>NZ_CM170071.1:0-4800000 GCF_057197805.1 Micromonospora sp. Utrum1
ATGCCCAGTCCCCATCGCGCCCGCAGGATCATCGCCCCGCTGCTGGCCGTCCTGATCGCCACCACCCTCGGGCTGGCCAGCCGGCTGCCGGACGCGAGCGCCGCCGACCGCCGGACGCTCGCCGGGCGGTTCGCCTTCACGGTCGACGACCTGAACGCCGACCCGGCCGGCGCCCGCACCCAGCGGACCGTGGAACCCGCCCTGGAACACCTGCGGGCCTGGATCTCCTCCGTCGGCGCCGGGGCGGCGCTGGCCGACCTCGACGGGGACGGCCTGCCCAACGACACCTGCCTGGTCGACCCGCGGGACGACTCGGTGAGCGTCACCCCGACCCCGGACCGGGCCGCCCGCTACCCGGCCTTCCCGCTGCGGCCCGCCGGAGTGCCGTACGACGCGCGGAACACCGCGCCCATGGGCTGCGCGACCGCCGACCTGAACGAGGACGGCCGGCTCGACGTGCTGGTCTACTTCTGGGGCCGGGCACCGCTGGCTTACCTGCAACGCGCCGACGTGCCGTTCGGGCCGGCCGCGTTCACCGCCGTCGACGTCACCGACCGCCCCACCGAGCTGTGGAACAGCACCACCGCCAACGTGCTCGACCTGGACGGCGACGGCCACCTCGACATCGTGGTCGGCAACTACTTCCCGGACGGGGCGCGGGTGCTCGATCCGGCCGCCAAGGACGATCCGCGGATGCGGATGCAGGACTCGATGTCCTGGGCCCGCAACGGCGGACGCAACCGGATCCTGCGCTTCACCGGGCTGACCCCGGTCGCCGGCGGCCCGGCCCGCCCCGCGTACGCGGACGCCTCCGCGGCGCTCACCGACGAGCAGGCCCGCTCGTGGACCCTGGCCATCGGCGGCCAGGACCTGGACGGCGACAACCTGCCCGAGGTGTACGTGGCCAACGACTTCGGCCGGGACTACCTGCTGCACAACGTCTCGCAGCCCGGCCGGATCCGGTTCACCGAGCTGCCCGGGCGGCGCGACGCGGACATGCCGAAGTCCAAGGTGCTCGGCAACGACTCGTTCAAGAGCATGGGCGTCACCTTCACCGACCTCAACGCCGACCTGCGGCCGGACATCCTGGTCAGCAACATCACCACCCCGTACGCGCTCCAGGAGAGCAACTTCGCGTTCGTCAGCACCGACGCCGCCCCGCTCACCGACCACGCCCCCTACCGGGACGAGAGCCAGCGGCTGGGGCTGGCCCGCACCGGGTGGGCCTGGGACATCAAGGTGGCCGACTTCGACGGCGACGGCACCGACGAGATTGTCCAGGCGCTGGGCTTCCTGCGCGGCCGGGTGAACCGCTGGGCCGAGCTGCAGGAGCTGGCCATGGGCAACGACCTGTTCCTCCAGTACCCGTACGCCTGGCCGAACTTCCGCGACGGCGACGACATCGCCGGGCACCAGCGCAACCCGTTCTTCGTCCGGGGCGACGACGGCCGCTACGTGGACGTCTCCGACCGGCTCGCCTTCCGGCAGCACGCCACCACCCGCGGCCTGGCCGTCGGCGACGTCGACCACGACGGGCGGCTCGACCTGGTGGTGGCCAACCAGTGGGCCCGGTCGCAGTTCCTGCACAACACCGGCCCGGCCCGGGCCCACCTCGGCCTGCAACTGCTGCTCCCGGCCACCGGCCCGGGCGGCCGGCCCCGGCCCGCGGTCGGCGCGACGGTCCAGGTGCGCCGCGCCGACGGCACCCCGCTGACCGCCCAGCTATACCCCGCCAACGGTCACACCGGCGGCAACTCCCCCGACCTGCTCTTCGGGCTCGGCGACTCGTCCGGCCCGGCCACCGTCACGGTGACCTGGCGCGACGCCGCCGGCCAGCACGCCATGACCAGGTCCCTGAACCCCGGGTGGCACAGCCTCGTGCTCACCCCGACCGCGTAGCCGACCGTCGAGCCACAGGAGGTCGACCGTGTCCGAACAGGCCACTCCCCGTACGGCGAACCGACCGGACCCACGGATCACGGCGCTGCGCCGGTTCGCGCTGTCCATCACCGTCTTCAACATCGTCGGGCACCTGCTGCTCGGCTTCGAGCAGGCGTACGTCACGCCGGTCGTGGCGGTGCTCACCGCGTACGCGGTGGACCTGCTGCTGGAGACCGTCGAGGCGCGCGCCACCGGGCGCCCCGAGCGCTACCTCGGCGGGCCCGTGGCGCTGCTGAACTTCCTGCTGCCCGCGCACATCGCCGGTCTGGCCTGCGCCATGCTGCTCTACGGCAACCAGAGCCTGGCGCCCACCATGTTCGCCGCCGCGGTCGCGGTGAGCAGCAAGTACGTCATCCGGCTCCGGGTCCGGGGCAGCCTGCGGCATGTGCTCAACCCGAGCAACTTCGGCATCAGCGTGACGCTGATCCTGTTCAGCTGGGTCAGCATCGCCCCGCCGTACCACTTCAGCGAGGACGTGGACGGGCCGGTCGACGTGGTGATCCCGCTGGCCATCCTGGCCGCCGGCACCATGCTCAACGGCAAGCTGACCCGGCGGCTGCCGCTGATCCTGGGCTGGGCCGGGGGCTTCGTCCTCCAGGCGCTGCTGCGCTCGGTGTTCTTCGACGCGCACCTGGCCGCCGCGCTGCTGCCGATGACCGGGATCGCCTTCATCCTCTTCACCAACTACATGATCACCGACCCGGGCACGACGCCGGCCGCCCCGCGCCGGCAGGTGATGTTCGGCCTGGCCACGGCGGCCGTCTACGGGCTGCTGGTGCTCGCCCACATCACCTTCGGCCTGTTCTTCGCGCTGGTCATCGTCTGCGGGCTGCGCGCCCTGGTGATCCTCGGCGCCAACCTGCGCGACCGGGCCGACGGCGCCCCCGCGCCCGGCGCGGACCGGCCCGCCGGGACCCCACCGGCCGAGGCCGCGCCCGTCGGCGTGGGTCAGTTGCCGGTGCCCGCAGCCAGGTGACCCACCCCTTTTCGTACGAGCAAGGAGACCGTGATGGTCGACGACGACGTGGTGATCGTGGGTCTGGCCTGCCGCTACCCGGCGGCGGACAACCCGGCCCAGCTGTGGGAGAACGTCCTCAACCGACGGCAGGCGTTCCGTCCGCTGCCGGCCGGCCGGCTGCCGCTGGCCGAGTACGGCGGCGACGGCCCCGACCAGACCACGGTGCGCCGGGCCGCGGTGCTGGACGGGTGGCGCTTCGACCGGGCCCGCTTCCGGATCCCGGGCAGCACCTTCCGGGCCGTGGACCTGTCCCACTGGCTGGCGCTGGAGACCGCCGCGGACGCCCTGGTCGACGCCGGCCTGCCGGAGGGGGCCGGCACCGACCGGTCCCGGGTCGGCGTGGTCATCGGCAACTCGCTGACCGGGGAGTTCTCCCGGGCCGCCGCGATGCGGACCCGCTGGCCGTACGTGCGCCGGGCGGTGGCCGCCGGCCTGGTCGACGGGGGGCTGGCGACCGACGAGGTGGCGGCGCTGCTGGAGCGGGTCGAGCAGCGGTTCAAGGCGCCGTTCCCGGTGCCGGGCGACGAGACGCTGGCCGGGGCGCTGGCCAACACCATCGCCGGGCGGATCTGCAACCAGTTCGACTTCCACGGCACCGGCTACACGGTGGACGGGGCCTGCGCCTCGTCGCTGCTCGCGGTGATCACCGCGGCGGAGGCGGTGGCCGGTGGCCAGCTCGACGTGGCGCTGGCCGGCGGGGTGGACCTCAGCCTCGACCCGCTGGAGCTGGTCGGGTTCTCCCGGGTCGGCGCGCTGGCCGGGGACGAGATGCGGGTGTACGACGCCCGGCCCACCGGGTTCCTGCCGGGCGAGGGCTGCGGCGTGGTGGTGCTCGCCCGGGCCGGGTACGCGCTGGAGCGGGGGCTGCGCCCGTACGGGCGGCTGGTCGGCTGGGCGTCCTCGTCGGACGGCAGCGGCGGGCTGACCCGGCCGGAGGAGAGCGGTCAGCGGCTGGCGCTGCGCCGGGCGTACGACCGGGCCGGCCTCGAGCCCGGCGCGGTGCGGCTGGTGGAGGGGCACGGCACCGGCACCGCCGTGGGCGACGAGGCGGAACTGCGGGCCCTGCTCGGCGTACGCGGACCGGCCGCGCCCCCGGCGGTGCTGGGCAGCATCAAGGCGAACATCGGGCACACCAAGGCGGCGGCCGGGGTGGCCGGGCTGATCAAGGCGGTGCTCGCCGTGCACCGGGAGGTGCTGCCGCCGACCACCGGCTGCCGCTGGCCGCACCCGCTGCTCGCCGAGGGGGGCGCGCTGCGGGTCACCGACGAGGCCCGGCCCTGGCCGGCCGGCGAGCGGTACGCCTCGGTCAGCGCGATGGGCTTCGGCGGGATCAACACGCACGTGGTGCTCGGCGGGACGGCTCCGTCGGCGCCCCGGCCGCTCAGCGCGCACGTGCGGCGGCTGAGCCGGCCGCACCCGGACCACGAACTGGTGGTCTGCGGGGCGCCGGACGCGGCGGCGCTGACCGGGCTGCTGACCCGGCTCCGGGCGGCGTCGGCCGCGCTGTCCCGTCCCGAGCTGACCGACCTGGCCGCCGGTCTGGCCGCCGGCCACCGGGGGGACGCCCCGGCCCGGTTCGCCGCCGCCGTCCGCGACGCCGACGAGCTGGTCACCGCCCTCGACCGGGCGCTCGGGCACCTGGCCGAAGGCGGCCGGCGCCTGCTCGACCCGGGTCGCGGGGTGTTCCTGGTGGTCGGGGAGCCGCTGCGGGTGGGGCTGCTCTTTCCGGGCCAGGCCGCCCCGGTGCACGCCGACCGGGGCGCGCTGGGGCAGCTCCTCGACGACGCGGACGCGCGGATCGACGCCGGCCATCTTTCGGCCGCCGCGCCGGGCGGTGGTCCGGAACGCGTGAAGGCGGAGCCGGTCGACACGGCGGTGGCCCAGCCGGCCATCATCGCCGACAGCCTGGCCGGGATCCGCTGGCTGGAGCGGCTCGGCGCCCGGCCGGTCGGCGCGCTGGGCCACAGCCTCGGCGAGCTGGCCGCGCTGAGCTGGGCGGGCGCGGTGGACGCCGAGGACACGCTGGCCCTGGCCCGGGCGCGCGGCGTGGCGATGTCCACCGCGACCGAGGTGCCCTCCGGAATGCTGTCGCTCCGGGCCGACCTGGCCGCCGCCCGGAAACTGGCCGACGGCACCGGCGCGGTGGTGGCCGCGGACAACGGCGAGCGGCACGTGGTGGTGGCCGGCGCCCGGCCGGAGCTGGACCGGGTCGCCGCGGCCGCGCGGCGCGCCGGGATCGAGGCGACGCCGCTGCCCGTCTCGCACGCCTTCCACTCGCCGCTGATGGCCCCGGCCGCCGAGGCGCTGCGCGCGGCGGCCGGGCGGATCCCCTGGCGGCGGCCGGAGCGGCCGGTGGCGTCCACGGTCACCGGGGCGTGGTGGGCCGACGAGGACCCGGTCGAGGTGCTGGTCCGGCAGCTCACCGGGCAGGTCCGCTTCCGCGAGGCGCTGAGCCTGCTCGACGCCGACCTGCTGGTCGAGGTCGGCCCCGGGCGGATGCTCACCGCGCTGGCCGAGGCGGCCGGGCGTACCGCGGTGAGCCTGGACGCCGGCGCGGCGAGCGCGGCCGGCGTGGCCGCCGGGACCGCGGCGCTCTTCGCCGCCGGCGCGGTCGACGACGTGACGCCCTTCTTCGCCCCGCGGTTCACCCGCCCGTTCGACCTGGATCGGAAGCGGGAGTTCCTGGTCAACCCGTGCGAGCAGGAGGTGCCGGCGGCGGCCCTGCCGGCGCCCCGGGCCGCGACGCCGGACCCGCGCCCCGTCCCGGCGGCCCGCCCCGCGGCCGACGGCCGGGGCACCGCCGAGCTGGTCGCCGCCCGGGTGGCCGACCTGGCCGAACTGCCGGCCGCCGAAGTGGGCCCGGGCACCCGCCTCCTCGCCGACCTGCACCTGAACTCGATCCGGGTCGGACAGCTCGCCGCCGAGATCGCCGGGGAGCTGGGCCGGGCGCTGCCGGCCACCCCGCTGTCCCTGGCCGACGCCACGGTGGGCGAGTTCGCCGCCGCCATCGAAGGGCTGCCGACCGCCGACGAACCCGCCGACGAGCTGCCCGCGGCCGGGGTGGGCCCCTGGGTCCGGGTGTTCCGCCACCACCTGGTGCCCCGGCCGGCCACCGCCGCCCCGGCGACCGAGCCGCCCGGCTGGGAGGTGGTCGGCCCGCTGGCCGGACACCCGCACGCCGAGGCGGTGCGGACCGCGTTCCGGGGCGGAGCCGGGGTGACGGCGGGCCGGCTGCTCGCGCTGCCGCCGGGCCTGACCGACATCCCGACCGCCGACGTGGCCGCCGCGCTGCGCGCCGCGGCGGCCGACCGCCGGCCGCTGGTGGTGCTGCACCACGGCGGGGTCGGCGCGGCCGTCGGCCGCAGCCTGGCCGTGGAGGCCGGGGCGCCGGTGCTGGTGGTGGAGACCCCGCCGGGCCCGGCCGGCGTCCGGCTGGCCGCCGTCGAGGCGTCCCGGCCGTGGTCGGGCTACCAGGAGGTGGTGTACGGCGCGGACGGCGTACGCACCGTGCCGGTGACCCGGTTGCTGGACGGCCAGCCCCGCACCGACCGGCGGATCCCGCTGGGCCCGGGCGAGGTCTGCCTGGTGACCGGGGGGGCGAAGGGGATCGGGGCGGCCTGCGCGGCGGCCCTCGGCGAGGCCACCGGGGCGCGGCTGGTGCTCTTCGGCCGCAGCCCCGCAGACGACCCGGAGGTTGTCGAGGCGGTACGCCGCACGGGCGGGGTCTACCGGTCGGTGGACCTGGCCGACCCGGCGGCGGTAACCGCGGCGGTCACCGCCGTCCGCACCGAGTACGGCCCGGTGCGCGGGCTGCTGCACGCCGCCGGGCGCAACGAACCGGCCCCGGTCACCGAGCTGACCGCCGAGGAGCTGGACCGCACCCTGACCCCGAAGGCGTACGGCTTCGAGCACGTGGTGTCCGCGCTGGACCCCGACGAGCTGCGCTTCGCCGTGGCGTTCGGCTCGGTGATCGGCCGGGCCGGGCTCCCCGGTGAGGCCGCGTACGCCACCGCCAACGAGTACCTCTCCCGGCGCTGCGCGGAGCTGGCCGCCGCCGTGCCGCAGGTGCGCTGGCTGAGCATCGAGTGGTCGGTCTGGTCCGGGACCGGGATGGGCGTCCGGCTCGGCGTGCTCGACGGGCTGCTCCGGCGCGGGGTCAGCCCGATCCCGCCGGACGAGGGCACCCGCCTGCTGCTGGAACTGCTCGCCACGCCCGCGCTGCCGCCGGTGGTGCTGGTGGCCGGCCGGCTGCCGGTGAGCGACACCCTGGAGTGGGACGAGTGCGCCGAGGAGCACGGGCGCTTCCTGGAGTCGCGGCTGATCGGCACGCCCTGCGTGGAGCTGGTCAGCGAGGCCCGGCTCTCGCTCGGCGCCGACCCCTACCTGGACGACCACCGGATCGACGGCGCGGCCGTGCTCCCGGCGGTGCTCGGGCTGGAGGCGATGGCGCAGGCCGCCGCCGCGCTCGGCGCGAAGCAGGTGCCCACGGTGATCCGGGACGTGGCGCTGACCCGCCCGGTGACGGTCGGCGACCGGGAGCCGAGGCCGGTCCGGGTGGCCGCGCTGACCGGCGCGGACGGCACGGTCCGGGCGGCGGTGCGCAGCGCGGAGACCGGCTTCGCGGTGGACCACCTCACCGGCACGTACGGCGGCGCGGTGACCTCCGGCGAGCCGGTGCCGCCGCCCTCGACCGGGCTGCTGGTGCCCGGCGGCCCGCTCTACGGCCCGGCCTTCTTCCACGGCCCCCGGTTCCGGCGGGTGGCCGGCTACCACGGGCTGAGCGCCTACCGGTGCGTGGCCGAGGTGCACTCCGAGGCGGCGACCTGGTTCGGCGGGTTCCACGACCAGCGGCTGCAACTGGGCGACCCGGGGGTGCGGGACGCCTTCCTGCACCTGCTCCAGGCCTGCGTGCCGGACCGGCGGGTGCTGCCGGTCGGGGTGGACCGGATCGACATCCACGCCCGCCCGGAGGGCACCCTGACCGTCCACGCCCGACAGGTCGCCGAGGCGGGCGACGAGTTCCGCTTCGACCTCACCGTCATCGACGCGGACGGCTCGCCGGTGGAGCGCTGGACCGGGCTGCGGCTACGGGCGGTCGGCCCGGTGGACAACAGCGTCTGGCCGGCCGAGCTGATCGGGCCACTGGTGGCCCGGCGGCTGCGCCGCTGGCGGCCGGAGCTGCGGGTGGACCTGGCCGCGGCGCCGGCCGGACGGGCCGACCGGGAACGCAGCCGGGCGCTGGCCGGCTGGCTGCTCGGCGGCGAGATACGCGCCGACGGCACCGGCCGGCTCCGGCCCGGCGTACCGGCCACGCCGCTGGGGTGGCGCGGAATCAGCGTCAGCCACCTGGACGGGCACCTGCTGACCGCCACGGCGGACCGGCCGGTCGGGGTCGACTGGGAGGTGGTCACCCCCACCCCACCGTTGCCCACGGCGGCGGCCCGAGTCGCCGCGGCGCTGGCCCGGCTCACCGGCGAGGACCCGGCCACCGCCGGGACCCGGGTGTGGACCGCGCTGGAGGCGCTGGTCAAGGCCGGCGCGGCGGTGGACGCCCCGCTGGTGCTGCGCGACGAGACCGGGCCGGACGGCTGGGTGGCGCTGCACGCCGGCCGGCACGCGGTCTACGGCACGGTCGTGCCGGCCACGCCCGGGCCGGTCGCGGTGAGCCTGGCCCTAGCCGCGGACCCCGACGGGGAGGCGTGACGAGATGCCCGACAGCTACGTCCACCGGCACGTGGTGACCTTCGACGAGACGAACCTGGTGGGAAACGTCTACTTCGCCCACTACCTGCACTGGCAGGGGCACTGCCGGGAGCACTTCCTGGCCGACCACGCGCCCGGCGTGATGGCCGCGCTGGCCGGCGGGCTGGCCCTCGTGACGGTCGACTGCCACGCCGACTTCTACGCCGAGGGCAACGCGTTCGACGAGGTCGAGGTGCGGATGATGCTCGACCGGCTGGACGGCCACCGGATCGGGATGTCCTTCGACTACGTCCGGGTGTCGCCCGGTCCGCCGACACTGCTCGCCCAGGGCCGGCAGACGGTGGCCTGCATGCGCCGGGGCGGGCACGGCCTGGAACCGGTCGAGGTGCCGGCCGAGCTGCGCCGGGCCCTGAGCCGGTACGCGGTGGTGGCCCGGTGATCGGCATCCTGGGCCGGGGCCGGATGGGCCGGGGGCTGGCCGAGGCAGTCCGGCAGGCCGGCCTCCACCCCCTCCTGGTGCCCGGGCGGGCCGACCCGCGCCGGGTGGCCGACCTGCTCGACCGGGCCGCGCTAGTGGTGCTCGCCGTGCCGTTCCCCGCCGCGGTCGAGTTCCTGCGCGGCCCGGCCGGCCGGCGCGGCCGGGGCCGCACCCTGGTCGACCCGACCAACCCGGTGTTCTGCGAGCCCCCACTGGTGCCGCTCGGCCGCTCCGGCGGCGAACTGCTGGCCGAACTCGCCGCCGACCGGGCCGGCGGGCCGGACCACCCGGGCGAGGGCTGGCGGGTGGCGAAGGCGTTCAACACGGTGCCCGCCGGGGTGCTGGCCCGGTGCCGGGTCAACGGCCTGCCGGTGTCGCTGCCGGTGGCCGCCGACCATCCGGCGGCGCTGCGGGACGTCTTCGCGCTGGCCCGGGCGCTGGGCTTCGCGCCCCTGGATGCCGGGGGCATCCGGACGGCCCGCCACCTGGAGGCGCTGACCGGGCTGTTGATGGCGGTCAGCGACCGGCAGGGACTGCGCGGCCAGGTCTCCATCCACATCGGCGTGCCGAGCGGTGAACGGACCGTGTGGGAGCCGGCGTGCCGGGCCGGCTGACCGGGTCAGCCGACCGGGTTGCCGGCGAGCCCGAGCAGCCGCAGGCAGCGCGACATGGCGGCCGGCGGCCCGGAGACCTGCACCGAGCCGGCGAGCACCGCCTCCAGCGGGTCCAGCCGCCGCACCCCGAGCTGGAAGAACGTCTTCGCGTCGGTCTTCACGTGCAGGGTCGGCTCGGGCGCCGCGGTGGGGTGCAGGACCGCCCGGCCGCCCTCCACCACGACGTGGAACTGCTCGCCGTCGACGTCGAAGCCGTAGACCTCGTCGATGCCGGGCGCACGGGCGTCGTCGAGCATCGCGTCGGTGGCCAGGATGGCCCAGGCCGGCCGGGTCACCGACGCGGCCGGCGGCGGCTGGTGGGCGGCGTAGGTCAGGCCGAAGCGGGCCAGGCTCAGCACCGGCTCCCGCATCCGCTCGCCCAGCTCGGTCAGCGCGTAGCCCGCGGTCCGCCGGTGCGGATCGAGTGGCCGGACCAGTCCCGCTTCGACGAGGAAGCCGAGCCGGTCGGCCAGCAGGTTGGTGCCGATTCCTTGCAAAGCATCGAGGAGTTCGCCGTAGCGACGGGGCCGGATCAGCAGCTCCCGGACGATCAGCAGCGTCCAGCGTTCGCCGAGGACGTCCAGCGCATAGGCCAGTCCGCACTGTTGGTCGTAGGTGCGTCGGTCCTTCAGCAGCCCCATCGCTCGCTCCCTTTCGGGCATCCCATCCCTTCACTATTCCATGGTTCCGGCCACGGAGAGGACCGCCACATGACCGCCCTCGCCAGCTCCACTCCCCGTACCGAACTGACCCCCACCCGGCGCCGCCCGGTCGCCGCGGTCGCCGGCGTGCTCGGCGGCCTGCTGCTCGCCGTGCTCTGGTCCTTCGAGTTCGTCGACCACGTGATCGGCGACAACGTCGCCAACTCGATGCTCGGCACCGACGCCAAGCAGAGCGCCATCGCCGGCTCCGCGGCGGGGGTGGTGTTCGCCTTCGTCTCCGGCTTCGCCGGCACGTTCACCGCCTGCAACATCGCCGTGTTCGGCGCGCTGCCCGACGTCGCCGAGTGCTCGGCCGGCCCGCGCCGCGGCCGGATCGCCGCCGCGCTGGCCCCGCTCGGCTGGCTGGCCCTCGGGCTGGTGTCGGTGGCGGCGGTGTACGGCTTCGTGGCCGTCCTGATCGGCTCCCGGCTGCCGCAGCTCTCCACCGGGACGGTGGGCGACGGCCTTCCGGTCCGGCTGGTCCAGGCATCCGTGGTGTTCGGCGTGATCGGGCTGGCCTTCGCCTGGCTCGGGCTGGCCGCGCTGGGCCTGCTCCCCGACCCGTTCGCCGGCCGGCCGGTGGCCCGGCTGGTGACGCTGGGCGCGCTGGTTGGCGGCTTCCTGGTGGGCCGGCCGTACCCGCTGTTCCACATGCTGCTGGAGCAGGCGGTGGAGAGCCACAACCCGTTCTACGGGGCGCTGGTGCTGGTGCTCCAGTCGCTCGGCAACGTGCTGATCATGGCGGTGCTGGCCCTGGTGCTGGTGCTCGGCACCCGCGGCGCCTTCCAGCGGTGGCTGTCCCGCCCCGGCCGGGCCGCCCTGCTGGTCGGGGTCAGCCTCCTGGCGCTCGGCGCGTTCCTGGTCTTCTACTGGGACGTCCGGCTGCCGGCCATGTTCGGCTACGGCTGGTTCCCGACCATGCCGTGGAACGCCTGATGATCCCCGTCGTTCCCCGGCCCGGCGGCGGCCGCCAGCGCCACCGTGCGGAGCAGCCCGAAGCGCGGGCCGTCCGGCCCGGGCCGGCGGTCCAGCAGGGACTCGTCGGCCAACCGGTCGAGCACGGCCCCGAGTTCGGCCGGCGGGACCAGGTCCGCGCAGCTCGCGACCGCCTCGTCGAGCGAGAAGCACCGGTCGCCACCGGCGCGCCGGGCCAGCCGGCCCAGGCAGGCCCGGTCGACCGGGGACAGCGCGGCCAGGCTGCGGTGCAGCGCGGCGCGCAGCGACCGGTGGTGCTGCGGATGGCCGCGCCGCTGCGGCCGCAGCTCGTCCAGCGGGTCGTCGACCCGGCGCAGCACCCCGTCGAGGCTGTCGGTGTAGAGGCAGGCGGCGGCGAGCTCGACCGCCAGCGGCAGGCCGTCCAGCCCGCGACAGATCCGCGCCACGGTGACGGCGTCCGCCGGGGAGAGGCGGAAGCCGGGCCGGACCAGCCCGGCCCGGTGCACGAAGAGGCGGACGGCCGGGTTGTCGGGCAGCGCGTCCGGGCTGTCCGTGTCGGGGAGCGGCAGGGGCGCCAGCCGGAACACCGCCTCGTGGGTGAGCCCGAGCCGGCGGCGGGAGGTGACCAGCATGGCCGTACGCGGACAGCGGTGCAGCGCGTGCTCCACCATCTCGCCGGCCCGGGCGCCGAGGTGCTCGACGTCGTTGAGCACCAGCAGCATCCGCTGGTCGCCGACGGCGCGCAGCGGGTCGGCGTTCGGCCCCGGCAGCTCCAGCGTCTCGGCCAGCAGGCGCAGCACCTCGCCGCAGTCCCGCGCCTCGGCGGCGTCGACCGTGGCCACCCCGTCGGGGAACGCGGCGGCGACCCGCTCGGCGACCGCCAGCCCGGTGGCCGACTTGCCGCAGCCGGCCGGCCCGACGATGGTGACGTGCCGGTGCGCGACCAGCAGCGTGGCGCAGCGGGCGACGTCGTCCTCGCGACCGATCAGCGGGCCGATGGCCGGGCCGGGACCGCGCCAGCCGGGCCGCCGGTCGGGTTCCGCCCCGGCCGGGACGGCCGGGGACGGCGGCTCCACGCCCGGCTCCGGCTCGTCCCCGGCGTGCAGCAGGGCGGCGTACAGCCGGCGCAGCTCCGGCCCGGGCTCCACCCCGAGCTCGGCGCGGAGCCGGGCCCGGACGCTCAGGTAGTGGTGCACGGCGGCGGCCCGCTGCCCGCTGCGGGTGAGCGCCTCCAGGTAGCGGGCCTGCACCGCCTCCTGAAGCGGCTCGACGGCGGCGAGCTGCTCGGCCACCGGCAGCACCACCGACGCCTGCCCGAGGGTCAGCCCCACCGCGACGTGGCGCAGGCCGGCGTCGACCCAGTCGTCGCGCAGCGCGGTGAGGTGCCGGGGGCTCGCCAGCAGGCCGCCGAGGTCGGCCAAGGTCGGGTCCTGCCAGAGCCCGAGCGCCGCGTCGAGCAGCTCGAAGGCCTCGTGCGGAGCGCCAGCCGCCTGCCGGGCGCGGGCCCGGTAGAGCAGCTGCTGGAAGTGCGCCGCGTCGACGCGTTCCGGCGGCACGTCGAGCCGGTAGCCGCCCGGCACCGAGGCGATGACGTTGGTCCGGGCACGTGGCGCGGTGTCCGGCTCCAGCACCTGGCGCAGCCGGGCCACGTACGTCCGGACGAGGTGGTCACCGCTGGCCGGGGCGTCATCACCCCAGACCGCCTCGGTGAGCGCGCCGAGCGGCACCGGCTGCCCGGGATGCAGGGCGAGGTAGCCGAGGACAGCGCGCTGCCGGGACGGCCCCAACGGGATCTCGGTGGTGTCGCGGAACGCGGCGACCGGGCCCAGAACCCTTATCCGGACAGTGTTTACGGCAGCGCCCATGTCGCCTCCCCCCATCAAGAGGCTATGGGATCTATAGAACCCTGTCCATGACAGTGCGCCACGTTCGGACTACCCGACGCACACCCGTCCCCGTGCAAGGAGGCGTTGATGCTCCCGGAGAACCCCCTCCCCGGCGACCGCCCCGCCGGACTCTCCCGCACCATCCCCCGCCAGTCCCGCCTCGCCATGGCCACCCGTGGCGCGCTGGTGCTGGCCAGCAGCGCCGCGTACCTGCTGCCGGCGGCGGCGGGCGCGGCGGTGCTGCGACCCCTGCGCGGCCGCACTGCGGCGGCCCGCTTCTTCTACCGCCGGCTGGTCCGGCACCTGCAACGGCTCGGGCCGGCGCCGGTCAAGTTCGGTCAGATCATGGGCACCCGGCGGGACCTGCTGCCGCCCCTGCTCTGCGACGAGCTGGGCCGGCTGCACGACCGGGTCCGGCCGATGTCCGACCGGGAGCTGCGTCGCGCGCTGCGCGAGGCGTACGGCCCGCACCTGGCCCGGCACTTCACCGAGGTCGAGCGGACGGCGCGGGCCAGCGGCAGCATCGCCGGCGTCTACCGGGCCGTCCGGCCGGACGGCCGGGAGGTGGCGCTGAAGCTGCAACGTCCGGGCATCCGCCGCCGAATGGCGCTCGACCTGGCCCTCATCCACGGCGCCGCGGCGCTGGCGGAGAAGCTGCCCCCGGGCCGCGGGGTGCCGCTGGCCGAGCTGACCGGTTTCGTCTGCGCGGCGGTGCTCGGGCAGCTCGACTTCGCAGGAGAGCGGGCCAACCTGGCCGAGCTGCGGCGCAACTTCGCCGGGTCGGACAACGTCTGGATCCCGGCGACGCTGCCCGACCTGTGCCGGCCGAACTGCCTGGCCATGGAGTTCATTCCGGACCTGGTGGCCCGACCGGTCGCCGAGATCGACCCGGCCCGCCGGCCCCGGCTGGCCGCCCGCACGGTGAGCGCCGTCTACCAGATGCTCTTCCTGGACGGCTTCGTCCACTGTGACCTGCACCCGGGGAACGTCTACTTCAAGGGACCCCGGGTGGTCGTGCTGGACGCCGGGTTCAGCATCCGGCTGAACCCGACCGTACGCCGGCAGTTCGCCGACTTCTTCCTCGGCCTGGCTCTCGGCCGGGGCCGGCAGTGCGGCGAGGTGGTGGTGGACAGCGCCGTCCGGGTGGCGCCGGACGCGGACGTCGAGGGCTTCATCAGCCGGGTGGCCGAGCTGGTCAAGCGGAACACCGGGGTGCCGGCCAAGGAGTTCCAGCTCACCCGCTTCGGTACCGAGCTGTTCACCCTGCAACGGGACTTCGGCCTGTACGCCGCGTCCGAGTTCGTCTTTCCGCTGCTGTCCCTGCTGGTGATCGAGGGGACCGTCCGCGACCTCGACCCCGACATCGACTTCCAGGCGGCGGCCCGCCCGATGCTGCTGCGCGCCGCCGCCGAGACCGCCCACCTGGCCCCGCAACGCCGGGCGGGCTGACCGTCGCACCCGACTCTCTGAGGAGAAGATCGTGACCGACCGACCGCACACCGACCGCACCGGGCTGTTGGCCAGTTTGAACGGCCGTCACCACCGGACCGCCGTGATGCTGTTCATGCTGGTGGTCCTCGGGCACTGGGCCGAACACATCGCCCAGGCCGTGCAGATCTGGGGGCTCGGCTGGCCGGTGCCCAAGGCCCGCGGCGTGCTGGGCCTGCCGTTCCCCTGGCTGGTCACCTCGGAGTGGCTGCACTACGGCTACGCGCTGGTGATGCTCGTCGGTCTCTGGGCGTTGCGACCCGGCTTCACCGGCCGGGCCCGCACCTGGTGGACGGCGGCGCTGGCCATCCAGTTCTGGCACCACATCGAGCACCTGCTGCTGCTGATCCAGGCCCAGACCGGCGCGCACCTGGCCGGCCGGCCGGCGCCGACCAGCGTGCTCCAGTTCTGGTTCCCCCGCGTCGAGCTGCACCTGTTCTACAACGCGGTGGTGTTCCTGCCGATGGTGGTGGCCATGTACCACTACCTCCGGGACTCCGGTCGCCGGTCCACCGCGACCGCGCCGGACCGGGCCGCGCCGCACCGGGTGCCGGCATGACGCCAGCGGTTCCCCGCCGGGGCGCGGCGCTGCGCCGCGTCCCGGCGGTGCTGGTGCTGCTGATCGGCGCGGTGGTGCTGCTCCGGCCGCTGTTCCGGGCCCCCGAGGACCCGGTGGTGGCGGCCGCGCCGGCCCGCGGGGCGGTGCTCGCCACCGCCCCGCCCGCCGTGGAGCTGGCCTTCGGCAGCCGCCCCCGCCGAGGCGACGCACACGTCACGGTCACCGCCGCCGCCGGGCAGCGGGTCGACCGGGGCGCCACCACCGTCCAGGGCACGGCGGTACGCGAGACGCTGCCCCCGCTCGGCGAGGGCTGGTACGTGGTGGCGTACCACGTGACCCTCGCCGACGGCTCCGAGCCCAGCGGCGCGTACGCCTTCGCGGTCGGCCGCCCGGCGGGCCCGCCGCCCCCGGTGGACGCCGGGGCGGCGGCTCCGGCGGCGGCCGAGGGCCACGCCGGGCACGCCGGGCCGCCCGATCCGCTGACCCTGGTGGCGCTGGGCGCCAACGCCGTGGTGCTGGTGGTGCTGGGCGCCCGGCTGGCCTGGTGGCGACGCCGCCGGCGGCCCTGATGGGTGCCCACCGCCGGCGCCGCCACCGTGGCCTACCGGCTCCAGCCGTGTGGGCCGGCGTCGACCCGCTGGCCGTTCCCGGTGCCGTTCAGGTCGGCCGGGATGTCCAGGTCCCGTCCGGGCGGCGCCGCCGGGAACGAGTCCCCGAACGCCCGCTGGCAGAGCAGCGCGGCCCGGCCGAACGCGCCCACCCAGTAACCGGTGAGGATCTTGCGTTCGTCCAGCGGCGGGGCGATCGTGCTCAACGCTTCCCAGTTGGAATGGAAGACCTGGATGATGCTGCCGCCCAGCCCGGCCGGCTCGATCCAGAGGTGCCCCTCCAGCTCACCGGGCCAGCCCGGCCGCCGGAGGTTGAACTCGAGCCGCGGCAGGTACGACGGGAACTGCTGGTACGCCTCGACGTGCCGGGTGACCGTCATGGTGGCCACCCCGCTGGCGTCGCCCAGGATCAGGCCGACCTCGCTGCCGGCGTCCAGGCTGCCGCTGGTGCGGCTGAGCCAGAACTGGGTGGCCGGGGTCGAGGTGAGCAGCCCCCAGACCTCGAAGGTGGTGCCGGGCAGTTCGGTCTGCACGTACGGGCCCATCCGGCGCCACGGCCAGCGCCAAGGCACCCCGGTGCGGATGAAGTCGGCGAGCTGGTCGAGGATGCCGGGCCAGCCCATGCCGTTCCACGACCGCCAGTCCGAGGGCGGGTTGAACGCCTCCTCCACGACGGTGACCTGGGTGCCGTGCGGGGTCGCGGTGAGCTGCCAGGTCACCTCGGTGGCCGGACCCACCCCCACCCAGCGCCAGAGGTACGACAGGCGGCCCTCGCCGCCGGAGGCCGGCTCCCGCACGTCGCGGATCCGGCAGAAGAAGAACTCCCCGTCCTCGAAGTCGAGGATCGCCTCGCCGTCGGCGGTGGCCCACCCGCCCCGGCAGACCGCGAGCCACTGCGCGACCTGCTCCGGATCGGTGAGCGCCGACCAGACCCGGTCGGCGGGCGCGGGGATGTGGACCTGGCTGACCAGCCGCTCCCAGCGGTCCTGGGCCAGCGGATAGCCGCCGTTGCGGTGCAGCAGCGGGAAGTCATCGGGCTCGACCCCGGTGAAGCCCGGTCGGGGCTCCAGCCGGGGAGCGGGTGCGCTCCGGTCGTCCACGGGCATGCCAACCTCCGACTGTGGTCGCTCCTTCGGGTTGCCGCGCCCCGGCCCTGGGACCGGGCGGGGCGGTCGCGCCGGTGCGGGAGACCGGCCGGAGCCGGCCTCCCGCACCGTGGGGAATCACATCTGGTCGGGCTGCAGGTAGCCGCCCATGTTGAACCGGAGGCTGGTCAGGTACGCGACCGGCTGGCCGTCCGGGTCGTTGACGTCGAGCAGCGGCATCATCCGGTAGATCTGCCCCTTGCCCGGGGCGCCCGCCGGCGGGATGCTGCGCACGTCGTCGATGGTCAGGATGATCGGCTCGCGGTTCATCAGCTTCAGCCCGAGCTTCGGCATGTCGAAGATCGCGCCGACCGCCATCCGGCAGGCCTTGGCCGACGGCCCCTCACCCGCGTACGGGTCGAACGGGGTGCGGATCTGGCCGGCGGAGAGGCAGTCCGGGTTGAGCGTGACGGTGATCTTGCCGAGCTCCTCGCACTCACCGACCATCTTCATCTCGATGAGGTTGGTGTAGACCTCGGCGTCGGCCCAGTCACCCGAGGTGGACGGCGACCGGACCACCCGCACCCAGCCGTCGAAGGCGACGGTGTACTCGCCCACGCCCGGCACCGCGAAGGTGTCGATCGAGTTGATGCCCAGGTTGTCGATGCCGGGCTCCGGCGGGGTCCACGGGACGACCGGGGCGCCGGCGTAGACGTTCGGCACGCCCTCGGTCTGGACCGGGCGACCGAAAAGAACGCTCTTGGTGCTCATCTCTGGTGTCCTCTTCCTTCGTTACGGCAGCAGGGTGGTGTGGTCGCAGCAGGTCAGGCCGGGCTGGTCCGCCACGCCGTCCTGGTTCATGTCGATCTCGCCGTCGACGGTCGAGTAGACGTCGCGGGAGTTCATGTCGATGACCCCGTCGCCGTCCCAGTCGTTCAGCTTCCCCTTGAAGGTGCCGAGGATGAACGCGTTGGTCATGTGGCCGATCTCCGGGTCGTGCAGGGTGGAGAGCACGCCGTTGCCCGGCTGGAGGATCTCCTCCATGGAGCGGCCGGCGATCCGGGCCAGGTTGATGTAGCCCCAGCCCTGGAATCGACCACGCACGTAGCGGATGGCCGCCTCGTCGTGGATCTGGAACTTCGGGTCGAGGTGCCAGGTGCCGTACCGGGCGAAGCCGATGTTGGCCTGGCGGGTGCCCTCGCTCGGGTCGTCGGCGTGGCCGGACTTGAAGAACGTCCGGGGCACCAGCGACTCGAAGAAGAAGTTCCCCCGGTCCCGGCGGGTGCGGTCGGTGAACCCCCGGAACAGGTAGTTGTCGCAGTGCGGCGAGCCGTCGGCGTGCAGCCCGTCGATGGTCTTGGCGATCACGAGCTGCCGCTCGCGGGTCGCCACGTTCGGGCAGGCGTGCGCCTGGCCGTAGATCCGGGCCAGGCCCTGCGGAGCCAGCGAGATCTTGCCCCAGTGCTGGTTGGAGTCGTCCAGCCGCACGTACAGGTCGCAGTGGATCAGCAGGTAGATGGTCTCGTCGAAGGTGCGGCCCGCGGTGAACTTGCCGGCCCGGCCGTCGAACGCCGGGTCACCCGTCTGCAGCTCGCTGCGGAACAGGTGCGACCACTCGGCGATCTCCGGGTCCGCGTCCTTGGCGAACTTGCTGAGGCTGGCCACCGCGTGGGCGCCGCCCAGCTTCTCGATGGCCCACAGCGCGTCCCAGCGGACCTCGCGGTTGGGGTCGTGCAGCACGGCCTGGCCGAGCAGCTCGATCGCGTCCGGCAGGTCGCGGTCGGCGTACTCGAACAGGGCCTGCTCGCGCATGGCCGCGTCGGGGTGGTTCAGCGCGGCGTCGCGCAGTTCCTGGTTGGTGCGGTTGTCCAGCCGGACCGCGACCTTGTTCAGCGCGTATCCGAAGTCGCTCGCCCAGGCCGCCGGGTCACCGGCGACGAAGCGCGGGTCCATCGCCGGCAGCGTGGTCCGGTAGGAGAAGTTGAGCGCGTCGCGCTGGTCCGCGGTGAGGGCGTCCAGGTTGACCGGGGCGGCCTCGGCCGGGACCGCCTCCTCCCACGCACCCTGGGCACCCTCGGCGAGTGCACCCGGCGACTTGTTACAGAGATCGATTGCCATTGCTGCCTCCTTCGGCGCTTTCTGGCCTGTGCCTCGACGCTAGGGCCTCCGCCTTCCCTATATTTCTTTCAAGTTGCTCAGCCTTCTGATTGCTTCAAGACCACGATCGATATATCTTTATGAAGTTGCTGAGTGGAAGGTGCCCCATGTCACCTGAGCCCCTCTCGCGCCCCTCCCGGATCGCCCTGCGGGCCCTGCGGCCCGCACCCACACCCATCCGGCCCACCCCCCGCGCAGCCCGCTGGCGGGTGACCGGACCCGCCGACCATCCCCTCGTCCGGCACCTGCGCCGGCAGCCCTATCCGGCGGCCGGACCCGAGGTCGACGTGCTGGTCCTCGACGGACGGTGGCCGGCGGCCGGTGCCGGCGCGCTGCTCGACGCCTACGAACGGGCCGCTGGGCGGCAGCTCACCCTGGTCCACAACGGAGCCGGCGGCGGCAGCCTGCTGCGCGGGCTCGCCGCCGGGGACGGCCGGACGATCGGCACCGTCGCGCTGGGCAGGCCCACCCCGGCGGCGCTGCGCCGGGCCGCCGGACTGCTCGCCGCGCCGGCCGCCGGCGACGAGCTCACCGTGGCCGCCGACGGCACCGTGCACACCCTCGGCTGGCAGGCCGCCCCGCTGCCCGGCCGGGCGCCGCGCTTCGCCGGGGCCACCGTCCTGGTCACCGGCGGGCTGGGCGGGCTCGGCAGCCGCCTCGCCGTCGCGCTGGCCGTCGCCGGCGCCGTCCCGGTCCTGCTCGACCTGCGTACGCCGGACGACGCCCCGCCCGACGTCCGCCGGATGCTCGCCGTGCTGCGCCGGCGCTGCCCGCGGGCCCGGCTGCTCACCGTGGACCTCACCGACCCGGCGGCGGCTCGCGCGGCCCTGGCCGAACTGCGGCCCACCGCGATCGTGCACTGCGCCGGCCGGATCGCCGGCGGCACCGGGAAACGGCTCGGCCCCGCCGAGGTCGACGCCCTGGTCGCCGCGAAGGTCGCCACCCTGGAGACGGTGCTCGCGGCGGTCCGCACCAAGCGACTGCGGGCGGTGCTCACCTTCGGCTCGCTCACCGCGCACGGCGCCCACCCGGGGCTCGCCGGCTACGCCCTCGCCAACGAACTGCTGCACCGGGCCACCGCCCGGTACGCCGCCACCCACCCCGCGGTCCGCTGCTGCACCGCCGAGTGGTCGCTCTGGTCCGGCGCCGGAATGGCCCGCCAGGTGGCCCGGGTCGCCGCCCGGCAACTCGGCATGGTGCCGGTGCCGGTGGCCACCGGGGTAGCCGCGGCCACCCGGCTGCTCGCCGCGCTCGTCGACGCCCCGCCCGCCGAGGACCTGCCTGACTCGCTGCTCGTCTCCGGCGAGCGCCCCGGCACGCAGGGCGCCTGGTCCGGGCGGCCGGAGGGCGTACCCGGGGTGGACGCGGCCCTGGTCGTGCCGGCCGGCGGCGACCTCGATCGGGCGATGCGCGCGGTGGCCGAGGCGGCGGCCGGCGGCGCCGCGTTGATCCCGGACGGGACGGCCGGCCCCGGCGCCCCGCTGCTGGTCCGGGCCACCGTCACCGGCGACGGCGTGGAGTGCGTGGTCCGCTCCGGGGCCGACCCGGACGGGCCCGCGCTGCGCAGCTCCCGCTACCGGCTGCTGCCCGCCGGCACCTGAGACATCCGGTCCACCCGCTCCAGAGAGAGGTGAGAACGATGCCCGACGGATATCTGAAACTGCCCGACGACTGGGTGCGCGTGATGGTCAGCGTGCCGGCCCCGATCGGCGAGGTGTGGGAGGCGGTCACCGACCCGCGCCGGGTCGGCCAGTGGTTCGGCCACCTGTCCGCGCCCATGACGACCGGCGCGAGCACCCGGGTGGACTTCGGCGACGGCGACTTCTTCGACATCGAGGTCGACCACGTCGAGCCGCGCGACCGCCTGCTGTTCCGCTGGAGCTTCCTCGGCGTCGGCCCCGAGTGCCAGGTCGGCTGGACGCTGACCGGCGGGGCGGAGGCCACCACGCTGACCGTGGACGACAGCTGCCCCGGCCGCCCCGGGTCCGAGGTGGCCCAGCTCAAGGCCGGCTGGCTGGACTTCGTCGGCCGGCTGGCCCGCTATCTGGAGACCGGCCGCCCCTCCCGCTACGAGTGGCGACAGGAGATCGACGGCAGCGTGGTGCTGCCGAACGGCTCCTGGCACCCGCTGCGCGAGGAGACGGTGGTCGACTGGCTCCCCATCGCCACCGACGGCGCCGGCCCCGGCTGGTTCTTCGTGGTCGACGAGGAGGGGCCGCGCCGGTTCACCCTCCGCGACTGGCAGCTCGACCGGGAGCGGACGCTCGACTTCGCGATCGAGATCCCCGGCGCGCGTACGGTCACCGTCTGCCAGGTCCGGACCGACCCGGGCGAGCGGGGCCGCACGCTCTCCGTCTCGCACCAGGGCTGGCATCGGCTCGGCCTCAGCGACCTGCAGGAACGGACGCTGCGACACCGGTTCGCCGCCACCTGGACGGCCGCGCTCGCGCTGGCCGAGGAGTGCGCCCGGACCCGGCAGGAGCTGCCGTGACCGCCATGGCCCACGACCGCGCCGCGGTCCGGGGCGACCGCACCGAGCCGGCGCACCGGCGGGGCCGCTCGACCGTCCTCCAGCAGCATCGGGACGCGGTCTCCCGGGTGATCCGGGCGATGCGGGACCGGCTCGACGAGCCGTGGACCCTGTCCCGGCTGGCCCAGGTGGCGTACCTCAGCCCGTTCCACTTCAGCCGGGTGTTCCGGCTGGTCACCGGCACCCCGCCGGGGCGGTTCCTGTCCGCGCTGCGGATGGCCGAGGCGCGCCGCCTGGTGGTTTCCAGCCGGATGAACGTCACCGACATCTGCACCACGGTCGGTTACAGCAGCCTGGGCACCTTCACCACCCAGTTCACGGAGCAGATCGGGGTCGGGCCGGGCCGGCTGCGCCGGCTGGACGCCGCCCACGGGGACCGGCCGCTGGAGCACGTGGTCGCCGCCGACACCGAGCCGGCGGAGGAGGACGAGGTGCCCGGGGGCGTGGTCACCGGCACCGTGCAGACCCCCGCCGAGGACGCCCGGCTGGTGCTGCTCGGGCTCTTCCCCACCCCGCTGGCGCAGGGGCTCCCCGTCGCCTGCACCAGCGTCACCGGCGACGGCCCGTTCGCCGTCACCGGCGCGCCCGAGGGCACCTGGCACCTGCTGGCCTGCGCGCACCCGGAGGCGGTCACCGTCGGCGAGGTGCTGGCAGGCGCCCGCGACCCAGACGTCTGGGTCGGGGTGGCCGACACGCCGGTGGTGGTCCGCCCGGGCCGGACCACCGGCCCGCTGGCCGTGCGGCTCTCCCCGGCCCGCCCCATCGACCCGCCGATCCTCACCGGCCTGCCGGTGCTTCCCCTCGCCGCCCGGTCGTGAGCCGGGACGCGTCCGCGGTGGCCTCCCCTGCCCGGGGAGGCCACCGCGTCCGGCGCGGGGGTGTCAGGCGTGCGGGGTGGGCGCCGGGCCGCCGACCCGCTGGAAGTCGACGTCGGGGCTGATCCCGCGCACCGTGCCCTCCACCACCAGCAGGGACATCAGCGGGAAGGCGAAGTCGGAGGCGGCGTAGATGCCGTACCGCTGCTGGAGGTCGTACACGCCGTTGCCGAAGACCGACATGTCGAACTCGTTGTCCGGGCCGGCGGTCCGGGCCACCAGCTCCGCCACGTCCCGGACGAAACCATCCCGGTCCAGACCGGCGCCGGCGTTCACCGCGCTGGACAGCACGATCTCCCCGCACCGCCGGCCGTCGCCGGCCCCCAGCCGGGCGAAGAACTCGCCGATCGCCGCCCGTACGTCGTCGGGCAGCTGGACGCAGTAACCGGCGTCGAGGACGACCACCCGCTCGTCGCGGGTCAGGTAGAGGTTGCCGGGGTGCAGGTCGCAGTGGACGAAGCCGGCACCGAAGAAGAGCCGGTGCACGGCCGCCAGCACCACCTCGGCGAGGTGCGCCCGCACCCGCGCGTCGAGCCGCTCGACGGTCCGCCCGTCCAGGTCGGGCAGGTACTCGAAGACCAGGCAGTTCGACGCCGACCGGTCCCGGTGCAGCCGGGGCACCCGGACCTCCGGCAGCTCCGCCAGCTCGGCGCGGAGCCGCTCGCTGTTCTCCGCCTCCCGGCGGAAGTCGAGCTGGCCGAGGATCGCCGCGCTGAGGTAGCCGACCAGGTCGGCGATGGGCATGCCCCGCATCTTCGGCGCCCGCGCGGCCAGCCGCGCCATCAGCTCGATCAGCCGCAGGTCGGCCCGCATCCGGTCGTCGATGCCCGGTCGCTTGAGCTTCAGCGCCACGACGGCGCCGTCGTCCAGCACCGCCCGGTAGACCGAGGCGATGCTGCCGCTGGCCAGCGGCTCCGGATCCACCGAGCGCAGCACCAGCCGCGGCTGCTCCGCCCGGGCCCGGCGCAGCGCCTCGCCGGCCGCCGCGGCGGACATCGGCGGCACCTCGTCGAAGAGGGTGCCGAGCCGCGCGCAGAGCGCGGGCGGCAGCGCGTCCCGGCGGGTACCGGCGATCTGCCCGAACTTCACGAAGGTCGGGCCCAGTCGTTGCAGCGCCCGCACCATTCCTCGGTACCGGCGATCGGCCGCCGCCACCGGCCCCCGGGTCACCCGCAGCACGAGGGACGCCGGCAGGGTCCGCAGCGTCTCCCCGGACGCCACGGCGACGATGGCCAGCACCCGCAGGAACATCCGCAGCGACATCGGTCACTCCTCACTCGAAGGCGAACATCTCCGCCATCTGCCGCAGCCGGGGGCCGGCCGGGGCGCGGCGGATCATCTGCTCCCGGATCCAGCAGGCCACCGGGTTGCTCCACTGGCCGACCCGGCCGAGCATCCGGGCCTGGCGGGTCAGGCCGTCGGCCCGGCGCCGGCGGGCCGCCTCGTAGCGGGGCAGCGCCCGGACCACGTCGTGGTCGCGCAGGCAGCGGCCCAGCACCACGGCGTCCTCGAGCGCCTGGCAGGTGCCCTGGCCCAGGTTCGGGGTGCTCGGGTGGGCGGCGTCGCCGACCAGGACCACCCGGCCGGCGCTCCACCGGGGCACGGGCGCGCGGTCGTAGATGTCGGTGACCAGGATGTCCTCATCCGGGGTGGCGGCCAGCACCTGCGGGATCGGCGCGTGCCAGCCGTCGAACCGCGCCGACCAGACCCGGCGCGGCAACTGCTCGCCCCACCCCCGGCGCAGCGGCAGGGTGGCGAACCAGTACGCGCGCCCCTCCGGCAACGGGAAGAGCCCGAACTGGGCGGCCCGCCCCATGGTGAGCAGGCCCGGTGCGGTGCCGAGGTCGTACCGGGCGATGCCCCGCCAGACCGGGTAGCCGGCGTAGCGCAGCGGGTCCACGCCGCCGCCGAGAAGCTGCCGGCGGATCGTCGAGCGCAGCCCGTCCGCGCCGACCAGGAGGTCGCCCTCCTCGGTGCCGCCGTCGGCGAAGAGGGCGCGCACCCGGTGGCCCGCCTCAGTCCACCCGACGCAGCGGGCGCCGGTGCGCAGCATCCCGGGGGAGAGTTGGGCGCGCAGCGCGTCCACCAGGTCGGCGCGGAGCAGCGCGAGGCCCCGGCCGCCGAACCGTTCCGCCATCACCGGCCCCGGCACGTCGTCGAGGATCCGCCCGTCGGCGGCGCGGATCTGGTTGCCGTCGGCCGGGCAGCCGGCCGCCCGGACCGGCTTGTCGGCGCCGACGGCGGCGAGCGCGGGCAGCGCGTTCGGCCAGAGGGTGAGGGCGACGCCGGACGGCCCCTCGTCCGCGGAGCGTTCGAAGACCACCGCGTCCCAGCCCGCATCCCGCAGGGCGAGCGCGGTCGCCAGGCCGGCCGGTCCGCCGCCGACGACGAGTGCCCGTCGAGTCGTCATGTCGCCGCCTTTCCGCCTCATCTGCCGAAACGGTAGAGCGACGGGCCGATGGGCCGGTTCTCGCCGATTGCTGTTCCGTTTCCGCGGCCGGAAAGACAGCAACACCGGATAAGGGAATGGGCCGGCCGCGGGCGAGGATCGATGGGTGATCCCGGGTGCCGCAGCGGCCCGGTACGACCCATCTATTCGGAGGTTGCGGTGTCAGCACCTGACAACAAGGCCGTCGTGCGGCAACTCATCGACGCCTGGAACAACGGCGACATCAACGCCCTGATGACCTTCTGGTCCCCGACGATGGTGCACCACGGCCGGGCCGGCACCATCAGTGCCGACGACACCGCGGCCGAGATGCGGCGGTTCCTCGACGCCTTCCCCGACCTGCGCATGGAGCTGCACAGCATCGTCTCCGAGGGCGAACTGGTGGCCACCCGGATGACCGTGCACGCCACCCACACCGGCGCGTACATGGGCATCCCGCCGACCGGCCGCCCGGTGAGCTGCGCCCTCATGGGGCAGCTGCGGATCGTCGACGGCGTCGTGGTCGACCACTGGGGGGTGGCCGACGCGCTCGGCATCCTCGTGCAGATCGGAATGCTGCCGTCCGAACTGTCCAACGCCTTTTCCTGAGCAGCCGGGCAATTTCGAGGAAACGGAGAGACCGACATGACCGGACACCACCCGGATCTGGCGCAGCGCAAACGCGAGTTCGAGGAGACCGTGCGGAATTTCCGCAAGGCGGTGCTGTTCGACTACGACCTCACCGCGGTGCAGCACGTCCTCGCGCCGGGCTTCGTCGACCATTTCGCCCCGCCGTGGGACCCGCCGAGCCGCGACGGCGTGGCGCACCGGTTCGACCACGCGAACCAGGTGCTCACCACCCGCAAGGTCGAGGTGCTCGTGTCGGTGTGCGAGGGCGACATCCTGGCCCAAGCCATCCTGCTGCACTTCGAGCACACCGGCCCGTTCATGGGCATCCCGGCGACCGGTCGCCGGTTCGAGATCGGCGGGTCCAACACCTTCCGGTTCGAGAACGGCAGGATCGCCGAGCACTGGGGCGTCTTCGACGTCGCGAAGATCCCCGACCTGCTGGCCGGCGAGCCGGGCGCGACCGGCGGCTGGTCGTCCATGTGGGACCGCGAGGAGATCGGCACCGCCGGCAAGGGCTGACGACCTGCCACCCCGATGGGCCCCGCTGGCGATCCGGCGGGGCCCACGTCATGGGTACGGGCTCGACGCGGCAACGAGGAGACCCGGGCGTGTGCCCGGGTCTCCTCGTCGGTCCCGCCCGTCAGCCGGCCCGCCACCCGCCCGGTGGCGGCGCGGCGGCCCGCTGGAAGACGGCCGCGTGCTCGCGGGCGAAGTCGCCCAGCGACCGGGGTTCGGCGCCGGTCAGCCGCCACACGGTGTCGGTGACCGCCTGGACCCGACCGGCGGCGATCAGGTCGTTGAAGACGGCCACGTCCTCGGCGTACCACTCCTCGGCGCCGAACTGCCGCAGCATGGCGGCCACCTGCTCACGGGGCACCGGCAGGTGGCGCACCGGAATCCCGGTCGCCTCGGCCAGCACCTTCGCCGTGTCGTCGAACGAGAGCGCCTCCGGCCCGGACAGCACCAGTGTCTGGTTACGCGCCCAGTCGGGGCAGTCGGTGAGCACGGCCGCCGCGGCGGCCGCCACGTCCCGCGCGTCGACCATCGCCATCCGGCCGTCCCCGGCCGAGCTGCGGATCGCGCCCCCGGCCACCATCCCGAACAGGTTCTGCATGAAGAACGCCAGTTGCAGGACGGTGTGGTCGACCGCGGAGTTCACCAGCAGCGCGTTCGCGTCGCCCTGCCAGACGCCGTGGCGCAGCGGCGACTCCCGGCCGGCGTCCACCACCGACAGCTTCACCACGTGCCGCACCTCGGCCCGTACCGCCGCGTCGATCGCGTTGCGCTCCTGGGTGAGCTGCCCCCGGCTGGTCGCGGTGAGCACGAACAGCCGATCCACCCCGGCCAGCGCGGCATCCAGCTCGGCCGGCCGGTTCAGGTCGCCGGCGACCAGTTCCGCGGTGTCACCGAGCTTCTCCCGGGCGCGCTCGACGTCGCGGACCAGGGCCCGGGGCCGGAAGCCGGCCGCGGCGAGCAGCCGGACCAGCTCCGACCCGACCCGGCCGGTGGCCCCGGTGACCAGGATCGTCCCGCTCATGCCGACTCCTGGTGGTTCTCGACGGTGACGTCCTTCTCGGGCAGCTCGCCGGTGAGCAGGTACCGGGTGGTCAGCTCGTTGACCACCGGGTGCCCGCCGAACGGGAAGAGCTTGTGGCAAGCCGTGTCGGCGGCCAGCACCAGCCGGCTGTTCTCCGGCAGCAGCTCCCGCAGCCGCCAAGCCCCGACCGCCCGGGTGAAGATGTCCGCCTCGGACTGCACCAGCAGGATCGAGCGGGCGCTGTTGCCCGGCCCGATCTCGGTCAGCGGCTCCAGCGGGGAGGTCGGCCAGAAAGCGCCGGCCTTCACCGAGGCCAGGGTCCGCCCGATGAACGGCAGCTCCTCGCCCACACTCGCCATCTCCGCCTCGTACGTGTCCAGGTCGCGCGGCCAGCTCGACTCCCCGCAGAGGATGGCGAGCTGACCGGCCGGGGTGCTGTCCTGACGCTGGTTGACCAGCCCCATCAGCTCGCCGACCGCCGGGCCGGGCACCGGCTCGCCGTGCACCGCGGCCTTCAGCACCGTGCCGAGCAGCGGGTACGTGCGGTCCGCGGTCAGCATCACCACGGTGAAGAACTCCAGCGCGAACCGGTCCAGCGGCATCGGCAGCCCGGGCACGGCCAGCGGCTCCCGCCCGGCCCGCTCCAGCAACTCGTCGTAGCGGGACCGGACCGCCGCCGCGGTGTCACCCAGGCGCAGCTCGCCGTCGCGGGCCGCGGCCCAGCCGCACCAGCGGTTCACCGCCGCCTCGGTGCTGGCCGCGACGTTGAGAAAGAGCCCGCGCCAGGGCCAGTCCGGGCTGAGCACGCTGTCCAGCACCACCCGGTCGGCCCGCTCGCCGAACAGCTGGGTGTAGACCGCGCCCAGGTACGTCCCGTACGACCAGCCGAGGTAGGAGATCCTCTCCTCGCCGAGGGCGGCCCGGACGACGTCCATGTCCCGGGCCACGTTTCGCGTGCTGGCGTAGGGCAGCAGGTCCAGCGCGACGTCGGCGACCTTGGCGGCCACCTTGGACTGGAACCGGATCTCCTCGGTCAGGCTCTGCGGCCGGTGGAAGACCCAGAGCCGCTCCTCGGGCGTCCAGTCCACCTCGATCGGGTGGCTGTCGCCGCTGAACCGGTGGTCGAAGGCGACCAGGTCGAAGCGGTCCAGCACTTCGGCGGGGAGCGCCCCGACGAGCTGCCCGATCAGCGGGATGCCCCGGTTGCCCGGGTCGTCGGGCGCGATCATCAGCACCCCGATCCGCCGCTCGGGGTCGCCGGCGGGCCGGCGGGCCACGGCGATCTCGATGGTGCGCCCGGCGGGATCCCGGTAGTCGAGCGGGACGGTGACCCGGGTGGTCTCCGTCCCGGCCTCGCCCTCGGCCGGCTGCCAGGTCAGCCGCTGCCGGTGGTAGCCGGCCAGGTCGCCCCCGGCCGGCCCCTCGCTGGTCGGGGTACGCAGAACATCGGCGGACATGTGACGTTCTCCCTTCGTCGCCGCGGCTGGCCGGTCAGGCCCGGAGCTCGTAGAGGGTGTTGAACGGACTGGGCTCCAGCAGCTTCTCGACGCTGGCGAAGCCGGCCTCCTCGCACAGCCGGCGCAGCAGCGCGGGCGGCAGCCCCATCAGCCCGGCCGGGTCGGCGGCGCCGGTCGCGAGGCCCTGCGGCACGTGCTGGAGGGTGCTGATCGCGTAGAGCATGCTGCTCACCGGCCCGGCGTTGGCCAGCGGCACGTCCTCGCCATTGGTGGCCAGCAGCAGGAACACCCCGTGCGACTGGAGGGAGCCGCGGATCCGGCGCAGCAGCGCGGCCGGGTCCGGCGCCTCGTGCAGCACGTCGATCGCCAGCACCAGCGCCAGTCCGTCGCCGAGGTCCTCGGCCGAGTCGGCGGTGCTGAACCGGATCCGGTCCGCCACGCCGGCCGCGGCCGCCTCGGCGCGGGCCCGGCGGACGTTGATCTCGACCGGGTCGTACCCGACGAGTTCCAGCTTCGGGAACGCCTGGGCGAGCAGGATCAGCGCCCGGCCGTCGCCGCAGTGCACCTGCGCCACCCGGCCGCCGACGGTGAGCTGCTCGGTGAGGCCGTCCACCGCGACCACCCACTGCGGGACGAGCACCTTGCCGAGCCGGTTGGCGTCCTTGTGCCAGACGGTCTCAAACAGCTCCGCCGGGTACTCCTCGGGGTGCAGCCCGGAGCCGGTGCGGAAGCCCTCGATCACGCCGTCCAGCACCGCCGACAGGGCGGGCATCAGCCGGGCCATGTCGCCGAGGTAGAACGGCCCGTTCTCGTCGCCGAGCGCGGCGGCCGGGCCGGGCGGCAGGGCGTACCGGCCCTCGGCGTCCCGGGTCAGGTAGCCGGCGCTGGCCAGGGCCAGTGCCCACTCGCGGACGTACCGCTCGTGGTTGCCGGTGCGGCGGGCGAGTTCCCCGGCGGTGGCCGGCCCCGAGCGGGCCAGGTCGGCGAAGAGGCCGAGCCGGCTGCCGAGGGCGCACATCACGACCACGCCGGCCGCCGACACGTCGGCGAGGAAACGCTGCATGAAGGCCATCAGCGCGGACATGTCCAACTGCCCCGGCGGGCCGGGCGGCTGCTGGGCTTCGGAGGTCAGGGTGGGCTGGTTCACGGTGATCACCTCGGAGGGGACGGGGCTCGTGGCCGGTCGGTCGGGGCGGGCAGGGTCACCAGTGCACGGGGATCTCGCCCGGGGTCCGGAACGCGGGCACCGGCAGCCACCGGAGCTGGTCCTCGGGCACCGCCAGCCGCAGGCCCGGGAAGTCCCGGGCCAGGCCGGCGAGCAGGGCGGTCAACTCCATCCGCCCGACCGGGGCGCCGAGGCAGTGGTGGATTCCCTGGGCGAAGGTCAGGTGCGGGTTGCGCCGCCGCGCCAGGTCGATCCGGTCCGCGTCGGGGAAGACCGCCTCGTCGAAGTTGGCGGCGTTGAACGAGGGGATCACCGGGTCGCCGGCCGGGATGGTCACGCCGGACAGCTCCACGTCGGCCACCGCGATCCGCACCGAGCCGAGGCCGCCGCCGGCGGACTGGGAGTGCCGGAGCAGCTCCTCGACGGCGGTCGGCACCAGCTCCGGCTCGGCGTGCAGGGCCGGCAGCCGGGCCGGGTCGCGCAGCAGGTTGAGCACCAGGTGCACGATCTCCGCGGTGACCGGCTGGTCGCCCGCGCCGATCAAATCGAAGACCAGCGCGACCAGTTCGTGATCGGCGAGCTGGTCGTCGCCGGTCGGGGCCACCAGGTCGCCGAGCGCGTCCTCGGCCGGCTCCTTGCGCCGGCTCCCGATCAGCCCGGCCAGGTACTGCTGCAGGCCGCCCATCGCCGCCATCTGCTCGTCCGGCGGGACGGCGCCGAAGCTGAACGCGGTGCGGATCCAGCCGGCGAACGGCTCGTACTCGTCGTCCGGCACCCCGAGCACGGTGGCGACCACGGCCAGCGGCAGCGGCCGGGCCACCGCGGCGAGCAGGTCGGCCGGCTGGTCCGCCGCGGCCAGCCGGTCCAGGTGGGCGGCGACGACCCGGTCGACCCGGGGCCGCAGCCGTGCCAGCCGGGCCGGGTCGAAGGCCCGGGCGGCCAGCCGGCGGACCCGGGTGTGGTCCGGCGGGTCGAGGTAGAACAGCGACGGCAGCGGCGGGATCGGCGCCAGCTTCGGCGCGTCCGGGCCGGTCAGCGCGCGGCGACTGAAGCGCTCGTCGCCGAGCACGGTGAGCACGTCGGCGTGCCGGGTGACCAGCCAGGCCCGGTCACCGGTGGGCAGGACGACCTGGGTCACCGGCTCCTCGGCCCGGAGCCGGGCGTACTGCGGCGGCGGCAGGCAGGGGTCGTCCTGCGGGAACGGGAAGGTGGCGTGGCGGGCGCCGGTCGCCTCGGACTGGGTGCTCATGCTGCGGCCTCCATGGTCGGATCGGTTTCTGGCCCCGCCGGATCACCAGGTGACCGGCAGCGCCCGCAGACCTCGGACGAATCCCTCCGTGCTCCAGGCCAGCTCCGCCTCCGGTACGGCGAGCGCCAGCTCCGGGAACCGGTCGAGCAGCCGCCGGACCAACTCCTGGAGCTCGATCCGGGCGAGCTGTGAGCCCAGACAGGCGTGGATGCCGTGGCCGAAGGCGAGGTGCAGGTTCGACTCCCGGTCGAAGTCCAGCTCGTCCGGGTGGTCGAAGGCCCGCGGGTCGCGGTTGGCGACCGAGGAGAACGGGAAGACCGTCTCCCCGGCCCGGATCAGCACGTCGCCGAGCTGCACGTCCTCGGTGGCCACCCGGGGGAAGACCCCGTGCGCGGTCTGCACCGGGATGTAGCGGAGCAGCTCCTCCACGGCGGCGGGCACCAGCTCCGGCCGCTTGCGCAGCTCGGTCAGCTCGTCAGGGTGGGTCAGCAGAGTGTGGACCAGGTTGCCGACCTGTTTCTCCGCGGTCTCGTGCCCGACGACCAGCAGGGTCACCCCGAGGAAGACCAGCTCGTCCTCGCTGAGCCGGTCGGTGCCGTCGCGCGCCGCCACCAGCTCGCTGAGCAGGTCGTCGGTGGGACGCAGCCGGCGCTGCCCGACCAGCCCGGCGATGTAGCGGGAGAGGTGGCCGAGCGCCTCGGCGGTCTCCGCCCGGGTCCGCGTGAAGATCGACATGGCGGTCTCGGACCAGGCGTCGAACTGCGCCCGGTCCTCCTCCGGTACGCCGAGGATCAGGCAGATCACCCGGAGCGGCAGCCGGGCGGCAACCAGCGACATCAGGTCCGCCGGGGCGCCGGCCCGCTCGACGTCGTCCAGCAGCAGGTCGACTTGCCGGCCGATCTCCGGTCGCAGCTGCTCGACCCGGCGCTGGGAGAACGGCTTCGCCACCAGGCGGCGGATCCGGGTGTGGTCGGGCGGATCCATGCTGAGCAGGGACACCTGCGTCATCGGCTGGGGAAACATCCGCGGCAGGTCGGCGCCGAGGATCTTGGCGCGGCTGAACCGGCGGTCGGCCAGCACCGTCCGGTTCGCCGCGTGGTCCAGCACCAGCCAGGCCTCGCCGCCGTACGGGAGGGTCACCCGGGAGACCGGCCGCTCGTGCAGAAGCTGCCGGTACCGCTGGTCGATGGTCAGGCCGACGTCCCGGGTGAACGGGTACGCGGGGGCCGAATCGTCACTGCTCACGGGGCCACCTGCCGTTCCGGCGCGATGCGGGCGGGGACACCGCTTTCGAGATCAGCGGCGTACGGCCACGCTATGCGTCGGCGACGGGGGGAGGCTTCCTCCACCTTGCTCCGGCGGTCAGGCCCGCCGGAGGGTCAGGACTCCTGCTCCAGCACGGTGAGCATGGAGCGCACCACCGAGGAGCGCCAGCCGCTGCCCATGGTGCGGTGGGCGACCGCCTGGAACGGGCTGTCGAGGTCGAAGCCGCTGTGCTCCATCAGCATCCGGGTGCCCCGACCCTCGGGCACCAGCCGCCAGGTGACGACCGAGTCCAGCCCGCTGCCGCTGCGGTCCGCCCAGGTGATCTGGAGCAGCCGTTCCGGCTCGACGGCGAGGACCTCGCAGTGGATGGTGCCGGCGAAGTGCAGCGCCGGCATCGGCTTGGCCTGGAAGGTGAACTGGTGACCGACCACCGGCTTGAAGTCGTTGGGCATCAGCCAGCGGGCCATCAGATCGGGATCCACCAGGATCCGCCACACCTGCGCAGGCGGGTACGGCAGGAACTGGTCGACTTCGATCTTGTCGGGTTCGGTCACACCGACTTCCCCTCGGTCGCGGCCTCCTCGGCGACCAGCGCGGCGAAGTCGCTCATCCGCTCGCGCCAGAACCGCTCGTAGGGGGTGAGCCAGTCACGCAGGTCCATGAGCGGCTCCGGCTCCAGCCGGTAGAGCCGCTTGCGGCCGGCCCGCCGCTCGGTCACCAGGCCGGCATCGCGGAGCACCTTGAGGTGCTCGGAGACGCTGGGACGGCGCATGTCGAACGAGGCGGCCAGATCCTGCACCGACTGCGGGCCGCCCTCGCGCAGCAGCCGGATGAGGTCGCGCCGCACCGGGCTGGCCAGCGCCGCGAAGACGTCCACTCCCGTGGCGGAGGACATGGCTCAACCGCCCGATTCGCGGGTGACGAGGACGAAGCCGTTGCCGTCGGGGTCGACGAAGGTGGCGTCGCGGCCCCACGGCCGGTCGTGCGGGCCGTCGACCGCCACGCCCGCGGCGCGCAGGCGCGCGCAGTCGGCGTCGAGGTCGTTGGTCTCCAACTGGACTCCCTGGAGGTCACCTGGCCCGAAACCGGTGCGACCCGGCACCAGAACGATACCAGTGGCGCCCTTTTCCGGACCCACCTGCAACCAGCGCATCGGCCCCATGGTCAGGTCCTGCACGACCGTCAACCCCAGCACGTCGGCGTAGAACGCCTTCGCCCGGTCCTGGTCCGACACGGAGACCGTGATGAGCCTGATCTGGGTGATGGTCATGGACAGGACGATAGGTAGGAAAATTCCTACCTGTCAACCGAGTGACGCGACTATGGCAGAGGGTGAGAAACGTGACGCCGGTCCGTGCCGTACCGCCACGGGACGGGCGGCACGGCACGGACCATCGCAAGGGGCCGCCGATCAGCGGCTCCGGTAGCGGGCGATGGCCAGGCCCGCGAAGACCACGATCAGAGCGATGATCCAGATCAGCGCCCGGGTGACGTAGTAGCCGGTGCTGTGGCCGAGCAGCGCCTCGGCGGGCGCACCCTGGGTGAGGGTGCGGACCGCGTTGACCACCACCGTCACCGGCTGGTGCTCGGTGAACGCCTGGAGCCAGCCCGGCATGCTGGAGGTCGGCACGAAGGCGCTGGACGCGAAGCTGATCGGCATCACGATGAACGAGATGCCCTGCGCCGCCTGGACGCTGCCGGCCAGCAACCCGACCGCCACGAAGATCCAGACGAAGGCGAACCCGAAGAGCACCAGGAGGCCCAGCGCGCCGAGTGCGGAGGCCCAGTCGGTGTGCACCCGCATCCCCACCGCGAAGGCGATCGCGATGGTGGGGATGAGCACGGCGACGGTCATGGCCAGGTCCGCGAGGACCCGGCCGGTGAGCACGGCGCTGCGCGGCATGGGCAGCGACCGCAGCCGGTCGAAGAGGCCCCCGACGTGGTCCTCGGCCACCCCGAGCGCGGTGCCGATGGTGGCGAACATGATGCCCACCGTGAGCAGCCCGGGCGCCATGAAGTCGACGTAGCGCATCGTGCCGGTGCCGATCGCGCCGCCGAACACGTACCGGAAGATCAGCAGAAACGCCACCGACTGCACGATCCGCAGGATCAGCAGTTGGGGCGTGCGCCGGTAGATGCGCAGGGCACGCCCGGTGAGCACGCCGACGCTGGGCAGAAGGCGGGCGTTGTTGGCCGGGTGCGGCGCGGCCACGGCGGTCATCGGGCACTCCTCGGCACGGTCTCGGGCTCGACGCCCGCGGGGGACTCGGGCGCCCGCGGCTCGCCGCCGCGGGGCTCGCCGGCCGGGGTCGACCCGGTCAGCGACAGGAACACCTCGTCGAGCGTGGGCCGGCGCAGGGCCACGTCCTCGACGTGCACGCCCAGCTCGCTGACCTCCTGCAACGCCTCGCGGAGCCGCTCCGGGCCGGAGTCGACGGCCACCGAGGCCATCAGCGAGCCGTGGTCGACGACCGGCGCCTCGGCGCCGATCCGGGTCAGCGCCCGCACGGCCGGATCGAGATCCTCCCGGTCGCGGACGTGGATCTCCACGATGTCGCGGCCGGCCCGGCTCTTCAGCTCCTTCGCCGTGCCGGAGGCGATCACCTGCCCGTGGTCGATGATCAGGATGGTGTTGGCGAGCCGGTCCGCCTCCTCCAGGTACTGCGTGGTGAGCAGCACGTCGGTGCCCTCGCTGGTGAGCGCCCGGATGGTGTCCCACAGCTCGATCCGGCTCTGCGGGTCGAGCCCGGTGGTGGGCTCGTCGAGGAGCAGCACCTGCGGACGGCCGACCAGGCTGGCGCCCAGGTCGAGCCGGCGCCGCATGCCGCCGGAGTAGGTGCGGACCAGCCGGTCGCCGGCCTCGCCGAGGCGCAGCCGCTCCAGCGTCTCCTCGGCGCTGGCCCGGGCGGTACGCCGGTCCTGGCCGAACAGCCGGGCGATCATCTGGAGGTTCTCCCGCCCGGTCAGCGCGGGCTCGACCGTGGCGTGCTGCCCGGCGAGGCCGATCAGCTGGCGGACCCGCGCCGGCTCGGCCGTGACGTCGATGCCGCAGACCCGCAGCGTGCCGCCGTCCGGCCGGGTGAGCGTGGAGATCATGCGCAGGAAGGTGGTCTTACCGGCCCCGTTGGGGCCGAGGATCGCGGCGACCTGGCCGGACTCCAGACGCACGTCGAGCCCGTTGAGGGCGACGACCTTCCCGAAGGACTTGCTGAGGCCCACGGCCTCGATCATCAATGGCATGGCACTCTCTCAACTGAGGACCGGGAATCCGTCGGGCCGTGCCCGGCTCGGGGCCCCGACCTCGGGGGGAGAGGTCGGGGCGGCCGAGCCGGGGCGCGTCGGCCTACTGGCCGCCGGGCACCGACATGAGGACGAAGCCGTTGCCGTCCAGGTCGGAGAAGTTCGCGTCACGACCCCACGGGCGAGCGTTCGGCCCGTCCACCTTGACGCCGGCGGCGCGCAGGCTCTCGCAGTCGCCGTCGAGGTCGTCGGTGAAGAGCTGGACCCCCTTGAGGCCACCCACGGGCACACCCAGGACGCTCGGCAGCAGCGCGAAGCTGACCGGCGATCCCTTGGGCGCCACCTCGAGCCAGCGCATGGGCCCCATCTGGGAGTCCTGCGACACCTCGAAGCCGAGCTGCTCGACGTAGAACTGCTTGGCGGCGTCCTGGTCGGACACGGGCACGGTGATCAACTTGATTCCCTTGATGCTCATGCCGACGACGATAGGTAGGGAACTTCCTACCTGTCAAGCGGGTCCGAGAGTGTCGCGCCGGCCTTGCGCAGCGCCGCGAGCACGAACGACGGCGTCACCGACTGCTGGGTGATCTCGGTGCCCAACGCGTCGGAGAGCGCGTTGGTGATGGCCGGCGGCGCGCAGATGGCGCCCCCCTCCCCGACCCCCCGACGGTCCGGCGGGCCGGCCCCGGGCTCCGGACCGAGGTGCACGATCTCGATCGGCGGCACGTCCGCCGCGGTGGGCAGCAGATAGTCGCGGAGCGTGCCGGTGAGCGGCCGGGCGGCCTCGTCGTAGTGCAGCCGCTCGTAGAGCACCCCGCCCACCCCCTGCGCGGTGCCGCCGCGGATCTGCCCCTCCACCACGGCCGGATTGATCATCGAGCCGCAGTCCTCGACCACCAGGTAGCGGGTGATCTCCACCTGCCCGGTGCCCGGGTCCACCCGTACCCAGCAGCAGTGGGTGGCCTGGGCGAACCCACCGTCCGCCCCGTCGTAGGTGGCGGTGGCCGCCAGCTCGGTCGGCGTGTCCGGGGGCAGGTAGGCGGGGGCCAGGGAGACCATGCCGGCGAGCTGCACCATGCTCAGCCCGGTGGCCGGCCGCTCCCGCACGTAGACCCGGCCGCCGGCCAGCTCCAGCTCGTCGGCCGGGGCCCCCAGCATGCCGCTGGCCAGGCGGAGCACCTGGTCCCGCACCGCTCGGGCGGCCCGGGCCGCCGCGCCGCTGCCGAAGGTGGCGGCCCGGCTCCCACCGGTGCCCACCATGCTGAACGGGGTGGCGTCGGTGTCCCCGTGCACCACCCGCACGGCGGTGTACGGCAGCCCGAACTCGGCCGCCACCACCTGGGCGAGCGTGGTCTCGTGCCCCTGCCCGTGCGGGATCTGCGAGGTGAACAGGGAGACCTCGCCGGTCGGCTCGACCCGGACCCGGGCAGTCTCCTTGCCGCCGCCGGACATGGCGAGGAACTCGGCGCCGCCCGGCGAGGGCTCGATGAAGGTGGCCAGCCCGAAGCCCAGCACCTCGCCCCGCTCCCGGGCACGCCGCTGCTCGGCCCGGAACCGGGTCAGGTCGGCCAGCTCCAGCGCCCGCTCCAGGGTGGCCGGCGCCCGCGTCCCGTCCAGCCGCCACCCGGCCGCCGTCCGGTACGGCTGCTCGGCCGGGGTGACCAGGTTACGGCGCCGGATCTCCTCCGGAGCCAGCCCCAGCTCACCGGCGACGATGTCGAGCAGCACCTCGCGGGCCCAGGTCTCCACCGCCCAGGGACCCCGGTACGCCACGTACGGCCCCTTGTTGGTGCAGACCGTGCTGACCTCGAAGTCGTACGCGGGAACCCGGTAGGGACCGGGGATCAGCAGCCGCAGCGCCAGGGTGAAGAACGCCGGGTTCATCGGGATGACCGAGTACGCCCCGATGTCCATGACCAGCTTCGCCCGCAGCCCGAGCAGGGTGCCGTCGGCCCGGACCGCCGCCTCCAGGTGCAGCGACTCGTCCCGGGCGTGCCCGCCGACCAGCAGGTTCTCCCGGCGGTCCTCGATCCACCGCACCGGCCGGCCGGTGCGCACCGCCGCGGCGCAGACCAGCAGGTCCTCCCGGGTGATCCCCCACTTCGAGCCGAACGAGCCGCCCATGTCGGGCACCACCACCCGCACCCGATGCGGCGGCAGCCGCAGGTGCGCCGCGAGCACCATCCGCATCAGGTGCGGCGCGTGCGCGCTGGCGTGGTACGTCAGCTCGCCGCCGGCCGGCTCGTGGACCGCCAGCCCGCCCCGGGTCTCCAGCGGGGCGGCCATGTACCGGTGCTGCCGCAGCGTCCGGCCGATCACCCGGTCCGCGCTGCGGAAGGCGCCGTCCACGTCGCCGTACCGCGCGGAGTCGTGGTACGGCACGTTGCCCGGCGCCACGTCGTACAGGGCCGGGGCGGCCGGGTCGAGGGCGGTGGCCACGTCCGGCATCGGGGGCAGTTCGTCGTACCGGACCTCGATCAGCTCCAGCGCGTCCTCGGCCAGGTAGCGGCTCTCCGCCACCACCATGGCCACCGGGTCGCCGACCAGCCGGACCCGGTCGTCGGCCAGCGCGGTGTGCACGAGCTGGGTCATCCCGGGGATCGAGGCGTCGAAGCGGACCGGGCCGAGCGTCCCGGCGAGATCCGCCGCGGTGAACACGGCGATCACCCCGGGGGCGGTCCGGGCGGCCGAGGCGTCCACGGTGATCCGGGCGTGCGGGACGGTGCTGCGCAGGAACGCCGCGTGCGCCAGGTGCGGGGCGGTCAGGTCGGCCACGTACCGGCCCCGGCCGGTGAGCAGGCGCGGGTCCTCGATCCGCCGGGCCGGGCTGCCGATCCGGCCCTCCTCGGGCTCCCCGGTCATCGCGCCGCTCCTTCCGGCGCGGCCGGCCGGCGCCGCTCCGCGGCGGCGAGACGGACCGCGGCCACGATGCTCTGGTAGCCGGTGCAGCGGCAGATGTTGCCAGCGAGCGCGCCCCGGATGTCGGCCTCGTCCGGGTCCGGGTCGTCGGCGAGCAGGCCGTGCGCGGCCAGCAGCATGCCCGGGGTGCAGAAGCCGCACTGCAGCGCGTGGCACCGGCGGAAGGCGTCCTGCACCGGATCCAGCTCACCCGGGGCGGCCAGCCCTTCGACCGTCGTGATCTCGTGGCCCCGGGCCTGCACCGCGAAGAGCAGGCAGGCGTAGACCGGCTCGCCGTCGAGCAGCACCGTGCAGGCCCCGCAGGCGCCCTGCTCGCAGCCGACGTGCGTACCGGTCAGCCCGAGCTCCTCGCGGAGGAAGTCGGCCAGCGTCCGGCGCGGCTCGACCCGGCCCTCCCGGCGTACCCCGTTCACCATCAGCTCGACGGACTCCATGCGTCGCTCCCCAGGTCAGTGCGTCGGGTCGGCGCGGCGCGCCGCGTCGGACAGGGCCCGCCGGACCAGCGTCACGAGGACCTCGCGGCGGTACCCGGCGTCGGCCTGGACGTCGCCGACCGGCTCGACCTCACCGGCGACGCCGGCCGCGGCCTCGGCGATCGCGTCGGCGTCGAGCGGTCCGTCGCGCAGCGCCCGCTCCACGCCGGGCACGCGGCGCGGCGCCGGGCCGCCGCCCAGCACCGCAACCCGGGCGTACGCGCATTCGCCGTCGACGCCCCGGCCGAGCACCACGGCGGCGCCGGCCAGCGCGAAGTCCCGCGACCGGCGGCCCAGTTCGTGGAAGCCGTACCCGGCGCCGGCCGGCGGCACCGGGAACCGGACCCGGGTCAGCACCTCGCCCGGCCGCAGCCCGGTGCCTCCGGTGGCGGGGTAAAAGTCCCCGGCCGCGCTCTCGCGCTCCGCCCCGCCGATGCCGGCGAGGACCAGGGTGGCGTCCAGGGCGAGCGCGACGGCGGGCAGTTCGGCGGCGGGGTGGCCGAGCGCCAGGCTGCCGCCGACGGTGCCGCGGTTGCGCACCTGCGGATGGCCGATCCGGCCGACCGCCACGGCGAGCAGCGGCAACCGGGTCGCCACCACGGGGGACCGCTCGACGGCCCGCTGCCGGGTGAGCGCGCCGACGGTCACCGCGTCCGGCTCGTCGCGAATCCCGGCCAGCCCGGCCACCTCATTGAGGTCGACCAGCACCCGGGGCCGGGCCAGCCGCAGCGCCATGAGCGGCACCAGGCTCTGCCCGCCGGCGATCAGCGTGGCGTCCGGGCCGTGGCGGGCGAGGAGGTCGTGCACCTCGGCGAGGCTCGTCGGGGCGTGGTGGTCGAAGGGCGCGGCCTTCACGCGCCACCTCCCTCGGCTCGGCCGGTCAGTCCTCGGCGCGGCAGGTCTCCAGGATGCTGTGCGTGGAGGCGGTGGGGAGGATCCGGACCAGCTCCAGGCCGGCCCGGTCGAACACGTCGCGGAACTCCTGCTCGGTCCGCTCGTAGCCGCCGGGGGTGTTGAGCCGCACCCACATGCCGGCCATCAGGTACTTCAGCGGGCGGCGCGGCGGCGCGGGCACCAGGTGGGCGGCGACCAGGATCCGGCCCGACGGCGGCAGCACCTCGCGGACCTTGCGCAGGATCTCCACCGACTCGTCGTCGCTCCAGTCGTGCAGCACCTGCTTGAGCACGTACGCGTCGGCGCCCGGCGGCACCCGGTCGAAGAAGCTGCCGCCCGTGCAGGTGTAGCGGTCGGCGACGGCGCTGCCGGCGACCCGCGCCCGGGCCCGCTCCACCACGGGCGGCAGGTCGAACAGGACGCCCTCGATCCCCGGGTGCTTGAGCAGGATCTTCTCCAGGAAGGTGCCCTCGCCACCGCCGAGGTCGACGATCGTCTTGACCCCCTCGAAGTCGTACGCGTCGACGATCGCGTCGTCCTTCGGGCCGGAGAAGATGGTCTGGGCACGGCTGAACACCGCGTACTGGTCGCGGTTGGCCGTCATGTAGTCCCAGATGTCCCGGCCGAAGACGTGCTCGAACGCGGGCTGCCCGGTCCGGATGGTGTGCAGCACCTCGGCCGGCTCCCACACCTTCCAGGCCCACTCGGCCCCGAGCATTTCGGCGATGCCGTGCAGGGAGTTCGGCGCGTCGCTGATCAGGCAGCGCGACTCCTCGGTGTGCGCGAACACCCCCGGCTCGACCTCCTGGAAGATCGACTCGCTGGTCAGCGCGCGCATGAAGAGCAGCAGCACATCCCGGTCACCGCCCACCTCGGCGGCCAACTCGTCGATCGGCTTCGGACCGTCCCGGAGCCGGTCGGGCAGATCGAGGCCGGCCGTCGCCACCTGGATGCAGACCGAGGTCAACCGGCCGAGCAGCTTCTCCAGCACGGTCACCGACACGGGGGGCGCGAACTGCTGCTGTGAGTTTTCCATGGCTCGGCCTCCCGTTGCCCGTCGGCTGCGTCGCACTCAAGCTATCCAGGCGGGACGTACCGGATCTTCTTCTCGGTTGCTGGAAAGGTGTCCAGGCTCAGCTCGGGCGACGCTGGAGCCGCCCAGAACCCGAAGCCGGCCAACAGCCCGGCCAGCACCAGGTAGAACGCTCCAGCCACTGGAACGACCAGTACCGGCAGGTCGGCTGGTACGCGATCGCCACGTGCACGTCATGCTTCGCTAGGCGGACCGCGGTGTCCCCGATCGCCTCGCTGGCACTGGCCGTGCTGGTCGGCTCGGCGCTGCGGCATCTGCCCACCCGGTGGGGCTGGGGCATCGCGGCCGGCGGCCTCGCCGTCATCCTCGCCTGCTGGATCACCGGCGGCCTCCGGGCCGTCGCGGTGATGGGCACCCTGGCCTGGCTCGGCACCGTCGCGACCGGCGCGTCGATGCGCGGGCCAGTTCCAGGGCCGACACCGAACGGGGGTGGCGCTGGTTGGGCGCCACCCCCGTCACGGGTGCTGTTACCTGGCTGTGCAGGTGAGGGTGGGTGCGGAGTTGGTGCCGCTCCACGAACCGTTGAATCCGAAGGTCGTGCTGCTGTTGGCGCCCAAGGTGCCGTTGTGACTGGCGTTCGCGGCGGTGACCGACGATCCGTTCGAGGTTATCGACGCGTTCCAGAAGTTGGTGATGCGCTGACCGTTGGGCCACGTCCAGCTCACCGTCCACCCGGAGATGGCGGTGTTCCCGGCCCGTACGGTGACCTCGGCGCCGAAGCCACCGGACCATTCGCTGGCCTTGCGGTAGGTGGCGGTGCAGGCACCGTTGCCGGTCGGCGGCGGGGTGGTCGGAGGCGGAGTGCTGGGCGGCGGAGTGGTCGGAGGCGGAGTGGTCGGAGGCGGAGTGGTCGGAGGCGGAGTGATGGGCGGCGGGGTGCCGCCACCGCCGAAGATCACATCACTGCAGAGGTAGTACGACTGGTCGAGGTGGGACGCCTGCCAGATCGTGTAGACGACGTGCCGTCCGGTGCGGCTGCCCGCGTTCACCTGAGCCTCGTAGAGGCCGGTGGTCGGGTAGCTGCCGGTGCGGAGCACCAGTTCCAGGCTGCCCCAGGTGAGGGGTTGGGTGGTCGGGTCGAAGCCCTGCTTGGTGATGTAGACCAACAGGTAGTCGGCACCGTGCTTGGCGCCGTCGGTCAGCGTCAGGGTGAAGTTGTTCGGCATCGGCTTCGCGGTCCACGCGCCGACCGCGTCGACCGAGGCGTACAGGCCGTTCTGGGTGCGGCCGCCGCTGCACAGCTGCCCGTCCGGGATCGCGGCCTGGTGGTTGCCGCCGACGTTCTCGCGGAACAGGCCGTTCCAGTTCCACATCGTGTTCGGGTTGGCCTGCCAGGCCTGGTAGCACATCGGGTCGGTCTGGGCCATGGTCGGGTTGAGATGGTCGGAACCCCAGCGCTCCCAGCATCCATAGTTGCGGGACGGCGGGTTGGTGACGGATCCGTGCGCCGAGGCCGGGCCGGCCTGGTTGACGACGACCATCGTGAACGCGGCGACGAGCACGGTGACCGCGCCAAGTCCCAGACGGCGTGCTGTTCGTGAGAATTTCATCGATGCTCCGGTTGATCCGCCGACGCAGGTGTGTCGCTCGCCGGGATGCCCAACCCGGAGAGGCAAGCGTCGATCGATGTGAACGATCTCGATGGAGCAGGCGGTATGGCTGCGCCTGCCTGCTCCCGCTGGCGGCTCCCAACCAGGAGGGTACTAGAGAAATCGAGACAAGCGAATCTTTCCGGAAGTCGCCCCAGAGGCCGCGAATCGCCACGCCGCGACGAAACCCCCGTCTGCGTCAGCGCGGCGTTGAACGCGAGGGTCACGGTGAGCCGGGCCAGGCGTGTCACATTCGCCGTGTCTGAGGGTTCACTTCTGTGAGCACTGGCGATGGGATGGTGTGACCGATGGATGAGCATGAGTGGCTGGGCGCGCGCTTCGAGCAGCACCGACCTCGGCTGCGGGCGGTGGCCTACCGAATGCTCGGTTCGCTGGCTGACGTGGACGATGCTGTTCAGGATGCCTGGCTACGGCTGAGTCGGTCCGACGCGGAGCAGATCGACAACCTCGGCGGATGGTTGACCACTGTCGTCGCCCGGGAGTGCCTGCATGTGTTGCGCTCCCGCCGACGCCACCGGGAGGATCCGTTCGCCGCGCACCTGCCCGACCTGGTTGTCATCCCGGACGGGGACCTCGGCCCTGAGCAGGAGGCGTTGCTGGCCGACTCGGTGAGCTTGGCCCTGCTCGTCGTGCTCGACCAGCTCACTCCTGCTGAACGGTTGGCGTTCGTGCTGCACGACATGTTCGAACTGCCCTTCGAGGAGGTCGCCGGCATCGTGGGCCGCACCCCGGCCGCCGCGCGGCAACTCGCCAGCCGGGCACGACGCCGAGTGAACGGTGCCGAGATCCCATCACCCGACCCGGATCTGGCGCGCCAGCGGCAGGTCGTCCGTGCCTTCTACGCGGCTGCGTGGAACGGCGACTTCGACGCCCTCGTCCAGGTCCTCGACCCCGACGTCGTCCTGCGCACCGACTTCGGCACCACCCGGCCGCCAACCGTCGTCCGCGGCGCGCCAGCAGTGGCCAAGCAGGCCCGCGCCCCACGTGGTGGCCAACTGCGCCCCGCCCTGGTCAACGGCGCGATCGGAACGTTGATCACCCGCGACGGGCGGCCGTTCTCAGTCATGGCCTTCACCGTCGCGGGCAACAAGATCGTCAGGATCGACGTTGTCCGCGACCCCGACCGCGTCCACCGCCTCGCGTCCGCCTTCCTCCACCTGACCGAGCGAACAGGGCGGTGAATGGCGAGCGCGCCCTACTTCGACGAGCCTGGGGCCTGATGCCGCGCCGCCCGGTCACGCGGTATCAGGCCAGGGATTCGAGATATTTCTGGGTTTCCCGCTTCTTGAAATACTGTGCCCAGCCCGCCGGCTGCGCATTGAACCCAGGTTCGCGGGCGGTGTGGTCGGCACCGTGCTCGACCAGCAGGCGCGCGATCGACAGCTCGCCAGCCGCCGCCGCATAGTGCAAGGCGGTCGCGCCGTCGGCCGTTACACCGTTGACGTCGAAGCCATGCTCGATCAGCAGCCGGACCGTTGACCAGTTGCGAGCCTCGGCCATCCGCGTAACCAGGTCTGCGTGCCGATCGCGCAGCCCGGGATCGGCGGCCAGCATCGACCGCATCGTCGCTTCGTCGGCGGCCTCGGCGGCGTCTTTGAACTGCATTGCGTCCTCCTCGCGTGGTTGCACTCGTACCTATGAGCCCAGACCACGAGCCGATGTGACAGGGCGAGGTGCTCGAACGCCTGCTGCCCCTCGTAGCTTCAGGATCTCCGGGCCACACCCTGGTCCTCATCGCCGGCAGGCATCGGTCCGTCCGCACATGCGTCCCGCACAACGGAGGCAGCTCGACGGACCACACGCGCCAGCCCCCGTCGTCCCTGCGCAGCTTCCACCGCCACGGATGGTCTGAGCCCGCGAGAATGTGCGGGCCATCCCACCGCACCCACGGGTGGCGATGCAGATCCTGCGGCAGGCCGATTTCAAGGTCACGATGGAGATCTACACCAGGGTCAGCTCCAAGCAGACCCGTGAGGCGCTGAAGCGCCTCGGCGACCGAATGAACGGCACGGAGTCGGCATCACCGCTGCTGTACTTTGCTGCTGTACCGCATGGCAAATGGGCCGTCTCGGTTTCCCGAAAACGACCCGTCACCTGCTGTGCGCCCGAAGGGACTCGAACCCCTAACCTTCTGATCCGTAGATTCCCAAGACCACTCCGCAGCCGTTCGGCAACGTCCGCGTCGCCCTGGTCGCCGCGCTCTCGGCAACTGGATCGGTCCGGGCTCGTCCGGAACGGTTCGCCCCGATGGCTCCCAAAACGTCCCGCATCCGCCGACACCTGCCTCGTCTCCCGGCTAGCTCGTGCCAGCGTTCATCTAGTGGCGGCCGTTGGCGTCGTGCTGGGGTCAGGCTGGAGTCAAAGATCTGTGCCAGAATCGGCCGATGCACAAGATCCCAGGCTATGAAGACGACCCCTTGGTCGATGGGGTGTACCTGGTAGACGAGCCACTGTTCTGGGCGAGCCATTTGTTGCAATGCACCAACGGCGTCGAAGAGCCGCTGTGTGCGGGATTCGGGGTCAGCAAGGCCGACCTCTTGCAGTTCTTCGAACGGGTCAGCGATGAGCGCCAGTGGCCAGTGCTGTCAGTCCCGCTCTCGGCAGGGCACCTGCTCCATGTCATCTACCGCAACCTTCCCGGGGAAGGAGGGTACGACTACCTGCTGCACCGTCCTGAATGGAAGGCGACAGTCCCCTTGGCAACGGTCGAAGGTTGCTTCAGGGGACCTGGGCTGTGCTGGCCAGAGTTGCTCGCCGTCGCGCATACGGCGGCCGAAGCCGGATCGACCCCGCGCCTTGACCCCCACACCTTCCTTCTGTTGTTGCCGATCATGAGCGACGCGGAACTCCCCTTAGACGCGGACGACGTCCTCGCTGCGATGTTGACCGCCTGCGGCGCCGCTGGAGACACCGGGGCGCTGGCCCGCACCCTCCTTGAGAAGCAAGGCTGCTGGGGTCCGCAGCATTGGACTCTGACCCCGGCCGGGCGGGTCAGCGAGACTAGGCACGCGTTCCGCCGCCCTGGGGCTATGTCGCCAGACACGTTGGCTCAGGTCAGCTTGCTGCTCGGGCCCGGTGGCAACGCTTGACAACCGCGCTGCTGCGGCGGATCTCCTCGTCGGGCAGTCGTAGACCGTCCAGCCTCCCCGGACGGGGACAAGGTGGAGCGCCTCACCAGCCGAACGACCTTGGCCCCGTCCGGGGAGGCTGGTAGCCCTTGTGGTGCCCGGCGAGGTGATCCGCTCCCGGCCGATCTCTGAGGAGGGCCGGGGTTCGGGGCAGCGCCCCGAGGTCTTCAAGGTTCTGGTCGTCCTCATGCGTGGCCGGCCGGCCCGGCCGATGCCGGCCGGAGGTCGCCAGCAGGCCGGGGCCGGGCCGGCGCGGCCCGCTTTGCGGGCCGCCTTGATCTAGACGAGTGATTCCGAATTGATCAGTGGTCGTACGCGATCAAGGAACGCTTGACGGGTGCGTTGGTCCGCCAGTTGTGCCAGATCGCTGCGGCCATCGCGAGGAGCCGCTGCGCGACGCGCGCGAACACTCCGGCCGGGGTGCGCCCACCGTGTCCTTCCAGGTTGAGCTGGCCTTTCAGGGTGTCGTTGACCGACTCGATCCACTGCCGGACACCGGCGAGGTTGCCGAAGCGGCGTTGCTCGTCCTTGCGGTCCGGGCGGGCCAGCAGCACCCCGACCTGCTCGGCGGCGTACCGATCGATCTGCTTGCCGGACAGGCCCTTGTCCGCCAACACCACCATGCCGCTGCACAGCGAGCCCAGTTCGCGGGCGTGAGCCAGCAACTCCTCGGCCACCTCCCGCTCTCCGATCTTGGGGTTGGCCAGGCACCACGCCACCGGCATTCCCTCGGCGGTGGTCATCAGGTACAGCTTCAACCCCCAGTACCAGCGCGAATGGGAGGCGCAGTAGCCGTACCCGGCGATCTCTGCCAACGCCGAACGCTGCACGGTGGGCCGAGACGTGCCGCACGGGACCGGGGTGGCATCCAGCAACCGCAGGTCGTCGCGCCACGACGGGCACAGCGTGGCCAGGTACAGCGTGGCCCGGCAGATCAGCGGCGCGGCGGCCTTGACCCGCTTGTGGTATCCGGGTTGTTTGGGCAGGTACGGGAACAGATGCCCGAGCCGGCCGTAGCACAGGCGCAGCCAATGGTGCTCCGAGCGGGCACCCAGCAGCACCTGGGCCACAGCCAGGCATACCAGCTCGGAGTCGGACAGCCGCTTGGGTCGGCCCGGCCCACGTCGGTGCGGCGGGATGACGTGGTCGTCGATCAGGACGTACAGTGCGGTCAAGAGGGTGTCGAGGTCTGTCTTCACAAACAACCATCGATGCCCTCTCTTCTTGTGCTGGTCAACCCGCCACGCCGCCCAACCCAGAGTTGGGAATCACTCGTCTAGTACAGGCCAATTCGGCAGTTGCACACGGGCGGGCAGAGCAGCGACGATCTCGCAGAGTTGCCAGCGTCCTGCAGCAGGATCCGGAAGATTCCGACGAACTGACCGAGGGCCAGCATGAGGAGTCATGACCAACCGAGGTTTGGGAAGTAGGACCTACCGTCGCTCAGACCTATTGCCGTATGTCATTGGCGCGCTGGTTGCTCCGGTCTTCGTTGTCGCGATGGTCGTGCACATGACAGGGCATCCGCAGCCAGAATACGGGCTTGCGCTGTCGCTGGTGTTTTCCTTCGGTGGACTGTGCTTTGCCTACTTTGGCGGACCGGCCGCCACGTTCACGGTGCTACCCGACTCCATCCGGGTGGCCAACCCCTTCGTCCTATACGAGGTGCCCAGGCACCGTTTCGAAGGCTTCGACACGCTGGAGAACGTGGCCGTGCGCATGCTGGTGCACGGGTGTCGGCCGATCAGCGTCCGAGCGGTCCTACCCGGGCTGACCGCCGCCCACAGCAGACGACGGCTGCTACGGAATCTCAGGGTCCTGGAGAGCTGTCTCGACGATGTTCCTCAGCGGCCGTCATCCGGCGAGACGACAAAGCGCCTGCGGCTGGGAAATATCGCGGTGCTGGCAACGGCCTTGGTAGGGTTCTTCGCCGTCGCCTGGTATGTGGTTGCAAACCACGGCCTGCGGTAGTCACTTCATGGGCTCGGCGTCCAATTCCCAGATGGCCACCGCTCACGGATTCACTGCCATAGCATGTGGTGGCACTTGACATATCCGGCGAGCAGCGTCAGGCGCTTGCGTACTAACGGGCAGCTTCGTCTGTGGCGTCGGTCGCGGTATCGATCGCAAGGTCTGCGCTGGGAAGTGGTTGCGTCTGATCCCAAGCCTGTAGCCGGTCCGCCGTGTCGCCAGTTGCCCTGGCCATCGGGCACTGCAACCGACGGAGCGGGAGGTGGCCGGCGACCGCTGGCGGGACCACGGGTTGCTGTTCACCACGAAGATCGGCATTTCGAGCAGTTGTGCGAGCGGGCGGCAGTTCGCCGTATTCGCGTGCACGATCTGCGTCATTCGTGCGCGACGCTGCTTTACGACCAGGGTGTGCCGCTGGAACGGACTCAGGACGTGCTCGGGCACAGCTCCCCGACCGTCACCAAGTCGATCTACGTGGAGGCCACGCGCCGGGTCAGCAGGACGCCGTGGACCGGCTCGGCTTCCTGCTCGACGCGTAGGCGTAGGGGTCAGCCGTGCGGTCAACACGATCAAGGGCCGGTCTCCCGTGACAGGAAACCGGCCCTTGACCTGCTGTGCGCCCGAAGGGACTCGAACCCCTAACCTTCTGATCCGTAGTCAGATGCTCTATCCGTTGAGCTACGGGCGCCTGCTGCTCGGCCAGTCTACACACCGGCTTTCGCGCGGAGACTCCGGGATTCGAACCCGGGAGGGGCTTTAAGACCCCAACCGCATTAGCAGTGCGGCGCCATAGACCAGACTAGGCGAAGTCTCCCTGGTGGCCCGGAGACCACCGCGCCCGAGGATACAGGCCCACACCCACCCGGAGCAAAGCGACTACCGGGAAGCGCCCATCCCCTGCGTTTTCACCGTGTGCCATGTCACGCCCGGGTCTACGCTCCATCGATATGCAGGAGCAGCCGCCGAGCGATCCGCCCCGTCGCGAGCCCGCCGCCAAGGCCCCGCGGAGCCGCTCCCCCCGACCGACCTTCACCCCGCCGCCCACGCCGGAGCCCGCTCCCGACGTGGCGGGCGACGCACCGCCGCCTCCCCGGCGGGTCAAGGCCGCCCCGATCGTCCTCTTCCAGCCACCCGACCCCGCGCAGACCACGCTGCCGGCCGCCGACGGGCCGGCGGCCCCCCGCCCGCGCCCGCCCGCCGAGGTCGCCGCCGGCACCGATCCGGGTACGCCGACGGTCGCGCCGCCACCGGCCACCGCCGCTGCCGATGAGCCGGTGATCGAGGAGGCCCCGAAGCGCCCCCGCCGCGCGCCCGCGGCAAAGAAGGCCACGCCGGCGAAGAAGACCGCGCCGGCGAAGAAGGACACGTCGGCGAAGAAGGACAAGTCGGCGAAACCCGCCGCCGCGGTCGAGGCTCCGACGGCGCCCCAGATAGCGGTGCCCGTGGAGACCGAGGTGCCTGAGGCGATCGAGGCGCCCGAGGCGACCCTGGCCGGACCAGGGGCGGCAGAGCCGGCCGAGGCAACGCCGGGAACCGCCGCGCTGCCGCGCGCCGGCCGGGCGCGGAAGAGCACCAAGGTCACCCCGGCGAAGAAGACCGCCCCGACGAAGCCGGCACCCGCTCGGCGGGCGTCCGCCGCGCCGACCGACGTTCAGTCGGAGGCTGGCGCGCCCGCCCTCGCCCAGGGCACCACGGAACCCGCGCAGGTCCCGACCGAACCGGCTGCCACCCCGGTCCCGGCGGAGCCCACTGCCGCTGAGGTCCCAGCGGAACCGGCCACCGCAGAGACCGAGCCCGCTGCGGCGGAACCCGCAACCGCGCAGATCGCGGTCCAACCCGTCGCCGGACAGACCTCGACCGAACCCGCTGCCGTGCAGGCCGATCAGCCGGAGCCGCAGGCCAAGGACGAGCCGGCAGCGACCGCCGCCGGGGAGATCGTTCCCGTGCTGACCGCTCAGGTCAGCCCACAGGCGGAGAAGCACGGCTGGCGGGCGGTCGCCGCGGGCGTACTCGATCATCCGGGCTTCGCGCCCGAACTGCTGGCCCTCGCCGCGGTGGACGCCCTCGGGCCGCGCGCCGCCGACTGGGTGGAGCGGACCCGCGACGCCTACCCGGACGCGGACGCCGACGGGCTGGCCCGGCTGGTGACCCGGCGGTTCGTCCGGCTCGCCGGCACGGGCGGCGCGCTCGCGGCGGGCGCCGGGCTGTTCGCGCCGGTGGCGGAGCTCACGGCGGTGCTCTGGACCCAGGCCAATCTGGTGCTTCACCTGGCCGCCGTCTACGGCCGGGACCCGGCGCATCCGGACCGGGTGGCCGAGCTGCTGGTGCTGACGCAGGTACACCCGGACGCCGGCACCGCCCGCGCCGCGCTGGACGCGGCCCGCTCGGCGGGCGCTCCGGCGGAGGGGCCGTGGTCCCGGGCCGCCGAGGGGGCCTGGCGACTGGCCACCCCGCTGGTGGCGCAGGCCGCCGGCTGGCTGGGGCTGCGGCTGGCCGCCCGGCTGCTCCCCGGCGCGGCAGCCCTCGCCGCCGCGACGGGTGACGCGGCGGCCACCGAACGCCTGGCCGCCCGCGCAATCACCCTCTACCGCCCACCCCGCTCCTGACCGCTGCGCGATCTTGCGGTGTGGGCCCGCGTCCTGCGCCTTTCGTCCCTTCTGTCGGGGCATCAAAGTGCAAGATCGCGGGCTCGGTCGGCCTTGGTGAGGGCGGTCAGAGCCAGCTGAACCAGGACTTGGGCAGGAGGGCGTAGCCGACGAAGGCGACCACGTCGAGCAGCGTGTGCGCGACGATCAGCGGTCCCACCCGCCGGGTGCGCAGGTAGAACAGGCCGAACACCACGCCCATCACGGCGTTGCCGAGGAACGCGCCGAAGCCCTGGTAGAGGTGGTACGAGCCGCGCAGCAGGGCACTCGCCGCGAGCACCGCGCCGAACCGCCACTGGAGCTGCCGCAGCCGGGTGACCAGGTAGCCGACCACGATTACCTCCTCCAGCACGGCGTTCTGCACGGCGGCCAGGATCAGCACCGGCACCGCCCACCAGAGGGGCGGCAGCGCGGCCGGCACCAGGGTGGCGTTGATCCCGAGCTGGGCGGCCGCCCAGAACAGGGCCAGCCCGGGCAGACCGATCAGCGCCGCCAGGCCCGCGCCCCGGGCCAGGTCCGACCCGGGCCGGGTGAGGTCGGCGCCGAGCGCCCGCGCTGGGTCGCCGGGGTCGCGCGCCAGCAGGTGTACGGCGAGCAGCACCGGCAGCAGCGCGAAGAGGATCCCGAGGAGCTGGTACGTCAGGTCGAGGTATGGCCGGGCCGACGCGGAGGTGTTCAGCGAGGCGGTCTGCTTCGACAGCCCACCCGTGGCGGTCAGCTTGGCGACCAGCGAGACCAGGGCGTACACGGCCGACTGGCCGAGGGAGAGGCCGAGCACGAGCAGCGTCTCGGTGCCCAGGGTCCGGCGGGATACCGGGCGGGTGAGCTCGTCAACCGTCACCGGACCACTGTGCCGCACTCCGGGGGCGGTCGGCACGTCCGGCGGCCAGGTGAGCCGATCGCACATTCTGTGCGACCGGGCGCCACGCTCCGTGGAGATTCTGTGGGGGCCGATCCGCCCGTCAGGAGAAGGAGCGTGCCCTCGTGGAGAACTTTGCGCGGCTGCTGAAGGAGAGCTGGACCCTGGTCGAGGAGGACCGGGAGCGGCTCAGCGGTCACTTCTACGCCCGGCTGTTCCTCCTCGACCCGGGGCTGCGCATGCTCTTCCCGGTGCAGATGAACGGGCAGGGTGACCGGATCCTGGAGGCGATCGTCACCGCCACCCAGACGGCCGACGACCCGGAGAGCTTCGACGAGTACCTGCGCGCGCTGGGCCGCGACCACCGGAAGTTCCACGTCGAGGCGAGCCACTACGAGACCATGGGCGTCGCCCTGCTGGACGCGCTGCGCAGCACCGCCGGGGACGGCTGGAACCTGGAGTACGACCAGGCGTGGCGGGAGGCGTACGCCAGCATCAGCGAGCGGATGCTGGCCGGGGCGGCGGCCGACGACAACCCGCCGTTCTGGCACGCCGAGGTGCTCACCCACGAGCGGCACGGCCCGGACACCGCCGTGCTGACCGTGCGCGCCCTCCAGCACCCGATGACCTGGCAGGCCGGCCAGTACGTGAGCGTCGAGGCGCCCCGCTACCACCCGCGGGTGTGGCGGACGTACTCGGTGGCGAACGCCCCGAACGAGGAGAACGTGCTGGAGTTCCACGTGCGGACGCCGCCCGGGGCGGCGGGCTGGGTCTCCGGGGCGCTGGTCCGGCGGACCAAGCCGGGCGACCTGCTGCGGGTGGCCGCGCCGATGGGCTCGATGACCCTCGACCGCGCCTCCACCCGCGACATCCTCTGCGTGGCGGGCGGGGTCGGGCTGGCCCCGATCAAGGCGCTGGTGGAGGAGCTGACCCGGGTCAACCGGACCCGCTGGGTGCACGTCTTCTACGGGGCCCGCCGGCGGGCGGAGATGTATGGGCTGCCCGACCTGGAGAAGCTGGTGGCCGCCCACCCGTGGCTGTCGGTGACCCCGGCGTGCAGCGAGGACCCGGACTTCGACGGCGAAGTCGGCGACATCTCCGAGGTGGTCACCCGGTACGGCCCGTGGACCACGCACGACTGCTACGTCTCCGGCTCGGCCGCGATGGTCCGGGCGACCCTGCGTGCGCTGGCCGCCGACGACGTGCCGCCGGACAACATCCGCTATGACACCTTCGGCTCCCTCTAGACCTTGCTCCCCCCGAGAGACCTTGCTCCCCCCGAGCCGGGTCGCGTGCCCCTGCCCCCTGGGGCACGCGACCCGGCCCCGTTCACCGGTACGCGGGTCGGGCCGGCAACCGGCCCGCGTACCGGAGTTCCGGCGGTCAGTAACGCCAGGGGGTGCCGGTCTCCCGGTATTCCTCGACCGGCACCAGCGGCACGCCAGGGGCCATCCGGTCGGCGTAGAGGCGGCCCTCCAGGTGGTCGATCTCGTGGGCGACCAGCCGCGCCATGGCGTACTCGAAGGACGTGATGACCCGGCTGCCGTCCCACTGGGCGTGCTCGACGTCGATCCGCAGTGGCCGGGGCACCAGCCCGCGGTGGTCGAAGAAGGAGAGGCAGCCCTCATACTGCTCGTCGGCGTCGGGGGAGCTGTCCACCACCCGGGGGTTGAGCAGCACGACGGGTTCGGCCGCCCGGTCGGCGGGGCGGACCAGGGCGGCGGCCCAGCCGAGCCCGAGCTGCGGCGCGGCGATGCCGACGCCCTTGCTGAACGGGTGCAGCTCGTCGAGGCGGACCAGCAGGCCGCAGAGCCGGTCGACCACGTCCCGGGCGAGCTGTTCCTCGCGCGGCAGGTCGAACTGGCGGGCGGGCTGCCGGAGCAGGTCGTCGCCGCGCTGCACGATGCCGACGGCGCGCATCCGGTCGCTGGCCCGCACCCGGGTGCCGGGGGCCGGGCCGTCGGGCTCGACGTCGGCGGGCTGGCTGCGGAACCGCCACTGCATCCGGTAGCGGGCGTTCAACGGCGGGTCGTCGGTCGCCCAGTCGAAGATCGCCCGGCCGCCGTCGTCGCTGCGCTGGATCGGGGTACGCAGCGGCCCCTCCTCGGCGGAGAGGGAGGTCTCGGCGCCCCACACCTTGGGGTCGAGGTCGGCGGGGAGGTCGAGGCGGACGGCCAGGTGCCGGGTGGGCAGGCGTACGGCGCGCTGGAACCAGGGGCCCCACTTGTCCCGCCCGACCCGGTACGCGTATTCGATGGTGACCCGGTCGCCGGGGTAGAGCGGGAAGCGCCCCTCGTCGTTCTCGAAGAGCAGCCAGATCTCCTTGAACGCGTCCCGGTCGTGCTTGGCCCGCCAGTGCATCGGCTCCCGCGCGCCCCCGTCGTCCCGGTAGGCCGTCAGTTGCAGCTCGGCGAAGGTGAGCGGGTGCTGTCGGTGGTGCCGGTTGGAGCGGCCCGGGTCGTTGGGGTAGCGGTCGACGGCGACCCGGACCAGGTAGCGGGTGACCGGCTCGGTGCCGGCGTTGTACAGCTCCCGCCGGATCGCGCAGTGGTAGCGGCCGTCGTCGGTGTAGGTGAGCGTGGCCGACTCGCGCTCGACCACCAGCCCGGTGCCGGGCGGCAGCCACTGGCCGGGCACGGGCGGGTCCCGGTGCGCCCCGCCGGCGCGGCCGTGCCGCAGTTCGTCGTACTCCCGGAAGCGCTGCCAGATCGCGCCGCTGGCTTCCAGCACGGCCTCGGCGCGGCGGGCGAAGTCCTCGGTGGGCCGGTGCCGGCGCCCCTCGACGTGGCTGACGTAGGACGGGTCGAAGCCCATGAGAGTCGCCAACTGCTTCTTGGACAGCCCTCGGCCGGTGCGGTGCCGGGCGAGTTCGGCCGCGAACGAGTCGGCGGCACGCTCGATCGGTGAGGTCGTCATCGGCTTCCTCGTACGCGGGAAGACCATTTTCACGTTCGGTGGCCGAACGTGTACGGAAACTGCCTCGTATTCGACATTCACCTTGACAATTCAGCGGTGTCCGTCGATGCTTGCGCGGCCCGCCGCCCCGCTCGGCGGCGTTTTCCGCCCACCTCGCCGGGTACTACGCGACGGGCGACGGAGTGACCGGGACCTCTCCCCGGAGTCCACCGGACCACTTCCCCTCCACCGGGAGCTGTGGTTAGGCTAGCCTTAGTCCGGGTCGGCGACAGCCGGCGGCCGGTTTGGCGACCAGACAGGGGACGACCAGGTGACTGCGGTGATGCCGGGGCAGGACGCCGCCACCCCGTTCGCCCCGGTGACCGCGACCCTGCGCGCCATGTTCGGCACCGACGACCTGCCCGGGCTGGCGCCCGGCCTGCTGGTCACCGACGGCGCGGCCCACTGGGCCCCGGCCACCCGGCTGGTCGACGGCACCCTGCTCCCCGAGTTTCTGCGGGCCGCGGGCCGGCGCTGGGGCGGCACCCCGCACGCCTGCGCCGCGCTGGCCTGGAAGTCGTACAGCTACTGGACCGCCCTGCCCGTGGTGCTCGGCTGGGCCTCGGCCCGGCGGGTGCCGCTGCTCGACCCGGCCGACGTGCTGGTCCACTTCGAGGACCACCACCAGCTGCTCACGCTGGGCCTGCGCAGCTCGACCAGGGTGGCGGTGCTGCCCGGCGATCCGCTGGCGCTGACCGGCCTCCCGGGTGTCCGGGTGGTCGCCGACGAGGCCGCGCTGCTCGACGCGCTGCGCACCTCGCTGCTCGACGCCCACTTCGCCCCGCTGATCGCCGCCATCCAGGGCGAGGTCCGGATCGGCACCCGTACGCTGCTCGGCTCGGTCGCCTCCGGCATCGCGCACGGCATCCTGCGCGCCTCGGACGCGCTGCCCGGGTCCTCGACCGCGACCATCGGCACGCTGCTCGACGCCCTCGACCTGAGCGACCTCGTCGAGCTGGTGCCCGGCCCGGCCGGCGAGCCGACCGTGCAGCGGCGCACCTGCTGCCTGGCCTTCACCCTGCCCCGGCCGAAGATCTGCCAGGGCTGCTGCGTCCGCCAGTCCTGACCGGGCCGCCCCGTTCAGTCGACCAGGGGACGTACGTCCCAGAGCCAGACCCCGGCGGTGAAGGTCGGCCTGACCCCGGTCAGTTCGGTCATCCCCCGATACATCGAGCCCGCCTGCCGCAGCCGCGGGTCGAGGATCACCGCGCCCGCCCGCCAGTAACGCAGGTCGTCCACGGCGGCCACCCGGTCCTGCGGGGTGATCGGCGGCACCGCGTCGGTCTGCCGGATGGTGGTGAAGAAGTCGCTGGTGGGGCGGGGCGGCGCGGTGAAGAGGGCGACCCGGCCGGCGCCCGGCCGGGTGTCCGGATAGAGGAAGTAGCCCCGGGCCAGCGGCATGTCCAGCCGGGTCTCGGCGGACCAGCGCAGCGGGACGGCGTACGTGGTGTCGGGCAGCGGGAGCGTGACGATGCTGTGCCCGCCGGCCACGTAGGGCCGCCAGGCGCCGGAGGTGACGAAGGCCGGGGTGGGGTCGAGTCGCACCGCGGGCAGCGGGGTGGGCAGGAGCGGCAGCAGCGCCATGGTGAGCACGGTGGCGGTGACGAACCGGATCTGCCGGCGGGCGGCCGGGTGTCGCCGGGCCAGCCGCCGGACGTGCTGGGCGCCGAGCGCGAGCAGGATGCCGACGATCGGGGTGAGCGCCAACGACCACCGGGTGGGCACCACCGAGTGCAGGATCGGCAGGTGCTCCAGCGCGGCCCAGGGGCCGGGGATGCCGGTGTCCCGCCCGTCGAACTGGATCTCCCGGCCGAGCGAGAACAGCACGAAGACAGCACCCACGGCGGCCAGGCCGAGCACCACGACGCTGCGGCGCAGCCACCAGATGAGCGCGACCACCAGGACCGCGAGCGGCCAGCCGAAGAAGGCGTTCTCCTCGGTGGCGTTCCTGGCCAGCCAGGCGCTGCCCCGGGCGTCGCCGGCGAGCGACTCCCGGGACCAGGCGACGTAGGAGGCGAGGTCGGTGCGGTAGCCCCGGATCAGCGTGGAGAGCCCCTGGTAGGCGCCCGGGCCGAAGAACTGCACGGAGAGCGGGTAGGCCAGCAGCGCCGCCGAGAACCCGGCGGCCACCACGAGCCCGGCGACGAAGGGCCGGGTGGCCGGACGCAGTTCGGGCCGGCCGAGGGCGAGCGCCAGCACCACGACGCCCAGCCCGAGGGCGGTCATCAGCAGGATCTCCAGGTTGAGGAAGGCCTGCCAGACGATCAGCAACCCGAGCAGCAGGCCGTTGCGCAGCCAGCGGCCCGGCTCGACCAGGCGCAGCGTCCGCCACACGATCAGCGGCACCACGAACTGGCTGACGATGTTGGGGTGGGCGTTGGCGTGCGAGACCATCGCCGGCGCGAACGCGCAGAAGGCGGCCCCCAGCCAGGCCGGCCCGCGGGCCAGGCTCAGCACCCGGGAGAGGACGAAGTACCAGGCCACGCCGGTGGCGGCCATTCCCAGGGTGAGAAAGATGAGAAACGACCAGCGGGGCCCGAACAGAACGGTGACCGGCGTCATTGGTAGCGAAATGGATAATACGGACGTATTAGCCATCAGATTGACGCCGTCCGGCACATTCATCCGGTCCGAGGTGAACGGATAGGCAAAATCGGTCACCACCCGCGCACCGTGCGCCATCATCCACTCGAACTGCGCCTGATCGGTGCGGTTGTCCCGGACCCCGTTGGCCGGGTCCAGCCAGAGCCGGGCGGTGATCCAGAAGGCGAGCAGCACGAAGCTGAGCACGGCGACGAGGTCGAGCCACCTACCCCGCCCCGGCCGTTCGCCCTCGTCGGGCCCGTCCTCGGCGGCACCACCCGGGGCGGCGTCCGATTCAGGAGTAGTCATGACAATTCAGAGCGTAGTCAGGGTATGGCAGGGCCGTGACATGTTTCTGGGTACTGGCGTACTATGTGCCGGGTTCGCCGACCGCCGATCACGTGCCCACCCCCGACCGCAATTCGGCCACCCCCGGTGCCCCGATCCCCCCGCCATCCATCCGGATGGTTGACTCTGTCGGTCCAGGCGCGGGTCAGTCATATCGTGAGGAATCGACGCATGGCAGATATCACTGGGGACCAGCGCGTCCAGTCGGAGGTGCTCGAGGGCCTCGCCACGGCGGTCAACCACCGCCGGTGGTTCGTCGAGCTCGCCGTGCCCTACCTCGGTGACAACCCCATCGAGATCGGCAGTGGCCTGGGTGACTACGCCCTGGAGTGGTCCGAGCACCTGCCCCGGATCACCGCCACCGAGGCGGACCCGGACCGCCTGGTCCGACTCAAGGAGCGGCTGGCCGAGCACCCGGGCATCGAGGTCCGGCAGATGCTGCTGCCGCACTCCGAGCGCGGCGACTACAGCGCGGCCGTGTCGTACAACGTGCTGGAGCACATCGATGACCACGTGGGCGCGCTGCGCAGCATGCGCGACCTGGTGCGCCCGGGCGGCGCGGTGATCATCATCGTGCCCGCGTTCCAGTTCGCGATGAGCCCGGCGGACATCGCCACCGGCCACGTCCGGCGCTACACGAAGAAGACCCTGGCCGCCGCGATGACCGAGGCGGGCCTCACCGTGGAGAAGATCCACTACGCGAACGCGCTCGGCCTCATCGGCTACTTCATGGCCACCAAGGTCTTCCGGCTCATGCCGAAGGAGGGCCCCATGGTGAAGGTCTACGACACCCTGGTCCTCCCGGCCACCAAGGCCGCCGAGCAGCGCGTCCGGCCGCCCTTCGGCCAGTCCGTCTTCGCGGTCGCCCGCGTCCCGGCCTGACCGGAACGGGGCCTCCGCTTCCGCGGAGGCCCCGCCGCCTCACTCCTTGACCTGGTACGTCGGGCGGATCACCGCCCGGGCCAGGGTGTGGAAGGCCAGGTTGAAGCCGACGTACGCCGGGCTGGCACCCTTGCCGACGTCGAGCCGCTCCACGTCCACCGCGTGCACGGCGAAGACGTACCGGTGCGGCCGGTCGCCGGGCGGCGGGGCGGCGCCCCCGTAGCCGGTGTCGCCGTAGTCGTTGCGGATGCTGAAGGCGGCGCCGAGGTCGCCCTCCTTGACCCCGGTGGGCAGCTCGGTGACCGAGGCGGGCACGTCCACCAGCACCCAGTGCCAGAAGCCGCTGCCGGTCGGCGCGTCCGGGTCGAAGCAGGTGACCACGAAGCTCTTGGTCTCGTCCGGGAAGCCCGACCAGGCCAGGTGCGGGGAGACGTTCTCACCCCCGGTGCTGCCGTGCGCGTACCGGGCGTCCATCGGCTCGCCGTTGTGCACGTCGTCACTGGTCAGGTTGAACGACGGCACCGTCGGCAGCAGCTCGTACGGGTCCGGGGCGATCGGTCGTTCCAGGCTCATCGAAACGGTCCTTCCGGGTGCACACGAATGTCCTGCGCCCCTTCATACCCCCTCCGCCGCCCGAATCGAACCGGAAGGCTCCAGTGTCCGGCTTGGTCGCCGCGGCCACTCCGCAGCGGCATGACGTACCTGCGAGCACCTCGACAGACGGGCCCAGCCGCCCGCCGGCCGAACCGACGCGGAAACTTTCGCTCCTGTTCGCATAAGTCTCGATCAACGGCCGAGGCGTTGATTGACGAGGTGTGCAAACACACGGGGCCAGGCAGGGAAGTTGCCCAGTACAGGCAGGCTTTCCGCTATCGGATGACTAGATGAGCTTTCGTAAGGCTTCCGGAAGTTGTTGACAGTGCGATGACGCCGCTCGATGATGCGAGCATCGACGAACCTCAACGGCTGTCAGTCCGGGCAACGGCAGCGACCTGGTTCCTCGGTCGTCATCGACCACGAGAGGGATACACGCCGTGAACGACTCCCCCGCCCTACCGGAACGCCGCGGGCGCAACCGCATCAGGCTGCTCATCGCCGGTGTCAGCACCGTCGTGCTGGCCGCAGCCTCGGCGACCCTGGCCGGCATCGCCCACGCCGAGGCCGACCGGACCGTCACCTCGAACTCCACCGGCACCCACAACGGCTACTTCTACTCGTACTGGAAGGACAACGGCAACGTCACCATGACGCTGGGGCCCGGCGGGAACTACAGCGTCCAGTGGAGCAACATGAACAACATGGTGGTGGGCAAGGGCTGGAAGCCCGGCTCCAGCCACACCGTGAACTACTCGGGCACCTTCAGCCCGAACGGCAACGGCTACCTGGCGCTCTACGGCTGGACCAGGAACCCACTCATCGAGTACTACGTCGTCGAGAACTTCGGCAGCTACAACCCGAGTTCGGGCGCCACCCGGCTGGGCTCAGTCACCACCGACGGCAGCACCTACGACATCTACCGCACCCAGCGGGTCAACCAGCCCTCCATCGACGGCACCGCGACGTTCTACCAGTACTGGAGCGTCCGGCAGTCGCACCGCAGCAGCGGCACCATCACCACCGCCAACCACTTCAACGCCTGGGCCAGCCTCGGCCTGAACCTCGGCACCCACGACTACCAGATCATGGCCACCGAGGGCTACCAGAGCAGCGGCAGCTCCAACATCACGGTGAGCGAGGGCCCCGTCGGCCCCACCCAGCCGACGAGCCCGCCGCCGACGACGAGCAGCCCGCCGCCGAACCCGGGCGGCGGAACGTGCCGAGCGAGCAATTCGGTAAGCGCGTGGAACAACGGCCTTACCGACAACATCACCATCACCAACACCGGCACGACCGCCATCAACGGTTGGTCGCTGAAGTTCACCCTCGCGTCCGGGCAGACCATCACCTCTGGCTGGAACGCCACGTACTCCCCGAGCAGCGGCCAGGTGACCGCGACCAACGTCAGCTACAACGCCATCATTCCACCAGGCGGATCGACCACGATCGGCTTCCAGGCCACCCACAGCGGCAACACCGCCGCACCGAGCGGCTTCAGCCTCAACGGCGCCGCCTGCAGCACCTGACAGCAGCCCTGCTGTGCCGGGTCTGGCACCTCCAGGCCCGGCACAGACAGAACAGCCCCCTGACCGGCGTCTGCGTTGGTCAGGGGGTTTGTTGATCAGGAGGCGGAGGGTGTGGGATTCGAACCCACGAAGGACATCGCTGCCCTTACCGGTTTTCAAGACCAGCGCCATCGGCCACTAGGCGAACCCTCCCCGCCACGTCCCCGACGGGTACGCGGCCGTGCCTAGTCTGCCACGGGCGGTGGAACGGGCGAGCCGCCGTCCCACCCCTGCTGTCAGGATGCTCCCGTGTGGGAGACCCCGGCGGTGGTGCTGATCAGCGGCATCATGGCGGCCGGCAAGTCCACTGTGGCCGAGCTGCTGGCCCGGCGGCTGCCCCGCTCGGTGCACCTGCGCGGTGACGTGTTCCGCCGCATGATCGTCAGCGGGCGGGCCGCGATGACCGCCCAGCTCACCGACGAGGCGTGGCGGCAGCTCCGGGTCCGCTACGACCTCGCCGCGTCGGCCGCCGACCGCTACGCCACCGCCGGCTTCACCGTGGTGCTCCAGGACGTGGTGCTCGGCCCGGACCTGCCGGCCCTGGTCGACCGGATCCGGCAACGGCCGCTCGCCGTGGTGGTGCTCGCACCCCGCGCCGACGTGGTCGCCGCGCGCGAGCGGGACCGGCCCAAGCAGGGGTACGGCGACTGGCCGGTCGCCGACCTGGACGCCGAGTTCCGGGCCGACACGCCCCGGATCGGGCTCTGGCTGGACACCTCGGCGCAGATCCCCGAGGAGACGGTGGACGAGATTCTGGCCCGGGCGTGGACGGCCGGCCGGATCGGGTAAGACTGGGTCATGCACGCGATCACGATCCCGAAACCCGGTGGACCCGAGGCCCTCGTCTGGGCGGCGGTGCCCGATCCGGAGCCCGGCCCGGGCGAGGTGGTGATCGAGGTGCGGGCCAGCGCGGTCAACCGGGCCGACCTGCTGCAACGGCAGGGGCAGTACCCGCCGCCGCCGGGCGCGCCGGCGTACCCGGGGTTGGAGTGTGCCGGGGTGGTGGCGGCGCTCGGTCCGGGGGTGACCGGCTGGGCGGTCGGCGACGAGGTCTGCGCGCTGCTGGCCGGCGGCGGGTACGCGGAGCGGGTCGCCGTGCCCGCCGGCCAGCTGCTGCCGGTGCCGGCGGGGGTGGACTTGGCCGACGCGGCGGCGCTGCCCGAGGTGGCTTGCACGGTCTGGTCGAACGTGGTGCAGCTCGCCGGGCTCACCGAGGGCGAGACACTGCTGGTGCACGGCGGCGGCAGCGGGATCGGCACGTTCGCCATCCAACTCGGGGTGGCGCTCGGCGCGATGGTGGTGGTGACCGCCCGCGCGGAGAAGCACGAGCGGCTTCGCGAGCTGGGCGCCGCGCACGCGATCGACTACCGGGAGCAGGACTTCGTCGAGGAGGTCCGCCGGGTCACCGACGGCCGGGGCGCGGACGTGATCCTGGACATCATGGGCGCGGCGTACCTGCCGCGGAACGTGGCGGCGCTGGCCACCGGCGGGCGGCTCGTGGTGATCGGCATGCAGGGCGGCCGCAAGGGCGAGCTGGACCTGGGGATGCTGCTGGCGAAGCGCGCCTCGGTGCACGCGACCGCGCTGCGTTCCCGCCCGCTCGCCGAGAAGGCGGAGATCGTCCGGGGCGTCCGCGAGCAGGTGTGGCCGCTGGTCGAGTCGGGGAAGATCCGACCGGTCGTCCACGCCCGGGCGAAGATGGCCGACGCCGCCGACGCGCACCGGCTGGTGGAAACCAGCGACCACCTGGGCAAGGTGCTGCTGGTCCGCTGACCGGTCAGGCGGTGCCGGAGCCCTCGCGGGGGAGCATCAGCCGGGGGCCGGCGCCCTCGGCGGCGAGCGCGTCGCCCGGGTTGTAGAGGGTGCAGCGCTGCAGCGACAGGCAGCCGCAGCCGATGCAGCCGTCCAGGTCGTCGCGGAGTTTGCCGAGCAGCCGGATCCTCTCGTCCAGCCGGTCCCGCCAGGATCGGGAGAGGGCGGCCCAGTCGTCGGGGGTGGGCGTCCGCGACGACGGCAGCGAGTCCAGCGCCTCCCGGATCTCCTCGAGCGAGACGCCGACCTGCTGGGAGATCCGGATGAAGGCCACCCGGCGCAGTTCGGTGCGGGCGTAGCGGCGCTGGTTGCCGCCGGTCCGCTCGGCGCGGATGAGCCCGAGCCGCTCGTAGTAGCGCAGCGCGGAGGCAGCCACCCCGCTGCGGGTGGAGAGCTGTCCGATGGTGAGCGTTGGTTCGTGCATCACAGAGCCTTGAGTTGAAGTGAGCTTCAACTCCGAGGCTATCCGCATGACGACGACGACCGCCACCGACCCCGCGGTGCTGAGAACGCTGCTCGACCGGGTACGCGCCGGCCGCGAGTTCGGCGCCAACGTGTATTCGACGCTGGACGTGCTCCAGGTCCTCTACGACCGGGTGCTGCGCATCACCCCGGGGACCGTGGACGACCCGGACCGGGACCGCTTCCTGCTCTCCAAGGGGCACGCGGTCGCCGGCTACTACGCGCTGCTCGCCGCCAAGGGCTTCATCCCGGTGGCGTGGCTGGACGACCAGGGCGGCCCGGAGAGCCGGCTCGGCGACCACCCCGACCGGCTGCTGGTGCCCGGGGTGGAGATCGGCTCCGGGTCGCTCGGCCACGGCCTGGGCCTGGGCGTGGGCACCGCGCTCGGGCTGCGGGCCCAGGGCCGCACCGACCCCCGGGTGTACGTGCTGCTCGGCGACGCCGAGTTGGACGAGGGCTCGAACCACGAGGCGATCGCCTACGCGGGCGCCACCGGGCTCGGCAACCTGACCGCGATCGTGCTGGACAACCGGTCGGCGAGCCACGGCTGGCCGGGCGGCGCGGCCAGCCGGTTCACCGTGAACGGGTGGACCGCCACGACCGTCGACGGCCGGGACCACGCCGCCCTGCACACCGCCCTGACGGGGCACGACCACCACCGGCCGCACGTCGTCGTCGCGGTCGTCGCCGACGGGGAGTGACCATGACCACGACCATGCGCGAAGCCTTCGTTACCGCCGCCGAGGAGGTGCTGGCGGATCCCCGGACCACGATCGTGCTCGCCGACATCTCGGCCGCCGCGTTCGCCCCGGCCGCCGCGCGCCACCCGGGCCGGGTGGTCAACGTCGGCATCCGGGAGCAGTTGATGGTGGGCGTGGCCGGTGGGCTGGCGCTGACCGGGCAGCGGCCGATCGTGCACAGCTACGCGCCGTTCCTCGTCGAGCGGGCGTACGAGCAGCTCAAGCTGGACCTCGACCACCAGGGCGTCGGCGCGGTGCTGGTCAGCGTCGGCGCGTCCTACGACCGGGCGGCGGCGGGGCGCACCCACCTCGCTCCGGCCGACGTGGCGCTGATCGACACGCTGAACGACTGGACGGTGCACGTGCCCGGCCACCCGGACGAGGTGCCGGGGCTGTTGCGGGACGCCGTGTGCGGGCAGGGCTCGGCGTACCTGCGGCTGTCCACGCAGACCAACGCCCGGGCGTACCCCGAGGCGAGTGACCTGCGGGTGATGCGGGACGCCGGGCCGGGTGCGCCACTGCTCGTGGCGGTCGGACCGCTGCTGGACGCGGCCCTCGCGGCGGTGGCCGACCGGCCGGTCACGGTGGCCTGGACCCACCGGCCGCGCCCGTTCGACACGGCCGGGCTGCGGGCGCTCGCCGGCACCGAGGTGATCCTGGTCGAGCCGTACCTGGCGGGCACCTCGGCCCGGGTGGTGGGCGCGGCGCTGGCCGACCGGGCGCACCGGCTGCTCGCCCTCGGAGTGGGCCGGTCGGACCTGCGCCGTTACGGCACGGCCGAGGACCACGACCGCTGGCACGGCCTGGACGCGGCCGGCCTGCGCCGCTCGGTCGACGCGTTCCTCACCCCGGCCCGGGCCGCCGCCTGAACGACGAAACGACGGGACCCCGCGACGCCGGCCTGCGCCGGGGTGCGGGGTCCGTGTCGTGCGTGGGGCGTCAGCGGGTGGCGGGGCCGACCGGGCGGCGCCGGGCGCGCTCGCGGGCCAGGATCCAGATCGCCTCGACGCCGTCCTTCCAGGTGATCTTCTTGCCCTCCTCGCGGCCCCGGGCGCGGTAGCTGATCGGGACCTCGTAGGGGCGGATGCGCTGGCGGAGCAGCTTGCCGGTGACCTCGGCCTCCATGCCGAAGCCGCGCGAGCGGACCTGGAGCGAGCGGTAGAGCTCCAGCGGCATCAGCTTGAAGCAGGTCTCCAGGTCGCCGATGTACGAGTTGTAGAGCACGTTGGCGGCCAGGGTCACGCCCTTGTTGCCCATCACGTACCAGAAGCTGTAGGAGCTGTGGCTGCCGAAGGTGCGGTTGCCGTAGACCACCGTGGCCCGCCCGTCGAGCACGGGCTCGAGCAGCCGCGGGATGTCCTGCGGGTCGTACTCGAGGTCGGCGTCGAGGATGACCATGTACTCACCCTCGGCGTTGTCGACGGCGGTCTTGATCGCCGCGCCCTTGCCGGCGTTGCGCTGGTGGGTGATCACCCGGAGCCGGGCGTCGTCCATCCGGCCCAGCACCTCGCCCGTGCCGTCCCGGCTGCCGTCGTCCACGACGACGAGTTCGATCTCGCACGGGTAGTCGACCGCCAACGCCTGCTTGAGGGCATCCGCGATGCGTTCTTCCTCGTTGTAGACCGGCATGAGGATCGAGAGCTTCACGGGTTCTCCACGGTGGCGACGGCAAGTCGGGGCCTAGCCTAACCCGACTGGTCGTCGAGGTCACCACAGCCCGCCCCTGGCCTGGCCGGACACCCGGGGCGCCGTCCGTCCGATCTGCCGGAGAAGTGCCCTTCCGCATCGGGCCGCAACGTTTCCGAGAGGCATTCACATCCTGCCACCGGACGGCTACCGTCTGGTAACTCAATCGACCCCTCGCGATTGAGGCGAAAGGAGTGCGTCGATGTCTGGTACCCCCGCCAGGCGCGCACGGACGACCCGACGCCGCACCCTGGCCGTCGTGTCCGCCGCCGCCCTCGCCCTACCGCTCCTGGTCGGACCGGTCGCCCCCGCGGCCGCCGCCGACCGGCCCGCCATCCAGCCGCTCCCCGCCGCGCTGGAGACCGTCCGCGTCGCCGAGGCCACCGCCCTCTACGGCTCCTCCGACATCCGGCCGCTCGAGCAGCGGCGTACCGCCCTGGTCACCATGGGCGACAGCGAGATCTCCGGGGAGGGCGTCGGGAACTACGTGCCCGGCACCCACACCGACGGCAACTGGTGCGACCGCTCGTACGACCAGGCGGTCTTCCGCACCGGCATCCCCGCGGACCAGAAGTACAACCTGGCCTGCTCGGGCGCGACCCCGTGGAACCTGATCGCCGGCGGGCCGACCCAGCACAACGAGCTGAACCAGGGCGACCAGTTGGCGATCAAGGCGCGCAACACGCACGTCCGGCTGATCTGGGTGGTGGTCGGCGCGAACGGCGACGGCACCATCCAGTTCGGGCCGGTGGCCACCGACTGCGCGGTGCGCCGGGTGTTCTTCCAGGGCGCATGCTGGCCGACCTACACCGACCAGTGGACGATCCGCACCGACGGCAGCCGCCGGGCTGTCGAGGAGGCGCTGAACTCGATCCGGCAGACCATGACCGCCGCCGGTTACCTGCGCAGCGACTACGAGCTGGTGCTCATGTCGTACCCGAGCCCGGGCAGCCCGGACGTGGAGGACAACCCGAACTTCCCCGGCTGGTACGCCGGCGGCTGCCTGCTCTACCTGGCCGACATGGCGTTCGCCCGGAACAAGGCGGTGCCGATGTTCGAATCGGCGCTGCGCGCCGCCGCCGGCAACACCGGCACCCGCTACCTGGACGCCAGCCGGCTCTTCCACGGCCACGAGGTGTGCACCGACAACACCTCGGTCCGCGGCCTCTACATCGAGGTCGGGATCTGGGACGAGAACGCCGCCCGGCAGTCGTTCCACCCCAACTACCGCGGGCACGGCATGTTCGCCCAGTGCGTCACCCAGTTCTGGAACGCGGGCTCCCAGCGGGCCACCTGCGTCGACCCGGCGAGCACCGGGCAGGGCGTGCTGGTCGACGGGCTGCTGGAGTTCAAGCAGCTGCGCAACGCGGCCACGGGCACCTGTGTCGACGGCCGGGGCTACGACTCCCGCAACGGCACGATGCAGCAGTCGTACGCCTGCCATGGCGGCCGCAACCAGGGCTTCTGGTACGACCCGGCCCGGCAGTCGCTGCACTCCGAGCTCTCCCACGACCGCTGCCTGGACGTGAGCGGCGGCAGTCTTACAGCCGGCACCACGGTCAACATCCACGACTGCCACGGCGGGGCAAACCAGAAGTTCGTCTTCGTCGGCAACCAGCTCCGGCCTGCCGGCGCGCAGAACCTCTGCGTCGCGTTCGACAACCCCTGGCTCACCACCCCGCGGCTGCGGCTGGCGACCTGCTCCACGAGCACCCGCCAGCAGTGGTCCTTCGAGTCCCGCTCCTACGCGAACCCGGTCGGCTACGGCCACGACGACTTCATCGGGTCGCGCGTCTACTGAGGAACGGCGCCGGGGCCGGGGCGCTCGCGCCGGCCCCGGTGCCCGCCTCACCGCTGCTTGACCGGGACCACGATCAGCCGGGCCACCCCGTTGTCGCCGTCCTTCGCGCCGGCCACGCCGACCGTCGTGCCGACCTTGATGTCGCTCGACTGCACGGTGGTGCGCCGCTCGACCACCCGGAGCTTCTCGTCGAAGGTCCAGGTCATGGTGAAGCCGTCGGTGGACTTCACGGTCATCGACTTCGCGTCGATCGCGGTCACCTGGCCGCGCTGCACGGCGACGGTCTTCGTCCCGTCGTCCTTCGTCTGCACCGCGACCTCGCCGTGCAGGGTGTTCCTGCGCAGCAGCACCCGGGCGCGGTGCCGCTTGCGCCAGTCCTGCGCCCGCTCGCCCCGCTTGTCCCGCGGGCCGGCCTGCTCACCGGGCGCGCCGGAGGCCGAGGGAGCCGGCGCGGCGACCGGGTCCACGTCCAGCTCGTCGGCGTCGACACCGAGCGCGGCCAGCGCCTGACCGTCCGCGCCCAGGGCGGCGGCCACCTCCACGGCGGTCTCCTTCGCCGAATCCTGGGCCACCTGGGCCGGGCCGCAGCCGGCGAGGCCGAGCGCGGCCGCCGCGAGCAGCGCGGTGACGCCGGTGACGATTCCCTGACGTGCCATCAGTGTTCCTCTCGTCCGTGGTGCCCTCAGCATCCCCCGCTCGCACGAGCGGATCGTCAGGCCGATGTTCGGGTCAGGTAAGGATCGCCGGGCAGCCGGACGGTGAAGGCCGCACCGCCTTCCGGCGCGTGCCCGGCCGTGATCTGGCCGCCGAGCCGCCGGACCAGCCCGGCGGCGAGCGCCAGCCCCAGGCCGCTGCCCACCTTGCGCACCCCCCGGTACCGCTGGTGCAGCGCCCCCCGCTCGAAGGCCACCGCCAGGTCGTCGTCGGTGAAGCCGGGTCCGCCGTCCCGGACCTCGATGAGGCCGCCCGGCGCCGGGTCCGCGCCGGCCGGCCGGACCGCGAGCACCACCGGCGCCCCCGGGGGTACGACCCGCAGCGCGTTCTCCATCAGCCCGTCCACCACCTGCCGGATCCGCCCCGGATCGGTGTACGCGGGCACCGGCCCGTCCGGCGCCTCCAACCGGAACGGCACGCCGACGGCCGCGCACCGGTCGGACCAGGTGCGTGCCGCGTCGGCGGCGAGCTGGGCCAGGTCGACCGGCCCGGGTTCCAGCGGGAAGTCGGCGGCCTCCAGCCGGGCCAGCGCCAGCAGGTCGCTGACCAGCCGGTCCAGGTGCTCGGCCTCGGCGAGCACGGTCCGGCCGGTTGACGGCACCCCGTCGGCCTCGATCACCCCGTCGGCCAGCGCCTCGGCGTAGCCACGGATGGCGGTGAGCGGGGTGCGCAGCTCGTGCGAGACCGAGAGCAGGAACTCGCGTTGCCGCCCCTCGCTGGTGGCCAGGGCGGCGGCCAGCCCGTTCAGCGCGTACGCCAGGTCGGCGACCTCGTCGGGCGGTTCGACCGGCACCCGGACCGCCCGGTCCCCGGCGCGCAGCCGGGCGGCGGCGGTGGCCGCGGTCCGGATCGGCCGGGCCAGCCGGCGGGCCAGCAGCAGGCCGGCGGCGACCCCGGCGGCGAGCCCGGCGAGCAGCGGCAACCAGAGGGTGCGCAACACCTGCCGCCAGGGGCCGGCGGTGGTGGCCCGGGTCAGCACCACCCCGTCCCCGCCGGGCAGCGCCCGCCCCTCGACCAGGGCCCGCTCGCCGCCGACCAGCCGCCGGCCGGAGACGTCCCGGCCGGCCGCCACCCGGTTCACCACCGGCCGGGGCAGGCCGGCCCGGTCCACCTGGCCGGCCCGGATCAGATACACCTCGATCTGCTGCTCGCGGAGTTGGCGGATGAGCCGGTCCCCGGCGGTGTCCCGCTGGCGTACCGCCCGGACCCGGAGCACGTCGGCGGCGAGCCGAGCCTGGGCGGCGAGCGCCGCCTGGTCGCGCCGCTCCGCGCCGCGCACCGCCAGGGGGACCGCGACCACCGCGGTGACCAGCACCGACACGAGCGCCACCGCACAGGTGACCAGCACCGCGCGGGCGGTCAGGGTGTGCGCGAACCGCCGCCGGGGCGGGGCCGGTGGGCCGGGCCCGATGACCGGGAGCGCGACGGTGGGCTGCTCAGGCATCGGCCGCGTACCCGACGCCGCGGTGGGTGCGGATCACGCTGGCCGGGCCGAGCTTGGCCCGCACCTGCGCCACGTGCACGTCGACGGTCCGAGTGCCGGCGTGGGCCGCGTACCCCCAGACCCCGGCCAGCAGTTCCTCCCGGGTGAAGACCCGGCCGGGCCGGGCCATCAGGTGGGCGAGCAGGTCGAACTCGGTGGAGGTGAGCTGCACCGGGGCGCCGGCGGCGGTGACCGTGCGGCGGGCCGGGTCGAGGGTGACGGGGCCGACCACCCGGGGCTGCTCGGCCGTGGCGGGCGCGCCCGCGGTGCGGCGCAGCACCGCCCGGACCCGGGCGACCAGTTCGCGCGGGCTGAACGGCTTGGTCACGTAGTCGTCCGCGCCCAGTTCCAGGCCGACGATCCGGTCCACCTCGTCGTCCCGGGCGGTGAGGAAGATGACCGGCGTCCAGTCGCCAGCCTCGCGCAGCCGCCGGCAGATCTCCGTGCCCGCCAGGCCGGGCAGCGCGATGTCGAGCACGCAGGCCACCGGGCGCAGCCGCCGCGCGGCGGCCAGCCCGGCCGCCCCGTCCCGTTCCAGGTGTACGCCGAACCCGTCCCGGGTCAGGTAGAGCCGGACCAGGTCGGCGATGGCCGGCTCGTCCTCCACGACGAGGACGAGCCCGCGCGGCGCGGCGTCGGCGGTCACCGGCCCATGATTACCGACCGGGGGCCGCCGGGGAGGTCTGCGGAACGTTCGGGTTCGGTAAGGAGCCGGTCAGCTGACCGGCGCGGGCCGGAATACGGCCGGGCGGGCACCGGCCGGCGGCTCGCCGATGGTGGCGACCAGCCGCTCCGCGGGCGCCCGGAGCCGGGTCCGGAAAGCGTGGTTGAGCAGGGCGTCGAGCTGCCACACCTGCTTCGGGTGGTGGGTGCGGATGAGGAACCGCTCCCGGACCCCGTCGATCGCGGTCGCCGCCAGCTCCAGGCTGTGCGACCGGGGATCGGGGCTCCAGGTGACGTTGCTCAACTCGCGCAGTTCGGTGTTGAGGTGCAGGCGCAGCCGGTGCAGCACCCGGGTCTGCCGGGTGATCACCAGCCGGCGGTGGGTGAGCAGCATCAGGTAGTCGCCGCCGATCGGGTGGTCCGCGCGGCTGCACCGGGTGACCAGGATGGTGGCGTCGCCGGAGCCGACGCATCGGCGGAAGACCGGCATGTGCCGGCTGACGGTCTGGGTCGCCAGGCCGGTCTCGGCGGCGGCCGGAAGGAACGTTCGCGAGAACACGTCCATGCAAGATGCAACGAGCATGTGAGCAGGGGTGATATGGGTCACTCCCGATTTCTGGAAGTTCCACCCGTGCAAATCGCACCCGATGTGCGACGGACGACGGGCCCCGGCCGCCGGTCCAGCGGCCGGGGCCCGTCCGAGGGTCAGGGAGCGACGCGGATCAGCCCGGCGTCGACCTGCCACTGGCTGCCGTTCGGCACGTACGTGTCGACGCTGTGGCCGATCACCTCGTCACCCTCGACGGCGTACCGGGAGACGTCCGAGTCCACGGCGTCGTCGGTGGCGTCCCGTCCGGTGAAGTCGTACGTCGCCGCGGCGACCCGCACCTCGACGCGGTACTGGTCCGGCTTGACCTCCACGGTCCAGCTGCCGTCGGCCGCCACCGGAACGGCGACCGGGGCGCCGTCCGGCTGGCCCGCGAAGGTGGGCACGATCCAGACCGAGGCGCTCGCGGCGACCGGTTCGACCGCCACGTCCTCGGCGTCGCGCCGGCCGTCGCCGTCCAGGTCCTGCCAGAGCTGACCGTGCACGGTGCTGGTGTCCGCGAACTCGACGTAGTGGCCGATCTCGTTGGCGCCGGAGTTCAGCTCCGGGGTGGAGGTGGTGAGCACGCCCTCGAACGGCAGCAGGTCGCCCGCGACGCCGCCGACCACGGCGAGGTCGAGCGCGATCGTCGCCTGCTCGCCGGTCGCCATCGGGTCGTGCCGGCAGTCCCAGCCGTCGCTGAGCGTGCTGCACCGCCAGGGCGAGGTCGCACCGTCGGCCGGGACCGGGCGCAGCCGCGGGTCGACGGTGATCCGCATGGTGACGTCCTCGGCGACCAGGTCGCCGACGTTCTCGAACTCCCAGGTCGTACGGACCGTGTCCCCCTCGATCACCCAGTAGGGCCGGACGTCGAGGGTGGTGAAGCGGAGGTCGGCGCCGTGCGGCTCGGGCACCACGCTCGCGTCGTACGTGAAGACGGCGTCACCGATGTTGTCGCCGGTGTTCAGCTCCGCGCTGGTGGTGTTCACGTCGACGGGCACGATGACGGTCGACCCGTCGGTGCCGGCCGGGAGTTCCACCCGCAGGGCCAGCGCGGCGGCGGCCTCGCCGGCCGCGAGCGCCGGGTGCGTGCAGGCGACCACCGGGGAGGAGACGTCACAGCGCCAGCGGCTGTCCGAGGGCAGGCCGCCCTCGTCGGCGACGGTCACGCCGTCGGGCAGCCGGAGGTGGAGGTCGATCCCGTCGGCGGCGGCGTTGCCCCGGTTGACCAGGCCCACGCCGACAGCGGCGACCTGACCGTCGACGGCGACGCGCTCCGGGTCGGGGGTGACGGTGAGCCCCAGGTCGGCGACCTCCGGCTCGGGGACGACGATGCTCGCGTCGTAGGTGAAGACGGCCGTCCCGGTGTTGTCGGAGGTGGCGCTCTCCCGGCTGGTCGTGGTCACGCCGACCGGCACGGCGATGGTGCCGCCGTCCTGCCCGGCGGGCAGCCGCACCTGGAGCTTCAGCGGGGCGGCGGCCGCCCCCGCGGCGAGCGCCGGGTGCGTGCAGCTGGTGACCGGGGTCGCGAGGACGCAGTGCCACGGGCTGTCGGACGGGATCCCGCCCTCGCCGGCGGGCGCGACGCCCGGCGGGAGGCGGAAGGTGAGGCTGATCCCCTCGGCGCCGGCCCGGCCGTGGTTGACCAGATCGATCCCGATGTCGGCGACCTGACCGGCCACCAGCACTCGCGCCGGGTCGGGGGTCACGGTGACCCCCAGGTCGGCCCGGGCCGGGGCGGCGGAGGCCGGACCGGCACCGAGGGCGGTGGCGACGGCGGAGAGGGCGACGGCGACGACTCCGGCGCGCAGCGCCGGGCCGCCGGGACGGATGGAGCGGACGAAACGGATGACGGGCATGCCTGCCTTTCGTCGGCGGAACGGCAGCGCGACCGGCGCCACCGGGTGCCGGGGGGCCGTCACGTCACCCCGTCGGGGGTCGGCCTCCGCCGGCATCCATCGAGTCAGGCGCTGCCCGGCTGACCGGCGTTACGCACCCAACCGCCGCGCCCTCCACTGTTCACCGACCGGCAACCGGGACGACACCGGCCAGGCGCTGCCCCTGACGGGAGCCGGCGAATTCAGAGCAGCTCGACGATGGTGGCGTTGGCCATGCCGCCGCCCTCGCACATGGTCTGCAGGCCGTAGCGGATCCCGTTGTCCCGCATGTGCTGGAGCATGGTGGTCATGATCCGGGCGCCGGACCCGCCGAGCGGGTGGCCGAGCGCGATCGCCCCGCCGCGCGGGTTCAGCCGCTCAGGGTCCGCCTCGGTCTCCGCCAGCCAGGCCAGCGGCACCGGGGCGAACGCCTCGTTCACCTCGTACACCCCGATCTCCTCGATGCCCAGCCCCGCGCGCCGCAGCGCCTTCGCGGTGGCCGGGATGGGGGCGGTGAGCATGGTGACCGGGTCGTCGGCGGCGACCACGGCGGTGTGCACCCGGGCCAGCGGGCGCAGGCCGTGCCGGCTGGCCCACTCGCTCGTGGTGACCGCGAGCGCCGCCGCGCCGTCCGAGATCTGCGACGCCGAGCCGGCGGTGACCACGCCGTCGGCCTTGAACGGCGTGGCCAGCTCGCCGAGCTTGGCCAGCGAGGTGTCCCGCCGGATGCCCTCGTCGGCGCTGAACTTGCCGCCGTCGGCCAGCGCCACCGGAGCCAGCTCCGGGTCGAACGCCCCGGCGTCCTGCGCGGCGGCCGCCTTCTCGTGGCTGGCCAGCGCGAACTCGTCGAGCTGGCTACGCGACAAGCGCCACCGCTGGGCGATCAGCTCGGCCCCGACGCCCTGGTTGAACGGGAGCGGGCTGTCCTCGGCGACGCCCTCGACGCCGCGGTAGCGCTCCAGGATCGCGGCGCTGAACGGCATCCCGCCGGCCACACTGGCACCCATCGGCACCCGGGTCATCGACTCGACGCCGCCGGCGACCACCAGGTCGGCCTGGCCGGAGAGGACGGTGGCGGCGGCGAAGTGCAGCGCCTGCTGGCTGGACCCGCACTGCCGGTCGACCGTGGTGCCGGGGACCGACTCGGGCCAGCCGGCGGCGAGGACGGCGTTTCGCGCCACGTTCCACGACTGCTCGCCGACCTGCGAGACGCAGCCCCAGACCACGTCGTCGACCTGCTCGGGGTCGATGCCGGTGCGCTCGGCGAGGGCGCGCAGCACGTGCGCCGAAAGGTCGACCGGGTGCACGCCGGCGAGGCTGCCCTTGCGCCGCCCGACCGGGGTGCGTACCGCACCGACGATGACCGCGTCACTCATGTCTACTCCCCGGTAACCTGGCTTGCCCCGATCCTACGTGCTGATCCGGCCGGTCGTCCTCCCCCCGGTCGCCAGCCCTCCCGGCTGGCATGCTGGGACGGTGACTCCACAGTCGTCCCCGGCCGGGCAGTGGCGGGTGCCGCCGGTGCTGCCGGCGGTCAAGGCGCTCGCCGCGCTCGTCCTGATCGCGCTGGGCCTGCTCTTCGCGGGCGCGGACCGGATCCAGCTCGTGCTCGCCGGGCTGGCCGCCGCCGCGCTGCTCGGCTGGGCGCTGCGCGACCTGGTCGCGCCGGTCCGGCTGGCCGCCGACCCGGAGGGGATCACCGTGATCCAGGGCTTCGCCGGCCGCCGGCGGCTGCCCTGGGCGGCCGTGGAGTCGATCCGGGTGGAGCGGCGTACCCGCCGCGGGCTCACCGCCGAGACGCTGGAGATTGACGCGGGCGATTCGCTGCATCTGTTCGGCCGCTATGACCTGGACGCGCCGCCCGAGGAGGTTGCGGCCGCACTGACGGCCGCCCGCGCTGACGCGCGCTGAGCCCCGCCGCTGGCGTCAGCCGGTCAGCGCCGCGGTGCGGACGAGGACCAGCCCGAGCAGCGCCACCAGCAGGATGGCCCCGCCGGCCGCCTGGAAGGCGGTCCGCCGCATCCGCGGGGCGTACGCCAGGACCAGGGCCATCAGCGCGCCGACCACCAGCCCGCCGAGGTGCCCGGCCACGGAGATGCCCGGCACGGTGAACGTGAAGATCAGGTTGATCACCAGGATCGGCACGATGGCCGAGGTGTCCCGGCCCAGCCGGCGCATGATCACGAAGATGGCGGCGAAGAGGCCGAAGATGGCCGTCGACGCCCCGACCGCGGGCGAGTTGGGAGCGCTGAACAGGTAGACGGCGACGTTGCCGCCGAGCCCGGCGATCAGATAGAGCGCCAGGAACCGCAGCGGGCCGAGCACCGCCTCCAGGGTCCGGCCCAGCACCCAGAGCGCCCACATGTTGAGCAGCAGGTGCAGCACGCCGTAGTGCAGGAACATCGCGGTCACCAGCCGGTACCACTCACCGGCGGCGATGCCGTGCAGTTCGCCGAAGGGGACGTACGGGGCGTAGCCCAGCGCCGCGCCCCAGTCGGTCAGCGGCGTCGAGTCACCCATCAGGCCACCGAGGCCGGAGCCGCCGGCAACCGCGGTCCCGCTCCCGGCCGAGATGATGGACAGGACCATGACCAGCACGTTCAGCGCGATCAGGGTTTTCGTGACGTAGCCCTGGCGGCCGGCCGCACCGCCTCCGAAGGCGGTACGCGCCGGCCGCACGCTACGGCGTCCCTCGCTGACGCACTCCGGGCACTGGTGGCCGACGGAGGCGTCCCGCATGCACTCCGGGCAGATCGGCCGGTCACAGCGGGTGCACCGGACGTACGTCTCCCGGTCGGGGTGCCGGTAGCAGACCGGAGTGGTCGGCACCGGACCCTCTGTGGCGTCACCTGCCTGCCCGGAGCGCTCAGTCATGCGAGCAAAGGTACCCGCGCGACGCTCAGGCCGGCTTGCGCTCGATTTCGACGCGCTCGATGACCACGTCCTGGAGCGGCCGGTCGCTCGGGCCGGTCGGGGTGTTCGCGATCGAGTCCACGACCTTCGCCGACTGCTCGTCCGCGACCTGACCGAAGATGGTGTGCCGGTTGTTCAGGTGCGGCGTCGGGCCCACCGTGATGAAGAACTGCGAACCGTTGGTGCCCGGCCCGGCGTTCGCCATGGCGAGCAGGTACGGCCGGTCGAAGCGCAGATCCGGGTGGAACTCGTCGGCGAACTTGTAGCCCGGGCCACCGCGACCGGTGCCGGTCGGGTCACCCATCTGGACCATGAAGCCGCTGATCACGCGGTGCGAGATGGTGCCGTCGTAGTACGGCCCGCTGCCCGGCTGGCCGGTGCGCGGGTCGATGTACTCGCGGGTGCCCTCGGCCAGCTCGACGAAGTTGCGGACGGTCTTCGGCGCGTGGTTCGGGAAGAGCTCCAGCCGGATCGGGCCAGCGTTGGTGTGCAAGGTGGCGTAGACAGCCTCGGCCACGGGTACTCCTCACTCGTTGGTCAGTTCCATGCGGATCCTCCCATGTGCCCGATCTGGCCATGCGGAGGCATCCGAAGGTGGAGGATGACGGAGGAACAACTCCCAGGAGGTGGGACCGTGTTTGGAATCGGGCGGCGTAAGACCCGGGGGCAGCTCGCGAAGGCCGAGCTGAACCAGGGCATCGGTCACCTGAGGCAGGCCGCCGCGCACGCGGCGAAGGGTGCCGGCGCCACGGTCGGCCCGCGGGTCCAGGCAGCCCGGGGCGCGGTCGCGCCCACCGCGATCGTCGTCCGGGACCGCGCGTCGAGCGGCGTCGCGTCGACGGTCGCCGCACTCGCGCCGCTGGTCCTGGCGGTGCGTAACGCGCAGGCCGAGACCACCGGCAGGGCCGTGACCGGCCGGAAGGCGGCCGCCGCCAAGCAGGCCGCGATGAACAAGAAGGTGAAGGCGAAGAACATGAAGGCCGCGAAGAAGAAGCAGAAGAGGTCGCGCGGCATGACGACCGGCCTGCTGGTCGCCGGCACGGTCGCCGGCCTGGCCGGCGCGATGGCCATGCGGCGCCGACGCGAGCAGCAGGAGTGGGCCGAGTACGACCCGACCGGCAAGCTCGAGCCGATGCGGGAGGACGTGGACACCATCGTGGTGGAGACCCCGGACGCGACCGCGAAGGTGACCCAGCCCGGGCCGACCGGCGCCGGCAGTTCGGCGGTGGCCGGCGGCGGCAGCGCCTCGACCGCCACGTCGAGCAGCCAGCCGGTGATCCAGCCGAGCGACAAGGTCCCCTCGGTGGCCGAGGGCGCCAAGGACGTCTCCGGCCGCCCGGCCGACGACCTCAGCAAGGCCGTGCAGAACGGCCGGAACACCGCCAAGTCCAGCGGTCGCCGCTGACCGCGAGGTCACGGAGCAGCGCCGGCGCGCGGGGGTACGCCCCGCGCGGCCGGCGCTTCCGTCTGCCGGCTACAGCCAGCCGTTGCGGCGGAACCAGCGGTAGAGGGCGAGGGAGATGCCGAGCATCAGCGCGAGCACGACCGGATAGCCGTACGTCATCCTCAGCTCCGGCATGTTCTCGAAGTTCATGCCGTAGATGCCCGCGATGGCGGTCCACACCGCCGCGATCGCGGCCCAGGCCGCGATCTTGCGCATGTCGTTGTTCTGGTCGACGGTGACCTGGGCCAGCCGCGCCTGGAGGATCGAGTTGAGCAGGTCGTCGTAGGAGTTCACCTGCTCGACGGTGCGGCTGAGGTGGTCCTGCACGTCCCGGAAGTAGCGCCGCACCTCCTGCGGCACCTCCCGGTTGACCTGCGAGGTGAGGGTGAGCAGCGGGCGCTGCAACGGCACCACCGCCCGCTTGAACTCCACCAGCTCCCGCTTCATCTGGTAGATCCGCTGGATCCGCCCGCTGCCCTGCCGATCGAAGACGTCCGCCTCCAGCACGTCGAGGTCGTCCTCCAGCCGGTCGGCCACCTCCAGGTAGAGGTCCACCACCCGGTCGGTGACCGCGTACGCGACGGCCCACGGGCCGTGCAGCAGCAGGTCCCGCTTCGCCTCCAGGTCGGCCCGGACCGGCGAGAGCCGGCAGGCGTCCCCGTGCCGGACGCTGATCAGGAAGTTCGGCCCGATGAAGAGCATCACCTGGCCGGTCTCCACCACCTCGGAGTTCTCGGTCAACTCGGTGTGCTCGCAGTAGCGGGCGGTGCGCAGCACCAGGAAGGTGACGTCGCCGAAGCGCTCCAGCTTCGGGCGCTGCTGGGCCTTGACCGCGTCCTCGACGGCCAGCTCGTGCAGGCCGAAGGTGGCCGCGATCGCGGTCATCTCGTCCAGCTCCGGCTCGTGCAGGCCGAGCCAGACGAAACCGTTCCCCTCCTGGCGGGCGGCAGCCAGGGCGTCGGCGTAGTGCCACTCGCCGGGCCGGCGCTCGCCGTCGACGTAGAGGCCGCAGTCGACGATTCCGCTCCGGCCGGGGCCGGCCGGCTCGGTCGTCCGCGGGGAGCCGTCGGCGTTGAGGATGCGCGACATGGCGCGTACCGGTGCCGCCCAGGCCCGTGGTCGGGGCGCCCGGCCACCGTTGTCCCCGGCGGTGCGGTCGCGTGTCACCCGGTCCGTCATCTCGCCCCCTCTCCACGTAGCTGCGGCTTGCAGGTTACGCCGGTCGGGACGAGGCGCAGCGCGGGCGAGCGCGGGGCGGGCGGCCGGGCTGCGACCCGCGTCACGCCGGGGCGGGAGACGGTGGCGGCGCCGGGCGGGCCGGCCGCGTCAGGGGGGGTGAGGGGCGACACGGCCCACCCGGCACCCATTGGGGGCGGGGGTTGTGCTGTGCGCGCCGACGGTCCGGACGGGGGCGGCCCCGCGGCTCCCCGGTCGGTGGACCGGTCACCGTGGGAAGGTGAGCGGCGCTCGCAGCATTGTGAGCCGCCGGCCGGCCGAGCGGGAGAGCCCGGTCGGCCGGTATCGCCCTTCTGTCAGGAACCCGACAGAAATCTAGCCTCGGACGGCCGCCATGGCCTCGGCCAGCCGCCGGACGCCCTCCTCGATCCGGTCCGCGGTCACCGCGGAGAAGGCCAGCCGGAGGGCGTGCCGTCCGCCCTCGATCATGAAGTCGCTGCCCTTGACCACCGCGACGCCGCGCTCGGCCGCGGCCGGGGCGAGCCGGTCGACGTCCACGTCCTCGGGCAGTTCCACCCAGAGGAAGTAGCCGCCGTCCGGCTCCACGAACCGGGCCTCCGGGATGTGCCGGCGCAGCGACTCGGCCAGCACCACGGCACGCTCGCCCAGCGCGGTCCGCACGGTGTGGATCGACCGCTCGATCTCCCCGGAGACGCAGAACTGGTGCACGATCGCCTCGGAGACCATGCCCGGCGAGATGTAGAGGCTGGTGGCCCGCTTCGCGATCGTCGCGATCACGTCGGCCGGGCCGACCAGGTAGCCGACCCGGACGCCGGGGCAGACCGTCTTGGTGAAGCTGGAGGCGTGCACCACCACGCCCCGGGTGTCCATCGACAGCATCGAGGGCAGCGGCTCGCCCCGGAACCGGATGTCCGCGTACGGGTCGTCCTCGAAGATCGTGAAGCCGTACTCGGCGGCCAGGTCGAGCAGTTCGCGACGCTTCTCCAGGGAGAGGGTCACGCCGGCCGGGTTCTGGTAGTTCGGGATGACGTGGGCCAGCCGCGGCCGCACCCCCGACTCCAGCAGCTTGCGCAGCTCGGCGGTGTCCAGACCGTCCGGCTGGATCGTCACGCCGTGGATCTCACTGCCCATCTGCTGGAGGTTGAGCAGCGTCCGGTCGTACGTCGGGCGCTCGACCACCACCGCGTCGCCCCGGCGGACCAGGTGGTCGAAGAGGAACGCGTCGGCCTGAAGCGAACCGTTGGTGATGAGCACCTGGTCGGCCTCGACGCCGTGCTTCTCCGCGATCCACTTCCGCAGGGGCGGGTAACCGACGGAGGTGCCGTACGCCGTGATCCCGGCGGGGTCGGCGTCGAAGGCACGGACGGCGGCGGCCTTGAGCCCCTCGACATCGACGATGTCCAGCGAGGGAGCGCCACGGGCGAAGGAGATCAGCTGCTCGGCGGTCATGCGCACGAGCCTAGGGCCTGGCCCGGCGGGTCCGACCGTCATACACGCGAAGTTCAACATGCGGGCGGCCGCTCCGTCCACCAGGGCCGACGGAGATCCGAAACGAGTTCACGGCTGTCTACCATCCGACCGGAAGCTGGCGCCGGGACCACCGGCCGCCGAAGGATTGCGGGTCGCGGCAGACCCCGGGAAACAGGTGGTGAGGCTCGTGACCGAGGACGAGGCCGGACGGCTCGACGACCAGCAGTTCGCGCAGTGGCTGGCCGGGCGGGCGGGCGAGGCGCTCACCGCGCTGCGGGACCGGCAGGGCTTCGCCGACCCGAAGGCGCTCAAGGACGCCGGTGACCGCGCGTCGCACGAGCTGATGACCGCGGCGCTGGCCCGCTGGCGGCCGGCGGACGCGGTGCTCTCCGAGGAGGAGGCCGACTCGCGCCGGGCCTGGGCCGACGGCGAGCGCGCGCCCCGGCACGACGCCGACCGGGTCTGGATCATCGACCCGCTGGACGGCACCCGGGAGTTCTCCGAGGCCGGGCGGGACGACTGGGCGGTGCACGTGGCGCTCTGGCAGCGCTCGGCCGCGCCGGACGGCGCCCTGGTCGCCGGCGCGGTCGGCATGCCGGCCCGGACCACCGTGGACGGTGACCAGCTCATCCTCGGCACCGGCTGCCCGACCCCGAAGGCCGTCGACGGGCCGATCCGGATCGCGGTGAGCCGCAGCCGTCCGCCGGCCTTCGTCGGCGAGCTGGTCGAGCTGCTCGGCGCGCAGGCCGTCCCGATGGGCTCCGCCGGGGTCAAGGTGTGCGCCGTGGTGACCGGCGAGGTCGACGCGTACGTCCACGCGGGCGGTCAGTACGAATGGGACAGCGCCGCCCCGGTGGCGGTAGCTTTGGGCGCCGGGATGCACTCGTCCCGGATCGACGGGTCGCCGCTGCGCTACAACCGGGCCGACCCGCGCCTGCCCGACCTGCTGGTCTGCCGCCCCGAGCTGGCCGACCGGCTGCTCGACGCGATCGCCCGCACCGGGGTCGAGATGCCCGCTTCGACCGTCACCGGCACCACGCGTGGGGCGTTCGGCTGAGTGTTGCGGTACGCACGGCCCAGGTGACCGGGAGATATCGTCGGTCGGAATGCACGTCCGACCTGAGCCCCGAGAGACGGGCCACCGCCAGCCAGGGAGGGTCATGCCGGCCGAGCGAGACCAGCACAACGCCTTCGGACAGCCGACCGGCCTCTGGCCGGGGCAGGACGTTCCGCGCCAGCAGGGCGCGCCCGTCCTGCCCTGGCCCGAGGCCGCGCCGCCGGTACCACCGGCCGAGGCCCGGTCCGGCCTGCCCTGGCCGGAGACCGGGCCGGCCGTGGCCGGTCCCGCCGGCCCTGACCCCCGGTGGGCCGACGCCGGCCGGGGGTACGCCTGGCCGGCTCGGCAGGCCGGCCCGGCCGGGCACTCCGACGCCGGCCCGGCGCCGCACGCCGCCCACGCCGACTGGGCGCCGCAGGCCGGACCGGTCGGGCAGGGTGACTGGGGGCCGCCGGCCGGTCCCGGCCCGGAGGCCGGTTGGGCCGAGGGCGTGCCCACCGCCACCGCCACCCTGCCCGGGCCGCCGCCCGCGGGCGTCTGGACCGAGCCGCGTACCGGGACCGGTGCCGGTGGCGGCGACCAGCCGCCGCCACCGCCGCTCACGCCGACCCCGACGCCGCCCGGGGGATCCCGGCGGCGCTGGCGGGTCGCCGTCGCCACGGCCCTCGTGCTCGCCGTCGCGGGCGGCGGTGCCGCGTTCGCGACCCTCCGGCCCGACCCGACCCCGCAGGCCGGCGAGGCGCCGCGGACCGGCGCGCCGCAGTCGGCGGGCCCGAGCGGCGCGGCCACGCCCGGCGCCGCCACCCCGAGCGCCGAACAGGGCCTCGGCGGCAAGCCGGCCACGTCGCCGTCGACCTCCGCCGGCCCGACCCCGGGATTCGCGGGTACCCGGCTGACCCTCCCCGGCGCGTCGATCGGGGTGCAGAACGGGGAGACCTTCGGGCAGGCGCTGAGCCGCTCCGACCGGACCTTCGGCAAGCTGCGGATGGCCCGGGTCTTCTTCCCCGGCCTGCCGCCGGCCTGGAACGGCAGCCGGGCCGACGTGGTGGACCGGACCGTGGTGGTCTCCTTCAAGGCCTCCCCGCAGGAGATCAACTCCGGCAAGTACGACTCCCGGCTCACCTCCTGGTTCGCCTCGATCCCGCGCGAGCACAACGTGTACTGGTCGTACTTCCACGAGCCGGAGGACGACGTCGAGCGCGGCGCGTTCACCACGGCGGCGTACCGGACGGCCTGGAAGCGGGTCGCCGGGCTGGCGAACCGGGCGAACAACCCCAGACTGATCAACACGCTGATCCTGATGTGCTGGACGCTCGACCCGAAGTCCGGCCGCAGCTTCGACGCCTTCTACCCCGGCGGCGACGTGATCGAGACGCTCGGCTGGGACTGCTACAACTGGGGCGCCAAGTGGAAGCGATACGCCCCGCCGCAGGAGATCTACGGCGAGATGATCAGCAAGTCCAAGGCCCTGGGCAAGCCGTGGGGCGTCGCGGAGACCGGCAGCGACCTGGTGCCGGGTGACTCGGGCAGCGGCCGGGCGACCTGGATCCGCTCGATGACCGGCTTCCTCAACGGCCAGCGGCCGGAGTTCGTCGCGTACTACAACCAGGCGGTCAGCCAGGGTGACTTCCGGCTGCTCGACCAGGCGAGCATCCAGGCGTGGAAGTCCTTCTGCGTGGCCTGACCCCGCACACGGAGACGGGCGGACGACCGACTGGTCGCCCGCCCGTCGCGCGTACGGCTCAGATGCCCCGGCCGCGCTTGTGCAGCGTGCGCAGCACCCGGTCGGCCTGCACGGCGCGGCTCGCCACCGCCAGCGCCAGGTAGGCGCGCGGCTCCCGCGGGTTGCGGGCCAGGGTGCGCCGAGCCCAGCGCACGGCGTCCCGCCGGTTGCCCATGGCCGCCTGGGCGAAGGCGATCTGCCCGGCCACCCGCGCCTCTCCGTGCGGCACCGTGGCGAACTCCGGGTAGCGGCGCAGCAGCCACTGCAACGCGGTCGAGATGGTCTCCCAGCGCTGCGCGAAGTACGACCGCTTGTGCCAGCGGACCAGCACGTAGGGGCTCTCCACGTTGACCAGCGGGGCGTACCGGGCGGCCCGGAGCAGGAACTCGTAGTCCTCCGCGTAGCCGCCCGGGATCTGCTCGTCGACCAGACCGATCGCGTCGAGCAGGGCGGCCCGGCGGATCAGGAAGGTGGACGGGTGCAGCTCGGTGAGCCGGTCGCGGAGCAGCGCCTCCAGCGACACCCGGGACCGGTCCAGCGAGCGGTCCACCGTCCGGTCGTCGTAGCTGACCCGGATGCCGCAGCTGACCAGCGCGCCGTCCGGGTGCATGTCGAGCGCGCCGAGCTGGGCGGCCAGCTTGCCGGGCAGCCACTCGTCGTCGTCGTCGCAGAACGCCACCAGGTCGCCGTTGGCCGCCTCGATGCCGGTGTTGCGCGCCCCGGCCAGCCCCGGGCTGCGGGTGTTGGTGATGACCCGGACCCGCCGGTCGCCCCGGTCCAGCTCCAGCGACCGGTCCGGCTCGGACTGGTCGTAGACCACGACGGCCTCGATCAGACCGGGGTGGGCCTGGCTGAGGATCGCGTCGAGCGCCGCGCGCAGCAGCTCGGGGCGGTCCCGCGTCGGTACGACGACCGAGATGCTCGGCCCACTCATGCTTTCTCCACGGACTCGTCGGATCCCCGCTGGCCCAGGTAGCCGTAGCGGACTCGGAAGGGGAGCGTGGCCAGGCTGACCACGGCCCGGCTGCGGCGCGGCAGGCGGCTCCGCCACGCCTCGTCCCGCCGCACGGTCAGCGGCCCGCCGCTGAACCGCAGCGGGTTGCCCGCGATGCTGTGCGCCCGGAAGGGAGCAGCGGGCGGGTCGGTCAGGATGCGCAGCGCCTCGGGGTCGTCGGGCAGGCCGGCGAACTCACGCAGCCGGCGGACCGTGCCGGCCGGGTCGGCGGTGAAGTCCTCGTAGCGCAGCCGGAGCACCTGCGCCCGGGCGGCGAGCAGGTGGAACGCGGCGTTCTGCGCGGTCCACAGCTTGCTCACCTCGAACGGCGAGAAGGTCGGCATGAAGTCCTCGCCGTCGACCACCTCGGGCCGGCGCACCTGCTTGCCCCAGGAGTACGCCACCGCCCGGCTGTCCCGGATAAGGTGCAGCACGCGCAGGTCGAGCCCCTCGGCCCAGCGCAGCGCGAAGGCGAGCGAGGCGTGCTTGCTGGAGTCGACCACCACCCGGGCACCGGTCGCCGCGAGGGCGGCCCGGTAGATGCGGGTGTAGAGGTCGGCGTAGCGGCGTACGTCCGCGAGTTGCTCCGGCGAGAGCGAGTTCTTCGCCAGCCGCGGGATGTGCCGGGTCCGGTCGACCCGATCCTTGAGCGCCAGCACGTCGTCCCGGTCGACGGCGGACCAGCCGCCGAAGGCGTGCTCGCCCACCTGCCGCCAGAACGAGCAGGCCGTGAAGCGTTCGCCGCAGCCGCACCGCTCGTCGGCGCCGAGCGCCCGCTCCCAGAGATGCACCACCTCACCGACCGCGCACACGTCGGCACTCTGCGCCAGCAGCAGCTCCAGCAGGGTGGAGCCGCTGCGGCCGAGGCCCCCGACGAAGAGGACGCGGGGCTCGGCCGACGCGGCGGCGCTCACCGGCCCCACCCGCCGGCGCGCTGGTGTACCCGGCGGGCCACCAGGCCGTCGATCACCGCGCCCACCCGGGCCACCGCCTCGGCGCGCGGGTCGGGCCGGCCCGGGTCGGCGGCCAGGACGAACCGGGCCGGGTCGGCAAGCCCCTCGTCGAGCGCGGCGACCAGGTCGGCCTCCGACTCGCAGAGCTGCACCATGCCGGCCGCGCCCAGCCGCCGGGAGAAGAGCTGCTGGTGGTTGTCGACGTGCTCGTCGTGGGTCGGGTCGCGGGGCACCACGATCGGCAGGTGGCCGGTACGCCGGGCCTCGGTGATGGTGGCCGGGCCGCCGTGGCTCACCACGAGCGTGGCCTCGGCCATCGCCCGCTGGAGTTCCTCGTGGCCGAGGAACGGCGTGGCCTCGGGCAGCGCCGGGGGGCGGCTGTGGCCGTACTGGAGGACCAGCCGGACGCCGGGCCGGTCGGCGTGCCACCGCTCCAGCCAGCCCACCAGCCGGTCGAACCGGTGCACGTCGGTGCCGACGACGACCAGCACGATAGGCACCGGCCCGCCGTCACGCTGCCGGGGCACGTGCACGCTCACAGCGTCACCTTCGTTCGCGACTGCGGGGCTCGCAAAACCGGCTCACTCCTCGCGCTCACAGGAGGTTCCCCACGACGGTCGCCTCCGGGTACATCCGGCGCTGCTCCTCCCACTGCACGAGCATCGCGGAGAGGAAGGGACGGCAGAGCCGGGCGGTCAGCGTCGCGCTGTCGATCCGGTCGTAGACCTCGATGTAGACCGTCGGGATCCGACGCAGCCGGGCCGCGACCACGAACGGCAGGGCGACCCCGGCGCCGGTGGTGACCACGGCGTCGACCCGGCGCCGGCGGATCACCTTCAGCGCGAGGAAGGCGTTACGGACCAGGTTCCGGACGTTCCGGGTGGTGGGGTGGTGGGCCCAGACCACGTCCTCGCCGTCGAGCAGCGAGCGGGCGTCGGGGGTGTCGAAGGTGACCCACGCCCGGCGCCGCTCCCGGTACCAGGGCTCCAGCGCCAGGAGTTGGGCGAGATGCCCGCCGCTGGAGCCGACCAGCAGGACCTGACCCGAGTCGTCGATTGACCCGCTCACCAAACATTCCTCCCCGTACGCTGCGACCGCGCCCGGATTTTCGTGAATGACCGTCGGACGCGCCATGACAACCTACTGGCGCGGGGGTGGACAACTGAAGGGGCCGTTGGACGGATCCCCACCGACCGGTCGGGTCACCCCGGGAATCCCGTAAACGGGATCCGGCCGGGCGTGCGACCGCCGAGGTCAGCCGGGGTCGAACCGGTATGACGGGCCGGGCCAACCGCGCCGGCCCGGCATGTGTCAGGATTCCGTCACCGCTCCGCACGAGGGCCGGCGGAGACGCCGACCACGGGGGCAGTCGGGCCCGACACCGGGGAACCCGCCGAATGGCCAGCGCCGATGGGCCATATCTACGCGGGCTGCCTACACGTGGGCAGGCTTACCGGAACGTGAGCAGACTTTCCCTCATCGTTCGGATCGGGGACACTCAAGGTCACGGTCAGGTCCAGCTGTGCCGTGGACTGCCCGGCTCGGTCGAAAGGGAGCGACAGACTCTGATGCCCTCACCCCATTTGGCCGAGAGCGACTCCGACGGTCTTGCCCTGATGGCCTACCTGGGCTGGCTGCGGCGCCGTTGGTGGATCCTGCTCCTCGCCGCGGTCCTCGGCCTGGCCGGCGGCCTGGCGGTGAGCCAGCTCCAGCACGCCCGATACACGTCGGGCACGTCGCTGCTGGTGCGCCCGCTCAGCGCCGGCGCGGAGAACAACCCCAACGCCAAGGTCAACCTCGACACCGAGGCGCAGGTGGTCCGCTCGCTGGTCGTGGCCGAGCGGGCGAAGGGTCTGATGAAGGTCGGCACCGGGGCCGACCAGCTGGTGAAGTCGGTGACGGTCACCGTCCCGCCGAACAGCCAGATCCTCCAGGTGGCCTACGAGGCGGACAGCCCCGCCCAGGCGCAGGCCGGGTCGCACGCCTTCGCGCAGGCCTACCTCGACCTGCGCAAGGCCACCGCGCAGAAGGCGCTCGAGAACGAGATCACCTCGCTCAAGCAGCAGATCACCGACGTGAACAAGCAGCTCAGCGCGGTCGCCGGGCGGATCGCGGCGGCGCCGGCCAACAGCCCGGAGCGGGAGCGCGCCGAGGCCGACCGCAACGTGCTGACCAACCAGCTCACCTCGCTGAACAACCGGCTCAGCCCGCTGCTCTCCGCCGACAGCGACCCGGGCGAGATCATCTCGGACGCCCGGCTGCCGGAGCACCCCAGCTCGCCGAACCGGACCCTGAACCTGGCCAGCGGCATGGGCGCCGGCCTGCTGCTCGGCATCGTGCTCGCCCTGGTGCTGGACCGGCTGGACACTCGGATCCGCCGCGGGCGGGACATCTCCGACCGCGTCGGGCTGCCGCTGCTGCTGGAGCTGCCGGCGCGTACCACCTCGCTGGCGGTGCTGCCGGCCACCCACAAGATCTCCCGCGAGCTGGGCCGCCTGCGCAACGTGCTGCTCTCCGCGGTGCCCGAGCCGGCGCAGTCCGGTCGCGGGCGTCAACTGCTGCTCTGCGACGGCTCGGCCGGCACCGCCGCCGGATTCGTGGCGGCCAACCTGGCCGCCGCGTACGCCCGCACCGGCCAGCAGGTCGCGCTGATCACCACCAAGCCGGACTCGGCGCTGAGCGGCATCACCGGGGTGGCCGAGGGGCGGCACAGCCTGGCCTCGGTGCTCCGCCGGGACGTGCCGGCGCTCAAGGCGCTGGCCCCGGTGCCGGGCCTCGGCCAGCTCCGGGTGCTCGTCCCGGGCGACCTCGACGCCGAGATCGAGCTGCCGGTGTCCGGCCTGCTGGAGATCCTGCGCGAGCTGTCCGCGCGCTTCGACCACGTGCTCATCGAGACCGCCCAGCCGACCCTCGCCGTGGAGGCCCAGGCGCTGGGTCGCCACGTCGACGCGGTGATCGTGGTGGCCGAGACCGGGCGGACCCGCAGCGGCGAGATCTCCGCCGCGCTCCAGCAGTTCGAGCAGGTCAACGCCCCGGTGATCGGCGCCGTGCTGGCCCCGCGCCTGCCCGCACCGACCCCCGGCGCCACCCGCCCGGCGGCCCCGGCCAACCGGCCCAAGCCCCGGCCGAGCCCCGGCCCCTCCGCCGAGTCCACCATGGTGCTGCCCCGGATGCACCCGTCCGCCTCGGGCGCCTCCGCCGGCTCGGCGAAGCCGCCCATCCCGGGTAAGGCGTCGGCCCCGGTCAAGCCGCTGCCGGTCAACGGCAGCGGCGGCACCTACCGGTCCCGGGGCGACGGCGAGGGCCGCAGCTACGCCCTCGACTCCGGCGAGGACCTGGGGTGAACCGCCGGCAGATGCTCCGCGCCGCCCTCGCCCCGGCCCTCGTGGTCGGCCTCGGCACGGCCTGCAGCGAGCCCCAGCCCAAGGCGGGCAGCGTCGACGTGGTCGACCCGGGCAGCGCCCCGGCGGCGCCCGCGCCGAGCCCGACCCCGAGCCTGCCGGCCGGCCCGCTGACCGGCGCGCCGGTGAGCGCGGCGCCGCTGGCCAACCGGCAGGCGGTCGCCGTGCCGCTGCGGGTGCGCCCGTCGACCACCCCGGCCGGGCTGGAGGCGGCCGACCTGGTCTACGCCGAGTTCGCCGAATCCGACACGCTGCACCTGACCGCGGTGTTCCAGTCCCGCGACGCCGCCAAGATCGGCCCGGTCGCCGAGATCCGCCCGGTCGACATCCGGTCGGTCGCCGTGCTGCGCCCGTTCGTCGGCTACGCCGGCGGCCCCACCGGTTTCCTCACCCAGTTCGAGAAGTCGGGGCTGGCCGGGGTCACCCCGGACGACGGCGACGCCATCGACGACGGCTACACCTCGACGACCGCGCTACTCAAGGCCGCGCCGAAGGGCGGCCAGCCGCCAACGGCGGCCCTCGACCACGCCACCGACGGTGCCGCGCTGGCCGGGCGGGACCTCGTCCCGGCCACCGAACTGTCGGTCACCGTCTCCGGCGGCCCGCCCATGGTCTGGCGGTACGACCAGCAGAAGTCGCTCTGGGTGGGCAAGGTGGGCACCGCGACGGTGACCGCCGCCTCGGTGATCGTGCTGACCATGGAATACCGGACGCTCGACGTCCGGAACCCGTCGCCGCGGTCGCTCCCATCCGCGAACGTCTTCGGTGAGGGCGCGGTGGTCGCCGTCTCCGGGCCGTCCGGCGCGAAGGGCCGGTGGCGCAAGCCGGGCCTGGGGATGGTCTGCACCCTCGCCGACAACGGCGGTGACCTCATGCACCCGCAACCCGGCAACGCCTGGGTGATCTACGCGCCGACCACCGCCAAGGTCACCGTGAAATGAGCACCGTCACCCCGCCCCGCCCGGCGCGCGGGTCGGCCCCGGTCGGCGCGGCGGTCCCGCCGCCCCCCGGGACCCGACTCGCACCGGTCGTGGTGCGGCCGAAGGGCTGGTCGCTGCGGTTGCCCACGGCGTGGCCGCTGATCGCGCTCTTCGTGCTCTACCCGCTGTGGTGGGCGCTCGGGGTGTCCAGCTTCGTCTTCGTCATCTTCGCGCTGCCGATGCTGGTGCAGCTGCGCCGCCGGGGGCCGGTCCGGGTGCCGCCCGGCTTCGGCATCTGGCTGCTGCTGCTGCTCTGGCTGGTTCTCTCTGCCGTGATGCTCGGCCTCACCGCGCCGAACACGCTCCCGCCGGGCGGCGGCGGCCGGTACATCGGCTGGGCCATCCGGCTGGCCAACTTCGTCGCCATGACCGTGGCCATGCTCTACGTCTACAACCTGCGCGAGCGGGAGCTGTCCCGGCGCCGGATGGTCCGGCTCTTCGGCTTCATGGGCGTGGTCGTGGTGATCGGCGGCTGGCTCGGCTCGCTCTTCCCGACCCTCGGGTTCATCGCGCCGCTGCGGTTCATCCTGCCCCACTCGATCGCCAGCCAGCCCTTCGTCGCCTCGCTGATGGACGTCAAGTTCGCCCAGGTCCAGCAGGTGCTCGAGGGTGAGGCCAGCTCGCCGCGGCCGTCCGCGCCGTTCACCTACACGAACTCGTGGGGTGAGAACACCGCGATCCTGCTGATCTGGCTGATCGTCGGCTGGGTGGTGCTGGGCCGGCCGCTGCGCCGGGTGGCCGGCGTGGCGATCGCGCTGGCCGCGATCTTCCCGATCATCTACTCGCTCAACCGCGGCCTGTGGATCGGCCTCGGCATCTCCGCGGTGTACGTGGCGATCCGGCTCGCCCTGCGCGGCCGGATGGCGGTGCTCGGCGGGCTCGCCCTGGCGGTCGGGCTGATCGGGGTGCTGATCATCGCCACACCGCTGGGTCGCACCTTCGACGAGCGGCTGCAGAACGGGCACAGCGACGACATCCGCACCACCCTCTCCGAGGGCGCGGTCACCGCGGCCAACCACTCGCCGGTGCTCGGCTACGGCGGCAACCGGGCGCTGATCGGCAGCAACCGGTCGATCGCCATCGGCAAGTCCGACGACTGCAAGCAGTGTGGCAACCGGGAGCTGGGCAGCAACGGCCAGCTCTGGGCGCTGCTGGTCGGCCAGGGCTACGTGGGCGCGATCTGCTACAACGGCTTCTTCCTCTACTGCCTCTGGCGCTACCGGCGCGACCACAGCGCGATCGGAATCGCCGGCAGTCTCGTGCTCATCCTCATGCTCTTCTTCCAGTTCACCTACGGGGCGCTGGAAGCCACCCTCGCCTACGGCCTGATCTCGGTCGCCCTGCTCGCCCGCAACGACCGGCTCCGCCGGGCGCTCGCGCCGGCGCCGCCCCGGGGCACCGTGGCCGGGCTACGGGCCCGACTGGAAGCAGCCGGTGACCACTGATGGTGTTCCGCGTACCCCTGGACGGCGACGGCCGCTCGGCCTACCTCGGTGAGCTGGCCGGGCTGATCTGGCCCGAGCCGGCCGAACCCACGCTGCGCAGGGGTGGCGCCGGCTGGGTGGTGGTGCCCTCGGCGGCCCGCCCCCGGCTGCTGGTGCCCACCGCCTCCGGCCGGGCCGCGGCGAGCGCGGTCCGGCACTCCACCGAGGCGGTCGGCCGCAAGGCCAAGCTGGTCCGGCAGGGGCTGGCCATCGCCTTCCGGCTCGGGCTCGGGCCGCTGGTGTTCCGCGACCGGCTCGTGGTGGCCGGCGGTGGGCTGGACGCGTACCTGGCCGAGGTGCTGGGCGAGCGGGCGCTGGTCAGCCTGCACATCGGGCCGGCCCGGGCGAACCGCAAACCGGTGCTGCAACTGCTCGCCCCGGACGGCCTGGCCCTCGGCTACGCCAAGCTCGGTGTCGACCCATTGACCCGCGCCCTGGTCCACGAGGAGGCCGCCGCGCTGCGCCGGCTGGCCGACCTCCCGCTCGGCCCGGTCACCGTGGCCGGGGTACGCCACCACGGCGACTGGCACGGGCACGCGCTGCTGGTGCAGGAGGCGCTGCCGGTGCGGCTGCCCCGGGCCACCCCGGCCGCCGCCGACGCGGCCGAGCGGGCGGCCATGGTGACGGTCGCCGGCTGTCTCGGCGTACGCCGGCGGTCCTGGGCCGGGAGTGACCACGCGGCCCGGCTGGCCGACGCGGTGGACGCGCTCGGCGCGCGACCTGAGGCCGGGCGGCTGCGCGCGGTGCTCAAGACGGTCGCGGACCTGGACCCGACGGTGGCGTTCGGCGCCTGGCACGGCGACTGGAACGGCGGCAACAGCGCGGTGCTGGCCGACGGCCGGGTGCTGGTCTGGGACTGGGAGCGGTTCGAGGCGGACGTGCCGGTCGGCTACGACGCGCTGCACCGGGCGGTGCAGACCGCGATCGGCAACGACGGGGTGGAGCCGATCGAGGCCGCGCGGGCGCTGATCGCCGGGGCGGACCGCACGCTGGCGCCGTTCGACTCCGACGGGCGGGGCGCCGACCTGGTCGCCGTGCTCTACCTGGTGGAGCTGGCGGCACGCTATCTGCGGGACCGGCAGGCGGAGGCGGGTGCACGGCTGGGGCACGTCGACACCTGGCTGCTGCCCGCCGTGGAGGAGCACCTGGCCCGTCGGGCCCGGTGAGAGTGAGGAGTGGGGACGTGACGCTGGCCAAGGAGCAGGCGCTCCGCGCGGTGAAGTCGGTGAGCCGGACGGTCGGTCGGTTGACCGCCGGGTCGCGGATGGTGCCGGGATTCCTGATCGTGGGGGCGCAGCGCTGCGGCACCACCTCGCTGTTCAAGACGCTCTCCCAGCACCCCGGAGTGCTGCCGCCCGCCTACCACAAGGGCGTGCACTACTTCGACATGGACTACCGCCGGGGGATGAACTGGTACCTGGGGCACTTCCCCACCACCGCAAAGGCGGAGGCGGCGAAGGCGCAGCTCGGCGTACGCGGGATCACCGGCGAGTCGAGCCCTTACTACATGTTCCATCCGCTGGCCGGGCAGCGGATCGCCAAGGACCTGCCCTCGGTGAAGCTGCTGGTGCTGCTCCGCGACCCGGTGGAGCGGGCCTACTCGGCGCACTCGCACGAGCTGGCCCGGGGCTACGAGACCGAGCCGGACTTCGAGCGGGCGCTGGCACTGGAGGAGGAGCGGACGGCGGGTGAGCGGGAGCGGATGACCGCCGACCCGACGTACGAGAGCCACCACCTGCAGCACAACGCGTACCTGGCCCGGGGGCGGTACATTGAGCAGTTGGAGCGACTCGAGGCGCTGGTCGGCCGGGAGCGGCTGCACGTGATCGACAGTGACGACTTCTTCGCCGACCCGCGGCCGTCCTTCGACGCGGTCTGCGACTTCCTCCGCCTGCCCCGCTGGGCGGACATCGCCTTCGGCAAGCACAACTCGCGGTCCCGCTCGCCCATGTCGGCGGAGCTGCGGGCCCGGCTGGAGGACCACTTCGCCCCGTACGACGAGCGGCTGGCCACCTGGTGGGGACGCGTGCCGTCGTGGCGGCGGTGACCCGAGCGGACGCCGGCGGCACCCCGACGCTCACCGCACCGGCCGGCGGACCCGGCGCGGGCGCGGGCCTGGGTGGCGCGGCCCGGCAGGGTTTCGCCAACCTGGTCGGGGTGGGCCTGGCCGCGGTGGCCGGCTTCGGGCTGAACATCGTCATCGCCCGGGGCTGGTCGGTCCGTGAGGCCGGCATGTTCTTCGCGGCCACCAGCGCGTTCATGATCGCCGCGTCGGCGGCCCGGCTCGGCACCGACGTGGGGACCGTCTACTTCGTCAGCCGGCAGCGGACCCTCGACCAGCGGGATCGGATCCGGGGCACGGTCCTGGCCGGGCTGCTGCCGGTGCTGGCGGTCGGCGTGCTGCTCGGCCTGGCCGGCTGGCTGGCCGCGCCGGCGCTGGCCGAGGCGACCATGCCGGAGGCCGGCCCGGGCGGGGTGACGGCGCTGCGCATCCTGCTGGCCTTCGTGCCGTTGGCCGCGCTGAACGACTACGCGCTCGCCGCCTGCCGTGGCTTCGGCCAGATGCGTCCGCTGCTCACCGTGGAGCGGGTCGGCCGCACGCTGGTGCAGTTCCTGGCCGTGGCGGTGACCGCCTGGCTCGGGCTCTCCGCCACCGTCGCGCTGCCGGTGGCCTGGGTGGTGCCCTACCTGCTCGCCGCGGTGGTCGCCCTGGCCTGGCTGGGCCGGCTGGTCCGCCGTGCCGGCCGGCACGTGAGCCGGCCGGTGCCCGCGGGCGAGCTGGTCGGGCCGTTCTGGCGGTTCACCGGGCCGCGCGCGGTGAGCAGCCTGGCCGCGATCGTGGTGCAGCGGCTGGACATCGTGCTGCTCAGCGCCCTGCGCGGGCCGGCCGACGCGGCGATCTACACGGCGGCGACCCGGTTCCTGGCGCTCGGCCAGCTCTCCAGCGTCGCGCTCGCCAGCTCGGTACAGCACCGGCTGGCCGCCGCCTTCGCCCGCGACGACCGGGCCGAGGCGCGGCAGCTCTACCAGGCCGCCACCGGGTGGCTGGTGCTGCTCTCCTGGCCGGCGTACCTGGTCTTCGCGGCGTTCGCGACGCCGATGCTGTCGCTGTTCGGCTCCGGCTACGACGGCGGTCACCGGGTGGTGGTGCTGCTCGCGCTGACCATGCTGGTGGCCACCGGCTGCGGCATGGTCGACATGGTGCTGAACATGGCCGGCCGGACGGCCTGGACCTTCTACAACGCGATGGCCGGCACCGTGCTCAACGTGGTCGCCAACCTCCTGCTCATCCCGCGGTACGGCATCCTCGGCGCCGCCCTGGCCTGGACCGTCTCCATCCTGGTCACCAACCTGGTGCCGCTGGCCCAGCTCTGGTGGTCGATGCGGCTGCAGCCGTTCGGGGCCGGCACCCGGGCCGCGATGGCGCTGGCCGTCGCCGCGTTCGGCCTGCCGCTCGGGGCGGCCAGCCTGCTCGACGCCCCGGCGCCGGTGCTCGCCCTGGTGGCGGCCGGCGGCGCGGCGGCGTACCTGGCCGGCGCCTGGCGCTGGCGGGCCACCCTGCACCTCGACGCGTTGCGCGCGCTGCGGCGGGGCCGGAACCGCACCGGCCCGAACCTTGCCGCCCAGTCCTGACCCGTTCCTGCGTACCGATGGGACCCCGATGACCAGCAGCACGCCCCTCGCCCCGCACTCCGGCCTGTCGACCGTGAAGGCCGCGAAGCTCGCCGCCGTCGGCCTGCTGGCGGACCGGAAGGAACGCCGGGATCTGGAGCGGCCGGTGGAGGCCGCCAACCGCAGGCTCAGCCTGAAGGTCGAGCGGCCCATTTTCATCCTCGGCGCGCCCCGCTCCGGCACCACCTTCCTGGGCAGCTGTGTGGGCGCGCTGCCAGACGTGTCCTACCACTTCGAGCCCCGGCTGACCAAGGCGGTGGCCCGCTGCGTGTACGAGGGGAGCTGGACCCCGCAGCGGGCGGCCCGCTACTTCCGCGGCTACTACGGGGCGCTGCTCGCCGCCTCCGGCCACGGCGGGCTGCGGTTCGCCGAGAAGGACCCGGAGAACTGCTTCATCGTGCCGTTCCTGACCGAGGTCTTCCCGGACGCCGTCTTCCTGCACGTCTACCGGGACGGCCGGGACGTGGCGGTGTCGCACGCCGAGCAGCCGTGGCTGAACGCGGCCTCGACGGGCACCGGCAGGAGCGGCCGGGGCGGCACGCCGTGGGGCGCCACGCCCCGGTTCTGGGTGGAGCCGGAGCGGCGCGAGGAGTTCAGCCGGGTCTCCGACCTGGGCCGCTCAGCCTGGATGTGGCGCCGCTTCACCAGCAGCGCGCTGGCCCAGCTCGCCGACCTGCCGCCGGAGCGGGTCCGGCACCTGCGCTACGAGGACATCGTCAGCCGCCCGGCCGAGGCGGCCGAGGTGGTCGCCGACTTTCTGGAGGTCGGCGACCCGGCGGGCCGGCAGGCGCTGCACGCCCGGTTCGCCAAGGCCCGGCCGAACTCGGTTGGTCGCTGGCGGCAGCGACTGGCCGAACAGGACCTCGCCGACGTGCTCGCCGAGGCTGGGCCGCTGCTCATTGAACTCGGCTACACCGCGTGAGGACCGTCGCGCCGGTAGAGTGCCAGGGGTCGCCCGCCCGTCCCGGCTTTCCGCCCCGCTGACCTGGGGTGCGCCGGGTTCGACGACCGTCGGGCCGGCGACCATCCTGGGGAGAGGTTGCGGTGTTACGACGGTTACGACGGACGATGGCGGCCCTGTTCGCCCTGGGCTGTCTCGTTCCGACGGTGGCGGCCTGCGATTTCGGCTCGACCGACCGGCCGGCGGGCGGGACGACGACGGCGGCGGCACCACCCCCGCCCACGGTGACCCCCCGGACCGGCCCGGTGCGGACCACCGGGCGCGGGCCGGAACCGCCGGAGAAGGGCGCCTGGGTGGGCGCCTGGGTCAAGCCGCAGTTCCACAACGCCACCGGGCGGGCGGCCGCGTTCGACGAGTTCAACCGTGCGGCCGGCGGCGAGCTGACCATCGCGCACATGTTCCACGAGTGGAACGAGGCCTTCCCGGGCGCCACCGAGCGGGCCTTCCAGTCCCAGGGGAAGCTCCAGATGATCTCCTGGCAGGGCACCGACACCCGGTCGACGGTCACCGGCGTCTACGACTCGCTCATCCGGCAGCGGGCCGCCGACGTCAAGGAGTTCGGGGTGCCGGTGCTGCTGCGCTACCGGTGGGAGATGGACCGGCCGAACCTGGCCGCCAGCATGCACTCCCCGGAGGACTACGTCGCCGCCTGGAAGCACGTCCGCGCCATCTTCACCGAGGTCGGCGTCACCAACGCGGCCTGGGTGTGGTGCCCGCACGCGGACGGCTTCGCCGAGCCCGACCGGGACGCCGCCGCCTACTACCCCGGTGACGACCAGGTCGACTGGCTCTGCGCCGACGTCTACCCGGGCCCGGAGTGGAACAGCTTCACCGACCGGATGGACCACTTCATGGCCTTCGCGCAAAAGCACCCGCGGCCGGTGGTGATCGGCGAGTTCGGGCTCACCCAGGACGGCCGGCCCGGCCAGCGGGCCGACTGGATGCGTGAGGTCGGGCCCTACCTGAAGAAGCATCCGCAGATCAAGGCGGCCGTCTATTTCGCCGCCCGGCAGACCACCAAACCCCTGTACGACAGCACCTTCGGCGACGACCCGGAGAGCGCGGCGGTGTTCCGCGAGATGTCCACCGACCCGTACTTCAACCCACCGCCGCCGGATCTCAGCGTCTCCTCGGCGGCACCCTCCGTACCGAGTCGATGATCTTCCCTCGTCTTTTCGTGTGAGCTGGGGCGTTTGCTCGGTCAAAAAGGCCGATCCCGGGTGGACGGGCGACGGCCGGATGCGAGAAGGTATTGCTCTCACGTCTGCGGTCGGCCGTGCGGCGCCCCACCTCGCACCGACACCGGCCACGACCGCAGCGCCTCCGACGTTTCCCCCGGAGTAGCCTGTGGCTTCCTCGTTCCTGAGACACCGCTCGGTGTCCGCTTTCGGTGCCGCCGTACTCGGCATCGCCACCCTGTTCACTCCCGTGCCCGCGCTCGCCGCGCCCGCCCCGGACCACACCACGATGGTCAGCGAGGTGCCGACGGACAAGACGCCGAACATCAACGACGGCAACGTCGTGGCCATCTACGACGCCGGCACCAAGGTGATCGTGGGTGGCTCGTTCACCAAGGCGCAGAACCGCGGCTCGTCGACCACCGAGGTCACCCGGAAGGGCGTGCTGGCCTTCGACAAGGCCACCGGCAAGCTGGACGAATCCTTCGCCCCGGTGCTCGACGGCGAGGTGACCGCGGTGATCGCCGGGCCGACCCCCGGCACGGTCTACCTGGCCGGCACCTTCAACAAGGTCGGCGACAGCAACTTCCGGAAGCTCGCCCTGCTGAACGTGGCGGACGGCACGCCGGTCGCCGGCTTCAAGGGCCCGGCGTTCAACGGCACGGTCAGCGACATCGCCCTGGTCGACGGGCGGCTCCTGGTGGGCGGCATCTTCTCCACGGTGACCTCGACCACCACCCGCAACGGGCTCGCCTCGCTGAACCCGACCACGGGCGCGGTGACCGACTACCTCACCGTGGCGCTGACCGAGCACCACAACTGGACCAGCACCAACGGCGGGGCCTCGGCCGGCGTTGGCGTGGAGAAGCTGGCCGTTTCCCCGGACGGCAAGCACCTCGTGGTCATCGGCAACTTCAAGAAGGCCAACGGAGTCGTCCACGACCAGATCGTCCGGATCAACCTGGGCGACACCGCAGCGACCGTGGCCGACTGGAACACCGACGGCTACTCGGGGGCCTGCAAGTACACCGCGTTCGACTCGTGGGTGCGCGACGTGCAGTTCGCCCCGAGCGGCAAGTACTTCGTCGTGGTCACCACCGGCGCCTCGTACCCGGGGACGCTCTGCGACTCGGCGGCCCGCTGGGAGACCGCCGCCAGCGGAAGCGGCCAGCAGCCGACCTGGACCAACTTCAGCGGCGGCGACACCTTCCTCTCCACGGGCATCAGCGAGGAGGCCGTCTACGTCGGCGGTCACTTCCGGTGGTCGAACAACCCGCTCGCCCGGGACCAGGCGGGCCCCGGCGCGGTGCCGCGGGCCAGCATCGCGGCCCTCGACCCGGCCAGCGGCCTGCCGCTGTCCTGGAACCCGGGCCGGCACCCCCGCGGCTACGGCGTCACCGAGATGCTGGTGACCCCGGAGGGCCTCTGGCTGGGCAGCGACCAGGAGTACATCGGCAACTTCGACTACCAGCGGAAGCGCCTCGCCTTCTTCCCGCTGAGCGGCGGCGCCGCTCCGCACTCCACCAGCACCAAGGGCCTGCCCGGTGACGTCTACCAGGCCGGCCGCGCGGCGCAGAGCGAGGTCCTCTACCGGGTCAACGCCGGTGGCCCGGCCATCCCGGCGACCGACGGCGGCCCGGACTGGGCCGGCGACAGCGCCACCGCGCCGAGCCTCAACCACAACACCGGCAGCAGCGTCTCGACCTACACGACCAACGCGACGTTCGACGCCACGGTGCCGGCGAGCACCCCCGCGACGCTGTTCAACACCGAGCGCTGGGACGAGGCGACCGCCCCGGACATGCAGTGGGACATCCCGGTCGCGGCCGGCACCCGCATCGACGTGCGCCTCTACTTGGCCAACCGCTACGCCCGGACGGGTGTGGTCGGCAAGCGCAAGTTCGACGTCAGCATCGACGGCGTGCTCAAGCTGAACGACTTCGACCCGGTGGCCGCCGCCGGCGGCACGGACCGCGGCACCATGCGGTCCTTCTCGCTGGTCAGTGACGGCGTGGTCGACGTCGACTTCGGCCGCGTGCTGGAGAACCCGCTCGTCCAGGGCATCGAGATCGTGAAGACCGCGCCGACTCCGGACGCGGCGGACGTGCTCTACCGGGTCAACGCCGGTGGCGACCAGCTGGCCGCGCCGACCGGCCCGGCCTGGGCCACCGACAGCGTTACGGCGCCGAGCACCTACCACAACACCGGTGGCAGCGTCACGACCTACACGACCAACGCGACGTTCGACGCCACCGTGCCGGCCGGCACCCCTGCCACGCTCTTCAACAGTGAGCGCTGGGACATGTCGACCACCCCGGACATGCAGTGGGACTTCCCGGTCCCAGCGGGCACCCCGGTCCAGGTCCGGCTCTACCTGGCCAACCGGTACGCCGGCACGGCCACGGCCGGCAAGCGCAAGTTCGACGTCAGCATCGACGGCGTGCTGAAGCTGAACGACTTCGACCCGATCGCCTCGATCGGCGCGACCAACAAGGGCACCATGCGGGCCTTCGCGGTCACCAGCGACGGCAACATCGACATCGACTTCGGTCGGGTCCTGGAGAACCCGCTGGTCCAGGGCATCGAGATCGTCAAGCTTCCGCCGGTGCCGCCGACCACCACGGTGGACAGCGTCACCAAGCGGTCGTACGACGGCGCCACCGCGGTGGGCAACGCCAGCTCGGTGCCCAACCCGGACAACACCCGGTGGTCCACGATCAAGGGGCCCTTCTGGGTCGGCGGCGACCTCTTCTACGGCGTCAACGGCGACCTCTACAAGCGGTCGTTCGACGGCACGACCTTCGGCACGCCGAAGAAGCTCGACCCGTACCACGACGCCAAGTGGGACCTGGTCCTCACCGGCTCCGCGCCGGAGGGCCAGACCTACGCCGGGAAGACGGTCAACTTCTCCGCCGAACTCCCGAACGCGACCGCCATGTTCTACACCGGCGGCCGTCTCTACTACACGCTGGCCGGCCAGAGCACCCTGTTCTGGCGCGGGTTCGCGCCGGACACCGGCGTCGTCGGCGCGGAGCGGAACACGGTCACCGGCACCACGGCCTTCGCCGACGCGAACGGCCTGTTCCTGGACGGCGACACCCTCTACGTCGTCTCCCGGACCACCGGCAACCTCTCCTCGATGGCGTGGTCGGACGGCAAGCCGACCGGCTCCGCCACCGTGCGCAGCGGCCCGGGCGTCGACAACGTGGACTGGCGGGCCACCGCCATCTTCGTCGGCCCCTGACCTTAGGTACGACACGACGATGGCCCGGCCGGTATCGGCCGGGCCATCGCCCTTTCCACCGCCGGGTCAGACCCGGGGGGCCGTGTGCTCCCGCGCCCAGACGCGCATCAGGTCGCGTACCGAGATCACCCCGGCCACCTCCCGACCGTCGAGCACCACCAGGTGCCGGAAACCGCCCCGGGCCATCGCCGCGGCCGCCTCCTCCACCGTCCAGTCCGGGCCCGCGTAGACCACGTCCCAGGTCAGATGCGCTCCGGTGCGTTCGACATCCGGGTCCAGCCCGGCCCCGATCGCGTTGAGCACATCCCGTTCGGTCATGATCCCGACCCCCTCGGAGTCCGGGTCGATCACGACCGCCGACCCGACCCGGCGGGCCGACATCATCCTGGCCGCCTGGCGGAGCGTGTGCTCCGGGCCGACCACGAGAATCTCGCTGGACATCGCTTCTCGTACCTGCATCACGCATCACCCCTGTGGGACGGCGGCCTCGGTACGGACATGGTGGGCCATCGATGCGGAACGGGACAAGACCGGGCATCGCCACGAACGGCGCGGGATCGCTACTGTCGTGAGGTGCCCACCGAGCCCCTCCGCTGCGCCGGCGCGCTGATCGTGGACGACGACGGCCGCATCTTCATCCAGCGCCGGTCCCCCGAGCGGCGCCTCTTCCCCAACTGCTGGGACATCGTCGGCGGCCACCTCGAACCGGGCGAGGAAGTGCAGGACGCGCTGCGCCGGGAGGTCACCGAGGAGACCGGGTGGGCCGTCTCGCACGTGCTCGGCCAGGTCGGCGAATACCGGTACACCGGCGACGACGGGCTCACCCGGGTGGAGACCGATTTCCTGGTCCGGGTCGACGGCGACCTGAGCCGGCCCCGGCTGGAGGCGGGGAAGCACACGGAGTTCCGCTGGCTGGCGGAACAGGACATCGGCCTGCTCGACGAACACCGCGACGTCAACGACGGGCTCATCCGGCGGATCGCTGAGAACGCCTTCGCCGCCCTGCGTTCGATCGGTCTGTGAGCGCGACCGTCGAGCTGCCGCCACATCGGTTCGCGGGGCTGGTCGCCCCGGCGGTCGACCGGGCCTTCGTCGCCGGCATGCTCGCCGGCCGCGACGGCGGCGGCGCGGAGCTCAGTTCCCGGTACGGCGGCCCGGCCGCGACCGGCTTCCTCGTGGAGTTCCGCACCCGGCTGGCCGTACCGGGCGGCACCGTGGACGCCCCGGGCTTCGCGGCGGTGACCCGCTACCGGGACCCGGCCGCCTGCCAGCGGGCGCTGGACAAGCAGGTCGCGTACGGGATGATCCAGCGCTTCCCGGACGGCGGCTTCTGCGCCACCGAGCGCGGGCTCGCCTTCCTGGCCGAGCTCTACGGCGTGCACGCCGAGGTGACCGAGGAACTCTGGGCGGGGCATGACGAGCGGGTGGAGCGGCTGGTCCGGGCGCTGGGCCGGGTGCTGGCACACGCGGTCCGGTCGGCCGGGCCGGGCGCCTTCGCGACCATGGCCCCGCCGCACGAGCCGGACGGCACCCCGCCCGGGGTGCTGCTGCTCAACCGGCTCGGCACCCTGCGCTACCACCGCGCGGACGCGCACGCGGCGGCGTGGACCGCGGCGGGGCACACCGCGGCGAGCGTCGCCGAGCTGCCCGCCGGGCCGGAACGGCTCGCCATCGAGCAGGAGACCGACCGCCGGGCGGCCGGCCCGTGGGCGTCGCTCACCGCCGAGGAACGGCTGTCGGTGCTCGCCGACCTGGCCGCCCTTCCGGGCTGAACCACGGCCGGCCGGGGCGCGAGGCTATCCTCCACCGAGTGGAGCGGAGTCGAGAAGAGGATGGTGCCGGCATGATCGGGATGGTGCTCGCGGCCGGTGCGGGGCGCCGGCTGCGCCCGTACACCGACACCCTGCCCAAGGCCCTCGTGCCGGTCGACGGGGAGACCACCATCCTCGACATCGCGCTGCGCAACCTCGCCGAGGTCGGGCTGACCGAGATCGTGATCGTGGTCGGCTACGCGGCGGACGCGGTCCGGCAGCGGCAGGCCGAGCTGGAGGAGAAGTACGGCGTCACGATCACCCTCGTGCACAACGACAAGGCCGAGGAGTGGAACAACGCGTACTCGCTCTGGCTGGCCCGGGAGTACTTCTCCCGGGGCGTGCTGCTGGTCAATGGCGACACCGTGCACCCGGTGAGCGTGGAGAAGACCCTGCTGGCCGAGCGCGGCCCGGGCATCCTGCTGGCCATCGACAACATCAAGGTGCTGGCCGAGGAGGAGATGAAGACCACCTTCGACGCGGCCGGCCAGCTCACCCGGATCACCAAGGTGATGGACCCGGGCGCGGCGTACGGGGAGTACATCGGCGCGACGCTGATCGAGCCGCAGGTGGCGGGCGCGCTCGCCGACGCCCTGGAGGCGACCTGGCGGCGCGACCCGAACCTCTACTACGAGGACGGCTACCAGGAGTTCGCCGACCGGGGCGGCGAGGTGCGGGCCGCGCCGATCGGCGACGTCTCCTGGGTCGAGGTCGACAACCACGCCGACCTGGCCCGGGCGCGGGAGATCGCGTGCCGCTACTAGCCCGGACGATCCTCACCCCGCTGCACATCGACGTGCGGCGCGGTGCGGTGGCCGACCTCGCCGCGATCCTGGCCGACGGGCGGATCTCGGCCGGAGGCGACGTGGCGGTGGTGGTCGGCCCCGGGCAGGGCGAGCAGATCGCCGAGCTGATCCGCCCCTCGTTGCGGTCGGCGGACCTGTTCACCGTGGCCGGCGGCAGCCTTGACGCCGCGGACGACCTGGGCGCCAAGCTGCGCAACCGGTCGTACGACGCGGTGGTGGGCATCGGCGGCGGCAAGACCATCGACGTGGCGAAGTACGCGGCCACCCGGCGCGGGCTGCCCATGGTCACCGTGGCGACCGCGCTGGCCAACGACGGCATCGCGTCGCCGGTGGCCAGCCTGGTCACCGAAGGGATCAAGGGCTCCTACGGGGTGCACATCCCGATCGCCGTGATCGTCGATCTGGATTTCGTCGAGGCGGGGCCGGAGCGGCACAACCGGGCCGGCATCGGCGATGTGGTGAGCAACATCAGCGCGCTGGCCGACTGGGAGCTGGCCCGGCAGGTCCGCGGGGAGCCGGTCGACGGGCTGGCCGCCTCACTCTCGCGGGCGGGCGCCGAAGCGGTGCTCAACCACCCGGGCGACATGAGCGACGACGCCTTCGTCACCGTGCTCGCCGAGGCGCTGATCTCCAGCGGCCTGGCCATGGCGGTCTCCGGCACCAGCCGCCCGTCCAGCGGCGGCTGCCACGAGATCATGCACGCGGTCGACGCGCTCTACCCGGGCACCGCCTCGCACGGCGAGCTGGCCGGGCTGGGCGCGCTGTTCTGCACCTTCCTCCGCGGCGACGAGCGCCGGCTCACCGAGATGTCGGCCTGTCTGGCCCGGCACGGCCTGCCCCGGCTCCCCGCCGACGTGGGTCTGACCGACGAGCAGTTCGTCGAGGCGGTGCAGTTCGCGCCGGCCACCCGGCCGGACCGCTACACCATCCTCGAACACCTCGCGATGTCGCCTACCGAGACGCGGGAGCGGCTGGCAGACTACGCCGGTGCACTCCACGACCACCTTGGCTGAGCCGTTCCGCCCCTCCGTCGCCGACTTCCACCGGATCAACCGGGGCGGCGGGCTTTTCAGCGAGTCGATCAGCCAGTGGATCGGAGCCTTCTTCGCGCTGGTCGCCCAGCGGCTGGGGCTGCGCCCGACCGCGCTGACCATCACCAACCTGGTGCTCGGCCTGGCCGCCTCGGTCACCGTGGTCGCGCTCGCCGACGACGTCGCGGCGGGGTCGGTCCCGGCCTGGGCCGTCGGGCTGGTCGCCCTGGTCGGCTGGCAGATCGCGTACGCGCTGGACTGCGCGGACGGGCAGCTCGCGCGGGTGACCGGGCAGAGCAGCCCGGCCGGCGCCCGGGTCGACGTGCTCTGCGACGTGGCCGCTCAGATCGCCCTGGTCACCGCCCTCGGGGCGACGGCCGTGGCGCAGCGCCCCTCGACGCCCACGTGGCTGGTGGCGGTCTTCGCCGGCACCTGGATGGTCAACCTGGTCACCTCGGTGATGCAGGCCGGCCCGAACGCGGCCAGCATGGTCACCTCGACCTCGCTCCCGGTACGCCTGGCGAAGCTGGTCCGGGACTACGGCGCGGTGATCTTCCTGGCCGGCCTGGTGCTGACTGTCGCTCCCGCGCTGGCCGTCTGGGTGGTCGTCGCCTTCACGATCGTCAACGGGGGCTTCCTCCTCGCCAGCATCGCCTTCTCGGCCCGCGCCTCCCTCCGCTGACCAACCCCTCAGCCGGTCACCGGCGGGCGGTGGTGCAGACGTCGGCGTAGATGTCGATGAGGCGCTTGGTGACCACGTCGGGGTGGAAGGTGCGCTCGTAGCGGCTGCGGGCGGCCGGGGCGAGGGTCGCCGCGCCGGCCCGGGCCACCGGGAGGGCGGCGGCCAGCGCCTCCGGGTCGGGCGCGACCACCCAGCCGGCCTCGCCGCGCTGCACCCCCGTCGGCAGCGAGACCTGCCCGTCGCCGGGCGCCGCCGTGGCCACCTCGGCCGGGCCGGTGCCGGCCGGCTCCCGGGGGCCGTCGGCGCCGACCAGGTACGGGATGCCGCCCAGCGCGGTGCCGAGCACCGGCCGGCCGCTGGCCAGCGCCTCGATGATCACGGTGGGCAGCACGTCGTGCCAGGTGGAGGTCGCCAGCACCACGGCGCTGTCGGCCAGCGCGGCGCGTACCCCGGTCCGGTCGAGCTGGCCCAGGTAGACCACGTCGGGCCGGTCGGCGGCGGCCGCCTCGGCCAGCGGGCGCAGCTCGCCGTCGCCGGCGATGCGCAGCGGGCCCAGCGACCCCACGGGGTGTCGCCGCCAGGCCGTCAGCAGCAGGTCGAGCCCCTTCTCGGGGCTGAGCCGGCCCATGAAGAGGAAGCCGTCCCCGGGCGGCGCCGGGGTCCCCGGATCGGGCACCGCGTTGGGCTTGACCACGATCCGCTCGTCCGGGATGCCGTAGTCGCGCAGGTGGTCGGCGACCGCGGTGGTGAGCGCGATGTACCGGTCCACCGACTTCCAGGTGGGGCGGTGCACGGCGAGGGTGGTGGCCATCAGCGCGCTCTGCGCCCGGGAGCCGCGGTAGCAGCGGTGCACGATCGCCGGCACGCCCAGCACCCGGCCCCGGCAGTCCTGGCAGATCACGCCGTCCCGGAAGTAGAGCCCGGAGGAGCAGACCTGCCGGTAGTTGTGCACCGTCTGCACCACCGGCACGCCACGCCGATGCGCGGTCCGCACCACCCAGGGCGAGAGCAGCGGGTACGGGTTGTGCAGGTGCAGCACGTCCGGGCGGTGCTCGGCGAGCAGGCGGTCCAGGTCGTGCTGGGCCTTCGGGGCCCAGATCGGCGAGATCGGCAGCAGCGCCTTGGCCGGCTTCGACATCGAGGGGATCTCGTCGGAGCTGCGCAGGAACGGCAGCACCTCCACCCCGGCCGCGGTGAGCTGGGCGATCTCCGCGTCGACGATGGTGTTCTCGCCGGAGGGCTGGGCTTCCCGATACCGGTTGTGCGCCACCACGATTCTCACAGAGCTCGCCTTTCGTTCGCGATTGCGGGACTCGCAAGCTCATTCCTCGCGCTCACGGGAAAGAAGGCTACCTTTGTACGGTGCCTGAACTACCGGAGGTGGAAGCGCTCGCCGGCTACCTGCGTGAGCGGGCGGTCGGCCGGCGGGTCGAGCGGCTCGAGGTCGCCGCGATCAGCGCGCTGAAGACGTACGATCCGCCGCCGAGCGCGGTGGCCGGCCGGACCGTCACCGGCGCGGGCCGGTACGGCAAGTTCCTCGATGTCCGGTTCGACGAGGGCCTGCACCTGGTGGTCCACCTGGCCCGGGCGGGCTGGCTGCACTACCGGGAGGCGTTCCCGTCGGCCGCCCCGCTGCGGCCCGGCAAGGGCCCGATCGCCCTGCGGCTACGCCTCGACGACGGCTCCGGCTTCGACCTGACCGAGGCGGGCACGCAGAAGAAGCTCGCCGCCTACCTGGTGACCGACCCGGCCCTGGTGCCCGGGGTGGGCAAGTTGGGCCCGGACGCCCTCGAGGCCGACCTGACCACCTTCGGTGCCCAGCTGCGCAGCCGCCGGGGGCAGGTCAAGGGGGTGCTGACCGACCAGTCGGTACTGGCCGGCATCGGCAACGCGTACTCGGACGAGATCCTGCACGCGGCGAAGCTCTCCCCGTTCGCGATCACCGACCGGCTGACCGACGACCAGCTCGCCGCGCTGCACGCGGCGACCCGTGCGGTGCTCGGCGACGCGGTCCGGCGCTCGATGGGGCAGCGGGCCGCGGAGCTGAAGGGCGAGAAGCGCTCCGGGCTCAAGGTGCACGCCCGGAAAGGGCTATCCTGCCCGGTTTGCGGAGACCTGGTGCGGGAGGTCTCGTTCGCCGATTCGAGTCTCCAGTACTGCCCCACCTGTCAGACCGGCGGCAAGCCGCTGGCTGACCGACGGTTGTCCCGCCTCGTACGGTGAGTAATCGCACTCCGCGATTACGGAGCGGAATGGTCCCGGGATCGCCGAAGGTCCCACTCGGCACCTCTACCGGGGCCGGCATCCATCGGTATAGTGGCTCGGTCCCCGGCTTCACAACCGACTCGAAGCCGGCCAGATCCCCACGAGCACCATCGGACAGCTTCTCCTTCGGGGGGCGGTCCGGGCCGGGCCCGCGTGGGAGACTGGGACGGTGGGCGACCCGGGCCCTCACGGCGAGTGAGGGCGCGTGTCATGCGGGAGGACACTGGTTGAGGTGACGACAAGCCTCCAGCGCCCGGTAACCAACACAGGCCGGAGCAAGAGCGTGCGGCACGTCGACAGCTTCGAGATCCAGCCGCCGACTCCGCCGTCGCACAACGGCGTACCCCGGTCGGCATGGGCCCGCGCCCGGCGCCGGGTGTCCCGCTGGCACCGTCCCTACATCCTGGTGCTGCTGGTGCTGGACTTCGGGGCCGCCGCCCTGGCCAGCCTCATCGCGATCAACGTCTTCGAGCAGGCGTCCGCCGGCTTCTACGGCGCCGAGGAGAACCCGACCTGGTTCCACACGGTCGCCTTCGGGCTGCTGCCGCTGGGCTGGCTGCTCATCCTCTGGGGCAACCGGGCGTACGACCGGCGCTACCTGGGCCTCGGCCCCGACGAGTTCAAGCGGGTGATCCGCGCCGGCGTGGCGGTGGCCGCCACCGTCTCGTTCCTGGCCTTCGCCACGAAGACCATGCTCTCCCGGTGGACGGTCGGCTTCGCCCTGCTCGGCGCGCTGCTGCTGATCCTGCTGGGCCGGATGGTGGCCCGGGCCGCGCTGCACGCCGTCCGCCGCCGGATCGGCCAGGCCGGGCACCGGATGGTGCTGGTCGGCACCCTGCCGGAGTGCCTGGAGGTCTACACCGCGGTCACCCGCAACCCCGGGGCCGGCCTGGTCCCGGTGGCCATCCACCTCACCGACGGGTACGCCGCCGCCCGCGGCATCGAGACCCCGGTGCCGGTCTACGCCGGCCGGGACGTGCTCGCCCTGGTCCGGGAGGTCGGCGGCGACACCATCGCGGTCTGCGGCTCGGCCAGCGCCGAGCCCGGCGAGCTGCGCCGGATGGCCTGGCAGCTGGAGGGCTCCGGCGTCGACCTGGTGGTCGCGCCCCAGCTCACCGACATCGCCGGCCCACGGGTGCACATCCGCCCGATCGAGGGCCTGCCGCTGCTGCACGTCGAGGAGCCGACCCTGTCCGGGCCGGCGCTGCTGGCCAAGAACCTGATGGACCGGGTCGCCGCCGGGCTGGGCCTGCTGCTGCTGGTCCCGCTCTTCGTCGCCATCGCGATCGCCATCCGGATCTCCGACCCCGGGCCGGTCTTTTTCCGGCAGCCCCGGGTCGGGCACGAGGGGCGGACCTTCCGGGTCTGGAAGTTCCGCACCATGTACGTCGACGCCGAGGAGCGGCTGGCCGGCCTGGTCGATCAGAACGAGACCGACGGCATGCTGTTCAAGATGAAGCAGGACCCGCGGGTCTTCCCGGTGGGCCGCTTCCTGCGCGCCTCCTCGCTGGACGAGCTGCCCCAGCTGATCAACGTGCTCTGGGGCGAGATGTCGCTGGTCGGCCCGCGTCCGCTCCCCGCCGACGACGGTGACTTCCTGGGCGACGTCCGGCGCCGGCTGCTGGTCCGTCCGGGCATGACCGGGCTCTGGCAGGTCTCCGGCCGCTCCGACCTCTCCTGGGACGAGGCGGTCCGACTCGACCTCTACTACGTCGACAACTGGTCGCTGGCGTACGACCTCAGCATCCTGTGGCGGACCGTCGGGGTGGTGCTGGCCCGCAAGGGCGCGTACTAGCGCTCCGGGCCGCCACCCGTCAGGATCGCGGGCGTGAGTGGCAACCTCTCGGCCGTCTTCGGCGTCGTCTCGCTGGTCACCGCGCTGGCCGCGGCGCTCTGGGCGGTGCTGCGGCTGCGCGCCCGGCGGGGCATCGCGACGGCCACCCAGCGGGCCACCTACGAGGTGCTGCACACCGCCGGGCTCGCCACCGAGCCGCTGCGGGGCGGGCTGAGCGCGGCGGGCGCGGCGAAGGCCGTACGCCATCTGCGGGCCCTGGTGGGCTCGGCCGGGCTGGCCCTGACGGACCGGGACGCCCTGCTCGCCCTCGACGGGCACGGCGCGCACCACGGCGACCAGTTGCTCGCGGCGGCCCGGAAGGCGGTCGACAGCGGGCGCTCGACCGTGCTGCGCGAGTCGGAGCTGCACTGCGACCTGGTGGACTGCCCGGTCCGCGGCGCGGTGGTGGCCCCGCTGAGCGCCGACGGCCGGGCGGTCGGGGCGCTGGTGGCGGTGGCCGACGGGCGGCCGGCCCCGGGCCTGGTGCAGGCGACCCTGGAGACCGCGCACTGGGCCGGCGACCAGCTCGCCCTGGCGGAGTTGGACTCCTCCCGGGAGCGCCTGGCCCGGGCCGAGGTACGCGCGCTGCGCGCCCAGATCAGCCCGCACTTCATCTACAACGCGCTGACCGCGATCGGCTCGTTCGTCCGGACCGACCCGGAGCGGGCCCGCGAGCTGATCCTGGAGTTCGCGGAGTTCACCCGCTACTCGTTCCGGGCGCACGGCGAGTTCACCACGCTCGCCGAGGAGCTGCGCTCGATCGACCGCTACCTGACCATCGAGCGGGCCCGCTTCGGCGAGCGGCTCCAGGTGCGCCTCCAGATCGCCCCGGAGGTGCTGCCGGTGACCCTGCCGTTCCTCTGCCTCCAGCCGTTGGTGGAGAACGCGGTCCGGCACGGGTTGTCCCGCAAGCCGGGCACCGGCATGGTGAGCATCGAGGCCCGGGACGCGGGCGCCGAGTGCCACATCACGGTGGAGGACGACGGGGTGGGGATGGATCCGACGACGCTGACCGCCGGCATCGCCGAGCTCGCCGGCGCCGGCAGCGACCCGGCCGACGACCCGGGCCAGCACGTCGGCCTCTCGAACGTCGACGAGCGGCTCCGGTCGGCCTTCGGGGACCGGTTCGGCCTGGTCGTCGAGACCGGCCTGGGCTCGGGTACGAAGGTCAGCATGCGGGTGCCGAAGTTCCACCCCGGGGTGCGGGCGACCTCATGAACGCCACGGGTTTCCTCCGCGTGCTCGCGGTCGACGACGAGCCGCCGGCCCTGGACGAGCTGGCGTACCACCTGCGGGCCGATCCCCGGGTGGCCCGGCTGCACACGGCCGGCGACGCGACCGAGGCGCTGCGGGTGCTCCGCGACGGCGACGTCGACGTGGTCTTCCTGGACATCCGGATGCCGGGGCTGGACGGCATGGAGCTGGCCCGGGTGCTGCGCCGGTTCGCCCGGCCACCGGCGATCGTCTTCGTCACCGCCTACGACGACGGCGCGGTGGACGCCTTCGACCTGGGCGCCACGGACTACGTGCGCAAGCCGGTCCGCGCCGATCGCCTGGCCGAGTCGCTGCGCCGGGTGATCGGCTCGCGGGTGGTCCCCTCGCACCCGGCCGCGCTGGCCCGGGCCGAGGAGGACCCGACCATCCCGATCGAGCTGGCCGGCACCACCCGGATGCTGCCCCGCTCGGCGGTGCGCTGGGTGGAGGCGCAGGGCGACTACGCCCGGCTGCACACCGCGGACGGCTCGCACCTGGTCCGGGTCTCGCTGGCCACCCTGGCCGAGCGCTGGGCCGACGCGGGGTTCGTCCGGATCCACCGGTCCTACCTGGTGCAGCTCAAGCTGATCGCCGAGCTGCGGCTGGTCAACTCCGGCTACGTCGTGGTGATCGACGGGACCGAGCTGCCGGTGAGCCGCCGGCACACCCGGGAGCTGAAGGACAAGCTGGTCCGCGCGGCCAAGCAGGACTGGAACCGCTGATTCGAGATTCTTCCGCCCGTCGGGAATAGCCGCCCCTCGTCGTACGCTGTACGGCACGCCGTACGACAGAGTGGAGGCCGCATGCCCGACAGCCGCTACGACGCCGCGACCGACTTCGACCGGCAACTCGACCGCCTGGTGCGGCTCGGCTATCCCGCCCTGGCCGGGCTGACCGAGGACGCCTTCCGCGACCTGCTCGCCCCGCTGCGCGAGGCCGCGGTCGCCGGGGCGGCCGACCTGGCCGCGCCCACCGACGGGCGGGTGCCCTTCCTGCTGGTGGCCACCCGCGAGCTGGTGCCCGTCCAGGAGCGGATCGCGCTGACCACGCTCGCCGGCAAGCGGAAGACCGGCATCCTCGACCGGAACTTCCCCGCCGACGACCTGCCGCGGTTCGACCCGATCAAGGAGCTGGAGGTGCCGGCCGGGCCGGCGTACCTGCTCTTCGACGTGGACCGGGGCGAGGAGTACCGGAACCTGCCGCCGTCCACCGCGCTGGAGCAGATGACCGCCGGAGGTCGGCTGCCGATCACCATCGACGAGGGCCTGGCCTTCGTCACCCTGCACCCGCCGGCGCTGGCCAGCAACCGGTGCTTCTCACTGGTCGGCTCCCGCTGCGGCGACAAGCGGGTGCCCGCGCTCTGGATCAGCCAGGGCGCGCCGAAGCTGGGCTGGTGCTGGTTCGGCAACCCGCACACCTGGCTCGGCTCGGCCACGTCCCACCCGGTCCGGGTCGGCCTGCCGTGAACCGGGGGTCGGCGCGGACTTGATCGACTCCAGGTCGCCGAGGTGGCGGTATCCGCTGGCCCCGGACACCGCCACCACGCCGAGCTGGTGAATCCTCCGTCGTCCACAACGAGGGGGGCGTCATCCACCGGGTTGTCCACAGGAGTGAAGCGTTATCCACAAGTTGTGCACAGGGCCATCCCCGGCGCTCTTGACATTCCCGCTGATCAGGCGAGACTGCCGGGGATGACCGGAGCGGAGGAGCAGGACGTGCCCGGGCGGCCCGACCAGGCGGCTCCGGTCCCCGCCCCGCGCGCCCCGCAGCCGCCCCGGCGGACCCGCGTCGTGCTGGCCGAGGTCTCCCGGCCACGCAGCCGCGCCGAGCGCACCCGCTCCGAACTGACCCAGCAGACCCGGGTCGGCGAGACGCTGGTGCAGGGCCTCATGCGCGCGCAACTCTCGCTGGCCCTGCGGCTCAGCCTGCTCGTGCTGATCGGGCTGGGCGGCCTGCCCTGGCTCTTCGCCATCGCACCCTCGGTCGGCCGGGTCACCCTGCTCGGCGTCAACCTGCCCTGGCTGCTGCTCGGGGTGGCCGCCTTCCCGTTCCTGATCGGGGTCGGCTGGGCGTACGTGCGGCTGGCCGAACGGAACGAGCAGGACTTCACCGACCTGGTCCAGCGGCCGGAGCGCTGATGGGCAACGGCTACGTGGTTCCCGCGATCGTGGCGGTCACCCTGGTCACCGTCGGGATCGGCTTCTACGGGCTGCGGCTGGCCCGCACCACCTCCGACTTCCTGGTCGCCTCCCGGGCGGTCAGCCCGACCTGGAACGCCGCGGCGATCGGCGGGGAGTACCTGTCGGCGGCCAGCTTCCTCGGCGTGGCCGGGCTGATCCTCAAGTACGGCGTCGACGTGCTCTGGTACCCGGTCGGTTTCGCCGCCGGCTACCTGGCGCTGCTGCTCTTCGTGGCGGCCCCGCTGCGCCGCTCCGGGGCGTTCACCCTGCCCGACTTCTGCGAGGTGCGCCTCGGCTCGCGGCGGCTGCGGAAGCTGGCCACCATCTTCGTGATCTTCATCGGCTGGCTCTACCTGGTGCCGCAGCTCCAGGGCGCCGGGCTGACCCTGGCCACGGTGGCCGGCTCGCCCTACCCGGTGGGTGCGCTGCTGGTCGCCGTGGTGGTGACCGCGAACGTGGCGCTGGGCGGGATGCGGGCGATCACCTTCGTCCAGGCCTTCCAATACTGGCTGAAGCTCACCGCGCTCGCCGTACCCGCGATCTTCCTGGCGTTGCAGTGGCAGGCCGACGCCCGCCCGGCGGTGACCCCGCCCGACGGGCCGGCGTTCCGGACCGCGACCACCGTGGTGGTCGAGCACCGCGCGACCCTCACCCTGCCCGACGGCGACATCCGCGAGGTACGCCCCGGCGACCGTCTCGACTTCGCCGCCGGCGACCCGGTGCCCGAGGTCTCCGGCGCGGCCACCGCCGCCACCGACTGGCTGCTGCCGGACACCGCCGGCGACGACGACCGCGGGCTGTTCGCGACGTACTCGCTGATCCTGGCCACCTTCCTCGGCACCATGGGCCTGCCGCACGTGCTCGTGCGCTTCTACACCAACCCCGACGGTGCCGCCGCCCGGCGCACCACGCTGGTGGTGCTGGCCCTGGTCGGCGTCTTCTACCTGCTGCCCACGATCTACGGCGTGCTGGGCCGGATCTACACCCCGCAGTTGCTGGTCACCGGGCAGACCGACGCGGTCGTGGTGCTGCTGCCCGGGGCGGCGCTGGGCGACGGCACCACCGGCCGGCTGCTCGCCGCGCTGGTCGCCGCGGGGGCGTTCGCGGCCTTCCTCTCCACCTCGTCCGGCCTGCTCACCAGCGTGGCCGGGGTGATCTCCACCGACGTCCTCGGCCGCGGCTCAGTGCGCGGCTTCCGGCTGGCCACGGTGATCGCCGGCGGGGTGCCCGCGGTGCTCGCGCTGAACGTCTCCGGGCTGGACGTCTCCCAGGTGGTCGGGCTGGCCTTCGCGGTGGCCGCGTCGAGCTTCTGCCCGCTGCTGGTGCTCGGCATCTGGTGGCGCGGCCTGACCGACCTTGGCGCCGCCGCCGGGGTGCTGGTCGGCGGCGGCGCCGCGGTCGGCGCGGTGTTGCTCACCGTGCTCGGCCCGCCGCTGTCCGGCTGGCCGGCCACGCTCACCACCCAGCCGGCCGCGTGGACGGTGCCGCTGGCGTTCACCGTGATGGTGGCGGTCTCCATGGCCACCCGGCGGCGGCTGCCCCGCGACGTCGGCATCACGATGCTCCGCCTGCACACCCCGGAGACGCTGCGCCTCTAGCGACCGGCCGTACGGCTCAGGTAGGACTCGAAGATCGTCCTTCGGCGGGAGCTGTCGCTGGCCCGGCCAGACTACGGTCGGAGGCATGACCGATCAGCACCCGGCAATGTCCCTCCGTGGCCTGGCCAAGCGGTTCGACACCAAGGTCGCGGTCGCCGGCGTCGACCTCGACGTGCCGACCGGCTCGTTCTACGGGCTGCTGGGCCCGAACGGGGCCGGCAAGACCACCACCCTCTCCATGGCCGTCGGCCTGCTGCGGCCCGACGCCGGCCAGGCCCGGGTGCTCGGGTACGACGTCTGGGCCGATCCGGTACGCGCCAAGGGGCTGCTCGGCGTGATGCCCGACGGCGTCCGCCTCTTCGACCGGCTCACCGGGGCCGAGCTGCTGGCCTACCACGGTCTGTTGCGCGGCATGGACCCGGCGGTGGTCGACCAGCGGGCGGCGGAACTGCTCGACGTGCTGGCCCTCACCGACGCCGGCCGCACCCTGGTGGTCGACTACTCGGCCGGCATGAAGAAGAAGATCGGCCTGGCCTGCGCGCTGCTGCACGGCCCCCGGCTGCTGGTGCTGGACGAGCCGTTCGAGGCGGTCGACCCGGTCTCCGCGGCGCTGATCCGGGACATCCTGCACCGCTACGTGGTGGGCGGCGGCACGGTCATCTTCTCCAGCCACGTCATGGAGGTCGTCGAGCGGCTCTGCTCGCACGTGGCGATCCTGGCCGACGGCCGGATCATGCGGGTCGGCACGCTCACCGAGGTCCGCGGCGAACGGTCGCTGGAGGAGGCCTTCGTCGAGGTGGTCGGCGGGCGGACCGCGACGGGCGAGGAGCTGTCGTGGCTGTCCCGGTGACCGCCGCCGAGCGGCCGACCCGGGCCGTCTCGCCCCGGCATTTCGTGCGGCTCAAACTGCGGGTGCTGCGCAACAACTTCCGGGGTCAGGGTTGGCGGATCGCGCTGTTCGTGGGCGGCCTGCTGTTCGGGCTCTGGTTCGCCGCCGGTGGCTTCTTCCTGCTCGCCGCGCCCGGCCTGGCCGGCGAGTCCCGGTACGCGCTGATGACCGCCGCCTTCGGCGGCGGCCTGCTGACCCTCGGCTGGCTGCTGCTGCCGCTGGTCTTCTTCGGCGTGGACGAGACCCTGGACCCGGCCCGCTTCGCGCTGCTCCCGCTGTCCCGCCGCACCCTGGTCACCGGCCTGTTCGCGGCCGCCCTGGTCAGCGTCCCGGCGCTGTCGACCCTGCTCGCAGCCGCCGGGCTGGTGGTCACGGCCGGCGCGCTGGGCGGCTGGTTCGCCGCGCTGGTCGGGATGCTCGGGGTGGTCCTGGGCCTGCTGCTCTGCGTGGCCGCCGCCCGCGCGGTGACCAGCGCCTTCGCCACCATGCTCCGCTCCCGACGGGTGCGCGACCTGGCCGCCGTGCTGCTCGCGGTGCTCGCCGCCCTGCTGGGCCCGCTACAACTGCTGGTGATCGGCGCGGTCCAGCAGGCCGACTGGGACCGGCTCACCGGCGTGGCCCGGGTGGTCGGCTGGACGCCGTTCGGTGCGCCCTGGACGGCCGGCGTCGACGTGGCCGAGGGGCACGCCGGGGCGGCCGTGCTGAAGCTGCTGATCGGCGTGGCGGCGATCGGCGTACTCCTGCTGTGGTGGTCGCGGTCGCTGGAGTCGGCGATGGTGGGCGCGGCGAGCGCCGGGCCGGCCCGGAACCGGCGCGGCACGGTGGCCGGCGCGGCGGTCGCGCAGCTCTTCCCCCGAGCCGTCGGCTGGGCCCGGCGGGACCGGTTCGGCGCGCTGGTCGCCCGGGAGTGCCGCTACTGGTGGCGCGACGCCCGGCGGCGGGCCAACCTGATCACCGTGGCGGTGGTCGGCATCTTCGTGCCGGTGATGGTCAACCTGGGCGGCTCCCAGCTGGTCACCGAAGGCGGGGCAGCGTTCGGCGAGGCCACCGCCAACTCGTCGCCCGTGCTGGTCAGCCTCTCGATGCTCTTCGTCGGGGTGCTCGCCGCGGTGACCGTGGCCAACCAGTTCGGTTTCGACGGCAGCGCGTACGCGGCCAACGTGGTGGCGGGCGTGCCGGGGCGGGTGGAGCTGCGGGCCCGGATGGTCGCGTTCTCGCTCTACGTGGTGCCGATCCTCGGTGTGGTCGCCGTGGTGCTGGCCGTGGTGCTCGGGCGGCCCGGCTGGGTCGGTGTGATGGCCGGCGCGCTGTTCGCCGCGTACGGCTGCGGGCTGGCGATCAACGCGTCCGTCTCGGTGCTCGGCGGCTACTCGCTGCCGGAGACGAGCAACCCGTTCGCCATGAACACCGGCGCCGGGATGGCGAAGAGCCTGTACACCCTGCTGTCCATGCTGGCCACCGCGGCGGCTGCCGTGCCGCTGGTGGTGGCCGCCGCGCTGCTCGGCGACGTCTGGCTCTGGCTGGCCCTGCCGGTCGGTCTCGCGTACGGGCTGGGCGCCGCGCTGCTCGGCGCGTACCTGGCCGGGGACGCGCTGGACCGCCGCCAGCCGGAACTGCTGGCCGCCGTCACCCCGAGGCGCTGATGCCGGTCGTCGAGGCGGTGACCACCGTTCCGGTCCCACCGGAGCTGGCCTTCGCGGTGTCGCAGACCGTGGCGCCGGTCCGCTACCGCTGGGATCCCTTCGTCCGGGAGCAGCACTTCGTCGACGGGGCGACCCGCCCCGGCAAGGGCGTGCGCACCTACACCCGGTCCCGGCACGGCCTCGTCATGGTCAGCGAGTACGTCTCGTGGGCGCCGCCGACGAACGTGGGCATGAAGATGGTCCGCGGGCCGTGGTTCTTCGAGCGGTTCGGCGGCGGCTGGCGGTTCGCGCCGGGCCCGGAGCCGGGCACGGCCCTGGCCACCTGGCGGTACAACTTCCGCTGCCGGCCGGCCTTCCTGCGCCCGGTGGCCGAGCGGATCGGGGTCTGGCTGCTCGGCCGGGACATCCGCCGCCGGATCGCCGGGTACGCCGCCGGCTGCGCCGACCCGGAGGTGCTGGCCGCCGCCCGCCGCTCCCTCCCGCCGGAGAGCTACCGGTAGATCTTGGCGAGTTGCCGCTCACCTCGAACGGAAAGTCTCCAAGATCGGGAGGCCGGCGCTCCTGAAGGCGCGCCAGGCGTCGGGAGTGAAGCGAGAGTCGGCCCGGACGGGTCCTTGCTGTCCCGAACCAGCACCACCCCGGGCAAGTTGTCCGCCACCTCGACACAGTTGCCCGTCATTGTCGGAACGGGTCGACTTGCGCCAGCGGGGCAGGGCAGTCGTCATGAGGTCACCCTCCACTTATTGATCAGTTCGATGGAGGCGTTTGCGCCGAGCGCCTCAGCGAGGAGACGTTCCCACTTCCGCTGCACCCAGCCAATCCACTCCGGATAGTCCGCGATCTGGCCGCGCGCGGCGTTGTCGAGGCAGAGCAGACGGTCATCGCCGGGCAACTGCGCTAGCACGAAACCGCCTCCCAGCGAGGGGTGCGCGCCGACCTCCAGCGGAAGGATGTGCACCCGCACCTGCGGCAGGTCGGCTGCTTGCAGCAGGTGGCCGAGCTGGCGATCCATGACGGCTGGCCCACCGATCCGGCGCTGCAGCGCACTCTCATCGATGACAAAAACACACTTGGGTGGATCATCCCGGTGGAACAACTTCTGCCGGCTCATCCGGAGGCTCACAAGCTCCTCGACCCGATCGCTGTTGTACAGGCCGCCCGACGAGAAGACCGCTCTCGCATACTCCTCGGTCTGCAGGAGGCCGGGGATCAGGCACGGTTCGAAGTTGCACAGCCGCTTGGCGCGTTGCTCGTAGCGGGGCCAAGGCTCGAACGAGGTCGGCCGGCTGCTCTCCTCGTCCTTCTTGATCAGGCTGGCGAGGAGGCCGCCGGTGCCGAGGGCCTGGTCGGCTGCTTCCGCGAACTCCAAGGTGGGGCGGCGGCGCCCCGTCTCGATGGCGGCCACCGTGGAAGGGCTCCACCTGATCAGCGTGGCCAGCCCCTCCTGGGAGACATCCGCCCCGGCCCGGGCGGCCTTGAGCGCCCGGATCCACACCTCGATGTTCATCCTTACCTCTCCGGTAAGTACGTGATCGCGCTGTGTAGTAAGCCCTGGCATCCTCCCGCGCCGGCCCCGCCGAGTCCAGGGTGGAGACACGCGGCCCGGCTGGTGGAGGCGATGACCCGGCGGCCGGTCCTGCGACGGGTCGCCCCGGCCATCCCCCGGCCGGGGCGACCCCTTCCCGGGGAGGCACTGATGAGCGACGACCGCCGAGATCTTGGACGCAAACGGCCCCCTGAGGGGCCAAATTCGTCCAAGATCTGGAAGAAGCCGGGCCCCGGCCGGGCGCACGTGGCGATGCGGCCGGCCTGGCGGTGCCGGGGGTGCGGGGCGCACTGGCCGTGCCAGCCGGCTCGGCTCGCGCTGCTGATCGAGTACCGCCACGATCGCACCGCACTGCTGCTCTACCTGGGTCGCCTCATGGCGGAGGCCGACGAGCAGCTTCCGGGCGTCCGCGACCTGCACGAGCGCTTCCTGGGGTGGACGCGGGGGCGGGGCGGCACAATGTTTCACGTGAATCATGAGCCGGGTGCCGAGATCCACCACACCGACCCGTTCGCCGTGGCGGCCGGGCAGCGCTCGCCGGTCCGCCGGCTCCGCGGTCGGCTGGCCGCCTCGGTGACGCTCTGGACCGCGCCCGGCCCGGCCGGGCTGACCGTCTCGTCCACCCTGGTGGCCGAGGGGGAGCCGGACCGGCTGCTCGGTCTGGTCGACCCGGAGTCGGACCTGTGGGCGGCGGTCGAGGAGGCGGGCCGCTTCGCGGTCGCGCCGCTCGGCCCGCAGCACCGGCAGCTCGCCGACCGGTTCGCCGGCCTCTTTCCCTCCCCCGGCGGCCTCTTCGCGCTGGACCCCTGGACCGACACCCCGTACGGTCCGGTGCCCGCCGACGCGGGCGGCTGGGCCGGGTGCCGGCTCGAGACCGCCCGGGAGTGCGGCTGGGGCCTGCTGGTCGAGGCCACCATCGAGGCGGTCGACCTGGCCGAGGAGACGCTGCCGCTGCTGCACTACCGCGGCCGTTACCGGGGACTCACCGACTGATCACCGACCGCTGACCGGAGTGAGCTGAGTCACTCGGCGCAGCCGGACCGCCGTTCGGCGCAGCCGTCGACCGTGGCCGATCCGAGCCTTCCCCGGCGGGGAGCTCGCTCTCTACCGTGCGCGAAAACTCCCCACGCCTGCGAAGGTGGTGATCCACAGATGTCCACGGACACACCCGCGTCCGCACCCGCCGAGTCGGCGGCGGAACGGTACCTCGCCGTTCAGCGGTCGGACGAGTTCGCCGGGTTGCGGCGCGCGCTGCGCGGCTTCGTCTTCCCGATGACCGTCGCGTTCTTCCTGTGGTACGCGCTCTACGTCATCCTCTCCGCGTACGCGCGGGGATTCATGGGCACGAAGCTGGTCGGCAACATCAACGTCGCCCTGGTCTTCGGCCTGCTCCAGTTCGTCTCCACGTTCGTCATCGCCTGGCTCTACTCGCGGTTCGCCGACCGGAAGATCGACCCGGTGGCCGACCGGCTTCGCGCCGAGGTGGGGGAGGTGGCCCATGAACACGGTTCTCGCGGCTGAGGCGGGCAGCACCACGGCCCGGAACCTCACCATCACGCTGTTCCTGGTCTTCGTGGCGATCACGCTGGCGATCACCGTGTGGGCCAGCCGGCAGACCAAGACCGCCACCGACTTCTACGCCGGCGGCCGGTCCTTCTCCGGCTTCCAGAACGGCATGGCGATCGGCGGCGACTACATGTCGGCGGCGTCCTTCCTGGGCATCGCCGGCCTCATCGCCCTGTACGGCTACGACGGCTTCCTCTACTCGATCGGCTTCCTGGTCGCCTGGCTGGTGGCGCTGCTGCTCGTCGCCGAGCTGCTGCGCAACTCCGGCCGCTACACGATGGCCGACGTGCTGGCGTTCCGGATGCGCCAGCGCCCGGTCCGGACCGCGGCCGCGGTCTCCACCATCACGGTGTCGATCTTCTACCTGCTGGCCCAGATGGTCGGCGCGGGCGCACTGGTCGCGCTGCTGCTCGGCATCAAGCCGGGCACCACCTTCCTGGGCATGGACGCGGGCACCGCGAAGGCCGCCACGATCTTCCTGGTCGGCGCCCTGATGATCATCTACGTCACCGTGGGCGGCATGAAGGGCACCACGTACGTCCAGATCGTCAAGGCGTTCCTGCTGATGACCGGCGCGATCGTGATGACCCTGCTGGTGCTCGCGAAGTACAAGTTCAACCTGTCCTCGCTCCTCGGCGACGCGGCCGACGCATCGGGCAAGGGAGCGGCCTTCCTCGAACCCGGGTTGCGCTACGGCGTGGAGACACCCGGCGACGCGTTGAAGACCTTCTACAGCAAGATGGATCTGCTCTCGCTGGGCATCGCGCTGGTGCTCGGCACCGCCGGCCTGCCGCACATCCTGATCCGCTTCTACACCGTGCCGACCGCGAGAGCGGCCCGGAAGAGCGTGCTCTGGGCGATCGGCATCATCGGCACCTTCTACCTGCTCACCCTGGCGCTCGGCTTCGGTGCGGCAGCGCTGGTCGGCGGCCCGGCGATCACCGCGCAGGACAAGGCCGGCAACACGGCCGCCCCGCAGCTCGCCGAGGCGCTCGGCATCGACTTCCTCGGCGGGGACCTGGGCGGAGCGACACTGCTGGCGATCATCGCGGCGGTCGCCTTCGCCACGATCCTGGCGGTCGTCGCCGGGCTCACCCTGGCGTCGTCGTCCAGCCTGGCGCACGACTTCTACGCCAACGTGCTGAAGAACGGGCAGGCGTCCGAGCGGCAGGAGGTGACCGTCGCCCGGATCTCCGCCCTGGTGATCGGCCTGGTCTCCATCGTGCTGTCGATCTTCGCGCAGAGCCTGAACGTGGCGTTCCTGGTGGCGCTGGCCTTCGCGGTCGCCGCCTCGGGCAACCTGCCGGCGATCCTCTACAGCCTGTTCTGGAAGCGGTTCAACACCTCCGGCGCGGTCTGGGCGATCTACGGCGGCCTGCTCGCCGCCGTGGTGCTGGTCTTCTTCTCCCCGGTGGTCTCCGGGGCGCCGACGGCCATGTTCCCCGACCACGACTGGCACTGGTTCCCGCTGTCGAACCCGGGCATCATCTCGATCCCGTTCGGCTTCCTCTGCGGCTGGATCGGCACCCTGCTGTCCAAGGAGCACGACGAGGAGAAGTACGCCGAGCTGGAGGTGCGCTCGCTCACCGGCGCGGGCGCCCACTGACCACACCCCCCACCCCCGGCGGGCCGGAGCCGTTGTCGGCTCCGGCCCACCGGCTTGAGTAGGCTGACCGGCATGAAGGTCGCTCCCCGCTTCGGCTCCGGACATCGCATCCTCGTCACCGGCGGCGCCGGCTTCGTGCCGTCGCACCTGGTCGACCGGCTCATCGAGCGCGAGTGCACCGTCGTGGTGCTGGACAACTTCGTCACCGGTTCCAAGGACAACATCGCCCACCTGCTCGAGAAGCCGACCTTCACGCTGATCGAGGCGGACATCTCCGAAGGGCTGCCGACCGACCACCCGGCGATGGCCGAGCGGTTCGACGCGATCCTGCACATGGCCTCCCCGGCCAGCCCCACCGACTTCGAGAAGCTGCCGGTGGAGATCCTCCGGGTCGGGTCGGTGGCCACCCTGCACCTGCTGGAGCGGGCCACCGCCGACGGCGCCCGGTTCCTGATGGCCTCCACCTCCGAGGCCTACGGGGATCCGAAGGAGCACCCGCAGCGCGAGACGTACTGGGGCAACGTCAACCCGATCGGCATCCGGAGCGTCTACGACGAGGCGAAGCGCTTCGCGGAGGCGGCCACCATGGCCTACCACCGCAGCCGGAGCACCGACACCGCCATCGTCCGGATCTTCAACACGTACGGACCGCGGATGCGGCCGGACGACGGCCGGGCCATCCCCACCTTCATCTCGCAGGCGCTGCGCGGCGAGCCGATCACCGTGCACGGCACCGGCAACCAGACCCGGTCGATCTGCTACGTCGACGACCTGGTGCGCGGCATCCTGCTGCTGCTCGACTCGACCGAGACCGGCCCGATCAACTGCGGCACCGAGCACGAGATGTCGATGCGGCAACTGGCCGAGACGATCGTGTCACTCACCGGAAGCAGCTCCGAGGTGAGCTACATCACCCGGGCCGCGGACGATCCGGAGATGCGCCGCCCCGATCTCACCCTCGCCCGTGAGCTGCTGGGATACGAGCCGACCGTGACGCCCGAAGACGGCCTCCGGCGCACGATCGACTACTTCCGCGGCCGGCTAGGGTACTGACTCCCGCTGGGAGGAGGCTGACACCCGGCTGCGCCTGAGAGCGATGGTGGCTCGACCGACCTACCCTCGGTTACATGTCAGCGACCTCGTCAGCCGGCGTCCCGCTCCCCGCACGCCTGAGTCGGAGCGCGGGCCGCGCCCAGGTTCCCGGCTCCGGCCGGGGCACCACCGGGCGTGCCCGCCCGACCGACGCCCGCTGGTACCCCTCGTACGACGACGAGCCGCGCTCGGGCGGGCCCGGCGGTCCGGGGGGACCGACCGGCCCGGAGGGCCCGGGCGGTGGTTCCGGCGGCCCCGGCCGGCGCGGTCCCCGTCCGCGCTGGGGACGGATCAGCCTGGTGGCCGGCGTCGCGGTGCTGGTGCTGGCGCTGCTCGGCGGCTGGCTCTACGCCCGCAACCTCAACAACGACCTGGCCCGGACCGACCCCTTCTCCCAGATCAACGGCGGACGGCCGGCGAAGCAGGTCGAGGGCGCGTTGAACATCCTGCTGGTCGGCAGCGACTCGCGGGACCCGGACGCCGAGGTGGACGCGGCCGGCAAGTGGCGGGCGGACACGCTGATCGTCATGCACATCCCGGCCGACCACAAGCAGGCTTATCTGGTCTCCATCCCGCGTGACCTGTACGTGCCGATCCCGGAGAGCGCCGGCGCGTCCTGTGACTCGGGCTCACGCAACAAGATCAACGCGGCCTTCGCATTCGGCGGGCTGCCGCTCGCGGTCAAGACCGTGGAGTGCTTCAGCGACGTCCGGATGGACCACGTCATGGCCATCGACTTCGCCGGATTCAAGGATGTCACCGACGCCCTCGGCGGGGTGGACCTGAAGGTGGAGCGGACCATCACCTCGATCCACAAGCCGTACCGGACCTTCACCAAGGGCGTGAACCACATGAACGGCGCCGAGGCCCTGGACTGGGTCCGGCAGCGCAAGCAGTTCCCCGACGGCGACTTCGCCCGGATGCGCCACCAGCAGGAGTTCCTCAAGGCGCTGATGGACAAGGCGGCCAGCAGCGGGACATTGACCAACCCCAAGAAGCTCAACGATTTCCTGAAGGCGGTCACCGCCGCCGTCACGGTCGACCAGGGATTCTCGTTGACCGACATGGCGTTGCAGTTCCGGAGCCTGCGCGGGGAGAACCTGACCTTCATCACCAGCCCGAACCTGGGTGGCCAGACCATCGACGGCCAGTCGGTGGTGGTCTCCGACCGGGAGAAGGCGCTGGCCATGTACAAGGCGATCGTCGCGGACACGATGGCCGACTGGGTGAAGGCCAACCAGAAGACGGACAGCGACGGGAGCGGCGGCTGACGCCGCCCCCGCGAGGCAGCACATCCGGTCGGCGGTCAAGGCTCATCCCACAGTGAGCCAACCGCCGACCGGATCTTTTCAATTGTCCGTTCGGGCACAACCCCCAGCCGATGGCCGAGATTGACGGGAATAGCCACCACACGAGGTCGCGAGAACGGGAACAGATACGTACAGTGGTCCCGCCCCCGATCCCCGAGCTGGAGCACGCATGCCGGTTCAGACCAGCCGTCGCCCTCAGTCACTGGAGCCCGGAGCACCCGGGCGGGTTCCCCCGATCATCCCGACGCAGCCCGGCCCCGGCGGCCCCGGCGGCGGGAAGAAGCGCACCAAGCGCAAGGACCCGCTCTGGGCCAAGCTCACCGTAATCTTCGGTGCCGTCCTGATGATGACCAGCGGCATCGCGATCGTCGGCAGCAAGGCCGTGATCGGCCAGGCGACCAGCAGCATCGACCAGGGCAACCTGCTCGGTGAGGCGGGCAAGAGCGACGCCGAGGGCGGCAACAGCCTGGACGGCCCGATCGACATGCTGCTGCTCGGCGTCGACGCCCGGCAGCGCTGGGCCGCCGACGACGTCCGCTCGGACACGATCATCATCCTGCACATCCCGGCCACCCACGACCAGGCCTACCTGATCTCGATCCCCCGGGACACCGAGGCCCGCATCCCGGCCTTCGAGAAGAGCGGTTACAAGGGCGGCACCGACAAGATCAATGCGGCGTTCTTCTTCGGGGCGCAGAACGGTGGCGGCTGGGAGGGTGGCGCCCAGCTGATGGCCAAGACAATCAAGTCGATGACCGGGATCAGCTTCGACGGCGCGGCGATCATCAACTTCGGCGGCTTCAAGAACGTGATCGACGCGCTCGGCACCGTGCGTATCTGCGTGAGCCACGAGGTCAAGTCGCACCACATGTCGATGGTCGACGGCAAGCCGATGTGGAACGCCGACGCGAAGAAGACCGGCAAGTCCTACACCCCGGTGGTGCACAAGAAGGGCTGCCGGGAGATGGAGGGCTGGGAGGCCCTCGACTACGCCCGCCAGCGCTACGGACTGCCGAACAGCGACTACGACCGCCAGCAGAACCAGCAGCAGCTGATCAAGGCGATGGCGAAGAAGGCCACCGACAAGGGCATGCTGACCAACCCGCTCAAGCTGAACTCGCTGATCAAGGCGGCCGGCAAGGCCTTCATCCTGGACACCGGCGGCGTGCCGGTCGCGGACTTCATCTTCACGCTCAAGGGCGTCAGCGGGAACGACCTGGTCACCCTCCGCACCAACGGCGGCACCTACAGCCCGAACGCGGACCACAGCAAGGAATCGCTCAACGAGCTGAGCATGGACATGTTCAAGGCGGTGAAGGAGGACAAGCTCGCCGACTTCGTGGTGGCGAACCCGAACGTCCTCTCCACCCGCAAATGACCTGGTGACCGGCCGGTCGCCGCGCCGAAAGCGGCACCGTCCGGCAGTTCCCCCCGTAGCCTGACGTGAGCGGGTCTCATGTCGCGGCTACGGGGGGAACGTCACGTCCAGGCCAGCACGGAACGCACGCGGGCGGGCCCGATCCGCCCGCTGGTCCCGGTTCCTGCTCGGCGCCGGTCTCGCCCTGCTCCTGCTCGCCGCTCTCGGCGTGGCCGGGCTGCACTGGCTCACCAACCGGTACGACCGCACGGTCAGCAAGGAACAACTGCTCGATCCTGCGGCGCGGCAGTCCCGTACCGACCTCGCCGGGCCGCTCAACTACCTGCTCATCGGCTCGGACCACCGGCCCGGCGCGAACCCCGAGGACCAGCGCTCGGACAGCATCCTGATCGTGCACCTGCCGGCCGGGCTGCGGCAGGCGTACCTGATCTCCATCCCGCGGGACCTGCTGGTCGCCATCCCGGCGACGTCCGGCTACGGCGGCGGCCAGGACAAGGTCAACGCGGCGTACGAGCACGGCGGCGGGGGCGAGGGCGGAGCGCGGCTGCTCAGCGCCACGCTGACCCGGCTCACAGGGGTCCGCTTCGACGGCGCCGCGCTGGTCGACTTCTCCGGCTTCAAGCAGGTCATCGACCTGCTCGGCGGCATCCGGATGTGCGTCGACACCCCGGTCCGGTCGATCCACACGCAGACCCGGTTCGAGCCCGGCTGCCAGCAGATGAACGGGGCCCGGACGCTGGACTACGTGCGGCAGCGCTACGACCTGCCCGGCGGCGACTACGACCGGCAACGGCACCAGCAGCAGATGCTCCGGGCGGTGCTCGACAAGGCCGGCCAGACCCACCTGCGCAGTGACCCGGTGCAGCTGGACCGGGTGCTCCGGGCGGTCGGCGGCGCGTTGACCGTGGACACCAACGGCGTACCCCTGGAGGACCTGCTCTTCGCGCTGCGCGGGCTGCCCGCGGACGCCCTGCACGGCGTCCAGATCCCCTCCTACCCGCAGACCATCGACCAGGTCTCGTACGTGGTGCTGGACAACGGCGGCGGCGGGCTCTTCGACGCGCTGCGGGGCACCCGGATGCCGGAGTGGGCCGGGGCCCATCCCCGCTGGGTCAACCGGCTGTGACCGGGAGCGGCCCGCTAGGCTTGGTAGCCGTGTTCGGACCCCAGGTTCCCAGCGTGCCCGCGTCGGCCGTGCCCGACGACAGCTACCTGCTCGACGTCCGGGAGGACGACGAGTGGGCCGCCGGCCACGCGCCGGCCGCCCACCACCTCCCGATGACCGAGCTGCCCGCCCGGATCGCAGAGGTGCCCGACGACCGCGAGGTGGCCGTGATCTGCCGCTCGGGCGGACGGTCCGCGCAGGTGGTCGCGTACCTGATGCGCAACGGCTGGGACCAGGTGCGCAACGTCGAAGGCGGGATGGGCGAGTGGGCCGCCGCCGGCCGCCCGGTGGTCACCGACGACGGGCAGCCGGGCCGGGTCGCCTGAGGCGCGCCGCGGCCATGACCACCCCCCTGGTCTTCGCGCACCGGGGCGCCTCGTACGACCTGCCGGAGCACACGCTCGCCGCCTATCTGCGCGCCCTCGACGAGGGCGCGGACGGGCTGGAGTGCGACGTCCGGCTGACCCGGGACGGGCACCTGGTCTGCGTCCACGACCGCCGGCTGGACCGGACCAGCAACGGTCACGGGCTGGTCAGCGCGCGTACCCTCGCCGAACTGGAGGCGCTCGACTTCGGGTCGTGGCACCCCGGCGGGGCGGCCGCCGACGGGGACGAACCGCTCGACGAGTCACACTTCCGGCTGCTCACGCTGGAGCGGCTGCTCGACGCGGTGCTGGCCGCCGGCCGGCCGGTCCGGCTGCTGATCGAGACCAAGCACCCCTCCCGCTACGGCCGGGACGTGGAGCGCCGCCTGGTCACCATGCTGCGCCGGTACGGACTGGCCGAGCCCGGTCCGGACGCCCCGGTCCGGGTCACCGTGATGTCCTTCTCCCCGCTGGCCGTACGCCGGATCCGCGACCTCGCCCCGGCGCTGCCCACGGTGCTTCTGCTGGAGGTGCTGCCGCGCTGGCTGCGGCTGGGCCGGCTGCCGTTCGGCACCCGGATCGCCGGGCCGGGGATCGGCCTGGTCCGGGCCCGCCCGCAGCTCGTTCCCACGCTGCGGGCCGCCGGCAACCAGGTCTACGTCTGGACGGTGAACGAGCCGGCGGACCTGGAGTTGGTGCTGGCCGCCGGGGTGGACGGGGTGATCACCGACCGGCCCGCCCGGACGCTGGCCCGGTTGGGCCGGTGAGGCCGGCCGGTCCGACCGGTGGGCGGTCGCCTGGCCGGGGGTGTCCCCGGGGCGGGCGGCGCGGCACACTCGGGACATGCCGGAGCGAACCGACTTCACCGCCCTGATCGCCGGGCACACCAGCGTGATCAAATTGATCAACTCGGGTGAGTCGGGCCTGCCCGTGCTCACCCGGCTGCTGCGCGAGGTCGAGCCGGCCGTCGGCGCAGCCGGCATGGTGTTCGTGGAGTTCGCCCCCGCCGGCGGCCGGGTGATCGCGGCGACCGGCAGCGCCGAGTTCGCCACCGGCTGCCCGCTGCCGGCCACCGACCCGGCCACCGTCTGCCTGCTCTCCGGCCCGCCGGTGCGCGAGGTCGGGGTCGACGCGATCCCCGGCGCGCCCGCCGAGGAGCTCGCCGCGCGCGGGCTGCGCCGGATGATCCTGGCCCGCGCCGAGATCGGCGGCCTGACGGTGGGCAGCCTGCACGCCCTCTACAAGGAGGACGAGCCGCTGGACGCCTCCCAGCACGCCGTGATCGGCTACGTGGCCGCCTGCATCGCCCACATGTACGGCGACCAGACCGGCCTGCCGGTGCACGGCGACGGCCCGGTGGTGGCGGCGCTCGCCGACGGCCTGGCGGTGGTGGACCGCGAGCACCACGTGCGGCTCTGGAATCCGGCCGCCGCCCAGGTGACCGGCCGTCCGGCCGGCGAGGCGCTGAACCGGCCGCTCCCGTTCCCGCTCCCCCCGTCCGGCCAGGTGCTCGACCACCGGCTGCCGGACGGCCGCTGGCTGCGGATCACCTCCGGCGAGCTGCCCGGGCCGGGCACGCTGCGTGTGGTCACCTTCCGCGACATCACCGACCAGCAGCGGCGCGACCACGACCGGGACCTCTTCGTCGCGGTGACCAGCCACGAGCTGCGCACCCCGGTCACCGTGATCAAGGGGTACGCGGACACCCTCACCGACCACTGGGAGTCGCTCAGCGACGACGACCGGCGGCAGGCCGCCCGGATCATCGGGCAGCGGGCCAACGAGCTGGCCCGGCTGGTCGACCGGCTGCTCACGGCCGCCACCGAGAACCGCCCCGGCGGCGAGCCGGCCGCCCCGTTCGACCTGGTCGACGCGCTGCGGGCGGCGGTCCCCGACCTGCCGGCGGACATCCGGCACCGGATCGTCCTGAATCTGCCGGCCGACCTGCCCAAGGCGCTCGGCGACCGGCACAGCCTGGCCACCGTGCTCACCGAGCTGGGCACCAACGCCGGCAAGTACTCGCTGCCGGACACCCCGATCGAGATCTCCGTCGAGGCGAACGAGCGGACCGTCTCGTTCCGGGTCGCCGACCGGGGCATCGGCATCCGGCCGGAGCACGTGGAGCGGGCGTTCGACCGGTTCTGGCAGGGGGAGTCCGGTGACCGACGTCGCTATCCGGGGGCCGGACTGGGCCTCTATCTGGTCCGGCAGATCGTTGAACAGCAGAATGGATGGGTATCCCTCCGACCGAGAGTCGGTGGGGGTACGGTCGCAGAGGTGCGGCTGCCACGGGGATGAACCCGGCCCGCACGGGGGTGGAAGGAACGACGGTGTCGACGGGTTCGGCCGAACGATCATGGTGCGTGGTGGTGCCCCACCACGCCACCGGCGCGCGCCTGGCCCGGCACCGGCTCGCCGACGAGCTGGCCGACGTCGTACCCCCGGCCCTGCTGGCCGACCTGGTCGCGGTCCTCGCCGAGCTGGTCGGCAACGCCGTGCGGCACGCCGACCCGCTCCCCGGGGGCGTGGTCCGGGTGGCCTGGCGGCTGCGGGCAGCGGCCGGCGGGCAGTGCGTCCAGGTCCGGGTGACCGACGGCGGCTCCGCCTCCGGCCCGCTGATGCGGGTCGCCGCCCCCGACGCCATCGACGGGCGCGGCCTGCACATCGTCTCCGGGCTGGCGAGCCGCTGGGGGGTCGAGCGGGACGGCCTTGGCCAGAGCGTCTGGGCGGAGTTCGACCCGACCGGCTCGGTCCGACCGGACCTGGTCGTGGCCGGTTGAGCCGACCGGGGAGGCGGGTCCTGCCCACGGCCGTCCGGTCCGGCATCTAGGCTGTCTCGCCATGAGCGAGCGCAGCGAGCGAATCATCGGGCACAGCGCCATGGAGCCTCATGCGGCTGCGGAGCGCAGCGGAGCGGGCGCATGAGCAAGCGTCGAAAGAGCCAGCGGGCCGCCGAAGCCACCCCGAAGCGGGAGAAGGTGCGCGACGTCTTCGTGCCCCGACCGTTCGAGGGGCTGGTCGACGAGCCGGAGTGGATCGCCCTGCGCGAGCTGGTGCCGGCCGCCTCCGCGCCGCTGCGGCTGACCCCCGAGCTGGTCGAGGAGTACGGCGACCGGCCGGTCACCCTGGCCACCGTGCTGCCGATGGCCGCCCCGGCGATGACCAAGCCGGACGGGCGGGTCTTCATCGGCCTCCAGCGGCACCAGCAGTCCGGCGACGTCTCCCGGGACCTGGCCGACGCGCTGCTCTGCGCGCTGCGGACCGAGCCGAGCGGCCAGGTGAGCGTGCCGCCGCTGCCCGGGCCGGGCCCCCGCCTCCAGGACATCCTGGTGGACGGCCCGCTCGAGATCAGCATGCACGACGGGTTCGAGTTCTGGCTCGACCCGGGCGCCGCCGACGACCCGACCGTGCAGGCGTCCCTGGAGCGGGCCAACGCGGCGATCTACCCGACGGTGAAGCTGGCCGCGGCGCGGGCCGCGTACTGGTGCCAGGTGCCGGAGAAGGCGCACGTGCGCTGGGTGCTGCCGGAGGACGAGGACGTGGCGCTGGACGCCCTGTCCCGACTGGGCGCGGCCGGCACGCTGACACTGGGCGACGACACCCGGTTCGCCGGCATGTTCCGGGCGCACGGCCGCCTGGTGCCGGTCTGGGACCTGCCCGAGGACGTCCCGGCCGCCGACTGGGAGGAGCCGGTGACCGGGTTCGCCAAGCGGTACGCCGAGGCGCTGGAGGAGCGGGAGCCGCTGGACGCCGCCGGGCGCCGCGCCCGCCAGGGACTGCTCGGCCGCCAGCTCACCCTGCGCTGAGCCGATCCTCGCCGCGGGCCCCGGTCGCCGACCGGGGCCCGTCGTCGTTCAGCGCCGCAGCGGTTCCCGCACCAGCGGGCAGGACATGCAGCGCGGGCCGCCCCGGCCGGAGCCCAGCTCCGACCCGGCGATGGCGATCACCTCGATGCCGGCCCGTTCGAGCTGCGCGTTGGTCTCCACGTTCCGCTCGTAGCCGACGCAGAGCCGGGGGGCGAGGGCGAGGGTGTTGTTGCCGTCGTCCCACTGCTCCCGCTCGGCGGTGACCGGGTCGAGGCCGGTGTCGATCACCCGGAGCTGGTCGAGGTCCATGGCGTCGGCGGCGGCCCGCAGGAACGGCGCCGGGCCGTCCACCCGCGGGTCCTCGCCGTCCGCGCCGGCGATGACCGTGTACGCGGAGAGCTCGCTGGCGATGTTCGGATACATCAGCACGGCGTCGACGTCGACCATCGTGCAGACCGTGTCCAGGTGCATGGTGGCCCGCTCCTGGGCGATCGGCACCACCAGGATGGTGTGCGCGAGCCCGGCGGCGAAGACCTGCCGGGCCAGCCGTTCGGCCCCGGCCGGGGTGGTCCGCTCGCCCACCCCGACGGCGAGCACCCCCGGCGCGAGCAGCAGCACGTCGCCGCCCTCCAGGTGCTCCAGCTCCGGGTGGTAGACAAACTCGGTGCCGACGAAACGCGGGTGGTAGCGGTAGATGGCGTCGGTCAGCGTGGTCTCCCGCCGACGGGCCAGCATGGCCAGGCTGGTCACCCCGACCCGGTCCCCGATCCAGACCGACGAGTCGCGGGTGAAGAGCAGGTTGGGCAGCGGGTCGATGACGAAGTCGTGCCGGTCCATCAACGTCCAGACCAGACCGCCGGGGCGGTCCGGGCCGATCCGCAGCTCCTCGTGGGCGAGCCCGGCGACGAACACGTCAGCCAGGGCGGCCGGGTCGAGGTACGTGAGGTGGTCGGCGACCCGGCGGCGCAGGGTGTCGCCCAGCCGGGGCGAGCGGAGCACCAGCTCGGTCAGCTCGGCCCGCGCGTCCGGCACGGCGAGGGTCTCGGCCAGCAACGTGGCCAGGTAGAGCACCTCCACCCCGCGGGACCGCAGGGCCGCCGCGAAGCCGTCGTGCTCCTCCTGCGCCCTGCCCACCCATGGGATAGCGTCGAAGAGCAGGGAGTCGTTGTTGCGTGGGGTGAGGCGAGCGAGTTCCGGCCCCGGGCGGTGCAACAGCACCGTGCCGAGCCGGCCGACCTCGCTGTCCACGTAGTGGGTCACCTTCGCAGCGTAGGACAGGCTCCCGCACCATCCGGGAAAAGAAGTGTGAATGAATATGGCATTCATCCGCACTCATTCCGGCGCTCCAACTTGCCGAGCCCCGGGGTGTTCAACGTAGGGTAGTGGAGACATAACTTCGAGAGACCTTTTGCCGGAGGTCGCGATGACTGTCTTTCCCGCTCGCCGAGCCGTACCGAGCCGGGCACTGCCGCCCGTCTCGGTGCCGCACCCCCGGGTCGAGTCCACCTCGGTGCTCGAGCCGGCCCGACCGACTCCGCTGGAGTGGGCCCGCCGTCGGCGGGCCGAGCGGGGGGCCCGCCGGTTGGAGGCGGCCGGGGCCCGGGCCCTCGGCCAACTCGACCACCTCGGTCCCGCCTGGCACGTCATCGAGTGGCCCCGCACGGACGCCGCGGACGTCCTGCTCGACCGCACCCAGGACGAGCGGGCCGGGTTCCTCGCCATCGGCCCGAGCGGGCTCTTCGCGGTCACCATCGCCGACCACGGCCGGGCCCGGGTGCTCGTCGCGGGCGACGTCGTGCAGATCAACGGCAAGCGTCCGCCCTATGTGGCCGAGGCGCGCCGCGACGCCAAGCGGGCCAGCAAGGCCCTCTCCGACGCCGTCGGCCTGCCGATCCCCGTCACCCCGGTGCTGACCTTCGTCGGCTCCGGGGTCATCAGCGTCTACGGCCTGCCCAAGGACTGCCTCATGGCCACCCACCGGGAGCTGGACCGCCTGCTCGTGGCGGGCGGCAACCGGATCAGTCCGGCCACCGCCGAGAAACTCTCCCGGATCGCCCAGGCCCCGTCGACGTGGCTCAACGGCACGTACCGTCCAGCAGCCGACTACCGGTGGTACGACGAGGGCCGAACGGCCGCTGACAAGCGGGCCGCCCGCCGGTAACGTCACCGGCGACGCCACGCGGTCCGCGGCTCCGCCCCGGTGGTTCCGTCGGCCCGCGCCGTCGCCGGCCGCGCGACACCGGGCACCCGTCGCACCGACCCCTGTCCCCGATCCCCGCCGAGCCCTCGGATCCCCGTGCGGCTCCGGTGACCGGACGCAGCGCGGTCGGGCGATCGTCGTGACGACCGGCTAGCGTGGACAGACCGTCGGTGTACATAGGAGGCGCGGTGGCCCACGTCGAACTCTCGCTCTCGGAAGTGTTCGTGCCCGACGCGGGGACACCGACCGAGCAGGAGTCCGACAACTTCGGGCAGTGGTCCGGCACGGTCTCCCGAGCCGCCGAGCCCTGCCTGCTGATCGACGCCGACACCACCGTGGTGGCGATCTCCTCGTCCGGCTGCGACCTGCTCTCCCTCGGTGCCCCCGAGGACGTCATCGGCCGGCCGCTGCTGGAGGGCGGCCTGCGCCTGGTCGACTTCACCGCCAGCCCCAGCGAGCTGACCGAGCAGGAGACCGACAAGATCCCGCCGCTGCTCGCGCTGCTCTCCGGCCGGCTGGCCCGGGGCCTGCTCCGGGTCCAGGGGCCCGGCGCCGACGCCGTCACGACGGTGGACGCCATCTCCACGCCGGTGCTCACCGACGGCGAGGTGGCCGGCTCACTCACCTTCTTCTCGGCCGTCTGACCTGCGACGACGTGTGGCGATCGCCGCACCGGGCGATGCTGGGGCAGTGCCGCGCCGAGGCCGTAGGGTGCCCTCATGCTCGATGTCGCGCTGCTGCCGGGCGAGTACGCGGTGTGCCGCCTGCCGGCCGGCACCGTGCTGCCCCCACGGCTCTGGGGTGCGCTGGCCGGCTGCGACGTGGTGACGGTGAGCTGGACCGCCGACGGCGTCTCGGTGATCTGCCCCACCGAGCGAGCACCCGCGGGGGCGGACGTGGAGACCGAATGGCGCTGCCTGCGGCTGGTCGGCCCGCTGGACGCGGCGGTCACCGGCACCCTCGCCGCGCTGGTCGACCCGCTCGCCCGGGCCCGGGTCAACGTGGTGGCCTTCTCCACGTACGACACCGACCACGTGCTGGTGCCCGCCGTGCGGCTGGCCGAGGCGACGACCGCGCTGGAGCGGGCCGGGCACCGGGTCCTCGGCTGACCTTCACCCGACCGGTTGATCCTCCTACGATGGGCTCGGCCGACCGGCCGCGACGACGTCCCTCGATGCCGAGGATCGCACCGTGCCCTGCACCCCGTCCCACCCCGCCCGCCGACTCCTCCCGGTGGCGCTGACCGCCCTGCTCGCCCTCGCCGGCTGCGGCGCGCCGCCCGAACTGGGCGAGCCGGTCGCGTCCGCGACCACCGCGCCGACCGCCTCCGCCACCCCCACCCCGAGCGCGACGCCCACCGCGCCGGTGACCCCGACCGGGCCGACCCGCACGGCGCCCGCCCCGGACCCGACCGCCACGCCCTGCCGGTCCGGCCCGTCCGGCGACCGGGTGGTCGCCCTGCTGCGCGGCTCGGCCCGGGTGCTGCCCCGGGATGTCCGGGTCACGGTGCGGACCGGGCCGCTCTGCGCGGAGGACTGGCAGTACACCGTGCTGGCGGTGAGCGGGCACGAGGAGCTCCAGGTGGTCACCCGCGGCCGGCCCGCCGCGCTGGAACTGGTCACCGCCGGCACGGACGTGTGCGGGGTGGAGGTACGCGCCGCCGGCCCGTCCGGCATTCGGACCCTGGCCTGCGACGGCACCCCCGGTGCGTAGTCTGGTCGACATGCCGGGAACACCGCCGACCCGCTTCGTCTACCTGGGTCCCGAGGGCACCTTCGCCGAGCAGGCGCTGCGTACCGTCCCCGCCGCCGAGCGGGGGGACCGGACGCCGGCGCGCAGCGTGGGCGAGGCGCTCGACGCCGTACGGGCCGGGGAGGCGGACGCGGCGCTGGTGCCGTTGGAGAACTCCATCGGCGGCGCGGTCGGGGTGACCCTGGACGAGCTGGCCGAGGGGGACCCGCTGGTGATCACCCGCGAGGTGATCCTGCCGGTCGAGTTCGTGCTCGCCGGCCGCGCCGGGGTCGCGCTGGCCGAGGTGCGCAGCGTGGCGGCCCACCCGCAGGCGTCCACCCAGTGCCGGGGCTGGCTCCGCGACCATCTGCCCGACGCCACCGTGGTCGACGTGCTCTCCAACGGCGCCGCCGCGGCGGGTGCGGCGAGCGGCGAGTTCGACGCCGCCATCTGCGCCCCGATCGGCGCCACCCGGCACCGGCTGACCGTGCTGGCCGACAAGATCGCCGACCATCCGGACGCGGTGACCCGGTTCGCGCTGCTCTCCCGTCCCGGCCCGCCCCCGCCCCCGACCGGCGACGACGTCACCTCGCTGGCGGTCTACATCGCGCACGACCGGGTCGGCGCGCTGCTGTCGGTGCTGATGGAGCTGGCCACCCGCGGGGTGAACCTGACCCGGATCGAGTCCCGCCCGACCGGCGAGGCGCTCGGCCGGTACGTCTTCTTCCTCGACTGCACCGGCCACGTCGCCGACGCACGCCTCGGCGAGGCGTTGCAGGGGCTGCGCCGGGTCTGCGCCGACGTGCGCTTCCTCGGCTCGTACCCCCGGCACCGCTGGAGCCCGGCGGCGAGCGACCGGCCGGTCCCCGCTCCGGCGGGCCTCTCCGACATCGACTACGCGGACGCGGCGGCTTGGCTCTCCCGGCTGCGCGCCGGCGAGCTGAGCTGACGGTGCCGGGGCGCCCGGAGGTGGCGCCCCGCGCACCGGGCGGTCACTGGAGCAGGCCGCCGAGCAGGCCGCCCTGCTGCTGGGCGCCGCTGCCCTGGACCGGCGGCTCCTCCGACGGCTGGACCACGACGAAGCCCTGGCCGGCGAAGCTCATCGTGAACGCCTCGCCGGTGCTGCGGCCGAGCAGCGTGCCCAGGCCGAGCTGCTCGGCCCGGTGGTAGCCGGTCTGGAGGTTGGCCGACCAGCAGACCGCGGCCTGCGGGTCGACGTAGGTGGGCTGGTCGACGTTGAGCACGACCGGGGTGCCCTTGGTGGTGATCGCGATCCGGCCGTGGCCGGTGAAGACGCAGTTGAACAGGCCGGACGAGGACGCCATCCCGGCGCCGCCGACCATCTTGATGTCGTACTGGAGGGTGGAGTCGAAGGCCAGCACGCTTGAACCGTTGATCGACAGGGCGTCGCCGGGCTCCAGGTCGATGATGTGCACGTCCTTGGCGAGCTCGGCCAGGAAGACGTCGCCACGCCCGGAGAGCTTCATCAGCGGCACGCCCTCTCCGGTGAGCCGCTGCTTGATGAACTTGCCGATGCCGCCGGAGCCGAGCGCCTGGAACTGCACCTGCCCCTGGTACGCGACCATGGACCCGACCCGGGCCATCGCCTCGCCGTTGAGCTCGATCTTCAGCATCTTGGAGTTCTGCAGCCGCATGCCCGGCTGCTGTGACTCCTTCTCAAGGTTCTCCGCGGAGAACAGCGCGCTGCGCATGGGTTTCCTCCTGCTTCGGGGTGTGCCTGCACCGGAGGTTAGGGGACCGACGCAAAAGCGGGGATCGGCCGAGCGGGGCGCGACGCGGGCCCGGTCAGCCCCAGCCGAGGGCGTGCAGGCGCTCGTCGTCGATGCCGAAGTGGTGGGCGATCTCGTGCACCACGGTCACCGCCACCTCGTCCACGACGTCCTCCTCGGTGTCGCAGATCCCCAGGATCGGGTTGCGGTAGATGAGGATGCGGTCGGGCAGCACGCCGGCGTAGTCCCAGCCCCGCGAGGTGAGCGAGTGCCCCTCGTAGAGCCCGAGCAGGTCCTCGCCCGGCGGCGGGTCGTCCTCGACCAGGATGACCACGTTGCTCATCAGCCCGAGCAGTTCCTCGGGCACCTCGTCGAGCGCCTCGCCGACGAGCTCCTCGAACCGTTCCCGGCTCATCTGCACGGCCACGCCGCCCGGTCACCCCTTCACGATCGGCACGCGGCGCGGCAAGGGTGCCCGGGGCGGGGCACCCTTGCCGGGTCGGGCGTGGTCAGGCCAGGCGGGCGGTCAGCGTGATCTGCGCGCCCGGGGAGAGCAGCCGGGAGATCGGGCAGTTCTCCTTGGCCGCCTCGGCCAGCTTGGTGAACTGGGCCTCGTCCCGGCCCGGGACCTGGCCGACGGTCTCCAGGTCGATCCGGGTCACGGTCATGCCCGCGTCGGTCTTGTCGAAGTGCACTGTGGCGGTGGTGTCCACCGAGGTGTCGGTGGCACCGGCGTCGGCGAGCTGCTTGGAGAGCGCCATCGAGAAGCAGCTGGCGTGCGCGGCGCCGATCAGCTCCTCGGGGTTGGTGCCCTCGCCCTCCTCGAAGCGGGACTTGAAGGAGTAGTTGCCGGTAAAGCCGCCCTTGCCGGTGCGGACGGTGCCGGACCCCTCGGTGAGGTTGCCCTGCCAACGAGCGGAAGCGGTACGGATAGGCATGGCACCGACGCTAACCGAAAGCGGTCCGCCCCGCACCAAGCTGTGGCCTTGCGCTCCCTGTCACCGGGTGCCGCCTGTGTCATGATTCGACGCAGGCCCGCGTACGGGAAGGGTGGCCGATGTCCCAGGATCGTCCCATCCCCAGGCAGGACAGCCGGTCCGACGGCACGACCGTCGTGGAGTGGGGCGACGCCGAACCCGCCCCGTCCGGCGGGATGGGCCGGAGCCTCGCCGGCCTGGGCCGGGACCATCGCCTCCCGCCGGTGCTCGCCGGGCTCGGCGCGGTGGCCGCGGTCGCCTCCCTGATCGGCGAGTGGCTGGTGATGACCGTGCCGAACGGCGACCCGGAGGCGAACGGCCCGATCCGGCTGCCGAGCGGGGTGGCGGAGGTGGGCGGCTTCGGGGTGGCGTACCTGGTGGGCCTGCTCGGGCTGGCGGCCGCCGTGGCCCTGGCCCTGCGCGGCGCCCCGGCGGTGCGGCAGCACGCCCGGCTCGCCGGCCTCGGCGTCGCGGTGGCCCTGCTCGCGGTGCTGACCGCGACCGCCTTCTCATTGCCGGAGCTGGGCCCGCGCGCCCTCTTCTTCCCCGCCGAGCAGCGGTTGCAGGTGGAGCACGGACGCGGCCTGGTCACCGCCTTCCTCGCCACCGTGCTGCTGGCCGCCGCTCTGCACCTGTCCGGCCGGGCCGCCGGCGCGCCCGCCGACCGGACGGACGAGCCCGGGGACGAGCCGGCCGCCGGGGCGCCGGACGGCTGGTCCGGCCGGAGCCGGCGCCGGGCGGTCGAGGACGAGCTGCCCCCGGCCCCGGCCGACCTGAGCGTGCAGCCGACGACGCCCTTCGCCCACCCCGAGCCGCCCCGCTGACCGGGCGCGGCCGCCCCCGTCGCCCCGCCCGGGACCACCCCGGCGTGCCCGCGTGCCGGCGTGCCGGACCGAGCCGCGGAGGGGCACGGACGGCCGCCGCGGGTTGGTGTCCGATTCGCCGAAAAGCCATGGTTGCGACCCGTTCCGCGAGATACGGTTGCTGCCCGCCGTCCGGGGGCCGCGGCACCGAGGACCTGGTCGGCCGACGCGACGGCGGCGGGCGAAGGAGGAACCATGACCCGCCCGGGCCTGCCCAAGCTGATCGCCACCGACCTCGACGGCACGCTCGTCCGCAGCGACGAGACCGTCTCCGCGTACACCCACGAGGTGCTCGACCGGGTGCGGGCCGCGGGGATCCCGGTGGTCGGCGCCACCGGCCGGGGGCCGCGGCTGACCGAGCTGACCCGCAACGACATCCGCGCCGCCGACTTCCTGGTGATGGCCGGCGGGGGCCGGGTGGTCGACCAGAGCGACCCCGCGGGGCCCCTGGTGCTGCGCGACGAGCGCCTCTCCGGCGCGGTGCTGACCCGGATCCTCGCCGATCTGGAGGCCGCCGTCGGCCCGCTCACCGTGATGGTGGAGGCGTCCGACGAGCCCGACGCGCCGCTCTGGGGTGACTACCACCCGAGCTGGCCCTACCAGGACCGGTTCGAGGCGCGCAGCCGCGCGGAGTGCCTCTCCTGCGACGTGCTCAAGGCGTTCGCGCGGACCGCCGACCATCACGTGGACGAGCTGCTGGCGGCGGCCCGCCGGATCGTCCCGGCGGAGCTGGCCACGCTCACCCAGGCGGGGCTCGGCTTCGTCGAGATCTGCCCGCCCGGGGTGGACAAGTCCACCGGGCTCAGCGTGGTCGCCGAGCGGCTCGGCGTCGACCCGGCCGAGGTGCTGGTCTTCGGCGACCAGCCGAACGACCTGCCGATGTTCGAGTGGGCCGGCTGGGGCCGGGTGGCGGTGGCCAACGCGCACCCGGACGTGCTGGCCGCGGCCGACGAGATCACCCTGCGCAACGACGACGACGGCGTCGCGGTCTACCTGGACCGACTACTCTCCCGGTGATGGGAGAGGCACCTCGACTCGTCGCGACCGACATCGACGGCACTCTGCTGCGGGACGACCGGACACTCAGCCCGCGTACCGCGGCGGTGCTGGCCCGGATCTCCGCGGCGGGCACGCCCGTCGTGCTGGTCACCGGCCGTCCCATCCGCTGGCTCCAGCTCGTGTACGACCAGCTCGCCGAGCCGCTGCCGGCGATCTGCGCGAACGGCGCGGTGGTGTACGACCCGGTCACCGACGAGGTGCTCCGGGCCGACCCGCTCGCCCCCGAGCTGCTGGCCGAGGTGGCCCGGCGGCTGCGGGCCGAGGTGCCCGAGGTGAGCTTCGCGGTGGAGATCGTGGACAGCCGGCAGATGCGGCACGAGGCGCACTACCCGCTGCGCTGGGACGCCGACGCCGACGCGATCCGGGCCATCGAGTCGCCGGAGGAGCTGCTCGCCGTCCCGGCGGTGAAGCTGCTGGCGCGGGCCGGGGAGCAGGATCCGGACGTGTTCGTCCGGGTGGTGGCCGGCGCCCTGCAGGGGCTGGCCGAGGCGACCCACTCCTCGTACAGCGGGCTGGTGGAGATCTCCGCCGCCGGGGTGACCAAGGCCGCCGGCCTGGCCTGGTACGCGGCGCGGCTCGGCTTCGACGAGCGGGACGTGCTGGCCTTCGGCGACATGCCGAACGACGTGCCGATGCTCACCTGGGCCGGCCGGGCGGTGGCGGTCGCCAACGCGCACCCGGCCGTCCTGGCGATCGCCGACGAGGTGACCGGGGCGAACAGCGAGGACGGCGTGGCCGCGTATCTGGAACAGGTCTTCGGGGTGGCCTGACCGGCCGGGCGGGCGCCCGGCCGGTCAGCGGTGGTGTCGCGCCCCGGGGCGGTCAGAGGTACTGGCCGGGTGCGTGGCCCTCGTTGGTCTGCGGCATGCCCGGCATGCCCGGCACCATCCCGCCCGGGCCGCTGGGCAGCGCCTGCCGGCCGGAGCGCATCTGCTCGAGCTGGACGCGGGCGGCCATCTGCTGGGCGACCAGCGCGGCCTGGATGCCGTGGAACAGCCCCTCCAGCCAGCCGACCAGCTGTGCGTGGGCGATCCGCAGCTCGCTCTCGCTGGGCGCCTGGTCCTCGGTGAAGGGCAGCGAGATCCGCTCCAGCTCCTCGCGCAGCTCGGGGGCGAGGCCCTCCTTCAGCTCGACGATCGAGCGCTCGTGGATCTCGCGCATGCGGTGCCGGCTGGCGTCGTCCAGGGGCGCCGCCTTGACCTCCTCCAGCAGCTGTTTGATCATGCTGCCGATCCGCATCACCTTGGCGGGCTGCTCGACCAGGCGGGTCGGATCCTCACCCTGGCCATCGTCGGTCTGCACCGTGCCGACCGGCCGGCCGTCCGGCCCGACCACCACCACGGTGCCGGGGATGCCATCGTTGCCCTGTTCGTTGCCCTGTTCGTCGTCCTGTCCGGCGAAGCGCGCTTCGGTCATGGGACCCATCTTTACCCACCCCCACCACGTGCACGCGGCCGGACCGGCTGCCGGGCCGGAACCACCCGGCCGGGGCGCGCTACCGTCGCCGTCATGCCCGCAGACCCGCGCGCCGTGCTGACCCGGCCGGCCCCGCCGCCGGACGCCACCGTCGCCTACGGCGACCACCCGGACCAGTGCGCCGACCTCCGCCGCCCGGCCGGCGACGGACCGCCCCGGCGGCTGGTGATCGTCGTGCACGGCGGCTTCTGGCGGGCCGAGTACGACCGCACCCACACCGGCCCGATGGCGGCGGCGCTGGCCGCGCTCGGCCACCCGGTCGCCCAGGTCGAGTACCGGCGCACCGGCCAGCCGGGCGGTGGTTGGCCGCATACCCTCACCGACGTGCTGGCGGGGGTGGCGGCGCTGCCCGGGCTGGCCGCGGCCGCGCTGCCCGGGCTGGTGACGGCCGATCCGCCGACCGTGGTCGGTCACTCGGCGGGCGGGCACCTGGCGCTGTACGTGGCCGCGCACGCCCCGGCCACGGTCGGCGGCGTGCTGGCGCTGGCGCCGGTCGCGGACCTCGCCGAGGCGTACCGGCTGGACCTGGACTCCGGCGCGGTGGCCGCGCTGCTCGGCGGGGGCCCGGCCGAGTTCCCCGACCGTTACGCGGCGGCTGATCCATCGTCGTTGGTGCCGGTCCGAGTACGCACAGTAGTCATGCATGGGCTGCTCGACCGGCAGGTCCCGGTCGCCATCAGCCGCTCCTGGGTGGCGGCCGCCCGGGCGGCCGGCAGCCCCGCCACGCTGGTTGAGCTGCCCGAATGCGAACATTTCGGGCTGATCGCGCCGGACTCGGCCGCCTGGCCGCAGGTGGTGGCCGGGTTGCGGTCCCTGCACGATGATCTTCAGGGCATTGACGCAGCGTCGTCGAGCAGGTAGAACGCCGGAGGGGCGTGCACCCCTGGACGCTCCATCGGGAAGGAAACTGGTGTCACAGATGAACCGCAGGCGGGCACTACAACTGCTGGCCGCGCTGGGAACCACCGGGCTGGCGGCGGGCTGTGGCTCCGGGACCGACTCCGCGGACGAGGCGAAGCCCGGCAGTCCGATCAAGATCGGTCTGATCGTTCCGGGCAGCGGCCCGAACAAGTTCATCGGGGACGAGATCACCAACGGGTTCCAGCTCTTCCTCAACCTCAACGAGGGGCAACTCGGCGGCCACCCGGTGACGCTGGTGCCGGCCGAGGAGGGCGACACCGCCAAGACCGGCCAGGCCGCCGTCGACGGGCTGCTCAAGGAGGGCGTGCTGGCGCTCACCGGCGTGGTCAGCTCCGCCGTGATGACCGGCATCCGGGACGCCGTGGAGCAGGCGCGGGTCCCGCTGATCGGCTCCAACGCCTCCCCCATCAGCCTGCAGAGCGTCGTCTACATCTGGCGTACCTCGTACGTGCTGGACGAGCCGGGCGAGGCGCTGGGGCAGTACCTGCGGCAGACCCTGGACGCCTCCAGCCGGATCGCCATCTTCGCCACCCAGGGCCAGAGCAGCCGCGACGTCATCGACGGCCTCCGGCGCGGGTACGAGCAGGGCGGCCGCCGGCTCACCGAGGAGCCGATCTTCACCACCGACTTCGCCAACCCCGGCAAGGGGGTCTACACGGGCTCGATCCGCAAGGCCCTGGACCGGCGGCCCGGCCCCGACGCGGTCTTCTGCCACTACTCCGGGGCGCAGGCGGTGCAGTTCATCAAGCAGCTCTACGCCCAGGGTTACCAGGGCCCGATCTACGCGCCGGGCTTCCTCACCGAGGGCGCCGTGCTCGGCCAGCTCGACGACGGGGAGAAGGGCGAGGAGCGGGCGCTGATCGAGAAGTACGGCATCCAGACCGCGCTGAACTACTCCGCCGACCTGAACAACACCGCCAACCGCGTGTTCGCCTCGGCGTACCGCAAGACGCACAACGTCTCCCCGACCACCTACGCGATGGCCTCGTACGACGCCGCGCAGGTGCTCGACAAGGCGATCCGGCTGGTCGGCGAGAACCCGACCCCGCAGCAGGTCAACCTGGCGCTCGGCAAGATCGGCCAGATCGACAGTCCGCGCGGCGCCTGGCAGTTCAACCAGCCGCGCACCCCGCAGCAGAAGTGGTACCTGCGCCGGGTCGAGCTCGACGGCCGGATGCTCTCCAACGTCGTGATCAGCGAGCTGGCCACGCTCGGCTGATCCGCCCCGGGTACGCGAAACGGGCGGCCTCCCCTCGGGGAGACCGCCCGTTCCCGTACGTCAGTGGCGCAGCTCGGCGATGCAGCACTTCACGCTGCCGCCGCCCTTCTTCAGCTCGGCCAGCTCGACCGGGACCGGGTGGTAGCCCGCCGTCTTGAGCTTTCCGGCCAACCGGCTCGCCTCGCTGTTCAGCACGACGTTGAGCCCGTCGCTGACCAGGTTGAGGCCGAAGGCCAGGGCGTCCTCGTCGTCCGCGACCACCGCGTCCGGGAAGAGCTGGGCGAGCACCTTCTGGCTGGCCGTCGAGAAGGCGCCCGGGTAGTAGACGATGTTCTCGTCGTCGATCGAGGCGAGCGCCACGTCCAGGTGGTAGAAGCGCGGGTCGACCAGGCGCAGCGAGACCACCGGCCGGCCGAGCGCCTCCTGCGCCTCGGCGTGCGCGGCCGGCTCGGTGCGGAAACCGTGGCCGGCGAGGACCAGCCCGCCGTGCGCTTCCGGCAGGTAGGCGAAGTCGCCCTCGCCCTCGTTGGTCTCGCTCGGCGCGATGAACCGCCAGCCGTTCTGCTCGTAGAACGCCCGGTGCACGGCGGCCTCGGCGGCCCGCTGCTCGTGCTTGAACTGGGCGCCGTAGACCGTGCCGTCGACCACGAACGCGCCGTTCGCGGCGAAGACCATGTCCGGCAGCCCGCGCTCGGGGGTGAGCAGGTGCACCTCGTGGCCGAGGCCGACCAGGGTCTCCCGCAGGCGGTCCCACTGCTTGACCGCCAGGTCGGTGTCGACCGGCGCGGTCACGTCCATCCACGGGTTGATCGCGTACTCGACCGTGAAGTGCTCGGGCGAGCACATGAGATATGTCCGCTTTCGCGGGACTCGCTGCTGGTTCACGGTCACCAAGAGTAGGTACGGTACAACTTTGGTAACAGCCACAACCATTGCTTCCCAGAGGCGGAACGTTGCAGATAGACGCGGTCGACCAGCGAATCATTGCGTTGCTCGTGGCGGATGCCCGCGCCTCGTACGCGGACATCGGCACGCGGGTGTCACTCTCCGCCCCCGCGGTCAAGCGCCGGGTCGACCGACTCCGATCGGCGGGGGTCATCCGGGGCTTCACCGCGGTCGTCGATCCGGCCGCCGTCGGGTGGACCACGGAGGCCTTCGTCGAGCTGTTCTGCGCCGGCCGGACCACCCCCGCCCAGATCGGCGCCGCCGCGAGGCGGCATCCCGAGGTGGTCGGCGCGTACACCGTCTCCGGCGAGGCGGACGCGCTGGTGCACCTGCGGGCGGCCGACATCGCGCACCTGGAGGATGCACTGGAGCGGCTGCGGGCCGAGTCGTTCGTCACCTCGTCCCGCAGCACCATCGTCCTCTCCCGGCTGGTCGAGTCCCCCGGCGTCGGCCCCTCCTCGGCTTGACCTGAAGCCCACTTCAGGTCGTCAACTGGGACCGGAGTTCGGCGGGGACAGCGGGGAGGCGACGTGCGAGCGGTGTGGCTACGGGAGTTCGGCGGGCCGGAGGTGCTGGTGCCGGGGCCGGCGCCGGATCCGGTGCCCGGTCCGGGGCAGGTGCTCGTCGAGGTGGCGCACGCGAACATCACCTTCGTCGAGACGATGTTCCGGGCGACCGGGTTCGGCCCGTTCGCCGCGTCCCTGCCGGTGATCCCCGGCAACGGCGTCGGCGGGACGATCACCGGGGTAGGCGCCGGGGTGGACCCGGTGCTGCTCGGCCGGCGGGTGGTCAGCGCCACCGGCGGCTCCGGCGGGTACGCCGAGCGCGTGGTGGTGGACCAGGGCGCGCCGATCCCCGTACCGGACGGGTTGCCGCTGGACGCGGCCGTGGCGCTGCTCGCGGACGGCCGGACCGCGCTGATGCTGGCCCGGGCGGCCGGGATGCGGCCCGGCGAGCGGGTGCTGGTCGAGGCGGCGGCCGGCGGGGTGGGCGGCCTGCTCACCCAGCTCGCCACCGCGGCCGGCGCGCGGGTGGTCGCCGCGGCCGGCGGTCCGCGCAAGGTCGCCCTGCTCCGCGAGCGCGGCCTCGACCCGGTGGTCGACTACCGGGAGCCGGACTGGACCGACCGGGTCCGGGCCGCCGTCGGCGGGGTGGACGTGGTCTTCGACGGGGTCGGCGGGCAGCTCGCCCGGGCCGCCTTCGACCTGCTCGACCGCGGCGGGCGGATGCTCAGCTTCGGGCTGGCCAGCGGCGCCTGGGCGGACCTGCCCGAGGAGGAGGCCACGGCCCGCGGGGTGACCCTGCTCCGCGCCGGCGGCACGCCCGACGAGCTGCGCGCCCTCGCCGAACAGGCCCTAGCCGAGGGGGCCGCCGGCCGGCTGCGGCCGCTCATCGGGCAGCGCTTCCCGCTGGACCGGGCCGCCGACGCGCACGCCGCCATCGAGTCCCGGGCCACGGTCGGCAAGACCCTCCTCGACGTCCGCTGACGCGGGTCAGAGATACATGCCGGTGCGGTGCTCCTGCGGGCGGGCCGGCTTGTCCCCCTCGCCGAAGAAGCGCTTGCCGCCGAACTCCCCGTGCAGCCGATCGTCCAGCTCGTCGGCCAGCCCGGTCATCACCTGCACGGCGAGCATGAGGTGGGTGGCCTGGAAGTTGCGGCCGAACACCGGGATCGAGGCCCACACCGTGTCGTCGGCGCAGTAGAGCCGGCCGATCGGCATCCGGTTGGTCAGCTCGGAGAGCTTCACGTAGAGCCGCTCGGTCGGCTCGACCTCGGTCAGCACCGGGGAGAAGACGTCGACCAGGGGCGGGTTGTCGCGGACCCGGACGAAGACCATCGCCGAGCCGGCGCGGATGTTGATGTCGCCGTCCGAGTCGACCTGCACCTGGTCGGACTTCGACTTCAGCATGGTGGAGACGACGGTGCGCACCCGCTCCTCCAGGGCCAGCACGTCGTTCTCGCCGGCCTGCTTGGTGGCGGCGGCCGCCAGCGCCTCGTCGAGGTCGGCCTCGACGTCGCGGTCCGCGCCGAACTCGCTGCGGGCGGTGCCGAGCGGCTCCTCCGGCAGCGGCTCTCCCTCGGCGTCGTGCACCATGTAGACCAGGAAGGCGGGGTGCGGAGCGCCGTAGACGTCGCGCAGCGTCCGGGACAGCACGGCCGACAACCGGGTCGCCTCGTCGGTGCCGCAGTCCAGGCCGAACTGCTCGCCGGAGCCCGCCACCACACCGGGCGGGGACCAGCCGAGCGCGATCATATCGGCCACCGCGGCCCGGTCCAGCCGGTAGCCCGGCGGCAGGGTGGCGTTGCCGACCGCCCGGGCCGAGAGGCGGCCCTCCTCGCCGGCGTCCACGCTCACCGAGTAGACGGCGTCCCCGGTGCCGGAGGCGGTCGGGTCGAGGGTGACCTCCAGGTGCGCGCCGGCGGGCAGCCCGCACAGCCGCTCGGCCAGCGCACGGGCGAACTCCCGCCAGGCCTCGGTCACCTTGGCCCGCAGGTCGGCCGTGCTCGGCTCGTCCAGCAGGATCGACTCGTGCTGCTCCGGCGTCGCGCCGGCGGGCTCACCGGCCGGTGCCGAGGGGTGGTCTGCCGTCATGATCGCCTCCGTCCGTCCTCGCCACCCTACCCACGGACGGTGGGGGTCGAATCACCCCGACCGGGATCGGACAGCGGGCCCGCAGGCGCTAGTCGGCGGGGGCCGTCCCGTCCAGCTCCACCGGCCAACTGCCGGCCAGCGCGCTGAGCCGGGCGGCCGCCGCGGCCGGGTCCGCGCCGCGCCCCACGGCCACCCCCAGGAGGTACGCGGTGACCGGCGCCCCCGGCCGCAGCACCTGGTGCGCCACGTCCTTGGCCAGGTCGAGCACGGTCGGCACCGACACCTCGGCCGGGTCCAACCCCAGCTCGGCGCAGGCGGCCGTGACCCAGTCGTCCATCACCGTCATCGCGTCCACTCCTCGGCCCGGCGTACGTCCTCGTCAGTGTCGCAGTCGAACCAGGGCGGCGGCCCGGAGCCGGACCACGACACCTCCCGCACCGTCGTGCCGGCCAGCAGCGCGCGCACCGGCGCCCCGTCGACCGTGCCGCCGCGCTCGGCGGCGAGCCGGTCGAGGGCGGCCCGCAGCGCGCTCACCCGCCACACCGCGCAGAGCTGCTGCCGGCGGCCGTCGCCGTCGACGTAGCAGGCCATCCCGGCGGCCGAGCCGTCGAGGGCGGCCCGCAGCTCGGCCACCGCCGCCGGGGTGAGCAGCGGCAGGTCGGCCGCGAGCAGGGCGACCGTGGTCGTGCCGGGGTCGAGCAGGGCCAGCCCCGCCGCGGTCGCGGCCACCGGGCCGCCGCCAGGAGGTTCCTCGCGGGTCACCCGGACCTCCGCGGGCACCGGGTCGGTCGGCCCGACCACGATCCGCGTGCCCGCATCGGCCACCGCCGCCAGCACCCGGTGCAGCATCGGCCGGCCGCCGACCGGGCGGGCCGGCTTGTCCACCCCGCCCATCCGGCGGGCCGCGCCGCCCGAGAGCACCACCGCCGCGTACGCCGTCACCGGGCCACCGTAACCGCGGGGGCGTCGCCGTGCGGGTGCCCGGGGGCGCGGGGCAGGATGGCGGCATGGGACGGGCGACTGACCGGCGCGGCGTGCTCCGGATCGACCTCGACGCGGCGGCCGACGGGCGGGCGCGGATACGCCGGCAGGACACCCTGGCGGTGGAGGAGCCGCTGGAGATCCGGGTCGGCCCGGCCGGGCCGGGCCGGCGCAGGCCGCTCGCGGTGACCATGCGCACCCCCGGTGACGACCTGGACCTGGCGATCGGCTTCCTGCTCACCGAGGGGCTGATCCGGTCGGCCGACGACGTGCACACCGCGCAGCTCTGCGCCGGGGCGGAGACCCCGAACACCTACAACGTGGTGGACGTGGTGCTGGCCCCCGGCGTGCCGGAGCCCGTCACCGACCCGGCCCGCAACTTCTACACCACCAGCTCGTGCGGAGTCTGCGGCAAGGCGAGCATCGATTCCGTCCGGACCCGCTCGCAGTTCGCCGTACGCGAGGACCCGCTGGCGGTGACCGCCGAACTGCTCGCCGGGCTGCCCGACCGGCTGCGGGCGGCACAGCGCGCCTTCGACCGCACCGGCGGCCTGCACGCGGCCGGGCTCTTCACCGCCGCCGGTGAGCTGGTCGTGCTGCGCGAGGACGTCGGCCGGCACAACGCGGTGGACAAGGTGGTCGGCTGGGCCGTCCGGGAACGCCGGCTGCCGCTGGCCGGGCACGTGCTGCTGGTCTCCGGCCGGGCCAGTTTCGAACTGACCCAGAAGGCGTGGATGGCCGGCGTGCCGCTGCTCGCCGCGGTCTCCGCGCCCAGCACACTCGCCGCCGACCTGGCCGAGGAGGCCGGGATGACGCTGGTCGGGTTCCTGCGCGGCGGGACCATGAACGTCTACACCGGCGCGCAGCGCGTGCCCGGCTGACCCGGTCACCGGCGGGGCCGGCGCCGGCGGCGACGCAGCACCGCCGGGCCGGCGGTCGCCGGCCAGCCGTCCAGCTCGGACGGGGACAGCCCGCGGCGGAGCGCGTCGTCGAGGAGCACGGCGAGTGAGTAGCCGGGGTGGGCGGCGAGCACCCGTTCCAGGGCCACGGAGGCCAGCGCGCCGTGGCCCGCCCGCCAGGCGGCGAAGGCCAGCAGGCTGCCCGGGGCGGCGATCAGCTCCGGCTCGGCCCGGCGCAGCACGTCGGTCCAGAGGCTGATGTCGGCGTCCCTGCCGTCGGTGCGGGACCAGGCCTGGTCGCGTACCGGGAGGTGGGTGAGGAGCACGGTCAGCCAGGCCACCTCGTCGTCGCCGAGCCGCTCACCGCGCCGGTGCCGGCGGAACGCGGTGCGCACCGCCGCCGCCCCGGCCGAGCGGACCGAACGGCCCGTCCCGGCCGCCTCCCCGGCCGGTCCGGCCCTCTCCCCGGCGGTCGCCTCCCCGGCCAGGTCGGCTGCCTCCCCGACCGGGCCGCTCGCCTCTGCGGCGAGGCCGGTCGCCTCCCCGGCCAGCCCGGCCAGGCGGCGGCGGGCGCGGGCGGTGGCCCGGCGCATGGCCACCCGGACCGGCCCGCCGAGCGGGGACACCTGCGCGGCCAGCGCGGCCCGGTCGGGCAGGGCGACCTGACCGGCGAAGACGGCCGCCGCGCTGACCTCGCTGGCCGCCGCGTCGTAGGGGGTGCCCTCGGGCGGGCAGCAGGCCGGCTCGGCGCAGAGGTAGGACCACCAGCGCCCCTCGGTCACCCGGAGCGCGTCGAGGACGGTCAGCCCGGCCTCGTCCAGCGCCTCGCCGACCGCGTCCACCGCGCCGGTGACCCGGGTGGCCGGACCGTAGCCGATCACGGTGGCGGCGTCGGTGCCCTGCCGGGCCACCACCCCGGCCAGATGCCGGGCGGCCGGGCGCAGGTCGGTGCCCGGCCCGGGCAGGTCACCGCGGGCGGCGAAGACGACCCGCCGGCCGCGCACCGCCACCACCACGACGCTGTCGGCGGGATGGAACCCGAGCAGGTACGGCACGGCGGCGACGAGGTCGGCGGGCGAGCGGACGGCGAGGCGGGGGCGCTCGGTGGAGTTCATGCCAGGAGCGTGCGGCGGGCCGGTGCCGGTGCGACAGGCCCTGTGGACGACACGCGGGTTGTCCACAGATACGGAGAGTATCGGGCCAGGTCGGCGAGGCACGGCACCCGCCGGAGTCGTGCATGGCCCGCGCCGGTCCCGCGGACCGGCTACCTTGCGCTCATGGACCTGGCGTACCTGCGGGCACACCCGGAGCACCTGCCGACCTTCCTGACCCACCAGCGGATCCGGGAGACGCCGGTCTCCGGCGGGGACAGCTGCGCCGCGTCCCGGCTCACCCTCGACGACGGGCACTCGGTCTTCGCCAAGACCTGGCCGGAGCGCGCCGAAGGGGCGCCGCCCGAGGGCTTCTTCGCCACCGAGGCGGCCGGGCTGCGCTGGTTGCGCGAGGCCGGCACGGTCGCCGTACCGGAGGTGATCGTGGCCCTGCCGGAGCTGCTGGCGCTCGACTGGGTCGAAACCGGCGAGCCGACGCCGGAGGCGGCCGAGCTGTTCGGCCGCGAGCTGGCCGGGCTGCACCGGGCCGGGGCCCCCGCCTTCGGCGCCGAGTGGCCCGGGTTCATCGGCACCCTGCCGCAGGACAACACCCCCGACCCGGGCCCGTGGTCGGAGTGGTTCGCCCAGCGGCGGCTGCTGCCGTACCTGCGGATGTCGGTCGACAACGGCGCGCTCACCGCCGCGGAGGCCGGCCCGGTCGAGGAGCTGCTCGACCGGATCGCCGAGTTCGGCGGCGACGAGCCGCCGGCCCGGGTGCACGGCGACCTCTGGCCCGGCAACCTGCTCTGGGGCGTCGACGACCGGGTCTGGCTGGTCGACCCGGCCGCGCACGGCGGTCACCGGGAGACCGACCTGGCCCAGCTCGCCCTCTTCGGCGGCCCGGCGCACCTCGACCGGATCACGGCCGCCTACCGGGAGGCGTGGCCGCTGGCCGACGGCTGGCGGGAGCGGGTGCCGCTGCACCAGCTCCACCTGCTGCTGGTGCACACCGCGCTGTTCGGGGCGGCGTACCGGGCGGCGGTGGACTCCGCCGCCCGCGCCGCGCTGCGCGGCGCCGGACGCGCTACGGTCGACGGGTGACCGCCGCCCCGACAACGACCGACGGGGTCCTCGTCGACCGGTACGGCCGGGTCGCCCGGGACCTCCGGGTCTCGCTGACCGACAAGTGCAACCTGCGCTGCACCTACTGCATGCCGGCTGAAGGGCTGCCCTGGCTGGCCGGGCCGCAGCTGCTCGACGACGACGAGATCGTCCGGCTGATCCGGGTGGCGGTGCACCGGCTCGGCGTCACCGAGGTCCGCTTCACCGGCGGCGAGCCGCTGATCCGGCCGGGCCTGGCCCGCATCGTGTCCGCGGTGGCCGCGTTGGCGCCCCGCCCGCGCATCTCGCTGACCACCAACGGCATCGGCCTGGACCGTCTCGCGCCCACCCTGCGCGCCGCCGGGCTCGACCGGGTCAACGTCTCGCTGGACACGCTGGACCGCGCGCGGTTCGCCACGCTGACCCGGCGGGACCGGCACGCCGACGTGCTGGCCGGGCTGGCCGGCGCGGCGGCCGCGGGGCTGACCCCAGTGAAGATCAACACCGTGCTGATGCGCGGGGTCAACGACGACGAGGCGCCCGCGCTGCTCCGGTTCGCCCTGGCCCACGGCTACGAGCTGCGGTTCATCGAGCAGATGCCGCTGGACGCCCAGCACGGCTGGGACCGGTCGACCATGGTCACCGCCGACGAGATCCTCGCCGCCCTGCGCGCCGAGTTCGCCTTGACCGCCGACCCGGGCGAGCGGGGCGCGGCCCCGGCCGAGACCTGGCTGGTGGACGGCGGCCCGGCGCGGGTCGGGGTGATCGCCAGCGTGACCCGGCCGTTCTGCGGCGACTGCGACCGGACCCGGCTCACCGCCGACGGTCAGGTGCGCAACTGCCTCTTCGCCACCGAGGAGTCCGACTTGCGAGCCGCGCTGCGCGCCGGGGCGGACGACGAGGAGCTGGCCCGGCGCTGGCGGGCCGCGACGTGGGGCAAGCGGGCCGGGCACGGCATCGACGACCCCACCTTCCTGCAACCCGCCCGCCCGATGTCGGCGATCGGAGGCTGACCGGTGCAGCTCACCGTCCGCTACTTCGCCGGCGCGCGTGCCGCGGCCGGCCGCGCCGAGGAGACCGCGGCCGCCGGCCGCTCGCTCGACGAACTCCTCGACGAGCTGACCGAGCGGCACGGCGAGCGCCTGGCCGTGGTGCTGAAGGCCGCGAGCTTCCTGGTCGACGGCATGGCCTGCCATGATCGTCAGGCGCCGCTGCCGGCCGGGGCGACGGTCGACGTGCTGCCCCCCTTCGCGGGCGGCTGAGGGAGGCTCCCGTGTTGGCGATGGCGATGTTTGTGGGCTTCGCTGTGCTCGTCACCGCCCTGATCCACCTCTACCTGTGGAAGCGGCTGGTCCGCGACACCACCCGCCCGGGCCGCTGGCGGAAGGCCGGTGGGGTGGTCGCGCTGCTCCTGGCGCTGCTGGTGCCGGCCACCATGGTGGGCACCCGCAGCGGCTCGGACTGGCTGGCCTGGCCGGGCTACCTCTGGCTGGCCCTGATGTTCTACCTGCTCGGGCTGCTGCTGGTGCTCGAGGTGCCCATGGCGGTGGCGAAGCTGGTCCTGCGCCGCCGCGAGCGGGCCGCGACCGGCGCGGCTGCCGTGCCGTCGCCGGTGCCGTCGCCGGTGCCGGCGGGCGGTGCCGGCCCCGGCCGGGCGGGCATCCCGGCCGCCGGCGTCGCGGAACCGGCGCCGGCCGGTCCGGCGTCCGCGTCGCCCGTCGCGCTGGCCGAGCCGTCGACGGAGTCCGCCGGGGAGCCGCCGGCCGCGGGTCCGGCCGGCCCTCCCAAGGCGGCTGACGGCCGGCCCGCCGGCGACCCACCCGACCACGACCCGTCCCGCCGGTTGCTGCTCGCGCGGGGGGCCGCGATCTTCGCCGGGCTCACCGCCGCCGGCATCACCGGGTACGGCGTACGCACCGCGATGGGAGCGCCCCGGCTGGACCGGGTGCAGATCGCCCTGGCCAAGCTCCCCCGCAGCATGGACGGCCTGCGCATCGCCACCGTCTCCGACATCCACCTCGGGCCGCTGCGCGGCCGGGCGCACACCGAGCGGATCGTCGCGATGATCAACCGGCTCGACGCCGACCTGGTGGCGGTCGTCGGCGACCTGGTCGACGGCTCGGTGGCCGAGCTGGGCCGGGCCGCGGAACCGCTGCGCGACCTTCGCTCCCGGTACGGCAGCTTCTTCGTCACCGGCAACCACGAGTACTACTCCGGTGTGGAGGAGTGGGTGCGCGAGGTGGACCGGCTCGGCCTGCGGGTGCTCCAGAACGAGCGCCAGGAGATCCGGGCCCGGGGCGGCGTGCTCGACCTGGCCGGGGTCAACGACGTCACCGCCTCCGGCACCGGGCTGGCCGCCCCCGCCGACTACGCCGCCGCCCTCGGCGATCGCGACCCGAGCCGACCCGTGGTGCTGCTGGCCCACCAGCCGGTGGCCGCCCACGAGGCGGCGAAGTTCGGCGTCGACCTCCAGCTCTCCGGGCACACCCACGGCGGTCAGATGGCGCCGTTCAACCTGCTGGTGAAGCTCCAGCAGCCGGTGGTCTCCGGCCTGGGCGAGGTGGACGGAACCAAGGTCTACGTGACCAACGGCGCCGGCTTCTGGGGCCCGCCGGTCCGGGTCGGGGCGCCGCCGCAGGTGACCCTGGTCGAGCTGCGCGCCCCATAGCGCGTCCCGGCCGTCCGGTCCAGCACCGCATTGCTCAGGTCACCCGTACGCGTGGCGGCGGGCGGCCGGGGGACCGGGCGTGACAGGATGCGGCGTGCCTCCGTTCAGCGCCGTACCCCCCGGTGGCCTCCCGCCGTTCGTCGCGGATCTGCACATCCACTCGAAATACTCGCGCGCGTGCAGCCGTGACCTGACCCTGCCGAACCTCGGCTGGTGGGCCCGACGCAAGGGCATCGGCGTGCTCGGCACCGGCGACTTCACCCACCCCGCCTGGTACGACCACCTGCGCGAGACCCTGCACCCGGCGGAGCCCGGCCTCTACCGGCTGAGCCCCGAGGCGGAGCGCGACATCGCCCGGCGGCTGCCGCCCCGGCTGGCGAGCGAGGCGGAGGCGGACCCGGTCCGGTTCATGCTCAGCGTGGAGATCTCCACGATCTACAAGCGCGACGACCGGACCCGGAAGGTGCACCACCTCATCTACCTTCCGGACCTGGATTCGGTGGCCCGGTTCAACGCCGCGCTGGGGCGGATCGGCAACCTGGGCTCGGACGGCCGGCCGATCCTCGGGCTGGACTCCCGCGACCTGCTGGAGATCACCCTGGAGGCCAGCCCGGACGGCTACCTGGTGCCGGCGCACATCTGGACGCCCTGGTTCTCCGCGCTCGGCTCGAAGTCCGGCTTCGACGCGATCGCCGACTGCTACGCCGACCTGGCCGAGCACATCTTCGCCGTGGAGACCGGCCTCTCCTCCGACCCCGGGATGAACTGGCGGGTCGGCAGCCTGGACCGCTACCAACTGGTGTCGAACTCGGACGCGCACTCGCCGCCGGCGCTGGCCCGGGAGGCCACCGTCCTCGACTCGGCCCGCGACTACTTCGCCATCCGCGAGGCGCTGCGCACCGGCAACGGGCTGGCCGGCACCATCGAGTTCTTCCCTGAGGAGGGCAAGTACCACGCCGACGGGCACCGGCTCTGCGGGGTGAACTGGTCCCCGGAGCGCACCCGGGAGGCCGGCGGGCGCTGCCCGGAGTGCGGCAAGCCACTGACGGTGGGCGTGCTGAGCCGGGTGGAGGAGCTGGCCGACCGGCCCGAGGGGCACCGACCGGCGCACGCCCGGGAGGTGACCCACCTGGTGCCGTTGGCCGAGATCCTCGGCGAGCTGAACCGGGTGGGCGCCCGCTCGAAGAAGGTCGAGGGGAAGCTCCACGACCTGATCGCCGCGCTCGGCCCGGAGCTGGACATCCTGACCCGTACCCCGCTGGACGAGATCGGCCGGGTCGGCGGTGAGCTGCTCGCCGAGGGCATCGGCCGGCTGCGCCGCGGTGAGGTGCGCCGGATCCCCGGCTACGACGGCGAGTACGGCGTGATCACCCTCTTCGACCCGGCCGAACTGGGCTCGTCGCGGGGTGGCACCGGCCAGGACACCCTCTTCGACGTACCCGTGCCCGCGCAGCGGAAGCCCGCGGAGCCGGCGCCGAAGCCCAAGGTCCGGCGCCCGGCGGCGGCCAAGGCGGAGCCGAAGCGCAAGCCGGCCCCGCCACCCCCGCCACCGATCGCGCCGGCGCCCTCCCCGCACGAGCCGTTCGAACCGATGCTCGCCGGCATGGAGGAGGTCGGCACCGGGCTGCTGGACCGGCTCGACGCGATGCAGCGGGTGGCCGCCTCCGCGCCGGGCGGCCCGCTGCTCATCGTGGCGGGACCGGGCACCGGCAAGACCCGCACGCTGACCCACCGGATCGCCTACCTCTGCGCGGAGCTGAACGTCTTCCCGGAGCAGTGCCTGGCGATCACCTTCACCCGGCGGGCCGCCGAGGAGCTGCGGCACCGGCTGGACGGGCTGCTCGGCCCGGTGGCCGAGGACGTCACCGTCGGCACCTTCCACTCGCTGGGCCTCACCATCCTCCGGGAGCACGCCGAGGCGGTCGGGCTGCCGGCGGACTTCCGGATCGCCGACGACGCCGACCGGGCGGCCGCCCGCGCGGAGGCCGGCGACGACGACGAGCGGTACACCGCGCTGCTGCGCAAGCGCGACCTGGTCGACCTGGACGAGCTGCTCACCCTGCCGGTGGCGCTGCTGAAGGCCGACCGGAAGCTGGTCAAGGAGTACCGCGAACGCTGGAAGTGGATCTTCGTCGACGAGTACCAGGACGTCGACGCCGTCCAGTACGAGCTGCTCCGGCTGCTCAGCCCGGCCGACGGCAACCTCTGCGCGATCGGCGACCCCGACCAGGCGATCTACTCGTTCCGAGGCGCGGACGTCGGCTACTTCCTCCGCTTCTCCCAGGACTTCACCGACGCCCGGCTGGTCCGGCTGAACCGCAACTACCGGTCATCGGCGCCGATCCTCGCGGCCGCGGTGCAGGCCATCGCGCCGTCGTCGCTGGTCCGCGGCCGCCGCCTCGACCCGGCCCGGCTCGACCCGGAGGCCCCGCTGGTCGGTCGCTACGCCGCGACCTCCGTCGCGGACGAGGCCGATTTCCTGGTACGCACCATCGACGACCTGGTCGGCGGCCTCTCCCACCGCTCGCTCGACTCGGGCCGGATCGACGGGCGGGCCACCTCGCTGTCCTTCTCCGACATCGCGGTGCTCTACCGCACCGACTCCCAGGCCGCGCCCCTGGTCGACGCGCTGGCCCGGGCGAACATCCCGGTGCAGAAGCGCTCGCACGACCGGCTGCGCGACCGCCCGGGCGTGACCGCCATCGCCCGCGAGCTGCGGCACGCCGGGCTCGACGGTTCGCTGGCCGCCCGGGTACGGCTGGCCGGCCAGATCCTGGCGGAGCGCTTCGCCGTGCCGACGCTCGACGGCTCCGGCGCGGTACGCCCCGAGGACGTCCGCACGGCGGTCGACCTGCTCACCCCGCTGGCCCGGCGCTGCGGCGACGACCTGGGGCTGTTCCTCGCCCAGCTCGCCACCGGGGCGGAGGTGGACGCCCTCGACCCGCGCGCCGAGGCGGTCACCCTGCTCACCCTGCACGCGGCCAAGGGGCTGGAGTTCCCGGTGGTCTTCCTGGTCGGCGCCGAGGACGGGCTGCTGCCGCTGCGCTGGCCCGGGCAGGAGCCGGACGACGACGCGGTGGCCGAGGAGCGGCGGCTCTTCTTCGTCGGGCTGACCCGGGCGCAGGACCGGCTGTACGTGAGCCACGCCGCCCGGCGTACCCGGCACGGTTCGGAGCGCGAGTGCCGGCCGTCCCCGTTCCTCGACGTGATCGACCCGGGCCTGTTCGAGCGCTTCGGCGACGCCGAACCCCGCCGCCCCAAGGACCGCCAGCTACGCCTCATCTGAGCGCGCCACCGGCGGCGGCACCCGGATCGGGACGGTCAGGCGAGCAGGACGGCGAGCCAGGCGCCGGCCAGGATCGCCGGGCCGAACGGGACGGCGGTGTCCCGGCGTACCCGGCCGGCGGCGAGCAGCGCGAGGACCACGACCCCGTTCAGCACGTGCGGGAGGAGCAGCCCGAGGCCCAGGGCCGGCCAGCCGAGCCAGCCGAGCGGCAGGCCGAGCGCGGCGGCGAGCTTGACGTCGCCGAAGCCGACCCGCGAGCGGGGGAGCACGGCGAGCAGCACGTAGCCGGCGAAGGAGACAGCCGCGCCGGCCAGGGCGGCCGGCAGCCGGCCCGGCGTGCCGGTGACCAGCGCCGCCCCGACCAGGCCGAGCCCGCCGCCGAGCGCCGCCGCGCCGACCAGCGGGTCGGGCAGCCGCAGGCAGATGAGGTCCACCAGCGCGAGAACCAGCCCGACCGCCGCGACCAGCAGGAGGGCGGGAAGTGTCGAGTCGGCGCCGCGTGCGGCGAGCCCGGCGAACACCACCGCACCGACCAGCGGCACGCCGTGCCGCAGGGCCGGTCGATCGACGCAGGTCGCCGCCACGGCCGCGACCTCGCCGGGCCTCGGCGGCGGCAGCACGCCCGAGGAGTCCAGCGCCCGGGGCGGTGCGGGCGGCCCGATGAAGCGACGGGCGAGCGGGACGGCGGCGCGGCCGGCCAGCGCGCCGAGGAGCGCGACACCCGCAACCAGCCCGGCCGACACGGGCCGGAACGTCACCGGTGGGCCGGCTCCGGCAGCGCCCCGTCGACCGGTCGTGCCGCCGACCGGCGCGGACGCTCGGTGCTCACCACCACCGCCACACCGGCCACGATCACCGCGCCGCCGAGCAGCACCTGTGCGGTCACCGGCTCGGCGACGAGCAGCGCGCCGAGCGCCACGGCGACCGCCGGGTTCACGTAGGCGTAGGTCGAGACCAGGGAGATCGGGGCCTGGGCCAGCAGCCAGACGTACGCGGTGAAGGCGACCAGCGAGCCGGCCACCATCAGGTAGGCGAGCGCCGCCCAGGAGCGGCCGGTCACCTCGGCGGGGGAGAAGCCGTGCAGCTCGCCCCGGACGGTGGCGATAACGGCGAGCGCCGCCGCGCCGGCGACCATCTCGTAGACGGTGGCCACGAACGGGTCGTCCGGCATCCGGATCCGCCCGGAGAGGTAGGAACCGACAGACCAACTGACCGCCCCCGCGACGACCGTCAGCGCCCCGGCCAGCGGCACGCTTCCCGACCCGCCGCGCGGCAGCACGAGCAGCACGAGACCGACGAAGCCGAGTGCCACCCCGGCGAAGGTCCACGGCCGGGGCCGGTCGCCGCCGACCGTCCGCAGCAGCACCACCAGGAGCGGGACGGTGGCCACCAGCAGCGCGGCGATGCCGGAGGGCAGGGCGGTGCCCTCCGGGCCGGACTCGGCGAGCACCACGAGGCCGTTGCCACCGGCCAGCAGCAGCACCCCGACCAGCGCGGCCGAGCCGAGCTGCCGGCGGTCGACGCGGAGCGCCCCCGGCCCGCGGCGCAGCCGCAGCACCACGGCGAGCACCACCGCGGCGGCGGCGAACCGCATCGCGGCGGAGGTGAGCGGCGGCAGGGACTCGACCGCGACCCGGATGCCCAGGTAGGTCGAGCCCCAGAGCACGTAGACAAGGACCAGCGCGGTCCAGATCAGGGCGGAACGGACCGGGGCGGCGGTGTGGTCGACGGCGGGCGTCGCACTCGTGGGGCGTGAGCTCATCGGTGGACCACGCTACGGTGACCACGGCGTCGGCGTCCCCCATTGGTGGCCGGCCTCTCAGCACTGGCGTACGCAGGAGGGCGTTCATGTCGAACTTCGGACCACCGGGCGGCGGCTCCCCCGAGCCGTGGGGTGGACGGCGCCCCGACGACGGCTACGCCCCGTCGGCCGATCCGCGCTACGACCCGGGCTACGGCGGGCAGCCGGGCGGCTGGGGCGAGCCACCCGCGCAGCCCTACGACCAGCCCGCGCATCCCTACGACCAGCCCGCCCAGCACTACGACCAACCCACCCAGCACTACGGGCCGCCCGCCCAGCGCTACGACCGGTCGACCCAGCGCTACGAGCCCAGCCCCGCCTGGAACGCCGGACCGCCGCCCGCCGCCCCGCCCTACCAGGGCTACCCGGCCGACCCCGGCTACGGCGGGCAGCCGCCGTACGCCGAGCCGACCCCGCCGAAGCGCGGCAAGGGCCCACTGCTCGTGGTGCTGGTCGTGCTGGCCGTGCTCCTGCTCGGCGGCGCCGGCGCGTACTGGGTGCTGGGCCGGGACGACGAGGGCGACAAGGGCGGGACGGCGTCCTCCTCCGCGCCGGCCGCCGACCCGACGGGGGCGGCGAGCGAGCCGGCCGAGGCACCGACCACCCCGCCGGCCCCGGCCTCCTCGACCGACCCGCGTTTCGTGAAGGCCGGCCAGTGCGTCGCCAACGAGGGCGGTTCGGCCCAGCCGAAGCTGGTGATCACCGAGTGCGCCGCGAAGACCTACCAGGTGCTGCGCCGCGTCGACGGGTCGACTAGCGGCAAGAAGGACGCCGAGTCGAAGTGCGCCAAGGTCGAGGGCTACACCGACTGGTACTTCTTCGACAGCCAGCTCGACACCCTCGACTTCGTGCTCTGCCTCAAGCGACGGTGACACGGTAGGCAAAACTAGGGCTGTCTAGCGTCCAGGCTAGACAGCCCTAGTTTTGTCTCGACGGCTCCGACACGCGGTAGTCGCATCTACGCATGTCTAGCCTCGCCGCTAGACGGCCCGATACTGTGCGATTCGTGGATCCGGTCCGCAACCCGTACGCACCGGGCGCCGGTCAGCGCCCGCCCGAACTCGCCGGGCGGGGGCGGGAGCTGGACGTCTTCGACGTGGTGCTGGAGCGGATCGCCCGCGGCCGGCCGGAACGCAGCCTGATGCTCACCGGGCTGCGCGGCGTCGGCAAGACCGTCCTGCTCAACACCCTGCGCTCGCAGGCCATCAACCACCTCTGGGGCACCGGCAAGATCGAGGCCCGGCCGGACCAGTCGCTGCGCCGGCCGGTCGCCGCCGCGCTGCACATGGCGGTCCGCGAGCTGGCCCCCCGGCACCGCGCCCCCGACCGGATCGACGCCTTCCTCGGGGTGCTCAAGGCGTTCGCCCAGCGCGCCGCACCGGCCGGGCGCGGCGGGGCCGCCCCGAAGCTGCGCGACCGCTGGCAGCCCGGCATCGACGTGCCGGCCAGCAGCGGCCGGGCCGACTCCGGCGACATCGAGATCGACCTGGTCGAGCTGCTCACCGACGCCGCCGCCGTGGCCACCGACGTGGGCACCGGCGTCGCCGTCTTCATCGACGAGATGCAGGACCTCGGCCCGGAGGACGTCTCGGCGCTCTGCGCCGCCTGCCACGAGCTGTCCCAGCTCGGCGCGCCGCTGATCGTGGTGGGCGCCGGGCTGCCGCACCTGCCCGCCGTGCTGAGCGCCGCGAAGTCGTACTCCGAGCGGCTCTTCCGCTACCAGCGGATCGACCGGCTCGACCGGATCGCCGCCGACCAGGCGCTCTGCGCGCCGGCCGAGCGGGAGGAGGTCGAGTACGAGCAGAAGGCCCTCGACCTGCTCTACGAGAAGTCCGGCGGCTATCCGTACTTCGTCCAGGCGTACGGGAAGGCCACCTGGGACCACGCCCCCCGCTCGCCGATCACCGCCGCGGACGTCCGGGTCGCCGCACCCGAGGCGGAGGCGGAGCTGGCGGTGGGCTTCTTCGGCTCGCGGTTCGAGCGGGCCACCCCGGCCGAGCGCGAGTACATGCGCGCCATGGCGACGCTCGCGCTGGTGGACGGGGAGGAGGGCGGCCGCGACGACATGGACGCGGCGGTGCCCACCGCGGAGATCGCCCGGGCGCTCGGCCGCAAGCCGGCCAGCCTGTCGCCGGCCCGGGACGCCCTGATCAAGAAAGGCCTGATCTATTCCGGCGAGCGGGGGACGGTCGCCTTCACCGTCCCGCACTTCGGCCGCTACCTGCGCACCCAGCCGGCCTGACCGCGGTCAGACCTTCGACCAGGGCGGCGGGAAGACCACCTCACCGGCCGGGGGCGGCGGCTCGTCCGTGGTGGACGGCGGCAGCACCAGCGCCTGCCAGGGCTCCCCCAACCCGGACCACGGGCTGGTCAGGCCCAGCCGGTCGGCCCGGCCGAACCCGAACCGGCGGTAGTACGCCGGGTCGCCCAGCACCACCACGAGACGCTCGCCCAGCTCGGTCGCGGCGTCGAGGGCGGCCTGCACCGCCGCCGCGCCGTGCCCGATCCGCTGCCGGTGCGGGGCGACCGCCACCGGGCCGAGCGCCAGGGCCGGCCAGGTGCCGCCGTCGGTGCGCACCTGCACCCGGGTGAGCAGCGCGTAGCCCACCACCTCACCGCCGTACTCGGCGACCATGGCCAGCTCCGGGATCCAGGCGTCGCTGCGCCGCAGGTCCTCGACCAGCCCCACCTCGGGCGGGACGGCCACGTCGGGGCGGGCGAACGCGGCGGCCAGCACCCGGGCGACCGGCGCCTCGTCCGCCGGGTCCTCGGGTCGGAGTCGCAGGGTCGTCACCAGCGCGACCTTACCGCCCCGAGCCCGTCCATCAGCGACGGTCGCTGAAATCGGTACCGCGCGGACGTCCACGTCGGCCGATCCCTTTCGAGTGTTGCAGGGGTGGCGGGGGCCGCGACGGGGTATGACTGAGCCATGAAGCCCGTGCGCTCCCTCGCCCGCGTCATGTTGAGCGGCATCTTCGTGGTCAGTGGCGCCCGCAACCTGCGGAACCCGGGACGACTGGTCCCGGCCGCGCAGCCGATCACCGACAAGGTCACGCCGCTGATCCAGAACCTGAACCCCCGCATCCCCACCGACACCGCGACGCTGGTCCGGGCCAACTCGGCCACCCAGCTCATCGGCGGGCTGATGCTGGCGACCGGCAAGTTCACCCGCCCGGCCGCGCTCGTCCTCGCCGCCACCCTGGTGCCGACCACCGCCGCCGGTCATCCCTTCTGGAGCAACGACGACCCGGCGGCGCGAAACAACAACCAGATCCACTTCCTGAAGAACCTCGGGCTCTTCGGTGGTCTCCTCCTCGCCGCCGCCGACACCGAGGGCAAGCCGGGGTTGCGCTGGCGCACCGGTCACCGGATCAACCATTCGCGCCGCTCGGTGAAGCGCGCGGTCCGGACCGCCCGCCGCGAGGCGAAGATCGCCGTACGCTCGGCGGCCACCGCCCGCCGAATTCCCGGCTGACCTGCATCAATACGGCCACCACCCCCCGCAAGGCCACCAATCACCTGAACCGTCCGACACCCGTTAACGCGGTGGAAATGTCAAAAACACGTGTGGGATCGGACACGGTCGCATAACGCGGGAGGCAGCAACGTGAGGCGCCGTTCTAGGCTCCGTGCTGGACCTGGACGGGCAGGACGACCTTGGTACGGGGGTGGCCACGCCATGCCGACGACAGTCGGTAGACGGACGGACCGCCTCGCGCCAATCCACCGCGTGACGCGTGGGATCGATCGCAGGACAGTCGTACGGACCGGCATCGTGGCCGCCGTCGCCTACGCCGCATGGCTCGCCATCGGCGCCTTCGGGCGGCCGTACAACTTCTTCGACATGAAGATCTACCACGGTGCCGTGGTGTGGTGGGCGAGCGGCAACGAGCTGTACAGCTTCATCGCTCCCTCGACCACCCTGGGCTTCACCTACCCACCCTTCGCCGCTCTGGCCATGCTGCCGATGTCCTGGCTGCCGGTCGACGCCGCCGGCTGGCTCAACGCGCTGGCCAGCATCGCCGCGCTCGCCGTCGTGCTGGCCGCGCTGCTGCGCCCGATCGTCGACCGGCTGGGCTGGTCGCTCTGGTTCACCGTCGGCATCGCCACCCCGCTGGCCGTGGCCATCGAGCCATCCCGGGAGACCCTCGGCTACGGCCAGGTCAACCTGCTGCTCTTCGTGCTGATCATGGCGGACCTGGTCGGCCTGCGCTGGCGGGCCAGGCGCGGCACCCACTACGAGACCGCCGACTCGGCAATGGCCCGGTTCTTCTACAGCGGCACCTGGGCGGGGGTCGGCATCGGGCTGGCCACCGCGGTCAAGCTCACCCCGGCGCTGTTCGTGGGATATCTGGTGATCACCCGGCAGTGGCGGGCCGCGCTGACCGCGGTCGGCACCACCATCGGCGTGACCATCGCGACGTTCGGGCTGGTCGGCACCGAGTCGCGGACCTACTTCACCTCAGTGCTCTGGCAGACCGAGCGCGTCGGCGCGGCGGACATGACCGCCAACCAGTCGCTCGCCGGCCTGCTGGCCCGGCTCTACGACTCGATCGAGACGCCCGGCCTGCTCTGGCTGGCCTTCTCGGTGCTGATGCTGGCGCTGGGGCTGTCCCGGGCGGCCAGTGCCCGCGCCGACGGCGACGAGTTGACCGCGTTCACCCTGGTCGGGCTCACCGCCAACGTGATCAGCCCGATCTCCTGGTCGCACCACCTGGTCTGGGTCATCCCGGCGATCATCGTGCTGGCCGACGCCGCGGTACGCCGCCACGAGGCGAGCCGCGGCCTGCCGGCCCGGGTCACCGGCGCGCCCCCGGCCACCGGGGTGCCGCCGCTACGCCCGCCGATCTGGTACCCGACCCTGACCGGGCTCCGGCACGGGGTCGGCGCGCTGGGCCTCTACCTGCTCTTCCTGATCTCGCCGATCTGGCCGTACGAGCACCAACTTCCCGAGGTGTCCCACTACCAGGACGGCCTGTTCGGCGCGCTGATGGAGAACTCCCTGACGATCGCCCTCATCGTGCTGGTCGCGGCGCTGCCCTGGCGCCCCGGCGCCGAGCCGGCGTTCTATCACGACCGGCTCGCCCGGACGGCCCGGCTCGCCGCCCGGCGCTGACCGTCAGGGGCAGTTCACCCACTCCTCGGTGCCGTCCGCGAACACCTGCCGCTTCCAGATCGGCAGCCGCGCCTTCACCTCGTCGACCAGCCGCGCGCAGGCCGTGAAGGCCGCCGCCCGGTGCGCGGTGCTGACCGCCGCCACCAGGGCCACGTCGCCGATCTCCAGCGGGCCGATCCGGTGCGACACGGCCACCGCGTACACCTCGGGGTCGGCGGCGATCTCGGCCGCCACCTCGCGCAGCACGGCCTCGGCGGTCGGGTGGCCCTCGTACTCCAGCAGGGTGACGGTGCGGCCGTGGTCGTGGTCGCGGACCACGCCCTGGAACGAGACCACCGCGCCGGCCCGCCGGTCGGCGACCGCCGCCTCGTGCGCGGCCAGGTCCAGCGGCCGGTCGCTCACCGCGCCAAGAACCAGGCTCACCATGCCTTCCCCGTTCCCGACCGCGGGGCCTCGCGACACCGGCTCACTCCTCGCGCTCACCAGGACCGCTCCCCGGGGGTGAGCGGCAGCGGTACGAGCGGCACCCGGTCGCCGGCCGCGCCGCTCGTGCCCGGCCGGATCACCGCGAAGCCGTCCGCGCCGGCCAGGCCACGCAGCATCGCCGAGCCGACGTGGCGGACCGGGTGCGCGGTGCCGGCCGCCCGGTCCCACCGCACCAGGGCGAGGTGGGTGTGGTCGCCCCGCCCCGCAACCGGCTCGGCCAGGGTGACCTGCGGAAGCACCGGCATCGACCGGCCCTGGAGGCCGGCGAGGAGCGGCGCGACCAGCGACACCAGCGCGACGACGGCGGACTGCGGGTTGCCCGGCAGGCCGGCCACGAAGCGCACCCGGCCGTCGCCGTCGACCAGCCGGGCCAGCAGCATCGGGAAGCCCGGCCGCACCGCCACCGTGTTCACCACGTAGTCGGCGCCGAGCGCCTCCAGCGTCGGGTGCAGGTGGTCGACCGGGCCGTGCATGGTGCCGCCGGTGGTGCAGACCAGGTCGGCGTCGGCGAGCGCGGCGCGCAGCGCGGCCACGTGGGCCGGGAGGGTGTCGGCCACCGGGCCGACCACATCGGCGGGGCGCACCTGGCAGCCGTACCGGCGCAGCCAGGCGGGCACCGCCGGGCCGAGCGCGTCCCGGACCCGGCCGGATCCCGGCGGGCCCGACGTCAGGAGTTCGTCACCGAAGACCAGCAGCGCGGCCCGGGGCCGGCGGCGGACCCGCAGCGTGTCGTGCCCGCAGGAGGCGGCCAGGCCGATCACCGCCGGGTCGACCGGCGTGCCGGCCGGCAGCAGCTCCTCCCCGGCGTACGCCTCCTCGCCCGGCTCCCGCCACTCCGGCGCCGATCGGGGCGTGCCGGCCACCCGGCCGTCGGCGGTCCGGGTCGACTCCTCGATCCGCAGGATCGCGGTCGCGCCCGCCGGGACCATGGCGCCCGTGGCGATCTCCACGGTGCTGCCGTCGGCCTCCAGTGGGGGCGGGGTGTGCCCGGCGAGGACCCGGCCGATCACCTGCCACGGGCCGTCCCCGCGCACCGCCCAGCCGTCCACGCTGGAGGTCGGGAAGGCCGGCAGGTCGGTCCGCGGAGTCAGCGGCTCGGCCAGGGTGTGCCCGTCGGCGTCGGCGAGCGGCCGGCTGACCGCGGGGAGCGCGGCGGAGAGACCCACCGCGTAGACCCGGGAGCGGGCCTCCTCCCACCCGGCCGGCGGCGGCGCGGCGACCTCGGCCGCGGCGGCTGCTGCGGTTTCCGTGCTCATCGGCCGAGCCTATCCCCGGCCCGGCGGTCGACGGGCCCAGGGCGCGTCGTCAGTGGTCGCCGCCGCGGAGCTGGTCGACGGTGTGCCGCAGGATCGGGCCGAGCACGGCCAGCCCGTCCTTCGCACCGCCCCGCGACCCGGGCAGGTTGACCACCAGCATCCGGCCGGCCACCCCGGCCAAGCCGCGGGACAGCGCGGCCGTCGGCACCGCGGCGCGGCTGTGCGCGCGGATCGCCTCGGCGATGCCGGGGATCTCGTAGTCGAGCAGGGGGCGGGTCACCTCGGGGGTGCGGTCGGTCGGGGTGACGCCCGTGCCGCCGCTGGTCAGCACCACATCGACGCCCTCGTCGCGGGCCGCCCGCAGCGCCGCGCCGACCGGCTCGCCGTCGGGCACCACCACCGGCTCGTCGGCCTCGCAGCCCAGCTCCCGCAAGCCGGCGACGAGCAGCGGGCCGCTGGTGTCCGCGTAGACGCCGGCGGCGGCCCGGTTGGAGGCGACGATCACCCGGGCCCGGATCACGGCCGGTCCTCCGGCCGGACCCACTCGCCGGTCTTGCCGCCCTCCTTGCGCAGCACCCGGACCGCGTCCACCGAGGCGGCCGGGTCGACGGCCTTCACCATGTCGACCAGGGCGAGCCCGGCGACGGCCACCGCGGTGAGGGCCTCCATCTCGACCCCCGTCCGATCGGCGGTCCGCGCCGTGGCGGTGATCTCGACGCTGTCGTCGGTGAGGCGCAGGTCGACGGTGACGCCGTGCAGGGCGATCGGGTGGCAGAGCGGGATCAGGTCGGGGGTGCGCTTGGCCCCCATGATCCCGGCGAGCCGGCCGACCGCCAGCGCGTCTCCTTTGGGCAGGCCGTCGCGGCGCAGCAACTCGACCACCTCGGCGGTGGTGCGGAGCCGGCCGGCGGCGACCGCGAGCCGGCCGGAGATCGGCTTGGCGGAGACGTCGACCATCCGGGCCGCGCCGGCCGGGTCGACGTGGGTGAGCTGCGCGGGTTCGGTCACGGCCGCGAGCCTATCCGGCCGGTACGACCGGGCGCGCGCTTCGGGCCGTCGGCGGGGAGGGGCGCCGTGGCTGGTGCCGATCGGCCCGGCAGGTCGCCCCTCCCGCACCTGCCCGCCGTCGATTCGCTGGGGGGGAATTCGACGGCGGGGGCCTCGTCGACCGGGTCCCCCGTGATGTGGACCGCCCCCGTTGGCCGACATGGGGCGACGTTAGCGGCGGAGGCGATAAGAAATCGATAAGCCGGTTCAGACCGGGCCTGGCGCCCCTCCGGTCAGGCGTCGTTCCAGCTCGACCCGCTCGGGGGCACCGATCCGACGGAAGATCGCCAGGGCGCGTAGCCGGTACCGGAGCGCCTCCTCCCGCTCGTCCTCGCCGAGGTGGTCGGCCAGGGCGGCCAGGGCGCGACCCTGCTCGTACGGGTGGGCGATGCGGGTGGCCAGCGCGAGAGCGTGCCGATGGCTCGCGACCGCCGCGTCGGTGCGTCCCGAACCGGCCAGCGTGTGGCCGAGATCGTTCAGGATGGCGGCCTGCACGTGGCGCTCCCCCGAGTCCCGCGCGAGGTCGAGGGCCAGCTCGTGCTGCTCCCGCGCGGCGTCGAGCCGGCCCAGGTGCCGGTACGCGATCCCCAGGTCGTTGCGCGCCTCCGCCTCACCGAACCGGTGCCCGGTGCGGTCCCGGAGCCGGAGGGACGCCGTGATGAGCCGGACCGCCTTGGCGTGGTGGCCGAGTCGGTTCTCCACCGAGGCGATGTGACCGAGGGCGTTCGAGATGTCGTATCCGCTGCCCCGGCAGCGCCCCAGGAACAGGTGCTGGCGATGCGCCTCGATCGCCTCGGCGTACCGGCCCAGCGTCGTCAGGGCGAAGCCGAGGTTGGGCAGGGACAGCATCGGATCGACCGCCGTGCCACTCGGCCGGAGGAGTTCCCGATTCAGGCTGACCGACCGCGCCGGGTCGCCGGTCAGCCAGTGGACGACGCCCAGGTTCGCCCGGTAACGGTGTTCGTTGGCGTGGTCGCCGAGGTCGCGGGAGATGGACACCGCCGCCTCGAGGTGGCGCAGTGAGTCCAGGTAGCTACCGGTGCGCGTGTAGGCGGAGGCCAGATAGTTGTGCATGACCGCCTGCGCTGCCCGGTCGCCGCTCCGCTCCGCGGCGGACAGCCCGGCGCGATGGGAGACCAGGATGTCGTCGAAGTAGCCGCGGATGTAGTAGAACCGCCACAGGGCGCGGGCCAGTCGCCACCCGTACCCGTCGAGCGCCGCCCGCTCGGCGAAGCGGACCAGGGCCACGAGGTCGGACCGTTCCTGCTCCAGCCACTCGACGTCCGGCGGCTCGCAGCGGCCCAGCAGGTCGGGCCGGCGCGGCGGGTCCAGGCGGAGGTGCCGGCGCAGCGCCAGCGGGTCCAGCGACTGCGTGCGTTCGGCCACCTCGTGCAGCACGTGGTCGAGAAGTCGCCCGGCCGCCTCGTCCCGGTCGCGGCGCTCGGCCGGCTCGCGGGACAGCTCGGCGGAGTACTGGCGCATCAGGTCGTGCAGCCGGTAACGACCGGGGGCCACCTCCTCGATCAGGTGCTGGTCGAGGAGGTCGTCCAGCATCCACTCGGTGCGGTCCAGCGGCAGGTCGGCGAGGGCGGCGGCCATCGGGGCGTCGAACCGGTCGCCGGGGTGGACACTGACCAGCCGGAACAGTCGCTTGACCGGCTCGGCCAACGGTTCGTACGAGGCGGTGAAGGCGCTGGCGACGGTCTGCTGCTCGACCGCGAGTTGCCGGAGCACCGTGCCACCGGCGCTCAGGCGGCCGGCCAGGTCGGCGACCCGCCAGGCGGGTCGGTGCGCGAGACGCCCGCCGGCAAGCCGGATGGCCAGCGGCAGGTGACCGCAGCGCCGGACCACCTCGGCAGCCGCCTCCGGCTCCTTGCCGACCCGCTCCTCCCCGGTGGTCCGTGCCAGCAGCTGGACCGCCTCGGCGGGGGTTAGCACGGGGAGCGGCACCGGCGGTCCGAGGTCGCCGGTCGACAGCCGCCGCCGGCTGGTCACGAGCACCACCGATCCGGGTGCGGCGGGCAGGAGCGGTCGCACCTGCTCTCCACCCGCCGCGTTGTCCAGCACGATGACGGCGCGGCATCCCCGCAGCTCGCGCTGCCACAACTCGGCCCGCGAGTCGTGGTCGGTGGGGATCCGGCCGGCCGGTACCCCGAGCTGCCGCAGCAACGCGGTCAGTGCGTCCGCCGGATCCACCGGGACACCTTCGGCGTGCCCGCGCAGGTCGATGAAGAGCTGCGCGTCGGGGTGCCGGCCGGCGAGCCGGTACGCCAGGTGGACGGCGAAGGCGGTCTTGCCGCTGCCGGCCATCCCGTCGATCACCCGGACCGGTGAGGTACGCCCGTCGGCGGCGGCGATCTCCGTCAGCAGGCGCTCGGCGAGTTCCCGCCGGCCCACGAAGTCGCCGGCCATCCGGGGCAGGTGGTTGCCGGCCGTCCGGTTCGCCGCCGCATGTCCGACCCGCCCGGCCGGCGCGTCGAGTTCCCCTCATGGCGGGGCGTCACCGACGCGATCGGCTCGCCGTCGAGCAGGGCCCGGTGGAGCGTGCGCAACTCGCTGCTCGGCTCGATGCCGAGCTGGTCGGCCAGCACGGCTTCCGCCCGGCGGATCGCGGCGAGCGCGCCGGCGGGATCACCGTCCTCGTAGCGGGCGCGGGCGAGCAGGGCGTGCGCCTGCTCCCGGTAGGGATGGGTCACCACGTGGTCGGTGAGGGCGGCGATCGCGGACCTGGTCCGGCCGAGCTGAAGCTCCAGCCTGGCCCGGAGCTCGACCGCGGAGAGGTGTTGCTCGTCGAGAGCCGCCCGGCGTGCGGCGAGGAGCGGGCCCACCGGCAGCCCGGCCACCAGAGGCCCCCGCCACAGCCGCTCGGCCTGCGCGAGCAGCGCGTCGGCGCTCTCGACGGCACCGCGTGACCAGGCCGTCGCGGCGGCGTCGACCAGCCGCTCGAAGCGGGACACGTCCACCTGCTCGTCGGTCAGGTCGAACCGGTAACCGCCGGAGAGCCGGACGATGGTCGGGCCGCCGTGCCTTTCGAGCGCCCGCCGCAGATTGCCGGCGTAGGTTCGCAGGTTCGCCACGGCGGAACGCGGCGGCAGTTCCGGCCACAACTCGTCGACGAGCGAATCGATCGTGACGACCCGCCCGCCGTGTAGGGCGAGCATCGCCAGCACGACCTGCTGTTTCGGTGTGCCCAACGGAAGCCGGGTCGCTCCATGCCACGCCTCGAGTGCCCCCAGGAGCCGGACCTCCGCCAAATCCTTCCCCACCGAATTTAAATGACCATTGCATTCCCTGCCAATATATCCGGAAGGCGTCCTAAGGGAAGATAATGCGCGATCCACCGCACGGCTTCAAAAGATATCAGAGAGCGACGACATTTTTCCGGTCCGTGGACCTGCGGCGTGCGATGCGACCCAGTACCCAAACGACTAGAGACATCGCGCAGGAGGAGACTCGATAATCCCATTAGAGCGTCGCCCCGAATACGCGTTCAGTCTTCAGGCAAAGACAGTGAGTGACAAGAGGCGGCGACATTAGCGCATTATGCGCATATGGACATCTAATGCTACTAACTCAGCCGAAACGCCATAAGCTGTCCTGCATCGGTGGGGGTCGACGACAACGGCTCCGCAGGATCGAGCGAAGGGCTAAGCAGATGCGCGGCAACGACTGGATGTGAGCGATCTTCCCGGCCGCCTGAGCGGGCCGTACAGTACTGGTACACGCACCGCTACGGGATGAGCGCGGTGGAGGCCATGACGTGACTCGCGACGCTGCACGCGACACTGGGACCGATCGGCGGCTGCTGCTGCTAGTCGGTCTCGTCGTGTTTACCGCCGGGGTCTCGACTCTGGTCAGCCTCCGACTGATCGGCACCCACGGCCTGGTGACCCAGGCCAACATCACGCGGGCCGTCACCCTGACATTCCTCGTCGCAGTCGCCGCGACCGTCAATGTCCGCATCCGTATCCGGGCCACCACCCACGGCATTTCCTGGACGGACGCGGCGTCGGTCGTCGGGCTGGCGGTCGCACCGGTGCCATGGGTGATCCTCGCGACCGGGCTGGGCGTCGCGATCGCCCGCACGATCAACCGGCTGCCCCCCATCAAGCTGGCCTTCGGCATCGCCAAGGAGATGACGCTCGCCGCCGCGGGCGGGCTGGTCCTGGTTGCCGCCGGCTGGTCCTGGCCGTGGTCCGGATCGATCGGCCGCTCCCTGCCCGCCCTGGTGTTGGCCTACCTGACCGTCGTGGTTCTGGACGAGCTGCTCATGTTCCCGGTCCTCGCGTTCGCCACCGGGACGCCGATCCTCAACCGCTTCCGGCAGCAGCTCGACCTCCGGCTGGCGAGTGTGCTCGCCCGCTTCTCGGTGGTCGTGTCCACCCTGCTCATCCTCCGGCTCAACCCGACCTTCCTGGTGGTCGTCCCGCCCCTCGTGCTGAGCCTGCACCTGGCCAACTCCAGCCGGGTGCGCAGCCGGGCCGAACGGGAGGCCTGGCAGCGGCTGGCCCGCACCACCGACGCGCTGAACGTGGTCGACCTCGACCAGGTGCTCACCACGGCGGTCACCCAGGCCACCGAACTCTTCTCCGCCGACGAGGTCGACATCGAGCTTCGCGAGGAGCGGCGGTTGGTTCGCGGGGCCGGCGGTGCCATCACCCTCCGAGGATCGGCCGGCACGCCCAGCGCAATCGAGGGCTCGGTGCTCACCACCCGCCTCGAAGGGCACGACCAGACCGCCGACATCGGGGTGCTGCGGCTGCGGTTCGCCGGGCCGGTCGAGCTGTCCGAGCGGGAGCAGTACACCCTGCGTACCTTCGCGTCGGCGCTCTGCACCGCGGTCCGCAACGCCCAGGCGTACGCCGAGCTGGCCCGCATCGCCGACGAGCACGCGTATGCCGCCACCCACGACGCGCTCACCGGGCTCTCCAACCGGCGGCACCTCCTCGACGAGGGCACCGAGCAACTCACCAACCGGCACGCCGACGGCGTCACGGCCCTGGTGCTGATCGACCTCAACCACTTCAAGGAGGTCAACGACACCCTCGGGCACGGCGCCGGTGACCGGGTGCTGACGCAGGTCGCCGACCGGCTGCGCGACGCGGCCCGCCCGGACGACCTGGTGGCCCGGCTCGGCGGCGACGAGTTCGCCGTCCTGCTGCGCGGCCTGCCCGCCCCGGCGGTGGCCGCGCACCGGGCCGACGCGCTGCTGGCCGCGCTGCACGAGCCGCTCGACCTGGACGGCATGCGGATCAGCGTGGAGGCCAGCGGCGGCATCGCGGTCGCCCCGGCGAGCGGTGGGATGCCCGAGCTGCTGCGCCGCGCCGACGTGGCGATGTACCAGGCCAAGCGGGCCGGCCAGCGGATCGCCACCTACGCCCCGACCCGCGACACGGCCGACCTGGGCCGGCTCACCCTCGGCGGCGAACTGCCCCGGGCCGTCGCCGACCACGAGTTCACCGTCAACTTCCAGCCGATCGTCGACCTGGGCAGCGGCGAGGTGATCGGGGCGGAGGCGCTGGCCCGCTGGCACCACCCGACGCACGGCATGATCGACCCGCTGCGCTTCCTGGAGGCGGTCGAGCGTTCCGGGCTGCTGCCCGCCTTCGCGGAGGCGATCCTCGACCAGGCGTTGATCGCCGCCGGCTCCTGGCGGGACGCCGGCTTCGACCTGCCCGTCTCGGTGAACGTGTCGCCACGCAGCCTCCTCGACGCCCGGTTCCCCGGGGCGGTGCTGGCCCGGCTGCGCGCGCACGACCTGCCGCCGGACCGGCTGGTGCTGGAGCTGACCGAAACCCTGACGCTCAGCCAGCTCGACGTGGTCGACCGGGTGCTCAGCCGGCTGCGCGACTCCGGCGTACGGCTGGCCCTGGACGACTTCGGCACCGGCTACTCCTCGCTGTCGCTGCTCTCCCGGATCCCGGTGCACGAGCTGAAGATCGACCGGAGCTTCGTCACCGCGATGGAGAGCACCGCCGAGGCCGCCGCGGTCATCCGCTCCACCCTGGACCTGGGCCGCAGCCTCAACCTGACCGTGGTGGCCGAGGGCGTGGAGAGCGAGCCGCAGCGGCGGGCGCTCTGGGAGCTGGGCTGCGCCGCCGGGCAGGGCCACCTGTTCGCCCGGCCGCTGCCGGCCGGCACGCTGCTCGCCGCCCTCAAACGGGGAGCCGGCGGCCGCCCGGGTGCCCTCGCGCCGGCCCTGCACGACGCGGGCGCGGTGATCCGCCTGCCCGGCCGCCGCACCGGCGGCGGCCGCAACCGCACCGCCACCCCCGCTCCCTGACCCCGGCCAATCACCAAGATCCGCAGGTGGGAACTGGCTCCACGTCTGCCAGACTGGCCGGCGTGACCGCCCACGCCGACCGGACCTCCCCCGCCCTCCGCCGCTGGCAGGCGGTCGACACCGCGGCCGGCGGCCTCGCCCTCGACCTGGGCCTCTACGCCGTCTCCGCGGTGTTCGCCGCGGTCACCGCCGCCACCTCCACACTGCTGCCACATCGCGGCTGGGGCACGCTAGCCACCATCGGGTACGCGCTGGCGGCGCTCGCCGCGACCGTCCAACTCCTGGGCCGACGCAGGCATCCCGGCTCGCCCCTCGCCGGCCTCCCGGCCCGCTGGGCGGTCACCGGCTTCGCCTGGGCCGCCACCGCAGTGCTGCCCGTCGTCGCGCAGAGCGTCCAGCGAGCCGGCGGGCGGGCCGACCGGGCGCAGGAGGAGGTGATCGTGGTCGAGCACGCCGGCGCGCGGCTCGCCGAGCACGGCACCCCCTACCTCGGTCACGACGCCATCGCCGCCCTGCCCGCCGGCGAGCAACTGCTCGGCTACACCCCCTACCAGCCCGGGATGGCGCTGTTCGGGCTGCCCCGGGCCGCCGTCGACGCCTGGTGGACCGACGCGCGGGTCTGGTTCGCCCTGGTCACCGCGCTGGCGCTGGCCGCCGCCGTGCTCACCCTGCGAACCACCGCCGGCCCCGCCGCACACCGGCGGGACGCCGCCCTGCTGCGCGCCGTGCAGGCAGCCACCGTCCTGCCGATCTGCGCGCTCACCCTCGCCACCGGCGGCGACGACCTGCCCGTACTCGCGCTCTGCCTGCTCGCCCTCGCCCTGGCCGCCGCCGGCCGGCCCGGCCGCGCGGGCCTCGCGGTCGGCGCGGCCGGCGCGTTGAAGCTCTTCGCCTGGCCGGTGGCGATCGTGCTGGTCTGCTGGGCCGCCACCCGCCGGGCCGGCCTGCGCGCCGCCCTGGGCGCCCTCGGCCTGCCGCTCCTCGCGCTGCTCCCCGTGCTGCTGGTCGACCGCGACGCCCTGGTCGAGAACGTGCTGCGCTTCCCGCTCGGGCACGGGCTGGTGACCAGCCCCGCGCAGTCCCCGTTCCCCGGCCACCTCATCGCCACCGCGCTGCCCGCCGGCCGGGTGGTCGCCGCCGCGCTGCTGGCCGCCGTCGGGGTGGCGATCGCCGTCCGGCTGCTGCGCCGCCCGCCGCGCACCGCCGCCGCCACCGCCCTGATCTGCGGGTACGGGCTGCTCGCCGCGATCCTCCTGATGCCCTCGACCCGCTTCGGCTACCTGCTCTACCCGATCGCCCTCCTGGTTCCCGCCCCCGCCCTGGCACTCGCCGAGCACCGCCGCGAGATCGTCCCCTGACCGGCTTTCCGGCAACTGCCCGGCACGGCCCGCCCGGAGGGCGTAGACCTGAGGCATGACCACCTACCGCGACCGGGCCGAGGCGGGACGCATGCTCGCCGACCAGCTCGGCGAGCTCGCCGGACGACCCGACGTCATCGTGCTCGGGCTGGTGCGCGGCGGCGTACCCGTGGCCCGGGTGATCGCCGAACGGCTCGGCGCGCCGCTGGACGTGCTGGTGGTCCGCAAGCTCGGCGTGCCATGGGCCCCCGAGGTGGCGTACGGCGCGCTCGGCCCCGGCGGGGTGCAGGTGCTCAACGACATGGTCGCCGGCCGCATCGGCGAGGACGAGCAGGCCGACGTACGCGGGCGCGAGCAGGCCGAACTCGACCGCCGCGAGCGGCTCTACCGTGGTGGCCGCCCGCAGCTCGACCTGACCGGGCGCACCGCCGTCATCGTCGACGACGGGCTGGCCACCGGCGCCACCGCTCGCGCCGCCGTCCAGGTGGCCCGGCACCTCGGCGCCGCCCGCGTGATGGTGGCCGTCCCCGTCGGCTCCGACCAGGCGTACGACATGCTCGCCGCCGAGGCCGACCAGGTGATCTGCCCCCAGGTCCCACCCGACTTCGCCGCGGTCGGCACCTACTACGACGACTTCCACGAGGTATCCGACGACGAGGTGACGCAGGCGCTCACCGCCACCGCGTGATTCCACCGGGTACCTTCGGTGTCATGCAGCTCACTTGTCCCAAATGCCACGGAGAGATGCGCCAGTACGAGCGCAGCGGAGTAGTCATCGACCAGTGCAGCGAATGCCGCGGCATCTTCCTCGACCGCGGCGAGCTCGAGAAGCTGTTCGAGGCCGAGGCGAACTGGAACCAGCAGCACGGCGCGCGGCAGGCGGCGCCGGCCGGCGGCGGCTACACCCCGCCCCCGCCGCCACCGCCCGCCGCCGCTCCCCACCAGCCCGGCTACGGGGCCGTCCCGCCGCCCCCGCCGCCCGGCCACGGCTACGCCCAGCCCGCGTACGGCGGCCAGCACCACGGCTACCACGGCCACTACCGCCGCAAGAAGCGCCAGGGGTTCCTCGGCGAACTCTTCGACTGACCGTCGCCACGCCGGGCCGGCGATCCACCGGCCCGGCGTCGCCGCGTGCCGACTTCGCCACGCCGTGGCAGGCTGCACGGCATGACCGCGATCCGGCAGCACGAGGCGCTGGCGCAGGCGTACGACGGCATCACCGCCGTCGTCACCCGACTCGACGACGCCGGCCTGCAACGACCCACCCGCTGCCGGGGCTGGCTCGTCGCCGACCTGCTCTTCCACGTGCTCTGCGACGCGCAACGGGCGCTGGTCGCCCTCGCCAGCCCGGCACCCGGCCCCGCCGACGTCGACGACGTCAGCTACTGGCGCGCGTTCACTCCTGGCGGCGCCGACGAGGTCAGTGCGAAGCACGCCTGGTGGGTCCGCCGCTCCGCCGCCGCCTTCGACCGGCCGAGTGGCGTGGCGCGGCTCTGGTCCGACACCGCGCCCGCCGCCGCCCGGGCGGCCGCCAACGCCGACCCCGACGGGTACGTGACGACGCAGGGGCACGTGCTGCGCGTACCCGATTTCCTGGCCACCCTGACCACCGAGGCGGTCATCCACCACCTGGACCTGGTGGTGAACCTGCCGCACGCGCCGCTGCCCGCCGAGGCTCCCACCCGGGTGGCGGTGGCCACGGTGGACGGACTGCTGAGCGACGAGGCGGTCCGGCCGACCGGCTGGGACGACCGGGACTACCTGCTCAAGGCCACCGGCCGGGTGCCGCTCAGCGACCGCGACCGGCTCGAACTGGGCGAGGCCGCCGGCTGGTTCCCGCTGCTCGGCTGAGGCCGTACGCTATCGATTCATGCGCCCTCGTGCTGCCGCGCAATCATTCGCGCGGCGGTCTCGGCCTTACGAGCAAGAGCTGTTGCGGCACCCGCATAGAGCAGCGCGGCAATCCGCTCAGCCGGCCCACACGTGGTCCCTACGGTGAAGATGCTCCGGTGCGGCCGCACCGACAGGCCGGTTATCCCTTCGCGTCCGAGGAAGGCTACGAAGGCATCCAGCACGTGGCGCCGGCCCACCACTCTGAACTGGGCAAAGGACCGAGTGCTCGGGGCAGGCCGCCGGTAGATGCCGAGCGATCCGTCGCCGTCGACGATGCCGCGCCAGAAGTCGCGCGAGACTACCAGCCGTTCGTCGAGCGCTTGCTTGTACCGACCCAACTCGACGAGCCGGTCCGCCAGCCGATGCGAGCGCACAGAGAACTGGCATGACCCGTGGGTCGGACTCGTACGCGAGATGCTGTTGTCGCAGCCCAGATAATTCCGGAGCGCAACCAGGTGGTCCCGGTCCCGCTCGGCCAGGCCAACGGAGATCTGGGGAATGTGGCCCCGGCGGTAGCTGACACACCCGTCGGCGAACAGGAACCCGATCCAGTAACAGGTGTCCGGCTCGAAGCTGTCGAAGGCGTCGTGCCGCAGACCCTGTGATACCGAACGGATCTGGATGCCTCGGCGGATGATGAGACCACGAACGGACGGGGCCGTCACGCCAAAGTCCGTAGCGATCTGGTTGAGCGATGCTCCGCCTAAAAATCTGCTGACGACCTCGGATCTCTGGGCGTCCGTCAAGGTCCCCACACGGCGGGTCGGTACTCCGTTGCGACGGAGCATGCCCCGAATCGCCTGCCTGGTCACTCCGTAGCGCAGGCCGAGGGCGGTGATGCTCTCGCCGCTGGTCGCACGGGCGAGGATCTCCTCCCGTTCGGCAGGAGTCAGCCGGCGACCAACCCCGGTCATACGATGGCCATGTCCACGAAGCGCGACAGGTGGAGTTGAGCCGCCACGGTCACCGTGTCGGTCGGGCCATTCCGGTGCTTGGCGATTATGAAATCCGCCTCCCCGGCACGCGGCGACTCCTTGTCGTAGTAGTCGTCGCGGTGCAGCAGGATGACCACGTCGGCGTCCTGCTCGATCGAGCCGGACTCACGCAGGTCGGACAGTTGCGGTCGCTTGTCGGTGCGCTGCTCCGGGCCACGGTTCAGCTGGCTCACCGCGATCACCGGGCACTGGACCTCCTTGGCCAGCAGTTTCAGGCCACGGGACAGGTCCGCGACCTCCTGCTGCCGGCTCTCGGTGCGCTTCGGCGAGGTCATCAGCTGGAGGTAGTCGACCACGATCAGCTTGAGGTCGTGCTTCTGCTTGAGCCGCCGCGCCTTGGCCCGGATCTCCATGAGGTTCATGCTCGGCGTGTCGTCGACGAAGAGCGGCGCCTCGCTGATCTCGCCCATGCAGCGGGCCAGCTTGGTCCAGTCGTCGTCGGAGAGCTGGCCACTGCGCAGCACGTGCAGCGGTACGCGGGCCTCGGCCGAGAGGAGTCGCATGACGATCTCGACCTTGCTCATTTCCAGCGAGAAGATCGCCGCAGCCTGGTTGGCGCGAATAGCAGCATTTCGAGCAAAGTCCATAGATGCCGTGGATTTTCCCAAACCGGGCCGGCCAGCCACAATCACGAGCTGGCCGGGATGCAGGCCGTTGAGGAGGCGGTCGAGGTCGCTGAACCCGGTCGGCACACCGGTCATCACCCCGCCCTGCGCGCCCACCGCCTCGATCTCGTCGAGCGTCGGCTGGAGCATGTCGGCAAGGACGGCGAAGTCCTCACTGACCCGCTTCTCGGTCACCTCGTAGACGGCCTGCTGGGCGAGGTCGACGACGTCGTCGACGTCCCGGCTGCCGCCCTGGCCCGTGCCGTAGCCGAGCTGGACGATCCTGGTGCCGGCCTCGACCAGCCGGCGGAGCACCGCCCGCTCGCCCACGATCCGGGCGTAGTACGCCGCGTTGGCGGCGGTGGGGACGCTGGCGATCAGCGTGTGCAGGTAGGGCGCGCCGCCGATCCGGGCCAGGTCGCCGGAGTCGGCGAGCGCGGCGGCCACGGTGATCGGGTCGGCGGGCTCACCGCGGCCGTAGATGTCGAGGATCGCGTCGAAGATGGTGGCGTGCACCGGGCGGTAGAAGTCGTTCGACTTGAGGATCTCGACGACGTCGGCGATGGCGTCCTTGGAGAGCAGCATGCCGCCGAGGACGCACTGCTCGGCGGCCACGTCCTGGGGCGGGGTCTTCTCGAACTGGCCGTCCCGCTGCGCCGGTGCGGGCGGTTGCCCCCCGGACCGGTCCGAGCGCGTCTCGTCGGTGACCGACACGGGTCCCCCCTTGCTGCGTCGGATCGGATCCAGCTCTACCGCCGGGGTGTGACAACTTCCGACGACCCTCCGGTCGATCGGGGGCCATCGCCCGGACGGTCGGAGGCCACGATACGGATACCGAGGTCAGCCGCTCAACAGGACCGGTGGACGAGCCTCGGGACAACCTGTGGACGCCGGTGCACAGGCATGTGCGCAGGGTGTGCACAGGGTGTGGACAACTGATGGGGAATTCCGGCTCACTCGGCTCTGACCTGCGGTTTTGCAATCCCCACCCTGTGGACGGAAGATTTCGGGTCGAGCTTCGGTGCCGTTCGTCCCGTACTATCTCTGCGAACGGCTACACCTGGACAGCGGATTGCACTTTCGGTTGAGAAAGGTCACGCTCCGGCCGTGAGAAACCGGGACTGGGGAAGCGGGGAGGGCAGCCCGCGCGAGCGCCGGCCGAGCCCCTCCTGGGACGCTTCCGCCGATCCGCTCCCGGTCGAGTCGTCCGCTCCCGAGCGCTACCGCACGCCGAGCCGGCGCCGCGCGGTCGAGCGCGGCCAGGGCGAGCCGGTCGACGCCTATCTTCCCCGGTGGGCGCTGGATTCCGGGATCCGCCGGGCGGACGGCGGGGGTCGGCACGCCGCTCCCGACGACGGCGAGGACGTCGAGCCGCCCTACTCGGGTGCGGGCCGGCGGGCGGACACCGGCCGGCGCTGGGAGGACGACCGCCGCGACCTGCGGGCCATCGGCGCCGGCTCGGCGTCGGAGCACACCGCCGAGTGGACCCTGGACACCCCGCAGGAGCAGGGGTACGTGGGGAGCCGGCGGGCCGACGGGATCGAGGGCGAGCCGGTCTCCGGGGTGGCCCCGCGGAGCCGGCCGCGTCGGGCGGCGACCCGGCGGCCGCAGGTGACCTGGTCGGGGCTGGAGGACGCGCCCGAGGCGGGCGACGACGGTGACCGTTGGGACGTCGGCCGGCCGACCCGGCGCAGTCGGCGCCCGGCGGCGGATTCCTGGTCGTCGGCGGTGGACCCGTGGGAGCGCAGCCGGACGGCCGAGCCGGATCCGGCGCAGCAGCCGGCGGTTGATCCGTGGGACGCGTCGGGCGTGCACGCGTGGGGTCGTTCCGACACCGCGGGCCGGTGGGAGCAGGCGGAAAGCCGCTGGGACCGGACGGAGCAGACCGGCGAGTGGGACCGGTTCACGGACACCGGCCAGTGGGACCGGCACGCCGACACGGGTCAGTGGGACCGGGTCCGGGAGACCGGCGCCTGGGACCGGTACGCGGAGGTCGAGCCGTGGGACCGGACGGCTCCGCCGGCGCCGGCCCGGGAGGGTTGGGCATCGCCGGAGCAGGCCGAGAGCTTCTGGTCCGGGACGCGGCTGGCCGGTGACGATCCGCGCTGGACCGAGACGCCGCCGTCGGCCCCGCGGTCGCCGATGGTCGCCTACGCGGCGCCGCGGCCGGCGCCGCGCCGCCGGACGGTGGAGCCGGTGGGGGCGGCGCGGGCCGGCGCGTCGTCGACGCTGCAGCGGCGGGTGGAGACGATCGGCGGCGGGTCGTGGAGCCGCCGGCTGGAGGACGACCTGCTCGACCCGGATCCGGGCGGGCCGCTGCGACCGCTGGTCTACACGGCCGCGTGCTACCTGGTGCCGGCGTTGCTGCTCGTCGTCGGGCTTCTGTTCCTCGACGGGCAGCCCCCGGCGGGTTGCGTCACCGACATCACCGGGGGCGGTTGTGACTCGCCGCGGACGCACGCCGTCGCCTCGTTGCTGGCGGGGGCGCCGCGGTTCGGGCTGGCGCTGCTGAGCAGTCTCGTGGTGGCGATGGTGCTGCGTGGGGTGGGCACGACCTGGCGGTCGGCGACGGTGGCCCTGGCGGCGGCCGTGGTGGGTGGCGGCCTCTCCACCGTGATCATCAGCGCGGTGACGGGCCAGCCGATCGGTTGACGCCACCACCGGCGGCCAACCTCCGGAACATGCGGAAGGGCCCGCACCGGCGCCGGTGCGGGCCCTTCCGTCGTGCTGTCGGGTGTCAGCCCTTGACCACGTTCAGGTCGAACTTCGCGGTCACCTCGGGGTGCAGCCGGATGCTGACCGGGTAGGCGCCGAGCGACTTGATGTGGCTGGGCAGCTCGAGCCGACGACGGTCCAGGATCGGACCGCCGGCCGCCTTGACGGCGTCGACGATCTCGGCCGGGGTGACCGAGCCGAAGAGCCGGCCGCCGTCGCCGGCGCGGGCCTTCAGGTTGACCTTCAGACCCTCGACCTGGGCCTTGACCTCGTTGGCGTGGTCGAGGTCGCGGATCTCCCGGGCCGCGCGGGCCCGCTGGATGACCGTGACCTGCTTCTCCGCGCCCTTGGTCCAGGCGATCGCGAAGCCCTGCGGCAGCAGGTAGTTACGGCCGTAGCCGTCCTTCACCTCGACGATGTCGCCCGGGGCACCGAGGCCGGACACCTCCTGAGTCAGGATGATCTTCATGTCGGTGCCTCCTCTCAGCGGGTCGTGGCCGTGTACGGCAGGAGCGCCATTTCGCGGGCGTTCTTGACCGCGCGGGCGATCTGCCGCTGCTGCTGCGAGGTAACGCCGGTCACCCGCCGAGCGCGGATCTTGCCGCGGTCGGAGATGAACTTGCGCAGCAGCGCGGTGTCCTTGTAGTCGATGTAGGTGATCCCGTCCTTGTCGAGCGGGTTCACCTTCTTCTTCGGCTTGCGAAGTGCCGCAGCCTTGGCCATTGCTCTTGCTCCTGGTTTGCGATCGCGGGCGCTCGGCGCCATTAGAACGGAGGCTCCTCGTCGAAGTTTCCGCCCGAACCACCGCGCGAGGGAGCCGGGGCAGCCGAGGCCCAGGGGTCGTCGAAGTTGCCTCCGCCGCCACCCTGGCCACCACCACCACCGCCACCGAAGCCGCCGCCACCGCCGCCCGAGCGGGACATCTTCTGCACCTTCGCCGTGGCGTAGCGCAGCGACGGGCCGATCTCGTCGACCTCCAGCTCGATGACGGTGCGCTTCTCACCCTCGCGCGTCTCGTACGACCGCTGACGCAGCCGGCCGGACACGATCACCCGAGCGCCACGCTGCAGCGACTCGGCGACGTTCTCGGCGGCCTGTCGCCAGACCGTGCACGAGAGGAACAACGGCTCGCCGTCCTTCCACTCGTTGGACGCCTTGTCCATGAAGCGGGGCGTCGAAGCGACCCGGAACTTGGCGACCGCCGCCCCGGAGGGGGTGAACCGCAACTCGGGGTCATCGGTCAGGTTGCCGATGACCGTGATGGTGGTGTCTCCTGCCATGACCATCTCCTCGCGCACTCATCTCTGTGCCCTACAGGCTCTCAGAGCCCTCCGACAGCGTCGATGAGGCTTGATCCGGACGTGCCGGGTCTAGATGCTCAGCGCATCTCCGGGCGGATGACCTTGGTGCGCAGCACCGACTCGTTGAGTCGGAGCTGACGGTCCAGCTCAGCCACGGCCTCCGGCGACGCCTGGAGGTCGATGACGGCGTAGATGCCCTCGGCCTTCTTGTTGATCTCGTACGCGAGGCGCCGGCGGCCCCACACGTCGGCCTTCTCCACCGAGCCACCCGCGGTCCGGATCACGTTCAGGTACGTGTCGAGCGACGGGGCGACGGTGCGCTCCTCGAGGCTGGGGTCGAGGATCACCATTACTTCGTAATGACGCAAGACGTGCTCACCTCCTGTGGGCTAAGCGGCCACGGTCCTTCCGTGGCAGGAGGTCGTGCGTCGTGGCCCACGCCGGTGTCGGGGGAACCCGGCCGGACGTGGACAACCGGACCAGGATACCCGGTCCGGACGATCATGCCCGGGCCGGTGGTCCACGGCGTCCGGGCGCGGCGACAGGGGCCCACCTCCGGCGTCGCGTGCCGGCGGTGGACCCCTGTCCACAGGGCCGCGGGGCGTCCCGTCCGCATTCCTTGGGTGGGACCTGGGGAGGAACGACCACACCGATGAGGTTGGATCGAGGACGCCCCGCGGAGCTTTATCGTGTTGTCACCTGGTCTGACCATACAACGGCTCTCGTCACCTCTTGGGGGAAATGGAGGAATTCGCCCGGCTGGTTCTGTGACCAGCCGTCGGATGTGACGAGTCGGATCCCGCCCCGTCGTGCCGGGCCGCACGGCGGGGCGTCCCGTTGCCGGGGGTCTTCCCTTCGCCCGTACGCGCTTTGGACCCGTGTCCGAGCGGAGCGTCGACCATCGATCCCATCTCGGACAACGAACGCCGGGCCGGGTGGTGACGCGATCCGTTCCGACGAACCCCCGCGCGCGGGAACCCCGTGCGTCGGAGGCGCGACGTAGGCTGCCCTGCATGCGAATCGGAGCCCACGTCGATCCGACCGACCCGCTGGCCGAGGCGGCCGCCCGGGAGGCCGAAGCGGTGCAGTTCTTCCTCGCCGATCCTCAGGGCTGGAAGGCCCCGAAGCCGCGGGAGGACGCCGAGCGCCTGCGGGCCGCCGACGTCGACCTCTACGTGCACGCGCCGTACGTGATCAACGTGGCCACGCTGAACAACCGGATCCGCATCCCCAGCCGCAAGCTGCTGCTCGGCCACGCCGCCGCCGCAGCGGCGGTCGGGGCCAAGGGGCTGATCGTGCACGGCGGCCACGTCAACGCGGGTGACGACCTCGCCGTCGGCTTCGACAACTGGCGGAAGACCTTCGCGTACGCGGCGGACTCCGGCGGTTTCCCGCTCCCGATCCTGATCGAGAACACCGCCGGCGGCGACAACGCCTGCGCCCGGCACCTGGACGCGCTGGCCCGGCTCTGGGACGCGCTCGGCGACTACGAGGTGGGCTTCTGCCTCGACACCTGCCACGCCTATGCCGGGGGCGAGGAGCTGCTGGGGCTGGTCGACCGGGTGAAGGTGATCACCGGCCGGATCGACCTGATCCACGCGAACAACTCCAAGGGCACGTTCAACTCCGGCCAGGACCGGCACGACAACCTCACCGGCGGCACCATCGACCCGGAGCTGGTGGTCGCGGTGATCCGGGCGGCGGGCGCGCCGGTGATCGTGGAGACCCCGGGCGGCGTCGAGGGCCAGGCGGCCGACATCGCCTTCCTGCGCGGCCAGCTGGGCGCCGCGGCATGACCACCGAGCAGTCCGACGTGACCGACGGCCGGGCCGACAGCGACCCGGAGCCGGCCACCGGCGACACCCCGCCCGACGCGACGCCGAACGCGGCGGGCAGCAGGGACACGGCCCCCCGGTCCGGCCGGGACGGCGTCGACGCCGCGGGAGGGGGCGACAGGGCCCGAACCAACGGCAGGGCCGACACCGTCGGCAAGGCCACGACCATCGACAACGCCGAGCCCGCCAGCAAGGCGGGGACCGACAAGGCCGAGCCCGACAAGGCCGAGACCGACGACAAGGCCGGCACCGACGACAAAGCCGAGGCGGGCAAGGTCGAGGCAGGCAAGGCCGACACCGGCGACGAGGCCAAGACCGGCGACAAGGACGGGGAGCAGCCCGGCGACCCCTGGACCGCGTTCGGTCCCGCCCCCGACCCGGTGCTCACCCGGCCCCGTCGGGTGGTCCGCGCGGTGGGCCGGTTCCTGGTGCACGAGTGGACCCTGGCGGCCGTCGCCTCGCTGGCGCTGGCCGTGCTGATGACCTGGCCGACGCTGCGCTACCCGCGCTACACGCTGCCGCAGGACTACTGGGACCCGAGCCTCCAGTCGTGGCAGATGGCCTGGTCCGGGCACACCCTGCTGACCGACCCGGCGCAGCTGTGGACCTCGAACACGTTCTTCCCGGAGCCGTGGAGCTTCGCCTTCTCCGACACCCTGCTCGGCTACGCCCCGGCCGGCATGATCGGGGCCGGCCCCGAGGACGCCCTGCTGCGCTACAACATCATGTTCGTGCTGGCACACGCACTCGCCACGTTCGGGGCGTACGCGCTGGCGCGGCAGCTCGGCGCGGGCCGGATCGCCGGCGCGGTGGCCGGGGCGAGCTACGCGTACGCCCCGTGGCTGCTGGCCCAGGCCGGGCACCTGCACGTCATCTCCAACGGCGGCATCCCGCTGGCGCTGGCCATGCTTGCCCGCGGTCACGGCTGGTCGCTGCGGTACGGCTACCGGCCACGGCGCCGGCACGCCGGCTGGGCGTTCGCCGGCTGGCTGGTGGCGGCCTGGCAGCTCAGCCTCGGCTTCGGCATCGGGCTGCCCTTCGCGTACCTGCTGGCCGCTGTCGTGCTGGTCTCGGCGGTCGTCTGGTTCGCGCGGCGGCGCCGGGTGAGGCGCCCGTTCGGCCGGCGGCTGTTCCTCGCCGACCTGCTCGGCGGGCTGGTCTTCGCCGCGGTGGGCGCGCTGCTGGCCGTGCCGTACTTCAAGGTCGCGGAGCTGCACCCGAACGCGGCGCGGACGCTGGGCGAGATCCAGCTCTACTCGCCGCCGGCCAGCGGGTTCTTCACCGCCCCGGCCGAGTCGCGGATCTGGGGTGAGCTGCACGAGGGCGCCCGGGCCGTGCTGCCCTGGCACCCGGAGATGACGTTGCTGCCGGGCTTCGTGCTCTACGCGCTGGCCGCCGGCGGGCTCTTCTTCTCGGTCTGGCGGGTTCGCCACCGGCTCTTCCTGCTGGCCGGGGTGCTGGTGACGATGGCGCTGGCCATGGGCACCCGGTTCTTCGACGGCCGGTTCACCTACGTGCCGCTCTTCGAGCACCTGCCGGGCTGGAACGGGCTGCGGACGCCGGGCCGGATGATGCTGTGGGCCACCCTCCTGCTCGGCCTGCTCGCGGCCGGCGCGGTCACCGCGTTCTGCGCCCGGGTACGCGAACTCGCCGCCGAGCGGGTCCCGCCGTGGCCGGGTCCGTGGCTGCGGCTGGCCACCCTGGTGCCCCTGCTGCTGGTCGTGGTGGAGGGCTTGAACGTCACCCCGCACCCGGTGGTGCCGCGACAGCCGGCGGTGATGCGGACCGTGGACGGCCCCATGCTGGTGCTGCCGAGCAGCCAGAACCTGGACCAGCCGGTGATGCTCTGGTCGACCGACCGGTTCCAGCCGATGGTCAACGGCGGCAGCGGCTTCACCCCGCACTCGCAGGCCCAGGTGCGCGAGGCCACGGTCAGCTTTCCCGACTTCGGCAGCGTCGACTACCTGCGTCGGCTCGGTGTGAAGAACGTGGTGGTGCTCCGCGACCGGCTGGGCGGCACCCCGTGGGAGGGGATGCTCGACCGGCCGGTCGACGGGCTGGGCGTGACCCGGGAAGAGGTCGGCGACGCGGTGGTCTACCGCCTCTGACCGAGGTCCCCGGTCAGGCGGTGGCTGGCTCGGCGGGGCGGTCGAGGGCCGGGCGGCCGTGGCGCCAGCGCTGGTACCAGGGAGCGTCCTCCGCGCCGTCGAGCACTCCGCCGTCCGGGTCGTCCGCGTAGGTGTCCCGGACCGCGTCCCGCTCGGGGCGCAGGATGTCCCGGATCACGAAGCCGCAGAGCACCGCCACGGTGATCAGGCGCAGGCTGGCGGCCAGCACGAAGACCCCTTCGGGGAAGACCGGCCGGGTGGTGGCCGCGCCGAGCAGCTCGCCGTAGAAGGCGGCGAAGTAGCAGACCTCGGCGAACTGCCAGGCCAGGAAGGCGCCCCAGCGCGGCCGGGCGAGCACCGCGAGCGGGAGCAGCCACAGCACGAACTGCTGGGACCAGACCTTGCTGAAGATCAGGAAGGCGGCGACCACCAGGAACGCCAGTTGGGCGAGCCGGGGCCGGCGCGGGGCGAGCAGCGCCAGCGCGGCCACGCCGAGGCAGGCCAGCGCGAAGAGCAGGTACGACAGCCAGTTGAGGGTCGCGATGTTTGCGTTCAGCCACTCGAAGGGCCCGAGGTCACCGGGCGCGGCCGGGCTGATCCTGCCGTCCAGGTAGCGGCCGATGTACCAGAGCGTGCCCCAGTCGATCGGCCGGGTGGTGTTCAGATCGAAGAACCGGCCCCAGCTCTCCGGATAGGGAATCGCCGCCGGCAGGTTCACCAGCACCACCGTCAGCGCGGCCGTGATGACGGACAGGAGGGCGGGCAGGATGCGCCCGGAGCGGACCGCGAGCACCACGATCGGCCCGAGAATGAACAGCGGCCACAGCTTCGCCGCGCCGCCGAGCCCGAGCAGCACCCCTGCCAGAGCGGCCAGCAGGACACCCGTCTGGTCGGGTCGGGAGCGCGCCCAGGCCAGCAGCCCGAATGCGGCCAGCCCGACGGCGAGCAGGTCCCAGTTGACGGTGGCGGTGAGCACCAGGGCCGGCGACAGCGCGAAGAGGGCCGCGTCCCACGGTCGTCGGCGGCGCAGGCGGAGGATGACCGCGACGGTGGCGACGGCGAGCGCGCTGAGCACCAGCGCGTTGAGGTTGTAGAACCACTGCCCCTGGTTGATGCCGGGGTTGTCCGCGCCCAGGGCGTGCACCGGCAGGCCGAGCGCGCCCATGAAGTAGCCGGTCAGCACCGGGTACTCGACCGGGTGGTCGGCGTAGGGGACCTTGCCCTCGTTGAGCCCTTCGGCGTAGTAGAGGGCCAGCACGTCCGTGTAGCACATCCGGGTGTACTGGACGTTGTTCTGCCAGGCGCCGTCCTGGCAGGGGGACTTCTGCACCCAGTGCAGGGCCAGCGTCAGGCAGACCAGGGCCAGCACGATCCGCGCCGCGGTCCAGAACCGGCCCTCCCGGCCGGCGGGCCGGTCCAGGGCGACGGCGTGGTCACCCAGCGGGCCGCCGATCAGCTCTGAGGTGCCGCGGACGAAGCCGTCCGAACGGGACGGGTGGTCGGTGGGCCCGGCGTCGTCGATGCCGGCCGTCGACTGGGTGCTCATGGAGAGGCATCCTGCCGTACGTCGGGCCTTCGCGTCCCGTCCCGGGCGCAGATTTCCGGTACCCGGAACGCCGACGGCGGCCGGGCCGATAGCCCGACCGCCGTCGATGGGCGCTGCCGTCAGTACGTCTGGCGTGGTGCTGTGGTCGGTAGCAGGCCACCGCCAGCGCCGCCGTTGCCGCCACCGCCGGGCCCGCGCGGGTCGGTCGGGACGCCTCCGGTGTTGCCGCCGTTGTTGCCGCCGTTGTTGCCGCCCGGGCAGAACAGGCCCAGCGGGTCACAGCCCGGCTGCTGGCCCGGCAGCGTCGGGTCCGGCGGCGGCGCCTCGCCGTTGCCGGTGTCGTCCTTGCCGACGTGCGCGGCTGGCGGGAAGTCCAGCTTGTCCTTGCCCTTGAGGGCCTCGTTCATGAAGCGCTGGAAGATGGCACCGGGCATCTTGGCACCGCTGATCTTGTTACCGTCGTCGTCCTTGATCGCCTTGCGGTCGCCCTTGTTGCCGACCCAGACGGCGGTGGCGAGCTGCGGCGTGTAGCCGATCATCCAGGCGTCACCGTTATCAGTGGTCTTCTCGTTGAGTTCCCAGGTACCGGTCTTCTCGGCGACCTTTCGGCCGTCGTCGAGCGGACGGTGCGACGACTTGGCCGGGTACTGCTCCAGCACCGAAGTGACGTCGGCGACGATGTCCTTCGGGATGCGCTGCTGCGGCTTCAGCTTGGGGGACCCGACGAGGTCCCACTTGCCGGTGTTCGGGTTCTGCTTCTCCACCTTCTTGATGAAGTGCGCCTTGTTGTAGACGCCCTGGTTGGCGAAGGTGGCGACACCGTTGGCGTGGTCGAGGACCGTGATCGGGTACTGGCCGTAGCCGATGACGTGGAAGAACGGCGCGGGAGCCAGGTCTTTCGGGTCCGCCTTGGTGAGGTCGTACGCCTTGGCCGGGTTGGTGTCGGTGCGCCACATGGTGGTTACCCCGGCCCGCTTGGCCATGTCGAGCACCTTGTCCGGGCCGATCTGCTCGGTGATGTAGTAGAACGGCACGTTCAGCGACTTCAGCGTCGACACCTCAAGGGTGCAGGAGTCACCGCAGGAGACCCGGTCGGCACCGGCGTTGCTGACCTTGAACTTCGTGTCCTTCGGGGTGAATGCCGAGCCCTTCCACCGCGACTTGATGGAGATGCCCTCATTGAGGGCCGCCGCGAGGGTGTAGATCTTGAAGCTCGACCCCGGCGAGTGGCCGCCGCTGATGACGCCGTTGTCGTAGTTCTTGCCGGCGTAGTCCGTGCCGGTGCCGTTGTCGCCGCCGTAGTAGGCGCGCACCTCGCCGTTGCTCGGGTCGATCGACACCAGGGCCGCCATCAGGTTTGGCGGTTGCCCGTCCAGTTCGGAGCCCTTCTTGGCTCGCTGGGCCGCCTCGAGCGCCGCCGTCTGGATCTTGGTGTCGATGGTGGTGGTGACCTTGTAACCACCGCGGCTCAACGCCTTCGAGCAGAGCGGCTTGTTCAGCGTGACCTCGGCCTCGTTGTCGGTGCAGAGGTTCATCTCGCGCATCTCCTGCGAGACGTAGTTGACCACGTTGCCGTACGGGGTGTCGATGCCGAAGCCGCCGCCGTTGTTCTTCGACGGCTTCTGGAGCGTCTTGGTCGGGTACTCGGTGGGGTGGTCCGGCATGTTCGGCGCATCGAGCCACTTCTCGGTGATCATGCCGTTGATGACGTAGTTCCACCGGTCCAGCGCGGCAGGCTGGTTGATCGCCGGGTCGTAGCCCTTGTGCGTGGTGCTCGGCTCGGGCTGCTTGATCAGCGCGGCCAGCACGGCGGCCTCCGCCACGGTCAGCTTCGACACGTCCTTCTTGAAGTACGTCTGCGCGGCCGCCTGGATGCCGTACGCGCCGCGGCCGAAGTAGATCACGTTCAGGTAGTGCTGCATGATCGTGCGCTTGTCGTACTTGTCGTTCAGCTTGGAGGCGAGGATCGCCTCCTTTACCTTGCGGCCGTACGAGTCCTGGTTCAGGTTGTCGAACGCGTTGCGGGCGTACTGCTGGGTGATCGTCGAGGCGCCCTGCTTGTCGCCGCCGCTGATGTTGTTCCAGGCGGCCCGTGCGATGCCCTTGTAGTCCACACCGGAGTGCCGGTAGAAGTTGCGATCCTCGGCCGCGGCCACGGCGTGCTGAACCCACTCCGGGATCTGGTCGATGGTGACGAGTTGGCGGTTCTGGTCACCGACCTTGGCGATGGTGGTCTTGCCGGTGCGGTCGTAGATGGTCGTCGACAGCGGCGGGATGGTGTCCTCGGGGAGTACCACCTTGGTCGAGTACCAGGTGAAGCCGACCACGCCGATGCCGGCGAGCATGACGAAGACGGCGAACCCGGCGATCATCATGTTGATCCGCCGGCGCTTCTTCGCCCGGGCCCGCGACGCCGGGTCGTCCCCGCCCCCGCCTCGGCCACCGCGACCGGGGCCGGTCGGGCCGCCCGGCCCGCCGGGGCCGCCACCGGCCATGCCGGGCACGCCGGCCCGGGCCACTGCGGCCCGGCCGCCCACGGCCGCCGAGCCGACGCTCGCCCGCCCGGCCGTGCCGACGCTCGCCGCGCCGACCGACGCACGCCCGGCGGGACCGGCCGGGGACACCGGCACGGAGGCTCGCCCGGCGCCGGCCCGACCCGAGGCGCCGCCGGGCGCCGGGGAGACCGGCACTGAAGCCCGTCCCCCACCGCCGCGGCCCACGGAGGCCGAGCCCGCGGCGCCACGGGGTGCCGGGGCCGCGCCGCCGACCGAGGCCCGGCCACCGGACGCGGAGCCGCGCGGTGTCACGGAGGCCCGGGCCGAGGCAGCGCCCTCCGGCCCGGAGGACCAGCCGTTCCCGTGCGGGCTCCCGGGAGAACCGGGGTCGCCGTTCGGGCCCGGGATCTGGGCCCGCCCACGCGAAGAACTGGAATCGCCGTAGTTCATTCCTCACACCCTGCCGGTCGCGGTGGGGCGCGGACGCGCCACCACCGGGTTGCCGTGAGCTGGAACACGAGACGCTACACCCCGGGCGTGCCGGGGCGCAGGCGTCAAATCCGATTTATTCGGACCAATCAGACCTAGTAGCTGTCGGTCGTCCCGCCCTGGGTTCGGGCCGGGATCGATCGGGACAGCCGGGTTCACCGTTGCGCCTCTCGCCTTCGTCGAGGGGCGGAGCCGTTCGCCGTCTCCTGCTCCGCCGCGTCGTCCGTGCCACCGGCCAGCCCGTCCCGGCCGAGCAGGAACTGCTCGACGAGATGGTTCCAGTCGCAGCCGGGGCACACCTCCACCACGAACACCTGGAACTCACGCAGCGTCATGGCCAGGACCGGCAACTCGGCCCGGGTACGCGCCTGGCCGGCCGACTGCTTGAGTTCGTCGCCGTAAATGTAGTGGACGTGGATCAGGTTCTCACTGCGGCAGATCGGGCAGCGCTCGTCGGTGGGCTCGCCGTGGAAGCGAGCGGCGTTCTTCAGGTACGGCGAGGCGTCGCAGACGTCGTACGTGCCGATCCGTCCGGCGAGGAGTTCACGCAGCACCGCTCGCTTCTGGAGCGAGTAGTCGACGACCTGGCGCTGCGTACGCATGCGGGAAAGGGTACGCGGTCCGGCGGGACGAGGCGACCATCGTCACGATCCGTGACCACAGGACCTCAGAATCGGGGGTTTGCCCTGATCATGTGTCTCCGCTAACGTGCGATGTATCGGTCCGATACATCGCGGCGGTTACCACTCCGCGCCAGGGGTAAGAAGGGATGGCCCGTGCTCGAACTCGCCATCCTGGGACTCCTGCAGGAGGCTCCGATGCACGGCTACGAGCTGCGCAAGGAGTTGACCGCCAAGCTCGGCGCGATCCGGGCGGCGATCAGCTACGGCTCGCTCTACCCGACCCTGCGCCGGCTGCAGGCGGCGGGATGGATCACCGAAGCCGCCGAGACACCCGCGACCGCCGAGGAGGTTCCCGCGCTGACCAGCCGACGCGGTCGGGTGGTCTACACCATTACCGCGGAGGGCAAGGAACGCTTCGCCCAGCTCATAGCGCAGGCTGGACCCGAGACGTACGACGACACGGGCTTCGGCGTGCACTTCGCGTTCTTCGCCCGGACCGACCAGGCCACCCGGCTCCGGATCCTGGAAGGTCGTCGCCGGAAGATCGAGGAGCGTCGCGAAGGCCTTCGTGACGTGCTCGGCCGGGCAGCCGAGCGGCTCGACGCGTACACCCTGGAACTGCAACGCCACGGGCTCGACGCCTGTGAGCGCGAGGTCCGCTGGCTGGAGGAGCTCATCGCCAACGAGCGCTCCGGCCGGGCCCCGACGGTCCCCCAACCCGGGACGGCCGGCGGCCGAGGAGAAAACGACAGCCCGCCCACGCCTGGAGAGTCCAGGAAAGAGCGGCCGTGATGAAAGAAGAAGGAGGCAGACGTTATGGGCTCCGTCCGCGTCGCCATCGTCGGTGTGGGTAACTGCGCCTCGTCCCTCGTGCAGGGCGTGGAGTACTACCGGAACGCCGACCCGAACGACCGCGTCCCGGGTCTCATGCACGTCACCTTCGGCGACTACCACGTCTCCGACGTGAAGTTCGTCGCGGCGTTCGACGTGGACGCCAAGAAGGTGGGCATGGACCTCGCCGAGGCCATCGTGGCCAGCGAAAACAACACCATCAAGCTGTGCGACGTGCCGCCGACCGGCGTCACCGTGCAGCGCGGCCCGACCTTCGACGGTCTGGGCCAGTACTACCGCGAGATCATCGAGGAGTCGGACGTCGAGCCGGTCGACGTGGCGCAGGCGCTGCGCGACGCGCAGGTCGACGTGGTCGTCTCCTACCTGCCGGTGGGCTCCGAGCAGGCCGACAAGTTCTACGCCCAGGCCGCGATCGACGCGGGCTGCGCGTTCGTGAACGCCCTGCCGGTCTTCATCGCCTCCGACCCCGCGTGGGCGAAGAAGTTCGAGGACGCGGGCCTGCCGATCGTCGGTGACGACATCAAGAGCCAGGTCGGCGCCACCATCGTGCACCGCGCCCTGGCGAAGCTCTTCGAGGACCGCGGGGTCGAGCTGCTGCGCACGTACCAGCTCAACTTCGGCGGCAACATGGACTTCATGAACATGCTGGAGCGCAACCGCCTGGTCTCGAAGAAGATCTCGAAGACCCAGTCGGTGACCTCCCAGATCCCGCACGAGATGCAGAAGAGCGACGTGCACATCGGCCCGTCCGACCACGTGCCGTGGCTGGACGACCGGAAGTGGGCGTACATCCGCCTGGAGGGCCGCTCCTTCGGTGACACCCCGCTCAACGCCGAGCTCAAGCTCGAGGTGTGGGACTCGCCGAACTCGGCCGGCGTCATCATCGACGCCGTCCGGGCCGCGAAGATCGCGCTGGACCGGAAGATCGGTGGCCCGATCCTCTCCGCCTCCTCGTACTTCATGAAGTCCCCGCCGAAGCAGTACGCCGACCACGACGCGCACGCCGCCGTCGAGGCGTTCATTAAGGGCGAGATCGAGCGCTGACGCGCTGACCGAAACCGAAGGAAGGCCGGGTCCGTACGGACCCGGCCTTCCTTTTCGGCGTACGTCAGGACCAGGCGCGCCTCAGCGCCACGGCGGCTTCCAGCTCCAGCAGGGTCACCTTGCGCGGCAGCCCGCCACCGAACCCCACCAGCTTGCCGCCCGCCCCGACGATCCGGTGGCAGGGCACGAGCACCGGGATCGGGTTGCGGTTGCAGGCCACCCCGACGGCCCGGGCCGCCCCCGGGTCGCCGACCGTCTTCGCCACCTCGCCGTAGGTCTTCGTCTCCCCGTACGGAATGCGGGTCATCTCCCGCCACACCGCGCGCTCGAACTCCGAGCCGCGCGGCGCCACCACCGGCACGGTGAACCCGGTCAGTTCACCGGCGAAGTACGCCCGCAGCTCGGCCACCGCCAGCCGGGCGACCTCGTCGCCGGGCTCGTCGGTCGCCGACGCCACCCGGCCGAAGTGCGCCCCGCGGACGGCCTCCCCATCGGTGCCGACGGAGAACTGCCCGATCGGCGAGTCGAGCACGGTCCAACGCATGTCCCCCATTGTTCCGCGCGATGAGGCAAAGTTCCTCCCGCCCCGGGCGTCTGAGCTACGGAGGTGGGCGGTGGCAGAGGTCGACGGGGAGCTCACCGCGTTCGTCAACGAACGCGGAGCGGCCCTGCTGCGCGTCGCGTACGCGCTGGCCGGGAACCAGCACGCGGCGGAGGACCTGCTCCAGAACGCGCTGGCCAAGGCGTACGCCCGGTGGCCCCGGATCCGCGGCGACGCGGAGCCGTACGTGAAACGGATCCTCTACCACGACCAGGTCTCCGGCTGGCGGCGCCGGGCGCGGCGCCCGGAGGTGCCGCTGGCGGAGCTGCCGGAGCGGCCGGCGGCCGGCGAGGATAGCGACCTGCGGCTGCTGCTGCGGGACGCGCTGCGGGCGCTGCCGCCCCGGCAGCGGGCCGTGCTGACCCTGCGCTATTTGGAGGATCTCAGCGTCGAACAGACCGCGGCGCTGCTCGGCTGCCGGACCGGCACGGTGGCCAGCCAGAGCGCCAAGGCGCTGGCCAAGCTCCGGCAACTGGTGCCGGGGCTGGACGAGCGGACCAGCCGAGCGGAGGTGACCCGATGAGCACGTCGCTGGACGAGACCCTCCGGGCGGCCGTACGCGAACTCGCGGACGGCGTCGGCCCCGCCCCGGACCTGGCCGCCCGGGCGCTCGGCCGGGGTCGCCGGCTGCGCCGCAGGCGGCGGGTGGCCGCGACCGCGGCGGCCCTCGTCGCGGTGGTCGCCGTGACGCTGCCGTTCGTGCTGTTCCGGCCCCGGCCCACTCCGCCCCCGACGACGCCAGCCCCGTCGCCGGTGGTGCGGCCCACCCCGGGCGCGGACTGGGCCGGGAAACCGCTGGTGCTGCCCGGCGACCGGGTGGTGACCCGGGCGCAGGCCACCGGCGGCTCCGGCGCCGGAGTCCTGCTCGACCGGAAACGGGGTCGCTACTTCAGCACCGACCGCTACGACGGCATCTTCCCGGCACCGACCGGCACCCTCGTCGCGGTCCGCGACGACGACCGACCCCGGGAGATCGGCCTGTTCGACCTCGCCAGCGGAAAGACCCACTGGTACGAGGTGGGCCGGGCACTCTCCACGCCGCGCTGGTCGCCGGACGGACAGCGGCTGCTGTTCACCACCCACCAGCTGGACCACTTCGGCTTCATCGTGCTGCACCTGGACGGCACCAGACAGGTCCATCCGGTGGGCCTCCTCGGCTGGCCCTGCGCAGACTCCTGCGAATTCACCTGGATGCCGGACGGCCGGGAGGTGGCGCTGACGCTGAGCAAGCGTCGCTCGGAGAGCCAGCCCCGGGATCTCGCCAAGGGCGTACAACTCCTGTCGGTCGACACCGGCCGGCCCACCCGGCTGGTGACCATGCCCGGCGGACCGGTCGGCCCGGACGCCTGGTCGCCGGACGGCAGGCTCGTGGTCGTGCAGGGCCAGCAGGAACCGCTGCTGGTCGAGACGGCGACCGGCCGGGTGGTGAATCCGCTGCCCACCGCCGACGTCGTCTGGGTCGCCGACGACCGGCTGCTCTACCGGCGGCCGCACGGGTCGCGGGACTTCGTGCTCGCCGATCCGTCCGGCCGGGAACTGGTCCGTCAGCCGCTGCCGAAACAGCTGGTCGATCTGGAGGTGACCGTCGCGCCGCGTTGACCGTTCGCTCAGTAGTCGATGTTGCACGCCATCGATACCGTGCAGGTCGTGGCCACGGGGACGCTCATCTTCCTGATCATCGGTGGGGCCGGGGTCGGCGTGCTGACGCTCGCCCTGCTCGGGTCGGGCGTGCTCCACCTCGGCCATCCGGACGTCGACGGGCCGGTGTCGCTGGAGGCGGTCGCCGGGTTCACCGGTGCGTTCGGCTTCGGCGCCGCGATCGTCAACGAGCTGCTCGGTGGGCGTACCCCCGGAATGATCGCGGCGGCGGTGGCGGGCGGCGCGTTCGCCGCCGTGCCCACCGGCTGGCTGGCGGCCCGGCTCAGCCGCGCGGCCCGGAACATGCGCACGGACGCCACGCCGACCCGGGCCCACCTGGTCGGCGCGATCGGCCTGGTGGTGACCCCGGTCCCCGCCAACGGCTACGGCGAGGTCCGGGTACGCCTCGCCGGCCAGCCGGTCAAACTCAACGCCCGCGCCGACCATCCGATCCCGGTCGGCGCCCGGATCTTCGTGGTCGAAGCGCTCAGCGAGACCAGCGTGCACGTCGAGACCTACTGATTCGCCCCAGCACAGACGGGAACTCCCATGCCCCTGCTCGTCGCCATCGGCGGCGCGGTCCTCCTCGCCGTCGTCCTCGTCCTCTTCGTGCTGTCCCGGATCAAGGTGGCCGGCCCGAACGAGGCGTTCATCGTCACCGGCCGCAAGGGCCGGACCACCCAGACCGCCGACGGCGGACGCTCCACCGACATGTCGGGGCAGAAGGTCGTGCTCGGCGCGTCGGTCTTCGTGCTGCCCGTGGTGCAGAAGCTCCAGTCCCTCGACCTGTCCAGCCGGCGGATCGACGTCGGCATCAAGGGCGCGGTGAGCAAGCAGGGCATCCGCACCGACCTGCACGGCGTGGCGATCGTCAAGGTCGGCGGTACCGAGGACGCCATCCGCGCGGCCGCCCAGCGGTTCCTGCACCAGCAGGACGAGATCGAGGACTTCACCCGGGAGGTGCTGGCCGGCGCGCTGCGCTCGATCGTCGGCCGGCTCACCGTCGAGGAGGTCATCCGGGACCGGGCCGCGTTCGCCAGCGCGGTCGCCGAGGAGGCCGAGCACTCGATGACGAACCAGGGCCTGGTGCTGGACACCTTCCAGCTCCAGGACATCCTGGCCGAGGGGTCGTACCTGTCCGACCTGGGCCGGCCCGAGGCGGCCCGGGTGCTCAAGGACGCGGCCATCGCCGAGGCACGGGCCCGGCAGCAGGCCGAGCAGGAGCGGCTGCTCGCCGAGGAGGCGATCGCCGAGGCGAACCGGAACCTGTCGCTCAAGCAGGCCGCCATCCAGGCCGAGATCGACGCGGCCAAGGCGAGGTCGGCGGCGGCCGGCCCGCTCGCCCAGGCCGAGCGGGACCAGGCGATCCTGTCCGAGCAGCAGAAGGTGGCCGAGCGCAACGCCGAGCTGAAGCAGCGTCAGCTCGACACCGAGGTGCGCAAGCCGGCCGACGCGGCCCGCTACAAGGTCGAGCAGGAGGCCGAGGCGTCCCGGAACGCGGCGGTGCTCAACGCGGACGCGCAGCGGCAGGCCACCATCGCCGCCGCCCAGGCCGCCGCCGAGCAGGCCCGCCTCACCGGTGAGGGCGAGCGGGCCCGGCGGGCCGCGTTGGCCGAGGCGAACGCGATCGAGGGTGCCAAGGAGGGTGAGGCCGAGCAGCGCCGGCGTTCCGCGATCGCCGAGGCGGTCGAGCGCGAGGGTCAGGCCGAGGCCGCGGCCATCCTGGCCAAGGGGCAGGCCGAGGCCGACGCGATGGCCCGCAAGGCCGAGGCGTTCGCTGCGTACGGCGAGGCCGCGGTGCTCGACCTGCTGGTCAAGGTGCTGCCGCAGGTGGTCGAGGCGGCCAGCGCCCCGATCGGCGCGATCGACAAGATGACCGTCATCTCCACCGACGGCGCCTCGTCGCTGACCAAGTCGGTCGCCGGCAACGTGGCGCAGGGCCTCCAGCTCGGCAGCGACCTCACCGGCATCGACCTGGCCGGGCTGCTCGCCAAGCTGGGCGGCGCGCACACCAACGGCAGGAACACCGTGGACGGCACCGCCGTCAACCCGTGACACGACGGCGCCCGCCGGTTCCCCTTGGGGGGATTCCGGCGGGCGCCGTTATGTGGTCGGTCAGATGACCGCGACGACGAACTTCTCGCCGATGCCGAGACCCAGGGTCTCGCTGTCCCAGTCGATGGTGCGGCTGGAGATGAGCTGGCTGGCGCCGGTGCTGCCGGCGGTGACCGCCTGCCCGTCGACGTACGCCCGCAGGTAGATCGAGCCGTCCGGGTTGTAGTCGAGGAAGTCGAACGTCTCCCACAGACCGACCGAGGCGGACCGGGCGATCAGCGGCTTCGCGCCCGCGCTCTCGGCGGTCACGAACTTGCCGTTGACCAGTGCCTTGAGGCCGAAGAAGCCGTCGCCGACGCTGACGATCTCGAACTTCTCCCAGGCCCCGACGCTGGCGGACCGGGCGATCAGCGGCAGCGTGCCGCTGCTCTCCGCGGTGACGAACTTCCCGTTGGCCAGGGACTTGATGCCGACGACCGGGGCCGACGCGTCGAAGTCGAACTTCTCGGCGGTGCCGATCGCGGTCTTGCTGGCGATCAGCGGGGAGGTGGTGCTCGGCGCGGTGACGTACCGGCCGTTGATGGTCGCCTTCAGACTGATCGTGCCGTCGGTGTTGTCGACGATCTGGAACTTCTCCCAGGCGCCGATCGAGGCGGAGCGGGCGATCAGCGGCTTGGCGCCCGCGCTCTCCGCGGTCACGAACTTGTTGTTGGCCCGGGCGCGCAGCCCGACCAGGCCGCTGCCGGCGTCGACCACGTCGTACTTCTCCCACGCCCCGATGCCGGTGCCCCGGGCGATCAGCGGCTTGGCGCCGCCGCTCTCCGCGGTCACGTAGCGGCCGTTGACCCGGGCCTTCAGCCCGTACGAGGCGCGGGCGGTCGGGACCGTGCCGACGTGCAGCAGCCGGTCGATCGAGCCCATGGTGTCGTGCACCGCGCCGCCCACACCGGTGGTGACGATGGAGTCGCGCACCTGCTGCGGTGTCCAGGTCGGGTGGGCCTCCAGCAGCAGCGCGGCGGCGCCCGCCACGTGCGGGGAGGCCATCGAGGTGCCGTTCATCGCCACCGAGCCGTCGGTGGTGCCCATCTTCGCGGAGACGATGCCGGTGCCCGGCGCGAAGGTGTCCAGGCAGCGGCCGTAGTTGGAGAACCAGGCCCGGAAGTCCACCTGGTCGGTGGCGCCGACCGTGATGGCCGCCCCCACGTTCGCCGGGGAGACACCGCAGGCGTCCTCCCAGCTGTTGCCGGCCGCGACGGCGTACGTGATGCCGGAGGCGATGGAGTTGATGAGCGCCTCATTGACCGCCTGGTCGGTGCCGGGGAAGCCGAGGCTCATGTTCGCCACGGCCGGCCCGGTGGCGTGCGTGGTGACCCACTCGATGCCGGCGATGACCTGCTCGCTGTTGCCGCTGCCCTCGCAGTCGAGCACCCGCACGGCGACGAGGTTGACGTCCTTGGCCACGCCGTACTTCGTGCCGCCGATGGTGCCGGCCACATGCGTGCCGTGGCCGTCGCAGTCCTGTGCCACGTCGTCCTGCTCGATCGCGTCGTAGCCGTAACTGGCCCGACCGCCGAAGTCCTGGTGGTCGATGTCGATGCCGGTGTCGATGACGTACGCGGTCACGCCGGCCCCGGTCGTCGGGTAGGTGTAGACGCCGTTGGCCTTCGCGGTGGTCTGGTCGATCCGGTCCAGACCCCAGGACGGCGTGCCGCTCTGGCTGCCGGTGGCCGACCAGCGCTGCACCTGCTGGACGTACGCGACGTCCGGGTCCGCGGCGAGGCGCTCGGCCTGCCGGCGGTCCATGCTGGCGGAGTAGCCGTGCAGCGCCTTGCCGAACACCCGGCGGACGGTGCCGCCGTGCTCGCCGGCGAGGGCCGACGCGGCGGACCGCACCTTCGCGGCACTGGCCTTGCCGTCCTTCAGGACGACGATGTAGCGGCCGGGGACCGCCTCGGCCGCGTCGGCGCCCCGGACCGGGGCACGCTTCGGGCCGGCCGGATCGGCAAGCGCGGGGCCGCTCGTGGCGGCGCAAATGATGGAGGTTGCCGAGGTGAGGGCGAGCCCCACCAGGGCAGCGCGGCGCAACGCACCGTGGTTTCTCACTGAGGATTCTCCCCGTGTCCAGAACCGTCCGAACCGGACGGGCGGATGCGATCAGAACCGCCTCACCCTCGAATCGGGAGGTCGGTGATGACCAACATCATGCGGGAGACATCGACCTTCGCGCGTCAACCGTTCGGTCGACACGCCGGCGTATCGTCGTCTGCCGGCCCGCCGGCGTCAGCCGACGACGCCCTGCTCCCGGGCCCAGCGCAGCAGCTCGGCCTCGGCCTCGTCCCGCTCCAGCGGGCCGCGCTCCAGCCGCAGCTCCTTCAGGTACTGCCACGCCCGCCCGACGAGGGGACCCGGCGGTACGCCGAGCAGCTCCATGATCGCGTTGCCGTCGAGGTCGGGACGGACCCGGGCCAGGTCCTCCTCGGCGGCGATCCGGGCGATCCGTTCCTCCAGCGCGTCGTAGTCGGCGGCGAGCTGGGACGCCTTGCGCCGGTTGCGGGTGGTGCAGTCGGAGCGGGTCAGCTTGTGCAGGCGGGACAGCAGGTCACCGGCGTCGGTGACGTACCGCCGGACCGCCGAGTCGGTCCACTCGCCGCGGCCGTACCCGTAGAAGCGCAGGTGCAGGCCGACCAGCTTGACCACCTGGGACGTCACGTCCTTGGGATAGCGCAGCGCCTTCATCCGGGCCTTGGTCAGCCGGGCGCCGACCACCTCGTGGTGGTGGAAGCTGACCCGGCCGTCCGGGCCGACCGCCTTGGTGGCCGGCTTGCCCACGTCGTGCATGAGCGCGGCCATCCGCAGCACGAAGTCGCAGCCGCCCTCCTCCATCGACATGGCGTTGGCGACCACGGTGAGCGTGTGCTCGTAGACGTCCTTGTGCTGGGCGTGCTCGTCGATCTCCAGCTTGAGGCCGGTCAGCTCCGGCAGGAAGCGCTCGGCCAGCCCGGTGTCGACCAGCAGCCGCAGCCCGGTGATCGGGTCGGCGCCGCAGAGCAGCTTGGTGAACTCGTCCCGGATCCGCTCGGCGGTGATCCGGTCCAGGTCGGCGGCCATCCGCGTCATCGCCTCGCGGACGTCCGGGTGGACCGCGAAGCGCAGCTGGGCGGCGAACCGGGCCGCGCGCAACATCCGCAGCGGGTCGTCCCGGAACGACTCCTGCGGCGTGCCGGGAGTACGGATGATCTTCGCGGCCAGGTCGGCCAGGCCGCCGTACGGGTCGGTGAACCGGTGCTCGGGAACGCTGACCGCCATCGCGTTGACGGTGAAGTCCCGGCGCTTGAGGTCGTCGACCAGGTTGGTCCCGTACTCGACGATCGGGTTCCGGCTGACCTGGTCGTACGCCTCGGCGCGGAAGGTGGTGATCTCCAGCCGGAGCCCGTCGCGCTGGCAGCCGATGGTGCCGAACTCCCGGCCGGTCTCCCAGATCGACTCGGCCCAGCCGCGAATGATCCGGATCGTCTCGTCCGGGTGCGCATCGGTGCAGAAGTCCAGGTCCTCACCGAGGCGGCCGAGCAGGGCGTCCCGGACCGAACCGCCCACGAGGTGCAGTTCGTGACCGGCCTGCGCGAAGCGCCGGCCCAGCTCGTCGGCGACCGGGGAGACGCGGAGGAGTTCGGCGACGGCGTTGCGCTGCGCGGCGGTCAGGTCGCGGCGGTCGGCGGCGTGGGAGGCGGAGGCTTCGGACATGGGATCGCCAGCCTATCGGGCCGGGGCCGCATCTCCTGCGCCGGGCGCGGGTAACGGGCCGAGGTTGACTAAGGTCTCGTTGGGCGGGCCGGCGAGGCCCAGCTCTGGCATACCCCTTGGAGGCTGGGAGATGGGCGGCGGGCTCTACCGCAGCGCGAACTCGCACGGCGGCGGTCTGCCGCCGGACGACGGCGCGACCTTCATCTCGGCGGAGCCGCTGAACCAGCCGGGGGTCGAGGCCACCGCGCCGCCCCAGGAGGTGGTCGCGGAGACCAGCGCCGCGGCGAACAGCGCGGTGATGGCGATCGGCAGCCTGGTCAGCCGGGGCACCGGCTTCGTCCGCAACCTGATGGTCGGCGCGGCGCTCGGCAACCTGGTCGGCAACGTGTTCACCACCGCCCAGTTCCTGCCGAACCAGGTCTACGAGTTCCTGCTCGGCGGCGTGCTCACCAGCGTGCTGATCCCGGTGCTGGTCCGCCGCCGCAAGACCGACCCCGACCGGGGTGAGGCGTACGCCCAGCGGCTGCTGACCCTGGCCGTGCTCGCCCTGGCCGCCACCGCGCTGATCGCGATGGCCGGCGCCCCGGTGCTGACCGCCCTCTACGCCAGTGGCAAGGACGAGCACTACACCGACCTGGTCACCAACCTGTCGTACCTGATGCTCCCGATGCTGTTCTTCACCGGCCTGAGCGCGCTGATCGCCGCGGTGCTGAACACCCGGGGGCACTTCGCCGCACCGATGTGGGCGCCGATCCTCAACAACCTGGTGGTGATCGGCGCCTTCGGCCTCTACATCCTGATCTACGGCGCGGAGGCGATCCGGCCGGAGGACATGGGCTGGGGGCAGATCCTGCTGGTCGGCGGGGGCGCCCTGCTCGGCGTGGCGGTCCAGGCGGCCGGGCTGCTGCCGGCCCTGCGCAAGGTCGGCTTCCGGTGGAAGCTGCGCTTCGACTTCCGCGAGCTGGGGCTGCGCGAGCTGGCCCAGCTCGGCGTCTGGATGTTCTGCTATGTCGCGGTCAACCAGCTCGGCCTCTTCGTGGTGGTCAACCTGCTCACCCGGGCGGCGGGCCAGGACAGCGCCGGTCTGCTGATCTACAACAACGTCTTCCTGCTGCTGATGATGGCCCACGGCATCATCGCCGTCTCGATCATCACCGCGCTGATGCCCCGGATGAGCGCGGCCGCGGCCGACGGCCGGTTCCGGGACGTCACCGCCGACCTGTCCCGGGGCACCCGGATGGTCACCGCGGTGCTCGCCCCGATCGCGGTCTGCTACGCGGTGCTGGCCGGCCCGATCTCGGTGGTGGTCTTCCGGTACGGCGCCTTCACCGGCGACAACGCGGTGGCCACCTCGACCGTGCTGCTCGTGGCGGCGATCGGCCTGGTGCCCTTCGCGATCAGCCAGCTCTTCACCTTCGCCTTCTACGCGCTGCCGGACACCCGCACGCCGGCGCTGGTCAACATCCCGGTGGTCGCCCTGCGGGTGCTCCTCCAGGTCGGCCTCTACCTGGCCTTCTCGGCCACCTTCGCGGCCGCCGGCATGATGCTCGGCAACGCGATCTCGTACGTGGCCGCGGCGGTCATCTCGGCGCTGCTGCTGCGCCCGAGGGTCGGCCGGATCGGGCTGGGCGGGATCATGCGGACCATGGGCCGGGTGGTGATCGCCGCGCTGGGCGCGGCGCTGGTCGGCCTGCTGGTGGTGAAGCTGCTCCCCGGCGACCCGGCGCACCTGAGCTGGCTCGCCGCCGCCGTTCAGCTGGTGATCGGCGGGGCGGTGATCGGCGCGACGTACCTCGGGCTGGCCATGGTGCTGCGCATCGGCGAGATCACCGAGGTGGTCGGTATGGTCCGCCGCCGGCTCGGGCGATGACCTCGACCAGCGCCCATGACGGACGGTGAACGACGATCACCAGCCTGGGGATACGGCTGTGGATAACTCAGGGTTCCCCCGCCCAATGGGCCTCTCGGCCTGTGGACAACCAACCGTACGGCTGAGGCTGACCGGCCGGAGCAGGGGAAATCCAGCCGCGTCACGGAGGCCGCCACACCGGTGCGCCCCTGCGCCGACTACTTGCCGTCAACATCTAGATTGGGCGTGCGTGTCCCAGCGACGTGGCCCGACCGGGCCGTTACCCGGCCGATCCCCACGGTCACTGGCGTCCCACCGACTCGGGCGGGAAGATGACATGTCGGAGAACCGGGCATCCCGGGTAAGGTCACTCTCGACGGGCACGGCGGGTGCCGACGCGGGCGTCGACACCGGTCTGCCGGTTCCAGCCAAGGCAGAGCGGGAAGCCACATGCCCAGCAGCACGGGTCCATCGATCGACACGATCACCGAGGGAGGACGGGTGACCCAGGTCGGCGAGGGTCAGGAGGCGGAGGAGACCTCTCCGCCGGTCGTGACCTTCGGTGCTCCCGCGGTCGGTGAGGTCCTGGCCGAGCGGTATGAGCTGGTCGAGCACATCAACAACGACAGCGCGGGCCGGCTGGTCTGGCGCGGGGTCGACGTCGTGCTGCGCCGTCCGGTCGCGGTGGTCCTCCGCTACCCGGGTGGCGATTCCGCCACCGAGATGCTCCAGGCGGCCGTCGCGGCCAGCCGGGTGATCCACCCCAACCTGGTCGGCGTCTACGACGCGATCGACGAGGCCGACCGGGCCTACGTGGTCCGCGAATGGGTGGACGGGCAGTCGCTGCGCGAGCTGGTGACCGCCGACGGTCCGCTGGACCCGGCCCGGGCCACGGCCATCGGCAGCTCCGTCGCCAGCGCCCTCGCCGCCGTGCACGCCACCGGCATGGTGCACGGCAACGTCCATCCCGGCACCGTGATGATCAGCGACGACGGCCGCGTGGTGCTGGCCGACGCGCGCACCGACGGGGCGGACAGCCAGGAGAACGACCTGCGGGCGGTCGGCGGCGTCCTCTACTTCGCCCTGACCGGCCACTGGCCGCACGGCGAGGCCCCGCTGCACGGCGCCACCGCCGGTCACGGCCGCGCCGCCCTCCCCGACGCGGTCCGGGACGCCGGCGGCTCCATCGCCGCGCCCCGCCAGGTGCGCGCCGGGGTGCCGGCGTACCTCGACGACCTCACCATGGACCTGCTCGACCCGGAGATCGCTCCGCCCTCGTCGGACGTGCTGTCGGCCGAGCTGAACCGGCTCGACATCCCCGCCGACGAGCACTTCCTGGAGCAGGCCGGTCCGCTGAGCTTCACCGCCGACACCGGGGACGAGCCCTCGCCGCTGGCCGCGGCCGGCGGCCGCAAGGTCGCCCTGGGCATCGCCGGCCTGCTGGCGGTCGCCCTGGTCGGGCTGCTCATCGGGATCAGCGCCCTCGGCGACGACAAGGACCCGGGGCAGGAGCCGGTGGCCCAGCCGTCCAGCAGCGCGCCCGCCGGGAACGGCACCAGCGCGCCGGCCGCGCCAGTTCGCAAGCTGAACATCCAGGACGTCCGGATCATCGACCCGGAGAGCCGGGACCGCGCCGAGGTGCGGGACGCCGAGAAGGTGATCGACGGCGACCCGAACGAGGGCTGGGAGACGGCCAGCTACCGGAACAACGGCAAGTTCGGCGGCCTGAAGAAGGGCATGGGGATCTGGATCGACCTCGGCGCCCCGCACACGGTCAAGTCGATCCAGGCCACCCTGTCGTCCACCGGCGCCTCCGCGGAGCTGCGCGCGGGCACGGGCGAGTACCCGTCCAGCTCCTCGGGCGACAAGCAGCTCGTCGCCGCCTACACCGAGCGGATCGGGCAGCCGTTCGAGGAGCACGACGGCACCACGATGACCTTCGACGGGTTCGACCCGGAGAAGAAGTACCAGTACCTCCTCTTCTGGATCACCGAACTGCCCGAGAAGGACAGCGGCGGTGGCTGGAAGCTCGGCGTCCAGGAACTCACGGTCCAGGGCTCGTGAGCCGTTCGCCCCGCCCGGTGCGCCGCCTCCGTCGGACGTGGTGATGGCGGGTCGCGGCGGGGCCACCCCCGGGCCGGCGACCGGCGACGGCCCGCCGAGCGGGATGTCCGACCTGGACCTGCTGCGGGCGCACGTCGCCGGTGACCGGGACGCTTTCACCGAGCTGTTCCACCGGCACCGCGACCGGCTCTGGGCGGTGGCCCTGCGTACGCTCGGCGACCGCGAGGAGGCGGCCGACGCCCTCCAGGACGCGTTGCTGTCGGCGCACCGCGCTGCGGCGCGGTTCCGCGGCGATTCGGCGGTCACCACGTGGCTGCACCGGATCGTGGTCAACGCCTGCCTGGACCGGATGCGGCGGCGCCAGACACACGCCACGGTCCCACTGCCGGACGGGGTGCACACCGACGGGGAGCCCGGCCGGCACACCGGCGGGGTGGAGCCGGCCGCGCCGGCCCGGGACCACGACACCGCCCTGGTGGTCCGGCAGGCCCTCGCCGCGCTCCCCGTCGAGCAGCGCGCCGCGCTGGTCCTGGTGGACGTGCAGGGCTACCCGGTGGCCGAGGTGGCCCGGATGCTCGGGGTCGCCGAGGGGACGGTGAAGAGCCGGTGCGCCCGGGGCCGCGCCCGGCTTGCCGTCCTCCTCGGGCACCTGCGGACCGGCTCCGACGACGTCGCGGACGTGCCCCGGGTCACCGGCGGGAACCCGCGGCCACCCGAGGGCGTCGGATCCACGTCGGGATGGTCCCGGCGGGATGCCAGCCAGGAGGAGACGTGACTTCCCGGGAGTTCAGCGAGGTCGACCACGACCTGCTCGCCGACTACCTCGGCGGGGCGCTGGACGGCACCCCGGAGCAGGACACCGTCGCCCGGCTGGTCGAACACGACCCGGCCTGGGGCGAGGCGTACGCCGCCCTGGCCCGGGCGGTCGAGCTGGTCCACGCCGACCTGGCCGACTGGGCCGCCGAGCCCGCCCCGGAGCTGCCGCCCACCGTGGCGGACCGGATCACCGCGGCGCTCGCCGGCGCCGGCCCGGCCCCGACCGGCGACCTCGCGTCCGACCCCGCCGACCCCGATTCGGCACCGGCCGCGGTGCCGGCGCAGCCCAGCCGGGGCACCCATCCGGCCGCCGGCACGGGCCGGCCGGGCCGGAACACCGGACCGGGACGCCGCGCCCGGCGCTGGACCCGGCTCGCCGGTCCGGTCGCGCTGGCCGCCGCCTCGGTGACCGCCGTCGGGTTCGGGGTCAGCCACCTCGTCGACGCGGGAGGCGGCCGGGTCACCGGGGCGGCCGACAGCGCGGGCAGTCGGGTCGACGGCGAGGCCGCCCCGCTGGCCGCCGCGCCGTTCCGAACCACCGCGCCGCCCCGGCACAGCGGCACCGACTACACCCCCGACGCGCTCTCCCGCATGCCGGCCACGTACGCCGGGCCCTCCACGGCGGTGGAGAGCGACAAGGCGAGCCCGGCGACCGGGCAGGACGAGCACCGGGTCACGGCCGCCGCCGGGCTGGACCGGCTCGCCCGCCCCGAGGCGCTGGCCTCCTGCCTGTCCGAGATCGGCGCCGAACACGGGGCCGGCCCGCTCACCGTCGACCTGGTCGACTACGCCCGGTTCCGGGGTGGCCCGGCGCTGGTGGTCAGCTTCACGGACGCGGGCGGCGCCCGGTGGGCCTGGGTGAGCGGACCCGAGTGCGGGGTCCCCGGGTCCGGCGCGGACACCCGCTACACAGCGCGGGTAGGGTGAGGTCGCGGTCACCCGGGCGTGTCCTGCCACGTGACGTGACCCACCGGATGACCGGCTCGGGAATCCCCGCTTCGTACGATGACGTTCTGCAAGTCAGGCGCCGGCGCCGCTGAGCCGTCGGCACTCGGGATCGACATCGGTGCGCGCCGGTGACGAACACACACATCGGGAGACGGCAGTGGACGAGGTCCGCAACCTGATCATCATCGGCTCCGGGCCGGCCGGTTACACGGCGGCGGTCTACGCCGCGCGCGCCAACCTCAAGCCGCTGGTCATCGAGGGCGTGCAGTCCGGCGGCGCGCTGATGACCACCACCGAGGTGGAGAACTTCCCCGGTTTCGCCGACGGCATCCTCGGCCCCGAGCTGATGGACAACATGCGCAAGCAGGCCGAGCGGTTCGGCGCCGAGTTCCTCACCGACGACGTGACCCGGGTCGAGCTGAAGGACACCGGTGACACCGGCTCGGACGCGGTCAGCACCGTCTGGGTGGGCGAGACCGCCTACCGGGCCAAGGCGGTCATCCTCTCCACCGGCTCGGCCTGGCGGCCGCTGGGTGTGCCGGGCGAGCAGGAATACCTGGGTCACGGCGTGTCGTCCTGCGCCACCTGTGACGGCTTCTTCTTCCGCAACCAGCACATCGTGGTGGTCGGCGGCGGCGACTCGGCGATGGAGGAGGCCAGCTTCCTCACCCGGTTCGCCGAGTCGGTGACGATCATCCACCGCCGCGACTCGTTCCGCGCCAGCAAGATCATGGCGGCCCGCGCCCTCGGCAACGAGAAGATCAAGGTCGAGTGGAACAGCGTTATCGAGGAGATCCTCGGCGAGGACGGCAAGGTCAGCGGCGTACGGGTGCGCAACGTGCACACCGGCGAGAGCAAGGTGCTGGACGTCACCGGCGTCTTCGTGGCGATCGGCCACGACCCGCGCAGTGAGCTGTTCCGGGACCAGGTCGAACTCGACGACGAGGGATACGTGAAGGTGCAGGCGCCGAGCACCCGGACCAGCATCCCGGGTGTCTTCGCCGCCGGTGACGTGGTCGACCACACCTACCGGCAGGCGATCACGGCGGCCGGCACGGGCTGTGCCGCCGCCCTGGACGCCGAGCGCTTCATCGCCACCCTGCAAGGCTGAAAGATTTTCGCAAAAAGGTCCCGGAGGAGGGGTTCATAGTGGGAGCAACCAAGGCGGTCACGGACGCGAGCTTCGCGAGCGACGTGCTGAAGTCCGACAAGCCGGTTCTGGTCGACTTCTGGGCGGAGTGGTGCGGTCCGTGCCGCAAGGTCTCGCCGCTGCTGGAGGAGATTGCGGGCGAGATGGCTGACCAGGTCACCATCGTCAAGCTCAACATCGACGAGAACCCCGAGACGGCACGCACCTACCGGGTGATGTCCGTGCCGACCCTGACCATCTTCAAGAACGGCGAGCCGGTGCAGTCCATCGCCGGCGCCAAGCCGAAGGGTGAGCTGGTCAAGCTCATCGAGTCGGCGCTCTGAGCCGACGCCCGACACCGCCGGAACCCCCGTCACCCGATCCCGGGTGACGGGGGTTCCGCCGTTCGCACCTGCGGCGAACCCGGGCCGGTCGGTGACCGGTCACGGTACGCTCCGTAAGCGTCCCCGGCGGGGAAGCACCTCGAAGTCTCCGGTCAGCCAGCGTCCGTGCAGAGGGGGTCGTCGTGCGTCCCATCCGACCCGGTGACCGGGGACCCGCGGTGGCCGAGATCCGTACCGTCCTCACCGGCCTGGAGCTGCTTCCGACCGGCGGCGGGGACGACGATTTCGACGCGGAGACCGAGCGCGCGGTCCGCGCGTTCCAGCAGTCCCGCGGCCTGAGCGTGGACGGGCGGGTGGGCGCGGAGACCTGGCAGGCGCTCGACGCGGCCCGCTGGCGGTTCGGCGCGCGCACCCTCTACCACGCGGTCCCCGAGCCGCTGATCGGCGAGGACGTCCGGTCACTCCAGGAACGACTCCTGGAGATGGGCTACGACGTGGGCCGCGCCGACGCCATCTACGGCATCCGCACCTCCCGCGCGGTCGCCCAGTTCCAGCGGGAGATGGGGCTGAAACCGGACGGGTCGTGCGGCCCGCACACCATCAACGCGCTGCGCCGCCTCGGCCGCAAGGTGGTCGGTGGGCGGCCACAGTGGCTCCGCGAGTCCGACGCCATCCGGCAGGCCGGGCCGACCCTGGTCGGGCGGACCGTGGTGATCGACCCCGGGCACGGCGGCACCGACCCGGGCATGGTCGTGCCCGACGGCCCGCTGCGCTGGACCGAGGCGGACATCGTGCACGACCTGGCCAGCCGGCTGGAGGGGCGGCTCGCCGCGGCCGGCGTACGCGTGCAGCTCACCCGGGGCCCGTCCCCACGGACCTGCCTGCCGGACGCGGACCGGGCCCAGCTGGCCAACTCCCTCGGCGCCGACGTCTTCATCTCGCTGCACACCGACGGGCACGCCAACCCGGCGGCCGACGGGGTGGCCACCTACCACTACGGCACGAACAACGGCGTCACCTCGGCCACCGGGGAGCGGCTGGCCGGGCTGGTGCAGCGGGAGATCGTGGCCCGCACCGGGCTGCGGGACTGCCGTACCCACGCCAAGACGTGGGACCTGCTACGGCTGACCCGGATGCCGGCCGTCCGGGTCGAGGTGGGCTACCTGACCTCGCCGGCCGACCGGGGCCGGCTGGTCGACCCCAGGTTCCGGGACCGGGTGGTCGAGGCGATCGTGGCCGCCGTGCAGCGGATGTACTACCCGATCGAGCGGGACGTGCCGACCGGCTCGATCGACGTGAGCGAGCTGCGGGCCGTGGTGGCCGCCGGCACGGTGGTGGACTGAGCCTCCCGGCCCTCAGCTCATCGAGCGGGTCGCCGGAGCCGGCCGGACCGGGCGGAGCAGCGTCTCCGGGCTCATCGAGCCGAGCAGCTTCTCCAGCGCGTACTCGACGTCGGACTTCCAGCTCAACGCGGTGCGCAGCTCCAGGCGCAGCCGGGGGTAGCGCGGGTGCGGGCGGACCGTCTTGAAGCCGACCGAGAGGAAGAAGTCGGCCGGCGCGAGACAGGCGCGGGTGGGGTCGTCCCCGTCGTCGCCGAACTTCGCGTCGCCGAACGCCTCGATCGCCTTGATGCCGCGCTTGGTGAGATCCCGGGCCACGCCCTGGACCAGCATCCGGCCCAGGCCGCCGCCGGCGAAGGCGGGCACCACGTGGGCGGTCATCAGCAGCGCGGCGTCCGCGGAGACCGGCGAGGTGGGGAACGCCATCGAGCGCGGGACGTAGGCCGGCGGGGCGTACATGACGAAACCGGCGGGCATCCCGTCGACGTACGCAAGCTTGCCGCAGGAGCCCCACTCCAGGAGCGTCTGGGAGACCCAGGCCTCCTTCTCCAGGCCCGGGTCACCGGCGGCGCACGCGCGCTCGGCCGAGACCGGGTCCAGCTCCCAGTAGACGCACTGCCGGCAGGAGCGGGGCAGGTCCTCCAGCGTGTCCAGGGTCAGACTGACCAGACGTCGCGACATGAGCACCCCACCCATAGGCTCGCCGGCGAAGACCACCGCGGTCCGCCGCCAACTTTCGGCCCCCGACGAGCGATCGTACGCTTCTGCCCGCCGCTACGGGAGTGGACGCGCGAACCCCCACCCGAGCCGGGGAGGGCCGGTCCGGGATGTGGACGTACCCACACGGCGGGCCCGGTCCTGGCCCGCGCGGATTACGATCGACCAACCGGCGTCCCGCGCCGCCATGGTTGCCGGCATCGCGGGTACCACACCGGGCGGCAGCCCCGCCGACACCCGATCGAGGTGATGTCATGACCGGCACGACGCTCGACGACTACACCGACCGGTACGCCCGGCGGGTCCGGGGGATGACGGCCTCCGAGATCCGGGCACTCTTCGCGGTGGCCAGCCGGCCGGAGGTGGTCTCGCTCGCCGGCGGCGCGCCCTACATCGCGGCGCTGCCGCTCGACGCAGTCGGCGAGATGCTCGGCCGGCTCGGCGCCGAGCACGGCGCCACCACCCTCCAGTACGGCATCGGCCAGGGCACCCCGGAGCTGCGCGAGCGGATCTGCGAGGTGATGGCGCTGTCCGGGATCGACGCGTCGTGCGGCGCCTCGCCGGAGGACGTGGTGGTCACCGTCGGCGGCCAGCAGGCACTCGACCTGGTGGCTCGGCTCTTCCTGGACCCGGGAGACGTGGTGCTCGCCGAGGGCCCGACGTACGTCGGCGCACTCGGGGTGTTCCAGGCCGCCCAGGCCCAGGTGGCGCACGTGCCGATGGACTCCGAGGGGCTGATCCCGGAGGCGCTGGAGACGGCCATCGCCGACCTGGCCCGGGCCGGCCGACGGGTGAAGTTCCTCTACACCATCCCCACCTACCAGAACCCGACCGGCGTGACCCTGAGCGAGGAGCGGCGCGAGCGGGTGCTCGACATCTGCGAGCGCGCCGGGCTGCTGGTGGTGGAGGACGACCCCTACGGTCAGCTCGGCTTCGAGGGCGAGGCACCCGCGCCGCTGCGGGCCCGGCGGCGCGACGGGGTGTTCTACCTGAGCACCTTCTCCAAGACGTTCGCGCCCGGCCTGCGGGTGGGCTGGATCCTCGCCCCCCACGCGGTCCGCGACAAGCTGGTCATCGCCAGCGAGGCGCAGATCCTCTGCCCCAGCGGCTACGCGCAGGCCGCCGTGTCGACGTACCTCGGCACCATGCCCTGGCGGCAGCAGCTCAAGGTCTACCGGGAGGTCTACCGCGAGCGCCGGGACGCGCTGCTGGACGCGCTCGCGGACCTGATGCCGGCGGGCACCAGCTGGACCACCCCGGGCGGTGGCCTCTTCGTCTGGGCGACCCTGCCGGACGGCCTCGACTCCAAGGCGATGATGCCGCGGGCGATCGCCGCCCGGGTCGCGTACGTGCCGGGCACCGGCTTCTACGCCGACGGGACCGGCAGCGGCAACATGCGGCTCAACTTCTCATTCCCGCCCCCGGAGCGGATCCGGGAGGGCGTCCGCCGGCTGGCCGGGGTGATGGAGCAGGAGATCGCCATGCGCAAGGTCTTCGGGGCAGTCGGCGGCGCGGGTCCGCGGCGCCGGCAGGGCGGCTCGGACGCGCCCGGTCCCGACTTGGCATGATTCCCGCATGGCCGTCAGCCCTGCTCCACACACTTCCGTGACCGGACCCGCCGCCACCGACGAACTGCACGTGCTGGTGCTCGCCGGCGGACTCTCCTACGAGCGGGACGTCTCGCTCCGGTCCGGCCGGCGGGTGCTCGACGCCCTGCGCGCGGTCGGCGTGGAGGCCGAGCTGCGGGACGCCGACGTGGCGCTGCTGCCCGCCCTGGCGGCCGACCCGCCGGACGCCGTAGTGATCGCCCTGCACGGCGCCACCGGCGAGGACGGCTCGCTGCGCGGCGTGCTCGACCTCTGCGACGTGCCCTACGTCGGCTGCGACGCCCGCGCGTCCCGGCTCGCCTGGGACAAGCCCTCCGCCAAGGCGGTGCTGCGCGAGGCGGGCATCCCGACGCCCGACTGGGTGGCGCTGCCGCACGACCGCTTCTCCGAGCTGGGCGCTGTTGCCGTCCTGGACCGGATCGCCGACCGGCTCGGCCTGCCGCTGATGGTCAAGCCCGCGCAGGGCGGCTCCGGACTGGGCGCCGCCGTGGTCCGGGACGCCGCGTCGCTGCCGGCCGCCATGGTCGGCTGTTTCGCGTACGACCAGACGGCCCTGGTGGAGCGCTACGTGTCCGGGATGGACGTGGCGGTCTCCGTGCTCGACCTCGGCGAGGGCCCGCAGGCCCTGCCCCCGGTCGAGATCGTGCCCCGCAACGGCGTCTACGACTACGCCGCCCGCTACACCGCCGGCCGCACCACGTGGCACGCGCCGGCCCGGCTCGATCCGGCGACGACCGAGCGGGTGGCCGAGGTGGCGCTCGCCGCGCACACCGCGCTCGGCCTGCGCGACCTCTCTCGGGTCGACCTGATCGTCGACGCGGAGGGACAGCCGCACGTGCTGGAGGTCAACGTCTCTCCGGGGATGACCGAGACCTCGCTGCTGCCGCTGGCCGTCCAGGCGGCCGGGCTGGACTTCGGGCGGGCGCTCGGCACGCTCGTGAGCCGCGCCGCCGCCCGCCGCCCGTGACGTCAGGCTGACTCGGCCGCCTTTGTCGGCGACTCGCTCTCCTGCGCCTCCTCGGCCTTCGCCGGCGTGCCCGGCTCCGCCGATCCTTCGCTCTCCGGGATCTCGTCCGCGGCCTCGATCACCGACGCGGTCTCCTCCTCGGGCGCCTCGGCGACCTCGCCGGCCGGTGAGGCGGTGAGGCTGGACGGCGCCTGCCACTGAATCCGGGGCGGCTCGGCCAGGGGACGGCCACCGAACTCGGCCAGCCACGCGGCCACCATGGCCAGGTTCTCCCGCCACTGCGCCTCGGAGATCGGGGGCAGGATCGAGTCCCACAGGGACAGGAACGTGCCCCGCAGTTGCAGCCGCCCATACGGCCGGGCCAGGAACCACATGTGGAGGTGCGCCGAGCCGTCACCCCAGCGGTTGACGTGCACCCGGGCTACGCCGTCCAGTGAGCGGATGGCCCGCTCCAGCCGTACCGTCATCACGCCCAGTTCGGCGGCGAGCAGGTTCGGCAGGTCGCCCAGGTCGAGGTGCGACCGGGACTCCAGGATCAGCACCATCGGAAGGCCGGTGGGCCGGTCCATCGCCCGGACCCGCCATCGCTCACCCACCCAGATGTACGCCTCGTCCGGCGCGTTGCACGCCGTGCACTCCCGATTCCCCTCGCCGCGGCGTGGAGGTTCGACGAGGACCGGCTCGTCGAGCTGCTTGACGTGGAGATCGCCCTCGAAGGGGAAGGAGGGCCACTGGGTGAAGTCCGGGACTGAGGGAGGGGTGTCCTGCACGACGCTGACCCTAACCGAGTTGGCGACGCCTGTCCCTACCTGGCGGCTGGGCGGCTGAGCGTTCCCCGTCGATCCACAACGGGTTGTCCACCTGGTTGTCCACAGGCCGCTGACATCACCAGCACCCCGCGTCATCCACTGCTCAGCAACGGTTTCCGCGTGTTGTTTCACGTGAAACGGAGAGGGCCTGTGGAAAACCGCTGTGGATAACTCTGGGTGGCTTGCACACGGGTCACGGGGGCGCCTGGATCCTTCCTTCCTAACGAGCGAGTCGGCGATCGGCACCGGTCTCGGCTCGGCTGCGAGGGGGGCGCCTGGCGGTGGATCGGTGGATTGGCGCGGACTCGTGTTTCACGTGAAACGAGCGTCCGCGACGGATCGGGTGATCGCCGAGTGCGGGTGTGTCGGCGTCCTTGGGCGGCGGTGGTTGTGTCGGCGCTTCGCGGCGGCGGTGGGTGCGTCGGCGCTTCTCGGCGGCGGGGCCGTCGGCGTCTCTCCCGGCGCACTCGGCCTGATGCAAGTCGAGGCGGCTGGGCCCGCCCCGCCCGGCCGCCCGGGCTCGCCCCGCCCGGGCTCGCCCCGCCCGGGCTCGCTGGTCCGGGCTCGCTGGTCCGGGCTCGCTGGTCCGGGCTCGCCGGTCCGGGCTCGGGAACGTCACCCGGCGAGCGCGGCGGCCCGCGGTGGCAACGTGCTGGCGGCGCACGGCGGCGGCCTCGGGAAATTCAAGGGTGGCGGCGCGGCGACGCGACCGGCCCGATTAGGCCGGCGAAGGACGGACCTGGGTCGTCAGGCAGACTACGGCTGGGGATTGCTGTTTCACGTGAAACAGCGGGCCGGCGCACTCGGGGTGCGATGCGGGGGCGACCTTCTCTGGGGCGTCCGCGCACGTCGGTGCTGCGGTGGCGACGCGAAGCCAGCCGGGCGGCACAGGTCGGGAATCGGGCTACGCGCGGCGGCGCGAGGCCGAGGATGCTGCCGGACCGGTCGACCTGGTTACGGACCTCGCCGGCCGACCGCCCCCCGGACAACGGCTCGGCTCTCGGTCCCACGGTCCGAGCGCCCGGACCGCCACTGGGATGTGCGGGGCACGGAGGCCGGTTGGAAGTGTCGAGCGGCCCGCTCAGTCCCCCCACAGCCGGACTGCGACCCCACCACGGCGGCTCGGGGCTCAGCAAGAACGGCAGACGGCTCCAAGGCGCACACAGCCTTCGGGTGAACGGCCTGGGGTCCGGCTTCGAATCCGGGGGCAGCATCCGCAAGCCTGGATGACGGCCGGACCGAGAAAGAGACACCGCAGAGAATCCGACATGCGCGACGGGCAGCTGGCACCCCGCGCGGGCAGAGGGTTTGAGGTACGGATGCCGCCGAGCGCCCACAGGGCGGCGGCGCCGGCTGAGGACCGCCGAGATCGGTGCCAGCGCCAGGACGGTTTATGAGCGCCGGCGGGCAGGACGACAATGAGCGCCGACGGGCAGGCGGCTGATGGGCCGGGGCGAGGGGCAGCGGGCAAACGTCGGCGGAGGGTGGCCTGCACAGTGAGCCGCCACGGGAAGGCTGCTGGACCGTTGCCATCCGAGCGGCAGGGCGCGGTGGCCGGGGCGGCCGCCGGGGAGCCGCGGAGGAGCGGACGGGGTCGACCGGCAGAAGTGGCTGCGAGGGCTCACCCACCGCGCCTCACATCGCCGTTTCACGTGAACACGCCTGCCTTCAGCATCTGGCTCAACGGCACCCCATCGCGGCCCGGAGCGCCCTCGAGCAGTCATCGGCTTACCAGTGCAGCCAGCCGGATCAAGGCTCGCCTGAGTCGTCGGCGGCGGCGAGGGGGCGCGCCAACGGCAATGCGGGGCAGGGTGAGGTGGGGTGGGCGAGGGCGGCAGCAGAGGGGCAAGGCGTGGCAACGGTAAGGCGACAACAACAGCGCCATCTGTACCGCGCTGCGCGCTAAAACGAGAACGGCCGGTCGTGACGGGGTCAGCGTGGCAACCACAGCGAGGTGGCAACTACAAGACGCGGCAACGCCAGCGACCGGCAACGACGGCGTCGGGCGCGGCGGCAGCGGTCAGGCGCGGCGCAACAGCGCCAGCGGTGCCGGCACGGCCGCGGCGCAAGGAGCCGGCCGATCCTTGGCGACGCAGACGGCGATCAAGAGCCTCCAAAGCCGAACGCCAACACCCAAAGCTCTAACTCTGCGTCCCGAGAGCCCGGCGTCCCGTTCTGAGGCCGGCAGGCGCGGACGGTGGCCCGGGCGGTGGCCCGGGCGGTGGCCCGGGCGGTGGCCCGGGCGGTGGCCCGGGCGGGGGCCCGGGCGGGGGCCCGGGCGGTGGCCCGGACGGTGGCCCGGACGGTGACGACCACGCCGGTGACACCATCCCGGCGGTCGCCCCCGGTGTTCGGTCCGGCCGCCCAACACGTCTGCCCCCGCGACACCGACGGGGCCACCATGCGGCGCCCCACAGCGGTACCCCACAGCGGCGCCCGCAGCGGAGCGAGGCCGGCAGCCAGCTTCCCCCGAGCAACGTCAAGGCGACCGACACGCCGCGTCAAAAAGACGCGCCCCGCACCACCGACCAGAACCAACCGACTCCGACCAGGTCCCGAAACACCTCGACCGAACCACCCCGGAAAACAACTCGGCCGCGTCGCCCCCGCAGGGGCCACGCGGCCGAAGGCCGACAGGGGCGTCACTCCCCGGGCTGCTCCTCCTGCCCAACTCCGATGATCCCGACGATCCGCTCCAGGTCGTCGACCGTCGCGAACTCGATCGTGATCTTCCCCTTGCTCCGGCCGATGTCAACCTTCACCCGGGTGTCGAAGCGGTCGGAGAGCCGATCGGCGAGGTCCGTCAGCGCTGGCGCGTGCGGCTTTGGCCGGCGCTTCGCGGCCGGGGCCTTCGCCGGGCCGTCGGCGAGCGCCAGGGCCACCAGTTCCTCGGTGGCGCGTACGGAGATGCCCTCGGCGACGATGCGCCTGGCGAGCTGCTCCTGCGCCTCGGCGTCGTCGAGGCTGAGCAGCGCGCGGGCGTGGCCCGCCGAGAGCACCCCGGCGGCGACCCGGCGCTGCACGTGGGCGGGCAGGTTCATCAGCCGGATGGTGTTGGAGATCTGCGGCCGACTGCGGCCGATCCGGCGGGCCAGCTCCTCGTGGGTCGCGCCGAACTCCTCGAGCAGCTGCTGGTACGCGGCCGCCTCTTCCAGCGGGTTGAGGTTGGCCCGATGGATGTTCTCCAGCAGCGCGTCCCGGAGCATCGCGTCGTCCTTGGTGTCCCGGACGATGGCGGGAATGCTCTCCCGGCCGACCGCCTGGGCCGCGCGCCAGCGTCGCTCGCCCATGACGAGTTCGTACTTCTCGCTGTCGAGCTGGCGGACGACGATCGGCTGGAGGAAGCCGACCTCCTGGATCGAGGTCTTCAGCTCCTCCAGCGCCTCCTCGTCAAAGACGTGTCGGGGCTGCTTCGGGTTCGGCACGATGCTGTCGACGGGGATCTCGGCGAAGCGGGCCCCCGGGACCGGGCTCAGTTGCGGCTCCGGCTCCGCGGCCGGGGCGGCCGAGGCGGCCACGTCGCCGATGCCGCCCGCTCCGGCCGCGGCCGCCGCCGCACCGCCCAGGGGGGTGGCCGGGACGGCTGCCGCCGTACCGTTCTCGGGTTCGGCGGGCGCCGGGGCGCTGCCCGGCACGGGCCCGGTGGGGATGAGGGCACCGAGCCCCCGGCCCAGACCGCCGCGAGGACGGTTCTTCATGCGACGCCTCCCAGCGACTTCTCCGCACTACGCATTCCGGCTCACCGGCTCCTTGACGCCTCGCTCGGCAATCTCCTGGGCGGCCTCGAAGTAGCTCGTGGCCCCCCGCGAACCGGGATCGTAGGTCATCACCGACTGCCCGTAGCTGGGCGCCTCGGAGACCCGCACGTTCCGGGGGATCACGGCCTCGAGCACCTTGTCCCCGAAGTGGTTCCGGACGTCCTGCTCCACCGCGTCGGCCAGTCGGGTCCGCCGGTCGTACATGGTGAGCAGGATGGTGGAGACCTCGAGCTTCGGGTTGAGGTGCTGCCGGACCAGGTTGATGTTCTGGATCAGCTGGTTGAGGCCCTCCAGCGCGTAGTACTCGCACTGGATCGGAATGAGCACCTCCTGCGCGGCGACCAGCGCGTTGACGGTCAGCAGGCCGAGCGAGGGCGGGCAGTCGATGAAGACGTAGTCGAAGTGCCCCGGATAGGCGGCGATGGCCCGGGCCAGCCGGGACTCCCGGGCGACCACCGAGACCAGTTCGATCTCGGCACCCGCCAGGTCGATGGTGGCCGGCACGCACCACAGGTTCGGGATGCCCTCGACGGCCTGGGCCACTTCCTCCAGTGGCACGCTGTCGATCAGGCAGTCGTAGACGTCCGGCACGCCGGTGTGGTGCGGCACGTTGAGTCCGGTGGAGGCGTTGCCCTGCGGGTCGAGATCGACCACGAGCACCCGGTTGCCGTGCAGGGCGAGCGCCACCGCCAGGTTGACCGTGGTCGTGGTCTTGCCCACGCCGCCCTTCTGGTTGGCGACGCACATCACCCGGGTCCGTGCGGGGCGAGGCATGGTGACCTCACCACTGGGATTCAGGATCTGCACGGCGCGCATAGCCTCCATAGCCAACGGTGGGTCATCCTCTTCGCGCGTCGGGGTTTCACGTGAAACGTACGTGCTCGCCGGGGGTTCGGCAGCGTAGCCCGCGGCCGGTGGCGTGTCGGCCGGAGCCGTCGCAGCCGTGGCCGCGTCCGGCGCGGCCTCTGGGGTGGGCTGCTGCGGCACGGCCACCACCGGCGGCTGCGGCTCGTAGCGCGCGGGGACCGCCACATTTCCGCGTACCGGGGCCGGACGAGAGGCGGGCGCGTTGGCCGGGCCACCGTTCGGGTCGTGCGGGTCCCGCGCCGGCGGCACGTTCACCGGTACGGACGAGGTCGGCCGCACGTCACCCGCCGAGGGCGCGTCCCGGCGCACCAACGGATCGCAGTCCGGGGGGAGGGTGGACGGGTCGTGGGGCTCGCCGCTCGCCGGCCAGCCCTGGGAGTTGGTTTCACGTGAAACGGGGCCGGTAGCGGAGGCTCGCCCTCCTGGCCCGGTCACCCGTGGATCGTCGTACCTGCCGTCGTCATGCACCTGTCATCCCTGCCCGCTCCGGATGGTCGGTCCGCACCCCGTCATTCAGGCCCCCACGCTCACCGCGCGGCGTCACCGGCCCGGTGGGAACGGTCGGATTCGGATACCGCCCGGCACCGCCGTTCCACACTATCGACGCGCGGCCAGCCTACGGCCGACGGGCGCAGCGGGTCCACGTCGGGTTCTGATCGATCAGCACGCCCACCCGGTCCAACGACCGGATGGGCGTGCGGAAAGCCTTGTCGCGTCAGCGATCCCGGCCGGGGGCACCCCGGCGGCGGCCGCCCCGCGAGCGCTTCGGCGCCTTCTTCCTGGCCGGGCCGACCACTCGCTCGCGGACCACCTCGATCACCGTGGCGGGCGGATCGATCACGCCGACCCCGCACCGGTGCAGCTCCGGCTCGCCACCGCCGAGCCGGGCCACCGCCGCTGCGTGCTCGGCGATCTCCTCGGCGGCGGAGGCGCCCTTGAGCGCCATCAGGCGGCCGCCGCGTGCCGCCAACGGCAGGCACCAGGCCGCGAGCCGGTCCAGCGCCGCCACGGCGCGGGCCGTGACGATGTCGGCGACCAGCGGCTCCCGGTCGCGGGATCCGGCGGCGGCCTCCTCGGCGCGCCCGCGGAACACCCGGACCGACCTCGTCAACCCGAGCTGCTGCACCGCCTCGATCAGGAAGGCGGTCCGCCGGGCGAGCGGCTCGACCAGGGTCACGGTGAGGTCGGGGCGGGCGATGGCCAGCACCAGGCCGGGCAGGCCGGCCCCGGAGCCGACGTCGATCAGGCTGGCGCCCTCCCGGATCCGCTCGGCCATCGCCGCACAGTTGAGCAGGTGACGGTCCCAGAGACGCGGCGTCTCGCGGGGGCCGATCAGCCCGCGCACCACGCCGTCCGTGGCCAGCAGTTCGGCGTACGCGGCGGCCAGGTCGAGCCGGTCGCCGAAGAGGGTACGGGCAGCCTCCGCCAACTCGGGCGGCAGCGTCGCCCCCGCCGGGGAGGGCTGCTCACCGCCGGACCGCTCCGCACCGTCCACCAAGGACTGTAAGGGCGGCGTGACGGCGGCGGTCGGCTCCGCGAACACCGGGTCGACGGCGCCGGCCGGGGCGGGTGCCTCCGGGATAGTGGAACCGACCGACGGCTCGCTGACGAAAGCCGGCGTCACCTCGGTGGCCGGGTCCGCCGCGACGACCGGCTCCGCGGCCGGCTCGCCGGAGAAGGCCGGATCGGCCGGGATCGCGGGCCCGGCCGGCACCGAGGGATCGACCGGGGAGTCGCCGCCGGAGAAGACCGGGTCGACGGTCGGGTCCGGGTGAACACGCGACGGCCCGGGCGGCGTACCACCCGGGCCGGCCACGGCACCCGCCGTCGTCTCGTCGGAGGTCACCTACGTCAGTCCGCCGGCCGGACGATGATCCGGCGGTTCGGCTCGACGCCCTCGGATTCGCTCTCCACGCCGCTCATCGCGTTGACCACGTCGTGCACGCACTTGCGCTCGAAGGCGGACATCGGCTCCAGGCGCACCGGCTCGCCGTACTCCTTGACCTTCTCCACCGCGTTCTTGGCGACGGCGGCCAGCTCCTTGCGCCGGGCGCCGCGGTAGCCGCCGACGTCGAGCAGCAGGCGGCTCGGCGCACCGGTCTGACGGAACACCGCCAGCCGGGCCAGCTCCTGGAGCGCCTCCAGGGTGGCGCCGCGCTGACCGACCAGGTTCTGCAGCCGACCGCCGACCACCTCGACGACCGGACGGCCGCCCGAGACCAGCTCGTCGATGTCGCCGTCGTAGTCGAGGATGTCGAGCAGGCCCTCGACGTAGTCGGCGGCGATCTCGCTCTGCCGGAACAGCTCGCTGTCGGCGGGGGCCTTCTTCTCCCGCGCCTCGGCCTGGGTCTCCTCGTCCGACTCGGTGGTGGCGGCCGGCGCCGTCTCCTCGTCCAGGGACTGGTCGGCGCTGGGGATGCTGGTGTCGGTCACGGTCTCATCTCCGTACTCGCTCGGCCGGACCGTCGGGTCCGCTGGTCTCCCGAGGCCGGCGGGAGGTTCGCCGGTGCCCTCGGGCACGTCTGTACGGGCCAGTTTCGCCCGTGACCGCGCTTTGCGCGGCGGTTCCGGCCCGGCGCCGGCTTCTCAGCTGGCAGCTCGGGGGCCGGAACGGACCGCCACCGGGTCTCCGGCGGCGGCCCGGTGGGGTCAGCCCTGTCGCTTGGCGGGCCGGCCGCCACTCTTCTTCGGGTTGACCGGCTTGGCGCCGGGCTTCGGGCCGGCCACCTTGGGGGCGGCGGCCGGGGCCTTGGCGGCCGGCTGCACGGTCTTGCGGCCGAGCAGGCCACCGGTCTTGGCCGGCTGGGCGGCGGTCTTGCCCGCCGTGGTCTTGCCGGCGGTGGTGCTCTTCGGCGGCACCAGCGGCGGGAACTTCCGCAGCACCCACTGCTGCTGGCCGAGGGTGAAGAGGTTGTTGGTGACCCAGTAGATGATCACACCGATCGGGAAGATCGAGCCCGAGATCAGCAGCGACACCGGGATGCCGTAGAGCATCAGCCGCTGGACCATGCGCTGCTGCGGGTCCTCGGCCCAACCGGTCTTGAGGATCATCTGCCGGCTGGTCAGGTAGGTGGTGGCGATCATGATCAGGACCAGGATGCCGGCGACGAGCTTGACCGTCGCGCTGTTCGCCCCCAGGTTGGCCAGCTCGTCGGGGGTGGAGCCGAACCGGCCGGAGATCGGGGCGGTGAAGAGCTTCGCGCTGGAGGCGCTGTGGAACTGCTCGACGGTCCAGCCGTAGAGGGTCTTGCCCTGGTTGTCCGGGTTGAGCCGCTTGAGCGTGTGGAACAGGCCCAGGAAGACCGGGATCTGGAGGAACATCGGAAGGCAGCCCATCAGCGGGTTGGCCTTTTCCTTCCGGTAGAGCTCCATCATCTCCTTCTGGAGCGTCTCCCGGTCACCCTTGTGCTTCTCCTGGAGCTCCTTGACCTTGGGCTGGAGCGCCTGCATGGCCCGCTGCGACTTGATCTGCTTGACGAAGACCGGGAACAGGATGACCCGGACCGTGACCACCAGGAAGATGATGGACAGGATCCAGGCCCAGTTCGTGCCGATCACGGCGTCGACCGAGACCCCGATGGCGTCCCAGGCCGAGTGCCAGGTCAGCAGGATCCACGAGATCGCGTAGTAGATCCAGTCGAGACTAAACACTCAGGCTCCAGTCACGTCGGCACGGCGGCGGCCGCCCGGCTCCGGCACCGGGTCGTGTCCACCAGGGTGGAAGGGGTGGCAGCGCGACAGCCGCCGGACCGTCAGCCAGGCTCCTCGCAGCGCACCGTGCCGGGACACCGCCTCGACGGCGTAGGCACTGCACGACGGGTAGAAGCGGCAGCGGGCCGGCAGTGCCGGACTTATCCACCGACGGTACGCGATGATGGGCGCCAACAGCATGCGGGCACCGGCGGTCGGCCGCGGAGCGGCGGTGTGTTCGGTCACCGGGACCGCCGTCCCCGGGGGGAACGCGCGGCGGCGAGGGCGGCGTCCAGGTCGCCCCCGAGCCGGGCGTACGACGCCTCGGCGGCCGGCGGCAGGGCGCGTACCACCAGGGTGCTGCCGGCGGGCAGGTCGGCCAGCCGCTCGCGGACCAGGTGGCGGAGGCGACGGCGGACCTTGTTCCGGACCACGGCGTTGCCGACGGCCTTGGACACGACGAAGCCGGCGCGGCGGGGTGCGGAGGGCTCCGCACCGCTGCTCCGCGCCGGCTCCGGCGAGGTTGTCGCGGTGGGTCCGGTCTGCTCGGGGAGGGTCAGGTGCACCACGACGGCGCCTCGGCCGACGCGTCGGCCACCCCGGACCGCTGCGGCGAAGTCGCTACTGCGCCGCAGTCGTTGCGCGGCGGCCAGCACGACTGCCCACGTCCCCGGACCGGACCGGTCGGCCTCAGGCCGACAGGCGGGTGCGGCCCTTGCTGCGACGGGTCGAGATGATGGCGCGGCCGGCACGGGTGCGCATGCGCAGCCGGAAGCCGTGGGTCTTCGCGCGCCGGCGGTTGTTCGGCTGGTAGGTGCGCTTGCTCACGTCAGGCTCTCCGTTGTCGTACGCCCCGCGCGGGGGATCGCCCGGGGTCGTGTGGTGGTCCAGGCCACCTCGGCGGTGGCCTCCGATCGGTGCTGCCCGGCGGCACGTGACCTCGGCGATGCGGGGAGGCGACGCGGGCAGCAAGCACCCATCACCCTAGCAGAGGGCGGCAGAGCAGCCGCTCCAGCCTACGCAGGGGGCAATGACCGTCAAACCTCACACCCTGGCCCCGACCAGCGCCGGAACCGCGACCGAAGGGGCGGTTTTCACTGATGTTGACAAGGCTGCCCCGGTGTCGACGGTTGATGGCGCGGGGTCCGCGCTGTTAGCGTGCCCGATTGCGGTCAGCGTCGGGGGTCCGGGTTTGTCGCTGACCGGCAAGACCGGACAAGGTAGTGAATCGTTCGGCACGGTGAACCCGCTTCAGCGCCTCCGGGAACCAGGGGGCAGGTCCGACCCGCGTCCGGTGGGCGGCCACAATCGGTCGGTACACACAGGCTGTGGATAACTTGTGGATGACGACCGGTCAGCCGTCCGGGCGGGCGTGAGGAGAGGCGAGGGGGTGGCACGACGGTGACCGGAGCGATCGACCTTGCCGCGGTGTGGACGGCGACGACCGACGAGCTCGCCGACGAGATCATCTCCGCCCAGCAGCGGGCGTACCTCCGGCTGACCCGGCTGCGGGCGATAGTCGAGGACACCGCGCTGCTCTCCGTTCCGGACGCGTTCACCCGGGATGTGATCGAGTCCCGCCTCCGCCCGGCCATCACCGAGGCGTTGAGCCGCCGGCTCGGCCGGCCCATCCAGGTCGCCGTCACCGTGCGGGTCGCCGAGGACCCGGGCGCCCGCCCGGCCGGCACCGTCTACCGCAGCGGTCCGGAGCCCCTCGCCGCGACCGGCGGCCCCGCGGACCTGCTCGCCGGCTTCGACCAGCCCGGCCCGGCCGACACCGCGCCCGGCTTCCCCGAGCGGGGCTTCCCGCCGGCCCGGCCGGAGGCCCCCGCGTACGCCGATCCCCGCTCCGAGCTGCCGGCCGAGGAGCCGGCCCCCCGGCAGCGCAGCGCCGACGGCACCCGACCCCAGCTGATCCCGGCCAGCAGGGACGGGCAGGACACGCTGTTCAGCGCCGCCTTCGCCGAGCCGCTGCCCGCCGCCCCCGATCGCCGCGCCTTCGACGAGCGGTCCCGGGTCGAGCCGCCCGTCCGCGACGCCGGCGGCTACGAGCCCCGCTACCGGGAGGCGCCCGGCCCGGCCGACGCCCCGCCGCTGCGCGGCCTGCCCCGCGACGGCGCCACGGACAGTGGCCCCGGCCGCGGCGCCCCCGACCACCGTCCCGGCGGTCCGGCCGACCGGCGGCTGGCCGGCGGGGCGGAGAGCGGCGGCAACCGGCTCAACCCGAAGTACATGTTCGAGACGTTCGTCATCGGCTCGTCCAACCGCTTCGCCCACGCGGCGAGCGTGGCGGTGGCCGAGTCGCCGGCGAAGGCCTACAACCCGCTCTTCATCTACGGCCACTCCGGGTTGGGCAAGACCCACCTGCTGCACGCCATCGGGCACTACGCCACGACGCTGGGCAACGCCCGCTCGGTCCGGTACGTCTCGACCGAGGAGTTCACCAACGACTTCATCAACTCGTTGCGGGACGACAAGACCAGCGCTTTCCAGCGCCGCTACCGGGACGTGGACATCCTCCTGATCGACGACATCCAGTTCCTGGAGAACCGGGAGCGGACCCAGGAGGAGTTCTTCCACACTTTCAACACGCTGCACAACGCGAACAAGCAGATCGTGATCACCTCCGACCGGTCGCCGCGTCAGCTCGCCACCCTGGAGGACCGGATGCGGACCCGGTTCGAGTGGGGGCTGCTCGCCGACATCCAGCCGCCGGACCTGGAGACCCGGATCGCGATCCTGCAGAAGAAGGCAGCGCAGGAGCGGATGTACGCCCCGCCGGACGTGCTGGAGTTCATCGCCTCCCGGGTGTCGAACTCGATCCGGGAACTCGAAGGCGCGCTGATCCGGGTCACCGCGTTCGCCAGCCTCACCCGCTCGTCGGTGGAGCTGTCGCTGGCCGAGGAGGTGCTGCGGGACTTCATGCCGGACGGCGCCGGACCGGAGATCAACGCCGACCAGATCATGGCCTCCACCGCGGACTACTTCGGGGTGAGCCTGGAGGACCTGCGCGGTCACTCCCGGTCCCGGGTGCTGGTCAACGCCCGCCAGGTGGCCATGTACCTGTGCCGGGAGCTCACCGACCTGTCGCTGCCCCGGATCGGCCAGGCGTTCGGCGGCCGGGACCACACCACCGTCATGCACGCCGACCGGAAGATCCGCCAGCAGATGGCGGAGCGCCGCTCGCTCTACAACCAGATCGCCGAGCTGACCAACCGGATCAAGCAGACCACCTGATCCGTACGCCGACGCGACGCCCGGCCGGACCCACCGGCCGGGTTTTTTCGTGCCTGTGGAGACCCGGAGCTTGACCCTCGACCCGGTGGAGGGCCCACGATCGGGGTTGTGTTCATCCACACCTCGACCCGGTTGTCCACATCCCCTGTGACACAGGCAGTGGAAAACCACGCTCGGTTCCCGCCCGGTTACCCACAGACTGTGGACAACCCCTGGGGACGATGCTGTGGACGCCTGGGGACAACGAGCGGGTTGTCCACCGACGACGGTCGGTCTGTGGGCGACCTGTTGAAGGTTCTGGGGATGACGACGGTCGAGGCCGGCGGCGCTGTCCACAACACTGGGGAGAAACCCGGTGGATTAGCGGTGGACAACCGGTGGACAACCGTGGACAACCCGGCGGCTGGCGACGGCTGTGGACCGGAACACGGGTTGTACCCCTGGTTCTCCACAGCGAAACCACCGGTGGATAACCTGTCTGACCTGGGCGGACGCCGGTTCTCCACAGTTTGCACAGGTGCGATGAAGACGATGAGTTATCTCTTCTAAACAACAAAAACCAATCATCACCGTTGGACTTCCTGTGGATCGGGCCGGAGCACTGCCGCCGGCAGTCGTCCGGGCACCTGGATCCACGGGGTCGGACGCACAGCCGATGCCCACGCGCCCTAAGGTGCGATGGGTACCCGCACGGTCGGGCGGGACGGGTGGCAGCGGTCGGCATGAGAGAGTTGTCGCTGACGTCGACGCGGAGGCATTGATGAAGTTCCGAGTGGAGCGCGACGCGCTCGCCGAGGCGGTCGCCTGGACCGCCAAGAGCCTGCCCAACCGACCTTCCGTACCGGTGCTGGCCGGGGTGATGCTCCGGGTCACCGACGGCAACCTCCAGGTCTCCGGCTTCGACTACGAGGTCTCCAGCCAGGTCACGGTCGAGGTGCAGGGTGACGCCGACGGCGCCGCCCTGGTCTCCGGCCGGCTGCTCGCCGAGATCACCAAGGCGCTCCCGGCCAAGCCGGTGGACATCGCCGCCGTCGGCGCGCACCTGGAACTGGTCTGCGGCAGCGCCCGGTTCACGCTGCCGACCATGCCGGTCGAGGACTACCCGACCCTGCCGGAGATGCCGGAGAGCGCCGGCACCGTCGACGCGGCCGCCTTCGCCGCCGCCGTGGCCCAGGTGGCCGTGGCCGCCGGCCGCGACGAGACGCTGCCGATGATGACCGGCGTCCGGATCGAACTCTCCGGAAGCACGCTGGCGATGCTCGCCACCGACCGCTACCGCCTCGCCCTGCGCGAGATGGAGTGGAATCCGGACGACCCGGAGATCAGCCTCAACGCGCTGGTGCCCGCCCGGACGCTGCACGACACCGCGAAGGCCCTCGGCCCGCTCGGCGGCCACGTCACCATGGCGCTGTCCCAGGGCGCCGCCGGCGAGGGCATGATCGGCTTCTCCGGCGGCACCCGCCGGACCACCAGCCGGCTGCTCGACGGGGCCAACTACCCGCCGGTACGCTCGCTCTTCCCGGCCAGCCACAACGCCGAGGCCCGGGTCCCGGTCGCCACGCTCATCGAGGTGGTCAAGCGGGTGGCGCTGGTCGCCGAGCGGACCACCCCGGTGCTGCTCAGCTTCAGCTCCGACGGCCTGGTGGTCGAGGCCGGCGGCACCGAGGAGGCCCGGGCCAGCGAGGCCATGGAGGCGACCTTCACCGGCGACCCGCTGACCATCGGCTTCAACCCGCAGTACCTGATCGACGGCCTGAACAACCTGGGTGCGCAGTACGCCCAGCTGGCGTTCGTCGACGCCTTCAAGCCCGCGGTGATTTCCCCCGCCGGCGAGGATGGCGAGGTCATCCCCGGGTACCGGTACCTCATCATGCCGATCCGCGTGTCCCGCTGATCGACGGCAGCACGACCCAGACGTACGGAGGTAGGAGCAGATGCAGCTCGGCCTGGTAGGACTCGGCCGGATGGGCGGCAACATGCGCGAGCGGTTGCGCGCCGCCGGTCACGAGGTGGTCGGCTACGACCGCAACGCGGAGCTGAGCGACGTCGCGAGCCTCGCGGAGCTGGCCGAGAAGCTGGAGTCGCCCCGCGCGGTCTGGGTGATGGTGCCGGCCGGCGTCACCGACGCCACCATCGACGAGCTCGCCGGCGTCCTCGGCGAGGGCGACATCATCATCGACGGCGGCAACTCCCGGTTCAGCGACGACGCCCCGCGCGCCGAGCGGCTGAACGAGCAGGGCATCGGCTACATCGACGTCGGCGTCTCCGGCGGCGTCTGGGGCAAGCAGAACGGCTACGCCCTGATGGTCGGCGGCGCCCAGGAGCACGTCGGGCGGCTCATGCCGATCTTCGAGGCGCTCAAGCCCGCCGGCGAGTTCGGCTTCGTGCACGCCGGTCCGGTCGGCGCCGGCCACTACGCCAAGATGGTGCACAACGGCATCGAGTACGGCCTGATGCACGCCTACGCCGAGGGCTACGAGCTGCTGGCCGCCTCCGAGCTGGTGACCAACGTGCCGGGCGTCTTCAAGTCCTGGCGCGAGGGCACCGTGGTCCGGTCCTGGCTGCTCGACCTGCTGGACCGGGCGCTGGACGAGGACCCGGAGCTGGCCGAGCTGAGCGGCTACACCGAGGACACCGGCGAGGGCCGGTGGACGGTCGACGAGGCGGTCCGGCTCGCTGTGCCGCTGAACGTCATCACCGCCTCGCTGTTCGCCCGGTTCGCCTCCCGGCAGGACGACTCGCCCGCCATGAAGGCCGTCGCCGCGCTGCGCCAGCAGTTCGGCGGCCACGCCGTCCGCAAGCGCTGAGCGGTATCCACAGCCTGTGTACGTCCGCCGGCTCGAACTGGTCGACTTCCGCTCGTACGAGCGGGTCGGCGTCGATCTGGAGCCGGGCCCGAACGTGCTGGTCGGCGCGAACGGCGTCGGCAAGACCAACCTGGTCGAGGCGTTGGGCTACGTGGCGACCCTGGACTCGCACCGGGTCGCCACGGACGCCCCGCTGGTCCGGATGGGTGCCACCTCGGCGGTGATCCGCTGCGCGGTGGTGCACGAGGGCCGGGAGCTCCTGATCGAGCTGGAGATCGTCCCGGGCAAGGCCAACCGGGCCCGGCTGGGCCGCTCCCCGGCCCGCCGCGCCCGGGACGTGCTCGGCGCGCTGCGGCTGGTGCTCTTCGCTCCAGAGGACCTGGAACTGGTCCGCGGCGACCCGGCCGAGCGCCGGCGCTACCTGGACGACCTGCTGGTCACCCGCCAGCCCCGGTACGCCGGGGTGCGCGCCGACTACGAGCGGGTGGTCAAGCAGCGCAACGCGCTGCTGCGGACGGCGTACCTGGCCCGGAAGACGGGCGGTACGCGGGGCGGGGACCTGTCCACCCTCGCCGTCTGGGACACCCACCTGGCGCACCACGGCGCGGAGCTGCTCGCCGGCCGGCTGGAGCTGGTCGCCGCGCTGACCCCGCACGTGGCCAAGGCGTACGACGCGGTGGCGGCGGGCCGGGGCGCGGCGGGGATCGCGTACCGGCCGTCGGTGGAGCTGCCCGAGTCGACCACCGACCGGGCGGCGCTGGTCGAGGCGCTCGCCGGGGCGCTGACCGCGAACCGGTCGGCGGAGATCGAACGGGGCACCACGCTGGTGGGCCCGCACCGGGACGACCTGGCGCTCACCCTCGGCCCGCTGCCAGCGAAGGGGTACGCCAGCCACGGCGAGTCCTGGTCGTACGCGCTGGCGCTGCGGCTGGCCGGGTACGACCTGCTGCGCGCCGACGGGATCGAGCCGGTGCTGGTGCTGGACGACGTCTTCGCCGAGTTGGACGCCGGCCGGCGGGAGCGGCTGGCCGAGCTGGTCGGCGGCGCGAGCCAGCTCCTGGTGACCTGCGCGGTGGATGACGACGTGCCGGCGACCCTGCGGGGCACCCGGTACGCGGTGGGCGAGGGGACGGTGCGTCGTGTCGGATGAGGTGCAGCTCCCGCCCGCCCGGCTGGGGCCGGGACGCGATGCGCGTACCCCTGAGGGACCGGAACCGAAGCCGGGCGGCGAGGCCGGCGCGGACCTGCCCGACGGGGCGTCCGGGCCGGAGTTGGCCCGGGCGGTGCTGGACGCGGCGAAGGCCCGCCGGCAGGCGGCGGGCGGCCGGCGGCGCAGCGCGGTCCGCGGCGACGGCGAGAAGCGGCTGCGCGGCTACTCGGGCCCCGGGCCGGACCCGCGCGACCCGCAGCCGCTCGGCGCGGTGCTGGACAAGCTGGTCAAGGCGCGCGGCTGGCAGCAGCCGGCGGCGGAGGCGACGGTCTTCGGCGCGTGGGAGCGGGTGGTGGGGCCGGAGGTGGCGCAGCACAGCCGCCCGGTGAAGCTGGAGAACGGCGAGCTGACCGTGGAGGCCCGCTCGACGGCCTGGGCCACCCAGTTGCGGCTGCTCGCCGGCTCGCTGCTCAAGCAGATCGCCAGCGAGGTGGGCCACAACGTGGTGCGCAAGCTGCACATCCACGGCCCGGCCGCGCCCTCCTGGTCGCGCGGCCCACGCCGGGTGCGCGGCCGCGGCCCCCGGGACACCTACGGCTGACCGTCACCGGTCGGCGCGGCGCGCCTCCCGCTGGGCGCGCTTGAGCTCCCGCTGCTCGCGGCTCCACTGCTTGCGTCGCTCCAGGTCCTGCTTCCACGCCTCGCGGGCAAGCCGCGAGCCGCCCTGCACCGCGCCCTGTACCTGGGAGGGGCCGGCGAGGTTCTGGAACACCCAGCCCATCAGGCGACCGCCCTTGCCGGAAGCGTCGCCCACCTGCTCGTCGTCGCTCATCCGTCTGCCCTCTCCCTCGCCGACCGCACACAATTGGTGTACCAATAATTGGTACACCAATCATTGCTACGATCGCAACGAGGACGAGGAGGGCGAGGGTGGCCGAACGGATCGAGGGCGATCCCCTGGCGCTGGAGGAGCAGGTGTGCTTCGCGCTCTCCGTCGCCGCGCGCGGCGTCGTCGCGGTCTACCGCCCGCTGCTGGAGCCGATGGGGCTCACCCATCCGCAGTACCTGGTCATGCTGGCGCTCTGGCAGCACGCGCCGATGTCCGTGCGGGAGTTGAGCCGGCTGCTCCAGCTCGACCCGGGCACGCTGTCACCGCTGCTGAAGCGCCTGGAGGCCGCCGGGTACGTGCGGCGGGAGCGGGACGCGTCCGACGAGCGCAGCCTGGCAGTCACGCTCACCGCCAGCGGTCAGGCCCTCCGGGCACAGGCCGAGCGGATCCCGCCGGCGATCGTGCAGCGGCTCGGCCTGCCGCTGGCGGACCTGCGGCACCTGCACACCGTGCTGACCGAGGTGATCGCGGCGGCCAACCGGGCCGCGACGGCCGAGCCCGGCGCCGCGCAGCCTGGTCAGGCGTCGGCGTAGACCGCGAAGCCGCGCTCGGCGCAGCGCCGGTAGAAGGCGGCGAGCACGCTCAGCTCGGCACAGGTGAAGTTCCACTGCGGCGGTTCGCCACTCTCGTCACGCAGCTTGTCCAGCCGGCTTTCCAGCCAGCGGAGCTGCTGCTCGGCCAGCCGCCCGTCGCCGAGCAGCGACCGCAGTACCTCGCTCACCGACTCGAAGGTGACCGCCTCACCGAACGGGCGGTGCCGGGCGATGAACTTCTCCACGCCGTCGGCGATCCAGGCGCAGCCGTCCGGGTCGATCACCGGGTCCTCGTCCTCGGCCGAGTTCTCCGTGGCATAGAGCACATTTTCCAGGCCGAGGATGAGGTCGACCAGCTCGGTGTAAGCGGTCGCCCGCACCGTGCCGGTCTTCGCGATCAACTCGGCCAGCGCGGCGGTCGGGGCCGAGATGCGTGGCATGTCCACGATCTCGCCGAAGTCGACGAACTCGGCCGGAGCGACCGGATCGTAGAAGCGGCCGGTCCGCGGCCAGTGCACCGCGACGTTGTCCAGCCCCATCTGGCGTCACCTCTCAGCAAGCACGTTGTCCGACCGATCGGGTCGATCGTCCCGGTTCCGGCCACGAAAGATCAAGACCGCCGCGGCAGCGCCGCAAAAGGTACGGCACGGCAGGTCCCACCGCGACCCCCGGTCGGTCACCTGCCGGTGCCGATCCGGTGCCGGTCGCGCCCTCGATCAGGGCCTCGCGTGTAGGGGGAGTCGCGGACAGCGCGATTCGGCCCCCTACGGCAATCTCAGCCGCCCCGCAGGGGGTGCCGAGTGGCGGTTTGGTCGGCTGCGCAGAGTAAGATTGACGGCGAGACGAAAGACCCGACACGGAGCGGCGGACAGGGGCCCCAGGGCCCTTGATCATTGTCCCGCATCGGGTCGAGCCGATCGCGATCCGCGGGCAACCGCGGCGACCGGCGTACGCGTTCCGTGACCTGGAGATCCTCCGGACCGGTCCGCGCGCGCCGACGTCGCGTCCTGTCCGCCGAACCCGCGCCCCGCGCCCTGGCGCGGTCGGTGCGAGAAAGTGGCCGAGGGTGGCAGCGGAGGACAACAAGAAGTACGGCGCCGAGTCGATCACCGTTCTCGAGGGCCTGGAGGCGGTCCGGAAGCGGCCCGGTATGTACATCGGGTCCACCGGTGAACGCGGCCTGCACCACCTCGTGTGGGAGGTCGTCGACAACGCGGTGGACGAGGCGCTGGCCGGCTACTGCGACACCATCGACGTGGTGCTGCTGGCCGACGGCGGGGTTCGGGTCACCGACAACGGGCGCGGCTTCCCGGTCGACCTCCACCCGAAGCTGAAGAAGCCGGGTGTCGAGGTCGCGCTGACCGTGCTGCACGCGGGCGGCAAGTTCGACGGCAAGGCGTACGCGGTCTCCGGCGGCCTGCACGGCGTCGGCGTGTCGGTGGTGAACGCGCTCTCCACCCGGATGGCCGTGGAGATCCACAAGGACGGCTTCGTCTGGCGGCAGCAGTACCACAACTCGAAGCCGAGCGCGCTGGAGAAGGGCGAGACGACCGACCGCACCGGCTCGGCGGTCTCCTTCTGGCCCGACGCCGACGTGTTCGAGACGGTCGACTTCGACTTCCAGACCATCTACCGGCGCCTGCAGGAGATGGCCTTCCTCAACCGGGGCCTCACCATCCACCTGCTCGACGAGCGGGTCGAGGAGGGCGAGGAGGGCAAGCCCCGCGAGGTGACCTTCCTCTACAAGGGCGGCATCGCCGACTTCGTCCGGCACCTCAACGCCTCGAAGAACCCGATCCACAAGACGGTGGTCGAGTTCGGCGCCGAGGAGGAGGGCATGTCGGTCGAGATCGCCATGCAGTGGAACGAGTCGTACGGCGAGTCGGTCTACACCTTCGCCAACACGATCAACACGCACGAGGGCGGCACCCACGAGGAGGGCTTCCGGGCCGCGCTGACCAGCGTGGTCAACCGCTACGGCGCGGACAAGAAGCTGCTCAAGAGCGACGAGAAGCTCTCCGGCGAGGACATCCGCGAGGGCCTGGCCGCGATCATCTCGGTCAAGCTGGCCAACCCGCAGTTCGAGGGCCAGACCAAGACCAAGCTCGGCAACACCCCGGTGAAGAGCTTCGTGCAGCGGGTCTGCAACGAGTGGCTGGTCGACTGGTTCGACCGCAACCCGGCCGAGGCCAAGACCATCATCCAGAAGGCGTCCCAGGCGGCCCGGGCCCGGATCGCCGCCCAGCAGGCGCGCAAGCTGGCCCGGCGCAAGTCGCTGCTGGAGTCCGGCTCGATGCCGGGCAAGCTGGCCGACTGCCAGTCCACCGACCCGCGCGAGTCCGAGGTGTTCATCGTCGAGGGTGACTCCGCCGGCGGCTCGGCCAAGCAGGGGCGCGACCCGCGTACCCAGGCGATCCTGCCGATCCGCGGCAAGATCCTCAACGTGGAGAAGGCCCGGATCGACCGGGTGCTGAAGAACAACGAGGTCCAGGCGCTCATCACCGCGCTGGGCACCGGCATCCACGACGACTTCGACATCGAGAAGCTGCGCTACCACAAGATCGTGCTGATGGCCGACGCCGACGTCGATGGCCAGCACATCCAGACGCTGCTGCTCACCCTGCTGTTCCGCTTCATGCGACCGCTGGTCGAGCTGGGTCACGTCTACCTGGCCGCCCCGCCGCTCTACAAGATCAAGTGGAACAAGAAGGGCGACGACGCGCAGTACGCGTACTCGGACCGGGAGCGGGACGGGCTCATCGCGCTGCGCCAGCAGAAGAAGCCCAACGCCCGGCCGGACGACATCCAGCGGTTCAAGGGCCTCGGCGAGATGAACTACCCCGAGCTGTGGGAGACCACGATGAACCCGGCCACCCGCACCCTGCGTCAGGTGACCCTCGATGACGCCGCGACCGCCGACGAGCTGTTCAGCGTGTTGATGGGCGAGGACGTCGAGGCGCGCCGGTCGTTCATCCAGCGCAACGCCAAGGACGTGCGGTTCCTGGACATCTGACGGACCGGGCCGGGCCGGCCGGTGATCCACCGGCCGGCCCGGCGATCCACAGAGTTATCCACAGTCTGGCCGGTTTCCACAGCCGTTATCCACAGCACGAAAACGACTCTGAGTCTGATAAGGGTTAACAGTGACCGATACTCCCGAGTCCACCCCGAACGAGCCGGAGACCCCGGAGACACTGGCCGCGGTCGTGGCGCACGACCGGATCGAGCCGGTCGGCCTCGAGGTCGAGATGCAGCGCTCGTACCTCGACTACGCGATGAGCGTGATCGTCGGGCGGGCCCTGCCGGACGTCCGGGACGGGCTCAAGCCGGTCCATCGCAAGATCCTCTACGCCATGTTCGACTCCGGCTACCGGCCGGACCGCGGCTACGTGAAGTGCTCCCGTGTCGTCGGTGACGTGATGGGTCAGTTCCACCCGCACGGCGACTCGGCCATCTACGACGCGCTGGTCCGGATGGCGCAGCCCTGGTCGCTGCGCTACCCGCTGGTCGACGGCAACGGCAACTTCGGCTCGCCGGGCAACGACCCGGCCGCCGCCATGCGGTACACCGAGTGCAAGCTCGACCCGCTGGCCATGGAGATGCTCCGGGACATCGACGAGGACACCGTCGACCTCCAGGACAACTACGACGGCCGGGCCAAGGAACCCACCATCCTGCCGTCCCGCATCCCCAACCTGCTGATCAACGGCTCCGAGGGCATCGCGGTCGGCATGGCCACCAAGATCCCGCCGCACAACCTGCGCGAGATCGGCGCGGCCGTGCAGTGGTGCCTGGAGAACCCGGAGGCCGACGAGGCCACCACCCTCGAGGCGCTGCTGGAGATCGTCAAGGGCCCGGACTTCCCGACCCACGGCCTGATCGTCGGCCAGGCCGGCATCCAGGACGCCTACCGGACCGGGCGCGGCTCGATCCGGATGCGGGCCGTGGTCGAGGTCGAGGAGGACAAGCGCGGCCGGCCGGCGCTGGTGGTCAGCGAGCTGCCCTACCAGGTCAACCCGGACAACCTGGCCGAGCGGATCGCCGAGCTGATCAAGGAGGGGAAGCTCGCCGGCATCGCCGACATCCGCGACGAGTCCTCCGGCCGTACCGGCATGCGGATCGTGCTCGTGCTCAAGCGCGACGCGGTCGCCAAGGTGGTGCTGAACAACCTCTACAAGCACACCCAGCTCCAGGAGACCTTCGGCGCCAACATGCTGGCGCTGGTCGACGGCGTGCCGCGCACGCTCAACCTGGCCCAGTTCCTCCGCTACTACGTCGAGCACCAGATCGAGGTCATCCGCCGGCGGACCGCGTTCCGGCTGCGCAAGGCCGAGGAGCGGGCGCACATTCTGCGCGGTCTGGCCAAGGCGCTGGACGCCCTCGACGATGTGATCGCCCTGATCCGGCGCTCGCCCACGGTCGAGGACGCTCGCCAGGGCCTGATCCGGCTGCTGGACATCGACGAGGTCCAGGCGACCGCGATCCTGGACATGCAGCTGCGCCGGCTGGCCGCCCTGGAGCGGCAGCGGATCCTGGACGACCTGACCAAGCTCGAGGTGGAGATCGCCGACCTCAAGGACATCCTGGCCAAGCCCGAGCGGCAGCGGCGGATCGTCTCCGAGGAGCTGGGCGAGATCGTCGCCAAGTGGGGCGACGACCGGCGCACCAAGATCGTGCCGTTCGACGGCGAGGTCTCGATGGAGGACCTCATCGCCCGCGAGGACGTGGTCGTCACGATCACCCGCACCGGCTACGCCAAGCGCACCAAGGTCGACCTCTACCGCTCGCAGCGGCGCGGCGGCAAGGGCGTCAGCGGGGCGACGCTGCGGCAGGACGACATTGTCAGCCACTTCTTCGTATGCTCCACACACGACTGGATTCTGTTCTTCACGAACAAGGGCCGGGTCTACCGGGCCAAGGCGTACGAGCTTCCCGAAGCCAGTAGGGTGGCCAAGGGCCAGCACGTGGCCAACCTGCTCGCCTTCCAAGCGGACGAGCAGATCGCGCAGATCATCGAAATTCCGAACTACCAGGTGGCCCCCTACCTGGTACTGGCCACGAAGAACGGCCTGGTGAAGAAGACGCGGCTCGAGGAGTTCGACTCCAACCGTTCCGGCGGAGTCATCGCGATCAACCTGCGCGATGAGGACGAGCTGGTCGGTGCTGCCCTCGTCGCACCCACCGACGACCTGCTGCTGGTCTCCAAGAACGCTCAGGCCATCCGCTTCAACGCCAGCGACGAGGCGCTCCGCCCGATGGGCCGGGCCACCTCGGGCGTGATCGGCATGCGGTTCAGCGAGGAGGATGTCCTGCTGGCGATGGAGGTCGTCCGCGAGGGCATGGAAATGGACGTGCTGGTCGCGACGAACGGCGGATACGCGAAACGTACTCCGATCGAGGAATACCCGGTCCAGGGCCGGGGAGGTAAGGGCGTGCTGACTGCGAAGATCACCGAGCGACGCGGTGGTCTGGTCGGCGCGGTGGTGATCAGCCCGGACGACGAGCTGTTCGCCATCACCAGCAACGGTGGCGTCATCCGGACTCCGGTGAAGCCTGTACGCCGTACGCGGGACCGGAACACAATGGGGGTCAAGCTGATGGACCTCCCGGACGGCGTGACTATCGTGGCGATTGCTCGCAATGCCGACGAGCCTGACGAACAGGACTAGTTGATGACGGAGACACAGGCGAAGTCGGGGAACAAGGGGACCTCGGCCAACCCGGTCGACGAGGAGGCCGCACAGGGCGGCACACCAGCGACCGGCCGCGCGGCCGTGGGCCGGGCCACCGTCCCCGCCGACGCGCCTGCCCCGAAGTTCACCCGGGCACCCGGCATGGTCCCGCCGCCGGAGACGCCCGGCGAGGACTCGCGGCCGTCCGACCAGGCCGAGACCAAGGTCGACGCACCGACGTCGGCCGACGGCCTGGCCGCCCCGGCCGCGGCGAAGCCCGCCACGACCCCGCAGCCGCCCAAGCCGGCCGCGGCTGCAGCGCCGTCCCCCGGCACCACCGGCACGCAGCCGCGCGTCGGAGGCGGCCTGGGCACCGCGCCGAAGCCGTCGCCGGACGGCGGTCGTCCGGGCGCCACAGGCCGCCCCGCCAACGGGGGCGGCCTGCCGCCGGGCATCAGCGGCGCCGCCGCCGTGGGGGCCGCCCGGGTGGGTGAGGCGGTACGCGCCGCGCGTACCTCGGTGACCTCGGCCGCGTCGCGCGGGCCGCGCCGGGCCCGGCTGAACCTCAAGCGGATCGACCCGTGGTCCGTGATGAAGTTCGCGTTCGCGGTCTCGGTGGTGCTCTTCATCGTGGTGGTCGTCGCCACCTCGGTGCTCTACCTGGCCCTGGACGCGATGGGCGTGTTCAAGAGCGTCAACGACAGCCTCACCGACCTGGTGAACGCCGGCGGCGGCCAGGGCGGCGGCGGCTTCCGGATCACGGCCAAGGGCGTGATCCTCAGCTCCGCGCTGATCGGCCTGGTCAACGTCGTGCTCTTCACCGCGCTGGCCACGCTGGGCGCGTTCGTCTACAACGTCTGCGCCGACCTGGTCGGCGGGATCGAGCTGACGCTCGCCGAGCGGGACTGAGCCTGACGACGACGCCGGGGCACCGCGTAAAGCGGTCGCCCCGGCGTCGCATGTCCGGGTAGGTTCATGGTGGCGCGGGTGAGCGCGCCGCCACGGCCCCCCGATTTGGGGGCCACGGCGGCGATGGGTTAACCTTGCTCGTCGCTACGCGGGGCTATAGCTCAGTCGGTTAGAGCGCAGAGCTGATAACTCTGAGGTCGCTGGTTCGATTCCAGCTAGCCCCACCGCACATCGTCCGACGGTAGTCGAGCGCGAGGGGTCAAGCCCATGTTCAAGAAGCTCCTGATCCTGGCCAGCGTCGTCGGCGTGGCCGCCGTCGTGGCCAAGAAGATCAAGGCCTCTAACGACGAGCGCGCTCTCTGGCACGAGGCGACCACCGCGCCCGACCTGCGCTGACCGCGCCTCCTCCGACTGCCAGCACCGGGCGAATCCGCCCGCCTCGGGGCCCTAGCTCAACTGGCAGAGCACTGCCTTTGCAAGGCAGGGGTTAGGGGTTCAAGTCCCCTGGGCTCCACTCTTACCGCCTCTGACCAGGCGCTTTCTCCAGGCAAGGTCAAGCGGCACAGATCCGGCACAACCAGCATTGATCTTGCGCCCTGTCAGCCTCGCGGCTTCCTCGCAGCGGCTTGCAGGATCGAGCCCACCAGGCCGCGTTGGCGCTCCCGCTTCGGCCACCAGTGCACCTACGTCTCCAGCGTGGTCCGCAGCGTCTTGTGCCGGAGTAGCCGCTGCACTTCCCGTGGCTCCGCGTGGTTCGTGATTAGCGTGGTCACCCCGTTGGTTCCCTCGTAGCGACGTCCGTGACAGGGGAGTCTCGGAACGTGGGTGACACTTTCTGGCTAGCGGGGCGGTGACGGCGGTTCGGGTGGGCGTCCTCGGGCGCGGGCTGTATCGGATAGGGCGATCGCGGCCAGGACGAGAGCAGCGGCGATGGCGATCACCAGCCGCGACGCCCGGATCATCGCCGGTGAGATGGCGGCGAGCACCAGGACACCGATCAGCCGGTTTCGGGAAACGCGGGCGAAGACCGCGTACTCGAAGATGCCGCGCCCGACCAGGAACAGCGCGGGTCCGCCGAGGATCATGGCGATCCAGACCGGCTCTGCGTGTCCGAACGGGTGGTCGAGGATGTGATCGACGCAGTTGGCGGTGATGACGACGCCGGCCACCATGATCGGGTGGGAGTAGGTCGCCGAGATGCTGATTCGGAGCGGATCGGGGGCGGCTGCGATGGCTTCCGCCAACAGTTCCCCGGCGCGGTAGATATAGATCCGCCACAACAGCACGGTGGTGGTGAACGACACCAAGGCTGCAACGCTGTGCTCGGCCCCGAAGCCACTGGTGCCGAACGCCAGACCCGTGACCAGGATCAACTCGCCGAGCGCAATGATGAAAAACTGCCGGAAGCGCTCGGCCACGTGCTCGCCCAGGATCGCAAGCTCCGATCGCGCAAGGCGACCCAACCCCGGTGTGGGCAAGCGGAGTGCGGTCGCCGTGTAGTCGACGGCCACCGCCAGCGTCCACAGCGCCAGACGCGCCGTATCGTGCGCGACGGCTCCCGCGATCCACGGCACGGCGGACACGCCGGACCAGAAGAGTAACCGCAGGAAGATGCGCTGCGCCTCGTGGCCACGCACCAGAAGCGCGAGGACGACGCTGGAGCCAATCTGAACGGCAACGTACGCGCCCGCGAAGAATGGGCCCCGCTCGCCGAACGCCTCAGGCACCGCGGCGGCCATCACCAGGACGCCAAGCATGGACGCGATGACCAGCAGCTGTATCGGCGGTCGTTGCGGATCGAACGTGTCGGTTGCCCCCGCAACGCGGGACCAGACCCACCACAGGGCCAGCAACAACACCAGCGTCTGGATGGTGCCGATCCACGTCAGATTCTGGAGCAGCCCCTGCGTGACCCGGAAGAGCGCGAGGACGAACACCAGGTCGAAGAACAGTTCCAGGAACGTTGCCTGCTGAGGCTGCCCCGGTCTCCGCAGCGGCCCGTCCGCCCTACTCATCGCCAAAGGCTCGCCCGCTTCTGCCGTTATTGTCCTTCTTGAACCAGTCGTACCACGCGACGGCTGTGGTGGATGCGGATGTGCTGCCATGGCCTGGTGTCGAGCGGCGGCGTGCTACAGGCAGGGAAGTGTCAGCCAGGTCCTGATACCGATCCGGGCGGGTTCAAGCACATGCACGACAGCTGGCCTTGGTTGCTATCTGGTCCTGGTTGCAGGCGGTCTCTGGTCGTCGGCGGATCGTCAGCACCAGGTGACACTTCCGGCTAGCCGGGTGGTGACGGCGGCTCGGGCGGGCGTCTGCGAGCGCGGGCTGCGTCGGATATGGCGATCCCGGTCAGGACGACGGCAGCAGCGGTGGCGACCACGACTGGCGGAAGGGGGAGCATCACCGGTGTCAGGGCGGCCAGCGCAAGGACGCCGATCGGTCGGGACCGGGACACGCGGCCGAATACCGCGTGCTCGAAGCGGGCGCGCCCGGCCAGGTACAGCGCGGGTCCGCCGAGGATGACGGCGATCCAGGCCGGTGGGGTGTGCCCGAGTGGGTGGGCGATGACGAGTTCGTCGCCGACGGCTGCAGCGACCACGCCGGCCACCATGACCAGGTGGGCGTATGACGCCCATCGGGCGAGGCGGACCGGGTCGGCAGACACGGCAATCGCTTCCGCCAGGACCTGCCCGGCGCGGTAGATGTAGATCCGCCACAGCAGCACGGTGGTCGCGACCGACACTGCGAACGCGGCGACCCTGTCCGCCGTGAAGCCGCCGCTGCTCAGCGTCAGTCCGGTGACGAGGATCAGCTCGCCGAGCGCGATGATGAAGAACTGCCGGTAGCGCTCGGACAGATGCTCGCCCGAGATCACAAGGTCTTGTTTGGGCGTACGGTCCGCGCCGGGGGTGGGGAAGCCGATTCTGCCTGCCGTGTGGTCAAGGACCACCGCGAGTGCCCACAACGCGCCACGCGCCGTACTGTGCACGAGGGCCCCCGCGATCCACGGCAGCGCCGACATGCCGTACCAGAACAGCCCGCGCATGCCGATGCGCTGCAGTTCGTGGCCACGCAGAACGGCCACGAGGACGAGCCCGCGGCCGAGTTGGATGGCGACGTAGGCGCCTGCGAAGAACAGGCCCGTGTCGCCGAATGCCTCGGGCACCGCGGCCGCCATCACCAGACTGCCGACCATGGTCGCGATGACCAGCGCCTGGACTACCGGTCGTTCCGGGTCCGTCCGGTCGGTCAGCCACGCGGTGCTGGACCAGACCCACCACATGGCCCCCAACAGCACCAGCGCCCGGAAGGCACCGCTCCACCCGAGATCCTCGGCCAGGCCGCGCGAGAGCTGAGAGAGCGCGAGGACGAACACCAGGTCGAAGAAGAGTTCCAGGAACGTGGCCCGCTGTGGATCCCCGGCTTTCCGCATCAGCTCGGCCGCGCTGCTCGTCGTCATCGGCTCGCCCGTTCTGCCAGCTCTGCTCCGGGTTTGGGGGCATTCTGACATGCGGTAGCGGCGGTGACCGCGGACGTGCTGCCGTGGACTGGATCGAGCGGCCCGCGTTACACAGACGGGCGATGGTCGAGGCCGCGATCGGAAGGCCTCGGGGCTTCCGCCGGGACCACCCAGCGCGGGCATTCGTCTTACTCTCAGCCCCATGCCGCAACAGGTCCTGGCCCGCGCCGCAGTAGCCGGGCTGGTGCTGGTCGGTGTTGTGGCGCTGTGTGCTCGGAGAGTGCAGGAACTTACGCAGAATTCCGGCCCGCTTGAGGAGATCCCGTGCACAGAAAGCGATCACCGCTTGGCCGAGCAGTTGACCCGAGATCCTGTGCTGACCTCGCCTCCGCCCGGCACCACCCTCGACCGCATCGAACAGTTCCCCTGCGGCGATGAGAGTGACCGATGGGGGCGTGTCAGTGCGGACATCGGCCTGCCGCCGGGCACGACGATGGACCCGGTTCTCACCCACTACCGCACCCTGTTGACAGCGGGTCATTGGAGAATCTCGCCAGAGCCAGGACAGACGAACCTGTTCTGCGCGGACCGCGTGATCAACGGGCAACAGGTCCGTCTGCTCCTCGGGTACGGGAGGGCTATGCCAGGTCCACTCACCTACGGGGAGATTGTGATTGAGATCAGCTTTCCACCCCGTGGGGAAAACCTTGGCTGCCACAGATGACGACATGCCCCGGCTGGTCCCCCGGCGTATGACGACGGCCGCGTTGCCCGAGAGGATGACCATGACCTCCACCTGCACGATGACCGCGGAAGCCGTTGCCCTGCAACACTTCCTCGACGCCCAGCGGGCCAGTGCGCTGGCGATCCTCGACGGGCTCACCGACGAGCAGTTGCGGACCTCGATCCTGCCCTCGGGGTGGACGCCGCTCGGGCTGATCAAGCATCTGGGTTATGCCGAGCGCCACTGGTTCCAAAGGGTGTTCCGCGGAACCGCGGTCGATGTGCCATGGCCCGATGACGACGAAGGGCTGATGACCGCGGCGCATCCAGTGGCGGAAGTGTTCGCCTTCTATCGGGAGCAGTGCGAACGAGCTGACGCCCTGCTGGCCACCACGCCGCTGGACGCGAAGCCGGTCGGTCGACACGGCGGTGACCTGGACGACGAGGTCGCCGACCTGCGGGGGATCGTTCTCCACATGATCGAGGAGACCGCCCGGCATCTCGGCCACCTCGACGTCGCGCGCGAGCTCCTCGACGGTCGCACCGGCCTCGGCCCGCGCTAACACCAACTCCTTGCCGGCCGCGCCGGCGTCGCGGGTCGTGCCACTGACGGTTCAGCCCAGGCGGTCGAGGAACTCCCGCGAGCGGCGTACCACCAGCGCCGTGGCGTCCGCGTCGTAGGACGGCAGCGAGCTGTCGGTGAACAGGTGTGCCTCGCCCGGGTAGACGAACAGCTCGCCCCGCTCGGGTCCGACGATGCCGACCAGCTCTCGGGCGGAGTCGACGTCGCCTTCCAGCGCGAAGAACGGGTCCTTGTCCATGCCGTGGATCTGCACCGGGACGCCGTCCGGCCACGGGCCGACGGCCCACTCGCCGGTGACCGGCAGGCAGGACTCGTAGAGCAGGGCGCCGCGGGCGTTGGGCCGGGTCTGGACGAGTCGCTGGGCGGTGGCGGCACCCCAGGAGAAGCCGGCGTAGACGAGATCCTTCGGCAGGTCGGCCACGATCCGGTCGGCGCGGTCGTCGAGCACCTCGCCGCCGATGCGCTTCGTCAGGGCGGCGCCGTCCTGGAGGGTCGCCGGCCGCTCGCCGTCGAACAGGTCGGGGGTGTGCACGGTGTGCCCGCCGGCGCGCAGTTGGTCGGCGAACGCGCGTACGCCGTCGGTGAGCCCCTGCAGGTGATGGAAGAGAACGATGTCGGCCATCTCTAGACTCCTGTCAACGAACCAGAGCGATCGAATGATCCAGAATTGTAGAACGGTCGAGAAATGTCGGTCAATCAGCAGATCCCGGATTACGACCTCGACGAGATGCTCGTGGTCACCACGCCCGAGCAGCTGCGCGCCCTCGCCGACCCGCTGCGCGCCACCCTCCTGGAGCTGGTCCTGGAGCGGGCCGCCACGGTCAACGAGATGGCCCGGGCGGTCGACCGTCCGAAGAGCAGCGTGGCCTACCACGTGAACCTGCTGGTCGACGCCGGCCTGCTCCAGGTGGTGCGGACCCGGCGGGTCCGGGCTATCGAGGAGCGTTTCTACGGCCGGGTCGCCCGCACCTTCTACGTCGGTGTGCTCAACCGGCCGGAGGACAAGCAGGTCGCGGCGCGCATCAACGGCCTCGCCGAGGCGGCCGCCGAGGCCGCCGCGGCCCACGCCGCCGACGACCTGCGGTGCACGCTCGTCCACGCGCGCATCCCGATCGAGGAGGTGCGGGCGTTCTGGGCGGAGGTCCAGCAGCTCGCCCGCCGCTTCGCCCAGATCCCCCGCTCCGGTGACCAGGTGTACGGCTTCGTCGCCGGCCTCTACCCCACCGACGCGCCCACCCTCCCGGACACCGAGCACGACCCGGCCGACCGGCCCGACGGTCAGTAGTGGTGGACGGCGTCGTGGAGCACGTCGGCGACGAGCTGCCAGGACGGCTGGGCCGGTCCCGGTCGGCCGGCCCGGCGCTGGAGGCGTACCCGGTCGCGGAGCTGGGTGGCGCAGGCCGCCAGGAACTGGTCGAGTTCCAGGTTCACCACGGCGTCCGGCGCCCGGGCCACGTCATCGGCGAGCCACTGCAGCCAGGTGACCAGGTCGTCGGCGCTCTCGACGCGCTTGCGCGGGCGGTCGTCGTCGGTCATTCGTCCCTCCTCGGGCCCGCCGGTTGCCGGCGGAGCACCATGACCGTGTCTACCCGCCGGCGCGCGGTTCAGCGGGCGGCGTCGGCGAGCACCTCGCGCAGCGCGTGGGAGGTCTGCCGGACGATCCCCGGGTTGGTGTCCCAGTAGTAGGGCAGGGCGATCACCGCCTGGAGCAGCGCCCAGCCCCGGCCGCGCAGCCAGGAGGCGTCGTCGACGGCCAGTTCGGCACGGAACCGGGCGCGACTGCGGCCGGTGAAGACGTTCCACGCCGGTTGCAGGTCGCAGGCCGGGTCGCCGACGTTGAGCCCGCCGAAGTCGATGACCGCGGAGAGCCGGCCGTCGACCACCAGCAGGTTGCCGGGGAGCAGGTCACCGTGCAGCCAGAGTCCCGGCCCGTTCCAGGCCGGTGCGTCCAGCGACTCCTGCCAGGCGCGCAGCACCGCGTCACCGTCGACCCGGTTGCCGAGCCGGCGTACCGCGTCGCGCACCCCCTCGTCCAGTTCGGCCAGGTCGGCGCCGCGGGAGCGGGGCGGCCGGGGGTACGCGCCGGTGGTGTCGATCCGCCGCAGCGCGGCGACAAAGCCGGCCAGGTCGACCGCCGCCCGGTCCAGGTCGTACAGGGCGGCGCTGGCGTTCTCGCCCGGCAACCACCGGTAGACGGACCAGTCGAAGGGGTAACCCTCGGCGGGATTGCCCATGGCCAGCGGCACGGGCACGGCGAGCGGCAGGTGCGGGGCCAGCCGGGGCAGCCACTCGGCCTCCCGAGCCGCCTGCTCGGTGGCCCAGCCGATCCGGGGCAGCCGTACCGCCAGGTCGTCGCCGAGCCGGTAGACGTCGTGGTCCGTCCCGTACGAGGGAACGAGGCGGAGCGGCCGGTCGGCCCAGTGCGGGAACTGCCCGGCGAGCAGCCGGCGGACCAGGTCGACGTCGGTCAGCACCTCGTCGGCGTGCATCTTCATCCGGCTCACGGCGACGATCATGGAGCGGCCCCGGTGCGGGACGCAACCGAGTTCAGTCCGCCCGGCGGCGCCAGGTCAGCGTCATGCCGAGGATCACGAGGCCGGCCGGCAGCGCCGCCACCAGCAGTCCGCGCCACAGCGCCAGCCGCAGGCGCAGGGTGAGCCGGCGGTCCGGTTCCCGGGTCACCGTGTACTGCTGGCCGACGTCGGGGTCGAGCCGGCAGGTGAGGCGGTAGCGGCCGGCGGCCGGGGCGGCGAAGGTCGACACCCAGGTCCAGAGGGTGTCGTCGGTGGCCACCTCGGTCCACCGGACCACGTGCCCGGGCTCGCCCGCCGGCACCGGCCGCCCGTCCGGGCCGGTCACCCGGCACCGGTCACGGTCCGGGGCGCTCGTCGGCCGGGTGGCCCAGATGGCGTACCGGCCGGGGTCGACGTCGACGGTGAGGTTGTCGTAGCGCCGGCCGGAAAGCCGGAGCGGGAGGGGCGTGGGCTCGGCGTCCGGTGAGAGGGCCCGTTGGACGGCCGGCACGGCGGTCAGCAGGCCGAGGCAGCCGACCAGCACGAGGACGCCGGCCACCGCCAGCGCCAGCCGTCTGCCCATGGAGGCAGGGTAGTGCCGGGCCGGGGTGCCCGGCAGGCTAGCGTCGGTCCGTGAGCACCGGATCCCCGCGCGTCCTGCCGGCCGGGAGCGGCATCGGCGAGGCCGCCGCCGTCCTGCGTGCCGGCGGGCTGGTCGCCTTCCCCACCGAGACCGTCTACGGGCTGGGCGCGAACGCGCTGGACGCCCGGGCGGCGGCCCGGATCTTCGAGGCGAAGGCCCGCCCCAGCTTCGACCCGCTGATCACCCACCTGGCCGACGCCGCCGACCTGCCCGCGCTGGTCGGCGCGGTGCCGCCGGCGGTGGCCGCGCTGGTGGCGCGTTTCTGGCCCGGCCCGCTCACCCTGATCGTGGACCGGCCGGCGGTGATCCCGCCGATCGTCACGTCCGGGCTGGACACCATGGCGGTCCGGGTGCCGGACGAGCCGTCCGCGCGGGCGTTGATCGCCGCCGCCGGGGTGCCGGTGGCCGCGCCCAGCGCCAACCGGTTCGGGCAGCTCAGCCCCACCCGCGCGGAGCACGTGGTGGCCGGGCTGGGCGCCGCCGTGGACGTGGTGCTCGACGGTGGTCCGACCCGGTGCGGGATCGAGTCGACCATCGTGGACGCCCGGGGCGAGCGGCCGGTGGTGCTCCGGCTGGGCGCGCTGCCGGTGGAGGCGCTGGTCGAGGCGGTCGGGCCGGTCGAGGTACGTCCGGGCAGCTCGGGCCAGCCGGTCGCGCCGGGGACGCTGGCCGCGCACTACGCCCCGCGTACCCCGTTGCGGTTGGGCGCGGCGGCCGAGGGGGACGGCGGCCGGCGCGGGTTCCTGGCCTTCCGGGAGCCGCCGGCGCAGGGTGACTGGGCCGCGGTGGAGGTGCTGTCGTCCGAGGGCGACCTGACCGTGGCGGCCGCCCGGCTCTTCGACGCCCTGCACCGGCTCGACGCGACCGGGGTGACCGAGATCGTCGCCGAGCCGGTCCCGGAGGTCGGCGTCGGCCGGGCGATCAACGACCGGCTGCGGCGCGCCGCCGCCACCTGGCGCTGACCGTCAGAGGGCCAGTTCGCCGACCACCTGGTCGCCGCTCAGCTCGCCGGTGAGCCGGAAGCCGAGGCGGCGGTAGAAGCGTTCCGGGCCGTGCGGGCCGGGCGCCCAGGTGACGAACATCCGGTCCGCGCCCCGGCGGCGCAACTCGTCGGCGAGCGCCGCCACGGCGAACCGCCCGTAGCCCCGGCCCTGCTGGTCCGCGGCGATGTTCAGCCGCCACAGGCCGGAGCGGACGTCGGTCGGGTCTCGACGCCACTGGATGTCGAGGAAGCCCATCAGGAAGCCCACCGGCCCGTCGTCGTCGACGATCAGCCGGGGCCAGGCGACCGTCGGCTGGGCGTACGCCTCGGCGAGCGACCGGGCGACCGGGGCGACCAGCCCCTCCTGGTCGGGACGGACGGCGATCGCGCAGGCGGCCAGGACGTTGTCCGGGGTGATCTGCTCAAGGCGAGGTGACGGCACGGCGGCACCCTAGCTGCCGACCCGGCCCGCGATCGATCCCATTTACGCGGGCCGCATGGCTGCGACCGGCGGGGGTAGGAGTACGGGTAACAACCCCCCGAAAGTGAGGTGTCATGCCAATGCCGACCGCACGCGAGATCATGACCAACGACGTGAGCTGTGTCCGGGAGCAGGACGACCTCCGGACCGCCGCCCGGCGGATGGCTGAGCTCGGGGTGGGCTCGCTGCCGATCTGCGGCGACGACAACCGCCTCAAGGGCATGGTGACCGACCGGGACATCGTGGTGAAGGTGCTGGCCCAGGGCAAGGACCCCGGCGACGTGACCGCCGGTGAGCTGGCCCAGGGCGAGGCCGTGACCATCGGCGCGGACGACGACGCGGCCGAGATCCTGCGCACCATGGGCGAGCACAAGGTACGCCGGCTGCCGGTGATTGACGGGCATGAGCTCGTCGGCATCGTGGCCGTCGCCGACGTGGCCCGCTCGCTGCCGGAACGCCCGGTGGGCGACCTGATCGAGGCGATCTCCGAGCGCGCCTGACCGCCACCGACGCACCCCTCGCCGCCCCTCCGGCCCGTGCCGGGTGGGGCGGCGAGCCGCGTCAGGGGGTCAGCGGCACGGTCTCGCCCCGGTGGATGGTGCGGACGTGCCGGATGAAGCCGCGCCGCCGGGCCTCCTCGACGAAGTGGCGCAGCGGGGAGCGGAACACCGGGTAGTCGTCGTAGTGGATCGGCAAGGTGAGCCGGGGCCGGATCAGCTCCACCACATCGGTGCCCTGCCGCGCGTCCATGGTGAGCAGGATGCCGGCGACTCTGGTGCCGCCGATTTGGATCAGCATGGCGTCGATGTCCGGGAACCGTTCGGGGATCTGGGCGAGCTGCGGGCGGCGCAGGGTGTCGCCGGTGACGTAGAGCCGGAACTGGCGCTCGCCGGCGCGTTCCAGGTCGACCAGGGTGCCCATCACGTCGGGCATCAGCCGGTCCAGCACGCCGGGCCCGTGCTGGCCGGGCAGGGCGGTCAGCCGCAGCGTCTCGTCCCCGCGGTGCAGCTCGTACGAGCGCCAGGTGGGCAGGCCCTCCGCCGCCCGGAACCCCCACCGGCGCAGCTTCCGTTCCGCCGCGGGCGTGGTGACGATCGGCAGCGCCCGGTCCAGCTCGCGGCGGGCCACCCGGTCGAAGTGGTCGCCGTGCAGGTGGGACAGGACCACCGCGTCCAGCGTGGGCAGCTCGGGGATGGTCAGCGCCGGGTCGGTGCTGCGCTTCGACCAGAGTCCCTTGCCGAGGTAGGCGCGCTGCCCGCGGTGCAGGAAGTTCGGGTCGGTGAGCAGGGTGAACCCGCCGATCCGCAGCACCGTGGTCGCCGTACCGATGAAGGTCGCCTCAGGCGTCATGCCCCTCGCCGTACCCCTGATCGGTCCCGCCATGCCGACGGGCCTCGCGCTGGGGGAGGCGGTCGACCAGCCGGGTCAGCGCGCCGTTGGCGAAGGTGGCGCCGAGCGCGGAGCCGGCGGCGATGGTCCAGCCCACCGGGCCGAGCGGGGTGCAGCCGAAGAACTGGCTGACCCCGGGTGTCTGCACCACGGCGATGAGGACGCCGACCGAGGCGGCGGTGGAGGCCAGCACGGTGGGGCTGGTGCCACCGGCCAGCACGGTCTGGCCGAGCTGGGTGCCGACCAGCGAGGCGAGCGCCACCGTGCCCGCCCGGCGCTCCCGGCCGGTCCACCGGGCGAGCGTCCAGCCGGCGGTCGCGCCCAGCGTGGTGGCTCCGGCCCGGAGTGCGATCTCCCGGGTCAGCGTCTCGCCGAGCGAGGTGTCCGGTCCCTCCCGCAGCAGGTGGTCGGCCCCGTGGGAGGCGGGCGGGCGGACCGCGATGGCCAGCGCGGGCACCAGGTCGGTGAGCAGGTTGACCAGGAGCAGTTGCCGGCCGGTGAGCGCCGAGCGGCCGGTGCTGGCGGCGGTCAGCACGCTGAACGCGATCTCGCCGAGGTTGCCGCCGACCAGGATGCTCAGCGCGTGGCGGACCGACGACCACATGGCCCGCCCCTCCACCAGGGTGGCGATGATCGTTTCCAGCCGGTCGTCGGTGACCACCAGGTCGGCGGCGGCGCGGGCCGCCGGGGTGCCGCGCTGGCCGAGCGCGATGCCCACGTCGGCGAGGCGGATCGCCGGGGCGTCGTTGGCGCCGTCGCCGGTCATCGCCACCGTCCGGCCCCGGTGTTGCAGGGCCTGGATGATCCGCACCTTGTGCGCCGGGGTGCAGCGGGCCACCACGTCGGTGCCCATGAGCCGCTCCGCGAGGGCCTCGTCGTCGAGCCGGTCCAGCTCGCTGGCGGTGACCACCCGCTGCTCCCCGTGGTCGGGGCTAATCGTGGCGGCGATCGCCTCGGCGGTGGCCGGGTGGTCCCCGGTGATCATGATGGTGTGCACACCGGCCTGCCGGATCCGCCGCACCGCGGGCGCCGCGCTCTCCCGCACCCCGTCGGCGAGGGCCAGGAAGCCGACGAAGACCAGCCCGTCGACCTGCTCGTCGGTCACCGACTCGGCGCCCACCGGGCACTCGGCGACGGCCAGGACGCGGTTCCCGGCCCCGGCCCGCTCGGCGAGCATCGCCTGCAACGCGTCCCGGCCGGCCGGATCCAGCGGCGTGTCGCCCCCGGCGGTCCGCCGGGCCGCGCAGCGCGGCAGCACCGACTCGGGCGCACCCTTCACGCTGAGCAGCAGCCCGTCGGCGGTGCGACCGACAGTGGCGTGGTAACCCCGGGACGGCTCGAACGGCAGCCCGCCCACCGCCGTCCAATCCGGTGCGCCGGTCAGCTCCAGCACGCCGGCGGTGCGCGCGCCGCGGCGCACCGCCCGGTCGGTCTGCTGGGGCAGCTCGTCCGGGTCGGCCGCCGCGGGGGTGGCCCGCAGCGCCGTGGCCAGGGTCAGCCGGAGCGGCTCGTCCAGCCGGTCGGGTGGGGCGTACCGGTCGTCGCCGCTGCCCACCCCGGCCAGCAGCAGCTTTCCCTCGGTGAGGGTGCCGGTCTTGTCGAAGCAGAGCACGTCGACCCGGCCCAGCGCCTCGATGGTCCGCGGGTTGCGGACCAGCGCGCCGTGCTCGGCCAGCCGCCGCGCCGCCGCCAGCTGGGCGGCGCTGACCAGGAACGGCAGCCCCTCGGGCACCGAGGCCACGGCCAGGTTCGCGGCGGTCGCCGCCGTCTCCGCCAGGGGTACGCCCCGGAGCAGCCCTGCCCCGGCCACCGCGATCGCCGAACCGGCCGCCAGCGGCACGGCCGCGCTGGTCAGCTTCCCGAGCCGGCTCTCCACCCCGCTGGCCGGGGGCGCCTCCCGGGCCAGGGCGAGGCTCCGCCCCGCCTCGGTCTCCTCGCCGGTGGCCACCACCACGGCGGTGCCGTGGCCGGCGGCGACCGTGGTGCCCTCGTAGAGCATCGAGTGCCGCTCGGCCACCGCCGCGGCCACCACCGGCTCGACGGTCTTGCCCACCGGCAGCGACTCACCGGTCAGCGACGACTCGTCGGCCTCCAGCCCGTCGCTGGTCAGCACCCGGCAGTCGGCCGGGACGGCGTCGCCGGGGCCCACCGCCACCACGTCCCCGGCCACCAGGTCCTCCGCGGCCATCACCCGCTCCGCGCCGTCGCGCAGCACCCGGGCGGTCACCGCCGAGCGGGACAGCAGCTCGGCCAGGGAACGCTCGGTGTTGTGCTGGTGCACCGCGCCGATCAGCGCCGAGCCGCCCACCACGCCCCCGACCAGGGCCGCGTCGACCAGCGAGCCGAACGTGGCGGAGAGCACCGCCCCGGCGGCGAGCACCGGGGTGAGCGGGTTCGACAGCTCGTCCACGAACGCGCGGAGCAGCCCGGTCGGGCCGTGCCCGTCCCCGGTCACGGCGCGCCGGCGATGGGCCGCCTCCTCGCCGGTCAACCCCTCGGGGCGGGTGCCGACCTGGTCGAGGACGGTCTCCACCGGCATGAGGTGCCAGGCGGTGAGAGCGGGCGCCGGCGTACGGGTCCGGTCCGGCAGTCGCTGGGCCCGCCAGACGCCGTGCGCGAAGGCGAGGGCGGCGGCCCCGTTCACGGCGGCGAGGGCCCGGCCGGGCAACCGCTCCCGGTCGGCGGTGAACGCGCCGAGCGCCGCCAGCCCGGTGCCGGCCATCGCGATCCGGATGTTCTGCCCGGTCATCCGCCGGGCCACCCCGGTCGCGTCGATGAGCAGCGCGGGGATCCGCAGGTCGTCCCCGACGAGCAGGTGCGCGCCCCAGGGCGGCAGGTCCTCCGGGGCGGAGACACCCAGCCCGCAGTCGGCGGCGCCGAGCGCGGCCCGGTCGCCCGAGACCACCAGCACCACCGCGCCCTCGCGTTGCAGGTCGCGGACCGAGTCGGCGAGCCGGGGACCGCCGGGCACGAGGGCGTCGGCGAAGTCGTACCGGCCGTCGTCGTCGCCGGCGACCAGGAGCCGCAGGCCGGCGTGGCGGGCGGCGGTCGCCAGGGCGTCCACCCCGGGCACGGCCTCCGGCTCGACCCGCAGCACGGCGGCGAGCCGGCCGCTCTGGGCCAGCCCGAGCAGCCGGCCGCCGTCCGCGCGCAGCCGCGTGCTGTCCGGCGTGTTCCCGGGGTCCTCGGCGTCCATCCGGTCCAGCGGGCCGAGCCGCCAGCCGTCGGCGTTCCGTACGGCGTCCGGGGCGGCCGGGTCGAAGAGCGCGAACGCCCGGGCGGCCACCTGGCCGGTGTCCGCGCCGGGCAGCGGCGCCAGGTCGGCCAGCACGCCCCGGTCGGAGCCGAGCACGGCCGCGTCCAGCAGCACCGTGTCGATCCGGTCCAGCTCGCGCAGCACGCTGCGGTCCATGGCGATCACACCGCGCCGGGCGAGCATCCGGCCGAGCTGGGCGGCGTACCCCTCGCGGCCGCTGCCCGGAGCCTTGGGCAGCGACGACAGGGCCAGCGCGGCGGCCCGCTTCCCGCCGACCACCGGCACCGCCGCCGCCCCGGCGGCCGCGCCGGCCACCAGCATCCGGCTGACGTAGTGCTCGGCCGGGCCGTCCGGGACCGGGCAGGGCCGTTCGCCGTCCGGCACCCGGGCGACCGCGCGGTCCGGCTCGCCGGTCAGCCTCGGCTCGGCCTTCGCCCAGGCGGCGAGCTGGGCCCGCGCCTCGCCCCACTGCACCACCCGCTGCGCGCCGTCGAGCACGATGCCGCTCCAGCCGCCGGCGAGCCCCTGGGCCACCGCCTCGACGAGCGGGAAGACCAGTTCGGCGCGGGGGTCGGCCCGCAGGCCCCGGTCGGCGAGCGCGTGCAGCTTCGGGTGCAGGTCGACCGCGGCGAGGAAGCCGGCCACCTCGCCGGGGACCGGGGTGAACGGCAGGATCCGGGTGGCCGCCGAGAGGGTGAGGCCGAGCGCGTCGGAGGCCAGCGCGCCCAGGGTGCGGGGGGTGCGCGGCCCCTCCTCGGGTGGATGCGGCGGCGGGATCTCCGGGTCCGGCTCGTGCGGGCACACCTGCTCGGCCCGCGCCACGGTGGCGATCAGGTCGCGCAGCTTCGGCTTCGGCTCCTCGACCGCCACGACCACCCGGCCCGACGGCGCGTTGACCCGGGCCCAGGCCACCCCCTGCAGCGCCTCCAGCGCCGCCTCGACCTGCCGGGCCAGTTGGTCCCCGCCGTCCTGGCAGACGCCGTGCACCTCGATGTGGTGCCGGCCGGCGCGCGACCAGACCCGGCGCCGGGTCAGCCCGGCGAGGCGGGCCAGCCGGGTCGCCGCGGCGCCCACACTCCCCGCCGCCTCGGCGACGCTGTCCGGCACGGCGTTCCTGGCCGTCTCCGGCAGGGTCGATCCGACGGTACGGGCGGTGTCCGGCACCGCGGTGGCGACCGTGCGTGCGGCCCGGGCCACCGCGTCCGGCAGGGCGGCCGGCGACAGCAGCAGCCCGGCGACGCGGCCCAGCGAGGTCATCGAGGCGTACGACCGGGCTGCCGGCCCCGCTCCTCGGTACTCCCGCCGCGCTCGCCGTACGCCATCTCGCCTCCCGCGCCTCGTCCCGGCGGCCCGACTTCCCAGCCCGGCGTCCGTTATGCCCCTCGGGCGGGGGAAGTTTCCGCAGTGCCCGGCGCATGGACGGGGAGGCCGGTGGAATGCCGCTCGGACAGCGATGTCGTCGTCGGAACCGGGGAGGCGCGGATGAGCACGCTGACACGCAACCTCAGCGGGTCGCGGGAGATGGTGAAGACGTACTGCCGGCGGGTGCAGGTCCCGATGCTGGGCGAGGTGGCGGTGCCCCCGCCGGACAAGTTGACCTACTACGCGGGGCTCGGCGTGCTCGCCGCGCTCCAGGTCATCGAGTGGCCGCTGGCCCTGGTCATCACCGCCGGGCACGTCCTGGCCGACCAGCACTACTCGGGACTCGTGAAAGGGGTGGGCGAGGCCTTGGAGTCGGCCTGACGAGACGGGGCTCACCGTTGACCTCAATCGCGGTTGAGGTCGGAGGCTTGAGCCCATGTCGACCGCCACGGCCGCACCGCCGGCCCCGCCCGCACACCTCTGGTCGCCGCGGCTGCGGGCGATGACCGTGGGCAGCGTCGCCCTGGTGTCGCTGCTCGCCTTCGAGGCCCTCGCGGTGGGCACCGCGATGCCCACGGTCGCCCGCACCCTGGACGGGCTCGGCCTCTACGCGCTCGCCTTCGGTGGCCCGTTCGCCTCCGGCGTGGTGGCCATGGTCGCCTCCGGCATCTGGTGCGACGCCCGGGGGCCGCGGCAGGCCATGTGGCACGGGGTGGCGTGGTTCGTGGCGGGCCTGGCGGTGGCGGGCGCCGCGCCCACGATGGAGGTACTGGTCGTCGGGCGCGTCGTGCAGGGCTTCGGTTCCGGGCTGCTCTCCGTCGCGCTCTACGTGATCGTCGGGCAGGCGTACCCGGAGGAGCTGCGGCGGCGGGTGTTCGCCGCGTTCGCCGCGGCCTGGGTGGTCCCGTCGCTGGTCGGTCCGGCGCTGGCCGGGCTGATCGTCGAGCACCTGGGGTGGCGCTGGGTGTTCCTCGCGGTGCCGGCGGTCGCGGTGCCGGCCGTGCTGCTGATCCAGCCGGGGCTGCGGGCGTTGGGCGCGACCGTGCCGACCCGGCCGCCGGCCGGCGCGGCGGCCCGGATCGGCTGGGCCTGTGGGGCGGGGGCGAGCGCCGCACTGCTGCACTACGGGGGGCAGCAGCGCGGCGTGCTCGCCGCCGGCCTGGTCGGCGCGGCGCTGGTCGGGCTGCTGGTCTGCGTACCGCGGCTGCTGCCGGCCGGGTTCCTGCGGGCCGCGCGGGGGCTGCCGACCGTGATCGGCCTGCGCGGCCTGGCCTCGGCGGCGTTCGCCGCGGCGGAGGTGGTGATCCCGCTGATGCTGTCCCGGGAGCGGGGCTTCTCGCCGACCGCGGCCGGCCTCGTGCTGACCGTCGGCGCGGTCTCCTGGTCGGCGGGCTCCTGGATCCAGGGCCGGATCGCCACCCCGCGGTCCGCCGCCACCCTGCCCCGGGCCGGGCTGACCTGCATCGCCGTCGGCACGGCCGGCGTCGCGCTGGCCCTCCTGCCGGCCCTGCCGGTGGCGCTCGCGGTGCTGGCCTGGGCGGTGGCCGGCCTCGGCATGGGGTTGCTCTACCCGTCGCTGTCGGTGCTCACCCTGGACCTGTCCGCCCCCGCCGAGCAGGGCCGGAACAGTTCGGCGCTGCAACTGGGCGACTCGCTCTCCGCCGCCACCGTGCTGGCGCTGACCGGGGCCGTGCTGGCCGCCGGTTCGGCTCCCGGCCGCGGGAGCTACGCGACCACCCTGGCCGTGGCGGCCGGCTGCGGACTGCTCGGCGTGCTGCTCGCGGGCCGCGTGGTGCGGCGGGCGCCCGCGGCCGCCTGACCACCGGATCCACCCGCGTCGCCCGGCCCGGGACCGCAGGATCGGGGGTACCGGGGCAGGGGCGTCACGATCCGGCCCGCCGGCCCGTCCGGTGGACGGACGCGGGAGAGGAGCGACGATGCGGGTGCTGGTGACCGGGGCGAGTGGACGGCTCGGGCGGGTGGCGCTGCCCCGGCTGCGCGACGAGGGGCACACCGTGCGCGCGGTGAGTCGCCGGCCCCGGAGCGATGCCGGAGTGGAGTGGTTGGCGGCCGACCTGGCCACCGGTGAAGGGCTGGCCGCGGCGGTCGACGGGGTCGAGGCGGTGCTGCACCTGGCCTCCTCACCCAACCGGCGCACCCACGAGATCGACGTGCTGGGCACCCGCCGGTTGGTGCTGGCCGCCGGGCACGCCGCGGTGGGCCACCTGGTGTACGTGTCGATCGTCGGCGTCGACCGGGTGCCGCTCGGCTACTACCGGCACAAGCTGGCGGCCGAGCAGGTGGTGGCGGCCGGTCCGGTGTCGTGGAGCGTGCTGCGGGCGACGCAGTTCCCGGAGTTCCTGGACGAGTTGCTGCGTGCGGCGAGCCGGCTCGGCCCGGTGCTCGGGGACCGGGCGATACTCGCCCAGCCGGTGGACCCCGGCGAGGTGGCGGACCGCCTCGCCGCGATGCTGGCCGCCGGCCCGTCGGGTCGGATCGAGGAGCTCGGCGGCCCGGAGGTGCTCCGCTACGACGAGGCGGTCCGCGCCTGGCGGGCGGCCCGGCGGTCACGGCGTCCGTTGCTGCCGGTACGGATTCCGGGGCGGCTCGGCCGCGAGTTGCGCGCCGGCGGGCTCACCACGACCGCCACCCCGACGGGCACCCGCACCTGGGCCGACCACCTGGCCGACACGTACGGGGGAACCGGCCGGAGATGAAACCTCTTGCGGTTCCGGGCCGCCCTACCGTGGCCGCATGCTGGTCTTCCTCACCACCGTGATCCTGTACGTCTTCGGCTTCGTCTTCCTCTACGGCGTGATCCGGCTCGGGGTCCGGCACGGCATCGAGGACGTGGAGACCCACCGCGCCCAGCAGGTGCGGGCCGAGGAGTTGGCGGTCCACCAGGACCGGACGTTCGCCCGCGAGAACGCCTTCCTCACCGGCAGCTGACCCTTCGCGTCTCCCGGGATCCGGGCCGCTCGGGACGTCGGTGAGCGGAGCCGCGTGGCGGGTGCGAGGATCGCACCCGTGATGGGGACGCTGAAGACCGAGCCCGCCCGTACCCGACTCGACCTGCTGGCGGCGCCGGTGGCCGCGGCGATCCAGCGGTGGCCGGACGAGGCGCCGGTGGACGTGGACGACGTGCTGGTCGCCCCGATCGACGCCGAGCTGGCCGACACGGCGGCGTTCTGCGCGGCGTACGAGGTGGGGCTCGAGGAGTCGGCCAACTGCGTGGTGGTCGCCGGCAAGCGGGGCGGCGAGACCCGATACGCGGCCTGCATGGTGCTCGCCACCACCCGGGCCGACGTGAACGGCATGGTCCGCAAGCTGCTCGACGTGCGCAAGGCGAGCTTCGCGCCGATGGCCGACGCGGTCGAGCTGACCGGGATGGAGTACGGCGGGATCACCCCGATCGGGCTCCCGGAGGACTGGCCGATCCTGGTCGACTCGCGGGTGATCGCCACGCCGCACGTGATCATCGGATCCGGCGTACGGCACAGCAAGATCGCGTTGCCCGGGCCGGCGCTCGGCGCGCTGCCCGGGGCAACGGTGGTGGAGGACCTGGCCCGGCCCGCCTAGGCCCTCATTCGCATCGATCTTGTTCCACGTGAAACATCACGCGGACGCTTCGCGCTGCGCGACCTCGTGGAGGGCGGCGAGCAGCGTCTCCGGCTCCTGGGCGCCGGTCACGGCGTACTTCCCGGCCAGCACGAAGGTCGGCACGCTGGAGACGCCGAGCTGGTGGGCGGCGCTCAGGTCGGCGGCCACCTCCCGGCGACCGAGGTTCGACGCCAGGTAATCGCGGGCCTCGGTCTCGTCCAGGCCGACCTCGCCGGCCAGCTTAGCCAGCGCGTCGAGCGACCCGACGTCGATCCCGTCCTGGAAGTGCGCCCGGTAGAGCCGCTCGACCAGCTCGGCGGCCCTGCCCCGCTCGGTGGCGAACCGGACCAGCCGGTGTGCCTCGAAGGTGTTCGCAGCCACCGCGCGGTCGAAATGCATGTCGATCCCCGCGCCCTCGGCGACCTGGGTGACGTGGGCGGCCATGCCCTCGGCCTTGTCCCGGCCGCCGAACTTGGCACCCAGCGCCTCGATGAGCGGCTTCGGCTCGGCCACCGGCGTCGGGTCGAGCTGGAACGGCCGGAACCGGACCGTCACCTCGCCGTCGTAGCGCGCCAGGGCCTGCTCGAGCCGGCGCTTGCCGATCCAGCACCAGGGGCAGACGACGTCGGCGTAGATCTCGATCTCCATGACCAGCGACAACCCCTCGATCAGGAGATCTGTTCCCGGACCTGGCGCTTCAGCCGGGCCAGGATGGCGGTGCCGCCGCGCACCCGCAGCGGGCTGATCGCCTGGGCCAGGCCCATCCGCTGGTAGAGGTCGTCCGGCACGGCCAGCACCTGCTCGGCGCTCGCCCCGGCCAGCCCTTCGGCGAGGATGCCGGCGAACGCCCGGGTGGTCGGTGCCTCCGGCGGGCAGTCGAAGATGGTGCTCACCGTCTTGTCCGGGTTGACCTCGGCGCGGAGGAAGAACGCGGTCTGGCACTCCGGGACCTGCTCCAGGTCGTCCCGCTCCACCCCCTCGGGCAGCGGCGGGATCACGTCGGAGAACTCCAGCAGCATCTCCAGCACCACGTCGCGCGGGGCGGCGGCGAACTCGTCGACGATCTCGGCCAGCTTGCTCGGCATCTCGGACATGACCGCCAGGCTACCGCCGGTGACCCGGCGTCCTCCGGGGTCGGCCGGGAGGACACCGGGTCGGGCGGATCACATGTTCGGGGCGGCCTCGCTGATGTCGCTCAGCGCGGAGTTCGGGTCGAGCTGCATGGCCAGGTCGCCGAGGGAGACGATGCCCACCAGCTTGCGGTCGTTGTCGCAGACCAGCACCCGGCGGATGTTGCGCTCGCGCATCAGCGCGGCGGCCTCGGCCGCGGTGCAGTGCTGCTCGATCATCACCACTTCGCGGGTGATGATCGAGCCGATCGTGGTGCTCGTCGGGTCGGCCCGCTCGGCCACCGCCCGGACCACGATGTCGCGGTCGGTCAGCATGCCGGCGAGGGTCGCTCCGTCGGTGACCACCACATCGCCGATGTCCGACTCCTTCATCACCCTGGCCGCCTCGTCCAGGGGAGTCTCCGCGGGCAGGTAGACCACCTGCTTGGTCATCACGTCGCTGACCCGGTACATGAGAGCCCTCCGAAACGCCTCGGTCTATCCGTCTGCGGTACCCCGTGGCACGTCCGCTACACCCCGTCGCGGCGCGCCCCGCGCGCCTCGTCGAGCAGACGCTCGACCAGACCGTCCACGGGCAACTCGATCCGCTCGCCGGACGCCCGGTCGCGCAGCTCGACGTAACCCTCGACCAGCCGGCGGCCGACCACGACGGCCCGCGGGATGCCGATCAGCTCGGCGTCGGTGAACTTCACCCCGGCCGAGACGTGGGTGCGGTCGTCGACCAGCACCCGCAGGCCGGCGGCGGAGAGCCGCCCGCCGAGTTCCAGCGCCGCGTCGAGCTGCGGCCCCTTCCCGGCCGCCACCAGGTGTACGTCGCACGGCGCGACCTCGGCCGGCCAGACCAGCCCCCGGTCGTCGTGGTGCTGCTCGGCCACCGACGCGACGGCCCGCGAGACGCCGATGCCGTAGCAGCCCATGGTGGGCCGGACCGGCTTGCCCTCCCGGCCGAGCACGTCGACCGCGAAGGCGTCGGTGAACCGGCGGCCGAGCTGGAAGATGTGCCCCACCTCGATGCCCCGCCGCATGGTCAGCTCGCCGTCGCAGGCCGGGCAGGGGTCTCCCGGCCGCACCTCGGCCGCTTCGATGGTGCCGTCCGGCACGAAGTCCCGCCCGCCCACCACGTCGGTGGCGTGCCGGCCGGGCTCGTTCGCCCCGGTCAGCCAGGCGGTGCCGGTGACCACCCGGGGGTCGACCAGGTAGCGGACGCCGTGCTTGGCCAGGATCTGCGGCCCGAGGTAGCCGCGGACCAGCTCCGGGTGCGCCGCCCAGTCCTCGAAGACCGCCACGGTGGCCGGGTGCAGCGCCGCCTCGACCCGCTTCAGGTCCACCTCGCGGTCGCCGGGCAGGCCGATCACCAGCAGCTCGGCCAGTTCGGCGCCCGGCCGGCGCACGGCGAGCACCACGTTCTTCAACGTGTCGGCGGCGGTCCAGTCGGTCCGGCCGGCCAGCGCGCGGGCGTTGGCCAGCTCGACCAGCGACGCGATGGTGGGTGTCTCCGGGGTGTCGTGCACCTCGATCGCCGGGTGCGCGTCCGGGTCGCCGGCGGCCGGCGCACGGGTCATCACGGCTTCGGTGTTGGCCGCGTAGTCGCAGGTGGTGCAGCCGACGTAGCTGTCCTCGCCGACCGGCGTGGCGGCCAGGAACTCCTCCGACGCCGAGCCGCCCATCGCCCCGGACATCGCGTGCACCACGGCGAAGTCCAGCCCGAGCCGGGTGAAGATCCGTTGGTAGGCCTCGCGGTGCCGGTCGTAGGCGGCCTGGAGCCCCGCGGAGTCCAGGTCGAACGAGTAGGCGTCCTTCATCAGGAACTCCCGCCCGCGCAGCAGGCCGGCCCGGGGCCGGGCCTCGTCCCGGAACTTGGTCTGGATCTGGAACAGCGTCACCGGGAAGTCCCGGTACGAGCTGAACAGGTCCTTCACCAGCAGCGCGGCCATCTCCTCGTGGGTCGGGGCGAGCAGGTGCTCGGCGCCCTTCCGGTCCTCCAGGGTGAAGATGTCGTCGCCGTACTCCGTCCACCGCCCGCTGGTCCGGTACGGCTCGGCCGGCAGCAGCGCCGGGAACTGCACCTCCTGGTCGCCGATCGCTGCCATCTCCGCGCGGACGATCTCGGTGACCCGGTCCAGCACCAGCTTGCCCAGCGGCAGCCAGGTGTAGCCGCCCGGCGCGGCGCGGCGCACGTAGCCGGCGCGGAGGAGGAGCCGGTGGCTCGGCACCTCCGCGTCGGCCGGGTCCTCGCGCAGGGTCCGGAGCAGCAGGGTCGACATGCGCAGCAGCATTGCCGCAGCGTACGGCGGGCAGCGCCGGCGGGCGATCATATTCGCTCCCGTTTGACCTCCATGACGTTCCACCGACGCGGGCCGGTGTCCCCGTTGGAGTCTGCCTGTCTGTGGGTAGGAGAGCGGGATGGATGAGAGGCCTCGGCTGACGATGACGGCGACCGTGCTGGACGCTCGCGACGCGCGGGAACTGGCCGGGTTCTACGAACGGCTGCTCGGGTGGTCACGGGGGGAGGACGAGCCGCACTGGGTCACCCTCGTCGCACCCGGGGGCGGCGCCGGCCTGTCGTTCCAGACCGAGCCGGCGTACGTGCGGCCGGTCTGGCCCGCCGGCCCGGGCGAGCCGCAGATGATGGCGCACCTCGACATCAAGGTCGACGACCTCGACGCGGCGTCCGCGTACGCGGTGTCCGTGGGCGCCACGGTGGCGGACTTCCAACCCCAGGACGACGTGCGGGTGCACCTCGACCCGGCCGGCCACCCGTTCTGCCTGTACCTCTGAAGCGCGGCGAGCGGCCTACGCTGCCGTCATGACCACGGCCCCGTCGGCCCGTGCCGTCAGCCAGTACGCGACGACGACCGGCAACCTCACGGCCCGGATCGCGCTGCACGACCACGGCACGAACCCGCAGGGCTGGTTCGCCTGGCTCGACGAGCGGTTGCCGCTCGCCGGGGACGTCCTCGAAGTGGGCGCCGGCACCGGGAAGCTGTGGAGCCAGGTGGACCACCGCGGCCGAGGGCTGCGGTTCACCCTGACCGACTTCTCGGCGGCGATGTGCGCACGCCTGCGCGAAGTCCGCGGCGCCCGGGTCGAACGGTGTGACGCCAGCCGGCTGCCGTTCGCCGACGCCAGCTTCGACACCGTCGTCGCCAACCACATGCTCTACCACCTGGACGATCCGGCCGCCGCGCTGCGCGAGTTCGCCCGGGTCCTCCGTCCCGGCGGCCGCCTCGCCGTCGCCGTCAACGGCAACGACCACCTCGCGGAACTCAACGCCCTCGCGGTCGCCATCGGCCGCCCCGATCTGGTGCTCGGCTTCCGCCAGAACGACTTCACGGCCGAGACCGGACCGGGGTACGTGGCCGACAGCTTCACCGGGGTCGCCGTCGAGCCCTATCCGTGCGACCTGGCGGTTCCCGCCGTGGAGCCCGTCCTCGCCTATCTGGCCAGCATGGCCGACGAGCCGCTCACGCCTGCGCAGCGGTCAGCGGCGCGTGATCTGGTCCAGGCACGGATCGATGCCGAAGGCAGTTTCCGCGTGAGCAAGCAAACGGTGCTCATCACCGCTTCGCGCTGACCGGTCTGCGGAGCTTTAGCCGTCAGGGACGCTTGGTGTGGGCGATGAAGGCGCGCCAGGTCTCGGGGGTGAAGGCGAGGACCGGGCCGGCCGGGTCCTTGCTGTCGCGGACGCCGACCACGCCGGGCAGGTTGTCGGCCACCTCGACACATTCGCTCTGACCGCTGCGGGTGGACTTGCGCCAGGCAGCGCCGATCAGGTCCATGACGTGAGCACTTCCTTCATCAGTTCGACCGACTGGCGGCGAGACAGGGCCTCACTCCGAACGCTCTCCCATCTAGACAGCAGGATAGCCACGTCGTCATCGTTGTCGATCACAGTCCCGCCGAGCTGGTTTTCCAGGTACCCGATCCAACCGCCGTCTCCGCCGCGGGCGAGGGTGAACGGCCCGGTCAGTCCGATGTGCAGGCTGACGTCGGTGGGAATGATGTGCACACTGATGTGCGAGCGCTCGCTTGACTCGATCAGGTGCGCGACCTGCTGGATCATCAGCCCGCGGAAGCCTTCGTCAGCTCGCCGCAGCACGGCTTCCTCGATCACCGCCACGAACATGGGCGGGGTCGGTTGCGCGAGCACGGACTGACGATCCATCCGAATCGCCAGCCGCTTCTCCACCTCGTCTTCACTGAGCATGTCGTCCGTGCGGATCATCGCGCGGGCGAAGTTCTCGGTCTGGAGCAGACCGGGGACGAGGCTCGGCTGATAGCAGCGCAACTGCTGCGCGTGCCGTTCCGCTTCCAGCCAGGGACGGAACCAACTCGGCTGGCCGTCGCGTTCGGCGAGCTTGAGCAGCGACGTCAGCAACCCGCCGGTGCCCAGCACCTCGTCGGCGCGTTTCAGGAAGAACCGGTCCAGCGGCCGCTGGCCCAGCTCGACCGCCGACACCTGCGACCCGGAGAAGTGGACGAGTTTCCCGAACTCCTCCTGGCTCAGCTCGGCCTTCAGCCGCAGCCGCCGGAGCTGCGCCCGGATCAGCTCCGCGGTCGGTTCGCTCTCCACGCTTCCTCCCCGATTTCCCGCCGTCACCCCGGCGTCGCCGTCCGCCGGCAACCGCCGACGGGAGGCCGCCACGGAGCGCCTCGACGGCTTCCGAGCGTAGTGGTGTCCTCAGCAGACTGTCACGCAGCGAGCCGCCTCCCGTCCGGCTCGCTGCGGGGGCCGTCCCCCGGATCCCCCGATCGCCGGGGCGGCCCCCACCCTCGTACCTGAGAAGGAATTCGCCATGAGCCTCCCCGTGCCGCGCCTCGGGCCGTACCCCGATCGGCCGCGCCCGTATCCGCCGGACCGGCCGGCGCACCTGCCGATCCGGCCGCTCTGGGTGTGCCGGGCCTGCGGGTTGCCGTGGCGGTGCGCCCAGGCGCGCCTGCTGCTCAAGGCCGAATACGACGACCACCCCGTCGACCTGGCCGTCTACCTGTCCGGGCTGTACCACGAGGCGACCCACGACCTGTTCCGGTTGAACCCGCACGACGGCCCGACGCCGCGTGAGCTGTTCGACCGGTTCGTGGCCTGGGGGCCGTACCGGAGGGGGATCGTCGGGGATCGGTGACCCGGGCCGGCAACCACGTCGTACGCGGAAGGGGCGGCCCACCCACCGGTGGCCCGCCCCTCTTCGCGGCGCGTGCTCGGGTCAGCGCAGCACGGTGATCGCCCGGTCCGCCACGACGTGCTTCCAGGGCACGATCACCACGACGCCGTCCCGCTCCATGATCTTGGCCTCCTCGCCCTCGAAGCCGGCCGAGAGCGGCCCCTCCGCCACCGGGCTGACCTTGCCGGTGGCGGGATCGATGCGGACGAGCCGCGGCGGCAGCTTCCGCCGGTCGCCGGTCTCCCAGGCCAGCAACCCCTGCTCATCGCGGCGGATCAGCTCGACCTTGCTGGCGCTGTGCCCGGACGAGACCCAGCGCCGCTTGCCGGTGGCCAGGTCGATGGCGATGATCTGGTTGGCCGACCGACCCGAGTCCGGGACGTTCTTCGGGAACGTCGGGTGGTAGAGCGTGTCGTCGTCGGCGAGGAACTGGTAGACGGCCGGACCGTCGATCGCGTTGGACCGGTTGGGCGGCACGTCCCACAGTTCGGTGCCGTCGACCGGGTCGGTGAACGATCCAATCTCCCGGCCGGTCTTCGGGTCCCGCACCGTGTAGCGCTCGTGCCCCAGCCCGGGCTGGCTGATCAGCGGCTGCACGCTCAGCACGCCGTCGGTGACCTTCTCCTCCGGCAGCCGCTGCCGCCAGCGCACCTTGCCGGTGGCCGGGTCGAGGGCGTCCACCTCACCACCGATGGAGCAGCCGTAGGTCACCACGACAAGTTCGCCGGCGGCCCGCATGTCCTTGAAGCCGCAGTCCCGGCCGGGCAGCAACTTCTCCCCGGTGGTGCGCCACAACTGCTTCCCGTCGGCGAGGGAGAACCCGATCATGGTGTCGTCGGAGCGGACGATCACCTGCTGGCCGGCGACCGAGAGGTCCGGCGCGGCCAGCGCGTCCCGGTCCTCCCGGACCGGCGCCGGGAACCTGGCCTGCCAGGTCAGCTTGCCGCTGGTCAGGTCGAAGCCGGCGACCGTGTCGCAGGACTGGTCGGAGCCGACCGCCACCGCGCCCCGGCCCTCGGTCACCGCCTGCGCGGCGACGCAGAGCGAGGTGCCGTTCGGCGCCGGTGCGCCCCACGCCTGCCCGCCGTCGGAGAGCCGGTAGGCGAGCAGCCCGTCCCCCTGCGCGCGGACCACCGTGTCAGCGGCCAGCCAGGCGCCGAACATGTCCTGCTGGTCGTAGGTGGTCAGGCCGGTGTCCTGCCGCTCGGGGAAGTCCAGCACCCAGGCGGTCTTCAGCTCACCGTCCCCGCCCGAGCCGCCGCCGACCAGCCGGGAGACACCCCAGGCGGTGCCGGCGCCGACGGCCAGCACGGCCACCAGACCGCCGGCGAGCAGCAGCGCCAGACGCCCGCGCCGCCTGGGCGCCGCCGGCGGCGTCGGGGCCGCGCCCGGCCAGCCCGGCGGCGGGTACGCGGCCTGCTGCCCTGGATACGCCGGCTGCCCCGGATACGCCGGCTGCCCCGGATACGCCGGCTGCCCCGGGTACGCCGGCTGCCCCGGGTACGCGGGCTGCCCCGGCAGCGGATGTGCGGGCGGACCGGCCACCGGGGAGGCCGGCTGACCGCCCGGCCAGCCGCCCGGCACTCCGGGCTGCGGCTGCCAGGGGGACTGCGGGTTCGTCATCGTTCGCTCCTCGGGTTCCCGCTCAACGCGCCTGCGCCCGCACGTACGCCGCCCAGCCCGTCTGGAACTGGGCCAGCGGAACGCCGAGCACCTGCCGGCTGGCCTGGTCGGCGGTGGCGCCCTGGTAGCGGGCGGTGACGAACTGGAACAGCTTCTGCTCGCCGTACTTCTCCGCCAGATACGTCATCGCCGCGTGCCCGAGCCAGTAGTGGAAGCTGATCCGCCCCGGGGAGTCCCAGTCGACGTTGCTCGGCAGCGTGCCGTCCCAGTCGCCGGAGCGGACGAGCGACCGGGCCTGCGGGGTGCGGTCGCTGGACCGCAGCGGCTCGCCCCGGTGGGCCAGGTATTCCGCGAAGCCCTCCACGATCCAGTTCTCGATGCCGTCGAAGAAGTCCTGCTTGTCGGCGTCCTCAAGGCTGGCGACCAGCGAGTGACCAACCTCGTGCCGGAAGACCTCCTGCGGCCCCTGCCGGTCGCCGGGGGCGAAAAACGACCGGTCGGCCACGTCGACCACGATGCGAGTGCCGCCGATGTCGACGCCCTCCTGCCGGTCGGCGGAGACCATGCCGATCGAGACGCCGGCCTCGGTGGTCTTCTCCTTGTTGATCCGGTAGAGCGAGCCGAGGTCCGGCTTGCCCTTGACCAGGCTGATGACGAAGCCCTTCGGGACGTTCGCGGTGACCCCGCCGGCCTGCCAGGCGGCGAGGTCGTCGGCCGCCGCCGCCTCGGCCACCGGCGCGTACCGCTTCGCCTCGGCGGCCAGCGCCGCGTCGGTGATGACCAGGGTGTGGGCGGTGCGCTCGACGTGGATGTCGCGCCACTTGTCCCAGGGGCCGGGGTAGTAGACGGTCTTCGAGTTGCCGAGCGCGGCGGGCGCACCGGTGACCCCGGTGACCTTGAGCGGTGCGCCCTGGCTCTCCCGGACGACCGTCCAGCGGTACCACTCGGCGACCGGGGCGAGGTCGTAGCCCTCGAACTGGTGCACGAAGGAGACGTCGAGCTGGAAGGTGACGCCGCGACCGAAGCTGTCGCTGGTCCGCCCCTGCTGTGCGACGGTCCGGTACCGGCCGACCGCCAGCGGCAGCTTGCCCAGGTTGCTGAAGAGCCGGGTCTGGCCGGCGACCAGGTCCTTGCGGGCCGGGTCGAAGGGGGCCAGGTAGCCCTTCAGGTCCTTGTCGGCCAGCGCCCTGCTGTGCCGGGCCAGCAGGTCGTCCAGCTCCTGCTGGGTGACGGTCACCCCGTTTGCCGCGGCGGCGGCGGCCTTCGGGGCCGCGTCCCCACCGCGGTTGCTCAGCCCGACACCCACGCCGATCGCCGTGCCGGCGCAGAGGGTCAGCACCAGCGCCCCGGCGCCGAGCCCGATCCAGAGGCCGCCCCGGGACTTCGGCCGCGGCGGCGGGGCCGGCGGGTAGGGCCCGAAGCCCGGCTGCCCCGGCCCGCCCGGGTACGCCCCCGGCGGGCCGTAGCCGGGTGCGGCGGGAAAGCCCGGCGGCGGGCCCGGGTACGCCTGGCCCGGCGGGCGCGGCTGACCGTCGGCCGGGAAGGCGGCCGGGTGTCCCTGGGTCATGCGTTCCTCGTCAGCGCGGAGGTGACCAGCCGCAGCGGCGGGCGCCTCCCGCCCCCGGACCGGATGACGGGCATCATCATCCATAATCCGGTGGACGGATTCTGCCCCGGATCCATCAAGCGGGACATTTGTCCCGATGACTCTGCTCACGGTCGACCGTCGATGACCTCCGCCACGTCCCGCGCGGGGGGTCGGCGGCCGCAGCCCGGTCGGTGCGAGACTGGCCGACGCAGCTCTGCCGGGTCAGTCAGAGGGAGGCGCAGTGCGCTGGCGCAGCTTCGTGGCGGTGGGCGACAGCTTCACCGAGGGCATGGACGACGCGTATCCGGACGGCAGTTACCGGGGCTGGGCCGACCTGGTCGCCACCCGGCTGGCCGCCGAGGCCGGCCCCGACTTCGGCTATGCCAACCTGGCCATCCGGGGGCGGCTGTTCCCCAACATCGTCGCCGAGCAGGTGCCGGCCGCCCTGGCCATGAAGCCCGACCTGATCAGCTTCGCGGCCGGCGGCAACGACGTGCTGCGCCGCACCTTCGACCCGGACGCCTTCGTGCCGCGCTTCGACGCGGTGATCGGCCGGCTGCGCGCAGGCGGCGCCGACGTGGTGCTGTTCCGGTTCGCCGACGTGATGGCCCGGCTGCCCGGGCAGCGGCTGGTGGCCCCCCGGGTGGCTCTGCTCAACCGGGTGGTCGGCGAGGTCGCCGAGCGGCACGGCGCCATCCTGGTCGACCTGTACGCCGACCCCACCTACCTCAACCCGATGCTCTGGAGCACCGATCGGCTGCACCTGTCGGCGGCCGGGCACCGGCGGGTGGCCGGGCAGGTGCTCACCGCGCTCGGCGTGGGCTGCGACGAGGACTGGCTGATGGTGCCACCGCACCCGGCCCCCACCCCGTGGCTGGCCGCCCGGGCCGCCGACCTGCGCTGGGCCGGCCAGCACCTGGCCCCGTGGGTCAAGCGGCGGCTGACCGGCCGCTCCTCCGGTGACTTCGTCACCGCCAAGCGGCCGGTACTCGGGCCGATCACCCTCGACTGACCGCGTGCGGACCCTGCACGCCGCGTCCCTGCTGCGGCTGACCCTCGACGACGAGCCCCGGCCGGGTCTCGCCGTCCTGGTGACCGGCGACCGGGTCGGGGCCGTGGCGCCGCTGGACGAACTGACCGGGGCGTACCCGGGGGTGCGGGTGCGGCGGTGGGCCGGCACCCTGGGGCCGGCGCTGGTGCACGACGGGCCGCTGCCGCCCGCGCCGACCCCGCGCGAGCGGGTGCACGCCCTGTTCCGGCTCGGGGCCGCCGCGGTGCTCGCCGACCACGTCGCCGACCCGGGCCTGCGGGCCGCCGCGGCGCGCAACGAGGTGGCGGTGCTGGCCGCCGCCCGGCCACCGGGGCTGGTGGTCGGTGGCCGGGCCGACCTTGCCGTGTTCGCCGCCGACGGCTCCTGCCTGGCCACGGTGGTGGCGGGGCGGCTGGTGCACCGCCGCGCCTGACCGGCGGCCCGGCGCCGGTCAGGAGATCCAGGTCCACGTCCGGTCGGTGGCTCCGGTCCAATGTGGGGTGCCGCACCGGAATCGGGATCGCCGGTCGCGACCCGGTGATCCGGCGTACCTTGGGGCTCATGCCTGTGCCGAGTGATCCGAATCCCCACCTCCAGTCGTACGCCGAACCGCAGCGCCTGGTCACCACGGAGTGGCTGGCCGAGCACCTGGGCGACGAGGGCCTCGTGGTGGTCGAGTCCGACGAGGACGTCCTCCTCTACGACACCGGCCACATCCCCGGGGCCGTGAAGGTCGACTGGCACACCGAGCTGAACGACCAGGTGACCCGGGACTACCTGGACGCCAAGAGCTTCGCCGAGCTGTGCGCCGCCAAGGGCATCGGCCGTGGCGACACGGTGGTCTTCTACGGCGACAACTTCAACTGGTGGGCCGCGTACGCCCTCTGGGTGTTCGAGCTCTTCGGCCACGCCGACGTCCGGCTGCTCGACGGTGGCCGGATGAAGTGGGCCGCCGAGGGACGCGAGATGTCCAAGGACCCGGTGAACCGGCCGCGCGCCGACTACCCGGTGCCGGACCGGAACGACGCGCCGATCCGGGCGTTCCGCGACGAGGTGATGGCGCACGTGACCGCCGGCCGGCCGCTGGTCGACGTGCGGTCGCCGGGCGAGTACACCGGCGAGATGCTGCACATGGCGGCGTACCCGCAGGAGGGCGCGCTGCGCGGCGGGCACATCCCGGGTGCGGTGAGCAAGCCGTGGAAGGCCGCCGCGAACGACGACGGCACCTTCAAGTCGGTGGACGAGCTGCGCGGCATCTACGTCGACCAGCTCGGGCTGAGCCCGTCCGACGACGTGGTGGCGTACTGCCGGATCGGCGAGCGGTCCAGCCACACCTGGTTCGTGCTGCACTACCTGCTCGGCTTCCCGCGGGTGCGCAACTACGACGGCTCGTGGACCGAGTGGGGCAACCTGGTCCGGGCTCCCGTCGTGCGGGGCGAGGAGCCGGGCAGCTTCGCCGGCTGACCCGGCCGACCGGTCCCCGCGTGGCGTGCCGCCCGCGGGGACCTTTCGGTTCCGGGGGCGGTGGAACAGGGCGGGTCAGTTTCCGGGCCGGCCGGTCAGGTAGCGCTGGAGCGTCGGGGCGACCCAGGCGACCAGGTCCTCCGGCGCCATCTCCACCACCGGGGGTAGCCGGACGATGTACCGGGTGAAGGCCAGTCCGAGGGTCTGGCTGGCGACCAGGCCGGCCCGGCGGGCGGTGGTCGCCGGGTCGGTGCCGAAGCCGGCCACCGCCGCGGCGAGCTGGTCGGCGAAGAGGCGGCGCATCCGCTCGGCCGCTCCCGGGTTGGTGCTGGCGGCCCGGAGCAGGGCCGCGAGGGTCTCGTCGCCCTCCCAGCGGCCGAGGAAGTGGCGCACCAGCGTCTCGCCGAGCCGGTCCGGTGGCACGGTGCTCAGGTCGGGCAGGCGCAGGTCGAACTCGGCGGCCGCGGCGAAGAGCCCCTCCTTGCTGCCGTAGTAGCGCATCACCATCGACGGGTCGATCCGGGCGTCGGCGGCGATGGCCCGGATGGTGGCCCGTTCGTAGCCGTCGGCGGCGAAGCGCTCCCGGGCGGCGCGCAGGATGGCCGCCCGGGTGGCGTCCGAGCGGCGGGCGCGGGGTGCCGTGTCGGTCATGCCCACAACTGTAGGCCAACAACCGTTGACATAGAAGTCGGGGCGCGTCTACCGTTGCCAACAAGTGTTGGCAAACAGTTGTTGACAACCCTGGAGGTGGGGGCCATGCTTCCCGAGCGCACCGACGTCCTCGTGGTGGGGGCCGGGCCGACCGGCCTGGCCGTGGCCGCGACCCTGGCCGGGCACGGGGTGACCGCGACCGTCGTGGACCGGCTGGCCACCCCGCCGGTCACCTCGCGCGCGGCCGTGGTGCACGCCGGCACCCTGGAGGTGCTGGACCGGATCGGCGTCGCCGCGCCGCTGGCCGCCCGCGGGCTGGCGTCGACCCGGTTCACCGTCCGCGACCGGGACCGGGTGCTGCTCACCGTCCCCTTCGACGGGTTGCCGTCCCGCTACCCGTACGCGCTGCTGGTCTCCCAGGCGGAGACCGAGGCGGTGCTCGCCGACCGGCTCACCGCGCTCGGCGGGCGGGTGCTCCGGCCGTACGAGCTGAGCGGCCTCGACCTCGACGCGGCCGGCGCCACCGCGAAGTTCGCCGGCGGGGAGACGATCCGGGCCCGCTGGGTGGTCGGCGCCGACGGCATGCGCAGCCCGGTCCGTGAGCTGGCCGGCATCGAGTTCGGCGGGCCGGCCGACCCCGGCGAGTCGTTCCTGCTCGCGGACGTCCGGGTGGACAGCGCGCTTCCCCGCGACCAGGTCAACCTGTTCCTGGCCCGGCAGGGGCCGCTGGTCTGGGCGCCGCTCCCCGACGGCACCGTCCGGCTGGTCGCCTCGGTGCCCGACGCGCCGAGCGAACCGCGGGCGCAGCACTTCCAGGCGCTGCTGGACGAGCGGGGGCCGGCCCGGCGGCCGGACCGGGTCACCGACATCCGCTGGAGTTCCCGGTTCCGGATCCACCACCGCATCGCCGGCAGCTACCGGTCGGGCCCGGTGCTGCTCGCCGGGGACGCGGCGCACGTGCACAGCCCGGCGGGCGGGCAGGGGATGAACCTCGGCCTCCGCGACGCGGTCGCCCTCGGCGACACCCTCGCCGCGGTGCTCGCCGGGCGCTCCGACACGCTCCTCGACGAGTACGCCGCCGCCCGTCGCCCGCTCGCCGAGGAGGTGCTCAGCTTCTCCGCCGGGCTCACCCGGCTCACCGCCGTCCCGCCGGCTGCCCGTCCGCTTCGCGACCTGCTGCTCCGGGCCGCGTCGGGGCTGCCCCCGGTTCGGCGGCGGCTCGCCGTGCGGCTCGCGGGCTTCGAACCCACCGGCCGGTGACCCGCCCCGGATCGGGGCCGCCCCGATCAGGCGCCCCACGCAGCGTCCCCCATGCGCCGACGGTGACCAGGGCGAACACCCCTGCCGCCGCGGCCACCACCGGACCCACCCCGTACGCCTCGCCCGCGAACCCGGCCAGCGCCGCCCCGAGCGGAGCGGCGGCCAGGCCGACCACCCGCTGCGCCGCGCCGACCCGCCCGAGCAGATCCGCCGGCACGTGCCGCTGCCCGTACGCCGACCAGAGGCTGTTCCAGATGGTCGTGCCGGCGGCGAACACGGCCAGCGCCAGGCCCCCGGTCAGCGGGCCGCGGGCCAGGGCGAACCCGGCCAGCGCCACGGTCTGCCCGAGCAGCACCGCGCGCAGCGCGGGCAGGGTGCCGAACCGGGCCGCCGCCCGTCCGGCGACCAGCGCCCCGAGCAGTCCGCCGATCACCACCCCCGCCGCGAACACCCCGTAGGCCGAGGCGGGCACCCGCAGCACCCCGAGCGCGTAGAGCACCAGCACCGCCATCAGTCCGCTGATCGCCAGGTTCGACCCCGCCGAGGCGAGGGCGACCCCCCACAGCACCCGGTCCCGGCGCACCCACCGCACCCCGGCCCACGCCTCCCGCCACACCCCATGCCCCGTCGGCCGGGACGGCACCGACGGGAGCGGACGTAGGGCGAGGACGAGGAGGGCCGCGAGGGCGAAGGTGAGCGCGTCCACCGCGAACGGGAGCGACGCGGCCAGGGCGAAGAGCAGGCCGGCCAGCGGGGTGCCGAGGAGGCCGCCCGCCACGGCCGTACCCGCCTGGAGCCGGCCGTTGGCGGCGGGCAGCGCGGCCGGCGACACCAGCGACGGCAGCAGCGCGAAGGCCGACGCGTCGAAGAGCGTGCCCAGGGTGGCGAGCAGGAACGCGGCGGCGGCCAGCGCGGCGACCCCGGCCCGGCCGGTGGCCACCAGCGCGGCGAGCGCGGCCACCACCGCGGCCCGCGCCCCGTCCACCGCCGCCATCGTCCGGCGCCGGTCCCACCGGTCGGCGTACGCGCCACCGAGCAGCCCGAACAGCAGCGGCGGGAGCTGCCCGGCCACGGTCACCGCGGCGATCGCCCGGGGGTCGCGGGTGAGCGTGGCGGCCAGCAGGGCCAGGGCCGGCGTACGCAGCGCGTCGCCGAACCGGGACGAGACGGCGGCGGACCAGAGCAGTCGGTAGTCGCGGCCGAGCGCGGAAGCGGTCATGCCGACGGACCCTCCGGCCTGAACCCGGTCGAGGGTCAAGCCGCGCGGAGTGTGAGGCGACCGACGGGTAACCGAGACTCCACCAGCCCGGGCACGCGGTCTAGGCTGGCCCGGTGGCGGTGGAACAGCAGGCGCGGGGCGCGGCGAACGGTGCGACGGGTGCGGGCCGGCGCCGGTCCCGCCGGGACGAGATCCTGGAGATCGCGGTCGGGCTCTTCGCGGCGCGCGGCTACCACGGCGTGTCGATGGACGACATCGGCGCCGCCGCCGGGGTGACCGGCCCGGCCCTCTACCACCACTTCGCCGGCAAGGAGGCGATGCTGGCCGCCGCGCTGATCCCGGTCAGCGAGGGGCTGCTCGCCGGCGGCAAGGAACGGGCCGCCAACCACCCCGACGACCCGCGCGGCACGCTGGAGTCGCTGATCGACTTCCACCTCGACTTCGCGCTGGCCAACCCGGCGGTGATCGCCCTGCACCTGCACGAGCTGGACCGCCTCCCCGACGAGCCGCGCCGTCGGATCCGCCGGCTCCAGCGGATGTACGTCGAGGAGTGGGTGACCGTGCTGACCGCGCTGCACCCCGGGCTGCCGGACGGCGAGGCGCGGGTGCTCGCACACGCCGCGTTCGGCCTGATGAACTCCACCCCGTTCCTCGGCGGCGAGGTGGACCGCCGACGCCGGGCCGAGCTGCTGCGGGGTGCCACGCTGGCCGCGCTGCTCGCCCCCACCGACCCCGCCTGACCGCACCGGGAAACCCGGGTCGGCTCGTGGGCGACCGGTGTGCCGTGGTTACCTGACAGCGTCCCCACCCCCGGACGCTGGAGGAAACCATGATCGAGTCGCTGCTGATCGCCAACCGTGGCGAGATCGCGCGCCGGATCATCCGTACCGCGAAGAAGCTCGGGATCCGTGCGATCGCGGTGCACTCGGAGGCCGACGCCGGCCTGCCGTTCGTGACCGAGGCCGACCAGGCGGTCTGCGTGGGCCCGGCCAATCCCGCGCTCAGCTACCGCAACGTCGAGGCGATCCTCGCCGCCGCGAAGGACACCGGCGCCCAGGCGATCCACCCCGGCTACGGCTTCCTGTCCGAGAACGCGGACTTCGCCCGTACCGTCGAGGCCAGTGGCCTGATCTGGGTCGGGCCCGGCGCGGACGCGATCACCGCGATGGGCGACAAGATCAATGCCCGGAACCTGATGGCGGCGGCCGGGGTGCCGGTCGCGCCCGGCACCACCGACCCGGCCGCCGACCTGGCCGCGGCGGTCACCGCCGCCGTGGAGATCGGCTACCCGGTGATGGTCAAGGCCGCGGCCGGTGGCGGCGGCATGGGCATGGGCGTGGCCACCGACGAGGCCGCGCTGCGCACCGAGTACGACAAGGTCCGCTCGTTCGCCGAGCGGATGTTCGGCGACGGCTCGGTGCTGATCGAGCGGTACTTCCCCCGGGTACGCCACGTCGAGGTGCAGATCCTCGGCCTGGCGGACGGGCGGGTGGTGGCCCTCGGCGAACGCGAGTGCTCGGTGCAGCGCCGCAACCAGAAGCTGGTCGAGGAGTCCCCCTCCCCGGCGGTCTCCCCGGAGCTGCGTGCGCGGTTCCTGGCGGCGGCGGTCCGCGCGGGCGAGGCGGTGGGCTACCGCAACGCGGGCACCGTCGAGTGCCTGTTGGTCCCGCGTCAGCGGGACGTCCAGGGGAACAACTCCGGCTCCGAAGAATTCTTCTTCCTGGAGATGAACACCCGGCTCCAGGTCGAGCACCCGGTCACCGAGTACGTCTACGGCGTCGACCTGGTCGAGGAGCAGTTGCGGGTGGCCGCCGGCCTGGCACCGACCTTCGACCCGGACGCGCTCGCGCCGCGCGGGCACGCCATCGAGCTGCGGATCAACGCCGAGGACCCGAAGCGGTTCCTGCCCGGCCCGGGCGCGATCACCACCTGGAACGAGCCGTCCGGCGAGGGCGTACGGGTCGACTCCGGCTACGTCGCCGGCAACACGGTCACCCCGTTCTACGACAGCCTGATGGCCAAGCTGATCGTCAGCGGCGCCACCCGCACCGAGGCGGTCGAGCGGGCGCGGGCCGCAGTGGCCCAGTTCGAGATCGCCGGCCCCAAGAACAACCTCCCCTTCTTCGCTGAACTGCTCGAGAACCCCGAGTTCCTCTCGGGCGACTACGACACCGGCATCGTCTCCCGCATGCGCTGACCCCGCCCCTTCCGGGGTTGATCATGAAGTTGGCGGCGACAGAACGGGCAGAATCTGCCGCCAACTTCATGATCACGGGGGCGGGAGGGGAGGGGTGGGATGCTGGGAGCATCCATCACGTAACACCGTCACAGTGAGGTGACCCCTTATGGCGGAACTGCCGGACGTCGTTTCCATCCGGGAGGTCGGGCCGCGGGACGGGCTCCAGAACGAGGAGCCGATTCCGACCGACGCCAAGGTGCGGCTGATCGACGCGCTGTCGCGTACGGGTGTGCGGCGGATCGAGGCCGTCTCGTTCGTGCACCCGAAGGCGATCCCGCAGATGGCCGACGCCGACGAGGTGTGGCAGCGGGCCGTGAAGGCCGACGGGGTGCGCTACTCGGCGCTGGTGCCGAACAGCCGGGGGGCCCAGCGCGCCCTGGCGGCCGGCTTCACCGAGATCGAGGTGGTGGTGTCGGCCAGCGACACGCACAACCGGCGCAACGTCAACCGCTCCACCGAGGAGTCGCTCGACGACATCGCCGAGCTGATCGATCTGCTGCACAGCGCGGGTGCGACCGCCGAGGTGATCGTGGCGACCAGCTTCGGCTGCCCGTACGAGGGCGACGTCGACCCGAAGCGGGTGGCCGGCATCGTCGACCGGGTGGTGCGGGACGGCGCCGACCGGGTGGCCTTCGGCGACACCACCGGCATGGGTACGCCCCGGCGGGTCCGCGAGCTGCTCACCGCGGTCCGCGACCGCAACGCCCACGTGCCGGTGCTGCTGCACTTCCACAACACCCGGGGCACCGCGCTGGCCAACATGCTCACCGCCATGGAGCTCGGCATCACCGAGTTCGACGCCAGCGTCGGCGGCCTCGGCGGCTGCCCGTACGCCCCGGGCGCCAGCGGCAACCTGGCCACCGAGGAGGCCGTGCACATGCTGCACGACATGGGCATCGACACCGGGATCGACCTGGACGCCCTGATCGAGGCCGCCGAGCTGGCCGAGCAACTGGTCGGCAAGAAGCTCCCCTCCGGCGTCCTTCGCGCCGGCCCCCGCACCCGCCTGACCCCGATCCCCTCCTGACCCGGCACCCCCCGGCCAGGCCGGCCGCGGGCGGGAGGGGGTGGGCAGGGGCGGTGGGGTCGCCGGAGGGGGTGGGGATGGGATAGCCTAACGATCGTTCAGGTCGGTTGGGGCGCCCGTGGGGTGGCCGGTGGCAACGGGAGTCGGCGTGACGCTCGACGGTGAGGCTCTGGAGCAGCTGCGCAAGCGCGCCAAGGCCGGCGGTGCGGACAAGTACCACGCGGCGAACGCCGCCAAGGGCAAGCTCTTCGCCCGCGAGCGGGTCGCGTACCTGGTCGACGAGGGTTCCTTCGTCGAGGACGGGCTCTACGCCAACGCGATGGCCGAGGGGCTGCCCGCCGACGGCGTGGTCACCGGCACCGCCACCATCGACGGCCGGCCGGTCTGCCTGATGGCGAACGACTCGACGGTGAAGGCCGGCAGTTGGGGCGCGCGGACCGTCGAGAAGATCATCCGGATCATCGAGCGGGCCTACTCGACCAGCGTGCCGATGGTCTACCTGGTCGACTCGGCCGGGGCCCGGATCACCGACCAGGTCGACCTCTTCCCCGGCCGGCGCGGCGCCGGCAAGATCTTCTGGAACCAGGTGCGCGCCTCGGGCTCGATCCCGCAGGTCTGCGCCCTGTTCGGCCCGAGCGCGGCGGGCGGCGCCTACATCCCGGCGTTCTGCGACGTGGTCGCCATGGTCGAGGGCAACGCCAGCATGTACCTCGGCTCCGACCGGATGGTCGAGATGGTCACCGGCGAGAAGACCACGCTGGAGGCGATGGGCGGGGCCAAGGTGCACTGCGCCGAGTCCGGCGTCGGGCACTTCCTCTGCAAGACCGAGGCCGAGGCGCTCGACGTGGTCAAGCGTTACCTGTCCTACCTGCCGACCAACTGGACCCAGGCCCCGCCGGCCGCCGAGGCGACGTCGGCGCCGGAGAAGGCCGACCTGGCCGCGCTCGTCCCGGCCAGCGAGCGGCAGGCGTTCGACATGCGCCGCTACGTCAAGGGCCTGCTCGACGAGGGCAGCTTCTTCGAGATCCAGGCGCTCTGGGCCAAGGAGCTGACCATCGGCTTCGGCCGGCTGAACGGCGAGGTCGTCGGCGTGGTCGGCAACAACTCGATGTTCAAGGGCGGCGTGCTCTTCGTCGACTCGGCCGACAAGGCGACCCGGTTCGTGCAGCTCTGCGACGCGTTCAACGTGCCGCTGCTGTTCCTCAGCGACGTACCCGGGTTCATGGTCGGCAGCGCGGTGGAGAAGCAGGGCATCATCCGGCACGGCGCCAAGATGATCACCGCGATCTCCGAGGCGACCGTACCCAAGATCTGCGTGGTGGTCCGCAAGGCGTACGGCGCCGGCCTCTACGCGATGGCCGGCCCCGGCTTCGAGCCGGACGCCACCATCGCGCTGCCCACCGCCAAGATCGCGGTGATGGGCGCGGAGGCCGCGGTCAACGCCGTCTACGCCAACAAGATCGCCGCGATCGAGGACGAGGCCGAGCGGGCCGCCTTCGTCGCCGCGAAGCGCGAGGAGTACGAGCGCGACATCGACATCGTCCGGCTTGCCAGTGAGCTGGTGGTGGACGCCATCGTCGAGCCGCACGAACTGCGCGCCGACCTGGTCCGCCGGTTCGCCGCCGTTCGGGGCAAGGAGCGGCACTTCGCGAAGCGCCGGCACGGCGTCACCCCGGTCTGACCGGCCCCGACCCGCACCACCCGACGCGGCGTCACGAGCGCCCGGCGGCCCGTCCACAACGGCGTCCCATCAGGAGGATCAGATGGACTTCCGGCTCAGCGAGGAACAAGAGGCGCTGCGGGAGAGCGTGCGGGACTTCGCCCGCGAGGTGGTCGCCCCGGCCATCGCCGAGCACTACGAGCAGCACACCTTCCCGTACGAGATCATCCGCCAGATGGGCAAGATGGGGCTGTTCGGGCTCCCCTTCCCGGAGGAGCACGGCGGCATGGGCGGCGACTACTTCGCCCTCTGCCTGGCCCTGGAGGAGCTGGCCCGGGTCGACTCCAGCGTTGCCATCACCCTCGAGGCGGCGATCTCCCTCGGCGCGATGCCGATCTACCGGTTCGGCACCGACGCGCAGAAGGCGCAGCGGCTGCCGAAGCTGCTCAGCGGCGAGGCCCTGGCGGGCTTCGGGCTCACCGAGCCGGGCACCGGCTCGGACGCGGGCGGCACCCAGACGAGGGCGGTCCTGGACGAGTCGACCAACGAGTGGGTGATCAACGGCTCGAAGGCGTTCATCACCAACTCCGGCACCGACATCACCACGCTGGTCACGGTCACCGCGGTCACCGGCACGAAGCCGGACGGCTCGAAGGAGCTGTCCACCATCATCGTCCCGTCCGGCACGCCGGGCTTCACCGTCGCGCCCGGCTACTCCAAGGTCGGCTGGACCGCCTCGGACACCCACGAGCTGACCTTCGACGACTGCCGGGTGCCGGCGGAGAACCTGCTCGGCGAGCGCGGCCGTGGCTTCGCCCAGTTCCTGCGCATCCTCGACGAGGGGCGGATCGCCATCGCCGCCCTGGCGGTCGGCCTCGCCCAGGGCTGCGTCGACGAGTCGATCAAGTATGCGAAGGAGCGCCAGGCGTTCGGCCAGCCGATCGGCGCGTACCAGGCGATCCAGTTCAAGATCGCCGACATGGAGATGAAGGCGCACACCGCCCGGCTGGCCTACTACGACGCGGCCGCCCGGATGCTCGCCGGCGAGCCGTTCAAGCGGCAGGCGGCCATCGCCAAGCTGCACGCCAGCACCATCGCGGTGGACAACGCCCGCGAGGCCACCCAGATCCACGGCGGCTACGGCTTCATGAACGAGTACCCGGTGGCCCGGTTCTGGCGCGACTCCAAGATCCTGGAGATCGGCGAGGGCACCAGCGAGGTGCAGCGGATGGTCATCGCCCGCGACCTGGGCATGTGAGCGACGCCCGCCCGGGCCGGACGGGCCCGGGCGGGTCAGCCGTCTGTCGGATATCGGCGGTGGACGGTCGGCTGCCCGACGATGGGCTGTGGAGCGTCCGACCCGATCCGTACTCTTCGTGCCCATGACTCCCGATCATGATCGTTCGCGGAGCCCGGGTGGTCGTACCCAGCTGCCCGACCTGTTGCGCGGGCACCGGCTCGCGGCCGGCCTCACCCAGGCCGAGCTGGCCGGCCGGGCCGGTGTCGGCGTGCGGACCGTCCGCGACCTGGAGCGGGGCCGCGCCACCCGACCCCAGCGCACCACCGTCGACCTGCTCGCCGACGCCCTGGGCCTGACCGGTCCGGCCCGGCAGGCGTTCCTCGCGGCCGCCCGGCCCACCCCGGCGCAGACCGCCGTGCCCGGGCAGGCGGCGAGCCACCTGCCCGTCGGCGGCCCCGATGCCGCTCAGACCGCCGTACCCGGCCCGGCCGCGCGTCACCTGCCGGTCAGCGGTCCCGATGCCGCCACCGCACCGGGCCCCGCCGCTGGGCACCTTCCGGTCACCGGCGCCACCGCCACCGATTCGGGTACGCCGATCACGCTGCCCCAGCCCGTCCCGCTGCTCGGCCGGGACCGGGACGTCGCGGAGGTGGCCGCCCTGCTCTCCGCGCATCCGGTGGTGAGCCTGGTCGGGCTGGCCGGCGTCGGCAAGACCGCGCTCGCCCTCACCGTCGCCCACGCCGCAGCCGCCGAGCATCCGGCCGGCGTGGCCGGTGTGCTGGTCGGCGAGGGCTCGGACACCGCCGACATCCTCGCCGCCGCGGTCGCCGTGCTCGGAGTGAACCGGCTGGCCGACCTCCCCTGCCAGCTCGGCGGCCGGCCCGCGCTGCTGCTGTTGGACGCCGTCGAACGCGCGCCCGGGCCGGTGGCCGAGGCGTTGCGCGCCCTGGTGGCGGCGGCCCCGGCGCTGCGGGTGCTGGTCACCGGCCGCCGCCCGGTCGGCCTCCCCGGCGAGTTGGTCCGGCCGGTCGCACCGCTCGACGTGCCGCCGGTCGGCGAGGAGCCGGCCGATCCGGCGGAGCTGGCCCGCTGGCCGGCGGCGGCCCTGTTCACCACCCGGCTCGCCCAGGCGCGCCGCGAGCCGCCCACCCCGGCCGAACTGCCGGCGCTCGCCGCGCTGGTGCGCCGCCTCGGCGGGCTGCCCCTGGCCATCGAGCTGATGGCCGCGCGGGGCCGGATCCTCGACGTCACCGAACTGCTCGACCGCTACGGCGACCGGGTCCTCGACCTGGCGGGCGTACGCCCCGGCTGGGAGCCCGCCGACCCGGCCGCCGGCACGGTGACCCTGCGCGAGGCGGTGGCGACCAGCTACCACCTGCTCGCGCCCGCCGAACGGGCGGCGCTGCGTTGGCTCTCCGCCTTCCGCAACCGCTGGTCCGTGGAGCTGGCCGAGGACCTGCTCGCCGACGGCAGCCAGCGGCGGGACGCGGTCCCGCTGCTGGACCGGCTGCGGGAACTCGGGCTGCTCAACGTCCGGGGCACCGGCCCGTTCCGGTTCCGCCTGCTGGACGCGGTCCGCGACTTCGCCGCCGAGCAGGCCGCCGTCGAGGGGGAGCTGACCGGGATCCGGCGCCAGCACGCGCTGGTCGTCGCCGGCCTGGTACGGCGTACCGCGCCGAACCTGATCGGCGCGAAACTGCCCGCCGCCGTGCACCTGCTCGACGAGGTGACCAGCGACATCACCGCCGCCCTGGCACACGCCGCCGAGGACGATCCGGTGACCGCGCTGCTTCTGGCGGCGGCGCTGCCCCGCTGGTGGCGGCTGCGCGGGCGGGACGTCTCCGGGCGTCGGTGGCTGCGCCGGCTGCTGGCCGACCCGCGTACCACCGACGCGTCGCCGGTGCTGCGGGCCTGGGCGCTGCTCGGGGCGGCCCGGCTCGCCGCCGAGCACGGCGCGGGCGGGGCGGAGCTGCCGGCGGCCCGGGAGGCGCTGGCCCTCTTTCAGGCGGCCGGGGAGGTGACCGGGGAGCTGTCCTCCAGGTCGGTGCTCTGCGTGCTGCTGCGCGCCGCCGGCGCCCAGGGCGAGGCCCGGGAGCAGGCCGAGGCAGCGCTGGAGCTGGCCACCCGGCACGGCCGGCCACGCGAGATGGCCGTCGCCCACCAGCACCTCACCTGGCACGACGTACGGGTGGTCGACCTGGCCGCCGCGCGGCGCCGGCTGGCCACGGTCGACCGGCTGGCCACCCAGTGCGGGGAGCAGCGACTCCGCCTGCTGGCCCGGGCCGACCTGGCCGAGGTGGCCCGGCTGGAGGGCCGCTACGCCGACGCGGTGGAGCAGGGCCGGCGGGTGGCGGCCGCGCTGGCCGAGCTGGGCGAGCCGGGGCGGCGGCGCCAAGTGATCGGCACGGTCGGGCTGGCGCTCGCCCTCGACGGGCGGGTGGAGGAGACGCTGGAGGCGGTGGCCGAGCTGCGGCCGCCGCACCCGGTGCCGGGACAGCGCCGGCCGCCGGTTGTGGAGAGCCTGGACCCGCCCCGGGAGCGCCGGGACGTCCCGCCGGAGGATGCGATCTGCGCGTTGATCGAGGGCCACGTCGCGCTGCACCGGGGAGACCGGGAGCTGGCGGCGGAGTGGTTCGCCGCAGCCGCCGACCATGCCGCCGGCGGGGAACAGCGGGACCGAGCCGCGGCCGCCGAGCATGCCGCCGGCGGGGAACAGCGGGCCGGGGCCGACCATCGTGCCGTCGGTGGGCAGCGGCGGGAGCTCGTTGAGGCGCTGGTCGGGCTGGCGGCGAGCACCGCCGACGTGGCGGTGCTGGACCGGCTGGAGCAGGCCTGCCGGGCCACCGGGATCAGGCTGCTGCCCCGGGAGGAGGCCCTGCTCTACGCGCTGGTGGCCCGCCGGGGACGTGCGGCCCCACGCGACTGAACGGCCGGGAGAAGAAGGCGCGGGGGTGGCGCGAGCGAAGAAGCCCCCTGGTATTGCCCCTCGCTCATCGCTCGCGCCGGCACCCCCCGGTGCCCCCCGCTGCCGGAAGCCTATCCAGGCCGCACGGGTGATTTGTGGGCTATTGCGGGCGAATATCCCGGTGCTCGGGCGGTTCTGCCGGTCTTTCTGCCGGTGACCCGCGGGTACGCCGCACCCCGTCGGCGGGTCAGCAGCCGGCGGACTGCCCGGCCGGCGCGGGCTCGGTGCTGCCGGCGGTCGCCCCCGGGTGCACCGCGTCGCGGACCCGGCGCAGGCCGTCCAGGAGCCCCTCCAGCTCGGCCGGGGCGAGCTGCCCGGTGAACCACTCCTCGATGATCCGCAGGTGCCCGGGCAGGGTCGCGTCCAGCCGGCTCAGGCCGGCGGCGGTGACCACCGCGTAGGAGCTGCGCCGGTCGGAGGGGCAGGCTCGGCGGCGGAGCAGGCCGTCCCGCTCCATCCGGTCGACCACGCGGGTGACCCCGCTGGTGGACAGGGAGGTCTGCGCCGCGAGGTCGGTCATCCGCAGTTGGTGACCGGGCGACCGGCTGAGCCGCATCAGCACCTCGAACTCGACCGAGGAAAGGCCGTGCTCCTCGAACTGGGCGGCGAACCGGGCCGACAGCCCGGCGCTGGCCTCGAAGAGGAGGCCGATGGCGGTGATCCGGGGATCGTCGAACACGTTCTGGTCCACGCTGCCATCCTAGCAGTCCTTGACACAGGGAATATTGCTATGCCTATAGTTGCTCAGTCAGTCGTTGGGCTACTAAACAATCTCCCCTGGAGGACAGCACCATGACCAGCAGCACCGAAGCGGTTACCCGCGACTGGGACGGCCTCACCATCCCGACCGCCGGCACCTACCTGCTGGACGCGGCTCACAAGCGCGTCGGGTTCGTCGCCCGGCACATGATGGTCAGCAAGGTACGCGGCGAGTTCGCCGAGGCGTCCGCCACCATCACCGTGGCCGAGGACCCGACGCAGTCCTCGGTGACCGCCACCATCCAGGCGGCCAGCATCAACACCGCTCAGGCCGACCGCGACGCGCACGTGCGCAGCCCGGAGTTCCTCGACGCCGAGCAGTTCCCCACCCTGGAGTTCCGCAGCACCGGGGTGAAGTCCCGCGACGGCAACGAGTTCGTCCTCTCCGGTGAGCTCACCATCAAGGGCGTGACCCGTCCGGTCGACCTGGATGTCGAGTTCGAGGGCGTCGGCCGCAGCCCCTTCGGCCAGGACATCTTCGGCTTCAACGCGTCGACCGAGATCGACCGGGAGGACTTCGGCCTGACCTGGAACGTCGCCCTGGAGACCGGTGGCGTCCTGGTCGGCAAGAAGATCAAGATCGAGATCGAGGGCGAGGCCGTCCGCCAGGCCTGATCCCCGCGTACGACCCCACGGGCCCGCGCCGTCACCCGACGGCGCGGGCCCGTTCGTCGTACGCCGATGGGTGCGAATTGTCACGTCTTGTTCTCAGGTTGACCGTGGTGCGGCGGACGGCGGCTGGGTAGGAGTGCAGACCTGCGCCCGACCTCCGATCCGGCGGCCCGGGCGCACTTACGCACTCAACGTGAATGGTTCACAATGCGTTGCGGAACGGTACGGTTCCGTGGCGCCGGCGCCGGGAGGACAGATGGGCAGAGACGTCGAGCAGGGCGCCTTCTCCCGCGAGGACCGGGTCCGCTACCGGGAGAAGGTCCGGCGGTGTCTGGACGTCTTCGCGCTGATGCTGGACGACTTCGGCTTCGACGCCGACCGGCCGATGACCGGGCTGGAGATCGAACTCAACCTGGTCGACGCCGCCGCCGAGCCGGCCATGCGCAACGACCAGATCCTGGCCGACATCGCCGACCCGCTCTTCCAGACCGAGCTGGGGCAGTTCAACCTGGAGCTGAACGCCTCGCCCCGGCTGATCGAGGGGAAGGGCTTCGCCGACTACGCGCAGGACCTGCGCAGCAGCCTGAGCCGCGCCGACGAGCGGGCCGCCAAGTCCGACGCCAAGATCGTGATGGTCGGCATCCTGCCCACCCTCACCGAACGGCACCTGGTCGCCGACAACCTCTCCACCAACGAGCGCTACCGGGTGCTCAACGACCAGATCGTCGGGGCCCGGGGCGAGGACATCGAGCTGGACATCCGCGGCGTCGAGCGGCTGCGTACGCACACCGACTCGATCGCGCCGGAAGCCGCCTGCACCAGCCTCCAGTTCCACCTCCAGGTCGCGCCGGACAGCTTCGCCGACTACTGGAACGCCTCCCAGGCCATCGCCGGGGTGCAGGTGGCGATCGGCGCCAACTCGCCGTTCCTCTACGGCCGGCAGCTCTGGGCGGAGACCCGGATCGCCCTGTTCGAGCAGGCCACCGACACCCGCCCGGACGAGCTGAAGGCACAGGGCGTACGCCCCCGGGTGTGGTTCGGCGAGCGCTGGATCACCTCGATCTTCGACCTGTTCGAGGAGAACGTCCGCTACTTCCCGCCGCTGCTGCCGATCTGCGAGGACGAGGACCCGGTCGAGATCCTGCACGCCGGCGGAGTGCCCCAGCTCGGCGAGCTGCGGCTGCACAACGGGACCGTCTACCGCTGGAACCGCCCGGTCTACGACATCATGGACGGCCGTCCGCACCTGCGGGTGGAGAACCGTGTGCTGCCGGCGGGGCCCACCGTGGTGGACATGCTCGCCAACGCCGCCTTCTACTTCGGACTCGCCCGCGGCCTCGCCGAGGCGGACCGGCCCATCTGGAGCCAGCTCACCTTCAGCTCGGCCGAGGAGAACTTCCACGCCGCCGCCCGACGCGGCATCGACGCCGTGCTGCACTGGCCCCGGCTCGGCGACGTGCCGGTCACCACGCTCGTCCTCGACACGCTGCTGCCCACCGCCGCCGAAGGGCTGGACCGGTTCGGCGTCGCCCCGGCCGAGCGGGACCGCCTCCTCGGGGTGATCGAGGAGCGCTGCCGCACCGGCCGCAACGGCGCCGTCTGGCAGACCGAGACGGTGTGGGCGGCCGAGCGGCACCGGGGCATGGACCGGAAGGCCGCGCTGCACCACCTGGTCCAGCGCTACGCCGAGCTGCAACGCGGCAACGAGCCGGTGCACACCTGGCCGGTCGACTGACCCTCGCCGCGAGCGGCGAGCGGCGAGCCGCGGGCCGCGAGCCGCGAGCCGTCGGCCTCAGCGGTTGCGGCGGCGGGCCTTCGGTCCGGTGGTCGGCGCGTTCGCACCGCTCTCCGGTGCGGCGACCGGCTCGCTCCCGACCGCCCCCTCCACCGCCGCCGATCCCGGCTCGTCACTGGCCGGGCCCGGCAGGACCGGTTCGCCGCCGGTCCGTGCCGTACCGCCGACCGGCGAACTCGACTGCGGCCTCCGCTGCGGTGGCACAGCCCGGCCACGTCGGCCGGCGGCGGCGCCCTCCGGTGCGGTGCTCGGGTCCACCGCGACGCTCGTGGCATCGGCCGCCGCGCCGAGCGGCGCAGCGCTGCCAACGGTCCGCCCTGCCGTCGCCGACTCGCGGACCGTGCCCGCGGACGTCACCTGCTCGCCGAGCGGGTCGACCGACGTGGCCGGGGCCGGTCCGGCCTCGCCGGTCGCGCGCTCGGCGCCCGGCGCGGCACCCGAGGCCCGCCGGCCCAGGAACCGGCGGCCCGGCCGCTCCGTCGCCGGCACCGGGCCGACCACGTCCGCGGGTCCGGCGGTCGGCGCCGTGAGTGGGTCCGGCCCGTCGCTGTGGACCTGGCCCCGCTCCCCGGTGCGCTGGCGGGGCAGGCTCACCTCGGGGCCGGTGGGCTGGTCCGGCCCGTCGCTGTTGAGCTGGTCCGGCTCCCCGGTGCGCTGGCGGGGCAGCCGCACGTCGGCGTGCTCGGTGGCGCGGCGGTCGGCCCGCTGGGCCAGCGCGGCGACCAGGACCGAGCCGCCGATCCCGGCGATCACCGCGTACGGGGCGATCAGGTGGGCCGACACCTGCTCGGCGGCGATCCCGGCCAGCCTCGGCACGGCCAGCAGGTACGCCAGCGCGACCAGCAGGGGACCGGCCGCCCCGGAGGCCGCCGCCCCGACCCGTCGCTCGGGCGAGCGGACCGCCCGCCGGGCGGCCAGGATCCCGATCACCAGGGCGGACCCGAGCGAGAGCAGCGCGCCGGGCCAGTAGAAGTAGTCACGGATCCAGAACCGGCCGCTGTCCGCGCTGATCTGCCAGATGCCGAGCTGGGCGGTGGTCAGGCCACGGCCGGAGAGCACCCCGTCGATCACCGAGACCACGGCGAGCAGCCAGAGCCAGCCGGTGGTGGCGATGAGGTTGGTGGCCGCGGCCCGGGTGTGCAGTGCCCAGGTCGCCAGCAGCCCGCCGAGCACCAGCCCGGCGGCGGCGTACGCGGCGGCCACGGCCTGCGGCGAGGACGTGTCCGGCACCCGGGCCGCCCGCGCCGGCACGGCCACCAGCAGCACGGTGATCAACGCGCCGACCCCGGCGGCGAGCGCGAGGCCGAGCCGGGGCAGGCTGCCCGCCGGCTCGTCGTCGTTCGCGCGGCGCAGTCGTTGGGCGCAGACCGCGCCGGCGATCACCGAGGTCGCGGAGATCCAGGTGGCCCAGGCGAGGCTGGCCACCCAGGCGGCCTCGACCCGGGCGGCGCCGGCCGGCGCCCAGTTGATGATGCCGAGCCCGTAGCCGAAGCCGAGCTGCGCGGCGCCCGTACCCGCGGCGACACCGAGTGCGGCGGCGGTCGATCCTCCCCAGCCCCGTCTGGCCATGCCGGGCAGCGTAGCGTCCCAGGGTCGGCGCGGCGAGGGGTGACGAAGGCCGGACCGGCCGCGGCCGGCTTGGTGGCGCCGGATACGGTCGCCGGTGATTGAGGCGGGGGACGCGATGACGGACGAGGGTTACCCGGACCGGCAGCCCGGGGTACGCGACGAACCGGCGCCGGACCGGACGAGGCTGCTCCTCGGTGGCGGCCTGGCGGCGGTCCTGCTGGCGGTCATCGGGGCGAGCGGCGGCTGGGTCCTGGCCGGGGAGTCGGATGGGCCCACCCCACCGCCCGCCGCGGCCCCCACCACACCCTCCGTGGCCGCCACCGCGCCCACTGCCGCGCCGCCGAGCACCGCCGCCGCCCGGCCGACCGGTACGCGCACCACCACTCCCGCCGGTCTGACCGTGCCGCCGCTGGTGGGCACCGACTTCGAGCAGGCCCGGCGGGAACTGCGGGACCGGCGGCTCGGCTGGCGGCTGGTGTTCGGCAGCGGCTCCGGCCGTACCGTCGAGCGAACCTCGCCCGCCCCCGGTACGCCGGTGAAGCGCGGCGTCACGGTCACCCTCTGGGTCGCCGGGCCGCCGCCCGCCGTCTCCGTGCCCGACCTGCTCGCCCAGAGCTGCGCCGACGCGGCGGACGACCTGGTGGCGGCGGGCCTGTACCCCCGCTACCGCACCGGTCGCCAGGGTCCGGTCACCGCGCAGGACCCGGTCCCCGGCAGTTCGGTCCGGTGGAACGACCCGGTCGCTCTCACCTGCGGCGACGAGCCCACCACGGCACCGACCGCCAGCCTGCTCCCCGCCCAGTGACCGGCGGCCCGGCGCGCTGATGCCCGCCGGTGGCCGGACGGACCACTACCGTGGACGATCGAGGGCCAGGCCGCCCGGTCCCGGTGGGGAGAGGACGTGCGATGAGCGACGATCGTCAGGAGCCACCCGCCGGAGACCCGGACGCGACCAGGGCGCTGCCCCCCGACCGGAGCGGCGCCGACCCGGACGCCACTCGCGCGATACCGCCGGAACCGGCCGGCGCCGAGGACGTCGAAGCGACCAGGGCGATGCCGCGGGAACCGGCCGGCGACGCGACGCGCCCGCTTCCCCGCGGGGACGGTGCCGGAGCGCGACGGCCGGTCGACGCCACCACCCGCCAGGAGCCGGTCGGTCCCCCCTGGTCCGGCCGTGCGGGAGTGCCGCCACCGCGGCCGGCCGGTTACCCGGAGCCCGCCACCGAGTGGTACACCGAGGAGCAGGCGAGTCGCCGCTGGTGGATGCCGATCCTGCTGGGCCTGCTCGCGCTGCTGCTGATCGCGTTGATCGGCCTGGGTGTCTGGCTGGCTCTCCGCGCGGCGGATCGCGGCGCCGAGCCGGGCCTGTCGCCCTCGGCCGTGCCGAGCACCGCCCCGCAGACCAGCGCCGCGCCGAGCAGTTCGCCGCCGAGCAGCCCGCCGACCACCACGGCGGCCGCCGAGGTGCCGATGCCGCCGCTGGTGGGGCTGCCCGAGTCCGCCGCCCGCGCGGCCCTCGACCGGCTGGGTGTGGACTACCGGGTGCGGCGCCGGGCGTCGGACCAACCGCCCGGTACCGTGATCGACACGAACCCGGCAGCCGGCGAGCCGGTCGCCGAGGGGGACCGGGTCACCGTCGTGGTGGCCGAGCCCGCGGAGGAGCCGACGACGGCCGCCGCCACCACGACGCCTCCGCCCACGGCCACCGCCACGCCCTGACCGTCACCACTGGCGGCGTCGGGTGCCGACCAGGCCCAGCCCGGCCAGCGAGATGGCGAGGCCGAGCAGTCCCGAGTAGAACAGCGACCGGCTGAGGTCGGTGGCGGCCGACGGGGGCTCGGCCAGGGCGGCGTCCCCGGCCCCGGCGCCGGCCTGGGCCGGGATCGACGGGGTGCCGAGGTCGTCGCCCGGCGCATCGGCCACCGGTGGGTCGACCCAGTCAGGCTCGTCCTCCGCCGGGTCGGTGGCCGCCCGGTTGCCCTCTCCGGCCACGGTGATCTCCGGAGCCGGGACGGGCTCGGTCAACTCCTGGGTCGCGGAGAAGGCGGGGTGGCGGACCATGAGCGCGAGTGCGGTCGCGGCGCCGAGGAACGCGAGGAGCCCGAGGGCGTAGCGGATACGGGAGCGGTGGTGCCGCCGCGCGGCGGGCAGATTGACCATGACCATCCCAGGTTCAGGGTCTGGAGCGCGCGGGGTGGAGCGTTTGCCGGGGTGGGCGTACCAATTCTATGGCGGTGGCACGCCCCCCGACCGGGATTCGTGAGGTCAGCCGACCCGGACCGGGGTCCGGGTCACCGGACGGCGGGCCGTCCGGACGGTGTGCGGACGCGGGGCCGGCGCGGCCTGGAGCTGCCGCAACCCGTCCTGCTGTACGAAGATCGACCGCCGGTTGACCGCGTCCCCCGCCGCGTTCAACTCGTAGCCGTCGAGCCAGAGCCAACCGTCGTAGGTCGGCCAGTCGAGCACCCGGATCACCCGGAACATGATCGGTCGGAGGAACTGGACACTCGCCGCGCGTGTCACGTGCAGTACGTCACCGGAGCGGGGAAGCACATGGGCTCCTGGGAGGATCGGCCGGCGGGCGGGCCGGCGAGGGCTGTTCGGGGGGACGGTTCGGTCCGGTGACGGGGGATCTGCCTCGTGGACCGGCTGATCAGTGGGTCGGTGCTGGTCGGGCCGTACCCGCGGTGGCGGACCGCCACCCGACCATCACCCGGCTGCTCCCGGTTACCGCTCCCGCCGCCACAGCCAAGCTGGCGTGCAGCGGCGGGGTCTTCATCCCGGGGCAGGTCGCGCGGCGCGGGACGGCTCCCCTCCTGCCGTCCCGCGGCCCGTGGTGCGACCACGCCCGGAGATCATGCGAAGACGGTGAGTAACCCGTGCCATACCGACAGAGTGCATCAGCGACGTGCTTCATGCAAGTTGCACGTCGACTTTTGCCGATACGCGAGCAGGACACGTGAACGGGACGCTTGAAGCCTCAGGTCCCGGGGCGGCACACTGGACGCCGGTTTCGCCCGTCGCGGCCGGTCGACGACCGGCACCACCCGTTGCCGCGAACGCTCGCCCGCCGTACGCCGGTCGCGCCCCCGGCGGGTGTGAAACCGGGCGCGACCGACCGGAGGTAGCCGGGTGCGTGCGAGGAGTGGGATTGCCCGTCCATCGACCCCGGGGGTGGCTTCGTGAGCGAGCGGCGCAGCCCGACCATCCGGCGTCGACGCCTGGGGGCGGAACTCCGCCGGCAGCGGGAAGCTGCCGGCATCACCATCGAGACGGTCGCCGAGCACCTGGAGTGTTCGGCGTCCAAGATCTCCCGGATCGAGACCGGCCACACCACCGCGACGCCGCGGGACGTGCGGGACATGCTCCGCATCTACGGGGTGGTCGGCGCCGAGAGCGACGAGCTGGTGCAGATCGCCCGCGAGGCCCGGCAGAAGGGCTGGTGGCATCCGTACAGCACGGTGCTGGTCGGGGCGTACGTGGGACTGGAGGCGGCGGCCAGCTCGATCCGGGCGTACGAACAACAGGTCGTGCCGGGCCTGTTGGAGACCGAGGAGTACGCGGGGGCGATGATCCGGGCCGCTCGGCCGGACTTCACCTCTGAACAGGTCGAACAGCGGGTGCGTGTCCGACTGGGCCGTCAGTCGTTGTTGACCCAGGACGATCCGGTCGATCTGTGGGTGGTGCTCGATGAGGCGGTGCTGAGCCGGCCGGTTGGCGGCGACGCGGTGATGCGTGGCCAGCTCAAACGGCTGGTGGAGGTGGCCGAACTGCCGAACGTGACGTTGCAGGTCCTGCCCTTCGAGGTGGGTGCGCACGCCGGCATGGACGGGACCTTCACGATCCTCAGCTTCCCCGAACCGAGTGATCCCGATGTCGTGTACGCGGAGAACGCCACGGGTGGGCTCTTCCTCGAGAAGAGCGACGAGCTACAGAAGTACAGCTTCATCTTCGATCACATTCGAGCAGCGGCCATTCGCCCGGAGGAATCCATCGCACACATCGCAAAACTGGCAGAGGAGCCGTTGTGGAAATGGCGACCAAGGAGTTCCCCGTGGACCTGACGCAGGCGACATGGTTCAAGAGCTCGAAGAGCGGGCCGAACTGTGACAACTGCGTGGAGGTCGCGTACGTGACCGGGGCGGTCGGCGTCCGGGACTCGAAGGACAAGACGGGCCCGGCCCTGATCTTCGCCCCGGGTGACTGGCACGCCTTCGTCGCCGGCGCCAGGGACGGTGCGTTCCCCGGGAAGTGATCCGGCGACGCCCCCCAGAGCGTGGTCCCGCCCGGCAGCGTCGCCGGGCGGGACCATTTCGTCGCGCCCCGGCCGGCTCCGGCCACCCGTCGCCAGTTCCGTCCCGCGTCGTTGAACCGCACAGATCGGCAACCGAGCGAGGCAGGCGAGACGGATGACGACGATCGGTTCAGAGAATCTGACCAACGGCCCGGGAAAGCCCGAGCGGTTCGGTGGCAAGTACCGCGGGGCGCGCCGGGACAGCGTCCTCACCGAGGTGGGCTCCGGTGAGGGCGAGATCGGCGGCCGGGACACGCCCGCCCCGGAACAGACCGGCCCGCCGCTCTCCCTGCCGTCGCTCGACCCGAACCCGCTCACCGAGCCGTCCTTCCCGCCGACCGGCTGGCCGATGGAGCAGCAGGAGTCCCTGGTGGACCATCCGCTGCTGCGCGGGCTGCTGATGGAGCTGCCGCCGAAGGGCAGCGTGCCCCCGCCGGGCTGGCTGGACCGCTGGTTCGAGGCGACCCGGGCGATCCTCGAACTGCTATACGTGCAGGGGGCGGGCCGCACGCGCTGACAGCGTGGCGGCCGGTGGCAGCGCCCGCTCGGCGAGCCGGTTGTGTCGCAGGGCATGGCGTACCCCGATCGCGATCACGGCGAGCACCGCGACGGTGATCGCGGGCCCGGTGACCGCCGGTCGCGCGAACAGATCGACCCCCGCGGCCGGGAGCACTCCGCCGAGCACCGCCAGCGCGGTCACCTGGAGCGGCAGCCCGATCAGCGGGTGCGCCGCGGCGGCCCGCAGCCCCGGCGGCGCCGGGGTGTCCGGCGCGGTGGCGAACGCACCCGCGCCGGCCCGCAGCCACCGGACCCGGCGTACCGTGCAGACCGCCACGACCAGCGCCGGGGCCGCCGCGAGGGTGAGCCCGGCGGCGGCCCGGTCGAGCACCGTCGTGCCGGCGCTCTGCAGGCCCACCGCCAGGACGGCCGCGGTCAGCGCCAGGCCGGTCAGCACCAGCGCGGACAACCATCCGGTACGCCGGCGCAGCGCGCGGGCGCGGTCCAACCGGGGCAGGCTGTCCGCCACCACACCGGCGGCCAGCCAGACGGCGGCGACGGGGAGCAGCACGGTGAGATGCTCGTCCATGACCCCAGACTGGTCCGGATCGACGTTCCCCGAATCCGGGAGGGCACCCCGGTTCCTCCCGTACGCCCTCCCGTAGGGGTCATCCTTTCGACGTTATGGCGGATCCGACATGTTCACAGTGTTCTGACAGTTGACCTAGCCTCTTAACGATCGGTCAGTGTCGATTCGCCTGTGCCTCACCGGGCGGACGGTCCTGTGCCGGTCGGAGGGAGGTAGGGAGATGGGTCTCCCACACAGGTCCGTACTCGTCGGAGTGGCCGCCCTGACCATGCTCGCGGTCGCGTCACCCGCCGCGGCCGCCGAACCCACCGGCGCGATCCGCGCCGCCGGTGGTCCCACCGCGGTGGCCGACAGCTACATCGTGGTGTTGAAGGACAACGCCGTCGCGCCCAGCCGGGTCACCGAGACCGCGCAGCGGCTCACCGCCCGGCACGGCGGCACGGTCGCCCGCACGTGGCGCGCCGCGCTGCGCGGCTTCGAACTCACCGTCGGCGCGAAGGCCGCCGCGCGGATCGCGGCCGACCCCGCCGTCGCGTACGTGGAACAGAACCACACGGTCTCCATCGCCGGCACCCAGACGAACCCGCCGTCCTGGGGCCTGGACCGGATCGACCAGCGGAACCTGCCGCTGAACAGCTCCTACACCTACCCGACAACGGCGAGCAACGTGCGCGCCTACATCATCGACACCGGCGTGCTGTTCGGGCACAACGACTTCGGCGGCCGGGCCGTCTCCGGCTTCGACGCGGTGGACGGCGGCTCCGCCGACGACTGCAACGGCCACGGCACGCACGTCGCGGGCACGGTGGGCGGCTCCTCGTACGGGGTGGCCAAGGGCGTCCAGATCGTCGGCGTCCGGGTGCTCAACTGCCAGGGCAGCGGCACCAACGCCCAGGTGGTGTCCGGCATCGACTGGGTGACCGCGAACGCGGTGAAGCCGGCGGTGGCGAACATGAGCCTCGGCGGCTCCGCCAACAGTTCGATCGACACCGCGGTGACCAACTCCATCAACTCCGGCATCACGTTCGCCGTGGCGGCCGGCAACGGCGACATCCTGGGCAACCGCCAGAACGCCTGCAACTACTCGCCGGCCCGGGTCGCGTCGGCGATCACCGTCGGCGCGACGCAGAACAACGACGCCGCCGCGAGCTTCTCCAACTACGGCACCTGCGTCGACATCCTGGCGCCGGGCGTCAACATCACCTCGGCCTGGTACACGGGCAACACCGCGACCAACACGATCAGCGGCACCTCGATGGCGTCGCCGCACGTCGCGGGCGCCGCGGCGCTCGTGCTGTCGGCGAACCCGTCGTGGACCCCGCAGCAGGTGCGGGACAGCCTGGTCAACAACGCCACCCCGAACGTGGTGACCAACGTGGGCACCGGCACGCCGAACCGGCTGCTCTACGTGGTCAACGGCACCACCCCGCCGCCGACCAACGACTTCTCGGTCTCGGTGTCGCCCACCTCCGGCTCGACCGCGCCGGGCGGCTCGGTGACCGCCACCGTGGCCACCGCCACCACCAACGGCTCCGCGCAGTCCGTCAGCCTCTCCGCGAGCGGCCTGCCGAGCGGCGCCACCGCCTCGTTCAACCCGGCCACGGTGACCTCCGGCGGCTCGTCCACCCTCACCATCACCACGTCGGCCGGCACACCGGCCGGCACCTACGCGGTGACGATCAGCGGCACCGCGGCGTCGGGCACGAAGACGGCGACGTACTCGCTCACCGTCACCGGCTCGGGCGGCTGCACCGGGGCCGGCCAGAAGCTCGCCAACCCGGGCTTCGAGTCCGGCAGCGCCGGGTGGACCGCCACCTCCGGGGTGATCGGCCAGCACGGCTCGTCCGGCCAGCCGCCCCGCTCCGGCACCTGGAACGCCTGGCTCGACGGCTACGGCAGCTCGCACACCGACACGCTGGCCCAGTCGGTGAACCTGCCGGCCGGTTGCACCTCGTACAGCCTGAGCTTCTGGCTGCACATCGACACGGCCGAGACCACCACCGGCACGGCGTACGACACGCTGCGGGTGCAGGTGCTCAACTCGTCCGGGACGGTGCTGGCCACGCTCGCCACGTACTCGAACCTGAACCGGAACACCGGCTACGCCCAGCGCTCGTTCAACCTGGGCGCGTACGCCGGCCAGACCGTGCAGATCAAGTTCACCGGCGTGGAGGACGTCAGCCTCCAGACGTCGTTCGTCATCGACGACACGGCGGTGAACGTCTCCTGAGCCAACCTCTCCCACCGGCGTCCGGCGGTCCCCTTCGGGGTGGCCGCCGGACGTCGTGACGGGGTCAGACGTCGAAGGTGGCGGGGCGCTCGGTCGCCGGGGGCGGCGGGGTGGCCTTCCACAGGCCGGTCTTCTGTGCGGCTAGGCGGGCCAGGTAGGCCGGGTTGAGGATGACGTAGCGGCGCCAGAGCCGCTTCGGCTCCAGGCCGAGCCGCCAGAGCCACTCCAGCCCGGCCCGCTGCATCCACGGCGGCGGGTTGCGCAGGAGCCCGGCGTGGTAGTCGAACGCCGCGCCGACGGCCATCTGCGGCATGTCCAGCAGCGGCCGCATGGCGTACGTGAAGATCTCCTGCCGGGGGCAGCCCAGGCCGACCAGCACGAGCCGGGCACCGCTGGCCTTGATCCGGTCGGCGATCTCGGCGTCCTCGCCCGGCTGGAGGGACCGGAACTTGGACGGCTCGACACCGGCGATCTTCAGCGCCGGGAACTTCCGCTCCAGGGCCGGGACCAGGCGGGACAGCGTCTCCTCGGTGGAGCCGTAGAGATAGACCGGCAGCCCCTCGTCGGCGAAGCGGGCGAGCACCCGGAGGGTGAGCTCCGGCCCGTAGACCCGGTCGGTGAGGCCGGCGCCGTGCAGCAGGTTGAGCGCCCAGCGCACCGGCTGCCCGTCGGGGGTGACCACGTCGAAGGAGTTGAGGCGGGCGTTGTGCGCCGGGTCGAGCACCCCGGTCATCACCCCGTGCACGGCCAGCGCCGTGAGGGCCAGCGGGCGGCGGTCGTGCGCCGCCGCCACCACCGCCTCGGTCGCCCGGGCGTAGTCGGTCGCGTCGACGAGTACGCCGAGCACGTTCCGCTTGGTGCCGGTGGTCATGCCTTCGGCACCCACTTGTCGACGTTCGCCTCGTAGATCTCGCGGAGGATCATGGGCACGTCGTAGGTGATCTTCCAGTTCGGGTAGTGCTCCTCGAACCGGGCCATGCTGCTGACGTACCACTGGTGGTCGCCGGTGCGGGCCTGCTCGACATAGTTGATCTTCGCCACCCGGCCGGTGATGTCCTCGGCGATCCGGAACGCCTCGATGTGCGAGGTGTTCGAGTGCCGGCCCCCGCCGAGGTTGTAGACCTGCGCGGAGCGCGGCTCGCGGAAGAACGCCTCGAACGCGGTGAGCACGTCGCGCGAGTGAATCGCGTCCCGGACCATCTTCCCCTTGTAGCCGAAGAGGTTGTAGGTGCGGCCCTCCATCACGCAGCGCATCAGGTACGCCAGGAAGCCGTGCAGCTCGGCGGCGGAGTGCGCCGGACCGGTCAGCGTGCCGCCCCGGAAGCAGGCGGTCTTCATGTCGAAGTACCGGCCGTACTCCTGGACCATCACGTCGGAGGCCACCTTCGAGGCGCCGAAGATCGAGTGCAGCGACTCGTCGATCGACATGTCCTCGGTGATGCCGTCGTACCAGTGGTGGCCCTCGGGCAGCTCGTAGCGGGTCTCCAGCTCGATCAGCGGCAGGGTGTTCGGGCGGTCGCCGTAGACCTTGTTGGTCGAGCAGTGGATGAAGGCCGCGTCGATGGCGTGCCGGCGGGTGTTCTCCAGCACGTTGAGGGTGCCGCCGGCGTTGACGTCGAAGTCGGTGTACGGCTCCTTGGCGGCCCAGTCGTGGCTCGGCTGGGCCGCGCTGTGGATCACCACGGCGATGTCCGAGCCGTACTTCTTGAAGACCTGCTCCAGGCCGTCCCGGTCCCGGATGTCCACGGCGTGGTGGGTGTAGGCGCGGCCCAGCTCGGCGGCGAGGCTGTCCAGGCTCCAGGCGGTCGAGCCGTCCTCGCCGAAGAAGTACCGCCGCATGTCGTTGTCGATGCCGACCACGTCGAGACCGAGGCCGGCGAAGTGCCGGGCCGCCTCGGAGCCGATCAGACCGCCCGAACCGGTCACCAACGCGACACTCACACGCCACTCCTGGTCCATCGGGGCAGGGAACCATCGGAGCATAGCGTGATGTCCGGCACGCCCCGATATGACGCGAGGGCCCCGCGGATTGCGGAGCCCTCGTGATGGTGGGGAAGGGGGGAGTTGAACCCCCACGCCCTTTCGGGCACACGGACCTGAACCGTGCGCGTCTGCCATTCCGCCACTTCCCCGTGGCTTGACCTGCAACACCGTATCTCATCCCGCTCCCGCCGCCTGCGGCGGGTGCCGGGACATATTACGCTGTGACCGGTCATCGCCACGAGCGATCACCGTTCGTGGCGGACGAAACTTTAGCACGACCGCTGGGCTGGTCACGAACGGGCCGCCGGCAGCTGGCCGAGCGGCGTGTGAGCTGCGGAGGCGGTGTCCGGATACCATCATTGCCTCGGGACCCGAGGAGGAGCCGGTGAGCGTGCTGCAACGCTTCGAGAAGCGTCTGGAAGGCCTGGTCGAGGGGGCCTTCGCCAAGGTCTTCAAAGGGGTGGTCCACCCCGTGGAGATCCTCAACGCCATGCAGCGGGAGGCCGAGGCGCACAAGGCGATCCTGGCCGGTGGGCGCACGTTGGTGCCCAACCGCTACGTGATCGATCTCTCGCCGTACGACCACAGTCGGCTGGCGCCGTACGCCGCCGCGCTGGCCCAGGAACTGGCCCAGTCGCAGGCGGAGTTCATCGGCGAGCAGGCGTGGACGGTCTACGGCGACGTGATCGTCGAGGTCGAGCGTGGTGAGGGGCTGGACACCGGCATGTTCCGGGTCACCGCGGAGGTCTACACCGGCGGCGACGTCGCCCCGGTCTCCGCGCCCGGTGGCTACGACGCCGGTCCCGCCTACCCCGCGTACGACCAGGGCGGCGGCTACGGCCCGCCGCCGGGGCAGGGTGGCCGCAACGTCCGCCTGGTCTCGGGCGACGGCCGCACCTACCCGCTCCAGATGGGCTCGACCGTGATCGGCCGCGGCGACCAGGCCAACCTGCGCCTGCCCGACGTCGGCATCTCCCGGCGCCACGCCCGGCTGGACTTCGACGGCGGCCAGGTCGTGCTGACCGACCTCGGCTCCACCAACGGCACGATGGTCAACGGCCAGCGCGTCTCCGCGGTCGCCCTGAACCCGGGCGACATGATCCAGCTGGGCACGACCACCCTGACCTTCCGCGTGGACGGCTGACCCGCGTTGCCGGAACTCGTCATCACCGTCGCCCGGTTCGGGTTCCTCATCCTGCTGTGGATCTTCGTGTTCACGGTGGTCGGGGTCATCCGCCGGGACCTCTTCGCGGGAGCCCGGTCGGGTCGCCTGGTGGCCGCGCCACGCGCGGTCGGGGCCTCGACCGGGCAGGCGGCGAGGCCGGCGAAGGTGAAGCGGGGCAGGGCGGCACACCAACTGGTGGTCACCGCCGGCCAACTGGCCGGCACCCGGATCACCCTCGGCGAGGCCCAGATCACCATCGGTCGGGCCGAGGACTCCACGCTGGTGATCACCGACGACTACGCCTCGGCGCGGCACGCCCGGCTCGTGCCGCGCGACGGGCAGTGGTTCGTCGAGGACCTCGGATCGACTAACGGCACCTACCTGGATCGCGCTAAGGTCACCGGACCAACCCCCGTCCCCCTCGGCGTGCCGATCCGGATCGGCCGCACTTCCCTCGAATTACGGCCATGACTCTGACCCTGCGCTATGCGGCCCACAGCGACCGCGGTCTGATCCGAGACGGTAATCAAGATTCCGTCTACGCCGGGCCGCGGCTGCTCGCCGTTGCCGACGGCATGGGCGGCATGGCCGCCGGTGACGTCGCCAGCAACATCGTCATCGGTGCCATGGCGCCGCTCGACGAGGACGTCCCAGGGGACGCCCTCGTCGACGCGTTGCGTTCCGCCGTCGGCACCGCCAACCAACAACTCCGCGACACCGTGGACGCCAACCCGCAGCTGGAGGGGATGGGCACCACGCTCACCGCGACCCTCTTCTCGGGCAGCAAGCTCGGCATGGTCCACATCGGTGACTCGCGGGCGTATCTCCTGCGCAACGGTGAGTTCGCCCAGATCACCAAGGACGACACGTACGTCCAGATGCTCGTCGACGAGGGCCGCATCAGCGCGGAGGAGGCGAGCAGCCACCCCCAGCGCTCGCTGCTCACCCGCGCGCTCGACGGCCGGGACATCGACCCGGAGTACAGCGTCCGGCAGGTGCTCCCCGGTGACCGTTACCTGATCTGCTCGGACGGTCTGTCCGGCGTGGTCAGCGCGGACACCATCGCCGACACCATGCGCGAATACACCGACCCGCAGCAGTGCGTGGAACGCCTGGTCCAGCTCGCCCTGCGCGGCGGCGGCCCGGACAACATCACGGTGATCATCGCCGACGCCACCGACCAGGACATCGTCGAGGCGTCCCCGATCGTCGGCGGCGCTGCCGCCCGGGATCGCGGGATGGCCACCTCGGCCGACGTCTCCACGCCGGCGGCCCGCGCGTCGGCGCTCGCCGCTCCCCGTGCGTCCGCGCCCGAGGAGCCGGTGGACACCCGCGACGACGAGTCCGAGCGGCGCGGCGGCCATCCGCTGCGTACCGCGGCGATGCTGCTGGCGCTGCTGGTCATCCTCGGCGGCGGCCTCTTCGGCGGGTGGAGCTACACCCAGCGGCAGTACTACGTCGGCGCCACCGACGACGGGCAGCTCGCGGTGTTCCGCGGGGTTCCGGGTCAGGTCGCCGGGCTCGACCTGTCCAGCGTGCACGTGACCAGCGAGGCCGAGCTCGACGACCTCACCCTGGCCGCTCAGGAGCAGGTCAAGCAGGGCATCCAGGCCAAGAGCGAGCCGGACGCCGAGCGCCGGCTGGCCGAGCTGACCAGCGACGACCCGGCCAACCCGAACCTGAAGCCGCTCTGCCCGCCCAGTCCGACGGTCGGGCCGGCCAGCCCGACCCCGTCGGCGACCGGCAGCCCGCTGGCCCCACCGGTCAGCGGCAGCGCCGTCCCGCCGGGCACGGCCACGGCCACGGCCGCCGCGGGGTCGCCCCCGACCCCGACGCCGACCACCACGCCCGACGCCGTCCCCTCCGACACCGTTCCGCCGGTCGACCCGGCCGGCTGCCGGTCGCCGGAGTGAGCGCCGGCTCGACCCCGAGGACGCATCCGTGACCGCAGCCGCCGCACCGGCAGCCTCGCCCGCCTCGACGGGCGAGCAGTCCGGCGTGCGCCTGGCCCGGTCCCGGCGCAACGCCGAACTGTCCCTGCTCCTGCTCGCCATGGTCCTGGTGGCGGCGTACGCGGCGACGGTCGAGGCGAACGTGCTGGACAAGGTCACCCCGGACTTCTGGATCCCGGCCGCCGCGCTGGGGCTGGTCTTCCTGGGTTTGCACCTCGTGATCCGGTGGCTGGCGCCGTTCGCCGACCCGGCGCTGCTGCCGGCGGTCGCCCTGCTCAACGGCATCGGCGTGGGCTTCCTGCGCCGCTACGACCTGGCCAAGGCCGCCCCGGAGCAGCGGGAGTCCCTGGCCACCTTCGCCGGCACCGGCGGGCAGCAGCTCGCCTGGACGCTGGGCGCGGTGGTGCTCGCCGCCGTGCTGCTGGTGATCATGCGGGACCACCGCTCGCTGTCGCGCTACGCGTACACCCTGGGGTTGGCCGGCATCGTGCTGGTGATGATCCCGGCGGTGCTGCCGGCGCGGTTCTCCGAGATCAACGGGGCGAAGCTCTGGATCATCGTGCCCGGGCTGGGGCAGATCCAGCCGGGTGAGTTCGCCAAGCTCGCCCTGCTCGCCTTCTTCGCCTACTACCTGGTCCGCAAGCGCGAGGTGCTCTCGCTGGCCAGCCGCCGGGTGCTCGGGGTCGACTTCCCGCGCGGCCGGGACCTCGGCCCGGTCCTCGTGGTCTGGCTGATCAGCCTCCTGGTCCTGGTCTTCGAGAAGGACCTGGGCACGTCGCTGCTCTACTTCGGCATGTTCGTGGTGACGCTCTACATCGCCACCGAGCGCGTGAGCTGGCTGCTCATCGGCCTGATCCTGTTCTTCGGCGGCGCCTACCTGGCGTACGTGCTGGGCAGCACGGTGGGTGGCCCGTTCGCCAACTTCTACGACCGGGCGCAGATCTGGCTGGACCCGTTCGCCGAGCCGTACGACCGGGGCTACCAGCTCGTCCAGGGCCTGCTCACGCTCGGCACGGGCGGCCTGTTCGGGGCCGGCCCGGGTGGCGGCCAGCCCACCCTGCTGCCCGAGGTGCAGACCGACTTCATCTTCGCCGGCATCGGTGAGGAGATCGGCCTCTTCGGCCTCTCCGCGCTGCTGGTGATCTACCTGCTGATCGTCGAGCGGGGGCTGCGCGCCGCGCTGGCGGTCCGGGACTCGTTCGGCAAGCTGCTCGCCGGCGGCCTGGCCTTCACCCTGGGCCTGCAGGTCTTCGTCATCGTCGGCGGGATCAGCAAGCTCATCCCGCTGACCGGTCAGACCACCCCGTTCCTCTCGGCCGGCGGTTCCTCGCTGATGGCCAACTGGCTGCTGATCGCGGTGCTGCTCCGGGTCTCCGACGGCGCCCGCCGGCCGGTGACCGGAGGTGGCGGCCCGGCGGCCCGGCCGTCGGGTGGGCCGCCCGAGCAGTTGCACGGTGCCCCCACGGAGGTGATCCGGCCGTGAACGCACCCCTGCGCCGCGTCGGCGTGGTCGTCATGATCCTGTTCGGGCTGCTCTTCGCCAACCTGAACTGGATCCAGGCCTACAAGGCGGACGAATACCGCAACAGCGACTACAACGGCCGGGTCCAGGTCGCCGAGTACGAGCGCAAGCGCGGCAACATCGAGGTCGGCGGCACCGCGGTCGCGCTCAGCAAGGAGACCGACGACGAGCTGAAGTTCCAGCGCACCTACCCCGGCGGGGCGATGTACGCGCACGTGCTCGGCTACAAGCCGGTCAACCTGAGCGACACCGGCATCGAGCGGCTGGAGAACGACTTCCTCGCCGGCACCAGCGATCAGCTTATCGCCAACCGGATCAAGGACATGTTCACCGGTGACCAGACCGGTGGCGGCAACGTGCTGCTGACCCTCTCCAAGCGGGCCCAGGAGACGGCGTACAAGCAGCTCAACGACAACCAGGTCGGGGCGACCCGGGGCGCGGCCATCGCGATCGACCCGCGCACGGGTGCGGTGCAGGCGCTGGTCTCCATGCCGAGCTTCAACCCGAACCCGCTGGCCAGTCACGACACCACCGAGGCGACCGCCGAATACAACAAGCTCGACAAGGACAAGGACCGCCCGCTGGCCAACCGGGCGCTCGCCGAGACCCTGCCGCCCGGCTCCACCTTCAAGATCGTGGTGGCCGCGGCGGCGCTGGAGAACGGCGTCACCCAGCAGACCGAGATCCCGGCCGGATCGAGCTACACCCCGCCCACGTCCGGCTCGCCGATCCGCAACGCCGCGCCGTCGATCTGCCCGCAGGCCCAGGTCACCCTGCGGACGGCGGTGACCGAGTCCTGCAACACCGGCTTCGCCCAGCTCGGCGTCCGGCTCGGCGCGGACAAGATCAAGGAGAAGGCCCGTCAGTTCGGCTTCGAGCAGGAGGACCTCACCGTCGGCGAGTCCGGCGAGAAGGGCGGCCTGCCGGTGGCGGCCAGCCGCACCGGGGACATGCAGAACCCGGACGGCAGCACCGACCCGGCCGCGCTGGCCCAGTCCTCGATCGGCCAGAACAACGTGCGGATGACCCCGCTCCAGGGCGCGCTGATCGCCGCCTCGGTCGCCAACGACGGCAGCCAGATGCGGCCGTACCTGGTCAAGCAGCTGCTCGGGCCGGACCGCACCACCGTCTACGACGCCGCCAAGCCGCGCGAGCTGCGCCGGCCGATCAGCGGCCAGGTCGCCGGCGACCTGCGGGACATGATGGTCAACGTGGTGAAGGACGGCACCGGCAAGAAGGCCGCCATCAGCGGCTACACCGTCGGGGGCAAGACCGGCACCGCCCAGTCCGGCCCGGGCACCCCCGACCACGGCTGGTTCATCGGCTTCGCGCTGGACAAGAACGGCACCCCGGTCTCGGCGGTGTGTGTGGAACTGGAGCAGGCGGGCAGCGGCGGCAGCGCCGAGGCGGCCCGGATCGGCGGCCGGATCATGGCGGCGGCCATCGCGGAAGGCCGCTGAGATGCTCAGCCCGGGGGTGCAGCTCGGCAACCGCTACCGCCTCGACGAGCGGATCGCCAGCGGCGGCATGGGTGACGTGTGGCGTGGCACCGACCAGGTGCTGGGCCGGACGGTCGCGGTCAAGAGCCTGCTCCCCGCCCTGCTCGACGAGCCGGGCTTCGCCGAGCGTTTCCGCGGCGAGGCGCGCACCATGGCCACCATCAACCACCCGGGCGTGGTCGACGTCTACGACTTCGGCAGCGACCAGCAGATCGCCTTCCTGATCATGGAGTACGTGGAGGGCGACGCGCTCTCCTCGACGCTCAGCCGGGTCGGCCGGCTCACCCCGGCCCGGACGATGGCCCTGCTCGCCCAGGCCGCCGACGCGCTGCACGCCGCGCACGAGAAGGGCATCGTGCACCGCGACGTGAAGCCCGGCAACCTGCTGGTCCGGCCGAACGGCACGCTGGTGCTCACCGACTTCGGCATCGCCCGCTCCGACCTGGTCGGCCAGCTCACCGCCGCCGGCTCGGTGCTCGGCACCGCGTCGTACATCTCGCCCGAGCAGGCCACCGGCGCGGTCGCCACGCCCGCCTCGGACGTCTACGCGCTCGGCGTGGTCGCTTACCAGTGCCTGGCCGGCCGGCGGCCGTTCGAGGGGGACAACCCGCTCGAGATCGCCATGAAGCACGTGCGCGAGGCACCCCGGCCGCTCCCGGCCGACATCCCGCCGCAGGTCCGGACCATCGTCGAGCGGGCCCTGGCGAAGGACCCGGCGGCCCGGTGGCCCAGCGCCGCCGCCCTGGCCAGCGTCGCCCGGCAGGCCAAGCTCGCCCTGTCGCAGCAGGCGCGGGGCGGCCACCCGATCTCCGGCGTACCCGCCTCGCCGGCGGCGCCCGCCGCGCGGGCGCAGGTCCCGACGGCCACGCGACCGCAGCCCCGCCCACCCGCGGTGCCGGCCCGCCCGCCGGTCGCGCCGCGCCCGACCGCGGTGGCGCCGGCCCCGCAGCCACGCCCGCCGGTGGCGCCGCGCGGCGCGGCGGCCGTCCCGCCGCCCCGGCAGCACAACCCCCTCGGGTACGCCCGGCCGCCGGTCGCGCCCACCCCGCGCCGGTCCCACGCCGGGCGGTGGCTGCTGGCCATCGTGTTGGCCGTGCTGGTCCTTGTCTGTTCCGGGGTGATTTCCTACCAGATCCGGAACAACGCAGCGGCCGGTGACCCCGGCGCGCTTGCTCCGGTGAGCGTGACCTCCGGCGCGGTGCGGGACCACGGGGGCGACTATCCGCTTCCCACGTCGTACCGTCGTGGGGTACGGCTCCAGCCGGCTGGCGGCGAGACGACGACGAGCGAAGGACGAGAGACGCGATGACAGCGCAGGCCCGCCTGCTCGGTGGCAGGTACCAGGTCGGCGAGCTGCTCGGCTACGGCGGCATGGCGGAGGTGCACCGTGGTCGCGATCTCCGGCTCGGTCGGGATGTCGCGATCAAGATGCTCCGGACCGACCTGGCCCGGGACGCGACCTTCCAGATGCGGTTCCGCCGTGAGGCGCAAAACGCTGCCTCGCTGAACCACCCGGCCATCGTCGCGGTCTACGACACCGGCGAGGAGACCGCCCCGACCGGCGAGACGTTGCCGTTCATCGTGATGGAGTTCGTCAACGGGCGGACCCTCAAGGAGGTGCTCGGCGCCGAGGGCCGGCTCCAGCCGCGCCGGGCGCTGGAGATCTGCGCCGACATGTGCGCGGCGCTGGAGTTCAGTCACCGGCACGGGATCATCCACCGGGACATCAAGCCCGGCAACGTGATGCTCACCCAGACCGGCCAGGTCAAGGTGATGGACTTCGGTATCGCCCGGGCGCTGGCCAGCGGCGCCACCACGATGACACAGACCAGCGCGGTCATCGGCACCGCGCAGTACCTCTCCCCGGAGCAGGCGCGCGGCGAGGCGGTCGACGCCCGCTCCGACGTCTACGCGGCCGGCTGCGTGCTGTTCGAGCTGCTCTGCGGGCACCCGCCGTTCGTCGGGGACAGCCCGGTCAGCGTCGCCTACCAGCACGTACGGGAGCAGCCGCCCACGCCGAGCACCATCAACCCGGACGTGAACCCCGCCGTCGACGCCATCGTCCTCAAGGCGCTGTCGAAGAACCCGCTGAACCGTTACCAGAGCGCCGGCGAGATGCGGGCGGACCTGCTCCGCGCCGCCGCCGGTCGGCCGGTGCTGGCCACCCCGGTCATGCCGGCCGAGGAGACCATGCCGATGGGGCCGGCCGCGGCCGGCGGCGGCTACCAGCAGACCCAGGTGATGGGCCCGCAGACCCGCCAGCAGCCGCCGGCCCGGGTCGGCGACGCGCGCAAGCGGAAGAGTTCGGCCTGGGTGATCGCCACCTTCGCCGCGCTCGGCGTGCTCGCGGTCATCGCCCTCGCCACCGCCCTTTGGCTCAACCAGACCGGCGTCGAGAAGGTCTCCGTGCCGCAGCTGCAGGGCCAGACCCAGGCAGACGCGCAGGCCGCGCTCACCCAGGCCGGGCTGCGGTTCACGGCGGGCGAGCCCGTGCAGAACAGCACCTGCGACAAGGGCACCGTGGTCGGCCAGAACCCGCCGTCCGGCCAGCGGGTGGAGAAGAACAGCGCGGTCACGGTCCAGATCTGTGGCGGCCCGAAGCAGGTCACCATCCCGCCCGGCCTGGTCAACTCCACGCTCGAGAACGTCCAGGCACAGCTGGAGAACCTGGGCCTCAAGGTCGACGTCAAGGAGGTGGACGGCAGCGCCCAGAAGGGCACCGTCACCCAGGTCGACCCCAAGTCAGGCAGCAAGGTCCTCGAGAACTCCACGGTCAAGGTGGAGGTGTCCCGGGGCAACGTGAACGAGGTGCCGAACGTCCTCGGCCTCTCCAAGGAAGAGGCGACAAGGCTGCTGGAGAACTCCGGCTACAAGGTGCGGACGCTGGACGGCGACGAGGTGACGCCCGACAAGGTCGGCAAGGTGAGCCGGCAGACTCCCAAGGGCAACACGAAGCTGGCTCGTAATGAGCGGGTGACGATCTACGTCGACATTCCCCTGCCGGAGCCGACCGACAGCGCCAGCCCGGGCAGCCCGACGCCGAGCACGACGCCGACCTCTCCCGGCACCGGGGGTGGCCTGCCGTTCCCGACCTCGCCGCCCGGCCGGTTCGACCAGCCCTGACCGAACAGCTTCAGACAGGCGAAGTGCCGGTGTCCGGTCGACCCGGACGCCGCCACTTCGCGTAGCCGGGTAGCGACCCCTCAGGCCGTAGCGAAGGCGGCGCGGCGGCGGGCGTCGACCTCGGCGGCCAGCTCCGGGGCCCGCTCCAGCGCCTGCGGGAAGCCGCAGACGGCGAGCCAGTTGGCCAGCATGAGGTGGCCACCCTCGGTCAGCACCGACTCGGGGTGGAACTGGACGCCCTCGATCGGCAGGGTGCGGTGCCGCATGGCCATCACCACGCCGGAGCCGGTCCGGCCGGTGACCTCCAGCTCGTCGGGAAGCGTCTCGGGCAGGACGGCCAGCGAGTGGTACCGGGTGGCGGTGAACGGGTCGGGCAGGCCGGCCAGCACCCCCACCCCGTGGTGGCTCACCAGGGAGGTCTTGCCGTGCAGCAGCTCCGGCGCCCGGGTCACCGTCGCGCCGAACGCCTCGCCGATGGCCTGGTGACCGAGGCAAACCCCGAAGAGGGGAAGCTTGCCGGCGTACTCCTTGATCACGTCGAGGCAGATGCCGGCGCGGTCCGGGCTGCCCGGCCCGGGCGAGAGCAGCACTCCGGCGGCGCCCACCCGGCCCACCTCGGCGACGTCGATCTCGTCGTTGCGCCGCACCTCGCAGCCCACGCCGAGCTGGCCCAGATATTGCACGAGGTTGAAGACGAACGAGTCGTAGTTGTCGATCACGAGGATGCGCATCGGGGTCACCTGCTCGGGGTGGAGGGCGGGGCGTTGTTCGTCTCGGTGCTGTAGGGGATCTCCTCCTCGGACGGCCGCTCACTCGGCTCGGTGAGCCCGCCGTCGTCGCCCGGCACGCCGGAGTCCTGGGTGACCTGCACGTCGTCGAAGGGGAGGAGGGGTTCCGCCCAGGGGAAGACCACGAACCAGAGCAGGGCGACCGTCGCGGCGGCCAGCAGCACCGAGCCGATCAGCTTCCCGGGCAGCCCGAGCGGCAGCTTCCGCCAGATCCAGCCGTACACGCCTCAGCCCTCCAGCTCGGCCGGGCGACCCGCCGCCTTGGCCTGGACGTGGTCCAGCCGTGCGTGGATGATCAGCCGCTGGTAGTTGTCGAACTTGGGGTTGCAGGTGGTCAGGGTGAGCAGCTTCTCGGTCGGCTGCTCGCTCGGCTTGCCGGGCACCGGCGCGACGACCTCGACCTGATAGGGCTTGACGATCCGCTGCTGGTAAACCCTGTAGACGAACCACTCGCCCTGGGTCTCGACCACGATGGCGTCGCCGGCGCGCAGCTCGTCCAGCCGCCAGAAGGTGGCCCGGATGCGGTGCCCGGCCACGGCGAAGTTGCCCACCTGGCCCGGCATGGCGCTCTTCGGGTAGTGACCCGGGGCGTACCGGATGTCGTCCGGCGTGACCCCCTCGACCACCACCCAGTGCTTGTCGAGCTTTGGGATGTAGAGCCCGGCTACCGGCTTGCCCTCGGCCGGCGGCTTCGGCTTGGTGCTCGGCCCGGTGGTCGGGCCGACCGTCGGGTCCGCACCCCACTCCTGGGCGAGCTGGCTGCTCAGGTCGTTCTGGTGGGCGTCGACGATCACCGCCTTGCCCCAGATCTCGTAGCCGGCGAACAGCAGCACCACCAGGCCGAAGGTGATCAGCACTTCGCCGGTGCCCCGCACGATCGTCCGCAGCCGGGAACCGACGGTGGGGCGGGTCAGCTCGGAGTAGACGCTCTTGTAGCCCTCGCCGGTCTGCTCCGGCCGGAGCCGCACCACCCGCTCGCCGCGGCGGGGACTCGGCGGCTCGGCCGCGGGGGTGGTCTCGTCGCCGCCACCGCCGCCGGTGTCCCGGACCGGGGGCACCGCACCCATGAGCGCGGTGGAGTCCAGCGCCGGAGCGGCCGCCGGGCGGCTGACGGCCGGGATCACCGCGGTCGCCCCCGGGTCCGCCGGGCTGGTCGCCGGACGCGCCGCGCCGCCGTCGGCCGGCCCTTCCGGCCGGGGTACGCCGGCTCCCGGCGCGCCGGGACGCAGCGGCCCACCGGCGGGCCGGCGCTCCGGCCGGTCGCCCAGCGGGGGGATGAACGCGGTCGGCGCGTCAGCGGGAGCGGGCGGCCGTACCTCGGCGGTCGGTGCGTCGAGCCGGCGTCCGGGCTCGTCGGGGATCCTGTCGGGTCCGTCGTGGCCGCGACCGCGCTGGTACGGGTCCGCCCGTCCGTCGGAGGTCGGCAGCGGCCCGCGCGTGCCGGGACCGTGCTGCCGCCCGTCGAGCCGCCCACCAGGGCCGTCGGCGGGCCGCTGTGGCGTGGCTGGCAGGCGTCCTTCGGACCGGGCGTCAGCGGGCCGTTCCGGTGTGGCGCCGCGCGCCGGCGGTGCCGTGTCGGACCACCCCGCCGGGGGGCCGCCGGTGGGGGGCGGTGACACCGGCCGGGCGGCGGGCGCCGGCGGGCGGCTCCGGTCGCCGGGCCAGGCCGGCGGCGGGGACGCGGGCGGGCGCGACGGGGCCGGCCGTTGTTCGGTGGCCGAGGGTGGCGCCTCCCGGTCCGGCCAGGGCAGGTCGAGCGGGGGGCGGGGCGGCGCGGGCGCCGGTCGGTCGACCTTCGGGAGGAAGGCGGTCGGGTCCTCGTCCTGGTCGCGGTGGCGCCCGTCCCGCTCCCGGGGGACGTCCGGTGTCACCTGGGCACCTTCGCCGACTGCAGTGCGGTCGAGTCCTCGAACGCCGGCACCGTGACCGTGGAGACGGTCTCGGAGTAGCCGAGCTGGTAGTGGTCGACGGCTTCCCTGAACAACCGGACTCCCTCAGACGCGGCGAGCTCCCGCTGGAAGGCGGCAGGGTCGCCGATTGCCACGATCTTGAAAGGAGGGGAGTACACCCGGCCGTGCAGCAGCAGGGTGTTTCCGACGCAGCGTACCGCGCTGGTGCTGAGCACGCGGACATTCATGATTGACATGGCCTCGGCGCCGCCCGCCCAGAGCGCATTCACGACCGCCTGGACGTCACCCTGGTGGACGACCAGGTCGTCGTTGCTGGCACCTTTGGGCAGGCTCTGGTCGGCACGCCGGGGCGCGTCGTTCAGTTCGATGGTGATGCCGCTGCCGGTGAGCGCCGTGAACCCGGCGGCCTGCCGGCTGGCGGCGGCCCGGTCCCGCTGCGCCTTGATCGGCCCGTCGGCGCCGGCCAGGGCGCCGGTCTGCTCCTCGACCTCGGCGCGCAGCCGGGCGGCCTTCGCCTCGCTGGCCGCGACCTGCTCCCGCCGGTCCTCGATCAACTGGGTGAGCTGGGGGCGCCGGTCCTCGCGCAGCGGGGTGCCGCCGGCGGTGGTCGCGGTCGTGGTGAACAGGAGCCCGGCCGCGGCGGCGATCAGGGGGACGCCGATCGACCATCCCGGGCGGCGCTGGCGCGGCCGCCGGGGCAGCAGGCCGACCACCGCGCGCCGGAGGACCTTCTGCCAGGAGGCGGCGCCGGACGTGTACTCCACCGGGCGTTCCCTTTCCCGTCGTCTCGTTCCGGCCGCAAGGGCGCGGACCGGTCTGCTCGACCCGAAAAGTCCCGCCCTTTTCGGTCACTCCTCGCACCGGCCTGACCCCATTCGTGGCCTGGACGGTCCGTCGGGACTACGCTAGCTGTCGAACATTATTGGCCATGGACCGTCGCCCCCGCGCCCGGTTGTCAGGCCGGACGAGGTCGTACCCCCCTCTGGAGAGCGTCGTGCCCAAGTCTCAGGTCCGCAAGAAGAAGGTGTACACCCCGCCGACGGACGTACGTCCGACGGCGACGGCGGCGACGCGCAAGCCTAGCCCGGTCTGGCTGCCGATCACCGCTGTCGCGCTGATCGTGGTGGGCATCGGCTGGCTGGTCGTCTACTACCTCTCCGAGCAGGCGTACCCCGTCGCTACGTGGGGCTACTGGAACCTCGCGGTCGGCTTCGGCGCGATGGTCTCCTCGCTGATCCTGCTCTCCCGCTGGCGTTGACCCCGGTCGCCTCGCGCTGACCGGTTCCGCCGCCCTCCGGCCATGGACGTACGTCACGCCGGGACGCCCCTGACCGGCGCCCGGCGTCCGCTGCCCCTAAGGTGTCGGCAGGGCGGCGTGGCCGGATGCGAGATGACTCACGTTACTGCTGGGTAACCTTGCGCGTAGGCTGCACTGACAAGCAGCAGACCGGGAGGCCAACTCGATGGGCAGCGTCCAGATCGTCACCACGATCCTCGCGGCCGCCATCACCGCCGTGGCGGTGTGGCTTGCGGTGCGCGCGGTCATGAAGATGACGGCCGTCATCCGGCTCGGGCAACCCGCGCCGGAGCGGTTCGGCGACAAGGGCGCCCGCACGAAGAAGATGCTGGTGGAGATCGCCGGCCACACCCGCATGCTCAAGTGGGGCGTGGTGGGCGCGGCGCACTGGTTCGTGATGGTCGGGTTCATCGTGCTGTCGCTGCTGGTGCTCGAGGCGTACTTCGAGGTGGTGACCCCCGGCGGCGGGCTACCGATCATCGGGCACTGGACGGTCTTCGGCCTGGCCACCGAGTGGATCGGGATCCTGGGCCTGGCCGGCATCGTGGTGCTGATGGCGATCCGGCTGCGCAACCGGCCCAGCCGGCCGGGCAACCGCTCCCGGTTCACCGGCTCGACCATGTGGCAGGGCTACTTCGTCGAGTGGGTCGTGCTGCTGGTCCTGATCTTCGGCTTCGTGATCCGGGGCTTCAAGGTCGCCACCGACCACTTCGAGTACCCGGTCTGGGCCACCCCGCTCAGCCACGCGGTCGGCGCCGCGCTCCCCGCCTGGACGGCCGGCGTCAGCGTGGCCGCCCTCATCAAGATCGTCATCTCGATGACCTGGCTCATCGTGATCTCGCTGAACGTCACCATGGGTGTCGCCTGGCACCGGTTCCTGGCGTTCCCCAACATCTTCTTCAAGCGTGAGCCTGAGAAGGCGGCCGGCTCCGGCCTGGGCGCGCTGCGGCCGATGATGAGCGACGGCAAGCCGCTCGACTTCGAGGAGGCCGACCCGGAGAAGGACCAGTTCGGCGTCGCCCAGGTCGAGCAGTTCACCTGGAAGGGCCTGCTGGACTTCAGCACCTGCACCGAGTGTGGCCGCTGCCAGTCGCAGTGCCCGGCCTGGAACACCGGCAAGCCGTTGTCGCCGAAGCTGCTCGTGCTGAGCCTGCGCGACCACGCGTACGCCAAGGCGCCGTACCTGCTGGCCGGCGGCCGCAAGGACCTGACCGGCGAGGAGAAGGCCACCGCCGCGCAGCTCGCCCACATGGACGTGCTGGCCCTCGCCGAGGCCGACCGGCCGCTGATCGGCACCGCCGAGGAAGGCGGGGTCATCGACCCGGACGTGCTCTGGTCCTGCACCACCTGCGGCGCCTGCGTCGAGCAGTGCCCGGTGGACATCGAGCACGTCGACCACATCGTCGACATGCGCCGCTACCAGGTGCTGATCGAGTCGAGCTTCCCGTCCGAGGCCGGCGTCATGCTCCGCAACCTGGAGAACAAGGGCAACCCGTGGGGCGCCCCGCAGAACACCCGGGAGGACTGGACCAAGGGCCTCGGCTTCGAAGTGCCGCGGGTGGGCGAGGTCGACGACTTCGAGTACCTGTTCTGGGTCGGCTGCGCCGGCGCGTTCGAGGACCGGGCCAAGAAGACCACCCGCGCGGTGGCCACGCTGCTCAACGAGGCCGGCGTCTCCTTCGCCATCCTCGGCGAGGGCGAGACCTGCTCCGGCGACCCGGCCCGGCGGATCGGCAACGAGTTCGTCTTCCAGATGCTCGCCCAGCAGAACGTCGAGACGCTGAACGAGGCCTTCGAGGGCCGGGAGAAGAGCAAGCGGAAGATCGTCGCCACCTGCCCGCACTGCTTCAACACCCTGGGCAACGAGTACGGCCAGCTCGGCGGCGAGTTCGAGGTGGTCCACCACACCCAGCTGCTGGCCCACCTGGTGGCCGCCGGCAAGCTCACCCCGGTGCAGCCGGTCGACGGCGGCGTGACCTACCACGACCCCTGCTACCTGGGCCGGCACAACCGCGTCTTCGCCGCCCCCCGCGAGGTGCTCGGCGACGCCATCCAGGGCGAGCTGACCGAGATGCCGCGCAACAGCGAGCGCTCCTTCTGCTGCGGCGCCGGCGGCGCCCGGATGTGGATGGAGGAGAAGATCGGCAAGCGGATCAACGTGGACCGGGTCGAGGAGGCCATGTCCACCGGGGCGAAGACCATCGCGGTCGGCTGCCCGTTCTGCTCGACGATGCTCAACGACGGGGTCAACGGCAAGGGCGCGGGCGAACAGGTCGAGGTCGTCGACGTGGCCAGCGTGCTGCTCCGCTCGGTCAAGCCGGAGGCCCCGGCGGGCGATAAGGAGACCGAGTCGGTCGCCGGCTGAGGCGTACCCCGGCCAAGAGCTGAAACCACGACGGCGGCGGCACCCACCCGGGTGCCGCCGCCGGTTCGTGCCGGCCGGCGCCCCGTGGAACAATCGCGCTCATCGACGGCCTGCTGGTTACCGCGCTGTTGCCCCTGGTCGGCTTCGTGCTGCTGACCGCCGGCAACGCGTTCTTCGTCGCGGCCGAGTTCGCCCTGGTCACCGTCGACCGGGCGGAGATCGACCGGCGGGCCGGTGAGGGGGACGGGCAGGCCGTCACCGTACGTCGGGCGCTGCGCGAGCTCTCCTTCCAGCTCTCCGGCGCCCAGCTCGGCATCACCATCACCGCGCTGCTCACCGGCTACCTGGCCGAGCCGGCGCTGGCCCGGCTGTTCGCCCCACTGCTGCGCCCGGTCGGCGGGGCGGAACGGTTCAGCGGGCTGCTCGCCCTGGCGCTGGCCACCCTGATCTCGATGCTCTTCGGCGAGCTGGTCCCGAAGAACCTCGCGCTGGCCCGGCCGATGCCCACCGCGCTCGGCACGGCGGGGCCGATGCGGACCTTCTCCCGGACCTTCGGCTGGCTGATCCGGCTGCTCAACGACTCGGCCAACCGGCTGGTCCGGTGGCTCGGCGTGGAGCCGCAGGAGGAGCTGGCCAGCGCGCGGTCCCCGGAGGAGCTGGGGCTGCTCGCGGCCATCTCGGCCCGGGCCGGGGCGCTGCCGCCGGACACCGCGATGCTGCTGCGCCGCACCATCCGGTTCGGCGACAAGCGGGCCGCCGAGGCGATGACCCCCCGGGTCGACGTGATCGCGTTGCGCGCCACCGCGACCGTGGCCGAGCTGCTGGACCTGTCCCGGCAGACCGGCCGGACCCGGTTCCCGGTCTACGAGGAGACGCTGGACCTGGTCACCGGCGTGGCGGGGGTGCCGGACGCGCTCGGCGTGCCGCTGGCCAGCCGGGCCGCCACCACGGTCGCCGCGGTCGCCCGCGAACCGGTGTACGTCCCGGAGAGCCTCGACCTCGACGGCGTGCTGGCCGCGCTCAAGGACGCCGGCGCCGACCTGGCCATCGTGGTCGACGAGTACGGCGGCACCGACGGCGTGGTGACCGTGGAGGACCTGGTCGAGGAGCTGGTCGGGGAGATCGCCGACGAGTTCGACCCGGCCGCGGTGGACGACCTCGGCCCGGTCGAGCTGACCGTGCCGGGCGGCGAGCGGACCGTGCTGGTGGACGGCGTGCTCCGCGAGGACGAGTTGGTCGAGCAGACCGGCTTCCGGCTGCCCGAGGGGCCGTACGAGACCCTCGCCGGCTTCCTGATGGCCCGGCTCGGGCACATCCCGGTGCCGGGCGAGACGGTCGAGGAGGCCGGGTACGAGTTCACCGTGGTGGAGGTCGACCGGCACCGGATCGAGCAGGTCCGGGTGGTCCGCCCGGAGGAGCCCGACGACGGTGAGTGAGCTGCTGATCGCCCTGGTTCTGCTGCTCGGCAACGCCTTCTTCGTGGGCAGCGAGTTCGCCCTGATCGCCTCCCGCCGGACGGTGCTCGAACCGCTGGCGGCGACCTCGAAGCGGGCCCGGTGGGCGCTGTCCGCGATGAACCAGATCCCGTTGATGATCGCCGGGGCGCAGCTCGGCATCACGGTCTGCTCGCTCGGTCTCGGCGCGATCGCCGAGCCGGCGCTGGCCCACCTGCTGGAGACCCCGTTCGAGGCGGTCGGCCTGCCGGCCTCGGCGGTGCATCCGGTGGCGTTCGTGATCGCCCTGGGCGTGGTGGTCTTCCTGCACACCGTGGTCGGCGAGATGGTGCCGAAGAACATCACCCTGGCCGGCCCGGAGCCGTCGGCGCTCTGGCTGGGCCCGGCCATGCTCGCCTTCTGCCTGGCCACCAAGCCGCTGCTGCTGGCCATGAAGTGGTCTGCCCGGCAGGTGCTGCGGTTGTGGCGGGTCGAGGCGACCGACGCCGTGAAGACCGTGTTCACGGCAGAGGAGTTGGCCGGTCTGGTCTCGCAGGCGCGTACCGAGGGGTTGCTGGACGCCGAGGAGCACGCCCGGATCACCGGCGCGCTGGCCCTGCACAGCCGCACTGCGGCCGACGCCCTGCAACCCTGGTCGACGGTGACCACGGTGGCCGAGGACGTCTCACCGGCGTCGCTGGAGGTGCTGGCCACCCGCACCGGCCGGTCCCGCTTCCCGGTGGTGCAGCGGTCCACCCGCCGGGTGCTCGGCTTCGTGCACGTCAAGGACGTGCTCGGCTACGCGGGCGCCGGCCGCCGGGCGCCGGTGCCCGCCGACGTCTACCGGCCGCTGGCCGTGGTGCCGCCCGACCGTACGCTGGCCGACCTGCTGCTCTCGATGCGGCGGGAGCGCCGGCACATGGTGCTGGTGAGCGACGGGCGTCGACCGCTCGGTGTGGTGACCCTCGACGACGTATTGACCGCGATCGTTGGCAAGTAAACGAATACCCTTGGTGTGCAAGCGGTTGCGCAGACATGATCGAACCAAAGGTCGCCTTGATTCCACCCCGGTGCCTTCCCTAATGTGGGGCACCGACCGCTGTGGGTCGTCTGCCTCGATCTTCCCCCTCGCGAGGCGCCCGGCGGTCGGTTGCAAAGGAGTCCGTGCCGGTGGCAACCATGCCCCCTCCTCGTCACGCCCCGAGCCAGCCGCCCGACCGACCGGCCGGGTTCCACCGGGTGGTACGCCGTCTCCTCACCCTGGTCGCGGCCGTCGCGGTCGGCGCCGGGATGCTCGCGGCCCCGGTGCACGCGGCGCCGTCGGTGGACGAGATCGACGCCCAGATCGACAAGCAGTGGGAGAAGCTCGAACCCACGATCGAGCAGTACAACAAGATCCGCTCCCAGCTCAAGGTCAACCAGAAGAAGTCCGCGGACCTGCAGAAGAAGATGGTGCCGCTGGAGCTGGAGTCGGCGCTCGCGATGAACAAGGTCGGCGACATCGCCGCCCGCTACTACATCCAGGGCCCGTCCCAGGACCTCGGCGCCCTGCTGGTGAACACCAAGCCCGGCACGCTCGCCGAGCAGCTGGTCATCCTCGACCGGCTCGCCGACGACCAGCGCAGGCAGATCGCCGGCGTGCTCGCCGTCCGGGACAAGTACAACCGGCAGAAGCAGAAGCTGGACGCGCTGATCGCCACCGAGATCAAGCAGAAGGACGAGCTGGCGGCGAAGAAGAAGCAGATCGACTCCGAGATCAAGCGGCTGACCGCGATGCTGCCGGTGACCTCGATCCGCCCGGCGGGCTGCCCGGCCATCGACGGCGTGGTGAGCAGCGCCGCGCGCACCGCCATCAAGACGGCGTGCGCACAGGTCGGTGACCCGTACGTGTGGGGCGCCACCGGCCCGAACTCGTTCGACTGCTCCGGCCTCACCCAGTACGCCTACAAGGCGGCGGGCATCTCGCTCACACACTTCACCGGCGCACAGTGGAACGAGGGCCGCAAGGTCTCCCGCTCCGAGGCCAGACCAGGGGACCTCGTCTTCTTCGGCAGCGACCTGCACCACGTCGGGCTCTATCTCGGCAACGGGGTGATGGTCCACGCACCACGGACCGGCAAACCGGTCCAGGTGTCGAGCATCAGCACACAGCCGCTCGCCGGTTTCGTCCGGGTCACCTGACCCGGTCCCCCCGAGCGACGAGAAGGCCCCCGGTCCACGCGGACCGGGGGCCTTCGTCGTATCGATGGGTCAGCTCGTCCGGCCCACCGTCTGCACGTCCACCCGCTCGTGGGCCTCCGCTGGTAACGGCTGCTGGAGCTCGATGCGGACGTCGTACTCCCCGACCATCGGCACGTTGGTGAGGGCACTGTAGGTACCCCGTTTGCCGGGGACCTCCATCAGCGTGATCGGCCCCTGCCGGTGGGACGTCGGCATGGCGATCATGTCCGTCCAGGCGACCATCCGGGCCATGGTGATCGGCTGGTACGTCCCCGGGCTCACCGCCTGCACCTCGATCTGTACCTGCAGATTCCCCACGTGTCGGGCCTTGACGTCCAGCACTGCGGCAGTCGAACCGGTCGGACGGCTGGAGTCGGGGTGTGCCGTGGCCGATGTCGCCGCCACGGCTCGCCCCTCCGGCCTGGTGGTCAGGAAGGCGACGCCGCTGACCGCCACCGCGATGGTCATGCCGGTGGCGACTCCGGCCAGGAATCCGGGCCAGCGCTTCGGCGGCGTAGGGGGCCGACGGTTCCGCCGCCGTCCGTTCGGCACCGGCTCGACGAGCCGCCATCTGGAGGTAGTTGTCATGAGGTTCCTCTCGGGGGTGCGGGCGGTCACCCGGCCGCCCGCACCCGTGCTCGGTCAGCCGACGGGATGGTCCGGAAGCTGGATCAGTCCGGTTCGGGGCGTCCCGTACACCCGGAAGATCCCCCACTGCCCGCCCGTCAGATGCGGGGAGAGGCTGTTGGACCGGTAGAGGTAGTCCCCGGGTACGGCACGTGGGCCGCCGGCACCACCGGTCACGTCCGGGTCGAGCACCACCGGATACACGGTGCCCGGATTGAACTCGCCCTGGAATGCCTTGATCTGCGACTGCGGATCCTTCGGTGCCGCCCGCCAGGTGTGGCCGTGCAGGGTGAACCCGGTCGATCTTGGTTTGCCCACCGCCTGACCGACCCACAGGACCGTCTTGTCGCCCGCGTACGCCTCCAGCAGCGGCGTGCTCGGGTCGCCGTGCGGGTAGCTGCTGAATATCGTGGCGACGTCATCGCTTGCCGCGTACCGGTGGTTCCATGGCTCGTTGCGGTAGTTCACCGCGACCTCGCCGGAATCCTCGGGGTCGTCGGTCTCCCGGCTCGGCGCGACCGCCAGGTCGACGTTGTCGGGGACGTCCGTGCCGTTGGCCCGGAACAGGGCCAGGTCGCTGTTGAGCAGGACGACGTTCTCCCGGTAGTCCTTCCCGTTGGGGTCGACGATGACCGCCTGGGTACCGGATTTCAGGCTGGTGCCGTTCTTCGGGTTGAGCCAGCTCGTGCCCTTGGGTTCGATGACCAGGCCGCCGAAAAGCCCGTGGTGCCCGTGGTGCAGCGGGTCGGCCTGGTCCTGCAGCAGGGCAAGGCCGGTGATGTTCTCCGGCACCGGCCAGCCGAACGTCCGCTCCTCGCCCACGCCGACCGTCAAGTCACCGAGTCCGTACGAGTCATCGCCGGTGTTCGTGCCCCGCGAGCCAAGGTTGTATTCGAGCAGGGTGGGAGTCATCGACACCCGGGAGCTGACCGGGTACGGCTTGAAACCGGGCACGTTTCGCTCGTCCTTTGGCGGCTGGTCGAGGCAGCCCGGCAGGGTGCTGCCTTGATCCCGCCGCCAGCCGAGTTGGCCGGGCTCGGTGGCCTCGAAGCAGGTCGGCTGCATTTTGGCCGGATCGATCCGGTTCTTCAGAGTCACGTTGACGCAGTCGCCGGCGTGTGCACGAAGCACGAGTGGTTCGGGCGGCTTCTGCCCGGATTTGATGGCGTCGACGTCTTCTTCGAGAGCGAACATCGCCCCGTTCGGATCGTGGTCGCCAGCCCTGTTGTAAACGATGTCGTGGTTGAATGCGACGACGGTGAAATGCTGGTAGGTGCCCGTGCCGTCGTCGGCGCAGATGCCCTCCGGCCAGCCACCGGCGACGCCGGTGCAGGGGTTAGGACTGTCCTCCAGTTTCTTCACCTCCCAAAGCTCTTTGCCGGACGGGTCGTCGCAGTCCATCACCTGCAGTTGGCTCCATGCGCCCAGGAAGCGGTCGTCGCTGCCGGTCAGTCCGTACACGTAGTGTCTTCGGTCGACGTAGTCCCGCCACGGCAGCTCGTTGCCGAGGTCCAGGGTCATGTCGAAGTACTCGAGCACGCCGAGGTGTTGAGCCTGGACGATGTTCGACTCCGGATCCCGCGCGTCTGACTTCCATGGGAAGCGATCAATGCTGAACCCGTGGGATTCCTCCTGTGAAAGCTGGAACACCCGCCACTTCACACGATCCCCTTCGTGTGCCTTGAAGACCTGGGTGTACGGATCGCCGTGGACGCTACGGTCGTACACCCGGGACGGGTCCGCGTTCCGCCGCCCCTCAAACGGCTCAAGTCGATAGCTCAGGCCGACCACACCCTGGTCGTCGGGGCTGGAGGGAAACTTCGGCGGGTAAATCGGCACGCCGTCCGGTGTGACGAACTGGTCGTCGTTCGGGTCGCTCGGATCGGCCGGCTTGAACATCGGCACGTGATCCTCGACGAACACCGAGAAGTTCCGGTAGTCGCGATCGTCGATCGGCTTGCCGTGGTAGTCCGTGCCCGGCGAGCAGTGGATGTCGACCGCCGTCCCGACCTGGACGGCCTCTCCGGTCTTTGGGTTGTGGTATGTGCACCCTGCCGGGTGCACGGTCGCTCCACCCAGCAGTCCGTTGTCCTGGTGCACATTGGGGAAGAAGTGATCGTGGAAGCTGCTGGTCGCGAGGTCCTCGTGCACGAACGACCGGTAGGTGATTGTCTGGCCGTGATCTGCACCTTGGTCGTAGTTCCAGCCGTTGGCCGCGCCGTCCGAGGTCAGCACGTCGAACTGGACGAGGTGCTGATGAATCCCCGCCTCGTTGGTGACCTGGGCCCGGTCGAAGACGTTGCCGCCGAAGTTCTCCGGTAGTTCGTTCGTGAAGTTGTAGACCACGCAGTCACCGACGTTGAACAAGGGCGCGAATGGTTCCGGTTTCTTCCCGCCGAGAACCGCCTGTTTATCCGTCTGCCGGACGTAGACCCTGGCCTGAGGGTTCTTCCATCGCAACTCTTCGTTGTAGAACTGCGCGACCTGGATGGCGGCGACGTCGAAGTTTTTCATCGGAGTCGGCTTGCCGTCCGACCGGGTGGCTGGGCACGGGTTCTGGAAGAAGCCGCCGGGGACCTGGCCGCCCGGGTCAGCCGCGTCCTTCTCCTTCTGCGTGGGCGGGAATACCCCGCCCGCCTGGCGGCTCGCCACGCCGAGCGGCGGCTTCGGCGCCTTAAAACCGAACTTGCCGGGCACGAAGTGCGGGTATCCCGGCTTCGCCTCGGTGGGCGCGGGCGGTGGGTTCACCCCGGGGATCGCCGGCTCGTAGTCGAAGTCTTCCAGTGGCAGCAGGGCCGGCACCTTCGTGCCGTCCGGCAGCGTCCGCTTGCCATCCTCCAGCTTGTCGTGGGTACGGTTCAACGCCCACATACCATTGGCGAAATGCGGGTAGAGGTGGCAGTGGAAGATCACGTCACCGAACGTCGCCGGCTTGTTATCATGCGATGAACCGGCGCCGCCCTCAGGAATGAGCGCGTAGTGCGCGCCCGGCGAGACGGCCTGCACGTCCAGGATGTTGGTAACGCCGATGTGGTGGGTCGGCTTGCTCACCGCGGCGAGCCCACCTTCGTCCTTCGGGTCGAACGGCCACCGATTGACGTGCCAGTGGAAGGTGTGCGTCTCCCGCTCGGCCGCGTGCAGCAGCCGGATCTGCATCGGCTCGCCGCGGTAGTTGGCGAAGACCAGGTCACCGCCACCCGGGTCGCCGTACGCCCAGGAGGACAGGGCGGTCTCCTCGCCGTGACACTCCTTGGCGTCGAATCCCTGCGCATTGCGAGTCGCCGCCGGGCAGCCGACCTCTTCGCGGTTGAACGCGGGCTCCGCCCGGTAGTTGAAGGCGAACCACTCCAGCTTGACCGGTACTTCGCCCTGCACCAGGGCGTCCGCGTCCCCGCCGGAGAGGCCGGGCAGGGTGCCCTGCTTCAGCTTGGTGAGATCGGCGGCCGTCGGGTCGACGCACTCCCCGTTGGCCCGGTCCTCCGCCACCCCGTCCTGCCCGTTCCGGCAGAACCGGGTGAGGATGCCGGAAGCTGCCTCCACCTCGTCGTGCATGAAAATCACGTGCTCCCGGTGGTCCGGTGCGCCGGGCTCCGGGTCCTTGATGACAGCGCGGGTCCCGGAGGCGAGCGGCTCGCCGGTGCGGGCATCCACCCAACTGGTGCCGGGCTTCTCTACCACGATCGCGCCGAAGGCCCCGAACGAGTGCGACCCGATGGTGTTGCCCGCGCCGGTCTCGACGGAGGTGAGGTCGGCGCCGTCGTTGAAGTGGAACTCCCCCTCGACGGCCGCCGAGTACCGGTAGGTGGCGGTGGCGCCGCGGGCTACGGTCGAATCGGGGTTGAGTCCCGCCGCCGTGCCGTCGGAGCCCTTGGGGTCGAAAACCAGACCCTCCATGTGGATGGACGCCGGCGGCGCAGCCTCTGGGTCGAAGTCGTTGTGCGGCAGGGTCCGGGCCGGGGCGAATCGCCGCGGCTCCGGCGTCACGGTGCCGGGAGCCGCCAACTGCTCGCCGGGTAGCAGGAAGATGGAATCGTTCCGGACGAACGGCGGCGCTTCTTCGTGGAGCCGGTTGGTGAACCGGATCGTCACGCAGTCTCCCCGGTGCGCCCGTAGCACCAGGGGTTCGATTAGGTCCGCCTGGTCATTGGGGTCGGCGGCCTTGGCGAAGTTGGCCCGGACGGTGGCGATGTTCTCGTCGAGGACATACATGCGCCCCTCGGGGACGACGTCGCCAAAGCGGTTGAGGAAGATCGGAATGTTGATCAGTGAGACGTCGAAGCTGCGTGCCGGCGCCCCTGATAAACACGGATTGCCCGGCTCGGTAGCCTTTGCTGGCAGGTCGGCAGCCATGGAGCTGGACATCGCCCATACCGCTCCACCCGTCAGCGCCAGCCATGCGCCGGCCAGCAGGCCTCCGGCCACATACGTCCAGCGGCGTCTGCTCTTCGTCCGGATGAACACGGTCATCGCCACCACGCCCAGCAGGGCGAGTGGGACCACCTCCACTATTCCTGTACGCACCGTGTCTCCCCTCGTCGACGGTGTCGTTCATGTCGATCGCGGGCGAGCAGGTTCGCCAGGTGTCGAAGATGATCCCCCGTGATCTATCGACAGATGGGAATCTACCGTTCTCAATCATCTCTGTAAAGAACCTGCGACGTACGGTGACGAGGGGAAGCCTTTTGCCGTAGAACGGCGGCAAGGGTTCCCGGTAGAACCGGGAACCCTTGCTCGATCGCCGACAGTGGGGTGCTCAGGACGTCTGCGCGGCCGGCAGGATCTGCACGTCGTCCAGGTTCACGAACATCACCCGATGGCCGAACTGGATCTGCACGTACCGGTTCTCGCCGCGGACGACGGTCCGGTCACCCGGTGCCGAACCGTCGAACGAGACCGCCTGGTAGTACTCGCCCGGGAGGACGTCGCCGACCGCGTACCGCTGGCCCGCCGGGAAGGTGTACTGCAACGGCGAGATGGTCTGGTACGGGATGGTGGCCGGGTAGGCGGCCTTCTCGGGGTAGGCCCGCCCGTACACCGGGATGGTGGCCTTGCCCGGCTTGGGCGTCACCACGAAGCCCGCCGACCACTTGGCCGTGGGCGCCGAGGCCGGGTTGTAGAACCAGGCCTTCTGACCGAGGTACCAGATAGCGGTCCAGTCGCCCTGGACGCCCGCGAGGGCATAGGTCTGGCCGGCCGAGGCACGGGCGCCGTGATCCTTGATGTACATGGTGTTCGGCGTGCCGTTCGGCCGCAGGCCCAGGTCGTTGACCAGCGGGGCGGTCGCGCTCGGGGCGGTGCGCAGGATGACCGAGGAGGAGCCGCGCAACGGGCAGGGCTCGGCCGTCGGGGGTACCGGACCAGGTGGCAACGGGGGCTGCTGGTTGCAGCCGTAGAAGGCGGGCTGGTTCGACGCGAAGTCCGGGTCGATGGTAACCAGACCGGTGTGCGGCGTGCCGGTGCCCTGGAAGGGCGCCTTCAGCAGGTTGAAGTAGTGCGACCAGTCCCAGTACGGACCCGGGTCCCAGTGCATGCCGGCGACGTTCCCGGCGGTGATGCCCGGAACGTTGTCGTGACCGAGGATGTGCTGCCGGTCCAGCGGGATCTGGAAGCGCAGAGCCAGGTGGCGCACCAGCTTGGCCGAGGCCCGGTACATCGCCTCGGTGTACCAGGTGCCGCGCCCGGCGAAGCCCTCGTGCTCAATGCCGATGGACTTCGTGTTGACGTACCAGTTGCCGGCCTGCCAACCGACGTCCTTGGCCTTGATGTGCTGGGCCACGTATCCGTCCACCGAACGCAGCGTGTAGTGCCAGCCCAGGTAGGTCACATCCTGGACCTGGCCCACACTGGGGCCGAAGTAGCCCTCGGTGTCGTGGATGATGATGTACTCGAGCTTCTGCTGTGCCGGCCGGTTGCCGATGTCGTGGTTGCCGTAGTCCCAGGTTTGGGTCTTAGGGATGTAGTACTCCGCGTACGGTGCGGGGATCCACTCGCAGGCGAGGCGGACCGGGCACTCCAGGCCGTCCGGCCGCTCGGCGCGGCGCAGCCCCAGCTTGTGCAGCCCGGACTGGTCCGGCGTCACCGCGGTGGCGGCGAGGGTCACCCGCTGGCCGTCGTCGGTGGTCCGGGCCGCGCCGAGGCCGAGCTGGTCGTAGACCTCGTCGGCGAAGGCCGCCGCCGCGTCCTCGGTGTCCGCGCCGGAGTAGCGGGCCACCGCGCCGTACCAGGCCGCCGGGTCGCTGCCGGCGCCGACCGGCGCACCCAGCTCCTTCTGGTACGAGGCAAGCAGTGCCGCCCCGCCCCGGATGTTCGCGGCCGCGTCGGTCCGCAACGTCTCCTCGGTGAGGCCGGTGAGCGCCGCGGCGGCGTCGAGCGTCTGCAGGGACGCCTGCGGCAGCACGTCCTCCGCCGGTGCGGCCGCGATGGCCGGGTCGAGGGTGAGCGGGCGCGAGTCGTCGCCCCGCGGGTCCTCGTTCTCGTCCACGTGGCCGCTGGCCGGGGTCGCGAGGACCTGCTGGGCGTCGGTGAGGTGCATCGGGCCGTAGCCGCCGCTGGTGCTCGGCTGGCCCGGGTGGGTGTCCCAGCGCGACTCCAGGTACGACACGCCGAGCAGGACGCTCTGCGGCACGCCGTACTCCGCCGCGGCGGCGGCGTACTGCTCCTGGCGGTCGGTGGTCGGTTGGGCGGTGAGCGGTTCGGCGGCCACCGGGCCGGTCGCCACCAGGGCCGTGGCCGCCGCGACGGCGGCTGCCAGCAGCATCCGTCTGCCCGACGGCGGGGGTGAGAGGTGCATCGAACCTCCAGACAGGGATGGGGGTCACTGCGTCCTCACCCTCGCCCCACGCACCCTCCGGGTCAATACCTTTCCAGCGGGTAATCTTGTGTGAAGAAAACCTTCATCCACGATCGGGGCGACATACGGAGTGTCACGGCGTCTCGGGTTGCGGATCGGTAACGGCCATCTCTACTCTGGTCAATCGTCGGCCGACTGTTTCACCGACCAACCCGGGTGGTGACGGTCCGACACCGCCGAGTCGCCTTCGGGCGAGCCGGGGACCCAGGTAACTGGGGTGAATCCGCAGCCACTGCGGTAGGGCGGCTCCCTTCCCGCCCGAACCCGTCAGCTAACTCGGTAGGCGGGCACGAAGAAGGAGTACGGAAGCCCGGTGGCACACCATGCCCCGCGGCCACCGTCAAGCCGGTCGGTCGACCGGTCGACGGCTGTGCCGCGTTCCCGCTGGTCCCGCTTCACCACCGCCCTCGCCGCCCTGGCCGGCACCGCCGTCGTCCTGACCGGCGGCGCCACGGCGGCCCATGCCGAACCGTCGGTCACCGAGATCGAGCGCCAGATCGACCAGGACTGGAACAAGCTCGAACCGATCATCGAACAGGTCAACGCCACCCGCGAGCAGCTCGCCGTCAAGCGCAAGCAGGCCGCCGCGCTCGGCAAGCAGATCGCCCCGCTCCAGGCCCGGGTGGACGCCGCCCTCGGTCAGGTGGGCGGGCTCGCCGCCGACGCCTACAAGGGCGACAACAACCTCTCCACCGTCAACGCCCTGCTGGGCAGCCGGTCGCCGAGTGAGCTGGTGGACGGCCTCGCACTGCTCGACCGCTACGCGAACCGCCAGCAGGAGCAGGTGCGGACCGTCGCCGAGCTGCGCGACCAGTTGGCCGCCAAGAAGCGGCCGCTGGACGAGATGATCAGCGACCTGGCCCGTACCGAGGCCCAGCTCGCGGCGAAGAAGAAGCAGATCGACGCCGAGATCGTCAAGCTCCAGAAGCTCCGTCTCAAGGTCTACGGCAACGGCGGCGGCGGTCCGCTGCGCCCCGCGCCCTGTCCCGCCGGCTACCCCGGTGGTCCGGCCGGCGTCGCGGTCAAGTTCGCCTGCGCCCAGATCGGCAAGATCTATGTCTGGGGCGCCGCCGGCCCCGACCACTACGACTGCTCCGGGCTCACCATGGCGGCCTGGGCCAAGGCCGGCGTCTCGCTGCCGCACAACGCCCGGCAGCAGCACGACGTGACCAGGCGGGTGAGCCGGAGCGAGCTGCGCGCAGGTGACCTCGTCTTCTACTACAGCGACCTGCACCACGTCGGCATGTACGTCGGTGACGGCTGGGTGGTGCACGCCTCCCAGTCCGGCAAGCCGATCACGATGAAGCGCGTCGACGACGGCCAGATCAACAGCTACGGCCGCCCGGGCTGACCGGTCCGCAGGGGCTCCCGCGTCGCGGGGGCCCCTGCGCCGTCACGGCGTCCGGCTCCGTCAGCGAGTCGGCCAGGTGCGCCAGTTCTGCCAGGACCGGCTCGGGGTCGGCCCGCGCTGCCCCTGGTAGCGCGACCCGTAGACCGCCGAGCCGTACGGGTGCTCGGCCGGCGAGGAGAGCCGGAAGATGCAGAGCTGACCGATCTTCATGCCCGGCCAGAGGGTGATCGGCAGGTTCGCCACGTTGGACAGCTCCAGCGTGACGTGACCCGAGAAACCCGGGTCGATGAAGCCGGCCGTGGAGTGGGTGAGCAGGCCGAGCCGGCCCAGGCTGGACTTGCCCTCCAGGCGCCCGGCGAGCTGGTCGCCCAGCGAGATCACCTCGAGCGTGGAGGCGAGCACGAACTCGCCGGGGTGCAGCACGAACGGCTGGCCCTCGGGCACCTCCACCATCGAGGTGAGGTCGTCCTGCTGCACGGCCGGGTCGATGTGCGTGTAGAGATGGTTGTTGAAGACCCGGAACAGCCGGTCCAGACGTACGTCGATGCTGGACGGTTGCACCAGCGTGGGCTCGAAGGGCTCCAGCGCGAGCGTGCCCGCCTTGATCTCGGAGACCAGGTCGCGGTCGGAGAGCAGCATCGGAACACCATAGCGACCGGTACGGGTGACCTGCGTGTCGGACTACATCTTCGTACACCTGTTCGATAGAATGTCCGCATGGCTTCCTGGTCCGAATTCGCCGCCGACGAGCCCCGACTCGCCGACGAGATCCGCCTCCTGTTGCAGCAGTACGGGCCGGGTTTCGGCTACCTCGCCACGGTCCGCGCCGACGGCGGCCCGCGAGTGCACCCGGTCTCCCCGGTCATCACCGACGACGGGCTGTGGTGCTTCGTCATCGACTCGCCCAAGCGTCGCGACCTCGAACGCGACGGCCGCTACGCGCTGCACTCCTTCCCGCCGGAGGAGAGCGACGACGAGGCCTACCTGGCCGGCCGGGCCCACCCGGTGACCGACCCGGCGACCGTGGCGCGGCTGGCCCGGATCGGCCGGGCCGCGCCCCAGGGCGACTGGCGGCTGTTCGAGTTCACCGTCGACGTGGCGATGCTGACGCGGCGCGACCAGGTGGTTCGCCCCGGCGGCGGCCGGCCGGAGGTGCGGGTCTGGCTCGACCCGCGGGCGACCACCCCGGTCCGGTGCGACCCCCTGGCCTCGGAAGGTCGGCGTGGCCGGCACGGCTTCGACACCCGCCGCCCCGCGGCCTGAGCCCTACTCAGAAAGCTGGTGCCGGCCCCGTCCGAGGACGGGACCGGCACCAGCTTGTGGTGCGCGACGGTCAGGCCGCGCGGTAGGCGTTCCACGCGGTCAGCATGCGGCTCGCCTGACCAGGGGTGAACTGGTACATGCACGAGTCGTAGGTGTAGTCCATGAAGTTGGTGATCGGGTCCAGGCCCGCCGTGGTGCAGGTGTCCCGACCGGTCGGGCACTCGAAGGCCGGCGAGCCCTCGGCCGGGGTGTCGGAGACGCTGTCACCCGAGCCGGAGCAGCCACCCTGGAAGGTGTGGTAGAGGTTCAGCCAGTGGCCGATCTCGTGGGTGCCGGTGTCGCCCTGGTTGTAGTTGGTCGCGGTGCCGCCCGGCAGCGACTCGCTCAGCGCGACCACGCCGTCCATGCTGTTCAGCTTGCGCTGCGGGAAGGTGGCCCAGCCGAGCAGGTCGTCGCTCAGCTCGCCCAGGTAGATGTTGAGCGTGTTCTTGCCGCCCTCGCGCAGCGAGGTCTTCATCGAGCGCTCGGCGGAGGAACCCTGGACGATCGGGTACCAGGCGGCGTTGGTGACGTGGTGCACCTTGGTGAGCTGGAAGCTGAAGGCGGTCGGGGCGCCACCGGTGGCACCGCTGTACGCCTTGTTCAGCACGTCGATCTGCTGGGTGACCATCGAGTCCGGGATGTTGCCGCCGGCCCGGGTGCTGTCCCGCTGGATGACGTGGACGACGACGGGGATGGTCACCGTCGCCAGCGTGGTGGCCCCGGCGCCGGTGCGGAAGTTGGCCCGCTCACGCAGCGCCGCGGCCAGGTCGGCGTCGCGCTCGCGGACCTGCTTGGCGGTCAGCTCGTTCGGGTCCAGCTTGGCGTGTCCACCCTTCTTCACGCGGGCGTCGGAGTGGACGTCGGCCGGCTCGACGCAGGAGCCGGACGGGGCGGCCGAGAAGGCCGATGCTGCGGGGACGACGCCTACCGCAGCGGTGCTGAGCAGCAGCGCGAGGGTCGTCGACGCGACGCCGGCGGTACGCCGGGTCAGCAGGTTGGGACGGAGTCCCATGGGCCCACCTCTTTCGAACGGCGTGCCAGGGGGTGTGTCACGCCGGGTCGGAAACGTGTGGGAGACGTTACATCCCATCGAAGGATTTGAGAACGACCATATGTTGCCGTGGTGAAACTTTCTGCTGCTCGTCGACGCCCCGGCCGTTGCTAGATCGTTTCGGGCTGGGTTGCGGCGCGTGATCCGTCTCCGGGGGTACCTGGGTGCAGGGAGGCGGTGACCTCAGGTACAGTGGTGCCGCCTGCGGGTGTAGTTCAATGGCAGAACATCAGCTTCCCAAGCTGACAGTGCGGGTTCGATTCCCGTCACCCGCTCCACGCGAAAGGCCCTGGTCAGGACGTCAGTCCCGGTCGGGGCCTTCGATGTTCCACGGGCCACCTGCGCCCGATGGGCCATCCACGGGCCACTAGCCACGCTTCTTACCGGCCTTCTTGCCCTTGCCCTTGGCCTTGTCCGAGGGGCCGGCCACCGGCTTCTTGGCCCTCTTGCGCTCGGCGTCGGGACGTTCTACAACGCACTCGTCCCACCCACCGACTGACGGATGCGAACCGAGACGCGGGGAGGGCCGGGAATGGCGAGCCCGTTCGGCCGACGGGAGCTGAGGTTGGTCCTGGCGGTTGTCCTGGGCACCCTTCTGATCGGCGGCGGGATGCTGCTCGACGCTCGGCTGACCGCGGCGATCGACGAGCGGGTACGCGTCGGCGCCGAGACGACCGGCCGGGTGGTCCACGTCGAACGGTTCAAGATCAGCCGTTCGTTCGCCGCCACGAGGTTGACCGTGGACTACACGTTCGACGGCGTGCGGCACCGGGAGCGGTTCTCCAGCGAACTCGACGAGAGTGAGTTCCACGTCGGGGACGTACTTGCGGTACGCGTCGACCGGGCGGATCCGACCCGGGCTGCCACGCCGGACGGGTACGCGACGGAGGACCTGCTCCTGCAGGCGCCGACCCTCCTGGAAGGCCTCGGCCTCGTCGTGATCATGGTCTCGCTCGCGCTGCTCAGAAGGGGTCCCCGGCGCGAGTAGGTGGGCGGGACCGGACTGCCGCCCCGGCCCTGGGTCGGGGCGGCAGTTCCGCACGGGAGGCGTCAACTCGTGGTCGACGGCAGGAGGTCGTCAACCTGTGGGGCGAGAGGAGCCCTCTCGGCCCGCGCGAATCATGGTGCTGAGCTTCGCGACGTAGCCTCTGCACGTGATCTCCTACCGCGCTACCGCCCCCGCAGACCTCGACCGCGTGACCGCGTGGATCGTGACCGAGCCCGTTGGGTGGATCCCCGCCGACCGTTACCTGGCCGAACTGGCCGAGGACATGTACCGGCCGGAATGGACATGGATCGCCGAGCACGACGGCGAGGTCGTGGGACGGGCATTGTGGTGGGGGCCGAAGGGCAGCCCGCATCCGGTCGCGCTCGACTGCCTCGACGTGGATCCTGCCGTGGGCGACCGTGCCGCCGTCGCCGCCGAGCTAATCAGGGCCGCGCTGGCCGGGTTCCCGGAGCCGGTGCAGTACAGGATCAAGGTCACCAGTGGCTGGCGCGACGATCCGGCCACGTCGGCGGCCGTGGCGTGGCGGCGGGCGGCGGCGCATGCGGCGGGCCTCACCCGGGAGGTGGAGCGGCTGCAGTTCGAGTGGGCACCCGCCGACGGGATGCCCCCCGTGGCCGGCAGGCTGCGGTTCACCGAGGCCTCCGACGAGGAGTTCCTTGCGGTGTTCAGGAGAATCGCCGAGGGCAGCCTGGACGCCCAGACCCGTGCGAACCTGGCCGCCAAGGGCGTGGACGCGACCGCGCGCGAAGAGATGGACTTCTATCTCGCGGCGCCGGGCAAGCGGGAGTGGTGGCGGATCGCCTACACGCGCGAGGGTGAGGTGGCGGGCATGGCGATTCCCTCCGCGACCTCGTACAACGTGAACGTCGGCTATCTCGGGGTGGTGCCGGAGTTCCGCGGGCGCGGCTACGTGGACGAGTTGCTCGCCGAGATCACCCGCCTTCACGCGACCAACGGGGAGTCGCGCATCACCGCCACCACCGACATGGGTAACGCGCCTATGGCGGCCGCTTTCGGTCGCGCCGGATACCGCAACACGGGGATCCGGATCAACCTTTCCAACGACGTCCAGCCCTAAACGAGGAAAGGCCGGTGCCGACATTGCAACGCACGAGCTCGGACCGCCTCGCCGAAGCTGCGGATTGGAAGGCAGGCCGGGCCATCCACGTGCCGCAAGGTGGTGTCATCGGGGGTCAAACCAGGCCGCGGGGGACCGCGTTGAGCAGGCGTCCGGCTGCTTTTACAGCCGATCTTGTGCGATTCCCAAGCTGACAGTGCGGGTTCGATTCCCGTCACCCGCTCCACCGCGAGGCCTCAGCTCAGGACAGGTTTCCTGGCTGGGGCCTCGATCGTTGCTACCGCTTCTTGCGGTGGCCGTGCCCGCTACGTGCCCGATCCCCTGCTCAGCTTGATCTGTGAGCTGAGCGCGTCGGCGATGTGCTCGTCGCGCTCGCGGGCGGTGTGCTGGTAGATCATCGCCGCCCGGGTCGAGGCATGGCCCATCCGGGCCATCAGGTCGGCCAGGGTCGCCTCGGTCCAGGACGCCAGGGTGTTGCCGGTGTGCCGCAGGTCGTGGAAGTGGAAGCTGGGCACGCCGGCCGCAGCCACTGACTCGCGCCATTTGCAGGAGGTCTGGAAGTTGGAGCGGCGCAGGGTGGCACCCTTCGCGCCGGTAAAGGCGAGCGGGTCCTGGTCCTCGTCGACGAAGTCGTCCAGGTGTCGCGGATGTCGCGGCGGATCGCGTCGGGAATGGTGACGGTCCGGATGCCGGCATCGGTTTTGGGCGGTCCGAAAGTGAGGCTGCCGTCTAAGGCTCGACCAGGGTCGCGCGGACCGTGAGGGTCCGACAGCGGGGGGCGAAGTCGCGGCGGCGAAGGGCGGCCAGCTCTCCGTAGCGAAGGCTTGCGAAGGCGGCGAGCAGGATCAGGGCGCGAAACCGGCCGGGCACGATGTCGGCGAGCTGGAAGACCTGGGCCATGGTGGCGGTAGGTCGCGCAGCCGCCGCAGCACGTCGGCGTAGAGGGAGCCGGTTCGGGCGAGCATCTCGCGACCCGCGGCGACGTTGTCGGCGGGTGAGAGCGGCCCGGTCACGGGCCAGCCGGGCGGTGGGAACTCCCGGGTGGGGACCCCCGGCGCCAGATAGACGCCGAGGCTCGGGATGCCGAAGCCCTCGGCGACGAGCCGGCTCAACGGGGCCGGGCCGAACGCGGTCAGCAGGACGTCGGCGCCGGCGGCCGCCGCGGCCGTCACGCCGTCGCCCAGGTCGTCGAGGAACGCGGCGAAGACCGACCGCGCGGCCTCCGGGGACGGGGCGGCCGTGCGTGCGCGTACGAGTTCGACCGGATCGCCGGGAAGCGACCGGTGCTCCAGCCCGGATCCGCGCACGAGACCGGCGAACCGGTCGTGTGCGGCCAGCGCGAGGTGGTCCGCCTGCTGCAACCGCTGCCCCAGGCCGGTGAACGGCGCGACGCACCTCGCGGACCCGCTGTCACGATCAGAATCCGCGTCACGTCTCTCCCGTCGTGCCGCTGCGCCTCCCGGCCGCGTTCCTGGCGTCGGAGAGGGCCGGATGGCGGAGTGTCGCCGGTGGTCTGTCGACGCGATGATGAGCCGCATGGGGTTTGGTTTCAAGACCACGTGGCTCGCCGTGCGGGAGCGGAGCCCGGAGGAGGTCGCCGACGCGCTGCGGTTGGCCGACCGCGAACGTCTCTCCTGGGACGAGGGCGTCGACCGCGCGTACGTCTCCGGCGTGTTCGTGGCCGGTCCCGTGGACGGGTGGACCCTGGCGCACGGCCGACGCGATCTCGCGACGTTCGACTACAGCGCCACCGATCCCCGGTTTCCGGAGTGGTTCGCAGCCCTGAGCGCGCGCCTGGGTGAGGTCCAGTTCTTCGTCAACGAGCGGGGATGGTTCTCCCACGGATGGGTCCGGGCGGTCGACGGGGTCGTCGTGCGGGCGTTCGCCACCTTCGACGGCAACGTTCCGCTGTTCATCGGTGACGTCACGCCGGCCGAGCGCGAGGTCGGCAAGGGCCTCCGCGGCTGGGGGGACAACTGGCGGAACTGGCAGGAGGAGGACTGGGACACCTGGTACGAGTCGGCGCCCCACGAACACGACGTGCTCAAGCTGGCGGCCCTGTGGAGCCTCAACCCCATGCTGATCGACGGCGAGCAGGTCGTCGACCGGGGTATTTACGGGATGCCCGTGCGCGCGGTTTGAACTGTGCGCCTCAGGTGAGGTCCAGGACGTGCCGGAGGGAGGGCTTGCCGTGGAGCAGGACCTCCTCGACCGGCACGAACCCGGTCCGCCGGAGCACCGCCAGGGAGGCCGGGTTCGCCAGCGCGGCCGAGGCGACCAGGCGGCACAGCCCGTACTCGTCGCGGGCCAGCGCGCAGACCCGGCGGACACCCTCCTGGGCCAGGCCGCGTCCGCCGGCCCGCTCGGCCACCCGGTAGCCCAGCTCGGCGACCCGGCCATCCGCGATCTTCTTCTAAACCCAAGGCCGTCACCCGGTCAGGGCGAGCAGGAACTGTTCGACCTCTCGTGCGGTGCTGGGGGTGACGTCGGCTGGACCTAGGCGTATGAGGTCCCCGCGGAAGCGTCTGATTTCCAGCCAGCTGTCGGGCGCCGCGCTCTGCAGGTCACTCAGCATGCCTGGCAGATCTCCCAGGGTGTAGACCTTGAAGGTCCGCTCCCTGCGCCGGGATGAGATATCGAAGCGCGCATCAAAGGCTGGCTGAGGTGAACGGGCCCAGTCAGCGCGATTCAATGAACCGTGGCCGTGGATGCGGGCATCAACCACGACTTCTGGATCAGCATCGCCGATCTCGGAGTTGTAGATCGGTGCCGCGATGGCAACACTGGCGGCGATGGCGGGGTACGCAGACATGGGCCGACCGAGCGCGGCGGAGCAGAAGAGAGCGTGGCTGAACGGACCAACGGGATGCGGCAAGGGGATCTTGTGGTGCGACTTCCCCTCGAAGGGCAGATCCCGGTTCTCGGTGACGAGGTCGAGGAAGACCGCGACCTTCGCTGGGTCATGGCTGGTCTGCTTGACGTTGAAGCTGATGGCGCTGCGTCCTGCCTCCCGCAGCACCAGGTAGCGGTAGAAACCACCTATGCCATTCGGAGGGACGGCTTGGCAGACCACGTCGATGAAGCCATCCACCGGCAGGTAGTCCTCGGGGGTGAACCACGGCTTGGTCTGCATCTTGAGGATGGTGGGCACCACCAGGGCGTCAGGTTCATCCTCTGCCTCAGCGGGTGCCGCAACCTCCGCGAAGCCCTTGCGAAGCCGTTCTTTGATCTTCTTGTCCAGGTGTCGCCGGGCGTGGTCCTCGTCCAGCAGGACGACGGTGGTGGACTCACGACGGCGACTGGTTGAACCCCAGCGGACAAAGCATCGAATGCCCTCACGGCGGATCTCGAAGAAGTCCGTCGCGCCGTCCTGCGTCCGCTCGAATCGTCGCCACACCGTCATGCTCTACTCCTGACCGCGAGCTGCCAGCGTTGCACGTCGGTGCTGGACCCGGTACATGGGCCGTTTGGCAACTTCCCTCGGCCGCCCGGTCAGACCGACAGCAACGGTTGACAGCAACGCCGCCGCACTGGCGAGGACGGGCTGGGACGGCGGCAGGCGTCGACCCTGAGGCAGAGGCCGGGGGCGAATCTCCCAGCCGATCTCGCGCGATTCCCAAGCTGTTTTCGGGTCCCTTCGGGGCGCCGCGCATGCGGGAAAATCCGAGATGGTCGCCCGCCGACGTCGGTGACTTCATGGCGCAGGTGAGGCCGTCAAGCTGTTTGACGCTGGGAGCCGCTTTGAGGGGCTGCGCATTGTTGCTACGAGCACGAGGGTCCGACTCTTCATCTTCTCCGCCGGCTCCCGCGGGCGGCCTTTCCCTGTCCCAATCCCTCACGGGAGACCGTCATGGAAGAGGTCGACGAGCAGGAGTTACACGTCGAGCGGGTGGCCGCACTCGACCTGGGTAAAGCGGTGTTGGAGGCGTGCGTGCGGGTGCCACACGAGTCCAGGCCGGGCCGGCGTATGCAGGAGGTGCGCGGCTTTGCCACCACCACCTCGGCGCTGCTGCAGATGGCGGACTGGTTGCGCCGTTGGGGCGTCACCCGGGTCGTCATGGAGTCAACCAGCGACTACTGGAAGGGTGTCTACTATCTGCTCGAGGCCGAGGGCTTCGAGTGCTGGCTGGTCAACGCCCGCGAGGTCAAGAACGTACCGGGGCGGGCCAAGACCGATAAGGCCGACGCGGTGTGGTTGGCCAAGGTCGCCGAGCGGGGCATGTGCCGCCCGTCGCTGGTGCACCCCAAACCCATCCGTGAGCTGCGTAACCTGACCCGCTACCGGCGTTCGCTCATCCGCGACCGCACCCGCGAGATGCAGCGGGTGGAGAAACTGCTCGAAGACGCCCAGATCAAGATCACGTCTGTGGTGAGCGATGTGTTCGGGGTATCCGGGCGGCTGATACTTCAAGCGCTCATCGACGGACAGCGCGACCCGACGGTCCTCGCCCAGATGGCCAGGGGCCGGCTGCGTCCCAAGATTGCACAGCTGCAGGAGGCGCTGCGGGGGTTCTTCACCGATCACCACGCCGCCATCCTGGCGATGATGCTGGACAACATCGACCGGCTCAGCGCGCAGATCACCGCCCTGGACACCACGATCGCCGAGGCGGTCGCCCCTTTCGCCCATCAGGTGGCTCAGCTGAGTGAGATCACCGCAGTCGGCCCCACCGCCGCACAGGAACTGATCGCCGAGGTCGGCGTGGACATGAGCCGCTTCCCGTCCGACGCGCACCTGGTGTCCTGGGCCAAGTTCTGCCCGCAGACCCACGAGTCCGCCGGGAAGAAGAAGAACAAGGGCCGAGCAAAAGGCAGCCCTTGGCTGGCCGCCACCCTGGGCAACATCGCCGGCAGCGCCTGCCGCACCGACAGCTTCCTCGGCGCACGGCACCGACGCATCGCCAAACGTCGCGGCAAACAGAAGGCGACCGTGGCCACCGGCAACGCGGTCCTGGTAATCGTCTACCACCTGCTGTCCGACCCTGCCGTCCGGTTCCGTGACCTCGGCGCCGACTATTTCGACACCCGTATCGACAAACAGCGCAGGGCCCGAAACCTGGCCACTCAACTCCAGGCCGTCACCGGTCAAAAGATCACCATCCGCGACGGCAAGGCCATCATCGCCGAACCCGAAGCCGCCTGACCCAAGCCACCCACACCCGGCTCCGCTACGCTGCGCCGGGTGCTGCCGCCTGCCCACTCACCATTGGATTTTCGGGTCTGACAGTGCGGGTTCGGTTCCCGTCACAGTCGTGCCCCATCCGCGGCACCAGCTCGCGAGTGCTCGCTCCGGTCCGCGCGGCGAGAGTGTTCCCTATGTGCCGCAGGTCGTGGAAGGGCCCCGAACACCGGCCCTCCTCAGAGATGCCGCAGATCACCCCGCGGACACCACAAGGGCTGGACGGCCTACGACTGCCCGACGAGGACGTCTCCGCAGGATGGGCCCCGTACCCCTGGCTTAGAACATGCTCCAGCCGACGAAGATCACCGCGAGCGCGACGACGGTGCTGGCCGCAAACAGGGCCCCTCGCCACGAATTCCCCGGTGTTGTGGAACGACCCAGGCGCCTCCACGCCCGCCGAGCACCCCAGCCGGGCGCGGCCATGAGCCTTTCGGCGCCGGCCACACCATTCAAATTCGCGACGTACCGCGCGGCGGTTTCCGCCGTTACGCCTTGCTCCTCGAACGCCGAGATCACCGCGGTGGGGCCGTGCGCGAGCAGCGCGGCGAGGAGGTGTTCGGTGCCGACGTGTCCCGCACCGCCACGGGCGGCGAGTCTGATTGCCGCAGCTAGGACCCGGCGCGCATCGGCGTCGAATCGCACCTCGGAAGACCACGTTCCGTTCCCTGGCGTGATGCCCAATGTTGCGATCGCCCGGCCGGCATCGAAGCCGTATTCACGTCGCCACCGCGCGACGTTGCCATGGTCGTACATGAGAAGCGCAACCGTGAGATCGAACGGGCCTACGAGTTGCCCGGTCTCCTTCACCGAACCGAAGGCGGAGGTGACCACTGCGCCGATGTGGTCCGTCCAGTGGTCGAATTGGGGAGCCACGGCTGCACTGTAGGCGTGCCCGAGGGTGTCAGCCGCAAGCGGCTCCCCATCGACCCAGTACCGCCACGCCGAGCCGCCACCGCAACCAGTAGTTGGCGAACTGTGCTGCATAGCGGGGTCAGCTGACGCAGGCTTGAACCCGGCAAAGCGCACGCCGCGTCGTCGTCCGCGAACGGCGGCACCGTCCCGGCAGCGAGGTGCCGGCAAGTCGCAGTACATCCCACTACGACCAGCTGACACGTGAAGTGCTCGGATGACTGCGAACAGGCATCCGAGTCGAATGCTCCCGTCGCACGACCGTCATAGCTCCACCCACAATCGCCGGCAGGGGTGGGGCCCGAACGACGGGGCCAGCGGTCACCAGAGGCCGCTAGAACGAACTGCTCAACCGGCGTGGGTGCACTCCTCGCCCTGCTCACGCAGGCTGAGCAGGATGAGCTGGAGCCGGGCGGTGTCCGGTGAGGTACCGCCGAGGGCGAAGATGAAGATGTAGACGGCGTCCCGGTTGGTCGGCACCGGTGCGGCGAGGTATCCGACCAGCTGCACCTGTTCCTGCGGGGATCCGGCTTCAGGGCGAGTCAACCTCGGATACGCGGCGAACACCTCGGCCACGGATGCGCCGGCTCGGATGCCTTCCGGTGTGCGCGTCTGTTCGGGCCCGCTGAGCACAGCCAGGCCGTGGTGTCGAGAGAAGTGGATGCTCACTCCGCCGGCGGTCTGGATGCTGCAGGTCGAGTTGCCGGCCCAGTCGACGGGATACCGAAGGTCACCGGTGGCGGTCGCTTCCTGGCTCGACATGCCGAGTTTCAGCTCGCCGATGCCAGTCGGGCCGAGTACCAACTGCTCGGGCGGGCGGACGTCCTCGCCGCGCGCTCGTGACGCTTGGTCTCGGGCATCACGGAAGCCAGCGACGACGGCGATCGCGAGCAGGGCGACGAGGGTGACCTGAATCAGCCGAACGACGACACGCATCAACCCTCCGAAGATGTGAGGTCTGTCCGGTGGAGGTAGCTCATCTCCGGCGAATCGCTTCCCGGCCCCGGTCTCGGCTTCGTGTGTCGTTCAGTGTGGGGCAGGGGTACCTCGGTGAGCTTGCCGTCGTACAGCATCCAGAGGCCGAAGCAGTCGTCCTCCTCGTCGTGAATCAGTACCTGCAGCGACTCGGGGCGCCGCCAGGGAAGAGCCTGCAGGTAGTCCAGCAGCTCCGCCCAATGGTGCCGGTGGGTGAATTCAGCGGCCCAGCCGCGGCCGAACGTACCTGGCCACTGGCTCTCTATCGGCACGAAGATGTTGTTCCACGGCCGGGTGCCGTCGTTGTCCCGGGTCAGCGGGGCCATGACCTCATGGGCGTCGGCGGCCAGCACGACGACTTCCGCGGACCTGCTCACACCGGCATTCGATCTTCTAGGAGGCGATCACCGCAACCCCTGTCGTCGCGGTCGGGGTGTGCCCGGTGGCCGAGGCGCACCGGCCGCTGCGGGCGGCCTCACGCGCCGAAGCGACGCCTGGCGTCCTCGGCGACCGCGTTCACGCTGTCGCACGCGACGACCAGATCGGCGGCGGTGAACAGCTCCGCCTCGCCCGCACGCCAGCCGACGGCCCGCCGCGCGAGCTGGGCGTACTCGGGAAACAGGGCCGCGAGATGGTCGCCCGCCGCGGCCTTCGAGATGACGTCGGCGTGGGCCAGCGTGTAGTGCAGCCGCGCGGGTCCCAGCACGAACCAGCTCACGATGCCGCCGTCCACGACGGTGGCGGGGGCCACGCCGCCGAGTTCCGCCCGGAACAGGGTCACGCTGGTCTGCCAGTACTCCCGCAGGTTGTCGAGGTTGTATCGGCGGAGCTGCTCCGGGTCGACCCGTACCCCCAGCTCGGCGACGGCCGGCCCGCGCACCGGTATGCCGTAGCGCTGCAGGGTCAGCCAGAGAACCGGGGTCAGCTCGCCGCACGGCTGGTCGGTCCGCAACTCGCCATCGACCACGTACGGGACGACCCGGCCGTCGGTCGGCCAGGACCGGGCCAGCGCGGGTTCGAGGTAGACCCCGTCGAAGTGGGGTGACCGAGGCATTCCGGCATGGATCCGCGCGAGCTGGGCCAGGTCGTCACCGGTCGGCGGGCGCGACGCCAGGATCACCGTGTCGACGTCACTGGCGCCGGGCTGCCAGGCGCCGAGCGCGGCGGACCCGACGACGTAGAGGCCCCGCACGTAGCCGGGCAGGGCCTCGTCGACGGTGTGCAGGTATCGCCGGGTCAGCTCCTCGATCATTCCGATGACGGTATCCGCGCCCACGGCCCGATCACTTCCCGCAGCAGGATTCCCCCGTCGCCGCGACGCCCGGGCGGCCCCACTGGGCGACCGGGCGGCCGTCGAGACGCCACGGGTGCCCGCTGACCTTCGGCCATCCCTCCGGTGAGTCCTCCCAGTGCTCCTGCCGACCGTAAATCGTGAGGTCGAGGGCGTGGTAGCTGGTCATGAGCGCCTCCACGCCGCGCCCGGTGGTCCAGTAGGTCTCGTAGACCTGGTCGTCGTCGCGCAGGTAGCAGACGATGAGCCCGAAGTCTCGGCCGGCCACCAGCGCCGGGTCGGAGTCCCGGGCCGAGTACCAGGGGAACGGGTAGCCCATGAACTCCGCGAACGGGGCGCTCTCGGCGTACGAGCCCTGGCAGAACACGGCGTAGGTGACATCCCGGGCGTGCAGGTAGTCCAGCATCTCCATGTGGCAGGTCGAGAAGGTGCAGCCCTCGCACTGGTCCTCGAACGGCTTGCCGTCGTGCCACATGTGGAAGTAGGCCATCAGCATCCGGCGGCCCTCGAAGACGTCGAGCAGGGGCGTCTTCCCACCGGGGCCCTGCACGGTGACGGGCGGCACCGGGGTCATCGGCAGCCGGCGGCGAGCGGCCGCGATCGCGTCGCCCTCGCGGGTGTGCGCCTTCTCCCGGGCCAGCAGGTGGTCGCGCTCGCGCAGCCACGTCTCCCGGTCGACGATCGGCGGCAGGGCGGTGCGGAAGGTGGGAGTTGCCATCGGGGTGGTCTCCTTCGGGGTGTCCGAGTCGGTCACCGGTATGGACCTGCCCCGCCCCCGATTCTCATCGGTCGACCCGGGATCAGAGGTCGAGGACGTGCCGCAGGCAGGGCTCGCCGCCGAGCAGCACCTCCTCGACCGGCACGAACCCGGTCCGCCGGAGCACCGCCAGGGAGGCCGGGTTCGCCAGCGCGGCCGAGGCGACCAGCCGGCGCAGCCCGTACTCCTCGCGGGCCAGCGCGCAGACCCGGCGGACTCCCTCCTGGGCCAGGCCGCGCCCGGTGGCCCGCTCGGCCACCCGGTAGCCCAGCTCGGCGCTGGCGTCGGCGACGTCGACGAGGTTGAACCGGCCCAGCACCGTGCCGTGCTCGTCCACCAGGACGTGGAAGTGGCACCCACCGGTGTCCTGCTCGATCAGCAGGTCCGCCAGCCGGTCGGCGAACTCGTCGAAGTAGTCGTCGCCCCGGTCCCGCACGAACCGGGCGAAGTACGCCCGGTTCACCCGCTCGAAGCGGAGCAACGCCGGCGCATGGCGGGCGGCGAGCCGTTTGAGTTCAGGCATCAGGCGACGGTAGCAACGCGGAGGTCGGCCAGCAGGTCCTCCACGGCGGCGAACTCGTCGGGCCGCAGCGGGCCGTGGGCGAGCGCGCCGGCGTTCTGCTCGACCTGGGCGACGGTCCGGAACCCCGGGATCGGGACGGTGGTCGCGCTGCGCGCCCACAGCCAGGCCAGCGCGCCCTGGGTGGGCGTACGGCCGCCGGTGGCGAACACCTCCCGCAGGGCCTCCACCCGGGCCAGCCACTCGGGCGCCCCGGCGCCGTCGCGGAAGTAGGTCATCCAGTCGTAGCTCTGCGACCGCACGTCGTCCCGGGCCACCGTGCGACCGTCGGCGTACTTGCCGCTGAGCAGTCCCATGGCGAGCGGTCCCCGGTTGATGCTGGCCAGCCCGGCCCGTTCGCACAGCTCGATCATCGCCGGCCGGTCGGCCAGCACCGACATGTCGTGCTGAACGGCCGTGCAGTGCGGACCGGCGGCGGCGAAGGCCGCGGCGCGCTCCGGGTCGTCGGTGCTCCAGCCGTACGCCCGGATCTTGCCGGCGGCGACCAGTTCCTCGAGCGGCTCGATCAGGTCGAGGGCCTCCGCGACCGGCAGGTCGCCGAGGTGGAGCTGGTAGAGGTCGACGTGGTCGGTGCCCAGCCGCCGCAGGGAGCCGTCCAGGCAGCTGCGCAGGTACGCGACGCTGCTGTCCGTGCCGCCGGCCTCCCGGGTCCGCTCGTCGAAGGTGAACCCCCACTTCGTGGCGATCACCACCCGGTCCCGGTCGGCACCGAGCGCCCGGCCGAGCACCACCTCGCTGTGCCCGGCGCCGTAGCTGCTCGCCGTGTCGAAGAAGGTGACGCCGAGTTCGAGGGCCCGGCGGACGGCCCGGGTCGACTCGGCGTCGTCGACCCGGCCCCACCCGTACTGGTTGGCGCCACCGGCGTACGGGCCGCCGATCGCCCAGCAGCCCATGCCCAGCGCGCTGACCTCGATCCCGCTCCGTCCCAACGTGCGCTTCATGACCACTCCCCGCTTCCGCGATGTGCGTCCTGCCGGGTCACACTCTGCGGCTTCGAGCGGGCTCGAAGTCAACACCCGTCACGACGTCGGGTACCAGCGCAACTCGACGGTGTTGCCGTCCGGGTCGCGTACGTAGATCGAGGTGGCTGTGCCGCGCGCGCCGAAGCGCGGCACCGGCCCGGTCAGCACGGTGAACACCCCGGACTCGATCACCTCCGCCCAGTCGAGCGGCTCGACCACCAGGCAGAAATGGTCCACGTTCGACCCGGCCGGCTCGCCGCGGACCAGGTCGATGATGGTGTCGGCGTTGACGCGTACCGAGGGGAAGGGCACCTCGCCGGCGCGCCAGCGGTCGACGCGCACCGGCGCCAGGCCGAGGGTGCCGCAGTAGAACTCGAGGGACCGTTCGACGTCGGTGACGGCGAGGACCAGGTGGTCGAAGCCGGTCACCCGCACGGCGCTCACCGGGTCTCCAGCGCGTACGCCGCGCGCAGCCAGCCGGCGAACAGCTCCGGGTCGATCTCGTCGACCGTGCGCAGCTTGACCGAGGCCATCCGGCGCGCGCCGGGGACGAGCCGCCCGGAGTCGTCCGCCACGTCCTGCCCGCGCCACAGCCCGAAGGTGAGGTACGCCGGGTAGGCCTTGACCAGGCAGACCGGGGTCTTCCCCGGCCGGTCGCCGAGCCCCCAGACCGGGTGGCCGTGCCACATCGCGCCGGTGGCCTCCGGCAGCGCGGCCTCGATGACCGAACGCAGCTTCTCGCCGGTCTCGCGCAGCGGCGCGTCGAGGCCGGTCAGATAGGTGGTGACGGGATCCATCGGTGGTCCTCCTGGGTGCGACGGGAACACCGTTCACCCTCGTCCGCGGCGGCGTCCGGACCAAGACGCGATCGGACTACGATCGGTGACCAGGATTCAACGGTGGGGGTCGGCGGGTGCTGGAGCGGTACGAGGTCGAGACGTTCCTGACCCTCGCCGAGGAGCTGCACTTCGGACGGACCGCCGAGCGGCTGCGGGTGACCACGGGGCGGATCAGCCACGTGGTGCGCAAGCTGGAACGCCGGATCGGCGCGTCGCTGTTCGAGCGGACCAGCCGGGTGGTCCGGCTCACCCCGATCGGCGCCCGGCTCGCCGACGACCTGCGCCCGCTGGTGGCCGGCATCGAGGACGCCGTCCAGCGCGCCGTCGACGCCGGGCGTGGGATCACCGGCGAGCTGCGGGTGGCGTACGTGGGTGAGTCGACCGCGCCGGTGCTGCTCCGGGCCGTCAGCCTGTTCACCGAACGCCACCCGGACTGCGTGATGCACGTCCACGAGGCCCCGCTCGCCACCACCCGGTCGAGCCTGCGGGACGGCTCGATCGACGTGCTGATCGCCGCGTACCCCTTCGACGGCATGGCGAACGGCCCGGCGCTGCTGCACGAGCGCCGGATGCTCGCGGTGGCCGCGGATCATCCGCTGGCCGGCGCGGAGTCGGTGTCGCTGGAGGTGCTGGCCGACCATCCGGTGATCCAGTACCCGGCGGTGACCTCGGCCGCGTTCAAGCGGGACCGCACCCCGGACCGGACGCCGTCGGGGCGGCCGGTGTCGCAGGGCCCGGCCGGCAGCACGTTCTCGGAGATGCTGGCCCTGGTCGCGATGGGGCGCGGGGTTCTGCCGGTGGGCGAGCAGACCCGGCACTACCACGCCCGCCCCGACCTGGCCTACGTGCCGATCCGCGACGCGCCGCCGATCCGGCGTGGTCCGGTGTGGCTTGCCAGCAACAGCACCACCCGGGTACGCGAGTTCGTCCGCGCCGCGGTCGACGCGAACCCCGCCCCGGACTGACGCTGTCGGACCCGGCTGGCAGCATGACGGCGTGCGGGACGAGATCCGGGCGCTGGTCGAGGCGCTCACACCGGGCGACGAGCAGGAGGCGCGGCACCGCGCGACCGCGCTGGCCTGGCTGGCCGGCACGGCGGACATCTTCCGCCGGGTGAAGCCGCGCACCCCCTCGCCGCACCTGGTCGCCTACTTCCTGATCCGCGACGAGACCGACGGCGCCGTGCTCCTGGTCGACCACCGCAACGCCGGGATGTGGCTGCCCAGCGGCGGTCACGTCGAGCCGGGCGAGCACCCGGCACAGACCGTACGCCGGGAGATGGTGGAGGAGTTGGGTGTGCCCGCCGTCTTCGCGCCGGCCCTCGGCGAGCGCCCGGCCTCCCTCACGGTGACCGAGACCGTCGGCCCGCCGGAAGAGCGGCACACCGACGTCAGCCTCTGGTACGTGCTGACCGGCAGCCGCGACCAGAAGCTGATCCCCGACCCGGCGGAGTTCCGGGGCGTCCGCTGGTGGACGCCGCGGGAGGTGGCCGAGGCCGGGCCGGGCACGATCGAGCCGCACCTCGGCCGGATGCTGGCGAAGCTCAACCGAGGCTGACGGTCAGGGGGCCGGCGTCCCGGCGGGGCGTGAGCGCGGTGACCAGCAGGATCAGCGCGCCGGCCAGGCCGACCAGGAAGAACAGCGAGAGGGTCGGCTGACCGAGCCACTCCCAGAGCGGGTGCCAGCTGGGATGCGGCTCGTCGAGGTGGTGCCCGGCCAGCGACGCGGTGGCGAGCAGCACGGGCGCCCACCAGAAGAACAGGGTGAGGCCCAGCAGCACCGGCGCCCGCCGCCGGTCCTCGGTGCGCCGACTCGCCCAAGCGAAGACCAGCCAGGCCAGCGCGCCGCCGACCAGCCCGGCCAGCACGGCGGCCGGCAGCACGGCCGGCGGTGCCGCCCGCTGCAGCTCCACGCCGAGGTACGAGCCGAAGGTCCGGGGGTCGTCGAAGGTGGCCCGGAGCACGGTGTCGCCCCGACGGGCCACCAGGACGGTCTCGACCGGCTGGCTCGCCGGGTCGCAGCGCGGGTCGGCGCAGGTCTGGAGGACCTCGGAGGTCGGTTCGTACACCTGCCAGCCGGCGTTCCGAAGGCGTTGCCGCGCGGTCGCCAGCGTCTCCGCCTCGGCCGTCGGCATGGGACCGACCGCCGAGCCGGCGGCCACCCCCTCCTGATATTCGCCGCCGTCGCCGAACAGCAGGCTGTGCAGGGACGCCCGGGACAGCGGCTGGCCGTAGATGACGAAGAGCGCGCGGGCGGTCGACACGTCGTCGCCCAGCCGGTGGTGGGGGAACGCCTCAGCGAAGGCCGCCGTGAACTCGGCCCGGTCCGGCTGCGGCCGGGAGGTCTCCCAGGCGACCCGGCTGGCCAGCGCGGCGGTGAACAGCCCGCAGATCAGCGCGGTGAGGACGGCCCAGACACCGACCGTGCTGCTGGCCGGCCGGCCGAGGCGGCAGCGCAGGCCACCCCGGATCAGGTCGGCCGTCTCCCGCAGGGTGGGGCGGGTCTGCCCGGCGGGCGCGCCGTCCAGCAGCAGGCCGAGCAGTTCCTCGCCGCGCGCCCGGCGGTAGGGGCGGGGGTAGGCGAGCAGGAGGCGTCGGTAGCGGCGGGCGAGGGGGTCCCCCGTCGGTGGCATGGCCGTCCCCTTCAGGTCGTTCGATGGTGGGCCGGGGCGCGGGACGCGGGTCAGGTGGTGCGGGGGCGCAGGGCGCGCAGCCGGGTCTCGGCGGCGGTGGCGAGCTGGCGCAGCCGGACGGTCTCGGCCCGGAGCGCGTCGAGGCCACCGGGGGTGAGCCGGTAGTAGCGGCGCAGTCGGCCGTCGACCACCTCTTCCCGGTCGGGCTCGACCAGGCCCTGCGCGGTGAGCCGGTCCAGCGCGGTGTAGAGGGTGCCGGGCAGCAGGCTGACGCGCGCGGCGGAGAGCGCGGTGACCTCCTGGATGATGCCGTAGCCGTGCCGGGGGCCGCCGGCGAGCGCGGTGAGGATCAGGAACGTGGGCTCCCGCATCTGAGTCACCTCGGCAACATATATAAGTGATCGATACATCGTCAATGCCTTGACCCTGCCCCTGCGGCAAGGCCCAGCGTGGTCCGTGCCGGTCGTCGTGACCGGCACGAGGAACGCGATCGGTGCGAGGAGGATGGGTCCGTGGAGCTGCTGACCATCGGGGCGTTCGCCCGCGCGGCGCACCTGACGCCGAAGGCGCTGCGGCTCTACGACGAGCTGGGGCTGCTGCCACCGGCCGCCGTCGACCCGCACTCGGGCTACCGGTACTACGCGCCGGTCCAGCTCGACCGGGCCCGGTTGATCGCCGCGCTGCGCCGGGCCGGGATGCCGCTGGCCGAGATCCAGGCCGTCTGCGGCCTTCCGCCGGACGCCGCCGCCGAGGCCGTGGACGCCTGGTGGCGGCGGGTCAGCGCCGACACGGCGGCCCGCGCCCGCGCCGTCGCGCTCCTCGTCGACCAGCTCACCGAGAGGGGCACCACCATGTCCGACACCACCTTCCGGTACGCCGTCCGCTGTGAGACCGGCACGGTCCGGGACTCCAACGAGGACACCGCGTACGCCAGTGGGACGCTGCTCGCCGTGGCGGACGGTATGCGGGGCCCGGGCGGGGTCGCCGCCAGCACCGCCGCCGTGGACGCGCTGCGCCCGCTGGAGCCGGCCGACGGGCCGGACACCGAACTGCTCGGCGCGCTGGCCGACGCGGTGGCCGCCGCCGACCGGGCGGTACGGGCGCACGCCACCGCCGCCCACCAGCCGGTCACCACGCTCACCGCGATCCTGCGACGCGGCACCCGGCTGGCCCTGGTGCACGTCGGGGACACCCGGGCGTACCTGCTGCGGGGTGGCGAGCTGTCCCGGCTCACCCAGGACCACACCTACGTGCAGTCGCTGGTCGACCAGGGGAAGCTCAGCCCGGCCGAGGCCGGCGCGCATCCGCAGCGGGCCCTGTTGGCTCGGGCGCTCGGGGCGGGCGGCGAGGTCGAGGCGGACCTGGCGCTACGGACAGCCCTGGCCGGCGACCGCTACCTGCTCTGCTCCGACGGGCTCGCCGCGGTGGTCGACCCCGAGGCGCTGCACGCGGCGCTCGCCGGGGCCGACGACCCGGAGACCGCCGTCGGGCGCCTCGTCGACCTCGCGTACGCGGCGGGCGCGCCCGACAACATCGCCTGCGTGGTCGCCGACCTGGTGGCGGAGTAGTCCCCCGGCCCGGGTCGGCCTGTCCGACCCGGGTCGTACCCTGGCGCTCATGCGGATTGGCATCGTGATCCTGCCCGACCAGCGCTGGTCGGACTCCCGGCGACGCTGGCAGCAGGCGGACGAGTGGGGCTTCGACCACGCCTGGACCTACGACCACCTCGGGTGGCGCGACCTGGTCGACGGCCCCTGGTTCGATTCGATGACCACACTCACCGCCGCCGCGACGGTGACCTCCCGGATCCGGCTCGGCACCCTGGTCGCCTCGCCGAACTTCCGGCACCCGGCGGCGTTCGCGCGGCAGGTGACCGCGCTGGACGACGTCTCCGCGGGACGGGTGCTGCTCGGCCTCGGGGCCGGCGGCATCGGCTTCGACTCGGCGGTGCTCGGCGGGGAGACCCTGCCGCCCCGGCAGCGAGTCGACCGGTTCGCCGAGTTCACCGAGCTGCTCGACCTGATCCTGCGGGAGGACCGCACGACCTGGCGCGGCGAGTGGTTCGCGGCGGTCGACGCGCGGAACAATCCCGGCTGCGTCCAGCAGCCCCGGGTGCCGTTCGTGGTCGCCGCCAACGGGCCCCGCTCGATGCGGCTGGTCGCCCGCTTCGGGCAGGGCTGGGTGACCACCGGGCTGGACGGCGACGACCTGGAGAGCTGGTGGTCGAGCGTGGCGGAGCTGTCCGCCCGGCTCGACCGGACGCTGGCGGAGGCCGGGCGCGACCCGGCCACCCTCGACCGCTACCTGTCGCTGGACTCGGCGCCGGTCTTCTCGCTCAGCAACGCGGACTTCTTCACCGAGCAGGTCGATCGGGCCGCCCGGCTGGGCTTCACCGACGTGGTGACCCACTGGCCCCGGGCCAGCAGTTGGTACGCGGGCGACGAGGCGGTGCTGGTCCGGGCGGCGGAGCTGCTGCCGGAGCTGCGCCGGGCGTGACCGGTCAGGTGCCCAGGTCGCCGGTGCTGATCCCGCCGTCGCCGGCGGAGACCAGCCGGAACCGGATGCAGACCACCTGGCTGTCGTCGTCGACCGGGAAGCCGACCCGGGCCCAGTAGCGGCTGTGGCCCTCGCGCCACTCCTCGATGGACCGGTCCCCCTCCCCCTCGGCGCGGGCGAAGTCCCAGGACACGTCGGCGAAGCGGACCACCTCCACGCCGGTCACCTCGACCACGCCGATCAGCTTGTCGTCGTCGTCCACCAGGACGAGCCGCTCGCCGACGTGTTCCAGCTCCTCGTTCTCGGTGGCGTACTCGTCGGTCAGCAGGCCGGCGGTGGCGGTCTTCACGCCGGAGAGCACGAGGGTGTTGAGGGTGGTGCGCAGCTCGCCGGGCGTGCCGAGGGCGAGGGTGCGGAGTCCACCGATGCGGGGCCACATCCTGCCGAGGCTAACCGCCGGCCGCCGGCCCGTCGCGGGATTTCGTCCGCTGCACGGAACCGTCCGCCGGGACTGGCGTGGGCCGCATGACGGATCGGCGGGCGGTGCGTTCCACCGAGGTGCTGGGCCGGGTCTGCATCGCCGCCGGGGACTTCGTCAGATGAGTTGGCCGGCGTAGCCGGCGGCGGCCAGCACCCGCGCGTCCCCGGTCGCCGCGTGGGCCTCCAGCACCGCGTCGGCCAGCTTCACCACGTGCTCGTCGCCGTGCCGGGCGGCCCGGGCGAACACCTCCGCCGGCCCGCCGTCCGCGACCGCCGGCGGGGCGGCCGGCGTGGGTGGGGCGTACACCGAGGTCACGGCGGCCGTGGCCGACCAGGCCGCGGCGACGCTCGGGGCCCAGAGCGCCGAGTCCAGGGCCGGCAGGGTACGCAGCACCGCGGTCGGCGCGGTCACCGCGTGCACCAGCATCACCGGGTTGCCGTGCCCGAACCGCAGGTAGTCCAGGCCGGCCCGGTGCACCAGTTCGGTGAGAATCTGCTCGGCCTCACCCGGGTCGGCGGGCGGGCGCAGCCCCGTCGCCGCGCCGGACCATCCGGGCAGGTCGGGCAGCCGGCCCAGCCGGTCCCTGATCCCGCCGGTCTGCGCCGGGATCCGGGGCACCGCGGCGAGCGCGGCCGGCACGTCGGATCGCCCGGTGAGCGGGCCGGCGCCGGGCACCGGTTGCCAGCGCGCGGCCCAGTAGCCGAGCGCCTGGCCCAGTTCGGCCAGCCGTTGGGGGTTCTCCCCGTCGGTCCGCAGCACCCGCACCGCGTGGCCGACCCGGATGACCCCGTGGGTGGCCCCGGCCGCGATGCCCGGCAGCAGCCGCGGCCACCAGTCGCCGAGTACCTCGCGCCAGGGGCGGTCGCGCAGCTCGCGGTCGAAGTGGGCGAGCCAGTCGCCGGCCCGTTTCGGGTCGCCCAGCGCGGCCCGCCAGTCGTCGATCGGCCGCAGCCCGCGGGGCAGTTCGTCCAGCCGGCGCAGGTAGTCGTCGAGCCAGCGGTGCACCCGGCCGCCGTGGCCGTGGCGGACCAGCGCCTCGACCGCCATGGGCCCGTGGTTGGAGAGCCAGCCCTCGAACTCCGGGCCGGTCCGGTGCAGCCGTTGGTACGCCTCGTCCAGGATGCCGTCGTCCATGCGTCGATCATCGGAGTTGAAGCTTCCTTCAAGTCAAGCCTCAGGGAAGCTGCCCCCCGGTGAGCAGGGCGCGCAGCCGGAGCCGCTCGGCGACCGGCGCCGGACAGGTGGCGACGAGCGCGGCCGTCCCGACGAACTCGGCCCCGCTCTCCCGGATCAGGCGGTGCAGCGCGTCGAGCTGCGCGCCGGTGGCCACCCAGTCGTCGGCCAGCAGTACCCGGTCGCCGGGGCCGAGCCGGCGCGCGTCCACGCCGATCCGGAGCTGCCGGTCCCGGTAGTCCGGGGGCGTCTCGGCCCAGCGCATGGGCCCGACCCGGCGCCGCTCCCCGCCGTCCTTGTACGCAGGCAGGAAGCCGGCGCCGGCGGCCACCGCGACCAGCGGGCCGAGCAGCAGCCCGGTCACCTCGGGGGCGATCACCACGGTCGGCCGGGCGGCGGGAAAGAGGCCGGCCAGGGCCGGCCCGATCCCGGCCAGCACCTCGGGATCCCGCCACCATCCGGAGAGGTCACTGACCAGATGGCTGCTCCGCGGGCCGGGGTCGACCCAGCGGAACAACTCGACCAGGCGTCGGCTCAGCACGCCCTCCATCCTGGGCCACCGACACCAGGCGAGGCCGCACCGGCCCCGGCCAGCGCTCATTCCTCCGTTCGGTGGAGTGGCGCTGGCTTGATCGGCTACACGTACCAGGGTAAATGCGGGCATAGCACCATGATCACGTTGACTTCCGAAGTGCTTCTCTCGTTACGGTCCGAGCCGATTTGTTCAGCAGACGAAAGGACCGGGCGGTGGCTGGTAGGCACCTTCGTACCCGCAAGTTCTCCTCGCCCGCCGGCATCGCGGCCACCGCGGTCGTCGGCGTGGTGCTCGCCATCGGCGGCACCGTCGGCGCGGTCCAGCTCACCTCGGCCGAGCCCGCCGCCACGCCGGCCGCGGTCGAGGCGCTGCCCAGCACCCTCGCCCCCAGCTCGGCCTCCCCCTCCGCCTCGCCGAGCGCGGCGCCGAGCCTCAGCCCCTCGCCGAAGGCCACCCCGAGCCCGACGGCGACCCGGACCCAGGCGGCGTCCCGGAGCAAGGCCCGCACCGCCAGCCCGAAGCCGACCGCGAAGAAGACCACCGCCGCCGCGAAGGTCGTGGACAGCGGCTCCTGCGGCGCGTCCTTCTACGACGAGGGTCAGATGACCGCGAACGGCGAGACCTTCAACCCGGACGCGCTGACCGCCGCGCACAAGACCCTGCCGTTCAACACGAAGGTCCGGGTGACCAACCCGGCCAACGGCAAGTCCGTCGTGGTCCGGATCAACGACCGCGGCCCGTACATCGACGGCCGGTGCATCGACCTGTCCCGGGCCGCCTTCGCCGCGATCGCCTCGACCGACCTCGGCGAGCTGACCGTCAGGTACGAGGTCCTCGGCTGACCGGGTGACCGGCGGCGATCGGGTCGGTGACGGGATCCGGCCGGGCAGAACCTACTCGGACGACGGGCCAGGTTCATTCACCCGTTCACGTCCATCAGGCATGCTGTCCGATGTACGCACGCAACCCTTCCAGTCGGGCCCCGGCCCGCTGAGCCCCGGATCCCGCGCCGGCCTCGGCGCGGCCCTCGCGCTGCTCGCGATCGTGTCCGCCGTGGAACTGGCCGACGGGCGCCCCGCGCACTACATCGCGCTGATGGTGGCCGCCCCGTTCCTCGCCGCCGCGCTCGCGTCCTGGCGGGTGGTGCTCGGGGTGGGCGTGCTCGCCACCGGGATCGGGGCGGCGTTCGCCCTCGCCGAGCAGACCATGTCGCTGGTCACCGCGGTCAACGTGGCCGGCATCGCGCTGGCCACCGCGATCGCCGGCGCCGTGGCCGCGGTACGCCAGCGCCAGTCCGAGCGGATCGCGGAGCTGTCCCGGCTCGCCTCGGTCGCCCAGCAGGCGGTGCTCCGGTCGCTCGGCCCGCAGGTCGGCACCCTGGCGGTGGCCGCCCGCTACATCTCCTCCACGGCCACGGCGGAGATCGGCGGCGACCTGTACGAGGCGATGGACACCCCGTACGGCGTCCGCATGATCATCGGTGACGTGCGCGGCAAGGGGCTGGACGCGGTCCGGCTGGCCAGCATCGTGCTCGGCTCCTACCGGCACGTGGCGTACGAGCGGGCGGACCTGCGCGCGGTGGTGACCGACCTGGACCGGGCGGTGGCCCGCAACGTCGGCGACGAGGACTTCGTCACCGCCGCGCTGGTCGAGGAGCGGGGCGGCACCCTCACCATCGTCAACTGCGGCCACCCACCGCCGCTGCTGCTGCGCCGGGGCGCGGTGATCCCGCTGGAGCCGCCGGCGCCCGCGCCGCCGCTCGGCTTCATGCCGGTGGTCCGGCCCCGGGTGGAGCGGCTGGAACCGGGCGACCGGCTGCTGCTCTTCACCGACGGGCTGGGCGAGGCGCGCCGGGACGGCGAGTTCTTCCCGACCGCCGACCGGGCCTGGCGACTGCTCGGCCACGGCACCGTCGCTGACGGCCTGGCCTCGCTGGAGACCGCCCTGGTCGAGTGGGTGCACGGCCGGCTCGACGACGACATCGCGCTGGTCCTGATGGAGTACACCGGGCCGCGCAGCGCCGCCGCCGCGCCCGTGCCGAGCTGGGAGGTCGGCGCGGCCGAGAGCTGAGCCACCGGTCACTCCGTCAGGTGAACCGGAAGTGTGTAACCGCTGTCACTTTGGAGATCGGCTTGTCGTTGGCTACCGGCGAGTAATACAGTCTGGAGTTACTGATCGGTAACACCTGTCCGGAAGCGGGGCCAGCGAGCATGACCCACTACAAGAGCAACCTTCGGGACCTCGAGTTCAACCTCTTCGAGGTCTTCGGGGCGGACCGGACGTTCGGCCAGGAGCCGTACACGGACCTGGACGTCGACACCGCCCGTAGCTTCCTCTCCGAGGTCGACCGCCTGGCCCGTGAGGACCTGGCCGCCAGCTACTCGGACAGCGACCGCAACCCGCCGGTCTTCGACCCCGCGACGCACACCGCGCCGCTGCCGGAGTCGTTCAAGAAGTCGTACCAGGCGTTCATGGACTCGGAGTTCTGGCGGTTGGACCTGCCGGAGGCCCTCGGCGGCACCAACGCGCCGCGCGCCCTCTGGTGGTCGCTCGCCGAGCTGGTGCTCGGCGCGAACGCCCCGATCTGGATGTACGCCTCCGGCCCGTCCTTCGCGCACGTGCTGCACGTCGAGGGCACCGAGCAGCAGAAGAAGTGGGCCCGGCTCTTCATCGAGAAGCAGTGGGGCTCGACCATGGTGCTGACCGAGCCCGACGCCGGCTCGGACGTCGGCGCCGGCCGCACCCGGGCCGTCCCGCAGCCCGACGGCTCCTGGCACATCGAGGGCGTCAAGCGCTTCATCACCTCGGGCGAGCACGACCTGACCGACAACATCGTCCACTACGTGCTGGCCCGCCCGGTCGGCGTCGAGGGCGTCGGCGGCCCGGGCACCAAGGGCCTGTCCCTCTTCGTCGTACCGAAGTTCCACTTCGACGAGGAGACCGGCGAGCTGGGCGAGCGCAACGGCGTCTTCGCCACCAACGTCGAGCACAAGATGGGCCTGAAGGTCTCCAACACCTGCGAGGTGACCTTCGGCGAGCACGGCGTGCCGGCCAAGGGCTGGCTGCTCGGCGAGAAGCACGACGGCATCCGGCAGATGTTCATGATCATCGAGTACGCCCGGATGATGGTCGGCACCAAGGCGATCGCCACCCTCTCCACCGGCTACCTGAACGCCCTGGAGTACGCCAAGAACCGGGTGCAGGGCGCCGACCTGGTCCAGCAGACCGACAAGTCCGCCCCGCGGGTGACCATCACCCACCACCCGGACGTGCGCCGCTCGCTGCTCATGCAGAAGTCGTACGCCGAGGGCCTGCGCGCGCTGGTCTGCTACACGGCCACCTGGCAGGACAGGGTCGCGGTCGCCGAGGCGGCCGGCGACGAGAAGGCCACCAAGCTGGCCAAGCGGGTCAACGACCTGCTCCTCCCGCTGGTCAAGGGCGTCGGCTCCGAGCGGGCCTACGAGCTGCTCGGCCACGAGTCGCTGCAGACCTTCGGCGGCTCGGGCTTCCTCCAGGACTACCCGCTGGAGCAGTACGTCCGGGACGCCAAGATCGACACCCTCTACGAGGGCACCACGGCCATCCAGAGCCTGGACCTGATCTTCCGGAAGATCGTCCGGGACAACGGCAAGGCCCTCATGGCGGTCGCCGGCGAGATCCAGGAGTTCATCGCCTCCGAGGCCGGCAACGGCCAGCTCAAGGAGGAGCGGCAGGCGCTCGGCAAGGCGCTCGGTGAGATCCAGAACATCCTCGGCGTGATGATGGGCTGGCTGACCGAGGCCCAGGGCGGCGACGCCCGCGCCCTCTACAAGGTCGGCCTGAGCAGCCGCCGGTTCCTGCTGGCGGTCGGCGACTTGGTGGTCGGCTGGCTGCTCCAGAAGCAGGCGGACGTGGCGCTGAAGGCGCTGGGCGGCGAGGTCTCCGCCACCGACAAGGCGTTCTACACCGGCAAGGTGGCCGCCGCCCGGTTCTTCGCCCGCGAGGTGCTGCCGCGCATCGGCGCCGACCGGCGGATCATCGAGGGCGCCGACCTGGAGATCATGGACCTCCCGGAGGAGGCGTTCTGATCCCCGCCGGGGTGTTTCGACCCTGACGACCGACCGACGGCCGGCGAGCGGACAGCTCGCCGGCCGCCGTCGTGTTTTCACGCCCCGGCCGGTAGGCGGGCCCCCTGGCGGGTAACCGTCGCGGACCACGACAGGGCACGCCCAAGGGCCACCGCACAGGGGAGTGCAGCGCACATGGGCATTGGCAGCGCCATCTTTCTCATCGCGCTCGGCGCGATCATGACCTTCGCCATCCGGGCCAACGTCTGGTGGATCGACCTGCGTGCGGTCGGCTGGGTGTTCATTCTGGCCGGGCTGGGCGTGTTGCTCACCACGCTCTGGTTCTGGCAGGACCGCCGCAAGCGGGCACGCACGCTCATCGTGGAGGAGAACCGGCTCTCCCACCCGACCGCGATGATGCCCCCGCCGCCGGACCCGCCGCCGCCGACCGCCCCACCGTCCTGACCGGCTGAGCCCACCGCGTGGTGGGCTCAGCCGCGTGCGGTGTGCCGGGCGGTGATGGGCGCCCCGCCCGGTGCGAGCTCGGCCCAGCGGGTGGTCGGCCGGTGCACGACCAGGTCGGTGGTCCGCAGCCCGTCCGGATCCGCCCGCTCCGGGTCGAGCAGCGCGGAGAGCAGCGAGATGCCCGGATTATGGGTGATCATCAGCACGTACCGGGCGTCCGGGTCGACCGCCCGGACCAACTCCAGAAGCCCGTCCGGGTGCGCCTCGTACGCCGCCGGCTCGTAGCGCACGGCGGGTGCCGACCCGGCCGGGCCCCCCTCCGGCGGGGATCCGGTCGCGCCCAGCGCCACCCCGTGCCAGGTCTGCCGGGTCCGCCGGGCCGGCGAGCAGAGCACCACGTCGGGGAGGAGCGTGTGCCGGGCCAGCCACGCGCCGGCCGCCGCCGCGTCGGCGTGGCCCCGTGCGGTCAGCGGCCGCTCCTCGTCAGGGGTCTCCTGGGACTGCTCCGCCTTGGCGTGTCGCAGCAGCACCAACGTCCGCTGCTGGTTCCTGCCGTCCGTCATGCGCCCAGCTTGCCTGATTGGCGATCTCCGCGCCTGGGTATGTCGACGTGTGCCGCTACCTCATCCATGGCCGCGGCGGGCAGGAAACGCCAGCAGGACGCCAAGGAGGCGACGTCATGGGCATCGGTGCCAGCATCTTCCTCATCGCGCTCGGCGCGATCTTCGCGTTCGCCATCGACGCCAACCTGGGGTGGCTGAACCTGAACGTGGTGGGCTGGGTGCTCATGCTCGCCGGAGTGGCGGGCCTGATCACCACGCTCTACTTCTGGAACAGCCGCCGCCGGGTGGTGGCCGCCCCGGTGCGCGAGCGCGTCGTGGCCGAGCCGGTCGTGCCGGTGCAGGACGACCGGGTCGTGCGCGAGGAGTACCGCGAGGTGCGCCGCCCGGGCTCGGGCTACCCGGTCTGACCCGCACCGCGAACGTCGGGGGCCCCGCGACGGCGCGGGGCCCTCGCCTTTTCTCTGCGGCCGACCGGCGCTCAGGCGAACAGCGCGAAGTAGATCGCCACGTGGTGGCAGATCGCCGCGACCAGGGTGCAGGCGTGGAAGAACTCGTGGTGGCCGAAGACGGTGGGCCACGGGTTCGGCCGGCGCAGCGCGTAGAAGACGGCGCCGACGCTGTAGATCGCTCCGCCCACGGCCAGCAGCACCAGCGCGGTGACCCCGCCGGAATGCAGGATCTCCGGCAGCATCGCGACCGCGACCCAGCCGAGCGCCAGGTAGAGCGGGGCGGAGACCCAGCGCGGCGCGTGCGGCCAGATCAGCTTGACCGCCACCCCGGCCAGCGCCCCGCCCCAGACCAGGCCGAGCATGATCGTGGCGTGCCGGGTGTCCAGCAGCAGGGCGCAGAACGGCGTGTAGGTGCCGGCGATGAACACGAAGATCATCGAGTGGTCCATCCGGCGCATGATCTGGTAGCCCCGCTCGGACCAGACCCGGCGGTGGTAGAGCGCGCTGGTGCCGAAGAGACCGCACACGGTCAGGCTGTAGATCAGGCAGCTCACCAGCGGGGCCCAGCCGGGGCGGACGGCGGCGATGGAGCAGAGCACGATGCCGCAGACCAGCGCGGCGAAGAACGCGTAGGTGTGCAGCCAGCCGCGCATCCGGGGTTTCCCGATGTCGACCGGCTTGAGCCGGAGCGGTGCGGAGGTGGTCACGCTCAACAGGTTACGACACCGTAGGTTACTTGCAAGTAGTGTGGACCGTCACGGTCGCCGACGCGAGGATGACGGGATGCGGATCCGGACCGTCGGCGCGCACGCCCTGCTGCTCGACTGCGACGGCCCCGAGCAGGTCGAGGCGTGGCGGGGCGAGCTGTGGCGGCGCCGGGCGGCCGGTGAGCTGAGCGCCGTCGAGATCGTCCCGGCCGCCGCCACCGTCCTGGTCGACGGCGTGCCGGACCCGGTGACGGCCGCCGAGCGGATCGCCGGGTGGACCCCGGCGGGCGCCACGGCCACCACCGGCGCCGCCGAGGTGCGGGTCCCCACGGTGTACGACGGCGCGGACCTGCCCGCCGTCGCCGAGCACTGGGGCGTCGATGTGCCCGCCGTGGTGGACCGGCTGCGGCGGACCGAGTTCCGGGTGGCGTTCTGCGGCTTCGCGCCGGGGTTCGCGTACCTCACCGGGTTGCCGGCGGAGCTGGCCGTGCCCCGGCTCGCCACCCCGCGTACCCGGGTGCCGGCCGGCTCGGTGGCGCTGGCCGGTCGGTACGCGGGGATCTACCCGACCGCCTCGCCCGGCGGCTGGCTCCTGGTCGGGCGGACCGACCTGGTCCTCTTCGACGTGCACGCCGACCCACCGGCCCGGCTCACTCCCGGCACCCGGGTCCGGCTGGCGAGCCCGTGATCGAGGTGCTCCGGGCCGGTGCCCTCACCACCGTGCAGGACCAGGGCCGCCCCGGCTGGGCCCACCTCGGCGTGCCCCGCTCCGGGGCCCTCGACCCGGCCGCCCTGCGGCTGGCCAACCGGCTCGTCGGCAACCCCGAGCACGCCGCCGGCCTGGAGATCACCCTGACCGGCTGCACCCTGCGCGTCACCCGGGCGGTCACCGTGGCGCTCACCGGCGCGGAGGCGGACGTGCGGATCGAGCGCCCGCCCGCCCCGGACACGCCGCCCGGCCCGGGCCGACCAGCCAAGCACCCGCCCGGCCCGGGCCGGCCCGCCGGGCACCGGCCCGGGGACATGGGCCGGCCGCTGTCGCTGCCCGCCGGGGCGACCCTGTGGATCGGTCCGGCCCGCGCCGGGCTGCGCAGCTGGCTCGCCGTCTCCGGCGGGATCGCGGTCGAGCCGGTGCTCGGCAGCCGGGCCACCGACACGCTCTCCGGCCTCGGCCCGCCCCCGCTGCGCGACGGCGACCGGCTGCCCCTGGGCGCCCCGACCGGCCCGCCGGCCCCGGTGGACCTCACCGTCGTTCCGGCGGTGCCGGCCGGGCTGCGGCTGACCCTGCGCCCCGGCCCCCGGCAGGACTGGTTCACCCCCGCCGCGCTCGACCTGCTGTTCCGCACCGCGTACGCGATCAGTCCGGCCAGCAACCGGGTCGGCGCGCGACTGGTCGGCGCGGCCCTGCCCCGCGCGGTGGCCGGCGAGCTGCCCAGCGAGGGTCTCGTCCTGGGCGCGGTACAGGTGCCACCGGACGGCCAACCGCTGATCTTCCTGGCCGACCACCCCACCACCGGTGGATACCCGGTCATCGGGGTGGTGGAGGACGTGACCCCGCTCGCGCAGGCCCGCCCAGGCACTACGGTGACGTTTCATGGACCTCAACGCTGACCTCGGTGAGGGATTCGGCATCTGGCGGCTCGGTGACGACGAGGCGCTGCTGGGGCTGGTCACCTCCGCCAACGTCGCCTGCGGCTTCCACGGCGGTGACGCGTCCACCATGCACCGGGTCTGCGTGGCCGCCGCGCGGCGCGGAGTCGCCGTCGGCGCCCAGGTCGGCTACCGGGACCTCGCCGGCTTCGGCCGGCGGCACATCGCCTACGACTTCGCCACACTGCGGGACGAGACGATCTACCAGCTCGGGGCGCTGGACGCCTTCTGCCGGCTGACCGGCACCCGGGTGCGCTACCTCAAGCCGCACGGCGCGCTCTACCACGCGGCCGCCTGCGAGGAGGCCCAGGCCGCCGCGCTGGTCGCCGCGGTCAGCGGCTACGACCACGAGCTGCCGGTGCTCTGCCCGCCCGGCTCGGTGCTCGCCCAGCTCGCCGTCGGTGCCGGCCTGCGGGTGGTCGCCGAGGGCTTCGCCGACCGCAACTACCTGCCCAACGGGCAGCTGGTGCCCCGGAGCGCCGCGAACGCGCTGGTCGAGGACCCCGACCAGGTGGCCACCCGGGCGGTCCGGATGGCCACCGAGCGGACCGTGGTCGCGGTCGACGGCAGCGTGGTGCCCTGCCCGGTCGAGTCGATCTGCCTGCACGGCGACACCCCGGGCGCGGTGCACTGCGCCGAGCTGGTCCGGGCCGCCCTCATCGACGCCGGGGTCGTCGTCACCCCGTTCGCCTGACCGGCGGCCCGTCCGTTAGACGTCCAGGCCGCGCAGCACCAGCGGCAGGCGGGTCGTGCCGCCGGCCACCACCCGGACCGGCACGCCCCAGTCCTGCCGGGTCAGGTGGCAGGCGGCGTGCTCGACGTCAGCGTCGCAGGTGGCCGCCTGGGCGGTCACCTGGAGCACGCCCTGCGCCACGTCGCCGCTGAGCACCAGCCGGCGGGACAGGTCCGTGCTCGTCCCGGCCCCCTCGACCAGCAGCTCCGGCGGGGACGCCGAGACCACCACCCGGGTCGACGGCCCGTACGTCTCGTCCAGCTTCTGCCCGGGCGCGGGCGTGAAGATCACGTCGAGGGTCAGCTCGCCGGCCGCCACGTCGGTGGGCTTGCGCTCCAGCTTGTGCCGCGGGCCGTCGACGGTGTTCGCGCCCGCCGCGGTCAGCGCGCCGGGGGCCAGCCGGGTGAGCCGGTGCGCGGCCGACTCGACCACCAGCACCTCGCCCTCGGCGGTGAGCACCAGGTCGCTCGGCTCGGCCAGCCCGTCGGCCACCGTGCCGACCTGATCGGTCTCCGGGTCGAAGCGGCGCACCGCGCCGTTGTAGGTGTCCGCGATCAGCACCGAGCCGTCCGGCAGCGCGCACACCCCCAGCGGGTGCTGGAGCAGCGCCCGGTCGGCCGGGCCGTCGACGTGGCCGAAGTCGAACAGGCCCTGCCCGACGGCGGTGCCCATCACACCGTTCTCCACGTAGCGGATCGCGCTGGTCTCGCTGTCGGCGACCCAGAGCCGGGCGCCGTCGGCGGACACGGAGAGGCCGGAGGGCTGAGCCATCCAGACGTCCGGCAGCGGGCCGTCGCGCAGCGCCTCGACCGTGGTCCCGGCGTACATGCCGGCGGTCCGCTTCGTCGGGTCGAACCACCAGAGCTGGTGGATGCCGGCCATGGCGATGACGACCTTGTCGTCGTACCAGGCGACGTCCCAGGGGGAGGAGAGGTCGACCGAGCGGGCGTCGTGCGCGTGGTCGTCGACCGTCGAGCGCCACTGCCGCCCGGTGCCGGCGATCGTGACCACCTCGCCGCTCTCCAGCTGCACGCCGCGCAGCAGGTGGTTGACGGTGTCCGCGACGACCAGGTCGTAGCCGGCCACCTCGGCCACGTGCGGGGGCAGCAGGCAGAGCCCCTGCGGCTCGGAGAAGGTGGCGCCGTCGGCCGGACCGTCGGCGTGGCCGCGGCTGCCGGTGCCGATCCGGCGGACCAGGGTCTCCCCGTCCGGGGCCAGCTCGACCAGGGAGTGCCGGGCCGAGTCGGAGACCAGCAGGTTGCCGCCGTCGAGCACCACGGCCTTGCCGGGGAAGCGCAGCGGGGTCTCCGGCTCGGCCGGGGGCACGTACGGGCCCTCGCCCCGGTGCAGGGTGCCCTTCGCCTCGTGGGTGGCGATCAGGTCGTCGATCAGCCGGGCCAGCCCCTCGGCGTGCCCCTCGCCGGCCATGGTGGCGACCACGTAGCCCTCAGGGTCGACCACCGACAGGGTCGGCCAGGCCTTCGCCGCGTACTGCTGCCACATGTCCATCTCGTGGTCGTCGAGCACCGGGTGGTGCACGCCGTACCGCTCGACGGCGGCGGCGAGGGCCACCGGATCCTTCTCGTGCTCGAACTTCGGCGAGTGCACCCCGATCACGACCAGGACGTCGCCGTACTTCTCCTCGAGCGGGCGAAGCTCGTCGAGCACGTGCAGGCAGTTGATGCAGCAGAAGGTCCAGAAGTCCAACAGGACGATCTTGCCGCGCAGGTCGGCCAGGGTGAGGTCCTTGCCGCCGGTGTTCAGCCAGCCCCGGCCGCGCAGCTCGGGTGCCCGTACTCGTGCGCTCATGCCCCCATCGTGCCGCACCGCCGTCGGCGGCCGGGCGGATGGGGCGGTGAAGACCGACACGCTTCCGCGGGCTACCCGGCGGACCGGCCCCGCCAGCGGGCCACCAGGTCGGCCTGCTGCGCCGGGGCGCCGGGGAGCGGGGCCTCGACGGGGTTGTGCAGCGCCTGGAGCAGCAGGGTCAGGTAGCGGTGCCGCAGCGCGGCGCCCCGGTCGGCGCCGGGCAAATCGACCAGCATGACGGTCTCCAGCAGCAGCACGATGTCGGCCGCGCTGACGTCGTCGCGCAGGTCACCCGACCGACGTACCCGGTCGAGGAGCGTGTCGGCGAGCCGCGTCGCCCGCTCGGCCATCCGGCTCAGCTCCGGGGTGGGGGCGAACGTGCCGGCCAGCCGCTGCGCGAGTGCCTGGCCGCCGCCCTCGACGACCCGGTGCAGGCAGGCGACGTAGGCGTCCCAGGGCGGCGCCTCGGCGGAGAGCGCGGTCTCCAGGTCGGCGATGTAGCGGGCCAGGCCGTCGGCCGCGAGGGCGCGTAGCAGCTCCTGCTTGCTGGGATAGCGCCGGTAGAGGGCGCTGATGCCCACGCCGGCGCGGCCGGCCACGGCCGAGACGGGCGCGTCGGGGTCGGCCAGGAAGACCTCGCGGGCGGCGTCGAGGATGCGGGCGTCGTTGCGGGCCGCCTCGGCCCGGCGGCCGCTGAGCGGGCCGCTGTCGGGTTCGGACATGAGCCGACCATAGCAGTGGAACGGATCGTTCCGTTCTGCTACCCTGGAACGGAACGAAACATTCCGTTCCCCGAAAGGACCGGCCTCGTGAGCTTCCCCGTCCTCACCACCGCCCTCGACCTCCTGCGCCGCGCCGCCGAGGGGGTTCCGGCCGACCGGCTCGACGACCCGACTCCGTGCGACCGGTGGACCGTCGGCCAGGTGCTGATGCACGCCGCCGGCGACCAGCACGCGTGGGCGGCGTCGGTCGGAGCCGGCGCGCCCCCGGCGTACAACCCGTTCGACCCGCCGCGGGGCCACGACGAGGGCGTCCCGAGCGTCGTGCGGAGCGCGGTCGAGGCGGCCGCCGCGACGTGGGCACGGGTCGACCCGGCGGGCGAGCCGGTCGGCACGCCGCTGCCGCCCGTGCCGACCATGGACCCGCAGCTCGCCGCCGCCACCTGCGCGCTGGACGCCGCGGTCCACGCCTGGGACGTCGCGGTCGCCACCGGGCAGCCGGCGCCGCTCACCGCCGAACTGGCCGAGCAGCTCATGCCGGCGGCGCGGGCGACCGCCGAGCCGCTGCGCGGATTCGCGTACGCCGCCGCGCTGCCCGCCGAGCCCGGCGACCCGGTCGCCGCCCTCCTGGCCTACCTCGGCCGCGACCCGCACTGGCAGAAGTGACGACGACGGCGGGGCCACGGATCCCCGTGGCCCCGCCGTCGTGGCAGTTGCTACTGGCCGGCCGGCTTGAGGCAGAGCACCCGGTTGGTCCCGTCGCCGGGAAGGACCACCTGGGGCTGTGCCGGGTCGGCGCACTTGTCTCTGCTGTCGACCCTCGACACCACGGTGAACGCACCCGGCTCGCCGCAGTCGGCCGCCACCGCGGTCGCGTCGGACTGCTTGACGCAGGAGCCCACCGCCGGGTCGAAGCCCGCCGGCTTGTCGTCCCCACCGATCTTGCCGAGCAGGGTGAGCAGGCCGAGCGGCACGGCGAGGATGAGCACCGCGGCGATCAGCACCATGGCCAGCACGCGGCCGTTGCGCACCTTCGGCGTGGGCGCCTCGGTCTTCGGCTCGGCGTCCGGCTTGAACGCCTCGAAGCGGCCCTGGTTCGGGTCGCCGCCCGGGCTCGCCTGCGGCCAGCCCGGAGGGGCCTGCTGGGGCGGCGGCGGGAAGGCGGGCGGGAAGCCGCCCGGCTCGCCCATCGGCCCCTGCCCGGGTACGCCGACCGAGGCGCGGCCGCCGCCCGGCCCCCCGAACGGGTCGCCGGGCACGCCCGCCGGGCCGCCGAACGGGTCGTGGTGGCCGTTCGGCGGACCGAACTGGTCCTGGTGCCCCCCGGGAGCGCTGAACTGGTCCTGGTGCCCGCCGGGAGCGCCGAACTGGTCCTGGTGCCCGCCGGGAGCGCCGAACGGGTCGTGCGGCCCGCCGGGGGCCCCGAAGGGGTCGCGCGGCCCGCCCGGGCGCTCGCCGTTGTGCGGGTGCACCCCGTTGGCCGGCCGGTTGTTGGCGGGCGGGTCCACGAAGGACGGCATGCCGGGCGGGAACGGCGGCGGACCGGCGGGCGAGGACGGCGGGGCCGAGTGCACCGGGGGCGCGTCGGCGTACCCGTGCGGGCGGTCCGCCTCGTTCGCCCGGAACTGCGGGCCCGGCTCGGGGAAGCCGTTCGGGCCGTCCTGCCCGGGCGCCTCCTCCGGCTCCGGACGGGCGGGCCGGCCGTAGACCCGCGGCTGCGGGGCCGGTACGCCGGTCGTGGGCAGCGGCTGGTCGTCGGGGGGCGTGACCCGGCTGGCCATCGGCACCGAGGCGCTGGCCGAGACGGCACCGGCCTCCGGCGAGGTACGCGGCCCGGGGACCACCGGCCCGGCCGGCGACTGCGGTTCCTCGTGCGCCGGGGCGGGCGTGCCCCAGCCGGCGTCGGCGGCCTGCTCCGGCTCGTACGCCTGCGGGTTCCGGTCGGCCGGCTCGAACGACGCGTAGTCGGCGGGCGGGGCGGCGGCCAGGGCGGCGCCCGGCACCCGCTGCTCCTGGGGCGGCAGCGGCACCGCGTTGGCCGGGGAGATCCCCGGCCCCGGCGCCGGCTGGTAGCTCGACCCGGCCTCGGCGCGGGCCGGCTCCCAGCCCGGCGAGGCGGACTGCTCGGGCTGGGCCTCCGCGGCCCGGCCCCACGCCTGGCCCGGCGCCCACGGCTCGGCCTCCGGGATGCCCGGACGCTCGCGGGTCCACTGGCCCGGGCTGTCCTGGTTGCCGGCCCAGGCGGGCGGCGAGTCGGGGGACGGGACGGATGCGCTGGCCCGCGCGGGCGCTTCGGCCGGCGCGGGTGCGGCGGCGGAACCCCAGCCGGGCTGCCCCGGCTCGTCCGCCGGCCGCTCCGGCTCGCGCTGCTGCGGCACCGCCGCGGCGCCGTTCCACGCGCCGGCCGGACGCTGCTCTTCCGGGGCGCCCCAGGCGGACGGCTGCGGCGCCTCGGCGGCGCCGGCGGAGCGCCCCGCGGCCCAGCCGCCGGAGCGGTCCGGGTCGTCGTCCCGGCCGGTGGCCGGGCCGTTCTCCCAGTTGCCCGCGCGGCCCTGATCCTCCTGGGCGGGCCAGGCGCTCTCGGGCCGGACGGCGCCCGGGACGGAGACCTTCGCGGCGGCGCGGGCGGTCGGCTCGGCCGGCGACCAGCCGGGGCCGGCCTGCTCGCCCTGCTGGCCCCAGGCGGGCTGGCCGTCCTGCTGCTGGGCGGCGGCGCCGACGGCCCAGCCGCCGGAGTTGTCCTCCTGCGCCGCGCGCCAGCCGCCGGAGCGGCCCGGATCGTCGTCCTGCTGCCCGGTCGCCGGGTTCCACCCGCCGGACCGGTTCGGGTCGTCCTGCCCGGCCGGGGTGGCCCACGACTCGTTCGGCACGGTGGCGGGCGCGGGCACGTGCGCGGCGCCCCGGGTGCCCGGCTCGCCGCCCTGCGCCCAGGCCGGCTGCTCGCCGGACGGGGCCGGGGCGGCGCCCCAGGCGGGTGCGCCCTGCTCGTTCGGCCAGGCCGGCGGGTTCGGCTCGGTGGGGTTGCCCGGCGCGGCGGCGGCCCAGGCGGGCGGCCCCGACTCGGCGGTGCGGTGGGTGCCGGCCTGCTCGGGCCCGCCCCAGGCGGGTGCTCCCTGGTCGGGTGCGCCCCAGGCCGGACCCGGTTGCTCGGGAGCGGCCCAGGTCGGCTGCGGGGCGGCGCCCCAGCCGCCCGGCTCGGCCGGCGGGGGCACCTGGGCGGTGGCCCGGCCGGCGGCGGGCTGGCCGCCCGGCGGTGTCCAGGCGGGGGGCTGGTCGTCCGTCGCGGCCCAGGCGGGGGCCGGCTGGGCGGGCCGACCGGCCGGCGGGGGCGGGGCCCAGCCGAGGTCGGGCGCGCCGTACCCGTTGTCCTGCTGCGCCGGGCGGTCGCCGTACGGCACCGGTCCGCCGGCGCCCGGCGGCACCTCGCCCGGCTCCTGGCCAGGGCGGTGCGGGGCCTCGGACGTCATGGGTGCGCCTCCTCCATCACATGTCGGCCGCCGATGCCGATCGGGACCGTCGGCATGGCTGCCGGCGTCGCCGGCGGGTACCGGCCGTGCGGGCTCCCCGCACCGTATCCGGTGGCCGCCCGGAGGCGCCCGGGGGAGCACCGGCCGTCACTGGCCGTCACCGGACGATATCGATCGGTTGCTCTCGAGGCGATCGGTCCGGGGGCGGCCGGTTGGCGACCGAGACCCACCGTACCGGGCGGTGCGGCGAGGTGGAATCCCGGTGTCAATCGACCTGAAACGCCGAAGACCCGCCCGGTACGCCCCGGGCGGGTCTTCGAACTGGAGGAGGTGAGGAAAGTAGGGGAGCGTCAGCTCATGTGACGCTGGGCGATGGCGAGAAGCTCCTCGCGGACCGCGGGCGAGTTGGCGGAACGCAGCGCGTGCTCGATGGCACGGGCGCGGCGGTTGGCGTCGCGGCGGTTGCGGATTCGCTCGATCATGCTCATCTGGGTCTCTCCTCCTGGCTATTCGGTTGTCAGCCCCTTGATGTCTCTATTCAACCGCAGAACGCCCCCAACTTCCATCGATTATTAGGTGAGCTGAACCACGTACCTACGGATCGTAGGTCAACGGCCGTTCCGAGCCGAGGTTTCATCCGCCAACGGCAACGGCCGGTGTGCCGGGCGTTCACCCCTGGCACACCGGCCGTGGCCTGATGCGATGGACCGTCAGGTCCAGGCGAGCAGCGCCGCCTCCGGATCGGCCAGGAAGTCCCCGATGTCGCGGAGGAACTTCGACCCGAGCTCACCGTCGATGATCCGGTGGTCGAAGGAGAGACCCAGGGTGGTGACCAGGCGCGGCTTGACCTTGCCCTTGTGCACCCACGGCTGCTCCCGGACCGCGCCGAAGGCGAGGATCGCGGACTCGCCCGGGGGCAGGATCGGGGTGCCCGTGTCGACGCCGAAGACGCCGACGTTGGTGATGGTCAGCGTGCCGCCGGTCATGTCGGCCGGCGAGGTCTTCCCCGCCTTGGCCGTCTGGACGAGATCGGTCATCGCGTCCGCCAGCTCGCGCAGCGAGAGCCGGCCGGCGTCCTTGATGTTCGGCACGATGAGGCCACGCTCGGTGGCCGCCGCGATGCCCAGGTTCACGTAGTCCTTGACCACGATCTCCTCGCCGGCCCAGGTCGAGTTGACCATCGGGTGGCGCCTGACCGCCAGCAGCACCGCCTTGGCGACCAGCAGCAGCGGCGAGACCCGCACGTCCCGCCACTCGCGCCGCTCGCGGAGCCGGTCCAGCGCCTTCATCGCCCGGGTCACGTCGACGGTCAGGAACTCCGTGACGTGCGGGGCGGTGAACGCCGAGCGGGACATGTTCTCCGCGGTGAGCTTGCGTACCCCCTTGACCGGGATGCGCTGCTCGCGGTCGGCGCCGAAGCTCGCGGCGGCCGGGGCCTGCGCCGCGACCGTCAGCGGCTCGGCCGCCGCCGGGGCCGCCGCCGCCCGCTCTACGTCCTCCCGGGTGATCGAGCCCAGCGGGCCCGAGCCGGTCAGCGCGGCGAGGTCGACGCCGAGGTCCTTGGCGAGCTTGCGGACCGGCGGCTTGGCCAGCACCGGGCCGGTCGCCCGGCCGCTGCCGTTCACCGAAGGCGCGGGCGGCGCCGGGGCCGGCGCCGGGGCGGGCTGGACCGGAGCGGCCGGGGCCGCCGCGGCCTGGACCGGGACGCCGCCCTTGCGCGGGCGGCGCTTGGCCGGCGCGTTCCGCGGGCCGTAGCCGACCAGCACGGCGGTACGCCCGCCCGGCGCCACGCCGCCGATCAGGCCCGGCTCGACCATGCCCTCCTCGGGTGCGACCTCGACGGCGGCCAGCGAGGCCGCCGACGGGGTGGGCAGGTCGGCGGCCGGCGCACCGGTCGTCGACTGCTCGATCGGCCCGGCGTTCGGGTCGGTGTCGATCGCGATGATCGGGCTGCCGACCTCGACCGTGGCGCCCTCCGGGTGGAAGATCGCCTGCACCCGGCCGGCCCACTTCGCCGGGATCTCGACCGCCGCCTTGGCCGTCTCCACCTCGACGATCGGCTGGTTCAGCTCGATGTCGTCGCCCACCTTGACCAGCCAGGCGAGGATCTCGCCCTCGGTCAGGCCCTCGCCCAGGTCGGGGAGGTTGAACTCCTTGATCCGTGACATGCCGCTCACCAGCCGAAGGTGCGGTCGACGGCGTCGAGCACCCGGTCGAGGTCGGGCAGGTACTCCTCCTCCACCCGGGCGGCCGGGTAGGGGGTGTCGAAGCCGGTGACCCGCAGCACCGGGGACTCCAGGGAGTAGAAGCACTCCTCGGTGACCCGGGCGGCGATCTCCGACCCGAGGCCCAGGTTGCCCGGGGCCTCGTGGACGACCACGCAGCGGCCGGTGCGCTTCACCGACTCGTACGCGGCGGTCAGGTCGAGCGGGGAAAGCGTGCGCAGGTCGATGACCTCCAGCTCCCGGCCGTCCTCGGCGGCGGCGGTGGCCGCGTCCAGGGCGGTGCGCACCATCGGGCCGTACGCCAGCACGGTGGCGTCGGTGCCCGGCCGGGCGACCCGGGCGGCGTGCAGCGGGTACGCCTCGGCGAGCGGGGCGTCCAGCTCGACCGGGCCCTTCTCCCAGTAGCGCCGCTTCGGCTCCAGGAAGACGATCGGGTCGTCGGAGGCGATGGCCTGCTGGATCATCGAGTAGCCGTCCTGCGGGTTCGCGCAGCTGACGACCTTCAGGCCGGCGGTGTGCGCGAAGTACGCCTCGGGTGACTCCGAGTGGTGCTCGACCGCGCCGATGCCACCGCCGTACGGGATCCGGATCACCATCGGGATCCGCACCTTGCCCTGCGAGCGGTAGTGCATCTTCGCCACCTGCGACACGATCTGGTCGTACGCCGGGTAGACGAAGCCGTCGAACTGGATCTCGCAGACCGGCCGGAAGCCGCGGATGGCCAGGCCGACCGCGGTGCCGATGATGCCGGACTCGGCGAGCGGGGTGTCGATCACCCGCTGGTCGCCGAAGTCCTTCTGCAGGCCGTCGGTGATCCGGAAGACGCCGCCGAGCTTGCCGACGTCCTCGCCCATGATGACGACCTTCGGGTCGTTCTCCAGCGCCTTGCGCAGGCCGGCGTTGAGGGCCTTGCCGAGGGTGAGCGTCTCCGTGGCCATCAGTGGGCGCTCCCCTCGAACGACTCCATGTACTTCGTGAACTGAACCCGCTGCTCGTCGAGCTCCGGGGACCCGTTGGGGTAGACGTGGTCGAACATGGTCACCGGCTCCGGGTCGGGCATGGCGAGCACGCGCTCCCGCAGGTGCACCGACTCGGCGCGGGCCTGCTCGTCGACCTCGGCGAAGAACGACTCGTCGACGATCTGCTGCTTGGTCAGGAACGCCTTCATCCGGGCGATCGGGTCCTTGGCCTGCCAGGCCTCGACCTCACTGGCGATCCGGTAGCGGGTCGGGTCGTCCGAGGTGGTGTGGGCGCCCATCCGGTAGGTGTACGCCTCGATCAGGCTCGGGCCCTGGCCGTGCCGCGCGTTGTCCAGCGCGTGCCGGGTCACCGCGTACGACGCCAGCACGTCGTTGCCGTCCACCCGCACGCCGGGGAAGCCGAAGCCGCCGGCCCGCTGGTAGAGCGGGACGCGGGTCTGGCGCTCCAGCGGCTCCGAGATGGCGTACTGGTTGTTCTGGCAGAAGAACACCAGCGGGGCGTTGAAGACGCTGGCCCAGACGAACGCCTCGTTGACGTCGCCCTGGCTGGTGGCGCCGTCACCGAAGTAGGCGATCACCGCCTCGCCGTCGTCGCCGCCGGTCTTGCCGTCCATGGCGACACCCATGGCGTACCCGGTCGCGTGCAGGGTCTGCGCCCCGATGACGATCGTGTACATGTTGAACTTGAACTCGTTCGGGTCCCAGCCGCCCTGGTCGACGCCGCGGAACAGGCCGAGCGGCATGATCGGGTCGATGCCCCGGCAGTAGAGGACGCCGTGCTCCCGGTAGGTCGGGAAGGCCATGTCCTGCGTGCGCAGCGCCCGGCCGGAGCCGACCTGCGCCGCCTCCTGGCCCAGCAGGCTGGCCCAGAGGCCCAGCTCGCCCTGGCGCTGGAGCGCCGTGGCCTCGGCGTCGAGCTTCCGGACCAGCACGAGGTCGCGGTAGAGCCCGCGGTACTCCTCGTCGGTGAAGTCGACGCGGTACTCGGTCCCGTCGGGGCCGAGCGCGCTCTCGATCCGCTCGCCGTCGGGCGTGAGCAGTTGCACGAGCTCCGGTTCGCCCGTGGCGGCGGCGCGCTTGGTACGGGGTGCCGCCCGCCTGCTGCGGGTGGCGGCCCCGGGGTCGCCCTTTGCCATCCGTCTCTCCCTGTCTGGTCTGCGCCGGCGCCGGGGGGTGACCCGTGCCGCGCACATCGTGCGCCCGATCCGGCTGGTGCCGGGTCGGTCCCTGGCGGCCGCGCCTAGCCCCGGTGAGGGTTGCCGCGCGGCGTGAGCCGGGTCCCGTGAGGAGCCCGACCCGGGAGCGCCGGCGCCGTACCGCACCAGCCGCGGGGTGCGCGGAGGTGGCGGCTGCGTTGCCGTCGTGCCTGAATGATTGCAGAGGAGGTGAGCGGGCCCACAGTATGGCCTCCTCCACCGGTGACGTTCCGTCTCGTTCACGACGGATAGACGCATTTGTCTGGTGAGTCGTCCTCGGAGGACGGACAATGTGTGTGTCGACACGCTGTGGCGGCTGGTGAACTGACTGTCACTGGTTCAAGCTGATGCAGGATTCCTCTGCGGCATTTGTCCGTTTAGTTTCCACCGGGATCCCGCCCTGTCCACGCGTACGAGGAGTGTGCCGGTGTCCGAGCCGTCAGAGGGTCCTCCGGGTTCCCCGTTCCTCGGCCAGCACCGGGCGGTGCCGCGATCGGCCTACCGACGGGTGGTCGGCGCGCACCGCGCGCACGGCCTCGGCGGCCCGAGCCGGGGCTACCTGTTCACCGTCGCGCTGCTGGCCGGCACCGCCTCCATGCCGATCCTCGCCGCGATCAGCACCGGGTCGGCCACCGTGGGGAACAGCGCCCTGCCGGACAGCAGCACCCCGTTCATCCCGACCCCCTCGGTCGGCCCGGTCGTGATCCCGCTGCCCGAGGGGACCCAGTCCCCGGTGCCGCCCACCCGGACGCCCCTTCCCGGCCCGGGGGCCACCACCATGCCGCCCGCGGCGCCGGCCCTGCCCGACGACAGCGACCTCGGCTCCCGGCACCGGTCCCGCCCGGCCGCCCCCCGGCCGGTGCCCGCACCCGCGCCCACCCGGACCAGACCGGTCGGTCCGCCGCGTCCGTCGCCGCCCTCGCCGTCACCGTCCCCGTCCGACCCGGCCACCCCGGAGCCGACCCCGAGCCCGACCGCAGAGCCCACCGACACCTGGTCCGAGCCCACCACCGGGCCGAGGCCGACCACCGAGCCGTCGCCGACCGACGAACCGGACCCGACGACCGCGCCGCCGGGCGGCACGCCGTCACCCACCGGGACGCCGTCGGAGCCGCCCACGCCGACGCTCAGCCCGCGCCCGCGCCCGCGCCCGCGCCCGCGCCACGACCCGCACCCGAGCGCTACGGCGTCGGCCACCGCCCGCCGGTAGGACCTCACCGGCGGGCGGGTTAGGCCTGCTCGTCGCTCAGGCGGTGCCGGTTCGCCTCGATCCAGGCGTCCAGGGCGGCCGGATCGTCGGGGTCGACGCCGTCCGCCATGAGCTGGGCGACCGCGGCCGTGGCCGGGCTGCGCCGCTCGCCGGTGCTGTAGAGCCGGGCGAACTCGGGGATCATCTCCTCGATCGCCCCGTCGGTGCGGGCGGCGGCCGCCGCCGGCAGACCCCGCTGGCGGGCCGCGTACGCCGCCCAGCCGCGCAGCACCCGGGGCAGCATGGCCGCGTCGTCCATGTCCAGCACGGCCCGGCGGTGCACCCAGTCGAGCAGGAACAGCTCGGCGACGGTCGGGCTCCACCGCATCGGGTCGGCGTCCGGGAAGCTCGCCGCGTGGTCCAGCAGCAGCCCCAGGCAGAAGTGCAGCGAGGCCAGCTCCCCGTCGGCCACCCGGTCCAGGCCGAACCGGACCGCCTCGGGCGAGGCGAGGAAGGCCCGGATCAGCCGGGTCCGCGCCTCGTCGGTGAGCGGCGGGACGTCGGCCGTCGCCGCCGGGGCCGGCGCGGGCAGCACGCCCAGCCGGGCGCCCACCAGCGCCCGGTCGGTGGCCAGTGAACCCTGCGCGGGCAGCTCGCCCAGGTCGTCGGTAACCGCCAGGTGGCGGCTCACCTCGGCACGCATCCGGGCCGGGTCCTCGGTGCGGAACCAGGTGAACTCGTCCTCGGTGCAGATCTCCCGGGCCTGCTCGACGATCCGGGCGGCCGGGCCGCCCACGAACACGTCCTTGGTGATCCCGATGTTGTGGTCGACGAGGGCCACCAGGGCGTGCTCCGCCCCGCCCTCGTCGTCGTCGTAGGCGAAGGTGGCCAGGTAGGAGGTCTGGTCGCCGAACACGTCGCCGTACGACCAGGCGCCGGTGAGGTGCACCCGGCCGAGCTGGCCGGCCCAGGCTGGGGCGTACGCGCCGGGGCGGACCCGGGTGGCGCCCGCCGCGTCCGGCACCAGGGCGGCGAAGACGGCGCGGATGGTGGTGGCGGCCGCGCTGCGGCGGCGCGAGGTGGCGGTGAGGAAGCCGGCCACGAACTCGCGGACGGCGTTCTCCCGGTCGGTCTCGGCAACGGCGTAGACGCTGCCCAGCAGCGCGGCGCCGAGCATCTCCGCGTCCAGGGCGGAGTCGAGCCTCGTCACGTCGCGAGCGGCGTGCAGCACCGCCTCGTAGGGGGTCTGTGGCGTGGCCATGCACCGACCCTACGCCGCCCGGCCCGCCCCGACACCGGTCAGCACGCCGGGCATTCCGCGCCGGGACTCAGCCCCGGGCCGCCTCCCGCAGCGCCTCGCGGGCCTCGGCGTAGCGGGCCAGCACCGCCCAGACCGGGTTCAGCACGTACTTCTCGCCGACGCTGCCCACCGAGGTGAGCAGCCGCTGCTCGGCCCGGCGCCGGGCGCGCCGCGCCGCCCACCGGATCACCGGCCGGGTCAGCGCCGCGATCAGCAGCCCGGCCAGCAGGCCGCCGAGCAGCAGCACGGTGGGCCAGGGCACCTCGCCGAGCTCCGGGTAATCCAGGGCGGGCAGACCGAGGATGCGCAGCGCGTAGCCCAGCACCAGCCACGCCAGCCCCGCCAGCGCCGCCAGGGTGACCAGCCACTGGAGCGCGCCGACCACCCGCCACCAGGTCGGCCGCCGGTCCATGCCCAGGTCGGTGGCGGCCACCGCGTGGTCCAGCGCGTCGGGCAGGTCGGCCAGCCGGGACCGGGCCGCGGCGGTCACCGCGGCCGGCCAGGGCGCCGGCAGCTCGGCGGCGGAGCGGTCGGCCACCGCGCGGATGGCCAGGTTGAGCGCCGAGCGCTGCGCGGCGGTGGGATCGGGTACGGAGGTGGCCGCGACCAGGCTCTCCGCCGGCGCGTCGGCGCCCCCGCCCGGCAGGTGCAGCCGGCGCAGCGGGTCCGGCCGCAGCTTCCGCCAGCCCCGGACCAGCGGCCAGCCGGTGCTGCCGACGGCCCGGTGCCGGTACGCGCCCTCGACCGCCTCGGCCACCGTCGGCACCCCGGCCGCGCCGGCCAGCGCCGTGGTGAGCTCCCGTGCCGAGGCGTCACCCGGCCCGGTACGCGGCGGCTCCGGCCCGACCAGCGGTTCGAGCCCGGCCACCACGGCGTCGACGTCGCCGGACAGCCGGCGCAGGGCGGCCTGCCGCTCGGCGACCGTACGCTCCAGCTCGGCGCGGAGCCCGTCCAGCCCGGCCGGGTCCACCGCCACCGTGGGTAGCAGCGGCACCCCCTCCAACCCGTCGGCGTCGAGCAGCCGGCGCAGGTCGCCGAGGACCCGGGGCAGCTCGGCCGGGGGCAGCCGGTCGGCCTGGTTGAGCACCACCACGGTCACGTCCTTGTGCCGGTGGAACTCGCGCAGGTAGCTGGTGTGGATCACCCGGTCGGCGTACTTCTGCGGGTCGACCACCCAGACCACCAGGTCGACCAGGCCGAGCAGCCGGTCCACCTCCAGCCGGTGGCCCCGCTGCACCGAGTCGAAGTCGGGCAGATCCAGCAGGACCAGGCCGTGCAGGGCGGACTCGTCGTCGCCGTCCAGCGGGCTTTCCCGGACGAACCGGTGCCGGGGCAGCACGCCGATCCAGTCGAGCAGTCGGGACGCGCCGTCCAGCTGCCCCCAGACGCAGGCATGCGCCACCCCGGTGGTCGGTCGGCGGACGCCGACCGGGGAGAGGTCCAGCCGGGCGAGGGCGTTGAACAGGCTCGACTTGCCGCTGCCGGTCGCCCCGGCCAGCGCGACCACGGTGTGGTGGCCGGAGAGGGCGAGCCGGGTGCCGGCCCGTTCGACCACGGTGTGCGCGGCGACCAGCTGGGCGTCGGGCACCTGGCCGTCGACCGCGCCGAGGAAGCGCTGGACCGCCTGGAGGCGGGCGATCAGGACGTCGGGATCGACCCGCTGCCCGCCGCGGAAAGCCTCCCGCATCCGGCCGACGATGTTGCTCACGCGCGCCCGCCCTGGTCGGCGGCGGGCAACGCCGGGCCCGGCGTACCGGAGAGGCCGGCGCGGTGCCGGGCCTTCTCCACCTCGCCGGCCGCCCGGCGCAGGGCGGCGCCGGCCTCGGCGGCCGGGCGCGCCTCGGCGGTGCGGGCGAGGAACCGGTCGGCCTCCTCCGTCAGCAGCGCGCCGATTCGGTTCAGCAGGTCCACCCGGGCCTTGCTGGCCAGGTTGCGGACCGCCTGGTCGCCGAAGATGGCCTGGAGCACCGCCTGCGCGGCGACCGTGGTGCCGGCGCCGGTGGCGACCTCCAGCCCGGTCGGGATGAACGCGGTGGCCGCGAAGACCGCGATCATGACGGCCAGCCCGGTGGCGTTGACCGCGTACGCGGCGGTGCGGGCCACGAAGCGGCGGTCGCCACCCTCTTCCCGGACCAGCTCCAGCACGCCCCGCTGCCAGTCGCGGACCAGCCGCTCGGCGCGCTCGGGCAGGTCGGCCGAGGCGTGCGCCAGCTCCGGTTCGAGCAGCGCCGCCCCGGCCGGGTGCGCCTTCCACCCGGTGTACGCGTTCTCCGCCGCCTCCGCGGCCACCCCGCGCAAGAGCGTGACCAGTTGGGACTCGATGGCGTTGCGCAGCTCGGCGGCCGGGGCCGGACGGCCGGTGACCGCGGCGACCACCCGGTCGCGCAGCCGGCCGATCCGCGCCTCCAGGGTGCGGAAGAACTCGCCGGTGCCGACGAACTCCTGCCAGCGGGCGAGCACCTCGCCGCGGAGCAGCCGGCCGTCCTTGAGGCCCTGGTCGACGGTCCGTTCCGCGCCCCGGTAGGCCGCCCGGACCCGCTCGTCCAGCGCGTCGGCGGCGGCCACCTGCTCGTCGGCGGCGTCGGCCAGCGCGTCCACGGTGGGGTGCAGCGCGGCCAGCGCGCCGTCGAGGGTCTGCCGGACCACGGCCGAGCGGGCCTCGGCGTCGCCGGCGAGCCGGGCGAACCAGGCGGCCAGCGGGGCGGTGACCTTGTCGGGGAGCAGCCCCTGCCCGTCCACCCAGGTCTCCGGCAGGACGAACAGCGGCGCGGCGCCCAGGTCCTGCGCGGCGAGCATCTCCGACAGGTGGGCGGCGATCTCGTCCGCCGCCTCCGGGGGCACCCGGTCGAGGACCATGGCGACGGCCGTGCCCCGGGCCCGGGCGCTGCGTAGCAGCTCCCACGGGACGGCGTCGGCGTAGCGGGCGGCCGTGGTGACGAAGAGCCAGAGGTCGGCGGCGGCCAGCAGCTGCCCGGCCAGGGCCCGGTTGGCGTCGACCACCGAGTCGATGTCGGGCGCGTCGAGGAAGGCCAGCCCGGCCGGGAGCGCCGGGGCGGTGACCAGCTGGAGGGTGCCCGGGTTCTCGCTCGGCTCGGTGGTCCGGGTCAGGCCGGGCAGCAGCTCGCCCTGGCGGAACCAGGCGGCGTCGGCCGGGTTGCAGACCAGCACGGGCGAGCGGGTGGTCGGGCGGAGCACTCCGGCGGCGCTGACCCGCGCCTGGACCAGGCTGTTGACCAGCGTCGACTTGCCGGCCCCGGTCGAGCCGCCGACCACCACCAGGAGCGGGGCGTCGAGGCGGGCCAGCCGGGGCAGCAGGTAGTCGTCGAGCTGGTCGGTGAGGCCGGCGGCGGTGCGCCGGGCCGGCTCGGCCGAGGGCAGGGCCAACGGGAACCCGGCCGCCCCGATCGCGGCCCGCAGGCCGGTGAGCGCGGCGGGCAGACCCGCCGCGGCCTCGGCGGGCGGATCCTGACCGGCGTCGGGTCCGGTGCGGGCTGCGACGGCGGGCGCGCCGGCATGGGTGGCGGGATCGCCGTGCGTCGTCACCGCTAAAGCGTGCCCGACCGACGCAAGGTAAGACAACCGGACGGTAATAACGGTCAGGTTGCGTCGGGTCGGCTCAACCTCGACTTGCGGATTGCCGGTCGCGTGGCACTATTGAGTCAAGTTCACTCAACTTATGGTGCGGTCGCTGCGGGCGACCCGCCGGGCAGGCCCGTTGACCTGCTCACCGTTACGAAGCGAGGAAGCGAACATGGCACGTGCGGTCGGCATCGACCTCGGCACGACGAACTCCTGCGTCAGCGTTCTCGAGGGCGGTGAGCCCACCGTCATCGCCAACGCGGAGGGCTCCCGGACGACGCCCTCGATCGTCGCGTTCGCCCGCAACGGCGAGGTGCTCGTCGGTGAGGTCGCGAAGCGCCAGGCGGTGACCAACCCGGACCGGACCATCCGCTCGGTCAAGCGGGAGATCGGCACCAACTGGACCGTCGACATCGACGGCAAGAAGTACACCCCGCAGGAGATCTCGGCCCGCACGCTGATGAAGCTCAAGCGGGACGCCGAGGCGTACCTGGGTGAGCAGATCACCGACGCGGTGATCACCGTGCCGGCCTATTTCAACGACGGCCAGCGGCAGGCCACCAAGGAGGCCGGTGAGATCGCCGGCTTCAACGTGCTGCGGATCGTGAACGAGCCGACCGCGGCCGCGCTGGCGTACGGCCTCGACAAGGGCTCCAAGGAGCAGACCGTCCTGGTCTTCGACCTGGGTGGCGGCACCTTCGACGTCTCGCTGCTGGAGCTGGCCGAGGGCGTCATCGAGGTGAAGTCGACCAGCGGTGACAACCACCTCGGTGGTGACGACTGGGACCAGCGGATCATCGATCACCTGGTGAAGACCTTCCGCGGCGAGCACGGCATCGACCTCTCCCAGGACAAGATGGCCATGCAGCGGCTCAAGGAGGCGGCCGAGAAGGCCAAGATCGAGCTGTCCGCCGCCACCACCACCAACATCAACCTGCCGTACATCACCGCCGGCTCGGCCGGCCCGCTGCACCTCGACGTGACCCTGAGCCGCGCCGAGTTCCAGCGGATGACGCAGGACCTGCTGGACCGCTGCAAGGGCCCGTTCGAGCAGGCCGTCAAGGACGCCGGGATCAAGGTGTCGGACGTCGACCACGTCATCCTGGTCGGCGGCTCGACCCGGATGCCGGCCGTGACCGACCTGGTCAAGCAGCTCACCGGCAAGGAGCCCAACAAGGGCGTCAACCCGGACGAGGTCGTCGCCGTCGGCGCCGCCCTCCAGGCCGGTGTGCTCAAGGGTGAGGTCAAGGACGTCCTGCTGCTCGACGTGACCCCGCTGAGCCTGGGCATCGAGACCAAGGGCGGCATCTTCACCAAGCTGATCGAGCGCAACACCACCATCCCGACCAAGCGCTCCGAGGTCTTCACCACGGCGGACGACAACCAGCCGTCGGTGCTGATCCAGGTGTTCCAGGGCGAGAGGGAGATCGCGGCCTACAACAAGAAGCTCGGCACCTTCGAGCTGACCGGCCTCCCGCCGGCGCCGCGCGGCGTGCCGCAGATCGAGGTCACCTTCGACATCGACGCCAACGGCATCGTCAACGTGCACGCCAAGGACCTGGGCACCGGCAAGGAACAGAAGATGACGATCACCGGCGGCTCCTCGCTGCCGAAGGACGACATCGAGCGGATGCGCCGGGACGCCGAGGAGCACGCCGAGGAGGACAAGCGCCGGCGTGACGAGGCGGAGACCCGCAACCTCGCCGAGGCGCTCCAGTGGCAGACCGAGAAGTTCCTCGCCGAGAGCGGCGACAAGCTGCCCGCTGAGAACCGCGACCAGCTCAACGAGGCCCTCGGCGAGCTGCGCAGTGCGCTCGGCGGCCAGGACATCGACAAGATCAAGGCCGCGCACGAGAAGCTGGCGCAGGTCTCCCAGCAGGCCGGTTCGCTGCTCTACTCGCAGCAGCAGCAGGGCGAGCAGGGTGCTCCGGGCGCGGCCGGGCCGGGCGCGGGTGCGACCGGTGGTGCCCAGGCCGGCGGCGGCGACGACGTGGTCGACGCGGAGATCGTGGACGAGGACAAGAAGTGACCTTCGGTTCCGGACACGTTTCGCACCGCAGAGGGATGAGGTAGCCGCATGACGGAGAAGCCACGAGCCGCCGACCCGGGCTCCACCGGGTCGGCGCCGGGTGGCTCCGCGACCGCCGGTCAGGGCGGCGGCGAGGAGCCGCGGGTCGTCATCCGTGACAAGCGCAAGATCAGCAAGACCACCGAGCAGGCGGTGACCGACACGTCGGCCGCCGACGCCGCGGCCGACGCGCCCGCCGAGGGGCTGGTCGAGGAGGCCGAGGTCGTGGTCGACGAGATCGAGGCCGAGGCCGCGGTCTCCGGCCCGCCGGTGGTGGACGCCCCGGCCGAGCCGAGCGAGGAGGCCGCCGCGACCGCGCCGCTCGGCGCCGAGGCGGAGTCGCTCCGGGCCGAGCTGGACGAGCGGACCCGCGACCTCAAGCGGGTGTCGGCGGAGTACGCCAACTACCGCAAGCGGGTCGACCGGGATCGCAGCCTGGTCCAGGAGCAGGCGACCGGCACGGTGCTGACCGCGCTGCTGCCGATCCTCGACGACCTGGACCGGGCCCGTGAGCACGGCGACCTGGTGGGCCCGTTCGGCAGCGTGGCCGAACAGCTCACCGCCGCGCTGGGCAAGTTCGGCCTGACCGCGTTCGGCGAGCAGGGTGACCCGTTCGACCCGACCCGGCACGAGGCGGTGGCGCACCAGACCTCCGCCGACGTGACCGAGCCGACCTGCGTGCAGGTCATGCGCCGGGGTTACCAGCTCGGCGAACGGCTGCTGCGGCCCGCCCTGGTCGCGGTCGCCGAACCGGAGTAGTGCCGACCCGTGACGTCCCGCCCGCCCACACCGGGCGGGCGGGACGACCGGGGTACGTCCCGTGGAAGGGGGTGGACCGGTGAGTTCCAAGGACTGGATCGAGAAGGACTACTACGCCGCGCTGGGCGTGGAGAAGTCCGCCTCCTCGGACGAGATCAAGAAGTCGTACCGGAAGCTGGCTCGGGAATCGCACCCGGACCACAACCCCGGTGACCCGAAGGCGGAGGAGCGGTTCAAGGCCGTCTCCGAGGCGTACGCCGTGCTCGGCGACGAGAAGAAGCGCCGCGAGTACGACGAGATGCGGTCCCTCTTCGGCTCCGGTGCCTTCCGGCGCAACGCCCGCGGCGCGGGCCAGCCGGGCGGGATGCCGTTCGACGTCTCCGACCTGTTCGGCGGGGCGGCCGGCGGCGAGGCCCGGTTCGGCGGCGGTGGCCTGGGCGACCTGTTCAGCTCGATCTTCACCGGCGGGGGTGCCGGTGGGGCGACCCGGGCGCGTGGCCCGGCCCGGGGCCGGAACGTCGAGACCGAGGTGGCGCTCGACTTCTCCGACGCCGTCCGCGGCGTCACCGTGCCGTTGACGCTGCGCGCCCCCGGGGTGTGCGAGACGTGCCACGGCAACGGGGCGAAGCCCGGCACCCAGCCGGTGACCTGCCCGGTCTGCCACGGCGCCGGGGTGACGACCCGCAACCAGGGGTCGTTCAGCTTCTCCGAGCCGTGCCGCAACTGCCAGGGCGTGGGCACCGTCGTCGAGGAGAAGTGCCCGGAGTGCCAGGGCACCGGCGGGGTCACCAAGACCCGCACGCTGAACGTGCGCTTCCCGGCGGGAGTGGCCGACGGCCAGCGCATCCGGCTGGCCGGCCGGGGCGAGCCCGGCGAGCGGGGCGGCCCGGCGGGCGACCTGTTCGTGCACGTGAAGGTCCGCCCGGACGAGCTGTTCGGGCGCACCGGGGACGACCTGACCCTGACCGTGCCGGTCACGTTCGCGGAGGCGGTGCTCGGCACCGACCTGCGGGTGCCGACGCTGGACGGCACGGTGACCCTGCGGGTGCCGCCGGGTACGCCCAGCGGTCGGGTGCTGCGCGCCCGGGGCAAGGGCGTCGTACGCAGGGACGGCCGCGCCGGTGACCTGCTGGTCACCCTCGACGTGGTGGTCCCCGCGACATTGTCGGACGAGGCACGGGCGGCGCTGGAGACGTTCGCGGAGCAGACCCCGCCGGCCGCGCGGGAACATCTCGACGCGCGGGTGCGTCGATTCAGTTGACCGGGTGAGGAGGCAGCGGAGGTGAGCGGGGATGTCGCAGGAGTTCGTCGGCTCGGGTGACCCTGCCTACGAGGCCAAGGTCCTGATGATCTCGGTGGCGGCGCGGATGGCGGGGATGCACCCGCAGACCCTGCGCCAGTACGACCGGCTGGGCCTGGTGCAGGCCGGCCGGGCGGCCGGCGGCGGTCGCCGGTACAGCGTCCGGGACGTGGTGCTGCTCCGTGAGGTGCAGCGGCTCAGCCAGGACGACGGGATCAACCTGGCCGGGGTCAAGCGGATCATCCATCTGGAACGGTTGCTGGAGGAGGCACAGCAGCGGGTGGCCCGGCTGGAGGCGGAGCTGGACGCCGCGTACCGCCGGATCGCCGAGCTGGAGTCGCTGGGCGGCTTCTCCCGCGGCGACCTCGTTCCCACCAACCGCACCTCCACCGCGCTCGTCGTCTGGCGCCCCCGCCGCACCCCCGACCGCTGACCCCTCCCCGCCGACCCGAAGGCCGGCGCGCCCACCCCGGGCCGCGCCGGCCTTCGCACGTCCCAGGGGCTCTCCCACCGCGGCGGTTCGGGAGAAGCGAAGCCCGAGAGGGGTCGGGTTCGCTAGCCTGTGAATGCGGCCGATCGACTCGATTCGGACTCCGAACTGGCAGGGGGAGCCATGGCGGAATCGGTGAAGAGTGTGGCGGAGCGGGCGGAGGAACGGCTGGAGGAAGTGGCCCAGAATGTCCGGGAGCGATTCGACCGGATCACCAAGGGCGGCTTCACCGACACGGTCAAGGAAGGTCGCTTCGGCGATCAGGTGGACCACGGCATCGACCGGGCCAGGGACGACGAGCGACGCAGGAAGCAGGGCGGATCGACCGGCTGAACGATCCGCGACGTGCGGGCCGGGACCCACGGGGGGTCCCGGCCCGTTCGCCTTCCAAGAGCTAGAGCCGCCGGTTCTCCCGCACCAGGCCCCCCTCGCACCAGTCCCGGTAGACGAAGAGGTCCGGCCGGGCGAGCAGCACCCGGCTGTTGTGCGCCCAGTTGCGCATCAGTTCGTCGCCGGCCCGCTCGGCCTGCTCGACGAGCTTGCGGAAGCGGCGCTTCGGGTGGGCCCGGAAGTTCGTCCGGATGCCGTCGGCGGCGTAGATGTAGAGGCAGTGCAGGGCGAACCGGCGGGCCGGGCAGGCCGGGTCCATGGCCAGGTCGAAGAGCGTCTGCACCAGGTGGTCCCCGGCGACCAGCAGGTCCCAGTCCGGGGGCATCGAGGTCAGCGGGACCGAGTCGGGCTGGTAGGCCCACGACCGCAGCTCGGCGGGCGAGGGGTCAACGGGGTTGGCGAAGCCGTGAAACGTCTCTTCCTGCACGCTCACCGGCCGACCTTCCGCTTGCGCTGGCGGGGGCACCGACCACCCGCGGACCCTGGCTGCTGGGGCGACACGTTAACGCGGTTTCGCGGGGTGGCGGTAGACCTTCCCGGGATCAATTCGGCAACCGTTGGCCGGGCCGGGTCCACCGTACGGTCGACCCGGCCCGGCCGAGGTCAGTCGGCGACGCCCACCGGCGCCGGTGGGCGGGGGGCGCTGCGCCGGCGCAGCCACCGCTTGAACCAGGGCAGGTCGGGCAGGCGGGCCAACATCGGGCCGGTCACCACGGTGATCAGCACGTACGCGGTGGCGAGCGCCGCCAGCCGGGGCTCGACCGGGTACGTGGCGGCGACGGCCAGGCCGGCGATGACGATGGAGAACTCGCCGCGCGGGGTGAGCGCGAAGCCGGCCCGCCAGCGACCGGGCTCGGCGATCCCGGCCCGGCGGGCGGCCAGCCAGCCGGTGGCGAGCTTCGTCCCCATGGTGACCACGGCCAGCAGCAGTGCCGGCAGCAGCACCGGCGGCATGTCCAGCGGGTCGGTGACCAGGCCGAAGAAGACGAAGAAGACCGCGGCGAAGAGGTCCCGAAGCGGCGAGAGCAGCTGGGTGGCGTGGTGCGCCACAGGCCCGGACAGCGCGATGCCGACCAGGAACGCGCCGACCGCGGCGGAGACCTGGAGCTTGGCCGCGATCCCGGCGACCAGCAGGGTCAGGCCGAGGACGCCGAGCAGGAGCGCCTCCGGGTCCTTCGCGGAGAGCGCGGCGGAGATCATGTGGCCGTACCGGATCGCGACGGCCAGCACGAGGACCACGGTGAGCACCGCGACGGCGAGCGCGATGCCGCCCTTGACCAGGCCGACCCCGGCGAGCAGCGCGGTGACCAGCGGCAGGTAGAGGGCCATCGCCAGGTCCTCGATCACCAGGACGGAGAGGATCACGGGGGTCTCCCGGTTACCGATCCGGCCCAGATCGCCGAGCACCTTCGCGATCACGCCGGACGACGAGACCCAGGTGACGCCGGCGAGCACCACGGCGGCCACCCAGCCCCAGCCGAGCAGCAGGGCGAAGGCGAAGCCGGGCAGCGCGTTGAGCACCGCGTCGATCAGACCGGCCCGCGCGGCCGAGCGGAGGTTGCCCACCAGTTCGTTGGCGCTGTATTCCAGGCCGAGCATGACGAGCAGCAGGATGACGCCGATCTCCGCGCCGACGGCGAAGAACTCCTCGCTGGCGTTCAGCGGCAGCAGGCCGCCGTGGCCGAAGGCGAGTCCGGCGAGCAGGTAGAGGGGGATGGGTGAGACACCGAAGCGGCGGCTGAGCCGGCCGAGCAGGCCGAGCAGGAGCAGCAGCGCGCCGACCTCGACGAGCAGCGTGGTGGTTTCGTGCATCCGCGGCTCAGCCGTCCGGGTCGGCTTCGGCGAGGATCGCGGTCACCCCGTCGAGGCCTTGCCGGGTGCCGACCACGACCACCACGTCACCGGCCGCGAACCGGAAGGTGGGATCGGGCGAGGCGATCACCTCGCCGTGGCGCAGCACCGCCACGATGGAGGCGCTGGTGCGGGTGCGTGCCTTGGTGTCACCGAGCCGCTTGTTGACGTACCCGGAGCCGGCCGGGATGACGATCTGCTCGGTGAGCAGCCCGGCGGCCTGCTCACGCAGCCCGGCGAGCTGGCCGAGCATCAGCGACGCGCCGAGGATGTCCGCCAGCGCCTCCGCCTCGTCGTCGGTCAGCGGTATGTCGTGCTGGCAGGAGTCGGGATCCTCCGGGTCGTAGAGGACCAGGTCGCGGCGGCCATTGCGGTGGGAGACCACGCCGAGGCGGCGGCCGGATTCCGTCATCAGATCGTGACGGACGCCGATCCCCGGTAGGGCAGTCTGTTCGACACGTACTCGCACCCGCGCAAGGCTACCGTGCGGAGGAGGGGCCCATGATCGGTCGGAAATCACTCCCGGCCATCGGTCTGCTGCTGGTGCCGGCCCTCGCCGCCTGCTCGATCGGGGACGTCCGCCGGCCCCCACCCGACCGGTCGTCCGCGCCCCCGCGGCCGGCGCCGACCGCGCCGGCGCCGTCGCGGGCGGTCGGCTTCGACGAGGTACGCCACGTCAAGGTCGCCGTCGACCGACGGTACGACCGCCCGTTCGTCGAGTTCGTCGACGCCGAGCACGGGTATGCGCTCTTCGCCGCCTGCGACGGCGTGCCGCCCGGCCGCGGCTGCACCGCCCTGCTGCACGGCACGGTGGACGGTGGCCGTACCTGGCAGGCCCTGCGGCATCCCCGTCCGGTGGCGGTGGACCAGCAGCTCTACGCGGTGCCGGGGGCGCTGGTGCTGCTCGCCGAGCCGTACGGCTGGTACACCTCGACCGACGGCGGGGCCACCTTCGTCCACACCACCGGCGCGGAGCCGGCCGCGCTGGTGGCGGCCCGGGGTCGTTTCCAGGTGGCCGAGGCGCTCGGTGCGGTGGCCGAGTGGGACGGCCACGCCCTGCGCCCGTTGCCCGCCCAGCCGGCCGTACCCGGGCTGAACACCGTGGGGCACTCCGGCGACCTGGTGGTGGCCGCCGGCGCGCGCGACGGCCGGCCCTACGCCGCCCTGTCCCGGGACGCGGGCCGGCACTGGACGTCGACGCCGCTGTCCTGGCGGGGCGACGAGGTGGGGGTGCTGCGCGTGGTGATCGCACCGGACGGTGGCGCGTGGCTGGTCGGGGAGCGCCTGGACCGGACGGGCTTCCCGGCGCTCTGGCGGCTGGTGGGTGGCCGGGAGTGGTCCCTGGTCCGCGCCGTCGGGCATCCCGCCCAGGCGCGCTCGGTGGCGCCGCTCGGGGCCGAGCTGGTAGCGGTGACCAGCCCGGACGGGGTGGGCGTGGTGGCCGGGGACCGCTACTACCGGGTCGACTGGCCGCTGCGCGGGGAGCACCACCTCACGGTGCTCGGCGACGGCACGATCGCCGCCCGGGCGCCGGACGACGTGGTGCTCGGCACGGGCTGGACCGCCAACCGGCGCTGGGTCAGGGTGGTGCTGAACGGCGGTTGACCGGCGGCCGGACGATCGAGGTGACTGGCGTCACACCGTTGGAGTTGAGCGGAATAGACTCAACTCTGGTTGTGTCCTTTCCAGTGGACATGCCGATCCGGGGGAGCCCATGAACACGGAACGACTCACTACCAAGAGCCGCGAGACCATCACCGGTGCCGTCGCGCTCGCCAACCAGCGCGGCCACGCCACCGTGGAGCCCTGGCACCTGCTGCTGTCGCTGCTCGACACCGAGGGCTCGACCGCCGCCGGCCTGCTGCGCGCCGCCGGGGCCGACCCCGGCGAGCTGCGCCGGGTCGCCGAGCGTTCGGTCGACGCCCTGCCCGCGGCGCGTGGCTCCAGCATCGCCGAGCCCACCCTGGCCCGGGAGTTCGTCAACGCCATCGGCGCCGCCGAGCAGATCGCCCGGCCGCTGGGCGACGAGTACACCTCCACCGAGCACCTGCTGGCCGGGCTGGCCCGGGTGGGTGGCGCGGTCTCCGTGGCGCTGCGCAACGCGGGCGCCACCGAGGAGAACCTGGTGGCGGCCTTCCCGACCGTGCGCGGCGGGGACCGGCGGGTCACCACGGCCGACCCGGAGCAGACCTACCAGGCGCTGGCCAAGTACGGCGTCGACCTGACCGCGAGCGCCCGCGAGGGGAAGATCGACCCGGTCATCGGCCGCGACTCGGAGATCCGCCGGGTGATCCAGGTGCTGTCGCGGCGGACCAAGAACAACCCGGTGCTGATCGGCGAGCCGGGCGTCGGCAAGACCGCCATCGTCGAGGGCCTGGCCCAGCGCATCGTCGCCGGTGACGTGCCGGAGTCGCTGCGGGACAAGAAGCTCGTCTCGCTCGACCTCGGCGCGATGGTGGCCGGCGCCCAGTACCGCGGCCAGTTCGAGGAGCGGCTGAAGTCGGTGCTGGAGGAGATCAAGAACTCCGACGGCCAGGTCATCACCTTCCTCGACGAGCTGCACACCGTGGTCGGCGCGGGCAAGGGCGAGGGCTCGATGGACGCCGGCAACATGCTCAAGCCGATGCTCGCCCGCGGCGAGCTGCGGATGGTCGGCGCCACCACGCTGGACGAGTACCGCGAGCACATCGAGAAGGACCCGGCGCTGGAGCGCCGCTTCCAGCCGGTGCTGGTCGGCGAGCCGACCATCGAGGACACCATCGGCATCCTGCGCGGGCTCAAGGAGCGCTACGAGGTGCACCACGGCGTCCGGATCACCGACGCCGCGCTGGTCGCCGCCGCCGCCCTCTCCGACCGCTACATCACCGACCGGTTCCTGCCGGACAAGGCGATCGACCTGGTCGACGAGTCCGCCTCCCGGCTCCGGATGGAGATCGACTCCCGTCCGGTCGAGGTGGACGAGATCGAGCGGGCGGTACGCCGGCTGGAGATCGAGGAGATGGCGCTGGCCAAGGAGCCCGACGCCGCCTCCGCCGAGCGGCTGGCCCGGCTGCGCAAGGAACTGGCCGACAAGCGCGAGCAGCTCACCGCGCTCTCCGAGCGCTGGCAGCTGGAGAAGAGCCACATCACCAAGCTCTCCACCGCCAAGGAGGAGCTGGAGCGGCTCGGTGGCGAGGCCGAGCGGGCCGAGCGCGACGGCGAGCTGGAGCGCGCCGCCGAGCTGCGCTACGGCCGGATCCCCGCGCTCCAGGCGGAGCTGAAGCAGGCCGAGGAGGAGCTGGCCCGGCTGCAGGCCGACGGCGCGATGCTCAAGGAGGAGGTCGGCGCGGACGACATCGCCGCCGTCGTCGCCTCCTGGACCGGCATCCCGGCCGGCCGGTTGCTGGAGGGCGAGACCGCCAAGCTGCTCCGGATGGAGGAGTCGCTGGGCTCCCGGGTCGTCGGCCAGCCCGAGGCTGTCACCGCGGTGTCCGACGCGGTCCGCCGCGCCCGGGCCGGCGTCGCCGACCCGGACCGCCCGACCGGCAGCTTCCTCTTCCTCGGTCCGACCGGTGTCGGCAAGACCGAGCTGGCCAAGGCGCTCGCCGAGTTCCTGTTCGACGACGAGCGGGCCATGGTCCGCATCGACATGAGCGAGTACGGCGAAAAGCACTCCGTGGCCCGCCTGGTCGGCGCCCCGCCCGGCTACATCGGCTACGAGGAGGGCGGCCAGCTCACCGAGGCGGTGCGCCGCCGGCCGTACTCGGTGATCCTGCTGGACGAGGTGGAGAAGGCCCATCCCGACGTCTTCGACGTGCTGCTCCAGGTGCTCGACGACGGCCGGCTCACCGACGGCCAGGGCCGCACCGTGGACTTCCGCAACGCGATCCTGATCCTCACCTCGAACCTGGGGTCGTCGGTGATCAGCGACCTGACGCTGGCCGAGGAGCAGCGCCGGGAGGGCGTCCTGGCGGTGGTCCGGTCGCACTTCAAGCCGGAGTTCATCAACCGCCTCGACGACATCGTGGTGTTCGCCGCCCTCCAGGGCGAGGACCTGCGGGCCATCGTCGACATCCAGCTCGACCGGATGCGGAAGCGGCTCGCCGACCGCCGGCTCGGCCTGGACATCACCGATGCGGCCCGCACCTGGCTCGCCGAGCACGGGTACGACCCGATCTACGGCGCCCGCCCGCTGCGCCGGCTGGTGCAGTCGGCGATCGGCGACCAGCTCGCCAAGGCGCTGCTGGCCGGCCGGATCCGCGACGGCGACACGGTGCGGGTCGACCTGGCCGACACCAAGGACGCCCTGTCCGTCACCGCCGCCTGACCACCTCCCCGGCCCGGCCGGCCCCCCGCGGCGCCGGCCGGGCCGATCCTCTTCTTGATCGGAAGGGTCGACGGCGGCCGGCCAGGGCAATAGTGAGGGCATGTTGGGGATCGGGAAGAAGGACCGGGAGTTGGATGCGGCCGCCGAGGAACTCGCCCGGGCGGACACGCTCGCCTTCGGCGGGGTGGGGATCGCCGGGCAGATCCTGCCGGCCACCGACGCGTACCGGCACGTGGAGCGGGCTCTGCGGGAGCAACCCGAGGCGGCCCGGAAGAAGGTCGACCGGCTGCTGAAGCACGGGTCGCCGGCCGGGAAGGCGTACGCGGCCACGCTGCTGGAGACGGTCGACCCGGCGGCGGGGCGGGCCGCCTGGGAGCGGCTGCGCGCCGACGACGGCGAGTTCACCACGTTCAGCGGCTGCATCATGGGCCGTGCCACCCTGCGCGAGTACGCCGCCGAACGCCTCGCGGGGCCCGACGGTAGCTGACCGGTCACTCAACGAACGCCACTTCGGCGCGCGTGCGGCGGGTTGTTACCGTCACCGCCGATGCACCTTGGGGGGAGACGGCCGTGAACGGTTCGCTGGCGTACGTGGTGACCACGCTGGGATGCCTGGTCGGGGTGGCCGGCGTGGTGATCGCCGTGATCACGCTGCGCAGGGCCCGGTCCGCGCCACGTCCGAAGGCCGCCCCCGGCGACCCGTTCCGGGACCGGGACGCCGACGCGCTGCGCGGCGACCCGCGCGCGCTCAAGCCCGGCGACATCGTGGAGATCCGCGGGTTGCCCTACACCGTGCGCGGCTCCGTGCACCTGGTCGAGGGCGGCTGGAGCTGGGCGGAGCACCTGCTCGACGACGCCGGCGGGGTCAAGCGCTGGCTCTCCGTCGAGTCGGAGCCCGACCTGGAGCTGGTGCTCTGGACCAGCGAGCCGTCGGCCACCGTCACCCCGGGCGCGCCGACCCTGGAGATCGCCGGGCGCCGCTACAACTGGGACGAGTCCGGGCAGGCGAAGTACACGGCCACCGAGGGCACCGGCCTCGACCCGCGCGGCACCATGCGCTACCACGACTACCAGGCGCCCGGCGGGGCCCGGCTCTCCTTCGAGGCGTACGGGGAGGCCGGCTGGGAGGTGAACCTCGGCGAGCAGGTGCACCGCGCCGAGGTGATGATCTACCCGCAGGGCGGCTGACGTGCTCGTCGCCCTGGAGGCCCCGTATGTCGACACCCGCGCCGCCGACCTGAGCCTGGCCCTCGGCGGCCCCGAGCGTCCCGCCCTGCACGTGCGCGAGCTGACCCTGCCCGGCGGGCTGCGGCTGGGGATGCGCCTGCTCGGCGCCTCGCATCAGGTGGTCTGCGGCGACCTCACCGAGACGGTCGCCTGCCTGCCCGGTCGCCCCCCGCACCTGCCGGACGCCCTGCACGACGAGACCGCCGGCTACCGGTTCACCGCCACGGTGCTCCATCCGGTGGGCGACGGCCTGCGCACCCGGGTCGCCGCGCTCCGCGCCGACCTGGCCGACGACCCGTACGCGCTGGTCGGTGTCTTTCCCGGCGACGAGGACGCGGTCACCGCGCTCGCCGTCCGCCCCGACCCGCCGGGCGGCTCGGTGGCCTGGCGCACCTGGCACGCGTATCCCCAGACGAACGAGCTGGTCCTGACCGAGACGGTGGTGCTGCTGTGAGCGCGAGGAGTGAGCCGGGTCTGCGAGCCCCGCAGTCGCGAGCCGAGGTGGCGCTGTGACGTACCGACGTTGGTTCGTGGTGGGGGTGGCGTTCGCCGTCATCGGCGCCGTGGTCGCCGCCTTCGCGATCTTCTACGGCAACTTCTCGCCCCGCGGCTACGTGGAGGACCGCTACACCCGGGCCACCAGCCGGGACCTCGGCTCCGACGCGATCGCGTACACGTCGAACCGGACGCCGAGCCAGGTGTCGAAGCAGATCACCGACGCCTGGCAGCCGGCCGACCAGTACGTCGACGGCAGCGGGGTCTACCTGCGCTACGACGACGACTCGGTGGTGATCCTGCCGCTCGCCGCCGGTTCGGTGATCCTGCTGGAGCGGATGACCACCGCCTACCCCCGCTACCACTCCCGGGTGGGCAGCCACTGGGGTTGGGGGCGGGGCAGCACGGTCCGTGGCGGCGGCCCCGGCTCCGGCAAGTGACCTGACCCCTCCCGACAAATTCTGGAGTCCCCTGTGCAGACCCTGGTCACCGATCTGCTCGTCACGCTCGCCTACGGTGTGGTCGGCGTGGCCCTGATGGCCGTCGGCTACGTGCTGGTCGACGTCACCACCCCCGGAAAGCTGCACGAGCTGATCTGGTCGGAGCGCAACCGCAACGCCGCGCTGCTGCTCGCCTCGAACCTGGCCGGCGTCGGCATCATCGTGGTCGCGGCGATCGCCGCCAGCGCGGACGACTTCGCGCTCGGTCTGGTCGGCGCGGCCGCCTACGGCATCCTCGGGCTGGTCATCATGGCCGCGTCGTTCCTGCTGCTGGACATGGCCACCCCGGGCAAGCTCGGAGAGCTCCTGGTCGACCCGGAGCCGCACCCCGCGGTGTGGGTCTCCGCCGTCGTGCATCTCGCGACGGGGGCGATCATCGCCGCCGCGATCAGCTGATGGCGCCCGGCAAGCCGGCGGCCAGGAAGAAGACCGCCGCCTGGGCCGTCTGGCTGACCATCGGCCTGGTCGTCGCCGGCTGCGTCGCGGCCGGGGTGCTCAGCAACGACGGGGACACTGCGGTGCCGGCCCCGGCCGCCGACGAGCGGGCCGACAGCGTGGCGATCCTCCAGCGCACCAGCGCCGAACAGGGCCTCTGCTACGGCTGGGAGCTGGTGGACTACTACGACTACGGCGCCCCGCTGAACGTCGGCTCCAACCTGGGCGACGGGGTGGCGGTCGAGGAGAACTCGAGCTGTCCGCGCTGGGTGCAGGTGACGGCCAACATCGGCTACGTCTCGGAGAGCAGCGAGAGCAACGACTTCGCCCGGATCCAGGTGACCGGCTCACCGGACATCGACGCCGCGGACCTCCGCCAGGTCGAGCGCGGGCTGGAGCGGCTTGGGCTCACCGAGGACGTCTTCGTCGACGACCCCGGCTGGGCGGTCACCCGGGCCGCGGTCATGCTGCCGCTGCTCGCCGTCGAGGCCGGGCTGGCCGAGCCGGCCGACGCCCCGGTCCCGGTGGCGGCCAACCCGTCCCCGCTGCCCGACGCCGGCAGCGACTACCTGCGGGACCGGTGGGGCTGGCTGCTCGCCACTCTCGGGCTGCTCCTGCTCGCCGCGCTCTTCGTCACCGTGGGCGTGGTGCAGCGCCGCCGGACGATCGCGCCGGGTCGCGGCGCGGCGCCGGACGCGCCGAGCCGGAATGGTCGTGAGCGCCGGGCGGCCGCGCCCGCGCCGCGCGCCGGGGCGGGCGAGGCCGGGCGTACCCGGGAGAAGTCGTGAGCGTCGACGCACCCGCACGGCCGCGGTGGCGCCCGGCCCGCGCGGCGGTCCTGCTCGCGGTCTTCGTCTGCGCGGCCTGCGGCCTGGTGTACGAGCTGGCCCTGGTCGCGCTCGGCAGCTACCTGATCGGCGACACGGTCGGTCAGGCGTCGATCGTGCTCGGTGTGATGGTCTTCGCGATGGGCGTCGGCGCGCTGGTCGCGAAGCCGTTGCAGTCCCGGGCGGCGGCCGCGTTCGCCGCGATCGAGCTGACCCTGGCCCTGCTCGGCGGCCTCTCGGTGCTCGGCCTCTACGCCGCGTTCGCCTGGCTGGACCTCTACGGGCCGGCGCTGGTCGGCACCGCGTTCGTGCTCGGCCTGCTGATCGGCGCCGAGATCCCGCTGCTCATGGTGCTGCTGCAACGGATCCGCGAGCAGTCCGCGGGCAGCGCCGTGGCCGACCTCTTCGCGGCCGACTACGTCGGCGCGCTGCTCGGCGGGCTGGCCTTCCCGTTCCTGCTGCTGCCGGTCTTCGGCCAGCTCAAGGGCGCCCTCGTGGTGGGCGCGGTGAACGCCGTCGCCGGCCTCGCCCTGGTCTGCACGGTCTTCCGCGCCGACCTCGGCCGCCGGGCCCGGGTCGGGCTCGCCGCCGGCTCCGTCGTGGTCGCCCTCTGCCTGGGGTACGCCTGGGTCACCGCGCACGACTTCGAGGTGACCGCGCGGCAGCAGCTCTACCGCGACCCGGTGGTGCACGCCGAGCGCAGCCGCTACCAGGAGATCGTGCTGACCCGGTCGGTGCGCGAGGTCGGCCACGCCGACACCGACCTGCGGCTGTTCCTCAACGGCGACCTCCAGTTCAGCTCGATCGACGAGTACCGCTACCACGAGTCGCTGGTCCATCCGGCGATGCGCGGGCCGCACGGCAACGTGCTGGTCCTCGGCGCGGGGGACGGGCTGGCGCTGCGGGAGATCCTCAAGTACCCGGACGTGCGCGGGGTGACCCTCGTCGACCTCGACCCGGCCGTGGTGCGGCTGGCCCGATCCGAGCCGCAGTTGCGGGAGCTCAACCACCACTCGCTCGCCGACCCCCGGGTGCGGGTGCTCAACGTCGACGCGTTCGGCTGGCTGCGGACCGCCACGGAACGCTTCGACGTGGTCGTCGCCGACCTGCCGGACCCGGACGAGACGGCCACCGCCAAGCTCTACACGGTCGAGTTCTACGCGCTGATCCGGCCGGTGCTCGCCCCCGGCGGGCGGCTCGTAGTGCAGTCCGGCTCGCCGTACTTCGCGCCCCGGTCCTACTGGTCGATCGAGCGGTCGATCCGGGAGGCGGGCTTCGCCACCGTGCCGTACCACGTGGACGTGCCGAGCTTCGGCGACTGGGGGTTCGTGCTCGCCGCGCCGGGCGGAACGCCACCCGCGCTGGGGCTGCCCGCCGACGCGCCGCCGCTGCGCTTCCTCACCCCGTCGGTGCTCGCGGCGGCGGCCACCTTCCCCGCCGACCGGGCCCGGCTGGACGTGCCCGCCTCCACTCTGTTGCAGCCCAGGGTGCTCGAGTACGCCCGCGCGGAGTGGCGCGGCTACTAGTTTCGGGACATGCCGCCCGGATCGCCCCGCCGCCGGTGGAGACCGGGGCTCGACTGGTTGCGCCGCCGGGTGCCGACCAGGGCGCTCGACGCGGCGGCGTACCTCCAGGCGTTCGTGCTCTCCGGCGTGGTCACCGTGCTGGCCCTGCGGGCGTATCTCCAGGCCACCGGGTTCCCGCAGCTCGGCGGCGGTGGGCTGCACGTCGCCCACGTGCTCTGGGGCGGCCTTCTGCTGGCGGTCGGGCTGGGGGTCGCGATGGTCTTCCTCGGCGGTGGTCCGCGCACCGCCGGGGCGATCATCGGCGGGATTGGCTTCGGGCTGTTCATCGACGAGGTGGGCAAGTTCGTCACGGCCCGCACCGACTACTTCTACGCCCCGGCCGCCGGCATCATCTACGGCGCGTTCGCCCTGCTCGTGGTGCTCACCCAGGCGGTCCGCGGCCGGACCGGCCGGACCCGGCTGACCCCGGCGGAGCGCACCGCGAACGCCCTCGACCTGGTGCTCAGCGGGCTGCCCGGCGGGCTCACCGACCGGCGGCGGATCGCCGCGCTGCGCCTGGTGCAGGGCACCGGGCCGACCACCGAGGCGGCCATGGTCCAACTGCTCGACGCCGTGCCCCGGCGCGAGCCGCCCCCCGTCCGGTTCTGGCAACGCGCGGCGGACCGGGCCCGCCGCCTCGCCGCGTGGGCGGCCGCCCGGCGCTGGCTGGTCTGGCCGGTGGTCGTCTACCTGGTGGTCGAGCCGGTGGGGACCGTGATCGCGGTGGCCGTCGACGGGGTCACCGGCGAGCTGGACCAGCAGCGGGAGTGGGGCGCGGTGCTCGGCACCTCGGTCGCCGCGCTGATCACCGCCGTGCTCAGCGTCCGGGCGGCGTGGCTGCTGCGCCGGAACCGGACCGACGCCTTCGGCCTGTTCAAGCTGGCCCTGCTGGTCGACCTGCTGTTCGGTCAGATCTTCAACTTCACGGTCAACCAGTTCGGCGCGGTCTTCGCGGTCGCGCTCGACCTCGCTCTGCTCGGCGTGGTGACCGCCGAGCACCGCCGGTTGCGCCGGGCGGCTCCGTCGCCGGGTTTCCCGCGCTGATCCGGCCGGTGCGCGTCCGGCTGCGGCGCGCCGCCGACGACGACTTCAATGGGCGGCATCGATGGGTCGGGGCCGATACTGTGTGGGCCCGATCTAGAGAAGGAGAGAGTCATGACCGATTCCTCCCCGGCGCCGGGCCGCGCGCGTCCGGGCGTGGTGGCGGCGTCCTCCTATCTGTTGCTGCTCTTCGCGCTCACCCAGTTGATCGCTCTGATCGCGACCATCGCCGTCAGCAGCCGGCTGCGAGAGGGCTTCGAGCGGGCGTACGAGGGCACGACGACGGGTGCTCAGGACGTCGGCAAGTTAGTGGTCGCGTTCACCATCGGCACCGCCGCCCTGCTGTTCGTCCTCGCCCTGGGCCTGGTCGTCCTGTCCCTGTTCAACAACCGGGGCAACAACGGCACCCGGATCACCACCTGGGTGCTGGGCGGCATTCTCATCTGCTGCCTCGGCGGCAGCCTGATCAGCGGCGCCACCGGAGCCGTCGGTGGCAACGCCGGGGGCGACGGCCCCTCGGGTGAGGAGATCCGGCGCAGCCTCGACGAGGCCCTGCCGTCCTGGTTCGGGCCGGTGAACACGGTGCTCGGTGTGGTCGGGCTGGTCTCGCTGCTGGCCGCCCTGATCCTGCTGGCGTTGCCGAAGGCCAACGAGTTCTTCCGCAAGCCGAAGCAGGCCTGGGAGCCGCCGGTCCCGGGTGCCGCCTACCCGGCGGAGCCGGGCTACCCGCAGAACCCGGCCTACCCGACCACGCCCGGCTACCCGGGCCAGCCCGCTCCGGGGCAGCCGGGACAGCCGGCCCCCGGACAGCCGGGGCAGCCGGGGCCGGCCGGCCAGCCGCCGGAGTCCGGCGAGCGCCGGGAGGGCGAGCCGCCATCGGGAAGTTGACGTCCGGATAAGAGCGACGCCGACGATCCCTCCGAGTAGGTTGCAACCCGACGCCTACCGGAGGGATCTGTCGTGTCGTACCCCCATCAGGCCCCGCCCCGCCGGCCCGGCGCGGTGGTCTCGGCGGCGGCGCTGCTGCTGCTGATGGCGGTCGGCGCCGTGGCGTACGCGGTCGCCAACCTGCTGGTCACGGCGGGCACGGTGGACCGGTTCCGGGCGGCGGCGCGGCCGACCGGCGCGGGCGGCGGCGAGATCGACGGGGTGGCGGCCCTGCTGCGCGGCTCCACGGTGCTCTCCGCCGTGCTCGGCGTGCTGGTCGCGCTGCTGCTGGTCGGCCTCGGCCTCGGCCTGCTCTCCGGCCGCGCCGGCGCGCGGGTGGCCACCTGGGTGGTCACCGGGCTGGGCCTGTTCTGCGGCTGCTGCGGCCTGGCGGTGCTGGTCGGGCAGCGGGCCGCCCCGCTCCGGCTCGGCGCTGACGACCGGGTCACCGCCGACCTGCTGGCCCGGGTCGGAGACGCCTACCCGGGCTGGTGGATTCCGGTGAACGCGGCGCTGTCGGTGGCGCAGATCCTCGGCTACCTGGTGGTGGCCGCCCTGCTCACCCTGCCCGCGGCCGGCGCCTTCTTCCACCGTCGCCCGCCGCGCCCGCCGGCCGGGCCGAGGCCACCGGCCGGGCCGGTCCCGACCGGTCCGGGTTACGCGTCGGCCGCGCCGGCCTACGGGCACCCCTCGCCCTGGGCGCCGCCAGCCGGCCCGATGTCGGCTCCGCCGCCGGCCGGCCCACCCCCCACCCCGCCGCCGTCGGCTCCGCCCGGGCCGACCCCACCCCCCGAGGACCGCCCGTGACCGACGCAGCATCCCCCTCCCCGCGCCGGGCCCTGATCACCGGCGCCAGCCTGGGCATCGGCGAGGCGTTCGCCCGCCGGCTCGCCGCCGACGGCTGGGACCTCGTCCTGGTGGCCCGGGACTCGGCCCGGCTCGACGCCCTGGCGGCCGAGCTGACCGACCGGCACGGCCACCGCGTCGAGACCGTCGCCGCGGATCTGTCCACGGAAGACGGCTGCGCCGCGGTCGAAGGCCGGCTGACGGCCGAGCCGCCGGTGGAGCTGTTGGTGAACAACGCGGGGATCAGTCTCAACACCCCGTTCGTCCGGTCGGCCGTCGCGGACGAGGCACGGCTCGTCCGGCTCAACGTGCTGGCCGTGCTCCGGCTGACCCACGCGGCCCTTGGTCCGATGATCGACCGAGGCCACGGGGCAGTGATAAATGTCTCTTCCGTCGCGGGTTTCGGTGTCCCCATGCCGGGATCGACCTACTCGGCCAGCAAGGCCTGGGTGACGAATTTCAGTGAATCGATCGGTCAGTCGGTGGCTCCCCTCGGCGTCCGCGTGATGGCGCTCTGCCCCGGCTACACCCGCACCGGCTACCACGAGCGGGCCGGCATCGACATGTCGCGCACCCCGGCTTGGATGTGGCTGCGGACTGAGGACGTGGTCGACGAGGGCCTGCGCGACCTGCGGAAAGGCAAGCCGGTCAGCGTGCCGAGCTGGAAGTACAAGCTGGCCGTGGCGGGGCTGCGGCACGCGCCGCGGCGGCTGCTGCGCGGCGTCTCCCGGGACACCCGAGGCCGGGTCGGCCGGGCCGGCCACTGACCGCGGGCCGGCCCGGCGGGCGTCCCGTGGCCGGAGGCGCCCGCGTGGTGACCGGGTTGGACGGTCGCACAGCGTAGTCGGGCATCGCCACCCGTCGGTCGCCCGCAGGGCTGACCCGGGTGGACCCCACGCCCGCCTCCCAGACTTGCGAAGTACCCTCTATCGCCATGGGGGACCACGACGACCTGCGTAAATTCATCACTGACCTGGCCGTGGTCCATGGCCGGGTGGTGCTCTCGTCAGGTCGGGAGGCGGACTGGTACGTGGATCTGCGTCGCGTCACGCTCCATCACCGGGCGGCACCGTTGATCGGCCGGGTGATGCGGGACCTCACCGCCGACTGGGCGTACGACGCGGTGGGCGGCCTGACCCTCGGGGCCGACCCGGTGGCCACCGCGATGCTGCACGCCTCGGCCGGAACCGATCGCCCGCTGGACGCCTTCGTGGTCCGCAAGGCGGGCAAGGCGCACGGCCTCCAGCGACGGATCGAGGGCCCGGACGTCGCCGGGCGCCGGGTGCTGGCGGTCGAGGACACCTCGACCACGGGCGGCAGCGTGTTGACCGCTGTCGAGGCATTGCGCGAGGCCGGGGCCGAGGTGGTGGGTGTGGCGGTTATTGTTGATCGAGGCGCCGGCGACGCGGTGCGAGCCGCCGGACTGCCTTATCGGGCGGCCTATACGTTGGCTGACCTCGGCCTTGTGGCGTAAAAGTTTGCCGATTCGGATCTGCTGATATGCAGGCGGATCGATGCTGCTGGTGGAAGGATGGAATACGTGGGAACTGCGTTGGCTGAAATGACCATGCCTCAGATCTCGCCGCTTGCCGGCGAGCCGATCGAACGTGCCGATGCCGAGCGGCTCGCGGGGGTCCTCAAGGCCCTCGCCGACCCCGCCCGGCTGCGGCTGCTCAGCCTGATCCAGTCGGCTCCCGAGGGGGAGGCGTGCGTGTGTGACCTCACCGCGCCGCTCGGCCTCTCGCAGCCGACGGTCAGCCACCACCTGCGCATCCTCACCGAGGCCGGCTTGCTGGAGCGGGAGAAGCGCGGTGTCTGGGCGTACTACCGGCTGGTGCCGACCGCGATCGCGACGATCGCGGATCTGCTCACCCCGCCGCGGAAGCGGGCCACCAAGAAGGCCCGCTGAATCCGGACGTGTCCGAGCGTCGGGTGGCCGCCTCCTCGGGGTGCGGCGACGGGTGGCGTGCCAGGGGTGGCGTCACCATCGGACGGTGACGGCTGTCCGTCATCCGTACCACCCGCAGGTCGACAGGTCGTAGTCGAAGGCCGGCCCCCGAGAGGGGGCCGGCCTTCGGTGTGTCCGGGGTCAGCGGCGGTGCTGGCCGCCGCGCCGGTGCTGGTCGTCGTCACCGTCGACCGCGTCCCGGACCGCCTCCGCGGCGCCGGCGGCGGTGGCCGCGGCGACCACCGCGACCGCCTCGCCACGCTTGCGCGCCCGCCGGTCGCGGAGGAACTCGAAGAAGATCGGCAGCACCGAGATCAGGACGATCAGCGCGACCACCGGCAGGATGTACCGGTCGATCTTGTCGCCGATGGCGTTGTAGATCTGGTCGGCCAGCAGGTAGCCGATCAGCAGGATGCCGTCCACCCAGAGGACCGCCCCGACCACGTTCCACAGGAGGAACTGCCGGGCCGGCATGCCGAGCACCCCGGCCACCGGGTTGAGGAAGGTCCGCACGATCGGGATGAACCGGGCCAGCACCACGGCCTTCGCCGGGCCGAACTTCTGGAAGTAGTACTCGGCCTTCTCCACGTACTCCCGCTTGAACAGCCGGGAGTTGGGGCGGTCGAACATCCGTTTGCCGTAGCGCGCGCCGAGCCAGTGCCCGAGCTGGGCGCCGGCGATCGCGCAGAGCGGGCCGCCGATCAGCAGCCCGGCCAGCGACAGCCGGGTGCCGCTGCCGAAGATCGCGTCGGCCACCGGCGAGGCGGCCACCCCGGCCAGGAAGAGCAGCGAGTCGCCCGGGAAGAAGAACCCGACCAGCAGGCCGGTCTCGGCGAAGAGGATCGCCCAGACGCCGATCATCCCGAAGGTGTGGATGAGGTCCTTCGGGTCGAGCGGGTTCAGGGCCACGCTCTCGGAGAGCACCCGGGTCTTCTCTGCTGTGTCCACGGCCACAAAGGGTACCCGGGCCCGGTCCGGCACCGCGCCGGACCGGGCGGACGGGTCACAGCCGTGGGTCGACCGGCTCGGACTCGCAGGCGAGGATGGCGAAGACCAGCTCGTGGCGCCGCCAGAGCGGGGCGTCGTCGGTCAGCGCGTCCAGGGCGGCCAGGCCCAGCGCGTGCTCGTGCAGGGCCAGCCCGCGCTTGCGCCCCAGCGACCGCTTACGCAGCGCGGTGAGCTGCCCCGGCCCGGTGTACCCGGGACCGTAGATGATCCGCAGGTACTCCCGGCCCCGGCACTTGATCCCCGGCTGGAGCAGCGAACCCTTCGGCGAGCGGGCGGCCAGCCCGGCGTACGGCTTGACCACCATGCCCTCCCCGCCGGCCGCGGTGAGCGACAGCCACCATTCGGTCGCCGCGGCCACCGCCGCCTCGTCGGCCAGGTCGACCACCTGCCGTCGGGTCGGCGTGAAGAACTCCGGGTCGGCGGCGCAGAGCCGGTCGGCCAGCGCCAGGTGCCAGACGTGGTCGCGGTCGGCGTAGCTCGCCCCGGCCCCGGCCAGCACGGCGAACGGCGCCAGCGTCACCCCGCGCAGCCCGTCGGTCGGCCCCACGTACGCCCGGTAGGCCGCCGAGTATGCCTCGACCTCGTCCGCCCGGTCGGCCATCCGGCCGCGCAGCTCACCCACCGGCAGGCCACGCCCGGCGGCGGCGTCCAGCATGCCGAGCACCGCCGGCAGGGCCGCCCGGCCGGCCGCGCCGACCCCGGCGTACTGCTCGCGGATCAGCCCGCCCGCCTTCGCCGACCAAGGCAGCAGCTCGCAGTCGAGGAGCAGCCAGTCGGTGTCCAGCTCCGCCCAGAGGCCGGCCGCGGTGACCGCCGCGCGGACCCGGGCCAGCAGCTCCCCGTCCAGCGGCGGCCCGAAGAACGGCCGGCCGGTGCGGGTGTGCACCGCCCCGCCGGCGAACCGCCCCGGCTCCCGCTCCACCAGCACCACGGCCCGCGAGCCCATGTGCTTCTCCTCGCAGACCACCCGGTCGACGCCGGCCGCCCGGTAGTCGGCGAAGGCCTGAGCCGGGTGCTCCAGGAACCCCTCGACCGTCGAGGTCGAGCAGGGTGCCATGGTCGGCGGCAGCCAGACCAGCAGGTCCGGGTCGAGCGCGTAGCGGCTCATCACCTCCAGCGCGGCGGCCGCGTTCTCGGCCGGCACGGTCAGCGTCCCGTACGCGTGCGCGAAATGCCGCCGACCGGTCACATCGGCCAGGTCGAGCACGGTGTCCGGCCGCGCCGGCTCGGGCGCGACCAGCGGGCGGGCCGGTGCGTACCACTCCTTGACCGCCGGGACGGCGACCAGCTCCTTCTCGGGGTAGCGCAGCGCGGTGAGCTTCCCGCCGAAGACGCAGCCGGTGTCCAGGCAGATGGTGTTGTTCACCCACTCCGGCTCCGGGGTCGGGGTGTGGCCGTAGACGACCATGGCCGAGCCCCGGTAGTCGCGCGCCCACGGGTAGCGCACCGGAAGGCCGTACTCGTCGGTCTCGCCGGTGGTCTCCCCGTAGAGCGCGAACGACCGCACCCGGCCGGACGCCCGTCCGTGGTAGGCCTCCTTGAGGCCGGCGTGCGCCACCACCAGCCGGCCGCCGTCCAGCACGTAGTGGCTGACCAGGCCGTCGATGAAGGCCGCCGTGTCGGCGACGAACTCCGCCGGCTCCGCCTCCAGCTGCGCCATCGTCTCGGCCAGGCCGTGGGTGAGCCGCACGTCCCGGCCGCGCAGCTTGCGCAGCAGCTTCTGCTCGTGGTTGCCCGGCACGCAGATCGCGTGGCCGGCCGCCACCATGCCCATGACCAGGCGCAGCACCCCGGGGGAGTCCGGGCCGCGGTCGACCAGGTCACCGACGAAGACCGCGGTACGCCCCGACGGGTGCACCGCGTCCACCGGGCGACCCGCGTCGTCGCGGTGCAGTGACCAGCCCAGCCGGAGCAGCAGCGCCTCCAGCTCCTCGCGGCAGCCGTGCACATCGCCGACGATGTCGAACGGACCGGTCAGCTCGCGCCGGTCGTTGAACAGCCGCTCGTAACGGATCTCGGCGGTCTCGATCTCCTCGACACCGCGCAGCACGTGCACCTTGCGGAAGCCCTCCCGGGCCAGCTGCCCGTACGACTGCCGCAGGTCGCGCTGCATCCGGGTGAGCACCTGCCGGCCGTGCGTCCGGTCGACCCGGGCCTGCGTACGCTCCCACGCCACCGCCTCCGGCACGTCCAGCACGACCGCCACCGGCAGCACGTCGTGCTCCCGGGCCACCTTGACCAGTGCGGCCCGGGCGTGCGGCTGGAGGTTGGTCGCGTCGACCACGGTGAGCCGGCCCCGGCGCAGCCGGATCCCGGCCACGTGGTGCAGCGCGTCGAACGCGTCACCGGAGGCGGACTGGTCGTTCTCGTCGTCGGCCACCATCCCGCGGAAGGTGTCCGAGGAGAGCACCTGGCTGGGCCGGAAGTGCCGGCGGGCGAACGTCGACTTGCCGGAGCCGGAGACGCCGACCAGCGCCACCAGGGCGAGTTCGGGAATGTCCAGGACGGTCATCGCGTCGTCTCCTCCTTCCGGGTGTTGGTGTCCGTGCTGGTCAGGACGGCGAGCTGGGTCGGGGTGCCCACCTCCGGGTCCTCGTCGCCGATCCCGCCGATCGTGGCGGCGTAGCCGTACGTCGTCGCCACCCGGTCGACCCAGCCGGCGAACTCGGCCCGGGTCCACTCGAAGCGGTGGTCGGCGTGCCGGAACCGGCCCGCCCCCAGCCCCTCGTAGCGGACGTTGTACTCGACGTTCGGCGTGGTCACCACGACCGTGCCGGGCCGGGCGTGACCGAACACCGCGTCCTCCAGGGCCGGCAGCCGCGGCGGGTCGAGGTGCTCGATCACCTCCATGAGCACCGCCGCGTCGTAGCCGCGCAGCCGGTCGTCCCGGTAGGTCAGCGCCGACTGCCGGAGCCGGATCCGGTCCCGCTGCCGCTCCGGCAGCCGGTCCAGCCGCAGCCGCCGGGCGGCCAGGGTGAGCGCGTGGTTGGACACGTCGGTGCCGACGACCTCGGTGAACCGCCGGTCGGCGACCAGCGCGGTGAGCAGCGCGCCGGCCCCGCAGCCCAGGTCCAGCACCCGGGACGCCCCGCTGTCGCGCAGCGCGGCCAGCACCGCCTCGCGCCGGCGTACCGCCAGCGAGGCCCGGGGCGCCTCGGCGGGCTGCTCGGTCTCGACGCTGTCGTCGGCGGCCGGCTCGTCGGCGAGGCGCAGCTCGGCCAGGCGGGCCAGCGCCGCCCCGGCGAGGGCGCGCCGGTGCGCCAGGTAGCGGCGGGTGATCAGACCTCGTTCCGGGTGGTCGGCCAGCCAGCCGGCGCCGGCCCGGAGCAGCTTGTCCACCTCGTCCGGGGCCACCCAGTAGTGCTTGGCGTCGTCCAGCACCGGCAGCAGCACGTAGAGGTGGTTGAGCGCGTCGGCGAGCCGCAGCGTCCCGGTGAGCGTCAGGTCGACGTAGCGGCTGTCACCCCACTCCGGGTACGCCTCGTCCAGCGGAATCGGGGTGGCCGTCACGGCCCAGCCGAGCGGGGCGAACACCCGCGCGGCCAGCTCGGCGCCGCCCCGGCAGCGCAGCACGGGCACCCGCACCTCCAGCGGAATGGCGGTGGCGGCCAGCTCCGGGCGGTCCCGGGACTCGCCGCGCAGGGCCGAGCGGAACACCTTGGCCAGTGCCGAGGAGAGCAGGCTGGACGCCGCGTACGGGCGGTCGTTGACGTACTGCCCGAGGGTGAAGCTGTCCGGGGTGGCCGCCTGCCGGCGGCCCCGGCCGCCGCCCAGCTTGAGCGGGTCGACCTCGACCAGCAGCGCCGCCGTGCACCGCGCCTCGTCCGCCTCGGGGTAGAGCACGTGCGCGGTGCCGGCGGGCAGGTCGAAGCTCTGCACGCGGTCCGGGTGCTTGACGAGGAGGTGGCCGAGGTCGGTGGCGGGGCGGTGGGTCGTGGTCAGGGTCAGCAGCACCCGTCGATGGTGTCAGCTCCGGCGATCTTGCGTCGTCCGGTTTTCCGGCGGACACGGCGATGCCCCGCCGACCGGAGTGGTCGGTGGGGCACCTCGTGGTTCTGGTCGGGCTTCGGTCAGGCGACGAAGCGGGTCTTGCGGCGGCGGGAGACCACGTAGCCGGCCGCACCGGCGGCGAGCAGGAGCGCGCCGACGCCGGCGATCAGGGCGGTGGAGGAGCCGGTGATCGGCAGCGTGCCGCCGTCACCGCCACCCTGCCCACCGTCGCCCGGCGTGCCCGGGGTGCCGCCGCCGGGGGCGGCGTTCACGACGAGCTTGGCCGTGTCGTTGGCCGGGTTGGTGTCGTTCTGGAAGCCCTCACACTGGCACTTGGCGTTGATGGTCACCGTGCCGGTGGCGTTCGGGACGACCTTGTCGATCCGCAGGCCGATCTCGACGGTCTGCTCCTCGCCGACACCGATGAAGATGTCCGGGTAGCACCGGTACGCCTTGGCCCCCGGCTTGCCGGGCTCCTCCCAGTCGCCGTTGTCACCCTTCATCGGGAAGCAGTTGTCCGGCACCCGCACGGCGGTCGTGCCGGTCGGGACCGTCACGTCGATCTTGGTCACCGGCGAGCCGACGCGACCGAAGTCGAGCGACGCGGGGCCGTTGTTCCGGACACCGACGGTCGCGGTGACCACGTCACCGGCCTTGCCGGTCAGTTCGTCGCCGATCGCGGACAGGTCGACACCGTTCTTGCCGGTGACCTTGACCTGCATGCCCGACCAGTTGTTCTCCGGGTTGGGGTCGGCCTGGAAGGACCGCGCCTGCGCGGCCGGCTGCTTGGTGAGCACCAGAGCCTCGTCCGTGCCCGGCTCGCCGATGGAGATGTCCCGGCTGTCCAGGTAGGCGGTGAAGTCGTCGAACTCGTCGACGGTCATCCAGTTGTGGTAGCCGTACTGGGCGCCGGGGGCGTAGGTGTCCTTGGCGAGCACGTACGGCACCGACGCGGCGAAGGTCTCGCCGGCCGCCACCGTGGTGTCGGTGAAGCGGCAGGTACGCAGCCAGTCATCCGCATAGGTGCAGTTGCTGTAGTGCTTGCTCGTGCGGATGCCGTAGTCCAGGTCGAAGATGACCACGGCGCCCTTCGCGGAGGTCTCACCGACGTTGCTCAGCACGAGCGGCGCGGTGAACGAGCCGCCCGGGGCGGCGCTGCGGCTCACCTCGGGGCCACCGGCGAGGTCGACGCCTTCGCCGATCTTCACCTTGGCGGTGTGGCTGGCCGGCTTGACGCCGTCCGCGCTGATCGTGACCTTCAGGTCGCCGGAGTCGCCGTCCTTCGCGCCGGCCGCCGGCGCGATGTTGACGGCGAGCAGGCCGGCGATGCCCCAGTCGTCGATACCGACCTCGAAGTGCTCCTGGCACACCAGGACGCTCTCCTCCGGCGTGGTGCAGTCGCCCTCGATCTCGGGGGTGAGCTTCGCCTTGCCGGCGAGCCCCGAGTAGTCGTAGCGGACGGTGAGGTTGTTGACCACAGTCGGCTCGCTCGCGTACACGATCGGCGAGTCGGTCTTGCCCTCGCTGCCGAGGGCGACGGTGGTGTCGTTGAAGTAGAGACTCAGCGCCACAGCGGGTTCCTCGGCCGCCGCGGGGGTGGCGGAGGCGGCGACGAACGCGCCTGCGACGCCCAACCCGGCGAGCCAGCGCCGGGTGGAGTTGGTGAGCATGGTTGGGGGTTCCTCCCGTGAATGATCAGGTGGAGCCCGTGGAGCTTAAAGAACCGTTAAGTCGCCCCGCTGCCCCGGGGAGCTCTCACCGGCAGATATTGACCGAACGGCTGATCAGAGTCGGTGCAATGTTCCGCCGGCCCGTACCCGTCAACAGGGCGGGACACCGGGAGGTGCAGTGACGTACGAGGAGTTCGCCGACGCGCGGCTGGGCGCCCTGCTGCGGTACGCGGTCATGCTGACCGGGGATCCGCACCAGGCCCAGGATCTGGTGCAGGAGACGATGGTCCGGGTCCAGCTCAACTGGCGCCGGGTCGCCCGCAGCGACGCGCCGGAGCGGTACGTGCGCCGGATGCTCACCAACCAGTTCGTCGACTGGCGGCGCGGCTCGTGGGCGCGCCGGGTGCTGCTGCGCGGCGAGCCGGACGAGGCGGTGCCGGCGCCGAGTGACCACGCGCAGTCCGCGGTGGACCGGGACCAGGTCTGGTCCTGGTTGTCCCGGCTGCCCCGGCGCCAGCGGGCCACGCTGGTGCTGCGCTACTACGAGGACCTGCCCGACGCGGAGATCGCCGAGATTCTCGGCTGCGCCGTCGGCACCGTCCGCTCCTGCATCTCCCGGGCCCTGGCCACCCTCCGAGCCGAGTACGTGGAGGTCTGCTGATGATCGAGGACGACCTGCGGGCCGCGTTCGCCCGGCGCGAGGCGCTCACCCCGCCCACCGGCCCGGTCCGGGCCGCCATCGACCGGGTCGTGGTCCGCCGCCGGCGCCGCCGGCTCCGGCTCCGGCTGGCGGGCACGGCGTTGGCGGTGGTGGCCGCCGCGCTGGCCGGCTTCACCGCCATCGCGCCGGGTCAGCCGGAGACCGCGGACCTGGTGGCGGGGCCCTCGCCGACGCCCACCGGCGCGCTGAACGTGCTGCTCCTCGGCTTGGACCAGGCCGGCGGGGGCCGGCGCGCCGACTCCGTGCTGTTGGTGCACGTCCCGGCGGACCGCAGCCGGCTCTACCTGGTCTCCCTGCCGCGCGACCTGCTGGTGCCGATCCCGGGCCGGGGGACCGACAAGCTCAACGCGTCCTTCGCCTTCGGCGCCGGGCCGGCCGGGAAGGATCTGGCCGCCGGATACCAGGCGACCCGAGAGGTGGTCGCCCAGGTCACCGGCGTACGGATCGACGCCGGCGCGGTGCTCACCTACCGGGCGGCCCGCGAGCTCACCGACGCGGTCGGCGGCGTGTCGGTGTGCCTGCCGACGGCGATCCGCTCGCACCACACCCGGCGGGCCTATCCCGCCGGTTGCCAGCGGCTCGACGGCACCGCCGCGGTGGACGTGCTCCGCCAGCGGTACGGCATGCCTGACGGCGGCCTGGACCGGGACCGGAACGCCGGCCGGTACGCGGCCGGACTGCTCCGCCGGGTCGAGGAGCAGGGCGTGCTGACCAACCCGGTGCTGCTCAGCCGGCTGCTCACGAAGGTCGGTTCGGGCCCGGTGACCGACACCGGGGAGCTGTCCCTGCCGGCCGTGATCTCGGCGGCGGGGAAAGCGGCCACCGCCGAGCCCGTCGCCGTGGGCCTGCCGGTCCGGTATCAGGAGAAGCAGCCGTACGGGTTCCGGCTCGACCCCGCGCTGGCCCCCGGCCTGCTCGACGCGCTGCGCGGCGACCAGCTCGGTGCGTGGACCGCTGCCCACCCGGAACAGGTCACCAGCCTGCGCTGATGCGGGCGGGGCCAGCCGGCCCCGCCCGCGCGGCTCAGCGGTAGTCGTCCTCGTCGGCGGTGACCACCCGGGCCTGCTCCATGGCGTCCCAGTCGCCGACCTCCAGCCCCCGGTGCGGCTCGCCGTCGGCGTCGTCGGGGGTGACCGCCGCAGCCTGCTCGACCGCGTCGGCCGGCTCCGCCTCCAGGTCCCGCTCCTCCGGAGCGAGGTGGTCGCTCGGGGCGAAGTCCTCGTCGGGCTGACCCATCTTCCCTCCCTGGATCTCGGTGCGGACAGTTCCCACCACACCGTACGGGCTGACCCGGGTCCCCGCTCGGGAGCGGGGTGGAACGGTGGAGTCGGCGATTGTCCCCTCCGGGGCGAGCACCCGGTGCCAGGATGATGGCGTGGGGTTCCTGATCCGGCTGGCGATCACCGCGATCGCACTGTGGATCACCACGCTCATCGTGCCCGGCGTGGAGGTGACCGGCCGCAACGGGGCGAACACGGCGTTCACCCTGGTCGTGGTGGCGCTCATCTTCGGCGTGGTCAACGCCGTGCTGAAGCCGGTCATCAAGGTGTTCGGCTGCGTGTTCTACCTGCTCACACTCGGTCTGTTCGCGCTCGTGGTCAACGCCCTGCTGTTCCTGCTCACCGACTGGATCGCCCGCGGGCTGGATCTGCCGTTCCACGTGGACGGCTTCTGGGCGGCCTTCTGGGGCGCCATCGTGATGGCGGTGGTGAGCTGGCTGATCAGCGTCGTGGTGCCGGACAGGCTGGGGAAGCGGTGAGCGGTTCCCGGGTCGGTTGTGTCCGCCGCGCGCTCCTACGGGATACTTCCCGCGGTGGACAGCGCGGTCCGGCGCACCCAAGGAAGAGAGCGGCCTGCACGGCCGAGAGCGGTAAGTAAGGAGCGTTCGACATGCCCATCGCTTCCCCCGAGGCCTACGCGGAGATGCTGGACCGGGCCAAGGCCGGCCGGTACGCGTACCCCGCGATCAACGTGACCTCCTCCCAGACGCTGAACGCGGCGCTCAAGGGCTTCGCCGACGCGGAGAGCGACGGCATCATCCAGGTCTCCACCGGCGGGGCGGAGTACCTGTCCGGCCCGTCCGTGAAGGACATGGTGACCGGCGCGGTGGCCTTCGCGGCGTACGCGCACGAGGTGGCCAAGAAGTACCCGGTGAACATCGCGCTGCACACCGACCACTGCCCGAAGGACAAGCTGGACAAGTTCGTCCGGCCGCTGATGGCCATCTCGCAGGAGCGCGTGAAGAACGGCCAGGAGCCGCTCTTCCAGTCGCACATGTGGGACGGCTCGGCCGTGCCGGTGGCGGAGAACCTGGAGATCGCCGAGAAGCTGCTCACCGAGGCCGCCAAGGGCAAGATCGTCCTCGAGATCGAGGTCGGCGTCGTCGGCGGCGAGGAGGACGGCGTCGAGAACGCCATCAACGAGAAGCTCTACACCACCGTCGAGGACGGTCTGGCCATGGTCGACGCGCTCGGCCTCGGCGAGAAGGGCCGCTACATGGCGGCGCTGACCTTCGGCAACGTGCACGGCGTCTACAAGCCGGGCAACGTCAAGCTCCGCCCGGAGGTGCTCCACCACATCCAGGTGGCGGTCGGCGCCAAGTACGGCAAGGAGAAGCCGCTCAGCCTGGTCTTCCACGGCGGTTCCGGCTCGCTGCTGTCGGAGATCCGCGAGGCGCTGGACTACGGCGTGGTGAAGATGAACATCGACACCGACACCCAGTACACCTTCACCCGGCCGGTCGCGGACCACATGTTCCGGAACTACGACGGCGTGCTCAAGGTCGACGGCGAGGTCGGCAACAAGAAGATGTACGACCCGCGCGTCTGGGGCAAGGCCGCCGAGGCCGGCATGGCCGCCCGCGTCGTGGAGGCCTGCGAGCACCTGCGCTCCACCGGCACCACGATGAAGTGACCACCGCGTGAGCCGGAGGCCGGCACCCGATCGGGTGCCGGCCTCCGCGCGTCTCAGCTCGCGGTGAGCACCCGAACCGCCTCGCGGACGTCGTCGGTCAGGTGGACCGTGGCCGACAGGTCGCCGAACGGGGAGGCCGCGAAGAGCGGCCGCAGCAGCGACTCCACCGGCAGCTCGGTGGTCCAGTAGGTCCGATCCAGGAAGACGTACGCGCCGCTCGCCCCGTCGGTGCCGTAGTAGGTCTTGGTGGCCGCCTGGAACACCTCCTGCACCGTGCCGGCCCGGCCGGGCGCGAAGACGATCCCGCCCCGGGCCAGCCGGAGGATGGTGTCCTCCCGGATGGCGTTGGAGAAGTACTTGGCGATCCGCCCGGCGAACAGGTTCGCCGGCTCGTGGCCGTACAGCCAGGTGGGGATGGCCAGGCCGCCCGAGCGGGCCCATTCGGTGCCGGCCGCCGCCGGGCGGGGCGTGGGCAGGGTCGGCCCGGCCGCGTACCGGGCCCGGACCTGCAGCGCCGCGTCCGTGTAGCGGTCGTGGTCGGTGAAGTCGGGCGCGCCGGCCAGCAGGTCGATCGCCGCGGTCAGCTCCTCCGCCGGCCAGGCCGCGAGGAACGCGCCCAGGTTGGCCGCCTCCATCACGCCGGGACCGCCACCGGTCACCACGAGCCGGTCGGCCCGCGCCAGCTCCCAGCCCAGCACCGCCGCCATCCGGTACGCGGCGCTGCCGCGCGGCACGGCGTGCCCGCCCATCACGCCCACCACGGACTGCGGCCCGTGCACGGCCAGCCAGGCCCGGGTGGCGTCGGCCAGGGCGTTGTCCACGCCGTGGTCGTGCAGCCGCTGGCCGAGCGCCTCCCGCACGTCGGGCAGGGCGCCGCCGTGCGCCCGGAAGTGCGCGTAGACCCGGGTGTCGTACATCCCGGCGAAGCCGCCCTCGGCGAAGCCGGCGGCCAGGTCGTCGGCGGTGTAGAGGTGGGCCGGCTGGGTCGGGTAGGGCAGCCCGGAGAAGGGCGGGACGACGTTCGCGCCACGCCGGACCAGGTCGGCGCCGACCTCGCGGTCGGCGAACCGGCAGCCCACGAAGAGGGTGCCGGCGACCTCGACGCCGCGCAGGTCGGGGACCGGGTCCAGGTCGAGGCGGAGACCCTGCACGGTCAGGCCGGCGAGGCTCCCCTCGGCCAGCCGCCGGTCGAACTCGGTCCGGGTCTCGATCTCGTCGATGCTGGTGTCGTGCGGCTCGATGACGTCCGCGGGCGGTGGGGTGGGCACCAGGTCATCCTGCCCCGGGGCGGCAAGCCGGCAAACCCGGGCGGCACGGACAGGAGCCCGGTGGCCAGGCCGCCGGGCTCCTGCACTACCCGGTCCTGGGGAGGCTCCGGATCTGTAGTTGTAGTGGAAAAAGCTCCGCCGCGGCATGGGCCGCGGGTACGTGGGCGGGACGCCGCAGGCGTGACGAAACCCTCAGCCGTTCAGCCGACCGACTGTCCGGACCCCCTCGCGTGGCCCAGGGCGAAGCGGGTTGAATGGGGCGATGCAGAACCTGTTGCCTGAGCCACCGGCCACCCTCCTGCCCGTGCACGAGGAGGCCGACGCCGCGCTGGCGGCCGCCGCCGAGCAGGACACCGACGAGGCGTTCGCCGAGGTCGCGGCCCGCTTCCCCACCTACAGCGCGGGCTGGGCGGCGCTGGCCACCCGGGCGCTCGCCGCGGGCCAGGTCATCCCGGCGTACGCGTACGCCCGCACCGGCTACCACCGGGGTCTCGACCAGCTCCGCCGCAGCGGCTGGAAGGGCCACGGCCCGGTGCCCTGGTCGCACCGGCCCAACCGGGGCTTCCTCCGCTGCCTCTACGTGCTCTCCCGGGCGGCCGGCGAGATCGGCGAGGCGGACGAGGCGGCGCGCTGCGCGCAGTTCCTCCGCGACTGCGACCCGGCCGCCGGGGACGCCCTGGCCAGCCACTGACCCGGCCGGCGGCCGGTTCCCCGCGAGGAGCCGGCCGTCGCGCCCGTCCTACAGCCCCTCCGCCACCGATGCGGCGATCTTCAGCCAGGCGTCTTGGGTGGCCGAGGAGAGCTGGCCGTACCGGATCGGCTCGCCGGTGTCGATGAGCCGCTCGTACGGCGCCAGCAGCACCGCCCGGGTCCGCGCGGCGAAGTGCTCCTGGATGGCCGGCAGGTCGATCTCCTTGCGCGACGGCGGCATCGACACCACAGTCACCGCCTGCCGGACCAGCCGCTGCCGGCCGCTCTGCTCCAGGTGGTCGAGCATCCGGGCGGCGGTCTCGGCCGAGTCGTTCCGCGCCGACATGGTGACCACCAGCTGGTCGGTGGCGTCCATGGCGGCCTGCCAGTTCTGCGCGCGGACGTTGTTCCCGGTGTCCACGAAGATCAGCTTGTAGAAGCGGCTGACCACCTCGCGGATCTCGGCGAACGCGGCGGCCGTCAACATCTCGCCGCCGGTCGCCGACTCGTCCGAGGCGAGCACGTCGAACATCCCCTCGCCCTGCGAGCGGACGTACTGCGACAGGTCGCCGACCCGGCCGTGCGGCCCCTGGAACTGGGCCAGGTCGCGCAGCATGTCCCGGACCGTGCGGGAGTGGAAGTCCTGCTGGGCCCGCATCCCGAGGGTGCCCTGGGTCTCGTTGTTGTCCCAGGCCAGCACGTAGCCGCCGCGCTTCTGGCCGAAGGTCATGGCGAGCAGCAGGATGGCGACCGTCTTGCCGGCGCCGCCCTTCGGGTTGACCACGGTCACCTGGCGCAGCCCGCCGAAGTTGCGGCGCACCATCTCGATGTCGCGCCGCATCTCCTGCTCCTGCCGCCCCGGCGGGAGCCGGACCAGCCCGATCTTGTTGACCACCGCGCGGACGCCCATGGTGGCGACCGGGTCGGCCGGTCGGACCTGCCGCCGCCGGGCGAAGTCCTCCGCCGTCGGCGGGGCACCGCTCGCCGCCGTCCAGCCCTGCTCCGGGTACGCTCCCGGCCCCGGCTGCTGCGGCCCCGGCTGCGGGGACGGCCCGGGCTGCTGCGGTGGCGCCGGTGGTTGGTGCGGTGTGCCCGGCTGCGGGGGCGGGCCGGCCTGCTGCGGCCAGGCGGGCGGATACCAGCCGGCCGTCCCGGCCTGCGGCGGCGCCGGTTGCCCGTAGCCGACCGGTCCCGGCGGGTACGCCGTCCCGTCGCCGTAGGGCTGCTGGAGCGGCACACCCGGTGAGGGCGGGAACGGGCCGAGCCGCGGCGCCGCGGCCTCGGGCGACCCACCGGTGCTCTCGGGGCCGCCGTGGGAATCGTCCGACGCCGGTGGGGCGGCTCCGGCCTCGGCCGCCACCGGCCAGGGAACGGTGGGGCCGGTGGTGGGCTGCGTCGGGCCGGCGGTGCCGGGTGGGGTCGCTGGTCCGGTGGTGGGCGGCTGGACCGGGCTGCCGACCTGGTCCGATGGCGGAACCGGTCCGGTCTGTCGTGCCGGCGTGGCGGGGTCGGGGGTCGCACGCTGCGGAGGCTGCGCCCAGGGGGACTCCGGCCGGCCGTTCGGCGGGCCGGCCCCGCCGTCGCCGGGGCTCTCCGCTCCACCGGGCGTTCCGGCGTCGGTCGCGGCATCCGCCCGGACCACGTCCGCCGGTCCTCGGTTGGTCGTCACCGGGCCGCCGGCCGCGCCGTCGGGCTCGGCCGCGCCGTGCAGGCCGGCCGTGCCCTGCATGCCGTCCGGTTGGTCGAGGGTGAACGGCAGGTTCAGGTCGACCGAGGGCTGCGCCGCGCGGGGCGCGGGCACGTCGTCATCGGTCCGCATCGCGTCGGGAGCGGGCGGACGCGGCCACGGGGTCGACGGCGGCGCGTCGGCGGGCGGAACGGGCCAGGCCGGCGCGTTCGGCTGGGCCGGGGCCGCCCACGGCGGGGCGGTGACGACCGGGTCGGTCTGCTCGGGCGGCCAGAGCGGTTCGATGTCCCGCTCCGGCACCTGCGGTTGACCCGGCACGTGGGCCCGGTCGGCATTCTCGTGCACCACGGTTCCTCCCCATTCCTCCCGCCCGAGGATAGGCCGTCCGGTCGGCCGGATGGCCCGAGCGGGATCGATGGAGGTCAGACCGTCCAGACCGCCCAGGCGCCCGGCTCGGTCCACCAGGACCGCTTCCGGCCCAGCTCCCCCTCGACGCCGTCGTCGAGGAAGGGCACCTTCCCGTCGCGGGGTACGACCGCCGCCGCGCGGCCGCGGGCCCGGCGCACCTCCAGCCGTACCCTCTTCCTGCCCAACGCGGACCGGGTGACCACGGGCACGGCCACGGCCACCTCGACCCGGCCGTCGGACGGGTCCGGATCGGCCAGCAACGTCACGTCGTCCAGGCGCGCGTACCCGCCGGCGTTGCCGATCGCGCAGGCCATGATCGGCTCCTCGCCATTGCTCAGCAGGGTGCCGTCGACCTCGACCCGGGCCCGCCAGTGCAGCGGCCGGCCCGCGTCGTCGGCCGCGCCCAGCAGCGCGCCGTCCAGCGTCACCGAGCCGCCGTCGTTGCGCAGCAGGTCGAGCCTGCGGGCGGTGCCGTCCAGCACCGCGGCGGCCACCGCCGCCGGGTCGCGGGGCAGGCCGAGCTGCGCGGCCAGATCACGCGCCGTCCCGGACCGGGCCGGGTCGAGCGGGAGTACGGCGACCGGGGGCAGGTCGGGCACCGTCCGGTTGTCGGCCAGGTCGGCGGGGCGGCGGCTGGGCGGCGGAGCGTACCGCCGGACCAGCCGGCGTAGCACGGCGCGCAACTGTCCGTTACTCGCCGTGGCGACGACCAGCCGGGTCTTGGAGTCGGGGTCGGGCCAGGTGAGGCCGTCGGCGCGGGGCGGGCCGTCGAGGCGGGCCAGCACCTCGTCGATCTCCGCGTCCGAGCGGGCGGTCACCGTCTCCACCCGGGCACCCCGGGCGGTCAGCGCGTCCGCGCAGGCCAGCACCGGTACGCGCGGCGTCTCGCAGCGCTCCTCGGGCCGCTCGCCGGCCGCCTCCGAGGCACCACCGCAGCAGGCTCCACCGCTGCCGCAGCCACCGCCGGGAGCGTCCCGCTCCGAGCCGAGGGTGAGCAGCACCACGTCGTACACGAAGGAGCCTCCTGCTTCTCGACGAACCCCTGCCGGTCCCGCCGTCACTACTTGTTAGCCTGACACCCCGGGCTCGCCGACCGGTCGCCACCTGGCACCCGAGCCTTCTGGAGGCGGAGAAGATGCCAGCGATCGTGCTCATCGGCGCTCAGTGGGGCGACGAGGGCAAGGGCAAGGTTACCGACCTGCTGGGTGAGCGGGTCGACTACGTCGTGCGCTACTCCGGCGGCAACAACGCCGGCCACACGGTGATCACCCCGGACGGCCAGAAGTACGCGCTGCACCTGATGCCGTCCGGCGCGCTGTCGCCGAACGCGATGATCGTCATCGGCAACGGCGTGGTGGTCGACCCGAAGGTGCTGCTGGAGGAGATCGACGGCCTCGCCGAGCGGGGCGTGGACGTCTCCCGGCTGCGGATCTCGGGTGACGCGCACCTCATCATGCCGCACCACCGGGCGCTGGACCGGGTGGTCGAGCGCTACCTGGGCAGCTCCCGGATCGGCACCACCGGCCGGGGCATCGGCCCCGCGTACGGCGACAAGGTCGCCCGGATGGGCATCCGGCTCCAGGATCTGCTGGACCCCGGCATCCTGCGCAAGAAGCTGGAGCTGGCGCTCCGCGAGAAGAACCAGCTGCTGTTCAAGGTCTACAACCGCAAGGCGATCGACCTCGACGCGACGATCGAGGAGTACCTGGGCTACGCGGAGCGGCTCACGCCGTACATCGCGGAGACCCGGGTCATGCTCTGGGACGCGCTGGACCGCGGCGAGACCGTCCTGCTGGAGGGCGCCCAGGCCACCATGCTCGACATGGACCACGGCACCTACCCCTTCGTCACCTCGTCGAACCCAACGGCGGGCGGGGCGTGCGTGGGCGCGGGCATCCCGCCGACCGCCATCACCAAGGTCATCGCGGTGAGCAAGGCGTACACCACCCGGGTGGGTTCCGGCCCGTTCCCGACCGAGCTGTTCGACGACAACGGCCAGCACCTGCGCAAGGTCGGCCACGAGTACGGCACCACCACCGGCCGCGAGCGCCGCACCGGCTGGTTCGACGCCGTCGTGGCCCGGTACGCCTGCCGCCTCAACGGCGTCACCGACCTGGTCATCACCAAGCTGGACGTGCTGACCGGCATGCCCAAGGTGCCGCTCTGCGTCGGCTACGAGATCAACGGCGTGCGCTTCGACGACATGCCGATGACGCAGACCGACTTCCACCACGCCACCCCGGTCTACGAAGAGCTCGACGGCTGGTGGGAAGACATCACCAAGGCCAGAACCGAGGAAGACCTCCCGGAGAACGCCCGACGCTACATCGCCCGCATCGAGGAACTCTGCGGCACCAAGGTCAGCATCGTGGGCGTAGGCCCCGGCCGCGAGGAAAACGTAATCCGCCACCCCCTCCTCCCCTAACCAACCCCGCCCTCCCGGGCCCTCTCGCGTCGGCCCGCGTCGGCCGGCCCCGGTGATCATGAAGTTATTGCTCGGACACGCCGAGTTCGGTCGCAATAACTTCATGATCAACCCTGCCGGTTGTCGTCTGTGTCCACAGGGTTGTCCACAGGGGTCGTAAGTTCGGGCGGGGCGGTGGATCGTGCCGGGTTGTGGATGCTCTGGCGATCGTGCGGCGGGTTGCCGCGGCTCGAGACGGTGTGGTGACGCTGGCTCAGGCGCGTGCCGCCGGCTTCAGCGGGCACGAGGTGCAGCGCATGTGCCGGGCGGGCCGGTGGCGTCCCCTGGCCCGTGGCGTCCCCTGGCCCGTGGCGGCTATCTGGTCGACGCGGACGCCTACGACGACATCCCCCCGACGTGCGCGGATCAGAGCGGCAGTCGCCTCGTTCGGTCCGGGCGCCACGGCAGTGCTCGGCACCGCCGCCGAGTTGCACCGCATCGAGGGACTGCCGCGCAGCGACGTGATCCACCTGTCGGTGCCTGGCCCTGCGGCGCGACCGGTCCGTGCGTCCCATCCCGAGGTGGCGGTGCGTCAGTTCGTCATCGGGCCCGGGCAGGTCCTGCGTGTGGCCGGGGTCATGGCGACCAGTCCGCTACGCACGGTGGCCGATCTCGTGCTGCGGGAGGACCGGTACCAGGCGGTCTCGCTGTTGGATTCCGCGCTGAACCGACGCCTGCTCGATCCGGGCGATCTCGAACGGATCCCGTCGCTGCTCCGCGGGCGACGCGGCGCAGTCGCCGCGCGTGGCCACCTCGCCGAGGCGAACGGCCTGGCCCAGTCGCCGCTGGAGACGCGTACCCGGCTTCGCTGCGTTGACGGCCGGATCCCGCCGGACGCCCTTCAGGTGGAGGTGCGCGACGGCGACGGCTACCTGCTGGGCGTCGGTGACCTGGGCTGGCGCGCCGCCCGGGTCATCGCCGAGGCGGACGGCCGGCGGGCGCATGGCGGGCCGAGCGCGCTCTACGCCGATCGGCACCGGCAGAATCGCCTGGTCAACGCCGGCTGGACGGTGCTGCGCTTCACCTGGGCCGACACCCTCCGCCCCGACTACATCCCCTGGGTGGTCCGACAGGCGGTCAACGCGCGGAGACCACCATCCGGGCGGGGCGCCTCATGATCGACGGGGCGGGGTGGGGTGGTCAGTAGGATGCGCTCGTGCGGGTTCTTCTTGTGGGTGGTGGGGGGCGGGAGCATGCGCTCGCGCTCGGGCTGGCCGGCGATCCCTCTGTCTCGGCGCTGGTGGCGGCTCCGGGGAATCCCGGGATCGCGGCGGTGGCTGAGCTGCGGGAGGTGAACGCCACCGATCCGGCGGGGGTCGCGGCGCTCGCCGTCGAGGTGGCGGCCGACCTGGTGGTGATCGGGCCGGAGGCGCCGCTGGTGGCGGGGGTCGCCGACGCCGTGCGCGCCAAGGGCATCGCGGCGTTCGGCCCGTCGGCCGAGGCGGCTCGGCTGGAGGGCTCGAAGACGTTCGCCAAGGACGTGATGACCGCCGCCGGTGTGCCGACCGCCCGGGCGTACACCTGCACCGACGCGGCGAGCGTCGGGAAGGCGCTGGACGAGTTCGGCGCGCCGTACGTGGTGAAGAACGACGGGCTGGCCGCCGGCAAGGGCGTCGTGGTGACCGATGACCGCGCCACCGCCGAGCGGCACGCCGAGGAGTGCGGCCGGGTGGTGATCGAGGAGTATCTGGCCGGTCCCGAGGTCTCCCTCTTCGTGGTCACCGACGGCGAGGCCGCCGTGCCGCTGCTGCCCGCCCAGGACTTCAAGCGGGTCGGCGACGGCGACACCGGGCCGAACACCGGTGGCATGGGGGCGTACGCGCCGCTGCCCTGGGCACCGCCCGGCCTGGTCGACGAGGTGATGCGCGACGTGGTGCACCCGACGCTGGCGGAGTTGCGCCGGCGGAGCACCCCGTTCGCGGGCCTGCTCTACGTGGGCCTGGCGATGACCGCCGCCGGCCCGCGCGTGATCGAGTTCAACGCCCGCTTCGGCGACCCGGAGACCCAGGTGGTGCTCGCCCTGCTGGAGACGCCGCTGGGCGGGCTGCTGCACGCCGCCGCCACCGGCACGCTGGCCGCGCACCCGCCGCTGCGCTGGCGCGACGGCGCGGCGGTCACCGTCGTGGTGGCGGCCGAGGGTTATCCGGCGGCGCCGCGTACCGGTGACGTGATCACCGGCGCGGACCGGGCCGGGGTCATCCACGCCGGCACCCGCCGGGACGCCGACGGCACGCTGCGCTCCGCCGGTGGCCGGGTCCTCTGCGGTACGGCCACCGGCCCCGACCTGGCCGCCGCGCGTGACGCCGCCTACGAGGTGGTCCGCGGCATCGAGCTGGCGGGCTCGCACCACCGCTCCGACATCGCCGCAGCCGCCGTGGACCGCCGGGTCGGTCTGCCCGCCTGACGGGGCGACCCCGGCTGGCCTCGCCTCAGGCCGAGTGGTGCGGCGAGACGATGGCCGCGTCGCTGGTCACCGACCACCAGCGGCCGGCGGTGACCGTGCAGGGGTTGGCGCAGCTAGTCGTGCTCGGTCGGGCCCCCGGGCCGATCCACCAGGCTTGAGCCGGTTCCGCCCGGCTGCTCCGGGCGGTCGGCCGGCGCGCTGCCGATCATCCGGTCGAGCACGTTGGCGGTGGCCCGCTCGATTCGCTCGTCGCGGTTCCCGCGCCGGTTCAGCGCCATGGTCCAGCAGAGGGTGCCGGTGGCGAAGACCACCGCGCCCCCGGGCGTCTCGTACACGTGGGTGTTCTGTATCCGCCGCCCGCCCTGCTGTGCGGGGTAGGGCGAGGCGCTGAGCAGGGTGTCGTCGACCCCGACGGGCCGGGCGGTGGTCGGGTGGACGCCGTCCGCCTCGCCGCCGACGATCCCGGGGATGCGGTCCCCGTCAGCCACCCCGGTCCCGGCCCACACCCAGTGGTCGGCTGACCGGACCACCAGCGGCTGCGGGGTGACGACGATGCCGTTGTACTGGACGCCGAGCAGCGCCTGCTCGGGGAGGTCGAGGTTGCGCCAGGTCACCGTCGGCCCGGTGGCGTCCTCGTCCGGGTCGGGGATGGCCTTGGCGCAGGCGACGACCCGCTCGGGGCGGCCGTCGGCGGCGGGACGCACCCGGATGTGCCAGTAGACGCTGTTGGCGCCGAGGAAGGCGAGGCTGGTGCCGCCGGCCAGCCCGGCCTCGGCGGCCCGGCGCATCTCGGCCGACCAGTACTCGTCGTGCCCGCAGAACACCAGCCCTTGGTGCCGGGCCGGGTCGAGCCGGCCGGAGTGCAGGTCGAAGCTGGTCGCGTAGCTGACGTCGTAGCGGTTGCGCTCCAGCCACTGGACGGCGTCGTGGTCCCGGCTGAACTGCGCCGGCAAGCCGGCGCCGGCGTACGGCCGGTCGAAGGAGACCTCGCGCGCCCGCGGCGCCGGATCGCGCCGCCCGCTGGCCGCGTAGCCGTTGTAGAGGCTCTTGCCGGCCCGCCGGTCCCGCGGCCACTGGTTGTACGCCTGCCAGGTGGTCACCGGCAGCACCACGCAGAGCGCGGCGGCCCGCCGGTCGTCCCGCACGACGAACGGGGTGCACGCGCGCCAGCCGTCGGCGGAGGTGAAGACCGCCTGGTAGAGGCCGGAGGTCCAGTCCTCGGGGATGCGGAGGGTCCAGGACACCGGCCAGCGGCAGGCGATCGCCCCGGTGGCGGGGTCGGCGGCCGGCACCGGCTGCGGCGTGCCGTCCATTTCCGGGCTGGTCAGCATGGTCCGGGCGCCGGCGCCGTCGTACCAGCCGAGCCGGTGCACGGTGATCCGGAACCGGCCGGCCGGGTTGACCGCGACGTGGAAGTCGACGGACTCGCCGGGGGCGAGGCTGGTCGTCGAGGCGTACCCCTGGATCTGCCGCCGCCGGTCGTCGGCGGCCCGGGTGTCGTCCGGCCACCAGGGCTCGCCGGCCGCGCGGTTCTCCACCTCGACCGGCGGGGACTGGCGGCGGACCGGCGGGCCGTCGCGGCGGCGGCTGAGCACGGGCTCGCTGGTGCCGAGCGCCGTGGCGGAGACGCCGCCCAGCAGAAGGCCGAGGGCCCAGCGCCGACGGATCCGGACCATGCGGGCGGCTCCCGGTGGGGGTGAGAGACTCTGCCGGTAGCGCCGGCGCAGGGGGAAGGTACCACCGGCGGCGCCCGCCCGTCCGTCCCCTGTGGATCAGCCGTAGTAGCGGCGCAGTTCGCGGCTGAGCACCTTGCCGGTGGCGTTGCGCGGCAGGTACTTCACGAACACCACGTCCCGGGGCACCGAGAAGCGGGCCAGGTAGTGCCGGACGTACTCGCGGACCGCCTCCGGGTCGAGTGTCTCGCCGGGGTGCAGGGCCAGGAACGCGGCCAGCCGCTGGCCGTAGTCGGCGTCCGGCACGCCGATCACCGCGACCTCGCGGACCTGCGGCAGCCGGGCGATGAGGTCCTCCACCTCGGACGGGAATACGTTCTCCCCGCCGGAGACGATCATGTCGTCGGCCCGCCCGTCGACGAAGAGCAGGCCGTCGGCGTTCATCCGGCCCAGGTCGCCGGTGTCCAGCAGGCCGTCGCGGCTCTCCCGGCCGGCCCCCGAGGTGTAGCCCTCGAAGAGCATCTCGTTGCCCACGAAGATCCGGCCGACCCGTCCGTCCCGGATCGGTTCGCCGGCGTCGTCCACGATTTCGAGCCGGGTGCCGTGCGGCGGGCGGCCCGCCGTGGTGGGGGCGGCGCGCAGGTCCGCCGGGCCGGCGATGGAGGCCCAGGAGACCTCGGTCGAGCCGTAGAGGTTGTAGACGACGTCGCCGTAGCGGTCCATGAAGGCGGTGGCCAGGCCGCCGGGGAGGGCGGAGCCGCTGACCGCGACCACCTTGAGCGGCGGCCGCGGCTCGGGCGGCGGCACCTCCATCAGCCGTTGCAGCATCACCGGTACGGCGAAGAGCGCGTCGCAGGACCGCCCGGCCAGGGCGGCCAGCGTGGCGGCCGGGTCGAACCGCCGGTGCAGCACGATCGTGGCGCGCAGCGCGAAGCACACCTGCAGGGCGGCGTACCCCCAGGTGTGGAAGATCGGCGCGGCGATCAGCACGGTGTCGTGCACGTGCAGCGGAATCCGGTCGATGATGGACACGAGCGGGCCGAAGCCGTGCGGCGTGGGCCGGCGGGCGCCCTTGGGCGCGCCGGTGGTGCCGGAGGTGAGCACGATGGTCCGGCCGTCCCGCTCCGGCGGCTGGAGCTGGTCCCCGGGCAGCGCGCCGGCGATCAGCTCCTCCTGGCGGCGCTCGTCGACCCGGTGCAGCTCGGCGGGGAGGCCGAGGACCCGCTCGGCGAACTCGGCGTCGTGCACGAGCACGCGCAGGCCCTGCTCCTCGGTCACGGTGGCCAGCTGCGCCGCGGACAGACCGGTGTTGACCAGTACGGCGTCCGCGCCGAGCAGCATCGCGGCGACAATCGCCTCGATCAGGCCGTGGTGGTTGCGGCAGAGCACACCCACCCGGTCGCCGCCCTGCACGCCGAGGCCGGCCCGCATCGACCGGGCCAGCCGTTCCGACCGGTCCAGCAGCTCCTGGTACGTCAGCGCGGCACCGTGCTCGTCGACGACGGCGGTGCGCCCGGGGTCGCGGGCGGCGGCCTGGCGCAGCTCCCCGGCGAGGCTCCAGCCCCACCGGCGCAGCGCGTTGAGTTGGGAGGCCACCCGGATCGGGCGGCCCGGGTTGAGCAGTCCGCGTCGCGTCAGCGTGGCGACGATGAACGGCAGGTCCAAGTCGCAACCCTCCTTCGCGTTCGTGGTCTCCCGATCATGCACCGGCGGCGGCGCGGGGCCCAGCCGACGTGATCAGTCGCCCAGTCTGCGGACACCCGGAACGTGGACCGGCGGCCCGACCCGCGACGGGGTACCGCCCGGCACGGCGGTGCCGTCGCGGGTCGGGTCGGGGTCCGCCGGCGATCAGCGGATCTGCATACCGGAGATGGCTCGGGAGATGACCAACCGCTGGATCTCGGAGGTGCCTTCGAAGATGGTGTAGATCTTGGCGTCCCGGTACCACCGCTCGACCGGATGGTCGCGGAGGAAGCCGGCGCCGCCGAGGAGCTGGACGGCCTTGTCGGTGACCGAGACGGCCACCTCACCGGCCTTGAGCTTGGACATCGAGCCCTCGCCCGCGCTGAACGGCCGGTTGTTGCGTCCCATCCAGGAGGCCCGCCAGACCAGCAGCCGGGCCGCGTCGATCTCCATCTTCATGTCGGCGAGCGCGAACGCGACCGCCTGGTTCTCGATGATCGGGCGTCCGAACTGGACCCGCTCCTTGGCGTAGTCGAGGGCGTACTCGTACGCGGCGCGGGCCACGCCGAGCGCCTGCGCGCCGACGGTCGGGCGGGACAGTTCGAACGTGCGCATCGCCGCCTGGCTGGAGGCGCGCTGGCCGGTGCGGGCCCGGGCGAGCCGCTCGTCGAGCGCCTCCTTGCCGCCGAGCAGGCAGCGCCCCGGCACCCGTACGTCGTCGAGGAAGACGTCGGCGGTGTGCGAGGCGCGCAGCCCGAGCTTGCGCAGCTTGCGGGTGGCGGTGAGCCCGGGCGTGCCCGGCGGCACGACGAACGCGGCCTGCCCCCGCGAGCCAAGTTCCGGCTCGATCGAGGCCGTCACCACGTGCACCCCGGCGATGCCGCCGTTGGTGGCGTACGCCTTCTGCCCGTTGAGCACCCACTCGTCGGTGGCCTCGTCGTAGACCGCGCGGGTCCGCATCGACCCGACGTCGGAGCCGGCCTCCGGCTCGGTGGTGCAGAACGCGGCGACGGCGGGCTGGTCGACGTCGCCGAAGCACTGCGGCACCCATTCGACGAGCTGGTCGGGGGTGCCGGCGCCGTAGATGGCGGCGACCGCCAGCGAGGTGCCGAAGATGCTCAGGCCGATCCCGGCGTCACCCCAGAACAGCTCCTCGCTGGCGATGGGGAGGGAGAGTCCGGTGGGGTCGGCCCAGCAGGTGGCGAGGAACTCGAAGCCGTACAGGCCGACCTTCGCGGCCTCCTGGATGACCGGCCAGGGAGTCTCCTCCCGGGCGTCCCACTCGGCCGCGGCCGGGCGCACGACCTCGGCGGCGAAGCCGTGCACCCAGTCGCGAAGGTCCCGCTGTTCCTCGTTCAGGTCGAGCGAGAACTCGGCCATCTCAAGCCTTGGGGATGTCGAACAGGTTGGCGATGTTGGCGGCGAGGCCCAGGTCGCCCTTGGCCTTCAGCTTGCCGGTCATGAACATCATGACCGGGTTGCCGCCACCGGAGACGATCTTCAGGAACTCGACCGGGCCCATGGTGAGGCTGAGCTTCGGGTCCCGGGCCGGGGTCTCCGAGGCGGTGCAGGTGCCGTTCTCGATGACGATCTCGTAGGTGTCGGTGCCACCGTCGGGGCGACCGGTGATGTTCCAGTGGATGACCGCGTTGGTGGAGCCGGCCCGGTCGGCCCGGAACAGCGTCGGCATCCGGTTGAAGACCTCGCTCAAGATCTTGCCGCGCAGGTCGCCGGACATCACCTCGGCGATCTTGTCGTCGGGGGTGGACTTGACCAGCTGCGCGAACTCCTTCGGGCCGACGTTCGCGAAGTTGGCCGGGTCGAAGTCACTCATGGGGGATGCACCTCTCGGGCGAGCCGACTTTGGTTACTCTGGCGTAACCCTACGCACGAGTAGGTATGCTCGCAAGGGTGTCCAGCACACCGACCTTCAAGCGCCTTCCTCGCGCCGTGCGCGAGCAGCAGATGCTCGACGCGGCGGTCAAGGTCTTCTCCCGCCGGGGCTTCCACGCCGCCAGCATGGACGAGATCGCCGAGGACGCGGGCATCTCCAAGCCGATGGTCTACGCCTACCTCGGCACGAAGGAAGAGCTCTTCGTCGCCTGCCTGCACCGGGAGGGCACCCGGATGATGGAGGCCATCGCCGGGGCGGCCGCTCCCGACCTGCCGGCCGACGAGCGGCTGTGGCGCGGGCTGCGCGCCTTCTTCGGTTTCGTCGGCGCGCACCGGGACGGCTGGGCGGTGCTCTACCGGCAGGCCCGCGGCTCCCAGCCGTTCGCCGCCGAGCTGGCCACCATGCGCGGCCGGCTGGTCGAGGTGGTCGCCGGGATGCTCGACCACGCGCTGCGCGCCGAGGGACGCGAGGTCGGCGCCACGGACCTGGAGGTCGTCGCGTACGCCCTGGTCGGCGCGACCGAGTCGCTGGCCGACTGGCTGGCCGACCACCCGGAGGCGGACCCGGAGAAGACCGCCACCCGGATGATGAACGTGGCCTGGCTCGGCGCCGACCAGCTGCTGCGCGGGATCACCTGGCACCCAACGGCCGGCTGACCCGGCCCCGGGCCCAGCGCACCGCCTCCACGACCACGGTCAGGGTCAGCGCCAGCCCGAGCCCCACCAGCAGCCCGCGGACCGGGTCCCGCTCGAAGGCGAGCCCGCCCAGGTAGCCGACCAGCGCCGAGTAGACCCCCCAGGAGATCGCGGCCAGCGCGTCGAAGGCGAGGAACCGCCGCCGGGGAAAACGGGTCGCACCCATGGTCAGGGTGACGGCCGTTCGTCCACCGGGAACGTAGCGGGCCACGACCAGGATCAGGCCGCCGCGCGCCGCGATGCCCCGCCCGGCCCACTCCACCGCGGCCCGCCGCCGGCTGCCACGACCGCTCCGACCGGGCACGTCCGACGCCGGGCCGCCATCCGCAACGGTCGCCGGGAGCCGGGCCAGCAGCCGGCCGCCGCCGTGCCGGCCGATCGCGTACGAGACGTGGTCGCCGGCGAACGCGCCCAGCGCGGCCACCGCGACCACCAGCGGCAGGTCGGGCTGGCCGGTGGCGGCGAACACCCCGGCCGTGATCACGGCGGTCTCGCTCGGCACCACCGGGAAGAAGCCGTCGACCACCGCGATGGCGAACAGCGCCAGGTAGACCCAGGGCGAGGACATGGTCTGGTGGAGCAGGTCGAGCACGGAATCCATGGCCCCGATGCTGGTCGCGCCGCCCGTCCCCGCCATCTGCCGTCGGTCGCCCGGCGACGGTTACTTTCGTCGCGTCGTACCCCGAGGGCCGTCGGGGTCGGCCCCCAACCCTCCCGGAGGTACGTCCCGGCGCGCGCCCGCGCGGCCTAGGCTCGCCGGGTGACCACCCGCGCCGCCCTGCTGCGGCGGGCCGAGCGGCACACGCCGCTCCTGCTCGCCGCGCTGGTGGCCGCCAGCACCTGGGCGTCGGCCACCGGCGCCCTGGGCGTCCGCTCGCCGCTGCCCCGCCTGCTGGTTCTGGTCGTGGCGCTGGTCTCGGGCGCCGCCGCCCTCGCGGCCCGCCGCTGGCCGCTGGTCGCCGCGGCGGCGGTCGGCTGGCTCGTCCTGGCCGCCTCCCCGGCCGCCGTCCTGGCCTCCTGGCGGGCGGGGGTCGCGCTGCGCGGCCGGCGCCTCGCCGCGTACCTGCTCGGTGCGGGAGTCGTCGCCCTGCTCGGGGTGGCCGTCGGCGTCGCGGTCGGCGGTGAGCGCCGGCTGACCACCGCCACCGGCGCCAACGCCGCGGTGCTCTTCGCCTGGGTGGTGGTCTTCCCGCTGGTCGCCGGCCTGTGGATCGGCGCCCGGCGGGACACGCTGGCCGCCCTGCGGGACCGCGCCGAACGCCTGGAACGCGAGCAGGAGGCGCGCGCCGACCGGGTACGCGCCGAGGAGCGGGCCCGGATCGCCCGGGAGATGCACGACGTGGTGGCGCACCGGGTCTCGCTCATGGTGGTGCACGCCGGGGCGCTGGAGGTGACCGCCGCCGACCCGGCCACCGTCGAGGCGGCAACCCTGATCCGCTCCACCGGCCGGGCGGCCCTGACCGACCTGCGTGAGGTGCTCGGCGTGCTGCGCCAGCGGGCCGGCGACGGCAGCCCGCTTCCGCCCACGGGGCTGGACGCGGTCGACGAACTGGTCCGGGAGTCCCGGGCGGCCGGCCTGCGGGTGAACCGGCAGGACGAGGGGCCGCCCCGGCCAGTGCCCGGCGCGGTGGCCCGCACCGTGCACCGCGTGGTCCAGGAAGGGCTGACCAACGTGCGCAAGCACGCCTCGGACGCGGAGGTCACCGTCCGCCTGCGGCACCTGCCCGACGGGATCGAGGTCGCCGTCCGCAACGGCCCGCCCACCCGGCCCGGCCCCGCCCTGCCCGGTGCCGGGCTCGGCCTGGTCGGGCTGCGCGAGCGGGTCGAGCTGGTCGGCGGGCGGCTGTCGGCCGGCCCGACCTCCGACGGCGGGTTCCTGCTGCGGGCGCTGGTACCGGTGGCGGACCGGCCATGATCCGTACCCTGATCGCCGACGACGAGCAACTGGTCCGCGCCGGCCTGCGGCTGATCCTGGAGGCCGCGCCGGACATCGTGGTGGTCGGCGAGGCGGCCGACGGGGCCGAGGCGCTGGCCGCCGCCGTCCGGCTGCGGCCTGACGTGGTGCTGCTGGACGTCCGCATGCCCGGCGCCGACGGGCTGACCGCCGCGCCCCGGATCGTCGCCGAGGGGCCGAAGGTCGTCATGCTCACCACGTTCGACCGGGACGAGTACGTGCACGCCGCGCTGCGCGCCGGCGCGGTCGGCTTCCTGCTCAAGGACACCCCGCCCCGGGAACTCGCGGCCGCCGTGCGGACCGTCGCGGCCGGCAACGCCATGCTCGCCCCGACGGTGACCCGGCGGCTGATCAGCTCGTTCGCCGACCGCGGCCCGGCCCGGCGGGAAGCCGCCCGGCAGCGGCTGGCCCGGCTCACCGACCGGGAGGCGGCGATCGTCCGGGAGGTGGCCCGGGGCGACGCGAACGCCGAGGTGGCCCGCCGGCTCGGCGCGAGCGAGGCGACCGTGAAGACGTACGTCAGCCGGGCGCTGGCCAAGCTCGGCGTGGCCAACCGGGTCCAGCTCGCCATCCTGGTCCACGACGCCGACCTGCTGGAGGAGTGAGAACCCGGGTCAGCGGCGCGCGGTGGCCCGGGCGCGGGCGCGGCGGCGGGCCCAGCGCGCGGCCTCGAACAGGCCGGTGACCGCCACCGAGATGCCCACGCCGGCGAGCAGGCCCTGGATCGGGTTGTGCGCGAAGGCCAGCCCGCCGAAGTAGCCGAGCAGCCCGCAGTAGATTCCCCAGCTGCCACAGGCCAGCGCGTCGTACATGAGGAAGGAGCGGGCCGGGTAGCGGACCGCGCCCATGGTCAGGGTGACGGCGGTCCGGCCGCCGGGGACGTACCGGGCGGTGGTCAGGATGATCCCGCCCCGCCGGTCGAGTGCGCGGTGGGCCCACTCGGAACCCGCCCGGCGCCGGCTGCCGGCGGGCAGCCGGGCCAGCCGCTGCGCGCCGCCGCCGCGCCCGATGGCGTACGAGACGTGGTCGCCGAGGAGCGCGCCGAACGCGGCGGCCACGATCACCCCGACCAGGTGCGGCTCCCCGCCGGCCGCGAAGACCCCGGCGGTGATCGCCACGGTCTCGCCCGGCACCGCCGGGAAGAACGCGTCGACCGCGGTGACCGCGATGATCACCAGGTACACCCACGGCGAGGTCGCCGTCTGGCGCAGCAGGTCGAGCAGGTCCCCCATGCCCCCATGCTCGGTGCTGCGGTGTCAGCGGGAAGCGGAAACGGCGCCCGCGAGGACGGGGACCTTGTCCTCGGCGGTCGGGCCGTGCGAGGTGAGCAGCACCGGCGCGCCCAGCTCGGCCGCCACCGCGGCCGGCCAGTCGGCGGGCGCCTCGTCGAGGACCGGGCGGGCCCGGAGCAGCCGCGCGGTGAGCGCGGCCTGGCGGTCCAGGTCGCCGGCCGGGCCGGGGGTGAGCCGGTCGACGGTGTCGTAGCGGCGGCAGATCCGCAGGCCCGGCCCGGCCAGGTCGAGGTGGGTGAGGGCCAGCCCGTCCACCCCGCCCGCCACGGCCAGCGCGTAGCGGTGGGCGACCGCGTCGAAGTGACCGAACCGGAACCGGCCCTGCCAGGGGTTGGTCGGGTTGCGCGGATCGTCGAACGGCAGCGCCGGGTCCTCGGTGACCAGCGGCCCGGGGCCGTGCCGGGTGGTGGTCACCCGCAGCACGCCGAGCCGCTGCGCGGTGCCGGCCAGCCCGGCCTCGGCGAGCAGCGTCTCGGCGTTGGCGAAGGTGGTTGTGCTCCACGTGGTGTACGGGTGGAAGCCGTGCCACTCGTCCAGCAGCACCCCCTGCGCACCCTCGAAGACGCAGGTCCCGGCCCGCAGCGCCCCGGACAGCCAGGCCCGGTCGACGATCGCCACCCGGTCGGCGAAGCCGGCGTACGCGGGCAGGCAGTCCTCGACCGGCGGGGCGTCCAGCGGGCCCAGTTCGGCGGTGAGCCGGTCCCGCAGCGCGGTGAGGCGGCGGCGCAGCACCGCCGGGTGGTGGCAGTCCGCCACTCGGGGCGCCTCGTCGGGGTGGGCGAGGCCGTACGCGACGGCCTCGCCCACCCCCAGCCCGCAGGAGCCGTGCCGGTCGGCTCCCCGGGCGATCTCCCGCGCCCGGTTGGCGGCCCGGTGGTACGGGGTGGCCAGCAGCGCCTCCCCGTCCACGGTCAGCCGGTCGAGCGCATCGGGCACCCCGACCGCCGTGAGGTGGTCGGCCTCGGCGGCCAGCGCCAGCGGGTCCACCACCACGTGCCGCGACAGGTGCGTCCGGACCCCGGGGCGGAACGTACCGGCGCCGAACTGCGCGAACGTGTGGTGTCGTCCGTCGCGCAGCACGACGTTGTGCGCCGCCTGCGCGCCCCCGTTGAACCGGACCACCGTGTGCACCGGCCGGCTCGCGCAGAGCCAGTCGACGACGGTGCCCTTGCCGGCGTCGCCGTAGCCGAGGTCGACCACCATCACGTGCCTCACAGCCGGGTGACCCCGCTGCCGTCGGTCGGGGCGAACGGCAGCGTGGCCACCGCGCGCCGGCCGCCGCCCAGCGGGGCGAGCGCCCTGGAGACGGTCCGGCCGGCCGTGGAGCCGGCCCGGTCCAGGTCGCGCAGCCCGGCGTCCAGGTCGATGGCCTGCTCGCCGAGGCCGACGGTGAGCGCGATGGTCTCGCAAACCGCGTCCAGGTCGTCCAGCTCGACCGCGTGCTGCCCGAGCAGGTCGCGCCAGAAGTCGAGCACCGTGCGGTTGCCCGCGTACGCGCTGCCGGCCGGGAGCAGGTAGTAGGTGTCCCAGCGGCGGGTCACCTCGTCGACGATCTGCCGCAGCGGCACGTCCTCGCGCAGGTCGTCGCCGATCAGCCGGGCCACCTGCCGCCGGTCCACCCGGGGGTACGCCAGCTCGTCGCCGATCAGGAACAGGTAGCCGCGCCGGCCCCGCTTCGACCAGCTGTCGGTGACCGTGTGCCGGGCCATGAAGTACATGGCCAGCTCGTAGGACTCGGTCATCTGGCCACCGCCGCCGCCCTCCAGCACGATCCGCCCGAGGTCGTCGTCCATCCGGTTGTCGGACTCGAACTGGCCGATCTGCAACGGCACCCGGTCGCAGGTGGCGTCGCCGATCGCGCCGAACATGACCTGCGGGTCGCGGGCGTAACCCTGGCGGAGCAGCAGGCCGAGCAGCTGCGGCAGCTTGCTCTGGAGCACCCGGGGGACGTGCCCCATCGAGCCGGTCACGTCGAAGAGCACCGCGATGGGCGTCGATTGCGGGTGCTCGTCGGAGTCACGGCTCTCCCGGGCCGCGCCGCGGGGATCGAGCGCGGGGTGCACAGTCCGCGCCCCGCTGTCGCTGTAGGAGAATGCGCTCGCGCCGGTGGCCCGCCGGTAGCGGTCGGCGGCGTCGTACACGTCGGTGGACCAGATTCCGCTGCCCATGGCAGCCTCCCTAGGGATTGAGGGTGAAGGGTCGGAAGGTGCGGGGGCCGAAGAGGCGGTCCAGCACCTCGTCCAGTTCGCCGAGCAGCCGCCAGGCGTCGTCGGGACGCGCGGCCAGCTTCGGGCGCCGGCAGCCGGCCGCGAAGGCGCGCAGCTCGCGCGGGGCCCGGTCGGCCATCAGCCAGGTCATGCAGCCCGCGGCCATGGCCAGGTCGGTGCCCGGGCCGGCGGGCCGCCGGGCGGTCACCTCGGCCGGGTACCAGGCCTCGTGGCCGGGCACCAGCGCCGGGACGGCGCCCTCGCCGACCACCGCGAAGCACCAGTCGACCAGGACCACGCCGTGCCCGTCCGGCTCGATCAGCACGTGCCGGGGAAGCACCGCGCCGTGCACCACCCCAGCCCGGTGGGCCAGGCCGAGGGCGACCAGCAGCCGCCGCCACATCCAGGCCGCGTCGCGCGGGTCCAACCCGTCCGGGTACGCCCGGCGCACCTCGTCCAGGCTGTGCAGCCCCGGTGCCGTGGCCACCACGTTGACCAGCCGTTTGGCGCCCGTCGCCGGGTCCCGGGCGGGCAGGTGATCGACGAGCCGGGGCACGTAGGGCAGGTGGCGCGGGTCGCCCCGCTCGGCGATCAGCCGCAGGGCGCGTGCCTCGCGGGCCATCAGGTCGTTGTCGGCCGGGTCGCGGGGGAGCTTGAGCAACCGGTCCGCCCCGGCGTCGTGGAGGTCGGCCACGTCCCCGCGGTAGGCGAGTCGGCCGAGCGGGTAGCCCCGCAGGTTGCCGAGGCGGCCACCACGGCCGGCCCGCCAGCGGGCGGTGACCTCGCTGAGCGCGTCGCTCGCGGCGGCGCGTACCCCCGGGTCGACCGCGCCGAGCCGGTCGGGGTGCAGGGCCGTGACCAGCTCGCGGTAGCGGCGGGCCGGCGCATCGGTGCCGAACAGGTCGGCGTCGCCGCGCGCGGCGGTGACCAGCCGGATGGCCTCCTCGGTCCTCACCGCACCGTCTCCTCCCGGGCGGGGCGCAGCAGCGCCGGGTGGAGCAGCCGGGCGTCGCCGGCACGGTAGAGCTTGGCCCGGGGCCCGCCGCGCGCGCCGCCGCGTTCGGTGCTGGCGCCGGTGCTCTCCACGAAGCCGGGCACGGAGAGCACCTTGCGGTGGAAGTTGCCGGCGTGCAGCGGGTGCCCCCAGACCGTCTCGTAGACGGCCCGCAGCTCGGTGATGGTGAACTCGGGTTCCAGGAAGCGGGTGGCCAGCGGGGTGTATTCCAGCTTGGAGCGGGCCCGCTCCAGCCCGTCGTCGATGATCCGGCCGTGGTCGAAGGCGAGCTGCCGGCTGGTCAGGGCGGTCACCGGCAGCCAGATCGCGTCTTCGGCGTCGGTGTCGGCCACCGGGTCGGGCAGGTCGGGGGCGAAGGCCAGGTGGGCGACCGAGACGACCCGCATCCGGGGGTCGCGGTCGGGCCCGCCGTAGGTGGCGAGCTGCTCCAGGTGGACCCGGCGCAGCCGCTCGCCGCCGAGGCCGGTCTCCTCGGCCAGCTCGCGCCGGGCGCCGGCGGCCAGGTCCTCGTCGGGACGGACGAAACCGCCGGGGAGCGCCCAGTGCCCCGCGTGGGGCGGGGCGGCCCGGCGGATCAGCAGCAGGTGCAGCGCGCCGTCGCGGATGGTCAGCGCGACCACGTCGACGGTGACGGCGACCGCCGGGTAGTCCCGGGGGTCGTACGCGGCGAGGAAGTCCTGCTCGTTCACGGCGTTCCGTCTCTCTCGTTCTGAGAACAACTCAACCTGAGAACAACTTAGCCCATGAAAGAGGGGACGCCAAGCCCCCTCTTTCCTCAGCGGACGGTGCCCACCAGGTGCGGCCGGCCCTGCCGCGCGTCGTGCAGCGCGAAATCCCAGGTCGCGTCGGAGGCGGTGGCGCTGAAGGCCACCGTGGACGGCAGCGGTACCGGCAGTTTGAACGCCACCTCCACCGTGTACGACTCCGGCAGCCGGCTCTCCAGCGCGGCCAGGCAGCGGGCCTTGCTCCACATGCCGTGGGCGATCGGGCGCCGGAAGCCGAACAGCCGCGCGCCCAGCCTCGAGGTGTGGATCGGGTTGTGGTCGCCGGAGACCCGGGCGTAGTCGGTCCCCACCCGTGGGGTCACCCGCCAGTGCGCCGAAGCGGCCGGCGGGGTCGGGCGGTCACCCGGGTCGCGCCGCGGGCCGCCGCCCGCCGTGCGCTCCCGCCCGAGGTACGTCGAGACGCCCCGCCACACCTCCGCGCCGCCGACCGAGCCGATCAGCACCACGTCGACCTGCCGGCCCCGCTCATGCGGGCGCAGGTTCTCGGCGTACGTGTGGAAGTCCACCGTCTCGCCGGCCTCCACCGGCCGGTGCACGGTGATCCGGTTCGCCACGTGCACCACGCCGGTCAGCGGGATGGGGAACTCCGGCGCGGTCATCAGCCGCAGCGACAGCGGAAAGCCCAGCACGTGCAGGTACGTCGCCGGCAGCCGGTCGGCCAGCCGGAACCCGCAGACCCGGTCGTAGTCGGCCAGGTGGGCCGGGTCGACCGTCACCCCGGTGACGCCCAGCTCCACCGCGGGCACGTCCTGCTGGCGCCGGCCGCCCATGCCGGGCAGCGCCCCCAGCAGGGCCCGCCGGTAGAGCGCCCCCGGCGCCGGCAGCCGCGGCAGGTCGAGGCGGACACGCCCGGCCGGTTCGGTCGGCTCCGGAGCGGTCAGGGTGGCCGCGCCGCCCGACGTGGCCGCCGCAGCCGCGCGGGACAGGTCGCGGGTCCGGTCGTCGGCCAACGCGGACAGGTCCTGGGTGCGGTCGTCCGCCAGCGCGGACAGATCCTGGGTGCGGTCGCCGGCCAACGCGGACAGGTCCTGGGTGTGGTCGTCCGCCAGCGCGGACAGGTCCTGGGTCGCCTCGACCGACGGCTCCGGGGCGCCGCGCGCGGCGAGCGCCGCGCGGGCCGAGGTGAGGTCCTGGGTCGGACCGTCGATCAGCTCGTGCACCGACAGCTCCTCGGCCGGCTCCTCCGGCCGCTGCTTCCGCCGCGCCATCACGCCCCCAGCAGGCTCTGGCCGCAGACCCGGACCACGTTGCCGCTGACCGCGCCGCTCGCCGGCCAGGACAGCCAGCCGATCGTCTCGGCCACGTCCACCGGCAGGCCGCCCTGGGCGAGGCTGTTCATCCGCCGGCCCGCCTCGCGGATCATCAGCGGGATCCGGGCGGTCAGCCGGGTCTCGATGAACCCGGGCGCGACCGCGTTGAGGCTGATGCCCCGCTCGCGCAGCACCGGGGCGAGGGAGTCGACCAGGCCGATCACCCCCGCCTTGCTGGTCGCGTAGTTGGTCTGGCCCCGGTTGCCGGCGATGCCGGCGATCGAGGAGACCGAGACGATCCGGCCGCCGGCCGGGATGAGGTCGCGCTCCAGCAGCACGTCGTTGATCCGCTCCTGACTGGAGAGGTTCACGTCGATCACCGAGTCCCAGCGGTCGGCGTCCATCCGGCCGAGCGTCTTGTCCCGGGTGATGCCCGCGTTGTGCACCACCACGTCGACCCGGCCGTGCCGGCTCGCCAGGTGCTCGGCCAGCCGGGTCGGGGCGTCCGGCGCGGTCAGGTCGAGCTGCAGGGCGCTGCCGCCGACCTCGTTGGCGACGGTGGCCAGTTCGTCCCCGGCGGCCGGGATGTCCAGCGCGACGATCGTGGCGCCGTCCCGGGCGAGCACCCGGGCCAGGGCCGCGCCGATGCCCCGGGCGGCCCCGGTGACCAGGACGACCTGACCGTCCAACGGCCGGTCCCAGTCGGCCGGCGCGGCGGCGGTCCCGCCGCCGACCCGGATCACCTGGCCGGAGACGTAGGCGGACCGGCCGCTGAGCAGGAAGCGCAGGGTGGACTCGAGGCTGACCGGGGTGCCGGCGTCGCCGTCCCTCGTGACGTACACGAGCTGGGCCGTCACGCCCCGGCCGAACTCCTTGCCGATGCTGCGGGTCAGCCCCTCCAGCGCGCGCTGGGCGGTCGCCTCCCGGGGCGAGCCGCACTCGGCCGGCGGGGTGGCCAGCACGATCACCCGGCCGCTGGGCAGCACCGCCCGGGCCTGCGGGTGGAAGAAGTCGTAGAGCTGGCGCAGCCCGGTGGAGTCGGTGATGCCGCTGGCGTCGTACACCAGGGCGGCGAAGCGGGTGGTGGCGTCGGTGGTGGCGGCCGGGTCGGCCAGCTCGACCCCGGCGGCGGTCAGCACCTTGCCCACCGGCTCGGCGAGCCGGCCGCCGGTCGACGAGCCGAGCAGGACCGGCCCGGGAACGAGCGGGTCGCCCGGCGTGTGCCGGCGGAGGCGAGGCGGGTCGGGCAGCCCGAGGCGCTTGACCAGCGCCCGGCCGGCCCCCGTCTGGACGAAGCTCGCGTACCTGTCGGTCATAGGCGTAGCCTACTGGCCAGTAGGGTTCGGGCAACAGCTTGAGGAGGCCGATCGTGCAGAGTGTCCGGCGGGTCGCGGTGATCGGCGGCAACCGCATCCCCTTCGCCCGGTCCAACTCCCGCTACGCGCACGCGTCCAACGCGGACATGCTCGGTGCGGCGCTGGACGGGCTGGTCGCCCGGTTCGGGCTGGCCGGGCAGCGGGTCGGCGAGGTGGTGGCCGGCGCCGTGCTGAAGCACTCCCGGGACTTCAACCTCACCCGCGAGGTGGTGCTCGGCTCCCGGCTCGATCCGCACACCCCGGCGTACGACATCCAGCAGGCCTGCGGCACCGGGCTGGAGGCCGCCATCCTGGTCGCCAACAAGATCGCCCTCGGGCAGATCGAGGTCGGCATCGCCGGCGGCGTCGACACCACCTCCGACGCGCCGTTGGCGGTCAACGAGGACCTGCGCCGCACCCTGATCCAGCTCAACTCCGCCCGGACCCTCGGCGAGCGGCTGAAGCTCGCCGCCAAGCTCCGCCCGCTCCAGCCGTTCAAGCCGGAGATCCCGCGCAACGCCGAACCCCGGACCGGGCTGTCGATGGGCGAGCACGCCGCGAAGACCGCGCTGCGCTGGAACGTCGACCGGCAGGCCCAGGACGAGTTGGCGCTCCGCTCGCACCAGCGACTCGCCGCCGCGTACGAGAAGGGGTTCTTCGACGACCTGATGACCCCCTACCTGGGACTCACCCGCGACCAGAACCTCCGCCCGGACACCACTCTGGAGAAGCTCGGCTCGCTCAAGCCGGTCTTCGGCGCCAAGGGCCCGGACGCCGCGCAGGCCACCATGACCGCCGGCAACTCCTCGCCGCTCACCGACGGCGCGTCGACCGTGCTGCTGGCGTCGGAGGAGTGGGCGCGCGAGCACCACCTGCCGGTGCTGGCCTGGTTCTCCTGGTCCGAGACGGCGGCGGTCGACTTCGTGCACGGCGACGAGGGACTGCTGATGGCCCCCGCGTACGCGGTGCCCGGGATGCTGGCCCGCGCCGGGCTGACCCTCCAGGACTTCGACTACTACGAGATCCACGAGGCGTTCGCCTCGCAGGTGCTGGCCACCCTGGCCGCCTGGGAGTCGCCGGAGTTCTGCAAGGAGCGGCTCGGCCTGGACGCGCCGCTCGGTTCGATCGACCGCGAGCGGCTCAACGTCAACGGCTCCTCGCTGGCCGCCGGGCACCCGTTCGCGGCCACCGGCGGCCGGATCGTGGCGACCCTGGCCAAGCTCCTCGACCAGAAGGGGAGCGGGCGAGGGCTCATCTCCATCTGCGCGGCGGGCGGGCAGGGCGTGACGGCGATCCTGGAGCGCTGACCCCGAACAACCGACGTCCGCCCGGTTCGTGCCGGGCGGGCGTCGCTGGTCGTGCGGTGGGTCAACTGCCGAGGGTGAACTTCTCCCACGGGCCGATCGCGGTGCGGTTGGCGATGAGCGGCTTCGCGCCGCCGCTCTCAGCAGTGACGTAGCGGCTGTTGACCGCTGCCTTGAGGCTGACCGTGCCGTCGGTGTTGCGGATCAGGGTGAACTTCTCCCAGGCGCCGACCGAGGTGCGGTTGGCGATCAGCGGCTTGGTGCCGGTGCCGTCCGCGCAGACGAAGAGGTTGTTCGCCCGGGCGAAGATGCCGATCTGACCGTTGCCGAGGTCGACGAGGTCGAACCGCTGCCCCGTCCCGACGCTGGTGCTGTTCGCGATCAGCGGCGTGGCGCCGGCGCTGTCCGCGGTGACGAAGCGGCTGTTCGCGCCGGCCTTGAGCGACCGGCCGGCATCCGTGGCGATCACCCGGTAGAACTTCTCCGCGGTGCCGATCGTGGTCGCCTGCGGCATCAGATGGAACGAGTAGGTGGAAGCGGCGCCCAGGTAGCGGTAGGTCCCCAGCGACTTGATGCTGACGCTGCCGTCGGTGTTCCGGACCACGGTGAACTTCTCCGGATCGCCGACCTTGAGGCTCGCCGTGGTCACGCCCGCACCGATGGTTGCAGCGGCGACGTACCGCCCAGTGGCCCGGGACACGATGGCGACGGCGCCGGAGCCGGCGTCCGCCAGGTCGAACTGCCCGGCCGCGGTCAGGCCCAACTGGTTCGCCTGGAGGCTCGGCCCGGCGGAGGACGGTGCGACGTACCGGAGGTTGCTGACCGCGAGCAGGCCGACCGTGGCGGTCCGGCGGAGGACGCTGACGAAATCCGTCCGGGTTCCCGACCTGCCGTCGCTGCCGATGACCTTGGTGGAGATCGTGTACTCGCCCGGATTGGCGTAGCGGTGCGAGACGACCGGCGAGGTCTGGGTGACGGTCGCGCCGTCGCCGAAGCTGAACTGGTACGACGTGATCGGGGGGTAGGTGCCGGGCTCGGACGCGGACGCGTCCACCGTCACGGAGCTCGCGGTGAGGTCCAGGCGGACGTCGGTGCGGGCGACCGGGCTGCGGATCGTCTCGACGGCGCCCCGGTCGGCGTACGTCACGGGGCCGGCGCCGGTGTTCGGTACCGCCGGGTCGTCGATCCGCTCCCTGCCGATCCGGTCGAGCGGCTGGTAGCCGGGGGCCGTCGAGTTCGCCGAGTCGAAGGCGTCCCTGACGTTCGCCGTCTCCCGGTCGTGGGCGGCCTGACCCGAGGCGGTGCGGAACCCGGGCAGGCTCATCCGCGTGCCGTTCCAGGCGTAGATCCTCGGCGAAGCCGACTCGTAGTGATCGGCGTTGTTGTAGTCGACCACGACGTCCCGGACCGCGTCGCCGTACACGCCCAGCTCCACCCCGGTGCCGCTGGAGCAGCTTCCCGGGCCGACGGCACCGTTCGTGGTCAGGACGTTGTTCTGTACGGAGACCCCGGTGGAGGCCCCGTCGACCCGGATACCGTCGAGGCAGCGATCCCGGACGGTGTTGTTGGTGATCGCCGTGCCGGTCGCGCCGCGGTTGTGGATGCCGTGACCGGGTCCTCCGTCGATCTGGTTGTTGACCACCAGCGCGCCGGACGCGCCGGGTTCGACCGCGACGGCGGTGCCGGTGAAGCCGCTGACGCGGTTGCCGAGGACGCTGTTGCGGGATCCGGCGACCTGGATGCCCACGCTCTGGTCCTCGGTGCTGCTGGCGCTGCTCGTCACGTCCGTGTCCCAGACGTACACGTCGGTGCTGGCAGCGTCCATGGCGAGCCCGTTGGCGCGCCCCCGCACGGTGACGGTGAACTGCTTCAGAGCCGACGAGGTGACGCCGGCCAGCCGTACGGCGGGTGCCGTCGCGCCGTCCGCCATCGCGTAGCCCCCGCCCTGGACCTGGATGCCCGAGGAGTTGCGGATGTCGAGAGCGGGCAGGTCACCGCCCCCGTTGGCGCGAAGGTTCTGGAGCGTGACGTCGTGCTGGCCGTCGATGACGAAGCCGGCGTCCGGACCGATGAGGACCGCGCCGGCGCTGGCGAAGAAGACGATCGGCATGGACTCGGTGCCGGAACTGGTGATGGTGACCCGCTCGCGGTAGTTGCCGGCGCCGACGTCGACCCACTGCCCGTCGGTGACCGCGGCGGCGGCCGCCCCGATCGTGCAGAACGGCTGCGCCTGCGTGCCGGGGCCCTGATCCGAACAGGCGCTGGAGAGCTGCCTGACGTAGAGGGTCTCCCCCTCTGCCGCGTGCGCCGGCGCCGAGGTGGCCAGCAGGGTGCCGCCGGTCATCGCGAGAGCGGTGAGGCCGGCGAGGGAGGATTTGCGCATGCGTGTCCTCGAGTGAGGGAAGAATGAGCCGACGGTGTCGGCGAGAGTTGGACCAGATCCTCCCCCAACCTGGTGGTCACCGGCCCGCCCCTGCGACATATCGGACAGGCTCGTCGAGGAGGACCTGGGCGGCGACCGGATCAGGGAGGTCGAGAGTGGACCGGCACCAGGTACGCGGAGCCCTGTTGGCGGCGGGACTGTCACCGGACGCCTTCGAGCTGGAGGACGTGCACGAGCACGTACCGGTCCCGGCTGACTTCTGGTTCCTCCGCCACGCGGCGGGCGGTGGCTGGGAGATCGGCCTCTACGAGCGCGGGGTGCGCGACGTTCGCGAGCACTTCGACACCGAGGAGGACGCCTGCGCGGGGCTCTACCACGCCCTCACCGGCCGCCCCGCCCCCTGAGCAACCCGAGGAGGGCCGGCTTACGTCCCTTGGCCATGAAGCGAGCAACGGGTTCCGCGGCGTGAACCGGCGCGACGAGGACGAGTTCCGCGAGTTCGTGGCCGCCCGGCTGGATCCGCTGCGCCGGACGGCGTACCTGCTCTGCCGGGACTGGCACACGGCGGACGACCTGGTGTCGATCACCGCCGGCCGGCTCTACCGGCACTGGCGGCGGGTGCGGGCGGCGGACAACGTCGACGCCTACGTCCGCGGGGTGCTGACCCACGCCTGGCTGGACGAGCGCCGGCGGCCGTGGCGTCGGGAACGCAGCAGCGACGACCTGCCCGACCAGCCGGACCCCGGTAGCGGGGAGCCGACGCTGGCCGACCGCGAGCTGCTCTGGGACCTGCTCGGCCGGCTCGCGCCACGGCGTCGGGCGGTGGTGGTGCTGCGCTTCTACTGCGACCTGTCGGTCGAGCAGACCGCGGAGATCCTCGGGGTCAGCACCGGGACGGTGAAGAGCCAGGCCGCCCGGGCGCTGGAGCACCTGCGCCTGCTCGCCGGGAACGAGATGGCCATGGAGTACGGGAGGCGAGCATGACCTACCAGCAGATCCTCGACGAAGCGATCGGCGCACCGCCGCCCCCGGCGATCGATCTCGATCAGATCATCGGGCGAGAGACGCGGCGGGCCCGGCGCCGCCGCACCGGGGCGTACGCGATGTCCGCCGCGGCCGTGCTCGCGGTCACGGTGGGCGGCGGCCTGGTCGTCACCGGCGGCCCGACCGCCACCGGCCCGGTGATCGCCGGGTCCCCTGGGACGAGCGTCGCCGAGCAGACGCCCGAGGCGCGGGTCAGGACCGCGATGCTGGCCGCGCTCGACCGCGCCGCGCCAGGGCTGCGGTGGCTGCCCGGGGGCGAGCGGGAGAACAACATGGCGGAGTGGTCGGGACCCGCCGTGGCCGAGCCGAGTTGGCCGGTCAACCGGTTCTCGCACCTGTCCGCGTCCGGGTGGATCGGCGCCGGGGTGGCGGTCCGGGGTGACGTCCGGGCCCGCCTCTCCATCGAGATCAGCAGGCCGAAGGCCGGCCAGCCGGCGGAGCCCGTGGGCTGCCGGGGACCCGAGCGGGCCTGCGGGACGTCACTCGGGCCGAACGGTGAGCGAATCAGGGTCATGGAGCTGGACGCCCGGTTCAGGCCTCCCGGCCAGCCGGTCATCCGCCCCGGCGACCGGACGGTCGACGTCTTCCGGCCGGACGGGACGCGGGTGCGCGTGGACGCTATGAGCCGTTCGGAGGAGTTCCTGCTCACCGCTGCGGAGATGACCGCCATCGCCCTGGACCCGGCGCTCTCCCTGCCCTGACGGGTCGGCCGGCTCGGGGTGACCGGAGTGCTGGTCGGCGCGTACGGGAGAATGGGGAAGTGACGATCCCGAACGTGCTCGCCAACCGCTACGCCTCGCCCGAGCTGGTCGCCCTCTGGTCGCCGGAGGAGAAGGTACGCATGGAGCGGCGGCTCTGGCTAGCCGTGCTGAAGGCCCAGCGGGACCTCGGCGTGCCGGTGCCGGACGGGGTGGTCGAGGCGTACGAGCGGGTGGTCGACGACGTGGACCTGGCCTCGATCGCGGAGCGCGAGCGGGTCACCCGGCACGACGTGAAGGCCCGGATCGAGGAGTTCAGCGCGCTCGCCGGGCACGAGCACGTGCACAAGGGGATGACCTCCCGGGACCTCACCGAGAACGTCGAGCAGCTCCAGATCCGGGCCTCGCTGGAGCTGATCCGGGACCGGATCGTCGCCACCCTGGCCCGGCTGGCCTGGCACGCCCACGAATACTCCGGCCTGGTGATGACGGGCCGGTCGCACAACGTCGCCGCGCAGGCCACCACGCTGGGCAAGCGCTTCGCCTCCGCCGCGGAGGAGCTGCTTATCGCGTACGAGCGGCTGACCGACCTGATCGACCGCTACCCGCTGCGCGGCATCAAGGGGCCGGTGGGCACCGCCGCCGACCAGTTGGACCTCTTCGACGGCGACGCCGACCGGGTGGCCGAGCTGGAGCGCCGGGTCGCCGAGCACCTGGGCTTCGCCCGGGTGCTGGACAGCGTCGGCCAGGTCTACCCGCGCTCGCTGGACTTCGACGTGCTCTCGTCGCTGGCCCAGGTCGCCGCCGCGCCGTCGTCGCTGGCCACCACGATCCGGTTGATGGTCGGCCAGGAGCTGGTCACCGAGGGCTTCAAGCCGGGCCAGGTGGGCTCCAGCGCCATGCCGCACAAGATGAACACCCGCTCGTCGGAGCGGGTGAACGGCTTCGCGGTGATCATCCGGGGCTACCTGTCGATGGTCGGCGAGCTGGCCGGTGACCAGTGGAACGAGGGGGACGTCTCCTGCTCGGTCGTCCGCCGGGTGGCCCTGCCGGACGCCTTCTTCGCCGCCGACGGGCTGTTCCAGACGTTCCTCACCGTGCTCGACGAGTTCGGCCCGTACCCGGCGGTGATCAACCGGGAGCTGGAGCGCTTCCTGCCCTTCCTGGCCACCACCAAGATCCTCGTGGCGGCGGTGCGCCGGGGCGTCGGCCGGGAGGTCGCGCACGAGGTGATCAAGGAGCACGCGGTCGCCGTGGCGCTGGCCATGCGGGAGAAGGGCGCCCCCGAGAACGACCTCTTCGACCGCCTCGCCGCCGACGGCCGGCTGGGCCTGACCCGGGCCGAGATCGACGCCCTGGTCGCCGATCGCAACGCCTTCGTGGGCGCCGCCGGCGCCCAGGTCGACCGGGTGACCGCCCGCATCTCCGAGATCGTCCAGGCCCACCCGGAGGCCGCCGCCTACTCTCCGCCGCCCATCCTCTGACGGCAGCCCGTCAGGAGCCGGGGGTCGGGGTTTCGGCGGCGGTCCGGAGGTTGGGGGCGCTGGCCGGTTCGGCGATGCCGCCGGGGGCGGAGGCGATCTCCGGGTCGTGGGCGGTCTCGGCCGCGACCATCGGCTGGTCGGGCGGCATGACGTCGGGCATCTTGGGTACGACGATCACCGCCGTCCCGTATGCGCAGATCTCCATCCACATCTCGCCGCAGTCCCGGCTGTCGAAGCGCATGCCGATCACCGCGTTCGCGCCGAGCCGCTGCGCCTCCTCGCCGAGCCGGGCCACCGAGTCCGTACGCCAGCGGGTCAGGTTGTCCGGCGCCATCGGGTCGTAGGCGCCACCGCGCAGGTTCTTGACCCCCTCGCGGTACGGGTTGCGGGTCCTCGCCATCGAGGAGACCACTTCCCCGAGGATCTGGCGGATCTCGTAGCCGGGCAGTTGATCCGTCGTCACGACCAGCACGCTTCCGATGCTGTCAGCCACCGGGCGGCCGGTTCGTGAGCCGTGTTCACCTGATCGGATGCTGCAAAACGGCGCGGCGCGGACGGTCGGGATGCCACCGACCCATCCGCGCCGCACCGGCGCTAACCGTCAGACACCGGCCACCGAGGTGATCCAGGCCCGGTTGTACGCGACACTGCCGTAGTTCTGAATGCTGGAGCCGTCGGCGGTGGAGGCCACGCCGACCTGCCGGCCGTTGTAGAACTGCGGGCCGCCCGAGTCGCCCCGCCAGGCGTTGCCGTTGATCCGGGTGCTGCGGATCGCCTGGCCACCGTAGGCGTCGGTGGCGTTGGTGCTGGTCACCTGCACGGTGGCGGTCTTGAGCTGGGGAGATGCACCGCAGCCGCTGTAGCAGGTCATGCCCCAGCCGTAGATCGAGTTGGTGGAGCCGACCGGCGGGTTGCTGCTGGCCAGCGTCACGGCGGAGGTGCTGACCGCGCTGGAGAGCCGGAGCAGGGCCAGGTCGTAGCGGGTGTAGGAGGCGGAGACGGTGCGGGTGACCCCGCCCGAGGCGTAGTAGACGCTGCCGACCCGGACCGACATCGAGCCGCTGACACAGTGCCGGGCGGTGAGCACCCACTGGGACGCGATCACGCTGCCGGAACACGTGAAGGAGCCGTTGCTGAACACGGCGGCGGCCCACGGGGCGGACGAGACGGTGCTGCCGCCGATGATCGGCTGCGGGCCGGCCGGTGCGGCGGCGGCGCCGGAGGCGGTGGCCAGCACGCCGGCGAGGGCGGTGGTCAGCACGGCGAGCAGGGGACGGAGACGCATGTCGGGGACTCCTTCTGCGGGGGATGCCCGGGATCGCCGGGCAGATCGTGGTGCCGCCGGGCGGGGTGGACCCGGCGGCGGGAGCCGATGAATTCATCGACGTCTGACGATGCATGCTAAGGGTGGGCGGATGTTCGTCACAAGAGTTGAATCGAAATCAAGCGATGTTGCGCACCGGTCGGGGCCGGTCCGCCGCCCCGCCTGTCGGAAACCGGTCCGACCGCCGGCGCCGTGCGGCGAAATGCCTGGTGAGAGCCCTTCCGCCCCGACCTGGCCGCCACGCCGGGCAACGAATTCGTATCGACGCCGCAACGAACGCGCATCAGCCCTTTGTCCCGGCGGGCGGTCACGCCGATCACTGCCTGACCCGGCCCCGGCCGGTTCGGGCGGGACGGTATCTGCCAGGTAGGCTGGCTCCGCTCGCCCGTTGTGGGCCGGCACCCAACTGCGTACACAGTCAGGAGTGCCCCGTGCCTCGCGTCGTCGTCGACGTCATGCTCAAGCCCGAGATCCTCGATCCTCAGGGCCAGGCCGTCGCAAACGCGCTGCCCCGGCTCGGCGTCAGCGACGTCGCCTCGGTCCGGATCGGCAGGCGGATCGAGATCGAGTTCATTGGTGAACCGGACCTGGACCGGGCCCGGGAGATCGCCGACAAGCTGCTCGCCAACCCGGTCATCGAGGACTTCACCGTCCGCCTGGTCGAGGCCGACGAGACCGCGGACGCCCGCTCGTGACCGCCCGGGTCGGTGTGGTGACGTTCCCCGGCTCGCTCGACGACGGGGACGCGGCCCGGGCCGTCCGGATCGCCGGCGCCGAACCGGTCCGGCTCTGGCACGGCGACCCGGACCTGCACGGGGTGGACGCGGTCGTCCTGCCGGGCGGCTTCTCCTACGGCGACTACCTGCGCTGCGGGGCGATCGCCCGGTTCGCCCCGGTGATGGAGACGATCGTCGACGCCGCCCGCGGCGGCCTGCCGGTGCTCGGCATCTGCAACGGCTTCCAGATCCTCTGCGAGGCCCACCTGCTGCCCGGCGCGCTCACCCGCAACCAGCACCTGCACTTCCGCAACCGGGACCAGGTCCTCCGGATCGAGGCCGTCGGCACCGCCTGGACCAACACGTTCCAGCCGGGCCAGGAGGTGCTCGTCCCGGTCAAGAACGGCGAGGGCTGCTACGTCGCCGACCCGGCGACCCTGGACCGGCTGGAGGCCGAGGGCCGCGTCGTCGCCCGTTACGTCGGCGGCAACCCCAACGGATCGCAGCGCGACATCGCCGCGATCACCAACGAGGCCGGCAACGTGGTCGGCATCATGCCGCATCCCGAGCACGCGGTGGAGGAGCTCACCGGCCCCTCCCTGGACGGTCTCGGCTTCTTCACCTCGGTGCTCAAGCACCTGGTGGGAGCCCCGGCGTGACCGTACGCGGCGGCATCATCGGTCGGCTCACCCGCCGCCACGGCGGCGAGCGCAGCGAGGAGAGGTCATGACCACCCATCCGGACCCGGCCCTGCGGGAGACGCCGGGCGTGGTGCCGCAGGCCGGCCCCGCCGACGAGTGGGCCCTCGGCGTGGACACCGTGCCCCGGGCCGCCGGCACGTCCGAGGAGCTCCAGCCCTACGCCGAGCTGGGCCTCCGCGACGACGAGTACGACCGGATCCGGCACATCCTCGGCCGCCGGCCGACCCAGGCCGAGCTGGCCATGTACTCGATCATGTGGAGCGAGCACTGCTCCTACAAGTCGAGCAAGGTGCACCTGCGCCAGTTCGGCGAGAAGGCCCCGCCGAGCGACCGGCTGCTGGCCGGCATCGGCGAGAACGCCGGCGTGGTCCAGGTCTCCGACGAGCTGGCGGTGACCTTCAAGGTCGAGTCGCACAACCACCCGAGCTTCGTCGAGCCGTACCAGGGCGCGGCGACCGGCGTGGGCGGCATCGTCCGGGACATCCTCGCCATGGGCGCCCGCCCGGTGGCCGTGATGGACCCGCTGCGCTTCGGCGCGGCCGACCACCCGGACACCGCCCGGGTGCTGCCCGGCGTGGTGGCCGGCGTCGGCGGCTACGGCAACTGCCTCGGCCTGCCCAACATCGGCGGCGAGCTCGTCTTCGATCCCAGCTACCAGGGCAACCCGCTGCTCAACGCGCTCTGCCTCGGCGTGCTGCCAGTGTCCCGGCTGCAGAACAAGGCCGCAGCCGGGCCGGGCAACGTCGTGGTGCTGATGGGCGCCAAGACCGGCCGGGACGGCATCGGCGGCGTGTCGGTGCTCGCGAGCGCCACCTTCGACGAGGGCAGCGAGCAGCGCCGCCCGGCCGTTCAGGTGGGTGACCCGTTCACCGAAAAGCTGCTCATCGAGGCGTGCCTCGAGCTGTACGACGCCGAGCTGGTCGTCGGCATCCAGGACCTCGGCGGCGCCGGCCTGACCTGCGCGCTGACCGAGACGGCCGCCGCGGCCGGCACCGGCATGCGGGTCTGGCTTGAGCGGGTGCCGCTGCGCGAGCCCTCGATGGAGCCGCACGAGATCCTGGCCAGCGAGTCCCAGGAGCGGATGCTGCTGGTGGTCACGCCGGACAAGCTGGAGGCGGTGCTCAAGACCGCCGAGAAGTGGGGCGTGCTCGCCACCGCGATCGGTGAGGTCACCGCGCCGTCGCTGGACGGCCAGCCGGGCCGCCTGCTGATCACCTGGCGCGACCAGCTGGTGGTGGACGTGCCGCCGGGCTCGCTGGTCGACGACGGCCCGGTCTACGCCCGCCCGATGCGCGAGCCGGCCGACCTGATCCTGCTCCAGGCCGACCGGGCCGAGACGCTGCCCCGGCCGAGCACCCCGGAGGCGCTCCGGGAGACCCTGCTCCGCATGATCGCGTCGCCGAACCTGGCCGACAAGACCTGGGTCACCGAGCAGTACGACCGGTACGTGCTGGGCAACACCGTGCTGGCCCAGCCGGAGGACTCCGGCGTGATCCGGATCGACGAGCGGACCGGCCTCGGCGTCGCCCTCTCCGTCGACGGCAACGGCCGGTACGCCCGCCTCGACCCGTACCACGGGACGAAGCTGGCACTGGCCGAGGCGTACCGGAACGTGGCGGTGACCGGCGCGAAGCCGATCGCCGTCACCAACTGCCTCAACTTCGGCTCGCCGGAGGACCCGGGCGTGATGTGGCAGTTCGCCGAGGCCGTCCGCGGCCTGGCGGACGGCTGCCTGGAGCTGGGCATCCCGGTGACCGGCGGCAACGTCAGCTTCTACAACCAGACGGGCGCGGCGCCCATCCACCCGACCCCGGTGGTCGGCGTGCTGGGCGTGCTGGACAACGTCGCGGACCGGGTGCCGATGGGCTTCGTGCCGCGGCCGGCCGGCGACCACGACCAGCTCTTCCTGCTGGGCGAGACGCACGTCGAGCTCTCCGGCTCCGAGTGGGCCTGGGTGACCCACGAGCACCTCGGCGGCATCCCGCCGCAGGTCGACCTGGCCCGCGAGCGGCAGCTCGCCGAGCTGCTCGCCGACGCGGCCCGGGTCGGGCACCTCAGCTCCGCGCACGACCTCTCCGACGGTGGTCTCGCCCAGAGCCTGGTCGAGTCGAGCCTGCGGCGCGGGGTCGGCGCCCGGGTCGTGCTGCCGGAGCACTTCGCCGACGGCTCGATGCCTTTCGTCTTCCTGTTCAGCGAGTCCGCCGGCCGCGTGCTGGTGTCGGTGCCGCGCGGGCGCGAGAAGGCGTTCACCGCCCTCTGCGCCGAGCGCGGGGTGCCGTGGGAGTTCATCGGGGTCACCGACCCGGCCGGCGGCGCCCTGGAGGTGCACGGCCAGTTCCGGATCGGCCTCGACGAGCTGCGCGAGGCGCACACCGCCACCCTGCCGCGCCTCTTCGGCGGCGCGGAGGCGGCCCGGGTGGAGGTGGAGGCCACCCGCACCGGGACCACCACCGTCCTGCCGGCCACCGCCGAGCAGCCGGTCGACGTCGACCCGGCCGAGGTCGACGCCGAGCCGATCGCGCGGGCCGGCTCCGCCGCAGCGGAGACCGGGACCGAGGCGACCGCGCCCGCGGAGGTGACGGATACTCCGGTGACCGACGACGCCCCGGCGGACGAGGCTCCGGAGGCCGCAGCCACCACGACCGACGGTTCCGAGGACGGGTCCGGCCCGGACGGCTCCGCGACGGCCACCGGTGACCCGGACCAGCGCCCGGCGCCGGATCCGCGCTGAGGCCCTGGCCTTGGCGGTCTTCGCCCAGCCCGGCGCCGGCGCCCGGTTCGACTGGGGGCTGAGCGGGGCCGCGGAACTCGGCCGGGTCTGCGCCGCCCTGGTGGTGGTGGACGTGCTCTCGTTCACCACCGCCGTGGAGGTGGCGGTCAGCCGCGGCATGCGCGTGCACCCGTTCCCGTGGGGCGAGCAGGCAGCCGACTACGCCCGCCGGGTCGGCGCCGTCGCCGCGGTCGGCCGCCGGAAGACGACCCCGGAACACCCGTGGTCGCTCTCGCCGGCGGCGCTGCGGACCGCGCCGGTCGTCGCCGACCTGGTGCTGCCGTCGCCGAACGGCTCGGCCATCAGCGCCGCCGCGAGCGCCACCGGCGTGCCGGTGATCGCGGCGTGCCTGCGGAACGCGCCCGCCGTCGGGCGCTGGCTCCGAGCCCAGGGGTACGGCTCGAACGACGCCCCCGTGGGTGTGGTGGCCGCCGGTGAGCGCTGGCCGGACGGGTCGCTGCGCCCCGGTGTGGAGGACCAGCTCGGGGCGGCCAGCGTGCTGGACGCCCTCTCCGGGGTTCCGGGCGGGCTCTCCGTGGAGGCGGCCATGGCCCTGGCCGCCCTGGCCAGCACGCCCGACGTACCGGCGGCGGTCCGGGGGTGCGTCTCCGGCCGGGAACTCGTCGAGGGCGGCTTCGCCGAGGACGTGGAGGTCGCCGTCGAGGTCGGCGTCTCCGACGTGGTGCCGGTGCTGCGCCACGGCTACTTCGCCGCCGCCTGAAACCGCTGACAACCCTCGCGCGATGTCGCCGGGCAGCCCCATGCCCGCTCCTACGCGAAGTGGCCGCCCGGCTGAGCCGGGCGGCCACTCTCGTCGTGCTCGGGTGGGGCGCTCGCGCCCCGGCGGTCAGTCGTCCAGCCAGTCCAGGCGGCGACCGCCGCGCTCCTGCGGGGCGTCCGGTCGGGCCCGGCCGGCCTCGGCCGGGTCGGCGTAGTAGCCGCCCTGGTCGTGGCCCTGCTTGTCATAGCCACCGCCGCGCTGCTGGGGCGGCTGCTGCTCCTGGCCGTAGCCGCCCTGCTGGCCGTAGCCGCTCTGCTGGGGCTGGCCGTAACCGTCGCCGCCGTAGCCGCCGCGCTGGTCGTAACCGTCGTAGCCGCCGCGCTGGCCGCCGTCGTAGCCACCCTGCTGGCCGGCGTCGTAGCCGCCCGGGCGGCTGTCGTAGCCACCGGTCTGGCCGCTGTCGTAGCCAGCGGCCGGTCCGCTGTCGTAGCCGCCGCTCGGTCCGCCGTCGTAGCCGCCCGCGGGAGCGTTGTCGTAGCCACCGGCCGGAGCGCCGTAGCCGCCACCGGGGCCGTAGCCGTTGCCGGCCGGCTCCGGGCCGCGGCCGTACTGGGCCTGGCCGGGCTGGTCGTAGCCCCGTCCCTGGTCCGGCTGGTAGGTGCTGGTCGGGTACGGGTCGGCGGGCGGCGCGTACTGGGTGCTGTCACCGGTGTAGCGGCCGGTGGGCTCGTCGTAGCGCTCGTTGCCGTAGCCGCCGGGGTGGGCGGGCGGGTAGCCGGCGGCGCCGGCGCCGTAGTCCCGGCTGCCGTAGCCGCCACCCGAGGACGGCGCCGTGCCGTAGCCGCCACCCGACGAGGGGGCATTGCCGTAGCCGTTGTTGCCGCCGTAGCCGCCCTGACCGGGAGCCTCGTCGCCGTAGCCGTTGCCGGCCCAGCCGGCCTGGCCGGCCGCGGCGCCGTACCCGGGTCCGGGGGGCGCGCCGTACGGGTCCGGCGGGACGTCGTCCACGACCGGGCGGTGCATCATCGTCGGGGCGTCGCTGAGCGAGGTGCCGCCGATCATGGTCGGCGCCGCCCCGGCACCCATGCCGTTCACGACCCGGGTCTGGTCGTCGGCGCCCCGGTAGGCGCCCCGGGCACCCGGCACCGCGCCGGCCGCCCCGACCGGGCCACCTGGGCCACCGGGGCCGACCGGCCCGTTCGGGTCGTCCCCGTCGCCGTCCTCGTTCTTGCGGCGCATGTAGAGCAGCACGATGGTGCCCACACCGACGGCGACGAAGAGGCCGCCGAGGAGGATCAGCAGCCAGGAACCGAAGCCACCCGAGTCCTCGTTGGCGGCCGGCTGCTGGGCGGCGGGCGCCTCGGTGGCCGGCTCGTCCGTCGCCTCGTCGGTTGCGTCGTCGCTGGGCAGGGGCTCCTCACTGGCCGACGGGCTGGGGCTCGGGCTGGCCTCGACCTTGATCGGCACGCTGATCCGGAGCCCGGTCAGGGCCTGGCCGGCGCTGGCATTGATCGACTTGGTGCCGGGGGTGCTGCCGTCCTTGGAGGCGCCCAGGTCGATCCGGCCCGGCGCGATGGGATCCGAGGCGGAGCCCGTGAACTTGAAGTTGCCGCTGCCGTCCGTGTTGGTCTGGCGCTGCTTGTTCTGGCTGTCCCGAAGCATGACGAGGGCACCCGCGATGGGCTCGCCGTTGTCGGAGATGACCACCTTGCCGGAGACCGACTTGACCGTCTGCGGGGTGGGAGGAGCCTTGGCGACCAGGGTCACCATCACCGTGGCCGACTCGTCCTGCTTGTTCGGCCCGTTGGAATCCGTCGCCTTGATCGTGATCGTGGCGGAGCTGTTCGGCGCGTCGGAGGCAGCCCGGAAGGTGGCGTCGAAGGTGCCGTTCTGGTTGACCCGGCCACGCGAACAGCCGTCGACGCAGTTGAGCTTCGGGTTGCTGGAGGTGACCGACACGTCCGCACTGGCCAGCGGGTCGGTGAAGTTGAGGTTGTAGGTCACCTTGACGGAGCCGCCCGCCTCCACCGAGTTCGGCGAGGCGGACACGTTGCTGATGCTGGGAGCCGCCAGGGCGGGTGTGGCGGGGACGGCGAGCAGCGCGCCGAAGACCAGCGCTACGACCACACCGGCCCGCTGCTTCCAGGCACGTCGGTGTGTTGACACGTCCACCGCCTTCCGGGTCTGATCTCCCGCCGGCCGGTCCGGCCGGGTGATCACTCACGGTACGAATACGCCGTCGGCAACTATGCCTTGTCTGACCGGATCATCTCTACCCAGGGCCAGCGTCGAGCGCGATGCAGCGGGGTCGTATCGTCCCGTCGTGTCCTCTCCGCACACTTATTCGGCCGCCGTGGCGGCAACGTTGACGGCGCTGGATGAGGGGCGTACGCCCGATCGGCCGGTGTTCCGGGAGGCGGTCCGTACCCTCTTGGCCGTCCTCGCGGAGCGCGCCCCCGGCCGATCGGTGGAGGTGCGGGTTCCACCCTACGGCGCGGTGCAGTGCGTGGCGGGGCCGCGACACACCCGCGGAACGCCTCCGAATGTGGTGGAAATGGACCCGCCGACCTGGTTGGCGCTGGCCACCGGCCGTCTCGGCTGGGCGGAGGCCGTCACCCAGGGTCGCGTACGCGTGTCCGGCATCCGGGCGGACCTGTCCGACCACCTTCCGCTCTAGCTGCGGCGACGGCTCCCGTACGATCACGCTCTGCGGGCGAATCGTGACTGTCGGTGTCGACTGCTGTTCGCGTACACTGTGAGGCGACGACGGTCCCCGGCCCACCGTGCGGAGCTTGCCCCCCGACCTCCGCCAGGCCAGTCCAGACCCCAGCAAGAGGGAGCGGCAGGTGCCCCGAGGCGATGGCCGGCTGAGCCACGACCTTGACCCCCAGCGACCCGGCCCCCAGGACGCCTGCGGCGTCTTCGGCGTCTGGGCGCCGGGGGAAGAGGTCGCCAACCTGACCTATTTCGGGCTCTACGCCCTCCAGCACCGCGGCCAGGAGGCCGCGGGCATCGCGGTGAGCGACGGGTCCGGGGTGGTGGTCTACAAGGACCTCGGCCTGGTCGCCCAGGTCTTCGACGAGCCGACCCTGGCCAGCCTGCGTGGGCACGTGGCGATCGGGCACGCGCGCTACTCGACCACGGGCGGGTCGACCTGGGAGAACGCCCAGCCGACCATCCGGGCCACCAGCGCCGGCACGACGATAGCGCTGGCCCACAACGGCAACCTGGTCAACACCGCCGAGCTCCAGCGCGAGGTGGCCGAGCGGGGCGTGGACTCCGACGGCTCGACCAACGACACCTCGCTGGTCACCATGCTGCTGGCCAGCCGCCCCGACCTCTCCGTCGAGGCGGCCGCCCTGGAGGTGCTGCCCCAGCTGCGCGGCGCGTTCAGCTTCGTCTTCATGGACGAGTCGACCCTCTACGCGGCCCGCGACCCGCACGGGGTCCGCCCGCTGGTGCTCGGCCGGCTGGAGCGCGGGTGGGTGGTGGCGAGCGAGACCGCCGCGCTGGACATCGTCGGCGCGAGCGTGGTCCGCGAGGTGGAGCCGGGTGAGCTGATCGCCATCGACGAGGACGGGCTGCGGTCCAGCCGGTTCGCCGCCCCGGAGCCCAAGGGCTGCCTCTTCGAATACGTGTACATCGCCCGCCCGGACGCCACCATCGCCGGCCGGAACGTGCACTCCGCCCGGGTGCAGATCGGCCGCCAGCTCGCCAGGGAGCATCCGGTCGAGGCCGACCTGGTCATCCCGGTGCCGGAGTCCGGCACCCCGGCCGCGATCGGCTACGCCGAGGAGTCCGGCATCACCTACGGCCAGGGCCTGATGAAGAACCCGTACGTCGGGCGCACCTTCATCCAGCCCTCGCAGACCCTGCGCCAGCTCGGCATCAGGCTCAAGCTCAACCCACTGCGGGAGAACGTCCGCGGCAAGCGCCTGGTGGTGGTGGACGACTCGATCGTCCGGGGCAACACCCAGCGGGCCATCGTGCGGATGCTGCGCGAGGCGGGGGCGCTGGAGGTCCACGTCCGGATCTCCTCGCCGCCGGTCAGGTGGCCCTGCTTCTACGGGATCGACTTCGCCACCCGGGCCGAGCTGCTGGCCAACGGGCTGGACAACGAGGGCATCCGGCGCTCGATCGGGGCCGACACGCTCGGCTACGTGTCACTCCCCGGTCTCATCGCCGCCACCGAGCAGCCGAAGACCCGCCTCTGCCGGGCCTGCTTCGACGGGGAATACCCGATCGAGCTGCCGGCCGAGAACCTGATCGGCAAGCACGTGCTCGAAGGAGTGGGCCGCCGGGTCGCCGCCGAGGCGTCCGAGCCCACCGCCGTAACCACCGCCGCGCTCGTCGCCACGCCGAGCAACCACCCGTAGCACCACCGACGCGGAGCCGGTCGCAAACCGGTCCCGCGGGAACCACAAAGGGGAGAACCGTGACGCACGTGTCCGAGCGCAGCGGCGCAGGATCCAGCCCGACGGGCGCCGGCGGCGACCGCCAGCCCTGGTCGGCGGGGACCGGCCGTACGCAGCGCAAACGCTCGGTCTCGTACGCTGACGCCGGGGTGTCGATCGAGGCGGGCGACCGCGCGGTCGAGCTGCTGAAGTCCAAGGTCCGGCAGACCCGGCGCCCGGAGGTCATGGGTGACCTGGGCGGCTTCGCCGGCCTGTTCCGGCTGGACACCAAGAAATACAAGAACCCGATCCTGGCCTCCTCCACCGACGGCGTGGGCACCAAGCTGGTGATCGCCCAGCAGCTCGACATCCACGACACGGTCGGCATCGACCTGGTCGCCATGGTGGTCGACGACCTGGTGGCCTGCGGCGCCGAGCCGCTGTTCCTGCTCGACTACATCGCCACCGGCGAGGTCGTCCCGGACAAGGTCGCCGAGATCGGCGCCGGCATCGCCGACGGCTGCCGTTACGCCGGCTGCGCCCTGCTCGGCGGCGAGACCGCCGAGCACCCGGGCGTGCTGCGCCCCGACGAGTACGACATCTCCGCCACCGGTGTGGGCGTGGTGGAGGAGAGCGACATCCTCAGCCCGGAGCGGGTCGAGGTGGGCGACGTCGTGATCGCCATGCGCTCCTCCGGCCTGCACTCCAACGGCTACTCGCTGGTCCGCCACGTGCTGCTGGGCGCCGGCCGGATGCGGCTCGACGTGGTGATCGACGACTTCGGCCGGCAGCGGACCCTCGGCGAGGAGCTGCTCACCCCGACCAAGATCTACGCGCAGGACTGCCTCAAGCTGATCGCCGAGGCCGAGGTGCGGACGCTGGCCCACGTCACCGGCGGCGGCATCCCGGGCAACCTCGTCCGGGTCCTGCCGGAGCACGTCGACGCGGTGGTCAACCGCTCCACCTGGAAGCCGCAGCCGATCTTCGACCTGATCCAGTCCAAGGGCCGGATCGAGGACCCGGAGATGGAGGCGACGTTCAACATGGGCGTCGGCATGTTCGCCGTGGTCTCCGCCGAGGACGCGGACCGCGCGCTGGCCACCCTGACCGGCCGCGGTGTCGACGCCTGGCAGGCCGGCGAGATCATCGAGGGCTCCGGCAACGTGCAGATGATCGGTCAGCACACCCGCGGGTGATCACTCTCCGGTGATCATCCGGGCACCTGATCGGGGGTTCACCCGAGTAGCCACCGCCGCCTAGCCTGAAGGTCGGTTCAGGCTAGGCGGGGGGAGGGTTGATGGCTGCGCGTACGCACACCGGAATGCGGGGCATCGCCGCCGTCCCCTCGTACGTGGTGATGCAGCCGACCACGCTCTGCAACCTCGACTGCGTCTACTGCTATCTGCCGCTGCGGGCGGCCGACCGGCGGATGCCGGTGCCGGTCGCCGAGGCGGTGGCGGCCTCGGTGAACCCCTGGGCGGCCTCCGGGCGCTTCTCGGTGGTCTGGCACGGCGGGGAGCCGCTCGCGGCCGGCCGGGAGCATCTGGCCGCCCTGCTGGCCCCGTTCGGGCCGGCGGTCGAGCACCACGTCCAGACCAACGCCACGTTGATCGACGACGCCTGGTGTGCGTTCTTCGCCGAGCACGGGATCCGGGTCAGCGTCAGCGTGGACGGCCCCCGGGACCGCAACGGCGAGCGGGTCACCCGGGGCGGCCGGCCGGCGTACGACCGGATCGTGGCCGGGGTGGCGACGCTGCGCCGGCACGGGCTGCCGTTCTCGGCGCTGGCCGTGGTCTCCCGGCCGGAGCCGGGGCTGGCCACCGAGCTCTACGACTACTTCCTCGACCTCGGCTGCGACGTGCTGGGGATCAACATCGAGGAGACCGAGGGCGTCAACACCCGCACGAACGCCCGGGACGCGGCCGCGGTGACCGGGTTCTGGGCGGAACTGGTCGGCGCCTGGCGCCGGGATCCCCGGATCCACCTCCGGGAGGTGGAGTGGTCGCTGCGCTACGCCGGCGCCGTGCTGGCCGGCTCGGCGGACGACCTGCTGCCGCGCCGGCTCGACCCGATCCCCACGGTCGCCCACGACGGCTCGGTGGTGGTGCTCTCCCCGGAGCTGGCCGGCTTCACCGACCCCCACTACGGCGACTTCAGCAGCGGTAACGTGCTGACCACCCCGCTGGCCGAGATCCTGGCCGGCGCTGGGCGCACCCCCTGGGTGGGCGAGTTCCTCACCGGCGTGGAGGCGTGCCGATCGTCCTGCCCCTACTTCGGCTTCTGCGGCGGGGGCCACGCGGCCAACCGCTACTTCGAGCTGGGGCGTTTCGACGGTACGGAGACCGAGCACTGCCGCAACAGCAAGATCCGCCTACTGGAGGGAGTGTTGGAGCATGCCCGAGACCACGAGTCACCGGCAGCCTGAGCGCGTCGGAGGAGCCGACCCCGATCCGATCGCGGACCGGGTGCGGGAAGCCGCCGTCGGGTTGACCGCACTTCTCCAGGAGGCCGAGGCCGCGCGCATCCTGCGGGCGGAGGTGCCGGGCGGCGACGGGGCCAGCGCGGTGTGCGCGTGGAACCACTTCGAGAACATCCCGACGTTCTACAACTGGAACAACCGGCCCCGCTGAAGGTGCACGGCCGCGATCAGGGGCCTGCCGGTCTGCCGGAGTGGCTCCGGGACGGTGGGTCCCCTGATCGTCGGTGCGCCGCGTCGGATGGCACATGCGTGAGCACGCGGGAGTCACCGCGTGCTCAGATGCGACCGGAGGTCAGCGGGTCGGACGGACCCAGGTGTCCGGGTCGTCGTCCGCGTGATCCTCATCATCGTCGTCGACATACTCTTTGTAGTCGTCGTCGAAGTGCTGCTCAGACTTCCCACCAGCACCCGCCAACTCGCGCTGCAAGGCGGTGAGGTCGGTGTTCGGGGAGTGGTACTTCAACTCCCGGGCCACCTTCGTCTGCTTGGCCTTAGCACGGCCGCGCCCCATGGCTCGACCCCCTCGCACAGAATGCGGGGCAGCCCGAAGGCGGGCCCCGATGACGTCAGGCATCTCTCGTGGCTCTTACGGTACATGGGGATGCCACCGTTCGGCACCTCGGGTTACCGTCAACCGGCCCTGCGCGTCGCAGTGATCCGGCCGTCACAAATTGTACCCGGTAAGGAGCGGAGACCGGGGCGGCCGTGACAGCGGTCAAACCGGCAGAAAGCATCCCAAATCCCAGCTTAGCGCCGGCGCCCGAGGCGCTGCGGCCCGGGGGCGGACCGGGCGGCCCGCCCCCGGGTGACGCTCAGCGCAGGTGGATCGTGCGCAGCCGGCCGACCTCGGCCATCCGGCGCTCGGCGAGCCGGTCCGCGGCCACCGCCGGCGGGACGCCCTCGTCGTCGGCGAGCCGCAGGATCTCCCGTGTGGTGTCGTAGATCCGGGTGGCCCGCAGCTTGGCGCGCTCGAAGTTGAAGCCCTCGATCTCGTCGGCGACCTGGATCACGCCACCGGCGTTCACCACGTAGTCCGGGGCGTAGAGGATGCCCCGGTCGGCGAGGACCTTCTCGATGCCCGGGTGGGCGAGCTGGTTGTTGGCCGCACCGGCGACCACCTTCGCGCGCAGCACCGGCACCGTGTCGTCGTTCAGCGCGCCGCCCAGCGCGCACGGGGCGTACACGTCGATGTCGGAGGCGACCAGCGCGGCGGTGTCGTCGACCAGAGTGACCTGCGGGTGGGTTGCACGCACCCACTCCAGGGCCCGCGGGTTGACGTCGGTCGCCACGACCTCGGCCCCGTCCTCCAGGAGGTGGCCGGTGAGGTACTTGCCCACCTTGCCCAGGCCGGCCACGCCGACCCGCTTGCCGGCCAGTGTCGGAGCGCCCCAGACGTGCTCGGCGGCGGCCCGCATGCCCTGGAAGACGCCCCAGGCGGTGAGGACCGAGGAGTCGCCGGCGCCACCGTGCTCGACGCTGCGGCCGGTGACGTAGCTCGTCTCCCGGGCGATCACGTCCATGTCGGCCACGTAGGTGCCGACGTCGCAGGCGGTGTAGTAGCGACCGGCCAGGGACTCCACGAAGCGGCCGTAGGCGCGCAGCAGCGCCTCGCTCTTGATCTGCTCCGGGTCGCCCCAGATGACCGCCTTGCCGCCACCGAGGTCGAGGCCGGCCAGGGCGTTCTTGTACGCCATGCCCCGGGACAGGTCGAGGACGTCGGCGAGGGCCTCCTCCTCGCTGGCGTACGGGTAGAACCGGGTGCCGCCGAGGGCCGGGCCCAGCGCGGTGGAGTAGATCCCGATGATCGCCTTCAGGCCGGACTGCTTGTCCTGGCAGAACACGACCTGTTCGTGACCGGTGGATCCCGGGTCGTCGGTGCTGGCGAATACGCCCATGGCTGACTCCTGTTTCGGTGTGCGTCCTTGTGGGGCGCGGAAACCTGATGACACGCCGGCGGGATGGTGCCGGTGCTGCTGAGCCTAATATCGGGCCCAGCCGTACTGTCGCGCACGTCACGGCGGCTCGTGACGGCGGCGGCGGACAAGTCCCGTCTCGTGGGAGGATCGCGCCGTGCCGTCGCTCTTCGCTTCATACCTGCGCGTGTACGAGCCGCTGACCGCCTTCGATCGCGACCGCCAGTCGTTCTGGCGCCGCTACGTGAAGGAGGGGCGGGCGGTCGCCCCGCTGGACGGGCCGGTCCGGCAGCGGACCGCGGTGATCGAGGCGCTGGGCGCCGGCTGGACCCGGCTGCCCGACCTGCCCGACGAGGCGTACGTCCTGGAGACCGACGACACCCTGCTGGTCTGCCCGTGGAACCTGCGGATCCGGGTCGCCGAGGCGGCGCTGAGCGCCCGCGACGGGGTGCCCTCGGTGCTGGCCGACGCGTTCGTGCCGCCGGTCCTGGCCGGCCAGGCCAAGGCGGTCGTGGAGGACTGGCGCAGCGGGGCGCGGGTGCTGGAGCACGGGGTGCCCCGGGTGCACGAGCAGATCGCCACCTGGGGTGTGCCGCTGCGCTGGTTCGTGCTCTTCGACGCGCAGGAGCGGCACCTGGTCACCGAGCCGGAGCGGCGGGCGCTGCGCTACCGGACGGAGATCTCCAAGGCGCGCCGCCGGTCCTCCCGGGCGCTGTCGGTGCTGCGCAAGTCGGTCGGCGAGGCCCCGATCACCGAGGCGGTCGAGGAGGCCGCCCGCTGGCTGGAGGAGTTCCACCCGCGCTCCGTGGTGGAACTCGACTACGGCGGCCTGGTGCAACTGCTGCCGGACGGGACGCTCTCCGCCGACGACTCGACCGAGCTGGTCGCGGCCGGGCTGGCCGGGCTGTCCCGGGGCGAGGCGGAGGAGGCCTCGGCCGCATACGACAAGCTGGTCGCCCGGTGGCGTGCCGTGCAGCTGCTGGAGCGTTGCAACTAGGCCGGGTTTGCCCGGGTTGAGACCCCTCGATGCGAGAGTGTCTCGTAGTTGACGCATCACGAACCGTGATCATGAGTCCGAATAAGGTAGTTTCTGCGGCATAAAAGTCGTAAAAATCGGGCATGGTTCATCCGTCCGTCTAGGGACCTTCAGCCGTTCGGCCCATGTCGGACATCGGGGACTAGCCGGACCATGGGAGACGCGTCGGCCGGCGGGACCCCGGCCGATGTCTATACATGTGGAGGAGTGACCCCGATGGCATCGCGAACGCACGAACCAGAGCCGCTACTCACACCGGCCGAGGTGGCGTCGATGTTCCGTGTCGACCCGAAGACGGTGACCCGGTGGGCCAAGGCTGGCAAGCTCAGCGCCATCCGGACCCTGGGCGGCCACCGCCGTTACCGCGAGTCGGAGGTTCGCGCCCTGCTGCAGGGGCAGATTCCCCAGCAGCGCCAGGGGGACTGACGACCCGGACGTTTCTCAGGCGTTCCGATCACGGGCGGTGGGACGTCGCGACATGCGACGATCCGCCGCCCTCAATCGTTTCCGGGGCCGGTTCGCTCAGTCGAGCACGATGCGCAGGCCCACCGTGCCGCCCTCGCCCCGGCGCAGCCGGCTGCCCAGCAGGCTCAGCCGGCCGATCAGCCGATACTTCTGCTTGAGCAGGCTGCGGATCCGCCGGGTGCTCTCCGGGCCGCTGATCGTCGCGTGTCCCGGCACCGCCTCGCCGTGCGGCCGGCCGCGCACGTCGCACGGGGCCACCGTGACCCGGCCGTCGCGCCGGATCCGCTTCACCTTGCCGGAGTCCGACACCGTCCACACCGCCAGCGCCTCGCCGTCGCGCACCGCCCACACCGGAGTCGGCACCGCCCGCCCGTCCTTGCGGAACGTGGTGAGCAGCACGTACTTCTCCGCCGCCAGGCGGTCGAGGTCGGTCACGCCGCTCAGGATACGGCCGTGACGCGCCGGCCGAGCCCGGATAGCGTGATCGCCGTGAGCGCGAGGAGTGAGCCGGGTCTGCGAGCCCCGCAGTCGCGAACATTGGAAGGGCCGTGACCGGGGAACCCACGATCGGCGACGTGTTCGGCGAGATGATCCGCGACGCGTACGCGGCCGCCACCGGGATCGGGCCCCGGCCGCTGGTCGGCGGGCGGCTGCCCCGGCCGGTCATCGAGATCATCGAGCGCGACGACGGGCTGATCAATGGCGCCCCCGCTGCGCACTACCTCGACCCGCCGGAGCGGTGGCAGCCGTACGACCACCGGGCCGTGGAACGGGTGCACGGGCAGGTGCTGGACATCGGGGTCGGGGCCGGCCGGATCGCGCTGCACCTCCAGGAGCGCGGCGTGCCGGTCACCGGGCTGGACACCTCGATCGGGGCGCTGCGGGTCAGCCGGCACCGGGGCGTACGCGACCTGGTGCTCGGCACTGTCGACGAGCACGTCGCCGACGGCCGGCGCTACGACACCTTTTTGCTGCTCGGCAACAACCTGGGGCTGTTCGAGGGGCGGGAGCGGGCGCCCGCCCTGCTGGCCGCGCTCGCCGCGCTGGCCCGCCCCGGCGCCCAGGTGATCGCGCACGGCACCGACCCGTACGGCACCACCGACCCGGTGCACACCGGCTACCACGAGCTGAACCGGCGGCGGGGGCGGCTCGGCGGCCAACTCCGGCTGCGGCTGCGCTACCGGATGCTCGGCACCGAGTGGTTCGACTATCTGGTGTGCTCGGTCGAGGAGTTCGCCGACCTGGTCGACGGCTCGCCGTGGCGACTGGTCGACGTGGACGACCGGGACCACCCCTACTACCTGGCCACGCTGAAGCTGGCCTGAGCCGGCGGGCCCCCGGGACTGCCCGGAAGCCCGCCGACGTAGCCGTCAGACCTGCACGGTGGGGGTGGTCTGCTCCGGCGGAAGGCCGCCGTCGCCGTCGACCACCTCGTCCGGGGTGCCGTCCTCGTCGATGTCGACCATGGTGATGTCCACCTTGCCGTCGCCGTCGGTGTCGAACTGGAACAGGTCGGCCTTCCCGTCGCCGTCGGTGTCCACCACCCAGACGTCGGTCTTCCCGTCGTTGTTGGTGTCCGCGCGGAGCAGGTCCACCCGCTCGTCGCCGCGGGTCTCCACGGTCTCGCTGCGCTCCGCGCTCTCCGGTGCCTGGCTCATCTCGGTCCTTCCCTCGGCGTTGACGGCCGTCTGTACCCGATCCGGCGCGCCCCCACGCATGCCCCGCGGGCCGGCCCTGCATAGGGTCGCACCCAGGAACGAGCGAGCGGACGCACCGGCGTGGCGGAGACCCCGCCCGTCACCGGCCGCGGCGAAGGGACATCGATGAGTGGACGTTTTGTGGTCGTCGGGGCCGGCACCATGGGCCTCGGCATCGCGTACGTGGCGGCCGGCGCCGGGTACGCGGTCGAGCTGGTCGAGGTGGACCCGGCGCGCGGCGCCGACGCCGTGCGGCGGCTCGGCGAGCTGTGGGAGCGCGGCGTCCAGCGCGGCAAGCTGACCGCCGAGGCGGCGACGGCGAACCGCGAGCGGGTCACCCTGCGGGCCGGGCTCGCCGAGGTGGCCGAGGGCCCCGACGTGATCGTGGAGGCGGTCCCCGAGCGGCTCGACCTCAAGCGGGCCGTGCTCTCCGACGCCGAGGGCCGGCGGCCCGCCCTGCTCGGCAGCAACACGTCCAGCATCCCGATCGCTGAGCTGGCCGAGGGGCTGGAGCGGCCGGCCGGCTTCCTCGGGCTGCACTTCTTCAACCCGGTCTGGGCGATGGCGCTGCTCGAGGTCGTGGTCGGCCCGGCCACCGCGCCGGAGACCACCGAGGCGGCCGTCGCGCTCGCCGGCCGGCTGGGCAAGGACCCCGTCGTGGTACGCGACCTGCCCGGCTTCGCCACCTCGCGGCTCGGCGTGACCCTCGGCCTGGAGGCCATCCGGATGGTCGCCGACGGGGTGGCCAGCCCGGCCGACATCGACAAGGCGATGGTGCTCGGCTACCGGCACCCGGTGGGCCCGCTGGAGCTGACCGACCTGGTCGGGCTGGATGTCCGGCTCGACATCGCCCGCACCCTCCAGGCCGCGTACGGGGACCGGTTCGCGCCGCCGCCGCTGCTGGTGGAGATGGTGGCCGCCGGCCGGCTGGGCAAGAAGTCCGGCCAGGGCTTCTACACCTGGGAAGGCGGGGTGAAGCAGTGAGCGCGAGGAGTGAGCTTGCGAGCCCCGCAGTCGCGAACGGAAGGCGGGCGCGGTGAGCGGGCTGCGGATCGAGGAGTTGCCGGACCGGCTGGTGGTCACCCTGGACCGGCCGGAGAAGCGCAACGCCATCGACGCGGACCTGATCGCCGAGCTGCACGCCGTCTGCGCCGAGCTGGAGGCGCGGCCCCGGCTGCTGCTGCTCACCGGCGGGACGGAGGGCATCTTCGCCGGCGGCGCGGACATCGCCCAGCTCCGCGAGCGCGGCCGGTTGGACGCGCTGGCCGCGATCAACCAGGCGGCCTTCGCCCGGATCCGGGCCCTGCCGATGCCCACCGTGGCCGCCGTGGACGGCCCGGCGCTGGGCGGCGGCGCCGAGCTGGCGTACGCCTGTGACCTGCGGGTGTGCACGGCGCGTGCGGTGTTCGGCCAGCCCGAGGTGCGGTTGGGCATCCTGGCCGGCGCCGGCGCGACCTACCGGTTGCCCGCGCTGATCGGGGAGGCCCGGGCCAAGGAGCTGCTCTTCACCGGCCGGCGGGTCGACGCCGAGGAGGCGCTGCGGATCGGGCTGGTGAACCGGGTGGTGGCCGAGCCGGCGGAGCTGCTGCCCACCGCGCACGGGCTGCTCGACGAGATGGCCAAGGGCTCGGCGCTGGCGCTGCGGCTGACCAAGCTCGCGGTGGACGCGCCGGCGGCCGCCCACCCGCAGCTCGACCTGCTCAGCCAGGCGGTGCTCTTCGAGGACGAGGAGAAGCGCCGGCGGATGACCGAGTTCCTGGAGCGACGCCGCTCCCGCTGAGCCGCGGAAACGACGAGGGCCGCACCGGTTCGCCCGGTGCGGCCCTCGTCGTCGTCTCAGTGCCGGATCTGCACCCCGGCGTCGGCCAGCGCGGTGATCACCCGTGCCGACTCGCCGAAGCCGATCACCAGCACGGCGTCCGCCCCGTAGTCCTTGATTTCCTTGGCCCCGGTGGAGAAGTCCACCGGCGGCGCCGTCGCGCCGTCCGGCGGCACGTACGAGAGCAGCTTGACCCTGTCGGCGCCCATGCCGGCCCGCTCCAGCTCGGCGCGGACGTTCTCCTGGAGGCCCTCGCCGTAGGAGTCCTTACGGGCGACGATCGCGATCTTGTGCGGTCCGTCGCGCATTATCACGTCGGCCAGCGCCCGACCCTGGAGGATGTCCGACGGGGCCGTGCGGAAGTAGAGGCCCTTGTCGTCCACCGTGCTCAGCCCGGCGTCGGTGTTCGACGGGGAGAAGAGGATCAGGCCGGCGGCCACCACGTCGGGCAGCACGGCCCGGGAGATCCCCGAGGCCGCGGCACCGATGATGACGTCCACGCCGTGCTGGACGTGCGAGGCCACCATCGCCTTCGCCACCTTCGGGTCGGTGCCGTCGTCGCCGTCGATCCAGACCACCGGCTCGCCGAGCACGCCGCCCGCCGCGTTGATCTCGCGGATCGCCAGCGCCGCGCCGGCCGCGATCGGCGGGTACGCCAGGGCCAGGTCACCGGTCTTCGGCAGCAGGCCGCCGAGCACCAGCGGGGAGCCGTCCTCCTTGTAGGACTTGGCCGGACGCGACTTCTTGCCCCGCGGCGGCGTCTTGGTGCTCGCCCCCGACTCGTTCCCGGCGCCGACGAACTCGGTCTTGCCGTCGTCGAGCTGCTGGTCGTCGAAGTGCAGGGTGGCGTAGCTGGCGGCGGCCGGCTCGCCGACGTCGGTGAACCCGCCCCGGTTCAGCGACACCCCGCGGTATTCGAGGTCCTGGCCCGCGCGGGCCAGCTGGAGGCAGGTCGTGACCTCCTCGCAGCGCTGGCCGCCGGTGGTCACCCCGACGATCTGCTTGGCGATCGCGGCCGGCTCGGTCGTGCCGGCGAGCTGGGCGGCCAGCACGCTTATCACGATCGCGTCGTAGGTCTCCGCCGAGTAGAGGTAGTCCTTGAGCTTCGGGTCTACGGTGCGTAGTCGATCCTTGAAGCTCTCGGGCAGCGGCGTGAGCGGGGTGGTGCCCTTCATGCCGTTGAGAAGGTCCGCGCGGTCCTTCAGAGCGTCGACGTACGAGTTCTGCATGTTGCCGTCGGTGCCGTAGAGGCGCACCTGGGTGGCGGCCGCCTCCTCGGGCTTGTCGCTCCCGCAGGCGCTGGTGGCGAGCAGGAGCGCCGCGCAGGCCGTGGACAGGGCCGCACGCGACGCGCGAGATCTGAGCATTGTCGTCCTTCCTCCGGCGAGGGTCCGCTGCGCACACTAGCGTGCCGGCGCGGCGCGCGGGACCGTGGAGGTCGGTCCGTCGGCACCCCGACTGCCGGTATCACTCTGCGTGACGGCCGGGCCGTTCCGGGGTCACCGCTTGACCCCCGGAACTACTGTTCGGCAGGTGACCGACGAAGCACAGCAGACGCTGGACGATGCGACAGCCGTGCTCCGCTCGGCGCTGGCCGGGGACGGCGACGGCGTGGTGGGCACCTTCGACGCCGTGGTCGACCGCTCCGGGCTGTCCGGCGCCTACGGGGTCGCCTGGTGCCTGGCCGCCACCATGGTCGGCGGCGACGCCCCCGGTGGCGGCGCCGCGCTCGACTTCCCCGGGATCGACCAGGCCGACTACGACACCCGCTGGGTGGCCCGCTTCGTCAGCGCGTACGCCAACGACGACGCCGACACCGGCGAGGCGCTGTTCGGGGCCGCGGCGGCCGATGGGCTGCTCCCCGACTGCCTGCTCACCCTCGCCGGCTCGACGGTCGCCACGCTGCGCAGCCGGGCGGACTGACCGTCCGGCGCCGCCTCGTCCCGTCCCGGTCCCACGGCTGTGGTAGCTCTGGTGCATGTCCGAGGCGATGCTGAGCAAGGTCCGCAAGCTGCTCGCCCAGGCCGAGGACCCGGCCTGCACGCCCGCCGAGTCGGCCGCCTTCATGGCCAAGGCCACCGAGCTGATCGCCCGCTACGGCGTCGACCGGGCGCTGCTCGCCGCCCGCGAGCCGGCCACCGACCCGGTGGGCGACCGGGTGGTCGAGGTGGTCGCCCCGTACGCCCGCGACAAGGCCGGCCTGCTCGCGGCGGTCGCCGACCCGCTGCACTGCCGCTGCGTACGCCGCCGGCAGGGCAGCGGCTTCGATATGCACCTCTTCGGCTTCGCCAGCGACCTGGAACGGGTCGACCTGCTCTTCACCTCGCTGCTCGTGCAGGCCGCGCACGGGCTCGCCGGGGCCGCCGTACCGGCCGGGGAGCATCCGGCCGCGTTCCGGCGCACCTGGCTGGCCGGCTTCGCGCACGTGGTCGCCGAGCGGCTGCGCACGGCCGAGGCAGGCGCGGTCGCCGAATCGGGAGCGCCCTCGATGGCGCTGGTGCTCGCCGACCGTTCCGACCGGGTCCAGCGTCGGCTCGCCGAGGTGTATCCGCGGCTGCGTACCGCCCCGCGCCGCCGGCTCGCCGGCAGCGGCTTCGGTCCGGGCTCCGCCGCGGGTCGCCGGGCCGACCTCGGCGGCACCGGGGTCTCCGGCGCCGGGACCCCGGCCCGGGGTATCGGCGGCTGACCCGCCGCGCTCAGTCGGTGGTGCGGGCGACCGTGGCCAGGTAGCGGCAGAGGAGCTCGTGCCAACCGGCGGTGAGCGCCTTGCGGTAGCCCTCGGCGGCCTCGCCGTGCCGGTCGAAGTAGCGGTGCTCCACGTCGACCCGGGTCAGCTCCGGCCCCTCGGGCTGGAAAAGGACCTCGACCTCGCTGGCCCGCGCCGGATCCGGCACCGGCACCCGGTCCGGACCCAACTGCCAGGTGAAGACCAACCGCCGCGGCGGATCCCAGGTGAGCACCCGGCCCCAGTCGCCGCGGAAGCCGTACGGGCCGATCTCGTAGAGCATGCCGCCGGCCCGGGGCTCGATGCCCAGTTCGGCCAGCGCCTCCGGCCCCGACCAGGTGTATTCGCGCACCCACCAGTCGGTCAGCGACCCCGTGAACACGGCGTACGCCCGGTCGGCGGAGGCGGGGGCGAAGAGGGTGCTGCGGAGGGAGAAACGGTCGAATTCCTGGCTGACCTCATCCGGATCGGCCATCCCCTGTCCCATAGGCCCGGACCATACCGGCTGATGCCCCGCTGTGCAGCTTTCATGTTCGCCCGCTTTCCGACAGCGGGAGAGCGATCTCCCGGACAGCCTCGGACCGGGGAACGGCGGGCGGCGAAGCGCGTTGCCCGCCGTCGCCGCCGGCGTACCGGAGCATCAGGGATGCCGGGCCGGAAACCGGGTAACCGCGGCTGATCCGGCCCGGCGGACGGGGCCAGCGGGGAGCGGGGACCATGAGCCAGAGCGGAGCGACCGGGCGGGAGCCGGACCCGACGAGCGAGCGGGGCGCCCATCGCGGCGCCGGGCAGTCGGAGCCGGACGTCCTGCTCGACATCCCGGAGGTGACGGTCGACCAGATCCGGCTGTCCGTCCAGGGGCTCGACGCGGATCTGTCGCTGCGTGCCCGGCTCGCCAACCTGCTCCAGCTCGACGCCGGGGTCCGGGTGCACCTGGAGGGCGTGGAGCTGGATGTCACCGGCGTCAGCGCCGAGGCGCTGCTCAAGGTACGCCTGGAGAAGCTGGTGCAGATCCTGGACCGGGCACTGACCACAATCGACCGGAACCCGCACCTGATCGAAACGCTGGCCCGCTCGGTCGGGGGCGGCATCGACGACGTGAACCGGGCGGCCCAGCAGCTCGCCAGCGCGCCCGTCCTCGACGAGAGCGGGCAGCGGATCGGGACGGTCGGCGCGGTGGCCGACCGGGCACTGCGGGAGGGCGTCGGCCAACCCGGACCGCCGTCCCCGCCGTCCCGGACGACCCCGGCCGGAGCGCGTGCTCCCGAACCGCCGACCGGCGAGCAGGGGCAGCCGAAGCCATCGGCAGGCGCCGGGGGGCGGCCGTCCGGCGCGGCGGGTGCTCCGCCAGTTGGGGGTGGTGGTGGCCGGCCGCCGTCCGGCCCTGCGGGCGGCGGCGAGAGGCCTGGTGCGCCCCGCGAGGGTGGCCCATCTGCAGGTCAGGGTGGTGGCCCGACCGGCCAGGGTGGCCCGACCGGCCAGGGTGGCCCGACCGGCCAGGGTGGCGGTCCGCCCGCCGGGGGTGGGCAGCCCGGCCGCGAGCGTGGCCCGTCCCGCGAGCGTGGCCCGTCCCGCGAGGGTGCCCTGTCCCGCGAGGGTTGGCAGCCCGGCCGCACGGGTGGCGCGTCTCGCGAGAGTGCGGAGTCCGGGCGCGAGGGTGGTCCGTCCGGCGAGGGTGTCGGCCGGCCGGCCACCGGCCCCGGAAAGCCACCTGGTGCGGGAAAGGCCCCGGGGGCCGGGGAGGGGGCGGAGCCGGGGAAACCGCCCGCCGGGAAGCCGGAGGGGGAGGAGAAGGTGCCGGGTGGCCCGCCCGGGCCGGCCCAGCTCGCCGGCCAGGCCGGGGAGACGCTGTTGCACGCCGGCCGGAGCGTCTGGGAGGCGATCCAAAGCGGCATGGGCCAGCACCGCCCGAAGCGGTAGCCCGGAGGATCAGCAGGGCTGGGCCGGCGACCGCCACCAGGCCGTACGACGGAGCAGCAGCAACCCCGCGACCGGCGCGAGCGTCAGGGCGAGGGCGACGGCGCTGGTCAGGTCGCGCGGCGCCCAGAGCAGGTTGTCACCGATTCCGTTGGCGTGCGCGGTGAGCGAGCAGGCCACCAGCAGCCCCACGGCCGCGAGCACCGCCCCGACCCGACGACGACGCCAACCGCGAGCCGCCCTGGCGTCCGGCCGGACGGGCCGGGCGACCGCCGCGACGGACACCGGCGGTGCCGGCCGACCGACCACCGGCTCGACGGCGGCAGTTCCAACGGTCGACGGCTCGACGGCGCTGGCCCGCCGGACGGTCACCGGCTCGACGGCGCCGGTCTGCCGACCGACCACGGGCTCGGCGGCACTGGCCCGCCGGTCACGCACCGTGCGGGACGGCGCGGCGACCGGTCCGGGCGTGCCCGCCCGGTGGCCGGTGAGCCGCCACTGCAGGGCGGTGAGCCCGCGGACGGCCCAGACCATCGGCGGCACGACCAGCAGCAGGATCAGGGCCGCGTGGGTGGCCCAGGCGCCGGCAAGGGTGGGGCCGCCCCAGGCGTTCGCGTACCAGTCGGTGTCCGCGTGGTCGCCGAGCCCGAGCCACGGGCGGAACGGGTACGCCAGCACGTTGATCAGCACCAGGAAGGCGAGCACCGCGGTGAGCGCGGACGAGGCGACCGCGACCGGCAGGGCCAACAGCGCCCCGCCCAGCGCCCGCAGCCGACCGGGCCGACTCGGTGCCCGGCCCAGCGCGCCCAACGCCTGCGGCACGGCTACCACCGACCAGGCGAGCCGTCGTCGGCTCTCGGCACCGTAGGTGATCCGCCAGGGTGCGAGGATCTTCGGCCGCTCTCTCGTCATACGGCTCAGTCTTGGCCGTCCCCCGCCCCCGCACCATCGGGACCAACCCCGACCCGCCCCCGATCCCGGAACCCTGACCCTCCGCGTTGTTGACCAAGAGGTTCGCGTCGGGAAACGGCCTCCCACCGACGCAAACTTCTTGATCGACTGAAGGGGGCGGGCGGGTGAGCCGCGTTGCCGGCGCACGAACAGCCGCCCGTCATGGTGTGATGGGCGGCTGCTTCTCCTGTCGTCCGCTGCCTGGCGGCATGTCCAAGTCCTGAGGGGCAGGTGTGGTCAGAGCGTCTTGACCTGGCCGCCATCGAGGATGAACTCGGCACCGGTGGTGTTGGCGGAGCGGGCGGAGGCAAGGAACAGCACCAGGTCGGCGACCTCGCTGGCCTCGGTGATCCGGCCGGTGCTGATCGCCATGCTTTGCGGCACGACCTCGTCGAGCACCTGCTGGACGGTGACACCCGCGCCAGCGGCAACAGCGTGCGCGAAACCGTCAGGCCCGGTCCAGAACGGGGTCCGCACCGGACCGGGCGAGACGGCATTGACCCGCACACCGCGCGGCGCGAACTCCTCCGACAGGGTCTTGGTCAGGTTGGACATCGCCGCCTTGGCCGCGGAGTAGTCGACCACCATCGGGAACGGCAGCCGGGCATTGATGCTGCTGATGTTGACGATCGTCCCGCCGTTGTCCAACAGGGCGGGCAGGGCCGCCCTGCTGGTGCGTACGGCGCTGAAGAACGTCACGTCGAACATGCGGGCCCACTCGGCGTCGTTGACGTCGAGGAATCCTGACCGGCCGCTGCCGGTGCCAACGTTGTTGACCAGCACATCCAGGCGCCCGTACGTCGACAGCGCGGCGTCGACGAGCCGCTGCGGGGTATCCGCGTCGGTGATGTCGGCCAGCACCACGGTGGCGCCGCGCGCGGCCTGGGCGTCGAGCTCTGGCGTGCTCGTACGGCTGCTCGCCACCACGTGCGCACCCTCGTCGAGCAACGCCGCCACGGTGGTCAGACCGATGCCCCTGCTCGCGCCGGTGACGATGGCGACCTTGCCCTGCAATTCGAGATCCACTATCACTCCTAGTTGTTGACTGATCGGTTCCTAATTCGGCCAGCAAAAAGTCAGTCGAGGGCGCCCAGGGAGACCTCCACGGCATTGTTGAGGAACGGCCGATCCGCGCGGGCCTTGCCCATCACCCGCAGACCCTGCAGGAACGTGGTCAGGAACTGGGCCAGATCCTGCGGTTTCTTGTCCGACGCGATCTCCCCGCGGACCCGCGCTCGCTCCAACGCCCCGGCCAGGGCCGACTCGATCTGACCCATCGTGCGCGAGACCTGCTGCACCGTGTCCGGGTGCGCCGAGCGCTCCGTGGCCGCGTTGACCAGCAGGCAGCCCCGCTCCGGATCGGCCAGGTCGGCCTCCACTAACTCGAGGAGCACCGCCCGGATCGCCGGACGCACCTGCTCCGCCCGGTCCAACACCTCGATCAGCCCTACCGCGTGGCGCTGGCAGTAACGGCGAAGCGCCAGCGCATAGAGCTGCTCCTTGGATCCGAACGCCTTGTACAGGCTGCCTCGGGCGATTCCGAGGCCCTCCACGAGATCCTCCGTCGAGGTCGCCTCGAACCCTTGACGCCAGAACAACTCCATCGCACGGTCCACCGCCGCGTCGATGTCGAACGTCCTTGGCCTACCCATGCGACAACCATAAAGGTAAGGAACCGATCAGTCCACAACTGTGGGAGCAGTCACCCGATGGGCTCACGACCGGCGGCCGACGCGGCTCCCAGCGAACCTGACCCGCGCTCGGCCTGCTGGCGGCGCAAGCGCTGGCATCGGCCGGCGCGCCGGCCCATAAGGGCATGCCTCCGGCGGGGGGGCCAGACGACTCCGAGATGGAACGCCCGAACGGTTCGGTGGGTGAGTGGTTGAGGAGCTGTCATCCCGTCTACCACCGACCCAGGCCCGCTCCACGGAGCGTGGGTCGGGGGCAGACAGGATGGCAGCAGCGGGTGAACGTCGTGCGGCGGCAGATTCGGTTAGCGACCGAGCTATCCAACCCGGCAGAACACCGAAACAACACGACCCGTCTCAACATCGAGGACCACCGCGACGGTCGACATGCCGGCCGGCATAACCGGCGGTGGATCTGGCTGAGCCGCCCGGGAAGGGCACAACGGGGCGGGATAAACCTGCGGGTGGTGAACCTGTGGGCCGTCGACCTGTGAAGACGAGCTCGGCTCGCCAGTGAGGCTGCCAAGGCCCAGCGCCACACCGGCCGCGATGACGAACCACGGCTGCAGGCGTCGTGGCGTTGACGAGGTGCGCTGCGACACGTCCAAGTCAATAACGGCCATACGGCACGCTAGCGCCCCGGACTGCCCCAGGACCATCCGAAGGTCTGGACTGGCGAAGTGGCGTGCAGCGAGCGTGCAAGGAACGGCGGCGATCAAGGGCGCAGAGCGGTCAACCACGGGCGATGGCGATCGATGCGCCAGGACCCCTAACGGCAAGATCCCCACCGGCGTTTCCGCTGGTGGGGATCTCTGTAGCCCGGCGAAAGGCTATGTGGCCAGGGGCGGGGTCGAACCGCCGACCTTCCGATTTTCAGTCGGACGCTCGTACCAACTGAGCTACCTGGCCGTGCCGCTCGGCTCATGCTACCGCACAGGCCGATACGCAGAACGCCGCGCGTGAAGGGCGCGGCGTCAGCGCTTGCGGTCCTGACGGGACTTGAACCCGCGACCTCCGCCTTGACAGGGCGGCGAGCACTCCAACTGCTCCACAGGACCTAGCTGGTGTTGCATCCGGCCGGAACCGGACCGTGCCCCCAACGGGATTCGAACCCGTGCTACCGCCTTGAAAGGGCGGCGTCCTGGGCCGCTAGACGATGAGGGCGGCCCCGCCATCATTGCATACTCGCAACTTCAAGCGGACTTGCTCCCATCCGGCCCCGCCGGAGGCATGAGAAGCATATGCCATGCCTCCGCAGTCGGCCAAACCGGTATGGCCACGGGCGAAGAACCGGGTGAAACCGCAGTTCAGGGGCGGTGTCACCGGAGTCGGGAGATCCCGTACCGCCGCTTGAGCTCGGGAATCAGGTGCCGGCAGGCGGCCACCGTCTGGGTCCGGTCGCCGCCCGCGTCGTGCATCAGCACGATCGAGCTGTGGTGAGTCGCCGACGCCACCCGCTTGATGATCGTCTTCGCCGTCGGGTGGTCCCAGTCCTGCGGGTCGACGCTCCAGTGCAGGGGGCGCAGGCCGAGCTGGCGGGCCACCGTCAGCTCCTCCGCCGTCCACCGGCCGCCGGGCTGACGGAACCAGGTGATCGGCGCGCGCGGCGCGGCCGCCCGGATGGCCTGGTTGGTCCGGACCAGGTCGGCCCGGATCTCGGCGATCGGCCGACGGCCGAGGTTGATGTCGTGCCGCCAGCTGTGGTTGCAGAGCTGGTGCCCCTCGCGGGCGATCCGGGCCACCAGCTGCGGATAGCGCTGTGCCTGCTTGCCGACCAGGCAGAAGGTCGCCGTGACGTGGGCCGCCCGGAGCTGGTCGAGGATCTGCGGGGTGAACCGGGGGTCCGGCCCGTCGTCGAAGGTGAGCGCGACGCCCCGGTCGCCGCTGGCCCGGTGCAGCCCGGCGGGCAGGGTCTTCGGCAGCGGCCGCAGCTTCGGCTTCGGCGGGGTGGTGCGGCTCGGGCTGGGCCGTGGGGTGGGCTTCGACCTCGGCGTGGGGACGGCCGAGGCGGCCGGCGGGGCGGCGGCCCGGGCCGGGGTCTTGCCGGGCTCGCCGCAGCCGGTCACGAGGAGCACCAGGCCGAGGGCGAACGCCAGCACGGCGCGTGGACGCATCGTCGCTCCCGAGAGGGGGTCGGGTCGGGCGGACTTTCCGACCGTAGTGGACGTCGCGCCGAATAGGGAGGGCCCCTCACCCCGTCGTCGACTGGTCCAGGGAGCCCCGCACCGCCACGGCCAGCGAGAGCGCCTCGGCCAGGTTCACCGGCCGGACCACCCCGGCCGGCAGCGTGTCGGCCCGCCAGCCCGGCCCGGCGGCGAGCACAAGCAGCGGCCGGCGCGGGGCGGCGAGCACCGCAGTGAGCTGGTCCGGATCGGCCGTGACCGGGGTGTGCGACCAGAGCACCACGGCTGCCGGGCCGGTCCTGTTGACCGCCTCGACCAGGGCGGCCACCGGCACCCGGGCGCCCAGCATCCGATAGCCCACCCCGGCCTCGGCCAGGGCGGCGCCCAGCGCCTCCAGCGGGAGCGTGTGCTGTTCCTCGTCGGCGCAGGAGAGCAGGATCCGAGCCGGCCCGGCGACGGGGTGCGCCCGGGCCACCGTGGCGAACGCCTCGGATACGCACCGGGACATCAGGTGCTCCACCTCGATCAACCCGGCGGTGGCGGCGTGCCGCTCGCCGATGCCGGCGAGCACCGGCCGGAGCAGCGCGTCCCAGGTCGGCACCACGCCGTCGGTGGCGAGAGCGTGCGCGATGGTGTCGCCGATCGCCACCGAGTCCATTCGCATGGCGGCGCGGGCCACGCCGCGGGCCACCGGTCCGGCCCGGCCGACCGGGATGGTCGTCCCGCCGCCGTCCCGGACCGCGGTGGCCCGCCCCTTCGTCCTGAGCTGCTCGGGCGGGAGAACGGCCGGTGCCTGCCGGGCCCAGCGGGCCGCCTCGGCGGGGGTGACCCCCTCCGCGGTGAGCCGCCGCATGATCTCCAGGCGCGCGAGGTCGGCCGGCGTGTAGCGCCGGTGGTGCCCCGGCACGTGCTCACTTGGACCGAGGCCGTAGCGCTGGTGCCAGGTGCGCAGCGTGGTGACCGCGACCCCCAGCCGGCGCGCGACGGCCCCCGCGCTCAGCGCCTCATCCGCCACCCGACCGCTCCGGTGCCTCGTCGGCGGGCGCGCCCGCCCGCGCCGCGTCGGCGGCGGGACGGGCCGGCCGCAGCAGCCGGTTCACCACCCCGCCGAGCCAGGGCGCGTACGCGCGGGGATCGGCGTCCAGGTCGTCCTCCAGCTCGCGCGGGTCGACCCAGCGCAGGGTGGCCACCTCGTCCGGGTCGGGCCGGATGGGCAGGTCGGCCGGTACGTCGGCGCGCAGCACGTGGTCGTACTCGAACTCGACCCGACCGGTCGCCGGGTCCTCGGCGTAGTAGACGTACACCCCGACCTCGGTGAGGTCGACCGGCTCGACGCCGAGCTCCTCGGCGAGCCGGCGGTTGGCGGCCTCGACCAGCGACTGGCCGGGCAGCGGGTGGCCACAGCACGCGTTGGCCCAGCGCAGCGGGAAGCGGGTCTTGACGGCGGCCCGCTGCTGGAGCAGGATCCGCCCCTCCGGGTCCACGAGCTGCACCGAGAACGCCCGGTGCAGCCGGCCGGGTGGCTGGTGGGCGGCGGCGACCGTGGTCTCGCCGAGCACGTTCCCGTCGTCGTCGACCAGCTCGACGAGGTGCTTCTCCCGGGCCGTCATCGTGCCGGCCTTTCCTTCGCGACTGCGGGGCTCCGCTTCGCTGCACTCCTCGCGCTCACCGGACCTCCGGTGATCCGCGAGGCGGCGAGCTTGCCGCTGATCAGGACCATCGGCACGCCCACCCCGGGTTGGGTGCCGGAGCCGACGAAGACCACGTTGCCCAGCGTGCGGTGCAGGTTCGGGGGGCGGAACGGGCCGGTCTGGAAGAGGCTGTGCGCGGCGGCGAACGGGGTGCCGGCGGCCATGCCCTGCGCCGCCCAGTCGGCCGGGGTCACCGTGTGCAGCACCTCGATGCCGTCGCCGAAGCCGACGTAGCCCCGCTCCTCCACGGTCGCCACGAGCTGGTCGGTGTAGCGGCGGGTCAGGTCGCCCGGCCAGTCGAAGGGCGCCCGGTCGAGGTTGGGCACGGGGGCGAGCACGTAGTAGGTGTGTCGCCCGGCCGGGGCCACCGACGGGTCGGTCCGGCTCGGGTTCGTCACCAGCAGCGACGGATCGGTCATCAGCTCGCCCCGCCGGATCACCTCGTCGAAGGTGCCCTTCCAGGACCGCCCGAAGTGGATGTTGTGGTGGGCGATCCGGCCGTAGCCCTGCGTCGAACCGACGTGCAGCACCACGCAGGAGGGCGAGTAGGTGAGCTTGCGCTGCCGGCTCGCCGGCAGCAGGTCCCGGTAGGCGACCGGCAGGTCGGGGTTGAGCACCACGACGTCCGCGGGAACGAACTCGCCGTCGGCGGTGACCACGCCGGTGGCCCGGCCGTGCGCGGTCTCCACCCGGGTCACCGTGGTGCCGTACCGGATCTGCACGCCGTGCTTCTCCGCGGCGCCGGCCATCCCTCGGGAGACCGCGTGGATGCCGCCGCGCGGGAAGCACACCCCGGCCACCGAGTCGAGGTACGCGATGACCGCGTAGATGGCCAGCGCGTCGTGCGGCGCGAGGCCGGCGTACATGGCCTGGAAGGAGAAGATCCGCTGGGTACGCGGGTCCCGGAAGAACTGGTTGATCTTCGTCTGGAGGCGCCGGAACGCGCCGTTGGCGAGCAGCTTGAGCAGGTTGCCGGTGAGCAGGTCGGTCGGCGCGTCCAGGTTGCGCTCGATGAAGTCGGTCCGCTCCCAGCGCCACAGGTCGCGCGCGTAGTCGACGAAGCGCAGGTAGCCGTCGGCCTCGCGGGGCCCGCAGACCCGGGCGATCTCGGCCGCCATCCGGGTGGTGTCGGTGATGACGTCCAGCGTCGACCCGTCCGGGTAGTACGCCCGGTAGGCCGGGTCGAGCGGGGTCAGGTCGAGCCAGTCGGTTAGCTCCTCGCCGACCGCGCCGAGCGCCTCGGCGATCAGGTCGGGCATGGTCAGCACGGTCGGTCCGGTGTCGAACTCGTACCCATCGACGCCGAGCCGGCCGGCGCGCCCGCCCGGCACCGGCTCGCGTTCCAACACGGTCACCTGCCGGCCGCTGGCGGCCAGGTGCAGCGCGCAGGCCAGCCCGCCCAGCCCGGCGCCGACGATCACCACCCGGTCGGTACGCCCGCTCACGGTGCGCATCCCGGCCTCCTTACTCGCGAAGTTGGTCATCATGCCTGCCGCCGCGTGGCAGCGGTGGCGAGGCCGGTCAGCGCGCTGCGCGCGGTGCCGTCGATCGGCGCGGCGTCGAGCGCCGCCCGCGCCTCGGCCACCCGGTCGGCGATCATCCGCTCGACCCGGGCCACCGCCCCGGTGTCCCGGACCACGTCGGCGAGCCGGGCCACCTCGCGCGCCCCGGTGACCGTGCCGGCCTGCTCCAGGGCGCGGCGCTGGGCTGGGTCGCCGAGCTGCCGGGCCAGCATGAGCAGCACGGTCGGCTTGCCGGTCCGCAGGTCGTCACCGGCCGGTTTGCCGGTGGTGGCCGGGTCGCCGTAGACGCCGAGCAGGTCGTCGCGGAGCTGGAACGCCTCGCCGACGGCCAGCCCGTAGCGGGTGTACGCGGCGATCAGCGGGGCGTCCGCCTCGGCCCCGGCCAGGGCGGCGCCGAAGAGCAGCGGTCGCTGGACGGTGTAGCCGGCCGTCTTGTAGCGGGCCACCCGCAGCGCCCGCTCCACCGACCAGTTCGCCGCGTCGTGCTCGCCGAGCACGTCGAGGAACTGCCCGGCGACGGTCTCCACCCGCATCTGGTCGTAGCAGCGGCGCACGTCGAGCAGCCGGGCCGGCGGCACGGTGGCGCGCGCCATCAGCCGGTCGGCCCAGACCAGGCAGAGGTCGCCGATGAGCACGGCGACCGCCTCGCCGTACCGCTCCGGGTCGCCGGTGTGCCCGGCCGCCCGGTGCCGCGCGGCGGCGGCCCGGTGGGCGGTCGGCCGGCCGCGGCGGGTGTCGGAGCCGTCCATCACGTCGTCGTGCACCAGCGCGAAGGTGTGCAGCAGTTCCAGCGCGGCGAGCGCCGGCAGCACCGAGTGCAGCGGCGCGTCGCCACCGGCCAGCCCGCGCCAGCCCCAGTACGCGAAGGTCGGCCGGACCCGCTTGCCGGTGGCCAGCACGCAGTCGCGGGCAGTCGCGGCGAACCCGCCCATCGCCGCGTCGATCCCGCCGAGCGCGTCGACCTCGGCGGCCAGGAACCCCGCAAGGGTCTCGTCGACGCCCTGCACCAGGTCTTTCGTGAAGGCGGCCAGCACGCCGCGGACCGGATCGTCCTTCGCCCCGGGCTGAGCCGGCGCGACGAGGCGGAGCGCACTACCGGCAACTGCGTCGTTGGCCATGCGGGTGAGCGTACCCTAGGGTTACGAGTTGCGTCGATTGCTGCGTCGAACCAAGGAGGGCCGGTGGACACCGATCTCACCGCTGCCTATGAGCGTTGCCGCGAGCTGCACCGGCGTCACGGCCGTACCTACTATCTCGCCACCCGGCTGCTGCCCGCGTGGAAACGACGGCACGTTCACGCCCTCTACGGCTTCACGCGCTACGCCGACGAGATCGTCGACCGCACCGAGGAACTCCCGTCGGCCGAGCGCGCGGCCCGGCTGGCGGAGTGGTCCGCACGCTTCGTCGCCGGCCTGCGCGGCGAGCCCGTCGACGACCCGCTGCTGCCCGCCGTGCTGCACACCATCGCGGTCTTCGATCTGGACCGCGACGACTTCGCGTCGTTTCTGCGCAGCATGGCGATGGACCTGACCGTCCGGTCGTACCCGACCTACGACGACCTGCTCGACTACATGGAGGGCTCGGCCGCGGTCATCGGCACCATGATGCTGCCGATCCTGGGCAGCTCCGACCCGGCGGCCGCCCGGGAGCCCGCCCGCCAGCTCGGCTTCGCCTTCCAGCTCACCAACTTCATCCGGGACGTGGCCGAGGACCTGGACCGGGGGCGGACCTACCTGCCCGACGAGGACCTGGCCAGGTTCGACGTCACCCGGGAGGACCTGCTCGCCGCCCGGGCCGCCGGCCGCACCGCGCCGCGGCTCCGCGAGCTGATCGAGTACGAGGTGAGCCGCGCGCAGGCCCACTACGCGGCCGCCGCGCCGGGCATCCCGCTGCTCGCCCCCGCCTCCCAGGCGTGCATGCGCACGGCGTACGCGCTCTACGGCGGCATCCTCGACGAGGTGGCGGCCCAGGGCTTCGACGTCTTCACCCGCCGGGCCCGCGTACCTGGGCGGCGGCGGGTGGCGGTGGCCGGGCGGGCCCTGCTCACCCCGGCCGGCGCGCCGGTGCGGATCCCGGGTCCGGCCCTCCAGCCCGCCCTGGCTGCGTGATCGGCCGCACCGTCTCTGTGGAGGTCACCCGCGTCTGGCTGCGCTGACGGCTCACGTCCGCCAGACGGTCACCTTGATCACGGCACCGCCGTCGCCCGCCTGGTTCACCACCTGCAACCACCCGGGGTGGCCGTCGGAGGTGGTGAAGCAGAACTGCTGGCCGCTGCCGACGTAGTGGTGCGGGGCGCTCGTCCGCCGGGCCGGCGTAGGTGTCCCCGTCACAGGCAGGAGTGCAGCGCCTCCACCAGCTCGTCCACCCGGGCATGGTCGGCCAGCCGGGCGGTCGCGTACGCGAAGGTGTAGCCGCGCTCCGGATCGGCCCAGGCGCTGCTGCCGCCGATCCCGCCCATGCCCCAGGTCCCGTCCGGCTCCCACTGCATGCCCAACGTCCAGCACGCCGGCCGGTCCAGCACCAGGTCCGGTCCTTCGTACTGCACGCGGGTCGCCTCGGCGACGAGTTCGGGGCTGAACCGGCGTACCCCGTCGAGGGTGCCGCCGGCGAGCAGGCCCGCGTAGAGGCGGGCCAGGGCCGACGCGGTGGCGTGCAGGTTCACCGCCGGGAACTCCGTGCCGCGCCAGAGCTGGCTGTTCACCAGCGCCAGGTCCAGCCCGCCCGTTGGGTTCCCCATCGCCCGGGCGCGCAGCGACCCCGGCTCGCCCAGCATCCGGACCGGCCAGTCCGGGTCGGCGTACGACAGGTCGGCGCAGCGCCGCTGGTCCGCCGTGTCCAGCCCGAAGGCCAGGTCGAGGCGCCACGGCCCGGCGATCTCCTCGGCCAGGAACTGCCCCACCGGCCGCCCGTCCACCCGGCGGACCAGTTCGCCGACCAGGTGCCCGTACGTCCAGGCGTGCTCGCCCGCGACGGTGCCCGGCGCCCATTCGGGCTCGGCGGCGGCCAGGTCGGCGCAGAGCAGCCCCCAGTCGGCGACCGCCGTGGCGGGCCGGGGCACCGGGAACGCGGGTAGCCCGGCGGTGTGGTCGAGCACCTGCCGCACGGTGGCCGGGGTGCGGAACTCCGGCCAGTACGCCGACACCGGGGCGTCGAGGTCGACCCGGCGCCGGTCGACCAGGAGCAGGAGGCAGAGCGCGGCCACCGGCTTGCCCACCGAGTAGACGTTGACCAGCGTGTCCGGCCGCCACGGCTCCCCGGCCCCGACGGGTGGGACGGCCGTGCCGGGCGCGACGGCGGCGCGGGTGCCACCGACCAGGTCGACCACGGGTGTGCCGTCGTACCAGACGGCCAGCGCCGCGCCGGTCTCCCGGCCGTCGGCGAAGAGGTCGTGGAAGCAGTCCCGGACCGGGGCGAAGCGTGCCTGCATCCGGCCACGGTAGGTGGTCGGGAGGATTGCCGGCGCGGGAATTCCGGCCCGACCCGGTGGCCGAACGTCCCGGCGGTGCGGAATGCTGGCGGGATGGCGGAGCCGGAACTGGTGGATGTGGTCGTGGTCGGGCTCGGGGTCGGCGGCGAGGAGGTGGCCGGGCGACTCGCCGAGGCCGGCCTCACCGTCGTCGGGATCGAGCGGGACCTGGTCGGCGGCGAGTGCCCCTACTGGGGCTGTATCCCGAGCAAGATCATGATCCGGGCGGCCAACTCCCTCGCGGAGGCGCACCGGGTCAACGAACTTGCCGGCAGCGCCGAGGTACGACCCGACTGGGCGCCGGTCGCCCGGCGGATCCGCGAGGAGGCCACCGACACCTGGGACGACAAGGTCGCGGTGGACCGGTTCACCGGCAAGGGCGGCCGGTTCGTCCGGGGCACCGGCCGGCTCGACGGCCGGAACCGGGTACGCGTCGGCGAGCAGGTGTTCGAGGCCCGGTACGGAGTGGTCCTCGGCACCGGCACCCGCCCCTCGGTCCCGCCGATCGACGGGCTGGCCGACACCCCGTACTGGACCAACCACCAGGCCATCGAGGTCGAGGAGCTGCCGGAGTCGCTGCTGGTGCTGGGCGGCGGCGCGATCGGGCTGGAGCTGGCCCAGGTGTTCGCCCGGTTCGGTGTCCGGGTGACCGTGGTCGAGGCGGCCGACCGGGTGCTCGCCCTCGAGGAACCGGAGGCGTCCGAGATCGCCGCCACGGCGCTGCGCGCCGACGGGGTGGAGATCCACACCGGGGTCAAGGCCGAGCGGGTCGAGCACGACGGCGCGAGCTTCACCGTCCATGGCGGCGGCCGCACGTTCGGCAGCGAGAAGCTGCTCGTGGCGACCGGCCGCCGGGCGCACCTGGAGGAGTTGGGCCTGGAGACCGTGCAGGTGGACGCCAAGCAGCGCTACCTGCCGGTGGACGAGCGGATGCACGTCACCGAGGGGATCTGGGCGGTCGGCGACCTCACCGGCGAGGGCGCGTTCACGCACATCGCCATGTACCAGGCGGGCATCGTCGTCGCCGACCTGCTCGACCACATGGGGCGTACCAAGGGCGGCCCGGACCCCAGCGGCACCGCCAGCGTCATGGGCGGCGCGGCCGGCGCGGTCAGCGCGGTCGGCGGGGCGATGAGCACGGGATCGACCGTCGCGCCGGGCAGCGTGCCGGTCGCCGACTACCGGGCGCTGCCCCGGGTCACCTTCACCGATCCCGAGGTGGGCGCGGTCGGCCTCACCGAGCGGCAGGCCCGCGACCGCGGCATCAACGTCCAGATCGGCTACACCGACCTGACCTCCTCCACCCGCGGCTGGATCCACAAGGCCGGCAACGCCGGCTTCATCAAGCTGGTCGCCGACGCCGACCAGGGCGTGCTGATCGGCGCCACCTCGGTCGGCCCGGCCGGTGGCGAGGTGCTTTCCGCGCTCGTCGTGGCGGTGCACGCGGCCGTCCCGCTCAGCCAGCTCCGGCACATGATCTACGCGTACCCGACCTTCCACCGCGCCATCGAGGACGCCCTGCGCAACCTGAGGTGAGCCTCACCCGGCCGGCGCGCCGTGCCGGCCGGCGCCGGCCGTGAACCGGGCCGCGCCCTTCATCGCGTCGGTGACCAGGGACTCCATCCCGAAGGCGAGTTCGGTGGCCATCGCCTCCGGCTCGGGGAGGCCGGCGTTGGTCAGCAGCGCGGCCCGGTCGTTGCGGAGGCAGGTCTGCGGGTGCCGGGCTATCTCCGCGGCCAGCCGCTCGGCCTCCGCCCGGGCCGCACCCGGCGCGACCAGCCGGTTCACCAGACCCATCGCGTACGCCTCGTCGGCCGGGACCGGGCGGCCGGTGAGGATCAGGTCCATGGCCCGGCTCTCGCCGATCAGCCGGGGCAGCCGCACCGTCCCGCCGTCGATCAGCGGCACGCCCCAGCGCCGGCAGAAGACTCCGAGCACCGCGTCCGACTCGGCGATCCGCAGGTCGCACCAGAGCGCCAGCTCCAGGCCGCCGGCAACGGCGTACCCGGAGATCGCGGCGAGCACGGGCTTGGACAGGCGCATCCGGGTCGGGCCCATCGGGCCGTCGCCCTCGGGTTCGACGCGGTTGCCGCGCGGCGTGCCGATGGCCTTGAGGTCGGCGCCGGCGCAGAAGGTGCCGCCCGCGCCCCACAGCACGGCGACCGCCGCGTCCGGATCCGCCTCGAAGAACCGGAAGGCGTCGGCCAGGGCCCGGGCGGTCGGGCCGTCGACGGCGTTACGGGCCTCCGGCCGGTCCAGGATCACCGTGGTCACCGGCCCGGTGTGCTCGACGCGTACCCCCATCGGCTCAGCATGCCCTCGACGGCGCCCGCCGCGCCAGGATCCCCGCTCGCGTGCCGGCCGCCGGCCGGCGCGGCGGCGGCGCTAGCATCGGCGGCGGCAACGATCATGTGAGGTGCCCCGCGTGCGCGGGGAGAATCGGGAAGCCGGTGGAAATCCGGCACGGGCCCGCCGCGGTGACCGGGGAGTCCCCGTCCACGCGCGTCACGCGCAGCCACTGGCCGTACGGCCGGGAAGGCGGACGGTCAGGCGTCGATCCGGGAGTCCGAAGACCGGCCTCGCGTTCAGTCGCCCACCGGAGTGTGGGCCGAGTGCAGCGGGAGCCTGCCTGTGGACCTGTACGACGTCATCCACCGCCGTCGCGACGTACGCGCCGAGTTCACCGGGGAGCCGGTGCCGGACGACGCCCTGGAGCGGATCCTCACCGCCGCGCACGCCGCACCGAGCGTCGGCAACTCGCAGCCCTGGGACTTCGTCCTGGTCCGCGACCCGGAGACCCGGCGCCGGTTCCACGCGCACGTCCAGGTCGAGCGGGACACGTTCGCCGCCACGCTGGACGGCGCGGCGGCCGAGCGGTTCGCCCGCATCAAGATCGACGGGGTGCTGGAGTCGACCCTGTCGGTCGTGGTGACCTACGACCCGCAGCGGGGTGGGCCGGCGGTGCTCGGCCGGCACGCCATCGCCGACGCCGGCCTCTACTCGGTCTGCCTGGCCATCCAGAACCTCTGGCTGGCCGCCACCGCGGAGGGGCTCGGCGTCGGCTGGGTCTCCTTCTACCGCGAGCCGTTCCTGGCCGACCTGCTCGGCATCCCGCCCGGCATCCGGCCGGTCGCCTGGCTCTGCGTGGGTCCGGTCAGCCACCTCCAGACCGTCCCCGACCTGGTCCGGCACGGCTGGCGTACGCCCCGACCGCTGGCCGCCGCCGTGCACGCCGACCGCTGGTGCGGGCGGACGGGAACCACCCGATGGGGTGATCCGTTGTCGCCGCCCGGTTTGGGACCTCTCCTGCCGGGAAGTCGGACCACGTGCGCGAACTATTGACGAAGATCGAACAGAACGCCCGGCTCGACCGGGTCGGTGACCGGTTGCAGCGCGTCGTCCAGGGCACCCTGCGCGCCCAGCGGGTCCGGGACCTGCTGCACGGCGTCTGGCTGGGGCACCCGCTGCACCCGGCGATGGTGCAGGTGCCGGTCGGCGCCTGGATCTCGGCCGCCATCGTGGACCTGATGCCCGGCCAGCGCCGGGCGGCGACCGCGCTGGTCGGGGTCGGTACGGCCAGCGCGTTGCCGGCGGCGGTAGCCGGGCTCAACGACTGGGCCGCCCTCTCCCGCGACCAGCGCCGGATCGGTCTCGTGCACGCCGCCGCGAACACCATCGGCGTGACCCTCTACGCCAGCTCGCTGGCGGCCCGGCTCAACGGGCGGCACAACCTGGGTCGGGCGCTGGCCTACCTGGGGCTGTCGGCGGCGAGCACCGGGGCGTACCTGGGTGGGCACCTCGCTTACAAGCAGGGGGCGCAGGTCAGCCAGAGCATCTCCGAGCTGCATCTGGTCAGCGAGGGCTGGCACCCGCTCGGCGACATGTCGACCCTGCCGCAGCGGCAGCTCGTCACCCGGGAGATCGACGACGTCTCGGTGATCCTCTACCGGCACGGCGAGGACGTCACGGTGATGCTGGAGCGCTGCCCGCACCAGAGCGGCCCGCTCGGCGAGGGCGAGGTGCAGGAGATCGACGGCCACGCCTGCGTGGTCTGCCCCTGGCACGGCAGCACCTTCCGCCTCAACGGCGGCGAGGTCGTCCACGGCCCCTCCGGCAACGACCAGGTCGTCCTTCCCACCCGCGTCGTCAACGGCCGCCTCGAAGCCCGCCTTCCCTGACCCACGGCAGGATCTTGGACGGAATCGGCCCCTCCGGGGGCCGTTTCCGTCCAAGATCGTCGTCGCTGGCGTCAGTCCTTGCGGTGGCGGCCCACCATCAGGTCGCGGACCGTCGTGCGGGGCACGGTGCGGCGGCGGAGGCCCAGGACGGCACCGATCTGGGCGCCCACGATGCTCGCCACCGCCAGCACCGCAGAGATGGCCAGCGGGCGGTTGATCCCGTCGTCGACGGTGGCCCGGGAGGCCCCCGCCGACATGGCCGGCGCCTGCCCGGCCGGCGCCTCCACCGTGGGCGTGGTGTCCCGTGCGGACGGGTGCGGGGAAGGACTGCCCTTCGGCGTCGAGGACGCGCCGCCGCCCGGCCTCGCCACCGAGCCGGGAGCCGGGCGGGACGGGCTGGCCGGGGTGGCCACGAGCCGGCCGGTGGCGTGCCGGCGGGCACCGGCGTCCACCGCCCCCTCGGGCAGCTTGAGCAGTTGCCCCGGGCGGATCCGGTCCGGGTCGGCGAGCCGGTTGAGCCGGGCCACCTCGCGGTAGCGGTCGAAGTCGTCCAGGTAGCGCTCGGCCACCCCGCCCAGGTAGTCGCCCTTCGCCACCCGGTACACCGCCGGGTCGGTGGTCACCGAGGCGGCCCGGACCGGCGCGGCGAGCGCGGGGCCGGCCTGCGGGGCGACCACCGCCGGTGCCGCGGCGACCGGCTGCGGCGCGGCCAGGGTGGCGGCGCTCGCCGCGGCCGGGCCGGCCGCCAGGATCAGCGCCACCGAGCCGACCAGCGCGGCGGCGGCCCGCTGCTGGCGGCGCATCCCGGGCAGCCGGGGCGCCGGCCGGCGCAGCGTCGCCGCGAGGAGTTCCACCAGTACGGAGAAGGCGAACGTCGCCCACCCGAACCAGCCCACCACGGCGAGCGCGCGCAGGAAGAGCTGCCCGTCGTCGCGGCTGGTCAACGCCGTACCCACCTCGGCCAGGGTGGGCAGGTGGTCGGGGAGGGGGTTGCCGGCGAAGGCCAGCAGGGCGATCGGCCCCCCGAACAGCACCGCGCAGAGCACGGCGAGGGCGCCGAGTCCGGTGAGGACCTGGCCGGTCCGCCGGACGGCCGAGCGTTGCGATGCACCCATGGCTGCCTTCCCTTCCTACGGGGCTCCGGTGAGCGCCCGCGCGGTGGCCTCACCGGTGACGGTGGCGGTGTTCCGGAAGCCGAAGAGGCCGAGCAGGTCCCGGCGGTAGGTGATGCGGACGCGTACCTGGATCTGCCGCTCGCCGGCGACCACCGGGAAGTCGACGTCGTGGTCGCGGACCCCACCGGCGGCGCTCAGGTAGTCGGCGACGGCCTTGCGGGCGGCCACCTCGTCGATCTGCTTCGGGCCGCCCTCGATGGCGCGGGCCCGGTCGATCATCTGGCCGCCGCTGCGGGCCGCCTCGGCGGCCAGGTTGTCGGCGCGCTGCAACGAGCGGAGCTGCCCGGCGCCGTCGTACGCCAGGCTGATGATCACGAGTACGCCGGTCATGGCCACGGCCAGGAAGAGGCTCACCCGGCCGCTCTCCGACGCGCGTCGCCCGGTCACCGGCGGCTCCGGTAGATGTCCAGCGGGGAGGTGAAGCTCGCCGAGACGGTCTTGCCACCCGGCACCCCGGGCAGCCCGGGTGCCCGCAGATCGTCGAAGGAGACGGTGCAGGTCACCGTGACGGTGACCGTCGACGGCACCCCGGGCGCGCTGCGGTACGCGGCCACGAAGCTGGTCGCCCTGCCGCCCACCGAGCCGTGGAAGCCCAGCGCCGGCGGGGCGGTGCAGCGCAGCCCCGACCAGTCGAGCTGGCGCCGGGCCGCGTCGGTGGCCTCGGTCTCGCCGGTGTCCGCGTCCCGGGCGATCGAGGCGGCCCGGGCGGCGTCGTGCGCGGCCGACTCCACCGCCTCGTCGGCGACGGCCGTCCGGCCGGCCACCCCGGCCAGCACCATCAACCCGATGAAGGCGGGGGCGAGCACCGCCACCTCGATGGAGACGGAACCCCGGTCCCGCTGCCGCGCCATCGGCCTCACCCCGTCGTCCAGCGTTCGACCGGGCCGTGCGCGCTCTGCGAGACCGCGAAGTGCACGCCCGGAATCACCGACAGGGAGCGCCCGCTGACCGTGCAGGTGACCTCGGTGGCGGTCGCCGCGCAGGTGGGGCCGGGGGTCTGCCAGTCGACCAGCCAGTCCCCGGCGGCGCGCAGAAAGGTGCTGGCCCGATCCCGGCCCGCGTCCGGCGGGGCCTCGAGCGCCCGCTGGGCGTTCACCCCGGTCTGTGCCGCGTTGAGGGCGGTGGACCGGGCCACGAACCAGACGGCGAGCTGGATCGAGGCGAAGAGCAGCACCAGGATCGCCGGCATCACCACCGCCAGCTCGACCGGGTTGGCCCCCCGCTCGGGCCCGCCCGCGGCGAGCCGGTCCCGGAGGACGGTGGTGATCCGCCCCGGGCCGCCACGGCCGGTGGGCCGGCCGGCGGGTGCCAGCCGGCTCCGGTCGGTGCGGGCGGGGCGGGGCATCACGGGGCCTTCGGCGCCGTGTTGTTCGGGATGGCGTTCATCCAGTTGTTGGCCTTGGCCAGGGCGAGCCCGGTGACCGCCATGGCCACCGCGACCAGGCCGAAGATGATCACGGCGGTCGGCACCGGGCTGTCGCCCCGCTCGGTGTCCCGCCGCAGCTCGGCCAGGCGGCTGCTCACAGCGGCGTACAGGTAGGTGTAGAGGTGCACGGTCTTCTCCTTCTCGGGGTGGGTTCACAGACGGGCGAGTAACGGATAGACGGCGAAGCCGAGCAGGACGAAGACCAGCAGCGAGCCGGGGATGTCCAGTCGGCTGGTCACCCCCTCGGCCCGGGCCAGGTTGTCGGTCCGGATCTGGTCGCGCAGCGAGTCGGCGCGACTGCGCAGGGTCTCGTGCACCTGGGCGCCCTCGCTGCCGGAGGAGCGCATGATGGCCCCCACGTCGCCCAGCTCCGGAATGCCGATCCGGTCGGCCAGCTCCTGGAGTTCGTCCCAGGGCGAGTGCATCTGGAGCTGGGCGATCCGCAGCGCCTCCCGGATGCGGTCGAACACCCAGCCGTCACAGACCGCCGCCGCCCGTTCCAGCGACTGCACCGGGCCGTGCGCCGCGGAGAGCTGCAACGCCACGAGGTCCAGGTAGGTGCAGACCGCCTGGCGGAACTCGTCCCGCGCGGCGTCCGCTCTGGCCAGCACCGCCCGGTGCGCGAGCAGGCCGGCGACCAGCGCCAGCCCCAGGCTCCCCAGCACCGGTACGACCAGCGGCAGCGCCACCCCGCCCAGGAAGAGCACGGCCGACGCGACCGCCGGGGTGGCGAACCCGACCAGCGCCGAGAGCAGCACCGACAGGGCGTACTGCTCGGGGGTCCGGTCGAGCAGGGCGAGCTGCCGGTGCGGCGGGCGCAGCCAGCGGGAGACGCCGCCGAGCCAGTCCGGCCCGCGCCCGGCCACCGGGGCCCGGCCGGGCGGCTGGTGCAGCCGGCGCAACGCCGGGCCGAGCGCCGGGGTGGCCGGCAGCGCCTCGCGGACCACCAGGAACAGGCCGAGCCCGACCGCCGCCCCGCCCAGCATGGCGACCGTCAACTGCCAGTTGAGCATCATCGTGCCCGCCTTCCGTTCGCGACTGCGGAGCTCGCGAGTTCACTCCTCGCACTCACGCGATCGCCTCCTCCGGGTCGGGCGCTGGCAGGAAGCGCGCCGGGCGGGGCGGCTGGCTCATCGAGCGCACCCAGACCAGCAGCCCGACGAAGGCCGCCCCGAGCACCGCCATGACCAGCTGCCCGAAGACCGTCCCGTACGGCCGGACGTAGTCGCTGTTGACCAGCCCGTACGCGAGCGTGGCCAGCGTCATCCCGGTGAGGAAGCGGACCGCGAACCGGGGCTGCGTCCGCTTCGCCTCGACCTCCCGCCGGGTGGCCACCTCGGCCGAGGCGGCGGTGGCGATCGACCCGAGCACGTCGCCGAGGCGTTCGCCCCGGTCGGTGAGGTGCAGGATCAGCGCCGCCACCACCTGGTCGCAGACCGGGTCGGCGATCTCGTCGGCGAAGGCGAGCAGGGCGGACCTCGCCAGCCAGCCGGCCTGGAGGCGGGCCGCCAAGGTGCGTACCTCCTCCTGGATCTCCTCCGGCGCGGTGGCGATGGTGCCGATGATGGCCTGCTGGAGGCCCTGTCCGGTGCCGGAGATGTCCTTGAGCCGCCGGGTCCACTCGCCGACCGCCTCGATGCGGGCGATGGCCCGCTGCTCAGCCCGGCCCACCGCGAAGAGCCACGGCACCCCGGGCACCGCCAGCGCCACCAGCAGACCGACCACCGGCAGCCCGGTGAGCAGGAAAGCCAGCGCGCCGACCACCACCGCGGCGCCGAGCAGCAGCTGGTAGCGGCGCTGCTCCTGCCGGCTGACCCCCGAGCCGGTCCAGAGGCGGCTCAGCCCCGGCCCGGCGCCCGGCGTGGCTCCGGCGGGCCGGCGGGTGCCGACCAGCGCGACCACCGCCAGCACCAGCCCGGCGACGCACGCCGCCCCGGAGACCAGCGCGATCAGCTCGGTGGTCGTCATGAGCTGGCCTCCGTTCGCGACTCCGGGGCCCGCAAACCCGGCTCACTCCTCGCGCCCACAGCTACCGCCGCCCCAGCCGGGTGTGCCTCGGCCGCCGCCACGCGCCCGTGCCGGCCTCGATGAACCGGGTCAGCAGCCGGGCGTCGTAGCCGACCCGCAGCAGTTGGTCGCGGATCCGCTCGGGGAGGTGGCGGGGCACCGCCCGGCCGTCCGGCCCCGGGCCGAAGACACTGGTGGTGGTGATCCGGTTGCCCTCACCGACGCCGATGACCTCCTCGACGTGCGAGACGAAGCGGTGCTTGCGGCCGCCGATCGCGGTCTCGTCCTCGACCGTGACGTAGACGATCAGGTCCAGCGCGTTGCCGGCCATCCGGCGGGCCTGGTCGACCGTCATCTCCCGGCCGTGGGCCAGCGCCAGCTCGATGATCCGCTCGCCCACCCCGGCCGGGGTACGCGCGTGGATGGTGCACATCGACCCGCGGCTGGTGGTCATCGCCTGGAGCATCGGCACGATCTCCCGGGACCGCACCTCGCCGACGATGATCCGCAGCACTCCCATCCGCAGCGACACCGGGATCAGGTCGGCGATGCTGACCTCACCGGCGGGCCGGCCGTCCAGCCCGCGCTCGCCGTGCCCCTCGCGGGACTCGAAGCTCATCACCGCCCGGTGCTTGTGGCCGCGGCGGGTCGGCAGGAGCTCCCGGCTCTCCTCCAGCAGCACGTACGGCTCGTCGGCCGGGATCTCGTCCATCAGTGCCCGGATGACCGTGGTCTTCCCGGCCCCGGCCAGCCCGGCCACCATGATGTTCAACCCGGCCCGCATGGCGGCGCGGAGGAAGTCGCGCAGCAGCGGGTCGATCATCTCGTCCAGGTCGGGCCGGCCACCGGCGATGTCCTCCAGGCTCACCGCGAGCGTGTTGTGCTTGCGGATCACCGCGTACGGGCGGTGGCTGACCAGGAAGACCGCGGCGAGCCGGCTGCCGTCGGGCAGTTGCAGGTCGAGCGTCGGCTTGGAGGTGGAGAGCGAGCGCTCGGTCGCCCCGGCCCGGCGGGCCGCCGCCTGGAGGATCTCCACCAGCTCGTCGTCGCTGTCGGCGATCGGTTCGGCCCAGTCGACGCCGCCGCCGTGCCGGGTGATGCGCACCTGGTCGCAGCCGAGGATGTGCACCTCCTCGATGGTGTCGTCGACCAGCAGCGTCTGGAGCCGGCCCAGGCCGACCAGCTCGGCGGTCACCTGGTCGAGCAGCAGCCGCTCCTCGTCGGCGGCCATCGGCGTGCCGGCCCGGCGCACCGAGTCCGCGTACGCGGAGACCACCGCGACGGCCAGCCGGGCCCGCTCGACGTCCTCGGCGTCAGCGTCGAACTCCCGGCCGCGCTGCCAGAGGGTGAGTCGTTCGCTGAGTTCCCGGCGCAGCTCGCGGACCACCGCGAAGTCGACCCGGGGACGGGGCGGCGGGGGTGGCGGGGCGACCGGCACGGCGGGCGGCGGGGGCACGTGGTGCCGACCGTTCGGCGCGACCAGCGGCGGCACGGTGGGGGTGGCGCCGGGCTGCTGCCCGCGCGGGTCGTGGGAGACCGGTTCAAACCGCACCGGACACCCCCGGCGTGCTCGGCGCGGTCACGGCGCGCGGGGCCGGCGCTCCCGGCCAGGCCAGCCGGGCCCGCCGCCGGTCCAGCAGCGCCCGGACCGGCACCTCCAGCGCGCCGGCCGCGCGCATCAGCGGCCGGTTGGCGCGTACGGTGCCGCCGTGGCCGAGCACCCCGGCGGTACGCGGGTCGTGCGGCAGCCGGGCGATCACCGGCAGCCGCAGCGCTTTGCTGATCTCGCTGCCCCCGTGCCCCTCCCCGACCACCAGCAGGCGCAGGGTGCCCGGGGGGATCCGGTGTTCGGCGAAGTCGCGCTCGATGGCCTTGACCGTGGCGCGGGTGGCGGAGAGGTCGGGCAGGTGCGCACGGGTGACCAGCAGCACCACCGCTGCGGCCCGCAGCACCGGCCACGGTGGACCGCCGACCTGCAACCGGCCGCAGTCGACCAGCACGTCGTACGGGGGGACGCCGTTCTCCAGGCTGGTGAAGAAGTCGGCGAAGCGCTGCCAGAGCGGGCTGACGCTGCCCGCCTGGGCCGGGTCCACCACGCCCGGCAGCAGCAGCCGCTCCCGCTTCGGCGCGTCCAGGTCGACGAGCTGCGACCAGAAGGCGTTCTCCAGGTTGCCGTCCCGCAGCTCCCCGACGGCAAGCTCGCCGAGCCCGCGCGGGCCGTCGAGCGCCCCGCCCAGGTAGCCGGCGAGGACCGAACCGCCCGCCGGGTCGCACTCGGCCAGCACCAGCCGCCGGTGCCAGCTCAGCGCGGCGGCCAGCGCGGCCGTGGTGACCCCCGGCGAGCCCTTCGCCGAGACCAGGGCGATGATCGCCATCAGGCCGCCTCGGTGAGCACGAGCGCGATCCGGTCGTCCGCGGCCAGCGCCACCACGGCCGGCACGTCCCGGACCGCCAGCGCCAGGTAGACCACCACGTCGTCGTTCTCCGGCGCGGCGGTGTCGATCACCGTGGCCTCGAACCGGGTGCCGCCGCCGCGGCTCGCGCCGGCGCTGCCGGCGCTGGTGTCCGGGGTGCTGACCAGCAGCACCTTGTCGCCGGGGTGCAGCTTGCGGGCGGGCACCTGGCTCGGCTCCAGTCCCAGCGCGAGCTGCTGCTGACCGGGGCCGAGCAGCGACGCGTCGGTGAGCTGGGCCGGGGTCAGCAGCGTGCCCGGGGTGAGTCGGACGGCGGCCCGCAGGCCCAGCACCTCCTTGATCCGGTCGGCCGGCACGGGCTGGAGTTCCCGCCCGCCGGAGACCCGCACCGGGACCAGGTCGTCAGCGGTGAGCTGCCGGCCGACCTCGACCGGCCGGGCCACCGCGAGGTAGCTGCCGGTGGAGCGGACCGAGGTGACCGCGAAGGCCGAGCCCAGCCCGCCGAGGGCGATCAGCAGCACGGCCAGGCCGAGCAGGCCGGGGCGGATCCGCCGCTGCCGGACCACCTTGGGCGGCGCCACCGGCGCGTCCAACGGAGTCCCGTTCCGGGTCGCCACACTCACTGCGCCACCTCCGTTCGCGACTGCGGGGCTCGCAAAACCGGCTCACTCCTCGCGCTCACCGCGTCACCACCTGAAGTTCGTTGATCTCGACCGGGACGGTCCCGCTGACCCGGCTCTGGGCGATCTCGCCGCTCTCGCCCCCGCCGGACCACTCGACGGTCCAGAACGTGGTGGCGCTGACCTGATAGGTGCCGGCCCTGCCGTAGCCCTCGTCGTAACCGCAGTCGGGCGAGGTCAGGCCGGCCCGGGGGCCGTCGGCGCTGTACGGCGTGCCCGGTCCCGTGCAGGTGACCTTGGTGCCGTCGCCCATGGTCCAGACGATCCGGGTCACCCTGGCGGTGATCTCGACGGTCACCCCCCGGTCCGAGGCGGAGGCGTGCAGCGGTCCGAAGTAGGACGCCCCGTCGCTGGCCCACATCCAGACCGGCAGCCCGACCAGGCCGGGGCCCTTGCTGCGCCTCGGCGCGACCGCGACCCGGGGTGGCAGCAGCGAGATCGAGGCCAGCGCGCGGCGGGCCAGTTCCTCCGGGTCCGGCGGCGCGCCGTAGCCGGGCGGCGGCCCGTCGCGCAGCACGACGGTCTGCGCGCCCAGGTCACCGCCGTTGCAGGTCTGCACGTACCACTGCTTGCCCTCGGGCGCCTCGGGCTGGGGTTCGGCCAGCTTGTAGTAGCAGCCGTCGCCGTTGTTGAACCAGCCGAGCACGTTGTCGTAGCAGGGGATGACCCGGCCGTTCCACTGGCACTTCGCGGCGCCGCCGCCGTCCCCACCTCCGCCGCCGGGGTCGCCGCCACCGCCTGGTCCGCCCGGGGTGCCCGGCTCGTCGTCCCACACGTTGCAGTCGTTCTGCCCGGGCGGGCACTCGCCGCCGGGATTGCCGGCCCGGGCCGGCGCGCCGGTCAGCAGCAGCGCGGGGGCGCCGGCCAGCGCCAGCAGGAGCGCCAGAGCGGCGGTGAGCAGCAGCCGGCGGGGCGTCCCGGCCCGGGTCGGGCGGGCCGGGACACCCCTTCCTCCCCAGGTCAACACGGCTGGTCCTGGTGTCCGGCGCCGGCGCTGATCAGCCACCGCCCGTCGGGGTAGCGGGTCGCCGTGGCGGTGGCCAGGTAGCGCCCGCCGCGGGTGCCGGGGACGACCCGGCGGTCCTTGGCGTAGACGAGGCGGTAGCCGGTGGCGTCCAGGCAGTCCTGGATCTCCACGGTGGGCGGATCGGCGGCCAGGTTGACCGAGACCACGGTGGGATCGGAAACAAGTCGTCCGGTACGCATCGCGCCGTGCTCCTTCGCGTCACGAATTGCCATCCGCACCCGGGTCAGCAGCGGATCCGCCACGAATCGGGCCAGTGCGGGATGTCCGGGATCGCTGCGTGCGCTCGCTGCTCGGGACGCGTCGAGATAGCCGGAATAGGCGGCGAGCGCGGCTTTTCCGGCCTTCTCCTCCTCGGCGGTGGAATGCGCGGCGGGCGCCGCGGCGCGCCCGGTCAACGGGCGGGCCGCCGCCTCCGGCTCGGTGCCGCAGCCAACGGATGCGGCCAACAAAGCAAGGCTGAGCAGGCAGATTTCCCATCGGCGGGATTGCCGTGTGCGCAACGCCGGGCCCTCCTCGGTGGCGACCCGGAGTGGTCCCGTCAACGCACTCCGGGCAGGCGGAAGCACGCCCGGATGTGTACGGCCGGGCCACAACTGCTACCGCTGCATTTACCTGTACTGATCTTCAAAGAATGCGGATTGTTAAGTCTTCGGTCGGCCTCCGACGCCAATTGATCCGGGGGTTGCGTCGTACCCAAGGGGCGAGCATAGGCTGACGTCCGCCGATGCAACAGAGGCAATTCATTCGAACACTCTCAGTGATGACAGGCGGTGGCGGCCGGTGGGTGTCGGGACGATGACGAACGGCCCGCGGGCGGGTCGGCCAACGGCAGGAGTGCGCTCACCCGCACGTAACCCCGGGTGTCCCGGGCGCGGATCGTCGAGCGGCGGATTGGGCGGCAACGGCCCCCCTGGTCCGATCCGTCCCCCCGACCCCTGGCCCGGCCTTCCGTCGCCGGTGGCCGGTGGTCCCGGCCCGGCCCACCCTGGGTGGGCCGCCGTTTTCCGCGCCATCCGCGACACGGCGGTCGGGCGGAATTCACTCTGCGTGCTCCAGAGTGGAACCGTGCGCGACTGTCCGAGGGAGGCGGCGTGACCGCCGAACGGGTCCGCCCCACGGCACCGACGGTCCCCGCGCGCCGTCCGGTCGTCCGGCTGCTGGCCGGCCTTGCAGTCATACCGCTGCTCCGGATGGCGGTCGCCCGCTACGCCGTACCCCCGGGGTTGCCGGACCGGGCGGGGTGTGACGGCTGCGGCGCGCCGATCGGCCTGGACCGGCCGCTGCCGGCGCTCGGGCCGGCGGCCCGCTGCCCGTCCTGCCGGGCGCGGGTCGGCGCGGCGCCGCTGGTGGTCGAGGTGGCGCTGGCCGCGGCGGTGGCGGCGGTGGCGCTCACCGGCGGGCCGCCCGGCGCGCGGGTGGCGGTCGCCTGGTGGCTCGCCTGGGCGGTGCCGCTGGCCCTGGTCGACGCCGCGGTGCACCGGCTCCCCGACCGGCTGACCTGGCCGGCGGCCGCCGGGGTGTGGGCGCTGCTCGGGGTGGCCGGGCTGGCCGGGTCCGGTCCCGCGCCCTGGCTGCGCGCCACCGCGGCCGGGCTCGCGCTCGGCGCGGGCTTCGCGGCGACCACGCTGCTGCTCGGCCGGCGCGGGTTCGGCCTCGGCGACGCCAAGCTGGCGCTGGGTGCCGGGGCGCTGCTCGGCTGGCACGGCTGGCCGGTGCTGGTGGCGGGTCTGGTGCTCGCGGTCACCCTCTCCGCGGTGGCCGGCCTCGCGCTGCTCGCGGCGCGGCGGGTCCGCTGGTCCAGCCACCTGCCCTTCGGCCCGTTCCTCATCCTCGGCACCGCCCTCACCCTCGTCCTGACGACGTGAGCGGCGCCGGCGGCGAGCGGGTCAGCGCCGGGCGGGTCGCACGTCCGGGCGGGTGGCGGCGCGGCGGACCCGCCGGCGCAGCACGTCGGCCACCGGGCGGGCCAGCACCGGCGTGAGCAGGGTGCCGACCAGCGCGCCGAGCAGCAGGCCGACGGCCACGTCGTGCGGATAGTGCACGCCGACGAAGGTGCGGGAGAACGCGGCCAGCACGGCCAGCGGGACGGCCACCAGGCCGATCCGGCGGTGCAGCAGCAGCGCGGTGGCGGCCAGCGCGCCCGCGATGGTGGCGTGGTTGCTCGGGAACGACCAGTCGCCGGCCGGCGGGCAGTGCCCGGCCACGATGACCAGGTCGGCCGGGCTGCGGCAGGGCCGGTCCTCGGCGATCAGGGTCTTCAACCCCTCGCTGGAGGCGTACGCGCAGACCACCGCGACCGGGGCGGCCAGGGCGAGCGCCCGGCCCCGGAGGTCGCCGCCGACCAGCCGGGTCAGCGCGGCCAGCACCAGCAGGACCCCGAGCAGGACGACCGCCCCCTCGGTGAAGTGCAGGGCGAACCAGTGGACCGGTTCCGGCGTGCGGTCGGCGAACTCGACGATGTCGTGGTACCAGTCGGTACTGACATCCGGGACGTCGGTCACCACAGTGTCGGTCATGAATCACCTCACCAACTGTTCATACTCCGTTCACCCGGAGGGTGGTGGGGGAATGACTGTCAGGGCACCGAAGTCACAGGCGCCTCTCAGCCGGGTCTGATTCGGTGGCCGCGACGTACCGACCTCGGGAGGACCCGTGCCGCACAGCCCCCAGGGCGACGAGAGCTGGCGGATCCGCCGCACCGCGACGGATCTGGACCGGCTCGGCGAGACCGAGTCGATCTTCGCGCTGGGCAACGGCTGGGTGGGTTGGCGCGGCACCCTCGACGAGGGCGAGCCGTACGAGATGCCGGGCACCTACCTCAACGGGTTCCACGAGCAGCGCGAGGTGAGCTACCCCGAGGGCGGATACGCCTTCCCCGAGCAGAGCGACAGCGTGGTCAGCGCCCCCAACGCCGCGCTGGTCCGGCTCTGGGTCGGCGGTGAGCCGTTGGACCTGCGGACCGGGACGGTCCGGCGGCACGAGCGGGAGCTCGACCTGCGCGCAGGCGTGGTCCGCCGGGAGACCGAGTGGATCTCGCCGGGCGGGCGGGGTGTCCGGGTCCGCAGCACCCGGCTGGTCTCGCTGCCCCGCCGGCCGATCGCCGCGGTCGACTGGGAGGTCGAGCCGCTGGACGGCCCCGTCGAGGTACGCATCGGCGCCGACCTGCTCGCCAACGAGCGGGTGCCGGAACGCGCCGACGACCCGCGCGCCGCCGAGGTGATCCACGACCCGCTCACGGCCGAGACCGGCCGGCACGACGGCACCGACGGCGTGCTCCTGCACCGCACCGAGCGCAGCGCCCAGCGGGTCGCCGTCGCGGTCGCCCACCAGCTCGACGCGCCCGCGACGGTCGCCACCGACACCGCACTGAGCCCCGACCGGTTCCGGCTGGCGGTCAGCGGTTCGCTGCGCCCCGGGGAACGGATCCACATCACCAGGTTCGCCGCGTACGAGTGCGCGCACGTCGACGGCACCCCGGCCGACGAGCTGGCCGACCTGGTCGTCGCGGAGGCGGACGCGGCCCGGGCCGAGGGGTTCGCCGCCCTGCTCGCCGCGCAGCGGAGCGCCCTCGACGCCGCCTGGGCCACCGCCGACGTCGAGCTGGACGGCGACCCGGAACTCCAGCAGGCGGTCCGGTTCGCGGTGTTCCACCTGATCCAATCCGGCCGGGCCGACGGCGACCGGACCATCCCGGCCAAGGGGCTGACCGGCAACGGCTACGACGGGCACGTGCTCTGGGACACCGAGAGCTACGTGCTGCCGGTGCTGACGTACCTGGCGCCGGGGCTGGCCCGCTCGGCGCTGCGCTGGCGGCACGCGCACCTGCCCGAGGCCCGGGACCGCGCCGCCGAGCTGCGCCTGGCCGGGGCGACCTTCCCGTGGCGGACCCTCGGCGGCCGGGAGTGCTCCGGCTACTGGCCCGCGGGCAGCGCCGGGCTGCACGTCAACGCCGACATCGCCGACGCGGTGCTGCGCTACGTCGCGGCCACCGGCGACGACGGGTTCCTGGCCGAGTGCGGCGTCGAGCTGCTGGTGGAGACCGCCCGGCTGTGGCACCGCTACGGCCACTGGTCCGACACCGGCGCCTTCCACCTGACCGGGCTCACCGGACCCGACGAGTACTCCGCGCTGGTCGACGACAACCTCTTCACCAACCTGATGGCCCGGCGCAACCTGCGCGGCGCGGCCGACGCCGCCGAGCGCCTCCCGGAGGCGGCCGCCCGCCTCGGCGTCGACCCGGCCGAGGTCGCCGGCTGGCGGGCCGCCGCCGACGCGGTGCACGTCCCGTACGACGGCAAGCGCGGGGTGCACCAGCAGTCGGCCGGTTTCACCGAGCAGCCCGAGTGGGACTTCGCGAACACCGGCGAGGACGACTACCCCCTGCTGCTGCACTTCCCCTACCTGGAGCTGTACCGCCGGCAGGTGGTCAAGCAGGCCGATCTGGTGCTCGCGATGCTGCGCTGCCCCGGCGAGTTCACCGCCGACGAGAAGGCCCGCAACTTCGCCTACTACGAGGCCCGGACCGTCCGCGACTCCTCGCTGTCGGCCTCCGCGCAGGCGATCCTCGCCGCCGAGGTCGGCCACCTCGACCTGGCGTACGACCTGTTCGCCGAGACGGCGTTGCAGGACCTTGAAGACCTCGGCAACAAGACCGCCGACGGGCTGCACCTGGCCTCGCTGGCCGGTGCCTGGCTGGTGGTGGCGCAGGGCTTCGGCGGGCTGCGCGACGACCGGGGCGTGCTCTCCTTCGACCCGCGGCTGCCCCGCCGGATCACCCGGCTTGCCTTCCACCTGCGCTGGCACGGGCACCGGCTGCGGGTCACGCTGACCCCGGACACTGCCCGTTACGAGCTGCCGGACGCCGGCCCGGCCGACGCCGTCGAGGTGTGGCACCACGGCGAACGGCTCCGGGTGACCGGGGCGACGCCGGTCAGCCGGCCGATGCCACCGGTGCCGGACCCCGGTCCCGAGCCGCCGTCACCGCCCGGTCGTCGGCCGGCCCGGCGCGGTCAGGCGGACGTGGGCGGCGCGGCCTGACTCGGCACGCCCGACATCCGCTCGACGATCTCCTCCAGCGCCTCGAAGGCGTACGCCCAGTTGTGGCACTTGAAGCTGCGCAGCCCTTCGATCGGGGTGCGGCAGTCGGCGCAGTGCACGCCGGGGATCGCGGCCGGCACCTCGGTGTTGACGTACTTGCGCTCGCCGAGGATGACCCGCGCGATCATTCCCCGGTCGTGCACCCCGTGCAGGGCCGAGGAGACGATGTCGTACCAGTTCACCCGGCGACCGCACTTCGGGCAGTCCGGCTCGTCGCCGCTGACCCACAACGGGGCGCCGATGCTCCGCGCCGGCATGTTGAGCAGCTTCTCCAGCCGGCGCACGTCCGACTCCGGCGTGGTCCAGCGGTGCCGGCCCGGCAGCGAGGCCGGTGAGTCGTAGACGGCGCGGAACACCACCGGGTCGACCTCCACGGTCTCCCGTCCACTGGTCATCGGTACCTCCTCGGCTCGGCTGGTCCCACCGTCGTACCAGGTGAACGGCGTCGGCAGCCGGATCATGGACACGACGGGTCAGCGGTGTGTCGCCCAGAGCGCTACAGACCAGGGCGAGGTCGCTGCCCCGGTCAGCTCACCGCGGCCCGGCGGACGGCCTCGGCGGCCAGCCGGGACCGGCGCCGGTCGTCGTTGCTGAGCAAGCCGAACTTGTCGTAGAGCCGGGTCAGGTGCTTCTTCACCGCGCTCTCGCTGACGCCCAGCGCGCCGGCCAGCGCCCGCACCGCCGGCGGCTCCGGGAAGGTGTCGCCCCCGGCCAGATACGGGCGGCACAGCGCGTCGAGCAGCTCCCGTTCCCGGCGGGTCAGCGCCGGCGGGGCGGGCGGCGGCTCGACGCCCACCGTGCAGGTGCCGGTGAGCTGCCCGGGGGCCCGGAACACCAGCCGCGCCGGCCCGATCTCCACCCGGTCGCCGTCGTGCAGGGTGCGGGCCTCGCGCAGCGGCGCCCCGTTGACCGTGGTGCCGTTGGTGCTGCCCAGGTCGCGGATGATCCAGCCGGACGGGAAGCGCTCGACCAGCGCGTGCAGCCGGGAGACCAGCCGGCTGTCGATGGGCAGCTCGTTGCCGGGGGCCCGGCCGATGGTCAGGGCGTCCACGCTGAGCGGGACGAGGCGCACCGGGCCGCTGCCGTGCACCTCGAACCAGCCGCCGGTCACCGGTCGCACCACGGCTCGGTGGTCGCCGTGGTCACCGCGCCCGAGCGGGTGACGGTCGCCGTCGCCGTGGCCGTGACGCACCGCCCCGCCGACGGCCAGGGCTCGGTCCACAGCTCGTACGGCTGGCCGGTGGCGCGCTGCCGCGCCCGCGGCCCGCCCGCCCGCACCGCCAGGTCGACGGTCCAGGTGCCGCCGCCGGCCGACACGTTGTCCCGGTACTGCTTCCACACCCAGACGTAGGCCATCGCGGCCCGGCAGCTCGGCGACCAGTACTGCTTGACCGAGATGGCACGCAGCCCGCCCGCGTACCCGTAGGCGGAGGTGCCGATCTGGTAGGCGTCGGCGTAGCAGCGGCCGGGCGGGGCGTCGTCCTGGCTGGCCTTGCGGGGCGTGGCCGTGCCGGCGAGCGGCGTGGTGAGCCGCCGGCCGGCCACGGTCAGCTCCAGCACCGCCCGCACCGGGCCGGCCACCCGGGGCACGGCGACCAGCCGCACCTCGCAGCCGGCCCCCGGGGCGAGCCGGCGCGACCCGCACCCGTCCGCGACGACCCGCAGCTCGCCCCGGGCCGGGCCACCCACCGTCACCCCGCCCAGGACCACCGGGTGGCCGGTGCGGTTGCGCACCCGCACCGGTCGCTCCGCCGACTCCGCGTACAGGGTCAGCTCGCCCAGCTCGACCCGCTCGGGCAGGGTCACCGGGGCGGGTGGGGGCGGGGCCTGCGCGTACCCGGTGGCCAGCACCGCCGCCACCGCCACGAGCAGGCCGACCGCCCGGCGCAGCGCGCGCCGGCGTACCCCGGAGGGCCGCGCCACCGTGGCGGAGAGGGCGAGGGCCGCGCGGCGGCGGGCCGAGAGCGACGGGGCCGGGCCGGCCGGCGGTGTCGGCCGTGCCCCGGCGTCGGCCGCCACGTCGCCGGGGACGAACGGGGTCACCGGCAGCCCGGCCGCCGCCTGCGCCGCCCGCAACTCCCCGGCGAACTCCGCGACCGACGCCGGCCGCCGCGCCGGATCCTTGGCCAGCGCGCGCTCCAGCGCCGCACACACCCCATCGGGTACGCCGAGCGGGCGCAGGTCCGGCACCGGGTCGGCGGCGATCCGGCGCAGCAGGGCATCGGTGGATTCCCCCTCGGTGGGGGCGAAGGGCGGGGCGCCGCGGATCCAGTGCAGCACGGTCGAGGCCAGCGCGTAGACGTCGGCGGCCACCGAGGTCGGCTCGCCGCGCAGCACCTCCGGTGCGGCGTGCAGCACGCTCGCGGTCACCGTCCCGCGGATGCCGGGGGCGCTCCGTGCCGGGGCGGGCCTGGCCGAAGTCGGCCAGCTTCGGCTCCCCGTACGCGGAGACCAGGATGTTCTCGGGCTTCACGTCGCGGTGCAGGACCCCGGCCCGGTGCGCGGTCTCCAGCGCGCCGGCCACCGCGATGCCTCCAGCGACGGCCGCCCGCCAGTCACCCGCCCCTGCGCGGCGCAGCCGCTCGCCCAGCGAGCCGCCCTCCTCGTACGCCATCAGCAGGTACGGATTGCCGGCGGCGGTCCGGCCGGCCTGGTGCAGCGTGACGATGTGCGGATGGTCGGAGAGCCGGCCCAGGGTGCGCAGCTCCCGCTCGAAGCGGGCCCGCGACGGCCCGGCCCAGTCGGCGGCGAGCACCTTCACGGCCACCCAGCGGGAGTAGTCGGCCTGCCAGGCCCGGTAGACCACGCCGAACCCGCCCCGCCCGACCTCGACGGCGTCGGTGCACCCGGCGATCCCCAGGTCGATGCCGGGGCCGGAGCCGGCATCGGGCCGGTGCGTCACCGGCTGTTCGCTGTGGACCATCGCCACTGAATGCTACCGACGGGTCGGGACGGCCTCCGGCGGTCGGGTGCACCCTTCGGCGCCGACGCCGACGGTCCGTGCCCCGGCCAGGGCACGGACCGTCGAGTGTCGCCACCGGGGCCGGCCGGTCGGCCGGCCCCGCCCCCCTCGGCGGATCGGTGGTCGTTGTGGAACCAGGGGTGTCCCGGGCCGCCCCCAGGCCCGGCCCGGGACGTCGGGCGGGCGAAGGTCAGCAGACCGTGCTGGTCGACCCGCCCGTCGAGTTCAGGTAGCCGGTGACGTGGGTGCAGTGCGCGGCGGTGTTCGCCGGCCTGCCCCACAGCTCCGCCCGGGTGGTGTTGCTCAGCTCGCCCACCCCGTAGTCGGTGCCGCTGTCCGACTCGTCGATGACGTGCACGTACAGGTCCCAGCTCGAGTGGCTGGCCCGGTACTGCTCCCAGACGTAGATGTAGGCGTAGTTGTAACCGCAGCCGTAGTACTGCTTCACCGACGCGGCCTGCATACCGCCGACCGTCAGCACCCGGGTCGTGCCGATCTGGCGGACGCTGGAGCAGCTCGCCGGGGTGCTGGCCAGCGCCGGGGACGCGTCGACCACGGCCACGGCGCTGGCGGCGAGGGCCACGGTCGCGCTGGCGAGGGTACGGCGGAGCATCGACATGGGAAACCCTGCTTTCTCTCAAGATCCCGTCGTCAGAGAGACAACCAGGGTCGGTGCGCGGCCGACAGGTGACGAAGCGGGGAGGGTTTGCTCCCCTGCCGTGCCGGCGTCGACGACGTACCCGCCGGCCCACGCCTCGAACTACCGACGCTCGCCAGCGTCCGTCTCCGCCCACAGCGCCTCGAGGTCAAACGGCTGGTCGCTCGCAGAAACGGGGTCTGGAGCGGAGTCGTCAGAGGGGCCAGCGAACCACTTCCGTGACGACTCGGGCACCAGCAGCAGTACGGCGACGGCCAGGGCTGCCACCATGTTGCCGGCCCCGCAGCCGTCCGATCCCGGCCGGCTCGAAAAAGCCGACTATCAGGTTGCCGGCCATCCCCAGGACGACGACGCCCTGCGCCAACGGGTTACCCCGCCACACGCCGTAGATCAATGCGGCGCCAATGGCGGTGACGATCAGGCTGCCGGTGATATTGACGGCGTCGGTCCAAGGTACATAAGCGACGACCGTGACGTAGCCCACGGTCAGGACCGCCAGCGCAGCCAACACCGGGCGCGGCGGGCGGACCTTCGTCTGCTGGATCACCGGCGCATCGTACGGTGGCAACCTGCCGTATGCAGCGACGTGCGTGGGCCTGCCGCTCGCGCGTTTGTCGGATAGCTTGTCCGGTGTGGGCATTGATAATGACCGCCGTCGAGCTGCTACTGGCAGCTCTCCGGACGGGAGCGCCTGGGTCTCGTCCCGGCCACCCGCGCCGGTGCTCATCGCCGCACTGCTCGTTGCCGCTGGCGCGCTGGTGCCACTCGGGTTGCTCGTCCTGGTGGTGACCGAGTTCGAGGCCCGGAATCTGGTGCCAGTGCTACTGCTCGCCTTGGTCGGCGTGGGTGTCTGCGCGTCAATCGGGTACGGGCTTTGGCGCGGTTGGCGTGGGTCCCGGATCGTGGCCGTGGTGCTCGGCGTGCTGGTTCTGCTATCGGGGCTGAATTCGCTCGGGTCCAGCAATTTCGGATTTCTACCGATAGTGTACGGCGCATCGGTGGCGCTGCTCGTGCTGGTTCCCGCCTCCGCCCGAGCATGGTTCCGTCATTCCTGACGCGCCCTTCAACGTGGGATCTAACCAGTGGCCTCTTCGGTGCGACGCCGCGCGCTGTCATCAATAGATGTCAGCTCGTGTCAACTGGTGCTCGTCGTAGCACCCGGCCGCGTTTCCGTGTCGTCTCTCGCCATTGGTTATTGGCGCTTCCGCTGCCTTCTGACTGCTCCAGCTTCGCGGTGGCGCCCTCCGCCGCGGACACTACGAACTCGCCATCGACACCCCGCCCGCTCTGCGGGCCGCCTCTGCGTTCGCCGAACTCCCCCAAGCGATCTGATGCGGTGACCCCACACCGGTCCGACACATCCGCCGATCCCACAACGCAACGGCGCCTCTCATCAGCGGTCCGAGTAAAACCCGGAAAGCCTGAGCCCGCGTGGCTTCGTTATCTCATGCTTGTTCCACACGCCCGCGCTAGCGCTACGTCGTTACGTCGTGCACAAGAAGGGGGCAGCCGTGCAACTTACGTTGCTGGAGTTGCTGTCGTGGATCGCGCTCGGTGTGGGGTTAGTTAGTTCAGCCTTGATCGTCGTCGACACCCGCGTCCTCGGGTATCGCCAGCCGGTCAAGATCACGGAGTTTGTCTGGCCCGTAACCGGGCTCTATCTCGGCCCAGCCGCCATCGCGGCGTACCGGCGTTGGGCTAGGCCACAGTCACCCCGGTGGCAGCAGCGACACGGCAGGCCGCCGAAACGGCCACGGCAGATAGCCATTCTGACCGGCCTTTGTGTATGCGGCGCCCACTGCGCTCTTGGCGTCATCCTGGGTGAGGTGGTGGTATCTGTCAGTGGCATCAGAATAGGGGGTGACACGCTGTGGGCCGGCTACATCAGTGACTATTCAGGGGCGGTTACCGTAGGTGTGACGTTCCGATACTTCGCCTCGGTTCGCAGGGGCCGGCAAAGGATGTTGGACGCATTGGTGACCGTCGCCAAGGCTGATCTACTCGCTGTGACCGCCTTCGAGATAGCTCTGTTTATCTGGTTGGCGATCTCACGGAATGTCACTGCCGCGGAGCCATCAATGGATCCAACTAAGGGACGTCTCGTAACTGGGTGAAGGCGTTGCCCGACGCCGGACCGGTGGTCAGCCAGCGAGGATGATGTTGTGGAGGTTGGCGATGCCGGAAGTGGCGTCGGCCAATGTGTGGGCGGCGCGGCGGTAGTCGCGCAGGATCGTGAAGCACTTCATCCTGGCCAGGGCGTGTTCGACCCCTGCTCGGACCCTGCGGTGTTCGACGTTCAGGGCTTCCTTCCAGTCCGGGAGGTCGCTGCCGTCGGCGGGCTTGCGGTACGGCATGATCACCTCGGGGTTGCCGCGGTAGCCGCCGTCGGCCATCACCGGGCGCCCGTCCAGTTTCTGGTCGATGCCGCTGGTGCGGTAGACGATGGTGTCGTTGCGGTTGCCGGGTTGTGGGTCGCCGATGGCGATGACCAGGCGGGTGCTGGCGTCGATGGCGACCTGCAGGTTCGCCGAGTAGCGGTAGTTTTTGCTCCGGGCGGCCAGGCGGTGATCGCGGGTGGGGATCAGGGTGCCGTCGACGATGGCGATTTGCTCGACTGGCCGTTTGCGCACCGGCGCGAGGGCCAGTAGCGGCGCAAGGGTGTCGATGACCCGGTGCGCTGCGGAGTGCGACACCCCGAACAGCGGGCCGATCTGGCGCATCGTCAGGTTCGTGCGCCAGTAGGTGGCCACCAGCAGCACCCGGTCGGCGAGGTCCAGGGCCCACTGCCGGCCCGGCCGGCCGTCGGCGATGGCGTCACCGCCACGCTCGGCGACCAGCCGGACCAGCTTGCGGAACTGGGCGGGCTGCAGCCCGGTGAACGGGAAGATCCACTCAGGGTGGGTTGCGGTGATCACCTGCACCCGGGCATCCTGCCCGATCATCCTCAAGAGACGGACGCCAGGGTTACGAGACATCCCTTAGCCCGGTATTCTGGTTCTTCATCCAAATCGGGCTGGCCTGTGGTTTCGTCGCCGCATGGCCCGCCACCGCCTGGCTGGTCCGTCGCGGAATCAAAGTAGCGCCACGGCGCGGACCAGACCGCACGCGATAGTCGAGCGGCAACTGGCATGTGGGTCAGGTTGGATTCTTGTGGGATGAGGCCCGCCCCCTGAAGCCGTTGCCCAACCCCTCGTTTGTAAGTTCTGGGCACTTCGTCCGGCGAGGTCCGTCCACATCCGCGACCTCAGGCGACTGTCCGCGATCGGCGGTCGGCGGCCGTCCCCGTACTACCCGTTGCTGTCGCCGTTGCGGGTCGGTGCCGAGCTGCTGCACCGGGAGACGAAGACGGCCGCTTCGGACGCCACCATGCCGCTGCCGGACATCTGCACCGTGGCCCTCGGCCGCCGCCGCGCCGGGCAGACCGCCGCCCGGGATGTCGGCGGCGCGGCCTGGCAGCCGTCGGACCGCGCAGTTCGCCATCACTATGGAGATCTACACGGTGGTCTCGTCGGCGGCCACCTGCGACGCCCTCAAGCGGCTCGGCCAGGCGCTGGACCGGTGAAGCGCCTACTGCTGTACCAGCCTCGATCACGGCGGCAGCGACCCTGATCAGGGCCGCTGACCTGCGGAGGAGTGGGCCGCCAGGGACTCGAACCCTGAACCTATGGATTAAAAGTCCACAGCTCTGCCATTGAGCTAGCGGCCCGTCCGCCCAGGCTACCGGAACCCGCTCGCGCCGGGCTTCCGCCTCCGCCACCTGTCGATCTTCAGACTCGCCACCAGCTCGCCGACCTGGCGGTGTCAAAGCCGTCCGGACCCCGCCACCTCGCCGAGCCGGCGCCGCACCCGCCGCGCATGACGACGCCCCGGTGGGGAATCGGACACGCATGAGGGTGAGCAGTACGGCCGCCGTGGCGGCCTCCAGCGAGGTGGCCGGGGACGACGGCGTGCGCCGCCCCGGTGGCGAGGTGCACGCCTGGCTGCCGGGCCAGAACCAGACCGTCTGCGGCCTCCAGCTCAGCCGTACCCGGCTGCGCCGTTTCCCCCACGTGCCCTTCGACTACTCGGACACCGACGTGCTCACTGAGGCGGACCCGGAGGGCTACGTCTGTCCGCGCTGCCTGGCCGCCACCCAGGGCCGCCGCGAGGGGGAGAAGGCCTGGGAGCGTACGAACCCCCGTCCGTGAGCGGTTGCTGTCCGCTTCAGCGGGTACCGCACCGGTATGCGCATCGTGATCGTGGGGGCCAGCGGCAACGTGGGGACGGCGCTGCTGCGGCGGCTGCGAAGGGAGTCCGGGGCGGAGCTGGTCGGGGTGGCCCGCCGGCTGCCCGGGCCGGACGCCGGTGAGCCGTACGAGGGGGTGGAGTGGCACTCCTGCGACGTGGGGGCGCCCGACGGGGCCGAGAAGCTGGCCGCGGCTTTCGCGGGGGCGACGGCCGTGGTGCACCTGGCCTGGCAGATCCAGCCCAGCCACGACCAGCGCGTCCTGCACCGGACCAACGTCGGGGGCAGCCGCGCGGTGTTCGAGGCCACCGTCCGGGCCGGCGTCTCCGCCCTGGTGTACGCCTCGTCGGTCGGCACCTACGCGCCCGGCCCGAAGGACCACCCGGTGAGCGAGAACTGGCCGGCGACCGGGGTGGAGACGTCGTCGTACAGCCGGGACAAGGCCGAGGTGGAGGCGCTGCTGGACGACGTGCAGCGGGAGCGGCCGGAGTTGCGGGTGGTCCGGCTGCGCCCGGGGCTGACCTTCCAGCGGGACGCCGGCACGGAGATCCGGCGTTACTTCATGGGCCCGCTGGCGCCGGTCCGGCTGCTGCGCTACGGCCGGATCCCGCTGGTCCCGACGAACCGGCGGCTGCGCATGCAGGCGGTGCACGCCGACGACGTGGCCGACGCGTACGCCAGGGCGGTGCTGGGTGATGCGCGCGGCGCCTTCAACGTGGCCGCGGACCCGGTGCTGACCCCGGAGCTGGTGGCCCGGCACTTCCACGGCTGGACGGTGCCGGTCGCCACCCCGGTGCTGCGCGCGGCGGCCGCGTTGACCTGGCGGGCGCGGCTGCAACCGGTCGACACCGGCTGGGTCGACCTGGCGCTGAACGTCCCGCTCATGTCGAGCGAGCGCGCCGAGACGGAACTGGGTTGGACGCCCCGGGTCGACGCCGTCACGGCCCTGAAGGAGCTCTTCGAGGGCATGTCCCACCGCACGGGCACCAGTTCCCCGCCGATGTCGGCGGACCCGACCCTCCCCGGCCGTCCCACCGCTCTCCTGAAGGCCCGCCTCCCCGGCCACCCCAACCCCTACTGACCAGCAAGCCGATCAAGGAGTTCGCGTCCCGGAGGAGATCGGCTTTGACGCAAACCTCTTGATCAACGCGACAGGCGGGAGCCGGTGACCGTGGGCGGGTGGGCGCCGAGGAAGAAGATGCCGGGGTAGCCCTTCGTCTCGAAGCCCTTGCTGGGGTTGCGGCGGAGGGTCGAGCTTTCGATCTTCAGGGTGCCGGTGCGGTTGTTGCTGACGAAGAAGACGGCGCCGCCGCCCTCGTTCGCCGTGTTGCCCTCGATGATCGTGCCGGCGATCCGGACGGTGAACTCGTTGCCGTCGCAGTAGATCGCGCCGCCGCTGCCGCCGCCGGGGGTGCCGGCCCGGGCCGGGTTCGCGCCGCTGCCGACCGCCCGGTTGTCGCGGAAGACGCTGTTCAGCACCGTCCAGGAGACGCCGATGCTGCTGGTCGCCGCGCCGTTCGCGCAGACGCCGCCGGTGAAGCTGCTGTTCACCACGTAGACCGGCCGGTTCTCGTACTGGCTGAGCACGCGCAGCGCCGCGCCGCCCAGGTCCTGGCCGGTCCGGTCGCAGCGGTTGTCCACGAAGCGCGTGTTGACCACCTTGAACCGGCCGCCGCGTACGAAGATCGCGCCGCCCCCGCCGCCCTCGGTCCGGTCGCCGGTGGCGTTGCCGTCGGCGAAGGTCAGGTTCTGCACCGTGAGCTGCGGCTGGTCCTGGTTCTGGCAGTGCGAGGTGGTCCAGCCCTGGGCCTGGTCGCAGGTGTTCTGGTAGAGGATGCGGCGCTCGCCACCTCCGCTCAGGGTGACCTTGCCGCCGCCGTCCAGCACGAACCGCGGGCCGTGCGAGTTGACCACCTTCGCGGTCGCCTTCATCCGGATGGTCACCGGGGCCGGGCCGCAGTCGAAGGTGATGATTCCGCCGGCCGCCACGGCCTTGACCACCGCCTCTGAGGTGCAGCTCGCCGGGGTGCCGGTGCCGACCGTACGGGTCGGGCGCGAGGTGTCCACCGCCCGCGCCTCGGCGGGCACGGGGGCGTGGCCGTCCGGGTTGCCGGCGCGGAACGCGCCCGCCGAGGGAGCGGCGCTGGCCTTGGCGGTGCCGAGACCGGCCCGGGCGCTCGGGCTGCCGGCGGGGGCGGCCGTCGGGCCGGCGGCGGTGCCGGTCGCGGCGACCGGCGCGGGCGGGCCGGCCGGTCGGTCACCTCCGCAGGCGGGCAGGGCCGCGGTGGCGAGACCGAGGACGAGGAGGGTGACAGCGGACTTCACGCGCACCGCCCGATGCTAGGAGGACCGCGGGCCGCCGCACGACTCCGGAGGGGATCCTTAACCCGCCGCTAAGCCACCCGGCCGCGCCGGTGGTCGGCTCACCTGCCGGCGACCCGCGTCAGCTCTGGGACAGCGCGAACCCGATCAGGAAGCCGAGCACGGTGATCAGGCCGACCAGCAGGTGGGCGTCCTCGAACGCCTCCGGGATCATCGTGTCGGTGATCATCGCGAGGATCGCGCCGGCCGCGAGCGCGGTGATGGCGGCCAGCACCTCGGGCGGGGCGCCGCCGAGCAGTGCGTACCCGGCCAGGGCCGACGCGCCGGAGACCAGGGTGATCGCCGTCCAGAGCAGGAAGACGTAGCGCCGGGTCCGCCCGGCCTGGCGCATACCGGCCGCGCTGGACAGCCCCTCCGGCACGTTGCTGAGGAAGACCGCGAGCACCGTGACCAGGCTGACCCGGCCGCCGGCCAGCAGGCTCGCCCCGATCACCACCGACTCCGGTACGCCGTCGAGCACCGCGCCGACCGCGATGGCCGCACCCGACCCGGGCTGCTCCTGCTCGGAGGGCTGCTCGTCGCCGGAGCGCTTCCGGTGCCGCGCCCCGCGCCGGGCCAGCAGGACGTTCGCCGCGGTGTACGCGAGCGCCCCGATCGCCGCCCCGATCACCACCGGCGCCAGCCCGCCCCGCTCGTGCGCGTCGGCGATCAGCTCGAAGGAGACGGCGGAGAGCAACACCCCCGCGCCGAACGCCATGACTGAGGCGGTGATCCGGCGCGGCACCTGCGCGGAGAACCCGGCGAACGCCCCGATCAGCAGAGCGGACCCGGCCAGCAGACCCCACCATCCCGCTTCCCACCACCCTGGCACCGCAGCACCCTACCCCCGGCGGGCGAACGGAAAACGGACTCAGAAGTCGGCGAACAGGTAGGGCAGTGATCGCGGGAAGATCCGGCGCAGCTCGGCGGCCGCGTCCACCGGCACCTCGCCGAGGCCGCGCACGGCCACCTCGGCCGGTTCGAGCACCCCGTACGCCAGGGCGGAGAGCCCGGCCGCAGTGAGCCGCGCGGTCGGCACGGTGCCCGCGGCGGCGGTGTCGCCGGGGAGGACCTCCAGCGTGCCGGTGGCGCCGTCGAGCAGGTGGGTGCCGGCGAGCCAGCGGTCGCCGACCAGTTCGACGGCGGTCCGGCCGGTCCCGGCGGGCCGGCCGGCGAGCGCGTCCAGGCTGAGCAGCCGGGCCATCGGGGCGGGCGAGCCGGGCCGGGCCACCCGCGCCTCGACGTGCACGGCGAGGTCGGTGAGCCACAGCTCGGGCAGCTCGTCGGCGGGAAGCTCGACGCTGATCCGCTCCACCTGGTCGACGTGGCGGGCGAAGAACTGGAGCAGCGACGCCCGAGCGTACGGGTCGTCGGCCAGCAGGTCGTCGGCGATCAGCGCGCCGCCGTGGTCGTCGATCCGGTAGGTGACCGCGCCGACCGTCTCGCCGTCCCGCACGGCGGTGAGCAGCCAGCGGTCGTCCCGGTCGCGCAGCCCGGCCGCCCGGAAGTCGGGGAAGATCGCGAACCCGTGCCGCCCGCGCAGGCAACGCTCGGTGTACGCCCGCCAGCGGTCGTAGCCGGCGCCGACCCGCTCCCAGACCACCACGCCGGGCAGTTCGGCGCGGAGCAGCGGGGCCAGGTCCGCCGGGGCGAAGACCGCGGTACGCCGGCGGGGCAGCCCGACGTAGCCGAAGCGCTCGTAGAACGAGGCGCGAAAGGGGTAGAGCGCGGTGAGCGGATGCCCCTCGTCGCGCATCTCGTCGAGGAGCCGGTGCAGCAGCGTCCGCACGTGCCCGCGCCGGCGGGCCAGCGGGTGGGTGGCCACCCCGGCGACGCCGGCCATGGGCAGCACGGCGCCGCGCAGGTTCTGCCGCATCGGGACCGCGGAGACGGCGGCCGTGGTGACCCCGTCCTCCTCGACCACCAGCGTCCGGTTGCCCGCGTTGTACGGCAGGTACTCGCGGAACTCCTCGGTCCGCGACGCCGCCATCGGCGATGTCTCGAAGGCGTACGCCTGGAGCGGGAAGCTGGTGGTGAGGCGTTCCTCGGCGGCCAACCGGCGAATGCGCATCCGTTCATCCCAACCCGACGCCCGGAGCGGCGCAACCTGAATCGGCGGGCTCAGGCCTCGGTGACGTCGGAGACCACCACGGTGACGTTGTCGGGCGCGCCGGCCTGGTGGGCGAGCTTCACCAGTTGCTCGCCGCACTGCTGCCGGTCGCCGTAGGTGGCCAGCGCCGAGGCGATGGCGGCGTCCTCCACGTAGTCGGAGAGGCCGTCGCTGCACAGCAGCAGCCGGTCGCCGGCGAACACGGTGAGCACCCCGACGGCCGGCGGCGCGTCCGAGCCCTGCACCGCCCGGGTGACCAGCGAGCGCTGCGGGTGGTGGCGGGCCTGGTCGGGGGATAGTGCGCCCTGGTCGACCAGCGCCTGCACGAAGGTGTCGTCCCGGGTGAGCTGGCTCAGCTCGTTGTCCCGCAGCAGGTAGCAGCGGGAGTCGCCGACCTGGGCGAGGACCAGGGTGTCGCTGGCGAGCAGGCCGGCGGTCAGCGTGGTGCCCATGCCGTCGCGCGTCGGGTCGACCGTGATGGCCGCGCGGATGCGCTGGTTCGCGGTGCTCACCACGGCGCGCAGCGCGTCGGCGGCCTCGTCCGGCACGGTCGGCGGGGTCAGCTCGTCCAGGATGCGGATGACGATCTCGCTGGCCACCTCGCCGGCGGGGAGGCCACCCATGCCGTCGGCCACCGCAACCAGGCGGTCACCGGCGAGGGCGGAGTCCTCGTTGTTGGTCCGGACGAGGCCGACGTCGTTCAGGATGGCCGAGCGGAGGATGAGCGTCATGGAGACAAGCTTGCCAAGAACACCCGCTCCGCGTCTCTACGCACTGCTGGGTCTGCTGAAAGAAATGTCGCGGGCTTGCACACGCAGTATGTATCAACCATCCACAGTGGCCGTTCGGGGATAGCGCAGCAGCAGGCTCGCCCGGACCATTTCGTCGCCGACGGCGGCGTAGCTGTGCGGCACGTCGGAGGTCCAGCGGAGGTATTCGCCCGGGCCCGCGGTCAGCGGGGCGTCCACCGGGCCGGCGCGGAGCACGCCGGAGAAGACGGTGACGTGTTCGGTGACGCCGGCCTGGTGCGCGGGGGAGAGCTGCGCCGGGCCGGGGCTGACCCGCATCCGGTACAGCTCGTAGGTCGCGTCGGTGTCGTTGAACACCTCCAGCAGGGTGGCGCCCACCGCGGCGCCGCGTACGGTCGGCGTCCCGGCCGGCCCGGAGAGCACGGCGGTGAGCGGCACGCCGAGCTGGGCGGTGATCGCGTAGAGGGTCTCCAGGGTGGGGTTGCGGGTGCCGTTCTCCAGCCCGGAGAGGGTGGCCTTCCCGACGCCGGCCAGCCGGGCGAGCGTGGACAGCGACATCTCCCGCTCCTCGCGGAGGGCGCGGATCCGCCGGCCGACGGCTTCGCCGGTCCGGTCACCGGCTGGTGAGGCAGTTGCCATGGGGGCTATGGTGCTACATCAGCGCGTTCCGTAAACGGAACGGTGAGGAGGGGAGCCCATGGCCGGTCGACTCCAACCCGTGCTGGCCGGCGTGGTGACCGCCCTGGTCGGCTTCGCCAGCTCGTTCACGGTCGTGCTCGCCGGGCTGCGCGCGGTCGGCGCGGACCGGGCGCAGGCCGCCTCCGGGCTGCTCGCCCTCTGCGTGGCCAGCGGCTGCTGCGCGGTCTGGCTCGGCCTGCGGCACCGGCTGCCGCTGGCCATCGCCTGGTCCACCCCGGGCGCCGCGCTGCTCGTCGCCACCGGACCGGTGCCCGGCGGCTGGCCGGCGGCGGTCGGCGCGTTCCTGCTCACCGGCCTGCTGATCGTCGCGGCCGGGCTCGTTCCCGCACTGGGCCGGGCGGTCGCCGCGATCCCCGCGCCGATCGCCAGCGCCATGCTCGCCGGGGTGCTGCTGCCGCTCTGCATGGCGCCCGTCCGGGCCCTGGTCGAGGTGCCCCGGCTGGCCGGGCCGGTGGTGCTCGCCTGGCTCCTGCTGCACCGGTTCGCCCGCCGCTGGGCGGTGCCCGGCGCGCTCGCCGTGGCGGTGGTGGCGATCGCGCTGACCGCGTCCGGGCCGGCCCGGATCGACGTCGCCCCGGCCGTCGCGCTGACCGCGCCGGCCTGGACCCTGCCCGCGGTGGTCGGGCTGGCGCTGCCGCTGTTCCTGGTCACCATGGCCGCGCAGAACGTGCCGGGCACCGCCGTGCTGGCCGGCTACGGCTACCGTGCCCCGCTGGGCTCCGCGCTCCGGGTGACCGGGCTCGCCACCGCGCTCGGCGCGCCGGCCGGCGGGCACGCGGTGAACCTGGCCGCGATCACCGCCGCGCTGGCCGCCGGCCCGGACGCCCACCCCGATCCCGAGCGGCGCTGGATCGCCTCGGTCACCGCCGGGATCGGCCTGGCGCTGCTCGGCCTGGGGGCCGGCGTGGCGACCGCCCTGGTGCTGCTCTCCCCGCCGGTCCTGGTCGAGGCGGTGGCCGGGCTCGCGCTGCTCGGCGCGCTGGCCGGCGCGGTCGCGGCGGCGGTCGCCGAGCCGGACGCCCGGGAGGCGGCGGTGGTCACCCTCGTGGTCACCGCCTCCGGGGTGAGCCTGCTCGGCGTGGGCGGCGCGTTCTGGGGGCTGGTCGCCGGCTGGCTGATGCTGCTGCTGTTCCGCCGCCGTCGCGCCGCCACGCCGCCGGTGCCCGGGCCGGAGCCGGAACCGGCCGTCCCGGCCCGGACGGGCTGATCAGGCGACGCCCTCCGCCTCGACGCCGATCTCCATGATCCGCAGGCGGACGCCGGCGACGTTCTCCTCGACCGTCCGCCGGAGCTCCCGCGCGTGCTCCAGCGTGTCGAGCACGACCAGCGCGTGGCTCAGGTCGGCCTCGTCCTCGTCCGTGCCCCACCAGCCCCGGACGAAGCCCGGGCTCTGTTGGGTCACCTCGGCCATGTGCGCGAACTGGGCGGCCCGGGCCGCCGCTCCGGCCGGTGTGCCGCCCTGCTCTCCGATCACCATCCACATGCCGCCTACCGTAGGCGGGGAGTCACTCCTCCGGAGGGAGTTCGGCGGCGGGGACGGTGAGGCGTACGCCGTCGTCGGTGACCGCGGCGATCCGGTCGGCCAGCACGTAGACCGCGCCGGTGCGGGCCAGCTCGGTGGAGACCTTGAGGTAGCCCTCGCGGAGCAGCCGGGCGGCCAGGTCGGCCGGGACGTCCGGCTCCTCGGCGGCCGCCGACCCGATCAGCTCGTCCAGGCTGCTGCCCGGGTCCACCGGGGCGGGCGCCTGCACGGTCACGGCCGCCGGGTCGCCGCGCTGGACGAGATCCACGGTGCCCACCTCGACGCCGGTGGAGTCGACCACCCGCATTCCGGTGGTGACCCGGGAGACGCTGTCCTGCTGCTGGCTCATACAGGCGCGGTTCCCGAGGCGCGCGGACGCTAAACGGAGGGGGCCCAGCCGCTCGGCGGGCGGGGGGACAGCTCGCGCCAGGTGTCCGTCCCCTCCAGCAGCGCCCGGACCGTCTCCTCGGCCTCCTCGACGCTGGCGTACTCGTAGAACTGGGAGACCCCCTCGGCGCCGCCGGCGCGCTGCTCGACGTGCCAGCGGTCGCCGTCGACCCGGAGGAAGACGTCCCGCCGGGCCAGCCGCCCCCATTTCCCGTTCCACCAGTGCCTGCGCTGCTCCATGCCGGGACTCTATCGAACATGTGTTCGACGCACGTCGGCCCCCGCGGGATTCCCACGGGGGCCGATCGGCTATGGCGTCAGCGCCCGGCGGGCGGCTCCTGCCGGCGGCCGAGCACGTCGTCCAGCGCGCCGCGCTGGCCCGGCGTGGCGTGGTTGCCGGCGAGCAGCGCGTCCCGGATCTCGGTGAGCAGCCGCACCTCCTCGCTCGGGGCCTTCGGCGGCGGCTCCTCGCCGCGCTTGCGCCGCTCGGCGAGCCTGTTCATCGGGTAGACGACCAGGAAGTACAGCGCCGCCGCGGTGAGCAGGAAGGTGATCGCGGCGTTGACGAAGGCCACCCAGTCGAACGGGATCTTCCGGAAGGTCGGCGTCGAGCTGGTGATGCCGTTCTCGCTGCCGGTGATCAGCGCGATGAACACCCGGACCAGTGGTTCCAGGAACGACTTGGTGAGCTGGGTGACCACGCCGGTGAAGGCGGCGCCGATGACGACGCCGACCGCCAGGTCGACGACGTTTCCGCGCATGATGAAGTCTTTGAAGCCCTTGAGCATCCACACTCCCGTGCTGTCCGAATCTCGGTCCGGGACAACCTATGCCCCCGAGGGGGCCTCGAGGAAAGCACCGGCCTCGATCGCCGCCCGCGCCGGGTCGCCGTCCCGGATGGCCTCGACCAGCCGGCCGTGGTCCACGTACCGCTCGGGCTCCAGGGTCTCGCCCAAGGCGTGGGCGACGGTGCTGCGCAGCGCGGTGCCGACCGAGGCGTAGAGCTCGGCCAGCATGGCGTTGTGCGCGGCGGCCACCACCGCGGTGTGCAGCGCGGCGTCCGCCTCGACGAACTCCCCGACGAGGCCGGAGCGCCAGGCGGCCTCCCGGGTGGCGAGCGCGCCGTCGAGCGCCGCCAGGTCGGCCGGCGTACGCCGCAGCGCGGCGAGCCGGGCCGCCTCCACCTCGAAGGCGCGCCGGACCTCGATGACCTCGGCCATCCGGTCGTCGGTGAGCCGGCGGGCCACGACTGGGGCCAGCTCGTCGGTCGACACCACGTAGGTCCCGGAGCCCTGCCGGCACTCCAGCACCCCGGCGTGCACCAGCGCCCGGACCGCCTCGCGGACCGTGTTCCGCCCGACCCCCAGCGCGGCGACCAGTTGCGGCTCGGTCGGGATCTTCGCGCCCACCGGCCACTCGCCGCCGAGGATCCGGGCCCGGAGCTGCTCGATGGTCTGGCGCACCCGGTGACCGCGCGGCGGCACGGCGACGGAATCGACGGTGGGTGTCACCGGTTACACCTCCTGCCGAAATTCATCCCATGATTGTAGGTTCGAGGTCATGACCCCGCCACCCACGTCCACCGCGGTCCCCGTCACCGACGCGCCCAGCACCGACGTGACGCCCGGGCCGGCCCGGGCCGCCGCCCCGGCGCCCGCGGCTTCCGCGACCCGCGGCGGGCTGCTGGTCCTGGTCGGCATGCTGCTCGTCGCGCTCAACCTGCGCGCCGCGGTGACCAGCCTGGGCGCCCTGCTGGACGAGATCCGCGACGGGCTGGGCCTCTCCGGCACGATGGCCGGCGTCGTCACCACGCTGCCCACCATCGCCTTCGCCGGTCTGGGTGCCCTCACCCCGTGGCTGGTCCGCCGCTGGCCGGCCGCCCGGCTGCTGGTGGTGGCCATGCTCGCGCTCACCGTCGGCCAGGTGCTCCGCGTGGTCACCGACTCGGCGGCGGTCTTCGTGCTCACCAGCGCGCTCGCGCTGGCCGGCATCGCGGTCGCCAACATCCTGCTGCCGATGCTGGTCAAGCAGCACTTCCCGCACCGCACCGGGCTGGTCACCGGGGCGTACACGATGACCCTGACCGTCGGCACGACGGTGGCCGCCGCCTCGGCGGTGCCGATCGCCCACGCCTTCGGCTCCTGGCGGGCCGGGCTCGGCGTCTGGGCCGGGCTGGCCGCGGTGGCCGTACTCCCGTGGGTGCCGCTGGCGCTGCGGACCCGGGCCGCGCGACGGACGGCGGCCCCGGCGGTGGCCGCCGCCGCGCCGGCGCGGGTACGGCCCGCGCGGACCCGGCTCGGCTGGGCCATGGCGGTGTACTTCGGGGCGCAGTCGCTCAGCGGGTACGCGATCATGGGCTGGCTGGCCCAGCTCTTCCGGGACGCCGGCTACGCGCCGGAGGCGGCCGGCCTGCTGCTCGCCGGGGTGACCGCGCTCGGCGTGCCGGTGGCGCTGATGATGCCGACCCTGGCCGGCCGGCTGCCCACGCTGCGCCCGCTGGTGCTGTCGCTGACCGCCTTCTCCACGGCCGCGTACCTCGGCCTGGCGCTCGCCCCGCACGGCCTCGCGCCGCTCTGGGTGCTGCTGCTGGCCCTCGGCCAGGGCGCCTTCCCGCTGATCCTGACCACGATCGGGCTGCGCGCCCGGACCGCCGAGGGCACGGTGGCGCTCTCCGCCTTCGCGCAGAGCACCGGCTACGTGATCGCCGCCCTCGGCCCGCTGCTGGTCGGCATCCTCTACGAGGCGACCGGGGGCTGGACCGCGCCGATCGGCTTCCTGCTGGTGGCCCTCGCCGTGCAGACGACGGCGGGCATGGTGATCGCCCGTCCCCGCCACATCGAGGACGAGCGCTGAGCGGGAACGGTCAGGAGGAGGCCGGCGTGGGATCGCCCGCCACGGCCTGCTCGACCGTCGGGTAGGTGTGCAGCACCTCGACCAGGCCGCTGACCTCGAGGATGCGGAGCACCCCGCGCTGCGGGGCGGCCAGCCGGACCACGCCGCCGGCCTCGTCGCAGCTGTTCTTGGCGCGCACGAACACCGACAGCCCGGTGGAGTCGCAGAACGACACCTCCGCCAGGTCGAACACGAGGCGGTTGCGCCCCTTGTCCAGCAGGTCCGTGATCTGGTCCTGGAGCTGCGGTGCCGTCGCCATGTCCAGCTCGCCCGCGACCGACACGACGACCACGTCGCCGCGCTGTTCCGTGTGCACCGTCAGGGACATTCGCCGACCTCCTGTGTTCGGTGGAACGGTATCCCACAAAGCTGGCAGCGTGCAGAACGGGAGCCGAGAAGGGTGGCGCCGCTCATTCCGTTGCTACGTGGCAACTAGTGCGGCCGGCCCCGGTGATAGAGTCCGCCCGTCCGGAGTTCAGGGAGGTCAACATGGCGTTGAGCGCCGAACAGAGTGGTCGGTTCGCCCGCCTGCTGAGGGAGCACGCCGACCGGCTGACCGAGCGCTGGACGGAGATCATCGTCGCCTCGCTGCGCGGCCGCCTCAGCCAGGCCGAGCTGAGCCGGCAGGTGCGGGAGCTGCACCGGAGCATGGCCGACGCGGCCGGGAACGGCCTCGGCGACCTGGCCGACGAGCACGGCGGCGAGCTGCGCGCGGTGCTGGCCGAGCTGTCGACGGGCCGGGCCCGGCAGGGCTTCAGCGCCACCGAGACCGCGATCAGCGTGTTCGCGCTGAAGGACGCGCTGCTGGAGCTGATGGAGGAGAACCAGGACGCGGACACCCTCCGCGACTTCGTCGCCTTCTCCGCCCTGATCGACCAGATGGGGCTGTTCACCTTCGAGAGTTTCGTGCGCACCCGCGAGGGCCTCATCGCCGACCAGGCGGAGCAGCTGCTGGAGCTCTCCACGCCGGTGGTGAAGCTCTGGGAGGGCGTGGTCGCCGTCCCGCTGGTCGGCACCCTCGACTCGGCCCGCGCACAGGTGGTGATGGAGCGGCTGCTCCAGACCCTGGTCGACACCGGCTCGCCGTACGCGATCATCGACATCACCGGCGTGCCGGCGGTGGACACCCAGGTCGCCCAGCACATCCTCAAGACCGTGGTGGCCGCCCGACTGATGGGCGCCGACTGCATCATCTCCGGCATCCGGCCGCAGATCGCCCAGACGATCGTCGCCCTCGGCATCGAGTTCGGCGACATCGCCACCAAGGCGAGCCTGGCCGACGCGCTGCGCCACGTCCTGCGCCTGACCGGCGTCGAGACCTCCCGTCGCGCCCGCCGGGAGCCCTGATGGAGCGGGTGCCGATCCTCAAGATCGGTGACATCCTGCTGGTCTCCATCCAGGTCGACATGTCCGACCAGACGGCGGTCCAGCTCCAGGAGGACCTGGCCGAGCGGATCGTCGCCACCGGCTCGCACGGTGTGATCATCGACATCACGGCGTTGGACATCGTCGACTCCTTCGTCGGCCGGATGCTCTCCACCATCGCGTCCATCTCCAAGGTGCTGGACGCCGAGACGGTGGTGGTCGGGATGCGTCCCGCCGTCGCCATCACCCTGGTCGAGCTGGGGCTGTCGCTCAACGGCATCCGCACCGCGCTGAACGTCGAGCGCGGCATGGAGCTGATCGCGGCGACCCGCGGCGACGAGTGGGACCACGGGGACGTCGACGAGGACGCCGAGACGACGGCCACGTCATGACCACCGGCGTCGACCTGGGGGTGCCGGCGACCCAGGCGATCCGCAGCGACGAGGACGTGGTCCGGGTGCGGCAGCTCGTGCGTACCACCGCCGTCGCGGCCAAGCTCTCGCTGGTCGACCAGACCAAGCTGGTCACCGCCGCCAGCGAGCTGGCCCGCAACACGCTGATCTACGGCGGCGGGGGCAGCGCCGAGGTGACCACCGTCGAGGACGGCCGCCGGCGCGGGGTCCGCATCGTCTTCGCCGACGAGGGGCCCGGCATCCCCGACCTCGACCAGGCCTTCACCGACGGCTTCACCACCGGCGGCGGGCTCGGCCTGGGGCTCAGCGGCGCCCGGCGGCTGGTCGACGACTTCGACATCTGGACCACCGTGGGTGAGGGCACCCGGATCACCGTCACCAAGTGGTCCCGATGAACGCCGACGTGGTCACCGACCACGGGCTCTGGTTCCGGCTGGAGAACGGCGCCACGGAGAGCGGCATGCGCCGGGCCGCCGAGCGGCTCGGCCGGCAGCTGGGACTCGGCGAGCAGCGGGTCGCCGACCTGGCCATCGTCGCCGCCGAGATCACCAGCAACCTCGTCAAGCACGCCCGCGAGGGCACCCTGCTGCTCCGTCCGGTACGCCGGGGCGGACGGGCCGGGGTGGAGCTGGTGGCCATCGACTCCGGCCCCGGCATGGCCGACCTCGCGCTCTCTTCGGCGGACGGGCACTCCACCACCGGCACGCTGGGCATCGGCCTGGGCGCGATCGCCCGGCAGGCGAGCCGGTTCGACGGCTACTCCCTGCCCGGCCGCGGCACCGTGCTGGCCGTCCAGGTCTGGGACGGTCCGGCCCCCGAGCCCGACTGGGCCGGCGCGCTGGCCCGGCCGATCACCGGCGAGCAGGTCAGCGGCGACGGCTACGCGGTGCGGGTGGCCGACGGCCGGCGGCAGGTGCTGGTCTGCGACGGCCTGGGACACGGCCCGCTGGCCGCCGCCGCCACCGGGGCCGCGCTGGCCGCGTTCCGGGCCGCGCCGGCCGGCCCGCCGGGCACCGTGGTGCAGCACCTGCACCGGGCCATCTCGCACACCCGCGGCGCCGCGCTGGCGGTGGCCGAACCGGACGTCGTGTCGGGCTTGCTGCGCTACGCCGGGCTGGGCAACATCGCAGCCATGATCGTGGTCGCGGGTGAGCGGCGGCGGGGCCTCGTCTCGCTGCCCGGCATCGCCGGACACCAGCGCCCCTCGGTGCGGGAGTACGACTACCCGTTCCCGTCCGGGGCGACCCTGGTGATGCACAGCGACGGCGTGGTGGACCGCTGGGACCTGGCCGACTATCCCGGCCTGACCGGCCGCCCGCCGCTGCTGGTCGCCGCCACCCTGCTCCGCGACGCCGGGGTCCGCCGCGACGACGCCTGCGTCCTGGTCGCCCGGGCGGAACCTTGACCGGTTCGTCCGCCACCGACCCGCTGCTGCAGATGGCGCTCCGGGTGGAGCACGACATCTTCCTGGTCCGGCAGCGCGGCCGGGAGGTGGCCGGCGCCGTCGGACTGGAGCACCAGGACCAGGTACGCCTCGCCACCGCGCTCAGCGAGGTGGCCCGGGACCTGCTGCGCATCGTCGGCGGCGCGGACGTCGCCTTCGTGCTGGATCGGGAGGTCACCACCGGCTGGCCGGTGCTCCGGGTCGACCTGGCCCCGGCCCGCCCCCTGCCCGACGGCCGGTACGAGCCGCAGTCCGGTGCGGTGGCGCGTCTGGTGGACATGCTCGGTGTGGTGACCGACGGGGAAGATACGGTCGTGAGGATGTCCCGACGAGTCCCGGCCCACGCGCCGCCGCTGACGCCGGAGCGTCTCGACCGGCTCCGGACCGAGCTGGCGAGCAGCGCTCCGGGCACCGCCCTGGACGAGTTGGCCGCGCAGAACGCCCAGCTCATCGCCGCCCTCGACGAGGTGCGCACCCATCGCGACGAGCTGGAGGTGCTCAACTCCGAGCTCCAGGAGACCAACCGGGGCGTGATGGCGCTCTACAACCAGCTCACCGAGGAGCTGGAGGAGACCAACCGCGGTGTGGTGGCGCTCTACGCCGAGCTGGACGAGAAGTCCGCCCAGCTCCGCGCGGCCAGCGAGTCGAAGAGCCGGTTCCTGGCCAACGTGAGCCACGAGCTGCGCGCACCGGTCACCGCGATCATCGGGCTGGGCCGCCTGCTCGGCGACTCCGCCTCCGACCCGCTCACCGCCGAGCAGGCCCGGCAGGTGGGGCTGATCCGGTCGTCCGCGGCCGACCTGCTCGGCCTGGTCAACGAGCTGCTCGACCTGGCCAAGGCCGAGTCGGGCCGGCTCGAGCCGAACTGGGTCGAGGTGGACCTGCGCGGGCTCTTCGGGCAGCTCCGCGGCACGCTGCGCGCGTTGGCCACCCGGCCGGAGGTGGAGCTGGTCGTGGAGGAGCCGCCGGCCCCGGCGACGCTCCGCTCGGACGAGGTGCTGCTCGCCCAGGTGCTGCGCAACCTGCTGCACAACGGCCTGAAGTTCACCGAGCGGGGTGAGGTGCGGCTGCGGGCCGAACGCCGGGGCGACCTCTGGTCGCTCTCGGTCACCGACACCGGCGCGGGCATCCCGCCGGAGCTGCACGAGCGGATCTTCGAGGAGTTCTACCAGGTGCCCGGCACGACCCGGGTCGGCGGCACCGGCCTCGGCCTGCCGTACGCGCGCCGGCTGGTCACGCTGCTCGGCGGGACGTTGGAGCTGACCAGCGAACCCGGCCGGGGCAGCACCTTCACCGTTGTCCTTCCCGTGGGCGGAGCCTGACGGTGGAGGGCGTCCCGGCGACCGTGCTGGTGGTCGACGACAGCAGGCCGAAGCGGTACCTGCTGGTGAGCTGGCTGACCCGGGCCGGGTTCGCGACGATCGAGGCCGAGAACGGCGCCGAGGCGCTGGACCGGGTGCGCAAGGACCGGGTCGACCTGGTGGTGCTCGACGTGCGGCTGCCGGACATGAGCGGCTTCGAGGTCTGCGAGCTGATCAAGGAATCCCGCCCGTCGACCCCGGTCATCCACGTCTCGGCGCACGCGGTGGACGTGGTGGACCGGGCGCAGGGGCTGACCCGGGGCGCCGACGCGTACCTCGCTGAGCCGATCGAGCCCGAGGAACTGGTCGCCACCGCCAACGCGGTGCTCCGCTACTACCAGGCCCGGCAGCGGGCCGAACTGCTCGCCGAGCGGCTGGCCGCGCTGGCCGACGCCACCGTGCAGATGCACGCGGCGCCGAACTTCGTCCGGCTGCTGGAGGCGGCGGCGGCCGGCGCGGCGCGGATCTTCAAGAGCCCGGCCGCAGTGGTCGCGGAGACGTTCGACGGCGACTGCCTGGCCGGGGTGACCGCCGGCCCGGAGGCGCCGCCGGTGATCGTGCCGTGGTCGGTGGACGACACCGGGCTGCCGATCGGCACCCGGGTCCGGATCGACGAACCGGGCGCCTGGGACCTGACCGCCTGGCCCGCGGGCGACACGGTGACCGTGGCCGCCGCCCGGCTGCGGGAGGACCGGGCCCCGCTCTACGTGGTGGTGCCGACCGCCACCCAGACCGTACGGACCCCGGTGCTGGTGCAGCTCGCCCAGGCCGTCGCCTCGGCGGTCGAGGCCCAGCGCTCCTTCGACCAGGAGCACCGCATCGCGGTGACCCTCCAGCGCAGCCTGCTGCCCCGCCGGCTGCCCGAGGTAGCCGGCCTCGACCTGGCCGTCCGCTACGAGCCGGCGAGCGCCCAGACCGAGGTGGGCGGCGACTTCTACGAGCTGGTGATGCTCGACGGTCACCTGCTGGTGGCGATCGGCGACGTGGCCGGGCACTCGTTGCACGCCGCCACGGTGATGGCCGAGCTGCGGCACGCGGTGCGCGCGTACGCGGTCGAGGGGCATCCGCCGGGGGTGATCCTGGACCGGGTCAACGAGCTGATGCGCACCCTGCTGCCGGCCGAGCTGGCCACCATCTGCGTACTGCTGCTCGACCCGGGCAGCGGGCTGATCCGGCTGGCCAGCGCCGGGCACCTGCCGGCCCTGATCAGCAGCGACGGGCGTATCCAGTTCGTGCAGCAGCCCGCCCCGCTGCTCGGGGTGCGTGCGCCCCGCCCGCCGGACCTGGAGTTCGTGCTGCCGGCCGGGGCCACGCTGGTGCTCTACACCGACGGGCTGATCGAGCGGCGGGACGCCACCATCGACGAGGGCATGGCCGCGCTCGGAGCGGTCGCCGCCCGGGTCGACGACAACCTCGACGACTTCTGCCAGCGGCTGCTGGTCGAGCTGGCGCCGCCGGAGATCCATGACGACGTCGCGGTGGTCGCCGTCCGCCGCCGCTGAAGCCCCGGGGGTCACCCGCCGCGCGACGCCAGCGAGCGGGCGTACGCGGCCGGCGACACCCCGGCCACCGCGGTGAACTCGCGGACCAGGTGGGCCTGGTCGGCGTACCCCAGGTCGGCGGCGACCCGGGACCAGTCCAGCGGCCCGGCGGCGGCCTGCTCGATCGCCTCCTGGAGCCGGTAGCGGCGGATCACCCACTTCGGACCGACGCCGACGTGGTCCAGGAAGAGCCGCTGGAGCCGCCGGGCGGACACCCCGTGCCGCCGGGCGAAGTCGTCGACGCGCAGGACGCTCCGGTCGGTGCGGATCTCCTCGACCAGGGCGCTGGCCTCGGCGGTGAGCGAGTCCGCCACCGGCTCCCAGGCGGTGAGCAGGTCGTCCAGCCGGCGGCACCGCTGCCCGTCGGTGCCCGGGCAGACCGGCCCGGCGGCGAACGGTCCGGTGGGGGCCGCGCCGGACGGTGGCGGCCCGGCGGGCAGCGGGAGCCGCCGGCCGGTCAGCTCGGAGACCGGGCGTTTCCAGAAGGGACGGAAGCCGCCCGGGCGGAACTGCACGCCGGTGACCCGGCCGGTGCCGCGCAGGGTGACCGTGAACAGGCCGGTGTCCACGCCGGCGATCTCGCCGTGCTCACCCTCGCCGACCTGGACCTGGAACACCACGTTGACCGCCGGGTGCGGGACGATCCGCTGGTCGAACGGCTCGGTCAGCGCCCAGTCGATCAGCCAATAGTGCTCGACCCAGGGGCGCAGCGCCGGGGTGGGCAGCCGGCGCCGGAAGTCGACCCGCCGCCGGAGCCGGCCGGGGTCGAGGATCCCCCGGTTGTCCCGCCGCGGCTCGTGTCGCATTTCTTCAAGACCGCCCTCATACGCTGGGCCCTATGACCACGAAGACTAGTGAGTTGCTGGCCGTCGCCGCGCCCCGGACGGCGGCGGTGGTCCAGGGCATCGCCGACGACCAGCTCGGCCTGCCCACCCCTTGCCCCGACTACGCGGTGCGCGACCTGCTCAACCACCTCTTCGACGTGGTGGTGAACTTCCAGGACCTGGCCCACCGGCGGGAGGTCGACTGGTCGACCAAGACCGACCACCTGACCGAGGGCTGGCGGGACCGGTTCGTGACCGAGACCGTCCGCCTGACGAAGGCGTGGTCGGACCCGGCGGCGCTGGAGGGTGTATCGCCCGGCATGGGGCTGCCCCAGGAGACCGTCGGCCGGATGGCCCTGATCGACCTCGTCGTGCACGGCTGGGACCTGGCCCGGGCGACCGGCCAGCGGCTGGAGGCCGACCCGGCGGTGCTGGCGGCGGGGCACGGCTTCATGGACCGGATGGGCGACACCGGGCAGAAGATGGGTGCCTTCGGCGAGCCCGTCCCGACCAGCGCCGAGCCGACCACACTGGACGCCCTGCTCGGCCGGACCGGCCGCGACCCCGCCTGGACCCCCTGACCCGACCGGCCCGTGCGGCGACGCGCCGTACGGGCCGCTCTTGACACCACTATTCACTCAATGAATAGTGAGGCGGGTGTCCACTCAGCACGTTCTGCTCGGGCTGCTCGCGGGCGGTCCCCGGCACGGCTACGAGCTGAAGCGCGCCCACGACGAGCGGCTGCCCCGGGCCCGGCCGCTCGCCTTCGGGCAGGTCTACGCCACCCTGGCCCGGCTCCAGCGGGACGGCCTGGTGGCCCCGGCCGGCCAAGCCCGTGAGGGCGGCCCGGACCGCACGGCCTACGCGCTGACCGCGGACGGACGGGCCACGCTCGACCGGTGGCTGGCCACCGTCGAGCCGCCCATGCCGTACGTGGCGAGCACCCTCTTCGCCAAGGTGGTGGTCGCGCTCATGGTCGCCGACGCCGAACGGGCGCGCGCCTACCTGATCGCCCAGCGCCGGGCGCACACCGAGCGGCTGCGCGAGCTGACCGCGGTGAAGACCGCCCCCGCGGCCGGCCTCGACGAGGTCGTCGCGGCCGACTTCGCCATCGCCCATCTCGACGCCGACCTGCGGTGGCTGCACACCACCCTCGAGCGGGTCGCCGACTGGCACCGGGAGGTGCACTCGTGAGCTTTCTTCAGGCGCGCGGCGTGGTCCGGGCGTACGGGAGGACACCGGCCCTGCGCGGCGTGACGCTCGACGTGGCCGAGGGCGAGATCCTCGCCGTCACCGGCCCGAGCGGCTGCGGCAAGTCCACCCTGCTGCACTGCCTCGCCGGCATCCTGCGCCCCGACGCCGGGCAGGTCACCTGGCGGGGGGAGCGCATCGACGAGTGGTCGGAGTCGGCCCGGTCCCGGCTGCGGCGCACCGAGTTCGGGGTGCTCTTCCAGTTCGGCCAGCTCGTCGCCGAGCTGACCGCGGCGGAGAACGTCGCCCTTCCGCTGCTTCTCGCCGGCACGGGGCGGCGAGAGGCGCGGACGGCGGCGCTCACCTGGCTGGAACGGCTGGGCGTGGCCGAGGTCGCCGACGTCCCACCCGGCGAGATGTCCGGCGGGCAACAGCAGCGCTCCGCCCTGGCCCGGGCCCTGGTCACCGAGCCGCGGGTGCTCTTCGCCGACGAGCCCACCGGCGCGCTGGACACGCTCACCGGCGAGCAGGTGCTCACCCAGCTCGTCCGGCTGGCCCGGGAGCAGCGCACCACCGTCGTGCTGGTCACCCACGAGCCGCGGATCGCCGCGTACGCCGACCGTGAGGTCACCCTGCGCGACGGGGCGGTCGACCAGTCCGGCCTCGGTCTGGACGCGCCGGTGCTCGGCGGCCCCCGGTGAGGCCCGGCGCGCTGTTCCGCCTCGCCCGGGCCGGCACCCGCACCGACACCGCCCGGGTCGCGCTGACCGCGCTGAGCGCCGCCCTGGCCACGCTGACCGTGCTGGCCGCGCTGACCGTGCTGGCCATATCCACCCCGCCGGCCACCGACGACAACTCCGTCCGCTGGTCCCCCCAGTACACCAACGGGCTGCTGCGTGAGCCGGGCCTGCGTGGCGGCGTGGCGTTCGCCCTGCTGCTGCTCGTCGTGCCGGTGCTCGGGCTGGCCGGGCAGTGCGCGCGGCTCGGCGCGCCGGCCCGGGACCGCCGGCTGGCCGCGCTCCGGTTGGCCGGGGCCACCCCGCGTCAGGTCACCCGCATCGCGGCCGCGGAGACCGGGCTGGCCAGCCTGCTCGGCACCGTCGGCGGCCTCGCCGTCTTCCTGGCCGGCCACCGGCTGCTGCATCGGCCCGGCCCCGACGGGCGGCTGTCGCTGCCCACCGACGTCCACCCGGCCCCGGCGGCCGTGCTGGCCGTGGTGCTCGGCCTGCCGCTGCTCGCCGCCCTGATCGGCGCGGTGCTGCTGCGCCGGGTCACCACCACCCCGTTCGGCGTGGTCCGCCGGGTCCGGACCCGGGCACCCTGGCCGTGGCCGGGCCTGCTGATCCTGGTGGGGCTGGGCCTGTTCGCCGCGTTCCGGCCGGTGGGCCTCTGGTACGAGCGGCGGCACGCCGTGCCGCCGCCCTGGCTGCTGCCGACGCTGCTGATCCTCGGCGCCCTGGCCGCCATGATCGGCGTGGTCGCCGGCACCGGCTGGCTCTCCCACGCCACCGGCCGCCTGCTGCACCGGTACGGCCGCCACCCGGCCGCGCTGCTCGCCGCGCGCCGGCTGACCGCCGACCCGTGGGCCGGCAGCCGCACCTTCGCGGCGCTGCTGGCCGCGCTGATCTTCGGCGCGGGCGCCGCCGGCATCCGCGCCGACTTCCTGGCCACCATCGAGCTGAACCGCCGCACCGGTGCCGGGATGGCCGGCACGGACTCCTTCTACCTGGGCGCGATGGACCTGGTCGACCTGGCGGTCGCGGTGTCCGTGGCGATCGCGGGCGGCGGGCTGCTGGTGGCGGTCGTCGAGGGGATCACCGCCCGGCGCCGGGCGTACGCGGCGCTGGTGGCGACCGGGGTGCCCCGCGCCACCATCGGCCGTTCGCTGCTCTGGCTGTCGCTCGCCCCGGCGGTACCCGCGATCGGCCTCGCGCTGACCGTCGGCTACCTGCTCGTCCGGGGCCTGTTTCCGGCACCGAGGGGCGGGGGCTACGCAGAGGAGGTCTGCGACGCGGGCGAGCGGCTCTGCGGCGATCCGGCCACCAGTGCCCGCTACACCCGCACGGAGTGGGTGCCCGAGGTGATCGTCCCGCCGGACGTACCGTGGGAGCAGCTGGCCTGGTTCGCGGCCGGTGGGCTGGCCGCGGTGCTGCTGACCGTCGGCCTCGGCCTGCTCTTCCTGCGGGCCAGCACGACGGTCGAGGAGCTGCGCACGACCTGACGTGACGCGGGGGGCGCCACCGGCGCTGTTTGCCTCGGGAGGCGTGGGGCGGGTCTCCCGAGCCGGCGGACCGGCCGGCGCGAGCGCGACAACAGGAGACCAGCACCATGCAGAACCAGCCGGGCGGCGCGCCGCCGGTGTTCGTCGACCGGACGGGCCGGCGTCGCCGGCTGACCGTGATCGCCGGCACGGCGATGGGCCTCGGCCTGCTCACCAGCCTCGGTCTGATCCTGGCCGGGCTGTTCTTCGACTCCACGGTGCCGCTCCCCGGCTGGTCGGACACGAAGGTGCCGCCGATCGAGGCCGGGGTCGACTCCCCGCACCGGGACGAGTGGACCAGCCCGAGCCCTCGGCCCCCGTCCGTGACCAGCACCAGCCCGTCGGCCGCGCCGGCCGCCGCCCGCACGACCGCCCCGGCCCGGGCCACCACCTCGGCGGCGCCCCGCCCGACCGGCAGCGTGCCGGGGCAGGGCGACGACCGGCGCAACACCGGCAAGCCGAGCAGGACGCCGGGCAAGCCCTGACCATGGCGAGACACGTCGCCCGCCCCGACCCCCGGGCGCACTGGGTGCTGCTCCTGCTGGGCCTCGTCGCCCTGCTCGCCGCGCTGAGCTTCCACGGCCTGGTCAGCGCCGTCGGCGGCGGCTCCGGCCCGGACCGGGCACCCGCCTCGCCCGCGCCGCGCGCGGTCGCCACCGGCGGGCCGGTGCTGCGGCTGGACGGCCCCACGCCGGTCAGCCGGCGGCTGCCGGCGCGCACCCTGGCGCTCACCTTCGACGACGGCCCCGACCCACGCTGGACGCCGCAGATCCTCGACGTGCTGCGCCGGCACCACGCCCACGCCACCTTCTTCGTGGTCGGCGCACGGGTGGACGAGCACCCCGAACTGGTCCGGCGGATCCTCGCCGAGGGGCACGAGATCGGGTCGCACACCTTCACCCACGCCGACCTGACCACCGCGCCGGGCTGGCGCGCCGGGGCCGAGCTCTCCTGGACCCGCAACGCGATCGCCGGGGTGACCGGCCGCGAGGTGACGCTGTTCCGGCCGCCCTTCTCGTCGACGACCGCGGCCACGACGGACGCCCAGTACCGGGCGCTGCGGGACGCCGCCGGCAGCGGTCACGTGGCGGTGCTCGCCGATCGGGACGCCAAGGACTGGCAGCGTCCCGGCGTGCCGGCCATCGTCGGGGCGGCCACCCCGCAAGGCGGCGCCGGCGCGGTGGTGCTGATGCACGACGGGGGCGGGGACCGCAGCCAGACCGTGGCCGCCCTGGACCAGCTGCTGCCCCGGCTGGCCGGCCAGGGCTACCGGTTCACGACCGTCTCGGCCGGGATCGGCGCGCCCGAGTCGATGGTCCCGGCCACCACCGGCGCCCGGTGGAGCGGCACCGCGCTGCGCTGGGCGCAGACCGGGGCCGACGGGCTGGCCTCGGCGATGAACCTGCTGCTCGGGCTGGCCCTGGTGCTCGGCGTGGTCCGCCTCGCGGTGCAGGTGGTCTGCGCCCAGCGGCACGTCCGCCGGGTACGCCGGCCGCGGCGCCGGCTGCCCGAGGTGGTCGCGCCCGTGTCGGTGATCGTGCCGGCGTACAACGAGGCCGCCAATATCGCCGCCACCGTGCGGTCCCTGGTCGCCAGCGCCTACCCGGCGCTGGAGGTGATCGTGGTGGACGACGGGTCCAGCGACGGCACGGCCGACATCGTCGAACGGATGGGGCTGCGCGGGGTGCGCGTCATCCGGCAGGCCAACGCCGGCAAGCCGGCCGCGCTGAACACCGGGATCCGGGCCGCCCGCGCCGACCTGCTGGTGCTGGTCGACGGCGACACCGTCTTCCAGCCGGACACCGTGTACCGGCTGGTCCAGGGCTTCGCCGACCCGGCCGTGGGAGCGATCAGCGGCAACACCAAGGTGGCCAACCGGCGCCGGCTGCTCGGCCGCTGGCAGCACCTGGAGTACGTGATCGGCTTCAACCTCGACCGCCGGATGTACGACGTGCTGGAGTGCATGCCGACCATTCCCGGCGCGATCGGCGCGTTCCGCCGCCAGGTGCTGTTCGCGGTCGGCGGCGTGCCCGCCGACACCCTGGCCGAGGACACCGACCTGACCATGAAGGTGCTCCGGGCCGGCTGGCGGGTGGTGTACGAGGAGGCCGCGATCGCCTGGACCGAGGCGCCCTCGTCGCTGCGCCAGCTCTGGCGGCAGCGCTACCGCTGGTGCTACGGCACCATGCAGGCGATGTGGAAGCACCGGCACGCGCTGCGCGAGCCGGGTGCCGGCGGGAAGCTGGGCCGGCGCGGGCTGCCCTACCTGGCCGTGTTCCAGATCGTGCTGCCGCTGGCCGCGCCGGCCGTCGACATCTTCGCCCTCTACGGGCTGCTCTTCCTGCCCTGGTCCGAGCTGGCGCTGGCCTGGCTGGGCCTGCTCCTGCTCCAGGCCGGCACCGCCGCGTACGCGCTGCGCCTGGACCGGGAACGTTTCAGCCCGCTCTGGACGCTGCCGCTCCAGCAGCTCGTCTACCGGCAGGTGATGTACCTGGTGGTGGTGCAGTCGGTGGTGACCGCGGTGGTCGGCAACCGGCTGCGCTGGCAGCGGATGGTCCGCACCGGTGAGGCGGCGGCCCTGGTCGGTGGGGCGCCGGCCCGCTGATCCGGCCGCTCCGGCCCGGCGGTCAGTGCGAGCCGAGCAGCCCGGCGGACCAGGAGACGGCCACACCGATCAGCGCGGAGCAGCAGCAGACCACCAGGGCGGAGGCGACCACCCCGAGGATCAGCCAGGCGGGCGCGCGCCGGGCCGCACCCGGTGCGGCCTCGGGCCGCTGCTCGTCTTCGCCCACCCGGGCAGTCTAGGCGCCGGCGCGGGGCGGCGGCCGGTCCCGCGGCGCGGCAGGATGGGGCGATGGAGCTGGTCTCGATCGCCGACGTCCGGGCCGCCGCCGAGGACGTCGCGGGCACCGTGGTGCGTACCCCGCTGCTGCCGGCGCTCTGGGACGACGAGCTGTGGCTCAAGCCGGAGAACCTGCAGCCGGTGGGGTCGTTCAAGCTGCGCGGGGCGACCCACGCGGTGGCCCGGCTGGACCCGGCCGCCCGGTCCCGGGGCGTGGTGACGCACTCCTCGGGCAACCACGGCCAGGCCCTGGCGTACGCGGCCCGGGCGTTCGGCGTTCCGTGCACCGTGGTCGTGCCGGAGGGCGCGCCGCAGGTCAAGGTGGCGGGGATGCGGGCGCTCGGCGCCGACGTGCGGCTCGTCCCGCCGGCCCGCCGGCTCGCCGAGGCGGAACAGGTCGTGGTGGACACCGGGGCCGCGCTGGTGCCGCCCTTCGACCATCCGTGGATCATCGCCGGGCAGGGCACCGTCGGGCTGGAGATCGTCGCCGACCTGCCCGACGTGGACGTGGTGCTGGTGCCGGTGGGCGGCGGCGGGCTCTCCTCGGGCGTGGCCACCGCGGTCAAGGCGCTGCGCCCGTCCGCCGCCGTGGTCGGGGTGGAGCCGCTGCTCGCCGCCGACGCCCGGGACTCCCTCGCTGCCGGGGAGGTGGTGGTCTGGGAGGTCGAACGGACCTACCGGACCTGCGCGGACGGGCTGCGCACCAGCCTGTCCGAGCTGACCCTGGCCCACCTGCGGGACCGGCTCGACGGCATCGTCACGGTCACCGAGGACGAGATCCTGGCGGCGACGGGGCGGCTGCTCCGCGAGGCCCGGCTGGTGGCCGAGCCGAGCGGCGCGGTCGCGCTGGCCGCCCGGCTGTTCCACCGGGACGAGCTGCCGTCCGGGCGTACCGTCGCGGTGGTCACCGGGGGCAACGCCGACCCGCACGTGCTGGCGCCGCTGCTCGGCTGAGCGGAGGGGCCGGCGCGGCCCCTCCGCCCGCCGGTCAGGCGAGGCCCAGCCGGTCCAGGGTCCAGGCGTTGACGAACGCCTCCTCGCGCCAGGCGTCGTACCGGCCGCTGGGGCCGCCGTGGCCGGCGCCCATCTCGGTCTTGAGCAGATAGTCGCCCTGCGGAGCGACCGCCCGCAGCCGGGCGATCCACTTGGCCGGCTCGTGATAGAGCACCCGGGTGTCGTTGAGGCTGGTCACCGCGAGGATCGCCGGGTAGTCCACCGCGGTCACGTTCTCGTACGGCGTGTACGACTTCATGTACGCGTAGACCTCGGGGTCGTCGAGCGGGTTGCCCCACTCCTCCCACTCGGTCACCGTCAGCGGTAGCGACGGGTCGAGGATCGAGGTGAGCGCGTCGACGAACGGCACCTGCGCGACGATCCCCGCGAAGGCGTCCGGGGCCAGGTTGGCCACCGCCCCCATCAGCAGGCCGCCGGCCGAGGCGCCCCGGGCGACCAGCCGGTCGCTCGCCGTCCAGCCGGCCTTGACCAGGTGCCGGGCGCAGGCCACGAAGTCGGTGAAGGTGTTCTTCTTGGCCAGCAGCTTGCCCTCGTCGTACCAGCGCCGGCCCAACTCGCCGCCGCCGCGGATGTGCGCCACCGCAAAGATCACGCCCCGGTCGAGCAGGCTGAGCCGGGCGATGGAGAACCAGGGGTCCATGCTCGCCTCGTAGGACCCGTAGCCGTAGATGACGGCGGGGGCCGAGCCGTCGCGCGGGGTGCCCGTGCGGCAGACCAGCGAGATCGGCACCCGGGTACCGTCGTCGGCGAGCGCCCAGTCCCGGTGCTGCTCGTAGTCGGCCGGGTCGTACGCCCGCCCGTCCGGGCCGGGCCGTACCGGCTTCCGCCGCCGCAGCACCATCTGCCGGGTGACCAGGTCGTAGTCGTAGACCGAATCCGGGGTGACCAGCGAGGTGTAGCGCAGCCGCACCTCCGCGGTGCGGTATTCCGGGTTGGCGTCGAGCCCGACGCTGTAGATCGGCTCGGGGAAGTCGATGTCGAAGCTGTCCCCGCCGCCGACCGGCAGCACCCGCAGCCCGGTCAGCCCGTTGCTGCGCAGCGAGACGACCAGGTGGTTCTCGAACGCGTCCACGGCCTCCAGCCGGGTGCCGGGGGTGTGCGGGATCAGCGGCGTCCAGTCGCCCGGCGCGTCCGCCGAGGTGTACGCCAGCGCGAAGTCCTCCGCGCCGTCGTTGTGCAGGATCAGGAAGCGGTGCCCGTGGTGCTCCACCGCGTACTCGATGCCCTGCCGGCGCGGCGCGACGATCGCCGGCTCGCCGGTCGGGTTGGCGGCCGGGATGACCCGTACCTCGCTGGTGATCTTGCTGTGGATGTCGATGACCACGAACCGCTCGGAGCGGGTCAGCTCGACGCCCACCCAGAACCGCTCGTCGTCCTCCTGGTGCACCACCACGTCCGCGCTCGACGGGGTGCCCACGGTGTGCCGCCAGACCCGGTTGGGCCGCCAGGCCTCGTCGACGGTGACGTAGAACAGCGTCGAGGCGTCGCTGGACCAGGCGGTGCCGTAGAAGGTGTCCGGGATCTCGTCGGGGAGCACCTCGCCGGTCTGCAGGTCCTTGATCCGCAGCGTGAAGCGCTCGTCGCCGGAGAAGTCGGTGGAATAGGCCAGCCAGCGCCCGTCCGGGCTGACGTCGAACGCGCCGAGGGCGAAGAAGTCGTGCCCCTCGGCGAGCCGGTTGCCGTCGAGCAGCACCTCCTCGCCGTCGAGCGGGGCGCCGTCCGCGCTGACCGGCGGCACGGTCTCGCCGTCGCGGACGACCCGGCGGCAGTGCACGCCGTACTGCTGGCCCTCGACCGTGCGGGTGTAGTACCAGTAGCCGTCCTTGCGGGTCGGCACCGACAGGTCGGTCTCCTGGGTGCGCCGGCGGGTCTCCTCGAACAGCTCGGCGCGCAGCCCCGCCAGGTGCGCGGTGCGCGCCTCGGTGTACGCGTTCTCCGCGGTCAGGTAGGCGATCGTCTCCGGGTCGTCCTTGGCGGCGAGCCAGGCGTACTCGTCGACGACCGTGTCGCCGTGGTGGGTCCGGTCAGCCGGAACGCGCTTGGCGACGGGGACAGGGGTCTCGGTGGTCACGGCCGTCACGTTACCGGCCGGTGGGGCGCCGCCGCGGGCGTGCGCCACCGGAATCCGGCGACTCGCCGCCAGGTCTTTCGAACATGTGTACGATAACCGCCATGGCGGCTGCAGCGCGTTCGACCGATCGACCAGGAGCCCTCGAGATAACCCGGAAGCTGGCGGAGATCTGCGGCCGGCCCTTCGCCCGCTTCGCCGGCCCGGCCGACGAGGTGGCCGGCCGGGCGGCCCGCTGGGTGGCCGTGCCCGGCGGCCCGCACGCGGCGGCCGAGGTGCTCCGGCTGGCCGCGGCGCACGACCTGACCGTGGTGCCGCGCGGCGCCGGCACGAAGATCGACTGGGGCGCCGCCCCGGCGCAGGTCGACATCATGCTCGACACCGGCCGCCTGGCCGGGGTCTGGCACGAGCCGCAGGGCTCCGCGGTGGCCGAGATCGGCGCCGGCACCCCGCTGCGGGCGGTGCAGGCCACCCTGGAGCGCACCGGCCGGCGCCTCCCGGTCGACGCGCCCTCACCGGGGGCGACCCTCGGCGGGGTGCTGGCCGCCGACGAGGCCGGCCCGCTGCGGCACCGGCACGGCGGCCCGTGCGCCCAGCTCGTCGGGGTGCGCTACCTCGACGCCGACGGCGAACTGGTCAGCGTGGGGGTGCCCGGCACGGCCCAGTTCGGACAGGCCGCCCCGTCCGCGCGTCGGGGCGGAAGTCCGGCGGCCGGGCCTGGTGGCGGTGCGACGCCCGGTGGTGCCTCGGCCGTCCTCGGCGGGGCCGAGGTGCCCGGGCTCGACGTGGCCCGGCTGCTCTGCGGGTCGCAGGGCGGCCTCGGCGTGCTCGTCTCGGCCACCATGCGCGTGCAGTCCGTGCCGGCCGGCCGGGTCTGGGTGTCCCGTCCGGTGTGGACCCCGCTGGAGGTGCACGACCTGGTCCGGGCGGTGCTCGCCGCCCGGCTCGACCCGGCGGCCGTCGAGCTGGACCTGCCCGTCCCGGTGGCGCTGCCGCGCCGGCGGATCCCCGCGTCCCACCCGTCCGTGGCCGGTCGACCCGACCACCCGGCGGTGACCGGGCGGCCGGCCCGACCCGCCGCCGCGGGCAGCCTCGTGGTGCTGCTGGAGGGTGGCCCCGCCGACGTGGCCGAGCGGGCCGGCCGCCTCACCGCGCTGCTCGGCCCCGAGGCCGTGGTCAACCACGCCGCCCCCGAGTGGTGGGGCCGCTACCCGTTCGCCCCCGGCGACACCGCGCTGCGGATCGAGGTGCCCATCAACGACCTGCACGCCGCCGTCTACGCGCTGCGCGACGCGGCCGGCACCCCGGTGCCGGTACGCGGCTCCGCCGGGATCGGCGCCGTGCACGCCGCGCTGCCCGGCTCGCTGCCGCCGGAGCGGGTGGCCTCGATCCTCGCCGCCGTCCGGGGCGTGCTCCTGGCCCGGCAGGGCCGCTGCGTGGTGGTGTCCGCGCCCGCGGCGGTCCGCCGCGCCGTCGACCTCTGGGGCGAGCTGCCCACCCTGCCCCGCCTCCGCACCGCCAAGGCCCACCTCGATCCCCACCACCGCCTGGCCCCCGGCCGCCTCCCCGGCGGCCTTTAACCCCACCCCGCCGCCCTCCGCCGCTCTCCGTTTTTGATCAAGAAGTTTGGGTCGGGAAAGCGCAAGCGGAGGCGCGGGCAGGCGCACGGCGCGGGGGCGCGGGGTGGAGCTGCGCCGGGCGGAGGCGGGCCCGGTGGTGGGTTAGAGGGCGTCGTTGCGGAGGACCAGGACGGCTATGTCGTCCCGGGGCGGTTCCACCGAGAAGGCGATGGCGGTGGCGCGGAGGCGGGCGGCGATCACGTCGGCCGAGTAGCCGGCCAGGGGCGCCGCGGCCTCGCGCAGGCGGTCGGTGCCGAACAGTTCGCGGCCGCGCCGCCGTTCGGTGACCCCGTCGGTGTAGAAGACCAGCGCGTCGCCCGGCTTGAGCGCGATCTCGGCGGTCGGGGTGGCGATCGAGTCGAGCAGGCCGAGCGCGGTGCCGCCGGTGCCGACGAAGCCCGCCCCGCCGCCGCCGTGCAGCAGCACCGGCCGATCGTGCCCGGCCAGGTGCAGGGAGACCTCCAGCTGGTCGCCGTCGCCCGGCCTGACCGCTGCCAGCGCCAGCGTGCAGTAGCGGCCGCCGCCCCGCTCGACCAGCGTCTCGTTGAGTCGACCGAGCACCTCCGGCAGCGGCTTGCCGTCGCCGACCAGCACCCGGATCACATCCCGGACCAGGCCGGTCACCGCCGCCGCCTGGACGCCCTTGCCGGAGACGTCGCCGACCACGACCAGCCACCGGCCGTCCGGCAGCGGCACCACGTCGTAGAAGTCGCCGCCGACGTCGGCGTCGTCGCCGGTCGGGACGTACTCGGCGGCGAAGCCGATGCCTTCGACCACCGGGAGCACCGGCGGCAGCAGCGACTGCTGGAGGGTCTGCGCGACCCGCCGGCGCTCGGCGTGGATCCGGGCGTTCTCGATGGCGAGCGCGGCCCGCCGGGCCACGTCCTCCAGCACCGAGACCTCGTCGGGGTCGTGCCGGTGCCGCTGGTGGCGGCCGACGGCCAGGGTGCCGAGCCGCTGCCCGCGGGCGATCAGGGGTACGGCGAAGCCCTCCATCGGCCCGCTCAGCGGCACCTGCGCCGCGCTCCGGGACGCCTCCCGCAGCCGGGCCTGGATCGAGTCCGGCCCGGTCTCCTGGAGCACCCGGTGCAGCTGCGGCAGCACCGCCTCGTCGGCGTGGCTGGCCGCGGCGAGCCGCAGCCGGCCCCACTCGTCCGTGGTGTGCACCGCGCACCACTGGCCCAGCCGGGGCACCACGAGCTGCGGGATGAGCGCCATGGTCAGTTCGACGTCCAGCGACTGGGCGAGCAGTTCGCTCGCCTCGGCGAGGAAGGTCAGCCAGGCCGACCGGCGTACGTCGGCCCGGCGCAGCCGGTCGTTCTCCAGGTGCAGGGAGAGCCGCTCGGCGGCCAGCACCGCGAGCGGCCGGGCGTACGCCGAGGGTGCCGCGTCCAGCTCCAGCTCACCGGCGTACGGGCGGTGCACGGCGAGCGGGACCCGGAGCAGTTCGTTGCCCTCCCGGGGCTGCCGGCCGTAGCGGGCGAGCACCTGGCTGCCCTGCCCGTCCCCGCGGTCCAGGCGCACCACGCCTCCAGCCGCGCCGACCATCTCGGCGACCCGGGTCAGCAGCCCGGCGGCGAACTCGGGCAGCGGGTCCTCCGCGTACGGGTCGGGGGTGGTCTGCATCAGCTCGCTCATCGCGGCGGCGCTCGGGGTGCCCGCGTCCGTGCCGCCCGGGGTGGCCAGCGCCGCGCGGGTCTCGGCCGCGCCGGCCGCCGGGGTGGCCGCCTCCCGGCCGGCCCGGTCGAGCCGGAACCAGACGCCCTTCCCGGTGGGCAGGTAGGTGGTGCCCCACCGGCTGGAGAAGTGGTCGACCAGCAGCAGCCCGCGCCCTCGCTCGGCCACCTCGGCGATGTCGGAGGTGGTGTTCCGGACGCCGACGAGCAGTTCGTCGACGGGGCCGGAGGCGAAGTCGGTCACCGTGACGGTGAGCCCCTCCGGGTCGGCTTCGACCTCGATGTCCAGTTCGGTGCGCGCGTGCTCGACCGCGTTGGTGGTGAGTTCGGTGGTGAGCAGCAGCGCCTCGTTGAGCAGTTCGTGCAGGTCCGCCTCGGCGAGTACGGACCGCACCAGCGCCCGGGCCGCCGCGGGCGTACGCCGGTCGGCGGGGAGGCGTACCCGCCGGACGTGCTCGTCCGAGCCGCCGTTCAGGGCCGGCCCCGCCTCCGCTGACACCTTCGTATCCTCCACCGCCGCCACCCCGGGTGCCAACCCGCTCCGCCGATCCGGTCGGCGCGGGACAGATCGGGCGCGGCGGGGCTCGACGTCCGGGGCCTCGACGGGACACGCGGCAGAATGGTGGGATGGCCGCGTGTCGGCAACGAGCCGGATGGCCCCCGAGCTGAGCGAGGAATGATGACCACGGCGAAACAGTCGGTAGCCGCGGACCCGTCCGCTTCCGACCACGAGGCGCTCCTCGGCGAGCTGGTCGAGGCGCTGGGGCGGGTACGTCGCGGCGACCTCCGGGTCCGGCTCCCCAGACGGGCCGGCCTGGCCGGCGAGGTGGCGGACACCTTCAACGACGTGGTGTCGCTCCAGGAGCGGCAGCACCTCGACCTGCGCCGGATCAGCCGGGTCGTCGGCCGTGACGGCCGGCTGACCGAGCGCCTCGACGACGAGGGCCTGGACGGCTCCTGGGCGGAGGGGCAGCGGGCGGTCAACTCGCTGATCGACGACCTGGGCCGCCCGACCACGGAGATCGCCCGGGTGATCGTGGCGGTGGCCGACGGCGACCTGTCCCAGCACATGGCGCTGGAGATCGATGGCCGGCCGCTGCGCGGTGAGTACCTGCGCATCGGGCGGACCGTGAACACCATGGTCGACCAGCTCTCGTCGTTCGCCGACGAGGTGACCCGGGTGGCCCGGGAGGTGGGCACCGAGGGCAAGCTGGGCGGCCAGGCCGACGTCCGGGGCGTCGCCGGCACCTGGAAGGACCTCACCGACTCGGTGAACACCATGGCGTCGAACCTCACCGGCCAGGTGCGGTCGATCTCCCAGGTGGCGACGGCGGTGGCGAAGGGCGACCTGTCGCAGAAGATCACGGTCGGCGCGCGCGGCGAGGTGGCCGAGCTGGCCGACACGATGAACTCGCTCACCGACACGCTGCGGCTCTTCGCCGAGCAGGTGACCCGGGTGGCCCGCGAGGTGGGCACCGACGGGAAGCTCGGCGGCCAGGCCGAGGTGCCGAACGTGGCCGGCACCTGGAAGGACCTGACCGACAGCGTCAACTCGATGGCGTCGAACCTGACCAGCCAGGTCCGCAACATCGCCCAGGTCTCGACCGCGGTGGCCCGCGGCGACCTCTCCCAGAAGATCACCGTGGCCGCGCAGGGCGAGATACTGGAGCTGAAGGACACCGTCAACACGATGGTGGACCAGCTCTCGTCGTTCGCGGACGAGGTGACCCGGGTGGCCCGCGAGGTGGGCATCGAGGGCAAGCTGGGCGGTCAGGCCCAGGTGCGCGGGGTCTCCGGCACCTGGCGCGACCTCACGGAGAACGTGAACCAGCTCGCCGGCAACCTGACCAGCCAGGTCCGGAACATCTCGCAGGTGTCCACGGCGGTGGCCAAGGGCGACCTGTCGCAGAAGATCACGGTGGACGCCCAGGGCGAGATCCTGGAGCTGAAGAACACCGTGAACACGATGGTGGACCAGCTCTCGTCGTTCGCCGACGAGGTGACCCGGGTGGCCCGCGAGGTGGGCACCGAGGGCAAGCTCGGCGGGCAGGCCCAGGTCAAGGGGGTCAGCGGCACCTGGCGTGACCTGACCGACAACGTGAACTCGATGGCGTCGAACCTGACCAGCCAGGTGCGGAACATCGCCTCCGTCACCACCGCGGTCGCCAAGGGCGACCTGGGCCAGAAGATCACGGTGGACGCCCGGGGCGAGATCCTGGAGCTGAAGTCGACGGTCAACACGATGGTCGACCAGCTCTCCTCGTTCGCCGACGAGGTGACCCGGGTGGCCCGCGAGGTGGGCACCGAGGGCAAGCTGGGCGGCCAGGCCCAGGTACGCGGCGTCGCCGGCACCTGGCGTGACCTGACCGACAACGTGAACTCGATGGCGTCGAACCTGACCGCCCAGGTGCGCAACATCGCGCAGGTGTCCACGGCGGTGGCCAAGGGTGACCTGTCGCAGAAGATCACGGTGGACGCGCAGGGCGAGATCCTGGAGCTGAAGTCGACGGTCAACACGATGGTCGACCAGCTGTCGTCGTTCGCCGACGAGGTGACCCGGGTGGCCCGCGAGGTGGGCACCGAGGGGAAGCTCGGCGGTCAGGCCCAGGTGAAGGGCGTGAGCGGCACCTGGCGTGACCTGACCGACAACGTGAACTCGATGGCGTCGAACCTCACCAGTCAGGTGCGGAACATCGCCTCGGTCACCACCGCCGTCGCGAAGGGTGACCTGTCGCAGAAGATCACGGTGGACGCGCAGGGCGAGATCCTGGAGCTGAAGTCGACGGTCAACACGATGGTCGACCAGCTCTCGTCGTTCGCCGACGAGGTGACCCGGGTGGCCCGCGAGGTCGGCATCGAGGGCAAGCTGGGCGGTCAGGCCCAGGTGAAGGGGGTCAGCGGCACCTGGCGCGACCTCACCGAGAACGTCAACCAGCTCGCCTCCACCCTGACCACCCAGCTCCGGGCGATCTCCCAGGTCTCCACCTCGGTGACCCGGGGCGACCTGACCCAGCGGATCAGCGTGAAGGCGCAGGGCGAGGTCGCCGAGCTGAAGGACAACATCAACCAGATGATCGTCACCCTCCGGGAGACGACCAAGAAGAACGCCGAGCAGGGCTGGCTCGACTCGAACCTGGCCCGGATCGGCGGCCTGCTCCAGGGCCAGCGTGATCTCGGCGAGGTCTGCCGCATGATCATGATGGAGGTGACCCCGCTGGTCGACGCGCAGCTCGGCGCGTTCTTCCTGGCGGACAGCTCCGAGGGGAGCGTGCGGCTGCGGCTCACCGCCTCCTACGGCTACGTCGCCCGGGGGCACGATGTGACCTTCGGGCCCGGCGAAGGGCTGGTCGGGCAGGCCGCCCTGTCCCGGCGGACCATCCGGGTCAACGCCCAGCCCGACGGGCGCCTGGTGCTCCGTTCCGGCCTGGCCGAGACGCCCCCGGCCGACCTGGTGGTGCTGCCGATCCTCTTCGAGGGCGAGCTGCTCGGCGTGATCGAGTTCGCCGGTGTGACCACCTTCTCCGAGCTGCACCTGGCGTTCCTGGAGCGGCTGGTACTCACCATCGGCGTCGCGGTCAACACCATCCAGGCCAACCGGCGTACGGAGGAGCTGCTGGCGCAGTCGCAGCGGCTGGCGCACGAGCTCCAGGAGCAGTCGGCGGAACTCCAGCGCACCAACGCCGAGCTGGAGGACAAGGCGAAGCTGCTGTCCGAGCAGAAGACGAACATCGAGACGCAGAACCGGGAGATCGAACTGGCCCGGCTCGGCCTGGAGGAGAAGGCGCAGCAGCTCACCCGGGCGTCGGCGTACAAGTCGGAGTTCCTGGCCAACATGAGCCACGAGCTGCGTACGCCGCTGAACTCGCTGCTCCTGCTGGCCCGGCTGCTCGCGGAGAACCCGGAGCAGAACCTGAGCCCGAAGCAGATCGAGTTCGCCCGGACCATCCACAGCGCCGGGTCGGACCTGCTCTCCCTGATCGACGACATCCTCGACCTGTCGAAGATCGAGGCGGGCCGGATGGACGTGGAGCCCACCGAGATCCACTTCTCCGAGATCCGCGGTTACGTCGAGCAGGCGTTCGCGCCGCAGGCCGAGGAGAAGGGGCTCGACTTCCAGGTCCGGATCAGCAAGGACCTGTCGCCGGCGCTGGTCACCGACGCCCAGCGGTTGCAGCAGATCCTGCGCAACCTGCTCTCCAACGCGGTGAAGTTCACCGACAACGGGGCGGTGACCCTGCGCATCGCACCGGCCGCCGAGAACGCGGTCTTCGACGTGCCGGCGCTGACCAACGCCCGGCAGGTCATCGCGTTCACGGTGATCGACACCGGCATCGGCATCTCGGACGACAAGCTCTCGCTGATCTTCGAGGCGTTCCAGCAGGCCGACGGCACCACCAGCCGGCGCTACGGCGGCACCGGCCTGGGCCTGTCCATCAGCCGGGACCTGGCCCGCCTGCTCGGCGGCACGATCACGGTGGCCTCCGCGCCGGGGCAGGGGTCGACGTTCACCCTCTTCGTACCCGACGTGCTGGCGCCGGACGCGGTGGTGGCGCCGGCGCCGCCCTCGCCGCAGCGCGCGGGCCTGCCGTCGTCCCTGCTCATGCCCATGGAGTTGCCGCAGCCGCAGGAGACGCCGGCCACCCGCCGGCTGGAGGGCGTGACCGTTCTGATCATCGACGACGACGTCCGGAACGTGTTCGCGCTGACCTCTGCGTTGGAACTTCACGGGATGACCGTGTTGTACTCGGACAACGGGGCGGACGGCGTCCGCCAACTGGCCGAGCATCCGGAGGTGGACATCGTGTTGATGGACGCGATGATGCCGGACCAGGACGGCTACGAGACGACCGCGCAGATTCGGCGCAACCACCGCTTCGCGGACCTGCCGATCGTGTTCCTGACCGCGAAGGCGATGCCCGGTGACCGGGAGTCGGCGATCGCGGCCGGGGGCAGCGACTACATCACCAAGCCGGTGGACCTGGACGAGCTTATCGAGATGATGGCGTCCTGGATCGGCCGGAGCCGAGGCGAGGAGAATCCGTGACCCAGATGGCCAAGGCGCTGCTGGTCGACGACCGGCGGGAGAACCTGATGGCTCTGGAGGCGATCCTCCAGGGGCTTCCGGTGCAGTCGGTCGCCGTGGAGAGCGGCGAGGCGGCGCTCAAGCAACTCCTGGTGGACGACTTCGCGGTGATCCTGCTGGACGCCCAGATGCCGGACATGGACGGCTTCGAGACGGCCACCCACATCAAGCGGCGGGAGCGGACCCGGCACGTGCCGATCATCTTCCTGACCGCGGCGGACAAGGACGCCCAGCTCGCCCTGCGGGGCTACGCGGTCGGCGCGGTCGACTACCTGACCAAGCCCTTCGACCCCTGGGTGCTGCGGGCCAAGGTGTCGGTCTTCGTCGAGCTGTGGGTGAAGACCCGGCAGCTCGCCGCCCAGTCGGACCTGGTGCGGGAGCGCGACGCCCAGTGGCGGGTGCTCACCGACGCGGTGGACGAGGCGACCGCGCTGCTGCGCGCCGACGACGACCAGGAGTCCCGGGAGCGGGCGGTGGACCTGCTGGAGCAGGCCCGCTGGGGCAACACCGCCTGAGCGCTCAGGCGCCGGCCTGGTCGCCGTGTCCCGTCGCGGCGCGCCGGGCCCGCCACCGTTCGCCGAGGGCGTCGATCTCCTCCTGTACGAAGAGGAAGAAGTCCCGCATCTCGGCCACCCGCTCGCCCGCCGGGGTGTTCCGCCCTTGTAGCGCGTCCACCCCGCCGTTGGCGATGTCGATGAAGTTCTTGTAGAGGCCGGTCTTGGTGATGGTGGCCTCGTACCAGGGGTTGGCCGGCATCCGGTAGCGGTCCCGGCGGGAGCCCTTGACCGGCTCGCGGACCAGCATGCCGAACTGGGTCAGGTAGCGCACCGCGCCGGACACGGCCGCCGCGCTGACCCCGAGCCGCTCGCCGATCTCGGCGGCGGTCAGCGGCTCGTCCGCGCTCATCACGGTGAACAGCACCCGGCCGGCCATCCGGGGGAAGCCGACGTCGGCGAAGGCCATCGCCATCCGTTCGACGAAGAGGTGGACCTCCTCCTCGTCGGGGCGGGGTGGCGGGGTCATCGGCGTCATCTCCTCGGTGCTCATCGCGTCCGATCGTCTCTCAGATCTCACTGTCTTCACAAGTTTGTGAAACGAGCGTAGCTTCCGAAGTATGGAAACTCCCATTGAGGTGTCCGGCCTGGTGAAGACCTTCGGCCGGACCCGAGCGCTCGACGGACTCGACCTGACCGTCCGCGCCGGCGAGGTGCACGGCTTCCTGGGCCCCAACGGCGCCGGCAAGTCGACCACCATCCGGGTGCTGCTCGGTCTGCTGCGGGCGGACGCGGGGGCCGTCCGGCTGCTCGGCGGCGACCCGTGGCGGGACGCCGTGGCCCTGCACCGCCGGCTCGCGTACGTGCCGGGCGACGTCACCCTCTGGCCCAACCTGAGCGGCGGCGAGGTGATCGACCTGCTCGGCCGGCTGCGCGGTGGGCTCGACCCGAAGCGCCGGGCCGAGCTGCTGGAGTCCTTCGAGCTGGACCCGCGCAAGAAGGGCCGGGCCTACTCCAAGGGCAACCGGCAGAAGGTCGGCCTGGTGGCCGCGCTCGCCTCCGACGTCGAGCTGCTCATCCTCGACGAGCCGACCTCCGGGCTCGACCCGCTCATGGAGGAGGTCTTCCAGCACTGGGTACGCCGGGCCAAGCAGGACGGCCGGACCGTGCTGCTCTCCAGCCACATCCTGGCCGAGGTCGAGGCGCTCTGCGACCGGGTGACGATCATCCGGAACGGCCGGGCCGTCGAGTCCGGCACCCTCACCGAACTGCGCCACCTGCACCGCACCTCGATCGACGCCGAGGTCGCCGCCCCGCTGAACGGGCTGGCCGACCTGACCGGCGTGCACGACCTGCGGGTGGACGGCAACCGGGTGCGCTTCGACGTGGACTCCGCCGCGCTGGACGCCGCCCTGCATTGCCTCACCGAACTGGGCGTACGCAGCCTGGTCAGCACGCCGCCGACGCTGGAGGAGCTGTTCCTGCGCCACTACGAGGCGGTCCCCGAGGAGCTGACCCGATGAGCACGCTCACCGGAACCCGCCACCTGGCCCGGCTCATCCTGCGCCGGGACCGGGTCCTGCTCCCGCTCTGGGTGCTGATCCTCGCCGTGCTGCCGATGACGTACGCGACCAGCTTCTTCGAGCTGTTCCCCACCGATGCCGAGCGCGCCGCGTACGCTGCCGGCACCGCCCGCAACCCCTCGATCGTCGCGCTGCTCGGCCCGGTCTACGGCGAGAGCGTCGGCGCGCTGACCGCCCAGCGCGGCGGCTTCCTGCTGGTCATCGTGGCGCTGGCCAGCCTGCTCACGGTCATCCGGCACACCCGGGTCGAGGAGGAGGCCGGCCGGCGGGAACTGCTCGGCGGCGGGGTGCTCGGCCGGCACGCCGGGCTGACCGCCGCGCTGCTCGTCACGTACGCGGCCGACCTGCTGCTCGGCCTGCTCACCGCGGCCGGGCTGGCGTCCACCGGGCTGTCGGCCGCCGGCTCGTACGCGTACGGCCTCGGCGCCGCGCTGACCGGCGTGGTCTTCGCCACCCTCGGCGGGCTGTCCGCCCAGCTCACCGAGACGGCCGGCGGGGCCCGGGGCATCGGGATCGCCGTCCTCGGCGCCTCGTTCGCGCTGCGGATGGTCGGGGACACGGCAAGCAACGACTGGCCGAGCTGGCTCTCCCCGCTGGGCTGGGCCCCGCGGATCCGGCCCTACGAGGGGGAGCGCTGGTGGGTGCCGGCGCTGCCGCTGCTCGCGTCGGCGCTGCTCGCCGCGGTCGCGTACCCGGTCTCGGTGCGCCGCGACCTGGGCGCGGGGGTGCTGCCGCCCCGGCTCGGGCCGGCCACCGCCGGCCGGGCGCTGGCCGGCCCGTTCGGGCTGGCCTGGCGGCTGCACCGGGGACAGATCCTCTGGTGGTCGGTCGGCTTCGGCCTGCTCGGGCTGATCCTCGGCGGCGCCGCGGAGGCGGCCGGCCGCTCGGTCGAGGGGAACCCGCAGCTGGAGCAGATCATGTCCCGGATCGGCGGGGCCTCCGGACTGGCCGACGCCTACCTGGGCGCCACGCTCAGCCTGGCCGGCCTGGCCGCGGCCGGCTACGGCATCCAGGCCGCGTTGCGGATGCGCGCCGAGGAGTCCGCCGGGCACGCCGAACCGGTGCTCGCCACCGGCATACACCGCTCGACCTGGCTGCTGTCGCACGTGGTGTTCGCGCTGCTCGGCCCGGTCGTGGTGCTCGCCGTGACCGGCCTGGCCACCGGCCTGACCTACGGGCTGAGCGTGCAGGACGTGCCCCGGGAGCTGCCCCGGATGCTCGGCGCGGGGCTGGCCCAGGCGCCCGCCGCCTGGGTGCTGGCCGGTCTTGCCGTGCTGCTCTACGGCCTGCTGCCCCGGCTCGCCCCGGTCGCCTGGGCGCTGCTGGCGGTCTGCGTGCTGCTCGGTCAGCTCGGCGCGGTGCTCGAACTCGACCAGTGGCTGCTGGACCTCTCCCCGTTCACGCACACCCCCCAGGTCCTCCGCGACACCTGGAGCGCCACCCCGCTCTGGACCCTCGCCGCCCTGGCCCTGGCCCTGGCGGCGGCCGGACTGACGGCCTTCCGCCGCCGCGACGTCCCGATCACCTGACCCCGCACCAGCCCTGGTCGATCATGAGGTTGACGGCACCGAGGAGATCCACATCGCCGTCAACTTCATGATCGCCGGAGCGGTGGGGTCAGGGGGCGGTTTCGTTGCGGATCATCAGGGCTGAGCGGAGGCCGGTGATGTCCAGGACGCGGAGGAGGAAGTCGCCGACGTTGCTCAGGACCAGCAGGCTCTGGGCGTGGCTGGCCTTGCGGCTGAGCACCACGAGGGTGCCGAGGCCCTGCGAGTCGCAGAAGGTGACCCCGCCCAGGTCGAGCACGATGCGTGGCGGGGGATCGGCCAGCACCTCGTTGACGACTGTCGACAGCTGGGCGGCCGTGAGCATGTCGATCTCACCGGCGAGGCGAAGCACCGCTTCGTCTCCGGTCCGATGTAGCGTGATGGACAGTTCGGCACGATCCACCCGGTCAGCCTATCGCGATCTCGACCAACGGGCCCGTCGAGCAACCCGCCGGTCGGTGCGCCGCGCCGAACGGACGAGGCGTGAGCCGGGTAACCCCCGCTGCGGGGTGCCTGCCGATCAGCCGCCCGGCGCTGACACAATGGCGGCATCGTGACCGACACCTTTTCCGCCGGATCCGGCCGCTACCCGGCCGACGCACCGGCCTCCGAGGCCCTGTTCGACCGCGCCAAGGCCATCGTGCCCGGCGGGGTCAACTCCCCTGTGCGCGCGTTCCGTGCCGTCGGCGGCACCCCGCGCTTCATGGTCCGGGGGGAGGGTCCCTGGCTCTTCGACGCCGACGGTCGTCGCTACGTCGACCTGGTCTGCTCCTGGGGCCCGCTGATCCTCGGTCACGCCCACCCGGCGGTGGTCGAGGCGCTGCGCGAGGCCGCCGCGCTCGGCACCAGCTTCGGCACGCCGACCCCGGGCGAGGTCGACCTGGCCGCGGAGATCGTCGCGCGCACCCCGGTCGAGCAGGTCCGCCTGGTCAACTCGGGCACCGAGGCGACCATGTCGGCGATCCGGCTGGCCCGCGGGTTCACCGGCCGCGCCAAGATCATCAAGTTCTCCGGCTGCTACCACGGCCACTCCGACGCGCTGCTGGCCGCCGCCGGCTCCGGCGTGGCCACCTTCGGGCTGCCCGACTCGCCGGGCGTCACCGGCGCGGCCGCCGGCGACACCATCGTGCTGCCGTACAACGACCTGCGCGCGGTCGAGGAGGCCTTCGCCGCCGAGGGTCCGCACATCGCGGCGGTCATCACCGAGGCGGCCGCCGGCAACATGGGCGTGATCGCCCCGCGCGACGACTTCAACCAGCAGCTCGCCCGGATCGCCCACGCGCACGGCGCGCTGCTGATCGTCGACGAGGTGATGACCGGGTTCCGGGTCTCCCGCGCCGGTTGGCACGGCCTCGACCCGTCCGACGCCGACCTGTGGACGTACGGGAAGGTCATGGGCGGTGGCCTGCCCGCCGCGGCGTTCGGCGGGCGCACGGAGATCATGGCGAAGCTGGCCCCGGTCGGTCCGGTCTACCAGGCCGGCACGCTCTCCGGTAACCCCCTCGCCTGCGCCGCCGGCCTGGCCACGCTGCGGCTGGCCGACGACGCGCTCTACCGCCGGCTCGACGAGACGGCCGCCACGGTGGGCAAGCTCGCCACCGAGGCGCTGGCCGCCGCCGGGGTCCCGCACCGACTGTCGTACGCGGGCAACATGTTCTCGATCTTCTTCACCGACGCCGACGTAACGGACTACGACAGCGCCCGCACCCAGCAGGTGCCCGCGTTCAAGGCGTTCTTCCACGCCATGCTCGCCGCCGGCGTCTACCTGCCGCCGAGCGCCTTCGAGTCGTGGTTCGTGTCGGCGGCGATCGACGACGCCGCCCTGGAGCAGATCGCCGAGGCGCTGCGCGGGGCGGCGACGGCGGCGGCAGCGGCAGGACACGGGGGGTAACAACGTGAGCGAGACGGTGGTCCACGTGCTGCGGCACGGCGAGGTGTACAACCCGAACGGCGTCCTCTACGGCCGGCTGCCCGGTTTCCGCCTCTCGGAGCTGGGCGTCCAGATGGCCAAGGCGGCCGCCCAGGCGCTCGCCGAGCGGACCGTGGTGCACGTGGTGGCCAGCCCCCTCGAGCGCGCCCAGCAGACCGCCGAGCCGATCGCCGCCCAGTTCGGCCTTCCGGTCGGGGTGGACGAGCGGCTGATCGAGAGCGCGAACTGGTTCGAGGGCAAGAAGGTCTCCCCGGGCGACGGCTCGTTCCGCGACCCGCGCAACTGGTGGGTGCTCCGCGACCCGGTCACCCCGTCCTGGGGCGAGGCCTACCGGCAGATCGCCGAGCGGATGTTCGGGGCGCTGCACGCCGCCCGGATCGCCGCCGAGGGGCGCGAGGCCGTGCTCGTCTCCCACCAGCTCCCGATCTGGACCCTGCGCCGCTACGTCGAGCGCAAGCGGCTCTGGCACGACCCGCGCAGGCGGCAGTGCGGCCTGGCCAGCCTCACCTCGTTCCACTTCGACGGCGCCAAGATCGTCGGCATCGGCTACTCCGAGCCCGCGGCCCACCTGATCGCGATCTCGCCGACCGCTCGGACGGCCAAGGGAGCCTGATGCGCACCCGGAGGCTCGCCGCCGCCCTGCTCGCCGCCGTCACCGCCGGTACGGCGCTGGTCGGCTGCTCCTCCGGCAGCGAGGAGAGCCGTTGCGCGAGCGACGGCGTCACCATCACCTGCGCGCCCGACCAGCGGTCGAAGACGCCGAAGGTGAGCGGTGAGCTGCTCACCGGCGACAGCTACGACGTCTCCCAGGCCCGCGGCCAGGTGGTCGTGGTCAACTTCTGGGGCTCCTGGTGCGCGCCCTGCCGGGCCGAGGTCGACGACCTGGAGGCCACCTACCAGGCCACCAAGGCCTCCGGGGTGACCTTCCTCGGCATCAACGTGCAGGACAGCAAGGACAAGGCGATCGCCTTCGAGGAGGGCCGGGTCACCTACCCGAGCCTCTTCGATCCGGCCAGCCGGCAGGCGCTCAACTTCGACATCCCACCCAACACCACCCCGGCAACTGTCGTGCTGGACCGGGACGGCCGGGTCGCCGTGGTGATCCGCCGGGCGATCACCCGGGACGAGTTGCAGCCCGTCGTCGAGCGGGTCGCGGCCGAGCAGCCCGGATCCCGCTGATGGGCGAGACGTTCCGCCAGCTCGCCGAGTCCGGTCCGCTGCTGCTGGCCGTCGGGGCCGCGGCGCTCGCCGGGCTGGTCAGCTTCCTCTCCCCGTGCGTCCTGCCGCTGATGCCCGGCTACCTGTCGTACGTCACCGGGCTGGCCGGGGCGGACCTGGAGGGTCGGGCCCGCACGGAGGCCCCCGCGCCCGTCGCGGACGAGCCGAACGGCGGCGGCGTGGCGGTCGCGGCACCCCCGGTGGTCCGGCCGGCGGCCGCCGTGAAGGGGCGGGTGCTGGCCGGCACCATGCTCTTCATCGCCGGCTTCACCGCCGTCTTCACCGCCACCGCGATCCTCTTCTCCGGCGTCGGCAAGCTCTTCTTCGCGCACGAGCGCACGCTGGAGATCGTCATCGGCGCGCTGATCGTGGTGCTCGGGCTCGGCTACCTGGGCGTGGTCCCCGGGATGCAGCGCGAGTTCCGCATCCACCGGCTCCCCGCCGCCGGGCTGCTCGGCGCCCCGGTGCTCGGCGCGGTCTTCGCGCTGAGCTGGATGCCGTGCACCGGCCCGACCCTCGGCGCGGTGCTCGGCATGGCCACCGTCGACGGGCGGACCGACCGGGCGGTGCTGCTCGCCGTGGCGTACTGCCTCGGGCTGGGGGTACCGTTCGTCGTCTTCGGGCTGGGCTTCCACCGCCTGCTCGGGGTGTTCCGCGCCGTCCGGCGCAACAGCCGCTGGGTCACCCGGATCGGCGGCGCTCTGCTGATCCTGATCGGCGTGGCGCTGGTCACCGGCGGCTGGCAGGACTTCGTGATCTGGCTGCAGACGCACGTGGGCGTGGGCGAGGTGAGCATCTGATGACGACCGTGGACGACCGGCCGGCCGCGCCGCCCGCCGGAGCGCCCCGGCGACGGGTCAACCCGGTGCTGGCTCTGGTACGCAACTCGTGGCGGCAGCTCACCAGCATGCGTACCGCGCTGATCCTGCTCTTCCTGCTCGCGATCGCCGCCATCCCCGGCTCGGTGCTGCCGCAGCGCGGGGTCAACCCCGAGAAGGTCAACGAATACTTCGTCGACCACCCCGACCTGGCGCCCCGGCTCGACCAGCTCGGCATGTTCGCGGTCTTCGGCTCGGTCTGGTTCTCCGCGATCTACCTGCTGCTCTTCACCTCGCTGGTCGGCTGCGTCCTGCCCCGGGCCCGCGACCACGTCCGCGCGCTGCGGATGCGGCCGCCCGCCGCCCCGAAGCGCCTGGAGCGGTTGCCCCAGCACGCGGTGCTGGAGGCCCCGGCCGCCGCCGACCCCGAGGCGATCGCGGCGGTGCTGCGCCGGCGTCGCTGGCGGGTCACCGTCCGCGGCAACGAGGTCTCCGCCGAGAAGGGCTACCTCAAGGAGACCGGCAACCTGCTCTTCCACGTCTCGCTGGTCGCCGTCCTGCTCGGGGTCGCGGTCGGCTCCTGGTACGGCTGGCACGGCAACCGGCTGCTGGTGTCGGGCGCGGACAACGCCTTCTGCAACACCCGGCAGCAGTACGCCGAGGCGTCGCTCGGCCCGCGGGTGGACAGCGCCGACCTGCCGCCGTTCTGCCTCACCCTGGACCGGTTCGAGGCGGACTACCTGGCGTCCGGGCAGGCGTCCCGCTACTGGGCCACGGTGACCGTGGACCACCTGGACGACGGGTCGACGCGGACCGCCGGCTTCTCGGTCAACTCGCCGCTGCGGCTCGGCCCGGCCAACGTCTACCTGCTCGGCAACGGGTACGCGCCGATCCTGAGGTACACCGACAGGTACGGCCGTACCCAGACCAGCACTGTGCCCTTCCTGCGGACCGGCGACGCGAACGCCACCGAGGAGGGGGTCGCCGCCTTCCCGGACGCGAACGTCGACCCGAAGACCGGGAAGCGCGCCCCGGACCAGCAGGTCGCCTTCGACGGGCTCTACCTGCCGACCGCCCCGGACAGCGCGCCGTTCGTCTCGTCCCGGTTCCCCGCCGAGCGGAACCCGGCGGTGGTGCTGGCCGCGTACCGGGGCAACCTGGGGCTGGACGCCGGCATCCCCGGCTCGGTCTACCAGCTCGACCAGCGGCAGATCACCAGCGGCAAGCTGAAGCAGATCGGCGACAAGAAGCTGGGCCTCGGCGAGAAGTGGACCCTGGACGACGGCAGCACGCTGGAGTTCGTGGGCACCCAGCCGTACATCACCATCTCGGTCCGGCACGCCCCCGGCCAGACGATGATGCTGTTCGCCTGCGGGACGCTGCTGCTGGGCCTGATGGGCTCGCTCTTCGCCCGGCGGCGCCGGGTCTGGTTCCGGGTGACGCCCCCGGACGGTGGATCTCCGACGAGCGGTAGTAGCTTGGTGGAGGCCGGTGGGCTGCCGCGCACCGAGCATCCGGGGTTCGCCGACGAGTTCGCGCAGCTCGTCGCCGCGGTCAGCGACGACGGGCGGGACGACCGGCAGGCGCGAGAAGGAGACGAGTGATGTCCGCACTCTCCGACCAGCTGGTCACGTTCGCGATCCTGGCGTACCTGGTCGCGATGATCAGCCACGCCGTCGAGTACGCCCTGGGCAACGCCCGGAAGGTGCCGGCGGCCGCCCCGGCCCGGGAACTGGTTGGCGCCGGCGTCGGTGGCCCCGGCGGGACGGTCGAGGAGCCGGTCACCCCGGCCGCGACCCGGCCCGGCCGCTCCGCCGCCCGAGCCGTGCTGGCCGGGCGGATCGCCGCCTGGATCACCACGCTCGCCGCCGCGCTGCACCTCGGCGCGGTGGTCACCCGGGGTCTCGCCGCCGAGCGGATGCCCTGGGGCAACATGTACGAGTTCGTGCTGACGGTCACCTGGATCGGGGCGGCCGCCTGGCTCGCGGTGCTCTGGAAGCAGCCGTCGCTGCGCCGGCTCGGGCTGTTCCTGACCCTGGTCATGGTGCTGCTGCTGGCGTTCGCCGAGCTGAAGCTCTATGTCCAGGTCGTGCCGCTGATGCCGGCGCTGCAGTCCTACTGGTTCGTCATCCACGTGTCGACGATCATCTTCGCCTCCGGCATCTTCCTGTTCGGCGTGGTGCCGGCCGTGGCGTACCTGATGCGGGCCGGCTGGGAGCGGGGGAAGCGGAGCTTCCCGTACACCCTGGCCCGGCGGCTGCCGGCGGCGGCCGGCCTGGAGCGGCTGACCTTCACGCTGCACGCCTTCGCCTTCCCCGTCTTCACCTTCGCGGTGATCGCCGGGGCGATCTGGGCCGAGGCGGCCTGGGGCCGAGCGTGGGGCTGGGACCCGAAGGAGACCTGGGCGTTCATCTCCTGGGTGGTCTACGCGGGCTACCTGCACGCCCGGGCCACCCCGAGCGTCAAGCGGAACGTGGCCACCTGGATCGCCGTCGTGGGCTTCCTGACCATGCTGATGAACCTGTTCGGGGTCAACTTCTTCTTCACCGGCCTGCACTCGTACGCCGGCGTCAACTGACGCCTCAAACAGGACCGCCTGCCGGAGGACGATGTCCGCATGGACGATGCGTACGTGGTGGGTGATCCGGACGGGCTCAGCCCTCTGCAGGCCGAGATCCGGGACGCCGTGGCCCGTGAGCTGCACGCCCAGTTCGCGCTGCGGGCCGACCGCCTCGATCTGGCCGACCTGCCCGAGGTGGCGTACCAGATCACTCTGCGCGTCGACGAAGTGCTGACGACCCGGCGACCTAGCCGCTGACTGGTCGAGATCTTGGACACTTGCCGTTCGGTGCGAACGGTAACTGTCCAAGATCCGCGAGCTGACTGGCGACGCCGGCAGAGGCACCGCCCGATCTCGGGCGTCAGCCGCCGAACCAGCCGGGGACGTCGAGGCGGAAGACGTCGGCCGGGACCATCCGGCGCAGGTCGTCCTCGATCGCGGCGACCCGGTCCGCGCCCAGGGTGGCCGCCCAGCGGTCGCGCAGTTCGTCGAAGACGACCGCCGACCGGCGCAGCCCGTCGTGGCCCTTCGCCGTCATGCGGACCAGCTTGCGCCGGGCGTCGGCGGGGTCGTCGGCGCGTTCCAGGTAGCCGAGCGCGACCAGGCGGTCGACGGTCTTGCCGGCCGCCTGCTTGGAGACGCCGAGGCGCTGCCCGAGGTCGGAGGCGGTGGTGCCGGCGGGGCCGACGGCCTGGAGCACGAAGCCGTGGGCCGGGCGCAGCTCGGGGTGCCCCTGCCGGGCCAGCTCGGCGTGCAGGTCGTCGATGAGCGTGCGGAAGCCGGCGAGCAGGAGCAGCGGGAGCGCGAAGCCCGGGCGGTCAGGCGTTGCCATGTTCGACAACCCCGTTTACTATCTCGTCAACCACGTTGACTATCTTACCTGAGGGGTACCCGTCATGTCCCGCTCGTTCTTCACCGCCCACACCCTCGACACCGCACCCGCCGCCGCCCGTCCCACCATGGCCACCGTTCACCGCAAGCTCGGCCACCTGCCCGGGGCGGTGGCCCTGATGGCCGAGTCGCCCGAACTGCTCAAGGGTTTCCTCACCGCCAACGCCGTCTTCGAGTCGACCGACCTCGACCCGATCGCCCGGGAGGTGGTCGTGCTGACGGTGGCCACCCGCAACGAGTGCCACCTCTGCGTGGCCATGCACACCGCGACGCTCACCCGGCACGACGCGGCGCCCGTGCTGATCGAGGCGCTCCGGGCCGGCGCCGCCCTGCCCGACCCGCGCCTGGAGGCGCTGCGCCGGTTCACCGTCGCCGTGCTCGACCACCGGGGCGCCGTCCCAGACGACGAGCTGGACGGCTTCCTCGCCGCCGGCTGGCAGCCGCGGCACGCGCTGGACGTGGTGCTCGGCGTCGGCACCTACACGATCTCGACCTTCGCCAACCGCCTCACCGACGCCCCGCTCGACCCACCGCTGGCGCGCTACGCCTGGGCGCCGGCCGCCTGAGCGGCCCGGCGGCACTCGCCGGCCGTCCCGCCCCGGACGGCCGCGACGCGCGCGCCCTCGCCGGCCCGTCGGCGACCGGCCGGCGAGTGCGCCGCCACGGGGAGGGACGGGTGGGCAGGCCCACAGCCGTCACGCCGACCCGGCGTGGGCAGCGCGGGAAGCCGTGCGGGAGACTGGCGGGCATGGCGGCTCGTGGCTTCCCGTACACCGATCTCAAGGACTTCCTCGCGGCCCTGGAGGCCGCGGGCGAGCTGCGGCGGGTGAGCGTCCCGGTCGACCCCACGCTGGAGATCAGCGAGGTGGTCACCCGGACCGTCCGCGACGGCGGCCCGGCGCTGCTCTTCGAGCGGCCCACCCGGGGCGAGATGCCGGTGGCCATCAACCTGTTCGGCACCGAGAAGCGGATGGCCATGGCGCTCGGCGTCGGGACGCTGGACGAGATCGGCGAGCGGATCGGCGGGCTGATCAAGCCGGAGCTGCCGGTCGGCTGGTCCGGCATCCGCGATGGCCTGGGCAAGGTCATGCAGCTCAAGTCGGTGCCGCCGCGCAAGGTCAAGACCGCGCCCTGCCAGCAGGTGGTCTACTCCGGTGACGACGTCGACCTCAACCGGCTGCCCGGCCTCCAGGTCTGGCCCGGCGACGGCGGGATCTTCCACAACTTCGGGCTGACCCACACCAAGCACCCGGAGACCGGCAAGCGCAACCTCGGCCTCTACCGGCTCCAGCAGCACAGCCGGAACACCCTCGGCATGCACTGGCAGATCCACAAGGACTCCACGGCGCACCACGCCGTCGCCGAGCGACTCGGCCAGCGGCTCCCGGTCGCCATCGCCATCGGCTGCGACCCGGTCGTCTCGTACGCGGCGACCGCGCCGCTCCCCGGCGACATCGACGAATACCTGTTCGCCGGCTTCCTGCGCGGCGAGCGGGTGGAGATGGTCGACTGCCTGACCGTGCCGTTGCAGGTGCCGGCGCACGCCCAGGTGGTGCTGGAGGGCTACCTGGAGCCCGGCGAACGGCTGCCCGAGGGGCCGTTCGGCGACCACACCGGCTTCTACACCCCGGTCGAGCCGTTCCCGGTGCTGCACGTCGAGACGATGACCATGCAGCGCGACCCGGTCTACCACTCGATCATCACCTCCAAGCCGCCGCAGGAGGACCACGGCCTCGGCAAGGCCACCGAGCGGATCTTCCTGCCGCTGCTCAAGCTGATGATCCCGGACATCGTCGACTACGACCTGCCGGCCGCCGGCGTCTTCCACAACTGCGCGATCGTCTCCATCCGCAAGCGCTACCCGAAGCACGCGCAGAAGGTGATGAACGCGATCTGGGGCGCGCACCTCATGTCGCTGACCAAGCTGATCGTGATCGTCGACGAGGACTGCGACGTGCACGACTACAACGAGGTCGCGTTCCGCGCCTTCGGCAACGTCGACTACGCCCGCGACCTGCTGATCACCGAGGGGCCGGTGGACCACCTGGACCACGCCTCGTACCAGCAGTTCTGGGGCGGCAAGGCGGGCCTCGACGCGACCCGCAAGCTGCCCACCGAGGGCTACACCCGGGGTTGGCCCGAGGAGATGACCATGTCGCCCGAGGTGGTCTCGCTGGTCGACAAGCGCTGGAAGGAGTACGGGATCTGATGGCCGTCACGGAGGCCCCGGCGGAACGCCCGGGACGGGTCAAGTCCTTCCTCAAGCTGGTCACGATCGAGCACTCGGTCTTCGCGCTGCCGTTCGCGTACCTGTCGGCGCTGACCGCCATGCAGGTCGACGGCGGGCGGGTGCGCTGGCTCGACCTGCTGCTGATCACGGTGGCGATGGTCGGGGCGCGGACGTTCGCCATGGCCGCCAACCGGATCCTCGACCGGCGGATCGACGCGCGGAACCCGCGTACCGCCAACCGGGAACTGGTGACCGGGGCGGTGAGCGTGCGGACGGCCTGGACCGGCGCGGCCGTCGCCCTGGTGGTCTTCCTGGCCGCCGCCGCCCTGCTCAACCCGCTCTGCCTGGCGCTCGCCCCGCTCGCCGTGGTGCCGCTGGTCGTCTACCCCTACGGCAAGCGGTTCACCAACTGGCCGCACGCCATCCTGGCGCTCGCCCAGGCGGTCGGCCCGGTCGGCGCCTGGCTGGCGGTCACCGGCACCCTCGCCGGCTCCGGGCCGGCCTGGCTGCTCGGCGCGGCCGTCGGCCTCTGGATCGGCGGCTTCGACCTGATCTACGCCTGCCAGGACTCGGAGATCGACCGGGAGATCGGGGTGCACAGCGTCCCGGCCCGCTACGGCCGGCGCTTCGCGCTGCACGCCTCCACCGTCGCGCACGTGGTGACCTTCGCGCTGTTCATCTGGTTCGGCGCGCTGGTCGACTTCGGCTGGCTCTGGTGGATCGGGCTGGCGTTCACCGCGGTCGCCTTCGGCTACCAGCACCTGGTGGTCAGCCCGACCGACCTGAGCAAGGTCAACCGGGCCTTCTTCACCGCCAACGGTTTCGTCGGCATCGCGCTGTTCGTCTTCGCCCTGCTGGATCTGGTGGTCCGCCTCGACCTGCGCCCCTGAGCGGCCCGGTCAGCCGGTCGTGGCGGTCGGATAGCGGGCGCTCTCCAGCGTCCAGTCGACCGTGCCCCGGACCGCGTTGGCCAGGCCGTCGAGGTGGGCGGTGACCGACTCGTCCAGCGCCGGCCCGAACGACGGCACCGCGCCGTGCAGCGCCATGAAGCGGGCCATCTCCGCGCGCCAGCGCGCGGCGACCAGGTCCACCGCGGCCGGCACCGGCACGTCCCGCTCGGCGGCCACCGCCAGCACCAGGTTGTGCCCCCCGGCGGCGGCCCGGTCGCGCTCCAGCGAGGCCAGGTCGTTGTACCAGGAGAGCAGGTCGTTGGCGAGGTCGGCGAGCCGGCGCAGCGCGGGATGGTGGTAGAACGCGTCGGGCAGCGGCCGCCCGGCGGCGAACTCGATCAGGGGGTACGACACGTACGCCGCCGAGGTGGCCCGGCGCAGCTCCACGTACTCGGCGACGCCCGGTGGCCGGCCGGCGAAGGTGGCGACCGCCTCCCGCCAGGCGCCGTCGAGGTGGTCGGCGACGGCGTCGGCGAAGCGCAGCCGCCAGCGGGCCGGCATCCGGCGCCGGGGTTCCCGCCACGCCTGGACGAGCAGCCGGCGCAGCGGACCGGAGAAGCCGGGATGGCGGGCCCGGGGACCCTCCCGGAGCAGGGCCAGCGCCCCGTCGCGCAGCGCCCGGATCTGCGCCGGGGCCAGCCGGTCCGGCCCCTCGCATGCGTCGTCCACCAGGAAGAACCAGGTGAACAGGGCGGCCAGTGCGCGCAGGTCGGGCTCGGAGGCGTCCGGGTAGAGGCGGCCGGCGTAGCGGGCGAAGCCGGCCCGGGCCAGCCGTTCCCGCGTGGCCGGGTCCAGCGGCAGGCCGAGCCGGTCGAGCTGGTCGATCAGCCACTCCTGCACGGCGTCGGCGTGCGGGGAGAGCCGGGGCGGGATCGGGCACTCGGAGCGCAACGCCCGCAGCACCGCCGCCGTCATCACCGGTCCCTTCCATGGACATGGATCGCCGACGGAAGAATCGCACGTTCCCGGGACGGCCGCCTACCCGGCGGACAACGCCGCTGGTCGCGGGACAAGCGGGACACTCTGCCGGGGGTGGCCGCCCGGCGCCCGGGTCGACCAGGCAGGCTGGACGGTATGCGCGAACCATGGGTGGTCGGCGTCTCCGGCGCCTCCGGCACGCCGTACGCGGCCGCGGTCGTCCGGGGCCTGCTCGATGCCGGCCAGGCGGTGGACCTGATCGTCTCCCGGGCCGCCCGGCTGACCATCCTCGACGAGACCGGAAGGGCCTTCCGGGACGGGCACTGGGCCGAGGACCTGGCCGCCTGGCTGGGCCGCGACCTGTCCGACGCGGACCTGCGGCACTGGCCCGCCGGTGACCTGGCCGCCGGCCCGAGCAGCGGCTCCTACCGGGTACGCGGCATGGCCGTCGTCCCGGCCAGCACGGCCGCCTGCGCCGGCATCGCGATCGGGCTCTCCAAGGATCTGCTGCAGCGCGCCGCCGAGGTGAACCTCAAGGAACGGCGGCCGGTGGTGGTGGTGCCGCGGGAGACCCCGGTTACCCGCAGTCACCTGGAGCACCTCATCGCGCTGCACGACGCCGGCGCCGTGGTGCTGCCGGCCAGCCCCGGCTTCTACGGGGCCGGGGCGGCGGCCTCCGCCCAGCAGTTGGTCGACTTCGTGGCCGGCAAGGTGCTGGACGCGCTCGGCGTGCCGCACACCCTGTTCCGGCGCTGGTCCGGTGAGCTGGCCACGGCCCGTCGGGACGCGGACCGGATCTGAGGGCCGGCCCGCGTCCCGATCGGTGGCGCCTCAGTACATTCCGGCGTTCGCCGGCCCCGGGCCGGTCGAGGCGGTCGGGCCCATGTTGCGCGGCCTGCCCATGTCCTCCGCCTCGTCCAGCATGCCCTCCCCTTCAAGCAGGGCCCGCACCTCGGATTCCCGAAACCGGCGATGCCCGCCTGGAGTCCGGATGCTGCCGATCCGGCCGGCCGCTGCCCACCTGGTCACGGTCTTCGGGTCAACCCGAAACAGCGCGGCGACCTCACCCGGTGTCAGCAGGCGATCTCCAGTGTCCACAGCCCCCTCCTCGCGTCGACGAAGCCCCCGGCTGAACACACTGCCCCCGGCCGGTGCGAGCCCAGAGCCGTCATGAGGGACGTATGGCAATTACAGCACCAGCGACCTGGCGTGTCCGCCAAACGCGAAAAACGCACACAGTGAGAAGTTAGTAAATGCTACCGGCGCAGAACCCCCGTGACGGCACGTTTGTGAATGGCAACGCGACGTCATGTTCAACTGATGCCGACCGTCCGGCGTTACGCGCGAAAGGATAGGGTCACTCTCCGTGGACGCGATCGACCTGAGCCTCGTGGAGCTGCTGCGGGGCAACGCCCGCCTGTCGTACGCCGAGCTGGCCCGCCAGGTCGGGCTCTCCGCTCCCGCCGTGCACGAGCGGGTCGGCAAGCTGGAGTCGGGCGGCGTCATCCGGGCGTACCGGGCCGAGGTGGAGCCCGAGGCGGTCGGGCTCGGGGTCACCGCACTGATCGGCATCGTGGAGGATTCGACCGCGGACACCGACGACGTGCTGGCGGCGTTCCGGCAGATGCCCGAGATCGAGTCCTGCTACTTCATGGCGGGCGTCGAGTCCTTCCTGCTGAAGGCCCGGGTGGGCACGATCGCCGAGTTGGAGCAGCTGATCGTCCGGCTGAACCGGACCCCCGGGGTGGCCTCCACCCGCACCGGCATCGCCCTGTCGACCAAGTGGGAGAACCGCCCCCAGCCGCTCGTGCCCGCCGCCTCCTGAACGCCGCGCTCTGGCCCCCGCCCGGCGCCGAGCGTTACGGTGCGCCGATGACGACCTCAGGGCGGGGCGCGGCCGTGGTGACCGGGGCGGCCGGCGGACTGGGCCGGGCGATCGCCGCCGCGCTGCACGCCGACGGCTGGCGGGTGCTGCTCACCGATGTGAACGCCGAAGCCGTGGCCACCGCGGCCGCGCCGCTGGGCGGCTGGTCCCGCGCGCTCGACGTCCGCGACGAGGCGGCCTGCGCGGAGGTGGCCGCCGAGGCGGCCGGGTCGCCGGGCGGGCTCGGCCTCTGGGTCAACAACGCCGGCATCCTGGCCACCGGGGCGTCGTGGACGCACGACGCGGCGACCCGGCGCCGGCTGGTCGAGGTGAACGCGCTCGGCGCCATGAACGGCACGCACGCCGCCCTGACCGTGATGCGGGCGCAGGCCCACGGCCACGTGCTCAACGTCGTCTCGCTGGCCGGGCTGATCGCCGCCCCCGGCGAGACCGTCTACGCGGCCAGCAAGCACGCCCTGCTGGCGTTCAGCCTCGGCACCCTGGCCGACCTGCGGATGGCGGGCGTCCGGGGCGTACACGTGTCGTGCCTCTGCCCGGACGGGATCTGGACGCCCATGCTGCACGACAAGCTCGACGACCCGGGTGCCCTGGCCTCCTTCACCGGGTCGCTGCTGACCCCCGAGCGGGTCGCCGCGCGGGCCGTGCGGCTGGCCCGGCGGCCCCGGCCGGTGGTCAGCCTGCCGCGCTGGCGCGGCGCCCAGGTGCGATTCCTGGACGCCTTCCCCCGGCTCGCCCTGGCCCTCACCCCGGTGGTCCGGGCCGCCGGCCGGGCCGGCCAGCGCCGGCAGGCGCGCCGGGTCCGTCCCGACGCGAGCCGGCCTCGCTTGTAACGTTGCCGTCGTGACTCATCTCGACCGGTGTGACGAGGCCAGCCGGAGCTGGGTGACCGAGGCGATCGCCACGGTCGAGGCGGACGCCAACCGCTCCGCCGACACCCACCTCCTGCCCTTCCCGCTGCCCCGGGAGTGGGGCATCGACCTCTACCTCAAGGACGAGTCGGTGCACCCCACCGGCTCGCTCAAGCACCGGCTGGCCCGCTCGCTGTTCCTGTACGGGCTCTGCAACGGCTGGATCGGCCCGCGGACCACGATCGTCGAGGCGTCGTCCGGCTCGACCGCCGTCTCCGAGGCGTACTTCGCGCGGATGCTCGGGCTGCCCTTCATCGCGGTCATGCCCGCCTCGACCTCGCCCGAGAAGATCGCCCAGATCGAGTTCCAGGGCGGCCGCTGCCACCTGGTGCAGGACCCGGCCAAGGTCGTCATCGAGGCGCGCTGGCTCGCCGAGGACACCGGCGGGCACTACATGGACCAGTTCACCTACGCCGAGCGGGCCACCGACTGGCGGGGCAACAACAACATCGCCGAGTCGATCTACGCGCAGCTCGCCCTGGAGCGGCACCCCGTGCCGGCCTGGATCGTGGTGGGCGCCGGCACCGGCGGCACCAGTGCCACCATCGGCCGGTACGCCCGCTACCGCCGCCTGCCCACCAAGCTCTGCGTGGTCGACCCGGAGAACTCCGCGTTCTACCCGGCCTGGCAGGCCGGCGACTGGTCGGTGCGCACCGACAAGGGCTCCCGGATCGAGGGGATCGGCCGGCCCTGCGTCGAGGCGTCCTTCCTGCCCAGCGTGGTGGACCGGATGATGCAGGTGCCGGACGCCGCGTCGCTGGCCGCCATGCGGGCCGGTTCGGCGGTGCTCGGCCGCCGGGTGGGTGGCTCCACCGGCACCAATCTCTGGGGCGCGTTCGCGCTGATCGCGGAGCTGCTCGCCGCCGGCCGGACCGGCTCGGTGGTCACCCTGATCTGCGACCGGGGCGACCGCTACGTGGACACCTACTACGCCGACGAGTGGGTGGCCGGCCAGGGCCTCGACCTCGCCCCGCACCTGGCCACCATCGACCGCTTCCTGGCCACCGGCGCCTGGCCGGCCTGAGGAGTCAGCGCGGGCCGACCCGCTCGGCCAGCCCCGGGTAGCGCACCACGAAGCCCTCCGGGTCCACGTCGAGGTCGGCCGTGAAGGAGTCGCTGGCGTAGCGGACCCGGCCCGGGCCCAGCGAGGTGTAGACCTGCTCGGCGGGGAGCACCGCCAGGCCGGGCAGCAGCACCCAGGCCGCGGTGATGGTCCGCCCCTGGTCGGCGGGGGCCTTGGCCAGATTGAGCCGGCGTACCGGCAGGGTGTTGGTCAGCGGCGAGCCGCCCAGGTCGACGTCGAGCGCCTCGGCCAGCCGGCCGGGGTCGTCGGTGCCCGGCAGCCCGGCGGGCGGATGCCCGGCCGCGCGCAACGCCGCGTCCAGGTCGCCCTCCTCGCCGGTGCGCACCCGCCACCCGTCCCCGGCCCGTTCCAGGCGTACGCTCCGCGCCCAGCCCGCGCCCTCGGCGGCGACCTCCAGCCGGCTGGTCGACCAGTCCGCGCCCACGGTCAGCTGGTAGCGGCAGGTGTAGGGGATCGGGTCGACGGCCATCGCCACGCCCTGCGCGGTGAGCCCCTGCCGGTCGTCGAGCAGCACGTGCTCCGAGCCGGCGGTGTCGGTCCGGGTCCAGAAGAGCGACTTCGGCATGGTCGGCATGAAGCGGACGTTACGCCACCGGGCGGACACCGGCAGAGGATGCGCGAACGCCGCCGCCGAGCGGTGGCTCGGCGGCGGCGTCGGTGTTCGCGTGGCTGGACCCGGCCCGGTCAGTGGGTGCGGGCCGGCGGCCGGCCGCCGAAGCCGCGCCGGTCGTCGCGCGGCCGGTCCTCGCGGCCCCGCGCCTCCGGACGGAAACCGCCCCGGCGCTCGGCCGGACGGAACTCGCCCCGCTCGCCGAAGCGCCGCTCGCCCTGCGGGCGGTCCTCGTAACGGCGGGCACCGTCCCGGTCGCCGTAGCCGCGGCCGCCGGTGGGCCGGTCACCGTAGCGGCGGGAGCCGTCCCGGTCGCCGTAGCCGCCCCCGGTGGGCCGGTCGCCGTAGCCGCGGCCCTCCGTGGGCCGGTCGCCGTAGGCGCGCCCGCCGGTGGGCCGGTCGTCGTGCCGCCGGTCGCCGCGCGCGTCCCGGTCGTAGCCGCGACCCGCGCCGGTCGGTCGGTGCTGGTCCCGCCCGGCCCGCTCGGCGAAGGGGCGGTCGCCCGAGGGCCGGCCGGAGCCGCGCTCGTCACGGTCGCCGAAGCGCCGCTCACCGCGCCTGTCCCGGTCGAACCCGCCCCGGTCGGCCTGACGCCGCTCGCCGAAGCCCCGGTCCTCGCGGTCGAAGCGCCGCTCGCCGAAGGGCCGGTCGTGGCCGCGGCCGCCGGTCGGGCGGTCGCCGTCGCGCCGGTCGCCCCGGTCGTAGCTCCGGCCGGTCGGGCGGTCGCCGAAGCGGCGCTCGCCGCGCCCGTCGCGGTCGCCCCGGCGCGGCTCCGGCTCGTTGCGGACCGGCACGCCGCTGGGCTCGCGGGCGCCCGTCAGCTCGGCCAGCTCCGCGTCGCCGACGCGGACCCGGGTCTCGGCCGGCTCGACGCCCGCCTTCTCCAGCATGGCCAGCGTGGTCCGGCGCTGCTTCGGCAGCACCAGGGTCGCCACCGCGCCGGACTCCCCGGCCCGCGCGGTGCGACCCGCCCGGTGCAGGTAGTCCTTCGGGTCCTTCGGCGGGTCCACGTGCAGCACCAGCGTCACGCCGTCGACGTGGATGCCCCGGGCCGCCACGTCGGTGGCGACCAGCACGTTCGTCCGGCCCTCGCGGAACTCGGCCAGGGTCCGGGTACGCATCCGCTGGGTCTTGCCGCCGTGCAGGCCGCCGGCCCGCACGCCCACGGCGGCGAGCTGCTCGACCAGCCGGTCGACGCCGAGCTGGGTACGCGCGAAGAGCATGGTGCGACCCTCGCGGGCCGCGATGGACGCCGCGACGGCGAACTTGTCGTGCGGCGGGATCAGCAGCAGGTGGTGGTCCATGGTGGACACGGCGGCGGTCGCCGGCGAGGTCGAGTGGGTGACCGGGTCGGTCATGAACCGCTTGACCAGCGAGTCGACGTCGTTGTCCAGAGTGGCCGAGAAGAGCAGCCGCTGGGCGTCCGCCGGCGTCTTCGCCAGCAGCTCGGTGACCTCGGGCAGGAAGCCCATGTCGGCCATCTGGTCGGCCTCGTCCAGCACGGTGATCTCGACGTCGTCGAGCTTGCAGACGCCCCGCTCGATCAGGTCGCCGAGCCGCCCCGGGGTGGCCACGACGATCTCCACGCCGCGGCGCAGCGCGTCGACCTGCCGGTCGTACGGGACGCCGCCGACGGCGGTCTTCAGGAAGATGCCGACCGCCTTGCCGAGCGGCATCAGCGCGTCGTTGACCTGCATGGCCAGCTCACGGGTCGGCACCAGGACCAGGGCGCGCGGGTGCAGCGGCCGGGCGCGGTTCCGGTCGGCGAGCCGGGCGATCACCGGCAGGCCGAAGGCGAGGGTCTTGCCCGAGCCGGTCTGACCCCGGCCGAGCACGTCGCGGCCGGCGAGGGCGTCGGGCACGGTGGCCCGCTGGATCTCGAACGGGGTGGTGATGCCCTGCCGGGCGAGCGCCTCGACCAGCTGCCGGGGCAGGCCGAGCGCGGCGAAGTCAGGGGTGTCGATGGTCGGGTCGGCGGACGGGGACGTGCCGGAGGCAGCGAACGTGGTCAAGAAATGCCTTTCAAGCGGGGCGCATCTTCGCGATGGCCCGCCGCGGCTTGGTCACGCCGCCGATTCGCCCGCAAGATCGCCCATGGGCGCGCAACGGGCGCGCCGGGTCAGTGATCTCCACAAGTGTACGGCGATGCGGCGAACCTGCCACCGCAGCGCGAGGGTGTAGTGGGCGGGCTCACCCCCGTCACCTGGTCAGGACGGTGCCGGTGATGCCGCTCAGCGCGTCGTCGGCCAGGAAGACCACCAGGAGGCTGATCGAGACCAGCAGCGCTAGTGCGACGGCCAGCACGATCACCACCTTGGTGTTGCTGGAGCGGGTGGCCGGTGGGTCCTCGGCCCAGCCCTGGGCCAGGATGTGCCCGGTCAGCGAGCCGGAGTTCTCCAGCGGGTTGCCCTGCGGGAAGGAGACGGTGGCGAAGCCCGGCCCGTCGGTGCCGCCGTACCCGCTGCCGGCCGGGCCGGGACCGCCCGGCTGGCGGCCCACCGGGTGGCTCGGCGCGGGGCCGTGGCCGGGCGGCCCGGGCCGGTAGTCGGTGGGGTTGGCCGACGGCGGCCAGGTGGGCAGGGCCGGCGCCGGAACCATCGACGGCGCGGTGGGGAGCGGCGGCGCGGCGGCCGGGCCCCGCTGAACCGCGCCCGTGAACGGCGTCGAACCGGGTGCGCCGGCCATGGCGGGCGGCGGCGGGAACGGCGGCGCCGGCGCGGGGCCGGGTGGCGGCGGAGGCGGGGGCACCGGCGGTCCGGGCGGTGGCGCCGGCGGCCCCGGCAGCGGGGGCACGGGCCCCGGCGGGGTGGGGCCCGGCGGCGGTGCGGGCACCGGCGGCGTCGGCCGGAACGGGGGCTCCGGGGCCGGCACGGGCGGTGCCGGGGAGGGCGGCGTCGGACCCGGTACGGGGGTCGGCGCCGGCTCGGGCTCCGGCACGGGCGGCGTCGGGGGCTGGGCCGGCTCCGGCGGCTGGGCCGGCTCGGGGGGCTCGGGGTTGACCGGGCCCGCCCGGTAGACCTTGGCGCTGCCGGACGTGCCGGCGACCGCGGCGGCGACCTCGTCGGCCGAGACGCGGCTCAGCCCGGGCACGGAGGCGCTGGCCCGGGCGTGTCCCTGTTCGGGCACCGGGGCCTTCATGACCTGCGGCTGGCCGGCGTCCGAACCCGGCGCCTCCGCGCGCGGCGCGGGCAGCACGGGCGCCGCAGCCGCCTCAGCGGCCGGCGCGGGGACCCGCGCGGACCCGGCGACCCGAGGCGCCGACGGGGTGCCCACCGGACCCGCTCCGAGGTCCGAGGACTCGGGCCCGGCGTCGACGGCGTCGTTCACGCCCGGCGCGGCTTCCAGGCCGGCCTCGCCCGTCGAGGCAGCGCTGTCGGCGGGGTCGGAAGAGCGTTCGGCGGCGGCGAAGGCGGACCAGGTCGAGGGCGGGGGGATGGAGGCACCCGGCCGGCGCCGGTCCAGCGCCGGGACGGCGTCCGTCGGGCCACCCGCCCGGTAGGTGGTGCCGGCGGCCGGCCCGCTCGGCCGCTCCTCGGCCGGGGGCGGCACGGCGGTGCCGGCGACGCTCACCCGAGCGCGGGCGACGGACACCGGGGCCGCCTGGTCCGGCTCGTCGGCGGCGCCGGCCGGCCGGTCAGCGGCGTCGGGCGCGGATCCGGGGTGGACCGTCTCCGCCGGAACGTCCTGCTCGCCCATCTCGCCCCTCCGCGCCCACGCTCGCCCCCGACCGTGGCGCCGGTCGGGCGTGCCTGGATCTCACCGTGCCACATTCCGGCCCGGGAGCACAGTCGGAGTGGACGGTTGGTCAGTCGGTGGTGCTCGGGCTGGCGCTGGTGCTCTCGGCCGTGCTGCCCGACGGGTCGGCGGCGGTCGGCGCGGTGCTGGCGGTCTCGGTCGGCGACGGGCTCGGCGAGTCGGACGGGCTCGGCGACGGCGACGGCGAGGTGCTCGGCGAGGTCGACGGGGTCGACGGGCTGGGCGTCGGGCTCGACGTGCTCGGCGTCGGCTTGGGCGTGCTCGACGTCGGCTTCGGCGTGGCCGTTCTGGTCGGCTTGGGCGTGGCCGTCTTGGTGGGCTTCGGCGTCGGGCTGGGCTTCGGCGGGATGGTCGCCTGCGTCGGGGCCGGCGCCGGGGTGGCCGGGGCGGGGACCGCGCCGATCACCCGGGTGGCCGCATAGAGCCGGGACCACCGGACCACCGAGATCTTGACGACGTCGCCGGTCCGCGGCGCCTCGACCATCTTGCCGTTGCCGATGTACATGGCGACGTGGTGGATGCTCGCCCAGCTGCTGCCCGACGCGAAGAAGAGCAGGTCGCCGGGGAGGAGCGCGTTCGGATCGACGGTGCGGGAGCGGGTCGCGTAGTACTGGTCCCGGGAGACCCGGGGCAGCCCCTGGTAGCCGGCCGCCTGGTAGGAGGCGAGCACCAGGCCGGAGCAGTCGAACCGGTCCGGCCCCTCGGCCGCCCAGAGGTAGGGGTCGCCGAGCTGGGCGAGGGCGTACCGCACCGCGACCAGGGCCCTCGGGTCGGCGACCCGCCCGCTGACGCTCTGGTTGACCACGAACGAGCTGCCGAGCTGCTGCTCGGCGGCGTCCGCGCGGCGCTCGATCTCGAGCAGCTTGGCGGCGTTGTCCCTGCGGAGCTTGAGCAGCGTGGCTTCCTGCTTGTGCAGGTCGGTCTCGACCCGGGTGTACTCCGCGGTCTTCTCGGCGGCCCGCCGCTGGGCCGAGGCGTGCGCCTCGCGGGCGACCTGTTCGGCGGCGGTGGCCCGGGCGAGTTCGCCGGTCACCGCGGTGGTGGCCCCCTCGGCCTTGTCGCCCCGGGTGATCCGCTGGAGGTTGGCCAGCTCGCGCAGGTTGGCCCCGAACTCGCCGGGCGGCAGCGCGGCGTCGGCCTTGACGGCGTCGGCGGCGGCGGTCTTCGCGTCCTCCTGGGCCCGGAGGAGCGCGTCCTGGGCCTCCTTCAACCGGGTGGCGGCGAGGGTCAGGTCCGCCCGGGCGGTGTCCCGCTCGCCCTTGACGCTGAGCAGTTGGTCGCCGAGCTGGGCGACCAGCGCGTCGACCTGGTTGATCTGGGCGATCAGCGGGCCGTCGGCCGGGTTGGTGACGCCGGTTGTGGCACCGGTCGTGGCGCCGGGGAGGCCCGGGGTGCGGCCCGGGGCGCCGCTGACCGTGCCGGGCAGGCCCGGGACGGCGCCGGGCACGGTGGGGAGCTGGAGCGAGCCGACGACCCGGGGGCGCGAGCCGGTGTCGGGAACGGTGTCGGGCAGCGGATCGGCCCAGGCCGGGGTGGCCAGCGCCGCCGCCGCGACCGCCCCGAGCAGGGCGGACCAGAGCGCCGGACGCAGTACCGGCGAGATGACCGGATGCCGGCCTCGTCGGCGTCGGCTCTGGGTGCTGTCGACCATTCCGCTCCCCGTCCGGTTCTGGTGCGTTCCGCGCGAGGTGGGCGCGGTGAGCCAGGACGGTACCGGTGTGTGTTCCGCCCCATCCTGTCTTACCTCACCAGCGCAGCTATGTCGATGCGCGGAGGGTGACGACCGCCCGGGAGTCCGGTGAACAGGCCGCTGCGGTCGACCGGGTCGCCGCTTCGTCCGACGCGCGACGTACGCTCGACCGGGACCGCAGGTGGAAGGGACGTGGCTTTCGATGGACGCCGGACTCAAGCGCGAGCTCGAAGCGAAGGTCTACGCGGGGGAGCGGCTGACCCGCGAGGACGGGGTCGCCCTCTACGAGAGCGACGACCTCGCGTGGCTGGGGCGGCTGGCCCACCACAAGCGCACCGAGATGAACGGCGACCGGGTGATGTTCAACGTCAACCGGCACCTCAACCTGACCAACGTCTGCTCCGCCTCGTGCGCGTACTGCTCGTTCCAGCGCAAGCCGGGCGAGAAGGACGCGTACACGATGCGCATCGATGAGGCGGTCCGCAAGGCCAAGGAGATGGAGGACGAGCAGCTCACCGAGCTGCACATCGTCAACGGCCTGCACCCGACCCTGCCCTGGCGCTACTACCCGAAGGTGCTGCGCGAGCTCAAGGCGGCGCTGCCGAACGTCAAGCTCAAGTGCTTCACCGCGACCGAGGTGCAGTGGTTCGAGAAGATCAGCGGCCTGAGCGCCGACGAGATCCTCGACGAGCTGATGGACGCCGGCCTGGAGTCGCTGACCGGTGGTGGCGCGGAGATCTTCGACTGGGAGGTCCGGCAGCACATCGTCGACCACGCCTGCCACTGGGAGGACTGGTCGCGGATCCACGCCCTGGCGCACAGCAAGGGCATGCAGACCCCGGCGACGATGCTGTACGGCCACATCGAGGAGCCCCGGCACCGGGTCGACCACGTGCTGCGGCTGCGCGAGCTGCAGGACGAGACCGGCGGCTTCGCGGTCTTCATCCCGCTGCGCTACCAGCACGACTTCGTGGACTCGGCGGACGGCAAGATCCGTAACAAGATCCAGGCACGCACCACGATGGCCTCGCCGGCCGAGTCGCTGAAGACGTTCGCCGTCTCCCGGCTGCTCTTCGACAACGTGCCGCACGTGAAGAACTTCTGGGTGATGCACGGCCTCTCTGTGGCGCAGCTGTCGCTGAACTTCGGTGTCGACGACCTGGACGGCTCCGTCGTGGAATACAAGATCACCCACGACGCCGACTCGTACGGGACGCCGAACACCATGCACCGCGAGGACCTGCTGAACCTGATCTGGGACGCGGGCTTCCGCCCGGTCGAGCGGAACACCCGCTACGAGATCGTCCGCGAGTACGACGCGGCCCCGTCGCTGGCCGAGCGCCGCGCCGAGCCGCAGCAGGTCTGGGCCTGACCGCACGCCGATGAGCACCGAGGAGCAGCAGCGCACCTTTCCCCGGCGGGACGCCGAGGGGCGCATCCTCACCCTGGGCGACCTGCTCGGGGTGAGCCTCGCCGGGCTGGTGATCGGGGTGCTGGCGCTGGTGCTCTTCGAGTGGGCCTTCGCCACCATGGGCGCGGGCCGGTTCGGGCGGACCAACGGCTGGCTGGCGGTGATCCTTCCGCTGTGGCTGTTCTGGGACGACTTCCGGGCCTGGGAGTTCGGCGCGGCCCGGGTGCTCGCGGCGCTGGCCGGGATCGCGCTCGGCGTCTTCGCCGGGCTGGTGGCGGCCGGCCTCGCGGCCGGGCTGCCGCCGCTGGCCAGCGGCGCGCTGGCCGCGACGGTGTTCACCGTGGTCTACGCGGTGGTCTGGTTTCATGGCGTGCACTGGCTGGCCCGGCGAACGGGCTGAGGCGTTGAGAGAGGGAGAGCTGGCGTGAGCGCGGCGGTCAAGTACACGCTGGGCCGGATCGGGCTGTTCGTCGGCGTGCTGGCGGCCCTCTGGTTCGTCGACATGAACATGTTCCTGCGGCTGATGCTGGCGCTGGTCTTCTCCGCCGCGCTGTCGTTCTTCCTGCTCCGCGGCTGGCGCGACGAGATGGCCGGCGAGATGTCCGAGGCGGCCGAGCGGCGCCGCGCCGAGAAGGACCGGCTGCGCTCCGCGCTGGCCGGGGACGACCAGGCCGAGCGCACCGACGAGCGTCGCGAGGGCTGATCCGCCGCACACGGGGCAGCGGGATCGGACCCGGACCGCTAGGGTCTGCCGCCGTGAGTTTCCTGAACACGATCAACGGGTGGCGGTCGAAGGTCTTCGTCTGGATCGGCCTGCCGGTCATCGCCGCCATCGGACTGATGCTGAGTGTCACCGACCTCGCCCCGGCCTGGGAGGCGAAGAACGGTGGCGGCACGCCGGGCACGTTCACCGCGGTGAACGAGGAATGCGGCCGGCGTAACTGCGAGTGGCACGGCACCTTCGTCGCCACCGAGGGCGGCGCCCAGCGCGCCGACGTGATCCTCTACGACGCGCCGGACGGGTTGGCCGCGGGCGCCACCGCCCCGGCGCTCGACACCGGTGCCCGGAAGGGCGTCTTCTCGACCGCCGGCGGCTCCACCTACCTGCTGGTCACCGGGCTCGCCCTGGCCGGTGTGGCCGCCCTGGTCGCCTGGGTGGTGATCATCGTGCGGGCGATCCGTAGGCGCAGCCGGCGGGCCGAGCCCACGGCCCCGCCCGCCTCGTTCGCCCCGTCGGCCTGACCCGGGCCGGTCCACGACCGTAACGACGGGCCCGGCACCGTCCCGAGGGGGACGGTGCCGGGCCCGTCCCGTCACCAGTTGGTGGAACCCGGCACAACCGGCCAGGCCACGTTGGTCGGCTTGATCAGGTAGGCGATGCCGCCGGAGCCGGAGGCCACCGTGCCGTTCGCCCGGTAGCGCTTGGTGCGCAGCCAGATCTGCTCGAACTGTTCCCGCTTGTAAACGTTGCGCACCACGTCGTCGGACGACGAGGCGGGGTCGTTCACGATCACGTCACCGTCGGCGGTGAAGCCGACGATCACGAACAGGTGCCCGGAGGTGCCGTAGTTCGCCCCGTCCAGCTCGCTGGCCAGGAAGGACTGCGACGTGACCACCGGGATGCCGGCCTTGATGAAGCGTTCCACCTCGTCCAGCGAGTGCATCCGGGTGACCCGGGCGTCCAGGCCGGGGAAGCTGGCCGCGTACGCGGTGTTGAACGGCCAGTTGCCGGCGCCCTCGTACTCGTGGTCGTAGGTCATCCGGGCGGCGTGGTCGACGGTCGGGTCGGCGTAGCTCGGGTCGACCCAGGCGGTGTCCTCGGCCGAGGGCTTGCGGCCCCAGTACTCGACCACCATCTCGGTGGAGGTGGGGGAGCACCAGGCTTCCCCACCGCCGTCGTACTCCGGGTACTCGCCGACGTGGATGTTCTGCGAGTAGCGCGGGACCGCCAGTTCGGTGCCCCAGGCGATGCCGCCCTTGCTCGGGGCGACGGTGAACCGGTCCGGCACGTTCGAGCTCATCGCGCCGAGCATCCAGACCCGCGGCGAGGCGGTCTGCCCCGGCGCGCGGTAGAGGGTCAGCCGGAGCTGGTACGACCGCAGCAGCACACCGGCCTTGGCGTCGTCGATCGAGAAGGTGTCGGTCCAGATGGTCGACCAGGGGTCACCCTGGCCGTCCAGCGTGGACCGCTTGATGTCCTGGTCGCCGGAGGCCCAGCGGCCCATCACGTACCAGGGGGTCTGCTTCCCGGTGTTGTACGTGCCGTGCAGCTCGACCTGGATCCAGGTGCCGGCCGGGGTCGCCGCGTTCCAGGAGGCGACCAGTTCGCTGGCGTCGAAGCCGACCGTCCGCTCCGGCGAGGTCCAGGTGGCGTACTCCCAGGTCCGGGTGGCGCCGGTGTGCTCGTCGGTGAACTCGGTGGTGCCGGCCGGCTGGCCGATGGTGATCCCGGTGCGGTGCCCCGGGATGGCGTACGTGCCCTCGTGGGTGCCGCCGGCCCAGTCGGGGTAGTTGGACCAATCCTGGAAGGTGATCTGCTCGTCGTGCGCGACGACCGGCAGGTTGTTGTCGGCGTGGGCGGGCGCCGTCACACCGACGAGGGCGAGCGCGGCGGCGCCGACGAGGGCGACCGCGCGCAGGGCTGGTCTTACCATGTGCACTCCGTTGGGTGGGAAGGGATGGATCACCAGTTGGTGGAACCGGCCACGGAGGGCCAGGCCACCTCGGTCGGCTTGATCAGGTAGACGACGCCGCCGGAGCCGCTGCCGGTGCCACCGCTCGCGGTGGTCCGCCGGGTACGCAGCCAGATCTGCTCGAACTGGTCGCGCCGGTAGACGTGCCGGACCGCGGCGTCGCTGGGCGAGGCCGGGTCGTTGGCGATCACGTCGCCGGTGGCGGTGAAGCCGACCACCACCATGAGGTGCCCCGCCGTGCCGTAGCCCGCCCCGTCCAGCTCGCTGGCGAGGAACGACTGGCTGGTCACCACGGGGATGCCGGCGGCGATGAACTGCTCCAGCTCGTCCAGCGAGTGCAGCCGGGTCACCTTGGCCTCCAGGCCGGGGAAGCTCGCCGCGTACGCGGTGTTGAACGGCCAGTTGCCGGTGCCGCCGTACTGCCAGTCGTAGGCCATCCGGGCGGCGTGGTCGACCGTCGGATCGGCGTAGCCCGGGTCCACCCAGGACGTGTCGGCCGGGGCGGGCTTCCGGCCCCAGTACTCGACCACCATCTCGGTGGAGGTGGGCGAGCACCACGCCTCACCGCCGCCGCCGTACTCCGGGTACTGGCCGGCGTGGATGTTCTGGGAGTAGCGCGGCACGGCCAGCTCGGTGCCCCAGGCGATGTGCCCGGCGCTCGCGGTGACGGTGAACCGGTCCGGCACGTTCGAGCTCATCGCGCCGACGGACCGGAGCACCGGCGTGGCGGTCGACGCCGGGTCCCGGTAGAGGGTGACCCGGAGCTGGTACGCCCGCAGCAGCACGCCGGAGGCCGTGTTGGTGATGGCGAACGTGTCGGTGAAGACGCTGGAGGTCTTGTCGCCCTGCCGATCGACGCTGGTCCGCCGGATGTCGCCGTCGCCGGAGGCCCAGCGGCCCATGACGTACCAGGGGGTGCGGGTGCCGGTGGTGTAGGTGCCCTGGAGTTCGACCTGGAGCCAGGTGCCGGCCGGAGTGTCGGCGTTCCACGAGGTGACCAGCTCGCTGGCGTCGAAGCTGACCTGGGTGAGCGGCGAGGTCCAGGTCCCGTAGGCCCAGGTGCGCCGGGTGCTGCTGTGCGGGTCCTTGTAGAGGATGGTGCCGACCGGGGTGGTCAGGGTCAGGCCGGCCGCGGTGCCGGTGGTGCCGGCGGCGGTGCCGGCCGACCAGGCCGTGCCGGACCAGCCCTGCCAGGTGATCTGCTCGTCGTGCGTGACGGTGGTGGTCGCGCCGACCGGCGCGGTGGTGCCGAGGAGGGCGAGCGCGGTGGCGCCGGCGACGGCGACCGACCGCAGGGATGTCCGGTCCATGGCAGCTCCTCCAGGAGAACGGCATCGTTGCCGTTCACTGTCGCTCCTGGAGGGAAGTTTCGCCAGAGGTTCACGCATGGAAAATGATTGCCGGCGTGAGGATCAGGTCGGGATGGAAGCCCATAGTTATGAATGTTGATATGACCATGTGACTCCTGGTGAAGTGTGCGGACAACGGGACGTCCCGTACCCCGAGGAGGTTGTCCATGGCCTTCCGCACGTCCGCGCTCCGCCGCCGGCTGGCCCTCGCCGCCGTCGTCGGCCTGACCCTCGCCGCCGCGCTCACCGGCCCGGCCGCCGCCCGGCCCGCCCCGGACGGTGCGCCCGCCGCCGTCGCCTACCGGGTGCTCGGCCCGCGCACGCTCGCCGACCGCAGCGCCGTCGCCCGCACCGGCGCGGCTATCGACCACTCCGAACACGGCGTGCTGCAGGTCACGGCGACCACCGCCGAGGCCGCCGCCATCGCCCGACTCGGCTTCCGGCTGGAGAAGGACGTCGCCCCGGCCCCGGCCGCGGGCGCCGTCGCATACGCCTTCCCGCCCGCCGACTCGAACTACCACGACTACGCCGAGCTGACCGCGGTGGTGAACACGGTGGTGGCCGACCACCCGGCCATCGCCCGCACGCTCAGCATCGGCCGGTCCTACCAGGGCCGGGACCTGATGGCCGTGAAGATCTCCGACAACGTCGGCACGGACGAGAACGAGCCGGAGATCCTCTTCAACGCCCAGCAGCACGCCCGCGAGCACCTCACCGTGGAGATGGCGATCTACCTGCTCAACCTCTTCACCGACAACTACGGCAGCGACTCCCGGATCACCAGCATCGTCAACTCCCGGGAGATCTGGATCGTCCCCACGGTCAACCCGGACGGCAGCGAGTACGACATCGCCACCGGCTCCTACCGCTCCTGGCGGAAGAACCGGCAGCCGAACAGCGGCTCCTCGTACGTCGGCACCGACCTGAACCGGAACTGGGCGTACCAGTGGGGCTGCTGCGGCGGCTCGTCCGGCTCGACCTCGTCGGAGACCTACCGCGGCCCGTCCGCCTTCTCCGCCCCGGAGACCGCGGCGCTGCGCAACTTCGTCAACGGCCGGGTGGTCGGCGGGGTGCAGCAGATCAAAGCGAACATCGACTTCCACACCTACTCGCAGCTGGTGCTCTGGCCGTACGGCTACACGTACAGCAACACCGCCACCGGGATGAACGCCGACCAGTACAACACCTTCGCCACCATCGGCCGGCAGATGGCGTCCAGCAACGGCTACACCCCGGAGCAGTCCAGCGACCTCTACATCGCGGACGGAACGAGCATCGACTGGATGTGGGGCGCCCACAAGATCTGGACGTATACCTTCGAGATGTACCCCGGCTCGGCCTCCGGCGGCGGGTTCTACCCGCCCGACGAGGTCATCCCCACGCAGACCTCCCGCAACCGGGAGGCCGTGCTGCTGCTCTCCGAGTACGCCGACTGCCCGTACCGGGCGATCGGCAAGCAGAGCACCTACTGCTGACCTGACGCGCGGTGGGGGCCCGGTTCGGGCCCAGACCCGCCCCTCCCGTCCGGACGATCTCCGCTGGTCATGCGCTACGGTGGCACCGACCACCCCGCAGCGAAGCCGGTGCGAAACCGGCGCTGTCCCGCAACTGTGATGCCCCGCACGCGGCGTCGGCCCTCGGCCGGCGCGACAACTGTGGGGACGAGCCAGGTCGCCTGCGGCACGGTCGCGATACAGCGCTCTCGAGGAAGGGCGCCTCGCGGACGGTCCGCCCAGGCGGTCCCTGTCGGCGAAGCACCACGCCTCGACCGACAGGAGGACCGATGTCCAGACGTACCCCCCGGCTCTTCGCCGCCGCCCTCGCGGTCGGCGCGCTGCTCCTCGGCGGCTGTGCCGAGAAGACCTCGAACGACACCCCCGCGGCCGGTGGCAGCTCGGCGGCCGCCGCCTTCCCGGTCACCGTCGGCAAGCTGACCCTGGACAAGCGCCCCGAGAAGATCGTCTCGCTGTCGCCGTCGGCGACCGAGATGCTTTTCGCCATCGGCGCCGGTAAGCAGGTCACCGCCGTCGACGACAACTCGAACTACCCGCCGGAGGCGCCGAAGAGCGACCTCTCCGGCTTCCAGCCGAACGCCGAGGCGATCGCCGGCAAGAGCCCCGACCTGGTGGTGCTCTCCAACGACACCAACAAGATCGTCGACCAGCTCACCACGCTGAAGATCCCGGTGCTGCTCACCCCCGCGGCGACCACCCTCGACGACACGTACCAGCAGATCACCGACCTCGGCAGGCTCACCGGCCACCCGGCCGAGGCGGACACCGTCACCAGGAAGATGAAGGACGACATCGCGGCGCTCACCAAGGACCTGCCGCAGCGGGCGAAGAAGCTCACCTACTACCACGAGCTCGGCCCGGAGCTGTACAGCGCGACCAGCAAGACCTTCATCGGCTCGATCTACGCGCTCGCCGGCCTGGAGAACATCGCCGACCCGGCGGACGCCGACGGGAAGAACGGCGGCTACCCGCAGCTCTCCCAGGAGGTCATCATCAAGGCGAACCCCGACTTCGTCTTCCTGGCCGACACCAAGTGCTGCAAGCAGACCGCGGAGACCGTCAAGGCGCGCAGCGGCTGGGCCGGCGTCACCGCCGTGAAGAACAACCAGATCGTCGCCCTGGACGACGACATCGCCTCGCGTTGGGGCCCCCGCGTGGTCGACCTGCTCAAGGCGATCGTGGACGCCACCGCCAAGGTCCCGGCCTGACCCTGACCGTGGGACCAGTGGACAACGCTCACCGGCCGGCCGGGACGCCCGACGCGTCCCGGCCGGTCGGCGTGCCCCGCGCGCCCGGGCCCAGGATGGTCGAGAAGCGGTCGCCGGCCGGACCGGGTGCGACGGTCCGGCCGGCCGGGCTGCGTACCCGCTGGTTGCTCGCCGGTATCGGCGCGGTGCTCGTGGCTCTGGTGGCCGGCGTCTCGCTCGGCCCGGTCAGCCTGCCCCCGGGCAGCGTCGCCGCCGAGCTGCTCAACCTGCTGCCCGGGGTGCACCTCGACAGCGGGCTCACCGAGCGGGAGGTCGCCATCGTCACCGAGCTGCGGCTGCCCCGGGTCGTGCTCGGCCTGCTCGTCGGCGCCCTGCTCGCCCTGGCCGGTGGCTGCTACCAGGGCGTCTTCCGCAACCCGCTGGCCGACCCGTACCTGCTGGGGGTGGCGGCCGGGGCCGGGCTGGCGGTGACCGCGGTGATCGCGCTCGGCGCCGGGGCCGGCGGGGCGCTGAGCGGGATGCCGCTCACCATCCCCCTCGCCGCGTTCGTCGGCTCGCTCGGCGCGGTCGTCATGACGTACCTGCTCGGCGCGGCCGGCGGGCGGGACCGGTCACCGGCCACCCTGATCCTGGCCGGGGTGGCGGTCTCGGCCTTCCTCGCCGCCGGGCAGACCTACCTGCTGCAACGCAACTCCGACAGCATCCAGCAGGTCTACTCCTGGCTGCTCGGGCGGCTGGCCACCGCCGGCTGGCACGACGTCCGGCTGGTCCTGCCCTACTTCGCGCTCACCGCCGTGGTGGTGCTGCTGCACCGGCGCGAGCTGGACGTGCTCTCCGTCGGCGACGACGAGGCCACCAGCCTCGGCCTGCACCCGCAGCGCTCCCGCTACCTGCTGATCGCCGCCGCCTCGCTGGGCACCGCCGCCGCGGTCTCCGCCTCCGGCCTGATCGGCTTCGTCGGCATCATCGTGCCGCACACCGTACGGCTGCTCGCCGGGTCGAGCTACCGGGTGATCCTGCCGCTGTCGATGCTCTTCGGCGGGGCGTTCCTGGCGCTCACCGACGTGGTCGCCCGGACCGCCGCCGCTCCCGCCGAGATCCCGATCGGCGTGGTCACCGCGCTGCTCGGCGGCCCGTTCTTCGTGCTGGTCCTGCGCACCGCCCGCCGGGTGCTGACATGAGCGCGCCCGCCGTGGAGCTGCGCGGCCTCCGGGTCGAGCTCGGCGGCACGCCGATCCTGGCCGGCGTGGACCTGGCGGTCGCGGTGGGCGAGTGGGTCACCGTGATCGGCCCGAACGGCGCCGGCAAGTCGACCCTGTTGCGCGCCGTCGGCGGCCTGCTGCCCGCGCCGGGCGCGGTCTCCCTCTTCGGTACGCCGATCAGCTCCCTCCGCCGCCGCGACCGGGCCCGGGTCGTGGCCACCGTGGCGCAGTCCCCGGTGGTGCCGGCCGGCATGTCGGTCTTCGACTACGTGCTGCTGGGGCGCACCCCGTACATCCCGGCGCTGGGCCGGGAGTCGGCCGCCGACCTGGCCGCCGTGCACGAGGTGCTGGACCGGCTCGACCTCGGCGCCTTCGGGCACCGCGAACTGGCCACCCTCTCCGGCGGCGAGCGGCAGCGGGTCTTCCTGGCCCGGGCACTGGCCCAGGGTGCCACCCTGCTGCTGCTCGACGAGCCGACCAGCGCCCTGGACATCGGCCACCAGCAGGAGGTGCTGGAGCTGGTCGACCAGCTCCGCCGCGAACACGACCTCACCGTGCTCGCCACCATGCACGACCTCTCCATCGCCGGCGAGTACGCCGACCGCCTGGTCCTGCTCGCCGAGGGCCGGGTCGCCGCCGCCGGTCCACCCCGGCAGGTGCTCACCGAGGACCTCCTGGCGACGCACTACCGCGCCCACGTCCGCGTGATCGAGGGCGACCACGGCCCCCTGGTCGTCCCCGTCCGCCCCCGCTGACCGGATCCCCGCCCCCACCCGCCGCCCCTGCCCCCCCGGCGATCTTGCACTTCCTGCCCCGACGAAATAGGCGTATGCCGCTTCACGAGGGCCGCAACTGCAAGATCGCGGCGAAAGGGGGGTCAGCGGAGGGCGGTTATGGAGAAGAGGGCGCCCTGGGGGTCGCGGAGCGCGGCGCTGCGGCCGGCCGGATTGTCCCGGGGCGGGACGAGGATGGTGCCGCCCAACTCGGCGGCCCGGGCCGCGGTGGCGTCGGCGTCCTCGACCGCGAAGTAGACCGTCCAGTACGCCGGCAGGTCCTCGGGCAGCGGCTCCAGCTGCGGCATCATGCCCGCGACGATCCGGGCGCCGCATCGCCACCCCGTGTAGGGGACCGGGCCGGTCGCCTGCTCCTCGGGGTGCCAGCCGAAGACCAGCGCGTAGAAGTCCTTCGCCCCCTCGGGGTCGGGGGTGACCAGCTCGTTCCAGCACATCGAGCCGGGGGCGTTGAACAACTCCGCCCCGCGCATCGCCATCGGCTGCCAGACGCTGAAGACCGCGCCCGCCGGATCGGACAGGACCGCCATCCGGCCCTGCTCGAAGACGTCGAACGGGGAGACCACCACCTGTCCGCCAGCCGCGTGCACCCGGGTGGCGACCAGGTCCGCGTCGTCGGTCGCCACGTACATCGACCAGACCGGCACCTGCTCCGGGGCGGCCGGCGGGCCGGCCCCGGCCACGGCCCGGCCGTCCTTCAGGAAGGTGGTGTAGCCGCCGGCGGTCGGCTCGGCGGACACCCGGCCGGTCCAGCCGAACAGCTCCGGGTAGAACCGCTTCGCGTCGTCCAGACCGGGGGTGGCCAGGTCGGTCCAGCAGGGCGTGCCGGGCTCCACGCCGTCCACGCTGACCCCTCTCGCCGGGGGCGGCCCCACTGGCACGCCCTGCCGGCATCGTGGCACCGCCGCAACGGCCGCCGGGCCGGATTCGGACAAAAGGTCAGGTGAACCGGCGTCCCTCGTCCCGCCGGTACGCCCATCCGGCGACCGCCGCGACCGCCACCACCCAGACGACCAGCATCACCATGGCCCGGGGGTCGGGCCGCCAGTCGGTGACGGCGGCCCACATCAGCTCGACCGCGCCCCGGGTGGGCAGGTAGGGGGCGATCGCCTGGATGAAGCCGGGCGCGTCGTCCGGGCCGGAGAGCAGGCCGCCGCCGAAGGCCAGCGGGAAGAACACCACCTGGGCCACCACGATGGCCGCCTTGCTCGGCAGCGAGTAGCCGATCGTCATGCCGAGCAGGGTGAACGGCACGGAGATCACCGCGACGCCGGCGAGGCCGAGCAGGAACTGCGCCGGGGTCACCCGGGCCGCGGTGGCGACCGCGGCGATCACCACCACCGGGATCATCGACAGGTAGGTCAGCACCAGCCCGGCCAGGATCCGCCCGGCCAGGCGCGGCGCCGGCCCGGCCGGCAGGGTCCGGGTGTACGGGTTCCAGGGCTGGTCGCGGTCCTCGGCGACGCCCACGCCGTACTGGAAGATGTTGGCGCTCATCACCGCGAAGGTGACCATGGCGGCGGTGGCGTAGGTGGCGCCGGTGGCGTCGTCACCGGCGAACGGCACCACGAAGAAGAGCATGGCGGCGGCGGGGAAGAATGCGCTGCCGACCACCGCGACCGGGATCCGGACGATCTCCAGGAGCTGGTAGCGGGCGTGGACCAGGGCGAGCGGCACGGCGGTCTCCTAGGCGGGGGTGGGTGCGGGCCGGTCGTCGGCGGTGAGGGCGAGGAACGCCTCCTCCAGCGAGGTGGGCCGGACCTCCAGGTCGCGGAACGCCACGCCGGCGCCGACCAGGTCGCGGACGAGCTGGTCGGCGTCCGTGGTGAGCAGGTGGGTGCGCCCCTCGGTGTGCTCGGTGGCCACCACGCCGGGCAGCGGCGGCAGGTCGTCGGCCATCAGGCTGACCCGGCGTACGCCGACGATGCCGCGGATCGCCGTCACCGAGTCGTCGGCGAGCACCCGCCCGTGCCCGATCACCACCACCCGCTGGGCCAGCGCCTCCACCTCCTCCAGGTAGTGGCTGCTCAGCAGGACCGTGCCGCCCTCGGCGTGGAAGCCCCGGACGGCCTCCCACAAAGTCCGCCGGGCCTCCACGTCCAGCCCGGTGGTGGGCTCGTCGAGGACCACCAGGCGGGGCCGGCCGACGAAGGCGAGCGCCACCGCCAGCCGGCGGCGCTGCCCGCCGGAGAGGCCGCCGGTCTGCCGGCGCACCTGGTCGGTGAGGCCGAACCGGTCGAGCAGCTCGCCCCGGGGTACCGGGTCGGGGAAGTGCGCGGCGACGAAGTCGACCACCTCGCCGACCCGCAGCGTGCCGGGCAGGCCGGTCTCCTGCGGGGTCACCCCGAGCTGCCGCCGGCTCGCCGGGTCGCGCGGGTCGCCGCCGAGCAGCTCGACCCGGCCGGCGGTGGGGCGGCGCAGCCCGACCAGCAGGTTGAGCAGGGTGCTCTTGCCGGCGCCGTTCGGGCCGAGCAGGCCCACCAGCTCCCCGGCACGGACGGTCAGGTCGACCCGGTCCAGGGCCAGCACGTCGCCGTAGCGGCGGCTGACCTGGTCGGCGCGGGCCAGGATCATCGTCAGGCTCCTCAGGGGTCGCGGTCCCGGACGGATATGCCCCTGTCTACCGTGCCGGCGCCAGTCTCACCGCCCCGCGCGAACGGGTGCCGATCGCCTACTGTGGTAATCCCGTTGTCCGGCCACGCCCGGCGACGGGTGATTGTCGACTGGACACTGGGGAGGGTCCGCGTGACGAGTCCGAGCAGGAACCTGGACGTCCAGCCGGAGGCGCTGACCGCCTTCGCCGCCGCGTCCCGGGACCGGGCCGGCCGCTTCCGCGAGCTGCGCCGGGTCTTCCACGACGGGCACGTGCCCCGGCACTCCTTCGGCATCATGCCGGCGTCGTTCAGCCTCGCCGCCGCGTACGCCGAGCAGTTCGAGGCCTGCCTGCAGGGGCTGGAGGATGCCGCCGAGGTGATGGCCGACATCGCCGAGGGGATCAGCGACACCGCCGACGCCTACACCGGGACCGACGTGGCGAACACCGACATGTTCGCGCCGGGCGCCTGAGGGAGACCTAATGAGCACCGAGGCGTTGCAGCGCAACAAGACCTACTTCGAGCAGATCGTGTCGGGCACGCCCGACCCGTTCAAGCCGCTCTCCAACGCGGTGCTCTGGCCGTTCGAGCAGCTGCTGGAGCTGGTCGCCGGCGAGCCCGACGACCTCATGCGGGCGGCCCAGCTCGCCCTCGACACCGGCGAGGCGGTCCGGCAGATCGCCGGCGACCAGGTCGCCGACCGGGCCCGGCTGCGCGGCGCCTGGGACGGCGACGCGGCGGAGAAGTTCCACGCCTCGATGGAGTCCGTCGAGGAGGCGATCGAGGAGCTGGCCAAGGGGCTGGACGGCACCAAGGAGGTGCTGGTCGACGCGGCGAACGCGGCGGTCGACGCGTTCAACCTGCTGGTCGAGCTGATCCTGGAGTTCCTGCTCTGGTTCCTGACCGAGGTCATCATCGCGGCGGTGGCCGCCGTGCTCAGCGCCGGAGTGACCCTGGCCGCCACGGTGGTGCGGGTGCTGGCCCGGCTGGCCACCACGGTCGGCCGCATGGTCAAGATCGTGGCCCGGTTCGCGGAGATCCTCACCAAGCTGGTCACCAAGCTGGAGAAGGTCGCCGAGCTGCTCACCCGCTACCGCAAGGTCGTGATGGAGCTGCGCAAGGCCAAGAAGGCGTACCGGGCGTGGAACAAGTCCGGCTACACCAAGGAGGCGTTCGCGTTCAAGATCCAACGCGCCGCCATCCTGTTCCCCGGCAAGTTCGCCATCAACCAGGCGTCCCCGGTGAACATCCCCGGCATCGGCGGCGCCCTGCTCGACACCGGGGTCGGCCTGCACGACGTCTCCGACGGCCACAAGGACCGCAACTACCTGGTGGACGGCACTTACTCGGAAGACCTGGGGCCGTACACCAAGGGCGTGCAGAACGTCTTCGACTCGATCGTGAACTGAGAGGCAGCCATGACCTTCCCGGCCCTGGACCGGATCGAGGCGCTGGCCCGCAACCTGGACGGGTGGCAGCGCGAGCTCGGCGCGCGGATGGCCGAGCTGGAGCAGAGCAGCGCCGAGGGCGTGAGTGACTCCGGCCTGGTGACGGTCACGGCGGCCGCCGACGGCCGGATCCTCTCCACCGAGATCAACGCGCGGGCCATGCGGCTCGACTCCTACACACTGGCCGAGGAGTTCACCGCGGCGGCGAACCGCGCGCAGGAGGCCGCCGCCGCCCGGGTCCGGGAGATCGTCGGCGAGGTCATGGGCAACGCGCCGGCGGCGGAGCGGGCCGGCGACGACGGCTACGGCCACGATCGATACTGAGCCGATGGACCCCACCGGATACCGCGATCGGATCGGCCAACTGGTCGAGCCGGGCGAGCAGGTGCTGGCGTACGCGAAGGCCGACGCGGCCCAGGGGGCGGCGCCACCTCCGCCGCCCGATGCGGCGAAGCCCGAGGCGCCCACCGGCGGGGTGAGCGCCGGGGCGGTGCTGCTCAACCTGATCTCCCCGCTGATCAGCTGGGAGCGGGGCGACCGGCTGGTCGACCGGGTGGCGTGGGGAATCGCCGGGCGCGGCGCCGCGGGCTCCGCCGCCTCCCGGCTGCGCCACGCGCTGCACCCGCCCAAGCCGGACCTGGCGGCACGGGACATCCTGCTGGTGGCCACCGACCGGCGGCTGCTGGTCTGTGTGAGCGGGCCGATGAAGCTGCTGTCCAGCCGGAAGGACGACGAGCGGTCCGTGGCGGAGACCGGGATCGCCTGGTCCGCGTCGCGGGCGGAGGTGGCGTCGGCCCGGGTGGGCTGGCACCGGCTCAACCCGAAGCGGCTGCGGCTCGACTTCACCGACGGTTCCTGGCTCGCCTTCACCGTGCCGATCGCCGAGTCGGGCCGGCCGCTGCGGGACGTCGCCGCCGCGCTCGCCGCCTGAGTCAGCCGGCGAGCGGCGCGGGCAGCGGCTCCCGGTGCAGCACGGCCAGCCGGGACACCGCCCGGGTCAGCACCACGTAGAGGCGGTGCAGGCCGCGCGGTTCGGCGGCCACGATCGCGGCCGGCTCGACGACCACCACGTGGTCGTACTCCAGGCCCTTGACCAGCGTCGCCGGGACCACGGTGACCCGCGCCGCGGTCTCCACGTCGTCGGCGGTCGCGGTCTGGACACCCGCGTCGGCGAGCGCCGCGCGGAGCCCGTCCACCGCGTCGTCCGCGGCGATCACGCCGACCGAGCCGTCGTGCGCCAGCGCCGCCCGCACCTCGACCACCGCCGCCGCCGTCAGGTCCTCGACGGTACGCACGTCGAGCGCCCCGTCGCGGCGCAGCGACTGCGCCGGGGGCACGTCGACGGCGAGTGCCGGTAGCAGCCGGTTGGCGAACGCGACCACCGCGGCCGGCACCCGGAAGCCGACGCTCAGCGGCACCACCGCCGCGCCCGGCTTGCCCAGGTGGGCCAGGGACTCCCGCCAGTCGGTGGCCGCCCAGGGCGCGGTGCCCTGGGCCAGGTCGCCGAGGAGGGTGATCGAGCCGTGCTCGCTGCGCCGGGCGATGGCCCGGCACTGCATCGGGGACAGGTCCTGCGCCTCGTCGACCACCACGTGCCCGAAGCCGGCGGGCCGTTCCAGCAGCCCGGCGGCCTCGTCGATCAGCACCGCGTCCGCGGCGGTCCACCGGGTCGCCTTCGGGGTACGCCCGACCTTGCCGGACCGGAACAGCTCCTGCTCCTCGGCGGTGAGCAGGCCGTCGGCGGCGGCGGCGAGCGCCGCGGGGTCGGTCAGCAGCCGGTGCAGCAGCCCGTCGGGGGTGAGCGCCGGCCAGACCGCGTCGAGGAACTCGGTGACCGGCTTCGCCTTGGCCATCCGGCGCAGCCAGGCGTCGCCGGGCGACTCGGCCCGGCGGGCCTCCGCCTGGCGTTGCAGCAGCCCCACCACGCGGGCCCGGACCCGGTCCCGGCCGGTCGCGTACGGCAGGCCCTCGCGGCGGGTCTCCTCGACCAACCGGTGCAGCGGGTCGAGGCCGATCCGCCAGCGGAACGAGCCGTCCGAGACCATGATCGGCTCGGTGGGCGTGCCGATGTGCGCGTCGACCGCGCGGCGCAGCACCTCGGCCAGCCGGATGTCGTGCTTGAGGACGGCCACGGCGGGGTCGTCGACCGCGCGGACCGGCACCCCGGCGACCAGGTCCTCCACCGTGGCCTGCTCGACCTCGACCTCGCCGAGCGCCGGCAGCACCGCCGCGATGTACGACAGGAACGCCCGGTTCGGCCCGACGATCAGCACGCCCGACCGGCGCAGCCGCTCGCGGTGCAGGTAGAGCAGGTACGCGGCGCGGTGCAGCCCGACTGCCGTCTTACCGGTGCCCGGCGCGCCCTGGACGCAGATCGAGTCGGCCAGGTCGGCCCGGACCAGCTCGTCCTGCTCGGGCTGGATGGTGGCGACGATGTCCCGCATCGGGCCGACGCGGGGGCGTTCGATCTCGGCGGTGAGGATGCGGCTGGCCGTGCCCAGCTCCTCGCCCCGGTCCAGCCGTTCGTCCTCGAAGCTGGTCAGCACCCCGGTGCTGAACCCGAACCGGCGTCGGACCGCGACGCCCTGCGGCTCGCGGGCGCTGGCCCGGTAGAACGACCGGGAGACCGGGGCCCGCCAGTCGAGCACGAGCGGCTCGCCCAACTCGTCGGTGACGTGCCGGCGCCCCACGTGGTAGTCGCGGCCGGCATGCTCGGGATCGCCGGGCCCGAAATCCAGCCGGCCGAAGAAGAGCGGGGTGGTCGGGTCGTCGGCCAGCTCCTTGACCCGCCGGGCCATGTGCCGGCCGAGCTGCTCGGCGGTGTACGCGTCGCCGGCCACCGTGTCGCCGGTGGCGAAGAGGGACTCGGCGCGCTCCCGCATCCGGCGCAGCGCCGCCCGGGAGGTGTCCAGGTGGGCGCGCTCGGCGACGAGTTCGGCGTCCAGGGTCTGTTCTTGGGCGTGCAGGGTCATCCACGTACTCCTCGTCACGGGGAACAACGCTGCCGCTCGCGTTTCCGACCTCGGGTCGGCGCGGGGACGTCCTGTGCGGTGCTACTCACCACGGCCGTCAGGCGGGACAGAACAGCCTACTCCGGCGCCGTCGCCGGGCAACCGGTTTTCCGGCCGGCGCGATGTGCCCAGCGGAGTGCCGGGGGTGCTGGTGCGGGACCCGGCCGGGTCGGAATCATGGGTGGCATGACGGAGGCGCGGCCGGAGCAGCGCCGGGTGACGATCAGCGACCCGCAGGTGATGCGGGCCCTGGCCCACCCGGCCCGTATGGCGATCATGGAGCATCTCAGCACGGTGGAGGGCGGTGCGACCGCCACCGAGTGCGCCGAGATCGCCGGGCTCTCGCCGAGCGCGACCAGCTACCACCTGCGGGAGCTGGCGAAGTTCGGCCTGATCGAGGAGGCCCCGAGCCGGGGGGACGCCCGGGAGCGGGTCTGGCGGGCGTTCAGCCCGTCCTACTACATCGAGTCCGGGCAGGACGCGGACTCCGAGGCCCGCGCCGCCGAGCTGGCCCTGGTCGACGCGCACCTGGCCCGGGACAGCCAGCGGGCCCGGGACTGGATCCGCCGCGCTCCGGACGAGCCGCCCGAGTGGTACGCGGCGGCCTGGTTCAGCGATACCCTGCTGCTGCTCAGCGCGGAGGAGTTGACCGAGCTGAACCAGTCCATCCAGCGGCTGCTCGATCCGTACCGGCGGCGGCTGCGGGCCGACCCGCCGGAGGGGGCACGGGCCGTCGCCGTGCAGTACCGGGCTCTGCCCCTGGATTGAGCCGGGGGGTTGAACGAACAGGTGTGAAGGATTATTTTCGAAATATGTCCTTCGCATCCGACTCGTCGCGCTGGTCCGACGTCTGGCTCGCCACCGCCGCACGCGGCGTCTCCAGCTGCGGGGACTTCCTCGCCGCGAGCGCGCTGACCCTGGCGCTCCAGTCGGCCGGGGCCGGTGGGCTCGCCGTCTCCGGGCTGCTGCTTGCCGCCACGCTGCCGCTCGTCGCGCTCGCCCCGCTGACCGGCCGGCTCGCCGACCGGGTGGACAGCCGGGTGCTGCTGGTCGCCGCCGGGCTCGGTCAGGCCGCGATCTGCCTGGCGCTCGCGTACGCCGGGCATCCGGCCCGGGTCATCGTGCTGGTCGCGCTGCTCGCGGCCGGGCTCGCGGTCACCCAGCCGGTGCTCGCGGCGCTGGTGCCGGCCATGGTGCGGGCCGACGACCTGCCCCGGGCGGGCGCGCTGAACCAGACCGCCGGCACCCTGGGCGCGCTCGCCGGGCCGGCGCTGGCCGGGCTGCTCGTCGGCCAGTTCGGCACCCGGGTGCCACTGCTCGTCGATGCCGTCAGCTACCTCGCGCTCGTCGGGGCCGGGCTGCTCATCCGTACCCGCCGGGGCGGCCGTCGGTCGGCCGCGCCCGCCGCCGGCGCGGCCACCCCGCCGCCCGCCTGGCTGCTGCGCCGCGACCCGCTGCTGATGGTGATGGTGGGCAGCCTCGCCGCGGTGGTCGCCGCGGTCGGCGCCATCAACGTCATCGAGGTCTTCTTCATCCGGGAGACCCTGCACAGCACCACCACGGTCTACGGACTGGTCACCGGTGCCTGGACGCTCGGCATCGTGCTCGGCGGCTGGCTGTTCGCGCGGCTCGCCCGCCGGCTCACCGACGACGGCGCGCTGCTCGGCGCGGGGCTGGTCCTGCTCGGTGGCTGCTGCCTGGCGGTGCTGGCCTCGGCGGCGGTGCCGACCGCCTGGCTGCTCGTGCCGATCTGGCTGGCCGGCGGGGTGGGCAACGGCGGCGACAACGTCTTCAACAACCTGCTGCTGGCCCGGCGCGTCCCCGAGGCGGCGCGGGGCCGGGCGTACGCGGTCTTCGGCGCGGCGGTGCAGGGCGCCGGGATGGCCGGCTACCTGATCGGCGGCCTGCTGCTGGAGGTGGCCGCGCCCCGGCCGCTGGTCGCCGGCAGCGGGGTGGCCGGCGTGCTGGTGGTCGTCGCGGCGGCCTGGCCGGTGCGCCGGGCGGTCCGCGGCGAGCGCACCGCCCGGCCCGCCCCCGGGTTCGAGCCGGAGCGGCGTGCGGAGTTCGCCACTCCGACCCCCTCCCGCTGAGCCGGCCCGGTCCGGCGGCGATACGGTCGGGTCATGGCCGACCGCATCGCCCGCCCCCGCGTGGGGCACATCGAGTTCCTCAACTGCCTGCCGATCTACTGGGGCCTGATGCGGTCCGGCGCGCTGATCGACGTCGACCTGCACAAGGACTCGCCGGACCGGCTGAACGCCGCGCTGGTCGCCGGTGACCTGGACATCGGCCCGATCTCCCAGGTGGAGTACCTGCGCCACGCCGACGAGCTGCTGCTCCTGCCCGACCTCGCGGTCGGCAGCGACGGCCCGGTGCTCTCGGTCAACGTGGTGTCCACCCGGCCCCTGGACGAGCTGGACGGCGCCCGGGTGGCGCTCGGCTCCACCTCGCGTACCGGGGTGCTGCTGGCCCAGCTCCTGCTCGCGGAGCGGTACGGGGTCCGCCCGGAGTACTTCCGCTGCCCGCCGGACCTGACCCAGATGCTGCTGGAGGCCGACGCCGGGGTGGTGATCGGCGACGTGGCGCTGCGCGCGCTCTACGAGGCGCCCCGCAAGGGTCTGGCCGTGACCGACCTCGGGCAGGCCTGGCGCGAGTGGACCGGGCTGCCGATGGTCTTCGCGGTCTGGGCGGTCCGTCGTGACTTCGCCGCCGCCCACCCCGGCCTGGTCAAGGAGGTGCACGAGGCGTTCCTGCGCTCGCGTGACCTGTGCCTGGCCGAGCTGGACCAGGTGGCCGAGGCCGGGGCCCGCTGGGAACCGTTCGACGCGGCGACCCTGGCGACCTACTTCCGTACCCTCGACTTCTCCCTCGGCGAGCGGCAGGTGGCCGGCCTGCGGGAGTTCGCCCGCCGCGCCGCGGCGATCGGCGAGGCCCCGCCGCTGCCCGCGGGCGGTCCGGCGTTCTTCCAGGGCTGAGGCGTCCCACAACGGCGATGTGGCGGCGTCCCGGGGTCGGGACACCGCCACATCGGCGAGCTGGGAACGGCGGTCAGGTCGCCGGGCGGAGCAGCGCCTCGGTGATCTTCTCGCAGTTCTTCATGCCGTAGTCGTAACCCATGCCGATCGGGTAGCGGACCATCACACCCATCGTCCAGGTGTCGCCGATCGCCAGGCAGTTGATGTGCATCTCCTGCTCCCTGGTCCGGTCGATCCAGCCGTTCTTGATGGCGATGGTCTTCTGCACGTTGGCCGGGAACGCCTTGCGGATGCCGAAGTCACCGGCGCCGCGGACCAGCCGCATCTCGTTCAGCAGCCACTTGGTCCACTTCGGGCCGGCCGCGCGGCCGTCGTCGATGCAGAGCCCGAGCCGGGCGGTGTCCCGGGGGGACAGGGCGGTCCGGCTCCAGCCGCCGTCGCTGGCGACCTTGCTGTCGGTCAGGTCGCACATCTGGATCAGCCGCTTGATCGAGGCGGATCGGCCGACGCTGTTGTAGAACTGCTCGGCCCGGGTGTTGTCGCTGTCCCGGATGATCTGCGTGGCGTCGTCCAGCTTCGAGTCGCTCGGCGTCTGTCCGGCGTCGGCCGTGCGGCGCAGGTAGTCGGCGACGATCCAGGACTTGATCATCGAGGCGGTGGTGCTGGTCTCGGCCATGTTCTTCGAGCCGATGATCTTGCCGGTCCGCTTGTCCAGCACGCTCCAGGCGTACCAGCCCTTGATGTTCAGGTCGTCGAGGTCCGTCGCCTCGAACGGCAGCGGCGTCAGCGAGGGCGACGGGGACGGCTCGGGCCGCGCGTCGCGGTTGGTGGGCGTGCCCGTGGAGCGGCCGGCGGCGGTGTCGACCGGGTGCGAGCCGGCCGTCGGGCGCAGCGGCGAGCCGGGCACGAATCGGAGTGAGACGAGCACCAGGCCGACCAGGATCACGGCGACGGCGCTGTAGAGCAGCGGGCTTCGGTCGCTGCCCGGCCGGCGGCGGTTGCCCGCCATCAGAGCTTCCCGACCGGCTGCTGCGGCACCTTCAGGGCGGCGCCCGGCTGCGGGGTGACCAGCTGAGTGGCCACGCTGGCGCAGACCTTCGCGCCGTACGAGGGGATCTTCGTGTTGCCGGCGCCGGGATAACGCATCATCACGGCCAGGGTCCAGTCGTCGGTCACCGCGAGGCAGTTGACGTGCCACTGGCCGTCGGCCCAGAGCATGGTGAAGCCGTTCTTGATGCTGACCGGGCCCTGGGACTTGATCGAGGCGGGCAGCCCGTCGACGATGCCCCAGTGGCCGCCCTGGACGGCCTCGGACTTCTGGTCGTTGACGCTGCCGCGCACGTTGGCCATCTCGTTGAGCACCCACTTCGTCCACTTCGGCCCGGCGGCGGTGCCGTCGCCGATGCAGTCGCCCATGCGCACCGCGTCGCGGGGTGACATCTGGGTGTACGCCCACTTGGCCCGGGTGGGTTCAATCCTGGTGTCGGTCAGCTTGCACATCTTGATCAGCCGGTCCAGCACCGCCTTGCGTCCGCCGGCGTTGTAGAGCGCCTCGGCCGAGATGTCGTTGCTGTCCCGGATGGCGGTGACGGCCTGCTTCTTCCGCGCCGCGCTGAGCGGCTTGCCGTCGAGCTCGCGTAGGTAGTCGGAGACGATCCACGCCTTGATCATCGACTCGGTCGAGTTGGTCGACTTCATGTTCGGCGCGCCGCTGATCTTCCCGGTCTTCCGGTCCATGAGCGCCCAGGAGAAGAACTTGCCCTGGAAGTTCACCGTGACCGGGCCGGCGGCCAGCGTGGGCTCGGGGGGTGCGGTGGGTGCGGGCGCGGGGACCTGCGCCACACCGCCGCCGATGCCGCCGAGACCGCCGGCGCCGTCGCCGCCGGAGAGCTTGGCGTACGCGGCGGGGACCAGCATTCCGCCGCCGAGGAGGACCGCCACGATGGCGAGCACCATGGTCACGCGAGGTCGCATGAGTGGGTGAACTCCAGATTGTCTGGCCGGGGGGACCGGCGCTTTCCGAATGTGTTTCGGCCTGATCGCCGAGGCCGGGGGAGATGGCCTGGAGCGGGTGGCGATCGTCGGCAGCCGATCGGTGTGCCGGGCGAAGTCTACTTCCGGACAGGGCAGATGCCAGATCCCGGCGCCCGGCAACTCGCCGTGAAGGCGGGATATTAGGCCGATATGCAGAGCTTGGGGGGATTCATCTTTGTCGGGTGGCCGAGGTCACATGGTTGGCGCAGTCCGGGCCTTGTCACTGGAAGCGGTCGTGCGGTGACAGAAGGTGGGTTCGGAAACCTGTTACACCCTCTGGTGTCATCGGGCGCGAGCTGTAACACTGGCCTCATGTATGGCAACGACTTCGCCCCGCCCGAGGACGGCCCGGGCGGCGGCCTGCTCGGCGAGGTGGAGGCGGCGGAGGCGGCCCTGCGCGAGGCGGCGGCACGCGCCCGGCGCGGCGGACCGGCGCCCGACGAGGACCTCTCGGCGTACTTCGCGGACGTGATCGACGCCGACCAGAAGATCGAGCCGCGGGACTGGATGCCGGAGGCGTACCGGAAGACGCTGATCCGGCAGATCGCCCAGCACGCGCACTCCGAGATCATCGGCATGCAGCCGGAGGGGAACTGGATCAGCCGGGCCCCCTCGCTCAAGCGCAAGGCGATCCTGCTGGCCAAGGTGCAGGACGAGGCCGGCCACGGCCTCTACCTCTACGCCGCGGCGGAGACGCTCGGGGTCAGCCGCGACGAGCTGGTCGAGCTGCTGATCGAGGGCCGGCAGAAGTACAGCTCGATCTTCAACTACCCGACCCTGACCTGGGCGGACGTGGGCGCGATCGGCTGGCTGGTGGACGGCGCGGCGATCGTCAACCAGGTGCCGCTCTGCCGCTGCTCCTACGGCCCCTACGCCCGCGCCATGATCCGGGTCTGCAAGGAGGAGTCGTTCCACCAGCGCCAGGGGTACGAGATCCTGCACACGCTGGCCCACGGCACCCCGGAGCAGAAGGCCATGGCCCAGGACGCGGTGGACCGCTGGTGGTACCCGTCACTGGCCATGTTCGGGCCGCCGGACGGAGACTCGACGCACAGCGCGCAGTCGATGGCCTGGAAGATCAAGCGCTTCTCCAACGACGAGCTGCGCCAGCGCTTCGTCGACATGTGCGTGCAGCAGGCGGAGATCCTCGGTCTCACCATCCCCGATCCGGACCTGCGCTGGAACGAGCAGCGGCAGGCCTACGACTACACCCAGCCCGACTACGACGAGCTGATGCGGGTGATCAAGGGCGACGGGCCGTGCAACCGGCAGCGGATGGAGCACCGGCGCCGGGCGCACGCCGAGGGCGCCTGGGTGCGGGAGGCCGCCGCGGCGTACGCGGCGAAGCGGAACAGCAGGGAGAAGGTGGCAGCGTGAGCGAGCAGTCCCCGCTCTGGGAGGTCTTCGTGCGGGCGCGGCGCGGTTTGTCGCACACCCACGTCGGCAGCCTGCACGCCCCCGACGCCGAGCTGGCCCTGCGCAACGCCCGGGACCTCTACACCCGGCGCCAGGAGGGTGTCTCGATCTGGGTGGTGCCGGCGAGCGCGATCACCGCGTCCAGCCCGGACGAGAAGGACGCCTTCTTCGACCCGGCCGCCGACAAGGTCTACCGCCACCCCACCTTCTACGAGGTGCCGGACGGGGTGGCCCACCTGTGATCAGCCCGTTCGATTTCGCCCTCGCCCTCGGCGACGACGCGCTGATCGCCGCGCAGCGGCTCGGCGAGTGGACCTCCCGTGCGCCGGAGATGGAGGAGGACGTCGCGCTGGCCAACATCGCCCTCGACCAGCTCGGCGCGGCCCGCCTGCTGCTCACGTACGCGGTCGAGCTGGAGGGCGCCGGCCGGGACGAGGACGCGCTGGCCTACCTACGCGGCGACCGGGAGTTCCGCAACTGCCTCCTGGTCGAGCTGCCCAACGGCGACTTCGGCGTGACCATGGCGAAGCTGTTCCTGCTGGCCGCCTACCAGCTCCCGCTCTACACCGCGCTGAGCGGGTGCGCCGACGAGCGGCTGGCCGCGATCGGGGCGAAGGCGCGCAAGGAGTCCGCGTACCACCTGGACCACGCCTCGCTCTGGGTGAAGCGGCTCGGCGACGGCACGGACGAGTCGCACCGGCGCATGCAGGACGCGGTCGACCAGGTGTGGCCGTACACCCATGAGCTGTTCACCGCGGACCCGGCGGCGCCGGTCGACCCGGCCACCCTGCGGGCCGACTTCGACGCCGTCGTGTCGGCGGTGCTCGACGAGGCGACGCTGACCCGGCCGGCCGACGGCTGGGCCCCGGGCGGCGGCCGGGCCGGCGTCCACACCGAGCACCTCTCCTACCTGCTGGCCGAGATGCAGGTGTTGCACCGCGCCCATCCCGGAGCGAAGTGGTAATGGACCCCAGGGCGGCCGTGGCGGCGGTGGTGGACCCGGAGATCCGGGTGGTCACCATCGACGAGTTGGGCATCCTGCGGGCCGTCGACGAGGACCCGGCCACCGGCCGGGTCGTCGTCACCATCACCCCCACCTACACCGGCTGCCCGGCGATGGACGTGATCCGGGCGGACATCCGCCGGGCGCTCGCCGCCGCCGGCCACCCGGACGCCGAGGTCCGCACGGTGTACGCCCCGGCGTGGAGCACCGACTGGATCTCGGAGCGCGGCCGCGCCAAGCTGGCCGCCGCCGGCATCGCCCCACCCGCGCCCGCCGCGCGCGGCGGCGTCGTCCCGCTGACCCTGGCCGTCCGCTGCCCGCGCTGCGGCTCCCCGGAGACCGAGCAGGTCAGCCGGTTCGGCTCCACCGCGTGCAAGGCCCTGTGGCGCTGCCGCGCCTGCTCCGAACCCTTCGACCACCTGAAGGCGCTGTGACTGTCACGATCACCCGACCGGTCCGTCGCCGGCCGGTCTTCCACCCGCTGAATGTCGCCGCCGTCGACCGGCTCACCGACGACGCCGTGGCGATCACCTTCGCCGTACCGGAGGAGCTGCGGGAGACGTTCGCGTTCTCCGCCGGGCAGCACCTCACGGTCCGGCGGGTCGGGGCGGACGGCGCGGAGGTGCGACGGTCGTACTCGATCTGCTCCACCCCGGACGAGCTGGCCCGGCACGGCCGGCTTCGGGTCGGCGTGCGGGAGGTCCCCGGCGGCGCCTTCTCCGCGTACGCCTGCGGGGCGCTGCGCGGCGGCGACACCGTGGAGGTGCTGCCCCCGCTCGGGCACTTCACCTCCGCGTTCGCCCCCGACCGGGTGCGCCGCTACGGCGCGGTGGTCGCCGGCTCCGGCATCACCCCGGTGCTCTCGCTGGTCGCGACCGCGCTGGCCGTCGAGCCGGCCAGCACCTTCACCCTGGTGTACGGCAACCGCACCGCGAACACCGTGATGTTCGCCGAGGAGCTGGCCGACCTGAAGGACCGGTGGCCGACCCGGCTGCATCTGGTGCACGTGCTCTCCCGGGAGATGGGCGAGTCGGCGCTGCTCTCCGGGCGGATCGACGCCGACCGGCTGGCCCGGCTGCTCGACACCGTCGTCCCCGGCGAGGCGATCGAGGAGTGGTTCCTCTGCGGCCCGTACGGGATGGTGGTGGACGCCAAGGCGGTGCTGGCCGGCCGGAGCGTGCCCGAGCCGGCGGTGCACACCGAGCTGTTCCACGTCGACGCCCCGCCGGAGCCGGTCCGCCGCCCGACCGACCAGCCCGGCACCGGCGCCGAGGTGACGATCGTGCTGGATGGGCGCTCGTCGAGCTTCACCATGGGCCGCGACGAGCGGGTGCTGGACGCCGCGCTCAAGGTCCGCGGCGAGCTGCCGTACGCCTGCAAGGGCGGGGTCTGCTCGACCTGCCGGGCCAAGGTGGTCTCCGGCGAGGTGACCATGGCCCGCAACTACGCCCTGGAGCCGGACGAGGTGGCCGCCGGATACGTGCTCACCTGCCAGTCCAGCCCGGTCACCGACAAGCTCACGGTCGACTACGACGCCTGACCGGCCCGCTGCGTGCCGCTCGCTGCCTGGAGCGGGACCGGCACGCAGCGGACCGGGTGGCCGTCAGCGATTCGCGCCGAGGCAGAGCAGGAGCTTCTGCGAGTCCCGCTGCTCCGTGTAGGCCGCGACCGCGCCGGAGAACCGATCGCACTGCGCGTCGTCGGTGGTGTCCTCGACCTTGCCGACGATGACGTAGGTGGCCGCCGGGTCGCCGCAGTCCACGACGTTGACGTCCGGGTCCGAGTCCGTGCCGGTGGCGCTGACGCACGCGCCGACGTCGGCGTAGGACGGGTCACTGGAGATCGACCAGCCGATCACGGAGGCGATCGCCACGGGGATGAGGAGACCGAACGCCGCCGTCCGCCGGAACACCGGCTTGCCCGGCGTCGCGGGGGTGCCGGGAGCGCCCGGCACCGGCTCGGCGAGACGGCTGAGCCGCACGCGGGTGACGAGGTTCCCGATCAGGACCGTCGGGGTGATGATCATGGAGAGGAAGCCCCACCAGCCCTGCCAGAGTGTCTTGGCGCTCATCTCCCGGCAGACGGCGATGCCGCACGACCTGCAGTACGGACCGTGCTGGGTGAGGAGCCGCATGAAGATGAGGAAGCCCTGATGTCCGTGCAGCGTCGCCTTGATCGCGGGGATCGAGCCGCAGCAGCGGCAGGTGAGGACGGTGCCGGGCCAGGCCGCTGGCTGCGGCGCGGGCGGGACCTGCGGTGGGTGTGCGAAGGGTGCGGTCACGACTTGTCCTTGATCGAAGTCTGGAAGAACACCGCACGATAGGCCGGCATCAGCGCATTTCGCTGTCCCACTGATCGCCTGGCTCAACGACCGCCGGAGCGCCGGCCGGCCCGGGGATGAACCGAGCCGAGGCGTCACATCGCGGAGCACCCCTCACGGCCTCGGCGTCACACCGGCGTACCCTCGGGGACGTGACGGTGAGCCGGGAGATCGACGACATCCTGCAGCGCGGCGCGGACGGCGGGCGGATCACGCCCGAGGAGGCCCTGCTGCTCTACACCGAGGCGCCCTTCCACGCGCTGGGCGAGGCGGCGGACGCGGTGCGTCGGCGGCGCTACCCGGACAACATCGTCACGTACCTGATCGACCGCAACATCAACTACACGAACGTCTGCGTGACGGCGTGCAAGTTCTGCGCCTTCTACCGTGCCCCCAAGCACAAGGAGGGCTGGACCCACCCGACCGAGGAGATCCTGCGCCGCTGCGGCGAGGCGGTCGAGCTGGGCGCCACCCAGGTCATGCTCCAGGGCGGCCACCACCCGGACTACGGCGTGGAGTACTACGAGGAGCTGTTCTCCGCGGTCAAGCAGGCGTATCCGCAGCTCGCCATCCACTCGATCGGCCCGAGCGAGATCCTGCACATGGCCAAGGTCTCCGGGGTGAGCCTGGACGAGGCGATCGCCCGGATCAAGGCCGCCGGGCTGGACTCGATCGCCGGCGCCGGCGCCGAGATGCTGCCGGACCGGCCCCGCCAGGCGATCGCGCCGCTCAAGGAGTCGGGCGCGCGCTGGCTGGAGGTCATGGAACTGGCGCACCGGCAGGGCCTGGAGTCGACCGCGACGATGATGATGGGCACCGGCGAGACCCACGCCGAGCGGATCGAGCACCTGCGGATGATCCGCGACGTGCAGGACCGCACCGGCGGCTTCCGCGCGTTCATCCCGTGGACGTACCAGCCGGAGAACAACCACCTGAAGGGCCGCACCCAGGCGACCGCGCTGGAATACCTGCGGCTGATCGCGGTGGCCCGGCTCTTCTTCGAGACGGTGCCGCACCTGCAGGCGTCCTGGCTGACCACCGGCAAGGACGTCGGTCAGCTCGCCCTGCACATGGGGGTGGACGACCTCGGCTCGATCATGCTCGAGGAGAACGTCATCTCCTCGGCCGGCGCCCGGCACCGCTCGAACCTGCACGAGCTGATCTCGATGATCCGCACCGCCGACCGGATCCCGGCCCAGCGGGACACGCTCTACAACCGGCTCGCGGTGCACCGGACCCCGGCCGACGACCCGAGCGACGACCGGGTGGTCTCGCACTTCTCCTCGATCGCCTTGCCGGGCGGCGGGGCCGGGAAGTCGCTCCCGCTGGTCGAGGTCAACTGACCCCGTTTCCCCCGATCGAGGGGTCCACCGGCCGGCGAGATAACAGGACGGCGGCGACCAGCGCGACCTTGACCCGCGCGGCGACGCCGGCGGCTAGTCTGTCGACGTCCGCTTGGCGGTCGTCCTCCATCGGCCTGCGAGGGCCGTTCACATAACGCACAGCAGCAGGGGCGGGATGGGTCCACCATCCCGCCCCTGCTGTCTGCGTTCCCTTGCGGACGGAGGAATTCATCGACGAAGTTCTGACGCGCCCCGACGTCGCTCCGGCGGCGGACTGCCGGTGACCGGTGTGCAGGTGGGGCTGATCGCCGGGGTCGGCGCGGCCATCCTGCTGGCCGGCGGGGCGCTGCTGGTGCTCCCCCGCCGCCGGAAGGTGGTTCTCGTCACGCCGACCGACGAGCGGACCGAGGACTGACCGACATGGACAGTGCCGGGGCGGGGTGGGTGACCACCCCGCCCTTCGCGTACCCGGGAGGAGTCGGGCGCGGGTCGGCTGGCAGAGTGGAGGGGTGAGCCGTACCCCGCAGGGCCAGCGCGCCAGCCTGGACAAGCAGCCGCACGAGGTCGCCGCGATGTTCGACGGCGTGGCCGCCCGCTACGACCTGACCAACACCGTGCTCTCCTTCGGGCAGGACCGGTTCTGGCGGCGGGCCACCCGGGAGGCGCTCGGGCTGCGCCCCGGCGAGCGGGTGCTGGACGTGGGCGCCGGCACCGGCGTCTCGACCGAGGAACTGGCCCATTCCGGGGCGTACGCGGTGGGCGCCGACCTGTCGCTCGGCATGCTGCACGCCGGCAAGCGCACCCGGCCGGGGGTGCCGCTGCTGGCCGGTGACGCGCTGCGGCTGCCGTTCGCCGACGCCAGCTTCGACGCGGTGACCATCTCCTTCGCGCTGCGCAACGTCAACGACACCGACGCGGCGCTGCGCGAGCTGGCCCGGGTCACCCGGCCGGGCGGCCGGCTGGTGGTCTGCGAGTTCAGCACCCCGGTCAACCCGGCGTTCCGCACGGTCTACCTGTCGTACCTGATGCGGTCCCTGCCGGCGGTGGCCCGCGCGGTGTCGAGCAACCCCGACGCCTACGTCTACCTGGCGGAGTCGATCCGGGCCTGGCCGGACCAGGCGGCGCTGGCGGCGCGGGTCGGCGCGGCCGGCTGGGGCCGGGTGGGCTGGCGCAACCTGACCGGCGGGGTCGTGGCGCTGCACCGCGCGATCCGGAACTGAGGCCGAGCCGGTATAAACCGGCCTTTTCGCGAATATCCGTTTCAGGTCTACTTTGTCCCGTAGGCTCGCCCCCATGACGGCACGAGACCAGACGGCCACCGACGACGACGCCGCCGAGCTCATCGCGCAGCTCCGGGAACTGGCCGGCGCGGATCCCGCGGATGTCCGTCAGGTGGTCGCCGAGGTGCTGGCCGCGCTCGACCGCGCGGCCGGCGGCGCGCTGCGCGAGCACCTGCCCGAGGCGATCCGGCTCGACGCCGGCCTGGGACCGGCCACCCCGGCACGCTCCTGACCGACTCTCACCGGCCCGCTTGCGCGAGTTAGGCCCCCCTCAGCGCATACAGGTGTAACGCCGGTCATAGACTCCAACCGGATCGGCTTGTGAAGCATTTCACGAGCATGCGGGAGGAGGCGCGGATGACCGCGGTGGAGAACGACGCCGACGTCATCGTCGTGGGCGCCGGTCCCGGCGGATCGGCGACTGCGTACCACCTGGCGCGGCACGGCGTGCGCGTGCTGCTGCTGGAGAAGACCGAGTTTCCCCGGGAGAAGGTCTGCGGCGACGGGCTCACCCCCCGGGCCGTGCGGCAGCTCATCCGGATGGGCGTGGACACCTCGCCCGAGGCCGGCTGGCTGCACAACAAGGGCCTCCGGGTGATCGGCGGCGGGGTACGCCTGGAACTGGACTGGCCCGACCTGGCCAGCTTCCCGAACTACGGCCTGGTCCGCACCCGGCTCGACTTCGACGACCTGCTCGCCCAGCGGGCGGTCGCCGCCGGCGCGAAGCTGCGGACCAGCGTCAACGTGCTGGGTCCGGTGCTCGACGCCGACGACCGGGTGATCGGCGTGCAGGCCGAGGTCGGCCCGGACAAGGAGCCGGCCAGCTTCCACGCGCCGCTGGTGGTCGCCGCGGACGGCGTCTCCGGCCGCTTCCCGCTCGCCCTCGGGCTGGCCAAGCGCGAGGACCGGCCGATCGGCGTGGCCGTCCGCCGCTACTACCGCTCGCCCGCCAAGCACGACGACGACTACCTGGAGTCCTGGCTGGAGCTGCGGGCCAAGGGCAACGACGCGCTGCTGCCCGGCTACGGCTGGATCTTCGGTCTCGGCGACGGCCGGGTGAACGTCGGCCTGGGCGTGCTCAACTCCTCCTCGGCGTTCGGCAAGACGAACTACCGGCGGCTGCTCACCGACTGGCTGGCCAACACCCCCGAGGACTGGGGGATGACCGACGAGGCCAACGCGGAGGGGCCGATCCTCGGCGCCGCGCTGCCGATGGGCTTCAACCGGGTCCCGCACTACACCCGCGGGGTCCTGCTGGTGGGCGACTCCGGTGGCATGGTCAACCCGTTCAACGGCGAGGGCATCGCGTACGCGATGGAGTCCGGCGAGCTGGCCGCCGAGGTGGCGGTGCAGGCGCTCGCCCGGCCGGCCGGCACGGAGCGGGAGCGGGCGCTGCTGGCGTACCCGCAGGAGCTGAAGGCCCGCTTCGGGGGCTACTACCGGCTCGGCGGGATCTTCGTGAAGCTCATCGGACGGCCCGAGGTGATGCGGATGGCCACCAAGCACGGCATGCCGCACCCGATGCTGATGCGCTTCGTGCTCAAGCTGCTGGCCAACCTCACCGACACCCGGGGCGGCGACGCCATGGACCGGGTCATCAACGCGATGACGAGGGTGGCCCCCGCCGTGTAGACCACCGTCCACCGGGGCGCCATCGCCCCGGGGCCGACAAGGATCGACCCCCGCCGACGAGGTCGTGAGGGACGTGAATAGTGTGATTTTCGCTAACCACCGAGGTCAGGGAAGGACGAGCAGGAGACAACGATGACGCTCTCTCCTTACGCACCGATCATCGGGCTGTTCGCCCTCGCCGCGGGGTTCGCGCTGTTCTCCGTGGCCGCCGCCCGATTCGCCGGCCCCCGGCGTCTTAACAAGGCCAAGCTCGAGGCGTACGAGTGCGGCATCGAACCGAGCCCGCAGCCGGTCGGCGGCGGCCGGTTCCCGGTCAAGTTCTACCTGACGGCGATGCTCTTCATCGTCTTCGACATCGAGATCATCTTCCTCTACCCCTGGGCGGTCTCCTTCGACGCCCTGCCGATCTTCGGCTTCGTGGAGATGGTCCTGTTCATCGTCGCGGTCTTCGTCGCCTACGCCTACGTCTGGCGGCGCGGCGGCCTGGACTGGGACTGAGGGAGGTAGGTCAGATGGGCATCGAGGAGAAGCTCCCGGCCGGCGTCCTGCTCACCTCCGTGGAGAAGCTGGTCAACTGGTCGCGGAAGTCGTCCGTCTGGGGCGCCACCTTCGGCCTGGCCTGCTGTGCCATCGAGATGATGGCCGCCGGTGGTCCGCACTACGACATGGGCCGCTGGGGCATGGAGGTCTTCCGGGCCTCGCCGCGGCAGGCGGACCTGATGATCGTGGCCGGCCGGGTGAGCCAGAAGATGGCCCCGGTGCTGCGCCAGATCTACGACCAGATGGCCGAGCCCCGCTGGGTCATCTCGATGGGCGTCTGCGCCAGCAGCGGCGGCATGTTCAACAACTACGCCATCGTGCAGGGCGTCGACCACATCGTGCCGGTCGACATGTACCTCCCGGGCTGCCCGCCCCGGCCCGAGATGCTCATCGACGCGGTGCTCAAGCTCCGCGAGAAGATCATGTACGAGCCGCTGGGCCCGAACGGCCGCAAGATGCTGGAGGCCCGCAAGGAGCGCGGTGACGTGCCCGTCGTGCCCTACGGCTCGATGCCGTCGTCGTACCGCAACGACAAGGCCCGGCGCGCCGAGTGGACGAAGGCGGTCCGCGAGGGGCGCGAGGAGCAGCTGCGGATCGAGAACTGGATGAAGGCGCAGAACCACCTCCAGTCGCAGGGGGGCCCTAAGTGAGCGCGAGGAGTGCAGCGGAGCGGAGCCCCGCAGTCGCGAACGGAGGGCAGGCGCAGTGACGGCACCGAACGACAAGAACAACGACGGCGGCGTGCCGGTCCCGACCACCCCGGCCGGCGCCAGCAGCACCGCCCCGGCGGAGTACCCGCCGGCCAGCCCGGCCGGGCGCGGCATGTTCGGCAACCAGGGCACCGGCGACGTTTCCGGCTACGGCGGCCTGGTCCGCCAGCGCAAGCCGATCGAGGAGGCCGCCCGGCCGTACGGGGGCTACTTCGACGAGGTCCGCGACGCGCTGGAGGAGGCGTACCCCCAGTTCGGCGACGCGATCGAGAAGGTCGTGGTCGATCGGGGCGAGCTGACCCTGCACGTCCGCCCGGAGCGGATCGCCGAGGTCTGCCAGGTGATGCGCGACGACCTGGCGCTCCGCTTCGAGCTCTGCTCGTCGGTGTCCGGAGTGGACTACCTGGGCGCGGAGGGGCGCCGGCTGCACGTGGTCTACCAGCTCACCTCGATGACCTACCGGCGCCGGGTCCGGCTGGAGGCCGCGGTCTCCGCCGAGGACCCGCACCTGCCGAGCGTCACCGCCGTCTACCCGACCGCCGACTGGCAGGAGCGGGAGACGTACGACATGTTCGGCATCGTCTTCGACGGCCACCCCAACCTGACCCGGATCCTCATGCCGGACGACTGGGAGGGGCACCCGCAGCGCAAGGACTACCCGCTCGGCGGCATCCCCGTCGAGTACAAGGGTGCGGAAATCCCGCCGCCGGACCGTAGGAGGTCCTACCAGTGACCACGTCGAACTACGCGACCGAGCGCGAGACGACCGAGGGCAAGGTCTTCACCGTCACCGGTGGGGACTGGGACCAGGTCGTCTCCGGCACGGACCCGATCAACGACGAGCGGATCGTCGTCAACATGGGTCCGCAGCACCCGTCCACGCACGGCGTGCTCCGGCTGATCCTGGAGCTGGAGGGCGAGACGGTCCGCGAGGCCCGCTCGGTCATCGGCTACCTGCACACCGGCATCGAGAAGAACCTCGAATACCGCAACTGGGTCCAGGGCTCGACCTTCGTGACCCGGATGGACTACCTCTCCCCGCTGTTCAACGAGACGGCGTACGCGCTCGCGGTGGAGAAGCTGCTCGGCATCACCGACGAGGTGACCGAGCGGGCCACCACCATCCGGGTGCTGATGATGGAGCTCAACCGGATCTCGTCGCACCTGGTCTGGCTGGCCACCACCGGCATGGAGCTGGGCGCGATCAACATGATGTTGTACGGCTTCCGCGAGCGGGAGTACATCCTCGACATCTTCGAGACCATCACTGGCCTGCGCATGAACCACGCGTACGTGCGGCCGGGCGGCGTCGCGCAGGACGTGCCGGACGACGCGATCGTCAAGATCCGCGACTTCCTCAAGCTGATGCCGAAGAAGCTCAAGGAGTACGAGGACCTCCTCTCCGGCCAGCCGATCTGGATCGAGCGGACGAAGAACGTGGCGGTCCTCGACGTGACCGCCTGCCTCGCGCTCGGCGTGACCGGTCCGGTGCTGCGCTCCGCCGGCCTCGCCTGGGACCTGCGCAAGACCATGCCGTACTGCGGCTACGAGACGTACGAGTTCGACGTGCCGACGCACACCGACGGCGATGTCTGGGGCCGCTACCTGGTCCGGCTGGCCGAGATCCGCGAGTCGCTGAAGCTGGTCGAGCAGGCCCTCGACCGGCTCAAGCCGGGCCCGGTGATGGTGGCCGACCGCAAGATCGCCTGGCCGGCGCAGCTCGCCATCGGCGTCGACGGCATGGGCAACTCGCTGGAGCACGTCGCCAAGATCATGGGTCAGTCGATGGAGTCGCTGATCCACCACTTCAAGCTCGTCACCGAGGGCTTCCGGGTCCCGCCGGGCCAGGTGTACGTCGCCGTCGAGTCGCCCCGCGGCGAACTGGGCGTGCACGCGGTCTCCGACGGCGGTACCCGGCCCTACCGGGTGCACTACCGGGAGCCGAGCTTCGTCAACCTCCAGGCCCTCCCGGCGATGGCCGAGGGTGGCCTGATCGCCGACGTGATCGCCGGTGGCGCCTCGCTGGACCCCGTGATGGGTGGTTGTGACCGATGACCGTTTTCACTGAACAGACCCGGGAGCGGGCGCGGGAGATCATCGCCCGGTACCCGGCGGACCGGTCCCGCTCGGCGCTGCTGCCGCTGCTGCACCTGGTCCAGTCCGAGGAGGGGTACGTCTCCCCGGCCGGGGTCGAGTTCTGCGCCGAGGTGCTCGGCCTGAACAAGGCCCAGGTCGGCGCGGTCGCCACCTTCTACACCATGTACAAGCGCAAGCCGACCGGCGACTACCTGGTCAGCGTCTGCACCAACACGATGTGCAACGTGCTCGGCGGCCAGGAGGTCTACGACACCCTCGCCGAGCACCTGGGCGTCGGGCACGACGAGACCACCGCGGACGGGAAGATCACCCTGGAGCACGCCGAGTGCCTGGCGGCGTGCGACTACGGCCCGGTCATGACGGTCAACTACGACTTCTTCGACAACGTCGACCCGCAGGGCGCGCTCGGCGTGGTGGAGGAGCTGCGGGCCGGCGGCCGGCCGATGCCGACCCGGGGCGCCCGGCTCTGCACCCTCAAGGAGATGGCCGTCCAGCTCGCCGGCTTCGCCGACGAGCGGGACGGCGCGGTGGCCGACGGCGGGCCCGGCGAGCCGACCCTGCGCGGCCTGCGCCTGGCCGAGCAGCACGGCATCTCGGTGCCGGGCTTCGACCCGAACACCCCGATCCGCAGCAAGGCCGAGGCCGACAAGGCCGCCGCCGAGGCGAAGGCGAAGGCGGAGGCCGCCAAGCCGGCCCCGGCCGAGGCCGCCGCCGCTCCGGTCAAGGGTGGCGACGGAGCGTCCGCCCCGACCAGGGCGGCCGGCGTCGCCGAGCCGGCGAAGCCGGAGGCAGCCGCCGGCAGCACCGCGCCGGACGTCAAGGCGCCGGACGACAAGTCGCCGCAGGTGCGTACCGCCGAGACCCGGCAGCCGGACGCGGGCACCGCCGTGCCGGACGCCCCCGGCACCAAGGTCCCGACGGACGCCACGGCGCCGGCGCCCCGCGACGCCCAGGCGGCCGAGGCCGCCGGCGCGGCGGCCAACCCGCCGGCCGGTGACGGCAAGCCCGCCGGCGACGAGGCCGGGGCGCAGCAGCGCAACCTCAACGAAGCGTCGTCGGGCCGCAATGGCACGACCCCGGCGGACGCGAGCGGAACGGGGGTCCAGAAGTGACCGCTCCTCGGCCGGAGACGCTGGCCAAGCTGACGCCGGTGCTCACCAAGCGCTGGCTGTCGCCGGACGCCTGGCGGATCGGCACCTACGAGAAGCTGGACGGCTACGCCGCCCTGCGCAAGGCGCTCAAGGCGCACCCGGACGACCTGATCCAGCTGATCAAGGACTCCGGGCTGCGTGGCCGCGGCGGCGCGGGCTTCCCGACCGGCCTCAAGTGGGGGTTCATCCCGCAGGGCGACGGCAAGCCGCACTACCTCGTGGTGAACGCGGACGAGGGCGAGCCGGGCACCTGCAAGGACCTGCCGCTGATGACCCACGACCCGCACTCGCTGGTTGAGGGCGTCATCATCGCCTCATACGCGATCCGGGCCAACCGGGCGTACATCTACATCCGCGGTGAGGCCGTGCACGCCGCCCGCCGGCTGCGCAACGCCGTGCGGGAGGCGTACGCCAAGGGCTACCTCGGCCGGAACATCCAGGGCACCGGCTTCGACCTGGACCTGGTGGTGCACTCCGGCGCCGGGGCGTACATCTGCGGTGAGGAGACCGCGCTGCTGGACTCGCTGGAGGGCTTCCGGGGCCAGCCCCGGCTGCGCCCGCCGTTCCCGGCGACCCACGGCCTGTACGCCAGCCCGACCGTGGTGAACAACGTCGGCACCATCGCCAGCGTGCCGTACATCGTGCTGGGCGGCGCCGACTGGTGGAAGACCATGGGGACGGAGAAGTCGTCCGGCCCGATGATCTACTCGCTCTCCGGCCGGATCGCCAACCCGGGCCAGTTCGAGTGCTCGATGGGGATCACGCTGCGCGAGCTGATCGAGCTGGCCGGCGGCATGCAGCCCGGGCACAACCTGAAGTTCTGGACCCCGGGCGGCTCGTCGACGCCGCTGCTCACCGCCGAGCACCTGGACGTGCCGCTGGACTTCGAGGGGGTGGCGGCGGCCGGCTCGATCCTGGGCACCACGGCCACGCAGATCTTCTCCGACCAGGACTGCCCGGTGTACGCGACCTACCGGTGGCTGGAGTTCTACCACCACGAGTCGTGCGGCAAGTGCACCCCGTGCCGCGAGGGCAACTACTGGATGGTCCGGGTCTACCGGCGGATCCTCTCCGGTCAGGGCACCCACGAGGACCTGGACACCCTGCTCGACACCTGCGACAACATCCTCGGCCGCTCGTTCTGCGGCCTGGGTGACGGTGCGACCAGCCCGGTGACCTCGTCGCTGAAGTACTTCAAGCAGGACTACCTCGACTACATCGAGGGACGTACCGCGCCGAAGCTCTCCGAGAAGCAGCTGGTGGGAGCCCACTGATGACCGACGTAGCAAAGCAGACCGAGACCGTCACCCTGACCATCGACGGCGTCCAGGTCACCGCCCCCAAGGGGGCGCTGCTGATCCGGGTCGCCGAGCAGTTGGGCACCGAGATCCCGCGGTTCTGCGACCACCCGCTGCTGGCCCCGGCCGGCGCCTGCCGGCAGTGCCTGGTGGAGGTGGAGGGCCAGCGCAAGCCGGTCGCCTCCTGCACCCAGACGGTGGCCGACGGCATGGTGGTGCGGACCCAGCTCACCTCCCCGGTCGCCAAGAAGGCCCAGGAGGGGGTGATGGAGCTGCTGCTCCTCAACCACCCCCTGGACTGCCCGATGTGCGACAAGGGCGGCGAGTGCCCGCTGCAGAACCAGGCCATGTCCACCGGCCGCACGGACTCCCGGTTCCACGAGCACAAGCGGGAGTACCCCAAGCCGCTGCCGATCAGCACCCAGGTGCTGCTCGACCGCGAGCGCTGCGTGCTCTGCCAACGCTGCACCCGGTTCTCCGAGGAGATCGCCGGCGACAAGTTCATCGACCTGATGGGCCGGTCGTCCGCCGAGGAGATCAACATCTACCGGGACGACGCGTACGGCGAGGAGGGCGATGCCGGGGACGTCCCGTTCAACTCCTACTTCTCCGGGAACACCGTGCAGATCTGCCCGGTGGGCGCGCTGACCGGCGCGCAGTACCGGTTCCGGGCCCGCCCGTTCGACCTGGTCTCCACCCCCAGCGCCTGCGAGCACTGCGCGGCCGGCTGCGCCCAGCGCACCGACTGGCGCCGCGGCAAGGTGCTGCGCCGGCTGGCCGGCGACGACCCGGCGGTGAACGAGGAGTGGAACTGCGACAAGGGTCGCTGGGGCTTCCAGTACACCCGCGCGTTCGACCGGCTCACCACCCCGCTCGTGCGGGACGGCAAGACCGGTGAGCTGCGCGAGGCGTCGTGGAGCGAGGCGCTGACCCGGGCCGCCGAGGGGCTGCGCGCCGCCCGGGACGGCGGGCACGGCACGGCGGTGCTGACCGGCGGCCGGCTCACCGTCGAGGACGCCTACGCGTACGCGAAGTTCGCCCGGGTCGCGCTGCACACCAACGACATCGACTTCCGGGCCCGCCCGGTCTCCCGCGAGGAGGCCGACTTCCTGGCCAGCAGCGTCGCCGGAGTCACCGACGTGACCTACGCGGACGTGGAGAACGCGCCCGCCGTGGTGCTGGTCGGCCTGGAGCCGGAGGAGGAGTGCCCCATCCTCTTCCTGCGGCTGCGCAAGGCGTACCTGAAGAAGAAGCTCACCGTTTACGCGCTCGCGCCGTTCGCGACCAGTGGCCTGGAGAAGCTCGGGGCCAAGCTGGCCCGGGTGGTGCCGGGCGAGGAGGCCAGCGTGCTGGCCGAGCACACCACGGTGGCCGAGGCGCTGAGCCAGCCGGGCGCCATCCTGATCGTCGGCGAGCGGCTGGGCGCGGTGCCCGGCGGCCTCTCCGCCGCGGCGGACGTGGCCCGGCGTACCGGGGCCAAGCTGGCCTGGGTGCCGCGGCGCGCGGGTGACCGGGGCGCGGTCGACGCGGGCTGCCTGCCCAACCTGCTCCCCGGTGGCCGCGTGGTCACCGAGCCGGCCGCCCGCGCCGAGCTGGGCGAGGCGTGGGACATCCCGGCCGGGGTGATCCCGAGCCAGGCCGGCCGGGACACCGACGGGATCCTCACCGCCGCGGCGAACGGTCAGGTCGGCGCCCTCGTGGTGGCCGGCGTCGACCCGGCCGACCTGGCCGACCCGCGCCTGGCCGAGCAGGCCCTGGACGCGGTGCCGTTCCTGGTCAGCCTGGAGCTGCGGATGAGCGCGGTGGCCCGCCGGGCCGACGTGGTCCTCCCGGTCGCCCCGGTGGTCGAGAAGGCCGGCAGCTTCCTGGACTGGGAGGGCCGGCTGCGCACCTTCGAGAAGGTGCTGGAGACCGAGGCGATGACCGACGGCCGGGCGCTCGACGCGATCGCCGCGCAGCTCGACGTGCGGCTGGGCACCGGCGACGTGCAGAGCGTCCGCCGGGAGCTGGGCGCGCTGCCGCCGACCCGGGTGGACCGGCCGTCCGCTCCGTCGGTCGAGCCGGCCACCGTGCCGCAGCCCGGCGCCGGCGAGGCCGTGCTGGCGACCTGGCACCAGCTCATCGACCTGGGCAGCCTCACCGACGGCGACGAGCACCTCGCCGGCACCGCCCGCCCGCCGGTGGTCCGGCTGGGCAAGGGCACCGCCGAGGCGCTCGGTGTCGCGGACGGCGACCCGGTGACCGTCGGCACCGACCGCGGCGCGGTCACCCTGCCGGCGGCGATCACCGAGATGCCGGACGGCGTCGTCTGGCTGCCGACCAACTCACCCGGCTCGACCGTCCGGCGCAGCCTCGGCGCGACGTCCGGCGAGGTCGTGCAGGTCTCGGCCGCGGCGGTCGCCGCGGACGCGGCCGGCCGTCCGGGTCCGCTCCTCAACACCGGGAGTGCCCAGTGAACACCGTCATCCTCGCGGCGCAGGACCCCACACTCGCCGACTTCGGCAAGGACCCGTGGTGGCTGGTCCTCGGGAAGATCGTCTTCGCGTTCGTCTTCGGCCTGCTGGCCACGCTGCTCGGCGTCTGGTTCGAGCGCCGGGTGGTCGGCCGCATGGCGGTGCGGCCCGGCCCGAACCAGGTCGGCCCGTTCGGCCTGCTGCAGACCCTCGCGGACGGCCTGAAGATGGCGTTCAAGGAGGACATCCTCCCGCGCACCGCCGACAAGGTGGTCTTCTTCTTCGCGCCGACCATCTCGGTGATCTCCGCGGTCACCGCGCTGTCGGTGGTGCCGTTCGGCCCGAAGGTGAGCATCTTCGGCCACTGGACGCCGCTGCAGGTCACCGACGTGTCGGTGGCGGTGCTGGTGATCCTCGCCTGCTCCTCGATGGGCATCTACGGCATCGTGCTCGGCGGCTGGGCCTCCGGCTCGACGTACCCGCTGCTCGGCGGTCTCCGGTCCAGCGCACAGATGATCTCCTACGAGGTCGCCATGGGGCTGAGCATCGTGGCGGTGTTCATGACCGCCGGCACGATGTCGACCAGCGGGATCGTCGCCGCACAGGGCGACGCCACCCAGCTCACCATCGCCGGCCAGCAGATCCCGGCCCCCGGCTGGTACGCGATCCTGCTGCTGCCCAGCTTCGTCATCTTCTTCATCGCCATGGTCGGTGAGACCAACCGAGCGCCGTTCGACCTGCCCGAGGCGGAGTCGGAGCTGGTCGCGGGCTTCATGACCGAGTACAGCTCGCTCAAGTTCGCGCTCTTCATGCTCTCCGAGTACGTCTCGATGGTGACCATGTCCGCGGTCACCACCACGCTCTTCCTCGGCGGCTGGCGGGCACCCTGGCCGATCACCCTATGGTCGGGCGCCAACTCGGGTTGGTGGCCGATGCTCTGGTTCTTCGGCAAGGTCATCATCCTGGTCTTCGTCTTCGTCTGGCTGCGGGGCACCCTGCCCCGGCTCCGCTACGACCAGTTCATGCGCTTCGGCTGGAAGGTCCTGCTGCCGATCAACCTGGTCTGGATCCTGGTGCTGAGCGGGCTCCGCTCGATCGAGGACTGGCAGACCAAGGACCGGCTGCTCGCCACCGGCATCGCCGCGGGCCTCCTGCTGCTGGCCACGCTCTTCTGGCCGACCCGGAAGAAGGCGCCGAGGGCACCGCTCCAGGAGCAGGTGAACAGCCGTCCGCACGGCAGCTTCCCGCTGCCGCCGATGGATCTTCAGGTTCCGCCGAGCCCGCGCACCAAGCGCGTGGTCGCCGAGCGGGAGCCGGCCAACGTCGTCGCCGGCTCCGAGTCAGGGGAGGTGTGACGTGGGCGCGATCACCGGAACGTTCAAGGGCTTCGGGGTCACCTTCTCGCACATGTTCAAGAAGGTCGTCACCACCGACTACCCGTTCAAGCCGCCGGTCTCGGCGCCGCGCTACCACGGGCGGCACATCCTCAACCGGCACCCGGACGGGCTGGAGAAGTGCATCGGCTGCGAGCTGTGCGCCTGGGCCTGCCCGGCGGACGCGATCTACGTGGAGGGTGGCGACAACACCGAGGAGCAGCGCTTCTCCCCGGGTGAGCGGTACGCCAGCGTCTACCAGATCAACTACGCCCGGTGCATCTTCTGCGGGCTCTGCATCGAGGCCTGCCCGACCCGTTCGCTCACCATGAGCAACGAGTACGAGCTGGCCCGGGACAACCGGCAGGACCTGATCTTCACGAAGGAGCAGCTGCTCGCGCCGCTGCTGCCGGGCATGGAGCAGCCGCCGCACCCGATGCGGCTGGGCGACAGCGAGAAGGACTACTACGTCGGCGCGCTGACCAACCCGGGCACCTCGGCCGGCGCCGAGCACTCGCCGATGGGCCCGGGCCGGTACCAGGTGGAGGAGCACCCCGGCGTGACCTTCCCCGGCGCCGAGCAGGCCGCTCAGCGGGCCGAGGCGGGCAAGGGAGCAGGAGCATGACCAGTCAGACGGTGCTCGCCGCGGCGGGCCAGGTGTCCGGGGGTGAGGAGGTCACCTTCTGGATCCTCGCCCCGCTGGCCCTGATCGGGGCGATCGGCATGGTCTGGGCGCGCAACGCGGTCCACTCGGCGCTCTGGCTGGTGCTGACCATGCTCTGCCTGGGCGTGTTCTACGTGCTCCAGGCCGGGCCGTTCATCGGCATGGTGCAGATCATCGTCTACACCGGCGCGATCATGATGCTGTTCCTGTTCGTGCTGATGCTGGTCGGCCGGGACGCCTCCGACTCGCTGATCGAGACGCTGCGCGGCCAGCGGGTCGCCGCGGTGGTGCTCGGGCTCGGCTTCGCCGGCCTGATCGGCTCCGGGCTCTACCGGGCGCTGGAGGGCGTACAGGCGGTCGGTCTGGACCGGCCGAACGCCGAGGGCAACGTGCAGGGCATCGCCCGGCTGCTCTTCACCAAGTACGTCTTCGCCTTCGAGCTGACCTCCGCGCTGCTCATCACGGCCGCGGTGGGCGCGATGGTGCTGGCGCACGTGGAGCGGCGCAAGGAGGACCGGATGGACCAGGTCGCCACCATGAAGGCCCGGTTCCGCCCCGGCAACTACCCCGGCCCGAAGCCCGGACCGGGCGTCTTCGCCACGTCGTCCTCGGTGGCCACCCCGGCCCGCCTGCCCGACGGCCGGCTGACCGACCGCAGCATCCCGGAGATCCTGCCGGTCCGCGAGCTGACCGCCGAGGAGAACACGCTGAAGGGGACAGAGCGGTGAGCGCGAGGAGTGCAGCGGAGCGGAGCCCCGCAGTCGCGAACGAAAGGCTGGCTCAGCGATGACCCCGGACTACTACCTGATCCTCGCGGCGGTGCTGTTCACCATCGGCGCCGTCGGCGTGCTGATCCGGCGCAACGCCATCGTGCTGTTCATGTGCGTCGAGCTGATGCTCAACGCGGCCAACCTGACGCTGGTCACGTTCAGCCGCATCAACGGTGACCTGAACGGTCAGATCATGGCGTTCTTCGTGATGGTGGTGGCCGCGGCCGAGGTCGTGGTCGGGCTCGCGATCATCATGTCGATCTTCCGGACCCGACGCTCGGCGAGCGTCGACGACGCCAACCTGCTGAAGTACTGAGGGGCCTCCGGTGGAAGAAACTGTGGAATTCGCCCAGGCCAGCGGGCTGTTGGGCAGTGTCTGGCTGCTGGTGGCCATCCCGCTGGTGAGCGCGGCGATCCTGCTGCTGCTCGGCAAGCGGGCGGACCGCTGGGGTCACTGGCTGGGCGTGGCGGCCATCGGCGCCGCCTTCGTGCTCGGCCTGACCTACTTCTTCCAGCTGCGTGGCCTGGAGAACAAGCAGGTCGAGCAGAGCCTCTGGCAGTTCATCACGGTCGGCGACCTGAAGGTGGACTTCGGTCTGCTCTTCGACCCGCTGGCCGCGGTCTTCGTGCTGCTGATCACCGGGGTGGGTTTCCTGATCCACCTCTACGCGGTCGAGTACATGGCGCACGACGAGGGCCGGCGGCGGTTCTTCGGGTACTTCAACCTGTTCGTCGCCGCGATGCTGCTGCTGGTGCTCGGCAACAACTACGTGATGCTCTACTTCGGCTGGGAGGGCGTCGGCCTGGCGTCGTACCTGCTGATCTCCTTCTGGTACGGCCGGCCGAGCGCGGCCACCGCCGGCAAGAAGGCGTTCCTGATGAACCGGGTCGGCGACGCCGGCCTGGCCATCGGCATCTTCGTCATGTTCGCCATGCTCGGCACCACCCAGTACGACGAGGTCTTCAACGGCGTCGGCGCGCTGAGCGGCACCACCGTGCTGGTGCTCGGCCTGCTGCTGCTGCTCGGCGCCACCGGCAAGTCCGGCCAGTTCCCGCTCCAGGCGTGGCTGCCGGACGCGATGGAGGGCCCGACGCCGGTCTCCGCGCTCATCCACGCGGCGACCATGGTCACCGCGGGCGTCTACCTGATCGCCCGCTCCAACCCGATCTTCTCGGCCGACCACACCCTCCAGCTCGTGGTGGTCAGCGTCGGCGCGGTCACCCTGCTGATGGGCTGCCTCATCGGCGCCGCCAAGGACGACATCAAGCGGGTGCTGGCCTGGTCGACGGTGAGCCAGATCGGCTACATGTTCCTCGGCGTCGGCCTGGGCGGCGCGGCGTACGCGCTGGCCATCGTGCACCTGCTGGCGCACGGCTTCTTCAAGGCCAACATGTTCCTCGGCGCCGGTTCGGTCATGCACGGCATGAACGACCAGGTGGACATCCGCCGCTTCGGCAACCTGTCGAAGTACATGAAGGTCACCTGGCTGACCTTCATGATGGGCTGGCTGGCCATCATCGGCATGTTCCCGTTCTCCGGCTTCTTCTCGAAGGAGCCGATCATCGTGGCCGCGTTCGAGCGGGAGGGCTGGACGGCATGGCTCTTCGGCATGGCGGCGCTGCTCGGCGCCGGGCTCACCGCGTTCTACATGACCCGGCTCTTCGTGCTCACCTTCCACGGCCCGGCCCGCTGGACCGAGGACATCGAGCACCCGCACGAGTCGCCGAAGCTGATGACCATCCCGCTGATCCTGCTGGCGATCGGCTCGGTCGCGGCGGGCTTCCTGCTCGCCACGTCGGTGCCCGACTGGCTGGAGGCGACCGCCGGCCTGGGCGGCCAGGAGGAGGGCCACGAGGCCGTCCTCGCCCACTGGCTGATCACCACGCTCTCGCTGCTGGTGACCGTCCTCGGCGCCGGGCTGGCCTGGTTCCTGTTCCGCAACGGCACGGCCACCGAGCCGCAGCCGGCCGGCGTGCTGGTCACCGCCGCCCGCCGGAACCTCTACACGGACGCCGTCAACGAGGCGGTCTTCGAGAAGCCGGGCATCTTCCTCACCCGGGCGCTGGTCTTCCTCGACAACCGGGGCGTCGACGGGCTGGTCAACGGCCTCGCCGCCGCGGTGGGCGGGGGCTCGGGCCGGCTCCGGCGGCTGCAGACCGGTTTCGTGCGGTCGTACGCGACCTCGATCCTGACCGGCGCGCTGCTCGTGGTGGCGGCGTTCCTGGCGGTGCAGGCGGGGTGGCTGGCGTGATCGACCTCAACGGGGCCGCCCCCGCCGGCGGGCCACGCAGTCACGACGGAGGTAAGGCCGAATAATGTCCAACTTCCCGTTCCTCTCGGTGCTGACCGTGGCGCCGCTGCTCGGCGCCCTGGTCGTGGCGCTGCTGCCGCGGCGCAACCCGGACCTGGCCAAGCTGGTGGCGTTCGGCTGGTCGCTGCTGGTGCTGGTGCTCTCGGTGGCCATGTGGATCACCTTCCAGGCCGACGGTGACCGGTTCCAGTTCCGCGAGTCGTACGCGTGGATCCCGAACTGGGGCGTCAACTTCACCTTCGAGGTGGACGGCATCGCGCTGGTCATGCTGATGCTGATCGCGATCCTGGTGCCGCTGGTGATCCTGGCGTCGTGGCACGACGCCGAGTCGTCCAAGCGCTCGGTGCCGGTCTACTTCGCGCTGCTGCTCGTCCTCGAGTGCACGATGATCGGCGTCTTCGCCGCCGCCGACGTCTTCCTGTTCTACGTGTTCTTCGAGGTCATGCTGGTGCCGATGTACTTCCTCATCGGCAGCTACGGCGGCCACCAGCGGCAGTACGCCGCGGTGAAGTTCTTCCTCTACTCCCTGGTCGGCGGCCTGTTCATGCTCGCCGCGGTGATCGGCCTCTGGGTGGTCGGCGGCAAGACCTTCGACTGGCAGGCGCTCAGCCAGGCCGAGTTCGCCACCGACACGGCCCGCTGGCTCTTCCTCGGCTTCTTCCTCGCGTTCGCCATCAAGGCGCCGTTCTTCCCGTTCCACACCTGGCTGCCGGACGCCGGTGGCGCGGCCCCGGCCGGCGCGGCGGCGCTGCTGGTCGGCGTGCTGGACAAGGTCGGCACCTTCGGGATCCTGCGGTACTGCCTGCCGCTCTTCCCCGAGGCGTCGAGGTGGTTCGCCCCGTGGGCGCTGGCGCTCGGCGTGATCGGCATCATCTACGCCGCGCTGCTGGCAGTCGGGCAGAACGACCTCAAGCGGCTGGTGTCGTACACCTCGATCGCGCACTTCGGGTTCATCGGGGTCGGCATCTTCGCCTTCACCACCCAGGCCGGCACCGGCGCGGTGCTCTACATGCTCAACCACGGCCTGGCCACCGGCCTGCTCTTCCTGGTGGTGGGCATGCTGATCGCCCGCCGGGGCTCGGCGCTGATCAGCGACTTCGGCGGCGCGGGCAAGCTCGTGCCGGTGCTCGCCGGGGTGCTCTTCTTCGCCGGTCTCGCCTCGCTGGCGCTGCCCGGCACCGCGCCGTTCGTCTCCGAGTTCCTGGTGCTGATCGGCACGTTCACCACGAACAAGCCGGTCGCGGTGATCGCCACGCTCGGCATCATCCTGGCCGCGGCCTACGTGCTGTGGATGGTGCAGCGCACCACCCAGGGCACCCTCAACCCGGCCCTGACCGAGGTCGACGGCATGCGCCGCGACCTCAGCCTGCGCGAGAAGATCGTGGTCGCCCCGCTGATCGCGCTGATCGTGCTGCTCGGCTTCTATCCCAAGCCGGTCACCGATGTCATCAACCCCGCCGTCCGGGCGACCATGCAGGACGTCGGCAAGACCGATCCCGCCCCTGAGGTCGGCAGCGTCCAGGAGGCCGCGAAGTGACCGAGCTCAAGTTGCCGTCGATCGACTACGCGGCGCTCGCTCCCATCCTGATCATGCTGGGCGCCGCCCTGGTCGGCGTCCTGGTCGAGGCGTTCGTGCCGCGCCGCCTGCGCAACGCGGTGCAGCTCGGCCTGGGCCTGCTGGCGGTGTGCGCCGCGCTGGCCATGGTCATCTTCAACGCCGACGACCGGCTGATCACCGCCGGCCAGGCCATCGCGGTGGACGGGCCGACGCTCTTCCTCCAGGGCGCCATCCTGATCCTGGCCGCCATGGCGCTGCTGCTGATCGGCGAGCGCACGGTGGAGCGGGGCGGGGCCTTCGTGGCCCACGCCGCGGTCACCGCCGAGTCGGCCGACGACCGCCGGCAGGCGGACGGGATGGGCGGCACCACCGAGGTCTACCCGCTGGTCACCTTCGCCATCGGCGGCATGCTGATCTTCGTGGCGGCGAACGACCTGCTGACCATGTTCATCGCCCTCGAGGTCTTCTCGCTGCCGCTCTACCTGCTCTGCGCGCTGGCTCGCCGCCGGCGGCTGCTGAGCCAGGAGGCCGCGCTGAAGTACTTCATGCTCGGCGCGTACGCCTCGGCGTTCTTCCTCTTCGGCGTGGCCCTGATCTACGGCTTCACCTCCGGGATCCCCGGCCGGGGCGCGGGCGTCGACTTCGCCACGGTGCACGCCGCGGTGGCCGAGTCCTCGTCCAGCCCGGTGCTGCTCTTCGCCGGCATGGCGCTGCTCGCCATCGGCCTGCTCTTCAAGGCCGCCGCCGCCCCGTTCCACGTCTGGACCCCGGACGTCTACCAGGGCGCGCCGACCCCGGTGACCGGCTTCATGGCCGCCTGCACCAAGGTCGCCGCGTTCGGCGCCCTGCTGCGGGTCTTCCACGTCGCCTTCGCCGGTGCCTCCTGGGACTTCACCCCGGTGCTCGGCGCGGTGGCGGTGCTGACCATGCTGGTCGGCGCGGTGCTGGCGGTCACCCAGACGGACATCAAGCGGCTGCTGGCGTACTCGTCGATCGCGAACGCGGGCTACCTGCTGGTGGGCGTGCTGGCGCCCAGCAAGGAGGGGCTCTCCGGCACGATGTTCTACCTGGTCGCGTACGGCTTCTCGGTGCTCGCCGCGTTCGCCGTGGTGACCCTGGTGCGGGACGCCGACGGGGAGGCCACCCACCTGTCCCGCTGGGCCGGGCTGGGCCGCCGGTCGCCGTTCTTCGCGGCGATCTTCACGTTCATCCTGCTGGCCTTCGCCGGTATCCCGCTCACCAGCGGGTTCACCAGCAAGTTCGCCGTCTTCGCCCCGGCGCTGGACGCGGACCAGGCCTGGCTGGTGATCGCCGGCGTGCTGACCAGCATGGTGCTGGCCTTCCCCTACCTGCGGGTCGTGGTGATGATGTGGCTCTCCGAGCCCGGCGACGCCACCCCGACGGTCACCGTGCCGGGCGCGCTCACCTCGGCCGCCCTGGTCATCGGTGTGCTCGCCACGCTGGTTCTGGGGGTCGCCCCGGCGCCCCTGCTCGACCTGGCCAACGGTGCCGCCGAATTCGTGCGATGACCCACGTTCCACCCCGGGGGCCGGTACGCCGCAGCGTGCCGGCCCCCGGTCGTATCCCCCTCGCCGGGCAGGTCGAACGGGTGTGGCATGGTTGATGGCGTGGTGATTCCGGCTGGCGAGCGTTCAGGTGCCACCGGCCCGGGCGGTCGTCCGGGCCCGGGCACGGGTCAGTTCGGCGCGCTCGGCCTGCACCTCGCCGATCCGCGCGTCGAGGCGTCCGTGCTGGGCCTCCTGGAGCGGGTCGAGACCGACCTGCGGGCCAGCGTGGCCAGCGCCGACCCGCTCGTCACCGAGGCGGCCCGGCACCTGGTCGAAGCCGGCGGGAAGCGGTTCCGCCCGCTGCTGGTGGCGCTCGGCGCCCAGTTCGGCGACCCGGACGGCGCGCAGGTCGTGCCCGCCGCCGTGATCATGGAGCTGACCCACCTGGCGACGCTCTACCACGACGACGTCATGGACGAGGCGGCCGTGCGCCGGGGCGCCCCGAGCGCCAACTCCCGCTGGACCAACTCGGTGGCCATCCTCGTCGGCGACTACCTCTTCGCCCGGGCCGCCGACATCGCGGCCGACCTCGGCCCGGAGGCCGTACGCCTGCAGGCGCGCACCTTCGCCCGGCTGGTGCACGGGCAGATCGCCGAGACGGTCGGCCCGCGCGGCACCGATCCGGTCGCGCACTACCTGCACGTCATCGCCGAGAAGACCGGTTCGCTCATCGCCACCTCGGCCCGCTTCGGCGGCATGTTCGGCGGGGCGTCCGCCGAACACATCGAAGCCCTGGCCGGCTACGGCGAGATCATCGGCGTGGCCTTCCAGCTCTCCGACGACCTGCTGGACATCGCCAGCGAGTCGGTGCAGTCGGGCAAGACGCCCGGCACCGACCTGCGCGAGGGCGTGCCCACCCTGCCGGTGCTCTACGCGCTCGCCGCCGACGACTCCGACGCGGCCAGCGTCCGGCTCCGGGAGATCCTGGCCACCGGCCCGCTGGTCGACGACGCGCTGCACGCCGAGGCCCTCGGCCTGCTCCGCGAGTCCCCCGCGCTCAAGCGCGCCCGGGAAACGGTCCGCAGTTACGCCGAGGACGCCCGATCCCGCCTCGCCCCGCTCCCCGAGGGCCCGGCCCGCCGCGCCCTCGAATCCCTCTGCGACTACATCGCCGACCGCACCAGCTGACCTCCTGGCCCGGAGCGTGCCAGCAGCCGGCTGCCGGTGAGCATGAACAGGGCGGCGAGGAGCATGGCCCCCGCCGCGGTGGCCCACATCGCCGGGTAGCCGGCCGTGTCGGCGATCGTGCCGAGGCCGAGCGGTCCGAGGCAGCCGCCCGCGTACACCCCGGTCTGGGTGATCGAGGTGGCGGCGGCCGGGGCCTGCGGGTGGAGCCGGACCACCGCGAAGTTCATCAGCCCGGGCCAGGCCCAGCCGAGGCCGAAGCCGAGCACCACGCCGGCGACCAGCGGCACCGGACCGGCCACCGCCAGCAGCACCAGCCCCACCGCGCCGACCACCAGCATCCCGGCGATCAACGCGACGTGCCCGGTCTCCCGGCGGTCCGCCAGCCAGCCGGCGCCCACCCGGGCCGCCACGCAGACCGCGCTGCCCAGGGTGAGGGTGAGCCCGGCCAGCGCCGGGGACAGCCCCCGGCCGGCCGCAGAGTCGACCACGAAGGTGCCCAACGCGTTGGCCGCGGCTGCCGCCAGGGTCGCCGCCACGCCGACCACCACCAGCGCCGTCGTGGCCCGGCCCGCCCGGCCGGCGGCGGCACGCCGGACCCGGCCCCGCTCCGCCGGGGGTACGGCCGGCAGCGCGGCCAGCGCCGCGAGGGCGGCCACCACGAACGCCCAGCGCCAGCCGGCGGTCAGCGCGACGGTCGGCACCGCCGCGCCGGCGAGCAGGGTGGAGACCGGGATGGCGGCCTGCTTCACCCCGAAGGAGAGCCCCTGCCGGTGGGCCGGCACGTGCCGGGCCAGCGCCGCGTTGCTGGCGAGCTGGCCGAGGGCGTTCGCGGCGGCGCTGAGCGCGAGCAGCGCCACCAGCAACGGGTACGACCGGGCCAGCCCCGCCACGGCCAGCAGGGAGCCGGCGGAGAGCAGGATGCCGGCGCGGGCCACCACGGCCGGCCCGTACCGCTCGACCAGGGCACCGGAGGGCACCGAGGCGAGGGCGCTGACGCCGAAGTAGACCGAGACGGCCAGGCCGAGCCCGGCGGGGGTGAAGTGGAGGTCGTCGCCCATCTGCACGGCGAGGCCGCCGACCAGGAAGACGGGCAGGACGCAGGCGATCGTGGTGGCGATCGCGCCCGCGTTGATCCGGACGGTACGCCGGGGCGCGGACGCGGCGGGGTGCAGCACGGTTTCAGTCATGGCCCGACCAACCTACGCCGACCACGTTTCGGCAGCTGACGGTGTCTGTCGGTGCACGGTCCGTGCCCGGTGATCTGGCATCCTCGATCCGAACAGGCATTTCGCACTCGGCCTGTTTTTCATATGGTGTAAGTCCCCGGCGGCGGAGGTGGTTGTGCGTGACCCCTTGGCGGAACCTTCGGACCTGATCCGAAGTGTCTCCCGCGCGCTACGAGTGCTCGAGTCGGTCGGCCGTGCGCCGAAGGGGCTCACCGTCAAGCAGATCGCCCGCCGCTGCGAGCTGACCGTCGCCACCACCTACCACCTGGTGCGCACGCTGGCCTACGAGGGCTACGTGATCCGCCGGGAGGACGGCACGTACATCGTCGGGCTGGAGGTCGCCGACCGCTATCGCGAGCTGGTCACCGCGTTCCGCGGGCCGCCGTCGGTCGGGGAGGCGCTGCGGCGGGCCGCGACGGACACCGGCTGGAGCCACTACCTGGGCCGCTTCGTGGGCGGCCAGGTCGCGGTCACGGCGGTCGCCGAGGGGCCGCGCTCGCCCTACCTGGAGGACCTGGTGCCGGGCTTCGACGAGGGGGCGCACGCCACCGCGCTCGGCAAGAGCCTGCTCGCCACCCTCACCGCCGAGCAGCGCTTTCGCTACCTGCGGGAATACGGCATGCGCCCGTTCACCGGCGCCACCCTCACCAGCATCGAGGCGTTCGAGGCCGACCTGGCCGCCGGCGACCGGCGCGGCATGCAGTTGGAGCTGGGGCAGTTCCGGCAGGGAGTGGCGTGCGCGGCGGTGCTGGTCACTCCGGACAAGGACATCGAGCGCCGGGTGGTGCTGGCCTGCGCGCTGCCGGCCAGCGAGATGATGACCTCCGCCCGGGTGGTCCGGGCCAAGCTGCTCACCGTCGCCCGCGCGGTCGCCGACGGCATCGCCGCGGAGACCTGACCGGGGCGGTCGAAGGACCCCTTCCCGGCGGGGGGAAGAGGCCCTTCGAGGACGGGCCCAAGGCCGGAGCGACCCGGGGTGGATCACCCGGGTACGCATACCGGCCGGACGCTGCCAGGGCGCGGTGAGCGGGCACCGGCGGGAACCTGAACCGGACGTGAACAGCTGCGACGTGACCTGCGGCTGAACCGTTCGGCGTCCCGGCCCGTATGAACGGGCGAACGCATCGCCGGTCTCCCCGCCGCCGGAAGCGAGGTACCGCCATCAGCGACCACGACGCCCAACTGCTGCGCGCGCTGCACGACGAGCATGCCGACGCGCTCTTCGCGCACGCCCTCCGGCTGGTCAACGGCGACCGGTCGCGCGCCGAGGACCTGGTGCAGGAGACGCTCCTCCGGGCCTGGCGGCATCCCGAGTCGCTGGACCCGCGGCGCGGCTCGGTCCGCGCTTGGCTCTTCACCACGGCGCGGAACCTGGCCATCGACGCCTGGCGCCGGCGGTCCACCCGGGTCGGCGAGGTCTACACCGACGAGCTGCCCGAGCCTGCCGAGACGGTCGACGAGACGGAGCGCGCGGTGGAGGCGTGGACCGTGGCCGAAGCGCTGAACCGGCTCAGCCCCACCCACCGCGAGGTGCTGGTCGAGTGCTTCTATCAGGGGCGGTCGGTGGCCGAGGCGGCCAGCCGGCTCGGGGTGCCGCCGGGCACGGTGAAGTCCCGCACCCACTACGCGCTGCGCTCACTACGGTTGGTGCTGGCCGAAATGGGGGTGACCGGATGACCCGCTGCGAGTTCGCGCACGACGACGGCGCGTACGTGCTGGGCGCCCTCGCCCCCGCCGAGCGGGCCGCCTACGAGCGGCACCTGGCCGGCTGCGCGTCCTGCCGGGAGGCGGTGGCCGAGATCGCCGTGCTGCCCGGCCTGCTGGGCCGGCTCGACCCGGCCGGGCTGGAGCAGTTCCTGCCGTCCGCCACGGAGACCTCCCGGGTGCCCGCGCTGCTCGACGCCGCGCGGGACCGCCGGCGCCGCGAGCGGTCCCGGTCCCGGCGACGGTACGCGCTGACCGCGCTCGCCGCGGCCGTGCTCGCCGTGCTGGCCGGCGTCGGGGTGTCCCTGGTCCGCCCGCCGGCCGCCCCGCCGCCGACGGCGACGACCGCGACGGCGACGCCGACCGCGACGGCGCAGGTGGACATGACGGCCATGCGGCCGGTCGCCGGCCCGGTGCCGCTGCACGCCGAGGTCGCCCTGACCGACAAGAGGTGGGGCACCGAGGTCACGATCCGCTGCGGGTACGACCAGCGCGCCGGTCACCGTGAGGCGTACACCTTCCGGCTGGTGGCGCACGGCCCGGACGGTGCGACGGAACAGGTCGGCACCTGGCTGGCGGCCCCCGGCGACAACGTCCGCGTCGTCGGCGCCACCCACTTCACCCACGGAGAGCTGGTGCGCCTCGAACTGGTTCGCGCCGACGGCACTCCGGTCCTCGCCTACGACGCCCGCTGAGGCGCGGTCAGCGGGCCCCGGCGGGCACCGGGGTGGCGGCCCGCGCCGCGGCGCGGGTCCGGCGGGTGTGCCGGAGGGCGTCCACGGTGAACACCACGAGGGCGAGCCAGACCAGGGCGAACCCGGCCAGCCGGGCCGGCGGCATCGGCTCGTGGAAGACCAGCACGCCGCAGCCGAGCTGGAGGATCGGCGCGAGGTACTGCAACATGCCCAACCCGGTCAACGGCAGGCGGTTGGCGGCCCCGGCGAAGAGCAGCAGCGGGATCGCGGTGGCCGCGCCGGCCAGCACCAGCAGCACGGTGTGCCCGGAGCCGTGCCCGAAGGTCGCGTCACCCTGCCGGCCCAGCCAGCCGAGGTAGGCCAGCGCGGGCAGGGCCAGCACGGCTGACTCGACGAAGAGGCCCTCCGCGGCAGGCAGCCCGAGCCGCTTCTTGACCAGCCCGTAGCCGGCGAAGCTGAAGGCCAGCACGAGGGCCAGCCAGGGCAGCCGGCCGTAGTCGACGGTCAGCACCGCCACCGCGAGACCACCCACGCCGAGCGCCGCCCACTGCGCCGGGCGCAGCCGCTCGCGCAGCACGAAGACCCCGATCAGCACCACGACCAGCGGGTTGATGAAGTAGCCGAGGGCGGTCTCCACCACCCGGTCGGAGTTCACCCCGTAGATGTAGGTGCCCCAGTTGACCGCGATGAGCGCGGCGGCGGCCGTGATGGCGGCCAGCGCCCGGGGCCGCCGGGCCAGCGCCCGCAGGAAGCCGATGTTGCGCATCGCGGCCAGCAGCAGCGCCACGAAGAGCACCGACCAGACGATCCGGTGCGCGAGGATCTCCACCGGCCCGGCCGGGCGGAGCAGCTTCAGGTAGATCGGAAAGAAGCCCCAGAGCAGGTAGGCGCCGAAGCCGTAGAGGTAGCCGAGACGGGTCTGGTTCACGCCTCCACCGTAAGTGGTGATCCGGCGCTTTGCTCCTTTCCGGTGAGCTGGGTCACCCGCTGGTCGTACTCCATCCAGCGGCCCGGCTCGACCGGCGCGAAGCCGACCTTCGCGTAGACCCCGTGCGCGTCGGCCGTGGCCAGCAGCAGCCGGCGTACACCCCACTCGGCCAGGTGGTCCCGGGCCGCGCCGGCCAGCCACGTGCCCAGCCCCCGGCCCCGCTCGGCCGGGTCGACGTAGACGTCGCAGAGCCAGGCGAAGGTGGCCCGGTCGGTGACCACGCGGGCCACCGCGACCTGCCGCCCGTCCCCGGGCCGGTAGACGCCGAAGCCGATCGATCCGGCGAAGGCCCGCCCCACCGTGTCCCGGTCCCGCCCGAGCGCCCAGTACGCGTCCGTGGAAAGCCAGTGGTGCACCCGGTCCAGGTCGAGCCGGTCCGGATCGGTGCTGAGCAGGTAGCCGTCGGGGCGGGTCAGGGTGAACACCCCTCCGACCCTAGTTTCGGCCCGACCCCGCCTCGCCAGCCAATTCCCGCCCACTGGCCTGGACCGGCGGGCGGGAATCGGCGGGTGGTGCGGCTCAGTCGCGGTCGAGGACGGCGCCGAGGATCCAGGTGACGACGCCGACGAAGAGCGCGCCCAGCACACCGGCCGGCCAGAAGCCGTCCACGTGGAACGGCAGCCCCGCCTCACCGGCGATCCAGCTGGTGAGCAGGAAGAGCAGGCCATTGACCACCAGGGCGATCAGGCCGAGGGTCAACAGGTAGAAGCCACAGCCGACGGTCTTGATGATCGGCTGGAGCACCGCGTTGACCACTCCGAAGATCACCGCGACGAGCACCAGCGTGGTCACCGTCTCGGTGGCCGAATCCGAGTCCAGGGTGATGCCCGGGATGAGCAGCGTGGCCAACCAGAAGGCCACGGCCGTCGAGCCCAGCCGGATCAGAAGACCCTTCAGAAAATCCATGGCCGGGATCGTGCCATGCCGCGTCGACTCGCGGAACCCGTGCCGGCTCAGTGGCGGGCCGGGCGACCGACCAGTTGCGACTCGATCGGCGTCGGCGAGAGCAGCGCCCAGCGCAGCGCCCGCCGGTTCACCACGGCCACCATGTCGTCCCGAATCCGGGTCAGCCAGTCCGCCGAGCCGCCGAGGCCGAGCGCGGCGCCGGCCAGCGCCGCCTCGCCGGGGTCGAGCGGTTGCAGGATCGCCAGGTCGGCGCGGGCCAGCGCGGCCGTGTCGGCCGGGGTCAGCTCGTCGCGGACCACCAGGACGGACTGCCAGGCCGCCGCCGGGCCGACCTCGGGCGGCACCGGGCCGGCGTCGACCACCAGCATCAGGGGGTGCAGCGGGGACCCGGGCGCACCGCCGACCGGTCGCCCCGGCGGCACCAGCGGCACCGCGCCGCCCGGCGCGCCGACCCCGCGGACGAACGGCTCCCAGACCCGGGGCCGGGTGGTCTGCACCGCCACCCGCGCGCCGAGCGCCAGTGCCCGCAGGGTCAGCAGCTGGGCCGCGCGTACCCCGCCGACCAGCAGCAGCCGGGTCGTCGTGGGGCGGAACAGGCGTACGGTCAGCGCGCCACCGTGCCGGTTGGCGCCCACCATCAAGCCGGACTCGCCGAGGGCGAACTCCAGGGCGGTCAGCTCGGGCCCCGCCGGGGGCGCGGCCGCCCGGGCGACCGCCAGCGGCAGGGTGGCGGCCAGCCCGGCCAGGTGCTCGCCGTCCAGTCGGCGCAGCTCCGCGCCGAGATCCCCGGCGAGGCGGTGCAGCGCCCGCTCGGCCACCGACAGCTCCGCCGCGGTGCGGGCGGCCAGGCGTACGGTCAGCTCGGCCGGCACGGGCGCGGAGTTCGCGCCGGCGCGCGGACCGACGCAGAGCGACACGGTGGTGGCGGTGGCCGGCAGCGCCAGCAGCCGGGGCACCAGCCGCCGCGCGGCGTCGGTGCGCGGATCGGGCCAACGGCGCAGCCGCCAGGTGGTCTGCGGCAGCCCGCCCAGGGTCACCGCCGCCCAGCTCTCCCGGACCGGAGCCCCGGCGTCGTGGTGAGCCAGTTCGGCCACCACGCGCAGCGCCGCGGGACCGCCGAGCGGGCGGCCGGTGAGCGGACCGAGCCGGCGAACGATCCGCCGGACCGTGCCGGACAGCGCCCGGCGCAGCTCCTCGTCCGACCAACCGTCGGTCCGGAGCGTCCGGACGGCCAGCACGGCCCGGGCCCGACCCGCCAGCCGCCCGTCGGTGAGCTGACGGTACGACGTGCCGGCCGTGCCCGCCCCGGCTGCGGGCGACGGCGCGGGCGACGCGGAGAACAACAGCTGGATCCGGACCGGTGGGCTATCCGGTCCCGCCGGGGGCAGCAGGGCGATCGGTTGCGGCAGCTCCCGCGGGCCGTCGCCGAGCAGGTCGTCCGGGTCGCCGATCTCCAGCAGCGCGGTCATCCCGGCGGCGTCCTCCAGCACCGCCGCCGGGCCGCCGGCCAGCTCCGCGGCGCGCACCGCCGCCCCGGGGCAGGACAGCTCCAACAGGGCCGCCGGCCCGGCGGCCGCCGGGAGGGCACGGTGGCGCGCCAGGTAGGCCGCGCCGACGGCGAGCCACTCGAAGAGCCATCGGCCCCGGAACCGGGCCCAGGCGGCGGGCAGCAGCACCGCCGCCAGCAGCAGGGCGGCCGCGGTCACCAGGACGCCCCGGCCCACGGTCGCGACCAGCGCGGCGACCGCTACCTGTGCCGTCACCACCTGCCCCGCCCGGACCAACGGTGCCGGTCGGGCCGTCCACTGTGGTGCGCAAACGGCGGTGGGCGTCGGCCGGTCGGTGGTGGTCGCGCTCACCACACCTCCCCCGCCCGTTCGCCGGGTGACGCCGCCGTGGCTCATCGTAGAGCTTCGTTTGTCCACAGGGGAGTCCGAGGGGTAGCAGAACCGGAGTCGGACCGCTACCGTCAGCGACGAGTTCCGTCGAGTGCGCCCGCCGTCCCCTTCCCCCCTTCTCCGGCGGGCGCGCTCCGGCGAGTCCACGGTGGTCGCTCCCGGCGACCAGCCACGACCGAGGAGACGAGGTGACCTCCGGGTGTCCCAGACCCAGGCAGAAGCCGCGGTGATGCAGCAGACCGCCGCGAAGTTCGAGCAGGTTGACCAGTCGTTGCAGACCATGCTCAGCGGCCTGATGGCCGAGCTGGAGGTGCTGCAGCAGGCCTGGCGGGGCGCCGGCGGGCGCTCCTTCGGGCAGGTCAAGCAGCAGTGGGCGCAGGATCAGGCGGCCCTGCAGCGGGCGCTGCGGGAGACCGCGACCGCGATCCGCACCGCCGGCCAGCAGTACGACGTGTCCGACACCGAGGCCGCCGGGCGGGTGTCGGGCACCAACCGCGGCATCCAGCTGCCCCTCTGACGCACGGGAAGGACCGACCGATGGACCACGGTGTGCTGGTCGTCAATTTCGCCGCCCTGCACCAGGCGGGCGCGGACATCCAGAGGGCGCTGACCACCCTCGAGAGCCAGCTCGGGCAGCTCGAACGCGACGCTGCCCCGCTGGTGGCGAGCTGGTCCGGCGAGGCCCGCGAGGCGTACGAGCAGCGCCAGGCCCGCTGGCGGGCCGCCTCGCAGGATCTCCAGGCCATGCTGCGCGACATCAAGCTGGCCGTGGAGGACTCCGCGGCCGACTATCTCGACACGGAGAAGCGGAACGTCAACCTGTTCCAGTGATCCGCCGACGGGCGGCACGGGTGGCTCCCGCCCGTGCCGCCCGTCGCTTTGCCGCACGGGATCACGCCCGCGGCGGTGCGGGTCAGGTCGGGTCAGCCGGGTGCCACCGGCGGCGTGCCCCGCGGGGCAGCACCACGGCGAGCAGCACCACCACCGTGGCCGCCGCCCCGGTCGCGCCGGCCACCAGCAGCGCCCGGTCCCGGGCCGTCGCTCGGCGCGCCCGGCGGGCCAGTTCCGCCGCGTCCGGCCGGTCGACCGGCAGCGCCGCCCCGGCCCCGGTGCGGGCGGCCGTCCCGCCGCTCGACTCGGTCACCGCGCGGTACGGGTTCAGCACCCCGGCGCCGTAGCCGTCGTGCCCTCCCGGGGCCGGGTCGGCGCTCGCCGCGATCCGCCGGGCGACCTCGGCCGCACCCAGTTCGGGGCGGTACTGCCGGAGCAGCGCCGCGGTGCCGGCCACGAAGGGCGCCGCGTAGCTCGTCCCCTCCGCCCGGTGGTGGCCCTGCCCGGGCGCCGCCATCAGCACGTCGGTGCCGGGGGCGACCAGGTCGACGTACGGGCCGGTCTGGGAGAAGGCGGCGCGGGTGCCGTCCGCCCCGACCGCACCCACCCCGAGCACCCCGTCGTACGCGGCCGGGTACGGCCGGGGATCGCCGGTGTCGTGCAGGTTGCCGGCGGCGGCCACCACCACGACGTCCCGCCGCACCGCGTAGGCGATCGCGGCGCGCACGGCGGGGTGGTCCGCGTACAGCACGACGGAGAGGTTGACCACGTCGGCGTCGTGGTCCACCGCCCAGCGGACGGCCCGGGCGAAGTCGGCGGCGTCGACCGTGCGCCCCGACTCCCGCCCGTCGACCACCTGCTGTTCGCTGACGCGTACGGGCAGGATGCGGGCGCCCGGCGCCAGGCCGCGGAAGGCCACACCCGGCCGGGGTGCGGCGGCGATGATGCTCGCCACGCCGGTGCCGTGCCCGGCGCAGTCCCGGGTGCCGTCACCGCCGGGGTCGAGGAAGTCGGCCCCGTCGAGGACCTGGCCGATGAGCTGGGGGTGGGACCGGTCCACCCCGGAGTCGACCACCGCCACGACCACGCCGGCGCCGGTCGCGAGCGGGGTCAGCCGGTCGGGCGCGTACCGTTGCTGCGGCCAGGGCTGGTCCTCGACGGGACGGGCCGGCGCGGGCGGCGCGGCGCAGGCCGACGGCGCTCGGGCCGCTGCCGGGGCGGCCGGCAACCCGGCGACGAGAAGGGCCGCCAGGACGGCCAGGGCCGGGCGCGCGGTGGGCCGGAACATCGACGGCCTCCGTATCGTGTCGACTCCGGAACGGGATGTTAGCGCCTCGCCGACGACCGGGCCGACCGTCGATGGCCAGGCATTGTGATCTTGTTACCACCTTGTAGGTTGTAGGCGATGCCTGTGGCCTGTGCGCGGAAGGAGAGGTGGCCGTGACCGGATGGGAACCGGCCGCCGAGGCCGAGGTGGCGATGCGGGACGCGCTGCGCGCGCAGGACCAGCAGCTCTACTTTCGCATCCTGACCCGCGTCGAGCTGCTCCTGCCGGTCGCCGCGGAGACGCTCACCGGGCAGAGCCCGACGGGCTGGGGCACCTGGACCACCGGGGGCCGGACGCACATCCTGGCCTTCACCTCCGCCTCCGCGCTGCGCGCCTGCCTGGGGGAGAACGCGGGCGCCACCCGTCGCGTCGCGTACGCCGACCTGGCCGCGGACTGGCCCAACCACGAGTGGTGGCTGGCGGTCAACCCGGGGCTGCCCATCGAGGGCTACCTGCCCGCCTGGTTCGTGGCGCAGCTCGCCCGGGGCGACGTCCGGCTGCCGGGCCGGACGATGGGTGCCCGGGCCCGCCTGGAGCGGGTGGAGAGCGCCGTTCGGGCCGCCGGCCGGGGTGGCCCGTCCGCGCCCGGCCGGGATTCCCCGCCGTCGCCGGTGCCCCCGGCAGCGGGAGGGCGCGTCCCGCCCGGTCCGGTCCCGCCGGCCCGGAGTGGACGCGGGCCCGCCGACGGTGAGCCCTCGACCGTTCCGATCCCGACCGTTCCCGTTCCGAGCGCCCGGGCCACCGTCGCCGGCACGGCCGATCCGTCCACCCCGCCGCCGGCCCGCCGCCCCGACCCGGCGAACGGTCGTCCGGCCCGTCCGCTCGGCCGCCGTACGCCCGACGACGCGCGACCGGTCGGACCCGGCGGCGCCGATCAGGACAACCTCGCCGGCTGGCTCACCGACCTGCGCCGGCGTCCCGACGAGTCGGATCCGTTCCCCGAGCCCGGCCGCTCCGGGTCGGCCAACGGCCGGCCGGCCGAACCGGCGCCACCGCCCGCCCGGTCCTTCTTCGAGCCCGCCCCGGGCCGCCCGACCCGGCGGTCCTCGCCGCTGGACGCGCCGAACCGGACCGGGGACCGGCCGGCCTCACGGTTCGCCGGTGGCGGCCAGCCGTTCCCGCGCCGCCGGCCGCTGACCGAGCCGGTGCCGGAGGAGCCGACCCAGGCGTTCCGGGTGGACTCCGCCGGACCGGCCCCGACGGGTGGGCGGGAGGAGCCGGCTCGGCCATTCCGCCCCGCCGCGCCGTCCGGGGAGACCACCCAGGCGCTGCCCCGACGACGCGCCGGCGCCGGTGACGAACCGGGCCCGGACGAGCCGCCCCGGCCGACCCCCGGCCCGGGCGACCCCGCCGAGGCCGAGGAGCTTCCGCCGTCGATCGCCGAGCCGGTGTCCGGCCCGCCCGCGCCGCGTAGGGGCTTCACCCCGATCGTCATCGAGGGCACCGTCATCGAGTCCCGCGACCTGACCGCGCCGCCCGAGCCGTACGCGGTGCCCACGGTGCCCGCCGCCGCCTCCGCGATGGCGTCGGCCACGGTGCCGGCCGCGTCCCGGACCGAGGACGGCTCGGCGGCGCCCTGGGCCGGCCCCACCGACCCCACCCTGGCGCTGTCGGTCGACCCACCCACGTCGCCGGGCCCCGATCGCGCCGCGGCTGCCGAGTTCCCGGCCGCTGCCCGGGGAGAACGCCGCTACGACACCCCGGCCGAGCCGACTGTGCCGCTGTTCGGCCCGTCTGAGACGGCGGACGACCCGCGCGCATCGCTGTTCACCCCGGCCGCCCCGGGCGAGGACCTCGACGGACCGTCGGAGGAGACGACCGCGCCCCTGGTGGCGCCCCCGATCGCCCCGGTGGTGTCGTCGTCCGACCGGGGTGCGTCGGCGGACGAGGCGACCACGTCGTTGTTCGCGCCGACCTCCCCGGCACCCGAGTCGACCGCGCCGCTGTTCGCGCCGTCCGCGCAGCCGCCCGCGCCGTTGTACGAGCCGCCCGCGCAGCCGGATGTGCCGCTGTTCGCGCCGACCGCCACGGCGGACGAGCCGACCACGTCGCTGTTCGCGCCCGGGCCCGTGCCGTCGGAGCAGCCCACCGCCGCCGGCTCCACCGGCGTTCCGTCCCCTGGGGACGGCGGTGGCAGCGCCGCCGCGACCGGGGAGGCCGACTTCGTGCCGGCGAACGAGGTGGAGGAGGAACTGCTGGCCGCGGCGGGCAGCGGCAGCACCGACGGCTTCCTCACCACCCTGCTCCTCGCCCGGGTGCTGCTGCCGGTCGCGGGCGACTCGGCGGTGGGCAGCCGGCCGGGTGATCCCGGCTTCGTCTGGTGCACCGAGCAGATCGACGGCGGCACGTACGTGGTGGTCTACACCTCGCCCGAGCGGCTGGCGGACCGGGCCGGCGGCCCGATCGAGACGGTACGAGTCAAGTTCGTCCAGCTCATCCGCCGCTGGCCGGACGTGAACTGGTCGTTCGCGGTGAACCCGGGCACCCCGGTCGGGGCGACGTACCCGGGGGAGCAGGTCCTCGCGCTGGCCAACTGGGCCGCCGAGGTGGGGTTGGGCGACGACCCGGAGACCCCGGAGCCGCCCGCCACCGCACCCGCACCGGCGCCCGAGCCCCGGCCCGCCCCGCCGCCGGTGGACCCGACCCGCCCGGTGACCATGCAGAAGGCGATCGCCCCGAGCCAGCTCGCCTACTACCTGGAGCGCGGCTACGACCGGGTCTCCGGCTTCGTGCACCGCGCCAGCGAGCTGGCCCACCTCGGCACGCCGGCCGAGCTGTACGACGCGCTCGGGCTCGGCCACCCCGGCTCGCCGTTCTCCCGGGACGCCGAGGAGATCTACGTGCTGCGCTGGCCGGCCTACCGGCCGAGCCTCTACCGGATCCCGTACGGCGGCCAGAACGAGGGCGCCATGCGGGCCATGGAGGGCTGGGTGATCGAGCGGCCCCCGTTCCGCGGCAACGGCTTCGCGCCGGGCGAGAGCAGCGACGTGGTCGCCGAGTTCAAGGTGGACAGCGCCCGGCTGCCGCACGGGGCCGAGCTGCGGCGGATCGGCGCGGACCGCAGCGAGCGGGTGGTCGCGGTGCTGGACACCGACGCGCTGGTGTGGCGCAGGGCGGGTGACGCGTGACCCGCGACGGCTACGTGGCCCGCTGGCGAGGCCGGGAGTACCAGGCCAGCCCGGACGGCGGCGACGTCCGCCTCTACCAGCCGGAACCGGGCGAGGGCTTCACCGAGGTACGCCCCGGCCGGCACGTCCGGGTGGTGCCGGCAACCGAGATCGAGGACCTGACGTACGTGCGGACCACCTGCACCTGGCAGGGGCAGCCGTTCATCGTGCTGGCCGAGCACGACGGCTGGCTGCGGGTGGAGTACACCGGGGGCCGCTGGCCGGTGGCTCAGGGGATGGGGCTGGAGGCCTTCGACTTCGGCGTCTACCAGGGCTGGGCACCCGCGAACGAGGTGACCGGCCTGCGCGAGAAGCGGGTCTAATCAGGACTTCGTCCAGCGCAGGATCTCGCCGAGCACCAGGTCCCGGGCCTCCACGTGCGGGAAGTGGCCGACCCCGTCGAGCAGCCGCCACTCGTAGGGGGCGGTGACGTAGCGGCCGGAGCCCTGGGCGGTGCGGGGCAGCGACGCCCGATCGAGCGCGCCGTGCAGCTGGAGGGTCGGGGTGACCAGCGGCTTCTGCATCAGCCGGACGAACCGGTAGCCGTGCAGTCGCAGCACCGACCGGAACGCCCAGCGGTAGCCCTCCATGGCGCAGAACGCGGCCTGCGGGATCTGCATGGCCACCCGGCAGCACCGGGCGTACGCGTCGAAGTCGGGGCTGTTCACCCACCGCGGCCCGCCCCAGCGGCGCAGCATCTCCTCCACCTCGGCGGCGTCGTCGCGGGTCAGCACGTGCTCGTAGCGGGGGAGCTGGAACTTCAGCGTGGGGGTGGACGCGCTGAACTGGCCGCGCGGGTCGGCGAAGAGGGCGGCCCGGAGCCGGAGCGGGTGCGGCGCGCCGAGCACCACGAGCCGCCGGACCAGGGTGGGGTGGAACGAGGCGGCGGTCCAGGCGATGAGGCCGCCGGCGCCGCTGCCGACCAGGGTGGCCGACCGCTCGCCGAGGGCTCGGATCAGCCCGGCCACGTCGGCGGCGAGGGTGTAGCCGTCGTACCCCCGGGGTGGCTTGTCGCTCGCACCGTAACCGCGCAGGTCGACGGCGACCGCGCGGAATCCGGCGTCGGCGACCGCCGGCAGCATCTCGTGCCAGGCGTACCAGTATTCGGGGAAGCCGTGCAGGAAGAGCACCATGGGGCCGGTGCCGGCCTCGACGACGTGGAACCGGCTGCCGTTGGCGCCGACGAACCGGTGCGTCCACGGCCCCTCGGGGAGGACGCAGGACTCGTCGACGGGTCCGCCGCGCTGGTCGGTCATGGGGCACAGCCTAGGGCGGGCAGCGCGCGGGCGGCCCCGCAGGTGCGCAGGATCAGGGGATTCTCCGGGACATCGCCGGACGGCCCGCCGCCGACCCGGGCGCGGAAAGGGCGATGCCCGGGCAGGTGACCTGCCCGGGCATCGCGGGGTGTAGCGGCGATCAGCGGCTCAGGAAAAGCGGACCTTCATCGAGGTGCCGTCCTGCTGAAGAACCTTGATCTTGACGCCGGTGGCCGGGAGCTTGACGCCGTGGTTCGGCAGCTCCGGGTACCAGTACTGCTTGGTGTCGTCGAACAGCGGCTGCGCGGCCTGGCCACGGATGTACTGCGGCTGGCTGTTGATGTGCAGCGTGAACGAGTCCGCCTTCTTCAGGCTGAACGGCGCGTCGTAGACCTGGACCCGGGCCCGCCACGGGGCGCCGGTCAGGTTGTAGATCGGCCGCGGGTGCGCGTCGATGATCAGGTTGCGACCTTCGCCCGGGTGCTCGAACGTGTCGTTGTCCGCGTACCGGAGGTTCCAGTACGAGATCAGCAGACCCTGCTGGTACGCGTAGTGGTCCACCCAGTCCGGGCGGGTGTTCGCGTAGCCGAAGTAGTACGGGCCGGTCTTCAGGTACTTGTCGTACGAGACGTACGACCGGTTGCCGGCGATGTAGTAGTTGTCGAAGAGCCGGGTGTAGCTCTCGCCGGTGATGCTCCAGCCGTCGAGCGCCCAGTCCCCGGCACCGTTCTCGGCGCCGTCGCTGAGCAGGGTCTGGCCGTCGGCGGTCACGGTGATCGCGTCACCGAAGAAGCCGCCCGCAGAGAGGCCACCGTCGGTGATGTAGTGGAACCGGAACTGCGCGACCTTGCCGGCCGCCATGTTCAGCGGGATGTTGATGTCCACCCACTTGCCCGCGCTGCTGCCGGTCAGACCCGGCGTCGGGTCGGTCCGGGACACCGGCGGGATCGGCTCGCCGTCGACCGTGCCGGGCAGCGCGGCCCAGGTCTTGCCGCCGTCCAGCGACGCCTCGAAGAAGAGGTAGTCGAAGCCGGACTCGATGTTGAAGCGGCCCTTCATGGACAGCGCCGCCGAGGTCTTCCCGGTGAGGTCGATCGTCCTGGTCATGGTGTTGTCCAGGTCGTCGTCGTTACCGGAGAAGTACTGCTTGGTGCCCTCGAACGGAGCGCCGTACTGGAAGGTGTACTCCCGCTGCGGCAGCACCACGACCGCGGCCTGCGCCTTCTTGGAGTTGTACTCCTGTGGGCCCAGGTTCAGGTCGCGCTTCTGCCCGGCCTTGACCACCTCGTAGTCGAGCCAGCCGAGCTGGAGCTTGTTCCAGGCGCCGAGGTCGCCACCGCGCTCGCCGATGCCGACGTCGTTCTTGCCGCTGAGCCGGCTCTGGGCCATGAGGGTCCAGTGCTCGTTGTTGTTGTCCCCACCATTGATGACGTTGTAGTCGTCCGGCAGACCGAGGTCGTGGCCGTACTCGTGGTAGAAGACGCTGCGGCCACCGTTCTCCGGCTGGATGGTGTAGTCGCGGATCCAGATGCCGGTGCTGCCGATCTCGGTGCCGCCGATCGGGAAGTTCGGCGGACCCACGCGGGAGGTGTTGTACGCCGACCAGCGGTGGCTCCAGATGGCGTCCTCACCCTGGTGCGGGTCGCCGTCGGCCTGGTCGCCTCCGGAGTGGACGATCTGGAAGTGGTCGATGTAGCCGTCCGGCTCGTTGAAGTTGCCGTCGCCGTCGTAGTCGAACCGGTCCCACTGGTCGAACGACTGCATGTCGGCCTTGATCTGGGCGTCGGTGCGGCCCTTGGCCTTCTGGTCGGCGACCCACTGGTTGGCGGCGTCGCGGATCAGGTCCCAGGTGTTCTGGCAGACGTTGCTGTCGCAGACGGCCGGGTCGTTGGCCGGGTTCTTCACGTCGTCGTCCGCCACCGGGTCGTCCGAGCGGCCGTAGCGGGCGGCGTTGTACCTGACCTTCACCCAGTCGGTGACCGTGCCGTCGACCGTGTAGCGGCCGGACGACTGGGCCTCGTAGTACTGCTTGAGCGACTCGTCGCCCGGCTTGGTCCCGAAGTACAGCTGACGGAAGTGCTCCGGGCTGTAGTCGGGCTGCCAGACGGTGGAGTTGTCCACGGCCCGGTTGGGCGCCGGGATCTCGTTGTGCTGCGGACCGTCGTACACGGTCGGGCCCGCGATGTCCGGGTTGATGTCCTTGTCCGGGTAGGCCGGGTCGCGCTCGTCGCCGAACTCGGCGAGGATCACGAAGATCTTGTCGGTCCGTTCCCGGGCCAGCTCGACGTACTGGTCCTTCTTGCCCGCCTTGTTGCTGGCGGTCCGGGCGCCGGCCGCCGCCGCCGCGCCGCCGGCGGTCTCGCCGACCTTGACGACGGTGCTGCCGTTGATCTTCTGGGCCTTGGCCCGGCCGGACAGGACCTCGCTGAGGCCCTCCTGGCGGAGCGCCCGCCGCTTGTCCTCGAGCTTGTCCGGCAGATCGTGAGGGGCCTGCGGCTCGGCCGCCGCCGGAGCGGCAGCCGGCAGCTTCGGGGTCGGCGCCGCGCTGGCGGCTGTGCCGGCCACCAGTCCCGTCGCCGTCAGCGAAAGCCCGAGCAGACCCACTGCGACTTTGCGCACGTGGTACCTCCGGTGTGAGGGAACCGGCCCAACGGGGGTACGGGCCGGTGGAAGGCCCCACTAGTGGGACCACTGGTGAAGATAAACATTCCCGTGACACGTGGGAAGACAGACGCATCGATTTGTAGCAACTTTTTGTTGGGAACGCTCCTCAGCGTCACATCGGGGTCAGTCGATCGGGTGGGTTGAGCTGGGGCGAAAGGTTTCGGGGTACGCGAAAGGGGCCGGTGGCGTCGCCGCCACCGGCCCCTTCCGGACCTGCCGTGCTACCCGATCAGTTGGTGACCTTGACGACCATGTCGCTGGTCGGGGTGGTGCCCTGCTTGAGGATCTCGATGGTGGTGCCGGTGCCGGCCACCTTCACCGAGTTCCACGGGTTGCCCGAGTTCCAGTACTTGCCGATGCCCTTGTCGCTGAAGATCGGCTGCGGGTCGAGCGCCGGAACGGTGACCGCCACGTCGTTCAGGTGGAAGGTCTGCGCCGGCTTGGCGTACAGGCTGAACGTCGCGTCGTAGCCGTTGCGCCGGTTGGTGATGGTGCCCTGACCGCCGACGTTGATCTTGTCGGGGCGAACGTCCACCGGCAGGTTCAGGCCGTAGCCCGGGTGCGCCGACGTGTTGTTGTCGCCGTACGCGTAGTTCACGTACCAGACCAGCATGCCCTGGTGGTTGGAGAGGTGCTCCACCCAGTTCGGGCGGCTGGCGAACCCGTAGTTGTACGGACCGGTCCGCAGCGTGTCGTCGTAACCGAAGTAGGTCCGGTTCTCGGCGATGTAGAAGCGGGGGTACGTGTCGGTCACCGAGCCGCCCATGCGGGTCCAGCCCTTGGCGGTCCACTCCGCGGCGAGGGTCTCCGCGTCGTCGGTCCACGCGACCGAGCCGTTCTTGGTCAGCGAGACGTTGTCCAGGAACGGACCGGCGAAGTGCACGCCGCCGTCGGTCGCGTAGCGGTAGCGGAACAGCACCGACTGGCCGGCGTACGCCGACAGGTCGTAGGTCGAGTCGACCCACGCGCCGTTGCTGGAACCGTCGATGCCGCTGTCACCCGCGTCGACCAGGTTGTTCTTCAGGTCGCTCCAGGTGGCGCCGCCGTTGGTCGACACCTCGGCGTAGAGGTAGTCGTAGTCCTCTTCGATGTCGTACTGCAGCTTGGAGGTGAGCGACGCGGTCGTGGCGCCGGTCAGGTCCAGGGTGCGGGCCAGCGTGGTGTTCAGGTCGTCCGCGCTGCCGCCCCACCACTCGTACGACCCGCCGAACGGCGTGTTGTAGCTCGTGGTCTGCGTCTGCGAGGGCAGGTTGACGACGACCGCCTGGGCCTTCGGCCCGTCGCTGTCACCGGCCGGGCCCAGGGTCACCTGGGTGCTGCCCTTGCCGTAGTCGACCGTCGTGTGGTTCAGCCAGCCCAGGAAGAGCTTCGACCACGGGTCCATGTAGCCCGGGGTCGAACCGATGTCGTCGGTGCCGTGGCCGAGCCACGAACCCGAGGACATCAGGCTCCAGAAGCCGACGCCGTTGTCGCCACCCGCGGTGTCGTACAGGTCCGGCAGACCGAGGTCGTGACCGTACTCGTGGGCGAAGACGCCGAGGCCGCCGTTCTCCGGCTCCGTGGTGTAGTCACGGATCCACATCCCGGTGTCGCCGATCTGCACACCGCCCGCGAGGTTGCCGGCCGGGCCGGCCTTGCCCTCGAGGTTGGTGAACGCCGCCCAACGGTGCGACCAGATGGCGTCCTCGCCCTCTGCGCCGCCGCCGGCCTCCTCGCCCTCACCGGCGTGCACCGCCTGGAAGTGGTCGATGTAGCCGTCGGGCTCGTTGAAGTTGCCGTCGCCGTCGAAGTCGTACCGGTCCCAGATGTCGAACTGCTTGAGGTAGTCCTTGATCTGCTGCGGCGTCTTCCCGGCCGCGACCTGGGCCTGGTGCCAGGACGTGGCGCTGTCCCGGACGAAGTTCCAGTAGCCCTCGGCCTCGGAGATGTTGTCGTTCGGGTTGTTCGGGTCGTCGTTGTGACCGTAACGGGCCTCGTTGTAGGGCACCGTGATCCAGTCGCTGACGTCACCGTTGACCGTGTAACGACCACCGGACTGCTTCAGGTAGAAGTCCCGGAACGACTCGCCCTCACCGTAGAACATGTCCATGTAGTGCTCGCGGTGGAAGTCCGGGCGCCACAGGGTGCTGTTGTCGTCGGTGGAGCTGCCGTCCCAGTTGCGGTCCGGCTCGGGGATCTGGTTGACCACCGGGCCGGCAGCTCCGCCGGCACGGGGGTCGGTCTTGTCGCCGAAGTTGACCAGCATGGTGAAGATCGGGTCGGTCTTCGGGGCCTGCTGGTACTCGACGAAGAGGTCGTCCTTGACCTGGATGACCTTCGAGCCGTTGCGCGTCTGAAGCTTGGCCTTGCCCGTCAGCAGGTCGGAGATCGCCTGCTTCTTGAGCTCCCGCTGCTGATCCGCCTTCGGATCCGGGAGGTTGTCCTTGCCGTGCTTCGCCTTCTCGACGCCGGGGGTGGGCTCCGCCGCCGGGGCAGCGGACGCCGGCGTCGTGACGACACCGGCTGCCAGCAGCGCGGCCGCGGCCGAGGCCAGGCCTGCTGTGACTCGTCTCCTCAAAGGTCCTCCTCCTTTGTGGAACTGTTACATGACAGAGACAGGCAAAGCCATCACTGTCATGTCATGCGTCACTCACAATGACAGGTGTTTGCATCGTTGTCACCGGTCAATCACCCGAGGAACACGCTCTTTTGTCGGGCAATTCTGGGCGAAAAGGCTCAGCGCCTGGGCCCGGGCTCACATCACGTTTCGGCCACGATCACTGAGCGTGACGGCGATTATGAGGTCCCCAAAGGGGAGCGCAGAAGCTCGCAAAAATGTCACACGGCGGCGGAAAGAAATTGTTGGCGCGTAACAAGGGACGGGGCCCGTCCGGAGCAGTCTGCTCCGGACGGGCCCCGTCGTGTGGTTCCGACGCGCCCTTCGGCGTGTCAGGTCACGGGGTCGCCGGGGTCACGTACGCCGTCGCGTACGAGTTGTCCTTGGCGGCTCCCTTGATCGCGATCGAGACGCCGTACGCGACGCCCGCGTCACCCGGGTCGCCGGTGCCCAGCACGATGACGACATAGCCTCTGGCCGATCAGCCTGCCGGGCCTCCATCGAAATTCCGACAGGTGTCTCAACAGAACGACGGCGGGTGGCGGCCCGTCCGGACCACCACCCACCGTCATGGGTACGTCTGCGCTCAGTCCTCGTCGGACTTGCCGCCTCCCATGCCCGAGGAGATCAGCTCCATGACCGAGGAGTCCTGCAGCGTGGTGACGTCGCCGAGCGACCGGTTCTCCGCCACGTCCCGCAGCAGCCGGCGCATGATCTTGCCGGAACGGGTCTTCGGCAGCTCCGGCACCAGCATGATCTGCCGGGGCTTGGCGATCGGGCCGAGCGTCTTCGCCACGTGGTTGCGCAGGTCGGCGATGAGCCGCTCGCCGGCCTCGCCGGAGATGTCCGTGCTGCCGCGCGGGATGGCGAACGCCACGATCGCCTGGCCGGTGGTCGGGTCGGTCGCACCGACCACCGCCGCCTCGGCCACCGACGGGTGGCTGACCAGCGCCGACTCCACCTCGGTGGTGGAGATGTTGTGGCCGGACACCAGCATCACGTCATCGACCCGGCCGAGCAGCCAGATGTGCCCGTCGTCGTCCTTCTTCGCCCCGTCGCCGGCGAAGTAGACCCAGTCGTCCCCGTGGTTGGCGCCGGCCCCGAAGCGCGACCAGTAGGTCTCGATGAAGCGGTTGTCGTCGCCCCAGATGGTGCGCAGCATCGACGGCCACGGCTCGCGGAGCACCAGGTAGCCGCCCCCGCCGTTGGGCACCGACTGGCCCTGGTCGTCCGCCACGTCGGCGACGATGCCGGGCAGCGCGGTCATCGCCGAGCCGGGCTTGGCCTCGGTGACGCCCGGCAGCGGAGAGATCATGATCGCGCCGGTCTCGGTCTGCCACCAGGTGTCGACGATGGGCAGCTCACCCCGGCCGACGTGCTGCCGGTACCAGATCCACGCCTCCGGGTTGATCGGCTCACCGACGCTGCCGAGCAGGCGCAGCGAGGAGAGGTCGTAGCCGGCGGGGATGTCCTCGCCCCACTTCATCATGGTGCGGATCAGGGTCGGCGCGGTGTACAGGATGGTGACCTTGTACTTGTCGACGATCTCCCAGAACCGGCCCTTGTGCGGGGTGTCCGGGGTGCCCTCGTACATGACCTGGGTGGCGCCGTTGGAGAGCGGGCCGTAGACGATGTAGGAGTGCCCGGTGACCCAGCCGATGTCGGCGGTGCACCAGTAGACGTCGGTCTCCGGCTTGAGGTCGAAGACCGCGTGCGTCGTGTACGACGTCTGGGTGAGGTAGCCGCCGGTGGTGTGCAGGATGCCCTTGGGCCGGGCCGTGGTGCCGCTGGTGTAGAGGATGTACAGCGGGTGCTCGGCGTCGAACGGCTGCGCGGCGTGCTCCGGCGAGGCGGTCTCCACCGTCTCGTGCCACCAGTGGTCCTTCGCCGACCAGGCGACCTCCTCGCCGGTGCGGCGGACGACCAGCACGTGCTCTACTGACGGGCACTTCGCCACCGCCTCGTCGACGGTCGGCTTGAGCGCGGACGGCTTGCCCCGGCGGAAGCCGCCGTCCGCGGTGATCACCACCTTGGCGCTGGCGTCCTGGATCCGGTTGGTCAACGCGTCGGCCGAGAAGCCGCCGAACACCACGCTGTGCGTGGCGCCGATCCGGGCGCAGGCGAGCATCGCCACCGCGGCCTCGGGGATCATCGGCAGGTAGATCGCCACCCGGTCGCCGGCCGTGACGCCCAACTCGGTCAGCGCGTTCGCCGCCTGGCAGGTGAGCTTGTGCAGGTCCGCGTAGGTGACGGTCCGGGTGTCACCCGGCTCGCCCTCCCAGTGGATCGCCACCTTGTCGCCGCGACCGGCCTCCACGTGCCGGTCCAGGCAGTTGTACGCCACGTTGAGCTGACCGCCCACGAACCACTTCGCGAACGGGGCGTTCGACCAGTCGAGCACCTGGTCCCACTGCCGGTCCCAGTGCAGCCGCCCGGCCTGGCGCTCCCAGAAGGCGAGCCGGTCCTCGGCCGCCTCGCCGTACGCGTCCGCGGTCACGTTGGCGTTCGCGGCGAGCTCGGCCGGCGGCGGGAACTGGCGCGTCTCGTTCAGCAAGTTGGCCAATGCCTCGCTCATGCGGTGACTCCTTCATCGCGTGACCTGCGTCTCCTACCCGGGAGAGGTTAGTCCCGGCGCGCCCCCCGCCGCGACCGCCGGGTCCGCCGTCACGCGCCCAGTGGCCTTTCGGACGCGCCGAGCAGTAAGTGGAGAGTGGTTCGCGTCGCTTCCCGGCGGCTGGCGCTCCGGCGGGGTGCGGGGATCGCTAGCGTGGCGGGGTGACCAACGACCCGCTCGCCCCGCTGCTCGCGCTCGCCGACATCGCGCCCGCCGTCGAGCAGGCCCGCGACCGGGTCGACCAGGCCCACCGGCACCGCGCGCTGCGCCGCCAGGGCGGCCAGGTCGCCGCCGAGGTCAGCCTCCGCTCGGCCGTGGCCAGCGCCGCGCTGGAGGGCCGGGTGCACGACCGCGAGGAGGTACGCGCGGGCACCGTCACCGATCCGGTGCTCCACGGCGCGCTGCGGGTGGCCGGGGCGCTGCCCGGGCTGAGCGAACTCTGGCCGAAGGCGCCGCGCCAGGCCCTCGCCCGGCTGCACGTGCTCGCGGCCCGTGACGTCGTGGCCGAGGCGGAGCTGGGCCGTCCGGTGGCCGACCCGGTGGTGGCGGCCCGCCTGGACGGGCTGGCCGGGCTGGTGGCCGGGGGCACGAAGGTATCGCCGCTGGTGCTGGCCGCCGTGGTGCACGGCGAACTGCTGAACCTGCGTCCGTTCGCCGGCCCGTCCGGCGTGGTGGCGCGGGCCGCCGCCCGACTGGTGCTGATCTCCACCGGCTTCGACCCGCGTGGACTGGTCGCCGTCGACGTCGGCCACCGGGAGCGGGAGCCCGAGTACGTCGGCGCGGCCGGCGCCTTCGCCACCGGCACCCCCGACGGACTGCGCTCCTGGCTGCGCCACTACATGGCCGCCGTGGAGGTCGGCGCGGAGCAGATCACGCTCATCGGCGACGAGGTCCTCGCCGCCTCCTGATCCGGTGCGCGGCCCGGCTCCGGTGCTCTCCGTGCCGGCCGCCGGCGATCGCCCGCGGTCAGGCGGTCGGGGCGGCGGCGTCGCGGGTGCGGCGGTGCCGGCCGTACCAGGCGATGCCGATGGCGACGCCGACGCCCACGCCGAGGGCCGCCGCGGCGACCGGCACGGCCGGGCGCTCCCGCAGCCGCCGACCCAGCGGCACCGGGTGCCGGAACTCCAGCACCGGCCACGAGTTCTCCACGGCCAGCCTGCGCAGCGCCCGGTCCGGATTGACCGCGGTCGGGTGCCCCACGCACTCCAGCAGCGGGCGGTCGCTGTACGAGTCGGAGTAGGCGTACGAGTCGGCGAGGTCGTAGCCGCGGGCGAGGGCGAGTTCGGCGACGGCGTCGACCTTGCGCGGGCCGGCCGCGTAGAACTCGACCTCGCCGCTGTAGCGGCCGTCCGCCACCGCCATCCGGGTGGCGATCACGTCGGTCACCCCGAGCAGCTCGCCGATGGGGCGGACCATCTCCTCGCCGGAGGCGGAGACCAGCACCACGTCCCGCCCGGCGGCCTGGTGCTCCTCGATCAGGGCGGCGGCCTCGGCGTACACGTAGGGGTTGATCAGGTCGTGCAGCGTCTCCGCGACGATCTGGCGGACCTGTTCCACCGGCCAGCCCTTGCAGAGCGTGGCCAGGTAGTCCCGGGTGCGGGCCATGGTCTGCTCGTCGGTGCCGCCCAGCCGGAACATCAGCTGCGCGTACGCCGACTTGACCACGTCACGGCGAGTGATCAGCCCGTCCCGGTAGAACGGCCGACCGAACGCCAGTGCGCTCGACTTGGCGATGACGGTCTTGTCGAGATCGAAGAAAGCGGCACTCCGGCCCACGGCGCGAAAGTCTAGCCCGAAGGGTCACTGCCGGCTGGTCCCCCGGGGCCTACGGGAGCAGGCCGACCGGCCATGTGCACTCGCGAGAGTGACTGCTGTCACACCTGTGGGCCGGAAATTAGCGTTGCGTGGAGTGAACACCACTCGACGTATAAGGGTCCATTGCGGCATGCTTGTCCTCGCGATGAGACTTCACGTCCCGTCCATGAAGGCCCTCGGCGGTTGCACCCCCCGTGACCGCTGAGTGGGTTCGGCTCGACCCCCCCGGAGCCGAACCTCACGACGACCCCCGTCTCCCCCCGACGGGGGTCGTCCCTATTTGAGAGCGATGCTCCGAAGCAGGCCACAGGCCCTCCTCGTCCTCGGTACCCCGTCCGTGACCAGCCAGGTGGCGTAGGCGTGCCGCAGGTCGTGGAACCTCATCCCGCCAGCCGCTCTGGCCGCCACGCACCCGACCGCCTCCCGCTCGGTGGTGAACTCCGTCTTCCCGGCTGATCGTGACCCCGATCACCGCTGGCGGCTGCCGCTTCAGCCTTCGTCACAAACCCTCGTACCGGCTCTGAACGATCACACGGGCCATCGACATTGATTGGTGGTCAATCCCGAAGGCCAGCATGGTGTTTGTGGCCATGAAGGTGGCCGCGTCGCTGACGGCCATAGCGATGCTCTCGGCATCTGGCGCATCGTCTTGTCGGCACCGGGAGGCGCGGCAGCATGGTACGACTGCCTCAAGGTTGCGACGAAACCGACAGAACGGGCGAGCCGATGAGGACGAGCAGGGCGGGCGAGTTGTTGCGCATGCCTGGGGATCCGCAGATGGCAACGTACCTGGAACTGTTCTTCGACCTGGCGTTCGTCTTCGCGCTCACCCAACTCTCGAACGCGCTGATCCAGGATCTCACCTGGAGCGGTGCCTTCCAGACGCTATTGCTGCTGCTGACAGTGTGGCGGGTCTGGTTCAACACGGCGTGGATAACCGACAGGTTCGACCCGCAACAACCGGCGATACAGCTGCTGGTCATCGCGACTTTGGTGGGCAGCATGGTGATCGCGATCGCGCTGCCCGACGCGTTCGGCAGGCAAGGCCTGGTCTTCGCAGGGGTATTCGTCGCCCTGTTCATCGGCACCAACATCGTCCTTGTGATCGCCCTGCGGGGCCACGCACCGCGGCGCACCTCCGGGCGGATACTGTTCTGGTACGGCGTTTCCGCGGTGCCGTGGATCGCCGGGGCGCTCTCGCATGGGACGGCGCGTGTGGCGCTGTGGACACTCGCGGTGGCCCTGGACTACGCCGGATACGCGCTCTACTACCCCACGCCGGGGATCGGCCGCACGCCCACGTCGGATCTGCCGACGGTGGCCGAACACCTGTCCGAGCGCTACCGACAGTTCTACATCATCGCGCTCGGCGAGTTGATCCTGGTCACCGGACTGGCGCTTCGCGGCACCGCCTTCACGCCCGACCGGACCGCTGCGTTCCTCGTGGCGATCACCACCACCGTGCTGCTGTGGCGGATCTACATCCACCGCGCCGGGGAACTAGCGGCCGCAGCCATCAAAGCGGCCCCCGAGCCCGCCCGCCTTGCCGGATCGACGTCATACGCCCACCTGGTCATGGTGGCCGGCATCGTCGTCACCGCCGTCGGCGACGAACTCGTCATCACCCACCCGTTCGGGCATACGCAACCGGCCTGGATCGCCGTCATCCTCGGCGGACCCGCGCTCTTCCTCGCCGGGCGTGCCGGCTTCGAGTACGCGGTCTTCGCCCGCGTATCCCGGGATCGGCCGATCGGCCTGGTCGTGCTGGCCGCCCTGACGCCGGCGATGCTCCTCCTGCCGCCGCTGCTGGTCGCCCTTGCCGCCACCGCAGTCCTCGCCGGGGTCGCCATCTCCGACGCCACTCGCGCTCGCGCACATCCAACCGAAGCACCGTCGCCACCAGGCGCACCGTCCTGACAGGCCGCGGGCAGCTACCCCCGGTCCGATCCACGCAGAATCCCGCAGCAGTGACTCTCTGCGAACGAGAGAACCAGGTCGGGCAGCAACGGCTCACGAACGAACCGTCAGGCGGCACCGAGGCAGCGGGAAAGCAGCGCGAAGCTCAATCAGGGTCGGTTCCGAACACCACGCGGCGACGGCCAGTACTGCTCGCCGGTGCGAGCCGCTACGGGTTGACACCATCCGCCAACTCGGGTCCGCATCCCCCCGACGGGGTCGTCCCTTTCTGCCGCCGGCGGGGCAGCGTGAAGGCAACACGCGAGGCGGTTGACAACCTTGGTTGTCGAGCGGACTCTGAGGTGCGAGGTCACCGGGAGGAGTCCCGTCATGCGCGATCTGACGCCGGAAGAGCGGCAGGAACTGGGGCGGAAACTGCGTGCCGTTGCCGCCGACTGGGCGGGGCGGCTGGATGCCGCCGACGTGGATGCCCTGAGCGGAGCAGACCACGAGCCGAGCTCCACGGAGCGGATGCGGACGCACCTGGCCCGAATGGCGGCGGCGGAGCAGATGCGCCGCCTGCTCGCCGAGTTCGTGTCCGTGAGTGCGGAGGAAGCGGTGCGGTACGGGGCCGGCTATCCCGAGCTCGGTGCAGCGGTGGGGGCCAGCCGGCAAGCGGCCCGTAAGCGTTGGCCGAACCTCCCGATCTCGAAGAGGCGCGCCGGCGAGTGGAAGCAACCGCCCGGAAGCATCGGTTGGGCCGGCAGCCACCTGGGGTACCCGGGGCCACCCGGAAGCTGAGTTGGCCGCGCCGACGAGGGCCGTCCGTTTCGTGGGGCGGCGCTCCCGTCGAAGGTGACGGAATCTCCTGCCCGAACACTTCCACCGCCGTCGGCGAAGTAGGGGTGAGCCCTCGGCCGTACGGGAGGGATGCCGGGACAGAAGGAGAACTCATGGGTGTGGTGACACGAGACGTGTGCACCGACGCCGAGATCATCAGCCGGATGCACGGGGATCCGGCGTTGTTCGACACCATCTTCGACCGCTACTACCCGGCGATCCACGGCTACGCGAGCCGTCGGCTGGGTCGCGACCTGGCCGACGACGTGGCGGCGGAGACCTTCCTGGTCGCGTTCGACCACTGGCGGCGGTACGACACCACGCAGCAGAGCGCCCGGCCCTGGCTGTTCGGCATCGCGTCCAACCTCATCGCCGGGCACCAGCGGACCGAGGCGCGGCGCTACCGGGCACTGGCCCGGGCGGAGCAGGTCACCGCCGCCGACCGGGACGGCCTCGACGGTCCGGCCGATCGGATCGCCGTACGCCTCGACGCGCAGGCCGTGCGTGGGCGACTCGCGGCGGCGCTGGAGGAGATCGCACCGGCTGACCGGGAGGTGGTGCTGCTGGTCGCCTGGGCGGATTTGACCTGCGAAGAGGTGGCCCGCGCGCTGGAGATTCCCGCCGGCACCGTCCGGTCCCGGCTGCACCGGGCGCGCAAAAGATTACGGGCGGCGCTGGGTGGCGCCGATCCGACGGCAACCGGAGGGGATTCCGAGTGATCGACGACATCACCGCGCTGCGGGAGAGTTGGAGCGAGGTCGAGCCGCCCTCGCCGGAGGCTCAGGACCGGGCCCGGTCGGCGCTGCTGGCCCGGATCACCGAACGTCGGGCCACCGTGCCGCAGGGGCGCAGGCCCGCCCGGCGGGTGCCGGGCTGGGCGTGGCGGTCCGGCGTCGCCGCCCTCGGTGCCGCCGCCCTGGTGGCCGGGGTCGTCGCGGTCGGTGGCCTCGGCCCGGCGACTCCGCCGGCCCGGCCGGCGCCCTTCGTGGCGAACGGGGCGGTCGCGCAGACCTTCGAGCTGGCCGCCGTGCACGCCGAGACCGAGCCGTTCACGCCACCCCGCCCGGATCAGTGGACCTACGTCGAGATGCGAATCGTCCGCGGCAAGCTCGCTCAGGACAAGGAGCAGGCCACCCGCGAGACGACGCGGTCGTGGCAGCGCGCCGACGGCCGGCAGAGCGCCATGCTGGTTGACGGCAAGCTCGAAGTGAGCACGGAGAGCTCGGACCTGCCGCGGGTCATGCCGCCGCAGGACTACCCGACGCTGGCCGGGCTGCCCACCGATCCGCGGGCGCTGCTCGACTGGCTGCGCGCCCAGGACCCGTCCGGCAAGGGTGACGAGGCCTTCCCGTACGTGCTGATCGACTCGATGCTGCGGGACAACGTCCTGCCGCCCGGCGTGAAGGCGACCCTGCTGCGGGCACTGGCCCTGATCCCCGGCGTCACCCGCTCCAGCGAGCCGGTCGACTTCGACGGACGCCCGGCGATCGCCGTGGGCCTGGTTTTGGACGGCTGGCGGCGCGAGGACATCCTGCTCGACCCGACCACCCACGAGTTCCTCGGCGGCCGGACCGTCGTGGTCGAGGACCACACGACGCCGGAGGGGGTCAGGCTGAAGAAGGGCGACGTCGAGGTCGAGCTGATCCGTATCGCCGGCAGGATCGTCGACGCGCCGGGCCGGACCAACTGACCATCGGGTACGTGCGACGGCGCGCGGGCGGCCGGACCATGGCGGGTCCGGCCGCCCGGGTCGGCTGGTTGCAGGTCACCGTGCCGTGCACGTTCGCCTTGCCGCTGATCGTGCTGGCCGTGCCGTCGGTGGCGAGCGGTGTCGTTGCATCGCGGCGACGGATCAGTGCCTAAAGGACGGTCGGGGCGACGGGTCCGGATCCGGCCGGCCATAGCAGATCGACTCACCGGCCGGCGGCTGTCCACAACCGCCTCCGTCATCCACAGCGGCGTCCGGGCGGGCGCCGCTGCGCCGGATCCGCCGGCAGGCTGCTCCGCGGCACGTCCGAGTCCGACCGCTGGAGGCCGCCATGCCGCCCCGTACCCCGCTGCCGCCGTACCGCCGGCTGCCCCTGCTCGTCACCGCCGACGGCGACCTCCTCGACGAGTTGCTGCGGCTCGCCGCGGCGGTCGGCACCGAGGTCGAGCTGGCCGCCGATCCCGCCGCCGCCCGAGCCCGCTGGGCGCCGGCGCCGCTGGTGCTGGTCGGCGCCGACCAGGCGCAGGCCTGCCTGCGGGCCCGCCTGCCGCGCCGGCCCCGGACGGTGCTGGTCGGTCGCTCCGGCCAACTCGACCCGGGTACGGAGATCGCCGAGCTGATCGGCGCCGAGCACGTGGCGACCCTGCCCGCGGCCGAACCCTGGCTGGTCGACCGGTTCGCCGAGTGTGCGGGTGAGCCGCCCGGTGCCGGCCCAGCCCGGGTCGTGGCGGTGCTCGGCGGGCGGGGCGGCGCCGGGGCCAGCGTGCTGGCCGGCGGCCTGGCCGTCACCGCGGCCCGGGCCCGGCTGCGCACCCTCCTGGTGGACGCCGACCCGCTCGGTGGTGGCCTCGACCTCGTGCTCGGCTGGGAGCAGCTCGAAGGGTTGCGCTGGCCCGGGCTCACCGGCACCGACGGCCGGGTCGATCCGCCGTCGCTGGTCCGGGCCCTGCCCAGCCGTGGCGACATGGTCGTCCTCTCCTGGGACCGGGGCGCGCTGCGGCACCTGCCGGCCGAGGCGATGGCCGCCACCGTCGACGCCGCCCGCCGGGGCCGGGACATGGTCGTCCTCGACCTGCCCCGGCACCTGGACGACGCGGCCGTGGTCGCCCTCCAGGCGGCCGACCGAGCGCTGATTGTCGTACCGGCGGAGCTTCGGGCCACTGCCGCGGCCGCGCGGGTGGTCGCCGTGGCCGCTCCGCACTGCGCCGACCTGGCGGTGATCGTGCGGGGTCCCGCCCCGGGCCGGCTCAAGGCGGGCGAGGTGGCCCGCGCCCTCGGGTTGCCGCTCGCCGGCACGCTCCGGCCCGAGCCGGGGCTCTGCCGGGGGCTGGAACGCGGCGAGGCGCCGGCCGCCACCGGGAAGGGCCCGCTCGCCCTGCTCTGCCAGCGGCTTCTCGCCGACCTGACCGACGTGCCCGCGGCGGGTGCGGCGTGACCGGGCCCGCCGACTCCGGGGAACTGGCCGTCCGCGTCCGGCACCGGTTCGCCGCCGAGGCCACCCCGGTCACTCCCGCGGCGATCGTCTCCGCCGTACGAGCCGAGTCGGACGCCGCCGTGCTCGGCGACACCGCCCTGCTGCGGATCGCCGACCGGGTCCACGACGACCTCGTCGGCGCCGGTCCGCTCGCGCCGTTGCTCGCCGATCCGCAGGTCACCGACGTGCTGGTGAACGGCACGCGGGTCTGGGTCGACCGGGGTCGGGGCCTGCACCAGGTGGCGGTGCCGCTCGGCACGGTCGACGACGTACGCCGGCTGGCCCAGCGCCTCACCGCGGCCGCCGGACGCCGGCTCGACGACGCCTCCCCGTACGCCGACGCCCGGCTGCCCGACGGCACCCGGCTGCACGCCGTGCTGCCACCGGTGGCGACCGACGGGCCCTACCTGTCGCTGCGCACCTTCCGGCAACGGCCGTTCACCCTCGACGAACTGGTCCGGCAGGGCACCGTGCCCCGGCCGGTGGCCCCGCTGCTCGCCGCCGTGGTGGCCGCCCGGTTGGCGTACCTGGTGACCGGCGGGACCGGTTCCGGCAAGACCACCCTGCTCAACACGCTGCTCGGGCTGGTGCCGGGGACCGAGCGGATCGTGCTGGTGGAGGACGCGGCGGAGCTGCGGCCCGTGCACCCGCACGTGATCGGCCTCCAGGCCCGGACGTCGAACGTGGAGGGCGTCGGCGCGGTCGGGTTGAGCGACCTGGTCCGGCAGGCGCTGCGGATGCGGCCGGATCGGCTGGTGGTGGGCGAGTGCCGGGGCGCCGAGGTGGTCGACCTGCTCGCCGCGTTGAACACCGGCCACGACGGCGGGGCCGGGACGCTGCACGCCAACGCCCCGACGGACGTGCCGGCCCGGTTGGAGGCGCTCGGGATGCTCGGCGGCCTGCCCCGGGCCGCCCTGCACGCCCAGGTCGTCGCCGCGCTCCAGGTCCTCCTGCAGGTCCGGCGGACCACCGAGGGTCGGGTGCTGGAGTCGGTCAGCCTGCTCCTCCCCGAGGGACCCGACCGGGTCGTCACCGTGGTCCCCGCCTGGGTACGGGGACGGCCTCGGCCTCGCCGCCCGGCCGCTCGGCGCCCTGCTCCGCGAGCGGGGTGCGGCGGTGCCGCCGATCCTCTGCGCGGCGTGGCCCGGCTCGGCGGGTCCGTCGTGACCGGCCAGGTGTGGCTGGTGGCCGTGCTCCTGGCCGGCGCCGCCGCGACGGTCGCCTGGCCGGTACGCGCCGGCCGGGCCCGGCGGCACGCGGTCCTCGACCTGGGGAACCGCCCTGGCCCTGGCGGAGCCCGGCTCGCCTGCGCCCGTCCCGGCGCCAGGGGCGAGTCGGCGGTGCGAACGCACCCCAGCCATTCCCACCGGCCCACCACCAACCTCGGGTCTCCCGCCGACCGTCCTCCACCGGGCCGGCCGCCGGGGCGGCGTGACCCGACCCGCCCGGCCGCCGGGCTCATCCCCACTGGTTCCGTCCGCAGTGAACGATCAGTGCGAGCGGCTCACTTTCCAACGGGCGCGCCCCGGTCCCGGCTGGCCGCCGCCCTTGTCCTCCTGGATCGGGTGCCCCGGATCTGGCTGGCCGCCGCGCTCCGATCCTGGCGATCGGGTGCCGTATCGCCGGCCTCCGGCTCCGAGCTGTATGCCCAGCCCGTCATCGGCGCCCGGCACGGCTTCGATCCGTCGCCCTGTGCCCAGCCCGTCATCGGCACCCGGCACGGCTTCGATCCGTCGCCCTGTGCCCAGCCCGTCATCGGCGCCCGGCACGGCTCCGATCCGGCGTCACAGCCCCCGGTGCTCCCGCCAGCCCTGCCAGACCAGCCGTCCGGCCCGGTCGCTCGTTCGCCGTTGTCCGGCCGAGCTGCCCTGCCTGCGGCGGCCGTGGTGGGCGCCGGAGCCGGAGCGCTGCTCGGCGGCCCGGTGGCCGCGGTGGTGCTGGCCGCCTACGGCACGCTGGCAGCCCGGGCGGTGCTGCGCCGGCGGACCCGCCAGGCGGCCGACCGGGCCCACCGCCGCGACCTGGACCAGCTGGGCGCGCTCGCCGCCGACCTGCGGGCCGGGCTGCCGGCCGGCGGGGCGATCGGTGCCGGCCCGCAGCGCGTCGCCCGGTTGGCGCGAGCCGCCGTGCGGCTGGCCGACCGCACCGGGGCACCCCTGGCCGAGCTGCTCGAACGGGTCGAGGCCGATGCCCGGGCGGCGGACCGGGGCCTGGCCGCGGCAGCCGCGCAGGCGGCCGGCGCCCGGGCGACGGCCTGGCTGCTCGCCGCGCTACCGCTCGGCGGGATCGGGCTGGGGTACGCCATCGGCGTCGACCCGGTGGCCGTGCTCCTGCACACCCCGGCCGGTGGCGGCAGCGCCGTCGCTGCCGTCGCGTTGCAGATCGGCGGGCTGCTCTGGGCGGAGCGGCTCGGCGCGGCACCCGGGCGGACCGTCTGATGTCGCGGCAGGCGGTGGCGGCGGCCTGCCTCGGTGGAGCGGCGTTGCTCCTGGTCATGTCCGGGCCCGCCGTCCGTCCGGCGCGGCGGCTACGCCTCCTCGCACCCATCCGGCGCGGCGGCTACGCCTCCTCGCACCCATCCGGCCGGCGGAACGGAACCGCCCGGCCTGGTGGCCGGACCGGATCCGGCTCGGGGCGGGCCTGGCGGGGGTGGCCGCACTGGTCGTGGTGGGCGGCTGGCCCGGTGTGCTCGTCGGGGCGCTGGCCGCGCCGGCCGCCGACCGCCTGCTGCGCCGGATCGAGCCGCGGGCCGTCCGCGACCGCCGGCTCCGGGAGACCGCCGACCTGCCCCTCGCCGCCGACCTGCTGGCCTCCGCGCTCCGGGCCGGTGCGCCGGTGGACCGCTCGGTGCTCGCGGTCGCCGAGGCGCTCGGTGGACCGCTCGCCGACCGGCTCGCCCGGGTGGGGCGGACGCTGGAACTCGGTGGCACGGCGGCCGAGGCGTGGGACCACCTGCGACCCGTGTCCGGGGCGGAGCGCCTGGCGACCGCCGCGATCCGCTCGTCGAGCAGCGGCGCGGCGCTGGCCGGCGCGCTCGGCCGGCTCGCCGACGACCTGCGCTCCGACCGGTCGACGGCGGCCGAGGCGGCCGCCCGCCGGGCCGGGGTGCTCATCGTGCTGCCGCTTGGGCTCTGTTTCCTGCCCGCCTTCATTCTCGCCGGTCTGGTGCCGGTGATCGTCGCCGTCCTCGGCGACGTGCTCTGAATCCCCGAGAAAGGGAGTACAACATGCGCAAACTTCTCACCCGCCTGCGCGGCGACGCCGGGATGAACACGGCCGAGTACGCCGTCGGCACCCTCGCCGCGGTCGCCTTCGCCGGGATCCTGCTGAAGGTGCTCACCTCCGGCAACGTGCAGTCCGCGCTCACCGCCGTGATCGACCGGGCCTTGAAGTGACCGGTCGCCGGTGGGCTGGCCGCCGGCCCGGCCCGGACGCGAATTCCTCGTTCAGCGGCACCGGTCCGGTCCCGGGGTCCTCGTTCAGCGGCACTGGTCCGGTCCCGGCTTCCTCCTCCGGCGGCACCGGCCCGGGGCAGCCGGGACGGGTCGACGGGCAGCGACCGTGGGGTGCCCGGGAACGCGGCTCGTTCACGGCCGAGCTGGCGGCCGGCCTGCCGGCGCTGATGCTTCTCCTCTTCGCCGGTCTCACCGCGGTCGACGCGGTCACCACGCGGGCCGGCTGCCTGGACGCGGCGCGGGAGGCGGCGCTCGCCGCCGCCCGCGGCGAACCCGGGTCGGCGACCGGCGCCCGATACGCCCCGCCCGGGGCCGACGTCTCGGTGACCGTGGCCGGCGACCGGGTCACCGTGACCGTCCGGGCGCCGGTCCGGAGCTTCGGCGCCCGGCTGCCCCGGCTCACCGTGTCGGGTACCGCGGTGGCCGCCGTCGAGCCCGGCGCCCCCGGACCGCAGCCGTGATCGGGTGCTACGGGGCCCGTCGGGTGATCAACGGGTGGGGGAACCAGGGCGCCGAGCACGGTGGGGCGACCGTGTGCCTGCTTGCCGTGGGGTTGGTGCTCGTGCTGGTCGGGCTCCTCGGTGCCGGGCTCGGCGCGGCCCGGTGCGCACGCCACCAGGCCCGGGACGCCGCCGACTTCGGGGCTCTCGCGGGCGCCGGCCGGGCGCTGGAGGGTGCCGACGCGGCGTGTGGCCGGGCCGCCGACCTGGCCGCGGCCAACGGCGGCCGGCTGACGGCGTGCCGGCTCGACGGCCTCGACGTCGTGGTGACGACGGAGGTGAAGGTCGCTCCGCTACCCGGGCTCACCCGGGTGGCGACCGCCACCTCCCGGGCCGGCCTGACCCGAGGCTGAGTGCCGGGTCCCCGGCCTTTGCCCACGTCTCGTGTCCAGACGCTGGAAACTGGACCTGCAGCGATCCACCCCGGCGGTGCCGAACAGAAGGGGAGCCCGCTATGACCGACAGGTCTGGCGTAGAAGCCTGGATCCGGGCCTATGAATCCGCCTGGCGTACGGCGGGAACCGACCAGCTCGACCGGCTCTTCACCACCGACGCCACCTATCAGATGTCGCCGTTCCAGGAGCCGCACCGGGGCCTCGACGCCATCCGCGTGCTGTGGGACGCCGAACGCGCCGGGCCGCACGAGGAATTCGAGATGGACTTCCACATCGTCGCCGTCGACGACCCGCAGGCGGTCGTACGGCTGGAAGTGCGATACGGCGGTCCTCGGCCCCAGTTGTTCCGCGATCTGTGGGTCCTCACGTTCGCCCCGGACGGCCGGTGCCGGGCCTTCGAAGAGTGGCCGTTCAGCCCTGGGCCTTCCGCGCCGCACCACACACCCTGACCCTGGACGCCGGGCGCCAGCAGCCGTCACCCCAGGTCATTCCCGCTCGCCAACGGAGATCCTCCACCGGAGCCGACAGCGAGGACCGGCCGTGGTGTCGGGGCGGAAGCGCGTACCGCCCCGACACCACCGCGAGAAGGCCCGACACCACCGCGAGAAGGGCGGCTCGGTCGGTGAAGTTGTCGGCGTCAGCGGGCCTGGAGGGCGTCCAGGCCGACCGCCATGGCGATCACCAGGCGCCGGTCGATCTGCGGCTGGTGGATGTCGACGACGTACCGGTCGCGCAGGCCCCACTTCTTGTCGACCGAGAACACCGGCTGACCGTTCGCCACGAAGTCGAAGTGGTAGGGCAGCCAGGAGAGCGAGTCGACGAAGCGGCGCAGCAGGGCCACCGGCAGGCTGCGCTCCTGCCCGGTGATCTGCGGCAGGCCGGCCTGCTCGACGTGCCAGGTGGAGCGGAGCAGCGACTGGGCGAAGTCCTTGCGGAACAGGCCGATCGGGGTGCCGGCGTGGTCGGTCACGTCGTAGGTGGCGCCGAGGTCGAGGCGCTGCCGGGCCTTGAAGCCGAGCAGGGGGTACTGCTTGGAGTCGTCGGTGTAGATGGTCACCTGCTCCTTGAACGCGAGCCGCTTCTGCTGCGCGAACGCGAGCAGCCCACCCTCCGAGCCGTCCGGCGCCACCGAGTGGACCTCGTACTGGTTGACCATCATCCGGATCCGCTGGCGGACGATGAACCGCTGCTGGGCCTGCAAGCTGTCGAGCTGCATCAGATCTCCTTGAAGAGGCGGACGCCGGAGTCTCGCACAGCCTGGCCGTCACCCGCGTGCCCGTGACCGGCGCGTTCCGGTCGTGATCCGGGCGCGACGGCCGGTCAGCGGTCAGCGTCCGCCATCGACGGTCGCCTTCATGGCCCAGGCGTTGAGCACCTGATGGATGCCGCGCAGGCGTTCGTTGATCTGCTCCAGGCGCTCCGCCTGGGCCAGGCCGGCCAGCGCGGTGCCCAGCGCGATCTGCTGGTCAGGGGTGAGGTTCTCCTGGTCGATCGTGTAGAGCAGGTCGACGGTCTCGGCGATCGTGTCGGCCACGGCTGTACCTCCCGGCGCGAAGAATCTCGGGTCACCTCGGGCTTCCACCACACCGATGGAAGCGCTCCCATGTATCAATGCCCGGTCGTCGCCCCAGTCATGCACCCGTCCCAGACTTCGACGGCCGCCGGTCAGTCGCCTCCGGCGCCGGCCCGCTCGGCAGTCCGCTCCTCCTGCCGCGGCAGCACCGCCCCGCGCCCACCCTCGACCTCCGCCAGGTTGGCGAGGACCACGTCGAGGACCTTGATCGCGTCCGGCTTGGAGAGCGGGTTGTTGCCGTTGCCGCACTTCGGGGACTGGACGCAGGACGGGCAGCCCGACTCGCACCCGCACTCGGCGATCGCTTCCCGGGTGGCGCGCAGCCAGGCGGCGGCCGTCCCGTAGGCCCGCTCGGCGAAGCCCGCCCCGCCCGGGTGGCCGTCGTAGACGAAGACGGTGGGCGCCTCGGTGTCCGGGTGCAGGGCGGTGGAGAGCCCGCCGATGTCCCACCGGTCGCAGGTCGCCATCAGCGGCAGCAGGCCGATCGCGGCGTGCTCGGCGGCGTGCAGCGCGCCCGGGATGTCCGCGGCCTCGACGCCGGCAAGAGCCAGCGATTCCGGCGACAGGGTGAACCAGACCGCGACGGTGCGCAGTTCCCGCGCCGGCAGGTCCAGCGGCCGGGTGTCGATCACCTCGCCGGTGGCGATCCGCCGCCGCTGGTACGACACCACCTGGCTGGTCACGTCGACCTCGCCGAGGAAGAGCCCGACCGGCCCGGCGTCCACGTAGGAGCGGACGGACACCACGGACAGCGAGGTGACGTCCCGGGCGTGGGTGGACCAGTCCGGCTCCTCGGCGTGCACCAGCGCGCACCCGTCGGCCAGGTCGAGCGAGTCGACCACGTACGAGACGCCCTGGTGCAGGTAGACCGCGCCGGTGTGGAGCAGGAAGTGCGAGGAGCCGCCGTCGATGGTGCCGAGCAGCCGGCCGGTGGACTCCTCCACCACGCAGACCGGCGCCCCGCCCTCGCCGCGCAGGTCGACCTCGGGGCGCTCCCGGTGTCGCCAGTACCAGCCGGTGGGCCGCTGCCGCAGCGCGCCCGCCCCGACCAGCGAGTCGACCGCCTCCTTCGCGCCCTCGCCGAAGAGTTCCAGGTCGGCCGGGGTGAGCGGGGCCTCGTGCGCGGCGCAGGCGAGCTGCGGCGCGAGCACGTACGGGTTGGCCGGGTCTAGCACGGTCGCCTCGACGGGCCGCCCGAACAGCGCCTCCGGGTGGTGCACCAGATAGGTGTCGAGCGGGTCGTCCCGGGCCACCAGCACCGCGAGGGCCTCGTCGCCGGAGCGGCCGGCCCGGCCGGCCTGCTGCCACAGCGACGCCCGGGTGCCCGGCCAGCCGCAGATCAGCACGGCGTCCAGCCCGACCAGGTCGACGCCGAGTTCCAGGGCGTTGGTGGAGGCGAGCCCGAGCAGGTCGCCGGTGAGCAGCGCGCGTTCCAGCTCGCGGCGCTCCTCGCGGAGGTAGCCGGCCCGGTAGGCGGCCACCCGGTCGCCGAGCCCGGGCACCGCCTCGTCGAGCGCCCGCCGGGCGTTCGCGGCGACCACCTCGGCGCCACGCCGGGACCGGACGAAGGCGAGGGTGCGTACCCCCTCGATCACGCTGTCGGTGAGCAGGTCGGCGGTCTCTCGCAGCGCCGAGCGGCGGACGGTCACCAGGTCGGCGACCTCCTCGTCAGCGGAAGCGGAGGGCAGCAGCGGCGGCTCCCAGAGCGCGAAGGTCACCCCGCCGCGCGGCGAGGTGTCCTCGGTGACGGCCGCGACGGGCAGGCCGGTGAGCCGCCCGGCCGCCGTCGCCGGGTCGCCCGACGTGGCCGAGGCCAGCACGAAGACGGGGGTACGCCCGTAGCGGGCGCACTGCCGGCGCAGCCGCCGCAGCACGTGCGCCACGTGCGAGCCGAACACGCCCCGGTAGGTGTGGCACTCGTCGACCACCACGTACGCGAGCCGGCGCAGGAACCCGGACCAGTGCGCGTGCCCGGGCAGGATGCCGTGGTGCAGCATGTCAGGGTTGGTCAGCACGAACCGGGAGTGCCGGCGGATCCACTCCCGCTCGGTGCGCGGGGTGTCGCCGTCGTAGGTGGCGGGGCGTACCCCCTCCAGCTCCAGGCCGGCGACGGCGCGGAGCTGGTCGGCGGCGAGCGCCTTGGTCGGGGCCAGGTAGAGCACCGTGGCGCGCGGGTCGGCGAGCAGGGTGCCCAGCGCCGGCAGTTGGTACGCCAGCGACTTGCCGGACGCCGTGCCGGTGGCCACCACCACGTGCTTCCCCGCGTACGCCAGCTCGGCGGCCTCGGCCTGGTGCCGCCACGGGGCGACCACGCCGCGCCGGGCGAACGCCGCCCGCAGCTCGTCGGGGGCCCAGTCCGGCCACGGCGCCGGCTCACCGGCCCGGGCCGGCACCCGCTCGACGTGGGTGACCGGGTCGGCGGCGTGCCGCAGGCGCAGCCGACGGAGCAGCTCACCCGGCGATCGGCCCGGGCCGCTGGGCGCCGGTACGGTGGCGGCCGACGGCTTCAGGTCGTGGCGCGGCGACGGACGCGCCGAGCTGAAGCTGTCGAAGGTCACGTCCTGCACTCTCGCACTGGTGTTCGGAATTGGAAACCGGGGGCGGGGGTATGGGGGAGGCTTCGCCGATGACCCGGAGAGGGTCACGCGCGGGGATGGTTAGATGCCCAGGAGAGCTTACCGAGGAGGGACCGATGGAGCTGTCGCTGGCGACCCGCACCGTGGGGGAGCACACGGTGCTCGAGGTCGGCGGTGAGGTGGACGTCTACACCGCGCCGCGCCTGCGGGAACGGCTCCTGGAGCTGATCGACGGTGGTGCCCGCCGGGTCGTGGTCGACCTGGGCCGGGTGGACTTCCTCGACTCGACCGGCCTCGGCGTGCTGGTCGGCGCGCTCAAGCGGCTCCGCTCGGCCGGCGGTTCCTTCGCGCTGGTCTGCGACAAGGAGCCGCTGCTCAAGATCTTCCGGATCACCGCCCTGGACCAGGTCTTCCCGTTGCATCCCACGGTCGACGCGGCGATCGACGCCGACCCGACCGGCGCCGGCGCGTGATGGCGACCGTCAAGCTCTCCTTCTCGCCGGCCCCGGTGCACGTCCGCACCGCACGCCTGGTCGGGGTCGCGGTGGCCCGCCGGGCCGGGGTGCGCGAGGACCTGCTCGACGAGGTGCGCCTGGCCATCGGTGAGGCGTGCACCCGGGCGGTCGCGCTGCACCGGCAGTACGGGCTCCCCGACCCGGTGTACGTGGAGATGTCCGACAGCGGGGCGTACACGGTGCGGGTGGTGGACCGCGCCCCGATCGAGGCGAGCATCGGCCTGGCCGCGTTGCCGCCGGACGAGCTGGCCAAGGAGTCGCTCAGCGAGGACGCGCTGACCACCGGGGTGGGCTTCGCCCTGCTCGCCGGCTTCGTCGAGGACCTCCAGGTCCGCCCGGTCGACGAGGGTGTCGGCACCGAGGTCCGGATGGTCTGGCCGGCCGGCCGCGCCTGACCCTGTCCTTCCAGCAGGCCGCGTTCCCCTCGGGGAGCGCGGTCTCGTCGTACTTTCCGGGCCTTATATCAGATTTCTTCACATAGCACAGTTACGAAGATCATCGAGACCGGGTGCCCCCTCCCTGTGACCCTCAACACGTCGGAGGGCTACAGTACGCGGGTTGTCAGCAAGTGTCCCGTCCCGCAGCCAGCGGGAATGGGTGTACATCGCTGGTCCGCGGGGGTGGGTCGGCGCGCGCTTGCGAGTCCGCATCCAGGCGTCGGTCCGTGCGTCTCCACTGGCCGGCGCGAGTGTTCGGTACAGGAGGACATAGATGTCCGGGACCTTGGCCGCCGACGGCGGCGCACTGTCCCTTACCGGAGCCAACGTGACGTACGTCGTCATCGCCGCGGTCATCGCGCTGGTGGCGCTCGTCTTCGCGGCCGCCCTCACCAGGGCGGTCCTGGCGGCCGGTACGGGAACCACCAACATGCAGGAGATCTCCGGGGCGGTGCAGGAGGGCGCGTCCGCGTACCTGCTGCGGCAGTTCCGCACCCTGGCGATCTTCGTGGTGATCGCCGTCGTGCTGCTGTTCCTGCTGCCGGTGCACGACACCGACGGCAGCGAGACCCTCGTGAAGATCGGCCGGTCGGCGTTCTTCGTGGTGGGCGCGCTGTTCAGCGCGTTCATCGGGGGCGCCGGTATGTGGCTGGCCACCCGCGCCAACCTGCGGGTCGCCGCGGCCGCCCGGGAGCGGGAAGGCGGGCGCGAGGGCGCCATGAAGATCGCCTTCCGCACCGGTGGCGTGGTCGGCTTCCTCACCGTCGGCCTCGGCCTGTTCGGCGCGGCGCTGGTCGTGCTGATCTTCCGGGGTGACGCCCCGACGGTGCTGGAGGGCTTCGGCTTCGGCGCCGCGCTGCTCGCCATGTTCATGCGGGTCGGCGGCGGCATCTTCACCAAGGCCGCCGACGTGGGCGCCGACCTGGTCGGCAAGGTCGAGCAGGGCATCCCGGAGGACGACCCGCGCAACGCCGCCACCATCGCCGACAACGTCGGCGACAACGTGGGCGACTGCGCCGGCATGGCGGCCGACCTCTTCGAGTCGTACGCGGTCACCCTGGTCGCCGCGCTGATCCTGGGCCGTGCCGCGTTCGGCGAGACCGGCCTGGTCTTCCCGCTGATCATCTCCACCATCGGCGTGCTCGTCGCGATCGTCGGCGTCTTCATCACCCGGCTGCGCACCTCCGACCGCAACGGTCTGACCGCGATCAACCGGGCCTTCTACCTCTCCGCGGTGATCGCCGCGGTGCTGGTGGCGATCGCCGCGTTCGCCTACCTGCCGTCGACCTTCGGCGAGCTGGAGGGCGGTCTCACCGACGTCGACCGCAACCCGCGGCTGGTGGCGATCGGCGCGGTGGTCATCGGCATCGTGCTCGCCGCCGCGATCCAGGCGCTCACCGGCTACTTCACCGAGACCAACCGGCGCCCGGTGCAGGACATCGGCAAGAGCTCGCAGACCGGTGCGGCCACCGTCATCCTCGCCGGCATCAGCGTCGGCCTGGAGTCGGCGGTCTACTCGGCGCTGCTGATCGGCGCCGGCGTCTTCGGCGCGTTCCTGCTCGGCGGCAGCTCCATCACGCTGTCGCTGTTCGCGGTGGCGCTGGCCGGCACCGGCCTGCTCACCACCGTCGGCGTCATCGTCGCCATGGACACCTTCGGCCCGATCTCCGACAACGCCCAGGGCGTGGCCGAGATGTCCGGCGACATCGACGAGCACGGTGCACGGACGCTGACCGAGCTGGACGCCGTCGGCAACACCACCAAGGCGATCACCAAGGGCATCGCGATCGCCACCGCGGTGCTCGCCGCGACCGCGCTGTTCGGCTCGTACACCGACACGCTGCGCTCCTCGTACGAGGACGCGGGTGTGGGCGACGTCGGCAGCGAGATCCTCAACTCGCTGAACGTGGCCAACCCGCGCAACCTGGTCGGCCTCATCATCGGCGCGGCGGTGGTCTTCCTCTTCTCCGGCCTGGCCATCAACGCGGTGTCCCGCTCGGCCGGCGCCGTGGTCATGGAGGTCCGCCGGCAGTTCCGTGAGCTGCCCGGCATCATGGACCGCACCCAGCGTCCCGAGTACGGCAAGGTCGTCGACATCTGCACCCGGGACGCGCAGCGCGAGCTGATGACCCCCGGCCTGCTGGCCATCCTGGCCCCGATCGCGGTCGGCTTCGGCCTCGGCCCGGGCGCGCTGGCCGCGTACCTGGCCGGTGCGATCGGCGCGGGCACCCTGATGGCGGTCTTCCTGGCCAACTCCGGTGGCGCCTGGGACAACGCCAAGAAGCTGGTGGAGGACGGCGCGTACGGCGGCAAGGGCTCCGAGTCGCACGCCGCGACCGTCATCGGCGACACCGTCGGCGACCCGTTCAAGGACACTGCCGGCCCGGCGATCAACCCGCTGATCAAGGTGATGAACCTGGTCTCGCTGCTGATCGCCCCGGCCGTGGTGGCCTGGAGCGTGGGCGACGACCGGAACACCCCGCTGCGGATCGCGATCGCCGTGGTGGCCGCGCTGGTCATCGTGGCGGCGGTGGTGTTCAGCAAGCGCAAGGGCGTGGCCATGGCGGACTCCGGCAGCGACGCCGGCACCCCCGACCAGCACCCGGAGGCGGTCAACGCCTGACCCGGGCGATGCGACGGTTCCCGGTCGGCCTCGGCCGGCCGGGAACCGTGCCGTCCGGTGGTCCCGTGCACGAAACCTGACCGGTGGCACTTCCACCGGGAGGTCGTACGCTGCTTCGCATGCGTACGCGCCGGGCGGCAACCGCCGGAAAGCTCACGGTGGTCCTGGCCACGCTGGTCCTCGTCGTCGCCGGCTGCGGCGGCCCCAGCCCGCAGGCCTGGGCGGCGTCGGTCTGCCAGGCGCTCAGCCCCTGGCGCGCCGAGATCAACAAGCTGACCAGCAGCACCCAGCAGCAGATGACCGCGCAGACCACCCCGGCGCAGGCCAAGGAGAACCTGGTCCGGCTCTTCGCCGGGGCCGAGGAGGCCAGCGAGACCGCCCGGCGCAAGGTCGAGGAGGCGGGCGTGCCGGACACCGACCACGGCGCGGAGATCTCCGCCGGGTTCCGCGCCTCGCTCAGCAAGGTCCGGGACGCGTACGGGCGGGCCCGGGACACCATCGACGGGCTGGACATCGCCCAGGCCGGCCCCTTCTACGACGGGGTGCGGGCCGCCGTGGACACGCTCAACAAGGAGTACGACGCGAGCGCGCTGGACACCAGCAGGCTCAACTCACCCGAGCTCAAAGAGGCCTTCGACGAGGTCCCGGAGTGTCGCTGACCCCTCCCTCCCAGAACCCGGCCCGCCAGCCCTCGCTGTTCTCCACCGAGGCGGCCGATCCGTCGCTGGCGGATCTCGCCGGCCTGCTCGCCGGGCCGGGTGAGGTGGTCCGGATGGGCGGGACGGCCCGGATCTCCGTGGTGGTGGACGCCGCCTGGCGGGTGCACGTGCTGGTGGCCGAGCTGGGCGCCCGGGGGATCCCGGCGGGCTGGGAGCCGACGGAGGACGGGCAGCACCTGGTGCGCACCGCGTACGCCACCACGCTGGCCCCGCTGGGCCTGGCCTGGCTGCGCGGCACGGTGAAGCGGCCCCCGGCGCGGTTCCACCTCAACGGGCGGCGGCTGCGGCTCTGGCTCGCCGCCGCCGGTGCGGCCGACCCGGCCGGGTTCCAGCTCCGGCTCGGCCCGGCCGACGAGGAGTGCTGGCGGCCGGTGCGCGCCGCGCTGGCCGCGGTGGGGCTCCCGGCCGCGTTCGTGGAGGCGGACGAGGGCGGGCCGGCGTACCGGATCACCGGTCGACGGCGGGTGGCCCGGCTGGCGGAGCTGGTGGGGGACCGGCCGCGGGCCGTGCCGGCGGCCGAGTGGCCGGGGACGCACGGCTGATCCTCCGGCGCAAGCCCACCGGCTGTCCGATCCCGGACACACCGTGCGGAGGTTTGCCCAGGAAAACGACGGGTGTCCCCTCCGCCATGGGTGCGCGATCGTCACAGTGACCCGCTGGGCGCCCTACCCACGGTGTACGGTGGCGCCGTCCGGCGGGGTGCCGGCCGATGGTCGACGGAACCTGATCATTTGCCGCCCACGAAACCCGGAACGCGGACGGCGCGTTACGTTGGACATCCGGACCGCCGGTGGTGCGACACGGCCCGAAGCGGGCATTGCGTAGGAGTGAGGTCGGAGAGAGACGTGCCGAGCAACGCTGGAACCACCCGTCTGGTCATCGTCGAGTCACCGGCGAAGGCCAAGACGATCTCGGGCTATCTCGGCCCGGGGTACGTCGTGGAGGCCAGCTTCGGCCACGTCCGGGACCTGCCCCGCAACGCCGCCGAGATCCCGGCCGGCTACGAGGACAAGCCCTGGGCCCGGCTCGGCGTGGACGTGGACAACGGCTTCGCCGCGCTCTACGTGGTCTCCGCCGACCGGAAGAAGCAGATCACCAAGCTGAAGTCGCTGGCCAAGGAGGTGGACGAGATCTTCCTCGCCACCGACGAGGACCGCGAGGGCGAGGCCATCGCCTGGCACCTGGTGGAGACGCTGAAGCCCAAGGTGCCGGTCAAGCGGATGGTCTTCCACGAGATCACCAAGCCGGCCATCCAGGCCGCGGTGGCCAACCCCCGGGAGATCGACCGGGACCTGGTCGACGCCCAGGAGGCCCGGCGCATCCTCGACCGGCTCTACGGCTACGAGGTCTCCCCGGTGCTCTGGCGCAAGGTCCGCAGCGGCCTCTCCGCCGGCCGGGTGCAGTCCGTGGCGACCCGGATCGTGGTCGAGCGGGAGCGGCAGCGGATGGCGTTCCGCACCGCCGAGTACTGGGACATCCTGGCCACCCTGGCGGTGGCGAACCCCGGCGAGGGGCCGCGCACCTTCAACGCCACCCTGATCGCGCTGGGCGGCGACCGGATCGCCACCGGCAAGGACTTCGAGCCGACCACCGGCCGGGTCAAGCCCGGCGCCGGGGTGGTCCACCTCGACGAGAGCGGCGCCCGGGGGCTGGCCGCGCGACTGGAGGGGCGGCCGTTCACGGTCACCCGGGTCGAGGAGAAGCCCTACCGCCGCCGCCCGTACGCGCCGTTCATCACCTCGACCCTGCAGCAGGAGGCGGCCCGCAAGCTGCGGCTCTCGTCGCAGCAGACGATGCGCACCGCGCAGCGGCTCTACGAGAACGGCTACATCACCTACATGCGTACCGACTCGGTGAACCTGTCGGAGACCGCCATCGCGGCGGCCCGCCGGCAAATCGCCGAGCTCTACGGCGAGCGCAGCGTGCCGCCGGAGCCGCGCCGCTACACCGGCAAGGTGAAGAACGCGCAGGAGGCGCACGAGGCGATCCGCCCGGCGGGGGACAACTTCCGCACCCCGGGCGAGGTGGCCAAGGAGCTGTCCGCCGAGGAGTTCAAGCTCTACGAGCTGATCTGGCGGCGCACCATCGCCTCGCAGATGACCGACGCGGTCGGCTCCAGCGTCTCGGTGCGCATCCGGGCGATCTCCTCCGCCGGCGAGGAGGTCGACTTCGGCGCGAGCGGCAAGACCATCACCGACCCCGGCTTCCTGCGCGCCTACGTCGAGTCCAGCGACGACGAGAACGCCGAGGCCGAGGACGCCGAGCGGCGGCTGCCCACCCTGACCAAGGACCAGCCGCTGACCGCCGACGAGCTGGCCGCCCAGGGCCACCACACCCAGCCGCCCGCCCGCTACACCGAGGCGTCACTGGTCAAGGCCCTCGAGGAGCTGGGCATCGGCCGCCCGTCGACCTACGCGTCGATCATGCAGACCATCCAGGACCGCGGGTACGTCTTCAAGCGCGGCCAGGCGATGATCCCGTCGTTCCTGGCGTTCGCGGTGATCGGGCTGCTGGAGCGGCACTACCCGCGCCTCATCGACTACGACTTCACCGCCAGCATGGAGAACGAGCTGGACGAGATCGCCGGCGGTGACCACGCCGCGGTCGACTTCCTCACCTCGTTCTACTTCGGCAGCGCCAACGGCACCGGCGACCAGGCCATCGCCCACGCGGGCGGGCTGAAGAAGCTGGTCACCGAGAACCTCAGCGACATCGACGCGCGCAGCGTCAACTCGATCCCGCTCTTCACCGAGGACGACGGGCGCGAGGTCGTCGTCCGGGTCGGCCGCTACGGGCCGTACCTCCAGCGGGCGCTGCCGGGCGAGCAGCCCGCGCCCGCCGCGGAGGGCGAGGAGGGCGGCGGCCAGGGCGACCGGGCGCCGATCCCCGAGGGGCTGGCCCCCGACGAGCTGACCCCGGAGAAGGTGCACGAGCTGTTCCTCGGCGGCGGGGGCGAGCGCAAGCTCGGCGACGACCCGGCCACCGGCGAGCCGATCCTGCTCAAGTCCGGCCGGTTCGGCCCGTACGTGGCCAGCGGCGAGCGAAAGTCCTCGCTGCTGCGCTCGCAGTCGCCGGACAGCCTCACCTTCGACCAGGCGCTGCAGCTGCTCAGCCTGCCCCGGCTGATCGGCACCGACCCCGAGGGCAACGAGGTCGTCGCCAACAACGGCCGCTACGGCCCGTACGTCAAGCGCGGTGACGAGTTCCGCTCGCTGGACTCGGAAGACAAAATGTTCACCGTCACGCTGGACGAGGCGCTCGCCCTGCTGGCCGCTCCGAAGACCCGGCAGCGCCGGGCCGCCGCGCCGCCGCTGCGGGAGATGGGCAACGACCCGGCGACCGAGAAGCCGCTGGTCATCAAGGACGGGCGGTTCGGGCCGTACGTCACGGACGGGGAGACCAACGCCTCGCTGCGGCGCGGGCAGACCCCGGAGGCGCTGACCCTCGAGGAGGCCTCCGAGATGCTCGCCGAGAAGCGGGCGAAGGGTCCGGCGCCGAAGAAGAAGGCGGCGAAGAAGGCCGCCCCGGCCAAGAAGACGACGGCGGCCAAGAAGACCGCCGCCGCCAAGTCCACGGTCGCCAAGAAGACCACGACGGCAAAGACCACCACGGCGAAGAAGACCCCGGCCAAAAAGGCAGCCCCGAGGAAGGCCACCACCTCTCCGGAGTAACTCGCTCCTCTTCGGGAGTCAGGCGCCCAGCACCTGGTTCAGGTAGGGGTTGGTGAAGCGGCGGTGGGGGTCTAGGCGGTCGCGGACTGCCAGGAAGTCGGTGAACTTCGGGTAGGCCGTGGCCAGGGACTCCGCGGTTCGCCAGTGCAGCTTGCCCCAATGGGGGCGGCCGCCCAGCTCCGTGGTGACCTCCTCGAACGCGCGGAAGTACGGCTCGTAGGGCGTCCCCACGTACTGGTGGATGGCGACGTACGCGGAGTCCCGCCCGTATCCGTGGGAGAGCCAGATGTCGTCGGCGGCGGTGAACCGCACCTCGACCGGGAAGAGCACCTTGAACGGCAGCCGGTCCACGATCCGCCGCAGCTCCGCCAGCGCGGCGGGCAGGGCGGCGCGCGGGAGCGCGTACTCCATCTCCACGAAGCGGACCCGGCGCGGGGTGCAGAAGACCCGGTCGGAGCGGCCGGTGTAGGCGCGTTCGGTGAGCGCCCGGGCGGAGACCGCGCTGATCCCGGGGGCGAGCGCCGGCACGGCCCGGCCCAGCCGGCAGGCCCCGGCGAAGACGGTGTTGGAGAGGAACTCGTCGTCGAGCCAGCCGCGCCAGCGGGGCAGCGGCCGGTCGTCGGCGGGTACCCGGTCATTGGTCTTGACCTGCACCCGGTCGGTGTAGGGGAACCAGTAGAACTCGGCGTGGTCGTGCTGCTCGACGAGGCCGGGCAGGTCGTCGAGCACCGCGGCGAGCGCCGCCGGCCGCTCGTGCGCGCGGAGCACGAAGGCGTCGACGCAACGCAGCGTGACCTCCACCAGCACCCCGACCGCGCCGAGCCCGACCCGGGCGGCGGCGAACACGTCCCGGTGCTCGTCGGCGGAGCAGCGCAGCACCTCGCCGGTGCCGGTCACCAGGGTCAGCGCGGTGACGAAGGTGGACAGGCAGCCGAGCTTTCCCCCGGTGCCGTGGGTGCCGGTGGAGAGCGCCCCGGCGACCGTCTGCGCGTCGATGTCGCCGAGGTTGGGCAGCGCCAGGCCGTGGCCGGCGAGCAGATCGTTGAGGGTGTGCAGCGTCATTCCGGCCGGTACGGTGACCAGACGGCGAGCGGGGTCGACGCTGACCCCGGTGTCCAGGTCGGCGAGGTCGAGCCGGTGCCCGTCGGCGACGGCGGTCGCGGTGAAGGAGTGTCCGCTGCCCACCGCCCGGATCGTCCGGCCGGTGTCGGCGGCGTGGCGGACCGCCTCGGCGACCTCCTCGACGGTGCGCGGGCGCACCGTGAGGGCGGCGGTGCTGCGCTGGTTGCCGGCCCAGTTGGACCAGGCGGCTGGCGTGCCGACCATGGACGCTCCTCGACGTGAATATGAACTGACTTCATATCAGGAACGTTGTACCTGGTAAATACCGCAATCGAGCCCGGCTCGTTGTACCGGTAGTCACAGAGTCGTGACGTGCAGATATGTTCATCCGTCGAAGGGGGGTGGCGCCGAGTGTCCACACCAGCCGCCACGACCGGGCCGCTGCGTCGGGTACCGGTGCAGGGTCGAAGTGTCGCGCGGGTCCAGCGAATGCTGGACGCCTGCGCCGAGCTCGTCGACGAGGTGGGGTACGAGGGTTTGACCACGACCCTGCTCGCCGAGCGTGCCGAGGTGGCGATCGGGTCGGTCTACCAGTTCTTTCCGGACAAGCGGGCGATCGTGCAGGCGCTGACGCTGCGCACGATGGAGTCCTATCTCCAGCGGCTCGACGAGCGGTTCTCTTCGCCCGACCTGACCCACTGGTGGGACGGTGTCGACGCGGCGATCGACGAGTACATCTCGATGCACCGCACGGTCCCGGGATTTCGTACCCTGCACTTCGGCGACGTGGTCGACCTGCACCTGCTCGACGAGCAGCGGGACAACAACGGGGTGATCGCCGATCAGCTCGCCCGGGTGCTCACGGAGCGTTTCGGTCTGGCCGGCGTGCCCGACCTCCGGTTCCACCTGGAGGTCGCGGTGGAGGCGGCCGACTCCCTCATCAAGCTGGCGTTCCGCCGGCGGACCGAGGGCGACGAGCGGGTGCTGGTCGAGGCGAAGGCGCTCATCCGGGAGTACCTGCACCGGCAGGTCGACGCCCGGACGGAGGCCGTCCAGCAGGGTTGAGCAGGACGTCGCCGCCTGGTGCCGGCGGTGACGGCAAGGTGCGATTGCCCGGGGTGCGACCGGGGCAGACGACGAGCGGCGGGTTCCCGAGGTGTGCCGGGGCCCGCCGTCACCATTTAGAGGAACGCGTGGCCCTCGCCGCGGTAGGTCGGCACGGTGGCCACCACGCTGTCGCCGTCGACCAGATGCACCTCGTTGACGTGCTCGCACAGCTCGCCGGCCTTCGCGTGGCGGAACCACACCCGGTCGCCGATCCGCAGGGCGGTCGCGACATCGCCGGCGAGTGGGGTCTGCACCTCGCCCGCGCCCTCCGCGCCCAGCAGCTTCAACCCGGCCGGCAGCCACGGCCGGGGGAGCCGGCTGTCCCCGGCCGCGCCCGAGGCGATCCAGCCGCCGCCGAGCACGGTGGCCAGCCCGGGCCCCGGGCGGCGGACCACCGCGCAGGCGAAGAACGCCGCCGGGGTCGGCCGCCAGGCACGGTACGCGTCGAAGAGCGTCGGCCCGTAGAGGCCGGAGCCCGCCGTGACCTCGGTGACCGCGGGGTCGGCGCTGGTGGCGGCCACGCTGCCGGTGCCGCCGCCGTTGACGAACTCCAGGTCGGCATGCTCGCGTACGGCGGCGACCGCGGCCGCCCGGCGGGCCAGCAGTTCCCGGTACGACCCGCGCTGGGTGACCCGGATGGCCGTGCCCAGCAGCGCCTGCCCGGGCGGGGCGTCGCCGAGGCCGGCGATCTGCGCCTCGTACGACATCAGGCCGACCAGCCGGAAGCCCGGCCGGCCGGCGACGGTGGCGGCGAGCGTGCCGGCCGCCCCGGCGCTGTGCACCGGGGACCGCCGCACGCCGACGTGCACCCGGCCGCCGAGGGGTCGCCAGGAGGCGTCCAGTTCGAGGCAGACCCGCAGCGCCGGCCGGCGTCCGGGCGGGCAGACCTGGTCGACCAGGTCGAGCTGCCCGGCGTCGTCGATCATCAGGGTCACCGCGTCGGCGAGCGCCGGGTCGGCGGCCAGTTCGGCGAGCGCCCGCCGGTCGGCGGTCGGATAGGCGACCAGCACGTCGTCGCTGACGCCGCTGCGGGCGAGCCAGAGCGCCTCGGGGAGAGTGAACGCCATCACGCCGCGCCACCCGGGCCGGCCCAGCGCCCGGGTCAGCAGCTCGCGGACCCGGACCGACTTGCTGGCGATCCGGACCGGCTTGCCCGCGGCCCGGTCGACCAGCGCCTCGGCGTTGGCATCGAAAGCGGAGAGATCGACCACGGCGTACGGCGGGTCGAGGTGGGCGGTCGCCCGATCGAGGCGATCGCGAAGTTTGTCTCGGTCGGTGGCCACGTGTGCACGCTAACTGTCTGGACGACAATGCGAAATACCCTCGCGTCTGTCCGGGCTGCGGGCGGTGGTCCCGGCGGCCTAGGCTCGGCGAGCAGGCGAATGTCGCGGAGGGGGACGCATCTCGCCCCGACTAGAGTGTTCCACCGGGGATGCCCAGCTCTGGGCCGGCACGTGGAGGTACGGCCATCGAAAGCCAGAACAACGGCGAGTCGCCCGGCGTGTCGTCGCCCGCGGCGCAGGCCGACCGCTCCGGAGCCGCCGCCATCCGCTCGGTGCTGCGCATCCGGCCGTTCCGCCGGCTCTGGATCGTGCTCGGCGCGGCCTCCTTCGGCGACTGGCTCGGCCTGCTCGCCACCTCGGTCTTCGCCGCCGCCCAGGTCTCCGGCAGCACCGCCAAAGGTGCCGCCTTCGGCACGACCATCGCCATCCGGCTGCTCCCGGCGCTGCTGCTCGGGCCGGTGGCGGGCGTGTTCGCCGACCGGTTCGACCGGCGCTGGACGATGGTCATCTGCGACGTGCTGCGCTTCCTGCTCTTCGCCTCCATCCCGCTGGTCGCGCTCACCGGGGCCGGCAGCGGGGTGGTGGTCAGCTGGGCGCTGGTGGCCACCTTCCTGATCGAGACGGTCACCCTGATGTGGATCCCGGCCAAGGAGGCCGCGGTCCCCAACCTCATCCCGCGCGCCCGGCTGGAGACCGCCAACCAGCTCACCCTGATCACCACGTACGGCCTCACCCCGATCGCCGCGGCCATCGGCCTGGCGGTGCTCGACCGGAGCATCCGCGGGATCACCGGCGGCGAGATGCCGTCCTGGGCGGAGCCGGCACAGCTCGCCCTCTGGTTCAACGCGTTCTCCCGGCTGGCCACCGCGATCGTGGTGGCCGTCGGGATCAAGGAGATCAGCCAGGCGCAGGCCGCCGAGCGGGAGCGCACCGAGCAGAGCATGACGCGCCAGTTCACCGAGGGCTGGCGGTTCATCGGCCAGACGCCGCTGGTCCGCGGCCTCGTGCTGGGCATCTTCGGTGCCTTCGCCGGTGGCGGCATCGTGATCGGCACGGCGAAGTTCTTCGCCGCCTCGCTCGGCGCCGGTGACGCCGCGTTCTACCTGCTCTTCGGCGCGATCTTCATCGGCCTGGCGATCGGCATCGGGGCCGGCCCGATGATCGTCCGGGACATGTCCCGGCGCCGCTGGTTCGGCATGAGCATCGTGCTGGCCAGCGCCTCCGTGCTGGTGCTCGCCTTCGCCATCCACCTGTCCATGGCGATGCTCGGCGCGATCCTGGTCGGCGCGGGCGCCGGCATGGCCTTCCTGGCCGGCACCACGCTGCTCGGCGGCGAGGTGGCCGACGAGGTGCGCGGCCGGGTCTTCGCGGTGGTGCAGATCGGCACCCGGCTGGTGCTGATCCTCGCCATCGCGCTGAGCAGCCTCCTGGTCGGCGTCGGCGGCTCCCGCCAGCTGACCATCGCCGACCTGGGCATCTCGGTCTCCTCGACCCGCCTGCTGCTGCTCGCCGCGGGCGCCGCCGGCATCTTCGCCGGGATCAGCGCCTTCGGCCAGATGGACGACAAGAAGGGCGTGCCGGTCCTGGCCGACCTCTGGGGCTCGATCCGGGGCCGCCCGCTGATGCCGGCGGAGCCCTTCGTCTCCAACGGCCTCTTCGTGGTCTTCGAGGGTGGCGAGGGCGCCGGCAAGTCCACCCAGCTCGCCGCGCTCGCCGACCGGCTGCGCGGGCAGGGCCGGGACGTCGTGGTCACCCGGGAGCCGGGGGCCACCGGCATCGGCGAGCGGATCCGCGCGCTGGTGCTGGAGACCTCGGGCGACGAGGCCCCGTCGCCGCGCGCCGAGGCGCTGCTCTATGCCGCCGACCGGGCCCACCACGTGGCCACCGTGGTCCGGCCGGCACTGGTCCGGGGCGCCGTGGTGATCAGCGACCGGTACGTCGACTCGTCGCTGGCGTACCAGGGGGCCGGGCGGACCCTGCCGGTGCAGGAGGTCTCCTGGCTCTCCTCGTGGGCCACCGGCGGGCTCAAGCCCGACCTGGTGGTGCTCCTCGACGTCGACCCGCGCACCGGCCGGTCCCGGGTCGACTCCCGCAACCGGGGCGCCGACCGGCTGGAGGCCGAGTCGCTCCCGTTCCACGAGCGGGTCCGGTACGCCTTCCTCGACCTGGCCACCGCCGACCCCAAGCGCTACCTGGTGCTCGACGCGTCCCGCCCGGTCGAGGAGATCGCCGCGGCGGTGGCCCGGCGGGTGGACGAGTTGCTCGTCGACCCGGCCGGCATCGTGCACCCGCGCCCGGCCCAGGGCCCCGACACCACGGTCCAGCCCGAGTTATCCGACGCGGAGCTGGTGACGATGGAGCGCCCACCACGATGACGGACGTCTTCGCCGACCTGGTCGGGCAGGACGAGGCGGTGGTCACGCTGCGCCGGGCGGCCGCCTCGGCCGCCGCCCTGCTGCGTGCCGCCGCTCCCGTGGCGGCCGGCGGAGCGGGCCGGACCGGCGGCGACGACGCGCTCGACGCGCTCGCCGAGGAAACCGACGGGCCCGCGCCCGCCGGTCGGGAGGGCGTCGATCCGGGCGCCGGGATGACCCACGCCTGGATCTTCACGGGGCCTCCCGGCTCGGGCCGGTCGGTGGCGGCGCGCGCCTTCGCCGCCGCGTTGCAGTGCGTGCACGGCACCGGCTGCGGCCGCTGCCCCGGCTGCCACACCACGCTGGCCGGCACCCACGCCGACGTCCGGCTGGTGGTGCCCGAGGGGCTCTCCATCGGCGTGGGCGAGATGCGGGCGCTGGTGCTGCGGGCGGCCAGCACGCCGTCCGGCGGCCGTTGGCAGGTCGTCGTCATCGAGGACGCCGACCGGCTCACCGAGGCCGCCGGCAACGCGCTGCTCAAGGCGATCGAGGAGCCGCCCCCGCGTACCGTCTTCCTGCTCTGCGCCCCCTCCACCCACCCGGACGACATCTCGGTGACCATCCGGTCGCGGTGCCGGGTCGTGCCGCTGCGGCAGCCGCCGGCCGGCGCGGTGGCCGAGGTGCTCGTACGCCGGGACGGCATCGCCCCCGACGTGGCCGAGTGGGCCGCCGCGGCCGCGCAGGGACACGTGGGCCGGGCCCGGCGACTGGCCCGCGACCCGGAGGCCCGGCAGCGCCGCGACGCCGTGCTCGCCGTGCCGCGCCGGCTGACCGGCGTTGGCGCCGCGTTCGACGCCGCCTCCGCCCTGATCGAGGCGGCCGAGGCCGAGGCCGCCGCGTCGGTGGCCGAGATGGACGAGTCGGAGAAGACCGCGCTCCAGACCGCGCTCGGCGCGGGCGGCACCGGCCGGGGCGCGGCCGGGGCCATGCGGGGCGCCGCCGGTCAGCTCAAGGACTTGGAGAAGCGGCAGAAGTCGCGGGCCACCCGGGCCCAGCGGGACGCGCTCGACCGGGCCCTGGTCGACCTGGCCGGCTTCTACCGGGACGCGCTGACCATGGCGCTGCGGGCGCCGGTCGCCCCGGTGCACACCGACACCGCGGCGCTGGCCGGGGCCGGCGCGCAGAAATGGGACGCCGAGGGGGCGCTGCGCCGCCTGGAGGCCGTGCTGGAGTGCCGGGCGGCGATCGAGGCGAACGTCAAGCCGCGGATCGCGGTGGAGGCGATGATGCTCGCCCTGTGGCGGGGCTGAGCACCCCTTCCCCGCTGTCCACAGGGCATCGACAGGCTTTGTTCACTGCGGTACGGTCCGGTGTGGCCGCGTGACGATGGCGGCACGCTCAGTGACGGGGTCAGCCGGGAGGAGTCCGCCGATGCCACGGGGGGAGATCGACGAGGCCTGGATCGAGGAGGCGGTGCGGCGCTATCGCCGCATCGAGACCCTCCAGGCCGAGTTCGACCAGGCGGTGGCGACGGTCGAGGTCACCGTCCGCTCGCCGGACGGCCTCGTCGAGGTGGTGGTGACCGCCGGCGGCCGGATCACCGACGTGCGCTTCCTCGGCCCGCTGCACCAGAGCAGAGCCCGCGACGTCGCCGGGTCGGTGCAGGCCGCCGTCACCGCCGCCGCCGACGCGGCGCAGTGGGCCCGGGAGAAGCTGCACAACGAGACCTTCGCGGCCTACCGGCCGCTGGCGGGAGCCTGACATGGAGACGTTGCGCGCGCTGGCCGCCCGCCTCGACGAGGCCGGCGCCACCCTCGCCACGCTGGCCCGCACGGTGACCGCCAGCGACCCGCCCCACCCCGCGTTCGGTGCCCACGCCGCCGGCCGGCCCGGCGAGGTCGGCCGGGCCCTGCACCGGCAGTGGACCGCGGCCACCGGCGACCGGGCGCGCGAGGCGCAGGCCGCCGCCAACCGGCTGGCCGCCGCCGCGGCCGCCCTGCGCAGCGCCGCCGACCGCTACTCCGCCACCGACGAGTCCGTCGGGCGGCGGCTGGCCCGGGAGGACTGATGGACGCGCTCGACCGGCTCGCCGAGCCGGGTCTCGACCTGCTGGCCCGGGTCGACGCGCTGCTCGCCGCCGGCGCTCCCGAGGGGCACCGGCTCTGGCCGCTGCTGCGCCGGATGCAGGTGCTCCCCGGTGCGGCCGTGCGCGAGTTCCTCGACCTGCACCCCGCGCCGCTGACCGGCGCCGGCCACGCCGTGCGCCGGCTCGTCCGCGGGTACGACGACACCTGCGCCATGCTCGCCGACCCGGTCGCCTGGTCCGGGCCGGCCGCCGCGGCCTACGACGAGGCGCGCAGCGCCCTGCTCCGGCACCTCGACGAGGGGCCGGAGAGCCTGGTCGGGCGGCTGGAGTCGACCGCCGGCTACGCCGACGCGCTGGCCGACTGGGTGGAGCGGAGCCGGGCCGCGCTGGCCCGGGCGCTGGCCGACGTGCTGCGCTCGGCCGAGGCGGTCACCGTGCACGCCGCCACCCGCCCGGGCGCGGACGCCGGCCGGTCCGGGGCCCTCGCGGCCGCCGAGATCGCCATCCGGGTGCTGGGCGTGCTCGGTGCGGCCTACGACGGCGCGGAGACGCTGCTGCGCCAGTGGGCGCCGAGCCTGACCGAGACGGCCTGGCGGGACCGCACCTCGACCGGGCCCCGCTACGGCGGCGCCACCCGGATCGGGCACTGACCCCGGCGCCTGCAGGTCCACGGCGTCGCACGCCGAACCGGCCGTGGCCGGGCTCCGGCGGCGACGCCGTGGCCTTTCCCTGCACCCCCCGCAGGTATGACTTCACTCAACGCGGTCGACCGCCGTTTGTCCCGCAGCTGACTCATGTTTCAGCCGTCCGGGCGAGGATCAACGACACGAGGGGTCGAGATCGATTCGGTCGAGTCGACAAACATGGATCGCTGCGCCCGGTGACCGGACGGCGACGGGCGGCGGACCCGGAGCCGTCCGAAGGTCGTAGGGTGGTGGGCATGGGCATGCTCTGCGCGGTCAGTTTCAACCGGTACGGGCGCCTCTACTACCTCGACCCCGGTGAGCTCCGCCCCCAGGTGGGCGACAAGGTGCTGGTGCCCACCGACGAGGGACCCGAGGTGGCCGAGTGCGTCTGGGCGGCGCAGTGGGTCAGCGAGGAGACCAGCGGCTTCCCCCGGCTCGCCGGCCTGGCCGGGGAGGACGACCTGCGCCGCGACGAGTTGCTGCGCCGGCGCAAGGCCGACGCCAAGGTGGCCGCCAAGCGGCTGATCCGCGAGCACGGCCTGCCGATGAAGGTGGTGGCCATCGACCACGTCTTCGCCACCCCGGAGACCGGCAGCGACCGGACCACCGTCTACTTCACCGCGCCGCACCGGGTCGACTTCCGCTCCCTCGTCCGCGACCTGGGGGCGACCCTGCACTGCCGGGTCGAGCTGCGGCAGCTCTCCGCGCGGGACTCGGCGCGGGTGCAGGGCGGGATCGGCTCCTGCGGGCGGGACCTGTGCTGCGCCACCTTCCTCACCGACTTCGAGCCGGTGACCATCCGGATGGCCAAGGACCAGGACCTGCCGCTCAACCCGCTGCGTATCTCCGGCGCGTGCGGCCGGCTGATGTGCTGCCTGAAGTACGAGCACCCTCTCTACCAGCGGTTCCAGGAGTCCGCCCCGGCGATCGGCAGCCGTGTCTCCACGCCGGAGGGCGAGGGCAAGGTGGTCGGCCACAGCGTCCCCCGCGACTCGGTCACCGTCCGCCTCGACGCCGACGGCTCCCGCTGCTCGTGCAGCCGCGCCTCGGTCTGCGCCCCCCGCCAGGCCCACGACCAGCACTACTCCTGACCCCTTTCGCGCTGTTGATCAAGAGGTTTGCGTCAGGAATCGTCTGTCTCCTACGCAAACCTCTTGATCAACTGTGGGGTCAGCGGAGGACGATGGGGGGCTCGGCCAAGCGGGGGGTCAGCGGGGTTTTGGGGAGGAGCCAGCTCGACGTGGGGGACTGGTCCGGGTTGAGCTCCCAGGCGTGGCGGACCTTGTCGACGGCGATCGGGTAGATGGTCAGCGTGCCGTCCGGGTCGATGCGGAGCCGGAGGAACGACTTCGAGTCCTCGATGCCCTGGCCGGCGAAGAGCTCGTTGACGTTCACCCCGAACGACCCCGCCACCAGCAGATAGAGCGCCACCAGCTGGCTGGAGATCAGCCCGCTCACCGGCCCGTACAGGACCGCCGCGGCGACCGCCGGCAGCGGCCAGGGCCAGTCGTAGAACGGCAGTTGCAGCCAGAGCCAGGTGCCGCCGGCGGCCAGCGCCACGTGGGCCAGCCCGTGCGTCACGCCGAGGATCCAGTGCCGGGCGTGCCGCTTCCCCCCGGAGCTGGGCGGCTTGGCGAAGAACGCCGCGCCCAGCAGGGTCACCACCAGCATGATCACCAGCGGGACGCTGAGCAGCCGCTGCTCGGTGGTGCCCACCTGATTCGCCGCCACCCCGGCCATGGCCAGCATCAGCAGCGTGTGCAGGGTGCCCAGCAGGGTGGTGAAACCCGGGTTGCGGAACGGCAGCCGGGCGAAGATCCCCCAGCCGTAGCGCCGCGAGCGGGCCTTGTCCGGATAGCGGGCGGCCAACTCGTACTCGCGGGTGCGGCTGGCCCGGCGGGCCAGGGTGTCCCGCGGCGGCACCTCGAGCCGCTCGGGCAGCTGGTGCGTCGGGTAGAGGTAGGCGCCGCCGCCCCCGCAGGTGATCAGCTGCCGCTCGGGACCGGTGTAGCGGGCGTAGTGGTGCAGATCGCCGGAGACCAGCAGCCGCACGTGCGCTCCGGTGGGCGCGACGATCGTACGGATGAAGTAGTCGATCGAGTCGTAGGCCGTGGGATGGTCGTGGGCCTTGACCCACGTCGGGGCCGGCACCGCCAGGATCACCTTCGACCGCGGGGTGAGCTTCCGGGCGACCTCGTCGAAGTAGGTGAGCTGTGGGTCGTCCAGGTACGAACCGGACTGGTCGTCGAGGCCGAGCAGCCACCAGTCGGCCGGCAACTCCACCGCGAAGTACGAGCGGGACTGGCCGGTGCCCCAGCCCGCGAAGTGCCGGTCCCGGGACCGGACGAACAGCCGCAGAAACGCGGTCAACCCGTCGTACCAGTCGTGGTTGCCCGGCACCGCGAAGAGCGTCGGCCGCTGCGGCGGCGCGATCGGCAGCGCCGCCTGGTACGGCCCCTTGCACCGGTCCTCGTACGCCTCGTAGGCCGCCGACGGGTAGACCTGGTCACCGCCCATCACCAGGGTCTGCGCCCGGGGCAACCGGTGCCCGTCCACCTCCAGCTCCGGCTGGGCGAGCAGGTACGCCACCGAGTACGTGGCGTCGAAGCCGTCGCCCAGGTCGGCCACGTAATCCAGCCACAGCCCACCGTCCGGCCCCACCTGCCGGAACGTGTCGTCGCCGAACGCGTTCTGCAGCTCGCGCTTGTCCAGGTACGCCCCGAACAGGATCGCCAGCAGGGTCCGCAGGCCGGTGCTGATCAGCAGTAGCGGCGCGAGCCAGGGGACCGGCTTGCGCGGGGTGAAGCCCAGCTCCAGCGGGTCAAGGCTGTGCGGCCGTCGGGTGGCCCGCTCGCCGGGCTGTGCCTCCGGGATCGGCTGCTGCGGCGGTACGTGATCGTCGCTCACCCGCCGCAGGGTAGTCCGGAGCGACCGCGAAGTCTCTCCCGCAGACGTACCGAAACTCCCGGTTGTCCGGATCGGAGGTGAGGGGGATCCCGTTCGGCGTCCGGCGGGCTGTGCCGTACACTTGACGATCGTTGCCGCCTTAGCTCAGTCGGCTAGAGCGACGCACTCGTAATGCGTAGGTCGACGGTTCGATTCCGTCAGGCGGCTCGGTACAGAAGCCCAGGTCATCGGCCTGGGCTTCGCCGTTTCCCAAGGTCGACAATCTCGCCGCCGGCGGTGCCAGTCCGCAAATAGTCCGTATCCCGTGCAGCGACCGCCTCGTCCAGCCGGTTGGCGACCGCGTCCAGGTCGTCACCGAACAGACGGCAGTATGTGCCAGTGAGTTTCGACCTTGACGTGCTGGCCATCGACACGGCGGCGAGTGACGACGCGGTGCGCGCCATGGCGAAGCGCTGCTGGAGCGGTCAGCACCCCGAGGGCGAGTTGGACGAACGCATCGTCGGCTTCTACGAGAGTCTGCGCGGCCGCTACCCCGACTTCCCGCCGTACCGCGATGACTCGCCCTGGACTTCGATGCCGCTCGACGTCGGTATCGATCACGTCAGCATGAGCATGAGCTTCGGGCAGCGCAGCACTCCCGCTCTCCAGCTGGTCGTGGATCTTGCAGTTCGGTATGGGCTGACGATCTACGACCCGCAGGGCGATGAGGTCACCCGGCCTCACCTGCGGTCGGCTAGCCATCCAGACGCCAGCACTGCCGAATTGACCTCTTAAGGATCAAGGCGGCCCGCAAGCGGGCCGCGCCGGCCGGCCCCGGCCTGCTAGCGACCTCCGGCCGGCATCGGCCGGACCGGCCGGCCATCTGACGGACGACCGGGACCATGAAGAGGTCGGGGTCCGCCCCGAACCCCGACCCTCCTCAGAGATGCCGCCGCGGATCACCTCGTCGGGCACCACAAGGGCTACCAGCATCCCCGGACGGGGCCAAAGTCGTTCGGACGTAGAGCGCTCCACCTTGTCCCCGTCCGGGGGAGGCTGGACGGTCTGGCGACTGCCCGACGAGGAGATCCGCTCTCGCCCTTCTACCCAGCCCAGCACAAGCCGGTCAGGGCTTCACGTATTGCTGGCGCGGGAACAAGCGCGCGAGGCGCGGCAGACGTTGTTCGATCTGGGCGAGACTGTCGCTGTCCCAGGGTTGATCGGTTGGTTCCGGGTCGGAGTACGTGCGGTGGCCCCGGGCGTCCAGCGCTTCATCGAGGCTGTCTTCACGCCCGGTGACGTGGTCGTAGGCGCGGGGTGCCACGTAGGCGAGTTCTTCCCAGTGCGGCCAATCCGCGTCGGCCCATTCCCGGGGGCTGCGGCCGGCGAGCGCCCGAACGGCGGGCAGGTCGGCGAGGTTGTCGGGGTTTTGGGCGGCGTGATGCCACCAGCGCTGCCCCTGGCCGATGAGCCATGGCTGGAAGTACCAGAACGCATCGCCGTTGCAGAGGCCGTCCATGATCTGGTTGGCTGCGCCCCACATGGCGTAGGTATCGATCGGGCGACGTGCAGCCTCCAGGTGGAGCTGGAAGTCCGCGATGTGGTCAAGAGAGACGCGGCTGAGCCGGCACGCCAACCAGTCGAGCCTTTGGGCCGGGTCGGTCGTCTCCTCGGCTGATCGCTCCAGGAACTTCCAGAATTCCGCCATGTTCACCTCGAGGACGGTAACGGTCTGGCCGTCGCGCATCTAGCGCTTCTGATCTTGACCTCTGCCGTCCGGGTGTCTGATGGTGACGAGATGACGTCGAGCGTGTGGCTTTACAAGGATGAGGACTTCCGCCCGGGCGCCGAACTCTTCCGCAGCGAGCGGCACTTCGCATTGTGGTCGTACTCGGCGACCCACGGCCAGCTGCTGTTGCGGGCGGACGCAATGCCTGGCGCTGACCACCGCCTTCCGACGACGACGGAGGTGCTGTTCAAGCCGGTCGACGCGGTTCAGATGCGGGGGCGTACCGCGGCCTGGTGATCCGGTGCGCGACCGAGGAGGAGGCCGCGCAGATCGACCGGGACATCTCGGACTGGTGCCGCTCGGAGGAGGCCCGCGTACTCATGCTGGAGAGCGAGGGGGTGACCGGTTACGTCATCACCGGTGCCGTCGGGTGGTGCGAAGGTGTGCTGTCGGACCTGCAACCGTCGTTCTTCAACAGGTTCAGCGCGTACGACCCGATGTGGCCGGTCAAGCCGCTCACCGGAGTCGGCGGTGAGTTCGACATCGCCTCGCCGCAGGAGGTAGCGGAGGCGTTCCTCACCGGCCTGCCGGAGGGCGTACGCCGGGAGCGGCACCGCTACGTCCACTTGCTCACGGCGGTGACCGAGGAGAACAACCGCCGGAGCCGGCACAACCTGGGCGTCTTCCTCACTCAGACGGACGCCGAGGAGGCGAAGCGACTGGTCGAGCCCCACGTCGCGAGCTGCTGGATCGAACCCCTCCCGGTGGTGCTGTAGCAGGCCCACCAGCGGCCGGGGGAAAGTGACGAGACGATGCGCCGCACGCGCGTGGTCACCCTCGCTCCGGTGACCGTCCTGCACCCTGCGCTCGACGGTGCGTCGATAGTCCGCTTCCCTGCACACTCGCCTGCCTCAGTCCTCATCCAGTCCTCAACAGGTCGACCTTCGACCGCTGGCGCTGAGTGATGACGAGAGGGGTTTGCGCAGGCCAGGCGGGGTCCAAGCAGGCAGACCGGGGTGGGTCATTTGATCTCGTAATGCGTAGGTCGACGGTTCGGTTCCGTCAGGCGGCTTCATAGAGAGGCCCAGGTCACCGGCTTGATCGCCGATCATGACCGGGGCCTTTTGCTTGCCATCGCGCTTAGAGACTCGGCGGGACGCCGGCGGTTCGTGGGTGCCGACAGCTGTCGCCGTTGCATGGAATCCACGTCAAGCGAAGTGTCTGCCGTGGGGCGGTGCCAAGTGGCCACGGTCGAAGCTGTTCATCCTGTGTATCGTCGTCTGCTTCTCCAACCCGGATCTTGCAGATGTATGACGAGGAGGACGGCGTGAGCGTCGATGACGGCGGGGGTCCGCCGAGGGATTCGTCCTGCTTCTACTATTCGATCGGTCTGCCACTGGGTGAGGGGCAGGATGACGTTCCTGCCCTGCTGCGGCACGTGGCGAAATCAATCGAAGACCTCGCCGAGCACGGCACGGTCGACGTAGCGGGTCTGATGTACAGCAACGACGAGGTCAACGAATACGGTGAGTGGCCCTGCGTGACCGTCTTCTACACGCTCGACTAGCTGGTCGGTAGGCCGGCGGTTCGCCTCCTACTGGACCGCCCCCTGAGATCCCCGAGGCAATTCATCACTGGATGAGGGCGGTTCCCACCACGAGCGCGATGATGCCTGTGACCCAACCGAAGAGCAGGCCCAGGCCGAGGCCGCGGTCGCCGCGTAAGACCAGCACACTGCCCGGCACCGCGCAGCTGGCGAACATTGCTAGCTGGAGGAGTACGACCAGGCAATCCACCATGAACAGCGAGTCCGGGCTGGCGTCGTGGACGAACGTGTAGTACGAGGAAAGCCAAAGGCCGCTCGCGGGCAGGTGGCCGGCGAGGGCTATGCCGATGCCGGCGGCGATGCGCCCAGGTCTGACCAACCCCAGGGGTGCCGGCAGTTCAGCCGGCGCCGGCGGCCGCTGCTTCGGTCCTGCCCACTCGTGATCGGGCGGCGAGGGAGGTGAAGCAGTCATCGCCAGTGGCCTCCACGACCGCACCTCGCAAGCCACGCTGTGCCATCCTGCGGAGAGACTCGGAGCATGCACGGAGACTACGGCGACCCGGCGTGCACGTGGGGCCCCAGCGTGCGCCTGTTCAGGAGCCGCAAGTCGCTCCGTCGGCTATACAGATCTGCCATGTCTGGAGGCCAGCCGAAGCGCGGCGCGGTGCTGGGTGGGATCATCTCAGAGATCCGCGTCTTCGTGCGTCTCGAAGGGGACCGGGCCGGCTCGCCCGGCACTGGGTTCATTCGGATTCCGGAGCTGACCTGGGAGTACTTCCGCGACCCTGCCGACGTGGTGCAGGCTGGCCAGCAGGTCTCCGCCGACGCCAGGCCCAAGGTGGGGTGTATCGGCTCACGTAGTCGCGAGCACGGGGAAGCGGGTCCTGCCAATGCCGGTTGGGCATGCGGCTGTGGCGCGACTCGCAGAAGTCATCGAGACCTTCCACGATCTTGACGCGCTCCAGCGACCGGCGAATGGCAGGGAAGTGGTGAGAGGCCGTTTCCGCGGCGACACCCCCCGGGCCCACGGAAGCCTGCGGCAGGTCCCATCCTGGAACGCCCTGAGCCACCCCCCAACGGGGAGTGAATCAGGAGGCTGTGGCGGGCTTTCTGGTGGGATCGGCCGAGGTGGCGCCGTCGGTGGGGCGGCGGGTCAAAACCTGGGGGCCGGTAGCCGTGATCGCGACTGTGTGTTCGGAGTGGGCGGTGCGGGAGCCGTCGGCGGAGCGGATGGTCCAGCCGTCGTCGTCGAACTTGATTTTGTCGGTGGAGCGGCAGAACCAGGGCTCGATGGCGATGGTGAGGCCGGGCTCGAGTTTCAGACCGCGTCGTGCGCGGCCGTTGTTCGGGACGTGCGGGTCCTCGTGCATGGTGCGGCCGATGCCGTGGCCGCCGAACTCGCCGTTGACGCCGTAGCCGTAGGAGTGGGCGACTTCGCCGATCGCGGCGGAGATGTCGCCGAGGCGGCCGCCGGGCTGGGCGGCGGTGATGCCGGCCTTCAGCGCGGCCTCGGTGGCCTCGATCAGCTTCAGGTCGGCCGGGTCGGGGGTGCCGACGATGACCGAGAGCGCGGAGTCGGCGACCCAGCCGTCGATGCCGGCCGCCATGTCGATGCTGAGCAGGTCACCGTCCCGCAGAACGTAGTCGTGCGGCAGGCCGTGCAGCACCGCGTCGTTGACCGACAGGCACAGCACGTTGTGGAACGGGCCGCGGCCGAACGAAGGGGCGTAGTCCCAGTAGCAGGATTCGGCGCCGCGTTCCTTGATCCGGCGGCGGGCAAGGTGTTCGAGGTCCATCAGGTTGACGCCGACTGCGGCCACACCGCTCAGCTCGGCGAGCAGGTCGCCGACGAACCGGCCGGCCACCGCCATCCGGCCGATCTCCTCGGCGGACTTGAGCTCGATCACGACAGCCTCCCCCTCTGGATGCGGTATTTTTATACCGGGATTTTTATACCACGCCTGGCCGGGACGCTCCGGAGGGATATCCTGCTGGCATGGTTCGCCAACCGCTCACCGCCGAACAGATCGCAGCGGGCCAGCGCCTCGGAGCCGCCCTCCGGGCCGCGCGCGCCGGCCGCAGCCTCGTCGAGGTGGCCCTGGCGGCCGGCATCTCCCCCGAGACGCTGCGCAAGATCGAGGCGGGTCGTCTTCCCGCACCGGCGTTCGGCACCGTGGTGTGCCTCAGCCAGGCCCTCGACGTCCCCCTCGGCGACCTGGCAGACGTCTGGCTGGCCGACATGTCCATCCGCCAGGCGTCCTAGAGACCAGCCGCCCAAGTACCGCAGTAGGAGATCCGTTTCAGGATTGCCGGCGTGATGGCTGGTCTTGTAGCGGAAAAGAGACCATCAGCCGATGCCGCCAGATCAGGACGAGCGGCGTTCGCCGGTACCCTCGCACCATGATCGACAGGGTGAAGGTCGCGGTCGTCGGCGTGGGCAACAACACCTCAGCGTTGGTGCAGGGGATCGCCCTCCATCGCAGTACCGGCAGCCTGGTGGGCGTCCACCGGCCGGAGATCGCGGGGCTGGGCGTCGGCGACGTCGACGTCGTGGCGGCCTTCGCCCTCAGTGGCGGCAAGGTGGGCAAGGACCTGCACGAGGCGATTTTCGCGCCGCCGAACAACTTTCCCCGACTCGACGCGGAGCTGCCGCCATCGGGCGTGACGGTGCAGCGTGGTCTCGTGGACTCGACGGAGATCGCGCGGGTGGCGGACGCGCTGAAGGGCGCCGAGGTGCTGCTCTACTCCGCGCCGAGCGGCCGGCCCGAAACGGCTCGAGCCTACGCCGAGGCGGCGCTCCTGTCGGGGCTGGCGTTCGTCAACACGACGTCGGACGCGATCGCGCGGGAACCGTTGTGGCTCGAGCGATTCGAGGCCGCGGGCCTGCCGTTGCTCGGCGATGACCTGGCCAGCCAGTTCGGCACCTCGGTGGTGCATCACGCACTGCTGCGGCTGCTTGAGGAGCGCGGTCTCACCCTGGTCAGCTCCTACCAGGTCAACCTGGGGGGCACCGAAGACTTCCGCAACCTGGTCGAGAACTCCAACACGAAGAAGCAGTCCAAGTTGAACGCCCTGGGGTCCCACGACAAGGTTCAGATGGCTCCCCTCGGATACCTTCCGCACTTGCAGTCCCAGAAGATCGCCCACCTCAACATCGAGGCGCAGGGCTGGGGTGAGACAGCGGTGAGCCTGGACGTGAAGCTGAAGGTGCATGACCCGAGCGGCGCAGCCGGCGTCAACATCGATCTGGTCCGCATGGCGGCTGCCGCTCTGCGTTCGGGTCGTGGCGGCTACCTGGCCGAGGCGGCGGCGCTCCTCAAGTCTCCCCCCGGGACGGCGATCTGACGAGGAGAGCCTCATGCCGGCTCCACAGCCACTCCAGGTACTCCTGTAGTTCCGCCGGTGTGGCGACCCATCCTTCGCGCCGGTAGTCGAGGATGCGTTTGACTTCCCCGGGTACGAGGTCGTAGGCGGTCGCTCCGGTCTCCGGGACGGGTGTTCCCGGAGAAACGGCCACGGGGAGCGGGATGACGGGGAGGCGAAGGCCGCTCCTGCCGAGTGCCTTGAGGACCGTGAGATAGACGCGGGCCAGGTGGTAGGGGGAGACGGTGAGCGCGAGGCTGGTGATGCCGCGGGCATGGACCTGGCCGACGATCCAGTCGGCCTGCCGGCCGGTGTTCGGGGCCGGCTCGGCCTGGAGGTGGACCCCCTCGACGCGACGAAGGCCCAGGCTCCGCAGGTAGTCGAGCGTGACCTCGACGTAGGTCGCTTCAGCCGGGTTCCCGTTCGCCACAAGAAGGTGGCGGAGCCGCGGATTCGCCTCCCAGCTCCGGATCGCATGGGTGAGGCGCCATTCCTCGCCCTGGCCGGTGGCGACGACGAGTGCGTCGACGTGATCCGCGGCCGACTGGGGCAGGGTCAGGATCACCGTGAGGGCCTTCATGACCTCCAGGAACTGGCCGACGGTGTAGCCAGCAAGATCCTCTTCCGGCAGGATCCGGGGAGTCGCTCGGTGGGGATTCACCGCGGCGGCTGCTGCATGATCCAGGTCGGCAGCGGTTCGGCGACCTGGCGTACCAGCTGCCAGCCCGCCCGGCGGTAGACCTCGACGTTGGCCGGGTTGCTGGTCTCCAGCACCGCCGGCAGCCCGTCCGCCGCCGCCCGGCGCAGCCCGGCCCGCATGACCGCGTGACCCCAGCGCCGCCCGGCGCTGTCCGGGTGGGTGCCGAGCACACCCAGGTACCAGAACGGACCGGTCGGCAGCGCGGCGTGCACGGCCTCGTCGTAGGCGCGGACCCGGGCCAGCGCGTCGGCGGGCAGCCGGGCGGCGAGCGGGTCGGCCGGCCCGGCCTCTCCGCCGGCAGGCGGTTCCCAGATCGCCACCGAGGCTCCCCGGTCGATCGTCCAGATGCTGCCCAGGTGGACCCGTTTGTCGAAGAGGTGCCCGAAGAAGGCGGCGGCGTACCGGGGGTAGCTGGCCGGGTCGGGGAAGAGGTGTGTCAGGACGGGGTCGGCCGCGAAGGCGGCGACCAGCGAGTCGACGACCCGCCCGCGGTCCGCCGGGGTGGCGACGGTGATCTCCGGTGTGCGTCGTCCGAGGTCGGTCACGGGCGGCAAGGATACGCGCCGACGCGAAGCGAGCCCGGCGGGCACGGCGCGGGGGCCGGCCCACCGGGCTCGCTCCGGCAGGGAGGTGAAAGGCCTACAGGGTGCGGCGCGGGTCCGCCGGGTCGGGCGGGAAGGCGTCGCTCCGCTGCACGGGGACCTCGGTGACCACGTACTCGGTCTCCATCTCCGGGATGGGGTTCTCGTCGGTGTCCGTGCGGTGCTTGGCCGCCGCGGCGGCCCCGGCCGCGGCCGCGCCCGCAGCCACGGCACCCGCCGCGACCGCCTTGGCCGAGACGCCGGCCTTGCCGTCGTCGCCGAGCGAGGACGCGGCGTGCTCCACGCCGGGGGTGCCGAGGGTACGGCCCTCGTCGATGGTGCCGCGCCAGGCGCCGGTCTCCGCGCCCCGGTTCTCGATGTAGTTCTTGAACTCCTCCAGGTCGGCCTCGGCCCGCTTCTCGACGATGTGCAGCTTGTCGCCGGCCTTCTCGACCAGCCCCTCCGGCTCGTACTCGAGGGAGAGCCGGACCTGGGTGTGGCCGGTGCCGATCGGCTGGAAGTAGACGGCGCCGGCGTTGGTGGCGCCGCTGGTGGCGGCCCAGGCGACCTTGCGGTCCGGCACCTGCTCCAGGACCTTGGCGTCCCACTCGCGCTTCACGCCCGCGATCTCGGCGACCCAGTGGATCCGCCGGTCGTCGAGCTGGCGCACCTCCTGCACGCCGCCCATGAATCGAGGGAACTCCTCGAACTGCGTCCACTGGTTGTACGCGGTGCTGACCGGTACGTCGACTTCGATGGACTTCTCGACCTTCGTGGTCATGAGCACTCCTTGTCGTTCAGTCGTCGGTACTGAAATCGGTACCCCGGCAGATCCGGGCTAACCAGACCGGTGCCGATTCGGCCGAAATGCCGGAGGCCCGGGTCGACGCGCCGACCCGGGCCTCCGGAGTTCCGTGGGGGATCAACCGTCCTCGCGGTCCGGGCTCTCCAGCCGGAAGAAGTTGCTCTGCTTCCCGTCGGAGCGTTCCTCCTGGTAGATGAAGTTCAGCCGGCGCTCGTCGAAGGTGCGGAACCAGTCCTCCCAGCTGATCTCCCGCAGCCGCTGCTCGCGCCCGTTGCTCGGGAAGTCGAAGCGCAGCACCCCGGCGTGCCCGTCGTGCTCGGTGCCGTCCACCGTGGTCGGTACGCCCTTGCGGGCCTCCGCCCACCGCCGGATCACCTCGTGGTCGGTGGTGACCAGGCTGCGGCCGGGCCGCTCCGGCTCGTCGTCGACCGAGGTGACCTCCTGGGCGTACTTGATCGACTTCGAGTTCTGCGGTCCCTTGCGAACACCGCCGCCGCCGCCGGAGGAGGAGCGGGTCGAGCCGTCGGAGTCGTCGCGCAGGCTCTTGACCAGCGCCCGCACCAGGTCGGCCTTCTGCATGGCGGAGGTGCCGGTGACTCCCCGGCTGCGCAGCCGGCTGCGCAGCTCGTCGACCTTCAGCCGGGCGATCTCGCTCTCGTTGACGTCGGGGGTGTTCGGCGTCTGGTTGCCGGGCGGGTTCGCCGTCGACGAGGTGCTCTTCTTGGCGGAGGAGGAGCCGCGGCGGGAGGACGAGCCGGCCCGGGCGGACGTGCTCTTCTTGGCGCCGTCCCGCATGGCCTTCACCAGGGCCTTGACCAGGTCGTCCTTGCGCAGGTCGGCGGTGCCGGTCACGCCGCGCCGGCGCAGCCGGTCGCGGAGTTGGTCGACCTTCAGCCGGGCGATCTCGCTCTCGTTGATGTCGGGGGTGTTCGGGGTCTGATTGCCCGGCGGGTTTGCGGTCGCGGTCGAGCCGCTGCCGCGCCCCGAGCTGCTCTTCGTGGGCATCGAACATCATCCTTCCTCGACCCGTGTCCAATGGGGGTTGCAGCGCGCGTGACGCGGTGGGCCGTCCTGGAAATCTGTACCCCCAGCCGGCGGCCCAAACGTCCGTCGACCGGGTGCGGGGTGGCCCACGCCGGGGCGGAGCGGGAGGGTGGCCCTCGGTCACATGCCCGCCAGGGCGGCCCGCGAACCGGGGAGAAGAGCAGCCACATCAGGCCGCCGAGCAGCGCCCCGACCGGGCCGTCCGCGATTGTCCACCCGCCTGACGAGCCGCTATCGTTCCCGAGGCCGGAACCCCCCGAAGCATGAGGATCGCGATGACTTCCCCGGAGTTGACGACCGTTGCCGCCCGGGGAAGCACCCACATCGAGAAGTCGGACGTCCCGGTCTCCCCGGCGGGCCCCGGCACCCCGCCGGACGCGGGAACCGGGCGCGAGCCGCGCAGGGAGGCCTCGTCGAGTCGATTCCGGGCCGACGTCGCCGGGCTCCGCGCCGTGGCCGTCGGGCTGGTGCTGCTGTACCACGCCGGGCTGCCGTTCATTCCGGGTGGCTTCGTCGGGGTCGACGTCTTCTTCGTGATCTCCGGTTTCCTCATCACCGGGCAGCTCATGATCGAGATCGAGCGCACCGGCCGCGTCTCGTTGCTGGGGTTCTACGCGCGGCGGGCCAAGCGGATCCTGCCCGCCGCGACGGTGGTGCTGGCGGCCACCGCCGTGGCGGTCCGGCTGTTCGTCCCCAGGAGCCAGTGGCACGACATCGGCGGCGACATCGCCTCCGCGGCGATCTACGTGGTGAACTGGCGGTTCGCCGACCGCTCGGTCGACTACCTGGCCGCGGACGCTCCGCCCTCGCCGGTTCAGCACTTCTGGTCGCTCGCCGTCGAGGAACAGTTCTACCTGGTCTGGCCTCTGCTGATCATCCTCGCGATCCTCGCGGCGAGGAGGCTCCGGCGGTCGAACGTGCGGCCGGTCCTCTGGGTCGGTCTCGCGATCCTGGCGGTGCCGTCGTTCGCCTGGTCGGTCGTGCAGACGGCGACCTCTCCGGAGCGGGCGTTCTTCGTCTCCACGACCCGGTTGTGGGAGCTCGCGGTCGGGGCGGGCATCGCCCTGGTCGCGACCAGCGCCGCGCGCATGCCACGGTCGCTGGCCGTCGTCCTCGGGTGGCTCGGTCTCGCCGCGATCGTGACAGCGGCGCTGCTGGTGACCGCGGGCACGGCGTGGCCCGGGTACGCAGCCGCGCTGCCCACGCTCGGCGCCGCCGCGGTGATCGCGGCCGGGGTCGCGGCGGGCTCGCGCGGCCCGGTCGTGCTCCTCGGCACCGGCCCGTTCCGATGGGTCGGTGACCTGTCGTACTCCCTGTACCTGTGGCACTGGCCGATGCTCATCGTGGCCGGCGCGTACTGGGACGGTCTGTCGTTGGCCCGCGGCCTGGCGGTGGCGCTCGCCTCGGTGGTCCCGGCCTGGATCACCTTCCGGCTCGTGGAGAACCCACTGCGGTACTCGCGGGCGATCTCGAAGTCGCCGCGTCTCGCGTTGAGCCTCGGTGGCAACTTCACGATGGCCGGGATCTGCGCCGGCCTCGCCCTGGTCCTGATGGCGGCGTGGGCGGCCGCCGCCACGCCGAGTCGGGGCGGCCGGTACGCGCCGGGCGCGGCGCTGCTGTCGACCACCCCCGGCACCGCCCCGATCGGCCCGGTTCCGGAGCGGTTCGACTTCATCACGCCGGACCCCCTTCAGATCCAGCAGGGATTCATGGACGTTCCGGACACCAACCGGGACAAGTGCTTCCAGCAGGTCGTGGGGTCCGAGGTCCTGTCGTGCACCTACGGCAACCCTGACGGGGCCACCACCGTCGCCCTGGTGGGCGACTCCAAGATGGACCAGTGGCTGCCGGCGTTCCAGGTGCTGGCCGCGCAGAACGACTGGAAGTTGGTGATCGCCGCCAAGGCATCGTGCGCGTTCACCAGCGCTCCTGCGATCCGGGCCGACGACCCCAGCAAGCTCTACACCGACTGCGTCGAGTGGAACCGGACGCTGCTGCGCAGACTGGTCGAGGAGCGTCCCGACTACGTCGTCACCTCGCAGGCGGCGGCGCGCGCCTTCGACGCCGCGGGCAAGGGGTCGGTCGACGCGATGGTCGCGGGGCTGCGCTCCAATTGGAAGGCGCTCGCCTCGGTGGGCACGAAGGTCATCGTCCTCGCCAACAACCCTGCTCCCGGCCCCGCCGTGACCTGCGCCGACAAGAACCGGAAGCACCTGTCGGCCTGCGCGTTCGACCGTAAGCGCCACGACGTGGAGCCGGCCTTCCTGACGCAGCGGAAGGCGGTGGCCGGGATGCCGGAGGTCAAGATGATCGACCTGTTCGACGCCATCTGCCCGACCGAGAAGTGCCCGGTGGTGTTCGGCAACGTCCTCATCTACCGCGGGGGTTCGCACATCGGCGCGGCCTACGTCAAGACCACGGCCCCGCACCTCGCTCGGGCACTGTCGGACATCGGCGTGCCGGTGAGCTTTTCCCCGTCGAAGTGACCGCCGCCGCACCGGCGGCGGGCGCGATCAGGCGTAGATGGTCTTGACGTAGTCCGGGCCGTAGTGGCGTTCCAGGTCGGCGAGGTTCTCCGTCGGGGCCTCGACCTCCTTCACCAGCCGGGCGCGGGTCGGCAGCGCGTCGGGCCGCCAGGTCTCCGGCCGCCACAGCTCCGAGCGGAGGAACGCCTTCGCGCAGTGGTAGAAGATCTGCTCGATCGCCACCTCGACGGCGAGCACCGGTCGGTGTCCCTTGACCACCATGTCGGCGAAGTACGGCGCGTCGCGGACCAGCCGGGCCCGGCCGTTGATCCGCAGCGTGTCGGTGCGCCCGGGGATCAGGAAGATCAGCCCGACGTGGGGATTGGCCAGGATGTTGCGGTAGCCGTCGGCCCGCCGGTTGCCGGGCCGCTCGGGGATGGCGATCGTGGTCTCGTCCAGCACCAGGGTGAAGCCGGCCGGGTCACCCTTCGGGGAGACGTCGCAATCGCCGTCCGCGCCGGCCGTGGCGACCAGGCAGAACGGCGAGGCAGCCAGCCACTCCCGGTCGCGCTGGTGCAGCACCGTGCGCTCCTTGTCCCGCGCCCGCTGCGTCGGTGCGCCCAGCAGTTCCGCCAACTCCCCCGGGCTGGTGATCTCCCGTGCCGTCACGACTTCCTCCCCCGTCCGTTGACCTTGACGGCGGTTCCGGCCCGCGAACGGCTGGTTTCCGCCATGGTCAGCCTAGGAGAGCGGGTCGACCGCGAGGTTTGCCCCCGGAACGGGCGGGTACGGACTGAGCCGCAGCGCGCCCGGACGCGATCGATGGAGGCGGAGATGGAGAGCCGACTGAAGGTGCTCGGCCATCCCGTGCACCCGATGCTGGTGATGTTCCCGGTGGCTCTCCTGGTGACCGCGGTGATCTTCGACGTGATCGACACCGTGGGCGGGCCGGACTTCCTCGGCGAGGCCGCCTACTGGAACATCACGGTCGGCCTGATCGGCGGCCTGCTGGCCGCGGCGGCCGGCGCCTTCGACCTGCTCGCCCTGCCCACCGGCACCCGGGCCAAGCGGGTCGGGCTCACCCACGCCGCCGCCAACGTCGCGGTGATCCTGCTCTTCGCCGCGGTCTGGGTGGTCCGGCTCAACGCCGACTCCCGGGCCGCCGGGGGCGCCCTGATCGCCATCGAGGTGGTCGCCGTGGCCATCCTCGGCGTCAGCGCGTGGCTCGGCGGCGAGCTGGTGGACCGGCTGGGCGTGGGTGTCGACCCGGAGCACGACCTGAACGCGCCGAGCTCGCTGCGACCCCCCTCGGCGACCCAGCGGATCGGAGACGTGCGATGACGGAACAGAGCGGCGGTCGGGGCTGGCGAGGTCGACAGCAGGGCTGGGACCCGATGGGCGAGCTGCAGTCGCTGCGCGCCGAGCTGAGCCGCCTGGTCGGTGGCCGAGGCGGCAGCCCGGACGTCGAGCTGACCGAGATCGCCGACGGCTGGGAGGTGGTCGTCCGGCTGCCCGGCGTGGCTCCCGAGGAGGTGGCCGTCGAGCTGGACGACCGGGAGCTGTGCGTACGGGCCCGCTCGGAGGCCGAGGTCAACGCCGACCAGGGCATCCCGGGCGGGTTCACCACGCGGGGCTTCGAATACCGGGTGGACCTGCCGTCCCGGGTGGACCCGGACCGGATCGACGCCGTGATGGACCACGGCCTGCTCCGGGTGCGGCTGCCCCGGGCGGCACGGCCCGCGCCGCGCACCATCACCGTCGGCCGCACCGGCCCGCACGCGACCTCCGGGGGTACGCGGACCGTGGCCGACCCGGCCGCGGACCGGGAGCTGCACCACCCGGACACCGCGGTCGAAGAGATCGACCGGCCGTAGGGGTCGCGTGGCCACCCTGTCCGACGACTCCAGCTCGGCGCGTCTGTCGCCGCGCCGCGACCTGGAGCCGTCGTCGGTGCTCGGCCCGGTCGGCGAGCGCGTCCCCGACGTCGAGCGGATCGCCGTGCTGCGGGCCAACGCGCTCGGCGACTTCATCTTCGTGCTGCCGGCGCTGGAGGCGCTGCGGGCCGCGTACCCGTCGGCGGAGATCGTGCTGCTCGGCGCGCCGTGGCACGCGAAGCTCTGGCGCGACCGCCCCGGCCCGGTGGACCGGGTGCTGGTGGTCCCGCCGGCGCCCGGCATCCGCGAACCCGGGCCGGACGAGCCGCCGTCCGCGCTGGCGGACTTCCTCGCGGCGGGCCGGAAGGAGCAGTTCGACCTAGCCTTGCAACTGCACGGCGGGGGCGCCAACTCCAACCCGATGATCGCCGGGCTGGGCGCCCGGGTCACCGCCGGCCTGCGGGCCGAGGACGCGCCGCCGCTGGACCGCTGGATCCGGTACGTCTACTACCAGCACGAGGTGATCCGCTACCTGGAGGCGGTGGCCCTGGTCGGGGCGGAGGCGGTGACGATCACCCCGGCGCTGGCGGTGACCGACGCCGACCGGGCCGAGGCCCGCGATGTGCTCGGCGAGCCGACCGGGCCCCGGGTGGCGCTGCACCCGGGGGCCACCGACAGCCGGCGGCGCTGGCCGCCGGAACGCTTCGGCGAGGTCGCCCGGGCGCTGGCCGGCGACGGCTACGAGGTGCTGGTCACCGGCACTCCCGCCGAGCGGGAGACGGTGGACGAGGTGGTCGCCGCGGCCGGCGTGCCGGTCCGCCCGCAGGTCGGCACGCTCAGCCTGGGTGGGCTGGCCGCCGCGTACGCGGGCTGTGCGCTGGTGGTCTCCAACGACACCGGCCCGCTGCACCTGGCCGCCGCGGTCGGCGCCCCGACGGTCGGCATCTACTGGATCGGCAACCTCATCAACGGGGCCACGCCGCTGCGCGTCCGGCACCGCCCGATCGCCTCGTGGACCACCAACTGCCCGGTCTGCGGCGTCGACTGCACACGGGACATCTATCCGCACCGCCCGGGCGACGGGGAGTGCCCGCACCGCGACTCGTTCGTCGCCGACGTCCCGGCAGCCGAGGTGGTCGAGGCCGCCCGCGAGCTGCTGGGGTGAGGGTCAGGCCGGCTGCGGGGTGTCCGACTCGGTCACCACGACCTCCCACGCCTCCACGTCCCGCTCGGTGACCGTGGTCGGCGACTCCAGGTGGTAGGCCCCGCTGGGCAGCACGCCGGCGCCGCCGTGCCGCTCCAGCACGGCGAGCTGCGCGGCGACGTCCTCGCCCTGGTGCCGTTCCTGGAGCCGGCGCCAGAAGTCGAAGCCGCCGGAGTCGATCAGCTTGGCCCGGTCGTAGAGCACGCAGCCGCCGATCCAGGAGACCTTGTACGCCCGCCACGCCCCGGCCGGCAGCCGCAGCTTCTCGGTGACGTGCAGCAGGTTCGCCGCCGGGTGGATGGACGCCCGCTGCCACTCCGGCGTGCCGGGCCGGATCCGCTCGGGCACCGGCCGGCCCGGCCACTCCTCGTAGTGCCCGTGCGTCTCCGGGCGCACGTCGTCGGCGTAGGAGAGGCCGTGCACGGCGTTGCCGACGAACCCGCAGCCCAGCTCCCGGATGGCGGTGACCAGCCGGGACACCGTGCCGGGCTCCAGCCAGACGTCGTCGTCGAGGCAGAGCACGTACCGGGCGGCCGACCGGTCCAGCAGGGAGGCCCGGTGCTCGGCCAGCCCACGTCGGGGCAGCCGCCGGGTCAGCAGCACCGGGTGCCCCCGGTGGCGCAACGCCCGGACCATGGTGGCCGCGGCGGGGTGCGCGTACGCCGGGTCGCCGTCGGACTGATCGCTCACCACGACTCCGAAGTCCGGTACGCCCTCCTGCGCGGCCAGCCCGGAGAGGGTGACCGCCAGTTCGGCGGGCCGGTTGCGGGTGGGGATCAGCACGTCGAGCTGCCGGGGGCGGCGGAACTCCTCGGGTGCGCCGAGGTCGAGCGGACGGTTCACGCCGGCCTGCCCTCGCCCACCGGCGGGACGACCGGGTGGGCCCGGATCCGGTCGATGATCGCCGAGGTGGAGCGGTCCGGCACGTACCCGAGGGTGCGCACCTGGCCGCCCAGCCGGCGGACCAGCGGGGCCTCCGGGACCATCTCGGGCGGGTAGTCGCCGCCCTTGACGTAGACGTCCGGGCGGACCGCCTCGATCAGCTTCGCCGGGGAGTCCTCCTCGAACACCACCACGTGGTCGACGCACTCCAGCGCGGCGAGCAGGGCGGTGCGGTCCTCGACCGGGTTGACCGGCCGGTCCGGGCCCTTGAGCCGGCGTACGCTGCCGTCCGAGTTGACGGCCACGACCAGCAGGTCGCCGAGCGCGCGGGCCTGGGTCAGGTAGCGGACGTGCCCGGGGTGCAGCACGTCGAAGCAGCCGTTGGTGAAGACGATCGACCGGCCGGCCCGGCGATGCTCGGCGACGATCGCGGTCAGCTCCTCGGCGCCCACCTGGGTCGGCCGCCCGGCGTCCTCCGGCCCGCTGCCCAGCGCGTCGAGCAGGTCCTCCCGCCGGCACACGCAGGTGCCGGTGTCGGAGACGGTGATGGTCGCGGCGAGCTGGGCGAGCTGCGCGGCGGTCGGCAGGCTCGCCTCCGCCGCCAGCGCCAGGGTCATCGCCGCCAGGTACGCGTCCCCGGCCCCCACGGCGTGGCTGGCCGGGACCGGGGTGCTGTGGCTGCGCCGGGGTTCGCCGTCGGCCCCGCCGACCACCGCGCCCTCGGTGTCCAGGGTCACCGCCACCACGTCCGCGCCGGTGTGCTCGCGCAGCTCGTCCAGGCGGGACTCGGCCAGCACGGCCCGGTCCACGCCGGCGCCGGCCGCCGCGTTGACGGTCACGCCGGTGCCGGTGACGCTGAGCCCGTCCCCGGTCAGCGCGACCCGTTCCTCGGCGGGCGTCGGCTCGCCGGTCGGCCCGGCGGCCCCGTCACCGTGCTCGGTCGCGGGCGCGCCGGACGTCGGGTGCGGGCTACCCGGGGCCCGTTCGCCGGCACCGCCCGGGGCCGCGCCGACGACCAGCTCGGAGGGGCCGTCGGCCGGGTCGGCCAGGTGGTCGAGGTGCAGGTCGCCGGCGGTCGCGCCGCGGGCTCCGGTCCGATGCCCGCCGTTGAAGCCGGCGGCGGCCCGGGCCAGCAGCCGGGTCGCCTCGGCGAAGCTCGGGGTCACCACGGTCGGGTTGAGGCCGCGCCAGTCGGCCAGGTCGTGCGCGTCGAGCGCCACGGTGGCGTACCGGTCCCGGTTGGCGACCAGCCAGGCGCGCACCGCGGAGGGCAGCGCGCCCAGGCCGTAGTCGCACACCACCAGGGTGAGCGGCCGCCCAGCGGCCGCCGCGCGCAGCTCCTCGGTGGCGCAGTGCAGCGCGGTCAGCAGGCGGGCCACCCCGTCGTCGTCGAGCGCGTCGTCCGGGTCGCCGGAGTCCTCGCGGAGCAGGATCTGGTTGTCGGCGAGCATCCGCCGCTTCACCGGCGTGGGGCGGCCGGGCTGGTTGACCGTGCGGTCCCAGACGGCCGCCCGGTCGAGGCAGTCGTGCAGCTCGTCGCCCGCCACGTCGGCGCCCACCGGGGCGACCAGGGCGGCCCGGCCGCCGAGGGCGGCCACGTTGACCGCGGTGTTCGCCGCGCCGCCGGCGGCGGAGATCCGCCTGCGCAGGGTCAGGACCGGCGCGGGCGCCTCCCGGCAGAGCCGTTCCGACTCGGCGAACCGCCACTCGTCCAGCATGGCGTCGCCGACGACCAGCACGGGACGCCCCTGCCAACCCGCCACGACGGTGGCGAGCCGGCGCTCTTCCGCTGCTGCTCCTGCCATGTCCCTTCGGGTCCCCCGAGCGGGACCGGCCAAACCTGCGCTGCGGGCCACCCGTGGTGCCCGGTTTCGGCGGGTCCGGCCCGGGAACGGGTGCAGACAGACCCCGGAGAGGAGAACCACCATGGCAGCGACGTTGCAGGGCAAGCGGATCGCCTTCCTGGCCGCCGACGGCGTCGAGGAGGTCGAGTACACCAAGCCCCGCGAGGCGGTGGAGAACGCCGGCGCCCGGGTCGAGCTGGTCTCCATCAGGCCCGGTTCGATCCAGGCCTTCAACCACCTGGACCACGGCGGGCAGTACCCGGTCGACGTGACGACCAAGGAGGCGGACGCGGGGGCGTACGACGCGCTGGTGCTGCCCGGCGGCGTGGCGAACCCGGACTTCCTGCGGACCGACCCCGACGCGGTCCGGTTCGTGAAGTCGTTCTTCGCGGCCGGCAAGCCGGTCGGGGTGATCTGCCACGGCCCGTGGACGCTGGTCGAGGCCGACGTGCTGCGGGGCCGGACGATCACCTCCTGGCCGAGCCTGCGCACCGACCTCACCAACGCCGGCGCGAACTGGGTGGACCAGCAGGTGGTCACCGACAAGGGCCTGGTCAGCAGCCGCAAGCCGGACGACCTGCCGGCCTTCTGCGACAAGATCGTCGAGGAGTTCGCGGAGGGGAAGCACTGACTTCTTCTCCCACCGGGGGCATGATCCGCTCCCGGTGGGAAAGGAAGCGGGATGACAGCCCAGGCCGCTCGTCCCGTGCTGCACGCCCGCCAGATCCGCCTGCTGATGCTCGGCCTGATGACCGGCATGCTGCTGGCGGCACTCGACCAGACCATCGTCGGCACCGCGCTGCCCACGATCGTCGGCGAGCTGGGCGGAATCAACCACTACTCGTGGGTGGTCACCGCCTACCTGCTCGCCTCCACGGCGTCGACACCGCTCTACGGCAAGATGGCCGACCTGTACGGGCGCCGCCCCGTCTTCCTCTTCTCGATCGGCACGTTCCTGCTCGGCTCGCTGCTGGCCGGCCTGTCGCAGAACATGACCCAGCTGATCGTCACCCGGGGCGTGCAGGGCCTCGGCGCGGGTGGCCTGCTGACGCTGGCCTTCACCATCATCTCGGACGTGGTCTCACCCCGGGAACGCGGCCGCTACCAGGGCCTGTTCGGTGCCGTCTTCGGCATCTCCTCGGTGGCCGGCCCGCTGGTCGGCGGCTACTTCGCGGAGACCAACTGGCGATGGATCTTCTACATCAACGTGCCGCTGGCCATCCTCGCCATCGTGGTCTGCTACCACGTCATGCGGCTGGTGCCGTTCCAGCGCCGGGAGCACACCGTCGACTGGGTCGGCGCGGGGCTGCTGGTCGCCGGGGTGAGCAGCCTGCTGCTCGCGCTGAGCTGGGGCGGCAACGAGTACGCCTGGGGCTCCGGGGTGATCATCGGGCTGTTCGTGGCCGGGACGGTGCTGGGCGTGCTCTTCGTGCTCCAGGAGGCCCGGGTACGCGAGCCGATCCTGCCGCTGCGGCTGTTCCGCAGCGCCACCTTCGCGCTGGCCAACTCGGCGGGCTTCGTGCTCGGTCTGGTGATGTTCGGGTCGATCATCTTCATCCCGCTCTACCTGCAGATCGTCAAGGGCGCCTCGCCGACCCGCAGCGGCCTGCTGATGCTGCCGATGATGGCCGGCATCATCTTCACCTCGATCATCACCGGGCGGGCGATGAGCCGGATCGGCCGCTACAAGTGGTTCCCGGTGGCCGGCGCGGCCGTGCTGGTCGCCGGCATGCTGCTGTTCCGGCAGCTCCAGGTGGCCACCTCGCTCTGGGCGGCCTTCGGCTACATGGTGGTGATCGGCGTCGGATTGGGCCTGTGCATGCAGTCGCTGATCCTGGCCGTGCAGAACGCGGTCGACCCGCGCGACCTGGGCGCCGGCACCTCCTCGGCCACCTTCTTCCGCTCGCTGGGCGGCTCGTTCGGCGTGGCCATCCTGGGCGCGGTGCTGTCGTCCCGGCTCACCGGCGAGCTGGCCGGCCGGCTGCCGGGGGCGATCGCCCAGCTCCCGCCGGACCAGCGGGCGGCGGTGGCGGCCGGCGGCGGCGCCAACATCTCGATCAACGACCCGGCGACGATCATGGCCCTGCCCGGCCCGGTGCGGGCCGCCATCCAGGCCTCGTTCGTCGAGTCGCTGCACCTGGTCTTCCTGACCACCGGGCTGGTCGCCATCGTGGCCGTGCTGGTCACCCTGGCCATGCCGAACGAGCAGCTGCGCGGCGCCGGCCCGCACGGCTCGACCGGCGGCGCGGACCCGCTCGGCGGTCCGGCGGCCGCCGCCGGCGGCAAGCCCATCACCAAGGAGTCCAAGGACGAGGCCGCCGCCGACATGGAGTCCAAGTCCCAGACCATGCTCTGACCGACCGCCGCTGCCGGCGGGCGCGGCCGCGGCTCACCGGGCCGTGAGCAGGTCGAGGATCAGCGCCAGCGGCGGCCAGGCCGCCCGGCCGCGGCGGGTCACGGCGTACGCGCGCAGCAGGGCCCGCGGTCCGGTGAGCGGCAGCAGGCGGACGCCCGGCACGGTGGGCTGGTCGCCGGGGAGCAGGCCGACGCCCAGCCCCGCGACGATGAGGTCCTGGACCAGGTCGAGGCTGTCGGCGCGGTGCACGATCCTGGGCTCGAAGCCCGCCATCGAGGCGATGGTCCGGACCACCACCTCGTCGGCCGTGTTGCGCGAGTTGACGATCCAGTCCGCGTCGCGGAACCGGTCGAAGACCGCCGGGGCGTCCGCCGCCGGGCCGGGCGTCCCGTCGGCCGGCACCCCGAGGTGCCAGGCCGCCGACCAGAGCGGCGTGGCCTCCAGCGCGGGGTCGGCCGAGAGCGGGGCCAGGTTGTAGTCGTAGATGAGCGCGAGGTCGACGTCGTCGGCCGCGAGCAGCGCGTACGCCTCGGCCGGCTCGTGCTCGTCGATGCGGAGGCGCACCCGCGGGTGGTCCGCCGCCAGCCGGGCGGTGAGCGGCAGCAGCGAGCGCCGGACGGCGGTGGCGAAGCCGGCGACACGTACCGTGCCGGCCGGCTCGGCCCGCGGGTCCAGGTCGAGCCGGGCCGCGTCGACCGCGGCGAGGATCGTCACGGCGTGTTCGGCCAGCCGGCGCCCGGCCGGGGTGAGCCGGACGCGGCGGCCGTGCGGCTCGACCAGTTCGGTGCCGACCTCCCGGGCCAGCACCGCGAGCTGCTGCGAGACCGTCGACGTGGTGACGTGCAGCTCGTCGGCGACCTGGCGCATCGAGCCGAGCCGGGCCAGTTCCCGCAGCAGGCGGAGGCGACGGAGGTCCACGGGAGCGATTGTTCACGATTCCCGAACGATGCGTCCAGAAGTGGCACGTGGACGCGAGCGGTCCGGACCGGCTCTACTGTCCCCATGACCACCCTGACTCCGGCCCGGGCCGGCACCGCCATGGCCGTCGCCTCGATGACCTGCGTCCAGCTCGGGCTGGCCGTCTCGGTGGGCCTCTTCGACCGGGTCGGCCCGGAGGGCGCCGCCTGGCTGCGCCTGGCCTGGGCCGGGGTGCTGCTGGCGGTCGTGGTTCGGCCCCGCCCGTCGGCGTTCACCCGCTCGGCCCTGCGGGCCTGCCTGGCGCTCGGCGTGGTGACGGCCGGCGTCACCATCCTGTTCATGGCGGCGGTGGCCCGGCTGCCCCTGGGTACGGCCAGCGCACTAGAGTTCCTCGGGCCGCTGGGCGTGGCCGTGGCCCGCGGCCGGGGCGGCACCAAGCTCTGGCCGGCGCTCGCCGCGGTCGGGGTGCTGCTGCTCACCGAGCCGTGGCACGGCGGCGCCGACCCGGTGGGAGTGGCGTACGCGCTGGGCGCGGGAGCCTGCTGGGCCGCGTACATCCTGCTCACCCAGCGGGTGGGCGACGAGGTCTCCGGGGTGCGCGGCCTTGCGGTCTCCATGCCGGTGGCCGCCGTGGTGGCGACGCTGGTGGTCGGTCCGTCGGTGTTCGGCGACCTGACGTGGCAGGTGCTCCTGGCCGGCCTCGGGCTGGCCGTGCTGCTGCCCGTCGTCCCGTTCGTGCTGGAACTGCTGGCGCTGCGCCGGCTCACCACCGCCGCGTTCGGCACGCTGATGAGCCTGGAGCCCGCCATCGCCCTGGTCGTCGGCGTGGTCGCGCTGGGTCAGGTGCCCGGCGTCGGCGCCGTGGCCGGGATCGCCTTCGTGGTGGTGGCCGGGATCGGCGCGGAACGGTCCGGCGCCCGGCCGGCTGACCACCCGGCGCCCGGCGAGCGCCCCGTGGCGGCAGGCGCGGTCACTTGAGGATGAGGCGGTTGGTCTGCTCGAAGACGTCCAGGTCGGCGAGGGTCTCCAGCACGCTGGCGGAGAGCGGTCTGGGCAGCTCGTCCCGGTGGAAGAAGCCGGCGTCGGTGGTCTCGTCGGTGACCCGGGCCAGCTCGCCGTCCCACTCCTCGACGCGGAACGCCGTGGTGAAGACCTGGTAGGTGTGCCCGTACATGTTGGTGTTGGTGAAGTTGGGCCCGGTGTAGAGGGCGAAGGCGTTGACCCGCAGGGCGCGCAGGCCGGTCTCCTCGCGGACCTCCCGCACGGCGCAGTCGGCGATCGACTCGCCCAGCTCCATGGCGCCGGCCGGCAGCGCCCACTGGCCGTTGTCCGAGCGCTGGATCAGCAGCACCCGGGCCGCGTTGTCCCGGACCACGGCGCGGGCGCCGACGAACATCAGGGTGCGATCACCGGCCAGGGCCCTGAGCTGCCCCACGTACGAGTCGGCCCACGAGATACTCACCCGGACAATCTACGCAGCTTCCGCGATCGCGGGTCGGCCGTTCCGGGGCTTCCGTTCGTGTGACCGGCGACACTACGTTGTTACCCATGCGTAGCACGATGATGGACGCCCGCCTCCAGGTCGCCCGGATCCTCGAACACGGCTCCACCGTGCACGGCACGGCGGAGGTCGTCACCTGGACCGGCGCCGAGCCCCGTCGGATGACGTACGCGGAGGTCGGGCGGACCGCCGCCCGGTTGGCCCACGCGCTGCGCGACGAGTGCGGGGTGACCGGCGACGAGCGGGTCGCCACCTTCATGTGGAACAACAACGAGCACCTGGTGGCCTACTTCGCCGTGCCGAGTATGGGCGCGGTGCTGCACACCCTCAACATCCGGCTCTTCCCGGACCAGGTCGCCTACATCGCCAACCACGCAGAGGACCGGGTGGTGCTGGTCGACAGCACACTGATCCCGCTGCTGGCCCGGGTGATCGGCGAGATGACCACGGTGCGGCACGTGGTGGTGGTCGGCGGCGGCGACCCGGCCCCGCTGCTGGCCGCGGCCGGCGACCGGATCGCCGTACACCACTGGGACGCCCTGCTGGCCGACCGGCCGGAGGTCTACGACTGGCCCGAGGTGGACGAGCGCGACGCCGCCGCCCTCTGCTACACCTCGGGGACCACCGGCAACCCCAAGGGGGTCGCCTACTCCCACCGCTCGATCTACCTGCACTCGCTGCAGGTCTGCATGCCGGAGGGCTTCGGGCTCGGCCCGAAGGACCGCGAGCTGGCCATCGTCCCGATGTTCCACGCGATGTCCTGGGGCCTGCCCTACGCGGCGTTCCTCTCCGGCGCGTCGCTGATCATGCCGGACCGGTTCCTCCAGGCCGAGCCGATCGCCGCGATGATCGCCGGCGAACGCCCCACCCTGGCCGGGGCGGTGCCGACCATCTGGACCGACCTGCTGTCCTACCTGGACAGTCACGAGGTGGACACCTCCTCGCTCCAGGAGGTGATCGTCGGCGGCTCGGCCTGCCCGCCGTCGCTCATGCACGCCTTCCACGAGCGGCACGGAATCGAGGTCATCCACGCCTGGGGCATGACCGAGATGTCACCGCTGGGCTCGGTCTCCCGGCCGCCGGCGGGCGCGACCGGCGAGACGGCCTGGCGCTACCGCTACACGCAGGGCCGGGTGCCGGCCGGGGTGGCCGCGCGGATCGTCGGCCCGCTGGGCGAGCCGCTGCCCGCCGACGGGACGTCCGTGGGCGAGCTCGAGGTCCGTGGGCCGTGGGTGACCGCCCGGTACGTCGGCGACGACGTCCCGGACGAGGAGAAGTTCCGCGACGGCTGGCTGCGGACCGGGGACGTCGGCACGCTCTCACCGGACGGCTTCATCACCCTCACCGACCGGGCCAAGGACGTGATCAAGTCGGGCGGGGAGTGGATCTCCTCGGTCGAGCTGGAGAACGCGCTGATGGCGCACCCGGCGGTGCTCGAGGCGTGCGTGGTGGGCGTGCCGGACGAGCGCTGGGACGAGCGGCCGCTCGCCACCGTGGTGGTCCGGGAGGGCGCCTCGGTCACGGCCGAGGAGCTGCGGGACTTCCTGGCGAAGTCGGTGGCGCGCTGGCAGTTGCCGGAACGCTGGGCGTTCATCGATGCGGTGCCCAAGACCAGCGTCGGCAAATTCGACAAAAAAGTGGTGCGTTCGCGCTACGCGGACGGTGGCCTGGAGGTGCGAGAACTGACCGCGCCGTAACATTTTCCGGCGTAGCGTCGCCAGCACGGGTAGGACGTGTTCCTCACGAACATTCCTCCCCAGAGGGCGGCCCCGGCGTTCGCACCGCGCCGGGGCCGCCCGTCCATGCGGGGCGACCCGCAATGTCATTCTCGCGAAACTTGTTCGTCTCTGTCCCGATGATGGCGAAATCCGTTTCGCGTTCTCACGTCTCGCTGGTCGTGATCAGCACCTTGCCGACCACCGAGTTCTCCACCGCCTCGTGCGCCGCCCGGGCCGCGTTCAGCGAGTGGTGGTGCAGCGGCAGGCCGGCCTCCGCGCCCACCCGGATCGCGCCCTGGGTCACCGCCGCCGCGATGTCCGTCACCGCCTGCGCCTTGGCCGCCTTCGGCGCCGTGTAGATCAGCACGAACTGCCAGCGGGCGTTCGGCATCATCAGCTGCCGGATCGGCAGGGTCACCTGCTCGCCGCCGTCGTCCGCGTAGACGCAGACCGCACCCCCGCTGCGCAGCAACTGCACGTCGGTGGCGGCGTTGCGGGCGGCGGAGACCTCGACGATCGTGTGCACCCCGTCGGGTGCGATCTTGCGGACCTCCTGGACCACGTCCTGCTCGCGGTAGTTGACCACGAAGCTGGCCCCGGCCGCCGCGGCCAGCTGCGCCTTCTCGGGGCTGCTCACCGTGGCGATCACGCACGCGTCGGCCCAGCGGGCCAGCTGGATCGCCGCGTTACCCACCGCACCCGCCCCGCCCTGCACCAGCACCACGTGGTCGCTCAACGCGCCGGCGTGCAGCTTGTCCGGCATGAACTCGCCGGCGGTCAGGCAGCGGTGCGCGGTCATGAACGGGATGCCCAGCGCCGCGCCCAGGTCGAACGAGGCCGAGCCGAGGCGCACGGTGTGCCGCACCGGAACCACGGTGTACTCGGCGGCGGTACCCCAGGGCCGCTGCCAGGCCGCCTCCCAGATCCACACGCGTGAACCGATCAGGATCTGGTCGACGCCCTCGCCGACCGCCTCGACCACCCCGGCGCCGTCCTGCCCGGGGATCTGCCAACCCTGCGGCAGCGGCCAGGCGCGGCGCGCCTTCCAGTCGGTCGGGTTCACCCCGGCCACGGCCATCCGCACCAGCACCTCACCGCGGCCGGGCTCCGGCACCGGCCGGTCCACGAGCTGGAGCACCGAGGCGTCCCCGTTGGTCTCGTACACGATCGCCCTCATCGCCGTCCCCTCCGCCGTCGTGCCGGCTGCGCTACCCGGACGCCCCGCGATCATTCCGATCCGGCGCACCTCCGAAACCGTACAACCGGGCGTTCGGTGGACATCGGCGGCATGAGTGGAACGCCATGGGTGCGTGACACCCATGGCGTTCCACCGGTTTGCGGGAGATGGCGTCAGCCGGCCGCCACCGAGCGCCTGACGTAGTCGATCAGCTCGGGGGACGGGCCGCCGTACTGCTGGGCGATCTCCGCGCTGTTCTCCGCCTGCATCCGGTAGAGCGAGTCGCGCAACCCCGGGTCCCCGCCGTGGAAGGCCTCCAGCAGCTCCATCCAGCGCGCCGCCAGTGCCCGCACCCGCGGGTCCGCCGGGTCGGTGCCGGCGTCCAGCTCGGCCTGGACCCGGCCGATCAGCTCCGGCCACTCCGCCTCCACGCCGCGGATCGCGTCCTCGCCGAGCCGCTCCCGCCGCTGCGCCAACGCGGCCAGCTGCTCCTCGCTGAAGTAGTTCCGGATGGTCTCGTCCACCGTGGTCACCTCCTCGATCAGGGCGAGCAGGTCGACGGACGGGGCGCCCCCGGCGGCGCGGACCGCCGGCACCAGCACGGCCAACCGGTCCCGCAGCCCGCCCAGCGCGGCGAGCTGCCGCTCCACGTGGGCCAGGTGCTCGCCGAGCAGCTCGGCCAGCTCCGGGCCACCGCTCCCGCCGCCGTCCAGCAGCGCGCCGATGGTCTCCAGCGGCAGGCCCAGCTCGCGCAGCGCGACGATCCGGTACAGCCGGTCCACGTCCCGCTCGCCGTAGAGCCGGTGCCCCGACGACGTGCGCGCGGACGGCCGCAGCAGCCCCACGTGGTCCCAGTGGTGCAGGGTCCGGACCGTCAGCCCGGTACGCCGGCACAGCTCACCGATCCGCCAGGTGGACGCCACGTCCCACTCCCTCTCGCGTCACCGCGCCCTGCGGCGACGCGGGCGACGCTATGACCTGACGTCGCGTCAGGTGCAAGCCGCGCGTTCCACCACGTCGGGGGTGAGCGCGTCGATCGAGGGCAGCACCACCGCCGCCAGCTTCTCCGCGTCCGGGTCCAGCGGGTAGGAGCCGTGCGGCACGGCCACCACCCGGCACCCGGCGGCGGCCGCCGAGCGGACCCCGTTCGAGGAATCCTCCACCGCCACGCACCGGGCCGGATCGACCCCGAGCCGCGCCGCCACCTCCAGCCACACGTCCGGCGCCGGCTTGCCCCGGGCGGTCTCCTCGGTCGACAGAGTCGCGCCGAACGCGCCGGCCAGGCCCGTCGCGTCCAGCGCCGCCGCGATCAGCCGGGTCGGGGAGGAACTGGCCAGCCCCAGCCGCCACCGCTCGGCCGTGCGGCGCACCACCGCGTCGGCGTCGTCGATCAGGGGTACGCGCTGCGCGTACCGCCGGGTCATCTCGGCCACCACCTCGGTGGCGACCTGCTCGGCGGTGCGGTCGACGCCCAGCTCGCCGCTGAGGTACGCGGCCCACTCGCCCGTGCTCATCCCCATCAGCCGGCGCTGGGTGTCCGGCTGCCAGGTGCCCCCGTGCTCGGCCACGTACGCTCGCCGGACCTCCTCCCAGACGGGCTCGGAGTCCACGATCACGCCGTCCAGGTCGAAGAGCACCGCATCCACCACGTACCCATCCTGCCGGACGGCCCGGGGGTGTGCGGCCGGGGTCAGGTCAGGAACGGCGCCCACTCCCGGATCCGGGTGACCTCCACGCCGGGCGTGGTGAAGTACGGGTCGGCCGCGAGCAGGCGGTCCAGCTCCGGCCGGTCCGGCACGTCGAACACGAGCACGGCGCCGGAGTCGTCGGCCAGCGGGCCGGACATCCGGACGACGCCCTTCTCGTGCAGCTCGGTGAGGAGCGCGCGGTGGGCGGGGCGGGCGGCGAGCCGCTCCGGCGCCTCGGTGAACGCAAGTTCCACGATCCACATGCCAGGCAGGCTACGCCGTTCGCCGGTCAGCGGGCCGGGGACGGCGCGTCCGTGGCGCTGCCGCGCTGCGCCGGCAGGCCGATCGGGGCCTTCGGCGGGATGATCGTGCGGCACCGGGTGGCGATCGGTTCGAGCAGCTCGCGCAGCCGGGCGGTCCGCTCCGCGCCCAGCGCCCGCCACGGGCCGAGGGCGGCCCGGTCGGTGGCCTCCTCGACGGCCCGGAAGACCGCGGTGGCGTGCTCGGTCGGCGCCCGGTCGGCGGTCAGCCAGCCCAGCTCGACCAGCCGCTCCTCGGCCGCGGCCCACTCCTCGTCGGTCCAACCGCGGGCCGCCTGGTGGAACTCGCGGGACTGGTCGACCCGGCACCGCCAGGCCACCACCTCGACCGGCGCCAGCCCCGTGCCGACCAGCGCCGCCACGTGCCCGTCGCCCCGGTGCTCGCGCAGCGTGGTGGCGGCCTGCCAGAGCCGGGCCAGCGGATACTCGCCCCGGGGCAGGGCGGCGTTGACCGCACCGAGCACCCGGCCGGCCGGCTCCACCCGCCCGGCCGCCTCCTCCAGCAGGTCGGCCGCCTCGACCAGGTGCGACTCGGGCAGCTCGTAGGTGAACTCGGCGAGCGCCTGCACGGCGCCGGTGAGCCGGGCGCGCAGCGCCTCCTGCGGGGTGGCCAGCCGCCACACCGAGGGCAGCGCCCGGGCCACCATCGACGGCGCGAAGCTGAAGAAGGCGGCCACCACGGTCGGCGCGCCGACCGGCCCGAGCGGGGCGGCCCGGCCGGCGAAGTAGCCCCGCCAGTAGCCGCGCAGCCCGACCGCCTCGTACGCGGTGCGAGCCCGGGGGTGGAAGTAGGTCACCGCGTGGACCGGCTCGAAGTGCGTCCACATCAGCCGGGCGAGCCCGGTGTCGTCCAGCGCCGCCACGTGCACCTCCGCGTCGGTGGGCAGGTCGCCGCGGGCGGACGGACCGCCCGCGGTGACCATGAACCTACTGCCGCTGGGTGACCGGGCGGAAGCCTGCTGTGACCTACTGCGCGGCGAGCACGTCGACGACGAAGCGCAGCGGACCGGCCGGGCGCCCGCCCGACGCGTCGTTGCCGTACGCCAGCTCGGCCGGGATGTCCAGCTGCACCCGGCTGCCGACCGGCACGCCCACCAGGCCCTGGTCCCAGCCGGGGATGACCTGGCCGACACCGATCGGGAAGGTGGCCGGCTGGCCGCTGTTCCAGGACGAGTCGAACTCCTTGGCGTCCTTGTAGAACACGCCCACGTAGTTCGTGGTGATCTGCTGGCCGGCCTTGACCGCCGGGCCCTTGCCCTTGACCAGGGTGGTCACGGTGAGCTTCTTCAGCTCACCCTTGCCCGCCTCGACGGCCGGCTTGGTCTTCAGCGCCGGGTCGCTGTCGGCCGGGAGCTGCGGCGCGGGCGGCGCGGTGGGCTCGGCCGGGGCGGTCGCGCTGGCCGAGGCGGCAGGGCTGGCCGGCTTGGCGTCGTCGCCCCTGCTCTTCCAGACGATGCCGCCGACCAGGAGCGCCACGGCGAGCACAGCGACGCCGGCGCCCAGAATCGACTGCCGGCGGCGCCTCGCCTCGGCGGCCTTCTTCGCCGCCAGCTGGGCGGCCAGCCGCCGCTCCGCCTTGGTGCCCGGGCTCTGGCCCGCCGACCGGTTCTGCACGCGCTCGCTCACGTCGACTCCCTGCTGGGTGGGGTGGGTGCGCCCCCGGCGGGCCGCCGCCGAGGCCAGCGCACACGGTACCCGCCCGGACGCCCGCGGTGCTCCCGCGGCCGCCCGAATTCGGACAGCTCGCCCTCAACGGACGGCGGCGAACACCGGTGACGGCCGGGGAGGCCGGGGCAGTTTCTCGAGCATGGCGATCCTCACCGAAGAAGACCTGGCCCTGCTCGCCGAGCCGCAGCTCGCCCACGTGGCGACCATCGAGGTCGACGGCACTCCGCACGTCACCCCGGTCTGGGTGGACACCGACGGCGAGCACATCGTCTTCAACACCGCCAAGGGCCGCCAGAAGTACGTCAACATCGCCCGCAACCCGATGGTCGCGGTCTCCGTGGTGGACAAGGCGGACGACTTCCGCACTCTCTGGGTCAAGGGCACCGCCGAGCTGGTCACCGAGGGGGCGGACGCGCACATCGACCGGATGGCGCAGAAGTACCTGGGTCAGGAGACGTACCCGTTCCGCCGGCCCGGCGCGGAGCGGGTGATCGTCCGGATCACTCCGACCGAGAAGCTCGGCCGCGGCTGAGTCACCTTCAACACCAGCTTGCCGAGGTGGCGGCATCCCGCGTCCGCTGACACCGCCACCTCGGCGGACTGGAGTCGATCAACCGGTGCGGACCCTCAGGCGGTCTTTCGGGGGGCCGCCTTCTTGGCGGGCGTCTTCTTCGCCGCGGTCTTCTTGGCGGCGGTCTTCTTGGCCGGCTCGGCCTTCTTCTCCGCCGCCTTCTTGGCGGGCGCCTTCTTCGCCGCGGCCTTCTTCTCGGCCGCCTTCTTCTCGGCCGCCTTCTTGGCGGGCGCCTTGGCCGCCTTCTGCGCTGAACGCGCCGCCGAGATCGGCGTCGGCTCGCCCGCCCCGCCTTCCGGCGCCTCGCCCCGGGCCGCCCGGGCACGCTCGACCGACGCCTTGAGGGCGGCCATCAGGTCCACGGCGGCGGCCGGCGCGGCCTCTTCCTCCTCCGGCTGGACGACCTCGCGGCCCTCGACCTTGGCGTCGATGACCTCCTGCAACGCCGCCCGGTAGTCGTCGGTGAAGGCGTCCGGCTCGAACTCGCCGGCCATCGAGTCGATGAGCGAGCTGGCCATCGCCAGCTCCGGGGGCCGCACCTTGAGGTCCTCGTCCAGGAAGCCGAAGTCGGGCTGGCGCACCTCGTCGGGCCAGAGCATGGTGTTGAGCAGCAGCACGCCCTCGCGGACCCGCAGGGTGGCGAGCTGCTCCCGCTGGCGCAGCGCCACCTTGACGATCGCCACCCGCTCGGAGTCGGCGAGCGCGTCGCGCAGCAGCACGTACGGCTTGGTGGCCGAGCCCTCCGGCTCCAGGAAGTACGCCTTGTTGTAGAGGATCGGGTCGACCTGCTCGGCCGGGACGAACTCCAGCACGTCGATGGCGTGCGAGGTGGTCAGCGGCAGTTCGGCGAAGTCCTCGTCGGTGAGGATGACCATCTCGCCGCCGCCGATGTCGTAGCCCTTGGCGATGTCGTCGTAGGTCACCTCCTCGCCGCAGACCGAGCAGGTGCGCTTGTACCGGATGCGGCCGCCGTCCTCGCGGTGCACCTGATGGAAGCGGATGTCCTTCTCCTCGGTGGCCGAGTAGACCTTCACCCCGATCGACACCAGGCCGAACGACACCGCTCCTTTCCAGATCGCCCGCATCCCGCGCTCCTCTCCCCGGTTCTGACCAGAATCGCAAATGATCGAACGGGGCGCACGCTCTTCCGCGTGCAACTACAGTCATGAGGTGCCCGGCGCGCCGTTGAAGCCGATGCTCGCGATGACCGGGCAGCTCCCGGCCGGTGACGGCTGGGCGTACGAGTTCAAGTGGGACGGGGTCCGCGCGCTCGCCGACATCAGCCGCGGCCACCAGCACCTGTACGCCCGCTCCGGCGTCGAGATCACCACCGCGTACCCCGAGCTGATCCCCCTGGCCGAGCAGGTCGACGACGCCCTGCTGGACGGCGAGGTGGTGCTCTTCACCGACGGCCAGCCCTCGTTCACCGCCCTGGCCGAGCGGATGCACGTCCGCAACGCGGCCAAGGCCGCCCGGCTCGCGGCGACCGTGCCCGTGACGTACATGATCTTCGACGTGCTGCGGCTGCGCGGCGCGGACCTGACCGGCCGGCCCTACCGGGAGCGGCGCGCCGCGCTGGAGTCCCTCGGGCTCGGCGCCGCCCGGTGGGCGGTGCCCCCGGTCTTCCCCGACGGCCCGGCCACCTACGCGGCGGCCGGCGAGCACGGCCTGGAGGGGGTGATGGCCAAGCGGGTCGACGCCGTCTACCGGCCCGGGGTGCGCTCGCCGGACTGGGTGAAGGTCAAGCTGGAGGTGACCGGCGACTTCGTGGTCGGTGGCTGGCGGCCCGGCGCGCGGAAGATCGGCGGCCTGCTGGTCGGGGTGCCTCGGCCGGACGGGCGGCTCACCTACCGGGGCCGGGTCGGCGGCGGGATCGGCGCGGCGCTCGAACGCGAACTGCTGCGCGAGCTGGAGCCGCTGCGTACCGCCGGGTCGCCGTTCGCCGGGGATGTGCCGCGCGAGGATGCCCGCGGCGCGAACTGGGTAACTCCCCAGGTCGTGGTGGAGGTCAAGTACGGCCAGCGCACCCCGGACGGCCGGCTGCGCTTCCCCCGGATCCTGCGCCTGCGCCCCGACAAGCCGGTCGAGGAGGTCGACGATGTCAGCTGATCGTCTCAAGGTGGACGTGGAGGGCCGCTCGCTGGAGGTGTCCAACCTGGACAAGGTCCTCTACCCGAAGGCCGGCTTCACCAAGGGCGAGGTGATCGACTACTACACCCGGATCGCCCCGGTGCTGCTGCCGCACCTCCAGGACCGGGCGCTGACCCGGATCCGCTACCCCAACGGCGTCGACGGCGGCTCGTTCTTCGAGAAGAACGCCCCCGCCGCCACCCCCGCCTGGGTACGCACCGAGAACCTGCCCGCCCCCGGGTCGAGCAAGGGGCGGGAGACCATCGACTACGTGGTCGCCGACGACCTGCCCACCCTGGTCTGGCTGGCCAACCTCGCCGCGCTGGAGCTGCACACTCCGCAGTGGAAGGTTGGCGAGCACCCGGACATGATGGTGGTCGACCTGGACCCGGGCGCGCCGGCCGCGCTGAAGCAGTGCTGCCAGGTGGCGTTGCTCATGCGGGACCGGCTGGCCGAGGACGGCATCGACTCGTACCCGAAGACCTCGGGGAAGAAGGGCATGCAGCTCTGCTGCCCGATCGCCGGCACCCAGGACGCCGACGACGTCTCCGCCTATGCGAAGCGGATCGCGCAGGAGTTGGAGAAGGACCAGCCGAAGCAGATCGTGTCGAAGATGGCGAAGAACCTGCGCCCCGGCAAGGTGTTCATTGACTGGAGCCAGAACAACGCGGCGAAGACGACGGTGGCGCCGTACTCGCTGCGGGCCCAGGACGTGCCCTCGGTGTCGACCCCGCTGACCTGGGACGAGGTCGAGGCGGGCGCGGCCGGCAAGCGACCGTCGACGAAGCCGTACACGGCCACGGAGGTGCTCAAGCGGGTGGAGAAGCAGGGCGACCTGCTGGCCCCGCTGCTCGACGGCGGCCCCGAGCTGCCACTGCGCTGACCCGGCGCCCAACCCCCGGGAAGGTGGACGCCGGGCCGCGTCGGGATTCAGCGCCGGCCGAAGACCTGCCGGCTGGTGCCGAGCCGCAGGAGGACCGTCTCACCGGTGGCGTCCTGGAGCGCGTCGTTGTCGGTGATCGCGTACACCTGGCCGTCACCGGCCACGGTCACGCCCTCCAGCTTCTCCTGGGTCCAGCCGTGCGTGGCGCGCAGCGCCGGCAGCACGTCGACCGCGAGGGTCTTCGGCAGCACGGGCAGCGTGCCGGGCGCGGCGGCCGCGTCGGGCAGCGGCACGGTGTAGACCCGCTTCAGGGCGGCGGCCGGGCCGTTCAGCTTGTCCCGCTCGATCACGGCGAGGCGGTCACCGACCACGGTGATCTCGGAGAGCCCGATCCAGTCGCCCGGCACGGTGGTGCCGTTCAGCCGGTAGCCGAACCAGCTCCAGGTGCCCGCCGCGACATCGAACCGGCCCAGCCGGACGATCCCGGCCGGGTCGGTGGACAGCTCGCGCTGCACGGCCACCCAGACGATCTCCCGGCCGTTGCGGTCGGTGCCGGCCGTGACGCCCTCCAGGCCCTGCTTCCCCAGGCCGGCGGCGACCTCGGCCGGCAGCGGGACCACCTGCCGGGTCACTCCGGCGTCGTCCAGCCGGACCAGCTTGTTCTCCGAGCCCTTGGCGCCCTCGACGGCGAGCCAGAAGCCGCCCTGCGGGCGGGCGAAGATGCCCTCGGCGTCGTAGCCGACCGGCTGGCCGGCGGCGTCCCGAACCGGCAGCGCGGCGGTGACCACGGCCGGCGTACGCCCCGCGTCGACGGTCAGGATCCGGGTCTGCGCGTACGCGGCGTCGGTGACGCTGTAGAGCTCGTGCGGCTTGCCGGGCACCGCGCTCAGCGCGCCGAGCGCACCCCAGCCGATCGGCGTGCCGTCCACCCCGGTGCCGGAGACGAGGCTCGGGAAGCCGGGGGTGCCGCGGCCCAGCCGATAGAGCGAGACCGAGGCCCGGACGCCCACCGAGGCGTCGTCCTCCTCGCTGGAGACCGCGAGCAGCCCGCGGGACGGGATGGGCAGCAGCCCCTCCGGCCCGTTGGTGGTGGGCAGCACCTGCCGGAACACCGGCTTCGTGGGGTTGCTCAGGTCGTAGACGGCGACGAAGTTGCTCCGCTCCGACCCGACGAAGGCGTACCGGACGCCGGCGTACTCGGCGACGGCCACGCCCTCCGGCTCGGTGCCCTTCTTGCCGGCCCGGTCCTCGTTGTGCAGGCCGTAGGTGACGGCGAGCCGCTCGAAGGTGTTGCCGGCGTCCCAGGCGACCGTGCCGGTGCGGCTGTCGAAGACCGACCAGCCGCGGGTGCCGCCCCGCCAGTCGCCCTCGTTGGCCGTCGCCAGGTAGCGGTCGTCGATCCAGGCCACCGCGTCCGACTCGCGCGGCACGTCGGTGATGCCGCCGGTCAGGTCGATGGTGCCGTCCTTGACGGTGTCGATGCCGCGCACCGTCGCGGTGCCCGCCGAGAAGACCCCGGTGATCCGGCCGGTCGGCAGGTCGATCAGGGCGACGCCGTTGTTCTCCTGGAGGGTCACCGCCAGCTCGTTGCGACCGTTGATCGAGACGTACTCCGGCTCGGGATCGGTCGGCGCGGCGAGCCCGGCCCCGGCCAGGGCGGGCAGCGCCGTGCCGTCCGGGTTGGTCAGGGGTACGGGCCGTAACCGCCAGCCGGTCGGCGCGGCACCCGTCAGGTCGACGATCTGCATGAAGCCGCCGGGAAGCTGGGGCAGGTCGCCCTCCTCGCCGCCGGGCGGGGTGGCCTCCTCGTCGCGCTCGTTCTCGATGGCGATCGCGGCGTAGCGGCGGTCCTTGCTGATCGCGATCGAGTCGGGCTGGCCGCCGAGGTCGAGGCTGCGGACCCGGGTACGGGTGGCCAGGTCGATGATGTCCAGGCGCCCGGACGGCTCGATGTAGCTGCGGCTGGTGTTCACCACCACCAGCACGTACCCGTCGATGACGGCCACCGACGTGGGCTCGTCCTCGGCGTCGCCGAGCTGAGCCAGCGAGAGGGTGCCGAGGCCGCGGGGCTGGTCGGCCCGCCCGATGTCGAGGAAGCCGATCCGGCGCGCCAGCGCGTCGGTGTAGACGAGGGTTCGCCCGTCCGGGCTGACCGCCGAGATCTCGGCGACGGTCGGGGTCGCCGGGTCCTCACCGGCCGGCCGGTTCTGGAAGACCGGGTAGGTGGCGACCCGGTCGAAGGCGAGCGGCCCGCCCGGGTGGTGCCCGCCGGCCGACGCCGGAGTGACGGCGGCCAGGCCGGCGACCACCACACCAGCGGCGATGAGTGCTCTTCTCACTGTCAAGGACTTCCTCCGTAGGTCGTGCCCCGACGGAGGCTGGCACCCGCGGAGGAGCAGCAGCTTGCGCGGACGTGAACAGCTGACGAAGCGCGCGGGCCGGCTGAAATGTCCGCGGCCCGTGACAACCTTCCGTGCCACCGTCACGTGTTAGGGGCGTGACCGACCAAACGCAACCCCTGTCCGCGGCGGACCGGTCGTACGTCGCCTTCGTCGAGGTGGCCTGGCAGCGACATATCCGGCTGGCCATGCTGCTGGCCGGCGACCGATGGCGGGCCGAGGAGCTGCTCCAGGACAGCCTGGTCAAGGTGTACGAGCGGTGGCGGCGGCTGTCCCAGCTCGACGACCCGCACGCCTACCTGCGCCGCGCCCTGGTCAACAACCACACGTCCGGTTGGCGCCGGCGCCGCCGGGAGAGCCTCGTCGCGGACGTCCCCGAGCGGGCCGCCCCGGCCGGCGACGTCGGCCCCGACGCCGTCGTGCTGCGTCGGGCGCTCATGTCGCTACCCGCGAAGCAGCGTGCCGTGGTGGTGCTCCGCCACTACGAGGACCTGACCGAGCGCGAGGTCGCCCGGCTGCTGGGTTGCTCGGTGGGCACGGTCAAGAGCCAGAACGCCCGGGCGCTCGACAAGCTTCGCCACTTCCTCGACCAACCCTCCCAAACGGTAAGCAGGTGATCAGTCATGAACACGCTCGATGAGCGGCTCGCCAACCGGCTGCACGACATCGTCGACGGTGAGCCGGGCTCCGTACCCCCGGTGGGTGCGCTGCTGGAACGCGGCCGGCGGGCACGCCGCCGCCGGACGACCACGCTGGTCGGTGCGACGTGCGCGCTGCTGGCGCTGGGCGTCGCCACCGCGGCGACGGTGGCGACGGCGCCGGCGCCGGGCCGTCCCGGCGTCACCGCCGAGGCGTCACCGCCGGAGCCGGCCTCGCCGGCGATCCGGCTGGTATCGGCCCTCACCGCCAGCGAGAACATCAGCTACCGGATGCGGCTGATCAACTCGGGACCGCAGGGACTGACGTACGAGGGCGCGTTCGACCCGAGGACGGCCACCGGCTACGTGCGCGTGGCGCAGGACGACTCCGTCATGACCGAGCTGCTGATCAACGGCACCCGGTACGAGGGCGCGGAACCACCGCGGGGCAAGCTGCCGGCCGACAAGGACGGCCCGGGCGAGACGTACGGCCGCTACGGCCAGTACCCCGGCAGGTATGACCGGCTGTCCCTCTACGGCGACGGGAACACCGTCCTGGGCGCCGCGGCACCCGACCCGGCGGCCCTGTTCACGGCGCTCAAGAGCGCGAACGCGACCGTCTCGGAGAACCCCGACGGGACGCTGCACTTCGGTTACACGACGTCGGACAAGGTCGGGTCGACCACCACCTCCGGTGACGTCACGCTCGACGGTGACGGCCGGATCGCGAAGGTGGCACTCACCGGCAGCTGGCAGACGACGGCGAAGGGCCGGCTCGACAAGGGCACGTTCAGCTCGACGCTCGAACTCTTCGACTACGGCGTCACGGTGACGGTGAAGCGCCCGACCGACGTCGTCAAGGTCAAGAAGTAGCCGGTCTCCCCGCCGGCGACGAGCTGCCCGCGACCCGGCGGTCGCGGGCAGCTCTGCCGTGGTCCGCGTCAGCCTGCGGGCGCCAACGGCCGACGGACCCGCGACCAGAGTCGACGGTCGCGGGTCCGGTCGTCGGTGTCAGCGGCGGGCGGCGTCCCAGGCGGCGCTGCTCCGGAAGTACGTGTCGTACAGCTCCTGCACCTCCAGCAGGCTCTCCGGTGGCACCTTCCCGTAGGCGATGCGCTCCAGGTGGCGGAAGTACTCGAACCGTTCGACGCCGGGGGTGATGACGATGAGGATGTCGGCGTTCTCGCCGGGCGCGGCGGCGAACGCGTGCGCCACGCCGGGCGGCACGATCACCAGGTCGCCGCGCTCGGCGGTGACGACCTGCTCGCCGGAGAGCAGCTGGGCGGTGCCGTCGAGCAGGTAGAACAGCTCGGCGGAGTTGCCGTGGTGGTGCGGCCGGGCGCCGTCCGCGCCGTCGGTCAGGGTGACCCGCTGGGTGGAGAGCGCCCCGCCGGTGGCGCTGCTGTCGGCGAGCAGTCGAATCTTGGTGGGAGCGCGGCCTACCACCTCGGCGTCCGCGTCACGGACGATGACGGACCGGTCGAAGTCGGGCGTGATCAGGGACATCGCGCTACTCCTGTCGTGGCGGTGTGGGTCAGAGGGCGAACAGCAGGACGGCGTTGAGCAGGACAACCACGGCGGTGGCGAAGTGGACGCCGAAGGCGACGGCCTTCCTGCCGTGGCGCAGCACGATGAGGGTGTCTCCCAGCGGGTTGATCGCGACGATCAGCATGTACCAGGCGACCGCCTCGGCGCTGGTGAAGGCGATGAGCGCGAGGCCGAGCAGGCCGTAGCTGAGGTCGCGCAGGCCCTTGATCGTGAGGTAGGCGGGGTCCTCGTCCGGCTTGACCGGGACGCCGTAGCCGGCGGCCGAGGCCTGAGGCGCCAGGAGGAACCGGGCGCCGATGAAGACGCAGAAGAGGCTGAGGACGACGGCGAGCCCGTAGGCGATGGTGCTGAGCATGTCCGACTCCGTTTGCTAGCGCTGCTAGGTCTGAGAGCGAAGCTAGCAGAGCGGCGGCAGCTTGGCTAGCGGTGCTAGAGTTCCGGTCATGGCGATTCGGGAGCGGCGGGAGCGCGAGCGGGCGGAACGGGAGCGGGCGATCGTCGCCGCGGCCCGGGAACTGGCCGAGTCGGAAGGCTGGGACGCGGTCACCACCCGCCGGCTCGCCGCCGAGATCGAGTACAGCCAGCCCGTCCTCTACAGCCACTTCAAGGGCAAGGGCGCCATCATGGCGGCGGTCGCCGTGGAGGGCTGCGGTGATCTGGCCGCCGAACTCGCCGCCGCCCGGGCCGCCGCGACCGACGCACGGCAGGCGGTGGCCGGCATCGCCACGGCGTACGCGGCGTTCGCCGAACGGCGGCCCGCCCTCTACGACGCGATCTTCAACCTCCCCACCGAACTGCCCTTCGCCAGCCAGGACGTGCCGGTAGAGCTGGCCCGTGCCTTCGCCGAGCTGGCCGAGACCCTGCGCCCCTTCGCCGGTGACGACAACCTGGAGACGTTCACCGAGACCTTCTGGAGCGGGCTGCACGGCCTGGTCTCGCTGATGCGTAACGGCCGGCTCCGGCGGGAGGAACACGAGCGGCGGCTGGCCCTCCTGGTCGACCGGTTCGCCCGGCTAGGGTGAGCTGACCGCCAGGGAGGAGTGCACTCGATGGCCGACCACGCACCCGTCGCCGTCGCGACCCACGAGCCGCTGCTGAGCTACCTCGACGACGCCACCGGCGAGCGCACCGACCTGACCGCCCAGCAGTTGGGCGCGTGGGCGGCCCGCAGCGCCGGGCTGCTCCGGGACGGCTGCGGGCTGCGCCCCAGCGACCGGGTGGCCGTGCTGCTGCCGCCGCACTGGCGTACCGCGGCCGTGCTCATCGGGGCCTGGTCGGTCGGGCTGGCGGTCTCGTTCCGGCCCCGGGCCCTGGCCGGGCTGCCGGTCCTCGAACCGGGCGCCGACCTGCCGTACGACGCGGTGTTCGTGACCCCGGAACGGCTGGACGACTGGCTGGAGGACGTGCCCGAGGGGACGCACCGCTACCTCGTCGGCACCGGCCCCGGCCCGCTGGACGACGTGCCGCCGGGCTGGTTGGACTGGTCCACGGAGGTGCTCCGGCACCCCGAGATCGGGCCCGACCTGGCCGCCCTCCGCCCGAGCGACCCGGCCAGCCCGGACGGCACCAGCTACGGCGAGTGGGGCGCGGTGGCCCGGGCGTACGCCGAGCAGCTCGACCTGCGCGCCGGCGACCGGCTGCTGGTCGACGTGGCCGAGCACGACCAGCCGCTGAAGTGGCTGCTCGCCCCCCTCGCCGCCGGAGCGTCGGTGGTGCTCTGCGCCAACCTCGACCCGGCCGACCGGGATGCTCGCGCGGCTGCGGAGCGGGTCACCCGGGTGCTGTGACCTCGGGGTGGTGGATCGCCCGTGCGGCGATCCTAGCCATCCCGGGTCACCGGGGGCCGCCTTCTCCGGGATCGGCTCCGGCGCCCCGCGCCGGGCTCTACCGTGCAGACGTCGGCGGGGCGAGCACGAGGAGCGGCCGGTATGAACGCCAGCGGATCGTCAACGTTGTTCACCGACCTGCGGCAGGTCGACGCTGGTGTGCTGAACGTCGGGTACGTCGACGCCGGCCCCCCGGACGGTCCGGTCGTGCTCCTGCTGCACGGTTGGCCGTACGACATCAACAGCTTCGCCGAGGTCGTCCCCCGGTTGACGGCGGCCGGCCACCGGGTGCTCGTGCCGCACCTGCGGGGGTACGGCACGACACGGTTCCGGTCGGCCGACACCATGCGGAACGGCCAGCCGGCAGCCCTGGCCCTCGACACCGTGGCCTTCATGGACGCCCTCGGGGTGCCGAAGGCCACCCTCGCCGGGTTCGACTGGGGCGCCCGCACGGCCGACATCATCGCCGCGCTGTGGCCGGAACGTTGCCAGGGCCTCGTCTCGGTGAGCGGCTACCTGATCGCCGGCCAGGAGTCGGGGCGCGCACCGCTCCCGCCGCAGGCCGAACTCTCCTGGTGGTACCAGTTCTACTTCGCCACCGACCGCGGCCGGGACGGGTACGAGAAGAACCTCGACAGCTTCGCCAAGCTGATCTGGCGGACGGCGTCCCCGAAGTGGGCCTTCGACGACGCGACGTTCAACCGGAGCGCCGCCTCGCTGCACAACCCCGACCACGTCGACGTCGTCATCCACAACTACCGCTGGCGCCTCGGCCTCGCCGCCGGGGAGCCGCAGTACGACGAGGTGGAGGAGAAGCTGGCCGCGAACCCGAGCATCGCGGTGCCCACCATCACCCTCGAAGGCGATGCCAACGGCGCACCCCACCTCGACCCGTCCGTGTATGCCGGGCGCTTCTCCGGCCGGTACGAACACCGGACCGTGAGTGGCGGCGTCGGGCACAACCTGCCGCAGGAGGCGCCGCAGGCGTTCGCCGACGCGGTGCTGCAGGTCGCGACCTGACCCTCGCCCCGTGAGGCGTCCGTCACGGATCGCGGGGATCCACCGCCCCCGCCCGCTGTGCAAGGCTGCTGATCATGACGAATGCACTCGTACTCGCCGGTGGCGGCGTGGCCGGGATTGCCTGGGAGTTGGGCGTCCTGCGCGGCCTCGCCGACGCCGATCCCACCCTCGCCGACCGGATCCTCGCCGCCGACCTGATCGTGGGCACCTCCGCCGGCTCCGCGGTCGCCGCGCAGATCACCAGCGGCGTCCCGCTCGACGACCTGTACGCGGCCCAACTCCGCCCCGAGACCGCCGAGATCGAGGTCGACGTCGACACGGAGAAGCTCTTCGCCGACTACGCCGCCGTGCTGGCCGGCGTGTCCGGGCCGGAGGAAGCCCGCCGCCGCATCGGCGGGATCGCCCTCGCCGCGCAGACCGTCGACCCGGCCGTCCGGCTCGCCGCGATCGACGCCCGGCTCCCCGTGAAGCAGTGGCCCGACCGGCGCCTGCTGCTGCCCGCGGTCGACGCCGAGACCGGCGACGAGGCCATCTTCACCCGCGAGTCCGGCGTGACCCTGCGCGACGCCGTCGCCGCCAGCTGCGCCGTGCCCGGCATCTGGCCGCCCGTCGTGATCGGCGACCGCCGCTACGTCGACGGTGGAGTGCGCTCCATGACCAACGCCGACCTGGCCGCCGGGGCCGACCGCGTGCTGATCATCCAGCCCACCCTCGCGGACACGCCGCAGCCGTGGGGCGACCTCGACGCCGAAGTCGCCGCGCTCGCCCCGGCCACCGTCCACGTGATCAGCGCCGACCAGGCGTCCGTCGACGCGTTCGGCACCAACGCGCTGTCACCCGCGACCCGCGCGGTGTCCGCCCGCGCCGGACGGGCCGTCGGCGCGGCGCACGCCCCCGCCGTCGCGGCCGTCTGGAAATAGCGCCAACCGCCGGCCGGCCCGAATCTGGTTGACACCGGTCCCGGGCGCGAGGCCTACTGCGCAGCGGACACTGTCGTACCCGGGCGGGCGGTCCCACGATCAGCGGCAGGCGACAGGGGCGGGTAGTGGACGGGCTCATCTGGAAGGAGTTCGGCGAGGAACACCTCGCGGAGCTGACCCGACTGGCCGAGGCGTGCCTGGCCGTCGACGGTGGGCTGCCGCTGTTCGCCCGTACCCCGCTGTTGCGGGCGCGGCTGCTCCAGACCCGTACCCTCGGCGCCTGGCACGACGGCGGCCTGGTCGCGGCCGCGGGCGTCGGCACCGGCGGGCAGCCGGCCACCAGCACCGGCCTGGTGCATCCGGAGTGGCGGGAGCGGGGTCTCGGCGAGCGGCTGTTGAGCTGGGTTGGCGAGCAGGCGGGGGACGCCGACCTGCTGGTGACGACCGAGTCGTGGAGCCCGGGCGCGGACGCCCTGTTCACGGGGCGCGGCTTCGAGCGGACGTTTACAGAGTGGGTGCAGCGGCACGACCTCACCGGCATCCCCTCGGTCAGCCCTGCCGATGGCGTGACAACCGAGCCTGTGACGCTTGGCCTTGAGCTGTTCTCGACCTACCGGGCGTCGTTCGCTGACCGGCCCGGCTTCGGCTCGCCTGCGGCCGAGGAGTGGCTGGGTGAGTTGGGGGAGGACGACGAGTACCGGCCGGACCTGTCGCTCATCGCGCGCGGTCCCGACGGCAACGCCGTGGGGTTCGTCAACGTCATCGACAACTGGGTCGACCAGGTGGGCGTCGTCCCCGGGTGGCGGGGGCGGCGGGTCGGGGCGTATCTGGTGGCTTGTGCGCTGCGAGGGCTGGCGGCGGACGGGGCGCGGGAGGCGTGGCTCTGCGTCAACGACAACAACCCGGCTGTTGGGCTTTACCGGCGGCTCGGGTTCCAGGACGCCGGCCGGCGGGCTCGCTACCTGCGCCGCCGTTCGTAGCCTGCGGAAAAGCCGACGCGCTCGGCCCTCGTGGAGGCCGAGCGCGCTGGCATTGCTTGTCTTCACCGGACGGGTCGATCGTCCGGGTGGTCCGGTGTCGGGCTTACTGGAAGAGCCGGCCGGGCCGGGTGGCTTTCGCCTTGGTGATCAGGGCGTCTCCCCGTTTACGGCGCACCTGGATGGTCTTTGTCGCCCTCTTGATCGGGGTGAGAATTCTGTCCTTCATTGCGTGCCTCTCTTCTCTCGTGCGTCAGATCGGAGATGGCGCTTCCGCAGCATGGCGTCTCCTCGCCCTGCCTCCACTCCGCGTACCCGCTGGGCCAGCCGCCATTCCGCCACGACCGGTCGCGGCACCGGTGGTGCTCAGCGGCGGGTGAGCCAGGGTGCGCGTCGCGCGCAGGGTGAGGTGTGGTCGACCGGCAGGGCACAGCGGCCGCCGCCAGGCAGTGGGCGGTCGCAGAAGACCCAATGGCGTTCGCACTGCTGGTCCTCTTCCGAGACGGTCACCCCGCCGGGCTCTACGCGGGCGCTGAGTTGGGCCAGTAGGCGGGCGGCGGTGCGGGCGAAGATGCGGGCGCGGTGCAGGTCGGGGGCGGTGACGGGGAGGTGGATCACCCAGCGGTCGGTCATCGGTAGCGGTGGTTCGCCGATTGGGCGCTCTGCCAGGAGCGCAGAGCGTTCTTGACGCGGACGTTCTCCTCCTGGACCGCTCGTAGGGCGGTCTGGGCGACGGTGAGTTCGTCGGCGACCTGGTGGAGGAAGGTGCGGATCTCGACCGGATCGAGGCCGCGCCGGCGGACGTTGAAGCAGCGCTCGCGGATCTGCCAGGGGCGGAGTGGCTGTCTTCTCTTGCTTTCTGCGGTTGGTTGTTCCTCGTCGCGTCGGCCTGCCAGCCGACGGATCAGGTTGCGCATGGGGACCGCCCTTCGTGGGGGTGCGTCGAAGTGTGGTGGGGCGGCCTCCGCCGGTTGCGGTCGGCGGAGGCCGCCTGCCCTGCGGCCTTGTATCGGGTACGGCGGCAGGGCCGCGCTGGGGGAGCGCGGAGGGTTTGGTCTCGACGGCGATGCGAGACCGGTACGAGAGGCGCCAACCGACCGCAGCAGCACCGCATCACCGAGAGCGACGCTACCGATACCTCTCACCTCTGTCAACGCTCTCTTACCTGTCGAATCTAGCTGAGGCTCCTACCTGCTTCTCCTACGTCAGTTATTGCCGCTGTTTCACCTGTTGCTCGATACTGGGAGGGCCAACCGACTGCAAGGGGCCTCCACGTGCCGATTCCGCCGACCATGAACGAGTTGATCGAGGATCTGCTGAGGCGGATCAAGGAGGGCGAGTTCCAGCCCGGGTCACAGATTCCGTCCACCCAGCAGCTGTCCGATCACTACGACGTGTCGGTGTCGACGATCCATCGAGCCGTGGCGACGCTGCGGGAGCAGGGGGTGTTGGTCGGGCGCCCGGGGCGCGGGGTCTTCGTCGCGGAGTCAACCCGGCGCTGACCTGGCATCCTGGCCGCACCGCTTGATGGCTGAACGGAAGCAGAATGCTCGACAAGGCGCTTTGAGGGGAACGAGCCGTTGCCGGACGCCGGCGGACGCGATGCACAGAGCTTGTAAGCGAGGCGTCAGCAGGCATCGACTGCCGCAGGTTCAGGCCGGGGCGGTCGTTAGGGCGCTTGCCGGGGATCTTCGGGGAGAGGCTCCCCGTCTGTGATCAAGTTCCACAGCCGGCGGCAAGCATCGTTCTCGGAGCGGTAGCTCTCTATGACGTAGCACCGCTGGCCGCGCTCGCTGTAATACACAGTCCACCCACTGACGTCGTGATCGACGCCGAACCCGCCGTTCGGTAACCCGCCGCTCAGGCTGTACCGCCGCGCCGACACGCCTCTCCGGTCCAGCGCGGTCTTGAGCTGGGCGAGATCCATCTGCGCCTGCCTCCGTGAGGAACTTCAATGCAGTATCGGCTACATCGGCTGCTGTAGCGGGACTCGTCAGGAAGCGAGGCAGCAAGAAGGCAGCGCCAGCGTCGATGCGGGGCGGTACCGAACGCCGACCGACGACATCTGCCGCCTGCTTGTTGACGCGGACGGGCACCAGCTGACAGCCGCCGACAGCTTGAAACCGCATCCCCCCGACGGGGGTCAGGTCGGCCGGAGGCGGCGGGAATGTCGTCCCGGAGGCGGAGCGGAATCGTTGAGTGGAATTAGTCGATCGTCGGCAGCTTCGGCCCGAGGACGTCGTCTGCGTCCACAATCGTGTACGCGTACCCCTGCTCGGCGAGGAACCGCTGCCGATGCGCCGCGTACTCGGTATCGATCGTGTCCCGGGACACCACCGTGTAGAAGTGCGCCTGCCGCCCGTCCGCCTTGGGCCGCAGCACCCGCCCCAACCGCTGCGCCTCCTCCTGCCGAGACCCAAAGGTCCCCGACACCTGGATGGCGACAGCAGCCTCCGGCAGGTCGATCGAGAAGTTTCCGACCTTGGAGATCACCAGAGTCTTAACCTCACCGGATCGGAACGCGTCAAACAGCCGCTCCCGCTCCTTGTTGGTAGTCGACCCCTGCACGATCGGCGCGTCCAGATACTCCCCAAGCTGGTGCAACTGGTCGATGTAACCACCAATGACGAGCACCTGCTCATCCGGGTGCCGCTGAACCAGCGCCCGTACCACCGGCAACTTCGTCCGCGCCGTAGCCGCCATCCGGTACCGCTCCTCGGCCTCGGCCGTCGCGTACGCCATCCGCTCCGCGTCGGTCAGCGTGACTCGGACCTCGACGCATTCAGCCGGCGCGATCCAGCCCTGCGACTCGATGTCCTTCCACGGCGCGTCGTACCGCTTCGGGCCGATCAGGCTGAACACGTCGCCCTCGCGACCGTCCTCGCGTACCAGGGTCGCCGTGAGGCCGAGCCGGCGGCGGGCCTGAAGGTCCGCGGTGAACCGGAAGATCGGCGCGGGCAGCAGGTGCACCTCGTCGTAGATGACCAGGCCCCAGTCGCGGGCCCCGAACAGGTCGAGGTGGGTGAACGCGCCGCCGCGCCGCGAGGTGAGCACCTGGTACGTGGCGATGGTGACCGGACGGATCTCCTTGCGCTCGCCCGAGTATTCGCCGATCTCCTCCTCGGTGAGCGAGGTGCGGGCGATCAGCTCGCGCTTCCACTGCCGGCCGGCGACCGTGTTGGTCACCAGGATCAGCGTGGTCGCCTTCGCCTCGGCCATGGCTGCCGCCCCGACGAGGGTCTTGCCGGCGCCGCAGGGGAGCACCACCACGCCGGAGCCGCCGGCCCAGAACGCCTCGACGGACTCCCGCTGGTAGGACCGCAGCGTCCACGGCTTTCCGCCGTCCTTGCCGGACTCGGCCAGCTCGATCGGGTGGGCCTCGCCGTCGACGTAGCCGGCCAGGTCCTCGGCGGGCCAGCCGAGCTTGAGCAGCGCCTGCTTGAGCCGGCCGCGCTCGGAGGGGTGCACCTGGATGGTGTCGTCGTCGAGCTTCGGGCCGAGCATCCCGGCGAGCTTCTTGCTCTTGGCGACCTCGATCAGCACCACCCGGTCGAGCGCGCGGAGCACCAGGCCGTGCGCCGGGTCGTTGGCGAGCTGGAGCCGGCCGTAGCGGTCCATCGTCTCGGCCACGTCGACCAGCAGCGCGTGCGGCACCGGGTAGCGGGAGTACTTGATCAGGGTGTCCACCACGCCCTCGGCGTCGTGGCCGGCGGCCCGGGCGTTCCACAGCCCCAGCGGGGTGAGCCGGTAGGTGTGCACGTGCTCGGGGGAGCGCTCCAGCTCGGCGAAGGGCGCGATCGCCATCCGGCACGCCTGGGCGTCGGGGTGGTCGATCTCCAGCAGCAGGGTCTTGTCCGACTGCACGATCAGTGGTCCACCGCTCACGCCAGCGTCCTCTCCCTATGCCGGAAATTCTCGCCCGCACGGCGGCTGACCTGCCGAAGGCGGACCATCCAGTGTTGCACGGGAAAAGGTGATCGGAAAAAACCTCGCTGGACAGGCAACGTCACACTCGTCCCGTACGTCTAGCAAGCGGGACAACTGTCCAGGGGGAGGGCCCATGAAGCGTGTCCGGTTCGTCGTCCGGGCCGTCAGCCTGGCAGCGGTCGTGCTGGTCGGCGTCGGTGCGTGCGCGCTCGATCCACAGGGCGACGGATCCGGGGCTGCCGCCCCGGCCCCCGTCGGCATGACGGGACAGGCATCGGGGGCGAGCGCGTCGCCCACGCCGGAGCAGCCGACCACGTCCCCGTCGGCGCAGCCGAGCCGGACGGCCACGCCGAAACCCTCCCGCAGCACCACGCCGAAGCCGGCTTCGCCCAAGCCGTCCAGGTCCGCCGGGTGCCCGCAGGGGGAGCACCAGAAGGCCGTGGAGACGTACCTGACCCGGCTGGGCGGCTTCGGGACGCTGACCGTGGACGGCAAGCAGTCGGCCGCCGACTGCACCGCGATCAAGAAGTTTCAGAGCCGGTACGGGATCAGCCCGGCCGCCGGTCGCGCCGGCGCCACCACCTACGACGTGGCGAAGCGGCTGGCCGGCACCGACACCGGGCGCTGCCGCGCCGGCTCCGGCACCACCTTCTGCGTCGATCTGACCCGGCAGACCGTCTGGGCGATGCGCGGCGGCAAGGTCGTGATGGGCCCGACGGTGACCCGCACCGGCATGGCCGGCTACGCCACCCCGACCGGCACCTACTCGGTGGGTGGGAAGACCCTGCGGGAGTGGTCCAACCCGTACGAGGTGTGGCTGCCCTACTGGCAGCGGTTCAACGGCGGGATCGGCTTCCACGAGACTACGACCTACCTGCACAACCCCTGGATCGGCTCGCACGGCTGCGTGAACCTGCTGCACCGCGACGCGGTACGGCTCTGGGAGCTGGGCTCGGTCGGCACCCGGGTGGTCGTCTTCGGCCACCGCCCCGGCACCTGAGCCCGGGCCGGTACCACCGCCCGTGACCGTCCCCGACCGGATCAGGGTTTTATCCCCTGTCCGGGTGACCCCCTCCGGTGCCACGCTGGAGGCCGGGTCCACCACGGGGCGGGAGGGGCTGCAGATGACCGTCGATCACGACGTGCTTCCCGAGGACGACCGGACGCGCCAGCACGAGGTCTCGCCGGCGGCCCTGGTCGGCTACGCGGCCGCCGCCGCCGGCATCTTCGGCTGGTTCCTGTTCGGGCTGCTGGTGCAGCGGCAGGGCTTCGTCGACTCGGTCGGCGAGTCGGCCGGGGCCGCGTTCGGGCTGCTGCTCGCCGTGTCGGTGGTCGGCACGCTCCGCCGCAACGGCGACTGACGACGGCTCAGTCCTCGCGTACCGCCGCGGTGATTCGGTGCAGCGCGAAGGTGTGCAGCATCTCGGTGCGCTCGTCCTCGGCGCGCAGGTAGCCGGCCCCCATCGAGACCGGCCGGACCAACCGGGACGCGGTCGCCCCGTGCGCGTCGACGTAGCCGACCCAGACCAGCGCCTTGTCCCGCACCGCCTGCTGGAGCACGGCCAGCGCGTCGCTGTGGGTGTGCGCCGGCGCCGGGCCGGTGGCCGCTGTTCCGCCGCGTACCACCGCCGGGGCCCGCCGCGCCGCCCGGGCCGCCGCCTCGCCCCGGCGGATCTGCTCGACCACCCCGAGCAGCCGGGGCATCGGCAGCCGCGGTGCCGCGAGCGGGTCCAGGCTGCGGCTGGTCACCGGCACTCGGGCCGGCGCCCGCCGGACCTTCGGCCGGGCGAGCACGGCCGCGCCGCCGGCGTCCTCGGGCACCGGCGCGTAACCGGCGTCGCGCAGCGCGGTCAGCATCCGGTTCACCTGGTACGGGGTGACCAGCACCGTCGGGGCCAGCCGCCGGAAGGCCAGCGACTCCAGCCTTCGGTCGGCCTGGACCTCGGTGAGCAGCGCCTCGTCGTCGCTGCGCACGTAGCCGCCGGCCGAGCCGACCCGCAGCCCGCCGTGCTTGCGCGCCACGTCGTCCACCAGGTAGCTCAGCCCCTGCGGCACCGGGGTACGCGACCGGCGCCGGAACAGCGCGTGCAGGTCGTCGGCCGAGTAGCCGGCGTCCAGGGCCCTTCGGACGCTGGCCGTGGTGACCCGGTGCACGCTCGCCCCGCCGGCCGACTCGTGCTCGGCCACCACGTCCAGCTCGGCGGCGAGCGCCGGGTCGGGCGGGCCGGGCACCACCACGGTCAGGTCGGCCTGCACGAGGAAGTGATCGACCGGGGCGGGGAGCAGCGCGTCTAGCGCGCGGACGGCGGTCGACGGCTCGCCCGACTCGGCCTCGGAGTAGAGCCCGAGCGGGTCCTCGGCCCGCTCGTCGGCGTCGGTCAGCTCGGCCAGCAGCAGCCGCCCGTACGAGGTGAGCGCGCCGAGCCCGGTCACCCCGAGCTGGGCGGCCTCGGCCAGCACCTCGCGGTGCGCGGCCTCCCGGCCCCGCGCCCGGCGGGGCGCCCGCCAGTCCAGCAGCTCCAGCACCTCGTCCGGGGTGGGGGCGGTCGCCGAGGGCAGGTCGGCCAGCACGGCGAGCACCGAGCGCCGAGCGGCCGGCGCGCCGGCCCGTTCCGCCTCGGCGGAGAGCACCGAGATCGGCCGGTCCCGGTCGTCCCGCTGGCCGACCAGGCCCACCTGGCGGGTCATGGTCAGCCAGGCCCTGGCCAGCTGCTCCCAGCGCTGGGCCAGCGAGGCGGCCCGCCACACCTCGTACCCGCCGGTGGGCAGGATCTGCTGGTCCCCGCCGTGCCGGGTGGTGACCGCCCCGGTCAGCTCCAGCTCGCCCAGCAGCCCGGCCGCGTACGCCACCTCGAACAGCAGGGCGGTGGTCGCGTCCTCCAGGCCGAGGCCGCGGGCCAGCCGGCGCAGGTCGCGGACGCCCACGCCGCCGGAGCGCAACACCGGGGCCGGCTCGGCGGCGAGGGCCTCCAGCAGCGCCTCGGTGTGCCGGACCACCTCCATGGTCTGCCCGGCCCCGGCCGAGTCGACGGCCTTGGCCTCGCGGGGCGGGCTCGACACGACGGGCGGGCTGGTGCGTACCGGGCCGAGCGGGCCGGTGTCCCGGCGCAGCAGCAGCGCCACCTCGCGGGGCAGCTCGACGGTGCCGCCGCCCTTGACGGCCGACATCCGGACGAGCAGCCGGTGCTCGACCAGCCAGCGGATCGGCGAGCCGGTGGCCGCGCCGCCGTTGACCAGGTCCGGCGGAAGGATGTCCTCGGCGCCGGTGGCGGGGGCGTCCAGCGCGCCCGGGGGCACGGTGCCGACCGGCGGGCCGGCGGCCAGCCGGTCCAGGATCGCCCGGGCCGAGGGCGGCGCGGCCAGCAGCGTCCGCCGCAGCTTCGCCGGGTCCGTGCAGACGGCCGCCGCCCGCGGGTCCAGCTCAGCCGCCGGTCGGCCCAGACCCGCCGGGTACGGGGACACCTCGTCGACGCCGCCCACCACGTGCAGGTCGTGCTCCGGCCCGTACAGCAGGAAGAGCGCGCGGAGCCGGTTCACCGCGCCGCGGACCGCGGTCGGGGCGGGCGGGTGCGGGCCGGCGGTGGCCAGGGCCAGGATCGCTTCGGTGGCGGTGCCGCCGCCCTCCGGGTCCCGGGTGAGCCGGGCGGCGTCCAGGATCTGGAGGGTGAACTGGTCCAGCCCGTCGAGCGCCCGGGCCACCGAGACCCGCGACTGGGCGCGGATGGCGAGGGCGGAGACGTCGGCCGGCACCGGCACGACGAGGTCCGGCCGCAGTTGGAGGAGGGCGGCCAGGGACTCGTCGGGAAGGGTCCGCAGGTGGTCGGCGAGTGAGGTGGTCATCGTCGTTCCACGCTAGCCCGGCCGGGGGCCGTCGCGCCCCTCGGACGTCCGCCTCGGTCCGGGTTGGGCGGGTACGTTCTCGGCATGCCCGCACTGATGGTCGGATTCGACCTCGACATGACCCTGGTCGACTCGCGCCCCGGCATCGCGGCCGCCTACCGGGCGCTGACCGCGCGGACCGGCGTACCCGTCGACGCCGAGCTGGCGGTGTCCCGCCTCGGGCCGCCCCTGCGTACCGAGATCGCGCACTGGTTCCCGCCCGAGCAGGTCGAGGAGGCGGTGACCGCGTACCGCGAGCTCTACCCGGCGTACGCGATCACCCCGACCCTGCCGATGCCCGGCGCGGAGGCCGCCATCGCGGCGGTGCACGCGCGCGGCGGCCGGGTCATGGTGGTGACCTCCAAGATCGGCCGGCTGGCGAAGCTGCACCTGGACCACCTCGGCCTGGCCGTCGACGAGCTGGCCGGCGACCTGTTCGCCGAGGAGAAGGCGACGGCGCTGCGCGAGCACGGCGCCACCCTCTACGTCGGCGACCACGTGGCCGACATGGCCGCCGCGCAAGCTGCGGGAATCCCGGGCGTGGGAGTGGCGACCGGCCCCTGCCCGAGGGACGAGCTGAGCGCCGCCGGAGCGCACGTCGTGCTGGACGATCTCACCGGATTCCCGGCGGCGCTGGACCGGATCATCGGGCTAGCCTTGGAGGGGTAGAGGTTCCGAGCGAAGCAGGGGTTTTCAGGTGCCGACGGGTCGAGTGAAGTGGTATGACGCGGCCAAGGGATACGGGTTCGTCACCAGTGACGAGGGTGGCGACGTATTCCTGCCGAAGGGCGCGCTGCCGACGGGTGTCACCGACCTGAAGGGCGGCCAGCGGGTCGATTTCAGCGTGGTGGACAGCCGGCGGGGCGCTCAGGCAATGGGGGTCAAGCTGCTGGAGGCGCCGCCCTCGGTGGCGGAGCTGCGCCGCCGGCCGGCCGAGGAGCTGCACGGCCTGGTCGAAGACATGATCAAGGTGCTGGAGGCGAAGGTCCAGCCGGACCTGCGCCGGGGCCGCTTCCCCGACCGGAAGGCCGCGCAGAAGATCGCTCAGCTGGTCCACGCGGTGGCGCGCGAGCTGGAGGTCTGAGGGACGAGCCCGGCGTCGGCGGCCCGGCCCAGCAGCGCGTCCACGGCGGCGAAGCCGGCCTCTCCGAGGTCGGCGGTGAACTCGTTGACGTAGAGGCCGATGTGCCGGTCCACCACGTCGGGCTCCATCTCCTGCGCGTGCGCGAGGACGTACTCCCGGCTGGCCTCCGGGTCGGCCCAGGCCTGCCGGACCGACTCCCGGATCCAGGCGGCCGCCTCGACCGGGTCGACCGCGCCCTTGCGGGCCAGGATCGCGCCGAGCGGGATCGGGAGCCCGGTGTCGCCCTCCCACCACTCGCCCAGGTCGACCAGGGCGGTCAGCCCGTGCCGCGGGTAGGTGAAGCGGGCCTCGTGGATCACCAGCCCGGCGTCGTACCGCCCGGCGGCCACCCCCGGCATGATCTCGTGGAACGGCACCACCTCGATGCGCGCCGGTGCCTGGTCCGCCGCCCAGAGCCGGAACAGCAGGTACGCCGTCGTCCGCTCGCCCGGCACCGCCACCGTCGCGCCGGAGAGGTCGGTGCGGTCGCCCCTGGTCAGCACCAGCGGGCCGCAGCCCCGGCCCAGCGCGCCCCCGCAGGGCAGCAGGTGGTAGTCGTCGAGCAGCCACGGCAGCGCCGCGTAGCTCACCTTCACCAGGTCGAACGCCCCGCGCTCGGCGGCCGTGTTGGTCACGTCCACGTCGGCGTAGGTCACCTCCACCGGCGGCGCGCCGGGCACCCGGCCGTGCACCAGGGCGTCGAAGACGAACGTGTCGTTGGGGCAGGGCGAGATCGCCAGGGAGAGCGCCACGCCCCCACGGTAACCCCGCGGGGTTGCCGCCCTGCCAGTCGGGCGAGTGCGTGTGATTTGCGGTGGGAATCGGATCGCGTCATCGGGGGCTTTCGTGTGATCGTTGCCGCATGCCTCAGCCGCTCCTGCGGACCGACCGTCTGCTGCTGGTGCCTCTCGCCGACCGGCACCTCGAGTTGGAGGTCCAGCTCGACTCCGACCCGGAGGTGCTCCGCTACCTCGTCGGCCGGGCGCGATCCAGGGACGAGGTGATCGCCTCGCACGGGCAACGGATGGCGCTGGCCGGCACGGTGGACGGCCTGGGCTACTGGATGGCGTTCGGCACTGAGGGTGGCGCGCGCGGCTCGACGCCGCCGGCAGGCGAGGACGACGGCGAGTTCGTCGGGCTCATGATGCTTCCGCCGGCGCACGGCCCCGACCAACCCGACGACCCCACCGTCGCCGAACTCGGTTACCGCCTCCTCTATCGGCACTGGCGCAAGGGCCTGGCCAGCGAGGCGTCCCGCGCACTGCTGCGGCATGCTTTCGACACCATCGGGCAGAACCGGGTGATCGCGCAGACCATGGCCGTTAACACCGGGTCGCGACGCGTGATGGAGGCCATCGGCATGCGGCACGTGCGCACCTTCCTCCCGCCCCTTGACGACCCGCTGCCGGGGTCGGATCTGGGTGAGGTCGAGTACGAGATGACCCGTGAGACGTGGAAGGCCGGTCCTGCCCGGTCACAGGTGGTGAACCGTGACGAATGACCTCTTCGATCGCGGATGCCGGGTTACCGGCCTCGATTCGTCGGCGGTCTTCCTGGATCGGGCTCGGGCCGATGCGTCGGCGATGGGTGTGGACGTCGAGTACGTCTCCGGCGACATGCGGGAGCTCCCGCCATGGACGGGCCGGTTCGATCGGGTGGTCGTACACGCCTTCGCGTGTCACGGCGACACGGGACGACGGGGACATGCTCGTCGACCGTCATCACCTGGATCCGCTGACCGGGCGCTTCGAAGTGGAACGCACGGTCGTCCGCGATGGCCGCGCACGCACGCTGACCTTCGTGAAACGAATGTTCGCCTTCCCGGAGCTGCGCGACTGGTGCACGGCTTCGGGATTCACCCAGGTCACGGCATACGGCGAGGACGGCACACCGCTGACCGGTGACCACAACCGGATGATCACCATCGCCAAGCTGCCCTAGCACCGCGGCTCAGATCTGATGCAGCCAGGCGACGAAGAGCACCGCCGCGGCCCCGCACGCCAGCAGCGCCACCGGCGCCACCCACGCGCCACGCCGCTCGCCGGCCAGGTGAGCCGTCCAGCGCCGGTGCAACAGGGCGAGGCCGGACAGCGCCGCCAGCCCGGCGAGCGCGAACGGAATCGCCACCAGGAAGTGCGCCAGCCAGGCCCCGCCCCTGGTGGGACCGCCCCACGAGGTGTCGTACGGGCCGCCGTCCACCACGCCGTAGAGCACGCCCCGGGCCACGAACAGCGCCTCGATCCCGAGCGGGATGACCGCCAGCACCCCGAGCACCAGCCCCATGAACGCGTTGCCGGCGACCGGCAGGCACCGGACCGGCTGGGTCGCCGGTTCCCCGCGCAGCCGCTGCCACCGGCCGGACAGCCGGGCCGCCGCCGCGGGCCGGCCGACCAGGACCAGGCCCAGCCCGGCCAGGCTCACCACCGCCAGCCCGCCGCAGTACACGGCGTCGAGGAGGACGCCACGAGCGTGGCCGGACCAGTCTCTGCGTACCTGAATGATCGTCATGGGGCGACGCTACGGAGCGGAGTGGTCCCGGCACATCGCCGTGCAGAGCCAACCTCGGGTGGCTCCCGGGTATGACGCCGCCGGCCGCGAGATCCCCCGTCAGCGCCACGCGTCCGCCGGCTCGCGGTCGTTAGGCTCGCCGGTGATGCAGACCAACGGCCGTCGGATCGTCCGGCACGCGTGGCGAGGGTTACGGACGGTCGTGACCGCCACCGACCCGGCGCCGTCCTGGCTGGCGGGGCGACCCGCTCCGGTACGCCGGACGGTGGTCGTGCTGCTCGCCACCGCCACCGTCGTCGGGTTCCCGCTGTGCGCCGCGCTCGCCGCCCGGGCACATCCCGGCGCGGACGGCTGGGCCACCCTCGTCGGCCTGGCCGAGGTGGCGCCGCTCGCGCTGCTCGTCCAGCACCCGCTGCTGGCCTGGCGGGTCGGCTGGCTGGCCGCCCTGCTCACCCCGCTCGCCCCCGGGGACCCGTGGGGCAGCTGGGCCTGGGACCCGCCGCAGATCCCGGTGTTCGTGCTGGCGTTCACCGTGGCCGCGCTGCGGTACGGCCGGCCGGCACTGTGGACGATGTGGGTGCTCATGGTGGCCGTGCTGTGGCTGTGGATCCCCGGCCCGGACAGCGTCGGCGGTAGCCTGGCGCTGGCCGCGTACGCGGTCCTGGTCGACGCGCTCGCCGGCCGCGCCGGGGCCCGCCGCGCCCTGCACCGGCAGGCCGAGCTGACCCGCGCCGAGTACGCCCGCCGCGCCGCCCTGGAAGAGCGCGCCCGCATCGCCCGAGAGCTGCACGACGTGGTCGCCCACCACATGTCGCTCATCGCCGTGCAGGCCGAGACCGCGCCGTACCGGCACCCGGCGGTGCCCGAGCCGGTGCGCGCCGAGTTCGCCTCGATCAGCGCCGGCGCCCGGGAGGCGCTGGCCGACATGCGCCGCCTGCTGGGCACGCTGCGCGGCGCCGACCCGCCGGAGCGCGCGCCGCAGCCCACCCTGGACGACCTGCCCGCCCTGGTCGAGGGCGCGCGCCGGGCCGGCGTGCCGGTCACCCTGGACAGCACCGGCGCCGCCGGGGTGCCCGCCACCGTCGGGCTGTGCGCATACCGCGTCGTGCAGGAGTCGCTGTCCAACGCCGCCCGGCACGCCGCCCGCGCCCCGGTGGCCGTCGCCGTGCGCCGCGACACCGACCTCCTGCGGGTCAGCGTCGTCAACCCCGCGCCGGACGTACCGCCGCAGCCGCGGGCCCCGGGGCACGGCCTGGCCGGCATGCGCGAGCGGGTCACTCTCCTGGGTGGCACCCTGTCGGCCGGCCTCGACGGCGCGGGTGGCTTCGCCGTCGTGGCCACCTTTCCTTACGCCGACGAACCCGAGGACGTGTCGTGACGACAACCGTGCTGATCGTCGACGATCAGGCGATGGTGCGGGAGGGGTTCGGCGCCCTGCTGGCCGCCCAGCCGGACCTCACCCTGGTCGGCGGCGCCGCCGACGGGCTGGAGGGGGTCACGCTGGCCCGCCGGCTCCGGCCCGACGTCGTCCTCATGGACGTGCGCATGCCCAGGCTGGACGGGCTCGCCGCCACCCGGCTGCTGCTCGACGCCCCGCCGCCGGCGCACCGGCCCAAGGTGCTCATGCTCACCACGTTCGACCTCGACGACTACGTCTACGAGGCGCTACGCGCCGGGGCCTCCGGCTTCCTGCTCAAGGACGCCCCGGCCAGCGAGCTGGTGCAGGCGGTACGGGTGGTGGCGGCCGGCGACGCGCTGCTCGCCCCGTCGGTCACCCGCCGGCTGATCGCCCAGTTCGCCCGGCAGTCGCCCGGCCCCCGCCACCGGCCGGCCGCCCTCGACACGCTGACCCCGCGCGAGGTGGAGGTGCTCGTCCGCATGGCGCGCGGCCTGTCCAACCAGGAGATCGCGGCCGACCTCGTGATCGCCGAACAGACCGTCAAGACCCATGTGAGCCGGATCCTCACCAAGCTCGACCGGCGCGACCGGGTCCAGGCCGTCGTCTACGCGTACGAGTCCGGGCTCGTCGTCCCGGGCGAATGACGTCAGCTGAGGGCGGCCGCCGCCTCGGTGAGCGCGGCGAACGCCTCGCGCATCCGCCAGGACCCGCGGTCGCGGGGACCGATCGGGTTGGACACCGTGCGCAGCTCGGCGAAGGGCAGGCCGGCCTGGGTGGCGGCCACGGCCACGCCGTACCCCTCCATGGCCTCGGCCACCGCGTCGGGGTGCCGGTCGGCGAGGGCCGCGGTGCTCGCGGCGGTGCCGGTCACCGTGCTGACCGTGAGCACCGCGCCGACGGCGGCCGCCGGCAGGGCGGTCCGCAGGGCGGCGAGCAGGCCGGGGTCGGCGGGTACGACGCTGCCGCCGCCCAGCAGCTCCGCCGGCATGCCCAGCTCCTCCACCGGGAGGAAGCCGGTGGGGGACTCGGCGCCCAGGTCGGCGGCGACGCTGCGGTTGGCCAGCACGGTGCCGCCGACCGGCACCCGGTTGACGAAACCGCCCGCGATGCCCGCGCTGACCACCGCCCGGTACGGCCGTCCGGCCGCCTCGGCGAGCGCCAGCAACCGTGCGGTGGCGGCCCCGGCCACGGCGGGGCCGACCCCGACCGGCACGACGGTGACCGTGGGGTCGGTGAGGCCCGCCCGGACCGCGTCCGCCTCGGCGGGTACCGCGGTCACCACCAGCAGACCGCTCACGCCACCGGTCCCCGGGGCTCCCGCCGGTTCTCGTCCTCGCTCCCGCCCGGCCCACCGACGGAGGAGGAGGGGCGGTAGATGTGGAACCCGGGCGGCGCCAGGTCATCGTCGTCGGCCGGGGGCGGCGGGTCGGCCCGGGGCGGGGCCGGCGAGGTGGGGGCGGGGTCGTCGAACTCCGTACCCGCCTCGGTGGCCAGTTCGTCGTCGCCGAGCGGGCGGCCGACCAGGTGCTCGCCGCGCAGCCGGGTGGCCACCAGCACCCCGCGGACGGCCACCAGCGCGGCCACGCCGGCGGCGACCGCCACGCCGACCGGGCCGGTGAACGGCACCAGCCCGAGCCCGCCGCCGGCCACGAAGGCGAGCATCAGCGCGGTCTCCGAGTGGGCGAAGGAACTGGCCCGCAGCCGCTCCGGGATGCGCTCCTGGATCGAGGCGTCGACCGCGAGCTTGGCGATCCCGCTGAACAGCGAGGTGACCACGCAGAGCAGCGCCACCATGGGCAGCGAGAACTTCAGCGCGGCGAGCACCGCCACCCCGGCCACGATGATCGTGCCGCTGGACTGGATCGCCGTCGGGCGGTGGATGTGCAGCCGGGTGCCGATGGCGGTGGCCAGGAAGGTGCCCACCGCCAGCGCGCCGCCGACCAGGCCCAGCGCGCCCTGGGCGCCCAGGTCCCGGTCGAAGAAGTCGGTGGTCAGGTCCCCGCCCTTGATCGCGAAGGCCAGGAATAGCAGCAGGAACCCGTAGAGCCCGCGCAGCGCCGCCGCGCCGATCAGGGTGGCGATCACCAGCCGGCCGGCCGGTCGACCCCGGCCCAGCGGGCGTTCCCGGTCCCGGCGGCGCAGCGCCCGCAGCGGACGCGGCACCCGCTCCGGCGGCTCCGAGTCCGCCCGTGGCGGCAGCCGGAGCGAGATCACCATGCCGATCACGAAGATCAGCGAGGCGACCCGGAGCGGCCACTGCGCCCCGAACCAGAAGGCGGCCAGCCCGATCGGGGCGACCAGCGCGCCGGCCACCGTGCCGTAGACGCTCGCCCGGGCACCCACCTGGGACAGCCCGAGCCCGTCCGGCAGCAGCCGGGGCACCGCCGCCGAGCGGGCCACCCCGTACGCCCGGGAGAGGGCGAGCACCCCGAACGCGGCGGGATAGAGCCCGAAGCCGCCGATGTAGTCGGAGATCAGCCAGGCGAGGAAGGCCCTGCCGAGCATGGTGGCGGCGAGCGCGTACCGGCGGCCGTGCCGGAAGTGGTCGAGCAGCGGACCGACCACAGGGGCGAGCATGGCGAACGGAACCATGGTCACCAGCAGGTAGAGCGCGACCTTGTTGCGCGCCTCGCCCAGCGGGACGTCGAAGAAGATCGTCCCGGCCAGGCCGATGGCGATCAGCGTGTCCCCGGCGCAGGAGAGGGCGTGCAGGTCGAAGAGGCGGACCATGCCGACCTCGTTGCCGGCGCTGCGGGCCCGGGCCGTCCCGGCCCGCCGGGTCATCCATCGCCCGCCGTGCAGCGAGCCCCGGAGCAGCAGGCGGGTGGCGCGGATGCCGGTGCCGACGGTCCGCCCGAGGACGGACCGGCCGGAGCGGGAGGACAGCGGCATGTGTCCCATCCTCGCCCATCTGATCCACGCGTGCCGCATCACCCGGAGAGAACGACTCTGGGGAGTGGCTGTCACTCGACCGCCGGCATGGGGAACAATGGTCGGGTGACCAGGCCCGCCTCCGCCCGCGCTCCCCGGCTCGACCAGGTGTGTGCCGCCGCCGTCGAGGTGGCCCGCAACGCCATCACCGAGGTGGACCCCGCCGACGTCGGTGATCACCTCCAGGCCGTCGCCGAGGGCGACCGGCTCGTCACCCACTACTTCGAGTGCCGCCTCGCCGGCTACCGGGGCTGGCGCTGGGCCGTCACGGTGACCCGGGTGCCGCGCAGCCGCACGGTCACCATCTGCGAGACGGTGCTGCTGCCGGGCTCCGACGCGCTGCTGGCGCCGGGCTGGCTGCCCTGGCAGGAGCGGCTCAAGCCGGGTGACCTGGGCCCCGGTGACCTGCTTCCCACCCCGCCGGACGACGAGCGGCTCGCACCCGGCTACCTGCTCTCCGACGACCCGGCCGTGGAGGAGACCGCCTGGGAGCTGGGCCTCGGCCGGGCCCGGGTGCTGTCCCGGGAGGGCCGGACCGACGCCGCCCAGCGCTGGTACGACGGCGACCACGGGCCCGACGCCGCGATCTCGGTGGCCGCGCCGGCCGCCGCCCGCTGCGGCACCTGCGGCTTCTACCTGCCGCTCGCCGGCGCGCTACGGCAGTCCTTCGGCGCCTGCGGCAACTTCTACGCCCCCGACGACGGCCGGGTGGTCAGCGCCGACCACGGCTGCGGCGCCCACTCGGAGACGCTGATCGAGGCGGCCGAGAGCCCGGTCGACGAGCTGCCCACGGTCTACGACGACAGTGCGGTCGAGGCCGTGTCGGTGAGCCGGGCCCCGGGCTCGGTGGAGGCGGCCGAGCCGGCGGAGCCGTACGGCCACCCCTGACGGGTCAGCTCTGACGGGCGGTGGCCGCCCGGCGGCGCCGCCGGTTGGCGTCGTGCCGCATCATCACGGCCAGGCCGGGAAAGCCCCACAGGAAACCGGCGAGGCAGGTCCAGAGCCAGTTCTCGTGCCCGTGCGTGGTGAGCCAGTCGCGGAAGAAGAGCAGCAGCACCAGCCCGGCCACCGCCCAGGCGATCAGTCCGGCGACGGCGATCGGCACCATCGGCGGGTCGAGCGGCTCGGGCCGCGGCGGTTGCTCCTGTGGCACGCGCCCAGCGTACGCGATCGTTCTTCCCTGCCCGTGAGTGATCTGGGACGATGCGCGCGACAACCGGTCGATCAATATGTGAGGACCCGATGGCCATAGCGCCGCCGCCGGACCACGGCACCCCACCCGATCCCGCGCACCCGCGCAACGGCTTCGACCGCTTCTTCGAGATCTCCGCCCGCCGTTCCACGCCGGGCCGGGAGGTCCGGGGCGGGCTGGCCACGTTCTTCACGATGGCGTACATCGTGGTGTTGAACCCGCTGATCCTGGGCAGCGCGGTCGACGGCGACGGGCGAAAGCTCGCCATCCCGGCGCTGGCGGCGGCCACCGCGCTGGTCGCCGGCCTGATGACCATCCTGATGGGCGTGGTGGCCCGGTTCCCCATCGCGCTGGCTGCCGGGCTGGGCGTGAACGCGCTGGTCGCGTTCGAGATCGCGCCGCAGATGAGCTGGGCGGACGCCATGGGCCTGGTGGTGATCGAGGGTGTGCTGATCGGCATCCTCGTGCTCACCGGGCTGCGTACCGCGGTGTTCCGCTCGGTCCCGACCCAGCTCAAGACGGCGATCGGCGTGGGCATCGGCCTCTTCCTGACGATCATCGGCCTGGTCGACGCCGGCTTCGTCCGGCGGGTGCCGGACGTGGCGAACACCACCGTGCCGGTCGGGCTGGGCATCAGCGGCAAGATCGTGAGCTGGCCCCTGCTGGTCTTCGTGGTGGGCCTGCTGCTCACCCTGGTGCTGGTGGTACGCCGGGTGCGCGGCGCCATCCTGATCGGCATCCTGACGTCCACCGTGCTGGCGATCGTGGTGGAGGCGGTCGGCAACATCGGGCCGTCCTTCGTCAACGGGAAGCCGAACCCCAAGGGCTGGGCGCTGAACGTGCCGGAACTGCCGGAGAAGGTGGTGGACGTTCCCGACCTCTCCCTGCTCGGCAACTTCAACGTCCTGGACTCGTGGACCCGGGTCGGCTGGCTGGTTCCGCTGATGTTCGTGTTCACCCTGCTCATCACGGACTTCTTCGACACCATGGGCACGATGGTCGCCATCGGCCAGGAGGGCGACATGCTCGACGAGCGGGGCACCCCGCCGCGGGCGCGGGAGATCCTGCTGGTCGACTCGATCGCCGCCGCCGCGGGTGGCGCGGCCTCGGTGTCGAGCAACACGTCGTACATCGAAAGCGCGGCCGGGGTCGCGGAGGGCGCCCGGACCGGCGTGGCCAACCTGGTCACCGGCGGCCTGTTCCTACTGGCCATGTTCCTGGCGCCGCTGGCGGTGGTGGTGCCCTTCGAGGCAGCGTCGACGGCGCTCGTGGTGGTCGGCTTCCTGATGATGACCGCGGTCCGCACCATCGACTGGACCGACTACGAGATCGCCATCCCGGCGTTCCTCACCATCGTGCTGATGCCCTTCACCTACTCGATCTCGAACGGCATCGGCGCCGGCGTGATCAGCTACGTGCTGCTCAAGCTGGCGAAGGGCAGGGCCCGCGAGGTGCACCCCCTGCTGTACGGGGTGGCCGCCCTGTTCACCCTTTACTTCCTGCGCGGGCCGATCGAGTCCGTGCTGCTGTGAATTCGCTGGTGAGCCTGGTCATATCGCATGTCGTTAGCCAGGCTCATTAGTTAAGCTAACTACTGTGACGGAGCGGACGGTGACGGCGAAACGCGTGCCACCGGCGCAGCTGGCCCCTCAGCTGCGTGATGCGATCACCCGACTCAACCGGCGGGTCCGACAGGCCCGCCCGGTCGGCGACCTCACGGTCACCCAGCTCTCGGCGCTCACCAGCCTCAAGCTGGCGGGCGCCCTGACACCCCGGGAGCTGGCCGACACCGAGCGGGTACAGCCGCCAACGATGACGAAGATCGTCGCGAAGTTGGAGGAGCGCGGCCTCGTGCAGCGCACCCCCCACCCGACCGACGGACGGCAGGTCATCCTGGCGGCTACCGAGGGGGGACGGGCCGTGCTCGACCAGTTCGAGCGGGCCCGCAACGAGTGGCTGGCCAGCCGACTGGCCGCGCTCACCGAGGAGGAACGCGACACGCTGCAGCGTGCCGCCGAGATCCTCCAGGGCATCGCTCGCGCCTGAGCCGGTCCCCGCGTCCCGCGGTCCGCTTCGTCCGTTGTGGATGAGGCGTACATGATCGCGAGGAGGCGCACCTAGAGTGCAGGCCAAGTTGAGCACGATGTTCCAGTCCCTACGAGTCCGCAACTACCGGCTCTTCGCCACCGGGCAGCTGATCAAATTGATCGGCGTCTGGATGATGTACATCGCCCAGGACTGGCTCGTCCTCGACCTCACCGGCAACTCCGCGACCGCGCTCGGCGTGGTCACCGCGCTCCAGTTCACCCCCGTCCTGCTGCTGACCCTGATCTCCGGCCGCCTCGCCGACCGCTACGACAAGCGGATGCTGCTCTTCATCGCCAACATCTTCTGGACCGTGCTGGCGCTGGCGATGAGCCTGCTGGTGGTCACCGGGCTGGTGCAGCTCTGGCACGTCTTCGCGTTCGCCCTCCTGCTCGGGGTGTTCAACGCGGTGGAGACACCGGTGCGGCAGGCGTTCGTCTCCGAGCTGGTCGGCATGCCGCTGCTGCCGAACGCGCTCTCGCTCAACGCGGCCACCTTCAACTCGGCCCGGATCCTCGGCCCGGCCGTCGCCGGACTGGCCATCGCCGCCTTCGACGTCGGCCCGGTCTTCCTGATCACCGCGTTCAGCTCGATCGCCCCGCTGGTCAACGTGGTCCGGATGCGCACCGCCGAGCTGTACCGCAAGGACCTGCCGCCGGCCGGCCAGCGCGACCAGGCCAAGGTGGTCGACGGCCTCCGGTACGTCGCGCGCCGCCCCGACATCCTGCTGCCGATGGCGCTGATGTCGGTGATCGGGATGAGCCTGTTCAACTTCCAGCTCACCCTCGCCGCCCTGGCCAAGACGGTGTTCAACACCGGCGCCGCCTCGTTCGGCCTGTTCACCACCGCGCTGGCGGTCGGCGCGCTGGCCGGCGCCCTGTCCGGCACCGGGCGGCGCAGCCGCCCCTCCGTGTGGCTGGTGCTCGGCGCGGCGGTCGGCTGCGCCAGCTTCGGCACGCTGGTCGGGCTCGCCGGGTCGTACTGGCTGGTGGTGGCGCTGCTGCTGCCCACCGGGTTCTTCATGGTCTTCTTCGCCCAGGCCGCCAACCAGCGGGTCCAGCTCGGCGTCGACGCGGCCTTCCGGGGCCGGGTGATGGCCCTGTGGGTGCTCGTCTTCCTCGGCACCAACCCGGTCGGCGCGCCGATCATCGGCTGGGTGGCCGAGACCTTCGGGGCCGGCGCGAGCATCTGGACCGGCGGCCTGATCTCCCTGGCCGCCGCGCTGCTGGCGCTCACCTGGCAGCTGCGCCGCTCCGGCGCCCGGCTGCGGATGCGGGTGCTGCCCATGCCGCGCTTCTACGTGGTGTCGCCCGGGGCGGAGTGATCCGTCGACCGCCCGAAGGACCGGTTCCCGACCGAGGGGACCGGTCCTTCCTCATTCATTCGCGTCCGGATGTCGCCAAACGGGTGGCGGGCGGGGACGACGGGGCTTAGCGTCGATATGTGGGAGTGGGGCGGGGACTACTGCTGATGCTGGCGATCCTCGCCGTCTGCTGCCTGCCGGCCCTCTTCGCGCTGGTCTTCTGTGCCGACGAGATCCTCGACCGGGTGGCCTGCGGGTGGGCCGAGTGGCGCGAGCAGCGCCGGGAGCGCCGCACCATCGCCCGGCTCGACCGGGCCATCGAGGCCGAGTCGCTCACCCGGGACATCGACCTCACCGAGCTCGACCGGGAAGGCCGCCGCCCACTCGAACAGCTCGCCATCGACCTGCGCCGCCTCGGCGGCCACCGGCTCGCCGCCGCCGACCGCTCGGTGGTGTGGCACGGCGCGGTCATCGACGCGTACGACGAGCGGCTGCGGGCCGCCTGCCGGGCGCTGGGCATCGCCGAGCATCTGACCGAGCTGGAGGGCGTCGACCGGGAGATCGAACGGGTACGCGTCGAGGGCCTCCTGCACGCCGCCGGGCTCACCCTGCCCGCCGCCCGCCCCGGCCACCACCAGCGGCACCGCTGACCGGTGCGGCTCTTCGTCGCGGTCTACCCGCCGAAGCCGGCGGTCGACGACCTGGGCGCCCAGGTGGCGCGGCTGCGGACCGCGGCCGCCTCCGCCGCCGGCACCAACGTCCGGCTGGCCGACCCGGCCAACGCCCACCTCACCCTGGCCTTCCTCGGCGACACTCCGGATGACCGGCTGGTCGACGTGGAGAGCGCGCTCGGCCTGGCCGCGCAGACCTTCCGCGACGCCCGGGGCAGCTCGCCGCGGCTGCGGCTCGGCGGCGGGGGCAGCTTCGGGCGCGGCCGGTTCACCGTTCTCTGGGTGGACGTACAGGGCGAGGTCGACGCGCTGGTCGTGCTCTCCCGGCTGATCCGGTCCGGGCTGCGCCGGGCCCGGCTGCCGCACGACGAGAAGCCGTTCCGGGCGCACCTGACCATCGCCCGCCCCGGCGACCGGATCGACCGCGCCGACGTGCTCGCCGACCGGGAGACCCTGCACGACTACCTGGGCCCGGAGTGGAGCGCCGACGAGTTGGTCCTGGTCCGCAGCCACCCCGGCCCCCGCCCCACCTACGACCGCCTGGCCGCCTGGCCCGTCTGACCGGGATCCCCGCCCCTCCCCGCGCGATCTTGCACTTCCTGCCCGGGCAAAAGGCTCAATCAGCCCGGATCAAGGGGCACGAACTGCAAGATCGACGCGCGGGGAGGAGGGGCGGGGGTGGGGGCGGGTTACCAGGCCCAGGCTTCCGGGCCGGGGCCGCCGTTGCCGACGGGCGGGAAGAGCTCGTCCAGCTTTTCCAGGGTCTGCTCGTCCAGGTGGACGGTCAGGGCGCCCAGGTTGCGGTCGAGCTGGTCCATGGTGCGGGGGCCGACGATCGGGGCGGTCACGCCCGGGCGGGAGAGCAGCCAGGCCAGCGCCACGTCGGCCGGGTCGTGGCCGAGGTCGGCGCAGAGCTTCTCGTACGCCTCGATGGTCTGCCGGTGCTCGGCCAGCGCGTCGGCCGACCGGCCGGTGGCGCCGCGGGCCGCGCCGCCCTCGGCCATCTTGCGGATGACCCCGGAGAGCAGCCCGCCGTGCAGCGGTGACCAGGGGATGATGCCCAGCCCGTAGTGCTGCGCGGCCGGGACCACCTCCAGCTCGACGTGCCGGGTCATCAGGTTGTAGATGCACTGCTCGGAGACGAGGCCGAGGAAGTTGCGGCGGCCCGCCGCGGCCTGCGCCTGGGCGATGTGCCAGCCGGCGAAGTTGGACGAGCCGACGTAGAGGACCTTGCCCTGGGCGACCAGGGTCTCCATGGCCTGCCAGATCTCCTCCCACGGCGTGGTCCGGGAGATGTGGTGCATCTGGTAGAGGTCGATGGTGTCGGTCTGCAGCCGGCGCAGCGAGTCCTCGCAGGCCCGGATGATGTGCCGGGCGCTCAGGCCCTGCTCGTTGGGCCACTCGCCCATCTTGCCGTAGACCTTGGTGGCCAGGACGACCTTGTCCCGCCGCCCGCCGCCCTGGGCGAACCAGCGGCCGATGATCTGCTCGGTGACGCCCTCGCCGGTCTTCCAGCCGTAGACGTTCGCGGTGTCGAAGAAGTTGATCCCGTGTTCCAGAGCCCGGTCCATGATGGCGAAGCTGTCCGGCTCGTCGGTCTGCGGGCCGAAGTTCATGGTGCCGAGGCAGAGCCGGCTCACCGATAGACCGGTGCGTCCCAGGTTCGTGTACTCCATGGGTCCACCCTGGCACGCGGGCACTTAGAGTGCCTCGTCGCATGCCAGGGTGGCCGTGGGGTCAGGAGGACTCGCGGGCCGCCGGGCCGGTGCCGAAGAGGACGTCGTCCCAGCTCGGCAGGCGCTTGCGCGGCTTGCCACCGGCCTCGGTGGACTCGTTGCCGGTGCCGCCGGTAGCCCCCGCGGCACCGGTGCGCCGCGGCCGGAGCACGGCCAGCGACGGCACGGCCGGGATCTCCTTCGGCGCGTCCGAGTCGTCGTCGAACGCGGAGCCCTGGCCGCCGCCGAGCAGCGCGGCCGCGCCCCCGGCGACCGCCCGCTGGCGAGGCGCGTCGGGCCCGGCCAGGGCGGCCGGGGAGCGGGTGTCGAGACCGCGACCGGACGTGCCGCCGAGCGGCCGGTCCAGCGAGGCGAGCAGCGCGTCCCGGCCGGCGCGGATCGGGTCCCGACCCGGACGGGCGTGCTCGGCGGGCGACGGCAGGCCGTGCCCACCCCGGCTGGGCTCACCGCGCGACGGGCCGGGCAGCGCGTGGCCGCCCCGCTCCGGCGCCGGCTCCTGGCCGAGGATCGGCGTGGGCCGCTCGGCGCAGAGGTATTGCGCCATGTCGTCGTGCGGGGTGACGTTCTGCCGAAGCTTGTCGAGATCCCAGACCGCCTGCGCGGTGGCCTTGCCGGACGGCCAGGTGGCGATGATCCGCCAGGTGCCGTCGTCGCGGCGGTAGGCGTCCCAGGAGATCTTCTCGGTGTCGATCCCGTGCTGGGCGAGCCGGCCGTTGACCACCTCGGCCAGCGGGGTCGGCTTCTCGGCGCCCTTGAGGCGGGTGCGCCGGGCGTGCTGGGCGAGCATGGCCCGCTCCTGGAGCACCGGGCCGGCGTAGCGCAGCACGCGGTCGACCGGGACGCCGGCGATCCGGGCGACGTCCTCGGCGGACTCGCCGGAGCGGATCCGGGCCTGGATGTCGCGCGGGGAGAGCGACGGCGTGGGATCGGCGGCGCTCGGCACCACCGCGAGCGGAGTCGCGCCCGGCTCGGCGTGCAGCGCCGAGGCGATGCGCTCGTCGATGGGCAGGGCGAGCAGGCGCCCGACCTCGTCGGCGAGCACCAGAGCCTGGCCGTCCTCTGAGAGGGCGACGAAGCGTACTGGGCGCATGGGCTTGCCTCCGTCCCGCTTCGCTGGCCGTCACGCCACGAGCCGGCCACCCGGGCGTCCTCGGACCACCGTACGCTCATCTACCCGTAGGTGGGGGAAGCGACACCCGGCATGTCGTGACTGAGCTGCGGCGATGATCACGGTGGGTGGTCGCCGGAGCGCCGACGACCACCCACCGTCACCAGTCGATCAGAGTCGCTCGACCACGTAGTCGATGGACGCCGTGAGCGCCTCCACGTCGGCCGGCTCGACCGCCGGGAAGAGCGCGACGCGGAGCTGGTTGCGGCCCAGCTTCCGGTAGGGCTCGGTGTCCACGATGCCGTTGGCGCGCAGCGCCTTGGCGATCGCCGAGGCGTCCACCCCGTCGGCGAAGTCGATGGTGGCGACCACGTTGGAGCGCAGCGCCGGGTCGGTCACGTACGGGGTGGCGAACGCCGAGCGCTCGGCCCAGCCGTAGACGATGCCGGCGCTCTCGGCGGTGCGCTTGGCCGCCCAGGCCAGCCCACCCTGCGAGTTCATCCAGTCGGTCTGCTCGGCGGCCAGGAAGATGGTGGCCAGCGCGGGCGTGTTGTAGGTCTGCTCCAGCCGCGAGTTGTCGATCGCGGTGACCAGGTCGAGGAAGGCCGGGATGTAGCGGCCCGACTCCTTGATCTCGGTGGCCCGGGCGAGCGCGGCCGGCGACATGAGGGCCAGCCAGAGGCCGCCGTCGGAGCCGAAGCACTTCTGCGGGGCGAAGTAGTAGACGTCGGTCTCGCCGACGTTGACCTCCAGGCCGCCGGCGCCGGAGGTGGCGTCGACCAGCAGCAGCGAGCCCTCGTCGGCGCCCGGCACCCGGCTGATCGGCACGGCCACGCCGGTGGAGGTCTCGTTGTGCGGGGTGGCGTAGACGTCCACGCCCGCCTCGGCGACCAGGGTCGGCGCGCTGCCGGCCTCGGACTTGCGCACGGTCGGCTCGCCGAGGAACGGCGCGTCCTTGACCGACTTGGCGAACTTGGCGCCGAACTCGCCGAAGCTGGCGAACTGGGCCCGGTCGCGAACCAGGCCGAAGGTGGCGACCTCCCAGAAGGCGGTGGTGCCGCCGTTGCCGAGCACCACCTCGTAGCCCTCGGGGAGGGAGAAGAACTCGGCGATGCCCCGGCGCAGCCGGGCGACCTGGTCGCGGACCGTCTTCTGCCGGTGCGAGGTGCCCAGGTAGCTGGTGGCGACGTCGGCGAGTGCGGAGACCGCCGCGGGACGGACCTTGGACGGGCCGCAGCCGAAGCGACCGTCGGCGGGCCTGATGTCGTCGGGAATCCGGATGGTCGGTGCGTCAGCCACGGTTCTCTCGATCCTTCCGCATGGGGGAGGGCCCTTCAGCGGGCGCGGAGCGACGGCGGCCACGCGCGGGCGCGGCGGGGCCGGGTCCGAGCCCGGTCCGGCGGCACTGCCGGCCTTCATCCTCGCACCCGCGCCGGCCGCCCCGATGGCTGGTCCCACTCCCGGGGGTGAGGGATGCGCCACAACGCACCAGGGCCCGGTCCGTCGCGGACCGGGCCCTGGTGAGGGGTACGGGGAGGATCAGACGCCGTGCGGGATGGCGTCCCAGCCCTCGACCTGCTGCGGCTTGCGCGGGGCGTGGCCGACGTAGCGGGCCGACGGGCGGACCAGCCGCTGGAGCCTCTTCTGCTCCAGGATATGCGCGGACCAACCGCCCATCCGGGCACAGGTGAACATCGAGGTGAACATGTGCGCCGGCACCTCGGCGAAGTCCAGCACCACGGCCGACCAGAACTCGACGTTGGTGGCGAGCACCCGGTCCGGGCGGCGGGCCTGGAGCTCGGCCAGGGCGGCCTTCTCCAGCGCCTCGGCGATCTCGAAGCGCGGCGCGCCCAGCTCCTTGGCGGTGCGGCGGAGCACCCGGGCGCGCGGGTCCTCGGCCCGGTAGACCCGGTGGCCGAAGCCCATCAGCCGCTCGCCCCGGTCGAGGACGCCCTTGACGTAGCCCTCGGCGTCGCCGCTGCGCTCGACGGCCTCCAGCATGCTGAGCACCCGGGACGGGGCGCCGCCGTGCAGCGGGCCGGAGAGCGCGCCGATGCCGGAGGAGATGCAGGCGGCGGCGTCGGCGCCGGTGGAGGCGACGATCCGGGCGGTGAAGGTGGAGGCGTTCAGGCCGTGCTCGGCGGCCGAGATGAAGTAGGCGTCGACGGCCTTGACGTGCCGCGGGTCGGGCTCACCCCGCCAGCGCTTCATGAACCGCTCGACGATGGTCTCCGCCTTGTCGATCTCCTTCTGCGGCACCGCCGGCAGGCCGAGGCCGCGGGCGGACTGGGCGACGAAGGAGAGCGCGGTGACCGACACCCGGGCCAGGTCCTCGCGGGCCTGCTCGTCGGAGATGTCGAGCAGCTGGCTGAGCCCCCAGTACGGGGCGAGCATGGCGACCGCCGACTGCACGTCGACGCGGATGTCGCCGGAGTGCACCGGCACCGGGAACGGCTCGGCCGGGGGCAGGCCCGGGCCGAAGCGCCCGTCGACCAGCAGCGCCCAGACGTTGCCGAAGGAGACCTGACCGATCAGATCCTCGATGTCGACGCCGCGGTAGCGCAGCGCACCACCCTCGCGGTCCGGTTCGGCGATCTCGGTCTCGAAGGCTACGACGCCCTCCAGGCCCGGTTTGAAGTCGGCCATGTCGTCTCCTGGCTTCCGGCGGTGGTGGTGGCCGCGCGGGCTCATCGGGCCCGCGGCTTAGGCGACCCTCAGGGATGTGTTCGGAACATCTTGCCTGGTCGGTAACCGGATTCGCGACCCGCGGCGACTGTGCGCCACATGACATCCCCGCCGGTGGACAAGCTCACGGGCTGGAGAAGACTGGGTGGTGGGGCCTGGCCAGCGTCGGGGGACGCCGGCATCCCCGGGAGAGGGACGACGAGAGTGACGGGCGACACACCTGCCCCGGCCGGGATGCGTAACGAGTACGCCGCCGACCTGGGCCTTTCCGAATCGGATCTCGCGCCGGACTGGCACACCCAGTTCGCCCGCTGGTTCGCCGACGCGGTGGCGCATCCGCTACCCGAACCGAACGCCATGGTGGTCGGCACCGCCGACGCCGAGGGCCGGCCGAGCGGCCGCACGGTGCTGCTCAAGGGGTACGACCCGGACGGCTTCGTGTTCTACACCAACTACGACTCCCGCAAGGGCGGCGAGGCGACCGCCAACCCGTGGGCCAGCCTGGTCTTCCCCTGGTTCCCGATGCAGCGGCAGGTGACGGTCACCGGACGGGTGGCGCGGGTCGACCGGGCCGAGACCGAGGCGTACTTCGCGGCCCGGCCGCGCGGCTCCCAGCTCGGCGCCTGGGCCAGCAGCCAGTCCCGGGTGGTCGCGGACCGGGCGGCGCTGGACGCGGCGTACCGGGCGGCGGCGGAGCGCTTCGCCGACGTGGACGAGATCCCCGCGCCACCGCACTGGGGCGGGTTCCGGGTGCGGCCGGAGACGGTGGAGTTCTGGCAGGGCCGGGCCAGCCGGCTGCACGACCGGCTGCGGTTCCGGCGTACCGGGGGCGCCTGGGTGATCGAGCGGCTGGCGCCGTGACGGGGGTGAAGGAGGCCCGGCCGCGGGGAGCCCGCCGCTGGGCGATCGACCTGCGCCCGCTGGGCGTGCCCGCGTACCGCCGGGTGTGGCTGGGCAACGCCGTGGCGATGTTCGGCTTCCAGTTCACCGCCGTGGCGGTGCCGGTGGAGATGTTCGACCTGACCGGCGGCTCGTTCTGGGTCGGCCTGCTCGGCATCGCCGGCTTCCTGCCGCTGCTGGTCTTCGGGCTCTGGGGCGGTGCGGTCGCCGACGCCCGGGACCGGCGGCGGGTGCTGCTGGCCGGCGGTGCTCTGCTCTGGGCGTCGACCCTGGCGCTGCTGGTCCAGTCGGTGCTGCGGGTGGGCAGCCCGGTGCTGCTATTGGCCCTCGTCGCGGTGCAGGCGATCGCGTTCGCGATCACCTCGCCGACCCGCAGCGCGATCCTGCCCCGGCTGGTGCCGGCCGAGCTGGTCCCGGCGGCCAGCACGCTGAACTTCACCACGTTCACCGCGACCTCGGTCTTCGGCCCGCTGGCCGCCGGCCTGATCTTCGCCAGCTGGCGCGTCGACGTGGGGCTGCCGATCGCGTACGGGGTGGACGCGCTGCTGTTCACCGTGTCGCTCTGGGCCACCCTGCGGCTGCCGGCCATGCCGCCCGAGGCGGACCCGGACAGCGACGGCACGCCGCGCCGGGCGGGGCTGGCCAGCATCGTCGACGGGCTCCGCTACCTGGCCACCACGCCGGTGCTGCTGCTCTCCTTCGCCATCGACCTGATCGCGATGATCCTGGCCATGCCCCGGGCGCTCTTCCCCGAGCTGGCGCACGAGCGGTTCGGTGGCGGGGCGGCGGTCGGCTGGCTCTACAGCGCCATCGCCATCGGCGCGATGCTGGGCGGCCTCACCTCCGGCTGGATCGGCCGGGTGCGCCGGCAGGGGGTCGTGCTGGTGGTGGCCGTGGTCGGCTGGGGCGTGGCGATCGCCGCGGCCGGGCTGGCCCGCCAGCTCTGGCTGGTGGTGGCGCTGCTCGGCCTGGCCGGCGCCGCCGACCTGGTGAGCGCGACCCTGCGCCAGTCGATGCTGCTGATCTACGCGCCGGACCGGATGCGCGGTCGGCTCCAGGGCGTCAACACGGTGGTGGTCGCCGGCGGCCCGCGCCTGGGTGACCTGCGGGCGGGCGCGATGGCCGCCGCGTCCGGCACGACCATCGCCATGGTGGGCGGCGGTCTCGCCTCGGCCGTGCTCGCGGTGCTGCTGGTGGCGGTCTTCCCGGCCCTGCTCCGCTACCGGGCCGCCGGGGCCGGAGAGCGGGACTGAGCGACGGCCCGCGGCGGAGCGCCGCCCCGGGCCGGACCGGCCGCACGCTGGGACGCCGCCGGGCGGGCTCCGCGCCGGGTGGGGGCGACGGACTAAGGTCGCCGGCATGGAGACCGACGCGCGCCCGTCACCGTCCGGGACACAGTGGACCATTGCCGCCGGCGGCCACGAGGCCGTCGTGGTCGAGGTCGGCGGTGGCCTGCGGACCTACCGGCACGACGGGGTCGACTACCTCGACGGGTACGAGGCGGAGGAGCTGGCGCCCGGTTCGGCCGGTCACGTGCTGGCCCCCTGGCCGAATCGGATCCGGGACGGCGCGTACACGTTCGGTGACCGCTCGTTGCAGCTCGACCTGACCGAGCCGGCCCGGCACAACGCCATCCACGGCCTGGTCAACTGGGTGCGGTGGCAACTGGTCGAGCAGTCGCCGGAGAGCGTGACGCTCGGCTACGAGCTGCCGCCCAGCCCGGGCTACCCGTGGGCGCTGCGGCTGCGGAGCCGGTGGAGCGTCGGGGCCGACGGGCTGCGCGCCGAGCACGAGGTGACCAACCTGTCCGGCGAGCCGGCGCCGTTCGGCTTCTCCGTGCACCCCTACCTGCAACTGCCCAAGGTCGGCGTCGACGAGTTGTCGCTGCGGGTGCCGGGGCGCACCCGGGTGCTGCTGGACAGCCGGCTGCTGCCGGTGGCCGCGACCGAGGTGGCCGGCACCGAGTACGACTACACCGAGCCCCGCCCGATCGGTGACGCGGTGCTCGACCTGGCCTTCGGCGACGTGGTCCGGGACGCCGACGGCGGCTCGTCGGTGACCCTGGCCGCCCCGGACGGCTCGGCCGCGGTGCACGTCTGGGCCGACGGCGAGTTCGGCTGGTGGCAGGTCTTCACCGGCGACACCCTCACCGGGGAGCGGCACCGCCGCTCGGTGGCGATCGAGCCGATGACCTGTCCGGCGGACGCGTTCCGCTCCGGCCGGGACCTGATCACGCTGGCCCCCGGGGAGACCTGGCGGGGCGCCTGGGGCATCCGGCCCGGGGCGTGAGCATGGAGTTCGTCGAGGTCGTCCGCCGTCGCCGGATGGTCCGCAACTACGACCCGGACCGCCCGGTCCCGCCCGACGTGGTGGACCGGCTGCTCGACCACGCCGTCCGGGCCCCGTCGGCCGGGTTCGCCCAGGGCTGGGGCTTCCTGGTGCTGGAGGAGCCGGCCGACCGGGAGCGGTTCTGGGCGGCGGCCACCCCGGGCGGCGGCGGCCGGGACCGCTGGCTGGCCGGGATGCGGAAGGCCCCGCTGATCGTGGTGCCGCACGCCAACCGCGCCGCCTACCTGGACCGTTACGCCGAGCCGGACAAGGGCTGGGCGGACCGCTCCGAGGACCGCTGGCCGGTGCCCTACTGGTACGTCGACACCGGCTTCGCCGCCCTGCTGATGCTGCTCACGGCGGTGGACGAGGGGCTGGGCGCCTGCTTCTTCGGCATCCCGCCGCAGCGGATCGGGGCGTACCGGGAGGCGTTCGGCGTGCCGGCGGAGTACCACCCGATCGGTGCGATCACGGTAGGTTACCGGGCACCCGACCACCGGTCGCCGTCGCTGCGGCGCGGCCGCCGGCCGGTGGACGAGGTGGTCCGGCGCGGCCGCTGGAATTAGGGGCGTTCAGCGCGTCCGGCCTGGGTATCGGCGGTAGCGAAACCGACATGAGGGAGTAAAACGCAGTGTGGCGGGTGCGGCTAGGCTGGCACCGACATCATCAGCCCGGCCGGGGGGAGGGGAGCGTGCCGTGATCTTCAGGGCGGTCCGGGACGGGCGTCCCTACCCGGAGCACAACCTCACGCTCAAGCAGTGGGCCGAGATCCCGCCGCGTCCGCTGCGGCTGGACCAGCTCATCACCACCAAGCGGGAGCTGGCGCTCGACAAGCTCCTCGCCGAGGACTCCACCTTCTACGGAGACCTCTTCCCGCACGTGGTGCAGTGGAACGGCGGCCTCTATCTCGAGGACGGCCTCCACCGGGCGCTGCGCGCGGCGCTCCAGCAGCGCAACCAGATCCACGCCCGGGTGCTGGTGCTCAGCGGTCAGCCCGAGTGACGCGCCCCTGAGTCTTCGTTAAGGTGACGCCATGACCCCTCTCGACCTGCTGGACATCGACGCGTCGCTGGGCGAGGAGGAGCGGCAGATCCGCGCCGTCGTGCGCCAGCTCATCGACGACCGGGTACGCCCCCACGTCGCCGGCTGGTACGAGGACGGCCACGTCCCGGCGCGCGAGCTGGCCCGCGAGTTCGGCAAGCTCGGTCTGCTCGGCATGCACCTCACCGGCTACGGCTGCGCCGGCGCGTCGGCCGTCGCGTACGGGCTGGCCTGCCTGGAGCTGGAGGCCGGCGACTCCGGCATCCGCTCGCTGGTCTCGGTGCAGGGCTCGCTGGCCATGTACGCCATCTGGCGCTACGGCAGCGAGGAGCAGAAGCAGCGCTGGCTGCCCGCCATGGCGGCCGGCGAGGCGATCGGCTGCTTCGGGCTGACCGAGCCGGACCACGGCTCCGACCCGGCCTCGATGGCCACCCGCGCCCGCCGCGACGGCGACGACTGGATCCTCAGCGGCAGCAAGCTGTGGATCACCAATGCGCCGATCGCCGACGTCGGGGTGATCTGGGCGCGCACCGACGAGGGGGTGCGCGGCTTCGCCGTACCCATGGACACGGCCGGGGTGACGGCGCGGGAGATCCGGCACAAGATGTCGCTGCGCGCGTCGCTGACCGGTGAGATCGCCCTCGACGACGTGCGGCTGCCGGCGGACGCCCGGCTGCCCGAGGCGATCGGGCTCAAGGCGCCGCTGAGCTGCCTCACCGAGGCCCGGTACGGCATCGTCTGGGGCGCGCTCGGCGCGGCCCGGGACTGCCTGGAGACCGCGCTGGACTACGCGACCACGCGGACCCAGTTCGGTCGGCCGCTGGCTGGCTTCCAGCTCACCCAGGCCAAGCTCGCCGACATGGCGGTCGAGTGGAACAAGGGGCTGCTGCTGGCCCTGCACCTGGGCCGGCTCGCCGACGCCGGGAAGCTGCGCCCGGATCAGGTCAGCGTGGGCAAGCTGAACAACGTCCGGGAGGCCATCGCCATCGCCCGCGAGTGCCGGACCATCCTCGGCGCGAACGGCGTCTCCGGCGAGTACCCGGTGATGCGGCACGCCAACAACCTGGAGAGCGTGCTCACCTACGAGGGCACCTCGGAGATCCACCAGCTGGTCATCGGGCAGCGGCTGACCGGGCTCTCCGCCTTCGCCTGAGCTGCGGATTCACCCGATCGGGTCGCTCGGCGAGCGACTGTCGCACGGTGGCCGTACCGTCATTCTCAGTCGATGTGTCTGACGAGGACGGTGAGGGGCGATGGCCCGCGACGGTGACATCAACCAGCCCACCAGGGAGTTCCCGGAATACCCGACCGGCGAGTCTCTCCGGGCCCGCGCGGACGTCCCGGCGGAGCCCGGGCGCGGTGGCCCGGCGTCGCCCGGTGCCCCGGCCCGCGGCCTGCTCTGGGTGCTCGGCGCGGCCGCGCTGGCCGTGGTGGTGCTGCTCGGCGTGCAGGCGACCGGCCTGCTGCCGGACTTCCGCAATCCGTTCGCCAAGGAGCAGACCGACCGGAGCCAGCCGCCGCTGCTCAAGTCGATCCGCGATCTGAGCCGCTACGTGGCCGCCGAGGGCAACTTCCAGGTGGTCGTCGACGTGCAGAAGGACCGGCGCAACGTGCCGGACTTCCTGCTCAACGAGCGCACCCTCTTCGTCGGGGCGGGCCGGATCGAGGCGTACGTCGACTTCGCCAAGATCGCCGACGGGGCGGTGGTGGTGTCCGACGACGGCAAGTCCGTCGAGATCAAGCTGCCCGCGCCGCAGCTCGGCGAGACCGACCTGGACATGGACAAGAGCTACGTCTTCGCCGAGCAGCGCGGCCTGATCAACCGGCTGAACGACCTGGTCGGCGGCGACCCCAACCGGCAGCAGCAGGTCTACCAGCTCGCCGAGGACCGGATCACCGCGGCGGCCCGGGACAGCGGCCTCACCGCCCGGGCCGAGGAGAACACCCGCAAGATGCTGGAGGGGCTGCTCCGCTCCCTCGGCTACGAGAAGGTGACCGTCACCTACACGGCGTCCTGACGCCGCCGGCGCCCGCCCCGGTGGTCCCGGGGCGGGCGGCGCGGGTCAGTGGCGGTTGGAGGCGAGGTAGCGGTCCTCGTTCGGAATCAGGACCCAGAGGATCAGGTAGACGATCACCTGGGTGCCGGGCAGCAGCAGCGACAGCAGGAACAGCAGCCGGACCATTCCGGCCGACATGCCGAACCGCTGGGCCAGGCCGGCGCAGACGCCGGCGAGCATGCGCCCCTGGCGGGGCCGGACCAGTTTGCGACTCATCGTCGTACTCCCACTTCTGCGGCGATCCGCCGCGCTGAGTTCCACGGTAGGAACGGCTGCCCACCCCGCCCTCGGCCCCGAGGAGGATCGGCGACCCGGGCACCCGTAGGTGCTTACCCCGGCGGACCCGCCCCGACGCAGCCCGTGGGCCGGGTGGTGACGGCGGGGAGACGCGGGGCGGGCGAGGCTGGGGGTGGCCGGCTCGCAGGCAGGGGGCGACGGGGGCGGGTAGGCTCGCCGGTCGGGCGCCCACACCCCGGGTGCCGCCCGCCGCCCCCCGGACCGAGGAGCGGCACACACCGGGCCGGACCCGCACAACGGGGACGACGGCGAGGAAGTGCAGCCATGATCAGTGTTTTCGACCTCTTCAGCGTCGGCATCGGGCCGTCCAGCTCGCACACCGTGGGACCGATGCGGGCCGCCCGTACGTTCGTGGCGGGGCTCAAGGCCGACGGGCAGCTGGCCGACGTCGTGCGGGTGCAGGCCGAGCTGTTCGGCTCGCTGGGCGCCACCGGCCACGGGCACGGCAGCGACCGGGCCGTGCTGCTCGGGCTGGAGGGGGAGGCCCCGGAGACGGTCGACACCGACTCGGTCGGGCCGCGGGTGGAGCGGATCCGCGCGGAGCGGCGGCTCAGCCTGCTCGGCAGCCAGGAGATCGACTTCGACCCGGACCGGGACCTGGTGCTGCACCGCCGCCGCTCCCTGCCGTACCACCCGAACGGGATGACCTTCGCGGCCTTCGACGCGGCCGGGGAGCAGGTCCGGGCGCGCACCTACTACTCGGTCGGCGGCGGGTTCGTGGTCGACGAGGCGGCCGCCGGGGCGGACCGGATCAAGCCGGACAGCACGCGGGTCCGCCACCCGTTCCTCACCGGGGCGGAGCTGCTCAAGGTCACCACCGACACCGGGCTGTCGATCAGCGAGGTGATGCTCGCCAACGAGCTGTCCTGGCGCAGCGAGGCGGACGTACGGGCCGGGCTGCTGGAGATCTGGCGCGTCATGCGGGAGTGCGTCGAGAACGGCTGCGCCCACGACGGCGTGCTGCCGGGCGGGCTGAAGGTACGCCGCCGGGCCGCCGAGCTGCGCCGCAGCCTGGAGGCGGAGGCCGGCGCCTCCGACCCGCTGCACGCCATGGACTGGGTCACCCTCTTCGCGCTCGCGGTCAACGAGGAGAATGCGGCCGGCGGCCGGGTGGTCACCGCGCCGACCAACGGCGCCGCCGGGATCATCCCGGCCGTGCTGCACTACTACACCCGGTTCGTGCCGGGCGCCTCCGAGGAGGGCGTGATCCGGTTCCTCCTCACGGCCGGCGCGATCGGGGTGCTGTTCAAGGAGAACGCCTCGATCTCCGGGGCCGAGGTGGGCTGCCAGGGTGAGGTCGGCTCGGCCTGCTCGATGGCGGCGGCCGGGCTGGCCGAGGCGCTGGGCGGCACGCCCGAGCAGGTGGAGAACGCGGCCGAGATCGGCATGGAGCACAACCTCGGGCTCACCTGCGACCCGGTCGGCGGCCTGGTGCAGATCCCGTGCATCGAGCGGAACGCGGTGGCCAGCATCAAGGCGATCACCGCGGCCCGGCTGGCGCTGCGCGGCGACGGGGTGCACGCCGTCTCCCTGGACAAGGTCATCAAGACCATGCGCGAGACCGGCGCCGACATGAAGATCAAGTACAAGGAGACCGCGCGGGGCGGCCTCGCCGTCAACGTCATCGAGTGCTGAACCCGAAGGGGTGAGGCGGCGCGTCCGTACGCGCCCGGCCGGGGCGGTCGGGGCGAGGATGGGACGGTGACGTCCGGCGTCGCCGCGCTCTGGTCCGCCCGCACCTCGCTGCGCATCCTGGTCCGGCGCGATCTCGCGGTGAAGTACCAGCAGTCCGTGCTGGGCTATTTCTGGTCGCTCATCGAGCCGCTCGGCATGGGCCTGATCTACTGGTTCGTCTTCGGCGTGCTCTACTCCGGCGCCACCCGACGGCACCTCGGCGAGGCGGCCGGGTCGTACCCGCTCTTCCTGATCACCGGGATCTTCGCCTGGATGTGGGCCAGTTCGGCGCTGACCGAGGCGACCAACGCCCTGACCGGGCAGTCCCGGCTGATCACCACGATGAACCTGCCCCGGCAGGTCTTCCCGATCGGCCGGGTCACCGGCCGGTTCGCCGAGTACGCCGCCGGCCTGCCCATCCTGGTCGCCATCGCGGCCCTCTACGCCGGCCACGGCCGGATCCACCCCGGCTGGACCCTGCTCGCGCTGCCGCTGGCCGTGGCGGTGCAGTTCGTCCTGCTGGTGGGGCTGGCGCTGCTGCTGTCGGCGGGCAACGTGCTGATGCGCGACATCGAGCGCATCATGCGGCTGATCATCCGGCTGCTCTTCTACGCCACCCCGATCATCTATCCGCTGAACCTGGTCCGCGACTCGGGCATGCCGGGCTGGCTCAAGATCGCGTACGAGCTGAATCCGCTGGTCGGGATCTTCCAGTTGCACCACGCGATCTGGTATCCGGACGAGTTCCCCGACGCCCGGCTGCTCACCGTCACCGTGGCGGGCAGCCTGCTCGTGTTCGCGGTCGGCTGGTGGTCGTTCCGCCGCCTCGAACCCGCCGTGCTCAAGGAACTGTAAATGGCGGCGATCATCGAGGCGGACGGGCTCGGCATCCGGTTCGTCCGCAACCGCCGCCGCCAGCTCCGGCTGCGGGAACTGCTCATCCACCGGGGCGCCCGGGACCCGGACGCCGGCCGGTTCTGGCCGCTGCGGGACGTGTCGTTCCGGATCGAGCCGGGCGAGACGGTCGGTGTGGTCGGGCGCAACGGCACCGGCAAGAGCACTCTGCTGCGGCTGATCGCCGGGGTGCTGATCCCCGACGAGGGTTCGATCCGGGTCCACGGCCGGGTGGCCCCGCTGCTGGAACTCTCGGCCGGGTTCTCCGGCGACCTGACCGGCCGGGAGAACCTCTACCTGGTGGGTGGGCTGCACGGGCTGTCGACGGCGTACCTGCGGCGGCACTTCGACGAGATCGTCTCGTTCGCGGGTGAGCAGGTGGAACGGGCCATCGACACCTCGGTCCGGCACTACTCGTCGGGGATGAAGGTCCGGCTGGGTTTCGCGGTGATCGCGCACCTGCCGCACCCCGTGCTGCTGGTGGACGAGGTGACCGCGGTCGGGGACGCCGAGTTCCGCGCGAAGTGCTATGCGACCATCGAGCGACTCCTCGCGGAAGGGCGCACGCTGGTGCTGGTGTCACACAACGAAAAGGACCTCACCCGGTTCTGTCGTCGGGGGCTCTACCTCGACGCGGGGCGGCTGACCGTCGACGGCACGATCGACGAGGCGCTGCACGCCTACACCAGCGCGACGCAGCGGTGACGCTCGCGATCGTGCTCGCCGCCGGGCCGGCGGCGGGCCTGACCACCGAGGCCGGGGAGCGGCTGGCCGACCGGCTCGCCGGGCAGTGGCGGCGGGCCGGGGCGGACGAGGTGCGGGTGGTCGCCGACCCGTCCGAGCTGGCCGACCTGGTGGCCGCCGCCACCGGGCCGGTGCTGGTCAGCGGGGCCGACCTGGTGGCGCACACCGCCGTACTCAAGCACCTGGCGACCAGCCCGGTGGGGCCGACGGCGGCCCTGGTGCTCACCGATCCGCCGGCCGCCGGGCAGGTGACGGTTCGCGAGGAGCGCGGACAGGTGGTCGCCGTGGACGACCCGGCGGGCGCGACCGGGGTGTTCGGCGGCGCGCTGCGGGTCGGCGTGGCCGACCTGCCGGCGCTGGCCGCCGCCGCCCGGACCGCGGCCGGGGGCGGGATCGACCGGCTCTTCGCCGACCTGGCCGGTTGCGGCACGCTGACCTTCGCCCACCGGGTACGCCTGCTCGTGGCGCACCGGGTCGGCGACCCGGCGGAACTGGCCGCGGCGCAGGCTGCCGTGGCCGCGGTCGACGAGGACAGGGCCGAGCTGAGGCTGTCGGTGAAGGAGCGGGACGACTTCTTCACCACGTTCTTCGTCAGCACCTGGTCCCCGCACGTGGCGAAGGCCGCCGCCCGGATCGGCCTGGGCCCGAGCGGGGTCACCATGATCTCGGTGGCCTTCGCGGTGGCCGCGGCGGTGCTCTTCGGCGTCGGCGGGCGGCCCGCGCTGGTGGCCGGCGGGATCCTGCTCTACCTGGGCTTCGTGCTGGACTGCGTGGACGGCCAGTTGGCTCGCTACACCCGGCACTTCAGCGCCTGGGGCGGCTGGCTGGACACGATGGCCGACCGGGCCAAGGAATACCTGGTCTACGCCGGTCTCGGCTACGGCGCCACGCACGCCGGCTTCCGCTACGGCTGGGCGCTGGCGATCGCCGCGATGACCCTGCAGACCGTGCGCCACATGACCGACACCTGGTACGGCGTGCTGCACGACGAGGCGGCCCGGCGCCCCCGCGCGGCGACCGGAGACGCGGGCGGCCTCGGCGGGAAGCTGAACGCCGCCTCGACCAAGGTGCAGGCGGACACCGGCTCGGTGTCGTACTGGCTGAAGCGGACCGTGGTGTTCCCGATCGGCGAGCGGTGGGCACTCATGGCGGTGGCCGCCGCGCTGTTCGGGCCGCTGGTGGCGCTCTGCGCGGTGCTGGTGTGGGGAGTGCTGGCGTTCGCCTACACCGGGGCGCTGCGCACCCTGCGGGCGCGGTGGATGCGGGTGCCGGTGCTGACCACGGTCGACACCGGCCTGCACCGCGACGACGGGCCGCTGACCCGGACCATGCCGGTGGTGCGCGCACCGCTGGCGCTGGCGGTGGCCGGCGCGCTCGGCGCGGCGGGGCTCCTGCTGTGGGCGCTGCTGGCGGTCCACGCCGGTCACGGGTTGCCCGCCTGGGCGGTGACGTTCGGGCTGGTGGTCCTGCTGGGCGGGGCGCAGGGCGCGCGGGCGGCGCACGACGGGCCGCTGGACTGGCTGGTCCCGGCGGCGCTGCGGGCCGGGGAGTACCTCTTCGCCATCGCCGTCGGGGTGGCCGGGCGGGTGTCCCCGTGGCTGATCTTCGGGTACGTCTTCGTGCTGACCCTGCACCACTACGACCTGACCGCCCGGCTGGAGAAGCGGCAGGCGGCCCCGCCGCTGCACGCCGCCACGCTCGGCTGGGAGGGGCGTTCGGTGCTGCTGACCATCGGGTCAATAGCCGGAATTGCGAGCATCGCTCTGGCTACACTCGGTACGTACCTTCTCGTGGTTTTTGTCGCGAGCGTGGTCCTTGCCTGGGTGGTCCTGCCCGCCCGCGCCCGACGGGCGCCGGTGCCGGTGGGCGGGGGTGGCCGCTCGCCGGGCTGACGGAGGGCCGGCCGGGATGACCCTGATCAGCTTCGTCGTACCGGCCTTCAAGGTGCAGGGTTACCTGCGGGAGTGTCTCGACTCGATCCTCGAGCAGCCGTTCGACGACCTCGAGGTGATCGGGATCGACGACGCCTCCCCGGACGACAGCGGCGAGATCCTGGCCGAGTACGCGGCCCGCGATCCCCGGGTCCACCCGGTCCGGCTCGTCGAGAACGTCGGGCTCGGTCCGGCCCGCAACATCGGGCTGGACCGGGCCACCGGCGAGTACGTCTGGTTCGTCGACGGCGACGACTGGCTGGTCCCCGGCTGCCTGCCGCACGTGGCCGACCGGCTCCGCGCCACCCGCCCGGACGTGCTGATCGTCGACCACGTCCGGGCGCACTGGAACAACGTCGGCACCCGTAGCGCCATGCGGGACGTGTTCCCCGAGCCGCCGCCCGAGGCGACCTTCCGGCTGCGGAACCGGCCGGAGACCCTGCGGCTGCTGCACACCGCCTGGAACCGGCTCGTCCGCCGGGAGTTCCTGGTCGAGCAGGGGCTGCGCTTCGAACCCGGCTGGTACGAGGACGTCTCGTTCAGCTATCCCGTGCTGATGGCCGCCGAGCGGGTCGGCGTGCTGGACCGGGTCTGCCTCAACTACCGGCAGCGCCGGACCGGGGCGATCACCCGGACCCGGGGGGACCGGCACTTCGAGGTCTTCGCCCAGTGGCACCGGGTGTTCCGGCTGATGGACCGCTGGGGGCCGGCGGTGGCCGGGCTGCGCCCGGCCGTGTTCGAGCGGATGATCTGGCACTACCTGACCGTGCTCGGCAACGGCGAGCGGATCGCCCCCGAGTTGCGGCCGCCGTTCTTCGCCCAGATCCACAGCGACTACGTCCGCTTCCTGCCGCCCGAGGGCTACCCGGTCCCGCCCGGTCTGGAGGGGGTGAAGCACCGGTTGGTGGCGGCCGGGCGGTGGCGGACGTTCAGCGCGCTCCGGGCCGCCCACCAGGTCGAGGAGCGGGCCCGGCGCTCGGCCCGGCGGGTCAAGCGGCGGGTGCTGCCGGTGGCCCGGCGGAACGCCCGCCGGGCCCGGAACGCGGCGCTGCGCGAGTACTACCGGGCCGAGTTGCGCCGCCCGCTCGACCCGACGCTCGCCGTCTACGCGGCGTACTGGTACCGGGGCTACTCCTGCAACCCGGCCGCGATCTACACCGCCGCCCGCCGCCTCGCCCCCCAGGTACGCGGCGTCTGGATCGTCCGCCGGGACCGGGTGAACGTGCTGCCGCCGGGCGTGGAGTATGTCGTCGCCGGCACCCGGGAGTACTACCGGGTGCTGGCCCGGGCCCGCTGGCTGGTCAACAACGTCAACTTCCCGGACTTCGTCCGCAAGCGACCCGGCTCGGTGCACGTCCAGACCCACCACGGGACCCCGGTGAAGGTGATGGGGCTGGACCAGCAGCGCTATCCGGTCGGCGCGATGGGAATGAACTTCGCGAAGCTGCTGCACCGGGTGGACCGCTGGGACTACAGCGTCAGCTCGAACAGCTTCTCCACGCAGATGTGGGAGCGGGCCTACCCGGCCGACTACACCACACTGGAGGTCGGCTATCCGCGCAACGACCGGCTGGCGCTCGCCACCGCCGAGGAGTGCCGCCAGGCCCGCGCGGCGCTGGGCATCGGCCCCGACGAGTACGTGGTGCTCTACGCGCCGACCCACCGGGAGCACCTGCCCGGCTGGCGACCGCCGTTCGACCCGGACCGGATGCGCGACGTGCTCGGCCCGTCCGGGCGGCTGCTGATGCGCAGCCACTACTTCCACGACCGGGACCGGCGGCTCCGGGGCGCCTCCGACGGCGCGGTGCTGGACGTGAGCACGCACGACCGGGTCGAGGACCTGTACCTGGCCGCGGACGTGCTGGTCACCGACTATTCCTCGGCGATGTTCGACTACGGGGTGCTGGACCGGCCGATCGTGGTCTACGCGCCGGACTGGGACGCCTACCGGGTGGCCCGGGGTGTCTACTTCGACCTGCTCGCCGAGCCGCCGGGCGCGGTCGCCGTCAACTTCCCCGGGCTGCTCGACGTCTTCCGGAGCGGTGCGGTGCGCGGGGCGGACGCCGAGCAGGCCCGGCAGCGGTTCCGGGCCCGGTTCTGTGCGCTGGACGACGGACACGCCGCCGAGCGGGTGGTCCGCCGGGTCTTCCTGGACGAGCCGGTTGAGGTTACTCGTCGGTCACCTTACCGATGGAAGACCGCCAATACCACGTAATAGGTCTTTCACGATGTGAACATCGCACGTTTACCCGATGTGCGGACCCCATGATCCTGGTCACAGTCAATCCCGGGTTCGGGCCGAGAGCTGGGGAGGTGACGGTGACCACCGTCGCGCTCAAGGATGTCACCAAGGTGTTCCAGGACGGGACAGTCGCGGTCGACACCATCAATCTGGACGTCAACGACGGCGAGTTCATGGTGCTGCTCGGCCCCTCGGGCTGCGGCAAGTCCACCGTCCTGCGGATGGTCGCCGGCCTGGAGGACCCCTCCTCGGGCGCGGTGATGCTCGGCGGCGAGGTGGCCAACGAACTGCCGCCGCGGGACCGGAAGATCGCCATGGTCTTCCAGGACTTCGCGCTCTATCCACACATGACCGTCGGCGACAACATCGGCTTCCCGCTCCGGCTCTCCGGCGTCGAGCCCGAGCGGCGCGGCGAGCGGATCCAGGACGTGGCGAGCGCGCTGGGCATCGGCGACGTGCTCGCGCGGAAGCCCAGCCAGCTCTCCGGCGGCCAGCGGCAGCGGGTGGCGATGGGTCGGGCGATAGTGCGTCGGCCCGGCCTGTTCCTCATGGACGAGCCGCTCTCCAACCTGGACAGCGGCCTCCGCGCCGAGTTGCGCGCCGAGATCTCCGGGCTGACCCGCGAGCTGGGCGTCACCACCATCTACGTCACGCACGACCAGGCCGAGGCGCTGACCATGGCCGACCGGGTCGCCATCATGCGCAAGGGCGTGCTCCAGGACGTGGGCACCCCCACCCAGGTGTACGGCCGCCCGGCCACCCTCTACGTCGCCGCGTTCCTCGGCAGCCCGCGGATGAACCTGCTGGAGGCGTCCGTCTACGTCCACCTCGACCGGTACGTCACGCTGAACCTCGGCGAGCAGGCGCTCTACCTGCCCTGGGACGACATCCGCAGCCGGGCCGTGGCGCACTACCACGGCGAGCGGATCGTGGTCGGCATGCGGGCCGAGGCGCTCACCCCGGTCGCCCCGGACACCGCCGGCGACGTGCTCCACGGCCGGATCCGCTACCTGGAGCACCACGGCCACGAGTCGCTGGCCTTCCTCGACATCGGCGCCACGGCCATCGTGGTGGACGAGATGGGCTCCCCGGCGGAGAACGCCGCCCCCGGCCAGCGCGGCCTGCGCCGGTTCGGCCAGGTGATGCAGCGGTTCGCCGGTCGGGCCGCGGACGCCCCGGTCTCCGCCGCGCCGAGCGGCAGCGGGAGCCGGACCAGCGTGCTGCCCGACCCGGGCCGGCACCACCGCCGCCCGGCGGAGCTGGCCGTGCGGCTGGCACCGTATCCGGCGGTGTCGGCGGGGCACCCGCTCGCCGTGCAGGTGCGGATGGACGCGCTGCACTTCTTCGACGAGCGCGGCGACCGGATCGACGTCGGCTGGCGCTGACGGGAACAGTTGCGGCACCTGGTCGAGGTGGGCCGCCGGCCGCGCGTCCACCTGCATCTGGTGCCGCGAGGCACCGGCGCCTACCCGGGGCTGAACGGTGCGTTCGTGCCAGCAAGGACCGGCAGGGGCCGGCGCTCACCTTCACCCCGACGGGCTGGGCGTCCTTCGTCTCGTACGCCAAGCGTCGCTGAGAATTGAGTTGACCCCTTCTCCGCCCGGCCGGAGGGTGGCGCGATGGGGACCTTGATCCGCAACGTCTCGTTCGACTGCGCCGACCCGTACGAGCTGGCGCATTTCTGGAGCAGGGTCTTCGACTGCCCGGTCGACCCGGAGTTCGAGCCCGATGACGAGGAGCTCGTCATCGAGCCGCCCGACGGCGCAAGGCTCTATTTCCAGCGTGTGCCGGAGCCGAAGACCGTGAAGAACCGCGTGCACATCTGCCTGCAACCGGACGTGCCGCGCGACCGGGAGGTCGAGCGGGTCCTGGCCCTGGGTGCCACCGTCGTCGCCGACCGACGTGAGCCTGACGGCAGCGGCTGGGTCGTGCTGGCCGACCCCGAAGGCAACGAGTTCTGCGTGCTGCGCAGCGATGCCGAAAGAAACACCGCCGGCCAGGCCGTGCCCGCTGACCCGGGCGCCCTTGCCGGGGAAGTTACTGACAAGTAGCGTCTGGGCATGTCCATCGACTCTCGCCAGGTGGCGGCCGGTCTGCTGGAGGCCGTGCCGTTCGCCCGCACGCTCGGTATCGAATTCGTCGAGGTCGCCCCCGAGGCCGAGGGCGGCGTCCGGGCCGTGGTCCGGCTCCCCGACGCCCCGGAGCACCACAACCACGTCGGCGGCCCGCACGCCGGGGCCATGTTCACCCTCGGGGAGACCGCCTCCGGGGCCGTGGTGCTCGCCGCGTTCGGGCCGGTGCTCGACCGGGCCGTGCCGCTGGCCGTGACCGCCAGCATCCGCTACCAGAAGGTCGCCCTGGGGCCGGTCCTGGCCACCGCCCGGCTGGGGCGTACCCCGGCCGAGGTGATCGCCGAGCTGGACGCCGGGCAACGGCCGGAGTTCCCGGTCGAGGTGGAGATCGGCACCGAGGACGGCACCGTGACCTCGGTGCTCACCGTGGTCTGGACACTTCGCCCGAACCGCTGAGGTCCGAATCGGGTTTGCCCGGCCGGTGCCATGGATAGATTCAGACAATGCTGGGCCTACCCGCTCACGTGACCGCCTGTCTCTTCGACCTCGACGGTGTGCTCACGCAGACCGCCAAGGTGCACAACGCCGCCTGGACCGAGACCTTCAACGCGTTCCTGCAGGCACGCGCGGCGGTCACCGGCGAGCCGTTCCGCCCGTTCGACCCCGGCCCGGACTACAACCGGTACGTGGACGGAAAACCGCGGGCCGACGGGGTGCGCTCCTTCCTGGCCTCGCGCGGGATCACCCTGCCCGAGGGCTCGCCGGACGACCCGCCCGAGGCGGAAACCGTCAACGGGGTGGGCAACCGGAAGAACGTCATCCTGCTCAAGCGGATCCACACCGACGGCGTCGAGGTCTACGAGGGCTCGGTGCGCTACCTGGAGGCGGCCGCCCGCGCCGGGCTGCGCCGGGCCGTGGTCTCAGCCAGCGCCAACTGCCGGGACGTGGTCGCCGCCGCCGGGCTGGACCCGCTGCTGGAGGCCCGGGTGGACGGGCTCGTCGCCCGCGAGCGCGGGCTGCGCGGCAAGCCGCACCCGGACACCTTCCTCGCCGGCGCGCAGTTGCTCGGGGTGGAGCCGGCGAACGCGGCCGTCTTCGAGGACGCGCTGGCCGGCGTCGCCGCCGGGAAGGCCGGCGGCTTCGGGTACGTGGTCGGCGTCGACCGCGTCGGCCAGGCCGACGACCTGCGCGCGCACGGCGCCGACGTGGTGGTCACCGACCTGGCCGAGCTGCTCACCGGGGTGGCCGCGTGATCCGGGAACGGGCGTATCCGGTCGAGCCGTGGCACGTCCGTGAGGTGCGCCTCGACATGGACGTGCTGGCCCAGTCCGAGTCGGTCTTCGCCCTCTCCAACGGCCACGTCGGGCTGCGCGGCAACCTCGACGAGGGCGAGCCGCACGGCCTGCCCGGCACCTACCTGAACTCCTTCTACGAGCTGCGCCCCCTGCCGTACGCGGAAGCCGGCTTCGGTTTCCCCGAGTCCGGGCAGACCATCGTCAACGTCAGCAACGGCAAGCTGCTCCGGCTGCTGGTCGACGACGAGCCGCTCGACGTCCGCTACGGCGAACTGCTCTCCCACGAGCGGGTCCTCGACCTGCGCGCCGGCACCCTCCACCGCGAGCTGCACTGGCGCTCGCCGGCCGGCCGGGACGTGAAGGTCCGCAGCACCCGGCTGGTGTCGTTCACCCAGCGGGCGGTCGCCGCGATCCACTACGAGGTCGAGGCGCTGGAAGGGCCGCTGCGGCTGATCCTCCAGTCCGAGCTGGTGGCCAACGAGACGCTGCCGCCGCAGAGCCGGGACCCCCGGGTGGCCGCCGTGCTCGAGTCGCCGTTGCAGGCCGAGGAGGAGCTGACCACCGACGACGGCGGGCTGCTCATCCACCGCACCAAGGTCAGCGGGCTGCGGGTCGCCGCCCAGATGGCGCACGACGTGGACGCCCCGGAGCGCATCAGCATCGAATCCGAGGGCTACGAGGACTGGGTCCGTACCACCATCGGGTGCGTGCTCAAGCCCGGCCAGAAGCTGCGGGTGGTCAAGTACCTGACGTACGGCTGGTCCAGCCGGCGGTCGCTGCCGGCGCTGCGCGACCAGGTCGGTGCGGCGCTGGCCGCGGCCCGGCTGGACGGCTGGGACGGGCTGCGCCGGGAGCAGCGGGAATACCTCGACGAGTTCTGGGACGCCGCCGACGTGCGGGTGGAGGGCGACCCGGAGGTGCAGCAGGCCGTCCGGTTCGGCCTCTTCCACGTGCTCCAAGCCGGTGCCCGCGCGGAACGCCGGCCGATCGCCGCCAAAGGCCTCACCGGCCCGGGGTACGACGGGCACGCGTTCTGGGACACCGAGATGTTCGTGCTGCCGGTGCTCACCTACACCCAGCCGGGGGCGGTACGGGACGCGCTCTACTGGCGCCACTCCACCCTCCCGCAGGCGCAGGAGCGGGCCCGGACGTTGAACCTGGCGGGGGCCGCCTTCCCGTGGCGGACCATCGAGGGGCCGGAGTCGTCGGCGTACTGGCCCGCCGGGACGGCCGCGTTCCACATCGCCGCCGACATCGCCGACGCGCTGCGCCGCTACGTGCTCGTCACCGGCGACCGCACGGTGGAACAGGAGATCGGGCTGGAGCTGCTGGTCGAGACGGCCCGGCTGTGGCGGTCGCTCGGTCACCACGACCGCACCGGCCGGTTCCACATCGACGGGGTGACCGGCCCGGACGAGTACACCGCGGTCAAGAACGACAACGTCTACACCAACCTGATGGCGCAGCGGAACCTGCTGACCGCCGCCGAGTGCGCGATGCGCCACCGGGATCAGGCTCTCGACCTGGGTGTCACCGAGGAGGAGGCGGCCGCCTGGCGGGACGCGGCCCACGCCATGCACCTCCCGTACGACCGGGAGATCGAGGTGAACGGGCAGGTGGAGGGCTTCACCCGGTTGCAGGAGTGGGACTTCGAGCACACCCCGCCGGAGAAGTACCCGCTGCTGCTGCACTACCCGTACTTCGACCTCTATCGGAAGCAGGTCGTCAAGCAGGCGGACCTGGTGCTCGCCATGCACTGGCGGGGCGACGCGTTCAGCGGCCCGGAGAAGATGCGCAACTTCAACTACTACGAGCGGCGCACCGTACGGGATTCCTCGCTGAGCGCCTGCACCCAGGCGGTGATGGCGGCCGAGGTGGGGCACCCCGAGCTGGCCCACCGCTACCTGCGCGAGGCCGCGCTGATGGACCTGCACGATTTGAACGAGAACACCCGGGACGGGGTGCACATGGCCTCGCTCGCCGGGGCCTGGATCGCCCTGGTCGCCGGCTTCGGTGGCCTGCGCGACCACGACGGAACGCTCTCCTTCTCGCCCCGGCTCCCGAGCCGGCTCAGCCGGCTGGAGTTCTCCCTGCAGTGGCGTTCGATGCGGCTGCGGGTCGACGTCCGGCCGCACCAGACCACGTACTCGCTGCGCAACGGGGGACCGGACACCGTGGTGGAGCTGCGTCACCACGCCGAGACGATTCGCGTCACCGCCGCCCAGCCGGTCACCGTGCCGGTGCCGCCGGCGCACCCGGCCGGGCCGCAGCCGGAGCAGCCGCCGGGGCGGGCGCCCCTGATGCACCTGCCGGAGAACATGACCTGACCGAAGCCCCGGCCCGCGAGTGCGCGGGCCGGGGCTTGCGGACGTACGTCAGAACTGGCGGCCGTTGGACGGCCGGCCGCCGGCGTCGCGTGGCGCCGTCGCCCGCGCGTCGTCGGCGGTGCGGGCCACGGAGGCGCGGTCCGCCCAGTCCGACGAGCCCTTCAGCTCCTGTTTGCGGCGTTCCTGGTCGGTGAGCTCCTGCTCCTGGGACCTGTCCTGTTTCGCCATGACGATCCTCGCGATCGGTCGGGGTCCGTGGTCACCCCGCGCCTTCCCGATCCCGGCCGGCTCAACCGTCGAGGTGCCGGGCGAAGCTCAGCCGCAGGTGGTTCTTCGGCCGGGCGCCGACGATCGAGCCGACCACCTGGCCGTCGCGGAACACCAGCATCGTCGGCATCGACATCACCTGGTACGCCCGCGTGCTCTGGGGGTTCTCGTCCGAATTCACGGTGACGAAGCGCAGGGCGTCGCCGAACTCCTCGGCCAGCTCCGCCAGGTGCCTGGAGACCGGGCGGCAGGGCGGGCACCACTCCGCCCAGAAGTCGACCACCACCGGCCGGTCGGCGGCCAACACGGTTTCCGCGAAGGTCTCGTCGGTGACCGGGGTCAGTCGGCCCTGCTGCGTGTCCTGAGGCATGTTTCCTCCCGATGGGCGATCGCGCGGGCGAGCTGGTCGTGCAGCTGGTGGCGGACCGCGCCGAGCCGGTCGAGGTAGTCGTCCACCTCGGCGAGCTTGCGCCGCAGCACCGCCACCGAGTCGGGGCAGACGTCGCCGGAGCTGTTGCCGGCCCGCAGGCAGGCCACGAACGGCCGGATGTCGTCCAGCCCGAAGCCGACCGCCAGCAGCGCCCGGATCTCGTGCACGACGCGCAGCTCCGCCTCGTCGTAGACCCGGTAGCCGTTCGCCGACCGGCGCGGGCACACCAGCCCCTGGGACTCGTAGTACCGCAGGGTCCGGGTGCTCGTCCCGGCCCGCTCCGCCAACTCCCCGATTCGCATCCCACCCGCCCCACCAGGTTGCTCGCCCCTGACCGCCCAAACGCTAAACCTTGCCGCCGACGTCAAGGCAACCCTCACGCGCCCGGCCCCCACCCCGGTGTTCATGAGGTTGGCGGTGGGGGAGAACGGTTCTCATGATCACCGCGTCGGTGGGTATGAGCGGGGCGGAGGTGTGGGGTATGGGGGAGACGCGTGAGGTCTGGGTGCCCGTCGCGGACGGGGGTTTGCCGGCGGATGTGATCGTGCCGTCGGGGGCGGTGGGGGTGGTGTTGTTCGCGCACGGGAGCGGCAGTTCGCGGCACAGCCCGCGCAACGTCGCGGTGGCGCACGAGTTCAACGGGCGGGCGCTGGGCACGGTGCTGGTCGACCTGCTCACCCCCGAGGAGGACGAGCGGGACGCGGTCACCGCCGAGCTGCGCTTCGACATCGGGATGCTCGCCGAGCGGCTGGCCGCCATCGTCGACTGGATGGCCGCCGAGCCGACCCTGGGCCGGCTGCCGATCGGGCTCTTCGGCGCCAGCACCGGCGCGGCCGCCGCCCTGGTCGCCGCGGCGGCCCGGCCGGAGCAGGTCGGCGCCGTGGTGTCCCGCGGCGGCCGCCCGGACCTGGCGGGCAGCTCGCTCTCGGCGGTACGCGCCCCGACGCTGATGCTCGTCGGCGGGCTGGACGAGCAGGTGATCGTGCTCAACGAGCAGGCCCGGGCGGAGCTGGGCGACATCGCCGAGCTGCGGATCGTGCCCGGCGCCACCCACCTCTTCGAGGAGCCGGGCACCCTGGAGCAGGTGGCCGACCAGGCCGGGAGCTGGTTCATCACCCACCTGCGCCAGCCCCATCCGGCCTGACCGCGAGCCGCGTCAGCCGGGCAGGGTGGCGCGGTGGCGTTGCACGGTGTCCAGCACGCGCCAGGTGACCGCGGCGATCGGCACCGAGACGAACGCGCCGGCGATGCCGGCGATCAGCGTGCCGGCGGTGACCACCACCAGGATGATCGCCGGGTGCAGCTGCACCTGCCGCTTCATCACCAGCGGCTCCAGCAGGTTGCCCTCGATCTGCTGCACGGCGATCACCGCGGCGAGGGTGAGCAGGGCGGTCGTGGGGCCGTTGGCGGCCAGGGCGACGAGCACGGCGATCGCGCCGGCCACGGTGGCGCCGATGATCGGCACGAACCCGCCGAGGAAGGTGATCAGCGCGAGCGGCAGGGCCAGCGGTACGCGGAGCACCACCAGCGCCAACCCGATGCCGAGGGCGTCGATCGCCGCGATGATCATGGTGCCCCGGCTGTACGCGCCGAGCGTCCGCCAGCCGGCCCGGCCTGCCTCGGCGGCCAGGTCGCGGCGCGGTCCGGTCATCCGGCCCAGCACCCAGTGCCACATCGACCGGCCGTCCTTGAGCAGGAAGAAGAGCAGCACCAGGGCGAGCAGGATCGAGCCGGCGACCTCGGCGGCCGTCCGCGCCCCGGCGACCGGGTCGGGGGCGCTGCCGCTCAGCCCGCTCCGGATCTGCTCGATCTGGCGGTCGAGCTGTTCGTCGGTGACCGGCAGGCTGGAGGTGACGAAGTCGCGGCTGCGCTCCAGGCCCTGTTCGAGCTGCTGGCTCAGCTCGCTGAACTGGCTCGCCGTCAGGTTCCACACCAGCACCCCGACGCCGACCAGGACGCCGAGCAGCAGCAGGACGCTGAGCAGGGCGGCGAGCGCCCGTGGCACCCGGAGCCGGCGCAGCCGGAGCAGCACCGGGTCGAGCAGCGCGGCGAGGAAGAGCGTGCCGGCCAGCGCCACGGCCAGCGGCGCCAGCAGCACCGCGATCTTCCCGAGCAGCCAGAGCGCGGCGATGACCACCACGAGGCAGGCGCTCCAGGTGACGGCGGTCCGCACCGGCCAGGGCAGGCCCGCCCAGGTCTGCCGCGGTCCCGCCGCCCGGTTCCGCTCCGCCGATTCCGGCGTTCCAGCGTCCTCGTCCACGTCGCCTCCTCGATCGTGGCCGTTGGTACCCGACGCACGCGAATCCGACACCCGGGCGGCCTTCAGACGTGGCGCGTTTGTGCCTCCGGCGCCAGGGAAGGCACTCACGGTATCGAAGGGAGAACCGGCATGAGCGACTTCATGGACAAGGCCAAGGACGTGGCCGACAAGCACGACAAGCAGGTCGACCAGGGGATCGAAAAGGGCGGCGACATGGCCGACAAACGAACCGAGGGCAAGTACGACGAGAAGATCGACAAGGGCGTCGACATGGCGCAGCAGCGGACCGGCGAGGGCGACATCGGCCGCTGACCGCGCCGCGATCCCGGGCCGTCCCGCGTGGGTGGCCCGGGATCGTCGTGTCGGGACCGGAACAGTCCTCTGGTTTCCATCGACCGATCTCGCTACCATCCGCAGTCGGGGCATGACTCGGCGTCGAGTTGTGCGGAGTCGACCCGCACCGCCCGCGGTGCCGTGGACGAGAGCGAGCCAGCCGGTGACCGACACTTCCGAGGCGACCATCCCGCAGCGCTACCCGTTCAACGCCCCTGTCCGGCTCGACCTGGACGCCCGCTACGCCGAGCTGCGCGAGCAGCCGCTGGTCCGGGTCCAACTGCCCTACGGCGAGCCCGCCTGGCTGGCCACCCGGCACGCCGACGTGAAGACGGTGCTCGGCGACCCCCGGTTCAGCCGGGCCGCGTCGGTCAGTCGCGACGAACCCCGCAACACGCCGCGCCAGCAGGAGACCGGCATCCTCTCGATGGACCCGCCGGAGCACACCCGGCTGCGCCGGCTGGTGGCGAAGGCGTTCACCGCGCGCCGGGTGGAGGAGCTGCGCCCGCGTACCCGGGCGGTGGCCGACGAGCTGGTCGACGGGCTGCTGGCCGCCGGGCCGCCCGCCGACCTGGTGGCGCACCTCGCCACCCCGCTGCCGATCCGGGTGATCTGCGACCTGCTCGGCGTGCCGGTGTCCGATCAGGACAGGTTCCACTACTGGTCCGAGGCGATCGTCTCGACCACTTCGCTGGATTCCGGGCTGGCCCAGCACTACCTCGACAGCCTGCTCGCCTACATGGGCGGGCTGATCGCCCGGCGCCGGGTCGAACCCACCGACGACCTGCTCAGCGCCATGGTCCGGGCCCGCGACGAGAACGCCGACCGGCTCACCGAGCAGGAGATCGTCACCCTCGCCGCCGGGCTGCTCGCCGCCGGCCACGAGACCACCGTGACCCAGATCCCCAACATGGTGTACGTCCTGCTCACCACCCCCGGCGCCTGGGACACCCTGCGGGACCGGCCGGAGCTGGTGCCGGGCGCCGTCGAGGAGCTGATGCGGTTCATCCCGCTGGGCGCGACGGCCGCCTTCCCCCGCTACGCCACCGAGGACGTCGAGCTGGGCGGGGTGCTGGTCCGGGCGGGCGAGCCGGTGGTGGTCTCCATCCCGGCGGCCAACCGGGACGGCACGGTCTTCGCCGACGCCGACCGGCTGGACCTGACCCGGGCGGTCAACCCGCACCTCGGCTTCGGCCACGGCGTGCACCACTGCGTCGGCGCGCAGTTGGCCCGAATGGAGCTGCGGGTGGTGCTGGAGACCCTGCTCGACCGGGCGCCCGGGCTCCGGCTCGCCGTGCCGGTGGAGGACCTGACCTGGAAGAGCGGCCTGCTGGTGCGGGGCCTGGTGGCGATGCCGGTGGCCTGGTGAGCCGGGCCGGGACGGGGGCGGAAACGTGAGCGGGGAGATGGAGTGGCGGCTGCACGTCGACCCCACCCGGTGCATCGGGTCCGGGATCTGCGCCGGCGTGGCGCCGCAGCACTTCGTGCTGGTCGACGGGCTGTCGAGGCCGGTGGCCGAGCGGATCACCGCCGACGAGTCGGTGCTGGACGCGGCCGAGTCCTGCCCGCTGGAGGCAATCGTGGTGTCCGACGTGGACAGCCTCCGGCGGATCGCCCCGGAGGAGTGATCACCAGCCCGGGTAGCGCGCCCCGTTGACGTTGACCCGCAGGCTGAACAGCGAACTGGAGGCGCAGATGAAGAGCTGGTTGCGCTTCGGGCCGCCGAAGGTGAAGTTGGCGACCACCTCCGGCAGGTGCAGCTTGCCGAGCAGCGTGCCGTCCGGGTCGAAGCAGTGCAGCCCGTCGTGCGCGGCCACCCAGACCCGGCCGGCGTCGTCGAGGCGTACCCCGTCGAAGGAGCCGGCGTCGCAGGTGGCGAAGACCTCGCCGCCGCGCAGTGCGCCGCCCTCGGTCACCGCGAACCGGCGCAGGTGCCTGGCCCGGGTGTCGACCACGTAGAGCAGGGACTCCTCGGGGCTGAACGCCAGCCCGTTCGGCTGCCCGAAGTCGTCGGCGACCCGGTGCACCTCGCCGTCGTGCGGGTCGATCCGGTAGACGTGGTTGCCGCCGATCTCGCTCTCGGCCCGGTGACCCTCGTAGTCGCTGTCGATGCCGTAGCTCGGGTCGGTGAACCAGATCGAGCCGTCGGAGTGTTCGACCACGTCGTTCGGGCTGTTCAGCCGCTTGCCGCGCCAGCGCTCGGCGAGCACCGTGTCGGTGCCGTCGGCCTCGGTCCGGGTGACCCGCCGCCGCCCCTGCTCGCAGCTCACCAGTCGCCCCCGTCGGTCGACGGTGTGCCCGTTGGCGTAGCCGGCCGGCTGGCGGAACACCCCGACCGCCCCGGTGGTCTCGTCCCAGCGCAGCAGCCGGTCGTTGGGGATGTCGCTGAACACCAGGTAGCGCCCGGCGGAGAACCAGGCCGGCCCCTCCAGCCAGCGGCCCCCGGTCCAGAGGCACTCCGTCCACTCGTCGCCGTTGACCCGGCGGAACCGCTCGTCCCGCACCTCGAAACGCGTCCTGAACCGATCCACGCTGACCGCCTCCACCTGTGACTGAGATTCGGCAAGACGCTAACATGGCCGAACGACATTCGGCGATGAGGTAGAACACCTGACGGAGGCGCGGACGTGGACGACGTGGACCGGAAGCTGATCGCGGCGCTGCAACACGACGCCACCCAGTCGTACGCGGCGCTGGCCGGGGCGGTCGGGCTTTCCACCGGGGCGGTACACGAACGGGTGCGCAAGCTGCGCGAGCAGGGGGTGGTCCGGCGGACCACGGTGGACGTCGACCCGGCCGCGGTCGGCCGGGGCGTGCTGGCGTTCGTGCTGGTGGAGGCGAACGCCTGGATGGGCGACCGGTCCACCCGGAACGCGCTCGCCGCGCTGCCCGAGGTGGAGGAGGCGCACGTGATCGCCGGCCCCGCCTCGCTGCTCGTGAAGATCCGGGTCGGCACGCCCGAGCAACTCCAGGCCAGCCTGCGCAGGTTGTTCCAGGTGGAGGGCGTGACCGGCACGCAGACCGTGGTGGTGCTGGAGAGCTTCTTCGAGCGCCCGCTCGACCCGTACCCGCAAACACCCTGACACCCGACGGCGGCCACGCCCCCCGTGCCGGGAGCGTTGCCGCCGCGGTCGGTGCTCAGGACTTCTCGCGCAGCTCCTTCATCGAGGTGGGCCGGCCGCTGAGCGCGTCGCGCATCCGGTCGACCAGGCCGGTGCCCGGGGCGAGCAGCCTGTTCGCCGGCGGGTGGTCCGGGGCGGCCGGGTGCGGCCGGGTCGGCGCCGACTTCTTCGCCGCCTCCACCTTGCCGGCCAGCTCGACCAGCTCCTCGCGGGCACAGGCCGCGCGGAGCCGGGGGAAGAGGTCGTTCTCCTCGTCCTGCACGTGGTGCCGGATGGTCGCGGTCAGCTTGCCCAGCAGCTCGTCGAAGCGCGGGTCGGAGGGGTCGAGCGACTCCAGTTCCTTCATGGTCCGCTCGGCGTCGGCGTGCTCGGCGATCTCGTGCTCGGCGAGCTGGTCGCCGTCCGGGAGGGACCTGCGGGCGGCCGGGTAGACGTAGGCCTCCTCGGCCACGGCGTGCCGGACCAGCTCGGCGATCACCACGTCGGCGAGCTGCCGCCGGTGCTCCGGCGTGCCCTGCCGGCTCTCCAGCTCGACGAAGATCGCCTCGACCTCGTGGTGGTCGGTCATCAGGACGTCGACGACGTCCCGTTCCGTCTGTACGTCGGTCATCTCGGTGGCCCCTTACCGGTGGGTTGCGGAACGGCTTGTCTGGCCCACTACCCCGGTGCGGTCGACCCAACCAGCCGAAATGCCGTTGCCCAGGGCGACAAGAGTCCCGGCAACGGCCGTCCTCCGTTAATCTGCCGGTCAGCTGTTCGGCCTGTGGCTGCGGTTGCGTGATGGCCGCCAAGCGTTCCATCCGCCAGGAGGACACCCGTGACATTCCGTTCCCGCCGCTGGCTGCTCGCCCCCGTCGTCGCCGGGGCGGTGGCCGCCGCCGGACTGAGCCTGGCCAACCCGATCACCGCCGCCGACGCCGGCGCGGCGAAGGGCAAGGCCCGCAACGTCATCTTCATCAACGGCGACGGCATGGCCGCCGCCCAGCGCGAGGCGGCTCGCCTCTACCTGGCCGGTCTCGACGGCCAGCTCGCCATGGACAAGCTGCCGTACTCGGGCCAGCTCACCACCAGCCCGCACGACCCGAAGACGCCGATCACCGACTCGGCCGCGGCGGCGACCGCCTGGGCCACCGGCGAGAAGACCTACAACGGCGCGATCAGCGTCGACGTGGACGGCAACCCGCTGCCCACCCTCGGCGCCCAGGCCAAGGCGGCCGGCAAGGCCACCGGCCTGGTCACCACGGCCCAGGTCACCGACGCCAGCCCGGCGGCCTTCTTCGCCAACACCGCCGACCGCTCGGTCCAGGACGAGATCGCCCGGCAGTACCTGGAGGTCACCCGGCCGGACGTGATCCTGGGCGGCGGCGAGGACTGGTGGCTGCCGGCCGGCAACGCCGGCGCGTACCCGGACCAGCCGGCCGAGGACCCGTCCGAGGCCAGCAAGGGCACCAAGGGCGACCTGGTCGCCGAGGCGAAGGCCAAGGGCTACCAGTACGTCTCCACCGCCGCCCAGCTCCAGGCCGCCAAGGGCGGCAAGCTGCTCGGCCTCTTCGGCAACGAGGAGCTGTTCCAGCAGCGGCCCGAGGGCCAGGGCGACGTCTACGCCCCGCCGGCCAGCCTGGCCATGATGACGGAGAAGGCGCTGTCGACGCTGTCGACGAACAAGAAGGGCTTCTTCCTCCTGGTCGAGGAGGAGGGCATCGACGAGTTCGCCCACGACAACAACGGCACCCGGATGCTCCAGGCGCTCGGCGAGCTGGAGAAGGCCGTGGCGGTGGCCCGCAACTACGCGGCCGGCCACCCGGACACCCTGGTCGTGGTGACCGGCGACCACGAGTGCGGCGGCTTGACCGTCGAGGACACCGCCACCACCGACGAGTCCGGTGACGGCATCTCGGCCGAGGACGGGCCGTTCCCGATCAAGGGCAGCGCCCAGACCTTCAACCTCGACTGGACCACCAGCGGCCACACCGGCGCCGACGTCCCGGTGACCGCGTACGGCCCGCTGGCCGAGCAGTTCACCGGCAAGCACCCGAACACCCACGTGCACGACGTGCTGTCGCAGATCCTCACCCGCTGATCCCGGCGCCCGACTCCCTCCCGTCCCCGTGGCGGGAGGGCGTCGCCGGGTCAGCGCCCGCGGGCCGGCTCGCGGAGCAGGCCGGGCAGTTCGCCCAGGGCGGTCAGCTCACGGCCGACCCAGGCCGGGTCGCTGTCGTTGTGCTCGGTGGTGCGGACCACCGTCATGCCGACCGCCGCCGCGCCGGCCAACTCGCCGTCCGCGCCGTCGCCCACGAAGACGCACTCGCTCGGTGCGACGCCGAGGCGCTCGGCCGCCAGCCGGTAGATCGCCGGGTCGGGTTTGGCGAGGCCCACGTCGCTGGAGAAGACCGCCACGTCGAACCGGCGGGCCAGGTCGGTCGACGGCCACGCCTCGGCGGTCTCCGCGGTGGCGTTGCTGACCAGGCCGATCGGGTGACCGTCGGCGCGCAGCGCGTCCAGCACCGCGAGGGTCGCCGGCGGGACCCCGTCCAGCAGCCGACCGGCCAGCTCCCGGCGGTGCGCCGCCGCCCGGAGCACCTGCTCCTCGGTGGGCGCGCCGCCGAGCCGCCCGGCCAGGATGCGCACCGTCTCCGCGGCGTCCCAGCGGGTCATCCGGTCCCGCCAGGTGGCGTGGTACGCCTCGACCAGTGCGGCCGGCTCCACCCCCACCATCAGCGCCATCTCGCCGACCACGCGGTCCCGTTCGGGGTCGCCGCCGGGCACCAGGGTGTGGAACAGGTCGAAGATCACCGGACGCACGGTCCAGACTCTAGCGGGGCCGGGGACCGGACGGACGCCGAAAGGGCCGGCCTCCCCGCTCGGGGGAGACCGGCCCTGCGCGCTCGGTCAGGAGCTGTAACCGCGGCCGGCGATCCAGTTGGCCAGCTCGGTCACGTCCATCCAGTACGTCGGCTCGTTCGGGCTGGCCGGGTCGGCGATCAGCACCGTGTTGCCGTCGTCCTTGTACTGCACCACGGTCACGTAGTGGCCGGGGTAGCTGTGCTCGACACCGTCGATGTCCAGCGCGCCGCCCAGGATGTTGGCGACGACCGGCCGACCCTGGTCCACGGCGGCCTTGACGTCCGCCCGCAGGCGCTCGACCTGCTCCTTGGTGGCCGCGTCGTCCCGGATCTCGGTCGTCTTGTACTTGCCACCGGTGTACTCGTTGAGCACCCGGGTGATGTCGATGGCCGAGTCGGTGCCGTTCTCGGTGGTGCCCAGCTTGGCGGCCAGCTCGTCCTGGCTGACCTCCTTGCCCTCCGCCGACAGGGCGATCCGGGTCGAGGCCGGGCCGCAGTAGAAGAAGTTCGGCTGCGCCTCGTACTGGTAGCCGGCGCTGCGCTCGCCCTTGCCCTTGCCCTTGGCGGCGGCCGGCGGCGCCTTCGGACCGGCCTGCGCCGGTGCGGCGTGTGCCGCCACGGCCGGGCCGGCGACGATGCCACCGGACATGCACAGGCCGGCGACGGACAGCATGCTCTTACGGAAGATCGAGTTCATGTCGAAGCTCCATTCGGGGGTTGACGTCTCCGGGTGGGAGACGCGGCACCGGGAGTGGCGCTCGGCGTGCTCTCGGGGTTTCTGGTGCGCTCCAGGGCGCAGGCCCCGCTCGCTCACCGGGGCGGCGGGCCTGCCGCCCGCACGCTCGTATCGCTCGTACGGGAGGTGCAACGGCCCGTTTCCCGCCCCGATTTCCGCAGGTGGCCCCCGTCACCGGGAAACCGGACATCCCGCGCAGCCGGTGACCGCCGATGTGACGCCTGGGTCAGATGGTGACCGGGAGGCTGCCGAGGAGGCGGGTCACGGCGATCTCGATGACCACCCGCTGCGGGTTGGGACGCGGGGTGCGGTAGCGCTCGGCGTACCGCCGCTCGGCCTCGGCCACCGCCTCCGGGTCGCGGCGCAGCACCGCCCGGCCCTCCACGGTCAGCCACCAGCGGCCGTCGAGCTGGCAGACCGCCACGGGCGTGCCGGCCGGGCCGGCCGCGGCGACGTGCCGGGCCTTGGCCGAGGCGCCGGAGGTGATCACGCGGGCCAGGCCGGTCTCGGCGTCGAAGGTGACCCCCACCGGTACGACGTGCGGGGTCCCGTCGGGACGCAGGGTGGTCAGCGTGGCGAGGTGCCGCTCCCGGAAGAACCGGGCGACGCGCTCGTCGTGTGGGTCCAGCCGGTGGTCGCCCGCCATGTCCCGTCCTCGCTGCCCTGAGCCGGGCCGACCGCCGGCCCCGCGCCGATCATGACACGGGGCGGCGCAGCCGGTCCGGCCCCGGCGGGGAGTCCGACCCGTCGGGCAGCCTGCGCTGCGCGGCCCGGTGCTTCGCGGCCAGCCGGCCCAGGTAGATCAGCGCACCGGCCAGCACGCCCATGTCGTCCAGGTAGATCGGGTCGGGAAGCACGTCCACCGGCAGGATCGTGTAGATCAGCGCGCCGTAGAAGGCGACCTTGCCGCCGACCCCGAGCGCGCCGAGCATGCGGCGGGTGCGGACCACCCGGACGGCGAGGACCACCGCCCCGACCAGCGTCGCCAGCGCGGCGACGGCGGCGAGCACGACGAGTATCCAGGCTTCACGGGACACGTGTTCACGCTAACCGAACCCGGCCAGCTCCGCCGGAGGCGTCAGTACGCCGGGACCGCCGCCCGGGCCCGGGCCGCCGCCGGGGTCAGGTCGCGGGTCGTCTCGGCGGCCCGGGCCGGGGCCGACAGCTCCCGGGTGATCTCCGGTCCGGTCAGGTCCACGAGGGACAGCGACGACTGCGGCGCGGTGGCCGGGCGGGTCGCCACGTACGCCTCGTCACGCAGGCTGCGCGCGGCGGCGGCGGCCAGCTCGGCGGCCCTCCAGGCGGCCTGCTCCCGCTCCCGGGCGGCCTGCTGCCGGGCCCGGAGGTTGTCCCGGACCAGCCGGCGCAGCAGCAGTTCCTGCTCCACCGGGTGCCGGCTCGGATCCCAGCCCCGGTGGCCGAGGATGTCGCTGAGCTGCTCCACGGTGATCTCCTTGCGCCACTGGGCGTCCAGCGCCGCCCGGTGCAGCCAGCGCTCCCGGTCCACGTACTCGGCGGGGGTCCGGGCGGTCCGGGGCAGGGGCAGCGCCGCGGCGGCGGCCAGCCGGCGGACGTCCTCCTCGGCCGCCTCGTACGCCCGCCACGCCTCCTCGACCTCCTCCTGGGCGGCCAGCCACTCGGCCCGGCGCCGCTCGGCGGTCGTCGCCGCCCGGGACGCGGCCACCGCCACCTCCTGCGCGTACCGGGCCTGCTCCCGGGCCTGCTCGCGGGCCTGCTCGGCCAGTTCGATGCTGCTCGGCCGGGCGGCCTCGCTGATCCGGCCGCCGAACACCGACCGGAACCGGTTCGGGCGGACGATCAGGGCGGCGACCACGACGGCCGCCACGGCGAGCAGGGCCAGCCAGATCACGGCGGCCCGGGGAACGTCGGGCAGGACGGTGGAGAAGACGGTCTGCATCACCAGCACCTCGTGGTGGAACGGTCGGAGTCAACGGTCGGGGCCCGGCGGAGGGCGGTGGGTCGCGGCGGCACTCGACGGGTGTGCGGCAGGGCGCGGTCGAGCGGGGCGTACCCGGGGGGCGGCGCGGTCAGGCGCGCGGCGGACCGCGGCGGGCGATGGCGGCCCCGCCGGGGTCGGCGGCGACCACGACGTCCCGGCTCGCGACCGGTGCGGCGGCGTCGGCCGTGGCCCGGTGCGACGGCCCGGCGGGGGCCGGCGCGGTGAGCGGGTGCCGGAGGGGCGAGTCCGCGGCCGGCGCGGCGGCGGGCCCGACGCGGAAACCTTCGGCGACCCGCCGGCCGGCCGGCCCGACGTCGACGGAGGTGGCGGTCGGGGCGTCGACCCGGAGGTCGACGGCCGTGCGGGCAGTCGCGGCCGAATGCAGGTGGTCGGCGCCCGGGATCGCGGCCGGGCCGGTGAATCCGGCGATGAGCGCGAGAGCGGTCACCGCCGTGCGGGCGATCCTGCGCAGCGTGGCCGTCCAGAGGGACGGGGCGAACGCTACGGGCGGCACCGTTTCAACCTATCGGTCAGTTCGGCATCGTGCAGCTCGACGATCTCCCCGGTCGACGTGACCCGTCCCACGATTCGCTGTGGACGGACTCGTCCGCACCGGCACCCTCCACCTGCCGGGAGTGCGGGTCGACCCCCGCCCGACGCGAAACGGCGCGGCGCCCCCGGTGGGGACGCCGCGCCGTCGTCAGTCTGCGGTCAGTTGCCGCCGAGCACCGGCGGCGGGGCCGTCTCGCCGTCGGACCAGACCATCTCGTCCTCGGTCAGCCAGGTCAGCCGACCGTCGGACTCGTCGTCCTCGCCGCCGCGCGCGCCGAGCACCCCGTTGCGGCCGGCCATGGCGGGCCGCCCGGTGGTGCCGCTCTTTCCGGTGGAGCGGCCCTCCGTCTCGACGGTCACGCCCCGCCCGGAGGCGAGGCGGCCGGTGCCGGCGGCCGACCGGCCCTCGGCGCCGAGCCCGCCCACCCGGCCGGAGCCCGCCGAGCCGCCGCCGGCCAGCGACCCGGTGCCGAGCACACCCGGCATGCCGTAGAGGGAGTTGCCGCCGCCACCCGGCAGGGTCGGGCTGGTGCTGCCGAGCCCGGGGCCGCCCGCCAGGCCGGTCGTCGGGCCGGGGACGGTCAGCGGGCCGGCCCCGGCGAGCGAGGTGCCGGTGGGCTCGACGGTGCTGCCCGAGCCGATGGTGCCCGGGGTGCCCGCGCCGGGCTGGCCGGCCGTGCCGCCGCCCGTCGTGTCGCCGCCCACCATGCCGCTGCCCGGGGCGGTGTGGTGCACGCCCGAGGTGGTCGCGGTGCCGTTCGCCGCGGGACCGAAGCTGCCGACACCCGGCCCGGCCGACGGCGTGCTCACCGACGGGCCGCTCCGCAGCGTCGGGTCCGTCGGGTCGCCGTGGCCCGGAAGCCCCGAGTCCGGCGGCTCCGGCACGACGATCCGGCCGTACGCCGAGAAGTCGTAGCCCTCGGCCAGCTTGGCGACGACCTGCACCATCCGCTGGTGCGCCTTCTCCTGTTCGGCCTTGTCCTGCTCGTGGCCGACGATGCCGCCGACCAGCGCGCCCGGCAGGCCGCCGACCAGGAAGCCCTTCCCGGCGCCGGAGAGCAGCTTGTCGTTGTCGTCGGTCTCCTCGGGGCTCTCCGCCTTCGCCTTGGCGGTGCGCAGCTCGCTGGCCATCATGTCGAGCGCCTGCCGAATGCCCGTCATGCCCTCGGCCAGGTTGCCGGAGTAGTCGGCGACGAGGTTGAGCCGGCGGTGGAACTCCCGGGCGGCGTCACCCGACCAGGTCTTCAGCAGCGCGTCCAGGTCGGCGGTCAGGTCGCGGCCGAGGTCGTCGAGGGTGCCCTTCAGCGAGGTCCACTGGGCGCTGAGCCCCTCGATCTGCTTCGGGTCGCCGGCGTTGACACCCTGGTAGAGCTCCTTGTGGCTGACGTGCTCGTAGCGCTGGGTGTATTCAGACACGCGGATCCTCTCCCTTCGGCTTCATCGCCTCGGTCAGCCCGGAGAGGGCGGCGACGATGTCGGCCGCGGCGGCGGCGTTGCGTGCCTCGGCGGTCTTGTAGTTCGTCATGATCGTCTTGGTGGCCTTCTGGGCGGCCACGATCGCCCGCCGCAACCGCTCGACGTGGTTGACGTAGCTCTGGTGCGTCTCGGAGTAGCGACGCGCGTTGTCGTTGGCGTCGGTGAACGTGCCGAGTGCCGGCGGCCGGCACTGCATCTCGGTGTTGAGCTTCTTCAACACCGACTCGGCCTCGCTCAGCCTGCGCTCGAGCCGCTGGTGGAAGTCCTCCAAGGACAGTACGTCCACTGTCGTGCGCCCGGTCATGGCTGCATCCCCGTAGTCATCGTCGAGAACCGTTGGCCACGTTCAGGTTAGTCGACCCGGGCCAACCGGGGCGACCCGTCATTCGGTCCGGTCCACTTCGGACCGTGCCCGCGCCGCTCATCCGCCCTGCGCCGGGGCGGCATCGCCCGGGCCGGGCGTCGCGCCACCGCCGGCCGCCGCACCCGGATCGAAGTGGTTCATCGCCTCCGCGCGCTCCAGGGTCGGCCCGGTCGGCACCAGCGCCAGCAGGGACGCCGGCACCGCGAGCGGGGTCACCTCCCCGTAGCCGAGGGCGCTCTTCGCGTCGCCGGAGGCGGTGCCGAGCGGGTAGCGGACGCCCTGCGCGGTGATGAGGTAGACCGTCGAGCCGGCCGCGGGCTTGCCGCTCTCCCCGGCGGTGGCCTGCACTAGCACGCCCTTGCCGCCGGGCAGCAGCACGCTCTCCGCGGTGCGGACCGCGTCCCGGCTGCTCTGCCGCGCCGGCACCCCGGTCGCCGCGGTCAGCTCGGCCGGCGGCTGGTCGAAGACCTCCAGCGTGGTGGTCGGCTGGCCGGCCGGCCCGGAGCGGTACGTGGCGCAGAGCACCGTCCGCCCGGCGCGGACCTCGTGCAGGGTGGGCAGCCGGTCCGGCAGGCCCTCGGCCTCCAGCCGCTGGTCGGTGAGGAGCTGGCCGGCCTGGTCCGGCGTGATGTCGGTGACCTGGCCGCCGCGGCCGAGCATCAGCAGCGCGGTCACCTCTCCGATCGCCACCAGGCCCTGCTTGGCCAGCACGTAGTACTGACCGGCGGCCCGGTAGACCTGGCCGACCCGGGCCGGGCGGTCGCCCACGGTCAGCCCGCTCGGGCCGCCCTCCCCGTCGATGGTCGCCTTGCGCAGCGCCGGACCGACCGGCAGCGCGTTGAGCAGTTGCTGCCCGACCGTGAGGGTGGCCGCGCCGGCCATCTTCAACGCCACCAGCGCCTGCTCGTCGCCGACCTGGAGCCGGGCGCCGCCGGTGAGCAGGTAGCGCGCGTCGTTCACCTTGACCAGGACCGCCCGGTCGGTGAGCGGGGTGCCTCCGGGCAGCGGCCGGTCGATCACCAGGCGAGTGGTGGAGCGCTCCGGGTCGTTCGGGTCGGGCACGTCGCACACCGACCAGGGGAGGCCCACCAGGGACTTCCTGTCCGGCACGTCGTCCGGTGCGCCCACGATGCCGACCGCCCCACCCCGGGGCCGGTCCCTGATCGAGGCCTGGGACATGGTGCGCACCGGCGCGGCGGCGTCGTTGAGGATGAGCCGGGCCGAGGCGTAGTTGAGCGTCGGGTGCAGCAGCTTGTCGTCGGCGAACACGTAGGTCGCGCCGGTCTCCCGCTCGATCACCAGGGTGTTCGGCTCCAGCGGGGCGGAGTTGCTGGTGAACTGCCCGTACGCGCCCGCGCCGCCGAGCACGACGGCGGCGGCGATGACGCTGCCGAACACCGCCATGCCGAGGCGCCGCATCGGCAGGTCGTTGGTCTCCGGGTCGCCGGAGAGCAGCGCCGAGACGATCCGGCGGGTGACGAAGCGGTACGCCTGCACCTGATCGCGGCGGGTCCGCATGACTAACCTCCGGCAGGGGTGGGTCCGCGACGATCAGGTCCGAACTCCGCCGCGGGCTTCCCTACGATAAGGGGCCGTCGACGGTTCACCGGGACCCCGCCCGCCCCCCGGCGACGCACCGCACCGGCGGATGCCCAGGATGTCCAGAAGGGACGCTCGCGATGACCCAGGTCCAGGCGCCACCCGGTCGTACGGCCACCGCCCCTATCGTGCCGGCGGACCGACCGGTCACCCCGGCCGACATGCGCCGGCACGGTCGGCTCGGCCCGGTGGTCGTCGGCCAGCTCGTCGTGCTGGAGTGCGCCGCGCTCGCCGTCTGGTTCGCCACCGGCGGCCCGTCCTGGCTGCTCCCCGTCGTCGGAGTGGTGGCGCTGCTGGCCGTGGTGGCCGCCTTCGCCCGCCGGGGCGGTCGCTGGTGGTACGAGGACCTCATGCTCCGCCGCCGGCTGCGCCGCCGCCGGGACCGGGCCCGGGGCGCGGCGCCGGCCGGCGACCCGCGGCTGGCCGCGCTGGCCCCGGAGCTGTCCGTCGTCGAGCTGACCGAACGCGGCACCCGGCTCGGCATCGGCCAGGACGACCGGGGCTGGTTCGCCGCGGTCGCGCTGACCGGCCCGCCCGGTGCGCCGGCCGGGTCGATCGAGGCGGCGACGGTGGACCGGGCGCTCGCGGTGCTCGCCGACTTCACCGGGCCGGTCACCCAGACCCAGGTCGTCTCGCACACCCTGGTCTGGTACCCGGCGCCCGGCGCGCCGCCAGCAGCCCACCGCACGGTCTGGGTGGCGCTGCGCCTGTCGATCGCCGACGGCCGCGCCGAGACGGTCAGCCGGGGTGGCGGCATGCACGGCGTGCACCGCACGGTCGCGGCCGGCATCGGCCGGCTCGGCAATGCGCTCAACGCCGCCGGGCTCAGCCACCGGGTGCTCAGCCGCGACGAGCTGCACGCCGCGGTGGTCTCCGGCGCCGGGCTCGACCTGGCCCCGGAGTCCCAGGTGGAGAGCTGGACCAGCCTGCGCGGCGGCGGCTGGACGCAGCGCTGCCTGGCCCTGCGGGTCCGCCCCAACGGCTCGCTGGGCGCGCTGGTGGACGCGGTGACCGCCACCTCCGCCCCGTCGCACACGGTCGCCGCCGTGGTGCTCCCCGGCGGCCGGCAGGTCCCGCCGTTGCTGCGGGTGGCGGCCATGGACGGCCACGCCGAGGCACTGGTGAAGGTGGTCCGGGACGTCGCCCGCCGCTCCGGCGTGCCGGCCCGCCCGCTGGACGGCCAGCACGGCCCGGGCGTCTACGCCACCGCGCCGGTGGGCACCGCGATGGGCACGGTCACGGCCGAAGGTTGACGATCCAGCCGTAGAGGCCGCAGACCCAGACGGCCAGCGGCACCAGGGCGACGATCAGCAGGATCTCGACGATGTCCAGGGTGCGTCCCCAGACCGGCGAGATCCGCTTGCCCGCGACGCTGAGCCCGTAGATCAGGCTGATCACGGTCACCACCAGCAGGCCGCCCAGGATCAGCCCGAGCCGGACCGGGAGCGAGCCGGCGCCGAAGGTGGCCGCGGCGGCCAGCCCGAGACCGAGGGTGCCGGCGAGGAGCACCGGGGTGCGCTGGCCGCGGCCGAGGAACGGGCGGGCCCGCAGCAGCGCCAGCAGGGCCAGCACCAGGCAGAGCAGCACCGCCGGCAGCCGGCCGTTGTCGGCGAGCACCAGCTCGCCGCCGAGCACCAGCACCGAGACCGTCCAGAGCAGGCCGGTGAGGAACGCGTCGGCCCGCTCGCTGTTGCGCAGCACCTGCGGGCCGTCCACCGACTCGGTGTCGCTCTTGAGGTCGTCCGGGCCGGTCGGGATCGACGGCACCGGCAGCCGGGCCAGCCGGTAGGAGATCATCGGCAGCGCAGGCAGGGCACCGAACGCCACGGTCGCCACCACCGCCGCGGCGGCCGCCGCGCCGATGCCGAAGGCCAGGCAGAGCGCCGCGCCGAAGCCGACCGCCACGCCCACCCCGACCGCGCCGAGGAAGAGCGGCAGCCGGTCCCCGACGGCCAGCGCCGCGACCGCGCCGAAGAGCACCACCGCGGTCGCCGCGAGCAGCACGTGCGGGCTGGCCAGCTCGGTGAGCCTCCGGTCCCCGGCGAGCACCAGCAGGCCGCCGATCGCGGCGTAGCCGAGGCCGCCCATGGCCAGCACCGCGCCGGTCCGGCTGTCGCCGGCCGCCCGGGAGAGCACCGCGGCGCTGACCAGCAGCGCGACCGCGACCACCAGCGCGGCGAGCGCGCCGGGCAGCTGCGGCGGCCCGGCGAACAGCGTGGCCGCCGCGCCGGCCGCCAGCGCTGCACCGGCGAAGAGGATCGAGAATGCCCGGGTGGTGCCGACCTGCCAGGCGCCGGCCCGCTGGTTCGTCGCCGTCGCGACCGCGTCCACCACGTCGTCGAAGACGATCTCGGGCGCGGCGGCGGCCCGCGGGTTGAAATAGAGCACCTCACCGTCGCGGACGCCGAGCTGCGCGGCGGTCCGGCCGCCGTCGAGCGGCTGCCCCCCGAGCCGGGACAGGCTCCACCCGCCGTGCCGTACGCCCTCGTCGGCGAGGTCCTCGCCGGCGTAGCGCAGCAACGTGGGCAGCAGGTCGGCCAGCGGCACGTCGGACGGCAACGCCAGATCCATCCTGGTCCGCGGCGCCACGATGGTGATCCGGCTCAGTCCGCCGGTCGCGGTCTTCGTCGCCACTGTGGCCTGCTTCCTACTAGTCGCTCTTTGCTGAGCGGTTCGGATAATTCGCTCTCCGCTTGGCCGTCACCGAGCTGGAGTCCTGGACCGGCAGTCTGGTCCGGTGGCGATCGGTCCTATCCTTCAGGATCTGCTTCACCTTCTGGTACGGGGTATGCAGGGCGATGTCGGGGTCGCCAGCTCGCTGCAGGATGTTGATCGCGGCGTTCACATCGGCCTGCCACACCACCCCGCACGAGGTGCAGTGAAGCCGGTCGCCGCTGCGTCGGCCGAGCCGGCCGCAGCGGTGACAGGCTTGTGAGGTGTAGGCGGCGTTGACGTGGACGAGCGCAGAACCTCTGCGCTCCGACACGCTTGCCAGGGCCTCGGCGGTGACCCCTCGGGTCCACTCGGCAAGGCGCCGGTTCATGTTCTTGCCGAGCGTCTTGCGCCCGGCGAAGCGTTTGGTGAGATCTTCGGCGACGACGGTGGCGGCCTTGTCCACGACCCGGTGCGCCGCGGTGAAGATCTCCGTGCGTACCCGCGCCCGGTGTTGGGCGGCCTGCCGATTCCGCTTCACGGTGCCGAGGTTGTTGGCCTTGATTCGGCACACTTTCGCATGGTCGCCACGCATTGCAGCGGTGTTCGCTATCGAGCGCAGCTTTGCCCGACGCCGCTTCCGCTCCTTCAACCGGTCGGACTCGCTGCTCAGGAGTTCGCCCAGCCGATCACCGTGGTGAGCGCCTTCGGAGTCGGTCAAGGCCTCGGTGTAGCCCTTGTCCACGCCGATCGTCTGGTCGCCGCAAGGCCGTTGTGACGACCTCATCTGTGAAGCGTCCATCTGGTAGTGCACCTCGACCCAGCCGCCGCGCAGGATCAGTCGCAGTGTGCCGGTCGGGGCGACGCTCGTGGACAAGGGGATCCTGACCATCTGCCGACGCTTGAGGCCGGGAACTGCCAACCACATCCGGCCGTATCCGTCCAAGCAACTGTTGTGCTGGTCGGCGCGCACCACAATCTGATCGTGCGTGCGGTTCTTCCCACGCCTCCAATGCTTGCGCAGCTGGCGATTCAGAAAGGGGTCAGCAGCCCAACGGTTAGCCCTTAACGCGGCCAGTAGCCGTCTGCGCTCGCTTGGATCACTCCTGCTGCGAAAGACTGCCCGGCGCACATCGACCTTGGCCGCCTCCAGGTTCGCCGCGATGTCGCCCATCGCGTCGCGAACAGTTTCCTTCCAAGCATTTGCCAACACACCGAACTGCAGATGCGAACCGTCGGCCAACCATTGGTCGCGTACCTGCCGATCCCTCAAACCCGAACCGACACCGGCGACCGAGCCATACAGCTGCCACACCTCGCTGCGTACCCGACCCAGCCGCCGGGCCTGCTCCAGCAAGGCTGCGTACTTACCAGGGTTGAGGCCGGTGGAGTAAGCGATCCGGGTCACCTGCAACGGTCGCCCTCCAGGATCAGGCCCATCAAGTGAGTCCGTCTCAAAACGTCGCCTTCACCGCTCCACTTCAATGCCCGGCTGCAGCATCCTATGGACGTCGGCGTCGTCAAGCCCGCCCCGACAAGCCCTTTGGCGCGACAGACAGACGCAGGAGGGTCTGCGGCGAAAACCGACAACAAGTCGCCTCCTCGTGCTCGCCTACGATCCACCCGGGCCGCCCGCGCCGCCCCCGTGGGTCCACGGCGCCTCCGGGAGATTACCTACGATGGCGGTCGCACAGGTTGCCCACCCGACGACTCGGGTGCGTCGGCCGATGACGAGCAGGGCCGCTTCTGGGGAGGAGACACCCGTGAGCACGGTGGTGTTCCGCCGGCTTCCGCGTCAACCGGGGCCCGCGCTGCCGCGCGGGGAGGTGCTGCTGGAGTCCCCGCCCGAGCTGCCGGAGCCGCAGGCCAAGGGCATGGGTCAGGTGCTGATGATCCTGCCGATGCTCTGCGGCGTCGGCGCGATGGCCTTCCTCTACGCCGGTCGCGGCGGCGGCATGATGACGTACGTGGCCGGTGGCCTGTTCGGCGTGTCCATGCTGGGCATGGCCGTCGGCACCCTCGGCGGCGGCAACGACAAGGCCGAGCTGAACGCCCAGCGGCGCGACTACATGCGTTACCTGGCCCAGATGCGCAAGCGCACCCGGCGGGCCGCCGAGCAGCAGCGCGCTGCCATGACCTGGCGGCACCCGGAGCCGGACGCGCTCTGGTCGGTCGCCGCCTCCCGCCGGCTGTGGGAGCGGCGGATCACCGAGGACGACTTCGGCGAGGCCCGGATCGCGCTCGGCCCGCAGCGGCTGGCCGTGGAGATCGTGCCGCCGGAGACCAAGCCGGTGGAGGACCTGGAGCCGATGAGCGCGATCGCGCTGCGCCGGTTCGTCCGGGCCCACTCGAGCGTGCCGGACCTGCCCACCGCGCTGTCGCTGCGCGCGTTCAGCCGGGTCGCGCTGCGCGGCGACCGGGAGCCGGTGCTCGATCTGGCCCGGGCCGCGCTGGGCCAGCTGGTCACCTTCCACGCCCCGGACGACCTCCTCGTGGCCGTGGTGGCCGCGCCCGACCGGCAGCCGGTGTGGGACTGGGTGAAGTGGCTGCCGCACGCCCAGCACCCGGGGCGTACGGACGCGGCGGGCGCGCGCCGGATGGTCTTCGCCAGCCTCGCCGAGGCGGAGGCGGCGCTCGCCAACGAGCTGGGCGGCCGGCCCCGGTTCGCCCCGGAGGCGAAGCCGCTCACCACCGCGCCGCACCTGGTGGTGGTGCTCGACGGCGGCGAGGTCTCGTCGACCTGCGCGCTGATGGGGCCGGGCCTGCTCGGCGCCACGGTGATCGACCTGTCCGGCGCGGTGCCCCGCGACGCCGGCCGCTGGCTGCTCTGCCTGGACGCCGGCGACGGCAGCGGGCTGGACCTGGTCCGCGGCACGGCCACCTCCCGGCTGGGCCGGCCGGACCGGTTCAGCATGGCGGCCGCCGAGGGGCTGGCCCGGCAGATCGCCCCCTACCGGCTCTCCCAGCAGCAGGGTGCCAGCACCGAGGAGCCGCTGGCCCGCAGCATGGAGCTGCCGGACCTGCTCGGCGTCGGTGACGCGGCCACGGTGGACATCCAGCAGACCTGGCGGCCGCGCAGCCACCGGGACCGGCTGCGCATCCCGCTCGGCCTCGGGCCGGACGGCAACGTGGTGGAGCTGGACTTCAAGGAGTCGGCGCACGAGGGCATGGGCCCGCACGGCCTGGTCATCGGCGCGACCGGTTCCGGCAAGAGCGAGCTCCTGCGCACGGTGGTGGCGGCGCTGGCCGTGACCCACTCGTCGGAGGAGCTCAACTTCGTCCTGGTCGACTTCAAGGGTGGCGCCACCTTCGCCTCGCTGGACGCGCTGCCGCACACCAGCGCGGTGATCACCAACCTCTCCGACGAGCTGCCGCTGGTCGACCGGATGCGGGACGCGCTGGCCGGTGAGATGAACCGCCGCCAGGAGGTGCTGCGGGCGGCCGGCAACTACGTCTCGCGCTACGACTACGAGAAGGCCCGGGCCGCGGGCGAGCCGCTGGAGCCGATGCCCAGCCTGCTCATCATCTGCGACGAGTTCTCCGAGCTGCTCGCCGCGAAGCCGGACTTCATCGACCTCTTCGTGATGATCGGCCGGCTGGGCCGGTCGCTCGGCGTCCACCTGTTGCTGGCCTCCCAGCGGCTGGAGGAGGGGAAGCTCCGGGGCCTGGACACCCACCTGTCGTACCGGATCGGTCTGCGGACCTTCTCGGCGGTGGAGAGCCGGATCGTGCTCGGCGTGCCGGACGCGTACGAGCTGCCGAACGCGCCGGGCCACGGCTACCTGAAGACCGACACCGCCACGATGCTGCGGTTCCGGGCCGCCTACGTCTCCGGCCCGTACCGGGCGCCGGGGCAGGTGCAGCGGTCCACCCGGGCGCAGGTGCAGCGCCGGATCGTCCCGTACGGCATCGACTACGTGCCGGCGCCGGCCCTGCCGAGCCCGGCCGAGACCGCGCCCGAGCCGGAGCAGACCGGCGACGGCAAGGCCGTGGCCATGCTGGACGTGCTGATCGACCGGCTCCAGGGTCGGGGCCGCCCGGCGCACCAGGTCTGGCTGCCGCCGCTGGCCGAGCCGCCGGCCCTGGCCGAGCTGCTGCCCCCGCTGGCCGTGCACCCGACGTTCGGCCTGACCACCGCCAACTGGCCGGGGCGCGGCCGGCTCACCGTGCCGGTCGGCATCGTCGACCGCCCGTACGAGCAGCGCCGCGACCCGATGATGGTGGACCTCTCCGGGGCCGGCGGCAACGTGGTGATCGTCGGCGCCTCGCTGAGCGGCAAGAGCACCATGCTGCGCACGATGCTGGCCTCGCTGGCGCTCACCCACACCCCGCGCGAGGTGCAGTTCTTCTGCCTCGACTTCGGCGGTGGCGCGCTGCGCAGCCTGGACGGGCTGCCGCACACCTCGGGGGTGGCCGGGCGGCGGGATATCGAGGCGGTCCGCCGGACGGTGGCCGAGGTGGTCGCCGTCATCGACGAGCGGGAGAACCGGTTCACCCAGCACGGCATCGACTCGGTGGCCAGCTACCGCCGGCGCCGGGCGGCGGGCGAGTTCGCCGACGACCCGTTCGGTGACGTCTTCCTCGTGGTCGACGGCTGGAACACGCTGCGCCAGGAATACGAGGAGCTGGAACAGACCATCACCAACCTGGCCAACCGCGGGCTCGGTTTCGGCGTACACGTGGTGGTCACCGCCGTGCGGTGGGCGGAGATCCGGATCAACATGCGGGACCTGCTCGGCACCAAGCTGGAGCTGCGGCTCGGCGACCCGGCCGAGTCGGAGATCGATCGCCGGGCCGCGCAGAACGTGCCGGGCGGCACGCCGGGTCGCGGCCTTACCCGCGACAAGCTGCACTTCCTCACCGGGATCTCGCGGATCGACGGCAAGCGCGACATCGAGGACCTCACCGAGGCGTCGGTCGCCCTGGCCGGACACGTGGCGGCCAACTGGCCGGGCCGCCCGGCGCCGAAGGTGCGGCTGCTGCCGCGCAAGCTGGCGGTCAGCGAGCTGGCCAAGGTGGTGGACCGGTCGGTCCCGGGCATCCCGATCGGCGTCAACGAGTCGGCGCTCGCCCCGGTCTACCTGGACCTGACGACCGAGCCGCACCTGACCGTGTTCGGCGACGCCGAGTGCGGCAAGACCAACCTGCTGCGGCTGATCGCCCGGGGCATCGCCGAGCGGTACACCCCGGCCCAGGCCCGGCTGGTCATCGCCGACTACCGGCGCGGCCTGCTGGGCGCGGTGGAGGGTGACCACCTGCTCGACTACGCGCCGTCCAACCAGGTCTTCAGCCAGGGCCTCGGCTCGATCCGCAGCGCGTTGCAGAACCGGCTGCCCGGGCCGGACGTGACCACCGCCCAGCTGCGCGACCGGAGCTGGTGGAAGGGGCCGGAGCTCTACATCCTGGTGGACGACTACGACCTGGTCGCCTCCGGCGGCAACAACCCGCTCAGCGCCCTGCACGAGTTGCTGCCGCAGGCGCGGGACATCGGCCTGCACCTGATCATCACCCGCCGGGTCGGCGGCGTGGCCCGGGCCCTCTACGAGCCGGTGCTGCAACGCCTGCGCGAGCTGGACTCGCCGGGCCTGCTGATGTCCGGCAGCCGCGAGGAGGGCGCCGTCTTCGGCAACCTGCGGCCGAGCCCGCAACCGCCGGGCCGGGGCACCCTGGTCCGCCGCCGGGACGGCCAGCAGCTCATCCAGACCGCTTGGACGGAGCCGGCCTGACGGGGCGGACGTCGGATGATCGGGTCCGGTAGCGTCGGCCCGACCGTCAAGCTGAGGGAAGGACAGTCGTGAGCACCTCGTGGGGTTACGGCGGCGCCGGCGGCGCGATGGAGAACCTGCTGCGCCAGGCGCAGGAGCAGCAGCGCCGGCTGGCGGAGTTCCAGCAGCAGCGCGCCGAGCTGCGGGTCACCGGCGAGAGCCCGGACGGCCTGGTCCGGGTGACGGTTGACGGTGACATGAAGGTCGGTGGCATCGAGATCAACGCCCGGGCGATGCGGCTGGACAGCTTCACCCTGGCCGAGTCGCTCCAGGCCGCGATCGACGCGGCGTACGCGACCTTCGCCGAGCGGCAGCAGGAGTTGACGGCCGAGATGCTCGGCGGCTCGGACCTGGTCCGCCGGGCGCAGGAGGGCACCCTCACGCCGGAGGACTGGTTCCGCCAGTTCGGTGTGGACCTGACCGACCCGACCCGCGGCCTGCGCCGCTGACCAGGGAGGAGACGCGGTGGCGAACAAGGTCGACGTCGACGCGATCCGCAAGGCGAGCAAGAAGCTCGACGCCCCGGACGGCCCGATCCAGTACCTGCGCAACGTGCAGACGCTGCTGGAGAGCGTGAAGCTGCCGGACGGCGCGCTGACCCTCTTCGGCGGCGCGACCGTGCAGGCGCACAACGCCTCGGTGGACGGTCACCTCAAGAACGTCAGGACCGGCATCGAGCACCTGCACAGGGCAGCCGAGCAGCTGGAGCAGACCGCGAAGAACTGGGAGAAGTCGGACCAGCCGTGGGTGGTCAAGTGACCGGCCGGGTGGACGGGGAGGGCAGCTGATGTCGGAGATCCTGATCGCCAACGCGGCCGGCACGGTGACCGGCACGCACACGGTCGCCGCCGCGACGGCGCCGGTGCGCGGCCTGCTGCCCGCGGCCCGGGCCAACTGGATGTGGCTGGTCTTCGCCGGCGCGCTGGGCGCCGCCATCGCCTACCTGGAGACCTTCGACAACGACGAGGTCAACAAGTCCATCAAGGAGTGGGGCGACGCGGCGCGGCTGCTCGGCGGCGACCAGTTCGGCGCGGCGCTGGAGCAGGTGCCGCCGTCGGACAGCGAGTGGGACTTCGACGACCGGGACGGGTTCGACCTCTTCCTGCGCAAGCTCAGTGCGGAGATCAACTCGCTGGCCGAGGCGTTCAACGCCAACAAGGACACCCTGACCTCGGCCCGGGACGCCTTCAACGACGCGGTGAACGCGCTGGTCGACGCGCTCATCCCGATCCTGATCGCGGTGATCGTGTCGGTCGCCCTCCAGGCGTTCCCGCCGACCGCGCCCATCGCCGAGGCGATCGGCGTGGCCGGGATGGTGGCGAGCGCGGCGATCCTGGCGCTGGTCTTCGGCGACATCAGCGCGGTGTTCTCCGCCGTCATGGCCGGCTTCCAGGGCAACGACCGGTTCGCCTTCGTGTCGGACTCCCGACCCGGCTGGGCGGCCACCGGCCAGGACCCGGACATCAAGGACATCAAAATCGACTGGGTGCAGGACTCCAAGTTCTACCAGTGACGGGAAGGGGCCCGAGATGACCCTGGTGCTCTTCGTGTACTTCCTGGTGGCCGTGCCGGTCTTCATCGGGCTGGCGCTGGTCGCCCAGTTGTCCCGCGCCGCGTGGGCGAAGCGGGCCAGCGAAGTGGTGTTGCTCACCGGCGTCGCCGCGCTGATTCCGGTGGTGCTCGACCGGGCGCTCGACAAGCCGGTGCTCTGGCTGTTCGTGGCGCTGCTGGCGGTGATCCTGGTCTTTGGCGCGGTGATGCACGTCAGGTCGTATCGACGGCCGTCCTGAGCCGCCGCTGGCGCGGGCGACCGTCCACGTCGTACGGTCCGGTGCGCCGGACGGCGTTGTGCGCCATGGGGAAGCAGGGCTGCGCGGATTGGACGTCGTCCGCTACGGTTCGGTTGAAGTGTCCGTCGGTGGGGTGTGACGCCTTGCCGCGGGGGAGGGGCGCGGCGGATCCGCCGCCACAGAGATGACGGAAGGGTGTGAAGCATGGCGTTCGAGGTCAGTGCAGCGAGCCTGCACACCGCCGCGAGTGACGTGCGGTCCACGCGCAGCGACGTCGACGGTGAGCTGAAGAAGCTGTGGAACGTCGTCGACGACCTGGCCATGGCCTGGAAGGGCGGGGCGTCCACGGGTTTCCAGAACCTGATGCTGCGTTGGAACGAGGACACGAACAAGCTGCTGACGGCGATGGACAACATCGCCGACCTGCTTGACAAGTCGGGCACGACGCACCAGGTCAACGACGAAGAGCAGCAGCAGATGCTGGACAAGTTCCACTCTGCTCTCAACCCGTGATCCGCGAAGACAGGCAGAGGAGGAATCGATGAGCATCAAGGTTGACTACGCTGTCCTCGAAAGCAGCAACCAGCAGATGCAGGCCATCTCGCGGACCATCGACGAGAAGCTTGACACGCTGCGCTCGATGCTGACCAAGCTCGAGTGGGAGGGCCAGGACCGCGTCGCCTACGAGCAGCACCAGGCTCAGTGGGACGCCGCCGTGCGGGACATCAACAAGGTCCTGAACGAGATCGGTGGGGCCGTGGGCATCGCCCGCGAGAACTACATGACCACCGAGATGAGCAACTCCAAGGTCTGGGGCTGACCCGACCGACCCGCTGCGGCTCCGCTCCGGCTCACGCCGGGGTCGGGGCCGTGGTGCTTTTCCGGGCCGGCTGGGTCAGGCGTCCTGCGGCGCGGTCCGGCGGCCCGGGCGCCAGCCCCGCCGGCGACCCCGGACCAGGATCGGCCGCAGCGCCAGCAGGACACCGGCCAGCAACGCGCCGACCACGGCCGCCCAGATCGCCACGGTGCGCTGCCAGGCCAGCGGGTCGGCGGGCGGTGCCGGTGCCGGCATCGCACCCAGCGGCGGGTCGGTGCGGGTGCCCAGCAGGCTGGTCACCGCCCGATAGGGGTTGACCACCCCGTATCCGACCAGCGGGTTGTGCCCGTCGGGCGGGTTGTCGGCGGTGCGGGTGAGCCGGAACGCGACGTCCTTCGGGGTGATGTCCGGGTGCGCGGCCCGCACCAGCGCGGCGACCCCGGAGACGTACGCGGTGGCGAAGCTGGTCCCGCCCTGCGGCTCGGCCCGGTAGCCGGCGCCCTGCGGGGCGGGGCCGACGATGTTCAGGCCGGGCGCGGCGATGTCCACGTAGTCGCCGGTGACCGAACTGCCGACGTGCCCGCCGTTCTCGTCCACTCCGGCGACCGCGATGACCCCCGGGTACGCGGCCGGATAGGCCGGCTGGTCCTGCTGGTTCTCCTGCCGGTTGCCGGCGGCGGCCACCAGGATCACGCCCTTGTCGAGGGCGTAGTCGACGGCCTCCTTCAGCGCCGGGTCGTCGAGCGTCACGAGGGACAGGTTGATCACGTCGGCGTCGTGGTCGACCGACCACCGGATGGCGTGGCCGATCTCCGCCGGAATGGACTCGTCGAAGGCCCGCTGGTTGTCGGCCAGCACCCGGACCGGCAGGATCCGGGCCTCCGGTGCGATCCCGGTGTACGGCGCGCCGGTGCCCTCCCGCCCGGCGATGATGCCGGCGATCATGGTGCCGTGGCCGACCAGGTCGCACTGCCCGTCGCGCTTGGCGAGCTGGTTGAAGTCCTCGCCGGAGAGCACCCGGCCGCGCAGCAGCGGGTGGTCGGGCGAGACGCCGGAGTCGATGACCGCGACGGTGACGCCCTGCCCCTTGGTGACCCGCCAGGCCGCGGCCGGGTCGAGCCGGTTGAGCGCCCACGGCGCCGCCGTCGGAGCGGGGCCGCCGGACGGGCCGCCGCACTTCGGGGCCGCCACGGCGGGTGCGGGCACCGCCAGCGTGCCGCCGAGCAGGGTGGCCACCGCCGCTCCGAAGAGGACGGATCGGATCCGGTGCCCGGTACGGACGTGCTCAGTCGTCCCGTCCGGCCGCAAGCTGTCGCGCACGCGGTGAGATTACCGTCGCCGCGCCGTCCGTGCGGTGACGGGCGTACGCGGGGAGCGGTCAGCTCTCGGCCGCGGGCTCCGCGACCTGGTCGGCGGTGAAGAGGGCGAGGAGGGCACCCACCTGTTGATCGGCCTCGGCCGGGTGCCGGAAGTGCCCGTTGGGGTTGATCGTGTACTCGTTGCGCCGGCCCACCCGGGTACGACGGAGGTAGCCACCGGCCTCCAGGTCGGCGACGATCGCCTGGGCGGCCCGCTCGGTCACCCCCACCTCGTCGGCCACGTCCCGCAACCGCGCGGTGGGGTTGCGGGCGATGGCCAGCAGCACGTGCCCGTGGTTGGTGAGGAACGTCCAGTTCCGGCCGCTCCCGTTCTGGCCCGGTGTCGTCGCCATGGTGGTCATGGTATGGCCCCGCCTCCCGGTGCCGCCCGGGGCCGGGCGTCCGCCGCAGGGCCGGGCGTCCGCCGCGGGGCCGGGGCAGGAGCCGCCGTCAAGGGTGGTGTGACGTATGAAATGCGTATCACGTAAATCTTGACGTGGGTTGGGCTGCGTGTGACCGTGGGTGGCGAGGCCGCCTCCGTCGCCGGCCGGCTGACCAGGTCGTTTTCGCGCGAGGACGAGGTGAGGCTCAGTGCCGCTGACCACTCCCGAGCAGGCGCTCGCCGAGCTCTACGCCGGTAACCGCCGGTTCGTCACCGGCGTCCCGCGTCATCCCAACCAGGACGCCGACCACCGGGCGGCGGTCGCCGACGGGCAGCATCCCTTCGCGGTGATCGTCGGCTGCTCCGACTCCCGGCTCGCCGCCGAGATCATCTTCGACCGCGGCCTCGGTGACCTCTTCGTGGTCCGCACCGCCGGCCACACCGCCGGCCCCGAGGTGCTCGGCAGCGTCGAGTACGCGGTGACCGTGCTGGGCACCCCGCTCGTGGTGGTGCTCGGCCACGACTCGTGCGGCGCGGTCCAGGCCGCTCGCGAGGCGGTCCGCACCGGCAACTCGCCGCCCGGGCACCTCGGCGCGGTGGTGGACGCCGTCGCGCCCAGCCTGCTCCGGGCCACCCGGGAGGGTGTCGAGGACCTCGACGCCATCGTCGACATCCACATCGCGCAGACCGTGGAGGCGCTGCTGGCCCGGTCCGCCGTGCTCGCCGAGGAGGTGTCCGCCGGGCGGTGCACGGTGGTCGGCCTGTCGTACCGGCTCAGTGCCGGTGAGGTGCGCACGGTGGCGCAGGCCCCGGCCGGCACGTCGGCCGCGCCGGTGCCCGCCCCGGCCGCGCCCGCCGACCCGGCGCTCGCCGGCTGACCGGTTCGGAAAAACGTCGAGGGCCGGCCCGCGCGTCGCGGGCCGGCCCTCTTCGGCGCACGTCGTCAGAGCAGCGACATGTGCACGTGGTCGGTGTGGTCGGAGGGTCCGCTGTAGGACTTCCAACCGGTGGCCGGGAACCAGATCTGCCGGTTCCAGATCACGTAGTAGATGCCCAGCCGGTCGGCGTTGCGGATGAGGAAGGCGGCGACGTTGTTGCCGTACATCCGCTGGTCCTTGGTGCGCCAGGAGGAGAAGCCGCTCTTCTGCAGCGACCAGTCGCAGGCCCGGCCCTTGGGATGCTCCCACGGCCCGCCCGGCCGGTAGCAGCCCACGAAGCGGTTGAAGCCGGCCCGCTTCACCTCCTTGTACGCGTGCAGCGTGCGCGGAGTGATGCAGCCCGACGTGGTCGGGTCGTCCTCGCTGCACGACTCCGGCTTCCAGTCGCCGTCAGCGGTCCGGCCGGGGCCGACCCGGGCGACCGGTGAGGTGGCCGCGACCAGACCGCCGGTGAAGCCGAGCCCACCGACCAGCTTCAGCGCCTTCTCGGTCTCGGCCTTCTCGCGGGCCATGGCGTTCTTCTGCTTCTCCTGCTCGCGCACCTCGGCGTCGAGCGCGATCTTGGCCTGCTCGGCGCGGGTCTTCGCGGCGTTGATGGCGGCGAGCCGCTGCGCGTTGAACAGGTTCAGCTCGTCCAGCGCGGACGCCCGCTGCACGAACGAGTCCGGCGAGTTGCTCTCCAGCAGCATGGCCATGGCGCCCATCCGGCCGGTCCGGTAGGACTGCGCCGCGATCTGGGTCACCTGCGGGCTCAGCGTGTCGAGGTCGTTCTGCGCCGCCTTCACCTCGAGGGCGAGCTGGAGCTGGCGCTTGCGCGACTTGTCCAGCTTCGCCTTGGCCTGAAGGTAGGCCCGGTTGGCGGTGTCGATGGCCTCGGTGATGAGGGGGTCGTCGTCGTCCTCGGAATGGCCCGAGGGGGTGGGGGTGGTCGGAGCCGCCGTCGCCGGGGTCGGCCCGGCCAGCACGGTGAGCGCGGCGAGCACGGCCACCACGGGAGTCAGCCAGCGGCGCAGGGGTGCCGTCACAGTGTTCCCTTCCGTCGGCCGCCGACCGGGTTAGCTGCCGGGTTCGGGACGGAAGTGGCCCCTACCGCTCGCGCGGATTCACCCCATGTACCTGGTTCCCCGGCTCGCCCGCGGGCGATTGGGCGGCGGCACCGCTGGCGCCGGTGCGCGCCTTCAGCGGTGACCGGCAGCGAGGTTACCCGAGAGTCCTCCCGGTGTTCTACGTCCGGAAGCCGACCAATAGCGAGAATTCGTCCTCGCCCAGCGTGACCAGGATCGCGTTTGGGATCCGTCGTCACGCTGCGGAGTGTCACCATGCGGCCTCCGTGCTCCTGTCGCCGCCCGGCCACCGTCCGTCGCGCGGCCCGGCCCCGCCGAGTGCCTCCAGCGCCTCGTCCCGCCCGGCCGGCGGCCGCGGCGCGGGCGGATCCGCCGGCCGCGCGGTGGTCCCGCGCCGCCCGGCGGCGGTGACCACCGCGGCCAGTCCGGTGGTCAGCGGTACGGCGGCGATCAGGCCGAGCGTGGCCACCGCGCTGCGGACGATCTCCTGGGCCATGAACTCGCTGGTGAGGATCTCGCTCACCGGTCGGGAGTCGGCGACGAGCAGGAGCAGCAGCGGCAGCGAGGCGCCGGCGTACGCCAGCACGATGGTGTTGACCGTGGAGGCGATGTGCGCCCGGCCCACCCGGGTGGCCGCCCGGTAGAGCTGCCGACGGGACAACGCGGGGTTGGCGTGGGCCAACTCGGTGACCGTGGCCGCCTGGGTGACCGTCACGTCGTCCAGCACGCCCAACGAGCCGATGACGATGCCGGCCAGCAGCAGGCCGTGCAGGTCCACGTCGTGCTGGAACATCGACAGGGTGGTGGCGTCCTCGCTGCCGAAGCCGGTCAGGTGGGTGGCGGCCGTGGCCAGGGTGCCGAGCACCCCGGTCAGCACCAGGCTGCCGAGCGTGCCCAGCACGGCCACCGAGGTCTGCGTGGTGACGCCATGGGTCAGGTAGAGCACCACGAACATGATCAGCGCGGCGCCCACGATCGCCATCAGCAGCGGCGACTGGCCGGCGCCGATCCCGGGCAGCACGAAGCCGAGCAGGATGGCGAAGCTCGCCACCAGCCCGCCCAGCGCGGCCAGGCCGCGCCAGCGGCCGAACGCCACGATCGCCACGGCGAAGAGCACCGCCAGCCAGACCAGCGGTGTGCCGCGCTGGTGCTCGGCGATGTTGTAGCTCTTGACCGCCGGGTCGGCCGGGTCGGTCAGCTCGACCAGGACCACCTTGTCGCCGACCTCGACCCTGGGCGCGCCCGGGCCGGCCGGTAGCGGCGTCTCGACCTGCCGGCCGGCGTCCGGACCCTGCTCGGCCGCGACGGTCACCGTCCCGCACGGCCCGGCGGAGCCACCCGGACCGCCCTCCGGCGCCTCCGGGGTCGGAGGGCAGGGCTCGGTCACCACCCGGGTCACGGTGCCGTGGTAGCGGGGCAGGGCGGGCGCGTCCGCGGGGTCCCGGTCCTGCCGGGGCCAGAGCACCAGCGCGGCGACCACGGTGATCACGAAGAGCGGCACCACCGTCGCGACCAAAATCCGTCGTACCCCCGGCGGGGCGGACGGAGCGGGACGGGTGTGGTCGGCGCCCATGGCGTCTCTCCCAACGATTCGCGACGGGATACGTGTCACCGGGCCGGCCGGTTCAGCGGGTGCGGGTCAGCCGCGCTTCATGAGGCGGCCGACGGCGGCCATCATCTCGCTGGCCATCTCGTCGGCGCGGCCCTCGGCGGCGCCCTCGTGCATGCAGTGCCGGGCGTGCCCGTCCAGCAGGCCCAGGCCGACCTTGTCGAGCGCGGCCTGGATGGCGGAGATCTGGGTCAGCACGTCGATGCAGTAGCGGTCGTCCTCGACCATCTTCTCGATGCCGCGGACCTGGCCCTCGATGCGGCGGAGCCGCGCGAGCAGCTGGTCCTTGCTGGCGGTGTAGCCCCGGGTCGGGGTCGTCGGTGCGGTCATGACGCCAAGGATAGCGTACCCCTCGGGGGTATGGTACGGTCCTCGCTGTGGCCGATACCCCCACCGGGTAACGGTAGCGCCAGAGTGGGAGCCGTCTCTCCTCCGACTACCCCCTGGGGGTATAGGATGGGAGGTGCGGGAAGGGAGATGCGCGATGGTCACCACCACGTACCAGGTGCAGGGCATGACCTGCGGGCACTGCGTCAACTCGGTCAGCACCGAGGTGAGCGCGCTGCCGGGCGTCACCGACGTCCAGTTCGACCTGGCTTCCGGCCGGGTCACCGTCACCAGTGAGAGCCCGTTGGACACGGACACCGTCCGCGCCGCCGTGGACGAGGCCGGTTACGACCTCGTCGGGGCGTGACGGGTCCGCGGACCCGAAGAAACCGAGGTACCACGATGAACACGGCGACGAAGCTGAGCGGCTTCGCCCTCGGGCTCGCGGCGGTGTTCGGCACGGCGTACGGGGTCGGTCACCTGGCCGGCCCCGTCACCCCGGCCGCCGAGACCCGCCACGACGCCACCGACGCCGGCCACGACTCCGCCGGATCCGACCACGGCGACGGGGGCCACGCGGCCACCGCCACCCCCCATCTGCCCGGCGGGCTGCTCGTCTCCGAGCGCGGCTACACGCTCCAGCCGGTGACCGCACCGGCGGGCGAGTTCGCCTTCCGGATCACCGGCCCGGACGGCCGGCCCGTCACCTCCTACGACGTGGCGCACGACAAGCGCATGCACCTGATCGTCGCCCGCCGCGACCTCTCCGGCTTCCGGCACGTCCACCCGGAGCTGGCCGCCGACGGCACCTGGCGGGTCGCCTCGCCGCTCGCCGGGCCCGGCGTCTGGCGGGCGTTCGCCGACTTCACCCCGACCGGCGGCGAGCCGCTCACCCTCGGGGTCGACGTCACCGTCCCCGGCGCGCTGGACTCCCGGCCGCTGCCCGCGCCGGCGACCAGCACCACGGTCGACGGCTATACGGTCACCCTCACCGGCGCGCCCCAGCCCGGCCGGACCAGCCGGCTCACCCTGACCGTCAGCCGCAACGGCCGACCGGTCACCGACCTCCAGCCCTACCTGGGGGCGTACGGGCACCTGGTGGCGCTGCGCCAGGGCGACCTGGCGTACCTGCACGTGCACCCGGAGGGCACGCCCGGCGACGGGCGGACCCCGGCCGGGCCGGCGGTCACCTTCGCCGCCGAGGTGCCCTCGGTCGGCACGTACCGTCTCTACCTGGACTTCCGGCACGGCGACGCGGTGCACACCGCGGAGTTCACCGTGGTGGCCGGGGACCAGACCGCGCCGGCTCCCACCGCGCCGGCTCCCACGACCGCCCCGACCCCGGACGCCGGCCACGGCACCCCGGGGCACGGGCACAATTGACCGGAGGTGCCGCGATGACATCGACCGCGAAGTCCCTGCCGGTCGCGCCGAACCTGATCGAGCTCGCGATCGGCGGCATGACCTGCGCCTCCTGCGCCGCCCGGATCGAGAAGAAGCTCAACCGGATGGACGGCGTCGAGGCCACGGTCAACTACGCCACCGAGAAGGCCACCGTCCGCTACGCCGACGAGGTGGCCCCGGCCGACCTGATCGCCACCGTGGAGAAGACCGGCTACACGGCCGTCGTCCCGCCGCCGCCGAGCCAGGCGGCGACCGAGGCGACCACGGAGCCGGTGGACGAGCTGCGCGGGCTGCGTACCCGGCTGTGGGTGTCGGTCGTGCTGACCGTGCCGGTGATCGTGCTGGCCATGGTGCCGGCCTGGCAGTTCGACTACTGGCAGTGGCTGTCGCTGACCCTGGCCGCCCCGGTGGTGGCGTACGGCGGGCTGCCGTTCCACCGGGCCGCCTGGATCAACCTGCGGCACGGCGCGGCGACCATGGACACCCTGGTCTCGCTCGGCACGCTGGCCGCGTTCGGCTGGTCGCTCTGGGCGCTCTTCCTCGGCGACGCCGGGATGCCCGGGATGACCCACCCGTTCCGCTTCGACATCACCCGCACCGACGGGGCCGGCAACATCTACCTGGAGGCCGCGGCCGGGGTGACGGTGTTCATCCTCGCCGGCCGCTACTTCGAGGCCCGGTCGAAGCGGACCGCCGGCGCCGCCCTCCGCGCCCTGCTGGAGCTGGGCGCCAAGGACGTGGCGGTGCTGCGCGGCGGGCAGGAGACCCGGATTCCGGTGGACCAGCTGGTCGTCGGGGACCGGTTCGTGGTCCGCCCGGGGGAGAAGGTCGCCACCGACGGCCTGGTCGAGGAGGGCACCTCGGCGGTCGACGCCAGCATGCTCACCGGCGAGTCCGTGCCGGTCGAGGTGGGGCCGGGCGACACCGTGGTCGGCGCCACCGTCAACGCCGGCGGCCGGCTCGTCGTCCGGGCCACCCGCGTGGGCGGGGACACCCAGCTCGCCCAGATGGCGAGGCTGGTGGAGCAGGCGCAGACCGGCAAGGCGGCCGTGCAGCGGCTCGCCGACCGGATCTCCGGGGTCTTCGTGCCGATCGTGATCGCCCTGGCCGCCGGCACGTTGGGCTGGTGGCTCGGCAGCGGCGCCGGGACGACGGCCGCGTTCACCGCCGCGGTGGCGGTGCTGATCATCGCCTGCCCGTGCGCCCTGGGCCTCGCCACCCCGACCGCGCTGCTGGTCGGCACCGGGCGGGGCGCCCAGCTCGGCATCCTGATCAAGGGGCCGGAGGTGCTGGAGTCCACCCGCCAGGTCGACACCGTGGTGCTGGACAAGACCGGCACCGTCACCACCGGCAAGATGACCCTGGTCGACGTGCTGCCCGCCGAGGGTACGGACGCCGCCGAGCTGCTCCGGCTGGCCGGCGCGCTGGAGGGCGCCTCCGAGCACCCGATCGCCCGCGCCGTCGCCGACGGCGCCGCCGAGGCGGGACCGCTGCCCGCGGTCACCGGCTTCGCCAACGCCGAGGGCCTCGGCGTGACCGGCACGGTCGACGGCCGCGAGGTGATGGTCGGACGGCTCCGGCTGCTGCGCGAGCGCGGTCTCGACGTACCCGAGGAGGTCGTGCGGGCGGCGACCGGCGCGGAGGCCGCCGGCCGGACGGCGGTCCTGGCCGGCTGGGACGGCCGGGCCCGCGGCGTCCTCGCGGTGGCCGACGCGGTGAAGCCGACCAGCGGGGCGGCCGTCGCCCGGCTGAGCGAGCTGGGGCTGACCCCGGTGCTGCTCACCGGCGACAACGCCACGGTGGCGAAGGCGGTGGCCGCCGAGGTCGGCATCGACGAGGTAATCGCCGAGGTGCTGCCGGCCGACAAGGTGGCCGTGGTCGAGCGGCTCCAGGGCGAGGGGCGGACCGTCGCCATGGTGGGCGACGGGATCAACGACGCCGCCGCGCTGGCCCGGGCCGACCTGGGGCTGGCCATGGGCACCGGCACCGACGTGGCCATCGAGGCGTCCGACCTGACCCTGGTCCGGGGCGACCTGATGGCCGCCGTGGACGCCATCCGGCTCTCCCGGCGGACCCTCGCGATCATCAAGGGCAACCTGTTCTGGGCCTTCGCCTACAACGTGGCCGCCCTGCCGTTGGCCGCCGCCGGCCTGCTCAACCCGATGATCGCCGGTGCCGCGATGGCCTTCTCGTCGGTCTTCGTGGTGGCGAACAGCCTCCGGCTGCGCGGCTTCCGTCCGGTCGGCTGACCGGTCGCGTGCCGCCGGTCCCGGTCTCCCCGGGGCCGGCGGCGCCGTTCGTTCACCCGGGCGGTGTGGTTGAGCGGGTGGCGGCCCGGGTACCTCCACCTGGTCAGGAAACTGCTGAGTGGAGGTTCCCATGGGTATCGACGACAAGATCGACAACGCGACCGAGAACACCGCCGGCAAGGTCAAGGAGGGCGTCGGCCGCGCCACCGACGACGAGCGCCTCGAGGCCGAGGGCCGCAACGACCAGGCCGCCGCCAACATCAAGCAGGCCGGCGAAAAGATCAAGGACGCGTTCAAGAGCTGACCTACTGTCGTACGTGTCGCCGGGCCGGCAGAGCCCTGCCGGCCCGGCGTGCTGCGCGTGGCGGTGATCCCCCGCCGCGCGCCGTCACCGCCGGAGCAGGCCGGGACAACGGCCGCCGAACGCACGGGAGAACGATGTCCGGTACCACCGCGATTCGCACCGCCGCCCTGGTGGCGATGACCGCGCTCGCCGCGGCCTGCCAGCCCACCGGGGAGGAGAGCGCGGCGCCGGCCGGCGAGCCGACCGCCGCGCCCAGCGTCACCGCCGTGCCCACGCCCGCGCCCACGGCCACCGCCGCGCCCTCGCCGGTCACCGCGGCGAACACCGCCGCCGTCTGCGCCGAGATCGACAAGCTGATCATCGCCAAGAGCAAGGAGATCGCCGCCGACTCCGCGGCGGCGACCCGCCGGCAGCTCACCCCCGAGCAGATCAACGACGAGGTCAAGGCCGACCTCGCGGACCTGGCCGACGACGTACGCCGGCAGGCCACCCGGGCCGAGGACCCGGAGATCAAGGCGCTGGTCGGCGACGCCGCCCGGCGGATCGAGGCCGGGGCGAAGTCGTCGACCCCGGTGAAGTGGCTCAGCTCCACGTTCGTCGAGATCCCGCAGCGGCTCACCCGGGAGTGCCGCGCCTGACGGCCGGGGTCGTCCACATCACACTGTCCACAGTCGCGCACTACGGGTCACCGTGGTTGGCGCGGAGTGCGTAGCATGCGAGACGACCTCGACCCCGGAGGAGCTCGGCATGGCCCACCCCGTCGATCCGTCCGGTCTCGGCCGCGTGCTGTCCGAGACCATGTCCGCGCTGGGGCGATTCACGGCCGGCGCCGACGGCGAGGCGCCGCCGCCCCCTGAGGGGGTCGGCGAGGCGGCCGACGGCCTGGTCCGGGTGACCGCCGGTCCGCCCGGGCGGATCACTGGGCTGATCCTCGATCCTCGGGTGATGCGGCTGCCGAGTGAATCCCTGGCCGAGGAGATCAGCGGGGCGGTCAACGCGGCGCTGGCCGACCTCCAGGAGAAGGCGACCGCCGCGGTGTCCGGCGAGGTCGACCTGGGCTCGCTCGGCGAGCAGCTGCGCCGGATCCAGGAGGACGCCGGCCGGCAGCTCACCGCCTTCACCGACGCGCTGGTCGGGGCCCAGGACCGGCTGTCCCGTCAGGGCGGCCGGTGATGGCCATCGAGGTCGACCCGGACGGGCTGGGCGGCTCCGGGCGCGCGCTGGGCGACGTGGCCACCCGGTTCAGCCAGGCCATGACGGCGTTCCAGGCCGAGCTGGCCGCCTTCGGCCGGCCCTGGGGCTCCGACGACATCGGTTCGCTGATCGGCGCCGCTCACGACGAGGTCTCCGCGTTCGCCTTCGAGTGCTTCGACAGCGCGCTGGAGGAGATCGCCGCCGCCGGCACCGACCTCACCGACATGGCCGCCCGGTACGCCGAGATCGAGGCCGCCATCAAACAGGGCTTCGACGGGCTGCGGCAGGCGCTGGGAGGCTGACGGTGGGGCTCGAACTACCCGGCGAGCTGCGCTCGCTGCTCGGCATCCTCGGCTACACCTGGCCGGAGGCCGACGAGGTCAAGCTCTTCGAGATGGGCAACGCCTGGATTCGCTTCTCCGGCACCCTGTCCGGTGTGGTGGCCGAGGCGAACACCGGGGCCGCCACCGTCTGGTCCAGTCACACGGGCCAGGACATCACCGCCTTCCAGTCCTGGTGGAACCGGGAGGACAGCCCCGCCGACAGCCTGCGCGACGGGGTGACCGCCGCGGTGCTCACCGGCACCGGGCTGATCATCTGCGGCGCGATCGTGCTCGCCCTGAAGATCGCCGTGATCGTGCAACTGGTCATCCTGGCCATCGAGATCGCCCAGGCGATCGCCACGGCGGCGGTCACCTTCGGCGCCTCGCTCCTGGAGATCCCGATCTTCCAGCAGTTGGCCCGGACCATCGTCGGCAACCTCGTCCAAGAGGTCATCTGGAAACTCCTCGACGGGTGACGGGCTGATGGCCAAGGGATCGGGGAAGGCCAGCGGCCGCCTGATGCGCGCGGCGCTGAAATACCTGAAGCGCGCCAACAAGCGCAATCGCCCGGGGCGGATGAACGCCCACTTCCGGGACCACGTCTTCGGCGGGCACGTGAAGCCCGGGCACCCGAAGGGCTCGGGTTATCACTACCGGCCGGGCGGCCAGGACTTCCCGGGCCGCCGGCTCAAGCCCGGCACCGTCAACCGGGATCCGCGAACCGGGGCGTACGAGGCGGAACCCGAGTTCTTCGACCCGACGCGGAACCCACCACACGGAGAGTGGAAGCCCAAGGCGGGCAACAACGGTGTCAGCTCCTTCTATCCCGACCACTGGACTCCGGCGGAGGTGGACGCAGCGGTCCCCGGAGCCTTCAACAACGCGGTTCCCGCGGGCGGGAACATGTGGCGTGGCACGTACCGCGGCCTGACCATCGAAGGCTTCTACGATGGCGCCGGTGGGTTCACCCACGGGTGGCCCGTCGTCTGATCTGCGGAAGGAATACCTTGAGCTTCATCACGTTCTCGCTCGATCAGTTCAACCTCCCGGTGTTCCGCGTGGACGACAAGCGCCACGAGACGCTGGGGGCCTGGCTGATCGCGGATGTCTCGCGGCACTTCCTCGTCTGTCTCGACGGCTTGGCGATGATTGACGACGTGTCGAACGGCCGCCCGCCGTTCGAGGAGTGGAGCAGTGAGAACTACGAGGTCTCCTTCGCCTCATCCGGCATCGTGATTCAGAACTCCTGGCTGGAGCACGAGCACGGTGAGTACCCGGTCGACGAGGTGAAGCAGGCGTTGGAGGACTACTGGTCATTCCTGGTGACTCTTCCCGAGCGTCCGCTGGTCCGCGAGTACCGGCCGGACCTGCCGGAGTGGCAGGCGGCGCTGCTGCGCTGGGAGGAGAAGTGGGGCAGGGCCCACCCTTATCGCGGGCGGCTGTTCTGAGCTCTCGGACGGTCGGCAGCCGGCCGAGGAGCGGAGCAGCGAGAGGGGTCAGCGCGTGACCTGGTAGCGGATGTGGGTGACCGTGGGGGCGGCCACCACCTTCGCCGGTTCCAGGGGCACGTCGAGGGGACCGTCGAAGAGTGGCGTGCCGCCGCCCAGGACGATCGGCACCACGTGCAGCCAGAGCGAGTCGAGCAGCCCGGCGGCGAGATACTGCCGCACCGCGCCGGCCCCGCCCGCGACGGCCACGTCGAGGTCGCCCGCCGCCGCCCGGGCTCGCGCCAGCGCGGCCTCGATGCCGTCGGTGACGAAGTGGAACTCCGTACCGCCCCGCATGACCAGCGGCTCGCGTGGGTGGTGGGTCAGCACGAAGACCGGCACCCGGAACGGCGGGTCCTCGCCCCACCAGCCGGTCCAGTCCGGATCCCAGCGGCCCTCGCCGCCGCCGAACATCCGGCGCCCCATCACGTACGCCCCGATGCCCGCGGTCATCTCGTCGACCACCTCGGCGTCGATGTTCCGCTCCCCGCCGGCCAGCCCGTGCTGCTCGCGCCAGCTCTCGGTGGCGAAGAACCACTCGTGCAGGCGCAGGCCGCCCCGACCGAGCGGATCCTGCCGGCTCTGCCCCGGCGCCGCGACGTATCCGTCGAGCGACACCGACAGTTGACTGGTGACCTGTCCCATGTCCGGTGGACCCTTCCGGTCGGCGTAACTCATCGGTCGGTGGCCAGCCGCGCGGCGCGTACCTCCAGGTAGTGCCGTTCGGGCAGGCTGGTGGTGGCCCGGGCGGCGGCCAGGTAGGCGGTCCGGGCGTCGTCGCGGTCGCCGGCCAGTTCGAGGAGGTGGGCGCGGACCGCGGCGAGCCGGTGATGCCCGGCGGTGCGTTCGTCGGCGTCCAGCGGCCCCAGCAGCGCGAGCCCGGCCCGGGGGCCGTCCACCATGGCCACCGCGGCGGCCTGGTTGAGCGTGACCATCGGGTTCGGGGCGAGCCGGGCCAGCACCCGGTAGAGCGCGACGATCTGCCGCCAGTCGGTGTCGGCCGCGGTGGGCGCCTCGGCGTGCACCGCCGCGATGGCGGCCTGCACCTGGTAGGGCCCGGGCGCCGACCAGGTCAGCGCCTCGGTCACCAGGGCGACGCCCTCCTCGATCTCGGCCCGGTCCCAGCGGGTGCGGTCCTGCTCGGTCAGCGGCATCAGCTCACCGCCCGGGCCGGTGCGCGTCGCCCGGTGCGCGTCGGTGAGCAGCATCAGGGCCAGCAGCCCGGCCACCTCGCCGTCGTCGGGGAGCAGCCGGCGCAGCTCCCGGGCCAGCCGGATCGCCTCCCGGGTCAGCTCGGCGCGGTGCAGTTCCGCCCCGCTGGAGGCGGTGTAGCCCTCGTTGAAGACCAGGTAGAGGACGTGCAGCACGGCGTGCAGCCGCGCGTCGCGGTCGGCCGACGAGGGCATGGCGAACCGGGCTCCGGCGGCCTCGATCCGCTGCTTGGCCCGGCGGATCCGCTGGCTCATCGTGGCCTCCGGCACCAGGTAGGCCCGGGCGATCTCGGCGGTGCTCAGCCCGCCCACCGCCCGCAGGGTCAGCGCCACCTGGGCGCTGACCGTGAGCGCCGGGTGGCAGCAGAGGAAGAGCAGCTTCAGCGTGTCGTCCCCGCTCGGCGGCTCCTCGTCGGCGGCCGGGGCGACCGCCGCGTACGCCGGTTCCCGGACCGCCACCGCGACCTCGCGGTCCCGGCGGGCCCGCTCGCTGCGCCACTCGTCGGTGAGGCGGCGGGTCGCCACGGTGACCAGCCACGCGCGGGGATGGTCCGGCACGCCCTGCGCCGGCCACTGGGTGGCGGCGGCGAGCAGTGCCTCCTGGACGGCGTCCTCGCAGGCGTAGAACTGGCCGTGCCGGCGCACGAGCACGCCGAGGACCTGCGGCGCGAGCGTCCGCAGCAGGTCCTCGACCGCCCGCTCGGTCACATCTCCGTCCCGGCCTGCTCCATCACCGGCCGCACCTCCAGCACGCCGAAGCCGTGCCGCACGTCCGGCCAGCTCGCGGCGATCTCGGCGGCCCGTTCCGGGGTCTCGCAGTCGACCGTCAGGTAGCCGGCGAACTGCTCCTTGCTCTCCACGAACGGCCCGTCGGTGATCTCGACGCCCCCGGCGGCGGGCCGGGCGGTGCGGGTCTGCGACGGGTGGGCCAGCGCCTCCCCGCCGACCAGCTCGCCCGACTCGGTCAGCTCCTTCATGATCACGTCGACCTCGCCGAAGATCGCGTTCCGCTCCTCCTCGGACAGCTCCTCCACGAAGCCGGGCCGGTTCCAGATCAGCAGCATGTACTTCACGGTCAACTCCTCGGGTCGGGGCCACCGGCGGTGGCGCCTCTCGCAGACGGGTCGGAGCCGGCTCGTCTGATCCGACATCTTTCCCGAGGAAAATGTCAGCGGCCGCCGCGCAGCGGGCGGCGCGTCGGCGCGCCGGCGTCGAGCGAGGCGCGGTCGGCGGCCGTGGTGCCCGAGGTCCAGCCCTCCGCGTCGCGGACCTGGAGCCGGTGCCGGGTGACGCCGGGGAAGAGCTCGTCGATCCGTTCGCGGACGGCGTCGGAGCGGGCGGCGAGCACCGGGAGCAGCCGGTCGTCGGCCCGTTCCTCGGCCGCCGCCGCGGTGGCCGCCCGGAGCCGCTGCCCGATCCGCAGCGCGAACGCGTTGAGGAAGGACTCGTCGAAGCTCTTGGTCCGTCGGCCGCTGCCCGCGCGGCGCTCGCCCCGGCCGCGCAGCATCGCGGCGGTGGCCTGCACCAGCAACGAGGTGTGCAGCAGTTCGACGGCGACCAGGTCGGCCGGGAAGCCGAGCACGGTGGCGAAGCCCAGGTCGTCGGACCAGATCGACTCGCAGCGGTTGGCCGCCGCCACCTCCTGGATGAGCAGCGCCTTCGCCGCCGCGTACGGGGCGTCGGTGCCGAGCCGCACGCCGCTGGGCCGGTCGGGTCGCTCGGCGGCGGCGTCGAGCAGGGCGGCGTCGATGCTGTGCCGGGCCATCAGCTCCTGAGCCTTGCCGGTGAGCGCCTCCGCCTCGGCGGGGAAGGTGGTCGACTCGGCCTTGGCCAGCAGCGCGCGTACCCGGTCGAGCATCCGTGACCCGGTGGCCGGGGTGGCGGCGCGCGGGGCGGCGGCCGGTCCGCCGGGCGGCGGGCGGAGCACCGCGATGGGCGGGAGCCCCGCCACCAGGGCGAGCGCGTCGACGGCGTCCCGCAGCGCGCTGATCCGGTCGCCCTCGGCGCGCCGGTCCAGCCAGCCCGGGTCGCCGTCCCACCGCGCGCCCAGCTCGGCGAGCTGGTCGTCGAACCAGGACGGGACCGGCTCGGGCATCGCACGCCGCTGCGCGGCCAGCACGTCCCGGAGCAGCCGGGCACCCCGGAGGGTCAGCCGGCGGGTGGCGATCCGCTCCAGGTCGACGGGTTGCCAGCCGCGTGACCAGAGCCGCGCCACGCCGCGGGTCAGCTGGGCGAGCAGCGCCGCGTCCACCGCCGGCGGGTCGCCGACCACGAGTCGGTCCAGGGCCCGCTCGGCCGCGCGTACGTCGGTGCCGCGCGCCGCCGCGAGGGCGTCGGCGAGCACCTGCTCGGCATCGGGCACGGGTGAGCTCCCTCTCTGGCGGCAGGTGGCGGGTCGCGCACCCGGGAACGAACGGTACCGGCGCGGGCCCTGCCGCGACCGGTGAGCGCGCTCACCGTTCATCCGTCTGGGCCCGGCGTCCGTACTCCTGACCGAGCGGGGCGGCGCGACGGACGGAGATCGGCGTGGGCGGGCGGGACCCGGGTCTGCACCGTCGGCGGCGGGCGTCCCGCGCCGGCACCCTGTTCGTGGTGGTGCTGCTGGTCGCGGCCGCCCTCGCCGGGTACGCGGCCCGGCGCCATCCGGACCTGCTGGTCGCGGCCGGCGTGCGGGCGGGCGCACCGGCCGCCGGGCCCGCCCGCCCGGCGGTGGCCACGCCCGTCGCGCCGCCGGTCCCGGCCGCCGGCCGGGTGTCGCCCGGCATCAGCTACCCGGCCCGGGGTACGGGCGGCTTCCGCACCGCCACCGGGGTCGGCGCGGTGGCCGGCCGGGGTGGTGAGCTGCTCCGCTACCGGGTCGCCGTCGAGGAGGGCATCGGCAACGTCGACGTGGAACGCTTCGCCCGGGAGGTGGCGGCGACCCTGGCCGACCCGCGCGGCTGGACCGGCGACGGCCGGTGGCGGCTGCAACGGGTGGGGCGCGACGATCCGGCCGACTTCACCGTGCTGCTGACCACGCCGGTGACCCGGGGCCGGCTCTGCGCCGACACGACCGACCACTACACCTCCTGCCGCAACGGCGACCAGGTGGTGATCAATGTGGCCCGCTGGGTGCACGGCGTGCCGGACTTCCCCGACCTCGGCCTCTACCGGCAGTACCTGCTCAACCACGAGGTGGGGCACCGGCTCGGCCGGGGCCACGAACTCTGCCCCCGGGCCGGCGGCCCGGCGCCGGTGATGGAGCAGCAGACGCTCGGCCTGCACGGCTGCGCCCCGAACGCGTGGCCCCGGGTGGACGGCACGCTGCACAGTGGCCCGTCCGGCCAGTACGACGACCCGATCCCGGCGGAGAACTGACCCGGGGGAGATCGCGGTCAGACGGTCCCCGCACCATCGGCCGCAAATTGCAGATAGTGCCTCTGACCTGGGGTTTTACCCGCCGCCGTGGCTACGGTTGAGGAGCGCCCGACGCAGTGCGTCGCCTGGGACAGTCCACCGTCGCCGGCTGGCCTCAGCGGCAGCGGGACAGCGCCAGGCGTACCAGCTCCGGTGAGCCGGCTGCCGTTCGTCCCGTCTCGTGCCGACGGGTGTACGGCAGCGGTGGCGACGGAAGGGTTAAGGGCTGTGGAAGATGAAAGCAGAGCGAGCCATGAGGATGTTCCTCGATGGCGGCTGCATCCTCGTGGGGCTCGGCGGAATCGTCCATCAGACGACGATCGTGCCGCCCGGTCAGGCCAACGCCGTTCTCCTGGGGACGTACGTGACCATCCTCGGGATTCCCGCGGGGGTTGGGCTCCTGTCGCTGCGGCGCAATGGCGTCAGCGATACGACCGATTCGCCGTCACCATCTCACTGGCCGGACTCACGGCCGCCACCATCGCCATCGCCGCCGCCCTGCGGAAGGGGGGAGTGACATGACGGCCCAGCAGTGGCACCTGGGATCCCGTACCACGCGGGTCATGATCGTGTCGTTCCTCTTCGCCTTGGTCGCGACCATCTCGTCCATGGTGTACGCGAACGCGGTCGCCCGGCACTCGGTGCAGAACCTGTGTGATCTGGTGGTGACGCTCGACGACACCTACCGCGCCACGCCGCCGCAGACCCCCACGGGCCGTCAGCTCGCCCACCAGATGAGCGATCTGCGCAGCCGGCTCGACTGCCCGTCGTCGGGCTCCGCGCGAGCCTGAGGCGAGAACCACTCCCGGCAAGGGCCGTTCCGCACCTGTGGCGGCGGTGCGGAACGGCCCGAGGGCTGAGATGTCAGCTCTGCGACGCCGGAGCGTGGACGTCGCAGCGGTCACCCCGCTCGGCCCGCGCCACCGTGCGGCCGGCGCAGAGCCGCAGGCTCGGCAGGAAGCCACCCCGCAGGTAGTCGGCACGGCCCTGGAAGGTGGTCCTGCCGCGGCCGCAGAGGCTATTGACGGTGCGCCACTCGATGCCGTCCGCCGGACCGTTGTAGGCGATCTGGACGACGGCGCACCGGCCGCGGTGGTTGACCGCGAGGGTCCCGTCGACCGCGACGGGCGGGACCGGGCGTTCGGGGATGCTCATCATGAGCCGGTAGCTGCCGTAGGCGGTGGCGCTGCCGGCGGCCAGTCGGAACGTGTCGTCCGCGGCGGCGGCGGGCGGGGCCGCCACGACCAGGGCGATGCCGGTGCCCGCCAGGGCACCGAGGGTCCGGGAGAAAATGCGCTTCATCAACTACTCCTGATGGTGCCACCGGCTTTGTGGTGGCGGTGGAAAAGCATCGCCGGTGGGTGTGCCGGCGGCTGTCGGAACGATTTCCCGGCGCAATTCGCCGGGGGCAGGCGAAATTACGGAAGGAAATGACGCAGCGGCGTCAGCGCACGAAGAGGGTGTAGCTGGGGGCGAAGCCGGTCCGGCAGCGGAACGACACCCAGACCCGGCGCGCGACGCCCTCGGCGCCGACCTGCCGGCACTCGGCCTGGGCGTCGGGCGCCTGGTCGAAGGCGGCGGTGTAGACCTGCTTCTCCGTCGGGTATGCCGTGGTGCGGGGCCGGTAGGTGACGATCAGGTCGTCGCCCGCGAAGCCCGACCGCACGGAGAACGCCTCCCAAGTGCCGGCGGTCCGGCCAGCCTCGCCGATGACCGCGGCGCGGCCGAAGCCGTACGTGCCCAGCAGCGCGGTGGTGGGCTCCGGGGTCGCGGCGTGGGCGGTGGACGGGGCCAGGACGGCCCCGGCGATGCCGGCCAGCAGGACGGATCGGGTGAGCTTACGCATCTGTTCAGGTCCTTTGCGAATAGTCGCGGGGATCTCCCGCGGTCTTTCGGGACAACCGGCGGGAGGGTCTTCTCCCGGGCGGTTCGAAAAGGACCCTACGGCCCGTCCACTGCGGACGGTGTAAAGCAGCTCACATTAGGTGGAGAACAATTTGTTAAGCAATTCGTGAACGGTCAACGGGGGAACGAGGCCCAGATGTTCTTGGTCTCCTCGGTGGCGTACCAGCCGACCGCGAGCGAGACCGACTGGGCCAGCATCAGCCCGCGCCCGCCCGAGTCGAGCGGGTGGATGTCGTCCAGCCCGGGGACCGTGCTCAGGTCGTGGTCCGCCACGCCGAGCAGGAAGTAGTCGTCGGCCGCGAGCAGGGTGACGATGGTCGGCGGCTGGCCGTGCCGCAGCGCGTTTGTCGCCAGTTCGGTGGCGACGAGCACCACCAGGTGGGGCACCTCGTCGAGGTCCTCGCCCTGGACCAGGCCGTGCCGGGTCAGCGCGTCGCGCAGCAGGGCCCGCAGCTCGCGCAGTTCCTCGGCCGTGGCGAGCACCCACTGCTCCAGCTCGGCGGCCCGCGGCGGTGGCGGCGACGTGCGCAGCTGTCCCATGATCTGCCTCTACCCTGCGTAGCCGTCCGCTATGCCGATCCGGACCGGCTCCCGCCCCCGGGGCGGGAGCCGGTCCGGCCGGTCAGCGGCGGAGCAGGGCGAAGACGCCCCAGCCCAGATACTCCCGCTGGTAGCGGACGTGCCGCAGCGGGTCCTCGGTCAGTTCCCGGCGCAGCTCCCCGGCCAGCTCGTCGTCGGGGTTCGCGTCCAGCCAGCGGCGCAGGTTGAGCCAGTGCGCGGCGGCGTACCGGTCCCAGCTGTCCTGGTCGGCGAGGACCATCTCGACCAGGTCCCAGCCGCACTCACCGAAGAGCCCGACCAGGCCCGGCAGGTCCTGGAACTCCTCCCGCGAGCGGGCGTGGCAGCCGGCCACGGTCTCCTCGTCGGGCGGGTCGAGCCGCCAGTACGGCTCACCGACCAGGACCATCCCCCCGGGGCGCAGGCCGCGCTCCAGGATGTCCAGGGTGCCGGGGACGCCCCCGCCGATCCAGGTTGCCCCGACGCAGGCGGCCAGGTCGTAGCGCTGCTCCGGTACGTGGGTCGCGGCGTCGCCGTGCACGAACCGGACCCGGTCGGCGACGCCCAGTTCGGCGGCGCGCGCCCGGGCGGCGGCGGTGAAGGCGCTGCTCAGGTCGACCCCGGTGCCGGTCACGCCGTGGTCCCGGGCCCAGGTGCAGAGCAGCTCGCCCTTGCCGCTGCACAGGTCGAGGATCGACGCGCCGGGTCGGAGCTTGATCGCCCGGCCCAGGGTGGCGAGCTTGGCGTCGTCGAACGGGTTGAGGATCCGGAGGTCGCCCTCGCGGATGGTGAAGCTACGTGGCAGATCCAATGCGGTCATTCCAGAACAAGGGTGCGGATGTCGGAACGAGACGGTGGAGGCTCGGCACGGGCACCAGAACACCCTCTTCAGGCAGTCGGAGTGACATTGGCGGCGAGGCTAGCCACCGGCCCGCCGGCCGCCAACCGAATTACCCGGCGGGTTGGTCAACCGGGCAGGCGTACGCGGTCCGGCCAGCCAGTTGCCAGCTCCGTACCGGGCTGCCGCAGCGGCGGCAGCGCTCCCGCTTGTACACCCACCGCTCGTCCGGCGCGGCCGGGTCGCTGACCACCCGGCCCAGGTCCCGCCCGAGCGCGAGGTGAACGACGGCGAGCCGCCACAGCCGCTCCGCCGCCGGTGCGCCGATCGACCGGGTGTCCGGGTCCAGCCCGGCCAGGAAGAGCAGTTCGGCCCGCCAGGCGTTGCCGATGCCGGCCCAGACCGCCTGGTCGAGCAGCGCGGCGCCCATCGGCGCCCCGGTCGCGATCAGCCGGCGGACCGCCTCGGCCGGGTCGGCGTCGGCGCGCAGTGGGTCCGGTCCGAGCGACGCCCGCAGCGCGCGCTCCGCGTCCGTCGGCAGCGGCTCGCAGCGGATCGGCGCGATGAGGTCGTACGCCACCGTCGGGCCGGCCAGCCGCAGCCGGGTGCCGGGGCGCGGCGGCACCGTCGGGTCGTCGTAGCGCAGGAACAGTCCGCGCAGGCCGAGGTGCACGTGCAGGACGGGCGCGTCGGGGAAGTGGTAGAGCAGGTGCTTGCCGTCCGCCTCGACGGCCCGCAGTGGGCGGCCCGCGTAGGGGGCCGGGTCGAAGCGGCCCTGCGGGCTGGAGAGCGTGATGTCGGCTCCGGCGAGCGCGTCGTGCTGCTCCCGCGCGTACCGGTGGATGAGGTGGCCCTCGGGCATGGTCGGCGCGTACCCGACGTAGCGGGGGCGGAAACGACCGTGGGCCGGCCACACCGCCGCCGTCCGCGAGGTGTCGGGCGCCCGGATATCTGCTGTGGTCTATGTCACGTTAACGTGCCGGCATGCCGGCCGTCCCGCCGGCGCTCCGACGGGAGAACGCCATGAAGACACCGTGGAAAGCCGCCACCATCCTCGCCGCGGCCCTCCTCCTGGTCCTGCCCGGCGGCGTCGCCGCCCGGGCCGCCGGCACGCCCTACACCAGGACCCCGGTCGCCGGCTCGCTGCGCACCTACCCGATCTCCGCCGTGTACGTCGCCGGGGTCTCCTCCGGGGGTTACCTGGCCACCCAGCTCCAGGTCGCGTACTCGGCGCGGATCCGGGGCGCCGCGATCTTCGCGGCCGGGCCCTACTACTGCGCCCAGAACAACGTCTCCCAGGCCCTCTACGGCTGCGGCGACAACCTCTACCCCACCCACGTGGCCACGCTGGAGAGCTACACCCGCACCTGGGCGTCCTACGGCTGGGTGGACGGCACCGGCAACCTCGCCGGCCAACCGGTGTACGTCTACCACGGCAACAACGACAGCACCGTGAAGAAGTCGGTCACCGACGACCTGGTCCGCTACTACCAGGACTTCGGGGCGAGCGTCCGCTACGACTCCGGCGGCGCGGCCGGCCACTCGTGGGTCACCCCGTACGGCACGGTTGGCTGCACGGCCACCGCCTCGCCGTTCCTCGCCGACTGCGGCACGGACCCGCAGGGCGCCCTCCTCGGCAAGCTGTTCGGCTCGGTCTCTCCGCCGAACACCGGCCCGCTGGGCGGCACCCTGATCCGGTTCGGTCAGGACACCTTCGCCACCAACGGCTGGGCCAACGGGCTCAGCATGGACGCCAACGGCTTCGCGTACGTGCCGAGCTCTTGCGCCGCCGGCACCACCTGCCGGCTGCTGGTCGCCCTGCACGGCTGCGCTCAGGGGTACGCGAAGGTCGGCACGGCCTTCGTCGACCGGGCCAACCTCAACCAGTACGCCGACACCAATCGACTCATCGTGCTCTATCCGCAGGCGGTCGCCAGCGGGGTGAACCCGAACGGCTGCTGGGACTGGTGGGGCTACCTCGGCGCTTCGAACTATCCGATCAAAGGTGGCGCCCAGGTCGAGACGATCATGAACATGGTCCGCCGCCTCGACGGCTGAGCCGGCAATCCGGCCCGTACCGGCAGATGCGGGCCGGTCGGCTGCTGAGATACCGTCACCACGTGATGGTCGAGGAGCACTGGTGGAACGGGGTCAGCGCCCCGCGTGGGCGCCGTGACGTCTACATCCGCACGGACGGGCACCGGTGGGAAGTGCAGGCTCAGATCGGCGGCGCCGCCGGCCGGTCGAAGATCCAGGAGTGCCCGAGCCGGGGCTCGGCGAGCATCCTGGCCGGTGCGTGGCGCGGCAGCGGCACGGGCTGGCGCGAGGTGCGGCGCTGACCCTGGTGCCGCGGTCAGTCCCGCGGCCCGTTCACCGCGCGGTCGACCAGCGACTCGGCGACCTCCCGTAGCTTCCGGTTGGAGTCCTGCGACACCCGCGCCAGGATGGCGAACGCCTCCTCCGCCGAGCACCTGTGCCGGGGTGTACCCATCGACCGCCGGAGCGGCGGCCGACGGCGGGCCCGGCCGCGACGTGCCACACTTGCCGGGTGGGCCACCATTTGGTGGCAATGCGCTGAGCGCCGTCGAGGCAGGCCGCCCACCGCCACGTTCCGCCTCTGGACCGACGTTGCCGTCAGACCCGCCGCCGTCCGGACCGGCCCTGCGCGTCGCCGTCCTCGCCGACCTGCCCAACGCCGGTACGGCCTGCGCCGAGGGGCGCCGCTTCGTCGGCGAACAGCTGTGGCGGTGGGAGGTGGGGCTCCAGGTCGCGGACACCACGGAGTTGGTGGCCAGCGAACTGATCGCGAACGCGGTGCGGCACGGCCGGCCGCCGCTGCGCCTGGCACTCCGGCTGCACCGCGAACGGGTACGCCTCGAGGTGACCGACTCGAGTCCGCGCCCGCCGTTGCTAACCCGGCCGCGCCTGACCGCGATCGGTGGTCGGGGCCTGTGGCTGGTCGACACGCTGAGCGTCGAATGGGGTTCCTACCCGGAACCGCCCGGCAAGGTGGTGTGGTGCGAGGTGCCGGTCGCCGAGCCGCTGCTGCCGATGGCGTGACCCGCGCCGGGTGCCCTCGCGTGGCCGTCCGCCCGTGGCCGGACGACGGCCGGGACGACCTCCAACTCCCTCAGTGCATCGGTGATGCCGAGGACGCGGCGGACGATCGCCGACGGGTTCCGCACCGTCAACCGCCCACCCCGGTCGGCCAGCAGTCGCCGGGCCCGTAGCAGGGCGCTGATGCCGTGGGCGCAGAAGAAGGTGACCTCCGACAGGTCCACCTCCACCGCGACCGGCGGCGGGCGGACGAGGGACTCCACGAGTTCGACGAGCAGATGGGCGTTGCTCATGTCGATCTCACCGGCGACGCTGATCCGGGTGACGGCTCCCGACGCGGTGCAGGCCAGCCACAGGACGGCCTCGTCCGGGCACGAAGATCCGGCCGCGATGGGGACGCGGTGGTGACCGCATGGTGGGAGGTTCTCTGACATGGCGCTCCGGTGGTGACACTCAGTGTTCGCTCCTGGCGGGTGTGCCGCGAGCGGGCGGAGGGCGCATGTCTTGACCCGGCAGCGACACTACGCCGACCAGCCGGACAACGCACAGCCCTGCCGGAGCGGAGGCTGGGGACCCGGCGATCAGCCGCGCGGCGACCTGACCTGCCGCACTTCACCGACCGGGCGGAGCCCCGGTCGCCAGGGCGTGCCGCCGCCGGTCGACCGCCAGCATCACGACCAGCACCAGCACCACTGCGCTGAGCTGCACGCCGGCGTTCAGGCGCGTACCGACCGGGATGGTGGCGAGCACGGCCGCGCCGGTGACCAGCCGGCTGAGCACCGCAGCGGCGTGCAGCGAGCGGCGCAGGGCCACGATCCCGGCCAGGTACAGCGCCACGCCGCCGGCCAGCGCCAGCGCCGAGCCCCGGTCGGCCGGCTGCCCCGGGTGGGCCACCGCGGCGTGGATGCCGGCCGCGGCCACCACGATGCCCAGCAGCAGCGGAACGTGGGCGAAGCCCAGCCGGAGGGCCAGCCGGGCGCGCTCCGTGCCGGTCGCCGTCAACCGCACCTCCTCCGCCGGCGTGTCGGTGAAGTACGTCCACCACAGGGCGGCCGGCAGCGCCAGCGCCAGGGCGATGACGGCCACCAAGCCGACCGCGAGGTGGTCGGTGTCCACGCCCATCCCGATGGCCACCACGGATTCGCCCAGCGCGATGATCACCAGGAGCCCGTGCCGCTCGACGAAGTGTCCCGGCTGGAGCCGGAACGCGGGCAGCACGCGCACCCAGGAGAACCGGGGCACCAGGTACGGGACGACCGACTGGAGCGCGAGCGCGGCGAGCCAGCACGCGTACCGGGCGACGCCGTCGACGGAGCCGCCCACGACCACCAGCAGGGCCGACCCCAGGTTGTACCCGGCGAGCCGGGCCAGTGCCGGACCGATGCCGGCCCGGGTGAACAGCAGCAGGTGGACGGTGATCACCAGGAGGTAACCGACGCCGAAGAGCAGCCCGGTGCCGTCGAAGGCGTCCGGCACCGCGACCGCGGCGAGCAGGAAGCCGACCATCCCCACGAAAAGCAGCAACTTCTGCGCGGGCACCCGGGGCGGCACGTGGTTGGCCAGCCACACGTAGCCGTCGAACATCCACCACAGAATGCCGAAGAGCAGCAGCACGCGGCCCAGCCCGTCCGGCGACAGATCCTCCTCCAGCACCCGGGTGAGCTGGGTCAACGTGAAGACGAACACGAGGTCGAAGAAGACCTCGACGGCGGTCACCCGATCGGCCGGCGCCGGATTGCCGGTCCCCGGACGCGCGGGTCTCATGAGGACCGAGCGTAGACCTCGGCTCCGGGCTCGGGACCGTTCTCCGGCCGTCGCGACTCGTCGGCGCGCGACACCGCCCAGAGCACCACCGTGCCGAGCAGCGCGGCGGCCGGGGCGATCGCCAGTCCGTACCTGAGGTCGGTCGACACCAGCGGGCCGGCGAGCGCGGAGCCGGCGGCGCTGCCCACCACGAACGCCGTGCTCACCCAGGCGAACGCCTCGGCCACCGTGCCGGGCTCGGCGAGCCGCTCGGCGGTGAGGAAGATGGCGGTCAGCACCGGCGGCAGCGCCAACCCGCTGACCACGAGCAGGCCGGCCATCGGGGCCGGACCGGGGGCGAGCAGCAACGGCAGGTAGCCGACCGTGAGCCCGGCGGCCAGCAGCGGCAGCCGCCCGGGCCCGCCCGGCCGGGCCCGGGTGTAGAGCAGGCCCCCGGCCAGCGCGCCGGCCGCCTGCGCCGCGAGCAGCCACCCGCTGAGCCGCCGGTCGCCGGCCGTCTCGGCGTAGCCGGTCACCGCCACCGCGATGCTGCCGACCGCCGCGCCGACGCCGACCACGCCGGCCATCAACACGGTGAACCGGGGCACGCGCAGCGGGCCCGCCCAGTGCCGGGCCGCCGGCACGCCGCGCCAGGCGCGGACGGCGGGGCTGAGCGCGTACGCCGCGGTGCCGGCGAGCTGCAACACCCCGGCGGCGACCAGGCCGGCGGGCGGGCCGGCCAGGGTCACCGCGAGAAGAGTGACCAGTGGGCCCACCACGAAGATCACCTCCTGCACGGCGATGTCCAGCGTGTAGGCCGTGGGCACGGTGGTGGGCGGGAGCAGGGCGGGCCAGAGGGTACGCAGGCACGCCTCCAGCGGCGGCGTGCCCAGTCCGGCCACGGCCGCGCCGACCACGGCGCCGGTGAGGTGCCCGCCGGTCAGCGCCACCGCTCCGAACCCGAGGCCGGAGAGGATCGCGGCGCCCCACAGCACGGGCGGCTGCCGCCAGCGGTCAACGGCCCGGGCGAGCAGCGGCGTGCCCACCGCCATCCCGGCGGTGTACGCGGCGACCAGCAGCCCGGCGGCGGCCAGGCTCAGCGACTGGCGGGCGAAGAGGAGCAGGGCCAGCGGCCCGCTAGCGGTGGGCAGCCGGCCGACCTGGCTGCTGAGGAGGACCCGGAGGACCTGGGGTGCGCGCAGCACCGCCCGGATCCCGGAACCGTGGACGGACATGAGGCATCGCTCCCGGTGCGACGTGACGGGGAAAGGAGGCGTCCGGTGCCGGGGCGCCTCAGGGAGCGAAGTCGGCCCGCTCGTGGTCGTTGCCGTAGAGCGGCAGGGCAGGGGTGAGCCACTGGGCGTACGCGGCCGCCGCGGCCTCCACCGGGGTCACCCGCCGACGGTAACCCATCGACGGTCCGGACAGAAAGTTCGGATTGGAGCTTTTGTGCTGTTCTGCCCCGGATAGGCTCGGGCCTGCCGTGCCGAGCCGCTGATCCGGGAGACAGCCATGTCGCACCACCTTGACACCCCGCTCGCCGCCCAGAGCGGCCAGCTCTACCTCAACGACCTCTTCGTCTTCGACGGCGAGCGCGGGACCGTGCTGGTGATGGACGTCAACAGCTCGGTGACCCGGGCCGACATCAAGCCCGGCTTCCACCACGAGGCGCGGTACGAGTTCAAGGTCCACGTCAACGGCAGCGAGATGGAGGAGCTGACCTACCGGGTGGCCTTCGGCGAACTCGACGGTCAGGGCCGGCAGGAGCTCACCGTGCACGCCCTCACCGGCGCCGAGGCCCGCGACGACGGCGCCACCGGGACGATGGTCGCCCAGGGGCGCACGGGTGAGGAGGTGGCCGGCGGCAGCCTCCGGGTCTGGGCCGGGCGGATCACCGACCCCTTCTACATCGACCTGGATCAGCTCGCCACCGTCAACGACGCCTTCAAGAACGGCGCCCGGCTGGACCGCTCCGCCTGGCGGCCCGAGAACGCGAAGAACAGCTTCGCCGGCACCACCGTCGACTCGATCGTGCTCGAGGTATCCCGGGACGAGCCGATGTTCGGCGACGGCGCCCGGATCGGCGTCTGGGCGGCCACCAAACTGGCCACCGACGCCGGGGGATGGCGGCAGATCAACCGCGCCGGCCACCCGATGATGTGGCCGATCTTCTGGCCCACCGACACCGACTTCTCCAACCCCGCCAACACCCGTCACCCCTGTGAGGACCTGCGGGCCGACGGCGAGGAGATCGCCTCGACGGTCGCCCGGGTGGTGGCGGCCAACGGCACCGCGCCGGACCCGGGGGCGTACGGCTGGAGCGTGGCCCGCGAGGTCTACCCGGACCTGCTGTCCTACCAGGTCGGCACCCCGGCGAACTACGGCTTCGCCGCCCGCAACGGGCGCACCATGGCCGACAACGTGCCCGAGGTGATGTTCTCCCTGGTGCTCAACACCGGGATGACCTCCGGCCTCACCGCCGACGTCACCAAGGACGCCCGCGCCACCTCCTTCCCGTACGTGGTCCCCGCCGGACGCTGACCCGGTGAGGGAATTCCGTCTGTAGGAAATCTTCGGCCCGACTGTTGACGTGGATGGTTTTCATCACAACAATCGCCATCTATATCGACGTCCATCGTTGTAGATCAACGATCGGGAAGGAGGTATCCATGGCGGCCATACGAGGCGAAGTGTCGTGGTTCTGCTGCGGCACCGCCTGGGGACCGTGCGGCACCGCCGGGGGCGGCGCCTGCGGCACCTGCAGGTCGGGCAACTACCAGCACGCCTGGCCGAACACCTCGGACGCGTGCTGGGCCATCACCCATCCGGACACCTGCGGCCTCAGCATGAGCCGGCGGGGCTGCGGCTTCCGGCACTACACCACCAACCTCTGCAACGGCGCCCGGGTCGGCACCACCATCGCCGACTGCGGCCCGCAGACGGACCTGTTCTGCGGCGAGCGCACCTGCTGCGGCTCGGCCTGCGGCAGCAACCGGATCATCGACCTGACGCCCGCGGCGTTCAGTGCGATCGGCAGTCTCTCCGTGGGGCTGCGGCCCTGCTCGGTCGACACCGTCTGAACGGGAGGGTTCCGCCATGCCCCAGACCCTGGACCGCCGCCGCCTCCTCGCCACCGCCGCGCTCGGCGGCGTGGTGGGCGCCACCGGACTCGGCTCGCTCGCCCCCGATGCGGCCTTCGCCGCCGAGCCGGCGACCGTCGAACCCGGCGCCCCCGACCCGAACTTCGTCGAGGGCCGGATCAGCAAGATCTCCGGCCACCTGCTGCTGGTCACCGGCTCCGACACCGTGCTGCACTCGATCCGGATCACCGACGGCACGAGCATCTGGAAACTGCACCCGACCACCTTCGACCAGGTCGCCATCGGCGACGGGCTCTACGCCCGCGGCGTCCGCCTGCCCGACGGCACGCTCGCCGCCGACTCGGTCTGGGTCAACATCGTCAACCTGCACGCGCACATCGCCGCCGTCGGCCGCAACCTGCTGCACCTCGACCACAAGGGCCAGCGCATCGTCGCCCACGTCGTGCCCGGCCGGTCCGCCGCGGTCTACAACGGCACCCCGGCCATCAGCGACCTGTCCCTGCTCCGGGTCGGCCGGCACGTCCAGGTGCTCGGCGCCTGGCACCCCGACACCAACGAGATCGACATCGCCATCGTCTACGCCGCCGCCTGACCGGGTCACGCCCGGGCGGCGCGCCACCCGTGCCGCCCGGGCGTCACCCGTCGGCCCCACCCGAGGGGAGAACCCATGATCGACCTGATCGCGGCGCTGCAACCGCTGGTCGTCGGCGCGGTGCTGATCTGGTCCGCCCGCGTCAAACTTCTCCATCGGCACGCCGCGGCGGCCGCCCGGCGCTCCGGGCTCGTCCCCCTGCTCGGGGAACACCGCGCGCTGCCCGCGTACCGGCTGCTCGGGGGCGTCGAGCTGGCCCTCGGCGCGCTCCTCGTGCTGCCGCCCGCCCTGCGGCTGGAGACCGCCGCCGCGACCGCCCTGGCCGTCGGCTTCCTCGGCTACCTAGCGTACGCCCGCCGGGCCGTACCCACCTCCTCGTGCGGCTGCCTGAGCAGCCGCCCGACCCCGGTCTCCGGTCGCAGCCTCGGCCGGGCCGGGCTGCTGGTGGCGGCGGCCGGGCTGGCCACCCTGGTGCCCGGCGCCTGGCCCACCGCGCTCGCCGACGACCCGCTCGCCGGCGGCGCCGCGCTGCTGGCCGAGGCGGCGGCCCTGGTGGTGCTCTCGCCCGAACTGGACGCCGCCTGGCTGCTCCCGCTGCGCCGGCTGCGTGCCCGGCTGACCAACCCGCTGCGCGGCGGGACCGGGCTGCCGCTGCTCGCCACCGTGCAGCAGGTCCAGCTCAGCGACTCCTACCGGCGGGTGGCGCCGCTGCTCCGCTCCGACGTCCGCGAGCACTGGGACGACGGCGAGTGGCGCTTCGTCGGCCATGCCGCCCGCTACCAGGGCCGGCCCGCCACCGCGGTCTTCGCGGTTCCGCTGGTCGACGCCGAACCCGAAGCGGTACGGGTCGCCGTCGTCGACGACGCCACCGGGCAGACCCTGCTGGCCCTGGCCGGGGCCGGGCAACCCGCCGGCCCACGGCTCGACGTGGTGCCCGCGTAGGGACCGGCGGGACCACCAGGCTCCGGCTCCGGTGGTCCCGCCACGCCGCGCCGCGCACGAAGGTCTCCTCGGCGGGTCGGGCGGATGGTTGTGGAGGATTGACATCATCGATGCGTGACGTGGAATGATGTGATTCGTCAGCGAGGTGCTCCACCGGGCGGCGAAGCGGCGCATCCGACCCATCCCGTGGCGGCCGCTCACGCCGACAACCGCACGAACCTGCTCGTCGCGGAGTACAACGCGATTCGAGGCGTCATGGCGCAGAAATCCTCGGCGTCGCACGCTCTCGTCGGCGCCTACCTGACCGTGGTGGGGGTGATCCTGGGGTTCGTGGTCGCAAACCGGGCCGACCCCCGCCTGCTGCTCGCGGTGCCGGTGCTGGCGGCGATCTCCGGGATCACCATCCTCCGGCGCCGGCGGGACCGGGATGCGGCGAACAGCTACATCCGCGACGTGCTCCGGCCGGTCGCCGTGGAGTGCGCCGGCGACGATCGGGTCTTCCGGTGGGACGACTTCTACGCGCAGCAGAAGGGCTCCCGGTCCATGCTGTACGAATTCGGGCTGCAACTGGTCTTCCCACTGTCGGGGTTCGTCTGCCTGTTCGTGACCCTTCCGCTCCTCTCCTCGGTCGGGGAGTGGCTGGCCTGGCTCACCGGGCTGGGCTTCCTCGTCGCGTTGATCTCCGCGTACGTCCACCAGAACCGGACCCACCTCGCCCGGACGGTGTCCGGGGCCCGCGCCCTGGCTCTGGATGTCGCACGGAGGCTGCGCGGTCGGGGCAGGAGCGGCCGTCTCTCCTGACCGGCAACCGATCGGGCCGCCCACGCCGAGGCGTGGACGGCCCGATCGTGGCGCGAGCGTCAGGCCAGCGGCTTGCCGCCGGTGACGCCGAGCACCTCGCCGGTGATGTAGCTGGATTCCTGCGAGGCGAAGAAGACGTAGGCCGGGGCGAGTTCGGCCGGCTGGCCGGCCCGACCCAGCGGGACGTCCTTGCCGAACGACTCGACCTTCTCCTCCGGCATGGTGGCCGGGATCAGCGGGGTCCAGACCGGTCCGGGCGCGACGGCGTTGACCCGGATGCCCTTCTCGGCCAGGCCCTCGCCGAGGCCCTTCGTGAAGGCCACGATGCCGGCCTTGGTGGTGGCGTCGTCGAGCAGGTCGGGGAGGGCTGGTAGCCCTGGATCGACGCGGTGTTGATGATCGTGGAGCCGGGCCGCATGTGCGGCACGGCGGCCCGGGAGAGCCAGAACATCGCGTACAGGTTGGTCTTGAGGACCCGGTCGAACTGCTCGGTGGTGATGTCGGTGATGCCGCCCGGCTGCGACATCTGGTACGCCGCGTTGTTGACCAGGATGTCCAGGCCACCCAGCTCGCTGACCACGCGGGAGATGATTTCGCCGCAGTGCGCCTCGTCGCGGATGTCGCCCGGGACGGTCACCGCCCTGCGGCCGGCCTTCTCGACCAGCTGCGCGGTCTGCCGCGCGTCGTCCTCCTCCTCCGGCAGGTACGCGATGAGCACGTCGGCGCCCTCCCGCGCGAAGGCGATCGCCACCGCCCGGCCGATGCCGGAGTCACCCCCGGTGATCACCGCCCGCTTCCCGGTCAGCCGGCCGCTGCCCTGGTAGCTCTCCTCGCCGTGGTCCGGCTCGTCGGGCATCTCGCGGGTCCTGCCAGGCGCCGACTGCTGGCCGCCGGCCTGCTCGTCCGGTCCCCGGTACTGCTCCCGGGGATCCTGCTGCTCGTACTGGTCGCCGCTCAACGTCCTGTCCTTCCTGGTTCCTGAGCGCGTGGTCCGGTCAACCGGCGGACGGCTTGCGGAGCGCGTCGCGGACCCGGTCGGCGACCGCGAGCGCGGGACCGGCCGCCAGGTTGCCCTTGGCCGACTGGGCGCTCGGGTGCGGCCGGGTCGGCGCGGTGGCCTCCGCGGCGCGTACGGCGCCGGCGGCGTTCCACAGCCGCTCGGCCGGCACGTGCTGGCGTAGCTGGGGGAACTCGTAGCGCGGCAGCTTTTTTGACCCGCGGAAATTCCTACCTCCGTGAGCCGGCCGTACACCTCCCCCCGCCGCCGGTTCCACCGCGGCCCGCCGCCCCGCGCGTTGCGCTGCGTCCCGGCGAGACGTCCACCTATGCCGACATCGCCGCGTACGGGCAGATCGCTGGCCTGGCCGGGACGCGGCCGGGTTGGCGCAGCTCCGGGCTTCGCCACATCGGGTAGGTCGTGGTGCCGTCGGGGAGATCGAAGGGCTCATGCGTGACGTAGCCGTGGCGGGCGTACAGGTCTCGATCCGCCGTGTTGGTCACCTCCGTGTAGGTGGGGAGCAGGGCCTGGCCCATGCGGGCGTTGCTGGCGGCGAGCAGGGAACTGGCGCGTCTGATCCGGTGGGGCTTCGGGGTGACCGCGAAGAATGCCAGGTGGTTGTGCGGGGTGGTGGGTCGGTGTGCCGCCAGGACGTCGTCGAGGTGCAGGAAGCGCTCCAGGTAGTCGGCGCAGGCGACCGCGAGGCGTTCGCCGTAGTTGGTGGGCGCGTGCGTGGGGCCGTACTGGTGCAGCCAGACGGCGGCGGCGGAGTGATCCTGCAGGAGATAGGCCTCGCCGGAGAGCAGGGCGTGCTCGATCCACACGCGGATGACGGCGGTGAGGACGTCCCGGCGGCGGCGTACGTCGGGCACGAGCCATGCGCCGGTGGCGCTGCCGGCGAAGGGACCGACGACGAGATCGACGATGTCGGCGATGTCGTGCCATCTCGCACGGCAGACAGGCAGGGCGTGGTTCACGGAGTGCTCCTGGGTGACGGATGCGGTTGGTTCGTGGACGGCTGGTGCCGAGGGTTGGCAGGGTCGGCCCCGCAGTGGCGTCATCGCGCCAGCGGCGGGACCTCCCGCGGCCCTGGGCGATGCCCGGGTGCGCGGGAAGGGACGCAGGCCGAGGGTGGGCGTCGTGGTGGCGGGTCAGGGAGCCAGCGGCGATGGCGGGTCAGCCGGCCGGGTGACGGCCCTCGCCGCGGTCATCGGCCGGGGGCGCAGGCGAAGTCTTCGCCGTTCCCGGTGGGGTTCCGCCCGTTCGCCCATCAGACCGAGCGGTGTCAGGCGGGTCTGGGGTCCGGCCGGCTCGAACGGTCCACCAGCTCGTCGCTGCGAGCCGGTGGCAGCCGAGAACCCGCAGCTCCGGCTCCCAGGAACCGGTAGAACCCTCGGCGGGGCCGCCGGGTGCGCCGGCACTGGCACCAGCACCCGCCGTGGTGGCAGGTGCGGCGGGCGTCACGCCGGAGGTGTGGTCGGGCTCGCCCGGCCACGGACTCCGCCATGCGGCGGCCCCTGGTGGCACCACATCGCGACCTGCCGCACGGTGCGTCAGCCGAGGTGACGTGGCCTGCGGGGGGACCCCGACGATCGGCGGGGCAGGGCGGGCGGTCACCGGGGACGTGCCGCCGGTCGCCGGCGCGTCACCGGCCGGCGCGGGCGTGCCGACGACCGGCCCGGCGGGAGGAGCGGAAGGCGCCTCGGGCTCGCCGAAGACCGGCTCGGTCAGGTCGAGCACCGGGGCCAGCACGGGAGGCAGCAGGTCGATGATGGGCTCGGCCACGGGCCGGACGGCCTCGACGACCGGCTCCACGAGCGGTGCCGAGGCGACCTTCGCCAGGACCGGAGACGCCAGGTCCCCGACCGAACGGGTCACCGGGGTGATCGCCTCGGCGATCCCCGTCCCGTCCGACGGGGGCACCGCCCGGCGTACCGGTTGCCCGCCCGCAGCCGGCCGGTCGGTATCCGCCGCTGGCGTGCCGCCACCGATGCCGGGTGCGCCATCGCTCCCGGCGGTCGAAGTCGTCGACAGATGGAGCGGACGGATCAGGGTTTCCCCGACGATCGTCCTGGCATCGTCGAGCAGGTTGTCCAACACGCGGGGCCGAGTCGGTTCGGCAGCCTGAGCGGCGTCAGGCGCAACGGCGCTGCACAGGCCCCATGCGCCGACGAAGCCGCCGCACAGGAGCGCGCCGCGCAGCGCCCACCGAGCCAGTCGGCCTGGACACCGCGACAACGGGCACCTCCGAATGAGCACCTCTTGCTCACATCAAGGTTCTTGATTGTGCCTGGCGTGACCGGTCCGGCACCGTCAACACACCGAGGACCTGACCACAGGAGACGGCTGGAGCGTCCCGGGCCACTGGCTCGCTCTCTGCAAATGCGTGCCGTCGCAGCGCGATTACCTGCGACCACTCGATGTCCGTGTTCTGGTGTTGATCGCACCGGCCAACTGCTGTGGCCGCTTGCCAGAGATCAGCAGGTGGACCTGCGGGCCTGCTCTGATCGCCACCCATGCCGCTTCGGGCTCCACGCAGATTCCCGGCGGGCGGAAGACCCGTCACGGCCATGCGACGGGTCAGCCATCCTGACGGCCGGCGACCAGTAAATCTGGGCAGTCACGGCTAGACATCCTCTGCGGTGTGGCATACTCTTCTTCGAGTCGAGAGGAAAGATCCGTCAAGACGCAGACGGGGCCGTCCGGCCGTGAGGTCACGACAGGCGGCGAGGAGAGGAACAGTCTTCATCGTTCCCTCCCGAGAAGTAGTGGGAGCACGTCACTCGGCGTGATACGAGCCGGGATGCAGGTGGGGCCAATGCTCTTGTGGGGCTCCAGCTGTTGTTCGCCGTACGTGTGGGGGCCATGAAGTCGCGTGGGCTCCGGCACCGGCGGACCGTACGTCAGCAAGGGAAAGAAGTGGCAGAGGAAAGGGAGGGCCGTTCACCGTTGGATCGCCCGCCGTCGGCCGTCATGTCGGGCCGGGCGGACACCGCAGTTTCCATCGAACGAGAGGTGGTCTCCGGTCACGCATATGCGATCCTCGCACCCGAAGCCGCTGGTTGCGGCTGGTGCGGATACGACAAGCCGACGTTCCTGTCGGTAGATGGTGTTCTGACCCGTAACCCTGGGCCCCGGCGCATACGCGCCGGGGCCCTCGACGTGGAGGTGGCATGGGGCAGAACCCCGATGACATGTTCGGCGACGAGAACTACCCGGCCTACACCATCGGCCAGGCCGCGGAGATGCTCGGCACCACGCAGGACTTCCTGCGCCGCCTGGACGAGGCGAAATTGATCAACCCGCACCGCTCTGCCGGCGGGCACCGCCGCTACTCCCGCTACCAGCTGCGCCTGGCCGCCCGGGCCCGGGAGATGGTCGACCAGGGCACGGCCCTGGAGGCCGCCTGCCGGATCATCATCCTCGAAGACCAACTCGAGGAAGCCCTGCGACAGAACCAGAAGCAGCAGGATGGGACCCGGCAACGCGACTGACCGGACCACTGACGGGTGAGGTCGCCGGCGGGCGGTGAGCCGCTGGCCCGCCAACGCGAACCACCTCGGCCCTGCCAGCCGTACTCCTGCTCGTCGGACCCTTTCCACCCCGGCCGCCCGGAGAGCTCGGCGTCGAGTCCCGCGCCGTTGGGGGTACTGCCGCGGTTGCCGACCTCGAGCAGGCAGGCATCGCCGTCGATGACGATGGTGATGTCGACGGTGCCTTCGGGATCGTCGTGCATCACCGCCTTGGCGCACGCCTCGGTGATCAGCACGGCGAGGTGGCCACGGGATTCCTCGGCTGCGTCGGTGAGGCTCAGCAGGGTGGTGAGTGCATGGCGGGCGCGGGTCATCGGCGACGGTTGACGGGTAGCCCTGCCGCCGCCGGGTAGTCGAGGCGTCTCACGGCGGAGGGAGCGGCGATGGGCGAGGGTGTGGTTTCGGTTGGGTTCACCGAGCGGCGGGCGCGCGTCGGCGACGTCAGCCTCAATTATGTACGGGGTGGTAGCGGGCCGGTGCTGGTGTTGCTGCACGGCTATCCGCAGTGTTGGCGGATGTGGCGGCATGTCCTGCCCGAGTTGGGCCGTTCCTTTGAGGTGTTCGCGCCGGACCTGCGCGGCTTCGGCGACAGCGACGCCCCGCCGGGCGGGTACGACAAGAAGACCCTCGCTGCGGACCTGCACGGCTTGCTCACCGGCCTCGGCGTGGCCGACGACATCCGGCTGGTCGGGCACGACCTGGGGACGATGGTCGCCTACGCCTACGCCGCCGCCTACCCCGAGGCGGTATCTCGGCTGGTCCTCACCGAGGCGCCGATCCCGGACGAGAGCATCTACACGATTCCGGCCCTGACGGCCGCTGGGCCGGGTGTGTGGAATTTCGGCTTCTTCAGCCTCACGAACGGCCTGCCGGAGCAGTTGGTCAGTGGCCGGGAGGCGCTCTGGGTGGAGCGCTTCACCGACTCGCAGATGGTCAACAAGGGCAGCATCGGCCCGGACGACATCGAGGAATTCGCCCGGCATCTGCGCGACCCCGATCACCTACGGGCCAGTTTCGCCTACTTCCGGTCGCTGGGGCAGGATGTGGCGGACAACGCGGCGTACCGGTCGACGAAGCTGTCGATGCCGGTTCTGGCCGTAGGTGCCCGGGCGAGCCTTGGCGAGCAGGTGGCCAACCAAGTCCGCGGGTACGCCGACACGGTCACCGGCAAGGTGGTGGAGGACTGCGGCCACTGGCTGTTCGAGGAGCGGCCGAGCGAGCTCATCGCCCTGTTGCAGGGCTTCCTTCGAGGCTGAGCCGGCTGGCGTCGCCCACTGCGGCGGGACGGTATGCACTGCGGCTGAGGCGCGGGCCACAGTTGTGGAGCAGGCGCTCGACGAGGTCGTACCGCAGAGCATGGGAATCAGCAGCGGCCGGATCAGCGAAGCGGCGCAGGTCGCCGACCTCGTACTGTTCCTCGCCTCGGCCCGGTCCGCGAACACCACCGGCGCCGAATTCACCCTCGACGGCGGCCAGGTCAAAACCCTCTAGTGCCGTGAGCACGAACGTTCGCGAGGCACGCCGCCTGGCCTGTCGGCGAGGCGGCGTCGCGGCGGTGGGCGCGGCTGGGCAGTCCTGGGCACTCGTGGCTAACCGCCGGCAGGTACCCTGGGGCGTCGCGCCCTCGTAGCTCAGGGGATAGAGCATCGGTTTCCTAAACCGTGTGTCGCAGGTTCGAATCCTGCCGGGGGCACCAGATCACTACCTTGATCACTGATCGTTGTTCCGTCTTCCGGGGCTTCCGCGCGTGCTGTGTGCCCGAGCCGGCGAGCGACTGTCAAGACCAACCTCAGGCGCGGCGGAACTCCGCGCGCCAGCGGATTCCGCCGTCGGGGACGACGATCTCCTCGACCCGGGCCGGGGTCAACGGGCCGGCCGCGAAGGCGTCGACCTCGGCCCGGGTCAGCGGCCAGGGCGGGCCCTCGACGACCTCGTCGTCCCGCCGGCCGGCCGCGATCACCAGCAGCGTTCCGTCCGGCGCGACCAGCCGGCCGACCGTCGGGATCGCCCGTTGCCGCAGCTCGGCCGGCAGTGCCTGCACGTTCATGCTCTCCAGCACGAAATCGAACCCGCCCAGCCAGTCGTGCGGCGGGTCGAACAGGTCCGCGGTCTCGTACCGGACCGGGGAGTCCGGGTGGCGGCGGCGGGCCGCCCGTACCGCCGTGGGAGAGATGTCGAAGGCGACGGTGGCGAAGCCGAGGCGGGCCAGATGTTCGGCGTCGCGGCCGAAGCCGCACCCGACGACCACGGCGCGCCGACCGGATCCGTCCGGCCGGGTCCGGTCGGTCCACTCGCTGAGCAGGGAATGCGCCCGGTCGAGGTCCCACGGGACGACCGCCTCACCCCGCTCGGCGTCGGCGTAGAGCTGTTCGAACCAGCCGGCCGGATCGTTGTCGTGCACGGACGCCTCCTCGCCTCCGGGAAGCCCTGGACCCGTGGCTTCGAGCCGGCGCGAAGGGCCTCACCGTGTTGGGCGCCCACCCTAGCCTCCGTGCGTGCCCGATACTCGCCCGATCAGACGGATGACCAAGGGCAGCAGCGCTCATCACCAGTAGGAGACGACGAAGGCCTCGGGGTGGTGCGGCTCACGGGCCGGCCAGCTGGTCGCGGCGACGGATGAGGTACGCCGTCTCGGCGGTGTTGCCGGCCAGCCCGATGGCCCGGTCGTACGCCGCCCGCGACTCGTCGCTCCGGCCCAGCCTGCGCAGCAGATCGGCACGGGTGGCGTGGAAGGCGTGGTAGCCCTCCAGCGGCAGACCGTCCACCTCCGCCAGTGCGACCTGCGGGCCGTCGAGCTCGGCGACCGCGATCGCCCGGTTGAGCCGTACGATCGGCGAGGGGTCGAGGCGGACCAGTTGGTCGTAGAGCGCGACGACCTGCGACCAGGCGGTGTCGCGGACGTCGCGGGCGTCGGTGTGGACGGCGTTGATCGCGGCGAGGATCTGGTACCGCCCCGGCGCCTGACCGGAGGCGAGGCGCGCACGAACCAGGGCGTGGCCCTCGGCGATCAGCTTGCGGTCCCAGGCGCCGCGGTCCTGCTCGTTGAGGGCGACGAGCTCACCGCTCAACGACACCCGCGCGGCCCGGCGCGCCTCCGTCAGGAGCATCAGCGCCAGGAGCCCGGCGACCTCGCCGTCGGCCGGCATCAGGGCACGGACCAGCCGCGCCAGCCGGATCGCCTCGGCCGTCAGGTCGCTGCGGACCGCCTCCTTCTCGGGGTCCGAGGCCAGGTAGCCCTCGTTGAAGATCAGGTAGAGGACGGCGAGCACCCCGGTGACCCGGGCCGGGAGGTCCTCACGGAACGGCACGCCGTAGGGGATCTTCGCCGCCTTGATCTTCACCTTCGCGCGGGTGATCCGCCGGCCCATGGCGGCCTCCTTGACCAGGAACGCGCGGGCGATCTCGGGCACGGTGAGCCCGCCGACCATCCGCAGGGTCAGCGCAACCCGCGCCTCCATGGCGAGAGCGGGGTGGCAGCATGTGAAGATGAGACGGAGCCGGTCGTCGTCGATGGCGCCGAGCGGCTCGGGGGTGTCGGCCAGCATCAGCGCCTCCCTCTGCTTTTCCTCGCGCCGGGCCTCGCGCCGGATGCGGTCGATGGCCTTGCGGTGGGCGGTGGTGGTGAGCCACGCGCCGGGACTCGGAGGGACGCCGTCGACCGGCCAGCGCTCGACGGCGGTCGCGAACGCGTCGGCGGCCATCTCCTCGGCGATGTCGAGGTCCCCGAGGCGCCTGGCCAGGGTCGCGACCACCCGGGCCCACTCCTCGCGGTGGACCCGGGTGATCACCTTGCCGACGTCGGTCATCAACCCAGGAACGGCCGGAGTTCGACCCTCCGGTTGCAGTGCTTCGACCCGAGGGCGGCGAGCCGGAGCGCCACGTCGAGGTGGGGGGCCTCGATGATCCAGAAGCCGACGATGTGCTCCTTCGACTCCACGTAGGGCCCGTCGGTGAACACCGGCTCCCCGTCCCGGCCGTCGACGACGGTGGCCGTGCTGGGTGACGCGAGGCCGCCGGCGAAGACCCAGTGGCCCTCGGCCTGGAGCTGTTCGTTGAAGGCGTCGATCGCGGCCATCTCCTCCGCAGTGGCGAGGTCGTCCGTGTCGTTGAGCACGGACATCAGGTACTGCGCCATCGGGATCATCTCCTGTCGTCGGTTGGCCGCCCCTCGGGCCGCCTCTCACCGCTGCTACGAACGCCGCTGCCTCGATCCGACACGCTCCGCTGAGACTTCTTCGACGATTTTCGTACGCCGGCGATCTCCTGGTGGATAGGTCGACGGCTCGATCCCGTCCGGCGGCCACCGTTGAGGCAGCATGCAACGAGTAGCCTCCGAGCGCATGGAGGTCTTCCTGCTCTGGCATGTTCGCCACGCCCGGTGGCTCGATGGGCGGCCGACAGAGCATCGCGACGAGGCCGGCGAGCTGGTGTGGGACGAGGCGGACGGTGACGACCTCAAGATGCTGGGGGTGTACTCGTCGGAGGGGCAAGCGAAGGCGCGGATGCAGCGAGCCACGAGCCTGCCTGGTTTCCGGGACGAGCCCGACTGCTTCTACATCGGTCGCCACACCGTCGACCAGGACGAGTGGACCGACGGCTTCGTGTCCATCTCCGGCGACGATCCGGGGCCGAACTTCAGGAAGCTGTGAACCTGTGCGCGCCAGGCGAAGATCGAGAAGTGCGGGGTGTGCGGTGAATCGGGTCGGCGTTGTCACGTGCGCGGCGGTGGCAACCGCATTGTGCATGGGCGTTGGGGGCTGTGGTCGGTTGGGCGACGCCATAGCGGGGGACAGCTCCGCCCGCGATTGCCACCCGGATCCGAAGACGGTCGCCGCTCTGCGCCAAGAGCCGGTGTTGAGCCAGGCGCCGTCCGGTGCAACCTTGGCGACGGCCAAGGAGACCGTCAGCTGCGGTTGGGAGGATTCCAAGCCTCCTGATCTCGGAATGCTCGACGGCGAGGTCACCGGCGCCGGTGCCGCCGACGAGGTATCCCGCTTCTACGCAAAGCTCGCCCGTTCCAGCGGCTGGCACGCGCTCGGCCAGGGCGGCCATGTCTACGACGCCTCGAAGCCGGATGGAACCAACTGCACGTGGAGACTTCAGGTACTCAGCACGGCCGAGGGGACCTACCACGTGCAGATCATCTACACCCCGCGGGACCTCCGGCCCACCTGCCTCTGACCCGGGGCAGTTCCCCGTCAGGTCCCTGGACCGGGTGGACCACGTGCTTGGGCCGCAACCAACGGTGATCCGGGGAGGAGATCAGGGAGACCGCCGGTCCAGGTCGGGCCTCCGCATCTCGGTCAACCCGGCCCCCTCGGCTCGTGCCGTGTCCACGATGAGTTGAGCCGCCGACCGCGCCTCCGACAGCGTCCGCTCCGCGTCGCGCGCGGCCTCCGCGCGGTGGTTCTCGGCCTGCTCCTCGGCGAGGCGAAGGATCTGTTCGACCCGTGTACCCAGCTGCGCGAGCGCGGGGCCCCTTTTCGGGGGCGCGACCGCCGCCTCTTCGCTCGTCGCCGACCGTGACCCGAACAGGGCCAGCCCGGCGCCCAGCACGCCGAGCCCGACGCCGGGCCAGGTGGCGGCCGCGCCGAAACCGGCACCCGCCACCGCACCGACACCGAGGCCGATCAACAGGGTCGACAGCGACCTGGCAGGCCTCTTCATCCGCTCACTCCCGGGGGTGACACGTCAACACCTTCGCACTCCAGGTCAAGCCGCGCACGGCCCCGGCTGTGCCTGGCCTAGGGTGACCCGCGTGCCGCGCATCGACCTGACCACGAGGGTCAGTGCCGCCCCGCAGGCCGTCTTCGACGCCTGCCTGGACGTCGACCTGCACACCGCGTCGATGGGCAGCAGCGGCGAACGCGCGACCGGCGGTGTCACGACCGGCCACCTCGCGGCCGGCGATGTCGTCACCTGGCGGGCGCGGCACTTCGGCCTGCCGTGGCGCATGACCGTCCGGATCACCGACCACGAACGGCCGCACCGTTTCGTGGACGAGCAGACCAGCGGGCCGTTCGCCCGCTGGCGGCACGAGCATCTCTTCGCGCCGGACCCCGCCGACCCGTCGGCCACGATCATGCGCGACGTCATCGAGTTCGACGCCCCGGTGGGACCGGCCGGCGCCCTGGTCGCCGGCGTCATCCTGCGGCCCTACCTGCGCCGGCTGATCAGCCGCCGCAACGCCTTCCTGGCTGAGTCGCTGGTCAGCCGGGCAGGCGGTACACGGAGACGTGGGAACGGGACTCCGCCGTGAACTCCGCCCCGGACCAGTCCGCGTGCCTGGCCTCCAGCTCGAATCCGGCCAGCTGACCCATCAGGTCCAGCTCGGCCGGCCAGATGTAGCGGTGCGGGCTGCGGAACACCCGGGCCTCCTGGCTCTCGCCGAAGTGGAAGTGGTGGGACACGACCTGCTGGCGCAACACGTCGTAGGTGTCCAGGCCGATGTAGCCGGGATCGGCACGCCACACCGTCGCCCGGTCGCCCGGCGTCAGCTTGCGCAGCTCGGGCACCCACAGCTCGATCACGAACCGTCCGCCTGGCCCGAGGTGCCGGGCCGCGTTGCGGAAGCAGGCGACCTGCTCCGCCTGGTCGAGCAGGTTGGAGATGGTGTTGTAGACCAGGTAGACGAGGGTGTATTCGCCGGGTGCGGTGGCGTTCGCCATGTCTCCGACCACCGCCGGGATCGTCGTCTCGTCGGCCTTCGTCCGGAGCTGCTCGACCATCGGTACGGACAGCTCGATCCCGGTGACCGGCACGCCGCGTTCGGCGAGCGGGATGGCCACCCGGCCGGTGCCGACGGCGAACTCGAGGGCGCGTCCGGCGCCGGCGAGCGCGGCGAGGCGGTCCACGGTGGGCCCGAGGACCTCCGGCGCGAACATCTCCGTGCCCGGTGTGTCGTAGCGTTGGGCCGTCTCGGCGTCCCAGATCTCCTCCTGGCGCATGGCGCCACGATCGTCGTCGATGCCGGCGCTGTCCACCGGTTTCCGTCCGGGTTCCGCGACCCGTGAGCCTCCTGCGCGTTCCGGAAGGCCTGCGGGAAAGAAGGCGATAGCCTGCGATCGGAGTGCTGCGTGGCGTGACGATCGGGGCTCGCGGGTGCCGGATGGTCACCGTCGGTACCCTGCTAGTCCTGGCCTGCCCGCGACGACATGGTGGTACTTCGTGAACGATCTTCGAGTGGTGGCGTTCGACCTGGACGACACCCTGGCGGTTTCCAAGTCCCAGATCGATCGTCGGATGGCGGAACTCCTCGGCCACCTGCTCACCGAGGTGGATGTGCTGATCATCTCCGGTGGCCGGTTCGAGCAGTTCCAGGCGCAGGTGCTGGCGCACCTCGACCTGACCGAGGAGCAGTGCCGGCGGCTGCACCTGATGCCGACCTGCGGCACCCGCTACTACCGCTGGATGGACGGCGACTGGCGGCTGGTCTACGCCGAGGACCTGAGCGAGGCCGACAAGGCCCGGGTCGTCGCCGCGCTCACTGAGTCGGCGCAGGCGCTCGACCTCTGGGAGTCGAAGACCTGGGGTGACATCATCGAGGACCGGGGCAGCCAGATCACCTTCTCGGCGCTGGGCCAGTCCGCCCCGCCGGCCGAGAAGTACGGCTGGGACCCGGACGGCAGCAAGAAGAAGCGGCTCCGCGAGGCGGTCGCCGCGAAGCTGCCCGACCTGGAGGTCCGCAGCGGCGGCTCGACCTCGATCGACGTCACCCGCAAGGGCGTGGACAAGGCGTACGGCATGCGGAAGCTGCTGGAGTGCCTGGACCTGAAGATCGACAACGTGCTCTTCGTCGGTGACCGGCTCGACGTGGGCGGCAACGACTACCCGGTGAAGGACATGGGCATCCGCTGCGTCGCCGTCACCCGCTGGGAGGAGACTGCCGACTACGTGGAGGCCCTCGTCGACGACCTGGTGAAGCTGCGGGCCGAGCCGGCCTGACCGCCGCCGCCCCGGAGCGAGGGGCGGCGGCCAGGGGTGGGCCTCAGAGGGCGGCGCGGATCGCCTCGGCGAGCGTGGTCGGGGTGCGCCCGAGCAGCCTGGCCAGGTCGTCGCCGACCTCCAGCTCGCCCTGGGCGAGGCCCCGGTCGCCGTCGGCGAGCACGGCCGCGTACCCCTCGGGCAGGCCGGCCGCGATCAGCAGCTCGGTGTACTTGTCCACGGGCAGGTCGAGGTAGCTGACCGTGGCGCCGGTCTGCCGGGAGATCTCGGCGGCCAGTTCGGTCAGGGTGAACGGCGAGCCGCCCAGCTCGTACACCGTCCTGGGCCGGTCGGCGGCGGTGAGCACCGCGACGGCGGCCGCGGCGTAGTCCGCGCGGGTGGCGGCGCTGACCCGCCCGTCACCCGCCGCGCCCGCCACCCCGTGCTGGAGGTACGTGGGGAGCTGGCCGGTGTAGTTCTCCAGGTACCAGCTGTTGCGCAGGAAGACGTACGGCAGCCGGGAGTCCTTGATCAGCTGCTCGGTCGCCTTGTGCTCGGCGGCGAGCACCAGGCTCGAGGTGTCCGCGTTGGCGATGCTGGTGTAGACGACCAGCCCGACGTCGGCCTCCTTGGCGGCGGTGACCACGTTGCCGTGCTGCACCAGCCGCTTGCCGGCCTCGCTGCCGGAGACGAACATCAGCTTCTCGGCGCCCGCGAAGGCCGCCTGGAGCGACCCGGGGTCGTCGTAGTCGGCCCGCTGGGTGACCACGCCCCGCACGGCGAGGCCGGCGAGCCGGTCGACGTCCCGGCCGAGCGCCATGATCTGGTCGGCGGGCACGCCCCGGTCGAGCAGCTCTTCGACGATCAGGCGGCCGAGGTGGCCGGTGGCGCCGGTGACGACGATGGACATGAGCCCTCCCTGTTGGTTGCGACATCGACTGTCTTCCCACGCCAACGGGAACAACTTCCTGTTACTTCCCGTTGGAGAGTAGGCACCTTCAAGTTCGGTACGCACTGAAGGAGAGTGGCAACGTGCAGGCGGATCCGTTCAACCGGAACTGCGGCAGCCGGAAGGTCCTCGACCGGATCGGCGACCGCTGGAGCGTGCTGGTGGTGCTGACCCTGGCCGACGGCGACAAGCGCTACGGCGAGCTGGCCGAGCGGATCGACGGAATCAGCCAGAAGATGCTCACCCAGACCCTGCGCGGCCTGGAGCGGGACGGCATCGTCACGCGCACCGTGCACGCCAGCGTGCCGCCCCGGGTGGACTACGCGCTTACCGAACTCGGCCGCAGCCTGCTGGACCTGGTCGCCGGCCTGGAGGCCTGGGCCACCACCCACCTCGTCGAGGTCGAGGCCGCTCGCGCCCGCTACGACGCGCGGGGCTAGTTCCGGAACCGGTCAAGGCTGGCGGGATCGGTGTCGATGCGGTAGGAACGCCCAGAGAGCGCTCTCCGTACCCATCACCGAACAGGCAGGCAGATGAGACCACTCGACCCCTCCCGCCGCCGCTTCCTCGCCCTCACCGCCGCCTCGGCGGCGTCGGTCACCGCCCTCGGGCTCCCGGCCGTGCCCGCCGCCGCGTCCCCGGCCGGCGAGGACGCCGGCGCCGAGCCCGACTTCGGTCCCAACGTCTTCGTGTACGACCCGGCCACCCCGGTGGAGGAGATCCAGTCCAACCTGGACCGGATCTTCGCCGCCCAGGAGCACAACGAGATGGGCTTCGACCGGTACGCCGTGCTGTTCAAGCCCGGCCGGTACGAGGTGAACGCCCGGCTCGGCTACTACACGACGGTGGCCGGCCTCGGCGCGCACCCCGACGACGTGGAGATCCACGGCGCGGTGCGGGTGATCGGCCAGCCCGACCCGAACTCGCAGGCCGGCATCTCCGCGCTGACCAACTTCTGGCGTTCGGTGGAGAACCTCGCGGTCAGCCCGACCGACTGGTCGAACCAGTGGGCGGTCTCCCAGGCGTCGCCGATGCGCCGGGTGCACATCAAGGGCATCCTCTGGCTGGAGCCCGGCAACGGCGGCTACTCCAGCGGCGGCTACATCGCCGACTCCAAGGTGGACGGCATCACCATCAACGGCTCCCAGCAGCAGTGGCTGACCCGGGACAGCGAACTCGGCGGGGACTGGACCAACGGGGTCTGGAACCAGGTCTTCTCCGGCGTCGTCGGCGCGCCCGCGCAGGGCTTCCCGAACCCGCCGTACACCAGCCTGCCGACCAGCCCGGTGACCCGCGAGAAGCCGTACCTCTTCGTGGACGGCGCGGGCGGCTGGCGGGTGGCCGTGCCCCGGCTGCGCCGCGACACCGCCGGCACCACCTGGGGCGCCGGCGCCCCGCCGGTGCCCTCGCTGCCGCTGTCCGACTTCTTCATCGCCAAGCCGACCGACTCGGCCAAGCGGATCAACCAGGAACTCTCCCGGGGCCGGCACCTGCTGCTCACCCCGGGCGTCTACCACCTGGAGCGGGCGCTGCGGGTCAAGCACCCGGACACCGTCGTGCTCGGCCTCGGCATGCCCAGCCTCGCCCCGACCACCGGCGACGCCGCCCTGCGGATCGAGGACGTGGACGGCGTCCGGATCGCCGGGGTGCTGGTCGACGCCGGGCCGGTCGAGTCGGAGGTGCTCGTCGAGGTCGGCAAGCGGCACAGCCACCGGTCGCACGACAGCAACCCGATCTCGCTCCAGGACGTCTTCTTCCGCATCGGCGGCCCGTACGCGGGCCGGGCGGTGACCAGCCTGGTGGTGAACAGCCGGCACACCCTGGTCGACAACATCTGGGCGTGGCGCGGCGACCACGGCAAGCCGGGCACCATCGGCTGGACCGTCAACACCGCCGCCACCGGGGTGGTGGTCAACGGCGACGACGTGACCGCGTACGGGCTTTTCGTCGAGCACTACCAGCGTTGGCAGACCATCTGGAACGGCGAGCGCGGCCGGACCGTCTTCTACCAGAGCGAGCTGCCCTACGACCCGCCGAGCCAGGCGGCCTGGCGCAGCCCGACCGGCGACGGCTGGGCCTCCTACAAGGTCGCCGACCACGTGCGCGAGCACGAGGCGTGGGGGCTGGGCGTCTACTCGTACTTCAACCAGAAGGTGGACATCCGCTGCGACCGGGCCATCGAGGCGCCCCGCCGGGCCGGCGTGCGGTTCCACGACGCGATCACCGTCTTCCTGGACGGCAGCGGCGGCATCGAGCGCACCGTCAACGAGGCCGGCACCCCGGTGGTCGGCTCGTACGGCACCAGCCCGGTGGTCAGCTACCCCTGATCCGCCGATCGGGACCCCGGCCGGCCGCGCCCGCGACCGGCCGGGGTGGCCCTGGTGATGTAACAAGAATTCGCCGGAACACGCTGCACCCGTCACCCCGTGCGCGGCGGGAACCCCGGTCATAGGCTCGCGTACATCGAGGACCGGCGACATCGCGGCCACCCGTGAGGGGGGTGACGGACGCGATCGAGGGGGCGCGTCCGACGCCGGCCGCCGTCGCCGTCCCGCCACCAGATCCTGCACCGGAGGACTCTTTGCGTCGTTCCGCACTCTTCGCCTCCCTGACCACCGCGACGGTCGCGGCGGTCCTGGCCGGCGCCGCACCCGCGTCGGCCATCAACACCTACAACGCCCAGCCCGCGCCGGAGCGCACCGAGGTCGGCGCCATGCTGGCCCTCTGGGACCGCGACGGCGACGGTGTCTCGGAGACCATCGACTGGTACTGCTCCGGCACGATGGTCGACCGGAACACCTTCCTCACCGCCGCGCACTGCACGACCGACTGGTCGCCCGGCGTGCGCTTCTACGTCTCGCTGGCCCAGGACGTGCAGGGCGCGCTCGACGCGGCCAAGGCCGAGGGACTGACCCCGGCGCAGACCGCCGCCAAGGTCGGGGTCGAGGGCACCGAGCACACCAACCCGGGCTACCCCGGCAACTCCGCCGACGCGCACGACATCGCGGTCATCGAGTTCTCCGACGGCCAGGCGGCCGAGCTGGCGAAGCGGTGGCCGTTCACCCCGGCGACGCTGCCCGCCGCCGGTCAGCTCGACGCGCTGGGCTCCCGGGCGCTGGACGCCGCGACCTGGGTGGTCGCCGGTTACGGCACCCAGGAGGCCCAGAACGGGCCGGGTGGGCAGACCCACCCCGGTGGCGGCGTCCGCAACAAGGCCGAGGTCGGCTTCGACGCCTTGAACAAGACCTGGGTGCGGCTGGCGATGAACGAGAGCCGGGACTACGGCGGCGCCTGCTACGGCGACTCCGGCGGCCCGAACTTCGTCACCCTCGACGGCGAGCGGGTGCTCGCCGCCACCACCATCACCGGCGACGGCCCCTGCTACGCGACCAACGTGTCGTACCGGCTGGACGCCCCGACCGCGCGGGACTTCCTCGACGAGTTCGTCGACCTGCCCTGACCCGACGCACGACCGGCGGCCGGCGGGAGCACCCCGCCGGCCGCCCCCGTTGTCGGCCGTCCCGCTCAGGCGGGAAGCTGCTCGGCGCGGGTGACCACCTGGTCGATCAGGCCGTAGTCACGGGCCTGCTCGGCGGTGAACCAGCGGTCCCGGTCCCAGTCGCGCTGGATCTCGTCCAGGGTGTGCCCGCTGTGCCGGGCGATCAGCTCCTGCATGGTCCGCTTCACGTGCAGCATGTTCTCCGCCTGGATGGTGATGTCGGCGGCCGTGCCGCCCATCCCGCCGGACGGCTGATGCATCATCACCCGCGAGTGCGGCAGCGCGAACCGCTTCCCGGCCGCGCCGGCGCAGAGCAGGAACTGCCCCATCGAGCCGGCCATCCCGAGGGCCAGCGTCGCCACGTCGTTCTTGACGTACCGCATGGTGTCGTAGACGGCCATGCCGGCGCTCACCGAGCCGCCGGGCGAGTTGATGTAGAGGAAGATGTCCCGCTCCGGGTCCTCGGCGGCCAGCAGCAGGATCTGCGCGCAGATCTGGTTGGCCGAGGCGTCGGTGACCTCGGTGCCGAGGAAGATGATGCGCTCCTTGAGCAGCCGCTCGAAGACCCGGTCGCCGAGGGTCGGCTGTCCCTCGTCCAGCATCCAGATGCCGTATCCCATGACCTGACCACCCTCCGTGGGCGCCGGTGGGCGAGGGGCCGCCCGGCAACCGGCGGTCTCCAGCCTCCGGCGGGCGGCGCCCCGCAGCCCAGGGTTTCTGCCCGGGGCAGATCCGCCCTGGGCAGAACCGGCCACTCTAGACGAGTGATTCCCAACTCTGGGTTGGGCGGCGTGGCGGGTTGACCAGCACAAGAAGAGAGGGCATCGATGGTTGTTTGTGAAGACAGACCTCGACACCCTCTTGACCGCACTGTACGTCCTGATCGACGACCACGTCATCCCGCCGCACCGACGTGGGCCGGGCCGACCCAAGCGGCTGTCCGACTCCGAGCTGGTATGCCTGGCTGTGGCCCAGGTGCTGCTGGGTGCCCGCTCGGAGCACCATTGGCTGCGCCTGTGCTACGGCCGGCTCGGGCATCTGTTCCCGTACCTGCCCAAACAACCCGGATACCACAAGCGGGTCAAGGCCGCCGCGCCGCTGATCTGCCGGGCCACGCTGTACCTGGCCACGCTGTGCCCGTCGTGGCGCGACGACCTGCGGTTGCTGGATGCCACCCCGGTCCCGTGCGGCACGTCTCGGCCCACCGTGCAGCGTTCGGCGTTGGCAGAGATCGCCGGGTACGGCTACTGCGCCTCCCATTCGCGCTGGTACTGGGGGTTGAAGCTGTACCTGATGACCACCGCCGAGGGAATGCCGGTGGCGTGGTGCCTGGCCAACCCCAAGATCGGAGAGCGGGAGGTGGCCGAGGAGTTGCTGGCTCACGCCCGCGAACTGGGCTCGCTGTGCAGCGGCATGGTGGTGTTGGCGGACAAGGGCCTGTCCGGCAAGCAGATCGATCGGTACGCCGCCGAGCAGGTCGGGGTGCTGCTGGCCCGCCCGGACCGCAAGGACGAGCAACGCCGCTTCGGCAACCTCGCCGGTGTCCGGCAGTGGATCGAGTCGGTCAACGACACCCTGAAAGGCCAGCTCAACCTGGAAGGACACGGTGGGCGCACCCCGGCCGGAGTGTTCGCGCGCGTCGCGCAGCGGCTCCTCGCGATGGCCGCAGCGATCTGGCACAACTGGCGGACCAACGCACCCGTCAAGCGTTCCTTGATCGCGTACGACCACTGATCAATTCGGAATCACTCGTCTAGGCGGCGGCCAGTCGCCGCCGGCCGGCCCGGGCCCGTCGCCGGGCCAGCGTCACCGAGGTACGCGGACGGTGGCGGGCGGCCGGCGCGGAGGGGATCAGCCAGATCCGGGTGCCGGTGCCGAACGCCGTCGGGGAGGCGTACCCGAGGTCCGGGCCGATCGGCGCGGGCGCGGTGCCCGGCAGCCGCAGCGCCCCGCCGAGCAGCGGGGTCGGGGCGACCGGCCGTCGGGTCGCGTGCAGCCGCGGCCCGCCGACCCGCAGTTGCGGCCCGGTCCGGGTGGCCGGCACCCGGTCCAGCCGGGCCAGCGTCACCCCGGAGGAGACCGGCGCCCGCCGCTCGACCCGGCGCAGCTCGTCGCGGGCCTCCTCGAGCAGGTCGGAGAGGTGGATCCCGAGGGCCCGGCAGATCGCCGCCAGCACCTCGGAGGAGGCCTCCTTGCGGCCGCGTTCCACCTCGGAGAGGTAGGGCAGGGAGACGCCGGCCGCCAGCGCCACCTCGCGCAGGGTGCGGCCCTGACGCAGGCGGACCCGGCGGAGCACCCCGCCGATCACCCGTCGCAGCAACGACATGCGGGCCTCCTCGCGGTCGTCGTCTCCCGGACGTCCCCATCATGCCCCCTCCCGGCGACGGAGACCGGCCCGGCTCGGCCCGCACCTCGCCCCGGCAGGCCGGAACCGGACGTACCCGCTATGTTGTGGGCGTGCAGGCGACGGTGGCGGAGCAGGGCCGACGGTGATCCATTTTCCCGCGCAACGGCGGGGGCCGCTGAGCGCGCTGAGTCTGCGCCTACTCGCCGCCCTGGGCCTGGTGCTCGCCGTGGTGACGGCGGTCTGGATCGACCGCGACGGCTACCGCGACGTCAACGAGGACGGCCTCACCCTCCTCGACTGCTTCTACTACGCGGTGGTCTCGCTCTCCACCACGGGCTACGGCGACATCACCCCGGCCGCCTCCTCGGCGCGCCTGGTCAACGTCCTGTTCGTCACGCCGGCCCGGGTGCTCTTCCTGATCATCCTGGTCGGCACCACCTTGGAAGTCCTGACCGAGCAGTACCGGACGGGCCGTCGCCTGGCGCGGTGGAGGAGAATCGTGAAGGACCACGTCATCATCTGCGGCTACGGCACGAAGGGCCGCAGCGCCGTCTCCGCGCTGCTGGAGAACGGTCTGGACAAGGCCAAGATCGTGGTGGTCGAGCGGACCGGCGCCGCGCTGCGGCAGGCCACCTCGGCCGGGCTGGTCGCCATCGAGGGCTCGGCGACCCGCTCCTCGGTGCTGGAGGAGGCGCACGTCCGCACCGCCAAGGCGGTCATCATCGCGACCGACAGCGACGACGCGTCGGTGCTGGTGGCGCTGACCGTCCGGCAGCTCACCGCCGGCCAGGTACGGATCATCGCGGCGGTCCGCGAGGCGGAGAACGCGCCGCTGCTCAAGCAGAGCGGGGCGCACCACGTGATCGTCTCCTCGGCGACGGCCGGCCGGCTGCTCGGCCTCTCCACCTCCGCCCCGCCGCTGATCGACGTGGTCGAGGACCTGCTCACCCCCGGCCAGGGCATGGCGCTGGCCATGCGCTCTGCCGAACGCAGCGAGGTGGGCCGGTCGCCCCGGGAGTTGGAGGCGCTGGTCATCGCCCTGGTCCGCCGGGGCAAGGTGGTGGCGCTGAACGACAAGGCCGGCGCGGTGATCGAGACCGGCGACATGCTGGTCCACGTCCGGGACGACCGTCCCCAGTCCGCGGCGACGGTCTGACCTTTCCCGGCTCTTGCCCGATGAGCCGCGCGAGATGCTGCGGGGAGAGCGGAGCGCGACCCGTCAGCGCGACCGGCGGGCGTTGAGCCGGGCCGCCTGGCGCGTCAGGTGGTCGCGCTCGGCGAGGTTGGGGGCCTTCAGTGCCGCCTCGACGTACAGCCGTGCCGCCGTCGTCAGGTCGCCGTCGCGTTCGTGCAGGTACGCCGCCACCGCCGCGTAACGGGGCAGTGAGTCGTCCAGCGCGGCGAGCGCCGCCAGCCCGGCGCGCGGTCCGTCGGCCTCGCCGACGGCCACCGCGCGGTTGAGCCGGACGACCGGGCTGTCGGTCAGGCACGCGAGCTCGTCGTACCACTCGACGATCTGCACCCAGTCGGTCTCCCCGGCGGTGGGCGCGTCGGCGTGGAGTGCCGCGATGGCGGCCTGGGCCTGGAACTCACCCAGCCGGTCCCGGGCGAGGGCCGCCTGGAGGATCTCGACGCCCTCGGCGATCGAGGTGGTGTCCCACCGACGGCGGTCCTGCTCGGCCAGCGGAACCAGACTGCCGTCGGGTGCGGTCCGGGTGGCGCGCCGGGCGTGGTGGAGCAGCATGAGGGCGAGCAGCCCCGCCACCTCGGGGTGGTCGATCGCGGCCGCGAGCTGCCGGGTGAGCCGGATGGCCTCGGCGGCGAGGTCGACGTCGCCGGAGTAGCCCTCGTTGAAGACCAGGTAAAGGACGCGCAGCACGGTGGCCACGTCGCCGGGCTGGTCGAACCGCACGCCGGAGACGGTGCGCTTGGCCCGGCTGATGCGCTGCGCCATGGTCGCCTCGGGCACCAGGTAGGCCTGGGCGATCTGACGGGTGGTCAGCCCGCCGACGGCGCGCAGCGTGAGAGCGACCGCGGACGACGGTGTCAGTGACGGGTGGGCGCACAGGAAGTAGAGCTGGAGCGTGTCGTCCACCGCGGGCACGGGCCCGGGCGACGGCTCCTCGTCGACGAGGTCCTCACGCCGGCGGCGGGCGGCGTCGGCGCGGGCCGCGTCGAGGAACCGGCGCCAGGCCACGGTGACCAGCCAGCCCTTCGGGTCCCGCGGCGGGTCGGCCGGCCAGACCCGGATCGCCTCGACCAGCGCGTCCTGCACGGCGTCCTCGGCCGTCGCGAAGTCGGCTCCGCGACGGACGAGGACCCCGAGCACGCTCGGCGTGAGGCTCCGGAGCAGGACCTCGTTCACCGGGGTGGTCACTCCGTGATGGTGGGCGGCTCGGTCAGGAACGGGCGCACCTCGAGCCACTCATGGATCGGCTTCCCGCCCGCCCCGGGGGCGGCCGACAGCTCCCCGGCCAGCTCGATGGCGCGCTCGTAGCTGTCGACGTCGATCACCATCCAGCCGGCGATGAGGTCCTTCGTCTCCGCAAACGGGCCGTCGGTGACCGGCGGGCGCCCCTCGCCGTCGTACCGGACGAACGTCCCCTCGGGGGCGAGGGCCTGACCATCGACGAACTCGCCGGTGGTCTCCAGCCGGGCCGCGAAGTCGTTCATGTACTGGACATGCGCCGAGATCTCCTCCGGCGTCCACCGGTCCATGGGCACGTCGTTGACTGCGGCCGGAGCGCCGCGGTAGTGCTTCAGCAGCAGGTACTTGGCCATCGTGTTTCTCCTCGGTGCTGACGCGACCCGTTCTGGTCACGTTCACCCCAGGGACGGAGCCGGCCACGGGTTCTCGACATCGCCGCCGGATTTTTTTCCGGCCCGGCGGTCAGCAGATGGGGTCCGGCTCGTCCCCGGAGGCCTCGACGCAGCTCATGGGGCGGCCGCTGGTCGCCCGGCGGAGCAGTTCGTAGAGCGTGTCGCGCTCGCCCGGCCCCAACGCGCCGAGCACCTCGTCCTCGGCCACGGCCAGGGCGCACTCCGCCTCGCGGAGCCGCTTCGCGCCCGCCGCGGTGAGGCTGACCACGTGCCGGCGCCGGTCCTCGGGTGACCGTCGCCGCTCGACCAGGCCCTCCGCCTCCAGGTCGTTGAGCAGCCCGACCACGTTCGTGCCGTCGATCTGCAGCGTGCTGGCCAGCCCCTGCTGGCTGATGCCGTCCGAGTCGCGCAGCACGGTGAGCGCGACGAGGTGCCGGGGGCGCAGGCCGAGGGGCGCCAGCACCGACTCGGACCGCAGCCGCATCCGCCGGGCCAGGTGGTCGAGCAGCGGCCCGGAGCGGTGCTGCTCCGACTCCTCGACCGGTAGGGCTGGCATGTGACCCAGTTTACGCAGGGCACGGAACATAGGCCTGCTATAAATGGTTGGCGCTACACAAACGATCTGTGGAGGGTTAACCAAGTGGCACACCTGTTGTACATCGACTCCAGCATCCGGGGCGAGCACTCAATCAGCCGGCGGCTCACCGCCCGCGCCGCCGCCGCGTGGCGCGCCGCCCACCCGGGCGGCACGGTCACCTACCGCGATCTCGGCCGGGAGCCGCTGCCGCACCTGGACGAGGCCGGTGGCCTGGCCCGGATGGTGCCGGCGGAGCAGCACACCCCGGCGCAGCGCGCCTCCTGGCAGCTGAGCGAGCGGCTGGTGGACGAGGTGAAGCGGGCCGACACGATCCTGCTCGGCCTTCCGCTCTACAACTACGGCGCGCCGAGCAGCGTGAAGACGTGGGTCGACCACCTCATCGCGCCCGGCATCGCGTACGACCCGGCCACCGGGGGCGGCCTGCTCGGCGGTCGCGAGTTCATCGTGCTGGGCACCCGGGGTGGCGGCTACGGCCCGGGCACCCCGCGCGAGGGCTGGGACCACGCCGAGCCCTGGCTCCCGCACGGCCTGTCGATGACCGGCCTGGAGCCGCGCTTCATCTCGGCCGAGCTGACCCTGGCGCCGGTCACCCCGGCCATGGCCGAGCTGATCCCGCTGCACGAGCAGAGCCTCGCGTCGGCCGAGCGGGCCATCGACGAGCTGTGGGTGCCGGCCTCGGCCGTGGCCTGACCGGACGACGAGGGCGGGCCGTTCCCTGGGGAACGGACCGCCCTTCCGGTTGTCGTCAGGGACGCGTCAGAGGATCGTCCAGGTGTCGCCGGTGGAGAGCAGGCCGGCGAGCTGCTGCTCGGGGGTCTGGTCGACGGCGGCCTTCGCCGCGGCGACCTGCTCCTGCACCACGCTGTCGTACGACGAGCGGGTGACCGAGCGGAACACGCCGATCGGGGTGTTCCGCAGGTCGAGCCCGGGCAGCCGGGACAGCGCGAACGCGTACGCCGGGTCGGCGACCGTGGCGTCGTGCACCACGATCTCCTCCGCCGGGGTGCCCGCCGTCTCCCGGACCTCCAGCCCGAAGCCGCCCGGCGGGTGCACCACGCAGAACTGGCCGTCCTTGCCGAAGGTGATCGGCTGACCGTGCTCCAGCCGGATCAGGAAGTCGTCCCGGGTGGCCGGCTCCTTGAGCGGGTCGAACGCGCCGTCGTTGAAGATGTTGCAGTTCTGGTAGATCTCCACGAACGCGGAGCCCTGGTGCTCGGCGGCGGCCCGCAGCACCGACTGAAGGTGCTTGCGGTCGGAGTCGATGGTCCGGGCCACGAAGGTGGCCTCCGCGCCGAGCGCCAGCGACAGCGGGTTGAACGGGGCGTCCGCCGAGCCGACCGGCGTCGACTTGGTCACCTTGCCGATCTCGGAGGTCGGCGAGTACTGCCCCTTGGTCAGGCCGTAGATCCGGTTGTTGAACAGCAGGATCTTGAGGTTGACGTTGCGGCGCAGCGAGTGGATGAGGTGGTTGCCGCCGATGGAGAGGGCGTCGCCGTCACCGGTGACGACCCAGACCGACAGGTCCGGCCGGGTCACCGACAGGCCGGTGGCGATCGCCGGGGCGCGGCCGTGGATCGAGTGCATCCCGTAGGTGTTCATGTAGTACGGGAAGCGGGACGAGCAGCCGATGCCCGAGATGAAGACGATGTTCTCCCGGGGGATGTTCAACTCCGGCATGAAGCCCTGGACGGCCGCCAGGATGGCGTAGTCGCCGCAGCCGGGGCACCAGCGCACCTCCTGGTCGGACTTGAAGTCCTTGGCGGTGAGCTTGAGGGCGACGGGCTCAGACATTCTTCAGGACCTCTTCCAGCATCGTCTCCAGCTCGGCGGCGGTGAAGGGCAGGCCGCGGACCTGGTTGTAGCCGATCGCGTCGACCAGGTACTTCGCCCGGATCACGTGGGCGAGCTGGCCGAGGTTCATCTCGGGGATGACCACCCGGTCGTACGCGCGCAGCACCTCGCCGAGGTTGGCCGGCATCGGGGCCAGGTGGCGCAGGTGCGCCTGGGCGACCGAGAGCCCGCGCTGCCGCAGGCTCCGGCAGGCGGCGCCGATCGGGCCGTACGTCGAGCCCCAGCCGAGCACCAGCACCCGGGCGTCGCCGTCCGGGTCCTCCACCTCGACGTCCGGCACCGGGATGGTCTCGATCCGGGCTGCCCGGGTGCGCACCATGAAGTCGTGGTTCGCCGGGTCGTACGAGATGTCGCCGGTCTTGTCGGCCTTCTCCAGGCCGCCGATCCGGTGCTCCAGGCCCGGGGTGCCCGGGATGGCCCACGGGCGGGCCAGCGTCTCCGGATCCCGCAGGTAGGGCAGGAAGGTGGTGCCGTCCTCGCCGTTGGGCCGGCTGGCGAACTCGACCCGCAGGTCGGGCAGGCTCTCCACGTCCGGCAGCAGCCACGGCTCGGAGCCGTTGGCCACGTAGTTGTCCGACAGCAGGAGCACCGGGGTGCGGTAGGTGAGGGCGATCCGGGCCGCCTCCAGGGCCGCGTGGAAGCAGTCGGACGGCGACTTCGGCGCGATCACCGCGACCGGGGCCTCGCCGTGCCGGCCGTACAGGGCCAGGTTGAGGTCGGCCTGCTCGGTCTTGGTGGGCATGCCGGTGGACGGCCCGGCCCGCTGCACGTCGACGATGACCAGCGGCAGCTCCAGTGCCACGGCCAGGGAGATGGTCTCGCTCTTCAGCGCGACGCCCGGGCCGCTGGTGGTGGTGATGCCGAGCGAGCCGCCGTACGAGGCGCCCAGCGCCGCGCCGACCGCGGCGATCTCGTCCTCGGCCTGCATGGTGACCACGCCGAACTTCTTGTGCTTGCTCAGCTCGTGCAGGATGTCCGAGGCCGGGGTGATCGGGTAGGCGCCGAGGAAGACCGGCAGCCCGGAGCGGACCCCGGCGGCCACCAGGCCCAGCGACAGCGCCGCGTTGCCGGTGATGTTCCGGTAGGTGCCGGGCAGCATCTTCGCCGGCTTGACCTCGTAGCGGACGGAGAAGTCCTCGGTGGTCTCGCCGAAGTTCCAGCCGGCCCGGAAGGCCGCCACGTTCGCCGCGACCAGCTCGGGGCGGGCCGCGAACTTGCGCTCCAGGAAGCGCAGCGTCGACTCGTACGGGCGGGAGTACATCCAGCTCAGCAGGCCGAGGGCGAACATGTTCTTGGCCCGTTCGGCGTCCTTCTTGGACACCTCCTGCTCGGCGAGCGCGCCGATCGTCATCGAGGTCAGCGCGACCGGGTGCACCACGTAGCCGGCGAGCGAGTCGTCCTCGAGCGGGCTGGTCGCGTAGCCCACCTTGGCCAGGTTGCGCCGGGTGAACTCGTCGGTGTTGACGATGATGTCCGCGCCGCGCGGCAGATCGGCCAGGTTGGCCTTGAGCGCGGCGGGGTTCATCGCCACCAGCACGTTCGGCGCGTCGCCGGGGGTCAGGATGTCGTAGTCGGCGAAGTGCACCTGGAAGCTCGACACGCCCGGCAGGGTGCCGGCGGGGGCGCGGATCTCCGCCGGGAAGTTGGGCAACGTGGAGATGTCGTTGCCCAGTTGCGCCGTCTCAGAGGTGAACCGGTCACCGGTGAGCTGCATGCCGTCGCCGGAGTCGCCGGCGAACCGGATGACCACCCGGTCCAGTTGACGGATCTGCTTGGTCACGCCCGTACCTCGCTTCGCTGAGCGCCGTCGCACGGGCGGCTGAACGTGATGGTGACCCCGCCTTGCCCGGCCACGTGCCCTCCTAGACGCGCTGCTGTCGCCGGCCGTCCGTCGCTGGTCCGGCCCGCTACATTTCTCACGTCAGAGCCTACGTCGGTCCCTTAGGGCAACCTTGGTGGAGGTCCGACGTATGGGACCTGATCGGGCCGCTGTATGCCCGGCTTTGCGGCGTTTAGTACCGCGGCCCGTAATTCAGATCACCGCACCGGCCCGGCGCCTCCGCGACTCATTCCTCCGCGGGGCGGGCGACCGGGTCCGTCGTCGCGGCTCCTGTGCGGCGGCGCAGCGACGTGGTGGCCAGGGCCAGCGCGAGCACCACCAGCAGCCCGGAGACCCCGATCAGGGTGACCGCCGTCAGGTGCACCGAGTTGCCTTCGTCGGCGGTCTGCCCGGCGGCGGCGGCGGCCACCACGCCCTGCGAGCCGGTCGGGGCGGGTGCCCCGACCGTCGGGGTGGCCAGCGCGGCCGCGGCGGTGATCCGGAAGCTCATCTGCACCTGCCGGTCCCGACCGCTGCGCGGGTCCAGCCGCCCGACCACCGCGCCGGCCAGCGGGGCGCGGCGCTGGGCCTCCGCCGAGGCGGTCACCGGCAGGCTCAGGGTGATGGTCCGGCCGGCCGCGACGGTGCCCAGCTCGCACCGGGTCCGGTCCGGGGCCGCCGGGGCGCAGCCGCCCGGCGGGCCGGTGACGGTCACCCCGGCGGGGAGGACCACGTCGACCCGGCCGGCGGCGTCGACCTTGCCGGTGTTGCCGAGGCGGACCGTCAGGGTGCTGGGTGCGCCGCTGATGTCGAAGAGCACCTCGTCGGCGCGGAGCGAGATGCCGGGCACCGGCGGCCCGGGCGGGAAGAGGACCGCGAAGCCCTCGTCGTCGCCGGCCGCGCCGGCCACCCCGGGCGCTGTGGCGGTGACCTGGACCGACCCGCTCAGCGGCATGGACCGCCAGGCGTCGCCGGCGACCCGGACCCGGATCGAGGTGCGGAACCGGGCGCCCGGGGCGGCGGTCCACTCGCCGCAGCGGTGGCTGCCGCCGCCGGCGGACGCGCAGCCGGGAGTGCCGGCGTCGGTCAGGCCGGCCGGCAGGGTGTAGCCGAGGCGGATCGACTCCGTCCGGCCACCGGTGTTGGTCACCGTCACCCGCAGCGTGGTCACCGTGCTGTCCGCGTTCCAGTAGGCCGAGGTCAGCACGACGTCCTCGGTGGTGACCCGCACGCCGAGCGGGGTGCCGGCCGGCTGGCCCGGCTGGCCCGGCGGCGGCCCGGCGGGCGGCGGCCCGACCGGCGGGGGAGGCGGCGTGGTGGCGGTCGGCGCGGTGGTGGTGGGCGCCGGTTCACCGGGCGCGGTGGTCGGCGTCTCCGGCACGGTGGTGGTCGGCGCCGGCGACGTGGGCGATGGGGCCTCGGTCGGCGGCGGACTGGTCGGCGCCGGCTCCGTCGCCGTGGGGTCCACCGTGGGCGTGGCCTCGGTCGGGTCGGCGCCGGGCTCGCCGCCCGGCTCCTCCGGGTCGCCCGGCTCGGCCACCCGGACCACCCCGCTCACGGTCGGCGAGGGCGTCGCCCAGGCGGGCGACACCGCGGCGGCCGCCGCGATCACGGCGACCAACGCGGGTACGAGCAGTCTGGGGACACCTCGAAGCGGGCCGCGCCGAGCGGGCCGTACGCGGGGGCGGGCCATGGGTCCTCCGTGACGCTCAGTGAGGTTTCATTATTTGGCAACAGTTGCCTTCGGGCACTAGTCCCCAGAGGAAACAAATACGTAACGTGTTTCGTGTGTCGGGACGGCCGGCCCGGTAGGCTCCCGACCGTGACCGGTTACCTCGGCTCGTACGCCACGCTCGGTCTCCTGCTGCTCGCCGCCGTGCTCTTCTTCGTTACGGCGTTCTCAGCCAATCGGGTGTTACGTCCTGGCCGTCCGGCCGATCCCTGGGGCAAGCGGGCCAGCTATGAGTGCGGTCTCGACCCGGTCGGCGGCGACTGGGCGCAGATGCAGATCCGCTACTACGTCTACGCCTACCTGTACGTGCTCTTCGCCGTGGAGGCAGTCTTCCTCTTCCCCTGGGCGCTGATCTTCGACCGGCCCGGGTACGGCGTGACCACCGTGGTGGAGATGGGCGTCTTCGTCGCCGTGGTGGCGCTCGGCATCCTCTACGCCTGGCGCCGGAACATCCTGCGCTGGACCTGACCGGCTCAGGCCAGCCCGCGGCGGGTCAAAGCCGGCGGCCGGTCCCCCCGGATCGAGGCCACCATGTCCAGCACCCGACGGGTCTCGCGGACCTGGTGGGCGCGGAACACCCGGGCGCCGAGCCAGGCCGAGACGGCGGTGGCCGCCAGGGTGCCCTCCAACCGGTCGGGCACCGGCAGGTCCAGCGTCTCGCCGATGAAGTCCTTGTTCGACAGGGCCACCAGCAGTGGCCAGCCGGTGTCGGTCAGCTCGCCCAGCCGCCGGGTGATCTCCAACGAGTGCCGGGTGTTCTTGCCGAAGTCGTGCGCCGGGTCGATCAGGATCCCGTCCCGGCGTACGCCGAGGCCGACCGCGCGCTCGGCGAGGCCGGTGACCGTGGCGACCACGTCGGCCACCACGTCGTCGAACGCGGCCCGGTGCGGCCGGGTCCGCGGGGGGAGCCCGCCGGCGTGCGAGCAGACCAGTCCGGCGCCGGTCGCCGCGGCGACCCGGGCCAGTGCGGGATCCGCTCCCGACCAGGTGTCGTTGAGCAGGTCGGCGCCGGCCGCTACCGCCTCCACCGCCACCTCGGCGCGCCAGGTGTCGATCGAGATGACCACGTCCGGGAAGGCGGCCCGGACCGCGGCGATGGTGTCCACCGTGCGCCGGATCTCCTCGGTCACGTCGACCTCGTCGCCCGGGCCGGCCTTCACCCCGCCGATGTCGATGATCTCGGCGCCCTCGGTCACCGCCCGCTCGACCGCGCGCAGCGCGCTGTCCTGCGCGAAGGTGGCGCCCTTGTCGAAGAACGAGTCCGGTGTGCGGTTGACGATCGCCATCACCACCAGCTCGCCCGGGGAGAAGGTCCGTCCGCCGAGCCGCAGCGCCCCGGTCATGCCCGCCTCCTCATCGCCGATCTCCCGCCGGTCGCCCCCGACGCTATCCGGTCCGGCGATTCGGATCGGAGGCGGCGGAGGGCTCGCCCGATCCCCGCCCGCATGCCACGATCTCCCCATGGGTGAGGTTCTGCTCCTCTTGGTCGTCGCGCTGACCGTCGCGGCCGTGGTGTTCGGGGTGACGGTGCTGGTCTCCGGGCGGGATCCGGGCCTCGCGCCGGCCGAGCCGGACGGGCGGGCCGTGCCCCTGCCGGGCAGCCGCCCGCTGGACGAGTCGGACGTCGCCGAGGTGCGCTTCGACACCGCGCTGCGCGGCTACCGGATGGCCCAGGTCGACGCGGCGATGCGCCGGGCCGCGTACGACATCGGCTACAAGTCCGAGCTGATCGGCGTGCTGGAGGCTGAGAACGCCGCGCTCCGCGAGGGCCGGACGGAGGAGGCCGAGGCGCTGCGCCGGGCCCGCGCGGAGGCCGCCGCGACCGGTTCGGAGGCGGAGGCCCCCGCCGCGCCGCCGGCCACCGACCCGCCCGCCGCCGACGCCGAGCCGCTCACCGCCGAGGCCGGCGTGGCGGAGGCCCCGGCCGCCGCCGCCGTCGAGGACGTGGCCACGCTGCCGTCCGCCGCCGGCACCCCGGCGGCGGCCACCGGCCGGCCGGCCCCGATCACCCCGGTGGCGGCCCCGGTCGACCAGACCCCGCCCGCGGTCGGCCTCCGGCCGCCCACCGACGCGACCGCCACCCCGGCCGACCACGACTCCGCCGCCGAGGACGACACCGATCGGGAGCGCGGACCGGTGGTCCGCTCGGAGTCCGCGTGACCGGCGCGGGCGGCGCCGGCTTCGCCGAGGCGGCGCAGCCCGGGGCCGCCGAGGTCACCGCGACGGTGATCGTCGAAGCGCCCGCCGAGCGGGTCTTCGCCGCGCTGACCGCCTGGGAGCGGCAGTCCGACTGGATCCCGCTCACCACCGTCCGGGTGGTCGAGGGGGACGGCGGCGAGGGGAGCCTGGTCGAGGCGGTCACCACGATCGGCCCGGCCGTGCTCCGCGACGAGATGCGGGTGGTCCGGGTGGACGCGCCGTACGAGGTCGGGGTGGTGCACTGCGGCAAGCTGCTGCGCGGCCCCGGTGTGCTGCGCTGCACCCCCATGGAGCGGAACCGGACCCAGGTGGTCTGGCACGAGTGGTTCCACCTGCCCGGTGGGACGGCCGGCCGGGTGGCCTGGCCGGTGCTCTGGCCCGGCTCGAAGTTCAGCCTGACCCAGGCGTTGAAGAAGTTCGCCCGGCTGGTGGAGCAGGGCCGGCTGCCCTGACCAGCCGCTCGCCGCCGTTGTCGGTGGGCTGACCTACCGTGTACGACGTGACTGACCTGGTGACCGGCGCCGACGGGCTGCCCCGCTGCGCCTGGGGAGCGAGCACCCCGGACTACGCCGTCTACCACGACGAGGAGTGGGGCCGGCCGCTGCGCGGCGACGACGCGCTCTACGAGCGGCTGACCCTGGAGGCGTTCCAGTCCGGCCTGTCCTGGCTGACCATCCTGCGCAAGCGGCCCGCGTTCCGGCTCGCCTTCGACGAGTTCCGGATCGAGAAGGTCGCCGGCTACGGCGAGGCCGACGTGGCCCGGCTGCTGGCCGACGCGGGGATCGTCCGCAACCGGGCCAAGGTCGAGGCGGCCATCGCCAACGCCCGGGCCGCCCTGGCGCTGCCCGACGGCCTCTCCGCGCTGCTCTGGTCCTACGCGCCGCCGCCCCGGGCGGCCCGGCCGCGGTCGTTCGCGGAGGTGCCGGCGCTCACCCCGGAATCCACCGCGATGGCCAAGGCGCTCAAGAAGAGCGGCTTCCGCTTCGTCGGGCCGACCACGGCCTACGCGCTCATGCAGGCCACCGGCATGGTCGACGACCACCTCGCCGACTGTCACGTGCCCGCGACCCCGCCGGGGCGTGACCCGGACGGCGGACGCGCCGGGAGCGACCACGGTCCGGCGTGATGGGATTGGGACATGACCGACACCGAGTCGCGGGCGAGCGGGACGATCGAGGGCGGCACCGCGCCGGGCGCCTGGGCGGTGCTGTTGCCCGCCGAGCGCTACGAGGCCGAGCGGCTGGTGCACCACGACACGCTGGAGCTGACCGGGCTGGACGCGGTCGTCCGGCCCCGCCCCGGTGACCCGGTTGCCGTGCTGGTCGACGAGCCGCTGCGGCTGGTGGCCCTCGGCCGGGTCGCGCCGGCCACCGGCGAGGTCCGGGAAGACCCGGACGACCCGCAGTCCGAGGCCGGTCCGGGCGTGCTCGTGGTGACGTACACCCGGCGGGTGCTCGACGAGCCGGTGCCGGTCGCCGGCCTGGCCCTCGACGGGCCGGTCACCGGGCTCGACCCGGCCCGCTTCCGGGAGCTGGCCGACCGGATCGGCCCGCCGCCGGCCCGCCGCTCCTGGCTGGTCAGCCTCGACCTGCCGATCGAGGCGGCCTCGCCCGCCGAGGCGGTCCGGCTCTTCTGGTCCTACGTGCAGGAGCTGGGCCCGCGCGAGCTGCCCGCCTTCGTCTCGCCGGCCGGCGACGAGCTGGCCATGCAGGCGTTCGTGCTCGGCGCCGAGGCCAACCAGGATCCCGAAGAGGACGACTGACCCGCGACGGGTCAGTGGCCCTCGAACACCGGCTTGTGCTTGTTCACGAAGGCCATCGTCGCGGCCCGGTGGTCGGCGGTGGCGCCGCAGATCGCCTGGGCCTGGGCCTCGGCGGCCAGCGCGTCGGCCAGGGTGCCGGCGTCGGCGATGGAGAGCTGGCGCTTGATCGCCCCGTACGCCACGGTCGGGCCGGCGGCGAGCCGGGCGGCCAGCTCCTGCGCGGCCGGGAGCACCTGCTCGTCGTCGTCGACCAGCCGGGTGAGCAGGCCCAGCCGGCAGGCTTCCTCGGCGCCCACCGGCTCGGCGAGCATCAGCAGCTCGACGGCCTTGGCGTGGCCGACCAGCCGGGGCAGCGTCCAGGAGGCGCCGGTGTCGGCGGCCAGCCCCACCCCGGCGAAGGCCATCAGGAACCGGGTCTTCGGGCCGCCGATCCGGAAGTCGGCGAGGAACGCCAGCGAGGCACCCGCCCCGGCGGCCATGCCCCGGACCGCGGCGATCACCGGCTTGGGCAGGTTGGCCAGCCGCGCGGCGATCGGGTTGTAGTGCGCCCGCACGGTGCCCAGCGGGTCGGCGTCGGCGGACTCCAGGGTCTGCACGTGCTCCCGCAGGTCCTGCCCGGCGCTGAACGCGCCGCCCGCGCCGGCCAGCACGACCGCCCGGCAGGACCGGTCGGCCTCCAGCTCGGCCAGGGTGTCCCGGAGCGCCTCCTTGAGCGCCACGTCGAGCGAGTTCAGCGCCGTCGGGCGGTTCAGCGTCAGGGTGACGACGGCGTCGGTGCGGTCGACGAGCAGCGGCTCGGTCACGTTTCTAACGACCCTTCTGTCGGGCGAGGCGGTTGCTGGCGTCGAGGCACTGCTCGACGTACCGGTCGGCGGCCGGCCGGAGCCGGGCCGCGTGCCGGTCGAAGAAGCTGGCCGCGCTGCTGCCCGGCCAGCGCTCGGGGAGCAGTGCCGGCGGCAGTTGCGGGTCCCGGAACAGGAACGTACGCCACGCGTGCACGAGCCGGAACCGGGCCGCGTACGCCTCCTCGTCGCTGCTGCGCACCGTGACGCCCGTGAGCAACGGCTTCTGCTCGGCGACGAACCGCTCGTACGCACGGCCGATCTCGGCCAGGTCCCAGGCGCGGCGGACCACGCCCATGGCACCGGGGGTGCCCGCGGTGTGGGCCGCCGTGAACCGCTCGTAGCGCACCCCGGCCTCGGCGAGCAGGACGTCGACGTCCTCGCCCGGCCGGGTCGCGACCCAGGTGCAGTCGTCCAGCGTGCCGTAGCCGAGGAAGGTCAGGTTGGCGGCGAGCCGCTGCCGGTCCCGGCGGGACCCGGGCGCCTCCAGCACCAGCAGGTCGAACCGGCCGTCCCAGGCGTGCCGCCCGGTGCGGTAGATCCGGGCGCCCGCTTCGTCCAGCCGACGGGCCGCCTTTGGTGTGATCGAATATCCGGGCCCGGAGGCGAGCCGGAGGGGTTCGAGCCAGCCCTGGCGGACCATCCGGGAGACCGCGGTGCGGACCGCCGGTGGGGCGATCCCGAGCGGCGCCAGCAGCTTGACCAGGGCGGCGACCGGTGCGCGGCCACCCCTCGCCCGGAGATGGTCGCCGTACAGGTCGAAGAGTGCCGACCGTGCCTGCATGACCGCACATTGTGACAGGCCTATCCAAGATAAGCTAGATGCTGTTACATCAATGCTGCTTCGGTTTGGGTCCGGCGGTGTTCATCAGGGAAAATCGTTGGTCGACGCCCCCGCGACGGTTGCGGGTGGTCATGACGAAGTGGCTGTGGGGCAACCCACCGACCCTGGTGTAGGTCTGAGGGGAGACAACATGGCGGCGATGAAGCCGCGGACGGGCGACGGTCCGCTGGAGGTCACCAAGGAGGGCCGGGGCATCGTCATGCGGGTCCCGCTGGAGGGTGGTGGCCGGCTCGTCGTCGAGATGACTCCCGACGAGGCCACCGCGCTGGGTGACGCGCTGAAGGCGGCCGCCGGCTGATTCGAGGAAAGGTTCACGCGACGTCCGTCGTGCGAACGGTTCCTCCTGCCCTGAGCCACCGGCCTGGCCGGTGGCTCAGGGCCTTCATCGGTCGGTGAGCGGTAAAGTGTCCCGCTTCGAGCAGTTTCGGAGGTACGGTCCAGCGTGCTGGCCATTCGTCTGGTGAGCGGGCCCGCGCGGCCCGACACCCTCGTCCTGCCCATTCGTCCGGAAGGGCCGGACGCCCCGGCCGCGCTGGTCCCCACCGCCGCCCCGCCCGGCGACGACGTTCGGGCCGAGGCGGTCGCACTGCTGCCCGTTGCCCGGCTCACCGGCGCCGCCGGTGAGGTACGCGAGCACCTGCGCCCCGGCGGCACCCCCGCCCGGCTCTGGCTGCTCGGCGTCGGCGCAGGCGACGAGCACGACTGGCGGGCGGCCGGCGCGGCGCTGGCCCGGGCCGCCAAGGATGAGACGTACATCACGGTTTCGCTTCCGGAGGCCCCGGACGCACTGCGCGGCCTGGCCGAGGGGCTGCTGCTTGGCTCCTACCGCTACCGCCTGACCGAGGCCGGCGGCAGGCCCGCACTGGCCGAGGTGGACGTCGTGGTCGGCGACCCGGAGGCGCTCGCACCGATCCTGGCCACCGCCCGGACCACGGCCGAGATGACCCGGCTGGCCCGGGACCTGACCAACACCCCCTCGTCCACCAAGAACCCGGAGTGGTTCGCCGCCCAGGTGGCCTCCGCCGCGTCCGGCCGCGCCGACCTGCACCTGCGGGTGCGCGGGCCGGAGGAGCTGGTCGCCGAGGGCTTCGGCGGCATCCTGGCCGTCGGCGGCGGCTCGGCCAGCGGCCCCCGCCTGGTCGAGCTGGACTGGCGGCCGGCCGGCGCGCGTACCCACGTGGTGCTGGTCGGCAAGGGGATCACCTTCGACAGCGGCGGCATCTCGATCAAGCCGGTGCCGGCCATGAAGCTGATGCGCAAGGACATGGCCGGGGCGGCCGCCGTGGTCGCCGCCACCCTGGGCGCCGCCGCGCTGGGCCTGCCGGTGCGGGTCACCACGCTGGCCCCGCTCGCCGAGAACATGGTCAGCGGCTCGGCGTTCCGCCCCGGCGACATCGTCCGCCACTACGGCGGGCTGACCAGCGAGAGCACCAATTCCGACGCGGAGGGCCGGCTGGTGCTCGCCGACGCCATGGCGTACGCCGTCCGGGAGCTCAAGCCCGACCTGCTGGTCGACCTGGCCACCCTGACCGGGGCGAACGCGGTGGCGCTGGGCAAGCGGCATGCCGCCCTCTACAGCGAGAACGACGGCCTCGCCGCCGACCTGCTGGGCGCGATCGCGGCGGCCGGCGAGCGGGCCTGGCGGATGCCGCTGGCCGACGACTACGTCGAGTACCTGGGCAGCGAGATCGCCGACCTGCACAGCTCCCCGAACCGGGGCGCCGGCTCGGTGGTGGCCGCGCTCTTCCTTCGCGAGTTCACCGGCGACCTGCGCGACCGCTGGGCGCACCTGGACATGTCCGCCCCCTCCTGGTCGGACGACGTGCACGGCGAACTGGTCAAGGGCGCCACCGGCTGGGGCGTCCGCGGGCTGCTGCGCTGGCTGGCCACGCTGGGCTGACCCGGGCGGTCAGCCCTTCACGGCGGCGAGCAGGCCGTGCCCGACGGGCAGCAGCGCCGGCACCCAGTGCTCCGACTCGCGGATCGCCTTGATGGTCTCCCGCACGGTCACCGTCTCCATGTCGCGGGCGGCCGGGTCGCCGATCCGGCCGCCGGCCAGGGCCCCGTTGAGCGCGAGCACGCCGCCGGGGCGCAGCAGCCGCAGCGCGGCGTCCACGCAGGCGGCGAAGCCGGTCGCCTCGGCGTCGACGAAGACCAGGTCGTAGGCGCCGTCCGCGAGCCGCGGCAGCACGTCCAGGGCGCGGCCGGTGATGATCCGGGTACGCCCCGACGCGAAGCCCGCCTCCTGGAACAGCCGCCGGGCGATGCGCTGGTGCTCGACCTCCACGTCGATGGTGGTGAGCACGCCGTCGGGGCGCATGCCGCGCAGCAGCCAGACGCCGCTGACCCCGGTGCCGGTGCCGATCTCCACCACCGCGCGCGCGTTCCCGGCGGCGGCGAGCAGGCGCAGCGCGGCCCCCGCGCCCGGCGTCACGGCGTCCACGCCCACCTCATGGGCGAGGGCGCGGGCCGTCCGCAGCACGAGATCCTCGGTGACGTACGACTCGGCGAACTGGAGCGCCTGGGCGGTCGAGTTGCCGGAGCCGGCGACCGTGGCGATGGGACACCTCCGGGCGGAGTGGTGCGAGGGGTCGGTTGGCACTGAGAGCCTAGAGGCGTGCCTCAACGGGCGCAGCCGCGAGTCGGCCCTCAGACGATCACGCGCGGCAACCCCTGACTCCACTCGGGGCATCCGTGCAATCCTGGACGGAGTCCCGTACGGCACGGTCGGCTCCGCCGACCCCCCGGCGCGGGACCCTGGGGGACGGACTGGGAGGCACCGACGTGACCGACGGCTGGGACTGGCGCCAGCCCGGCGGGAGCCCGGCACCGGCGGGAGGGCCGGCGCCCGGGCAGCCGCCGCCGGGTGCCGAGGGCGGCGCGACCTCACCCTGGTGGTCCGACGCGCTCGCCGACCCCTGGCGCGACCCGTACGCGCCGGCCGCCGTGGTGGTCCCGGCCGCCCCGGTCGCCGGCAGCGGCGAGCCGGAGCCGGTGACCGACCCGGACGCGCCGACCCGGCCGGGACTGCGCCAGGTGGTGCTGATCTCGCTGATCACCGCCGTGCTCGCCGGCTCGCTCGGCAGCGCCCTGACCTACGCCTTCCTGCGCGGCGGCGGGGGCGTGCCGACGCTCGGCGCGCAGGCCGGGCAGGCCCCGGCGCTGGCCCAGCGCAAGCCCGAGTCACTGGCCGGGGTCGCCGAGAAGGTGCTGCCCAGCGTGGTCACCGTCCGGGTGGCCAGCCTCGGCGGCACCAGCGAGGGCTCCGGCTTCGTGGTGAGCGCCGACGGGCACATCGTCACCAACGACCACGTGGTCGCCGGGGGTCCCGGCAAGGCCACGGTGGTCTTCAACGACGGCAGCACCGCGGCGGGCACCGTGGTCGGGCAGGACCCGGAGTCGGACATCGCGGTCATCAAGGTGACCCGCTCGGGGCTGAAGCCGGTGGAGTTCGGCGACTCCGACGCGCTCGCCGTCGGCGACCCGGTGCTCGCCATCGGCTCGCCGCTCTCCCTGGCCAACACGGTCACGGCCGGCATCGTCAGCGCGCTGGACCGCACCATGATGGCCGGCGAGCCGGGCGGACCGACCCGCTACTACGCGGCGATCCAGACCGACGCGGCGGTCAACCACGGCAACTCCGGCGGCCCGCTGGTCGACGGCGCCGGCCGGGTGGTCGGGGTGAACTCGACAATCAAGTCGCTGGTCGCGGACGGGCAGGAGGCCGGCAACATCGGGCTCGCCTTCGCCATCCCGATCAACCAGGCGAAGCGGGTCACCGAGGACATCATCGGCACCGGCAAGGCCCGGCGTACGGTGATCGGCGCCCAGGTGGGCGGCACCGGCGTGAGCGGCGGCGGCGTACGCCTCAACGGCGTCGAGCCGGCCGGGCCGGCCGCGGCGGCCGGGCTGCGTACCGGGGACGTGGTGCTCCGGCTGGACGGGCACCCGATGAACGACCCGACCGACCTGGTGGCGCTGGTCCGCAAGTACGCCCCGGGTTCGGTGGTCACGGTGGAGTACCGGCGCGGGTCGAATCGGCAGAACGCCTCGGTGACGCTCGCCGCAGACGCCAAGTGAGGACCCTCACCCCCTCCCGGTCGGCCACCTGACGTGCGTAGTCTTGCCCTGACACGGACGAGGAGACCGAGTGTTCGAGAACCTGAACTGGTGGGAGATCGGCGCCCTGCTGCTCCTGGCGCTGTTGATCTTCGGGGACCGGCTGCCCACGGTGATCAACGACGGCCTCCGGATGGTCCGCAACCTGCGCAACATGGCGCGGAACGCCACCGGTGACCTGAGCCGCGAGCTGGGCACGGACATCCAGCTGGAGGATCTGCACCCCAAGGCGTTCATTCGGAAGCACCTGCTCAGCGAGGAGGACGAGCAGGCCCTCCGGAAGCCGCTGCAGAGCATGTACGACGACCTGCGCTCGGACGTGACCGGCGTGCACGACCAGCTGAAGGACGTGGCCAAGGCGGCCGATGTGCGCTCCACCGGCACCCGCCCGGCCACCGCCACCGGCGGCGCCCCGGCCCCGGCTCCCCGCCCCTCCTACGACGACGCCACCTGACCCCGTAACGGCGCCGACCCCCCTCGGCCGCGGGCCGAAGAGGGTCGGTGGGGAAGCTGTCCGGAAGGTCAGCGACCGGCGGGCTTGAGACCCAGGGGCTTGCCGAGCAGCGACTCGCGGCGCACCGCGAGGCGGTCGGCGACCTGGACCAGCGCCCGGGCGGCGGGGGCGTCCGGCTGGGCCAGCACGATCGGGTTGCCGGCGTCGCCGCCCTCGCGGACCCGGGTGTCCATCGGGATCTGCCCCAGCACCGGCACCTGCGCGCCGATGGTCCGGGTCAGCGACTCGGCGACCGCCTCGCCGCCGCCGGCCCCGAAGACCTCCATCCGGGAGCCGTCGGGCAGCTCCAGCCAGGACATGTTCTCGATCACGCCGACCACCCGCTGGTGGGTCTGCAGCGCGATGGCGCCGGCCCGCTCGGCCACCTCGGCGGCGGCCGCCTGCGGGGTGGTGACGACCAGGATCTCCGCGTTCGGCAGCAACTGGGCCACCGAGATGGCGATGTCGCCGGTGCCCGGGGGCAGGTCCAGCAGGAGGACGTCCAGATCGCCCCAGTAGACGTCGGCGAGGAACTGCTGCAACGCCCGGTGCAGCATCGGGCCGCGCCAGACGACGGCCGCGTTGCCCGGGGTGAACATGCCGATCGAGATGACCTTCACGCCGTGCGACTGCGGGGGCATGATCATGTCCTCGACCCGGGTAGGCGCGCCGTCGGCGCCGAGCATCCGAGGCACCGAGTGGCCGTAGATGTCGGCGTCCACCACGCCGACCGAGAGGCCGCGGGCGGCCAGCGCGGCGGCCAGGTTGACCGTGACGCTGGACTTGCCGACGCCGCCCTTGCCGCTGGCGACCGCGTAGACCCGGGTGCGGGAGCCGGGCTGGGCGAACGGGATCACCGGCTCGGCCGTGGCCCCGCCGCCGCGCAGCTTCGACTGGAGCTCCTGACGCTGCTCGGGGCTCATCACGCCGAATTCGATCTCGACGCCGGTGACGCCGGGCACCGCCGCGACGGCGGTGGTGATGTCGGTACGCAGCTTGTCCTTCAGCGGGCAGCCGGCCACGGTGAGCAGCAGCTCGACCCGGACCACGCCGTCGTCGCCGATCACGGCGGAACGGACCATGCCGAGCTCGGTGATCGGCCGACGGATCTCCGGGTCGTTGACGGTGGCCAGCGCGGCCTGGATCGCGTCGGAGACGGTGCTGACGGGTGCTGACATGCCCGCAATGCTACGTCGGTGCTCATCGGCGCCCGCCGGTGGCGGGGGGCCCGTGTGAGCGAATCGATGGCCGCCCGAGGGGTGGACGGGTCGTGCCGGGAAGTGGGACGATCGGGCCGAACGCCGCTCGCCTGGCCCCTTGAGGCGCGCGGCGTTCAATACGTTGCGGGCGGATTCAGCTCTCGAGCCGCCCGTCGTGGGCGAAGTCGCCGTCGAGGTCGTCGCGGGGCTCGTCGAGCGGCTCCCCGCCGGACTGCCGCCGGGCCTCCCGCCTGTGCTGGCGGCGCTCCAGCTTCCGCCGCCGCTCCGCCGCCTCGTCCAGCTCCTCGGCCAGCCGGGCCAGCTCGGAGCGGAGGAAGTCCCGGGTCGCCACCTCGCCCATCGCGATGCGCAGCGCGGCGATCTCCCGGGCCAGGTATTCCGTGTCGGCCTTCTGCATGGTGGCCCGCCGCCGGTCCTCCTCCAGCGCGATCCGGTCCCGGTCGGCCTGCCGGTTCTGCGCGAGCAGGATCAGCGGGGCCGCGTACGAGGCCTGGAGGGAGAGCACCAGCGTCAGGAAGGTGAAGGTGTACGGGTCGAAGCGCAGGTTCGCCGGGGCCAGGGTGTTCCAGGCGAACCAGGCCGCGATCACCAGCGTCATGTAGACGATGAAGTTCGCGGTGCCCATCCCGCGGGCGATCCCCTCGGACCAGCGGCCGAAGGTCTCCGCGTCGATCCGGGGCAGCCGGAGGCCCCGGGGCGCCCGTGGCTGGTCCAGCCGCTCGGCTCGTCGCTGGTCAGCCATTGCCGCCGTCCAGGGTCCCGTCGTCGGTGGCGGGCCCGGTCGACATGGCGTCCCGGTCCCGCCAGTCGCGCGGCAGCGAGTGGTCCAGCACGTCGTCCACGGTCACCGCGCCGACCAGCCGCATGCCCCGGTCCACCACCGGCATGGCGACCAGGTCGTAGGTGGCCATCCGGCGGGTGATCTCGGGCAGCGGGGTGGTCGGCCGCAGTGGGTCTATGTCGTTCACGACGACCCCGCCGAGCAGGTCGGCCGGGGGCTCGCGGAGCAGCGCCTGGAAGTGGACAATGCCCAGGTAGCGCCCGGTCGGCGTGGTGAGCGGGGCGCGGGTCACGAAGACCTGCGCGGCCACGGCGGGGGAGAGCTGCGGCTCGCGGATCCGGGCCAGCGCCTCGGCGACCGTGGCGTCCGGCGGCAGGATCACCGGCTCCGAGGTCATCACGCTGCCGGCGGTGCCGGAGGCGTAGCGCAGCAACTGGCGGACCGGGGTGGCCTCGTCCGGCTCCATCAGGTCGAGCAGCACGTCCTGCTCCGGCGGGGGCAGCTCGTTGAGCAGGTCGGCGGCGTCGTCCGGGTCCATCTCCTCCAGCACGTCCGCGGCGCGTTCCCGGTCCAGCGCGGCCAGGATCTCCACCTGGTCGTGCTCGGGCAGTTCGCCGAGCACGTCGGCGAGGCGCTCGTCGTCCAGGGCGGCGGCCACCTCGTTGCGCCGGGCGTCGGGCAGGTCCTGGAGGGCGTTGGCCAGGTCGGCCGGGCGCATGTCCTCCAGCACGGCGAGCAGGTTGGCCGTACCCCGGTTGTCGCCGAGGCTGCCGAGGCCGCGCACCCGGTCCCACTCCACCTGGTGCAGGTGGCCGCGGCGGGCGAGCCGGCCGGTCTGCTCGCGGACGGCGACCCGGGTGAGCGCCCACTCGCCGCCGCGGCTGCTCTCCATCGCCACGTCGACCACCGAGCCGGCCTGCCCGGTGTCCAGCTGGACCCGCCGGTCCAGCAGCTCCTGGAGCACCAGCAGCTCGTTCGGGCGCTTCTCGAACCGGCGCAGGTTGAGGGTGCCGCTGCCGAGCACCACGGCGTCCGGGTCGATGGAGGTGATCCGGTTGATGGAGAGGAAGATGCGCCGCCGCATCGGCATCTCGGCGACCAGCCCCACCACCTCGGGCGGGCGCTGGGTCGGCCGCATCCGCGCGACGGCGTCGCGGATCCGACCCACCTGGTCGCCGTTCGGGTCGAAGACGGCGACTCCGGCGAGTCGAGCGATGTAGACCCGGTTCGGCGTGCTCACGGGCACCAGCCTAAGGGCCTAGTGTTTATCAACATGTCGACCTTGGCCTACGAGATCGTGGACGTCTTCACCGACCGCCCGTTCGCCGGCAACCCGCTGGCCGTGGTGTTCGGCGCGGAAGGGCTCGCCACCGAGCAGATGCAGGCGCTCGCGCTGGAGTTCAATCTGTCGGAGACGGTGTTCGTGCTGCCGCCGACGCAGGTCGGCGCGACCTACCGGGCACGCATCTTCACCCCGGCCGAGGAACTGCCGTTCGCCGGGCATCCCAGTGTGGGCGCCGCGGTGACCGCGAGCCGGCGCGGCATGTTCGATGTGGGCAGGGTCACCCAGGAGTGCGGCGCCGGGGTGCTGCCGATCGAGGTCACCCCCACCGGCGCGACCCTCACCGGGGGCACCCCCACCCTCGGGCCCGAGCTCGACCCGGAGCCGCTGCTGGAGATGGCCGGCCTCAGCGCCGCCGACCACGCCGGCCCGGCGCCCCGGGTCGCCGGCTGTGGCCTGGAGTTCCCCTACCTTCCGGTACGCCCCGACGCGGTGGCCCGGGCCAAGGTGAACGCGGCGGCGGCGGAGCGGTACGGCGTGGAGCACGTCAGCGTCTTCTCCTGGGACGCCTACTCGCAAACCGCGCACGCCCGCGTCTTCGTGCCGGGCCTCGGCGTGCCGGAGGACCCGGCGACCGGCTCGGCCGCCCTGGGCCTCGGTGTCTGGCTGGTGGCCAGCGGCCTGCTGCCCGGGGAGGGCCGCTCCGAGTACGCGGTCCGCCAGGGCATCGAGATCAACCGGCCGTCCGCGCTGGCCTGCACGGTGACCGCGGCCGGCGGGGTGGCGGTGGGCGCCACGGTCGCCGGCCACGTGATGCCGGTGGCCCGAGGTGAGATCGCCGTCCCGCCCTTCGTCGGCTGAGCGCCCGGCGGGCGGGCCGCCGGGTTTGATCGACTCCAGCTCGGCGAGCGGGAGTGGGAGGATGCCGGAGTGAGCGACGAGGTGGACGAGCGGTTGACCCCGCCCCTGGTGGACGAGGCGGTGAAGAAGGCCGCGGTCGCCTGGGTGTCGGTGGCCGGCGGGCCGGCGTACGCGTTGTGGTGCCTGCCGCTCGACGGCGTGCTGCTGGTGGTGACCGGCCCGGGCGAGCAGTCCGCCCCCGGGCTGGCCGACGCGGACGCGGCCGAGGTGACCCTGCGGGGCGATCACGGCGGCCGGATCGTCACCTGGCCGGCCCGGGTCACCCGGCTGCAGCCGGGCACCGAGGAGTGGGAGACAGCGGCGCCGCTGGTCGCCGCGAAGCGGCTGAACGCCTCCGGCCCCACCGCCGACCTGGTGGCCCGCTGGGCGTCCGAGGGCTGTGCGGTGAACCGGCTGAGTCCGGCGGGCAGCGCGGTCGCCGGCGCCGACCTGCCGGCCGACGCGCTGGCCGAGCAGCCGCGGGAGACCCCGGTGGTCCGCGCCACCCGCAAGCCGTTCCGGCTGCACAAGGTCCGCCGGCGCTGAGCCGGCTCGCCCGCGCCGGTCGGCCGGTCAGCCGACGGCGACCACGTCGAGCAGGTCGAGCACCTCGGTGAGCGAGGTCAGCACCCGGCCGTCCCAGCCGTGGTCGGCGTTGAACACCATGTGACCGGCCAGGTCCGGTGCGGCCAGCCGGACGGCGGTCATGCCGGCCCGTTCGGCGCCGGTGAGCTCCTGGCTGCCGCCGTCGCCGACGTAGAGGCAGTCGGCCGGCGTGAGGTGGAGCCGGTGGCAGGCGGCCAGGTAGAGCGCCGAATCGGGCTTGCAGCGCCCGAGCTGCACCGAGAAGACCCGGACGTCGAGCAGCGGCGCGACCGCGAGCTGGGGCAGGAACGCCGGCAGCTCGTGCGTGCAGTCGCTGATCAGGCCGGTGCGGACGCCCTGCCCGCGCAGCGCCGCGAGCACCGGCACCGCCTCGGCCCGCAGCCGGGTGTCGGCGCGCACCGCCCGGTGCCGGGAGGCGACGGCGGCGCGTACCGCCTCGTCGGACGGGTGCACGCCGGCCTGCCCGCAGACCCAGCGCAGGGTCGCCTCGGCGTTGCCGAACCGTCCGCTGGCGCGCTGGTAGTAGCTGCGGTCGAGCACCTCGATCAGGGTGTCGGCCGAGCAGCCGAGCAGCTCGGCGATGGTCCGGTGGGCGGACCCGCGCTGGACGCAGCGGGTCAGCGTGCCGAAGAAGTCGAACAACACCGCCTGGTATCTGGGCAAGGGAAAACGCCTCCGGACGTCGAGGGGGGATCGCCGGGACGCGCATGATCGTAACGGAGTGCTGACGGTAAGTGGTGTCGGAAGGCATGTGATTATTGCTCCCCGTGCCCCACCCTCCGCACCGCCCGCCGCTCGACGCGCTGACCGTCGGCGCGCTCGCGCTGGCCGTGACGGCCGTCTCGTCCTCCGCGCCGCTGGTCGCGTTCGCCGCCGCGCCGGCGCTCGCCATCGCCTTCTGGCGCAACGTGCTCTCGCTGGCCGTGCTCGGCCCGGTCTCGCTGACCCGGCGGCGGGCGGAGTTCCGGGCGCTGACCGTCGGCGCGGGCCGGCGGGAGGGGCTGTACTGCGTACTCTCCGGGGTGGCGCTGGCCGCCCACTTCGCCACCTGGATGCCGAGCGCGCAGCTCACGTCGGTGGCCGCGGCCACCGCGCTGGGCGCCACCCAGCCGGTCTGGCAGGGGTTGATCGCCCGCTGGCAGGGGCGGCGGCTGCCCGCGGCGGTCTGGGCCGGCATCGCGATCGCCGTGCTCGGCGCGGTGCTGGCCACCGGCGCCGACTTCAGCGTCTCCGGCCGGGCCTTCACCGGTGACCTGCTGGCCGTCGCGGGCGGCATGTTCGCGGCGGTCTACACCGCCTTCGGCGAGCGGGCCCGGGCCAGCATCAGCACCACCGGCTACACCACCATCTGCTACGGCGTCTGCGCGGCGATCCTGCTGGTGGTCTGCCTCGTCGGCGGGGTACGCCTGCACGGCTACGACGGCGGCACCTGGCTGGCCATCCTCGGCCTGGTGGCCGGCGCCCAGCTGCTCGGTCACTCGATGTTCAACTACGCCCTGCACCGGGTCTCCGCCACGACGGTCAGCGTGCTGATCCTGCTGGAGGCGCCCGGCGCGGCGCTGATCGCCTGGGTCTGGCTGGGCCAGCTGCCCCGCCCGCTCGCCCTGCCCGGGCTGGCCCTGCTGCTGGCCGGCGTCGCCGTCGTCATCCTCGGCGGGGCCCGGGCCGGCCGCCGCACCGAGCCGGTCGCGATGCCCGCCGACCCCGCGCCGCTCGTCGACTGAGCCGGTCGTCCCGTCCGCCGAGTGTGGCCATTCCGCCTCGGCGCGGCCGGCTTTTCCAGCAGAGTGCGGAGCGTGGAGGCGGGACGCGAACGGCACGACGACGAGGCCGAGCACGGGACCGTGGTCACGCCCTCCGCCGAGTTCCCGCCGCTCGACCCGGCGGAGCGGGCCGCGCTCGGCCGGATCGGGGAGCGGTGGCGCGCCCCGCGCGCCGACGGTGACCTGCCCGTCGACCCGGCCCTGCTCCGCACCGACCGCCGGCCGGTCCCGACCCGGTTCGGCCGGCTGGCGCCCTTCGAGATGTTCACCGTGGAGAAACCGGACGAGCTGGTCGCCACCGAGCGGGCCAACGTGCCGGGCTCGCGGTTCGGGCGGGCGCTGACCCGGCTGCGCCGGGCCCTGTTCGGGCCGCCGCTGTCCAGCGCCGCGGTGCTCTACGAGCGGATGCGCAAGCTGGTCGCGCTGCCCGTCCTCTCCTCCGACCTGCTCAGCTCGGTGGCGTACGGGCCGGAGGCGATGCTCGCCGTGCTGGTGCTGGCCGGCACCGGGGCGCTGGGCCTCTCGCTGCCCCTGGCCGCCGTGCTGGTGGTGCTGATGGTCGCGGTCGGCGCGTCGTACCGGCAGACGATCCAGGCCTACCCGCACGGCGCCGGCTCGTACGTGGTGGCGGGCGACAACCTCGGCAGCCTCGCGGGCCTCTCGGCGGCGGCCGGCCTGATGGTCGACTACGTGCTCACCGTGTCGGTGTCGGTGGCGGCCGGGGTGAACGCGGTGACCTCGGCGCTGCCCGGGCTGGCCCCGGCGACGGCGCCGCTCGGGGTGCTGGTGATCGCCGTCCTGCTCGCGGGCAACCTGCGCGGCGTACGCACCGCCGGCAACATCTTCGTGCTGCCCACGTACGCCTTCGTGGTGGCCGTCCTGGCGCTGCTGGTGGTCGGCTATGCGCGGGCGGCGGGCCGGGGTTTCGCGCCGGTGCCGCCCCCGTCGCTGCCGGCTGCCGAGGGGCTGGGCCTGCTGCTGGTGCTGCGCGCGTTCTCCTCCGGCGCGGTGTCGATGACCGGCATCGAGGCGGTGTCGAACGCGGTGCCCGCGTTCAAGCCGTCGGAGTGGCGCAACGCCCGGACCACGCTCGGCTGGATGGTGTTCCTGCTGGTGCTGCTCTTCGCCGGGCTGACCGTGCTGATCCGGCTGGAGGGTCTGGTCCCGGTGCCCGGCGAGACGATGCTCTCCCAACTGGGCCGGCTCACCTTCCCGACCGGCCCCTGGTATCCGCTGCTCCAGGTGGCGACCACGCTGATCCTGTTGCTGGCGGCGAACACCGCGTTCAACGGTTTCCCCCGGTTGCTCTTCTTCATGGCGCGGGCCGGCCACGCGCCCCGCCGTTTCCTGCACATGGGGGACCGGCTGGCGTTCAGCAACGGCATGGCGGCGCTGGCGGTCGCGGCCGCGGTGGTCTTCGTCGCCTTCGGCGGGCACACCCAGTCGTTGATCCCGCTCTACGCCGTCGGCGTCTTCCTCGCCTTCACCCTCTCCCAGGCCGGCATGGTGGTGCACTGGCGGCGCCGCCGCGGGTCGGGCTGGCGCCGCCGCCTGGCGGTCAACGCCGTCGGCGCCACCCTGTCCGGGCTGGTGCTGCTCACCGCCGCGGTGTCGAAGTTCACCGAGGGCGCCTGGGTGGTGGTGATCGCCGTGCCGCTGCTGGTGCTGCTGTTCCGGCGGATCCACCGGCACTACACCACGCTGCACCACGCCTTGGCGCTGCACCCACCCGCGCCGTCCGACGCCGCCGGGTCCGCCGAGGGCGAGGAACTGCCCCAGGAGGTACGCCACCTGGTGGTCGTGCCGGTGGCCCGGCTGAACCGGGCGTCGCTGCGGGCCCTGGCGTACGCGGCGTCGCTGGGCCAGCCGACGCTGGCCGTGCACATCGCGCCGGAGGAGGCGGAGGCGGACCGGTTCCGCGAGCAGTGGCGGGCCTGGGGCGACCACCTGCGGCTGGAGACGATCGTGTCGCCGTACCGGGCCGTGATCGGGCCGCTCGCGCACTACCTGGAGGCGCTGCACGCCACCCGGCCGGAGCTGACCCTCACCGTGATCGTGCCGGAGGTGGTGCTCCGCCGACGCTGGCACCGCCCACTGCACAGCCGCGCCGAGCAGCGGCTCCGCGCCGCCCTGCGGGCACTGCCCGGCGTGGTGGTCACCAGCGTCCCGGTCCACCTCGCCGAGTGAACGTCAGACGTCGTGGACGTCGAGGACCTGGGTGGTGGGGGCGGCGTCGCCCACCGCGGCGCGCAGCGCCACCCGTTCCGGGTCGACCAGGAACGCGTCCTAGCCGGCCCGCGCGGCGAACCGGATCACGTGCACCTCGGTCCGGCCGTCCCCGGTGCGCAGCCGCCGCTCCAGCCGCCCGCCGTGCCGCCCCAGCAGGGCGAGCACCGCGTCCTCGTACCGCCGGCCGGCCTCCGGGTCGTTGCTCAGATCGACCAGGGCGGCCACCCGGAGCACCCCGGCCGGGTCGCCGACGAGCGGCTTCCAGAACTGGTGGTCGACGTGGCCGCCCGGGATGCCGTCCCGGATGCCCGTGTCGGTGTAGCCGTGCCGGCGGTAGAAGTCGGGCGCCTGGAAGGAGAACGAGGCCACCGAGATCTCGGTGCAGCCGCGCCGCCGGGCCGCCTCCTCGGCGGCCCGCAGCAGCCGGCCGCCCCAGCCGTCGCGGCGGCGGTCCGCCCGCACCCAGACCGTGTTGATCCCGGCCCGGCCGCCCCAGGTCCACCCGGTCAGCCCGGCCACCAGCTCGCCGTCGGGGTCGACCACGCGCACCGTCAGGTCGGCCTCGTCGGTGGCGCCGGTGGCGGCGTTGTTGAAGGCGGTCAGCTCCCGGTCGATCCGGGCGGCCAGCTCGGCGTCCGCGCCCCCGACGTGCAGGGCCGCTCCCTCGTGCTCGGTCATGCGGCGGAGTATGGCAGCGGTCGGCCCGCCCGGTCGCCCGGGAAACGGCTCAGGCGTCGATCCCGACGGCCTTGGCGCTGGCGCTCCAGAGCCGGGCGGCGAGGGCCGGGTGGGCCGCCTTGGGCAGCGGCCGGCGGAGCCGCCGGTCGGCGTAGTAGCCGCCGTGGACCAGCCGGGACGGGTCCTGGTTGGCCAGCCAGACCAGGGTCTCCGCGCCCCGCTCGGGGCTGCGGAACGGCAGCAGCCGCATGCCGAGGGCGACCAGACGGCTCTCGTTGCCGAACCGGGTCCGCACCACGCCGGGGTGGAACGAGTACGCCGGCACCTCCGGCCAGCGCCGGGCCGCCTCGGCGGTGAACAGGATATTCGCCTGCTTGCTGGTGCCGTACGCGTGCATCGGCCGGTAGCGGCGCAGCGTGGCGTTGAGGTCGTCCGGGTCGAGCACCCCGCTGCGGTGCGCGCCCGAGGCGGTCACCACCATCCGGCCGATCCGGTTCCGCAACAGGTTGGTGAGCAGGAACGGCGCGAGATGGTTGGCCTGCATGCTCAGCTCGAAGCCGTCGACCGTGGTGACCGGCTGGAGCACGATCGCCCCGGCGTTGTTGGCCAGCACGTCGATCCGGTCGTACGTGGCGCGCAGCCGCTCGGCGAGGCCGCGCACGTCGTCCAGCACGGCGAAGTCGGCGCGGAACAGCTCGGGCTGGTCGCCGCAGCACTCGCGGACCCGTTCCCCGGCGGCGCGCAGCCGGGCCGGGTCCCGGCCGACCAGTACCACCCGGTCGCCGCGGCGCGCCAGGTCGACCGCGGCGGCCAGGCCGATGCCCGAGCTGGCGCCGGTCACCACCACGGTCCGACGCTCAGTGAGATCTTCCACAGGTCCATTCACCCCGGTCACGGCACGAGGTTACCGTGGCGTCACAACGCCCTTTGGGATCGTTAAGTTCTCGTCTTTCACCTGGTGGCGTCGGCGTGCCCGCCGGACGCTGGAAGGAGCGCATCCATGGCCGCAGTCGGTCGCCCCCGCCGGTCCTGCCTCGCGGTACCCGGCTCCAGCGTCAAGATGCTCGGCAAGGCCCAGGGCCTCCCCGCCGACCAGGTCTTCCTCGACCTGGAGGACGCGGTCGCGCCGCTGGCCAAGCCGGACGCCCGGAAGAACATCGTGGCCGCGCTGAACGAGGGCGACTGGGCCGGCAAGACCCGGGTGGTCCGGGTGAACGACCTGACCACGCCGTGGACCTACCGCGACGTCATCGAGGTGGTCGAGGGCGCGGGGGCCAACCTGGACTGCATCATGCTGCCGAAGGTGCAGAACGCCGAGCAGGTGCACTGGCTGGACCTGCTGCTCACCCAGATCGAGAAGACCCTCGGCCTGGAGGTCGGCCGGATCGGCATCGAGGCGCAGATCGAGAACGCCGCCGGCCTGGTCAACGTCGACGCGATCGCGGCCGCCTCGCCCCGGGTCGAGACGATCATCTTCGGCCCGGCCGACTTCATGGCCTCGATCAACATGAAGTCGCTGGTGGTCGGCGCGCTCATCCCGGACTACCCGGGGGACCCCTACCACTACATCCTGATGCGGATCCTGATGGCCGCCCGGATGCACGACAAGCAGGCCATCGACGGCCCGTTCCTGCAGATCCGGGACACCGACGCGTTCCGCGAGGTGGCGAAGCGCTCGGCGGCGCTGGGCTTCGACGGCAAGTGGGTGCTGCACCCGGGCCAGATCGACGCGGCCAACGAGGTCTACTCGCCGGCCCAGGCCGACTACGACCACGCCGAGCTGATCCTCGACGCGTACGACTGGTACACCTCCGAGGCGGGCGGGAAGCTCGGCGCGGTGATGCTCGGCGACGAGATGATCGACGAGGCGTCCCGCAAGATGGCGCTGGTGATCGCGGCCAAGGGCCGGGCCGCCGGGATGAGCCGTACCTCGTCGTTCACCCCGCCGTCGGAGTGACGCCGGGCCGCTGACCGCGACGGGCCGCCCCGGCCGACCGGGGCGGCCCGTCCGCGTCAGTAGCTGCTGGAGCTGTCCGAGTTGACGGCGATCACGATCATCACGATGTAGAAGATGATCAGCAGCACCAGCAGGGCGGTGAGGATCCAGCCGACGATGATGGCCGCCTTGGCCATCCCCTCGCCCTGCTCGCCGGTCTCCCGGATCTGCTTCCGGGCGACGTGGCCCATGATCGCGCCGATCGGGGCGGTGATGCAGGAGGTGAAGCCGACCAGCGAGAGCACCAGCGCCACGATGGCCAGGGTGTTCGTCTTGCTGGACGGCGGCGCGTACGCGGGGTAGCCCGGCGGCGGGTAGCCGGCCGCCGCGTACGGGTCGCCGGGCGGCGGGTAGCCGGGGGCGGCGTACGGGTTGCCGGGCGGCGGGTAGCCGGGGGCGGCGTACGGGTTGCCGGCCGGCGGATAGCCGGGGGCGGCGTACGGGTCGCCGGACTTCATGCCGGCGTACGGGTCGGCGGGCGCGTACGGGTCCGCCGAGGTCGGCTGGGCCGGGATGGGGTTGCCGGCCATCGGCAGCGTCGGGTCGGCCGGCGGGCTCGACTGCGACCCGGCCGCCGATGGGTCGTGCCAACCACCGGGCGGTGGGGGATAGCTCATTCGATCATCTCCATGGACGTGGTGCGGTCAGGGTAGCCACCGGCGGGCAAGTCGCAGGACCCCCTTTCCGGGTGCCGCGTTGCCCGGATCGTCCACAGCGGGCAGGATCGCGGCATGGCACTTGACGCGCGCGGTGGTCGGTCACGACGGGACGTCAGCCGGCCCGGGCTGGTGCGCCGGCCCCGTGCCGGCGGCCCGGCCGGCACGGCCGACCAGGACCAGCCGGCACCGCTCGAAGAGCCGACCACCATGCGCCTGGACGGCCGGGTCGCCCTGGTCACCGGCGCGGGCAGTCCGGACGGCATCGGGTACGCGACCGCGCGCCGCCTGGCCGACCTGGGCGCCCGGGTGGCGATCGTCTCCACCACCCGGCGGATCCACGACCGGGCCGGCGAGCTGGGCGTCACCGGCTTCGTCGCCGACCTCACCGACGAGTCCGAGGTGGGCGCGCTCGCCGACGCGGTGGCCGAGCAGCTCGGCGATGTCGAGGTGCTGGTCAACAACGCCGGCCTGGCCAGCCGGGCCAGCCCGGAGGTGCTCCGGCCGGTGGCCCAGCTGACCTACGACGAGTGGCGCGGCGAGATCGACCGGAACCTGACCACCGCGTTCCTGTGCAGCCGCGCGTTCATCAGCGGGATGGCCGAGCGGGGCTGGGGGCGGATCGTCAACCTGGCGGCCACCGCCGGGCCGGTCAACGCCCTGCCCACCGAGGCCGGATACGCGGCGGCGAAGGCCGGCGTGGTCGGGCTGACCCGCGCGCTGGCCATGGAGATGATCGCCGACGGGGTGACCGTGAACGCGGTGGCGCCGGGCATCATCCACACCGCGGCGTCCACGATGGTCGAGATCAAGCAGGGTCTCGGCACCCCGGTCGGCCGCCCCGGCACGCCGGACGAGGTGGCGGCGGCCATCGCCTTCCTCTGCTCGCCGGCCGCGTCCTACGTCACCGGGCAGATGCTGGTGGTCGACGGCGGGAACAGCGTCCGGGAGGCGGAGTTCCGCTGACGGTCAGTAGTTGCCGCCGTTGTCCGAGTTGGCCCAGATGGCCAGGCCGATCCAGCCGCAGCAGACCAGCAGGCCGATCGCGGTGAAGACGTAGCTGAGGATCAGCCCCCAGGTGGCGAGCTGGTCGCCCTCCTCGCCGGTCCGCCGAATCTGCCGCTTGGCCAGGTGACCGCAGACGATGCCGGCCGGGGCGAAGACGAACGCGAAGACCAGTGACAGGATGGCGAGCACGTTCGGCCCGCCGCCGCGTGGCTGCGGACCCGGGCCGGGCGGCCCGTACTGGCCGTACGGGGGCTGCGGGGCGTAGGGCGGCTGGGCGGCCCCGGGCGGCTGGTGCCCCCAGTGCGGCTGCTGCTGCGGCTCCCCGTACGGCTGGCCGTAGGCCGGCGGCTCGTACGGCGACGGCGGCTGATCCGGCTCACCGGGTGGTTGGCTCACGCCCTCCTCGCCCCCTCGCTGCAGGTCGACGGCCCTCTCCCTTGCGGACGCTACCCGCAGCGGTGAACCTTTTCACAGCGGTTGTGTGGACTGGTCACCTTGGCTCCGCCGGTCCCGGGGCCGATACTGACCGAGCGTTCAGTTACCCACGAGTAATGCGCCGATCCCCCGGAGGCTGAGATGGCCCGACTCGCCCAGACGCCCGGCCTGACCGACGTGCAGCGGTCGATCCTGGAAACCGTCCGGGAGTTCGCCGACAAGGAGATCATTCCGCACGCCCAGCGGCTGGAGCACGCCGACGAGTACCCCACCGACATCCTCGACGGGATGCGCGAGATGGGGCTGTTCGGCCTCACCATCGACGAGGAGTACGGCGGTCTCGGCGAGTCCCTGCTGACCTACGCCCTCGTGGTGGAGGAGCTGTCCCGGGGCTGGATGTCGATCTCCGGCATCGTCAACACCCACTTCATCGTGGCGTACCTGATCTCCCAGCACGGCTCGGCCGACCAGAAGGCCCGGCTGCTGCCCCGGATGGCCACCGGGGAGGTGCGCGGCGCCTTCTCGATGTCGGAGCCCGAGTGCGGCTCCGACGTCTCGGCGATCAAGTCGAAGGCGGTCCGCGACGGCGACAACTACGTGCTCAACGGCCAGAAGATGTGGCTGACCAACGGCGCCTACTCCTCGGTGGTCGCCACCCTGGTCAAGACCGACACCGGGGCCGACTCGGTCTACGGCAACATGAGCACCTTCCTGCTGGAGAAGGAGCCCGGCTTCGGCGAGACCGCGCCCGGCCTGACCATTCCCGGCAAGATCGACAAGATGGGCTACAAGGGCGTCGAGACCACCGAGATGGTGCTCGACGGCGTCACGGTGCCCGCCTCGGCCGTGCTCGGCGGCGAGGAGAAGGTCGGTCGCGGCTTCTACCAGATGATGGACGGCATCGAGGTCGGCCGGGTCAACGTGGCCGCCCGCGCCTGCGGCATCTCCATCCGCGCCTTTGAACTGGCCGTCGCGTACGCCCAGCAGCGCCGCACCTTCGGTCAGCCCCTCGCCAAGCACCAGGCCGTCGCGTTCAAGCTCGCCGAGATGGGTACGAAGATCGAGGCCGCCCACGCCCTCATGGTCAACGCGGCGCGGCTCAAGGACGCCGGCCAGCGCAACGACGTCGAGGCCGGGATGGCCAAGCTGCTCGCCTCCGAATACTGCGCCGAGGTCGTCCAGGAGGCGTTCCGCATCCACGGCGGCTACGGCTACTCCAAGGAGTACGAGATCGAGCGGCTGATGCGGGAGGCCCCGTTCCTGCTCATCGGCGAGGGCACCTCGGAGATCCAGAAGACCATCATCTCCCGGGGCCTGCTCAAGGAGTACAAGCTCTGACGGCCGTTCGCCCCGCCGGACGCTCCGGCGGGGCGACACCTCAGCCGTCGGCCCGGGACGCTCCGGCCGGTACGTGCCGACGGGCCCGGGTCACCAGGGCCTTCGGGTCGTCGGCATACAGCCGGATCTCCCGCACCGGCTCGCTCGGCCCCTTCGGCAGGCGCACCGACAGCGGCTCCCGCAGCACGACGTCCACCGCGGTCTGGCTGCCGACGCCGAGGTTCAGCACCGCCGGGTCCTCGGGGTCGTACTGCACGGCCCGGCTGGACGGTAGCGACCGGTAGTGGGCCTCCACCCGGGCGACGGCGCTCCACAGGATCAGCACGTCGAGCGAGACGCCGTTGCGGATCCGCAGGCCGGTGTCGTCGACGACGTGCGGGTGGATCCGGAGGCTGGCGAGCAGCCCGACCATCCACAGCACGCCCCAGACGCCGAGCCCGATGGCCACCTGCCGGACCGTCGGCCAGTCGACGGTGTGCCGGAGGATCAGGTCGAGGACCGGGATCTCGATCGTCGACAGCGCGATGAACACGCCGAGGATCGGCTGCACCACGCCGGCGTAGCCGAACGTCTCCGCGCCCGGCGCCAGCCGATAGGGCCGCCGCAGGAACCACCGGGCCAGGCTGCGCCACATGCCCCACTCGTACTCCACCGCGCGACGTGCGAGCCTGACCACGTCGATCTTCCCCATCCCCGCCCACCCTCCCTTTGCATTGCAGTTGCAACGTAAACGCTCGGCAGGGCTATGTCAATGCAGTCGTATTGTGAAAGCATGGGGGGATGCCGAAGCGGGTCGATCACCGGGAGCGCCGGGCGCTCATCGCGGACGCGCTCATGCGGGTCGCGGCCGAGCAGGGACTGGAGGCGGTCAGCCTCCGGCACGTGGCCGCCGCGGCCGGGGTCAGTTCCGGGATGGTGCAGCACTACTTCCGCACCCGGGACGAGATGATGACCTTCGCGCTCGCCGTGGTCCGGGAACGCAACGAGGCCCGGGTGACCCGGGCGGTCGCGGCGCTCGGCGCGACGCCGACGCCGCGCGCGCTGCTGCGGACCATGCTGGCCGAGTTGCTGCCCCTAGACGAGGAGCGCCGGGCCGACGGCCGCGTGGCGCTGGCGTTCCTGGCCTACACCGCCGTACGCCCGGCCGTCGCCGCCGCGCTGCACGACGAGACGGCCGCCCTGCTGGGCTTCATCGCCGGCCTGATTCGTGCCGGGCAACCGGCCGGCGCAGAGGGCCGAGTGGACGCGGAACGGGCCGCAGTCGGGCTGCTGGCCGTCATGGAAGGGCTCGGCATCTACCTGCTCGGCGGGCACTACTCGCCGGAGACCGCGCTGGCCGCCCTCGACACCCAGCTCGACCTGCTTCTCGGCCCCGAACCGGCTGCCTGACCCGCTCCCGAGGTCAGCGCCGGCGGCTCAGGCCTCCGGCGGCCCGCTCGATGATGAGGCAGCGGTCCTCGACGTAGTCGATCCCCGCCTCCTCGGCGATCCGCCGCGCCTCGGCCGAGACGATCCCGAGCTGCAACTAGACCGCCGGCGCGCCGATCGCCACCGCCTCCCGGACCACCTCGACGGCGTCCCGGGCCGGACGGAACACGTCGACCAGGTCGACCGGGTGCGGGATGTCCGCCAGCGACGGGTACGCCTTCTCGCCGAACAGCTCGTCCACCGTCGGGTTCACCGGGATGATCCGCCAGCCGTGCCCCTGCATCTCCAGCGGCACGCGGTGCGCGGCCTTGCCCGGGTCCCGGGACGCACCCACGACGGCGATCACGGCGGAGTCGGCGAGGATCTGCTGGGCGGAACGCATTCCCCGAGCCTATCCCCGCCGGTGCCCGACAGCCGGCCTGGCTCTTTCTTAGAGGGCATCTCGTGTGGATCTGATCTGATACACGCTGGTTGCTGCCTTGCTGGAGTCGAGGATCTTGCGCCGTGATGATCGATGGATGACGACCCCTCGCCGTCCGTATCGCACCGATCTGTCTGATGCCAGGTGGGCGTTGATCGAACCGACCATGACCGGCTGGCGGGCGGCTCAAGGCGGCCTGGGCCTGAAGAAACCGGTGCATGACCTGCGGGAGATCGTGAATGCGATCCTGTACGTCAACCGGACCGGCATTGCGTGGGAGTACTTGCCCCACGACTTCCCGCCGTACAAGACCGTGCACTCGTACTTCACTCGCTGGGCCGCTGACGGCACCACCGAGACGATCCACAACCTGCTGCGCGGCAAGGTCCGGCAGGCAGCCGGCCGTGACCCGGAGCCCAGCGCGGCGATCATCGACTCGCAGAGCGTCAAGACCAGCAGCAACGTGCCCGAAGCCAGCCAGGGCATCGATGCCGGCAAGAGGATCAAGGGCCGCAAGCGGCACCTGGCCACCGACGTCCTCGGTCTGCTGCTGGTGGTGATCGTCACCGCCGCCAGCGTCTCCGACACCGCCGCCGGCCGTGACGTCATCGACCGCCTCGCCGCGACCCACCGTCACATCAGCACAGTGTGGGTTGACGCCGGCTACCGCGCCACTGCCATCGCCCGCGGCGCCGCCCACGGCATCGACGTGCAAGTCGTGCCGAAAACACCAGGCCAGAAGGGCTTCCAGCCCTTGCCCAAGCGGTGGGCCATCGAACGCACCAACGGCTGGATCATGCTCCACCGACGACTCGTCCGCGATTACGAGACGTCACCAGAGCACTCCCGAGCCCACATCCACTGGGCCATGATCGACAACATGAGCCGGCGATTGACCCACGAGACGACTCCATCCTGGCGCGACGACCACCCCGAGACGGACACACCGCTACACATCTAAACGGGATGCCCTCTTACAGCAGGGTCAGCTGTTCGGGCGCCGGGGCGGGCGCGGCCGGTAGTTGGCGGTTCTCGCCGACCTCGCCCCGGTGCAGCCCGTGCCGGCGGGCCGCCATCCGCACCCGCGCGGTCACCTCCCGCTGGTACGCCTGCGGCGCGTACGCCCCGGCCTGGTAGAGCTGGCGGTAGCGGGGGACCAGGTGCGGGAACTCGCGGGCCAGCCAGTGCGCGTACCACTCGCGTGCGCCGGGGCGCAGGTGCAGCGGCAGCGGGGTGACGCCGGTGGCCCCGGCCGCGGCGATCGCGGCCACCGTGGCGTCGATCGACTCGTCGTCGTCGCTGAGCCCCGGCAGGATCGGCGCCATCAGCACCCCGACGGCGAAGCCGGCGTCGGTGAGCTGGCGTACCGCGTCGAGGCGGCGGCGCGGGCTCGGCGTGCCCGGCTCGACCGCCCGCCACAGCGCCTCGTCCACGAACCCCACCGAGTAGGACAGCCCGACGCGGGTCACCTCGGCGGCCTGCCGCAGCAGCGGCAGGTCGCGCAGCAGCAGGGTGCCCTTGGTCAGGATCGAGAACGGGTTGGCGAAGTCGCGCAGCGCCTCGATGATCTGCGGCATCAGCCGGTAACGCCCCTCGGCCCGCTGGTAGCAGTCCACGTTGGTGCCCATGGCGATGTGCGCGCCGCGCCACTTCGGGGCGGCCAGCTCCCGGCGCACCAGCTCGCCGGCGTTGACCTTGACGATCACCTTGCGGTCGAAGTCCGCCCCGGCATCGAGGTCGAGGTAGGTGTGCGTGTTGCGGGCGAAGCAGTTGTGGCTGACCACCCCGTTGGCGATGAAGTCGCCGGTGCCGGTGGTGATGTCCCACAGCGGCAGCTCCAGCCCGAGGTCCTCGATGCCGGTCACCCGCAGCCGGGCCCGGCACTTGAGCGCCATGCCCTCGATCGAGCGCTTGCCGGTGATCGCCGGGTCGGCCAGGTGGAAGAAGCGCAGCCGCTCCGGCAGGCCGCCGGTCAGCCGGAGCTGGCGCACCCGGTTGAGGTTGCCCGGGTCGTCGAGCACCCACCGGAAGCCGAACCGGTCCAGGGCGGCGCCCACCCGGCCCAGGCTCCCGTCGTCACCCACGCTGATCCGGAAGACGCCGCGCCGGCAACTGCCGGCGGCGTCGAAGATGCCGGCGAGGAGACCCAGCCACCAGTCGTCCGTCGGCTCGTCCGCCGGCCGGATCAGCTCGGCGACCGCCTCGGCGTCACCGGGCCGGGCGGTGCGGATCGCGGTCGTCGACCGGCGACCGGCCCGGACCGGCGGGCCCGACATCCGCTCCGTGCCGATCCCCGCGTCGGCGAGGAACCGTTCCGCGCGCTCCAGCGCCTCCTCGTCGGCGGTGGCCAGCCGGAAGCGGCTGCCCGGATGGTCCGCGTCGCGCACCACGGCGCAGAGGTAGCCCCGCCGGTAGTCGGCGGAGCGCTTCGGGGCGGTGGCGAACCGGCCGGTGCCGAGCAGCCGGTTGCGGGTGGTCAGGTAGGGCCGGCGGCCGCCACCCCCCATGCTGCCGGTCACGTGCTTCCAGCCGCGTTCGGTGAGGAACCGGTGGTCGCCGCTGGCCACCAGGGTGGTGCCGTCCTCCAGGGTGACCCGGTGGGCCCGCTTCACCGTCGACCACTTGTCGAGCACCGTGGTCACCACGTAGTGCCGGTAGGCCCCGCGCCGCTCGGTGCCGTAGATCCGGTCGCCGACCTCCAGCTCGCTGATCGCCTTGGTGCGACCGTCGGCCATCAGGATCGGCGTGTCACCCGCCAAGCAGTACACACACGCGTGGCTGCAGCCACGGTAGGGGTTGATCGTCCACTCGAACGGGACGCGGGACTGGCCCGGCACCCGATTGATGATCGACTTGGCCCGCACCTCGTAGAAGGTCATGCCGGCGAAGCCGGGGGTGTCGAACGTGCGGGCGATCGCGCCGGGGAGCGCCAGCGGCAGGGGTGGAGTCGCTGGCGCTGCCCCGTCGGGAGTCCCCTCGTCCGGGGGAGCGGAGAGGTTGTCCCAGCGCATGTGGTTCATTCGAACACGCGTACGAACGAAGTGCAAGTGACCCGCCGAACACCGGTCACCGGAGTGGGGCGGGCGGGGTGCAGGATGGGGGTATGGAGACGTCGACCTTCGTCTACGACGGCGACTGCGCGTTCTGCACCCGCTGCGCACAGATCATCGAGCGTCGGATCCCGACCGGGGCCCGGGTGCTGCCCTGGCAGTTCGCCGACCTCGACGCGCTGGGCCTGACCGCCGCCGAGTGCGAGGAGGCGGTGCAGTGGGTCGGCGGGGACGGCGTACGCGCCGCGGGACCGGACGCCATCGCCCGGCTGCTCGGCGACAGCAACCCGTTCTGGCGGATCGCCGGGGCCGGCCTGCGGCTGCCTCCGGTACGCGCGGCCGCCTGGCCGGCGTACCGCTGGGTGGCCCGCAACCGCCACCGGCTGCCCGGCGGCACCGCGGCCTGCGCCGTGCCCTCCGCCGGCCGCGACTGACCCCCGGCCCGGCCCGGCCGGTCAGTCGGGCAGGCCGGTGCAGGCGGTGCCGTCGATGGTGCAGGCCGTGGGGGTGGCACTGATCGCCGCGCCGCTCACCCGGAACGTCACCCGCACCATGCCGCCGCCGGGCACCCGTCCGGTGTCCCCCTCCGGCACGAAGGTCCACGTCGCGCCGTCCCGGCTGGTCCGGGCCCCGGTCACCGAGGTGACCTGGAGCGACTCGCGGGGCAGCACGATGACGAGGTGCCAGTCCGGCGCCGGCGCCGTACCCGGGTTGTTGATCGTCACCGCGGCGCCGTAGCTCAGCAGGGCGCTCTCCTCGACGGCGAAGTCGGCGCGCAGCGCGACGGGTGCGGGTGGCGCCGCGGTGGTCGCCGACGGCGTCCCGGCCGACCGCGGGGCGGCCGGCGGGCCGGGGGCCGGTGGCGCCGCCCGGGTCATGGGGGGTGTGGAGCTCCGGGGGGTGGCGACGATCGCACCCGGCCGCTCGTCCGGCGTGCCGGTCTCGGCCGGCTCGGTCGCCGGCACGCCCGCGCCCGGCCCGACGGCCACCGGGGTCAGCCGTTCCGGCGTGCGCAGCACCGTGACGATCGAGTAGGCGGTGGCCAGCAGCACGCCCAGCGCGGCCACGATGGCGACGTGCGCGAGCCGCGAGCCGTCACCTCGGCCGAGGAGGGCGCGACGCGCGGACGCGGCCACGGCGACGACACCGTCCAACAGGACGATCGGCAGGGTCCGCCGTGGCGGCGACGGTGGTGCCGGCACTGGCCCTTCCCCCTTCAGGTCGTCCGTCGGACCGGAGTCCGCGGTCCTCCGGTCCCCGTGGTCCCCGCCGGTCAGAGCGTGCGGAGCCCGTCGAGCAGCGCCTCGAGCAGTGCCCTGGACGGCACCTCGGACAGCGTCGGCGGCTCGTGCGTCTCGATCAGCCCCGCCGCCAACAGGTCCCCGAGTAGTACCCGGACGCTACCCAACGGCAACCCCAGTTCGGCAGCGACCTCCGCCACCGACAGTGGACGGTGGCACCGCTCGATTATGCGGGCCTGCTCGGGAAACAGCTGGGCGGAGGCCGGGGCCGCCCGCCGGGCCACGACGAGGGAGATCAGGTCGAGCCGACCGTGGTCGGAGGTGAGACGGCCCCGCGTCAGCGTGTACGGCCGGGCCACCGGTCCGGCGTCCTCGTCGTACCACGCCTCGTCATGGTCTCCAGTGGTGCGCACCGCTGTCCCCGCCTGTCCCCGTGCGGGCCGGCTCGAGGTACACGGGCAGGGCCCGCTCGGCCTGTGCCGCGAAGAGCGCCACCTCGTACGCCATGTCGCCGACGTCGGCGTCGTCGCCCATCCGGACGGTGAGGATCGCTCCGCCCCGGGTGGTGGCGATGAACACGAACGCGCGTGACATCTGCACGATGACCTGCCGCAGGGCGCCGGTGGCGCACACCCGGGCGGTCGCCTGTCCCAGCGCGTACAGGCCGCTGACCAGGCTGGAGAGCTGCTCCGCGAGGCGGTCCGGCAGGTTCCGGGACCGGCCGAGCAGCAGCCCGTCGGGGGAGAGGACCACGGCGACCTCGGCCCCGGGGACCCGGTCGACCAGGCCGTCCAGGGCGGCCGTCAGGCTGTCGGTGGTGACCGCTGAAGGAGTCATCTAGGTCCTCTCGCCGCTGTTGCGGAGCGTTGTCTCGACGATGTCGGGGTCGGTGGCGCCGGGTGCGGGCCGGACAGCCCCGGACTGGCGGATCCGCGTGGGCAGCCCGCCGCCGGCCGGCGGGTGCGTGGCCCGGGCCGGCACGGCCTCGCCGCCGGCGACCGGGCCGCCGTGGGGTGCGGTCGCGGTCACCAGGCCGGGCGGGAGCAGTACGACGGCGGCGGTTCCGCCGCGCGGGCCGGGCCGCAGCGAGACCCGGGCGCCGCAGCGGGCGGCGAGCAGGGCGGCGACGTACAGCCCGGTCCCGCCGGCGGGCGGGCCGTCCGGGGGCGGCCGGTCCAGCAGGTCGTTCGCCTCGGCCAGCGCGGCGGCGCTCAGGCCGGGCCCGTCGTCGAGGATCACCACGGTGCAGCCCTGCGGCCCCGGCTCACCGGCGACCCGAACGGTGGTGTGCTCCGGCGAGCAGGCCACCGCGTTCTCGATCAGCTCGGCCAGCAGGTGGACGACGTCCGTGACGCCGGACCCGGCGAGCGACCACGGCCAGTGCGGTGCGACCAGGACCCGGTGGTAGTCCGGCACCTCGGCGACCGCCCCGCGGACCACGTCGAGCAGCGGCACCGGTCTCCGCCAGCGGCGGGCCGGCCTCCCGCCGGCGAGGATGACCAGCTTCTCGACGTTGCGCCGGACACGGGTGGCGAGATGGTCGAGCCGGAACAGGTCGGCGGTCTCCTCCGCCGCCCGCTCCCGTCGCTCCATCGCGTCCAGCAGCGTGAGCTGGTCGCGCAGCAGGGCCTGGTTGCGTCGGGTCAGCCGGAGGAACAGCTCGCCGGTGGAGGTCGCCTCCGGCGGGGAACCGGCCCCTCCGTCGGCCAGCCGGCGGACGGTGCGGGACCAGCCGACCAGCACGACGAGCACCGCGATGAGCCCCAGCCCCACCACCACGCCGGTCCGGGTGACCACCAGCGCGGCGGCCGGCGCGGCCCGCTCGACGCTGTCGCGTGCCGCGACGATCACCAGCTCCCGCAGTCCGGTCAGGGCCGGGTCGACCGTCGCCCGCCAGCGCTGCGCGCTGATCCCGGTCGGGACGTCGGCACCCGGCGCGCGGAGCAGTCGGTCCTCCAGCCGGAGCAGCTCGGCGAATCCGGGGCTCTCCACCAGCCGCCGGTGCTGGTCGCGTCCGGTGGCCGGCAGCCCCACGGCCGCCGTCGCCCGGGCGTACCGCTGGGTGGCCACCAGCTCGGCCAGGCGGCGCCGGTCGTCGTCGTCGATCTCGCCGCCGGCCAGGGCCGCGGTCACCAGGGTGTCCTCCCGGGCGAGCAGCTCGCGGGCCCGGGCCAGCGCGACGACCGCACGGGTCTCGCCGGCCAGGTCGTCCTCGCGTCCGCCCCACTCCGGGCCGTACACCGCGAAGGCGGCGTCGATCAGCCGGTCGTATCCGGCGACCGCGCTGGGCCGGTCGAGTCGCCCGCCGTCCACCTCGGACCGGAGGGTGGCCAGCCCGGTCAACTGGCGGACCAGCTCATCGGCCCGGTCCCGCACCGCGCCCGCGGTGAGCAGCCGCGGGTCGTGGCCTTCGGTGAACGCGCGCACCGGGGCGACCGTGCCGTCCGTCCGGTCCCGCGCCTCGGCCAGCGCGGCCCGTGTCCGTCCGGCTCCGGCGATCGTCTCGGCGGTCAACCGGCGTTCCCGCTGCAGTTGGAGGATCAGCAGGTCGGTGGGCTGGCCCAGGGTGTCGGCCAGGACCCGGACCCGGACCAGGTCCGCGGCGTCCCGGCCGGTGAGCACCGCCGAGTACGCCCACAGGGTCAGCAGGAGGGCCGCCAGCGCACCCAGCTTCAGCCGTAGCCCTTCCCCCTGGCTCACCGCGGGTCCCGTTCCGGCCACGGCTGCCGGCCCGCCGCGCTCGACCGGTCGGCGACGATGGTGCGCAGCAGGGCCAGCAGCTCCGCCCGGTTGGCGCAGTTCAGCCGGGACCGCATCCGCGCCACGTGGTGCTCCACGGTCTTCGCCGAGATGAAGAGCCGGTCGCCGATCTCCCGGTAGGTCAGCCCGGCCAGCACCAGCTCGGCCACCTCGTGCTCGCGGTCGCTGAGCCGGTACCGGGTGGGACCGGTGACGGCGTCGGCGGCCGGTGCCGAGCCGTCGTCCGCCCCGGCGGGCGCCCCGCCCGTGCGGGCGGGCGGGCGGGCCTGGAGCACCCGGGCGCACTCCAGCAGGGTGGTCATCGCCCGCCGGTCCGAGGTCCGGATCGCGGCCTGTCCGGCGAGGCGGGCGGCGTCCCAGCACAGCCCGGCGTCGTGCAACCCGCGGGCGGCGGCCTCCACCCGGACCGGGTCCACGACCCCACGCAGCACCTCGACCCAGCTCGTGGCGGCCGCGGCGACCACGGCGGCGTACCGGCTGTGGTCGGCCGCGGCGAGCAGGGCGGCGACGTGTGCGTCGGCGACGGCCGGCTGCTCGGTGAGGATCGCGGCGTGCAGCCCGGTCCAGTGCAGCGGCGCGCTCCACAGCGCCGGGTTGCCGAGCCGGTCCAGCAGGAGCCAGGCCTCCCGCAGGTAGGGCTCCAGTCGGGCCAGGTCGCCCAACCGGGCGCCGGCCACCGCGAGTTCGCCCAGCGGCAGCAGCGTGAACAGGTCCACCGGGTGCCGGACCACCGCCTCCAACGCCGGCCCCCAACCGCGTTGCAGCCCTCCGAGGTCGCTGTTGCGCCGGGCGATGCCGAGTTGGAGCGCGCTGGTCAGCAGCAGGTCGCGCGACTCCAGCGGTCGCTCGTCGGCGGTCAGCGCGGCGAGGTGGTCGGCCGCGCCGGCCGTCTGGCCGCGGACCATCCGGATCCAGGCCTGCAACAGCCGGTGCCGCCGGGCCATCAACGGCCCACCGATGCCGGTCGTCACGGCCCGGTCGAGCACCCCCTCGGCGATGTCCAACTCGGCACAGTGGATCGCGGTCAACGCGGCGAGTGCGGCCGGGCTGTCCGGCAGGAGCGCGCGCCGCCCGTCCGGCTCCAGCAGTGCGGTCGCCTGCACCAGCCGGGAGAGCGCGCTGGTCGGCGGGCCGGTGATGCTCTCCCGTACCCCCTCGGCCATCAGCCGGGCGGCACTGGTGTGCAGGCTCGGCGGCCCGCCGGCCGGGTCGTCGGGCTGGTCCGTGCCCGTGGCCGGGCGGCCGAGGGCGAGCGCCCCGACGGTGGCGAACGCGGTGGACGCGGCGTGGCCCGACCACCGGAACAGCTCGACGCTGCGCTCCACCTGGCCGCGGTGCGCCAGCGCCGTCCCGGCCACCGTGGCCGCCTCCGCCCGCACGGCCGAAGGGGCCGTCGCGAGCAGCCGGTTCGCCAGCCGCAGCGCGGCCTCCAGGTCGCCGGCGAGCGCCGCGGCGACCGCCTGACGGGCGGCGGCCGGCAGCCCTCTCGCGGCGGCCGCGGCGAACAGTTCCACCGAGAGCGCCGGCTCGGCGCCGAGCGCCTCCTCGGCCGCGGCCGCCAGCGCCGCGGCCGGGCAGTCGTCGAGCGCGCCGGCCGCGCGCAGCGCCCGGACCAGCGGGAGCACCGCCGCGCCGCGACCGAGCTGCACCTCGATGAGGCGGCGCCAGATCGCGGTGCGTTCGGTGGCCGGGCTGAGCGTGATGACCGCGCGCCGCACGATCGGCGCGAGCCGGCCGTCGGCGCCGAGCAGGCCGGCCGCCCTGGTGTACGCCACCAACTCGTCCACCGCCTCCGGCTCCCGGTCGAGCAGCGGCCCGAGCAGGTCCACCGGCAGCGGCACGCCCGCGGCGACGGCCAGCAGCAGCCGCCGGACGTCCGGTGGCAGCTCCTCCAGGTCCGGCCCGAACTGGAGCACGGCCGGCCGGGGTGGCTCGGTCGGAACACCGGGCCGGCTCTCCTGCCCGCACAGGCCCCGGACCAGCCGGTCGACGTCCCGCGGGACACCGCCGGTCTGCGCGTGCACGAACGCCACCAGTTCGCTCTTCGGGCCGAGCTCCGGTACGCCGGCGAGGTAGTCGCGGGTCTGCTCGGCGGTGAACGGGCTGAGCACGACCTGCTGCCCGTCCCGTTTCAGCGCGTCGGCCAGCGCGGCCAGCGCCGCCCGCCGGGGCCACGGGCGGTAGCCGACCAGCAGCCGGTGCCGGCGGCCGACCACCAGCCGGCGCAGGGTCTCGAGCCGTGCGTCGTCCAGCAGGTGCGCGTCGTCGACCAGCAGGACGGCCTCCGGATCGACCGGGCCGGACCCGCTGGGCGCGCCTTCCCGCACGGTGTTGCCCGCGTCCCGGTGGGCCCGCGCCAGCTCCCTGAGCAGGGCGCTCTTTCCGTGGCCGCCGGGACCCGTCACGCCGACGGCGAGGGGACGCCGGGGATCCGCCGCGACCACCCCGAGCAGGGTGGTCGGTCCCGTGCCCAGCACGAGCCGGGCGTCGGTGGCGGCGCTCATGATCATGACGGTCATCCTTCGCGGTCCCGGCTCCGGCCGCGGGCCAGTGCCAGACGGGACGCCTTCGGCAGGTTCAGCGGGGTGATCCGGACGGGCGGCCGGGCCGGCGGCTCGCCGTGGACGGTCCGGTCGGGCTCGGCGGGCCGCCACGCCGGAAGGGCCGGCCCGGCGTCACTGACCGGCGCGGAGGCGGGTGCCGGCGCCGGGCGGCGGGGCCGCGGTGACACCACCTGGCAGGCGGCCAGCGCCGCCCCGGTGGCGGCGGTCAGCTGGGGATCCGGCTCGACCTCGACCGGGACCGGCAGGGCCGCGGCGAGCAGTTCGGTGACCAGCGGGATCCGGGCCGAGCCGCCGGCCAGGAGGACGCCGTCGAGCTGCGCCGGCGTCAGGCCGGCGGAGTGCACGGTCTGCACCAGCAGGTCCACGGTGGCCCGTACCGCGGGTCGGATCATGTCCTCGAACTGCGCCCGGGTCACCGGCACCCGGACCGGCCCGCTCGGCAGGGTCAGCATGACGTCGGTCTCCGGGCCGACGGTGAGCTCGTGCTTGGCCCGGCCGCACTCGGCCAGCAGCCCGCGCAGGGTCGGGTACGCCTCCGCGCCGGCGAACTCACGGCCGAGCGCGGCCCGGACGTGTTCGGCGAGCGCCTCGTCGAAGTCGGTGCCGCCGAGCGTCTCCAGGCCCTGCGGCAGGCCGAACGTCTCGTACCGGCCCCGCGCGTTGCGGCGGACCAGCGCCGCCTCGAAGGTGTTGCCGCCCAGGGCGTAGACCGCGGCCGTGGTGCCCGGGAACCCGCGCGCCGCGTGGCTCTCGGCCACCGTGACCGTGCGGGGGAGCAGCGTCACGTTGCGCAGGTCGAGGCCCCACAGTGCCCGGTGCAGCAGGTCGCGCCGGTGCGGGCCCCACCCGGCGGGGTGGCTGAGCACGACGGCCTCGGCGAACCCGCCCTCGTGGGCGGAGACACGGTGCACCACCCACGTCGCGAGTTCGGCGACCAGCGTCTCCGGCGGGCACGGCTCGCCGCCGAGCAGGAGGGGCACGTCGTCGCCGACCCGGCGGACGAAGTCCCGGGTGGTGCGGCTGTGGTCGTCGGCGGCCGGCTGGCCGACCATGAGCGACCCGTCCGGCGCCAGGTGCAGCACGGACGGGACGACGGCCGAGCCGGCGCCCAGCGCCACCGCCTCGGGGCGGGCCCAGGTGTCGCCCCGTCGCCGTGCGACGGTGGCGGCCGTGCCGGTGTTCCCGATGTCCAGTCCCAGGACGTACGGCATTCGTTTTTCCTCCACCGCGAGTGGCCCTGGCGACGGTGTCGGCACCGTGGCGACCCACCCCCGGCGAACCCCGTGGGCTCCTACGTTCGTACCAGAGATCGCCTCCGACCCGGTACCCTAACTCGGGCCGGCCCGGCCTCCCCTGTCCCCCTAACACCCGAGGGGCGACGACCCCCTAATCGGCCGGGGCGGGTTGCGGGTCGCGCCCCGATGACGACCCCGGGCCCCCGGCCATAGCGTCACTGTCGCGGCACGACGGTGCTGACGCTACGTTCGAGGAGAAGTCCCCATGGATTCGCACCAGACCCTGCACGACTTCGTGCTCAACCTGCTCACCGACCCCGACGCGCGGTCGGCCTTCGACCTCGACCCGGAGGGTGCGCTGCAGGCCGCGGGGCTCACCGACGTCACCGCCGCCGACGTGCAGGACGTCGTGCCGCTGGTGGTCGACTACGCCCCCGGCGCGGCGGGGCTCGCGCCGGTGGCCCCGGTGGTCGGGCAGCTCGGGCTCGACCCGCTGACCAGCGACGCCACCGACGTGGTCGGCCAGCTCCAGGCGGTGCCGTACCAGGTCGGCGTCAGCAGCTCCCACAGCGGTGTGGACGTGTCGGCCGGCGCGCTGGGCGCCATCGCGGTCGACCCGGCCGGCCTGTACGCCGGGGCGGCCCTGGTCCCGGGCATCGGCCTCGGCGTCGGGCCGGGCGGCCTCGGCACCGACCTGACCGGGGTGCACGACGTGGCGGACACCCTCGACTCGGACGTGGTGGGCGCGGTGGACACGGTCGCCGACCCGGTCGTCGGGGATGTCGCCGGGACGGTCGGCGACCCGCTCGGCACCACGGCCGGCCTCGACCTGCTGCACGACGGTGGGGTGCTCGGCGGCGACCTCGGCGTCCTCTCCGGTACGCAGGGCCAGGTCGACGGCGTCGTCGGTTCGCTCGGCGTCGACCAGACCCTGGGCGGGCTCGGCCTGGGTGACGGCTCCGGTGTGGTGCCGCCGGTGCACGTGCCGGCCACCGTGGACGGTGTGACGCACCAGGTGGACAGCACCCTGTCCGGCGTCACCGGCACGGTCAGCGGCGTGACGGGCACGGTCGGCGGCCTGACCGGCGGGATCACCGACGGGGTGTCCGGCGACGCCGGGGTGGACGGCGCGGGGGTCCACGGCGACGTGCACGGCTCGACCGACGGCGGTCTGCTGGGCGGCCTGTTCTGAGCGAGGGCTCAGCCAGGAGCGGGAGGCCCGATCCGGCCTCCCGCTCCTGTTCCCGTTCGCGGCCCTCTTGATAATTGAGCCGAAATCCGCACACTTGGTGCGTGATCGCGGGGATCTGGCTGGATGTGCTCGATGAGATCGCCCGTACGTGTGGCGCACACGGGCGGGGCGATCTGCTCCAGACGGTGCGGCAGAAGCGGGTGCAACTCCTGGACCCGAGGCTGCGCGTGCTGGTCATCGGCGAGTCGCAGCAGGGCAAGAGTCAGCTGATCAACGCCATCGTCAACGCGCCCGCCTGCCCGGTCGGCGACGGCCGCACCACCGTGCTGCCGACCGTGGTGCAGCACGCCGAGGTGCCGTCGGTCGCCGTGGTCCAGGCGCCGCCACCCGCCCCGGGCCGGCCCGCCGGGCCGGTGCTCCCGGTGACCGGCGAGCGGACTCCGGTGCCGCTGGACCAGGTCGCCGCGGGGGTGGCCGGCACGTTCGGTCGTCGGCCCGGCGGCGGCCCGGCGTACGTCGAGATCGGACTGCCGCGCGCGCTGCTCGGCTCCGGGCTGGTGCTGGTGGACACCCCGGGCACCGAGGAGGTGGCCACCCTGAGCGCCGCCGGCCCGACCGCGTCGCCGGCGTGGGCGGACACCGTGCTGCTGGTGTCCGACTCCACCCGGGAGCTCTCGGCCGGCGAGCTGACCATGCTGCTGCACGTCGCCCGGTCGCACCCGAACGTGGTGCTGGTGCAGACCAAGACCGATCTCGTACCGGACTGGCGGGCGGTCGCCGAGCGCAACCGGCAGCACCTGGCCGAAGCCGGGGTGCCGGCGCCGGTCATCCCGGTCTCGGCGGCCCTGCGGCTGCGCGCGGCGGTCGGCGACGACCGGGAGCTGAACGCCGAGTCCGGCTTCCCCGTGCTGATCGCCCGGTTGCAGCGGGACCTCGCCGGCAAGTCCGACCGCCTGGCCCGGGCCGCGGTCGCCGTGACCGCCCGGACGGTGGTCGAGCAGCTGGCCGCGCCGCTGCGCGCCGAGCTGGAGAGCCAGCAGGCCGAGGAGCAGTCCGGCCCGATCTCGCGGCTGCACGCGGCGCAACGTGAGGTCGACGAGTTGCGTCGCTGCTCCACGAGGTGGCAGAACACGCTCGCCGACGAGATGGCCGACCTGCTCTCCGACATCGAGTACGACCTGCGCGACCGGACCCGGCGGATCCTGCGCGAGGTCGACGAGGCGTTCGACAGCGCCGACCCGCTGGTCAGCTGGGACAGCTTCCAGGAGTGGCTGGAGCGCAGCCTGCTGGAGGCGGCGGAGGCCAACCACGAGTGGCTGGTCCGGCGCTGCGACTGGGCCGCTCGCCGGGTGGCCGACAACTTCTCCCGGTACGGCGGGGACGTGCTGCCACCCTGGTCGATGACGACACCGGCGGAGCTCGGTGACGGCCTGCCGGAGCTGGAACGGCCTCCCGTCGACCGGTTCACCACCAGCCAGAAGCTGATCAGCGGCATGCGCGGTTCGTACGGCGGCCTGTTGATGGTCGGGCTGGCGACGACGCTGGCCGGGATGCCCATGATCAACCCGCTCTCGGTCGGGGTCGGCGCGCTGTTCGGCGGCAAGAGCATCCGCGACGAGAGCAAGCAGCTGCTCCGGCGCCGCCAGGCGGTGGTCAAGACGGCGATCCAGCGGCACGTCGACGACTTCTTCGTCCGGGTCACCAAGGACCGCCGGGACGCCGCCCGGCAGGTGCAGCGGATGCTGCGGGACCACTTCACCGGGCTGACCGAGGAACTCCAGGAGGCCATCATCCGGTCGTTCCGCAGCGCCAAGCAGGCCGCCGACACCGACGCGGCCGTCCGCGACCAGCGGCAGCGCGAGATCCGGCTGAAGATGACCCGACTGGCCGGGCTCTTCGAGCAGGCCCAGCAGTTGACCGGCCCGGCCCGCCCGGCGCCGCTGGAACCCCGGCCATGACCGTCGGGCTGCGGCTGGACGAGGCGGTGTGGGGGTTGCTGCACCAGGCGCTCCAGCACTACCGGAACGACCCGAGGGCGACGGACCACCTGCGGCACCAGTTGGCCCGGCTGGAGCAACCGCTGCGGGTCGCGATCGCCGGCCCGTGGCGGTCCGGCAAGTCGACCCTGCTGAACGCGATCATGGGCGAGGAGGTCGCGCCGGTCGATGGGGTGGACGGCAGCAGCGTCTTCACCTGGTACGAGGACGGGCCGCAGCCGCGCGCGACCGCGTACGCGACCGGCCAACCGCCGCAGGAGCTGGCGATCGCCAAGTCGGCGACCGGGATGCGGGTGGATCTCGTCGGCTGGCGGGCGGGCGAGCTGCGGGACATCGCGGTGCAGTGGCCGACCCGGACGCTGCGCCAGGTGACGCTGATCGACACGCCGGCCACCGGCCTCGACGAGCAGGGCCGGGCGCCGGTGATGGAGCGGGTGCTGCGGGACGCGGACGCGGTGCTGTACCTGACCCGTGACGGCCGGGACAGCGACCTGCGGGTGCTGGAGACCAGCCGGGAGAGCGCGGTCGGGCAGGCCGCCGCGGTGCACGTGATCATGGTGCTGTCACGGGTGGACGAGACCGGCGGCGGTCGGATCGACGGCCTGCTCGCCGCCCGCCAGCTCGCCCGGCGGCAGCACCGGGACCCCCGGGTGAACGAGCTCAGCGTGCACGTCGTCCCGTGCAGCGGCCTGCTCGGCCTGGCCGGCCGGATCCTCAGCGAGTCCGACTACGCCGTGCTCGCCGCGCTGGCCCGGGTGCCCCGCCCGGAGCTGGAGCCGCACCTGCTCTCGGCCGATCGTTTCGTCCGCGGCGACCTGCCCGTCCGGCTCGACGCCGGGGTCCGCGCCGGGCTGCTGGCCCGGCTCGGGCTGTTCGGGATCCGGCTGGCGACCACGCTGATCCGTACCGGCTGCGACAGCCGGGCGAAGCTCTCCGCCGAGCTGATCCGGCGCAGCGGCCTGACCGAGCTGCGCGAGTCGATGGCCCGCTTCCTGGTCGACCGGCGGGACACGCTCAAGGCCCGGTCGGCGCTGGCGGCCGTCGAGGCGCTGCTGCGGGCCGAGCCCGGCCGGGGTGCGGACGAGCTGCTGGGCCGGGTCGAGCAGATCCTCGTCGGGGCGCACGAGTTCCGCGAGCTGCGCCTGCTCGCCGCGCTGCGGACCAGCCGGCTGGGGTTCGACGCCGAGCTGGCCGAGGAGGCTGCCCGGCTGGTCGGCGGCGACGGGGTCGGCCTGGCGGCCCGGCTCGGCGTGGAGCACGACGCGACGGTGCACCGGCTCTGGGAGGTCGCCGCCGAGGCGCAGTGGCGGTGGCGGAACCGGGCGGAGGATCCGCTGCTACGCCTGGCCCAGCGGCGCGGCGCCCAGGTCGTCGTCCGCAGCTGCGAGGGGATGCTCGCCGAGCTGGCCGAGGGGGGCCGGTGAGCGGCGCCGGCGGAGCAGCGCGATCGGGCGGACCTTCTCCAGGGGCAGGAAACTGGTCATCGCCACCAGGTGCGGCGCGAACGAGATGGTGATCGTCGCGATGGTCACCAGGTGGAACGAGTAGAAGAAGCCGACCATGGCCAGCCGCCACCGCTCCGGCAGCAGGAAGACCAGCGGGCTGAGCAGCTCGAAGGCGAGGATGCCGAACTGGGCGACGATCAGCAGGTGCGGCACCTGGGCGATCACGTCGGCCAGGTCGGTGCCGCGCCGGATGATCGCCCGGGCCAGCACCGAGCCGGTGGCCCAGTCCAGGCCGCCGAAGCGGAACTTGGCCCAGGCGGCCAGGAAGTAGGTGCAGATGACCGCGATCTGGGTGACCCGCAGCGCCCAGCCGCCCGCCTCGGTGCGGGTCGGGTCGCCGTGCCGGGCCCGCCCGGCGGTGGGCAGGACGGCCAGCGCCACGAGCAGCCCGACGCGGTCGTGGTCGACCTTGCCGTAGCTCATCGCGACGATCATCCACTGGAAGTAGAGCGCGAAGACCGTCCAGCCGAGCAGCCGCGGCGCCCGGCCGGTGGCGGCGAGCAGGGAGACCGCCACCAGCACCCAGAAGATCACGCCGACCAGGGCCGGGGTGGGGGTGGGCAGCGGGAGCAGCCGGCCGATCAGCAGCGGCTGGTAGAGGTCGCCGGGCACGTCGACCCGGGTGCGTACCCAGGGGGTGAAGACCACCAGGTCGGCGGCGACGAAGAGGTAGACGAGGGTGCGGAAGGCGGCCACCCGGCCGCGCGGAACCGCCTCGGTCAGCCAGCCGGTCACGGGATGGTCTCCCAGCGTACGGCGGTGCGGTCGGTCCAGCGACCGGTCGGGCGACCGCCCTGGATGTCGTGCCAGCGGACCACGATGCGGACCTCGACCAGCGCGGGGGCGGCCGGGTGGCGCTCGGCGTACGCCTCGGCGACCCGGCGCAGCAGGCCGGGATCGGCGGCGTACCGGTCCTGCTGGCCCTCGATCTCGGCGCGCCGGATGCCGGTGGCGTCCTGGCCGAGCGGCACCACCGCCCCGGTGCGGTCGACGCCCTCCACCCGGGTGTCGGGGGCGGGCGCGTCCGGCGGGTCGGAGGTGGAGTACATCCGGAACGGCCCGAACGGGAAGTCGTCGTCGGTGCCGCGCACGGTGCCGAGGAGGAGCAGCGCCAGCCCGAGCAGCGTGGCGCCCAGCCGGACGGCACGCCCGCGGGTGGTCAAGGTCTCCATCGGCTGGTGACGATACGGGAGAAACATGTCCGGAAGGCGTCGGTCTGTCGGCCATTCCTGACTGTCCGTGTCGCTCTTTCCGGGCCGTCCGACGCCGCCCGGACGACACCGGCCGGGCCCCCGCGAGGGGGCCCGGCCGGTGTGTCGGAGCCGGTCGCCGGCTCAGTGCTCGTCGCCGGTCAGTGCTTGTGTCCGTGCTCGGCGAGCTTCTTGCGTACGTCGTCCATGTCGAGCTGCTGGACCTGCTCGATCAGGTTCTCCAGCGCCGACTCCGGCAGCGCGCCCGGCTGGGCGTAGACGATCACGCCGTCGCGGATCGCCATCACCGTCGGGATGGAGCTGATGTTGAACTTGGCACCCAGCTCCTGCTGCGCCTCGGTGTCGACCTTGCCGAAGACGATGTCCGAGTGCTTCTCGGACGAGCGCTCGTAGACGGGGGCGAAGCGCTTGCACGGGCCGCACCAGTCGGCCCAGAAGTCGAGCAGGACGATGCCGTCGCGTTCGGTCACCTCGTCGAAGTTGGCCGTGGTCAGCTCAACCGTTGCCATTGCACTCTCCGATCAGCGCGTGTTTCCTACGTCCCTTGGAACCAGGGTGAATGCCTCCGCATTCCCGTGACGTGCGCGACGAAACGCTGCGCGACGCGGTGGTGACGCTCCGACGTATCGAGCGCAGTCTGTTTTCCCCGTGGTGCGGATCGCAAGTGCATGCCGCATTTGCGTGACGGGACGTGATGGGAGCGCTTCCAAAGAGATCACGGAGCGTGCGCGCTACGAAGCGGTAACTTGATGCTTGACAAGCGGCGATCCGGCCCGCGGAGATCGCTTGTGGAGTGATCGCGAGTCACGCCGAGTAGTGTTACGAAAAGATAAATGTGACGCCCGTCTCTGTCGATACAGTACCGGCGTACGGCAGAATCTCTCGCATCAGAGCGTGGGCGGCGGGTGCCGGGGAGGGCCCCGCCGCTCATTGCGTCTCCACCCGGGTCGGTCCGGGTGTGACTTTTCCGCACCGGCAGCGCCCCGCCCACCGCCTTAACAAGCGGTAAGGCATGCTGTGCCGAACTCCATCGCCGCCCGTCGAAGGGGACAAGGATGCAGTTCGGCCGCTACTACGAGGAGTTCGAGGTCGGCGCGGTCTACCGGCACTGGCCGGGCAAGACGGTCACCGAGTACGACGACCACCTCTTCTGCCTGCTCACCATGAACCACCACCCGCTCCACATGGACGCCCACTTCGCCGAGTCGGCGAGTCAGTTCAAGCGCAACGTGGTGGTCGGCAACTACATCTACTCGCTGCTGCTCGGCATGTCGGTGCCGGACGTCAGCGGCAAGGCGATCGCCAACCTGGAGATCGAGTCGCTGCGGCACGTCGCCCCGACCTTCCACGGCGACACCATCTACGGCGAGACGACGGTGCTGGACAAGCGGGAGTCCTCCTCGAAGCCGGACCGCGGCGTCGTCGCCGTGGAGACCCGCGGCTACAACCAGGACGGCACGCTGGTCTGCGTGTTCCGCCGCAAGGTCATGGTCCCCAAGAAGGAGTACGCGGCCGCCGCCGTGCCCCAGGGCGTCGACCCCGAGCGGCCCAGCTTCCCCGAGCCGCGCTGACCTTCGCGTACGCCCGGAAGGGCCCCTTTCCCGATCTGCGGGGATGGGGCCCTTTTCCCGTTCCGGGGCATATGCTGACGCCGGAGGTCCCCATGAGCCACTCCGTCGCCGGAGAGCCGCCCTCTGCCGGCCGTCGTGCCGCACCGCTGACCACCGCCGTCTACTCCGCGGCGGAGTGGGACCTGTTGACCGACCTGCCGGGGCGGGTCCTCGTCGCCGCCGCCTCGCCCGCTCCGGGCCGCCCGCCGCGCGGCGTGGCCGCCGGGCTCGCCGGGCTGGACGCGGTGGCGGCCGGCCGGGCCTTCGACAGCGACCTGATCCGGGCCGTGGTCGCCGCCATCTACGCCCGCCACGACGGCGCCGCCGAGCGGGACGAGCGCCTCACCGACCTGGTCGACCTGCTCGCCGCCGCCCGCGCGGCGGTACGGGTGCTGCGGCGGCGCGCCGACCCCGCCGACTCGGCGGCGTACCGGCAGTGGGTGGAATCGGTGGCCGCCCGGGTCTGCCGGGCCGGTGACGCCGCGCCGAGCCCCGCCGACCGACGCTTCCTCGACCGGCTCGCCGGCGCGCTGGACCTCCGCTGACCGCCGGGCCCGTGGCGGCCGGGCCGCCGGGCTGGCCGTACCCTCTTCAGACCGTGACCGACGACCAGCTCGACGTGGGCGTGGGGCCCTGGCCCGGCGACCCGCCGGACGACCCGCGCTACGACCCGGAGCTGCTCGCCCAGGGCGACCGGCGCAACGTGGTGGACCGCTACCGCTACTGGCGGCGCGAGGCCGTGGTGGCCGACCTGGACCGGCGCCGGCACGACTTCCACGTCGCCGTCGAGAACTGGCAGCACGACTTCAACATCGGCACGGTGGTCCGCAACGCCAACGCCTTCCTCGCCGCCGAGGTGCACATCGTCGGCCGGCGACGGTGGAACCGGCGGGGCGCCATGGTGACCGACCGCTACCAGCACGTCCGCCATCACCCGACGATCGAGGAGTTCGTGGCCTGGGCGGCGGGGGAGCGGCTGACGGTGGTCGGCATCGACAACCTGCCCGGCTCGAAGCCGCTGGAGACCGCCACCCTGCCCCGGCGCTGCGCGCTGCTCTTCGGTCAGGAGGGGCCCGGGCTCTCCGAGGTCGCCCGGGCCGCCTGCGACCAGCTCTTCTCGATCGCCCAGTACGGCTCCACCCGCTCGATCAACGCGGGCGTGGCCAGCGGGATCGCCATGCACGCCTGGATCCGGGCGTACGCCGGACCGCCCCCGGAGTGACCGATCCGGCCGCTCCGCTTGACGCCCCGCCGGTCCCGGGTGACGGTGAACACGTGAGTGTCGCGGTGAGTTGCCCCAGGTGCACGGGCCCGGTCCGGGAGCCGGACCTGATGCACGGCGAATACCGGTGCCTGCGCTGCGGCCCGGTGCCGCCACTGCACGTGCCGGAGCACATCGGCGCCGAGATCATGGCGAGCGTGGTGGAGCGGGTGGCCGCCGACGCCGACCCGTCCGCACGGCCGGGGATGCCGCTCTGGTGCCCGTGGCCGCTGCCCGCCGGCTGGACGCTGACCGGGGTGGCGTGGGCCGGGGACGACCGGTCCGGCGTGCGCGCCACGGCGGTGGCCTGCGCCGGCCCGGCTCCGCTCGACGGTGGACCGGCCGACCTGCTCTTCGTCGCCGAGGAGCCGGGCGTCGGGCTGGGCTCCCGCCTCGCCGGCCTGCCCGGCCCCGATCCGGGCCCCGAGGTGGCGGAGGCGCTGTCCGACCCCGGCCCTGGTCACCCCGAGCGGGTGCCGCACGCCAAGATCCGCGTGGACGGCCACCCCACTCCACTGTGGCTCGTGAATTCGCCGACCGATCGAAGCGCGTACGCCGGCGAGGCTCGGGGAATGTGGCTACATGCGATAGCCTGGCCGGCGAGTGCGGGTCACCTCCTCGCGGAAGAAGTCGTGCTGCACGACCTCACCGAGTGGACACCGCCCGAACTCGTGTACGGCGCACCATCTCCGTACCTGCACGGGCGGGCCTGACCGGCCGGCACCGGCGAGTCGGAGAACAGACGCAGATATTCACTCTACGACATCATACTGATACTCTGGGTGCCGCTGCGGTAAACGGACCCGGCTCCGCGCGAGAGGATGGCCCGCTATGGTCAAGAAGGTCCTCACCTGGGCCGGCCTCGCATTCTTGATCTTCTTCATCGCCTACCGGCCGAACTCCGCCGCCGACGTGTTCAAGTCTCTCGGTGGCGGCATCATGGACATCGCGCAGGGCTTCGGCGACTTCTTCACCAACCTGGTCGCCTAGCCGCCAATGGGAAGCCCCTCCGGTCCACCCTTCGACCCCGACGATCCCGACCGGGAGCGCCGGGAGCGCGACACCGAGCCGATCCCCCGCATCGACCCCGACGACGGCCCCGGCTTCGGCGCCGGTTCCGGCTACGGCGCGGGTCCCTCCCTTTCGGACGACGCCGCCTTCGGCGACGGACCGGGATACGCCGGGGAGGGGCGGTCCGGCCGCGCCTGGATCCGCGACCCGGAGGCCGCCTACCAGAACCCGCAGATCTCCGAGGACGAGCTGGCCGGCCTGCGCGCCGATGCCGCCGGCATGGCCCCCCGCCGGGTGCTGCCGCTGGAGGACGAGCCCAGCTCGCTGGTCGCGCGTTACCTCTTCCCCACCGAGCGTTACCGCGGCGAGTGGAAGCGGCACTGGATCCACCTCTCCACCCCGATCATCGTCGGCATCGCGGCGACCTTCGTGCTCGGCTACCTCTCCGGCTTCCTCGCCGGGCGCGACGTCGGAGCGCTGACCACCGTCGCGGTGCTGCTCTGGTTCGCCGTGATGGGCTGGGTCGCCTGGCGGGTCGCCGACTGGTGGTACGACCGCTTCATCCTCACCAACAAGCGGGTCATGGTGGTCAACGGGATCATCACCCGCCGGGTCGCGATGATGCCGCTGGTCCGGGTCACCGACATGAAATACGAGCAGACCCCGACCGGCCGCGCGCTCAACTACGGCACCTTCGTGCTCGAGTCGGCCGGCCAGGAGCAGGCGCTCCGCGAGATCAAGAACCTGCCCAACCCGAACGAGCTCTACCTGCGCGTCGTGGAAGAGATGTACGAGCCGCAGGCCGTCGAGGCGCGGTTGGGCAAGGAGGCCGACGAGGCGAAGGCCGACGACGGCGCCTGAAAGTTTTCGTCCGAACATCGGAGGAACTGCGCACCATTCGCCGTCGACCCGTCCCCCTCTGACGTGGCAATCTGCCAGGCAGGACCGGGCGCGGAGGTGAGCGTGGCGAGCAGGGACCCGCTGGAGGAGGAGTTCCGCGACTTCGTCGCGGCCCGCTCCGGCGCCCTGCTGCGCACCGCGTACCTGCTGGCCGGTGACTGGGCGACAGCCGAGGACCTGCTCCAGACCGCGCTGACCAAGACCTACCTGGCCTGGAAGCGGCTCGGCGGGATCGACGCCATCGAGCCGTACGCCCGCCGGGTCCTGATCAACACCTCGACCAGCTGGTGGCGCCGCCGGTGGCACGGGGAACGCCCGACCGAGGTGCTGCCCGAGCGGGCCGGGGTCGACGAGATCGAGCAGCAGCTCGACCGGGACGCGCTGTGGCGGCACCTCCAGGCGCTCCCGGCCCGGCAGCGGGCCGTGCTGGTGCTCCGCTTCTACGAGGACATGTCCGAGGCGCAGACCGCCGCCCTGCTGGAGATCTCCCCGGGCACCGTGAAGAGCCAGACCTCCCGGGCGCTGAACACGCTGCGCCGCCGGCTCGGCTCCGAGGCCGCGCTCGGCCTGCCGGCCGAGCCGGCGGAGCAGGTCGCGCCGCCCGCGCCGCGTACCCCGCCACGGGTGCTCCGGGAGCCCGCCGCGCCGCCACCGCCCGCCCCGGTGCCGCCGGCGGTCCGGCCGAGCGCGATCCCCGGCGGCGCGGCTCCCGCCCGACCCGCCGCGTCCGTCCCGGTGGAGTCCCGATGAGCCGCACGTCGAACTCCTACGACAACCGGACGGGCGGCCCGGAGCGTCCATTCCCCGTGACCGAGGACGAGCTGGAGCGGGCGCTGCGGCAGACGCTGGCCGCGCGCGTCGCCACGCCCCGGCCACTCGCCGCCGACCCGGCCGGCGCGGCGCTCCGGCGGGCCCGGCGCACCGGACGGCGTCGCACGCTGACCGGGCTCGCCCTGGCCGGGGTGGCGACCGTGCTGGTCACCACCGGCATGGCGCAGCTCGGCGGGCCGACCGGGGACGGCGGCACGCCGACCGTGGTGCTCGGTGACCCGCGTGGGTTCTCGGCCTCGCCGCTGCCCACCGCCGCCGGCCCGGCGCCCGCGAAGGGTCCCGTCCGCGCTGAGCTGGACCTGATCGTCGACTCGTGGCTGGACACCAGCGGTGGCGAGCGCCGGGAACTGACCGGGGTGAGCGGCGTCGAACGGGCGCAGCGGGTCCCCGACTACGGCGGCTGGCTGATCACCTCGGCGGCCACCCCGGCCGGCCGTACCCTCTGGTGGGTGCCGCCCAACGGCAGCGCGCCGCAGGTGCTGCTCGCCGGGGCGGACGCCGTGGTGGTGGCCACCGACGGCCGGCAGGTCGCCTGGCGCGACGGCCCCTACCTGTTCGCCGCCGGCGTGGTCGGCGGCCAGCTCCTGGCCAGCAGCCGGACGGCGGTGCCGGAGGGCACGGCGCCGATCGGCTTCGCCGGCGACGCCGTGCTGATCCGCCGGCCCGACCGGGGCGGGGTCAGTATGTGGCGGCGGGCGGCGGGCGGAGTGCCCGGCGGGGCGAACCGGGACGTGCTCACCGTCTACGGCACGCTGCCCGACGGCCGGGTGGTCGGCCTGGTCTCCGCCGGCACGCCCCGGCGGCCCTGCGTGGCCCTGCTCGACCCGGCCCGCGGCCTCACCCCGATCCGCACCGGCTGCGGCCCGGCGCTGGCCACCGACGGCCTCGGCGGGGTCTCCGCGGACGGCCGGTGGCTGCTGCTCAACGCCGCGGGCAGGGACGCCCTGCTGGTCGACCTGGCCGGCCTCGGCGCCGGCCCCGCGACCCACGCGGCCGGCCCGGCCGTCGCCGGGGCGGTGGCCTGGACCCGGAGCGGGGCCGCGTTGCACGTGGACGCCACCGGCGGCCTGGTCCGGGTGCGTCCGGACCGGGTGCTGGCCGGCGAGCGCCCCACCGTCTCGACGCTGGACGGAGTGGCCCCGGGCGACCGGCCCGTCGTGGTGGCCGACACCCGCTCCTGACCCGGGCGGGGTGGGCGTAGCGTCGATGGGATGAGCGCGGCCGCCCGGATCGACCTGCACACCCACTCCACCGCCAGCGACGGCACCCTCGGCCCCGCCGAGCTGGTCCGGGCCGCCGCCGCGGCCGGTCTCGACGTGGTGGCGCTCACCGACCACGACACCACGGCCGGCTGGGAGCCGGCGGTCGCGGCCCTGCCGCCCGGGCTCACCCTGGTCCGAGGCGCCGAGCTCTCCTGCCGCTGGTTCGGCGTCGAGCCGGCGATCCCGCTGCACCTGCTCGCGTACCTCTTCGACCCGACCGAGCCGGAGCTGGTCGCCGAGCTGGCCCGGGTCCGGCGCGCCCGGGAGGAGCGCGGCGAGCGCATCGTGCGGCTGCTCCAGGCCGACGGGATCCGGGTGAGCTGGTCCGAGATCCTGGCCGGCGCGGCCGGCGGGACGGTCGGCCGGCCGCACATCGCCCAGGCGCTGATCCGAGCCGGGCTGGTCGCCACCACGAACGAGGCGTTCGGGCCACGGTGGCTGGGGGAGCGGTACCGGCTGCCCAAGGAGGACATCGACGTGTTCCGGGCGGTGGCGCTCGTCCGGGCGGCCGGCGGAGTGCCCATCTTCGCCCATCCCCGGGCCAGCCGGCGCGGCCGGATCGTGCCCGACGAGCTGATCGTGGACCTGGCGGCGGCGGGGCTGGCTGGCCTGGAGGCCGACCACGAGGACCACAGCCCGGCCGAGCGGGAGCACGTCCGCGCGCTCGCCGCCGAGCTGGGGCTGCTGGTCACCGGAGCGTCGGACTTCCACGGCACGCACAAGACCGTCCGGCTCGGCGCGTACACCACGGGGGTCGAGGCGTACGAGCGGATCGTCGAGCTGGCCCGGGGGGTGACCCCGGTCGCTTCAGGCTGAAGCGTTCCGGCGGCGCGGCTACCGTGTCCGGGTGGATCTCAAGCTCTTCGGCGAGGTCTTCGTGACCCTGCTGGTGATCGTCGACCCGCCCGGCATGATGCCCATCTTCCTCGCGCTGACCGGCCCGCTGGCCGCCCGCGACCGGAACCGGGCCGCCTGGCAGGCCGTCGCGCTGGCGCTCGGCGTGATCGTGGTGTTCGCCGTGGCCGGCCAGACGATCCTGGCCTACCTGCACGTCGACCTGCCCGCGTTGCAGGCCGCCGGCGGGCTGCTGCTGATCCTCGTCGCGCTGGAGCTGCTGACCGGCAAGTCCGACGACCCGAACCAGCAGGCCACCTCCAACATCGCGCTGGTGCCGCTGGGCACCCCGCTGCTAGCCGGCCCCGGCGCCATCGTCGCCACCATGCTCTTCGTGCAGCGGGCCGGTGGCTTCACCGACTACCTCGCCATCGCCGCCGCGATCGTCGCGGTCATGGTGGCGGTCTGGGTGGTGCTGCGCTTCTCCGGCGGCATCGTCAAGGTCCTCCGGCCGGGCGGCATCGAGGTGCTGACCCGGATCGCCGGCCTGCTGCTGGCCGCCATCGCCGTGCAGCTCATCGCCGACGCGATCGCCGCGTTCGTCACGCGGTACCTCACCATGGCCTGAGCCGGCGCGGCGCTGTCGTACCGGGGTGGCAGGATCTCAGGCGTGCGACGACCCTCCCCGACCGGGCGACCCACCGGCGGCCGGCCACCCCGGCCCCGCGCCGAGCAGGCCGAGCAGCTCGGCTTCGAGGGCATGCCCGAACGGCTCTTCGTCTGCACCCCCAGCAAGCTCGGCGCCTACGCCGACTGCCCCCGCCGCTACCGCTACTCGTACGTGGACCGCCCGGCACCGCCCAAGGGTCCGCCGTGGGCGCACAACTCGCTCGGCGCCAGCGTCCACACCGCCCTGAAGAACTGGTACGCGCTGGCCCCCGACCGCCGCCGCCCCGAGGTGCTGGGCACTCTGCTCAAGGGCACCTGGGTCCGCGAGGGCTACCGCGACGACGAGCAGGAGCGGGACGCCTTCCGGCGGGCGCTGGCCTGGCTGGAGTCCTACGTGGCGGGGCTCGACCCGGCCGACGAGCCGATCGGGGTCGAGCGGGTGGTCGCCGTGAAGACCGCGGTGCTCGCCTTCAACGGCCGCACCGACCGGATCGACTCGCGCCCCGGCCCGGACGGCCGGCCCGAGCTGGTCATCGTCGACTACAAGACCGGCCGCACCGGGCTGGACGGCGACGACGCGCGCGGCTCGCAGGCCCTCGCGCTCTACGCCTACGCGGCCGAGCGGGTGTTCCGCCGCCCGTGCCGCCGGGTCGAGCTGCACCACCTGCCCACCGGCGCGGTCGCCGCGCACGAGCACAGCCCGGAGTCGTTGCAGCGGCAGCTCACCCGGGCCGAGGACACCGCGCGGGACATCATGGCCGCCGAGCGGGCCGTCGCCGACGGCGCCGACCCCGACGCGGCGTTTCCCACCGAGCCCGGGCCCCGCTGCGGCTGGTGCGACTACCGGCGCACCTGCCCGGCGGGCGCCCAGGTCCCGGCCAAGGATCCGTGGACGGCCGTGGAGCGCCCTGCCCGCCCGGACGGAGCCGCCTCGCTCTGAGGGGTGGTCAGGCCGCGGCCAGGCGGGCGGCGCGCTCCTTGGCGGCCTGCTGCAACGGGCCCTCCCGATAGCGACGCGGCACCGCCGCCAGGGCCAGGCGCAACGCGCGGACGCTCAGGTCGGCCGAGAGCGCGGTGGTGGGCAGGCCGAGGCCGCCGTACAGCCGGTGTGCCCAGGCCGGCAGCAGCGCCAGCGCGGTGCCGGCGATCCCCAGGTAGGCCCAGCGCGGCGGGCCGAGGTGCAGGCCCAGCTTCACCGGCAGGCTGAGCTTCCACGGGATCGGCGGAGCGGTCAGGAAGAGGGCGGTCTCGGCCGCCTCCCTGGTCATCCGCAGCTCGGGGCGGATCCGGCGGTAGTAGTCGGCCACCTCGGCGGCGCTGCCCGGCACGTCGGCCGGGTCCAGCCCGACCAGGGCCGCCGCTCGCCGCTGCTCGGCGTAGTAGCCGTCCACCTCGTCGTCGGTCAGCGCGAGCCCGGCCCGCCGGGCGGTGCTCACGAACGACTCCACCTCGGTAACGTGCACCCAGCGCAGCAGGTCGGGGTCGTCGATCCGGAACCGCTCGCCGGTGAACGGGTCGGTGGCCCGCATCCGGGCGTGCAGCGTCCGCAGCCGCCGGCCGGCCGCCTCCGCCTCGGCGGTGGTGCCGTAGATCGTCGTCGCCACGTAGGTGGCCGTGCGGACCAGCCGGCCCCAGGCGTCCGTCTTGTAGTTGCTGTTCTGCGCCACGCCGGCCATCGCGCGGGGGTGCAGCGCCTGGAGGTAGAGCGAACGCAGGCCGGCGACGATCAGGATCGGCTCCTCGTGCACCTTCCACGTGACCGATCCCGGACCGAACAGGCCGAGGTCATCGGAGTCCACCGCCCAAGAGTGCCACGCGCCGGGCGGACCGGGCCTTTCCCCGGCCCGAAGCCGGCGCGGACGCTCAGTCGTCGGCGGAGCGGCGGGCCTGGCAGGCCGGACACACCCCCCAGAAGGTCACTTCCGCCTCGTCCACCTCGAAGCCGTGCGCGACGTTCGGGTCGAGGCAGGGGGCGTCGCCGGTGGCGCAGTCGACGTCGGCGATCTCGCCGCAACCCCGGCACACCACGTGGTGGTGGTTGTCCCCGACGCGGGCCTCGTAGCGGGCGGGACTGCCGGCCGGCTCGATCCGGCGGGACAGCCCGGCCCGGGAGAGCGCGCCGAGCACGTCGTAGACGGCCTGGGTGGAGACCGAGTCGAGGCGCTCGCGGACCCGGCGGGTGATCTCGTCGACCTCCAGGTGACCGCCGCCGGAGAGCACGTCCAGCACGGCGAGGCGCGGTCGGGTGACCCGCAGGCCCCTTGACCGGAGCAGCTCCTCACCGGTTGACATGTGTCCATGACAGCACGGGGTCCCCGGGCCGACAAGCGAGCGTGACCGCGGGTGGCCCGGGCCACAGGTGAACCGCGCTGGCGACCCGTGCGTGTGTCGATGTACGGAAGCGCGACGGCTGATCATCCCGTCGTAGGCTGGCCGCGCGATCCCGTCCACTCGCCGGAGGTGTTGGTGTTCAGGGAAGTCAACGGTCTACCGGGCCACGTCCTGGTCGTACACGCCGCCGTGGTGCTGGTGCCGCTGCTGGCGTTGCTCTCCGTCGCGTACGGGGTGCTGCCCCGTTGGCGGCCCCGGCTGGACTGGGCGGTGGCGATCCTCGCCGTGCTCACCCCGATCGTCACCTGGGTGGCGACGGAGTCCGGCGAGGCGCTGGAAGAGGTGCTGCGCAAGCGGGGCTACCCGCCCGAGGGCCTGCAGAAGATCCACGAGCACTCCGAGTACGGCGACAAGCTGTTCTGGTTCACCGTCGGGTTGGCCGTGGCGGCGCTCCTGCTGCTGCTGGTGACCAGCGGCTTCGCTCGGACCCGCAACCTGCCCCGCTGGCTGCCCCTGGTGCTCACCGGGGTGGTGGTCGTGCTCGCCGTGTTCGCGCTGCTGTACGTCTACCTGACCGGTGACAGCGGCGCCAAGATGGTGTGGAGCGGCATCGTCTGACCCGGTGGTGCCGAGCCGGCCGGCTCAGAAGAGCACGCGCGAGCAGAGCAGGCAGGTGAGCAGCACCAGCACGACGCCGGCGACGGCGCCGATGCCGTAGGTGAGCCGCTGGGCCTGCCCCTCGGCCCGGTCCATGGCGGCCATGTCCTGTGGCGGGAGTCGCCGCGGTGGCGCCGGCTGCACGTGCACCGGCGGCCGCCAGCCGGGCGGCGGCGGGATGGTCGGCGGCGGACCGGCGTACCCGGCCGGCGCGCCGCCCGGGGCCCAACCAGAGGCCGAGGCGGCCGGCTGAGGCCAGCCACCCGCCGGGGCGGCCTGGCCGGAAAAGCCGCCGGTCGGCAGGACCTGACCGGACCCGCCGCCGGCCGGGGTGGCGCCCTGGCCGGGCCTCGCCCACGGGCTGTCCGCGTGGCCGTCGCGCGACCAGGGACTGGGCTCCGAGGGCGGAGCGTCGCCGGTCGGCGCGGTGCCGTGCGCCACATCGTCCGGCCGGGTCCCCGCGCCGGCGATGGGCGCGTTCCCGCTGGTTGCCGAGCCCTCGGGCTGGTTGCTTCCGGCCGCCGAGCTGTCGCGTTGGTCGGGCGGCCCGCTGACCGGCCGGTCCGGCGAGCCGGGCTGGTCCGGGCCGGCCGCCGGGGTCTCGCCGGCCGGCTGGTCCGGGCGTCGCCAGGTCTCGTCCTCGGGGCTGCCACCGCTCGGCGTCGTCACGCCGTCCGACGCTACCAACGCCCCGGCCGGTCGGCCGCCCGACGCGACGGGCCACCGGCGTTCACGCCGGGAAGGTCGAGCGGTTTCCCTTCCGGCGGTATCCTTGCCGCTCGTGAGCGATCCCGGCATCCGTGTCCCGCGCGGCGACGACGACCGCGTGGTCGACCTCAGCGAAGACTTCGTGGTGCTGCCCGAGCAGACCACCGACGACACCGACCGTGGCTGGGGCGAGCGGTCGTCCGGCAACGACGACTGGCTGCTCGCCGAGCGCCCGCCGCACTGGGACTGATCTTCCGCCGCGGTCATTCGCGCACGACCACGGCGAAGCGGCTGCCGTCGGGCAGGCCGACCGCGCGGTGGGCCTGCTCCGGGCGGAGCGCCAGGTAGAGGGCCGAGGAGCCGTCGACCGCCCCGGCCGCCCCCACCACCTCGAGCACCAGCGCCCGCGGGGCGAGCAGGGTCGGCGCGCCGCCGACGGGCACGACCAGCAGGTCCACCCGGGCGCCCGGGTGGAGCACCGCCAGCGCGGCCGGCTCGGCGAGCCGGATCGGCACCCCGACCGCCCCGGCGGGCAGCGGCAGGGCGGCGGAGTGATCACCGCCGGCCGGGGTGGGACTGCCCGGGGTGGATGCCACGGCGCGGGTCGCACCTGGCGGGCAGCCTGCCGGGGTCCGCAGGACGGCCGCGGCCAGCCCGAGCAGCACCGCGACCAGCGCCATCCGGAGCAGCGTCCGGCCCCGCGGCAGCCCGCGCCAGCGCACCGGCCGCAGCGATGCCTCCCCACCCGCCACCAGTGCCCTCCCGCCCACGGATCCGACCCCGTACGCGGGCAGGCTAGGCCGCGCGCGACCCCCGCCGCCGCCCCAGCCGGCTCACCTGTGGAAAACCCGCCGGCCTGTGGACAAGCGGCGGGGAAAACGACCGGGAAACGCGAAAAGTGGCCATCCTAGCGGGATGACCACTTTCCGGGAGCCTGACGAGGTCAGGAGGAACTGCTGGCGGCCGGCGACTTGCCGGCCGACGAACTCGAGGACGAGCCGGACGACGCGGCGGACGAGCCGTTGCTCGACCCGGTCGAGGAGCCGCCGGACGAGCTGCTGGTCGACGACTCGGACTTCGCCGGCTTGCTCGCGGTGCTCGTGGCGCTCTCGGAACCGGACGAACGGGAGTCCGTGCGGTAGAAGCCGGAGCCCTTGAACACGACGCCGACCGAGTTGAAGACCTTGCGCAGCCGCCCCTCACACGCCGGGCACTCGGTCAGCGGCGCGTCAGAGAAGGACTGCACCGCCTCGAGCTGGTGGCCGCACGCGGTGCAGGCGTACTGGTACGTGGGCACGTTCTCCTCCGGATCTGGCACGGCCGGTTGGCACTCGACGGATTCGAGTGCCAATGGTGCGTCATGGAACCCGGGTTCGTCCAGCGGAAGCGCCCCGGGCCACATCCGGCACCGCCACCAGCCCGCCTCCCGGCGTGATCACGAAGCGTACCGGCCGGTCGTGCGGCTGGGCCGGAACCGCCTCGATCAGCTCCCCGTCGTGCAGCAGCGCCACCGTGGGGACCGTGGCGGGCACCCGGGCCAGCGCCCGGTCGTAGGAGCCGCCGCCCCGGCCGAGCCGGAAACCGCGCCGGTCCACCGCCAGCGCCGGCACCACCACCAGGTCGGCCCCGGCCACCGCCGCGCTCCCCAGCGGCGGGCCGGTCGGCTCGCGCAGGCCCCGGCCGGCGGCCCGCAGCGACTCCGGGCCGGTGTAGGCGGCCCAGTCCAGGTCGAGGTCGTCGAGGAGCATCGGCAGCAGCAGCTCGGCCTCCGGGGGCAGCGCCGCCCGGAGCGCCGCGGGCAGGTCGCTGCCGCCCGGCTCCGAGCCGACCGGCACGTACGCGGTCATCCGGGCCGGGCGCAGCCGGCGTACCAGAGCGACCAGCTCGGCCTGGACGGACGCCGCCGCCTCCGCCCGGCGTGGCGCGGGCAGCGACCGGCGGTGGGCGAGCAGGGCGATCCGCTGGTCTCGCTTGGCCACATCCGCTCCATCAGAAAATTCCGGCACGCAACACTCCTGACGCAACGCTTGCCTCACGGTCGCTCTGTGTCAGCATCGCAGGGAGGGGCGCAGAACTTCCGGGGGGAAGCTTGACGCTACGGGGGCGGTTGACGGCGGCGTTCCTCACGGTGGTGCTCGGCCCCGTCCTGCTCGGCGCGGTCTTCGTCGGGTCCACCCTGAGCGCCGTCGACCGCGGTCGCGCCGTCGAGCGGCTGGGCGTGGCGGCGGCCGGGGTGCGCACCTCCGTCGACGCCCTCTGTCAACAGCTCCGCGCGGCGGCCGACGCGGTCGCGCTGGTCGCCGACCCGGCCGCCCGGTCCCGCGCGGCCGACCAGGTGGTCGGCCGGGGCGTGGCCGCCGGCGTGCAGATCGCCGACGCCGCCGGCCGGACCAGCTACGCCACCCTCGGCGGCCCGGCCGGCCCCTGGCAGGACTGCGCCGCCGACGCGCCCGCCGGCCCGGTCCGCGCGCTCGCCGCCCGGGTCCGGCTCCGCGACCCGGCCGGCGCCGACCTGGGCACCGTTGCCGCCGCGCAGCCCGTCGACCCGGCCTTCGTGGCGCGGCTCGCCGCGGTGACCGGCGTCGGGGTCACCCTCCTCGACGACCCGGGCCGGATCACCCACACGACCGAGGACCGGGAGGTACGCGCAGCGGTGCTGGCCGCTGCCCGCGAGGCGGACGGGGAGCGGGTGACCGGGACCGCCGACGGCCGGTACGTGCGCCGGGTCGGCCCGTCCCCCGGGCAGCCGCTGCCGCTGGTGCTCTCGGTGCCGGGGGAGCGGCCGCCCGGCCTCTACGCCGCCCTGGTCGGCGCGGTGGTGCTGGCCGCCCTGCTGGCCGTGCTGGCCGCCTGGCGGCTGGCCCGGGTCACCACGCGGCCCCTGGTCGAGCTGGCCGGCGCGGTGGACCGGGTGGCGCACGGCGACCTGACCGCGCGGGTGCCGGTCCGCAGCCGGGACGAGATCGGGCGGCTGGCCGGCGCGTTCAACCGGATGACCCGGGAGACCGGCAGCTACGTGGCGGCGCTGACCAGCAGCCGGGACCAGCTCCGCGGCCACCTGACCGTGCTTGGCGACACCCTGGCCAGCACCCACGACCTGCAACGCATCCTGCGGGTGATCCTGCACAGCGCGATCGCCGCCACCGGGGCCCGGGCCGGCGCGGTGCTGCTGCTGGACGGCGAGGACGTGCTGGTCGGCCAGTGCGTCGAGGGGCTGGACGGGCGCTGGCCGACCGAGGACCGGGCCGATCCGGCGACGCTGCGGGTGCCGGTCGGCGCCGGGGTGGTCGGCACGGTGGCCGCCACCGGGGAGCCGCTGCGCGGCCGGTGGGAGCCGGCGGACGCGCCGACCGGCGAGCCGTCCTGCGAGACGTACGTGGCGGTGCCCTTCGCGGCCCCCCGCGGCGCGGAACCGCGCGGCGACCCGGACCGGCCCGGCCATCCCCCGGCCGAGGCGTCCGACTCCGCGGCGCTCGGCGTGCTGGCCCTGTACGACCGGCTCGGCGCGGACGAGTTCGACGACGACGACCTCGTCACCCTGCGGACCTTCGCCGGGCACGCGGCGGTGGCGGTGGAGAACGTCCGGGTGCACGAGGAGGCGCAGCGGCTCTCCCTGACCGACCCGCTCACCGGGCTGTGGAACTACCGCTACCTGCGCGAGTCGATCCGGCGCGAGGTGGAGCGGGCCAACCGCTTCGGCCGGATGCTCAGCGTGCTCGCCCTCGACCTGGACCGGTTCAAGGACGTCAACGACACCTGGGGGCACGCCGCCGGGGACGCGGTGCTGGTCGAGTTCGCCCGCCGGGTACGCGGCGAGATCCGCGAGGTCGACCTGGCGTTCCGGCAGGGCGGCGAGGAGTTCGTGGTGCTGCTGCCGGAGACCGACGCCCGGGGCGCCACGATCGTCGCCGAGCGGCTCGGCGCGGTGGTGCGGGACCACGCGGTGCCCGTGGACGGGCACGCCGGGGAGGCGATCCGGGTACGGGTGACCGTCTCCATCGGCATCGCCGTCTACCCGGACCACGCGGCCGGTGGCCAGCAGGTGCTCGACGCCGCCGACGACGCGCTCTACGCGGCGAAGGCGGCCGGCCGGGACGGCTACCGGCTGGCCCAGGCCCCCGACCCGGTCCCCACCCAGGAGATCCCCGTGGTCGTCACCACGGTCAGCCCGCCCGACGGACTGGCCCGGGCCGGCGCCGGGGACGCCGCGACGGTGGCACAGGGCGGCGCGTCTTCCGGTCCTCACCCGCCGCGGCAGAGCCGTGGCCGATAGTCTCGCGACATGTCGGAGCACTCAGCGAACCCCTCAGCGACCGCCGCGACCGGTCGCTCCCGCGCGGTCAAGGCCGTCATCCCGGCCGCCGGCCTGGCCACCCGGTTCCTGCCGGCCACCAAGGCGGTGCCCAAGGAGCTGCTGCCGGTCGTCGACCGGCCGGTGCTTCAGTACATCGTCGAGGAGGCCGCCCAGGCCGGCCTGACCGACGTGCTGCTGATCACCGGACGCGGCAAGACGTCGATGGTGGACCACTTCGACCGCCGGCCCGACCTGGAGGCGCGGCTGGAGAGCAAGCCCGACGTGCTGGAGGCCGTACGCCGCCCCGAGGAGCTGGCCGAGATCTACACCTGCCGCCAGCCCGAGCAGCTCGGCCTCGGCCACGCCGTCGGCTACGCCGAGTCCCATGTCGGCGACGCGCCCTTCGCGGTGCTGCTCGGCGACGAGTTCGTCAAGATGGACGAGCCGCTGCTGCCGGCCATGCTGGACCTCCAGGCCCGCACCGGCGGCGTCGTGCTGGCCTTCTTCGAGGTCGACCCGGCCGACACCTCGCGCTACGGGATCGCCTCCGTCGAGCCGGCCGGGTCGGAGTTCAGCGACCTCGCCGAGGTCGTCAAGGTCACCGGCATGGTCGAGAAGCCGAAGCCGGAGGACGCCCCGAGCAACCTCGCCGTCCTCGGCCGCTACGTGCTCCCGGGGAAGATCTTCGACGCGATCCGGCGCACCGAGCCGGGCAGCGGCGGGGAGATCCAGCTGACCGACGCCATGGAGCTCCTGCGTAACGAGGGGGTGCCGGTGCACGCCATCGTCTACCGGGGCACCCGCTACGACACCGGCATGCCGCTCGGCTACCTCCAGACCGTGGTGCAGATCGCCGTCGAGCGGGAGGACCTCGGCGCCGAGTTCCGCAAGTGGCTCACCGAGTTCGTCAACAACGGCGACGAGACGGTTACCGCCGCGATTATGAACGGGATGCGCGACGCGTCCGGCGGTGCCGGTACATGACCGCGACGGCCGACGCCGAGGCGGCCGCGAACGAGTTGACGCCGCTCGCCGACTACCTGGGCAGCGTGCTGCGCAGGTTACGCGCGCTGCCTCCGCTCGACCTCGACCTCACCCAGGCGTACGGCAACGTCCTCGCCGAGGACGTGGTCGCGCCGCACTCGTACCCCGCCTTCGACCAGGCGGCGGTGGACGGGTACGCCGCGCGCTGGGAGGACATCTCCGGAGGGAGCCGGGGGCCGGGCTACGTCCCGGCCCCCTCCGGTATTCCCGGTGGCCGCAGCATCCGGCTGAACGTGGTCGGTGACCTCGGTGCGGCGAGCTGGCGGCCGGTCCGGCTGACCCCCGGCTCCTGCTTCTCGGTGGCCGCCGGCGCGCCGCTGCCCATCGGCGCCGACGTGGTGGTCCCGGTGGAGTGGACCGACCAGGGCATGGCCGCCGTGGAGATCTTCCGCGCCCCCAAACGGGGCTACGGCGTCCGCCGCGCCGGGGAGGAGCTGCCCGCCGGCACCCTGCTCGCCCGCGCCGGCACCTACGTCTCGCCCGCCCTGGTCGCGGTCTTCGCCGCCACCGGCATCGGGCACGTGGTGGTGCGGCCCAGCCCGCGGGTGGTCATCGTGGCCACCGGCGACGAACTGGTCGACGTCGGCCGGGGCAGCCAGCCCGGGCAGGTGGTGGACACCAACTCGCACGCGCTGACCGCCGCCGCGGCCGAGGCGGGCGCGCTGGCGTACCGGGTCGGGATCTGCGACGACGACCCCGAGGCGCTGCGCGGCCTGCTGGAGGACCAGACCCTGCGGGCCGACCTGATCATCACCACCGGCGGCACCGGCACCGGCCCCGGCGACATGGTCCGCCGGATCCTGTCCCGCCGGGAGGGTGGCCGGGCCGGGCCGGTCACCTTCACCGAGGTCGCTCTCTATCCCGGAACGGCCCTCGGATTCGGTACGGTCGGCGCCGAGGAGGTGCCGGTGGTGTGTCTACCCGGTGAGCCCGGTGCGGCGCTGATCGGCTTCGAGGTGCTGGCCCGTCCGGCCATCCAGCTGCTGGCCGGCGCCGAGCCGGTGTTCCGGCCCAGCGTCCGGGCGCACCTGCTGGAGACGGTCTCGTCGCCGGTGGGGCTGCGCGAGTTCCGCCCGGCCCACGTCGCTGAGCGGCGCGGCGGCGGCTACACCGTGCAGCCACTTGTCGGTGGGCCGTTCACCCTCTCCGGCCTGGCCGAGGCGAACGGTCTGCTCGTCCTTGGCGAGCGGGTCACCACCGCGGCGGCGGGTTCCACGGTGGACGTGTTGCTGCTGGACCGGCGTCGGTGAGCGCGAGGAGTGAGCTTGCGAGCCCCGCAGTCGCGAACGGAAGGCTGACTCGGTGAGTTGGTTCCGACGGCCGCCAGGTTGGCCGGCGGTGCTGATGGACGGTCCGGTGGTGCTGCGGCCCTACCGGCGTTCCGACGCGATGGCCTGGTCGGAGATCCGGCGGGCCAACCGGGCCTGGCTGGCTCCCTGGGAGTCTCACCTGCCGGGCAGCTGGGACGAGATGAACTCGCCGTCCGCGTTCCGCTTCGTCCACGCCGACCAGCGGAAGTCCGCGCGGACCGGCGACGGCCTGCCGTTCGCGGTCTGCCTGCGCGAGAACGGCGCGGAGCGGCTGGTCGGCCACATCAACGTGGGCAGCATCGTGCGGCGGGCGTTCTGCTCCGGATACGTGGGCTACTGGGTGGACTCCCGAGTGGCCGGTCGCGGCGTCATCCCCACCGCGGTGGCCCTGGCCGTGGACCACGCGTTCGGCCCCGGCGGCCTGCACCGGATCGAGGTCAACATCCGGCCCGAGAACCAGCCGTCCCGCCGGGTGGTGGAGAAGCTCGGCTTCCGTGAGGAGGCCTACCACGTGCGCTACATGCACATCGACGGCGCCTGGCGGGACCACATCGGATACGCGATGACCAGTGAGGAAGTGGCCGCCGAGGGCGGGCTGCTGGCCCGGTGGCACCGCGTACGTGACAACCGCGGGTGAAGCCTCCCACCTGCCACGCCCGGCGCGGCGCACGGTGAAGTCGGTCGGTGGCCCGTAACCTCAAGTAACTGCAAGCTGTGGCAAGCGCTGCCTGCCCGCACGATCTGCGCCGTAAACGACGGGCGACGGAAGAAGTTGCGGTCGTGTGGCGCTCGCCCCGAACTTTGGTGACGGGAGGGGTGAGGGTGCCGACCTCGGTGCTCCTCGCCGTCCTCGCCGCCGCCGGTCTGCTCGCCTTCGCGCCGGCGCTGGTCCGCCGGTACGACGCCACCGAGCGGCTGGTGGCGGAGCGGGCGCAGTCGACGGCGCGGGTGCTCCAGCGTCGCCGTCGGCGTCGCACCGTGCCCGGACGGCGGCCGGTGCACCCGCCGCGCTCCCTCGTCATCACTCTCAGCGAAGACGCCGATACGGGCAGTCTCGCCCGGCCGGTGTCGGCGCCGCCGACCCGGCGCCGCTCGGGTCGGCTTCGGTCGGTGCCACCCGCCCCGGCCAAGTCCCGCCGACGGCACCCGCCGAAGCGGCGGCAGCACACCCCGGCGATCTACCGCCGGCGCCGGGTGCTCGCCGCGCTGCTGCTGCTCAACTTCGTCGAACTGATCGGCGTGGTGCTGGTCAGCCCCGGGTTCTGGATCAGCGTCTCGGTCACCGGCGCCCTGCTCGTGGCGTACGTCGTACACCTGCGGCAGCGGGCGCTGGCGGAGCGCCGGCGGCGGCGCGCGGAGGCCCGGGAGGCGGCGTGGCTGGCCGCCCGCCAGGCCGAGGTGCGCCGCGAGCAGGCGAGGCGCGCCGCGGCCCGGCGGGAGGCGCAGCGCCGGCTGGCCGCCCAGCGGGAGGCGGTCCGGCGTACCGCGATGGGGCTGGACCGGCCCGCGGACCTGCCGCCCGCGGCGAGCGGCGGTTCGGTCTCCTACCGCCGGGCGGGCGGCCTGCGTGGCCGGCCGTACCAGAGCGGGCGGGGCGCCTGAAAATTCTGGCCGGTGATGTCGAATCCGGCCAGGGTCGTTCGACGGGTTGGTGAAGGCCGGTGCGGAGCCGGCCGCCGACAGGGGAGCTTCCGATGGCCAAGATCGTGTCGAATTTCTTCATCTCGCTGGACGGTGTCGTGGAGCGGCCCGACCAGTGGCACTTCCCCTACTTCGACGACGAGATGGGCGCCGTGGTCGGCCGCGGGGTGGAGGCGACCACGGCGTTCCTGATGGGGCGCACGCAGTACCAGGAGTGGTCGGAGTTCTGGCCGGACCAGACCGGGGACGACATCGAGTTCGCGTCGTTCATCAACTCGGTGCCGAAGTACGTGCTCTCCAACACCCTCACCGAGACGACCTGGCAGAACTCGCACCTGATCTCCGGGGACTCCGACCGGGTCGCGACGCGGCTGCGGGAGATCAAGGAGCAGGCCGACGGGGAGATCAGCATGTCGGGTGGCGCCACCACCGTCCGGTGGCTGCTGGCCAACGGGCTGCTGGACGAGCTGCGGCTGCTGGTCCACCCGATCGCCGTGGGACACGGCCAGCGGCTCTTCGAGGACACGCCGACCTACCCCCTGCGCCTGCTGAACAGCTCGACCCTCAAGAGCGGCGTCCTGAACCTGACGTACGCCCCCGCCTGAGGGTCCCCTTTGCGATCTTGGAGGGTTTGGGCCCCTCTGGGGGCCTTTCCCCTCCAAGATCTGCTCCGGCGGCGGGGTGGTTCGCGTCGGCGGTGCCGAACCTGTTAGCCTTGGCGCCGGCCCGCCCGGTGCAAGCCGGGTGGGACCGACGCTGGTACGCCAGCGGAGGGGCTGTGGCGCAGACCGGTAGCGCACCTCGTTCGCATCGAGGGGGTCAGGGGTTCAAATCCCCTCAGCTCCACCAGTAACATCGTTGGGCAGCAGAAACGCTGCTAGCAAGATCAGGTAGTACAGATTCGGTACACATCAGCGCTGCTCCGGAGTCTTCCGGGAGCATTGGCGCTTGCTGCTCGCGTCCCGCAGCGCGCTGCTGATGATGTTGCGGCGGCGGTCCTTCTTCGGCCACCAGTGGACGTAGGTCTCCAGGGTGATTCGCAGGCTGGAGTGCCGCAGCGCATTCTACACGTCGGTGGGGTCGGCACGCGGTCACTTCGACGGGGCATCGAGGACTTCTCGCATCCCCTACCGTTCCTTCCTATGACCCACCCGTACCAGGTGCCCCAACCGCCGAAGCGGCGGACGCTGCGAACCGTGTTGATCGTCGTCGGCGTGGTCGTCGTGCTGTGCTGCGGTGGCGCCGGCATCGGCGGCTTCTTCCTGTACAAGGGGGCCAAGGGCGCGGCGGCTCCGGCGCGGCAGGCCGCCGAGTCGTTCGTGAGCCACCTGGAGGCCGGCGATGCGGACGCAGCGTACGGGCAGTTGTGCAGCGACACGCGCGGCACATACACGAGGGACGCGTTCGTCCAGGGCGTCGCCAAGCAGCCGAAGATCCGCGGCCATAAGGTCAACGCTGTCAACGCGAGGAGCTTCAACGACCGCGGGGTGGCGATGGTGTACATGACCCTGACGCTGGACAGCGGCTCTACCGACCAGCACATATTCGCGCTGATGAAGGAGGATGGCGCCTGGAAGGTGTGCGGCCAGCCGTACTGAGCCCGCATGCACCGGGCAGCCTGAAACCGCTGCTCCATCACACTCAACTCCATCAACGCGCGGCGGCGCGTCACCCAGGTCCTGATACCGAGTTGTCACGCAGGTCCCGAGACCGGACATCGTGAGGATGGCCTGTCTGTGAGAAGTTTCTGTACGAGATCAAGGCGGCCCGCTTCGCAGGCCGCTCGCGCCGCCGAACCTGGGCCGGGCCGATGGCCCGCCGCCGCGCCTCTGGCCTTCGGCCGCCAGCGCGTCGGTGATAGCCCGCCGGCGGCGCGGGCATACGAAGAAGCCCCGGGCCGCCATGATCGATGGCAGTTCCGGGGCTTCAGTTTGGTCGAGACACAGGCAGTGCCTCCGGCGGGGTCCTCGGGCACTCCGGGATGGTTGGCGCCATCCCGACAACCTCCGTCCGGGCAGAGCCGAGCGGATGGGGCCTGCCCGGTCAAGGTCGTTCAGACGGTGGTGTGCTCCACCTTGACCGAGCAGGCTCCACCCACTCCACAGGGTGCGGACGAAGGCCGACGGGATGGCTGAGAGGCTGAGATGGGGTAACCGGGCCGGCGAGATAGGGGAGGCCGGTGCACGAAGCCCTGCCGGGTTTACTGTTAGTGCTCGCCGACAGTCGGATCGTCGTGGGTCTGCATTTCGCGCAGCGCCTCGTCGGCGGCGATGACTTCCTGGTACCACTGTCGGTGCACCTTATACGTGCGGTCGAGCTCAAACTTGTGGTAGAGCCCGGTCGGCTTGCCGAACCAGAAGTCGCGCGGGAGACGCTGCACCTCGCTGCGGCCCACGACGAGGATCGCGCGGTCGGTGACGACGAACGTCTCGGCCGGCACCGTGAAGATCCCCGAACCGGTCACCGTGATGAAGCCCGTCTGGATCTGCTCGCCGGGCTCCAAATGCGGCGCCGCCCGCGTGGCGATCAGCTTGACCCGTCGTTCCTTGTAACCCACGGCTTCCTCCCATACCACACCCGCGTCCGGGCGGCCTGATCTCAGGACAGGGCGCATTGGGGATCAGACTTTATCACTGTCGCCCGCTCCAGCCGATTACTGCCTATCCCGTCATATCCGTACCTTGGGAAGACCCGGCCGGCGGCTCCAAGTCGCTTGCCACCCGCCGGCCTCGTCCGAGAGGCCCATGTAGCTGCGGTGTGTGGACGAAGGCCGATGGGACTGGCTCCGAGCTGCGGGGCAAATGGACGGCAAGCGATGGGCTGTCAAGATCATCGGGCACAGCCAGGGCACAACTGGCACCGACAAGGGCTGTCAACCGCTGTCAGGCAGCGGAAGAGTTCACCCAGGTCGGGCCGCCGATCCACCCCAAAGCAGATGATCCTCATGCCGGAAGAGAGATTAGTACGTGAAGTCTGACCAGACGGCATGGAAGGCCGGTGGGTCGCGGGAGTCGGTCGCGAGGCTGCGACGAGCAAGATCATGCCGTTCCAGGCCGTCGAACGAGAGCCGGCAGCGACCATCGTTGACCATCCATGCCAGGTGTAGCAGCAGCTCAAGGGAGCAGTCGTCCGATTTGATCGACTAAGCCCTTGCCCTAGATCAATACCGCTGGAAGTAGGAGTCAGCCCTTGATCGAGTAGCGCCTGGCCCCGGAGAACCGCGCAGCTATAGACAGTTGCCGTTCGAAAGAAGGCCAACCGTCCGCTGGGCGCCGGCACCTCCGGGCACCGACTCCACGTAGCCGACCACGCACGCCGTGCCGAACTGTGCCGCGTACAACAGAGAGCCGACCGGAGCGGGGTCAACTTCCCGGGCCAATCGCGCGGCGACCGCCGACGCCCCGGTTCGCCCCAGCCAGAGCCGCGCCGTGCTGACGTCCTGTTCAGTAGGCGGATGCGATGGCGGCCGGCGCGCGCACGTAAGGTCGTTGGACGAGGTGCACCAGCCAGCATGAGAAGCGGCGGTACGTACGGACCCGGCTACGTCCTCGGCCCGCTGGCGTTGTTCGTCGGAGATGAGGGCTCGACGGCTACTGTCTTGGGCGAGGTTGCCGCAGAACGCGCCGCGGTGCGCGTCCGCCCCAAAGATCGGACATCCGATCTTGCCGTCCTGCTGAGCGTTCGGAGCTACCGCGGCATCGCGGTGGCTCCACCACAGGCCACCAGCGGCAGCTATCAGCAACATCATGACCACGGCAGATGTCAGGAGCGGTAGACGAAGACGCTTGACGACATGCCGTTCACCCCGAGCCCTCGATGCGGGTAGGCCCATACCGTCATTCACGGTATGGATGGTGACACGTACCCGCCGTCCAGGCGAGGCGGGCGTCGAAGATCATCCGGTACAGATCCACTACAACTGAGAGCAACCAGCGACGACAGACGTTGGCAAGCTTCGGCAGGCTCCGTCCTGGTGGCAGCGTCGGTCGGTCTGATTGATGATGTTCTCTCGCTACCGTGGGTGTAAGGGGTTCAAATCCCCTCAGCTCCACCCAGTTCAAGGCCGTTTCCCCCGTGTGGGAGACGGCCTTTTTGCGATCTTGTACTGCAGTGGAGTACAGCGGTCGTCGACCGCAGGGGCGATGGGGCTGCCGCGAGCTAATCCGGCAGCGGTGTGGGGTGCATCGTGAGGTAGATCAGCCCCTGCTCCTCGTGAACTGTGCAGCTCAGTTCGTAGGGCTCGGCAGCGCCGATGCGGAAGAGGAGGGTGACTCGATCCTGCACGAATCTCTCTGAGCCGGTGGGCTCGCCGAAGATGCCGGTGATCTCTTGCTGGTCCAGTCCTGCCCGTAGGGGGAGCCGGAGTGCGTCGATCATGCTCTGAGTCGTTGGCTCGGGCAGGGCGACGAGGTCGATCGCTACCGAACGCGTTACCTCGGGAGCCGACTCAAGACGAAGCCACTCCGTGAAGCCCGACGCCTCCCCGACCCAACAACGCTCCAGGTACTCCCAGCTGCGAAGCTGCTCAAGGTGCTCCGCCGCTACGAAGTGGGCGAGGCGAAGCCGACCGAAGGCGTCATGCGGGATCCCCAACGGCTCCACCCTGACACTCCTTGAGTTGATCGAGATCGGGCGACAGTACAGCAGCTCACAGGAACTGGTCGCCGAGCCGGGTGAGGGCCGTCTCGGTCGCCTCGGAGGCGATCTGGGCGTAGATGTTCATGGTCACGGCGATCTGGCTGTGCCGGAGGATCCGCATCATGACCCGGGGGTGGACGTCGAGAACCACCAGCAGGGTGGCGCAGGTGCGCCGGGTGCTGTGCACGGAGATCTCCCGGACGCCCGCCTTGCCTCGATGCTCACGAGGTCGAGGAAGCTCGAACGACCCCGAAGGAGCAGGCCTGGTGCTGTCAGCATGGCACGATCAATTCCACTTGAACCCGGCAAGTAGCTGCTTGAACTGTTTCAGGGTGAAGCCGTGGCTCTCGGGCGGTATAAGCGACAGGGAATAGGTGACCTGCCCGGCCTCCCACCAGACCGTCCAAGAGCCTGGTGCGCCGTAGGTAGTGATGATGCCTTGCCGTGAGCCGATCGGGACCGTGGCGACAGTGGCGGGCCGGTGCACCCTGGCTATCGGCTGCGCGCCGAGGTCCAGCATTGCGCCGTCCGGGTCGCGGAAGTTTTGGAACCAACCGCCCGGCGGTGGCCCGGTCGCCACCCCCGCCGGGCTGACCCGCCGTTCGCCGGGGCTCAGGTCCCTTCCCCCAGGCTTCCACCGCTTGTCCGCGAGGACGTCCGGCACATCCCGCTCAAAGTAGGTCGGATGCAGCCGGGTGGTGGCGGCGTCGCGCAGGACTCTGTCACCAAGGGGTTTCTGCAGCGACACGAAAGCCGGCGCGGCGTAACTGCTGGTGGCGCATGATTCTTCTTCTGCTCGCGAAATGCTCGAAGTCACCGAGATGACCACCTGGGTGTCGTCCTGATAGGTGATCGTGGCCTTTGGTCGCGTGGGCTCTCCGCGCACCACACTGGCTATGCAGGTGGCCACGGTGATCGAGGTGTCGTCGCGAGCAACGATCGCTGAGACCCATGGCAGCACGACGGGTCCATCCGGCATCGGGCTTCGGCTTACCTGCTGCGGTGCCGCCGACGCGGCCGATGTCGCCTCTTGCGGAGGCTCGGCTGCGGCGTCTCGCTGACCTGTTCCGCAGGCACCACACAGCATCGAGACGAGCACGGCCGCGGTGATGCGCGCAACCTCGCGCGCGCGAATGATCACCACAGCAGCCTGCCACGAAGCTGAAGCTCGCCGCCGGCCCTCACTGTGCATCACCTGGGCCGTCTCCTCGATCATGTGGATCACCACGAAGCGCAGGTTCTGGTCGATCAGATCCGTCCGCGCGAGCCGCGCGCCGGGGCCGCTGCCGGCCACAAATTCTCGGAGATCGCAATCTGCTCGCCCTAGACGATCTATTCCAAGGGATACGGGGACAGCGCACACAGACGAGGGCGTCCATGATCGACGTTGCTGAGCAACGATGACCATGGAGGCCACGTGCACGTCGATCGGGACACCCTCGCCACCGCACTGTACGTGAAGATCGACGACGAGTTGAAGTCGTCACCCCAGCTCAACCGATGGAGACCCGCGGTCGGGATCGCCCCGAAGATCACCGACGCCGAACTGATCACCCTCGCGGTGCTGCAAGCCCTGCTCGGCTACCACAAGGAAGCGCGCTGGATCCGTCACGCTCGCGCGAGCCTGACCCACCTGTTCCCCTACATCCCGAAGCAGCCCGGGTACAACAAGCGGCTACGGACACTCGGCGCGCAGATCACCCACCTCATCCGGGTCCTGGCCCTGGACACCGACCTGTGGCAGCACCCGGTCCGCATCGCCGATTCCACCCCGGTGGAATGCGGACGCTCCCGCGACACCGTCACCCGCTCCGACCTGGCCGGCTGGGCCAGTTACGGCTACTGCGCCTCGCATTCGCGCCGCTTCTGGGGACTGCATCTACACCTGATCACCACCGTGCACGGACTGCCGGTGGCATTCGCCCTGGCCACCGCCAAGACCGACGAACGTGAAACACTCATGGACCTGTTCGACCTGGACACCGGCCTGTTGACCCACCCCGACGGGCTGATCCTGATCGTGGACAAGGGCTACCGCGACGCCGCCACCGAGCGACAGCTGACCGATCGCGGCGTCACCATGATCCGCCCCGCCTACCGGACCGAGAAGCCACGCCCCGGACGGACGCTGCTACGCGCTCTGCGGCAGAACATCGAGTCCGTCAACCAGACCCTCAAAGGTCAACTCGACCTCGAACGCCACGGCGGGCGCACCGGCACTGGCGTACTCGTACGCGTCCTACAACGCATCCTCGCGATGACCGCCACGATCTGGCACAACTGGACCACCAGCCAACCCGTCATGCGCTCGCTCACCGCGTACGACCACTGACCCCTTGGAATAGATCGTCTAGTACGCCACGACGCTCGGCACCAACCCCACGGCGGTCGGCCGGATGGTGCGGATCAGGCCGCGTAGCCGGGGTCGGCGACGGTCTCGGCGATGCGGGTCAGCCAGTGCAGGTCGTTGGCTCGAGATTCCGGACTGGCCCCGGAGTCGAGGATGCTACGGAGAAACACGGCTGAGTCGTCGAGGTGCCGTTCGCTGCGGTAGTAGCTCAGCATGGTCCGATCCGGTTCGAGCGGCCCATAACCTCGACGGAAGAGTTCGGCGCGGTGCGCGTCGATGGGGTGGTCGCCGAAGTCCTGGCTGTGGACGAACATCAGGTCCCGCTCGCGCGGCGCGAGGATCGGCGCGTCCCAGTCCACCACGTGCAGTGGACCGTCGCCGTCAGCGATCAGGTTGCCGGGATGGATGTCGGCGTGACAGATGACGTGTCGACCCTGCGTCACGCGGGAGGCGAGTTCGTCGACCGTTTCCGACAGCCGGTGCAGCGCAGCGCCGTACCGGTCCCAGAAGGCGCCGAGCACCTCGCTCGCCGCGGCCTGCCCGCCAAGGGCTCGTAGCCGCTCGCCCGCGCTCGATCGACAGGTCTCGACCGGCAGGACCGCGGCGATGTCGGCGCTCGGCGTGACCGCATGCAGCCGACCCAGGAACTCGCCGTACTCGATCCACTGGCGGTCGGTGAGGCCGCGGCCCCACAAGCTGCCGCCGTCGTGAAACGGGTAGAGCAGCAGCTGGTAGTCCCCGAACCCGCGACTGGCTCCGCCGTCCGGCAGGTCGATCGGCGCTACGACCTGCCCGACGCCTTGCGCTCGGAGAAAGCCGGGTAGCAGGACGGCCGCCCGGGTGAACTCGCCGCGGCGCATCTTCAGGAAGTAGCGCTCGCCGTCGGAGGTATCCACCCGGTACGCCCACGCGTGCCCGTCGAGCCCGACCGGCATGAACACGAGATCGGCGACGTCCACGGCCCAGGCGGCGGCCACCTCAGCCGCCAGCAACCGCTCGTCGACGCCGGGCCTGTCGATCACGGCCGCAGCGTGGCAGCCGGCAGCCCGCCCGGCAAGGCGATTTCGCCAGCACCGAGCCTCGTACGCGACGCGCCCAGCTCATCCCGGAGGCGACCGGCGCTGGCTCCGGTGCCCGCGTCGACGTCGAATTAGCGACGGCCAGGGTTCGGATGCAGGGATGCGGCCCGGCGCCCTCCTCTTTCGGCGGACAACTCGTGGGAGCCGGCGCGGGCCGGTCGGCGCTGATAGTCAGCGGCCGGAAGCCGCGCTTTGGCCTATCCGCGTCAGAGGCCCCGACCCCCGTGGTACGACTGCCTGAAACCGGTGCGAAGCGGACAGGGGCCCGGGCGATAGATGACAATCGGTGGCTGGCGCGGGCTGTTGCAGGGCCGGGAGGGAGAACTGCTCCTCGACCTGGTCTTCGTCTTCGTGCTGACCCGGTTCTCACAGCGCCTGATCGAGGACTTCACCACGGACCGTCAGGTCGTCCTGCCCGAGGTCGGTCAGACGGTGCTCCTGCTGTTGGCGCTGTGGATGGTCTGGGTGCACGCGGCGTGGGTCACCAGCCGGGTCGAACTTCAACAACCGGTGACCCAGCTGTTGATCGTCTGGACCATGTTCGGCAGCATGATCATCGCGGTCACGCTGCCGCACGCGTTCGGCGCGCGAGGGCTGCTCTTCGCGGTCACGTACGTCGCCATCCAGACCGGCAAGCCGATCATCCTCCTGATGGCGCGCCGGGACGTCGGGCGGCACAGCCCGCTGCGACACCTGTGCTGGGCCTCCCTGTCCGCCGTGCCGTGGATCGCCGGAGCGGCGCTGTTCCCGCAGAGCCCGGCGCGCGGTGCGCTCTGGACCCTGGCGATCGCTCTGGACTACACGGCACTCGTGTCCGGCTGGCCCGTACCCGGGCTCGGTCGGACCGGAGCGGAGGACTGGCGAGTGGCAGGCGAGCACCTCGCGGAGCGCTACCAGCAGCTCATCGTCATCACGATCGGCGAGACGATCCTGCTCACCGGAGCGACGTTCGCCGACCAGTTCACGCCCGACCGGGTGGCCCCGGCCGTGTTGTCCTTCGCCACCGCGGTGCTGATGTGGCGGATCTACTTTCACCGGGCGGGGGCGGTGTTCGCCGCCGCCATCGAGGTCGCTCCCCGGCCGGACCGGCTCGGCAAGTCCGGCTACTACACCCAGTTGGTCATCGTCACGGGCGTTCTGGCCGCCGGCGTCGGCTACGCGCTCGTCATCCGAGAACCGCGCGGGCACCAGGATCCGCTCTGGCTCGCCGTCATCCTCGGCGGGCCCGCACTCTTCCTCGCCGGTCGCTCCCGCATGGAGTACGAGGTGTTCTCCCGGATCTCCCCGTCCCGGGTGATCGGGCTGGTCGCGCTCGCGGCCGTGACGCCGGCGCTGCTGCACCGCGCGCCGGTGCTCGCGGCCGCTGCCGCCACCGTCATCCTGGGCGGGGTGGCGGTGTGGGACGGGATGCGCGAGCGGCAGAACCCCGACGAGGCGCCCTCGCCACCGCCCTAGCCCGGTTCCGGCCCGACCGGCGACCGATCCGGGTCAGCGCGAAGACCAGGACGAGGTCGAAGAAGATCTCGAAGGTGGTGGCTCGATGCGATTCCGCCACCGGCACCGGCCGGGACCGGGGCACCTCAGCCGGTGAAGTCGTCCCGCGCGTCCCGGGCGTCCTGCTGGACGTGCTCACCGGGCCGCTTGCCCCGGATCTCGTCCTGGCGTCGCACCTCATCCGCCTCGGACCGTTCGTCCCGGTTCATGTTGCCCAGCCGCGCCCGGGCCGGGCCGGCCAGGTCCTCGAGGTCGTCCTTCGCCCGTTCGACGCTCATGCCGCCTCCCGTGTCGTCGTGGCGCCGTCGCGCCCCTCCGGCAGGGCGTCCCCGGCCCTCGAGGACTGAAACCCGAGCTGGTCCACGGCCGGCGGAAGTAGACGGGGGCCGGTCCCGACCGGGACCGGCCCCCGTGCGAGGGCGTCGCGGGTCAGGGCTTCCAGGAGCCCGCGGTACGCAGCTGGTGCTGGTACTCCAGCGTGCCGTTCTTGTTCTTCACGTCGAAGATGAGCTGGCCGCTGCGCTTGCTGCCGTTGGGCAGGTTGTTGCCCGAGCCCATCAGCTTGCCGCAGCCGGAGAAGGCGCCGCCGACGCCGCTCTCCTCGCTGCCGTCGGAGCCCACCCACTTGAAGAAGAACGGGTTGATCGAGCCGGTGCCCTTGGTGACCTCGGCGGTCACGTCGGCGATCAGGTACGTACCGTTCTTCGGATCCGGCATGAACTCCTGGCAGGCCTTGTCCTTCGTCCGGAAGTTGCCGACCGTGATCTCGACGGTGCCGTCGTCGTCGTTGACGATGAGCTTGTCGCCGGACGGCATGTTGAAGGTCTCGCCGTCGGTGCGGCCCGGCTCCGGCGTCGCCGAGGTGCCGCCGGTCGGGGTGTCGTCGGCCGGGTTGCTGTAGGTGACCCCCGGGGTGGGCAGGTTGTCGATCGCGTCCTTGGTCTTCTCCGCCCCGCGGTAGATGGCGAAGATGCCGCCGCCGCAGCAGAGCAGCAGCATCACCGCCACCACGATGCCGACGGTGATCCAGACGTTCTTGTTGGACTTCCTGGCCGGCGGCCCGAACTGCCCGGGCGCGGGCGGGTACGGCCCGGTCTGCGGGTACGCCCCACCCGGCGGCGGCGGGTACTGCCCGGCCGGCGGAGGGAACGCCGCCCCCGTCGGCGGGTACTGCGGCTGCGGCGGGTACGTGGCTCCCGAGGCGGGCGGCGGCGCGTACGGCGACTCCGGGGCCGGCGGGTATCCGCCACCCGGGACCGGCGGCGGCGGGTACGGGGCACCCGAGGTCGGCGGCTGCGGCGCCCCCGAGACCGGCGGCTGCGGCGCGTACGGGCTGCCGGACACCGGCGGCATCGGCGCGGTGGGGAACGCCTGGGTCGGCGGTTCCGGCGGCTGCTGGTTCGGGTCCTGCGGTCCGAACGGAGGCTGAGGGTGGCTCACCGTACTCCTTGGGCACCTTCGGGATCGTCGGTCGGCACGACGGTACAAGCCGGTGGCAACGCGGCCGTCAGGCCCTCATCGTGGCTGCCAGAACGGCGGCGGTGCGCACCAGACCGACGTCCACAGCGAACCGACCGGCTATCGACGGCGGCGGATCGGGCACCGGGGCGGCGGCGAGCCGGGACGGCGCGATCCGGGCGGTGAACGTGCCCGTGTCGGGGTCGAGCGCGACCCGGGCGTCGGAGAAGTCCAGCCCCCGACGAGCGGGCGCCAGACCTTGTAGACGGTCTCCTTGGCGCTGAACAGCACGATCGGCCAGGCCACCCCGCCGGGCAGCCGGGCCAGGTCCGCCTCCTCCTCGGGCAGGCAGACCTTCCGGCGTACCCCTGGGGTCAGTTCCCGGTGGCGCTCGGCGTCCATGCCCACCGAGCGGATCTCGACGGCGCGGCGCCGGCCACCGCCACGGCGACCTCGGGCGGCAGAAGCTCACGCATGACGGGGAAACGTACCGCAGTCATGTAACGCCGGAGCGTTCACGAACGCTGTTGGGTCGTTGCGGGGGCGGCACTGTCCACAAGCACAAGTCCACCGATGAGAGGAACGGCCGATGACGCCTGGTGCGAAGGCGTCGGAATCACGATCGGGCGAACACGCCCCCGTGACCCCCGACTGGACCTGTGGTTCCTGCGGTGACGACTGGCCCTGCGCCACCAAACGTCGGCAACTGCTGGACGAGTACCAGGTGGACCGTGCCTCGTTGAGCGTCTATCTCGGCTCCTGCCTGGCCGCCGCCAGCCAGGACCTGCACGCCGCCCCGGTCTCCTCGCTCCAGGACCGGTTCATCGGCTGGGTGCCGCGCGGCCCGCGTACCTTCTGACCCGCGCGCCCGGTGGCCGCCGCGTCGGGTTCGCGGGCGGCCACCGGTCGCGGGCTCAGGGGCGGCGGGGCCGTCGGGTGAGCGCGAAGCCCACCACGCCCGCCACGGCGGCGAGCACGCCGCCCACGCTGGTCCACACCCAGCGCGAGCCGGGTTCCGGGAGCCACGCGGTGAGGCTGGCCTCCTCCTCGGCGACCGGCTCGGGTGCCGGCTCGGCGGTGAGCACGGTGCCGGCCGTGGTGTTCGGCACGAGCGGCGCCTTCAGCTCTCCGTCGTCGCCGGATGCGCTGCCCTCGGCGTCCGCGCCGACCAGCAGGTCCACCTCGACCGGCAGGCCCAGGTCGGCCTCGGGCAGGTCGGTCACCGAGAGCCGGAGGTAGTAGGTGCCGGGCAGCGGGTCGCCGGACCACGGCTCCGCCCAGGGCCGGACCCGGCGCAGCGTGCAGCCGAGGGCGACACTGGTCGCGGCCGCCGCCACGGTCGGGGTCTGCGCGCCGGCCGTGCACGCCTGGCGGCGGCGCAGCCCGTCGAAGACGTCGACGGTCCAGGTGGACGCGCCGGTGCGCGGCTTGGCAAAGGAGACCGTGGCGGTGACCTCGTGGACCTGGCCGGCCTCGGCGCGGAACGACCAGTAGAGGTGGTCGCCGGTCGAGGCGCCCACCCGGACCGGCTGGCCGGAGGTGATGGTGGTGGCGGTCAGGAACGACGTGCCGGCCTTGGTGACGGTGGTCGCCCCGGGGGACGGGGTCGGCGCCGCGGCGGCGGCCGCCGGGGTGAGGGTCAGTCCGACGGCGGCCAGCGCCGCCGCGGAGCGGATCAGCGTACGCATCCTCAGTTCTCCCTCCAGGTGGCCACCCACCAGCGGGTGAGCAGCCCGGCGACCAGCCCGGTGACCAGCCCGGCCAGGGTGAGCAGGAGCAGCAGCGCCCAGCCGCGGCCCAGGTCCGGCCCGTCCGGCGCGGGGGACGCCGCGACCACGTCCACGGTCAGCTCCACCGGCATGCCCGGGGTGACCTGGGTGCCGGGGCGCGGCGCGAACGAGTTGCTGACCACCAGGCACACGGTCCGGGCCGGCTGCACCCCGCTGGGGCTCGGCGCCGGGCTCGCCTCCTCGGCGGCCGACCAGCGCAGCCCGGCCGACACCACGTCGGTACGCCCGCTGCCGGCGTCGACGCCCCGGACGAGTTCCCGCCCGTCCGGTGCGGTGGCCCGCAGCAGCACGCCGTAGTCCGGGTTCACCGGCCGGTCCAGCGCGACGCTCACCGAGGCGCGCAGCTCCTGCCCGGGGCGGACCGGCACCCGGTACCAGCGGTGCTCGGCGAACGCCTCCCGGTCGGTGTAGACGCCGGGGGCGAGCAGCGGCGCGTCGTCGCACCCGGCGGACCCGCCCACCACTGTCGGCGTGGCGGTGTACGTGTCCCGGGCCCGGTCCACCAACTGCTTGATCCGCCCGGTCAGCTCGTCGGCGCTCTGCGCCGCCGTGTAGGTGCCGCCGGTCGCCCCGGCGATGCAGAGCAACTGCCGGCGGACCTTCTCGTCCGGGGCCAGGCCGAGCGTGTCGACGACCAGCCGGGTGCCCTGGGCGGCCAGCTCACGGGCTACCTCGCACGGGTCCGGCGGGGCGCAGGTGTCCTCGCCGTCGGTGATCAGCACGATCCGGCGGGCGGTGCTGCCGGTGCCCAGGTCCTGCGCGGCGGAGCGCAGCGCCAGCCCCACCGGGGTGAAACCGGTTGGGCGCAGTGTGGCGACGGCGGCTTTGGCCTGCGTACGGTCCACCGGGCCGACCGGCACGATCTGCTGGGTGTCCAGGCAGCCCTGCTTCTTGTCCTTGCCCCGGTAGGTGGCGCCGAGCACCCGGATGCCGAGCTGGGTCTCGTCTGGCAGCGCGTCGACCACCTCGTTGAACGCCTGCTGAGCGACGGAGATCCGGCTGCGCCCGTCGATGTCCCGGGCCCGCATCGAGCCGCTGACGTCCAGGACCAGCTCGACCTTGGGCGGCTCGGCGGGGGGTTCGGCGGTCTCGCCGCCGGCCGCGGCGGGCGGCGGACCGATCAGCGCGGTCGTTGCCAGCAGTCCGAGAAGGACGACTGTCGACCGTCTCTTGTTGATCACGGGGCGAAAGTGTAGTGACATCCACTTAGGAAGATCATCGGGGTCGACCGATCAAGAGCGATCGATGCGATCGGCGGCATGATCAGGAGTTGCGTGGCGGCCTGCGGCCGCGTCGGCGAATGGTAAGGAATTCTTGATGTTTCCGCAGGGTGACCCACCGTATAGGTGCCCGATGTAAACCTTTTGTGGGGTGGCGCATTCGTCGGAAATCTGACCGGGGTCGACCCGTTGTGCCACTGCCGCACTGTGGTTAAGCTCTGTCTTGCGCGCCCCAATCGCCCGCTTCCCCCGTGGCAGGCGATCGGGGCGCGCTTTTTTGTGCCCCGAGCCGCCGGGCAGCGACCGGCCCGTGATCGCAACCGGTTTTCCGCCCGCGCCGGGCCGTGCCGGTCAGATCCAGCGACCGTCCAGCCACATGCGGGCGGACCAGTCCGCGTAGGCCATCAGCCGGCCCACGAAGATCGGGTAGAAGTAGCCGAAGCAGAGGGCGACCAGCAGCACGTACGCACCCGCGATGATCCCGCCGACCAGGCGGCGGTCGGAGGCGGCCTCGGCGCTCGGTGGCGCCGAGCCGGCGGCCGGTGCGGGCGTGACGATCGCGCCCAGCACGTAGACCACCGCCAGCACCAGGAACGGCACCGCCGGCGCGGCGTAGAAGGAGAACATCGTCCGGCCTTCGAGGGCGAACCAGAACCAGGGCAGCAGGCCGGCGGCCACGCTGAGCAGGATCGCCCCGGCCCGCCAGTCCCGGCGGGCCAGACCGAGCCAGACCGTCGCCGCCAGCGCCGGCAGGAACGACCACCAGAGCAGCGGGGTGCCCAGCAGCAGGATCTCCGAGGCGCAGCTCGGCGCGCCGCAGTTGCCGTCGCCGGACCAGTAGAAGGCGACCGGCCGGCCGAGCAGCAGCCACTGCCACGGCCAGGACTGGTACTTGTGCGGGTCGTCGAGCTGGGTGTGGAAGCCGTACGCGGCCTTGTGGTATTCCCACAGGTTGATCAGCGGCCCGATGGCCGGGGTGTCGCTCAACCCCGGGGTGTTCGGGTAGCGGCTGGCCAGACGGTAGTAGCCGTCGTCGCTGAGCAGCCAGCCGGACCAGGTGACCACGTAGGTGACGACCATCAGCACGCCGGCCGCCAGCAGCCAGGGCAGCTCGTCGAGCAGGGCGTCCCGCCACGGGCGGCGGACCCCGGCCGAGCGCCGGACCCCGACCTCCCAGAGGAGCACCAGCAGCGCGAAGGCCGGAACGAAGTAGAGGCCGCTCCACTTCACCGCGCACGCACAGCCGAGCAGCACCCCGGCGGCCAGCCGCCACCACGGCCAGTCCCGCCAGGTCGACGGCGGCCGGCCCGCCCGCCCCGGCTGCGTCGGGTCGAGCCCCGCCGCCAGCGCCCGGGCCCAGCGCCGCCGCCGCGCGTCCCGGTCGAGCACCAGCGCGCCGAACGCGGCCAGCACGAACAGCAGCAGGAAGATGTCGAGCAGCGCGGTGCGGGAGAGCACGAAGTGGAAGCCGTCCAGGGCGAGCAGCAGACCGGCCGCGCAGCCCAGCGTGGTGGAGCGGAACATCCGCCGGCCGATCCGCACCAGCAGCAGCACCGACAGGGTGCCGGCGATCGCCGCGGCGAACCGCCAGCCGAACTCGGGGGCGGTGGTCATGAGGTGCCCCGGCACGGAGATCTTGGTCTCCGCGTCCTGGTAGCCGAAGGCCCACTCGCCGAGGCCGATGAGCCACTTGCCCAGCGGCGGGTGCACCACGTACGACGGACCGTTGTCCTTGTAGTTCCACTCGACGCCGCGGTCGATCAGCCCGTACGCGTCGCGGGCGTAGTAGATCTCGTCGAAGATCTTCCCGTTGGGGCCGCTCAGCCCGACGAAGCGCAGGATGGCCGCGATCGCCACGACGACCGCGGTGGCCAGCCAGGCCCGCCCCCGATCGAGGCGGGCGTCGACGGTGTCGAGCCGTCGCCGGACGATCGCTGGGATCCGCCCGGCGCCGCCGCTCGTCGCGGACTCGGCATCCCGGTCGGCGGGGGTCGGCTCGACGGCGGACCCGCCCGCGTTCGCGCTCTGTGCTGTCGACGCACTCGTCACCCGGCGATCGTAGGCTGCGAAGGTGCCCGGTGGCGCCCGTCGTCTCCGAGATTGGTACGGCCGTCGATGAAGGAGCGCACGTCGTGGGTGAAATGTCCGAGGTTGGCCGCCTGGTGCTGCTCGGCGCGCCGCTGGGCAACCCGGCCGACGCGTCCGCCCGGTTCCGCGAGGTGCTCGCCACCGCCGACGTGGTCGCCGCCGAGGACACCCGCCGGCTCACCCGGTTGGCCCGCGACCTGGCGGTCACCGTGCCCGGCCGGATCGTCTCCTACTTCGAGGGCAACGAGGAGCGGCGCACCCCGGAACTGGTGGACGTGCTCGCCGCCGGCTACACCGTCGCGCTGGTCACCGACGGCGGCATGCCCAGCGTCTCCGACCCCGGCTACCGGCTGGTCCGGGCCGCCCTCGACGCCGGGGTCCCGGTCACCGCGGCCCCCGGGCCCAGCGCGGTGACCACCGCGCTGGCGCTGTCCGGCCTGCCCTGCGACCGGTTCTGCTTCGAGGGCTTCCTGCCCCGCACGCCCGGCGCCCGCCGCTCCCGGCTGCGCGCGCTGGCCGGCGAGGAACGCACCCTGGTGCTCTTCGAGGCGCCGCACCGGATCGCCGCGGCGCTGGCCGACCTGGCCGAGGCGTTCGGCCCGGACCGGCCCGCCGCGGTCTGCCGCGAGCTGACCAAGACGTACGAGGAGGTGGTCCGCCGGCCGCTCGGCGAGTTGGCCGAGTGGGCGGCGGCGGGCGAGCCGCGCGGCGAGATCACCCTGGTCGTGGCCGGGGCGCCGCCGGCCGCGGGCGTCCGCCCCGACGACGACACGCTGCGCGCCGCGGTGGCCGCGCGGGAGGCGGCCGGGCTGTCCCGGCGCGACGCCATCACCGAGGTCGCCACCGAGTACGGGCTGCGCCGCCGCGAGGTCTACACGGTCGTGCACAGCTGACCGCGGCTACCAGGCCGAGGCCAGGAACCCGGCGGTGATCAGCAGCGGGCCGGCCAGCGCCACGCCCACCGCCCAGCGGCGGTGCCGGGGGTCCGGCAGCCGGGTCGCGCCGGTAAAGCGGGCGATGCCGGCGGCGCAGCCCGCCACCAGCAGCAGCCCGAGCAGCCAGCGCAGGTGCCGGCCGGCGCCGGCGTCCGCGTAGGCGGTGCGACCGGTCGGCCCGGTCATCCGGGCGGGCAGCGCCGAGCCGGTGGCGCTGCGCTCGGCCGGCACCCCGCTGACCCGGACCCCGTGGACCAGGAAGCGCTCGCCGTCGGCCAGGAAGATCCCCCGACAGCGCTGGGTCAGCCCGCCGCCGGTGCAGTCGGTGATCACCGCCGTGCCGCTCGTGGAATGCCCCACGGCCAGCCACAACGGCCCGGCGCTCACCCAGGCGAAGAACGCCGCCAGCAGGCTCAACGACAGCAGCACGGACAGGCCGGTGACCGGGTCCGGGGGGTGGACCGGGCGGGCCCGGTCGCGCCGGGACGCCGATCGGCGACCCGGCCAGCTGGCCACCCGGCGGGGCGGCTCCTCCCGCAGCGGGGTGCCGTCCCAGTGCACCTCCTCGATCGGCGCCCAGGCGGCGCCCTCCGCCGGGGCGGACCGCCGGTGCCAGCGCGGCTGCCGGACCGGCACCCGGCGCGGGACGGCGTCCACCGGCGCCCCGGTGGTCGGTTCCACCTCGACCGGCGGGTCCGCCGGGTCCAGCCGGGGCTGGGGAGCGACCGACGCCCGCGCCGGGATCCGCCGCGTGGGCTCCTCGGCCGCCGGCGCGGAGGAGGGTCCGCCCTGCCCGGGCGCCGCTGGTCTGCTGGTCACGCCGTACATTTCACCCCGGCAGGACGGGCTTGCCGGGCAGCTCAGGCCGCGTGTCGGCGACAAATCGGGCGCACGGCCGGGGCCGGTTCGTGGGACCCGCCCTATTGGTTCGCGGGTGACCGACGGCAATCACTAGGCTTGGCGCTCATGAGTCACGTTCTCGCCGCGGTCGCCTGGCCCTACGCCAACGGCCCGCGCCACATCGGCCACGTATCCGGATTCGGCGTTCCCTCCGACGTCTTCGCCCGGTACATGCGGATGGCCGGTCACGACGTGCTCATGGTCTCCGGCACCGACGAGCACGGCACCCCGATCCAGGTGCAGGCCGACGCCGAGGGGGTCACCCCGCGCGAGCTGGCCGACCGGTACAACCGGGTGATCGCCGAGGACCTGCGGGCGCTGGGCCTGTCGTACGACCTGTTCACCCGGACCACCACCCGCAACCACTACGCGGTGGTGCAGGAACTGTTCGAGGGGTTGTACCGCAACGGCTACATCGTCCCCAAGATCACCACCGGGGCGATCTCCCCGTCCACCGGCCGCACCCTGCCCGACCGCTACATCGAGGGCACCTGCCCGATCTGCGGCTACGACAGCGCCCGCGGCGACCAGTGCGACAACTGCGGCAACCAGCTCGACCCGATCGACCTGATCAACCCCAAGTCGAAGATCAACGGCGAGACGCCGGAGTTCGTGGAGACCGAGCACTTCTTCCTCGACCTACCCGCCCTGGCCGACGCGCTGCGGCAGTGGCTGGACAGCCGGGAGGGCTGGCGCCCCAACGTGCTCCGGTTCTCGCGCAACCTGCTCGACGACCTCCAGCCCCGGGCCATCACCCGGGACCTGGAGTGGGGCGTGCCGATCCCGCTCGACGGCTGGCGCGACCGCCCCGACAAGCGGATCTACGTCTGGTTCGACGCGGTCATCGGCTACCTGTCCGCCTCCATCGAGTGGGCCCGCCGCACCGGCGACCCGGACGCCTGGCGCAAGTGGTGGTCCGCCGACGGCGAGGGCAAGGACGCCCGCGGCTACTACTTCATGGGCAAGGACAACATCGTCTTCCACTCGGTGATCTGGCCGGCGCTGCTCGGCGGCTACTCCGGCGAGGGCTCCCGCGACGGCGAGCCGGGCCGGCTCGGCCGGCTCAACCTCCCCACCGAGGTGGTCTCCAGCGAGTACCTGACCATGGAGGGGCGCAAGTTCTCCTCCTCCCGCAAGGTCGTCATCTACGTGCGGGACTTCCTGGAGCGGTACGACGCCGACGCGCTGCGCTACTTCATCGCGGTGGCCGGCCCGGAGAGCAACGACACCGACTTCACCTGGGCCGAGTTCCTCCGCCGCAACAACGACGAGCTGGTCGCCGGCTGGGGCAACCTGGTCAACCGGTCCATCTCGATGGCGGCGAAGAACTTCGGCGCGATCCCGCCGGTCGACCCGGCCGGGCTCACCGAGGCCGACCGGGCCCTGCTGCACACCGCGAAGGCGGGCTTCGCCACCGTCGGCGACCTGATCGCCCGGCACCGCCAGAAGCAGGCCATCGGCGAGGCCATGAAGGTCGTCGCCGAGGCCAACAAGTACCTGTCCGACCAGGCGCCCTGGAAGCTCAAGGGCGAGGACGACAAGCCCCGGATGGGCACCATCCTGCACGTCGCCCTCCAGGTGGTCAGCGACGCCAACACGCTGCTCACCCCGTTCCTGCCGCACGCCGCGCAGAAGATCCACGAGCTGCTCGGCGGCACCGGGGTGCACGCGCCGATGCCGGTGATCGAGGAGGTCGAGGACCTCGACGGCGGTCCGGCGTACCCGGTGCTGACCGGCGACTACACGGTCGGGGCGCGCTGGGAGTCCGTACCCCTGGAGGCGGGCCGGCCGCTCGCGGCGCCGAAGCCGGTGTTCCGCAAGCTCGACCCGTCCATCGTCGACGAGGAGCTGGCCCGGCTGGCCGGCTGAGCCGACCTACGCGCGACGCGGCCCCGGGGATGTCGTCCCCGGGGCCGCCGCCGTCGGCGGTCAGGCGCGGGCCATCTTCGGCGCGCCGATGAACTCCATGATCGCCTGGTTGACCTCGGTGGGGTGCGTCCACGGCGTGCCGTGCGGCGCTCCCTTCAGCGTGATCAGCCGGCAGTCGGACAGCATGTTCTGCAACCGCTGGCCCGTCGCCGGGAACGGCAGCACGTTGTCCTTGTCGCCCTGGATGATCAGCACCGGCACGGTGATGTTCGGCAGGTCGCCCCGGAAGTCCGTCAGCCACGCGTCGACGCTGTCGTGGGTCGCCTTCGCCGACGCGTGCGCGCCGATCTGCCAGTGCGCCCGGTACGCCTCCTCGCTCACCCACTTGCCCTTGTTCTCGCTGTAGTTGAAGAACGCGTCGCAGAACTGGGTCAGGTAGGCGAACCGGTCCTGGATGATCGCCGCCTGGAACCCGTCGAACAGGCTCTTGTCGACCCCTTCCGGATTGTCGGCCGTCTTCAGCAGGAACGGCGCCAACGGGGCCATCAGCACCGCCCGGTCCACCCGGTCCGACCCGTACGCGCCGAGATAGCGGGTCACCTCGCCGGTGCCCATCGAGTGCCCGATCAGGATCGCGTTGCGCAGGTCCAGCTCCGTCATCAGCACGTCGAGGTCGGCCGCGAAGGTGTTGTAGTCGTAGCCGAACGCCGGCTGGGCGGAGTTGCCGAATCCCCGCCGGTCGTAGGTGATCACCCGGTAGCCGGCCGCCAGCAGCGGGTTGGCCATCTTCTCCCAGGTCGCCCCGTTGAACGGGAAGCCGTGGATCAGGACGATCGGCTGGCCGGAGCCGTGATCCTCGTAGTAGAGGTCGATGGGTGCGGAATTCTCCGTACCGACGGTGACGAAAGGCATGTCGGGTCTCTCCTCGCCTGCGTGTGGACGCCCGCGCTTTCCCGATCCGGCCCCGGTTATGCGGTCCGGTACGGCAGGTCCACCACCCGGTCGTCGGTCAGCTCGGCGCCCGGCGCCCAGGTCTCGTAGACGCCCCGCTCGTGGCACTGCGCCCCGGTCGTGGCCACCGCGTCCGAATCCGGCCGGCACAGCCGCAGCCGCAGCCAGCCCGCCTCCTCCCGGAGCACCAGGCAGGGCACCCCGCGCCAGGCGGCGTAGCGCAGCCGGCGGGCCGCCGACTCCACCGGGTAGCGGGCCGCGCGGGTCATCGCCAGCAGCCGGAACCCGCCGGGCGGCTCGGCCACCGCCTCGTACTCGGCGCCGCCGTAGCCGCCGACGAGCTGGGTGGAGCGGGGCGCGTCGCCGGTCGGCACGTACTCCTGGTCGGGGGAGAGGCCGGGCACCGCGGCGAGCAGGTGGCGCCACTGCGGGCCGACCATGCGCAGCCAGCCCCGCTGTTCCGCCTGGTAGGTGTAGAGCACCACCTCCACCCCCTCCGCCGGGTAGGCGAGCAGGGTGGCGTTCGCCGGCATCGGCAGGTCGGCGAAGTCGCGGGTGACGAACTCCGGGATCAGCTGGGTGTTGCTCGGCACGAAACCGGTGCCCAGCACCGGCGGCCCGAGCCGGTCCCGCGGCGGCAGCGCGGTCAGCCCCCGGTGCGCCGGGCCGACCGGAACGTCGTAGTCGGCCGGGTCGGTGGCGCGCCAGCGCAGCGCGTACGCCACGTCGCCGCCCTCGGAGTCGCCGCGCAGCACCGCCATCCCCGCCGGGGTACGCAGGTGCGCCACGTCGTGCTCCCGGTGGCAGAAGCCGTGCGGCAGCCGGCCCCGCACGTAGCCGGCGAGCTGGCGGGCGGAGAGCACCTTCACCATCCGGGTGCCCGGCCGGATCAGCGCCGAACCGCGCACCGCCGCGAGGGTCGGGTCCCCGGCCGCCCCCGGCTGCTGGCTGAGCTGGTGCAGGTACGCCCAGCCGTGCTCCCGGTGCAGCGGCATCAGCAGCGGCGGGTCCAGGTCCTCGTTCGGCTCGGCCGCCCCGTGCACCGCGCTCACCTCGGTGACGTGCACGAACCTCCGCCACGGGTGGGCCACCCCGGGCCGCGGCGTCCACTCGAAGCCGGGCGCCTCCTCGGCGCTGAACAGCTCGTACGCCGCGCCCCGGGCGATCTCCTCCGCCGGGTGGACGCGGCCGTCGTACGTCACGCGCAGCCCGGTCCGCCCGGGGGCGGCTCCGCTGGCCTGGGGAGTGACGGTCACGCCCCGGACCGTAGGCGCGGCAGATGTTGCGCGAGTGAACAGTCGATGGCGGTCCGGAAACACCGGCCGGTGGGGGTGTGTGATGCTGGCCGCGATGAGCGAGCAGACCGAAACCCGCAAGCAGCGTGCCGCCCGCCGGGCCGGTGAGTTCCCGCCCGCCCCGGAGGCGCTGGCGGTGCCCGTGCTGGACAGCCACACCCACCTGGACATCACCGTCAGCGAGGCCGGGGTGCCGGGCGGGCCCGCCGACGACCCGGTGGCGGCGGCCGTTGCGGTGGCCGCCGGCGTCGGCGTGGACCGGCTGGTGCAGGTCGGCGTCGACGTCGACTCGTCCCGGTGGGGCGCCGACGTCGCCGAGCGCTACGGCGCCGTGCTGGCCACCGTGGCGCTGCACCCCAACGAGGCCCCCCGCCTGGCCGACCTGGACGAGGCGCTGCGCGAGATCGAGGCGCTCGCCGGCCGGAACCGGGTCCGCGGCATCGGCGAGACCGGGATGGACTTCTTCCGCACCGGCGACGAGGGGCGGGCCGCGCAGGAGGAGAGCTTCCGGGCGCACATCGCCATCGCCAAGCGGCACGGCAAGGCGCTGGTCATCCACGACCGGGACGCGCACGCCGACGTGCTGCGCGTCCTCGACGACGAGGGCGCCCCGGACACCGTGGTGCTGCACTGCTTCTCCGGCGACGCCGACTTCGCCCGCGAGTGCGTCCGCCGCGGCTACCTGCTCAGCTTCGCCGGCACGGTCACCTTCGGCAGCGCGACGGCGCTCCGGGAGGCCGCCGCGGTCACCCCGCCCGAGCAGATGCTGGTGGAGACCGACGCGCCGTACCTAACTCCGATGCCGCACCGGGGGCGGCCCAACGCCTCGTACCTGATCCCGCTGACCGTGCGGTTCCTGGCCGAGACCACCGGAGCCGACCTCGACGAGCTCTGCGCGGCGATCTCCGCGACCGGCGAACGCGCCTTCGGGCCGTGGTGAAAGGATGCCCGGCGTGACCGGTCTCCTCGGCCCGGCGGAGATCCGGGAGCTCGCCGCGCGGCTCGGCGTGACGCCGACCAAGAAGCTCGGCCAGAACTTCGTGCACGACCCGAACACGGTGCGCCGGATCGTCACCACCGCCGGGCTCGCCCCGGACGACGTGGCGCTGGAGGTCGGCCCCGGGCTCGGCTCGCTCACCCTGGCCCTGCTCCCGGTGGCCGCGCACGTGCACGCCGTGGAGCTCGACCCGGCCCTGGCCGCCGCCCTGCCGGAGACCGCCACGCGGTTCGCCGGCCCGGACGCCGCCCGGCTCACCGTGCACCCCGCCGACGCGCTGCGGATCACCGCCGCCGAGCTGGCCGACCCGGCGCCGACCGCGCTGGTGGCGAACCTGCCCTACAACGTGGCCGTGCCCGTGGTGCTGCACCTGCTCGCCGAGCTGCCCACCCTGCGCCACGGCCTGGTGATGGTGCAGAAGGAGGTCGCCGACCGGCTGGTCGCCGGTCCCGGCTCCAAGGTGTACGGCATCCCGTCGGTCAAGCTCGCCTGGTACGCCCGGTCCCGGGCCGCCGGCAAGGTCCCGCCGAACGTGTTCTGGCCGGTGCCGAACGTCGACTCCGGCCTGGTCGCCTTCACCCGGCGCGAGCCACCCCGCGCCGACGTACCCCGGGAAGCCGTCTTCGCGGTCGTCGACGCGGCGTTCGCGCAGCGCCGCAAGACGCTGCGCGCCGCCCTCGCGGGCTGGGCCGGCGGCGCGGACCGGGCCGCCGCAGCGCTCACCGCCGCCGGCGTGGACCCCGGCGCGCGCGGCGAGGCACTCACCGTGGAGCAGTTCGCCGCCATCGCCGCGTCGGCCCCGGCCGCCCCCGCCGCCGCCCAGTAGGCTGGCGCCGTTGCCGACCCTGCCGAGGAGCTGACCGTGCAGAAGCCGTTCGACATCCGCCTGCGCCCGCGGGACATCGTCCCGTGACCGAGGCGTGGCGACCGGACGACGAGGACGGGCAGCGGCGCGGGGCCAGCGGCCCGGTGAAGGTGCGGGTGCCGGCCAAGGTCAACCTGCACCTCGGGGTGGGGCCGCTGCGCCGGGACGGCTACCACGAGCTGAACACCGTCTACCATGCGATCTCCATCTACGACGAGCTGACCGCCCGCCGGGGCGACACGCTGACCCTCACCATGGAGGGCGAGGGCGCCGGCGAGCTGGCCCTGGACGACTCCAACCTGGTGATCCGGGCCGCCCACGCCCTCGCCGGCTACGCGGGCGTCCTGCCGCACGCCCGGCTGCACCTGCGCAAGCAGATCCCGCTCGCCGGCGGGCTGGCCGGCGGCAGCGCCGACGCGGCCGCCGCGCTAGGGGCCTGCGACGCGCTCTGGGGCACCGGGCTGTCCCGCGACGAGCTGGCCGGGATCGCCGCCGACCTCGGCTCCGACGTGCCGTTCCTGATCCACGGCGGCACCGCGCTCGGCACCGGGCGGGGCGAGGCGGTCAGCCCGGTGCTGGCCCGCCCCACCTCCTGGCACTGGGTGGTGGCTATCGCCGACGGCGGCCTCTCCACCCCGGCCGCCTACCGGGAGCTGGACCGGCTCCGTGACGCCGGCACCGCGGGGGAACCGCTGGGCAGCACCGACGGGCTGCTGGGCGCGCTGCGCCAGCGCGACCCGCGGGTGCTCGCCGCAGCGCTCGGCAACGACCTCCAGGACGCCGCGCTGACCATGCGCCCGTCGCTGGCCGAGACGCTCAAGGCCGGGGAGGCGGCCGGGGCGCTCGCCGGCCTCGTCTCCGGCTCCGGCCCGACCTGCGTCTTCCTCGCCACCGACGAGGCGCACGCCGGGCGGATCGCCGCCGACCTGGAGGCCGCCGGCGTCTGCCGGGAGGCCCGGGTCGCGCACGGCCCGGTCGCCGGCGCCCGCATCGTCTGAGCCCGGCCGGCCCGCAGACATGTCGATCATGCTGGGCGGGTGGCGGGCCGGGCGGGCCGCGTACCCTTGACGGCGGGCGTCCCGGGCACCGGGGCGCCTTGATCATGAAAGGTGGGTAAGTGGCCAACATCGTCAACCTGGACCGGGTGTCCAAGGGGTACGGCGCCGCCGGGCAGCTGCTCACCGACGTCTCGCTCGGCCTCGACGACACCGACCGGGTCGGTGTGGTCGGCCTCAACGGCGCCGGCAAGTCCACCCTGCTCCGCCTGCTCACCAAGCAGGAGGAGCCCGACGACGGCCGGGTCACCCACCGCCGCGACCTGCGGGTCTCCTCGCTGCCGCAGACCCTGGACCTCGCCCCCGAGGCCACCGTCCGGGACGTGGTGCTCGGCACCGCCTGGCTCCGCGAGAGCATGGGCGCCGAGCACGAGTGGGCCGGCGACGCCGGCGTCCGCGCCATCCTCGACGGCCTCGGCATGCCCCACCTCGGCCTCGACGCGCCGGTCGGCACGATGTCCGGCGGCGAACGCCGCCGCGTCGCGCTCGCCGCGCTGCTCGTCCGCGAAGCCGACCTGCTCATCCTCGACGAGCCCACCAACCACCTCGACGTCGGCGGCGTCGACTGGCTGGCCCGGCACCTCGTCACCCGCAAGGGCGCGCTCGTCGTGGTCACCCACGACCGCTGGTTCCTCGACGCCGTCTGCACCACCACCTGGGAGGTCGCCGACCAGACCGTCCGGGCCTACGAGGGTGGCTTCGCCGCCTGGACCCTGGCCCGGGTCGAGCGGCAGCGGGTCGCCGCCGCCACCGAGGCCCGCCGGCAGAACCTGCTCCGCAAGGAGATCGCCTGGCTGCGCCGGGGCGCCCCGGCCCGTACCTCCAAGCCGAAGTTCCGGATCGACGCCGCCAACGCGCTCATCGCCGACGTGCCGGAGCCGCGCGACACCACGTCGCTGCAACGGCTCGCCACCGCCCGGCTCGGCAAGCAGGTGTACGACCTCGACCAGGTCACCCTGCACGCCGGCCCGAAGGAGATCCTGCACGACGTCACCTGGCAGGTCGGCCCCGGCGACCGGGTCGCCATCCTGGGCCGCAACGGCGCCGGCAAGACCACCCTGCTGCGGATGCTCGCCGGGGTGACCCGCCCCGACGGCGGGCGCTTCGCCGCCGGGCAGACCGTCCGCCCCGCCTTCCTCTCCCAGGAACTCGCCGAACTCCCCGGCCACCTGCGCGTCCTCGAAGCCGTCGAGGAGGTGGCCCGGCGGGTGCAGTTCGGCGACCGGGAGATCAGCGCCGCCCAGCTCGCCGAGATCTTCGGCTTCGACGACCGGCGGCTCTGGACCCCGGTCAGCGACCTCTCCGGCGGCGAGCGCCGCCGGCTCCAGATGCTGCGACTGCTCGCCGGCGAGCCCAACGTGCTCCTCCTCGACGAGCCCACCAACGACCTGGACACCGACACCCTCGCCGCACTGGAGGACCTGCTCGACTCCTGGCCCGGCACGATCGTGGTGGCCAGCCACGACCGCTACCTGATCGAGCGGGTCACCGACGTCGCGTACGGGATGTTCGGCGACGGCCGGCTGATGCACCTGCCCGGCGGAGTCGACGAATACCTGGCCCGCGCCGCCGCGCGAGGCGGCCCGGCGCCCGCCGACCTCACCCCGGCCACGGCCGCCCCGGCCCGCGAGGGCCTGTCCGCCGCCGAGGTACGCACCGCGAAGAAGGAACTCAGCCGGCTGGAGCGGCAGATCGCCAAGCTCGAGCAGAAGGAGGCGACGCTGCACGAGCAGCTCGCCGCGAACGCCACCGACTACGCCAAGGTCGCCGAGCTGGACGGCCAGCTCAAGGAGGTCCGGGCCGAGCGGGACCGCACCGAGGAGGCCTGGCTGGCCCTCGCCGAGGAGCTGCCGGCCGGCTGACCTCGCCCGGGGTGGGGGGTGTGCGGCGTCACTGACGGGCGTACGGGACAATCGCAGGCGACCCCTCTTCCGTTCGGTCTTGGAGACGCACAGATGGCGCACACCCCCGTCAACCACCCCGCGCGGCCTGTCTACCGGGCGATCGGCGGGCTCGTTGGTCTGTACTTCGTCGTCTTCGGCGTGCTCGGCCTCATCGCCAGCGCCGGCAACGACGTCCTCGCCCAGGACGACACCAAGATCCTCGGCCAGGGCACCAACCTCGGCTTCTCGATGCTCGCCATCCTGCTCGGCGCCGTGATCCTGGTCGGCACCGTGATCGGCCGCAACCTCGACGTGGCGATCAACCAGTGGCTGGCCTACATCCTGATGGCCCTCGGCCTGGCGGAGCTGGCGTTCCTCCAGACCGACGCCAACATCTTCAACTTCTCGATCATGACCGACATCGTGGTGCTCACCCTCTCGCTGGTGCTCCTGATGGTCGGCATGTACGGCAAGGTCGGCAGCGACGAGGAGCACGAGGCCTGGCAGAAGGCCCGGCTGGTGCTCTGACCCGCAGTCATCCTCGAAGGCCCGGCGCCCGCCGGGCCTTCGGCGTTTTCCGGGGACGGGAGCGGGCGGCTCGGGGGACAATTGCGCCAAACCAGTCAGCTGACCGGAGGCTCCCATGGCGCACTTCCCGGTGAACCACCCCGCACGGCCGCTCTACCGGGTGCTGTCCGGCCTCATCGGCCTCTACATCCTGGTCTTCGGCGTCTACGGGGTCTTCGAGACCTGGGGCGACGGGCTGTTCAGCCGGGAAGACACCACGGCTCTCGGCCTCCGCACCAACCTGGCGTTCGCCCTGGTCTCCGTGATCTTCGGCGCCTTCCTCATCATCGGCGCGTCCCGCCGCGGCAACCTCGGCCACTACATGAACCTGACCGCCGGGGCGGTCTTCCTGGTCACCGGCATCCTCATGATGGCCGTGCTGCAGACCTCGGCGAACTTCCTCAACTTCTCGATGTCCACCGTGCTGATCTCGCTGGTCTTCGGTCTGGTCCTGCTCGCCACCGGCCTCTACGACAAGGTCGGCACGGACGAGCACGCCGCCGAGGAACGGCGCCGCCGCAAGCACCCCGTCGCCGAGGCCAACCGGTGAGACTCAGCCCCGCTTGCGGACGGTGATCAGACCCGGCTTCGCCTCCAGGTGCGACAGGCCGTTCCAGGCCAGGTTCACCAGGTGCGCCGCCACCGTCTCCTTCCGCGGCCTGCGCACCTCCAACCACCAGCGCCCGGTCAACGCCACCATGCCCACCAACGCCTGCGAGTAGAGCTCCGCCAGCTTCGGGTCGTAGCCCCGGCTGGAGAACTCCGCGCCCAGGATGTGCTCCACCTGGTGCGCCACGTCGTTCATCACGCTGCTGAAGTTGCCCGTCGCCGACATCAGCGGCGACTCCCGGACCAGCACCCGGAACCCGCTGGTCTCCTCCTCGATGTACGTCAGCAGGGTCAACGCCGCCTGCTCCAGCAACTCCCGCGGATGCCCCGCCGTCAACGCCGTGGTGATCCGGTCCAGCAGCGAGCGGACCTCCCGGTCCACCACCACCGCGTAGAGCCCCTCCTTGCCGCCGAAGTGCTCGTAGACCACCGGCTTGGAGACCTTCGCCCGGGCCGCCACCTCCTCGATCGAGGTGGCGTCGAAGCCGCGCTCGGCGAAGATCTGCCGGGCGATCGAGATCAACTGCTCGCGTCGTTGGGTCGCGGACATCCGTACCCGGGAAGGCTTCGCCGCCGGGACGGCCCGCCGATGGGCGGGGCTGGCGTCGCTGCCGGGAACGTCGGTCACCCGGCCCATCCTGCCAAACCCGACCCCCGCCCATCGACCGGTTACTGCGCCGGCCGGCCGCGCACCCGCCCCGGGTCCACCAGCTTCGCCGTGATCCGCTCCGGTTTCGGCCACCGCACCGACCAGGCCGCGCCCGCCTTCTCCAGCAGCCAGATCACCCGCGCCGACGGATCGACCTGCCCGCGCAGCACCCCGTGCCGCGCGCTGGTCGGCTCGGCGTGGTGCAGGTTGTGCCAGCTCTCCCCGAACGACAGCAACGCCAACGGCCAGAAGTTCGACGCCCGGTCGCCCTGCCGCACCGCGAACGGGCGCTCGCCGTAGACGTGGCAGACCGAGTTGATCGACCAGGTGACGTGGTGCAGCAGTGCGATCCGGACCAGCCCGCCCCAGAAGAACGCGGTCAGCGCGCCCTGCCACGACCCCGTCAGCAGCCCGCCCATCGCCGCCGGCCCGAGCACCGAGACCACCACCAGCAGCGGGAAGAGCCGGTCGACGCGGCGGGTGATCGGATCGGCCAGCAGGTCCGGGGCGAACCGCTTCCGGTTCGACAACTCCCGGTTGAACAGCCAGCCGACGTGCGCGTGGAACAGCCCCTTGGTCAGCCCGCCGATGCTCTCCCCGAACCGCCACGGCGAGTGCGGGTCGCCCTCCTGGTCCGAGAAGGCGTGGTGCCGCCGGTGATCGGCCACCCACTGGATGATCTCGCCCTGCACGGCGAACGAACCCGCCACCGCCAGGGCGGCCCGCAACCAGGGTTTCGCCTTGAACGAGCCGTGGGTGAAGTAGCGGTGGTAGCCGACGGTGATACCCAGGCCGGACAGCACGTACCAGAACGCGGCTACGAGCAGGTCTGTCCAGCCCAGCCAGCCGCCCCAGGCCACCGGCACGGCGGCCAACAGGGCGAGGAACGGAATGACGACGAAGGCCCACAGGGCGATCAGGATGCCCGGGGACTGGTGGCCCTGGGTCAGCGGCTTCGGCCCGCTGTCCGGGCCGGTAAGGGTGGTCGACATGGCACCTCCCAGTGGTACGGGCTACGCCTACGTCACCGTAACCAGGAGCGGGCTAAATCGCAGCGGACACGTCGCTTCGTCGATGGCCGACCTGTCGTACACCCGTCCTAACCTGCCCCTGTGACCGACCCGCTCGCCGCCGAGGCGCGCCGCCTGCGCGTCGAGGAACAGCTCTCCGTCCAGCAGATCCGGGCCCGCCTGGGCATCGGCCGAGACCGGGCGTACGCGCTGCTGCGCGGCATCCCACCACCCGAGTGGACCCGGCGGCCCCGGGCCCGCGACGGGGCGCGCGCCGAGGCTGAGCGGCTGAGGGCGGCCGGGCGGTCGGTCAACGAGATCGCAGAGCAGCTCGGCGTCGCGAAGTCGACCGCTTACCAGTGGGTGCGGCACCTGCCGTTGAACCCGGACGAGGCGACGGCCCAGCGGCGGCGAGCGCATTCGAAGGCGATGACGGACGCCCGGTGGGGTGCCTACCGGGAGGCGCGGGACGCGGCCCAGGCGGCCGAACACGAACGGGCCGCCGGTGCGGTCGGCGCGCTCGACGAACGCGACCTTCTGTTGCTGGGCGCGGCGATCTACTGGTGCGAGGGTGCGAAGTCGAAGCCGTGGCGCCGGCCGGTGACGGTCCAGTTCGTCAACAGCGACCCGGGCCTGCTGGCGCTGTTCCTCCGCTTCCTCGAGGTGTGCGGCATCGGCCCGACGGTGCCGACCTATCGGGTGAGCATCCACGAGTCGGCCGACGCGGAGGCCGCGGTCCAATGGTGGGCGGAACGGCTCCGGCTGCCCCCGGACCGGTTCCGGCGGTCGGTGCTCAAGCGGCACAACCCGACCACGGTGCGCCGGAACACCGGCGACGACTACCACGGCTGTCTGGTGATCACGGTGCCCCGCAGCCGTGCGCTCTACTGGCGGATCGAGGGTATGATCGCCGAGCTGTTCCGGATCGCGGACGATACGCGGACCCGAAATGACGGGCCGTAGGTCTTGACACGGCAATGGGGTGTGGGGTAATGGCAACCCGCAGGCCTTTGGAGCCTTGAGCTCCTGGTTCGAATCCAGGCACCCCAGCTCGCCCGTCCGATCGCGCGTGATGACGGCATTTGTGTGGGCGGATGCGAATTGCAGCCGGTCGCGTGGTTAGCATGGCCGCGAGACTGTCGCCGTCCCGACGGGAGCCACGTCGTGCCCCAGCCCCACCTCCGCACCGTTGTCGTGCTCGCCGCCGGTGAGGGCAAGCGGATGAAGTCGGCCCTGCCCAAGGTGCTGCACCCGCTGCTCGGTCGTACCCTGCTCGGTCACGTGCTGGCCGCGGCCGCGCCGCTCGGCGCGGACCGCACGGTGGTCGTGGTCGGCCACGGCGCCGACCAGGTGGGCGCGCACCTCGCCGAGATCGCCCCGGCGGCCGCCCCGGTGCTCCAGGAGCGGCAGCTCGGCACTGGGCACGCGGTCCGGATCGCGCTGGACGCGGTTCCGGAGGCCGCCGGCACCGTCGTGGTGATCAACGGGGACGTGCCGCTGCTGCGGCCGGAGACGGTGGCGGCGCTGGTCGAGGCGCACGAGGGCGCGGGCGCGGCGGCGACCGTGCTGGCCGCCGAGGTGCCCGACCCGACGGGCCTGGGCCGGATCGTGCGGGACGCCGAGGGGCGGCTGGCGCAGATCGTTGAGGAGCGTGACGCCACCTCCGAGCAGCGCGCGCTGCGGGAGATCAACGCGGGCATCTACGCGTTCGACGTGGCCCGGCTGCGCGACGCGCTGGGCAAGCTCTCGACGAACAACGACCAGGGCGAGGAGTACCTGACCGACGTCTTCGGTCTGCTCCGGGACGCGGGGGAGCCGGTGGCGGTGCACTGCGCCGCCGACCACGTGGAGACGCTGGGGTGCAACGACCGGGTCGAGCTGGCCGCGCTGCGCCGGCTGCTGCGGGACCGGGTGAACGAGGGCTGGATGCGCACCGGGGTGAGCATCCTGGACCCGCACACTACCTGGATCGACGTGACGGTGACGGTCGAGCGGGACGCGGTGATCGACCAGAACACCCAGCTCCAGGGCGCGACGGTGGTTGGCGCGGGCGCGCTGGTCGGCCCGGACACCACGCTGGTGGACACCACGGTCGGCGCGGGCGCCAGCGTGGTTCGCAGTCACGCGGTGGGTGCCGAGGTGGGCCCGGAGGCCAGCGTGGGGCCGTACGCGTACCTGCGGCCGGAGTCGCGGCTGGGCCGCAAGGCGAAGGTCGGCACGTTCGTGGAGACGAAGAAGGCCGCGATCGGCGAGGGCTCGAAGGTGCCGCACCTGTCGTACGTGGGGGACGCGACGATCGGCGAGCACAGCAACATCGGCGCGGCGACGGTGTTCGTCAACTACGACGGGGTGAAGAAGCACCACACCACGATCGGCAGTCACGCGCGTACCGGGGCGGACAACATGTTCGTGGCGCCGGTGCGGGTGGGCGACGGGGCGTACACCGCGGCCGGCTCGGTGATCGTCGCGGATGTGCCGCCGGGCGCCATGGCGGTGGCCCGGGGTCAGCAGCGCAACGTCGAGGGCTGGGTGCTGCGCAAGCGGTCCGGCACGGCGGCCGCGGAGGCGGCGCAGCGAGCCCGCGAGGGTGCGTCGGACCCGGCGGGCGCCGCAAGCGAAGGTGACTGAATCCACGAGGGGCCGGAGACGGTGGGGGGACCGGTGAACGCGGGGGATACTGCAACCGAATAGTCCCCGGCTCACCGCCGCCGGGAACCACCGACATACGGGAGCAGACGGGCCCATGGGCAGCATCGTCGCCGAAAACCGCAAGAGCCTGATGCTCTTCTCCGGACGGGGTTTTCCGGAGCTGGCCAAGGAGATCGGTGAGGTGCTCGGCGTCGCGCCGACGCCCTCCGACTCGTACGACTTCGCCAACGGTGAGATCTTCGTACGCTTCAAGGACTCGGTACGCGGTTCGGACGCCTTCGTGGTGCAGTCCGTGACGCACGGGGTCAACACCTGGGTCATGGAGACCCTGATCATGGTCGACGCGCTGAAGCGCGGTTCGGCCAAGCGGATCACCGTGGTCCTGCCGTTCTACCCCTACTCCCGCCAGGACAAGAAGCACCGCGGCCGGGAGCCGATCTCGGCCCGGCTGGTGGCCGACCTGCTGAAGACCGCGGGCGCGAACCGGATCCTGACCGTGGACCTGCACACCGCGCAGATCCAGGGCTTCTTCGACGGCCCGGTGGACCACCTGTTCGCCATGGACGTGCTGGCCGAGTACGTGGAGCGCCGGTACGCGGGCCGGCCGATGACGGTGGTGGCGCCGGACTCGGGCCGGGTGCGGGTGGCCGAGCGGTGGACGGACCGGCTGGGTGGCTGCCCGCTGGCCTTCATCCACAAGACGCGGGATCCGCTGAAGCCGAACCAGGTGGTGGCGAACCGGGTGGTCGGCGAGGTCGAGGACCGGGTCTGCCTGATCGTCGACGACATGATCGACACCGGTGGCACGATCACCAAGGCGGCCGACATCCTGAAGGAGTCGGGTGCGGCGGAGATTGTGGTGGCCTCCACTCACGCGCTGCTGTCCGACCCGGCGACCGAGCGGCTGAAGAACAGCCCGATCAGCGAGGTCGTGGTGACCAACACGCTGCCGTTGCCGCCGGAGAAGCAGCTCGACAAGCTCACCGTGCTGTCGATCGCCCCGCTGCTGGCCCGGGCGATCCGGGAGGTCTTCGACGACGGCTCGGTGACCACCCTCTTCGGTGGCCTGAGCTGAGTTCCGCCGCCCGCCGGCGGCGGCCGTCAGAGACGGTTGCCGCCGGTGGGAAAGTCGGCCCCGAGGTGTGGCCGGCGGTGATATGGGGACTGCCGGTTGGCTTCGAAATCGCTCGGGTAGACTGGTGCGGTTGCCACGGCGAGGGTGCCCGGCGGGCTGCTGAAAAGCACCGCACGGAGGCGCCGTCATCGACGCGGTGCTCCGGGCGGTCGTTCATGACCTTGAGCCCCAGCGAGCCCCTCGCCCAGCACCGCCAGACGACAAGCCGCCGCAGCGAAGCATCAGGAGTTTCCCCGTGTCCGAGGTAAAGATCAGCGCCGAGCCCCGTACCGAGTTCGGCAAGGGTGGTGCCCGTCGTACCCGCCGGGCCGGCAAGGTGCCCGCCGTGCTGTACGGCCACGGCGAGAAGCCCAAGCACATCGCGCTTCCGGCGCGTGAGTTCGCCGCAGCGATCCGTAAGGGCGGTGCGAACCAGCTCTTCGCGATCGAGGTCAGCGACGGCACCCAGGTGCTGGCGCTGCCGAAGGCGATCCAGCGTGACCCGATCAAGGACACCTTCGAGCACGTGGACCTGCTGCTGGTCCGCCGGGGCGAGAAGGTCACCGTCGAGGTCCCGATCCAGCTGACCGGTGAGGCCGCGAAGGACACCCTGATCGTGCACGACCACGACACCCTCTCGGTGACCGCCGACGCCACCAAGGTGCCGGACCACCTGGAGGCGTCGATCGAGGGCGCCGAGGCCGGCACCCAGATCACCGCCGCCGACGTGACGCTGCCGGCCGGCGTCGAGCTGGCCGCGGACGGCGAGATGCCGGTCGCCTCGGTGACCGCCGCCCCGACCGCCGAGCAGCTCGAGGCCACCCTCCCCGAGGTCGAGGTTGCCGAGGAGGAGGCCGAGGCCGAGGTCGGCGAGGAGACCGCCGAGGCTCCGGAGGGCGCTCCGGCCGAGGGCGAGCCGGCTGCCGAGGAGCCGAAGACCGAGGCCTGATCGGCCCGCAGGCTGTGCGACAGGCGTCCCCGGTTCCCGGGGGCGCCTGTCGGCGTATGGGGGACGGGTCGTGGGGCAGAGCGGAAGGGACGTGGCGTGACGGACGAGGCGGGGCCGTGGCTGGTGGTCGGCCTGGGCAACCCCGGTCGGGAGTACGCGGGCAACCGGCACAACGTCGGCTTCATGGTGGCCGAGCTGCTGGCCGGTCGGGTGGGCGGTAGGTTCGGCCGGCACAAGCGGGCGGTGGCCGAGGTGGCCGAGGGCCGGCTGGGTTTCGGCGGGCCGAAGCTGGTGCTGGTGAAGCCGCTGACCTACATGAACCTCTCCGGCGGCCCGGTGGTCGCGCTGGCCCAGTTCCACAAGATTCCGCCGGCGCGGGTGATCGCGGTGCACGACGAGCTGGACATTCCGTACGGCCAGCTGCGGGTGAAGTGCGGCGGCGGCGAGGGCGGCCACAACGGGCTGCGGTCGATGTCGAAGTCCCTGGGCACCAAGGACTACGTGCGGGTGCGGTTCGGCATCGGCCGGCCGCCGGGGCGGCAGGACCCGGCGGACTACGTGCTGTCGGACTTCTCCGCCGCCGAGCGCAAGGAGCTGGAGTTCCTGGTGGACCGGGCGGCGGACGTGGTGGAGTCGGTGGTGGTCAAGGGCGTGGAGCCGACGCAGAACCTCTACCACGGGGCCTGAGGCGCCGGGCGGGGCATGCCGGTCCGGGCAGGTCCGGGCCGGTAGTCTGCGCCTTTCCGAGGGTGCGAAGGCGGGCGACGGGAGCGGGAACACCATGGGCAGTCCTCCGATGATCGACGGCGCGTTCGCCCGGTGGCTGGCGGCGCGGGCCGGGCAGGCGCTGATGGGCCTGCGCGCGGAGCTGGGCTTCGCCGACGCGGGGGCGCTGAAATCGGCCGGGGACAAGGTCTCGCACGACCTGATCCGTACCGAGCTGGCGAAGTGGCGGCCGGCGGACGTGGTGCTGTCGGAGGAGGACGAGGGTTCCCGTCTGGCCTGGACGGCCGAGGTGAGCAGCGACGCGGTGTCCCGGCTGAACGCGGACCGGGTGTGGATCGTCGACCCGCTGGACGGCACCCGCGAGTTCGCCGAGGAGGGCCGCTCGGACTGGGCGGTGCACGTGGCGCTCTGGGCGCGCAGCGCGCCGACGCCGCACGGTCTGGTCGCGGGCGCGGTGGGCCTGCCGGCGCAGCACCGGGTGCTGGGCACGGACTACCCGCCGGCGTACCCGCCGATGACCCTCGAGGCCGCCACGGCGGGCGGCGCCAGGACCATCCGGTTGGCGGCCAGTCGTAGCCGTCCGCCGGTTTTCCTGACCGATCTGGCAGAGGACGTCGGCGCGCATCTGGTTCCGATGGGCTCGGCCGGCGCGAAGATCGCCGCTGTGGTCACCGGCGAGGTCGACGCGTACATCCATGCGGGCGGTCAGTACGAGTGGGATTCGGCCGCTCCGGTCGCTGTGGCGACGGCCACCGGACTGCACGCTTCCCGGATCGACGGATCTGCGCTGAAATACAACGAGGCCGACCCACGCCTGCCCGATCTGCTGGTCTGCCGCAAGGATCTCGCCAGCCGGTTGCTTGCAGCGCTGCAGAGGCATTCCGGGTAGCCTGAGCGTTCTTCTTCACGAGTCCGACCGGAAAGGTCTGGAATCCCGATGTGCGGATCCGAGCGAATCGAGTTCGTGTCATGACGGCCCCCGCGGCGTACCAGGTGTCCCACCTGGACGCGCTCGAAGCGGAGAGCATCTTCGTGATGCGCGAGGTCGTCGCCGAGATGGAGCGCCCCGTGCTGCTCTTCTCCGGCGGCAAGGACTCGATCGTGATGCTCCGGTTGGCCCAGAAGGCGTTCGCCCCGGCCAACATCCCCTTCCCGGTGATGCACGTCGACACCGGGCACAACTTCCCCGAGGTTCTCGAATACCGGGACCAGCGCGTCGCCGAGCTGGGTCTGCAGCTCATCGTGGCCAGCGTGCCGGAGGCCCTGGCCAAGGGGATGGTGCGCGAGTCGGCCGACGGCATGCGCAACCGGATCCAGACCCCGGTGCTGCTCGACGCGGTGGAGAAGCACCGCTTCGACGCGTTGTTCGGCGGCGCCCGCCGGGACGAGGAAAAGGCCCGGGCCAAGGAGCGGGTGTTCAGCTTCCGCGACGAGTTCGGCCAGTGGGACCCGAAGAACCAGCGCCCCGAGCTGTGGGCGCTCTACAACGGCCGGCACCACCCGGGCGAGTCGATCCGGGTGTTCCCGCTCTCCAACTGGACCGAGCTGGACGTCTGGCACTACATCGCCCGGGAGCGGATCCCGCTGCCGTCGATCTACTACGCGCACGAGCGCGAGGTGATCGAGCGCGACGGCATGCTCTACGCGGTCAACGAGTTCTTCCGGGGCCGCGCCGGTGAGCAGCCGTTCAAGGCCCAGGTGCGGTACCGCACCGTGGGCGACGCCTCCTGCACCGCGGCGGTCCGCTCGGACGCCGACACGGTGGAGAAGGTGATCGAGGAGGTGGCCGCCACGCGGATCACCGAGCGCGGCGCGACCCGCGGCGACGACCGGGTCAGCGAGGCCGCCATGGAGGACCGCAAGCGGGAGGGCTACTTCTGATGAGCGTCGAGACTGTTGCGCCGGCCGAGGCCGACGCGTCGGCCCGGCCGATGGACCTGCTGCGGTTCGCCACCGCGGGCAGCGTCGACGACGGCAAGTCGACCCTGATCGGCCGGCTGCTGTACGACACGAAGTCGCTCTTCACCGACCAGCTCGCCGCCGTCGAGGCGGTCAGCGCGGCCCGGGGCGACGAGTACACCAACCTGGCGCTGCTCACCGACGGCCTGCGCGCCGAGCGGGAGCAGGGCATCACCATCGACGTGGCGTACCGCTACTTCGCCACGCCGCGGCGGAAGTTCATCATCGCCGACACCCCCGGGCACATCCAGTACACCCGGAACATGGTCACCGGGGCCTCCACCGCCGACCTGGCGCTGATCCTGGTGGACGCGCGAAAGGGCCTGGTGGAGCAGTCCCGCCGGCACGCGTTCCTCTGCTCGCTGCTGCGGGTGCCGCACCTGGTCCTCTGCGTCAACAAGATGGACCTGGTCGACTGGTCGCAGGAGGTGTTCGAGCAGATCGCCGACGAGTTCACCGCGTTCGCCGCGAAGCTCGACGCGCCGGACCTGACCGTGGTGCCGATCTCCGCGCTCCAGGGCGACAACATCGTCACCCGCTCGGAGAACATGCCCTGGTACGAGGGCCCGTCGCTGCTGCACCACCTGGAGCGGGTGCACATCGCCTCGGACCGCAACCTGGTCGACGTCCGCTTCCCGGTGCAGTACGTGATCCGGCCGCAGTCCACCACCGTCACCGACTACCGGGGCTACGCGGGCCAGGTGGCCTCGGGCGTGCTCAAGGCCGGCGACGAGGTGATGGTGCTGCCGTCGGGCTTCACCAGCCGGATCGCCGCGGTGGAGACCGCTGACGGCCCGGTGGACGAGGCGTTCCCGCCGATGGCGGTGACCGTCCGGCTGGCCGACGAGATCGACATCTCGCGGGGCGACATGATCTGCCGGCCGAACAACGCCCCGACCGTCGCGCAGGACATCGAGGCGATGATCTGCTGGATGGACGAGACCCGCCCGCTGCAGGTCGGCGGCAAGTACGCCATCAAGCACACCACCCGCTCGGCCCGGGCGATCGTGCGCGGCCTGCACTACCGGCTGGACATCAACTCGCTGCACCGCGACGAGACGGCCGGCGAGCTGAAGCTCAACGAGATCGGCCGGGTGCGGCTGCGCACCACGGTCCCGCTGCTGGCCGACGAGTACCGCCGCAACCGCACCACGGGCGGTTTCGTCATCATCGACGAGACCACCAACCGCACGGTCGGCGCCGGCATGATCGTCGAGGCCGGCTGACCCGGTCCGCACGTCGCGAAGGGCCCCTCGTCCCTGGACGAGGGGCCCTTCGTCACACTCAGTCGAGGCGGGTCACGCCGTCGGCCGGGCGGACGGTCACGGTGCCGGGCGCGGTGAAACCGCGGTCGGCGTAGGCGGCGGCCACGGCGGCCGCCACGGCGTCGGCGGCGTCCGCGTCGACCAGGGCGAGCACGCAGCCGCCGAACCCGCCGCCGGTCATCCGTGCCCCGTACGCCCCGGCGGCCAGCGCCGCCTCGACCGCGGTGTCGATCTCCGGCACGGTGATCTCGAAGTCGTCCCGCATCGAGGCGTGCGAGGCGGTCAGCAGCGCGCCGATGTCGCGGACCCGGCCGGCGCGCAGCAGTTCGACGGTGTCGAGCACCCGCTGGTCCTCGGTGACCACGTGCCGGACCCGGCGGCGGGTCTCGGAGTCGTCGAGGCGGGCCAGCGCGGCGTCGAGGTCGGCGGCGGCGACGTCGCGCAGCGCGGCCACCCCGAGCGCCTTCGCGGCCCGCTCGCAGGACTTGCGGCGCGCGGCGTACTCGCCGTCGGCGTGCCGGTGCGGTGCGCGGCTGTCGATCACCAGCACGGCCAGCCCGGCGGCGTCCAGGTCGAACGGGATCTGCTCGACCGCCTCGGTGCGGCAGTCCAGGAAGAGCGCGTGCCCGGACCGGCCGCGGATCACCGCGGACTGGTCCATGATCCCGGTGGGCGCGCCGACGTAGTCGTTCTCGGCCCGCTGGGCCAGCCGCGGCCAGCGGTCGGCCGGCAGGTCCAGCCCGCCCAGGTCGACCAGGGCGGCGAGCACCGCCGCCTCGATGGCCGCCGACGAGGAGAGCCCGGAGCCGACCGGCACGTCGGAGGCGATGGCCAGCCGGGCGCCCGGGACGGCGTGACCGGCGACGCGCAGCGCCCAGACCACCCCGGCCACGTAGGCGGCCCAGCCGTCGACCCGGCCGGGCTCGTCGGCCTCGGCCGGCCCGAACTCCACCGGCTCGTCGTCCAGCTCCGACCAGACGCTCCAGCGCCCGTCGTCCCGGACCGCCGCGGCGACGACGGTACGCAGCGGCAGCGCGAAGGGCAGCACGAAGCCGTCGTTGTAGTCGGTGTGCTCGCCGATCAGGTTGACCCGGCCGGGCGCCGCCCAGCGGCCCGCGGGCTCCGCGCCGTACCGCTGCCGGAACCCGGCGGTGGCCCGGGCCGCGACGTCGCTCACCGGTCCTCCTTCGTTCGCGACTGCGGGGCTCGCAAAACCGGCTCACTCCTCGCGCTCACTGCTGCCCCAGGATGTGCGTGCGGTAGAACTCCCAGGCGTCGCCGACCATGTCCTGGAGGGTGGGCTTCTCCGGCACCCAGCCCAGCTCGGCGCGGGCCAGCGCCGAGGAGGCGACCAGCTCGGCCGGGTCGCCCTCGCGGCGCGGGGCCACCTCGACCGGCACCGGGTGCCCGGTGATCTCGCGGACCACCTCGATCACCTGCCGGTTGGTGAAGCCGTTGCCGTTGCCCAGGTTGTAGATCCGGTGCCGGCCGGCCGTGGCGGCGTCGAGGGCCAGCAGGTGGGCGCGGGCCAGGTCCGCGACGTGGATGTAGTCGCGGACGCAGGTGCCGTCGACGGTGGGGTAGTCGTCGCCGAAGAGCTGGAGCTTGTCGCGCCGGCCGGCGGCCACCTCGAGGGCCAGCGGGATGAGATGGGTCTCGGGGTCGTGCCGTTCGCCGAGTGCCCGTCCGTCGTGCCGGTAGGCCCCGGCCACGTTGAAGTAGCGCAGCGAGACGGCGGCCAGGTCGTGTGCGACCGCCTCGGAGGTCAGCGCCATGTCGACGGCCAGCTTGGTGGCCCCGTAGGTGTTGGTGGGGGCCTTGACGGCGTTCTCCGGAATGGGCAGCTCGGTGGGGTTGCCGTAGACGGCGGCGGTGGAGGAGAACACCAGTCGGGGCACCCGCGCGGCGCGGACCGCGTCGATCAGGGCGAGCGAGCCGACGGTGTTGGTCTGCCAGTAGAGCTCCGGCTTGACCATCGACTCGCCGGCGGCGATCAGGGCGGCGAAATGCAGCACGCCGTCGAAGCCGGCGTCCGGAGTGAGCACCCGGGCGGCCTCGTGGATCGGCAGGTCGACGTGGGTCGCCTCGGGGGCCAGCGCCTCCCGGTGGCCGGTGCGCAGGTCGTCCAGGACCGTCACCTGGTGACCGTGGTCCAGCAGCATCCGGGTCACCACGCTGCCGATGTAGCCGGCGCCGCCGGTGACGAGCAGTTTCACGTCGGTCCTCCTCTGCCTGGCCGCGTGTCGCGGCGGCCGTCCGTGATCACCCTACGGCCGCGCGCTGTGCCGCGGCTGCGAGTGGGGCCGCCTGCCATTCCATCACAATCCTTCATGATTGAACAGATCCGAACATCGCCCGAGGCGTGCGGCGTCCGCTGTCTACCATCCTTCTCATGCGGGAGGGAGGTGGTCCCGGGCCCCGGCGACGCTCGTCGGGGCGGCCCAGACGCGAACCGGGACCCGTGGCCCGGACCGTGGCCCGGCTCGTCGTACGGGCCGCCGACGGCGCCACCCGCCTGGTCACCGACCTGCTCGGGGCCAGCCCGACCGCCGGCCGGGAACGGATCAGCGAGGCCGAGCTGCGCGACCTGGTCGCGGCCAACACGCTGCTCGACCCGGACGAACGGCGGATCATCGACGAGGTGCTGGTGGCCGGCGCGCGGCTGGTCCGCGAGGTGATGGTGCCGCGTACCGAGGTGGTCTTCCTGGCCACCGGGCTCACCCTGGCGGAGGCCGAGCGGCTGGTCTGGGCCGAGCCGCACACCCGCTACCCGGTGGTCGACGGCACCCACGACGACGTGGCCGGCTTCGTCCACCTGCGCGACGTGCTGCTGCGCCCGGAACGGGACCCGCGCGCCACGGTCGGCGAGCTGACCCGCGAGGTGAAGCGGCTCCCCGGCAGCAAGCGGGTGCTAGCCGCGCTCACCGAGATGCGCCGGGAGGGCCACCACCTGGCCGTGGTGGTCGACGAGTACGGCGGCACCGCCGGCATCGTCACCTGCGAGGACCTGGTCGAGGAGCTGGTCGGGGAGATCCACGACGAGGACGACGCCCCGCCCGACCCGGGTCACGCCGGCCTGCCCGCCGTGGTCGACGGCCGGCTCAACCTGGCCGACTTCGCCGAGCGCACCGGGGTGCCGCTGCCCGCCGGGCCGTACGAGACGGTCGGCGGCTTCGTGATGGCCGCCCTCGGCCGGCTGCCGGTCGCCGGCGACGAGGTGCCGGTGGCCGTCGACCCGGAGGACGCCGGCGGACCCGACCCGGACGACCCGCCCGGCGGCTGGCTGCTGCGGGTGGTGGCGCTCGACGGGCGGCGGGTGTCCCGCCTCGCGGTCTCCCCGGCGCGCCTGCCCGAGCCGCGGCGCGAGGTCACCGCCCCGCTCCCGCCCGTGCCCACCCGACCCACCGGCCCGTCATGACGGACGCCGGGGCTTGCTGACAGAATTGCCGGCATGTCCGACGTACCCGCCCGCCCGCGCGTCTTCTCCGGCATCCAGCCGACGGCCGACTCGTTCCACCTCGGCAACTACCTGGGCGCGGTACGGCACTGGGTGGCCCTGCAGGAGAGCCACGACGCCTTCTACTGCGTGGTCGACCTGCACGCGATCACGGCCGGGCACGACCCGAAGGTGCTCAAGCAGCGCACCCGGATCGCCGCCGCGCAGCTCTTCGCGGTCGGTCTCGACCCGGAGCGCAGCACCCTCTTCGTCCAGTCGCAGGTGCCCGAGCACCCGCAGCTGGCCTGGGTCCTCGGCTGCATCACCGGCTTCGGCGAGGCCAGCCGGATGACCCAGTTCAAGGACAAGTCGCAGAAGCAGGGCAGCGAGCGGGCCAGCGTCGGCCTGTTCACCTACCCGATCCTCCAGGCCGCCGACATCCTGCTCTACCAGGCCCACGCGGTGCCGGTCGGCGAGGACCAGCGGCAGCACCTGGAGCTCTCCCGCGACCTGGCCCAGCGGTTCAACTCGCTGTTCGGCCCGACCTTCACGGTGCCCGCCCCGCACATCGTCAAGGACACCGCGAAGATCACCGACCTGCAGGACCCGACGGCCAAGATGTCGAAGTCGTCCTCCTCCCCGGCCGGCATCATCGACCTGCTGGAGGAGCCGGCCCGCTCGGCCAAGAAGATCCGCTCGGCGGTCACCGACACCGGCCGCGAGATCGTCTTCGACGCCGAGGGCAAGCCGGGCATCTCGAACCTGCTCACCATCTACTCGGCGCTCTCCGGCCGGAGCATCGACGACCTCGTCGCCGCGTACGACGGCAAGGGCTACGGCGACCTGAAGAAGGACCTCGCCGAGGTGGTCCGGGAGTTCGTCACCCCGATCCAGGAGCGCACCCGCGCCTACCTGGACGACCCGGCGCAGCTCGACAAGCTGCTCGCGCACGGCGCGGAGAAGGCCCGCGCGGTCGCCGACGCGACGCTGCGCACCGCGTACGAGCGGATCGGCTTCTTCCCGCCGGTTCGGTTCGAGTAGCGGCCCGGGCACGGCGGGAACGGGTGACGCAGTCGGTGGCCGGAGGGGTGGCGCGCAGCGTGGATGGCAGGGACGGGGCGCCGGACGCCGGTGACACCATCCAGATCGGGATCGCGGTCGACATCCCTGAGCCCTGGGGCGGGATGCTCACCCGCCGGCGGATCGAGGCCGGCGACCCGCAGGCCGTTCCGGCGCACGTCACCCTGCTCGGGCCCACCGAGATCCCGGTGCGCGCGCTGCCCGCCGTCGAGGAGCACCTGGCCCGGGTGGCCGCCACCCACCTGCCGTTCACCCTGCATCTGCGGGGCACCGGCACGTTCCGGCCGGTGACCCAGGTGGTGTTCGTGGCGGTGGCCGCCGGGATCAGCGAGTGCGAACTGCTCGCCGCCGCCATCAACGCGGCCCCCGAGCTGCACCGCGAGGCGCGCTTCCCCTACCACCCGCACGTCACGGTGGCCCAGGACGTGCCGCCCGAGGTGCTCGACAAGGCGTACGAGGACCTGGCCGACTTCTCCGCGCTCTTCGAGGTGGAGGCGTTCACCCTCTTCTCGCACAGCGGGGCGACCCGCTGGCAGCCCCGCCGCGACTTCCGCCTCGGCGGCTGAGCTGAGCAGGCGACCTGCCGGCCACCGCCGGGCCCGGAGATCGGCGAGGATGGCGGGGTGAACGTCATCGGCCGGATCGAGGCCGCGCTGGGCCGCCGCATCGACGCGGTCCGCGTCCGGTCGTCGGCCTTCGACCACGTGTGGCGCGCCGGCACGCTCTACGCCGACCTGCTCGCCGGCCGGCTGGCCGCCGCGATCGCCTACTACGGCTTCTTCGCGGTGTTCGCGCTGGCCCTGGTCGGCTACTGGATCTTCGGCACGATCCTCCAGGACAACCGTGAGGTCAGCCGGGCGGCGGCCGACTTCCTGGAGGTGAACCTGCCGTTCCTCGACCCCCAGCAGATCGCCGAGAGCAGCAACACCGTCGGCGTGGTCGGCTTGGTCATCCTGGTCTTCACCGGCATCGGCTGGGTCGAGGCGATCCGTTCCTCGCAGCGGCTGATGTACGGCTTCAACCAGCAGCCCGGCAACCTGGTGGTCCGCCGCCTGGTCGACCTGGGGGTGCTGGTCGCGGTCTTCGTGCTGCTCGGCGTCTCGGTGGCCGCCGTGGACGCGCTGGAATCGCTGCTGCGCTTCCTGCTGCGCAGCACCGGATCGGTCGGGCTGACCACGGTCAGCGCGGTGCTCAGCGTGCTGGTCAACGCGGTGCTGGCCACCGCGATGCTGGTGGCGGTGCCGCGGCTGCGGATGAGCCGCCGCCGGCTGCGCCCCGCCGTGCTGACGGTCGCCATCGGCATCACGCTGCTCAACACCGTCGGGCGCTACTACGTGGTGCGCACCGAGCGGAACCCGGCCTACACGGTGGTGGCCACGGCGGTGGGGCTGCTGCTCTACCTCTACCTGCTCAACCAGATGGTGCTCTTCGGCGCCGCCCTGGCCGCCACCAGCCGCTACGGCCGGGTGGTGGACCTGGCCGACGGCGGCGGACGGGACGTGGACGTGGAGATTGACGAGGAGACCGACCCGGGTACGCCGGGAGGGGCGGGATGAGCACCAGGATCCGGATCGACCAGGACTCGGCGGTGCCCCCGTACGAGCAGGTGCGCGGACAGCTCGCCGGCATGATCGGCGACGGTCGGCTGGCGGTCGGCACCCGGCTGCCCGCGGTCCGGCAGCTCGCCGCCGACCTGGGCCTGGCGGTGAACACCGTGGCCCGGGCGTACCGGGAGCTGGAATCCGCCGGGCTGGTGGAGACCCGCGGCCGGCACGGCACCGTGGTGGCCCCGGGGCGCGACGACGCCACCGACCGCCTGCACCGCGCCGCCACGGAGTACGCCGCCGAGGCGCTCCGCCTGGGCGTCCCGCCGGACCGCGCCGTCGCCCTGGTCCGTGCGGCTCTGGACGCCGGTACGCACGGGTGAGAGCGACCGCCGGAGAGGGGGGAGTTGGCGTGAATGAGGCCCACGTCCGCGCCGCGACCGACCATGATGGGCCGGTGGGCGCACTCGTGACACTGGACCTGCCGGACGACTCGCCGATGTTGGGCCTGCCGTGGATCATCACCTTCGGCCCGCTCGGCGACGACGACGAGTGGGAGCCGGTGGTCTGCGGCCCGTACGAGCGGCCCCACGCGCTCGCCCTGGCCGAGGCGGTGGTGGCCGAGGAGCAGCTGATGGCGGTGGTGGAGCCGCTGCTGCCGGCGCTCACGCCCGAGGAGATCCGCAGCGAGATCGCCGCCGCGCAGATCGCCGCCGACGACGAGGCGGCCCGGATCGACCAGGCGGACCTCTACGGCGACTTCGAGGACGTCATCGACGAGGAGCTGGAGCTGGCCGCCGAGCGGGAGCCCGAGCCGGTGGCGCCGCCCAGCCGGGACGAGGTCCGGGCCGGGCTCGCCCGGATCGCCCAGCTGCTCACCGCCAGGGGCGCCTGAGGCTCAGTTCGGCGGCCTCTCGAGCACGCAGAACTCGTTGTCCTCCGGGTCGGCCAGCACCACGAAGCCCTCCGTGCCGGTCTGCCCGACGTCGGCGTGCCGGGCGCCGAGCCCCAGCAGCCGGTCGACCTCGGCCGCCGGGTCGCCGTCGGAGACCAGGTCCAGGTGGAGCCGGTTCTTGCCCTGCTTCGGGGTGCCGCTGCCCTGCAACCAGAAGGTGGGGCCGGGCCGGCCGGGCGGCGGATAGAGCCTCGCGCTGCCGTCGTCGCCCCGGCGGACGGTGTAGCCGAGGGCGGCCGACCAGAACCGGACCATGCGATCGAGGTCGCTGACGTCGAGGGTGTACTGCGCCACGTGTGCGGTCATCACCCCGTGGTACCCCCACGGTCCCAGATGGACACCGACCCCCCGGGAACGGAAGTCCCCGAGGGGCCGGTGCCACCTCACCCCCCACCACAAGGGGTCGGTAGCCCAGCCGCCCGTCGGCGCGGGGCACAACGGACGACCAGGTCAATGGCGGGTTACCCGGCTCAGCGCCGTTCGAACCACGCAGCCGCGTCCACCGGCAGGACATGCCCGTCGCCCCGCTCGGTGAGGTCGGCGCTGGCGACGACCGGCCGGCCGTGGCCGGCGATCGTCACCTCCGCGCCGCTGAGGTTGACCACGCAGGTCAGCTCGGCGTCCCCGGCGGCTCGGCGGAACGCCAGCACCCCGGGCTCGGTCTCCAGCCAGGTGATGCCGCCGGTGCCGGCCAGCGCCGGGTGCTCGTGCCGGATCCGCAGCGCGGTCCGGTAGAGCTCCAGCGTCGAGCCGGCCATGCCGGCCTGGGCGGCCACCGAGAGGGCACGCCAGGTCGCCGGGGCCGGCAGCCAGCTCAGCTCGCTGCCCTCAGGGCCGAAGCCGTACGGGGCCAGCTCGCCGCTCCACGGGATCGGCACCCGGCAGCCGTCACGGCTCTCCCCGGTGCGCAGGAACGCCGGGTCCTGGCGCAGCTCGTCGGGGAGGTCCAGCACCTCGGGCAGGCCCAGCTCCTCGCCCTGGTAGACGTAGGCGCAGCCGGGCAGGGAGAACATCAGCAGGGCGGCGGCCCGGGCGCGGCGCAGGCCGACCTTGCCGTCGCCGTATCGGGTGACGTGCCGCTGCCGGTCGTGGTTGGAGAGCACCCAGGTGGTCGGCGCCCCGACGATGGTCGACTCGGCGAGCGCGGTGTCGATCACCTTGCGGAACGAGTCGGCCGACCAGGTGGCGTCGAGGAAGTCGAAGCTGAACGCCTGGTGCAGCTCGTCCGGGCCGATGTAGCGGGCCAGCCGCTGCGGGGTCTCCGCCCAGGCCTCGGCCACCGCCATCCGGCCGCCCGGGTAGCTGTCCAGGATCGGCCGCCAGGCGCGGTAGATGTCGTGCACCTCGTCCTGGTCGAAGTACGGCAGCCGGCCCTTGCCCAGCAGCTCGGACTGGCGCTGGCCGGTGGTCATCGAGTTGAAGCCGACGTCCGGCAGCCCCTCCGCCTTGATCATCCCGTGCGCCACGTCGATCCGGAAGCCGTCCACGCCCCGGTCGAGCCAGAACCGCAGGATGTCCTCGAACTCGGCGCGTACCTCCGGGTGGCGCCAGTTCAGGTCGGGCTGGGCCGGGTCGAACAGGTGCAGGTACCACTGCCCGTCGGCGACCCGGGTCCAGGCGGGGCCGCCGAAGATGCTCTCCCAGTCGTTAGGCGGCAGTTCGCCCCGCTCGCCCTTGCCGTCGGCGAAGAGGTAGCGCTCGCGTTCCGGGGAGCCGGGGCCGGCGGCGAGGGCCGCGGTGAACCACGGGTGGGCGCTGGAAGTGTGGTTGGGCACCAGGTCCACGATGATCCGCAGGCCCAGGGCGTGCGCGTCGGTGATCATCGCGTCGAAGTCGGTGAGGGTGCCGAAGAGCGGGTCCACGTCCCGGTAGTCGGCAACGTCGTAGCCGGCGTCGACCTGAGGCGAGGTGTAGAAGGGGGTCAGCCAGAGCGCGTCCACCCCGAGGTCGCGCAGGTGGGGCAGGCGTTGCCGGATGCCCTGGAGATCCCCGACGCCGTCCCCGTTCGCGTCGGCGAAGCTGCGGACGTAGACCTGGTAGACGACCGCGGACCGCCACCAGTCGTTGTCGGCGGTCAGCGGCGTGGGCTGGGGGGCGGAGGTCATCGGTGAGGATCCCCGTTCTGTGGCGCGGGACGGCGGTGCCCGGTGCGGGCTGGTGGTGGGCGCAGGGTGTCTGAGCAGAATGCCGCTCTTGCGCTGCAAGAGTCAAGCATTCCTTGCGCAAGAAATGACGGCGGGCGGGGCCAGTCGCCGGATCGTCGCGGTGTCAGGCGGGGACGGCGAGGGTGGAGCGCTGGCGCTTCGCGCCGCCGCCGGTGTCGGCCGCGCGGGCCACCGCGGTCGAGCCACGCACCACCAGCTCCGGGCGGAACACGTACTCGGAGTTCGGGGCCGCGTGCCCGTTGATCTCGTCGACCAGGGCCCGGACGGCGGCCACCGCCATGGCGGCGACCGGCTGGCGCATGGTGGTCAGCGGCGGGTCGGTGAAGGCCATCAGCGGAGAGTCGTCGTAGCCGACCACCGAGACGTCGTCGGGGACGGCGAGGCCGCGCTGCCGGGCGGCCCGGATAGCGCCGAGCGCCATCAGGTCGGAGCCGCAGACCAGGCCGGTGACGCCCCGCTCGATGAGCCGGCCGGCGGCGGCCTCGCCGCCCTCGACGCCGAACAGGGAGAGCTCGGCCAGCTCGCCGACCTCCGCCTCGGTGGTGCCGACCAGCCGGGCCATCGCGGCGCGGAAGCCGGTCACCCGGCGCTGCACCGGCACGAACCGGTCCGGGCCGGTGATCAGGCCGATCCGCCGGTGGCCGAGGGCGACCAGGTGGGCGACGGCCAGCTCGGTCGCCTCGCCGTCGTCACAGGAGACGAAGGGCGCAGCGATGCCGGGCGCGTACCCGTTGATCATGACGATCGGCAGCGGGCGGGCGATCAGCGCGCGGTACCGGTCGTGGTTGGCGGCGGTGTCGGCGTGCAGCCCGGAGACGAAGACGATCCCGGAGACCTGCCGGTCGAGCAGCATCTCGACGTACTCGTCCTCGGTGACCCCGCCGGGCGTCTGGGTGCAGAGCACCGGGGTGAACCCGCTCTGCGCCAGCGTCGACTCGATGACCTGGGCGAAGGCCGGGAAGATCGGGTTGTCCAGCTCGGGCACGACGAGGCCGACCAGCCCGGCGCTGCGCTTGCGCAGCCGGGCGGGGCGCTCGTAGCCGAGCACGTCGAGGGCGGTGAGGACGGCCTGCCGGGTCTCCGGGGCCACTCCGGGGCGGTCGTTGAGCACCCGCGACACCGTGGCCTCGCTGACTTCGGCCTGTTGGGCGATGTCGGACAGTCGAGCGCGCATGGCGGCACTTTAGCTCACCGGCAACTTCTTGCGTACGCTCCTGCAAGCCCTTCCATTATCTGCAACCTCTTGCTAACGTCCCCGCAACATGCGAGAGCAGCGGCGCAGCACCCCGCGCCGGTCAGCAAGAAATTTTCGAGCTTTCCACTGGCGGGCCGCCCTTCCCCCGGCGGGCCGCCATGACGACAGGAGTACCGATGCGCATCCGTACCGCGGGTGTGGTCGCTGTCCTCGGCCTGGCGCTCGCCGGGTCCGGCTGCGGCGGCAGTGACGGCGACAAGCCGGCCGCCAAGGAGTCCGCCAAGGCCACCGGCGGCAAGCTGGTCATCTGGGCCGACGACAAGCGGACCGCGGCCCTGAAGCCGTTCGCCGAGGAGTTCGGCAAGGAGAACGGCGTGACCGTCGAGGTCCAGGCCGTCTCCAAGGACCTGCAGACCAACTTCGTCACCGCCTCGCAGCAGGGCAGCGGCCCGGATGTCGTGGTCGGCGCGCACGACTGGATCGGCAACATGGTCCAGAACGGCGCCATCGACCCGGTGCAGCTCGCCGCCGAGCAGAAGAGCGCCTTCAACGAGACCGCGATCAAGGCCGTCACCTTCAACGGCCAGCTCTACGGCGTCCCCTACGCCACCGAGAACATCGCGCTGATCCGCAACACCGAGCTTGCCCCCGAGGCGCCGAAGACGATCGAGGACCTGGTCGCCGCCGGCAAGAAGCTCAAGGCTGAGAAGAAGGCCAGCGAGATCCTCTGCCTCCAGTCCGGCCAGAACGGCGACGCGTACCACGTGTACCCGCTGTACACCTCGGGCGGCGGCTACCTGTTCGGCACCACCGCCAACGGCGACTACGACCCGAAGGACCTGGGCGTGGGCAAGCCGGAGTCGATCGCCGCCTTCCAGAAGATCGCGAAGCTCGGTGAGAAGGGCGACGGCGCGCTGAAGCGCTCCATCACCGGCGAGAACTCCATCGCCACCTTCACCGGCAAGAAGTGCGCCTTCCTGGTCTCCGGCCCGTGGGCCATCGCCGACGCCAAGAAGGCGAACATCAAGTACGACATCTCCCCGGTCCCCGGCTTCGCCGGTGGCAAGGAGGCCCAGCCGTTCGTGGGCGTCCAGGCGTTCTACGTCGCCGCCAAGGGCAAGAACAAGGCCCTGGCGCAGGAGTTCGTCACCAACTACGTGACGAAGCCGGAGCTGGCCGTCGCGCTGTACAAGGCCGAGCCGCGCCCGCCGGCGCTGACCGCCGCCTTCGACCAGGTCAAGGGTGAGGACGCCGACCTGGCCAAGTTCCAGGAGGCCGGCAAGAACGGCCAGGTGCTCCCGGCGATCCCGGCCATGGCCGCGATCTGGGACCCGTTCGGCAAGGCGGAGGCCGCCATCATCGGTGGCGCCGACCCGGCCAAGACGATCACCGCCGCGGGCAAGACCATCGCGGGTCAGATCAAGTAATGAGCACGTCGCTGTCCGGCCCGGGGTCTGCTGAGCAGGCCCCGGGCCGGGAGCCCGTTGGCCGCGGGCTCCCGCGCACATCCCGTACCGCGCGGAACCACGCGCCGATCACCGCGACCGGCCTCGTCGTCAAGGTGGTCCTGCTCGGCCTGGTGGCCGGGATCGCGATCTGGGCGGCGTTCCCGCTCGTCGAGGCCGAGCACTGGGTCGGGCTGGGGATCCTCGCCGCCGCGACCGCCGGCCTGTTCTACCTCTACCTGACCCGCCGGCACATCCCGGCCAAGTACCTGGTCCCCGGCACGCTCTTCCTGATCGCCTTCCAGGTCTTCCCGGTGCTCTACACCGCGAGCACCGCGTTCACGAACTTCGGCGACGGCCACCGCGGCAGCAAGGACGACGCGATCGTCGCCATCCAGACCTCCTCGGTGCAGCAGGTCCCCGGCTCCACCGAGTACTCCCTCTCCATCGCCACCAAGGGCGACCCGGCAACCGGCGCGCTGGTCTTCCTGCTCAGCGACCCGAAGACCAGGGAGGTCTTCGCGGGTGACGCGGAGGGCCTGCGCAAGCTCGACGCCGGCGACGTCACGGTCAGTCCGACCGGCAAGATCACCGACGCTGCCGGCTTCACCGTGCTCAACTTCGGTCAGGCCAGTGGCCGCAGCAAGGACATCACCGACCTGGTGGTGCCGACCGCCGGCGGCGCCGTCCGCTCCAACGGCCTGTCCCGCGCCTACGAGGGCACGGCCGTCCGGGCGTACGACGCGGGTTGCGACTGCGTCAAGGACAGCGAGACCGGCAAGACCTGGACCGCCGACCCGGCGACCGGTTCCTTCGTGGCCGCCGACGGCGATCGGCTCACCCAGGGCTGGAAGGTCAACGTCGGGCTGAAGAACTTCAGCCGGGTGCTCACCGACCCGAACATCTCCGGGCCGTTCTTCGGCACGCTGCTGTGGAACTTCGCCTTCGCGATCGGCTCGACCGGGCTCACCTTCCTGCTCGGCATGGCCATCGCGCTCGCCCTGCACTCGCCCCGGATGCGCGGCACCAACTTCTACCGGGTGCTGCTGATCCTGCCGTACGCCATGCCGTCGTTCGCGATGCTGCTGGTCTGGCGGGACATGTTCAACACCGACTTCGGCCTGGTCAACAACCTGTTCGGGCTGGGGGTCGACTGGTTCGGCGGTGCGTGGACGGCCCGGCTCGCGGTGCTGCTGGTGCAGCTCTGGCTGGGCTACCCGTACATGTTCCTGGTGGCCACCGGCGCGCTCCAGGCGATCCCGCGGGAGCTGACCGAGGCCAGCTCGGTCGACGGGGCCAGCCCGTGGCAGTCGTTCCGGTCGGTCACCCTGCCGCTGCTGCTGGTCGCGCTCTCGCCGCTGCTGATCGCGTCGTTCGCGTACAACTTCAACAACATCAACGCGATCTGGCTGACCACCGAGGGCGGGCCGTTCCCGGCGGACAACCCGACCAACGGCGCCACCGACCTGCTCATCACCTACACCTACCGGCTGGCCTTCGGCGCCCAGGGCGCCGAGTTCGGCATGGCCGCCGCGGTCTCGGTCTTCATCTTCGCGATCGTGGCCACGGTGTCGGCGATCAGCTTCCGGCGGACCCGCAAGCAGGAGGAGGTGTACTCGTGACGACCCACGCGAACGCCGCCGTCGCCAACCGCAACGCGAGGGGCCGGTCCAGGAACCGCTGGTTCGCCCGGGTGGGCTGGCGGCACCTCGTCGGGGTGCTGGCCGTGGTCTTCAGCCTCTTCCCGATCCTGTTCGTGCTCTCCGCGGCGCTCAACCCGCTCGGCACACTCTCCTCGACCGAGCTGCTGCCGACCGGGGCGTCGGCCGAGAACTTCAGCAACCTGTTCCGGAAGACCGCCTTCGGCCACTGGTTCCTCAACTCGCTGCTGATCGCCGGTGCGGCCAGCTTCCTGTCGATCTTCCTGTCCGCGCTCGCGGCGTACGCGTTCTCCCGGATGCGTTTCGCCGGGCGCCGGGTCGGCCTGCTCGCGCTGCTGCTGATCCAGATGTTCCCGCAGTTCCTGGCCATCGTGGCGATCTTCCTGATCTTCACCACGGTCACCGACCTGTGGCCGGTGATCGGCTTCAACACCCCGTGGGGCCTGTTCCTGCTCTACATGGGTGGCGCGCTGGGCGTGAACACCTGGCTGATGAAGGGCTTCTTCGACACCCTGCCGCGGGAGCTGGACGAGTCGGCGACCATGGACGGCGCCTCGCACGCCCAGGTCTTCTTCCGGATCATGCTGCCGCTGGTGGCGCCGATCCTGGCGGTGACCGCGCTGCTGTCGTTCATCGGCACGATCAACGAGTTCATGATCGCCAACGTGTTCCTCACCAACACCGAGTCGAAGACCCTCGCGGTCGGCATGTTCGGCCTGGTGGCGGGCGAGCGCAACAACAACTTCGGGATGTTCGCGGCGGGCACCCTGCTCACCGCCGTCCCGACGGTGCTGGTGTTCCAGTTGCTCCAGCGCTACATCGTCTCCGGCCTGACCGCCGGAGCAGTCAAAGGCTGAGCCTCCTCGGCTCACGCTGCGGCAAGGGCGTCGTGTCGACGTACACCGGAGCGGTTTCCGGGCGGACCGTCGCGGTCGGGTGACCGACCGCGGCGGGTGCCCGCCCCACTCCCTGTCTCGAACGACGCGAAAGGCATGCCCATGTCTCTCCAGCCGCACCACGACGGATCCGCCACCTACGTGCCCGAGCAGGAGCCCGCGCTCGGGCAGGTCGTCCCGGTCTTCGTCCGGGTGCCGACCGGCGCCGGCGTCCGCCAGGTGCACGTCCGGACCACCGGCGACGGCGAGCCGCGCTTCGCCGAGGCGGTGGTCGACCGCACCGAGGGCGGTGACGTGTGGTGGCGGGCCGACGTCGAGGTCCGCAACCCGGTCAGCAACTACCGCTTCCTGCTCGACGGCGCGGCGGGCGCCCGCTGGCTGAACGCGGCCGGCCTGGTCGACCACGACGTGCCGGACAACGGCGACTTCAAACTGGTCAGCTACGCGCCCCCGCCGGCCTGGGCCCGGGACGCGGTGATCTACCAGGTCTTCCCGGACCGGTTCGCCCGCTCGGCCGCCGCGGCCGACCGGACGGCGCCGGACTGGGCGATCCCGTGCGACTGGGACACCCCGGTGATCGGGCGCGGCCCGGAGACGCCGCGGCAGTTCTACGGCGGCGACCTCGACGGGATCACCGAGCGCCTGGACCACCTGGACCGGCTCGGGGTGAACACCGTCTACCTGACGCCGATCTTCCCGGCGCGCTCCAACCACCGGTACGACGCGGCGAGCTTCGACACGGTCGACCCGCTGCTCGGCGGGAACGCGGCCCTGGCTCGGCTGGCCGACGCGGTGCACGCCCGGGGCTGGCGGCTGCTCGGCGACATCACCAGCAACCACACCGGCGACGCCCACCAGTGGTTCACGGCCGCCGTCTCGGACGTGCACGCGCCCGAGCGGGAGCTGTACTACTTCGACCTGGCCGGAGGGGACTACGAATCCTGGAACGGGGTCAAGTCGCTGCCGAAGCTCAACTGGGGCAGCACCGAGCTGCGCCGGCGCTTCGCCACCGCCGAGGACTCGCTGCTGCGCCGCTGGCTGCGCTCGCCGTACGCGCTGGACGGCTGGCGGGTGGACGTGGCGAACATGACCGGCCGGCGGGGCGCGGACGCGTACACCCACGAGGTGGCCCGGCTGCTGCGGGAGGTGGTCGCCGACACCCGGGCCGACGGGCTGCTGCTCGCCGAGCACGGCCACGACCACACCGGTGACCTGGACCGGGACGGCTGGCACGGCACCATGAACTACGTCGGCTTCACCGACCCGGTCTGGTCCTGGCTGCGTCTCGGTGACGACCCGGTGCCGAACTTCCTCGGGACGCCCGGCGGGGTGCGGCGGCGGGACGCGGGCGCCGTGCTGGCCACCATGAACACCTACCGGTCGCTGATCTCGTGGCGGTCGTACACGCACTCGTGGCAGTTGCTCGGCTCGCACGACTCGGCTCGGATCCGGACCGTGGTCGGCGGCGCGGCCCGGCAGGAGGTGGCCGCCGGCCTGCTCGCCACCATGCCGGGCACGCCGGTGATCTTCGCCGGCGACGAGCTGGGCCTGACCGGCGAGAACGGGGAGGGCTCGCGCACCCCGATGCCGTGGCACCGGCCGGAGAGCTGGGACGCGCGCACCTTCGACGCGTACCGGTCGCTGCTGGCGCTGCGGCGCACCGAGCCGGCGCTGCGGCACGGCGGCCTGCGCTGGGTGCACGCCGACGCGGACACGCTGGTCTTCCTCCGCGAGGCGCCGACCGGCGCGGTGCTGGTGCTGGCCCGCCGCGCGCCCGGCACCCTGGTCCGCCTGACCGGCCTGCCGACCGGCGACAACGTGTACGGCGGCGCCCCCGCCCTACGCCCCGACACCACCGGCACGGTGACTCTCCCCGCAGACGGCCCCACCTTCCAGGTCTGGCGCCTCACCTGACCCCACCGTCTCCGCGATCTTGCAGTTTGGGCCCGCGTTCTGCGGCTTTTGCCCCTCCTGTAGGGGCGTCAACTGCAAGATCGCGGGGGAGTCAGGGGCGGGGGAGCAGGGCGCGGACGCCGGCCAGGTAGGTGGCGCGGTCGGGGGTGCCGGTCAGGACGCGTTGCAGGACGTAGCCGGGGACCAGGGCGAACAGGGCCGCGCCGACCGCCTCCGGGTCGGCGTCCGCGGGTAGTTCGCCGGCCGCGTGGGCGCGCTGGGCCAGCGTGGTGAAGTGGTTGCGGAAACCGGTGTACGTCCGGCCGATGAACTCGGCGAGCGCCGGATCCCGCTGCGCCTCGCCCCACACCTGGATGGCCAGTGGCAGCACGCCGTCCGGGCCGGTCTGCGTGTCGACGTAGGTGAGGGCGCGGTCCAGCGCGTCGACCAGCGGCAGCGGCGGGTCGGCCGCCGCCAGTTCGGCGAAGATCCCCTCGGCACCGCCGACCACCGACTGGGCGATCGCGGTGATCAGGTCGTTCTTGCTCGGGAAGTAGCGGTAGACCGCGCCGACCGAGAGGCCGGCCTCCCTGATCACGTCCTGCATCGAGGTGTTGTGGAAGCCGTCGCGCCGGAAGCAGCGCCGGGCCGCGTCGAGGATCTGCTGGCGGCGGGCCGCGAGGTGTTCGTCCGATACGCGTGGCACGACCCACAGTGTAAAGCGAACGTTCGTTCTTGACGGCGGACCGTGCGGTACCGCACGCTCAGTTCAAGAGAACGAACGTTCGTTTTAAGGAGGCGGAGATGCCCGCTCAGCTCTCCCGGATCCGCTCGCCCTGGCTGCTCGCCGCGCTGCTCGCCAGCCTGGCGGTGGTGGTGCAGGCGCTGCTCGTACCCCTCTTCGCGGCGCCGGCCGCCCACCTGGCGCCGCGCGACCTGCCGGTCGCCGTCGCCGGGCCGCCGCCCGCAACCGCCGAACTGGCCGCCCGGCTCGCCGCCGCCCGGCCCGGCGGCTTCGCCGTCACCACGCTGCCGGACGGGGCTGCGGCCGACCGGGCGCTGCGCGACCGCGAGGTCTACGCCGCCTTCGTGGTCGGCCCGGACGGCGTCGCCCTGCACACCGCCCCGGCCGCGAGCCCGACCGTGGCCGCGCTGCTCACCGAGGCCGCCGCGCAGCTCTCCGCCGGCCGGCCGGTGTCGGTGGTGCAGGTCGTGCCGGCCGACCCGGACGACCCGCGCGGGGCCGGCTTCGCCGCCGGGTTCCTGCCGTTGGCGCTGACCAGCATGCTGGCCGGGGCACTGCTCACCGTCCTGGTCGCCCGGCGCGGCGCGCGGCTGGCCGGCCTGCTCGGCTACGCCGTCCTGGCCGGCCTGGTCGGGGCCGCGGTCCTGCACGGCTGGCTCGGCGTCCTCGACGGCGACGTGTGGCTCGAGGCGGCCGCGATGGGGCTGTTCGCGCTCGCCGCGGCGGGCACCGTGGCGGGCCTCGGTGCGCTGCTCGGCGGTCCCGGGCTCGGGCTCGGCGCGCTGCTGGTCTTCCTGGTCGGCAACCCGCTCTCCGCGGTCGGCGCGGCGCCCGAGCTGCTGCCGCAGCCCTGGGGCACGCTCGGGCAGTTCCTGCCGGTCGGCGCGGGCGGCACGCTGCTGCGCTCGGCCGCGTTCTTCGACGGCGCGGGCGCCGGCCGGCCGCTGACCGTGCTGGCCGGCTACGCGCTGGTCGGCCTCGCCCTGGTGCTTGTCGGCCGTCGGACCGTCGGGACCGGCGTGGGCAGCCCGGCGCCGGACGCGCGGCCGGCCGAGGTCACGGTATGACGGCACCTCGCCCGGCCGGCTACTACAGGACGTCGTTGATGGGGGAGGATGATCGGTGTGGAAGCTCTTCGACTGATCCTTCTCTACGTCCATCTGATCGGGTTCGCGATGCTGCTCGGCGGTGCGATCGCCCAGTACGTCAGCGGCCGGCTGCGGATCAACGCGGCCATGCTCTGGGGCTCGGTGATCGGGCTGCTGACCGGAATCGGTCTCTCCGCCCCGTTGCGCGACGGCGACGAGCCGGCACCGGCCAAGCTTGTTACCAAGTTGGTGCTCGCACTGCTGATCTTTGTCATGGTCTTCTTCTCCCGTAAGCGGGAGTCCGTGAACCGCGGGCATTTCCTTGCGATCATCGGGTTGACGCTGGTCAACGCGGCGGTGGCGGTCTTCTGGCGGTAGCCCCCGCGGCGCAGCGGGAGACCAGCGGAAACGGACGTTCGCGACACCTCTCCGGAGGGCCGCCGGCACGAGAGGTGATGTGCCCCACGCGTGGGTTACGTAGGGGTAACGACCGCTCAACAGTCGTGCACGATTGTCGGCCGGTGGGTGGGCGCGGGCGTACGCTCCCGTCCGTAACGTGGGACGCCGGCGGCACACCGCAGGCCGGCGCAAGGGCTGCCACCGCGCACGACGCGGTGTGCAATGGGAAGGAGACGTCTTGCGCTCTGTGCGTGGGATGCGGATCGCCTCCGCCATCGTGGCGGGTGGCCTCGTGCTGGGCGCCGCCGCATGTGGTGAGGCTCCCAAGGACGACAACAACGCCGGCGGCAACGGCGGCAAGAAGTTCACCGCCTGCATGGTGACCGACGTCGGTGGCATCGATGACAAGTCCTTCAACACCTCGGCCTGGAAGGGCCTGCAGGAGGCGAAGAAGGAGAACGACAACATCGACATCAAGAACGTCCAGTCGAAGGCCGAGGCGGACTACGAGGTCAACCTGACCGGGTTCGTCAACCAGAAGTGCGACTTCATCCTGGCCGTCGGTGGCCTGATGTCGGACGCCACCAAGAAGGCCGCCGAGGCGAACAAGAACCAGCAGTTCGCCATCGTGGACGCGAACCCGGGTGTCGACAACATCTACCCGATGCAGTTCGACACCGCGCAGGCCGCCTTCCAGGCCGGTTACCTGGCCGCCGGGCTGAGCAAGACCGGCAAGGTCGGCACCTACGGCGGTCTGCCGATCCCGCCGGTCACCATCTTCATGGACGGCTTCGCCGACGGCGTGGCGTACTACAACAAGGCCAAGAGCAAGAACGTCCAGGTCATCGGCTGGGACAAGGCCGCCCAGAAGGGCTCCTTCACCAACGACTTCGTCAAGCAGGACGAGGGCAAGAAGGTCTCCGACGCGCTGGTCGCCCAGGGCGCCGACATCATCATGCCGGTCGCCGGTGGCGCGGGCCTCGGCACCACCGCCGCCGCGCAGGCCTCCAACGGCAAGTACTCGGTCGTCTGGGTGGACGTCGACGGCTGCGAGAGCACCCCGAACTGCCCGGCGCTGGTCACCACGGTCGTCAAGAACATCCCGGACGCCGTCAAGGACGCCGTGCTGAAGGCCGCCAACGGCGAGAAGCTCCAGGCCAAGCCGGGCTTCGTCGGCACCCTGGCCAACAACGGCGTCTCGATCGCGCCGTACCACGACTTCGACAGCAAGGTCCCGGCGGACCTGAAGGCCGAGGTCGACAAGATCAAGGCGGACATCGCCGCCGGCACCATCACCGTCACCTCGAAGGCCCAGCCGACCAAGTGACCGCTCCGCCGACCGCCGCGGTGAGATCATCGGCCGCGGGGGCCGGCGGGCACCAGGTTTGACGATCCGGCCGCCTCGACCTGCGTGGGGAAGACCCCGCGCGACGTCGGGGCGGCCGGTCACCTTGATCCCCCACTGACCCCCACCCGGCGCGGTGGCGGCGCGGCAGTCGCTACGCTGCACCATCGCTCGCACTCCAGGAGGTTGCGCTGAGACTCGAACTGCGCGGCATCACCAAGCGGTTCGGTGATCTGGTCGCCAACGACCACATCGACCTGACGGTGGAGCCTGGAGAGATCCACGCCCTGCTCGGCGAGAACGGCGCCGGCAAGTCGACCCTGATGAACGTGCTCTACGGGCTCTACCAGCCCGACGAGGGCGAGATCCTGGTCGACGGCAAGCCGCTGAAGCTGAGGGGCCCGTCCGACGCGATCGCCGCCGGGATCGGCATGGTGCACCAGCACTTCATGCTGGTGCCGGTCTTCACCGTGGCCGAGAACGTGATGCTCGGCGCGGAGCAGGTCAAGGGGGGCTTCACCGGCTTCCTCGACCGCCGGCGGGCCCGGCGCGAGGTCGCCGAGGTCTCCGAGCGGTACAACCTCCGGGTCGACCCGGACGCGGTGATCGAGGACCTGCCGGTCGGCATCCAGCAGCGGGTGGAGATCGTCAAGGCGCTCACCCGCGACGTCGACCTGCTCATCCTCGACGAGCCGACCGCCGTGCTGACCCCGCAGGAGACCGAGGAACTGCTCACGGTCATGCGGTCGCTCAAGGAGGCCGGCAAGTCGATCGTCTTCATCACCCACAAGCTGGGCGAGGTCAAGGCGGTCGCCGACCGGATCACGGTGATCCGGCGCGGGAAGACGGTCGGCACCGCCGAGCCGAGCGCCAGCCGGGACGAGCTGGCCGCGCTGATGGTGGGCCGCAGCGTCCGGCTGACCGTGGACAAGAAGCCGGCCCAGCCGGGCAAGCCGATCCTCGAGGTGGCCGGCCTGGTCGTCGACGACGACCGGCAGGTCCGCGCGGTCGACGGCATCGACCTGACCGTGCACGCCGGTGAGGTGCTCGGCATCGCGGGTGTGCAGGGCAACGGGCAGACCGAGCTGATCGAGGCGATCATGGGCCTGCGCCCGGTGCTCGCCGGCTCGATCACCCTGGACGGCCAGGCCGTGCACGGCTGGACCACCAAGAAGGTGCTCCGCGCCGGCGTCGGGTACGTCCCGGAGGACCGCAGCGTCGACGGCCTGGTCAAGGAGTTCTCCGTCGCGGAGAACCTGGTGCTGGACATCTACGACCGGCCGCCCTTCGGCAAGGGCCTCTCGCTCAAGCCGGACGCCATCGCGAAGTCGGCGAAGGAGCGGATCGAGCAGTTCGACGTCCGCACCTCCTCGGCCGACGCGGCGGTCGGCACCCTGTCCGGCGGCAACCAGCAGAAGGTGATCGTGGCCCGGGAGCTGTCCCGGCCGCTGAAGCTCTTCATCGCCGCCCAGCCCACCCGGGGCGTGGACGTCGGCTCGATCGAGTTCATCCACAGCCGGGTCATCCGCGAGCGGGACATCGGCACCGCCGTCATGGTCGTCTCCAGCGAGCTGGACGAGGTGATCGGCCTGGCCGACCGGATCGCGGTGATGTACCGCGGCCGGATCATCGGCGTGGTCGGCCCGGACACCCCGCGCGAGGAGATCGGCCTGCTGATGGCCGGCATCACGCCGGACACCGCCACCACGACCACCGACGGCGCTGGCAACGAGGACGAGGCATGAGTAACCCCAACCCGGTCTCGGGCTCCCCGGACAAGGAGCCGGCGACCGAGGCGCAGGAGGCGCGGAGCGAGGCCCGGGCGACACCGGTCGCGCCCCCCGGCGACACCGAGCGGGCGGCGCCCGCCACCGCGACGAAGCCGCCCGCGGCCCAAGAGCCCCGCCCCTCGCTGGGCCGGCTCTTCCTGGACAACCTCTGGGCGGCCAACACGGTCACCGTGACCGTGCTCGCGGTGCTGCTGGCCATGCTGGTCGGCGCGGTGCTGATCATCGTCTCCGACCCGGAGGTGCTGGCCACCTACGGCTACATCACCGCCCGCCCGGCGGACGCGCTCAACGCCAGCTGGACCGTGGTCAGCGAGGCGTACGCGAACCTGTTCAAGGGTGCGATCTTCGACCCGGACGCGTCCGGCTTCACCGCCGCGCTCGGCCCGATCTCGGAGACGCTGACGTACACCGCGCCGCTGGTCTTCACCGGCCTGTCGGTGGCGCTCGCCTTCCGGGGCGGCCTGTTCAACATCGGCGCCCAGGGTCAGGCGACCATCGGCGTCATCCTCGCCGCCGTCGTCGGCTTCGCGCTGCCGCTGCCGCCCGGGGTGCACCTGCTGGTCGCGCTGATCGCCGGTGCGGCCGGCGGCGCGCTCTGGGGCTTCATCCCGGGCATCCTCAAGGCGCGCACCGGCGCCCACGAGGTGATCACCACGATCATGCTCAACTACGTCGCGGTCTACTTCCTGTCCTGGATCATCGTCCAGAACGGGGTGCAGAACCCGAACCGGTCGGACGCGATCAGCAAGCCGGTCGAGTCCTCCGCCCAGCTGCCCCGGCTGCTCGGCGACAACCTGCGGGTGCACGCCGGCATCCTGGTCGCGGTGCTGATCACCTGGTTCATCGCCTGGCTGCTGAACCGCTCGACGCTCGGCTTCGAGCTGCGTGCGGTCGGCGAGAACCCGGACGCCGCCCGGACCGCCGGCATCAGCGTCACCAAGACGTACGTGCTGGTCATGGCGATCGCGGGTCTGCTGGCCGGCCTCGGCGGGTCGAACATGGTGCTCGGCTCGACCGCGAACGCGCTCACCCCGCTGGTGATCGCGCAGATCGGCTTCGACGGCATCCTGGTCGCGCTGCTCGGGCGGCTGAAGCCATGGGGCGTGCTGCTCGCCGCGCTGCTCTTCGGCGCGCTGCAGGCCGGCGGCAACCGGATGCAGTCGTACTCCGGGATCTCGCTGGAGCTGGTCACCGTGCTCCAGGCGCTGATCGTCATCTTCGTGGCCGCGCCGGCCCTGGTTAAGGCGATCTTCCAGCTGCGGGCCGCTCGCGCGGCCCGGTTGCAGACGAGCCTGGCGAAGGGCTGGTAAGGCAATGTCGACCATGGCTGTCCCCGACGTCGCCGTCACCGTCGACGAGGGCTTCTGGACGCGTACCCGCAAGGTCGGTGTCGTCCTGCTGGCGCTGGGCGTGCTCTCCGCCGTGCTGTTCGGCGCACTCGCGACCGGCCAACAGGCCCGGTTCACCCTCAGCGAGACCGAGGGCGGCGCCGCCCTGGAGATCACCGGAACCGTCGGTGCGATCCTCTTCGGCGTCGTCGCCGCGGCGGCCGGGGGCGCCCTGCTCGCCGGCGTGCCGAAGCGCTGGCTCACCGTGCTGCTCGGTGTCGGGCTGGTCGCCTTCGTGCTGAGCTTCCTGTGCTGGCAGGTCTCCGCCGCCCCCGAGGGGCGCAACTTCATGCCGCTGGTCAACATCGTCCGGGGCACGTTCATCCTGGCCCTGCCGCTGATCTTCGGCGCGCTGTCCGGCGTGCTCTGCGAGCGGACCGGCGTGGTCAACGTGGCGATCGAGGGCCAGCTGCTGATGGGGGCGTTCAGCGGGGCGCTCTTCGGCAGCATCTACCAGAACGTCTGGGTGGGCCTGCTGGCCGCGGCGGTCGGCGGCGCGATCATCTCGCTGCTGCTCGCCGTCTTCGCGATCCGCTACCTGGTCGACCAGGTGGTCATGGGCACCGTGCTCAACCTGTTGGCGCTCGGGGTCACCGGCTTCCTCTACGAGCGGCTGATGCAGACCGACGCGACGAAGTACAACAGCGCGCCCCGGTTCGGCAACTGGGAGATCCCGCTGCTCAAGGACATCCCGCTGATCGGCCCGGCGCTGTTCCGGGGCAACATCTTCCTCTACCTCGGCCTGCTGCTGGTGCTGGTCATCCACCTCGCGCTGTTCCGTACCCGGTGGGGCCTGCGGACCCGGTCGGTGGGTGAGCACCCGACGGCCGCCGACACGCTCGGTGTGAAGGTGCTGCGGCTGCGCTACCGCAACGTGATCATGGCCGGCCTGGTGGCCGGCGTGGGCGGCGCCTCATACACCCTGGCGCTCTACTCGTTCACCAAGAACATGATCGGCGGTAAGGGCTTCATCGCCCTGGCCGCGCTGATCTTCGGCCGGTGGAGCCCGACCGGTGCGCTGCTCGCGGCGCTCTTCTTCGGCTTCGCCGACCAGCTCGCCACCTACCTGGGGGCGATCGGCAGCAGCATCCCGAGCCAGTTCCTGGCGATGCTGCCCTACCTGGCGACGATCCTGGCGGTGGCCGGGCTCGTCGGCAGGGTCCGGGCGCCGGCCGCCGACGGCAAGCCGTACATCAAGGGCTGACCGCCCGCGACGCAGCGTGCCCGGCGGGGGGAAACCCGCCGGGCACGCCCGTCTCCGGCCGCACCGCGACCGATCAGCGTGAATTGGGCAGAATGGGAGGCGTGATGGAGATCGACTGGGAGCGGCTGCGGGCCGCCGCCACCGAGGTCATGCGGCACGCGTACGCGCCCTACTCGAAGTTCCCGGTCGGGGCGGCCGCCCTGGTCGACGACGGGCGGGTGGTGGTCGGCTGCAACGTGGAGAACGCCGCCTACGGCGTGGTCCTCTGCGCCGAGTGCGGGGTGGTCTCCTCCCTGCACGCCACCGGCGGCGGCCGGATCGTCGCGCTCTCCTGCGTCGACGCCACCGGCGAGCCGCTCATGCCCTGCGGGCGCTGCCGGCAGCTGCTCTGGGAGAACGGCGGCCCGGAGTGCCTGGTCGAGACGAAGGGCCGGCCGCTGCGGATGGCCGAGTTGCTGCCGCACGCGTTCGGCGTGGAGGACCTCGAGGCCGTGGTCGGCGAGACCCCGCTGCCGGTGGTGCCGGAGCGGCTGGCCGCCTGGCGGGGCCGGGGCACCGTCTTCGTGCACCCCGACCTCTCCGCCGGGCAGCAGGTCTGGACGGCGTACTGGGAGCGGTCGGCCGGGGACACCGAGGACGCCGAGACCGGCGTGCTGGAGGAGGGCCCGACCTGGGACGACCCGGCCGAGGCGATCACCTGGGGGCTGGCCCGGACGCCGCGCGTCGTCGTGGTGGACGCGTCGGGCACCATCTTCTGGGCCGGTGAGGGTGACCCGCCCCTGGAGATCCCGATCCGCTGGTCCGGTGCGTGAGCTTGGGGATCGCGGTTCGTGGCTCGGTTCCCCAACGACGAGGAAAGATCATTCAATGAGTGCATTCACGGCGGTTGACGTCATCCGGGCCAAGCGGGACGGGGGCGTGCTGAGCGACGGCCAGATCGACTGGGTGGTCGACGCGTACACCAGGGGGTTGGTGGCCGACGAGCAGATGTCGGCGCTGGCCATGGCGATCCTGCTGCGCGGCATGACCGCCCCGGAGATCGCCCGGTGGACCGCCGCGATGATCGCCAGCGGCGAGCGGCTGGACCTCTCGCCGGTGGCCCGGCCGACCGTGGACAAGCACTCCACCGGCGGCGTCGGCGACAAGATCACCCTGCCGCTGACGCCGCTGGTCGCGGCCTGCGGCGCGGCCGTGCCGCAGCTCAGCGGCCGGGGCCTCGGCCACACCGGCGGCACCCTGGACAAGCTGGAGTCGATCCCCGGCTGGCGGGCCGCGCTCGGCAACGACGAGTTCATCGCCCAGCTTCGCGACGTCGGCGCGGTGATCTGCGCGGCCGGCGACGGGCTGGCCCCGGCCGACCGCAAGCTGTACGCGCTGCGCGACGTGACCGGCACCGTCGAGGCCATCCCGCTGATCGCCAGCTCGATCATGAGCAAGAAGATCGCCGAGGGGACCGGGGCGCTGGTGCTCGACGTGAAGGTCGGCTCGGGCGCCTTCATGAAGAACGTCGACGACGCCCGCGAACTGGCCCGGACCATGGTCGAGCTGGGCGGCGCGCACGGGGTGCGCACGGTCGCCCTGCTCACCGACATGTCCACTCCGCTCGGCCTCGCCATCGGCAACGCGGTCGAGGTGACCGAGTCGGTCGAGGTGCTGGCCGGCGGCGGCCCGGCCGACGTGGTGGAGCTGACCCTGGCGCTGGCCCGGGAGATGCTGACCGTGGCCGGCCTGCCGGACGCCGACCCCGAGGCGGCGCTGCGGGACGGCCGCGCCATGGACGCCTGGCGCGCGATGATCCGGGCGCAGGGCGGCGACCCGGACGCCCCGATGCCGACGGCCGGCGAGGTCGAGGTGGTCACCGCGACCGAGGACGGCTACGTCGCCGAGATCGACGCGTACGCCATGGGCGTGGCCGCCTGGCGGCTGGGCGCCGGCCGGGCGCGCAAGGAGGACCCGGTGAGCATCCCGGCCGGCGTGGTGCTGCACAAGCGCCCCGGCGACCCGGTACGCGTCGGCGAGCCCCTGTACGAGCTGCGCGCCGAGCACGCCGAGCGGATCCCGGCCGCGCTGGCCGAGGCGGAGCGGGCGGTGCGGATCGCGCCGGCCGCCCCCGCCGCGAAGCCGCTGGTGATCGAGCGGATCGGCTGAGCTTTCCCGGTCATGGTGCCGTGCCGACCGAGCCGCTATTCTCGCAGGCCAAGGGGGGACCGACCGGCGATGAGCCGTTGCGAGCAGACAGGGACCTGAGCCGTGCGCGTACCCGCCCCTGACCCCCGCGCCGTTCGTGAGGCGAGCCTCGACGAGCTGTCCCGGCTGGGTCTCCCGCTGCCGCCCCCGCAGTTTCCGCTGGTCTGGGAGCCGGGGGACGAGATCGAGCTGCGTCCCACCCCGGACATCGAGGCCCGGATCGCGGTGCTGCACGTGATCCTTGCCCGCTGCTTCGGGATGCCGGCGCGGGCCGCGATGAGCTGGCTTCTGGAGTCGCACCTGGTCGAGATGGTGACCCCGCCGGAGTGGCAGTTCGTGATGGGCGGCAAGGGCGACCACCGGTCGTTCGTGCTGCACCACGACGCCCTCTTCTCGCTGGCCTGGGTGCTCGGGCTGGCCAAGGAGCTGGACCCGACGGTGCCGGTGGACGAGCGGCTGGTCGAGCGGATGCCGAACCTGGTGACCGGGGAGACCTTCGGCCAGTGGCGGGCCCGGATCCTGGCCGCCCCGCAGCATCCGGCCGACGCGGCCGCCCTGCTCGACCTGCACTACTGCCTGGACTGGGCGTACCTGGAGTCGGAGGAGGCCGGGCTGGCGCCGCCCGGGCTGGTGGACGCGAACGCCATCGGGCAGCGCCGGTGGGCGCTGGAGTGGGCGGTGGTGCTGCGCGGGCCGTACCACGACGACCCGCCGGGCTGGGAAGAGGTCGACCTCTCCACCTGACCGCCGGTCAGCGGGGCCGGTGCACGCCGAGCCGCACGGCGAGGGTCACCGGCACCGGCTCGGGCAGCGCGGCGATCCGCTCGGCGAGGCGGGCCGGGTCGGCGTGCCAGGCGCTCGGGCCCATCCCGACCAGGGTGGCCACCTCGGTCCGGCTGAGTTCCAGCCGGACCCGGTGCTCGACCGCCGACTCCTCGGTGAACTGCCCGCTCAGGCTGCCGGCGACCCGGTCCGCCTTGGCCGGGTCGACCCGCAGCAGGTCGAGCGCCTCGACCAGTTCGGTGAGGTGGTCGGCGGCCGGGGTGACCACCAGCAGCGCGCCGGCCGGGTGGAGCACCCGGTGGAACTCGGGGCCGTTGCGCGGCGCGAAGACGTTGAGCAGCACGGCCGCGGACCGGTCGGCCAGCGGCAGCCGCTGCCAGGTGTCGGCGAGCGCCGCGGCGGCGCGCGGGTGGGCGCGGGCCGCGCGGCGCAGCGCCGGCTTGGCCACGTCCAGGGCCAGGCCGACGGCGTCCGGCAGCGCCGCCAGCACCGCCGCGAGGTACCAGCCGGTCCCGGCGCCGGCGTCCACCACCAGGGGGTACGCGTCGCGACAGGAGCCGGACACGATCTGGCGGGCGGTCGCGGTGAGCGCGGCGGCGACGGGTTCGTAGTGGCCGGCGGCCAGGAAGTCGGCGCGGGCGGCGACCATCTCGGCGGTGTCCCCGGTGTGCGGGGCGCGGCCGGCGAGCAGGTTGACGTAACCCTGGCGGGCGACGTCGAAGCTGTGCCGGCGCGGGCAGCGCAGCGCCCGGGCGGTGCCGGCGGTGGTCTCGGCCAGCGGCTCGGCGCAGACCGGGCAGCGTAGCCGGTCGAGGATGCGGTGGTCCACGTCAGCCCTCCGGTGTGGTCCGGCGGCCGGACAGGCGGTCGACCACCCGCTGGGTCAGCGCGCCGAGCGCGTCGATCTCCTCCGGGGTCAACAGGTCGATGAGGTGTCGCCGGACCGCGGCGACGTGGCCCGGGGCGGCGGCCTCGATGGCAGCCCGGCCGGCCGGGGTCAGTACGACGACCGAGCCGCGGCCGTCCGAGGGACATTCTTCCCGGCTGATCAGGCCGCGCTGCTGCATCCGAGCCAGATGGTGGGACAGCCGGCTGCGCGACCAGAGCATCCGGTCGGCCAGCTCGCTGAGCCGCAGCCGCTGGTCGGGCGTCTCGGAGAGGTCGGAGAGGACGTCGTAGTCCGGCTCGGAGAGGCCCGCGTCCTGCATCAGCTCCCGGGCCAGCTCCAGGTCGAGCAGGCGGCGCATCCGGCGGTAGCCGCGCCAGGCCCTGTTCTCGCGCGCGTCCAGCCAGCGTGGGGCGTCCATGTGCCGAGCCTAACCGACTTGTTGACATGTCACCAAACCCGCTCTACGGTCGATGACATGTCAACCACATTGCCGACGCGGCTCGTGCGGCTCCTCGCCGGCCTGGCCCTCTTCGGCGCCAGCGTGGCGCTGATGGTCCGTGCGGATCTCGGCCTGTCCTCCTGGGACGTGCTGCACCAGGGCCTCGCCGCCCGAACCGGTCTGCCGCTCGGGTGGGTCGTCAACGGCGTGGCGCTGCTGGTCCTGCTGCTCTGGTTCCCGCTGCGCCAGCGGCCGGGCGTCGGGACGGTGGCCAACGTCGCGCTGGTCGGCCTGGCGCTCGACGCGGTGCTGGCGGTACTGCCGCCGCTGTCCGCGCTTCCCGCCCGGATCGGCCTGCTGCTCCTCGGCGTGCTGCTCAACGGGGTTGCCACCGGCCTCTACCTCGGCGCCCGCCTCGGGCCCGGGCCCCGGGACGGCCTGATGACCGGCCTCGCCGCGCGCGGTCTGCCCGTCGGCCGCGTCCGCACCCTGATCGAGCTGGCGGTGCTCGCCGTCGGCTGGCTGCTCGGGGGCACGGTCGGTCCCGGCACTCTGCTGTACGCGTTGGCCATCGGGCCGCTCGCCCAGTTCCTCATCCCCCGACTCGCCGTGCCGGTCCCTGGCCGGCCCGCCCCGACAGGAGTGACCCCGCCATGCCCCGCCTGAACGTGATCGTCTGCCAGCACCCGACCCGGCCGGGTGGGCCGCCGGATCGGTGACTGGTTCACCACGGCCGCCGTCCGCCACGGCGCCTTCGACGAGGTACGCCTGGTCGACCTCGCCGAGGTCGCGTTGCCCTTCCACGACGAGCCGCACCACCCCTCAGAGGGGATCTACCTGCACGAGCACACCCAGTCCTGGAGCGCGACCACCGCGGCGGCGGACGCCTTCGTGCTGGTGATGCCGGAATACAACTACGGCTTCAGCGCGCCGCTGAAGAACGCGATCGACTACCTCTACGACGAGTGGCGGCACAAGCCGGTGGGCTTCGTCAGCTACGGCATGACGTCCGGCGGCCTGCGGGCGGTGCAGATGATCAAGCAGGTGGTGACCACGTTGAACATGGTGCCGGTCAACGAGGCGGTGACGATCTTCCTGCGGCAGGCGCTCGACGACGCCGGCGAACTGCGGCCCGACCCCGGGCGGGACGAGGCGGCGGACCTGATGCTCGACCAGCTCGCCCGGCTGGCCGTGGCGCTCGCCCCGCTGCGGGCGGTGGCGGCGTGACCGCCCGGCTCTGGGAGCTCTTCGGCGAGCGGGGGCGCGGGGTGCTGGTCACCCTGCGCCGCGACGGCCGGCCGCAGCTCTCCAACGTCGACTACCTGGCCGAGCCGGGGCTGATCCGCTGCTCCACCACCGGCGACCGGGCGAAGGTGCGCAACCTGCTGCGCGACCCGCGGGCCAGCTTCCACGTCAGCACACCTGACGGCGGGGCGTACGCGGTGGCCGAGGGGCCGGTGACCGTCACCCCGCCGGCCGCGGCGGCCGACGACGCCACGGTCGAGGAACTCGTCGAGGTCTACCGGCGGATCCGGGGCGAGCACCCGGACTGGGCGGACTACCGGGCGGCCATGGTGGCCGACGGCCGGCTGGTGCTCCGCCTCACGGTCGAGCGGGTGTACGGCTGGCGGCCGTGAGCCGGCCCGGTCCGGTGCCGTGCCCCGGCCCTCGGTGACTAGGGTCGGTGCATGGCAATCTCGTACGAGGACATCGTCAAGGTCCCGAAGGCGCTGCTGCACGACCACCTCGACGGCGGTCTGCGGCCCGCGACGATCGTCGAGCTGGCCGCCGAGGCCGGCCACGAGCTGCCCACCACCGACCCCGAGGCGCTGGGCCGCTGGTTCGCCGAGGCGGCGAACTCCGGTTCGCTGGAGCGCTACCTGGAGACGTTCGCGCACACCGTGGCGGTCATGCAGACCGGGCCCGCGCTGCGTCGGGTGGCCCGCGAGTGCGCGCTCGACCTGGCCGCCGACGGGGTGGTCTACGCCGAGGTCCGGTTCGCTCCCGAGCAGCACCTGGAGCAGAACCTGACCCTGGACGAGGTGGTCGACGCGGTGGTCACCGGCTTCCGGGAGGGCAGCGCCCTGGCGGCCGAGGCGGGCACCCCGATCCGGGTCGGCACGCTGCTCACCGCGATGCGGCACGCGGCCCGCTCGCAGGAGATCGCCGAGCTGGCCGTCCGGCACCGGGACACCGGGGCGGTCGGCTTCGACATCGCCGGAGCGGAGGCGGGCTTCCCGCCCACCCGGCACCTGGACGCCTTCGAGTACCTCCAGCGGGAGAACTTCCACTTCACCATCCACGCCGGCGAGGCGTTCGGGCTGCCGTCGATCTGGCAGGCGATCCAGTGGTGCGGCGCGGACCGGCTGGGGCACGGCGTCCGGATCGTCGACGACATCACGCCCGGGAACCCGCCGATGCTGGGCCGGCTGGCCGCGTACGTCCGGGACAAGCGGATCCCGCTGGAGCTGTGCCCCTCCTCGAACGTGCAGACCGGGGCGGCCGCGTCGATCGCCGACCACCCGATCGGGCTGCTGCGCGACCTGCGCTTCCGGGTGACGGTGAACACCGACAACCGGCTGATGAGCGGCACCTCGATGTCCCGGGAGATGGCCCTGCTGGTGGACGCCTTCGGCTACGGCTGGAAGGAACTCCAGTGGTTCACCATCAACGCCATGAAGAGCGCCTTCATCCCGTTCGACGAGCGGCTGAAGATTATCGACGAGGTGATCAAGCCGGCGTACGCCAAGCTGATCGGCTGATCACAGCTGCCGCGGGTGGCCGGCCAGCAGGGCGGCCACCCGGCGCAGCACCTGCCCGGCCCGGGCCGCCTCGGCGCCCAGCCCGGTCTGCCGGCGCAGCACCGCCGGCTCGGCCCGCAGCAGCGCCACCCCGCGCCGGATCAGCACCCGGGGCGCCTTGCGCTGCTGGGCCAGGTCGCGGGCGAGCCGTCGGACGAAGGTCGCGCCGCGCGGGCGGCGCAGCGCGTACGCCCCGGCGAGCAGCCCCCGGCGGCGGCACTCCGCGACGATCTCGGCGGCGAAGATCCCTTCGGCGACGAAAAGTGGCGATCCGTCGACGTCGAATGGCCGGGTGGCCACCCGCCGGTCCGCGCCGATCGCATAAACCGGCACTTCGGCCTTGCCCTCCCGGGCCAGTCGGGCGATTGTTTCCACCGCTGTTTCCGCATCCCAGGACAGCGGGGACTCCCAGTCCACCGCGCCGTTCCGACGCGGCAACGTAGGGTCATCGCCGTCCTTGTAGAAGTCATCGAGGCAGAGGACGGGAAGTCCGGTTCGTTGGGCAATATACGACTTTCCGGAGCCGGAGGGCCCGGCGAGCAGGACGACGCGGTGCGGGTGTTCCATTACTTTGAGTAACTCCGGCCAGACGGATTGCTATCAAATTGCATCAACATCTCATCACACCTCCGGCGAGGAACAACCTGGGCTTTCTTCTTGCGGGGCGGCGTGATGGAATCTCGGAGGTCCGACCCGCCGGGTCGGTCGCTCGGCGTTGCCCACGGGCCACGCCGGACGCGGTAATGCGAGGGCGGTGACGTGAGCAAACGGCCATCGACGGCGGGCTCCTTCCTGTCGCGTCTGAGCCGGCCGGCCAGCCGGCTCCGCGACATGCCGATCTGGTCCAAGCTCGGCCTGATCATGATCGTGCCGACCATCGCCACGGTCGTGGTCGGCACCAGCGGTCTGGTCGACCAGCTGGAGACGCTCAACAATGCCAACCGGGCCGGCAACCTGGCCACGCTGATCGGCTACTCAGGTGATCTGGTCGACAAGCTGCAGGACGAGCGGACCGCCGCCGTGCTGCTGCTGAGTGCCGAAGACCCGAAGGTCAAGGCCCGGTACAACGACGTCTACACCCATGCGGGCCAGGAGGTCGACAAGGCGCAGGGGAAGTACTCGCAGCAGCGCGTCGTGCTGGAGGAGCTGCCCCCCGCGCTGGAGAAGACCCTCGACGGGATCGACCAGGACCTTGAAGACCTGTCCGGCTCCCGCAGTCAGGTCTTCAACGGCAAGATGTCGACCAGCTTCGCGGTCAAGGGGTACGACGGCCTGATCAGCGAGCTGCTCGCGGTCCGTGACTCGAGCACCCAGCTCGCCGGCGACAGCGACCTGAGCGACCGGATGCGCGCCGCCGCCGCCGTCGCCCGCAGCAAGGAGTTCCTCTCCGAGCGCCGGGTGGTCGTGCACCTCGCGCTGGACCGCGGCCGGCTCGACCAGTCCCTGCGCACGGACTACATCAAAACCGTCACCGCCGAGCAGCAGGCGATCGAGTCCTTCACCGCCGTCGCCAACGGGTCCGAGAAGGAGCTCTACCAGCAGACGGTCGCCGGGGGCGACCTGCGCGAGGTGTCCTCCTACCAGGGCCAGATCGCCGGCAACGAGTCCGGGACACTGACGGGCGTCTCCTTCGGTGCGGACCAGTGGGACACCGCGATGGTCGGCAACGCCAAGTTGGTCCGTACCGTCGAGTCGCGGCTCGACGGCGACGTGGTCAAGCAGGCCGACCAACTCCGTTCGGACGTGCAGCGCCAGGTCTTCCTGCAGGCGGGCCTGCTGCTGAGCATGCTGCTGCTGGCGATCCTCTTCGCCTACCTGGTCGCCCGCTCGATGGCCCGCTCGCTGCGCGACCTGCGGCAGGGCGCCCTGTCGGTGGCCCAGTACGGCCTGCCGCAGGCGGTGGCCCGGCTGCGCGACCCGCAGGTCACCGGGCAGCTCTCCCCGGTGCAGCTGGCCAACCAGATCGCCGAGCCGCTGCCGGTGCGCAGCAAGGACGAGTTCGGTCAGGTGACCGAGGCGTTCAACGCCGTCCACCTGGAGGCCGTCCGGACCGCGGCCGAGCAGGCCGCCCTGCGGGCCTCCGTCGCGACCATGTTCGTCAACCTGGCTCGCCGGTCGCAGATCCTGGTCGACCGCCTGATCGGCCACCTCGACCGGCTGGAGCGCGGCGAGGAGGACCCGGACCGGCTTGCCGAGCTGTTCCAGCTCGACCACCTGGCCACCCGGATGCGCCGCAACGACGAGAACCTGCTGGTCCTCGCCGGCGCGGACTCCACCCGCGTGCAGCGCGAGCCGGCCGCCCTGATCGACGTGCTCCGCGCCGCCCAGTCCGAGGTCGAGCACTACACCCGGATCGAGTTCGGCGTGATCGACCGGGACATCGAGGTCGCCGCGCACGCGGTCAACGACCTGGTGCACCTGGTCGCCGAGCTGTTCGACAACGCCACCGCCTTCTCTCCGCCGGACTCGCACGTCATGGTGGAGGCCCGGCGGGTGGGCGACCGCGCCTCCCTCTACGTCGAGGACCGGGGCATCGGCATCAGCTACGAGCAGCTCCGTGAGCTGAACGAGCGGCTGGCCACGCCGCCGCAGGTGGATGTGGCGGTCTCCCGGATGATGGGCCTGGTCGTGGTCGCCCGGCTGGCCTCCCGGCACGGCGTCAAGGTCGAGCTGCGGCCCGGTGCCGACCGGGGCACGGTCGCCGACGTCACGCTGCCCCCCTCGGTCCTGGTGCCGCGCGCGCTCTCCGGCCGCGGCCAGCCCGCGCCGGCGCTGCCGGCCGCCGGCCCGCAGCAGGGCGGTCCCACCCCGGCGTTCGGCGCCCTGGCCGCGCTGGGCAACGGCCCGCACACCCCGCCCCCGGGCCCGCACCCCGGTGCCTCCGGCAACCAGGTCACCCTGGGCGGGCGCTCCTTCGACCCGGCGTCGCGCAACGGCTCCGGCACCCCGGCCAACGCGGGCTCGGGCCGCGCGATGCCGGCCTGGTCCGACCTGACCGGCGCCGGCCCGCTCGCCGGCGGCGACGGCTTCACGCCGCGGAGCTCGAACGGCCAGCCGATCGACCCGCTGCCGCAGCGGCGCAACCCGGCCGAGGGCGACCCCGCCTCCACCGGCCAGCAGCCGGCCATCCCGCGGCAGCTGCCGAGCAGCCCGGAGGCGCGGCCGTACAACCCGCCGCCGGTCTCCGCCCCGCCGGTCCCGCCGGTGTCGGCGCCGCCGCTGCCGCCGGTCTCCGGTGTCCCGGTCTCCGGCCACCCGGCCTCCGGTTACCCCGTCTCGGGCTCCCCGGCCTCCGGTTACCCCGTCTCGGGCTCCCCGGCCTCCGGCTACCCCGTCTCCGGCTCGCCGGCCTCCGGCTACCCCGTGTCGGGTGGGCCGGTCTCCGGTCAGCCGGTGTCGGCCGCGCCGGCCGCGGGTCACCCGGTCTCGGTGCCCCCGGTGAACCAGGTGCCGCCGCGGCCCGCCCCGCCGACGCCCGCGTCGCACGTCGGCGCCCCACCGGTCTGGCCGCCGGTCGCCACGCCCGACCAGGCAGCGGCTCCGGCCGTGCCGGAGCGGCTCGCCGCCGGCCTGGACATGACCACCGAGCTGCCCCGGGTCACCCGCCAGGAGGCGCCCCCGGCCGTCAACCGGCCGACGCCGGCCCCCGCGCAGCGGCCGGCCACCCCGCAGCAGCCGGGCAACCGCCAGCGGTACGCGGACGAGACGATGGAGCTGCCGATCTTCCGGGAGCTCGAGTCGGCCTGGTTCCGTACCCGCCGGCCGGGGCCCAACGAGGAGGCGGCCGCAGCGCAGGCCGCGGCGACCAACGGCGCCGCGACCCAGCAGTTCGCCAAGGTCGACGCCGCCGGTCGGGCCGTCCAGCAGACACCACCCGGGACGACAGGTAACACGCCGATGGCACACACTGCGACGGCCGGCGGAGCGCCGCACGACAACGGCTCGGCGAACGGGGGCGCCCGTCCCGGTAACGCCGGTGCGCTGCCCACCCGGCAGCCCGCCGCCCCGCCGCAGCCCGGTTGGCAGACCGCGGCCGACGACGGATGGAAGGCCGCCTCCGCGGCCACCGAGGTCCCGGTCGCGGAGACCACTCAGAAGGGCCTGCCGAAGCGGAAGCCGATGGCGCAGCTCGTGCCCGGTGGCATCGAGAAGCCGTCCACGTCGGTGCAGCGCCGCACGCCGGAGGGCGTACGGGGTCTGCTTTCGGCCTACCATCGGGGCGTGCAGCGGGGGCGTACGAACCCGGCTGACAGCAACTCCACCGGCCCGGAGGGGACTCCGGGCGGGCAGCAGTCCTCGCAGTCTGACTCAGGCCCAGTGGCCGGGAGCGGGCAGAAGGAGCAACAAGGATGACAACTACGCAGGATCTCGGATGGCTGCTCGCCAACTTCGCCGACCGGGTGCCCGGTGTGGCGCACGCGGTCGCGGTCTCGGCCGACGGCCTGCTCCTCGCTTCGTCCCGTGACCTTCCGCGGGACCGCGCGGACCAGCTCGCGGCGATCGCGTCCGGCCTGGTCAGCCTGACCCAGGGCGCGGCTCGCTGCTTCGAGGGCGGGGCGGTGCTGCAGACCGTCGTCGAGATGGACAACGGCTTCCTGTTCCTGATGTCCATCTCGGACGGCTCGTCCTTCGCCGTGCTCGCCGCGCGCAGCTGCGACGTCGGGCAGGTCGGTTACGAGATGGCCCTGCTCGTCGACCGGGTGGGCGACGCTCTGACCCCGCAGCCGCGTACGGCTGTCGGGATGATGGGCTGAACGACGCGCTGACCGGTGGGTCAGGAGCGGCAACAACTACGACAAGGACGAATGCCACCGGGGCGAGCCGGTGCCGGGTACGAAGGAGGTGAGCGGCGACATGGTCGATCGTGACGAACCGACCGGAGCGTTGGTCCGTCCATACGCCGTGACCCGCGGTCGTACCCGTCCCCGGCTCGATATCGCCCTGGAGGCGCTCGTCGAGACGACGGTGCGCGGCCGGTCAGTTGCCACAGGCAACGGTGGCCAGGGCCGTGAGCACCAGTACATCGCCGCGCTGTGTGACGGACGCGTGCAGTCGCTCGCCGAGATCGCGGCGCGGCTGCAGCTTCCGCTCGGCGTGGCCCGGGTGCTCATCGCCGACATGGCGACGGACGGCCTGGTCGCGGTCCACGAGCCGACCATTTTGGACGACTCCGACGACGCGGTGGGCACTGAACTGCTGGAGAGGGTGCTGAGTGGACTTCGCAGGCTCTGACATGTCGCACCGGCCGCCGGCCCCGAGCGGGCGCGTGACGTCGGCGAAGATCGTTATCGCCGGTGGATTCGGCGTCGGCAAGACGACGCTGGTCGGCTCGGTCTCGGAGATCACGCCGCTGACCACCGAGGCGATCATGACTTCCGCCGGCGTGGGCGTCGACGACACCCGGCAGGTGCCGGGCAAGACGACGACCACGGTGGCCATGGACTTCGGTCGTATCTCGATCGACCGCGATCTGATCCTGTACCTGTTCGGTACGCCGGGTCAGACTCGGTTCTGGTTCATGTGGGATGAACTGGTCCGGGGCGCGATCGGCGCCGTCGTGCTGGTCGACACCCGTCGACTGGCCGACTGCTTCGCGGCCATCGACTTCTTCGAGCACCGGCGGCTGCCGTACCTGGTGGCCATCAACTGCTTCGACGGGATGCAGTACCACGACCCGCAGGATGTCCGGGACGCGCTGGCGATCTCCTCGGACGTGCCGGTGGTGGCCTGTGACGCCCGGAACCGGGAGTCGACGAAGCACGTGCTGATCTCGCTGGTCGAGTACGTGCTCACCATGCGGCGCTCGCGGGCTGTCACCCCCGCCTGACCAGGTGACGAAGCGCCCGGCGGCCATCGGCCACCGGGCGCTTCTCGCTGTCTGCGGTTCGGTACGCTGCGCAGCCGGCCGGTGACCGTCCCGGCGGGAGGGTCGGGCTCGGACGATCAGGCGGACAACCGCCGGGCGCCCCCGGGCGACCACGTAGGCGGCGAGCGAGTCGGGTTCCATGCCGCCGTGCCGGAGTCCGGGGCGGTGCCGCGGACGACGGCCCGGCGATGCTACGCAGTGCACTGCGCACCGCCCGCATCCCGGAGTCGCCGTGCAGCCCGTCGGCGGCCAGCGGGGCGACCCGCCGTACCCGCCGCGACCCGACCACTCCCGTCAGCCGGCCGGCCACGTGGGCGACGGCCGGGTGAGCTTGTAGCTGAAGGTGCGCGCGGCAAGCCCACCCGGCGTCAAGTCATCCGGGTGGGCAGGAACACGCAGGTGGGGCGGGACGCGACTTTGATCAGGACCGGTAGCCGGCGGACCGGTACTCGTACTCCCGGTCGTCGTCGCGGTCGCCGGTGTCCCGGCTGAAGTCCCAGCCGCCGGCCGCCTCCCGACCCGGGCGACCGCCGACGGCGAAGCCACCGATCTCCTGACCGCGACGCCAACCCCGGAAGTAGCCGGTGGTGTTCTCGGCGAGGCTGGCCGCGTTCCGGACGATCCGCAGTGGACGCTCCTCGCGCAGCGGCGAGCCCGGCACCAGGTTGGCCTGCGGGACCCGCTTGGGCAGTCCGGCCTTGGTTTCCGAGCCGACCGCCGGACGGGCCGCCTGCTCGGCCGCCTGCCAGCCGGTGTCGGCGGTGGTCGACCACTCCAGGTCGGCCTCGTCGCCGTGCCCGACGAACCAGGCCGACTTCGCCTGCGCGAAGATCAGCAGGTCGCCGTCGCCCTCGTCGGAGACCGGCGGCGGCCGGTGCTCCTTCGGCGCGGGCCGCCGCTCCAGCGGGGGCGGCAGCTCGGCGCGCGGCGGCAGCTCGGCGCGGGACGGCAGCTCGGCGCGGGACGGCAGCTCGGCGCGGGGCGCCGGGCCGTTCAGCCGGTTGGCCTCCGCCCGCTCGACCAGCCGGAGCGACGGCGTGTCCAGCCCCGGGTCGGTCGGCGGGTTCAGCTCGTCACGCAGGGCCCGGTCGGCCAGCGGCGGTGGCTCCACCAGCCGCAGCATCGGCGGCTCCTGCGGCAGGTCGTCGGCGAGCCAGGGCGGGGTGACCCGGCCCGGGTCGCTCGGCGCGTCCACGCCCCGCCCGTACGGGTAGGTCGGCGCCTCCTTGGCCCGGTCGTCCTGGTCGTCGCCGTTGTTGACCAGCGGCCAGTTGGCCCGGGAGCCCGGGGGAGCGGACTCCTGGCCGGGGCGGGGCGTCGGCACCGGGATGGTCAGGTCGGTGGCGCTGAACCCGCCGGTCGGCGGCTCCTGGTTGGTCTGGTTGGTCTTGGGCCGCGGCGGGATGATCGTGCGTTGCCGCTCGGCCCGCGCCTTGTTGATCGCGGCGGTGGTCAGCGTCGGGCGGAACGGCTCTCCGGCCTCGGCCGGGGGCACGGCCCCGCGCTGCGCCGGGGCGATCGGGGTGATGCCGGGCGGCGGCGGGGGCGGCGCGGAGATCGGCCGGTTGGTCGGCCCGTCCACCCGCGACGGTCGCGGCGCGCCGGTCGGCTCGGGGCGGGCGGGCGGCGCCGAGGCCGGCCGGCCCATGGCGGCCGGAGTGACCGGGGCCGGGGCGACGGGCGGCGGCGTGACCGGCGGCGGGGCCACCGGCGGCGGGCCGAGCGGCCGGGGCGCGGCCGGGCCGGCCGGACCGGAGACCGGCTCGGGACGGCTGCGCCGCCCCACCAACCCGGAGGCGGGCTCGGGGCGGCCGCGTCGGGCCGGCTCCTCCAACCCCGCGGAGACCGGCTCGGGGTGGCTGCGTCGGGCGGCCTCTTCCAAGCCGGCGGAGACCGGCTCGGGGCGGCCGCGTCGGGCGGGCTGTTCGGAGATCGGCTCGGGCTCGGTGGGGCGCACCGGGCGCAGCCCGGTGGCGGCCAGCTCCTCGACCTGCTCGCCGCGGCGGGCGGCGGCCCGGCGGCCGGGCGCCGGGGCGGGCGTGGTGACCCGGGCGTTGAGCGCGCCGACCAGCGCGTCGCAGCCGGCGTCGCAGGCCCGGACGGAGGCGACCGCCTGTCGTACGGTCTCGGCGACGGCGGCGGTGAGCGCCCGGTTGACGGTGGCCCGCCGGGGCGTCTCGGAGATGGCGACCCGCAGCGCGGTCACCGCGTCGTCGATGGTGTCGGCGTCGGCCACGCCCTCGGCGGCCAGATGCGCGGCGACGGCGTCCGCCGCGACCGATACCTCGCGGCCCCGGGCCACCGTGCCGACGAGCATGCCCGGCTCGGGCAGCGCGTCGAGGACGGCCAGGGAGACCGGCTCGGCCGGGTCGGGGTACGCGCGCAGCGCGGCCGGGTAGAGCTCGCGGAGCACCTCGCGCAGCGCCACCGCGGCGGAGTGCCGGCCGCTGGCCAGTGCGGCGTGCGCCGCGAGGACCTGCTTGTAGTTGGCGAGGTCGCGCGGCGCCGGGAGGGTCACTGCGGAGAGCGCGCCGGCCTGGAGCGCCCGGGCCAGCCCGACCGCCCGGCGCTCGGCCGGCGGGGACTGCATCTCCTCAAGGGAGTCGTCGTCGGCGAAGCGCTCGGCGAAGTCGTCGACCGAGTCGTCGTCCGCGATCGCCAGCGGCCGACCCGCCGCGCTGAGCAGCGAGGTGACCGTGTGGTCGTCGCTGTCGGCAGCGATGGCCGCACCGCTCGGCCCGCCCGACCGCTCCACGAGCAGCGCGACCAGCTGGGCGTAGCCCGCCGGGTCGTCGCCGATCTCGCAGACATGCAGCAGACGGCCTGCGTCGTCGACCACAGCGGACGTCAGCGCCGATCCGGCCGAAGCCGACCGGTCGGCCGAATCCGCCGAGGCCAGACCGCAGTACACGCGCACGAGCGCCACGGCGTCGTCCTCCTCCCGGGACTCAGGTCTTGCTCTGCCAGAGACTGATGCTCCCCGCTCCGGGTCAGTCGCGCCAGTCCACAACAGCAGAGATCTTGCCGACAATGGTGCGCCAACCCAAACTTGCGGTTTGTGCCCCGATTTTCTTCAGTCGGCGCCGGCCCATGAATCCACCGATTCCGCCATTGACAGAAGCGCGTAGCGCCTCGTCCAGATCGTCCAGGCTGGAGCCGGCGGAGAGCATGTCGAGCACGGCCGGTAGCCGCAGCGCGTACGCCAGGTCACGGGCGATCTCGCCGGCTTCGATCAACAGCGTGGGGTCCCACGCGTCGTGGCCGCCGCGGAGATTTTCCACCACCAGGTCGAGCTCGTAGGTGTCCTCGTCCAGCGGGGCGATGTCGGCCGGTTCCACCCGTTCGGACAGTTCATTCCAGCTGTCCAGTTGAGACAGGTCGTTGGGCGCACCGGAACGGATGAAACTGACCAGCGACTCCGGGGTCTTGAACAGCAGCAGCTTGCCGCGGTGGGTGAGGAAGGCGGGCACCTCCTCGTCACCCGCGGCGTCCGCCTCGTCCTCGTCCTCGGCCTCGTCGGCTTCCTCGGCCTCGTCGGCGGTGTCCTCGTCGGCGGCCGCCTCGGCCTTGCCGTGCTTGCGGCGCCCGGCCCGCTCCTCGTCGTCCTCCTCGGCGGAGAGGGCGGCGAACTCCTCGTCGAGGATCACCACCTCCTCGTCGTCCTCGGTCTCGACGACCTGGCGACGGGCCAGGAAGGGGTCGTCCTGGTCGCGCTCGGCGACGTCGGTCGGGGTCAGCTCCCGCGCCGGCCGGTACGCCCGCAGGGTGAAGCCGGTGCCGGCGGGCAGGGCGATCTCCACCGGGTCGATCCGCAGCTCGTCCCAGAGCGCGCGGTCCGCCGCCGGGCGGTCGACCTCGGCCTCGTCTTCTGCGGCCGACGCGGTGGTGTCGTCGAGCTCGGGCTCGTCGGCGTCGGGCCGTTGGGGCGACTGGCGGGCCACGCTGACCTCCGTGTGCTTTCGGGTTGCCCACCCGGCGGCGCTCGACCGCCGAGTGACTCTGCGCACATACCCTAGTGGGCGTCCCGTCGCGGCGGGGAGCCGCACCCCGGTGGCGTCCCGGCCCGCAGACAAGTAGTCTCGCTACACATGAAGGCCCAGGCGCTGCACGGACACCTGGACGCGTTGCTGCTCGCGGTGCTGGAGCAGGGCGCCCTGCACGGCTACGCGATCATCGAGGCGCTCCGGGCCCGCAGTGGCGGCACGCTCGACCTGCCCACCGGCACCATCTATCCGGCACTGCGCCGTCTGGAACGGGCCGGCTACGTGGCCAGCGCCTGGAGCACCGTCAATGGCCGGGAACGGCGCACCTACCAGCTCACCGAGGCCGGCGGCCGGGCGCTCGCCGGGGAGCGCGCGGGGTGGCGCGAGTTCAGCGCCACGGTGGGCCGCTTCCTCGGCACCGACGAGCCGCCCGCCGCCCCCGCCTGAGCTGCGGTCAGCCGGCGACGCGCGGCCCCCGCGTGGTGATCAACCAGTATCGGGCGGCCCGGGCCAGGGCGAACCAGCCGGCGCTCACCAGCACCGCACCAATGATCATCGGAGGCCAGGTCAGCGCCGCGTCCCAGAGGTGGACCGACCAGCCGAACAGAGCCCCGCCGGCCGCCGCGCCGACCGCCAGCCCACCGGTCAGCCCGAACCCCACCGCACGGGCCAGCCGTGGCAGCCGGGGTGAGCCGTACCGGGCGGCCAGCAGGCCGAGCAGCAGCCCGGCCACCGCCAGCCCGGCGATCACGCCCCAGATGCCGTTGACCGAGGCGGAGAGGAGCAGGTAACCCGCCGGTGGTCGGGGCCCGGCGCTCCAGCTCGACCCCCGCCAGGTCAGGTCGCCGGCGGCCATCAGCACCGCGGCCACCGCCAGCGCCCGCAGCGCCAGCCCGCGCAGCGCGCCCGCGGCCAGCTCGGCCTGGTAGCCGGGCACGAGCTGGGCCGGCGTTCCGAACTCGGCCACCGCCCGCCGCTCGGCCTCCGCCACCGGCAGGCCCACCTCCCGGTACGCCTCGACGGCGTCCTCCAGCGCGTGCCGCGCCTCGGTCAGCAGGTCGGCCTTGAGCCGGGCCGGCCCGTGCAGCTGCCCGGCCAACTCGCGCAGCCGCTCGTCGACGCGGATCTCCTCGTACCCCCGCATGGGACCACCCTGCCACCGCGGGCCGCCGTCCGCGTCGGGGAAAACCCCGGAAAGCCGCTCAGGGGGCCAGTGCCAGGTAGCCGCGCTCGGCCACCTCCTGGAGCAGCCACTGTTCCCGGTACCAGCCCGGCCGGGCCACCAGCTCCTCGTGCCGGCCGCGCTGCACCACCCGGCCCGCGTCGAGCACCACGACCTCGTCCAGCCCGGCGAGGCCGCTGAGCCGGTGGCTGATCAGCAGCACCGAGTGCCCGGCCGGGGTGGCGGCCAGCGCCGAGGCGAGCACCGCGTCCGCGGCCGCCGGGTCGAGCCCCTCGGTCGGCTCGTCGAGGACCAGCACGGGCGGGGCGGCCAGCAGCGCCCGGGCCAGCGCGAGGCGCTGCCGCTGCCCGCCGGAGAGCTGCCCGCCCTGCTCGCCGACCACGGTGTCCCAGCCCTCCGGCTGGGCGCGTACCCAGTCCAGCAGGCCGGCCGCCCGGGTGGCGGCGGTCAGCTCCGCCTCGTCCGCGCGGGGCCGCCCGAGCAGCAGGTTCTCGCGGACCGTGGCGTGGAAGACGTATGCCTCGGCGAGCAGGCCGCCGACCATCCGGGGCAGCTCCTCGGCCGGGTGGGCCGACACGGCCACGCCGTCCACGGTGACCTGGCCGGCGTCGGGGCGTACCGCCCCGGTGAGCACGGCGGCCAGGGTGCTCTTGCCGGCGCCGCTCGGCCCGACCACGGCCACCCGGCGGCCGGCCGGCAGGTCCAGGTCGATCCCGGACAGGGCGGCCGCCGCCCCCTCCCGGTAGCGGACGGTCACGCCCTCGAACCGGACGTCGTGCCCGCCCGCCGCCGCTGCGGCGGGGGTGGTGGGCGCCGGCTCCCCGGCCTCGGTGAGCAGGTCGGCCACCCGGGCCAGGCCGGCGCGGAGCTGGGTGCGCTGCCGGGCCGCCCCGACCAGCGCGAGGGAGACCTCGACGGCGGCCAGCGTGCCCACCGCCAGGACGCCGACCAGCACCCCGCCGACGCCCGCGCGCAGCGCCACGACCACCACGGCGGCGGCGGTGAGCCCGCCCACCAGCACCCCGGCCGCGTCCACCGCGAAGCCGGTTGCGGCGAGCCGGCGTTCCAGCCGGGCCAGGCGGCCGGCCCGGGTCTCGGCCGCGGCGAGCGCCGTGCCGGTCGCTCCGAAGGCGGCCAGGTCGGCGGCGCCGTGGGTCAGGTCGACCGCGTCCACCGCGAGTGCGCCCCGCAGCGGGGCCACCTCGTCGGCGGCCCGCCGGGTCAGCCCGGCGGCCAGCGCGGGCAGCGCCACCCCGGCCACGAGCAGCCCGACGGCGAGCACGCCCGCGGCCGGCGGCGAGATCAGCGCGGCGCTGCCGACGGCGAGCAGGCTCACCAGGGCCGCCGCCGCCCCCGGCACCAGCACCCGCAGCAGCAGGTCCTGCACCGCTTCCACGTCCGACACCAGCCGGCTCAGCGCGTCACCGCTGCGCTGGGTGGCGGTCTCTCGCCGGACGGTCAGGGTGGCGAAGACCCGGGCCCGGACGTCGGTGATCATGCGAAGCACCGCGTCGTGCCCGGCCAGCCGTTCGGTGTAGCGGAGCACGCCCCGGCTGACCGCGAGCGCGCGCACCGCGACGATCGCCACGGTCAGCCGGTCCAGCGGCGGCCGGCCGGCGGCGCTCATCAGCAACCAGGTGGCGGTTGCCATCAGGGCCAGCCCGGCGAACTCGGTGGCCGCGGCGAGCAAGCCGGCGCCCAGCAGGCGGCCCAGGTAGGGCCGGGCCAGCCGCAGCACCGCGCGCTCGGCGCTCGCGCCGCTCGGGACACCGGAGGCCGCCGCGGCGGCGACGGTCGGCGTCGGGCCGCCCGGCAGCAGTTCGGGAGGGCTCGTCTCGGCGGCGGTCGGCACGCCCGGGTCGCGACCGGCCGGGGTGACCCCGTCCCGGGCGACGCCGCCCGGTACGGCCCGGACCGGCTGGTCCGGTCGCTCCGGCAGCACGCCGTCCGCGGCCGCGCCGGGCACCCGGTCGCGTCGGCCGGTGTCGTCCGGCGGGTCGGGACGCTCGGGTACGACCGGTCCGTCGGTCATGGCGTCACCTTCCCGGCCGGTACCGCGCTCAGCTCGGTGACCCGGCCGTCCTCGACGCGGAGGATCCGGTCGGCGTCCTCCAGCAGCGCGGGCCGGTGCGCGACCAGCAGCGCGGTACGCCCGGCGACCAGCCGCCGGGTGGCCGCCAGCACGATCGCCTCGCTGGCGCTGTCCAGCCGGGCGGTCGGTTCGTCGAGGAGCACCATGGGGGCGTCCCGGAGGAACGCCCGGGCCAGCGCGACCCGCTGCCGCTGCCCGCTGGACAGGCCGTGCCCGCGCTCGCCGAGGGTGGTGCCGAGCCCGTCGGGCAGGGCGGCGACCACCTCGTCCAGCGCGGCGTCGGTGACCGCGCCGGCCAGCGCGGCGTCCGGTGTGGCAGGGGCGCCGAGGCGGATGTTGTCGGCCAGTGAGCCGGCGAAGAGGTGGGCCCGCTGCGGCACCCAGGCCAGCTCGCGCCGCCAGGCGTCGAGGTCGACGTGCGCGAGGTCGACCCCGTCGACGGTGACCCGGCCGGCGGTCGGGGTGACGAAGCCGAGCAGCAGGTTGAGGAGGGTGGTCTTGCCCGCCCCGCTGGGCCCGATGACGGCGACCCGCTCGCCGGGGCGGATGGTGAGCGTGACGTCCCGCAGCGCGGTGGTCCGCTCGTACGCGACGGTCACGCCCTCGAAACGGATCTCGCCCCGGCCGCCCGGCGCGGGCCGGGTGCCGCCGGGGACGGCCGCCTCGGGCGGCGCGGAGAGGGTGAGCGCCTCGTCGAGCGCGGTCAGTCCCTCCATGCTGGCGTGGAACCGGCTGCCCGCCGCCCGCAGCGGCAGGTACGCCTCCGGGGTGAGCAGCAGCACCAGCAGCGCGGTGGAGAGGGTGATGCCGCCGCCGAGCAGCCGGATGCCGACCGGCACGGCGACCAGCGCCACCGAGAGGGTGGCGACCAGTTCGAGGACCAGCGCCGACAGGAAGGCGATCCGCAGCGTCTTCATGGTGGCCTGGCGGTGACCGTCGGCCATCCGGCGTACCACGTCCACCTGGGCCCGGGCCCGGCCGAAGGCGCGCAGCGTGGGCAGCCCGGCGACCATGTCGAGGAAGTGCCCGCCGAGCAGCGACAGGCGCCGCCACTGCCGCTCGGTGGCGGCCTGCGCCTGCCAGCCGAGCAGCGCCCCGAAGACCGGGATGAGCGGGATGGTCAGCGCGATGATCAGCGCCGAGCTCCAGTCGGCGAGCACGATGCGGGCCAGCACGGCCAGTGGAACGGTCACGCTCAGCACGAGCTGCGGCAGGTAGCCGGTGAAGTAGGGGTCGAGCGCGTCCAGGCCGCGCCCGGCGAGGGTGGCGAGCTGCCCGGCGCGCCGGCCCGCGACCCAGGTGGGACCGTGCCGGCCGACCGCGCGCAGCAGGTCGGCCCGGAGCGCCGCCTTGACCGTCGCGGCCGCGCGGGCCGCCACCGTGCCCTGCGCCCAGCTCACCAGCGCCCGGGCGGCGACCGCCGCCACGAGACCGGCCAGTGCCGGCCGGTGCAGCCGCCCGTCGATCGCGGTGGCCAGCAGGGTGGCCAGCGCGGTGGCCTGCGCGACCACCAGCAGCGCGGTCAGCCCGCCCAGCACCGCGAGCACGGCGAGGTCGCGCCGGGCCGCGGGGACCCGGCGCAGCAGCCGCGGGTCGAACGGACGGCGGTTCACCAGTACACCGGTGCCCTGCCGTCGGTCCGTCCTCGGAACACCCACCAGCACATCGCCTGAAAGCCTAGTAGGGCCGGCACGAGCGGCAGCGCCAGCCAGCCCAGCAGCGCCAGGGTCGGCCCGCTCGCGGCGGCGTCCGCGACGGTCAGTGCGGTCGCCGGGTCCGCGGTGGAGACCAGTACCCGGGGCCAGAGCGCGGCGCCGATCAGCGGCGCCGGCAGGGCCAGTGCCGCGCTGGTCGCCGCGAAGGCCACCCCGGCCCGGCCCCGCCGCAGCGCCGCGCGGGCCACCAGCAGCGCCGCCACCAGCGCCAACGGCAGGAGTACGGCGATCGCCGGGCGTCCCACGGCGGCGCGTACCCGGTCGGAGAGCAGGCCCAGGACGGCGGCGGTGGCGACCGCGGTGAGCGCCGCCGGCACCAGGCTGCGGGCCAGCCGGGCGGCCGACGGCACGTCGGAGGCCGGCAGCCGCAGCGTGAGGAAGGTCGCACCCTGCACGGCGACCAGCGCGAGCAGCGCCAGCGCGGCGGCGGCCACGAACGGGGTGAGCAGGTGGCCGACGCCGGCCACGTGCCCGTCGCCGCCCGGCGGTACGCCCTGGAGCAGCCCGCCGAGCAGCGCGCCCCAGCCGAGCGCCGCCAGCACGCTGCCGGCCACCACCACCCGGTCCCAGCCGGCCCGGGCCGCCCGGCCCCGCGGCCGGCTGCGCAGCTGCACCCCGGCCGTCACCAGCACCACTCCGGCGAGCGCGGCGAGCACGGCCGGATAGCAGCCGGAGAGCAGCTCGCCCTCCAGGGTGGGGAAGGCGCCGAACAGGATGCCGACCGCGGCCACCAGCCAGACCTCGTTGCCGAGGAAGAACGGCCCGACCGCGTTCAGCGCGGCGCGCCGGGCCTCCGGCGTGGCGCCCCGGGCCAGCAGCAGCCCGACGCCGTAGTCGTAGCCGCCGAGCACGAGGTAGGTGGCGAAGAAGAGGCCGAGCAGGGCGTACCAGGCGAGTTCCACGGCGGGCCTCCCTCAGGCGAACACGGGGTGGGGGTGGTGGTCGGTGTCCGGCGCGGGTGGCCGGCCGAGCGCGGGATCATGGGCGCCCCGGGCGGCGTGCCGGGCCAGCAGCACCCAGTTGGTGACGGCGAGGGTGCCGAGCAGCAGGGTGAAGCCGATCAGCGAGGTGAGCATCAGCCCGGCGCTCACCGGCGAGACGGCCTGCCCGGTCGGCAGCAGCCCGTACGCGACCCAGGGCTGGCGTCCGACCTCGCGGGCGATCCAGCCGAGGATCACGGCGACGAAGGGCAGCGGCACGGCGAGCAGCACCAGCCAGAGCGGGAACTTCAACCGGATGATCCAGTCCCGCCAGAGCAGCGGCAGCAGCAACCAGGCGCAGCCCAGGGTGAAGCCGATCAGGATCATGAAGCCCAGGCCGACGTTGGACAGCACCGGCGGCGTGTAGTCGCCCGGGCCGAACCTCGCCGTCCACTCGGCGACCAGCGCGTCGCGGTCGGCCCCGCCGCCGAACTTGGTCGGCTGGAGTTCACCGACCGGGCCGAACTGCGCGAAGCCGAAGCCCTGGAGCGTGGTCACCGCGAGCGCCGCGGTGATCAGGCCGAGCCGCAGTGACTTGCGGAAGAGCAGGAAGTCCGGGGTACGCCGGATCAGGTGCCAGGCGCTGACCGCGGCCATCAGCATCCCGCCGGTGACCAGGCCGGCCGAGACCACGTGGCCGAAGGCGAAGCCGAGGGTGGGGTTGGTGAGCAGCGCGCCGAAGTCGGTGAGGTGGGCGACGCCGTCGCGGACCTCGTAGCCGACCGGGTGCTGGAGCCAGGCGTTGGCCACCATGATCCAGAAGGCCGAGGCGTACGCGGTGAGCGCGACGCCCCAGAGCAACGCCAGGTGGACGCCGCGCCGCAGCCGGTGCCAGCCGAAGATCCACATACCGAGGAACGTGGACTCCAGGAAGAAGGCGACCAGCGTCTCGATGGCCAGCGGGGCGCCGAATACGTTGCCCACGTAGCGCGACAGGCCGCTCCAGTTCAGCCCGAACTGGAACTCCATCACGATCCCGGTGGCGATGCCGAGCACGTAGTTGATCACGTAGAGCTGGCCCCAGAAGCGGGTGAGTCGCTCGTACACCGGCTTGCCGGTGACGAAGCCGGCGGTCTGCAGGCCGACCAGCAGGGTGACCAGGCCGAGGGTGACCACCACGAACAGGAAGTGGATCGAGGTGGTCGTGGCGAACTGCAGGCGGGCGAGGAGCAGGGGATCCATGGCCGTTCTCCCACGAGTTGACTCACTTGTCATAGCGAGCCTACACGTAGCATCGCTACCTATGCGGATCGGTGGCGGCTCCGGGCGGGCTGCGCACCGGTCAGCTCAGGAAGAGGGAGATCGGCAGGGCGACCAGCAGGGCCGCGACGGACAGCGCGGTGGCGCCGAGCACCCGGGGCGGCCGGTCGGCCACCAGGAGCCGCTGCACCCGTACGTCGAGGTCGCGGTCGCCGAGGCCGAGGGTGCCGGCCGGGGTGACCCGGTGCCCGGCGGCGGCGAACCGGCGCAGCGCGCCGGCCAGCGGCTCCTCCGCGTGCAGCTCGCGGGCCTTGTCGTCGGCGCGCATCTCGACCAGCAGGGCCACCCGCTCGTGGGCGTCCCGCACCCAGCGGAACCACGGCAGCGCCCGGCAGAGCGCGGTGAACGGCAGCAGCACGAGGTCGTGCCGCTCCTGGGCGTGCGCCCGCTCATGGGTGAGCACCGCCGCCAGTTCGGCCCGGTCGAGCAGGCTGAGCGTGCCGGCGCTGACCACCACCCGGGGCTTCACCCCGGGCAGGCAGTACGCGGCCGCGCTCGGGTGGTCGAGCACCAGCGCGCCGGGCACCGTCGGGTCGCGCCGGGCGACCAGGCTGAGCAGCTCCCGGTGCCGGCGCTGGGCGCGTACCGTGCCGTGGATGCTGCGCACGGTCGTGGTGAGCAGCACCGCGCCGATGCCGAAGCCGACCCCGACCAGACCGAGGTGTAACGCGCCGAGCCCGGCCGGCAGGGTGCCGTGGGCCAGGTCGTCGGCGAGGGTGAGCAGCGCGCTCCCCGTCGGCAGCTCGTACGCGGCCAGGCCGAGGGCCATGGGCAGACCCATGGCGGAGAGGCCGAGTGCCAGCCCGACCGCCTGCCAGCAGACGATCGCCACCCGCGGGGCCTGCCAGGTCCACCGCGCGGCGGCCAGGACCTGCGCGGTCAGCCAGCAGGCCAGGGTGGTCGCGGCGAAGTGCACGGCGTACGCCACGGCGGCCGCCCTACCGGTCCGTCGCCTCGTCGAGCGCCGGGCCGCCGGCCCGCGGGTCCTCGACCCGGTCGGTCAGCCCGGACTCGGCCGGCCCGGAGCCGGCCAGGGCCGCCTCGGCGCTGAGCGCCGCGCGCAGCACCTCGGCCTCGGTGCCGGTCACCGAGCGGGCGAAGCGCACCAGCGCGGCGTCCCGGCTGCCGCCGAGGTCGAGGGCGTCGAGCATGAGCTGGGCGATGTGCGCCTCGCGGGTGGCGGCGGGCCGGTAACGCCAGGCCCGCCCCTCCCGCTCGCGCTGCACCATGCCCTTGCCGGTGAGCCGGTCCAGCACGGTCATCACCGTCGTGTAGGCCAGCTCACGCCCGTCGAGGGCGTCGGCGACCTCGCGTACGGTCACGCCGTCCGACGTGGCGGGGACCGAGTCCCACAGCACGTCCATCACCGCACGTTCCAGATCACCGAGCCGAGTCACCCGCTAATCCTACCTCGCGTAGTAGAACGGACTCACACGCCCTTGGGGTGCCAGACGGTCTTGGTCTCCAGAAGCGTGGTCATCCGGGCGATGCCCGGGTCGGCGAACCAGTCGTGGTCGGCCGGAGCCGGCCGGAGCACCCGCTTGAGGTTCTCCGCGGCCTTGACCTCCAGCTCGGCGGCCAGTTCGGCGTCGGCGACCCCGGTCAGGTCGATGGCGTTGACGTCCATGTGCGCGGCCAGCGTCGGCACGGTCTCCGACAGCCGGCCGGTGAGGATGTTCACCACCCCGCCCGGCAGGTCGGAGGTGGCCAGCACCTCGGCCAGGGTCACCGCGGCCAGCGGCGCCGACGGGGAGGCGGCCACCACCACGGTGTTGCCGGTGACGATCGCCGGGGCGATCACGCTGACCAGGCCGAGCAGCGCCGGGGACTCCGGGGCCACCACGGCCACCACACCGGTCGGCTCCGGCGCGGACAGGTTGAAGTACGGCCCGGCCACCGGGTTCGCGCCGCCGTAGACCTGGGGGAGCTTGTCGGACCAGCCGGCGTACCAGACCCAGCGGTCGATGGCCGCGTCGACCTCGTCGGCGGGCGCGCCGAGGGCGACGAACTGGTCGCGCCGGCCCTCCAGCATCTCGGCGACCCGGTAGAGGATCTGACCGCGGTTGTACGCGGTCGCCCCGGCCCAGCCCTTCACGGCGGCCCGGGCGGCGACCACCGCGTCCCGCGCGTCCTTGCGGGAGGCCAGCGACACGTTGGAGTCCTGCACGAGATACGACCGTCCCGACTCGCTGCGCGGGAACTTCCCGCCGATGAAGAGCTTGTACGTCTTGCGTACCGCGACCCGCTCAGACATTGAGGTACGCCTCCAGCCCGTGCCGGCCGCCCTCGCGGCCGTAGCCCGACTCCTTGTAGCCGCCGAACGGCGAGGTGGGGTCGAACTTGTTGAACGTGTTGGCCCAGACCACGCCGGCGCGCAGCCGGTCGGCCGTCCACAGGATCCGGGAGCCCTTGTCGGTCCAGATCCCGGCCGACAGCCCGTACGGCGTGTTGTTGGCCTTCTCCACGGCCTCGGCCGGGGTGCGGAAGGTCAGCACGGACAGCACCGGGCCGAAGATCTCCTCGCGGGCGATCCGGTGCGCCTGGGTGACCCCGGTGAAGATGGTCGGCGCGAACCAGAAGCCGCGGTCAGGCAGCTCGCACGGCGGCGACCAGCGCTCGGCGCCCTCGGCGGCGCCGGCCTCCGACAGCTCCCGGATCCGGGCCAGCTGGGCGGCCGAGTTGATCGCGCCGATGTCGGTGTTCTTGTCCAGCGGGTCGCCCACCCGGAGCTGGGCCATCCGCCGCTTCAGCGACTCCAGCACCCGGTCGGCGACCGACTCCTGGACCAGCAGCCGGGAGCCGGCGCAGCAGACGTGCCCCTGGTTGAAGAAGATGCCGTTGACGATGCCCTCGACGGCCTGGTCGACCGGGGCGTCGTCGAAGACGATGTTGGCGGCCTTGCCGCCCAGCTCCAGGGTGAGCTTCTTGCGGGTGCCGGCGACCGCGCGGGCGATGGCCTTGCCGACCTCGGTGGAGCCGGTGAAGGCGACCTTGTCCACGCCCGGGTGCTCGACCAGCGCCCGGCCGGTCTCGCCGGCCCCGGTGACGATGTTGACCACGCCGGCCGGCAGGTCGGCCTGCTGGCAGATCTCGGCGAAGAGCAGCGCGGTCATCGGGGTGGTCTCGGCCGGCTTGAGCACCACGGTGTTGCCGGCCGCGAGCGCCGGGGCGATCTTCCAGGCCAGCATGAGCAGCGGGAAGTTCCACGGGATGACCTGCGCGGCCACGCCGAGGGGGCGCGGATTCGCGCCGAAGCCGGCGTGCTCCAGCTTGTCGGCCCAGCCGGCGTAGTAGAAGAAGTGCGCGGCGACCAGGGGCAGGTCGACGTCCCGGGACTCCTTGATCGGCTTGCCGTTGTCCAGCGACTCCAGCACGGCCAGCTCGCGGGAGCGCTCCTGGATGATCCGGGCGATCCGGAACAGGTACTTGGCCCGGTCCCGGCCCGGCATCGGACCCCAGACCTTCTGGTACGCCTCGCGGGCGGCGCGGACGGCGCGGTCCACGTCCTGGCTGCCGGCCTCGGCGATCTCGGCCAGCACCTCCTCGGAGGCCGGGTTGATCGACTTGAAGCTGCCGCCGTCGGTCGGGTCGACGAACTTGCCGTCGACGAAGAGCCCGTACGAGGGCTTGATGTCCACCACCGAGCGCGACTCGGGGGCGGGTGCGTATTCGAACATCGCGCTCAGTCCAGGGTGAAGTAGTCGGGGCCGGCGTAGACGCCGGTCGTCAGCTTGGTGCGCTGCATCAGCAGGTCGTTGAGCAGGCTGGACGCGCCGAACCGGAACCAGTCCGGGTCCAGCCAGTCGGGGCCGACGGTCTCGTTGACCATGACCAGGTACTTGATCGCGTCCTTGGTGGTCTTGATGCCGCCGGCCGGCTTCACGCCGACCTGCCGCCCGGTGGCGGCGCGGAAGTCGCGGACCGCCTCCAGCATCACCAAAGTCACCGGCAGGGTGGCCGCGACCGGGACCTTGCCGGTGGAGGTCTTGATGAAGTCGCCGCCGGCCAGCATGGCCAGCCAGGAGGCGCGGCGCACGTTGTCGTAGGTCGCCAGCTCGCCGGTCTCCAGGATCACCTTGAGGTGAGCGTCGCCGCAGGCCTCCTTGGTGGCCACGATCTCGTCGTAGACCTCCTTGTAGCGGCCGGCCAGGAAAGCGCCCCGGTTGATCACCATGTCGATCTCGTCCGCGCCGGCCTCGACGGCCGCCCGGGTGTCGGCGAGCTTGACCTCCAGGGGGGCCTGGCCGGACGGGAAGGCGGTCGCCACGCTGGCCAGGTGCACGCCCGAGCCGCGCAGCACCTCGGCCACGTACGGGACCATCGCCGGATAGACGCAGACGGCGCCGACGTGCGGGCAGGACGGGTCGGCCGGGTCGGGACGCAGCGCCTTGGCGGCGAGCGCCCGCACCTTGCCGGGGGTGTCGGCCCCTTCGAGGGTGGTCAGGTCGACCATCCGGATCGCCAGGTCGATGGCCTGCGCCTTGGCGGTGGTCTTGATGGAGCGGGTGCCGAGCTGTGCCGCCCGCTGCTCCGCGCCGACCTGGTCCACGCCGGGCAGGCCGTGCAGGAAGGTCCGCAGAGCGGTCTCGGATCGTCCCAGCTCGGAGAGCTCCGACCGGGCCGACGTCGCTGTCGCCGTCATGCCCCGAATACTACGCACTCGCGAGTGCCGTGATCTTGGTCACGCCGGCCCGTCCGGCGGCCCACACGTGAGCGGCGTCGCTGGTCCGCCCGCACCCGCGATGCGCCCGCCCCCGGACCGGTAGGTTGAGCGATCGTGGACGTACACGTCATTGACCACCCGCTCGCCCAGGCGCGGCTGACCGCCATGCGGGACGCCCGGACCGACTCCGCGTCGTTCCGGGCCGCGCTGCACGAACTCACCACCATGCTGGTGTACGAGGCCGCGCGCTCGTTCCCCGTCGAGAGGTACCCGGTGCAGACCCCGGTCACCGCCACCGAGGGCACCCGGCTGGCGAACCCGCCGCTGCTGGTTCCGGTGCTGCGGGCCGGTCTCGGCATGGCCGACGCCGCGCTCGGCCTGCTGCCCGAGTCGTCGATGGGCTTCGTCGGCTTGGCCCGCGACGAGGAGACGTACGAGCCGCGGCCGTACATGGAGTCGCTGCCCCGCGACCTGAGCGGCCTGCCGGTGCTGGTGCTCGACCCGATGCTGGCCACCGGCGGCTCGCTGGAGCACGGCTGCCGGCTGCTCGCCGACCGCGGCTGCACCGACATCACGGTGCTCTGCGTCCTCGCCGCGCCGGTCGGCATCGAGCGACTGGAGCGCTCCGGGCTGCCGTTGCGCCTGGTCACCGCCGCGATCGACGAGGGCCTCAACGACCGGATGTTCATCGTCCCGGGCCTCGGCGACGCCGGGGACCGCCAGTTCGGCGGCATGCCCCGCTTCTGATCCCCGGACCGGCCCGTCGGCAGCGCCGGCGGGCCGCCGGGCTACGGACACGGCGAGTCCGTGCGCGGGGTGCGTCCAGCCGCTAGCGTCTCGGGCCATGACTGGTGTTGCGCTCGCCGAAGAGCTGCTGCTGCTCGCCTATGACGACGAAACCGGCAAGGCGACCATGCCGCGGATCAGCCTGGACCTGGGGATGGCCGCCGCCGTGCTGGTCGAGCTGGCCCTGGCCGGCCGGATCGCGTACGCCGACGGGAACCTGGCCGTGCTCGACCCGGCGCCGACCGGCGAGCCCATCGCCGACGAGGTCCTCGGCCGGATCGCCGCCGACACCCCGCACACCCCGTCCTCGTGGGTGCAGCGGCTGCGGCACGGCCTGCGCGACCGGATCCTCGGCGACCTCTGCGGCCGGGGCGTGGTGCGGGACGTCGACGAGACCGAGCTGGGCTTCATCCACGTGCACCGCTACCCCGTCGCGGACGCCTCGGTGGAGGCCGACATCCGGCAGCGGCTGGCCGACGCGCTGACCGTCGGGCAGATCCCCGACGAGCGGACCGCCGCGCTCGCCACCCTGGTCGCGGTGCTGCGGATGGAGCCGGCGCTCCGCCTGACCGGCACCGCCGCCGACGACGCCGGCAAGCGCCTGGCGGAGATCGCCAGCGGCGCCGGCTTTTCCGGCACGGTGAGCCTCGACGACAGCGTCGTCCGCCCCTCGGTGAGCCTGGTCATCGCCGCCCTGGCCCAGGCGGTGGACGCCGCCCTGGGCAAACGCCCCTGACCGTCCCCCGTCCCACCCGCCCACGCCCCGGTGATCATGAAGTTAGCGGCGGCGGAAACCGCTTCTCTGCCGCTAACTTCATGATCAACGCGGGGACGGGCGCGGGTCAGAGGCCGAGGGCTTTGGCGATCTCGTTGCGGAGTTCCGTCACTGCGGCCTGGGCGCGGCGGCGGGCCGCGGGGACGTCGCCGTCCGTCACCGGCTCCACCACCTCCAGGTACGCCTTGAGCTTCGGCTCGGTGCCGGAGGGGCGGATCACCACCCGGGCGGCGTCGGTCCGCAGGATCACCACGTCCGCCTCGGGGAGCAGGTCGAGCGTCCCGGTGACCGGGTGCCCGAGCAGGGCGGTCGGGGTGGCCGCCCGGATCTGGGCCATGGCATCCGCGATCACCCGTAGGTCCTCCACCCGGACCGAGAGCTGGTCGGTGTGGTGCACGCCGAACTCGGCGGCCAGCTCGTCCAGCCGGTCGCTCAGCGTCCGGCCCTCCGCCTTGAGGCCGGCGGCCAGTTCGGCGACGGTCAGCGCGGCCGTGATGCCGTCCTTGTCCCGGACGTGCTCCGGCGCGACGCAGTAGCCGAGCGCCTCCTCGTAGCCGAAGACCAGCGGCTCCCGGCCACCACCGGCCCGCACGATCCACTTGAACCCGGTCAGCGTCTCGTCGTAGGGCAGCCCCCGGGCCGCGGCCATGGCCCGGAGCAGGGTCGAGGAGACGATCGTGGTGGCGTAGAGGCCGGTCACCCCGCGCCGCATGAGGTGGTCGGCGAGCAGCGCGCCCACCTCGTCGCCGCGCAGCATCCGCCAGCCCCCGTCCGCCGGCACGGCCACCGCGCACCGGTCCGCGTCCGGGTCGTTGGCGATGGCGATGTCCGCGCCGGTGCTGCCGGCCAGCGCGACCAGCTTGTCGACCACGCCCGGCTCCTCCGGGTTGGGAAAGCTGACCGTCGGGAAGGCCGGGTCCGGCTCGGCCTGCTCGGGCACCACGCCGGGCGTCGCGAAACCGGCCCGGGCGAACGCGGCGGTCAGCACCGCGGCGCCCACCCCGTGCAGCGGCGTGTACGCCACCTTCAGGTCCCGCGGCCCGGCCGGGTCGACCACCGCGGCGGCCCGCTCGACGTACCCGGTGATCAGGTCGTCGCCGAGCACCTGGCCGGGCAGGCCGAGCGGCACCTCGGCCAGCGGGCCGACCGCCCGGATGGCCGCCTCGATGCCGGCGTCGGCCGGCGGCACGATCTGCGCGCCCGCGCCCAGCACCCCGCCGAGCTGCGCACCCAGGTAGACCTTGTAGCCGTTGTCCTGCGGCGGGTTGTGGCTGGCCGTGACCATCACCCCGGCCACGGCGCCCAGGTGGCGCACCGCGAAGGCCAGCACCGGAGTGGGCAGCGGGCGGGGCAGCAGCAGCGCCTGGCGACCCGCGCCGGTGGCCACCTGGGCGGTGCGCTCGGCGAAGGCCAGCGAGCCGCGCCGGGCGTCGTACCCGATCACCAGCGGGCCCTCGCCGCCCTGAGCGGCGAGCCAGCCGACCAGCCCGGCGGCGGCCTGGGTCACCACCGCGAGGTTCATCCCGTTCGGGCCGGCCCGCAGCGGGCCGCGCAGCCCGGCGGTGCCGAAGGCCAGCGGGCCGGCGAACCGGTCGGCCAGCTCCGGCGCGGTGCCCGGCAGCGCGGCGAGGACGGCGCGCAGCTCGTCCCGGTCGGCCGGGTCGGGGTCGTCGTCGAGCCAGCGCTCGGCCCGGGCGCGAAGGTCGTCAAGGTCAGTGGTTTCCGCCGCCATTGCCTCATGAAAGCACGGCGGCGGATCACCACTGCCCGTCGGCCTCGACTTCAGTTGGCCCCGGTGAGCTGGAACGAGCGGGCCATCGCCTCGAAGATCGGCTTGCTCGCGGCGAAGTCGGCCTCGTTCGCGGTCAGGTAGAACGAGTAGACCTTGCCGTCCTGCACCACGCCGCGCCACATACCGTGCCGCTTGGCATCGCTGTCGCCGCAGGTGTATTCGAACTCCGCGGCCGGCTTGCCGGCCAGCGTCGGCTCGGTCATCGCCAGCTGCTCATAGGGCTTGGCGCAGGACTTGCTCTTGTCGCGCAGGTTGCGGGAGGCGAACTCGGCCCAGCTGATCGAGGTCCCGTTCCACTCCTCGGCGAGGACGCGCACCTTGCGGCCCTCGGTCTGCGGGTCGACGAAGTCGACGAAGACCCCGCCGGTCTTGCGATCCCAGCCCTTCGGCACCTGGAGGGTGACGCCCTTGACGGACTGCTCCTGCATCTCCACCGGCGGAGCCTCGGCGGACGACGAGGGCAGCGTGCCCACGATCGGCGGGGGCGCGTCGTCGCCGCCGCTGGTCAGCGCGATCACGCCGACCAGGAGCAGCACGGCCACGCCACCGGCGGCGGCGAGCTGGACCTTGCGCGGCCAGCCCTTCACCCGGTCGACGAGTTGGCCGCCGACACCCTTGGCCCGGCCGAGCGCGCCGTCGCCGGCCGGCGGGGCGGCCGGGGTGGTCGTCCAGGGCTGGCCGGTGCCCGGCACCGACCACTGGTTGCCGCCGTAGACCGGTTGGGTGGCCTCGGCGCCTCGCCCGTAGACGGGCTGGGTGGCGTCGGGGTGGCCGGCGGGCACCCGCTGGGTGGCGTCCGGCCCGGCGGTGTGACCGAGCCGCTGGGTGGCGTCCGGCGAGATGCGCTGCGTGGCCTCCGGCGGCCCGCCCGGTCCGGACATCGCCCCGGTGGGGGTGTGCAGCGGGCCGGCCAGCGCGTCGGCGCTGGTCTCGTCGAGCGCGGCGCCGCCCGCAGCCGCCGAGGAGCCGGGACGCTCGCCGCGGCGCAGGGCGGCGAGCCGGTCGGTCAGCGACTCGCCGGGGGCGATCATCGCCGGGCCGCCGATCTGCCCGCTCGGCTTCGGCTCGATGGCGGGCGGCGGCGTCGACGGCCGCTGCACGGGCACCACGGCGTACGGGTCGGTGACCGAGTTGACCGCGGTGGCGGTGCTGGTCAGCGGGCCGGCGAGCAGCTCGCGGAGCATGCCCCGGGCGGTGTGCACGTCCAGCCGGCGGGCCGGGTCCTTCTCCAGCAGGCCCATCAGCACCCGGGTCAGCGGGCCGCTGCGCTGCGGGGTGGCCGGCGGGTCCTCGACCACCGCGTGCATGGTCTCGATCGGGTCGCCCTTGTCGAACGGGGGACGCCCCTCCACCGCGGTGTAGAGCGTCACGCCGAGCGAGAAGAGGTCGCTGGGCGGGCCGAACTCCTGGCCCATGGCCCGCTCGGGGGAGATGAAGTGCGGCGAGCCGAGCACCATGCCGGGGGTGGTGAGCTGCACGTCGGTGGGCATCCGGGCCACGCCGAAGTCGGTCAGCACGCACCGGCCGTCGGAGCAGATGAGCACGTTGGCCGGCTTCACGTCGCGGTGCAGCACGCCGATCGCGTGCGCCACCTCCAGCGCGCCGAGCAGGGCGATGCCGATCTTGGCGACGGCGCGGGGCGCGACCGGCCCGTCCTCGATCACCATGTCGGCCAGGCTGCGGGCGTCCAGCAGCTCCATCACGATCCACGGGCGGCCACCCTCGGTGACCACGTCGTAGACCTGGACCACGGCGGGGTGCTGGATCGCCGCGGCGGCGCGCGCCTCGCGGAGGGTCCGTTCGTACATCGCGTCGCGGTCGCTGGGGGCGAGCCCCGGCGGGAGGACAACCTCCTTCACCGCCACGTCGCGGCGCAGCAGGGTGTCTGTCGCACGCCAGACCGTGCCCATGCCGCCGTTGCCCACCGGCGAGCGCAGCGAGTAGCGGTCACCGATGGTGGTGCCGGGTGCTGCGCGTCCAGTGGGGGGACTGGCCGGTCCGCCGCTCCACGTCGGGATCTGAGTCACAGAAAAGCCACCGGGGGATATCGAGGGGGCTGGGACACAACCCCCCTATCTTGCTGGTTCCGACGCCCGATGCGAAACCCGACGCGGCGGGCGTTTAACTACTCGACGGTATGTGTCCAGGTACTCACCTCCAGTCGATGGCCGCCCGCGCGGTGTGCCGTATCCCTCACCCAACGAACGGCGACCGCGTCCTACCATCCGGTAATGAGCGAAGCGCGGTCAAGCGAGTCGGGTTTCCCGATCAAGGGCGTCTACACGGCGGCCGACCTTCCGGAGCACCTGGACTCCCGGCTGGCCGGCCCGGGCGAATACCCGTACACCCGCGGGGTCTACCCCACGATGTACACCTCCCGCCCGTGGACCATGCGGCAGTACGCCGGCTTCGGCACCGCCACGGAGAGCAACGCGCGCTACCACCAGCTGCTGCGCGCCGGCACCATGGGCCTCTCCGTCGCCTTCGACCTGCCCACCCAGATGGGGTACGACTCCGACGACCCGATCGCGCACGGCGAGGTGGGCAAGGTCGGGGTCGCCATCGACTCCATCGAGGACATCCGGACGCTCTTCGACGGCATCCCGCTGGACAAGGTCTCCACCTCGATGACCATCAACGCGCCCGGCTCGGTGCTGCTCCTGCTCTACCAGCTCGTGGCGGAGGAGTCCGGGGTGCCGGGGTCGGCGCTCAACGGCACCATCCAGAACGACATCCTCAAGGAGTACATCGCCCGGGGGACGTACATCTTCCCGCCGAAGCCCTCGCTGCGCCTGGTCGCCGACACCTTCGCCTACTGCCGGGCCGAGGTGCCGAAGTGGAACACCATCTCCATCTCCGGCTACCACATGGCCGAGGCCGGCGCGTCCCCCGCGCAGGAGATCGCGTTCACCCTGGCCAACGGCGTGGAGTACGTCCGGGCGGCGCTCGCCGCCGGGCTGGCCGTGGACGACTTCGCGCCCCGGCTGTCGTTCTTCTTCGTGGCCCGCACCACGCTGCTGGAAGAGGTCGCCAAGTTCCGGGCGGCCCGGCGCATCTGGGCCCGGCTGATGCGCGACGAGTTCGGGGCGAAGGACCCGAAGTCGATGATGCTGCGGTTCCACACCCAGACCGCGGGCGTGCAGCTCACCGCCCAGCAGCCGGAGGTCAACCTGGTCCGGGTGGCGGTGCAGGGCCTCGGCGCGGTGCTCGGCGGCACCCAGTCGCTGCACACCAACAGCTTCGACGAGGCGATCGCGCTGCCCACAGAGAAGGCGGCCCGGTTGGCCCTGCGTACCCAGCAGGTGCTGGCGTACGAGACGGACCTGACCGCCACCGTCGACCCGTTCGCCGGCTCGTACGTGGTGGAGGCGATGACCGCCGAGCTGGAGACGGCCGCCGACGAGCTGATGCAGCGGGTCTTCGACCACGGTTCGGCGGTGGACGCCATCGAGGCCGGCTTCCAGAAGCGGGAGATCGAGCAGTCCGCGTACCGGATCGCCCAGGAGATCGACTCGGGTGAGCGGGTGGTGGTCGGGCTCAACCGGTTCCAGATCGACGAGGAGGAGCCGTACGAGCCGCTGCGGGTGGACCCGTCGATCGAGGTCGGCCAGGCGGAGCGGCTGGCCAAGCTGCGCGCCCAGCGGGACTCCGGTGCGGTCGAGCGCGCCCTGGCCGAACTGCGGGCCGCGGCCGAGGGCAACGCCAACGTGCTCTACCCGATGAAGGAGGCGCTGCGGGCCCGGGCCACGGTCGGCGAGGTGTGCGGGACGCTGCGCGACATGTGGGGGATCCACCGGCCGAGCGACCGGTTCTGAGTCGACCCGACGGCGGCCCCGCCGGCACCTCGCGGTGTCCGGCCCGGGCCGCCGTCGCGTTCCCGGCCCCCGCGCTGACCTGGGCGTACGCCTCGCGGCGGCGTACAGTCGATGGTCTCCCCGCAGGTGGCGGGGGCGGTGACGGCTCGGCGCGGATCCTCCCCGGGCGACGCCGCCCGGGCGCCGCTCCCCGGGTCGGTCGGCAGCGTGGCCGGGGCCGGCGCGCGTGTGCGGTTCCGGAATGCGGGTAACCCGCTCGGGTGAACGGGACGGACAGCCTGTGCGGTCGCACTTCGGGCCCGCATGTCACCGTGGGGAGTCGTCCGACAGCCGACCGTTGTCGCGCAATTGTCCGAGCGGCAGTTAATTGCCGCGACTAATGCGACAATTCGGAACGACGGCCCGGGATTTGGTGACCGTTGAATCGGTTACGCGTTGTAGGAGGTGTGGGGCAGATGACGGCGTTCGACCGCGATCTACCTGCTGTCCCGCAGATATTCGAGCCCTCTCACCAGGGCATTCGTGACGCTGCGCGGTCCGACCGCTACGCGAAAGATGTTGCGCAGCGTCACCGCCGGAGGTCTAGGCTGTCTGCTGTTCTCCCCGATGATCCATCCATCTCTAGTGATCGAGAATTCGACGTGACGAGTGCGTTGACGCTGCCCCCGGGCGGCCCGCTGGCGTCGTCCTGGCCGGAGGCGCCGACCGGGTCCCAGCCCCTGCCCCTCGAGCTCGACCATCTGCTCGCCCTTCGGGTACCCGGCCTCATCGCGACCCGCCGTCACATCCACTCCCACCCCGAGCTGTCGGGCGAGGAGTTCGAGACGGCCGCACTGGTCCACCGCGAACTCTCCCTCGCCGGGCTGAAGCCGCGCCTGCTGCCCAAGGGCAACGGCGTCATCTGCGACATCGACGGGCGCCCGGACGGCCCGGTGATCGCGCTCCGCGCCGACATCGACGCGCTGCCGCTCAGCGACCCGAAGGACGTGCCGTACCGGTCCACGGTGGACGGCGTCTGCCACGCCTGCGGCCACGACGTGCACACCACCGTGATGCTCGGCGTCGGCATGCTGCTCGCCCAGCTCGCCGACCTCGGCCAGCTCGACGGCCGGGTGCGGCTCATCTTCCAGCCCGCCGAGGAGATCCTGCCCTGCGGCTCGCTGGAGGTCATCGAGGCCGGCGGCCTGGACGACGTCGTGCAGATCTTCGCCCTGCACTGCGACCCGAACCTGCCGGTCGGCAAGGTCGGCCTGCGGGTCGGCCCGATCACCGCCGCCGCCGACAACGTCACCGTCCGGCTCACCGGCCCCGGCGGACACACCGCCCGCCCGCACCTGACGGTCGACCTGGTCGACGCCCTCGGCCGGCTGGTCACCGAGGTGCCGACCCTGGTCAGCCGCCGGGTGCCGGCCAACAGCGGGCTGCTGCTGGTGTTCGGCCACGCCTCGGCCGGCACCCGCTACAACGTCATCCCCTCCGAGGCCTGCGCCGCCGGCACCCTGCGGGTGATGGACCGGGAGACCTGGGACCAGGCCCCGAAGATCGTGGCTCAGGTGGTGCGGGACGTGCTCGCCCCCACCGGCGCCACCGTCGACCTGGAATACCTGCGCGGCCGGCCGCCGGTCACCAACGACGCCCGGGCCATCGGCGTGCTCACCGCCGCCACCGCGGCCGCGCTCGGGCCGGAGGGCATCGCGGAGACCCCGCAGAGCATGGGTGGCGAGGACTTCTCCTGGTACCTGGAGCACGTGCCCGGCGCGCTCGCCCGCCTCGGCGTCGGCCGCAACGGGCCCAACGTGGACCTGCACCGGGCCTCGTTCGACGTGGACGAGCGCGCCATCCCGGTCGGCGTACGCCTCATGGTCCAGACCGCGCTGCGGGCACTGGCGGCGGTCCGCTAGGCACCGGACCGGCCGGTTCCGGCAGCGCCGGGCCGGCCGGCGGCGTACGGCGTGCGCGCCGGCGGGCCAGGGCCACCAGCAGCGCCACCGGCACCCCGATCGCCACCGCGAACGGCAGCACCGCGCCCAGCACCGTGAGCGCCACCCGCACCGCGCCCACGAACGCCGACCAGCCGCCGCGCAGACCGGCCAGGAAGCCGAGATCCGTCTCCTCCTCGGCGGCCACGGCCTCCGGGCCGACGAAGGTCACCGTGATCGTGGAGAGCGCGGTGAGGTCGGCGAGCCGGCGCTTCTTCGCCTCCAGCGAGGCGAGATCCGCCTCCCGGCGGCCCACCTCGTTCTCCAGCGTGACCAGGTCGCTGATCGAGGTGGCCCGGGCCAGCAGCCGCCGGGCGCTGTCCACCCGGGCGCGCTGGGTGGCGATCCGGGCGTCCAGGTCCACGGTCTCCTCGGTGACGTCCTCGGTCCGCACCTCGCGCCGCTCCTGCTCACCGAGGTCGACCAGTGCCTCCAGCACCTTCGTGAATCGATCCGCGGGCACCCGCAGGATCAGCTCGGCCCGGGCGTCCGCCGAGTCGCTGTGGCGCTGGTCGCCGCCGACGAAGCCGCCGGCCCCGGTCACCACCGTGCTCGCCTCGCGGGCCGCCCGCTCCACGTCGTCCACCCGCACCTGGAGCGTTCCGGTGTAGATGATCGCCCGCTGGTCGACCCTCAGGTCCGCGCCGCCCGCGCCGGACTTCGCCTGCTCCGGTGCGGCCTGGTCCCGGGCGGCCTCCCCGCCCGCCGCCGCCTGCGGCTGTCCGGCCGTACCCGCGTTGTCGCTCCCGCCGTCACCCGCGCTGCAGGCCCCGGCGCCCAACAGCACCAGCAGCCCGGCCGCGGCGAGTGCCCGGCCCCGGCGGCGGCTGTCCCGTATCCTCATGTCCCCGCTCCGATCCTTCGGCGGTCCCCGCTGCGGGACCGATACGTCGGACGCGACGCGACACCGCGCCGGTTCCGGCAGACTGCGCTGAGGACGTCACGATTCGATAATCGAGGAGTCACGATGCAGGTCACCAAGTACGCCCACTCCTGCGTCCGGCTGGAGCACGACGGGGGAGTGCTGGTCGTGGACCCCGGAGTCTTCAGCGGACCCGAGGCGCTGGACGGGGTGGACGCGGTGCTGATCACCCACGAGCACCCGGACCACGTCAACGTCGAGGTGCTGACCCGGGCGCTGGACCGCCGGCCCGTCCCGGTGTACGGCCCGGCCTCGCTCGCCGGCGTGCTCGGCGACGCGGCCGAGGCGCTGACCGTGGTCACCCCGGGCGAGTCGTTCACCCCGGCCGGGGTGGCGGTCCGCACGTACGGCGGCCAGCACGCCGTCATCCACCCGGACATCCCCGTGGTCCCGAACGTCGGCTACCTGTTCAACGACGTCGTCTACCACCCGGGCGACGCGCTCGTCGTCCCCGACGACGTTCAGGTGGACACCCTCTTCGCCCCGATCCACGCGCCCTGGTCGAAGTTCTCCGAGGTGGTCGACTTCATCCGGGCGGTCGCGCCGCGGCGGGCGTTCGCGCTGCACGACGCGCTGCTCAACGACAACGGCTTCGCTGTGCTCGACCGGCAGTACTCCGCGCTGTCGAAGACCGAGTACCGGCGACTGGAACCGGGCACCCGGATCGACGCCTGAGCGGACATGGCCGGACCACCCCCCGACCTGGTCCAGCGGCTCTACGCGACGCCGCCGGACCGCTTCGTCACGGCCCGGGACGCCGCGGTTGCCGAGGCGCGCCGCGCCGGCGATCCGAAGGCCGCCCGGGAGATCGGCAAGCTGCGCCGGCCCACCGTGGCGGCCTGGCTGGTCAACCTGCTCGCCATCCGCCGCCCGGAGCTGGTCGCCGACCTGGCCCAGCTCGCCGAGTCGCTCCGCTCCGCCCAGCGCGAGCTGCGCGGCGGCCGGCTCCGCGAGCTCTCCGCGCAGCGCCGGGCCGTGGTGGGCGCCCTGGTCGCCGAGGTACGCAAGCTGGCCGCCGCCGAACCGGGCGCCCCGCCGGTCGGGAAGCTGCCGCTCGGTGAGGTCGAGGCGACGCTGAACGCGGCGCTCTCCGACACCGAGGTGGCCGAGCAGGTACGCGCCGGCCGGCTGCTGCGTCCCAGCCACTACGCCGGGTTCGGCGAGGTGCCCCGGCCGCAGTTGCGGCTGGTCACCGGAGGCGGGGAGGAGGAGCCCGCCGTACCGGAACGGGCGGCCGAGCGGGCCGAGGCCCGGCGGACGCGCGACGAGCGGGCCGCCGAGCGGGCGGCGCGGGCCGAGCGGGCGAAGCGCCGCCGGGCCGTGGAGCGCGAGCTGGCGAAGGCCCGCGACGAGCAGGACCGGGCCGAGGCGGAGCTGACCGAGGCCACCGGCGCGGAACGGGACGGCGTGGCGACGCTGGACCGGATCGAGACCGAGCTGGCCGAGCTGGAACGCCGCCGCGCCGTCGCCGAGCAGGAGCTGAGCCGGGCCAAGCTGGCCCGCCGGGGCGCGGAACGGTCGCTCACCGCCGCCCGCCGGCGCACCGGTGAGGTGGAGGCCGCGTTGGAGGCGCTGGACGCCGAAGAGGGGGATGCCGCGGAGGGTGGCGACGAGGCAGACTGACCGTGATGGATGACCACGGTGGACGGACGGTGGGGGGCCGCCGATGACCCCGGAGCAGGTCGCCGCCGCCAGCAAGCCGCTGGTGCTGGAGCTCGGGGAGGCGTTCTCCCGCTGCCCGTCGACGCTGCGCCGGGCTCGGCTGCTCGGCATCTCCGGCTGGGCCTTCTACATCACCGGCCGGGCCGGCGCGCTCGGCGACGTCCGCGCCGAGACGGTCGCCGCCGCGCTCGGGTTCATCGCCCCGGAGGCGGTCGCCGACGGCTGGGACGCCGCCGTGCGGACCGTACCTCCGCTGGAGGTGGCGGGCGCGAACCTGGCCGAGTGCTGCCGGTGGGGCGGCACCCACCTCGGCGACGCTCCGGAGACCGCACGCCTCGCCGGGCTGCTGGGCCGGGCGGTCGACGCGGCGGACGGCAGCGGGATGCCGCTCTTCGCCGCCTGGCGGGCCATGCCCGTCGACGACCCCGCGCCGGGCGCCCGGGCCGCCGTCGCGCTGCTGTTGCTCCGCGAGCACTTCGCCGGGGCTTACCTGCTGGCGGTGCGGGCCGCCGGGATGACCCCGCTGGAGGCGGTGCTGGCCGGGCCGGAGGGGGACGCCGGGGCCGCCGCCTGCGGCTGGTCACCGCCGTACCCGCCGGTCGGGCCACTGGTGCGGCGGCGGCTCTGGGCCGAGGCGGTGACCGACCGGCTGGTCTCTCCGGCGTTCCGGGCGCTCGGCCCCGGCGAGGGCGCGGAACTGCTCAACCTGCTCACCGCCGCCCGGTCGCACGTCCGTGGCGGATAAATGGGGAGCGCGGTCGCCGGGGCGGCTGCCAGGATCTGCCGCGTGACGCTTCCCGCCGGCTGGACGGTCCGCCGCCCCACCCTCGACGACGTGCCCGCGATCCTGGCGGTGGTGCACGCCGCCGACACCTTCGCCGTCGGCTACCCCGACTTCGACGCCGAGGACGTCCGGGACGCCCTGACCGCGCCCTTCGTCGACCCGGCCCGCGACTCCTGGCTGGTCACCGACCCGGAGGGCGTCGCCGTCGGCTGGACGATCCTGAGCAACCCGACCGGGGTGGGCCGGGAGTGGGTCGAGGTCTACGTCGACCCCGACCGGGGTGCCGACCTGCGCGCCCCGCTGCTGGCACGGCTGCTCGACCGGGTGGCCGAGCGGGCCGCCGAACGCGGCCTTCCCGCGCTCACCGCCCGGACCGGCGTCTTCGCGCCAGAGACCCGCTGGGCCGAGGAGCTGGCCGCGGCGGGCTTCACCCGCCTCAAGCGGTACATCCGGATGACCCGCTCGCTGGCCGACCTGCCCGCCGAGCCGACGCCCCCGGCCGGGGTCACCGTCCGGCCGCTGCGGGCCGACGACGAGGCCGACCTGCGGCTGTTCCACCGGATCTTCGACACCGCGTTCCGGGACACCCCCGACTACGAGCCGGTCGACTTCGACCGGTGGCGGGAGCAGCTCTCGTCGCACGACAAGACGTGGGACGAGTGGTTCGTGGCCGAGGTCGACGGGGAGCCGGCCGGCGCCCTGCAGTCCTCCGACCAGACGCTCGACCAGGACATGGGCTGGGTCCGGACGCTGTCGGTGCTGCCCGCGTACCGGCGGCGCGGGGTGGGGGCGGCGCTGCTGCGCCGGGCCTTCGCCGTCTACGCCGCGAAGGGCCGGGCCGGGGCCGGGCTCGGCGTGGACCTGGCCAACCCGACCACCCCGGTCACCCTCTACCGCTCCGTCGGGCTGACCGAGGCGCGCTGGACCGACATGTACCAGCGGAGCGTCCCCGCCGCGGGTGTGTGATAGGCGACCCGCCGCGGGGTCGCCGCCCGGCTGCGGATCCGGCCGGAGCAGACTGGAGCAGTGGGATACGCGCTACGCGGACGCGGTGCCGGTGGGGCGGGACCGCAGCTCGGTGACGTAGTCGTCCGGCGCGCCCGCCTTCTCCGCCGCGTTCGCGATCTCCGACAGGTACCACGACGTCGGCAGGCCGCCCTCGTAGCCGTCGAAGACGTAGACCCAGGCGGTCACGTCCCCGTCCAGGGTCGAGACGCGCACGGTCAGCTTCCGGTACGTCGCGGAGGTCACGCCCTCGATCTCGTCGAGCTGGGCCGCGTCGTACGGGTGGATGTCGTAGAGCGCCACGAAGACCCGGTCGCCCGGCGACTCGACGACCGTGCTGACCGAGCCCTCCCAGCCGATGACGTCCTCGCCCGCGAAGGTGAGCCGCCACCCCTCCAGCCAGCCGGTGTCCACCATCGGCGAATGCGGACAGTAGGCACGCATGCGGGCGGGATCCAGGTTTGAGCCGTAAGCGGCGTAAAGACGCACGGCGATGACGATAGCCCGGCGGGCGGGTGGGGGAGAATACGACGGTGCGTGTCGAGCACGACGGGGAGAAGAAAGTCACTGTGATCATTGATCGGGGGCGAGCGCGGTGAGCGCGAGGAGTGCAGCGGAGCGGAGCCCCGCAGTCGCGAACGAAAGGATGGCTCTGTGAGCCAGATCGTGATCATCGGCGGGGGTCCGGCCGGGTACGAGGCGGCGCTGGTGGCCGCCCAGCTGGACGCTGATGTCACCGTGGTCGAGGCGGAGGGGGCCGGCGGCGCCTGCGTGCTCTCCGACTGCGTGCCGTCCAAGACCTTCATCGCCAGCTCGGAGGTGGTCACCGGCTACCGGGACACCGAGGAGTTCGGCGTGCACTCCGACGGGCTGGAGGCGGTCACCGTCGACGCTCCGGCGGTGCACCAAAGGGTCAAGCGGCTCGCCCTGGCCCAGTCCGCCGACATCCACGCCAAGCTGATCAAGGCGGGGGTCGAGTTCGTCGCCGGCACCGCCCGGCTCGGCGAGGACACCCTCGGCCACACCCACCGGGTGATCGTCACCCCGGCCGACGGCGGCGAGGAGTACTCGATCGCCGCCACCACCGTGCTGATCGCCACCGGCTCCACCCCGCGCCAGCTCCCCACCGCCGTACCCGACGGCGAGCGCATCCTGACCTGGCGCCAGGTGTACGACCTGCCGGAGCTGCCCGAGCACCTGATCGTCGTCGGCTCCGGCGTGACCGGCGCCGAGTTCGCCAGTGCCTACCTGGCCATGGGGGTCGAGGTCACCCTCGTCTCCAGCCGGGACCGGGTCATGCCGCACGAGGACGCCGACGCCGCCTCGGCGATCGAGCGGGTGTTCCGCAACCGGGGCATGACCATCCTCAACAACTCCCGCGCCGAGGCGGTCCGGCGGATCGGCGACGGCGTCGAGGTGGTGCTCGCCGACGGCCGGGTGGTGGCCGGCTCGCACGCGCTGATCGCGGTCGGCTCGATCCCCAACACCGCCGACCTTGGCCTCACCGAGTACGGCGTCGAGCTGGCCCGGGGCGGCTACGTCACGGTGGACCGGGTCTCCCGGACCAACGTCCCCGGCATCTACGCGGCCGGCGACTGCACCGGGGTGCTGCTGCTGGCCAGCGTCGCCGCCATGCAGGGCCGGATCGCGATGTGGCACGCGCTCGGCGAGGCGGTCCGGCCGCTGCGGCTGCGTACCGTCGCGGCCAACGTCTTCACCGACCCGGAGCTGGCCACCGTCGGCGTCTCGCAGGACGAGGTGGACGCCGGCAAGGTGCCGGCCCGCCAGGTGATGCTGCCGCTCTCCGGCAACGCCCGGGCGAAGATGGCCGACCTGGCCGACGGCTTCGTCAAGCTCTTCTGCCGGCCCGCCAGCGGCCAGGTGATCGGCGGCGTGGTGGTGGCGCCGAAGGCCAGCGAGCTGATCCTGCCGATCACCATGGCGGTGGAGAACAACCTCACCGTCAACGAGCTGGCCCAGACCATCACGATCTACCCGAGCCTGTCGGGCTCGATCACCGAGGCCGCCCGCCAGCTCATGCTCCACGAGCTGGAGTGACCTCCCGCTCCTGGGCCGGCACCGCCACCTCGACGAGGTGGCGGTGTTCCCAGCCTCGGGGCACCGCCACCTCGCCGATCTCGCGGCGGAGCAGGGTGCCGGCGACCACCGCGAGCAGGGCGACCTCGGCGAGGATGAGCAGGCGTTCGGCGAGGCCGATCAGCACCCGGTCACCGGGGTAGGCGGACCAGATCATCGCCGCGGCCAGCAGCAGGCTGGTCAGCGTGAGCCCGCGCAGCCAGCCGGCGGCCCGCCCGCCGAGCCGCCGGGCGAGCAGCCAGCCGGCGACCGGCAGGGCCAGGAAGGCCACGACCGAGGCGTACCGGTGCAGGTAGGCGGCGGTGTCCATGGGCAGCCCCGGCTCGTTGGTGGGCACCACCGCGGCGGCCACCAGACCGGCCGACCAGGCCACCAGCAGCGCCCGGCCGAGCCGGCCCGCGCCGGCCCGGCGCAGCGCCGGCAGGAGTACGACAGTGGCCGCCGCCAGTACGGCCATGGCCGTGTCGATGACGCCGCCCCGGTCGGAGACGGCGAAGTCGCTGACGGTCAGCGACCAGGGACTCAGGTCGTCGCTCACCTCGAGGTGACCGAGGACGGCGAGCACCGCCGCCAGGGCGATCCCGCCGAGCGCCAGCAGGCCGCTGTTCCGGGTTCCAGGCATGCCTCAGCCTGTCGCCGGAACCGCCCGAAACGGATCGGGGACCACCACCCACTTCGATCCCGGGGTCGCCCCCTACCGGCCGCTCGGGGTGGAAGGGAATCAGGCCACGTTGAGCTGGATGTTCCCGATCCGGGCGACCACGTCGAGATGCCCGCCGAGACCGTTCACGTAGGCCCTCAGCGTCTCGAGACTGGTGTTCTCCCCATTCTCGATCTGGCTGATCCTCGCCTGGGACAGCCCCGCGGCCTCAGCCAACTGGATCTGCGTCATGCCCAGCTGTTTGCGGATCTCGGCGAGTTGCGCACCGCTGACCGAGGCGAGCATCTGCTCCCGGAACTGTCCACGCCGAGCCGTGCGGTCAGGCTCGTCCCAGGCCGGGTCGATCTTCCTGGCCTTGGCCTTGACGTCTCGCCAGTTGGCTCCATCGGTCATCGCTGAGCTTCCTTCAGGCTGATGAGGTGCTCCTGGAATCGTGCGTCCGCCAGGGGGATGGCCGTCCGGTACCAACTCTGCCACTGTCCCGACTTGTCCCCGGCCACCAGGAACACGGCTTCCCGCAACGGATCGAAGGCAAAGATCATGCGTACCTCCGTCGGTCCGGCCGAACCGGGTCGTAGCTCCTTCATGTGATGGAACGTGCTGCCTTTCAGGCGGTCGACCAAGGGTCGCCCCAGTGCGGGGCCGTGCTCCCCGAGCAGGTCGATCGCTTCGCTGACGAGGTCAGCCGTGAGGGAATCGGTCCTGCACAGGTCTAGGAACCACGCTTCGCCTCCGGATGCAGTCTGATCTCCCACATGTCGTCAATATAAGGGCAGCTTATATTGCCTGCCGGTCGGACACACTGGGAGAGCGGAGAAGAGCGGGTCAGTCGACCGTTGCCTTGGCTTCGGGGCGGGCGTGGCGGGCGCTGATCACCGTCATGGCCCAGCCCGCCCCCGCGAACCCGGCCGCAGCCGCCCCTCCGATCAGCAGCAGCCGCCACGCCGACTCGGTCAGCGCGGCACCGCCGAGGTGGCCGACGAGCGTCCCGTACGCGGCCCAGGCCGTGGCCGCCGCCGCCTCGTAGAGGATGAAGAGGCGGTACGGGTAGCGACTGCGCCCGGCCGAGAAGCAGGCGGCCATCCGGCCCCCGGGCACGAACCGGCAGAGCAGGATCACCAGCGGCCCCGGTTCGCGTAGGCCACGGGTGACCCGGGCGGCGGCCCGGCGGGCCCGGCCCGGCGTCGCGTGTCGCGGTTCGCGGCGGGCCGGCGCGGTGCGGCCCAGCACGTAGCAGGCGAGGTCACCGGCGAAGACGCCGAGCGCCCCCACCGCGATGGTCAGCGGCAGGTTGAGCCCGCCGTAGACGGTCAGCGCCCCGCTGGTGATCATGACTACCTGAGTGGGCACCACCGGCACGAAGGCGTCGGCGACCAGCAGGGTGAGCAGCACCGCGTACGCCCAGGTGGGCGACGCGACGTCAGAGATGAATTCGGCCACGACCGCCACCTCGCCGGAGTTCCCCGTTCGACCGCACCGAGCTTGACGGCGTGTCCCGCGTCACCGCGAGCGGCCCTGCCCGGCGGTGACCGCCGACACCAGCAGGCCACCGGTGTTCAACGAGGCAGGGGCGCCGAATGTGACGAGCCGCCGAGGCGTCGCCGACCGCCGGAGCGGGCGGCGGATCGCCGATCCGCGGCGTACCGTTGTCGGCGCGCGGCTCCGGAGACGTCGGGTCCCCCGTTCCCGACGGACGGGCCGCCGCGGGTCGCCGGCAGGTCCCGTGCCGGCGACCCGCCCCCACCGCACCGCATCGAGGTGCGTCGCGAAATCCAGGTGCACCCTCCGCGCCGCCGCGCGTACCGTCGCCGCATGCGCAGCGCGGTGGTGACCACGACGCCGGGTATCCCCGGCACGCCGCACTGACGTTTTCGTCGACGAGGCCCCGGGGCGATCCGCTCCGGGGCCGCGTCGCGTTCCGGGTCAGCTCGCCCCCGGGTCGTACCCGATCAAGGAGAGCGACATGATCGACCACCGCAGGCTCGGCCGGGACCTGGAGCTGTTCGTCTCGGACCCGCTGGCCGGTGCCGGCCTGCCCATCTGGCTGCCGGCCGGCGCCGCCGCCCGGCACGCCGTCGAGGAGTACGTGCGGGAGCTGGAACGCCGGGCCGGCTACCAGCACGTCTACTCGCCGCCGCTGGGCAAGCGGGAGCTGTTCGAGCTGTCGGGCCACCTCGGCTACTTCGCCGACGACATGTTCCCGCCGATGCGGCTGAGCGCCGACGACGAGTTCGTGCTGCGCCCCGCGCTCTGCCCGCACCACGCGCTGGTCTTCCGCGCCCGGGGCCGCTCCTACCGGGAGCTGCCGCTGCGGGTCGCCGAGATCGGCGGGATGTACCGGGCGGAGCGCTCCGGGGTGCTCGGCGGGCTGTCCCGGGTCCGCGCCATCTCGCTCAACGACGCGCACAACTTCTGCGCGCTGGAGCAGGTCGGCGACGAGGTACGGGAGATCCTCCGGCTGATCGGCGAGGCGCACGCCGCGCTCGGCGTACGGCCGGCCGGGTTCCGGCTGTCGCTGCGCGGGCCGGGGGAGAAGTACGTCGGCGACGACGCCGACTGGGCGCGGGCCGAGGAGCTGCTCCGCGCGGCGCTCGACGGGGTGGACTACCACGAGGGCCCGGGCGAGGCCGCCTTCTACGGCCCGAAGATCGACATCCAGATCCTGGACGCGGCCGGCCGGGAGTCGACCATCTCCACCATCCAGCTCGACTTCGACAAGCCGGAGCGGTTCGACCTGTCGTACATCGACGCGGACGGGCGCCGGAAGCGGCCGGTCATGGTGCACCGCAGTCTGGTCGGCAGCATGGAGCGGCTCTTCGCGTACCTCATCGAGGTGCACGCGGGCGCCTTCCCGGCCTGGTACGCCCCGGTGCAGCTGGTGCTGCTCCCGGTCGACGACGGCCAGGCCGACGCGGCCGTGGCGCTGGCCCGCCGGGCCGAGGCGGCCGGGCTGCGGGCCGAGGTCGACCTGGCCGGCTCGCTGGGCGCCCGGATCCGCGATGCGGCCCGCCGCCGGGTCCCGTACGTCGGGGTGGTCGGCCCGCGGGAGGCGGCCGACGGCGCGGTCTCGCTGCGCCTGCGGGACGGTCGCGGGCTCGATCCGATGCCGGTGGCCGACGCGCTCGGGCTGATCGGACGGGTGGTCGCCGCCCGCTCCGCCGAGCTGCTGCCGGCGGCGTGAGCGGCCGTCCGGCACCGGCTCCCGCCGCGCGGGGTGGGCGGCCGGTGCCGGGCCTGTCGCCGGGTCCACGTCAGTTCCCCGCCGGTGTCGCGGCCGGCGCACCGGCCGGCGCGGCGCCCGCGACCGGCGCGGGCACCTCGTCGGTGATCACCGCGCCGGCGAACTGCGACCGGTAGAGCCGGGCGTACGCGCCGTCGGCGGCGACCAGTTCGTCGTGCGTGCCCTGCTCGACGATCCGGCCCTGCTCCATCATGAGGATCAGGTCGGCGTCCCGGATGGTGGAGAGCCGGTGCGCGATGACGAAGCTGGTCCGGTCCGTGCGCAGCGCCGCCATGGCCCGCTGGAGCAGCACCTCGGTGCGGGTGTCGACCGAGCTGGTCGCCTCGTCGAGGATGAGCAGCGACGGTTCGGCGAGGAATGCCCGGGCGATGGTGATGAGCTGCTTCTCGCCGGCGCTGACGTTGCTCCCCTCCTCGTCGATCACGGTGTCGTAGCCGTCGGGGAGGCTGCGCACGAACCGGTCCACGAAGGTGGCCCGGGCCGCGGCCAGGATCTCCTCCTCGGTGGCCGTCGGCCGCCCGTAGGCGATGTTGTCCCGGATGGTGCCGCCGAAGAGCCAGGTGTCCTGGAGCACCATGCCGATCCGGCCGCGCAGCTCGTCCCGGCGCATGGAGCTGATGTCCACCCCGTCCAGGGTGATCCGGCCGGCGTCCAGCTCGTAGAACCGCATGACGAGGTTGACCAGGGTGGTCTTGCCGGCGCCGGTCGGGCCGACGATGGCCACCGTGTGCCCGGGCTCGGCCACCAGCGAGAGGTCGTCGATCAGGGGCTTGTCCGGGTCGTACCGGAAGGAGACGTGCTCGAACTCGACCCGGCCGGTGACCCGGGGCGGCGCGGGTCGGTCCGGGGTCTGCTCCTCGGCGTCGAGCACCTCGAAGACCCGCTCGGCCGAGGCCACCCCGGACTGGAGCAGGTTCGCCATCGAGGCGATCTGGGTCAGCGGCTGGGTGAACTGCCGCGAGTACTGGATGAACGCCTGCACGTCGCCGAGGCTCATCGTCCCGGAGGCCACCCGCAGCCCGCCGACCACGGCGATCGCGACGTAGCTGAGGTTCCCGACGAACATCATCGCCGGCATGATGATCCCGGAGATGAACTGGGCGCCGAAGCTGGCTCGGTACAGCTCCTCGTTCTTGGCCGCGAAGGCGGCCTGCGCCTCGCGCTGCCGGCCGAAGACCTTGACCAGCTCGTGGCCGGTGTACGTCTCCTCGATCAGGCCGTTCAGCTCACCGGTGTGCCGCCACTGGGCGATGAACCGGCGCTGCGACCGCTTGGCGATCTGCTGCGTGACGACCACCGACAGCGGCACCGCCACCAGGGCGACCAGGGCCAGCAGCGGCGAGATCCAGACCATCATGGCCAGCACGCCGACCACGGTGAGCAGCGCGCTGAGCAGTTGGCTGAGCGTCTGCGACAGGGTCTGCGAGATGTTGTCGATGTCGTTGGTGACCCGGCTGAGCAGCTCACCCCGGGGCTGCTTGTCGAAGTACGGCAGCGGCAGCCGGTTGAGCTTCTCCTCCACCTCGGCGCGCAGCCGCAGCACGGTGCGCTGCACCACCCCGTTGAGCAGCCAGCCCTGCCACCACATCAGCAGGCTGGCGCCCAGGTAGAGCGCGAGCGCCAGGGTGAGCGTGCGACCCAGCGCGGTGAAGTCGATGCCCGCCCCGGGCACCACGTGCATCCGGGCCAGCATGTCGGCGAAGTTGTCGTTGCCGGCGGCCCGGGCCCCGGCCACCGCCTGCTCCTGGGTGGTGCCGGGGGCGATCTGCCGGCCGACCACCCCGGCGAAGATGATGTCGGTGGCGTGCCCGAGGATCTTCGGACCGGTCACGGTCGCCGCGACGCTGGCCACCGCCAGGGCGACGATCGCGGTCAGGGAGAACCGGTGCGGCCGCAGCCGGCCCAGCAGCCGGCGGGCGGACGGCCCGAAGTTCAACGACTTCTCCGCCGGCATGGCGGCGCCCATCCACGGCGGCCCCCCGCCGCCGCGGCGTCCGGCCGCGGGCAGCCGCTGCGGCGCCCGCCCGTCGGCGGCGGCCTTCGGGCCGGGGCCCGGCTTCTGCCCGGGTACGGCCGTCATGCCGGCACCTCCGCCGTCTGCTGGGACGCCACGATCTCGGCGTACGTCGGGCAGGTCACCAGCAGGTCCTCATGTCGTCCCATCCCGACGACGCCCCCGTCCTCGAGCACGATGATCTGATCGGCGTCGATGATCGTGGAGACCCGCTGGGCCACGATCACCACCACCGCGTCCGCGGTGACCGGCTTGAGCGCGGCCCGCAGCCGGGCGTCGGTGCCGAGGTCGAGCGCGGAGAAGGAGTCGTCGAAGAGGTAGATCTCCGGCTCGCGGACCAGCGCGCGGGCGATCGCGAGCCGTTGGCGCTGGCCGCCGGAGACGTTCGTGCCGCCCTGCGCGATCGGCGCGTCCAGGCCGCCCGGCATCTCCGCGACGAAGTCCCGGGCCTGGGCGATCTCCAGCGCCGCCCAGAGTTCGGCGTCGGTCGCGTCCGGGTTGCCGTACCGGAGGTTGCTGGCGACGGTGCCGCTGAACAGGTACGGCCGTTGTGGCACCAGCCCGATCCGGCGCCACACCTCGTCGGGTTCCAGCAGCCGGACGTCCACCCCGTCGACCAGCACGGCGCCGGCGGTCGGGTCGACCAGCCGGGGGATCAGGGTGAGCAGCGTGGTCTTGCCGGCGCCGGTGGACCCGATGATGGCCGTGGTCCGGCCGGGGCTGGCCCGGAACGAGATGTCGTGCAGCACCGGCGCGCTCGCCCCCGGGTACTGGAAGGCGACCCGACGGAACTCCAGCTCCGCGCGCCGGGTCATCGCGATCATCGGCTCGCTCGGCGGCACCACGGACGAGTCGGTGTCCAGCACCTCGACGATCCGCTCGGCGCACACCGCCGCCCGCGGCACCATCATCAGCATGAAGGTGGCCATCATGACCGCCATCAGGATCTGCATCAGGTACTGCAGGAAGGCGGTGAGCGCGCCGACCTGGATCTGACCGGAGTCGACCCGCTCCGCGCCGAACCAGAGCACCGCGACGCTGGAGACGTTGAGCACCAGCATCACCACCGGGAAGATCAACGCTTGGAGCCGGCCGATCCGCAGGGCGGTCGCGGTCAGGTCGGTGTTCGCCACCCGGAAGCGCTCCGTCTCGTACGGCTCGCGGACGAAGGCCCGCACCACCCGGATGCCGGTGATCTGCTCGCGCAGCACCCGGTTGACCGTGTCGATCCGGGTCTGCATGAGCCGGAAGCCCGGAACCATCCGCCGGGTGATCAGGCCCAGCGCGACCGCCAGGACCGGTACGCAGACCAGCATCAGCCAGGAGAGGCCCACGTCCTCCTGGAGCGCCATGACCACGCCGCCGACGCTCATGATCGGCGCGGCGACCAGCATGGTGCAGCTCATCAGCACGAGCATCTGCACCTGTTGCACGTCGTTGGTGTTCCGGGTGATCAGCGAGGGCGCACCGAACCGGGTCACCTCACGGGCGGAGAAGCGGTTGACGTGCTCGAAGATGCCGGCCCGCACGTCGCGCCCGAAGCCCATCGCGGTCTTCGCGCCGAGGTAGACGGCGACGATCGAGCAGGCGATCTGGAGCAGGCTGACCAGCAGCATCCAGCCGCCCGTACGCATGATCTGGTCGGTGTCGCCGAGGGCGACGCCCCGGTCGATGATGTCGGCGTTGAGGCTCGGCAGGTAGAGCGAGGCCATCGTGCCGACGAACTGGAAGGCGACCACCGCGGCCAATAACCGCCGGTACGGGCGCAGGTGGGTACGGAGCAGGCGGATCAGCACGGACGGCTCCCCGATGGGTTCTCGGTGTTGGGCTCGCTGTCCCGGTTCAACCGGCGAAGGTCCCCGTCGGACATGCTCGTGATGATTTCGGTGAGGAACTCGCGGATCACCGCCTGCTTCGCCGGGTCCGCGTCGACCGAGGTGAGCGGCCGGTTGCTGTGGATCAGGTCGATGATGGCGAGGGCGTGCTCCCGGCCCTTGTCGGTGAGGCTGAGCTGGACGGTTCGCCGGTCGGCGGGGTCCCGGCGCCGGGCCACGAAGCCGTCGCGCTCGAGGGTGTCGACGATGCCGGTGAGGGTGGCGGGCCGGACGAAGCACCGCTCCGCCATCTCCCGGTGGGTGCTGTCGCCGGCCCGCAACAGGATCAGCAGCACCCGCATGCCGGCGGAGGTGAGCCCGTGGTGTTCGGCCAGGTAGCGCCCCCAGTGCTGTTCGACGACGTGCCCGGCGATCGAGATGAGCCGGCCGAGCGGCGCCTGCTGGAGCGCGTCGGGGAAGCGGACGAGCGGTCCCATGTTCACGGGCGCTAGGTTAGCCCCCGAACGGTCAGGGCCCAAAGTATTTTCGCGGTCAGCCGAACACCACCGCCAGGGCGGCGGCGACGAAGACCACCTGGAGGGCCGTCCGGGCACCGATCGGCGTGACCGGGCGGCCGGCCAGGGTGAGTTCGCGGCGCGCGGCCGAGACGTTGGCCGGGAACATGGCCAGCATCAGCAGCGCCAGGCCCGCGGCGGCCGGGCGGGCCGTGGCCGGCAGGAGGAGTCCGAGCGCCCCGAGCAGTTCGAGCACCCCGGTCAGGGTGACCAGCAGGCCGGGCCGGGGCAGCCTCGGCGGCACCATGGCGATCAGGTCCGCGCGGCGGGACAGGAAATGGGCCGAGGCGGTCAGCAGGAACATCATGGCCAGGCCGACCCGCAGGGCGGGGTGCCAGCCGTCGAGAGCGGCGACGCCGAGCAGGCCGGCGAGCCGGGCCGCCGCGGTGCCGGCGACGAGAGCGATCAGGGGTGCCATGGGTGTACGCCTCCCGAAGAGAGAACTTGTCGCCGACAAGATTGCGCCGGGGAGGCCATCTTGTCAATGACAAGTTAGAGTGGGCGCATGACCCAGTCCCGCGCGTACCACCACGGCGACCTGCGCCGCGCACTGCTCGACGCGGCGGTGGAGGTGATGGCGGAGTCCGGCCCGGCCGCCCTGAGCCTCCGCGACCTGGCCCGCCGGGCCGGCGTCTCGCACGCCGCCCCCGCCCACCACTTCGGCGACAAGGCGGGGCTGCTCACCGCGCTCGCCGCCGAGGGCTTCGAGCTGCTGGCCGAGGCGCTGCGCGACGCCGGCGACGACCTGATCGGCGCCGGGGTGGCGTACGTGGGGTTCGCGGTCCGACACCGGGCCCACTTCGAGGTGATGTTCCGGCCCGACCTCTACCGCGCCGACGACCCGGCGGTGGTGGCCGCCCGGGACCGGGCCGGCGAGCTGCTGCGCACCGGCGTGGCCCGGCGCACCGGGCGGGGGCCGGAGGCCGACTCCCTGGCGGCCTGGTCGATCGTGCACGGCTTCGCCACACTCTGGCTCTCCGGCGCCCTGCCGCCCCGGGTCGGCCCCGACCCGGAGGCCGCCGCCCGCAGCGTGATCAGCCGGCTCTTCCTCTGACGGCCGGGCCCCTCGACGAGGGGCCCGGCCGCGGGGTCACCAGCTCGTCGGCAGCGGCATGCCCTCGGTGTAGCCGGCGGTGCTCTGCACGCCGACCAGGGCCCGCTCGTGGAACTCCTCCAGGCTCCGCGCGCCCGCGTAGGTGAAGGCGCTGCGCACCCCGGAGATGATCTCGTCGATCAGGTCCTCCACGCCCGGCCGGGCCGGGTCCAGATACATCCGGGCCGACGAGATGCCCTCCTCGAAGATGGCCTTCCGGGCTCGGTCGAACGCGCTGTCCTCGGCGGTCCGGGCGCTCACCGCGCGGGCCGAGGCCATGCCGAAACTTTCCTTGTAACGCCGGCCGTCGGCGTCGGTGTAGAGGTCGCCGGGGGACTCGTAGGTGCCGGCGAACCAGGAGCCGATCATCACGTTCGAGGCGCCGGCCGCGAGCGCCAGTGCCACGTCCCGCGGGTGGCGTACGCCGCCGTCGGCCCAGACGTGCCGGCCCAGCGAGCGGGCCGCCGCCGCGCAGTCGAGCACCGCGGAGAACTGCGGGCGGCCCACGCCGGTCATCATCCGGGTGGTGCACATGGCACCCGGCCCGACGCCGACCTTGATGATGTCGGCCCCCGCCTCGACCAGGTCACGTACGCCGTCCGCGGTGACCACGTTGCCGGCCGCCACGGGCACCCCCGGGTCGAGCTTGCGGACCATCCGCAGCGCGGAGATCATCCGCTCCTGGTGCCCGTGCGCCGTGTCCACCACCAGGGTGTCCACCCCGGCCTCCAGCAGGGCGGCCGCCTTGCCGGTCACGTCGCCGTTGATGCCCACCGCGGCGGCGACGCGCAGCCGGCCCCGGTCGTCCACGGCCGGCTTGTAGAGCGTGGCGCGCAGCGCGCCCGATCGGGTGAGCACCCCGACCAGGCGACCCTCGGCGTCCACCACCGGGGCGAGCCGGCGCCGCCCCGCCGAGAGCCGGTCGAAGCCGGTACGCGGATCCGCGTCCGCCGGCACGGTGTGCAGTTCGGTCGACATCACGTGCCGGAGCTGGGCGAACCGGTCCACCCCGACGGTGTCCGCCTCGGTGACCACCCCGAGCGGGCGGCCCTCGTCGTCCACCACGATCACCGCGCCGTGCGACCGCTTCGGCAGCAGGTGGATGGCGTCACCCACGGTGTCCGTCGGGCCGAGCGTGATCGCGGTGTCGTGCACCAGGTGCCGCTGCTTGACCCAGGCGACGACGTTGGCCACCACCTCGATCGGGATGTCCTGCGGGATCACCGCGATGGCGCCGCGCCGGGCCACCGTCTCGGCCATCCGCCGGCCGGCGACCGCGGTCATGTTCGACACCACCAGCGGGATGGTGGTGCCGGTGCCGTCGGCCGAGGCCAGGTCGACGTCGAGCCGGGAGCCCACCTCGGAGCGGTTGGGCGCCATGAAGACGTCGTTGTAGGTCAGGTCGTGCGCGGGAACCGCGCCATGAAGGAACCGCACCCGGCCATCATTCCTGCTCGCGGCCGGTTCCGCCGCCGCTGGTGGCCCAAACCACCCCCGGCCGGCGGGACCGCCGACGGTCAGGAGATGGTGCAGATCGCCGCGCCGGCGGTGATCACCGCGCCGACCTCGGCCGACAGGCCGCTGACCGTGCCGGCCTTGTGGGCGTGCAGCGGCTGCTCCATCTTCATCGCCTCCAGCACCACCACCAGGTCGCCCTCGGCGACGGTGTCCCCGTCGGCCACGGCGATCTTGACGATGGTGCCCTGCATCGGCGAGGTGAGCGCGTCGCCGCCGACCGCCGCGCCGGCCTTGACGCCGCCGCCCCGGCGGGCCGGCTTCTTCGCGGCGGGCGCGGCGGCCGCCGTACCCGCGCCGAGGCCGGCCGGGAGGGTGACCTCCAGCCGCTTGCCGCCCACCTCGACCACGACGGTCTCGCGCTCGGCCGGGCCCTCGACGGCGCCGGCCGGGGCGGTGAAGGCCGGGACGCTGTTGTTCCACCCGGTCTCGATCCACCGGGTGTGCACGGTGAACGGCTCCGCGGTGAACGCCTCGTCGCGGACCACCAGGCGGTGGAAGGGCAGCGCCGTGGCCATGCCCTCGACCACCATCTCGTCCAGCGCGCGTCGGGCCCGCTCCAGCGCCTCGGTACGGGTCTCGCCGCTGATGATCACCTTGGCCAGCAGCGAGTCGAAGTTGCCGCCGATCACGTCGCCGGCCGAGATGCCGGTGTCCACCCGGACGCCCGGGCCGCTGGGCAGCCGCAGCGCGGTGATGGTGCCCGGGGCGGGCAGGAAGTTGCGGCCCGGGTCCTCGCCGTTGATCCGGAACTCGATCGAGTGCCCGCGCGGGGTCGGGTCCTCGGTCAACCGCAGCTTCTCGCCGTCGGCGATGCGGAACTGCTCGCGGACCAGGTCGATGCCGGAGGTCTCCTCGGTCACCGGGTGCTCCACCTGCAGGCGGGTGTTGACCTCCAGGAAGGAGATGGTGCCGTCCGCGCCGACCAGGTATTCCACCGTGCCGGCGCCGTGGTAGCCGGCCTCCCGGCAGATCGCCTTGGCGCTGTCGTGGATCTGCCGGCGCTGGGCCTCGGTGAGGAACGGCGCCGGGGCCTCCTCGACCAGTTTCTGGTGCCGGCGCTGGAGCGAGCAGTCCCGGGTGCCCACCACGATCACGTTGCCGTGCTGGTCGGCCAGCACCTGCGCCTCGACGTGGCGGGGCTGGTCCAGGTAGCGCTCGACGAAGCACTCGCCCCGGCCGAACGCGGCGACCGCCTCGCGGGTGGCCGACTCGAACAGGTGCGGGATCTCCTCCATGGTGCGGGCCACCTTGAGGCCGCGCCCGCCGCCACCGAAGGCCGCCTTGATGGCGACCGGCAGGCCGTGGTCGACGGCGAAGGCCATCACCTCGTCGGCGTTGCCGACCGGGTCCGGGGTGCCGGGGACCAGGGGCGCGCCGGCCCGCTGGGCGATGTGCCGGGCGGTCACCTTGTCACCGAGGTCGCGGATCGCCTGCGGGGTGGGGCCGATCCAGGTCAGCCCGGCGTCGATGACGGCCTGGGCGAAGTCGGCGTTCTCGGAGAGGAATCCGTAGCCGGGGTGCACCGCGTCGGCGCCGGCCTTGGCGGCCACGTCGATCAGCTTGTCGATCCGCAGGTAGCTGTCGGTGGCGGTGTCGCCGCCCAGGGCGTACGCCTCGTCGGCGAGGGTGGCGTGCAGGGCGTCCCGGTCGGAGTCCGCGTAGACGGCGACGCTCGCCAGGCCGGCGTCGCGGCAGGCGCGGATGACGCGGACGGCGATCTCGCCGCGGTTGGCGATGAGTACCTTGCGCACCTTGTGGCTCCTCCCGGGAGGTCGTTGCCGGGAGTGTATCGGCCGAGGATTCGGCCCTAACGATCGCTCAGTGTGGGATGCCGCACTGTAGTCAAATTTGGCTATTACGCTTGTCCGGTGTCGGCAACGCGGATGATGATTCTGGGCCTGGTCAGGTGGATGCAGCCGGTGCACGGCTACGACGTACGCCGTGAGCTGCTGAGCTGGAGCGCGGACAAGTGGGCCAACGTGCAGCCCGGTTCGATCTACCACGCGCTGCGCAAGCTCACCGACGAGGGCCTGCTCCGGACGGTCTCGGTCGAGCAGGTCGGCGCCCGCCCCGCCCGCACCACCTACGAGGTGACGGCGAAGGGCGAGGAGGAGTTCGAGACCCTGCTGCGGGCGCAGTGGTGGCAGCTCAACGAGCCCCCGGACCCGTTCGCGGCGGCCTTCTCGTTCCTGCCCGCGATGCCCCGCGACGAGGCGGCGGCGGCGCTGCGCAACCGGGCGAACCTGATCCGGGCCGGCGTCGAGTCGATGCGCGCCTCGCTGGACTCGGACTGGGTGCGCAACCGCAAGCCCGTGCACGTCGGCTGGATGTTCGAGCTCTGGCTGGGCCGGGCCGAGGCGGACATGGCCTGGTGCGAGCGGATCGCCGAGCGGATCGAGTCGGGAGTGTCGTACCTGCCTGCTGGGCTGGAGCAGGCCGAGGGGTGGTCGGGGTGGACGGACGGCCGACCCGACGCGGAATAATCAACGTTGACCACAAAAGCTATATCGCGTTAGTCTCTGCGCGAGCCGCGAGGGAGCCGTGCGTCCTCGCGGACCATCGGCGGCCGGTCGCGTCCGGCCCGGAGGACCAGGAGCAGACATGATCGAGACCAGGGGGCTGTGGAAGTCGTTCCGCTCCCGCGCGGGTCGCGAGACGAAGACCGTGGACGCGGTCCGTGGCGTCAACCTCGAGGTGGCCGAGGGGGAGATCTTCGGCTTCCTCGGCCCCAACGGCGCCGGCAAGACCACCACCCTGCGGATGCTCGCCACCCTCATCGAGCCGGACGGCGGCGAGGCCACCATCGCCGGGGCCGACCTGCGCAAGGACCCGGCCGAGGTGCGCCGGCGGATCGGCTACGTGGCCCAGGGCGGCAGCACCTGGGACGAGTCCACCGCCCGCGAGGAACTGGTGCTGCACGCCCGGCTCTACGGCATCGCCAAGGCCGAGGCGCACCGCCGCGCCACCCGCGCCCTGGACGCCTTCCAGCTCAGCGAGTACGCCGACCGCAAGTGCAAGACCTACTCCGGTGGCCAGCGCCGCCGGGTCGAGATCGCGCTCGGCATCATCCACGAACCGAAGATCGTCTTCCTGGACGAGCCGACCACCGGCCTCGACCCGCAGAGCCGGGCGCACATGTGGGACGAGATCCGCCGGCTGCGCACCGAGGGAATGACCGTCTTCATCACCACGCACTACCTCGACGAGGCGGACGCGCTCTGCGACCGGATCGCGATCATGGATCACGGCGAGGTGGTCGCGGAGGGCACCCCGGCGGAGCTGAAGCGCGAGATCTCCGGCGAGGTGGTGCTGGTCGGCCTCGACGCGGCCACCACCCCGCAGGCCGCCGAAGTGCTCGACACCGAGGCGTACGTCAGCAAGCTGGAGACGATCGACGAGGGCGGCCTGCGCCTCTACGTCGACGAGGGCGCCACCGCCATCCCGCAGGTGCTGCGCCGCCTCGACCACGCCGGGCTGGAGCTGCGCTCGATCGAGCTGCACCGCCCCAGCCTCGACGACGTCTTCCTCACCAAGACCGGCCGCTCGCTGCGCGAGTCCTGAGCATCGGGAGAACTGTCATGAAACTCGCCCGCGACACCTGGCTGATCTTCCAGCGCCAGATCCAGCTGCTGCTGCGCAACCCCGTCTGGGTCTTCGTCGGCGTCTTCCAGCCGGTGATGTACCTGCTGCTCTTCGCCCCGCTGCTCAAGCCCGCGCTGCAGGTGTCGACCCAGGCCGAGGCGTACAAGATCTTCGTGCCCGGCCTGCTGGTGCTGCTGGCCATCTTCGGTGGCCTGTTCCAGGGCTTCGGCCTGATCGCCGAGCTGCGCGCCGGGGTGATCGAGCGGTCCCGGGTCACCCCGGTCAGCCGGCTCGCCCTGCTGCTCGGCCGCTCGCTGCGGGACGTGGTCTCGCTGATCGCGCAGGCGGTCATCATCACCCTGCTGGCGCTCCTGTTCGACCTGCGCGTCTTCATCGGCTACCTGCTGCTCGCGTACCTGATGCTGGCCCTCATCGCGCTCATGACCTCGGCCGTCTCCTACGGCGTCGCGCTCAAGGTCAAGAGCGAGGACGCGCTGGCCCCGCTGATGAACACCGTGGCCCAGCCGGTGCTGCTGCTCTCCGGCATCCTGCTGCCGCTCATGTACGCCCCCGGCTGGCTTCAGGGCGTCGCCGACTGGAACCCGTTCTCCTGGGCGGTCGACGGCACCCGGGCGCTCTTCGCCGGTGACCTGGCCAACGACAAGGTCTGGCAGGGCCTGACGATCATCGCGGTGCTCGCCGTCGCCGGGGTGGTCTGGGCCGCGCGGCAGTTCGCCCGCAGCGTCCGCTGAGCAGGACGAGAGCTGCCTCTCATCCGGGGCGGGGCACCGGCCGAGCGCGCGTAGCGTAAGGCCGGTGCCCCGCCTCACCCGTGACCGGACGACCTGGCTGACCTACGCTCAGCTCGGACTGTGGGGCTTCTTCCTCTACGGGTTCGGTCCCGTCGTGCCGCTGCTCCGCGACGAACAGGGCACCAGCGCCGCCGTCGCCGGTCTGCACAGCACCGGCATCGCGGTCGGCGCGCTGGCCGGCGGCGCGCTCTTCGCGCCGGCCGCCCGCCGCCTCGGCCGCGGCCCCGCCATCTGGCTCGGGCTCGCCGGCCTGGCCGCCGGCGTCGCCGCGCTCGGCCTGCTCCGTCCGCTGCCCGCCACCATCGCCGCCGTCGCGGTCATCGCCACCTTCGGCATGATGGTGATCAGCGGAGTCAACGTCGTGCTCACCGCCCACCACGGGCGCGCCGCGCCCGCCGCGCTGAGCGAGGCCAACGCGGCCTGCGCCGGCATGGGCATCCTCGCGCCGCTGGTCATCGGCGCGACCGTGGACGCCGGCCTCGGCTGGCGGCCGATGATGGCCGTCGAGGTCGGGCTGATCACCCTGGTCGCCCTCGCCGCCGTGACCTTCCGGGTACGCCTGCCGAGGGCCGCCCCCGCTACCGCTTCCCCTGCCGCCGCCGTTCGCCCGATCTTGGACACCTACCGTTCCTCTCGAACGGAAACTGTCCAAGATCCCGGGCGGCGGGCGGTGCTGCCGCGGGCGTACTGGATCGCCTGGGTCCTGATGGCGGTGACCGGGTCGATCGAGGTGTGCCTGTCGCTCTGGACCGCCGACGTGCTCCGGACCCACGCGGGGCTCAGCGCCGGCGGAGCGTCGGCGGCCGTCGCGGCGATCGTCTGCGGCATGTTCGCCGGCCGGCTGGCCGGTGGCCGGCTCGCGCTGCGCTGGCCGCCGGTGCCGCTGCTGCTCGCCGCGCTGACCGTCTCCCTGGCCGGGTTCGCCCTGTTCTGGTCCGCCTCGGTCGGTTGGCTGGCCGTCACCGGCCTGGTCGTGCTCGGGCTGGGCAATGCCCTGCACTACCCCCTGGCGATCTCCATCGCCCTCACCGTGGCAGGTCGGGCCGCGGACAAGGCAGCCGGCTGGTCGTCGTACTCGGTGGGAGTGGGTTTCGGGATCGCGCCGGTCGCGCTCGGCTGGGTGGCCGACGGCGTCGGCCCGCACCTGGCCTTCCTGCTCCTGCCCGCCTTCATCGCCGCGGCCCTGCTGCTCACCGTGCGCCTCGGCCGCGCCCTTCGCCAGCCCTCGCCCACCGACGACCGCACCCCGGTCTCCGCCGCCGCGTGACCGACCGGCTCTCTCGCTCGACCTGCCTCCGTGCCTTCGCTTGATCGCCTGCGCCTGCCCGCCTGATCGACTCCAGCTCGGCGTAGTGGCGGTGTCCGGGCGCACGGGATGGCGCCACCTCGCCGAGCTGGAGTGGGACCGGTGCCTCGGCGCGCTGGGTTCAGAGCACCCGGGCGAGGGTCACGCCGTCGGCGATGGGGAGCATGACGACCTCGACGCGGACGTCGGCGAGGATCTCGTCGTTGAAGGCGGCGATCGCGCGGTCGTCGGCGTTCTGCGGTGCGAGCACCCGGCCGCCGCGCAGCGTGTTGTCGACCGCGATCACCGCGCCCGGGCGCATCCGGGGCACCAGCTCGTCCCAGTAGATCGGGTAGCCGACCTTGTCGGCGTCGATGAACGCGAAGTCCAGGTAGCGCTCCTGCGGCAGTTGGCGCAGCGTGTCCGCGGCCGGACCGATACGCAGCTCGATCCGGTCCTGCACACCCGCGCGGGTCCAGTACCGCCGGGCCACGCCGGTGTACTCCTCGGAGATGTCGAAGCAGGTCAGGCGGCCGCCCTCGGCGAGGCCGCGGGCGATGGCCAGCGAGGAGAGCCCGGTGAACGTGCCCACCTCCACCGCCTGCCGGACGCCGAGCAGCCGGGTCAGGAAGGTCAGGAACGCGGCCTGTTCGGGCGCGACCTGCATGTCCGCCTGGGCGGGAAGGGCGGCGCGGGTCTCCTCGGCCAGCTCCCGGACGATCTCGTCCGGGGCGGACCCGTGCGCCACGAGGTACGCGTGCAGTTCCGGGGTCAGCGGCAACGGCTTCGTGCTCATGATCGGACGTTAGCCGAGATGTTCGATCTCCTGGCCCCCCGGCGCAACCTTCGTCCACAGGTCGGTGATGTTCAGCTCCAACTCGGCGAGGAGATTGCGCAGCAGCGGCAGGGAGAGCCCCACCACCGTGCCCGGGTCACCCTCGATGCCGGTCAGGAATGCTCCGCCCAGCCCGTCGATGGTGAACGCCCCGGCCACCGCCAGCGGCTCACCCGTCGCCACGTACGCGGCAATCTCCGCATCGCTGATGTCGGCGAAGTGCACCGTGGTCGAGGCGACCGCCTCCGCACGGGACTCGTGCACCACGTCGAGCAGACAATGACCGGTGTGCAGCACCCCACTGCGCCCGCGCATCCGCTGCCACCGCCGGGTGGCGTCCGCCGCGTCGGCCGGCTTGCCCAGGATTTCGCCGTCGAACGCCAGCACCGAGTCGCAACCGAGCACCAGCGTCCGCTCGTCCGGGTTGGGGCGCAGCCGGCCCAGCACCGCCTGCGCCTTCAGTCGGGCCAGCTCCAGGCACAGCTCCTCGGCCCGGTCGCTGACCACCTGCGACTCGTCGACACCGCTGACCAGCACGTCGGGTTCGATCCCGGCGGCCTGGAGCAGCTTGCGGCGGGCGGGACTCTGCGAGGCGAGCACAAGGCGCAGCGGCACGGAGGTCAACACCCCACCGACGCTACCGGCTGATCCGCGGCGGCGGGTCGTCGGCACGTCGACGCCGGCGCCAGACCAGGTAACCGCCGCCCGCAGCGAGCAGCACACCCAGCGTCGCCAGGCCGCGCACGGTCGAGTTGTCGTCGCCGCTCTCGTGAGCCGTCGTCGAGGTGGGTGATGCGGTGACCGACGGCGTTTCGAAGCCCAGCGGGGGGACGTCGGCGGTGAGGGCGGCGACCAGGTCGATGACGCCGTAGCCGTATTCGTCGTCGCGGCCGGGTGGGCCCTTGTCGATCGCGGTGGCGGTCAGGCGGTGGGCGACCTCCTGGGCGGGGAGGTCGGGGTACTTGGAACGGATGAGGGCGGCGGCCCCAGCCACGATCGCGGTGGCACTTGAGGTCCCTGTTCCCTTCGAGTATCTGCCGCCATAACTGGTGCTGTAGATGTCTGTCGCGGGTGCCACGACATCGACCTCCGGGCCGGTGACGGAGATGGACGCGTGACGCCCTGTCTTGTCGCTTCCGCCTACGGCGATCACACCTTGTTCGGACGCCGGATAACCAACGGCTGGGTCCTCTGGCCGGTTACCGGCTGCCGCGACTACAACTATGTTTGCTTCCAGGGCGGCTCGTACTGCCTGTTGAAGACGGACGCTCGCACCTGCAACCGACGAGATGCTGATTACATCCGCGTGATTGGCCGTGGCCCACTCAATCCCGGCTGCCAGATCCTCCGTGCTGCCCTGTTCAAAGTCAGGCTGGACACGCACAGGGACTACCTTGGCTCGCGGGGCGATCCCGAGGGCGCCGCTGCTTCTGCCTTGTCCATGAGCCGCAATCAGGCCAGCCATCAGCGTTCCATGGCTTGAAGGGTCCTGTTGTTCGCTTGTCGGACGGCTCGTGGTGATATCGACGCCCAGCAAAACATTTCCTTGCAGGTCCGGATGGTCGAAAACCTGGGTGTCCGCTACAGCGACTACGACACCCGCCCCTTGGCTTATCCTATGAACCTTCGGCAAGTTGAGATAACGCAAATGCCATTGCTCGGCTCGGATTTGGCTAGGCCCAACCGTTGCAATGGATGCAACGGGCTGCGAAGTTGTTAGGGCCATTGAGATCGAGATGACCAGTGCCGCCCGATAGCCAGCTCCATTCACCGGTCAAGGCCGATAGCTGGGCCGGGGTCTATAGGTCCATCGTCATCTGGTGGGCGAACTACCGGAGCGACACCTCCGTCGAGCTCCCATGGATTATCCGGGTCCCAGGCTCGTGGCTCGCGGTCAGTGGGTGGCTTACGGTTTCCATTGCCGGAAAAGCCGTGCGGCCCAGGAGACCCTGAATTAGGAGCGCCTCCGATCGGGGATGGGCCGTTGTATGGGCCGAATTGGGAGGACCGGCCTGAACCGGGGCGCGACCCAGCCGCGCCGCTCGGAGCGGTGCCAGCGGCCCCGCCACCAATCACGCCACCGATAGGGTTGGCTCGCCGTGAGATGCCCTTACTGCCCGGTTGATTTGCGGGGGGAGTGCCGCCTATGAGACCTCCAGGTGGCAACGGCCGAGGCGTCGAATGCGGAAGCGCACCTGCGCCGCCGCTTGCGGGCTTGCTGATAGGATGCGCCAACCCTGATGTCGAATTCGGTGCCATCCCTGAGAACGGAGAGTTTGGTCGGTAGCCATTTGTTGGAAGCGGGCCGGCCAGGCCCACTGGCTGGCCGAATGCTCCGGGAGTTGCCGCGGGCGGCAGCCCGACGGTCGGAGCCGCGGGCGCAAGATTGCTTCCTACCCCGCCGAGGATCGGTCCAGCACCGAGCACGGGGGGTGTGGCTGGTTGCGCCGTGACCGCAATTGGCTTGAGTGGGCCCGCTTCTGAGCTGACTGCTGATGTTCTGCTTGCTGTGGGCACGGGCATGATAGGCGGGATTACCGGTACGGCTCCCTGGTGGTCAGATGTCGTGCTCTCGTCCGGCTGTCGACGGATGTTTGGTCGTGGCGGAGGCAGGCGGAGCATGACTTGGGCTTGTTGGAGTTCGCCGCTCAACCCCGTCATCAACCCTCGCGCTCTCACGTTCAACTGCTCCAGCTCCGCGTCCGTCACCGGCGGATTCTCCGGCAGCCGGCTCCCCGCCGCTGCCTTCGGGTCGGCGACGATCGCCTCGTGCGCCCGCTTCTGCCGCACCTTCTCCGCGTACTCCTCATGGAGCGGCTCGAGTTCGGCGCGGGTGCTGCCGATGGCGCGGGTGGCGGCGGCGAGCGCGTCGTAGTTCGCGGCGGCGGCGTCGTGGGTGCGCTGCACCTGGTCGATGAGCTGGTCGAGTTCCCCGAGGTACGCCCGCGCGGCGGCGTTCGTCTCCGGCGGCCACGCCTCGGCGAGCCCGCGGCGGTACTCGCGCAGCCGGCTCAGGTGGGCCAGGGCGAGGTCGCAGACCTTGCGCCAGCCGGCGACCTGCTTCCACTGGCCGCTGGTGTCCTGGTCCTGGAGACACGCCCACATGCTGAGCACGTCCATCAGGCGCCAGTCGGTGAGCCCGGAGGTGCGTCCGCTGCCCCGTTCGATCACGGCAGGACCACCCGCCCCTGCTCGGGCGCGGTCGGATCCGTCAGCGGCGGCACCGGGCGGGCGGCCGCGGTGGACGGCGCGGCCAGGGCCCGTTCGACGTCGGCGACCCGGGCGGAGGAGAAGGCGTCGGAGTCGGCGTAGGTGGCCGCGATGTGGCCGGCGGCGCCGGCCAGCCGGCCGGTGGCGGGGGCCAGGTCCCAGACCATGCTGACCGTGGCCTGCTGGGTCTCGTGGTGGGCCTGGAGGAACTGGACCAGCTCGATGAACGCGTCGGCCGGGTTGGGGACCGGGGCTTTCATGTCGTCGGCGATGTAGGACAGGTGCGGTGTGTAGTTGCGGCTGACCTCGTCCTGGAGCCGGTCGGCGAAGTCGCGCATCTGTCGGATGTCGGCCTCGATGCCGCCGTAGTCACGCAGCCAGCCGGCCGGCTGGTTGTCCTCCGGGATCATCGACCCTCCCTGCCCGTCACCGCACGGTTTCCCTGAGTGAGGTTAATGGCTCGCCGCGGATCCCGGCAGTCCTGATGCGGGGTCGGCGTACCCGGGATGGGTCAGCGGTGGAGGCCGGAGGCGCGCCACGCGCCGGGGCCCGCGACCGGCGCGGCGCCGGCCGGACGGGCGCTGCGTGCCCACTGCGACACGGCGGCCGGCGCGGTGGCCGCGACCGGTCGGGTCCGCACCACGAGGGCCCCGACCAGGGCGGCCAGTTCGTCGGCGGTGGGCACGCCGCGGACGATCCGGAACAGCGGCTCTTCGGCAGACATGCCGACAGGGTACGCGTCCAGAACTTGACCTTCACCGGACAGTGGCGTGCCGCCGGTGTACCGGTAGCGGCTCCCGGGTACGGTTTCAGCGATGTCTAACCCGCTTCCCCAACTCGTCGCCGACCGGTACCGGCTCATCTCGCCGCTCGGCCAGGGCGGCATGGGTCGGGTGTGGAAGGCGCGCGACGAGGTGCTGCACCGCGACGTGGCGATCAAGGAACTCGTTCCGCCGCCCAGCCTCACCCCGGAGGAGCGCCGCGAGATGCGGGAACGCTCGTTGCGGGAGGCCCGGGCGATCGCCCGGCTCAACAACGTCAACGTGGTCCGCATCTTCGACGTGCTGCGCACCGACGGCGATCCGTGGATCGTCATGGAATACGTGCCGTCGAAGTCCTTGCAGGACACCATCGCCGAGGACGGCCCGGTCTCGTCGGCGAAGGCCGTCGAGATCGGTCTCGGGGTGCTGGGCGCGCTGAAGGCCGCGCACAAGGCCGGCATCATGCACCGCGACGTGAAGCCGGGCAACGTGCTGCTCGGCAGCGACGGGCGCGTGGTGCTCACCGACTTCGGTCTGGCCACCATCCCGGGCGACCCCAACGTCACCCGCACCGGCATGGTGCTCGGCTCGCCCGCGTACATCGCGCCGGAACGGGCGAAGGACGGCACGGCGGGGCCGGAGGCCGACCTCTGGTCGCTGGGCGCCACGCTCTACGCCGCCGTCGAGGGCAAGTCGCCGTACGCGCGGCCGTCGGCGATCGCCACCCTGGCGGCGCTCGCCACCGAGCCGCTGCCGCCGCCGAAGAACGCCGGGCCGCTGAAGCCGGTGCTCCAGGGCCTGCTGCGCAAGGACCCGGAGGAGCGGATCACCGCCGAGGTCGCGGAGCGCATGCTGCGCAAGGCCGCGGGGCGGCGGGCCAAGGGCATCTCACTGCTGGACGGCGTACGCCGGCCCGGACCGAACGGTCCGCGCGTTCCGCGCCCGCCGCTGGTGCCGGCGCCGCGTCCGGCCGACGACCAGGCCGAGCGGCCGGTGACTCCGGCGCCGCGCAAGCCCGATGTGGGTACGTCCGCGGCCGCCGTCGCCGGTGCCGCGGCGGCCGCCGACGCCACCGTCAAGGCGCCGGCCGGTTCGGACGCCGCGCCCACCGCGAAGGTGGCCCCGCCGGTCGCCGAACCGACCACGAAGCTCGACGCCGAGCCGGCGGTCGCCGACACCCGGGTAAACGGCGCCGACCCGGCCCTGGACGAGACGCGGCTGGACGGCGAACCGGTGGTGGAGCCGCCGGCCCCGCCGAGGAACCCGACCTCCGTGCTGGCCGAGCCGGTCAGCCCGGCGCCGTCGACCGGCCGGGCGGCGGTGATCCCGGGTACGAAGCCGGAACGCAACAAGCGCAACCTGCTGATCGGCGCGCTGGTCCTGGTGCTGCTGGCCGGCCTGGCGGTGGCCGTGCCGCTGCTCAACCGCGATGACGACAGCAAGGGCGGCGGCCAGCAGGCAGCCACCACCACGTCGGCCGCGGCCCCGCCCGCACCGGGGAACGGCGCCGGGCCGACCTCGGCCGCGTCGAGCAGCGCCGAGCCCAGCCAGACCCCGTCGGTGGCCCCGTCGTTGACCCCGTCGGGCACCCCCTCGGCGGCTGCCGGCACCCTGCCCACCGGTTGGCACTACTACAAGGGCCCGAACGGCTTCCAGGTGCCGATTCCCAACGGTTGGCAGGCCCGGCCCGGTGACAACCAGGTCGTGCTCTACGAAGCCGGCGGCGCGCGGCGGGTGCTGTTCATCCAGTGGACCTCCTCGCCGAAGAAGGACGCGTACGCCGACTGGCAGGCGCAGGAGTCGAGCCGCCGGAACTACGTCGACAACTACAAGCTGGTCGGGATCACCCGCTGCGACGGTTACTACCGCACCTGCGCCGACTGGGACTGGCTGGAGACGCGGAACGGCGGAACCCGCTTCCACGTGCGCAACCGGGGCGTGGCCACGGCCAGCAACCGGGGCTTCGCCCTGCGCTGGGAGGTCCCGGCCGACGCCTGGCAGGCCAACCTGGCCAACTGGGAGATCATCATCAAGGGCTTCAAGCCCGACCGGGTGAACTGATCCAGGGAATCCCGCCATTGCGAAACTGACTCGCATGGCCTTCCGTCCTCGGGGGTATTGAGACCGCGACGACGGAAGGAGGTACGACATGGGTTACCGACACAAGGACACCGGCCCCCGGCTGGCACTGTGGATGCTGGTCGCGCTCGGAGACGTGGTCCTGCTGCTGGTCAGCGCCGGCCTTTCCGCGCCGGTCGCGGTGCTCGGTGTCGTCGCCCTCACCGTCGCGGGGGTGGCGACGTGGCGGCTGGCCCGCCGGACCACCCTGGCCGGGCGGGGCGCGGTCCCTGTGCCGGTCGCCTCGCGACGCAGGGCATGACCGACGGTACGAACGGCAGTGGCGGCAGCCGGACCGGCTGACGACCTCGGTCGTAGCCGATCCCGCTGCCGCCGACTGGCGACCGTGGGGGATGGTCAGGTGTTGTTGGCCAGGGCGATCAGCCGGGTCCGGTCACCGTTCCAGTAGTTGCGGTCGACGTTGCCGCTGATCCCGGAGACGCTGCCGCTGCTGGTGTACTGCCAGAAGCTCCAGAACGGGGCGCCGGCCGGCAGGGTGCCCACCGTGCTGGACCACCGGGCGACCCACAGCGGGTGGTTGGCCCACGGGGCGGTCCAGCTGCCGGTGCACTGGTTCCACCAGCTGGTGGTGGTGTAGATGACCGCGTACCGGCCGGTGCGGGACCGGTAGGTGCTGAGGAAGTCCTGCACCCAGTTGCGCATGCCGGTGGTGGTGAGGCCGTAGCAGTAGCCACCGGCGTACGGGTTGCCCTCGAGGTCGAGTGCGGCGGGCAGCGTACGGCTGTCGGCGGACCAGGCGCCGCCGTTGCTGGCCAGGTAGTTGGCCTGGATCGCGCCGGAGGAGATGTTCGGCCGGGCGAAGTGGTAGGCCCCGCGGATCACGCCGGCGTTGTAGGCGTTGACGTAGTTCGCGTTGAAGTTGGGGTCCTTGTAGCTCGTGCCCTCGGTGGCCTTGATGAAGGCGAACTGGATTCCGGCGTTGCGCACGCTGGTCCAGTTGATGGTGCCCTGGTAGCGAGAGACGTCGATCCCGGGGGTGGTCGCCGCGGCTGCCGGTCCGGCGGTCGCGACGAGGGCCGCCGCCGCGGTGGCGGCGACGGTCAGGCCGGCGGCGAGCAACCGGCGCACGGAGAGTCTGGTACGAGCCATTGATGCCTCCAAGGACGTCCAATGATTGACGCCCATCTTTGGAGGTAAGTGCCCTAGATCACAAGAGGGCCTAAAGAATTTTTCATTGACGACCGTCGTCGCCTCGGTGACCCGCGGGTCAACTCAGCGGAGGGTGCTGGGGTCGATCACCCAGCGGAAGGGCTCGGTGACCGTCAGGGTCTCGCCGGCCTTGGCGACCCGGTCCTCGACGTAGTGTTCCCCGTCCAGCCGGTGCTCTCGAACGACACAGCTCAGGCCGGTAGGCTCCCCGCCCATGCCCCTGATCGACGGCCTCACCACCCTCTGGGACAAGCTGCTCGGCGCTCAGCCGGACCCGCCGCCGCTGCTGGTGCTGCTCACCGCCGTCGTCGCGGGGGCGGTGGTCGCCACCCGGTTGCCGTGGCGGATCGCCCGCAACGCCGTGACCATCGCGCACGAGGGCGGCCACGCCCTCGCGGCCCTGCTCACCGGCCGGCGGCTGCGTGGCATCCGGCTGCACTCGGACACCTCCGGGCTCACCCTCTCCGCCGGCCGCCCCACCGGCCCGGGGATGATCCTCACTCTGCTCGCCGGGTACGTCGCGCCGTCCCTGATCGGTCTCGCCGGCGCGTGGCTGCTCGCCGGCAACCGGATCACCCTGTTGCTCTGGGTCGCGGTGGCGCTGCTGCTGGCCATGCTGCTGATGATCCGCAACGTCTTCGGCGTGCTGTCCCTGCTGGTCACCGGCGGCGTGGTGCTCGCCGTTTCCTGGTACGCCTCGCCGCAGGTGCAGGCGGCGTTCGCCTGGACGTCGGTCTGGTTCCTGCTCTTCGGCGGCGTCCGCCCGGTGATCGAGCTGCAGCGGCTGCGCAGCCGGGGGCGGATGCCCGAGTCCGACGCGGATCAGCTCGCCCGCCTCACCCCCTTCCCGCCGCTGTTCTGGGTGACGGTGTTCCTGCTGGTCAGCCTGGCCGCGCTCGGCGCCGGCGCGCTGCTGCTCGCCGGCCCGATCCTCACCGACGCCGGCCTCACGGTCTGAGCGGGATCTCGTCCGCTCCTGAGCGCCGCTAGGCTGCGCCCGCATGGACGAGGTGACCACCCGGAACCGGGCCGCGTACGACCGGATCGCTGCCGACTTCGCCGCCCGGAACCCGGAGGTGCCCGGCACCTACCGCGAGTTGGCGGAGGAGTTCCAGCGCCGGCTCGACGGGCCGCTGCTGGACCTCGGCTGCGGCCCGGGGCGGGACCTCGCCTTCTGGGCGGACCGGGGCGCGACGCCGGTCGGGCTGGACCTCTCCGCCGCCATGCTGGACGAGGCCCGGCGGCGGGTGGGCGTACCACTGGTCCAGGCCGATCTGCTCCGGCTGCCGTTCCGCGCCGGCGCCTTCGGTGGGGCGTGGTGCTCGGCCGCCCTGCTGCACCTGCCGAAGGCGGGGGCGCCGGCCGCGCTGGCCGGCGTCCGGCGGGTGCTCCGGCCGGGCGCGCCGCTGCTGCTCAGCGTCAAGGAGGGCGAGGGGGAGAGCTGGGAGCGCTGGCCAGGGGAGAGCGCGGACCGTTTCTTCGCCTGGTACGGGGCCGAGGAGAGCGCGCGGAACTGCTCCGCCGAGCCGGGTTCACCCCGCTGCGGCTGCTGGGGGACGTCGCCGACCGCGGTCAGCGCTGGCTCTGCCACCTCGCCATCGTGAGCTGACCGGCTGCCGGGTCGACCGGATGCCGCCCGGCTGCCCGCTGCGGGGTGGACCGCCCGGCGGGCCGGCCCGGATCGGGGCAGAATCGGACCCGTGCGATACGTGATCATCGGGGCGGGCGCGGTCGGCGGCACCATCGGCGTACGGCTGGGGGAGGCCGGCCGGGACGTGACGCTGGTGGCCCGCGGCGCGCACCTGGACGCGCTCCGGGAGCGGGGCCTGACCCTGCGGACGCCGGACGGCACGGTCACCAGCCGGCTGCCCGCGGTGGCCGGGCCGGCGGGCCACGCACTGCCGGCGGACACCGTGCTGGTGCTCACGGTCAAGTCGCAGGACACCGCGGCGGCCCTGGCGACCTGGGTGGACACCCCGGTCGAGGGCGGCGGGACGGCGGGCGAGCGGCTGCCGATCGTGCTGGCCCAGAACGGGGTCGCCAACGAGCCGGCCGCGCTGCGGCTGTTCGCCCGCGTGCACCCGGTCTGCGTCTGGCTGCCCGCCACCCACCTGGAACCCGGCGTGGTGGTGGCGAACGGGTACCCGCACCCGGGCATGCTGCACCTCGGCCGCTACCCGTCCGGCGCGGACGACACCAGCCGCGCGGTCGCCGCCGACCTGACCGCCGCCGGGTTCGTCGCCCCGGTCCGCGACGACGTGATGCGCTGGAAGTACGGCAAGCTCCTCGGCAACCTCGGCAACGGCCTCCAGGCGCTGCTCGGCCCGGATGTGCCCGAGCCGCTGGCCGCCCGCGTACGCGCCGAGGGGGAGGCCGCGCTGGCCGCCGCCGGGATCCCGCACACCACCCCCGCCGAGGAGGCCGCCGAGCGGGGCGACCGGGTGCGGCACCGGCCGGTCGACGGCGAGGAGCGGGCCGGCGGCTCCACCTGGCAGAGCCTGGCCCGGGGCGCCCGCTCGGCGGAGGCGGACCACCTCAACGGCGAGATCGTGCTGCTCGGCCGGCTGCACGGGGTGCCCACCCCCGCCAACGCGGCGGTCCAGGCGGCCGTCCGCCGGGCGGTCCGCGAGCGCGTCCCGGCCGGCGGCTTCCCCCTCGCCGAGCTGGAGAAATTGGTCGGCTGACCGGGCAACCGCAACCCGGGCCCCAGGCGTCTCCCCTGCGACCGCCACGGGGGAGGTAACAGAGTGCCGGACGTCGACGGGTTCGACGAGTTCTACCGGGGCAGCCGGCAACGACTGCTCGGTTTCGTGTACGTGCTCACCGGCAACCTGGCCGAGGCCCAGGACGCCGTGCAGGAGGCGTACATCCGGGCCTGGCAGCGCTGGTCGACGGTGCGCGGTTACGACGACCCGGAGGCGTGGGTGCGCGTGGTGGCCAGCCGGATCGCGGTGAGCCGCTGGCGCAGCCTCCGCAGCCGGGCCCGGGCGTATCTGCGGCACGGGGCGGAGGAGAGCATCCCCGCGCCGAACACCGACACCGTCGAGGTGGTGGCCGCGCTGCGCCGGCTCCCCGAGGAACAGCGCACCGCCATCGCGCTCTACTACCTGCTCGGCATGCCGGTCGCCGAGGTGGCCCGGGAGACCGAGGCGCCGGTCGGCACGGTCAAGGCGCGGCTCTCCCGGGGGCGCGCGGCGCTCGCCGGGCTGCTCGCGGTCGTGGATCTGGAGGAGGAGGCTGCCGATGCGTGACGATGACCAGACCTTCGTCGAACTGGTGCAGCGGGAGCTGCGCACGGTCCGCTGGCCGGAGCCGGCCGAGCTCCGGTCCCGCGCCCGGCGGCGTAGCCGGCGCACGGTGGTGGCGGCGGCGCTCGCCGTGCTGGCGGTGGCCTCGGGCACCGCGCTGGTGGAGGCCGGGCGGGCCGCTCCGCACGCGCCGCTGCCGGCCGGCGAGCCCGCCCCGGTGCAGCCCACGGCGACCGCCTGGACCGCCACCGAGGTGCCCACGGAGGTGCTGCTGGAGCCGACGGACCTGCGGACGAAGACGGGGGCGCCGTTGACCCAGGCCGGCTTCGGCGAGCCGGTCCGGCTCGACGAGATGGTGCTGTACTGCCGGGAGCGCCAGGGCCTGCGGGCGGAGTGGGAGGTGTCCCGGTACTCCCGTTCGGTGACCATCCTCCGTCAGCGCCCGGGAGCCGACGATCAGCGGCCGGGCCAGGTGCTGGCCACGCAGGACGTCTACCGGGTCGCGCCGGACGTGGCCGACCGGGTCTTCGCCGGGATGGGCGAGCTGCTCGCGCCGTGCCGCGCGTGGCGCTCCAGCGGCCCGACGCAGTGGCAGGGGAAGACGATCGAGGCGCAGGTCGTCCACTCCTGGCAGGAGGTCGACCGCGGCTTCGCCGGAGACGAGTCGGTGCTGGTGCGACACACGGTCGGCCAGGCCCGGACCCTGGACACCGGCAAGCCGTTGGGTGGTGTGACTCGGCCGGACAGCCGGGCGGTGGTCCGGGTCGGCGACCTGGTCAGCGTGATCCAGGTCGGGCGCGACGGCACAGAGGCCGACCTGCGGCGGCTGGCCGTCGTGGCGGCCGGCCGGATGTGTCCCGCCGCCCACCCGCGCTGCTGACGCGACGGCCCCCCACCGGCGCAGTGGTGGGGGGCCGCGACGCGTCCGCGTCAGAGCGGGATGTTGCCGTGCTTCTTCGGCGGCAGGGTCTCGCGCTTGGTGCGCAGCACGCGCAGCGCCCGCACGATCTGGGTGCGCGTCTCGTGCGGCGGGATCACCCCGTCGACGTAGCCGCGCTCGGCGGCGATGTAGGGGTTGGCCAGGGTGTCCTCGTACTCGGCGATCTTCTCGGCCCGAACGGCGGCCGGGTCCTCGGCGTTCGCCAGCTCCGAGCGGTAGAGGATGTTCACCGCGCCCTGCGCCCCCATGACCGCGATCTGCGCGGTCGGCCAGGCGAAGTTCAGGTCGGCGCCGAGGTGCTTGGAGCCCATCACGTCGTACGCCCCGCCGTACGCCTTGCGGGTGATGACGGTGACCTTCGGGACGGTGGCCTCGGCGTACGCGTAGATGAGCTTCGCGCCGCGGCGGATGATGCCGTCCCACTCCTGCCCGGTGCCGGGGAGGAAGCCGGGAACGTCCACGAAGGTCAGCACCGGGACGTTGAACGCGTCGCAGGTGCGCACGAACCGGGCCGCCTTCTCCGAGGCGGCGATGTCCAGGGTGCCGGCGAAGTGCATCGGCTGGTTGGCGACGACGCCCACCGGACGCCCCTCGACCCGGCCGAAGCCGACCACGAGGTTCTGCGCGTAGAGCGGCTGGACCTCCAGGAACTCGCCGTCGTCGAGCACGTGCTCGATGACCCGGTGGATGTCGTACGGCTGGTTGGCCGAGTCCGGGATGAGCGTGTCCAGCTCCCGGTCCTCGTCGGTGACGTCGAGGATCGCCGGCGCATCGAAGACCGGCGGCTCGTCCAGGTTGTTCGACGGCAGGTACGACAGCAGCGCCTTGACGTACTCGATCGCGTCCTCCTCGTCGGTGCCGAGGTAGTGCGCGTTGCCGCTGCGCGAGTTGTGGGTGCGGGCGCCGCCCAGCTCCTCCATGCCCACGTCCTCGCCGGTGACCGTCTTGATCACGTCGGGGCCGGTGATGAACATGTGCGAGGTCTGGTCGACCATCACGGTGAAGTCGGTGACCGCCGGGGAGTAGACCGCGCCGCCCGCGCACGGGCCCATGATCAGCGAGATCTGCGGGATGACGCCGCTGGCCCGGACGTTGCGGAAGAAGATCTCCCCGTAGAGGCCGAGCGAGGCGACGCCCTCCTGGATCCGCGCGCCGCCCGAGTCGTTGATGCCGACGACCGGGCAGCCGATCTTCATCGCCAGGTCCATCAACTTGACGATCTTCTCGCCGAAGACCTCGCCGAGGGAGCCGCCGAAGACGGTGAAGTCCTGCGCGAAGACGCAGACCTGCCGGCCGTCCACCGTGCCGTAGCCGGTCACCACGCCGTCCCCGTACGGGCGGGTCTTCTCCAGCCCGAAGTTGGTCGAGCGGTGCCGGGCGAATTCGTCCATCTCGACGAAGGAGCCCTCGTCGAGGAGCATCTCGATCCGCTCCCGAGCGGTCTTCTTGCCCCGCGCGTGCTGCTTCTCGACCGCGCGGGCCGACCCGGCGTGCACCGCCTCGTCGAGCCGTCGCTCCAGGTCCGCCAGCTTGCCGGCGGTCGTGTGGATGTTGATCCCGGTCTCGGTAGTCACCCAGGGAATATAACGATGGTTCAGGTGGGTGCCGCTGTGCAGTGCGCCTCACCGCTTCCCGGCCACCGGCCGGCGCGCGGGCCGTAGGCTGGCGGGATGCCCGGCTCGCCGTACACCGATCTGGACCGCCCGCCACTGTCCGCGGCCCGGCTGCAGCGCGCGCTGGTCGCGCCGCACGGGCCCTGGCGCCGGCTGGAACTGCGCGCCGAGACCGGCTCGACCAACGCCGACGTCGTGGAGGCCGCGCGAGCGGGCGAGCCGGAGGGGCTGGTGGTGGTCGCCGAGCGGCAGACCGCCGGCCGGGGCCGGCGCGGCCGGGTCTGGCAGTCACCGCCGCGAGCCGGCATCGCGACCAGCGTCCTGTTCCGGCCGGGTGACGCCGTCGCGGAGCGCGGCTGGTCGCCCGTGCCACCGCCGGGGTACGGCTGGCTGCCGCTGCTGGCCGGCGTCGCGCTGGTCGAGGCGGTGGCCCGGCTGGCCGAGCTCGACGCCCGGCTCAAGTGGCCGAACGACCTGCTGCTGGACGGCGCGAAGTGCGCGGGCGTGCTCGCCGAGGCGGTGCACGGTGCCGCGCCGGACCGGCCGCCGGCGATCGTGGTCGGCATCGGCCTCAACGTGACCCTGCGCGCCGACGAGCTGCCGGAGAACCCGACCGGGCTGCCGGCCACCTCGCTCCAGCTCGCCGGGGCCGCCGCCACCGACCGGGACCCGTTGCTGCGCGCCCTGCTCCGCTCGCTCGCCGACTGGTACGAGCGCTGGCGCGACGCCGGGGGCGACGCGGTCGCCAGCGGCCTGCGGGACGCCTATCTGGCCGGCTGCGCCACGGTCGGCCGGCAGGTCCGGGTGCTGCTCCCGGACGGCCGCGAGGTCCGCGGCACCGCGACCGGCGTGGACCCGGACGGGCAGTTGCTGGTCGAGGGCCCGGAGGGGGAGCTGCGCCTCGCCGCGGGCGACGTGCTGCACCTGCGCTGAGCACCCACCGCGCGGCCGATCCCGGAGGATGCGCCGACCGGTTACGGTCAGCGCGTCCTGTTCTGCGAGTGGAGGTTTCCGTGGCGTTCCCCGAAGACGTGCTCACCGAAGACGAGCACGTCGTGCTGCATCTGCACCCGCACTGGAAGGCCCTGATCCGGCCGATCCTGGTGCTGGTGCTCGCCGTCGCGGCGGTGATCGCGGGCTGGGTCCTGCTGCCCGAGGGCGACGGCGGCACGATCGCGCTCTACGTGATCGCCGCGCTCGGCCTGGTGCTGGTGTTCTGGCTGGGGCTGTGGCCGTTCCTGGTCTGGCGCACCACCCACTACCTCTTCACCAACGAGCGGGTGCTGCTCCAGGAGGGGGTGTTCTCCCGCAACCGGCGGGACCTGCCGCTGACCCGGATCAACGACCACGCCATGCACCAGAAGTTCCTGGAGCGGCTGCTCGGCTGCGGCACGCTGACCATCGAGTCCGCCGGTGAGCGCGGCCAGTCGGTGCTCACCGACGTGCCGCACGTCGACCAGGTCCAGACCAAGCTCTACGAGCTGGTCGAGGCCCACCACGACCGGCACAGCCTGGGTGACGGCGAGATGCGCGAGATCCTGGCCGACATGACCGAGGGCAAGCCCCTCCGCGACCCCTCCGCCTGACCCTGCGCCTCCGGCGCCCGCACTGCGGGCGCCGGAGAGCCGGCCGGAGTCAGCGGCGCGGAGCGCGGCGCGGGGTGGGCTGGAGTTCGGCGGCCAGCTCGGCGTCGAGGTCGGCGCCCAGGGCGCGGCCGAGGCCGGCGTCCGCCGGTGCGGGGCGGCCCTGTGGTGGCGCGTAGTCGCCCACGCGGCGCTCGCCGAGCGGTGGCTCGGTCTCCTCCAGCTCGCTGACCGACTCGGCCAGCTCGGCCACCGGGTCCATCTCCGCCATGGTGTCCCACTCGTCACGCGGGATGGTGTGCCAGGTCTCCTCGGCGTGCTTCGGCACCGGCTGGAACACGAACGTCCGGTAGGACCAGAAGCGGAACAGGGTGGCCAGCAGCACGCCGCCGGTCTTCGCCACGTTCAACGCGAGCAGGCTGTTCACGCCGAGGCCGTACTTGGCCAGCGCCAGGACGCCGAGTTCGATGAACAGGCCGGCGCCATTGAAAACGAAGAACAGGACGTATTCGCGGCGAAGCGCCGATTTCGGTCGATCCCGGTACGTCCAGTGCCGATTCATCAGATACGACGTGATCGTCGCGACGATGGTCGCGACGACGGTCGCCTTGAGCTGACCGTCGCGGAAAACCGTGAGTGCCAGCGCATTGAACACCGCGTAATTGATGACTGTGTTGATGCCACCGACGATGCCGAATTTGAGCGCCTCGTGGATGAACTTCTGCCAGCGCTCGGGCAGCAGACGGACAAGAGGCATGCGGAACACCTTAGGTCAGTGGGCAGGGCCGACTGGGCCCGGCAGGACGGGATGGGCGGTGGGTCACGCCCCGGACTCTCGGTCGCGGCTCGTCGCCGGAACGGGGGGAGTTCCCGCCTCGACGAAGACGAACCGTCGGTACGACCAGAACCGGAACAGCGTCCCGAGGCCGGTGCCGACGATGAAGCTGGCGATGTTGTCGGCCAGCGGGGTCTGGAACACCTCGGGCCAGATGGCGCCGAGGCCGTAGCGGCTGATCGCGAGACAGGCGACCGCGATGCCGAGGCCCACCCCGTTGAAGAAGAAGAACAGCGCGTACTCGCGGGCGGGGTGGGAGCGCTGGCGGTGCCGCCACGTCCAGAACCGGTTGCCGATGAACGCCAGGGTGGCCGCGATGACGGTGGAGACGGTCTTGGCCGCCACCGGCGGCATGTGGCGCACGCTCGCCAGGTAGTTGAAGAGGGCGAAGTCGACGAGGAAGGCGAAGCCGCCGACCGTGGCGAACTTGCTCATCTCGCGGATGAGATGACCGAAACGGTCGAGCAGGGCGCCGATCAGACCTCGACGGGTCTGCGGAGCCCCCGGTTGGTCCCCGGTCATCGTCGCGGCCACCCGCCGAGAGTACCGGGTGCGCGCAGCGGGGAGCGGCCGCAACGGCGAGTCGGCGGTCCGCCGCCCCGGCGCGCCGCCCGTGGAGGGCCGGACCGGGTCGGGTACGCGCGCCGCGCCCCCTCAGTTGACCGCCGTCCGTTTCCCATGTCCGTGAGCGGAGCGTAACCGCCCGTGGCGGAATTGTGGACGGGAACGGCGAGCCGGTTTCGCCCGTCGGACGCCTCCGCGGGGTTGGCGGCGTACCGGCCCGTCGAAGGTTCTTCGCAAGATTTGCGTGAAACTGCGCGCGAAAGCGGGTAAGAGATCGCGATGCCGCAGCGTGGCCGTACCTTGTGCAGTTCTTCACAACCAGTCCCACTGACTGGGGAGGCAGCCCGGTTTACGCTGAGCCCAATCCCAGGTTTCCACGAAGGCGGCGCACCGGCTCGCCAGAACTCGTGCATCCCATACATCGGTCAGCGTCGACCACAAGGAGATGTGACATGGTTGCTCCGGCTACTGTTCGGGGTATCGATCAGGCCCCGACGTCCCACCCCAAACTGCTCGCCTGGGTACGTGAGGTCGCGGAACTGACCACTCCCGACCGGGTGGTCTGGGTGGACGGGTCCGACGAGGAGTGGCGCCGCCTCACCGACGAGCTCGTCGAAAAGGGCACCCTGATCCGGCTGAACCCCGAGAAGAAGCCCAACTCGTTCTACGCGCGGACGGACCCGACGGACGTCGCCCGGGTCGAGGAGCGCACCTTCATCTGCTCCGTCGACGAGGCGGACGCCGGCCCCACCAACAACTGGATGGCGCCGGCCGAGATGAAGCGGACGATGACGGAGCTGTACCGCGGGTGCATGCGCGGGCGCACCATGTACGTCATCCCGTTCTGCATGGGTCCGGTCGAGGCCGAGAGCCCCATGTTCGGCGTCGAGATCACCGACAGCCCGTACGTGGTCGCCTCGATGCGCATCATGACCCGGATGGGCGAGAAGATCCTGGAGGCGATGGGGAACGACGCCGACTTCGTGCACGCGCTGCACTCGATCGGCGCCCCGCTCGAGCCGGGCCAGCAGGACATCGCCTGGCCGTGCAACGACACCAAGTACATCTCGCACTTCCCGGAGACCCGGGAGATCTGGTCCTTCGGCTCCGGCTACGGCGGCAACTCGCTGCTCGGCAAGAAGTGCTACTCGCTGCGGATCGCCAGCGTGATGGGGCGTGACGAGGGCTGGCTCGCCGAGCACATGCTGATCCTCAAGATCACCTCGCCGGAGGGCAAGGTCTACCACATCGCGGGCGCCTTCCCGTCCGCCTGCGGCAAGACCAACCTGGCGATGCTGGAGCCGACCATCCCGGGCTGGAAGGTCGAGACCATCGGTGACGACATCGCCTGGATGCGGTTCGGCCCGGACGGCCGCCTCTACGCGATCAACCCGGAGTACGGCCTCTTCGGCGTCGCGCCGGGCACCGACTGGAAGACCAACGCCAACGCCATGCGGACGCTGGACCGCGGCAACTCCGTCTTCACCAACGTGGCCCTCACCGACGACGGCGACATCTGGTGGGAGGGCATGGGTGAGCCGCCGGCGCACCTGATCGACTGGAAGGGCAACGACTGGACGCCGGAGAGCGACAGCCTCTCCTCGCACGCGAACAGCCGGTTCTGCACCCCGATCACGCAGTGCCCGATCCTGGCCGACGACTACTACGACCCGAACGGCGTGCCGATCGACGCGATCCTGTTCGGCGGCCGGCGCCGGGACACCGTCCCGCTGGTCACCGAGGCCCGCGACTGGGTGCACGGCGTCTACATGGGCGCGACGCTCTCCTCGGAGACCACCGCCGCCGCCTCCGGCGCGGTCGGCGTGGTGCGCCGCGACCCGATGGCCATGCTGCCGTTCATCGGCTACCACGCCGGCGACTACTTCCGGCACTGGATCGAGATGGGCAAGGGCGCCGACGGCGACGAGGCCAAGCTGCCCAAGATCTACTACGTCAACTGGTTCCGCAAGGACGCCGAGGGCAACTTCCTCTGGCCGGGCTTCGGCGAGAACGCCCGGGTGCTCAAGTGGGTCATCGAGCGCCTGGAGGGTCGGGCCGAGGCAGTCGAGACCCCGATCGGCATGGTCCCGGCCCAGGACGCGCTGGACGTCGAGGGCCTCGACATGACCCCGGAGGACGTCCGGATCGCGCTCAAGGTCGACCCGGAGGAGTGGCGCAACGAGCTGCCGCTGGTCACCGAGTGGTTCGAGAAGTTCGGCGACAAGCTCCCCGGCGTCCTCTGGGCCGAGCTGGACGCGCTGCGCGCCCGGCTCGACGCGGAGCCGCAGAAGTAGAGGTGTGACGAAAGCCCGCACCGGGCAACACCGGATGCCATGAGGACGGCCGCCGAACCTGTCGAGGTCCGGCGGCCGTCCGCCGTCCGGGCGCTGACCACCCTGCTCGCCGTCACGGCGGGGGCCACCGTCGCGGTCGAGCTGCTCAACTACTGGTACGCCCCGGAGCAGGAGTTCGGGCTCGCGGTCCGCACCGGCTGGGCGATGCTGCGCTCGCTGGGCTTCCTGGTGCTGATCGGGCACGTCAAGCGGGGCCGGGCGGTGGCGAAACCGTTCGGGCTGATCCTCGCGGTGACCACGGTCTTCGCGGTCGGGCGGCTGGTCGTGCCCCGGGCGGGCGTGCCGCCCCTGCCCGGGCTGCTCGGCTTCGGGGTGCTCACCGCGCTCTGCGTCGCGGTGGTGGCGCTGCTCTACCGCTCCGACACGGTCGGCGGGCACCTGGTCCGGCACCGCAAGGGCCTGGTCGTCGAGGGCGGGGTGATCTCCTGGCGGGAGGTCGTCCCGAAGCGCCCGCCGGTCACCGCCTGGCTGCTCACCGCCCGGGTCGCCGCCTTCACCTACAGCCCGCTGATGCTGGTGCCGGCCCTGGTCGCGACCGGGTCGATCCTGGACGGGCGGATCAGTGCGGTGCCCGCGGTGCTGTTCTGGTTCGCCGCCGGCATCGCGGTCAGCTATGCGGTGCTGTTCTGCACCGCGTTCCTGATGCGCGACCGCCCCTGGGCCCGCAAGCTGCTGGTCGTCATCACCATCGCCACCCTCGCCGTCCACCTCCCGCTCTGCTGGTGGCTCCTCGGCCTGGACGGCCTCATCCGCGACGGCGCCCCTCTCCTGACGGCCGCCCTGGTGACCCTCTACTCCCTCCGCCGCAGCACCCCGCCGTCCTCGCCGCGTTGATCAAGAGGTCCGCGTCACGCAACGGCCGAATCCCGACCCAAACTCCTTGATCAACCCCACTGGGCCCCGGACGGCCATCTCGCCGGGTGATCATGAGGTTGGCGGCGGTGTCGATCTTCTTTACCGCCGCCAAGCTCATGATCAACGGGATCGGGTGGGGCGCGGCGGGGGCGGGGTGGGGAGGTCAGCGGGGAGGATGGGGGTGTGTGGGACGTCATCGTTGTCGGGGCGGGGCCTGCCGGGGCGGCGGCCGCGCTCGGCGCGCGGCGTGCGGGGGCCGAGCGGGTGCTGCTGCTGGACCGGTACGACTTTCCGCGGGACAAGGCGTGCGGGGACGGCATCGCCGCGCACGCGCTGGACGTCCTCGCCGAGCTGGGGGTGACCGGGGCGGTCGACGGGTACGCGCCGCTGCCCGCGCTGCGCCTGATCGGCCCCGGTGGCGGCACGGTGGCCCGGGCGCTGCCCCGGCCCGCGTACACGGTGCCCCGGCAGGTGTTCGACGCGCGGCTGGTGGCGGCGGCGACCGCGGCCGGCGCTGAGCTGCGCCGGCACACCGTCCGCGAGGTGGAGGTGCGCGAGGACCGGGTGGTGCTCGACGGGGAACTGGCCGCCCGGGCGGTGGTCGGGGCGGACGGGGCCGGCTCGGTGCTGCGCCGCACGCTCGGCCACCCGGTGAACCCGGACCGGCACCTGGCGCTCGCCATCCGGGGCTACGCCCCGGCCCGCCCGGGCCCGCCCGAGCAGCTCATCGTCACCTCGTCGCCGCGCTGGCCGGCGTACGCCTGGTCCTTCCCGATCGGTGACGGACGGGCGAACGTCGGGTACGGGGAGGTGCTGCGCGGCGAGCCGCTGACCCGCGCCCATCTGCTGGACCGGCTGGCCGCCCTGCTCCCCGGCACCGATCCGGCGGCGGTGACCGGCCTGCGCGCCCACCACCTGCCGCTCTCCACCCACCGGCCGGCGCCGGGGCGGGGCCGGGTGGTGCTGGCCGGCGACGCTCTCTCGCTGATCAATCCGTTCACCGGCGAGGGCATCTTCTACGCGCTGCGCTCCGGGGCCCTGGCCGGCGCCGCGGCGGCCGGCACCCCGCACCGGGCGGCCCGCCGGTACGCCGACGCCCTGCGCCGCCGGCTCGGCACCCACCTGCGGCACAGCTCGGTGGCGGCCTGGCTGGCCCGGCGCCGGTGGGTGGTGGACGGGGCGGTCCGCGCCGCCCGCCGCGACGACCGGGTCTACCGGACCGTGGTGGAGCTGGGACTGGGTGACGGGCGTCTCGACGCCCGCACCCTGGGCATGATCGGCTTCGGCCTCGCCCGGCGCGATGGGCCACCGAGACACTGATCTTCCGCGCGGGTCGCTACCCTGCAAGGTGATGACTCTGCGGAAACTCCTCTACTCCGTGTACGAGCGCCGGCTCACGGCCAAGCTCGCGGGCAAGCCGGTGCCCCGGCACGTCGGCGTGATGTGCGACGGCAACCGCAGATGGGCCCGGGAGATGGGCTTCGTCGACCCGAACGACGGCCACCGGATGGGCGCCGAGCGGATCAAGGAGCTGCTGCGCTGGTGCGACGCCGCCGGTGTCGGGCACGTCACGCTCTGGCTGCTCTCCACCGACAATCTCTCCCGGCCGGCCGCCGAGCTGGACCCGCTGCTCCAGATCATCGAGGACCTCACCACGGAGCTGGCCGAGGAGGGCAACCCCTGGCGGCTGCGGATGGTCGGCGCCCTCGACGTGCTGCCCGCGCACCACGCCGCCGCGCTCAAGGCGGCCGAGGAGCGCACCCGGCAGCGCGGCGGCGGGGCCCAGGTCAACATCGCCGTCGGGTACGGCGGCCGGCGCGAGATCGCCGACGCGGTCCGCTCGCTGCTGCTGGAGCACGCCGCGACCGGCGGCACGGTCGAGGAGCTGGCCAACTCGATCGACGTCGACCACATCTCCGAGCACCTCTACACCAAGGGCCTGCCCGACCCGGATCTGATCATCCGGACCAGCGGCGAGCAGCGTCTCTCCGGCTTCATGCTCTGGCAGAGCGCGCACTCGGAGTTCTACTTCTGCGAACTCAACTGGCCCGACTTCCGCCGGGTGGACTTCCTCCGCGCCCTGCGCTCCTACGCCAACCGGCAACGCCGCTACGGGGCCTGAGGCGCGGCCTCAGCCCAGGTGGGGAAGCGCCTCGGTGAGGAAGTCGCCGAGGGCGGCGGGGGAGTCGAGGGTGAGGTCGGCGGCGTCGGCCACCTCGTGACCGGTCTCCGGGTTCGCCACCGCGACACAGACGCCGAGGAACTGCGGGTCGCCGGCGGCCCGGGCGCGCAGCGCCGCGAACGCCTTGATGTCGGAGACGTCGTCGCCGAAGTACCAGGCGCCGCCGGCGTCCCGGACGACCTCGCCGATGACCATGCCCTTGTCCCGGTCGACGGGGGGCTTCAGCTCCAGCACCATGCGCCCGGCCTGGCAGCGCAGGCCCAGCCGCTCGGCGCGGGCCCGGCCCCACTCCTGCACGAGGTCGCCGAGCTGGGGCGCGGTGCGCCAGTGCAGGGCGACGGAGAGCCGCTTGAACTCCACCAGGGCGCCGGGCGGCAACTCGGCGCGGGCCTGCTCGGCCAGCTCGGCCATGGTGGGCACCCAGGGCAGGGCGGCCGGCTCGGTGACGGTCCCGCCGCCGGAGTGGCTGTGCTCCAGACCGTAGAGGCCGTAGAGGTCGATGCCGGCGAGGCCGCCGAGGTGGTCGCGGAGGAACTCCACCGGGCGCGCGGAGACGATGGCGATCCGGCGTACCCGCGGGGCGAGCGCCTCCAGCGCGGCGAGCACCTTCGGCGCGGGCTGGACCGCGGTCGGGTCGTCGTCGACCGGCGCGAGGGTGCCGTCGAAGTCGAAGAAGAGCACCGTGTCGCCGGCGCGGGCGGCGGTGGCGCGCCACGCGTGCTCGGCGTCCAACGGAGTCTTCGGCTGGTGGTTGCCCAGATTCAACGGCGGCACGCGCGTCAGCGTACCCCGGTCACTGCGGCGTATTCGTGGCCGAGAGGTGACGCCGGGACGACGCGGGAGATCAGCGTTCGGCGGCTCCCCGTCCCCGGCGCCCGAACGGCACCACGGCCGCTTCCTGCCCGTGGCTCAGCAGGTAGCCCTCCACGAAGCCGGTGTTCCGGTCGCCGGTGTGCGCCTCGATCTCGTTGAGCCGCGCCACCAGGAACTCGGTGAGCGCGCTGACCCGGTCGTTGAGCCGGTCGTGCAGCTCGGCGACGACGGCGAGGACCACCGCGGTGCCGGCCGTGATGAGCGCGAAGAGATTGACGACCAGGGGAAGCTGCCCGCCGTCCAGCACGCCGACCACCACGTTGCCGGTCACGCACGATGTCACCGACACCACCGCGACCACGACTGCCAACCATTTCAGGGTCATGGACAGACCCCTCCTTCTGTCCCGCAGGGCTGGGTTCGGCTGTGTCCCGTCCCCCCGCCGATGACGAGCCCTTAGCAGTACAAACGTGGACGCTAGCGTGTCCGATCCGGCCCCGAGGCGAAACGATCGGGTCTGGCCCTCCGTTCTTTCGCCATCTGAGGAACTAGCCGACTTGTTTTCCTCTATTTCGGACATCGACCGGAAGGGTTGGGCGATAAGCGAGATAACGAATGGTTTCCCGGATGTGGAACTTCTCCGCGTCGGAGACGTTCGGGTCGACCAGCCGGCGCAGCAGCGCCTCGACGTCCGGGTCCATCGGCGGCGGGGTGGGTGTGGCGCGGGGGGTGGCCGCCCGGTCCCAGCCCAGGGCGGCGAACGCGGCAGCCGGATTGAGCCCCAGCCCCTCGCAGAAGGCGACCACCCGCTCGGCCTCGGGGTCGCTGGCCCAGTCGCCGCGTACCCAGCGGTTGATGGTCTGGCGGGAGACACCGGTGCGCCGGGAGACCTCGGTGCCGCTCCAGGCCCGCATGGCGCGGGCGTCCTCCAGCGCGCGCCGGACGAAGGTGGCGAAGGCGATCTTCCGTGCGTTCGCGGTCTCGGTCACCCCGTGACGGTACGACCAGTCGGTCTCCGCGTCGCGTCCCGGCACGCTGCTGTCACGCCGACGTGACGGTGATCCACGATTCTCGGTAAACGATCCAGCGCTGTTCCTGAGGGGTGTCACCCGGGCAGAATAGATGGACGCCAGTACGGCGGTAAACAGACGAAAAGCTGATACTGTCACGCTCATGAGACAACTTACGGTGTGTCACGTGCATGAGACGACGAGTGCTCATATGCGTCACTCCGCGGGTGTCGAGGGGGTCTCGTGACCGAGCTCGCGACCCGTGCGCAGGCCTTCGGCCTGATCGCGGAAGGGGTGACCGCCGGGCTGAGCGCCCCGTGGCGGCTCTACCTCGCCCGGGGCTGCCGCTACCTCTCCCTCAGCGTCGGCGACCGCGACGAGTGGGACGCCTGGCGTACCCACCTCGGCTGCCCCGAGCTGAGCGTCCGGGTCTACGACGCCGGCGGCGAGATCCGCCGGGCCTCGGTGGCCGAGGTGATCGTCGACGGCTGCCGGATCAGCGTCGAACTGGTCGAGGAGGTCAGCACCGCCGACCTGGAGCGGCTGCTGGTCGTCGACCCCCTGCCCGGGGCGGACGAGCGATGAGCCCCTTTCTCGCCGTCGTGCTGGTCCTCGTGCTCGGCTCGACCTGCTACGCGGCGGGCCGGCTGCACGGCCAGCTCAGCTACCGCATCGGCTACCGGTTCGGCTACCGCCAGGGCTACTTCGACGGCGACCGGGGCGCCTGGAACCGGCGCCGCCGGGACGCCCAGGCGGCCATCGCCTCCGCGCTGGCCGGCCCGGCCCCGGCCGTGATGACCGGGCCCGCCGGGCGCACCGCGCCGTTCGCCGGCACCGCCGTCCCCGCCGCGGTCACCGCCCGGGCCACGTCCGGCCCGGCCCTGCGGGCCACCACGACCACCCAGCTCGGCGGGCTGGCCACCCGACAGGGCACCACGTACACCGGCTCCTCGTTCGGCGCGGCCGGCGGGGGGTCGCGGACCGGGACCCTGGTCCGGCGGCAGGGCTGAGGTCCGCCCAGACACGGTGTGCCGTCCGCGGCGGACGCGCACCGTCGGAGCCGCCGTCAGACCGGTGACGGGGCTCCGCCGGCCGGGATGCGCGCAGGGGGCATGCATCCCGGCCGGTTCGCCGCGCCCGTTCATCTCCCGGCAAGGCGTGAGCGCGAGGAGTGAGCCGGTGTTGCGAGCCCGCAGTCGCGCGAACGAAGAAGGGTCCGAGATCAACGCCGACCACTAGCCGACTGGCGTTGCGGCGATTAGCGTCTAGGCATGGCACGGGGTTTTCCCGGGCCAGCCGGACAGCCCGGACCTGCGACCTCGCGCACGGGGCCCGCATCCGACCCCGTGTCCACCGGGCACCGGAAGAGGCGGAACTCGGGTGGCCGGGTGCCCATCCGCGGAGCAGGCCTGTGACCACTCGCCGTACCCCCGCCGGTGCCGACCAGACCCCGGCCGCGACCGCCCCGACCCGCCGGACCACCCGCAGCCGCCGCGCGGCCGCCGCGTCCGCCGGCACCGAGGAGCCCCGACCAGCCGGACCGGCCTTCGTCCTGGACACCTCGGTCCTCCTCTCCGATCCCGCGGCGTTCCACCGCTTCGCCGAGCACGAGGTGGTGCTGCCGCTGGTGGTCATCTCCGAGCTGGAGGGCAAGCGCCACCACCCCGAGCTGGGCTGGTTCGCCCGGCAGTCGCTGCGCATGCTGGACGAGCTGCGGGTGCGGCACGGCCGGCTGGACCGGCCGGTGCCCGCCAACGACCAGGGCGGCACCCTCCGGGTCGAGCTGAACCACACCGACGACGGGGTGCTGCCGCCCGGGTTCCGGAACGAGTCGAACGACGCGCGCATCCTCTCCGTGGCGCTCAACCTCGCCGCCGAGGGGCGCGAAGTGACCCTGGTCAGCAAGGACATGCCGCTGCGGGTGAAGGCGGCCTCGGTCGGCCTGCGGGCGGACGAGTACCGGCACGGCCAGGCCAGCGACCCGACCTGGACCGGGATGGCCGAGCTGGAGCTGGCCGAGGAGGAGATCGGCCGGCTGTACGCGGGGGAGACGCTCGACCTCGACGCCGCCGCCGGCCTGCCCTGCCACACCGGCCTGGTGCTGCACTCGGCGCGGGGCTCGGCCCTCGGCCGGGTGCTGCCGGACAAGACCGTCCGGCTGGTCCGGGGCGACCGGGAGGCGTTCGGCGTGCACGGCCGCTCGGCGGAGCAGCGGGTCGCGCTCGACCTGCTGCTGGACGAGTCGATCGGCATCGTCTCGCTCGGTGGGCGGGCCGGCACCGGCAAGTCCGCGCTGGCGCTCTGCGCCGGCCTCGAGGCGGTGATGGAGCGCCGCCGGCACAAAAAGGTCGTCGTGTTCCGCCCGTTGTACGCGGTCGGCGGCCAGGAGCTGGGCTACCTGCCCGGCTCGGAGTCGGAGAAGATGTCGCCGTGGGCCCAGGCGGTCTTCGACACCCTCGGCGCGGTGGTGCACGAGAACGTGCTGGAGGAGGTCACCTCGCGGGGCCTGCTGGAGATCCTGCCGCTGACCCACATCCGCGGCCGGAGCCTGCACGACGCCTTCGTCATCGTCGACGAGGCCCAGTCGCTGGAGCGCGGCGTCCTGCTCACCGTGCTGTCCCGGATCGGTCAGGGCTCGCGGGTGGTGCTCACCCATGACGTGGCCCAGCGGGACAACCTCCGTGTCGGGCGGCACGACGGGGTGACCGCGGTGATCGAGGCGCTGAAGGGTCATCACCTCTTCGCCCACGTCACCCTCAGCCGTTCGGAGCGTTCTCCGATCGCCGCGATGGTCACCGATCTGCTGGAGGACATCCCGCTCTGAGCCTGAGGTTTGCCCGAGTTTGGCCCTGTTTTCCCTGTGGCGCAGATCACATTCCGCGTCCTTGGTTTCCCATCGGCCTCACTGTGCGCAATGGTGTCCAACGAGCGCCCACGCACCAGGAAGATCGTCGAGCATCGTTCGCCACGGCATGGCGGAGAGCCACGAACACCGGTGCGTCGGCTGCGACCGCGAGGGTCGGGGCGCTCACGGCGCCGGCGCGGCCGCTCCAGGGCCACGCGTCGCGCCGTGTCCTTGCCCCCGACGAAGGGACACTTCGTGAGTCGGCTGTGGAGCCGGTTCGGTGCCCGTACGGCCGCTGTCGCGCTGCTCTCCGTGGGCGTCGCCGGCGGCTTCTATCTGGGCGAAGACCGACAGACCCAGCAACAGGGCCTGACCGCGCAGGTCGGCCTGGAGGTCGACCGGACGGAGTACGCGTACCAGCGCGACCTTCAGGCCGACCACCGCCTGGAGTCGGCCAAGCAGCGGGCCGCCGAGTACCAGGCGAAGCTGCGGGCCGCGGCGGCGGCCAAGGAGGCCGCCGAGCGCGCCAAGCAGGCCGAGGCGGCGGCCGCGTCGCGCAAGAAGGAGCGCGAGGCCGCGGCGAAGGCCGAGGCCAAGCCGTACGACGGCCCGATCCCGTCCTCCTGCGAGGAGTTCAGCGGCAACCGCAAGATCGGTTGCGCGATCATGCTCGACGAGGGCTTCGCCATGGACCAGTTCCCCTGTCTGGACAAGCTCTGGACCAAGGAGAGCGGCTGGAACCACAAGGCCTATAACGAGGGGTCCGGCGCGTACGGCATCCCGCAGGCCCTGCCGGGCAGCAAGATGGGCTCGGTGGCCGACGACTGGAAGACCAACCCGGCCACCCAGATCAAGTGGGGCCTCGGCTACATCGAGGGCCGGTACGACGACCCGTGCGGCGCCTGGCAGCACTCGCAGAGCTCCGGCTGGTACTGATCGGACACCGACGGCGGGGGGTGCGGAGATTCGCACGCCCCGCCGTCGTCGTGTCCCCGCTCGGGTGGCGGTGCGCCCCGATTGCTGATAGCTCTTGACGGATGACCTGGCATGACGGCCCGACGGGCGGCGACCCCCACCGGTTCGGCACCGAGGCGTTCTACGCCTCGCTCGGCCGCGCCTTCGTCGCCATGTGCGCCGTCGTGCCGGTGCTGTTCCTCATCGAGGCCGTCGACGTCGGCCTGGGCGCCGACCTCGACGTCACCGCCGGCATCATCCCGCACCACATCCAGGGGCTGGACGGCATCTTCTTCTCGCCGTTCCTGCACGCCGGCTGGAACCACCTCTACAGCAACAGCATCCCGCTGATCCTGCTCGGCACCTTCGTGCTGGCCGCCGGCACCCGCCGGTTCCTCTGGTCCACGCTGGTGATCATCCTGGTGAGCGGCCTGGGGGTGTGGTTCACCGGCTCCCCCAACTCGGTGGTGGTCGGCGCGAGCGGCGTGATCTTCGGTTACCTCGGCATCCTGCTCACCCGCGGCATCGTCGAGCGCAGCTGGTGGAACTTCGCCGTGGTGCTCCTGGTCGGCCTGCTCTACGGCTGGCAGTTGCTCGGCATCCTCCCCACCGACGAGCGCATCTCCTGGCAGGGGCACCTGTTCGGGCTGCTCGGCGGGGCGGTCGCCGCGATCCTGTTCCGCCGCCGACCGGCGGAGACCGCGGGGCCCGACCGGCTCGGGTCACCCCCGGTCACCATGCCCTGACGGCACGTCCACCCGCCGGCGGGACGTGCTTGCCCGCGGCCACCGGCCCGCCTACCGTCGAGATCAGCACGCGTTGATCCCCTGGCGAAGTGACGGGACGGTACGCCATGCGCGAGGTCGATGTCGCCGTGATCGGGGCCGGCCCCGCCGGGCTGTTCGCCGCCTACTACGCCGGGTTCCGGGGGCTCTCCGTGGCCGTGATCGACGCGCTGCCCGAGCCGGGTGGCCAGGTCACCGCCATGTACCCGGAGAAGCTGATCCTCGACGTCGCCGGGTTCCCGGCCATCAAGGGGCGGGAGCTGGTGGCCAACCTGGTCGCCCAGGCCGCCCCCTTCCGCCCGGAGTACCTGCTCGGGGTGCGCGCGGAGAAGCTGTCGTACCTGGACGGGCGGCCGGTGCTCGGGCTGGCCGGCGGTGACCAGCTGCACTGCGGCGCGGTGCTGGTCACCGGCGGGCTGGGCAGCTTCACGCCCCGGCCGCTGCCGGTCGCGGACAGCTTCGTGGGCGCCGGGATCGTCTACTTCGTACCGCAGCCGACCGAGCTGACCGGCCGGGACGTGCTGATCGTGGGTGGCGGCGACTCCGCGTTCGACTGGGCCGTGACGCTGGCCCCGATCGCCCGCTCGGTGACCCTGGTGCACCGGCGGGACCGGTTCCGCGCGCACGCCTCGACCGTCGACCGGGTGCGCGCGCTGCCGGTGCGGATCGTGGTCAACGGCGAGGTGAGCCGGCTGCACGGGGAGGACCGGGTCACCGGCGCCGAGCTGACCGTACGCGGCGGCGCGGTGGAGACCCTGCCGGTGGACACCGTGGTGGCCGCGCTCGGGTTCACCGCCGACCTCGGTCCGCTCGCCGAGTGGGGGCTGAACCTGGACCGGCGGCACATCGTGGTCGACAGCGCGATGGCCACCAACCTGCCCCGGGTCTTCGCGGCCGGGGACATCACCGAGTACCCGGGCAAGGTCCGGCTGATCGCCACCGGCTTCGGCGAGGCGGCCACCGCGATCAACAACGCGGCGGTCGTCATCGACCCGAGCGCCCACCTCTTCCCGGGCCACTCCTCCGACGGCACCTGAGCGACGGCACCACCGGGGCTCAGGCGACGGGCAGGCCGATCAGGTCGGCCATCAGCCCGGTCTGGTGGTCGAAGTACTCGTCGCGGTGCGGCAGGGTCCGGTTGATCCGGCCGAACAGCTCGAAGCTGATCAAGCCGAAGAGCTGGGTCCAGCCGGCCATGCCCCGGGCCAGCAGCGCGGGCGGCACCTCCATGGCGAGCAGGGCGGCCAGCTCGGCCACGTCCGACCTCAGCGGTTCGGGCAGCTCCTCGCCGGACGGGTCGAGCCGGCCGGCCGCCACCCCGTCGCGGAGGATGCCGACCAGCGTCACCGGGGGGCGCTGGGCCGGCGCCACGGTGTCGTCCGGGGCCGCGTAGCCGGGGACGGGGCTGCCGTAGAGCAGGGCGTACTCGGCGGGGTGGGCCAGCGCCCAGGCCCGGGCGGCCCGGCAGGCGGCGTGCCAGCGCCCGCGCAGGTCGGCCCGGTCGGTGCCGGCGTCGGCCGCCTCGACCGCGTCGCCGAGCGCCTCGTACGCGTCGAGAATCAGCGCGGTGAGCAGGTCGTCGCGGCTGGGGAAGTAGCGGTAGATCGCCGAGGAGACCATGCCCATGTCCCGGGCGACCGCGCGGAGCGAGAGGTTGGCGCCGTCGGTGGCCAGGTGGCGGCGGGCGACCGCCTTGATCTCGTCGATCATGCCGGCCCGGACCCGGGCGCGGAGCGAGGGAGCGACCATGCCTCCACTCTGCCACGGATGAGAGCGGCAATCAAAACCGAGAGCACTGCTCTTGACGAACGGGCCGGGACCAGTCATGCTCTGTTGTGAGAGCGCTGCTCTCGAATTGGACCCCTGCTTCGAAGGATGGCCCTCATGGCCCTGCACGTGATCGTCGGCGCCGGACCCGTCGGCACCGCCACCGCCCGCCTCCTCGCCGAGCGCGGCGACCGGGTGCGGGTGGTGACCCGCCGCGGCACCGGACCCGCGCACCCGGCGATCGAACGGATCGCCGCCGACGCCGCCGACGCGGACCGGCTGACGGCACTGACCGAGGGCGCGGTGGCGCTGCACAACTGCGCCAACCCGGCGTACCACCGGTGGCCGCTGGACTGGCCGCCGCTGTCCGCCGCGCTGCTCACCGCCGCCGAGCGGACCGGCGCGGTGCTCGCCACCGTCGGCAACCTCTACGGGTACGGCCCCGTCGACACCCCGATGACCGAGGCGACCCCGCTCGCCGCGACCGGCACCAAGGGGCGGGTCCGCAACCGGATGTGGGCCGAGGCGCTGGCCGCGCACCGGGCGGGCCGGGCCCGGATCACCGAGGTACGCGGCTCCGACTACCTGGGCGCGGAAGGGACCTCGCTGGCCATGATGGTGCTGCCCCGGGCGCTCGCCGGGCAGCGGGCGTTCCTGCCGGTCGACTGGGACGCCCCGCACACCTGGACGTACATTCCCGACGTCGCCCGCACCCTGGTCGCCGCCGCAACCGACGAGCGGGCCTGGGGGCGGGCCTGGCACGTGCCCAGCGCGCCCGCCGTGTCGATGCGGGACCTGGCCGGCCGGGCGGCGGCCCTGGTCGGGGCGCCTGCGCCGCGCCTGACCCGGATGCCGTACCCGGTGCTCTGGCTCGGCGGGCTGACCAACCCGTTCGTGCGGGAACTGCGGGAGACCGCGTACCAGTTCGCCCGGCCGTACGTGATGGACTCGACCGCCGCCACCGCCACGCTCGGCGTCGAGCCGAGCCCGCTCGACCGGGCGGTCAAGGAGACGGTGGCGGCGCTGCGCGGTTGACCGGTCGCGGGGTTGGCCCGACCGCGGCGACCAGCACCGCGACCAGGGTCAGCGCCGCCCCCAGCAGGGTGGTCGGCGTGGGGTGCGAGGCGGCGGTGGGCAGCAGCGCGTCCAGCAGGACGGCACCGACGATCTGCCCGGCGATGGTGGCCAGGCCGAGCAGCAGCACGCCGGTGAACCGGACGATGGCGGCGGCCAGCGCGATGAACACGATGCCGATGGGGCCGCCCAGGTAGAGCCACGGCTCGGCCGGGAAACCGCCGGCCGGGCGGCCGCGGACCGCCACCTCCACCGCGAAGGTGACGAGCAGCGCCACCGTGCCGACGGTGAAGTTGACCAGCGTGGCGGTGAGGGCGCTGCCGGCGGCCCCCCGGACCCGGCCGTTCACCGCCTGCTGCCAGGCGATGCCCACCCCGGCCGCCATCGGGAGCAGGGCCAGCGCCAGGGCGCCCGGGTCGCCGAGGCGGTCGCCCACCGCCAGCAGCACGGCCAGCACGGTGAGCACCGCGCCGACCAGCCGGTTCGGGGTGACCGACTGCCGCCCGGTCGGGCCGATGCCGGCCCGGTCGACCAGCAGGCTGCTGCCGGACTGCCCGGCCACCACGGCGACCGTGAACACGGCCACGCCGAGGGTGCCGATGGTCAGCCCCTGGGTGGCGACCAGGAAGGCGCCGCAGACCCCGCCGAGGCACTGCCACGGCCGCAGCGAGCCGTCCCGGAGCGCGGCCCGCAGGGCGGCCAGTCCCCGCCGGCCACCGGGGGTGGCGGGGACCAGCACCAGCAGCACCAGCAGGCCCAGGCCGAACGAGACCACCGCGGCGGCGATCCCGTCGGCCAGCCGTACGCCGAGTTCTCCGTTGATCCGGGACTGGACGGCCACCGCGAGCCCCGAGGCGGTGGCCAGCCCGGTGCCGGCGATCCGCCGCGCGGCCGGCAGCGTCGGGGGCGCCGCCGTCCCGGTCGCGATCACTCCTGCTCGGCCAGGGGACGCCCGTCGAAGTCGACGGCCGAGTAGAGCGCGAGCTTCTCCAGCCGGTGGTAGGAGTCGATCACCCGGATCGTGCCGCTCTTGGAGCGCATCACGATCGACTGGGTGTACGCCCCGCCCGCCCGGTAGCGCACGCCGCGCAGCAGGTCGCCCGAGGTCACCCCGGTGGCCACGAAGAAGCAGTTGTCGCCGGTGACCAGGTCGTCGGTGAAGAGCACCCGGTCCAGGTCGTGCCCGGCGGCCAGCGCCTTCTCCCGCTCCTCGGCGTCCTTGGGCCAGAGCTTGGCCTGCATCATGCCGCCCATGCACTTCAGCGCGCAGGCCGCGGTGATGCCCTCCGGAGTGCCGCCGATGCCCATCAGCACGTCGACGTCCGACTCGCCCCGGGCCGCCGCGATGGCGCCGGCGATGTCGCCGTCGGAGATGAACCGGATGCCCGCCCCGGTCCGCCGGATCTGCTTCACCAGGTCGTCGTGGCGCGACCGGTCCAGCACGCAGACCGTCACCTCGGCGGGGTCGGTGCCCTTGACCTTGGCGATCCGGCGGATGTTCTCGGCCACCCCGGCGTTGATGTCGACCACGTCGGCGTACATCGGGCCGACGGCCAGCTTCTCCATGTAGAAGACGGCGCTCGGGTCGAACATCGCGCCCCGCTCGGCCACCGCGAGCACGGCGAGCGCGTTCGGCATGCCCTTGCTCATCAGCGTGGTGCCGTCGATCGGGTCGACCGCCACGTCCACCTCGGGACCGGTCCCGTCGCCGACCTCCTCGCCGTTGAAGAGCATCGGGGCGTTGTCCTTCTCGCCCTCGCCGATCACCACGACACCGCGCATCGGGATCGAGTTGATGAGCTTGCGCATGGCGTCGACGGCGGCTCCGTCGCCGCCCTCCTTGTCGCCCCGGCCGACCCAGCGGCCGGCGGCCATGGCCGCGGCCTCGGTGACCCGGACCAGATCGAGGGCGAGATTACGGTCGAGATCCTGCGGGGTCCGCGTCCTGGTGGTTGTCATGACGGCTTCCTCCTCGCGACGTTGCGGGGTGGACCGGCGGGATGCGGCCGTCGCCGCCGCCGGCTTTGTCGCTGATCCTCACACGATCGCAGGTTCGATGCGGGAGCGGGGCGGAGGAGGCCAGGATCACGTCACCCGGACGGCTGCGAGAATGGTCGGGTGGAACCCGCACAGCCTGTCGACCGCGTACCGACCGACGCCACCCCGCCGGACGGCCAGCCGCCGGTGCGGCCGACCGCCGGGGCGACCCCGCCGGCCGGCGAACCGGCCCTGGTCGAGTCGAGCGCGCCCGCGCCGCCGGCCGACGCCGGGGAGCACCCCGCGCCGCCCGCGCGGAAGGAGAAGGCCCGGTCCGAGCGGTCGCCGAAGGACATGGCGTTGTCGCTGCTGGTGCTGCTGGTCCCGATCGCCCTGCTGCTCGCCTTCTACCGGGGCTTCCTCGGCGGGGACCAGCCGGTCACCGTCGACCCGGCGCCCGCCTTCGAGCAGGCCCGCTCGGCCAACGCCTTCCCGGTCGCCGAGCCGCAGGGGCTGGGCTCCAACTGGCGTACGGTCAGTGCCCGCTACCAGGCCGAATCCGGCGGCGGGACGCTGCGCATCGGCTACCTGACCCCGGAGGGCCGGGGCGCCCAGCTGGTGGAGAGCAACGTGCCGGCGGAGAAGCTGCTGCCGGTCGAGCTGAGCGAAGGTCAGCCGCAAGGCCCGGCCGACCTGCCCGGCGGCGCGAGCTGGCAGCGGTACACCGCCCGGGGCAACGAGCAGGCCCTCGTCCTGCTCGAGCCGAACCGCACGGTGCTGGTGGTCGGTGACGCCGGAGAGGCGGAGCTGCGCGAGCTGGCCACGGCGCTGCGCTGAACCGCTCCCGTCGCCGGTGCCCCCCGGGGCCGTCGCCGGTCCGCTAGGCTGCCCGGGCCCGACAAACCGGTACGCGTGACGCGTCCCGGACACAACCGGAAAGAGATCGACGTGAACATTCGACGGTGGAGCGTCGGCGTCCTCGCCGCCGCCCTGTTCGTCCCCGGTCTGGCCGCCTGCAAGACCGAGGCCGACTCGCCGACCGCCGACAGCAAGTCCACCGCCCCGGCGGTGCCCGCGGACCCGAAGGAGGCGCTGGCCGCCTCCACCAAGGAGATCCAGCAGGGCAACTTCAGCTTCGCCATCAAGGGAGGCGAGTTCAACGGCGAGGGCAAGGTGCACATGCCGTCCAAGAGCGCCGAGATGAAGATGTCCAGCGGCGCGACCGCCGGCGACGACATCTCGATGACCATGCACATGGTGTTCATCGACACCGACAGCTGGCTCAAGCTCGACCTGGACGGCGCGATGGCCGACGCCATCCCGGGCTTCAAGGCGACCAAGGGCAAGTACCAGCACCTGGACCGCACCAAGGTCAAGGACGCGGACGAGCTGAACTTCGACTTCAGCGACGTGGACCCGGCCGGTAGCGACAAGATGATCAAGGCGATCACCGACGTCAAGAAGACCGGCGAGGGCACCTACGAGGGCACCATCGACGCCACCAAGGCCGCCGACTCGGACCTGCTCGACGCCGAGACCCTCAAGGCCCTCGGCACCAAGGCCAGCGCCGTGCCGTTCACCGCGAAGCTCGACGCGCAGGGTCGGCTCAGCGAGTTCGCCGTGCAGGTGCCGGCCGCCGGCGCCGCCGAGGCGCAGGCCGTGACCGTCACCTACGCCGACTACGGCACCGCCACGGCGGTGCAGGCCCCGCCGGCCGCCCAGGTCGTCGAGGCGCCCGCCAGCCTCTACGAGATGTTCAAGGGCTGATCCGGGAGCGGTCGGGGACGGCTCAGGGCGTCCCCGACCGCCGCCCGCCGGCACCGGAGGTCACCCTCCGTGGACCGGACAGGGATTGCGGAACACCGCTTCAGGGAACAGAAGGGGGCACGAGCCCGCCGGGGCCGACCACACCGGATCGGGTTCGTGCGCCGGAGCCGCCGTCCGGGCTGCGGCGCCCCGACTCCGGCACCTCCGTGGGCCGGACGACCCACCTGGAGAGGTTGACGTGAACATTCGACGCTTCAGCGCCACCGCGTTCGCCGCGGCGCTGCTCATCCCCGGCCTGGCCGCGTGCAACGACAACGGGACCGCCGGGGCCGGTGCCTCCGCGACCCCGGCCGCCTCCGGCAGCATCGCCCCGAGCGGCACGCCCGCCGGCGACGCCAAGCAGGCCCTGCTCGACTCCACCAACGCGATCCGCGACGGGAACTTCCGGTTCACCATGTCCGGCGCGGGCTCCACCGCCGAGGGGCAGGTGCACGAGCCCAGCCAGAGCGCCGAGATGCGGATGACCATCGGCGACCCGTCGTCGGACCTGATGATGAAGCTGGACCTGATCCACTACAAGCCGGACAGCTGGGTCAAGCTGGAGCTGGGCGGCAAGGCCGCGGCCAGCGTGCCCGGGCTGAAGAACCTCAACCTCGGCAAGTACCAGCACCTGGACCAGACCCGGATCCAGGGCAACCGGGCGCTCGGCTTCGACTTCGACCAGGTCGACCCGGCCGGCAGCGCGGTGCTGACCAAGGGCGTCACCGAGGTGCGGCAGACCGGCGACGGCGCGTACGCGGGCACCGTCGACGTGTCGAAGGCGGCCGAGGCGGGCTCCCTCGACCCGGCCGTGATCACCGCGCTCGGCGCGCAGGCCCAGTCGGTGCCGTTCACCGCCAAGGTCGACCCGCAGGGCCGGCTCAGCGAGCTGGTGCTCCAGATCCCGGCCGCCGGGAACAGCGCCGCGCAGGACGTGAAGATCTCCTACTCCGACTACGGCAACGCCGCCGCCGCGCAGAAGCCCCCGGCCGACCAGGTCGTCGAGGCGCCGGCCGAGTTCTACAACCTGTTCAACTGAGCGTGCCGGCGCGGGACGGCTCCGGCCGTCCCGCCGCTCAGTCCTCGGCGCGCTGCCGGGCGGCGTCGATCCGGGCCCGGGCGCCGTCCAGCCAGCGCTGGCAGATCCCGGCGAGCTGCTCGCCGCGCTCCCAGAGCGCCAGCGACTCCTCCAGCGAGGTGCCGCCCGCCTCCAGCCGCTCGACCACCGAGGCCAGCTCGGCCCGGGCCTGCTCGTAGCTGAGCTGCTCGTCCTTCTTCGTGTCAGTCATCGGGTCCCATTCCATCAGCCGTCCACGGTGGCGGTCAGCTCGCCCTCGGCGAGGCGGATCCGCAGCGGGTCGCCCTTGGCCACCTCGGACGCGGCGCGGACCACGTGGCCGTCCGCGCGCTGGACGATGGCGTAGCCCCGGTCGAGGGTGGCCGCGGGGGAGAGGGCGCGCAGCCGCGCCAGGGTGTGCCGCAGATCGTCGCCGGCGGCGCCGAGCCGGTGGTCCAGGCAGCGGCCGGCCCGGTCGCGCAGCGCGGCCACATCGGTGCCGCGCTGGTCGACCATCACCTGCGGGCGGGCCAGCACCGGCCGGGAGCGCAGCAGGTCCAACCGGTGCTGCTCCCGGTCGACCAGGTTGCGCACCGCCCGCTCCAGCCGGGACCGGGCCTGGCCGATGAGGCGTACCTCCTCGGCGAGGTCGGGCACGATCCGCTTGGCCGCGTCGGTCGGCGTCGACGCGCGTACGTCGGCGACGTAGTCGAGCAGCGGCGTGTCGGTCTCGTGGCCGATCGCGCTGACCACCGGCGTGCGGCAGGCGAAGACCGCCCGGCAGAGCGCCTCGTCGGAGAAGGGCAGCAGGTCCTCGATGCCGCCGCCGCCCCGGGCGATGATGATCACGTCGATCGTCGGGTCGGCGTCGAGCACCTTGAGCGCGCCGACGATGTCGGGCACCGCGCTCGGCCCCTGCACCGCCACGTTGATTGTCCGGAACTCCACGGCCGGCCAGCGGCGGCGGGCGTTGGTCAGCACGTCCCGCTCGGCGGCCGAGGCGCGGCCGGTGATCAACCCGATCCGGCCCGGCAGGAACGGCGGCCGGCGCTTGCGGGACCGGTCGAAGAGGCCCTCGGCGGCCAGCAGCTTCTTGAGCTTCTCCAGCCGGGCCAGCAGCTCGCCCAGCCCGACCTGGCGGATCTCGTCGGCGCGCAGGCTCAGCGTGCCCCGGGCGGCGTAGAACTCGGGTTTGGCGTGCAGCACCACCCGGGCGCCCTCGCTCAGCTCCGGCGCGCCCGCGTCGAGCACGTCGCGGTTGGTGGTGACGGTCAGGCTGAGATCAGCCGACGGGTCACGCAGGGTGAGGAACACGGTGCTCGCCCCCGGCCGCCGGCTGATCTGCGCGATCTGACCGTCGACCCACACCCACCCCAGCCGGGCGATCCAGGCCCCGATCTTCTGGCTGACCACCCGGACCGGCCACGGCTCCTCGGACGTGCTCCGATCCGCTTCGCTCACCCGCCCACCCTAAGGCCCACCCCCGACGAGGCCCGCGTCGATCATGAGGTTGACGGCGATGTCGATCTCCGGAGCCGCCGCAAACCTCATGATCGACAGCTCGGGCGGCGGCGACGAGCGCGCTGCCGGTAAAGAACGGGCACGTACGATGGTCGGGTGACTGATGCTGAGACGACTCCCCGGACCGGCAAGCGCGTGCTCCTGGCCAAGCCCCGCGGCTACTGCGCGGGCGTGGACCGGGCGGTGCAGACCGTCGAGGAGGCGCTGAAGCTCTACGGCGCGCCGATCTACGTCCGCAAGCAGATCGTGCACAACAAGCACGTGGTGCAGACGCTGGAGGCCAAGGGCGCGATCTTCGTGGAGGAGAACGAGGAGGTGCCGGAGGGCGCCACCGTCATCTTCTCCGCGCACGGCGTGGCCCCCGAGGTCTACGAGCAGGCCAAGGCGCGCTCGCTCAAGGCGATCGACGCGACCTGCCCGCTGGTCACCAAGGTGCACCACGAGGCCCGGCGGTTCGCCGCCGAGGACTACGACATCCTGCTCATCGGCCACGAGGGGCACGAAGAGGTCGTCGGCACCGCCGGTGAGGCGCCCGCGCACATCCAGCTGGTGGACGGCCCGGACGGCGCCGACAAGATCACCGTGCGCGACCCGGAGAAGGTCGTCTGGCTCTCCCAGACCACCCTCTCGGTCGACGAGACCCTGGAGACGGTCGCCCGGCTCAAGCAGCGGCTGCCGCTGCTCCAGTCGCCGCCCAGTGACGACATCTGCTACGCCACCTCCAACCGGCAGCACGTGGTGAAGGAGATCGCCCCGGACTGCGACGTGGTGATCGTGGTGGGCTCGCGGAACTCGTCCAACTCGGTCCGCCTGGTCGAGGTGGCGCTGGACGCCGGCGCCCGGGCCGGCTACCTGGTCGACTTCGCCCACGAGATCGACGACGCCTGGCTGGCGGGGGCCCGCACCGTGGGGCTGACCTCGGGCGCCAGCGTCCCGGACGAGCTGGTCCAGCAGGTGCTCGCGCACCTGGCCGAGCGCGGCTTCGCCGACGTCGAGGAGATCACCACCGCCAACGAGCGGCTGACCTTCTCGCTGCCGCAGGAGCTCAAGCGCGACCTGAAGGCCGCGGCGGCCCGCGGCTGACCGGCCGGAACGAAACCGCCGCCGACCACGTCCAACCGGTCATGAAGACTCCTCGGACGGTGCTCGTCGCCCTGCTCGCCGGCGCGGCGTTGACCGCCTGCGCCGGCCCCGGCAGCGAGCCCGGCGGCCCCAGCCCGACGGGGCCCACCCCGGTGACCAGCCAGCCCGATCCCGGCCTCAGCCCGACAGGAGCCGCCCCGGTGACCAGCCAGCCCGACCCCGGCCCCAGCGTCGGCCCGAGCCGCCCGAATCCCACCTGGAAGGGCGGCCCGTCGAAGCCGCCCGGCCCCGGCGCCACCACCCTCACCGGGACGATCCGCGCCGGCGTCGAGCCGAACTGCCTGCTGATCGACGACAACCTGCTGATCGGCGGCCCGCGCGACCTGCTCAAGCCCGGCGCCCGGGTCGAGGTCACCGGCCGCGCGGAGCCGGGCATGATGACCACCTGCCAGCAGGGCACCCCCTTCGTCGTCGAATCCGCCCGCCGCGCCTGACCGGCACCGGGGAACCCGGGCCGGAAACGGCGGAGCCCCGCCCCCGGGTGGGGGCGGGGCTCCTGGCGTCAGCGGGTCAGTTGACCGCACCGATCTCCACCGAGCCGCGGCCGACGACCGCGCCCTCGATGGTGGTGACGGCCAGGTCACCGTAGAGCTCCCGGCCGGCGGCCGGGCTGGACTTGGCGGTCACCGTACCGGTCAGGGTGGCGGTGGCGCCGTTGGCCAGGGCCAGCGGGGTGCTGGGGGCGGAGAGCGAACCCAGCGCCGGGGCGGCGAACGAGTCGCGGTAGTCGTACGCGGTGGTCGGGTCGCTCATCGCGTAGCCGTCCACGACCACCCGGTAGGTGCCGGCGGCCGGGTTGGACAGGGTGACCGCCTCCTCCGAGTCACCGTCGGCCGACTGGCCCACCCGGGTCGCGCCGAGGAAGACCGACAGGTCCAGGTCGGCGCTCAGGTCGGACGGGTTGCCGATCCGGGCGGTGAACGAGGCGGCCCCCGCCGGGACGTCGACCGTGTATTCCTGGCGACCGCCCTGAGCGATGCTCGGCCGCTCGGCGTGCACGCTGGCCAGCGGGCCGCCGACGCCGGTCACCTGGACCGGGCCGAAGGTGTTGGTCAGGCCCCAGCTCACCTCGGTCGGGGTGCCGGCGGTCACCGACGGCAGCTCGACCACGGCCGGCTCGACCGTGATGCCCTGCACCCGCGCCTGGAGCTGGAACGGGTTGTCCAGCGCCGGCGAGGTACGCCGGGCCTCGACCTCGATCTCCCAGACGCCCGGGATCGGGTTCTGGTAGTCCCGCTCCTGCGGCTTGCAGGCGGCGGCGTCGGAGAAGTTGGTGTAGCAGGCGGTGCTCGCGGTGCTCTCGACCGGCACGCCGTACGGGTTGAAGGCGAGGAACCGGGTCTGCGAGCCGGTGGCGATGCCGGAGAGGTTGACCTGGAGCGCGCCCGCGCCCTCCGGAACCGTCACGAAGTACGACGTGAAGCCGTTGCGCTCGACCGAGCCCTCCGCGGAGAACGAGTAGGCCGGGGCGGAGACCGCGGTCGGGGCGACGACGACGGTGGCGACCTCGAAGTCGACCACCGAGGTGGCCGGGTCGTCGACGGTCATGATCGCGCCGTGCGCGCCGGCGGTCAGCGGCTTGGCCTTCACCTTGACGGTGACGGTCTTGTTGAGCGGCAGCCACACGACCGCCGGGGCCGAGAAGGTGCCGTCGTTGCCGCGGAAGGCGACGGTGTGCTTGAGACCCTTGTTCGGGCCGCTGGTGCGGGTCAGCTTGACCTCGTAGTAGCGGCTCTCCTTGACCTTCTGCCCGCCCTCACCGGCCGCGCAGCGGTTGTAGATGCCGGTGCCCACGTTCGGGTTCGGCTCGAACACGCCGGAGTCCTTGTTGTACTTCGTCAGGTTCCCCGACAGCTCGGTGCAGACCGGGGCCGCGGAGGTGTAGGTCCGGGTCTGCACGCCCGCGGCCAGCAGGTTCCACGCGCCCGGCACGTTGAACATGCCGTAGCCCTGCGCGTACGTCGGAACGCCCGCGATCGGCTTGGCGGAGGTGTAGATGGCGCGGCGCAGCGCGGCCGGGGTGACCCCCTTGTCGGTCGCCTTGGCCGCCGACAGCAGCAGCGCGGCGGCTCCGGTGGCCTGCGGCGAGGCCATCGAGGTGCCGTTCAGCATCTGGTAGCCCGGGGGCAGCGGGTAGCCGGCCTCGGGGACCGGGTTGCCGGGCTGCCAGGTCGGCGCGGTGGAGATGGCCGAGCCGGGGGCGGTGACGTTGGGCTTGAAGCCGCCGTCCTCACGCGGGCCGCGCGAGGAGAAGTTGAACAGCGCGTTCTGCTTGCGGACCACCGAGCCGTAGTTGGCCAGCCAGGTGTCCTTGCTGACGTTCGCGGCCACGCTCACCACGTTGCTGGCGACCGACGGGTCGCCGACGGTGTTCAGGCCCGGGCCGGAGTTGCCGGCCGAGATGAACATCTGCACGCCGTAGGTGGTGATCAGCTCGTCGTAGAGGTTGGCGCGGGCGTTGGCGCCGTCGTTCAGCGCCGGCAGGCCGCCGATCGACATGTTGACCACGTCGACCTTGCGGTTGACCACCAGGTCGACCATGCCGGTGGTGAGCGCCGCGGCGGTGCAGCCGCCGCCCCACGAGCAGGCCCGGGCGGAGACCAGCTTGGCGCCCGGGGCGGCGCCGTCGAGGGCGCTGTTGCCCAGCATGTCGTTGGCGGCGGTGATGCCGGCGACGTGGGTGCCGTGGGTCGCCTCGATGATGCCGATGTTGACGTAGTCGTAGTACGGGCCCGCCTGGCCGTCGGCCGGCGCGATGTCCACGTTCCGGCGGTACTCGACCACGAACGGGATCTGCTCGCGCACCGCGGTGGCCGGGTTGTCCATGCCGAAGTGGCCGACCTGGAACTTCTCCTTGTACGGCCGCATCGACTCGTCGTCGGTGAAGTCGTTGTTCTGGTTGGCGTCGACCCGGATGTCGCCGTTCACCGGGTTGTAGAGGATGCCCCAGAAGTCGGTGGTGTCACCGTCGCGGTTGACGTCGCCCCGCGCGTCGTCCAGCGCGGTGATGTTCTCGCGGAAGACGTTGAACTTGTAGGCGCCGGCCGGCGCGGTCCAGGTGCCCAGCGTGTTGGTGAACGAGGGGCCCGCCACGTCGCTGGCCATCGCGCGCCAGGAGGCGTCCTCCAGCGGGTCCGTCGCCGTGACCCAGTCGACGATCTTGCGCTCGCCGGTGGTGGTCTTCTGCAGCGCCGGCTGGTCCAGGTCCACACCGGAGTCCATGATGCCGATGGTGACGCCGCGGCCGTCCCACTCCGGGTGCGCGGCCTTGAAGGCCTCCGCGCCGGTCTCGTTGGTCGGCATGTACGGGTTGACGGCGCCGGTGTCGGCGCCGGGGCCGGCGAGGGCCTCGCCCTGCTCGGCGGTCTTCGCGCCGGCCGGTGCGGCCTCGGGGGCCGGGTCGGGGAGCTTGATGGTCTCGTCGAGGTCGACGGCGGAGACGCCGGGGAGCGTCGCGGCCTTGAGGACCTTCGCGGTCGGGACCTTGGCCAGCACGTAGCCGACCTGGTCGTAGCGCTGGCTCACCGAGGCGCCCAGGCCGGCCAGCCCGTCGGCGACCTTCTTGGCCGCGCCCTTCTTGGCGGCGATGATCAGGGTGACGGTCGGAGCGTGCTTCGCCTCCGCCTCGTCCAGCAGCTTGGCGTCGTGGGCGCCCAGCGTCTCGGCCGCGGTCGGCTGCGAGGCGTCGGGGGCGGCGGCGGGGGCTGCGCTCGCGGTCGCGGCGCCACCCCCGACGGTCATGGCGCCGGCCGCCAGGACCGATGCGAAGAGCGCGGCGGAGGTACGCCTGCTCCGGTTGCGGGGTTGACTCACGTTCTCTTCCTCCAGAGAACAGGGCCCTACAGAAACAGGGCACACGTGACCGTGATCCTTCGGCCTGGCCCTGTCGGTGTCACTACTCCGAAGTAGGTTGTGACCAGTCCGTGACTAGGATCGGTCGTCATCGTCACGTGCCGTGTGTCAACCGTCGATGCGGGCCGGCCGTTCGGCCGATGTGGACATGCCCTCGACCAGCTCCGGGGCCTGCGGCTGGCGGGGGGCCAGCTCGACCTGCGCCGGGGCGGCCAGCTCCTGGTCCGACACGCCCAGCTCGGCCAGCTTGCGGGCGCTGACCAGCACCCGCGCCTCCAGCGAGCCGACCGCCCGGTTGTAGGCGGTGACCGCCCCGCTCAGCGCCCCGCCGAGCTTGCCGACGTGGTCGCCCAGGGTGGACAGCCGCCCGTAGAGCTCGCGGGCCAGCGAGTGGACGGTGGCCGCGTTGCGGGCCAGCGCCTCCTGCCGCCAGGAGTAGGCCACCGTGCGCAGCAGCGCCACCAGGGTGGCGGGCGTGGCCAGCACCACGTTGCGGGCGAAGGCGTGCTCCAGCAGGGACGGATCGCGCTGCAACGCCACGTCGAGGAACGGGTCGGCCGGCACGAACAGCACCACGAAGTCCGGCGTCTGGTCGAACGCCGCCCAGTAGGTCTTGGCGGCCAGCCCGTCGACGTGCGCCCGCAGGTGCCGCGCGTGCGCGTCGAGGTGGGTGTCCCGCCCCCGCTCGTCGCGCGCCTCCATGGCGGTCAGGTAGGCCTCGAACGGCGCCTTGGCGTCGACCACCACCGTCCGGCCGCCGTGCAGCCGGACCACCAGGTCGGGGCGGACCCCCTGGTGCTCGGTGGCCGCGGTGACCTGTTCGCTGAAGTCGCAGTGCTCCAGCATGCCGGCCGCCTCGACGATCCGGCGGAGCTGGTGCTCACCCCAGCGGCCGCGCACCTGCGGGGCGCGCAGCGCCGCGACGAGCTGCTTGGTCTCGGTGCGCAGCTCGCCGGAGACCGCGCTCATCGACCGCACCTGTTCCCGCAGCTCGGCGTAGGCGTCGACCCGGTCCCGCTCCAGCTCGGCGACCCGCTGCTCGTAGCGGCGGAGGGTGTCGTGCAGCGGCGCCACCGCCCGGGCCACCGCCTCCTGGGACTGCGCGGTCGCCTCGTAGCTGAGCGCCCGCATCGACTGCTCCAGCCGCCCCTCACCCTCCCGGGTGGCGGCCAGGGTCGCCTCCAGCCGGGCGATCTCGGTCGCCGAGCGGGACCGGGCGGCCAGCCAGCCCACCGCGCCGCCCGCGGCGAGGCAGAGCACCACCACGGCCAGCGTCGAGAAGCTCATGCCGAAGAGCTTGCCAAACGGGTACGACGTGCGCCCGCTGGGTACGTTCGAGGTCATGGAGGTTGCCCTGTGGGTGGTCCTGATCCTGATGCTCGGAGGTGCACTGGTGTTGTGGCGGTGGGGGAGCAGGTCCCGGCGGGCCACCGAGCTGGCCGACGCCCGCGCTGAGGCGCAGCGCTGGTACGAGCGGCTCGGCGGGCAGCTGATGAACCTGCACGGCGACGCCCCGGCGGTCCGCCAGGCGCTGGCCGACGCGGGCGAGCGCTACAACGCCGCCGGTTCCCAGCTGGAGCAGGCGAGCACGCCGCACCAGTTCGCGCTGGCCCGGGAGACCGCGCTGGAGGGGCTGGCGTACATCCGGGCGGCGCGGACCGCGCTGGGCATCGACCCGGGCCCGGACCTGCCCCCGCTGGCCGCCGCCCGCGGCGCGGGCATGCTCACCAAGGAGCGCGAGGTCAACGTGCAGGGGCAGACCTACCGGGCCGGCCCCCAGCCGGGAAACCAGACTCCCTACTACTACCCGGGCGGAAACTGGCAGGGCCGCCCGGTGCCGGCCGGCTGGTACTCGACGCCGTGGTGGAAGACCGCGCTCGGCACCGGGGCCGGCGTGCTCGGCGGCATCCTGATCGCCGACGCGCTCTTCTCGCCCGCGTTCGCCGACCCGGGCTACGGCTACGAGGCGGGCTACCAGGAGGGCTTCAACGACGGCCAGGACCAGGGCGGGGACTACGGCGACCAGGGCCAGGACCAGGGCGACCAGGGTCAGGACTACGGCGACCAGGGTCAGGATCTCGCCGGCCAGGGCGACTACGCCGCCGGCCAGGGTGACTACGGCGGCGGGGACTTCGGCGGCGACTTCGGCGGTGGGGACTTCGGTGGCGGCGACTTCGGTGGCGGCGGCGACTGGTAGCCCGGCTCACGGATGACGAAGGCCCCGGTCGGCTCGACCGGGGCCTTCCTCGTCGACCGGGGTCAGCCGGTGTTGCGCATGCCGGCGGCGATGCCGTTGACCGTGGTCAACAGCGCCCGCTCCAGCGCCGTACCGTCGTTGGGGGCGCGGCGGCCGCCCGGCGCGGTGGCCACCGCGCGGCCCGCGGCGCCGGACTCCCGGTACTGGCGCAGCAGCGCCACCTGGAGGTGGTGCAGCGGCTCCAGGTAGGTGTCCCGCACGGCGAGGGTGCGCTGGAGCACGGGCGAGTTGTCCAGCAGGGCGGGTGAGGCGGTGATCGCCAGCACCTCCTGCTTGGTCAGCTCGTACTCCTGCTCGATCTTCTCGAAGATGGGGTGCAGCTTCCTCGGGACCAGCGTCTCGACATAGCGCCGGGCGATGGACAGGTCGGTCTTGGTCAGCATCATCTCGACGTTCGACAGGAACGTGCGGAAGAAGTGCCAGTTCCGGTTCATCTCGGCGAGCACGTCCTCCAGCCCGGCCGCCCGCGCGGCGGCCAGCCCGGAGCCCACGCCGAACCAGCCGGGCACGATCTGCCGGGTCTGCGTCCAGCCGAACACCCAGGGGATGGCCCGCAGGCCGGACAGCCCGGCGCCGGTGTTCGGCCGCTTCGCCGGCCGGGAGCCGATGTTCAGCGCGCCGAGCAGTTCGGTGGGGGTGGAGGCCCAGAAGTAGGCCGGCAGGTCCGGGTCCTCGACCAGCGACCGGTAGGACCGGAACGCCGACTCGGAGACGACGTCCATGGTCGCGTCCCAGCGCTCCAGCATCTCGGCCGGCTGCCGGGGCCCGGTGTGCAGCAGCGTCGCCTGGAGCACCGCCGCCACGGTCAGCTCCAGGTTCTCCCGGGCCAGCGCGGGCAGCGTGTACTTGTCGGAGATGACCTCGCCCTGCTCGGTCACCTTGATCGCGCCGTCGAGCGTGCCGTACGGCTGGGCCAGGATGGCGTCGTGGGTGGGGCCGCCGCCCCGGCCGACCGTGCCGCCCCGGCCGTGGAAGAGCCGCAGGTGTACGCCGTGCCGGGCGGCCACGTCCCGCAGCGCGCGCTGAGCCCGGTGGATGGACCACTGGCTGGTGGTGATGCCGGCCTCCTTGTTGGAGTCGGAGTAACCCAGCATCACCTCCTGCACGTCGCCGCGGGCCGCCACCAGCGCCCGGTAGGCCGGCAGCGACAGCAGCTCGTCGAGCAGTTCGCCGCCGGCGTTCAGCTCGGCCGGTGTCTCCAGCAACGGCACGATCCCGATCCGGGCCCGGCCGCTGTGCACGTCGACCAGGCCGGCCTCGCGCGCCAGCACCACTGCGGCGAGCACGTCGTCGACGCCCAGGGTCATCGAGATGATGTACGACTCGATCACCTCGGCGCCGAACCGGTCCTGCGCGTCGCGGATCGTCCCGAACACGTCGAAGGTCTTCTGCGCGCTCTCGGTGAGGGGGCTGTCCTGCGTGGATAGGGGACGCCGGCCCGCAAGCTCGTCGGCGAGCAGCTTGGTGCGCTCCAGCCGGGTGAGCGACGGGTAGTCGGAGACCTCGCCGACCGCCGTGTAGAGCTGGGCGAGCACCTCGTGGTGCTTCTCGGCGTGCTCTCGGACGTCCATGGTGGCCAGGTGCAGCCCGAACGCGGAGACCGTACGGATGGTCGAGGCGAGCCGGCCCACGGCGGTGAGCTGCCCCGAGTTACGGGCCAGCGAGGCGCGCAGCAGCTCCAGGTCGGCGATCAGCTCGGCCGAGCCGCGGTAGTCCCGCCCCGGCACGTGCGGGGTGCCGGCGCGCAGCCGCTCCCGGGTGTTGGCCAGCTTGGCCTTCACGCACCGGGCCTTGAGCCGGTAGGGCTCCTCGGCGTTGACCCGCCGGAACCGGGGCGCCACCTCGGGCAGCGCGTCCAGGTCGGTGGCGAGGCTGGCGGAGAGGTCGAGGGAGACCGCGCGCAGCCGGCGGGACACGCTGACCTCGTTGATCAGCTGGTCCATGGCCTTCTCGGTGGCCTCGATGCCGTGCTCGTGCTGGATGCGCAGCACCTCGCGGGTGACCGCCGGGGTGACGAACGGGTTGCCGTCCCGGTCGCCGCCGATCCAGGTGCCGAAGGTCAGCGGGCGGGCGGTCGGCGAGGTCTCCACGCCGAGGGTGCGCAGCGTGTCGGCGAGGTCGTCGAGGACCTGCGGGGCGGCCTCGGCGTGCAGGTCGCGCAGGTAGTAGATGGCGTTGCGGGCCTCGTCGGTCGGGTCCGGCCGGTCAAGCCGCAGCTCGTCGGTCTGCCACATCAGGTCGAGCAGCTCGGCCAGGCGCCGGTTGGCCGGCCCCTCGTCGCTGGCGCCGTAGAGAATCGCGTTGGCGGTCTCGGCGTCCAGCTCGTCGGCGACGGCGCGCAGCTTCGACAGGATGGACCGGCGGGCCGCCTCGGTGGGGTGGGCGGTGAAGACCGGGCGTACCGCGAGCCGGCGGGCCGCGGCGGCGATCTCCTCGGCCGGCACCCCGCGCTCGGCGATCATCTTGGCCGCCTGGTCCAGCCAGCCGCCGTGCATGGCCCGCCGCCGGCGCAGGTCGCGGGCCCGGTGCACCTGCTCGGTGATGTTGGCCAGGTGGAAGTAGGTGGAGAAGGCCCGGGCCAGCTTGGTGCCGGTGGTGACGTCGAGCCCGCCGAGGCGCTGGGCGGCGGCCGGCGGGTCGGAGCGGACCTGGGCGCGGATCTCCTCGACGAGGTCGAGCAGCGGCCGGCCCTCCTGCCGGGCGAGGGTCTGCCCGAGCAGCGTGCCGAGGCGGCGGATGTCGGCCCGGAGAGCGGCGTCGGGGCCGTCGTGGTCGTGCTGGTCGGTCACGGTGCGCTCCTTACGCGAGTACGAAGGACAGCGCTGTCCGACTCCCTGGATGGTATCCGCGCGGGCCCCGGCGGCAGGAGGGGGACCGCGTGATGATCTGCACTCTGGGACGTACCGGGCGGCTCAGTCATCGGCGGTCGGCGCGACCGGGCGGGCGCGGGCCGCGCGCCGGTGCGCCCGGAAGATCGTCGCGGTGACCAGCCCGAGGAGCCCGAGCAGCGTCCAGAGGGTGAGCCCGGTCAGCGTCCAGCCCATCGAACTGCGGTCGAAGTAGACCGCCGACTTGATCAGGTCGGTGGTCAGGCCGGGCACGTTCCACAGGTGCATGCCGCGCAGCCAGGCCGGCAGGAACTCCGGGGCGTAGATGCCGCCCGAGCCGGGGTTGCCGAGCACCACCAGCAGCAGGATCACGAGGCCGGTGCCGAGCAGCCCGAGCCACGCCTGCACGGCGGCGGCCACCATGGCGGCGGCGAAGACGGCCAGCGCGCCGACCGCCGCGACCGCCGGGATGTCGTGGTGCCAGACGTCGAGCACCGGACCGACGACGGTGGCGCCGACGATCCCCAGCACGGCCGAGTAGACCGCCAGGGCGGCGATCCGCAGCCCGGCCCGGGGCAGGGTGACCGGTGCGGTGCCGACCCGCAGGCCCAGGGCGGTGGAGGCCAGGTAGCCGCCGAGCACGTAGCCGATCGCCAGGTAGAAGGGCACCAGGCCGCGCGGGTCGGTCGACTGCACCGGCACCTCGTCGGTGACCTGGATCGGCAGGTTGGCCTGCCGGGCGGCCTGGCCGAGCACCTGGATCACCAGGTCGGTGGCGGCCGGGGCGGAGGCGCTCGCGGTGACCAGGCGCAGGCCGTTGTCCGGGCCGGAGGTGAGCACCGCGTACACGTCGCGGCCGATCAGGCCGTCGTCGGCGGCGGCCGGGTCGTCGTACTCGATGGGTTCGATCTTGTCGGTGCGCTGGCGGACGGCGGCCAGAACCGCCTGGGCGCGCTGGTCACCGAGGACCACCCCGACGGGCACGTCGTGGGGCCGAGGTTGGTGCAGCGCGCCGACGTACGCGGCGATGAACGCGGTGGCCAGGGCGAGCGTGCCGAGCAGCAGCGCCGCGGTGCGGGGCAGCCAGTCGCGTACCGTGAGGTCCCGCTGCGCCTCGTCCACGCGCTCAGAATATTGCCCGGATATGCCGGATCCGGACGGTTTTCCCCCGGGGGAATTCGCTGGCGCGGCCCGATAGCTTCGGATCATGACGCTGCCCAGCTACCCCCCGAAGCCGAAGCCGGGCGACCGGGTCGCGGTCGTCTCGCCCTCCGCCGGCCTGCCGGGCCTCTTCCCGCACGTCCACGAGCTGGGCCTGCGCCGGCTCCGGGAGGAGTTCGGGCTGGAGCCGGTGGAGTATCCGACCACCCGGCAGATGGGGGCCGACCCGCGGGACCGGGCGCGGGACCTGACCGCCGCCTTCGCCGACCCGAGCGTCACCGCGGTGCTGGCCACGGTCGGCGGCGACGACCTGATCACGGTCACCCCGTTCCTCGACGACGCGGTGCTGCGCGCCAACCCGAAGCCCTACTACGGATACTCCGACAACACCAACGTCCTCAACCACCTCTACCGGCTGGGGATCGTCGCCTACCACGGCGGATCGGTGCTGGTGCACCTCGGCCGGTCCGGCGCACCGCACCCGCTCACCTTCGACTCGCTGCGCGCCGCCCTCTTCACCTCCGGCTGGTACGAGCTGACCCCGGCGCCGGAGTGGGGCGACGAGCCGCGCGACTGGCGGGACCCGGCGACCCTCGCCGACGAGCCGGTGATGTTCCCCGGCGAGGGCTGGCGCTGGCACGGGCCGGCCCGGGTGGTGCAGGGGCGGACCTGGGGCGGCTGCCTGGAGATCATCGGATGGCTGACGGCCGCCGACCGGGTGCCGTCGGCGGCCGAGCTGGCCGGGTCGGTGCTGGTCTTCGAGACCTCCAACGAGCTGCCCGGCGCGCGGGAGGTCTTCCGGATCGTGCGCAACCTGGGTGAGCGGGGGCTGCTCGCCGCCTTCCCGGCGATCGTGGTCGGCCGGCCCAAGGCGTGGGACTTCGACAAGCCGCACACCCTGGACGAGCGGCGGGCCTGGGGCGAGGCGCAACGCGAGGCGATCCTCCGGGCGCTGGCGGACTACACGGACGACCCGGTGGTGGTCTTCGACGTCGACCTGGGCCACACCGACCCGCAGTTGATCATCCCGTACGGCGGGGAGATCCGGGTCGACGCGGTCGAGCGCCGGATCTCGGTGCGCTACTGAACCTCCCGCGGCACGGTGGCGTGCCAGTCGATGTGGTGGCGGTGGACGGGGCCGAACATCTGCTCCGGGGTGGGCATGGCGGGCCGGGCGCCCGCCTGCCCGGCCTTGGCGCGGTTGGTGGCGGCCGCGTTGCCCCCGATCAGCTCCACCCGGCTCCGGCGCAGCCGCTCGTAGGCGCCGAACGCGGCGCTGTGGTCGGGCAGGTCGCGCAGGCAACGGGCCAGTTCGACGGCGCTCTCGATTGCCAGTGAGGCGCCCTGCCCGGAGCTGGACGAGGGTGCGTGGACCGCGTCGCCGACGAGGACCAGGCGTCCCCGGTGCCAGTGCGGCACGGACGGCATGCGCTCCATCGGCCCGGTCGCCATCAGGGTGTCGGGCGCGGTGTGCGCCAGCAGCCGTTCGCCGGGAACGTGGCCCGCATAGCGCTCGCGCAGCCGCGTCAGCCACTGCTCCGCCGGGATCCGCTGGACCTCCGCCCAGGTGAGCGGCTCGGTACGGGGGAGGCTGGCGAACCAGCAGAGCTGCCCGTCGGGCAGTCGCCACCAGCCGATGAACGAACTGCCGAAGGCGAAGTACATGGTGCCGGGCTCGGCGGGTGCCACGTCCTCCGCGACCAGCCCACCGAAGCCGAGCACGCCGGCGTACTCGGGCCCGGGCGCGTTCGGGTCGATCAGGGTCCGGACGGTGGAGCGGATGCCGTCGGCGCCGATCAGCACGTCCGCGCGGGCGGTGCTGCCGTCGGCGAAGACGGCGGTGACCCCGTCCGGGGTGTCCTCGGCCCCGACGAGGCGCCTGCCGTGTTCGATCTTCACGCCCTGGGCGAGCGCCTGTGCGGTCAGCGCCCGGTACAGGTCGGCGCGGGCCATCACGTGGGTGGCGGGCAGCCCGGGGAAGCCGTGGAACTCGGTCAGCCGGTTTCCCGCGCCGTCGGCCATGACCACGCCGGGGACCGCGTGGCCGGCCGCCCGGACCGCCTCCTCGGCCCCGACGATCCCCAGCGCCGTCAGGCCGTTCGGGGCGAGGCTCAGCATCGCTCCGACGCCGTCCGCCCCGCCCGGGTACGCCTCGTGCACCGTCGCCTCGATGCCCGCTCGGGCCAGTGCCATCGCGGCGACCGTGCCGCCGATGCCGCCGCCGATCACCGCTGCCGTCCGTACCGTGCCCATCTGCCAACTCCCTCCGGTCGCGTAACAACGAGAATAGTTTCACTGAAACTAGTCCGTGTCAACTAGTCTCGATGGTTAGAATCGCTGGCATGGACACCGCTGCCCGGAGCTCCCCGCTCGCCCTCACCGTGCTGGCCCTGCTGCACCACGAGCCCCTGCACCCGTACGGGGTGCAGCGGCTCATCAAGCAGTGGGGCAAGGACCAGGTGGTCAACGTGGGGCAGCGGGCGAGCCTCTACCGGACCATCGAGCGGCTGCACGCCGACGGCCTGATCGCGGTGCGGGAGACCGGCCGGGAGCAGGCCTACCCGGAACGCACCGTCTACGAGTTGACCGACGCCGGCCGGCGGGTCGCCCGTACGTGGCTGAGGGCGATGCTGGTCGAGCCGAAGCAGGAGTTCCCACAGTTCCCGGCGGCCCTGTCACACCTCGCGATGATCAGCCCGGCGGAGGCGGCGGAGCTGCTGGAACGGCGTGCCGACCGCATCGGGCGAGCCCGGCAGGAGCGGGCCGCCGCGCTCGCCGCGCACGCCGACCTGCCCCGGGTCTTCAACCTGGAGGATGAGCACCTGGACGCGGTCGCCGCCGCCGAGGAACTGTGGTTGCGCTCAGTCGTCGAGGACCTGCGTAGCGGCCGACTCACCTGGTCGGCGCCCCCACCCCCGCCCGCCGAGCCGGCCTGACCGCCGCGAGCGGTTCCGCGCCGCGCGGAGCGCGACCGGCTGAGGTCAGCCGGCGACGACGGCGAAGGCGCGGACCGGGAAGGTGCCCATGCCGGCCACCCGGGGCGGGGCGGCGGTGAACCGGAACCCTTCCGGGGGCAGGGCGCCCAGGTTGGTCAGGTGCTCGACGATCGGCACCCCGGCGGCGAGCAGGGTGCTGTGCGCGGGGCGCTGTCCGGCCGCCGCCGGGGTCATGTCGTCGATGTTGATCGAGTCGATGCCGACGAGCGTCGCCCCCGCCTCGACCAGCCAGTCCGCGCCGTCGGCGGTCAGGTGGGGCGCGTCGGGCCCGGCGTAGCGGTCGGTGCCGAAGTGCGCGTCCCAGCCGGTGTGCAGCAGCACCGCCCGGCCGGCCACCTCGTACGGGGCGAGCAGCAGCCGGTCCACCGCCCGGGTGGTGCCGGCCGGCACCCGGACCACCACCCCGGGCAGGTCGGCGAGGCGGTCCAGCGGAACGCCGGTCAGGTCGGGGCCGTCCGCCCAGCGGTGCGCCGGCGCGTCCACGTAGGTGCCGGTGTTGGCGATCATGTCGATCTGGGCGACGTGGAACTCGACGCCCGGGGCGTACCGCTCCCGGGACGCCTCGCGGGTCAGCCAGTCGGTGATCCGGGGCGGCTGCCAGCCGGGCAGGGTCACCATGCCGTCGGTGATCACGTGGCTGAGCTCGACCAGCCGCCGCCCGCCGGCCGCCGGGGCGGCCACCCCGCGACCGCCCTTGTGCGGCTCCTCGACGACCGTCCGGTTGGTGATCCGCACCTCACCCACCATGAGCAGCCCGAGGTGCCGGACCAGGAGCGCGGCCAGCTCGTCGTCGGTGATCTCCGGGCCCGGGACGTCCAGCCGGAAGCCGTCGGTCCGCAACCCGCCGCCGTTCGCGAAGGTCACCTCGGCGTCGAACACCGCCCGATACTCACCCGTCATGCGCCCCACCGCACCACGCCCACCCGGGACCGTCAAGATCCATCCCAGGGTCCCCGCCCCGCGCCCCGGCTGCGGCCCGGAATGTCCGCGCAGCGGGATAGTCTCGAACGGTGCCACCCCCCGTCCGCACCGGACGCGGGGTCGTCGCCGTGCGCCGACCTCCTGGAAGTGATCACAGATGCTCACCGGCCTCTTCTCCGCCGCCCTGGCCGACCCCGGGCTGGCCCGGGCGCGTGACCTGGCGCGCTCCGGTGCTGCCCAGGTCGACGGCCTCGACCTCACCGCCCCCGCCGCGCTGCGCCCGTTCGCCGTCGCCGCGGTGGCCGCCGACGAGCCGGCCGGCGGCGCGGGCCGTCCCGTGCTCGCCGTGACGGCCACCTCTCGCGAGGCCGACGACCTCGCCACCGCGCTGGGCAGCCTGCTGCCCCCGGAGCAGGTGGCGGTCTTCCCGTCCTGGGAGACGCTGCCGCACGAGCGGCTCTCGCCCCGCTCCGACACCGTCGGGCGGCGGCTGGCCGTGCTGCGCCGGCTGGCCCACCCCGGCTCGGCCGACGCGCACGGGCGCACCGGCCCGCTGCGAGTCGTCGTGGCGCCCGTCCGCTCGCTGCTCCAGCCGCAGCTCAAGGGGCTCGGCGACCTGGAGCCGGTGCAGCTCGCCGCCGGCGACGAGGCGGACCTGGAGGAGGTCGCCCGCCGGCTCATCGACATGGCGTACGCCCGGGTCGACCTGGTCACCAAGCGCGGTGAGTTCGCCGTGCGCGGCGGCATCCTGGACGTCTTCCCGCCCACCGACGAGCACCCGTCCCGGGTCGAGTTCTGGGGCGACGAGGTGGAGGAGATCCGCACCTTCGCCGTCGCCGACCAGCGCACCATCGAGGGCGTCCCGCAGCTCTGGGCGCCGCCGTGCCGCGAGCTGCTCCTCACCCCCGGGGTGCGCAAGCGGGCCGCCGCGCTCGCGCAGGAGCACCCCGAGCTGGCCGAGATCCTCGACAAGCTGGCCGAGGGCATCCCGGTCGAGGGGATGGAGTCGCTCGCCCCGGCGCTGATCGGCGCCGACTCGATGGAGCTGCTGATCGACTGCATGCCGGCCGGCACCCACGTGCTGCTCTGCGACCCGGAGCGGATCCGCACCCGGGCGCACGATTTGGTGCGTACCTCCGACGAGTTCCTCCAGGCCAGCTGGGCCGCGGCCGCCGTCGGAGGCCAGGCCCCGGTCGACCTCGGCGCCGCCGCCTTCAAGACCCTGGCCGACGTACGCGCGGCCGCCCGTACCCTCCGCCAGCCCTGGTGGACGCTGTCGCCGTTCGGCCTGACCGAGGCGGAGGCCGCGCCGGAGCGCCAGCCCTGGGAGGACGAGCCCACCGAGGTGGACGTCACCCCGGACGACGCCATCGCGGTGACCCTGGCCGCCCAGCCCGCCCCGCTCTACCACGGCGAGACCGCCCGGGTGGTCGACGACCTCAAGCGCTGGGCCGGCGAGGGCTGGACGATCGCGCTGGTCTTCGAGGGGCACGGCCCCGCCCAGCGCGCCGTCGAGGTGCTCCGCGACGCCGGCCTCGGCGCCCGGCTCACCGAGGAGGTGCCGGCCGCGCCCACCCCCGGCGACCTGCTGGTCTCCTGCGGCTGCCTGACCGCCGGCTTCGTCGACGAGGCGTCCCGGTTCGTGCTGCTCACCGGCAACGACGTCACCGGCGGCCGGGGCACCTCCACCCGCGACATGCGCAAGATGCCCAGCCGGCGGCGCAACACCATCGACCCGCTGGAGCTGAAGGCCGGCGACCACGTGGTGCACGAGCAGCACGGCATCGGCCGGTACGTCGAGCTGGTGCAGCGCACGGTCAACGGCGCCAGCCGGGAATACCTGGTCATCGAGTACGCGCCGAGCAAGCGCGGCCAGCCCGGCGACCGCCTCTTCGTCCCCACCGACCAGCTCGACCAGCTCTCCCGCTACGTCGGCGGCGAGCAGCCCACCCTGCACAAGATGGGCGGCTCGGACTGGCAGAAGTCCAAGGCCCGGGCCCGCAAGGCGGTCCGCGAGATCGCCGCGCAGCTGATCCAGCTCTACGCCGCCCGCAAGGCGTCCAAGGGGCACTCGTTCGGCCCGGACACCCCGTGGCAGCGGGAGCTGGAGGACGCCTTCCCCTGGCAGGAGACACCGGACCAGCTCGCCGCCATCGAAGAGGTCAAGCGGGACATGGAGCAGACCGTCCCGATGGACCGGCTGATCTGCGGCGACGTCGGCTACGGCAAGACCGAGATCGCGGTCCGGGCGGCGTTCAAGGCGGTGCAGGACGGCAAGCAGGTGGCCGTGCTGGTGCCCACCACGCTGCTGGTGCAGCAGCACTACAACACCTTCGCCGAGCGGATGAGCCAGTTCCCGATCACCATCCGGCAGCTCTCCCGGTTCCAGACGCCGAAGGAGACCGAGCGGACCCTGGAGATGGTCGCCGACGGCACCGTCGACGTCGTCATCGGCACCCACCGGCTGCTCCAGTCAGCCACCCGGTTCAAGCAGCTCGGGCTGGTCATCATCGACGAGGAGCAGCGCTTCGGCGTCGAGCACAAGGAGCACCTGAAGACGCTGCGCGCCTCGGTCGACGTGCTGGCCATGTCGGCCACCCCGATCCCGCGCACCCTGGAGATGGCGATCACCGGCATCCGGGAGATGTCCACCATCGCCACCCCGCCGGAGGAGCGCCACCCGGTGCTCACCTTCGTCGGGGCGTACGACGACCGGCAGGTGGCCGCCTCGATCCACCGCGAGCTGCTCCGCGACGGGCAGGTCTTCTACCTGCACAACCGGGTCGAGTCGATCGACAAGGCGGCCCGCCGGATCCGCGAGCTGGTGCCCGAGGCCCGGGTCGCGGTGGCGCACGGCCAGATGGGTGAGGAAGCGCTCGAGAAGGTGATGGTCGGCTTCTGGGAGAAGGAGTTCGACGTCCTGGTCTGCACCACGATCGTGGAGTCCGGCATCGACATCCCGAACGCCAACACCCTCATCGTGGAGCGGGCCGACCTGCTGGGCCTGGCCCAGCTGCACCAGATCCGCGGCCGGGTGGGCCGGGGCCGGGAGCGGGCGTACGCCTACTTCCTCTACCCGACCGACAAGCCGCTCACCGAGAACGCGCACGAGCGGCTGGCCACCATCGCCCAGCACACCGAGCTGGGCGCCGGCATGTACGTGGCCATGAAGGACCTGGAGATCCGGGGCGCCGGCAACCTGCTCGGCGGCGAGCAGTCCGGGCACATCGAGGGCGTCGGCTTCGACCTCTACGTCCGGATGGTCGGCGAGGCGGTCTCCGCGTTCAAGGGTGAGCACGCGGAGGAGGAAACCGAGGTCAAGGTGGATCTCCCGATCGACGCGCACCTGCCGCACGACTACGTCGGCGTGGAGCGGCTGCGCCTGGAGATGTACCGCAAGCTGGCCGAGGCCCGCGACGAGGAGCGGCTGCGCGAGGTGGTCGCCGAGATGACCGACCGCTACGGGGAGCCGCCCGGGCCGGTGCAGAACCTGGTCGCGGTGGCCCGGTTCCGGCTGCTGGCCCGGCGGTACGGCCTCACCGACGTGTCGATGCAGGGCAAGCACATCCGGTTCGGCCCGCTGCCCCTGCCCGACTCGAAGCAGCTCCGCCTCAAGCGCTACCACCCGGACTCGGTCTACAAGCAGGCGCTCGACCAGGTCAGCGTGCCCCGGCCGAGCACCCGCCGGGTCGGCGGCGAGCCGCTGCGCGACCAGGCGCTGCTGGAGTGGTGCGCGCAGCTCCTCAAGGACGTGCTCGGCGAGCCCGCGGAGCTGGCCGGTTCTGCCAGCCCCGCAGTGGCGAGCGGAAGGTGACACAGCGAGCCGGTCGCGGCGCAGCCGGCCGGGGCGGGGGCGCGGTGAGGTGGGCGGCGTCACAGCCGCGTACCGGCCGTGAGAGAGTGACCGGCATGCGTGCTCGCCGTCTTGTCGCCGTCGCCAGCATGGCGGTCGGCCTCGTCGCCCTCACCGGTTGTCGTACCGAGCCCGGGGTCGCCGCCTACGTCGGTGACCACCGGGTCACCGAGGACCAGGTCACCTCGATCCTCGACGAGATGCGGGGCGGTCTCTCCGCCTCGCCGGCCACCGCGGAGCAGGCCCCCGCGCTGCTGCCGGGCCGGGACCAGGTGGTGGCCACCCTGGTGCTGCTCGACGTGTGCAAGGAACTCTCCACCGAGAAGGGCTACCAGCCGCAGGGCCAGGTCAGCCCGGCGCAGGTGGCCCAGCAGACGGGCCTGCCGGCCGACGCCGTCTACCCGCAGCGGGTGGCCGAGTTCTACACCTGCATGTCCGGGGTGCCGGCCGGCGAGCAGGCCGCGCCGACCCAGGAGGAGCTGGCGACCGTGATCGCGGCGGGCCGGTCCGCCGGCGCGATTCCGCCGGACGTCAGCGACAAGGACGCCGCCGGCCAGCTCGACGGCGACCAGCTCCGGTCCGCGCTGGCCACCCGCAAGGTGCTCGCCGACGCGATCGGCGGATACGACGTCACGGTCAACCCGCGCTACCGCCCGCTGCTCTTCCCGCTGCTCAGCTTCAAGGGTGACGTGCCGGCGGTCTCCGTGCCGCTGGGCGAGGCGGGCTCCGCGGTCACCGAGATCTCCACCCCGGAGCCGGAGTCGACCGAGCCGGGGCCGGCCGAGCCCAGCGCGTCGGTGGCGCCCTGAGCATGACCGCGCGCATCGTCCTGCTGGTCACCTCGCCCCGGCTGCCGGCCGGCCTGCTGACCGCGCCCGCCTGGGACGTCGTACGCACCGCGCCGGTGCTGGCCGGCGCGGAGAGCGAGCTGGCCACGGCGGTCCGGTCGACGGGCGCCGAGGTCACGGTCGTGACCGAGGGCGCCACGCAGGCCTTGCTCGACGCGGCGGCCGCGCACGGCAGCGCGGTCTGGCTGGCCGGCCCGGCCGGCGACGAGGCGCTCGCCCGCGAGCTGGGGCTGCGGCTGGCCCGCCAGCCCGGCCTCGCCGAGCTGGAGCTGATGTACGGCTCCTGGGACCCGCCGGGGGCCCGGCTGCTCGACGCGATCGAGGTGATGGACCGGCTGGCCTCGCCGGGCGGCGATCCGTGGAAGCGGGCGCAGACCCACCGCAGCCTGGCCGGCTTCCTGCTCGAGGAGTGCTACGAGGCGTACGACGCGATCAGCGCCGACGACACCGACGCGCTGCGCGAGGAGTTGGGCGACGTTCTGCTCCAGGTGCTGCTGCACGCCCGGCTGGCCGAGGACCTGCCGGAGGGGAAGCGCTGGACGGTCGACGACGTGGCCGGCGGCCTGGTCGACAAGATGGTCCGCCGCAACCCGCACGTCTTCTCGGGTGAGCAGGCCGGGTCGATCGAGGAGATCGAGGCGAACTGGGAGCGGATCAAGCGGGCCGAGAAGACCCGCGAGTCGGTGCTGGACGGCATCGCGTTGAGCCAGCCGGCGCTCGCCCTGGCCGCGAAGATCCTGGACCGGGCCGGCCGCATCGGACTGGCGGTCCCCCCGCCCCTGGCGGAATCCCAGGTCGATCCTGAGGCGCGGCTCGGCGCGGGCCTGCTCGCCACGGTCGCCGCGGCCCGGCAGGCCGGCATCGACCCGGAGGCCGCCCTCCGCCGCGCCACCCTCGCCTACGCCGACGCCGTCCGCGCCGCCGAACGCGCCGCCGGCTGACCGGACGGCCGGTGCCCTGGTCGGCGGCACCGGGAACGTCGGCGGAGATCGGTAAGGTCGACGGCATGGAGTCGTTCGTACCGCTCGCCGAGCGGATCGTGGAGGCGTTGCTGGAGAGCCGGCCCGGGCTGGCCACCTCGGCCGGGGACCACCGGTACGACGACCGGCTGCCTGACCTCTCGGCCGACGCCCTCGCCGCCGACCAGGCGATGCTGAAGGACGCGGCCGACGCGCTCTCCGAGATCGACCCCGACTCGCTCGACGTCGAGGAACGGGTCGACCACGCGCTGCTCAGCAGCCTGGTCGACCGCGGGCTGTTCGAGGCGACCGAGATCCGCAGCCACGAGTGGGACCCGCTGCGGCACAACCCCGGTCCGCTGCTGCACGCCCTCATGGCCCGGCCGTACGCGCCGGTCGAGGAGCGGCTGACCCATCTCGCCGGGCGGCTGGCGGCCGTACCCGACGCCCTGGCGACCGCGCGCGCGACGCTGCGCGACATGCCGCGGATCCACGCCGAGACGGCGGTCGGGCAGTTCACCGGCACGGCGGCGCTGATCCGCGACGAGGTGCCCGGGCTGCTCGCCGAGGCGCCCGCGATGCACGACCGGGTCGAGCCGGCGGCCACCGCGGCGATCGCCGCGCTGGAGGAGTTCGTGGCCTGGCTGCGCATCGGCCTGGCCGCCGACGCCGGCCCGGGGCGCGACCCCCGGCTGGGCAAGCGCCGCTGGGAGGCGCGGCTCTGGCACACCCTCGACACCGAGCTGAGCGCCGCCGAGGTCCAGCGCCGCGCCTGGGCGAACCTCGACCGGGTCACCGCGGAGATCCGCGCGGCGGCCGTCGAGCTGATCGGCGGCCCGGCCGACGACGGGACGGTCCGCCGGGCGCTGGACCTGCTCGCCGCCGAGCACCCGGACGACGCCACCATCGTCGACCTCGCCTCGGTCACGCTCGACGAGGCGAGCGATTTCGTCCGGGCCCACGACCTCGTCAGCCTGGTCGACGACCCGTGCGTGATCCAGGAGATGCCGGAGTTCGCCCGGGGCGTGGCGGTGGCCTACTGCGACTCGCCCGGCCCGCTGGAGACGGCCGACGTGCCGACCTTCTACTGCATCGCGCCCACCCCGGCGGACTGGCCGGCGCAGCGGGTCGAGTCGTTCTACCGCGAATACAACGACCACATGATCCGCAACCTGACCGTGCACGAGGCGATGCCCGGCCACTTCCTCCAGCTCGCGCACGCCCGCCGCTACGCCGGCCCGACCCGGGTCCGCGCGCTCACCGAGTCCGGGGTGTTCATCGAGGGCTGGGCGGTCCACACCGAGGAGCTGATGGCCGGGCTCGGCTTCGGCGGGCTGCCGGTCCGGCTCCAGCAGCTCAAGATGCAGCTCCGGATGACCATCAACGCGCTGCTCGACCAGCTCGTGCACTGCGAGGACCTGCCCGAGTCCGAGGCCATGGCGCTGATGACCGGGCGCGGCTTCCAGGAGGAGGGCGAGGCGGCCGGCAAGTGGCGGCGGGCGTTGCTCACCTCCACCCAGCTCTCCACCTACTTCGTCGGCTACAGCGAGATGGCCGACATCGCCCGCGCCCGGCCGGACGGGGTGTCGCCGCGCGACTGGCACGACGCCATGCTGGCCCACGACTGCCCGCCACCCCGCCACCTGCGGACCCTGCTGGGCGTCTGACCTCAGCGCGGCCCGGCGGCCGCCGCGTCGATCAACCAGCGTGAGATGGAGTACGCCGGCGGCAGCTCCGCCGGCAGCGCGTCCACCGGGAACCAGCGCGCCTCGGTCAGCTCCTTCGGGTCGACCACCGGCTCGGCCGCCGGGTCGGTCACCGTGGCGGTGAAGCCGGCGAGCAGGGTGCCCGGGCCGGACATGGCCCAGGGCTGGCTGTCCACGTAGGTGGGTCGCCCGATGGCCAGCCCGACCTCCTCGGCGATCTCCCGGTGGGCGGCCGCCTCCAGCGACTCGCCCGCCTCGACGAACCCGGCGACCAGCGCCCACAGCTCGGTCGGCCCGTACGCGTGCCGCACCAGCAGCAGCTCGTCGGGCCCACCGGCCCGGCCGGGGCGGGTGATCGCCACCAGCACCGCGACGGAGAGCGGCAGGAACCCGGTCAGCCCGCAGGCCGGGCAGCGCCGCGCGGTCTCGCCCGGCACGTCGACCAGTTCCGCCCGGCACGCCCCGCACCACCGGTGGGTACGCCGCCAGGTGACCACCGCGAGCGCCCGCCCGGCCAGGGTGGCCTGCGGTGCGGGCAGTGCGGCGGCGAGGCCCCGCCAGCCGCGCCAGCGGCCCGGCAGCGCCTCCGGGTCGGCGGTCTCGGCCGCCCAGGCCGGCACCCCGTCCAGCGTGCCGACCGGCACCCAGTCGAGCCCGGCGGGCAGGTCGCCGATCCGGGGGAGCCGCCCGTCGGCGCCGGTCAGCAGCTTGCGTCCGGCCACCGCCAGGGCGAGGTCGTCCCGGTTCGGCGGCCGGCCGTGGTCGGCGGCGGGAAGGAAGCCGTCAGCCGCGCCGGTCACGAGGTCGCGGAGCGGCGGTCGACCACGCCCGCCCCGGCCGGCACGTCGAAGGCGGCCGACTCGACCGTGTCGGTGTAGCGGTTGAGGGTGACCTCCGCCGGCTTGCCGTCGAGGGCGCCGGTGAAGCTGCCCAGCACTCCCTCGGTGGTCACGCAGGCGTCGAAACGGTCGCCGGCCCGGGTGACGTCGATGCAGGTGGCGTGGTGCCCGGCCAGCGTGGTGTCGCTCTGCTCGATGCTCGCCTGGGGGTCCAGCGCCGCTTCGGTGAGCAGCCGGATCACCGCCGGCGGGGTGACCAGGCCGAGCTTGCGCGCCTCGTCGTAGACGATCACCGAGGGTTTGCCGGCCGTCAGCACCGGCGGCGACACCGTGCAGGAGGTGCGCCCGGCCGCGTTCGCGCACCGGGTCACCGCCTCCTGGGTCACCGTGATCTTGCCGTCCGGCCAGGTGTACGAGGAGCGCAACGGATCCTCGGTCTGCGCGATCGAGGCGGTCCGCCCCCCGGCGAGCTGGTATTCGGCGGCCCAGGTCTGCTCCAGCGCCCGGTCCATCCGGGCGGCGAGGTCGTTGACCAGGTCGGCCCGCGCCAGGGCGACCCCGGTGTCGTCGAAGGCCTGGCAGCCGGTGACCGTGAGCGACGCGATGGCCGAGGCGGCGAGCACGCGGAGAGTCGTCGAGGCGGCGGGCATGGTGCCCAGCCTTGTCGATCGACGCAAGCTCTCGCAAACCCGTTGTCGGTTGAGGCCGGGAAATCCGGGAATGTCCGTGTCACCCGTCGTCGTGTGCGGGATTCGGGTCGCGGTCCGCGTGGGGGCGCGGCTCTTCGCACGCAGCCACCCCGCGTGCGAGCAAGCGGGGACCGATACGCTGCGTGCAACACCTGCCTCAGCCGCACCGTCGCGGCCCATATCGGACCGGAACACACAAACGAGGAGCGACTCAGTGGCAACCATCGAGGGAATCGTCGCCCGGGAGATCCTGGACTCGCGGGGCAACCCGACGGTCGAGGTCGAGGTCGGGCTCGACGACGGCACGATCGCCCGCGCCGCGGTGCCGTCCGGCGCCTCCACCGGCGCCTTCGAGGCGATCGAGCTGCGCGACGGTGACAAGGACCGCTACCTGGGCAAGGGTGTCGAGAAGGCCGTCGCCAACATCGAGGACAAGATCGTCGACCAGCTCATCGGGTACGAGGCGAGCGAGCAGCGGCTGATCGACCAGAAGATGATCGACATCGACGGCACGGACAACAAGGCCGAGCTGGGCGCCAACGCCATCCTCGGCGTCTCGCTGGCCGTGGCCAAGGCCGCCGCGGGCAGCGCCGAGCTGAGCCTCTTCCGCTACCTGGGCGGGCCGAACGCGCACCTGCTCCCGGTGCCGATGATGAACATCCTCAACGGCGGCGCGCACGCCGACTCGAACGTCGACATCCAGGAGTTCATGATCGCGCCGATCGGCGCGCCCACCTTCCGGGACGCGGTCCGCTCCGGCGCCGAGGTCTACCACGCGCTCAAGTCGGTGCTGAAGAAGAAGGACCTGTCGACCGGCCTCGGTGACGAGGGCGGCTTCGCCCCGAACCTGCCGACCAACGCCGCCGCGCTCGACCTGATCGCCGAGGCCGTGGAGAAGGCCGGCTACCGGCTCGGCACCGACATCGTCTTCGCCCTCGACGTGGCCGCCACCGAGTTCTTCGACAACGGCAGCTACACCTTCGAGGGCAGCGCGAAGAGCGCCGAGGAGATGAGCAACTACTACACCAAGCTCGTCGGCGACTACCCGATCGTCTCCATCGAGGACCCGCTCTCCGAGGACGACTGGAGCGGCTGGGCCACCCTGACCGCGGCGCTCGGCGACCGGATCCAGATCGTCGGCGACGACCTGTTCGTCACCAACCCGCAGCGCATCGCCCGGGGCATCACCGAGAAGGCCGCCAACGCGGTGCTGGTGAAGGTCAACCAGATCGGCTCGCTCACCGAGACCCTGGACGCGGTGGACCTGGCCCACCGGGCCGGCTTCAAGTGCATGATGAGCCACCGCTCCGGCGAGACCGAGGACACCACCATCGCCGACCTGGCGGTCGCCACCGGCTGCGGCCAGATCAAGACCGGCGCCCCGGCCCGCTCCGACCGGGTCGCGAAGTACAACCAGCTCCTGCGGATCGAGGAGGAGCTGGCCGACGCGGCGCGCTACGCCGGTGCCGGCGCGTTCCCGCGCTACCGTTCGGCCTGAGCCGTGAGCTCCGGGGGAGGGGTGTGACGATGCAGCAGCGCCGCACACCGGGTGGCCAGCGGCCCGCCCGTCGGCCGGGTCAGGCCGGCCGGCCGGGCGCGGGCCGGGTCCGATCGTCGGTCCGCGACGCCGGCGTCCGCGCCGAGCCGCGCACCGCCGGCCGGTCGCCCGGCGCCACCCGCGCCAGCGAGGGGGTACGCTCCGCGAGCCGTCCCGCGGCGGCCCGGCGTACCGCGGCCGGTGGCACGGTCAAGCGGCTCACCGCACCCCAACCCCGGCGCTTCACCGGGCGCGCCACCGTGCTGTTCGCGGTGCTGATCGCGCTCGCCCTGGCGTACACCTATCCGGTCCGGGTCTACCTTGACCAGCAGGCCGACATCGAGCGGATGGAGGCGTCCCAGGCCGACCAGCGCAAGCTGATCGAAGACCTGACCGCCGAGGCGGAGAAGTGGCACGACCCGGCGTACATCGAGACGCAGGCCCGGGAGCGGTTCTTCATGGGCCGGCCGGGCGAGACCCCGCTGGTGGTGCTCTACGACCCGGAGGGGGCCGCCGAGGACGCCGGCAAGGGTGCCAAGCCGGGGGCGCCGAAACCACCCGACCCCTGGTACGACACCCTGTGGTCGAGCGTGCAGGCGGCCAACGCCGAGCGCCCCCGACAAGTGAGCACCAGAGCGAGAGAGGCACCGTGAGCGTCGTACCACCGCTGCATCCGGCGGCGGAATCCGTACCCCCGCCGGAGCGCCAGCCGGCCACCGAGGCCGACCTGGCCGCGGTGGCCGCGCAGCTCGGACGCCCGCCCCGCGGCACCCGGGCGGTGGCCCACCGGTGCCCGTGTGGCCTGCCCGACGTGGTGGAGACGACGCCCCGGCTGGCCGACGGCACGCCCTTCCCGACGCTGTTCTACCTGACCTGCCCGCGGGCCACCGCGGCGTGCAGCCGGCTGGAGTCCGCCGGGCTGATGAAGGAGATGGCCGAACGGCTCGCCGAGGACCCGGAGCTGGCCGACCGCTACCGGGCCGCCCACGAGGACTACCTGGCCCGCCGGGAGGCGATCGGCCAGGTGCCGGAGATCGCCGGCATCTCGGCCGGCGGCATGCCGGGGCGGGTCAAGTGCCTGCACGTGCACCTGGGGCACGCGCTGGGCGCCGGGCCGGGGGTCAACCCGTTCGGCGACGAGACCCTCGCCCTGGTGGAGAAGTGGTGGGCCACCGGCCCCTGCGTGGACGTGCCCGCGGCGGAATGAGATGAGCGCCGCCGACGAGATCGTGGTCCGCCGCGCCCGCACCGGCGACGTGCGCGGCATCCGGCGGCTGGTGGACACCTACACCGACGACCGGCGGCTGCTCAGCAAGGCCACCGTCACCCTCTACGAGGACGTGCAGGAGTTCCGGGTGGCGGTGACGCCCGACGGCACGGTGGTCGGCTGCGGCGCGCTGCACGTGATGTGGGAGGACCTCGCCGAGATCCGCACGGTGGCGGTCGACCCGTCCTGCCGGGGGCACAAGATCGGGCACCGGATCGTCGGCGAGCTGATCGACGCGGCCCGCGAGCTGGGCGTCGCCCGGATCTTCGTGCTCACCTTCGAGACCGGGTTCTTCGGCTCGTTCGGGTTCCGCGAGATCGACGGCGCGCCGGTGCCGCAGCCGGTCTACGAGCAGCTGCTCCGCTCCTACGACGAGGGCGTCGCGGAGTTCCTCGACCTGGAGCGGGTCAAGCCCAACACCCTCGGCAACAGCCGGATGCTGCTGCGCCTCTGATCCGCCTCACGTGCGTCTCGGATGGGCCGCGAAGAACTCCAGGATCAGGTCGGTGGCCGTGACACCGGCGTTCGGGGCGGCGAGCTCTTCCGACCTGACGCTCGGCCAGCAGTGGCCCATCTCGGGGAGGCTCCACACCGTCCGGGCCGGGCCCGCACACCACCATGGCGCTCGCCCGGGGCGTCGCGATCAGCCTCTCCTCGGCCTCCGAGCACGCCACCGCGCTGCGGGCCGCCGGCCTGGTCACCACCGAGCGCGACGGCGGCGCCGTCCGCCACCGCCTGACCCCGCTCGGCGCCCACCTCCTCGGCCGCCCTGCGGCCGACGACTGAGCCGGCTCGGTTGATCGACTCGAGGTCGCCGATCTGGCGGTATCCGCCCGCCCTTGATGCCCCCACCTCCCGCGAGGTGGAGTGGATCAACCGGCGGGACACCGCCACATCGCCGAGCGGCCGGCCGGGCTGCCGTAGGGTGGCAGCCGTGACGACTCGCGTGGCCGCCATCGACTGCGGGACCAACTCGATCCGACTGCTGGTCGCCGACCTGCCCGACCCGTCCGCCGGGCCGCAGGCGCCGCTGGTCGACCGGAGCCGCCGGATGGAGATCGTCCGGCTGGGCCAGGGCGTCGACAAGACCGGCCGGCTGGCGCCCGAGGCGATCGAGCGCACCCGCGTCGCGCTCGCCGACTACGCCGCGGAGATCGAAAAGCTGGGCGCCGAGCGGATCCGGATGTGCGCCACCTCCGCCTCCCGCGACGCCTCGAACGCCGCCGACTTCCGGGCCATGGTCGAGCAGACCCTCGGCGTGGCGCCGGAGGTGCTCACCGGCGACGAGGAGGCCCGGCTCTCCTTCACCGGCGCGGTCCGCGGCCTGCCCGCCGACGCCGAACCGCCGTACCTGGTGGTCGACATCGGCGGCGGTTCGACCGAGTTCGTGGTCGGCACCCGCGAGGGCGGCGTCCAGGCGGCCATCTCGATGGACATCGGCTGCGTCCGGATGACGGAGCGCCACCTGCACGGCGACCCGCCCGGCCTGGACGAGATCGCCGCCGCGCAGGCCGACATCGCGGTCGCCGTGGACCGGGCGCTGACGGCGGTGCCCGGCCGCGAGGCCGCCACCCTGGTCGGGCTCGCCGGGTCGGTCACCACCGTGGTCGCCATCGCCCAGGGGCTCCAGGAGTACGACCCGGCGCGCATTCACCACGCCCGGGTGTCGTACGGCCAGGTCGCCGAGGTCACCGCCGACCTGCTGGGCAAGACGCGCGAGCAGCGGCTGACCATTCCGGTGATGCACCCCGGCCGGGCCGACGTGATCGGCGCGGGCGCGCTGGTGCTCCGGGTCATCATGGAGCGCGCCGGGATGCCCTCGGTGGTCGCCTCCGAACACGACATTCTGGATGGCATCGCCTGGTCGCTGGCCTGAGGCGGCGTGGCGTGATCGATGTCGAGCTGCTCATGGACGAGTTGGGGCGGCGGCAGATCGACGTCATGATTCGCGTCGACCGGGAACGGATGGCGCAGTTCAACGGCCGACCGTGGACGATGCTGCTCTCCGGACCGGGACTCGGTGGTCGGCACGTGATCCGCGTCGACACGAGAACCTTGCCGGACGCCCTCGACCGCTGCCTCGCCGAGTTGGTCAGCTGCCCAGGTGACTGGGCCTGGCTGGACGCGTATCGGGGCCTTCCGCGCTCCTGACTGTCGGAGACCGACCCTCACTGGCAGCTCAGGCGATGGCCGCGATGTCCCCGTCGTCGAAGTAGATGGCCTGGTGGAGCCGGCCGCCCAGAGCGGCGGCGAAGCGGGCCACCACCTCCTGGCCAGAGATCTTGCCCTGTTCGATCTGGGAGACCCGCCCCTTCGTGACGCCCATCCGGTCCGCCACCTGCTGCTGGGTCAGCCCACGGGCGCGGCGTACCTCAGCGAGCCGATGGCCGATGACCTCGGCGAGGAACTCCTGCTTGCCCGCCTCGACGACCTCTTCACCGCCGGCACGTGCGACGTGCTCGGCCCGGATGTCCTGCCACCGCGAGTAGTCGCTCATGCTTCCCCCTCCTGTCGTGCCCGGTCCTTCAGGTAGAGCTCATAGCGGTGTTCTGCAAGCGGAACGGCCTCCCGGTACCACGTCTTCCACTGGCCCGACTTGTCGCCGGCCACCAAGAGGATGCTCGAACGCCACGGGTCGAACGCAAAGAGAATACGTACGCTGCCCGGGGCCAGTTCCTTCAAGTTGGCCATCGCCGAGCCGTGGATGGTGTCGACCAGCGGTCGCCCGAGACCGGGGCCGTGCTCCGCCAGGAGATCGATTGCCTGCACGACCCGCGCGTAGGTGTTGCCGTCGAGTGTTCCGATCCATTGCCGTACCTCGTCGACGAGGTAGACGTCCCCACTCGCCAGCCACCATGAGGACGAGTATAGCGATCGGTATACCCCCGGTCCCGCTTGAGGTGCGGCGCGTCGGCCCGGGTCTCGTCTCGGCGTAGTCGGGCGCTTAGGGTCGGTGGGTGGCGGTCAGGCGGATCAAGCCGAACATCCTCTCCGACGACTTCGAGGCCAGCAGCCGTTTCTACCGGGACCTGATCGGGCTCGACGGCGGTCACGGGCTCGACTGGATCCTGTTCTTCGGCGGCGCCGTCCGTGAGGTCCAGCTCTCCGTGATGAAGCTGGACGTCAAGGCGGGCGTGCACCCCGACGTGTCGATCGAGGTGGACGACGTCGACGACGTGCACGCCCGGTGCGTCGCGGCCGGAGCCGAGATCGTCTATCCGCTGACCGACGAGCCGTGGGGGCTGCGCCGGTTCTTCGTCCGCGACCCGAGCGGCACGGTCGTCAACGTGACGCAGCACCACGAGTAATCGGCGGGTCAGCTGCGTTCGGTGGCGAGGCGGGCGCCGAAGCCGAGCAGCGCCACCCCGGTCAGCCCGTCCAGCCAGCGCCGCACCCGCCGCCGGGACAGCAGGTCCCGGGCCCGGTCCAGCGCCGCGACCAGCACCAGCAGGTACGCGAGGCCGAGCACGGCGTGGCTCAGCGCGAAGGTGAGCAGCATCCCGATCGGCGCCGCGTCGCCGACGAACTGCGGCAGCACGGCCAGGTAGAACGCCAGCACCTTCGGGTTGGTGACGTTGGACAGGAAGCCCTGCCGGAACCCGGCCAGCGCCTGCCCGGGCGCGGCGGTGGCGTCGCCGGCCAGCGGCGGGTAGTCGCCACGCCAGGCCGACCGCCAGGCCTGCACCCCGAGGTACGCCAGGTACGCCACACCGGCCCAGCGGATCGCCTCGAACAGCGGCTGGGAGCGGACGATGAGCGCGCCGAGCCCGGCGGCGGCGGTCACCCCCTGCACCGCGTTCGAGGCGGTCACGCCGATCGCGCTCCACCTGCCGCGGCGCCGGCCGGCGGCCAGCGTGTTGCGGGTGACCACGGCGAAGTCGGGCCCCGGGATGAGGATCAGCACGGTGGCGAAGACCAGGAACGACGCGTAGCTGCTCCACGACATGCCCCGAGCCTACGCAGCTACCATGCGCTTGACAGTACTACGCAATCCACACTAGTGTGTCGGAGCGTGGATACGACGCAGCTCCTCAAGGGCGTGCTCGACCTCGCCGTTCTCGCCGTGCTCAAGGACGAGGACGGCTACGGTTACGACATTCTCCGCCGGCTGCGCGAGGCCGGCCTGGAGGAGGTCGGCGACGCCTCGGTCTACGGCACGCTGCGCCGGCTCTTCGCCGCCGGCCTGCTGACCACCTACGTGGTGCCGAGCGAGTCCGGCCCGCACCGCAAGTACTACTCACTCAACGTCGCCGGCCGGGACCAGCTCACCCGCTCCGGCAAGACCTGGCGCTCCTTTGCCACCACCATGGACGCACTGCTCGACGATCGGGGGATGGCGGCATGACCGTCACTGGGCAGGAGATCGCGGACTACGTCGAGCGGGTGCGGGCGGCCCTGGCCGACCTGCCGCCCACCGTCCGCGACGAGTTGACCGAGGACCTGCCGGAACACCTCGCCGAGGTGGCCGCCGAGGCCGACGGCGCGCTGGTCGACCGGCTCGGCGCGCCCGAGGCGTACGCGGCCGAGCTGCGGGCCGCCGCCGGCGCCGGGGCGGGAACCGGCTCGGGGCGCCGGGTTCGGCGACTGGCCGCCGCCCAGGCGCGCGCCGGCGCCCAGTTGCGCGCCCTCGACACCCAGCTGGGCCCGCTGCTCGGGCAGTCCTCGGTGAGCGAGTTCCTCCGCCCGCTGCGCCCGGCCTGGTGGCTGCTGCGCGGCTGGCTCGCGGCGCTGGTGATCTCCGTCGTGCTCCAGGAACCGTCCGGGTTGCTCCCGCGGCTCGACGGCAGCGTGCTGGCCGGCCTGTTCCTGCTGGCCGGCACGGTCCTCGCCTCGGTCTGGCTGGGCCGGCGCGCACCCGGCCTCCGGGGCTGGCCGCGGCGGATGCTGCGCCTGGGCACCGCGGCGTTCCTGATCTTCTCCTTCGCGCTGCTGGTCAACGTCGACCAGCACGCCAGCTCCGACCAGTTCGGCAGCTACCAGGAGGTTGCGGTCGGCGACCGGTACGACCGGATCGAGGACGTCTTCGTCTACGACCAGGAGGGGCGACTGATCCGCAACGCCCAGCTCTTCGACCAGAACGGCGTGCCGATCCGGCTGGGCTGGCCGACCTGCCTGGACGCGAGCGGCAACATGCCCGCGCCGCGCAACGCCTACCCGTACTGCCCCGACCGGGCACCCTTCGGGCCGCCGGCCCCGGCCGCGCCGACGCTGACTGCCCCGCCCGTGCCCGGCGCGAGCGCCACCCCCGAGCCGACCGGGAGCGCCGGCCCCGCACCGACCCTGACTCCGTCGGCCGCGCCCGGCACGGGCACGCCGGCGCCGACCCCGACCCGCTGAAGCCGACCCCCGAGGGGCGCCCGCCGACCGGTGGGCGCCCCTCGCCATGTCCAGAGTGGAGGACCAGGCCCCGGAGGGCATCGCGTCCGCCGGCTACCTGCGCCGTCCGGTCCAGGTGGCGAACGGGAGGTGAAGGCCACTGTTCTTTCGTCTTCCCCGGGCCGGTGAGCGCGTGGCACGCTACCCGCACGTAACACCCACTGTGCGACCAGCCAACGATGACTGACCGCTAGGAGGACGTGACCATGGGCGAGATGGTGAGCTTCACCGGCAACGGGGGGACGAGCGAGGGGTATCTCGCGATACCCTCCGGCGGTGCGGCCAGCCCGGCGGTCATCGTCATCCAGGACTGGTGGGGCCTCGTGCCCCACGTCCGAGCGGTGGTGGACCGCTTCGCGGAGGCCGGCTTCGTCGCCCTGGCGCCCGACTTCCGGCACGGCGGCCCGGCGAGCAAGCCGAGTGAGCCCCGGCAGATGTTGAACAGCACTCAGATGGACGAGGCGGCGAGCGACATCGCGGCCGCCGCCGAATACCTCGTCAGCCGGCCCGAGGTCGCCGGCAAGGTGGGCTGCGCCGGGTTCTGCGCCGGTGCCAGCCTGGCGCTCTGGTCCGGCACGTTCTCCGAGCGGATCGTCGCCACCGCCGGCTTCTACCCGCGCCTGCCCTGGGATGGCATGCGCACCGACTGGGCCGACTACGCGGGCAAGGCGGCGCTCATCCACTGCTCCGAGGCGGACGGCCTCTCCGCCGCCGACGGGGTGCAGGGCGTACGCCGGGCCATCGAGACGGCCGGCGGCACCTGCCAGACCTACGACTACCCGGGCACCGCGCACGCGTTCTTCAACGAGGACCGGCCGGAGCACTTCGACCAGCGCGCCGCTGCCACCGCCTGGGCCCGCACGCTGGAACTGTTCCGGGCCAAGCTTGGCTGAGCCGCGTACCCCCGCCGAGGTGGTCGCCCGCGCCGCGCGGGCGACCGACCTGGCCGACCTCGACGGCGCCGTGAGCAACTGCTTCGCCTGCCCCCGGCTGGTCGTCTGGCGTGAGGAGGTGGCCCGGGTCAAGCGGGCGGCCTTCCGCGACCAGGACTACTGGGGACGGCCGGTCCCCGGCTTCGGCCCGCCCGACGCGCGGATCGGCATCCTCGGCCTGGCACCCGCCGCGCACGGCGGCAACCGCACCGGCCGGATCTTCACCGGGGACCGCTCCGGTGACGTGCTCTTCGCCGCGCTGCACCGGGCCGGGCTGGCCAACCAGCCGACCAGCGTGTCCGCCGACGACGGCCTCGCCCTGCAGCACACCCGCATCTTCGCCGCCGTGCGCTGCGCGCCGCCAGACAACAAGCCCACCCCGGCCGAGCGGGACACCTGCGCGCCGTGGCTGCACCGCGAGGTCGCGCTGATCCGGCCCACCCTGCGCGTCGTGGTCGCCCTGGGGGCGTTCGCCTGGGCCGCGTGGTGGCCGGTGCTCCGCCACGTGTACGGACAGCGCCCGCCCACGCCGCGCCCGGCCTTCGGCCATGGGGCACACTGGTCCGGCACGTCCGCACCGGCGCTGCTCGGCTGCTACCACGTCAGCCAGCAGAACACCTTCACCGGGCGGCTGACACCAGCGATGTTGGACGACGTGTTCGCCCGGGCGAAGGACCTGGCCGGGGTGGACTGACGAATGCGTGGGGCGGTGGGATGGAGCTCGGCGTGCTGCGCAGATGGTGGCCGGTCGCGGCGGTGACCGTGCTGCTCGCCGTCGGCGCGCTCGCCGCCGGGCACTCCGCGATCGGGGCGAGCCGCATCCCGCCCGCCGCCGACAACATCCCGTACGTGCCGGACTATCCCTCCGCCGAGGCCGCACCCTCGATCACGGTCGAGCCGCGGGAGTTCGGCCCACCCACCTCGGGCGGCATCCCGGGCTGGCTGGTCACCGCCGCCATCGTGCTGCTCGGCGCGGCCGTGCTGGCCGCCGTCGGGTACGTGCTCTGGACCGTCCTCGGCGGGGCGCTGCGCCGGACCACCCGCGCCGTGCCCGCCCAGCGGGCCCGGCGTACCGCCGAGGGCACCGCCCGCGAGGTGGTGGCCGCGCTGGACGCCGGTCTGGAGGAGTTGGACGACCGGTCGACCGACCCGCGCACCGCGGTGATCGCCTGCTGGGTCCGGCTGGAGGAGGCCGCCGACGAGGCCGGCGTGCCCCAACGCGCCGGGGACACCCCCACCGACCTGGTCAGCCGGCTGCTGCGCGGCGACCCGGCGGCCGGCGTCCCGGCGATCGCCAGCGCCGACGTGCTGGACGGCTTCGCGCACGTCTACCGCGAGGCCCGGTACGCCACCCACACCGTCGACGAGCGGATGCGCGACCAGGCCCGGGCCGCCCTGCGCCGGCTGCGCGCCGAGCTGACCGCCATGACCCAGGTTCCCGAGGCGACGGCATGAGCACGAGCATCGACGACCTGCTCTCGTTCGCCGAGGAGCCCGCCGGCGAGGCGCGGCGGACCGGCGGGCGGGCGCGCTGGGTGCTCCGGACCCTCGCGGTCACCGCCGCGATCGTGGTGGTGGTCGTCGTCGGGCTGCGCGCGGTCGGCCTCCAGGTGTCGCTCTGGATCATCGTGGCGGGCGTGCTCGCCGTGCTCGCCGTCCGCCGGGTCACCGCCGAACTGTCGCCCCCGCCGCCGCCCCGGGCCGGCGGCCGCGCCCCGGCCGGTGAGGAGCCCGGCACCTGGAACTGGTCCGCCCGGGACGCGCTGCGCGCCGCGATCAACGGGTGGGAACGCCCGCTGGACTGGTGCTCCGACAACCGTGAGCGGTTCACCGAGCGGGTGCTGCCCCGCCTCGGCGAGCTGGCCGACGAGCGGCTGCGCCAGAAGCACGGCGTCACCCGTGAGTCCGACCCGGCCCGCGCCCGCGCCCTGCTGGGCGAGCCGCTGTGGACGTTCCTCTCCACCCCTGCCCGCCGCCCCCCGACGCCGCGCGACCTCGCGGCGATCGTCGCCGAACTGGAGAAGTTGTGATGAACGACGTGGACCGGAGCATGCCCCCCGCCGAGGTCGGCCGGCTGGCCCGGGCGGTGCTGGACGCGGTCGGCACCGTCGTGGTCGGCAAGCGGGAGGCGCTGGAGCTGGTGCTGGCCGGCATCCTGGCCGGCGGCCACGTGCTGCTGGAGGACCTGCCCGGCCTGGGCAAGACGCTCACCGCGCGCTCGTTCGCGCAGGCCCTCGGGCTGGACTTCCGCCGCCTCCAGTTCACGCCGGACCTGCTCCCCGCCGACGTCACCGGCTCCTTCCTCTACGACCAGCGCAGCGGCGACTTCTCGTTCCGGGCCGGCCCGGTCTTCACCAACCTGCTGCTCGCCGACGAGATCAACCGGACCCCGCCGAAGACGCAGTCCGCGCTGCTGGAGGCGATGCAGGAGAAGCAGGTCTCGGTCGAGGGCGTCACCTACCGGCTGGACGAGCCGTTCCACGTGCTCGCCACCGCCAACCCGATCGAGTACGAGGGCACCTACCCGCTGCCCGAGGCGCAGCTCGACCGGTTCCTGCTCCGGGTCTCGTTCGGCTACCCGAACCACGACGAGGAGTGGGAGGTGCTGCAACGGCGGATCGCCCGCCGCCGCGAGGAGGCCGAGATCAAGCCGGTGGTGGACGCCGGCACGCTGCGCGCCATGCAGGCCGCGCTGGAGGAGGTGGTCGTCGAGGACTCGATCGGCCGCTACATCGTGGCGCTGACCGCGGCCACCCGGGAGCACCCGTCCGCGCTGGTCGGCGCCTCGCCCCGCGGGTCGCTGGCCCTGCTGCTGCTGTCCCGGGTCCGCGCGGTGCTGGCCAACCGCGACTACGTGGTGCCGGAGGACGTCAAGGCGGTGGCGGTGCCCGCGCTGGCGCACCGGATCACCCTTCGGCCGGAGATGTGGCTGCGCCGGGTCGATCCGTCCTTCGTGGTCGGTGAGGTGCTGGAGTCCACGCCCGCCCCGGCCAGCGGCGCGCTGCCCAGCTACGCGGCCGGACCCGCCGGACGCTGATGACGGACCGTCAGGAACCGGCGAGCGGCTGGGCGCCCACCTGGGCGCTCGGCCGAGCCGTGCTGCTCACCGGCCTGCTGCTGGTCGGGGCGGTGCTGCTCGGCCGGATCGACCTGGTGGTGCTGGCCACCCCGTTCACGCTGGGCACCGCGTACGCGCTGCGCCGCCGGCCCACCGCGCTGCCGGAGCTGGAGATCGGCGCCGAGGACGCGCACCTGGTCGAGGGCGCGCCGATGGCCGCCACGATCGCCGTGGCCAACCCGGACGCCGTCTCCTACGACGTGGCGGTGGTGCGGACCCGGATGTCGCCCTGGCTGCGGGTGGAGAAGGTCGGCTTCGGCGGGACCGGGGTGGACGTGAGCCGCTCCGGCGGCGCCAACCGGCCCTTCGTCACCTCGGTGCCGTCCGGCTCCGCCGTCGACCTGGAGCTGACCGGAACGGCCCTGCGCTGGGGGCGGCACCCGATCGGCCCGGCCGGCGCCCGGGTCGCCGCCGCGGACGGGCTGCTGGTGTCACGGGCCGTGGTCACCGACCCGGTCCGGACGCGGGTCTACCCGATGACCGAGCCGTTCGAGGCGGTCGAGGCGATGCCCCGGGCCGCGGGGCTGGTCGGCGCGCACCACTCGCGCCGGCCCGGGGAGGGCGGCGAGCTGGCCGGGGTCCGCGTCTTCGCCCCCGGGGACCGGCTGCGCCGGATCGACTGGCGGGTCTCGCTGCGGGCCCGCCAACTGCACGTGGCGGCCACCCTCTCGGACCGGGACGCCGAGGTGGTGGTGCTGCTCGACGTGCTGGCCGAGGCGGGCCGCTCCGGCGGCGTCCGCGGCGCGGCGTCCGTACTGGACACCACCGTCCGCGCGGCCGCCGCGATCGCCGAGCACTACCTGCACCGCGGTGACCGGGTGGCGCTGCTGGAGTACGGTCCGGCCGCCCGCCGGCTGCGCCCGGCCACCGGCCGCCGGCAGTACCTGACCGTGCTGGAGTGGCTGCTCGACGTCAAGGCCGAGTCCTCGCCGCACGAGCCGTACGACCAGGTGTTCGGCCCGCAGCTGCTCTCCTCGGACGCGCTGGTGGTGGTGCTCACCCCGCTGCTCGACGAGCGTTCGGCGCAGATGCTGGCCCGGATGGCCCGGGGCGGGCGGTTCGTGGTCGCCGTGGACACCCTGCCGGCCGAGCTTCCGGTGCCGAAGGACCGGGGCTGGGCCGAGGTGGCGTACCGGCTGTGGCGCCTGGACCGGGACACGATGATCGGTCAGCTCCGCGAGCACGGCGTGCCGGTGGTGCGCTGGGCCGGCGCCGGCAGCCTCGACCAGGTGCTGCGCGACGTGTCCCGCCTGGCCACCGCACCCAGGGCGGGAATGCGATGACTGACCTCGTCGAAGGGATGACCGAGCGGGTCCGGGCGGTCCGGTACGCGGTGGGGCGGATCAGTCCGACGCCGCTGCTGGTGCGGGCCGGGATCTTCTTCACCGTGCTGGTCGGCTTCCTGGTCGCGTACCCCGGGCAGGCCTTCACCCCGCGGTCGCTGCTGGCCCTCACCGTGGCGGCGGTGCTGCCGGCGGTCGGCCCGCGCCGGGTCTGGCCGACCTTCGCCGCGCTGGTGACCGTCGGCGGCTGGCTGCTCGCCACGCTCGGCTTCGACCGGCCGCCGGCGCTGTGGCGGTTGCTCGCCGTCGCCACGCTGCTCTATCTGGCGCACACCCTCTGCGCGCTGGCCGCGCTGCTGCCCTACGACGCGGTGGTCGACCCCGACCTGGTGCTGCGCTGGCTGGCCCGGGCCGGCGGGGTGGTGCTGGCCGGCGCCGTGCTCGGCATCGTGCTGGCCTGGCTCGGTGGGGTCGGCGGGGACGCCGGCTCGCAGGCCGCGACCGTCGCCGGGCTGCTGGTCGCGGTGGGGATCAGCGGCCTCCTGGCCTGGCTCCTACGTCGCAGATAACGGGACGCCGCACACAGTTGCGCAGGTCACAGGGGTTGTGCTCCGTCACAGAACAGGGTCTCGATCGGGATTACCCGAGCCGCCCGGGGAAAGATAGATGACGTGAATCCGAAGCGGATCCTTGTCGTGGGTGCCGGGCACGTGGGCCTGTACGCCGCTCTGCGCCTGTCCAAGAAGCTGAGCTCCCGTGAGGCCGAGGTCATCGTCGTCGACCCGCAGCCGCACATGACCTACCAGCCGTTCCTCCCGGAGGCTTCGGCGGGCAACATCTCCCCGCGGCACGCTGTGGTGCCGCTGCGGCGGGAGTTGCGCAAGTGCAAGGTCGTGGCCGGCACGGTCACCCGGATCGACCACGACCGTAAGACCGCCGTGGTACAGCCGATCAGCGGCCCGACCCGGGAGATCCAGTACGACCACGTGGTGGTCGCCCCCGGCTCGGTCTCCCGCACCCTGCCGATCCCGGGCCTGCACGAACACGGCATCGGGTTCAAGACCATCGGTGAGGCCATCTTCCTGCGCAACCACGTGCTGGACCGGCTCGACGTGGCGGCGGCCACCACCGATCCCGAGGTCCGCAGCCGCGCGCTGACCTTCGTGTTCGTCGGCGGCGGTTACGCCGGCATCGAGGCGCTCGCCGAGATGGAGGACATGGCCCGGGACGCCCTGCGCTACTACCCCGAGCTGAAGCCGGAGGACATGCGCTGGGTGCTGGTCGAGGCCACCCAGCGGGTGCTGCCCGAGGTCGATCGGGACATGGGCGCCTACACGGTGCAGGAGCTGCTCAAGCGGAACATGGACATCCGCCTGGACACCCGGCTGGAGTCCTGCGTCGACGGGGTCGCGAAGCTCTCCGACGGGTCGAGCTTCCCGTCCGACACCATCGTCTGGACGGCCGGCGTCAAGCCGTCCCCGATGCTGGACGCGACCGACTTCCCGCGCGACGATCGCCGCCGGGTCACCTGCCTGCCCACCCTCCAGATCGTGGACGGCGACCGGGTCGTCGAGGGCGCCTGGAGCGCCGGCGACTGCGCCGCGGTGCCGGACCTGACCAAGGAGCCGGGCAACTTCTGCTCGCCCAGCGCGCAGCACGCGGTCCGGCAGGCCGCCCGGATGGCCGACAACATCGCGAACGTGATCCGCGGGCGCGAGCCGGTCAACTACAAGCACAAGCACGCGGGCAGCGTGGCCAGCCTCGGTCTGCACAAGGGCGTGGCGCAGGTCTACGGCGTGAAGATGACCGGCTGGCCGGCCTGGTTCATGCACCGGACCTACCACATGTCGCGGATCCCGTCGTTCAACCGCAAGATCCGGGTCGTGGTCGACTGGACGCTGGCGTTCTTCCTCAAGCGCGAGGTGGTCGCCCTGGGTCAGCTGCACGACCCGCGCGAGGAGTTCGCCGAGGCGTCCGCGCCGCCGGTCGGCGCGCGCGTCTGAGACAAACCGGAAAGGGCCCTTCCCGTACGGGAAGGGCCCTTCGCCGTGTCCGGGGTCAGAACCGCCAGGTCCAGGCGTCGGCGATCCGGGTGCCCGGCCCGAAGAGCTGTTCCAGGGTCCGGCGCAGGGTCTCCGCGTGCGGCGCGTCGTCGGTCAGCGCCACGCAGGAGGCGCCCCAGAACTCGACGTCCCGGGCGGCCTGCCGGCGCTGCCGGTCGCCGACCGCCGGCGCCACGCCCCGCCTGGCGACCTCGGCCAGCAGGGCGGAGGTCGGCCGCTGGTAGGTGCCCATGGTGGCCGAGCCGTTGCGGCCGTACGGGCCGATGAAGAAGCCCTCCGGCATGCCGAAGGCGGCGTCGGCGGCGCTGCCCCAGCGCATCGGCCAGGGGTCCCTCGGGGTGGCCGTGGGCACCGGCACCAGCACCCCGCCGGGGCGTACGCACTCCCGCCAGTGCCCGCCCGTGACGAACTCGGGCAGCGGCGGCCGGTCGGTGGTGGGCAGTGGCGCGGGAAAGACACTGAGCAGGGCCGCGCCGACCGCGAGGGGGACCAGCCGGCGGGCAAGCCCCCGCTCGCCGAGCGCCCGGTGCACGGCCAGGGTGAGCACCGTCCCGACCAGCGGCAGCACCGCCAGGCCGAACCGGGTGGGCAGCGCGCCGTCCACCACCGGCAACCCGGCCAGCAGGGCGTACGGGCCGGGAACCCCGGTCCGCTCCCCGCCGATCACCACCTCGGGGCCGAGCGAGAGCGCCGCCATGACCAGCGCCCCCGCCAGGCAGGCGATCACCAGGGCGCGCCGGCCGAGCCAGAACGCGCAGCCGACGGCGACCAGCAGCAACGGCCAGCCCAGGAAGGTGTTGAACTCGGCCGGGCCGGTGGTCAGCCGGGCCGCGTCGGTGCCGCCCAGCACGGAGTGCGCGGAGAGCCGGGTCCAGCCGGTCAGGTCGGCGGAGAAGTAGTGCGGGCTGAACATCCCGTCCGAGACGCCCTGCGGCCCGGCGAACTGATGCCACAGCGGGTACGCCAGCACGAACAGCGCCAGCCCGGCGGCGCACATCAGCCCCCCGGCGAAGCCGGGCAGCGCCCGGCGCAGCAGTGCCGGGTCGGCCATCCCGTAGGCGACGGCCATGACCAGCAGGGTGAGCGCGGTGAGGAAGAGCACCTCCTCGCCGACGAAGACCTGGAGGATGACGGCCGAGGCCAGCCCGAGCGCCGAGGTGGCCAGCCGGCGGCGGTCCGGGCCGTCCCGACGGCCGGCCGGGTCGGCGGCCCGGAGCAGCCGGACCACCAGCCAGACGATCACCGGGACCAGCCACTGGGCGGTCATGTGCAGGTGGCCGTTGCTCTGCGAGATCATGCCTGGGCCGAAGCCGCAGAGCGCCGCGCCGAGCCCGGCGGCGAGCCGGCGGGCGCGCAGCGTCCGGGTGAACAGCAGATACCAGGCCAGCGCCGTGCCGGCCAGGTTGGCGGCGGCCAGCAGGGCGAAGGTGACCGGCGCCCCGAGGGCGAGCGTGACCGGCGCGAGCAGCACGCCGACCGCGATGACCGTGGTGTTCGCCATCAGGTTGACCCCGTCCGGCGCGTTCAGCCGGTCGGTGAGCAGGCCGAAATCGCCGAGCAGGGCGCGCGAGTCGACGGCCAGGAACCATTCGTAGAGGGTCTGGTCGGCCGAATTGAGGGCGAGCACCCGCTGCCCGGGCGCCGGCCACAGCCCGTGGGTGAGCCAGCCGGCGAGCACGGCGAAGAGCAGCCCCGCCAGCAGGTCCAGGCGGTGCCGGCGGCCGGCGGCCAGCAGCCGGGCCGTGCGGCCCGGGCGGAGCGCCGGGTCGAGGCGGACTGCCTGGTCGGGGTCGGGCCCGGGGGCCGTGCGGGCGGCGCTGGTCACGGCCTCGACCATATCGGCCGGCCCCCGCGGGGTACGCCGGGCCGCGGCGCAGCCGCTACGGTGAAACCTGCACCGCCGCGTGTCGGCGCGCCGGTGTCACCCGCCCGGGTGGTGGAACGGCAGACACGGCCGCCTTAAAAGCGGCTGCCGCAAGGCGTGCGGGTTCGACCCCCGCCCCGGGCACCACACTCTCAGCTTTCCCACAGCTTCGCGCGGCGCACGACGTTGCCCCCCCGTTTACCCTGGAGAGGCACGTTCACGTGCATCGACCCCCTGAGGGAGGCCTGAGAAGTGAAGACCTCGAACCCGGTGCTCGCCCGGCTCGGCCAGGCGGCTGAGCGGGAGCGGGCGGCCGGGTACGCCCAGCCCGGGCCGTACGGTCAGCCCGGATATCCCCAGCAGTACCAGCCGTACCCGCAGCAGCAGCCGTACCCGACCGGCCACGGCTTCCCGGCGGCCCCGCCCACCGTGACCGCGATGACCCTCGACGACGTGGTCGTCAAGACGGTGCTGATGCTCGGCATCCTCGGCGCCTCGGCCGCCGCGGCCTGGGTGCTCGTGCCGGACGCCCTGACCGGCGTCGCCTGGATCGGCGCCGCGGTGGTGGGTCTCGTCCTCGGCCTGATCATCTCGTTCTCCCGGATGGCCAACCCGGCGCTCGTGGTGGCGTACTCGATCGTCGAGGGCGTCTTCGTCGGCATGGTGAGCAAGACGTTCGACACGTTCTACGACGGCATCGTGCTCCAGGCCGTGGTGGCGACCTTCGGCGTCTTCTTCCTGATGGCGGTGATCTACAAGGCGCGGATCATCCGGGCCACCCCGAAGTTCGCCCGGATCATGGTGGCGATCATCGCGGGTCTCTTCGGCGTCATGCTGATCAACCTGGTGCTCGCGCTCTTCGGCGTCAACACCCACCTCCGCGACGGCAGCCCGCTGGCCATCGGGTTCAGCCTGGTCTGCATCGTGGTCGCCGCGCTGAGCTTCGTGCTCAACTTCGCGGAGATCGAGGAGGGCGTCCGGATGGGGCTCCCGCAGCGCTACTCCTGGACGGCCGCGTTCGGCATCGTGGTCGGCCTGGTCTGGCTCTACCTGGAGATCCTCCGGCTGCTCAGCTACTTCCAGGGCGACGACTGACCGCAGCCCGTCCCATCTGCGACGCCCGCCTGCCGCGCCCGCGGCGGCGGGCGTCGTCGTTTCTCCGTCGCCGCCGGCCGGCCCGGGGCAGAGTGGGAGCCGGGGTACGTCGGCGCGAGGAGGTCGCGGTGCGCAGTGCCAACCCGGTGCTGGACCGGCTGGACGACGTCGGCCGGACCGAGCGTCAGGTGCTCGGCGTGGGGGCCGCGGACGCGATGACGGTGGCCGACGTGGTCAGCCGGACGGTCGGGCTGCTGCTGCTCACCGGCGTCACCGCGGCGGTGGCCTGGGTGGTCGTGCCGCAGGCGGCGTGGATCTCCGCGGCGCTGGCCGGCAGCGCCCTGGCCAGCCTCGCGCTGGTGCTGGTCATCTCGCTGAAGCAGCTCACCAACCCGCCGCTGATCGCCGGGTACGCGGTGCTCCAGGGCCTGCTGCTCGGGGTTGCGAGCCGCGCCTTCGAACTGGTCTACCCGGGCATCGTGGCGCAGGCCGTGGTCGGGACCTTCGGGGTCTTCCTCGGCATGGGGCTGCTCTACCGGGCGCGGCTGATCCGGGCCACCCCGCGGCTGGCCCGGCTGGTCCTCGGCACGCTCATCGGCATCGTGGCGATCGGCCTGGTCAACCTGGTCGCCTACCTGTTCACCGGGCGGCAGGGCGTGGCGGTCTACAGCCTCAGCGGGCGGGTCGGCTGGCTGCCGTACCTCTTCTCGGTGGTGGCGATCATCGCCGGCGCGCTCAGCTTCGTGCTCGACTTCGACCTGGTCGAGCGCTCCGCCCGCAACGGCCTGCCCCGCCGGTACGCCTGGTTCTGCGCCTTCGGCCTGCTGGTCGGGCTGATCTTCCTGTACTGGCAGATCCTCCGCCTGCTCAGCTACGTCCGCCGCTGACCGTAGACTCGGCCGCGATGAGCGCAGCGGAACTGGACCGGGCGGTGGCCCTGCTGGTCCGACAGGTCGGGCACTGGGAGCAGCCGCGCTGGTCGGCGGCGGCCGAGAGCGGCAACGTCTCCCGCGCCGACCTGGTGCACAAGCTGGTCCAGGAGATCGCCAACCTGGCGGCCGACGCCGAGGGGGAGCCGCGCCGCGACGTGCCCCGGCTCCCCAGCGATCTGGCCCTGCCCGACCAGCTCCGGGTGGTCGCCGCCGACCTGCTGGCGGCCGGCGCGCCGGAGCCCGTGCTGGCCGGTGCGGCCGCCGCGGTCGCCCGGACCCGTTCCGCGCTGTAGCCGTCAGCCCGTCAGCCAGCGCCGCACCTTCCGGCGGCGGGCCCGGTCCCGCGCCCTGGCCAGCGCCGCCCCGGCCCGGTCGGCCACCGCGGCCTGCCGGGCGTGCAGCAGGCCGTAGGTGAAGGTGTTCTCGCCGGCGGCGTACGCCCGCAGCGCCTGCTCGCGCAGCACCTCCCGGGTCACCACCGAGTCCTGGTGCGCGCCGAGCGCGTCCTGGAGGTCCTTGAACCGGTCCACCAGCTTCGCGGCGGGCCGGCGCATCTCGACGGCGTACCGGGCCCGTTTCCCCGCCTTGCGTGCCTCGTGCAGCGCGGTGTCGTCCCCGCCGGCCAGCGCCCGGTCCAGCCGGTCGTCGAAGCGGGTCACCGCGCGCCGCACCCGCCGGTTCACCCAACGGGGCCCTACGCGTGTCGTCGGACCCTCCACCAGCGCGTCCAGCCGGCGCAGCAGGTCGGTGTAGTGGTCGGAGCCGAGCGCGGCGCGCAGCTCGTCGAGGGCGGTGGCCAGGTCGGCGGCGAACCGCTCCGCGAACCGGGCCGGGACCGGGCCGAGCACCAGTTCGTCCGGTTCCGCGTGGACGGCGTCGGCCAGCCGGGCGGCCATCACCTGGACGTCTCGGACCGGCCCGAGCCGGCTGCCCAGCCAGCGCAGTTCCGCCCGTACCGCCTCGCTCTCGGCGCGGTCCCACAGTCCCCGGAAGGTCCGCAGCGTGGAGCGGAGCCGGCGGACGGCCACCCGCATGTCGTGCACCGCGTCCTCGTCGCCGCCGAGGGCACCGGCGTGGTGGCCGATCAGCGTGTCGCGCTGGGCGGTGAGGTAGTCGACCACGGGCGCGGCCGCCGGATCGGCGGGCGCCGGACGGGTGGCGGCCAGGCGGCCGCCCAGGGCACGGTGCGACTTCGACACCGGGACGGTCCGGGCGCCGGCCGCGCGCAGCCGCTCGTCCACCGCGTCGAGCAGCGCCTCGTCACCGTCGACCAGCTCGACCTCGAGTTCGTGCCACGCCTGCCGCTCGCCGTTGATCAGGTCCTCGGCGTGCACGTCGTCCTCGGCCACCTCGGCCAGCGGGCGGCCCGCCGTGTCGAGCAGGCGGCGTTCCTGGCGGCGGGTGCGGATCCGCGCGGCCGGGGCGACCGGCCGCCCCCGGGACGCGCCCCGGAAGAGCGCGACCAGCTCGGCCGGCGGTTCGGCGTCCTCCGGCCCGGCCGGGAACTGATGCTCGGTGCGCGCGCCGCCGACCGCGCCCACCTTGAGGTGCCAGCCCGCGTCGTGCCCGCCGGTCCGCCGCCGCAGCGCGTAGCCGCTGCGGGCCAGCCGGAGGTCCGCGGTGTCCCAGTAGACCGCGTCCAGGTCGAGGGCGGTGGCGTCGGACGTCGTCGCGACGCCACCGCACCCCGTCAGATCGGGCAGCCGGAATCCCGCGTCGCCGGAGTACTTGCGTTCGCGTTCCACGACGGTCGCCATGGCGCCTCCCGTACCCGGCCGCTGTTCCGGCGAATCGACCTCAGTTCAGGCGTTCGAGCACCATGGCCATGCCCTGGCCGCCGCCCACGCACATGGTCTCCAGACCGATGGTCTTGTCGTGCCACTCCAGCGCGTTGAGCAGGGTGCCGGTGATCCGGGCGCCGGTCATGCCGAACGGGTGGCCGACGGCGATCGCCCCGCCCATCACGTTCAGCTTCTCCTCCGGGATGCCGAGCTGCCGGTACGACGGGATCACCTGGGCGGCGAACGCCTCGTTGATCTCGACGAGGTCGACGTCGTCGATGGTCATGCCGGCCCGCTTCAGCGCCTGCTTGGACGCCTCGACCGGGCCCAGGCCCATGATCTCCGGCGAGAGCGCGGTGACGCCGGTGGAGACGATCCGGGCCAGCGGGGTGAGCCCGAGCTCCTGCGCCCGCTGGGCGCTCATGATCACCACGGCGGCCGCGCCGTCGTTGAGCGGGCAGCAGTTGCCGGCGGTGATCCGGCCGTCCGGGCGGAAGACCGGCTTCAGGCCGGACACGGCCTCCAGGGTCACCCCGGGGCGCGGACCGTCGTCGGTGCTCACCACGGTGCCGTCCGGCGTGGTGACCGGGGTGATCTCGCGGGCCCAGAAGCCGTCCGCGATCGCCTTCTCGGCGAGGTTCTGGCTGCGGACGCCGAACGCGTCCATGTCCTCGCGGGTGACGTCGTGGAGCTGGGCCAGGTTCTCCGCGGTCTGCCCCATGGTCAGGTAGATGTCGGGGAGCTGGCCGGCCTCGCGCGGGTCGGTCCACACCTCGGCGCCGCCCCGGGCCCGGGCCGCGGAGCGCTCGCGCGCCGCCGCGAAGCGAGGGTTCTCCCACCCGCCGCCGACCAGCGCCTGCGCCTCCGGCGGGAGGGTGTCCGAGTTGCCGCGCGCGTACCGGGAGACGGTCTCGACGCCGGCGGAGATGAAGGCGTCGCCCTCGCCCGCCCGGATCGCGTGCATCGCCATCCGGGTGGTCTGCAGCGAGGAGGCGCAGTAGCGGGTGAGCGTGGCGCCGGGCAGGCCGTCCAGGCCCAGCAGGGTGGCGACCACCCGGGCCATGTTGAAGCCCTGCTCGCCGCCGGGCAGGCCGCAGCCCAGGTAGAGGTCGTCGATGGTGGTGGGATCGAGCGCCGGGACCTTGTCGAGGGCGGCCTGGACGATCGTGGCGGCGAGGTCGTCCGGGCGGACCTCCCGCAGGGAACCCTTGAACGCGCGGCCGATGGGGGACCGGGCGGTGGCGACGATGACGGCGTCGCGGGGCGACTCAATCGGCATGAACCAACGTTAACCCGCGAGTAACTTGTCGCGGAAGCTGCGCAGCGGGCGGGAAATGTCACCCCGCCGGCGCTCAGTGGTGATGCCGGTAGGCGACCGCGGCGGCCGCCTCGACCGCCGGGAGCAGGGCGTGCGCCCAGACCCGGTAGCCGTCGGCGGAGGGGTGGTAGCCGTCGTGGCAGAGGGTGCCCGCGTCCGCCCGGAAGACCGGGCCGGTCTCGGTGCCCAGGTCGACGACGCTGCCCCCGGCGTCGAGCACCGAGGCCGTCTGGGCGCGCGCCATCCGCCGCCCCGACCAGCCGAGCACCTGCCGCAGCGGGGAGGCGACCGCGCGGACGGCGCCGAGGTCGGGGCAGGTGCCCACGACCACCTCGACGTGCGCCTCGCGCAGCCGGCGCACCGCCGAGCCGAGATAGGCCGCCGCGTCGGCTGGGCGGGCCAGCGCGGTGGCGTCGTTCGCCCCGATCAGGATCACCGCCACGTCGGGCCGCTCGCCGAGCAGCGCCCGGGCCACCTGGGTGGCCAGGTCGGTGGAGCGGGACCCGGAGACCCCGACGCTGGACAGGTGCACCCGCCGGCCGGTGGGCCCCTCGGCCAGCAGTTGGGCGAGCTGGCCGCCGATGGTCTCCTCGAAGCGTTCGACGCCGACGCCGAGGGCCGACGAGTCGCCGAGCAGCACCAGCCGCAGCGGTGGGGCGCCCGCCCGGCCGACCGTCGCGCGCAGCGCGAGGCCCAGCTCGGGCTGGGCGTACTTCCGGCTGCGGGCGGCGATGGCCTGGCCGGCGAGGACCGCCGCCCCGCCCATCGTGCCGGCGAGCAGGGAGAGCGCGGCGGCCCGACCGAGTCGGACCGCGAGCTCGTTACGCTCGGTCATGACGACACCTCCCCAGCTCCCACGACCCGCGGGTCGGTCTGCTCGTGGCGAACGGCGTCGACATGAGCATGGCACACGTTGTGCCTGCTGATGATGCCTCCGCTGCCCGGCTCATGCCAGCCCCTCCACCTGCGCGGAGTCGGCGGAGGCACCCGGCTGCGGCACCGCGCCGACGCCGAAGAAGGCCCGCCGCCGAAGTTGCGCCCAGCGCCCAGCGGGTCCGCGCTCGCGACCCCGGACCTGGGTGCCGCTGACCTCGGTGCCCGCGTGCCGGGCCGCCTCCTGGGCCGCATCCGGGAGCGACCGTACGCCTTCCGCGCCGACGAGCGGAGGCCGGCGTTCCTGGCCGGCGCCCAACGCCGAGAGCACGGTGGGCAGCAGCGCGGCCGCGGCGACCGCGTACCCCTCCGCGGAGGGGTGGAACCGGTCCCAGGCGAACATCCGCGTCGGCTCGGCGGCGAACCGCGGCCCGAGCAGGTCGCCGAGGGAGACCGTCCAGCCGCCCGCCTCGACCACCGCCACCGTCTGGGCGGCGGCGAGCTGGCGGCTCCAGCGGCGGGCCAGCCAGCGCAGCGGCGGCTGGATCGGCCGGATCGCGCCCAGGTCGGGGCAGGTGCCGACGACCACCTCGCAGCCGGCGGCCCGCAGCGTGCGGACCGCGTCGACCAGGTAGCGCACGGCCAGCGAGAGCGGGGTGCGGTTGGTGACGTCGTTGCCGCCGACCAGGACGACCGCGATGTCCGGTTCGACCTCCAGGGCCGACTCGACCTGCGGCTTCAGCCCGGCCGACAGGGCGCCCACCACGGCGAACCGGTGCAGCCGGACCGGTCGGTGCAGCCGGCGGGACAGCCCGGTGGCCAGCAGCGCGCCCGGGGTCTCGCGGCGGCGGTGCACGCCGTAGCCGGCGGCCGAGGAGTCACCGAGGATCACCATGGTGACCGGCGGGCCGTGGAGCTTCGCGCCGTAGACGCCGTCGCAGCGTGGCGGGGGCGCCTCGGCCATCGGGATGGTTCGCCGGGCCTGGCGGGCCTGACCGAGCAGCACCCCGCCCGTGGCGGCGGTGGCCGCCACCGTGGCGCCCGTGCCGATCGCCGTCAGGCGGGCGATCCGCCGGGCGCGCTGCCAGCCGCCCGGCGCGACGGAACCAGCGTCCCCCATGCACCGACATTATCGCGCCGCCACGACACCCGCTCTCCGCGTGATCGTCATGGCTGGGACGGGACGGTTCCGGGTACCGGTACGGGCAGGGGGCGGACTTGCGCCGGGACGGCCCCCTGGCCGAGCGGAAAGGGGCGAGGAGATGGGGAAGACATTGAAGCGGAGCGCGGCCTTCACCGCGCTGGCCCGGGCGCTGGCGGCCGGGACGCGGGGTGGCCCGTCGCTGGGCGTCCGGCTGGCGGCGCTGCCCCGGATGATCCGGGCCACCGCCCGGGGCGAGTACGACGGCGGCCTGCGGCTGGCCCTGATGGCCGGCGCCACGGCGTACATCGTCTCGCCGATCGACCTGCTGCCGGAGATCCCGCTGGCGATCTTCGGCCTGGCCGACGACGCGGTGATGGTCACCTGGCTGGCCGGCAGCGTGCTCGCCGAGACCGACCGCTTCCTGGAGTGGGAGGCACGTCGCAGGTCCGTCATCCCGGGGCATGTGGTGCCCTGACGGCACGTACCCTGGGCGACGAACCGACGACTTACCGGCCGCCCCACGACGGCGGCGCGACGAAGGGCACAACGAGGTGCACTACTACGACAACGTGGTCGAGCTGATCGGCAACACCCCGCTGGTACGCCTGCGCAACGTCACCGAGGGCATCCAGGCGACGGTGCTGGCGAAGGTGGAGTACGTCAACCCGGGCGGTTCGGTCAAGGACCGGATCGCGCTGCGGATGGTCGAGGACGCCGAGAAGGCGGGCCTGCTCCAGCCCGGGGGCACGATCGTCGAGCCGACCAGCGGCAACACCGGCGTCGGGCTGGCCCTCGTCGCCCAGCTCAAGGGCTACAAGTGCGTCTTCGTCTGCCCCGACAAGGTCAGCCAGGACAAGCAGGACGTGCTGCGGGCGTACGGCGCCGAGGTGGTGGTCTGCCCGACCGCCGTGGCGCCGGAGGACCCGCGCTCCTACTACAACGTCTCCGACCGGCTGGCCCGGGAGATCCCCGGCGCCTGGAAGCCCAACCAGTACAGCAACCCGGCCAACCCGCGCTCGCACTACGAGACCACCGGGCCGGAGATCTGGCAGCAGACCGAGGGGCGGCTCACCCACTTCGTGGCGGGTGTCGGCACCGGCGGCACCATCTCCGGCATCGGCCGCTACCTCAAGGAGGCCTCCGAGGGGCGGGTCCGGGTGGTCGGCGCGGACCCGGAGGGCTCGGTCTACTCCGGCGGCACCGGCCGGCCCTACCTGGTTGAAGGCGTCGGCGAGGACTTCTGGCCGGAGACCTACGACCGGAGCGTGGCCGACGAGATTGTCGAGGTGTCGGACAAGCAGTCCTTCGAGATGACCCGGCGGCTGGCCCGCGAGGAGGGGCTGCTGGTCGGCGGCTCCTGCGGCATGGCCGTGGTGGCCGCCCTGGAGGTGGCCCGCAAGGCCGGCCCGGACGACGTGATCGTGGTGCTGCTGCCGGACAGCGGCAAGGGGTACATGTCCAAGATCTTCAACGACCAGTGGATGGCCCGCTACGGATTCCTGGACAACTCGGGCGCCGAGCCGACCGTGGCCGACGCGCTCGCCGGCAAGCCGGGCGGCCTGCCCGAGCTGGTGCACGTCCACCCGACCGAGACGGTCCGCGACGCGATCGACTACATGCGCGAGTACGGCGTCTCCCAGCTCCCGGTGCTCAAGGCCGAGCCGCCGGTGGTGACCGGCGAGGTGGCCGGCTCGATCGCCGAGAAGGACCTGCTCGACGCGCTCTTCACCGGCCAGGCGCACCTGCACGACACGATCGAGCGGCACATGGGTGACCCGCTGCCCATGATCGGCGGCGGCCAGCCGGTGAGCGAGGCGGTCGTGCTGCTGGAGAAGGCCGACGCGGCGCTGGTGCTGGTCGACGGCAAGCCCAAGGGCGTGCTGACCCGGCAGGACCTGCTCGCCCACCTCGGCGCCCGCTGACCCATCGACACGAGGACCGCATCCCCCGCAGGGGTGCGGCCCTCGTCGCGTCAGCGGCCCAGCTCGGTGGGCACGGCGACGACGTCGACGAAGGCGCCGCGACGCAGCACGGTGACCGGCAGGCGGGCGCCGATCGCCGGGCCGAGCATCAGCCGTTGCAGCCCCTGGCCGTCCTGCACCGGCCGGCCGCCGGCCGCCACGATCACGTCGCCGAGGTACAGCCCGGCCAACCCGGCCGGGCTGCCCGGCACCACCTCGACCACCCGCAGCCCGCGCCGCTGCCCGGTCCGGGCGGTGATCTCCGGTGGCAGCGGCACCGGCACCCCGGCCACGCCCAGCCAGGCCCGGCGGACCCGGCCGTCGGTGGTGAGGTCGCCGATGATCTGCCGGGTGGTGGCGTTCACCGGCACGGCCAGCCCGAGGCCGTACCCGGCGACCGCCGTGTTGACCCCGACGACCCGGCCGGCCGAGTCGGCCAGCGCGCCGCCGGAGTTGCCCGGGTTCAGCGCCGCGTCGGTCTGGATGACGTCCTCGATCAGCCGGATGACCCGCCCGTCCCGGGCCGGCAGCGACCGGCCCAGCCCGGAGACCACCCCGGCGGTGACCGAGCCGGCCAGCCCCATCGGGTTGCCGACCGCGACCACCAGCTGGCCGATGCGCAGCCGGTCCGCGTCGCCCAGCTCCACGGGCGGGACGGTCACCCGCTCCGCCCGCAGCACCGCCAGGTCGGAGAGCGGGTCGGCGCCGACCACCTGGAACCCGGTCTCGGTGCCGTCGCCGAAGGCGGCGGACCCGTCCTGGGCGCCCTGCACCACGTGGGCGCTGGTGAGCAGCAGCCCGTCGGGGCCGATCACCACGGCCGAGCCGGCGCCGGCGCCGCGCGGAGTCCGCACCGACAGGGCGGCCACGCTGGGCAGCACCCGGGCGGCCACGCCGGTCACGACCCGGGAGTACGCGTCGAGCGCGGCGTCCTCCGCCCGCTCGGTGTGCTCGGTGTCCATGCCGGTGCCAACGCGCCGGCATCGACGCCCATGCCCCGATCCGCTCAGAGCGAACGGGCGTAGCGGAGCTGCGGCACCAGCACGGGCCCGATGTGATCGTCCCGCTGCTCGCCGGTGGCGGTCCAGCCGCCGCGCTCGTAGAACCGGCGGGCGGCCGCGTTCTCCCGGAGCACCCAGAGCGCCGCCCGGGACCAGCCGCGGGCCCGCATCGCGTCGAGGGCGTCGACCATCAGCGTCCGTCCGGTGCCCCGGCCCCGCTCGGCCGGCTCCAGGTGGATGGCGTTGAGCAGGCCGGTGGCCGGGTCGCCGGCGTCGTCCGGCCCCAGGTAGCTGAAGCCGACCACCCGGCCGTCCCGCTCGGCCACGGTCATCCGGTGGTCCGCGCCCTCCCAGGTCACCCGTTCGGTCCAGTACCGGCCCATTGCCTCCGGGGTCGGGTCCGCCAGCGCCTCGGCCGGCAGGAAGGACGAGTACGCCGCGACCCGGGACCGCTGGTGCAGGGCGCCGACCGCCATCAGGTCGGCCCCGGTGGCGGGGCGTAGGGAGATCGTCACCCGGCCGAGGCTACCCGGCGGGGCGGCACCGGCACCGTCATCAGGTCCTCGGCGATCACCAGCTCCCCGGTGAAGTGGGCGCGGGCCTCGTCGGCGAAGCGGCGCGGGTCCGCGTACCGCTGGGAGAAATGGGTGAGCACGAGCGTGCGTACCCCCGACTCGGCCGCCACCCGCGCGGCCTGGCCGGCGGTGAGGTGGCCGACCTCGGCGGCGAGGGCGGCCTCCGGCTCCAGGAAGGTCGACTCGATGACCAGCAGGTCGGCGTGCTCGGCCAGGGCCCACACGCCGTCGCAGAGCCCGGTGTCCATGACGAAGGCGAACCGCTGCCCCGGTCGGGTCACGCTCACCTCGTCGCGGGTGACGCGGCGCCCGTCCACGTCCAGGTGGCCGTCGCGGAGCAGCCGGCCGACCGCCGGCCCGACGATGCCGTACGCGGACAGCTTCTCCGGCAGCATCCGGCAGCCGTCCGGCTCGACGAGCCGGTAACCGTACGTCTCGATCGGGTGCCGCAGCCGGCGGGCCTCCAGCGTGCCGATGCCCAGCGTGATCCGCTGCCCGTCGGCCTCGATCGGCTCGACGGCCAGCTCGGCGGTCTCGTGGAAGCTCGACGCGTGGCGCAGCCGGGCGAAGTATTCGGCGCCCCCGGCGGGGAAGTGCACGGCCACCGGGTGCGGGACCCGGTCCAGGGAGAGCCGCTGGATCATGCCGGGCAGGCCCAGGCAGTGGTCGCCGTGGAAGTGGGTGACGCAGATCCGGGTCAGGTCGGTGGCGGAGATCCCGGTGTGCAGCATCTGCCGCTGGCTGCCCTCGCCCGGGTCGAACAGGAGCACCTCGTCGTCCCAGCGCAGCAGGTAGCCGTTGTGGTTGCGGTGCCGGGTGGGGGCCTGGCTCGCCGTACCGAGGATCACCAGCTCGCGCATTGACAAAGCGGCCTCCTCCCAGCTGGGCTGACCGGCCCGGCTCCGCCGGACATGAAGCGACCCCCGGGGCTTCCGCGCTCGCGCGCGGGCCGGCTGGACTGGGCCGGCACCCCGGGGGTCGGGTGGCTGTCGTGGTTTCGCCGCACCGCTGCCACACGGTCTCGACGATGGTGCCTGGTGCCCGCCTCGCGGCGGACGGGATTTCACTGTCGAGGACAGCGGCTAGCGGACAGCCACCTCACGAGTCCGATTGCTATACAAGTCTGGACCACCTCCTTTCCCGTGTACCGCCACGCTATCGACTTCCCGCCGAGCCCGGCAACGGATTTGGATCACAGGTCCGAGCGGGAATCGCCGCGGCCGTGTCACTCCAGGCCGATCGGGCCCTCGCGCGGGCCCTCCTCGGAGGCCGGCTGGACCGCCAGCGACGGGAAGTCGGCCAGGTCGCCCTCGGGCTCGGCGTCCCACTCGGGAAAGACCAGCGGCTTCTGGAGATAGAGGCAGAGCAGCTGGGCGAGGTGGCGCAGCCCGTCGAGATGGGTGCGCTCGTGCCCGTGGGTGGCGTCCACGCCGAAGCCGAGCAGCGCCACCCGGGCGTGCGCCCCCGCCTCGACCGCCGCCGCCACGTCGGAACGGTAGTAGTCGAAGACGTCCCGGACCAGGTGGACGTCGTGCTCCCGGGCGATCGCTGCCAGGTGCCGGGTGAGGTGGTAGTCGAACGGTCCCACCCCGTCGCCCATGGCCAGGGTGGCGGCGTCCTCCCGCGACTGCTGGCCGGGGGCGACCACCGCGGCGTCCACCGAGACGATCTCCGCGACGTCGGGGTCGAGGCCGTGACTGGCCCCGTGCCCGATCTCCTCGGTGACCGTGACCAGCAGGTGCGCGGTGACCGCCGGGGTGACGCCCGCGTCGACGATCGCCTTGAACACGGTCAGCACCGCGGCCACCCCGGCCTTGTCGTCCAGGTGCCGGGACTTGACGTACCCGGTCGGGGTGATCGTCGGGGTGGCGAGCAGCGCGACGAAGTCGCCGGCGTCGACGCCGAGCGCCCGGAGCCCGGCCTCGTCGGTGACCGGCTCGTCGACCCGGACCTCGACCAGTTCCCAGCCGACGCCCTGGAGGTCGACGCCCTCGTTGTAGCGGTGCCCGCTGGCCTTCAGGGGCAGCACCTGGCCGGTCACCACCCGGTCCAGGTCGTCGGTGAAGATCCGCACGTGGGCGCCCTCGGCGAAGCGGGCGCTGTGCGTGCCGATCGGCTTCACCTCCAGCCGGCCGTTCTCCTTGAGCCGCTTCACCATCCCGCCGATGGTGTCGGTGTGCACCACGATGGCCCGGTCGGCGCCGGTCGGCCGCGGACCGGGCAGGGAGGCGCTGAGCGCCCCGCGCCGGGTCAGCGTCGAGCCGATGCCGAGCGCGGAGAGCCGTTCGCCCACGTACTGCTGGACGTGGTCGGTACGCCCCGACGGGCTGGGGATCTCCAGCAGCTCCACCAGCACCTGGCGCAGGTAGTCGAGGTCGAGTTCCAGCGGCTTCGGGCTCACGCCGCACCTCCCGTGCCGGCCGGCGACCACAGCCGCTGCGGGGCCCGCGTGCCGGGGAAGAGCAGGTCGACGAAGCGCTCGGCGGTCGGCTGCGGCTCGTGGTTGGCCAGGCCGGGCCGCTCGTTCGCCTCGATGAACACGTGCTCCGGCCGGTCCGGGGCGGGGACCAGCAGGTCGAGCCCGGTCACCGGGATGTCCAGCGCCCGGCTGGCCGTCACGCACGCCTCGGCGATCGCCGGGTGGAGCTCGGCGGTCACGTCGTGGATGGTGCCGCCGGTGTGCAGGTTCGCCGTGCGGCGTACCGCCAGCACCTGCCCCTCGGGGAGCACGTCGTGCATCCGGTAGCCCGCCTCGGCCACCACCTCGCGGGTCATGTCGTCGATCGGGATCCGGGACTCGCCGCCGGTGGCGGCCGCCCGGCGGCGGCTCTGCCGCTCGATCAGCTCGGTGACGTCGTGCACCCCGTCCCCGGTGATCTGGGCGGGCCGGCGGACCGCCGCGGCCACCACCTCGTGGTCGATGACGACCACCCGGAGGTCCTCGCCCTCCCGCAGCTCCTCGATCAGCACATCGGGGCAGAACCGGCGGGCCAGCTCGACCGCCGCGGTCAGCGCCTCCGGCGTGCGCACCCCGACCGTGATGCCGTTGCCCTGCTCGCCCCGGGCCGGCTTGACCACCACCGGGCCCACGTCGGCCAGGAACGCCAGGTCGTCGACGTCGCCGGTGGCGGTCCGGCCGCCTGGCACCGACAGCCCGGCCTCGACGAGGATGCGCCGGGTGACCCGCTTGTCGTCGCAGCGGCTCATCGCCACCGCCGAGGTCAGCTCGGAGAGCGACTCCCGGGTGTGCACGGTCCGGCCGCCGATGCTCAGCCGCAGCTCGCCCCAGCGCGGATCGGTCACCTCCACCCGGATGCCGCGCCGCATCGCCTCGTCCGCGACGATCTTCGCGTACGGGTTCAGCTCGTCGTACCCCGCCGGCATGGCGGGCAGGAACAGCCGCTCGTTGATCGGGTTCTTCCGCTTCACGCAGAGCGTCCCGGTGCGGTGGAAGCCGAGCCGCTCGTAGAGCCGGATCGCCCCCGAGTTCTCCGCCAGCACCGACAGGTCCACGTACGCCCGGCCGCGCGCGTCGAGCCGGTCGGCCAGCGCGGTGAGCAGCGCCTGGCCGGTGCCGGGCGGCGCGGTGTTGAAGTCCACGGTCAGGCACCAGAGACTCGCGCCGTTCTCCGGGTCGCCGAAGACCGCGACGTGGTCCACCCCGGTGATGGTGCCGACCACCTCGCCGGTGGCGTCCTCGGCCACCAGGTGCAGGAACCGGTCGGTGCCGGCATTGTCGACCAGCACCTCGACCGGCGCCGTGACCATGCCGTTGCGGGCATAGATCCGGTTCACCGCCTCCGCGTCGTCGGCGTCCCGCAGCGGCCGGATGCTCAGCCCGGGGATCTCGCCGCCCTCCGTGGCGGCCGGCCGGTGCTCGCCCAGCGGCAGCCGGTAGGTCAGCGACGGGTCGATGAACAGCTCGTCGGGGAGGCGGGAGACCAGCACGTGCGGGTCCCGCAGGTAGATGCAGATGTCCCGGGCGCCGACCGCCTCGGAGCGCAGCACGTCGGCGACCTCGATCTGCTCGGCGAAGGTCTGCCCGAAGACCAGCCGGCCCCAGCCGCAGTCCAGCACCACACCGGACCCGTCGGCGGGCTGCCGGCGCGGCTCGGGGGTGCCGGGCGCCACCGGGTCGCCGCCCGGGCCGACCCGTTCCCGGCGCCGGCCCAGCACCCGTTCCCGGTCGGCACGCGCCGCGCCGGTGGCGAGGGTGTCGGTCACGGTCAGTCGATTCCGTGGCTCTGGAGCCACATTTCCAGGAGTCCCAGCTGCCACAGCTTGTTTCCGTTCAACGGGGTCAGTTCGGCGTTCGGGTCGGCGAGCAGCGCGTCGACGTAGTCGGCGCGGAACAGGTCGCGGCGGCGCGCCTCGGGCGCGGTGAGCGCGTCGCGTACCCGGTCGAGGAGCTTGTCCTCCAGGTGGGTGAGGCCCGGAACGGGGAAGTAGCCCTTCGGCCGGTCGATGACCTCGTGCGGCAGGACCCGGCGGCCGATCTCCTTGAGCACGCCCTTGCCGCCCTGGGCCAGCTTCAGCTCCGGCGGGCAGCTCGCGGCCAGCTCGACGAACTCGTGGTCGAGGAACGGCACCCGGGCCTCCAGCCCGTGCGCCATGGTCATGTTGTCGACCCGCTTGACCGGGTCGTCGGTGAGCATGACCTGCGTGTCGATGCGCAGGCCCGCGTCCACCGCGGTCGCCGCGCCGGGCCGGGCCATGTGGACGGCCACGAACTCCCGCGCCGGGTCGCCGTCGGCCAGCCACGCCGGGTTGAGCACCCGGGCCAGGCCGGCCGCGTCGCGGTCGAAGAACGCCTTCGCGTACGTCTCGAGCGCCCGCTCCCGGTCCACCCCGGCCAGCGGCGGGTACCAGTGGTAGCCGCCCAGGATCTCGTCCGCGCCCTGGCCGGACTGCACCACCTTGACGTGCCGGGCGACCTCCTGGCTGAGCAGCCAGAACGCCACGCAGTCGTGGCTGACCATGGGCTCGCTCATCGCGACGACGGCGGCCTCCAGCGGCGGCAGCAGGTCGCCGGTGGGCACCCGGATCTGGTGGTGGTCGGTGCCGAAGGTCTTCGCCACCAGGTCGGAGTAGACGAACTCGTCGCCCTCCCGGCCGCCGACCGCGTCGAAGCCGATGGAGAAGGTGGCCAGCCCGGACTGTCCCTCGCCGGCCAGCAGCGCGACGACCAGGCTGGAGTCGAGCCCGCCGGAGAGCAGCACGCCCACCGGCACGTCGGCCACCATGCGGCGGCGGACGGCGGTGGTCAGCGACTCCAGCAGCGCGTCCTGCCAGTCCCGTTCGGACCAGCCGGAGCGCTCGGCGGCGCGGGTGAAGGACGGGTCCCAGTAGACCCGGTCGTGGGTGGAGCCGTCCGGCTCGTACACCCGGACCGTGGCCGGGGGGAGCTTGGCGACGCCGCGCAGGATGGTCCGCGGCGGCGGCACGATGCTGTGGAAGCTCAGGTAGTGGGCGAGCGCCACGGGGTCGATGCCCGTGTCGACGCCACCGGCCGCGAGCAGCGCCGGCAGGGTCGAGGCGAAGCGCACCACGCCGGGGGTCTCGGCCAGGTAGAGCGGCTTGATGCCGAGCCGGTCCCGGGCCAGGATCAGGCGGCCGGTGTCCCGCTCGCTGATCGCTACCGCGAACATGCCGACCAGGTGGTCGACGAAGTCGAGCCCCCACTCGGCGTACGCCTTGACCACGACCTCGCTGTCGCCCGCCGAGAAGAAGCGGTGCCCCCTGGCCTGCAACTCCTCACGCAGCTCGCGGTAGTTGTAGATGCAGCCGTTGAAGACGCCGGTGAGTCCGGCGGCCGGGTCGACCAGGGGCTGGCCGCTGGCGGCCGAGAGGTCGATGATCTTCAGGCGTCGGTGTCCGAGCGCTGTCCGTCCCTGGGACCAGACGCCACTGTCGTCGGGCCCTCGGTCACTCATCGTGGCCGCCATCCGCTCCACGGCCGACACGTCGGCCCGTGAACCGTCACGGCGGAACTCTCCCGCTAGTCCGCACATGCGGGCCCATGCTGCCAGAGGTTGTTGCGGTTTGCCTGTTGAGACGATGACAGTCGTGTGACCGTTCGCTATCATGCGCCGCTACCGACGGTAGCCACCGCCTCGGACCGGCGATTACTGGCCCGCAGGCGACCGATGCCGGAAATGTGCCGGGCCCGCGTTGTGAGGAACACCGCAGGCCCGGGATCGGACGTTCCGGTCGCTCAGGCGGTACGCGCCACGCCGACCGGGCAGCTCAGCCCGTTGGGGCCGTGGTTGCAGTACCCGTTCGGGTTCTTGGTTCCTGACGGACGGTGCACTACTGTCGACCCATGATCACCGCTCGCCCCGCCGCCTACGTACGTCAGTCGACCGCACGCGCGAACAAGTCCGAGGCATCCCCGGCAACCCAACGCACCGCGACCACCGAGCGCGCCAACCACGACCACCCCGGCGCAAGCGTCCGCATGTTCGAGGACATCGACCGATCCGGCTTCCAAGCCGGCGTAGTGCGTGAGGCGTACGACCAGATGGTAGCGGCGATCAAGGCCGGCGAAATCACGCACTTGTATGTCTTCTACGTCTCCCGCCTGACGCGCCAAGATCCGCGCATCGCGCTTGCGGAGTGGCTGCCGCTGCTGGCCGGTGGCCTGACCATTGTCAGCATCACCGAAGGCACATTCGGCCCAGATAACACCATGGATCTGATCCACCTTCTTTTGCGAATGGATGCGGCGCACAACGAATCCAAGAACAAGTCGGCCGCCGTGAAAGCCGCAAAGGCCCTCGCGCACGCTGCCGGGGGACACGTCGGCAACCCCCCGTTTGGATTCACCACCGTCGAGCGGATGGCCCGGACCCCCGCCGGTGACCCCGTGGCCATCCGCGCCCTGGTCATCGAGCCGACCGAGGCCCGCGCGCTGCGGGTGGCCGTCCGCGCCGTGCTGCTCGGTCACGCCGTGCATGCCGTGGCCCGCTACTTCGACCGGCGGGGCATCCGCACGCGCGGCGCGAAGGTGGGCCGCTCCCGCGCGTCGGGTGCCTGGTCGGACCGGAACCTAAACCAACGCCTGCGAGACCCCCGCATCGCTGGCCTGCCGGCCGTCGCCGTGCTCGATGACCGGGGCAACACGGTCGGCTACCGCACCGCGTACGACATGGAAGACGCCCGCGTACTCCCGCCGCCGGCCGAGCCGATCATCACCACCGATGAGTTCTGGCGTCTGCAAGCCATCCTCACCGGCCGCACCCGGCCGCCGCGCCAGCCGGCCGACGAGCCGGCCCTACTCTCGGGTCTGGGCATCCTGTGGTGTGAGTGCGGGTACCGGATGAAGGCGCGTCGGTTCGTCGCAAACGCCAGCCTGGCGAATCGAGACGCCTACATGTGCACCGCCCCGGCGGGCCGGCACTCCAACACGATCAGCCTGACCGCCCTCGATGGCTGGGTCCGCATGCGTATCGACCGCCTGCTCAGCTCGATCGATCCGGCCGACGAGGACCAGACCACCGCCTTGATCCTGGCCGAGGCGACCCGCCGCTACGGCGCAGCGACCGCGACGCCGGAGACGGCCGTGCAGCGCGCCGCCGTGGCCGCCGAGCTGGCCGACGCATCCGCCGCCCTCGATCAGCAGTCCGAGGCCCTGGGGACCGCCACCGGTGCCGCCGCCGCAGCGCTTACCCGCGCCGTCACGGCGACCGGTGCCCGCGTCGATGCCCTGTCCGCCCGCCTGGCCGAGCTGGACGAGCAGGCCACCGCCAAGCTGCCGCTGGACCTCTGGACCTCCAGCGCCTACGGCGACGAACAGACGTGGTGGGATGCCGCCACGGTGGGGGAGCGGCGAGACTTCGTGACCCTGTTCGTTGACCGGATCACGGTCCGCCGCGCGGCATCCAAGGGTGGCCGCCCCACCAAGGCCGACCCGTGGGGCACCGTCAACGCCCGCGTAGGACTGGACTGGGCCGGCACGGCATAGGCCGCCCGCCCCGCCCGTCAACAAGTGGCCCGCTCAGACCGCCTGAGCGGGCCGCCGTCTGTCTGCCCTCCCCGTCCACCCGGACGGCACCCACAGCCGGCAGCGACCCGCACAGCCCGTTCCCGATGCCATCCCGCCGCAACCCCCGGCCGCTGGTCGGCAGCGCCCCCGGCCCCGGAAACCCCGGTTTATCTGCGTAGTGCCGCAGCTATGCCGGGGTTTCGCTCAACGGGCCTCGCGCCTCGCTTTCCTTGCTGTCTACTCTGTCCCCTTTACCCCCCTCTACCCCTTCTCTTATTACCCTTTGTAACTACTATAGGCCACTATAGTCACTGAAAGTAACTTCGGGCACCGTCCGCTGCGCCTGCGCCCTCCGAAAACCCCCGTCTAGCTGCGGCGGGGTGCAGACGCCGGCACCCGAAACCCCCGTCTAGCCGCGGCACGGCACAGGTAACCGGGGGTTTCCGTCAGGCCACCGGGTAGTTGGGCCGCCCCCCGCTGCGCCGGCACCCGACCCCCGCAACCCACCGGCCGCCGGCAGCCGGGCCGCGCCCGCCGCCGCCCTTACGCCGGTTCGGACTTATAGGTTGCGCCCCCGCTGCGCCGCTCCCCGGATCAGATCCGCCCCGCCGGCAGCCTGTAGAGCACTTTGGTAACGGTCAGGTAACGACATTGAGCGCGCCTGCCCGGCCGGTGCCCGCCTGAGTGCCGTTGTCCGGTTCTCGGCTTCCCGTCTGTAGGACGTAACCAACGAGAGCAGTCGCGCTCGCGCCCCGCCCGCCCCGGTACCTCCGTAACGGTCAGGTAACGACATTGAGCCCCCCTGCCCGGCCGGTGGCCGCCTGAGCGCCGTTGTCCGGTTCTCGGCTGCCACCTCTGCGGGACATACGCAACGGAAGCAATAACGGTCGGCCCCCGCAGGCCCCGCCACCTACCCCCGAAGGACCGCCCACCATGGACACCACAAGCGAATCCCCTCCGCAAGCGTCGCCTGACCCGCGAGCGTGTCCGCCGCTACCGCGCCCGCAGCGCCGCCCGCATCGCCGCCGGCACCCCGCAGACCGCCGGCCGCCGTCCGGTGCATGCCACCCCCGAGCGCCGCGCCGGCCGCGTCTTCGCCCGCTGGTCCCCATGTGGCGGCATGTGCCCGCTGTTCAAGGGTGACGCCCCGGCGCACGAGCAGCCGAACGGCGGAAGGCCCGAGCAGGTGCGTATGCCCAACGGCACCGTGCCCGCCCGCAGCGCCTATGGGCTCGGCTACCGCACCCCGGCCGAGACCGAGGAAGCCAGCCGCTCTGCGCGCGCTGAGTTCGGTCTGACCGATGTGGGCGGCAACGGCGGATACTCCATCAACACCCTGTCACGGTGAGTGACGTTTCCCCACACCCGGAGCGTGTAACGCTCAGAACATAGGTAGAGGGAAGACAGACCCCGCCGCACGACCGCCCGAGACGGGCGGACCCCCGCGCACCGCGACGAACGGCAGCCCGTCGCGCGCCCCTCGACCCCGCCCGGTCATGAGTGGACCGATCTTGGCTGCCGCCTGTAGATCGGTCCGCCCATGTCCGGGCGGTTTCGCCGTCCCCGGCGAGCACAGACCCAGACGCACCACCGAGGGAGAGGAACAGCCGATGCCGACCGCTACCGCGACCGCCCGCCCGCGCCCACTGACTGACGACGCCACCCGCACGTTCACCAGCCTGGTTCACAAGCTGGACGCCGAGCTGCGTGCCGCCGGTCGCCGCTGACCCTCCCCGCCCCGGTCCTGACCGGAAACCCCGCACCGTGCCTTGTCGCAGAGGCGTCGGAGCGGCCCCACCCCGCACCACCCGAAAGACCAGCGCCCGTGCGCTATGGCCGACTGCGACCGGCCGTAGCCCACGGGCGCTTTTTCGTACCCACCCCCGAAAGAGGTGCCTACCGTGTACCCCGACGACGACTACCGCCTGACCCCTCGCGAGCAGCGCGAAGAACGCTACGCCGAAACCGGCGTGTGGGCCGACGCCCTGACCCCCGCCGAGCGTTCCGCCGCCTACGTCATCGAGGCGTGGTTGTGCGACGAATCGACGCTGCGCCACCTCGCCGGCCGGTTCATCAGCCGTGACGACCTGTTCCACGCCTACCGCCGCACCTTGTCCGTGCTGAACCTGTCCTCGACCACCGAGTTCGTGACCGAGTTCCCCGGCCACCGCACCGACGACCGACACCGGTACGCCGGCCGCGTGACGCCGCAGCGTGGCCCGACCGCTGGCCGGACGTACACCGCTGGTCCGCGTGAGTTCATCGCCGTTGCCCGGCTGTACCTCATGGGGTCGACCACGCACCGCACGCGAGGGTGGTTCGGCGTCGGCTCGTGGCGTGGTCAGCCGATCTACGCGCCCGATGGCCGCTCGACCATCACCGTGCGGGATCGCTCGCTAATCCGACCGTCCGACGTTCCGATGTGGGACCGCTGATGGCCGCGCGAATCCTCCACACGCTCGCCCGGCTCGCCGCCGCGTGCCTGGCACCGTCGCCGCTCGGCCGCTCGACGCCGCAGACGTGGACGGCCCCCGATGAGCGCCGCTCTACACCCGCTTGGAGTCTCCCCGATGCCTCACCCGCTGACCGCCATTCACGTCTCGCCCGAGCGCCGGCACGAGCTGCTGATGGCGTCCGACTTTCGCTGTGAGGCCGACGGATGCGGCCACCGGGCCGGGTACGTAGCGATCCTGTCGACCGGTGAGATCGGCACCGCGTGCGGAGTCTGCGCCACCCCGCCCCGCGCGCCGCTCGGCGTGGCCGGCTAGCACCCCGGCCGCCGCTGGTAGACCGCCGCGCGCTCTTGAGGAAGGTAGCGCGCGGACATGGCGCGCCCCCCGGTCGCAACTCCTGAATGCGACCGGGGGCGCAGCGCCGCCCCCACATACCCCGCCGCCGGTCGGATACCGGCGCCCCCGCTCGCGCTGCCAACGGAGTGATCCGCGAGCAATGAAAGGGACACCCCGTGTCCATCGATTTCCCCAACCTCGACACCGCCGTCACGCAGACCAGCCATGGCACCGAACACCTCGCCAAGCCGGGCCGCCGCGCGCCGCACCTGCCGCCGTTCGTTGACGAGATCGCCGCCGAGGTGCCCGAGGTGGCCGCCGCGCTCGACAAGCTGACCGCAGCCGTTGAGGCCCTGGAGGCGTCCGCCGACAAGATGGACGATCTGGCGGACGAGTACGCCGACGACAAGGCCGAGGTGAAGGCCGCCGCGCTGGCCGGCAAGGTGAGGCAGCCCAAGCCGGATGTGTTCTGGGAGGCCCGCCGCGATGAGATCATCGCCGCGCACCGCGCCCTGATGCCGCCGGCTGTGAACGCGTAGTTTGCGCTGGTCGAGGTGGTTACCCCGTACGTCGAGGAGCGCAAGGAGCGCGACCGGGACGAGATCCGCCACATGGCCGACCGGCTGGCCGTGCTGATTGGCCGCTCGACCCCGTACGACCAACACAGCACCGTTGCGGACGGCTTTTTGCCGCTGGGCAACGTGGCGAACATCCTGCGCGCGCTGCGCGTGATTGCCGCCGGTAGTGCGCGATGACGCAGCGATACGACGCCAACGGCGAGCCTATGACCGCCGCCCAGGCCGCCGCCTGGGATGCCGAGGTGGACGCGAGATTCGCCGCCGTCCGGGCCGAGCAGGAGGCCGCCGAGCAGCCGCCCGCGCCGGCCCGGTCCGCCGACGAGATCCGCCGGATGGCCCGCCAGATCAAGGGTTACGAGGCCGACAGCGCGACCGAACACATTCGAGACATCGCCAAGCGGATTCGAGGCCCCTTCTGATGGCTCAGCAACGCCACGACATCGGTTGGAAAAAGGCCCATCGCGAGGGTGCGCCGACCGCCGGGCGGGCCGCTGCGCGCCGCCGGGCCGCCAAGGCTGCCCGTGCGGCTGTCCTGTTCGCCCGCGCCGAGGCCGCCGAGCTGGCCGGGCAGTGGGCCGAAGAGTCCGCCATCCGTGCCCGTGCCCGCGCCGCCGAGGTCGCCCAGGCCGCGCCGGTGCCCGCGCCGCAGCCAGCCCCGCAGGACGCCACGTGCGCTCACTGCGGACGGGCTATGAGCCTGTGCAAGACGGGGCGCAGCAGGGCTTACTGCTCGGTTGCCTGCCGGAAGGCCGCCGCGCGCAACACCCCGCCCCTCGCGCTTTCGACCCCCCTGGGGAGGTGAATCCGATGAACCTGGATCACGCTATGGCCAATTTCTTCTATGCCGTGGAGACGTCCGGCCGGTCCCGCACTATCCGTCGGGCCGGCATGACCGATGAGGAGTTCTTCCGTGCCGAGGTAGCGGCAGGAACGCCTGATGAATTGGCGCGTCGGCTCGCCGGCCTGCCCGCTATTGAGCAGGGCAGCGACGACGAGAATGCGTGAGTGATGTGGTTGGTGTGGTTGCCTTGTTGCCTATCGGCAAGGCAACCACATCGACACGCCTTTGCCCACGTTGTCGACGCAGAACCATTCTTGCAGACGAGGCAATGTGCGCTGCCTGTTTGCATGCATTGTAGTTGAGCTAATGAATGCGATTAGCTGAATGGAGAATGTGCGAGCGAACGTATTGCGTCGTTCCTTTATGGAATTGCGCGCGTGCGTTCGCGCCGCCGTTCGCAGGGTCACGCACCCCCTGGGCAGGGCCTCCCCTGGCACCCACCAAAGCCCTCCCGGTAGGCATGGCAATTCTCTGTCAGCCCAGTAAAGGCTGAATTCCCAGAAAACCGCGGATTCCCATAATCCCGTATTGTTACCAATTAAGGAGTCCCCCAATGCACGACCATTCTTGCCGCGCGCCGTCCGGTGTGGACATGGGCAGCCGCTCGTGTGACGGCTGCTCGCGCTGGCTGTCGACCTCCCAGGTCAACGACGGCCGCGACTACTGCTGCGGCGAGTGCCGCGAGCGCAACACCAGGCGCACGCGATGAAGTTCTGCCCGCAGTGCAACACCGAGCGGCAACTCTCGTCGTTCGGCCGCGACCGCCGCACGGCGGACGGATACCGCCGGCTGTGCCGGCCGTGCCGCATTGAAAACCGCCGGCTACACGCCCGCGTGCGCCAGGCGATGCGCCGCCGGGACGGCGCCGCATGAGCCGCCCGGACGATCCCGCTCACGAGATCGGCCCGGCCCGCCCCGAGGCGGAGTTACCCGCTGTAGTATTCGTCGATCTCGTCCTTGGCCCTCTGTTCATTGTCAGTTGCCGCATCCACGGCGGCCAGGTAGTCCGAGACGCCGAGTAGCGCCTTATGGAACTCGCCGAGGTCGAGCCGGTCGACACCCAGCAACGCTGGCTGCCCATCCGTTCGGACGCTGTATCTGAATTCTTGGCCGTCGGCGTCGAGTTTCGCGAGCTGGGCTAGGACGCGGGTGACATGTCCAAGCTCCTTGTGCTGACCGTGGGCCGCGACAATCAGCGGGCGGACCTCGCCCCAAAGTGCGTCGATCTTGTGGTGTGACCGGTTAACCGACGGCTGCCCTTGGAGATGTCGGAGATCGTTTAGCAGGCTTTTGAGGTGCAGCTCTATGTGGTGACGCCAACAGTTAGCGAAGGGGTAGATGAGAAGGTCGTTGTCAAAACGGTAGCTGGCAATGTGCTTCGCCAGGACCTCAGCCGCGCGGCGATAGCCAGCCATTGGCCCATATGGGTTTCCACTCTGCCAGCCAATTAGGGCGTGATGCTGCCAGTTGTCCCCCATGGCGTGAAGGTCGCTGGCCTTTGACGGCCAAGCCGACTCTTGGTCGTGCAACCCCGTCTCGTGCTCTGCCACACTGGCCCCTTCGATCGATCAGCGCTTACATTCTCCGTTGCGTCCTGGGGCTTCGCCACCGGTATATATGTCCCGTCGCCGCCCCGCCCCGCCCCACCCCCGAGGAATCTCCATGTCGTTCCGCGCATCACCCGCGCACCTCGCCTACGCCCCGCCCGCCTACCCGTCGCACGACTACACGGGCGAGGGCGAAATCTTCACGATCCGCTGCGCCGGTGAGGTCGTCGGCCACCTCACCCGGAAGGACTGGCAGTCGATTGGCTGGCTTCCCCGGCCGGGCCTCAGCGAAGAGGCCGGGATCGTGCGCGAGGTCGTCGAGGACATCCTTCGCCAGTTCGCCCGCGACGGCCGCCCGATGGTCGACGCCCTGGCCGAGGTCCTCAACATGACCCAGCACGACCGGCCCGTGACCGGCCCGCTGGACGGCTTCCGGCACCCGCTGGCCGACGAGTAGCTCCTGCGATCTCTACCACGCATCGACGGCGGCCGCTAGCCAATGTCATCTTCGAGATAGATTAACTTCGAGCAGTGGTCGCGGCCATACACTCCGTACCCATGAAGGGTATTGGTCGCTACTGGGGATATCTGGCTTTCATCCTTCTCCTATCAGGCTGGTGGACGCGCAGCATGGGACCGGCCGCCCTGATCCTGCTTTCAGGCGCGGTCGCGTTCTACTTTCTGTTGCTGGCGCCGCTTTGGTGTGCGGCGATCAACCGGGACGGGACTCTGTGCCGCAACAACTCATCCGGCCTCCTCCTCGGATGCAGGCACCGGCAGCACAAGTTCCAGAAACTGAAGATGAGGTTTGTTCCCCAGGGCTGGGCACGAATGAACCGCGACCTCTGGACGTCCCCCCGCCAAGGCCTGGCGACCCTGGGCCTGCTTGTCGGCATCTTCTCCGGGATTGCCGGAGTGGTCCTCAAATAAGAAGTGACCGTTAGCCCCGTCGATGGATACGCTTGGCGGCCGTGACCACTCGCCAGCTCGTCCCGCTGCCCGTGCGACGGCACTTCCGTGACCTCGCTGCGAAGACCTCATCGCTGCGGTTGATCGCGGGCATGTGGGAGGACCAAGGCTTCGTCCCCTCCGGTGACCCAAACAACGAAGCAGGCGACCGGCGCACGCTGTGGCACGAGTACGAGGACAACGTCGACTGGACCGACCCCGCTCACGTGGCGAGGGTGCTCAGGGTGTACGAGACGCTGCTCGACGGGCTGGACGACGGCACGATCGACGCGGCGCGCAAGTTCCTGGACCGCCAAGGGTTCGACCTTGACGCGGACGGCAGGATCAAGCCGAAGCCAGACAGCTTCGCGGCCGCCGCCGCGAAGCTGCCCAGATCCTTGAACGCACTACGCGACCCGACCATGATCCTGGACTCGTTCGACAGGATCGACCGCGCGCTACCGACAGACCCGGCGCAGGCAATCGGCTCCGCGAAGGAGCTGATCGAGGCGACCGCGAAGACCGTCCTGATTGAGCTGGGCGTGCCGTTCGACGACAAGACGGCGAAGTTGCCAGCATTGATCGACCTCGCACAGCGTGCGCTGCTGCTGCACCCGCAAACGCGGGTGCCGGGACCGGACGGAAGCAACGCGGTTAAGCGCATCCTCGGCGGCTTGATCAGCATTGCCACCGGGCTCGGCGAACTGCGAAACGAGGGCTGGGGAACCGGGCACGCTCCAGCAGCGCCGCGCGTCGGCCTGCGTCCCCGTCACGCCCACCTTGCAGTCGGTGCGGCCCATACCTGGTGCCAACTCGTCCTCGACACTCTGGCCGACCCGGCGGCGCCATGGCGCAAGCAGGCGACCAGCGGCCTACCCGCGACGGCGACGACTTGACGCGGCCGAGCTGGCCGGCGCGCAGCACCGACCGGGAGCCCGCTGGACGCCGCCCCGTGACGTTCCCGACGGGCGCCTCCGTTCCTGTGGCTCCGCTTCCGACGACTTACCGCTCGTGCGCCGGCCTCGGCGCCCCCGCTGGACGCGGGCTGAGCAATTGGCGCAGCACATCGGGGCGGGCCGCCAGGATGGCGACTTGATCGCATCCGAGGCCTGCGCGAGTACCGCGGATCGAGATCGCCTCTATCTCGGCGCCGGAGTCGATCAGCTTCGCCAGCGTCCGGGCCTTCTGTTTGTTGACGTACGCGGCCATGTGCTGCCCGGTCGCGTCGTACACCGCCACGGCGTTTGCGTCGTACGGGTTGTCCGGCTCGCGGACGAGCCGCACCGGCTCGCCAGGGTGGAAGTTGCCTGCCCGGCACTCGGCCTGGTGGTGAGCTTCGCCGCGTAGCTGGGAAACGTAGACGCCCGCGCGAGACAGCCGGCGATCCGTCGGTCCGACGAGGAGGCCCGTGGCGTCCTCGCAGAGCCGCAGGACGTATTCGCCGCCCGTGTCGCGGTAGGGGATCAGGCGCAGCGCCGGGAGGCCGTCCGGACCGATGAACCGATCGAGGTTGCCGTCCTGCGGCGCGTACCACCTATCCGCGAGGCTGTCAGACTCTCCGGCTGGCTCCGGTACGGCTGGGCCTGGCATCGGCCGCTGCGCGGCTTCCTCGCTCGCCTCGTCCGACTGGCTTGCGCGCCCGAGCAGCCTATCCATGAATCCCATCGGCACACCCTCTCAGCCGATGCGTTGGCCCTCTACCCCTGGCGTCTCTGCGCGTCGGATACCGGACAGCCGAATCCGGCCGCGCCCGGGGTGGCGGGCGACGCCCTGGACGACGCGCGTGGACGGCAGGCGAGCCATGTGCGTTGTTGACGGGGATTATTGAGGAGGCCCCGTAGCCGCAGACACACGAACCCCCGGCGGCCCACATGGGCACCGGGGGTCGTCGTATGCGGCCCGCCGGCACCTCGATGCGTGCAGCCACCCGCGCCGCCGGCACGGCTACCGCAGATCACGACTCCACCTTGCAACCCGGTGCCACCGATCGCAGGGTCCGGCGTCTACGTGGCCGAATAGTCCCCGGCCGGCCGCTCCCCGCAGCGGCGGCCGGGGACGGTTGCGCCGCTCAGTTGCCGGTGCGGGCGACCCCTACCGGGCACGACATGCCGTTCGGGCCAATACCACACCATCCGTTAGGGTTCTTGGTCGGTGCCAGGTACTGCTGGTGGTAGTCCTCGGCGAAGTAGTAGTCGCCGAGCCGGGCGATCTCCGTGGTGATCTCACCCTTGCCGGCCCGCGCCACGATCGGCGCGAACGCGTCCCGCGAAGCCTGCGCCGTGGCCAGCTGCTCGTCGGTGGTGGCGTAGATCGCCGACCGGTACTGGGTGCCGACGTCGTTGCCCTGGCGCATGCCCTGGGTCGGGTCGTGGTTCTCCCAGAAGACCTTGAGCAGGTCCTCGTAGCTGATCTTCGACGGGTCGTAGACCACCTGGACCACCTCGGCGTGCCCGGTCATCCCCGAGCAGACCTCCTCGTACGTCGGGTTCGTGGTGTAGCCACCCGCGTAGCCGGCCGACGTGGTGATCACCCCCGGGAGGGTCCAGAACAGCCGCTCGGCGCCCCAGAAACAGCCCATCCCGAAGACGGCGACCTGCGCGCCCTCGGGGAAGGGACCCTTCAGCGAGGACGGCAGCACCTCGTGCCGGTCGGCGATCGGCATCGCGATCGGGCGGCCCGGCAGAGCCTGGTCGGGAGAGATCATCTCGGCCTTGATGCGGCGAAGGAACACGATGGGACTCCTCTCATGGCTTTCCCAGCGGGTTCAACAGCGCCGGTCCCCGGTTCCTTACCCGACGGTCCCGCGCTCAGGCCAGCGCGGCGGCGACCCGGGCGGCGAAGTCCTCGGCCTCGGCGTCGTCGGCGTAGCGGGTGCGCGGCCAGAAGAAGCCGCGCAACCCGTCGCCCTTGGTCCGCGGCACCACGTGGGTGTGCAGGTGCGGGACCGACTGCGACACCTTGTTGTTCATCGCCACGAACGTCCCGCCGGCCCCCAGGCCGGCCTCCACCGCCACGGCGAGCCGCTGCACCAGCCGGAAGTAGCCGGGCAGCGCGTCGGCCGGCAGGTCGGCCAGGGTGACCAGGTGCGTGCGCGGCACCACCAGCACGTGGCCCTTGAACACCGGCCGGGTGTCCAGAAAGGCCACCCCGTCCGCCTCGTCGGCGACCCGGAACGCCGGCACCTCGCCCGCCACGATCCCGCAGAACACGCACCCAGCCACCCGCCCAGGCTAGGGGCTGCCCCACGATCCTGCCGGTCCCCGCGCCGATCTTGCCGACCTGACGTTCACCTGAAGCGGCAACTCGCCAAGATCCATACCTCGGCGCTTCGGTCGAGGTCTCCGAGCCGGTATGGCCGACCGGTCGGACAACCTCCTGGTTGTGACCCGCGGGCGGGTTCCACGCGGTGGGACGGGCGGGCGGACTAACGTCTCGGGAATGAGTCACGGCTTCGAGACGCTCGCCATCCACGCCGGTCAGGACCCCGAGGCCCGCACCGGCGCGGTGATCCCGCCGATCTATCAGACCAGCACCTACGCCCAGGACGCCGTCGGCGCGCCCCGGGAGGGCTACGAGTACAGCCGCTCCGGCAATCCCACCCGGGACGCGCTTCAGGAGTGCCTGGCCGCGCTGGAGGGCGGGCCCGTGGGGCTCGCCTTCGCCAGCGGCCTGGCCGCCGAGGACACCCTGCTGCGGACCGTCTGCAAGCCGGGCGACCACGTGGTGATCCCGGACGACGCCTACGGCGGCACCTACCGGCTCTTCGCCAAGGTGGCCGAGCGTTGGGGGCTGGACTACACCCCGGCCCGGGTCTCCGACCCCGACGCGGTCCGGGCCGCGATCCGTCCCGGCGCCACGCGGATCGTCTGGGTGGAGACCCCGACCAACCCGCTGCTCGGCATCGCCGACATCGCCGCGCTGGCCGCCGTCGCGCACGAGGCCGACGCGCTGCTGGTGGTCGACAACACCTTCGCCTCGCCGTACCTCCAGCAGCCGATCGCGTTCGGCGCGGACGTGGTGGTCCACTCGACCACCAAGTACATCGGCGGACACTCCGACGTGGTCGGTGGCGCCCTCGTCGCCGCCGACCGGGCGCTCGGCGAGGAACTGCGCTACCACCAGAACGCGATGGGCGCCGTCAACGGCCCGTTCGACGCCTGGCTCACCCTGCGCGGCATCAAGACCCTCGGGGTACGGATGGACCGGCACTGCGACAACGCCGAGCGGATCGCCGCCTACCTGGACGGTCACGCCAAGGTCGCGCAGGTCATCTACCCGGGCCTGCCGGCGCACCCGGGTCACGAGGTGGCCGCCAAGCAGATGCGCCGGTTCGGCGGGATGATCTCCTTCCGCGCGGCGGGCGGCGAGGAGCACGCCGTGGAGATCTGCAACCGGGCGAAGCTCTTCGTGCTCGCCGAGTCGCTCGGCGGGGTCGAATCGCTCATCGAGCACCCGGGGCGGATGACACACGCGAGCGCTGCCGGCTCGCCGCTTGAAGTTCCCGGCGATCTCGTGCGACTGTCTGTCGGCATCGAGACGGTCGACGACCTGCTCGCCGATCTGGAGCAGGCGCTGGGCTGACGCTGGCTGGGGAGGATGGCCGTGCAGGACATCATGCCGACGACCTGGGTGGGGGCGACCGCGAAGCAGATCGCCCGCGGCGTACGCCGGGGTGACGTCTCCGCCACCCAGGTCGTGGCCGACCACCTGGACCACATCGCCCGGGCCGACGCCGAGCTGGCCGCGTTCCGCGCGGTACGCGGCGGCGAGGCGATCACCGAGGCGGAGAAGGTCGACGAGCAGGAGGACCTGGCCAACCTCCCCCTGGCCGGCGTGCCGGTGGCGGTCAAGGAGAACACCCCGGTCGCCGGCCTGCCGACGTGGAACGGGTCGGCCGCGGTGCGTACCCCGGTGGCGGAGGCCGACCACGAGGTGGTCCGCCGGCTGCGCGGCGCGGGCGCGGTGATCCTCGGGGTGACCCGGATGCCGGAGCTGGGCCTGTGGGCCCTCACCGACGACGAGACCGGGGTGACCCGCAACCCCTGGGACCTGACGCGGACCCCCGGCGGCTCCTCCGGCGGCGCGGCCGCCGCGGTGGCCGCCGGGCTGGTGCCGATGGCGCACGCCAACGACGGCCTCGGCTCGATCCGCATCCCGGCGGCCTGCTGCGGGCTGGTCGGGCTCAAGCCCGGCCGGGGCGTGGTGCCCTGCCAGCTCGGCGCGGACGACTGGTTCGGCCTGACCGAGCACGGCGTGCTGACCGGCACGGTGGCGGACGCGGCGGTCGGCTTCTCGGTGCTGGCCGGGCGCCGCCCGGACAAGCTGGTCCCGCCGCCGCGGCTGCGGGTCGGCGTCTCGCTGCGCTCCCCGGTGCGCGGCGTCTCGCCGGACGCGCCGAACCGGGACGCGGTCGCCGCCGCCGGCCGGCTGCTCGCCGCCGCCGGTCACGACACCGTTCCCGCCGACCCGGTCTACCCGACCCGGCTCGGCCTGCAGGGCATCGCCACCTGGTTCGCCGCGGCCGCCAGCGAGGTGCAGGCCGCGGGGGTGGAGCGGCGCGGCCTCCAGCGGCGCAGCCGCCGGCACGTCACGCTCGGCGAGTGGGCGCAGCGCCGGGGGTACGTGCGCGAGGCCGACCGGGCCGCCTGGCGCGAGCGGTCGGTGAACTTCTTCGCCGACCACTCGGTCGACCTGCTGCTCACCCCGGCGCTGGCCGGCCCGCCGCCGGAGGCCGCCGGCTGGTCCGGCCGCTCCTGGCTGGCGAACATGAAGGCCAACATCCGGTACGCCCCGTACGCCGCGCCCTGGAACATCGCCGGGTTGCCGGCGATCGTGGTGCCGGTCGGCCGCCGCCCGGACGGCCTGCCGGTCGCCGTGCAGTTCGTCGGTCCGCCCGGCTCGGAGCTGCTGCTGCTCGGCGTCGCCGGCCAGTTCGAGATGCAGGCGCCGTGGCAGCGGCACGCCCCCGGCTACCCCCGGGTCGGGACGGGGTCGCCGGCCCACGCATGATCGTCTAGCGTGTGCGCACCACGCATCCCGGGACGGTCATTCATGCGTTGCCACACCTGCGGGGACGAGACGTCCCCGGCCGACAACGAGTGCCAGAACTGCTACACGCCGCACGGTCAGCCGGCCCTCACCCCCGGCCAGCCGACCTACCCGGTGCGCGGGATCGGCACCGCTGCCTCCGTCGCGGTCGGCGCGACTGCGCTGCTCTACGGGGTGGTGGCGCTCTTTCCGCTGGTCGGCGTCGTGCTGGCCGGGCGGGCGAGGGAGAGCCAGGATCCCGACGTGCTGCTCGGGGCCGTGCTGGTCGAGGTGGTGCTCTCGCTGCCGTTCCTGCTGGCCTACCTGACCGCCGCCGTGCTGGTGATCATCTGGACCTGGCGGGCCCGGAAGAACCTGGACGCCTTCCCGGGTGCGCTGCCCCACCTCGGGGCCGGCTGGGCGATCGCCGGTTGGCTGGTGCCGTTCGCCAACTTCGTGATGCCCGCCCGGGTGGTCGCGAACCTCGCCCGGGACAGTCTGTGGAAGCGGTTCACCCCGGGCCTGGTCTCGGTCTGGTGGGCGGCGTGGCTGGCCTTCAGCGTCGGGGAGCGCCTGGTCAGCCGACGCGACGACCGGGCGTACGCCCGGCTGCCCGAGCAGCCCAGGTTCGACACCGAGTTCCGGTGGTACGCCGACTTCTACCGGGAGGCGCTCGGGTGGCACCTGATTCCGCTGGCCGCCTGCCTGGTCGCCGCGGTGTCGCTGATCGTGCTGATCCGGCGGATCTCCGTCGCCCAGGAGCAGCGCATCGCGCTCGGCAGGCCGGCCTGGCCCGGCTACGCCGGCTGGCCGGCGCCCGGCGCGCCGTTCGGCTACTTCGGCCCGACGCAGCCGTACGCCGGGTCCCCGCCGCGGGCGGCGGCTGAGCCGACCGTGGCGTCGCCGGAGGTTCCGCCGGGGGCGGGTGGCACGATCGGGGCATGACGGAACTGGTCGGTCTCGCCGACGTACAGGCCGCGCGGGAACTGCTCGCCGGCGTCACCCGCACCACCCCGATGGAGCCCTCCCGGCCGCTCAGCGCCGCGCTCGGCGGGCCGGCGTGGCTGAAGTGCGAGAACGTGCAGCGCGCCGGGTCGTACAAGGTGCGCGGCGCGTATGTGCGGATCTCCCGGCTCTCCGCCGAGGAGCGGGAACGCGGCGTGGTGGCGGCGAGCGCCGGCAACCACGCCCAGGGGGTGGCGCTCGCCGCGGGCCTGGTCGGCGCGCACGCCACGGTCTTCATGCCGGTCAACGCGCCGCTGCCGAAGGTGGCCGCCACCAAGGGGTACGGCGCCCAGGTCGAGCTGGTCGGCAACACGGTGGACGAGTCGCTGGTCGCGGCGCAGACCTTCGCCGAGCGGACCGGCGCGGTGTTCATCCACCCGTTCGACCACCGGGACGTCATCGCCGGGCAGGGCACGGTGGCGCTGGAGATCCTCGAACAGTGCCCGGACGTGAAGACCATCGTGACGGGGGTGGGCGGCGGCGGGCTGATCTCCGGCCTGGCGGTGGTCGCCAAGGCGCTGCGCCCCGACGTACGCGTGATCGGGGTGCAGGCGGCCAGCGCCGCCGCGTTCCCGCCCTCGCTCAAGGCCGGCGAGCCGGTCCGGCTGCCCTTCTTCTCGACGATCGCCGACGGCATCGCGGTCGGCCGCCCCGGCGAGCTGACCTTCGCCCACGTCCGCAAGCTGGTCGACGAGATCGTCACGGTCTCCGAGGAGGACATCTCTCGGGCGCTGCTGATGCTGCTGGAGCGCGGCAAGCAGGTGGTGGAGCCGGCCGGCGCGGTCGGCGTGGCGGCGCTGCTGGCCGGGGCGGTGGAGGCGCAGGCGCCGGTGGTGGCGGTGCTCTCCGGCGGCAACATCGACCCGCTGCTGATGCTGCGGGTGATCGAGCACGGGCTGGCGGCGGCCGGCCGCTACCTGCGGGTCACCGTCCGCTGCACCGACCGGCCGGGCCAGCTCGCCTCGCTGCTGGGCGAGATCGCCGAGCACCGGGCCAACGTGGTCGACGTGGTGCACCAGCGGGCGAACCCGCACCTGCGGCTCGGCGAGGTGGAGGTGGGCCTCTCGGTGGAGACCCGCGGCGTCGAGCACTCGGACACCCTGATCAGCGCCCTGCGGGCCAGCGGTTACCAGGTGGTCTTCGCCGGCGAGGGATGAGCCGGGTACGCGACCGCCCCGGCCGGACGGTGCCGGTCGGGGCGGTCGGGGTGTGGCTCGGGTCCGAGGAGCCTGTCAGCCTCGGTCGGGTCGGACCCGAGCCGTCCGGCGCGGGTCCGGATGGCGGCTAGCCGGAGAACGGCTCGAACTTGACGACCGTCACCTTGATGTCGGCCCCGCTGGGGGCCGTGTAGGTGCAGGTCTGGCCCGCCTTGCCGCCCAGGATCGCCTTGCCGAGCGCGGACTCGGGGCTGTAGACGGTGAGGTCGGTCGTGGAGGCGATCTCGCGGGAGCCGAGCAGGAAGGTCTCGGTGTCGTCGGTGTCGTCGTCGAAGTAGATCGTCACGACCATGCCGGGCGACACCGCGTCGGCGGTCGGGGCCTCGCCGACCTTGGCCGTGCGGAGCAGCTCCTTCAGGTAGAGGATGCGACCCTCCGCCTTGCCCTGCTCCTCGCGGGCAGCGTGGTAGCCACCGTTCTCCCGCAGGTCGCCCTCCTCGCGCCGGGCGTTGATCTCGGCGGCGATGACCGGCCGGTTGGCGATGTGCTCGTCGAGCTCGGCCTTCAGGCGGTCGTATGCGTCCTGGGACAGCCAGGTGGCGGGCGCCTCGTTGTCATTGGTGGACACAGGCGATCTCCTCGTTGGTGCGGACTGGCTGACAGGTGAACTACCAAGTTACCAGTGCCGGGCACGTCAGGGTGTCGCCGATCACCCCGGGTGCCGGCGGTGAGACCCGGGGTGCGTGTGTGCCGGCGGCGCGCCGGCTCCCGGCTCAGCCGGCTGGTCGGCAGCGCAGCACCTCGCCGATGAAGGGGCGGGCCGTGGTCGGCACCTCCTGCCGGACCCGGGCGTGCCGTTCGCCGGGCGGGGCGGTCACCGTGGCCTCGGCGTGGCCCACCTCGGCGCCGTCGTGGGAGCGCGCCCGCAGCAGGCAGGTCGCCGAGCCGCCGGCCGGGACGGTCACCCGGAAGTCGACCACCACCCGGGAGTCGGTGATCCCGGTGTAGGTGATCACCTCGGCCCGGTAGTCGGGGTCGCCGTACTGGCCGTAGAGCTTGACGCTGAGCAGCCCGAGGAGGGCGAGCAGGACGGCCCCCACCAGCACGAGCAGGAGCGGACGGCGGCGCCCCGGCTCCCGGCGGCGGCCGTAGCGGCCGGGCGGGAAGACCGGTGCACCCGTTGCGGTTGTGGCGTGCGTCTCGCTCACCGGCGGGTATCTCCTGGCGTTGTTGTCGGCGGCATCGGCAAGAATGGCAGAGTCCATCTTCCCAGCCCGGCGCTGAGTCAAGGATGGCAGGTCGGCCCCGCCGCCGACCGGCCAGCACGGGGGCTTGCGCGGGCACGGGGGAAGATTCCGGCAGTTCAGCCGGGCGGGCCCGGGCGGGCCGGGCCCGGTGGGCAGAGACGAGGAGCGCCCAAGGTGGCAGAGCAGCTGCGGCTCATGGCGGTGCACGCCCATCCCGACGACGAGTCGAGCAAGGGCGCCGCCACCATGGCGAAATACGTCGCCGAGGGGGTGGATGTCCTGGTCGTCACCTGCACGGGTGGCGAGCGGGGCAGCGTGCTGAACCCCAAGATGGACCGGCCCGACGTGTGGGCCAACATCGGCGACATCCGCCGCGCCGAGATGGACGCGGCCCGGGCCATCCTCGGCATCGAGCAGGCCTGGCTCGGTTTCGTCGACTCCGGCCTGCCCGAGGGCGACCCGCTGCCGCCGCTGCCGGGAGGCTGTTTCGCCCGGGAGGACGTCGAGGTCGCGGCCGCCCCGCTGGTGCGGCTGATGCGCCAGTTCCGCCCGCACGTCGTCACCACGTACGACGAGGAGGGCGGCTACCCGCACCCCGACCACATCATGACCCACAAGGTGACCGTGGCCGCCTTCGAGGCCGCCGGCGACCCGGACCGCCACCCGGAGCTCGGCGAGCCGTGGCAGCCGCTCAAGCTCTACTACGACGTGGGCTTCTCCCGGGCCAAGATCCTGGCGCTGCACGAGGCGATGCTCGCCGCCGGCCTGGAGTCGCCGTACGGGGAGTGGATGAAGCGCTGGGAGGATCGCCCCGACAAGGGCGAGCGGATCACCACCCGGGTCGACTGTGCCGAATACTTCCCGGTCCGCGACGACGCGCTGCGCGCCCACGCCACCCAGATCGACCCGGACGGCTTCTGGTTCCAGGTGCCGATGGACCTGCAGCAGCGCGCCTGGCCGACCGAGGACTTCCAGCTCGCCCGCTCGCTGGTCGACAGCCCGCTGCCCGAGTCCGACCTCTTCGCCGGGGTGCGCGAGACGTGCCATGCCCGCTGATTTCCCGGCGGGCTACGCTGGTCGTCAGCCGCACATCGGAGGAACACCATGCTGACCACCGCCCAGGTGCTCGCGGAGAACAACTTCGGTGACACCCGTACGGGTGGTCTGGCCGGCCCGATGGGCCTCTTCCTCATCGTGCTGCTGGCCACCGCCACCGTCCTGCTGATCCGCAACATGAACGCCCGGCTGCGCCGGCTGCCCGATCGGTTCCCGCAGCAGGCCGGCCCGGCCGAGGCGGGTCGGACCGACGCGACAGTCGCCGATCCGACAGACGGGACCACCGTGCAGGAATCGCCGACGAACGCCCCCAACGGCTCCCAGCAGCACCGGAACAGCTGAACAGCGCGTGAATCACGCCGAAGTCGGTCGTCGACCCCTGTTGCGACCACCGGCTTTGGCTTAGCCTTCCGCCGGGGGGACCGACAGGCCCCGAGCCGTGCGCGGAAGGGGGGCGCCGATGTCGATGGCAGCAATCGCCCCCGAGCGTGCCCTCGGGCCGCCGTCCGACGGGGTGGGGCCGTGACCTCCGGCCGGGCCGGGGATCCCCCCGATCGGCTGGGCGTGCGCGGCGCGCCGGTCGGAGTCCTCCTGCTGACCTTCGGTGTCGCGGTCACCGCCGCGGCGGCCGCCGTGGTCGGCCTCGCCGTCCCCGCGCACCTGCCGCCCGACGACCCACTGCCCGGGTTCGTCCGGTTCGGCGTCGCCGTCGTCGTCTTCGCCGTGGCCCAGCTCGCCCGGCTGCGCTTCCGCACCGCCTCCGGCATGGTCAGCATCGCCTGGGGCGAGGCCGCCCTGGTCGTCTGCCTCTACCTCGTACCGGCCGGCTGGCTGCCGGCCGCGGCCCTGCTCGGCGCCGGGACCGCGTGGACCACGATGTCCCTGGTCACCGACCGCCGGCCCGCGCTGGAGCTGGTCCGGATCACCGGTTCGCTCAGCGCCGCCACCGCCCTCGCCGCCGCGGTCGCCAGCGCCCCGGGCCGGCCACTGCTCGCCGCGCTCACCCCCGAGCTGGCCCTCGCGCTGACCGCCGGCGCGGTGGTCTACCTGCTCACCACCGCCTGGCTGAGCGGTGCCGGCATCGCCCTGCAGCACGGCATTCCGATCGGGCCGCCGCTGCTCGCCGCGCTCCGCGGCAAGCTGCTCATGTTCGTCGGCAACGTGGCGGTCGGCCTGGTGGTGGTCAGCTTGGTGCAGCTCGATCCGCGCTGGCTGCTGCTCCTGCCGCCGCCGCTCTGGCTGCTCCAGCAGACCTACCGGCACCGGCTCCGGGCCGACCAGGAGCGGCGGACTTGGCGGGCCTTCGCCGAGGCCACCGCCGCGCTCAACCAGCTCGACGAGCGGGGCGTGGCGACCGCCGCGGTGACCGGGGCGCTCACCCTGTTCGGCGCCGAGCTGGTGGAGGTGGACGTGGCCCGGGGCGACGGGCGCTGGCGCCGCTACCGGACGGACACCGGAGCCCAGGTGCGCGACCGCGACGTGGAGCCCCCGTCGGCCACCGGGTCCGGCGAGCACGAGCTGGTCCGGCGGCTCGCCGTGGGCAGCGCCGAGGTCGGCCGGCTGCGGGTCCGGTTCCCCCGGTCCGCCCCGCCCACCGCCCGCGAGCGGGACGGGGTCGCCGCGTTCGGCGACGCGCTGGCCGCCGCCCTGCACGACGCCGCGACCCACCGCGAGCTGCGGCTGGTCACCGCCCGCTCGTCGTACGAGGCGGTGCACGACCAGCTCACCGGGCTGCTCAACCGGGCCGCCCTGCTCACCAAGGGCGACCAGGCGTTGCGGCAGCGCGCCCACGACCACCCGGTGGCGCTGCTGCTGCTCGACATCAACCAGTTCAAAGAGGTCAACGACACGCTCGGGCACGCGGCCGGCGACCAGCTGCTGCGGTTGGCCGCGAGCCGGCTGACCACCATGGCCCGTCCGGGCGACCTGCTCGGGCGGCTCGGCGGCGACGAGTTCGCCCTGCTGCTCACCACGGTCCCGGTGGTCGACGACCGGGCCGCCCCGCTGGCGTACGCGCTGCGCCAGGCCCGGGAGATCGCCGAGCGGCTGGCCGCGCCGACCGAGGTGGCCGGGGTGCGCATGTCGGTCGAGGTGGCGGTCGGCGTGGTGGTCGCCGACGCGGGCACCGCCGACCTGACCGAGCTGCTGCGCCGGGCCGACATCGCCATGTACCAGGCGAAGGAGGGCGGCGGCAGCGTCGCCGCGTACGACAGCTCGCGCGACGCGGCGAGCACCGACCACCTGGCGCTGCTCGCGGAGCTGCGGGAGGCCCTGGAGGCCGACGACCAGCTCGTGCTGGCGTTGCAGCCGGCCGTGGACCTGGCCACCGGCGCTCCGACCGGGGTCGAGGCGCTGATCCGCTGGCGGCACCCGCGCCGGGGCTGGCTCAGCCCGGCCGACTTCATCCGGCCGGTGGAGAACAGCGAGCAGCTCGGCAGCTTCACCCGCTACGTGCTGGACAAGGCCCTGGCGGTGGCGGCGGACTGGGCGCGCGAAGGGCTGGACATCCCGATCTCGGTGAACCTGTCGGCGCGCAGCCTGCTCGACCCGCGGCTGCCGGCCGAGATCGGCGAGGCGCTGCGCCGGCACCAGGTCCCGCCGCGCCGGCTGGTCCTGGAGATCACCGAGACGGTGGTGATGAGCGAGCTGGAGGTCATCGACGAGGTGCTGGCCACTCTCCGCTCGATGGGTGTGCAGCTCGCCGTCGACGACTTCGGCACCGGCTTCTCCTCGCTGACCTTTCTGACCCGGATCGCGGTCGACGAGTTGAAGGTGGACCGTTCCTTCGTGATCCGGATGGCCGACTCGCCGGAGGCGGCCGCGATCGTGCGGACCACCGTCGGGCTCGCCCACGAACTGGGGCTGCGGGTGGTGGCCGAGGGCGTGGAGACCGCCGAGCAGCGGACCGCCCTGGCCGAGCTGGGTTGTACGGCCGCGCAGGGCTACCACTTCTTCAAGCCGATGCCGGCGGACAAGATCGGGGCGGTGCTCGGGTCGCTGGTGGACACCGCGCGCGGCAACAACGTCTTCCCGCTCCGCGCCGACGGCGCCTCCTGACCGTCCCGCGCAGCCGGGACCGCTCGCCCCGACGGCGCGGATCGGCCGGGCGCGGGTCAGCCCCGGGGCAGCACGTCGTCGAGGACGCCGGGCAGGGCCGCCCAGTCCGCGGAGGCGATGCTGGCGTGGGCCCGGGCCAGCTCGGCCACCCGCGCCGCCGCCTCGGCGTCGCCGGTTCCGACGGCCGGCGGGACGTTCTGCGCGTCGGTCATCACCAGCAGGTAGTGGTTGGCGTCGTACCAGGCGGTGTCGATGCCGCTGGTGACGTACGCGGTGGCGTCGCCGTCGAAGAGCACGAACCAGGGCCGCAGGTCCGCGTCGGCGTACCGGCCGCGCGGGTCGCCCGCCTGGGCCCGGTGCACGGCCGGAAAGGCGCGGGCGGTGCCCAGCGTGCCGGCCGCCGCCAGGGCGGCCAGGTGGCGGGCGTATTCGACGTCGGTCCACAGGGTGTCGGTCGGGTTGCCCTCCTCGACCGTGCCGGGGATCAGCTCGACGATCACCTTGCCGGTGAGCTGCGCCCGGCTGGGCCAGGCATCGGCGCGGGCGGCGGCGTCCAGGCTCGGGTGACCGCCGCGCAGGTCGGCCGGGCGGAACACCCGGTCGCCGAGCCGTGCGGCGAGCACCGCGTCGAGCTGGGCCGGCCCCTGCCCGGTACGCCCGCTGAAGCCTGTCTTCAGCTCCAGCTTGAGGACCAGCGGGCCGGCATCGGGGTGTGCGCCCAGCCAGAGCCGGATGTCGTCCAGGCAGTGCTCCAGGTTGCGGTTCCGGGTGCCGGTGTAGAGCTGGGCGGCGCTGGTGGCGGCCACGCAGTTGTTGTCGTTGCCGAGCGGGTTGGAGTGGCTGACCCGCCACTGCCGGGTCAGCACGTCCGGCCAGACGTCCAGCTCGATGAGCCCGGGCCGGGCGTCGAGCGCCTGGGCCAGGTAGGGGTAGGTGCCGCGCTCGTACGCGTTGTGGACGCCGACGCCGGTCGTGGCGGAGTACCGGGTGTCCGCCGGCACTGCGGCGGACGCGGCGCCGGGGACCAGCACGGATCCGGCGAGGGCGGCGAGGGCGAGCAGGGCGGGGAATCTGCGCATGAACCGTCTCCTTCGGACGGCCCGGCGGCGCCGGGCATGCGCTGATTCAAATCAACAAAGATGAATATCGGAAGGACGGATCGTGTCCCGGGGTCGCGTTCACCTCACCAACCCACCCGCCCCGCCGCTGCTGGACCCCCGGGCCACCGTGGCGGACACCGGCACCATCACGTTGAGGGACGGTGCGGCCACCGTGCAGGGGACGCGGCGCGGGCCGAGGGCCGGACCCCTCTACGACGAGTTCGTCCAGGTCGACGTCGGCCCGACGACCGTACGCCTGATCCGGTCCCCGGCCCGGGTCGCACGACCCGCGCCGGGGACGGGTGACCGGCGGCGGCGAACGCCGGAGGTGGTTATGGTCGTCGGGTGAACCGACTCGCCGATGCCACCTCGCCCTACCTGCTCCAGCACGCCGACAACCCGGTCGACTGGTGGCCGTGGTGTGACGAGGCGTTCGCCGAGGCGAAGCGGCGCGACGTGCCGGTGCTCATCTCGGTCGGCTACGCGGCCTGCCACTGGTGTCACGTCATGGCCCACGAGTCGTTCGAGAACGAGGGCGTCGCCCAGCTCATGAACGACGACTTCGTCTGCGTGAAGGTCGACCGGGAGGAACGGCCCGACGTCGACGCGGTCTACATGACCGCCACCCAGGCGATGACCGGCCAGGGCGGCTGGCCGATGACGGTCTTCGCCACCCCGGACGGCACCCCGTTCTTCTGCGGCACCTACTTCCCGCGCGCCAACTTCGTCCGGCTGCTCGGCTCGGTCGCCACCGCCTGGCGCGACCAGCGGGAGGCGGTGCTCCGGCAGGGCGCCGCCGTGGTCGAGGCGATCGGCGGCGCGCAGGCCGTGGGCGGCCTGACCGCCCCGTTGACCGCCGAGGTGCTGGACGCCGCCGCCGACCAGCTCGCCACGGAGTACGACGAGACGAACGGCGGCTTCGGCGGCGCGCCGAAGTTCCCGCCGCACATGAACCTGCTCTTCCTGCTCCGGCACCACCAGCGCACCGGCTCGCCCCGGAGCCTGGAGATCGTCCGGCACACCTGCGAGGCGATGGCCCGCGGTGGCCTGCACGACCAGCTCGCCGGCGGCTTCGCCCGCTACTCGGTGGACGGGCACTGGACGGTGCCGCACTTCGAGAAGATGCTCTACGACAACGCGCTGCTGCTGCGGGTCTACACCCAGCTCTGGCGGCTCACCGGGGACCGGCTGGCCCGGCGGGTGGCCCGCGACACGGCCCGGTTCCTCGCCGACGAGATGCACCGGGCCGGCGAGGGTTTCGTCTCGGCGCTGGACGCCGACACCGAGGGCGTCGAGGGCCTCACCTACGTCTGGACCCCGGCGCAGCTCGTCGAGGTGCTGGGGGAGGAGGACGGCCGCTTCGCCGCCGACCTGTTCGAGGTGACCGAGCAGGGCACCTTCGAACACGGCAGCAGCGTGCTCCGGCTGGCCCGGGACGTGGACGACGCCGACCCGTCGGTGCGCCGGCGTTGGCAGGAGGTGGTCGGCCGGCTGCTCGCCGCCCGCGACACCCGCCCCCAGCCGGCCCGCGACGACAAGGTGGTGGCCGCCTGGAACGGGCTGACGATCACCGCGATCGCCGAGTTCCAGCAGGTCGCCGCGCTCTACGCGTCCCCCGAGGACGAGGACGCCAACCTCATGGAGGGCGTCACGATCGTGGCCGACGGCGCGATGCGGGACGCCGCCGAGCACCTGGCGGCCGTGCACGTGGTGGACGGCCGGCTGCGCCGGGTGTCCCGGGACGGGACGGTCGGCGAGCCGGCCGGCGTGCTGGAGGACTACGGCTGCGTGGCCGAGGCGTTCTGCGCCATGCACCAGCTGACCGGCGAGGGGCGCTGGCTCGTCCTGGCCGGGCAGTTGCTCGACGTGGCGCTGGCCCGGTTCGCCGCACCGGACGGCGGCTTCTACGACACCGCCGACGACGCGGAGCGCCTGGTCACCCGGCCGGCGGACCCGACCGACAACGCCACGCCCGCCGGCCGTTCGGCGATCGTCGCGGCGCTCGTCGCGTACGCGGCGTTGACGGGGGAGACCCGGTACCGGGAGGCGGCCGACGCGGCCCTGTCGACGGTTGCGCCGATCGTCGCCCGGCACGCCCGGTTCACCGGCTACGCGGCCATGGTCGGCGAGGCGCTGCTCTCCGGGCCGTACGAGATCGCGGTGGTGACCGACGACCCGGTGGGTGACCCGCTGGTGGCCGCCGCCCTCCGGCACGCCCCGCCCGGGGCCGTGGTGGTGGCGGGCCGCGCCGACCAGCCCGGCGTGCCGCTGCTGGCCGACCGGCCGGCGCTGGGCGGGCGGCCCACCGCGTACGTCTGCCGGGGGTTCGTCTGCGACCGGCCGGTCACCACGGTCGAGGATCTGGTCGCCCAGCTCAGCTGACCGGCTCCTTGCCCCCAGCCGCCGGGCGCAGCGGCTCGGGCAGCGCGTCGAACCACTCCAGCACCGCCCGCTCGTACGCCAGCCCGAAGCGCAGCGTGGCCACCGCGTACGGTTCGATCTCGTCCGCCTCCGGGGGGAGCGCCGCCGCGGCGGCCTGGTAGTCGGCGAGCCGTGCGGCGTGGGTGGCCCGGTGGGTGCCGAGGTAGCCGGCGAGCCGCTCCGCCGGCAGGTGCCGGCCGAAGAGCACGGTCAGCAGCAGGGGGAAGCGGATCGTCTCGTCCGCCGGGGGACGGGCCGCCCACTCGGTGAACGCCCGACGTCCCGCCTCGGTGATCTCGTACGGCTGCCGGTCGCGGCGGCCCCGCTCGCCGGCCCGGACCAGTCCGGCGGCGGCCATCGCGGTCAGCTCCCGGTAGACCTGGCTCTGGGTCAGCGACCAGAACGCCCCGATCCGTTGCTGGGCGACGGTGACCAGGTCCCAGCCGGTCATCGGGCCGTCGTGCAGGAAGCCCAGCAGCGAGGCGGCGGTGGCGTTCAACGGCCGGTCCGGCATCGGTCGGTTCTCCTTCGCGAATCTCCTTGACATCCCATTGTGTCAGGTCCGATGCTGAACTCATCGACCTCCCACATTGGGATGTCGCGGGAGGGGGACCCGTGCACACCGTTCTCGTCGTGCTCCACGCCGCCAGCGGCACCGCCGGGCTGCTGCTGGCGCTGCCCGTGCTGCTCGCGCCGAAGCGGCGCGGCCGGCACACCCTGCTCGGCCGGATCTACGCGGGCGCCGCCGTCAGCCTCAGCCTCAGCGCCTTCGGGCTCTTCGCGTACGACCCGGCGCGCCTGTGGGGGTTGGCCGTGCTCGGCGCGCTCACCCTCGGCTGGCTGGTCGGCGGGCTCTGGTTCGCCCGGCGTCGGCCCCGCGGGCTCGGTGGCCGGGGCTGGCGGATCTGGCACCTCAACCTGATGGGCAGCACGGTGATCGCGTTCGTCACCGGGTTCGCCGTGCAGATGACCGGCGGGCACCTGGTCGCCTGGCTCGCCCCGACGGTGCTCGGTTCGCTGCTGATCGCCCGGACCACTGCCCGCGAGGTCGCCCGCGCCCCGCGCCGGACCGCGATCTCCACGGCGAGCTGACCCACCCCTCCCGACGGCCGGGACCGGCGGCAGGCCGGCGGGGCGGCCACCACCCCGAGAGGCGGACGGCCCCTGCGATCGCCCGATCACCTCGGCCAAGGATCTGATCGCCCGACGCGGCTGACGGTCACGGCCAGAGCAGTTCGCGGGTCCACCCCTCGGCCACCCGCCGATACCGCAGCCGGACGTGCCGGCGCTTCCGGTCGGCCTGCCAGAACTCGACGGTTGCCGGGGTCACCGAGTAGACCGTGTGCCCCTCGGCGACCAGCCCGGGATCGGCGGCCAACCGGACCCGCACCGCGGCCAGTTCCCGGTCCAGCTCGGCGCGGTCGGCCAGGACGGCGCTCTGGCGGCCGGCCAGGGTCGCGATCCGGGAGCCCTCGAGCCGGGCCAGGAAGTCCCGCCGGGAGACGTCGGGGGCGGCAGGCCGGGCGGTACCGCGTACCCGGACCTGTCGGCCCTGCTCCCGCCAGTGGAAGCTGAGCGCGATCCGCGGGTTGCCGGCGAGCTGACGCCCCTTGGCGCTGGTCGAGGTGGTGGCGAAGTGCCAGCCGGCGGCGTCGAGGTCCTTGAGGATCAGTACCCGCGCGTCGGGTGCGCCGTCGGCGTCGACGGTCGAGACGGTCATCGCGTGCGGCTCGTCCACGCCCGCGGCGACCGCCTCGGCGAGCCAGTCGGCGAAGAGCGCGGTGGGCTCCGCCGGAACGTCGGTCGGGTCGAAGGACGGCATGTCGTGAGCCAGCACCGGCAGGGCGCGCAGCGTGTCGCGGGTCGTCATGGGGGTGATCCTGTCAACCGTGGTCACGCCCGGATCGACCCCCCGGGGACGAGTCCCGGCCCTCGGGCGGGAGGCCGGTGCCGGCCCCGATAGGCTGGCGGCGCTATGGATTCCCGTACCGGACTGCCTGTCGTCGGCATGGTGGGCGGCGGACAGCTCGCCCGGATGACCCACCAGGCCGCCATCGCCCTCGGCCAGTCACTGCGCGTGCTGGCGCTCGCCCCGGACGACGGCGCGGCCCTGGTCGCCGCCGACGTCCAGTACGGCGACCACACCGACCTCGCCGCCCTGCGCACCTTCGCGAAGGCGTGCGACGTGGTCACCTTCGACCACGAGCACGTGCCCAACGCGCACATCCGCGCCCTGACCGAGGAGGGCGTCAAGCTCTTCCCGCCGGCCGAGGCACTGGTGCACGCGCAGGACAAGCGGGTGATGCGGGAGCGGCTCGCCGAGCTGGGCGCGCCGAACCCGGCCTGGCGTCCCGTGGAGGCGCCGGCCGACCTGGTCGCGTTCGGCACCGAGATCGGCTGGCCGGTGGTGCTCAAGGCCGCCCGGGGCGGCTACGACGGCCGGGGCGTCTGGATGGTGGACGACGCCACCGCGGCCGCCGAGCTGGCCACCACCCTGCTGGCCGGGGGCACCCCGCTGATCGTCGAGGAGCGGGTGGCGCTGCGCCGGGAACTGGCCGTGCAGGTGGCCCGCTCGCCGTTCGGGCAGGTCGCGGCGTACCCGGTGGTGGAGACGGTGCAGCGGGACGGAATCTGCGTCGAGGTGCTCGCCCCGGCGCCCGACCTGCCGGAGGAGCGGGCGGTCGCCGCGCAGCAGCTCGCCATCGACCTGGCCACCGCGCTCGGCGTGGTCGGCCTGCTCGCAGTGGAGCTGTTCGAGACGCCCACCGGGCTGGTGGTGAACGAGCTGGCCATGCGGCCGCACAACTCCGGGCACTGGACCATCGAGGGGGCCCGGACCTCCCAGTTCGAGCAACACCTGCGGGCCGTGCTCGACTACCCGATGGGGGACACCTCGCTCACCGCGCCGGTCGTGGTGATGGCGAACGTGCTCGGCGGCGAGCCGGGCGGCATGTCCATCGACGAGCGGCTGCACCACCTCTTCGCCGCCGAACCCGGGGCCAAGGTCCACCTGTACGGCAAGCAGGTGCGCCCGGGCCGCAAGATCGGGCACGTCACCGTGCTCGGCACCGACCTGGACGACGTACGGGCCCGGGCCGCGCGTGCCGCCCGCTGGCTGCGCGAAGGCGCCAGTGAGCGCGAGGAGTGAGCTTGCGAGCCCCGCAGTCGCGAACGGAAGGCAGAACAGCATGAGCACCGTCGGGCTGATCATGGGCAGTGACTCGGACTGGCCGGTCATGAAGGCCGCCGCCGAGGCGCTGGACGAGTTCGGCGTGCCGTACGAGGTCGGCGTGGTGTCGGCCCACCGCACCCCGGTCAAGATGATCGAGTACGGCCGGGCCGCCGCCGACCGCGGCATCAAGGTGATCATCGCCGGGGCGGGCGGGGCGGCCCACCTGCCCGGCATGGTCGCCTCGGTCACCCCGCTGCCGGTGATCGGCGTGCCGGTGCCGCTGAAGTACCTCGACGGGATGGACTCGCTGCTCTCCATCGTGCAGATGCCGGCCGGCGTGCCGGTGGCCACGGTGTCGATCGGCAACGCCCGCAACGCGGGGCTGCTCGCCGTACGCATCCTCGGCGCCTCCGACCCGGCGCTGCGCGACCGGATGGCCGACTACCAGGCAGGCCTCGAGGACCTGGTCGCCGAGAAGGAAGCGAACCTGCGCGCCTCGCTCAGCTGAACCGGGTTCACCTCATCCCGCGGAGGGCCGTCTGGAGGCGTTCCTGGGCGCGGCGGCGGCGCTCGTTGCTCGCGCCGAGCACCAGCAGGACGAAGCCGACCGGGATCAGCACCAGCCACGGGCCGAGGCTGACCAGCGCGTGCACCGCGGCGATCGCGGTGACCGAGGCGCCCACGATCACGGGCGCCTGCTGCCGGCTCGTCGAGCCGAAGATCAGCACCGCCACGGCGCCGAGCAGCAGCAGCACCTGACGCAGCATGCTGGACTCGGTGGCCAGCACGATCGCCAGCGTCGGCACGAACGCGGCGACCAGCGCCGGCCCGTACGCCACCCAGCTCGACAGGTCGGGCCGCTGGCGCAGTTGCAGCATCCCGACCAGCAGGGCGAGCACCGCGAACGGCAGGGTGTAGGCCTCGGGCAGCGCCACGTCGGCCGTCCGCATGAGGATCCACCAGGCGCTGATCTCGCAGATCACCACGCCCCAGATCAACAGGCTCCGCTCCACCGGCCGGCGGCCCGGGCGGCTGGCCGCCATCCCGAGGACGGCGCCCCAGGCGGCCAGCAGCGCGGCGATGTGCCGGGGCGAGTCGTACGCCAGGGCCAGCGCGATGAGCGCCGCGGCGTGGCCGCTCCACTCGACGGTGGCCGCCTCCCGGTACGCCTCCGGCCGGCGCAGCCGGGGGAGGGCGGCGGCGAAGACCTGGAGCGCCGCCCCGACGGCCAGCACCCCGAACGCGGACCAGACCGCGGCGAGCCCGGCCACCAGGCCGAGGGTGAGCACGAAGAGCTGGGCCATCAGCGAGGCGAAGAGCCAGCCGAGGATGCGGGCCCGCTGGGTGGTGCCGAAGAGCGCGGCGACCGTGCCCACGCCGACCGCGCCGCCCAGCGTGAACAGGGTCAGCTCCCGGGTGGCGAGGCTGCCGGCGAGCCCGGCGTTCCCGGCGGCCAGCCCGATGGCGAACACCAGGACCCGGGCGACCCGGATCGAGCGGGCCGGTTCGGCCACGGCCGGCGGCGGGGTGAGCGCCAGCCCCAGCATCGAAACGGTGAAGACGGCCAGTCCGGCCAGCGCGGTCACCGGCCAGCCGCGGCCCAGCGCCACCGGGGTGATCAGCAGCGTGAGCGCCGCCCCGGGCAGGATCACCGGCACCGCCCGGGACCGTCGCCCGCCGCTGAACCCGGTGGCGGCGAGCGCCGCCGTCGCGGTGAGCAGCAGCGCGGTGAGCACGTGGGTGGCATTCACCGCCTCGGCTGGCGGGGTGAGCAGTTCCGGCGGCGGCCCCTGCCAGACCCGGGACAGCACCCGGAGCGGCTCGACCAGCGCCACCACCAGCGCCGGCGCCAGGGTGGCCAGGGCCAGGGCGGTGGGCAGCGCCGCCGCGGCGAGCGCCCCGGCTGCCGGGCTGACCCGCCAGCGCAGCTCGGCCGGATCGTCCGGCCCTCGGCGCAGCGCCCCGTTGAGCAGCACCGACCAGCGGCGGACCGGCTGGGCCGAGCCGGCCGGCGGGACGGTGGCGGCCCGGATCAGCTCGGCGAGCACGCCGAGCAGCGCCGCCGCGGCGGCGTACACCCCGGCGGGCAGGTGGGTGATCACGGCGGCGGCCGCGCTGACCGTCGCGCCGCCCACCACGGCCACGCTCGCGTACGGGAGGTACTGCGGGACCTGCCGGCGGACGGCCGCCACCGCGGCCAGGCCGATGCTGGACGCGGCCAGCGCGGCGGTGAGCACCACCTGCGGGGGCCGGCCGAACTCGGCGGCCAGGGCGGCCACCGCCCCGGGCAGGGCGAGCAGGGCGGCGCCGGCCGCGGCGCCGCCGATCTGCACCAGGTGCGCCGGCATCCCCTCGGTGCGGACGTCCTCCGTCATCGTCGGTGCGAGCCCCCGGGCCAGGGCGGCCACCGTCACCCCGATCAGCGCGATGCTGCCCAGCGCCAGCGCGGTGGTCCACGGGCGGACCAGCCCGGCGCCGGCCGCGTGCAGGGCGACCACCCCGGCCACCGTGGCCCGGGACAGCGCGGCCCGCGGGTCGGCCGCGGCCACCGCCGCCATCCCGAAGACGGTGGCGACCATGGCGCCCACCAGCACCGGCGACCACCAGGGCAGGTCGAACGCGGCCGGGGCGCCGATGGTCGCGAGCACGGCGGCCGCGCCGGAGACGTCGTACCTCCAGGGCGGCGGCAGCAGGATGGCGGCGGCCACGGCCAGCAGCACCAGCGCGACCGGTGCCTGCCAGGTCGACCCGCCGGTCGGGGCGGCCGGCCAGCCGCTCAGGTCGCCGGCCCAGATCGGGCCCGGCGTGGCCAGCACGCCGACCCCGCCGCGCAGCGCACTCCAGGCCGCGATCAGGCCGATCAGCGTGCCGCCGGCCGCGATGCCGAGGACCGGCCCGCGCCGCCACTCCTCGGGCATCGCCCGGGCGGCGACCGCGACCACGGACACCAGCGCGGCGGCCACCACGAGCTGGCCACCGGGGGCCAGCACGGCGGCGATCCGGACCAGGGTGGCGATGAGTGCCACCGTGGCGGCGGCGAGGGCCAGGTCGGACCCGTCGAGGGACAGGTCGGCGCGGCGGCCCGCGTCGATCCGGGGGGCCAGCGCCAGCAGCGCGGCGGCGACCAGCAGCAGCCCGCCCACCCAGGCGTCGGCGGTGGTGGCGCCGGGCGCCCCGAACGCGGCCGCCGCGACCGCCACCGCACCCAGCACGGTGCCGAGCGCGTGCGGCACGCTGAGGCGCCGCTGCGCGACCTGGACGAGGGCGGCATAGCCGAGCGTGACGCAGACGCCGAGGAAGCTCGCCGCGAGGATCGGGACGGTGACCTCGCGCAGGTTCGCGGAGGTGGCGGCCGGCGCGGTCGGCACCGTGGCGGCGACGAACGCGGCCACCGCACCGGGGAACGCGAACGCCGCCCCGCCGGCCGCCCAGGCGCAGACGGTGTCCGCGGCGGCGGCGGCGATCCGGACCCGGGGCGCCAGCGACACCAGCGCGCCGGCCAGGAAGAGAAGGGTCAGCGCGGCGGCGGTGAGCGCGGGCCGGGCGAGCGCGGCCCCGGCCCCGATCAGTCCCAGCCCGGCGGCGGTAACCGAGTGGGCCAGCGCGGCGCGCTCGGTGCCGGCGGTGAGCCCGAGCACGCCGATGGCCACCGCGGTCAGCAGCATCGGCCAGCAGGCGGTCGCCCAGCCCAGCCCGAGCGAGGCGGGCACGGCGAGCGCGGTCAGCGCCGCCCCGACCACCGCGAACTCGCGCCGAATGTCCGCCGGCAGGGCGACCACCGCGGCGATGGTGAGCAGCAGGGCACTGGCGGCGAGCTGCCAGCCGGTCCGGCCGACCCCCGCCGCCAGCTCGGCGTGCCACCCGCTGAGCTCCGCCGACCAGGCGGGCAGCGCCGCGCGGACCGGGGCCAGCCCGGCGCGCAGCGCGCCGCCGGCCACCACCAGGCCGCTGACCGTGAGCGCCACCGCCGAGGCGAGCTGCGGACCCCGCCGGGCCGCCTCCGGTACGCCCCGGACGGCGAACCCGGTGAGCGCGATGACCGCGGCGATGAGCAGCAGCGACCGGCCCGGGTAGGCGACCGAGGCGACCCGGCCCAGCGCGCCGATCACCGCGAGGGTGACGATGCCGGCACCCACGTCCGGCAGCGGCGGCCGGCGCAGCACCAGCGTCCCGGCCAGCCCGACCAGCGCGGCGAGCAGCAGGACGGCGCCCGACCCGGCGGCGGCCGGCACGGTGGTGGCGCGCAGCAGGGCGGTGACCGCGTACGCCAGGGCGACGGCGACCGCCGCCCCGTGCAGCAGCCAGGTCAGCTCGCGCAGCCACGGCACCGGGCGCGCCGGCGGGACCGGCTCCGCGCCGGGGGGCGGCTCCCCGCCGAGCACCTCGGCGGCCTCCTCCGGGGCCGACTCGGGCCGGTCGTCGGCGGCGCGCTGCCGGGGCGGGGCGGGCTCCGGCGGCGGGATCGGCAGGTCCCGCCGGACCGGGCGTTCGAGCACCACCGCCGACCGGGCCAGCGCCAGGTCGACCACGGCCACCACGGTGAGCACCAGCGCCCAGCCGGCCGGCGCGGTGATCCGCTCGTACGCGAGCAGGGGCAGCACCGGCTGGGCGGCCAGCACGGTGGCGAAGCGGGGCGCCCGCAGCCCGGTCCCGTACGCGTACCCGAAGGCGACCACGGTGGTGACCAGGAAGATGGACCCGGAGAAGGCGGCGCCGGAGGTGCCGCCGCCGACCCGGTCGACGGCCCAGAGCGCGTAGCCGGCCAGCGGCACCAGCAGCAGGCCCACCGCGGCGATCGTCTCGGCGGTCGAGGTGAGCCCGCGCCGGGCCAGCACCGGCGGGGCGAGCAGCATCAGCACCGTGGCCAGCAGCAGCACGCCGAGCCGGGCCAGCGCGTCCATCGAGCTGGTGGCCACCGCGGCGAAGACCACCGCCGCGACGCCGAGCAGCAGCGCGCCGAGCCCGAGGGGGATGTTCTGCACCTCCCGCGAGGACGCCTCCGGCGGGTGCTCCGGGTCGTCCGCGTCGAGCCACTGCGGGCGGCTGCGGGGCGGCGGAGGGGGGAGGTCGTCCGGACCGGTCGGCGGGGTGCCCTGGCGGGGCACCCGGGGCGGCGCGCCCGTGGTGGCGGTCGGTGGGCGGCGGCCGGGCCGGCGGCGCAGCACGCGGCGGGGCCGGGTGGCCTGCTTGATCCGTTCCTCACCGGCGTGCGCCAGGATGTCCCGCTGGAAGAGGGCCGCCTGCATCTTGGCGGCGATCTGCCGCTGCTCGCGGGCGATCTCGGCGTCGCGGGCCTTCATCTCGGCGATCGAGCGCTCGATCTCGGCCAGGTGCTCGGCCCACTGTGGCTGGTCGGCGCCGCAGTGCGGGCAGACGACGGCGGGCTTGATCTCCCGCCCGCACGAGGCGCACCTGAAGGTCTGCACGACTCTCTCCCGTCCGGTCGGCCCCCGCGCGGTGGGCCTCCCTGTCGCAGCATGCCTTGACCGGGCCGGGATTTCGACAGTTGCGGGCGCGTTCCGGACAACAAAAAGGACCGGCCGGCCGGGGAACGGGTCCCCGGCCGGCCGGCCGACGGTTCACGGGGTCAGGGGCGGCCCATGCCGCGGTACTCCCACCCGGCCTGTGTCCACAGTGTGGAGTCCAGGCAGTTGCGGCCGTCGACCACCTTGCGGCCGTTGACCAGCTCGCCCAGGGCGACCGGGTCGGCGTTGCGGAACTCGGCCCACTCGGTGAGGACGCAGACCAGGTCGGCGCCGCGGACGGCGTCGTTCATGGTCGCCTCGTAGGTCAGCTCCGGCACCGCGCGGCGGGCGTTCTCCACGCCCTGCGGGTCGAACACGTGCACGTCGGCGCCGGCCTTGCCGAGCAGGGCGGCGACCGCCAGCGCCGGGGCGTCCCGGACGTCGTCGGTGTTCGGCTTGAAGGTGGCGCCGAGCACGGCGATCCGGGTGCCGGAGAGGTCCGGGCCGGCCGGGCCGGAGCGGCGGCCGAGCAGGTCGGCGGCGAGCTGGATCACCCGGGTCCGCCGGCGCAGGTTGATCAGGTCCACCTCGTGCAGGAAGCGCAGCGCCTCGCCGGCGCCGAGCTCCTGGGCGCGGGCCTGGAAGGCCCGGATGTCCTTGGGCAGGCAGGCGCCGCCGAAGCCGAGGCCGGCCTGGAGGAAGCGGTTGCCGATCCGCGGGTCGTAGCCGATCGAGCGGGCGAGCTGGGTGACGTCGCCGCCGGCGGCCTCGCAGACCTCGGCCATCGCGTTGATGAAGGAGATCTTGGTGGCCAGGAAGGCGTTCGCCGCGACCTTGACCAGCTCCGCGGTGGCGAAGTCGGTGACCACCAGCGGCACCTCGCGGTCCTCGGTGGCAGCCAGGTCGAAGACGCCCTTGTGGGCGGCGTAGAGCATGCCGTTGGCCCACTCGCTCTTGACCCCGACCACGATCCGGTTGGGCCGCAGCACGTCGTCGACGGCGAAGCCCTCCTGGAGGAACTCGGGGCTCCAGGCCACCTCGACGCCCAGGTCGGCCGGGGTGTGCTTGCCGACCAGCTGCTCCACCCACTCGGCGGTGCCCACCGGCACGGTGGACTTGCCGACGATCAGGGCCTTGCGGCTCAGGTGCTGGGCGAGGTTGGTCACCGACGCCTCGACGTAGGACAGGTCGGCGCCCATCCCGTCGGCCCGCTGCGGGGTGCCGACGCAGATGAAGTGCACGTCGCCGAAGTCGGCGGTCTCCTGGATGTCGGTGCTGAACCGGAGCCGGCCGGTGGCCAGGTTGCGCCGGAGCAGCTCGTCGAGGCCAGGCTCGTGGATCGGCACCTCGCCGGCGTTCAGCTTCGCGATCTTGTCCGCGTCCACGTCGAAGCCGAGCACCTCGTAGCCCAGCTCGGCGTAGCAGATGGCGTACGTCGCGCCGAGGTAGCCGGTGCCCAGGAAGGTCACCCGGGGTCGGGCTGCGCCCGAGGGCGGCGTCACCGCGGCGATGGCGGGCATCGGCTGGGTGTTCGGGTACGGGATCGTCACGCCTGTCTTCTCCGCTCGCACTGGCGGCGCTTCCTTGCGTCGCGTTCTGCTGGGGCGCCAGGGCCGGCACCGAGGGGAACTCTGAGTGTGAGGGTAGTTGTGGCCTGTCGCCCCCGCTCGTGCGCGAGCCTACCCGCCGGTAAGGTCCGGCTGAACCCTGGTGGCTATCCTTCAGTCTGCGGCAGTCGGCAGCCTTCGGGCGCCACAGTCTGCGCATGATAGCGGTGAAAGGGGAGGGCTGACATGCCCGCAGAGCAGTCGTTCGACGTCTACCGGTTGCCGGAGGAGCACGACGCGATCCGGGAGGCGGTCCGGGAGGTCTGTGCGGCGAAGGTCGCCCCGCACGCCGCTGAAGCGGATGAGACGGGCGAGTTCCCGAAGGCGTCCTACGACGCGCTGCGGGCCGCCGACTTCCACGCCCCGCACATCCCCGTCGAGTACGGCGGCGCCGGTGCGGACGCGCTGGCCACGGCCATCGTGATCGAGGAGGTGGCCCGCGCCTGCGCCTCGTCCTCGCTGATCCCGGCGGTGAACAAGCTGGGCACCATGCCGCTGATCCTGGCCGGCTCCGAGGAGCTGAAGCGGAAGTACCTGACCCCGGTGGCGGCCGGCGACGCGATGTTCTCCTACTGCCTCTCCGAGCCGGAGGCGGGCAGCGACGCCGCCTCGATGACCACCAAGGCGGTCCGCGACGGCGACCACTGGGTGCTCAACGGCGTGAAGCGGTGGATCACCAACGCGGGCGTGTCGGAGTACTACACGGTCTTCGCTGTGACCGATCCCACAGCCCGGTCCCGGGGTATCTCCGCCTTCGTGGTGGAGAAGTCCGACGCCGGGGTGAGCTTCGGCGCGCCGGAGAAGAAGCTCGGCATCAAGGGTTCGCCGACCCGCGAGGTCTACTTCGACAACGTCCGGATCCCGGCCGACCGGATGATCGGCGCCGAGGGCACCGGCTTCGCCACGGCGATGCGGACCCTGGACCACACCCGGGTCACCATCGCCGCGCAGGCGGTCGGCATCGCGCAGGGCGCGCTGGACTACGCCAAGGGCTACATCCAGGAGCGCAAGCAGTTCGGCAAGCCGGTCGCCGACTTCCAGGGCATCCAGTTCATGGTGGCCGACATGGGCATGAAGCTGGAGGCGGCCCGCCAGCTCACCTACACCGCCGCCGGCAAGTCCGAGCGGGGCGACGCCGACCTGACCTACTTCGGCGCGGCGGCCAAGTGCTTCGCCTCGGACGCCGCCATGGAGATCACCACCGACGCGGTGCAGCTGCTCGGCGGCTACGGCTACACCCGGGACTACCCGGTCGAGCGGATGATGCGCGACGCCAAGATCACCCAGATCTACGAGGGCACCAACCAGGTGCAGCGCATCGTCATGGCGCGCCAGCTGCTCAAGGGCTGACCCTCCGGGGCGACGATCGGGCGGGCGGGCCGGGTGACCGGCCCGCCCGCGGTCGTCAACGGATCTCGGTGGTGCCCTCCGGCCGGGTGGTCGCGCGCGGGGGCGCGGACCACGGCGACTCGCCGCCGGTGCGGCGGGGCAGGGGTTCGGTGGGGTTGTCGGGATAGGCCAGCGTGAGCGGGGCCGGATCGCCGTCCTTCTTCGGGTCGGCCGGTGGCCAGTCGCCGAGCGAGGGGTTGTGCTCGACCGGCTTGTCGGCCGAGGTCAGCTCCGCCTCGGCCGGCGGCCCGACCGCCCGCTGCCGCCAGCGCTGGCCGCTGAACACGGCCATCAGCAGCAGCACGCCGACCAGGAACAGCGTGCCGTTCTCCAATGGCTGGCGCAGCGGCAGCGGGTCCCCGAGCATCTTCCAGTCCTCGGGGATCCGGTTCCGGACGGTGAAGGGCGCGACGAACAGCCCGAGGTAGGGGACCACGAGCAGCAGCCCGGCCACGGCCGGACCGAGTGGTGAGAAGCGCAGCGTGCCGAGCAGGCCGAGCAGGATGCCGGCGACGCCCAGGTAGACGGCCGGCTCGATCAGGTTGGGCGTGCTGTACGTACCGATCTCCACCCATCGGTGCACGGTGCGCCCAGATCCGTCCTGACCGAGCGTGACGAGCACCCAGGTGACGGGCGCCACCACCAACCCGGCGAGGAAGCTCCAGAGATGTCGCATCCGCGCACCGTACCGTTTTCGGCATGACAGATCACCCCTCCGCCCCGCAGGGCAAGCCGACCTCGTACTCGCGGGTCACGCTGAGTCGCATCATGACCGCTGTCGATGTCAATCTGTACGGGACCGTGCACGGTGGGGTACTGATGAAGTTCGTCGACGACGTCGCCGGGGCGGCGGCGGCCCGGCACAGCGGGGGCACCGCGGTCACCGCCTCGATCGACGAGATCGTCTTCTCCGAGCCGGTCCGGGTGGGCGACCTGGTGCACGCGCACGCCCAGGTCAACTGGACCGGCAACACCTCGATGGAGATCGGGGTGAAGGTGGTCGCCGAGCGCTGGGACTCGGCAGAGGACGAGCCGGTCCGGGTCGCCACGGCGTACCTGGTCTTCGTGGGGGTGGACGTGGGCGGCGCGCCGCGCACGGTCCGGCCGGTGCTGCCGGAGACCCCGGAGGACGAGCGGCGCTACCGGGAGGCGGAGATCCGCCGGGCCCACCGGCTGGCCCGCCGCCGGGCGATCCAGGCCCACCGGGCCGGCTGACGGCGGCCGGCCCACACACCCTGCGGGCCGGGCGTGTGGGCCGGCCACGCCCCGTCACCGGCACCCGGTGCGGAGAATGGCCTGGCGAGGTAGGGCAAGATGGCGCCACGGCCCATGCACAGTGTCGTGAGGGGGCCTCAGGGAGGGTGGAACAGTGGGTGACGTGCTGTGGACGCCGCCGGCCGACGTGCGTGAGCGGTCCCGGATCGGCGACTACCTGCGCTGGCTGACCGAGCACCGGGGGCTGGAGTTCGCCGACTACGACGCGCTGTGGCAGTGGTCAGTCACCGACCTGGCCGGCTTCTGGCAGTCGATCTGGGACTACTTCGAGGTGGTCGCGCACACCCCGCCGACCGCCACGCTCACCGATCGGACCATGCCGGGCACACGCTGGTTCCCCGGCGCCACGCTCAACTACGCCGAGAACGTGCTGCGGATGCCCGGCCGGGGCGACGACGACCCGGTGGTGATCGCGCACGGGCAGACCCGCGCACCGGAGACGCTGACCGCCGCGCAGTTGCGCGACCGGGTCCGCCGGGTGGCGGCCGGCCTGCGCCGGCTCGGTGTGGGGCAGGGCGACCGGGTGGGGGCGTACGCGCCGAACATCCCGGAGACCTACGTCCTGCTGCTCGCCACCGCCAGCCTCGGCGCGATCTTCTCCTCCTGCGCGCCCGAGTTCGGCACCCGCAGCGTCACCGACCGCTGGCAGCAGATCGAGCCCACGGTGCTCGTGGCGGTCGACGGCTACCGCTACGGCGACAAGCCGGTCGACCGGCGCGCCGAGGTGGCCGCCATCCGGGCCGCCCTGCCGTCCCTGCGGCACACCGTCGGCATCGCCTACCTCGATCCGGCCGGGGCGCCGCCGGAGGGCGCGCTCTCCTGGGCGGAGTTGGCGGCGCAGACCGACGAGGCGCTGTCCTTCACGCCGGTGCCCGTCGACCACCCGCTCTACGTGCTCTACTCCTCCGGCACCACGGGGCTGCCCAAGCCGATCGTGCACGGCCACGGCGGCATCCTGCTGGAGCACCTGAAGATGCTGGCCCTGCACCACGACCTGGGCCCGGCCGACCGGTTCTTCTGGTTCACCACCACCGGCTGGATGATGTGGAACTTCCTGGTCTCCGGGCCGGCGGTGGGCGCGGCGATCGTGCTCTTCGACGGCAACCCGGGCCACCCCGACTTGGGCGCGCTCTGGCGGCTGGCGGCGGAGACCGGCACCACCTACTTCGGCACCTCGGCGCCGTTCCTGCTGGCCTGCCGCAAGGCCGGGCTGGTCCCGAAGGAGATCACCGACCTGTCCGCGCTGCGCGGGGTCGGCTCGACCGGCGCCCCGCTGCCGGCCGAGGGCTTCACCTGGGTCTACGAGAACGTCGGCGACCACCTCCAGCTCCAGTCGCTCTCCGGCGGCACGGACGTCTGCACCGGCTTCGTCGGCGGCGTGCCGCTGCTGCCGGTGCACGCCGGCGAGATCACCTGCCGGGCGCTCGGCGCGAAGGTGGAGGCCCGCTCGGCCGACGGCACGCCGGTGATCGGCCAGCTCGGCGAGTTGGTGATCACCGAGCCGATGCCGAGCATGCCGGTCGGCTTCTGGAACGACACCGACGGCTCCCGCTACCGGGAGGCGTACTTCGAGCTCTACCCCGGGGTCTGGCGGCACGGCGACTGGATCACCGTCAACGAGCGCGGCGGCTGCGTGATCACCGGCCGCTCCGACGCCACCCTCAACCGGGGCGGCGTCCGGCTCGGCACGGCCGAGTTCTACTCGGTGGTCGAGGGGCTGGACGAGGTGGTCGACTCGGTCGTGGTGCACCTCGAGGACGACGAGGGCGGGGCCGGCGAGCTGCTGCTCTTCGTGGTGCTGGCCGAGGGCCTGGAGTTGGACGACGAGCTGCGGAAGAAGATCTGCCGGGAGCTGCGTACCGCGCTGTCGCCGCGGCACGTCCCCGACGAGATCCACCAGGTCCGGGCCGTCCCGCGCACCCTCTCCGCCAAGAAGCTGGAGGTGCCGGTCAAGAAGATCCTCACCGGCACCCCGGTGGACAACGCCGCGGCCAGGGGCGCCCTGGCCAACCCGGAGTCGCTGACCGCCTTCGCCGCCTTCGCCCAGCGCCGCGCCGAGTCCGACCACCCCACCCGCGCCTGACCCTCCCCCTGCCCTCCCCGCCTCGGCGATCTTGCACTCTCGGCCCCGACGAAAGGGGTGAATCCCCCGGACCGGGGGCCGCAACTGCAAGATCGCGAGGGGGAGGGGTGAGGGCTCGGCTCAGGTCAGGGCGCGGGTGACCTTTTCCGTTGCCGTGCGGGCGTCGAGGCGGGTCGGGTCCAGGTTGGCGCAGGCGACCAGGGTGGCGCCGGCCGTGAGCGGGGCCAGCAGCCAGTCGACCGGGTCGGGGTGCCGGGTCACGTCGATCAGCAGCCGGTCGCCGGGAGTGAGGCAGAGCTCCGTGGCCCGGGCCTCCGCGCGGGCCAGCAGAGCTTCGTCCCCGGCGCCGCCCCCCGGGTACGGGCTGAAGTGGTCGCCGTGGCCGCGTACCGCCGACACGAAGTCGGCGAAGCCGGCCGGCACCTCCCGCATCGGCATCGCGAACGGGTCGAGGGCCAGCGCGTAGCGCTCGCCCGCCGACCAGGCGCCCGCCTCGTCGACCCCGCCGGCGGCGGCGAAGAGCACGTCCACGTCGCCCGGTGTCTCGGCCACGGTCAGCTTCGCCGACCAGCAGCCGAGCAGCACGGCGGCGGTCTGCCAGTGCGGCGGCAGCAGCACGGCGGCCGAGTCGCCGGGGGCGAGGGCGACCTCGTCGACCAGTAGGTTGGCCGTCTTGGCCACCCAGTTCGCCAGCGTCGCGCCGGAAAGTTCGGTGCGCTCGCCGGTGGCGTCGTCGTACCAGGTCAGCAGCGGGCGGGCGGGGTCGGTCGCGATCGCGTCGGCGAACACCCGGGCAATGTTGTCGGCCATCGGCGCGAACGATACGCGCCCGGGACGCGTACTCGATGACAACGACAAGTCGGCGTACCGTCGGGTCGCAGTCAGCGTCGGGCACCCGGCCCGGCGTAGGCTTGCCGACAGTGTTGTTCCCCACAGACGCGCCAGCCTGAGGAGTCGCCCCGTGACCGCCGGTCGCCCGCCCCGCGTGCTCATCGACGCCACGAGTGTCCCCGCCGATCGCGGCGGCGTCGGTAGATACGTCGACGGCCTGCTCGGTGCCCTCGGCCGGGTCTGCGGCTCCGGCGTCGACCTGGCCGTGGTGAGCCTCCGCACCGACCTGGAGCGCTACACCCGGATGCTGCCCGGCGCCGAGGTGATCCCCGCCCCGGCGGCCGTCGCGCACCGCCCCGCCCGGCTCGCCTGGGAGCAGACCGGCCTGCCGCTGCTGGCCCAGCAGGTGGGCGCCGAGGTGCTGCACTCGCCCTTCTACACCTGCCCGCTGCGGGCCGGCTGCCCGGTCACGGTCACCGTGCACGACGCGACCTTCTTCACCGAGCCGGAGCACTACGACAAGTCGCGCCGCACCTTCTTCCGCAGCGCGATCAAGACCTCGCTGCGCCGCGCCAACCGGGTGATCGTGCCGAGCAAGGCCACCCGGGACGAGCTGATCCGCCTGCTGGACGCCGATCCGACCCGGATCGACGTGGCCTACCACGGGGTCGACCAGGCCGCCTTCCACGCCCCGAGCGAGGAGGAGAAGGCACGGGTCCGCGCCCGCCTCGGGCTCGGCAGCAGCAGCTACGTCGCGTTCCTCGGGGCCAAGGAGCCGCGCAAGAACGTACCCAATCTGATCCGCGGCTGGGTCCGCGCGGTGGCCGACCGGGAGAACCCGCCCGCGCTGGTCATCGCCGGCGGTCAGGGGCACGACGACGACATCGACCGCGCGGTGGCCGAGGTGCCGTCGCACCTGCGGCTGCTCCGCCCCGGCTACCTGCGCTACGCCGACCTGCCCGGCTTCCTCGGTGGCGCGCTGGTCGCCGCCTACCCGTCCTACGGCGAGGGCTTCGGCCTGCCCATCCTGGAGGCGATGGCGTGCGCGGCGCCGGTGCTCACCACCCCGCGGCTCTCCCTGCCCGAGGTGGGCGGCGACGCCGTGGCGTACACCAGCGAGGACCCGGAACAGATCGCCACCGACCTGACCGCGCTGCTCGACGACGAGCAGCGTCGCCTCTCCCTGGCCAAGGCCGGTTTCGACCGGGCCAAGGAGTTCACCTGGGAGTCCAGCGCGGAGGTGCACATCGCTGCGTGGAGCCGGGCGCGTGCCTGAGTGTCACCTGCGGGTACGTCCGACCCCCGGCCCGTAGTGGGACGGTTCGGGCATGATGTGCTGATGTTCTACGCCGTCATCCCGGCGGGTGGCAGTGGCACGAGGTTGTGGCCGCTGTCCCGTGCCGGCCACCCCAAGTTCCTCCACCCGCTGACCGGCACCCCGGCCTCGCTGCTCCAGGCCACGGTGGACCGACTGTCGCCGTTGACCGCGCCCGAACGCACGCTGGTGGTCACCGGGGCCGCGCACGTCGCGGCGGTGGCCCGGCAACTGGCGGGCGTGCCGGAGGAGAACATCCTGGTCGAGCCCTCGCCGCGGGACTCCTGCGCGGCGATCGCGCTGGCCGCGGCGGTGATCGCCGAACGCGAGCCGGAGGCGGTGATGGGCTCCTTCGCCGCCGACCACCTGATCGGTGACCCGGCGCGCTGGGCCGAGGTGGTCCGGCAGGCGATCCGCGGCGCCGAGCAGGGTTCGCTGATGACCGTGGGCATCACCCCGACCCGGGCCGAGACCGGCTACGGCTACCTGGAGACGGGTGAGCCGGTGGGTGACGGCCCGCTGCGCCCCGTGATCGAGTTCAAGGAGAAGCCGGCCGCCGACGTGGCGGAGGGCTACGTGCGCTCCGGCCGGCACCTCTGGAACGCCAGCATGTTCGTCTGGCGGGTGGATGTCTTCCTGGCCGAGCTCGCCCGGCAGCAGCCGGCCCTGCACGCGGGGATCGCCGCGATCGCGGCGGCCTGGGGCACCCCCGAGCAGGACGACGTCCTCGGCACGGTCTGGCCGACCCTGCCGAAGATCTCCGTCGACTACGCGGTGATGGAGGGCGCGGCGACCGCCGGCCGGGTGGCGACCGTCCCGGGCGACTTCGGGTGGAACGACGTCGGCGACTTCCACACCCTCGGCGAGGTGCTCCCCGCCGACGCCGCCGGCAACGTGGTGCTGGGCGGCGACGCCAAGCCGGGTGTGCTGCTGCGAGACAGCACCGGCGTGGTGGTGGTGCCGCAGTCCGGCCGGCTGGTGGCCGCGATCGGGGTCCACGACCTGATCGTGGTGGACACCCCGGACGCCCTGCTGGTCTGCCCGCGCGACCGGGCGCAGGACGTGAAGAAGGTGGTCGACGAGCTCAAGGAGCGCGGCGAGGAGGGACTGGTCTGACCGGGTCCCGGGTCAACGGGCGGCAAGCCGGGCCAGCGCCGGCGCCACCAGCTGGACGGTCCCGTCGGCCAGCGGCGCGGGCAGCCGGTCCGGCGGGAACCAGCCCAGCGCCTCGGACTCGGCGCTGACCCGCTCGGTCGCCCCGGCCGGGGCGAGCACGGCGAACCGGACGTCGTAGTGCAGGGAGCCGCCCTGGCAGGCCACCGGGTGGACGTCCACGTCGATCGGCACCGGGTCGACCACCAGGCCGGCGATGCCGGACTCCTCGGTGGCCTCGCGCAGCGCGGCGGCCGCCAGGGTCCGGTCGCCGGGCTCGCAGTGCCCGCCGAGCTGCACCCACTTGCGGAACTTGCCGTGCAGGCAGAGCAGCACCCGGGCGCCGGTCGGGTCGAGCACCAGCGCGCTCGCGGTGACGTGCCCGGACCGGTGCGCCCGGCTCATCGCCACCGGCCCGGCGGCCAGCAGCGCCAGGGTGCGGTCGCGGTTCGCGGCGGCCGCCGCGCTGGTCGCCGTCCAGTGGCGCAGCACCGCGGTGGCGTCGGCGTGCAGGTCGGCGTACGTCTCGGTGTCCGGCACCCCGCCACTGTACGGGCGCGCCCTCCGTACCCTGGCCGGGTGACCCTGCGACTCGTGGAGTTCGTCGTGGCCGGCAACGAGGCCAGCGACCTGCTGCCGGTACGCTCCCCGGCCCTGCTGCGCGCCCACGGCGCCCGGCGCGGGTTCTGGACCGTCCTCGACGAGGGCCCGGTGGAACAGTGCCTGGCCCTGCTGCTGGAGCGGGCGGACGGCGCGTGGGTGGCGCACCACGTGGCCGCCGACGCCGGCCCGGAGAACGGCCGCACCGAGGACGGCGAGGCGCTCGCCCACCACGACGGCTGGGTGTACGTCTTCGGCTCGCACTTCGGCTCCAAGGCCGGCCCGCTGCGCCCCCGCCGGGCGTTCGCGGCCCGGTTCCGGGAGGACGACGCCGCGCGCGGGACGCTGCCGCTGCACGTGGTGCGCAACCGGTTCCGGCTGCACCGGGCGATCAACGACGCGCTCGCCGCCGCGCCGCTGACGCCGCTGCCGCCGGGGGACCGGGTCCGGCAGCGGTTCATCGTGGAGACCCTGGCCCGGGGCACCGCCCGGGCCAAGAGTTGGGTGAGCCGGCTGGCCGAGGACGACCTGCCGCTCAACGTCGAGGCGGCGGCCTTCACTCCGGCCGGGACGGTGCTGCTCGGGCTGCGCTTCCCGGTGACCGCCGAGGGCGAGCCGATCCTGGTCGAGCTGGCCGGGGTGGCGGACATGTTCGGCGAGCCGCCGGGCTGGCCGCGGGCCGTCGGGGCGTACGCCCTGACCGGGGTGACCCCGGCGGGCGCGCTGACCGGCTTCCGGGCCGTCACGCCGACGCCGGGCGGCGGCTACGCGGCGGTGATCGGCTCGATCGACGCGGTCGGCAAGGGCTCGGTGCTGCTGGACGACCATCCGCACGGCGGCGCGGTGACGTCGCGGCACGTCCGGTTCCGGCACGACGTCGGCCCGGACGCCCGGGTGGCGGGGAAGCTGGTGGCCGAGCTGGCGCCGTTCCACCACGTGGAAGGGCTGGCCGAGCTGGACGGGCGCTGCTACTACGTCACCGACGAGGACCATCGGGTGGCGCTCTGGCTCGATTGAGCGGTCGCCGGACGACACCTCCACGGAGAACAGCCGCAGACCCTCGTGGTGCCGCCCGGCCGACCGGTGTGCCCGCTGACCGACGAGCTGGTCGTCGGCCGCCGTGCTCCGGCATCGGCGGGCAAGGGAAGTGTGCCCAATCCGGTCGGGCACCGTCGAGGTTTTTCATTCCACGCTTAAAGATGGAGATAAGTGCCGGCGGGTACAGTGCTCAAGGTGGCGGGCACTCCCTCTGTCCGCCCGGGAGAGCTCCATGCTGAAGGTCATTTTCTCCCGCGAGGACATCCTGCGGACCAGGGTGGCCCCTGCCGCGGATCCCGTCTGGGAACTGGTCCTCAGCCTGCACCTGCTCCAAGGCCGCGGGCGTGACCCGCTGTTGACCGGGTGGCGACGCACCGTGGCCGACGGGCTGCGGACGGACAGCGCCGCCGAACGCTACCGCCTGCTGCTGGCGCTCAACCCGCCCCGCGGCTACTTCCCCGACTTCCTCACCCCGTACGCCAGCAAGGACGGCCTAGAGGCAGGGCTGGAGGCGGTCCGGGGCACGCCGGTCGACCTGCTCCGCCGGGACCTGACCCTGCTCGGCGAGGAGAACCTGCTGCCCTCGTCGGCGACCGCGCTGGCCCGCGGGGAGCCCGAGGTGCTGCGCCACCTGACCGACTCGATGGTCCGGTACCAGTCGCTGGCGGTCACCCCGTACTGGTCGCGGATCCAGGCCGCCGTGGAGGCGGACCGGGCCCGCCGCGCCCGGGCCATGCTCGACGGCGGCGCCGAAGGGCTGCTGGCCAGCCTCCGGCCGAGCATGCGCTGGGCCGACGGGGTGCTGGAGGTCCTCGACTACCCGGACAGCCGGGAACTGCACCTCGACGGTCGGGGGCTGCTGCTGGTCCCCTCGTTCTTCTGCGCGCGCACCCCGGTCGCGCTCCTCGACCCCAACCTGCCGCCGGTGCTGGTCTATCCCGTCGACCGGCTCGGCGGCCTCATGCCGGAGCCGGGCAGCGGCGCCCGCGGGGACGCCGACGCCGCGCAGCGGGAGGCGCTGGCCGCCCTGCTCGGCCGGACCCGGGCGGCCGTGCTGGAGGCCGCCGACGAGGGCTGCACCACCGGCGAGGTGGCCCGCCGGCTGCGCATCTCCGCCGCCGCGGCCAGCCAGCACACCACCGTGCTGCGCAACGCCGGGCTGCTGGTCAGCCACCGCGACCGCAACACCGTCCTGCACACCCTGACCCCCCTCGGCCGCGCCGTCCTCGACGCCTGACCTCCGGCCGGCCCACCGCCAGAGGTCAGAGGGCGAGGCTGGCGCTGGCGGTGCTGCCGGGCGGCGGGGGGAGCAGGGCCGACGAGACGCCCTCGGCAGCCAGCGCGATGCGCAGCCGTTGCAGGTCGGCGCCGAACCGGACCAGGTCCGCCGGGTCGAGCGGCGCCGGTGGCGCGCCGAGGACCAGGCCGGTGGCCTGCGCCGGCCAGCCGGGCACGGTGGCGACCAGTCCGGCGCGTACCGCCTCGTCGGTGACGTGGGTGAAGACGGTGCCGGACGCGACCACTTGGGCGACGGCGGCGATGGCCCGGTCGACGGCGGCCGGATCGGCCGGGGTCGGGCCGGGACCGTCCGCCAGGGTGGCCGCCTCCCGCAGGCCGGCGGCGCGCGCCTCGGCGGTGCCCAGGGAGAAGAGGTCCAGTGCGGCGTCCCGGACCAGCGTCCGGGCACCCTCGTCGTCGTCCCGGGTCTCGCCCAGGTAGCCGCGGATCACCGCGACCGGCACCTGGTCGCACTTGCCCTTGATCAGCTCGCCGGCACCGGCCAGCTCGTCCACCACGGCCATCTCGGTGAGCTGGAGCTCGTTGCCGTAGGGGTCGATCTCGCCTCGGTGGTCGCGGATCGCCGGCATGCCGGCCACCCCGAGCGCCACGTCGGTGAGCCCGTTGCGCCACGGCCGGCCCATGGTGTCGCTGACGATGACCGCGACGTCGAGGTCGTACCGTTCGCGCAGCGTGGCGCGGAGCGCGCGGGCGGAGCCGTCCGGATCCTCGGGCAGCAGCACCAGCCGGGTCTTGTCCACGTTGGACGCGTCGATGCCGGCGGAGGCCATCACGAACCCGTGGTGGGTCTGCACGATCCGGGTCGCGCCGCGGGTGGCCACCACCCGGGCGGTCTCCCCGGCCAGCACCTCGTCCCGGGCGGCGAGCCGCTCGGGCCCGTCGGCCGGCACGTCGACCAGCCGGCCCTCCGCCTTGGACACGATCTTGCTGGTCACCACCAGCACGTCGCCGTCGCGCAGCCAGGGCGCGGCGGTGGCGATCATCGCCGCCAGGTCGTCGCCCTCGGTCACGTCGCCGATGCCCAGCACCGGCAGGATCTCCAGCCTCACATCAGCTCCAACGCGGCCCGGACCATCGCCACCGTCGCCGCCTCGTCGGTCATCCGCAGCGGCGCCGGACGCACGGTCACGTCCGGCACTTCGGTGCCCTCGTCCTCGGGCGCGACCAGCCAGGCGTCGAGCAGGCCGCCGGTCGACCGGGCGCCGTAGAGGCCGCCCACCCCGGCCGCGCTGCACTCGACGCCGAGCACGGACAGGCAGCGGTCGGCCATGCCGCGGACCGGGGCGCCGCCGATGATCGGGGACACCCCGACGACCGGGGCCGGCCCGTCGGCGACCGCGTCGCGCAGGCCCGGCACGGCCAGGATCGGGGCGATGCTCACCACCGGGTTGCTCGGCGCGACCAGCACCACGTCCGCGGCGCGGATCGCCTCCAGCACCCCGGGTGCCGGCTTGGCCGTCTCCGCGCCGACGAAGACGAACCGGTGCGTCGGGAGGTCGGCCCGGTAACGCACCCACCACTCCTGGAAATGGATCGCCCGCTGGCCGCCGTCCACCTCGGCTGTGCCGGCACCGTTCGCGACTGCGGGGCTCGCAAGCTCACTCCTCGCGCTCACCACGACATGCGTCTCGAGCCGGTCGTCGGTGGCCGGCAGCAGGCGTACGCCGGGCTGCCAGCGGGTGGCCAGCGCCTCGGTGACCTGGGACAGCGGATACCCGGCGTTGAGCATGGTGGTGCGTACCAGGTGGGTGGCGAGGTCCTTGTCGCCCAGCCCGAACCAGGCCGGCTCGGCGCCGTACGCGGCCAGCTCGGACTTGACCGTCCAGGTCTCGCCCACCCGGCCCCAGCCCCGCTCCGGATCGGCGCCGCCGCCCAGCGTGTACATCACGCTGTCCAGGTCGGGGCAGACCTTCAGCCCGTGCAGCAGCAGATCGTCGCCGACGTTGACCACGGCGGTCACCTCGGCTCCCACCTCCCGGGCGTACGCCCGGACGCCGAGCAGGAACCGGGCGCCCCCGATGCCGCCGGTCAGAACCACGATGCGCATGGCGTCCATCCTTCCGCACGCGCGGCCGTCGATCGCCCGGTGGCCGGAGAGACTACGCTCACGTCGGCAACTGTCCGTTTTCGTCCCCAGGGGGAGTCCGTGACCAGCCCCGCCGAGCCCGCGTCCGGCGACACCACGCAGGCCAGCCAGTTGACCAAGCCGTTGCGCGACCTGGCCGCGCTCGTCCTGCTCGGCGCGAACGCCGTGCTCCTCTTCGTCGGCCTGCTGCGGCTGCTGGTCCCCGTCGACGACTACAGCACGTTCAGCGGCCGGGCCGGGAGCAGCTTCTTCTCCTTCGTGGGCCTGGAGTCGACCGTCCTGCCGGTGCTGGCCGTGCTGCTCGCCAGCCACGTCCGCCCGGTGCTGTCGAAGGCGAAGCTGATCACCCAGGTGGCGCTGGTCGAGTACGCCGTCGGCGCCGCGTTCGGCACGCTGACCCTCCTGATCTGGCTGGTCGGCCGGCTCGCCGACGGCGAGGTGCTGGACGCCTTCCTCGGCCTGCTCACGCGGGTGGCCTGGCTGGCCGTCTTCGGGGTCGCCGCGTTCGTGGTCTTCAAGATCTGGCGCACCCTCTACTACGTCCCGAAGCCCAAGCCGCAGCCCGGTGTCTACGGCCAGGCACAGCCCGGCTGGCCACAGCAGCCCGGCCCCGGTCAGCCCGGCGGTTACCCCGCGGCGGGCGGCTACCCGCAGGCCGGCGTGCCGCAGCAGCCGGGCGGCTACCCGCAGTCCGGCCCGTACGGCCCGCAGTCCGCGCCGCCGTTCAACACCGCCCCGCCGCACGCCCCGCAGTCGAGCCCGCCGTTCGGTGGCCCGCAGTCGGGCCCGCCGTTCGGCGGCCCGCAGTCCGCGCCCCCGTACGGCGGTGCGCCGCACCCGGCGCCGCCGTTCGGCCAGCCGCCGTCGGTCGACCCGACCCAGGCCATCCCGCGCCAGCCGGTCGACCCCGGCCAGCCCGCCCCGCCGGACGGCGATCGCACGCAGCGCTTCGACCGGGAGGACCCGAACCACCCGCGCTGAACCGCCGGGCGCTGCCCGCCTCCTTGACCGGGGGCGGGCGGCCCGGCGCCGGGCAGCGCATAGGCTGGGCGGATGGTTGATCGCAGCGATCCCGCCCCGACCGAGGCGAGCGTCCGGCGGGCCCTGGGCCGGGCCGCCACCGGCCGGGCGCTGGACGTGGCCGAGGCGAGCGCGCTGCTCGCCGCGCGCGGCACGGCGCTGGACGAGCTGCTCCGGATCGCCGGCGAGATCCGCGACGCCGGGCTTCGGGAGGCCGGCCGCCCGGGCGTCGTCACCTTCTCCAAGAAGGTGTTCATCCCGCTGACCCGGCTCTGCCGGGACCGCTGCCACTACTGCACCTTCGCCACGGTGCCGCACCGGCTGCCCGCCGCGTACCTGGAGAAGGACGAGGTGCTCGCCATCGCCCGGGAGGGCGCCGCGCAGGGCTGCAAGGAGGCGCTGTTCACCCTCGGCGACCGCCCAGAGGAGCGCTGGCCGGCGGCCCGGCGGTGGCTGGACGAGCGGGGCTACGACTCCACCCTCGACTACCTGCGCGCCTGTGCCGTGGCGGTGCTGGAGGAGACCGGCCTGCTGCCGCACCTCAACCCGGGCGTGCTGTCCTGGTCGGAGCTGCAACGCCTCAAGCCGGTCGCGCCGAGCATGGGCATGATGCTGGAGACCACCGCGACCCGGCTCTGGTCCGAGCCGGGCGGCCCGCACTACGGCTCGCCGGACAAGGAGCCGGCGGTGCGGCTGCGGGTGCTCGACGACGCCGGCCGGGTCGGCGTGCCGTTCACCACCGGCCTGCTGATCGGCATCGGGGAGACCCTGGCCGAGCGGGTCGACGCCCTCTTCGCGATCCGCCGGGCGCACCGGGAGTACGGCCACCTCCAGGAGGTGATCGTGCAGAACTTCCGCGCCAAGCCGGACACCGCGATGCGCGGCATGCCGGACGCGGAGCTGCACGACCTGGCCGCCACCGTGGCGGTGGCCCGGGTGCTGCTCGGCCCGAAGGCGCGCGTCCAGGCCCCGCCGAACCTCATCGAGGGCGAGTACGACCTGCTGCTGCGCGCCGGCATCGACGACTGGGGCGGCGTCTCGCCGGTCACCCCGGACCACGTCAACCCGGAGCGGCCCTGGCCACACCTGGACGAGCTGGCACGGCATACCGGGCAGGCCGGCTTCACCCTGCGCGAGCGGCTGACCGTCTACCCGGAGTACGTCCGGGCCGGCGACCCGTGGCTGGACCCGCGCCTGCAGCCGCACGTCACGGCCCTGGCCGACCCGGAGACCGGGCTCGCCGTCGAGGCGGCCCGCCCGGTGGGCCGGCCGTGGCAGGAGCCGGAGGAGGTGTTCGGCGGGCGGACCGACCTGCACGTCACCATCGACACCACCGGGCGGACCGGGGACCGGCGGGGCGACTTCGACGACGTCTACGGCGACTGGTCCGAGGTGGCCGCGAAGGTCACCGTACCGACCGCCGTGGTGAGCGACCCCGACCTGCGTGCCGGCCTGCGGCTGGCCGCCGACGATCCGGCCGCGCTGCTCGAACCGGGGCACGAGGCGAAGGCGCTGGCGCTGTTCGGCGCGGACGGCCCGGCCCTGGACGAGCTCTGCCGGATCGCCGACGACGTCCGCCGGGACGCGGTCGGCGACGACGTCACGTACGTCGTCAACCGCAACATCAACTTCACCAACGTCTGCTACGTGGGCTGCCGGTTCTGCGCCTTCGCGCAGCGCGAGAGCGACGCCGACGCGTTCCGGCTCTCCCTGGACCAGGTCGCCGACCGGGCCGAGGAGGCGTGGGCGGCCGGCGCCACCGAGGTCTGCCTCCAGGGCGGCATCGACCCGAAGCTGCCGGTCACCGGCTACGCCGACATCGTCCGGGCGATCAAGGCCCGGGTGCCGGGGATGCACGTCCACGCCTTCTCCCCGATGGAGATCGTCACGGCCGCGGCGAAGGCGGGCGTGCCGGTGAAGGAGTGGCTGCTCCAGCTCCGGGAGGCCGGCCTGGACACCATTCCGGGCACCGCCGCGGAGATCCTCGACGACGACGTGCGCTGGGTGCTCACCAAGGGCAAGCTGCCGGCCGCCGCCTGGGTCGAGGTGGTCAGCGCGGCCCACGAGCTGGGCATCCGGTCCAGCTCCACGATGATGTACGGCCACGTCGACCACCCGGGCCAGTGGCTCGCCCACTTCCGGGTGCTGGCCGGCGTGCAGGACCGCACGGGCGGGTTCACCGAGTTCGTGGCGCTGCCCTTCGTGCACACCAACGCGCCGATCTACCTGGCCGGCATCGCCCGGCCCGGCCCGACCTGGCGCGAGAACCGGGTCGTGCACGCGATGGCGCGGCTGCTGCTGCACGGCCGGATCCCCAACATCCAGTGCTCCTGGGTGAAGCTCGGTGACGCCGGCACGGTGGCGATGCTCCAGGGCGGCTGCAACGACCTGGGCGGCACCCTGATGGAGGAGACCATCTCCCGGATGGCCGGCTCCGGCAACGGCTCGGCCCGGACCGAGGAGCAGCTCCGGGGGATCGCGGCGGCGGCGGGCCGACCGGTCCGCAAGCGCACGACCGCGTACGGTCACGCCGGCGCCTAGATGAGTTGTTCCGAAGTTCGGTCAGTGGTCGTAGGCGATCAGTGACCGGGTGACGGGTGCGCCGGTGTTGTTGTTGTGCCAGATCGCGGCGGTCATGGCCAGGAGGCGTTGGGCGACGCGTACGGCGACGCCGGCGAAGGTCCGTCCGCCGTGTTGTTCCAGGTCGGGTTGGTCTTTGAGGGTGTCGTTGACCGACTCGATGAGCTGTCGGACCTTCTTGAGCATCGGTTCGCCGTAGCGGGCCTTCTCCTTCTTGCGTGACGGGCGGAGCAGTTCGATGCCCTGCTCGGCCAACTGCCGTTCGAACGGCTTGGAGGCGAATCCCTTGTCGCTGATCAGCAGGATCCCGTCGTGCTCGGCCACCACGTCCGCCTCGACGTCCACCATCGCGGCGAGGACTTCCCGTTCGCCGATCTTCGGGTTCGCCAGGGCCCACAGGATCGGCATCCCGGTCGGGGTGTACACCAGGTACAGGCGTAGTCCCCAGAAGAACCGGGAGTGCGAGGCGCAATAGCCATACCCGGCCCACCCGGCCAGGTCCGATCGCTGGGTGGTGGGGCGGGACATGCCGCACGGGATCGGGGTGGAGTCGACGATCCAGTGGTTGTCGAACCAGAAGTCACTATCGCGGGCCAGGTCCCGGATCGCCTTCTTGACCAGCGGCAGTGCGGCGCGGAGCCGCTTGTTGTAGCCCGGCCGCTGCGGCAGGTACGGAAACCAGGCGCGCAGGTGGATGCCGGCGTAGCGGATCCAGTGCGCTTCCGACCGGGCGCCGAGCAGGACCTGCGCCACGGCCAGGCACACCAGCTCGGAGTCGGTCAACAGCGGCGGCCTGCCACGCCACCGGGGCGTGCGGATGCTGTCGTCGATCTTCACGTACAGTGCGGTCAAGAGGGTATCCAGGTCTTGCGTCACAACATGATCCTGGATGCCCTCTCCTCATGCCCAGACATCGACCCCTGACTTCGGAACTACTCGTCTAGCGTCGAACCTTTCTGCGCCTGCGGCCGTACCAGTGGATGCCGGCGGCGGTCGCGGCGAGGACCGCCGCCGGCGCCCCCAGCCCGGGGCACCCGGCGGCGTCCGGGTCCCGGTCCACCGTGGGCGCTGCGGCGCCGGCCCGGAAAGGTTGCCCATGACCACTGATGAGCCGAAGCGGCGGCCCTGGCCGCGACTGACCCGCCGGCAGACGTTGACCGCCGCCGCCAGCGCCACCCTGGGCGCCGCCGCACTCACCGTGCCGGGCCTGTCCGCCGCGCAGAACGCCCCCTCCGCGGGCCGGCGCGACGAGCCGATCGTGGTCCACCTCCGCGACGCGGCCTCCGGCGCGCTGGACGTCTTCGTCGGCACGACCCGGATCCAGGTACGCGACCGCGGCCTGGCCGAGCGCCTGGTCCGCGCCGCCGGCCGGCGCTGACCCTCCTCGCGCCGCACCGGCGCGACCCCTTCCGGCGCGGGCTCTCGGCGCCGGTCCCGACTTCCGCTCCCCCCGACGAAGGTGTGGTCCGCCATGTCCTCTCACCGCGAGGCCCCGGAGATCGCCAAGGATCCGGTCGCCGACAGCTCCGACCTGTACGCGTTCGTCAGCCCGAGCCAGCCCGACACGGTCACGTTGATCGCCAACTACGTGCCGGTGCAGCTCCCCTCCGGCGGCCCCAACTTCTTCGAGTTCGGCGACGACGTCCGGTACGAGATTCACGTTGACAACGATGGAGACGGTTATCCCGACGTCACCTATCGCTTCGAATTCACCACCGAGATCACCAATCCGAACAGTTTTCTTTACAACACCGGCCCGATCGAGTCGCTGGACAGCAAGAACTGGAACCGGCGGCAGTTCTACCGGCTGACCCGGGTGGCCGACGGCCGGGAGCACGTGCTGGCCCACAAGCTGCCCTGCCCGCCGTGCAACGTGGGACCGCTGTCCACCCCCAAGTACGCCGACCTGGTGCGGCAGGCGACGTTCCGGCTGTCGACCGGGGAGAAGGTCTTCGCCGGCCAGCGGGCCGACGGCTTCTTCGTCGACCTGGGCGCCGTGTTCGACCTCGGCACGCTGCGCCCCTTCCAGCAGTTGCACGTGGCCGGCAAGAAGCTGTTCAAGACCGAGGGCGAGCCGGTCAACGCGCTGGACCGGTTGAACGTGCACAGCCTCGCCGTGCAGGTGCCGCTCGACAAGGTCCGCCGCCGGGCCGGTCGGTACGGCTACGCCGACCGCGCCTCGACCATCGGCGTCTGGACGACCGCGTCCCGACAGCAGGTCCGGGTGCTCGGCGACCGGGTGGCCGCGGACACCGCCGCCGGTCCCTTCACCCAGGTCTCCCGGCTGGGCAATCCGCTGTTCAACGAGGTCGTCGTGCCGATGTCCAAGAAGGACCTGTGGAACACCCTGCCGCCCGCCGAGGACAAACGCTTCGCCCAGTTCGTCGAGCATCCCGAGCTGGCCGCGCTGCTGCCGGCGCTCTACCCGGGCGTGTTCCCCAGCCTGGATGCGTTGAACAAGTCGAAGAAGCCGCGGGCCGACCTGGTGGCGATCCTGCTCACCGGGGTGCCGGCCGGACTGATCGACGGCTTCGCCACCACGACCGGCGACGTGCAGGCCGACATGCTGCGGCTGAACACGGCGATCCGGCCCAGCCGGAAGCCGGACCCCTTCGGGGTGCTCGGCGGTGACCTGGCGGGCTTCCCGAACGGCCGGCGGGTCGGCGACGACGTGGTGAGCATCGCGCTGCGGGCGATCGCCGGGGTGACCGTGCCGCTGGTGGACAAGACGTTCAAGCCGGACGCCGCGGCGGCCGCGGTCACCCCGGGGCTGAGCGCCGCCGACGTGACGGGGCCCTTCCTCGGCGACTTCCCGTTCCTCGGCACTCCGTACGACGGGTTCGGCAACCCGCCGGCGGCGAAGTCCTGAGCGGGGAGGCCACGTGCACCAGCACACGCTCGGCCCCTCGGAGAGCGGCAGTGTCGTGCTCGACCTCGGTGGCGACTGCGGCGCGCTGATCATCCATACCGGACGGGACCTGCACGGTCGGGAGATCGAGATCAGCCGCGCCGACCGGGACGGGCCCCGCACCCACTCAGCCGTACGCGAGCGGCACGTCCGCGACGGGGTCTTCCACAGTGCCGTCTACCCGGACCTGCCCGCGGGCCTCTATACCGTCTGGTGGGACGACCGCGCCCCCGCCGGAGCGATTTCCGTCACCGGCGGGGCGATCGCCGAATTCGTCTGGCCGGCCAGCTCACCGCCGGGGGCGGGCTGACCGCACAGGCTCCAGCACCGTCGCGCCTCGTCCACATGTTGGGCGGGGCGCGGTCGGCGTCTGCCGCCTCGAGGGGCGGTACCGCTCGGGCCGGGTTAACCTGGGGCCCCACCAATGCTGATCTTGGACGGTGTCAACACGGCCGCTCGGGGGTGGCCCGCCGGAGCCTCCACCGGGGGCCGCCGGCGGTGTCCACACCGGGTGCGCCACGGCAGAAAACTTCGGGCAACTCGCCGGGGAGGGCGTTACTCGTCCGGGGTCTGAATCGATAGGGCAGGTTGCGAGGGTTGGGCGGCTGCGACGGTCGTCCGGAACGTGTCGGGAGGGCGACTCCATTATCAAGTTCGGCTTGACGGCGCACGCATTACACGCGTGTAATTTGAATGGGGTTGTTCGCGCGGAACGCAACAAATTGTGACCGGACGAACAAGCACGCCTTTCGCGTGGGGGGTTGCAGCGGCGATGACGCCGGTGCGCGACAAGGAGGCAATGGATGGACGGCCAGCTCGAGGTGGCCGACCTGCTCGGAAACGCGCCGGAGTGGCAGGAGCGGGCGCTCTGCTCGCAGACCGACCCGGAGGCGTTCTTTCCCGAGAAGGGCGGCTCGACCCGCGAGGCGAAGCGCATCTGCTCGCGGTGTGAAGTGAAGACGGAGTGTCTCGAATACGCGCTCGGCCACGACGAGCGGTTCGGGATCTGGGGTGGGCTCTCCGAGCGGGAGCGGCGCAAGCTCAAGCGGCGGGTCGCCGCCTGACGCGCGTACCGGACCGGGAGGTGGTGGGGGCCACCCGGGGTCCGGGGCCGGCGACCCGGCCGGCGGGGGCCGGCCGGGACGCGGCGGTCGTCCGACGGCGGCTCAGGCCAGTTCGTCGGGGTCGACCCCGAGCAGGTTCGCCACCTGCTCGATGATCACGTCGTGCACTAGGTCCGCGAGGTCCTCGCGATCCATGGCACGGAACTCCAGCGGCCGCCGGTAGAGCACGATCCGCGGCGGCACCTCCTGCCGGCCCGGGCGCCCCGGCAGCAGCCGGGCGAGCGGCACCTCGCCGTCCTCCAGCACGTCCGAGTCGTAGACGTTCAAGTCCGGCGGGACGTCCTCGACGGCGAACTCGACCCCGGCCAACTCCTTGGCGAACCGGCGTTCGAGCGTCTCCACCGTGTCCAGCACCAGGTCGTCGAAGACCTCCGCCTTGGTCCGGGCCAGCGGCACGGTGGCCGGCACCAGCCGCCCCCGCAGCCCCCGCCCGTGGCGGTCGCGGTGGGTGCGCCGGCCGGAGCCGGGGCGGCGGTTTTCCGGGCTCGTCATGACGCACAGGGTATCCCCCGCGCCCGGGCTGCCCGCCGTCGTGCCGCCGGCCCGGCGCGCCGAGCCGCCGATCGGACGAATGTGATCACCATGACGGGCGTGTCGCAACGCGAAGCGGTGCGCCGCACCCGGTAATGGGGATACCCTGCCGCCGTGAGGTCACCACGGCGCTGCTCCCGTAACGGCTGCCCCCGGCAAGCGGTCGCCACATTGACCTATGTCTACAACGAGTCCACAGCCGTGGTGGGCCCCCTGGCCGCGTTCGCCGAACCGCACACGTACGACCTGTGCGAGCCGCACGCCCGCAGCCTGACCGCCCCGCGCGGCTGGGACGTGGTGCGCCACGAGGGCGAGTTCGAGCCGCCGCCGCCCACGACCGACGACCTGGTCGCCCTGGCCGAAGCCGTCCGCGAGGCCGCCCGCCCCGCACCGCCGCGCCCCCCGGCGGACGACGACCACTCCGCCCCGCACACCCCCCAACAGGGCCGCCGCGGCCACCTCCGCGTAATCCCCCCCAACCACTGACCCACCGGGCCCCGGCCTCGACTCCAGCTCGCCAACCGGCGGCATCCAGGGTTGCCGGCCTCCGCGAGGTCCAGGGCGCCCGTCAACCCGCCGTTGGCCCGGACACCACCTCGCCGAGCCGGAGTCAAACAAGCACCGACCACCCGGCCTCGAACCCCTGACCAGCCCCACCCCGGTTGATCAAGAGGTTTCCATCAGGATCCGGCCTCCGGCTGACCATAACTTCTTGATCAACGCGGTCCAGGCCGGGGCGGCCTCGGGCGGATCCCGTCTCTGCCGCCGATGATCATGAAGTTAGCGGCGGTCATGATCTCCCTGAATGCCTTCAACCTCATGATCAACGCGGTGTGGGTGGGTGCGGGCCGGCGGGACGGGGGTCAGTGGCCCAGGAGGTGGGAGAAGGCGGCGGCGCGGCGGGAGGGGCGGCCGGTGCGGGATTCGGCCTCGTCGGCGGAGAACATGACCTTGAGGCCGGCGTTGACGGCGAGCCAGCGTAGGGGCTCAGGCTCCCATCGCGGCGAGCGGTGGTTGACCCAGGGGAGCGCGGTCAGGTCGGTCCGCTCGCCGCGGATCAGGTCGGCCAGGGTACGGCCGGCCAGGTTGCTGGTGCCGACGCCGTCGCCGACGTAGCCGCCGGCCCAGGCCAGGCCGGTCGACCGGTCCAGCCCCACCGAGGCCGCCCAGTCCCGGGCCACGCCGAGCGGCCCGCCCCAGGTGTGCGTCACCGGCACCTCGGGCCCGAGCACCGGGAACAGTTCGCCGAGCACCCGGCGCAGCGCCGCGAAGACCCGGGGCTCCCGGTCGAAGTCGGGGCGGACCCGCGAGCCGTAGTGGTAGGGGGCGCCCCGCCCGCCGAAGGCGAGCCGGCCGTCGGCGGTGCGCTGGCCGTAGATGATGACGTGCCGGTAGTCGGAGAAGGTCTCCCGTTCGGCCAGCCCGATCTCCGCCCAGGTCGCCTCGGGCAGCGGTTCGGTGGCCACCATCAGCGAGTAGACCGGCGCCACGGCCCGCCGCTGGCCGGGCAGCGCGGGAGTGAAGCCTTCGGTCGCCCGGACCACCACCGGGGCGCGGACCACTCCGGCCGGGGTCACCGCCGCCCCGGGCCGCAGTGCGGTCACCGGGGTCCGCTCGAAGACGCGTACGCCCCGGCGCTCCACCGCCGCGGCCAGGCCGCGGACCAGCTTCGCCGGGTGCACGGCGGCGCAGTGCGGGGTGTACGTGCCGCCGCGTACCCCCTCGGCGTGGCAGCGGGCGGCGGCCTCGTCGGCGTCGAGCAGCACCAGGTCGGCGTCGGCGAGCCCGTGCTCGCGGGCCTCGGCGACGGCGGCCCGGGCCCGGCCGAGCTGCACCTCGGTGCGGGCCAGCACCACCGTGCCACCGGCCCGCCAGTCGCAGTCGATGCCCTCGGCGGCGACCACCCGGCCGACCTCGCGGACGGTCTCCTGCATGGCCCGCTGCATGGCGAGCGCCCGGTCCCGGCCGTGCCGGCGGGCCAGCGCCGGCAGGGAGGTGGGGAAGAGCGCGGAGCACCAGCCGCCGTTGCGGCCGGAGGCGCCGTACCCGGCGATCTCCTTCTCGAGCACGACGATCCGCAGGGTCGGGTCGGCCGCGGCCAGGTAGTAGGCGGTCCACAGCCCGGTGTAGCCGGCGCCCACGATCACCACGTCGGCGTCGGTGTCGCCGGGCAGGCCGGGGCGCGGGGTCAGCGGCTGGTCCAGGCTGGACAGCCAGTACGACAGGTCCTGGTAGCGCATCACCACTCCGGTGGGGGCAGGTCGTGGCGCAGCCGCGGGTCGGGCTGCGGAATCCCGTACGTCTCGACGACCGGCACCACCCCGGCCCAGACCGGCCGGCCGAGGTCGTCGTCCGGATCGTCGGGCGGGCCGGCGCTCACCTTCACCGAGCACTCGTCCAGCGGCAGGGCGAGCACCAGCGTGGCCGCCAACTCCTTCGCCGAGGGCGGCCGGATCTCCGCCCAGCGGCCGGGGAACAGATGCTCGGAGAGCCGGTGCAACGCCGCCAGCTTCTCCTCGCCCGCCAGCGCGGTGAGGATGCCGAGCACCATGGCGCAGCGGTAGTTCATCGAGGACTCGAAGGCGCTGCGGGCCAGCACCAGGCCGTCGAGCAGGGTGACGGTGAGGCAGGCCGGCGCGCCGGCGGCGAGGTGCCGGAACAGCCGGCTGCCGGTGGAGCCGTGCACCAGCACCCGCTCCCCGTCCCGGGCGTACGCCACCGGCAGCGCGTACGGCTGGTCGCCGTCGGCGACGGCCAGGTGGGCGACCCGGCCGGCGTCGAGCACGGCGTGCAGCGTCGCCCGGTCGTGGACGGCCAGGTCGGGCAGCCGGCGTACCCGGGTCCGGTCGGTGCCCCCGACGGCGGCGGCACCCGGCCCGACGGCGCGGGGCCGGCCCCCGGTGTCCCGGGAACCGGCCCCGTCCGGGCCGCCGGTCAGAGGCGCGACCATGCCTCGGTCAGCACGGCGCGCAGGATCTGCTCGATCTCGTCGAACTGCTGCTGCTGGGCGATCAGCGGCGGGGCGAGCTGCACGACGGGGTCGCCCCGGTCGTCGGCGCGGCAGTAGAGGCCGGCCTGGAAGAGGGCGGTGGAGAGGAAGCCGCGGAGCAGCCGCTCGGACTCGGCCTCGTCGAAGGTCTCCCGGGTGGCCTTGTCCTTGACCAGTTCGATGCCGTAGAAGTAGCCGTCGCCCCGGACGTCGCCGACGATCGGAAGGTCGTTGAGCTTCTCCAGGGTGGACCGGAAGGCCCCCTCGTTGGCCCGGACGTGGCCGATCAGGTCCTCGCGGGCGAAGACCTCCAGGTTGGCCAGGGCCACCGCGCAGGAGACCGGGTGGCCGCCGAAGGTCACCCCGTGGGCGAACATGCCGGTCTCGGTGAGGAACGGCTCCATCAGCCGCTCGCTGGCGATCATGGCGCCGAGCGGGGCGTAGCCGGAGGTGATGCCCTTGGCCGTGGTGATGATGTCCGGCTGGTAGCCGTAGCGGGTGGCGCCGAAGTATTCGCCGAGCCGACCCCAGGAGCAGATCACCTCGTCGCTGACCAGCAGCACGTCGTACGCGTCGCAGATCTCCCGGACCCGCTCGAAGTAGCCGGGCGGCGGCGGGAAGCAGCCGCCGGAGTTCTGCACCGGCTCCAGGAAGACCGCGGCGACGGTGTCCGGCCCCTCCCGCTCGATGGCCCGGCCGATCTCCTCGGCGGCCCAGCGGCCGAACGCCTCGGGGTCGTCGCCGTGCTCGGGGGCCCGGTAGAAGTTGGTGTTCGGCACCTTGATGCCGCCGGGCACCAGCGGCTCGAAGTCGCTCTTGATGCCGGGCAGGCCGGTGATCGACAGCGCGCCCATCGAGGTGCCGTGGTAGGCGATGTAGCGGCTGACCACCTTGTACTTGTTCGGCTGACCGGTGCGCTTGAAGTAGGCCCGGGCCAGCTTCCACGCCGCCTCGACGGCCTCGGAGCCGCCGGTGGTGAAGAAGACCCGGTTCAGGTCGCCTGGGGCGAGCGAGGCGACCTTTTCGGCCAGCTCGACGGCCTTGGGGTGGGCGTACGACCACAATGGGAAGTAGGCCAGCTCGCCGGCCTGCTTGGCGGCCGCCTCGGCGAGTTCGGTGCGGCCGTGGCCGGCGTTGACGACGAAGAGCCCGGCGAGTCCGTCCAGGTAGCGGCGGCCCTGCGAGTCCCAGACGTACGCGCCCTCGCCGCGCACGATCGTCGGTACCTCGCCGGCGGAGTAGCTGGCCATCCGGGTGAAGTGCATCCAGAGGTGGTCGGTGGCGTTGGCCATGTCAGCCCCATCGGTCTCGGGCCGGTCAGGGGTGACACCGGCCGCTCTGCCCACGGTTATCGCACAAGCGATGCTGATAACGCAAGTGTCCGGGGTGAATGGCAACGGATTCAGCGTGCGTCGTTTGCCGCCGCAACGGAATCCGTATCAGGCCGTGCCCCAGCTGTAGGTCTGCTTGCGCAGCTTGAGGTAGACGAACGCCTCGGTCGAGACCACGCCCGGCACCCCGCGCAGCTTCTGGAGGATCTCCAGCAGGTGCTCGTCGTTGCGGCAGACCACCTCGGCCAGCAGGTCGAACGACCCGGCGGTGATCACCACGTAGTCGATCTCCTCGAACTCGGCGAGCCGGTCGGCCACGCTCTCCAGGTCGCCGTCGGTGCGCAGGCCGATCATGGCCTGGCGGGGGAAGCCGAGCTGGAGCGGATCGGTAACCGCCACGATCTGCATGACCCCGGCGTCGAGCAGGCGCTGCACCCGCTGCCGCACCGCCGCCTCGGAGAGGCCGACCGCCTTGCCGATGGTCGCGTACGGCCGCCGTCCGTCCTCCTGGAGCTGCTCGATGATCTGCTTGGCCACGTCATCGAGCAGAGCGTGACTGGCGCCTTCGCGCACGGTCACCCGACGGCTGCCGTTGCCGTTCTCCAGTTGCCGGTTGGCCATCATCCGCTCCCATGTCCGAATCCTCGTGCCGAGCGTAGTGCCCCGGCGCAGTCTGGCGTATTTCGTGGTCGATCGCTATTCCCGCAACGGAATCCCTTGTAAGGAAGGTCACCCCATGTCAGGATCAGTCGTCCATGGCCATTGACCCTCCCGCCGGCGAGCCACCCCCGTCCCGCCGCCGACGATGACCCCCCTAGGAGTCGTCACATGCGTAGTCCCCACCGGCACCTCACCCGGCGTGGTCTGCTCACCGGGACCCTCGGCTCGGCCACTTTGCTCGCCACGGCGGGCACGCTGGCCGGCTGCGGCACCAAGGGCGCACAGCAGACCGAGGCCGGTTGCAAGAGCGACGACCTCTCCGCCACCGAAAAGAAGCTGGCCTTCTCGAACTGGCCGCAGTACATGGACGTGGACGAGAAGGACGAGTCCAAGCGACCCAGCCTGGACGCGTTCGTCAAGAAGTCCGGGATCCAGGTGACGTACACCGAGGACGTCAACGACAACAACGAGTTCTTCGGCAAGGTGCAGAACCAGCTGGCCGGCTGCCAGACCACCGGGCGGGACATCATGGTCCTCACCGACTGGATGGCGGCCCGGATGATCCGGCTCGGTTGGATCCAGAAGCTGGACAAGGCGAAGCTGCCCAACGTCGAGGCGAACCTGCTGCCCTCGCTGCGTAACCGCTCCTTCGACAGCGACAACCAGCTCGCCATCCCCTGGCAGTCCGGCCTGGCCGGGCTGGCGTACAACGCCAAGGTGGCCAAGGAGATCCGGACCGTCGACGAGCTGCTCACCCGCCCCGACCTGAAGGGCAAGGTGACCGCGCTGTCGGAGATGCGGGACACCATGGGTCTGCTGCTCCAGTCCAACGGGCACGACCCGGCGAACTTCACCACGGCGCAGTTCGACGACGCGTTGAACAAGCTGAAGAAGGCCGTGGACTCCAAGCAGATCCGCAAGTTCACCGGCAACGACTACGCCCCCGACCTGGCCAAGGGCGACATCGCCGCGTGCATCGGCTGGTCCGGCGACGTGATCCAGCTCGGCTTCGAGGACGAGAAGATCAAGTTCGTGGTGCCGGAGTCGGGCGTGATGCTCTGGTCGGACAACATGCTGGTGCCGAACAAGGCCACCCACAAGGCGAACGCCGAAGAGCTGATCAACTACTACTACGACCCGGCGGTCGCCGCGCAGCTCGCCGCCTACGTCAACTACATCTGCCCGGTCAAGGGCGCACAGGCCGAGATGGAGAAGATCGACCCGGATCTGGCCAGCAACACCCTCATCTTCCCGGACGACGCGATGCTGTCGAAGTCCAAGGTCTTCATGGCCCTGGACGAGAAGCGGGAGAAGGAGTACGAGACCAAGTTCCAGCAGGTCATCGGGGCGTGAGGACAATGGGACACGAGACACCGGCCGGCGATCTGCGGCTGGCCAACCTGACCAAGCGGTTCGGCGTCTTCACCGCGGTGGACGACCTCAGCCTCACCATCCCGCAGGGTTCGTTCTTCGCCCTGCTCGGGGCCTCCGGCTGCGGCAAGACCACCACCCTGCGGATGATCGCCGGGTTGGAGGAACCGACCGGCGGGCAGGTGCTGCTGGGCGACCGGGACATCGCCGGGCTGCGGCCGTACAAGCGGCCGGTGAACACCGTGTTCCAGAGTTACGCGCTCTTCCCGCACCTCGACATTCACGAGAACGTGGCCTTCGGGCTGCGCCGGCGCGGCATCCGCAAGGTGACCGACCAGGTCGAGCGGATGCTGGCGCTGGTGCAGCTCGAAGGCTACGGCCGGCGCAGGCCGGCCCAGCTCTCCGGCGGCCAGCAGCAGCGCGTGGCGCTGGCCCGGGCGCTCATCAACCACCCGCAGGTGCTGCTGCTGGACGAGCCGCTCGGCGCGCTCGACCTGAAGCTGCGCCGGCAGATGCAGATCGAGCTGAAGCGGATCCAGACCGAGGTCGGCATCACCTTCGTGCACGTCACCCACGACCAGGAGGAGGCCATGACGATGGCCGACACGGTCGCGGTGATGAACGCCGGCCGGATCGAGCAGCTCGGCGCCCCCGCCGACCTCTACGAGTACCCGGCCACCGCGTTCGTGGCGAACTTCCTCGGTCAGTCCAACCTCCTGGCCGGCGAGGCCGCCGGCCGCAGCGGCGACGAGGTGCTGGTCACCGCGCACGGCGCGCGCTTCTCGGTGCCCGCCGACCGGGCCCGGGCCGACCACGGGACGGTCTTCCTCGGGGTACGTCCCGAGAAGTTGCACCTGGTCAGCGGCCCCGACGAGGTGCCCGCCGGCCACCAGCACCTCGGTGGGGTGGTCACCGACGCCTCGTACGTCGGGGTGAGCACCCAGTACCTGGTGCGCACGGCGTGGGGCAGTGAGCTGTCCGCGTTCGCCGCGAACAGCGGGGTGGGCGGGCGGTTGCCCGTCGGCACCCCGGTGACCGCGCACTGGGACCCGCGGCACGCCTTCCTGCTGCCCCGGGCCGCCGGCGAGGACGACCAGACCAGCCCGCTGCTCGACGAGCCGCCGGTGGGTGCGCTGTCATGAGCGCGCTGGCCCACGTACCGACCTCGGCGGGGCAGCCGGCGGCGCCGCCGGGGCCCCGGCGGGGACGGGGCAGGTTCCTGCCGTACCTGCTGCTGCTGCCGGGCGCCGCCTGGCTGCTGGTCTTCTTCGTCCTGCCGCTGCTCCAGCTCGCCGCGGCCAGCCTCTACGACCCGAGCGGATCGCTCTCCACCGGCTACGCGATGACCGGGGAGGTCGGCAACTACTGGGACGCGTTGCAGGCGTACTGGCCGCAGTTCGCCCGGTCCTTCGTCTATTCGGCCATCGCGCTGGTGCTGGCCCTGCTGATGGGCTACCCGCTGGCGTACGCGATCGCGCAGAAGGCCGGCCGGTGGAAGAACCTGCTGCTGGTGGCCGTGGTCGCGCCGATGTTCACCAGCTTCCTGGTCCGCACCCTGGCCTGGAAGACCATCCTGTCCGACAACGGCTGGGTGGTCGGGCTGCTGCGTGACGTGCACCTGCTCGGGGCGGACGGCCGGCTGCTGGCCACCCCGTTCGCGGTGGTGCTCGGCCTGACGTACAACTTCCTGCCCTTCCTGGTGCTGCCGCTGTACGCGAGCCTGGAGCGGCTCGACCCGCGGCTGCTGGAGGCGGCGAGCGACCTGTACGCGAGCCCCCTGCGCGCCTTCCGCAAGGTCACCCTGCCGCTGTCCATGCCCGGGCTGATCGCCGGCACGCTGCTCTTCTTCATCCCGGCCACCGGCGACTACATCAACGCCGAGCTGCTCGGCACCCCGAACGAATACATGATCGGCAACGTCATCGACTCGGCCTTCCTGGTCCGGCTGGACTACCCGCAGGGCGCGGCGCTGTCGTTCCTGCTGATGGCGGCGATCCTCGTGATCGTCTTCAGCTACCTGCGGAAGGCCGGCACGGAGGAGGTGCTCTGATGCGGCGCTGGATCGCCGACCGCTGGGTGATGGGCGCGGCGCTGCTCGTCCTCGGTTACCTCTCGCTGCCGATCCTGGTGGTCGCCGGGCTCTCCTTCAACCGGCCCTCAAGCCGGCTGTCCTACGACTTCAACGAGTTCACCCTGGACAACTGGACCCACCCCTGCGCCACCTCCGACATGTGCGACGCGGTGGTGCGCAGCATGGAGATCGGCCTGATCGCCACGGTGGTGTCCACCATCCTCGGCACGCTGATGGCGTTCGCCCTGGTCCGGCACGGCTTCCGCGGGCGGTCCGGGATCAACGGCCTGATCTTCCTGCCGATGGCCACTCCGGAGCTGGTGATGGGCACCTCGCTGCTCGCCCTCTTCGTCGCCGCCGGGGTGCCGCAGGGCTTCTGGACCATCGTCATCGCGCACGTCATGTTCTGCGTGTCGTTCGTGGTGGTCACCGTGAAGGCCCGGCTCGCCGGCATGGACCGGCGGCTGGAGGAGGCCGCCATGGATCTCTACGCCAGCGAGTGGCAGACCTTCCGGCGAATCACCCTGCCCCTGGTGCTGCCCGGCATCGTGGCCGCCGCGCTGCTGGCCTTCTCGCTCAGCTTCGACGACTTCATCATCACGAACTTCAACGCCGGCACCACGGTCACCTTCCCGATGTACGTCTGGGGCGCCGCCCAGCGGGGCATCCCGCCGCAGGTCAACGTCATCGGCACGGCGATGTTCGCGATCGCGCTGCTGCTGGTCGGGGCCGGCTCGCTGCGCGGCCGCCGCGCCCGCCGTGCCGCTCTCGCGGCTCCCGTCGCCGCCGTCGGGGCACCCAAGAGCGCGTCATGAAACTCCCGCATACCGGCCGGGCGCTGGCCGACGCCGCGCCCGTGCCGTACTGGCTCGACCGCCCGGACCGCCCGGACCCGCTGCCGCCGCTGACCGGCGCCCACGACGCCGACCTGCTGGTGGTCGGCGGCGGATACTCCGGCCTCTGGACCGCGCTGCTGGCCAAGGAGGCCGACCCGGACCGGGACGTGCTCCTGGTCGAGGCGGGCACCTGCGGCTGGGCGGCGTCCGGGCGCAACGGCGGGTTCTGCGCCGCCTCGCTCACCCACGGCCCCGCCAACGGCGCCGAGCGGTGGCCCGACGAGATCGACGAGCTGGAACGGCTCGGCCGGGAGAACCTGGACGCCATCGCCGCCACCGTGGCGAAGCACGGCATCGACTGCGACTTCGAGCGCACCGGGGAACTGGCGGTGGCCGTCGAGCCGTACCAGCTCGATGGGCTCGCGGACGACGCCGAGCTGGCCCGCCGCCACGGCCACGACGTGCGGCTGCTGGACCGGGACGAGGTGCGCGCCGAGGTGGCCTCGCCGACGTACCTGGGCGGGATGTGGGACCGGGACCGGGTGGCCCTGCTCGACCCGGCGCGGTTGGCCTGGGGGCTGCGCCGCGCCGCGCTCGACCTGGGCGTCCGGATCCACGAGCACACCCGGGTCACCGGGCTGGCCCGGGACGGCGGCGCGCTGCGCGCGGTCACGGCCGGCGGCCCGGACGCCGCGCCCGGCGCGGTCCGGGCTGGGCAGGTGGTGCTCGCCACCAACGCGTTCCCGCCGCTGCTGCGCCGGCTGCGCGCCTGGCTGGTGCCGGTCTACGACTACGCGCTGATGACCGAGCCGCTCACGCCCGCGCAGCGGGACGCCATCGGCTGGCGCAACCGGCAGGGGCTGGCCGACACCGGCAACCAGTTCCACTACTACCGGATCACCGCCGACGGCCGGATCCTGTTCGGCGGTTACGACGCGATCTACCACTACGGCAACCGGATGGCCCCCGAGCTTGAGCAGCGCGAGGCCACCTTCACCGCCCTGGCGTCCCACTTCTTCATCACCTTCCCGCAGTTGGAGGGCCTGAGGTTCAGCCACCGCTGGGGTGGCGTCATCGACACCTGCACCCGGTTCTGCGCCTTCTTCGGCACCGCCTACGAGGGGCGGCTGGCGTACGCGGCCGGTTACACCGGGCTCGGCGTCGGGGCGACCCGGTTCGGCGCCCGGGTGATGCTCGACCTGCTCGGCGGGGAGGACACCCCGCTGACCCGGCTCGACCTGGTCCGCCGCAAGCCGCTGCCGTTCCCGCCCGAGCCGATCCGGGCCACCGGCATCAACCTCACCCGCTGGTCGCTCGCCCGCGCGGACGCGCGGGAGGGGCGGCGCAACCTCTGGCTCCGTACTCTCGATCGTCTTGGACTGGGGTTCGACTCCTGATGCGTATCCTCCTCGTCGGCGCGGGGGGCGTCGGTTCCGCCGCCGTATCCATCGCCGCCCGCCGTTCCTTCTTCGAGACCATGGTGGTCGCCGACCACGACCCCGCCCGCGCCGCCCGGGCGGTGGCCGGCCACGGCGACCGGTTCGTCGCCGCGACGGTCGACGCCTCCTCCGCCGAGGCGGTCGCCGCGCTCTGCCGGGAACACCGGATCACCCACGTCTTGAACGCCGTCGACCCCCGCTTCGTCATGCCGATCTTCGACGGCGCGTTCGCCGCCGGGGCCCACTACCTGGACATGGCGATGTCATTGTCCCGGCCGCACCCGGACGCGCCGCACGCCGAGACCGGGGTGAAGCTCGGCGACGAGCAGTTCGCGGCGGCCTCCGCCTGGGCCGAGGCCGGCCGGCTGGCGCTCTGCGGCATCGGCGTCGAACCCGGCCTCTCCGACGTCTTCGCCCGCTACGCCGCCGACGAACTGTTCACCGAGATCGACGAGATCGGGGTACGCGACGGCGCGAACCTCACCGTCGACGGCTACGACTTCGCCCCCTCGTTCTCCATCTGGACCACCATCGAGGAGTGCCTGAACCCGCCCGTGGTCTGGGAGGCCGACCGTGGGTGGTTCACCACCCCGCCGTTCTCCGAGCCCGAGGTGTTCGAGTTCCCCGACGGGATCGGCCCGGTCGAGTGCGTCAACGTGGAGCACGAGGAGGTGCTGCTCATCCCGCGCTGGCTCAAGGCGAAGCGGGTCACCTTCAAGTACGGCCTCGGCGACGAGTTCATCGAGGTGCTGAAGACCCTGCACAAGCTCGGCCTCGACGCTGTTTCTCCGGTTCGCGTCCGCGACGTCGAGGTGTCGCCGCGCGACGTCGTGGCCGCCTGCCTCCCCGACCCGGCCACCCTGGGTGAGCGGATGCGCGGCAAGACCTGCGCGGGCACGTACGTGACCGGCACCGGGGTGGACGGCCGGCCGCGCAGGGTCTACCTCTACCACGTGGTCGACAACGAGTGGTCGATGGCCGAGTACGGCCACCAGGCGGTGGTCTGGCAGACCGCCGTCAACCCGGTCGTCGCCCTGGAGTTGCTGGCCGGCGGCGCCTGGTCCGGCACCGGCGTGCTCGGCCCGGAGGCGCTTCCCCCGGTACCCTTCCTCGACCTGCTCACCGGCTACGGCTCGCCCTGGGGAATGGAGGAGCGGTGACCCGCTACGGCCCGATGTTCGGCCCCGACGTGACGTTCCTCGGCGTGCCGCCGTGCACGATCGAGGAGCCGGTGACGTACGCCGACGCCGACGTGGTGATCGTTGGCGCCCCCTTCGACGGCGGCACCTCGCACCGGCCGGGCACCCGGTTCGGCCCGTCCGCCATCCGCCAGGCCTGCTACCTGCCGCACGACGGTTCCCGCCCCTCCCTGGCCCTGCGGGTGGACGCGTTGCAGGACCTCTGCGTCTACGACGCGGGCGACGTCGAGATGTTCTCCGGCGACATCGAGCGCTCGCTGGCCTCGCTGGAGACCGCCGTGCACGCGGTCGCCGCCGCCGGGGCGATCCCGATCGTGCTCGGCGGCGACCACTCGATCGCCCTGCCGGACGCCACCGGAGTGGCCCGGCACCACGGGCTGGGCCGGGTGTCCCTGGTGCACTTCGACGCGCACGCCGACACCGGGGACATCGAGTTCGGCTCGCTGCACGGGCACGGCCAGCCGATGCGCCGGCTCATCGAGTCCGGTGCGGTACGCGGCGACCGCTTCCTCCAGATCGGCCTGCGCGGCTACTGGCCGGGGCCGGAAACCCTGACGTGGATGGCCGAGCAGCGGATGCGCTCGTACGAGATGACCGAGGTGGTGGCGCGCGGGCTCGACGAGTGCCTCACCGAGGCGTTCGGGATCGCCACCGACGAGTGCGAGGGGGTGTTCCTCTCGGTCGACGTGGACGTGGTCGATCCCGGCATGGCCCCCGGCACCGGCACCCCCGAGCCGGGCGGCTTCACCTCCCGGCAACTCCTCGACGCGGTCCGCCGGGTCTGCTACGAACTGCCGGTGGTCGGGGTGGACGTGGTCGAGGTCGCCCCGCCCTACGACCACGCCGACATAACCGCGTACCTCGGCAACCGGGTGGTGCTGGAGGCGCTGTCGGCGATCGCCCGCCGCCGCCGCGACGCCGCCGGCGGCACCCCCTGGAACCCGACCCAACCCCTCCTCGACGCCCGCTGACCCTTCCCTCATGTTTAGCTCAGGCTATAGTTGAGTCATGGGCGCTGATGGGGGACGGTGGGCGGTCCGGGTGACCGGCGAGGTCCGCCGGTGGCTGCGTGACCTGCGGCGGAGTGATCCCGCCTCGTAGGAGAGCGTCCGGGTCGCCGTGGACCGGCTGGCCGAGGTCGGCCCCGGCCTGGGCCGGCCTCTCGTGGACACGCTGCGCGGCAGCAGCATCAGCAACCTCAAGGAGCTTCGCCCCCGATCCGGCCGCGAGGTGGCGATCCGCGTGTTGTTCGTCTTCGACCCGTGGTCGCAGGCGGTGCTCCTCATCGCGGGTAACAAGGCGTGCAACTGGAGCCGGTGGTATCAGCAGAACATCCCGGTGGCGGAGGTTGCATACAAGGCTTGGCTCGACAATGAGCGCGAGCGAAGGGGGGAGTCGTGACGGAGTTCTACGACTGGGACGAGGTCCGTGCCGAACTGGGCGGCGACGACGCGGCCTACGAGGCGGAGCGGGCCCGGACCGAGGCGTGGGTGAGCGCCTTCCACCTGGCCGAGGAGCGCAAGCGGTTGGGGCTCACCCAGCGGCAGGTCGCCGAGCTCATGGGGGTCACGCCGGGCCGGGTCAGCCAGATCGAGAACGGTGACCTCGATGTGAACGAGGTGGCGACCTTGAGCCGCTACGCGAACGCACTCGGCGCGAGGCTGCGCATCATCTTCGACTACGGCGACGACCTTCGTCAGATCGCCTGAGCGAGGGCGGCCCGACAGAGCCTCCCGGGTCGGGGAGGCTTCCCCTCTCGGCCTGTCGCCCGCTGACCGCTACCGCCGGGCGCAGCGGGTGACGAGGCGGAGCGGTTCGGTGGTCTCGGTGAGCGAGTTCGGCTCAACGACGAGGCGGGCGGTGGCGGTGGACGGGCCGGCGCGGAAGGCGCCCGTGTCGGCCGGGATGGTGGCCGTCCAGGTCCCGGCGGTGCGGTCGTCGGTGCACGCGCCGATCATGCCGAAACCGAAGCCGGTGACCGAGGCGCGTCGGACCCGCTGACCGAGGTGCACCTCGATGTATGCCAGCCCCCGCTCGGCGCCGCAGTCGTACCGGCCGCCGATCGTGGCGGTGTGCGCGCGGACGTCGGCGGATCCGAACCAGCTGACGGAGATCCTCGGGGCCGGGGCGGCGACGGCGGCGCCCGGCGCGAGGCCGAGCGTGGCGGCGGTGGCGAGCGTGGCGAGGCCACCGCCGAGCACGGGGTGTCTGACCGGGCGCATGCGCGGACTCCTTTCTGGCGGTGGTGGGATGCTGCTCCGATGTGGACCGGCGTCAGCATCCCACCCGTGCGGTGCCGGCGAGCTGGAAGATCTCGGACAGTCAGCGGGCGAGGTGGGAGCGGATGAGGAAGCGGACGCCCTCGGGGGCCTCCAGGGAGAAGCCGCTGCCCCGGCCGGGCACCACGTCGACCGTGAGCCGGGTGTGTTTCCACAGCTCCCACTGGGCTGTGGACATCCAGAACTCGACCGGCTCGGGCACGCCCTCGACCTCCAGCGAGGCGAGCAGCACGTCGGAGCCGCCGGTGCGGAACTCGCCGGCCGGGTAGCACATCGGGGCGCTGCCGTCGCAGCAGCCGCCGGACTGGTGGAACATGATCGGGCCGTGGGCCGCCCGCAGCGACCGGATAAGGCCGGCCGCCGCGGGCGTCAGGGTGACCGGGTCACCCATCAGAAGAAGCCCAGCTTCTTGGGGGAGTAGCTGACCAGCAGGTTCTTGGTCTGCTGGTAGTGCTCCAGCATCATCTTGTGGTTCTCCCGGCCGATGCCCGACTGCTTGTAGCCGCCGAACGCGGCGTGCGCCGGGTAGGCGTGGTAGCAGTTGGTCCAGACCCGGCCGGCCTGGATCGCCCGCCCGGCCCGGTACGCGGTGTTGATGTCCCGGGTCCAGACACCGGCGCCGAGGCCGTACAGGGTGTCGTTGGCGATCTTCACGGCGTCGTCCAGGTCGGCGAAGGAGGTCACCGAGACCACCGGACCGAAGATCTCCTCCTGGAAGATCCGCATCGAGTTGTCACCCTCGAAGATCGTCGGCTCGACGTAGTAGCCGCCGGACAACTCGCCGCCGAGGTCCGCCCGTGAGCCGCCGGTGAGGACGCGAGCGCCCTCCTGCCGGCCGATGTCCAGGTAGGAGAGGATCTTCTCCAGCTGGTCGTTGGAGGCCTGCGCCCCGATCATCGTGTCGGTGTCCAGCGGGTGCCCCTGCTTGACCTGCTGCGTCCGCGAGACTGCGGCGGCCAGGAAGTCGGAGTAGTGGCCCTGCTGGATCAGCGCCCGGGACGGGCAGGTGCAGACCTCGCCCTGGTTGAGGGCGAACATCGTGAAGCCTTCGAGGGCCTTGTCCCGGAAGTCGTCGGAAGCAGCGCTGACGTCGTCGAAGAAGATGTTCGGGCTCTTGCCGCCCAGCTCGAGGGTGACGGGTTTGATGTTCTCGCTGGCGTACTGCATGATCAGCCGCCCGGTGGTGGTCTCGCCGGTGAACGCCACCTTCGCCACCCGCGGCGAGGAGGCGAGCGGCTTGCCCGCCTCGACGCCGAAGCCGTTGACCACGTTGACCACGCCGGGCGGGAGCAGGTCGGCGACCAGCGAGAGCAGGTAGTGGATCGAGGCCGGGGTCTGCTCGGCCGGCTTGAGCACCACGGCGTTGCCGGCGGCGAGCGCCGGGGCGAGCTTCCAGACCGCCATGAGGATCGGGAAGTTCCACGGAATGATCTGCCCGACCACGCCGAGCGGCTCGTGGAAGTGGTACGCCACGGTGTCGTCGTCGATCTCGCCGAGCGAGCCTTCCTGGGCCCGGACCGCTCCGGCGAAGTAGCGGAAGTGGTCGATGGCGAGCGGGATGTCGGCGGTCAGCGTCTCGCGTACCGGTTTGCCGTTCTCCCAGGTTTCGGCGATGGCGAGGGATTCCAGGTTGTCCTGCATCCGGTCGGCGATCTTGTTGAGGATGAGCGACCGCTCGGCCACCGAGGTGCGGCCCCAGGCGTCGGCGGCGCCGTGCGCGGCGTCGAGCGCCCGCTCCACGTCCTCGGCGGTGCCCCGGGCCACCTCGCAGAAGGTCTGCCCGGTCACCGGGGTGGGGTTCTCGAAGTACCGGCCGCCGTGCGGCTTCACGTACTCGCCGCCGATGAAGTGGTCGTAGCGGGACTGCCAGTGGGTGGGGGCGTTGTAGCGCGTCATGGGTACCTCCGCCGTCCGTCAGGGGTGGATGGCGGAGGACGTTAGTTTCCGCGACGTTGCAGCAACGTTGCGCGCGGCAGGTCGTACTCCTCAGCGAGCTGGCGGGCCCGGGCGAGGGCGAGCGGCCGGCGCGGCGCGCCCGCCGGCAACGCCCGCGCCAGGGCCTGCCAGGCGGTGAGGTCGTCGGCCCCGGCTGGCGTCGCGGTCCAGGCCGTGAGCAGCGCCGGGTCCGCGGCGGCCAGCACGGCCGCGCGGAGCTGGCCGTCGACCAGCCGGCGCAGTCGCGCCACTCCCGGCGCGTCCGACCCGGGCAGCAGGGGCCCGGGTACGCCCGCAGCGCCCCGGCCGGATCGCCGTGTTCCAGCAGTTCGGTGACGGTACGGAAGTCCGCGCGGACGGTCGGCCGCAGCCGGTACGGGCGCGAGTCGAGCAGTTCCTCGCCGAGCGCCCGGCGCAGCCGGGACAGTTCGGCGCGCAGGGTGACCGGGTGCAGCCGGTCGTCGCCGTAGAGGTCGAGGCCGAGCTGTTCCCCGGTGCGCCCCTCGGGGTGATCGAGGAGCAGCACCAGCAGCTCGCTGTGCCGCCGGCCGAGCCGGATCCGCCGGCCGCCGACGCGCAGCTCCGCCTCGTCCCGGCCGAGGGCGGCGACGTGCAGCACGCCGGGTTCGGCGGGGGCGGCGCCGGCCAGGAACGCCTCGGCGGCCCGGGCGGTGGCCCGGACCAGGGCCAGGCTCTGCGGGGTGGCCAAATGGTCCCCGCCGGTGATGTCGACGGCGCCGAGCAGCCGGCCGGTGACCGGGTCGTGGATCGGGGCGGCGGCGCAGGTCCAGCGCTGCACCGGCCGGACGAAGTGCTCGGTGGCGAAGATCTGCACGCTGTGGTCGACGGCCAGCGCGGTGCCGGGCGCGTTGGTGCCGGCGTGGGCCTCGTCCCAGCGGGCGCCGGGCACGAAGTTCATCCGCTCGGCGTGCCGGAGCACCCCCGGATGTCCCTCCACCCAGAGCAGCCGCCCGTCCGCGTCGCAGACGGCCATCAGGTGCGCACCGTCCTGCGCGATCCCGCCGAGCAGGTCGCGGAAGAGGGGGAGCACACGGGCCAGCGGGTGGGCGGCCCGGTAGCTCGCCAGCGCGTCGTCGGTGAGGTCGACCGGGGCGGTGGCCTCCGGGTCGAGCAGCGCGGACCGCTCCCACGACCGGCGGACCACGTCGCGGACCCGGCCGGTGGTGGCGCCGGCGGTGAGGAACGCTTCGTGGGCGGCGCCGACCTGCGCGATCCGCTCCGCCGGATCGGCACCGAATTCCAGGGCGAGCCACGGGTCAGCCATCGGCGACCTCCTCGCGCCCATGGTGACCCAGGTCACCGCCGAACGCCAAGCCACCTTCAAATTTGTCAATGACAAGTTCGAGGGCGGCCACCGGTGCCGCGACGAGGTGGAGCGGCGGACCGACGAACTGGCCGCGGGTGATCCGGCTCACTCCTCGACCGCCGTCGGCCGCTCCGGACGGGACGAAAGGCCCAGACGGCACCACCGGGATCTGTGCCTGCCCGCCGACGTGGAGGATTGCTCCGGCGGCGCTTACGGAACCCTTAACTCCTGCCTGGGACCGTATGCGGGACGGATGAGGAAAGCACGGGGAGCGGGTAGCGGTGCGGGTGTTGGTGGCGGACGACGAGCGGTTGCTGGCGGACACGGTCGCCCAGGGGCTGCGTCGGTTCTCGATGGCGGTCGACGTCTGCTACGACGGCGACGGTGCGTTGGAGCGGATCGGCGTCAACCGGTACGACGTGGCCGTGCTGGACCGGGACATGCCCGGCGCCACCGGCGACGAGGTGTGCCGCAGCCTCGCCGGGTCCGACGCCGGCACCCGGGTGCTGCTGCTCACCGCCGCCGCCGGGATCCGAGACCGGGTGGCCGGCCTCGGGCTGGGCGCCGACGACTACCTGACCAAGCCGTTCGCCTTCGCCGAGTTGGTGGCCCGGGTGCAGGCGCTGGGCCGACGGTCCGTACCGGCGGTGCCCCCGGTGCTGCAGTGGCACGGGGTGGTGCTGGACGTGGCCCGGCACACGGTCACCCGGGACGGGCGGCAGCTCGGCCTGAGCCCCAAGGAGTTCGCCGTCCTGCACGTGCTCATGCGCGCCGGGGGCGGCGTGGTCAGCGCCGAGGAACTGCTGGAACAGGCCTGGGACGAGTTCGCCGACCCGTTCACCAACGCGGTCCGGGTCACCGTGATGACGCTGCGCAAGAAGCTCGGCCAGCCGTCCATCATCCACACCGTGCCGAAGGCCGGTTACCGGATCGGCGAGCCGGCGTGAGCCCCCGCCGCCGCGTCCTGCTGGTCGGGGTGCTGGCCCTGCTCGGCGGTTACGTCTCGTCCGGCCTCGGCAAGGGGCTGCTCGGCCAGCTGTGGTGGCGGGCCGAGGAGTTCTGCGACCTGCGGGCGGTCGGCGTGGTGATCTGCGAGCCGGCTCGCCCGCTCATCCCCGTGTTTCCCCAGCTGGCCGAACTCCTGCTCCTCCTGGTCGGTGTGCTCGCGCTCTGGGGCGCGGCCCGCTGGTGCCTGCGCCCGGTGCGCGACCTGGCCGACCCGATCGCCGACCTCGGGCCGCAGAACCTGGGTCACCGGATCCGCCGGGGCAGCCGCGACGAGCTGGCCCGGCTCGCCCGCGCCATCGACGACATGATGGACCGGGTCACGGCCGGCTACGAGGGGCAGCGGCGGTTCGCCGCCAACGCCTCGCACGAGCTGCGTACGCCGCTGGCGGTGCAGCGGACGCTGATCGAGGTCGGCATGGCCCAGTCGCTCACCGGCGAGCAGCTCGACCTACTCACCGCCCAGCTGCTGGCCACCAACGAGCGCAACGAGCGGCTCATCGAGGGCCTGCTCGCGCTCAGCGAGAGCGACCAGGGGTTGCGCTCCTCCACCCCGCAGCGCCTCGACGAGATCGTCACCACCGTGTTGGCCGCGTACGGGGACCGGGCGGCCGAGGCCGGCGTGACGGTGGAGAGCCGGCTCGTGCCCCGGATCGTGCCCGGCGAGCGGGTGCTGCTGGAACGCCTGATCGGCAACCTGGTGGAGAACGGAATCAAGTACAACCGGCCGGGCGGCCGGCTCACCGTCACCGTCGGCGGGGACCCGGCGCTGACCGTCACCAACACCGGCCAGACCGTCCCGGGCGAGGCGGTCGCCGGTCTCTTCGAACCCTTCCGGCGCCTGGCCCGCGACCGGACCAACCAGGGCGGCGGGGCCGGACTCGGCCTGGCCATCGCCCGCTCGATCACCCAGGCGCACGACGGCATCATCGCCGCCCGCCCCGGCGAGGACGGCGGCCTGCGGGTCGACGTCCAGCTACCCGCCCTGCGCTGACCCACCCTTCGCAGACCTTCGGGAGCCGCCCTCGCGGCATCCCGCGATACCACCTGCCCGAAAGCGACCGACGGCGTGCGCCGCCGGAGAGGAGACCCCGTGCCGACCCGTACCGATCAGGCCGCGCCGCCGGCCGGCCGGGCGGTCTGGGCCGACGTGGCCAAGGGTGCCTGCATCATCCTCGTGGTGCTCTGGCACGTGATCGTCAAGCACTACCTGCGGATCGACTGGCGGATCGACCTGCCCGTGCCGGGCGCCTGGGGGCTGCTCGGCGAGCAACTGCTCCCGCTGCGGATGCCGCTCTTCTTCACCCTCTCCGGGATCTTCGCGGCGAACGCCGTCGCCCGGCCCTGGCGGGTGGCCGGCCGTCCGCGGATCGCGCGGAACCTCTACCTCTACGCGACCTGGCTGCTGATCCACACCGCCCTGCTGGCCCTCGTGCCGGACTTCCCGACCGACCGGGCCACCAGCCTCGGCGGCCTGCTGGCCCAGCTCACCGTCACGCCCTCCAACCTCTGGTACCTGTACGCGCTGGCGCTCTACTTCGCGCTGGCCAAGGCGCTGCGCCGGGTCCACCCGGCGGTGCTGCTCGCGGCGTCGGGCGCGCTCTCCGCCGTGGCGGCCACGGGCCTGCTGGACAGCCCGGGCAACCGGGGGCAGGTCTACCAGAACCTGGTGTTCTTCCTGGCCGGCGTGCACCTGCGGCCGTACCTCCAGCGCTGGGCGGAGGGCGCGACCACCCGCCGACTGGCCGCGACCGGGACGGCGTACGCCGTCGCGTTGGCCGCCATGGCGACGGCCGGGGCCGAAGGCTGGCCCGGCGTCCGGCTGCTGGTGTCGGTCGTCGCGGTGGCGTTCGGGGTCACCGCCGCGGCCCGGATGGCCCGGCTCGGGGCGGTCGGCGGGGCGCTCGCCCGGCTCGGCCGGCGGACGCTGCCGATCTACGTGATCCACATGCCGGTGCTGGCGCTGCTGCACGGCTTCCTGGCCGGCCCGGTCGCCGACCTGAACCGACCGGGGCGGGCGTTGCTGATGGCCGCCTACCCGGTCCTGCTCACCGCGGTGGTGCTGGCGCTCAGCCTGGCCGTCCACCGCGGGCTCACGGCGGCCGGCGCGCGTTGGCTGTTCGACCTGCCGCGCCGCGCCGGCACCGACCACAACCGAGAGGGAGAGACCATGTCCCCCAGCCACGCCCCGGCCCTGCCGGACCGGGCCAGCGTCGAGGAGGCCGCCCGGTGGTTGTCCGGCCGGGTGGTGCGTACCCCGGTGCTGAACAGCCCGGCGATCGACCGGCTGGCCGGCGCCCGGATCCTGCTGAAGGCGGAGAACCTCCAGACCGGCGGTTCGTACAAGATGCGCGGCGCGATGCTGGCGGTGGGCCGGCTCGCCGCGGCCGGCCACACCGGGGTGGTCGCGCAGAGCACCGGCAACCACGCGGTGGCGGTGGCGCTGGCGGCCCGCCGGCACGGGTTGGCCGCGACCGTGGTGCTGCCGGTCGACGCCGCGCCGGTCAAGGTGGCCCGGGCCCGGGCGGCGGGGGCGCGGGTGGTCCTCGCCGGCAGCACCGTCGAGGAGCGGCTGGCCGCCGCCCGGCAGTTCGCCGCCGCCGACGGTCACCCCTTGGTCGACGCGTACGACCACCCGGACGTGGTGGCCGGGCAGGGCAGCGCCAGTCTGGAGCTGATCGAGGAGGCGGAGCGCGCCGGCACCCCGCTGGACGCGCTGGTGGTGCCCGTGGGCGGGGGCGGCGGCGTGGCGGGCGCCTGCCTGGCCGCCGACGGCACCCCGATCGCGGTGTACGGGGTCGAGCCGGTCGGCTGCGACTCGCTGGCCCGCAGTCTCGCCGCCGGCCGGCCGACGCCGGTCGTCCCGGCGCCCACCATCGCCGACGGGCTCCGCCCGGGCTGCGTCGGCGACCTGCCGTTCGCGGTGGCGCGGGACGCCGTCCGGGGCGTCGTCCGGGTCGACGACGAGGCGATCGCCGAGGCGTTCCGGCTGCTCCTGCTGGAGCTGAAGGTGCTCGTCGAGCCGTCCGGGGCGGCCGGGCTGGCCGGCGCGCTGCGGCTGGCGGCCCACCCGGGCGACCCCGACGGCGGGGAGCGGGGGCGGTACCGGACGGTCGGCGTGGTGCTGACCGGCGGCAATGTCGAGGCGGAACTGGTCGCCCGGTTGGCGACCGGACCCGTCGCCGACCCGGCACGGATGGAAGGGGTGGCGGCGTGAGCGCTGCGGTTCGGATCGGAGTCCTGTTCGGTGGCCCGTCGGCGGAGCACGAGGTCTCCTGCGCCTCCGGGCTCGGCGTCGCCCGGGCCCTGGTCCAGCGGGGCCACCAGGTGGTGGCGCTCGGGATCACCCGGACCGGCGGGATGCGGCTGGTGCCGGAGTCGGTGCTGGCCGAGCGCTGCGGGAGCGTGGGTGCCGGGCGGGCCATCGACGACCGGCTGCCGGTGACTGGCCCGGCCGTGGAGCTGCGGGCCGGGGCGCGCGCCGGCACCGTCGCGGTCACCGCGGCCGACGCGCCCGGGGCGGTGCACGCCGAGCTGGATGTGGTCTTCCCAGTGCTGCACGGCCCGTACGGCGAGGACGGCGTGGTGCAGGGGCTGCTCGAATCGCTCGGGGTGCCGTACGTCGGGTGCGGCATCCTCGCCTCCGCCGTCGGGATGGACAAGGTGGCGATGAAGCGGGCGCTGCGGGCCGAGGGGGTCCCGACCACCCCGCACGTCTGGTTCGACGCGCCGGCCTGGCGGGCCGCGGAGGACCCGGAGAAGCTGGTCGTCGGGCTGCGCCGGCCGCTGTTCGTCAAGCCGGCCCGGATGGGCTCCTCCATCGGCATCTCCCGCGTGGCCGAGGGCGACGACCTGGCGGCGGCGGTCGAGGAGGCGCTCCGGCACGACCACGTGGTGCTGGTCGAGCAGGGGGTGACCGGCCGGGAGCTGGAGTGCGGCGTGCTGGGCGGCTGGCGGCCGGAGGCGTCGGCGGTCGGCGAGGTCCGGGTCGCGGGCGGCTGGTTCGACTACCGGCAGAAGTACTTCGGCGACGCGGATCCGATGATCGTCCCGGCGCCGCTGCCCGACGAGGTCACCGAGCGGATCCGGGAGCTGTCCGTCCGGGCCTTCACGGCGATCGGCGGCTGGGGGCTGGCCCGGGTCGACTTCCTCTACGACGAGACGGCCGGCGACCTGTTCGTCAACGAGCTGAATACCCTGCCCGGCTTCACCGCGCACTCGATGTATCCGAAGGTGTGGGCCGAGTCCGGCGTCGACTACCCCGAGGTGGTGGACCGGCTGGTCGCGCTCGCCTTCACCCGGCACGCGGCCCGGCCCCGAGGCGGTGCGGCGTGATCCTGCTCTCCGACCCCCGGGTCGCGGCGGTGTCCAGCCGGGACGACGGCGAACCGCTGGTCGACCTGCGGGAACTGCCGGAGCTGCGGCTGGACAGCCGGGCCGCCGACCCCGCCGGGGCGTACGCCCGGGTGCGGCGCGGGGTCGCGGACCGGTTGCTGGCCGCGCAGCGCGCGCTGCCGGCCGGCCTGCGCCTGCTGGTCGTGGAGGGGTACCGGCCGTACCGGGCGCAGCTCGACATCTTCACCGGCTACCGGGACGAGCTGCGCCGGCGCTACCCGGACTGGTCGGCGGAGCGGCTGCACCGGGAGACCACCAAGTTCGTCTCGCCGGTCGAGGTGGCGCCGCACAGCACCGGCGGCGCGGTCGACCTCACCCTCTGTGACACCGATGGGGTCGAGTTGGAGATGGGCACCGCCCTCGACGCCACCCCCGAGGAGAGCGCCGACGCCTGCTTCACCGCGGCCCGGCACATCCCGGTGAGCGCCTGGCGGAACCGGCAGGTCCTGGTGGCCGCGCTGAGCGGGGCGGGGCTCGTGAACTATCCGACCGAGTGGTGGCACTGGTCCTACGGCGACCGGTACTGGGCGCTGCTCACCGGAGCGCCGCACACCCGTTACGGTCCGTTGTGATCTGCCGTCCCGGCTGAACGGTCCGGCCCTTCCGTCCGTACCAGGCGTCGTACGAGACCACCGGACGACGGGAGAGACAACGTGAAGGTGCAGCGCAAGCACGTGCTGGCGGCGACCGTGACACTGGCCGCCTCGGCGGTCGTCGCGGTGGGCACGGGGATGGGGTTCGCGGAGACCACCCCCGCCGGGCAGTCGGCCTGTGCGGGGTCGGTGACCTTCTCGGCGGAGGGCGGGGCGCCGGCGGCGACCAGCGACCGGTTCCCGGTGGGCACCCGGCTGCGGGTGACCAACCTCGACAACGGCAAGGTCGCCACGGTGACGGTGACCGGCCCGTCGGGCAGTTGCGTGCTGCTCAACGCCGCGGCGATGGACCTGGTTCGGGAGCCGGGCAAGAACGTGATCCGGCGCAACGTGGTGGAACGCCTGGACGGCGGAGCCCCGGCGCCCGGCGCGGCCCGGCCGGGTGGCGGCGCCCCGGCGGGTGAGGCCCGGCCGGGCAACGCCCAGCCCGGCGGCGCGCCCGTCGGCAGCGCATGCGCCGGGGCGATCACGTTCTCGGCCGAGGGCGGGGCGCCGGCCGCCACGAGCGGGCAGTTTCCGGTGGGTACCCGGCTGCGGGTGACCAACCTGGACAACGGCAAGGCGGCGACCGTGACGGTGACCGGCCCGTCGGGCAGTTGCGTGCTGCTCAACGCCGCGGCGATGGACCTGATCCGGGAGCCCGGCAAGAACCTGGTCCGGCGCAACACCGTCGAACTGCTGCGCTGACCGGTGCCCGGTGGAACGCCAGGGCGGGTGCGCCGTGGCGTTCCACCGGGCAGGGCCGGGCCGCTCAGGCGATCCGGCGGATCCGGCGTACGGCGAGGTAGAGCAGGAGGGCGGCGAGGGCGACGAAGATGCCGGTCTCGATCCACTGGAACAGCCAGAACCGGTCCGCCGGCTGGTAGAGCTCCCAGTTGTAGGCGCCGGGTCCGGCGCCGATATCAGCCCCGCAGCGGCCGCCGTCCGGTGCCTGGCCGCCCGGCGGGCACATGATCCGGGTGTCGGCCGCCAGCATCTTCCCGTCGGCGTCGCGCACACCGCTGGAGAGGACCCAGTTGCCCCGGTCCTCCTGCAGCGGATCGGCCCCCTCGATCGGGAAGGTGAGGGTGCGGGCGGGCTGGTAGTGCGGTCTGGCCAGGATCGCCACCGCCGCCCGGACCCCGATGAACGCGGCCAGGGTGACGCCCATGGCGGGCAGCATCCGGCGCCACAGGGTGCCGGCGAAGATTCCGAGCGCCACCGCGAAGAGGGTGTAGCCGATCGGGGCGATGCCCTGCAGGTCGAAGACGATGAAGCCGAGGCGGCCCTCGTGCGCGGCCTGGGTCAGCGGGCTGACCCACCAGGCCATGCCCAGTCCGTAGCCGATTGCCAGGGTCACCGTGACCACGACAGCCAGGCCGAACTTCACCAGGGCCCACCGCGTCCGGCCGACGCCCTGCGTCCAGGCGAACCGGTGCGTGCCCTGCTCCACCTCCCGGGCGACCAGCGGGGCGCCCCAGAACAGGCCGACGATCACCGGCAGGACGACGAGCAGGACCGCCACCAGGTTCAAGCTGGCGTACCGGTTGGTGAACTGGTGGAACCCCGACTCACAGCCGTGCGCGGTGGCCTGGTCGACGTCCGAACGCGCCAGCTGACTGACGCAGTCGGGCAGCCCGAGCTCGGTGAAGCTGTGCCGCATCGACAGGCCGATCGGGACCATCAGGGCCGCCAGCGCGGCGAAGCCGAGGAGGGTGAAGAGCAACTGCTTGCGGTGCTGCCGCCAGGCCAGCCAGATCATGCCGGCACCTCCCAGGCCGTGTGGCTCGTGGTGGTCTCGCCCTCGGCGAGGTGCGCCAGCACGAGGTCCTCCAGCGTCACGTCGTGCACCGTCCACTCCGGAGAAAGGGCACCGCCGTTCGTACGGACCAGCAGCGTTGACTGCCGGGCGGTGTGGCTCGCCCGGACCACGGCGTCGACCCCCTCGATCGGTTCGCCGCCGTGCCGGGGCCCGACCAGCTGCCGGTGTGCGGCGACCAGGTCGTCGACCGCGCCCACCAGGTGCACCCGGGCGGCCTGCAGCACGACCAGGTAGTCGCAGACCCGTTCCAAGTCGGCCAGCAGGTGCGAGGAGAGCAGCACGGTCGTCTCGGAGTCGGCGACGCTGCCCATCAGCGACTGCAGGAACTCCCGGCGCGCCAGCGGATCGAGGCTGGCGACCGGTTCGTCGAGGAGCAGCAGCCGGGGCCGCTTCGCGAGTGCGAGCGCCAGCGCGACCTGCGCCCGCTGGCCACCGGACAGCTTGCCGACGGGCAGCTTCGGCGGGATGCCGAGCTGGGCCAGCCGGTTGCGGGCGAGCGCCCCGTCCCAGCGCTTGTTCATCCGGCGGCCCAGCTCCACCAGCTCGGCGGCGGTGAAGTCCCGGTAGAGCGGGGTGTCCTGGGCGACGAAGCCGATCTCCGGCAGCACCGACGGGTTGGCGTACGGCGCCTCGCCGAAGATCCGCACCGTGCCGGCGTCCGGCCGCAGCAGGCCGACCGCGAGGTGCAGCAGGGTGCTCTTGCCGGCCCCGTTGGGGCCGACGAGGGCGGCGATCCGCCCGGCGGGCAGGCGCAGCGAGCAGTCGCGCAGCGCCCAGGTTCTTCCGTACCGTTTGCCGAGCTGCTCGGCCTCCAGCGCGATCTCCATCGGCTGTCCTTTCATCCTGCTGAGGCGGGTTGGGCGCGCGTCGTGCCGGCCCGCATGGTGGTCTCGACCAGGGCGGTGACGTCTTCCGGGGTGAGCCCGGCGGCGCGGGCGCGGTGCAGCCAGGACACCAGCTCCGCACGAAGCTCGGCCTGATCGGCCAGCGACGAGCCGGCGAGGGTCCGACGGACGAAGGTGCCGACGCCGGGGCGTCCCTCGACCAGGCCTTCGATCTCCAGCTCGCGGTACGCCTTCAGCACCGTGTTCGGGTTGATGGCCAGCGACTGCGCGACGTCGCGGACCTTCGGCAACTGGTCGCCAGGCGTCAGCAGCCCCACCCGCAGGGCCTGTTTGACCTGCTGGATCAGCTGCACATAGGTGTTCACCTTGGACCGGCCGTCCAGTACGAACTCGATCACGCGACGCCCTTCTATTGTCCTACGACAGTAGGACTATAGAACAGGACAGTCGTGGTGGGGACCCCTGTGGAGGATTGGACGTGCCGGAGGGACGCCGTGCCGGCGTTCGTCAGCGAGGTCGCGGCGCTGCAGGACGAGCGAATCGACGATGTCGCCGCGGTGTGGCGGACCGTCGAGGAGTGGATGGGCGGCTGGGGTGGAACACCATGGGTCGCTCCTGGGGGGATCGAGACCCATGGTGTTCCACGTACACCGGCTGACCGCCGGTCAGCCGACGGCCGCGTCCAGGATGCCCAGGCCCCGGGCCAGCTCGTCGTCGGAGATGACGAGCGGAGGCAGGAAGCGCAGCACGTTTCCGTAGGTGCCGCAGGTGAGGGTCAGCAGCCCGGCCGCGTGGCAGGCCGCCGAGATCGCCGCCGTGGCGGCCGGGTCCGGGGTCAGCGTGCCGGGCTGGACGATCTCCACGGCGAGCATCGCGCCGCGGCCGCGCACCTCGGCGACGCGCGGGTCGCGGGCGGCGATGGCGCGCAGCCGCTCGACCATGACCGCGCCGATCCGCCGGGCGGCGGCGGCCAGGTCCAGCTCGTGCATGGTCTCGATGGCCGCCAGCGCGGCCGCGCAGGCGATCGGGTTGCCGCCGTAGGTCCCGCCGAGGCCGCCGACGTGCACCGCGTCCATCAGCTCGGCCCGGCCGGTGACCGCGGCGAGGGGCAGCCCGCCCGCGATGCCCTTGGCCAGGGTGACCAGGTCCGGCTCGACGCCCTCGTGCTGGCAGGCGAACCAGTCGCCGGTCCGGCAGAAGCCGGTCTGGATCTCGTCGGCGACGAACACCACCCCGGTGGCGGTCGCCCACTCGCGCAGCGCCGGCAGGAACCCCTCGGCCGGCACCACGAAACCGCCCTCGCCCTGGATCGGCTCGATCAGCAGCGCCGCCACGTTCTCGGCGCCCACCTGCTTCTCGATCATCTCGACGGCCCGCGCCGCGGCGGTCGCCCCGTCGAGGCCGCCGTCGCGCAGCGGGTACGACATCGGCACCCGGTAGACCTCCCCGGCGAACGGCCCGAACCGGTGCTTGTACGGCATGTTCTTCGCGGTCAGCGCCATGGTCAGGTTGGTCCGGCCGTGGTACGCGTGGTCGAAGGCCACCACGGCCGGCCGCCCGGTGGCGTGCCGGGCGATCTTCACGGCGTTCTCCACCGCCTCCGCGCCGGAGTTGAACAGCGCGGAGCGCTTCTCGAAGTCGCCCGGGGTCAGCGCGTTGAGCTGCTCGCAGACCGCCACGTACGACTCGTAGGGCGCGACCATGAAGCAGGTGTGGGTGAAGCGCTCGACCTGCGCACGTACCGCCTCGACCACCCTCGGTGCGGCGTTGCCCACGTTGGCGACCGCGATGCCCGCCGCGAAGTCGATCCACTCCCGCCCGTCGACGTCGGTGATCGTCCCGCCGCCCGCCCGGTCGACGTAGGAGGTGATCGTGCTGCCGACGCCCCGGGCGACGGCCGCCCCGCGCCGCTTGTGCAGTTCCTCGCTCGACATCGGTCAGCCCTCGATGTTGTGCATGACGTGCTTGATCCGGGTGTAGTCCTCCAGGCTGTAGACCGAGAGGTCCTTGCCGTGCCCGGAGTGCTTGAAGCCGCCGTGCGGCATCTCCGAGACGAACGGGATGTGGGTGTTCACCCAGACGCAGCCGAAGTCCAGCCGGCGGGTCATCCGCATGGCCCGGCCGTGGTCCTTCGTCCACACCGAGGCGGAGAGGCCGTAGTCGACGCCGTTGGCCCAGCGCACCGCCTCGTCCTCGTCGGAGAAGCGCTGCACGGTGATGACCGGGCCGAACACCTCGTCCTGGATGATCTCGTCGGCCTGGCGGACCCCGGAGACCACGGTCGGGGCGTAGAAGTAGCCGCGCTCGCCGAGCTGGGAGCCACCGGTCTCCAGGTTCGCGTGGTCCGGCAGCCGGTCCACGAAGCCGCGTACCCGGCTGAGCTGGTTGGCGTTGTTCAGCGGGCCGTAGAGCACGTCCTCGTCGTCCGGCGCGCCGGTCTTCGTGTTGCGCGCCTGCTCGGCGAGGGCGGCCACGAAGTCGTCGTGGATACCCGGCCCGGCCAGCACCCGGGTCGCGGCGGTGCAGTCCTGGCCGGCGTTGAAGTAGCCGCCCACCGCGATCGCCTCGGCCGCCGCCGCCACGTCCGCATCGTCGAAGATCACCACCGGGGCCTTGCCGCCCAGCTCCAGGTGGGTCCGCTTGAGGTCCGGCGCGGCCGCCGCGGCGACCTCCATGCCGGCCCGGGTCGAACCGGTGATCGACACGAACTGCGGGGTCGGGTGGGAAACCAGCGCCCGGCCGGTGTCCCGGTCACCGCAAACCACGTTGAACACGCCCGGCGGGAGGAACTCGGAGGCGATCTCGGCCAGCAGCAACGTCGACACCGGAGTGGTGTCGGACGGCTTCAGCACCACCGTGTTGCCGGCCGCCAGGGCCGGGGCGATCTTCCAGACCGCCATCATGAGCGGGTAGTTCCAGGGCGTCACCTGGGCGCAGACGCCGATCGGCTCGCGCCGCACGTACGAGGTGTGCCCGGCCATGTACTCCCCGGCCGAGCGCCCCTCCAGCAGGCGGGCCGCCCCGGCGAAGAACCGGAACTGGTCCACCGCCGGCGGCAGCTCCTCGTCCGCGGTGAGCTGGCGCGGCTTGCCGGTGTTGCGGACCTCGGCGTCGACCAGCTCGGCCGCCCGGGCCTCCACCGCGTCGGCGAGCTTGAGCAGCGCCTTCTGCCGCTCGCCCGGGGTGGCGTCCCGCCAGGTCTCGAACGCGGCGGCGGCCGCCTTCATCGCCGCGTCCACGTCCGCCGCCCCGGAGACCGGCGCCTGGGCGAAGACCTCGCCGGTGCACGGGTCGATCAGGTCGGCGTACCCGCCGTCCACCGGGTCGACGTACTCGCCGTTGACGAAGTTGCGCAGCTGCTGCTGATCGCTCATCAGAAGTCTCCGAGGGGGTGGCCGAGGGGAAGGTCAGCGGAGGTTATCGCAATCTGACTGCCATCTTCGCTACTGAATCCGAGGCAGACAAGGGTCTGGGCAACTGTTTCCGCTAGGGCCTGCGTGGTCTACGCTGCCGAGCGTGGAGCCGAGAGCCTTCTATGTCGCCGGCCGCCCCGCCCACGGCGAGGGTGAGCTGACCGTCACCCACCCGTACGACGGCCGGACGGTGGGGCGTACCACCCTCGCCACGCCCGACCAGGTCGAAGCCGCCGTCGCGGCAGCAGCCGGAGTGGCCGCGACGGCCGCGGCCCTGCCCGCGCACGCCCGCGCGGCGGCCCTCGACCACGTCTCCCGCCGGCTGGCCGAACGGGCCGACGAGGTCGCCGCCCTGATCACCGCCGAGAACGGCAAGCCGGTGAAGTGGGCGAAGGCCGAGGTGGGCCGCGCGGTCTCCACCTTCCGCTGGGCCGCCGAGGAGGCCCGACGCTTCTCCGGTGAGCTGCAACGCCTGGACACCGACCCGGCGGCCACCGGACGCATCGCACTGGTCCGGCGGGTGCCTCGCGGCCCCGTCCTGGGGATCGCACCGTTCAACTTCCCGCTGAACCTGGTCGCGCACAAGGTCGCCCCGGCCATCGCCGTCGGCGCCCCCATCGTGGTCAAGCCGGCCCCGGCCACCCCGCTCTCCGCGCTGCTGCTCGGCGAGATCCTGGCCGAGACCGAACTGCCCGAGGGGATGTTCTCGGTGCTGCCGCTGCCCAACGAGCGCGCCGCCGAACTCGTCGCCGACCCACGGCTGCCGGTGGTGTCGTTCACCGGTTCCGGACCGGTCGGCGCGGCCATCCGCCGCGCCGCCCCCGACAAGCACGTCACCCTGGAACTCGGCGGCAACGCCGCGGCGGTGATCTGCGAGGACTGGTCGTCGGACGGGGACCTGACCTTCGCCGCGCACCGCATCGCCACGTTCTCCAACTACCAGGCCGGGCAGTCGTGCATCGCGGTGCAGCGGGTCTACGTGCACGAATGGCTCTACGACGGCTTCCTGCCCCGCCTCGTCGCGGCCGTCGACGAGTTGCGCACCGGCGACCCGGCCTCCGAGCTGACCGACGTGGGGCCGATGGTGTCCGTCGAGGCGGCCGAACGCGTCGAGGCGTGGGTCGACGAGGCAGTCGCCGCCGGAGCCACCATCGAGGTCGGCGGGCGGCGCGACGGCGCCACCTACCCGCCGACCGTGCTCAGCGGGGTGCCGTCGTCGGCCAAGGTCTGCACCGAGGAGGTGTTTGGGCCGGTGCTGGTGGTCGCCCCGGTCACCGACGCCCAGGCCGCGTTCGCCGCGGTCAACGACTCCGCGTACGGGCTGCAGGCCGGCGTGTTCACCCACAACCTGCAGACCGCCTTCCTCGCCTCGCGGACGCTGGAGGTCGGCGGGGTGATCATCGGCGACGTGCCGTCGTACCGGGCCGACCAGATGCCGTACGGCGGGGTGAAGGGCTCGGGTGTCGGACGGGAAGGGCTGCGCAGCGCCATGGACGACTACACCGAGCAGCGCGTCATGGTGCTGACCGGGGTGAAGCTGTAGGGCTGCTCACCAGGTGCCGTCGTCGCGGACCCTGGCCGGGGCGCGGCCGAGCAGCAGGGTGGTGAGGGCGGCGTCGATGTCGGGGCCGAGGAACCACTCGCCGGCCTGATCGAGCGCGAAGATCCGGCCGTGCTCGTCGACGGCGATGATGCTCTCCTGGCGCTCGCTGCCGAGCGGGAAGAGCCGTACGCCCAGGAGGGCGCCGAAGCCGGCGAGGGTGTCGGCGCTGTGAGCGCCGCGTAGCGGATTCGTGGTGAATCGGCTGATCCACACGTCCTGGCCCGGCCCCCGTCTGCGGCTGAGGATCGCCGGGAAGCCGGTAAGTGCCTGCTCGGCGGCTGGGAACGTCTCGTGCCGATGCCGCCGTCCGACGATCTCGCATGTCTCGGCGATCGCGCCCATCGCGAGCGCCTCGTTGAACATGCTGATCTGCCAACCCGCGTCCATGAGCGCGTGCGCGACCACATCGGGGAACCGGCCGGGCTGGATGATGTGCCGCGGCTCCGGGCGCCACTCTTCCGTGTATGCCAGATCGGACCACGGGAGGGCGTTGAAGCGCACCAGGAAGTTGATGCACGAGTCGCAGGGAAGCTCTGCCAGCCCACCAGCGGGATCTCCTGGTTCCCGGACCCGGAAGACCTCGAACCGGCCGGTGCCCAGGAGCGCTCGGGCCTCCTCGAGCGTCAGCGGGGGAAGGCCCTCGGCGGCGCGCCGGTGATCCTGATCGTGCAGGACGTCGGAGATGACGATCATCTCGGCGTGCCGCTCGCCGCCCCGGACCAGGTGGCCGGGGGCCAGGCCGTCCAGATAGGACCGGATCAGCGGATGGTGGTGCAGCTCGACCTCGCCCTTGGCCCCCTGCGCGATGTGCAGACGGCCGTCGAGGGTGAGGTGCGCCATGGCGCCGGGGGCGGGCCGGCGGGTGAGCTCCTGGAGCAGTTGGCTGGCCGGGTCGGCGGTGCGCGGCGCGCGGGGCGCGGCTGGTCGACGCTGCCGGAACAATTCCTCGACGGCGGCCGCCGGCACCCGTGGCCAGGTCGACACCTCGCCGGTCTCCTTGTCGATGACCGTGGTCGGCAGGTCGCCGGGGAGAGCCCGGGCCTCGACGGACACAGTGGACGTGACCAGGTAACCCAGCTCGAACTCCTCGACCCCGGGAGTGCACGGGAATCCCAGGCGCTCGGAGTCCCGTCGGGCCCAGACGGCGGCGAGTTGCTCGGCCTGCTGTCGTTCGATCACAGCGTGAAGTTACCGGACCCCACGGATTCCGTGGCGCCCGGTATGGTCGGCCCTACCGACGGTGACGGAAGGGGAGCGGCGGTGGCCGAGAGCGCGGACCGGGACGCGAACCGCGCGCTGCGTGCGCGGTTCGACGAGGTGTACGGCCAGTACCAGCGACTTCGGTCCGGTTTGGACGAACTCCAGACCAGGCTCGCCGAGCTGCGGGTGACCGAGCGCTCCGACGACGGTCAGGTGACCGCGGTCGTCGGCGCCCGCGGCGAGCTGATCAGCGTCGAGGTGGCTCCCTCGGTGTTCTACGACCGGGACGCCAGGGCCCTGAGCCGGAAGATCACCGACACCGTGCTGCGGGCATCTCGCGCCGCGGTCACCGCGACCCGGGAGCTGGTCGCCGCCTACCTGCCGCCGGGCTCGCCGTCGGTGGAGTTCCTGCGTACGCATGATTTCGGCGCCCTGCTGGGCCGGGCGGACGCCGTCCTGTCCCGCGGGGAATGACAGTGGTGGCCGACGGACAGCTCTGGCTGGACCCGGACCGGGCCCGGCGCGGCGGCGCCGACCTGGCCCTGGCCGGGGAGGCGGTTACCACCTCCCGGCGAGAGGCGGGGGATCCGATCGCGGCGGCCAGCGCGCAGCGGCCCTGGGGTCGAGACGACATCGGTGCCGCCTTCGACAGGCACTACCAGGGCTACGCGGAGACCCTGCTGCGGGCCTGGGAGATCCTCGGCCGCTCGCTCGAAGGGCTGGGCACAGACGTGGTGCGGTCCGCCGTCGCCACGGTGGCGACCGACCTGACCAACGCCCGCCAGCTCGGCGAGATCCCGCACCAGCAGCACAACCCGCACCGGCCCTGGCGCTGACCACCGGAGGATCCGCGCGTAAGCATGCTGCCCAGCCCGATCCCACACCCGCTCGACTACTGCCCCTGGGACGTGCCCGGCTGGATCTACGAGGCGCTGGACTGGGTCGTCGGCGTCGAGTGGCCGGAGGGCAACGAGCGCGCCGTCTGGGAACTGGCCGACCAGTGGTACGGCGTCGCCGACGTCCTGGGCGGCCCGCGTAACGACGCCACCACCGCAGCCGGCGAGGTCCGCAGCGGATACGGCGGCGTCGGCTTGGTGGCGCAGGCGTTCGACGTCGCCTGGGGCAAGGTCGCCGAGGGCGAGGACGCACCGCTGCACGTCCTGGTGGCGGCCACCGGCGAGCTGGGCAAGCTGGTCGACTCGTGCGGCTGCGACATCGAGGGCGCCAAGCTGGAGGCCTGGATCGAGCTGGGCATCCTGGTCGTCGAACTGCTCTCGCTCGCGGTGGCCACCGTGCTAACGATGGGCGCGGCCTCACCGGCGGCCGGTGCCGCGATCACGGCCAGCCGGGTCGCCGTGCAGCAGATCTTCAAGCGGCTGGTGGCCCAGTTGGCCCGCAAGGCCGTCAAGGAAGCGCTGAAGGAGGCCGGCGAACGGGCCGCCAAGGAGGTCGTCAAGAGCGGCGCCCGTGGGCTCGCCCGCCGGGCCGTGCTCGCCGGACTGGTCGAGGCGGGGCAGGAGGCCGGCACCAGCCTGGCGACGCAGGCGTACCAGAACTCCACGGGCCGGCGTGACGGCCTGGACCTGACCGACGTGGGCATGTCGGGGCTCGGTGGCTTCGCCGGCGGGGCGGCGGCGCCGCTGGCCGGCCTCGGACGGCACGCACATGGGCGGTTCGCACAGGTTGGTGAGCGCTTCGGGCGGGAGATGGCCGGCGAGACCCTGGCCGAGAGCGCGGCGGGGCTCGCCACCGGTCAGGACCTGTCGCTGGAGGACCTGGCCCGGGCCGCGGCCTCCGGCGCCAGCGGGTCCGCCACGGGGCAGGCCGACAGCGTTCTGCACCACCGGCTCGACGAGAAGCTGGCCGGTCTTCCCACGCAGCCGATGGACCTGGGGCTTCCACCATCCGGCGACGCGGCCGGCCTCATTCCAGCTCAGCGAATACCGGACCCGGCCGCGCTGGTCGGGGAGCCCGACCCCGGACCGATGCTCCACCCCGGCACTGCGGACTCCCGCTCGACATCGAGCCTTCCGTCATCGCTCGTTGGTGACGGGCCGGCTCCGGCGCGCCTCCCGTCCGTGGAGGTCGGGCATGCGGCGGCGAGTGTCGGCGCTCCACCGCACCTGCTGGACGCCGAGGTGACGACGAGCCCTCCGCGCGCGGAGGGGACGACAAGCGCAGTGTGGGCGGACGCCACGGAGAGCCCGACGCTCTCGTCCGTGACCGTCGAGGCGCCCGTTGCGGGCGCGGCCGTTTCCGACACCGCAGATCCGAAATCCGGCGCGGTCAGGGCGCCTGTGCTGCCCGACACCGGTACCTCGAACCAGATGACGCCGGTGCACGCGGCGGCCGCACCGACCGTGGTGGGTCCGCCTGCCACCGTTGCCCCACACCCGCCTGGGCCGGTGTCGGCGCCGCCGGACCGCCCGCCGTTGGGCACTGTGACCGGGCAGGCCGGGCCGCCGGCGCATCCGCACGCCGTGCCGGTCGCCGGCCCGGGTGCCGGGGTGCCCGTCAGCGGCTCGGATGGCCGGCCTGGCTCGAATCCCCGGTTTCCGCTGCTGGAAGCGCTGGCTCCGCAGCGCGCGGCCTCGGACCCGACGCCAACGCTCCCCGGCCCCTTCGCTCCGTTGCCGCCTCGTGGGATGACGGCCCAGGAACGGGCTGCCCGACTGGCGGCCGACCGTGAGGCCCTCGACCGACGCCGCTACCAGGGCTATCTCCGGTCGCAGCGAGAGCTGTACGAGGAGAACCGACGGCAAGCCCAGGTAAGGGAGCTGCGCGACGTCGCCGAGCAGCACTATGAGGCCGCGCGCTGGCTTCTCAAGAGGGCGCACGAGTTGCGCGAGGCGGGGCGGCAGCACCTCGCCGGCCAGCACGTGCGCGAGGGCCGGCTGAGGGAGCGCCTCCACTACCGAGCCGTCGACGCAGCGGAGGCAGTGCGCGCCGGCGAGCTGCTGCCGGCCGACGTGATGGTCGAGGACGACCTCGACTTCTACCGGATCAACGACGACATCGCCAACCTCGCGTTGGGTGCCGTGGAGACGCCGGACCACTCGGCGCTCACCGGCCACGGCCACCCACCGCCGATCGACCGCTCCCGCCGGTACGGCGTACGGGGCGGACTCCGGCCGCCGCTGGCGCTGCACCAGACCGACCTGGAGCGACAGATGCCGCGCAACCCCGACGGCAGTGTGGTGCGGACCGCCGACCCCCGGCAGGGCGGCTGGTTCCGGCTGGCGAACGACGGTGGACCCGCCGCGGACGCCACCCGGGGCATCAACTGCCTCGACTGCACCTTGTCTCTGTTCGAGACCTGGATGCACGGCCGGCCACGGGTCTCCGCGCCGCGTACCTTCGACGGCTACCTGCTGGGGGACGTCCGCCAGCCGGTGGGGGGCGAGGCGGACGGACCTCGCCGTGTGGAGGAGACCACGGGCGGCCGGTTCCAGAACCTCTGTCCGGCTGCCCTGTCGGGCGTCCCCGATACCGAGACGCGTGAGGTGATCGAGGACGGTTACCGCGACCTGAGCGCGCAGCTGCTGGCGGGGGGCCATGGCAGCTACGCCTTCCTCATCACCAGCCTGGAGGGCGGCGGCTCGCACGCCTGGGTGGCGCTGAACCAGAACGGCACGGTCCTCTACCTCGACCCGCAGATGGGCCGGATGAGCAAGCATCCGCTCTACACCCACAGCGGTGTCCGGGGTCCCGGCAACGTCGTGGGCCTCGACGTGCTGGTGCTCGGCCCCGACGGTCGGCCGATGCCGCTCGCCGGCCGGCCGCCGGGTGACTACAGCGTCCTGCCCGACCCGGTCGAAGCGCCGGCGCCACCCCGACCGCCCGACCCGCCGCCGCCACCCGACGACGGGGATACACCGGACTTCAACCGCGTCCACCTGCTCGGCGAATCCACCACCTTCCACCGGCCGGGCGGCACTCCGTTCCCGGGCAGCGCCCCGGACACGGAGTCGGAGGCGGTCCAGCTGCGGAACGCGCACCGCGACGCGCACGCCGACCGGATCGCCGCCGGGGTGTACGTCCGCGATGCGCTGGCCGCGAGCGAAAGCCTCGACGAGGTCTTCGCCGCCGGGGTGACGCCGGTCGAGCTGGCGCAACACGTCGACGGGCCGACGCTGCAACGGCTGGTACCGGAGCTGGATGCGGCGGCGGTCGGCGACCTGACGCAGCTGCTCGCCGACCCACGCGTCAGGCAGATGCTCGACCAGACGTGGGAAGCGCCGCCTCGAGGCGAGGAGTTGCTCGCCGAGACCCTGGTACGGCAGCTCGCCCAGCGCCCTGACCTGGTCCGCATGATCCTGTCGACTCCGGAGCTCGCCAACTCCCTGATCGCCCGCCCGGTCACCCTCCACCACCTGGCCAGCCATCAGAAGGCGATCGACGTGCTGGGCGAAGTCCTGGACGAGATCGCCGAGCGGGGCGCGGCAGTTGCTGCCGCAGCGCCTACACCACCTGTCGCACCGACCCCGCTTACTTCCGAGCAAATGGAGGTGAGCGCTGCCTTCGCCATTCAGGGCCCGCCCGCAGTGCAACCGGGCTTCGACCTGGGTCGCCTTGACGACGCTGCCTACCGGCAGCAGTACCTGAACCAGTTGTACGCATGCGCAGTTGTTGCGCAGGCCGAAATTGATGGGTTGGGACGAAGATTAGCTGATGCCTCGGGCGGCGGAGGCGAGTATTACCCCAGGCCGAAACCCAAGGACCGAGGGCGAGCCGAAGACAAGATCGACGGCTACGGCGGCGACGTGTCGCAACTGACAGATCTGGCGGCCGGCCGCGTCTCATACGAGTGCCTGGATGACCTGTATGAAGCGTTGGCATCGCTACGGGGTGACGAACGATTACAGCTCGTAGAGTTCGAGGATCGCTTTGTGGCCCCACAGAAGGGTGGCTACCGGGACGTGCAGATGATGGTTCGTACGTCTACCGGTCACATCGCCGAGTTCCGGTTGCAGTTGGCCGCCCTTGATGAGGTGGCTACTTGGGAGCATTCGCTCTATGAGGTGCGGCGTGACCTCGGCTCGGTGGCCAGGGAGCAGGGACGTAGCCTCTCGGACATGGAGTCGGCGATACGCAAGGGCATCATCCATCGTCAGCGTGAGTACTTCTGGACGGCCCTCGAATCGGCACTCAACGGAGGACACGAGTGACTAGCGCGCTCGAAGGAATCGACCTTCCTGGCTACTACGACTACTACAAGACACCCGTGAAGATGGTGCTCACGCCAGATGGGGGGCTTACTGCTTGGCGCTTGGACAAGAGGACGGGCGGCTGGCGGCCAGCGAACGACATCGTCGATGAGATCCTCTCTGCCATAGGTGGAGAAGTTTTTGTTCGCACGCCGGCTCAGTTTGTGCAGCGTACGGAGGCCGAGCGTGGGCGCTACCTAAAGGGCGAAGGGCCGATCTTCGCTCTGTACGAAACGGTCAAGGCCATCGACGACGTGGCTATCGCAGAGGGCCGTCCGTATACGCCTGAGGAGGCTGCCCTGATTGCGGGGATCCGTCGGCGGACGTTCGTGATGTTCGAGGAGCAGCTCCAGCAGGCCTGCGACCCCGGCGCCGACCCCACCATCGCCACCGCCGCCCGCTGACTCCCGCCCCAAAATGCCTTGCCGACCACCGATCCAACCGCGAAGGTCCCGGCATGTCTGACGCGCGCACCAGCACCGAGACCGATCGACCCACGCCTCAGTTCGCCTGGTCGAACATGTTCGTCAAGCCGGAGGACGACCCGCGTTCGGAGGGCGGCTTCGACGACGAGATGAGCGTCCTGGTCAACTACCTGCGGGATCAGCGCCTCACCCTCGAACTCAAGTGCGCGGGCCTCGACGCGGAGCAGATGGCCCGGCGGTCCGTGCCCCCGTCGACCATGTCGCTGCTGGGGCTGGTCCGGCATCTGGCGGAGGTGGAGCGGGGCTGGTTCCGCCGGACCATGGCGGGCGAGGACGCGCCGCGGATCTGGCGGAACGAGGCGGACCCGGACGCCGACTTCAACGGCGCGGTGGGTGCCCCGGCCGTCGTCGAGGAGGCGTGGGCGGTCTGGCGGGAGGAGGTCGCGTACGCGGAGCGGTTCGTCGCCGACGCCCCGGACCTGGAGGTCCAGGCGCGGCACGGCCACGAGAAGCTTTCGCTGCGGGAACTGCTGGTGCACATGATCGAGGAGTACGCCCGGCACAACGGGCACGCCGACCTGCTGCGCGAGCTGATCGACGGCCGCGTCGGCCAGTGACGCGGGCCGGCCCGGCTACGGTGACGCGATGACGGGTTCCCCGCGACGGCAGGCCGCCTCCCGGGCCGCGGGGTCCCTGGCCGGCTGCCTGAGCCCCGGCCAGGACGCGGGGTCGGCCGACCACCGGGGCGTTGGCCGCCAGTGACGGGCGAGGGAGTGCCGTACCGGCCGCCGGCCGACGTGGCGGAGGCGCTGCGCGTACAGGAGGAGTTGCGGTCCCGGGTCGACCTGGTCGGGCCGGGACCGACCGCGCCCGCGACGGTGGCCGGGCTGGACGTCGCCTACGCGGAGAGCGGTGACCGGCTGGCGGCGGCCGTCACGGTGCTGGACGCGGCCACCCTCGCCGTGGTGGACGAGGCGGTGAGCGTGGGCGGGTCGGCGTTCGACTACGTGCCGGGGCTGTTCGCCTTCCGTGAGCTGCCGGCGCTGCTGGCGGCCCTGGAGCGGTTGACCGTCCGGCCCGACCTGCTGGTCTGCGACGGGCACGGGCTGGCGCACCCCCGCCGGTTCGGGCTGGCCTGCCATCTCGGGCTGGTGACCGGACGGCCCGCGATCGGGGTGGGGAAGACGCCGCTGGTCGGCGTCTGGGACGAGCCGGCGCCGCAGCGGGGCGCCTGGACGCCGCTGCGCGACGGCGGTGAGGTGGTGGGCCGGGTGCTACGGACCCGGGACGGGGTGAAACCGGTCTTCGTCAGCGTCGGGCACCGGATGAGCCTGGACAACGCGGTGGACCGGGTGCTGGCGTTGACGCCCCGGTACCGGCTGCCGGAGACCACCCGGACGGCCGACCGGCTCTCCCGCCGGGCCCTGGCGGCCGCCCCCACCTGACCGGCCGCCTCCACCTGACCGGCCGCCTCCACCCGGCCGGCCGAGCCCGCCTGACCGGCCACCCCCACCGGCCGGCCGAGCCCGCCTGACCAGCCGCCTCCGTCTGACCGCCCGGCGCGCGGCCCAGGTTGCGCCGCCCGCGGCGACCGGGCCACGAAGAGTCGGAAATGATCATGCGAGCGGACCCGGCCGCATCGAGGATGGAGCGGGTGCCGCGGGGGTGTCGCGGCACACATGTGGAGTGCTCGATGGGCGGGTGCCCCTCCGGCCCGGTAGTACCCTGACCGGCGGATCCCGTCCGGGGCGGAAACGGTGAGGTGGAGATGTCGGTGAGGCGGCACGCGGCGCGGTGGGCCACGGTCGGCGCGATGCTGGGCGGCCTGGTGGCCGGCGCGGCGTCCCCGGCGCTGGCCGCCGACGACCGGGTGGAGGTTCGCTCGGCGAGCAGCTTCACGGCCGGTGGCTCGGCGGGCACGGTGGCGGTCGAGGTGCGCAAGCGCACCGACGGCTGCGTGCTGCTCCGCACCGCGCTGGGGCTGCGCCTCGACGGCCTGCGGGCGGACCAGGTTCGGGTGCAGGTGGCCACCGGCGGCCGGTGGGTGTCGGTGCCGGTGTCCGGCGGTGGCGGCGCGGTCGCCACGGCGCAGACCTCGCCCGCCAACGCCGCCCTGTGCAAGGGCAAGGGGATCACGGTCCGCTACCGGGTGGCCTTCCTGGCCGGCACGACCGGCGGGCGGCTGGCCGTGGCCGGCGAGGCGAGCGCCGCGAACGGCCGGGTGCTCGGCCGGTCCGCCACCGCGGCCCGGGTGGTGGGTGCCCAGCGGACCGCGAGCCCCAGCCCGACGCCGTCCCGCAAGCCCTCGCCGACCCCCACCCCGAGCGCCGTCGCGACCACGCCGGCCGAGGCCGACACCACCGCGGTGGCCGCCGCGCTCGACCCGGCCGCCGGCACCGCGGCCGACGACTCGTCCTCCGGAGGTTCCCCGATCATGTGGTTCGGCATCGCACTGGTGCTCGTCGGCGTCGCGCTGATCGTGCTGCTGGTCCGCCGCAGCCGCGCGGAGAAGACGGACGGTCAGCCGGGCGTCGGTCAGCCGCCGCTCCCGCTGCCGCGCAGCAGCACGACCTACCGCTCGGGCGCGCCGGCCGGCCAGGTGTACGGGCAGCAGGCCGCCGCCCCGACGCCCCGCCCGAGCGGGAGCGTCTACGGCGCCTCCGCGGCCACGGCGGACGGGCCGGACGGCGAGCCGCCGGCCCCCGCGGGTGGCGACGCCACCACCGTGCTGCCCCGCGTGCCCCGCTGAGTCCAGCCCCGGCCGGTCGCCGGGGTTACGGTGACGGTGGGTGACGGCGACCTGACCGGGTCGCCGCGCACGGCCGTCGGGTGCGAGATGTGGCAGGGTGCCCGCACCGGTTCGCCGATAAGATCGCGTGCGCCGGACGGCACCGCCGACCGGTGAGACCGCATACGTGGAAGGAGCCGCGCCGTGGCCCTGGACCCGCAGTTGCTCGAGATCCTCGCCTGTCCGGACACGCACCACGCACCGCTCGACTACGACCCGCAGGCCCAGACGCTGACCTGCACCGAGTGCGGCCGGATCTTCGAGGTCCGCGACGACGTCCCGGTGCTGCTGCTCGACGAGGCGCGGGGCGGCCCCGCGGCGGACGACGCGCGCGGCGGCTCCGCGTCGCCGCGATGATGGAGGGTACGGCCGGGGTCAGCGGCCACCGGCACGCCGACGAGTCATTGCTGGACAATCCGGACCGACTGGCCGAGCAGGACCCGGGCGGCATGCTCCGGTTCACCGCCTCCGCCGGCGCCCAGGTCCGGGAGTCGGCGGCGCTGGCCGCCGAGGCGAACCTGACCGTGCTCGCCGACGATGGCCGCCCGCGCGCGGTCGTCATCGCGGGCATCGGCACCGCCGGGCGGACCGGGGACCTGCTGGCCACGGTGGCCGGGCCGCGCTGCCCGGTGCCGGTGATCCCGCACCGCAGCGCCGGCGTGCCGGGCTGGGTGGGTGCGGCGGACGTGGTCATCGCGGTGAGCGCCTCCGGCCGCAGCCCCGAGGCGCTGGGCGCCGCCGAGGCCGCGCACCGACGGGGCGCCCGCCTGGTCGCCGTCGGCGCCCCGGACTCGCAGCTCCAGTCGGTGGCCGAGCGGGCCCGCGCGCCGTTCATCCCGGTGCCCCGGCGCGCCCCGGCCCGGGCCAGCCTCTGGGCGCTCACCGTGCCGGTCCTGCTCGCCGCCCGTACGCTCGGGCTGGTGAAGGTCAACGAGGCGGACCTGGCCGAGACCGCGGCCCGGCTGGACGCCGACGCCGACCGCTGCCGGCCCACCGCCGAGTCCTTCGTCAACCCGGCGAAGTCGCTGGCTCTGGGACTGTCCGGGTCGATCCCGATCGTCTGGGGCTCGTCGCCGCTCGCCACCGTGGCGGCCCGCCGGTTCGGTGACACGCTCTCCGCCAACGCCCGCTACCCGGTGGTCACCGGGGCGCTGGGCGAGGCGGGCCGGGGCCGGGTCGGCCTGCTCGACGGCGTCTTCGGCGGCCTGGTCGAGGGGGAGCGGGACATCTTCGCCGATCCGAACGAGACCGGCAGCGACGCCACCCGGCTGCGGCTGGTGCTGCTGCGCGACGGCGGCCTCAACGCCGAGGACGACACCGACGAGCCGCTGGCGGTGGAGGAGCGCCGCGCGGACGCGGTGCAGACCCTCGCCGAGCGGCGCGGGGTGCGCTGCGACGTGGTCACCGCCGAGGGCGGGTCCGCGCTGGAGCGGCTCGCCTCGCTGATGGCGGTCCCCGACTTCGCCTCGGTCTACCTCGCCCTGGCACACGGACTGGACCCGATGGCCGTGCCGGCCATCACCGAGATGAAGGAGCTGGCGAACCAGTGAGCACGTGCGGCATCGGGCGGGGAGAAACGTGAGCGAGCGGAGCGAGCGAACCATCGAGCTCAGCAGCGCGGCGCCTCGCGCCGCCGCGGAGCGAAGCGAGGCGGCGGCGTGAGCGCCAACGGCGGGACGAGGGCGATCGTGGCCGCCCTGGCGGCCAACGTCGGCATCGCCGTCACCAAGTTCATCGCGTTCCTGCTGACCGGCTCCTCGTCGATGCTGGCCGAGTCGATCCACTCGGTGGCCGACTCCGGCAACCAGGGCCTGCTGCTGCTCGGCGGCCGACGGGCCAAGCGCGAGGCCACCCCCGAGCATCCGTTCGGCTACGGCCGGGAGCGCTACATTTACGCGTTCATCGTGGCGATCGTGCTGTTCAGCGTCGGCGGCCTCTTCGCGCTCTACGAGGCGTACCACAAGGCGCAGCATCCGGAGCCGATCACCGAGTGGCAGTGGGTTCCGGTGACCGTCCTGGTGATCGCGATCGGCATGGAGAGCTTCTCGTTCCGGACCGCCATCCAGGAGTCCAACCACATCCGCGGCAACCAGTCCTGGGTGCGGTTCATCCGCCGGGCCAAGGCGCCGGAGCTGCCGGTGGTGCTGCTGGAGGACTTCGGCGCGCTGATCGGTCTGGTCTTCGCGCTGTTCGGCGTCGGGATGACGCTGATCACCGGAAACGGCATGTGGGACGCGGCCGGCACCGCGATGATCGGCGTGCTGCTGGTGATCATCGCGATCACCCTGGCCATCGAAACCAAGAGCCTGCTGCTCGGTGAGGGCGCGGAGCGCCACGACCTGGCGAAGATCGAGCGGGCCGTGACCGAGGGGCCCGAGGTCGAGCGGATCATCCACATGAAGACGCTCTACCTGGGCCCGGAGGAGCTGATGGTGGCCGCGAAGATCGGGGTGGCGGCCTGCGAGACCGCCGAGGAGCTGGCTCGGGGCATCAACGCCGTCGAGGCGCGGATCCGCGCCGCGGTGCCGATCGCCCGGGTCATCTACCTGGAGCCCGACATCTACAGCGCGGCGGCGGACCGGGCGGGCACCGGGCAGGCGGCGCACACCGCCGTGCCGCAGCCGGACGTCGACGCCGGCAGCGACGAGGTCGCCGGACGGCCCGGGAGCTGACCGTGGAGCTGTTGCAGGGCCGGATCCGGGACTACGCCTGGGGCTCCCGCACCGCGATCGCCGAGTTGCAGGGGCGACCGGTGCCGAGCGCCGGGCCGGAGGCCGAGCTGTGGCTGGGCGCCCACCCGGGCGCCCCGGCCACGGTGGACCGGGACGGCAACCCGGTCAGCCTCACCGAGCTGCTGGTCGCCGAGCCGGCCCACTGGCTGGGCGAGCGCCTGGTCGGCCGGTTCGGCACCCGGCTGCCGTTCCTGTTGAAGGTGCTGGCGGCGGTCGCCCCGCTGAGCCTGCAGGCCCACCCGGACGCCGAGCAGGCCCGGGCCGGGTACGCCGCCGACACCGACCGGGTCAACTACGTCGACCCGTACCACAAGCCGGAGTTGCTGGTCGCGCTCTCGGAGTTCGAGGCGCTCTGCGGGTTCCGGGACCCGGCCGAGTCGGCGACGGCGATCGCGGCGTTCGGCGTACCCGCGCTGGAGCCGGTGGTGGCGGCGCTGCGCACCGGGCCGGCGGGGCTGCGGGAGGCCGTACGCCTGCTGTTGAGCTGGCCGGTGGCGGAGCGCGCCGGGCTGGTGGCGGACGTGCTGGCCGCGCAGGTGGCCGGGCCGGACGCCGAGCTGGCGCGGGCCCTGGCGGTCGACTACCCGGCCGACCCGGGCGTGGTGGTGGCGCTGCTGCTGCACCACGTCCGGCTGGCGCCGGGCGAGGCGATCTGGATGCCGGCCGGCAACCTGCACGCCTACCTGCGGGGCACCGGCGTCGAGATCATGGCGGCCAGCGACAACGTGCTGCGCGGCGGGCTCACTCCGAAGCGGGTGGACGTCGACGAGTTGCTGCGAGTGCTGCGCTTCGAGGTGCTCGACGAGCCGGTGGTCCGGCCGGAGCCGGTGGCGCCCGGGGTGGTGACCTGGCTGGTGCCGGTGGACGACTTCGCTCTGCACCGGGTCGAGGTGACCTCCGCGGGTCCGCCGGCGCGGCTGGCGCTGCCCGGCCCGCGGGTGGTGCTCTGCCGCGCCGGCACGCTCACCGTGGAGGACGGGGTGGGGACGGTCACCCTGGCGGCCGGCCAGGCGGCGATCGGCACGGCCGCCGGGGGCCCGCTGGTGATCGGCGGGGACGGCGTGGCGTTCGTCGCCACCTCCGGCCTGCGCTGACCGAAGCGCTGTGCGGCGGATCAGCGCCCGCCGTTGCGACATGCGCAAGTCCGACTTTCCCGAAATAGCTTGACGGGCTGTAGGCCTAGTGTGACGCTATGGGTACGCAGCGTTGTCGCGACGAAGGTCCGGTAACGCGCGGGGAACCAAACCGGGGGGATGCACGGGGCGGCCGGGCCGTGAGCGGAAAGTCCGTTCACGACCGACCGCCCCGTGCGCTGTCCGCCGACCGGGCCACCCTCCTGTCGGCCAACCGGGCAGGGGAGGAGAAATCCACGCGCGTAAGGTGGAAGGCTGCGCAGTCTTCGTTCGACAGGAGCTTCCATGACCAGCACCCTCCCGGCGGCCCCCAGTGGCGCGTCGTCCGGAGCCCGGCCGAGCACCCTCGCCGAGGGCGACTACAAGGTGGCGGATCTGTCGCTCGCCGCGTTCGGGCGTAAGGAGATCCGGCTCGCCGAGCACGAGATGCCCGGCCTGATGTCGATCCGGCGCGAGTTCGCCGAGGCCCAGCCGCTCGCCGGCGCCCGCATCACCGGCTCGCTGCACATGACCATCCAGACCGCCGTCCTGATCGAGACCCTGGTCGCGCTCGGCGCGCAGGTCCGCTGGGCGTCCTGCAACATCTTCTCCACCCAGGACCACGCCGCGGCCGCGATCGTCGTCGGCCCGGAGGGCACTCCCGAGGCCCCGGCCGGCGTCCCGGTCTACGCCTGGAAGGGCGAGAGCCTGGAGGAGTACTGGTGGTGCACCGAGCAGGTGCTCACCTGGCCCGACGGGCAGGGCCCGAACATGATCCTCGACGACGGCGGCGACGCCACCCTGCTCGTGCACAAGGGCGCCGAGTTCGAGAAGGCCGGCGTCGTGCCGCCGGTCGAGTCCGCCGACTCCGAGGAGTACGCGGTCATCCTCCAGCTCCTGCACCGCTCGCTCGCCGAGGACGGCCAGCGCTGGACCCGGATCGCCGCCGGCATCAAGGGCGTGACCGAGGAGACCACCACCGGCGTGCACCGGCTCTACGAGATGCACCGCGCCGGCACCCTGCTCTTCCCGGCCATCAACGTCAACGACTCGGTGACCAAGAGCAAGTTCGACAACAAGTACGGCTGCCGCCACTCGCTGATCGACGGCATCAACCGCGCCACCGACGTGCTGATCGGCGGCAAGATGGCCGTCGTCATGGGCTACGGCGACGTGGGCAAGGGCTGCGCTGAGTCGCTGCGCGGCCAGGGCGCCCGGGTCGTGGTGACCGAGGTCGACCCGATCTGCGCCCTCCAGGCGGCGATGGACGGCTACCAGGTGGCCACCCTGGACGACGTGGTCGAGCAGGCCGACATCTTCATCACGGCGACCGGCTGCTTCAACGTCATCACCCACGAGCACATGGCCCGGATGAAGCACCAGGCCATCGTCGGCAACATCGGCCACTTCGACAACGAGATCGACATGGCCGGCCTGGCGAAGCGCTCCGACGTGACCCGGGAGAACATCAAGCCGCAGGTCGACGTGTGGCGCTTCGAGGACGGCCACGCCATCATCGTGCTCTCCGAGGGCCGCCTGCTGAACCTGGGCAACGCCACCGGCCACCCGAGCTTCGTGATGTCGAACTCGTTCAGCAACCAGACCATCGCCCAGATCGAGCTCTACACGAAGACCGACGAATACCCGGTCGGCGTCTACGTGCTCCCCAAGCACCTGGACGAGAAGGTCGCCCGGCTGCACCTGGACGCGCTCGGCGCCAAGCTGTCCACCCTCACCAAGGAGCAGGCCGCCTACCTGGGCGTGTCCCAGGAGGGGCCGTTCAAGCCGGAGCACTACCGCTACTGAGTTCCACCCGGAGGGGACCGGGGCCGGCCGCCGCGCGGCCGTCCCGGTCCCCTTCGCGTACGCGGGGGAAAGCCGCGGTGATCTGCGCATGTCGGGCTGCCGACGGTTCGGGTGACGTGCCCATGAACGACTTGACGACCGGCCCGATCAGGAGGAAGGTATGGCTGCCCTAAGTTAACTGAGGCGTGCCTTACCGACCACGGAGCAACGATGTTCGCCACGTACCTGATCGGCCTGCGGGAGGGCCTGGAAGCGACCCTGGTGGTCAGCATCCTGGTCGCCTTCCTGGTGAAGTCGCAGCGGCGTGACCGCCTGCCGCAGGTCTGGGCCGGCGTCGGCCTGGCCGTCGTGCTCTCGGTCGTCTTCGGCTGGCTGATCGAGTACACCTCGACCTCGCTGCTGGCCCGCTCCGAGGACCGCGAGCTGTTCGAGGCCGTCACCTCGGTGGCCGCCGTGGTCTTCGTGACCTGGATGATCTTCTGGATGCGCACGGCCGCCCGGACGATCGCCGGCGAACTGCGCGGCAAGCTCACCGAGGCGCTCGCCGTCGGCTCCCTCGCGGTCGCCGGCATGGCCTTCCTCGCGGTGATCCGGGAGGGCCTGGAGACCGCGCTGATCTTCTACTCCGCCGCGCAGAGCGCGGCCGGCGGCACCGGCGCGGGCGCGCTGCTCTCGCTGGCCGGCGGCGTGGCCACCGCCGTGGTGATCGGTTTCCTGCTCTACCGCAGCGCCCTGAAGATCAACCTGAGCAAGTTCTTCACCTGGACCGGCGCGCTGCTGATCCTGGTCGCCGCCGGCATCCTCAAGTACGGCGTGCACGACTTCCAGGAGGCCGGCGTGCTGCCCGGCCTGAACAACCAGGCCTTCGACATCTCCTCGACGCTCGACCCGAACGCCTGGTACGGCGCGCTGCTCGCCGGCATGTTCAACATCACCGCCGCCCCGACGGTGCTGGAGACGATCGCCTGGGTGGCCTACGCGGTCCCGGTGCTCGTCCTCTTCCTGCGCAAGCCGGCCGCCCCGGCCAAGCCCGCCGCACCCGCCGCGCCGGCGGCCGCGGCCACCGACGCCGCGACCACGCCGGCCGAGCCGGCCGCCACCGACGCGTCCACCAGCAGCGCGCCCCAGCGCGCCTGACCCGCCCGTTCCCGAGGAGACACACCACCGATGCGTACCACTCGATTCGTCGTGCCCGCCGCCGCCGGGATGCTCGCCGTGGCCGGACTGGCCGGCTGCGGGGGCGGCGACGACAAGGACGCCAAGGCCGACGGGCCGATCGCGGTCAAGGCCACCGACAGCGCCTGCGAGGTCGGCAGCACCGAGATCGAGGCCGGGCAGGTGACCTTCAAGGTGACCAACTCCGGGTCCAAGGTCAACGAGTTCTACGTCTACGCCGCCGGTGACCGGGTGATGGGCGAGGTGGAGAACATCGCCCCCGGGCTGAGCCGGGAACTCCGCGTCGAACTGCCCGCCGGCACCTACGAGACCGCCTGCAAGCCCGGCATGAGCGGCCGCGGCATCCGGGGCGCGCTGAAGGTCAGCGGCACCGTCGCGACCGTCGCGCCCGACGCCGCGCTCAGCCAGGCCACCGCCAGCTACCAGCGCTACGTGCAGAGCCAGACCGACGCGCTGCTCACCAAGACCGAGGAGTTCGTGGCCGCGGTCAAGGCCAACGACGTGGCCAAGGCCAAGGAGCTGTACCCGGTGGCGCGCACCTACTGGGAGCGGATCGAGCCGGTCGCGGAGAGCTTCGGCGACCTCGACCCGAAGATCGACGGCCGCGAGGAGGTCGTCGAGGAGGGCATGCCGTTCACCGGCTTCCACCGGATCGAGAAGGACCTGTGGACCACCGGCGACGTCAGCAAGGACGGCGCCATCGCCGACCAGCTCCTCGTCGACGTCAAGGCGATCGTGGCCAAGGCCAACGCCGAGAAGCTCACCCCGCTCCAGCTCGCCAACGGCGCCAAGGCGCTCCTCGACGAGGTCGCCAGCGGCAAGATCACCGGCGAGGAGGAGCGCTACTCGCACACCGACCTCTGGGACTTCAACGCCAACCTGGAGGGCTCGAAGGCGGCCATCGCCGCGCTGCGCCCCGCCCTGGAGCAGCGCTCGCCCGACCTGGTCAAGCAGCTCGACACCGAGTTCGCCAACGTCGAGACCGCCCTCGGCAAGCACCGGGCCGGTGACGGCTGGAAGCTGCACACCCAGCTCAGCAAGGCCGAGCTCAAGGAGCTGTCGGACAGCATCAACGCCCTGGCCGAGCCGATCAGCAAGGTTGCCGCGGTCGTCGCCCGCTGACGACCCCTTCCCGGAGGTGACGTGATGAGCGAGCCGAGCACCGACGAAGCGACCCGCGGGACCGGGGTGTCCCGGCGCCGGGCCATCACCCTGGCCGGGGCCGGCGTGGCCGGCGTCGCCGGGGTGGCGGTCGGCGCGGGCGCGCTGTTCGGCGGCGGCGACCAGGCGTCGGCCACCGAGACGGCGGCCGGCGCGGTCCCGTTCCACGGCGAGCACCAGGCCGGCATCGTCACCCCGGCCCAGGACCGGCTGCACTTCGTCGCGTTCGACGTGATCACCAAGGACCGGGCCAGGCTCGTCGCGCTGCTCCAGGAGTGGAGCGCCGCCGCGGCCCGGATGACCGCCGGCAAGGACGCCGGTCTGATCGGCGCGGTCGACGGCGTGCCGGAGGCCCCGCCGGACGACACCGGCGAGGCGCTCGGGCTGCCACCGTCGCAGCTCACCATCACGGTCGGCTTCGGCCCGACGCTGTTCCGCGACGTCCAGGGCCGGGACCGGTTCGGCATCGCCGACAAGCGGCCCGCCGCCCTGGCCGACCTGCCGCACTTCGCCGGGGACGCGCTCAAGCCGGAACTCTCCGGCGGCGACATCTGCGTCCAGGCCTGCGCCAACGACCCGCAGGTGGCGGTGCACGCCATCCGCAACCTGGCCCGGATCGGCATGGGCGTGGTCAGCGTCCGCTGGTCGCAGCTGGGCTTCGGGCGTACGTCGTCGACGTCGCGGGGGCAGGCCACCCCGCGCAACCTGTTCGGATTCAAGGACGGCACCGCCAACCTCAAGGCGGAGGACGCCGACCTGCTCCGCGAGCAGCTCTGGGCCCAGCCCGGCGACGGCCAGGACTGGATGACCGGCGGGTCCTACCTGGTCACCCGCAAGATCCGGATGCTGGTCGAGACGTGGGACCGCAGCCCGCTGGCCGAGCAGGAGATGATCGTCGGGCGGACCAAGGGCAGTGGTGCGCCGCTCGGCGGGCGTGCCGAGTTCGACGAGCCGGACTTCGCCGCCAAGGGTGACGACGGCGAGCCGGTGATCGCTGAGACCGCGCACGTCCGGCTCGCCCACCCGGACCAGAACGACGGCGCGCGCCTGCTGCGCCGCGGCTACAACTTCGTGGACGGCTCGGACGGGCTGGGCCGGCTCGACGCTGGGCTCTTCTTCATCGCCTACCAGCGGGACCCGCGCAAGCAGTTCGTGCCGATCCAGACCCGGCTGGCCCGCAACGACGCCATGAACGAATACCTGCGGCACGTCTCCAGCGGCCTGTTCGCCTGCCCGCCCGGCGTCCGTGACGCCGCCGACTGGTGGGGCCGGGCGCTCTTCTCCTGAGCGGCGAAGTCAGCGCTCCGCCCGGACCGAGGTGGACTGTCCGCGTACCGGATCGGGCTGGGTGGGGACGGCGCGGGCCGGCGCGGCGGGCCGCAGCGTGCTCGGGGCCGGCGCCGGGAGCGACGTGGCCGGCGCGGGCGCCAGCTCGGGCCAGAGCGTGGCGGTGACTGCGCGGGTTCGCCCCAGCCGGTACGCGGCCCGGCGGCCCCGCTCGGCCAGCACGGCGGCCAGGTACGCCCACTCGGGCGCGGCCCACGGCGGGGGCGGCGAGGTGACCGCCGCGACCTCCGCCCACAGCTCCCGGCCCAGCCGGGTCCGGTCCGGCGCGGCGAGCTGGTGCAACCGGCCCAGGTACTGCCGGACGGCCAGCGCCAGCCCGTCGTCCACCCGGCTCAGTTCGAGGGTGGCCGCCCAGCCGAGCAGCGGCGGCACCGGCGGCGGGGCCGCACGCCACGCCCCGGCGCCCCGGGTGTGCACCACCAGCGTGCCGGCGACCAGGTCGCCGAGCCGCCGCCCGCGCGGGTCGGTCAGCATCACCGTCACGCTCGCGGCCCAGCTCAGCAGCGGCAGCACCAGCCCGGGCCACTCCACGGCCACGCCCACCAGCGCCCGGGTCAGCGACTGGCCGACCCCGACCGGGCCGCCGTCGGCGCGGACCACCCGCAGCCCCACGGCCAGCTTGCCCAGCGTCCGGCCACCGGCGAAGCGCTCCATCAGCACCGGGTAGCCGACCAGCACCAGCACCAGCAGCACGAGCTGCAACGCGCCGGCCAGCGCGGCGTCCATGAGGTCGCGCGGCAGGCTGACCACCAGCACCGACAGGCCCGCGCCGAGCAGCAGCGCCACCACGAGCTGGGCCACCAGGTCGATCAGGAGGGCGAGCACCCGGGAGCCCAGCCGGGCCGCCCGGACGTCCAGCTCCACCGCCTCGCCGCTGATCAGACCGGCGTCGGCCCACGGTGTCGGTGGGGGTGGTTGCGCGCGCACTCGCACAGTGAACACTATGGGCGCCGGACGGGGGAGGACGAGTGGATCTCGACGCGTACGTGGCCGAGCACGGGGCCGAGTGGCGGCGGCTGGAGCAGTTGACCGGTCGGCGCAGGCTGGACGCGGCCGAGGTCGACGAGCTGGTGGCGCTCTACCAGCGCGCCGCCACCCACCTCTCCGCGCTGCGCAGCCGGGCCCCCGAACCGGTCCTGGTCGGCCGCCTCTCCCACCTGGTGCTCGCGGCCCGGGCCCGGATCACCGGCCGTCCCCGCCCCTCCTGGGCGGCGGTGGGCCGATTCCTCGCCGCCGACCTGCCGGCCGCCCTCTACCGGGCCTGGCCCTGGTGGTGCGCGGTGGCGACCGGGTTCAGCGCGCTGACCGCCTTCCTCATCTGGTTCGTCGCCGGCCACCCGGACACCGCCGCCGCGTTCATCGGCGCCGAGGCGGCCCGGCAGCTCGTCGACTCCGGCTTCGCCGGCTACTACACCGAGTTCACCGCGCCGACCTTCGCGTTCCACCTGTGGACGCACAACGCCTGGCTGGCCGCGCAGTGCCTGGCCGCCGGGGTGCTGGTGGTGCCGGTGTTCTGGCTGCTCTGGCAGAACGCGCTGAACATCGGCGTGGTCGGCGGAGTGATGATCGCCTACGGCCGGGCGGACGTGTTCTTCGGCATGATCACCCCGCACGGTCTGCTGGAACTCACCGGCATCTACGTGGCGGCCGGGGTCGGGCTGCGGACCGCGTGGGCCTGGATCGCGCCGCCGGCGCAGCTCAGCCGGGGCCGCGCGGTCGCGGAGGCGGGCCGCTCGGCCATCGTGGTCGCCGCCGGCATGGTCGGGCTGTTCGCGGTCTCCGCGCTGCTGGAGGCGTTCGTGACCCCGGCGCCGCTGCCGGCCGCCGTCCGGGTGGCGATCGGCGCCACGGTCTGGCTGGCCTTCCTGGCGTACGCCTTGCTCCTCGGCCGCAAGGCGGCTAGAGCTGGCCGAGGGACTTGAGCCGCAGGTAGGTGTCGGCGACCGCCGGGGCGAGCCGGTCGGCCGGGGCGTCCACCACGGTCACCCCGTGCCGGGACAGGGCGGCCCGGACCCGGTCCCGCTCGGCCAGGGCCCGCCAGGCCGCCGCGGCGGCGTACGGGTCGTCCGGGCCGGTCGGCGGGGCGGTGGTGAGCCCGGCCAGCACCGGGTCGTGGGCGGCCGCGAGCACCACCCGGTGCCGGGCGGCGAGCCGGGGCAGCACCGGCAGCAGCCCCTCGCCGAGCGCGCCGGCCTCCAGGGCGGTGAAGAGCACCACGAGGCTGCGCTGCCGTTCCCGGCGCAGCACCTCCCCGGCGATCAGCTCGAAGTCGGTCTCCACCAGCGCCGGTTCCAGCGGGGCGACCGCGTCCACGAGCCGGGTCAGCAGTGCGGGCCGGCCGCTGCCGGTCACCCGGGCCCGGATCGCGGTGTCGGCGGCGAGCAGGTCGACCCGGTCGCCGGCCCGGGCGGCCAGCGCGGTGAGCAGCAGCGCCGCGTCGATCGCGGTGTCCAGCCGGGGCTCGTCGCCGAGCCGGACCGCCGAGGTGCGGCCGGTGTCCAGCACGCAGACCAGCCGCCGGTCCCGCTCCGGCCGCCAGGTGCGCACCAGCACGTCGGAGCGGCGGGCGCTGGCCCGCCAGTCGATCGAGCGCACGTCGTCGCCGACCACGTACTCGCGGAGGGTGTCGAACTCGGTGCCGTGGCCGCGCCCCCGGGTGACCTGTACGCCGTCGATGACCCGTAGCCGGGCCAGCTTCTCGGGCAGGTGCCGGCGGGAGTCGAAGCGGGGCAGCACGCGCAGCGTCCACGGTGGCGTGACCGGGTGGCCGCCGCGCTGCCGGAACGCCAGCTTCATCGGCCCGAGCGAGCGTACGGTCAGCGCCACCGCGGGCCGGTCGCCGCGCCGGGCCGGGGTGAGCCGGACCGGCAGCGTGGCGGTGCCGCCCGGTGCCACGGTGAGCAGCCGCCCGGCGGGGACGTCGGGCCGCGCCCCGGCCGACGGCACCCAGGCGTCGCGTACCTGGGCGCGCAGCGTCCGGGCGGAGGCGTTGGCCAGGTGCAGGGTGACCGTGGCGGTGCCGCCCAGCCGGACCGCCCGGTCGCCGGCGCGGGTGGCGGTGAGCCCGTGCAGCGGCGCCGCGAGTGTCCAGTCGAGGGCGACCAGCAGCAGCACCGCCGCGGTCAGCACGGCGACGCCGACGAAGGGCGCCGGCCAGGCCGGCAGGGTCGCCGCGCTCGCCGCGAGCAGGAGACCCGCCCGCCAGGTCATCGCGGCGTCGGCACGGTGGCCAGCACCGCGTCCAGCACGGCGTCCACGGTCACGCCCTCCAGCTCCACCTCCGGGCGCAGCCGGAGCCGGTGCCGCAGAGTGGGCCGGGCGACGGCCTTCACGTCGTCCGGGGTGACGTGGTCCCGGCCGGCCAGCCAGGACCACGCCTTGGCGGTGGCCAGCAGGGCGGTGGCGCCCCGGGGTGAGGCGCCCAGTTCCAGCGCCGGGGCGACCCGGGTGGCCCGGCACAGGTCCACGATGTAGCCGAGCACCGGCTCGGCCACGTGCACCGCGTGCACCGCCGCCCGGGCGGCGGCCAGGTCGGCCGCGGTGGCGACCGGGCGTACGCCGGCGGCGCGCAGGTCGCGCGGGTCGAAGCCGGCGTGGTGGGCGCGGAGCACGCCCAGCTCCTCGTCCCGGCCGGGCAGCGGCACGGTCAGCTTGAGCAGGAAGCGGTCCAGCTGCGCCTCGGGCAGCGGGTAGGTGCCCTCGTACTCGACGGGGTTCTGGGTGGCCGCCACGATGAACGGGTCGGGCAGCGGGCGGCGCTCGCCCTCGACGGAGACCTGCCGCTCCTCCATCACCTCGAGCAGCGCCGACTGGGTCTTCGGCGGCGTGCGGTTGATCTCGTCGGCGAGGAGCAGGTTGGTGAAGACCGGCCCCTCGCGGAAGGTGAAGGCGGCGGTGCGCGGGTCGAAGATCAGTGACCCGGTGACGTCGCCGGGCATCAGGTCGGGGGTGAACTGCACCCGCTTGGACTCCAGGTCCAGCGCGCCGGCCACGGTCCGCACCAGCAGGGTCTTGGCCACCCCGGGCACGCCTTCCAGCAGCACGTGCCCCCGGCAGAGCAGCGCGATGACCAGGCCGGTGACCACGGCGTCCTGCCCGACGACGGCCTTGGCCACCTCGGCGCGCAGCCGGTGCAGGGCGGCGCGGGCGTCGGGCTGCGCGGTGGGCGACGCGGCGGCGATGACGGGTCCGGTCACCGGGGATCTCCTTCGGTCGGGTGGGGGGCCAGGGTACGGGTCAGGGCGTCCAGGTCGCGGGCCAGCTCCAGCAGCTCCCGGTCGTCCTCCGGGGCGGCGCCGTGCAGCAGCTCGGCCACCCGCTCCGGGTCGGCCCCGGCGTGGGCGGCGACCTGGGCGGCCACCTCGTCGGGCGGCGCGTCCGGGGGCAGGTTGAGCCGGAGCAGCAGCCGGTCCAGCGCGGCGGCGCGCAGTGTCCCGGCGGCGGTGTCGCGGGCGCCGGCCCGGCGGTAGAGCCGGGCCCGGCCGAGCACCGTCTCGGCGGAGCGGACGGTCACCGGCAGCGGCTCCGGCACGGGCGGGCCGAGCCGGCGGGCCCGCCAGAGCACCAGCAGCAGCCCGGCCACGGCGAGTTGCGCCAGCATGGCCCAGAACCAGGGCGGGAAGGCGTCCCAGAGCGGGTTGTGCCAGTTCGGTGGCGGGTCCGCCTGGTCATCCGAGCGACCGGTGGGCCGGGGAAGCGGGCTCTCACCGTCCGGGGTCGGCGACCAGCTCGGCCCGGTCGGGCCCGCCTCGGGGCCGGGCAGGTCGAGCCAGACCAGCGGGCGGTCACCGCCGAGCAGACCGGTGGCGAGGGCCCGGTTGCCCCACTCGTCGATCCGGTCGTTGCGGAACGGGTCGCTGGCCCCGATCACCACGACCTCGGCGCCCCAGGAGATCCGCTGCAGCGCGCCCGCGTAGCACCGGTCGGCGCCGGGCGGCCCCGCGTACCGCTGGTGGTCGACGGCGGCGGTGCCGGCGCGGAGCGCCTCGGGCAGCCGGCACGCCGTGCCGTCGGCGTCCGGCGGCACGGCCCGGGTGGCCCACCGGCGGTCGGTCGGCGCCAGCGGCACGGCCAGGCCGGTCAGCACCCGGCGGGACGGCTCGACCAGGACCAGCCGGCTGCCGGCGGGCAGCACGCTCAGGGCGGCCAGGGTGCTCGGGTGCACCAGCTCGGGAGCGGGCACGAAGAGGGTGCTCGGGCCGGCTCCGGCGGCCCGCAGCGCCTGCCGTGGGTCGGTCTCCCGGCGGATCGGCACCCCCTGCGCGCGCAGCGCCTCGGCCAGCCGGCTGCCTCCGTCGTCGCCGGTGCCGGCCGGCGAGAGGAACCCCCGGTCGGTCGGGTCGGGCTGGTCCACGGCGTGCAGGACCAGGGTGGCCACGATCAGCAGCACGGCCAGCACGAGCGGAGCCAGCACCCGGTGCCACCGACGGCGGGGCGCGGGCGGGGCCGCCGTCCGGGCCGGGTCGACTGTCGCGGTCACCGGCGTTCCCCCTCCGCGGCCAGCTCGCGGCTCAGGTCGGCCGCGAGGTCACGCATCCGGTGGTCGTGAGCGGCGGTGGCCGGGCGCTGGGCGTACCAGAGGTCGGAGAAGATCGCTCCGGCGGCGTGCAGGGTGGGCCGCACCCCGGGCCGGACCCGCGCCACGGCCGCGGTCAGCTCGGTGACGGTCAGCCCGGGGCGGGGCTCCACGAGCTGCCGCGCCACCAGGAGGCGGACCATCTCGCGCAGCCGTTCCCGGACCGCCTCGGCGTACCGGCCCTCGGCGGCGAGCCGGTCGGCGAGGCCGGCGTGGGCGGCCGGCGCCGGCTCGGGCGCCCGGGGCGCGGGCACCGGCACCGCCGGCGCGTCCAGCCGGGCCCGGCGCCGCCGCAGCTTCGGCCGCCGCAGTCGGGGCAGCCGTAGCCGGGGAAGGCGCAGTCGAGGCAGGCGCAGCCGGGGAAGGCGCAGCCGGGGCAGCCGGAGCCGGGGGAGCCGCGGGCGGCCGACCCGGGGCAGCCGGCGGGGCACCCAGGCCGGGAAGAAGTACCAGGTCAGCGCGACCAGCAGCGCCCCGGCCAGCAGGAGCAGGGCGGCCAGCGGCAGCGGTACGGCGTCCCCCAGCGCGGCGACCGCCTCGGTCCACCACCGGCTCACCGAGGCACCGCCAGCAGGACGGGTTCCGGCGTGCCGGCCGGGGCGCGGGACAGCCGGATGTCCAGCCCCTCGGTGCGCATCCGGGTCTCCAGGTGCAGCACCGCGTCCAGGCAGGCCAGCGCCGGGTACGCGACCGCGTTCACCGCCACCCAGGCCACGGTGGCGACCGGCAGCGCCCAGGCGGCGACGTCGAACAGGCCCAGCAGCCCGAGGCCGTGGTAGACGCCCAGCCCGATGCCGAGCCGGATCAGCCACCAGCCCAGGTAACCGAGCAGCCGGATGGCGGCGGCCCGCCCGCCGACCCGGACCGCCAGCCGCAGGGCCCGCCCCGGCGCCCGGTACGCCGGCACCCGGTCCACCACGAGCACCGGCACCACCGCGCCGAGCAGCCCGTACGCGACGAACCAGGCCGGCCCGGCCAGCGCGGCGAGGAGCACGGTCAACCCGACCGCGGCTCCGAACAGCAGGGTGGCTCCCCAGCCGGCGCCGCGCAGCAGCTCGCGTGGCCCGGTGCGGCGGCCCAGCAGCCCGGCCCCGGCGCCCCGGGCGGCCGGATTGCCGAGCAGCGCGATGATCATCGCCTCGGTCCCGGCGCCGAGCGCGAGCAGCAGCCAGTACCAGCCCAGCCGGTCCGGGCCGACCCACCACTCGGGCGGCCGGGCGTCGGCCAGCACCCGCAGCGGGTGCAGCAGGGCCTGCTCGCCGAGGGCCAGCACGACGGCGAGAGGGACGAGCACCCGGGCCTGGTCGCGCAGCAGCAGGACGGCCGAGTCGAGCAGTTCGCCGACCGTCAGCGGGCGGCGCGGGAGCACCGCGGTCGGGCCGGCGTCGGGCACGGGTACTCCTGGCGAGCGGGTGGAGGTGGCGGGCGGTGACACGCCCGAGGGATCATGGTTGCACGGCGCGTCCGCGTCCGGTGGACCCGTCCGCCGGGGCGCGCCACGCGGGCGGCCACGCCGTCAGCTGTGGTGCCGGACCGCCCTCGGCGCTACCGTGCCGTGAAGACGGCGCACCCTCCTAGCGAACGGGGATGGAACGATAAACCCCATGAGAGCCCGGGTACTGGTGGTCGACGACGACCCCGCACTCGCCGAGATGCTCGGCATCGTCCTGCGCAGCGAGGGCTTCGTGCCCTCCTTCGTCGCGGACGGAGAACGGGCACTGGCCGCGTTCCGTGACAGCCGGCCCGACATCGTCCTGCTCGACCTGATGCTCCCCGGCATGAGCGGCATCGACGTGGCCCGGGCCATCCGGGGCGAGTCCGGCGTGCCGATCGTGATGCTGACCGCCAAGAGCGACACGGTCGACGTGGTGCTCGGGCTGGAGTCCGGGGCCGACGACTACGTGGTCAAGCCGTTCAAGCCCAAGGAGCTGGTGGCCCGGATGCGGGCCCGGCTGCGCCGCGGCGAGGACGTGGCGCCGGAACTGCTCACCATCGGTCCGCCCGGCAACCAGATCACGATCGACGTGCCCGCGCACACGGTCAGCCGGGACGGTGAGGAGGTCAAGCTCACCCCGCTGGAGTTCGACCTGCTGGTCGCGCTGGCCCGCAAGCCGCGCCAGGTCTTCACCCGCGAGGTGCTGCTGGAGCAGGTCTGGGGCTACCGGCACGCCGCCGACACCCGCCTGGTCAACGTGCACGTGCAGCGGTTGCGTGCCAAGATCGAGCCGGATCCGGAGCGACCCGAAATCATCCTCACCGTTCGGGGCGTGGGCTACAAGGCGGGCACCGGATAGCCTGGTCAGCACTGTGGTGACCTCCCCGCCCCCCGACTCGCCGACCACCGCGTCCCGCCGGCTCCACGCCGCGCGGGCGTTGTGGCGCGTCCTGGCCGGCCGTACGGCCCGGCTGGCCGCCGGCGTGCACCAGACCTGGCGGCGGTCGCTCCAGGTTCGTGTGGTGACCATCACACTCGTGGCGTCCAGCCTGCTCGTGGGCGGGTTCGCGTACCTGATCGCCGACAAGCTCACCAACATCCTGCTGGAGAACGCCGAGACCGACGTCCTGTTGCGGCTGCGCAACGGCAGCGACTACGCCTCGAAGCAGTTCAACCTCTACAGCCAGCCGCAGGAGGCCCAGCTCCAGGACACCATCGACGGCACGGTCAACTACCTGGCCGGCGGTGACCCGGCGCAGACCAGCGGCGTGGTGGTGGCGATCACCGCGGACAATTTCACCAACATCGAGCCGCGTACCTCCCCGGACGTGCAGGTCCGCCCGCTGATCAGTCGGGAGCTGCGGGCCTCGGTGGCCGCCGGCAATGTCGCCCACCAGATCCGCACCGGCACGCTCGGCGGCCAGCGCACCAAGTACCTCGTCTACGGCTCGCCGGTGCCGACTCGGTTCGGGCAGGTGGAGCTGTACTACCTCGTACCGCTGGCCCGGCAGGACGCCACGGCGGCCGACGCCCGGGCCACCGTCGTCGCCACCGGCGCGGCCCTGGTGCTCCTGCTCGGCCTGCTGGCCGCCCTGGTCACCCGCCTGGTGGTGACCCCGGTGCGGGTGGCCGCCCGGACCGCGCAGCGGCTCTCCGCCGGCCTGCTCGACCAGCGGATGGTGGTCAACGGCGAGGACGACCTGGCCCTGCTCGCCGCCTCGTTCAACCAGATGGCGACCAACCTGCAACGGCAGATCCTCCGGCTGGAGGAGATGTCCCGGCTGCAACGCCGCTTCACCTCCGACGTCTCCCACGAGCTGCGGACGCCGCTGACCACGGTCCGGATGGCCGCCGACCTGATCTTCGCCGAGCGGGACGAGTTCGACCCGGCGGTGGCGCGCAGCGCCGAGCTGCTCCAGGCCGAGCTGGACCGGTTCGAGGAGCTGCTCACCGACCTGCTGGAGATCAGCCGCTTCGACGCCGGCTTCGCCATGCTCGACAGCGAGCCGACCGACCTGGTGCCGGTGGTGCACCGGGTGACCGAGCGGCTCGCCGGGCTGGCCGAGCGGGTCGGGGTGGCCCTCGAGCTGGATCTGCCGGACAGCCCGGTGATCGCCGAGGTGGACCCGCGCCGGGTCGAGCGGGTGCTGCGCAACCTGGTCGGCAACGCCGTCGAGCACGGCGAGGCCAAGCCCGTGCGGATCACCCTCGGCGTCGACCAGAGCGCGGTGGCGATCACCGTGCGGGACCACGGCGTCGGGCTCAAGCCCGGCGAGGAGAAGCTGGTCTTCAACCGGTTCTGGCGGGCCGACCCGTCCCGGGCCCGGCAGACCGGCGGCACCGGGCTGGGCCTGTCGATCAGCCTGGAGGACGCCCGGCTGCACGGCGGCTGGCTGGAGGCGTGGGGCGCCCCCGGGCAGGGCGCCCAGTTCCGGCTGACGCTGCCCGCCCGCGCCGGGGACCGGCTCACCACCTCACCGCTGCGGCTGGTGCCGGCCGACGCCACCCTGCCGTTCGGCGGTCCGCGCGACGGCGGCCTGCTCGCCATCGGGCCGGGCAGCGACGCCGGGGCGCTGGCCGTCGGGCCGGCCGAGGGCACGGACCGGGCCCAGGTGACATCGTGAGCGCGAGGAGTGAGCCGGTCCTGCGAGCCCCGCAGTCGCGAACGAAGGCGGCGGTCCTGAGGCGGCGGCTGGTGACCGCGCTGCTAGCGGGCGCGCTGCTACCGGCAGGGCTGGCCGGCTGCGGCATCCCGGACCAGACCGAGGTTCAGGTCGACGGCTCGGGCCCGGCCGCCGAGGCCGGCGCGCTCAACGGCAGCCCCGCCCGGCCGCCCACCCCGACCGACAGCGCCGAGCCCGGCGCGTTCATCGAGAACTACCTGCGGGCGGCCGCGGCCGGGGAGCGTGAGCAGGCTTACAGCCGAGTCAAGGACTTCGTCGCGCCGGAGGCGCGGGGCCGGCTGACGGAGAAGCAGAGCAGCGAGATCCAGCTGACCGTGGTCCGGCTCCGGGAGAAGCCTGAGGTCACACCGCCGAACAACCAGGGCACCAGCAAGGTCACGGTCAAGGTGCAGCAGGTCGGTGTGCTGCGCGCCGATGGCACCCTGGCCCCGCCGGGGGCCAACGAGACTGAGTACGTGTTCCAGCTGCGCCGGGCCGAGCCGGCCGGCGCGGCGCTGCTCCTCACCGACGTGCCGAACGACCTGTTGATCAGCGACAAGGCGTTGCACGAGTACTACCGCTCGCGCACCATCTACTTCTGGAACTCGGACCAGTCGCGGCTGGTGCCCGACCTGCGCTACCTGCCCTCGTCGGTTCCGACTGAGCGGCGGGTCACCGAGGTGGTGAAGTGGCTGACCGGTGGCCCCTCCGACTGGCTGGCCAAGGGTGTGACCAGGCTGCCTGACGGCACCCGGCCGATCAACAACGCCACCGGCTCGGACGGGCACTGGGAGGTCGACCTGGCCATGCCGGCGGCCGACGACAAGCGGCTCGCCCGGCTCGCCACCCAGCTCGCCTGGTCGCTGCCCGAGCTGAGCGGTCAGCTCGACCTGAAGATCCAGAACCAGAAGCGGCTCAGCGTCGACCTCGAGCAGGAGCGGACGGCGCACGTCGCGTACCCGGCCGGGGCCGTCCCGGCGCGGTTCAGCGTCTACGACGGCGCCGTCCGCCCGCTCGCCATCGGCAACGAACCGAGAGTCGGCGTACCGCTGGCGCCCGACGCCAACAAGAACGTGGTCTCGGCGGCGGTCGCCCGCGCCGACGACCAGGTGCTGGCCGCGCTGGTGGTGGCCGGGGCGGACGGCCGGCAGCGGCTCCGGGTCGGCTCCGGCCCGGACCCGGTGACGGTGTTCAACACCAGCAGCCGGACGTTCGGCACGATCGGCCGACCCACCTGGCTCCGCTCCCTGGACAAGGGCCACCCGGCCGGCCTGGTGGTGGCCGACGGCAAGCTCTACCGGTTCGACGATGCGGCCGTGATGAACCAGGTTCCGCTGGCCGTCCCCGGCCCGGTCGTGGCGGTCGCCGGGTCCCTGGACGGACACCGGATCGCCCTGGTCAGCGGGGGCAACCTGTTTTTCGCCGCGGTCAGCGTCGACGGCGGCGTGATCAGCGTGGGACAGCCGCGCCCTCTGGTCAGCCTGCTCACCGCGGTCACCGCGGTCGACTGGGTCGCGGAGAACGAGCTGGTCCTGGCCGGCAACGAGGCGGACCGGCCGGCGATCCACCAGCTGACCGTCGACGGCGCCCAGGAGATCCCCCTCAAGACGAACATCGGCGCCGAGGTGACCCAGTTGGCGGCCTATCCGGGCGGCGCCGTCGGCGGGCTGCCGTCGCTGTCGTACATGTACGAGGCGAACCGGGCGGCCTTCCGGAACAACCCGTTCGACATCATCAAGCGGGAACAGGTGCTGGACGTGCCGGCGGGTAGCCGGGCGACCAACCCGACCGCCCCCTTCTTCCTCTACTGAGCCGCCGGTGCCGGACCTGGGTGGGCTCTGGTCGGACCTGACCGACCTGGTGCTGCCGGCCGGGTGCGCCGGCTGCGGCGAGCGCGTCCCCGGCCTGCGCCAGGGCTTCTGCCCACCCTGCGTGGGTGACCTGGAGGCGCTGACTCCCGCGCCGACCCGCCCCGATCCGGCCCCGCCCGGCCTGCCGCCCTGTGTCGCCCTCGGGCCGTACGCGGGCGCGCTGCGGAGCGGGCTGCTGGCGTACAAGGAGCGGGGCCGGCACGGGTTGGCCCGGCCGCTGGGTTCGCTGCTGGCCGAGGTGGTCGCCGCGGCGGTGGGTTCGCGGCGCCCGGTGACCCTGGTGGCGGTGCCGGACACCGCGCTGGCGGCCCGCACCCGGTACGGCGACCACCTGGACCGGCTCACCCGACATGCGGCGGTCCGGTTGCGCGCGGCCGGGTGGCCGGTACGCGTGCTCCGGCCGTTGCGCGCGCTGCCCCGGCCGGACTCGGTGGCGCTGGACAGCGCCGGCCGGGCCGCCGCGGCCGAGGCGGCCTTCCGGTTGCGCCGGGCCGGTGGGGCGACCGGGCCCGTGGTGCTGCTGGACGACATCGTCACCACGGGGGCGACCTGGCGGCGGTGAGCCGCATCCTGCACGCAGCGGGAATGACGCCAAAGGTCGCGGCCGTGCTCGCCGCAACGCAAAAGCGGCACCATTGGTGACGCTTCGTGTTTCCGTTTCACCCCATGGTGTATGAGCTGTTAAATTTCGCGGCCTCTCCCGGCAACGGGGGGTGACTGGTGGCCGAACAGGCGTTAGCGTTTTCGTGTCGGGGGTAGGAGGGTTGCCAACCTTCCCCCGGCCTGGAAGGAGGCGTAGCCGTACGTACCGGTCGACGCCGAGCGGGGCTCTCCCTGGGTGCTGTCGACCGGAAGATCCGGACCGAACGACCGTCCGAACAAGGGAGGTCACGTGGACATCGTGGTCAAGGGCCGTAACGTCGAAGTGCCGGACCATTACCGGGTACACGTAGCCGAGAAGCTAGCGAAGATCGAACGCTACGATCACAAACTCATTCGCGTGGACGTCGAGTTGTTCCACGAGCGCAATCCGCGCCAGGCCGATCATTGCCAGCGGGTGGAAATCACCTGCGTGACGCGTGGTCCGGTGATCCGGGCCGAGGCCTGCACGCACGATTTCTACAGCGCGCTGGACGCCGCCATAGCCAAGCTGGACACGCGTTTCCGCCGGGCGGCCGACCGCCGCCGGGTGCACCGCGGCCGGCACGCGCCGCTCTCCGTCGCCGCCGCCACCGCCGACCTGCCGGTGGCCGATCTGGACGGGCCCGGCCTGGCGACGCTGAACGGGCACGGGACGGCCACCGCCGTCGCGGAACGGCCCGACGAGGGCGGCTACGAGGAGCCCGACGACCAGCCGTGGCACATCGCGCGGGCGAAGGTGCACCCCGCCGAGCCGATGACGGTCGACGACGCGCTGTTCCAGATGGAGCTGGTCGGCCACGACTTCTACCTGTTCCAGGACAAGGAGTCGGGCCGCCCGAGCGTGGTCTACCGCCGGCACGCCTACGACTACGGGATCATCTCGCTCGACACCTGACCCCTGACCACCCCTCGCAGGGACCACATCGGCCGGAAGCCGTGGTGGGCGACCACCACGGCTTCCGTGGTCAGCGGGTGCGGTCGGTCGACAGCAGGCCGAAGACCACCGAGTCGGTGCGGGTGCCGTCCGGGCCGGGGAGCCGGCCGCGCAGCAGCCCTTCCCGGCGGAACCCCGCCTTCGCCAGCACCCGCTGCGAGGCGGCGTTCTCCGGCCGGGTGCCGGCCCAGAGCCGGGCCAGTCCGACGTCGAACGCCCAGGCGGCCACCAGGCCCACCGCCCGGGTGGCGAGCCCGCGGCCGCGCGCCTCGGGCAGCAGGCTGTAGCCGAGCATGCCCTGCCCGGTGGCGGGCTCGTCGTACACGAGGGCGCAGCCGCCTGCCACCGCGCCGGTCGCCGCGTCGAGGATCGCGACGTCGGCCGAGCGGCCGGCCAGCCAGTGGCTCTCCGCCATGCGGCAGCGCCGCTCGATCGACTCCCGGTCCGACGCCACCGGCGGGACCCGGTTCGCCACCACCTCCGGCAGCGTGTGCAGCCGGTACAGCGCCTTGGCGTCCGCCGGCGCGAGCCGGCGCAGCGTCACCACGCCGTCGGTGAGCCGGCCCTCGGGCAGGTCCGGCAGCAGCCGCGCGGTCGGCCCGGGCGGGTCGTCGGCGAGGCGTACCCAGACGGCCAGGTCGTGCCGACCGTCCCGACCCTGACCGGCCGATCGGCGGACCCCCTCGGGTCGGAACCCGGCGGCCAGCGCCACCCGCTGGCTGGCCGCGTTCTCCTCCTGGGTGAGCAGTTCGAGCCGGACGGTTCCGGCGGCGAAGGTCGCCTCGGCCAGCGTGCGGGTGGCGGCCGTGGCGACGCCCCGGCCGCGCGCCCACGGCGCGACCCAGTAGCCGATCTCCGCCTGCCCGCGCTCCGCCACAGGGTGGCTGAGGCCGGCCGCGCCGATCAGCCGGTCGGTGACCGGGTCGGCGATCGTGTACGCCGCGCCGCCGGTGGCCCAGGCCGCCGGTGCGCCCTCGGTGATCCACCACCGGGCGCTCTCCTCGGTGTACGGGTCGGGCAGGCCGGGCAGGAACCGCTGGGTGAGCGGGTCGGCGCAGGCGGCGGCCATGTCCGTCACGTCGGTGAGCCGGTCCCGCCGCAACCGCACCCCGTACGCCTCGATGGTCTCCGGTGTCACCGCAGGTCCTGCGGGAGCAGCCCGCCGATCCAGACGTCCTGCCGTTCCCCGCGGTGCTGGACGCCGCCGCGGAGGGTGCCCTCGACGGTGAAGCCGGCCTTCTCGGCGGCCCGGCGGGAGGCGGTGTTGCCCACGTTGGCCCGCCACTCGACCCGGGCCAGCCCGAGCGTGGTGAAGCCCCAGGCGCAGAGCGCGGTCAGCGCGGCCGGCAGGTAGCCCCGCCCCCGCGCGTGCGGCGCGGTCATGAAGCCCACGTCGGCGACGAGCGGGCTGGTGGGGGAGATGCGCAGGTCGATCGAGGCGACGTACCGGTCCTCGGCGTCGGCGACCGCGTAGGAGGCGCCGGTGCCCCGGGCCCAGGCCGCCTCCGTGACGTCCCGCAGGAAGCCCTCGGCGTGCTCGCGCTGGTAGGGGTGGGGCACGGTGGTCCAGCGGATGGTCTCCTCGTCGCGGCAGGTGGTCACGAGCGCGTCGATGTCGCCCTCCTCGAAGGGGCGGAGTCGCAGCTCGGTGGCGCCGGCGGTGGCGAACAGGACCGGCTGGGGCCGGCCGAAGACCGCCGCCCGCCGGGCCTGGAGGGTGTCCGGGGGGTACGGGACGGGCTCGCCCGGCGCGGCCAGCTCGGCCGGGAGCAGGGAGCCGATCCAGCCCTCGGGGCGGCCGCCGACCGCGGGGTGGGCGAGCCGCAGCTCGCCCTCGACCCGGAAGCCGGCCCGGAGCGCGACCAGCCGGGAGGCGTGGTTGCCCACCTCCGCCTGCCAGATCAACCGGCGCAGCTTGAGCGCGTCGAACGCCCAGCGGGCGACCGTCCGGGTGGCCCGCACCGCGACGCCCCGTCCCCGGGCCCAGGGTGCGGTCCAGTAGCCGATCTCGGCCGAGTCGAGGCCCCGGTTGATCGCGACCAGCCCGCAGGAGGCGAGCAGCTCGCCGGTGGCCGCGTCGCAGACCGCGAAGGGCGTCCCGGTGCCCTCCGCCCAGGCGGTCGCGCTGATCTCGGTCACGAATCCGAGGGCGTGTTCGGGCAGGTACGGGCGAGGTACGGTGGTCCAGCGCTGGATGTCCGGATCCTGGCAGGCGCGGTACACCGCGTCGGCGTCCTCCGCTCGCCAGGCTCGCAGCAGCAGGCCGTCCTCGATGATCTCCACAGGCTCCACCCGAGCCATCGTGCCGGATCGTTCGCGTACGGCGTAACCCGATTACCGCCGGTCAGCGCACCCGCTCGGCGTTATGTCGGGTTCGCGGCTCCGGACCGCCGCCACCAGTGACCATCGCCGCGTCGGAGCGCCTACGATGGTTCGAGACTGTCTAGGGGAGCGTTGATCCGTGTCGATTCTGGAAAAGGTCCTTAGCGCGGGCGCGGGCCGTATGGTGCGCCGGCTCAAGGCCATCGCGGCCGCCGTCAACTCGATCGAGGACGACTACGTCAACCTCAGCGACGACGAGCTGCGGGACATGACGGACCAGTTCAGGGAGCGGCTCGCCGACGGTGAGACGCTCGACGACCTGTTGCCCGAGGCGTTCGCGGTGTGCCGGGAGGCCGCCGCCCGGGTGCTCGGCCAGCGGCCCTACGACGTCCAGGTGATGGGCGGCGCGGCCCTGCACTTCGGCAACATCGCCGAGATGAAGACCGGTGAGGGCAAGACCCTCACCTCGGTCATGCCGGTCTATTTGAACGCGCTCGCCGGCAAGGGCGTGCACGTGATCACGGTCAACGACTACCTGGCCGAGCGCGACGCCGCCTGGATGGGCCGGGTGCACGAGTTCCTCGGCCTCACCGTGGGCGTGGTGCTGCCCAACCGGCCGGCCAGCGAACACCGCGCGGCCTACGAGTGCGACATCACCTACGGCACCAACAACGAGTTCGGCTTCGACTACCTGCGCGACAACATGGCCTGGTCGCGGGACGAGCTGGTCCAGCGCGGCCACTTCTTCGCGGTGGTCGACGAGGTCGACTCGATCCTCATCGACGAGGCGCGGACCCCGTTGATCATCTCCGGCCCGGCCGAGCACTCCGCCCGCTGGTACCAGGAGTTCGCCGCCGTGGTGGCCCGCCTCCAGCCGGGCACCGACGGCGAGGGCGACTACGAGGTCGACCACGCCAAGCGCACGATCGCCATCACCGAGCGCGGTGTCGCCAAGATCGAGGACCGGCTCGGCATCGACAACCTCTACGAGTCGGTCAACACCCCGCTCGTCGGCTACATGAACAACGCGATCAAGGCCAAGGAGCTCTACAAGCGCGACAAGGACTACATCGTCAGCGACGGCGAGGTCCTCATCGTCGACGAGTTCACCGGCCGCATCCTGCACGGCCGCCGCTACAACGAGGGCATGCACCAGGCGATCGAGGCCAAGGAGGGGGTGGAGATCAAGCAGGAGAACCAGACCCTGGCCACGATCACCCTCCAGAACTACTTCCGCCTTTACGAGAAGCTCTCCGGCATGACCGGCACCGCCCAGACCGAGGCGAGCGAGTTCAACAAGGTCTACAAGGTCGGCGTCGTGACCATCCCGACGCACCGGCCGATGGTCCGCCTCGACCGGGCGGACGTCATCTACAAGACCGAGAAGGCCAAGTTCAACGCCGTGGTCGAGGACATCGCCGAGCGGCACGAGCAGGGCCAGCCGGTGCTGGTCGGCACGGTCTCGGTGGAGAACTCCGAGATCCTCTCCCACATGCTGCGCCGCCGGGGCATCCCGCACTCCGTGCTGAACGCGAAGTTCCACGCCAAGGAGGCGGAGATCGTCGCCCAGGCCGGGCGCAAGGGCGCGGTCACCGTCGCCACCAACATGGCCGGCCGCGGTACGGACATCCTGCTCGGTGGCAACCCCGAGTTCCTCGCCGCCAACGAGCTGCGCCAGCGCGGCCTCGACCCGGTCGAGCAGCCGGAGGAGTACGCCAAGGCGATGGAGGAGGTCCTGCCCACCTGGAAGCAGGCCTGCGACGCCGAGGCGGAGGAGGTGGCCGCCGCCGGTGGCCTCTACGTGCTGGGCACCGAGCGGCACGAGTCGCGCCGGATCGACAACCAGCTGCGCGGCCGCGCCGGCCGGCAGGGCGACCCCGGCGAGTCCCGCTTCTACCTCTCCCTCCAGGACGACCTGATGAAGCGCTTCCGGGCCGGTGCCGTCGAGGCGGTGATGGAGCGATTCAACATCCCGGAGGACGTGCCCATCGAGTCGAAGATGGTCACCCGCCAGATCAAGAGCGCCCAGGCCCAGATCGAGGGCCAGAACGCCGAGATCCGGAAGAACGTCCTGAAGTACGACGAGGTGCTCAACAAGCAGCGCCAGGTGATCTACGCCGAGCGCCTCCGGGTGCTGAACGGCGAGGACCTCTCCGAGCAGGTCCGCAACATGATCGACGACGTGGTCGGCGCGTACGTGGTGGGCGCCACGAGCGACGGCTACGCCGAGGACTGGGATCTCGAGCAGCTCTGGTCCAACCTCAAGCAGCTCTACCCGGTGGGCATCACCATCGAGGAGCTGGAGGAGGAGGTGGGCTCCCGGGCCGGCCTCGACCAGGACTTCCTGCTCGCCCGCCTCAAGGAGGACGCGCACGCCGCGTACGACAAGCGCGAGGAGCAGCTCGGCGAGGAGGCGGTACGCCAGCTCGAGCGCATGGTCCTGCTCCAGGTGATCGACCGCAAGTGGCGCGAGCACCTCTACGAGATGGACTACCTCCAGGAGGGCATCAGCCTCCGGGCGTACGCCCAGCGCGACCCGGTCATCGAGTACCAGCGCGAGGGCTTCGACATGTTCGCCACCATGATGGACGGCATCAAGGAGGAGACGGTCGGCTTCCTCTACAACCTGGACGTGCAGGTCGAGGAGCCCGAGCCGGAGGCCGAGGAGGTCCAGCTGCTGGAGAAGCCGGTGGAGATCCGGGCCAAGGGTCTCAACCGCACGCCGCAGCAGCAGGGCCTGCAATACTCGGCGCCCGCCGTCGACGGCGAGGCCGGTCGCGGCGCGCCGGTCCTCGAGCGCGCCGAGGAGCAGGCGCCGGCGCTCGGCATCGGCCGCCCCGAGACGTCGGAGCGTCCCGCCGCCGCCACCCCGCGCCGGTCGACGGCCGGGATGAGCGGCCAGGCGGTCGCGGCGAGCACCGCCCGGCGGGCCGCCCCCGGGCAGGTCGAGGGCGCCGGCGAGGGCCCGTCCCGCAACGCGCCCTGCCCGTGCGGCTCCGGCCGCAAGTACAAGCGCTGCCACGGCGCCCCCAACGGCGGCAACTGACCCGCCCCGCCCCAGCACGCACGACGGGCCCCGGCCACCGGCCGGGGCCCGTCCCTGTCCCACCCCCGGACACTTCCGCGATCTTGCAGTTGGTGCCCCGGCGAAAACCACAAAAGTGGCATTGTGCGGGCTCGAACCGCAAGATCGCCGAAAGGGCGGGTGGGGACGGGGCTCAGAGGACGTCGAGGACGGTGCAGAGCCAGGTGCCGCGGCGGTGTTCCAGGCGCAGCGCGATCGCCCAGCTCACCCCGCCGGTGCCGGCCAGCACGGCGGCGGCCTCGACCGCGCCCGCCCGTGGCTCGCAGACCCGCAGCCGGCGCAGCTGGAGGACCGGTCGGGCGGTGCGGACCGACCCGGCGGGCGGCGCGGGTCAGCTCGGCGGTCACCCGGGTGGCGGCCTCGGGGAAGCAGAGCGGCCGGAGCTGCCCGGGTGGGCGGTAGCCGTTGGCGATCTCCAGGAAGGTGCGGACGAACCGGTGCGCCGCGCGGGCGGCCTCGGGGGTCGCGGTCACCAGGGCGGCCGGTGGAGGCCCGGCGGAGCGCCCCGGCCCGGTGGGCACCGGCCGGACGTCACCGGCCCACCCGGTGGCGCGGCGGGTGGGGCGATCGGCGGCCCGGTCGGCGGGGCGGTCGGGGTCGCGACGGGGCGGCTCGAAGAGGTCGAAAGCGAGCTGGTCGACGCTGCCCCAGGCGTCGCCCCAGGCCGGGTCCTGGTCGGTGCAGGGCGGGTCGAGCGGCGGGGCCGGCCGGAGCCGGACCGGGGGACGCGGTGCCAGCGGGCGGCGGGTGTCGACCATCCTCAACCCCAGTTCCTTGCGTTTGCCTTCGTTTGCCTCCGACAGGCTCTCATTCTCGGGCAGGCAACGCCGACCGTCAATGCCCGTGCGCCACCTGGCGGTCACTCCACGTCGCGGTCGGTGAGCGGGTTGCCGCGTACCCACTCGGCGGTCTCGGCGTACTTGCGCTCGATGTACTCCTCCAGCCGGGCGCGCTCCACCCGCCACTGGCCCCGGCCGCCGATCTTGATGGCGGGCAGCTCGCCGCTGCGCACCATGTGGTAGACCTGCGAGTCCGAGACGTTCAGCTCGGCGGCCACGTCGGACAGCAGCAGGAACCTCGGCTCCACGGTGACTCCCGGGGTTGGCTTCGTTTGCCTCAGTTTGCCATCACCAGCCGGGTCGACCCAGGCCCGGCACGGCGAATCCGGCCGGGGGACACACCGGCGTGGAACTTCTCCGCGGCGGGTGCGGGGTGTATGACGGTCACGGCGTACGGCATGATCGGCGCCCGGAGCCGGCGTCCGTCGGCCGGGCCTGACGGCGGGGAGAGACCGGTGATCGACGAGCTTGTCCGGGTGTACGTGCCGGCGACCGTCCCCATGCTGGCCCGGCTGCGCGAGGAGGGCCTGGCCGGCGAGGGGGCGCACGCGGTCACCCCGGAGCTGCGGGAGTGGTACGCCGAGGGCGACGAGGAGGAGCTGGAGTACGTCGCCTTCACCCGGGCCGCCCAGGAAGCGCTGCTGCTGCTCCGGGCCGATCCGGGCGCGCCCCGGCGGCGGGTCGTCGTCTCGGTGGACCTGCCAGCCATCGCGGTCGGCCGGATCGCCGGCGAACTGGGGTCGAGCGTGGTCCGGCTCGCCGGGCCGGTGCCGGTGAAGTCCGTCGCCGCGATCCACGTGGACGGCGCGGGCGCGGTCGACGACGTGGCCGCCGCCGCCGAGGTGGTGGCCGAGGCGCAGGCCGGCGACCCCGACGCCCAGTTCACCGTCGACGGGGCCGAGGACCACGAGCTGGAGTGGTACGACGTGACCGAGCTGGACCTGCTGCTGCGCCAGGTCTCCTGACGCCCGCGGGGGTCAGGAGTCGGACTCGTCCTCGTCGTCCGCGGCGCGCGGGCCGAGGGTGCGGCCGAACAGGATCAGCGCGGTGAGCGCCCCCACGAAGAGCACCCAGATGGCGTTGTCCACCCGCGAGGTGCCGAGCGCCGTCTGCGCCACCTGGTCGGCCTCACTGAGCGCGGCGGCCAGGTCGAGCAGCCCGCGCCCGCCGACCCGGATGATCACCTCGGTGAGCAGCAGGAGCAGGCCCGCGCCGGCCCCGGCCACCAGGTACGCCGGCCAGCGCACCTCCGCGGCGACCCCGTCCCGCCGCTCGTCGCGACGCCGGGCCCAGGCCAGGTAGAGGTACGCCACCAGGCCGGCGATGAGCCCGGCGAGCAGGGACTCCGTCCGGGACACCCACTTCGCGGCGTCGAGCATCGACTGCTGGGTCTCCCCGGCGCCGAACAGGTCGGAGAGCGGGTCCCGGGCGCGGCTGAACAGCACCACGAAGACCTGCGCGGCCAGCGTGGCGGCGGCGAGGGCGCCGACCGCCCGGGCGTTGCGCGCCCCGGCCATCGCCCCGCCGATGATCGCCGCCGCGGCCGTGGTGCCGGCGATGGTGTTGGTGGTCGCGTTGTCGGCGTACGTCAGGTTGACCGCCACCGCGGCAGCGAGCCCCACCAGCAGGCCGGCGCCGACGGCGGCGAGGAAGCGCAGGGTGGCCCGGCCCAGCCGGTTGGTCGCCGCCAGGGCGACCGCGGCGCCGGCCGTCAGCGCGGCGGTGATCACGCCGGGCAGGGCGTACGCGGAGAGGCTGATCGCGGTGACCCCGGCTGCGGCCGAGGTGATCGCGGCCCGGGTGGACCAGAGCATGGCGGCCAGCCAGCCGACCGACAGCACGGCCAGCACGAGGGCGCCGGGCGCGTACGGGAGCCGGCCCCCGGCGGGCGCGGCCTCCACGGTCTCCTCCGCGGGGGACTCGACCGGCGCCTCGACCGCCTGTCCGGCGGCGGGCTGGTCCGGTTCCGCGGCCGTGGAGCTGCCGGGCTGCTTGCTCATCGTCTCCCTCTCGACGGACGCCGGATCGGCCGCGACGGGCCGGGCAGGTCACCGGCCATCCAGCGTACGCGGCCCGCCCGGTCCCGCTCCGGAGCCGGCCGGCCGGGCCGGTCCAGCTCTGCTCGGCCGGTCCTCACGGTGATCGGCCGGCGACGGATCACAGGTGGGGAACGGCCCGGCCCAGAGATTCGTCGGGCGGGGGCGGCTTGTCGCCTACGGTCCGGTGTGCGGCGGTGCGTCCGGGTGTGCCGGCGTGCGCAGCCGGAACAGGGGCGGTGGAGGTGGGGCCGGGCCCCTCGCATGGAAGAATTGGCCGAGGTCCCGCCGCCGCGACCGGTCCGCCGCGCGGTGTCCGGCACCCGGCCACCCGGCCGGTGCTTGCGGGTCCGATTTCGCCACCGCCGTCGAGATCGCACAGGAGCCTGTGATGGACGCCGTGTTCTCCGTACCCGAGCCGCGCAACGAGCCGGTCCACACCTACGAGCCGGGCAGCGCCGACCGGGAGCGGCTCCAGCGGCGGCTGGCCGAACTGGCCGCCGAGCGGATCGAGCTGCCGATGACCATCGCCGGCGAGCAGCGGATGGCCTCCGGCGACCCGATCAACGTGGTCCAGCCGCACAAGCACGCCCACGTGCTCGGCCTGACCGGCCACGCCACCCACGACGACGCCCGCGCCGCGGTCCAGGCCGCCAAGGACGCCGCGCCGATGTGGCGGGCGCTGCCGTTCGAGGAGCGCGCCGCGATCTTCCTGCGCGCCGCCGACCTGCTCGCCGGTCCCTGGCGGGACACCCTCAACGCGGCCACCATGCTCGGCCAGTCCAAGACCGTGGTTCAGGCCGAGATCGACTCGGCCTGCGAGCTGATCGACTTCCTCCGGTTCAACGTCTACTTCGCCCGCAAGCTCCTGGCCGAGCAGCCGCTGTCCTCGCCGGGCGTGTGGAACCGCTTCGACCACCGGCCCCTGGAGGGCTTCGTCTACGCGGTCACCCCGTTCAACTTCACCGCGATCGCCGGCAACCTGCCGTCGGCGCCGGCCCTGCTCGGCAACACCGTGGTCTGGAAGCCGGGCCCGACCCAGCAGTTCGCCGCCCACTTCACCATGCGGCTGTTCGAGGCGGCCGGCCTGCCGCCCGGTGTGATCAACATGGTCACCGGGCGCGGCGAGGAGGTCTCCGACGTCGTGCTCGCCGACCCGGACCTGGCCGGCATCCACTTCACCGGCTCCACGAAGGTCTTCCAGCACCTGTGGAAGACGGTCGGCGACAACATCGCCCGCTACCGGGGCTACCCGCGGCTGGTCGGCGAGACCGGCGGCAAGGACTTCGTGGTCGCGCACACCAGCGCCGACGTGGACGCCCTGCATACCGCGCTGATCCGGGGCGCCTACGAGTACCAGGGCCAGAAGTGCTCGGCCGCCTCGCGGGCGTACATCCCGCGGTCGATCTGGGAGGGTGGGCTGCGCGACCGGCTGGCTGCCACCGCCGACTCGCTCACCTACGGCGACGTCACCGACTTCAGCAACTTCGGCGGCGCGGTGATCGACGACAAGGCGTTCGGCCGGCACACCGCCGCGCTGGAGCTGATCAAGGGTGACGACACCTGCAAGATCCTGGCCGGCGGCACCGCCGACGACTCGGTCGGCTACTTCGTCCGGCCGACCCTCTTCGAGTGCTCGGACGCCGCGCACGAGACCTTCACCACCGAATACTTCGGCCCGATCCTCGGCGTGCACGTCTTCGACGACGCCCGCTTCGACGAGGTGGTCCACCAGGCCGAGTCGATCGCGCCGTACGCGCTGACCGGGTCGATCTTCGCGACCGACCGCCGGGTGGTCGACCAGGTGGCGGAGAAGATGCGGTACGCGGCCGGCAACTTCTACATCAACGACAAGCCGACCGGCGCGGTGGTCGGGCAGCAGCCGTTCGGCGGCGCCCGGGCCAGCGGCACCAACGACAAGGCCGGCTCCTGGCACAACCTGGTCCGCTGGATGTCGCCGCGGACGATCAAGGAGACCTTCGTCCCGCCGACCGACCACGGCTACCCGCACATGGGCTGACCTGCTTTTCGGTCGCCGGTGGCGCACCCTGCGTCACCGGCGACCGGCCGGCCGGGGGAGGCTCCGGAAGTCCCCGGCGGACTGTCGTCGGCCGACAGTGCACATCGGACGACCCAACGGGTGGCGAAAACGGCAAATCCTGGACGCCAGCTCCGACAAAGTGGCAGCTTAGAGGGCATGGCGGAATCCGGAGTCAACCCGACGGCGGCGGCCCTGCTGGGCCTGCTGCACGACGGCCCGATGACAGGCGGCCAGCTGATGGCCGCCGCCGAGCGCCGGCTGGCGCCGTACTGGTCGATGACCCGCAGCCAGGTCTACCGGGAGCTACCCGTCCTGGCCGAGAAGGGTATGGTGCGGCTCGGTAAGCCCGGGCCGCGGTTGAGCCAGCCGTACGCGATCACGGCGGCCGGAAAACGGACATTCTCCCGCTGGCTGGCCGAGAACCCCGGCCGGGACACCATCCGTAACCCGATCGCGCTACGGATCGCCTTCGGCAACCTGCACTCGGCGAGCCAGCTCAAGAACCTGTACGCCTCGGCGAACGAGTACCACACCGAGGCCCTGGCGGCGGTGCGTGAGCAGGTCAAGAACGCCAAGAAGGAAGGCGACAACTACGACGCCAGCGCGCTCGAGTTCGCCGTCGCCTACCACCGGGCCGCGCTGTCCTGGCTCAAGAGCGCCCCCGTCGGCTGACCACCCGCGCCGGCCCGGCCAGCACAGGCGGTGCTGACTTTTCGCACGTGACCGCGGGGCTCGCAAGCTCACTCGTCACCCGCGCAGTAGGCTTGTCTGTCGTGACCGCTGCCGATTACGCCGAACAGCTCAAGGAACTCGACGCCACCCTGCGCAACATCGAAGCCGTGCTCGACCTCGACAAGCTGCGCGAGCAGAAGGCCCGCCTGGAGCAGGAGGCCTCCGCGCCGGACCTGTGGGACGACCAGGCCAAGGCGCAGCAGGTGACCTCGCAGCTGTCGTACGTCAACGGCGAGATCTCCAAGCTCGGCACCCTCCGCTCCCGGCTCGACGACGCCGGGGTGCTCCTGGAGCTGGCCCAGGCCGAGTCCGACTCCGGCACGCTCTCCGAGGTCGAGTCGGAGATCACCGGGCTGACCAAGGCCATCCAGGAGATGGAGGTCCGCACCCTGCTCTCCGGCGAGTACGACTCCCGGGAGGCGCTGGTCGCCATCCGGGCCGGCGCCGGCGGCGTGGACGCGGCGGACTTCGCCGAGATGCTGCTCCGGATGTACCTGCGCTGGGCCGAGCGGCACGGCTACCCGACCGAGGTCTACGAGACCTCGTACGCCGAGGAGGCGGGCCTCAAGTCGGCCACCTTCACGGTCAAGGTGCCCTACGCCTTCGGCACGCTCAGCGTCGAGTCCGGCACCCACCGGTTGGTCCGGATCAGCCCGTTCGACAACCAGGGTCGCCGGCAGACCAGCTTCGCCGGCGTCGAGGTGCTGCCGGTGGTGGAGCAGACCGACCACATCGAGATCCCTGAGAACGAGATGCGGATCGACGTCTACCGCTCCTCCGGCCCGGGCGGGCAGAGCGTCAACACCACCGACTCCGCGGTCCGGATCACCCACATCCCGACCGGCATCGTGGTCACCTGCCAGAACGAGAAGTCCCAGCTGCAGAACAAGGCCTCGGCGCTGCGGGTGCTCCAGGCCCGGCTGCTGGAGCGCAAGCGGCAGGAGGAGCAGGCCAAGCTCCAGGGCCTGAAGACCGACGCCGCCGGCTCCTGGGGCGACCAGATGCGCTCGTACGTTCTGCACCCTTATCAGATGGTGAAGGATCTCCGGACCGAGCAGGAGACGGGCAATCCGTCCGCGGTCTTCGACGGCGAGCTGGACAGCTTCATCGAGGCGGGTATCCGCTGGCGGAAGCAGCAGCAGCTCATCGCTGACGGTGCGTGATCGACCTCGGACGCAGTGCGTCATCGATCTCTGTCTGACCGGCTGAATCGACGACGCGAAGCGCTTCCAAGGGCCTGGGGGCTTGGCTCTCCGGTTACACCGCGTAGACTCTCGACCCGTGATTCAGCTTGAGCAAGTGACGAAGACGTACCCGAAGGCGTCCCGGCCTTCGCTCGACAACGTGTCCGTCTCGATCGAGAAGGGCGAGTTCGTCTTCTTCATCGGTCCATCCGGCTCCGGCAAGTCCACGATCATCAAACTGCTGCTGCACGAGGTCACCCCCAACAAGGGGCGGGTCGTCGTCAACGGCAAGGACGTCACGTCGATGCGTTCCTGGAAGCGACCCCACTTCCGGCGTTCCATCGGCTGCGTCTTCCAGGACTTCCGTCTCCTGCCGAACCGCACGGCCTACGAGAACGTGGCCTTCGCGCTGGAGGTGATCGGCAAAACCAAGGCGGTCGCCCGCCGGGTCGTCCCCGAGGTGCTGGAGCTGGTCGGTCTCGGTGGGAAGGAGCACCGCTACCCCCACGAGCTGTCCGGTGGCGAGCAGCAGCGGGTCGCGGTGGCCCGGGCGTTCGTGAACCGGCCGCTGATCCTGCTGGCGGACGAGCCCACCGGAAACCTGGACCCGGACACCTCGATCGAGATCATGCGCCTGCTGGACCGGATCAACCGCACCGGCACGACCGTCGTGATGGTCACGCACGACTCCAACATCGTGAACCAGATGCGCCGCCGCGTCGTAGAGATCGAGAGCGGCCGCATCGTGCGCGACCAGGCCCGCGGCGTCTACGGCTGAGCCGCTGACGACTCGCAGACCCTGACGACGAACACCTCACGCCGGAGAGCCGGAGGAATATCCCGATGCGGATGAAGTACGTCCTGACCGAGGTACTGGTCGGACTGTGGCGCAACGTCACCATGACCCTCGCCATGATCATCACCTTGGCGGTGTCGCTGTTCATGCTGGGCGGCAGTGGCCTTCTGTACCAGAAGGTCGGCGACATGAAGGACCTCTACTACGAGAACGTCCAGGTCTCGATCTTCCTCAAGACCGACGTCAACGAACAGCAGCGGACCGACCTCGAGACGAAGCTCAAGGCCGACCCGATGGTCAAGGAGGTCACGTACGTCAACAAGGACGAGGCGTACAAGCGCTTCCAGCAGATGTACGCCGACGCGCCGGACCTGGTGAACGCGGTCAAGCCGGACCAGCTCCCGGAGTCCTTCCGGCTCACGCTGAACAACCCGGAGCAGTACAAGAAGATCTACGACGAGTACAAGACCTCCGAGGGCATCGACACGATCGTCGACCAGAGCAAGCTGCTCGACAAGGTCTTCGGCGTGCTGACCGGGTTCCAGAACGGCGCGCTCGCCGTCGCGATCGTGATGGCGATCGCTGCCCTGCTGCTGGTCGCCAACACCATCCAGGTGGCCGCGTACAGCAAGCGGCGTGAGGTCGCGGTCATGAAGCTGGTCGGCGCCTCCAACTGGTTCATCCAGGCGCCGTTCGTGCTGGAGGCGGTGGTCGCCGGTCTGATCGGCTCGCTCCTCGGCCTGGTCGCGTTGATCGCCTTGAAGACGCTTGCGGCGGGGAGTTCGATGGCGGCCCTGGAGGGCCTGATCACCCCGATCTCCTGGTCCGAGATCTTCCTGACGTTCCCGCTGATGGCCGCCGTCGGTGGCCTGGTCAGCGCCGTCACCGCCTGGGTCACGCTCCGCTTCTACCTGCGGGTCTAGTTCTCGCCGTACGGCTCTCCGAGGGCCCTCCCGCGCCGGAAATAATCGGCGCGGGAGGGTCCTTGTCATTGGGTAGCATGATCTCGCTCCGCGGCCGGTGGGTGGCCGTGGACGGACCGGGAAGGAGGTGGCGCCGATGCCACGGGAAAAGGGTCGCAAGGTGGTCGCCTCCAACAAGAAGGCGCGGCACGACTACGCCATCCTCGACACGTACGAGGCGGGCATGTCGCTGACCGGCACCGAGGTCAAGTCGCTGCGGGCCGGGCGGGCGTCGCTGGTCGACGCGTTCGCCCAGGAACGTGACGGCGAGCTCTACCTGCACGGCATGCACATCCCGGAGTACACCCAGGGCACCTGGACCAACCACGAGCCCCGGCGGACCCGGAAGCTGCTGCTCAAGCGGCTGGAGATCGACCGGCTGATCGGCAAGACCAAGGAGAGCGGGCTCACCATGGTGCCGTTGCAGGTCTACTTCTCCGACGGCTGGGCGAAGGTGGAGATCGGCCTGGCCCGGGGTAAGAAGTCGTACGACAAGCGTCAGGACCTGGCCAAGCGGGACGCCGACCGGGAGATCGCCCGGGTGGTGGGCCGGCGTGGCAAGGGCATGAGTGAGTGAAACTTCCGGTTTGTCCGGGTCCCACCTTGGGGCGGGCCTCGGAATGAATCCGGTTGCGCCAGGCGTTAGGCTTGGTGATGCTGCCGACAGGGGCAGCCCGTCGAGGGGGTGACTGGTTTCGACTTCGTACGTTGCGGCAGGGGAAGCGAGCCGAGGAAGCCGACGTCGTCTCGAGAATCGTTCGTCGGAAACCAATAAGCGCCAAGAACAATCGCGCTGACTTCGCTCTCGCCGCCTGAGGCGAGTAGCAAGTCTGTCGGCCTGGGAGCGCCTTCGACCCAGTTAGCCGGCATCAGCTAGAAGGCTGGCCAACCGGACCCGGTCGCGGGGTCCGTGCGGCGAGATTAATCAGCGACTGGGCCCGTCACACCGACTCGCTCGCGTGATCGGTGGGGCCGAGTAGAGGCACAGCGAGCTGCGCTCGGAGAAGCCCTGACAAGGCGGCGAAGGACCCGGGTTCGATTCCCGGCACCTCCACCACCTGACCTGTGCGCCCCGGTCCACCCGGACCGGGGCGCACAGTCGTGTCCAGGCCCGTTGTGCCGGCGCTCTAGGCTGCCGCCTGTGACCAACGAGCGGATCCGACTCTCCGTCGGCGCGGCGTCCGGCCAGCGCGCCGTGGCCGCCGTGGTGGGTGTCCTGCTGAGCGCCTTCGGCGCGGCCTTCGTGCTGCTGCCGGTGGTCGCCGACGGTCTGCTGCGCCGGGTCACCGGCTTCGGCGACCCGGTCCCCTCGTACGAGGACGTCCGGGACCTGCCGCCCGATCTGCTTCCACCCGACCTGCACGACGGCGCCACGGCCGCGCCCGCGCCGTTGCGCTACGCCGGACTCTGCGGGCTGCCGTTCCTGCTGCTCGGGCTCTACCTCGTGCTGCGGGTGCTGCGCGCGGCCGCCTGGCTGGACGGGACCCGGGCCTCGGTCCGTGGCGCGCTCGGCACCCGCACCGTCGACCTGGCCACCGTCGACCTGGCCACCGCCGAGGTGCGCGGCGGCGCGTTCGCCCAGCGGGTCGGGGACGACGGGGTGGTGCGGGTGCCGACGCTGATCGCGCGGGACCGGGACAGCGGCCGGCGGGTCACCATCCCGTTGCGGGGCCCCGGGCTGGGCAACCTGCCCCCGTACGAGCTGCGGGCGCTCGCCGACGCGATCACCGCGGGCCGGCCGGACCAGGGCCGGGACGCAGACGCGCACGCCCTCGCGGGTCAACTGCGCACCATGGCGGGCAATCCGCTGGGGCTTTAGGGGCTGCTGGGACAGCAGGGGCCGCTGGGGCAGATGAGGCGCCCGCCCCTTCTGGACAGGTCGGGAACCCGGGTTCACCATCGCTGTACGCGGTAGCGCAGCAGTGCGGGAGGTGCCCATGGTCACCAGTCCGATTCAGCAGCCGTCCACCGTCACCGCGGTGCCCCGGCCCCGGCCCGCCCTCCCCGGCGACCTGCGCGCCCTCGCCCGGGCGCTCACCTCGGCGCCGGCCGAGCCGCGTTGGCGGGAGCACCTGATCGGCCGGCTCGGCCCACTCGGCCACGGTTTCGCCGAGCACGTCCGGGCCACCGAGGGCCCGGCCGGCCTCTACGCCGAACTGCTCCACCAGGCGCCCCGCCTGGACCGGGGCGTACGCCTGCTGGCCGGCGAGCACGCCGCCATCGCGGCGGCGATCGCCGCGCTCCAGCACGCGGCGCGGCTCCCCGCGGTGCCCGCCGAGGAGTTGCGGGAGCAGGCCCGGAACCTGCTCCGGGCGCTCGACCGGCACCGGCAGCGCGGCGCGGACCTGCTCTGGGAGGCGTACCAGGCCGACCTGGGCGGGGAGGACTGACCGGGGAACCTGCCGGGGAGGCGTCGCGTCCAACCGGCATGCGTCGCTCTCTCGCCCTGCTCGGGCTGCCGCTCCTGGTCGTGGCCGGCTGCGCTGCGCCCGGCGCCGACCCGGCCGGCCCGCCGGCCGCCGACCCGAGCGGTCCGGCGGTCTCCGGCCCCGACCACCGCTGGGAGGCGTTCGGCCGGCGGGCCACCGAGGTGGCCGACGCGTGGCGCCCCGGCCCTGCCTGGCGCAGCGGGTACGTCCCGCTCGGCGAGGCCACCGTGCTGGCCGGCGACCCCGGCTTCACCGACGAGACGAAGCAGGCCTTCCTCAACGGCTGGTACCGGGACCAGGTCGAGCTGCCGGCGGCCCGCCCCGCCGACGGGACGATCCGCTTCCCGGACGGCACCCTGCGCGTCCCGCTGGTCAGCGGCGCCGAGGCGTACGCCCAGTTGGACCAGGGCGACCCGCCGCCGTGCGACGGGCGGCCGATGGCGCCGGCGCCGCGGCCCAAGGGTGGCCCCACCATCGAGCCCGGCCCGGACGGGCCGGTCGCCACCGAGGCGGCCACCCCGTGCGTGCCGCTGACGGTCACCGGAGTGACGCTGGGCAGCGCTTCGGTGCGGACCAGCCGGGGCGAGGCCACGGTGCCGGCCTGGCTGTTCACCGTGGAGGGGCTCCGGGTGCCGGTGGCCCGCCTCGCCGTCGCGCCGAGCGCGATCGGGAGCGCGCCGGAGGGGGCCGCGCCGAGCCGCCCGGTGGACGACGGTTTCGTGGCGGCCCTGGATCTGCGGGCGGTCACCGGCAACCGGGTCGACTACCGGGTCGGCACGGGTGCCTGCGACGGGGAACCGACCCCGCTGGTGCTGGAGCGGGACGACGTGGTGGTCCTCGGCGCCGGGGTGGTCCGCTCGACCGGTCCGTGCACGATGCAGCTCGTGATGAAGCCGGTGAGCGTCACGCTGAAGGCGCCCCTCGGCGACCGGACGGTGCTTGACGTGGCCAGCGGCACGCCGCTCGTCGTGCGCCGCTGACCGCTAAAGGATCCGCGGCACGTCGGTGCTGATCGGCACCGGCAGCACGGTCGGCCGGTCGGCGGCGAGCGCCGCGTCCAGCGCCGGGCCGAGCCGGTCCGGCGACTCCACCACCTCGGCCGCGCAGCCGTAGCCGCGCGCCACCGCGGCGACGTCCAGCCCGGGCAGGTCCAGCGCCGGCACCCCGGGCGTGTGCTTCAGGTCCGCGAACGCCTTGAGGATCGCGTACTGCTGGTTGACCGGGACCACGACGGGAAGCGGCAGGCCGAGCCGCGCGGCGGTCCACAACGCCTGCACCGAGTAGTGGAACGAGCCGTCGCCGACCACCGCGACCACCGGCCGGCCGCGCCCGGTGTCCCGTTCGGCCAGCGCGATGCCCACCGCCGCCGGCAGGCCGAAGCCCAGACCGCCGCTGGCCATCGTGAAGTACGACCGGGGCCGGCTGACGCGCAGCCGGCGGCGCAGGGCGGCCAGGTTCGACGGTGACTCCTGCACCAGCACCCCGTCGGCCGGCCACCACGCGGCCAGCGCGGCGAAGACGGCGTCCGCGCTCGGCGGGTCGGCCGGCTCGGCCGGCGCCGGGTCGTCCCGGGCCGGCGGTGCGGACCGGTCCGTCGGCGGCAGCAGCTCCACCAGCCCGTTCATGGCCAGCCCGGGGTCACCGAGCAGGCTCTCGCCGACCGGGGCCCGGGCCGCCTCGTCCGGGTCGTCGGTGACGTGCAGCAGCCGGGCGTCGCCGGGCAGGTAGTCGCCCGGCACGTACGGGTAGTAGCGGAAAACCGGAGCGCCGACCACCAGCACCGTGTCGTGGCCGCCCAACGTCTCGGCCAGGGGGCCGATCGCGTACGGCAGGACGCCCCGGAACTGCGGGTGGTCCTCGGGGAAGACGGCCCGTTCCGGCGCCGGCGCGGCCCAGACCGGCGCGGCCAGCCGTTCGGCCAGCGCCACGGCGGCCGGCCAGGCGTCGGCCCGGTCCACCGCGGCGCCGAGCACCAGCGCCGGGGCGCGGGCGGCGGCCAGCGTGGCGGCGAAGCCACGCAGCCGGTCCGGGTCCGGCGCGATCCGGGTGGCCACCGTCCGCACCTGCGGCGGCGGGTCGGCCGGCCGGTCCCAGTCGTCCATGGGCAGGGAGAGGAAGACCGGCCCGGCCGGGGGCTGCACCGCCGAGGCGTACGCCCGCATGAAGGCCGCCGGGATGTCCTGCGCGCGGGTCGGCTCGTGCGCCCACTTCACGTACGGCTGGGTCAGCTCGACGGCCCGGGGGCTGGCCAGCCGGGGCTCGATCAGCAGCATCTGCCGGCTCTGCTGGCCGGCGGTGACGATCAGCGGCGTCTTGTTGTGCCAGGCGGTGACCAGGTTGCCCATGCCGTTGCCGGTGCCCGGGGCGGTGTGCAGGTTCACGTGCGCGGGACGGCCGGTGGCCTGCGCGTAGCCGTCGGCCATGGCCATCGCCGAGGCCTCCTGCAGCGCGTGCACGTAGCGGAAGTCGGCCGGGAAGTCCTGGAGGAAAGGCTCCTCGGTGGAGCCGGGATTACCGAAGACGGTGGTCAGGCCCAGCGCGTGGAGCAGGTCGTAGGTCGTGTCGCGGACCGTTGCCATGGCCGGCTGCCTCCCGTCCCCCGCACCTGCCGGAGACGGCCCGGTGATCAGTTCCCCGACCAGCCGAATCTATCGGGCCGAGGTCGACTTTTCGGGCGCTTCCCGGCGCTCAGGGCAGCGGAAACGGGAGCTTGATCCCGTCCAGCGCCTGCCCGCACCGGCAGTCCCGCTCGGCGGGCAGCGCCGCGACCGCGTCCAGGAGCACGCCGCGCAGCCGGTCGGTGTTCTCCGCGAAGACCCGGAAGACCTCCTCCTGGGTGACCGACCCGCCCGCCTCGACGCCCGCGTCCAGGTCGGTGACCAGGGCGATCGAGGTGTAGCAGAGGGCCAGCTCGCGGGCGAGCACCGCCTCGGGGTGGCCGGTCATGTTGACCACCGTGCCGCCGATCGAGGCGAACCAGCGCGACTCCGCCCGGGTGGAGAACCGTGGGCCCTCGACCACCACGACCGTCCCGCCGTCCACCGCCGGCACGCCCCGTCCCGCCGCCGCGTCGAGCAGCGTCCGCCGCCCGGCCGGGCAGTACGGGTCGGCGAACGACACGTGCACCGCGCCGTGGTCGTAGTAGGTCTGGTCCCGCCCGCTGGTGCGGTCGATGAGCTGGTCCGGCACCACGAACGTGCCCGGGCCCAGCTCGGGCCGGAGCCCGCCGACCGCGCACGGCGCCAGCACCTGGCGTACGCCCAGGGAGCGCAGCGCCCAGAGGTTGGCCCGGTAGGGGATCAGGTGCGGCGGGTAGCGGTGGTCGCGCCCGTGCCGGGGCAGGAACGCCACCCGCCGGCCGCCCACCTCGGCGATGGTGACCGGGTCCGACGGCGCGCCGTACGGCGTCTCCAGCACGTGCTCGGTGGCCCCGTCGAGCAGGGCGTAGAGACCCGACCCGCCGATCACCGCCAGTTCGGCCGTAGCCGCCATTCGGCCCTCCCTCGATCCGTCGCGATCACCCGCCGGTCAGACCTTAGCCACCGGGCGGACCGCAGGCTATGGTGCCTTGCATGGCGTTGACAGCGCGGCTGGTCGCGGCGTACGGCTGACGGGTGTCGGACATGCAGGGTGAGGGACAGGCGATCGGTGGCCGAGCCATGGATTCCATGACCGGGCGGCTGCTGGTCGCGACGCCTGCGCTGAAGGACCCGAACTTCGACCGCACGGTCGTGCTGCTGGTCGCGCACGAGGCCGGCGGGGCCCTCGGCGTGGTGCTGAACCGGGCCACCGAGGTCCCGGTGGCCGACGTCCTGGGCGACTGGAGCGACCTGGCCCGACACCCCGCGGTGCTCTTCGAGGGCGGCCCGGTGCAGCCCGACTCGGCGATCTGCCTGGCCCGGATGCGCCACCCGATCAAGCCGGTGAAGGGCTTCCACCGGGTCTCCGGCGCGGTCGGCACCGTCGACCTCTCGGTCGACCCGGAGAAGCTGCGCGACGCCGTCGGCGGGATCCGGGTCTTCGCCGGCTACTCCGGCTGGGGCGCCGGGCAGCTGGAGCGGGAGATCGAGGACGGGTCCTGGTTCGTGCTCGACGCCCTCCCCGGCGACGCGTTCGTCGACCGCCCGGACGATCTCTGGCCGATGGTGCTGCGCCGGCAGGGCGGCATGATGGCGGCGGTCGCCCACTTCCCGCCGGATGTGGCCCTGAACTGAGGCACCGGCCGGGGGACCCCCGCGAGATGACCATGCCGACCGGCGTGTGTATAGTTCTCTCCGTGCCCGGGCGACCGGGGACGACCGCAAGGGGCCGTGGCGCAGCTGGTAGCGCACCACACTGGCAGTGTGGGGGTCAGGGGTTCGAGTCCCCTCGGCTCCACCCTTAGCGAAACGCCTTGGTGAGGGAGATGATCCTCACCAGGGCGTTTGTCATTTCAATGCGCGTCATGGGGCCGGGCCAGTTGGGCCGGCCGGCGGTGTTGCGAGCGCCGCAGGAGGCAAGCCCACGGCCCCACCGAGGGGCCTCAACAACTGATCCGCTTCAGTACCCTGCCGTCCATGACATTCACTCACATCGCGCTGGACTCGATCGCGGACGGCTCCCGCACCGGGGGCGCTCTCGGGGGTGCTCTGATCGGTGGTCTTGCCGCTGCCGTCTTGTACGGGGTCGTTGTCCTGGTGCGGAAGGCGAGGGACCGGTAGCTGCCGCCTAATCCCAAAGTCTCAGCACATCTGTAGGCAACCGGCCGGCCCGAAACGCGGCAGTATGACGGGGTGCCCGACCTCGTGTGGGAGGAAGTCAAGAACTTCTTCGACCCGGGCCTGATGGGTTCCCTTCCGGACCTGCGCGTCGAAGGCGCTTCGGTGGAGGACTGGCAGGCGGTGTTCGACCTTGTCCATACGCAGGGCTGGGCGTGGGAATACGCGGAGGGTGACACGGTCCTGCCGCTTCCGCCGGCAGCCGACGTGCTGGCCCGACCGCCGGACGCCGAGTGGCCGAGCCTGCGGGTGTGGCCCGACCCCGGAGTCCTGGCGATCTTCCGCATGTACGCGGCGGTCGAGATCGACTTCGACGTCGACCTGCGGGAGTTGCAAGGTCAGGAACGGCTCGACCTGTTGTGTGGGTTCCTCGCCGTCATCGGCCGTCGGCTCGGAAAACCGGTCCTGATGTCTCCCGAGGGCGACTACCCGCATCCGGTGCTGGGGTTCGACGTGGCAGCGGATCGGGTGGTGCTGCTGGCCGATCCGCAGCTGCCCTGACGGCGGATGACGGCCGCGGGCTCCGAGCAGTCCGGTCGCGGCAGCGCCGGCCATCAGGCCGAGTGCCAGCGCCCCGATCAGCCGGGCCCCGGTGGTGTGCGGCAGGAACGCGCCCGGTAGCCGCGCGGCGACCAGCGCCCCGGCGGCGGTCACCGCGACCGCGACGGTCCAGAACAGCCGGGGCCGCGCCGGAGCCGACGGCGGCTCGCCGTGCCACGCCCGCAGCAGCCCGCGACGCCCGATGTGCCCGGCGAGGGCCAGCGCGCCCAGCGCGCCGAGCACGGTCGAGGCCCAGTCGAACAGCGGCGCGTCCTCGGTCAGCCGGTCCCACGCCTGGTGGGTCGCGGCCGCGAGCACGGCCGAGAGGGCGCTGACCGCCAGGCGGGGCCGGGACACGCCCAGCAGGCCGTAGTCGCGCAGGGCCAGCGCGGCGGGCCGGGACGGCAGGTGGGCGGCGACGGCCGGCGCCGACCGGCGTACGAGCGCCGCGCAGAGCAGCGTCACGGGCAGGCAGAACAGCACCAGCCCGGCTGGCTGGTGGGAGAGCGGGAACACGGGCAGCCCCGAGCCGTCGAGGGCGTACGCCAGGTCCGGCGCGCCCGAGCCGACGACGAGGGCCACCCCGTCGAACCAGCCGGGCCGCCAGAGCTTGAGCGGCAGCGGCAGCGCGGCGTGTGAGGGGAACGTCAGCGGCACGGGCTCTTCTCTACACCAGTTCGACGGTGCGGTGGGGGCCTCACCCGGTCCCTAGCATGGGCGCATGACCGTAGATCTGTTCGCGGGCCTGCCCGTCCGCGACTACCGCGTGGCGGCGGCCTGGTACGAGCGACTCCTCGGCGCCCCGCCCGCGTTCCTGCCGAACGACACCGAGGCGGTGTGGGAGCTCGCCGAGCACCGGTACCTGTTCATCGAGGTGCGGCCCGAGCACGCCGGGCACGCCATGCACACCGTCTTCGTCGACGACCTCGACGCCCGCCTCGCGCAGATCGCCGAGCGTGGCCTGACGCCGGCCGAGCGGGAGACCTACGACAACGGCGTCTGCAAGGCGATCTTCCGCGACCCGGACGGCAACGAGATCGGATTCGGCGGCGGCCCAGCCTGACCCGGCGAGCCAGGGAGGCGTCCGTCCCGCCGGACGGACGCCTCCACCGGGACTCAGCGCGGCTGGTACGCCTTCGGCAGGCGCATGCCGCGCTCGGCCATGAGCTGCCGGACCCGGTCCGGGTAGTTGGTGATGATCCCGTCGACGCCCAGGTCCATCAGCGCCGCCACGGTGGCCGGGTCGTCGCAGGTCCACGGCACGACCTTCAGGCCGCGGGCGTGCGCGTCGGCGATCATCTTCGGGTCCGGGTAGAAGCGGAACGCCGGGTCGGCGACCGTGCCGTTCTGCGGGAAGCCGTAGTTGGGGGACAGGGTTGTCACGCCCGGGATCGCGGCGGCCGCCCGCACGAAGTCCCCACCGAAGTCGTCCGCGTCCAGGCCGCCCAGCCAGGGCGAGGCGCCGGGCCTGCCGACCTGGAGGAAGTCGTAGTTGGTCAGCGCCACCAGCGGCCACCGCGGCGCGAGCCGGTGCATCACCCGCAGCGCGCCCCAGTCGAAGGACTGGACGGTGACCTGGTCCTCGATGCCCGAGGCGCGGATCTCCTCGAAGACCCGGCGGACGAACAGCTCGCGGGGGGCGGTCTGCTCAGGCGCCCCGGCCTCCACCTTCGTCTCGATGTTCAGCGTGATCTGGTGGGCGCGCCAGCTCTTCACCAGGCCCAGCACGTCCCGCAGCTCGGCCATCCGGACCCCGGCGATCTGCTCCTGCTCCGGGAAGCCGGGCAGCTGCTGGTAGCCGCAGTCCATGGTCCTGATCTGGGCCAGGGTCAGGTCCTTGACGTACTTCCCCACGTACGGGTACTGCGGGTCGCCGGGGGTCACCGGGCCGGTGTCGCGGCACTTCTGCGCGCTGACCTGCCGGTCGTGCGTGACGACCACCTTCTCGTCCCGGGTGACCTGGGTGTCCAGCTCCAGCGTGGTGACGCCGAGGCGCATGGCCTTGGCGAAACCGGCCAGGGTCTCCTCGGTGGTCAGCCCGATCCCGCCCCGGTGCGCCTGCAGGTCGAAGTGGGTCTTCTGCGGCAGCACGCCGGGGCCGGTGACCGGGGCCGCGTGGGCGGCCGTCGGCACGGCCAGCACCGCCCCGACGGCCAGCACCGTCATGAGCTGACGGACGGACATGGCAAACCTCCGCTGTCTCGGTTGACGTTCGCGCAGCCGAAGGTAGGTGCGGGGTCGGTGTCCGTCGTGGCCCTGACGTGAGGGGGCGGTGAACGTTCGCGGACGCGCCGGGTGCGCCGCCGGCCGGGCCACGGAACGCTGTGGCCCGGCCGGCGGCGTCACCGGGTACGGCGGGACTTGGGCAGGTCGAACTGGTCGGCCCGGCGGCAGTCCTTCGGACCACCGATCGCGTCCGGCCCGACCCGGTCGAGGGCCTGGCGGGCCCGGTACCGGCCCAGGTTCCAGGCGTACCAGGGGTCGGACTCCTCGAGGTCGTCGGCGATCCAGCTCAGCGTGCAGCGGCGGACCGGGTCGGGGAGCCCGGTCAGCGCGGGCGTGGCGTCGGCGGAGAGCGCCCGCAGGTACCAGGCGTCGATCTTGCCGGTCTGCTCGTACCGGAGGATGTTGCGCTTCGCCGCGTAGTCCTCGGGGTTCAGCACGGCGAGGCCGAGCAGCATGGCCACGGCCAGCGCCACCGTGGTGCCCGGGATCCACCGGCCCTGCCACCGCACGCCCGCCGCCAGGATCATCAGGAAGACCGCGCCGAGCAGCAGTTCGAACGCCATCACGAAGATCCGCTCGCCGGTGAAGCTGTAGACCTTCTGATACGTCCACATCCGGGACAGCGCCGACACCACGATCACCACGCTGAGCACGCTGAGCAGGCCCAGCAGGACGCGCAGCAGGTGGCGCTCGACCGGCCGCTCGCCGCTGGCCCAGCGGCTCACCCCGCCCAGCACGGCCAGGGTCAGCAGGGTGACGAAGAGGAGCTGCCAGAAACCGCTGCGGGCGTACTCGGAGTAGCTCAGCCCGGCGACCTTCTGCACGTGCCGCTGGCCGCCGAAGAGCACGGTGAACTGCACGATCACGAAGCCCACGAAGAGCAGCGTCAGCGCTCCGATGGCCGGCGCCCACTCCAGCACGCCGAGCCGGCGGGTGCTCGGCCGATCCACGGTGGACAGGTCGGGCGGGGCGGCCAGGGTGTAGACCGCCGCGACGGCGATCAGCCCGCCGACCGCGGCCAGGAAGATCCAGCGGAACACCGTACCGACGTTGACCTCGGGCACGACGGCGTTCAGCACCTCGGAGAAGGCCGCGTCGGCCGAGGAGAGCAGGCTGCCGAAGACCACCAGCACCAGCACGGTGGCGACCACCGAGCCGGTGACCTTGCGGACCGTCCCGGCCTCCGGGGAGGCGGTGACGTGCCGCCGCACCCAGGGCAGGCCGCGGAACGCCGCGAACGGCGCGGCGAGCAGGCCGAACAGGATCGAGCGGACCAGCCGGCCGCCGACGATCGCGAGGGTGGCGCAGCCCAGCGCGCCGAGCACGCAGAACGTCACCAGCCACCAGGCGTTGCGGAAGGCCAGCACGCCGAGCAGGACCAGCGCAGCCGCCGCCCACCCACCGCGGATCAGCCGCTCCGCGCGGGGCAGTTCGGCGGTGCGCCGGCGCACCGCGACCAGCACGCCGAGGGTCAGCGTGAGCCAGCCCAGGAACCAGCCGATGCCGACCTGGCTCAGCGGCACGAAGAACGCGGTGCCGAGCGCGCCGGCCAGCACCGCGAGCGGGACCGCCCGGCCGGTGGCCTGCTTGGGACCCGGCCAGCGGGCGCCGAGGAACGAGGTCCGGGGGGTCCGCGGCCGGGGCGTCCAGCCGGGCGAAGCCGGGTAGCCGCCCCAGGGCTGCATCCCGGGTGGATACGGCGGCGCGGCGGCCGGCCGGGCCGGGACCGCGGCGGGCGGTGGGGCGCCCGGGGCGGGCGCGGTGGGCGCGGTGGGCGGCGGCGCCTGCGGGCCGGTCGCCGCTGCTCCGGCGGCCGGGGTTGCGGCCGTCGCCGTCGCCGGCGTGGGCGCGGCCTCGGGTTCCGGCTCGGCCTTCGTGGCCGGTGCCGGCTCGGCCTCGGCGGTGGGGTCGGCCGGGAGCGCCGCCGCGCGGTTCGGGGTGGGGGTCTCGACGGTCGGCGGGGCGGCCTGGGTGGGCACGCCCGGCGCGGGGACGATCACCCGCGGGGCGGGCGGCTGTCCGGAGAACGTGGCCTCACCCTCGGCCACCGGCAACAGCGGGACGAAGAGCGCGTAGCCGCGGGTGCCGGGCGGCACGATCACCGGGATCGCCCAGGCGGGCTGCCCCTCCGGGCCGGGCCACGGCACCGTGGGCGGCGCGCCCGCCACGCCGGGCATGACGAGCAGGTGCGGTGTGACGTCGGTGGGGACGTCGCCGGCTCCGGAACCGGCCGCCGGGGTGGGTCTGGGTGAGTCTGGGGTCTGTGGCGGCTCGGACACGGCACGCTCCTTGATCACGGGGGTGCCGTCACTGTAGGGCCCGACCCCGCTCCGCCGCCGCCCCGACCGTCCGTTCGGTCAGCACACCCGAGCCGGCCGTGGAGTGCGGCACACCGACGCGCCGATCGAACCTTTGCCGCCCCGCGCCCGTACCAGTGCGCGGGAGCAGCTACTAGTGGTTGCTTTCCTTCCTAGAGCTATCCACAATCGACTGTCGTGGGTAGTGTTTATCGGATCGGCGAGTTCGCTAAGCGGGTGGGCCGCTCGGTGAGTACGGTGCGCCGGTGGGAGGCGGAGGGCCGGATCACGGCCCGTCGTCTGCCGTCCGGACAGCGGTACTTCGACGATTCGGATGTGCGCAGGGTGCTGCGGCCGGGCTTCGACGCCGACCGGCGGAAGGTTGTGGTGTACTGCCGGGTCTCGTCGCCGGGTCAGAAGTTCGAGCTGGCCTCGCAGGTGGCGGCGATGCAACAGTTCTGCCTCGCTCGCGGTCTGGCCGTGGACGAGTGGATCAGCGAGGTCGGCGGCGGGATGAACCTTCGCCGCAAGAAATTCCTGGCGTTGCTGGACGCCGTCGACCGGGGTGAGGTTGGCACGCTGGTGCTGGCGCACAAGGACCGGTTGGCCCGGTTCGGGTTCGACTTGCTGGAGCATCTGGCGGCGTGCGGCGGCTGCGAGATCGTCGTGGCCAACCAGGAGTCCCTGTCCCCGCAGCAGGAGCTGGTCGAGGACCTCCTGGCCGTCGTGCACGCCTTCTCGCGCCGGCTGGACGGTTTGCGCCGCTACGAGAAGGAACTCAAAGGGGTGGACCTCGCCGTGGGGGATGACCGGTGAAGGTCACCCGCATCTCCTACTCGGCCCCGATGAACCCAGGCAAGTACGCTGCCCTGGTGGAGCAGGCCCGCCGGTTGGGTCGGGTGCGCAGCGAGGTGTGGCAGCGCTACGGGTCGATCGCCGGGGTCGGGTCTGGGTTGACAGGCCGGCAGGTGCGGGACCGGTGGCTGGCCGACGGCACACACGCGTTGTTTGGTGTGTTGGCGAATGCGTGGAAGGAAACCGTCCGCGACGTCATGGCCGATATCGCCGCGAACCTGGAGGCGGCCAAGGTCGACGTCCGGCGGGCGATCAGCCGACGCACGAGCGATCCGGCTGAGCGCAAACGGATGTTCACCGCGCTGAAGGCCGACCAGTGGGCTGACGATCCGTTCCTGTCTCGGCAGATGCGCAAGCACTGGAAGCGTGGCTACAACCGCATGCACGATCAGATCGTGGTGCGCGCCGACAACTACAACGCCCCCGTTGACGGCCGAGGCAGGTTGTGGCTGCAATTCCCGGCCTCATACCCCGCAAGATGGTCAAAATCCCGCTGTCCACGACGGTCGCGCCGACGGGTACCTTGCGGCTGATCCTGCGCGGCGGCCGAGCGGAGGTGCACTACCAGATCGACGCGGCGCAGATGCGCTCGTCGCAGCGGCCGTGCGGCGAGGCGACGGTCGGCGTGGACAAGGGCTACACCGAAGCCCTCACCGACTCCGACGGCCAGCCCCACGGTGTACAGCTCGGCGACCTGCTCACCCGCGAGTCGGATCGGTTGAAGGAAGGAAACCGCCGTCGGGCGAAGCTGCGCTCGATCGCGAACAGCGCCGCGCTCCGTGGCGACGACGCGAAAGCGCACCGGATCAAGGCCAACAATCTCGGCACGATCAAGCGGGACCGGCAGGCCGCCCGGCACCGGGCGCGAATGCGCACGGAGATCTTCACCGCCGTACATCGGGTCGTGGACAAGGTCGGCACCGTGATCGCCGAGGATCTCACCAAACGCTTCACCGGCCGCAAAACGCTGGGCAAGAACATCAACCGGCGTCTCGCCGCGTGGACCAAAGGAGTCACCGCCGAGGCCCTCAACGCCGCCTGCACCTCACAAACCTGTCACCGCTGCGGCGCCTTCGGCCGACGCAGCGGGGACCCGTTTCACTGCACCTCGTGCGGGGTGGTGTGGCAGGCCGACGTGAACGCCGCGATCAACATCCTGCACCGAGCCGGCTACCCGACATCGCCCTGCACACCCCACACCACAAGGTGAAGCAGATCCTGCAGGACCGGACCGATCGCCACCGGACCAGACTGCCGGTCCAGGACTCCAGCCCGGCAACAGCTGAGCGGAGAGCGAATTATCCGAACCGCTCAACTAAGAGTAAGTAGTAGAAAGCAGGTCGATGACATGGCCGCTCGCCCCGCTCGCCGCCGTCGCCGCGACCCTGCTGCTCACCGGCGTGCCGGCGAGCGCGCACGGCGCCCCCACCAGCCCGCTGAGCCGGGCCGCGGCCTGCGGTCCGGAGGGTGGCCGGGCGGACACGCCGGCCTGCCGGGCCGCGATCGCCGCCGGGGCGACCGTGCGAGCGTGGGACAACATCCGGGTGGCCCGGATCGACGGGCGGGACCGGGAACGCATCCCCGACGGGGTTAAGAACTGCTGGCGTGTCGGTGGTCCATAGCGACATCTAGCGCCCTATGGTTGCTGCTGTGAATTTGAAGGAGTGGGCGGCGGCGACTGGTGTCTCGTACGTGACCGCGCGGCGGCAGTATGCGGCCGGGATGCTGCCCGTTCCGACGTATCGGCTCGGCCGGCTCATCATGGTCGGTGAACCGGTAACGGGCGCGGCCCCGGACGCCGGGCAGGTCGTGGTGTACGCCCGGGTTTCGTCGGCCGAGCAGAAGGCGGACCTGGACCGGCAGGTCGCCCGGGTCACGATGTGGGCGACCGGGCGGCACCTGGCCGTGGATCGGGTGGTGACCGAGGTCGGCTCGGCGCTCAACGGGCATCGCAAGGAGTTCCTGGCGCTGCTGCGTGACCCGGCCGTTTCGACGATCGTGGTCGAGCATCGGGACAGGTTCGCCCGGTTCGGTGCCGAGTACGTCGAGGCCGCTCTCGCCGCGCAGGGCCGCCGGCTCCTGGTGGTCGACCCCGCCGAGGTGGACGACGACCTCGTGGGTGACGTGACCGAGATCCTGACGTCGCTGTGCGTGCGCCTGTACGGCCGCGGCGCGGCGGCGAGCCGCGTCCGCCGTGCCATCGAAGCTGCCACCGAGGACCCGGCGTGAAGACGATCCAGGCGTACCGTTTCGCCCTCGACCTCACCCCCACACAGGAGCGCGACGTGCTCGCGCACGCCGGGGCCGCCCGGGTCGCGCACAACTGGGCGCTGGCCCGGGTGAAGGCGGTGATGGGCCAGAGGGCCGCGGAACGCACCTACGGGGTGCCAGAGGAGTTGCTGACCCCGGCGGTCAGCTGGTCGCTGCCTGCGTTGCGTAAGGCGTGGAACGCCGCGAAGACCGATGTCGCGCCGTGGTGGCGGGAGTGCTCGAAGGAAGCATTCAACACCGGCCTCGACGCGCTCGCCCGCGCGTTGAAGAACTGGTCGGACTCCCGCAGCGGTAGGCGGGCCGGCCGTCCGGTCGGTTTCCCGCGGTTTAAGTCTCGCCGCCGCACCACAGCGACCGTGCGGTTCACCACCGGCACGCTCCGGGTCGAGTCGGACCGTAAGCATGTGGTGCTGCCCCGGCTGGGACGGTTGAAGCTACACGAGTCCGCCCGAAAGCTGGCCGGCGTATCGACAACGGCACCGCCCGGATCATGTCGGCCACCGTTCGGCGTGACGGCGGCCGGTGGCATGTGTCTTTCTGCGTCGAGGTTGAGCGGGTCGTCCGCGTACCGGCCCGTCCCGACTCGACGGTCGGTGTCGACGTCGGCGTCAAGCACCTCGCCGTGCTGTCAACCGGCGAACTAGAGCCGAACCCACGCCACCTTAGCGACGCCCAGCGCCGCCTTCGCAGACTCGGCAGGTCAATGTCGCGTAAGGCCGGCCCGGACCGGCGCACCGGCCAGCGCCCTTCGCGCCGGTGGCAGCGCGTCTCTGCCCGGCTCGCTCGGGCCCACGCCCGGGTGGCGAACCTGCGCCGCGACAGCCTGCACAAGCTCACCACCCGCCTCACCCGCGAGCACGGCGCGATCGTGATGGAAGACCTCAACGTCGCCGGGATGCTGCGTAACCGGCGCCTGGCCCGGCACATAGCCGACGCCAGCTTCGGCGAGCTGCGCCGGCAACTCACCTACAAGACGCAGTGGAACGGTGGTCGGCTTGTCGTCGCCGACCGCTGGTATCCATCGAGCAAGACGTGTTCGGGTTGCGGCGCGGTGAAAACCAAACTGGCCCTGTCCGAGCGCACCTACACCTGCCAGACGTGCGGCCTGGCCATAGATCGTGACCTTAACGCCGCCCTCAACTTGGCCGCTCTGGCGGCTGAGTACGACACCGCCGGGAGTGGCCCGGTGGCAGCACGTGGAGCCAACCAGAAGACCCGCGTACGCGGGCAGGTGGCAGCGAAGCGTGAACCCGGCACCGCCACAGCGGGTCAGACCGGGACCGTCTCACCGCAAGGCGAGACTACCAATCGTGTGCTCACTAGAGTGCACTGAGAGGTAACGGAACTGTGCAGCGGCGGGCTGTCGGCGTACCGGGGGCTGGACCTGCCCCGGACCGACTGGCCGGCCACCACGCTCACCGCCGGGGCCTGGCACACCTTCCGCTACCGCAGCACGATCCCGCACAAGGGCACGTTCCGGTTCTACGCCACCACCGCCTCGTACGCCCCGAACCGGCCGCTGACCTGGGCGGACCTGGAGGAGAAGCCGTTCCTCACGGTCACCGACCCGCCGATCCGCGACGGCGCCTACCAATTGCCGGGGCGGCTGCCGACCGGGCGCACCGGGCGGCACATCATCTACACGATCTGGCAGAACTCCAACACCCAGGACACCTACTACTCCTGCTCCGACGTGGTGTTCCGGTCGCCGTCCGGCGGGGCGGCGTCCGGGCCGCGTACCGGCCGGTCGACGCCGACCCCGGCGAGCGCGGCGGCCCCGGCGAGCGCGGCGGCCCCGCGTGCCGTGCCGAGGGCCGCGACCGGCGGTGGGGCCGGCGACCCGGCGGCGGGGGTGCCGGTGGCGGCGGTGAGCGACACCGCCGGCGTCCCCCGGCCGCTGGTGGTCGGCGCGGCGGCCGGGGTCACCGTGCTGCTCGCGGTCCTGGTGGCGCTGCGGCTGCGGCAGGCCGGCAGCGTGCCGGTCGGCCGGCCGTGCGGGGTCCGCAACCACCGCGCCGGCCGCCGCCGGATCTGGTGACCGCCGGGCGTCAGCCCAGGTGGCGGTCGATCTCGGCCAGTTCGTCGACGCCGAGGTCGAGGTTGTCCAGCGCGGCGACGTTGCCCTCCAGCTGGGCGACGCTGCTCGCCCCGATGATCAGGCTGGTCATCCGGGGGTCGCGCAGCGCCCAGGCCAGCGCGAGCTGGGCCAGGCTCTGGCCGCGGCGCTCGGCGACCGCGGCGAGCTCGCGGATGGTGGCCATCTTCTCCTCGCTGAGGTCGCTCTCGTTGAGGAAGACGCTGGTCCGCACCCGGGAGTCGGCCGGGATGCCGCCCAGGTAGCGGTCGGTGAGCAGGCCCTGCGCCAGCGGGCTGTAGGCGATGCAGCCGGCACCGGCCTGCTCCAGCGTGTCCAGCAGCCCGTCGGTCTCGGTCCAGCGGTTGAGCATTGAGTACGACGGCTGGTTGATCAGCAGCGGCGTGCCCAGCTCGCGGAGGATCTCGGCGGCCCGGGCGGTCTGCTCCGAGTTGTAGTTGGAGATGCCGACGTAGAGCGCCTTGCCGGAGCGGACGACGGCGTCCAGCGCGCCCATCGTCTCCTCCAGCGGGGTGTCCGGGTCGAACCGGTGCGAGTAGAAGATGTCGACGTAGTCGAGCCCCATCCGGCGCAGCGACTGGTCGAGCGAGGAGATCAGGTACTTGCGCGAGCCCCACTCGCCGTACGGGCCTGGCCACATGAGATAGCCGGCCTTGCTGGAGATGACCAGCTCGTCCCGGTACGGCTTCAGGTCGGTGGCGAGCAGCCGGCCGAAGTTCTCCTCGGCGGCGCCGGGCGGCGGGCCGTAGTTGTTGGCCAGGTCGAAGTGGGTGATCCCGAGGTCGAAGGCGCGCCGGACGATGTCCCGCTGCCGCTCGTACGGCCGGTCCGGCCCGAAGTTGTGCCACAGCCCGAGCGAGATGGCGGGCAGGCGCAGGCCGCTCCGGCCGCTGCGCCGGTAGATCATCGAGTCGTAACGGTCTTCGCTGGCGAGGTAGGTCACGTCCTCGACCCTAGTCGCGGGCCGGCGCCCGGGTCGGAGCGGAGGTGGCGGCTCCCGGCCGGTGCCCGCCGGAACGGGCGTGCCGCTCCGCCGGCTTGGGTAGCTTCGAGTCCATGCGCTACGTCCCGCTCGACACCGCCAAGCCCATCTCCAAGATCGGCCTCGGCACGTGGCAGTTCGGCTCGCGCGAGTGGGGCTACGGCCCCGACTACGAACGCCGGGCGGCCCAGATCGTCCGTCGGGCGCTCGACCTGGGCGTCACCCTCTTCGACACCGCCGAGATCTACGGCTTCGGCCGCAGCGAGCGCATCCTCGGCGCGGCGCTCGGCGACGACCGGGCCAAGGTCGTGGTGGCCAGCAAGGTCTTTCCGGTGCTGCCGCTCGCCCCGGTGGTGCAGCAGCGGGCGGTCGCCTCGGCCGCCCGGCTCGGCGTCACGGGCATCGACCTCTACCAGGTGCACCAGCCCAACCCGGTGGTCGCCGACACCACCACCATGCGGGGGATGCGCGCGCTCCAGGACGTCGGACTGGTCGGCGAGGTCGGGGTCAGCAACTACAGCCTGCGCCGCTGGCGCTTCGCCGAGGCCGCGCTGGGCCGCCGGGTGCTCAGCAACCAGGTCCGCTACAGCATGGTCGACCGCGGCCCCGAGAAGGACCTGATCCCGTACGCGGAGCAGGCCGGCCGGATCGTCATCGCGTACAGCCCGCTGGGGCAGGGCTTCCTCTCCGGCCGGTACGACGCCAGGAACCCGCCCGCCGGGGCGGTCCGGCGGGCCAACCCGTACTTCCTGCCGGAGAACCTGGACCGCGGCACCGAACTGATCGCCACCCTGCGCGAGGTGGCCGACGCGCACGACGCAACTCCCAGCCAGATCGCCCTGGCGTACCTGCTCCGCCACCCCTCCGTGGTGGCCATCCCGGGCGCGTCGGGGGTGGAGCAGATGGAGCGCAACGCGGCCGCCGCCGAGATCGACCTGGCCGACGACGAGTACGCCGCGCTGGTCACCGCCGCCCACGCGTTCCGCCCGCTCACCGGGCTGGCCGCCGTACCCAAGATGATCCGCGCCCGCATCGGGAAGTGACCACCATGGACGACATCACCGCACTGATCCTCGACGACCACGCCGCCTTCCGCCGCGGCTTCGCCCGCCTCGACGATGCCCGCGACCCGGCCGAACTGCTGGCCATCTGGGAGGCGCTGGCCCTGCACCTGGACATCCACGCCGAGGCGGAGGAGGCGATCCTCTATCCGCACCTCGTCAAGCACGGCGACGACGGCGCGGAGGAGACCGAGGACGCCATCGGCGACCACAACAAGATCCGCGACGCCATCGCCGAGTCGAAGCTGCACGAGGTCGGCTCGGACGCCTGGTGGGCGGCGGTCGGGCGGGCCCGCCGGGAGAACAGCGAGCACCTGGCCGAGGAGGAGGACGAGGCGCTGCCCGACTTCCGCCGGCACGCCGGCGTCGAGCTGCGGGCCGAGCTGGGGGCGCGCTGGCTGAGGTTCTACGGCGAGCACAAGAACGGGCGCAACCTGCCCTTCCGCGACAAGGACCCGGAGAAGTACGTCCAGGAGCACCGCTGACCCGATCTCCCCGTTGCGGGGGAGTCGGTGGACCGCTAGCGGCGGCAGAATGACCGGGTGACGGTCCCGGTCGTGCTGGCGCCGCTGGTGCGCGGGAGCACCTGGCGGCGCGCCGTGTTCCTGCTCCTCGGCGGGGTGCTCGCCCTGCCGTACGCGCTGCTCGCCGCGGCGTTCGCGCAACTGCTCGGCACCGGCGACGTGCCCCGCCCGGTCGGTGTCGGGCTGCTGCTGGTGGCCGCCGTGCTCGCCGCCGTGCCGGTGTTTCTGGCCGGCAGCCGGGCGCTGGAGATCGCCGCCGCCCGGGCGCTGCTCGCGGCCGACCTGCCCGAGCCCGCCCCGGGCCACCGGATCGACCGGGAGACCCGGTTGCGTGCCGCGCTCTGGATCGCGCTGCACCTGCTCACCGGTGCGCTGCTGCTGTTCGCGGCGATCAGCGCGTTCCCCATGGCGCTGGTCTTCCTCGCCGGGCTGGTCGGCGTGGACACCGGCGCCGCCCCCGGCGACCGCTTCGGCCCGTTCGACCCGGGCCGCCCGGTCACGGCGGGACTGGCCGGGCTGGCCCTGCTGGTCGCGCTCGGCTACGCGGTCGCCGGGCTGGGCGCGCTCGCCGCCTCGATGGCCCCGGTGCTGCTCGGCCCGGCGCAGGCCGAGCGGATCGCCGCCCTCGAGGCCCGGTCCGCCCGGCTGGCCGAGCGCAACCGGCTGGCCCGCGAGCTGCACGACTCGGTGGGGCACGCGTTGACCGTGGCGACCCTCCAGGCCGGCGCCGCCCGCGAGCTGCTCGACACCGACCCGGACTTCACCCGGCGGGCGCTGCGCGCCATCGAGGAGACCAGCCGCCGCGCGATGGACGACCTGGACCACATGCTCGGGCTGCTCCGGGAGACCGAGGACGGGCGGGCGCCCGCACCCACCGCGCCGCAGGCCACCCTGGACGGGCTGGACCGGCTGGTCGCCGACACCCGGGCCGCCGGGCTGGCCGTGGAGTCCCGGGTCAGCGGGGCGCTGGCCGACCTGCCCGCCGTGGTGTCCCGGGAGGGCTACCGGATCGTGCAGGAGGGGCTGACCAACGCGGCCCGGCACGGCCGGGGGCCGGTGCAACTGCGGGTGGCCGTACCCGATGGAGGTCTGGAGATCGAGCTGGTCAACGGGCTGCGCGGCACCACCGGGCCGGGTGGCGGCGGGCGCGGCCTGGACGGCATGCGGGAGCGGGTGCTGCTGCTCGGCGGGCAGTTCACCGCCGGCCCGGAGGGCGACCGCTGGCGGGTCCGGGCCACCCTGCCGGCGCCGAGGGGGGAGACCGGGTGACCATCGACGTGCTGATCGTCGACGACGACGAGCTGATCCGGGTCGGCCTGCGGGCGATCGTGGACGCCCAGCGGGACCTGCGGGTGGTCGGCGAGGCCGCGGACGGCGCCGAGGTGCCGCCGCTGGTGGCGAAGCTGCGCCCGCGGGTGGTGCTCATGGACGTCCGGATGCCCGCCATCGACGGCATCCAGGCCACCCGGCGGCTGCTGGCCGCCTCCGCCGACCCGCCCCGGGTCCTGGTGGTCACCACGTTCGCCAACGACGAGTACGTCTACGAGGCGTTGCGCGCCGGCGCCAGCGGCTTCCTGCTCAAGCGGGCCCGCCCGGCCGAGGTGGTGGAGGCGATCCGGGTGGTGGCGGCCGGCGAGTCGCTGCTGTTCCCGGCGGCGATCCGCCGGCTCGCCGGCGCGTACGGCGGCCGGGGCTCCGACGGGCTGCGGGCGGCCCGGCTCACCGAGCGGGAGGGCGAGGTGCTGCGGCTGATGGCCGCCGGGCTGTCCAACCCGGAGATCGCCGACCGGCTGGTGGTCGGCGTGGAGACGGTCAAGACGCACGTCGGCAACGTGCTGGCCAAGCTGGGCGTGCGCGACCGAACCCAGGCGGTGATCGCCGCGTACGAGTCGGGTTTCGTGGTGCCGACCGGCTGATCGCTCCCTGGGGGAGGCGGTCCACCCCGGCGCGGGAGGGATCCAGGGCCCGGCCGGCTGAGGCTGAGGGCATGACGACAATGACCGTTTCCCCAACCCCTCGGGCCGCCCGGACGCGGCTCGATCTGGCCGCCCCGCTCGCCGCGGCCTGGCTCGGCGGCTGGGGCGTGCTCGCCCTGGTCTCGACGCTGACCGGCGCCGGCTACCCGTTCGGCGCCAACGACCCGCACGGCGGCGACGTCAGCCTGCTCCGGCTGGTGCCGGTGGACGTCGGCGCCCCACTCTTCGCCGGGGTGCTGCTGCTCGCGGCGGTCGCGGCCCTCGCCATGAGCGGCCCGGCGACGGTACGCCGGCCCGGCCTGCCCCGCACGCTGCTGCTCGGCTACGGCTGGGCGGTCGCCTTCGCGCTGACCGTGGTCGTCCCGGACGCCCGGGTGCTGGTCGTGCTCGGCTACCTGCCGATGCTGATCATCGGCGCACCGTTCGGCTGGCCGCCGGTCGACTACGGGCAGGTCTTCGACTGGCCGCTGGCCGCCCGGTGCGCCGCGCTCGTCGGCGGCCTCCTGCTGGCCGGGGCGCTGCTGCTCTGGCAGCGGCGGACCGCCGGTACCTGCTCGGCCTGCGGGCGGGACGACGACGAACGGGGCTGGACCTCACCCGCGTCGGCCGCCCGCTGGGGGCGCTGGGCCGCCTACACCGCCGCCGTCATCCCCTTCTGCTACGCCCTCACCCGGTTCGCCTGGGCGGCCGGCATCCCGCTGGGCATCTCCCGGGACTTCCTCGCCGAGATGCAGGAGACCGGGCTGGTCTGGGCCGGGGCAGGGCTGGGCGGATTCGCCACCGTCGGGGCGATCCTCACCCTCGGGCTGGTCCGCCCCTGGGGCGAGCGGTTCCCCCGCTGGATGGTGGGACTGGCCGGCCGGCGGGTCCCGATCAGGCTGGCGGTCGCCCCGGCGACGCTGGTCGCGGTGTCGGTGACGGCGGCCACGCTCGGGCTGATAAGCAACCCCGACTTCTGGCGGATGACCGGCGGGTTCAGCCTCGCCTCGGCGCCGATGCTGCTCTGGCCCCTCTGGGGCGTCGCGCTCGGGGCCGCGACCCTGGCGTACCACCTGCGGCGGCGGGGCGCCTGCGCCCGCTGCGGGCGGCCCGACCCCCGTCCGTGACGGTCCGGCCGTCCGGAAGGCGGCGCGCGGTCACCCGGCCGAGATAGCGTTGGTCGGGTGACTGCGCCCAACCAGGTTCCCCCGGTCCCGCCCGCCGACCTGCCCGGCACGCTCGGCGAGCTGCGGGCCTCCGGCCACGACTACCGCACGGTCAAGCAGGAACTCCGCGACAACCTCCTCGCCCGGATGCGCGCCGGCGAGGAGCGCTTCCCCGGCATCGTCGGCTACGAGGACACGGTGCTGCCCGAGGTCGAGCGGGCCCTGCTCGCCGGCCACGACATGGTGCTGCTCGGCGAGCGCGGCCAGGGCAAGACCCGGCTGATCCGCTCGCTCGGCGCGCTGCTCGACGAGTGGACCCCGGTGATCCCCGGCTCGGTACTCAACGAGCACCCGATGCACCCGCTCACCCCGGCGTCCCGCGCCCTGGTCGCCGAGCGCGGCGACGACCTGCCGATCGGCTGGCTGCACCGCTCCATGCGGTACGGCGAGAAGCTCGCCACCCCGGACACCAGCGTCGGCGACCTGATCGGGGACGTCGACCCGATCCGGCTCGCCCAAGGGCGTACCCTCGGCGACCCGGAGACCATCCACTTCGGACTCGTGCCCCGCACCAACCGGGGCGTCTTCGCCGTCAACGAGCTGCCCGACCTGGCCGAACGGATCCAGGTGGCGCTGCTCAACGTGCTGGAGGAGCGGGACATTCAGGTCCGCGGCTACCAGCTCCGGCTGCCGCTGGACCTGCTCCTGGTGGCCAGCGCCAACCCGGAGGACTACACCAACCGGGGCCGGATCATCACCCCGCTCAAGGACCGCTTCGGCGCGGAGATCCGTACCCACTACCCGCTCGACCTGGAGCTGGAGCTGGCCCTGATCCGGCAGGAGGCCGACCTGGTCGCCACCGTCCCCGAGCACGTGCTGGAGGTGCTCGCCCGGTTCGCCCGCGCCGTCCGCGAGTCGCCGTCCGTGGACCCGCGCTCCGGTGTCTCCGCCCGGTTCGCCATCGCCGCCGCCGAGACCGTCGCCGCCGCCGCGCTGCGCCGCGCCGGCCTGCTGGCCACCTCCGCCCAGGAGGCTCCGGTCGCCCGGGTCGGCGACGCCGTCTCGGTGACCTCCACCCTGCGCGGCAAGGTCGAGTTCGAGAGCGGTGAGGAGGGGCGGGAGATCGAGGTCCTCGGCCACCTGCTGCGGACCGCCACCGCCGAGGCGTTCCGGGACCGGCTGGCCGGGCTGGACCTCTCCGGGTTCACCGCGCTGGTCGCCGAGGGCGGCGAGATCGAGACCGGCGAGCTGGTCTCCTCGGCCGAACTGCTCCGCCAGGTCGGCACCGTGCCCGGGCTGGCCAAGGTGCTCGACCGGCTCGGCCTCGGCGACGCGCCCACCCCCGCGGAGGCCGCCGCCGGCATCGAGTTCGTCCTGGAAGGGCTGCACCTCACCCGCCGCCTGGGCAAGGACGTCACCGAGTCCGGGCGCACCGTCTACGGCGGCCGGGGCTGACCATGGCCGGCAACCGGTTCCGGTACGGGCAGTGGCGCGGCGGGCCCGACCCGCTCGCCCCGCCGTACGACGTACGCGCCGCGGTGGACGCGGTCGGCGCGGAGGTCCTCGCCGGCGGCAGCCTGCGAGAGTCGCTGCGCGACCTGCTGCGGCGCGGACCGCAGGGGCGGGGCGGCCTGGACGACCTGGCCGCCCGGGCCCGCCGGCTGCGCCGGGAGGCGCTGCGCCGGGGCGACCTGGACGGCGCGGTGACCCGCGCCCAGGCGCTGCTCGACCAGGCCCTCGCCGCCGAGCGGGAGGAGCTGCGTGGGCGGGACGGCGACGACGCCCGGTTCGCCGAGGCGGTGCTGGACAACCTGCCCCGCTCGACCGCCCGGGCCGTCGAGGAGCTGTCCGGCTACGACTGGGCCAGCGACGAGGCGCGGCAGAGCTACCAGCGGATCCTCGACGGGCTACGCGGCGACGTGCTGGAGCAGCGCTTCGCCGGCCTGCGCGACGCGGCGCGGGCCGCCGCCGACCCGGCCACCCAGCGGCAGCTCGCCGAGATGATGCGCGACCTCAACGACCTGCTCGCCCGGCATGCCCGGTCGGAGGACACCACCGACGCGTTCGCCGAGTTCATGCGCCGGCACGGCGAGTTCTTCCCGGAGCGGCCGAAGGACGTCGACGAGCTGGTCGACGTGCTGGCCCGGCGCTCGGCGGCCGGGGAGCGGCTGATGCGGTCGCTCTCCGACCGGCAGCGCGAGGAGCTGGCCGGGCTGATGCGCCAGTCCCTCGGCGAGCAGTTGGCCGGGGAGCTGTCCCAGCTCGACGCCCACCTGCGGTCGCTGCGCCCCGACCTGAACTGGCAGCGCGGCGAGCGGGTCCGCGGCGACCAGCCGCTCGGCTACGGCGAGGCCACCGGCGCGCTCGGCGAGATCGCCGAGCTGGACGAGCTGCTCGACTCCCTCGACCAGGACCACCCCGGCGCCACCCTGGACGACGTCGACGTCGACGCGGTCGCCCGGACGCTGGGCCGGGACGCCGCCGACGACGTACGCCGGCTGCGGGAGCTGGAACGCGAGCTGCGCCGGCAGGGCTGGGTGACCCGGGACGCCGAGGGGCTGACGCTCAGCCCGAAGGCGCTACGCCGGCTCGCCGGGACCGCCCTGCGCCGGGTCTTCGCCGACCTGACCGCCGGCCCGCGCGGCCAGCACGACCTGCGCTCCGCGGGCGCGGCCGGCGAGGTGAGCGGCGCCTCCCGGCAGTGGGAGTACGGCGACGAGCAGCCCATCGACGTGGTGCGCACCCTCACCCGCGCGGTCCGCCGCGCCGGCCCCGGGGTGCCGGTGCAGCTCGCGGTCGAGGACTTCGAGGTGATGGAGACCGAGCGGCGGGCGTCGGCGGCCGTGGCCCTCTGCGTCGACCTGTCGTACTCGATGATCTCCCAGGGGCGCTGGGGGCCGATGAAGCAGACCGCGCTGGCCCTGTCGCACCTGATGGCGACCCGCTTCCCGCAGGACGCCCTCCAGATCGTCGGGTTCGGCCGGGAGGCCATGCCGCTGACCCAGCAGGAGCTGGCCGCGGTGGAGCCGGACATGGAGCAGGGCACCAACCTCCAGCACGCGTTGCGGCTGGCCGGGCGGCACCTGCGCCGGCACCCGGGCGCCGAGCCGGTGGTGCTGGTGGTCACCGACGGCGAGCCCACCGCTCACCTCGACCCGGAGGACGGCGAGGCGTACTTCCACTGGCCGCCGCTGCCGGAAACCATCGAGGCGACCATCCGCGAGGTGGACAAGCTGACCCGGTACGGCGCCACGCTCAACCTGTTCATGCTCGGCGACGACCCGGGCCTGCGCCGCTTCGTGGACGCGGTGGCCCGCCGCTCCAAGGGCCGGATGTTCACCCCAGACCTCGACGACCTGGGCGAGTACGTCGTCTCCGACTACCTCCGCGCCCGCCGCGGCCCCCGCTGACCGCTTGATCCACTCCGGCTCGGAATGGTGGCGGTGTCCGGGTGAGCCGGACACCGCCACCTGGCCGGGGCCTCCGCGCCACGGCTGCTTGATCGACTCCGGCTCGGCGTGGTGTGTGTCCGGGTGGGCCGGACACCGCCACTTGGCGGGGACGCCTCCGCGCCGCACGGCTGCTTGATCCACTCCTGCTCGGCGTGGTGGGGGTGTCCGGGTGGGCGCACACCGCCACCTAGCCGGGGCCTCCGCGCCATGGCTGCTTGATCCACTCCTGCTCGCCGAGGTGGCGGTATCAGCGCGTGCCTAATGCCCCCACCTCGGCGATCTGGAGTCGATCACGCCCGGCCGCCCGGTCGGCGGGGCCGTTGCCGAGCTGGCAGGCCAGGGGTCGACCGCGGTCTGGGGTGTATGTCCGGTTCCCGCCCGCGCCTCGGCGGTGAGTGGAATGCCATGTATGTCTCCGGGGCCCGGTGACCTCCATAGCGTTCCACCGACGGGATCGGTCTGGGCGGGGTGTCCGGTTCGTGGGGTGGTCGGCGGCACCCTGGCGGCGGAATGGCGGGCGGGCGGGGGTCGTTGTATCCGGGTGAACGGCTGAGGAAGACGCCCCGCCCGACAGGGTGACCGGCCCCCCCGGGGCTGCCCGCCGAGGTGGGTGCGCTGAGCCCGGAATGATGGTTGGGCGGCCGGTCGTTGTACATGGTCCCGGCGCGACGAAGCGGCCCCCCGGCCCCGCGCGCTGGATGATCCCCCAAGACTTTTTGCTCGACCCCCTCAAGACTTTGTTGAGCGCCTGACGGTGCTTGCGCACACCACCCCAGCCGACCCCCGTCGGCGTGTGTGCGCCAACCCCCGAATGGAGCTAACCCCATGAACACGATGCTGCGTAAGAGCGTGCTCGGTATCGCTGGTCTGGCCTTCACCGGTGGCATCTTCGCCGGTCCGATCGCCGCTCACGCCGAGCCGGTGCACGACAGCAAGCCGGCCGCCGTGGCGGTGCAGGGTGACAAGCTGATCCCGCACGGCGTGCAGGGCGCCCAGTCGAAGATCGCTCTGAACGACGAGCAGACCGCCAACGCCAAGGCGATCATCGCCGCGACGAAAAAGGCCGGTCTCCCGGAGCGGGCCGCGGTCATCTCGATCGCGACCAGCCTGCAGGAGTCGAAGCTGGAGAACCTGGGCCACCTCGGCGACAAGAATGACCATGACTCGCTGGGCCTGTTCCAGCAGCGCCCGTCCAGTGGTTGGGGCTCGCCGGAGCAGATCACCGACCCCGAGTACTCGACGCTTGCGTTCCTGAAGGGTCTGAAGCAGGTCGACGGCTGGCAGGACATGCCGCTGACCGACGCCGCGCAGACCGTGCAGGTCTCGGCCTACCCGGATGCGTACGCGCAGTGGGAGCGGCAGGCCGCCGACATCGTCGCCCACAACTGGAACCGCTGACACAAGCAAGACAACGCTGGCCGGCACCCCGACACGGGGTGCCGGCCAGCGGCGTTTCCGGATCTTGGCGACTTGCTCTCAGCAAGCAGCGAACGGCAACTCGCCGAGATCAAGAGCGGCGAAACGCCCCGTCCGGGTGAAGAGGGCGGGGTAACCGCGGCGCGGTTGTCGGAGGCGGGGGTTGGATGCGGGCATGGACGAGGTGGACGCCGCGGCGCTGCGGCGGGCGTACGAGTCGGTGCTCGCGGAGGTGGACGCGGGCGGGTTCGGGCCGCCCCCCGACGGGGAGTTGAGCGCCGAGCAGATCGTGGCGCACCTCGCCGCCAGCGACGAGCTGATGAGCGAGGCGACCGAGGCGGTGCTGGTCGGCTCCCCGTTCGCCTACTACGACCTGGAGACCATCCACCGGCCGCAGCTCGACGCGCTGGTCTCGGAGTGCGGCGGGCTGGACGGGTTGGCCACCCTGCTCCGGGCCACCAGCCAGAAGCTCTGCACCCTCGCCGAGCGGCTCGGCCCGGCAGCCGAGACCCCGGTCGACACCGTGCTGCGGGAGGGCTTCGACCTGGACGTGGACGAATCCCTGCCCTGGGGTCGGGCCCTCGACCTGCACACCCGCGTCCACCTGCCCATGCACCTGGCCCAGCTCCGCGCCCTCCGCCGGCAACCCCACCTCGCCTGAACCCGCCGAGCCGCAATCCCACCGAACCACCCACCTCGCCTGACCCCATCGAGCCGCAATCGCACCGCACCACCCCACGCGGGGAGTTGCTGCCGAGTAACACCGGGTCCCGGGCGTCGGAGGCACCCGAGGGTCAGGGGACGGGGCGGAAGCTGCGGCGGTAGGCCGTCGGGGCGACCCCGACCCGGGAGTGGAAGTGCTGGCGGAGGGCGGCGGTGGTGCCGAAGCCGGCGTGCCGGGCGATCTGGTCGACGGTCAGGTCCGTGGTCTCCAGCAGCAGCCGGGCGTGCTCGGTGCGCTGCTGGAGCAGCCACTGCGCCGGGCTGAGCCCGGTCTCGGAGCGGAAGTGCCGGGTGAAGGTGCGGACGCTCATCCGGGCGTGCGCGGCAAGCTCGCGCAGCGCGACCGGCTCGTGCAGCCGCTGCCGGGCCCACTCGCGGGTGGCCGCGGTGCCGGTCTCCGCCGTCCGGGGCACCGGGCGCTCGATGTACTGGGCCTGGCCACCCTCCCGCCACGGCGGCACCACGCAGCGGCGGGCCGACCGGTTGGCCACCGCGCTGCCGTGGTCGGTCCGGATGACGTGCAGGCAGAGGTCGATGCCGGCGGCCACCCCGGCCGAGGTGAGCACCCCGTCGTCGTCGATGAAGAGCACGTCCGGGTCGAGGTCGACACCCGGGTGGAACCGGCGGAAGCGGTCGGCGTACGCCCAGTGGGTGGTGGCCCGGCGGCCGTCGAGCAGGCCGGCGGCGGCCAGTACGAAGGCGCCCGTGCAGATCGACATGATCCGGGCGCCGCGGTCGTGGGCTGCCCGCAGTGCCGCCGCCACCTCCGGGTCCAGCGTGCCGTCGGTCAGCGGCGGGCCGGCGTGGATGCCGGGGACGATCACCGTGTCGGCGGAGTCGAGCAGCTCCAGGCCGTGGTCGGGGAGCACCTGGAAGCCGGCGGTGCTGCGGACGGGCCGCCCACCGGGGGTGCAGGTCTCGACGGCGTAGAGCGGGGTCAGGTCCACCGCGCGGGCGGTGCCGAAGACCTGGGCCGGGGTGCCGAGGTCGAGGCCGACCACGTCGTCGAGGGCGAGGACGGCGATGCGGTGCGGGGTCATGGCCCGATTATTGCGCATGATGGCTTTCCGGCCACTCGTCGCGTCGTGCCGCCCCGCCGAGACTCGGAGCGTGACCCGACACCGTCTGCATCCGGCCTGGCTCGTGGCCGGCGTCTCGTTCGTCGCCCTGGTGGGCGCCGCCGGCTTCCGCGCCACCCCCGGGGTGCTGCTGCACCCGCTGCACGCCGAGTTCGGCTGGCCGCTGGCCACCATCTCCGCCGCCGTCTCGGTCAACCTCATGCTCTACGGGCTCACCGCTCCGTTCGCCGCCGCGCTGATGGACCGGTTCGGCATCCGCCGGGTGGTCGCCGGCGCGTTGGTGCTGGTCGCCCTGGGCAGCGCGCTGACCGTGGGGATGACCGCGAGCTGGCAGCTGATCCTCTGCTGGGGCGTACTGGTCGGGCTGGGCACCGGCTCGATGGCGCTGGCCTTCGTGGCGACGGTCACCGGGCGCTGGTTCGTCCGGCGCCGGGGCCTGGTCACCGGCGTGCTGACCGCGGGCGGGGCCGCCGGCCAGCTGGTCTTCCTGCCGCTGGTCGCCGTGCTGGTGCGCGACCACGGCTGGCGGCTGGCGGCGCTGGTGGTGGCCGGGGCCGCGCTGGCGGTCGTACCCCTGGTGGTGTGGCTGCTCCGCGAGCACCCGGCGGATCTCGACCTGCCCGCCTACGGCGCGACTGAGGTGGTGCCCCCGGCCCCGCCGGCCGGCGGGGCGGCGGCCCGGGCGGTCGGCGCGCTCGCCGCCGCCGCGCGGACCCGGCCGTTCTGGCTGCTCGCCGGCGGCTTCGCGATCTGCGGCGCGACCACCAACGGCCTGGTCGGCACCCACTTCGTGCCGGCCGCGCACGACCACGGCATGGCGGAGACCACCGCTGCGGGCCTGCTCGCCCTGGTCGGGCTCTTCGACATCGTCGGCACGATCGCCTCCGGCTGGCTGACCGACCGGGTGGACAGCCGGCTGCTGCTCGGCGCCTACTACGCGCTGCGCGGTGCCTCGCTGCTGGTGCTGCCGAGCCTCTTCGCGGGCTCCGCCCGGCCCAGCATGCTGGTCTTCATCGTCTTCTACGGCCTGGACTGGGTGGCCACCGTGCCGCCCACGGTGGCGCTGTGCCGGGAGTGGTTCGGCGCGTCCGGCGCGGTGGTCTTCGGCTGGGTGTTCGCCGCCCACCAGGTCGGCGCGGCGGTCGCCGCCACCGGGGCCGGCCTGGTGCGCGACCGGCTCGGCGACTACGCCACCGCCTGGTACGTGGCGGGCGCCCTGTCGATCGGCGCGGCCGGGCTCTCGCTGCTGCTGCGCCGCCGCGGCGACGAGCCGGCGTTCGCGCTCCCCGTGGCGGTCGGCCGCCGGGCCTGGAGCTACCGGGGCTGACCGGTCAGCCGACCGCCCACTGCTGCTCCGGAGCGCCGTTGCAGGGGGCCTGTTCGAGCTCGGTCCCGGCCGCGGTGCCGGCGTCGTCGACCTGTGCGCACTTGCCGCTGTGCACGGCGACCAGCAGCACTGGGCCGGACCCGGCCGGCTGGAGCTTCCACTGCTGGTTGGCCTGGCCGTTGCAGGACCACTGCACCAGGTCCGTGCCGTCGTCGGTGCCCTGCCCGTACACGTCGAGGCACTTGCCGCTGGCCGCGTTGACCAGGACGTAGGTGTCGGCGGCGACCGGGGTGACCACCCACTGCTGTTCCGGCCCGCCGGTGCAGTCGGCCAGCGCGGCGTTCGCGCCTTCCGGGTCCTCGCCGGTCACCCCGAGGCAGAGCCCGGAGGGCACGCCGCGGACCACCTTCGGGGTGGCCGCGGGGGCCGCCGGTGTGGTCGGCGCGGCGCTCGGCGAGGCCGCCGCCGTGGTGGGGGCGGCCGCCGTCGTGGCCGCGGCCGGGCTCGGCTCGCTGGCCGCCGGGGTCGGTACGGCCGCCGCCGGCACCACCGGCTGGTCGCCGCCGCCGCCGAGCACGCCGGTGGCGAAGAAGACCCCCAGGAGTACGCCGACCACGGCGACGCCCAGCGCGATCCGCATCAGCGGGTCCTGCGGCAGCCCGCGGCGGGCCGGCCGGTGGCCGCCGTAGACGGTGCCGGAGGGGTCGGTGCGTGGGTCGGCCATGGGGGCATCCTGACCCACGTACACCGTCGAGAGCCAGTCGCCCCGGCGGCGGGGTGACTCAGTCGACGACCCGGACGTCCTTCCAGAACGCCACCCGGTCGCGCACCATCTCGGCCTCCGGCTTGGGGTCGGGGTAGTACCAGACCGCGTCCGGGCTGGTCGCGCCCGCGTGTTCGAGCGTGTAGTAGGAGGCGGTGCCCTTCCACGGGCAGACCGTGTGGGTGTCGGACTCGCGGATCAGGTCGTCGCGCAGGGCCGTACGGGGGAAGTAGTGGTTGCCCTCGACCAGCACGGTGTCGTCGCTCTCGGCGACGACCAGGTCGTTCCAAACGGCTTTCGGCATGTCCCCAACGCTATGCCGGGCAGGGGCGTGGCGGCCACCGCTCAGCGGGCCGGTTCGGGGTCGGTGACGTCGGCGACGGTGGCGTCGAGCGCGGCGAGGGCGGCGTCGGCGTCGAGGGCGACGGCCACCCCGTGCTCGCCCGCGCCGAGGGTGATCTCCCGGCCGCGCAGCCGCTCGTCGGCGACCACGGGCCAGGCGTTGGTGGCGCCGAACGGTGTGATGGTGCCGCGCTCGTAACCGGTGGCCGCCCGGGCCGCCGCCGCGTCCGGCATGGACATCCGGCTCACCCCGAGCAGTTGGCGCAGCTTCGGCCAGGAGATGACCCGGTCGCCGGGGGTGAGCACGAACAGGTGGTCGTCCTCGCCGCGGCGGACCACGATCGTCTTGACCACGTCGGGGACCTCGACGCCGCGCGCCGTCGCCGCCTCGGCGAGGCTCCGCACCGGGCCGTGCCGGATCACCCGGTAGGGCAGGCCGGCGTCGTCCAGGGCGGTGAGCGCGGGGGAGGGCATGCCCGCCACCGTAACCCGCCGATCTTCGGACGGCCTCGAAAAGGCCACCGTGGACATCCCACGAATTGTCGTACCCAGGCGTAAGGTGATCTCATGCACGCTGTCCGTGATCATGGGCGGGCGGTGGACGCGCTGCGGCGCTCGTACGCCGCGGTGCCCGCCGGAGAACCCGTACGGCTGGCCAAGCGGACCTCCAACCTCTTCCGACCCCGATCCGCGCCGCGCACCCCCGGCCTGGACGTGAGCGGCCTGACCGGGGTGCTCTCCGTCGACCCGGACGCCCGGACCGCCGACGTGCAGGGCATGTGCACCTACGAGGACCTGGTCGACGCCACCCTGCCGCACAACCTGATGCCGCTGGTCGTGCCGCAGCTGCGCACGATCACCCTGGGCGGCGCGGTGACCGGGCTGGGCATCGAGTCCACCTCGTTCCGCAACGGCCTGCCGCACGAGTCGGTGACCGAGCTCGACATCCTCACCGGGTCCGGCGACCTGGTCACCGCCGGGCCGGTGGGCGAGCACGCCGACCTCTTCCGGGCCTTCCCCAACTCGCTGGGCAGCCTCGGCTACTCGACCCGGCTGCGTATCGAGCTGCAACCGGTCCGTCGCTACGTGGCGCTGCGCAACATCCGGTTCAGCCGGCTGGAGGAGCTGACCGACGCGATCGCCGAGGTGGTCGCGAAGGGCTCCTGGGAGGGCGAGCCGGTCGACGGGATGGACGGGGTGATGTTCAGCCCCGGCGAGGCGTACCTGGTGCTCGCCACGTTCACCGACGAGGCCGACGGCCGGCCGAGCGACTACACCGGTCAGGACATCTACTACCGCTCGCTGCGCCGGCGCACCCGGGACGTGCTCAGCACCTACGACTACCTGTGGCGCTGGGACACCGACTGGTTCTGGTGCTCCGCCGCGTTCGGGGTGCAGCACCCGGTGGTCCGCCGGCTCTGGCCGCAGCGCTACCGGCGCAGCGACTTCTACCACCGGCTCGTCCGGCTGGAGCACCGGCACCAGGTGGCCGCCCGGGTCGACCGCTGGCGGGGCCGGCCGGCCCGGGAGCGGGTGGTGCAGGACGTGGAGATCCCGCTCGCCGGCACCGCCGACTTCCTGCGCTGGTTCGCCCAGACGGTGCGGATGACGCCGGTGTGGCTCTGCCCGCTGAGGCTACGGGAGCCGGCCGGCCCGGGATCCGCCCGGGCCTGGCCGCTGTATCCCCTCCAAGCGGGCGAAACCTATGTGAACATCGGTTTCTGGGGGAGCGTGCCGATCGCCGAGGGCGCCGCCGACGGCGACGTCAACCGGGAGATCGAGCACGCGGTGTCGGAGGTGGGCGGGCACAAGTCGCTCTACTCCGACGCGTACTACGACCGGGCGGCGTTCGACCGGCTCTACGGCGGGGAGACCTGGCGCGCCGTGAAGGAACGCTACGACCCTGACCACCGGCTCACCGGACTGTACGAGAAGGCGGTAGCGAGAGCATGAGTCTGACCGACCGAACACCCGGGGCGGCGAGTGCCCCGGCGGGACCGCCGGCGGGGGGCCGGCGGACCGGACCGACCGTGGCGGATGTGATCCGCGCGGTCACCACGGGCGACCTGCCCGTGCGCATCACCGGATACGACGGCAGCGCTGTCGGCCCGGCCGACGCGGGGATCACCCTGGCGATCCGCTCCGAACGCGGGCTGTCCTACCTGCTCACCGCCCCGGGAGACCTGGGCATGGCTCGGGCCTACGTGAGCGGCGACCTCGGGCTGGAGGGCGTGCACCCGGGCGACCCGTACGAGGCGTTGCGGGTGCTCAAGGACGAGATGCCGCTGCGGATGCCGCCGGTGGCCGAGGCGCTGGCCCTGGTCAAGGGGCTCGGCTGGGAGCGGCTGCTGCCGCCGCCGCCCCCGCCGCAGGAGGCCGCGCCGCGCTGGAAGCGGGTGATGAACGGGCTGCGCCACTCCCGCACCCGGGACAGCAACGCGATCTCCCACCACTACGACGTCTCCAATGCCTTCTACGAGAAGGTGCTCGGCCCGTCGATGACGTACACCTGCGCGGTTTTCCGTAGCCCCACCGACACCCTGGAGGAGGCGCAGCGCTCCAAGTACGACCTGGTCGCCGGCAAGCTGGCGCTGAAGCCGGGGATGCGGCTGCTCGACGTCGGCTGCGGCTGGGGCGGCATGGTCCGGCACGCGGCCCGCGAATACGGCGTCAAGGCGCTCGGCGTCACCCTGTCGCGGGCGCAGGCCGAGTGGGCGCAGGCGGCGATCGAGCGGGAGGGGCTGGGCGACCTCGCCGAGGTGCGCCACCTGGACTACCGGGACGCCCCGCGCGAGCAGTTCGACGCGATCTCCTCGATCGGGCTGACCGAGCACATCGGGGTGCGCAACTACCCGGCCTACTTCGGTGCCCTGCGCAGCCGGCTCAAGCCCGGCGGCCGCCTGCTCAACCACTGCATCACCCGGGCGGACAACCGGGCCCCGCACCGCTCCGGCGCGTTCATCGACCGGTACGTCTTCCCGGACGGCGAGCTGGCCGGCCCGGGCCGGCTGATCAGCGAGATCCACGACGCCGGGCTGGAGGTGCACCACGAGGAGAACCTGCGCCAGCACTACGCGCTGACCCTGGCCGGCTGGTGCCGCAACCTCGTCGAGCACTGGGACTTCTGCGTCGACGAGGTCGGCCCGGGCACCGCCCGGGTCTGGGGGCTGTACATGGCCGGCTCCCGGATGGCCTTCGAGCGCAACGGCATCCAACTGCACCAGGTGCTCGCCACGCACAACGAGCCGCAGGGGGCGAACGGCTACCCACTGCGTCCCGACTGGACGCCCTGACGTTCCTCGTCCCACGAAAGGCCGCGCGGACCGCGCGGCCTTTCGTCGTGAAACCGGTCCTTCCGGCCGGTCAACCTTCGGGCGTGACCCGTCGTCCTTGGTGGCGACGAAAGGAGATCCGGTGTGGCGGAAGAAGCGCTTTGAAGGGCTGGACGCCCTCGTCGCGGAGCGCGGCGGTGCGCTGCTCGCGACGGCGGTGCTGCTGACGGGTAGCCGGGTCGCCGGGGAGGACCTGGTGCAGGCGGCGCTGGAACGGCTGATGCGGAACTGGCACCGGGTGCACGGCGACAAGGAGGGCTACCTGCGTCGCACCCTCTACCACCTGGCGGTGGACCGGTGGCGGCTGCGCCGGCGTCGGCCGGAGGTGCTGACCGAGGTGGAACCGCCGGGCCAGCCGGACGGCACCGACGCGCTGCACCTGAGGCATGCGCTCGTCCAGGCGCTGGGTCTGCTGCCGCCTCGGCAGCGGGCCGTGCTGGTGCTCCGCTACTGGGAGCAGTTGAGCGAGGCGGAGGCCGCCGAGCTGCTCGGCTGCTCGGTCGGCACGGTCAAGTCGAGCGCTTCCCGGGGGCTGACCCGGCTACGTGAACTCACCGCGGACTGGGCGCTGGAAGGCGCCGGAATGAACGGAGGACGCCGATGACCACCCACCTCGAGGACCAGCTCGTGGCCGGGATGCGGGACCAGGCCGCCGGCCTGACGCTCACCCGCGACGTGCTCGGCGCGGCCACCCGCCGCCACCGGCGGCGCACCGTTCTGCACCGGACCGCGTACGTGGTCGGGGTGGCCGGGGCGCTGACCGCGGCGCTGACCGTCGGCGCGGGCACGTCCGGCGGCGGCACCAGCTCGCCCGGGCCGGTCGCCGGGAAGCCGGCGCCCGCGGCGAGCCCCCAGTCGCCGCAGCTGCGGCTCGCCGCGGCCGCGGCGGCCAGCGAGAACATCAGTTACCGGGTGAAGGTCACCACCACCTCGCTCTACGAGCCCCCGCCGAAGGGTGAGCTGCCGGAGCCGGTGAGCGAGCGGTGGGTCACCAAGGGTGCTTTCGATCCGGCGACGGCCACGGGCTATCTGGAATCGCCGTACAAGGGACAGCTGCGTCCCGCCATCGTGGCGGGCTTCGAGCACGAGCGCCTGATCAACGGCGTCCGGTACGTCGGGGCTCGGGACGGCGCCGATCCCGACAACGGGAAGATCGTGTGGAGCCGGGAGAAGGAGAAGCAGGACAACCTCGACTACGACATGGCGATGGGCGGCGGCATGGGGGCTTCGGCGAGCCCGGCGGGGCTGCTCCGGATGTTGCGCCAGGCTGGCGCCACGGTCACGGAGAAGGCCGACGGCGTCTACCACTTCGAGGTCTCCGTGGCGAATCCCTCCGGGGACATCATCGCCGACCGCCTCGTGGGCGAGGTGACGGTCGGCGCGGACGACCGGATCGCCACGGTGGCCTACGACCGCACGTCCCGGATGGCCCGGAGCAGGGACTTCACTTACCACCTCAAGGTCGTCATCGAGCTGTCCGGCTACGGCCTGCCGGTGAAGGTGGAGCCACCGACCCACGTCGTCGTCCTGGGCAAGTAGGCACGAAAGGCCGCGCGGACCGCGCGGCCTTTCGTCGAAGCCATTGACAAAAAAGTTTTGTACGTACAAACTGATTTTGCCATGAGAGACGTCCTGTACCTGGAAGAGCGCGAGCAGGCCGAAGCCCTGCTCAAGCCGCAGCGGATCGAGGTGCTGCGGCAACTCGCCGAGCCCCGCACCTGCACCGAGATCGCCGCCCGGCTGGAGCAGACGCCGCAGCGGGTCTACTACCACGTCAAGCAGTTGGTCGCGGCCGGGCTGGCCGAGCAGGTCGCCGAGCGGAGGGTGCGCGGCATCAGCGAGGGCATCTACCAGGCCGCCGCCCGGTCCTACTGGCTCTCGCCGCGGCTGGTCGGGCGGATCGGCGGGGCCCGCCGGGCGCAGGACGAGCTGAGCCTGGGCTACCTGCTCGACCTCATGGAGGAGGTCCAGGCCGACATCGCCGGGCTGGACCGCACCGCCCCCGAGTTGCCGTCGATCGGTGTCTCCGGCGAGATCCGGGTGCCCGCCGAGCGGCGGCAGGAGTTCCTGCACGACCTGCAGTCGACGCTGCGGGACCTTTTCACGCGCTACGGCGGCGCCGAGGGTGATGCCTTCAAGCTCGCCGTGGCCTGCTACCCGAAGGGCGACAACCATGAGTGACCTGCTGACCGTCCGGGCCCGCCTCGCCGCGCCGGCCGAGACCGTGCGCCGCGCGCTGACCGACCCCGCCGAGCTGCGCGCCTGGCTGGCCGAGCACGCCGAGGTCGAGCTGCCCCGGCGCTACGAGTTCTGGGGCCGCTACACGCCCGAGGGCGACGCGCCGCACCAGCGGCTGCTGCACGCCGACGAGCGGACGCTGCGCTTCGGCTGGACGCTCGACGGGGTGGAGACCACCACCGAGTTCGAGCTGACGCCGGAGGACGGGAACACCGTGCTCACCCTGCGGCAGAGCCACTTCAGCTTCGCCGAGGCGATGAACGGCAGCAGCATCCGCGGAGTCCTGCAGACCTTCTGGGCGCTGGCCATCGCCAACCTCAACGCGCACCTGGAGGGTCGCCCGCTGCTGCCGCGCACCGACTTCACCTCCGCCGACCTGCGCGGCGAGCTGCTGATCGACGCGCCGGCGGACAAGGTGTGGACCTCGCTGACCGACTCGGAGCAGGCCAGCGCCTGGTTCGGCTTCCCGATCGGCATCGAGCCCTGGGTCGGCGGCCGCTACGCCATGGGCGGCTTCGACGCGGGCTACGCGGCCAAGGTGGTCGACCTGACGCCGGGCCGGGCGCTCTCCGTCGACTGGGGACCGACCGGGGTCAGCACCTGGGAGCTGGCCGAGTCCGACGGCCGCACCAAGCTGACCTTCGTGCAGTCCGGCTTCGACGAGGGCAACCCCCCGTACGCGGCCTGGAGCGGGAGCGTGGCCGGGCTCGCCGAGCTGCGCCGCTTCCACGAGATGGCCGACTGGCAGCCGATCTGGCTCGCCGTGGAGATGCCCAGCAACGCCTGAGCCGATGGCCCCTGACCTCCGGCCGGCCCGCCCGGAAACGGCGCTCAGGGCGACAGCTCGGCGGCCCGGCGGAGCAACGCCCGCCGTTCCGGATCGGAGCGGACCGCGTCGGCGGCGGCCCGGAACAGCGCGGCGGCGCGTACCGGGTCGCCGAGGCGGGCGGTCAACTCGGCCTCGGCGGCCACCGCCGGCGGGTAGCCGTCGAGCGCCCCGCCGGCCCCAGCCTCGGCGAGCAGGGCCAGCCCAGCGGCGGGGCCGTGGGCGTACCCGTGGGCCACCGCCCGGTTGAGCCGGACCACCGGGGTCGGGCGGAGCCGGACCAGCGCGTCGTAGCAGCCGGCGATGCCCGGCCAGTCGGTCTCGGCGGCGGTCGGTGCCGTGGCGTGCGCGGCGGCGATCCGGGCCTGGAGGGCGTACGGGCCGTCGCCGGCCCGGTCCAGCAGCGCGACGCCCTCCGCGATGGCGGCCCGGTCCCACCGGCCGCGATCCTGCTGGTCGAGGGTGAGCAGGTCACCGGACGGGTCGCGGCGGGCCGCCCGGCGGGAGTGGTGCAGCAGGAACAGGGCGAGCAGTCCGGCGGCCTCGGGTTCGTCCGGCAGGAGCGTGTGCAGCAGCCGGGCCAGCCGGATCGCCTCGGCGGCGAACGCGGGCTCGCCGTCGGCGTCGTACCCGCGGGTGAAGAGCAGGTAGAGCACGGCCAGCACGCCCGGCAGGCGCTCGACCAGCGCGGGCCCGGTCGGCACCCGGTACGGCACGCCGGCCGCGGCGATCCGGGCCTTGGCCCGGGTGAGCCGGCGGGTCATGGTCGACTCGGTGACCAGGAAGGCCCGGGCGATGTCGGCGGTCGGCACCCCGGCCACCGTGCGCAGGGTCAGCGCCACCCGGGCCTCCAACGCCAGCGCCGGGTGGCAGCAGGTGAAGATGAGCCGGAGCCGGTCGTTGACCACGTCTCCCTCCGGTGGCGCGGGTGCATGATCGGTGAGCAGCGCCAGGTCGCGCAGCTTGCGGCGTTCCACGCTGGCCCGGCGCAGCACGTCCACGGCCCGGTTGCGGGCGGCCGTCATGAGCCACCCGCCCGGGTTGTCCGGCACGCCGTTGCGGGGCCAGCGCTCCAGCGCCGCCGCCAGGGCCTCCTGGGCGCAGTCCTCGGCGAGGGTCCAGTCGCCGGTGACGCGGATCAGGGCGGCCACGATCCGCGGGTACGCCTCGGCGCCCGCGTCGGCGACCGCCCCGGCCGCGTCGGTCACCTGTACCTCCGAAGGCTGTCCCGGCTTTCAGGCCGGGGAGGAATTCGGACTCCGTCAGGAGCGGCCCGGCGGAGCCGGGGCGGTTCGAGAACGAAGTCCTTTGACGCGCAACCCGCCTTCTTACACGGGAGGACAGATCGTGTAACTTCAGTCCTATGAGGACGGCGTACAAGTGTCGGGCCTACCCGACACCCGAGCAGGCGGCCGTGTTCAGCCGCACGTTCGGGTGTGTGCGCCTTGTCTGGAACCGGACCCTCGCCGAACGCCACGCCGCCTACCACCAGCGGGGCGAGCGGACCTCGTACAGGCAGACCGACGCCGCCCTCACCGGATGGAAGAAGACCGCGGAGTTGGCGTTCCTGTCCGAGGTGTCGTCGGTGCCGCTGCAACAGACCCTGCGGCACCAGCACACCGCGTTCGCGAGCTTCTTCGCCGGTCGCGCCCGGTACCCGCGCTTCAAGAGCCGCAACGCTCACCAGTCGGCGCATTACACCCGCTCGGCGTTCCGGATGAAGGACGGCGCGCTGCACGTAGCGAAGACGAACGGGCCGCTGTCGTTCGCGTGGTCGTTCGGCGGTGTCGACATCGCCACCCTCAACCCGACCATGGTCGTGATCTCCCGCGACCCGGACGGCCGCTGGTACGTGACGTTCGCCGTCGACACCGACTCGCCCGAACCGCTTGACGCGACCGGGCATAAGATCGGCATCGACCTTGGCGTCAAGGACTTCGCGGTGACCAGCGATGGGCAGCGCATCGCCAACCCCCAGCACCTGGACCGTCGGGCCCGTAACCTTGCTCGCTACCAGCGGCGCATGGCCCGGTGTCAGCGCGGCAGCGCGAACCGGCGCAAGGCCAAGGCGAAGGTCGCCCGTGCGCACCGCAAGGTCCGTAACGCTCGCGTGGACTTCCTGCACCGCACCAGCACCAACCTGGTCCGGGCCGCCGACACGATCGTGATCGAAGACCTCGCGGTCAACAACATGCTCCGCAACCGCAGCCTCGCGAAAGCGATCTCCGACTGCGGCTGGGGCGAGTTCCGCCGCCAGCTGGAGTACAAGGCCGAGCGTGCTGGCCGCACCCTCGTGGTGATCGACCGCTGGTACCCCAGCTCCAAAACCTGCTCGGCGTGCGGGCATCTGCTCCCCGTTCTGGGTCTTTCCACCCGGCACTGGACGTGCCCCACCTGCCGCACCCGCCATGATCGGGACGTGAACGCGGCGAAGAACATCCTTGCGGCTGGTCGAGCCGTAGCCGAGGGCAACCTCGGTGATGCCTGTGGAGCTGACGTGAGACGGCAAGGGCCCTCCCTTCCGCAGTCGGCCGTGAAACAGGAACCCCCCGCCGTGAGGCGCCCGGCGTAAGCCGGATCGGCCGTAAGGCCGGTGGGAATCCCCCTCCTTCAAGAGGGGGAGGAAGTCAACCGGATCAGTCCTCGACCAGCGGGCGCAGCTCGATGCGCCCGGCGTACGCCATCGGGTGGGCGCGGGCCACCTCGACCGCCTCGTCCAGGTCGGCACACTCCAGCAGGTCGAAGCCCACGATCACCTCCTTGGTCTCGGCGAACGGGCCGTCGGTGAGCAGCAGTTCGCCGTCGCGGACCCGGACGGTGGTGGCGGCCGACGGGGGCGCGAACCGGCTGCCGGTCAGTCGCTGACCGTTGGCGTCCCGCTCGGCCACCCACTTCTCGATGTCGGGCGCCGCGCCCGGGTCGCGGTCGGGCTCGGTGTCGGTGCAGACGAGCATCATGTACTTCATCGCTTCACTCCTGTCGGTCGTGCTCTCATCCACCCTGACGAACGGGGGCCGCGCATCCGGACAGCGGGGTCAAGAATTTTTCGGTGGTGATTTCCGGGGCCCGGCGGGGTAATGCCGGGCGATGTTCTTCATCTTCGGGCTCCGGACCAAGGTCGACCGGTCCGGCGTGGTCACCCAGGTCTGCCGCAACTGCGGCAACCAGGCCGCCCAGGTCATCACCCGGCGGGCCACGAAATTCACCCTCTTCTTCATCCCGCTCATCCCGGTGCGCACCCGCTACGCGCAGCAGTGCACGTTCTGCGGCGCGCAGTACGAGATCTCCCGGGCCGAGGCCGAGCGCCTCCCGGTCGGCTGACCGTGGCGCGCTTCCTCTGCTGGCTGATCGGCCGCCAGCCGGTCACCCCACCGGCCGCGCCGGTGCACACCGTCTCCCGCCCGCCGTGCACGCCCGGTCGCCGGCGCCGCCGCCGCAGCCGGCCCACGGCGGGCGCCCAGTCACCCCGCTCACCCTGGAACCGGTCGGCCGGCCGCTGACCGGCGGGCGCGGCAGCGGCCGTCGCGGCGCGCACCGCCTATCCTGGGCGGATCATGACGGAGACCGCGCAGCGCCTGGCCGAGATCCGGGGTGGCGTGCCGCCCCGGAGGCACAACGCCCGCACCATCGCCGCGCTGACCGGCAACCCCGGCTGCACCCGCCGCGCCGTGCTGGACAGCGCCGGGGTCGACAAGCCGAAGCTGGCCGAGCGGATCGGCTTCCCGGCCCGGTTCGGCCAGTCCCGCTTCGCCATCACCCGGGGCAACGCCTTCGAGGCCCAGGTGAAGGCCGACGGCGGGGCGGAGCTGCTGCGCCTGGTCGCGGAGCGGCTGGGCGTACCGGTGCCGGACGGCGCCACCTGGACCGACCTGGGCGGCGACGAGGACCGGCCGGAGCGGTCCCGCGCGGCGCTGACCGCGTCCGGCGACGGGCCGGCACTCTTCGACCATCCGCTGCTCGGCCTGGACGTCGCCGGCCGCCGGGTGAACCTGGAACCGGACCTGGTGGCCGCCCGGCTCGCCGGCCGCTTCCACGTCGTGGAGATCAAGTCCTTCCCGATCATCGACGGCCAGGCCGACCCGGCCAAGGTCGCCGCCGCCGCCATCCAGTCCGCCGTCTACGTGCTGGCGCTGCGCGAGCTGCTCGCCGCCGAGGGGCAGGACCCGGACCTCGTCTCGCACGAGGTGGTGCTGGTCTGCCCGCGCGACTTCGCCAACCGGCCGGTGGCCAGCCTGCTCGACGTGCGCAAGCAGTTGCTGGTGCTGCGCCGCCAGCTCGACCGGACGGCCCGGATCGACGACCTGCTCACCGCCGTGCCGGCCGGGTTCACCGCCGACCTGACCGCCGACCCGGCCACGCTGGCCGGCGCCCTGCACGACGTCCCGGCCCGCTACGCGCCGGACTGCCTGGCCGCCTGCGAGCTGGCCTACTTCTGTCGGCACGAGGCGCGCGGCCACACCGGCGCGCTGGGCCGGCCGGTCCGCGAGGCGCTGGGCGGCGTCGCCGAGGTGGCCGAGGTGCTGGCGCTCGCCGAAGGCGTTCGCGCCCCCGACCCGGAGCAGGCGGAGGCCGCCGCGCTGCTGCGCGCCGCCGCGCGCCTGCGCGCCGACGCCCTCGCCGGACTCTCCGCATGAGTACGCCCCGACACCCCGCCCGGAGGACCCGGTGACCACCCTGCGCGCGCTGGCTCAGGCGCGGGCGGTCGCCGCCGGGGTGGCCCAGCCGGTGGCCACCGTCCGGCACCTGCACCTCGCCGACCGCCCGCTGGTGCTGGTACCGCTCGCCCTGGCCGGCGAGGCGAACGCCCCGCTCGCGGCCCTGGTCGGCGCCGCGCCCGACGAGGCCCGGCTGCTGGTCGTGCCGCAGCCCCGCAACCGGGATCAGCGCTTCGCGTTCGCGGCCGAGCTGGCCGGGATCGTGCTGCCGTACCTCGACGGGTTCCGGGGCGTCAGCGAGGCGGTGCCGATCGACCGGGGCAAGGACGTCCGGTACCGCTACGCCGACGCCCCGCAGTTGCTGGTGCCGAACCCGGCCGGGATCACCTTCCTGCGGCTGTTCGGCCGCTCCACCCGGTTCCGCCGGCCGGACGGGGAGCATCCGGTGCACCCGTCGGTGCCGCTGCTCGGCCGCTGGCTGACCTTCTTCGCCGAGCGCGCCGAGCATCCCGGCTCGGCGGCGCTGGTGGCGCTGACCGAGGCGCTGACCCTGCACTGGGCGACCGGGCAGAGCGCCGTGGAGGACCTGCACCTGCCGGCGCTGCTGGGTTGGCTCGACCCGCCGCCCGGGCGTACCGGCGCCGAGGCCGCCGCCCTTGCCGAGGACCCGGCCCGCTGCCCGCCCGCCGGCCCGGCCACCGACCCGGACTTCGACAACCACCGGCTCGCGCCGGCCATCGAGGCGTACACCCGGGCCGGTGACGACCAGGTTGCGCGCGCGGCGGCGTACGCGGAGCTGGAAGGGCTGCTGCGCGAGCAGCTGACGCCCACCTGGGAGTTGATGTGGCGCGGCGTCGGGTTGCTCCGGGCGCTGCCGCCCGGCGCGCGGGTGGCCGGGCGCTGGGACGGCGACAAGGACGCCTTCACGGCGCACGCCGAGCACGTCGACGGCGGGGGCGGCCCGCAGCCGCGCCGCGACGGTGCGGTGGCCGCGGCGGTGCGCCTGCACCGGCTGGAACGGGCGCTAACCTCCTACGCGGTGCAGCGCGCCTACGACGACCCGCTGGTGATGGCCGAGCACCGGCTGACCGGGGAGGCGTTCGTCGGCGACGTGACGCTGGCCGACCCGAAGCGGGTGGACGACTCCGGCAAGCGGCCGGTGCTGCGCCCGCGGATTCAGGTGGTCACCACCGAGCCGGTGCTCGTGCCGGTGGGCGCGACGCTCTACTCGCCGGCCCGCCCCGGCCAGAAGGCGAAGGTGGTCTTCGTGACCCCGGCCGCCGACGGCAAGACCGAGGTGGTCCTGGAGCTCTCCGGCGGGATGGGGCGCGGGCTGACCGCCCCGCCGGGCACCGTGCCCGAGGTGGGGGAGCGTCTCTGCCTCACCACCCTGTCGGACGGCTTCCTGCCGGCCGGGAGCTTCCCCGCCCCGGAGGAGACCCCCTGGACCCACGGCGGCCCGCCGGCCACGGCACCCGCATCCGACGCCCCGGCCCCGTCCGTCGACGCCGACCCGGCGGAGGACTGGTCCTGAGCCCTCGGGCTCAGCCGAGGGTGGCCAGGGCCTCGCGCGCCTCGGCCGCCGTCGGCCCCTGGCGGTCCGCCGCCAGCAGGGCCTCCAGAGCCCTCCGGTACGCGACGTCGCGCGCCGCCCTGGCCGGCGTCTCGACGTCGGGGACGACTCCGCAGCCCTCCCAGTTGGTGCCGCTCACGGCGTTGACCGGCCGGGCCACCGGCACGGTCAGCTCCAGGTGCGGGTGCAGCCGGTGCCCGACCCGCGGGTGCGCCCCGCCCCGGGTCCGCTCGCCGACCACGGTGGCCCGGCCGAGCTGCTGGAGGTCGTACGCCAGCTCCTCGCCGCCGGAGAACGTCTCGGGGCCGGTCAGCACGAACACCGGCTTGTCGGGCGCGTAGCGGGGCACGGGCAGCCAGGCGGCGCTCCAGTACTGGTGGGTGGTCCCGGCCCGCTCGTGCATGGTGTGCAGGTGGGTCGGCTCGGCGAAGAACCAGCCGCAGACCAGGGCCACCATGTCGGGGCTGCCGCCCCGGTTGCCGCGCAGGTCGAGCAGGAGCGCGTCGGTGCCGGCGAGCAGCCGCAGCGCGGCGACCGCGAGGTCGCCGGCGAGCTGCGGCGGGAAGAGGTAGGGCGCGATCTCCAGCAGCCCCACATTGCCGGGCAGCCGCTCCACCCGGGCCATGCCACCCATGGTCTGCGCGGCGAGCTGGACGAACTGCACCTCGGCCGGGTCGTCGGCGATGTCGGCAAGGGGGGTCTCGTGGTGCTTGAGCCGCAGGTGCAGGTCACCGTTGGCCTCCTGCAGGTCGGCGGTGACCAGCGCGCCGAGCGCCGCCGCGTCGCTCGCGTCGGCGTAGGCGCCAGCGCGGAGGCGGTCGCCGAGGTGGGCGGCGATCCGGCCGGCCACCTCGGGAAAGACGTACTGCTCGGCGACCAGCTTCGCGGCCCGCTCGATGATGTCGGTGATCTCATCCTGACGCATGTTCCGAGTAGAGCAGGCCGGTTGACAAAGCGTCAAGAGAATTAGACGCTTTAGCGGTGAACCACGAACCCGAGCTGGAGGTCCGCACCCCGGCCCAGTTCAAGGCGCTGGCCCACCCGTTCCGGCACCGGCTGCTCTTCGCGCTCGGGCCCGGGCCGGCCACCATCAGCCAGCTCGCCACCGGGCTCGGCGCGGCCAAGGGCACCGTCGCCCACCACCTCAAGGTGCTCACCGAGGCCGGCATGGTCCGCGTCGCGCACACCCGCCAGGTCCGCGGCGGCACCGAGCAGTACCACGAGCGCGCCTTCCGCCGCCTGGTCGGCGAGACCGCCGACGCCGGCGCCACCACCGCGCTGTTCGGCGCGGTCGCCGAGGAACTGGCCGGCGACCCCGACCCGCTGCTGCACCTGCGCCACCTGCGGCTCACCCCGGCCCAGGCCGAGCGGCTGCGGGCCACCCTCGACGCGCTGGTCGGCGAGGCCGACGAGGCCGGCCCGGACCAGCCCCGCTACGGCGTCCTCGTCTCCCTCTACCGCCGACGTGACCCGGCAGACCCCGGGCCGCAGGGGCGGTGACCGACGCCGATCGGCTCTGGCGGCGGCACCCGAGGGCTGACTAGGCTTGCGCCGATCGCCGTCCGCAACCGGTCCTCGTCGTCGAGGGTGCCCGTCTGGGAGAGAGCCGGAGCGAATCGTTGTACCCCAGCAGGACGTGAGCCTCGCCGCCGTGGCGCCGGCCCGTCGCCCGCTCTCCGGCCGTGTCGGGCTCGTCGCGGCCGCCCTCGCCGTACCCGGGGAAGCGATCTGGCTGGTCACCGGCCTGCCGGGCGGGGCCCTGGTCAGCGACCTCGGCGCGGTGGCGATGGCGAGCTGGGCGGCGGCGGCCTGCACGGGCGTGGCCCGGCGGCACCCGGCCCCGCTGCGCCGGTTCTGGGCGCTGCTCGCGGCCACCATGATCCTCGCGGCGCTCGGCCGGACGGTGTGGACGGTCGAACGGCTCGGCGGACACGACCTGCCGAACACCCCGCTGGTCGGCGGACTGTTCACCGCCGGCATCCTCACCGGCACCGCCGCGCTGCTCTGCTCCCTGGCCGCCCCGCGCAGCCTGGTCGGGCAGGCCCGCACCCTGCTCGACGGCGTGATCGTCGCGCTGGCCCTCATCCCGATCGGCTGGGTGGTGGTGTTCCGCGACCTCGCCGACGCCGAGCTGACCGATCCGCTGCGCACCGCCGGGCTGCTCTACCCGATGCTCGACCTGGTGCAGCTCACCATCCTGGTGGCGGTCGCCGGACCGGCCCGTCCGATGTGGCGGGCGCTCACCCTCATCGGCGTCGGCCTCGCCACCCGGGCCGGCGCCGACGCCGTCTACGTCTCCCTCGTCGCGCACGGCACCTACGCCCCCGGCCACCCCATCGACGTCTGCTGGCCGCTGAGCTACCTGCTGATCGGCCTCGCCACCCGCTACCCGCCGCCACCCGCCCGCCCGGCAGCGGAGGAGACCGGCGAGTCGCCGCTGCCGCCCTGGTGGCGGGTCGCCCTGCCCTACCTGCCGGTGGGCGGGGCGATCATCGCCGTGGTGCTCTCCCGGCGGCCCACCGGGCAAACCCCGCACCTGATCTTCATCGGCATGATGACGCTGCTCGGCGTGCTCGCGCTGCGGCAAGGGCTGGCCGCCAACGAGAACCTGCGGCTGGTCGCCCGGCTGCGCCGGCTCGCATACTCCGACCAGCTCACCGGCCTACCCAACCGGCTGACCTTCACCCGCCGGCTGCGCCGGGCCCTGCGCGACGGCGGCCCGGTCGCCGTGCTGCTGCTCGACCTCGACGGGTTCAAGCAGGTCAACGACCGCTTCGGGCACGCCGCCGGGGACCGGCTGCTGAGCACCATCGCGGAGCGGATGCACGACGCGACCGGCCCCGACGGCATGATCGCGCGGCTCGGCGGCGACGAGTTCGCCGTGCTGGTCGCCGGGGACCGGCCGATGGCGCCCGAGCGGCTCGCCGTCCGGCTGCTCGCCGCCCTCGAACCGCTGCCCGGCGAGGAGGACCTGGGCGTACACCCCTCGGCCAGCATCGGCATCGCCGAGTACGGCCCGCAGCACACCTCCCACACCGACCTGCTCCGCGACGCCGACATCGCCATGTACGCGGCGAAGGCGGCCGGCAAGTCCGCGTACCGGACCTGCACGCCGCAGCTGCGGGAGTCGGCGGTGACCCGGGCCGAGCTGATCGCCGACCTGCGCCGCGCGGTCGACGAGGGCCAACTGCTCATGGAGTTCCAGCCCATCGTCGACCTGCCCACCGGCGCGGTACGCAGCGCCGAGGCGCTGGTGCGCTGGCGGCACCCCCGGCTCGGGGTGCTCGCCCCGGCGCGGTTCCTGCCGCTGGCCGAGGAGACCGGCCTGATCATCGCCATCGACCGGTGGGTGATCCACGAGGCGTGCCGGGCCGCGGCCGCCTGGCGGGAGCACACGCCCGAGGTGACCGTCGCGGTCAACATCGCCGCCGCCCACCTGCGCCGGCCCGACCTGATCGCCACGGTCACCGAGGCGGTCGGCGCGGCCGGCCTGCCACCCCGCGCGCTCACCCTGGAACTCACCGAGTCAGCGCTGATCGAGGGAAGCGAGGCGGTGCTCGACCGGCTGACCCAGCTCCGCGACCTCGGGGTCGGCATCGCCATCGACGACTTCGGCACCGGCTACTCCTCGCTGAGCTACCTGCACCGGATCCCGGCCACCGAGCTGAAGATCGACCGGTCCTTCGTGTCCCGGCTCGACGCCGACGACCCGCGGGCGTACGCCACGGTGGAGATGGTCAACCGGCTGGCCGGCGCGTTCGACCTGGCCGTGGTCGCCGAGGGCGTGGAGACCGGCAGCCAGCACGCCGCGGTGACCGCGATCGGCTGCCTGCACGGCCAGGGCTGGCGATACGGCCGCCCGGTCGCCCTGGCCGAGCTGCTGCACGCGCTCACCCCGGTCGACGCGACCCGCTGACCGGCCCGGCCGGTACAGGGTCGAAGGTCCCGGGCCGGACAGGGGGTTCGGCCCTGCCGGCGGTGCCCCCTCCACCGCCACGATGGTGTCGGCAAGCAACGGAGACACCATCCATACAGGAGCCAGAGATGAAGCGACGGACGCTCGACCTGTTGTTCAGCATCGGTGGGCTGGGCCTCGCGGTCCTGCTGCTCGTCGTCGGCGTCGTCCTGACGACGAACGCCAACTTCGCCAACCGCTACGTGCACGACCAGCTCGCCGCCCAGCACATCAGCTTCACGCCGGCCGACGGGCTCAGCGACGAGGAGAAGAAGTCGGCCTGCCTGCGCGAGTACGCCGGCCAGCCGCTCACCAGCGGCAAGCAGGCCGAGTGCTACGCCAACGACTACATCGGCCGGCACCTGACGTCGATCGGCGGCGGCCGGACGTACGCCGACCTGGGCGAGCCGCAGACCGCGCTGCGCGAGCAGGTGACCCAGGCCGAGCAGGCCAACGCCGCCAACCTCGCCGACCTGCAGAAGCAGCTCGCCGACGTCAGCGCCCAGCGGGAGACCGTGTTCAAGGGCGAGACGCTGCGCGGCCTCCTGCTCACCTCGTACGGGTTCAGCGAGTTCGGCCGCAAGGCCGGGCAGGGCGCCCTGGCCATGTACCTCGGCGCCGCGCTGCTCCTGCTGCTCTCGGTCGCCGGCCTGGTGCACGCCTTCCGCACCCCGGCCAGCGAGACATTCGCCGCCCCCGAGAAGGAGCGGGTCAGCGCCTGACCCGCTCCCGATCGCCCCGGCCTCCCGCACCCCCCTCGGGAGACCGGGGCGATCGCCGTTTCCCGCCGGCCCGCCCGCGCCGGCCGCAGAATCGGGCTTGACCCTCACGCAACGGCAGGCGGGAGCCTTGGTCGCGGAAGGGAGGGAACCATGGCGTACACGGTGGGTCAGGTGGCGCGGGCGGCCCGGGTCACGGTCCGGACGCTGCACCACTACGACGAGATCGGGCTGCTCTCGCCGAGCGGCCGCACCGCGGCGGGCTACCGCCGCTACGACGACGCGGACCTGGAACGGTTGCAGCTGATCCGGGCCTACCGGGAGCTGGGGTTCCCGTTGGAGGAGATCGCCGAGATCCTCGACGACCCGGGCGGCGACCCGTTGCCGCACCTGCGTCGGCAGCACGAGCTGCTGACCGGGCGGATCGGGAAGCTGCGCGACATGGTCGTGGCGATCGAACTCGCGATGGAGGCGAGAAAATTGGACATTCAGCTCACCCCGGAGGAGCGGTTCGAGGTGTTCGGGAACTTCGACCCGGACGAGCACGCCGAGGAGGCGGAGCGCCGCTGGGGCGGCACGGAGGCGTACCGGCAGTCGACCGAGCGGGTCGGCCGCTATTCCAAGGACGATTGGCTGCGCAACAAGGCCGAGAACGAGGAGTGGGGGCGGCGGGTCACCGCGCTGCTGGAGTCGGGCGCCCCGGCCGACTCGCCGGAGGCGATGGCGCTGGCCGAGGAGCACCGGCAGCTCATCAGCCGGTGGTTCTACGAGTGCTCGTACGAGATCCACACCGGGCTGGCGGACATGTACGTGGCCGACCCGCGGTTCACCGCCTACTTCGAGAAGATGCGGCCGGGGCTGGCCGCGTACCTGAACGAGGCGATCCACGCCAACGCGATCAGCCGGGCCTGATCCGCCCCGGGTGCCAGGATGGGCGGACGGCTCACCCTTGGAGGTCACGTGTTCATCGTCGCCGGCACCCTCTACGTCGACCCGGCCCAGCGGGACGCCTACCTGGCCTCCTGCACCGACGTCGTCCGGGCGGCCCGCTCGGCGCCGGGTTGCGTGGACTTCGCGGTCAGCGCGGACCTGGTCGAGCCGGGCCGGATCAACGTCTACGAGCGGTGGGAGTCCGACGAGCAACTGCTCGACTTCCGCGGCTCCGGCCCGGACGGGGAGCAGGCGGCGATGATCCTCGGCGCGGAGGTGCACAAGTTCCGCATCTCCGGCGTCGAGGCGCCGTGACCCGGGCGCCCGACCGGCCGGGCCGGGCGCCCGCGCGACAAGCGTCCGCTAGAGGATCAGATCGAGCAGGAGGACGCCGGCGAAGCCGACCACCGAGATGATCGTCTCCATCACCGACCAGCTCTTGATGGTCTGCCCGACGGTCAGTCCGAAGTACTCCTTGACCAGCCAGAAGCCGGCGTCGTTGACGTGTGAGAAGAACAGCGACCCACAGCCGATGGCCAGGGCCAGCAGCGCAACCTCCGGCTGGTTCAGGGTCGCCGCGAGCGGTGCGACGATGCCTGCGGCGGTGATGGTGGCGACGGTGGCCGAGCCGGTGGCGATCCGGATGCCGACGGCGACCAGCCAGCCGAGCAGCAGCGGGGAGATGTTCGCGCCCTTGGCGGCGTCCGCGACCAGGTTGCCCACCCCGGCGTCGACCAGGACCTGCTTGAAGCCACCGCCGGCCGCCACGATCAGCAGGATGCCGGCGATGGCTGGCAGCGACCCGCCGAGGAAGCCGGAGACCTGGTTGCGGCTGAACCCGGTCCCGTAGCCCAGGAAGATCATCGCGAAGATGACGCCGGCGAGCAGGGCGACGATCGGGGTGCCGATGATGTCCAGCGTCTTGCGGCCGGTGGTGTCCTCGTCGAGGGTCAGTTCGCCGATGGCGCGCAGGAGCATCAGGACCACGGGCAGCAGCACGGTGACCACGGCGGCCCAGAGCGCCGGTTCCCGGCGGGCGCGCGGGCCTACCGGTTCCTCGATCGGCGCGCCGGGGCGGCCGGCGCCCGGGTTGACCAGGTCGTCCTCGGTGACCAGGTCGCCGTCGGCGTCGAGCCGGCCCTCGCCGGGGCGGGTCGGTCGCCGGTCCCCGCCGACGGCGAGCGGCCGCCGGGTGGGCAGCAGCGCCTCCGGCGCGGTGGCCGGCACGTAGCGGGCGATGAAGTTGCCGAAGATCGGGCCGGCGATGATCACCGTGGGGATCGCCACCAGCAGGCCCAGGGCCAGGGTCTGGCCGAGGTTGGCGCCGAGCGCGTCGATCGCGACCAGCGGGCCGGGGTGCGGCGGCACCAGGCCGTGCAGCACCGACAGGCCGGCCAGCGCCGGGATGCCGATCTTCATGAGCGGCACGTCGACCCGTCGGGAGACCAGCAGCACGATCGGCACGAGCAGCACCACGCCGACCTCGAAGAAGAGCGGGAGCCCGATCAGCGCGGCGACGCCGGCCATGGCCCAGGGCAGCGCGCCGCCGGAGACCCGGCCGACCACCCGTTCCACGATGCTGTCGGCGCCGCCGGATTCGGCGAGCAGACCGCCGATCATGGCGCCGAGCGCGATCAGCAGGCCGACGCCGCCGACGGTGGAGCCGACCCCGCCGCTGAACGAGGTGACGATCTTGTCGGGGCTGACCCCGGCGACCACGCCGAGTACGGCCGCGCCGAGGATGAGGGACAGGAACGGGTGGACCTTGCCCCAGGCGATGAGCACCACCACCGCGGCGATGCCGAGCAGGGCGGCGATGACGAGTTGGGTGTTGCCGGCGTTGGTGAGGGGTTCCGCCGGTGCGGCGAGCAGTGTGACCACGGCAATCACGACCTTCGGTAGTCGTCCGTGCCTCCGGGACGGGCGATCACTGGGGAGGAGCGGTGGGGGGTGGCTCCGGCGGCAGGCTCGGCGCCAGCCGCCGCAGCGACGCGAACGTCGGTACGAGCGCGTCGTGCAGCTCGGAGAAGAGCGGCAGCAGGGCCGCGTACGTGGCGGCGGAGGCGGGGTCCGGGTGGACCGTCTCCTCGATCCGGACCAGGTCGGCGGCGACCTCGATCGAGTCGATCAGGCCGAGCGCCTGCATGCCGAGCAGGGCGGCGCCAAAGCTGGAGCCCTCGTGCCCGGCCGGGAAGCGCACCGGCATGCCGAGCGCATCGGCGAGGATCTGCCGCCACAGCGGGCTGCGGGCGAAGCCGCCGCTGGCCCGGACCTCGCGTACCTCGTTGCCGGCGGCCCGGACGGAGGCGAGGACGAGGGCGAGCTGCTGGCAGACCCCCTCCAGCGCGGCCCGGACCAGGTGCGGCCGGCCGTGTCCGTGGGTCAGTCCGACGTACGCGCCGCGGGGCAGCGCGCTCCAGTGCGGCGCCCGTTCGCTGAGCAGGTACGGCAGCATGATCAGCCCGCCGGAGCCGACCGGCGCCCGGGCGGCGAGGTCGAGCAGTTCCTCCTCGGCGTGCTCGCCCAGCTCGGGGGCGAGCGCCTCGTTGGCCCACTGCAGGACGATCCCGCCGTTGTTGATCGCCCCGCCGACCACCCAGCGGTGCTCGGTGAGGGCGTAGCAGAAGACGCCGCCGAGCGGGTCGACGCCGGGGCGTTCCACCATCACCCGCATGGCCCCGCTGGTGCCGATGGAGCAGGCGACCTCGCCGGGATGCACCGCGCCGAGCCCCAGGTTCGCCAGCGGCCCGTCGCCGGCGCCCACCACGAGCGGGGTGTCCGCGGGCAGCCCGGTGGCCCGGGCCGCCTCGGCGGTCAGCCCGGGCAGCACGTGGGTGGTGGGGACGAGCTGCGGGAGCTGCTCCTCGGTGATCCCGGCGATGCCGAGCGCCTCGGCGTCCCAGGCCAGCCGGTAAATGTCCATCAGCCCGGTGGCGGAGGCGACCGAGTGGTCGATGACCAGCGTCTCGGCCAGCCGCAGCAGCACGTACTCCTTGATGCCGACCCAGTGCGCGACCCGCTCGTGCAGCTTGGGTTGCTGCTCGGCGAACCAGACCAGCTTGGGCAGCGGCGCCATCGGGTGCACCGGGGTGCCGGTGCGCCGGTGGATGGCTAGCCCGGAGGGGACGGCGCGCAGCCGCTCGGCCTGGGCGGCGGCCCGGGAGTCGGCCCAGGTGACCGAGGGGGTGAGCGGGTTGCCGCCGGCGTCGAGCCCGATCAGGCTGTGCATGGCGGTGCTGAAGGACAGGCCGGCGATGGGCTCGCGCAGCTCCTCGACCACCGCCCGGATCGATCCCACCACCGCGTCGAAGATCCGCACCGGGTCCTGCTCGGCGTACCCGGGGTGCGGTTCCTCCAGCGGGTAGCCGATCGAGTGCGTGGCGAGTTGCCGGCCGCCGGTGTCGTACGCGACCGCCTTGGTGCTGGTGGTGCCGATGTCCACGCCCACCACGACGGCCGGGTCGCCCACCGGTGCACCTCCTCGCGTCCCGGGGTCGCGGCGCGTCCCGCCCTGCGGCTGACGTTACCGACGCACCGACCCCCTCGCATGGCGAAGCGCGGCCGCCCGGACCACGGTGAACCGACGCGGAAGATTCCGCCTAACGTGTCGCGCAATCACCCTTTCGGTCGAATCGGTGACTTGCGCGTGTCTTGCCACCCCTGCGCCGCCGTTGACATGAATGACACCCCGATTGGTGGGCTCGCGCGGCGGAGGAGTCGGCGTGGCGATGACTGATTCGACGGGTTCCACATGGCGCTACCGGTGGGCGCACCGGCAGAACGACCGGCGACAGCGGGCCTTCCGCATGGCTGACGAGGCGTGGCGACGCCGCGACGACGAGCTGCGCCGACTGCGCACCCTCGCCGGGTCCTTCCACGGCTCGGCCGAGGCCGGCGCGGGCCTGCCCATGGAGCTGGGCCCCGGCGAGGTGGTCTTCTGGACGCTGCCGGCCGCGCAGCTGGTCGAGGTGCGGCACACCGCCGTGCTGCCGGCCCCCGAGCTGACCGTCGACCCGGAACCGCCGGTGCTGCGCCCGCGCCGCCCCGAAGGGGTGAAGGTCGTCGACGCCGGGCTCGCCGTGCTCACCAACCGGCGTCTCGTGCTGCTCGGCGGGCGCGGCCGGCGCGACTGGACGTACGGCCGGATGACCGGGCTGTCCCACGACCCCGGCGCGCCGGTCACGCTGATCCAGGTCCTCGACCGGCGGCGTACCTCCGGTCTGCTGCTGCCCACCGGCGCGGTGGCCGACTTCCGGTTCAAGCTCACCCTGGCCTTCGCCGACGCGATCGAGCAGCGCGCCGCGGTCGTCGCCCAGCTCGACGAGCTGATCGCGGAGCACGAGGCGGTGCAGCCCGTCCGGCCGGCCGTGCTCACCCCGGCCCAGGCCCGGTTCTCCGCCCGGCTTCCCGGCGGCCGGCGGACCGTGGCGGTCGGCGCGGCCCTCGCGCTGATCGTGCCGGCCATGCTCTTCGAGTCCGACCCGCCGGTGCGCCCCGGCTCCGAGATGGCCTCCGCGGCCACCCCGGCGGCCACCGCCACCCCCACGCCCCCGCCGATCGCCCCCGCCGTCCAGGTCAAGCCCAACCCCGGGCCGCAGCGCACCCGAACCACGCCGGCCACCGCGCCGTCCCGGAGCACCCCGCCGCAGCCGGCCACCGAGCGGCGCTGCGGCGCCCCGGCCAACCCCTACGGGTACGACTTCTGCGGCGGCCAACGGATCCGCAAGCCGGCCGCGGGGATCTGCGACTGGTTCGAGTGCGTGCCCGGCTTCTGGTCCGGCCGCGGCTGGCTGGTGCAGTGCCGCGACGGCACGGTCAGCCTGACCGGCGGGCAGCGCGACTCCTGCGCCGACAACCGGGGCTACCGCCGGACCTTCTGGACCTGACCGGTCAGCCGTCGAGGTCGGGGACGGTGAGCGAGCCGTCCTCGGCCAGCGGGAACCCCGGGTTCCAGGCGATCTCCCACAGGTGGCCGTCCGGGTCGGTGAAGCAGCCCGCGTACCCGCCGTAGAAGGTGTCCCGGGCCGGCCGCGTGACCGTCGCGCCGGCCTCGGCGGCCCGGCCCAGCAGCTCGTCCACCTCGGCGCGGCTGCGCACGTTCTGCGCCAGGCTGATCCCGCCGAACCCGTCCCCGCCCGGGTCGACCAGGCCGGCGTCCTCGGCCAGCTTCTCCCGCCCCCAGAGCACCAGGGCGAGACCACCGGCCTGGAAGAAGACGGTCTCCTCGACCTCCTGGCCGCGCCAGCCCAACCGCTCGTAGAAGGCCCGGGCCCGGGCCACGTCGGCCACGCCGAGGGTGATCAGGGTGATCCGCTGCTCCATGCCCGGACCCTACCCGCCGATCCGCGCCGGGCGGGGCGTCCGGCGCAGCGGGAGCAGGCCGGCGAGGACCAGGGCCGCGCCGACCGGCAGCAGGTCCAGGTTCACCCCGATCGCCACGAACCCGACCAGCACCAGCACCGGCGCCCACACCGGCAGCAGCCGCGCCGCCGCGGCCCGGTACAGCAGCACCAGCAGGCCCAGCTCGAACAGCGCCGGCCCGCCGAGCAGCACCACGTCCGGCGTCTCCACCGCGTCGGCGAAGCGCGGAAACAGGTCGCCGAGGATCACCCAGATGAAGGCGGCCGCGCCGACCAGGCCGGCCAGCGCGGCCAGGTCGTCCACCGCCCGCAGCCGGGTCGAGCGGGTACGCAGCACGCCGTGCAGGCCGACGATCAGCGCGGCGAACCCGAGGATGCCGAGCAGGAACAGGGTGTGCCCGGTGTTCCACGCCCAGGCGCCCTTGTCACTGTGCCCGTCCAGGCGGTCGAGCAGGCGAAGCAGGCCGTAGCCGAGGAGCAGCAGCGACGCGGTCACGGCCACCGGCCGCAACCAGGGGTACGTGGGACGCGTCCGGATATCGGTGAGGGTCATGGCCCCAGCCTGGTCGCCGGGCGGCCCGGGGGGCATCCGGGCTGACCCCCCACCGCCCCCCGATTAACCGTTCGCGTCCCTCAGGGATGCGCCACTAGCGTCCGGCAGGTGTCCCGCACCGTGACCCTGGTCCTGCTCGACGCCGCCGGCCGGCCACTCGGCGCCCTGCCCCCGTACGACGTGCCGGAGCCGTGGTGGCAGCAGGTCGGCTCGATCGTCGACGAGGCCCGCCGCCGGTACGGCGTCGACGTCGCCGTGCTGCGGCTGCTCTCCGGCGACCGCCCCGAGCCTCCCGGCGGCCACGTCACCTACCTGGGCCAGGTCACCGAGCCACCCGCCGTGCCCCTGACCCCGGCGCCGGTGGACATCGCGCCGCACCCGCTGCGCGCCGCGTACGCCGAACCCGGCGGCCCGGCCCGCAGCGTCGCCTGGGCCACCGCTGAGCTGAGCCGGCTCGGCCGGCCGACGACCACCGTGGCCCAGCATCGCACCTGGAACCTGTCGGCGATCTGGCGGCTCGACGGCCCGGCCGGCAGCGCCTGGCTCAAGCAGGTGCCGCCGTTCTTCCGGCACGAGGCGGCCGTGCTGCGCTGGCTGAACACCGCCGCGCCCACGGCCGCCCCCACCCTGCTCGCCGCCGACGACACCGGCCGGATCCTGCTCGACCACGTGCCCGGCGAGGACCAATACGGCGCCGACGAGGCGGAGCCGGCCGCCGTCGCCGCCGAGCACCACGCCGTGCAGCTCCGCGCGGCCGGCGAGGCCGCCGGGCTGGTCGCGGCCGGCGTACCCGATCTGCGCGGACCGGCGCTGGCCGCCTGGATCCGCGACCGGCTGGCCCCGCACGACCAGACCGTGGCCGCCGACCTGCTCGCCGACCTCGACGACCGGCTCGACCAGGTCGGCGACTGCGGCCTGCCCGACACCCTCGTGCACGGCGACCTGCACCCCGGCAACGTGCGCGGCGACGGCACCCGGCGGGTCGTCATCGACTGGGGCGACGCGTTCGTCGGCCACCCCGCCTTCGACATCCTGCGCCTCACCGAGACGCTCGACCCGCCCGTCGCCGGCCGGCTACTCGCGGCCTGGGCGGCGCGCTGGCGGGCCGACGTGCCCGGCAGCGACCCGGAGCGCGCCGTCGAGCTGCTCCGCCCGGTCGCCGAGCTGCGGATGGCCGCCGTGTACGCGATGTTCCTCGCCGGCATCGAGCCGAGCGAACACCCCTATCACCTCGGCGACGTGCCGGCCTGCCTGTCGCGGGCCGCCGCCGTGGCCTGACGCACCGGGATCCACAGCTCGGCGTCGGCGGTCCGCCCGTCCGCCGACACCCGCACCTTCGAGATCTCCGGCCCCGGACGGCTCTCGTACGGGTTGGACGGGAACCACTGGGTGAACACGTCCCGCCACAGGTGCTGCACCGCCTGCGGGAACGCGCCCGACACGGTGAACACCGCCCAGGAGCCGGCCGCCACCGGCAGCCGGTCCAGGTCCGCCGGCACGTCCGCGCCGGTCACCACCGCGTGCCAGTAGTCCAGCTCGGTGCCCTCGGCCCGGGAACCGGCCAGGTCGTCGCTGACGTTGACGATGCCGCCCGGCTCCTGGTCGGACAGCGCCTCGATCCGGCGTACCGCCTCGGGGTCGAGGCCCTTGATGAACGCCACGATGTGCGGGTTCATCCCCTCGTGGACCAGCGGCACCCGGGCCTTCAACCCGGCGAGGGCGAAGGCGTCCTTGGTCACGATCCGGTAGTCCATGGTGGTGCTCCCTTCGACGACGAGCCGGAAGGACATCCGGGGCTGCGACCGCAGCACCGCCCCGGTGCGCCGGGCCTCGGCCGGGCCGACCCCGTGCACCGCGCGGAACGCCCGGGCGAACGCCTCGTTCGAGCCGTACCCCCAGCGGACCGCCACGTCGAGCAGCGACGCCTCGCCCGACAGCACCTCGGCCCCGGCCACGGTGAGCCGACGCCGGCGCACGTACTCCGACAGCGGCATCCCGGCCAGGACCGAGAAGAGCCGCCGGAAGTGGTGCTCCGACGTGCAGGCGATCCGGGCCAGCCCGGCCACGTCGAGAGGTTGGTCGAGGTGGCGTTCGAGATGGTCCATGGCCTGGTTGAGCCGCTCCAGCACCCGGTGCTCCTTCCGCTTGACGCCCTCGACGCTAGGCATCCAGGATCCGCCCCACCCGACCCCACCGAACCCGATCCGATCGGGTCGAGCTGCTCCGGCGCGACACGCGAGGGCATTGGACGACGTCGACCAAGTCGAAGCCATAGCATCGACGCTATGGCCTGGGTAGCGTGGAGCTTGAACCAGAAGTCCGTAGCTGGTTGGAGGAGTTGCCGACCGCAGAGTTCGCAAGAGCCGCCTTCTACATCGATCTTCTCGCCGACCGAGGTCCGCTACTGAGTGAGCCGCACACCCGGCAACTCGACGGCAAGCTCCGGGAACTGCGCTTCTACCTGGAGCGCGGAGCGATCCGGATCACGTACTGGATAGCCTCCGAGCGGAGGATCATCCTGCTGACGGTCTTCCGCAAGACGCGGATGCGGGAGGACCGGGAGATCGAGCGGGCGCGCCGGGCTCTGGAACGGTGCGTGGCGGAACGGCACGCCGTGGTCGAGGGGGCGGAGTGATGACCGATCGGGTGGACTGGAACGACCTGCGCCAGCGGCGGATGGCCGAGCCGGGGGCGGACGAGGCGTACGCGGCCGCGCGGCTGGCGTTCGAGCTCGGTCAGACCGTCCGAGACCTGCGGGAACGCGTTGGCTGGAGCCAGACCCAGCTCGCGCGTGCGGCCGGCATGACCCAGTCGGCCGTGGCCCGCTTCGAGGCCGGTGGCACCGTACCCACGCTCGTCGTCCTCGAACGACTCGCCCGAGCCCTGGACATGCGGCTCGACGTGCGGTTTTCGCCGATCGCCGACGCCGCCTGACATCCGGCGCCTCTGGCCGCTGGCGCGGGTGTCGCATCATGGCGTTGTGATCATGCGGAAGCGGCGCCGCCGCAAGAAGGACCGGGACTGGTGCGACTGTGACCTCCCCTGTGACGGCCCGGGCTGCTGCGACCTCGGCCTCTTCTCGCTGCTGCTGACCCTCGGCTCGGTGGCCGCCGACGTGGTGCGCAGGCCCGCCGTGGACCGCGCCGGCCGCGCCGCCATCCTCGGCTATCGTCGCTGGCTGTCGCACCGCTGGCCCGCCCAGTGCCGCTTCACCCCCACCTGCAGTGCCTACGGCCTGGCGGCCGTGGAGAAGTACGGCCTGGCGGTGGGCGGGCGGCTGGCGGCCGAGCGGGTCCGCCGCTGCCGGCCCGACGTCCCGCGTGGCACCCACGACCCGCTGCGCTGACGCCTCAGGGCAGGGGAGCCGGCCCGCCGAACACCACCGGGATGCCGGGGGAGTAGAGCACGCTCACCGGCGGCCCGGCCGGCGGCGGCAACCCGGCAGCGGTGACCAGGTCGTCGTCCAGGTGCAGCAGTTCGGCCCGGTGCAACGGCCACTGCGGATGCCAGTTCGGCAGGTGCAGGGTGCGCCCGTACGCCCGGGTGTGCAGCCCCCAGCGGGCGGTGAGGAAATGCTCCAGCGGCGTCGGGTCGGCGATCGGCTCACCGACCCGGACCGCCATCCGGCTGGCCGCGCCGACCGGGCCTGGCCAGCGGCGCCGGCAGCGGTAGGTGAGGCGGTCCCCGTCCCGCTGCAGCCGCATCGCCGACCACTTGTACGGCAGCCGCAGGCTCAGCTGCGCGACCAGCACCGGCACCAGCCGGGAGGCGTCCAGCGAGCGGAACACCACGGCCCGCCGCCCGGTGCCGTCGACCGAGTACAGCCGGACGTTGGTCTCCCAGAAGGTGCCGAAGTACGGCACGCCCGGTCCCCGCCCGAGCCCCAGCCCGACCATCCGGAAGCCGATCAGCCCCACGTAGCTGAGCCCGTCGAGGGTGTCCGGCCGGGTGCCGGCGGGCAGCAGCGGCGCGACCAGCTCCGGCTCGACCGCCCAGTGCAGGAAGGTGAGGTCCTGCCAGCGCTGCCGCAGCCACGCACGCCGGAACGCCCGGACGGGCGCCCACTCGACCGGCTCGATGTCCACGCGTCCCATCGTGCCCCGCGAGCGCCCGCGCGGTCAGGCCAGGAACGCCAGCAGGTGCCGGAGCGTCTCGTCGGGCGCCTCCTCGGGCAGGAAGTGCCCGGCCGCGATGGGCCCGCCCTCGACCTGGTCCGCCCAGGACCGCCACACCTCAAGCGGCCGGTACCAGGTCGCGACCGGGCCGGCGTGACCCCACAGCGCCAGCACTGGACAGCCGATCCGCCGCCGGCCCCGGTCGGCCCGGTCGTGCTGGTAGTCCAGGGTCGCCGCCGCCCGGTACTGCTCGCAGATCGCGTGGATGGCCTCCGGCCTGCCGAGCTTCGCCACGTACTCCGCCCGCACCGGCGCCGGGAAGGCGTCCGGCACCTCCGACAGATCGTCGAGCATGTGGTCGACGATGACCTCCGGGGCCTGCGCGACCAGCCGCTCCGGCACCGGCTCGGGCGCGGCGAGGAACGACCAGAGCCAGAACCCCAGACTGAACGCCATGTCGGCGCGGTCGAACGCGTCGCCGGTGGGCACTATGTCGAGCACCGCGAGGCGGCTCACCGCGTCCGGATGGTCCAGCGCCATCCGGTACGCGCACCGCCCGCCGCGATCGTGCCCGACCACGGCGAACCGGTCGTAGCCCAGCAGCCGCATGACCTCCACCTGCTCGGCGGCCACCCGGCGCATGCTGTACGGGGCGTGGTCCGGCGCGCTGGGCGGCGCTCCGCTGTCGCCGAAACCGCGCAGGTCCGTGGCGACCACGGTGAACCGCTCCGCGAGCCGCGGCGCGACCCGGTGCCACATCAGGTGCGTCTCCGGCATGCCGTGCAGCAGCAGGACCGGCGGCCCGTCACCACCCCGCCGCCCGTGGATGGTCGTGTCGCTGGTGACGACGTCCAGCTCCGCGAAGCCGTCGAACACCGGATGCCGCCTGCTTCCTACTTGTTGCTCATAGCTGAGCGGTTCGGATAGTTCGCTCTCCGCCCGGTGGTGGCTGGGTTGGAGTCCTGGACCGGCAGTCTGGTCCGGTGGCGATCGGTCCTATCCTGCAGGATCTGCTTCACCTTCTGGTACGGGGTGTGCAGGGCGATGTCGGGGTCGCCGGCTCGGTGCAGGATGTTGATCGCGGCGTTCACGTCGGCCTGCCACACCACCCCGCACGAGGTGCAGTGAAACCGGTCCCCGCTGCGTCGGCCGAGCCGGCCGCAGCGGTGACAGGTTTGTGAGGTGTAGGCGGCGTTGACGTGGACGAGCGCAGAACCTCTGCGCTCCGACACGTTTTTCAGGGCCTCGGCGGTGACTCCTTTGGTCCACGCGGCAAGACGCCGGTTGATGTTCTTAGGAAGCTGTTTGCGGCCGGTGAAGCGTTTGGTCAGGTCCTCGGCGATCACGGTGGCGGCCTTGTCCACGACCTCGTGCACGGCGGTGAAGATCTCCGTACGCACCCGCGCCCGATGCCGGGCGGCCTGCCGGCCCCGCTTGATTGTGCCGAGATTGTTGACCTTGATCCGGTGCGCTTTCGCGTCGTCGCCACGCAGGGCGGCGCTGTTCGCGATCGAGCGGAGCTTCGCCCGACGCCGGTTACGTTCCTTCAACCGATCCGACTCACCCGACAGCAGCACGCCGAGCCCTGCACCGTGGGGCTGGCCGTCGGAGCCGGTCAGGGCTTCGGTGTAGCCCTTGTCCACACCGACCGTCGCCTCGCCGCACGGCCGCTGCGACGACCGCATCTGCGCCGCGTCGATCTGGTAGTGCACCTCCACCCGACCGCCGCGCAAAATTAGCCGCAGCGTGCCCGTCGGGGCGACGGTCGTGGACAGCGGGATCCTGACCATCTTCCGGGGCACAAGGCCCGGAATCGCCAGCCACAACCGTCCCCGCCCATCGACGATGGTGTTGTACTTGTCGGCGCGCACCAGGATCTGATTGTGTGTGCGGTTGCGGCCCCGCTTCCAGCGTTTGCGCATCTGCCGGGCCAGGAACGGATCGTCCGCCCACTGGTCCGCCTGCAGCGCGGTGAACATTTGCTTACGCTCCGCCGGATCGTTGGTGCGTCGGCTGATCGCCCGCCGGACCTGCACCTTGGCCGCCGCCAGGTTCGCCGCGATGTCGGCCATGGCGTCGCGGACGGTTTCCTTCCACGCATTCGCCAACACGGCGAACTGCACATGTGTGCCGTCAGCCAGCCACCGGTCCCGCACCTGCCGGTCCCGCAGCCCGGCCCCGACACCGTTCATCGAGCCATACCGCTGCCACACCTCGCTGCGCACCCGGCCCAGCCGGCGGGCCTGCTCCACCAGGGCGGCGTACTTGCCCGGATTCAGTCTGACCGAGTAGGCGATCCGGGTGACCTTCACCGGTCACCCTCCATGGCCAAGTCCGCCCTTTTCAACTCCCTCTCGTAGCGGCGCAAACCATCCAGCCGGCACGAGAAGATGTGCACGACGGCCAGGAGGTCCTCGACCAACTCCTGCTGCGGGGACAGGGACTCCTGGTTGGCCACGACGATCTCGCAGCCGCCACGCGCCGCCAGATGCTCCAACAGGTCGAACCCGAACCGGGCCAACCGATCCTGGTGCGCCACCACCAGCGTGCCAACCTCACCCCGATCGACGGCATCCATCAACGCCAGGAACTTCTTACGGCGAAGGTCCATCCCGCCGCCGACCTCGCTGATCCACTCGTCCACCGCCAGACCGCGAGCGAGGCAGAACTGCTGCATCGCCGCCACCTGCGAGGCCAAGTCGACCTTCTGACCCGGCGCCGAGACCCGGCAATACACCACAACCTTCCGCCGATCGACGTCGAAGCCCGGCTGCAGCACCCGGCGCACATCCGAATCGTCGAAATACCGCTGCCCGGACGGCAGACGACGGGCCGAGATCCGGCCCTCCGCCTCCCATCGGCGCACCGTGCTCACCGAGCGGCCCACCCGCTTAGCGAACTCACCGATCCGATACACGCTACCCACAACGGTTAATTATGGGCAGCTCTAGTGAGGAAAGCAATCACTAGTAGCTGCTCCTCGTCGGACCCTCGTGGACCCGCCCGGTTCAACGACCGGAACCCGGTAGTAGTGCGGCGGCCCGGCGTCCGATGCGCCGGGCCGCCGCCGGACCGGTGTTGCCGCACCGGGTCCCGAGGCCGGCCAGGAAGCGGGGAGGCCTCACTCCGGCCGGTGGCAGACCGCCTCGACGTTGTTGCCGTCCGGGTCGCGGACGAACGCCCCGAAGTAGCCCGGGTGGTATTCCGGCCACTCCCGCGGCGCGTGCAGCACCTCCGCGCCGGCCGCCACCGCCGCGTCGTGGAACGCCTGCACGGCCGCCCGGTCCGGGGCGGTGAAGGCGATGTGCGACTCCAGCGGCCCACCGGCCTCGGCGGGCGCGGGTACCAGCCAGAAGTCGGGACTTTCGACGCCGTAGCCGATCGGGCCGGGCTCCATGATCCGCCGGCCGCCCAGCGGGGCGAGCACCGCGTCGTAGAAGGCGGCGCTGGCCGGCAGGTCGCGCACCATGACAGAGAAGTGGTCGAGCACGTCGCCTCCAGCGTTCGTCGATGACCGCGCCAGGCTACGAGTCGCCTACGACGTTTCCTCCGCGTCGTAGTACTCCGCGTACCACCGGGACTGCTTCTCGACGCTGAACGCCGCCACGTCCTCCGGGTGGACCGACGACAGGTACGCCACCACCTCGGCGGCCTCGGCCGTGCCGAGCGACCGCAGGTGATCGAGGGTGTGCTCCCGGCCGGCACCGCAGAGCAGCTGCCACTCCACGGAGCAGGCGGCGTCGAAGCTGGAGTGTTTGGCCCGCGAGATCAGCAGCACGTCGGCCAGATCCCCGTGCAGGAACAACTGCACGCAGCCGAGGTGGACGAGCGCGCTGTCGTTCTCCACGCCCAGCGCGGTCTGCTCGCGGAGCAGGGCGCGCACCGGCCCGAGGTCCGCCGGGCGCAGGCCGTGCCGGCGGTACCACTCGTCCTCGTCCATCCCGCCATCGTGCCGGCCCGCACAAGTGCTGGCGAACGTCGGACCGGCCTGCTGTGATGTGCGCATGGGGGAGTCCGACGCGCGGCGCACCGTCGAGGCGGTGTGGCGGATGGAGGCCGGCCGGGTGGTGGCCGGCATCGCGGCCCTCGTGCGCGACGTCGGCCTGGCCGAGGAACTGGCCCAGGACGCGCTCGTCGCCGCGCTGGAGCAGTGGCCGCGCGACGGCGTACCGGCCAAACCCGGGGCGTGGCTGACGACCGTCGGCAAGCGCCGGGCCGTGGACATGCTGCGCCGCAGGCAGATCCAGCAGCGTACGCTCGCCGAGCTCGGCCGGGACCTCGACGAGCAGGTCACCCCCGACTTCGTCGCCGCGCTCGACGAGCACATCGAGGACGACCTGCTGCGGTTGATCTTCGTGGCCTGCCACCCGATCCTGTCGCCGATCGCCCGCGCCGCGCTCACCCTGCGGCTGCTCGGCGGCCTCACCACGGGCGAGATCGCCCGCGCCTTCCTCACCACCGAGCCCACCGTCGGGCAGCGGATCACCCGGGCCAAGCAGACCCTCGCCACCGCGAAGATCCCCTTCGAGGTGCCCGGCCCGGCCGAGGCCGCCGAACGCCTCGACTCGGTGCTCGAAGTCGTCTACCTCATCTTCAACGAGGGCTACTCGGCCACCGCCGGGGACGACTGGATGCGTCCCGCCCTCAGCCAGGAGGCGCTCCGGCTGGCGCGGCTGCTGCAGGGGCTCATGCCCGACGAGCCCGAGGTGCACGGGCTGGCCGCGCTGCTGGAGATCCAGGCGTCGCGTACCCGCGCCCGCACCGGCCCCGACGGCGCGCCGATCCTCCTCAACGACCAGGACCGCAGCCGCTGGGACCAGTTGCTCATCCGGCGCGGCCTGGCCGCCCTCGACAAGGCCCGCACCGACCACCCCGGCCCGTACACCCTCCAGGCCGAGATCGCGGCCTGCCACGCGCGGGCGCGTACCCCGGAGGAGACGGACTGGGCGCGGATCGCGACCCTCTACGCGGAGCTGGTTCGGCTCGTGCCCTCGCCCGTGGTGGAGCTGAACCGGGCCGTCGCCGTCGCCCAGGCCGACGGGCCCGCCGCCGGCCTCGAACTGGCCCGGGAGCTGGAGTTCGAGCCGGCGCTGGCCGGCTACCACCTGCTGCCCAGCGTGGTCGGCGACCTGCTCTTCAAGCTGGGTCGGCACGCGGAGGCACGGGCCGAGTTCGAGCGGGCGGCGTCGCTCACCGGCAACGCCCGCGAGCGGGCCCTGCTGCTCGGCCGGGCCGCCGCCTGCGACGAATAAAAGATCTTGAGAAATCATGTCGGATCCGGGTCGCCCCGATCGACGCGTCAGCGAGAACCGATGACGAGGAGATCGAGATGACCAGTACGACGCTCACCCAGGCCGGGACCACACGGGTTGTCTCGACCGCCACCCTGCTCACCGCGGGCGCCGCCGCCGGGCCACTGTTCCTCGGGCTGGGCCTCGCCCAGGCGTTCACCCGGGACGGCTTCGACCTGAGCCGGCAGCCGCTCAGCCTGCTCGCCCTGGGCGAGCACGGCTGGATCCAGATCGCCAACTTCGTCGTCTCCGGGCTGCTGGCCGTCGCCGGGGCGGTCGGCTTCCGGCGGGCGCTGCGCGGCGGGCCGGCCGCGACGTGGGGGCCGGCGCTGGTGGCGGTGCTCGGCGTCGGGCTGATCGTCGCCGGGGTGTTCCGCGCCGACCCGAGCATGGGCTGGCCGGCCGGCGCGCCGGAGGGCAACCCCGAGACGATGAGCTGGCACTCCTACGGGCACGGGGTCGGGGCGATGCTCTCCTTCGGCTCGCTCACCGTCGCCTGCCTGGTCTTCGCCCGCCGCTTCGGGCGGGTGGGTGCGCTGTCGTCGGTCCTCGTCGCCCTGGCGACGGTCGCCGTCATGGCCTGGCCCGACCAGGACAGCATCAGCGTCCGGATGGCGCTCGGCTCGGCGCTGGTCTTCGGCTGGCTCACCGCGGTTTCCCTGCACACGATCACCGAGAGGAAGCACTGAGATGCGATTCATGTTGATGCACAAGCTGGACGAGGCCGTTCCCGGCAACTTCGAGCCGTCGCCGGAGTTCATGAAGCGGATGGGCGCCTACATGGAGGAGGTCTCCAGGGCGGGGATCCTGCTGGCCGCCGAGGGGCTCTGCAAGAGCAGCGAGGAGTCGGCGCGGATCACCGCGACCAAGGGCAAGAAGACCGTCACCGACGGGCCGTTCACCGAGACCAAGGAGCTGATCGCCGGGTTCGGGCTGATCGAGGTCCGGTCGAAGGAGGAGGCGGTGGAGTGGGGGAAGCGATTCGCCGATGTCTTCACCGAGAGCGGGATCGATGTCGAGGTCGACGTCCGACGGGTCAGCGAAGGCCCGCACGAAGGCTGACATGACGCACTGGAGCTGAGCCGCTATCGGAAAGCGGAGCGGGTGGCGTCGGAGCAAAATTCCGGTGCCACCCGTGCGCGAGGCGGCCACGACCGAGACGTCATGTGGCGATCGAAGGCCGACACGGCGTCGACCCGCCCACACCCGCAACAGTGGCCGTCGCCCGCCGTACGGCCCACGGGCGAGACTCCGTGGTCGTAGAGCCAGCCGAGTAGGCGGTCGTCGCGGGCGGTGATGCTGGCCTGTAGCCGCAGCAGTGGATCCACAGCCGGCAGCGGTTTACGCATGGGCAGCCCCAGGGGGGAGACCCCAGACGTTTAGGAACGAGCGTTCTTGACTGATCGTTCCTAAATCGGCTAGGGTCCTTCCATGGGCCGACCGAGAGCATTCGACGAGACCGAAGTGATCAGGGCGGCGGCAAGCCTGTTCGCCGGCAGGGCGTACGACGGCATCTCCGTCGACGACCTAGTGACGCACCTCGGCGTGCACCGCAACAGCCTGTACAAGGTCTTCGGCAGCAAGCGCGGGCTGTACCTGGCCGCCCTGCGGTGGCACCTGGAGCATCAGGTCCGGCCACTGCTGGCGAAGGTCACCGCGGCCCCCGATCCGGCACAAGCATTGCGGGACATATTCGTGGCCGACACCGCGAGCCCTGACTTGGACCTGCTGCTGCTGGCCGTGGTCGAACGCGCGCCGGTGGACTCCGAGGTGGCAGAGGAAGTCGCCCGCGCCATGCGCGACTTCGACGCTGCCATCGATCTCACCCTGGGCGGCGGCGGCGCCGCGACCGCCGACGACGCGCCGTCACCCCTGACCTACGCGCTCACCGCGGCGATCCTCGGCCTGCGTCTGCGGGTCCGCACCGGGGTCGACGCCGCCCGCGCCGGCACGGTCCTGTTCGACCGGATTCACCAACCGCAACGCTGAAGGAGCTTCCATGGCAAAGGTATGCATCGACAACGACAGCCTCATCGTCGAGATCGAAGGGCTGGACAAGCTCTGGGCCCTCAAGAGCCGCCTGGCGATCCCGCTGCTCAACGTCCGAGGCGCCACCGCCGACCCCGGCGTGATCAAGGAGCCAAAAGGCATCCGCGCGCCCGGCGCCCACCTGCCCGGCGTCATCACCGCCGGTACCTTCCACGTCGATGGCGAACGCATCTTCTGGGACGTCCGCGACCCGGCCAAAGCCGTCGTCATCCAACTGCGTGACGAGCGCTACACCCGTCTCATCATTCAAGTCGCCGACCCCCGGGCCACAGTCGCCCTCGTCGAACAGGCCATCGCCCGCTCCACCACCTGATCCAAAATCAGTCACCACTCAAGCGCGGTAACCAGCGGCGGCCAGTTGTCTTCCACCAACTGGCCGCCCATGGGGACCTTTCGCCGGCCGCCGACATCAGGCTGCGGCTGGTCGTCGACGTCTTGGTGGAGAGCGGGGTCCATGTCGAGGTGGACGTGCGGCGGGTGAGTGAGGGCCCCACACGAGGGCTGACGGCGACATCTCGGCGTCCAGGTCACACCGCCGGGCGTCGGGCCGTCCCAAGGGCATGAGAGCACTCGTACGTGGGGTTGCCGCGCTGCTCGGCGCGGCTTCGGTGGTCGTCGGGGTGTGGGCGCTGGCCCGGGCGGACTCGTTCAGCTCGGCGGTGGGGTTCCCCCCGCATGAGCACTTCGTGCACGACGTCGGGGCGTTCCAGTTCGGCATCGGGGCGACGCTGCTGTTGGCGCTCATCTGGGCCGACGCCCTGGCGGTCGCCCTGGCCGGCTACGTCGTCGGCGCGGTGGCGCACACCGTGTCGCACCTGGTCGACGCCGACCTGGGCGGCAGCACGGCCCAGACCTGGCTGGTCGGGCTGTCGGCCCTCCTGGCCCTGGCCGCGCTGGTGGCCCGGCTGCGGCAGCTCGGTTGGGTGGTCGGGTACGTCGACCCCGCCCCGGCGCCCGCATGGGCGCCGCTGGTGCGGCAGAAGACCGTGGTGTTGACGACGTTCAAGCGGGACGGGACCCCCGTGCCGACGGCGGTGAGCGTCGCGGTGGCCGGGGAGCGGGCGTACGTGCGCAGCTTCGAGAAGGCGTGGAAGACCCGGCGGATCCGCAACAACTCGCACGTGACGTTGGCCCCGTCGACCGCCCTCGGCAAGCCGACCGGGGAGGCGGTGCAGGCGGTCGCGCGGCGGTTGAGCGGGGCGGAGTACCGGGCGGCCAGCCGGGCGCTGGTCGGCAAGCATCCGCTGCTGCACGGGGTGCTGGTGCCGCTGACGCACCGGCTGGGCCGGGCCAGGACCGGCCGTACGGTCCACTTCGCACTGACCCCGTCGACGGCGTCCGGACAGCCCGCCGCCTCGGGTGCCGACAGCGGGAGGGCCCGCTGACATACCCGCGGGGTATATACGCGAGGTATACCCTCGGGTTATAGTCTCCGCATGAGCGTTCCTATGACCCTCCTTGGCCTACTCGAACGAGAGCCCAGCCACGGCTACGACCTCAAGCGCGACTACGACGCCTTCTTCAGCCGGGGCAAGCCGCTGCCGTTCGGCCAGGTCTACTCGACCCTGAGCCGGCTCGCCCGGGACGGCAAGATCGTGATCGGCGAGGTCGAGCCGGGCGTGGGCCCCGAGCGCAAGCGCTACGTCATCACCGAGCAGGGCGCCACCGAGGTCGAGTCCTGGCTGACCGAACCGGTCCCGGCCGAGCCCAACCTGCAGACGGTCCTGTTCACCAAGGTCGTGCTGGCGCTCATGCTCGGCCGCCCCGCCGAGGACTACCTCGACCGCCAGCGCGCCGCCCACCTGGTGCGGATGAAGGAACTCACCGACATCAAGCGCTCCGGCACCCTGGTCGACGCCATGCTGGCCGACCACGGCCTGTTCCACCTGGAAGCCGACCTGCACTGGATCGACACCACGGCCGCCCGGCTGGACGCCCTCGCGAAGGCGGTGCGGAAGTGAAGGCCATCGAGGCGCGCGACGTCACGCTCTCCTTCGGCGAAACCCAGGCGCTGCGCGGCGCCAGCGTCCTGGTGGCCCCCGGCGAGATCGTCGCCATCATGGGCCCGAGCGGGTCCGGGAAGACCACCCTGCTGCACTGTCTGGCCGGGATCCTGGTGCCCGACAGCGGCGAGATCCACTTCGACGGCCGCCGGATCGACACGCTCAGCGAGACGCAGCGCAGCGTCCTGCGCCGCGACCAGTTCGGTTTCGTGTTCCAGTTCGGGCAGCTCGTGCCGGAGCTGACGGCCGAGGAGAACGTGGCGCTGCCGCTGCTGCTCCGCGGCGTCAAGCGGACCGCCGCGCTGAAGGAGGCGCGGCCCTGGTTCGAGCGGCTCGGCCTGGACGGGCTGGAGCGGCGCCGCTCCGGTGAACTCTCCGGCGGGCAGGCGCAGCGGGTGGCGCTGGCCCGCGGCCTGGTCGCCCGTCCCGGCGCGCTGTTCGCCGACGAGCCGACCGGGGCGCTGGACTCGCTGACCGGCGAGCAGGTGATGGACCTGCTGGTCTCCTCGGCCCGCGAGCAGGGCACCACCGTCGTGCTCGTCACCCACGAGGCCCGGGTCGCCGCGTACGCCGACCGGCAGGTCATCGTGCGCGACGGCAAGGTGAACGCGCTGGTGTCCGCATGATCCGGTTCGCGATCCGACTGTCCCTGGCCGGCGGGCGCGAGGCCGCCACCCGGCTCGCCGTCATCGCCACCGCGGTGGCGCTCGGTGTCGGCATGCTGCTCACCACGCTCGCCGGCATGAACGCGGTCAACGCGCAGAACCAGCGATATGCCTGGCTGAATACCGCTGTCGCGCCGGCCGCCGCCGACCCGTCGGTCGACCCGCTGTGGTGGCTGATCCGGGAGGACTACTACCACGGCGATTCGATCGGCCGGGTCGAGGTCGCGGCGACCGGTCCGGACGCGCCCGTCCCGCCGGGCATTCCGCGCCTGCCCGGCCCCGGCGAGTACTACGTCTCGCCCGCCCTCGGCGACCTGCTGCGGGCCACCCCGGCCGCGCAACTCGGCGACCGGTTTCCCGGTTATCAGGTCGGCACCATCGGACGGGCGGCGCTGCCGTCCCCCGACTCGCTGCTGATCGTCATCGGCCGGACTCCCACGGATCTGGAGCACCTGGGGGCGGGCAAGGTCACCCAGATCATGGCCACCTCGCCGAGCGGCTGCTCCCGCGGCTGCTATGTCGGCATCAACCACGACGGCATGGCCCTCGTGCTCTCCATCGTCGCGGTCGCGCTGCTCTTCCCGGTGCTCATCTTCATCGGCACCGCCACCCGGCTGGCCGCGACCCGCCGGGAGCAGCGCTTCGCCGCGATGCGGCTGATCGGCGCCACGCCACGGCAGATCGCCGTCATCTCCGCCGTCGAGTCCGTGCTCGCGGCCGCGGTGGGCACGGCCGTGGGGTTCGGCCTGTTCCTCGCGCTGCGCCCGGGGCTCGCCGCGATCCCGTTCACCGGCGAACGCTTCTTCGCCGCCGACCTGTCACTCGCCATCGCCGACGTCCTGGTGGTCGCGCTCGGCATCCCGCTCGGCGCCGTCGTGGCGTCCTGGCTGGCGCTGCGCCGGGTGCAGATCTCCCCGCTGGGCGTCGCGCGCCGGGTCACCCCGAAGCCGCCGCGTGCGTGGCGGTTGATCCCGCTGGTCGCCGGGCTCGTCGAGCTGACGTACTTCATCGGCCGGCGTCCCCCCACCACCAACGGCCAGCTCACCGCGTACCTCTCGGGGTTTCTCCTGATTTTGACCGGGCTGCTGCTGGCCGGGCCGTGGCTGACCATGCTCGGCGCCCGCCTGCTGGCCGGGCGGGCCAGCCGGCCGGCCGCGCTCATCGCCGGGCGGCGCCTCGCCGACAATCCCAAGGCGGCCTTCCGGTCGGTCAGTGGCCTGATCGTGGCGCTCTTCGTGACCAGCGTCGCCACCGGCATCATCACCACCTACGTCGCCAACCGGGGCGAGCCGCGCACCGACTCGGTGGCCGCCAGGTCCCTGTCGATCTCGTTCCCGCACGAGGATGGCCCTGCACCGGCCGCGGACCAGATCCCGGCCGGGCTCGCGACGATCCCGGGGGTACGCAGCGTGACGCTGGTCCGCGCCAACCCCGTCGACACGCCACCCCCGCTCGAGGTGAACGGGACGGAATCGCCCGCCTACCGGTGGTGGTGGCCGAGCGTCATCACGTGCGCGGAGCTGGACCGCCTGGCGCTCTTCGGCGCCTGCCCGGCCGGCGCGCAGGTCGCGGCCGTGGCCGACGACCTCATCGGCGAGCGTGCGTGGGACCTGACCAATGACAGCTACGTCTGGCCCGCCGCCGACCTGGACCCGGCCCAGGTCGAGCGGCAACCGATCCGGTCGGTGGTCGTCAACACCACCAGCCGCGCCGCGTTCGAGCAGGCCCGGACCATGCTGATCAACGCGTTCCCGACGGTGCGCTTCCCGTCCAGCGTCGCCGAGTGGGAGTCGAACTCCGCACGGCTGATGGTGCAGTTCCAGCAGCTGGCCAACGTGGTCATGCTGGCCAGCCTGCCGATCGCCGGTTGCAGCCTGGCGGTGAGCGTGGCCGGCGGGCTGAGCGACCGGAAGCGGCCGTTCAGCATGCTGCGGCTCACCGGGGTGCAGCTGCGTACGCTGCGGCGGGTCGTGGCGCTGGAGACCGTCGTGCCGTTGCTGCTGGTCGCGGCGGTGGCGACGGGGATGGGGTTCCTGGCGGCGCACCTGTTCCTGCGGGCGCAGCTGGGCTACACGCTGCTGGCGCCGGACGGGTCGTTCTACCTGATGGTGGCCGGCGGGCTGGCGGTGTCGCTGGGGATCGTCGCCTCGACGCTGCCGCTGCTGCGGCGGATCACCGGCCCGGAGACCGCGCGGAACGAGTGAGTTATCGGTGCTCCGGCGGAGGTTCCCGCAACGCGGGTCGCCGCGATGGTACTTGTGCCCGAGCAGCGAAAAGAGAGAGCATCACGCATGCTCGACCCCTCGCCCGAGGACGACCGGACGTCACCGATGGTTTCCACGCCGCATTTCGTGGGTCGTGATCGGGAGATGACGGCGCTTCGGGGCGCCTTGGCCCGGCCACCGGCGATCGTGCTGGTGGAGGGCGAGGCGGGGATCGGGAAGAGCCGACTGCTGCGGGAGTGGTTGGCCGCGCCGGACCAGCACATCGCCTTGGTCTCGGTGTGCCCACCGCTTCGCGAGTCGCTGACGTTGGGGCCGATCGTCGACGCGTTCCGTGGGATCGACCGCCCGGTGTCGCGATTGCGGCTCAGCGAGCTTGCGGGTGCGTTACGGCCCCTGTTCCCTGAATGGTCCTCGGACCTGCCGCCCGCACTGCCGCCCTTGGACGATGCGAAGGCGGCACGGCATCGCCTGTTCCGCGCCCTGGACGAGCTGCTGCGGGCTCTGCGTGTCGACGTTCTCGTGCTCGAGGACGCTCACTGGGCCGACGAGGTGACCTTGGAGTTCCTGCTGTTCGTCACCTCCCGACAGCAGTCGGACGGGCCAAGCCTCGTGATCTCCTATCGGCCGGAGGAGGTGGACGTCGGGTCGCTGTTGCTGCGGCTGACGTCCCGGTTGCCCGCTGGCGTGACCCAGCTGAGGATCGCCCTGGCGCCGATGCGACCCGACGACACGGCAGCGCTGGTGTCCTCGATGCTGGACGGCAACCCGGTATCGCAGGAGTTCGCGACGTTCATGCACGAGCGGACCGGTGGCGTTCCGCTGGCGCTGGAGGAGTCGGTTCGCCTCATGTGCGACCGTGCCGACCTCGTCTTCCGCGACGGGCAGTGGGTCCGGCTGAAGCTGCGTGAGCTGCAGGTGCCGCCAACGGTGCGCGACTCCACCCGGGAGCGGGTGGGCCGTCTGTCGCCGACGGCGCAGCAGGTGCTGCGATCCGCGGCCACGTTGGCTGAACCGTCGTCACTGGCCACGATCGCGATGACCGCCGGTCTGTCACCAACTGCGTGTCGAGGCGCTGTCGCGGAGGCTGCCGACGCCGGCGTCCTGGACGGAGACGACCGCGGCCGGTGGCGATTCCGGCACGTGCTGGCCGCCACGGCTGTCTACGAGGCGATCCCGTTGACCGACCGCAGACACTTCCACCTGCTGGCCGGCCGCGCGTTGGAGGACATCCATCCGCCGCCTGTCGCACGCCTTGCCCACCACTTCCGTGAGGCGGGCGAGACGCGGTCCTGGGCGGGGTACGCCGAGCAGGGTGCCGAGCTGGCCATGGCCTCGGGTGACCACACCAAGGCGGTCGACCTGCTGGTCGATCTGTTGTCGTGGGCGGTGTTGCCGCCGACGGATCGGGCACGAGTCGCGCGCATCGCCGGAGTTGCCGCACTGGGCCGTCGTGAACCGGTCGACGAGGTCCACCACCGCGTGATCCGTACCTTGCGCTTGGTGCTGGAGACCCCCGGTCTGTCCGCCCGCCAGCAGGCCGAGATCCGCAACCCCCTGGGTCGGCTCCTGATCACCGGGGGTGAGGCGCAGGCCGCACTCGGCGAGCTGGAGCAGGCGGTGGCCAACCTCGACCATGACCCGGTCGAGGCGGCTCGGGCAATGACCTATCTGGGATGGGCCTATGCGGGGCCGTGGCCCGCGTCGACCCATCGGCGTTGGCTGGATCGCGCCGCCGAGCTCGCCGCCGAATTCGATTCTCCCGCGGAGCGGCTGAACCTGGCCGGCAACCGAGCCGCGGCGTTGCTCATGCTCGGCGAAGAGGAGGCCTGGGACGTCGTCGCCGGCCTGCCCGTCGACGGCGCGAGCTCGGCGGAGCGTCTCGACGTGGCCCGCATCCACGCGAATGTCGGGACCGGTGCACTGATCTGGGGTCGGTACGCCGACGCGGAGAAACACCTCGCCGTGGCCATGGGCCTTGCCGAGGCCGAGCAGGCGTCCCGGTTGCAGCACAACGTCCGACTCGAACAGGCCAACCTGGCGTGGCTGACCGGCCGGTGGGAGGGTCTCGCGGAGCGAAGCGCGGCACTCGCCGATGCCGACCGGGACCGGCCGGCGCACTACCTCGGCAGCATTCGCCTCGCGGCCCGGCTGGCAGCCGCGGCCGGACGGCGGCGCGCCGCCGAGGAGCAGTTCCGCCTCGTCCTCGAGGAGTCTGCCCGTCTCGGCGCAGCCGACGACACGATGGAGGCCGCCGCTGCGCTGGCCAGACTGTGGCTGACGGACGGAAACAGCGCCCGGGCGCTGCAGGTCACGAACGAGCCGATGGACACGGTCCGGAGAAAGGGCATCTGGGTCTGGGCGACGGACCTCGTCCCCGCCCGGATCGAGGCGTATCTCGCCGCGGGCGACCTGAAGGCCGCGACACGCCTGAGCGACCAGTTCGCCAGAGGACTGCGTGGCCGTACGGCGCCTGCGCCTCGCGCCGCGCTCACCGTATGCCGCGCGCTGCTGCTCGCGGCGGCCGGAGACCACGCCCGCGCGGCGACAGCCTACGGTCGGGCGGCGCGCGCCTGGAGCGCGTTGCCGCGTCCCTACGACGCCATGCTCGCCCGCGAGCGTCAAGCCGAGGCGCTCCTCGCGCACGGCCAGATCGAGCAAGGCCGAGAGCTGCTCGCCGCGCAGTACGAGCAACTGTTCAGGCTCGGAGCCCGCGGCGATGCAGACCGTGTCGCACAGCGGCTTCGCGAACACGGCGCCGAGGTTCCGCGACTGTGGCGCGGCGGCCGACGAGGGTACGGCGACCAGCTCTCACCTCGCGAGCTCGACGTGGTCCAACTGGTTGTCGCCGGCAAGACGAACCGGGAGATCAGCCGGATCCTGGCCAAGTCGCCGGCCACGGTGGATCAGCAGCTACGTGCGGCGATGCGCAAGCTGAAGGTGACCTCCCGGACCGCGCTCGCGGTCAAGGCAGTGGAGGCCGGAGTGTTCGCAGAAGAGGACTCCCTCGGCGACGCGTCGTGAAAATTGACGTATCCGCTGGATAGCGAGCGGTCACTCGTCCGCCGAGCATGACTGCATGATCCATAGCCGTAGGCCAATGCATGCCTGAGCTACCTGTCGCGCGTGACGACTCCGCCAGCGAGCACCAGCCACCTCTCGAGTTGTCGCGCGAGCCGCGCCTCAGCGCCCGCGACGCCTCCGACGCCCACGACGCCGACGGTGCCGACGACCACGAGAGCCACGACCCCTACCAACCCCTGTAGGCGGAAGGACCCCCATGAGACTCACAGCCCTCGCGGCTTCGCTGGCCGCAGCGGTCGGCCTGAGCATGATCCAGCCCTTACCGGCATCCGCCGCTGAGCCAGATCCCGGCGCGGCCGCCAACAAGATCGCGTCCAACCTGAAGGATCGCTTCCGCACGCAGCCGGCTTCCGACTTCTGGATCACGTTCGACACCAAGGCCGATCTCGCCCCCGCCAAGAAGATCGCGAACTGGACCGAACGCGGTCAGTTCGTCTACGACAAGCTGCAAGCGGCAGCGAAGAGCTCCGCGGCGTCCGTCGCCGCCGAGCTCGACGCGGCCGGCGTGAAGTACACGTCCTACCCCCTCGTCAACGCCGTGCTCGTCAAGGGCGGCACGCAGAAGCTCGCGCTCGACGTCGCCTCGGTCGGGCAGGTCGCCGAGATCCACGCGACGCCGCAGGTCGCGCTGGTCGAGCCCGTCGAGGAGAAGGTCCCCGCCGACCAGGCTGCCCGCCCCGCCGCCCCGAAGGCCGCCGCCGAGGCAGGCACCACCACGTGGGGTCTGGACGCCATCCACGCCCCCCAGGCGTGGGCCATGGGCGCGACCGGTGCGGGCATCACCGTGTCCAACCTCGACTCGGGCGTCCAATTCGACCACCCCGCCCTGATGCACCAGTACCGCGGCACGAAGCCCGACGGCACCATCGACCACAACTACAACTGGATGGCCACCCGGGGCCCGTGCACGGGCGCGCCGTGCGACGACAACGGACACGGCACCCACACCATGGGCACCATGGTCGGCGACGACGGCACCGAGCACGTCGGCGTCGCCCCGGACGCGCAGTGGATCGCGACGAACGGCTGCTGCGACAGCAGCGGCGTCGAGTCGCTGCTCAAGTCCGGCTGGTGGCTGCTCGCCCCGACCGACGTCAACGGGAACAACCCTGACCCGTCCAAGCGCCCCCACGTCATCAACAACTCGTGGGGTCAGACCGTCGAGCACAACTTCGACGACTTCTTCCAGGCCATCGACGAGGCCTGGAGCGCCGCGGGCATCTTCAGCGTCTGGTCATCGGGCAACACCTCGCCGTACGCGGCCTGCGACACCGTCTCCTCGCCCGGCTCCGCCGAGAGTGCCTACTCCGTAGGCGCGTACGACTCGGACGGCACGCTCGCGTCGTTCTCCCGCAAGGGTGAGGGTGAGGGTGGCCGGATCAAGCCCGAGATCTCCGCTCCGGGCGTCGCCGTCCGTTCGTCCTACCCGAACAACAGCTACACCGAGATGTCTGGCACGTCGATGGCGGCTCCCCACGTCGCCGGCGCCGTCGCCGACCTGTGGAGCTACGACCCGACCCTCATCGGGCAGGTCGAGCAGACCCGCCGCCTGCTCGCCGACTCGGCCGTCGACGTCGACGACACCGAGTGCGGCGGCACCGCCGACGTCAACAACAAGTACGGCGAAGGCCGGCTCGACCTCGTCCGCCTGCTCGAGCTCGCGCCCCGGCAGGGCGGCACCCTCACCGGTGTCGTCACCGCCAACGGCGCCCCGGTCCCCGCCGCCGACGTGACGATCAGCGGACCGTTCAGCCGGTCCATCGGCACCGACAAGGACGGCCGGTTCAAGATCAACCTCCCGGTCGGTGACTACCAGATCAGCACCAAGGTCTTCGGCTACCTGACCGCGACCGCCAACGTCACGATCTCCCTCGGCCAGGACACCTCCGTCAAGCTGCCGCTCACGGCCGCCGCGCGCCACGACATCAGCGGCAAGGTCGTCGACGACAAGAAGCAGCCGGTACCGAACGCCGACGTCTCCGTCAAGGACACGCCGCTGAAGCCGGTACGCACGGACGCCAACGGCGCGTTCACGATCGCCGGTGTGCCGGAGGGCCAGTACGGGCTCGCCGTCACGCCCAACGCCTGCCTCTCGCCGACGTCCCTCCCGCTGACCGTCGGCACCGAGAACACGTCGCTGGAGATCCCGGTCGGGCTCGTCGTCGACAAGGGCGGCTACAGCTGCGCCGTCTCCGAAGGCGAGTACCTGCGCGGCACCGACCCGGTCGCGTTCACCAGCGGCGTGTGGGCGACGGTGAAGCTGCCGTTCCCGGTCGCGCTCTACAACGGCAGCCACGACACCCTCGGTATCGGCCTGCGCGGCGTGATCTCCCCGGACACCTCCACCGGACCCGGCAGCGGCGGTGCGGGCATCTTCCCGTTCTGGGTCACGTCCCCCGTCGAGTTCGCCCCGGGCGGGGGAGTCTTCACGTCGGCCACCAAGGTCGACGGCGAGGACGCGTTCGTCGTCGAGTTCCGCAACGCCAAGATCTGGGCCTATCCGATCCGGTCTGAGTACACGGAGCCGGTCAGCTTCTCGGCCGCGCTCACCCGCTCGGGCAAGGTGATCTTCGGGTACGGCGACGGCATCGGGACCGACGACCCGGTGACCGGCGGCGCCCGCACCATCACCGGCATCCAGGGCTGGGCCGGCGTGGACGGCATCCGGTTCTCCGACAACGTCCCGGTGCTCCACGACGGGATGATCGTCACCTACGACCTTCCGGACTGGGGCTACCTCGACGCGACTGTCGTCGACAAGAACGACGGGCTGCCGGTGTCCGGGGCCAAGGTCTCCTTCACGAACAAGAACGGGCTCGTCGAGAGCGTCACGACCAACGCGACGGGCATCGTGCACCGGCAGCTGCCGGTCGCCGACTACACGATGACGGTCGAGGCGCCGAACTACGTGACGGGGTCGTACGACTTCACCCTCGACAAGCTCTACGCGAAGGCGACGGTCGATGCGCGCCTCACCACGGGCGTCGCCGGTCTGAAGGCGAGCGGCCTCGACGCCGTGATGGGCACCGACCAGAACGGTGTGGGCTCGCTGACGCTGACCAACACCGGTTCCGCCCCGCTCACGTACGACCTGGGCGAGGCCGCGCGCCACCCCGAGCTTGACGCCACCGGCGCCACCGCGCGCACCGGGACGGGTGCGGCCAGCACGATCGACCTCACCGCCTGGAAGGCCGGTGCGAGCGGCATGAAGCCGTCGAACGCCGACGGCAAGGCGGCGACGTCCAGCGCTGCGGAAGCACAGGCGGCCGGCAAGGTCGGCCCGACCGCCGGCGGAGACGTCATCACCCGGATCGCCATCCCGGGCACCATCCAGGAGAAGGAGCCCTCCGGCATCGGGTACGACGGTGACGTCTGGGTCCACGACTACAACGAGCGGACCAACACCGCCTACACGGTGGCGGGCAAGCCGACCGGGAAGGTCTTCGACGCGTCGTGGAACCCCGCGTACCGGGCGTTCGACATGGCGCTCGACACCAAGACCGGTGACATGTGCCAGATGGAGGACAGCCCGGCCAGCTACATCCACTGCTTCGACCGGGAGACCGGGAAGGAGACCCGGCAGATCAAGGGCGACTGGTCCACGCTGCAGCTGACCGGCCTCGCCTACAACCCGACGGAGGACGTGTTCTACGTCGGCGGCCGGGCGAACGGCATGATCGGCACCGTCGCCGGGACGTCGCACGACAACGCGGGGGCGCTGCTGTCCTTCTGCGCCCCTCCGCTGCCCGAGGTGATGGGCCTGGCCTACAACCAGGCATCCGACACCATCTGGTACACCGACCTCACCTTCAACAGGCCCACCCGCCTGCTGCAGGTCGACCCCGACGACTGCTCGCTGGTCAACGCGTGGTGGTTCCCGGGCCAGAAGCCGACCCAGGGCGGTGGCCTCGAGACCGACTCGACCGGGGCGCTGTGGGCGGCGGACCAGGTCGCCGATGACGTCGTGCTGGTCGACGTCGAGGACGACCTGCTCACCGACCTGCCGTGGCTGTCGCTGTCCTCGACCGGCGGCACCCTCGCCCCGGGCCAGTCGACGACCGTCAAGGTCTCGATCTCCTCGAAGGACGCCAAGCCCGGGGTCCTCGGCGCGAACATCGTGCTGCGGTCCGACTCCGGACGGCAGTCCAAGACGTACGTGCCGGTGACGCTCACGACCACGAAGTACCAGGTCGGCGTCAACGCCGGCGGCTCAAAGTTCACCGACGGCTCCGGCTACACCTGGTCCGGGGACCAGGCCGCCGGCAAGGAGGCGTGGGGCTACGAGGGGAAGACGAAGGTCGCCTCCACGCAGTCCGGGATCGAAGGTACGACGGACGACGCCCTGTTCCAGTCGCAGCGCACCACGGCGGACAAGCAGTTGTTCTACCGCTTCCCCGACGCGCCCAAGGGCACCTACGCGATCGACCTCGGGTTCGCCGAGATCGAGAACGTGGCCAAGGGCAAGCGGGTGTTCGACGTCCTCGTGGACGGAACGCTGACGGACTACGCCTACGACGCGGCCGCGGCCGTGGGGCCGAACGCCGCCGACTGGCGCACCGCCGTCGTGAAACACGAGGGCGGTCCGCTGACCGTGGAGCTACGGGGCTCGAAGGGCCTGAAGGCCCCGACCATCGCCGCGCTGCGTGTGACGCTCGACCCGCGCGCAGACAAGGCGGAGCCGGAGCCCCAGCCCGAGCAGCCGGAGCCGGGCCCCGTGCCGGTGGCCCCCGCCGGTCGCTCGTACTCGATGAAGGTGACCGACGGGCTCTACCGCCAGGGTGCGGAGGAGTCCGGGTGGCACGGCGATGACGTCTGCGGCGTGCTGTGGTTCGACTCCAGCTTCCTGTTCCCGTTCTACGACACGGCCTGGGACGGCGTGTGCGTGACGACGAACGGCCAGCTGATCTTCGACCAGGCCAGCGCCGTGGGGAACAACACGGAGCTGCCGTCGCCGTACGCGTTCGACGCGATCTATCCGCTCTGGGACGACCTGGTCGTCGACGACGAGGCGGGCATCTACTTCGGCAGGACCGAGGTGGACGGCCTGGCCGCTGAGGTCATCGAGTGGCGCAACGCCACCTTCTACGACGACCAGACGGCTCGCGTGAGCTTCTCGGTCACCCTGATCGCGGACGGCCGCGTCCAGATCGGGTACGGCGACGGTGTCGGCGGCGACAACCCCCTCACCCGGGGGTCGTCGGCGACGGTCGGTGTGGAGAGCCTGACGCGCAACCCCGCGGGCCAGTACTCCTTCAACCAGCCCGTCCTGAAGGCCGGCCTGGGGCTGGAGTACACCCTCCCGGCCGCGGGCACGATCGAGGGCACCGTCACCGACAAGAACGACGGCAAGCCGATCGAGGGCGCGATCGTCACGCTCAAGGGGCCGAACGGTGAGCGGGTCATCACGGCCGACGCGAAGGGCCGGTGGAAGGCCCAGGCGCTGGTCGGCGAGAACACCGTGCAGGTCGAGGCGCCGAACTACGTCACGGCCAGCCACCCCGTGACCATCCCCAAGAAGGATCAGGCCGAGGTGGTCGACACGGCGTTGACCACGGGCATCGCCACCGTCACCGGAGGTGACTTCGACTGGCTCCTCGACAAGGGCCAGAAGGCGACGGCCGACGTGACCGTGACCAACACCGGCTCCGCCCCGCTCGAGGTGCGGCTCAGCGAACAGAAACGCACCAGCGACCGCGGGCACGAGGCCGCCGACCTTCCGTGGCTGACCCTCACGGGCGCGGCCGCAACCGGCACGGTCACGCTCGCGGTCGGCGAGTCCACCACGGTCACGGCGACGGCCGACAACGCCGGCGTCGAGCCCGGTGTGCTCGTCGGGGACGTGCTCGTGGCCTCGAACGCCGGCAAGGGCGAGGTCCAGCTCAAGCCGGTCCGCCTGGCGACCTCGGCCTACTGGCAGGGCGTCGACGTGGGCGGATCCGGGTACGTCGGCACCGACGGCTTCGTCTGGTCGCCGGACCAGGAGCTCGGCTCGCGGCCGTGGGGCTACGTCGGCGGCGCGGCGCGTGCCACCAAGGCCGACATCGGCCGCACGGAGGACGACGACCTGTTCCGCACCCAGCGGACCGGCAAGACGTTCACCTACGTGTTCAAGGACGCGCCCGCCGGGACGTACCGGATCGGCCTCGACTTCGCGGAGATCGAGAAGGTCAAGGCCGGCATGCGTACCTTCGATGTTCTGGTCGACGGCAAGGTCGTGCTCTACGACCACGACGTGCAGGCGAAGGCGGGTGCGCTCACCGCGGACATGAACACGGTCACCGTCGAGCACGCCGGTGGCGATCTGAAGATCGAGCTCCGCAGCGAGATCGGCGAGCGCGACCCGATCCTCAACGCCCTGAAGGTCCAGGAGGACCCGCGCCTGTGAGATAGCCGAACCGGTCCGCCAGCAGTGGTCAGAGCCTCCTCGGAAAGGATCGCCGGGGAGGCTCTGACCGCGACTACCGGGTGTGCAGCTATGGCCCGTACTCGCGCACTCAGGCGCCGTTTCATAACGACTAGGCCGGCTATCCGAGCGGGACCTGGACCGCCACGTCGTGCTTCGGGTAGTAGCTCTCCACCGTGTCGGCGCCGTACTTGGCCTTGAAAAGTTCGACCACGTGCTCGACCCGGTCGGCCTCGGTGATCGGGGTGGCGCTCGAACTGAGCGCCGTGCCGTTCGCCGTCACCTCGATCATCGGGGTCTGCCGGACGTTCTTGTACCACTGGCTGTCCGAGCCGGTCACCGGGACCAGGAAGACGCTGTCCTCGTCCAGCACGAACCACACCGGGTGGGTGATCTGCCGGCCGGTCTTCCGGCCGGTCACGGTGATCTCGACCTCGCGGACGCCGTCCAGCGCGTCCCAGACCACGTTCGCCACGATGCCCCCTTTCGCGCCTCTCCGTCAGGCTAGGCACTCCCGCGTCGGCCCGCCGCGGGTTCCGCGACCTTGTCACCCGGTACGGGCATCCCCCCGCCGCGCTAGATCATCAGCCGCTTTCTGGGTCCACTGAGGAGACTTTCGCGCTGTTAAGGTTGGCGGGCGGAGCATGGGGGACCGGTCCGACCTCGCTCGGGGGATGGCACAACATGGATCAGCAGGCCAGGGAACAGTTGAAGCTTCTGCGCAGGCTCGAGAAAGTCATTTCGGAAACCGAGTTCTCCTGGTCGCTGTGCCTGGTGGGAGAAGACCAGTCCCGGAAGCTCAATGAGCTGGCCGCGGAGCTGCAGCGGCCCTTCTCGTCAACCGGCGACGAGAAGCGGATCGTGTCCGGCTATTCCTACTGGGGGATCGAGCCGGCGGTCAACTGGCAGCGAGCCTGCACCGACCCCAACTACCCCGTCATGCGGGACGGGATCGAGACCTTCGGCCGGCGCTGGCGGAACCTGCACTCCCGGCACAACGGCCGGCCCTACCACTACATCAGCCTGGGCCCGGGCACCGGGGAGAAGGACGCCGTGGTTCTGGCCGACCTCCATCCGCTGAACCCGGAAATGTATTACGTGCCCGTCGATATGAGCGCGGAGATGCTGCGCCTGGGCCTGAAGCCGATACAGTCCCTGCCCTTCTTCCGGCAGTTCCGGAATCAACTGCTTCCCGTGCAACTCGACTTCTCGGTCGAAGAGAACGTGGCCGAGCTGAACGAACTGCGTGACCGGCTGATGGGGGACGAGCCGGTGCTGTTTTCTCTGCTCGGCAACACGATGGCCAACTTCGACGAGGACGTCTACCTGGTCGAGCGGCTGAGCAAGCAACTGCTGCGCCCCCAGGACCGGCTCCTGGTGGAGGTGGCCACCGCGTCCCACCTCGACGAGAGGATGGCGCAGCAGGCAGCCCGCGAGTACGAGACCAGCTGGGTGTTCCGCGAGTTCGTCATCAGCGCCCTGCGCCAGAACACCGACCTCTCGGTGAACATGAACTACGTCCGCTTCGAAGGGGTGGTCGACGAGGGCCGGTCACTGGTCATCAAGGTGATCTACTGCAACCGCTCGGCCGAAGACCTGAAGATCGTGCTGCCGAACCGCAGCGAGGTCCACTTCCCGAGCGGCGACACCATCCGCCTGCTCATCACCCGGAAATATCAGCTCAAGGCCCTGGCCGCCGCGCTGGCCAAGGCCGGCCTCGTCGTGGAGAGCGAGGCCTTCACGCAGTTCCAGGCGTACGAGCGGGTCCGCCGGTTCGGCATGGACCTGATGCTGCTGTCCAGCGGCGATGCCGGCACCGGCCCCGACACGGCCGCCCGGGACGTGTTCCGCCGCCCCGGCAAATGACGGGCGGATCGCAGCGGCGGCCACGCCCGGCGCCCCTGCCGCCCTGGGTGACGGCACCACGCACCTGGATCATGGTGGTCACCGCCGGCAGCCTGGCGGTGGCCTTCGTCGTCAGTGCCGTCTGGTGGACCCGGTCATCCGGCACGTCGCGCTTCGAGCCGGCCGTGCAGATCCTGGGCCTGCTCGGCGGCATCACCGGCATCGTCGCCGAGCGGTGGGCGGCAGGTCGCGAGAGGCGCGCGGAGGCCCTCCAGGCCATCGGCGACGAGTTGCAGGACAACGGGAGGATCCTGGCCTCTCCGCCGTTCGCCGTGGGCACCACGCAGCCGGCTCGCCGGCAGGTCTACCCCCGGATGAACCTGTCGGCGGTGAACGCCGCGCTGTCATCGGCCGTGCTGTCCCCACGCCGCGACGAAACGCTCGTCGGCATGCTGCACGACTGGCGCAACGAAGCGGAGATCTTCAACCACCAGTTGTCCCTTGCCGAGATCCTGGCCTTCACCAACGGATCCGACGACGTGCTCCGCGACCTCTACCAGGGACTGCACAGCGCCGACGGGCCACTGGAACGCATGCAGGACGCGCTGAACGCCCTTCTGGCCACGCCTCCGCTCGCCACGGCCGGCCTCGGACCGCGCAGCGCCGGCGGAGCGGGCGGCGCCCGGTAGACAGCCGCCGGAACGGTGCTCGGGTGCCTGAACGGCCCATGAGACTCACCGAGCCGCACACCGCAAGCGTCCGAAAAGGATTGCTGACCGACGGTACGCTGCACAACGGGTAGCGATGGGCACCCAGCAGAGTGACGGGCCGGCGCCGAGGGCGCTCTGCGCCACAGACATCCGTTGTGCCGAACACACGGGGGAAACCATGTTCGAGCGGCTGGGCGCATTCGTCGTACGCAGGGCCTGGTGGGTGATCGCCGCCTGGGTGCTCGCGGCCGCCGCCATCATCCTCACCACGCCGTCGCTGAGCGACATCACCTCCGCCGACCAGGAGAGCTTCCTGCCCCGCTCCTACGAGTCGGTCCAGGCCACCGAACTCGGGCAGAAGGCGTTCCCCCAGCAGGCCGCCGCCACGGCGACCATCGTCGTCAAGCGCGCCGACGGGCAGCCGCTCACCCCGGCCGACGAGGCGAAGGTGGGCCAGTTCGCCCAGTCGCTCAAGGCCAGGAACATCCCGGACACGACCGGCTACCTCACCGGCCCGCCGGCCGTCGCGCCGGACAAGTCGGTTCAGGTGATCAACGTCGGTCTCGACGCGGCCACCCCCGACGACCCGGCACTGCTCAGGGCCGTACGCGATCTGCGGGCCGCCATCGGCCCGGAGCAGGCGGGCAGCGGGCTCACCGCAGGCGTGGCCGGCGACGTGGCGAGCTTCGTCGACAACGAGGACACCTTCAACAAGGCCTTCGCCGTGGTCGGCGTCGCGACGATCATCCTGATCATCGGACTGATCCTGATCATCTTCCGCAGCCCCATCGCCGCGCTGCTGCCCGTCGTGGTCGTCGGCGCCGTCCTGACCATCACGACCGGGCTCGTCGCCGCGGCCGGCAAGGCGTTCGACCTCAACGTGAGCCAGGACCTGCAGACGATCCTGCTGATCGTGCTGTTCGGCATCGGCACCGACTACATCCTGTTCCTGCTCTTCCGCTACCGCGAACGGCTGCGCGCCGACGACGACAAGCGCACCGCGATGATCATCTCCGTCCAGCGGGTCGGCGAGGTCATCACCTCGGCCGCGGGAGCGGTCATCGTCGCGTTCCTCGTGCTGCTCCTCGCCTCGCTGGGCTTCTTCGGCTCCCTCGGCCCCGCGCTCGCGATCGCCGTCACCGTCATGCTGATCACCTCGCTCACCCTCATCCCGGCGGTCGTCTCGCTGCTCGGCCGGTACGTCTTCTGGCCGTCCAAGGCGTGGCAGCGTACCCCCAGGGCCACCCTGTCGCGGCGCCTCGGCACCGCCGTCGGACGGCGCCCGGCCCTCGTCGCGGCGGCATCCGGCGCCCTGCTGGTCGCGCTCGCCGCGGGCGTGCTCGGCTACAAGGCCGATTACGATTTCAGCGCCGGCTTCCCGCAGGACACCGAGTCGGCGAAGGCCGCGAAGGACCTGCAGCGCGGGTTCGCCGCCGGTGCCCTCGCCCCCACCGAGGTCTACCTGACCACCGGCAACGGGACGCCGCTGACCGAGCAGCAGGTCAACGACTTCGCGGCGGCCGCGGCGAAGGCCCCGGGAGTGGGCCGGGCGCAGCCGCCGGAGCGGAGCAGCGACCCGAGCGTGGCCCGGGTCAACCTGCTGCTGAATGAGAACCCGGTCTCCAACGAGGCGATCGCGCTCGTCCGGGACGACCTGCGCGACGCCGTGCACGCGGCGGCACCGCCCGGCACCCGGGCGCTGGTCGGCGGAACCACCGCGATCTTCGCGGACATCAACTCGGCGAACAACCGGGACCTGTCGGTGATCCTGCCGGTGGCGGCGGGGCTGATCGCGCTCATCCTCGCGCTGTTGCTGCGCAGCCTGGTCGCGCCGATCTATCTGGTGATCGCGGTGCTGCTCAACTTCGCGGCGACCCTGGGCGCGACGGTCTACGTGTTCCAGGGGCTCCAGGACCAGCCCGGGGTGACCTTCCAGCTGCCGATCATCCTCTATCTCTTCGTGGTGGCGATCGGGACGGACTACAACATCCTGATGATCGCGCGGCTGCGGGAGGAGGCGCGGGAGGGCAACGAGCCGCATGAGGCGGCCCGCTATCGGCGTGGAGCATGCTGGGCCTACGGTCGCGGCGGCCGGGCTGATCCTGGCCGGGACGTTCGGGGTGCTGATGCTGGCGCCGATCTCGTTCCTGCAGCAGATGGGGTTCGCGGTGGCGATCGGGATCGTGCTGTCGGCGTTCGTCATGTCGATGTTCCTCGTGCCGGCGTTGACGGCGCTGATCGGGCACAAGGCGTGGTGGCCGGGGCATGGGGACGAGCGGCCGGTCAGGGGGCGGCATACGCCGCCGGAGCCGGCGAGCGTGGCGGGGGTGTAGGGGGCGCTCGGCGCGTCGCCCGCTACATCGATCTTGACTGATCGTGAGGATCGCGTCACACTTTGCGCAGCTGCGGCAGCCGGGGGTGACCCACCCCGACGCCTCGACTGCGCGGCCTTCTGGATCGCCTCGCCGGAAGGACTCTCATGAGGAGTACACAAAGATCCAACGGACCGCGCCGATTCCTGGCACTGCTCGCCCTACCGCTGGCGCTCGCCGTCAGCGCACCCGGCCTCGCCAGTCCGACGACGGACAACGCCGTGGCCCCCGACCGGTCATCGACCGGCGAACAGAACGGCGTCGGCCTGATGCGCATCGTCGTCGCCGACAAGTCGGGCATCGACCGCCTCAACGCCCTCGGCGTCGACCTCGCCGAATACGTCAAACCCGTCGACAACGGCATCGAGGTGCACGCCATCCTCAGCCCCGAGGAAAGCCAGGCGCTGCGCGACAAGGGCTTCGACGTGCAGGACGCCATCTCCGACCAGAGCGACTACGCGCAGAACCTGGCCGAGCGGTCCGCCTCCATCCGAGCCGCGACGGCGGCGACCGCCACCACCGACACCCTGACCGTGCTGCGGGCCGAATGGTTCTCCAGCCTCGACAACCAGCTCTTCCTCAACGTCGAGGTGAAGTCGAGCGCCGGCACCGACTCTACGACGGTGCTCACGGCCAGCTGGGACAGCGGACCCGGCACGGCGATCGGCTCCGGCGGCACCGCCACCATGTCCCGGTTCACCGACGCCGGCCAGTACATGTACCACCGGTTCAGCAACCCGGTCCCCATCACCGCCGCACCGGCCAGGGCCACCATCACCAGCAACAAGGGCGGCTCGGCCACGGTCGACGTCGCGAAGTGGCTGGGCAGCCCGCGCAAGGACCCCGGCAAGCACCCGTACGTGTCGGACTTCGTCGACCACTACATGGACCCGACCGAGGTCACCGCGCGGTTCACCGGCCTCGCCGCCGAGTTCCCGAAGCTGACCGAGCTGATCGACCTGCCGTACAAGACCAACGGCTACCGGCGCAACGCGCAGGCGCAGTTCGGCACCGCCGCGGCGAGCACCGTCTACGTCACCTCCAAGGCGTACGGCTCCGAGGGCGGCAACGACGTCAGCATGGCGCTGGTCGACCCAGGCACGGCGAACGCCCCGCTGACGGTGAGCGTGTCCGGCAAGGCCGTCACGGTGCGCCTGGCCACCGACGGCTCCGGCGCGATCACCAGCACGGCCGCGCAGGTCGTCGCCGCGGTCAACGGCAACGCCGACGCCGCGAAGCCGCTCACCGCCAGCACGTACCGGGGCAACGCCGGCGCCGGCGTGATGGCCGCCGCTCCGGTGACCAACCTGACCGACAACCTGAAGGCGCCGGCGAGCGTGTCCCGCGAGCCGTTCCAGATGAAGGTGCTGCGCATCGGCAAGCACCGCGACGGCTCGAAGGTCGGTGTCTTCCTCTACTGCCAGGAGCACGCCCGGGAATGGGTGACCCCGCTGGTATGCGTGGAGTCCGCCGAGCGGCTGCTGCGCAACTACGCCAAGGACCCGGACACCCGCAAGATCGTCGACGACCTGGACATCTTCATCCTGCCGGTCGTCAACCCCGACGGCGCGCACTACAGCATGTACGACTACAACATGCAGCGGCGGAACATGACCAACTACTGCCCGGCCTCCAACGCGGACCCGGGCCGCCGCAACGCCTGGGGCGTCGACGTCAACCGGAACTTCTCAGTCGGCTCCGTCTTCGACGGCTACGTCGGCGCGTCGGCGACGAACTGCACCAGCGACACGTTCGCCGGGCCGAGCGAGCTGTCCGAGCCGGAGGCGCGCAACGAGGTCTGGCTGGTCGACAGCTTCCCGAACATCAAGCTCTCGATGAACACCCACTCCTACGGCGGGTACTTCATGTGGCCGCCGGGGGCGTACAAGGCCGAGGGGCGCGAGGTGCTGCCGCGGGTGGACCAGGGCACCGAAGCGTACTTCTGGACCTCCTCGGACTACATCCTCTCCCGGGTCCAGGAATACCGGGGCACGGCGATCTGGCCGGGCCGCACCGGACCGGTGACCGACGTGCTGTACTCGGCGGCCGGCAACAGCGCCGACGAGCACTGGTACAACCGGGGCATCATCGGCTGGGACTTCGAGGTCGGCGCCGACATCTACAACCCGGCGACCGGGCGGTTCAGCGCGGTCGGGTTCCAGCCGCCGTTCGCCGAGGGGCACGAGGAGGCGATGGAGTTCGCCAACGGCAACATCGCCATCCTCGAGGTGGCCCGCGCGTACGCGACCGACAAGATCCAGCCGAAGACTTCGCTGAAGGTTGTCAAGCAGGAGGCGGGGGCCACGGCGTTCACATTCAGCACGAGCGAGCCGGCAAACGTGTACTACACGCTTGATGGGAGCCGGCCGACGTACAGCTCGGCCAAGCTGGCGCTGGCCGGGATGCGGGAGGGGGCCCAGAGCATCGTGGTGAACAGCGATACCACGGTCAACTGGTTCTCGATCGACATCGCGGGCAACGTCGAGAGCAACTACAAGCCGGACGGTGAGGGCAGGAACTACAACAAGCAGCGGGTAGGCGTCCAGTAGGCGATTTACCGCTTGAAGACTGGTGGCCGCCGACTGCGGGTCGGCGTCCACCAGTCTGTGGGAGGCCGGCCCCGTAATGAATGGCTGACGTCGGGCGTCCGGCCAGCGCCCGTTGGCACGTTCCCCGCAGGCGTCTTCCGACCCCGCCGGTATCCGCGTCGTTGCTGCGGATGGTGATCGAGACGGCCGGCCTGGTCAGGCTGCTCTTGCCCCCGGTGGTCTCCTTCGGGTTTACGCCGCTGCTGCCATCGGCCCGGCTTGCCCCGGCAGTTGTCAGATCTCCGACAGGCGGAGTTGCCACCACCCAGCCCTCGTCCGGATCCGGGCCCTGTCATCCATCTCTGGTCCTGGCCCCCGGCCTACTTGTCATGGCTGGCGGTTGCCACCGATGACCAGGGAAAACGGTGGCCGCCCTCACACTGCTTGTCCCGCGGCAATATCAACTTCCGAGGCTATTGACAGCGCAAACAGGGTGGCGGGGACCGACTGAACGGCTGAACAATCGGGGGTCCCGCCGGTAGGACCCGGGCGATAAGGTCCGAGCACCGTCAGTGGGAAGTGGGGTGACGGTGCTTACCGAGCTGACACTGCCGCCCGGGCCGAAGGCAGAGCGTGTGGTCTCGGCGGTCCTTGCTGACCTGCGTTCCGGCAACCATCGGGCCGTCGTGGTCGACTCGCCGCCCGGGGCCGGCAAAATCGACCGTCGCCGTGCGCGCCGCTCTGGAACTCGCCGCCAGCGGCGAGCCGGTGACCCTCACTTCGCACAACACCGTCAGGGCGTCCCCTTTGACAGTCACCCGCCTGGAGTCGCGGCGCCTCTGCGTGCTGACCTCACGGCACCGGCAGGCCTGCATCGTCGTGGCACGGCAGGCCATCGCTCAGCTGCTCGATGGCACCCGTCTACCGAGCCGGGGCATTTCAACGCGCCCGTCAAGTTCCCCTATGGCTGGGAAGCCAACCAATCTACGATGGCGCACCCCGCGCCATGGAAGGTGCAGGTTGCCATGACTGATCTGGCGGCGATCGGGTTCACGCCAGATGCGGGCGTAGCGGACTCTCCTTGGCGTGAGGAGGTTCCCACCAGTGGTTCCGTCGAGCTGCCTCCGGATCCGCATGCGCTCGACGGCCTCGGGCGCAACCACAGTATCGAAACGGCCCTCGCTGACCTGGTTGATAACTCGGTCGATGCCGGCGCCGACCAGGTGCTGATTCGGTTCATGCAGCGCGACGGGCGCCTCCGCACGCTCTACGTGGCGGACAACGGCAAGGGCATGCGCGGCGACGTCATTGACAACGCGATGACGATCGGCGGCCGACGGGAGTACGGCTCTGCCGACCTCGGCAAGTTCGGCCTGGGCATGAAGGCATCCTCCTTCAGCCAAGCGCGGAGCCTGACAGTGCTGTCACGAGCGGCTGGGAGCGAAGCGGTCGGTCGCCGCTGGCGGCTCAGCGGCCGCCAGGACTTCTGCTGCGATGTCGTTCCCCCCGATTTCGCGGCGGCAGAACTGGGTCGTGCTTGGGGTGTAGCCCTGGCGGATCATGGGACGGTTATCCGGTGGGATGACGTCACAGGCTTCCCGGTGACGGACGATCCCGTACGCGTGCAAGAGTTCGTTACAGCCGCCACCACCAGGATCCTCAATCACCTTGGCCTAGTGTTCCATCGGCTGATCGCAGGGCAGCGCGTGGGCATCAGGGTAGACGTGGAGGACGTGACTAGCGCCCTGACGGGGCCGCCCTTCGACGTGGCTGCCCTCGATCCCTTCGCCTACCACAAGTCGGGGCACCCCGACTACCCGAAGCGGCTCGTCGCTGCCGTGGACGGTCACCGACTCGACTTCAATTGCCACATCTGGCCAGCCCGCTCGAAGACTGAGCACTTCAGACTGCCTGGGGGGCAGATCGAGCGGCAGGGACTCTACTTCTACCGTCGCGATCGCCTGCTGCACGCCGGCGGCTGGGACGGGGTAACCGTCGCGGACCCTCGTCTACAGCTCGCGCGAGTCGAAGTCGACATTGAAGACGACGTTGCCGGGCTCTTTCAAATGAACCCGGAGAAGTCCCGTGTCACAGTCGGGCCCGAGTTCGCCCACCTCGTTGAAGCCGCAGTCGCTGAGGATGGCACCACGATCGCCGACTACCTACGCGACGCCGAGAGCATTTACAAGAAGTCTCGGGAGAGAAGCCGCAACCGACGGCGCATGCATCCGCCCGGCAAGGGCTTCGATCGGGCGCTCAAGCGGGCAATCGCGGACGAGGTCCCGTTCATTGATAACGAGAGGCCCCTTGACATCCGGTGGCGGCGGTTGGAGGGATTCGATTTCTTCGCTGTAGACCGCGAAGAGAATGTGCTTTGGCTTAATGATCGTTACCGCGCGGCTCTGTTGGTAGGCCGACGCGGAGGGCTCAACGACGCTCCCCTGGTGAAAGCCCTGCTCTACCTCCTCGCGGAAGAAGTCTTCCAAGGGGAGTACCTGGGCCCCAAAGACAAGGACAACTTAGCTCTCTGGCAAGAGGTCCTCACCGCTGCTGCACGAGCAGAGATGTCCCGAAGTGAGAAAGGATGATCAGCGGATCGCGGCACCTCAGCCTTGCGGGTTTCGCGCAGTATCTGCGCAAGAGCGTGCTGATCGAGCAGCCCATTGATGGCGATCCCCGGCTCGTCCTCACAATCGATCCAGACGCGCCGGCGTTGGCCCTCCGGGCGCCCCGACGCATGCACGAGACGCCGTTCAAGACGGGCCTGGAGCATGTGCGCGTCATCTCCGGGCATGCCTCCTCTGGGCCGTTTCTCCAGATCCGGGTCACCGATCCGAGGCTGTTCATCGACGCGTACCCAGTGCTATGTTCCATCGCCGATCGCGTTCAGCTCCAAGGCCTGACGTTCAGCGCTGCCGTATCCGATACATTGCGTTCGCTCGGCAAGCTGCTGACGCGAGACGAGGCGCTTCCCAGGGACCGCGAACTCGGGCTAGCTGGGGAGCTGCTGATGCTACTGGGGTTGTGTAAGGCCGTCGGTCCTGAGCTCGCGGTGGCCGCCTGGCGGGGCCCCCACGGCGAGGAGCACGACTACGGTCTCAGTGGGTTCGATGTTGAGGTCAAGACGACGTCGTCTGAAGACCGAGTCCATTGGATCCGATCACTAACCCAACTGCAGCCAACTGCAGATCGGCCCCTGTGGCTGGTCTCTTATCAGCTCACCGAGGCTAGCCCGGACGATGGGTGGTGCATCGGTGACCTGGTGATGGCGGCGCGCACAGCCGCGTCGGAGGCCGACGTGCTGGACCAACTGGACGAGCGCCTGGCTGCCTCTGGATGGGTTGACCCCTATACAGAACTCTGCCGTAGACGGTGGCGTCGGAGGTTCCCCTCCGCGGCCTACTCGGTGTCCGGGGACTTTCCCGCCCTCACCCCTACGCTACTAGAAAAATCCGGCGTGAGCCTGTCCGCTATCACCGGCGTCCGCTACCAAATTGACCTGACCGGCCAAATGATCGGCCCCTGTGTCCCAACTCTGCTTGCCGATGCCATCGCTTTCGAGGTGAATCAGCTGTGACCGCAATATCTAATGCCTATCGCGAGGCACTTCGCCCGATGGACCTTACAGGTCCGCGTGGTTTCCATGTCCTTGCGGCAGCCTTGTCGAGCGACGGCGGCGTCGTCCTTGGTGACGACGCCTTGCGCGGACACCTCGCTGCGGCCCAGCCCGACGACGCCCTCAGGAAGGACCTCCACCTGCGGCTCGCGACCTGGGACGCGGAAGAGAAACCAAGTTGGGCTGCGGGAACGCTCCCCCGAACGCAGGAACGACGCACGCGCACCATTGCGCTGCTCGGAGTTGACGAGAAGACAGCGGACCTCTTCGCCGACCTGTTCCCTGTGGCATCCAGTGATCTTATGGTCATCGACAAAGAGTGGGAGCCCTGGTATACGGAGGAGCTTCGTCACGAGCGGAACTTCTATTGGGCTGCCTACAGGCAACATCTAGCCGAGAGGCGGGGATTTGGAGCGGAGGCGATCGCGAGGCTTGACGCTGCGACTACTAGCGTCGTCGAACGACTCGCGGATCCCACTCGGCCCGAAAGGCACCAGGCGAAGGGGTTGGTAGTCGGTTATGTCCAGAGTGGCAAGACGGCCAACTTCACAGGGGTAATCGCCAAGGCCATCGACGCGGGGTATCGGCTCATAGTCGTGCTGACCGGCACGACGGACTTGCTGCGGACCCAGACCCAACGTCGCCTCGATATGGAACTGGCGGGTCGGGAGAATCTCCTGCGAGGCATTTCGGAGGATGATACCGAGTCGTTTGACTACCACGATGACCCGGATTGGATTGATGGCAGGTTCCTTCAGCACGGCTGCCGCCCTTCCGACGTCGGTCGTCCTGACATCATCCGACTCACGACTCGGAGCTTTGATTATCGGAGTCTTCAACAGGGAATTAGCGCCCTTGATTTTGAGCGCCGTGAGCGTGCTCGTCCATACTTTGACCCCAGTAACCTGTTGCCGAGCGATGCGCGGTTGCTAGTCGTGAAGAAGAACGGGCTGGTCCTCCGGAAGCTTGTAAAAGATCTAGGAAAGATCACCGCCAGACTCGGCGAGATTCCTGCCCTCATCGTCGACGACGAGTCAGACCAGGCTTCGCCGAATACCAGCAACCCCAAGAAATGGGCAGAGGATCAGATCGAAAGAACCGCGATCAATAAGGTCATCGCCGAGCTCCTGGTGCTGTTGCCTCGAGCGCAGTATGTCGGCTATACCGCTACACCGTTCGCCAACGTCTTCATCGATCCAAGCGACGCCGAGAACATCTTCCCGAAGGACTTCCTAATTTCGCTGGAGCGACCACAGGAGTACATGGGAGCCGAAGACTTCCACGACATTGACGCTTCCTTCGGCGAAGAAGGCCCCAACTTCGCGAACTCAAAGGAAATGGCTCACGTTCGGCCGCTCAGCCCTGACGATGCAGACGAAGACTTGCGGCTTCTTGAAGCTCTAGACATGTTCGTACTAACTGGAGCGGTAAAGCTCTATCGGGAGGATCAGGGCCTTCCTCCTTACATTCATCACACGATGCTGGTTCACGAAGCGATGAAGACTGTTAAGCACCGCGAACAAGCCTCGGTGCTGCGAGACCTCTGGCGGAAGTCGGGCTACTACTCTCCCGCGAGTGGTTCCCGTCTTCGGCACCTTTATGAGAAGGACCTACTTCCGGTGAGTGCGGCCGTTGCTCCGCAGCTCCCGACTCCGGCGACTTACGACGAGCTCGCCCCGTACGTTGCGAAATCGGTGCGGCGGATCGGCCATTCGGGCGACCCTGTTATTGTCGTCAACAGCGAGAAGGACGCGGAGAAAGAGGAAATCGACTTCGACAAGCGATCCGTTTGGCGCGTGCTCGTAGGCGGCAACAAACTGGCCCGTGGCTTTACTGTCGAAGGACTCACTGTTTCCTATTATCGACGTTTGACAAAGCAGCAAGATACGCTGATGCAGATGGGCCGGTGGTTTGGCTTCCGTCCGAACTACCGGGACCTGGTCCGTCTATACATCACGCCGATCTTGCATGAGGCGTTCGAGGCGAGCTGCCTGGACGAGGAACACTTCCGAGCAGAACTTCGGCGGTACTCCGAGCCAGTGGAAGGCGGGCGACAGATAACGCCAGCACAGATTCCGCCACTGGTGGCTCAGCATTTGTACTGGCTCAAGCCCACGGCCGCAAATAAGATGTACAACGCTCAGCTAACGGAACGCCGGTCGCCAGGGATCCCGGTGGAGCCGCGGTGCTTTCCGTCGAGCATGGCGACGGCCCGTCAGAACACCGAGGCTTTCCTGCCGCTTATCGAAGCGGTCAGTGAGCGCGTGTCGCTGTACGGCGAGCCAAAGAACTGGAAATACGAGGCGTTGATCGGGAGCGTTTCGCATCCCGTTCTGCTGAGTGTCTTGGAGTCGATTAGCTTCGCCGTGCCGGACTTCCTCAGGCCCGACCTGCGCTGGCTCGCCTCGCTGCGGAAAGAGGACGTAAGCAAGTGGGTCGTGATCTTCCCGCAGCAAGCGGGCGACACGAGCCAGCGGAGGATTCTAGGTCATGGACCTATGAGTGTGTTCGTGCGCAAACGGCTGCGCGAAGACTACTTCAGCGTTATTAGTGAGGAGCGACACAGGCACCCGATCCAGGTCATCAAGCGCGGCTTCGGCACCATTGGGGATCCTATCGCGAACGACCTGGTCAGGTCGCGGACCGGTGCGGTCCTTGTCTACCCGGTCGTGCCACGAAAGGTAGATGGTTCTGCTCTCCTGCCCGGGGAATCGGGAGACGAAGTCGACCCTGGCAAGGTGACAATGGCCTTCCACCTCGTGGCGCCGTCAACGGCAACTGGCCGCGAATCTAGGCTCGTGACATTTACCACTCGCGATCGATCGCGAGAAAGCGATCCGATCGTGGACAGGTTCTAGAGTCCTGTCCCTTTGGCCCTAGCTTCAAGCTGAGGAGGAAGCGTGCCCGAAGTGCGGGAGTACCTGGATCTGACGCCGTCGGCGGCCTGCGATCAATGGAACCAGATCAAGGAGCGGAATCCGGTGGTCGAGGGGCGGCAGGTGAATTTCCTGCCCGTCGAGACGCTCCTATGTCTTGCCGCGAGCTTGCTGGTCAACCACCGTCGTTACGGAGGTTCCACCAGCCACATGGCGGAAGAGCCAGTCCCGACGCTCGCGCGCCTATTCCTCAGGCCCAACAGCAGTGTGCTCGCGAAGATGGCTAACTTGGACGGCAGCCGGCCGAACGGGGCGAAGCATGAGGTGGAGGTCGCTGCTCATCTCCTCGCATCGCCGGAGCGGCTGGCCTCGACATATCGCCTGGTTCTATCCGCTGCCCGCAGCATTGGTATTGGCCCATCGTCGCTGCCTGACTTTCTAGGGCTCGAGGAGGCCAACGCCCGACTGGATCTCCTCGGTCAGGAAGAGCTCGACCAGGCGGATGTTGAGGCAGTCGTCCAGGGGACGTCCGCTAGCTGGCTTGAGAGGCGCCCCGACCTTGAGGAGCGGGTTACCGAGAAACTTTTAATGGCCGCAGCCCGGATCGGGCAGCATCGTTTCGCGACCGGTGTGTTACGCAATCACGGCTACCGCTGCGTGTTTTGCGGGCTGTCCGTCGTTGCCGCTGGTGGTAAGAGAGCCCGTCGAATGCTCGTAGCCAGTCACATCAAGCCATGGAGAACTAGTAAGCCCGCAGAGAGGTTGGACGTCCAGAACGGCCTAACAGCCTGCCCTACGCATGATGTCGCCTTCGACACGGGTTTACTTACCGTGAACGTTGATTTGCGGATCCACGTGAGGCCCGAGCTGGAAAGCTCCGCGAGGATCGATGCTGCGGCGCGGGGAGCTTTTGGCCGTCCACCCCTAGCTGAACGTCTGTTACTCCCCACAGACGCGGTCTGGCCAGCCCAGCGGTACCTGACCTGGCATCACGAGCATGTCTACCAAGTGAGCATCCCCAGCCAGGCGGAGCGAGTCACCGGGGTCATAGCTCGTTGAGACCGGTGGGCCGGGACCAGACCTGACGACGAGCTGGCCAGCGCACAGGCGTGCAGGCTCCGAGAGGTCTCGGCGGCCCGACATATGAACTTTCGGCTCAGACGGCGGGCAGACCGAAGAGTCGAACCCCGAGCGGGGCATTCTGCTTGGCACTCCTCGTGCGGTGACGACAACACCTACTCATTGGAGATGGATCATCAAGTCTTACCCCGGCCACGCGGATCGGCTTCCGCCTCCGCCCGCGGCTACGCTCCCTGACGTGTTTAACGCGAATCATTACGCTGATTTCAAGCTGTCGATCACGAAGGCCCTGGCCGACCAGCTGTCGGCTGCCCTGCAGAAGCTGACCCCGGCTTCCTTGACGGCTGAGGCGCTGGACGCGCTCCCCAAGGGCCCGGGTGTATACCAGCTGTACGTGGACGGTCAGCGGGTGTACGTCGGGAAGGCGAGCAAGTCGCTGCCCACGAGGCTCCGCAAGCATTACAAGAAGCTGTCGGGCCGGCCCATCGCTGGCACGGTCTCCTTCGTGTGCCTCTACCTGGACGAAGACCTGGAGGCGTCAGCCCCGGAAAAGATGCTGCTCGGCAAGTACGAGGGCAAGTACGAGCGTGCCGACGGAGAGCAGGCGCAGAAGCTTCCCTGGAACAACAACGGTTTCGGCAACAACGACCCAGGGCGAAGGCGCGATGGCAGCGAAGTCGAGGCAAACCACTTCGACGCGGTCTACCCGGTCAATCTCGATCTAGTGGTCGACTGGCTTACGCCCGGTCTGAGGCCTGTGCATGAGGTGCTGGCCGAGCTCAAGAAAGGGCTGCCATACAACCTCCGCTTCGAGAATCCGAAGGACAGCACCCGCGCACGCCGGGACTACAAGACGACCTTGGAGGTCCCATCCCATCCCATGACCGCGCGGGCGGCGCTTCAGCTGATCGTGGGGGCGCTGCCGGAGGGATGGCAGGCGAGCGCCCTTCCCGGTTATCTGATCTTGTACTTCGAGGACACCGCCTACAAGAGCGCTCGGTGTTGGTGGAGCCGCGCTGGCGCGGGTGTTGTCGAGACCCCTGGACCCGGCTTGTTCGCTCCGGCAACGGAGATCGCTGAGGAGTCGGACGACGAGGACGGAGACGAGACCAGCTAACTAACAGTTGACTGTGCCTGTCCGCACGGCAGCCAAGACCCGCTGAGCAGCGGCCTCGATCGGTTCGTGTTCCCAGACGCGAACGACTGTCCATCCTGCCTTGGTCAACAGCGCTGTTGTCTCGACGTCGCGGGCGCGGTTACCTTCGATTTTGGTCTTCCAGAACTCGCTGTTTTTGGTGGCGGGTCTATGGTGCTCGGGGCAGCCATGCCAGTAACAGCCGTCAACGAAGACCGCCACCCGGGCTCGTCCGAAGACGAGATCTGCTGTGCGTCGTAGCTCAGGCAACGGGCGTCGGGAGACCCGGTACCGCAGTCCCATCGCATGCAGCCGTGATCTCAGTAGAGTCTCCGGTTTGGTGTCACGGCTTCGGTTCGCCCGCATGACATTGCGCGTCGCCGGACTCGACGCCCATGATGCCGAACCGGCCCGGCCGCTGCTCTGCCGCCCGTCCGACGATCCAGCGGTGTCACCGATCGTCCGGACCATGGTCCAGGCCGCGCGGAGGTTGTCAGCTCGCGTGGCGTGGCCTACCTCGCCGACATACCTCTCTTTGGTAACTCCTCCATCAGACCAGCGAAGATAGGCCCTGATCCGGCGTGTCCGACGGTAAAGCCGCAACGCTATCGACGCGCGGGCGATCCTCCCATCGGGAAGGGACAACTCGCGGACACTTCGGCCGCCCGCCGCAGTGTCCTGTTCGCGCATCCTTGCCGCGGGTGTCATGCCCGTTTCGCAACGCCAGGCCGTCGCCGGCGGCATTGACCCGTTCCAGGGGGAAGACACTGCTTCTCCTCGACTCAGCGTCCTGATCTTCCGCCGTTGGACCGGCCGAGAGCCTTCACGACTGCCTCGGCGAAGACCTTACCGAGCGCAACCGGCACGGCGTTGCCCAGTTGCCGCATCTGTTCGCCTCGTGGTCCCGATAGCTGCCAGTCATCGGGGAAGGTCATGACACGGGCGGTCTCGCGGACGGTCATGTAGCGGTGTTTGCCGTTGTCGAGCATCATCACGGACTCGCCCCCGGGGACACCGTGCACGCCGGCCTTGACGGTCTTCGCCGGCCTGTCCAGCAGGTTAGGGGTGTGTCCGGGGTAGATGCGGGCTCCCGGCCAACCCTTGTGGTGGAACCACCCCGGGTAGTCCTCCCCGTCTACCACATCCTTGGGAAGTGGCGGCTCGTAGGTGCGGTCCGGATTGCCATACAGCGCGTCCCGGAGCGTCCTCCAGGGCTTGATCTCTTCACCCTCCAATGGCAATTGAGAGGGCAGTTGGGGTAGCACCTCGACGACGGCGTCGCGCACCGCTGATGGCACGTCGGAGTGGCGATCCCAGTAGGGGCCATCGAGCTGACTCTTGATCAGGGCGGTCTGCGAGTGGCTGCGCTGGGGTTTCAGGTGCTTGTCCCAGTCCTGTTTGGTGATGCCAAGATCCGCACGGAAGGCAACGATGATGACGCGGTTGCGGACCTGGGGCACGCCGTAGTCCGCCGCGTTGACCTCCATCGGGATCACCACGTACCTGCGTTTTGACGAACGTGGGATTTTGGCGCCGCGCTCGAGCAATAGCGTGTTGTGCTCTTCCCAGGTTGCGTCCTTCGCTCGTCGTTCGAAGGGCAGTTCCAGCTCCCGGAGGATGTAATCGAAGTACGGCTTGAAAGACGGCCTAAGCAAGCCGCGAACGTTCTCGCAAATGACCGCCTTAGGTTCGGTCTCCCGCACTACCCGGAACAGCTCGGGAAACATGTTCCGTCGATCTTCGTAGCCCTTGTGCGCCCCTCCCAAGCTGAAGGGCTGGCACGGCGGCCCTCCCGCCACCACATCCACCCTTTGCTCACGGAGGTAGGCAAAGGAGACGTTCCTCACGTCGCCCTTCACCAGGGGCCACTTGTCATCGATCCCGATCGGGATATGGTCCTCGTTCTTGCGCTCCTCGGCCTTGTTTAGGAGCAGCGTGTCACAGGCGTGCCGGACAAACTCGTTCATGACCAGGTGGCGGAAGCCGGCTTGGTGCATCGCCATCGCGAGGCCACCCCCGCCAGAGAACAGCTCGACGCTCGTCCCTACCTCAGTCAACAGCCCGTCCTGGTTGTCCACGCCGAAACCATACCGCGGAGTCCGTGATCTTGAAAGCGCTAGCGGTGACTGTTCTCCGTGCCACAAACCGCGCAAGAAGCGAGTACGGCTTGGCCGGCGCGGGTCAGGGTGTCGGGCCGTGGCGGCGGACGAGCCACTCGACCGTCGCGTCCAGCGCCTCGTCCTCGTGGGGCCTGGCGTCGAAGCCGTGGTCGGCTCCTCGCACTGAGTGCAACTGGCAGCCTGGGCGGGCGGTTGCGGCCGCGGCGGAGGTTCCGTGGGAGACGTGTGTGTCCCTATCGCCATGGATGATCAATGCCGGTAAGCGACTCGTGGCGAATGACTTCGCCGGCTCGTGGTGGCTCATCTCGTCAAACACGGCTCGATCGAGTTGGAACTCGCCGTCTATCAGAACGAAGCCATCCCGCTCCAACGCCCCACGCGCCGTCAATCCGAAGTTCGCCTTCCCCCAAGGGAGTCGGGGTTCCAGGAACGTCTCGTGAAGGTCGAGCACCGGTTGCCATAAGACCAGGCCACGCATTCGATCTTCGAGATCCGGCAACGATAGCAAGGCAGGTACCGCGCCGAACCCGGCGGCTACTAAGTACAACGCGCCCGGGTGGTCGATCTCGGCGACGCCGATTGCGGCGGTCAGGTCGAGCACCTGGCCAGCGATCGTGACGCTCCGCTGAGTGCCGTCACTACCCCCGTGACCCCGGAAGGAGAAACGCAGCGTCGTCATACCGAACTGCGCTAGCCGCTCCGCCAAGCGCAGGTACATGCCGCCTTCGTCCATATCCATCCCGAGGCCGTGAACGGCCACGACGATGCCGGGGCGTCTCGGGTGGCGGGCGGGATGAAGCGCGGCTTCCAACCTCGTGCCGTCCGCTGATTCAATATCGACCGCGTGCACCCCACCCACCTCTCCATCGTTGTCTCGAGCGATCGCAGCCTGGGGTCCGGCGGGGAAGGGGGTGGTGGCCCCAGCCAACTGGCGCACCTTGGTCGGTCTCCCGTCTAGCATCTCGCGCGGCCTGTGTCGGTCTCCTCTGAGGGTGTCCCTATGGGTTTGGTCAAGCGGCGATCGGCGGTGTTGGTCGGGTTTGGTAGGGGATCTTGTCGCGGAGCATGGCGAACAGGACGTCGCAGCGGCGGCGGGCGAGGCAGATGAGGGCGGCGTTGTGGCGTTTGCCTTCGGCGCGTTCACGATCGTAGTAAGCCCTGCTGGTGGAGTCGGCGAGGGCGGCGAACGCGGCGAGGAAGAACGCGCGTTTGAGGTTCTTGTTGCCGCCTCGGGGTGGGTGTTCGCCGCGGATGCTGCTGCCCGATCGTCGGGTTACCGGGGCGAGGCCGGCGTAGGCGGCGAGGTGTCCCGGGGGTGGCGAAGGCGGTGCCGTCGCCGACTTCGAGCAGGATCCGGGCTGCGGTCCTGACGCCGATGCCGGCCATCGAGGTCAGGACCGGGGCAAGAGGGTGCGCATCAAGCATGCTCTCGACCTGGGCGGCGACCTGGTCGCGTTGCCAGAGCGTCTCGCGGAGGCTGTCGGCGAGGCGGGGCAGGATCGTTTCCGCCGCGGTGGTGCCGGGGACGGTGACGGTCTGCTCGTCCAGCGCGGTCATGACCTGCTCGACGAGGCAGTCGCCCGTGCGGGGCGCGTGGACGGTGGCGATCGAGAGTAGTTGCGGCGGCCGGCCTTGCGTAGTCGGGCTGGTCCGCCGCAGCGGGACAGCAGCTCCAGCACAGCTTTGTGTCCGACTTTCCGGCCGAGGACCCGTTCCAGAGCGGCGTGGATATGCGTCAGCAGGCCACGGATCCGGTTCGACACCCGGGTGGCTTCGCCGGCGGGGTCGTCGTCGAAGCCGACGAGGTCCAGCTCGGCTGGGGTCTCATCGGCGGTGTTGACCCGCCGCAACGTGTGCGGCAGGGTGCGAGCCGCGTCGGCGATGACATAGGCGTCGCGGGCGTCGCTCTTCGCTGAACCTCGGTGCAGGTTGGCGATCCGTCGCATCGCCAGGCCGGGCAGGTAGGCCACCTGATGCCCGGCCGCCCAAGCGACCGCGACCGGCAGGGCGCCGATCGAGGCGGGCTGGTCGACCACCACCAGGACCCGGCCGTGGCGGGCGAGTTTGTCGAGCAGTTGCCGCAGCCGGGCTTCGGTGTTGGGCAGCGGCGCGTCGTGCAGCCTCCTGCCGTCCGGGGCCAACCCGACCGCGTGATGATCACCCTTGCGGACGTCCAAGCCCACGAAGACGCCGTATCCGTCGTGCACCAGACCCGCCTCCACGCATGGTCCGTGGCCTCGGCCGCAGTCAGGGCGCCGGACTGTTGGCAGCCACGTTACGAAGAGGCCTACCCGACACGGGTGGCCGTGTCCCTATCAGCGGTCCGCCGACGCCACCCGACCCGGCGACATCACCCCCCGGATCATCCGAACGACAGGGGCAGAAAGTCATACCGGGCCGGGCGGCCGAGGGTCCCGGCTGGGCACGATCAAAAAGGTAACGGGCGAAGTGCTAGCGTCTGGCGCCGACGACGTCAGCCTTCCTGAGCCGGGCGATCCGGACAGCCTCCATCCGAACATTAAGAGGGCGGGGCCACCAAACCTCGATGGCCCCGCCCGTGTTCAGGACAGGTCGACTTCGTCCTGGTCCTCGGTTACGACCATGCTGGCGTCGTGGATCGCGGCCCATTTGCGGAGCTCCCGGGCGATCTTGTCGATCTTCTCGGTGATCCGCTCCACCTCGCCGGAGGCCCAGCCCTGCTCCAGGATGAGCGGACGTCGGACTCCGCGGATCAGGGTTACGGCTTCCACGGACGTGACTAGGCGTGTAACCAGTTCCTCGACCCGGTCCTGCGCTTGCCGCAGCAGTGTTTCGGGAGTGTCAAGGCGGTCTTCGTCCAGGTCGAGGTCGACTGACTTGTCGGGCTCGGGCCAGGTCCTGCGAATCCAGTCGTCGTGCACCTGGTCATGGTCGGTAACCGGGGATCCCTCGTCGTCGACCGGGCGGACGGGCTGGCCGGCGCGGCCGTCGGTCAGTGCCTGCGCCAGCTGATGTACCCCGTGTTCGGTCGTCATCAGCGACCGCAGCACCTTGTCGAGGGACCGCTTGTCGTAGCTGCGGCTGAGCTCCCGCCTCATGATTTGGTTAATCAGCAAGTGCCAACTGGCCAGGACGGTCAGTTCGACCGCAGCCGGCCCGCAGGCCAGGCCCTCCTGCAGCTCGGCAAGGGCCGCTGCACGCAACCGCTCGGGGGCCCGGTCGCTAATCACCCATGCGTGATCGTGAACCTCCGATAGCCGCATCGCCCGTTGCGACGCCGAGCGGACGGCGTCTGCGACCGACGCCTGCGCAGTGGTCAACGTGGGCCGCCAAGCCCGCAGCGCGAGCTCCACGGCGACATCGACAGCCACGGTGTAACGAACCGACGCCTTTGCAGTGACCCGGCGGATGCCGCGCTTGGTGACGGCCAGGTTTCGCGGGCTCAACAACGTCTTGTAGATGAAAGCCGCCCGCACGTCGGGCAGGGCGCTGAAACCCCTCGCTGCGGCCTCCTCCGGGTCGAGGTCACCACCCAGGTAGCGGGCCTCGTCCTCGGTAATGCGGTGCTGCCGAAAGAGTTCATCGAGGGCCGACTCCGCGAGGGCATCAAGCTCGGAAGCCCTGTCCCACTTAGTGGGCGGATCGACGTGCGTGAGCCCAACCACGAAGCGGATAGCCTGCGCGAACGTGAGTTCGGAACCGGCGTCGGGCTCGTACCGAACGGCGAGCTTGGCCGGTATGACCAAGGCGCGCACCTTCCGCTGCTCCACGGGGGTGAGCGACTCGAACGGTTGCTTTGCCAGGGCGAGGTCCCGGCCCAGATCGTTGCGCCAGGCGCGGTCGTCGGCCGTCCAGCCGTAGACAATCTGCTCCGGAGTGGCGCCGGTGAGCCGGTGGCAGGACCCGGTGCGCGAACTCCCGTCTGCAGTGCCCAGCGTGAAGGCGGCCGGAAAGCCGTCGCCGTGGTCGATGCGGACCGCTACCGCGTAGACCTCCCTCAAGACGCCGTTCTTGCCGATGGAATCGTCGTACGTGTTGTTCTTGCGCAGGAACGCCTGTGACCGCTTCAGGCTGGCGATCACGTGCTCCCGGGACTGGGCGCGGACTGTGACCTCAGCCGTCTCGCCCGGCTCGCTCGAAATCTGCGACAGGGACGGGTAGCCGGCCCACTCACTGTGGCCGACCCCGGCGAACGCGTACTGCCTGTCTACGGCCTCGCGCAGGTTCACTGGGTAAGTCGTGAGCGCAGACGAAAAGACCGGCACCGTGATGCTATAGATCGTGCCGCCCGGCACCCGCTCCGCCACCGGGAATGCCAGCCGGCGGCGAACCTCATCGGGCCTGACGCACGCACGGGCCACCGCCCTTGCCGCGCCCTCCTGCATCCCCGCCTGGTTCACCAGCGCTTGGGCGAGCTTGCTGACAGCCGAGGCGCGCGGTACCGCCGCGAGCTCGGACACGGGAAAGGTGCTGTCGAACTCGTCCTCATCGTCCTGGTCCCCATCGGCGCCTGCGTCGGGCTCGTTGGCGAGCTCGGTGCCCGCCATCTCATCGGCGTCCTGCGCTGCGGTGGGGTACTGCTCGGCGGGGTCCTCCTGGCCGCTGCGGGCCAGTGGGGCGACAGAAACCGTAAGCTCGACGTTCTCGTCGGAACGGAGGGTCATATCGGTCACGGCATGGGGCCTCCCTGCCCCGGGGCTGGCAAGCCGCAGTATGCGGCCGGTGCCATCGGCGCTCCCGGGTATTCGCCATGAACGACGAAGCCCTTCGCTGCCGATCGGAACTCCTTACGGAGGTCCCGGGGCGAAGGGCATCTGGCTCTGCACCCCGTTGCGGGGGTCCGGCGCTCGAGCCGGCGTGTCCGCGACGGCGTGGATGAACAGCGATCGTCCTCGAACTTCTCCCCAACCAGCCCAGGCTGGTATGCAAGGTAGTTCTCCATGAAGCCGGTGCCGCCGGGGGCGGGAGCTTCTTCACGTGACGAGCGCAGTCCGTGACCACGTCTCGGTCAAGAATGCACGATTCAGACACCGAGCGCAAGCAGACCCACTCGGTGATGTTCGGCCGACACAGCGCGCGAAGGCAGTAAGAGAACGACGAGCCTCCCGGCCACTACGGGTGATCCGATCGCCGTGTCCGTCATGATCACATGGCACAGATCCGGCACAACCGAGCGCGAGTAACGGCGGAAGATGCCGGAAACCGACGGAAGGCGTTTCCGCACGTCCGGGTGGCGCGGGAGGTCGAGGAGCCGGACTCTTACTTTTAGCGGTATCGATCTAGTCCGGGGCGTAGTCGGTCAAACCGGGCGACTGTGGCTCTGAGCTGCTGCCACGCCTGGCATGGATGGTCAACGTTGATCATTGCTGGCCCTGCCTCTTATGAGGCGGATGAGCGCGGTCTCGGCGAGTCAAGCTCGTTCGCGGTCAACTGATCTTCGCGCCACCGAAGGGCGGCAAGTCCCGGGAGGTGCCCCTACCGAGGTCGGTGGCCGATCGGCTACAGCGCCATGCCGCCGACTGCCCACCGGCCGCAGTCACGCGCCGATTGCCGGAATCGGTGGCACCCGGTAGAGATCGTCCATTTCGGATCGCCTGAGCTGGTAGGGGCGGCTGGTAGCCGATACGCTGTGCGACATTCGGATCGTGTCGATATGCCCCCGACTCCTGAAGCGGCCCGGAGCCGCATACTCCCCAGCGATCCCTCTCCCGGAAGCCCTTTCCGGGCGCCCTTGCCTTCCATGAGCCGAGCAGGAGAACACATGGCTGATTCCCGCGGCAGCACCGACGACAAGGTCCTTGCCCTGGCCTTCTATTTGCTGGTCGACGTCTCGTTTTCGATGCAGGGGGCCCCGCTCGACGCGGCCAACCTGATCCTGCCCGAGGTCGTCGACGCCATCGAGGAAAGCCCCACCCTGGGAGACGTTGTGCGGTTCGGTGCGCTCGACTTCGCGGACGACGCCCGCACCGTCCTTCCGCTTGGCGACCTCCGTGACGTGAAGAACATTCCGCAGTTCGTCCCGCGTGGCGGAACCTCCTACGCCGCCGCGTTCCGGCAGCTCAGGAAGGACATCGAGCGCGACCTGGCGCAGATGAAGAAGGATGGGTACAAGGTCTACCGGCCTGCGGTCTTCTTCATCACCGACGGCGAGCCCATCGACGACAGGAACAGCGTCCAAGCCGCTTACGCGGACCTCACCGATCCGGGCTTCCGCGGACGGCCCAACATCATTCCGTTCGGCGTGACCCCGTCCATGGAGAAAGCGGTGCTCGATCCGTGGGTCTTCCCGAAGCCGGAAGACAGCGGCAAACCGATGCGCAGCTACATCTACAAGGGCGCCGGCGATGCCGCTACGGCCATCAAACAAATCACCGAGGTGCTGATCAGCAGCATCGTGGCGTCGGCCAACTCGGTCAACGACGCGGGTGCCGCCGGCGGATTCGTACCGCCGGACGACGACGACCTCGGCGACTGGATCTAGACAGTATCGGAGCGGAGGGCTGGTATGTGGGGCCCCAATCGCGACCAGGAGCAGAAGGCGGTCGAGGAGGAGGAGAAGATCGGAGGCCGGGCGCCCGTGCCCACTCTCCCCGCCCGTGGACAGAACGGCGCCGACGACCGCGACGACGCTGGCTCCCGACATCTGGTGCCGGCCGAGTCGCCTTGGGGCTCACCGCCGGCATCGAGTCCCCGCGGCCAGGCATCCGTCCCCCAAAGGGGGAGTCAACCGGGAGCAGGGGACCGCAGCGTGTGCCCGGAGCTGCCTGCCGATCGCGAGTCGTTGGGCCCCCTGGCCGCCGCTGACCGCGACGGCCCGGCCGCGCCCGTGGTGAGCCGCGAGTACCGGGCCGCCTTGTCGGGGCCCGCCGAAGGCCAGCCTCCGATCGCGCAGGCCCTCGGGTCTGCCGCGAGCGTCCGGGACAGGGGCGTCGGAGCGTCCGAGCGCCTAGACGACCCGACGGTGGTGGAGCCGTTCGGGCCGGGGCATCCGCGTTCTCCGCAGGCCCGGGCCGAGCAGGCACTGCCGCAGCCACCCACAGCGAATCAGGCGGACCATGACCTAGGCGCGCCCCGAGGCGGCCAGGCGGTTCGGGACGCCTCCCCGGAGCAGCCGCCTGCGGAGACCGGCCGGCAGCGGCCCTGGTCAAGGCACCCGAACGACCGGTGGATCGTCGGGGACGAGGGACGCCAGCCGGCTGTACGGGCTCGCGTACCGCACAGCTTCCGCTCCCCACCGCCCGACACCGTGATCGACGGAGCCGACATCGGCTCCATTACGTACCGGGCGGCGTCCGTTCGCGGGCTGAGCCATCAAGAGCGGGGCGAGCCGCGACAAGACGCATACGTCGTCCGGTTCACCCGGGACCTGCACTGGCTGGTCGGGTGCATCGCCGATGGCGTCTCCTCCGCCAAACGGTCGCACGAGGCTGCGGCGGCGGTCTGCGACCGTATCACCGACATCCTCGTGGACCATTTGATCCAGGACCCGCCACGGGACTCGCGCGACTGGGCTCAGGAGGCCAAGGCCCCACCGTGGGATCGGGCGGTCGGAGCGGCGAACGGCGCGGTCGCCGACCTTGCCCGTCCCTACCTGGCCAAGGTCGCCAGGCGTCGCGGCGATCCGGACGACCCGGAGACAGCGGAAACGCCAGTGCCACACGCGCACGCCCGGTCGATCATGTCCGCTACGGCCTTGGCTTTCGCGGTGGCGACCGAGCCTTCGCCGGACGGCACGTACCGGGCCCTGCTGGCGAACGTCGCTGGCGACTCCACTGCCTTCCTGCTGGAACGGGATCTCTGGACGCCGCTCACCCAGATCAAGAACGAGGGCGAGGACATCTTCTCCAGCACCGTGAAGTCCCTGCCCGACGATGCGCAGGTCGTACCCAAACCGCTCCGCCTCAGGCCCGGACAAGCACTGATCATGATGACCGACGGTCTGGGTGACCCGCTCGGCGGGGCCACCGGTTCGGTGAGCAGGTTCCTCGGCGTGAACTGGCGTACGCCCCCCGACCTGCTGGCGTTCGCGCAGCACCTGGCCTTCTACCGCAAGACCTTCACCGACGATCGAACCGCCGTCGCGATCTGGCCCGGACCCGCCCGGAGGACCCGATGACCGCCCCCCTGGAGATGACCGTCGGGCAACTGGGCCAGATCCAGCAGCTGGCGCGTGGCGGCACCGCCACCATCTACCTGGTACCAGACCTGCGACTGCCCGGATTCGCCGGCGTGCGCTTCGTGTACAAGAAGTACAACGAGGCCACCAAGCGCGCCGCGGGCCCGTCGCTGACAACCGGCCTGTCGAACTTCGTCCGGTTCCGGGACCGGCTACCCAGCACTCAGCGGGATGCCTGGGACGCCCGCATCATCTGGCCGGTTTCGGTGGTGTTGGACGAGAACGACGCAGCCGACGGCGTCATCATGCGGCTCATCCCCGACCAGTACTTCCACGACTTCACGAAGCGCGCCGGCGGGGTGAACCGGAAGCCACGCGAGATCGAGACGCTCTTCGGAGACGACGAGACGGCGCTGCGGAAGGGGCTCACCAAGGTTGACCTGACCACCCGAATCCGGCTGATCAGGGCAATCGCCGCGGCGTACGGGATGATGCACAAGGAGAACGTCGTGATCGGCGACATCTCCGGCCGTAACATCATCTACGACCCCGACCCGGCCCGCCCGACCATCATGGTGGTGGACGTCGACAGCGCCCGGATCAGGGGCAACCGGGCCGTGTTCGGGATGCAGCCCCACACGCCGAACTGGCAGCCGCCGGAGGCACTCGCGGCGAGCGCCGCGTTGATGCGGGGATCCAAGAGCAATCCGCCGATGCCGGACGACGACCGGGACCGGCTACGCAACCGATGGTCGATCCAGAGCACGCAGACGGACGTCTACAAGTTCGCCCTGATGGTCGTCCGGATCCTGGACAACGGACGCGGTGGCGCTGTCAATCGTGACCCGCACAAGGCGCGCCGGATCTTAAAGGCGCAGGCAGGCGATGAGGCCGCAGACCTATTGGACGCTAGCCTGGCCGAGAAGGAGAAGCAGCGGCCGACGATGCGGCAGTGGTATGACCTACTCCAGCAGCGCCGGGCCGGGCGGCACAGCGGACCTGTGCCGCCGCGGCCCCGGCCGCAGACGGCTGGACCGACCGGGGCCCAGCCGAACAACCAGTACCTGGCCAACGGACACCGCGTCGGCAAGTGGCAGTGGGTCGAGGGGCAGGGCTGGGTCCGCCACTCACTCGGAGGGCGTCCGCGCCCGTAGCGCGCTACGGGCGCGGGAAAGCCTGTCCCGGGCGCGCTCCCTGAGCCGCCGGGCGGAGAGGGGGGTATCCGCGGCGGGCGTCCGGCCGTTCCCGGAAACCGTCCACGTCTCCTCCGGCTCCGCCGGCTGCTGGTCCTGACGCCCACCCGGGATTGCCCCGCCCGGGTGCTGACCGGTCCAACTGCCGTTCGTTCGGCCACCGTTGCCGTCCAATGGCGCGGCCTGCGCGGCATCGTGCGGGGGCCAGGCCGATGTCCCACGGGGAGAGCGGTAGATGGCAGCTTGACTGACGCCAGCGTCCGGCGGTCCCGGCAACGAGTGTGACAGGTCCGACGTCGCTTCCTCCAACTCGGACGGTGACTGGACATGCGCATGCTGTGGAAGGGAGGGCGCGCCGGACGACGGGGCCTGCTGCAGCCACCTCCGCAGGTCGTCGTCAGCCTGCTCGATCGCGAACTGCTGCCACGCCGCGAGAACCTTCGTCATCACCGCGCTCTGCGCGTCGACGACGATTTGGTTGCTGGCGATCGCCGCGTCCGCCGTTCGCTGCAGCCGGTCCTGCTCGGCCTTCAACTCCATGGCCCGCCGCTCCCGGTCCAGTTGCAGCAAGTGGTCGCTGTGCTCCCTAGCCACCTTGTCGTAGTCCGTCTCCGGCCCGACGAGCTGCAGCACCTTCATCAGCACGGGCAGCAGCTCCAGCGCCAGGAACAGCAGGAACAGCGTGAGGTGCGCGGTGCGCAGGGCGGGCCGGTCGGCGGAGAGCTCGTCGAGGGCCTCCAGTCGTGCCAACAGACCGGTGTCCTTCTTCGAGTCCGCCTCGTGGGCCTTCTTGTCCGTCTCGAGTTGGGCTTTCAGGTCGGCCAGGCGCGTCCGGTTCTGCTCCAGCCGGACGCGAGCCGCAGCCACGGTCTCAGTCTGCGCCTTCTGCTGGGCGGCCTGCGCGGTCGCCCGGGCCGCGTTCAGCCGGCTGAGGGCCTCGTCGCGGGCGCGTTTCGCCTCGTCCTGGATCCGCACCTTCTCGTTGAAGGCAATGCCGGCACCCGGCCTGCCGGAGCCGCACCTGCCCTCCTTCTCGCAGACCACGTCCTTCTGCGCCTGCTCGAACCGAGCCTGCGCCGCGTCGTACTGCTCGCGCACCTCGAGCACTGCCGGATCCGTCTCGACGTTGATGGCAAGGCCATCGGCGGCGATCTTTTCGTCGTCCGCGACGCTCTTCTCCAAGGCCGGTATCGACGCGTAGTCTGGGTTGTTCGCGGTGTTTCGGTTGTACTCGGCGATCCGCTTCGCGTGGAGGACGCTGAGCTCCGTCTTGATCTCCGGCCCGAATATCTGCAACACCATCGGCGTGGAGATAACCGCGCCCAGCACGAGCGCCAGCATGAATCGGGGCACTGCCATGGCGGCGGTCCTCCACTTGCTCTTCTGCCGCATCATCTGCACGACCAGGAGCCGGTCCAGGTTGAAGATGATGAAGCCCCAGACCACACCGACCAACACGGCCACCGCGACGGGCGTGCGCATCGCCATGTGCACGGCCATGGCGGCGGACGCGGCGGCCACCGTGGCGGTCGACACGATGACGCCGCCCATGGCCGCGTACCGCATCTCGTCCGCCGGTGTGGTCTGCAACAGGCTCCGCTGACCGCCGGCGACGGCCGCCAGTGCTCGCTTCAGCCCCATAGCTTCCTCAACCATCTCGGCCGTCGATGTTCCGGCCGCTCAGGGCGCGCGGTGAACCAGCGCGTCAAATTGATCGGAAAAGTGGCATTCTGTATCACGGCGTGGATCGAGCGCCGATGACGGAACAACGCCGAGGCTGCCCGCCGCTCGGCAGCCTCCGGCGCGGCCGGATCGAACGGTACGAGCGGCGGAAACGCCCGGGCCGGGTCGACGCGCAACCGGCTCTGGACCCGGTCGAGCAGGCCCCGTAGCTCGTCGGCGCGCCAGACCTCCGGGTCCACCGGCGGAGCCGGCACCGGCAGTTCGGCGAGCCGGGGCAGCTCGAAGGCATGCACCCAGACCGTCCGGGCCGTATCGTCACCCAGCTGATTCGTCGCCGTAACCTCGAAGCAGCCGGGGCGGGTGGCGATGAGCTGGGCGCACCCGTCGTCCAGATCGCCGGGACCGGCCGAGCAGCTGGTCCCGTCCGGTCCGGTGATCATCACCATGTCGGCGTATCGACTACGCCACCGCACGGTGACCGGCGATCCAACCGGCACGGCTATCGGGCCGGCTTGGACCTGCTCGAGTACCGGCGGCCCCTGCAACTCCACGGCGCGAACGGCCAGGAAGTCCCGCCACTCGCCGGCGCGCGGCAGCTGGTCGGGGACGTTAGATCGAGCCCGTCGCAACAGGGCCTGCCCCGTGGCGTCGAGGACCGGCGAGTCCTGTCCGGACCCGGTGGCGGGTTGGGTGAGGCAGCGGTCGACGAAGCGCGCGAGCCAGGTCAGGTCGGGCACCTGCCAGTGCGGGACCGCAGGATCGCGCAGGCGGACCGCGTCGCAGTCAGCGAGCAACACCGCGGGTGCGGGACGCACGGTGTAGAGCGCCGACTCCAGCGCTCCCTCGCCGAGGACTACCCCGTACGAGTGGGCGAGGTCGACCGCGTCCGCCAAGGCGGCGCAGAGCCGTGCCCGCAGGACGCCGTCGGCGGCGGGTACATCGTCCGGCTGCGCCGGCGGCGCCGTCCCGTCCAGGTGCAGCGCGCTCATCACCCGGGGCACCCGCTCGCCGTCCTCGTCGTCGACGAACAGCGGTCGAACGTCGGGAGCCACGAACCCGACGGGAGTCACCGGGTCGTCGCCCACGACGAGCCGCAGCGGCCAGAGCATTCGGTCCGCGAGGTGGTCGATGCGGCCGGGCAGTACCGGGCTGTTTCGCAGGGACACCAGGTTCAGCAGCGGCGCGAACGGGTGGTCGTCGGCATTCTCGATACTACGGAACCTGCGGTAGACGAGCGGCTCCAGGGACTGCATGGCGGTCGCCGCGACGATCTCGACGAGGTCGCTTTCCGCAGTCGTTCCGTAGTACCCACCCAGGGTGAGGTCGCGGTCCGCGACGACCCATTGGGCGTACCGCAGGCGGGAGACACCGTGCGCCACCGACTGCCGGACCGTCGCCGCCACCGTGCGCGCCACCGCCGCGACATCCTCGGGGGACCGCAGTGCCTCGACTGCCACATTGTCGTGGCCGCCGGCCAGCTCGTTCAGGAAGCCGTCGTCGGTCGGCCGGAGATTGATGAACAGTACGCTCGGCGACCAGTCCTGCTCCTCGTCGTTACGCAGACTCCTCGTGAGCAGCGCATCGAGCGCCGCCGCCCGATCCGCGGGCGTGTCGAGGGAGGTGTTGGAGGTGAGTACGGCGACGATCGGGGAGTGCACCTCGGCCACGTCGGCCTCCAGCTGCGCCATGTCGCTGCCCATTCGCCGACGCAGCGCGCGGAGCGCGGTGGCGATTTCGGGCTCCTCGATGGTGGTGGTGAGCTGCGGCACGCGGGTGGCCTGGTACATCTGCTGCAGCTGCATCAGGGTCATGGTCTGCTCGGCGTTGTCGTAGAGCTCGATGCCCCAGCGCACGGAATAGGCTAGGAGGGTGTCCTGGGTGATCTCGTGGGCGAGGTGCCCGAACAGTAGGTCCGCCAACATCCGGTGGTGGTCCTGCATCCGTACGGAGGCGTCGCAGAGCAGGTACAGCGGCTGAAGTGTTTCCTGTGCGGTTCCTTGAATCACCAACACCCCAGATATTCGAGCCTCTGACCCTCGTCGGCGATCTCGGGCGAAGCTCGATCTTTCCCGCCCGTGCGGCAGCGCCAACCCAGCGAGACTAAGCGACGGCTAGCACATGTCACAGTGGCCGGGTGGCCAGGGCGCGACTGTCTGGTTCGGACTTTGGGCATCTTCCGTACCGTCCAAGACTCGGCTGATTGGCCATCACGAGGTACGACAGGCTGGCCGCTCCGCTCAGCGCGCTGCCCTTGTCCGGGGGTGTGCGTAGGGCCGATAGGGGGAGCCTTCAGCTGCTCGGTGACAACGTTGGGCGCTTCCTGCCATCCATGCCCCCGCCGCCCTCTCTGTCAGGCTGATGTGAGACACCTGATCTACTCCGTGATCTGAGTAGAGGGCGAGAACCAGGATGATCTTCGTTGACGATGACAGTTGCTGACCTCGAGGTCGGCGTGACCGATGATGGGTCGATGGGTCCGAGGTCGAACCAGCCGAAGCGCCGCACGTTCACCGCCGAGTACAAGCTGGCGGTGGTCGCTGAGTACGACGCGGCGAGCGAGCCGGGCGCCAAGGGCGCCTTGCTGCGCCGGGAGGGGCTGTATTCCTCGCACATCATCGAGTGGCGCCGGGCCCGTGACGCGGGATCGTTGGCGGGGGTGGCGGACAAGCCGCGTAAGCCGGCACGTAGCGACGCCGATCGGGAAGCCGAGCGGCTGCGGGCGGAGAACGAGCGGCTGCGCGCCGAGCTGGCCAAGACCCGGGCCGCGCTGGATGTCGTGGGAAAAGCACACGCGCTCTTGGGGCTGATCTCCGAGAGCGCGGATGCCGATCCGCGGTCGAGCAGGTGATCGACGCCGCGTTCGTCGATCTGGCCGGGCTGACCTCGACCAAGCGGGCCTGCGCGCTGTTGGGCAAGTCGCGTGCCACCCACTACCGGCGGCAGCGACCACGACCAGCCGGGCCGCGGCTGCCTCGGCCGGCGCCGCCGAACAAGCTGTCGACGGCCGAACGCGCGACGGTGCTGGCGACGTTGAACCATGAATCGTTCGCGGACAAGTCGGTGGCGCAGGTGTGGGCGACGCTGCTGGACGAGGGCAGCTATCTGTGCAGCGAGTCGACGATGTATCGGATCCTGCGCGAGGCCGGCGGCGTGCGTGAACGGCGTCGGCAGGCCACGCACCCACCGCGGACCAGACCGGAGCTGATCGCCGATGGCCCGGGGCAGGTCTGGAGCTGGGACATCACCAAGCTGCACGGGCCAGTCCCAGGCGTCTACTACGACCTGTACGTCATTATCGACATCTACTCCCGCTACGTGCCCGGCTTCCTCGTCGCACCAAACGAGACCGGCGAGCTGGCCAAGACGTTCATCGCCGCAACGATCGCGGCGGCCGGGGCGGCGCCACGGGTGATCCACGCCGACCGGGGCACGTCGATGACGTCCAAGCCGGTCGCGCTGCTGCTGGCTGATCTCGGCGTCGTCCGCAGCCACAGCCGACCGAAGGTCAGCAACGACAACCCCTACAGCGAGGCCGCGTTCAAGACATTGAAGTACTGCCCAGCCTTTCCCGACCGGTTCGGCTCGATCGACGACGCCCGCGCATTCTGCGACCGGTTCTTCAGCTACTACAACCACGAACACCGCCACAGCGGTATCGGGCTACACACCCCCGCCTCGGTCCATCACGGCACCGCCGGCGAAGTCCAAGCCATGCGCGCCGAGGTCCTCGCCGCCGCCCACGCCCGCCACCCACACCGATTCCGGCAGCCTCCCCAGCCGCCCAGGCTGCCCACCGCGGTCTGGATCAACCGACCCGCACTACAACCAGCCGAACAACAGAAGAACTAAAACGATCTTGTCTCATTGATCTTGACAGGTTCCGCCGTGCGCGGCCGCCGACGTGGCCCATTAGCGGGCCGAGCCCTGTCGACCGCGCCCGCCCGGGCTCGAAGCACCACGTCCTGACCGAGGGCGCCGGCATCCCCCTGGCCGTGTCGCTCACCGGCGGAAACCGTCACGACGTCACCGAACTACTCCCGCTGATCGACAAGATCCCGCCCGTACGAGGCCGCCGCAGCCGGCCCCGCCAGCGCCCCGACCAGCTCTTCGGCGACCGCGTACGACCACGACAAGTACCGCAGGGCGGTACGCGTCAAGGGCATCCGCCCGCGCATCGCCCGCCGCAGCCAGCCCCACGGCTCAGGTCTGGGCATGTTCAGGTGGGTGGTCGAGCGAACGATCGCCTGGTACCACGGCATGAAACGGCTACGCATCCGCTGGGAACGCCCCGACGACATCCACGAAGCCTTCCTCGCCCTCGCCACCTGCATCATCACGTACCGACACGCCGTACGACTTTGTTAGGACCTCTAAGAGGGCGTCTTGATCAGGTGGGTGCTGGTGCGTCTGTTTCGGGTTGATCGTCACGCCAGGATGGCGTGGCTTCGTGGGTGAGGCGCCGGCTCATGTTGTCGATCATGGCCCAGTGGATGAGGGGGCGGGAATGCTCTGGTGACGTTTCGTAGTCGCGGACGAGTCGTCGGTGGAGCATGATCCAGCCGTTGGTGCGTTCGATCGCCCACCGCTTGGGTAGCGGCTGGAATCCCTTCTGGCCTGGAATTTTCGACACGACGTGCACGTCGATGCCGTGGGCGGCCCCGCGTTCGATGACCGTGTTGCGGTAGCCAGCGTCGACCCACACCGTGCTGACCTGACGGTGGGTGACGGCGAGGCGGTCGATGACATCACGGCCGGCGGCGGTGTCCGAGACGCTGGCTGCGGTAACGATGACGACCAGCAGCAGGCCGAGAACGTCGGTGGCCAGGTGCCGCTTTCGACCCTTGATCTTCTTGCCGGCGTCGATGCCCTGACTGGCTTCGGGCACGTTGCTGCTGGTCTTGACGCTTTGCGAGTCGACGATCGCCGCGGTGGGCTCGGCATCGCGGCCGGCTGCCTGTCGGGACTTTGCCGCGCAGCAGGTTGTGGATCTTCTCAGTGGTGCCGTCGGCGGCCCACCGGGTGAAGTAGGAGTGGACGGTCTTGTATGGAGGCAAGTCGTGGGGCAGGTACTCCCAGGCGATGCCGGTCCGGTTGACGTACAGGATCGCGTTGACGATTTCCCGCAGGTCGTGCACGGGTTGACGGATGCCCAGACCGCCCTGCGCGGCCCGCCACGCGGTCATGATCGGTTCGATCAGCGCCCACCGGGCGTCGGATAGATCGGTGCGATACGGGCGGCGAGGGCTCGGCATGTGTGGATCTTCGCGGGTTCCGCTTCCCGCATCCAGCACCGTATCCAACCAGCGTGTACTAGATCAGATCCGAACGAGATGCCCTCTAAGAGTCCAGAGGCCCCGCGCCGGACGGTCGGAGTCGATCCGCGATCATCTGCCAATTGGGAACGCCGGTCATCGGTGTTACTCGGACGCCGGCGTTCTCAAGCAGTCTCAGGTGCCGGTCGTAGCTTGGATGTGCGGCAAGTTGCGCCTTAACGGTTGGAAACGCGTACACCGGGATGCCAGCACCGAGCGTCTCGTTGAGAACGCCGAGGGCAAGCGAGTCGTTGGTCCCCTGAGCCCATTTGTTGATGACGTTGAACGTCGCCGGCACCGCGGCAACGACATCCGCAACGGGATGCGACTCCGGCTCACCCGGCATCCGCCACTCCACCCGTACCGGATACCCCGTCTGGCGCTCCAAGGCCTCCCGATCAATCCACGTGGCCGCTGTCGGCGTAGCGGTCACGCAGACGGCCCACCCGTCCGTCAGCAGCAGTTCAATCAGCTCACCGATCCGCAGCACCGGAGGAGCGGCACAGACCACCAGAGCCAGCACACCCCGATGAGTCATGCCAGCAGCCCAGCCCGCTCCGCCAGGGGCCGCAGCCCTGGCGTAGGCCGCCGTTCCTTGGCCAGCAGGTCCAGCAGCAGCGCTCGCGCCTGCACGTTGGTGTAAACCACCTCGGCGCCCATCCGCTCTGCCTCAAGAAGGTGCAGCACGGAGACTGATCGATCGCCGGAGGAGATGAACGCCGCTGCCGCCAAGTCGACGTGTACCTGGGCCCGCCGACCGACCAGCACCGCCGGCAACCGCGATGTGTCGAGCCGCGACCCGACCTCCAGCGCCTGGTCCGCATTGCCGGCTCGAACCGCAGCGGAGACCGCGTGGATGACGACATTCGTCGGACCAAACCCGGTCCACAGCCGGTTGCGATCTGAGCCGAGAACCGCCGCCAGGTCTCCGGCCTGCGCAAGGAACTGGCCCGTTTCCTTAGAGCTGCCCTGTCCAGCGGCCATCACGGCAGCCAGCAGTACCAACGCTCCCTGCGCGGACAGCAGGTCTGGGTCGTCAACGGCACCGAGGAGGTTAACGCTGGTGAGCACGATCTGTTCCGCGTCGCCCGCTCTCCCGGGGAGCCGCATGAGCCCGCATGCTGCCTGATAGGCGGCCACGGCTGCCAAGGCCTGGTCGTCCGCCAACCGGGCGGCGGTGGAAGCCCGATCGGCGGTCAGCAGGGCGGTGTCACCGTCACCGACCTTGGCTGCCAGCTTCGATGCCGCGATGTAGGCGGCAGCGAGCAGCCGAAAGGCGCTGCTGCGATGCAGTCCGCTGGCGTGGCCAGTCAGGGCTGTCGCCTGGCTGAGCACGTCCGGCAGCAGACGAGCGGCCGACGTGTAGCTCGCCCGCTGGTAGAGGTTGTGTACCCGGCCAACGCTCCGCCGCACGTCGGCAAGCGATGGCATCGGTCCGTCAGGCGCCGTCAGGTAGCTGGTGAGGAAGGTGCGGAGGCCGCTCAGCAGCTCCAGCCGTGCGGCGCCGGAGGCGGCACTACGAGCGTCATCTCCCATGGCCTGCCCTCGATGTGCTGCCACCGACACGTCAACAAGCATGTCGTCGAGCTGTTCGAGCGTAACTCCCAACGCGGAAGCGATCCGGGTTCGGTGCCACGGGTGTGGGTCTGTTTCGACGTTCTCCCAGCGCACCACGGTCGACCGTTCCACGCCGAGAAGTTCGGCCAGGCGCTCCTGGCTGTATCCAAGAGCCTTGCGTCGCTGACAGAGCCGGTGCCGCTTCAGGGCCACGCCCGATCTCCTTCCGCTCTGCCGCCACTGTAGTAACACCCCGTCGATCCGGGCGGGTACGCAGACGCCTCACTTCTGCGTCATTGAGGCTCCTCCGGCGCTGTAGTTCCGGCTCAGCACGAACACGAGGCTGATCGCATGGCCCGGGGCGGGTGCTGGGCTCCGGCCACGTCGTTCCCCCGTACGGCGGCCGTCCCCGCCCGTCCCGGCGCCACCCCACGCACCCCACCGCCGGAGGCGCCCACCGATGTCCGCCGTTCTCGCCGACTTTCCCGTGCTCACCCCGGTCACCGACGAGGACCTGGCCCTCGCCGCCCACGCGGTCCGCGTCCACGCCCCCGAGCCCTGGCCGCAGGGCCAGCTGTGCCGCAGCGAACGCGTCCCGTACCCGTGCCGCCTGGCCCGCTGGGTCCACGCCACCATCCATGCCGCCGGCCCCACCGAGGAGCAGCTCGGGGAGCCAGCGTGACGGAACAGGAGACGCCCGAGGCTGTCGCCCGCTGGCTCAGCCTCGTCGCGGCGGACGCGGAACTGTCCCCGTACCTGATCGGCGTGGACCGGGACCGCCTGACGGAGCAGGTGGCAAGAGCGTTGACCACCAACACCGAGCTGCCGTACCTCGGCTGGTCGGAGGCCGAGCGCCGGCGCGCGGAGAGCTACCTGCGGCGGCGCTCGTTCTGGGAGGAGGTCGAGGACCTCTGCCCGGGCCTGCTGCCGGAGCGGGACGCCCCGCTGATCGAGGCCACCCTGCGCCGGCTTACCGATCCCCCGGACGACCCCGAGAAGCTGGCGCTGCTGAGCGTCCTGGGCCGCGCGTACCGCCGATTCGGCCTGCGACCAGAGCATCAGACGGTCATCGACGACGCGCTACGGACCACCGTGCCTTGGCATGAGGTCGAGCTGGCAGCCACACAAGCAGGGGATGGCCCGGCCTGGTGGCCGGTCGAAGTGCTCGACCACGACCTGGCCTGCGACGGGGTGGCCGTCATCACGGTACGGCCGTGGCGGCGGCTGCCCCACCGGCCCGGCCAGGCGGTGCCGGTCTGCACGCCGCGCCGGCCCGGCCGGTGGCGCTGGCTGTGCCCGGCGAACGCGCCGCGCCCGGACGGCACCGTCGAGCTGCACGTCCGCGCGGTCCGCGGCGGCGCCGTCTCCACCAGCCTGGTCCATCAGGTACGCCCCGGCGAGCTGCTCCACCTCGGCCCGCCGACGGACACCGGGCTGAGCCTGCACGACGGGAATCTGCTGCTGATCGCCGGCGGCACCGGGCTGGCGCCGCTGCGCGCGATCGTCGAGCAGGTCGCCGCCGCCCCGGACGGCCGGCGCGTGACGCTGATCGCGGGCAGCCGTGACGTGGCGAGCCTGTACGACGCGATCACCCTCGATAAGCTCCAGCAGGCCCACGACTGGCTGACCGTGGTGCCGGCGTTCTCCCACGACCCCCTCGCCGAGCAGGGCGAGCGGGGCGACGCGCTGACCGTCGCTCTCGACCACCATCGTCCCGGCCAGCAGGTGTACGTGTGCGGGCCGCCGGTGATGTTGGCCGGGTCGCGGTTGCGGCTGCTCACCGCCCGGGTGCCCGGCGAGCGGATCCACCTGCCGGATCGGATCCCGTGGCGATGACCGTCTACCGCAGCCGGCACGCCCTGCGCGGCCCGCTCACCCCGGACCGGATCGCCGCGCTGCCGTTGCCGTTGACCCGACGAGGGCGGCGCGGCTACCAGGTCGACGAAGTCGATGCCCTGCTGCACCGCCTCGCCTTCGAGCTGCAGCGGCGTATTCGCGAGCGGGACGACGTGCGGGCGGAGAACCAGCGGATCAAGGGCGCCCTACGGGCGTGGCAGGCAGAGCAGCGGACGTACAAAGCTCCGTGACCTCAAGGCTGGCTCGCCGCTTGGTCGCAGGTGCCCGCCCGGCTTCCGGTCCTACCGCACCCGCCGCTACGAAATTGACGGTGTGAACAGCCCGGTCAACCGGGCTGCTCACACCGTCAAGGGCCATCAGGATTCTCGCCCGTGCGGCCCGGCCGCGGTGCGGGTAGGGAACTCCTGGTCGTGGTGGGTGTCGATGTAGGGCAGTTCGATGAGGCGGCGACGGCCGGCGCCGAGACCAACCAGGTGCCACACCTGCTCGGCGGGGCTCGCGCCGGTAGCGGCGCGTAGGTCGACGGCGGTGGTGGCGATGAACGCTCGTGGCGTGATGCCGGTGAGGCGCTGGTGCAGGTTCGCCTCACGTCGCGCCGACGGTAGGTGAAACAGGACCGGCCATGCCCAAGTGCTCATCGCGTACAAGCGTTCGTACTTGGCGATCTTCTCGGTGAGGATGTCGAGGCGCTCGCGGCCGGTGTCGTATTCGAGGAAGAACGGCACCGAACGATCCTGCTCGGTCCATACTCCGGCGCCGTCCGGGCGGGGGAGGCCGCTCGGACCGTGGACCATGATCTGTGGGTCCCCGCCTTTGCGGTAGAACACGCCCGGGTCGTGGAAGGCGGACGCGGGCTGCCAGCGGTCCAGACGGCTGTTGGGGTGGCTGCGGGCGCGGGCGGCCAGGTCGATGAAGACCTGGTTGCCGCCAAGCAGATGGGGCAGGTCCGGTCGTGACGTGAGGGATTGTTTGCGGCGGCGGGCCTGGTCCCGCCGTGGCGGGCCGAGTCCGCGTTGGGCGCGGACGTGTTCGTAGCCGAGCTGGTCCAGCAGGTAGTGGTACGGGTAGGAGCCACCGTCGGGTTTGTTGGGTCGGAACCGGTCCACGGCGCGAAGGACGGTGAGGCGGCGTAGCCGGCGTTGAGCGAAATCGAGGGACGGGAACAGGGCAGCGGCGATTTGGTCGGTGGTCAGCAGTCCGTGGTCGTAGAGCCAGCCGAGGAGGCGGTCGTCGCGGGCGGTGATGCTGGCCTGCAGGCGCAGCAGCGGATCCGGCGCGGGTAGCGGTTTACGCATGGGCGGCCCCTGGGGGGACACCCCACACATGAGGGTGTGTCGGGAACCGCTCGGGCTCGGTGAGAGCGGACCTGACCTGGGCTGTCAGGGAGTATCGGGGGTCAGTTTGGGGGTCGGTATCAAGGCGGACAGTGGAACGGGGATCGACACCGACACCGGCATGGCCGGTCACACCGCTGCGATCGTGGTGTGAGAGGGCGGGTGTCGCGGGTCGGTGACAGCGCTGGTGGCGCTGGTGGGGGTCGTTGAGCTGGGTCAGCATCCTCGTCGCTCCTTCAATGATCGGGGTGCGGGTGCAGGGGCAGTAGGTGCACTGGCGGCGGGCGCTGTGGCGGGCGGGGCGGTGTTCGCTGTGACAGGTCGGGTCAGGTTGTGTCAGGAGGCGGGCTTCCTGACAGGCGTTGGTCTGACCGGGGCGGTGTGCTCTGTCAGAAGTCGCCGGTTGTGGTTCTGTCACGCGGCCTCCCGACGTGACAGGTTCGGCGGGGCCGGGACCGGGGCCGGTGTGGTGGTCTCGGCGCGTAGGACGCGCACGAGTGCTGAGGCGGTGGCGTTGGACAGGTGGTGCCCGTCCGCGCGGAGTTGCCGGGCGAGTTCCTTGCGGGACAGGGGTGTCCCGTGGGTGGCGAGCGTGTGGGCGGCGGTCCGGGCGGCCGGGACCAGCGCGGTGAACTCCGGGCCGCGGTCCCGGACCGGCGGGTCGCTGTCGCGGCGGTCCCGGACCGGCGGGTCCTGGTCCGCCGTAGCCGGGACCGTGGTGGTGCAGTCCCGGACCGGGACAGTGGGCGTGGGGACCGGCAGCGGCGGTCCGGGGACCGGCCCGCAGGTGTCCGGGACGACGGCGTCCACGATCAGCGGCGGTCCTGGCTCGGTCCGCATCGGCCGGGCGGTCTGCTCGGCTGGGGCGGGGTCGGCACGGCCGAGGGCGATCTTCACCATCGTCAGGAAACCGAGCGCCGGCAACGCGGCGGCGACCCAGCCGATCAGCGACGCTTCCGCCTCCACGACCTGGGCGGCGAGGGACAGGAACACCGCCACTGTCAGCACGGTCGCCGGGAAGGCGACGCTCTTGCCCAGCCGCCGGTTGCGGCGCAATTCAAGACCGGCGGCGATAGAGGCCAGTTCCAGGACGACAGCGTCGGCCCAGGCGAGCCAGCCCGGCTGGCCGTGCGCCGCCGCGACGTCATGGACGTGACGGAAAGAGGCTGCGCCGGCCGCGCCGCCGATCAACAGCATGATCAGCACCTGGATCCGGTTCTCCAGCCGCTCCCGCCCCGACCGCACCTCGTTGGGCAGGTCAGGCGGCCGCTGCTCAAGTGGTGCCAACGGCCCACCACCTGTCGACACGTCGCCCGGGTAGAGCCTCGAATGGCGTTACCCTGGGCCGGCGAACCGAGAAGGCAGCCGCCAGCCTATTTGCGTTGATGACGGTTGAGATCATGTTCGTGCTCCAGCTTCGTCTGTAGGGGTTCACGGGCGATGAAGATGCCGGCGAGGTCGCGCCTGCCCACACAGAGCCAGTCCTCGGGCAGGCGCGACCGTGCCTGGGGATGCCCAATCAGGGCGCACCCCTTGTACGTGCAGAGGTCGGCAATACGTCACTACGGTCGAGGCAACGAACGATCCAGACCCTTGAAGGCAGGGCAGGTAGCCGGGCAGCAGGTGCCGCCACAACCCGAACTGCAGGCTGAGGTCAACCGGACGGACGCGGGGCAGGCGGCAAGCCGAGCCACAAGGGGCCAGGACTTTCGCCACCGGCAGCGCTCAACAAGCGCCACCGTGGCGCGGCTCAACTCGCCGACGACTGATCCTTCATGCGGGCCTCCCATCTCTCGACGTCCTCGACAGCGCCAGCGCGAACAACAGCAGGTGCCACGTCTTGACAGTGCCAGCGCGCCTCTTTGTGGCCGACCGCGCCAGCCGGCGGTGCGGGGACGTATATCGAGTACGCCCCGGGAACACCCGTCGAGTCAACCCCCGATTTCCGCGCAGCTCAGTCACCGAACCTTGAGGCACGGTCCGCGACGCCCCGGGGATCAGGTCCGTCGCCAACGGCGTTACGGCGACCTGCCCCTGACCAAGCGGCCGGGCTGGTCGGCACACCTACCCTGTCGGTCCGGCCGGCCCGGGCGGCAGGGTTTGGCGGCCGCATCGGCGGGAAACCCGCGGGTTTGCCACCACAGGGAGAGGAGGCCGCATGACGTCGACCAGCCTGCCCGGCGGCACGTTCCGCATGGGGGAGCTGACGGTCACCCGGATGGGGTACGGCGCGATGCAGTTGGCCGGCCCGCACGTCTTCGGTCCACCGGCCGACCGTGACGCTGCCATCGCCGTGCTGCGCGAGGCCGTCGACCTGGGCATCAACCACATCGACACCGCCGACTTCTACGGCCCGTACGTCACCAACGAGGTCATCCGGGAGGCCCTGCAACCGTACCCCGACGACCTGCACATCGTCACCAAGGTCGGGGCGCTGCGCGACGCCGAGGGCAACTGGCCGCAGGCCCTGGCCCCGGAGCAGCTGCGCCAGGCCGTACACGACAACCTGGACCGCCTCGGCCTCGACGTGATCGACGTGGTCAACCTGCGCGTCGGCGGCTTCGACCGGCCTACCCCCGGCACGATCGAAGAGCCGTTCACGGTCCTCGCCGAGCTGCAACAACAGGGGCTGATCAAGCACCTCGGGCTCAGCACCGTCAACGCCGAGCAGGTCGCCGAGGCGCAGTCCATCGCGCCGATCGTGTGCGTGCAGAACTTCTACAACATCGCCAACCGCGACGACGACCCCCTCGTCGGCTCCCTCGCCGCGCAGAATGTCGCCTACGTGCCCTACTTCCCGCTCGGCGGCTTCAGCCCGCTGCAGTCCGAGGAACTGCACGCCGTCGCCGCCCGCCTGGAGACCACCCCGATGGCGGTCGCGCTGGCGTGGCTGCTGCACCGGTCCCCGAACATCCTGCTCATCCCCGGCACCTCCTCGGTCGCGCACCTGCGCGAGAACGTCGCCGCCGCCGCGCTGGCCCTCCCCGACGACGCACTGACCGAACTGAACATCATCGACTGACGAGGCGGACGCTCAGCGGATCGCCCTCGCGACCAGCGGGATGCCCTCGCGGTAGGTCGGCACCGCCGGAGCCCAGCCCAGCTCGCGCTTGGCCTTGGCGTTGGAGACGCGCATCGAGGTGGTCATCATCGCGTGCGCGTAGGGAATGGGCCGCAGCATCCAGCTCGGCACCCGCCACGGCCGGCGCGCCCCGAACGCGGCCGCCAACGTGTCCAGGTAGTCGCCCCAGCGCACCGGCTCGTCGTCGACGATGTTGTACGCCTGCCCGGCCCGCCCCTTCTCCAGCGCGGCCACGGTCGCCGCAGCGGCGTCCTCCAGGTAGATGAAGTTGGCGAAACCGCCCCCGGAAGGCACCGGCAACCGGCGCTTGCGCACCAGGTTGACGATCATGCTGGTCATGCTGTCCTGCCCGTAGAAGAACCCGTAGCGCAGCGCGACGCCCTCCATCTCGTCGGCCGAGAACACCTGCTCCTCGGTGGAGCGGATCGCCGCCACCGCCTCGCCGAGCTTGCCGCCCACCGGCTCGGCGAACGGGTCGTCCTCGGTGAGCACGCGCGGGCCATGGTCGCGGTAGCCGTAGCCGAGCACGATCGACTGGGTGAGGAAGCGGTGGGCGCCGACCGCCCGGGCCGCCGCGAGAAGGTTGGCCGTGCCGGTGGTACGCAGGGCGTTCGTGCCTTGAAGCGCCTCGCCCATCTTCGTGGTGCCCAGCGCCGTCAACTCGTGGACGACCGCGTCGGCCCGCACGTCCCGTACGGCGGCGAGCAGGTTCTCGCGGTCCAGTACGTCGGCCACCACGGCCTCGGCGCCGGCGTTGCGCAGCCGCTCGGCGTTGGACCGGCTGCGGCTGATGCCGACGACCTGGTGGCCAGCGGCGATGAGTTGGCGGGTGAGGGGCGTACCGATGGCGCCCGAGGCGCCGGCGAACAGTACTCGCATGGCTTCGGTCCCTTCTGTAGGTCTCGCCTCTATGGACGGAGTGCCGGTCGGGCGTGTGATGACCTGGCGGTGTGTCGTCTCGCACAGCCGTCGTGGCCTCTGATGGCCCTGACCCATGAGATGCGTCGGCTCGGTGCCCCGCGAAAACGGGTTCGTGGCCTCCGGTGGCGGTGCGTAGGATCGGGTCATGGGCCGGACCTTCGACATCATCTCCCCGCCGCGCTCCTGAGCGGGGCGCCTCTGCTCATCGTGTCCAGCCGGTGTCGGCTGGACACGCGGTTCACCCAGCGCTGAGTCCGGCACGCCCCGCTTCCGCGACCCCCAATTCCTCTCGTCGCAGGAGCGATTCCCTCATGCTTGTCTCTGAACAACCGGTGGCTGCCGTCCGACGCTCCGCCACCGGCCTGTGGTCGCTTGTCCCCGCCGGCGTGCTGTGGGGCACCGGTGGCCCCACCGGCAGCCTCCTCGCCCACGAAACGGGGCTGTCACCGCTGGCGGTGGCGTCCTACCGGCTCGCCGTCGCCGGCATGCTCGTCATCGGCTGGCTCTGCTTGGCGCGAAAGCCGCTGCCCCGCCGCCGGGAAGCCTGGGCTCGGATGGCCGTGAACGCACTGCTCGCCGCGGTTTTCCAGGCCTGCTTCTTCGCCGCGGTGTCACTGACCAACGTCAGCCTCGCCACCCTGCTCACCATCGGCGCCTCGCCAGTCTTGGTCCTGTCCGCTGAACGGGTCACCGGACGGCGGCGGGTCAGCGGGTCGATGGTGGCCGCGGTGGCGCTGGCCGTGGCCGGTCTGGCCCTGCTCGTCGGCACGCCGGCCGGCGGCATCACCACCACCGGAGCGCTCACCGGGGGCGGACTCGCGTTGCTGTCGGCCGCCGGCTTCGCCGCGATGACATTGATCGGCACCCGGCCCGTCACCGGTCTCGACGATCTCACCGCCACCGGCGTGAGCTTCGCCCTCGGCGGGGCCGTGCTCGCCGCCGCGTCCACATTGACGTCCGGCATGAACTTCGTCCCGACCCCGACGTCCGTGGGGTTGCTGCTCCTACTGGGCGCCGTGCCCACCGCGATGGCGTACGCCCTGTACTTCCGCGGCCTGCGCACCGCCCCGGCCAGTACGGCAGCGCTGATCGCGCTGCTGGAACCGCTCGTCGCCACACTCCTGGCCACCCTGTTCCTCGGCGATCGCCTGAGCTCGGCCGGGCTCATCGGCGCTGGGCTGATCACCGCCGCCCTGGTGCTGAACACCCGCGGGCACCGGTGACAAAGAGGGGCCCGGGCAGGACCAACAGGACCTGCCCGGGCCCCGGTTGTCAGGACGCCGGCGCTTGCGCCAGAAGCAGCGATCCCCGGCGCTGCAGGGACCGTCGTGGCCGCGTTCAGTCCGGTTCAGGCACCTGCCATGGCCTGCCCGAGGGTCGGCTCGTCGTCCCAGGCCAGTGAGCTCAATTTCCAGCCCGACGGGGTCATGACGAACTGGGTCGTCTTCACGCCCCGGCCCTCGAACCACTCGCCGTTGAGGTAGCCCGACTTGCGGTACTCGCTGAACCGGTGGGCGATCGAGCCGTAGATCTCGGTGGTCTCCGAGGTCTCCCATTCCCGGAACTCGGTCAGCGTCCCGTCGGTGAGGATCTTCTCGCGAGGTTCGACGAACTGGCGCAGGTCGTAGATCACCGGGGTCGCGCCGACGGTGCTGATGATCATCCCTTCGGGGATGAACACGTCTTCGATCGCCTGGATATTCGGCTTGGTGCCGCCCGGGTTGGCGAAGGCGCCCAGGAAGGTGGCCATCAGGCCGTCGAGTTCGGCCTTCACCTCCGCGGACATGCTGCCCTTGCGCGCAAGGCCGGGTTGGCCGGCGCGGCGGGCCCGCCACTCGTCGGACAGCACGGACCAGATCTCGAGATCGATCCGTCCGCCTTCGCCGTCCGGGTAGACCTGACGCAGCGTTCCGTCGCGGCTCATTCCCAGCCGCTGCGCGACCGCGATGCTGCGCGCGTTGCGCGATTTGGTGCGCCACTCGACGCGAGCAATGCCGCGTTCCTCGACGGCCCAGTCGATGATCCGCTCCGCGGCGCGGGTGATCAGGCCGTGGCCCTGTGCGCCGGGCTCCAGCCAGCAGCCCGCTTCGCAGACACCCAGCGCGGTGTCGAAGGAGACGAACATGACGCCGCCGACCAGGCGGCCGTCCAGCCAGATGCCCCAGATGCCGCCGCTGTCCTGAGCCCGCTTGTCCGCGTAACGCCGCAGTACCGCGCGAGCCCCGCCGAGGTCGCGGGCGACGAACGCGGGCGAGACCCACGGCAGGATGTGCTCGCGCGCCCGGTCCAGGTGGTAGAGGAACTCCTCGGCGTGCCAGGCCTCCAGCGGGCGCAGCACGGCCGAGTCGGTGAGGGGCAACGCGAACATCACAGCCTCCGTACATAACAAACGTTTGGCATGTACGCTAACAGACCATGACCCCCGCACGCACCGACCATGACTCCCGCCGCCAGGACGTCTCGGAGGCGGTCTGGCAAGTCCTGGCCGAGCACGGCTTCGGCGGCCTCACCATGCGCGCCGTCGCGGCGGCCCTGGGCTCCTCGACCGGACTGGTCACCCACTACTTCGCGGGCAAGCGCGAGCTGATCGCCCACGCCCTCGACATTCTCGAGGTACGCACCGCGCAGCGCCCCCGGCAGACCGCTCCCGCACCCGGACTGGCGGCGCTGCGCACGCAGGTGCTCAACATCCTCCCGCTGACTCCCGATGCGGCGGCGATGAACCGGATCTGGGTCGGCTCCTGGGACGCCGCCCTGTCCGACCCCGACCTGTTCGCCGCCCAGACCCTTCGCTACGAACGCATCCGGGCAGGGCTGCGCACCTCCATCGAGGACGCCCAACGGCTGGGCGAGCTTCCCGACGGTGACTCGGGCCGGCTCGCGACGACCGTGCTGGCGTTCACCCACGGCCTGGTGGTTCAGGCGCTGTTCGACCCCGACCGGCTGCCGGCCGCGACACAGACCCGACTCGTCGACGACTTCCTCGCCGCGTTCACCCGCTGAACCGCGACGCCCTAGCAAAGAAAAGTTGACGCGGAACGAGGCCAGGCCCCGGGGGACGGGATCGCCAGGGGCGAGCGGTCAGGTCCAGGCGGCGGGACCGGTGTGGTTTGTCCACTGCGGCCCGCCGCGCGGGCGTAGGGTCGGTGCCGTGGTGGGGGCGGGGCGCCGGTACCGCTACGTCGGCCCGGCGGACGTGCAGGCGTCGGTCGCCGACGCCCCTGAGGGCCGGCCCATCCGATCGCCGGTCGACCTCGACACCTACCTGACGGCCGCGGATCCGCGCGACCGTGACGAGCCGTTCACCTACGTCATCGACCTCGGCGGTACGTTGCGGCTCGCGCCGAGACGCAGCGAGCATGTCGCCTGCGCCGGCGGTGGGGAGGTCCTCGGCGCGGGGGAGATCGCCTTCGCCGGCGAGCGGGGCGGCTGGGTTGTGACCGAGGTGAGCAACCAGTCCACCGGGTACTGCCCCGATCTGACCTCATGGGTGGCGGTGGCGGTCGCCCTCGACCGGGCGGCTATCGGCCGTCCGGAAGGCTTTACCGAGGCCGTCGTCTTCCGGCGCTGCCTTGACTGCGGCGAGCGCAACCTCGTCCGCGACGACGACTACATCTGCGTGCTCTGTGGTGCTGAGCTGCCGCAGGATGTGGAACCTCGGTTGACGGCCCAGCCGTCGACCGACCAGCGTTCGCGCTGAGAGGCGGCAACCCGACGCCGCGGACAGGAACGCTGCTCTGCTGTTGCCGCTGACGTGCGCGGCACTGCACCGACGCGCGCCGGCCGTGCAGCGGCTCGGCTGGGGCGGTCTGAGGTCAACGCGTGGCCGTGCGCGACCAACTGACAGCGGCCCGTAACACAATCGGCTCCCCGGCCGCTGTTGGTGACGAGGCCGCTCTGCGGCCCGTCGCCGTGCCCGGACCGCAATCGCGGAACGCAACGCGCCAATCGCACAGTGCTTAACTCAAGTATTTACATGCAACGATGAGGTCCCGTACGATCGCAGCGTTTGTCCACCTTGGTCATCGGGGGTTGATCAATGCGTGCGTCGCTGTCGGCATCCGTTCGTCATCTCTGGAACTCACTGATCCGGGCCTTGAGGCAGCGACGCGGCACCGGCCGCTACCGTCACAGGACCGCCGCGGTGCTGGTCTGCCTGCTCGTGCTGGCCCTGGTGCCGGCATCGTCGGTGGTCGCGCCCAACGGGAGCGCCAATCCCATCTCCTGGCTGGCCTCCGGCCTCACCGATCTGAAGGACCTGGTCAGCGGGAGCGGACCGAAGGAACGTCAGGGCGAGCTGCGGGCCGGCGCCGGCTGGGCGCCCCCGGGACGGGCGTTCCTGGTGGCACAGGAGAAGCCCAAACCGCCGGGCAAGCGCGTCAAGGAGATCACCCGGAGCCGCACCGCGACCCGGACGGTCTACCAGCTCGAGGACGGGCGGTTGCAGACCGAGCTGTCCAGCGTGCCCGTGCGCTACCGCGACCGGTCGGGAGCGTGGCGGGACATCGACAGCCGCCTCGTGCCCGTCCGGGACGGCGGCTACCGCTACGGCAATGACGCGACCGGGTTCTCGACCCGGTTCGGGGAGCGGTCCGACGCGCTGCTCAAGGTCCAGCTCGGGGATCGCTGGCTGACCGTCGGGGTGGCCGGGCCGGCACGGCAGGTCACGCCGACCGTCAAGGGCTCCACCGTCACGTACGCCGGTCTCTGGGCGGGCGCGGACTTGGTCTACGACGTCACCCCCAACGGGGTGAAGGAGTCGATCGTCCTCGCCACGGCCCCGGCCGCCGCGCCGTCGTACGACTTCACGCTGCGCACGGCCGGGCTGACCACGCGGACGCTGCCGGACGGGTCCGTCGGATTCTTCGCCACCGGAAAGGACGTCACCGGCCGGCCGGTCTTCACGTTCCCGAAGCCGTTCATGATCGACGCCAAGCGGGACCCGCGGTCACCCCACGGATACGCGTACTCCGACAAGGTGACCATGAGCTCCAGCGCGACCGGCACGATCAGCCTCAAGCCGGACCAGGCGTGGCTGGCGGCGAAGGACCGGCGGTACCCGGTCGTGCTGGACCCGACCATCACGGTGCAGCCGGACGTGGCGACCGCCAAGGACGCGATGATCGTCTCGTACGGGGCCACCAGCAACTACGAGGGCGACCCGCGGCTGGGCGTCGGCGTCGACCAGTGGGGGCGGGTGCGCAGCCTGCTGGCGTTCGACCTGGCCGGGGTGGTCCCGGCGGGGACCCCGGTGGACGCGGCGGACCTCTCCCTCTACTGGGACAACAACGTGCTGGCCGGCACCAGCGCCAGCACCCCGGTGGCGTTGGAGGCGCGCGCGGTCACCCAGGCGTGGACGCCGTCGACGGTGACCTGGAACTCGATCAACGCGGCGGCCGGGGACCTGGCCGGCACCGCCACCTACAACTCGAGCCAGACCAACTCGTGGACCAGCTTCCCGGTGACCGGCACGGTGCGGGAGTGGGTGGCCGGGACGCGGCCGAACTACGGGTTCATGCTCAAGGCCGCCAACGAGGCGCAGGTCGCCGGGGGGCCGATGTTCTGGGCCGGCGAGTTCCCGGTGGCGCCGGCCGGGGAGTGGCCGACCTACACCACCCGGACCGCGCCGAAGCTCACGCTCACCTTCGGGCTGCCGGCCGTGACCGTCTCCGACGTGCAGACCGTCCGCGCGACCGGCGCCGAGGTGTCCTGGTCGGCGTACGTGGACCCGTCCTCCGCCTCGGGCGACGACCTGGTGGAGTACCAGCTGCACCGTGGCGCCAGCGCCGACTTCGCGCCGTCCACGGCGAGCCTGGTGGCGCCGCTGCGCGGCGGCACCACCTCGTACGCCGACACCACCGCGACCCCGGACACCACGCTGTACTACCGGGTGGTCGTGGTCCGCAAGGACGGGCAGCGACCGGCCTCCCCGGCGGTCGCGGTGAAGACGCCTCCGGCGGGCTACGTCGACGCGATGCTCCCCACGGTGGCGGACACGACGCTGACGGCGTGCCAGTACACCCAGCCGCACGACCTGCTCAACGGGCGGCCGATGGTGGGTGTCGGGTACGTGCCCGGTGGCGCCGGCATCACCCGTGCCCTGCTGCGGTGGGACGTGTCCGCGATCCCGGCGACGGCGCGGATCACCCAGGCCGAGGGGCGCCTGTGGCGGACCATGTACAACGGCAACGCCGCGTACTTCGCCACCCATGCGGTGACCCGTGCGTGGGACGAGGCCACCGCCACCTGGCTGAACGCGTCCGGCAGCACGCGGTGGACGTACGCGGGTGGGGACGCCGTGTCCGCGCCGATCGACGTCATCGGGCTCGGGCCGACCCTCAACTCGGTGTGGGTCAACTTCAACCTGACCTCGCAGGTGCAGTCGTGGCGGGCGAATCCCGCCACCAACCACGGAATCCTGGTGCGGGTCACCCAGGAGCCGAACAAGGCCTGCGCGGGTAGCGGTGAGGGCGCGACCTTCGTGTCGTCCGAGGGCGCCGAGCCGTCGGTGCAGCCGCGGCTGCACGTCCGCTACACCGACACCACCGTCACCTACCACGCCGCCGCCACCCCGCCGCGGCTGAACCCGGGCGAGACGGTGACCGTGCCGGTGACCGTCACCAACACCACCGCCGAGACCTGGCCGGCCGCCTCCACCCGGCTGGGCTACTGGTGGAAGAACCCGGACGGGACGAACGCCAGCAGCGCGGACAACCAACTGCTGACCACGCTGCCGTCGGATCTCGCGGCCGGGCAGACCGTCACGGTCAACGCCCAGGTGAAGGCCCCCAGTCTGTCGGGCGCCGGCAACAAGGCCGAGGCGTACACCCTGGCCTGGGACATCTACGACACCAGCAGCAACAACTGGAAGTCCGCCTCCAGCCAGCTGCCGCAGCTGCCGCAGCAGATCCGGGTCGAGGACCCCACCAGCGACCTGCTGGGTCTGGAGAAGTTCTACGCCTACACCGGCAAGAGCACCGGCGCCGGCGGCACCCTCATGACCAACCTCTACGCCGGCAACACGGTGTGGTCGTACAACGCGTTCACCAACCCGTCGCGCGGGCCGCACACCTTCGTCCGGATGAACTACAACAGCCTGGACACCTCGGCGTCGTCGATGGGCTTCGGCTGGTCGCTGCAGACCTCGACGGTCCAGCGGCTGGGGTCCCAGCTGTCGTTCCACCCGCCGGGCCAGAAGTGGCCGACCCAGGTACGGGCGACCGACGGCGACGGCACGACCAACGTCTGGGTCCTCGACACCCACGGCCGCGACGTCAAGGACTGCACCCCGTCCACCTGTGACTACACCCACCCGCGCGGTGTGCACCTGTACCTGCAGCAGACCGGATCGGGCGACCCGATGCGCGCCTGGGTGTTCACCAAGCCGGACCGGACGCAGTTCTTCTTCGACGAGGACGGCTTCCAGTCGGCGATCGTGGACAAGAACGGCAACACCATGTCGTTCGTCTACGAGCGCCGCAAGTCCAACAACAAGCCGACCAAGTTCCTGCGGTACATCAGCGATGCCACCGGCCGGCGCACGCTGACGCTGGACTACTACGACAAGGGCGACAGCTACCGCTACATCGACGACGACACCTGGCAGGAGGTCGCCGCCGACAACCTCACCAACCCGTTCATCATCGACAACGTCAGGTCGATGACGGACACCGCCGGCCGGACCATCAGCTTCACGTACACCGGCAAGGGCCTGATGGCCAAGATGGTCGACGGCGTCGGCTCCGCGCAGCCCAAGGTCTTCGGCTTCCAGTACGACACCACCCAGGGCAACAAGAACGTCAAGCTGATCAAGGTCACCGACCCTCGTGGCCACGACACGACGCTGAGCTACTACACGGCGCCGGTCGACCCGCAGAACAAGTGGAAGCTGGCGGACCTGACCGACCGGGTCGACGGGATCACGCACTTCGACTACGTCGACCCCGACGGCCCGCAGGGCGGGAAGATCCACGCCACTGCCACCGACCCGCTCAAGCACGACACCCGGTTCGTCCTCGACGCGTACGGGCGGCCGGAGTCGGTCACCAACGCCAAGAACCAGAGCGTCACGGTCCAGTGGGACGGCGACCACAACGTCACCCGGCTGACCGACGCGAAGGGCGCTTACCAGACCTGGGACTTCGACCCGAAGACCGGCTACCCGCTGACCATCAAGTCGGCTGAGGCGAACAAGAACGGCTGGCCGGGCACCACGCTTAACTACACCACCAGCCTCAATGGGTACGTCGCCGACCTGACGGAGAAGTCGTCGTCGGAGGGTCGCACCTGGCGGTTCGGCTACGACATCAAGGGCAACCTGCGTACCGTCACCGACCCGCTGGGCACCGCCACGTCCGACCCGGCGGACTACACCACCAGCTACGACTACGACAACGCCGGCCAGATGACCCGGGTGACCGACGCGAACGGCCACGCCACCGACAACAGCCGCTTCGACGCCAACGGGTACCCGCAGACCATCACCGACGCGAAGCAGAACGCCACGACCTTCGTCTACGACGCGCGGGGGCGGGTCACCGAGGTGACCGACGCGCTGGGTAACAAGACCACCCAGGCGTACGACATCTTCGGCCGGCCGCTCGAGCAGACCGTCCCGAAGGACCAGGACAACGGGGAACTGATCACCACGCCCGCGCCGGTGTACGACGCGAACGACAACGTGCTGAAGGCGTTCGCGCCGAACGGCGCGGTGAGCGAGGCGGTGTTCGACGAGGGCGACCGGGTCGAATACAACCTCGCCCCGAAGGACGAGCCGAACGACCCGGAGCGGAAGACGTCCTTCACCTACGACCTGGTCGGCAACCGGCTGACGGTCACCGAACCGAAGGGCAACCTCAGCCCGACGGCGGGGGACTACACCATCACCAACACGTACAACGAGATCTACCAACTGGTGACGGTGACCACGGCCACCGGCGAGAAGATCACCTCGAGTTACGACGAGGTCGGCAACCTCACCATGGTGGTGGACCCACGGAAGAACGCGACCGCGGACCCGGACGACTTCACCGAGAAGCGCGACTATGACCTGGACCACCGGGTCACCACCGTCACCGACGCGGCCGGTCACACCACGTCGACCGAGTACGACCGGGACGGGCTGGCGGTCGCGACGATCGACGAGGAGGGAAACCGCTCGACCGTCGGATACAACAAGCGCGGCGACGTGGTCGAGCAGAAGGTGCCGTACAAGAACGACAACGGCTCCATCGTCCACAACACCACGCAGTTCCACTACGACCAGGTCGGCAACCGCACCAAGGTGGTCACGCCGCGCGGGACGGCGACCCTGGCGGCCGACGACTTCACCTACCAGACCGTCTACGACGAGCTGAACCGGGTGAAGGAGGAGTGGACCGCCTACGACCCGAACGACTCCCGGTACAACAAGCCGGATAAGACCATCTACGAGTACGACGCGGTGGGCCGGCTGGCGACGGTGTCGGCTCCGCCGTCCAGCGGGGAGTCGGTCCGCAACGACACCCACTACACCTACTGGGACAACGGCTGGACGAAGTCGTCCACCGACCCGTGGGACATCGTCACCTCCTACGACTACAACGTCCTGGGGCAGCAGACCGAGAACAAGCTGACCTCAGCCGGCGGGTCGGTGTCCCGGACCATGCGGTGGGAGTTCTACCCCAGCGGCAACCTGAAGGCCCGCAGCGACGAGGGCGTGCCGGTCGGCCAGCAGGTCGTGCTGGTGGACAACTCCGACTTCAACAACGCCGACAAGGCCGGCACCTGGGCGGTGGCCACCACCGGCTCCTTCCAGGGATACGACTACCAGACGAGCGGGGCGGGAACCGGGGCCGACACCTTCACCTGGAACCTTGTCATCCCCCAGGACGGCGACTACGACGTCTACGTCCGCTACCCGTCCGTGACCGGGGCGGCGTCCAACGCCCCGTTCAAGGTCGACCACGCCGGCGGCCCGGCGAGCAAGACGGTCGACCAGACCAGCGGAGCCGGCACCTGGGTGAGCCTCGGCCGGTACGCCTTCACCGCCGACGGCGCCAACCAGAAGATCACCCTGAGCGACAACGCGAACGGCACGGTGGTGGCCGACGCGGTCAAGCTGGTCCGCGACAACTCCGCCGACGTGGACGACGAGGAGAAGAACTTCACCTACCGGTACGACCCGAACGGCAACCTCGTCGAGGTCGGCGACCAGGACCCCGACGCCCAGGTGGACAGCTACCTGACCACCTACGACGCGCTGAACCGGGTGTCCGCGGTGGAGGAGAAGGACGGCAGCACCGTCCGGAACACCACGTCCTTCACCTACGACGAGAACGCCAACGTCGCCACCCGCACGCACGACGCCACCTGGTCGAAGTTCGACTACGACGTGCGGGATCTGCTGAGCACGGTCACCAACGCCGCCTCGGCGTCGGCCACCGACAAGCGCGTCACCACGTACGCCTACACGCCGCGCGGTCAGCTGGACCACCAGGTCAAGCCGAACGGCAACACCGTCGACTTCACCTACTACCTGAACGGTTCCCTGCAGCACCAGGTGGAGAAGCGGTCCGGAGGCGGGGTCGTCGCCGAGCACACCCTCGAGTACACGGCCAATGGTAATCCGGCCCGGGACGTCGCCCGGCTGATGAACGCCGACAACAGCTCGGCGTACGTGGACAACACCTACACCTTCACCTACGACCCCCAGGACCGGATCGCTCGGCTCGACAAGACCGGGGCCAACCCCACCGTCGAGACGTACGTCCACGACGCCAACAGCAACGTCATCACGCAGACGGTCAAGGACGTCACCACCAACCACAACTACGACCGCAACCGGCTGATGACGTCCACCGCCGTAGGTGGGCTGACCTCGAAGTACAACTACGACCCGCTGGGCCGGTTGGACACCGTCTCCAGCGGCGGGCAGGTCACCGAGAAGTACCGCTACGACGGGTTCGACCGGATCGCCGAGCTCCGCTCCGGGGCCGGGACCGCCGCGAAGACCACCCGGTACGTCTACGACCCGTTCGACCGCACCACCTCCCAGACCACCAACGCCGGCGGGACGGGTGAGAAGACCACCACCTTCACCTACCTGGGCACGTCCGGTGACGTGCTGTACGAGGAGGTCGCGGACAAGGTCACCAAGTCCTACGAGTACTCGGCCTGGGGACAGAAGCTCACCCAGTTGAAGAAGAAGGACGACGGCAGCACCGAGATCTCGCACTACACCTATCACCCGAAGGGTGATGTGGAGGCAATCACCAAGCACGAGGACGGCACCACCCGTGCCACCTACGGCTACACCGCCTACGGAGACAACGACGACACCAAGTTCACCGGCGCCGACAAGCCCGACGCGCAGAATCCGGACGCCGAGCCGTACAACTCGTACCGGTTCAACGGCCACCGCTGGGACCAGGCCTCGGGCACGTACGACATGGGGTTCCGCAACTACGACCCGGGCCTGAACCGCTTCCTCAGCCGGGACATGTACAACGGGGCCCTCGACGACCTGACCTTGGCGGTCGACCCGTTCAGCGGCAGCCGGTACGCCTTCGCCGGCGGAAACCCGATCTCCAACGTCGAGCTTGACGGACACGGGTTCTTCGACTCGGTGAAGAGCTTCGCCTCGGGCGTGGTCGACCACATCAAGGAAGACCCGCTGCAGTTCGTCGGCGAGGTCGCGATCGGCGCTGCGGCGGCGATCGCGGTGGGCGCCGTCTGCGCCACCGGCGTCGGCTGCGTGATCCTGGCCGGCGCGGCAGCCGGGGCGGCGGCCGGTGCCTACGGCTACGGCGTCGACACCGCGCAGGGTGAGCACTCCTGGGACTGGGGCGACTTCGGCAAGACCGTGCTGGTCGACGGCTTGATCGGTGGCGCCACGGCCGGGCTGCTCCACGGCGGTGGCAAGCTCCTCCGGGCGGGCCTGAACAAGGCCCGGGGCGGCAGTGCCCCCAAACCGTCGACCGCCGCTCCCAAGGAAGGGGCACCCAGCTCCCCGGCCACGCCACACGCGGGAACCCCGGAACCCACCGCCGCCCCCGCGAAGCCCGCTCCCGCCCCGGCGAAGCCGGCCGCGGCTCCGGCCAAGCCGAAGTCGCTGGCGGAACACGCGGACAGCCTGCGCGGGCCCAACAAGGCGTCGACCCCGCGGGTGGCGTCGGAGTACACCTCACGGTCGGGTCAGACGTACTACGGGCGCAGCGGACACGGACTCCCGATTCCCGGGCCACTCCGCGCGATCATGGAGAAGATCGCACCGCTGAGCAACCGGCACGGCGCGTGCGGCGAGGTCCACTGCCTCATCCAGGCGTTCAACCAGGAGGGGGTGAGCGGGATCTACGGTGGCACCATGCGATCGGTCCGGGTACGTTCCCAGCAATCCGGGGGCGACGCACACGGCACCCCGATCGACCCGTGTCCCGACTACTGCACCCCACTCCTGGGAAGGCTGGGTATCAAGTTCTGATGGCACAGGATTTCACCAGCCGGTTGCCCGCAGCCGCAGTGCAGGCGCTGCGGGCGGCCGGCTGGGCCCCTGACCGCTCGGTCGACGTTCGCGGCTGGCACGAGATCCTCGGAGCCGAGGGTTTCGTCCTGCATCCACTGGCCCGGCAGGTGCTCGGGAACTTCGGTGGCCTCCGCGTGACGCCGCCCGTCGCGGTCGGGGCCTTCCGGAACAGTGACGTCCTCTTCGAGCCCGAGCTCGCCGGCAGCGGGATGTTCGACATCGCCGTGGAGCTGAAGAAGATGTTCGGGCAGGACTTCTACCCGATCGCCGAGTGGATCACCAACAGCACGGTCTTCCTCGGTTCGGCCGGGATGGTCGTGGATGATCACGACGTGGAAGTGCTGCACGTCGCGGACAGCTTCGCGGACGCCTTACGGGTCATGCTCCTCGCCGACCGTGAGCCACCGGTGCTGCACACCTACAGCCACTGATCCCCGTGCCGTCCGCGTGAGGTCCTTTCGACCTCGCCGCCGAAGCGATGCCGGCACACCGGGCTCCGCGGGTCTCCGCCCGCGGAGCCCGGTTGCCCCGGCTCGGCCCGGTGTTCCTCACCAAGCTGCTCTACTTCGCCGGCTACCGTCGCGGCGCCCACGGTCTGCAACCGCTCATCCTCGACAAGGCCCGCCGGTTGCCCCAAGAGGCAGGTGTGCGCCGCCGGTCCGGGTGGGTGTCGGAGGAGTGGCTCGCCTACCTGCGCTGGGCGGCCGGGCAGGCACACCAGCGGGGCATCGAGCCGGACGAGGTGGAGATGGCGCTGCTCCACGACCGGTGGACCTGATCGCCGGGAATGACGCTCTGGCTGTACCGACAGCCTTGCCCTCCTCACGGTACCTCCGCGGCGGCCCGACCCGAACCTGGTCGGCTACCCGGTGGGGGAGCGCCGCCGCTGACGGACCCGGCTCGTATGGTGGCGGGGCTCGGCAGTCGGCTCGGGGAGGGTGATTCATGCTCGCGGAACTGGCAGCCCCACCGGCCGTCGCGGCCGAGCGGGTGATCACCGCCGTGCTCGCCGACCTGCGCTCCGGCGATCACCGGGGCGTGGTGGTCGACTCACCGCCCGGCGCCGGCAAGTCCACCCTCGTGGTTCGCGCCGCCGTCGAGCTGGCCGCCGCCGGCGAGCCGCTGATCATCGTGGCGCAGACCAACGAGCAGGTCGACGACCTCATCGACCGGCTCGCCCGCAAGGCCCCCGAGCTGCGCATCGGCCGGCTCTCCGCGACCGACTACCAGCCGACCGACCGGGTGAAGGGCCACGAGACGGTCCGGGTCGCCGCCAAGGTCGCCGATCTCGGCGGTCCAGCCGTCATCATCGGTACGGCCGCGAAGTGGGCCACCGTGGCCGAGGGCGTCTGGCCGTGGGCGATCGTCGACGAGGCGTACCAGATGCGGTCGGACGCCCTGCTGCGCGTGGCGGGGCGGTTCGAGCGGGCGCTGTTCGTGGGCGATCCGGGGCAGCTCGACCCGTTCTCCACCGTTGAGACCGCGCGGTGGACCGGGTTGACCTGGGATCCGATGCAGTCGGCGGTGGCCACCCTGCTGCGGCACAACCCGGAGCTGCCGGTGCACCGGCTGCCGGTGTCCTGGCGGCTGCCCGCGACCGCCGCGCCGGTGGTGGCCGCCGCGTTCTACCCGTTCACCGGGTTTCGCGCCGGCACCGGGCCGGCCGAGCGGGCGCTGACGTTCACCGAGCCGGGGCCGGGCGACCGCTTCGACGCGACGGTCGAGGTGGCGGCCGCCACCGGCTGGGCGCTGCACGAGCTGCCCGCCCGGCACACGCTGCGTACCGATTCCGAGGCCGCAGCGGCCTGCGCCGCCCTCGCCCTGCGATTCCTGGACAGAAAACCGGTCGGGTTCTCCGAGCAGGCGCCCGGCGGCGGGCCGGTGACCGCGGACCGGATCGCTGTCGGGGCCGCGCACCGCGACCAGGTGGCGGCCATCCGGTCGCACCTGGGCGCGGCCGGCGCGGGCATCACCGTCGACACCGCCAACCGGCTCCAGGGCCGGGAGTACGACGTGACGATCGTGCTGCACCCGCTCTCGGGCCGGCGCGACGCGACGGCGTTCCACCTGGAGTCGGGGCGGCTCTGCGTGCTCGCGTCCCGGCACCGGCACGCCTGCGTGGTGGTGGCGCGGGCCGGGATCGCCGAGCTGCTGGACGCGCACCCGTCGACCGAGCGGGTGCACCTGGACGTGCCGGTGAAGTTCCCGGACGGCTGGGAGGCCAACCACACGATGCTCGCCCACCTCGGCGCGCACCGGGCCTCCTGACCAGGGACGGCCGGGTCCCGGGGCGGACCAGGGGAGCTGTCCAGCGAGACTTGTCGTGGCCGGATGCAGCGCGGCGACCGTCAAGTCGCTGCTCTTGGTGAGCTGATCGGAGCGCAGACACGGACGGGTGGCCGAGTTGACGCTCGCGGAGCGTGTCCGTAGCCTCTACTCATAGGGGAGATGGTGGCTGGCGATGATGAGCTGAAACGTAGTCATCGTTCGATCCGTCTCAATACCCGGCCCCAGCCTTCGTGCTGGGGCTTTCACTTTCCCAGGATGTCCGGAGCGCGGTCAGAGCGTTCCCGGCTCGTGTCCCTGCACGTAGTGCCAGGCACCGATCCCGCGCGGGTCGAAGAGCGCCGTCGTCCGGCGCGGGTTCGCGAAGACGTCGGCGTAGTCGAGATCGAGCCAGTAGACGACTCCGTCGTGCTCCGTCGTGCGGAATTCCTCCGGCATCGGCCGTCCGTCGGTGTGGAGCACGGCTGCCAGCACGCCGGTCCGGCCCACCCCGAGGGCCGGCACGCCGGCGACCGGTCCGTTGCGCCCGTCCGAGCACCACAACGTCCCTCGGACGCGCAGCGCCGGCCCCTCACCGACGTTCTCCACCGGGACGAGGAACCTGTCCTTCGTGATCGCGAGGAACGCGTACGCCGGGGCGGGCGCGGAGGTCAGCGCGAAGCGCTCCTGGGCGGGTGGGTGCTGGGCCAGCATGCCGCCGGAGTCCGGGAACGCGACTGACTGGTGGACCGGCAGCAGGAGCGGGTACCTGCTCAGCACCAGGGCCCGGCGGGTTTCCGTGAGCTGCCGGTCGGTCCGGGACAACGCCTGCCGGGACAGGTAGATCGCGGCCAGCACGCCGATGGTGGACGCGACGGCGGCGAAGGAACCGGCGACCGCGGCCGCCCGGTCTGCCCGCCAGGTGAAGGCCACCACGACGGCCGTGCCGGCGGCGCAGACGGCCACCGTCCCGGCGAGCGCCAGCCCGTACCTGCCGGCGCCGCGCAGCAGGGGCCTCGTCCAGCGCGGCACGGGCGCTCCTAGGCGAACGACGAACCGGCGTCGCCCCAGCGGGTCTGGGGGATCGTGACCTTCTCGCTGCGCCAGGTGATGGCCCGGGACTGGGCCAGGACGCGCAGGATCCGGTGCCGGTCGCGGGGGTCGTAACCGAACACCGGCTCGGCCCGCGTCCGGTCCTTGACCGCCATGAACTCGAGGATCTCGCTCTCCGGTATCGGGCTCGGCGCCCGCCCGACGAAGGCCCGGTAGAGCTCGTGATAGGCGTCCTCGATCAGACGGGCGAGCGGTGAGTTCGTGGCCAGCGCGTGGCGGGCGCCGCCGACCGCGACGGCGTCCACGACGCCTGCCGCGCTGGCGTACTTCATGACCCTGTTGATCAGGCCGGCGGCGAACTTCTCCTGGCCCTGCCCGACGCCGGTCGCGCTGAGCAGGCCGGGCAGGCGCCGGAACGGGATGGTCCGGCTCTGCGTCCGGAAGCACTCCATGGTCAGGCCGGCGTGGACCCGCCACAGCGGTTCCAGGTAGCCGAGGCCGAGATCGTCCACTGTCACCGCATACGTGTCGTCGGCGCCCTTGCGCACGAGCTGCACGGCGGTCAGCGCGTCGAGCACGCGCAGCAGCCGGGCGCCGGTGTCCGCCTGGAGGGGGCCCGTACGCAGTTCCGTGACCGTCAGGCCCTTGGGTCGGGCGGCGAGCCGCCGGACCACGTAGTCGACGGCCGTGATGTCGCCGAACCGGCCGGCGCCGACGTCGAGGTAGGTGCGGGTGGCGTTGCGCGGCAGGAACTGCTCCTTGGCCCGCACCGCAGCGTCGGAACGGACGACCTTGTGACCGAGCGACTCGATGAGCGCCCAGTACCGGCTCTCGTCCTCGTTCTCCAGGATGCCCCAGCGGGCCAGGGTCGCGGTGCGGTCGGCCTGCTCCTTGCCGCCCAGGATGATGCCGCGACGCTGCAGTTCGAGCAGGCCCAGCAGCGCCCGGCAGGTGACCGGCGGAGGCTTCTTCAGGGTGTAGATGTCGTCGATGCAGATGGAGTCCAGCCCGGGCAGGGTGAGGATGCCGCGGAACTGGGTGGAGAGCCGGTCCTTGTCGCCGTACACGACCGTGACTCGGCAGCCGTCGCGCAGCAGGCGACGGATCAGCGGGATGAAGTCCTGGTCGCCGGTGACCAGGACGAACTGGCCGCAGTCCTGGTAGAGGTAGTCCATCGCCAGCACGGTCAGATGGATGTCGGCCTGCTCCTTGGTGCTGCCCACCACCTCGTCGTCGATGAGGTGCTCGGTCATCGCCGTGGAGATGCTTCCGTCGAACTTCGCCGCCGCCATGTGCTTGTACTGCAGGTGGCCGCCGCAGCGGGTCGTCGCGTCGCTCCACAGGGCGTCGACGATGCCGCGCTCCACCACGTGGCCGCGGCCGATGATCGCGCCGGCCAGGTTGTCCCAGTCGACGAGCAGGACACCTTTGTTTCCGACGGCCATCTGCGGCTCCTCCGTGAGCTCATCGAGGCGCGGTTGATTTCCGAATTCTGCCTCCATGTCCCCACCCTGCTTCTTCATCCGTTCGGCCACGATGTTCATCACTTGCGCGAGGTCGTCGGGGCGATCGGTTCGCTGTGCGTGACCCCCGGATGACCGATCGTCCAGGGAAGACCGCAAGTCCGGTGGAGCGCGACAGCCGCTGAACGAGCGGACAATGTGGATGCTCGCGTCGTCACCCCAGTCGTCGAACGGCCCGTGTTGCGGAGGCGGACTTGGCGCGCTTCTATCCGAAGAACCTGCGAGCGAACGCCACTCGCGGGGAGCGGGCCGTCTTCGACAAGCTCCGGTCGCTCAACGACTCGTGGTTCGTGCTGCACAGCCTCGCGTACTTCGACGCCGGCCGGCCGAGGTGGCGGATGGGCGAGGCGGACTTCGTCCTGCTCCACCCCGGGCGCGGTCTGCTGATCATGGAGGTCAAGGACGGTTCCTACCGGGTCGCCGGCCGGCAGTGGTTCGCCCAGCGCCGCGGCGGCGACGTGCCGCTGAACGTCGACCCGTTCGACCAGGCCGTGCGGAACAAATACGCCCTGGCCGGGTGGCTGCGCGACACCGCCGGCATCCGGCACGTCCCGGCCGGGCACTGCGTCGTGTTCGCCGACGGCCGACCGTCGGGCAATCTCGGTCCGCACGCCCCGGACACGATCGCGCTGAGCGCTGCGGCGCTGGAGCACGCGCCGATGCTCGTGGAACGCGTCATGGCCCACTGGGACCAGCACGGCTGGGCCAGCCAGTCGGACTTCGAGAAGGCCCTGGCGGCGCTCGCGCCGACCGCGGTCGTCGCCCGCACCCTCCGCTACGACGTCGATCTGGCGTCCGACGACCTCGCCCGCCTGACCCAGCGCCAGATCCGCCTGACCGGTCGCCAACTAGAGGTGCTCGAAGGGACCTCCAAGAAGCGCGCCTCGCTGGTGCTCGGTGCGGCCGGAACCGGCAAGACCGTCCTCGCCCAGGAGCGGGCGCGCGAGTTGGCCGCCCGGGGGCTGCGGGTCGCGGTGATCGGACAGCAGCGCAACCTGCGCCTGGAGATCCGCCGCAGGTTGCGGGTGGAAGGCGTCAGCTCCGGCGACCCGGAGGACGTGCTGTGCGACCTCTACGGCGCCGATCGCCTGCGCGACTACGAGGGCGAGCAGCTGTGGGCAACCGTGCTGGGCCTGGCCGAGGCGTACGGCAAGCCGCTGGACTGCCTCATCGTCGACGAGGCGCAGAGTCATGACGAGGATCTCCGGGAGGCCCTGCGCGAACTGGTCCGCCCCGACGGATCGGTGGTGCTCTTCGCCGACCCGTACCAGCGCGACTCGTCCGGCACCTGGCGCCCACGGCCCGACGGCGGGTTCAACGAGTTCTGGCTGACCGAGAACTGCCGCAACGTCCTGCCGATCGCGAAGCTCGTCGCGCGGATCTCGGGAGCGCACACGCCGGTCACCGGGCCGGCCGGGCGGGCGCCGCGGTTCAGCGGCGGCTCCGCGGACCTCGCGTCGGCGTGCGCGGACGCGGTCCTGGAGATCCTGAAGGACCTGTCGGCCTCCCAACTGGTGGTGGTGACGTCGACGCAGGCGAACCATGCCGCGATCCGCCGGACCCTGGCGGAGCGGGGCGTGCGGACGACGAGCGGGCTGCGCGGCGACGAGCTGGCGGTCTGCACCGTGCGGCAGTTCCACGGCTGTGAGGCGCCGGCCGTCGTCTATGCCGACGACGGCGAGGAGGACTGGACGACCAGCTACATCGCGGTCAGCCGGGCCTGCGCCTACCTGCACGTCGTCGGCCGGCCGGACCGGTGGGAACCCTTTCGATTCCTGATGGAGGACTGTTCATGACGCTGTACGACGAGGCTGTGACGTTCCTCGAGTCGGAAGGCTGGTCGGTTCCCGGGGAACTGCGGGGCGAGGTCGTCCGGGCGAGGCGGGCGGCGTACGCGGACAACAGCGAGCACATGACGGTGTGGTGCCCGGCCGCCCCGGACGCCGAGGAACTGCATCGCCGCGAGGCGACCCTCCTGCAACGCTTCGCCGAGGAGGCGCGTACTCCGGGCGCGAAGTTCCTGCTGGTCGAGTCCACCCAGGGGCTGTCGACGGAGTTCCGGCGAGTCGCCAAGCACGAGTACAACGTCGACATCCGGGTCCCGATCCAGTTCTTCGACGCCCGGTTCAAATGGGACGACACGTCCGTGTCGGCGCTGGCGGGAACGGCCGCGCAGCAGCTACGCCGCGACGGGGAGACCGAGGCGCGCCGGCGTACCCCGCAGCCCTTCGAGGCGGTGGGCACCGGAGTGGTGGGCAGCGACCTGCTCACCGAGCTGGCTCGCCGCTTCGACAGCCCGGGCGACTGGGACCGCCCGATCGTGCTGGTGACCGCGCCGGCGGGCTACGGCAAGAGCATCCTGTTCTCGTCGCTGTTCGCCACGCTCTACACGAACTTCCAGAAGGCGAAGAAGCAGCTACGGCGGGCCTACCGGCCGCTGCCACTCCTGCCGGACTACGCCGCGCTGGCCAGTGCGCCCGCACTCGGGCCCATGGTCGACGCGCTGCTGCAGACCGAGGTCGCGCGGCCGGTCAAGCAGCCGACGTTCCAGTGGATGCTCACCCGCGGGTTCGCGAGCTGGCTGCTGGACGGGCTGGACGAGGTCATCGCCCAGGACCCGGGCTTCTTCGAGTACATCCACGAGATCGTCGCCCGACCGGACAACCCCACGACCCCGCGCATCCTGCTCTGCGTCCGTGATTCGCTGCTGAGCTCCAACCAGGCACTGCGGGACTTCCTCGCGGTGGCCCACGAATACGTCGAGGAGTTCCGCCTGCTGCCGTGGCAGCCCGAGTCGATCACGACCTTCGCGCGCATCCGACTGCAGGACAAGGACCGCGAACTGCTGTCGATCCTCGACGCGAAGCCGGAGCTGATGAAGCTCTGCGGCACCCCGTACTACGCCGAACTGCTCGCCGAGCGGGTCGCCGAGGGCAAGACCGACGGGATACCGAACGACTACTCCGAGATGGATCTGGTCCACGACGCCGTCGACGCGATCATGGATCGCGAGTACAAGAAGGAGCAGTTGCAGGAGCACGTCGTCTCCCGGCACGACCTGCTCGACGTCATCAGTCACGTCGCCGTCGCCGAGCTGGAGAACGACAACCGCGGTGTGCCGATCGACGAGATCGGCCAGCTCGCCGAGTTCGTGATTCCCTCGGACCTGTCCGAACCCGAGCGCGAGCGGTGCACTGCGGCCATCTGCCGCCTGCCGGTCTTCCGGGCCGCGTCGGAGCGGCAGCGGGTGCGCTTCGCGCAGGATGTGATCTTCGAGCACCAGATCGGGATCCGTGCCGCCCAGTACTTCGCCGTCAATCCGGTGCGGTTCGCGCAGTTGTTGGACTGCCGCCCGTTCCCGCCCGACTCCTTCGCCCTGCGGGTGCTGTGCGCCCGGATCAGGGAACTCGCCGCCGGCGAGGAGCTGCTCACCCGGCTGTCCAGCGCCACCGCCACCCCCACGGCGTTCCGCAACATCCTCCAGGTGCTCCTCGGGCTTCCCGACTGCGCCCGGCTGCTGATCCACGCTCCGCTGGAACGCCAGGACCTCTCCGGGCTCACCTTCTCGGGCCTGTCGCTGGCCGGTGTCAGCTTCCGCGGCGCGAACCTGGAGTCGACCCGCTTCACCAGCTGCGTCATGACCGGCTGCGACCTGTCCGACGCGACGTTGCACGGCACCCGGTTCGACGCCTGCCTGCCCACCCTCGCCGAGGCCGACTTCGGGCATCTCACCGGCTTCGTCTCCGTGGAGATCGACTCACGCACCGCCATCGAGGACGTCGCGGACTTCGTCAAGCTGCTGGGCGCGGACGGGCGTCGGGAGCACCCCTTTGTCGGCCCCTGCCCCACCGCCCTCCAACTGCGGTTCCTGTTCCTGAAGTTCGTCCGGCCGGACGGCCACTACCGTCGTGACTCGCTGGACGAGAAGGGCCTGCTGTCGGGGCGGCGCATCGTCGATCCGGCTTCCGTGCTCAACGGTGCCGTGCGCGCCGGCTTCCTCACCGCCATTCCGAAGCGCCGCCGGTATGAGCGCACGCACAGCCAGCTCTACGCGGACATGGTGGGGTTCGCCCAGAACCTCCGGGTGACCCCGGCCATCCGGTCGCTCCTGGAGGACACCTGCCGGGTGGAGGGGTGTGCCCACGTCGTCCAGGAGAACTTGACGACCGCGACCTTCGACTGAGTGTCCACCGCTCCGCGAGCGGCCCGGCCGGCCGACGCCGGTCGGCCGGCCGGGACCGATCCGCCGATGACGGCTACCTGCCGTGCGGGTCGTGGGCGTTGAGCGTGGCGACCACCTGGTCGTAGTCGCCGCGCGCCTCGCCGTAGCGGAGGAACTTGACCCGCTCGACCTGGATCTCCTTCGCGTCCGGCTGCGACTCGATCAGCGCGACGACCTCCGCCACGAAATCTTCGAGCGGCATGGCGAACTCGCTGGTCTCCTGCCCGGGCAGCAGCGCGGTACGCACCGACGGCGGCTCGAGCTCCACGACCTTCACGGTAGTGTCGGCGAGCTGGAGCCGGATCGACTCGCTGAGCATGTGGATGGCGGCCTTTGACGCGTTGTAGCTCGGGGTGGCCCTGAGCGGCGCGAACGCGAGGCCCGAGGAGACGGTCATGATCGTCGCGTCCGGCTGTGCCTGAAGGTGCTCGATGAACGCGGCGATGAGGCGGATCGGGCCGAGCACGTTGGTGGTCACGACCTCCTCGGCCGAGGTGAGGAACGACTCGGGCTGGTGCCAGTCCTCGACGCGCATGATGCCCGCCATGGCGACCAGGACGTTGAGGTCCGGGTGCTTCGCCAGCACCTGCGCGGCGGCCGAGGCGATGCTCGCGGGATCCGCCGTGTCGATCGTGACGGTGTCGATGTCGGGGTGCTCCGCGGCGACCTTCTCGAGCAGGTCGGTGCGCCGGCCGCCGATGATGACGGTGTTGCCCTTGGCCTTGAGTTCGAGGGCGAGGGCGAGGCCGATCCCGCTCGTGGAGCCGGGGACGAAGATGGTGTTTCCGGAAATGTTCATACCTAGAGCCTGGCCCACCGTGACGGTTCGGGGGCAGAGAGCGGTTATCGGGGGATCGGCAATCCCTGGTTGACCCGCGCGGCGGGCGGATACTGGGATCATGGACCGCGCAGCCCTGGCCGACTTCCTCCGCCGCCGCCGCGAGGCGCTGCAGCCCGGGGACGTCGGGCTGCCCGCCGGAGCCCGCCGGCGCGCGCCCGGGCTGCGGCGCGAGGAGGTGGCCGCCCTCGCCACCATGTCGACCGACTACTACACCCGCCTGGAGCAGCAGCGCGGCCCGCAGCCCAGCCCCCAGCTGCTCGCCTCCCTCGCCCGGGCGCTGCGGCTGACCGGCGACGAGCGCGACTACCTCTTCCGGGTGGCGGGTCACAACCCGCCGTCCCCGGTTTCCGCGGCGACGCACGTCTCCCCGGCGCTGCTGCGGGTGCTGGACCGGCTGGCGGACACCCCGGCGCTCATCCTGTCCAACCTCGGCGAGATCCTGGTGCAGAACCGGATGGCCGAAGCCCTGTTCGGGGACAGATCCGGTCATACGGGCCTGGCCCGCAGCGAGATCTACCGGTGGTTCACCGACCCTGCGGAGCGGGCCCGCTACCCCGAGGAGGACCGCGACCGGCAGAGCCGCGCCCAGGTCGCCAACCTGCGCGCCGCGTACGGGTCGATGGGGCCGCAGTCGCGGGCCGGCGAGCTGGTGCGGGCGCTGCAGAAGATCAGCCCGGAGTTCGCCAAGCTGTGGGAGCGGCACGAGGTGGCCCAGCGCTTCGCCGACCACAAGACGCTGATCCACCCCGAGCTCGGCCCGATCGAGCTGGACTGCCAGGTGCTGTTCACCGAGGACCAGTCCCAGGCCCTGCTGGTGCTCACCGCGCCGCCGCGCAGCGAGGGTTACGAGAAGCTGCGGCTGCTCGCTGTGCTGGGGCACGAGCGCTTCCCGGCCAGCACCTAGACGAGTGGTTCCGAACTCCTCGTCCAGCCGGCGGATCAGTGAGGCTCCACCAGGAGCCGGGCATAGTTGGCCATCGACCGCTGGTAGCGGGGCAGGTGCCTGGCCAGCGCCCCGACGGCGATCGCGACTGCCTCCCGCTCCCGGCCGACGCTGGTCAGCGCCAGGGCGAGCGTCGCGCTGACCGCGTCGTCGAGCTCGTCGGAGCCGCGCTCGCGCTCCTCGGTCAGCAGCCGGACGCTCTCCTCGGGCTGCCCGGTGTTCCGCAGCGAGCTGGACATCTGGATCACCGAGCGCCGCCGGCGGATGCCGTCGATGCCCAGCTCCAGCGCCCTGCGGTAGAGCGGCACCGCCTTGTCCGAATGACCGGTCGAGTCCCAGGCGCAGGCCCGCTCGAAGGCCGCCACCGGATGATCCGGCCCCAACTCGTCGGCGAGGACGCCGACCCGCGCGCGGAACTCCTCCTCGTCCCAGCCGTCGGGTGCCGCGTTGAAGGCCGCCCACAGCTCCGCGCTGCGCTGCTCCCAGTCGGCGCTCGGGTTCATCGTCGTTCTCCTCGTGATCGTCGGTTCGGACGGGAGACACTCTGCGAGCGCTGATACCGTGGCCGCGACTGATTCGGCGACGGCCGAATCTCGTCGTCCGGGAGGTGGAGCGGATGGCGGTCACGCTGCGGTTCAGCCCCGCCGACCTGCTGCGCTGCCGCTTCGCCATCTCGCCCATCTTCGAGACGCTGTCCGCGGTGCGCCTGCTCTCCCCGCGCGAAGGCGTCGGCCCCCACCGCCGCTGGCTCGACACCCTCGACACGCGGGACCTCGACCTGCGGCCGATCGCCCTGCTCCAGCCGCGTCGCGGCTACACCCCCGACTTCCTCTCGCCGCCTCCGGTCAGCCCCCACGCCCGGTTCGACGACGAGCTCGCGGCCGTGGCGGCCACCGACCATGATCGGGTACGCGCAGAGGTGCGCCGGTCACTGGCGGACACCCCGGGGGCGGCCGAGTCGGCGACCGGACGCCTGCTGCTGGGCGACCCGGCCATTGCTCTCCAGACGCTGGTCTCACGTGTGAAGCGGGCATGGCAGGTCCTGGTCGAACCGGTCTGGCCGCACGTACGCGGGCTGCTCGACGCCGATGTGGGCTTCCAGACCCGGCGACTCGCCGAAGGCGGCCTCGACCGGTTGTTCGCCGAGCTACATCCACGGCTGCGCTGGAAAAACGGCGTGCTGACCCGCGAGTACGGCGACGACGAGCATCGCGACCTGCGCGGCGAAGGGCTCGCCCTGGTGCCCAGCGCCTTCAAATGGGATCAGGTGGTGGTCATCGTGGACCCGCCGTGGCAGCCCACAGTGATCTATCCGGCGCGTGGGCTCGGCACGCTCTGGCAGCCCCTGTCCACCGATCGGCATGCGGCTCTGGGCCGGTTGATCGGCAGAACCCGGGCGGCGCTGCTGGTCAGCCTCGACGAGCCGGCCAGCACGACGACGCTGGCCCACCGCCACGCGCTGGCCGCCGGGACGGTGTCCGAGCATCTGTCGGTGCTGCGCGACGCCGGATTCGTCGCCGGGGAACGACACCGGCACGAGATCCGCTACCGGCGTACGCCCCTCGGCGAAGCCGCGCTCCGTCAGCGCGACAGTTAGGGCTGGTACTCGGCCCGGGTCCGGGGCAGCCACTGCGGGTGCTGGTCGCGGACGAACTTCAACAGGCCCTCGCCACGACCCTCGGTCGTGCCGGGAACCGACCGGGCGACCCGGGTACCCGGGAGTATCCGAGTGAAACGGCCGGCGGGTCGTGGCCGGTCACCCCGGCCACGACCCGCCGGCCCGCGCTCACGGCGTGGCGAGCGCCTCGGTCGGTGCGAGCCGCGCCGCGCGGATCGCCGGGTAGAGCCCGGCCAGCGCCCCGATCAGCAGGGTCACGCCCACCCCACCGCCCAGCACCCAGGGCGGCACCACCGCCGGCCAGGACCGGGAGAACGCGTAGCCGGCCGTGACCGCGCTGCCCAGCAGCACCCCGCCGAGCCCGCCGAGCGCGGACAGCAGCAGCGACTCGGCCAGGAACTGGGTGCGGACCTGCCCGCGGGTGGCCCCGAGCGACCGGCGCAGGCCGATCTCCGGGCGCCGCTCCAGCACCGAGATGACCATGGTGTTCGCCACCCCGACGCCCCCCACCAGCAGGGCGACCGCGCCGAGGCCGAGCAGCAGCCCGGTGAACGCCTCGTCGGTGGCCTGCTTCGCGGCGAGCGCGTCCGAGGGGCGCGCGACCTTGACCTCGTTCGGCGCCTCCGGGTTCGCCGTGGCGGCGAGCACCGCGCGGACCGCCTCGACCGCGGTCTCCGACGTCCGGGTGTAGACCGTCGTCGGGTGCCCGTCGAAGTCGAGGTACGACCTCGCGGCGTCCCAGCCGACCAGCGCGGACAGGTCCAGCTCCGGCGCGAGCGGCGCGGGCGCCAGGATCCCCAGCACCGTGAACCAGCGCCCACCGAGCTGGATCCGCACGTCCGCTCCGGCGGCGCCGATGCCGAGCCGCCGGGCCGTGGTGGCACCGAGCACCACGGCCGGGTAGCGGGCCGTGGCGGCGTTCAGCCAGGTGCCGCTGACCACCTCCAGCCCGACCGTGTCGCGCAGTTCCAGGCCGGCGGCGCGGGCGGCGATCCCGCCGCTCTCGCCCCGGGAGATCAGGTCGGAGCGGTACACCCGCGCGTCGGACAGCAGCCCGGTGGCGGCGACCTCCCGTACCGGCCCGATCCGCCCGATCATCGCCACCGACTCCGCCGGCAGTTGGGCGTCGTCGCCGAAGAGCGTGTTGCCCGGACCGACGGTGAGCAGGTTGGTGCCGAGTTCGGCCAGCGTGCGGTCCAGCTCCGCCCGGGACGACGCGGAGATCCCGACCACCGACACCATGGCGGCGATCCCGATCGCGATGCCCAGCGCCGACAGGAAGGCCCGCAGCGGCCGGGTGCGCAGCCCGACGCCGCCGACCCGCAGGACGTCCCGGGGCCGCAGCCGGGCGGGCGCCAGCCTGACCGGCCCGCTCATGCCGGCACCCCCACGGGTCGGTGGTCGGCCACGATCCGGCCGTCGCGCATCTGGACCCGGCGGGGCAGGCCGGCCGCGACCTCCAGGTCGTGGGTGATCACCACGATGGTGGTCCCGGCCGCGTGCAGGTCGCGCAGCAGCGCCAGCACCCCGGCGCCGGACGCCGAATCCAGGTTGCCGGTCGGTTCGTCGGCCAGCAGCAGCGCGGGTGCGCCCACCACGGCGCGGGCGATCGCCACCCGCTGCCGCTCGCCGCCGGACAGCTCGTGCGGCCGATGGTCGAGCCGGTGCCCCAGCCCGACCCGGGCCAGCGCAGCCTCCGCCCGTCGCCGCCGCTCCCGAAGGGGTACGCCCGCGTACAGCAACCCGTCGGCGACGTTGTCCCGCACCGGCACGTTCGGGGCGAGGTGGAACTGCTGGAAGACGAAGCCGATCCGGGTGGACCGCAGCGCGGAGAGCTGCCGGTCGCCGAGCGCGGCCACGTCGTGCCCGTCGATGCGTACCCGGCCGGTGGACGGGCGGTCCAGAGTGCCGATCAGGTGCAGCATCGTGGACTTGCCCGACCCGGAGGGGCCGACGATGGCGACCAGTTCGCCGTACCGGACGGTCAGGGAGACCCCGTCGAGGGCCCGTACGCCCGGGTAGACCTTGGTCACGTCGGTCAGCTCGACGACTGTGTCGCCGGTCATGTCGGCATCCCCACGGTCGCTCCCTCGGTGAGTCCCGCGCCGGAGACCTCCACCCGGCCGGAGGCGAACAGGCCGGTTTCCACGGCGACGATCCGGGTGGCGTCGCCCTCGACGAGCTGCACGCCGTACCCGCCCTCGGCCAGCGCCAGCAGCGCGGCGACCGGCACGGTCAGCACGTCGCGGCGCTCGGCGGCGGTGAACGCCACCTTGGCCGAGGCCTGGTCGAACCCGGTCAGCGCCTTCGGGTCGGCCGCCGTCACGGTGACGTCGATCTTCGTCTCCGGTTCGCCCTGGCCGCCCGCCCCGCCCTCGGTGCCGGTGTCGATCACCGTCTCGGTGCCGGCGACCGTGCCGGCGACCTCCTTCCCGTCGGGCAGCGCGACGGTCACCTTGGCGCCCTTCTTCGCCAGCCGCTCGTCGTCGACGTCGAGGGACACGGTCACCACCCGGGTGGTGCCGGTCCAGGTCAGCACCGCCTGCCCCGGCTGAGCCGAGTCGCCGGGTTCCGCGTCGTGGCTCTCCACCCGGACCGCGCCGTCGGCGTAGACCACCCGGCCCGGCTCCACCCGGCCGGTCTCGGGCAGGCCGAGGTCCTCCTGCCAGTCCCGCACCGCGTCCGCGGTGGCCGAGGTGTAGTCGTCGTCGACCGTGAACCCCGAGTAGCCGAGCGCGGCCAGGTTCCGCTCGAACTGCCGCACGTCGTCGCCGGACGTGCCCGGACCCAGGGTCCGGTACGCCGGCAGCTTCCCGTACAGCAGCACGACCTCGGCGTCGTCGACCGCGTACAGCGGCCTGCCCCGGGTGACCTGGGCGCCGGTGGCGGCCAGCCAGGTGACCGTGCCGCCACCGCGCGGCGCCGCGTGGTGGCTGGCGCCGTAGCCGAGTTCCCCGTCGAAGCTCTCCGCGTCGACCAGGGTCTGGCGGGTGACCTGGGCGGTCGCCGGGGGCAGGCTGCCGCCGGCCGCCGTACCGCCGTCTTGGCCACGGGCGGCCACCGCGGCCGTGACGCCCGCCGCGGCGGCGACCACCACCGCCGAGGCCACCACCAGCGGGGTACGCCCCCGGCGGCGGCGACGGCTGCGCCCGGCTGCCGGGGGTGCGGCGGTGGTGGTCGCCGCGGCCAGCGCGGTGGTGCCGGCGCTCACGGGGCCTCCGTTGTTCGCGACTGCGGTGGTCGCAAAACTCGGCTCACTGCTCGCGCTCACGTTGCCAGCGTTGTTCGCGGCTGCGGGGGTCGCGAGACCCGGCTCGCTCCGCGCGCTCACGAGGTCCTCTTCATCAGCAGCGGCGCGCCACCCTTGCGGCACTTCTCCAGCGCGGCCCGGGTGGTCGGATTCTCCGGGTCGATGTCGGCGCCGCCCTTGAGTTCGATGCTGCCGTCCGGGCCCGGGTCCGGGAAGTCGGGCACCCCGTTCTCCCGCATGCACCGGGCCAGCTGCCGGACCTTCTCCACCTGCTCGGGGTCGAGCTTGAGCGCCTTGCCGCCGCCCGGCATCAGGCTGCGGCACTGCTCCATGGCCGCCTGGACCTTCGCCTTGTCCGTCCCGGCGGGCATCCGGATGCGGAAGCCGCCACCCTCGCCGGGTTCCGGGTCGGGGAAGTCCGGCACCCCGTTCTCCCGCATGCACTTGGCGAACTCGCGCTGCCGGTCCTCGTCGCTGACCTGGGCGACGCTGGCGCTGGGCGAGGCGCCGCCCGCACCGCCGCCGGCCGTGGCCACCCGCTCCCCGTCCTGGTCGGCACCCGCGCAGCCGGTGACCGCCAGACCCAGGAGCAGGGGCAGGACGAGCAGTGTGCCCGACATTCGTCGGCGCATGGCACAACTCCTTCCTCCCGGCCGGCGCCGATCGCCGGCCGATACGGACGAGTCGACCGCAGCGGCGGTATCCCGGGCGTAACCGCCGGCGTTAACGCCGCCGTTATCCACGGGCGCGGCACCATGGGGGACGTGCGAGTACTGGTGGTCGAGGACGAGACGCTGCTGGCCGACTCCATCGCGGAGTGGCTGCGCCGGGAGGCGTTCGCCGTGGACGTGGCGTACGACGGGGACGCGGCGCTGGAACGGCTCGGCGTCACCGACTACGACGTGGTGGTGCTCGACCGGGACCTGCCGGTGGTGCACGGCGACGACGTGTGCCGGGCGGTGGTGGACAGCGGCGCCGAGACCCGGGTGCTGATGCTGACCGCCGCCGCGGCCGTGCGGGAACGGGTGGCGGGGCTGGCCCTCGGCGCCGACGACTACCTGGTCAAACCGTTCGCACTGGTCGAACTCTCCGCCCGGGTGCACGCGCTGGCCCGGCGGGCGCGGCCGGCGGCACCGCCCAGGCTGAGCCGGGCCGGCATCGTGGTCGACCCGGCCCGCCGGGAGGTCTACCGGGACGGCCGGTACGTGGCGCTGTCCCGCAAGGAGTTCGCGGTGCTGGCGGAGCTGGTCCGGGCCGGCGGGGCGGTGGTCTCCGCCGAGGAGTTGCTGGACCGGGTCTGGGACGAGCACATCGACCCGTTCACCAACGTGGTGCGGGTGACCGTCATGAAGCTGCGCCGCAAGCTCGGCGACCCGCAGGTGGTCGAGACGGTGCCGGGAGTGGGGTATCAGATCCCGTGAAACGACTGACCATCCGGGCGCGGCTGACCCTGGTGTACGGCGGGCTCCTGCTGCTCGCCGGCGTGGTCCTGCTCGCCGTCACCTACGTGCTGGTGGACCAGCGGATGCGGGAGCCGCTGACCGGCGTGATCGCCAAGACCGACATCGTCCAAGCCGCCCCGTTCGGCAAGGTGCCCGCCCCGGGCGCGATGGAACAGGTGCGCATCCTTGTTCGAGAGGCCCAGGACGAGGCGAAGCGGAACGCACTGGAGTCGCTGCTGACCCAGGGCGGGGTGGCGCTGCTGCTGATCTCGGTGGTGGCCCTCGGCTTCGGGTGGCTGATCGCCGGGCGGGCGTTGCAGCCGCTGCACCAGATCACCGGCACCGCCCGGCGGATCGCCGCGGCCGACGCGGGCGGGCGGGGGCTGCACGAGCGGATCGCGCTGCGGGGCCCGCGGGACGAGGTGAAGGAACTGGCCGACACCTTCGACCTGATGCTGGAGCGGCTCGACCGGTCCTTCGACGGGCAGCGGCGGTTCGTGGCGAACGCGTCCCACGAGCTGCGTACGCCGCTGGCGCTCAACCGGTCGCTGCTGGAGGTGGCGATGTCCCGGCCGGGCGCCTCCGCCGAACTGCGGCAGCTCGGGGAGACCCTGATGGCGGTCAACGAGCGACATGAGCGGCTCATCGACGGGCTGCTCACCCTGGCCGACTCGGAACAGCGGGTGGTCGACCGGACCCCGGTGGACCTCGCGGAAATCGCCGGCCACCTCCTCGACCAGGTGGCCGGCACGCAAGGGCCGAACCTACGCCGGCGGCTCGCGCCCGCCGCCACGGCCGGGGATCCGGTGCTGCTGGAGCGGCTGACGCAGAACCTGGTGGAGAACGCGGTCCGGCACAACCTGCCGGCCGGCGGCGAGATCGACGTGAGCACCGGCATCGTCGACGGCCGCGCCACCCTGGTCGTGGCCAACACCGGACCGGTGGTGCCCGGCTACGAGATCGAGACGATCTTCCAGCCGTTCCGGCGGCTGCACCATGACCGGGTGGCCGCTCCCCAGCGCAGCGGCGCGCGGGACCGGGCCGGCGCCGGGCGGGGCTTCGGGCTGGGCCTGTCGATCGTGCGGGCGGTGGCCCAGGCGCACGGTGGTGCCGTCCAAGCCCATCCCCGCGAGGGCGGCGGACTGGTCGTGACGGTGACCCTGCCACCCCTGGGCGCGGCCGTCCCCGCCCAACCGGCGCGGAGCTTGCCGGCTGCGGCGCGCGGCTGAGCACCCGTGCGCAGGGCCGCCCACGAATGGATTCCGGCGGCACAGGCGTTGCGCCGCCGGTGCTGTCCTCAGGACCAGGTGTCGCCGAACTCGCGCACGCCGTCGACGTCGAGGGTGACGTGGTCGTTCTCGACCCAGCCGCCGGTGGCGGCCCGCCAGCTCGGGTCGTCCCGCTCGTCGAGGTCCGTCCAGTTCGGCCGGTGCAGCCGGAGCTGGATCGGCCCGGAGGAGGCGCCGGGGGCCAGCACGCCCGCGGTGAAGGTCAGCTCGACCCAGCCGGGGACCGGAGTGCCGGGGAGCGGATAGACCGTCGGGGTGGGGCTCGGCGGCGGCGCGGGCGGAAGGAAGTACTGCAGGGTGCGGCGGGCCGTGCCGCAGCCCAGCGCCGCCCAGTCGCACTCGATCACCAGCGAGGGGTTGCCGTCCTCGAAGCGCAGGTGGTAGCGCACCCGGACCGTGGTGAGGTCCAGCGGCGTCGCGCCGGTGTTGGTGACCTGAAGGGCGAACTGCGCCTGGGTGTTCGTGGGCGACCAGTCCAGGTTGAGGTGGTCGGCCCTCGCGCGGCCGTACGCGGTGCGGACCACGGTCACCGGCGAGGTGTCGGAGTAGCCGCCCGGCGCGTACGCCTGGACGGCGATCCGGTAGCTGGTGCCCGGCGCCAGCCCGGTCAGCGTGATGCCGGTGGACTCGGTGCTCCCCAGCCGAGCAGGCTCGCCAGGACGGCGAGGATGGCGCTGACGGTGACGTGGCGGGCACGCATGGTGCGGATGCTGGGGAATCCCATTCATCCTTATCAATCGAAAAGCCCAGCCCTCGGGACCGTCCCGTGCCTCAGGCCCCCGGGGCGCTGTAGGCGGCGCGAGTCCGGGTCGCCTCGTCGACGTCGGCCGGGGTGAGCAGTGGGGTGACCTGTACCTGGAGCCCACCGGCCGCGCCGATGGCGATGGCCAGCGCGGCGGTGGTCCGGTGGTCGGGCATCTCGCACAGCACGTAGGTGTCGTCGTCGGCGAAGGCGAAGTACATCGACTCCACCCGTCCTCCGGCGTCCTCGACCATCTTCCGCACCACGTCCACGCGTTTGGTGCCACCGTCCCGGATCAGTCCGCTGAGCCCGTCGGCGGTGTAGGTCGACCGCAGCAGGAACATGGCCATGTCAGCTGGTGCCCCGCCGTTGGACCCGCTGCTCGCCCTGGACCTTGGCGCGGCCCTGGTCCCGTTCGCTCCCGGCGGCGCCGGTGGCGGTGTGCAACTGGTGCCGCTTCCCCGTGCGCTCCATCCCCGAGCCCTGGCGGCCCGGCGCGCCGCTGCCCGGGTGCCGGTGCGCCCGCGCCGACTCGCCGCCCGGATCGTGCTTGTTCTGCTTGTGGCTACCCATGGGCCGCGGTTACCCGCTGCCTCGACCGCTAGTCATGGGCCTTGCGCCTCACTCCGTGCCCCGGGCGTAGTGCGGCAGCAGCGCCCCGGTGCTCGTCGGCTCGCAGTGGGTCAGCCGGAACGTGGCGAGGTTCCGGTCGTCGGGCCAGATGCGCTTGCCGCAGCGGCGCGCGCAGGGAGTTCGAGGCGACGTACTTGAGCTTGGTGTTCAACGGGTCGGCGACCACCCGCTCGGGCCCGGGTGACGTGTGGCCAGTGCGCGGCGAAGCGTTCGCGCGGGTTCCCCGCGTTGTCGGTGCGGTCGACTACCGTCGTGAGGTCATGGAGCCGCGGTTCGGCGAGGCGATCATCGGGCGGGAGCATCCCGCGGCCCTGCTGCGCGCCGAAGTGGACCGGGTGACCGCCAGCCACGGCGGCCTGGTGCTGGTCACCGGCGAGCCGGGCATCGGCAAGACCACGCTGGTGAGCGCCGTCGCCGACGACGCCCGGCGGCGCGGGGCGCTGGTGCTCGGCGCGGCCTGCTGGGACTCCGACAGCGCCCCCGGCTACTGGCCGTGGGTGCAGGTGCTGCGCCGCCTGGGCCGCTGGCCCGACGACTGGGCCCGGGCGCAGACGGCCGCCGGGCCGGGGCTCGCCGCGCTGCTCGGCGAGCGCACCGGCGCCGACCCGGCCGGGGAGGAACCGACCGACGACGGCGGTCAGGCGGAGTTCGCCCTGCACGACGCGGTGACCACCGCGCTGGTGGCCGTCGCCCAGCACCGGCCGGTGGTGGTCGTCCTGGACGACCTGCACTGGGCCGATCCGGCGTCGATGCGGCTGCTCCAGTTCGCCACCCAGCACACCTGGTTCGAACGGCTGCTGCTGGTCGGCACCTACCGCGACGCCGAGGTCGAGTCCGGCGACCACCGGCTCCGGCCGCTGCTGCTGCCGCTGACCGCCAAGGCCACCACCATCACCCTCGCCGGCCTGGGCCGCGACGAGGTGGCTGCGCTGATCCGCCGCACCGCCGGGCGCGAACCGGGCGCCGACCTCGTCGACGAGGTGCACCGGCGCACCGGCGGCAACCCGTTCTTCGTCGAGCAGACCGCCCGGCTGTGGCACACCGACGGCTTGGCCACCACCATCGCCCCCGGCGTACGGGAGGCGGTGCGCCGCCGCCTCGACCAGTTGCCCGCCCCGGTGGTCGAGGCCCTCATCGTGGCCGCCGTGCTCGGCCGCGACTTCCACCGCCAGGTTCTCGCCGCCTGTCTACCCGCCCCGGTCGCGCAGGTGGACCGGCTGCTCGACCGCGCGGCCAGCGCCCGGCTCGTGCTGGCCCGGGGCGGCGGCCGGTTCGCCTTCGCCCACGACCTGGTCCGGGAGACCCTCTACGACGGGTTGACCGACGCCGAGCGCCGGGCCCGGCACGCCGCCGTGGTCCGCGCCGTCGACCGGTCGGCGGCGCTCGCCGAGCGGCTCATCCCGGCCGACCTGGCCCGCCACGCCTGGCTGGCCGGCGCCGACCTCGACCCGGGGCGGGCCGTCGAGCTGCTGGTCGCCGCCGCCCGGGAAGCCGGCGGGCGGCTGGCCGTGGAGGAGTCGGTGCAGCACTTCCGCCGCGCGCTGGAGGTCGCCGACGAGCCGGCCCGCCGGGTCAAGGTGCTGCTGGAGCTGGCCCAACTGCTGCACCACGTCGGGTCGCAGGACGAGGCCGAGCGGCTGCTCGCCGACGCCGCGGCCCTGGCCCGCCCGCTCGACGAGCCGGCGATGCTGGCCCGCGTCGCGCTCACCGCCCACCGGCAGGAGGCGGCCGCCCGGCGCCGCACCGACGCCGACGCGCTGGTCCGCGAGGCGTACCGGCGGTTGATCGGCGAGCCCGAGCCGGGTCGGGGGACGAGCGCCCTGGTCACCGACCTGATCACCGCCACCGAGACGCTCGCGCGGCACGGCCGCGACGACGAGGCGCTCACCTTCAGCCTGTGGGCCCGGCACGACACCACCTGGGGGCTCGGCACCGCCGAGGACCGGGCCGTGGTCACCGCGGAGATCCGGGAGGTGGCCCGCCGCACCGGAGACCGGGAGACCGAGCTGTGGGCCACCTCGCTGCGCTGGGTGGCGCTGCTGGAACTCGGCGACCCGGGCTATTCCCACGAGCACACGGCCTTCGTCACCGGCTGCCGGCAGGGCGAGGTCGCCCGGCAGCGGATGGCGGCGGCCATCGACAGCGGCATCATCGCCGCCTTCCGCGGGGACTTCGACGCGGCCGAGGCGCACTACGCCGAGATGGACGGGTACGGCGAGTGGGAGCACCCCGACCACGCCTTCATGGGCCTGCACCTGCGCTGGTCCCTGCTCCTGCTTCGGGGGCGCCTCGCCGAGGCCGAGGCGTTGCTGGACGCGCCGGAGGCGGCCGGCCACCCGCAGCGGGGGCTGCTCCGGGCGATCACGGCCGCCGAGCGCGGCGACGCGGAGACCGTCCTGCGGCTGACCGCCGGGATCGAGGCGGCCGGCACTCCGTATCCCCGGCCGGTGTCGCCGTTGTGGCTGCGGCTGCGGGCACAGGCGGCGGCCGCGGCCGCGGATCCCCGGCGGTGCGCCGAGGTGCGGGCGGCGCTGGAGCCGCACCGGGGCCGGTGGATGGCCGCGTTCTTCGGCTGCGACATCAGCGGCCCGGTCGACCTCTGGCTGGCCGCCGTGGACGCCGCCGAGCAGCGCTGGGACGACGCGGTCGCCGGCTACGCGGCGTCCCGCGACGCCGCCGACCGGATGGGTGCCCGGCCGTGGTCGCTGCTCAGCCGGGCCGGGCTGGTGGCCGCCCTCACCGCATGTGGGCGGGCCGGCGACGCGGCCACGGCGGCCCGGCTGCGCGCCGCGACGGTGGCCGAGGCGCGGGCGCTCGGCATGACCCAGGTTCTGCACCGGCTCGGCGAGGCGGCTGCTCCCACCGCCGCCGGAGAGGTGGCACGAGGACCGGAGGCGAGCCTGGCCGACGCGCTGCCGGCGCCGGCCGGACCGGGTCATGCCAACGCGCTGCCAGCGCAGGCAGGATCCGGTCATGCCGACGCGCTGCCGGCGCCGGCCGGGTCAGATCACGCCCGCGCCGTACCGGCACCGGCCTACGCCGTCGGGGTGTCGGCCCCGGCCGGGTTGGGTCGCGCCGTCGCGGTGGCAACACCGGCCGGAGCGGGTCAGTCGGCCGATGGTTCGGCCGGTCCCGGCATCGTGGGCGGCGACCGGGCCGGCGGGGTCGAGGCCGCCGTCGTGCCCGAGTTCCGGCGGGACGGGGCCGTGTGGCGGCTCGCCTACGCCGGCACGGTGGCGCACCTGCCCGACGCCAAGGGCCTGCACGACCTGCGGCTGCTGCTGAGCCGGCCCGGCGTCGACGTCCCCGCGGTCGAACTGCTCGACCCCGCCGCCGGGCCGGAGCTGGTCGCCGCCCGGCGGCTCGGTGGTGACCCGGTCCTCGACGAAGAGGCCAAGGCCCGCTACCGGCGGCACCTGCAACGGCTCGACGACGAGATCGACCGGGCCGCCGTCCGCGGCGACGACCGGAAGGTGGGCGCCCTGGACGCTGAGCGCACCGCGTTGCTGGCCGAGCTGCGCGCCGCGGCCGGGCTGGCCGGGCGCACCCGCCGGCTCGGCGACGAGGCCGAGCGGGCCCGCAAGGCGGTGACGGCCCGGATCCGTGACACGCTGCGCCGGCTGGACGACCGGCATCCGGCGCTCGCCGAGCATCTGCGCGCCACCGTCTCCACCGGCAGCTCCTGCCGCTACCTGCCCACCGAGCCCGTGCCCTGGCGCCTCTCCGAGCCTGGTGAGGCAGCTGGCCGCTGAGCCCGCGGCCCGGGATCGACGATAATCAGCTGCCGGACCGGCCGGCCACCACGACCGGTCCGAGCGGCATATGCTCCCTCGATGTTCCGGAACCCTTTCAGCCGTGCTCAGCGGCCGGTGGAGCCGGCCGTCGACCTGGACCGGGCCCTCGACGACCTGGAGCTGCGTGCCGCGCGGGACAAGGCGTCCGCCGACTGGCGTGCCGCCCGCGACGTGATCGAGGCCGCCGGCCCCGACTGGGAGCGCCGCGCCCGCCGGGTCTCCGTCCTCAGCGACGCCGCCGCCGACGACACGTGGCTGGACGCCTGGCTGGTGTCCGCCCCCGACGATCCGACCGCCGCCGTCCTCCTCGCCGCGAGGCTCGCGGAACGAGCGGGCCGGGCGCGGGGTTCAGCCCCGGCCAGCCAGACGACCCAGGAGCAGTTCCAGGGGTTCGCCGAGCTGTCGGCCCAGGCCGCGGTCGCCGCGCGCCGGGCCATCGCCCTCGCGCCCCACGATCCCGTGCCGTGGATCGACGTGCTGTGGGCGATGTTCTCCGACGGCCGCTCGCTACAGGCGGAGTTCCACCAGGCATTCACGGAGGCGCGGCGCCGCGACCCGTTCAACCTGGGGATCCACCTGGCGGCGGTGAGCTTCCTCTGCGAGAAGTGGTACGGCTCGCACGAGGAGATGTTCGGCCTGGCCCGGGCCACTGCGGCCGCCGCACCGCCCGGGACGGCGGTCACCCTGCTTCCCCTGTTCGCGCACTTCGAGTACGCGATGCGCGAGTTCAACTGGGGCACCCCCACTCCGGAAGGGGTGCTGGCCTGCCGCCGGTACTTCCAGCGTCCCGAGGTGTGGCAGGAGTACGACGCCTGCGCGGCGAAGTGGCGAGCGGCCGGCCCGCCCCGGCACGGCGACGCGATGGTGTGCCGCAACTGGCTCGCCCTCGCTTACTCGCTGTCCGATCGCCGGGACGAGGCGAAGGCCATGTTCGACGAGATCGGCCCGTACGCCACGAGCCCCGTGTGGGCGTACTTCTTCGGCGGTGTGAAGCACGGCTTCGTACACAACTGGCGGTGGGCGAACCGCGTCCGGTAGGGGCGGGACGACGACGGGGGTGTCGCCGCGGCGGCACCCCCGTCGTCCCGTCGGATCAGCGGCGGTTGTAGCGGTACATGGTCAGCGTGCCGAAGACGGCCACGAACCCGGCGCTCCACAACAGCAGCCACATCGTGTTGGTCGCGTCCGCGGTTCCGCCCATCGCGGCGCGCACGGCCGCCACCAGGTGGGTGACCGGGTTGGCCTTGACGAACGCCTGGAGCCAGCCCGGCATGGTGGCCGGGTCGACGAAGACGTTGCTCAGGAAGGTCAGCGGGAACAGCACCATCATGCTGACCCCCATCACCGACTTCTCGCTGCGCAGCACCAGGCCGAAAAACGTCCAGACCCAGGAGAACGCGAACGAGAAGACCACCAGCAGGCCGATGCCGGCGAGCACCCCGAGCGGCCCGCCGGCGGGCCGGAACCCGAGCGCCAGCCCGACGCCGAGGATGACCACCGCGGCGAGCACGTAGCGCAGTACGTCGCCGAAGATCATGCCGACCAGCGCGGCCGGCCGCCAGACCGGAAGGGTGCGGATCCGGTCGAAGACGCCCTTCTCGATGTCGTTGTTCAGCCCGACACCGGTGTACATCGTGATCATCACGACGCTGGTCACCATGATGCCCGGCAGGAAGAACTGCAGGTAGTCCCGCGGGCTGTCGGCGAGCGCGCCGCCGAACAGGTAGGTGAACATCAGCACCATGATGATCGGGAACGCGGTCACGTCGAAGAGCTGCTCCGGCACGTGCTTGATCTTCAGCATCGCCCGCCAGCCGAAGGTCAGCGACGCGGCGAGGGCGCTCGGCCTCGGCGGCCGCTCGCCCGGGGCGAGGACCGTCGCCAACGCCTCGGCGGACGGCACGTAGACGGACGGCGGCCGCCCGGTCGTGGTCGCGGTGTCGCTCATCGGGCCGTCTCCAGTTCGTCGTCCCGCTCGTCCGTCGACACGGCGGGATGGTCGGTCAGGGCCAGGAACACCTCGTCCAGGCTCGGCTGGCCGAGGGAGAAGTCGTCCACCACGATGCCGGCCCGGGCCAGCTCGCCGAGGGCCCGCGCGGCCTGCTCGCCGGCCTCCAGGTCGGTGCCGTCCTCGCCGACCCGGGCGGTGAGCACCACCGGATCCGCCTCCAGCTGCACCGGCACGCCCAGCGCCACCCGCAGCACCTGCTCGGCCCGGGGCCGCTCCCCGGCGTCGCGCAGCCGCACGTGGACGGTGCCGGAGCCGACCGACGACTTCAGCTCGCCCGGGGTGCCCTCCGCGATCACCCGGCCGTGGTCGACCACCGCGATGCGGCCGGCGAGCTGGTCGGCCTCGTCCAGGTACTGGGTGGTCAGCAGCACCGTGGTGCCGTGCGCGACCACCGCCCGAATGATCTCCCACACCTGGTTGCGGCTGCGCGGGTCCAGCCCGGTCGTCGGCTCGTCCAGGAAGAGCAGGTCCGGGGTGTTGAGGATGCTCGCCGCGATGTCGATCCGCCGCCGCATCCCGCCGGAGTACTTCTTCACCTGCCGGCCGGCCGCCTCGGTCAGCCCGAACGCGGCGAGCAGCCGCTCGGCCCGCTGCCGAGCCGCCGGCCGGCCCAGGCCGAGCAGCCGACCCAGCAGGACCAGGTTCTCCGCCCCGGTCAGGTCCTCGTCGAGCGAGGCGTACTGGCCGGTCAGGCTGACCCGGGCGCGCACCGCGTCCGCCTCGGCGACGACGTCGTGCCCGAACACCCGGGCCCGCCCGCCGTCCGGACGCAACAGCGTGGCCAGCACCCGCACCGCGGTGGTCTTCCCGGCGCCGTTCGGCCCGAGCAGCCCGTAGACGGTGCCGGCGGGGACCCGGAGATCCAGGCCGTCGAGCGCTCGGGTCGAGCCGAACGACCGGACCAGGCCGTCGGCCTCGACGGCCGGGCCGGTGTTCCGGTTACTCATGATCACTACCTCTCGTCGTGGGTGTTCTCAGGAGACGTACGGGCGCGCCGCGCGGCCCTCGCGCAGCGCCAGGCCCCACCAGCAGAGCTCGTCGAGGAGCACCCGGGCGTCCTGCCGGAGCTGCTCCTCGGCCCGCCCCGCGGGCTCGCCGTCGAGCAGGTCGACGCCGACGGTGTCGCGCACGGTCATCGCGTGCAGGGCGGTGAACACGGTCCGCAGCTGGTCGACCGCGTGCAAGCCGACCGACCGGCAGCCGTAGGAGACGAAACCGACCGGCTTGGCCTGCCACTCGTCGTAGGCGTAGTCGATCGCCTGTTTCAACGAGGCCGGGAAGCTGTGGTTGTACTCCGGGGTGACCACCACAAACGCCTCCGCGCGGTTCACCTCCCCGGCGAACGACCGCATCGCCGGTGTCGGCTCGGCCGGCAGGCTGGCCGGGAAGTCGTACCCGGCGAGATCGAGCACGGTCAGCGCCAGCCCCTCGCGCTGCCGCGCCTGCGCGACGAACCAGCGACCGATCCGGTCGCCGATCCGTCCCTCCCGGGTGCTGCCGATGATCACAGCGAGCCGCAACGGCGTCATGCTCCCCTCCCGCTGGTGTCGGGCCTCACCTCCCAGGCGCCAGACGCCGAGCGGCGGCCCGCCAGATCGGATCTGGCGGACGACTGTCGGGGGCGGCTGCTTGAATCGGCGCCGGACCGAAGGGGGACCCATGACCGAGGTACGCCTCGCCCGGTGGAGCGCCGACGACCTGGCGCTGCTGCAACAGCTCAACGCGCCGGAGGTGCGAGCGCACACCGGCGGCCCGGAGACCGACGAGCAGGTGCTCGCCCGGCACGAGCGCTACCTGCGCGGCCCCGGCCCGCGCAGCGGTCACATGTTCACCGTCGGGCTGCCCGACGGGACGAAGGTGGGCAGCGTCGGCTACTGGGCGCGGGAGTGGCGCGGCGAGCCGGTCTACGAGATGGGCTGGGCGGTGCTGCCGGCGTACCAGGGGCGGGGGCTGGCGAGCGCGGCGGTGCGCGCGCTGATCGCGGAGGCCGCGGCGCACGGCGACCGGCGCTTCGCGCACGCCTACCCGTCGGTGGACCACCCGGCGTCGAACGCGGTGTGCCGCAAGGCCGGGTTCACGCTGCTCGGCGAGACGGAGTTCGAATACCCGCCGGGGCACCTGATGCGCTCCAACGACTGGCGCATCGACCTGACCGGTTGAGGTGATCAGGCGCCACGACGCGGCTGCCGAGGCCGCCGCGCCGTGGCAGGACGATCAGCTGGCGCGGGCCTTACGGCTCCGGATGCTCGGGGCGAGCCGGAGCAGGGCCATGCCGGCGATCAGGAGCGTCGCGCCGGCCACCAGCGACCACGTGATGCTGACGCCGGTGACGGGCAGGGAGGCCGAGCAGCCGGCGGCGGCAGCGGCGCATCCACGCTGGTACATGATGAGTGCCTTTCTTCTCAGGAATTGATCCATACGCGGTCGGTTCCGCGCACGGTCTGGGCCAGTGCTCGCCAGTAGGCGAACGACCTGACCTGCTCGTAGCACCACTCGGGAAGCAGCGCGGCGGCGGTGAGCAGTCCCCACCAGCCCTGCCGGCGGACGGTCAGCGCGCGCTCGAGCACGAACACGGCGGTCAGCGCGAGCCAACGGGGGTCCCACGGGACGAAGCCGATCAGGAACCAACCCCCGATCAGGCTGGCCAGGTAGAGCGGGACGAGGAGCGAAGTGGTGTAGATGCCGAGCTGCCGCAGCCAGTTGCCGGCATTCCACGGGCGGACGCCGTACAGGCGCAGCGAGTCGAGCATGCCGCGCTGCCAGCGGACGCGCTGGGTGATGAGAGCCTGGAGGGTCGGCATGGAGTCGGTGATGGCCTCGAATCCGGGGGCGACCCGGGGGCGATAGCCCAGCGACCGGACCGCGAACGTCATCTCGATGTCCTCGGTGGCCGGATCGCGGTGGTACAGCTCGCCCCGGTACCCGGGCAGGTCACCGGCGGCGCGGGCGGCCAGGATCCGCCGGACCACCGGGACGGGGAAGAGGGTGGCCACCCCGGACAGGACGATGGCATGGCCGCCCTTGCGCCAGACCCAGCGGGAGAAGCGGGCGTACTCGTTGCCCTGCAGGATGTCCAGCAGCCGGGGCTGGCGGTCCAACCGGTAGTCGGCGCAGACCGCGCCGACGCCGCGGCGCTCCAGCCCGCGGATGGCGGCGGCGACCGCACCGGGCGCGAGGATGCTGTCCGCGTCCGTGACCAGCAGCATGTCCTGGTCGTCCAGTTGCGGCAGCAGCAGGTTGACGGCCCAGTTCAGGGCGCCCGCCTTCTTGTGCGGGTTCGGGCCGGGCATCTCCCACACCTCGGCCCCGGCCGCCCACGCGACGGCGGCCGTGTCGTCGGAGCAGTTGTTCGGTACGACCACCAGCCGGTCCACGGGCCGGGTCTGCGCCTGGAGGGCGCGGATGGTTTCGGCGATGGTGCCCGCCTCGTTGTAGGCGGGCACCACCACGATGACCCGGGTGTGGCGGTAGGTGCTCATAGGGCAGCCAGCCGTGAAGTCGTCCGCATCTGTGCGTGGGCCCCGTTCCCGTCGCTGAACAGTCACGTCGGTTGCGTAGCCGGTCCGGCCGCAGAGCGTGCCCCGAGCAACCCCGTTACATCCACCTAACGAGAGACAAAGTCGGGAGTGATTCTCAATTCCGGTCGTATCCGACAGACGGACGGCCAACGGGAAAGCGCCGATCGGCGGAATTTCGCAACACGAGACAGCGCTGCCCACACCGCACGGCCGGGAGCGGGCGAGCAGCGCCCCGCGCCTACCGTGCCTGGTCCAGACGACCCCGCTGCTCCGGGGTCAGCTCCAGGTCGACCGCCGCGAGGCTCTCCTCCAGTTGCGCCACCGAGGAGAAGCCGACCAGCGGGATCGCCGGCACGTCCCCGCCCAGCAGCCAGGCGAGCACCACCTGGTTGACCGTCGCCCCGGTCTCGTCGGCCACGGCGCGCAGCGCGGCCAGCCGGGCCGGGGTGCTCGGCAGGGCGTAGTCCTCGCCGAGGCGTTCCGGCTTCGCGTAGGCGCCCTTGAGCAGCGGCGAGTACGCCACCAGGGTGAGCTGCGGCTCGGCCCGCAAATAGCTGGCCAGGTCGGGCCCGACCGCACCGACGTCGCCGTCCGGGTCCAGCTCACCCGGCAGGTCCAGCCGCCGGGGCAGGTAGCTGCGGTGGTACTGGAGCACCTCGTACCCGGGCAGACCGGCCGCGGCGGCCAGGGCTCGGGCCCGCTCGACCCGCCAGGAGCGGTGGTTGCTCGCGCCCAGCAGCCCGACGGTGCCCTCGGCGACCAGCTCCGCGAAGCCCTCCACGGTCTCCCGCAGCGGCACGGTCCGGTCCTCGATGTGCGCGTAGAGCAGGTCGAGCCGGTCCACGCCGAGCCGTTCCCGGCTGCGCTCGGCCGACTCGCGGATCACCTTGGCCGACAGCCCCTCGGCGTTGTCCACGTAGCTGGTGCCCGGGGCGAGGGGACGGGCGCCGAGCTTGGTGGCGATGACCACCTCGCTGCCGACGCCACGGCTGCGCCGCCAGCGGCCGAGCAGCTCCTCGCTCTCCCCGCCCTGGCCCCCGTTCTGCCAGAAGGCGTAGTTGTCCGAGGTATCGATGAACGTGCCGCCGGCCTCGACGTACCGGTCGAGGATGGCGTACGAGGTGGCCTCGTCGGTGGCGGTGCCGAAGAGCATGGCGCCGAGGCTGAGCACGCTGACATCGCGGCGGGTGGCCGGGTCGGTGCCGATGGTGCGGTAACGCATGAAATCCTCCCGTCAGACGGTGGCACCACCCTCCACCTTCGAGTGCGCGCGAAGTCAAACGCCTCACCAGGGCAGCACCCCGTAGCCGCCGCCGGCGTCCATCTGGTAGCCCCAGAGCAGTCCGCTCGGCCCGTCCGCCGGCAGGGTCGCCAGGTGCACGCTCACCTCCGCGCCCTCCTCCGGGGTGCGGAAGCCGCTGTGGTGGTTGAGGTCGGTGGCGCAGTAGCCGGGGTTGGCCGCGTTCACCTTGATCGGGGTGTCCCGCAGCTCCTTGGCGTACATGGCGGTGACCATGTTCAGCGCCGTCTCCGAGGACGGGTAGGGGATCGAGGTCAGCGCGAACAGGGCGCCCTTCGGGTCGGTCATCACCGCGATCGAGCCGACCTCGCTGGACACGTTGACGATCCGGGCGGCCGGCGCCCGGCGCAACAGCGGCAGCAGCGCGTTGGTCACCGCAACCACGCCGAACAGGTTCGTCTCGTAGACCTCGCGCAGCGTCTCGAGGGTGGTCTCGCTGGGCAGCCCGGCGCCGTCGGCGCGGATGATCCCGGCGTTGTTGACCAGCACGTCCGGCCGGCCGTACTCCTGATCGACCAGCTCGGCCGCGGCGGCGACCGACGCCGCGTCGGTGACCTCCAGCGGCACGAACCGGGTCCACCCCCTCGGCACGCAGCTTGGCTTCCGCCTCCAGGCCCCGCGCGGCGTCCCGCGCGCCGACCAGCACGGTCATCCCGCGCGCCGAGCTGCCGGGCGGTGGCCAGGCCGGTTCCCTTGTTGGCCCCGGTGATCGAAGTGCGTAGCGCGCAGACCCCCGGCTTTAGCCGTGGGGTTAGCGTGTCAATTTCGGACGGACAGTAGATAGCGCGAGGCTGTATATTGCACGGGTGTCCGTTGCCCTGCGGTCGAACAGCAACGTCGTGTTCCAGTGCGCTTTCCACGTCGTGTGGTGCCCGAAGTACCGACGCCGGGTGCTCGGCGGCCGGATCGAGGAGCGGTTGAAGCAGCTCATCCGTGAGGTGGTGGAGGAAAAATGGGCGTGGCTGGTGGCGCTGGAAGTCATGCCTGACAATGTTCACCTGCTGGTCGAGGTGGACCCGCAGTTCGGCGTCCACAAGCTCGTCAAGGCGATCAAGGGACGGACTTCTCGGGTGCTGCGTGAGGAGTTCCCGTCGCTGTGTTCTCGGCTGCCGACCTTATGGACGAACTCGTACTTCGTGGCGACCACCGGCGGTGCCCCATTGGCAGCGGTGAAGCGGTACGTTGAGCAGCAGAAGGGCCGCTGAATGCTGACCGGCCGCCGCTATCTCCTCGCCTTCACCGACGAGCAGGCCGCCTACGCCGAACAGGTCGGCGCGGTGTGTCGGGCGGTGTGGAACACGGCGTTGGAGCAGCGCCGTGAGTACCGCCGCCGCGGCGCGTTCATCGGCTACAACGAGCAGGCCGGGCAGATGGCCGAGGCGAAGAAGGACCCGGACTGCGCGTGGCTGGCCGACGCGCCGTCGCACACGTTGCAGCAAACCCTGCGGGACCTGGACCGGGCGTGCAAGACGCATGGCACGTGGAAGGTGCGCTGGCGGTCCAAGGCCCGCACGGCCCCGTCGTTCCGGTTTCCCGACCCCAAGCACATCGCGGTGCAGCGGCTGAACCGCAGGTGGGGTGAGGTGCGCCTGCCGAAGTTCGGGCCGGTCAGGTTTCGGTGGACCAGGCCGTTGGGTGGCCCCATCCGCAACGCCACCGTCTCCCGTGACGGCGGACGCTGGTACATCTCGTTCTGCGTCGAGGACGGCGGGACCGAGGTTGCCCCGAACGGTAAGCCGCCGGTCGGTGTGGACCGGGGTGTCACCGTGGCTGTGGCCACCTCTGACGGGGGGCTGGACGAGCGGGAGTTCGTCACTGCAGGCGAGGCGGCCCGGCTCAAGCGGTTGCAGCAGCGCATGTCCCGGTCGCTGCGGGTCCATGGCCGCAACCGCGGATCGAAACGTCGCGACGCTACCCGCGCGCAACTCGGCCGGCTCAACGCCCGTATCCGGGCCCGCAGAGCTGACTTCGCCGCGCAGACCGCCGTGCGCCTGGTCCGCGAGCACGGCATGGTCGCTGTCGAGGGCCTGCGGATCAAGAACATGACGGCCAGCGCGAAGGGCACCGTTGAGCAGCCCGGCCGTAACGTCCGCCAGAAGGCTGGCCTGAACCGGGCCATCCTCGCCAAAGGGTGGGGCGGATTCCTGCTCAAGCTGGAACACGCCGCCCGCTACCACGGGGCAAAGATCGAGAAGGTCAACCCGGCGTATACGTCGCAGACCTGCAACGCCTGCAAGCATGTCGCCTCGGAGTCCCGCGAGAGCCAAGCGGTCTTCCGGTGCGTCGCCTGCGGGCATCAGGACCACGCCGACGTGAACGCCGCCAAGAACATCCTCGCCGCCGGGCTGGCGGTAACAGGGCGCGGAGACCTAGCCGCAGGGCTGTCTGTGAAACGCCAACCACCCGAACGGCTCGCGGCGTGAACGCGCCTCAGCCACGGGAATCCCCCGCCCTTCAGGCGTGGGGAGGAAGTCAACGTCTACGTCGCCGCGCCGGGGTCATTGACCGAGGCGGCGATCCGCCGGGTCGCCGAGCGGGTTGCCTCCTGAACCCCCGCGCGGGGACCGGCAGCCGAGCACCGGCCACGGTGGCCGCTCACCGGGGCAGATGGTCGAAGCGGTAACGGCTGACCTGCAACTGGGCAACAGGCGGTTGGGGTGCCCCGCGCGGAGCACTCGGGGCACCCCGCGCGGTTACCGGGACCTGCGAAGCCTGGGGGCGATTCGCATCAGAGCAGATCCGGCAGCCACCATGGCGAACCCGGCCAGCACGACCCAGAGAATGTTGGCTCCCGTAACGGCCAGGCCACCAGAGGTAGCCGCACCAGCAGCCGCAGGGGCAGTCACATTGTTGTACATCTCTTGTTACCAGTTCCTCTCTCGGCGGAAAATGAAATCGGTGTATGCCTTTGCGTGGACGAACTGGAGGAAAATGTCTAGTACCAGTTCGTACATTGTCGCCGAGGCGAGCATGTACTTCCAGCCGCGATAGCGGATGGTCACCACCCGCTCGACGACGAAAATGCTGGAAACCGCCAGCCAGAACGGCTGGACATGGATCTCGCGGTACACGCCTACGCTGTATCCGAGCGATCCCAGATACGCGAAGGTTGTGAGTACGCCAAGCAGCGTCACCAACTGCCTGCCCCAGTACCGCCACGTCACGCGCGTGATCCCGTACTGGAAGCAGTTCTCCACCGCCCCCCGTTTCCAGCGGAGGCGCTGTCTCCAGAGGTCACGCCACGTGCCCATGACCTCCGTGACCAGTGAACACTCCTTGGGCGAGAGAACCGTGTAGCCGAGATGACGCAGTGCGAAGGTCATCTCGTTGTCCTCGGTCAGAACGGTGGTGTCGTACACCCCACCCGCTCCGTCGCCCGCGGGGAGCCGGCCACTGAGTCTCGCCCTGGAGACCTCCTGAAGGGTGCCGGCCCGGAACACGGCCGCTGTGCCGGTGACCACCAGGCACTTGCCGTTCAACCGCGCAACGTCCCGGGCGTACCGGACGTACTCGTTGCGTTGGAGGTGGCCGACGAATCCACTGCCGCTGCTGCCTCGGAACACGCCTCCGACGGCTCCCAGCCTCCGGTCGGCACCCAGCTTCGCCAGCGCGTGATTGAGGAAATGAGGATCCAGGACCGAATCAGCGTCGACCACCGCGACGAAATCGTCAGCAGTCAGCCGCGGTAGCAGTTGTGCGAGTACCTGGTTCAGTGCACCCGCCTTCTTGCGCTGGTTTCCGAACGTCGTGAAGACGTACGCACCAGCCTGTGCGGCGAGTCGGGCCGTTTCATCCCGACAATTGTCGGCGATCACCACGACCATTGTGGGCCGGTACGTCTGCTGCCGCAGGGCGGTGACCGATTGGCTGATCCCCTGGGCCTCATCGTGCGCCGGCACGAGCACGATGAGCTTCCCGGGCACCTTGGCGCTGCCACGGGAGGTGCCCGCCCTTCTCCGCCTCGGAGGCCTTGCATCGCTCCGGGCCCGCCCGCCGCCCGGACCGGACCGCGAGTGCTTGCCGGACATACGAACTTCCTCCTGGACTGGTCGCCTGGCGTCCAGCCGCCCAGGTGCGGGCCGGCGAAGAACGACGATCGCGGCCGTGAGATGTCTGGCCGCCTGGTCGCCTCCCAGTCTGGAGGCGTCCCGACCTGCGGGTCTACGCCGACACGCCTCAATCTCCCCGGCTGACTGTTCCGTCAGTCAGACCCGCTTTGCCCGTTTCCGGGTGCGGGTGGCCGTGAGATCTGCCGACGCGGACCCTGGGTTCACCGGTAGAGCCGGCCGGGTCCGTGCGGATGGTCAGCGCGGGCCCGGTCGAACGGTCAGCGCGCCGTTTCGAGCCGGGCCCGCTGCTCCGGGCAGGGCTGCAGGTCGGCCGCGGTGACGTTCAACCCTCACCGAGGGAGCACTACCGACCGGGAGTGAGGGCTGCCGGTAGGCGTTACGCCGGCAGGTAGTCGAAGGTGTCCGGGTTCGGCCCCTGCCGGCCCGCCTCGCCCCGGTCCAGGCCGCTGATCCGCTCCACCGTGGTGTCGTCCAGCTCGAAGTCGAAGATCCGGAGGTTCTCGTCGATCCGACTCGGAGTGGTCGACTTGGGGAAGACGATGTCGCCGCGCTGCACGTGCCAGCGCAGCACCACCTGCGCCGGGGTCCGGCCGACCTCCTCGGCGATGTCGACGATGGTTGGGTCGTCCAGCACCTTGCCCTGGGCGATCGGCGACCACGCCTCGGTGAGGATGTTGTGCGCCTTCCCGTAGGCGCGCACCTCCTCGTTGCCGAAGTAGGGGTGCACCTCGATCTGGTTGACCGCCGGCACGATCTCCGCCTCCGCGGCCAGCCGTTCCAGGTGGGCGACCTGGAAGTTGGAGACGCCGATCGACTTCGCCCGGCCGTCGCGCTGGAACTCCTCCAGGACCCGCCAGGTGGAGACGAAGTCGCCGTCGTAGAGCGTTGGCAGCGGCCAGTGGATCAGGAACAGGTCGAGGTAGTCGAACTTCAGCTCCGCGAGGGTCGACTCGAACGCCCGGCGGGCGTCGTCCGGGCGGTGGAAGGCGTTGCTCAGCTTGCTGGTGACGAAGACCTCGCTCCGGTCCAGCCCGGAGGTGCGCACGGCCTGCCCGACCTCGGCCTCGTTGCCGTACATCTCGGCGGTGTCGATGTGCCGGTAGCCGATCTCGAGCGCCGTACCGACGGCCTGCGCGGTCTCCTTCGGGTCGATCTGGAAGACGCCGAAGCCGAGCTGCGGGATGGTGTTGCCGTCGTTGAGCGGGATGTCGGGAACGCTGTTCGGGGCCATGGAAGCCTCATCTCCGATCGTCCGGGTGCCCGGGAACGCTTCCACGCGCGGCGCCGGGCCTGCCACCCGGGTTCTCTACCCGCTCGACCCGGCTCGTCACGGCCGCCGCCGGGTGATCTGCGCCGCCGTCATCCAGCGCTACTACACCTGCGGCTGCTGACCGTCGCTCCGCCCGCCCTGGCCGGCCTCGAAGAGCACCGGCCAGGGCCGGGCGGCGGACGCGAGCGCCGCGGTCGCCGGTGGCGGTTCCGCGACGGCCAGCACCTCCGCCGCGAGCTGCCCGAACATCGGGGCCGCCGGGTGCCCGGCCCGGGCCGGCCAGGCCGCCGAGGTGCGCTTGACAAGCGGCGCGTCGACCAGCGGCCGCCAGGCGATCCGCGGCTCGCGGCGGGCCACCGACTCCGGCTCCAGGGCGACCGCGCCACCGGCCAGCAGCAGTCCGAACAGGAACTCCGGGTTGCGGGCCGGCCGGACCCGGGCGGGCACGAAGCCGTGCCGGCGGCAGACCGCCAGCAGGTGCCCGTGCCAGCCGGGCGCGGTGGCCGGCGGCGCGGTGATCAGGTCCAGGCCGGCCAGGTCGGCCAGCTCCACCTCGCGGGCCCGGGCCGGCGGCGCGGCCCGGGGGAGCAGCACCCCGACCGGGGCGTCCACGGCCGGGCCGAAGCGCAGCGCGGCCTCCTCCACCGGGTGGTGCAGCAGCCCGACGTCGAGCCGCCCCTCGGCCAGCATCCGCCGCTGCTCGGCGCTGGTCAGCTCGTGCAGGTCCAGGTCGAGCCCGGGCGCGCGGGCCGCGAGCCCGTCGAGCAGCGCGCGCAGCGTCACGGCCGGGGTCTCCGGGGGTACACCGGCGCGCAGCACGCCGAGCGCGCCCCGGCGTACCTGATCGACCAGGTTGCGCAGCCGGCGCTCCCCGGCGAGCAGTTCGTCGGCCTCGCCGAGCAGGAGCTGGCCGGCCGTGGTGAGCCGGACCTGCCGCTGCGACCGGTCGAAGAGGGTGGCGCCCAGCTCGCGCTCCAGCCGCTGGATCGACTGGCTCAGCGGCGGCTGCGCGATGCCGAGCACCTCGGCCGCCCGCCCGAAGTGCAGCTCGCGGGCCACGACCACGAAGTGCCGCAGGTGTCGCAGCAGGTCCACGACGGGCACCCTACGCCCGCCCCGACCGCCGCTGGTTAGCGTGTCGGGGTGAGCGCGGAGCGGATCGGGGAGATCTTCCAGCGGGCGGGGATCGCCGGCTGCCTGCACGTCGTGGACGTCGACGCGCCGGGGCGGGAGGTGGCGCTGCGCGCCGACGAGCAGGTGGTGATCGCCTCGGTGTTCAAGATCCTGCTGGCGCTGGAGTTCGCCCGGCAGGTCGTCGCCGGCCAACTCGACCCGGTCGAGCGGGTGCTGGTCGGCCCCGCCGACCGGCTCGGCGGCTGGGGCGTCGCCGGCTGCGCCGACGACGTCGAGGTGTCCCTGCGCGACCTGGCCTACTTCGCCATGTCGGTCAGCGACAACACGGCCGCCGACCTGCTGCTGCGCCGGGTCGGCCCGGACGTGCTGCCGATGCTCGCCGCCGAGCTGGACCTGCCGCGTACCCGGATCGTCGGCGGCCCCCGGCAGCTGGTCGAGACGATGCTCGCCGACGTGGGGGCCCGCACCGAGGCCGACTTCGCCCGGATCTTCCCGACCCTGCCGCCGGAGCGGGTCCGGGCCATGCGGGTCTTCGACCCGGCACACACCACCTCCAGCACGGCCCGGGAGATGACCCGGCTGCTCGGCCTGATCTGGCGGGACGAGGCGGGGCCGCCGGCCGCCTGCGCGATGGTCCGGGAGCTGATGGCCCGGCAGCTGTTCTGGACCCGGCTCGCCGCCGGCTTCCCGCCCGGCGTCCGGGTCGCCGGGAAGACCGGCACCCTGCCCGGCCTGCACCTGGAGGCCGGGGTCGTCGAGTATCCCGACGGCCGCCGGTACGGGGTCGCGGTCTTCGCCCGTACCGAGCGGCTCAGCACCCGCCGGATCGACGTGGACCTGGCCATGGGCGAGGCCGCCCGGGCCGCCGTCGAGGCCCTGCGCGCCGATTGATTTCCCGGCGGGGCCGGCCCGCGTTCAGAGCCGTGAGCTGCACCGATATCCGAACGCGTATCGACCGTGCCGCCGGCTGATCTTGGACATCGGCGGGCGGCCGGTGGTGGGGTGGGCGAACCGATCAACCTGCTCCACGGGGAGGATGCTCCATGTTCGACGAACGGTCGTACGACCGCCGCCGCTTCCTGCGCGACGCCGCGGTCGGCGCCGCCGCGGTGTCCACCGCCGGCCTCGCCGCCGGCGCGCCGGCCCGGGCCGCCACCGCCGCCGGCCCGGCCACCGCCGCCGGGGCCCGGCGCACGGGCGCGGTCAGCTTCCGCTGGTGGGGCACGTCCGGCTGGCGGATCGACATCGGCGACCGGACGGTGCTGGTCGACCCGTACCTGAGCCGCTACGACACCGGCCTTTTCCGGGGCGCGTTCGACCCGGACACCGTGCTGACGGTGGACACCGCCGTCGTCGACCCGCTGGTGGACCGCGCCGAGAACATCCTGGTCACGCACACCCACTGGGACCACTTCAACGACGTGCCCCACATCGCCGGCCGCACCGGCGCCCGGGTCCTCGGCACCCTGACCGCCTACCACCTCGGGCTGGCGTACGGGGTGCCGGCCGGCCAGCTCGCCCCGGTCAAGGGCGGCGAGGTGCTCGACTTCGGCGGCTACACCGTCGAGGTGGTCAGCTCCCTGCACAGCCGCAACGGCGCCTGGTCGATGGCCTTCCCCGGCGTACGGGTCAGCCCGCCGCCGAGGCCGGAGAGGATCTCCGACCTGCCCGAGGGGGACACCCTGGCGTACCAGATCCGCGTCGACGGGGGCCCGTCGGTGTTCTTCATGGGGGCGAGCGACTTCGCTGAGCGCAACCTGGTCGGGCTGGCCCCCGACGTGGCGATGGTGGCCTCCGCCGCGACCACCGCGACCGCCGACTACGTGCCCCGGCTGATGGCGGCCCTCGATTACCCGAAGGTCGTGGTGCCGGTGCACTGGGACAACTTCGAGACCCCGCTGACCAACCCACCGGCGGTGGCGCCGAGCGATCGCAAGCGCCTCGACGACCTGATCGCCGCGGTGCGGAGGGCGTCGCCGCGCAGCCGCGTGCTGGTCCCGGAGTACCACACGGCGTACCACTTCTGAGACCGGGCGCGGAGGGGTCGGGCCACGGGGGTCGGCCCCTCCGCTCAGCCGGCGGTCAGGTCGCGCAGGGCCAGCACCGACTTCCAGTTGCGGGTGGTCGCCACCACGCCCAGCTTCTTCTCCAGGTGGGTGTTGGTGAACTTGCTCCGTCCGTAGCCGCCGTCGGGGAAGTGCAGGTGCACCTCGCGCCCGTCGACCGCGAACTCCAGGTTCTCCCCGTCCGGCGCGACCAGGTCCCTGACCTTGGCCGGGCTCGGCGCGGCCGAGAGGAAGGCCACCAGGACCCGCGTCGGGTCGTCCTGCTTCCCGGCGTACGGGCTGGCCGCCGCGACCGCCGCGAGTTCGTCGCCGCTGCGCACCAGCACCGGCACGCGCAGGCCCAACTCGTCGGTGAGCCGGCGGGCGATGCCCTCGGCCAGGATGTCGTCCTTCGCGGGCGGGCTGCTGAAGACGACGTTGCCACTCTGCAGGTAGGTCTTGACGTCCTCGTGCCCGAGGTCGGTGACGAGGCGGCGCAGGTCGGCCATGGCCAGCCGGGTGGTGCCGACGTTGACGCCCCGCAGCAGGGCGGCGTAGCGGGTCATCCGGGCCTCCTCGCCTGGGCGTCACTGGACCACCAAGCCTAGAACGGGCACCGGTGCCGGACGGAACGGTGGCCGGCTCCGCCGTCGGGACGAGATGGACGGACGTGCGGGCAGGCCCCTCCGACGATCCGCCAAGCCGGGTCGACCGGCCGTCGACCAGAGTCGCACGTGCGGTCAGGTGACTCACGTTCGTGACGAATTTGTGACCTGCGGGCGCCTCCCTGGCGCCGTCGCAAGTGGTTGCCTGAAGACAAAATTCCCCTGCTCAGCTGCTGCCTTCGGCGGCGACGACGGGGCAACTGCTCACCCGACGGCGGTGGCCGGAGCTGATCACCGCCTCACAGCAGGAGGCATCCGCGTGCGAATGAGACGACCGAGCCGGATCGCGGCCGCGGTGGCGGGCGTGACGGCGCTCGCCTTCACGGTCTCGGCCCCGGCCCAGGCCAACGACCACGAGAACCTTCCCGGCGAGCCGACCATCACGTTGCCGATCAACGACAGCGCGGCGGGCGGCACCTACAACCAGGACTTCACCCGGGTGTACGCCAACACGACCCCCGACGGCACCCCGGTCTACATCTACGTCCCCAAGGGCACCCCGCTCGACGGCACCGCGCCGGTCGGCGTGGCCAGCCTCGACCCGCAGTTCGACCACAACACGGGTGACGCGTTCACCCCCTGCGCCACCGCCACCGCCGCGCAGTTCGCCCTCACCCAGGCGCAGATCAACTACGTCGGCGACAAGCTCGCCAAGCAGATCGTCGCCGTCGACGAGGAGCACTTCGGCCCGATGGACGCGGCCGACCCGGACGAGCCGGCCAGCGACTCGCTGGTCATGGTGCTCTACAACATCCAGGACGACGCCTACTACGACTGCGCGCAGACCTCGTACACGGCCGGCTACTTCGCGCCGGACTTCATCGACAGCGTCGGCATGAACGTCATCGTGGTCGACGCCCTGGACTGGGCCAACCGGGTCGGCCCGAACGACTCGCCGTGGCGCGACGCCAACCCGGCCAACGACCGCCCCGAGCTGTACGAGGGCACGGTCGCGCACGAGCTGCAGCACCTGCTGCACAACTACAGCGACCCGGGCGAGCTCTCCTGGGTGGACGAGGGCCTGGCGGACTTCGCCATCTTCCTCAACGGCCTGGACGCCGGCGGCTCGCACCTGACCAACCAGCAGGTCTTCTACGAGGAGACCTCGCTGACCCGGTGGGGCAGCACCCTGGCCAACTACGGCGCCTCGTTCACCTACTTCCAGTACCTGTGGGAGCAGGCCGGCGGCAACGGCGACGGCACCTACACCCCGGACAAGCAGTACGACGGGAAGGCCGGTGACCTGCTCATCAAGAAGATCTTCGAGGAGCAGGCCGACGGCATGGCCGGCGTGCAGAACGCCATCGACGACTTCAACGCGGACACCGGCGCGCACCTGCGCAGCGCGGCCGACCTGTTCCGGGACTGGTCGGTGGCGGTCTACCTGGACGACGAGGACTCGCCGATCTACGACATCAAGGCCTTCGACTTCGGCGACCCCGCCGACACCTCGTGGACCATCGACATCGCCGACGACGTCTTCTGGTCGGGCCGGGGCAGCTACCAGGGCGCCACGCCCGAAGCCAAGTGGGCGCGGCTGAAGAACCGCCAGGACACCACCGCCGTGCCGTTCGGCATGTCGGTCGAGCGGTTCCGCAACCCCGGCCCGACCGTGGCGCTGGCCTTCGACGGCGACGACGAGACGGTGATCGCGCCGCACACCGGCACCACCCACTGGTACGCCGGCTACGAGAGCCAGAACGACAACATCCTCGACGTGTCCACCTCCGGTGCGGTGACCTCGCTGGACTTCTGGAGCTGGTACTTCATCGAGGAGGGCTGGGACTACGGCTTCGTCGAGGCGCTCGTCGGCGGCAACTGGGTGACGGTGCCGCTGCGCACCGACGCCGGCCAGGTCGTCACCACCAACGACGACCCGCACGGCAACAACGAGGAGGGCAACGGCCTGACCGGCACCTCCGGCGGCCAGTACTTCGTCGACGACCCGGTCTACCAGCACCTCACCGCCGACCTGCCGGCCGGCACCACGGACGTGCGGTTCCGGTACTCCACGGACGCCGCGTACATGGACACCGGCTGGTTCGTCGACGACGTCCGGGTCAACGGCGCCGACGCGACCCTCACCTCGGCGGCGGGCAACTGGTTCGCCACCAGCGGGGTGCAGGACAACAACTGGACCGTCCAGGTGGTCAGCCACTGCGACCTCACCCCGGGCGTCACCTCGCCGGGTGAGACCACCGACGGCGCGGGCAACTGGGTCTATCGGTCCATCGGCGACCAGTTCACGGCCAGCGGCCTGCGGACCAGGTGCGCCAACGGCAACCAGGACGACTTCGCCGTCATCATCAGCAACCTGCCGACCGGTGACCTCACCTACCTGGACGCGGACTACACGTTCCGGGTGAGCAACACGGGCAACAAGAAGTAGATCTCGGTCACCCCGTCGGGCCCGCGCCGCACCTCGGCGCGGGCCCGACGGCGGTTCGTCAGGAGTCCCGGTAGAGCGGGAGGCCGAGGGTGGTGCGTACCTTGTCGGCCTGCTTGCCGCCGTCGTGCGCGGCGGCGGCGCGGATCTCCCGCATCAACACCGCGGCGCTGCCGGCCTCGGCCGCGAGCTGCCAGTGCCGCAGCGCCACGTCGTTCTCCTCGAGCAGCGCGGCAACCGGGGCCTGCACCACGGCCGGCCAGGCGGTGGCCCGGAGCTGCTCGGCGTGGGCGGCGTTGGTGCTGGCTACCTTGCGGGCCAGGTCCCGCACGGTGCGCCACGGACGGCCGGCCTTCAGCGCCTCCTCCAGCTCCTCCAACGCGGTGTTGTACGGCGCCACGATGGCCAGGTAGCGGCCCTTCGCCTCCTTCACCGTCAGTGGGGCCGGCGCGCTCGGCGCGGGGGCCTCCCAGGCGGGAAGGACCGTCGACTCGGCGCCGCCGCCGCAACCGGCGAGCAGCAGCACCAGGGCGAGGGCGGCAGGCCACGGACGCACGGGGATCTCCGATCTGGCGGGCGGGGTCACGAGTCTAGGGGTGACCCGGCGACCGCGCGGCCGCCGACTATTCGGCGACCGGGAGCACGACCTCGTTACGGCGCAGGAACCAGGGCTGCCACGGCGGGTCGAAGCGGGCGTACCGGACGGCGCCGGTCGGACGCAGGCCCGCGCCGGTGACCGCCCGGCCCAGCGCGGTGGCCCGTCGCTCGAACGCCCGCGCCGTCCACCGCCCGGAGAACCGCATCGCCGCCGCGAGCTGCCCGGGGACCTCCCGGATGGTGACCAGCGGATCCACCGGCTCGGGCAGCGTGGCCGGAGTGAAGCTCGCGGGCATCACGAACCGCACCAGCCAGCTCCCCGGCCGGTCGCCCTCCTCCTGAAGCACGGGGGAGGTCATCGCGATCCGCTCCGCGCCGGCCGGCTCCGGCCCGCTCACCGGGACCGCCCGCCGCGACCGGTTGGCACCGGAGATGTACCGGGCCAGCGGCCGGAACCCCGCGTTGCCGGCGGACTCGAACGACCCCTCGACGCTGACCTCGGCGACCAGATGGGCCGGGTAGCGGCGCAGCTCGAACCTCGGGTGACGGGCCACCACGCGGTACGGCTGCCGCTCGGTCATCGCGCCCTCCCGCCCCCGGTGGTCCCACCGCCGACGCTACCGTCGCGGGCCGTCCCGGTCCGGCGGACCGGGGACCAACCGGGTGCAGGTGGCGCTGCCGGTGCGGGACGCCGGGTCGGTCTGACCGCCGGGCGGGATTGAACTACTGCCGGTGTGCGGCCGTACCAGTGGTCGAGGATGTGGTGCGGCCGGTCCGCCGCACCGCTGCCGAGCTGCGGGAGGCCTGCCGTGCGAGTTGGTGAGCAGTCGACGGATCCCATCGATCAGATCCTGGGCGAGGTGCCGGTGCCGGCGCCGCTGACCCCCGAGGATGTCCGGCTCGCGGTCCGGGCGGTGGTGGTGCACGCCGCCGAGGAGTGGCCTGCCGGACCGAAGTGCCGCAACGACGGTGCCGCGTACCCCTGCCGGCTGCACCGGTGGGGGCGGCGCGTGCTGGAGGCCCACGGCCTCAACGAGCGTCAGATCGACGCCCTGGTCCGGCACGGGAACCCGTTCGTGCACGTGCCCTTCCCGTTCGTGCTGACCGGCCCGTCGGCCGGGCGGCCGGCCGCGTCCCAGTCCCCGCGCGGCCCGGTCGGCCGGGTCGCCCCACCTCCGGTGCGGCCCGGCCTCCGGCCCGGCGGTACCGGTCGGCCGGTGGCACCCCCCGCCACCCGGCCGCGTTGGCCCCGGGCGAGCTGACGACCGCTCCGGATCGCGGCGTGGCATCAGCCACGCCGAGCCGGAGCGGTCGCCCGCCCGGGACCACCGACGGCGGCCCGGCCGCAGGGACCCCCCACCCCTGCGTCGGGCCTTCGTCGACACCGGTCAGCCGATCCCGCAGTTCGGGGCGGACCAACTGGTGGTGTTCGACGACCGGTCCTGGTTGTTCTCCCGGCGCGAGTCCACGTGGACGTGGTCGCTGTGGTCGGGGTAGCCGGGGCCGTAGAGGCCGCTGAAGCCGTGGTTGCGGGCCGACTGGGCCACCTGGCAGAGCGTCCTGTTGCGGGAGGTCAGGTCGGCCGCGTCGCCGTAGAGGTGCTGGCTGTCCGAGGCGCCGCCGACCTGCTGGTTGCAGGCGATGCTGCGGAATCCGCTGGTGACGTAGAGCGGCGTGTCACCGAGACTGCGCCGCAGCGCCTCCAGCTTCCACATGGTGCGCAGCGCCATGCCCCGGGTCGCGGTCGACGAGAGCGGGCCCCCGCTCCACCCGCCCTTGCCGCAACCGTTGTCGAGTTCGGTGTAGCTGAAGTGCTTCGGCGTGCAGTCGTCGTCCTGCAGGTCGTAGATCTTGGCGAACGTCTGCGGGCCGGCGACGCCGTCGGCGCGCAGCCCGTACGCGGACTGGAAGCGCCGGACCGCGGCCGCCGTCTCGGGGCCGTAGATGCCGTCGACCCGGACGATGTCCCGGTACGCGGCCCAGCCGGCCACCCGGATCTGGAGTTGTCGGACATCCTCGCCGGACCGCCCCTGGTAGAGGTTCCTCGGCCAGGTGTAGCAGCCGTCGGCATGGGCCGGCGGCGCGGCGACGACCGTGGCGATCGCGGCCCCGGGCAGGGCCAGCGCGAACGCGACGGCCACCCGCTTGAGCGTGTTGACGCGCACAGAATTCCTCCCGTTAGAGAGTGATGTGGGGTTGGGGCGGGACATCGACCGGAAGATCCCGTCCCTTCCACCGTGACAGCCGTCCTGCCGATTCGTGGCGGATAACCGGAATTGCTCTCGCATTACGCCCTTGCTGGGCATTACCTGTGAATTGCGGCGAATGACGAACCGCCCATTCCGGCCCGGCCGGTGCCGATGACGGCGGAACCGTGCGGCGGTGACGGACTCGCCCAACCGACCACACCCAGGGTGACGTCCCCTCGTCACCCCGGCCCGGTAACGTCTGCCTCCGAGGCCGGGTACGGCCTTCCGGGCGACCTTCGCGGGCGGGGGAGGTGGGCGTTGGCGCGTGGTGGCGTCTTCTGCATCGAAGGGCAGTGGCACCGGGACCTCAACGAGCGCGGCTCCGTCCTGCCCACCCTCGAACTGCTCGAACGGCTGGGCCGGATCCGTTTCATCCACAAGGACGCCGCCACCCGCGACGAGCTCTTCTACTTCCTCGACCGCTGGCTGCTCAAGCAGTACGCCGACTACCGGGTCGGCTTCTTCGCCATGCACGGCGAGCCGAGCCGGCTCTGCCTCACCGACTGGGACTCCGTCGAGCTGGCCGACGTCGCCGAGCGGATGGCCGGCCGCTGCGAGGGGCGCCGCCTCTATTTCGGCAGCTGCTCGGTGCTGCGCGCCTCCGACGCAATGCTGCGCGAGTTCCTCGACGTCACCGGGGCCGCGCTGGTCTGCGGCTTCACCCGCGAGGTCGACTGGGTCGAGTCGGCCGCCTTCGAGACCGTGCTGCTCGACGTGCTGGCCAACGGGCAGCGGCACAACGCCGCCGAACTGCGGATGGGCTCGGCGCACTGGGCGCCGCTCGCCTCCTACCTCGGCTTCCGGGTGATCTACGCCAACGGGCGCGCCTGGCGGCCGAGCGTGCGCCCGCGCGTGCCGGAGCAGACCTCCCCGCGCCGGGTCGCCGGCCGTCCCCGCTGAGGCCCGTCCGGCCCACCTGGTAGAACCGAGGGATGGCACGCAGCATCGCGACCAACACCCGGGTCGACCGGGACGCCCTGATCGATTTCCTCCGCCCCCGGCACCGGGTCGTGCTCATGACGACCCGCGCCGACGGCCGGCCACAGTCCTCCCCGGTCTCCTGCGGGGTCGACGCCGAGGGGCGGTTGGTGATCTCCACCTACCCGGAGCGGGCCAAGGTCACCAACATCCGCCGCGACCCCCGGGTCTCCGCCTGCGTGCTCTCCGACGACTGGAACGGGCCGTGGGTGCAGGTCGACGGCACCGCCGAGGTGCTCGACCTGCCCGCGGCGCTCGAACCGCTGGTCGAATACTTCCGCAGCATCTCCGGCGAGCACCCGGACTGGGACGAGTACCGCCAGGCCATGGTCGACCAGGGCAAGTCGCTGATCCGGGTGACCATCGACAGCTGGGGGCCGATCGCCACCGGCGGCTTCCCCGCCCGGCTGGCCGACTGACCTCAGTACGCCGCGGTGAACCGGGCGTTGCCGAACCGCGGGTTCTCGATCTCGTCGACGATCGCCACCGCCAGGTCCTCGTAGGTGAGCACCGAGCGGCCCTGCGCGTCGGTGACCGGGTGGTCGGTGCCGGTGCGGTAGTGGCCGGTCCGCTCGCCCGGGTGGAACTCCAACGGCGGCGGTGAGACATAGGTCCAGGTCACCCCGTCGGCCGCCGAGCGGTAGATGTCCAAGGCGTCGGCCTGGCCCTCGGCCGAGTCCCGGTACTCCTCGGGAAAGTCCGGCTCGTCCAGGTAGCGGGTGCCCTTCGGGGTCAGCAACGTCGCCCCGCCCCCCACGTGGATCACCCGGGGCGGGTCGGGCAGCTCGCGCAGCGTGTCGACCAGGGTCCGCGCGGCGTCGCGCCACAGCTCCCGCTCGCCGCCGCCGATGGCCACCACGAACACGTCGGCGTCCCCGGCCAGCTCGCGTACGCTCCGCGCCGAGGTCACATCACCGGTCACCGTGCGGACCCCGGGCGGCAGGTAGCTGGTCGCCTCCGGGCGGCGCACCGCCGCGGTGACCCGGTGCCCCCGCTCGGCCGCCTCGGCGGCGATCCGCGAGCCCGCCGTCCCGCCGGCGCCGAACACGACGATGTCGCTCATGCTCCCCAGGCTAGGGAGCGGGCCGCCCGACCGGTGCCGTTCCGACGAACCGGCCGGGCGTCAGTCGACCAGGGCCGAGTAGACGAGCTGGCGGAGCTGGGGGCGGAGGGGGTACGTGCTCGACGGCATGAGCTGGGTGAAGAGCAGCGCGGTGACCTCCTCCACCGGGTCCACCCAGAACGCGGTGCTGGCCAGGCCGCCCCAGTAGTACTCGCCCACGCTGCTCGGCACCCGGGACGGCACCGGGTCGAGCACCACGGCGAAGCCCAGCCCGAAGCCGATCCCGTCGAGGATCGTCTCGGCGAAGCCCTCCGGGGAGAACGAGGCCAGGTCCCGGCCGCCGGGCAGGTGGTTGCGGGTCATGAAGCGCACCGTCCGGGGGCCGAGCAGCCGCACCCCGTCCAGCTCGCCGCCGCGCAGCAGGAACTGGGTGAACCGGTGGTAGTCGGCGGCCGTGGAGACCAGCCCGCCGCCGCCGGAGAGGCACTCGGGCGCGGTGAGCGCGTACCGGCCGATCGCCTCGGCGCGGACCGCCTGGCCGGTGGCCGGGTGCGGGGCGTAGAGCGCGGCGAGCCGCTTGGCGTCCGGCTCCTCGACCCACCAGCGGGTGTCGGTCATGCCCAGCGGCCGGAAGATCCGCTCGGCGAAGAACGCGTCCAGCGACTGCCCGGAGACCACCTCGACCAGCCGGCCCAGCACGTCGGTGGAGACGCCGTAGTTCCAGCTGGTGCCCGGCTGGAAGAGCAGCGGCAGCCGGGCCATCCCGCGGGTCGCCTCGGCCAGGTCCGCGCCCGCCGGCACGCCCAGGTCGAAGCCCGCCGCCCGGTAGAGGCCGTCGACCACGTTGACCTGCGCGAAGCCGTAGGTCAGGCCGGCGGTGTGGGTGAGCAGGTGCCAGATCCGGACCGGCTCGACCGCCGGCACGGTGTACGGCTTGAGCACCGAGCCCCGGTCGTAGACCCGGACGTCGGCGAACTCCGGGAGCCAGCGGCTGACCGGGTCGTTCAGCTCGAACCGGCCCTCCTCCCAGAGCATCATGGCGGCCACCGAGGTGATCGGCTTGGTCATCGAGTAGATGCGCCAGAGGGTGTCCGACTCGACCGGCGTGCCGGCCTCCCGGTCCCGCAGCCCGTACGTCGAGGAGTGGGCGATCTCGCCCCGGCGGGTCACCACGATCTGCCAGCCGGCGAGCCGGCCGTCGTCGACGTACCTGCCGAAGTGCTCGTCGATCCGCGCCAGCCGGGCGGGGTCGAAGCCGATACGGTCCGGGTCCGTGCTCACTGCGACGCTCACGACGTCGAACCTACCGGCCGGTACGGGGAGCGGGAAGTGTCCGCCGGTCACACTAGACGAGTGATTCCCAACTCTGGGTTGGGCGGCGTGGCGGGTTGACCAGCACAAGAAGAGAGGGCATCGATGGTTGTTTGTGAAGACAGACCTCGACACCCTCTTGACCGCACTGTACGTCCTGATCGACGACCACGTCATCCCGCCGCACCGACGTGGGCCGGGCCGACCCAAGCGGCTGTCCGACTCCGAGCTGGTATGCCTGGCTGTGGCCCAGGTGCTGCTGGGTGCCCGCTCGGAGCACCATTGGCTGCGCCTGTGCTACGGCCGGCTCGGGCATCTGTTCCCGTACCTGCCCAAACAACCCGGATACCACAAGCGGGTCAAGGCCGCCGCGCCGCTGATCTGCCGGGCCACGCTGTACCTGGCCACGCTGTGCCCGTCGTGGCGCGACGACCTGCGGTTGCTGGATGCCACCCCGGTCCCGTGCGGCACGTCTCGGCCCACCGTGCAGCGTTCGGCGTTGGCAGAGATCGCCGGGTACGGCTACTGCGCCTCCCATTCGCGCTGGTACTGGGGGTTGAAGCTGTACCTGATGACCACCGCCGAGGGAATGCCGGTGGCGTGGTGCCTGGCCAACCCCAAGATCGGAGAGCGGGAGGTGGCCGAGGAGTTGCTGGCTCACGCCCGCGAACTGGGCTCGCTGTGCAGCGGCATGGTGGTGTTGGCGGACAAGGGCCTGTCCGGCAAGCAGATCGATCGGTACGCCGCCGAGCAGGTCGGGGTGCTGCTGGCCCGCCCGGACCGCAAGGACGAGCAACGCCGCTTCGGCAACCTCGCCGGTGTCCGGCAGTGGATCGAGTCGGTCAACGACACCCTGAAAGGCCAGCTCAACCTGGAAGGACACGGTGGGCGCACCCCGGCCGGAGTGTTCGCGCGCGTCGCGCAGCGGCTCCTCGCGATGGCCGCAGCGATCTGGCACAACTGGCGGACCAACGCACCCGTCAAGCGTTCCTTGATCGCGTACGACCACTGATCAATTCGGAATCACTCGTCTAGTCTCGGCCGCATGCCGGAAGCCGTCGAGGACGTCACCTACCGCCACCAGGACTGGTACGCCGAGGAGCTGGTCGACCGGCACTTCGTCCGGTGCGAGTTCTTCCACGTCGACCTCACCGAGGCGGTCAGCCAGGGGGCCACCTTCACCGAGTGCGTCTTCGGCAACGTGGCCCTCAACGCCTCCCGGCACACCGACTCCGCCTTCGACCGCTGCACCTTCAAGCGGTGCAACCTCTTCGAGGCCGAGTTCACCGGCTGCAAGCTGGTCGGCAGCAGCTTCGAGCAGTGCGACCTGCGTCCGCTGCGGGTCGACGGCGGCGACTGGTCCTTCGTCGCCCTGCCCGGCGCCGACCTGCGCGGCGTGCGGATCACCGACGCCCGCATGCGCGAGGTGGATCTCACCGGCGCCGACCTGACCGGCGCGGTGCTCACCGGCGTCGACCTCTCCGGCGCGCAGTTGCACGCCGTCAAGCTGATCCGGGCCGACCTGCGCGGCAGCGACCTGACCGCGCTCGACCCGACGGCGGTGGAGCGGGCCGGCGCGGTCGTCGACGCCGAGCAGGCCGTCGTGCTAGCGCAGGCGCTGGGCTTCGAGATCCGCTGACCGGCGCGGGGGGCGCTGTCGGGAAGATGCCTCCCGCTGACGGCTTCTCGAAGATCGAGGTGTGTGTCATCCGCCCTGCGGCGGGCCGCGGGTCGGCCGCCGGCGCCGGTGGCCGAGGGAGGACGACAACAGGTAGCGCGGCAGTGATCTCTAGTCGCTTGAGGGCAGCTATGGTGAGCGGCGTGAATTTGAAGGAGTGGGCGGCGTCCCAGGGCGTCGCGTACGTGACCGCGCGGCGGCAGTACGCGGCTGGGACGCTGCCTGTTCCGACGTATCGGCTGGGCCGGCTCATCATGGTGGGTGAACCTCTCGCCGCGGCGGCTCCCAGTGGTGGGCAGACGGTGGTGTACGCCGGGGTCTCGTCGGCTGACCAGCGGCTTGACCTGGACCGGCAGGTGGCGCGGGTGACTATGTGGGCGACTGGACAGCAGTTGGCGGTGTCTCGGGTGGTGACCGAGGTCGGGTCCGCGCTGAACGGGCATCGCAACAAGTTCCTCGCCCTGCTGCGCGACCCGACGGTGACGACCATCGTGGTAGAGCACCGGGACAGGTTCGCTCGCTTCGGCGCTGAGTATGTCGAGGCGGCCCTGGCCGCTCAGGGGCGTCGGCTGCTCGTGGTGGACCCGGCGGAGGTGGACGACGACCTGGTGCGGGATGTCACTGAGATCCTGACCAGCCTGTGCGCCCGTCTGTACGGGCGTCGGGGCGCCGCCGAGCGGGTTCGGCGGGCCGTCGCGGCGGCGACGGACGATGGTGATTGATGTGATGGTTGTGCAAGCGTACCGGTTCGCCCTGGACCTGACGCCGCGTCAGGAACGAGCGGTGCTGGCGCACGTGGGCGCGGGTCGGGTGGCGTACAACTGGGCGCTTGCCCGGGTGAAGGCGGTTATGCAGCAGCGTGCCGCTGAACGCTCCTACGGCGTCGCGGAGTCGGGCTTGACGCCGACGATCGGGTGGTCGTTGCCGGCGCTGCGCAGGGCGTGGAATGCGGCCAAGCCGGACGTGGCGCCGTGGTGGGCCGAGTGCTCGAAGGAGGCATTCAACACCGGCCTCGACGCGCTGGCCCGCGGTTTGAAGAGCTGGTCCGATTCGCGTACGGGTAAGCGGGCGGGGCGGCGGGTGGGGTTTCCTCGGTTCAAGTCCCGTCGCCGCAGCACGCCGTCTGTGCGGTTCACCACTGGCGCGATCCGGGTGGAGCCGGACCGCAAGCACGTCGTGCTGCCCCGGCTGGGCCGGCTCAAGCTGCACGAGTCCGCCCGCAAGCTCGCCCGCCGCCTGGAAGCGGGCACGGCCCGGATCCTGTCGGCTACCGTGCGCCGTGACGCCGGGCGGTGGCATGTCGCGTTCACCGTTGAGGTCGACCGGGTCGAGCGCACACCGGCGCGCCCGCAGGCGGTGCTCGGCGTGGACGTCGGGGTGAAGCACCTAGCGGTCCTGTCCACCGGCATACTCCTGCCCAACCCACGCCACCTGGAGGCCGCGGCCCATCGAATGCGGCGTCTCGCCCGGCGCCTGTCACGGCGTGTCGGGCCGGATCGGCGTAGCGGCCAGCAACCCTCGAGGCGGTGGGAACGCGCGCGCAGACACGTGGCCCGGGCGCACGCGCGAGTGGCGAACCTGCGCCGCGACGGCCTGCACAAGCTCACCACCCGCCTCGCCAGCAAGTACGGCACCATCGTGGTCGAAGACCTCAACGTGGCCGGCATGCTCCGCAACCGGCGCCTCGCTCGGCGCATCGCCGACGCCGGCTTCGGCGAACTACGCCGGCAGTTGGCGTACAAGACCACATGGAACGGCGGCCACCTCGTGGTGGCTGACCGCTGGTATCCCTCCAGTAAGACCTGCTCGGCCTGTGGCACGGTGAAAGCCAAGCTGGCCCTGTCCGAGCGCACCTTCACCTGCATCACCTGCGGCCTGGTCCTCGACCGGGACGTCAACGCCGCACGCAACCTCGCCGCGCTAGCGCGTGAGGCGACAACCGCCGGGAGTGGCCCGGTGGCAGGACGTGGAGCCGACCATAAGACCCGCCCCGGCGGGCCGGTGGCCGTGAAACGTCAACCCGGCACCGCCCAGGCGGGTAAGACCGAGACCGTCCCGCAAAGCGGGACTGCCAATCACATGCTCACCAGAGCACACTGAAAGGTAACGGTCGGTGGCTGAGGACGAACTCACGCAGACCGGTATCCGGGTCGGGGGCTGGCTGCCCGCCGTACCGGCCGAGCCGGCCCGCGCGGCGCAGCCGCCGCCCGCGCCACGCCGGCTGCCCGACGACCCCGACGACCCCGACGCCCCGCCGACCGAGCCCGCCGACCCGCCGGCCCCTGCCACGCCGGCCCTCGGCGATCCGGACGCCCCGCCACCGGTGGAAGCCAAGCCCGCCGCGCCGATGCGGCACTCCGCCCCGGAGGGTGTCACGGCCCGGCTCGCCGGGCTGGTCGGCCCGACCGCGGCCAGGGTCCGCACCGCCGTCGGCGTCGCGCCCGACCAGCCGGCCACCCGGGTCGGCGTGGCCCGGGCCCGGCGTCGCCGGCGCCGGGTGGTCCTCGCCGGGGCGGCGCTGACCGCGCTGGTGCTGGTGCTGGCGTACGCCGGCCGCGGCGCGGCACCGGACGGCGCCCCGACCGTGCCCGCGGCGGCGTCCACCGTCCCTGCCCCGGCGCCGCCCGCCGCGCCGCCCACCGTCGTGCCGGTAACCGCGGACCCGGCCCTTCCCGGCGAGCCGCTGCTCAACCTGGACCAGGAGCCGGTGCCCCCGTCGGTGTCGCTGACCGTGCTCGGCGACCGGGACTGGCTGCACTGGGGTGGCGCGGGCGCCGCCAGCGTCCAGCGCAAGCAGCGCGGCACCGGCGAGATCGGCGACCCGGGCGGCGACCGCGTGGAGCACAACGCCGGCGCCGCCGCTCTCACCTGGACGGACGGCACACCGACGGCCCGGCAGGAGGGAACCCGGTCGGGGGTCTTCCAGCCCGGGGCGGGGAAGAGCTTCGCGCTGAGCGTGGCCGGCAGCGATGACCTGCGGACCGTCCGGCTCTTCGTCGGCGCGTTCTCGGCCGGCGCCCGGCTCGACGTGCGGCTCTCCGGCGGCGGCGACCCGGCCGTCCGCGAGGTCGCCCTCGCCGCCGGGGACCGCTTCTTCCAGTACGTCGTCCACTTCCGCGCGCCCCGCGGGGAGCGGCTGCTGATCACCTGGCGGGCGCTGACCGTGGTGGGCGGGGAGAACGACGGGGTGACGCTGGAGGCGATCACGGTGAGTTGAGGCACCGTCGCTACCGCTTGGTAACGAAGTGGAAATGCCCGGCGCCGGCATATGGCGCACCGCCGCCCATGATGGAAACGTGAACCGGCGGCCGGAGCGCGGCGGTGAGCGGAGGTTCGGTGGGGCAGGAGGACCACGGTCGGGTCGGCGGCCGGACGTCGTACCCGCGCGGGCAGACGCGGTCGGCGCTGCGCCGGCTGGCGCGGACCCGGCGACGGCGACGCTGGCTGCTGGAGGCGCTGGTCGCGTTCGCCTGCCTGGCCGCGCTGGTGGCCTACCTCGGCAGCGAGCGGCACGACGCGCCCCGCGAGGAGAGCGCGGTGCTGCCCGCCCCGCCGACCGGCCGTCCCGTGCTGCCGCCCCCGGGCGGCGCGCAGGCCGGGGCCGTCACGCCTGGGCTGCGCCCCCGCCAGCGTCCACCCTCGCCCAGCCCGTCGCCGTCCACGCCCGCCGTGCCGCCGACGCTGACCGTGAGCCAGGCCGACGTGCCGGCCCGGGTCGACCTCAGTGCGGTGGGCACGGTCGACTGGGTCCAGTGGGGACTGCTCGGCCCCCGCACACCGGTGCGCAAGCGGCACGGCTCCGGCGACATCCGGGACGAGGGCGGTCGCGGCGAGCGGCAGAGTTACAGCAACAACCCGGAGGCGTACGCCTGGCGCGACGGCACGCCGGTCGGCTCGGCCGACGGAACCATGTCCGGGGTGTACACCTGCGACCGGGGCAACGGGTTCGCCCTGGCCGTGGTCGCCGACGGGCAGCTCCGCACCGTGCACCTCTACGCCGGGCTGTGGATGGCCCGCGGCCGCCTCGACGTGCGGATCTCCGGCGGCGGGCCGGCCCGCACCCTGCGCCTGGAGGACCCGCACACCGCGCGTACCGCCGACTTCACCATCCGGTTCCGTGCCCCGCCCGGCGCGAAGCTGCTGATGACCTGGACGGTGGAGGAGTCCCTGGGGGACTGCGGCAACGTCAGCCTCCAGGCGGTCGCGCTGCGCTGACCGCCGATCGTCCGGTGCCCGGCGCAGGCCGGGGGTAGCGTGGGCCGGGCGGGCCGAGCGATGATCCGGGAGGGACACCATGGCCACGAGCGAGCAGGTGCTGGACAGCCCCGAGGGTTGGGTCGCCGAGCACATCCGGCGATACGTGGAGACCGGCGGCGCCGAGGGCCACGAGTGGCGGCCCGGCGTCTTCACCCTGCTGCTGACCACCCGTGGCCGGCGCTCGGGCAAGCTGCGGCGCACCGCGCTGATCTACGGCCGGGACGGCGACGCCTACCTGGTGGTGGCCTCCCAGGGCGGCGCCCCGCAGCATCCCGCCTGGTATCTCAACCTGCTCGCCGACCCGGAGGCGCAGGTCCAGGTCGGGCCGGACACCTTCCCGGTCCGGGCCCGCACCGCGACGGCGGCGGAGAAGCCGCGGATGTGGCGCACCATGACGGCCGTCTGGCCGGCGTACGACGACTATCAGACGAAGACCGACCGGGATATCCCGGTGGTGGTGCTGGAACGAATCTGACCGCCTTACAGGGCTCGACGGTCATCATCGACGGCGTCGCCCCGCCGCGCGCACGGCGGCCCGGATGCGCGCCGCCGCAGGCTGAACCACCGGGACAGTTTGTCCGTCGCGGCCGGCGCGGGACGCCGTACGTTTCCGATGTCCCCGTCCGACCATCCGCTGTGGAGGCTCGACCGATGAGCAGCAGTGCCCGCGTCGTCCGTTCTCTCCCGCCGTCCGACGGCGACGTGCTGCGGGATATCCCGCTGCCGCCGTACGTGACCGGTGAGGACGCCCAGTTCGCGGTGCGCGCGGTGGTGGTGCACGCGCCACGGCGCTGGTCGGGCGGGACGATCTGCCGCAACGACGCCAGCCCCCACCCGTGCCGGCTGCACCGGTGGGGGCGGCGGGTGCTCACGCTGCGGGGCCTGCCGCCGGCCGAGATCGACGCGCTGATCGAGCGCGGCGACCCCGCCGCCGAGCCGTGCCCGCCCCGGCCCGGCGCCTGAGCCGGCTCAGCAGACGGCCGGCTTCACCCAGGAGCACTCCAGACCCTCGGGCACCCGCGGCGACTCCGGCGCCGTCGGGACCGCCAGCCGCGCCGTGGTCGTCCCCTTCTCGGTGTACGAGGCCAGCGCGATCGCGATCTGGTCCTCCAGCCCCTTGACCGACGAGGTCAGGTAGTTGTTGAGCACGACGGAGAAGGCCAGCACGTGCCCGTCGGCGTCGGTGGCGTAGCCGGAGAGGCTGGACGCGCCGGTGAGGCTGCCGGTCTTGGCGTGCACGTTGTCGGCCGCGGCGGTGCCGCGCATCCGGCTGCGCAGCGTGCCGCCGACGAACCGATCGGGGTTGCCGGCCACCGGCAGGGCGGCGTACCAGGTGTCGAACCAGGGCTCGGCGCGGACCGCCGACAGCAGCGCGACGAACTGGGCGGGCGGGATCATGTTGCGCCGGGACAGCCCGGAGCCGTCGCGCTGGCGCAGCGTGCCGGTGTCCATTCCGGAGTCACCGACGTACTCGCTGATCGCGCTCAGTCCGGCCGACCAGGTGCCGGAGCCGGAGAGCACCCGGCCCAGTTCCTTGGTGAGCACCTCGGCGTGGCCGTTGTTGGAGAGCTTGAGGAACGGCACCATCAGGTCGGCCAGCGGCATCGAGTCGTGCCGGGCGACCGGCTTGGCGTCGTCCGGGGTGGCCCGGCCGAGCACGGTCCGGCCGAGGACCCGCACCCCGTGCCGTTGCAGCGCCGACCGGAAGACGTCGGCGGCGTAGCCGGTCGGTTCCCAGACCGTCATCCAGTCGCTCGTCTCGGCTTGGCCGACCGCGATCTGGCCGGTCACCACGATGGTGTTGCCACCGTGCTCGCGCTCGAAGGAGATCGTCGTCTCGCCGGTGGCGACCGTCTCGGCCCGGTTGTCGATCCGCAGCCAGCCGTTGGCGGGCGTCATGGTGACCGTCGGCCGCGCGCCGGCCTGCGCGGCCGGAGCGGCGTGCACGATGACCGTGCCGGCGTCGTAGTCGGTGTTCGGGGCGACGGTCAGCGCGGAGACCTGCGCGGCGTAGTAGTAGGACTCGTCGTCCCACGTCCAGTCCGGGCCCAGCCGGGTGCGGTCGTAACGCGTGTCGTCGGCGACCAGGTTCCCGGTCACCACCCGTACACCGGCGGCGGCCACCTCGGCGGCCAGCCGGTCGTAGTCCTCGGCCAGCATGGTCGGGTCGCCCCCGCCGCGCAGGTAGAGGTTGCCGGAGAGCAGCCCGGCCCGGCGTACCCCGTCGCCGGCCACGTCGGTGGTGAAGCGGTGCCCGGGGCCGAGCAGTTCCATGGCCGCCGTCGAGGTGAGCAGCTTGGTGTTCGAGGCGGGGATCAGCCGCCGGTCCCCGTTGCGGTCGTAGAGGGTCTGTCCGGTGGTGGTGTCGACGACGACCACGCCCGCCTGTGCTCCGTTGAGCCGGGAGTCGGCGAGGATCGCGTCGATGGTCGCGTGCAGCCGGGTCTGCGCTGGGGTGGGCGCTTCGGCCGTGGCGGTGGGGGCACCGGCGGTGGCCGCGGTGGCGACCAGCGCCAGCACCGCGAGCGCCCGGGGGAAGAGACGACGATGCATGTGCCGATGCTGTCACGGAGATTTCCTCCAGAGAAGACTGCACCGCGAAAGTTATTGCCGGACGTGGGTGGAACCCGCCGGAATACCCCGAATGCGGCGGGAAAAACATTCCTCGCCGCGACGTCACCGGTCCGGTGTCGACTGACCCTGCTCTATTTGACGGATGCCCGGGCAGGGGGCACCGTAGGCCATGAGGGGCGTTCGACCTGCCCTGGTTTGCACGGCGAAGCCTGATTCGCCTTCCCGGGGTCCCGACCGGCCGCGTGGGCCGCGTCGACCCGCCCGCGATTCCCGAACCAGCCAAGCCACGAGGAGTTCCGCCATGCTGACCATGACCGACAACGCCGTAATGGTGATCCGCGACCTCGCCAACCAGCAGGACGTCGCCGAGGCGGGTGGCCTGCGCATCGCCGCCGACACCGACGCCGGTTCGCTCTCCATCGAACTGGTCGAGGAGCCGATCCAGGGCGACAAGGTGGTGGACAACCAGGGGGCCCGGATCTTCCTCGACGCCGACGCCGCCGAGCTGCTCGATGACACCTCGGTGGACGCGGTGGTCGACGACGAGGGCGTCGTGCAGTTCGGCTTCACCGAGAAGGAGTGACTCACCCGGCGCGGCGGTTCTCACCGCCGCGCTGTGGCCGGCCGGCTCGCCCCCGCTCGGGGACGTCGTGGTCGACCCGCCATGGCCCGCCGCGCTGCTCACGCTCGGGGCGGAGGAGCGTGCCCAGCACGTGCGCCAGGTGGTGCGACGTGCTCCAGGCGATCCAGTTCGCCGACGAGCCGGCGCCTGCGCCGCGTCGCGCCCGGCGCAGGATCTCGTGGTCTCCCCAGGAGAAGCTCGCGCCCGCCACCGGCCAGTGCGGCGCGGCGACGAGCGTGCGGCACAGGTCGGCGAAGCGGTCGTCGCCCCGGCCGCCGCGCCGCGACCACCGGTAGACCCACCACGCCCCGGTCGTGGTGTAGCGCAGCGTCGGCAGCCGGTCGCCCGGCCCGTCCGCCCCGGGCACCGCGCAGCCCACGCCGTAGTCGCCGTAGCCGAGGCCCAGGTCGGCCAGGCGCTGCCAGAGCTGCCAGTCGAAGCGGTCCAGGCGTACCGGCTCGTCGGTGGGGAGCCGGGCCAGCGTCGGCGGCATCCCGCCGGCCGCCACGGTCACCGAGCGCCAGGCGTGTCGCCGGGCCCACTCCGCCAGCCGCCGGACCCGCGGCTCGGCCAGCCGGACGTCGGCCGGGCAGCACACGTCCCCCGCGTCGATGAGCAGGTCGCACTGCTCCGGCACCAGCCGGGTCAGCCGCCACACCCGTTCCACCGCGGCGGTGGTCGCGTCCGGACCCGTCCGGTCCTGCCCGGTCCGCAGCCGGACCACCGCGCGCCGCGCGTAGGCCCGGGCGGCCGCGCCGTGTAACACCAACCGCCGGTTGCCCTCCGCGAGCCCGATCACCGGCACGAGCGGTACGCCCCAGCGGACCAGCTCACTCTCCGGCGCGTCCGGCAGCACCGACACGTCGACGGCGGGGAGGAGCCCGGCCGGCAGCCGGCCGAGCAGGTCCACGGTGCACGGATCCACCGCGTGGACGTCGATGACCGGAGCGAGCAGCGGAGCGGTGGCGTCGTCGAGGTGGGCCAGCGCCTCCAGCTCACCCCGGCGACCGGCCAGCACAGGGCGGTAGACCGGTTCCGCCGCCCGACCGCCATGGGCGGGCACCATACTTCAATGTAGCGACCCGATCGCGTTCCGCCACAGGCTTTCCGGGCATCGCCGCCGATCCATTCGTCCGGGTGACGGTGCGGCGCATGGGCGCGGCGCACACCGACGCCGTCGGGTCCGGGCGGAACCTCGTCCGCCCGGACCCGGACCGGCGTTCAGTCGTTGCTGCCGGACCGGTCGTCGCCGTGGTCGTCGTACCGGTCGTCGTCGTGGCGGTCGTCGCCGTGGTCGTCGTACCGGTCGTCGCCGCCGCGCCCGTCGTCCGTGCGGCGGGCGTCGTCGGGCCGCCGCCGCTCCACCTCGACCACCGCGCCGTCAGCCCGGTCGACCTTCACCTCGTACGTGCTGCCGGCGCGGGTGACCTTCACACTCCACACCGGACGGTCGTGCTCCGTCTCGGCCTCGATCTCCACGATCCGGCCCCCGCCGAGCCGGGCCAGCGCGACCTTGCCGGCCTGCTGCCGGGTGATCGCGCCGTCCGACGCCCCGGAGGCGCTCGGGGCGCCACCTGGCCGGGCCGTGCCGGCGGTCGCGGAGTCGTCCGGTCCGGGGTTGTCGTCCGTCCCGGGGTTGTCGTCGGTGCTCGCACTCACCGTTTCCGGGCTGTCGTCGGCGGCCACGGCGGCCGGCGCGGTGCCCGGACCCGGCCGGTCGGCCGCGGTCACGCCCATCGCCGCGCCGGTGACCGCCAGCACCGCGGCCCCACCCATCGCCGCCAGTACCAGGGACGTTCGTCGCATCGTCTCCACCTCTCCTCGGTTGTGCGTCGAGGATCGGCCGGGGACGGCTAGCGGCACGCTACCCGAGGTCTAATCCCGGGTTAAGGCCGAGCCGGAGCGTCACCGCCGCCCCGCCGTCGGGACCGCTGCCCAGCTCCAACCGGCCGCCGGCGGCCCGAGCGGCCCGGTCGGCGATGTCCAGGCCCAGCCCGGTCGACCCGGCCCGGCTGGCGCCCCGCCGGACCGACCCGGGTGGCAGGCCCGGGCCGGCGTCCGCCACGGTCAGCGCCACCTGCCCGGCCTCCGGAGCGAGCCGGACGGTGAACGGCGTGCCGTCCGGCGTGTGCGCGAAGACATTGCCGAGCAGCGCGTCGACCGCGGCCGCCAACTCGTCGCCGGCCACCCGCACCGGCAACGGTCCGGGCGCGAGGTTGAGCGTGACGCTCCGCCCGGTGTCCTCGGCCAGGACCGACCAGAACGCCACCCGCTCGCCGACCACCACGGCCGCGTCGCAGCCACCGCCCTCCGCCGCCGCACTGCGCCAGCGGGCCTGCCGGATCACGCCGGTGACCGCCCGTTCCAGGCCGTCCACAGCGGTGGTCAGCCGGGCCGCGTCGTCCGGGTCGCGCAGCGACTCGGCCTCCAGCCGTAGCACGGTCAGCGGGGTGCGCAGCCGGTGCGACAGGTCGGCCACCTGCTCGCGTTCCTCGCGCAGCAGCACCTGGATCCGCTCGGCCAGATGGTTCAGCGCGCCCGCGACCTCCCGCAGCTCGGGCGGCCCGGCCGGCTGGACCCGGGCGTCCAGTTCGGCGTTGGCGAGCCGCTGGGAGACCGCGCCGAGGTCGGCGATCGGCCGAACCAGGGTGTGGGCCAGCCGGTCAGCGACGCCCAGCCCGACCAGCACCAGGAGCACGCCGAGCAGCGCCAGCACGAGCCAGGCCCGGGTCACCCCGGCGGTCAGCTCGGCCCGCGGGACGACGGTGCGGATCACCGCCGTCCCGTCCGGCCGGCCCTGGACCGCGATGACGACCTCCCGGCCGGTGGCGGACTCGACGGTGAGGCTCTGCCCCCGCGCGGCAAGGACCACCGCCGGGGTACGCGGCACCCGCGCGCCGAGCACGGTGCCGTCCGGCAGGAACACGCTCACCTCGCGCCCCGATTCGGCGGCGAGCTGATCGACGGTCAGCCGGACGGTGTCCGGCTCGGCCGTGCCGACCACCGGGACCAGGCCCTGCGCGTCGGCGGCGGCCCGGACGGTCGCCCGGTCCGCGGCGACGGTGCGCACCAGCACGGCCAGCGGCACCAGGAACGCGACCATGACGAGCACCCCGACCGCGGCGACCAGCAGCGCCAGCCGGCCCCTCACCGGGCGTCGCCCGGAACGTCCAGCCGCACCCCGACCCCCCGGACGGTGTGCAGGTAGCGCGGCTCCTGGGCGCTCTCGCCGAGCTTGCGGCGCAGCCAGGACAGGTGCACGTCCACGGTCTTGTCGGCCCCGCCGTACGGGATCCGCCAGACCTCGGTGAGCAGCTCCCGCTTGGTGACCACCTGGCCCGGCCGGCTGGCGAGGTGGTGCAGCAGGTCGAACTCGCGGGGGGTCAACTCGACCGGCGCGCCGTCCAGGGTGACCTGCCGGGCCCGTGGGTCGACGCGCAGCCCACCCACCACGAGCACCGGGTCCGTCGCGGCGTCGCCGGTCGAGCGGCGCAGCACCGCCCGGGCGCGGGCGTCCAGCTGGGCGGCGGTGAACGGCTTCACCAGGTAGTCGTCGGCGCCGGCGTCGAGCATCCGGACGATCTCGGCCTCGTCGTCGCGGGCGGTGGCCACGATGACCGGCACCGAGCTGACCGCGCGCAGCATCCGCAGCAGCTCGCCACCGTCCAGATCGGGCAGTCCGAGGTCGAGCACGACGAGGTCGGGCCGGTCGTCGAGCGCGTCGCGCAGCCCGTCCAGCGCGGTCGAGGCCGCGGCCACCGCGTGCCCGCGCTCCCGCAGGGCCCGGAGCAACGGCGTACGGATCGTCAGGTCGTCCTCGATGAGCAGCAGCCGGGCCACGCTTGGCAGGCTAGCCCCTCCCGCCGCCCGGCCCCGCCCTCGTTAACCCAGCCTTAGCGTTGCCCCGAGTCCGGCTCAACCCCGCGTCGGGGAGACTCGGGACATGGGCCGTCGTCCGCTCCTCGCCGCCGCCGCCGGTTGGCTGGCCACCACCATCGCCGCCACCCTCGTCGGGCTGGCCGCGATCCAACTGGTTGGCGCGGGCATCACCGGCACCCCGGGCGGTGTACGCGACGAGCGGGACGTGGCCCGCGCGCTCGCCTCGCCCGCGCCGGTGACCGCGACACCGGCGGAATCCGCGACGGCCGCGACGCCGACCGCCGCCGCGGCGAGCCGCCCGCCGGCCGCGGGCGGGTCCCGGCGAACCTTCGTCACGGACGGGGGCAGCGCGGTCGCCGAGTGCGGGCCGGCCGGTGTACGCCTGGTGTCCTGGTCCCCGGCGCAGGGCTACCGGGTGAAGGACGCCGACCGGGGGCCGGACGACCACGTCGAGGTCCGCTTCGTCGGCGCCGAGGGGGAGCACGAACTCCGGGTGCGGTGCCGCGGCAGCGAGCCGGTGGCCACCCCACACGAGTGAGTTTTCCCAGCTCAGCGGCGTCATCCGTCCTTGATCGGACAGTCCTCCCGCTGGTTGGCGGGCGGTGGCGGGCTCGGCGCCGCCTCGGTCACCCGGCTGGCCGCCGGGATGTACCAGGTCGCCTTCGAACAGGACGTCGCCGGGGCCGCCTACGTCGGCACCCTGGGCCCCGCCAGCGGCGGGCTCGCCCCGCAGGGGACCATCACCGTCGCGCCGCGAACCGGCATCCCCAACGCGGTCTTCGTCGAGACGTACGCCGCGAGCGGCCACACCGACCGCCCGTTCCACCTGGCCGTCCTCGCCTGACCCGCGCGGGGCGGCGACCGGCGTGCGCGCCGGCTGCCGGCGGACGAACGGGGCCCGTAGACGAGCGCACGGCGCCGTCCGACCTGGGGTCGTAACGTCGCCGCGCTCTGGCCGTCTCCCACCATCGCAGCCGTACGGCGGTACGAAAGCGGGGACCTGGCTCCGGCCGGCCCGGCATGCACCGGCCTTGTTGCCAGCAGATGCCCGTCCAGAGGGGATGCAAACCCCGAGCGGGTGGGGAATTCCACCATTTGCGAGTCGCGGCGTGAGCGGCGCGGGGACCGGGTATGAGCGGGTCATGGAGCATTTCACGATCGCGACCGTCGCCGAGAAGAGTCCCGACTTCCGCCGCGTGCTCTGGACCGGGGAGCACAGCCAACTGGTGATCATGACGATCCCGGCGGGCGGGGAGATCGGCGAGGAGGTCCACGAGGGCATCGACCAGATCCTGACCTTCGTCAGCGGCACCGGCGAGGCGCGGGTGGCGGGGGAGAAGAAGGAGGTCGTGGCCGGCGACCTCGTGGTCGTACCGGCCGGCACGAAGCACAACTTCGTCAACACCGGCCCCAACCCGCTCGTCCTCTACACCGTCTACGGTCCGCCGGAGCACGCCGACGGGGCGGTGCACCGGACCAAGGAGGAGGCCGACGCGGCCGAGGCCGCCGGCGAGGACGAGCCGCCCACCTCCTGACCGGAGGCGACCCGCTCACGCGCTCCACCATCGCCGTGGTGGAGCGCGTAGGCGTGCCCCCGACCTGCAACAATCCTGCACATCGCAGCCATTGACGTTGATAACTGCACGGGCCTAGCCTGCTGATACGGGAAAGCCCTTTCCTGGCCTTCGCTTCCTCGCCGCCCCGCTTCCGGAGACCGGGCCTCCGACGGGGCGGCACCGACCGTCGCGACCGTGGCCAGGCGTCGACCCTCCGCCGCGGCGGTCCACCACCACGTGCCTCAAGGAGGACAACCGTGCAGACCTCACGTGCCAGACTCCGACGCCCGCTGCTGCTCGCGGCGGGCGCCGGAGCCACCGTGGCGGCGCTCGCCGCCGGGATGGGGACGTCGGCCTTCGCCGCCACCGTCTTCTCCGACACCTTCTCCGACGGCGACACCGCCGGCTGGTCCAAGTCCGGCGGGACCTGGGCCGTCGCCGACGGGGCCTTCACCCAGTCCAGCGCCGCCAGCGAGCTGGCCCGCCAGTTCGCCGGCCAGTCCGGCTGGACCGACTACCAGGTGCAGGCGCGGGTACGCCCCACCGCCTTCGGCTCGTCCAGCGCCCTGGTCGGGCTCGCCGCCCGGGCCAGCAGCAGCACGAAGATGTACCGGCTGGCCCTGCTCGGCTCCGGCCGGGCCGAACTCCAGGCGGTCAACGGCAGCCAGATCACCTCGCTCGGCTCGGCGTCGGTCGGGGCGACCACCGGCACCTGGTACACGCTGAGGATCGAGACCAGCGGCAGCACCATCCGCGGCTACGTCAACGGCGCCCAGGTGGGCGGCGGCAGCAACAGCCTGGTGGGCGCCGGCCGGATCGGCCTGGTCACCGCGTACGCCGGCGGCAGCTTCGACGACGTCGCCGTGGACTCCTCGGTCAGCACCCCCACCACGCCGCCGACCAGCACCCCGCCCAGCTCGCCCACCCCGACCCCCACCGGCACCACACCGCCGCCGGCCGCATGGCCGGCGCCCACCGCCAGCGTCAAGGTGGACGCCACCATCCCGGTCTCCGGCACCTTCGACGGCGGGATGAAGCGCTACTACGGCATCGGCGACGGTGGGCAGAGCGAGAGCCAGGACCCGATGTTCGAGCTGGCCGCCGGGGCCACCCTGAAGAACGTGATCATCGGTGCGCCGGCCGGCGACGGAGTGCACTGCGAGGGCGACTGCACGCTGCTCAACGTCTGGTGGGAGGACGTCGGCGAGGACGCCGCCACCTTCCGCGGCGGCACCACCTACACCGTGGACGGCGGAGGCGCCCGGTCGGCCAGCGACAAGGTGTTCCAGCACAACGGCCCGGGCACCGTCCACATCCGCAACTTCCGGGTGGAGAGCTCCGGCAAGCTCTACCGGGCCTGCGGCAACTGCTCCACCTCCTACCAGCGGCACGTGGTGATGGACAACGTCACCGCCACCGGCACCAAGGTGCTGGCCGGCATCAACACCAACTGGGGCGACACGGCCCGGTTCAGCCGGATCACCATCCTCAGCGACCCGAGCCGGTCCACCCGGATCTGCGTCAAGTACCAAGGCGTGCCGAAGGGCAGCGAACCGAAGGAGATCGGCGAGGGCGCCGACGGGGTGAACTGCTTCTACTCCGCCTCCGACATCACCTACCGGTAGGACGGTCCGACGCGGGCTCCCCGGTCCCGGGGAGCCCGCGTCACACCGTCGGCACGCCGGAGACGTCCACCGTCTCCGGGTACTTGAGGCCCGCGCCGGTGTTCAGCACCACCACCCGCTCGCCGGCGCGGATCCAACCCCCGGCCCGCAGCTGCCGGGCGGCGCTCAGGCAGGCCGCCCCCTCGGGGCAGAGCAGCAGCCCCTCCCGGGCGGCGAAGTCGCGCAGGTCGGCGAGGATCTCCGCGTCCTCCACGGCGATCGCGGTGCCGCCGCTCTCCCGCAGCGCGGCCAGGATCAGCTCGTCGCCGAGCGGGGCGGGCACGGTGATGCCGAACGCCAGAGTGTGCGCGTCCGCCCACGGGGTGGCTCGCGGCTCGCCGGCCGCGAACGCGCGGACGATCGGCGCGCAACCAGTGGACTGCACGGCGACCAGGCGGGGCAGCCGGTCCTCCACCCAGCCCAGCTCCCGCAGCTCGTGCAGCGCCTTGTGGATGCCGATCAGCCCGACCCCGCCCCCGGTCGGATAGATGATCACATCGGGCACCTGCCAGCCGAGCTGCTCGACGATCTCGTACCCCATGGTCTTCTTGCCCTCCAGGCGGTACGGCTCGCGCAGCGTGCCGGCGTCGAACACCCGCCCGCCCGACTCGGCGACCAGGCTGGCCACCCACCGGCCGGCGTCGCTGATCAGGCCGTCCACCAGCCGCAGATCCGCACCGGCGGCGACGCACTCCCGCCGGCAGATGGTCGGCGCGTCGAGCGGCATGGCGATGGTCGCGCCCATCCCGGCCCGGGCCGCGTACGTCGCCCAGGCCGCCCCGGCGTTGCCGTTGGTCGGCATGGCGATCCGCTCGACGCCCAGCTCCCGGGCCCGGCTCACCCCGACCGCCGCACCCCGGGCCTTGAACGAACCGGTCGGGGTCAGTCCCTCGTCCTTCACGATCAGGTCCGGGATCCCGATCTCCTGCCCGTACGCCGGCGCGCGCAGCAGCGGCGTCCAGCCCTCGCCCAGCGTGGTGACGAAGCGGGGATCGGCCACCGGCAGCAGCTCCCGGTAGCGCCACAGGTCGGCCGGGCGGAGCCCGAACTGCTCCGGGGTCACCGCGGCGGCCACCGCGGCCAGGTCGTAGCGGGCCAGCAGCGGGGAGCCGCACTCGCACAGGTTCTGCAACTTGTCGGCCGGATGCTGCTCGCCGCAGCGCGGGCAGTCCAGGTGCGTCAGGTGCACGGTGCTCCTCAGCTCGGGTCGAGGCTCAGCCAGTGCCGGCTGCGCCGACCCGGCTCGTACGGGGAGTCGAGCCGCTTGGCCACCACCCCCGGGAGCCCCTGTTCGCGGGCGGTCCGCAGGGCGTCCGCGCCGACCCCCGGGAACCACGGCGGAGTCTGCCAGTGCGGGCCGGTCAGCGCCAGACCGTCGAGCAGCTCCCGGCGCTGCGCGTACGGCACGTCGAGGCTGGTCACGCCCTCCAGCCAGAGCAGGTCGACGGCGAGGAACTGGCCGTCCCGCTTGGTGGGCGGCTTGACCCGCCCGCCCGGGTCGATCCGGACCAGCACGCCGTCGAGCACGGTCTCGACCGGGGCCAGCTCCTCGGCCATCGCCCGCAGCCACGGGTACGCCCCGGTGATCTCCTCGTCCGAGGAGTCCAGCAACCGGAGCCGGCCGCCGGAGAGGTACGCCATCGCCCGCACCCCGTCCCAGCGCAGCTCGTACCCCCAGGCGGCCTCATCCTTGGGCAGCCCGTTTCCGGGGGTGGTGTGCATCGGGCGGACCAGCTCGGGCATCGGCGTCCAGCCCTCGGGAGCCGGGTCGGTGCGGCGGACCATCCAGTCCCGGCCCCGGCCGCCGGTGGCGAAGAGGACGTACCGCCCCTTCGTCCGCCGGCCGTCCAGGACCACGATCACCTCGTCGTCGCGCCACTTCTCCACGCGATAGGTGCCGGTGTCGTGGACGGTCATCCGCCCGCCGCCGTACTCGCCGGCCGGGATCTCACCGTGGAAGGTCAGGTATTCCATCGGATGGTCCTCGGTGTGCACGGCGAGGTGGTTGCGGCCCGGATCGCGGGGCAGGCCGCGCGGCACCGCCCAGGAGGCCAGCACGCCGTCGTGCTCGAGGCGCAGGTCCCAGTGCAGGCTGCGGGCGTGGTGCTGCTGGATCACGAACCGGGGCTTGCGCCGCGCGGCCCGCTTCCCCTGCGGGGTCCGTTCCGGCACCGGCTCCGGGGTACGCGCCGCGTCCCGTTTCCGCCGGTACTCCTCCAGCCGGTCAGCCACCCTCGCATTCTCCGGCAGGTCCGGGTCGATCGCCCGGTTCCTGCCGCTTCTGTCCCGTTCGGCCGCCGCTCGGCGGGTCGCCGGCATGCCGCCGCCGATCACGGGTAGAAGCGTCGGTATGGACCTCGACCAGCCCACCCTCCCGCTCACCGGCGACGTCCGGATGCCGCTGCTGGGCTTCGGCACCTGGCAGGCCACCGGCGAGGCCGGGTACGACGCCGTGCTCGCCGCCCTCGACGCCGGTTACCGGCACATCGACACCGCGACGATGTACGGCAACGAGAAGGAGGTCGGCCGGGCGGTCAAGGAGAGCGGGCTGCGCCGCGAGGACCTCTTCATCACCACCAAGCTGCCGCCGGACCGGGTGGGCCGGGAACGGGAGACCATCGAGGCGAGCCTGGCCGCCCTGGACATCGACCACGTCGACCTGTGGCTGATCCACTGGCCGCCGTCGGCGCCCGGTGACAGCATCCCGGTCTGGCGCGAGATGCTCGCCGCCCGGGACGAGAACCTGGCCCGGGCCGTCGGGGTGAGCAACTACAGCATCAGCGAGATCGACGAGCTGATCCAGGCCACCGAGGAGACCCCGGCGGTCAACCAGATCCGCTGGAGCCCGTCCCTGTACGACCGGCAGGTGCACGCCGCCCACCGGGACCGGGGGGTGGTGCTGGAGGGCTACAGCCCGTTCAAGACCAGCGACCTCACCGACCCGGTGCTGGTCCGGATCGCCCAGGCGCACGACGTCTCGCCGGCCCAGGTGGTGCTGCGCTGGCACATCGACCACGAGATCGTGGTCATCCCGAAGTCGGTCACCCCCGACCGGATCCGGGTCAACGCCGACGTGTTCGGCTTCTCGCTGACCGCCGAGGAGATGCGCGACATTGACGCCCTGGGCCACTGAGCCTGAGGCGGGGCGCGGCCCGTGCGGACCGCGCCCCGGGATCAGGTTGGCGTCACGCCCGGGCGCAGGTGGCGCCGTTGAGGGTGAAGCTGCTCGGCGCGGAGAATCCGCCGCTCAGCGTCGCCTGGTAGCCGAAGCTGGTCGAGGCTCCCGGTGCCAGCGTGCCGTTGTAGCTCAGGTTCCGCGCGGTAACCGCGGATCCGCTCTGCGTCACGGTGGCGTTCCACGAGCCGGTGATGGTCTGCCCCGAGGGCAGGTTGTAGTTCAGGGTCCAGCCGTTGACGGTGCTGGAGCCGGTGTTGGTGATCGTCACGTCGGCGGTGAAGCCGTTGTTCCAGACGTTGGTGGTGTACTTCACCGAGCAGGCGGCGTTGCCGGGCGGCGGCGGGGTGCTGGTCTGCGGCGGCGGGGTGGTGGCCGGCGGCGTGGTCGGCGTGGTGCCGCCGGTGTTGACGCTCTGCGAGAACGAGTTCACCGCCAGGCCGACACCGCCCTGCCACGGCTCGAAGCCGGCCTGGATGCTGGTGAGGTACCAGTCGCTGGTGATCGCGCCCCGGCTCCGGGTGTCGTTGATGAACGCCATGGCGTCGAAACTCATGCTCGTGATGGGGGACGGCGCCACGTACGAGATGACGTTGTTCGAGCCGTTGCTGCCCCGCCAGACCTCCCAGGTCCGGCCGGCGACGCTGGCGGTGCCGACCACGGAGCCGATCGGCTGGATCGGGCCCTGCCGGTTGAACCAGATCATGATCTCCATCTGGCTCACCCCGTCCTTCTTCGGCGTGGGGTCGAGCCAGATGTCGTACGCGGCGTCGTAGACCGCGCCGCTGACGTAGTTGTAGCTGATGCTGCTCGGGGCGCTGCTGATGTTCTTCACCTGGATCGGCAGGTTGGTGCCGGGCGAGCAGTTCGTGTAGTGGCAGCCCACGAAGATCGACGGATACGAGACCGGCGCGCCGCTGGTGTTCCCCACCCCGTCCTGGCGGGTGATGGAGAAGCCGGTCGAGGTGACGTTGATGCACTGCTGGGCGGTGGTGCCCCAGCGGTTGTTCTGCACGACGTACTTGCCGCCGATGGTGGTCGACCCGTACTGCTCGCAGATCTGGGTGTCGGCGGAGGCGGTGCCGCCGAGGGCGACGGCGACGATCGAGCCGACGGCCAGCAGACCGGCCGCGGCGAGGGCCCTCAATGGACGCTTCATGATGCTCCTTGGCTCGGCGCGGGGGGCGCCGATTCGGGTCGGGGGTATGCCGGGAGCGCTCCCAAGGTCAGAGCACCACATTTACATGTCTGAAACCGTCGCGCAACCGTGCCGGTCGAGTCGATCGTTTCGATGACCGTCCGTGAGCGGTCGGTGGCTGGGCGCTACGGCGGCGACGGCCGCATCACCCGGTCGGGGCGGGATTCCCGCCGGTGGGAGGGCTCCCGGTCGCTGACCGGGCGTCCACGCCAGGGCTGATGGACACTTCCGCCGGTTGGTTGCGGCGAGTAATGTCTTGCCTCCAACGCGTTCCGAACCCCTCCGGAGGCGTACCCCACGATGGGTGGTTCCCCCCTGCGCATCCTCGTCGTCGGCGCGGGCATCGCCGGGCTCGCCGTGGCCCGGGCGCTGCGCCTGGCGGGGTTCCGTCCCGACGTGACCGAGAAGCTGCCCCCGACCGAGCGCGCCGACACGGGCCTCTACCTCCCGGGCAACGCGGCCCGGGCGCTGCGCCGGCTCGACCTGGACGGCCCGGTACGCCCCCTCGGCCAGGTCATCCACCGGCAGCGCTTCCTGGAGGCGACCGGCGCGCCGCTCTGCGAGGTCGACCTCGACGCGCTCTGGGCCGGAGTGGGGGAGTGCCGCGCGCTGCCCCGCGCCGAGTTGCACCGGGTGCTGCTCACCGGGGCCGGCGGCGCCGTCCGGCACGGGGCCGAGGTCAGCACCGTCGAGCCGCTGCCCGGCGGCGTCGCGGTCGGCTTCACCGACGGCACCAGCGGCGAGTACGACCTGGTCATCGGCGCCGACGGCCCCCGCTCGGCGGTGCGTACCCTGGCCGCGCTCGGCGGCCCGCCCCGCCCCGCCGGCCAGGTGGTCTACCGCAGCGTGGTGCGCGGCGGCCCCCGGGTGGCCGACTGGACCGCCCTGCTCGGCCAGCGCGCCGGCTTCCTGGTGGTGCCGCTCGGCGCCGGCCGGCTGTACTGCTACGCCGACGAGGCCGGCACCAGCCTGCCGGCCGACCCGCTCGCCCGGCTGCACGAGCTGTTCGCCGCCTACGGCGGACCGGTGCCCGAGGTGCTCGCCGCCCTGGAGACGGTGGACGTCGAGCTCACCGAAGAGGTCGAGCTGGGGCGGTGGTTCCACGGCCGGGTGCTGCTCGTCGGTGACGCGGCTCACGCCACCGCACCGACGCTCTCCCAGGGCGCCGCCATGGCCCTGGAGGACGCCGTGGTGCTCGCCGAGTCGCTGAAGGCCGCCGGCAGCGTCGAGGCGGCGCTCATCGCGTACGAGAGTCGTCGCCGCCCGCGTACCCGCTGGGTCCGGGACCGGACCCGGGACCGCAACCGCACCCGCGACGTGCCGCCGGCGCTGCGCGACCCGTTGCTGCGCGGACGTGGCGGACGGATCTTCCGGGAGCACTACCGGCTCCTGACCGGCCCGCTCTAGCGGGCCGGTGATCGTAGCCGCCCACCCCACGCGGCGGGGCCACCTACCGGGGACTATCCTCCTTGCGGATGACGGCCGCGCAGATGAACAGCGCGCCGAGCGGGACAACCCAGAACCGGAGGCCACTCGTGACCACCGTCGCACCCAAGCCGGTCGTGACCCGGCCCTGGCCGGTCCGCGAGCCGGTCAAGGGGTCGGCAATCGCGCGGCTGCTGCGCACCACGGACGCGAAGCAGATCGGGATCATGTACATGGTCACCGCGTTCGCGTTCTTCATGATCGGTGGCCTGATGGCCCTGATCATGCGCGCCGAGCTGGCGCGGCCGGGCCTGCAGTTCCTGTCGCCCGAGCAGTACAACCAGCTCTTCACCATGCACGGCACGATCATGCTGCTGTTCTTCGCGACGCCGATCGTGTTCGCGTTCGGCAACTACGTGGTGCCGCTGCAGATCGGCGCGCCCGACGTGTCGTTCCCCCGGCTGAACGCCTTCGCCTACTGGCTGTACCTGTTCGGCGGCACCATGGCCACGGCCGGCTTCATCGCCCCAGGCGGCGCGGCCGACTTCGGCTGGACGGCGTACACGCCGCTGAGCACCGCCGAGCACTCGCCGGGCGTCGGCGGGAACATGTGGATCGTCGGGCTGGCGATCTCCGGTCTGGGCACGATCCTCGGCGCGGTCAACATGATCACCACGATCCTGACCCTGCGTGCCCCCGGCATGACCATGTTCCGGATGCCGATCTTCACCTGGAACCTGCTGGTCACCAGCCTGCTGGCCATCCTGGTCTTCCCGCTGCTGGCCGCCGCGCTCTTCGCGCTCGCCGCCGACCGCCTGATCGGCGCCCACGTGTACGACCCGGCCACCGGCGGCCCGATGTTGTGGCAGCACCTGTTCTGGTTCTTCGGCCACCCCGAGGTCTACATCATCGCGCTGCCGTTCTTCGGCATCATCAGCGAGATCATCCCGGTCTTCTCCCGGAAGCCGATCTTCGGTTACAAGGGCCTGGTCGCCGCGACCATCGCCATCGCCGCCCTGTCGATGAGCGTGTGGGCGCACCACATGTTCGCCACCGGCCAGGTGCTGCTGCCGTTCTTCAGCTTCCTCAGCTTCCTGATCGCCGTGCCGACCGGCATGAAGTTCTTCAACTGGATCGGCACCATGTGGCGGGGCCAGATCAGCTTCGAGACGCCGATGCTCTGGGCGGTCGGCTTCCTGGTGACCTTCCTCTTCGGTGGCCTGACCGGTGTGCTGCTGGCCAGCCCGCCGCTCGACTTCCACGTCTCCGACTCGTACTTCGTGGTGGCGCACTTCCACTACGTGCTCTTCGGCACCATCGTGTTCGCCGTCTTCGGCGGCATCTACTTCTGGTTCCCGAAAATGTTCGGCCGGATGCTCGACGAGCGGCTCGGCAAGATTCACTTCTGGCTGACCATGATCGGCTTCCACACCACCTTCCTGGTGCAGCACTGGCTCGGCGCCGAGGGCATGCCTCGCCGCTACGCCGACTACCTGCCCGGTGACGGCTTCACGTTCCTGAACACGGTCTCCACGGTCGGTGCCTTCATCACCGGTATCTCGACCCTGCCGTTTATCTGGAACTGCTGGAAGTCGTACAAGACCGGTCCGGTGGTCGAGGTCGACGACCCGTGGGGCCACGGCAACTCGCTCGAGTGGGCCACCAGCTCGCCGCCGCCGCTGCGGAACTTCGACCGGATGCCGCGGATCCGCTCCGAGCGGCCGGCGTTCGACCACAAGTTCCCCGAGCTGGCCGCCGGCCACTCCCTGGCCGGCCCGCCCGAGGGCGGCGCGAAGCCGCTGACCAGCGAGTCCGACGGTGGCGCCAGCTACCAGGAGGACACCGAGGGCCGGCTCGAGAAGAGCTGACCCAGGCGACCCGTACGGGCGCCGTACCCCCTGCCGGGGTGCGGCGCCCGTCGCGTTTCCCGGCCCGGCTCCGCCCGCTCCCCGGCGCGGCGCGCGCCGCATGGCGCCGCCCGCTCGGCGCGCACCGCGTGGCGCCGCACCGGCTCGGCGAGGTGGGCGTATCCCGACCCGCCGGAGACCCCCACCTCGCCGAGGTGGTGGGCAGCGCCTGCGCGACGCGGGCGGGGTGGGGTGCGGGGGGTCGGCTGGTGGTGAGGGAGGTGGGCGGAGTCGGCGGGCTCGGCTCCGCTGGGCGTTGGCGCCCGAACCGCCAGGCGTGTGGGTTCGCGCGGCCGGGTGTCCGGTCCTCTGGCTTGCGCGGCCCGCCAGCTCGGCGAGGTGGGCGTATCCCGACCCGCCGGACACCCCCACCTCGCCGAGCTGGCGCCCGCCTCGACCGACCGCCGACCGCCGACCCGGCGGCGGGTCGGCGCGGCGGTCGGCGGTGCGGGTCAGGGGGTGGCGGGGGCCAGTTCGGGTTGCGGGGTCGGGGTCGGTTCGCGGCGGTGGCGGAGCTCGATCGGCAGGACGACCAGGGCGACCAGCACCCCGATCGCGCCGGTGACCGCGAACCCCCAGGCCGGCGCCGAGGCGTCGATCACCGCGCCGGCCAGCGGCGCGCCGAGCGCGATGCCGACGGTCACGGCCGAGCCGTGCAGGCCCATGGCCTCGCCGCGTACGCCGGCCGGGGCGAGCCGGCTCACCGCGTCCGAGGTCGAGGCGATGGAGGGCGCGCAGAGGGCGCCGGCCGGGACGAGCGCCAGGCAGAGCAACCACCAGTGCGCCCCGCCCAGCCCGACCGGGATGGTGGTCACGCTCAGCGCCGCCACGAGGGCCAGCGGGGAGAGCGAGCGGGTGACCGCCCCGTACGCGAAGCCACCCACCAGCGAGGCGACCGCCCACGCGGCCAGGACGGCGCCGGTCCAGCCGACCTCGCCGCCCTCGCGCAGCACGGCGACCACCGCGACGTCGGTGCCGCCCAGCACCAGGGTGGCGGCCAGGCTGACCGCCAGCACGGCGAGCAGCCGGGGCGTCAGCCACTCGCGGCGGGGCACCTTGCGGGCCGGACCCGCCGGCTCGTCGGCGGCGCGGGTGGGCGGGTCGAGCAGCCAGAAGCAGATGCCCGAGGCGACGATCCCGGCGCCGACCGCCCACATGGTGAGCCGGGGCGACACGGCGGCGGCCATGGCCACGGCCAGCGCGGGGCCGACCATGAACGACAGCTCCACTGACATCGAGTCGAGGGCGTACGCGGGGCGGCGCCGCTCGGCCGGCACCAGCGCGGCGACCGACTGGCGGACCACCGAGAAGACCGGCAGGGCGAACAGGCCGGCCAGGAACGCGGTGGGCAGTAGCACGGGGTACGACAGGGTCGGCGCGCTGGCCCAGAAGGCGCCCTCGGCGACCGTGGTGATCAGCAGCACCGGGCGCAGCCCGCGCCGGTCGACCAGCCGGCCCAGCAGCGGGGAGCCGAGCGCGGCGCCGATGGTGGACGCGGCGCCGACCAGCCCGGCGGCGCCGTAGCCGCGACCGAGGTCGAGCACGACGTGGAAGGTGAGCGTCACGCCGGTCGCGGTGAGCGGGATGCGCGCCAGCACCGAGATCAGCAGCAACGATCGGAGACCGGGCAGGGCGAGTGCCTCCCGGTAAGGCTTCAGGTTCACGACGGTCCGTACCTCCGGCGCAATCCTGGGCCGGGGGTACGACAGTCGCAACCGATTACCTGCTCAAGCGGCCCTGATCACAGGTTCGCCGACCGTGCCGACCCCGGCGCCGTCCAACGCCCGCAGCGCCACGTCCAGCGTGTCGGGCGCGACGGCGGCGGTCAGGTCCAGCAGCACGGTGGTGCGGAAGCCCTCCCGGACGGCGTCCAGCGCGGTGGCCCGGACGCAGTGGTCGGTGGCGATGCCGACCACGTCGACCCGGTCGACGTCGCGCCGGCGCAGCCAGTCGGCCAGGCACTCGCCGTCGTCCGCGTGCCCCTCGAATCCGGAGTACGCGGCCGCGTGCTCGCCCTTGTGGAAGATCGCCTCCACCCGGCCGGTCTCCAGGTCGGGGTGGAACTCGGAGCCGGTGGTGCCCACCACGCAGTGCCGGGGCCAGGAGTCGACGTAGTCCGGCGGATCGCCGAAGTGCGCGCCCGGGTCGATGTGGTAGTCCTTCGTGGCGACCACGTGGTCCCAGCGCTCCGGCTCGCTGGCGAGCAGCCGGGAGATGCCGGCGGCGACGCCCGCCCCGCCGTTCACCGCGAGGGAGCCGCCCTCGCAGAAGTCGTTCTGCACGTCCACGATGATCAAGGCGTTGGCCATCGGATCGGTCCTCTCAGCTCGCGGGTACGACGGTCACCGGGACGGCCGGGTCGCCGCCGGAGAGCTTGAGCCCCTCCCAGGGGATGGAGATCAGGCACTGCCGCAGGTGCTCCCGGGATTCGTCGAGGGTGGGCAGTGCGACCGGCTCGCCCTCGACGATGAACGAGCGCTGGAGCAGCCGGTCGTTGGGCTGTCGGTCCGGCACGCCCTGCGGCACGATGATCTCCTCGGTGGCGGTGCCGGTCGGCTTGTGCCGGCGGACGGCCACCTTCCGGCCGCCGATGGTGGCCTTGTGCTCGGAGCGCTTGACCACCGGGCGCCCGTCCACCTCGACCAGCTTGTAGACCAGGCCGGCGGTGGGGGCGCCCGAGCCGGTCACCACGGCGGTGCCCGCGCCGTACATGTCGACCGGCTCGGCGGCGAGCGAGGCGATGGCGTACTCGTCGAGGTCGCCGGAGACGATGATCTTCGTCTCGGTGGCGCCGAGCGAGTCGAGCAGTTCGCGGGACTGCTGGGCGATCACCGCGAGGTCGCCCGAGTCGATCCGGACCGCGCGCAGCTCCGGCCCGGCCACCGCGATGGCGTTGCGGATGCCCTGGCTGATGTCGTAGGTGTCGACCAGCAGCGTGGTGTCCTTGCCCAGCGTGGCGACCTGCGAGGCGAACGCCGCCTGCTCGTCGTCGTGGAGCAGGGTGAAGGCGTGCGCGGCGGTGCCGGCGGTGGGGATGCCGTAGCGCTGGCCGCCCGCCAGGTTGGAGGTGAACCGGAACCCGGCCAGGTACGCGGCCCGGGCGGCGGCCACCGCGGCCCCCTCGTGCGCCCGGCGGGAGCCCATCTCGATCAGCGCCCGGCCGCGGGCGGCGGTGACCATCCGGGCTGCCGCGGCGGCCACCGCGCAGTCGTGGTTGAGCACCGACAGCGCCAGCGTCTCCAGCACCACGCACTCGGCGAAGGTGCCGGAGACGGTGAGGATCGGGGAGCCGGGGAAGAACAGCTCGCCCTCGGCGTACCCGTCGACGTCGCCGGTGAAGCGGTAGTCGGCCAGCCACCGGGCGGCCCGGTCGTCCACCACGCCGGTGCGGCGCAGGAACTCGACCTCGTCGGGGTTGAACCGGAAGTCGCGGATCAGCTCGACGAGCCGGGCCGTCCCGGCGACCACGCCGTAGCGGCGGCCCGCGGGCAGCCGCCGGCTGAACACCTCGAAGACGCAGCGACGGTCGGCCGTGCCGTCCCGCAGCGCGGCGCTGATCATGGTCAGTTCGTAGTGGTCGGTCAGCAGCGCGGGGCGAAGGGTGCTCACCGCCCCAGCCTAGAGTTCAGGCCGGATCCGTGCCGTCGTGGCCCGGCATCGACCGCAACGCGGCCCGCAGCTCCGTCCGGCCGGCCACTCCGAGCTTGCTGTAGACCCGCTGGAGGTGGTTCTCCACCGTACGGGTGGAGAGGAAGAGCCGCTCGGCGATGGTGCGGCTGGTAACCCCGTCGGCGGCGAGCCGGGCGATCTCCCACTCGCGTTCGCTCAGCGTCGGGCGGAGCAGCCGCAGCGCCGGGGTGGACACCTCGTCGCACCGGCGGAGCAGGTCGGCGAGGCGCTCCCGGGCGGGGCCGGTGGCGCCGGCCCGGCTGCGACCCATCCGGTGCAGCGCCATCGCGGTCGCCTCGGCGGCGTAGACGATCAGCTCCCGGGCGGCGAAGCCGTCGGCCACGGCCAGCAGTTCGTCGGGGCTGTCGTCGACGCTCGCGCGGGCGTATCGGGCGACCAGCGGCGGCAGCACCCCGTCGACCTGCTCGGAGAGCTCGGCCAGGCGCTGCGCCACGGTCCGCCGGCCGCCATCGCCGCAGGTCGGCCCGATCGCCGAGGCGGCCTGGTCGAACCGGACCAGGTCGAGCAGAACGAGCAGCTCGTGCCCGGCCAGGCGGTCCTCGCGCAGCCGGTCGGCGAGCGCGCAGAGGTGCTTGGTGGCCGCCGGCAGGTCGCCCGCGGCCGCGTGCACCGCGCCCCGGGCCTGCTCCAGCCAGGGGTAGAGCACCGCCATCCCGGGCGCGTGGGTCCGGTCCGCCTCGGCCATCGCCTCCGCCGCGTGCGTCGCGTCGCCGCGCAGCGCCGCCGCCTGCGCCCGCTCGGCGTGCGCCAGGCCGGCGTAGACCCGGCTGGTGGCGAGCACGGCGCAGGCGCCCAGGCTGGTCTTGAGCGCCTCGTCGCCGCGGCCGCGCAGCCGTGCCGCGTACGCCTGGAGGATGGCCAGGTAGCCGGTGCCGAGCCGGAAGTCGCCGGCGCCGGCCAGGTCGGCGAACTCGTCGGCGACGATCGCGTCGATGCCGGTCAGATCGCCGGAGAGGGCCAGCCGGGTGCCCCGGGCCAGCTCCATGGCGAGCTGGAGGTAGGGCATGTCGGCCCGCCACGACGCCGCCTCGGCCTGCACCCGGGTGATGGCCGTGGCGCTGCGTCGGTACTGGCCCTGGGCGGCCTGGAGATGCGCGAGGGTGCAGCGGGCCAGCTCGCGCGCGGCCATCGGGGCGGCCGGCCGGTCCAGCACCGCCTGGGCCAGCCGGACCGCCGTGTCGGTGTCCAGCCGGTGCAGCCGCATGATCGCCTCGAAGGCGCGGACCCGGGCCCGGTCGGCGGCGTCGGTCAGCTCGGCGCCGCGCGCGGCGATTTCCTCCACCGTGGACTCGCGGCTGAGTCCCCAGTAGCTGACCATGCCGCGGGCCGTCAGCCAGCGGCCGCGCCGCCGGTCGTCCTGGATCGCCCCGGCCACCTGGTCGAGGACTGCGATCGCCTCCTCCGGCCGGTCGCCGAACATGAGGATGGTGGCGAGAAGTTCCGCCGCGTCCGGGCCGCCCTCACCCTCCAGCGCGGCCCGGGCCAGCCGGGTGGCCAGCGGCACGTCGTACCGGCCGAAGGCCTGGGCTGCCGCGTCGAGCAGCAGGGCGGGATCCTGCGCCGTACCCGAGTCGAGCCGCCACACCGCGACCCGCAGCAGGTCGTCGCGGCGTCGCTTGCCGACCCGTTCCAGCAGCCCGGCCAGGGTGGCCTGAAGGCGGCGGGTGCGGCTGACCGGGCACTGCCGGCGCATCACCTCGCCGTAGAGCGGGTGGGCGAGGCGGACGTTCAGCCGCCGGTCGTCGCGCACCATGGAGATCAGGCCGCGCTCCTCGGCGACCTCCACGTCGGCCGGGTCGACCGCCTGCTCCAGCAGGTGCAGGCCGAGCGGCTCGCCGAACGCCACCAGCTCGACCACCGCCCGTACGCCGGGTGTGAGCTGGCCGATCCGGGTGTCGATCAGGTCGGTGAGGCTGGGCGCCAGCTCCAGCCGGCCGGTCCACTTCCAGATGCCGTACGTCCGGCTCAGCTCGTCGCCGCCGGAGGCGGCGAGCACCAGTTCGCGCAGCAGCAGCGGGTTGCCGGCGGAGAGCCGGAACAGCCGCTCGGAGGAGCCGGCGTCGACCGGCCCGCCGAGGATCGCGGCGAGCAGCCCGGTGGTCTCGCTCGGGCCGAGCGGCCCCAGCTCGACGAGGTCGACCAGGTCGTCGGTCCACAGGGCACGGATCGGCAGGGGGATCTGCTCGCCGTTGCGCAGGGTGCCGAGCACCGTCGCGTTCTCCGCGCGGGCGATGAGGTGCACCAGCGCCGCCGACGGCGGGTCGAGCAGGTGCGCGTCGTCGATCGCCAGCACGATCGGCCGGCCCGCGGCCTGCTCCTGGAGCACGTCGACCGCCCAACGCAGGACGCCGGCGGGGGAGAGGCCCTGCGGCTGGGCGGCCGGGAGCACCTGGACCAGCCCGCCGAACGGCAGCGCGGCGGTGGTGGCGCTGGCCGCCACCGACCAGATCGCGTAGCGGTCGGTGGAGAGAGCGGCCACCCCCTCGCGCAGCAGGCGGCTCTTGCCCACTCCGGCGCTGCCGCTGAAGAGCAGCCCGCGTCCCTCCGGACCGCCGACCGCCGACAACAGACGGTTGAGTTCATCCGTTCGGCCGACGAAGTCCCACCGACTCATCGGTGCAGCATATCGATGGTGTTCCGTCCGCGTGTACACCGTCACGCAGCGAAGTTGAGTAATCTGTCGATTACTCGTGAGTACCGGATGTGTTCGATGTCGGATCGGCGACAGCCGTACGCTTCCGACATCCCCTGCGACCAGGGATTTTCCTCGCGACCGAATGCTCCGGTCGCCTGACCGGGAGGCCGCCTGTTGAAGCCAGGTCCACTCCCCTCGGTCGACGTGCCCGAACCGGGCGGGTCGGCCGAGTCGTCCCGCTGTGCGCCGCTGCCCACCCGGCTCGGAGTGACCGAGCCGGGGCCGGACGAGCCGCTGGGCGTCGTCGTCACCGGCCCGGCCGGCGCCGGCCGCCGGGAGCTGCTCGCCGGCCTGCTCGAGGTGGATCCCGGGATGCTCGCCGTGCCCGCCGGCAGTCACCTCCTCGTCCACCACGCCAAGGTGCCCACCCGGGCCGCCTACGTGCCGGGCTACCGCCAGCCGCACTCCTACGGCGCCGACCCGCTCGCCGCCGGTCCGGCGCTGGCCCGCCCGCCGCGCCGGGTGGAGCTGAGCCTGCCGGACCCGCTGCTGCGGCACTTCGCCGTGCTCGACACGCCGGACACCGGCGCCCTCGGGGCGGCCGGCGGCCGGGTGCTGCTCGACGCGGCGGGCCGGGCGGGTGCCCTGCTCTTCGTCATCTCCGCCGACCAGGCGTTCAGCGCGGCCGAGCTGCACCTGCTGGCCGAGGTGGCGCGCACCAGGGTGGAGGTGTTCTTCGCCGTCACCCCCGGCGTGGCCGGCTGGGCGGCGCCGGCGGACGGCACGACGACGGAGGACACGGGGGCGTCCGGGTCGTCGGCCGGCCGATCCGGCCCGCCCGGCCCCGCCGCCCGCCGGTACGACCCGGTGGAGGTCTCGGTCGCCGCGCACCGGGCCGCGCTGCTGGCCGCGGTGCCCGCGCTCGCCCCGGCCCGCTGGTTCCCGGTCCGCCAGGGCGAGCACTCGGTGCTGCGCCGAGCGCTGGTCGGCTGGGCCGCCGACGAGGGGCTGCGCCGGGCCAGCTCCCGGCCGCCGGAGCCGCCGGGCGCGCACGGCCGGGTGCCCGTGGTGGCCGGCTCCGAGCCGGCCGATGTCACCGAGCGGATCGACCGCCAGGCCCGCTCCTGCGCCCAGCGGATCCGTCAGCACCTCGCCCTGGAGCTGGCCAACATCCACCTCCGGGTGGTGCAGGAGATCGTCTTCGGGGTCGGCTGCGCCGGCCTGCCGCAGCTGCTCGACCGCGAGATGGAGGCGCTGTCGCTGCTCGCCACCGCGCAGTGCGACGAGGCGGTCCGGGGCATCGTCGGCGACGCGGCCGCCCGGGTCTTCGGCGCGCCGCTCGCCGAGGGGGTGCGCCGCCGGATCATGCACGCCGTCCGCTGGGGCCTGGCCGACCATCCGGACGGCCGGGAGGTGGACCGGGTGCTCCTGGTCACCAGCACGGCCGGAGTGGCGGGGCTGGCCGGCGCCGGCGCGCTCGACGCGCTGGCCGGCTATCCGGGCGCGGAGCGCGACGAGGCGCTCCCGCCTGTCGGGGTGGCGCTTAACGGCGGGTGCTGGCAGCACTGGCGGGCCCCCGGCAACGCCGACCCGAACGTCGCCCGCTCGTGGGCGCAGCGGGCGCTGCGCGAGGTGGAGCTGGAGCTGTCCCGCCAGGTGTCCCGTCGCTTCGAGGTGATCCGTCTCTCGCTGGGCGCGGTCCTCACCGATGCTGTCGACCACGGCATCCTGCTCGCCTGAGGTCGGGGCCGCCGCACGGCCGCCCGGGCCGGCGTACGCGGCCCGGGCGGGTGATGCCGAGCGCCGCGCCGTTCCGGTTCCTCGGTTCCCCGGATCCGGTGGCACGATGGGGGGCATGGCGGCTCCACAGGTTGCGCCGGTCGAGACGCCGGACACCGAAGAGGTGCCGGTCTCCGACCGGCCGTGGGTGACCATCGTCTGGGACGATCCGGTCAACCTCATGACGTATGTGACCTGGGTGTTCCAGAAGCTCTTCGGATACAGCCGGGAGAAGGCCGAGCAGCTCATGCTGGACGTGCACCACAAGGGCAAGGCGGTCGTCTCCAGCGGCGCCCGCGAGCGGATGGAGCACGACGCGTCGCAGCTGCACGCGTACGGCCTCTGGGCGACGGTGGACCGGTCATGAGCATGTTCCGTCGCCACGGCGACCGCTACGTGGCCACCTTCGCGGTGGACGAGGTTCGGGTGCTGCGCAAGGTCGCCTCCGAGGTGGTCGGGCTGCTCACCGACGGCTTTGACCATGGCGATCCGGTGGTCGGCCGGCTCTTCCCCGAGGTCTACCCGGACGATGTGGCGGGCAGCGCGGAGTTCCGCCGCTACACCGAGGGCGACCTCAAGACCGCCAAGATCGACCAGGCCGGGGCGATCCTGGCCGCGCTGCCCGGCGGCGAGGCCGGCGGCGAGGTGCGGCTGGACGCGGAGGCGGCCGAGGCGTGGCTGCGCGCCTTGAACGACGCCCGGCTCGCCATGGGCGTCCGGCTGGAGATCAAGGACGGCACCGACCTCGGCGAGGAACTGGACGACGCGGTCGCCGAGGACCCCACCTCGTCGCGGGTGTTCCAACTGTCGGTCTACGCGTACCTGGGCTATCTCCAGGAATCCCTGCTCAACGCCCTGATCGACTGAGTCGTGACGGTCGCCACCTCGCGGCCCGGGACGGCCAGGCGCTAGGCTGGGCGGCGTGCTGAGCATCGACCGGTCGATCATCGACGCGATCGTCGCCCACGCGCGTCGGGACCACCCGGACGAGGCGTGCGGCGTGGTCGCCGGTCCCGCCGGCAGCGACACCCCGACCCGGCACATCCCGATGGGCAACGCCGCCCGTTCCATGACCTTCTACGAGTTCGACTCGATGGAGCAGTTGCGGGTGTGGCGGGAGATGGACGACCGCGACGAGGAGCCGGTCGTCATCTACCACTCGCACACAGCGACGGAGGCCTACCCGTCCCGCACGGACGTGTCCTTCGCCGGTGAGCCGGGAGCGCATTACCTGCTCGTCTCGACCCGTGAGCCCGACACCGAGGAGATCCGCTCCTTCCGGATCGTCGACGGCGTGGTCACCGAGGAGCCGGTCGAGATCGTGGCCGCCGTGGACCCGCACGCCGTCCAGTCCTACATGTTCGGGCAGAGCCCGGCGACGGTCGACTACGAGTGTTCCGGCCGCTGACCTTCCAGCGCCGGCACACCCTTTCTTCCTCCCGTCACCTGGCACACCACCCGAACAAGGAGCACGAGACATCATGGCCATCGAGGTTCGCATCCCCACCATCCTGCGCAGCTACACCGGCGGCGCGAAGGTCGTCGAGGGCGGCGGCGACACCCTGGGCGACCTGCTCGCCGACCTGGACTCCCGGCACGCCGGCCTGCGGGCCCGGCTGGTCACCGACGCCGGCGCGCTGCACCGGTTCGTCAACGTCTACGTCAACGACGAGGACGTCCGCTTCCTCGGCGCGCTCGACGCCAAGCTCAACGACGGCGACAGCGTCACCATCCTGCCGGCCGTGGCCGGTGGCGCCTTCGGCTTCGCGGCGGCAGCCGCGATCGCGCAGCACAGTGCCGCGGCAGCCGCGCTCGCCGGTCACCGCGCGGCCGTCGCCGCCCGCTGAGGGCGGTCGGCGGCATGGCACGGTACGACAGCCTGCTCGACGCCTGCGGCGGCACGCCCCTGGTCGGCCTGCCCCGGCTCTCGCCGACGGTGCCTGACGGGGCGCCGCCGGTGCGGCTCTGGGCGAAGCTGGAGGACCGGAACCCGACCGGCAGCATCAAGGACCGGGCGGCCCTGTTCATGGTCCGCGCGGCCGAGGAGGCCGGCCGGCTCCGCCCCGGTGACACCATCCTGGAGCCGACCAGCGGCAACACCGGCATCTCGCTGGCCATGGTGGCCAAGCTGCGCGGCTACCGGCTGGTCTGCGTGATGCCGGAGAACGTCTCCACCGAGCGGGTCCAACTGCTCCGGATGTACGGCGCGGAGATCATCTTCTCGCCGGCCGCGGGCGGCTCGAACCAGGCCGTCGCCACCGCCAAGCAGATCGCCGCCGAGCACCCGGATTGGGTGATGCTCTTCCAGTACGGCAACGAGGCGAACGCCCGGGCGCACTACGAGACGACCGGGCCGGAGCTGCTGCACGACCTGCCGACCATCACCCACTTCGTGGCCGGCCTGGGCACCACCGGCACGCTGATGGGCACCGGGCGCTATCTGCGGGAGAAGGTCGACGGCATCCAGGTCGTCGCCGCCGAGCCCCGCTACGGCGAGCTGGTCTACGGGCTGCGCAACATCGACGAGGGCTACGTGCCCGAGTTGTACGACGCCACCGTGCTCTCCCGGCGCTTCTCGGTGGGCACCCGGGACGCGGTGCTGCGGACCCGGCAGCTCGTCGAGGTGGAGGGCATCTTCGCCGGCTTCTCCACCGGTGCGATCCTGCACGCCGCCCTCGCCGTGGCGCACGAGGCGGTCCGCGACGGCCGCCGCGCCGACGTCGCCTTCGTGGTCTGCGACGGCGGCTGGAAGTACCTGTCGACCGGGGCGTACGGCGGCACCCTGGCGGACGCCGAGGACGCCCTCGAGGGGCAGCTCTGGGCCTGACGGCTGGCTGGTCGGTTCGGTCCGCGCCGGGCGCGGACCGAACCGACCGTAACCGTCCGGCACCGGACGCGTGTGGGTGTCACGTTGATGACAACTTCCGGCAGATGATTCTTGCCCGACCGGGCCGACGCGTAGGCTGCGCAGCGTGGCGACCGCGTCGGTAGAGATCATCGGCGGAGCGACCGCCGGCGTCTCGACTACCGAACGTGAGACCGAGGCGACCGGATGCGACTGACCGTCCTCGGCTGCGCGGGCAGTTTTCCCGGGCCCGAGTCTCCCTGCTCTGCCTACCTCCTGGAGGCCGACGGGTTCCGGCTGCTGATCGACTTCGGCTCGGGATCGCTCTCCACCCTCCAGCGCTACGTCGGCCTGCACGCCCCCGACGCCATCCTCCTCACCCACCTGCACTGCGACCACATGCTCGACGCGGTGTCCTACGTGGTGGTGCGCCGCTACGCCCCGGACGGCCCGTACCCGCCCCTGCCGATGTACGCCCCCTCTGGCGCGCCGGACCGGCTGGCCACCGCCTACGGGCAGGAGGAGAGCACGGTCGAGGACGTCTACCAGTTCTACGGCCTCCAGCCGGGCACCTTTCCGATCGGCCCGTTCACCGTCACCGTCGACCGGATGAACCACCCGGTCGAGACGTACGGGGTGCGGCTGGAGCACGGCGACCGGGTGTTCTGCTACTCCGCCGACACCGCGCCGTGCGACGCGCTGCTTCGGCTGGCCCAGGGCGCCGACCTGTTCCTCTGCGAGGCCAGCTACCTCGACGGGGTGGAGAACCCGCCGGACCTGCATCTGACCGGCCGGGAGGCCGGCGAGGCGGCCACCAAGGCGGGGGTGGGTCGGCTGCTGCTCACCCACCTCGTTCCCGCCTGGGGCAGCGAGTCGCACACCGTGGAGTCGGCGGCCGGGGCGTACGCCGGGCCGCTCGAGGTGGTCCGCGCCGGCGCCTCCTACGAGGTCTGACCACGACGGCGGCAGCCGCCTCGCCGCGTTGTCTGCCGGGACGTTTCCAGCCGCGTGCGGACCTGTCCGGAGCACGCCGGAGGGAGTGTCCCTGGCCGGGACGCCCCCCGGGTGGTGGCGGTGCTACGACTCGGCGATGAACTTGATGTAGGTGCGGTACTGGAATCCGTTGTCCAGGGTCAGCACGAATTCGCGGCAGGTGCCGGCCCAGGCCGGGTCGGTCTTCCACGGGTAGTTGTACTGGCCGTTGGCGTTGGCCGACAGGCTTGAACCGCCGGGGTTGCGTGCCGCGACCGGGGTGGGTCGCGGGGTGATCGCGCCGTCGGGGCCGACGGTCCTGAGGGTGTCGCAGTCGACCAGCCGGGAGTACGGCGAGCCGCTGGCGAGGATGTTCAGACCGCGGTTGCTGGCGAGCTGGAACTTCATCTGCGCGGCGTCACCGGCGACGACCGTGTTGAGGGACGGCTGGGCCGAGCGGCCGACGAAGTCGCCCCGGCAGGACGGGTGGGTGTCGAACGCCTCGGTGTTGTCGTCGCGGGCCGTGGTGCCCTGCACCGCGCTGTAGCCGAGACCCCGGCGGGCGAACGAACCCCAGATGATGCAGGCGTTCTCACCGCCGGTCAGCGCCGCGTCGGCGGCGATGATGGCGTTGCGGCCGGTGACGAAGCCGGGGCCGCAGCCCTGCATCTTGAGCCCGTCGGTGACGAGCTGGAGGGCCAGGTTGTTGCCGCCGGTGTTCCACGGGTCGTAGACGTTTGGGTTGAACCCGTGCCGGTCGATCAGGTTCCAGGTCATGTCCCACAGGACCGACGCCCACGCGTGCCCGATGCCGTGCGGCAACGCCAGGGACGTCCCGTTGAGCCAGCCGCCGGTCTTGATCCCGTCGTAGGTGAACGGCTGGATCTCCATGTTCCGGGAGTACGGCCGCGGCCGGATGCCGCCGCCGTGCCGGTCGTCCTGGAACAGCACGTACGGGCCCATGCCGCGCTGCCCGTCGGCCGTGTCGAACGTCGGGTCGAGCAGCGTGGTGACCGCCATGAAGTCACTCCAGCCCTCGCCCATCTGCTCGTTGCCGGTCAGGCAGTTGACCGTAGGGCCGCCGGTGAGCCGGTTGGAGATGCCGTGCGTGTACTCGTGGATGATGACTCCGGCGTCGAGGTCACCGTCGCGGATGCCCGGGTGGTTCGGGTGCTTGCGTACCGACCCGGTGGCATCGCCCGCTGCGATGGCGGCCTTGATGGCGTTGCCGTCGGCCTGGGTCACGGCGACGGCCGGGATGGTGACCGGCGCGGACGTCATGAGGCCGGTCAGCACCGGGGCGCTACTGGTGGCGTTGTGGGCGACCACCAGCGCCCTGGCGCCGAGCGACTGGGCGACCTGGGCCCGCTGCAGGTAGGTGCAGGCCGCGGTGCCGCCGTCGACCACGCTGATCCACCCGCCCGACGGGAGGGTGGCGGGGTAGGTCGCGGTGGTGCAGCCGGTGCCACCGTACTCGAAGCGGTGTCCGGGCAGGCCGGCCACGGTCGGGGCCGGCGTGAACCGCGACCAGGACGCGTCGAACGAGCCGACGCCGTCCACGACGACCTGGTTCGGGCTACCGAACTGGGTGCCCGGCCACAGGTACATCTGCATGCGCGGCGCACCGACGCCGTCCACCGCCGGGGTGGAGAAGTTGGCGTTGTTGGTGCCGCGGCCGTCGGCTGCCTCCGCCCGGACGTAGTCGCCGCCCGCGCCGCCCCGGCCGTAGTTGTTCGACTGGAAGTTCCCCGACGCCTCGTCGAAGCCGTACTGGTAGCTGACGTCGTGGATGATGTTGTTCCAGTAGAACAGGTTGTCGGTCGCGGCGTCCCGGTAGTTCTGGGCGTGCTCGCCGAGGTCGAGCGGGTGGTCGAAGGTCAGGCTCGCACCGCCGTCCGGGCTGCTGCCGAAGTCGGGAGCGTTGTTGTCGTCCTCGTCGTGGTAGGCGTGGACGTTGTTGCCCTGGGTGGTGGTGTGCTCGGCCCCCGCGGCGCCGTCGACGTCGTGCCAGCCGTTCGGCGAGGCGGTCCCGTCGGCCGGGTTGGTCACCAGGGTCCGCGGCGCGTCGTTCGGGCTCTCGGCGGGGCCGGCGAAGACCCGGTAGCTCGAGCCGTCCTGCACGGGGTTGCGCGACCCGAAGGCCGCGCTGTTCAGCGTCGTCGAGCGTCCCGGCGCGCTGCGGTCCAGGTTGTCGGCGACCTCCTTGACGTCCTCGTGGATCGTCCAATCGTCGGCTTTGAGCAGCTTGCCGCTCTGAGCGTCGACGGCCGCGTTCCACAGGTGGGTGTCGGTGGAGTCGTCGATGACGAGTTGCCAGGCCAGACGAAGCCCGTCGGCGGTGGGCTGCCAGCCGAGCTTGGCGGGGATGGGCTGGTCGGAGATGCCGGCGCCGGAGACGATGGTGCGCTGGGCGGCGCCGCTGCTGCGGCTCGTCACCTTCGGGTTGGCCGGGTCGGGCAGATCCAGGGCGCCCGCGGCGGCGTGCACCGCCTCGACCGCGTCGAGCGTGGCGGTGCCGGAGGCGTTGTCGGCCAGCCCGGGGACCAGGGTGTCGCCGGCGAACACGACGCTGCCGTCGCGGGCGATGTTGACGGTGGCGGTGGCTCCGAAGACCTCGAGGTCCTTGTAGCGCTGGGCCAGGTTGACGTGGGTGACGCTGTTGTGGCGGCTGGTGTAGCTGGAAGCCACCGCGAGGTCGGCCAGGTCGGTGACGCGTACCCCGTGGTCGGCGGGATGCGCGCGCAGGTAGGACGTGGCGATCTCGTTCGGTGTGCCCTGGTTGGGGCCGGTGAGGAAGGTCGGGTTCGCCTGGGCGGCCTCGTCGGGCTCCGCCGAGGCGGGCTGCGCGGTCAACGTCGTCATGGACGCGACCAGGGTCGTGGACAGCAGCAACGCGGCGTTGCGGCGACCACGGGATGGGCGTGAGGGCAGGGGCACCGCTGCTCCTTTCGACGGTCGGAGAAGACAGCGTCAAGCGCCGATCCGCCGCCGCAGGCAGTCACGTTCGGTGGTCAAGCCTGTGCGGGGCGAATTGCATCGACGCTACGGGCCGGCTCATCGGCGGATCATCCGACGAGTGGCGAAAGATTGGCCCCCCAGGTTCGACGCATGTCGTGACCTGCGGATCACGAGAAGATAAAGGCGAAAATTTGCCTTCGCAAATATGTACATATCACGCTTCGGCTTCTTGACCTGCGGCTGAGCGTCGGTACGGTCCTTACTCACACGACGCGCCGTGCCTGCTATGTGGACGTTGCGTCAGGTCCTTCGAGCGGAAGGCATCGCATGACCCACCACCTCAGTCCAAGGTCACGTAGAGGCCGGCAAGCACTCGGCCTCATCGCCGCCGGCGTACTCCTGGCCGGCGCGCTGCCGGGCACGGCCTCGGCGGCGGAGCCCGATCCGCGAATCGGACTCGGCGCTGGCTGGCTCGACGCGCAGTCGGCGATCAGCAACCTCGAGCAGGTCGCGCACCGCGACAAGCCCGCGGGCATGGTCGACCCGGCGAACCCCGGCAACGGCGGGTTCTACAACTCGGACTTCGCCTTCGGCGGCACGTACGCGTTCACGGGCAACTACAACGGGTTCAACATTTTCGACGTCTCCAAGCCGAGCGACCCGCAGCTGGTCACGAGCGTCGTGTGCCCGGGTGGGCAGGGTGACATCTCGGTCCACGACAACCTGCTCTTCATGTCGGTCGAGGAGACCCGCGGGCGGGTCGACTGCGGCACGAACCCCAGCGTCGGCACCCGGTTCCAGGGCGTTCGGGTCTTCGACATCAGCGACGTGCGCAACCCGGTGCAGGTCGCGGCGGTTCAGCTGTGCCGTGGCTCGCACACGCACACCGTGGTGACCGACCCCAAGGACGCGAACAACGTCTACGTCTACGTCTCGGGCACCACCTCGGTGCGCCCGGCCACGACGATGGCCGGTTGCAACAACAACCCCGCGAACGGCGAGGACCCGTCGCGGTGGCGGATCGACGTCATCAAGGTGCCGGTGGCGGCCCCTGAGCAGGCCGCCGTGGTGAACCAGCCGCGGCTGTTCACCGACCCGGAGACCGGCCGGATCGACGGCCTGCAGAACGGGCCGCAGACGCCCCGGCACCCGTCCGGGTCGAACTGGTCGCCCACGCCGAACACCAACGCCTGCCACGACATCACCGCCTATCCGCAGATCGGGCTGGCCGCCGGCGCCTGCCAGGGCAACGGCATCCTGATCGACATCTCGGATCCGGCCAACCCGGTCCGGATCGACGAGGTGTCCGACCCGAACTTCGCGTACTGGCACTCGGCGACGTTCAACAACGACGGCACCAAGGTGATCTTCACCGACGAGTGGGGCGGGGGTAGCGGTGCTCGCTGCCGTGACACCGACCAGCCGGAGTGGGGCGCCAACGCCATCTTCGACATCGTCGACCGGAAGATGGAGTTCGCCAGTTACTACAAGCTGCCGGTTCCGCAGACGCTGCAGGAGAACTGCGTGGCGCACAACGGTTCGCTGATCCCGGTGCCCGGCCGCGACATCATGATGCAGGCCTGGTACCAGGGCGGAATCTCGGTGTTCGACTTCACCGACTCGGCCCACCCGCAGGAGATCGCGTTCTTCGACCGCGGGGCGGTCAACGCGAACTCGCTCGTGCTCGGCGGATTCTGGTCGGCGTACTGGTACAACGGCAGCCTTTTCGGCAACGAGATCGCCCGCGGCTTCGACGTGTTCAAGCTGACCCCCAGTGAGCACCTGTCGAAGGCGGAGATTATGGCGGCCGAGGAGGTGCAGCTCGGCCAGTTCAACGCCCAGGGCCAGCCGGAGATCACCTGGACGCCGAGCTTCGCGGTGGCACGCGCGCACTACGACCAGCTCGTCCGCGCCAACACCATCGGCCACCCGCTGAAGTCCCAGGTCGACCAGTTCCTGCAGCGCGCCGAGCGGTTCTCCGCCAACGGCCAGCGGGACGCCGCGGTGTCCCAGCTGCAGGAGATCGCCGGCAAGCTGACCGCTTCTGAGCACCAGAAGCTGAAGCAGGCGATCCTGGACCTGCAGGCATCGCTCTGACCGGTTCCTGAACGAAGGGCACCTCGGCTCGAATCTGTCGAGTCGAGGTGCCCTTCGGCTTTGGTCCGGGCGTCAGCCCATCTTGGCCAGCATCTCCTGCATTCGCTGGATCTCGATGCTCTGGTCGGCGTTCACCTCACGGGCGAACTGGTCGGTCGCCGGCTCAAGGCCGCCACCCGAAGCGTAGAGCTCCTCCACCATGGTCAGCGCGCCCTGGTGGTGGCGGATCATGAAAGTGAGGAAGAGCCGGTCGAAGTCGCCGTTGCGGGCCTGCTTGAGCTGATCGAGCTGCTCGGCGGTGAGCATCCCCGGCATGAGCTCGTGCCCGGCATGGCCCGCGTTCGGGCCCGTGGTCGGCACGTTCCGCTCCGCGAGCCACCGCTGCATCCGAGTGATCTCGTCGCGCTGCGACACGTCGATCCGCTTGGCCAGCAGCGTCACGTCCGGGTTGGTGGTGCGGCCCGACAGCAGCGCGGTCATGTCCAGTGCCTGCGCGTGGTGCGGGATCATGCCCTGGATGAACAGGGTGTCGGCCGCCTTGAATCCGGGCGGCGAAACCTGGGTCAGGTCGTCACCCGACAGGGATCTGCCGGGTTGACCCGGCGCCCCCGGCTGCACGACGTGGCCGCTCGGCGGACGGTACGCGGGATCGTCACCGCTGGCCCAGACGGCGAAGCCCACCCCCGAACCGACGGCGACCATGGCAACAACGGCTGAAATGATCACGCGGCGCGACAGGGGCATATTCATGGACCTATCCGGTATTCGGCTGCGCAGATGTGAAGGTCATACTGCCGCATTCCCCCAAGCTGAGGGAAGCCATCCGAAGCCGTCAGCCCGGCGCGAGCGATCGTTGGGGCACCCCGGGGCGGTTCGATCACCGCACCGCATAAGGTGCAGGCATGGCGCGACCTGACGGGCGGCAGCCCGACCAACTCCGACCGGTGACCCTGACCCGAGGCTGGAGCACCCACCCGGAGGGCTCCGTGCTCGTCGAGTTCGGCGCGACCCGGGTGCTCTGCACGGCCAGCGTGACCGAGGGCGTTCCCCGCTGGCGCAAGGGCTCCGGGCTCGGCTGGGTGACCGCCGAGTACGCGATGCTGCCCCGGGCCACCAACACCCGCTCGGACCGGGAGAGCGTCAAGGGGAGGGTCGGCGGCCGGACCCACGAGATCTCCCGGCTCATTGGCCGCAGCCTGCGGGCCTGCGTCGACCTCAAGGCGCTCGGCGAGAACTCGGTGGTGCTCGACTGCGACGTGCTCCAGGCCGACGGTGGCACCCGGACGGCCGCCATCACCGGCGCGTACGTGGCGCTGCACGACGCGGTGACCTGGCTCGCCGAGCGCAAGGCCCTGGCCGGCAAGGTGGAGAAGGTCATGCACCGGTCGGTGGCGGCGGTCAGCGTCGGCATCATCGCCGCCGAGCCGCGCCTGGACCTCTGCTACGAGGAGGACGTGGCGGCCGAGGTCGACATGAACGTGGTCTGCACCGGGACGGGTGACTTCGTCGAGGTGCAGGGGACGGGCGAGGCCGGCATCTTCGCCCGGGAGCAGCTGGACGCCCTGCTCGACCTGGGCGTGGCGGGCTGCCTGGAACTGGTGGACGCGCAGCGGAAGGCACTCAACTCATGAACAAGGTGCTCCTGGCCACCCGTAACCGGAAGAAGCTCGTCGAGCTCCAGAGGATCCTCGACGGCGCGCTCGGCGCCCACCGGATCGCCCTGCTCGGCCTGGACGACGTCGAGGAATACCCGGAGCTGCCCGAGTCCGGCCTGACCTTCGGCGAGAACGCGCTGATCAAGGCCCGGGAGGGCTGCCGGCGGACCGGCCTGCCGACCATCGCCGACGACTCCGGGCTGACGGTGGACGCGCTCAACGGCATGCCGGGCGTGTTCAGCGCCCGCTGGGCCGGTTCGCACGGCGACGACGAGGCCAACCTTCAGCTCGTGCTGGACCAGATCGCCGACCTGCCGGACGAGCACCGGGGCGCCGCCTTCGTCTGCACGGTGGCCCTGGTGCTGCCGAGCGGCAAGGAGCACCTGGTCGACGGCCGGCAGCCCGGCCGGCTGCTGCGCGCCCCGCGCGGCGACGGCGGCTTCGGCTACGACCCGATCTTCCTCGGCGACGGGCAGGAGCGGACCAACGCGGAGCTGACCCCGGAGGAGAAGGACGCGGTCAGCCACCGCGGAAAGGCGCTGCGCGAGCTGGCCAAGCTGGTCGCCAAGGTGCTCCCGCCGACCGCCTGACTGACCGCTCAGCGGTGGTGCAGCGTGGTCAGCTCGCCGCCCAGCTCGTGTACGGCCACCCGGTCCTCCACGGCCAGCGTCGTGAGTACCCGCTCCACCTCGGCCAGGGTGGCGTACCGACCCACCGAGACGGCCGCCTCGATGTCCAGGTGCTCCACCCAGAGGCCGCCGGGCTCCCAGGCGGCCTGCGCACAGCCGCCGGAGCGACCCACGCAGGTGAGGCAGTCATAGCTGGACGGGCGCATGGCCCGAACCCGGGCCAGCAGCTCCGCCAGCTCCATCGCCACCTCCCGGTCCGTCCCCTTCGCGTGGTCGCCGGTCACCTCGACGTAGCCGACCGGTGCGGGCACCGGCTCGCCGGCCGGGGGCAGGCCGCGCAGCGCGCGGACCAACGCCTGGCCGTCGTGCCGGCCTACGGTCAGCTCCGGCACGTCCGGGTCGTCGTACGTGCCGACCAGCGCGTCGCCGCTGCGCCGGACCTCTACCGCGCGGCCCTCCCACTCCAGGCGGACCGGGACGGCGGCCGGCAGCCACGGTAGGTGCAGGGCGGTGAACCGGCCGGCCGGCACCCGCCCCTCCGTCGGGGCGTGCACGCCGGTCCACCTGGCGAGCAGCTCCACGTCGACGTCGACGTCGTCCGCCGCGGTGGCGGGTACGGCGGCGAGCCGGCCGATCCGCCGCCGCCGCCACCGCAGCGGCACGTGGATCCGCCGGCCGACCTCCCCGTCCCAGTTGACGGTCAGCCCTGCGGCCCGCAGCGCAGCCGCCACCTCCGCGCCGATCTCCGCCGCGGAGGCTCCCTCGAACGCCCCGTATGCGAGCCACACCCCCGAGCCTTCGACGCCGCGTTCGGCGTCCTGCCGGTGGTAGAAGGTGTAGCCGCGCGTCTTCAGGCCCCGCCGCGCCTCGGCGCCGATCTCCTCGACGCCGCAGTTCTGGCAGCAGGTGAAGCTCTCCCGGGCCACGACCCGCACGGCGTCGAGCGCCCGGAACGCGGCGGTGAGCCGGTCGCTGTCGGTCACCTCCGGCCAGGTCTCCTGGTCGGCCAGGTGCGCGGTCAGCTCCTCGGCCACCACCGCCCAGGCTAGGTCCGCGAGCCGCGCCGGCTCGGCCTCGCCGTCCAGGAACTCCACCGTCTCCGCGACGATGGCGGCCGCCGGCAGCTCAGCCAGCGCCACCTGCCGGCGCACGAAGGCCCGGACCTGGTCGTGCAGGTCGTCGCCGTCCTGGGCGTCGGTACGGTCGGGGGCGGTCACGGCGTCATCGGTCACGGCGGCGAACGGTAACAGCCCTCGCCGACAGCGTCCGTACTCAACTCAGCGGGCCGACCTCGCGCTCGATCGCGGCGCGCAGCTCGGGGCCGCGCACCACCTCCCGGGCGGCCTCCATGAGCGGGGCGAGGAACACGTCCGGGCCCGGCTCGCCGATCGCCTCGCCGAGCGCGGCCACCGCGGCCCGGCCGGCCGGCGACGGGGTCAGCGGGGCGCGCAGCTGGAGCCCGCGTACGGCGGCCAGCAGCTCCACCGCGAGCACGCTGGTCAGGTTGTCCAGCACCGTGCGCAGCTTCTTGGTCGCTGCCCAGCCCATCGAGACGTGGTCCTCCTGCATGCCGCTGGTGGGCAGCGAGTCGACCGAGGCGGGGGCGGCCAGCCGGCGGTTCTCCGCGACGATCCCGGCCGCCGTGTACTGCGCGATCATCAGGCCGGAGTTGACCCCGGCGTCGGGGGAGAGGAACGCCGGCAGCTCCCGGGAGCGGGTGACGTCGAGCAGCCGGTCCACCCGGCGCTCGGCGATCGCGCCCACCTCGGACGCGGCGATGGCCAGGTAGTCGGCGGCGAAGCCGAGCGGCGCGCCGTGGAAGTTGCCGGTCGACTCGACCCGCCCGTCCGGCAGCACCACCGGGTTGTCCACCACCGACACCAGCTCCCGCCCGGCCACCACCTCGACGAAGTCGAGGGTGTCCCGGGCCGCCCCGGCCACCTGCGGCGCGCAGCGCATCGAGTAGGCGTCCTGCACCGCGTGCGCCAGGTCGTCGCGGTGCGAGTCCATCACCGCCGAGTTCTGCAGCAGCTTGTGGATGTTCGCGGCCGAGGCGGCCTGGCCGGGGTGCGGCCGGATGGCGTGCAGCTCGGGCAGGAACGGCCGCTCCGAGCCGAGCATCGCCTCGATGGCCAGCGCGGCGGTCACGTCCGCCATCGCGAACAGGTGCCGGGCGTCGTGGATGGCCAGCAGCAGCATGCCGAGCATGCCGTCGGTGCCGTTGATCAGCGCCAGCCCCTCCTTGGCGGCCAGCCCGACCGGCTCCAGGCCGACCCGGCGCAGCGCCTCGCCGGCCGGCAGCCGGTCGCCGGTCGGGCCCAGCACCCAGCCCTCGCCGAGCAGCGCCAGCGCGCAGTGCGCCAGCGGCGCCAGGTCGCCGGAGGCGCCGAGCGAGCCGTGCTCGGGCACCCACGGGGTCACCTCGTGGTTGAGCAGGTCCACCAGGGCCTCGGCGACCAGCGGCCGGACCCCGGAGCGGCCGAGGGCGAGCGAGCGCACCCGCAGCAGCATCATGGCCCGCACCACCTCACGGGGCATCGGCGCGCCCACCCCGGCGGCGTGCGAGCGGATCAGCGCGTGCTGGAGCTCGGCCCGCCGCTCGGGCGCGACGAAGGTGTTGGCGAGCGCCCCGAACCCGGTGGAGACGCCGTACACGGGCCGGCCGGCAGCCTCGATGCCGTCCACGATGGACCGGCTGGTCGCCATCGCCTCCACCGTGGCGGGGTCGAGGACGACCTTGGCGGTGCCGCGGGCCACGGCGAGCACGTCGGCGGGGGAGATCCCGGTGGGCTGGATGACTACGGTCGACATTGCGGCACTCCGTTGTGCAGAACCTGGCGGATCAGTGGAACACCCGGCCGGTAGGCCAGGTGCAGGTACGAGGGGGCGTCGAGGATCATGAGGTCGGCCCGCGCGCCGGGCCGCAGCGCCCCGACGTCGCTGCGCCGCAGCGCCTGCGCGCCGCCGGCGGTCGCGGCCCAGACCGCCTCCGCCGGGGTCATCCGCATCTCGCGTACGGCGAGGGCGATGCAGAACGGCATCGACGAGGTGTACGACGACCCGGGGTTGCAGTCGGTGGCCAGGGCCACGGTGACGCCGGCGTCGAGCAGCCGGCGCGCGTCCGGGTAGGGCGACCGGGTGGAGAACTCCGCCCCGGGCAGCAGGGTGGCCACCGTGGCGGTGTGCCCGCCCTCGGCGCACATGCAGTCGACCCGCTGAGCGGCGAGCGCGTCGACGTCGGCGTCGGACAGGTGGGTGCAGTGGTCGACGCTGGCCGCGCCGAGTTCCACCCCGAGCTGCACGCCCGGCCCGGGCCCGAGCTGGTTGGCGTGCACCCGCACCCCCAGGCCGACGGCCTGCCCGCAGGCGAGGATCGCCCGGGCGTGGTCCACGTCGAAGGCACCCCGCTCACAGAACACGTCGATCCACCGGGCGTACGGCGCGGCGGCGGCGAGCATCGGCCCGCAGACCATGCCCACGTAGTCGTCCGGGCGGTCGGCGTACTCGGCCGGGACGACGTGCGCGCCCAGGAAGGTGGTGTCCTCGGTGAACTCGGCGGCGATCCGCAGCGAGCGGGCCTCGTCGGGGACGGTCAGCCCGTACCCGCTCTTGATCTCGATGGTGGTGGTGCCCTGCCGCATCGCCTCGCCGCGCAGCCGGGCCACGGTGGCCCGCAGCTCGTCGTCGGAGGCCGCCCGGGTGGCGCCCACGGTGGTCCGGATGCCGCCCCCGGTGTACGGCTGCCCGGCCATCCGGGCCGCGAACTCGGCGGCCCGGTCGCCGGCGAAGACCAGGTGGGCGTGGCTGTCCACGAAACCGGGCAGCACGGCGGCCCCGTCGGCGTCGATCCGCCGGTCGGCGGCCGGGGCGTCCCGCGCCGGCCCGACCCAGGCCACCTCCCCGTCCTCGACCAGCAGGGCGGCGTCCCGACGGAGGCCCAGCGGCCTGCCCTCGCCCTCGCCGAAACTGTTGGTGACCAGTTCGCCGATGTTGTCCACCAGCAGACTGCCGCTGCCGCGCACGGCCGGCCGTGCCGGGCCCTCGGGGCGCACCGGGAAGCCGCTCACGACGTCACCGCCGCAATGGCCTCGTGCAGCTCGGCGGGCACGTCCACGGTCAGGTGTCGGCCGTCGGCCACCACCGTCCGCCCGTCGACCACCACGTGCGTCACGTCGGCGGCGGTGGCCGCGAAGAACGCGCCGACCGGCGGCACCCCGGCGGTCCGGGCGCTGTCCAGCCGTACCGTCACCAGGTCGGCCCGGTCACCCACCGACAGCCGGCCGGCGTCGCCCCAGCCGAGCGCGGCGTGCCCGGCGACAGTGGCCGCGGCGACCAGCTCGGCGGCGGCGAAGTGCCCCCGCCGCCGGGTGCGCAGCCGTTCGTCCAGCTCCACGGCGCGGGCCTCCTCGAAGAGGTCGACCACGGCGTGGCTGTCGCTGCCCAGGCTGAGCGGGCTGCCCGCCTCGGCCATCCGCCGGGCCGGCCCGATCCCGTCGGCCAGGTCCCGCTCGGTGGTGGGGCAGAGGCAGACCCCGGTCCGGCTCTCCCCGAGCAGCGCGACGTCGGCGCTGGTCGGGTGGGTGGCGTGTACCGCCGTGGTGTGCCGGCCGAGCACCCCGTGGTCGGCCAGCAGCCGGGTCGGGGTGCAGCCGTGCACGGCCCGGCAGGCGTCGTTCTCGGCCGGCTGCTCGGAGAGGTGCACGTGCAGCGGCACGCCGTTGCGGTCGGCCCAGCCGGCCACCGTGGCGAGCTGCTCGGCCGGCACCGCGCGAACCGAGTGGATCGCCGCGCCGACCCGGGCGTGGTCGTTCTCGGGACGGAACGCGTCGACCCGCTCCGCCCAGCGCAGCGCGTTGGTGTCGCCGAACCGGCGCTGCGTCCCGACCAGTTCCGCGCCGTCCACGCTCGCCGTCAGGTACGCGGTGTCCAGCAGGGTGAGCCGGATCCCGGCGTGCGCGGCGGCCTCGACCAGCGCGGCCGACATGGCGTTCGGGTCGGCGTACGGCTTGCCCTCCGGGCCGTGGTGCAGGTAGTGGAACTCGCCGACGCAGGTGATCCCCGTCAGGGCCATCTCAGCGTAGGCGGCCCGGGCCAGGGCCAGGTAGGAGTCGGGGTCGAGCCGGGCGGCGACGTCGTACATGACGTCCCGCCAGCTCCAGAAGTCGCCGCGCCCGCCGTGGGTGCGCCCGCGCAGCGCCCGGTGGAAGGCGTGCGAGTGGGCGTTGGCCAGGCCGGGCAGGGTAAGCCCGGGCAGGCGTACCGCGTCGCCCAGCACCTCGACCCCGGCGGCGGGCGCGCCGCCGCCGACCAGCGGGGTGACCGCGGTGATCCGGCCGCCCTCGGCCTCGATCAGCACGTCCGGGGTGGGCTCGGCGTGGTCGGGCAGCCAGGCGTACTCGGCCAGCCAGCGGGTCAGCGGCATGCCAGCTCCTCCAGCACCCCGGCCAGGGCGGTCACCCCGGCCGCGCAGTCGGCGTCCGTGGCGGACTCGACCGGGGAGTGCGACACCCCGGTCGGGTTACGCACGAAGAGCATCGCGGTCGGCAGGTGCGCGGCCAGCACCCCGGCGTCGTGGCCGGCGCCGGTGGGCAGCACCGGCGCGTCGAGCAGCGCCGCCAGCCGGCCGGCCAGCCCGCCGTCGAACGCCACCAGCGGGGTGGCCGACTCCTCGGTGCAGGTCAGCTCGGTGCCGTCCCGCCGGGCCCGCTCAGCGGCCTTGGCCCGGACCGCCTCGACCAGGCCGTGCAGCGTCTCCGGCTCGGCCGCCCGGGCGTCCAGCCAGCCGGTCACCCGGGACGGGATGGCGTTGGTGGCGTTCGGCTCGACGGCCACCCGGCCCACGGTGGCATGCGCGTCGCGCAGCCGGGCCTCCTTGTTCGCCGCGAGCACGGTGAACGCGAAGGTGAGCATCGGGTCGCGGCGGTCGGCCATCCGGGTCGTACCCGCGTGGTTGCCCTCGCCGGCGAAGTCGAGGCGCCAGCGGCCGTGCGGCCAGATGGCGCTGGCCACCGCGACCGGCGCGCCGAGGTCGACCAGCGCCCGGCCCTGCTCGACGTGCAGCTCCACGAAGGCCGCGAAGCGGCCGAGCAGGCCGGGGTCGGCGCCCGCCGGCCGGTCGCCCAGCGCCTCGGCGAAGCTCACCCCCGCACCGTCGCGCAGCCCGGCCGCGCGCTCCACCGCGATCTCCCCGGTGAGCAGCCGCGACCCCAGGCAGGGTACGCCGAACCGGCCGCCCTCCTCCTCGACGAACGCGGCCACCGCCACCGGCCGGACCGGGGCCACCCCGGCGGCCCGCAGCTCGTCGACGGCCAGAAACGCGCTGACGATGCCGAGCGGCCCGTCGTACGCCCCGCCGTGCGGCACCGAGTCGAAGTGGCTGCCGGTGAGCACCGCGTCCCCGGCCGACGGGTCACCCCACCAGGCGAAGAGGTTGCCGTTGCCGTCCTCGGTCACCGGCATCCCGCGCTGCTCCGCCTGCTCCCGGAACCAGGCCCGCAGCGCGAGCTCCGGCTCGGTGAGCGCGTATCGCAGGTAGCCGCCGCTGCCGGCGTCCCGCCCGACCGGCGCGATCTCGTCCCAGAGCTTGCGGAACCGGGCGGCGAGATCGCTCACGCGGCACCTCGGTTGTTCGCGACTGCGGGGCTCCGCTGCGCCGCACTCCTCGCGCTCACGCCGTGCCCTCGGCCATCGGCACCCGGACGCCGGTGCGCTCGGCGACCTCGCGCGCGTCGTCGTAGCCGGCGTCGACGTGCCGGATGACGCCCATGGCCGGGTCGTTGGTGAGCACCCGCTCGATCTTCTGCCCGGCGAGCGCGCTGCCGTCGGCCACGCAGACCTGCCCGGCGTGGATGGACCGGCCGATGCCGACCCCGCCACCGTGGTGGATCGACACCCAGGACGCCCCGCTGGCGGTGTTGACCAGCGCGTTCAGCAGCGGCCAGTCGGCGATCGCGTCGGAGCCGTCAGCCATCGCCTCGGTCTCCCGGTAGGGGCTGGCCACGCTGCCGCAGTCCAGGTGGTCCCGGCCGATCACCACGGGCGCGCTCAGCTCGCCCGAGGCGACCATCTCGTTGAACCGCACCCCGGCCTTGTCCCGCTCGCCGTAGCCGAGCCAGCAGATCCGGGCCGGCAGGCCCTGGAAGGCGACCCGCTCCCCGGCCATCCGGATCCACCGGGCCAGGGACTCGTTCTCCGGGAACAGGTCGAGGATGGCCCGGTCGGTGGCGGCGATGTCCTTCGGGTCGCCGGAGAGCGCGGCCCAGCGGAACGGGCCCTTGCCCTCGCAGAACAGCGGCCGGATGTACGCCGGCACGAAACCGGGGAAGTCGAAGGCCCGCTCGTAGCCGCCGAGCTTCGCCTCGCCCCGGATCGAGTTGCCGTAGTCGAATACCTCGGCGCCGGCGTCGAGGAAGCCGACCATCGCCTCGACGTGCTTCGCCATCGAGGCCCGGGCCCGATCGGTGAACTCGGCCGGCTTCGTCGCCGCGTAGTCCCGGGCGTCGGCCAGCTCCACCCCCTCCGGCAGGTACGACAGCGGGTCGTGCGCGCTGGTCTGGTCGGTGACGATGTCGATGGCGACGCCCCGGCGCAGCAGCTCCGGGAAGACCGTGGCGGCGTTGCCGACCACCCCGACGCTGAGCGCCCGGCGGTCCCGCTTCGCGGCGAGCGCGCGCTCGACCGCGTCGTCCAGCGAGTCGGCGATCTCGTCCAGGTAGCGGTCGTGCGCCCGGCGCTCCAGCCGGCTGCGGTCCACGTCGACGATCAGGCAGGCGCCACCGTTCATGGTGACCGCCAGCGGCTGCGCCCCGCCCATCCCGCCGCAGCCCGCGGTCAGCGTCAGCGTGCCGGCCAGGCTGCCCCCGAACCGCTTCTCGGCCACCGCCGAGAACGTCTCGTAGGTGCCCTGGAGGATGCCCTGGGTACCGATGTAGATCCAGGAGCCGGCGGTCATCTGCCCGTACATGGTCAGGCCGAGCGCCTCGAGGCGGCGGAACTCCGGCCAGGTCGCCCAGTCGCCGACCAGGTTCGAGTTGGCCAGCAGCACCCGGGGCGCCCACTCGTGGGTGCGCATCACGCCGACCGGGCGACCGGACTGCACCAGCATGGTCTCGTCGTCGCGCAGCTCGGTCAGCGTCCGGACCAGCGCGTGGTACGACGGCCAGTCCCGGGCCGCCTTGCCGGTGCCGCCGTAGACCACCAGGTCTTCGGGGCGCTCGGCCACCTCCGGGTCGAGGTTGTTCATCAGCATCCGCAGCGCGGCCTCCTGGGGCCACCCCTTGGCGGTGCGTGCGGTGCCGCGGGCGGCGCGGACGGGCTGGTGCATCTCCGTACTCCTCTCAGCCGAGGAACAACTGACGACGGGTGGCGGACGACTCGAACGCCTCGAGCCGGGCCTGGGTCTCGGTGGGGGTGGCGTCGCAGATCGCCTGGAGCACCACCATGGCCAGGGTCATGGGGGCGGTGTGCAGGTCGAAGACCAGGTCGGTGCCGACGGCGGCGGGGAGCACCACCTCGGCGTGGTCGATGGCCGGGCTCACCGGGGAGTCGGTGATGGCCACGACGGTCAGCCCGGCGTCCCGGGCCTCGCGCAGCGCGTCCAGGGTCTCCCGGGGATAGCGGGGCAGCACGAAGGCGAGCAGCGCGCCCGCCCCGGCCGCGGCGGCCTGTTCGAGCCGGTCGGCCAGGAGGCTGCCGCCGTCGTCGAGGACCCGCACGTCCGGGTGCACCTTGGCGGCGAAGTACGCGAAGTACGCCGCGAGGGGCGCGGCGGCGCGCAGCCCGAGCACCGGCAGCGGGCGGCTGGCCGCGAGCAGCTTGCCCACCTCGGCGATCCGGCCGGCGTCGGCGAGTTGCCCGGCGAGCCGGTCGAGGTTGCCCATCTCGGCGTGCACCGCCCGCTGGAGGGCGTTGCCGGCCTCGGCCGGGTCGGCCGTGCCGGTTGCGGTCAGCTCGCGTAGGCGGCGGCGCAGCGCGGGGTAGCCGTCGTGCCCGAGTGCCATGGCGAACCGGGTCACCGACGGCTGGCTGACCCCGGCCAGCTCGGCCACCTCCGCCGCGGACAGGTACGCTGCCGCGCCCGCCTGCTGGACCAGGCAGTGCGCGATGCGGCGCTGCGTCGGGGTGAGCCGGACGCCGTGGAAGAGGTCGAGCAGGCGGTCGGTGGGTGCCGCACCGCTTTCATTCACGGGTTGACTCTATGCATGAAAACTTTCAGAGCGCAAGGTGGTGACGCGATGCCCGGGATGGGCCGATCGGCGGCCGGGCGCCACCGCCCGGTCAGAACGGCACGGGGCGGTCGGACGGTTCTGGCAGGGTCCGGCGTGATCGGCGCCACCCGGGCCGGGGTCGTGCCCGGCTCCGCGGGGGATCGGACCACTGTGAGCAGCGGCGGCGTCCCGCGCACGCCGATCCCACGTCAGTCCATTCCGCGGACCGGCGGGCGGACCTACGGGCGTGCTCTCTGTACTATCCGCACGGCGGGTGAGCAGAGGAGTGGGGCATGCAGCCGGAAGGTCCGTACAGGTTCACCGAGGTACTGGGTGAATGCCAGGTCGGCAGGGCCTGGGCGGCTCTCGACGGGCAGGATCGGCCGGTGACCGTGGCCGTGCTCGAGGGCGCCGCGGCCGGCGACCAGCGGTGGCGGGAGGCGTTCAGCAACGCGGCGAACGTGCTGGCGCAGACGCCCGGGGGTCACCGCTTCGTCAACGCCGACTTCACCGTCGCCCAGCCGTGGGTGGCGTACCCGTCCGAAGAGGAGGGAGCGGCCGCGCGACTGTTCCAGAGCCTCGGGATGGACTACCAGCGCACGCCGACCGCCGAGATGCTCCCACCGCCGCCGGTCGCCGCCCCCGTCTCCGCCCCGCCTCAACTGCCGTGGGCTCCCCAGCCCTGGGCGATGGCGACCCAGCCGATCTCGGGTGTGCCGGTGTCATCGGGAGCGCCCGTGTCGCCCGGCGTGCCGGTGCAGCGGGTGGCCGCCCCCGTGGCGCCCGCCGCCCCGGACCCGCTCGACTCGTCCGGCGGTCCACGGATCGCCCCGGTCGCGCGGCCGTCGAACAACCGGACCGGCCTGTGGATCGGCGGTGTCGTCATGGCCGCGGTGCTTGCCGGCGGGGCCGGGCTCCTCGCCGGCAAGGCGCTCGGCGGCGGCACCGAGCCGGGGACTCCGTCGGCCAGCGCCTCACCGCCGCTGTACGACGCGACTCAGGACTCGTTGAGCAAGGCGAAGTTCGACGGTGACCTCATGCCACTCGCCGAGCCCTGGCTATCCCGAATGGGCGGGTGCGCGACTGACACCGAGGTCGGCGGCCCCAAACTGCCGGAGGGCGAGAAACGGCACACCTACTGCCGGTACCGGGGTGTGGCTGTGCATTTCGCGCTCTACGATTCGGCCGAGAAGAAGGAAGCCGCGCGCGCCTACCGTCAGCGGATGGGCATCATCGGCCGCGCTCTCGCCCCAGGTATGCGGGAGGCGACGCAGACCACCGGCGGAGTCAGCAAGGTGCCTGGCAGCTACGTCGAGTACGCCGGCAACGGCCAGGACGGACGCCCGGTATGCGGAATCTGGTGGGGCCGTGACAACAGCATGGCGGCGCTCTATCTCGAGACTCCGTGTGCGGCGGGGCTCGGCGGCAACTGGGACGCGCTGCGTGACCTCTGGCACCGCAACAGCTAGCGGACCCCCGCCCCGTTGGGCGGGGGCACCAGGCAGACGTCGCGCCCGACGGCGGCCGTGCCGGTCAAGTCCAATCGCACCACGCGGGCTCCGCTGAAGGTGCGCTCCGCGACCGCTGCGCCACCACTTCCCAGCCGGACGATGAGGTCCCGGTTCTCGGTCTCGGCCCAGCTGGTGGCTTGGAAGAGCCAGACCCGAGACCGTCCTGCGAGCAGAGCTGACAGGGGCTTCTTCGGGCAGCCGCCGGGCCCGGCCGCGACCACGTAGCCGTCCGCCGGCGGGCCATAGTAGGACTGCGCATTCCACGATACCCCGGTTGCGAGGACGACGTCGCCGGGACGCCGCTCGGCGCTCAGGTAGCGCAGCGCGGTCCGGTAGTCGGCCACATTGGCACCCCCACCTTGGGGGAAGGCATGCTGCGGACGCATGGTGGCCAGCACGTCCATGGCCAGTTGCGGCACCGCGAGCGCGACAATCAGCACCAGCCCCGCCGCCCAGCGGAGCCGACAGAGAACTGCGTGCCGGGCATTAGGAGGCGCGATTGCGAAACTTGCCAGCATCAAACAGGCAGGCACCACGTAGAGCGCCAGCCGGCCGGTGAGGGGATAGACCGAGACAGCCGCGCTGCCCAGTCCGACCGCCAACGGGGTGAGCAGAATGAACACGGCGAGGGTATGCACGCGGTGCCGACACAGCACCGCGCCGATGATGAGCAACGGCACGACGACCCAGGCAGACCAGCTCACGAACGGTGCCCTGGCCAGGCTTCGATACGTTGCGGCGATCCAGTCGAGGGTGGCCGGCACATCGGTCAGCGGCTGGTTCGGGTAGATCGACTTGCCCAGCCAGTAGGCCTTTAGGTGAGGATCGTCCAGCCCCGGCGCCAGGATGAAGACGTACATCGCCAGCATGGAGACGGCCCAGGCCGGCACGGGCGCGACGAACCGCCCCAACTCTCGCCACCGCTGCGCCCATGGAGATTCTGGGCGGGTCAGCGCGCGCACTCCGATCAACAGCCCGAGGGTGCCGGCGACCGGGATGGCTAGCATGCTCAGCGCCGACGCGACCAGCGACACGAGCCAGAACACGACCCCGCTGCGCCAGGTCGGCGCATCACGAATCAGCAGGAGGGCCATCCCGACGAGCAACGTTACGCAAAATGTCTCGGCGCTGTACTGCTTGAGCTCGTTCGAGTAGGCGACGAGGAACGGCGCGACCGCGACGAGCAGCAGCGCCGCGAGCCCCGCCATCGGCGGCATGAGCCGCCGCCCGAGGTAGGCCACCAGCGGCAGCAACGCCAGCCCGAAAAGCAGCGGTACGAGCCGAAGTGGTCGTTCCGTAGCACCGAAGTGCTCGAGCGACAGCCGCTCGAGCCATAGCCAGCCGGGCGGCGCCGACTGGCTGAACGCGAGGGGCTTCAGCAGGTCGAGATAGCCTCGCTCGCGCAGGTTGTGCGCCACATAAAGCTCATCGCTCCAGAAGCTGCGTCCGAACGCCCACTGGCGGATCCGTAACGCCGCGCCGAACGCGATGATCAGGCCGGCGACCGGCCAATAGGGAGACCTGGTCAGCCAGCCCCAGGCAGCCGGCGCGAGCGCCCCGGATCTTGGTGCTGAACCGGCCCAGGGCACCGTCGGAGCGGGTGCCGCGGGTGGGGAAGGAGCCGGCAGCGGGCGTGTCTCGGACACGGCGAGACGCTATCAGCACAAGCTCGCGGCCCGTACGCCGTGGACCAAGGCATGACAGTGGCGCGGCGACGCGGACCGGCCGAGGTGCGCCTGTCTGGGAGGCTGATCCAGCCCGAAACCGAGGATGCCATACTTCCGTTCCGTCGCGGGAGCTCAGAGGAGGCAGTGTCGTGACCGCTGTGGAAGAGAGCCAGGCTCCTGCCCGCGAGGACGCCTCGTCTCTCACGTCACCCCTCTCCTCCATGTCTACCCTGAAGCCAGAGTGGCAACGCGGTTCGCGCGGGGTGGTCTGGCAACGATGGTTGGCGGACAACGTCTTTCCTCGCGCAGTCCGACCGCAGGCGATCAGTCGACTGGCGGTATTCGGCTATTTCGCGGCGTTTCTCCTGGCCGTGACGTATCAGTTGGTGATCCCTCAGGGCCAGACCCACCTGACGCATGTGTGGGCGGAGGATGGCCGGGAGTTCCTCGGTGGGGCGGCGACGAAACCTTTCCCGTTGGTGATCTTCGAGCCGTACGCCGGTTATCTGCACATGCTTCCGCGACTCTCCGCCGAGGTGGTTACCCAGTTGCCGATCGGCTGGTGGGCCGCAGGGGTTGCGGTCGCCGCAGCGGTGATGCGGGCGGCGGTGGCGTTGCTGGTTTTCACCGCGGCCGCCGGACACTTCCCGTCCCGGACGCTGCGGTCGGTGCTCGCCGCGGCAATCGTATTGCTTCCCTCCGGGAACAGTGAGGGGCTGAACAACCTCACCAATCTCCACTGGTTCGTGATCTTCGGCGCCTTCTGGGCCCTGCTCTGGCGGCCAACTACCCGGTGGCAGAACGGGCTCGCTGCACTTGCGCTCCTGCTCGCGGCCACAACGAGCCCATTGGGATTGCTGCTCGTTCCGCTGGCCGCCGCACGCCTCGCCCTGCCGCAGCGGCGTGATCGGGTCCCAGCGTTCGCCTTCATCCTCGGCACGGCGATGCAGATCGTGCCGTTGCTGGCGTCGACCTCGACACGACCCCGCCAACCCTTCGACCTGATGCAGGGAACGGTGGCTGCCGCGGCACGCGTGCCATTGGTGATGTTCACCGGTCCGGAAATGGCCTCCGACCTGTACCCGAAGGCCCTCGAACTGAATTCGAACTTCTATTCCTGGCCAGCCGTGCTGGCGACCATCGTCGCTCTGGCAATCGCCGTGTGGCGGATCCGCTCTGGCACTCCGGCTCAGCGGTTCTTGGCGATTACGAGCCTGTGTCTTGCCGCCGCGTTCATCGGGGCGCAGCTCTACATGAACTGGTCCGACCTGCTTCGCATCGACCAGCCCTCCGTCGTCCTACTGGGGCAGCGCTACAGCATCGTGCCGTGCTTGTTCCTGTTCTCTGCCGTTCTCGTCGGGCTGGCTCGGTCGCCCAGACCTAGCCAGCGGTACCTGCTGGCGGCGGTGCGGGCCGGGGTGGCGATGATAATTCTGCTCGGCATCAACCATCAGTGGCATTCCACCCTCGGGCTGCTTCGACTCGAGGGCTCGACGTGGCAGCAGAATCTGACCGCGGCCGAGCAGCATTGTGCTGACGGCAACTCAGAGGCTGTCCTTTCCCTCAGTCCCTCTCGATGGAGTCTCCGCCTCCCCTGTGAGCATCTGGCGCAGGCCGGGTAGCGGCCGGCCCGGTGCGCGCGGATCGGGTGGACGGGCTGGCCACTGTAGCTCGTCCAACGGATACGACGCGGAGTCATCAGCTGTTCCTCCGCTCGTGGCAAGCACGACCAGTCGCACAGCTGCCGTGGGTTTCCCTGGTGGCGCGGCTCACTGGCCTCGACGTCGGAGCTTGCACGGATGGTGGCATCCCGCTCTCAGCGTGACCGCAAGCACCGGCCCTCCAGCGGCGCACCTTCTTTCGGTTCAGGTGGTGGCAGCGGTCGACGTCGTATCTACCGACGACCCGATCAGGCGCGCGGCCTGCCGGTGCCGCCGGGCGGCCGGCGGCAGCCCGACCAGGAACTCGGGGAACATGCCGAAGAACGTCTTCGCGCTCTGCAACTCGAAGTTGTGCGCCGGGGACCAGTGGAAGGAGTTCGTCGCGCGGGCCCAGTGGTGGGTCCACCGGACGTCGCCCAGCAGCACGACGGGAAGGCCGTGACGCCACGCGCGCAACCCGAACTCGTGGTCCTCGTAGTAGAGGAAGAACCGCTCGTTCCACCCACCCAGCTCGACGACCTCCGCGGTGCGACCGGCGACCGCCGCGCCCATGACCCAGGCCACGTAGATCGCCTGGCCGGGTTGCGCCACCACCCGGTAGGAGGCGTGCAGGCGGGACAGGGGCCAGACCTTCCGGTTGCCCAGTTTGGCGGTGGCGTAGGGGAAACCACGTCCGTTCGCCTGTGGGACCCCGTCCGAGGAGAGGAGTTGCGGAGCGACCAGGCCGCCGTACGCGTCGAGGTGCCGCGCCAGCACGTCGAGGCCGTCCGAGCCGACCTCGAGGTCCGGGTTGGCGAACAGGACGTACTCACCCGCCGCCTGGCGTACCCCGATGTTGTTGGCCTTCGAGAAGCCGACGTTCTCCGGCAGCCGGATCACCCGGGCGCCCAACTCCTCCGCGACCGCGACCGAGTCGTCGGCCGAGCAGTTGTCCACCACGATCCACTCGTACGGCTTGGTCGCACCCCGCCAGCACTTGCGGAGCGTGTCCGCCGAGTTGTAGGTGACCGTTACGACACTCCAGCGGTGTCCTGCCATCAGGCTCTCCGAACTGTCAGGTAGCTGAACAGGGAAGCGAAGCCGAACCGCTTGCCCTTCCACTGCCGGCGGGCGGCCGGCGCCTCCGCCAGGCCGCGTCCCACGCCCCGCAGGAACGGTCGCAGCAGGCCCTGCCGTACCCGTCGGGCGGCCAGCGCGACGTGCGCCAGCGCGAGGATCGGCAGCGCCACGAGCATCAGCGGCCAGGTGAAGGTCCGAGCCGCGACCAGGAGCCGGTTGCGGGCCAGGAGGAAGGCTCGGAAGCCCTGGAGTTTGTCGTCGCCCTCGACGCTGTGACCGCCGGCGTGCGGGAGCACGAGATCCAGCCCTCGGGTACGCAGGCCCGAGGCGTAGAGCCGGAAGGCGAGGTCGGCGTCCTCACCCCAGGCGAACAGGTGCTCGTAGAAGCCACCGAACCTGCGGTACAGCGCGGTGGAGAAGACCGCCGCGCCGCCCGATGGACCGAGGGGCGCCCGTGACGCCGTCGCCGACCGGTCGATGAACAGCGAGATCGGGTTCACGTCGATGCCCACGTACTCGCCGCCGTGCATGGCCAGGCCGACCGCGACGGGCGTGCCGGGTTCCTCCGCCACGGCGGCGCAGATCCGGGCCAGCGCGTCCTCGGGCAGCCAGACGTCCGGATTCAGCAGCAGGACGTGACTCGTCGTCGCGGCCGCGACGGCCCGGTTGCAGCCGGCCGCGAAGCCCGGGTTCGACGAGTCGGGCAGGTACACGTACCGGTCGTCGGCCAGGCAGCCGGCGATGACCTTCTCGCAGCCGTCCTCCGGCCAGTTGTCGGCGAAGATGAACCGGACCGGAAGCCCGCCCGCGCTGCGTGTCCAGGTCGGTAGCGTCTCGGTCAGCATGTCACCGGACCGGTAGAGCACGGTGACGACCGTGAGCCCGGTAAAGCCCGTCTCGTTCACTTCGCGGTTCTCCCCAGCCGGTGCAGGGCCCAGAGCCCAGGCACCAGGCTCAGCCAGGTCGGATAGATCAGCGGATACATCTCGTAGATGCCGAACAGGGCGAAGTAGACGATGAACGCGCGCCCCAGCTGCTGGGCGGGTGCCGCCGCGAACTCGAACCACCGCTCGGTCGCGCCGACCGCCAGGCCCAGGGCGGCGAGGAAGAACACCGCTCCGATCGGACCGTAGTCGAGCAGCGGGATGGCCACGAAGGTCGCGGTGTTCATCAGGTACGGCTGACTGAGTTGGGACGTCACCCCGTACAGGTCCGCCTTGCCGACCAGCGGTTCGACGCGCGACCCCAGGAAGGCCAGCGAATAGGTGCCGTACGTCGGCTCCAGGTGCTCCCGCTGGGACCAGAGCCGGCCGAACGTCTCCGTGGAGGAACTCAGCGACAGGTCGAGCGAGCCGGCGCTGCTGGTCACCGCGTTGGTGCCGTACCGCGACCGGAACTCGGTCTCGAATGCGCCGCTGCCCGCCATGGTGCGCTGCCCGCCGAGATAGACCGCCGCGCCGAGAGCCACGGCGCCGATGAGGAGCACGACCGCCGTCGTCGGGAAGGACGTCGACGCACGCCGCCGCGGGCGGCGCACCGATAGGGCGGCGATGAGAGCGGGTGCGATGCCGACGAGCACCGAATTCTTGCTCGCCCCGAGGGCCGCGCCGACCGTGAAGACCCCGGTGAGAACGTAGTAGACGAGCGCCCGGTGCCGGCTGCCGGACAGGGCACGCAGCAGGGAGATGGCCATGCCCAGGGTCCACGCCTCGGACAGCAGCCCGATGACGATGTTCGACTGCTGCCGCAGCACCTGCCGTGCCGCGTCCGGGTTGTCGGCGAGGAGCGGTGGCACGACGCCCCGGAACCGGATCGCCGCTGTCAGGGCCGCCACGCCGAGCAGCACCAGGAGGTACGTCAAAAGCCGCCGGTCGGACGGCCAGGAAAGCTCCGGCCGAGGCGGTCTGGCCCGGTCGGCCGGCCGGCTGATCACCCGTCTCCCGACGGCCCACATGATCAGGAAGACGGTGACGTATCCGGCGAGGACCGGCAGCACCGTCCGGCCGGCCCAGGAGTCGTAGGGGCCGGGCAACACGCGCACGGCGAGGAGGGCGGCGCTCCAGATGGCCGTGCACGCGGCCAGGGCCCACATGCGGCACCGAGCGGCCAACAGCGCTCCCACCGCCAGTCCGACCGTGACCGCGGTCCCCACCGCCTGCGTCGCCAGGAGCAGGAGCACACCGAGAACGAGGGGGATGCCGACCGACCAGAGTCGCCGTTCAGCGAGGGTCATCGGCGACTGCTCGGTAGAGACTGAGCCAACGCTCCACGCAGCTCGCGAAGGAGTACTGCGTCGCGTACTCCCGCGCCAGCTCGCGGCGCTGCTCGTCGTAGGCGCCCGGCCGGGTCGCCGCCCGGATGGCCGCCACCATCGCGTCTGCCGTCATGTCCGCCCGATAGGCCAGGACGCCGGCGCCGCGCCGGGTGACCTCGGTCAGCCCGCCGACACCGGAATGCACGACCGGAACGCCGAGGGACATCGCCTCCAGGGCGCTGCGTCCGAAGGCCTCCACCCGGGACGGCACGAGCAGGCAGTTCACCTTCTGCAGGAAGGACGCCGCATCCACCCGCCCGACCAGCTTGATGTTCGGGAGCGGCGCGATGGGCGTGGCGCCGGCGCCGGCGATCAGGAACTCGATCTCGGGCAGCCCGGCCGCGATGTCCGACAGCAGGTCGGCGCCCTTTTCCCGTTCCAGCCGCCCGAGGAAGCCGACCCGGACCGGACCCGTCGGCGCGAGACTCGGGGTGTCGTCCACGTCGGGCCAGACCGCGGGAAGTGGGTTCGGGATGACGTGAACATTGCGGACGTGTCCGCGTTCCTGCAGCTCTTCCCCCTCGAAGGTGGAAACCGCCACGGTCGCGTGCGGCCGGAGCCGACGGAAGATCAGGTCGGTGGTGATGTTGGCCTGCACCGCCGCCTTCTCCCGCAGCGACTCCGCCGCGTCGCGGTACTGCCACAGGCTGTTGTGCAGGGCCACGACCAGCGGGGTGCGGCGGCCCTGCACGCCCAGCCCCACCCGCGCGTGCATCGCCGCGGACAGCAGGTGGGCGCTCACCACGTCCGGCCGCAACTCGTCAACGATCCGCCGGATCTCCCGCGCGTAACCGAGATCGATCCGCCGCGTCGCACCGAGCGGAAGCCACTGGATTCCCGACTCACGAAGCGACGCCGCGACCTCGTCGTCCGGCGTGGCGGCGACCACCTCCACGCCCTGCCGGGCCAGCGCCGGAAGCATCTCGATGAGGAAGCGCTCGGCGCCGCCGAGCTGTCGTCGGCCCGATCCCCCGGTCGTGCAGACGAACAGGATCCTCATCGCGCACTCAATCCTTCGAGGGCACCCCTGGCCACCGCCCGCCGGGCGGCGCCGCCACCCACCGCCGCCCGCAGCAGCACCCCGAGCGTGTACGCGGAACAGGCGATGGTGCCGCGCCAACCGGCGAGTTCGCGGCTGGCCCGGATGAACTCCCGGGTCTGCCGGCGCGAGATCTCCTCCACCGGCCACCGGCGCTTGGCGCTCGCGTCGTCCTCGTGCATCACGACGGCTTCCGGCACGTAGGCGAGGCGCAGGCCCAGCTGCCGGACCGCCCAGCACAGCCGCAGGTCCTCGGAGTAGAAGAAGGACGACTCGTCGACGCCGCCGATCTTGTCGAGCGTCTCCCGGCGGATCACGACGAACGGCCCGGAGAGCCAGTCACCCTGCTCGGGCGTGGAGACGATCCGGAGCCCGGGGAACACCAGGCTCAGCCCGGTGGCGTGCGCCATGCCGGCGCCGACCGTCAGGAACCGGCCCGCGGCGGTCTGGTCCTTGCCGGTGGCGTCGAGCACCTTCGGGAAGGTGGCGCCCACGGCCGGGTCGTCGAGAGGCGCCAGCAACCGCTCGATGGCGCCCGGCTGGACGACGATGTCGTTGTTCGACAGGATCACGCGCGACCGGGTGCTGTGCCGCACGCCGAGGTTCATGCCCTTGGCGTAGCCGAGGTTCACGTCCGACCGGGCGTACCTGGCCCCGGTCTCGTCGCACATCGCGCGCAGCGCCGAACTGATGTCGGCGGCGCTGCCGTTGTCCACGACGATGACCTCGGCGCCGGCGGGCAGCGATCTGACGCATCCGTTCGTGCGCTCGAAGTCTTCCCAGGTCAAAACGACGATTGAGACGTCCACCGCTATGCCATCCGATTGAGGAGGAGATGCGAACCCCGCTGCAGGCTCTGGCGCGTCCGGAACGCGTACACGCCGTAGGCGACCGACGAGGCCAGGGCGGCGCCGAACGCGCCGGCCCACGGGATGAGGAGAAAGTACAGCACGACCGACACGGACATCGTGATGAGGGCCACGGTGGTCGTCGCCTGCTCGCCGCTCCGCTTGAGCAGGGCGGCACTCCAGGTCTTGCCGGCGGACAGAGCCAACGTCCCCGGCAGCAGGAGCAGGCCGTAGAGCCAGGCATGGCGGTAGTCGGGCGCGAGCACACCCAGGCCGGCGAGCCCGAGAACGGCCAGCGCGGCCACGGGGACCGCCCCCTTCACGACCTCCCGGCCGTGGTCCTGGATCGCGTCGGGGTCGCGTTCGGCGAGGATCCGCTGGGACCTGACCACCGCGCCGGACTGCGCGAACTCCAGGGCCGCCACGGCCAGGGCGTAGACGCCGAGCGGCCCGGCTCCGGCGAACCGGGCGACCAGGACCTGACTCAACCGGTACGTCAGCATCTGAGCGCAGACCCCGATGTGCAGCCGCCCCACGGCAACGAGGTCCGCCCGGTACTCGGGCCGACCCGCGGTCGCGGCCGGGATCGGCCGGAACCGTCCGGCCCAGGTCAGGACCGCCACACCCAGGACGGCGGCGACCGCGACCTGCACGACGAGCCACAGCATGCTCCAGAGGCCGCCGTCGAGCTGCCCGCGCAGGTAGAGGATCGCGTAGCCCGCCACCAGCACGGCCCCGCCCGCGGCCCGCATGGAATACACGAACCAGAACTTCTTGAGCCGCAGGCCCAGGGAGCCAGCCGTGTTGAAGACGGTGAGACCGCAGGCGGCACCCATGGCCACCGCGTAGCTACCGATACCGGCCACCGTGGTCAGCAGCGCCGCGGCCAGGGCGGTGAGCCCCAGCGACACCATGAGGATGGCGAGGACCCAGTGCCGGCCCCGGGACATGATCCAGCCGGCCGGACGGGACAGCAGGAACGTGTCCATGGAGAAGCCGCCCAGGGCGGCCCCCATGGTGGCGCTCACCATGTTCGCGGCGAGTTCGCCGCGCTCCGCCGCCGGCAGGGTCACCGACACCAGCGCCGCGAGGCCGGTCAGGCCGAGGGCGGCGACATAGAGACGTTCGGGGGAGACGAGCCGTCGTACCAGACCTAGCACCCGGTGCCCCGGGCGGGTTCCCGACCAACGGCCGCGCACGGCGCAGCGTTGATCGGCGACACGTCATCCACTCGTCTTCCCCCAAAAGATGTGGCAGATGTGTTGCGGGTACGACGAGTTCCACGTCGCTGGCACTTTCTACCCGAATCAAGCTCCGCTCCGCAATCGCCTGACCGCCCCAGTGCGGCCGGCCGACGGGCCGGGGTGGCGAAGGAGGTAGCCTGGCGCTTCTGAACCGGCCTTTCGAGGTGGAGCCGCATGTACCTCGCCCGCTATCTCGGCGCAATCGGAAGACGGTGGACGGTCCTGGTGGTGCTGGCACTGCTGGGCGGTGTCGGGGCCGGCTTCCTGGCCGCACGCCAGGAACCGACCTATCGGGCCGAGGTGCAGATGCTGGTCACGTTCGCGAAGGAACAGCCCGGCGCACAGGACCAGCCGGAGGTTCCGGGTCCCGACGCCGGCAAGCTGATGCAGCGGCGGGTGAAGACGTACGCGAGCATGATGAACACCCCCCGGCTGACCCGCCCGGTGATCAACTCGCTCCAGCTGCCCTACACGCCCGCTCAGCTGGCCGACCGCATCGTCGCCTCATCGACGGTGAACACCCTGGCGATCGACGTCGCCGTCGCGGACCGTGACGGGGGGATCGCCGCGGCGATCGCCAACGGGCTCGCCGCCGAACTGCAGCGAATCGCGGAACGGGACGCGGCGCCCGCCGGGCTCGGCCTGAAGGCTCAGGTCGCCGTGCTCCACGCCGCGTCCGCCCCCGCACGACCCGAACGTGTGTCCTGGCCACTGCACGCGACCAGCGGCGCACTCGGCGGACTCGCCATCGGACTCGGCATCGCCGTGCTCCGTGGTCACAGCCAGGCCGGCACACCGGTCAGCGCCGACGTGAAGACCGTCTGGGCGGCCCTGCGCAGGCGGCCGGCCACTCCGGGGCCGGAAGGCTCGTACCCGCCGGCTCAGGGTGTCGTGCGCGTGTTCATGCCGGCCGAGAAGGACCGGCAGGCGTCGTAGTCGGGCAGCAGGCCCGACTCGCGGGCCTCATGCAGGCTCGGCGCGGCCTCGTCCCGGGCCGACAGCAGCGGCGTCTCCACCGGCCAGTCGATCGCCAGCTGCGGGTCGAGGGGGTGCACGGTGTGCTCGCCCGTCGGGTTGTAGGTGGCGGAACAGAGGTAGCTCAGCGTCGCGTCGTCGGTCAGGGCGCAGAAGCCGTGTCCCAACCCTTCGCCGAGGTAGACGGCGCGTCGGTCGACCTCGTCGAGGCGGACGGCCTCCCACTGACCGAACGTCGGCGACCCGACCCGGATGTCCACGATCATGTCGAGCACGGCTCCGCGTACGCAGGTCACGTACTTGGCCTGGCCGGGCGGGACGTCGGCGAAGTGGATGCCGCGGACCACCCCCCGCGCAGAGACCGAGAGGTTGCCCTGGGCGAGCCGCAGCGGGTGACCGACCGCCTCGGCGAGCCGGTCGAAGCGGTACCACTCCATGAACAGGCCGCGAGGGTCGCCGTGCTGCTGCGGAGTGATCTCCCAGGCCCCCTCGATGCTCAGGGGTCGGATCTTCATCGGTCGTCCCCGCCGTGCGCCTGCTCGGCGAGCAGGCCGAGCAGGTAGCCGCCGTAGCCGCTCTTGGTCAGCGGATGGGCCAGCGTGCGCAGCTGCTCGTCATCGACGAGGCCGGCCCGCCAGGCGACCTCCTCGATGCAGCCGATCTTCATGCCCTGGCGTTCCTCGATGACCCGGACGAACTCGGCGGCCTGCATCATCGAGGTGAAGGTGCCGGTGTCCAGCCAGGCGGTGCCCCGGTCCAGCACCGTCACGGAGAGCTCGCCCCACTCGCGGTAGGTCTCGTTGACCGCCGTGATCTCGAGCTCGCCCCGGGCGCTGGGGGTGAGCTTGCGGGCGATGTCCACCACCCGGTTGTCGTAGAAGTAGAGGCCGGGTACGGCGTAGCGGGACTTCGGCTGCGCCGGCTTCTCCTCGATCGACAGCACCCGCCCGGCCGCGTCGAAGTCGACCACGCCGTACTCCGCCGGGTTCGCCACCGGGTACGCGAAGACCCGGCCACCGACCGGGTCGCCGTGGCCGGCGAGCTGCCGGCCGAGGCCGACGCCGTGGAAGATGTTGTCGCCGAGGATCAGCGCGACCGACTCGTCGCCGATGAAGTCCGCGCCCAGCAGGAACGACTGTGCGATGCCCTCCGGACGGGGCTGCGTGACGTACGCCAGCCGCAGGCCCCACTGGCTGCCGTCACCGAGCAGCCGCTGGAACTGGTCCTGGTCCTCCGGCGTCGTGATGATCAGGATCTCTCGCACGCCGGCCATGACGAGCGTGGAGAGCGGGTAGTAGACCATCGGCTTGTCGAACACCGGCATGAGTTGCTTGGAGACCGCACGGGTGACCGGCCAGAGCCGGGAGCCGGTGCCACCAGCGAGAAGGATTCCACGCACCCGCGCAGGCTACCTGCACCGGGGTAGACCCGAGGCCCCGGTCGCCGCCCCCGGCTGTCCTGCTCATTCGCGTAGACTCCCCGACCCGTGAGGATCCTCGTCACCGGCGGAGCCGGATTCATCGGGTCGGAGTACGTGCGGATGCTGCTGGGCATGCCCGGCGGCGACGCTGCCGGGGTGCCGGCCGTCGAACCCGCCGCGGTGACCGTGCTGGACAAGCTCACCTACTCGGGCAACCTGAACAACCTCGCCCCGGTACGGGAGGACCCCCGTCTGCGCTTCGTGCCGGGCGACATCTGCGACCCGGCGCTGGTCGACGAAGTCGTCGCCGGTCACGACGTGATCGTCCATTTCGCGGCGGAATCTCATGTGGACCGCTCGATCGCCGGTGCCGCCCCGTTCGTCACCACGAACGTGCTCGGCACCCAGACCCTGCTCGACGCCGCGCTGCGGCACGGTACGCACCGGTTCGTGCACGTCTCCACCGACGAGGTGTACGGCTCCATCGACGAGGGCTCCTGGACGGAGACCTGGCCGCTGTCGCCGAACTCCCCGTACTCGGCGTCCAAGGCCGGCTCGGACCTGCTGGCGCTGGCCTACCACCGCACCCACGGCATGGACGTGGTGGTCACCCGTTGCTCCAACAACTACGGGCCGTACCAGTTCCCGGAGAAGGTCGTCCCGCTGTTCGTCACCAACCTGCTCGACGGTGGCACCGTCCCGCTCTACGGCGACGGCGGCAACGTCCGCGACTGGCTGCACGTGCACGACCACTGCCGGGGCATCGCGATGGTCCAGGAGAAGGGCCGCGCCGGCGAGGTCTACAACATCGGCGGCGGCACCGAGCTGACCAACAAGGAGCTCACCGCCCGGCTGCTGGAGGCCTGCGGCGCCGGATGGGACCGGGTCGTGCCGGTCACCGACCGCAAGGGCCACGACCGCCGCTACTCGCTGGACATCAGCAAGATCAGCGCCGAGCTGGGGTACGCCCCGAGCATCGACCTCGAGCGCGGCCTGGCCCAGACGGTGCGGTGGTACCGGGAGAACCGGGCGTGGTGGGAGCCGCTGAAGTCGGCCTCCGCATGAGTCGGCTGCTCGTCACCGGCGCCGGCGGCATGCTGGGACGGGACCTGCTGGCCGTCCTGGAATCCCGGGAGGACCTCTCGGTCACCGCCACCACCCGCGCCGACCTCGACATCACCGATCCGGAGGCGGTGCGGGCCGCCGTCGCCGGGCACGACGTGGTCATCAACGCCGCCGCCTGGACCGATGTGGACGGCGCCGAGGCCCACGAGCAGGCGGCCACCGCCGTCAACGGGGACGCGGTCGCGAACCTGGCCGGCGCCTGCGCCGCGAGCGGCGCGCGCATGATCCACGTCTCCACCGACTACGTCTTCCGCGGCGACGCCACCGAGCCGTACCCGGAGGACGCCCCGACCTCGCCGGTCAACGCGTACGGGCGCAGCAAGCTCGTCGGAGAACTGGCCGTGGCCCGGCTGCTTCCCGAGAGCGGCTACACGGTGCGCACCGCCTGGCTCTACGGCGCACACGGCCCGAACTTCGTGGCAACCATGCTGCGCCTCGCCGGGGAACGCGAGCGGCTCGACGTGGTGGACGACCAGCGGGGGCAACCCACCTGGTCGTACCGGCTGGCGGAGCGGCTCGTCGCGTTGTCCGACGCGGCGCTGGCCGGCCATGCCGCCCCCGGCGTCTACCACGGCACCGCGTCGGGCGAGACCACCTGGTACCACCTGGCCCGCGCCGTGTTCGTCCTGCGCGGCCTCGACCCCGAGCGCATCCGGCCGACGACCAGCGACCGTTTCCCCCGGCCGGCGGCCCGTCCGAGCTACAGCGTGCTGGCCCACGATCGCTGGGCCGCCGCGAAGCTCCAGCCGCTGGCGGACTGGCGGTCGAGCCTGGCCGAGGCACTGGCCGGCGAGGCCCGCTAGCGGCGACCCCCCTGCCGACCGGCGGACGGTCGACAGGAGGGTCGGGTAGCTACGTGCGGCCGGCCGGGCTCAACGCCCGCCACCGCGGAAGACCTCCGCGACGGTACGCAGCACGATCTTGATGTCGAGCCAGAGCGACCAGTTCTCGACGTAGTAGTTGTCGAACCGCGCCCGGTCGGAGATCGGGGTGTCGCCCCGCAGGCCGCTGACCTGCGCGAGCCCGGTGAGCCCGACGGGGACCCGGTGCCGCATCGCGTAGTCGGGGTATTCGACCGAGAACTTCTCGACGAAGTACGGCCGCTCCGGCCGGGGCCCCACCACGCTCATCTCACCGCGCAGGATGTTCCAGAGCTGGGGGAGTTCGTCCAGCGACGTACGGCGCATGAACCGCCCGATCGGACCGACCCGCCGGTCGTTCGCGATGGACCAGTTCGTCTGCGACTCGTGCTCGTCGACCGGCCGCATCGAGCGGAACTTGATGACCTTGAACGGCTCGCCGTACCGGCCGATCCGCTCCTGGTAGAAGAAGATGCCGCGGCCACCGTCGAGGAACGTCGCGATCGCGCAGAGCAGGAGCACCGGGCTCAGCACGATCAGCGCCAGCGCGGCGAAGACCACGTCGGACGCCCGCTTGATCTTCCACCGTGGACCGGTGAGCGTGGTGTCCCCGATCTTGACGATCGGGATGGCCCCGATGTGGTCGGGGTATCCGCCCTGGGACCGGGAGCCCCAGAGGCGGGGCACCGCCCAGAGGTCGCAGCGCGAGCTGGCTGGCTGGAGCAGGGTCTCCATCAGGGTGGACTCCGAGCAGTCCGGGTCGGCGATGACCAGGACCTCGCACTCCAGCATCGTGGTGAGCTTCTCGATGTCGTCGAGGGTGCCGATCAGCGGAACCGACCCGACGCGCTGCCGCGACGGGGCGTCGACACAGCCGACGAACCGGAGGCCGTACTGCGGGTAGCGGCGGAGCAGCCGGGCGAGCTCGACGCCGACCGGACCGCGACCGATGATGATCGCGTTGTGCTCCACCCACCGCCGCTTACGCGCGACGAGCATGAACTTGCGGTTGACCGCGCGACCGACGATCACCAGGCCGGCGGAGAGCGCGACGCCCTGCATGAACCCACTGACGTACGGCACCGAGTCGTGGCGCTCGGCCGCGATGATGGCCACCACCGCGCCGGAGGCGAGAAGTCGCCCGCCGAGGATCGGCAGTTCGTCCAGGATGCTGATGTGCCGGCGGGGCCGGTAGAGCCCGCCCGCGGCGAAGAAGACCACCGTGAGCCCGGCGTTGACCAGGGTCCCGCGCCAGTAGTGATGGGTCAGCAGCAGCGGGGCCAGCAGTGCGACGACGTCGATGGGCGCCGTCATCATCCAGGCCCGGAGCCAGCGCGTGCGCCTCGACGTCCGGGAGCCGGCATACGGCAGCACCGTGGTCGTGTCCAGACCGGGGCGGGTCTCCGCCACGGCCGGCGGCTCCTTCGCCGACCGGACGGGTGGGATCACCACGGTGATCCCCGCACCGCCCGGCGAGTCATCCTGCGTCGTCACCGGCTGCTGGGACGCTCCGTTGAGTGTCGGCGCGGACGCAGCAGGATGACCAAACGCCGTTGGGCGTGACATGGTCGTTTCCTTCCCCCGTGAAGCCCCCTGCGCAGATGGGAAACGCCGAGGCGATCGAAGGATACGAGCGGGTCACCCGCGCCGCCAGAGCCGGCACGGTAGTTCGACGTCCTACTTTCCGGCAGCCAGGATGTCGGGGACCGAGTCGCTGCGGACCGCGTCGAAGAGGGTCTTGGCCTTCGCCGTGTTCGCGAACACGACGCTCTCGGTGCCGACCCGGCCCGTCCCCTTGACCGGGCAGGTGAAGAAGCCGAGGTTGCCACTCCGCAGGCCACGCATCTCCATCGCCAGGTCCAGGATGGACAACGACTTGTCCACCGACACCGCGCTCGACGTCGCCCGCACGAACGAGTTCAGCTTGCCGGGGTTGGCCAGCACGCCGCCGGAGGCCGCCTTGTCCAGAATTGCCTTGATCACCTGCTGCTGGTGCCGGATCCGGGCGAAGTCGCCGTCGGCGAAGGCATGCCGCTCGCGCGCGTAGTCGAGCGCGGCGGCGCCGTCCATGGTCTGCGGACCCGTGGCGAACGTCCGGCTGCCGCTCAGGGAGTACTTCGTGGTGAAGCCCTTCTCCACGTTGATCTCGACACCACCCAGGGCGTCGACGATCTCCTTGAAACCGGCGAAGTCGACCATCGCGACGTGGTCGACGCGCACGCCGGTGAACTTCTCCACGGTCTGCACCATCAGCGGCACGCCGCCCCAGGCGTAGGCGGCGTTGATCTTGGCGTCCCGGCCGCCCCGGCCCTCCGCGGACTTCGGGACGGCCGTCCAGGTGTCCCGCGGGATCGAGATGAGCTGCGCGCTCGAGCGGTCCTTCGGCAGGTGCGCCAGGATGATCGTGTCGCTCCGGGAACCCCCGCTGTTCTCCGGGTCGCGGGAGTCGCTGCCCAGGATCATGATGTTCATGGCGCCCTTGGCCACGACCTGCGGCCGGGACTCCTCGGGCACCCCCGTGAAGGCGTCGACCCGGTCGATGGAGTTGTTGACCGAACGGTAGTACAGGCCACCGGCCAGCATGCCGCCGCCGGCGAGCACGACCACCACCAGCAGCACGATCAGGGCGATACGCCGCCCGCGGCGACGCCGCCGAGGCGGTGTGACGTTCTCATCCGCTCCGCCCTGCTCCACTTCGAACGCGGGGAAGCGGGTGTGCGGGTCGGCGAGCCGGTGACGATCTGACATGGTCGCGATGCTACTGACTCACCTTTCGGTGCGGGGACCCTCGTCCGGCCGGTCAGCCCCGACCACCCGGTCGGCGAATCGAAACTTCTCTCGCCGTCGGTGTCCCCGACCTGGTACAACCGCACAGGTGGATGCAACGAAGCTCCGCCGGGCCATCGCCCGGACCCGGCTGGCGCCGGTCGCCGCCTTCCCCAAGCGCCTGGCCCGGGTGGCCCGGCACGACGCCCGGGTGCTGCGCACCTCCGCGCGATGGCTGCTCACCTCCCGGGAGCACCACAACTACACCTACGAGCTGACCAAGCTCAGCCGGCACCACCTGGCCTGGTTCGTCAGCGTGGTCTGCGACGTCCCGGTCGGGCAGGTGCGCCGCTGGTTCGCCGAGATCGAGGGCGACGACAAGCTGCGCGGGCACATTGAGACCGCCACCGCCGCCGCGTCCCGCCGTGGTCTGGCCGACCGGCAGGTCCGCTACGCCCGCCGCATCGGCTGGTACGCCATCGTCCGAGCCCGCAAGCCCGCCCACGTCGTGGAGACCGGTGTCGACAAGGGCCTCGGCAGTTGCGTCCTGGCCGCCGCCCTGCTGCGCAACGCCGCCGAGGGCCACCCCGGCCGGCTCACCTCCCTCGACATCAACCCGGAGGCCGGCTACCTCGCCCGGGCCACCCCGTGGGCCGACGTGGTCGACCTCGTCATCGGCGACTCGGTCGCCTCGATCCGCGCGCTGGAGCGGCCGATCGACCTCTTCCTGCACGACAGCGACCACAGCCGGGTGCACGAGCGCAGCGAGTTCGAGGCCGTCGAGGCGAAGCTCGCCCCCGGCGCCATGCTGCTCACCGACAACGTCACCGCCACCAACGTCCTCGCCGAGCACGCCGAACGGACCGGCCGGCGGTTCCTCGCCTACCGCGAGACCCCGGCCCGGCACTGGTACCCGGGCGACGGCATCGGCGTCGCCTGGTGAGGGTCCTGCCGCCGGATGGGGAACTCGTCTTAGCTTTCGCTTAGTCCGCTTGTCCGGTGCCCCGCCGGTCCGGCAGCATCGACCGCCGTGACCGACGGCAGCGCCCCCAGCCGCCCGACCCCCGCCGGGGACGAGCACCCGCCCACCCGGGCCGGCCGCCGCCGTGCCACGGCCGGCCCGCGCCGCGGGCTCGCCGCCGGCGGCCTCGCCGCGCTCGCCGCCGTGGTCGGGGTGACCCTCGCGGTACGCGGCGGTGCCGCACCCGCCTGCGCCGCCCCGCCGCCCCGCGCCCTGCCCGCCGGGGCGTTCGCCGCACCGCCGCTCGGCGGCACCGTCCACACCGGAAAGGCGACCTTCTACGACTCGAAGGGGGCCGGCGGAAACTGCTCGCGGCCCACCGCACCCGCCAACCGCCTCTACGTCGCCCTCGGCCCCGACGAGTACGCGGCCGGCGCGTCCTGCGGCGGCCACCTCGATGTCACCGGCCCCAAGGGCACCGTCCGGGTCCTCGTCATGGATCAGTGCCCGGAGTGCGAACCCGGCCACCTCGACCTCTCCGCCGAGGCCTTCGCCCGGATCGCCGACCCGGTGCAGGGCGTGGTGAAGGTCAGCTACCGGGCGGTGGTGAACCCACCGTTACCCGGCCCGCTCACCTTCCGCGTCAAGGAGGGTGCGTCGCAGTGGTGGTTCGCCGTCCTGGTCGGCGACCACGGCAACCCGCTGCGCGCCGTCGAGGTGCGGCAGGGGGGATCCTGGCGCGCCGCCGCCCACCAGGACTACAACTACTGGCTCATCGACTCCGGCGCCGGCCCTGGGCCGTACACCATCCGGGTCACCGACGTGTACGGCCACCGCGCCACCGCCACCGGCATCCGGCTGCTCCCCGGCCAGGTCCAGCGCAGCACGGTCCGGATGTACGGCGACACCGCGGCCGGGTCGGCCACGCCCAGCCGCTCGCCGTCCGCCCGGCCCAGCCCTCGGCCGAACGCCTCGGCCACGCCGACGGTCACCGCGCCGCCCGGCACGCCCGCCGTGGTGGACGCGGCCGCCGCCCCGCCGGCCACCCTCGCCCCGGCATCCGCCGGCTGCGGCTGACCGCTCGCAGTCTGAGCGGCCCGTGCGGGATGGGGGTCAGTCAGTGGCGGGGTCCAGGTCGAGCCACATGAAGACCTCGTCTCGGTCGTCGCCCGGGGCGAGCCGCAGCGCGCCGGGCAGCCGCCCGACCTCGCGGTACCCGAGGCGCTCGTAGAACCCGCCCAGGCCCAGCCCGTCCCGGACGGTCACGTGCAGCGCCGCCAGGCCCAGTTCCCGGCCGATCCGCTCGGCCTCACGCATCAGCGCCGCGCCGTAGCCGCGCCCCTGCGTATCCGGGTGCACCATGACCCGCTTCAGCACCCGCCAGTGCGTCTTCAGGTGGAACCGGTTGTCCGCGATGATCAGGACGCCGACGAGGCGGTCCCCCTCGTAGCCGACCAGCAGCCGGTCCGGCCCGTCGCTGATCGCGGCGAAGGTCGCCACGGCCATGGGCCGCACCTCGGCCTCGGTCACCGGGGCGACGAAGCCGACCGCGCCGCCGGCGTTGGTCACGTCCACCCAGAGGGCGATGATCTGCTCGCGCAGCTCAGGGGTGAGGTCGGGGTCCAGGACGAAGCGCAGGTTCACGCCAGCCATCCTGCGCGAGACGCCACGGCATGGGCCCGGGTTCGTGATCCATGTGACACTGCTGCTGGTGCGGGAGGGGGGTTTCGAACCCCCACGTCCTCTCGGACACAGGCTCCTAAGGCCTGCGCGTCTGCCGTTCCGCCACTCCCGCCGACCCGCTGAGTCTAGAGCGTCGCGCCGAGACGGTCTGCACTCCGGCCCGCCGCAGAAATGTTCGACACCGTGCCGTGGCTGATCGCCCACCCGCCGTCGGATGCCAGCCGGATGGCTTCCCGTTTCCGCCTGGCGGAGCAGGCGTTTAACTGCCGGCTGATGTGGGCGTGCGACCCGCCGCTCACCCGTACCCCGAGCAGCCGCATCACCTCGGTGACGCTGCGCGCCTGCGCCGCCGCGGCCGCCAGCCGCTCCGGCGAGTATTTGTAGCGAGGCACGCGCCGACGGTAACGGCGGCCTACGACAGGACGCTCCTATGCCGCGTCAAGTGGTTGGGATGGGGTTTCGAGGCGTCGGTAGAGGTCTCGGGCGATGTAACGCTTGAGGCAGCGTTTGATCTCGCGGTCGGTTTTGCCTTGGGCGCGGCGGCGCTCGGCGTAGGCGCGGGTGCGTTCGTCGCGTTGGAGGCGGGTCAGGACGACGGTGTGCAGGGCGCGGTTGAGCTGGCGGTCGCCGCTGCGGTTGAGTCGGTAACGGATGGTCTTGCCGGATGAGGCGGGGATGGGGGCCGCTCCGGCGAGCATGGCGAACGCGGCGTCGTTGCGGCAGCGCCCGGGGTGGGACCAGGCGGTGAGCACGGTGGCGGCGACGATCGGTCCGACGCCGGTGAGCTGCAGCAGGTCCGGTCGCCAGGAGCGAACGATCGCGCGGATCGCTTTCTCGTGTGCGGTGGCTTCAGCTTCGAGGAAGCGGACGCGGCGAGCGAGGTCCCGCAACACGGTCAGGCAGGTGAACACCTCGACGTCGGCGTTGGTGGTGGGGCGCAGCCGGGTGGCGGTGGTGAGCATGAGGCGGGTGCTCTGGCCGCGGAAGCGGGCCCGCACCACCTCGGGGGCGGTGATCACCAACGCGTGCAGTTGCCGCTGGGCGTCCGAGCTGGCTTCCACGGCTGCGCGGCGGGCGGTCAGTCGTGCCTGCAACGCCGCCCGCTCGGGGCCGGTCTTCGGCTGCGCCAGGCGGGTGCGGGCGAGTGCATCGCGGGCAGCGCGTTCGGCGTCGATCGGGTCGGACTTCGCCCCGGCTCGGCGCGCCGGTCGCACCGGCCGGTCCAGTTCCACGACCAACTCCCCGGCGTCGGCCAGGTGCCGGGCCAGACCGGCCCCGTAACCACCGGAGCCCTCCAGCGCCCAGGCCCGCAGCCCCGAGTGCTGCTCGGCCAGGGCCACCAACTCGGCATAGCCATCCGGGTCGGTGTTCACCGTGGCCCTGGCGAGGACCCCGCCGGTGCGGGTGTCGAGCACCGCGGCGGTGTGCGTGTCTTTGTGCGTGTCGACGCCGATGACGACCTCGACCAGATCTGCCGCATGGACATGCGTTCTCTCCTCACCGTGGGGACGCAAGGGTCCGGTCCGGTGCGGAGATGGCAGGACTGTGATGAGACACGCCAGCCGCTAACTGGCGGTCAAGCTCCTGATCAGGCCAAACGTCTCCCGCCGGGCCGGCGCCGGCAGCAGCAGGCGGACAAGTCCCGCGAAAGGCACGAAGCCAGTCAGACGAAGAGTCACGCCCACTGCTGCCGACCATCAGCCCATCACCTGCGGACCGACCCCGCCAGCCTCACAGTCAGTCGAGGCCGAGGTCGCGGCGCAGCTTGGCGACGTGCCCGGTGGCCTTGACGTTGTAGAGCGCCCGTTCGATCTTCCCGCCCTCGTCGATGACGAAGGTCGAGCGGATCACCCCGGTGACGGTCCGGCCGTACATCTGCTTCTCGCCGAACGCGCCGTACGCGGTCAGCACCGCCTTGTCGGTGTCGCCCACCAGCGGGAAGGTGATGGCGTCCCGGTCGCGGAACTTGGCCAGCTTCTCCGGCTTGTCCGGGGAGATGCCGATCACCTCGTAGCCGGCGGCCTGGAGCGAGGCGAGCGAGTCGCGGAAGTCGCACGCCTGCTTGGTGCAGCCGGGCGTCATGGCGGCCGGGTACGCGTACAGGATGACCTTGCGGCCGCGCAGGTCGGCCAGGGACAGGGTCCCGCCGGTGTCGGTGGGGAGGGTGAATTCGGGGGCGGGGTCGCCGGGGTTCAGGCGGTCGGTCATGGCGCTGACGATACCGCCGCCGTCCGGTTCGGCGCGGGTGGCGACGCGCCGTCGGGTGATGATCACCATGGCTTGTTGCAAGGGATTGGCAACAACGGCCTCACGCAAATAGGCTCGGCCCGTGGAAACCCTGGCGATGCACATCTCGAACGGGATCATCGACGGTCCCGTCGCGGCGGTGTTCGCGGCCCTCGCGCTGGCCGTGCTCACCTTCTGCGTGCTGCGCGGCCGCCGTGACCTCGACGACCGGCTGGCCCCGATGGCCGGCCTGGTGGCCGCGTTCATCTTCGCCGTGCAGATGCTCAACTTCCCGATCTTCACGGCGGGGGTCAGCGGTCACCTGCTCGGTGGCGCCCTCGCCGCGATGCTGGTCGGCCCGTGGGTCGGCGCGCTCTGCGTCGCCGTCGTGCTGGTCGTGCAGGCGCTGGTCTTCGGCGACGGCGGGGTGGCCATGCTCGGCCTCAACATCACCAACATGGCGCTCCTCGGCACCGCCGCGGCGTACCTGCTGATCGCGGTGCTGCTGCGGGTGCTGCCGCGCACCCCGACCGGGCTCGCCGTGACCGCCTTCGTGTCCGCGCTGGTCAGCGTCGTGGTGGCGTCCCAGGGCTTCGTGCTCCAGTACTGGCTGGGCGGCACCACCGACCTGGGCGGCAACCTCACCGGGCTGGCCGGCACGATGGCCGGCGTCCACCTGCTGATCGGCGTCGGCGAGGGCCTGATCACCGCGACCACCGTGGTCACCGTCGCCAAGGTCCGCCCCGACCTGGTGTACGCCCTGCGCGCCCTGAAGCCGGCCGTGCCGGCTCCCGCCGTCCCGGTCGCCGGAGGTGCCCGATGAGCAAGCGTCCCTGGCCGTTCGTCCTCGGCGGTCTGCTGGTCGCCCTGCTGCTGGCCGGCGTGGTCAGCAACTACGCCTCGGCCCACCCGGACGGGCTCGACTCGTCGCTGCTCAAGGGCTGCACGGTGAACGCCGATGACGAGATCACCGGCGGCAGCTGCCCGGCCCAGCAGGCGAAGGACCACGAGCTGGCCGACAGCCCGCTCGCCGACTACGGCGTCCGGGGGGTGAGCAACGGCTTCCTCTCCACCGGCCTGTCCGGCGTGCTGGGCGTGCTGCTCACCTTCGCCCTCGGCGGCGGCCTGTTCTGGCTGGCCCGTCGCCGCGGTCCGGCGACCGACCGGGCAGCCGGCCCGGCCGACTCCACGGGTGACCCGACCGCCGACGAGCGCGCGGCGCGCGCCGCCGGAAACCGCTGAGCCGCGGATGGGCGCCGGCCACGCGCACGTGCTGTACCGCGAGTCGTCCTCGCCGGTGCACCGCCTCCCCCCGGAGGTGAAGATCGCCGCGATGGTGCTGTTCACCCTCGCGGTGGTCGCCACGCCCCGGGAGGCCTACTGGGCCTTCGGCGGGTACGCCCTGCTGGTCGCCGCCGTGGCGGCGCTGGCCCGGGTGGGGCCGCGCTGGCTGCTCGCCCGGGCGCTGATCGAGCTGCCGTTCGTGCTGTTCGCGGTCGCGCTGCCGTTCCTCGGCACGGGGGAGCGGGTCGAGGTGGCCGGGCTGAGCCTCTCCGTCGACGGGCTGCACGGCGCGTGGAACATCCTGGCGAAGGGCACGCTCGGCGTACTCGCGTCGCTCCTGCTGGCGGCGACCACGACGACGCGGGACCTGATCGTCGGCCTGGACCGGCTGCGCTGCCCGCAGGTCCTCACCCAGATCGCCACCTTCATGCTGCGCTACCTGGACGTGCTGGTGGGGGAGGCCCGGCGGATGCGGGTGGCCCGGGTGTCCCGGGGCGACGACCCGCGCTTCCTCTGGCAGCTCCGCGGTTTCGCCGCCGGGGTCGGCGCGCTCTTCCTGCGCGCCTTCGAGCGTGGCGAGCGGGTCTACCTGGCCATGGTCTCCCGCGGCTACACCGGCCGGATGCCGCCGGTCTGGCAGGGCGCGGGCGCGGCCACCGCCGGCCAGTGGGCGGCCGCCGCCACCGTGCCGGCGATCGCGGCCACCATCGCCGCCGTCGCGCTCGTGCTGACATGATCGGGTACGTGCAGCAGCCGCCCTCCCTGGACGTCCGCGGCGTCCGGTACGCGTACCCGGACGGTCACGTCGCCCTGCACGGGGTGGACCTGACCGTGCCGCACGGCGACCGGGTGGCGCTGCTCGGGCCGAACGGCGCCGGCAAGACCACCCTGGTGCTGCACCTCAACGGCATCCTCACCCCCACCGAGGGCACGGTGAGCGTGGGCGGCCTGACGGTGAGCCGGGACCGGGACACCCTGGCCGAGATCCGCCGCCGGGTGGGCATCGTCTTCCAGGACCCGGACGACCAGCTCTTCCTGCCCACGGTCGCCGAGGATGTCGCGTTCGGGCCGGCCAACCTGGGGCTGCGCGGGGCGGAACTGGCCGCCCGGGTGGACGAGGCGCTCGCCGCGGTGGGGATGAGCGAGCACCGGGACCGGGCGCCGCACCACCTCTCCTTCGGGCAGCGCCGCCGGGTGGCGGTGGCCACCGTGCTCGCCATGCGCCCGGAGATCCTGGTGCTGGACGAGCCGTCTTCTAACCTCGACCCGGCCGCCCGCCGGGAGCTGGCGGAGATCCTGCGCGGCCTCCCGGTGACCCTGCTCATGGTCACCCACGACCTGCCGTACGCGGCGGAGCTCTGCGACCGGGCGGTGATCCTGGACGCCGGCCGCATCGCCGCCGACGCCCCCACCCTGGACCTGCTCTCCGACGAGGCACTGCTGGCCCGACACCGCCTCGAACTCCCCTACGGCTTCGCCCCCCGCCCCTCCTGACCCCGATCCTGCACTTCCGGCCCTCGTGGACCGGGACGACAGCCGCGGATCGGGGGCCGCAACTACAAGATCGGCGAGCGCGGGGACGTCGGCGGGGCGGCCGGGGTGGGGCGGGCGGCGTGGGCGGCGGTGCGCAGGCGGAGCAGCCCCGCGGCGACGGCGCCGACTCCGGTGGCGAGGGCCAGCGTGACCAGGACCCGGGCGAGGATGGGCGGCCCGGCGACCGGGGCCACCGAGCGGGACAGGACGGCCAGGTTCGACACGCCGGCGAACAGGGTCAGGCACGCGCCGGCCAGGGCCAGCGCGAAGTCGGCGGCCGGGCGGCGGGCCAGCGCGTACCCGCCGGCGGCGAGCGCGCCGAGCCCGGTGAGCAGCGTCCACATCTGCCCGGTGAGCAGTTCGAGCAGCACCCCGCCGGCTCCGGCGGCGCCGGTGTCCAGGGCCTTGCCCACGGTCAGCGCCACGGTCGCCGCCCCGCCCAAGGCGAGCAGCGCGCCCACCCCGCGCAGCGCGCGGACGCCGGTGGCGGTGCCGGCCGGGACCAGCCCGGCCGCGCCGATCAGCAGGAAACCGAGGGTGGCCGCCACCCACCACGGGTACGCGTCCGGCGGCGGCACCCAGTCGAGGGTGCCCCGCACCTCGACCGTTCCGGTGCCGGCGCGCAGCGGCACCACCCAGTCGCGGACCCGCTGCTCGCGGCCCGGATCGACGGCCACCTGCGCCGGCGGGGCCGACTCCAGCCAGAGCGTCCGCTGGTCGTGCCAGCGGGCCGTCGGCCCGTCGGAGATCCGCCGCCACACCGGCGCGGCCGCCGGGTCGGCCTCCGGCGGGAGCTGGGTGTCCCCGGCGAGGGTGCGGTTCAGGTACGTGGCGGGGGAGCGGCTGTTCTCGTACACCCCGCCGGGCCCGATCCGCAGGTACGGCTCGCCGGAGTAGCCGAGCACCTCGACGTCGGCGCCGGTGCGGTTGGTCAACTCCAGCCGGGCGCCGGCCTCGACCATCCGTGCGGTGAGCCCGGGCCGGTCCGGGGCGACCCCGGTGACCTCGGCCCGGTAGTCGGTGCCGTCGGGGGCGTCCGCGCCGTGCGCGGCGGCCGGGGTGGCGAGGGCGAGCAGGGCGGTGAGCGCGGCGGTGAGCACCAGCCCGGCCCGCCGCAGCGGTGCGGGGATCACTTGCCGGCCGCCTCCACGGCCGCCCTGATCCCCTCCGGGCTGCGGTCCTCGACGTTCTTGCCGTTGACCCGGATGGTCGGGGTGCCGGTCACGCCGGACTTGCTGGCGTCGTCGGTGACGTGCTCGGTCCACCCCTTGTACTTGCCGTCCTGGACGCAGGAGCCGAAGTCGTTCCGGTTCAGCCCGACGCCGGCGCCGATGTCGATCAGCTCGTCGTCGCTGAGCCCGGCGCTGCCCTCGGCCGGCTGCCGGGCGAAGAGCTGGTCGGTGAACTCCTTGAACTTGCCGCCCTGGGCGGCGCAGCCGGCGGCGGCCGAGGAGCGGGTGGAGTATTCGGTGGTGGAGAAGCGGTTGAGGAAGGCCACCGGGTGGAAGATCACGCGGACCTTCTCGTCGCTGATCAACTGGTTGATGGTCGGGCCGCTGGTCTCCTGGAAGTTCTTGCAGACCGGGCAGAGGTAGTCCTCGTAGAGGTCGATCGTGACCGGCCCGTCACCGAGGACGATGCCGGTGCCGGGCGGATTGGCGCCGGGCGGGGTGGTGAAGGTCTCCGACTTCTGGCTGCGGTAGACCGACCAGCCGATCAGCCCGGCGATCAGCAGCACCGCCACCGCGGCGACGGAGGTCCAGATGGTGCGGGTGCGCCGCTTCTCCCGGGCGAGCTGGGCGCGGACCACCTGGGCAGCGTCCTTCCGCCCCTTGCGACTACTCATCCTCGACCTCCACGGTGTCGCCCGCCAGCCAGCCGTCCACCGAGAACGGGGTGCGGGGCCAGATCAGCAGGAACCCGGCCAGTAGCAGGAATCCCAGGTCCCGGAGGATCTCCGGGAGGTAGCTCGGGGCCTGGCCGGCGGCGAGCTGGCCGCCGCTGCCGAAGCAACCGCAGTCGATGGCCAGACCGCGGGACCAGGCCGAGGCGATGCCGCTGACGAAGACCACCAGCAGCGCCGCGGAGACGCCAGCGGCCAGCCGGGTGGCGAGCCCGACGAGCAGGAGCACGCCGAGCGCCAGCTCGACGAAGGGCAGCGCGGCGCCGATCACCGTGGCGAGGTCGTACGGCATCACCTGGTAGGCGTTGACCGCCCGGCCGGAGGCGGCCAGGTCGTCGACCTTCGCGGCGCCGGCGAGCAGCCAGACGGCGGCCAGGCCGAGGCGGGCCGCGATGCCGAGCCAGGGCCGGACGGCGGACCGGCGGGCGGCCCGGGTGCGGGGTGCGGTCACGGTCATTTGTCGTCCCGGATCCGAGGAAAGTTCCACGGTCAGCCGGTCATCGCGTCGCCGGCGGCCTCGACCAGCTCGTCGCGGGCCCGGGCGACGCGGGAGCGGATGGTGCCCACCGGCACCCCCTCCACCGCGGCGGCCTCGGCGTACGACAGGCCGAGCAGTTGGGTGAGCACGAACGCGGAGCGCCGTTCGGCGGGGAGCCGGCGGACCAGGTCGCTGGCGCCGAGCTGGCCGGCCGGGTCCGGGTACGGCCGGTCGGTGGCGGCGTGCGCGGCGAGCCGCTCGTCCAGCCGCCGGCGGCGGACCACCGTACGCAGGTGGTCGGCGCAGGCCCGGCGGGCGATGCCGAGCAGCCAGGTCCGGGCGGTGGACCGCCCCTCGAAGCCGGGGAGCGCCCGGAACGCCCGCAGGTACGTCTCCTGGGTCAGGTCGTCCGCGCTGTCCGGGTCGACCAGGGCGGCGGCGAAGCGCCACACCTCGGCCTGGGTGGCCCGGACGAAGGCGGCCTGGGCGACCGGATCGCCGTCCCGGGCGGCCAGGGCCCAGTCGGTCGCCGCGTCCCGCGCAGCCTCGCGCGCCGCCGCCGCGGGGCGGCCGGCGAAGGTGTCGCGCGGGACGGGGATCACGACAGACGAGGTTACGCGGCCTACCTGTGCCGGACAGGGTCCTTCGGCCCATTCCGTGGTCCCGCCCACGCCGGGAACTTTTCCCGCCCGCCCGCCGACTACCCCGGCATGACGTGCGACGACGTACGGGTGGCGCTCTCCGCGCGGCTGGATGGGGAGGCGGAGCGCCGGCTGCCCGCGGCGCCGGCGCCGGGACGCGGATGAGGCCGGGTCGCCGGACGCCGCACGGTTCGGGAAGCATGATGGTCATGACTGCTGCCGTACGCCGCCGCCCCGTGGCCGTCGCCGACCGCCGCCCGGCCGCCCGGCTGGGGGCCCTCGCCGGACTGCTGGTCACCCTCGTCGCCCTGCTGCTGGCCCCGGCCACGCCGGCCAGCGCCCACGCGGTGCTGGTGAGCAGCAGCCCGGCCGCCTCGGCCGTGGTGCCCAGCGCGCCCGCCGAAGTGGTGATCACCTTCAGCGAGGGGGTCCGCAAGGTCCCCGACAAGGTCCGGGTGATCGCGCCCGACGGCTCCCGGGCCGACCGGGGCGAGCCCACCTTCAAGGGCGCCGTGGTCAGCATCCCGGTCGATCCGTCCGGCGCGCGCGGCACCTACCTGGTCAGCTACCGGGTGATCTCGGCGGACAGCCACCCGGTCTCCGGGGCGTTCACCTACTCGGTCGGCGCGCCGTCCACCCCGCCGTCCGACACCGGCACGGACACCCGGGCGAACCCGGTGGTGGAGAACGCGGTCAAGGTGGTCAAGTACCTCGGCTACGTCGGGTTGCTGCTGCTCGTCGGCCCGGCGCTGGTGCTGGCCGCGCTCTGGCCGCGCCGGCTGTCCCGGCGCGGCCCTGCCCGCCTGGCCTGGTCGGGGCTGGGCCTGCTGGCCGTGGCCACCCTCGCCGAGCTGTGGCTCCAGGTGCCCTACACCAACGGTGGGGGCCTGTTCGACGGCACCGGCTCCGGCCTCGGCGACGTGCTGGGTAGCGCGTACGGCACCGCGCACCTGGTCCGGCTCGGCCTGCTCGCCGCGGCGGCGTTCCTGCTCCGCCCGCTCTTCGCCGGGCCGGTCGGCCGCACCGACGGTCTCATCCTGGCCATCCTCGGCGGGGCGGCGCTGTTCACCTGGCCCTTCGCCGGCCACCCGGCCGCCTCGCCCGCGCCCGCGGTGTCGGTGGTGGTGGACGCCGTGCACCTGGGCAGCATGGCCGTCTGGCTGGGCGGCCTGGTGATGCTCGCGGTCTTCCTGCTGCGCCGGGCCGACGAGCGGGAACTGGACGCGATCCTGCCGATCTGGTCCCGGTGGGCGACGCTGGCGGTGGCCGCGCTGCTGCTCGCCGGCACCGTGCAGGGGCTGATCGAGGTGGCCACCCCGAAGGCGCTGGTCGACACCACGTACGGGCAGCTGCTGCTCGCCAAGATCGTGCTGTTCGCGCTGGTGATCGGGGTGGCCGCCTACTCGCGGGCGCTGGTCCGGCGGCGCACCGCCGCGGGCCGCCCGGGGGCGATGCGGCGGGCGGTGGTGGCCGAGCTGGCGATCACCGCCGTGGTGCTCGGCCTCTCGGCGACGCTGGTGCAGACCACCCCGGCCCGGACCGCCTCCGCCGATGTGGCCGGCAGCCCGGCCGGCTACTTCTCCGCGACGCTGAGCAGCCCGATCTACTCGCTCCAGGTCGAGGTGGACCCGGCGGAGACCGGCAGCAACTCGCTGCACCTCTACGCGTACACGAAGGACAACCGGCCCCAGCCGGTGCAGGAGTGGAAGGCCACCGCCGCGCTGCCGTCGGCGGGCATCGAGCCGATCACGATCCCGCTGCTGCCGCTGACCGACAACCACGCCTTCGGCGAGATCAACCTCCCGGCGGCGGGGCAGTGGCAGCTCCGCTTCACCGTCCGCACGTCCGACATCGACCAGGCCACGGTGACCGCCACCGTGCCCGTCAAGTAACGGAAGGCTCCCGCAGATGATCCGTCTCCGGCGTCCGGCAACCGCCGCCGCGCTCACCCTCGCCGCCGTGGCCACGGCCGTGCTCGGTCTGGCCGGGCCGGCCTCGGCGCACGTCACCGTCAACCCGAAGGAGGCCACGCAGGGCAGCTACGGCCGCTTCGCGTTCCGGGTGCCGAACGAGAGCGACACGGCGTCGACCACCAAGGTGGAGGTGAACCTGCCGGAGAACGCCCCGGTCGGCTCGGTCTCCACCATGCCGGTGCCCGGCTGGACGGTGACCATGGAGAAGCGCAAGGTCGACCCGCCGATCGAGGTGCACGGCAGCCAGCTCACCGAGGCCGTCTCCAAGCTCACCTGGACGGCCGCCCCGAACGGCGGGGTCAAGCCGGGCGAGTTTCAGGAGTTCCCGGTGTCGATGGGCCCGCTGCCGCAGGTCGACCGGATGGTGTTCAAGGTGCTCCAGACCTACTCGGACGGCAACGTCTCCCGCTGGATCGAGGAGCCCACGCCGGGGGCGGAGGAGCCGGAGAATCCGGCCCCGGTGCTCACCCTGACCGCCGCCTCGGCGCCCGCCTCGCCGGTCGCGAGCGCCCCGGCGGCGGCCGCCGCCGACGACGATGACGACGACGCCGACACCGGCGCGGCCACCGCGTTCGGCGTGGCCGGTCTGGTCGCCGGCCTGGCCGGCCTGATCCTCGGCGGGCTGGCCTTCCTGCGTACCCGACGGGAGCCCACCGCGAAGTCCTGACCCGCGCCGACCCCGCCGGCCCGTCGGATCTTCCGGCGGGCCGGCGGCCTTTCCGCGGTCCATCGGGTGCTTGCCGTGGATATCCGGCGATTGCCCGGTCGGCGTCGGTAAGGTCGGCCGGGTACTTCGCTACCGAGGGGGACGACGCGAATGCGTTTCGTGCGCACGATCGCCGGCATGCTGCTGTTGACCGTGGGGATTCCGGCCCTGCTGGCGGGCGTCGGGCTCTGGCTCGCCGCCCGGCACGCCGACCCGGACGGCGGCTTCGGCGCCCGCTTCGAGACGGTCCGCACCCCCGCCCGGGCGGTCGTGGTGACCGACGTGGACGCCCTGCTCCGCGCCGAGGCGCCGGTCGCCCGGAACGGGCAGGCCCGGCTGCGGCTCACCGCACGGACCGCCGACGGCCCGGCCTTCCTCGGCCTCGCCCCGACCGACCAGGTGCGACGGTGGCTCGCTGACGTCCCGCACGCCACCGTGCGCCGGGTCGCGCTGGCCCGCGGGCCACTGCCGGTCCGCCTCGACCCGGCCACCGCCGGCACCGCCGCCGCCGTCCCGCTCGGTCAGGACTTCTGGGTACGCGAGGGGATCGGCGTCCTGGAGTGGAGCCCGGCCGAGCTGGCCGACCGGTCGCTGAGCCTGGTGGTGATGCGGCCGGACGGACGGCCCGACCTGGCCCTGGACCTGCGCGCCGAACTGCGCGCCGGCTGGTTCCCCGGGGTGGCCTGGGCGCTGCTGGCCGGCGGGGCGCTGCTGGTGGTTCTCGCCGTGGTCCTGCTGCTGCGCCCGGCCCGCCCGCGCGAGGTGGTCTTCGTCGTCGAGCCCGACCAGGTTCCGGTGCTGGCCGGCCGGCTGGGGGTCAGCTCGCTCAGCGGGCTGGGCCAGCGGTCGGAGCCGGCCAGCCTGCCCGACCGGCAACTGGTCTGCGTCGGGTCGGCGCCGGCCGAGCGGTCCCGCGCCGCGATCGGCCCGGTGCCGAGTCACCGGCCGGAGAGCCTGGCCGACCTGCCGGTCGACCCGGACTGGCCGTGGCCCCCGGTGACCACCGCGGAGACGCCCCGACCGGTCCGGCCGGCCACACCGGTCGACGAGTGACACCGGCCCCGTACGGCCGGTGGCCCTCCGCGCTGCCGACGCGGAGGGCCACCGTCACCGGGGGATCGGTGCTACCTGGGAGAAACCTGAGGTAGTTGGGACCAGATTAGCGCCGAACGCCGCTTGTCGCGAGGTCTGTCCAGTTAGTGCACGTTCTCGGCCGCGACCCCGGCCCGCTCCGGCGCCTGCCGGCGGGTCGGCAGCAGGGCCAGCAGCAGCAGGCTGAGCAGCACGTACGCGTTGCGGGTGACGAACTCGGCGGGGTTGTCGGTGCGCGCCGGGGCGACTCCCCAGTCCTGGAAGGTGACCACCCCGTAGACGATCACGAAGCCGGTGCCGACGGCGAGGACGAGCAGCCAGCGCCGCCGGCGGGCAGCCGCCACCGTGTCCCGGTCGGCGTCCAGTGCCGCGTCGACCAGCACCACCATCGCCGGGATGAACCAGTACAGGTGGTGGGTCCAGGTGATCGGGCTGACCAGCCCACCGACCAGGCCGGTCAGGGTGAGGCCGGCCAGTGCGTCCCCGGCCCTTGCCGCCCGGGCGGCCCGCCACAGCCCGTACCCGGCCACCAGCAGCGCCAGCAGCAACCAGGGAAGCTGGCTGGGCTTGTCGGGCGCGGTGATCCGGCTGAGCAGGCCGAACAGCGACTGGTTGCCGGTGTAGTCGGTCCGGCCCACCCGGTCGGTCGCCCACAGCTCGTGGGTCCAGAACCGCCACGAGTCGCGGGGCGCGAGCGCCGCCGCGAACAGCGTGGCCAGCGTCGCGGTCACCGCGGCCACCGCCGCCGCCCGCCACCGCCGGGTGGCCAGCAGGTAGAGCACGAAGATGCCGGGGAAGAGCTTGAGCGCCGTCGCCAGCCCCACGCCCACGCCGGCCCAGCGCCGCCCCTGGGGTACGGCGAACAGCAGGTCGCTCAGGATCAGCACCACCAGCAGCATGTTGATCTGCCCGAAGGTGATTGTCTCCCGGGTGCTCTCCACCGCGAGGACCAGCAGCACGGCGACCGTGACGGTGAACAGCCTCGGCAGGTCGTGCCGCCGGACCAGGGGCAGCACCAGCCAGCGGGTGGTGACCACCACGCCGACCACGGTCAGCACCGTGAAGATCGCGATGGTGGCGCCGAGCGGCAGCAGCGCGAACGGCCGCAGCAGCAGCGCGGCGAACGGGGGATACGTGAAGTAGAGCGCGCCCTGCACCCGGTCCGGCTGAACGTAGTCGTAGAGCGGATTGCCGGCCGCCCACCAGTCCATCGCCCGCATGTAGATCTTGAGGTCGAAGAAGTCGTGCACCAGGCCGGGCAGGTAGAGCGCCGGCAACACCGCCGCGAGCGCCAGCACCGTGACCAGCCGACGGGCCGTACGCCCGCCCGGATCGTCCTCGGTGACGGCGGGAGGTGCGACGGGTTCGGCTGGCACGGGGAAACCCTAGCGGTCCACTCGGCGAGGGTGCTTCAGGCGCGGGCGGGTCGGCGGCGCGTAGTCTGTTGCGGTGGCTGATCTTCTGGTCTGGATCGACTGTGAGATGACCGGGTTGGACCTCGGGCGGGACGCGCTGATCGAGGTCGCCGCGCTCGTCACCGACCCCGACCTCAACGTGCTCGGTGAGGGCGTCGACGTGGTCATCCACGCCGACGAGGCGGCGCTGGAGGCGATGCCGGAGATCGTGCGCACCATGCACGGCAAGTCCGGCCTCACCGAGGAGGTCCGGCGCTCCACGGTCACCCTGGCCGAGGCCGAGGACATGGTGCTCGACTATGTCGCCAGCCACGTGAAGGACCCGCGGACCGCGCCGCTCTGCGGCAACTCGATCGCCACCGACCGCGGCTTCATCGCCCGCGACATGCCCCGGCTCGACGCGCACCTGCACTACCGGATGATCGACGTCTCCTCGATCAAGGAACTCTGCCGGCGCTGGTACCCGCGGGTGTACTTCGGGCAGCCGCAGAAGGGGCTGGCCCACCGGGCGCTGGCCGACATCCGGGAGAGCATCCGCGAGCTGGAGTACTACCGGCGGACCGTCTTCGTGCCGCTGCCCGGCCCGGACGTGGAGAGCGCCAAGGCGATCGCCGCCCAGCTCTGAGCCCCGCCCGGCGGTCCGCCCGGAACCCGGTGGACGGGGTCGGCAGGGGTGTGGCTATTATTAGTCCGCGCCCCGCCCGGGTCGACCGGCGCGGAGAGCATGGTGGCTGTAGCTCAGTTGGCAGAGCACCGGGTTGTGGTCCCGGTTGTCGTGGGTTCAATTCCCATCAGTCACCCCAGTGACCGAAGCCCCCTCCTCCGGGAGGGGGCTTCGGTGTTTTCCGTGCCCTGAACGTCGAGCGGCCCCCTCCGCGTGGAGGGGGCCGCTCGGTGTCCAGCTCAGGCAGTCGGCTCGACGCTCGGCTCGTCCGCGCTCGGGCTGGTGTCGTCGCCCGGCTCGGCCGGCGGCTCGTAGGGCAGGGCGCTGCCCTTGACGTACTGGTCCCAGCTCATGTTCCAGTCGGTCCAGCCGTTGCCGTTCTGGAGCTTGCGCTCGGTGCCCTTGACCGTGATCGGGTCGCCCATGCGCGTGTTGGCGAAGAGCCAGTTGCCGTCCTTCATCGAGACGTTCACGCAGCCGTGCGACACGTTCGTCCTGCCCTGCACGCCCTCCGACCACGGTGCGGCGTGGATGAACTCGCCGCCCCAGGTGAGCCGCTGCGCGTAGTCGATCTCGGTGCGGTAGCCCTCATCCGGGCCCAGCTCCTCCATGGTGTCGAAGACCGTGTGGCGGAGCTTCTCGATGACCACCATGGTGCCGCTGGACGACGGGGTGCTCTTCTTGCCGAGGCTCACCAGGATCGTCTTGATCACCTTGCCGTCCTTGGTGACCGTCATCCGCTTGGTGCGGTTCTCCACGGTCATCACGAACGACGGGCCGATCTTGATGTCGACGGTGAGGTCGGAGCGGCCGTACCAGTCGTCGCCGAGCGGCAGCCCACCCGCCTGCACCTTGTAGCTCACCGTGCTGTTGGCCTTCCAGAACACCTTCGGCCGGTAGTGCACCTCGGTCGGGCTGATCCAGTGCCAGATGCCCTCCTGGGCCGGCTTCGCGGTGACCGTCATCCGGCTCTGGAGGTCGTCGCGGTAGTCCTCCGGGATGGCACGGCCGAACTTGACGATCAGCGGCATGGCCACGCCGACGACCTGGTTGTCGCCGAGGAAGCTGGTGACCCGGACCTGCTTGCCGGGCTTCGCCATGGTGGTGAAGGTGCTGGTCGCGGTGGCCGGCTTGCCGTCGTCGCCGGTCGCGGTCACCGTGGCCGTGTACGTCTCGCCGTAGGCCAGCGCGCCGTCCGGGAGCCAGCTCTTTCCGTCCTTCGCGAGCTGGCCCTCGACGGCCTTGCCGGCGGAGTCCTTCAACTCGACGGTGGTCTCCTCCGCCTCCTTCGTGGTGAAGGTGACGGCGGTGGAGGCCGGCACGTCCTTGGCGTCGGCCGCGGGCTCGGTGATGGTGGCCGCCGCCTTCGGGCCGCTCTCCCCGCCCCCCTGCCAGCTCGACGGCTTGTCGCCGTCGCCCCCGCCGCCGCTGGTGCAGCCGGTCAGGGCCATGGCGGCGGCGAGCACCGCGGCCGCGAACACGCGGCGTCGCCCGCCGCGCCGGGCGGTCCCGCCCCGGATCAGCTCGTCCTGGCTAGCTCGCATGTTTCCCTCACAGTCGTGGTCCCGGGTCCCATCGTCCCTGTAGACGCACCAGAACAGTTACCCGTTGCCTAACGTGAACCGAAACACCCCGGCCAGATGTAACGATTCTGATATCGTGCGGCGCTTTGCCTGGCGGAGAGATCTCCCGCTCCGCCCGGCGGTACGCGGACGAACGGCCACCGAGGGTGCCGCGTCCGCCCACGTTACGCCTGCTCAGAAGGGCGATCCCTGGCCACCCTCGGGCACCGGCAGGGCGCTGCCCTCGACGAACTGCCGCCAGCTCATGCTCCAGGCCGTCCAGCCGTTGCCCGGCTCCAGCCGCCGCTCGGTGCCCTTCACCGTGATCGGGTCGCCGACCAGCGTCTTGCCGAACAGCCACCGGCCGTTCGCCATCGACACGTTGACACAGCCGTGCGACACGTTCTGCCGGCCCTGCACCCCCTCGGACCAGGGCGCCGCGTGGATGTACTCGCCGCCCCAGGTCAGCCGCTGGGCAAAGTCGATCTCGGTGACGTACTGGTCGCGGGGATCCGGCTCGTCGCGGGTGTCGAAGACCGTGGACTCCTTCTTCTCCATCACCACCATCGTGCCGCTGGAGGAGGGGGTGCTCTTCTTGCCCAGGCTCACCGGCAGGGTACGGACCACCGCGCCGTTCTCGTACACCGTCATCTGCTTGGTCGCGTTGTCGACCTTCATCTCGAAGGCGCGGCCGATCTTGGCGGTGGCGCTCCGGTCGACGTTGCCGTAGCGGCCGTTGCTGAGCGGGATCCCGGCCAGCGCCAGCCGGACGGTGATCGTGGTGCCCGGCTTCCAGTACTCCGGCGCCCGGTAGTAGGCCTGCGTGCCGTTGTAGAGCCAGTGCCAGGCGCCCGGCTGCGGCGGGTCGGTCTGCACGAACATCCGCTTCTGCACCGCGGCGCGGTCCTTCTTCGGGATGCCCGGCGAAAACTCGGCGACCACCGGCATGGCCACGCCGTAGGTCTTGCCGCTGAACATGTAGAGCCCCGAGCCGATCATCGACTTCGGCTTGGCCATCGTGGTGAAGCTGCTGGTGCCCTGCCGCGTCTGGCCGTCCGTGCCGGTGCCGGTGACCGTGGCGGTGTACCGGGTCCCGTACTTCAGCGGCGCCGACGGCACCCAGGACGAGCCGTCCCGGCGCAGCCGTCCGGCGACGGTGGCGCCGTTGGCGGCGGTGAGGACGACCTTCGACACCTTGCCGCCCCCCGGGACCCTGGCGCTGATCTCGGTGCTGACCGGGCGCCGGTCCGACCCGTCGGCCGGGCTCACGGTCAGCGCCGGCAGGGCGGGCTGGCTCGGCTCGCCCGTGGTGCCCGGCGCCGTGGTCGCGGCCACGTCGCCCTGCTGCGCGCCGGACACGAACGCCGGCTTCTTCTGGTCGTCGCCGCACCCCGTCAGTGCCAGCGACGCCGTGAGGACCAGAGCGCCCACCACCGCCCCGGCCCGCGCGAAACTCGCCATCCCCACCTCTGTTCTCGCGTGCCTGGCGGACATCGTGCCGCATGAGTGCCCGTGCGCTGCGCCCCGTGGCCGGTCAGCTGCGAGTTTTGTGGGCTTTCGCCGGTTAAGCTCGACCGAAGGGGGGAGCCCGGTATCGGGTTGGAACCCGGCTCAGCGGGCGTGCTAAGGTTTCTCCCGTTGTCAGCGAGCGCCGCTAGCTCAACTGGCAGAGCAGCGGACTCTTAATCCGCGGGTTCGGGGTTCGAGTCCCTGGCGGCGCACAACAAGCGAAGTTCAGGCCCGGTGCGATGCACCGGGCCTGAACTTTTCGCCCGCCCCCCGCGCCCGGCTGGCGACCAGAATCAGGGCATGCGAGCCGCCTACATCGAACGCCCCGGCCCGGCCGCCGAGATCCGGTACGGCGAACTGCCGGCGCCGCGCCCCGGCCCGACCGACGTGCTCGTCGACGTGCTCGCCACCACGGTCAACCCCGTCGACACCTTCGTCCGCTCCGGGGCGTACCCCACGGCGCTGCCGCTGCCGTTCGTGGTCGGTCGCGACCTGGTCGGCCGGGTCGCCGAGGCGGGCCCCGGCGCCCCCGGCCTCCGCGCCGGCGACCTCGTCTGGTGCAACAGCCTCGGGTACGACGGCCGGCAGGGCGCCGCCGCGGAGCAGGCCGTGGTGCCGGCGGACCGGCTCTACCGGCTGCCGGACGGGGTCGACCCGGCGACCGCGGTCACCGTGCTGCACCCGACCGCCACGGCGTACCTGGCGCTGTTCGTGCACGGCCGGCTCCGGCCGGGGGAGACCGTGGTGGTCGAGGGCGCCGCCGGCAACGTCGGCGCGGCGCTCGTCACCCTCGCCGCGGCGGCGGACGCCCGGGTGGTGGCCACCGCGTCGGCGGCCGACGCCGGCTACTGCCGCCGGCTCGGCGCCGCCGAGGTGCTCGACTACCGGGACCCGGGCCTGCCGAGCCGGCTGCGGTCGGCATGCCCCGACGGCACCGACGTGTACCTGGACACCTCGGGCCGCAACGACCTGGAGTCGGTCGTCGACCTGTTGGCACTGCGTGGACGGATCGTGCTGCTGGCCGGTGCCCGCTCCCGGCCGGTGCTGCCGGCCGGTCCGCTCTACATGAACGACCGCAGCGTGACCGGCTTCGTCATCTCCCACGCCACCGTCACCGAGCTGGCCGAGGCGGCGGGCGCGGTGAACCGCCTGCTCGCCGCCGGTCGGGTGGCTCCACGCGAGGTCGTGTCGATGCCGTTGTCGGCCGTCGGCGAGGCGCATCGGATGCTGGAGGAGGGGGAGCTGCGCGGCCGGCGGGTGGTGATCCGGCCGTAGCAGCCGCACCTCTCGGTCGAAGGGCGGCCGCCCCTCGAAGGGCCCGGTCGGCGGCGTGTTAACGTGCTTCCCGTTGCCGATGAGCGCCGCTAGCTCAACTGGCAGAGCAGCGGACTCTTAATCCGCGGGTTCGGGGTTCGAGTCCCTGGCGGCGCACCAGCAGCAAGGCCCTGACCTCGGACTTCATTCTGGGTCGGGGCCTTCTTTGTGTCTGGGGTGGGCGGCTGGGTGATCTGCGTCTGGGGCAGCCGACGGCCGGCTGCGGGTCATCAGCAACAGCATCGTCAACCCGTGGAAGGGCGAGGGTGCCGGTAAGAACTACTTCATCGGAGCAACCTTCCGGTCGGATGGCACGCTGCAATACTTCGGGGTCTACAAATGATGTCCTTCCAGGTCGAGTTCACCCGTGATGTCCTGCGCTCGCTGGTCGGGCAGAGCTTGCGGGAGGTCTCCTACCTCTACTCGGGCGGGAGCACTCCTCCCGACGACGCCGGCCGCCTGCACGAGGTGCCCTACGGGCTACGCCTCGTGACCTCACGGTCGGTGCCGACAACGCTGACCTGGCTGATGGAGGACGAGTGCGAGGCGCTCGTGGCGGTCGAGGGCTCGGGTGAGGACGTCGGCATCACCGACCTGATCGAGGCGCACGACGTGTCCGCGTCGACGGGCTGGCGGCCGCTTCTGGGACCGGTCATGACGAAGGCCGGGATGTCCTGGCACCGGGCCGTGCCCGAGTGCCCGCCGACTCCCTGGGCCTGCCGGCTGGAGTTCGGCAGCTCGGGTGCCTTCGTCGCCGTTCTGGCGGAAACCCGTGGCGAGACGCTGCGATACCAGCCGGACAATGTGGCTGTGCTCTTCGAGCGACGTGATGCCGAGGCGTTGCACTGGTCCGGATCTGATCATTCAGCATGGGGAGGCGACATCTAGCCTCGGTCTTTCGCTAACTGTTGATCAAGGCCGTTTCGCCCGGTTGTTCGGGGTTCGAGTCCCTGGCGGCGCACGGTTCGGTCAGGCCCGGTCCTCCTCGGACCGGGCCTGACGCTTTCTGGCCCGGTCTCCTCGGACCGGCCTGACGCTTTCCGGCCCTCATCTGCACAGCCGGCCCACCCGACTTCGGCTCGCGATCCGGAAGGCAGGGGTGTCCGGACCTCCCGGAAGCCCCACTCCGCCGAACTGTCCTGATCCGGAGATGCAGGCGCCCTACCGGCCCTGCTGCTGTGACACGGGTGTGCACGTTTCACCGCCCGCAAGTGACACGCGGACCGGCCGGCCCCATGTCTGGGCACCGGGCGGCAAGATCGACTCCAGCTCGGCGAGGTGGGGCTTTCAACGGGTGCCGGATACCGCCACTTGGGCGATCTGGAGTTGATCAGGCTGGCCGACCAGCTCGCGGCACCCCATGGCGTGCCCACCCCACACGACCAGCGCGGCGCGCTCGTCCGGGTCGCCCCCGCCGCGGCGGGGTTGGCTCCGGTCACCGTGTTCCGTGACCGGCGATCGGGCGGCCGGCGGGGTGTGTGGGGCGTATGTCCGTTTCCCACCCGTGCTTCGGTGGTGGGTGGAACGCCATGTGTGTCTCCGGGGTCCGGTGACCTCCATGCTGTTCCACCGACGGCGCGCTGTCGCGGTAGGTCGGCCTACCAGGGTGAAGTGGTGGGTGCTGCGGGGCCGGCCTGGGCGGGGTGTCCGGTTCGTGGGGTGGTCGGCGGCACTCTGGCGGCGGAATGGCGGGCGGGTGCGGGTCGTTGTATCCCCGTGAACGGCCGAGGAAGGCGCCCCGCCCGGCGGGGTGGCCAGCCCGCCCCGCGAGGTGGGTGTGCCGAGCCCGGAATGATGGTGGGCGGCCGGTCGTTGTACATGGTCCCGGCGCGACGAAGTGGCTCCCCGGCCCCGCGCGCCGATGATCCTCCCGGAATGACTTTTCAGAGCGCCTGACGGTGCTTGCGCACGCCGGATTGCCGACCTCCCCCGGTCGGGGTGTGCGCCAACCCCCGAATGGAGCTAACCCCCATGAACACGATGCTGCGTAAGAGTGTGCTGGGTATTGCTGGTCTGGCGTTCGCTGGTGGTCTGGCTGCGGGTCCGCTGAATCATCACGAGGCGGCGCCGGTGACGGGGCTGTCGGAGGCGGCGGTGGTGCAGGCCGACAAGCCGGACGCGGGCAAGCTGATCCCGCACGGTGTGCAGGGCGCCCAGTCGAAGATTGATCTGAACGACGAGCAGACGGCCAACGCGAAGGCGATCATCGCCGCGACGAAGAAGGCCGGTCTCCCGGAGCGGGCCGCGGTCATCTCGATCGCCACCAGCCTGCAGGAGTCGAAGCTGGAGAACCTGGGCCACCTCGGCGACAAGAATGACCATGACTCGCTGGGCCTGTTCCAGCAGCGCCCGAGTTCGGGTTGGGGTACGCCGGAGCAGATCACCGACCCCGAGTACTCCACCCTCGCGTTCCTCAAGGGTCTGAAGCAGGTCGACGGCTGGCAGGACATGCCGCTGACCGAGGCCGCGCAGACCGTGCAGGTCTCGGCCTACCCGGATGCCTACGCCCAGTGGGAGCGGCAGGCCGCCGACATCGTGGCCCAGTACTGGAACAGCTGACACATGCCAACACGCTGGCCGGCACCCGACGGGTGCCGGCCAGCGGCGTACCTGACGCAGGCCACAGTCGAGCAGCGCGGCACGGACGCCAGCCCCCGGCCCGCTTCTGCGGATAGGGGCGCTTCGTCGTCTTCGGGCGGGAGATCGTCAACCTATGGTTGACGCACCTGCACGCGTCAACCTATGGTTGACGCATGGAGGAGACAGAGCCGCTGAAGATGACCCACCCGGTACGCCTCGACGAGCTGATCGAGGGCATCAAGAAGGCGCACACCGACGCGCTGGACCAGCTCGCCGGCGCCGTCCTGGTCGCCGACCACCTGGACGATGTCGCCGACCACCTGATCGGGCACTTCGTCGATCAGGCCCGCCGGTCGGGGGCCTCATGGACGGAGATCGGCCGCAGCATGGGGGTGAGCAAGCAGGCCGCCCAGAAGCGGTCCGCCGCGAAGGCCGAGACGGCGGCCGCGCTCGACCCGAACGCCGGGTTCGGCCGGTTCACGACGCGGGCGCGCAACGTGGTGCTGTCCTCGCAGGAGGAGGCGCGCGCCGCCGGCAACGCCGAGATCACCCCGGGGCACCTCGCCCTCGGCCTGCTCGCCGAGCCGGAGGGGCTCGCGGCCGCGCTGATCGTGGCTCGGGGCGTACCCCTGGAGCGGCTGCGGGAGGCGGTCACCGCGACCCTGCCGGCGAAGGTCGACCAGGTCCCGGACCTGATTCCCTACGACGCGCGGGGCAAGAAGGTCCTGGAGCTGACGTTCCGGGAGGCGCTGCGGCTGGGCCACAACTACGTCGGCACCGAGCACATCCTGCTCGCCCTGCTCGAGGAGGAGGGCGGCGACGGCGTGCTCGCCGGGCTCGGGCTGGAGAAGGCCGCGCTGGAGTCCGCGGTCGAGGGCGCCCTGGCCGAGATCGCCCGCAAGCGGGCCTGACCCGCAGCGGCCGGGCCCACGCGCCACGGGAGCACGCGCCCTGACCCGCACCGTCCGGGCACGCGCCACGGGGGCGCGTGCCCGGCCGGGTGCGTCAGGCGGTGGGGAAGCCGTAGCGGGCCGCGTGCTCCGGGTCGGCCGGGTCGACCTGGCGGATCCCCGCGTCGGCGAGGCGCTTGTTCACCTCGTCGAGCCGCTCGCGGACCAGCTGGGCCTCCTCCTCGGTGACCAGGCCGCGGTGCGGCTTGCCGGCGTGCTCGATGGTGCCGTAGTCGATCTTCTCGGCGCCCCGCCGGGCCTTGGGCGGCTTGACCCGCTCGGCGGTACGCAGCAGCTGCGCCATCGGCACGTCGGTCGCCATCGCGTCGAACTCGCTGGCGGTCAGCACCACCCGGCGCGGCTCGCCGCCGCCGTGCTTGTCGTGGATCTCCACCACGGCCACGTCCAGCGCGGCGTCGTCGATGCTCTCCACCTCGACCGGGGTGGCGTCCAGTTGCACGGGCCCGGCGACCAGGTCCGGGTGCTCCAGCACGACGACTCTGACCACCTCGTCGTCGGCGCGCAGCACCTGGCCGCTGAAGTCGGAGACGTGAATCGTCTTCTTGCCCATGCGCGGAGCTTCTCCTGTGGTAGGCGGGATTCGGACCACAAGACGCTACAGGACAGGTGTGCGAAAGCTCGGTGCGGAGCGCCCGGGCGTGTCAGCGGGCGGTGAGGCCGCGCCGGGGGGAGGCGCCCGCCGGCAGCGCGTTCAGCTCCGCCCAGGAGAGTGTCCCGCGGGGAGACCCCCGGTAGTCGGCCTGCGCCGGGAACCGCCCGGCGGCCTCGACGGCCCGCCAGCGCTGCTCGGCGTCCTGCTGGTACCGGTCATTCGGATGATTCGGCATGACCATTACCGTCCCAGAGAAACTTGTACATGTATGGAAATGAATATGACGCGGGATCGATGCGTCAGGTTCCCGCGGCCGGCAACCGAACCACGAACCGGCAGCCGTCGGTGATGTTCTGAACGTCTACCCGCCCGCCGTGCGCCTCAATCAGGCCGCGCACGATGGCTAGCCCCAACCCGCCCGAACCACCGTTGTCGGCCGCGCGCGGGGTCCGCGCCGGCTCGCCCCGGAACGCCACGTCGAACACCCGGGGCAGGTCGCGCTCCGGGATTCCGCCGCAGGTGTCCGCGACGGCCAGCCAGGCGGTGTCGGCGTCGCGGCCGGCGTCGACCCGGACGGTGCCGTCCTCCGGGGTGTAGCGGATCGCGTTGAGCAGCAGGTTCCCCACCACCCGGGCCAGCTCCGGCTCGCTCGCGGTCACCGTTGGCCAGCCCGACTCCGGGGCGAGCAGCCGGATCCGGCGCGCGGCGGCCAGCGGCGCGGTGCCGGCCAGCGCGTCGGACACCACGTCGCCGAGCGGCACCGCGGACAGCGACAGCCGCAGCGCGCCGGCGTTGATCCGGGACAGCTCGAACAGGTCGTCGACCAGCCGGGTCATCCGGTCGGTCTCCACCCGGATCCGGCGGTGGTACTCGGCCACCGTCGCCGGGTCGCCCACCACCCCGTCTTCCAGCGCCTCGGCCATGGCCCGCAGCCCGGCGAGCGGGGTGCGCAGGTCGTGCGAGACCCAGGCGACCAGGTCCCGGCGCCCCTTCTCGATCCGGCGCTCCCGCTCGCGCGCCTGGTCGGCCCAGACCGCCGCGGCGGCCAGCCGGCGACCGAACAGCCAGCCGACCGCGAGGCTGACCACCGCGGCGGCGGAGAGCGTGGTCAGCACCACCTCGAGGTCGTGCGGGGAGAGGAACATCGCCTCGGCGACCACCGCCACCCCGGCCGCCACCGCGCCGACCGTCATGGCGAGCAGCACGGAGATGTGCACGGTGATCGACCGGCCGCGCAGCAGCCGCAGCGCCACCGCGCCCGCCAGCCCGACGGCGAGCGCCGCGACCAGGGCCGCTGCGAAGATCAGCGCCAGGTCACGCATCGACCGGCTCGTACCGGTAGCCGACGCCCCAGACGGTGACGATCCGGCGGGGGTCGGCCGGGTCGGTCTCGATCTTCTCCCGGAGCCGCCGCACGTGGACGGTCACCGTCGACTGGTCGCCGAAGCTCCACCCCCAGACCCGCTCCAGCAACTCGGCCCGGCGGAACGCCCGCGCCGGGTGCCGCATCAGGTGCGCCAGCAGGTCGAACTCGCGCAGGGTCAGGGTCAGCTCCCGGCCGTGCAGCCGGGCCACCCGGGGGCCGGTCGCCACCTCCAGGCCGCCGTCGGCGAGCAGTTCCGGGGGTACGCCGGCCGGGTCGCCGCCGACCCGGCGCAGCACCGAGCGGACCCGCAGCACCAGTTCGCGCGGGGAGAACGGCTTGCTGAGGTAGTCGTCGGCGCCCAGTTGCAGGCCGAGGATCCGGTCGGCCTCGTCGCCGCGGGCGGTGAGCATGACGATGGGTACGCCGTCGGGCCGCTCCCGCAGCCGCCGGCAGACCTCCAGCCCGTCGAGCACCGGCAGCATCAGGTCGAGCACCACCAGGTGGGGCGGGCGCCGGGCCACGGCGGCCAGCGCGGCGGCCCCGTCCCCGACGTGGCCGACCTCGTAGCCGGCGTGCTCCAGGTAGCGGCAGACCACGTCGGCGACCGTGCGGTCGTCGTCGACCACCAGCACCCGTTGCGCCACGCGTACCTCCCCATACCCGGAGGTCAGCGTAGCCACGGGTGGGTGGTCGATCCATTGCCGAGTTCTTACGGCGTCGGGCGGGCGGATCCGCCGCGCCGGACGAGTTCGGCTGGCGTACCGTGATCACGTGCTCGACCGGCGGCTGTTCCTGCACCTGGCAACCTGGTTGGGGCAGTGGCCGGCCGGTCCCGGGCTGCACGTGGTCCGGTCGCACCGGCGGGCCCGGCCGGCCTGGGACGGGCGGCTGCGCCCCGCCGTCGCGGTCGCGTCCCCGGAGTGCGCGATCCTCTCGGTGCCGCCGGACCGGGCCGGCGTGGTCCGGGACCTGGTCCGGGAGCGGCCCGGGGAACGGCTGCTGCCCACCCTGCCGGCGGCGGTCGGCGCGCCGGAGTTCACCACCCACGCCGGGCTGTTCCGGTGGAGCACCGCCCCGGCGCCGCTGCCGGACGCCGGCGAGTGGGTGCCGCCGACCACCCCCGGGCTGCCGCCCTGGCTGCGGCTGTTCGACCGGGAGGTGCTGGTGGTCCGGGACGCCGACGGGGCGTACCTGGCCGGGGCGGGGATCAAGCGGCACGACGCGTACGGGCACGAACTGGCCGTGGGCACGGTGCCGGCGGCGCGGGGACGCGGGCTGGCCCGGCGGCTGGTCGCCCAGGCGGCCCGACGGGTGCTGGACGAGGGGGCGATCCCCACCTACCTGCACAACCACGACAACCACGCCTCGGCGCGGGTGGCCGAGGCGGCCGGCTTCCCGGACCGGGGCTGGACCTCGTACGGCGTCTTCCCGCGCTGAGGCGGGCGCGGACCGTGGATCCCGGGCCGGATCCACGGTCCGCGGCGTCTCCCCAGGTCCCGACCCTGGTAACGCTAAGTGTCTGCCGCGTGTCGAGCAAGGGGTGAGGGGCGGGTGACCCCTGTCCGGTTACGGACTTGACCTGCGATTCAGTCCGACGGGGTGGTTCGGAGCGGTCAGTGACGCAGCGTGCGGATCAGGGTGACCACCTGCCGGGTCACCGGGCGCAGGACCCGGAGCCGGGAGAGCCCGACCAGCCGGTCGACCAGCGGGACCGCGCCGTCGATGAGCTGGCGGGTCTTGGCCTGGTCGGGGGAGCGGTCGTGCACCCAGTAGAGCACCACGCCCATGTAGCCGAGCCAGAGCAGCTCCGGCAGGGGCTCACGCAGCTCGTCGTCCACCTTGGCGGCCGAGCCCTCCAGCACCTCGCGGAAGAGCGCCACCGACGCCTCTCGCGCGCCGGACGACTCGGCGGAGAACGGGCTCAGCGGCGAGGTCGGCTCGGCCGCGGTCTTGAAGAAGCTGGCGGCGAACGAGTGGTACGGCGTCAGCACGTCCACCCCGGCGTGCAGCACGGCGGCCAGCCGGGCGGCGAAGTCCCGCTCCCGGGCCAGCGCCGGCGCGGCCACCTCCCGGTGTTCCCGCTGGGTGCCCGCGTAGAACTCCTGGATCAGGTGTTCCTTGGAGCCGAAGTAGTAGTAGGCGTTGCCCACCGCCACGCCGGCCTCCTGGGCGATGGCGCGCATGGTGGTGCGCGCGTAGCCCCGCTCGCGGAACAGCCGCATCGCGGTGTCCAGGATCAGCTGGCGGGTCTGCTCACCCCGGGCCGTCGCCCCGGTGCTCGGGCCGCCCGCAGCGGTCGTCGGCGCAGTCTGCTCGGTCATCGTCGTCACCGTATCCCGGGTCCGGCCGCGGTTCCCGGACGAGCTCACGTACCGCGGCGGCGGTCGTCACCACCCGCCGGGCCAGCGGCAGCAGGTGCGGACGGGCCAGCCGTTCCGCCGTCGCGCGGTGGTCGGCCAGGGCCCAGAGGCAGGCGAACCAGGCGCCGTCGCCCGCGTAGACCGCGCCGGTGTCGGCCACCACGGTCAGGTCCCGCAGCGTGGCGTCGTGGTCGAGCCCGGGGAAGCGCCGCCGGGCCTCCGCCGACCCGGCCGGCACGAACTCCAGGGGTACGAGCTGGGCGCGCGACGCGAGCCACTGCCGGGCGGCCCGGCACAGCGGGCAGTGCGCGTCGTAGAGGACGGTGAACCCGCGGATCCCACCGGCCCCGTGCCCGGTGGGATCCGTCGGGCGCCCGCCCTGGGCGAGCGTCATCGTGGCGGGGCGGGCGGCGTCTGCCCCGGCGCCGGTCCGGCCGGGTTGACCGGTCGGGGGCCGCCCTGCGGCGGGAGGTAGCCGACCGGGGCGAGCGGCGGGTGGGCGGCCGCCTGCTGGCGCAGCCGCCCGCGCCGGTAGCGGCCGAGCGCGAAGACGTTGAAGAAGTGCAGCGCGCCGAGGACCAGCAGCACCCAGCCCACCTTCAAGGAGAGCTGTTCCAGGGCCTGGCTGGTGTCGCCCACCGGGCCGGCCTCCTTCATGGCCACCGTGACGAAGCCGAGGTTGAGCAGGTAGAAGCCGACCACCAGGAGGCTGTTGACCGCGTCGGCCAGCCGCTTGTCGGCGAACACGTCCTCCAGGAACACCAGCCCGTTGCGAGAGAGCGCCCGGGCCACCCAGACGGTCAGCCCGATGCTGATCGCCAGGTAGGCCAGGTACATCCAGACCTTGACGTCCATCCCCGCCACCTTTCTTGAACGCGTTCAAATTGAAGTCGAGCTCAGCGTACGGCAGTCTTTGAACACGTTCAAGTAGGTCGGCTTGCGCGCGGCCGGTATGGTCACGGCGGCGTTGTCGGAGCGGACGGGCGGATCATGCGGATCGGTACGCGGGACAGGGGTGCGGGTCGGCTGGTCCTCAGCCCGGTCGGCGACCTCGACATGGCCGCGGCCGCCGCGTTCGACCGGGCGCTCGACGAGGCGCTGGAGCGGCCCGGTGTGGTGGAGGTCGTGGTCGACCTCGCCGCGGTCCCGTTCCTCGACTCGACCGGGGTGGCCGCCCTGATGCGCGGGGCGGCGGAGGCGGTCGGCCGGGGCGCCACCCTCCGGGTGACCGACCCGCAGCCGCTGGTGGCCCGGGTGCTGCGGATCACCGCGGTCGACGTCCTGCTGGGCTGGTCGGGCGGGAGGGGCGACGGCAGCTCCACCGTCGAGCCCGGCTGGCGCCGGTTGCGGTAGACCGGCTCAGGGCTCCGTCCGCGCCGCCGCCGCGCCGGACCACTCCAGCAGCACCATGGTGGCGTCGTCACGCGAGGCGGTGCCCCGGTACGTGGCCACGGCCCGGCTCAGCCGGCGCAGCGTCTCCGCTGCGGGCAGCTCCGAGCCGATGTGCCGCTCGGCCAGGTCGGCGAGCCGGGGCAGTCCGAACATCTCCCCGGCCGCGTCGCGCGCCTCGGTCACCCCGTCGGTGTAGAGCAGCAGCCGGTCCTCCGGCTCCAGCCGGGCCTCGCCCGGCTCGGCGCCCGGCAGGTCCAGGCCGAGCGGCGGGCGCCGCCCGCCGGTCAGGGCGCGCACGGCCCGTCCCCGGCGTAGCAGCACCGGGGCGGGGTGCCCGGCGTTGACGTACCGGACCCGGCCGGTGTCGACCTCCACCTCGGCCAGGACCGCGGTCACGAACCGCCCGTCCCGCCACTGGCTACGCAGGGCCGCCTCCACCGCGGCGACCTGCTCCGCCAGCCCGCCGCCGGTGCGCCGGGCGGCCCGCAGCGCGGCGAGCGCCACCACAGTGGTCAGCGTCGCCGGCAGCCCGTGCCCGACCCCGTCCAGCACCGCGAGCGCGAGCCGGTCACCGTCCAGCGCGTAGTCGAACGCGTCCCCGCCCACCTCGTAGGAGGGCTCCAGGATCGCGCTGACGGCCACCGTGTCGCCGGCGAAGGTCAGCGGCGGGAGCAGCTGCCAGAGCAACTCGGCGGAGACCGCCATCGGTTCGCTCCGCCGGGCGCGCTGCAGGCCGTCTCCGTACGCGGTCTTGCTGGTCAGCAGGTGTCCGACGAGGCCGGCGATCGTCCGGCAGCCGTCCCGGAGGGCGGGGTCGTCCGGGTCCGCCCCGGCCGGCAGCGCGACCTCCAGCATGCCCAACCGGTCGGTGCCGTTGACGATCGGCACCCAGAGCCGGCCGTCCTGCCCCGCCCGCACCCGCACCTCGGTGTAGGCGCGGCCGGGCAGGCTGGCGTCGATCGGCAGCGGCTCGGGCAGCGGTCTTCCCGGCTCGGGCAGTGGCCGCAGCAGCTCCTGCTCGACGTCCACCACGTAGATGGTCATGGCCATGCCGAGGTCGCGCACCGCCGCGGCCACCGCCGCGGGCAGCGCGTCCGGCGGCACGCGGTGCGACCGGGAGGCCAGGTCGGCCAGGGCCCGGTGCCAGGGGTCGGTGGCGGTCATCCGGACCGTTTACCCCGGAACGTGGCCGGGCAGACCTCAGCCAGCCAGGCCGAGCACCTGTGCGGCCGCGTGCCCGTTGGCATGGCTGGCGCCGTAGGTGGTGACGAAGGCCCGGGCGCCGGTCGGCCGCCAGCCGCTCGGCCAGCCCATCTCCACCACGGTCACCGGGTGCGTGGCGGCCAGCGCGTCGACCAGTTCCCGCGCCCCGGGCAGCCGGTGCAGGTGGCGGCCGACCAGCACGATGGGCCGGTCTCCGGCCAGCTCGCGCAGCTCGTCCGGGTCGGTCTCGCCGGCGACCGCGCGGACCTCCTCGGCCCCGGCCAGGTGCGGACCCAACCCCCACGGCACCCGCCCCTCGGCGATGGTGGAGGTGGCGTGCACCTGCACCACCAGCGGGGCGGCCAGGCCGGTGACGTCGCCCTCGACGCGCACCGCGCGCAGGGCGGCGGCGTAGCCGAGGCCGTCCGGGGTGGTGGCCGCGGCGCCGCCCGCGGCGGTCCAGGCGGCCAGCTCGGCGGCCCGGCCGGCGGCCTCCTCGACCCGGGCCCGGTCCAGCCGGCCGTCGGCGAGCGCGCCGACGATCTCCTCGACCACGTGCTCCACCAGGCCGGCGTCGACCTTGGCGCCGATGCAGAGCAGGTCCGCCCCGGCGGCCAGGGCGCGGACCGCGGCCGGTCCCACCCCGCCGGCGGCCAGCGCGGCACCCTTCATCTCCAGGGCGTCGGTGATCACCGCGCCGGTGAAGCCGTACTCGCCGCGCAGCAGGTCGACCAGGACCGCCCGGCTGAAGGTGGCCGGACCGTCGCCGGTCAGCGCGGGCACCCGGATGTGCGCGGTCATGACGGCGCGTACCCCGGCGTCGACCACCGCGGCGAACGGCGGCAGGTCGCGCTCGCGCAGCACGGCCGGCGGCACGTCGACGGTGGGCAGCTCGTAGTGGGAGTCGGCGACCGTCGCGCCGTGCCCGGGGAAGTGCTTGGCGCAGGCGGCCACCCCGGCGGACTGGAGGCCGGCGACCGCGGCGGCCGAGTGGGTGGCCACCCGGTGCGGGTCGGCGCCGAAGGAGCGGGTGCCGATCACCGGGTTCTCGTCGGCGGTGTTCACGTCGACGGTGGGCGCGAGGTCCAGGTTGATGCCGAGGGCGGCCAGCTCCGCGCCGATCGCCGCGTAGACCTGGCGGGTCAGGGTCGGGTCGTCGACCGCGCCGAGGGCGGCGTTGCCCGGGTACGGGCTGCCGGTGGCGTGCGCCAGCCGGGTGACGTCCCCGCCCTCCTCGTCGATCGCGATGAGCACGTCCGGCCGGCCGGCGCGCAGCGCCGCGGTGGTCGCCGCCACCTGGGCGGGATCGTGGATGTTGGTGCCGAACAGGGTGTGCCCGGCGAGCCCGTCGGCGAGCAGGTCGACCGCCCAGTCGGGCGGGACCGGGCCGGGGTACGCCGCCAGCAGCGTGCCCAGCGCGAGCTGCCGGAGTCCTGGATCCAACCCCACGAGTATCCCCTTTCCCTGCCGGGTCGTCCGACGGCCCCGGATGGGGGCGGCCGATACGCTACGGACACCTCGGCAGGCGTTTTGTGGTTAGAGACCTTACTGAAAATTGAGGACGTGGCATGAGTGCGACCCGGCTGCCCGGCACCCCCCGACTGTTGCGGGCGCTCAACGATCGCGCGGCGCTGGAGCTGCTGCTCGAGCAGGGGCCACTGACCCGGGCGCGGATCGGCGAGCTGACCGGGCTCTCCAAGGTCACCGCGTCCCAGCTCGTCGAACGGCTGGAGGAACGCGGCCTGGTCACCCGGGTCGGTGAGCAGGCCGGCGGGCGGGGCCCGAACGCCCAGCTCTACGCGGTCCGCCCGGGCAGCGCGTACGTGGTCGGGGTGGATGTCGGGGCCGAGCGCGTGGTGGCCGCCTGCGCCGACATCACCGGTGCGGTGGTGGGCCGGGTCGAGCAGTCCACGAGGGACACCGACGACCCGGTCGGCGTGGTGCACAACGCGGTGGTCCGGGCGGCCAGTAGCGCCGGGGCGGAGCTGTCCAGCGTGCGGCGGATCGTGCTGGGCACCCCCGGCCTGGTCGACCCGGGCACCGGCGACATCACCTTCGCGTTCAACCTGCCGCGCTGGCACCGCGGCCTGCTCGCCGCGCTCCGCGAGGACCTGCACACCCCGGTGGTCTTCGAGAACGACGTGAACCTGGCCGCCGTGGCCGAGGCCCAGTCCGGCGCGGCTCAGGGCACGGCGGACTTCGTGCTGGTCTGGCTGGACGCCGGTGTCGGCCTGGCGATCATGCTGGGCGGGCGGCTGCACCACGGCAGCAGCGGCGCGGCCGGCGAGATCGGCTACCTGCCGGTGCCCGGCGTACCCATCCCGCGCGATGTGTCGAAGCGGGCCAAGCCGGCGTTCCAGCAGCTCGCGGGGGCCGATGCGGTCCGCGCGGTGGCCGCCGAGCACGGCTTCGCCGAGGCCGGCGCGGCCGACGCGGTGCGCGCGGCCATCGCCGCGGGCACCGCGGGCGGAGCGATGCTGAACGAACTGGCCCGCCGGCTGGCGCTCGGGGTGGCGAGCACCTGCGTGGTGCTCGACCCGCCGCTGGTGGTGCTGGCGGGCGAGGTGGGGCGGGCCGGCGGGGCGGCGCTGGCCGAGCGGGTGCAGCACGAGGTCGCCGCGATCACCCTGGTCCGGCCGCGCGTGGTGAGCACCGGGCTGACCGAGGAGCCGATCCTGCGCGGCGCGCTGCGCACCGCCCTGGACGCCGTGCGCGACGAGGTGTTCGGCTCGACGGTCGGCTGACCGCCGGCCCGTCGTCGCCCACGCCGCCATGTGAAGGAATTCTTCACGAGGCGGCCAGCCTCTGCAAGGAGTTGACGGTGCGGCCCCGGGCCGGGGGCCGCACCCTCGCGGCTCAGACCAGGTCGCGGCGGCGGAACACCGCGAAGGCCGCCACGACCAGGGCAGCGGTCAGGGCGAGCAGGACCACCAGCCCCGGCGCCCAGCCCAGCGTGTAGGAGCCGTCGCAGAAGCCCGTGACGCCACCGTCGCAGGCGGTACCGTCCCAGAACTGGACCTCGCCGCCGAGCCAGGCCGCCAGGTAGCTGGAGAGCATGAACCGCTCCGGCCGGGCCACCGACAGGATCTGGAACACCAGCCGGGCGCCCAGCTCCCACACCACCAGGTAGGCGGCCACCGTGCCGAGCGCCGCCGAGGTGTGCCGGCCCAGCGTGGCCATGGCGAAGCCGAGCGCCCCGGCGAGCAGCACCAGCACCAGGCCCCGCACCCAGACGGCACCGAGCGACGACCAGAAGTCGCCACCGAGCCGGCCGGCGAGCCCGGACGCCTGGCCGATCAGCCAGAACACCCCGAGGTACGCCACCGACGCCACCGCGGAGAGCCCGAGCAGCCCGCCGAGCAGCGTGCCCAGCTTCGCGCCGAGCACCGCGAACCGGCGCGGTCGCCAGAGCAGCAGGTTGACCACGCCGCCCGAGTTCAGGTCGGCGCCGATGTAGGAGGCGCCGACCAGGAACCCGAACATCGCCAGGAACGCGATCAGGAAGTAGAGCAGCGGCTCGGCCTCGTTGGCGAACACGAACACCCCGCTGAGGTAGTTGGAGGGGGCGGGCAGCCGCTCCATCAGGGCCGGGTCGATCTGCGCGCAGTCCCGGGGCAGGTAGTCATTCTCGTCCGGCATCACGGTGCCCGCCTTGATCCGCAGGCAGCGGTCATGCGCCAGCTCCAGGTTGCGCACCTCCTCGGCGGCCTGCGCCTGGGCCCGGCTCAGCTCCACCGGGGTGGGCCGGTGCGAGCCGGCCAGCGTGGTCGCCACGGTCACCGCGAAGGCGACCGCCAGCAGCAGCACCATGAGCTGCACGAAGCGGCGGGCGGCCAGCCGCTCCAGCTCGGCACGGACCAGGTTCACGCGTCCACCTCCCGGCTCTCCCGGACGTCCAGGTCGATCACTCCGTCGAACGGCGGGGCCCCGTCCACCTGGCGGGGCAGCGCCGGGTGCGGATGGTCGCCGGTCAGCTCCAGGAAGACGCTCTCCAGATCCGGCCGCAGCGGGATCAGCTCGCGTACCCAGAGGCCCTGCTCGCCCAGCGTGCGGCTGATCAGCTCGGGGTCGACGACCCCGGTCACCACCAGGTGGTCGGGATGGGCGGCCACCGCCAGCCCGGCGCGGCCGAGCAGCTCCACGGCCCGCTCGGGCTCGGCCACCCGGACCTGCCACTGGTGCTGGTCGAAGCCGGCCAGCACCTCGTCCACCGGCCCGTACCCGACCCGCCGGCCCTGGCTGATGATCGTCACGTGGTCGCAGATGAGCTGGATCTCGGCCAGGATGTGGCTGGAGAGCAGCACGGTCACCCCGGCCGCGGCGAGCGACCGCATCAGGTCCCGCATCTCCCGGATGCCGGCCGGGTCCAGGCCGTTCGCCGGCTCGTCCAGGATCAGCAGCTCCGGGTCCTTCAGCAGCGCCGAGGCGACCGCCAGCCGCTGCTTCATGCCCAGCGAGTAACCCTTCACCCGCTCGTCGCCCCGCTCCCGCAGGCCGACCTGCTCCAGCACCTCGTCGACCCGGGTGGTGGGCACGCCGCCGGCCAGGGCCAGCAGCCGCAGCGTCCGGTGGGCGGTGAAGTTGCCGAAGAACTGCGGGCTCTCCACGATCGCGCCGACCCGCCCGGCCACGTCGGACAGCCGCTCCGGGGAAGTGGCCCCGAGCACGCTCATCCGGCCCGCGTCGGCCCGGACCAGCCCGAGCAGGGCGCGCAGCGTGGTGGTCTTCCCCGAGCCGTTGGGCCCCAGGAAGCCGTGCACCTGCCCGGCCTCGACCAGCAGGTCGAAGCCGTCGACGGCGACCCGGCGTCCCTGACGCAGGGTGTGGAACGTCTTGCGGAGACCGGCGATCTCGATGACCGCGCTCATCCGCATGCCTCCCGGCAGCGGTCCGGCATTCGGTGTCCTCCCGAGATGGTGACCAACGACACGGCGCCCCACCCTATGGCCGCGACGCCGCCCGTGGGGGGCACCGGGCCGGCTGCGTGGTTGGATGGCAGCGTGACTGGTGACCTGATCCCCGGCGCCGCCGGCGCCCCCGCCCCCTCACCCGTGGACGCGGATCTGGTGGTCAGCCTCGACGGGGTCGGCGTCAGGCGCTCCGGCAGCGCGTTGCTCCAGGACGTCGACTGGCGGGTCGAGCTGGACGAACGCTGGGTGGTGCTCGGCCCGAACGGCGCCGGCAAGACCACCCTGCTCAACCTGGCCGCCGGCCGGCTGCACCCGACCACCGGCGCGGCGCACGTGCTCGGCGAGCGCATCGGCCGCACCGACGTCAACGAGCTGCGCACCCGGATCGGCCTCTCCACCGCCACCCTGGCCGAGCGGATCCCCACCGACGAGCGGGTCACCGACGTCGTGGTGACCGCGGCCTGGTCGGTGGTGGGCCGCTGGCGGGAGAGCTACGACCGCACCGACGAAGCGCGCTCCCGGGCGCTGCTCGGCCAGCTCGGCGTCGCCCACCTCGCCGAGCGGACCTACGGCACGCTCTCCGAGGGCGAGCGCAAGCGGGTGCAGATCGCCCGGGCCCTGATGACCGACCCGGAGCTGCTGCTGCTCGACGAGCCGGCCGCCGGGCTCGACCTGGGTGGCCGCGAGGACCTGGTCGCCCGGCTCGCCGAGCTGGCGTACGACCCGGATGCCCCGGCCATGGTGCTGGTGACCCACCACGTCGAGGAGATCCCGCCGGGCTTCACCCACGCGCTGCTGCTGCGCGAGGGTGGCGTCGTGGCGCAGGGCCTGCTCGCCGAGACGCTCACCGCCGACAACCTGTCGAAGACGTTCGGCCTGCCGCTGGTCGTCGCGCGGGCCGGCGAGCGCTGGACCGCGCGCGCCGCCTGAGCCCGACGGGAGACGACGCCGTGCAGCAGACCCGGGTCGCCGTGGTGGGCAGCGCGAACATGGACCTGGTCGGCATCGCCGCCGCGCTGCCCCGGCCGGGGGAGACCGTGCTCGGCAGCGACTTCGTCATGCTGCCCGGCGGCAAGGGCGCCAACCAGGCCGTCGCCGCCGTGCGGGCCGGCGCCTCCTGCGTCTTCCTCGGCGCGATCGGCTCCGACGCCTTCGGGGTCACCCTCAAGGCCCGGATCACCGCGGCCGGCGTCGACACCGGCCACCTCCGGGTGGTGTACGGCTCCTCCGGCGTCGCCCTGGTCATGGTCGGCGGCGCCGGGGAGAACGCCATCCTGGTCACCCCCGGCGCCAACGACGCGTTCACCGGCCTCACCGAGGGCGAGCTGGCCGCCGTACGCGAGGCGGACGTGCTGGTCGCGCAGCTCGAGGTGCCGGTCGAGACGGTGACCGCGGCGGCGCTGGCGGCCCGGTCGGCCGGCACCCGGGTGGTGCTCAACGCGGCGCCGGCCCGGCCGGTGCCGGCGGAGCTGCTGGCCGCGACCGACCTGCTGGTGGTCAACGAGACCGAGGCGCACGCGCTCACCGGCCGGGGCCCCGACGAGCCGGCGGCGCTGCTGGAACTGGTGCCCCGGGCGGTGCTCACCCTCGGCGGCCACGGCGCCTGGTACGTCGCGCGCGACCGGCCGGCGGTGCACGTCCCGGCCGTGAAGGTCGACGTGGTCGACTCCACCGCCGCCGGCGACGCCTTCACGGCCGCCCTGGCGGTGGCCTGGGGCGAGGGGCGCGAGCTGGTCGAGGCGGTGCACTGGGCGGCGGCGGCCGGGGCGGCCTGCGTCCGCAAGCTGGGCGCCTCGGTGGCGCTGCCCCGCCGGGTGGAGATCGACGAGCTGTTCAGCCGGCCGGTCTGACCTCGGCGGCGCCGGCCCGGAACGCCCGCCGGTACGCCGACGGCGACGTCCGCATGGCCCGGCCGAAGTGGTGCCGGTAGGTGACCGGGCTGTCGAAGCCCACCGCCGCCGCGATCTCGGCCACCGGGGCGTCGGTCGTCTCCAGCAGCGCCAGGCTGGCCCGCACCCGCTGGTCGATCAGCCACCGGATCGGGCTGGTCCCGGTGGCCCGGGCGAAGTGCCGCAGGTAGCTGCGGGTCGACAGGTGCGCCTGCCGGGCCAGCGCCGCCACGCTCAGCGGCTCGGCCAGGTGGCGGACCGCCCAGGCCAGGCTCGCGGCGATCCGGTCGTCGTCCGGGTCGACGCTCACCGGCGCCTCGATGAACTGGGCCTGCCCGCCGTCGCGGTGCGGCGGGATCACCAGCCGGCGGGCCACCGCGTTGGCGACCGCCGCGCCGAAGTCGCGCCGGACCACGTGCACGCAGAGGTCCAGCCCGGCAGCGCTGCCCGCGCTGGTCAGGATGTCGCCGTCGTCGAGGTAGAGCACGTCGGGGTCGACCGTGACCGCCGGGTGGCGGCGGGCCAGCAGGTCGGCGTACCGCCAGTGGGTGGTGGCCCGCCGGCCGTCGAGCAGGCCGGCGCCGGCCAGGGCGAAGGCGCCGGAGCAGATCGACATGAGCCGCGCGCCCCGGCGGTGCGCCCGGCGCAGCGCGGCCACCAGCTCCGGCGACGGGTCGACGGTCACGTCCGGCACCCCGGGCAGGATCACCGTGCCGGCCGCGGCGAGGGTGTCCAGGCCGTACGGGGTGTGCAGGGCGGCCCGCCGACGACCGGCACCGGCCCGGGACGCTCCGCGCAGACGGTGAGCCGGTACCAGTCGACCTCCAGCTCGGGCCGGGGCAGCCCGAACACCTCGGTCACGATGCCGGTCTCGAAGACCGACATCCCCGGGTACGCGAGCACCGCCACGGACCGGTCGACGGAGGTCATGGCGGGATGTTAGCGAAGGACGGCGATCAGGCCACTCCCGCCGGTGTCCCGAGGGGCCGAAGGATCGGGGCATGACCTTCTCCGTGCCGCCGGCCGACCCGGCGACCGCCGCCGCCCACTTCCACGCCCGACTCAGCTTCGAGACCGACGTCAGCGACGTGCACGCCGCGCTGGAGGCCGCCACACCCGGGCTGGTGGTGGTCGACTCCCGGGGCGACGCCGCCTGGCGGCAGGGCCACCTGCCGGGCGCCCTGCACCTGCCCACCGCCGAGATCGCCACCCGGGGCGCCGAGCTGGTGCCGGCCGGGTCGACGGTCGTGACGTACTGCTGGGGGCCGGGCTGCAACGGCGCGACCCGGGCGGCGCTGGAGTTCGCCCGGCTCGGCCGGCCGGTGAAGGAGATGATCGGCGGCTTCGAGTACTGGGCGCGGGAGGGGCTGCCGGTGGTCACCCCGACCGGCACGGTACGCCGCCGGGTGGACGAGCTGACCGCGCCCCGGTCGGCGATCTCCTGCGACTGCTGACCGGGTCAGTCGACCGGCTCGTCGGCGAGGCGTTCGCCCCGCCGGCGCAGCATGCCGAGCCCGGGGATGCCGGCCACCGCCAGCTTGAGGTCGCGGGTGACGGCCAGCAGGTCGTGCAGGTCCGGGCCGACCCGGTCCAGGGTGGCCAGGATCGGCAGCACGTCCGAGGTCAGGTGCTCCTTCAGCTTCGGCAGCTCGTCGACCAGCCGGATCGCCGCGGTCACCTCCTCCGGGCTGAGCTGCTCGATGAACCGGCTCGCCATGGGCGCGCCCCGGCGCAGCGCCGGCTCGTACGCGCCCAGCAGTTCGGCCGCGGTGCCGGCCGCCTCCTCGGCGACGACCACCGTGCCGGCGGCCCGGGCGGCCACCGCGTCGGCCTCGGCGACCAGGATCGCCGCCGCCCGGGCCACCCGGTCGGCCTCGCCCACCACGGTGGCGGCGGCCGTGGCGACGTCGGTGGCGGTCCCGATCGCCTCGGTGGCCGCGGCGCTGATCACGGCCACCTCCCGGACCGCGGCGTCCGCGTCGTCGAGCACCCGGTCGGTGCGGTCCAGGGTGCCCTCGATCCGGTCGACCACCCCGTTGATCCGCCGCAGCAGCGCCTCCACCTCGTCGAGCACCGCGAAGGCGCGGGCGGGCACGGCGGCGAACGCGGCGGCCGAGCCGAACGCCTGGTCCAGGGCGGAACGGGTGAGCCCGACGACGGCGCCGGGGCGGGGGAGGGGAATCGCCATGCCACCCAGTGTGCGTTCCGCCGGCCAGGACCGCCCGTCGGCGATCAGCGGTGGTCGCCCTGCTGCTCGACGGCGCGCTGCACGGCCCGGTAGATCTGGCCGAACCGCAGCGCGTCGGGCGTGCGCAGCAGCAGCACCTCCCGCCCGTGGTGCTGCACCCAGAGCTCGTGCACCCGGTTGCCCCGCTCGTAGGAGCGGTCCAGCCAGCCCAGCGGCACCTCCAGGAACGGGGTCAGGGCCAGCCCGACCACCACGAAGGCGGCCAGGATGACCAGCGCCAGCTTCCAGTCGCCCCGGTCCTGCGCGGCCCAGGCCAGCGAGAGCACGCAGACCAGCGCCACGAGCGGCGGCAGCGACAGCAGCAGGACCAGCACGCCGCGCCCCAGGACCCGGCCCCGCACCGCCAGGGTGGTCGCGCCGCGGGCGTGCCAGACGTACGTGACGTCGGCGAGCGCGACGACGTGCCCGCCGGCGTGGATGACCTCGGAGGTGACCTGTACCGCGCCGTCCCGGTAATAGATGGTCATCACTCAGCCTAACCGCCCAGAGTCCAGAGGGGACGGTGTGCGGCGGCGCGCCCCGGAGGGGCAGGGCAGTGGGGACGGGGGTCGCCCGGGGTAGCGTCCCGGCATGGCGGACCGGACCGAGGCGGCCAGCACTGAGCAGGAGCGCAACGTCGAGGTGGTCCGGCGCTACCTAGATGCGGGTCAGTGCTCCGCCCTTCATGGGGTGGGCTCGGACAGAACCGTCCCTCCCACGCAAGCCATGGGTTCTAGCCTGGCCGGTTCTGCTGTTCGACGTACTGGTGCAGGATGGTCAGGGGTGCGCCGCTGACGGACCCGGCGAAGTACGAGGCCGACCAGAGCCTGTTGGCCTGGTGGTAGTGGCGGCCCAGGTCGGGGAACTCCTGCCCCATCCGCCGCGAGGGCACGCCCTTGAGGCTGTTGACCAGCTTCGAGAGGGCGACCTTGGGCGGGAAGTTGACCAGCAGATGCATGTACTCGCCTTCGCCGTTGAACTCGATCAGTTCGCACTCGAAGTCGGCGCACACCGCCCGCATGATCTCCTCCAGGCGGGTCAGGTGCCGGTCGCCGAGCACCTTGTGCCGAAACTTGGTCACGAAGACCAAGTAAGCGTGCAGGACGAAAACGCAGTGCCTGCCGCTCCGAATGTCCCCAATCTGTGTCATAGGCCGATGCCAGACTGTCCAACGTGCAGCTTCGGTATAACTACCGCGTCTACCCGACGCCCGCACAGCAGGAGGCGTTGGCTAGGGCGTTCGGGTGTGCGCGGGTTGTGTTCAACGATGGGCTGCGTATCCGCCAGTCGGCGCGCGAGGACGGGCTGCCGTACGTGTCTGACGGCGAGCTGTCCAAGCGGGTGATCACCGAGGCGAAGAAGACGGTCGAGCGTCAATGGCTGGGCGAGGTCTCGGCGGTGGTGCTCCAGCAGGCTATTGCGGACCTGAACACCGCCTACCGGAACTTCTTCTCCTCGATCAGCGGCAAGCGCAAGGGCCGCAAGGTCGCCCCGCCCCGGTTTCGTTCGCGTAAGGACAACCGGCAGGCCATCCGGTTCACCGCCAATGCCCGGTTCAAGGTGCTGGACAGCGGTCGGCTGCGGCTGCCGAAGATCGGCGACCTGGTGGTGCGGTGGTCACGGGCACTGCCGGCGGATCCCACCTCGGTCACGATCATCAAGGACGCGGCCGGGCGGTACTTCGCCTCGTTCGTGGTGGCCGCCCCCGACGAGCCGCTGCCGCGGGCCGGCAGCGAGGTGGGCATCGACCTGGGGCTGACCCACTTCGCGGTGCTGTCGGACGGCACGAAGATAGCGGCGCCGAAATTCCTGCGCCGCGCCGCCCGCAAGCTGCGCCGACTGCAGCAGAACCTGTCCCGCAAGCAGCGGGGCAGCGCGAACCGCACGAAGGCCGTCGTCAAGGTCGCGAAGGCACACGCCCGGGTGGCCGACACCCGGCGGGACTGGCAGCACAAGCTCTCCACGACGATCATCCGCGACAACCAAGCGGTGTTCGTCGAGGACCTGTGCGTGGTTGGTCTCGGCCGCACTCGGCTGGCGAAGTCGGTGCACGACGCCGGCTGGGCGTCGTTCACTGCGATGCTGCAGTACAAGGCCGCCCGGTACGGGCGAACCTTTGCCAAGATCGACCGGTTCGCGCCGACGTCGCAGACCTGCTCGGCCTGCGGCCGGCTCGACGGACCCAAGCCGCTGTCCGTCCGGTCGTGGACCTGCCCGTGCGGGTCAGTCCACGACCGGGACGTCAACGCGGCGATCAACGTGCTCGCGGCGGGACGCGCCGAGAGCCTAAACGCCTGTGGAGCGCAGGTAAGACCGGCATCCGTGCCGGCACCGCGCCGTGAAACAGGAATCCGCCCAGACGCCGCGTGTCCGACGCGCAGCGTGCAGGGAATCTTCGCCCTCTAGGGCGGAGAGAACGTCAACTGCGGACCTTCGTCACCAAGGACCTGGCCGAGCTGGCCGAGGTGGTCGCCGAGGACGTGGAGATCTACGGCTCGGGCACGGCGGTACGCGGCCGGCGGTATCCCGAGGCGGCCGTCTCCTCGCCCGGGTTGACCGTGCTCGACCAGGAGATCCTGGAGATCTTCGCGGCCGGGGACCGGGTGGTGGTCTCGATGGCGCAGACGTATCGGCGGGACGCCACGGGCGCCACCACGGTGCAAAGCGCCTGCAAGATGTACCGGCTGGCCGGCGGACGGATCGTCCAGTTCTGGGGCGAGCAGGACACCTACGGCCTGCTGCGCGGCCTCGGGCTGCTGCCCGACCGCCCGATCGCCTTCTGACCGGCCCGCTGACCGGGGGCCCCGCTCTCCATGGCCCGCTGCACCGCCCGGTAGATCTGGCCGAAGCGCAGCGCGTCGCCGGTGTGCAGCAGCCGCACCGGCCGGCCCCGCCAGCGCGCCCACATCTCCAGCTCCCGGCTGCCCCGGGCATACGACCGGTCGAGGTGCTCGAAGAGCACGTCGGCGAGCGGCCCGACGCCGAGGCCGACCAGCACGGACGCCCCCACGATGGCGATCGTCACCACGGCGGAGCGGTGCAGCCAGACCGCCAGCCCGATGCCGAGCACGGCGGCCACCAGCGGGCCGGCGAGGGCCGCCCCGATCGCGCCCCGGCCGGCGAGCACCCGCCAGGAGCGGTTGCCCCGCCGGTGCCACACCACGCCCAGCTCGGCCAGGGGATAGCTGCGCCCGTCCACCCGGATGGCGGTGGAGGTGACCTGGACCGAACGGTCGTCGTAGTAGGTGATCATGGCCTCACTCCCGGGGAAGGGGCTGCGACAACTCCATCTCGGCGCGTCTGACGCCGCGCAGCGACCTGGAGCCGTCGACACCACTGTTTACCCCAACGACCCTGGTCGTAAGGTTGGCACGCGACTTCGACGAGGAAGTGAGGGCAGCGTGGGCGAGTTCGTCAGGCTGGAAGTGAAGGACGGCATCGGCACCATCCGGCTGGAGCGGCCGCCGATGAACGCGCTCAACACCCAGGTGCAGGAGGAGTTGCGCGCCGCCGCCGCGGCGGCCACCGCCGACACCGAGGTCCGCGCGGTCATCGTGTATGGCGGGGAGAAGGTCTTCGCCGCCGGCGCGGACATCAAGGAGATGGCCGACATGTCCTACGTGGACATGGCCGACCGGGCCGCCGACCTGTCCAGCGCCCTGGGCGCGATCGCCCGGATCCCCAAGCCGGTGGTCGCGGCGATCACCGGGTACGCCCTCGGTGGCGGTTGCGAGCTGGCCCTGGCCTGCGACTGGCGGATCGTGGCCGAGGACGCCAAGCTCGGCCAGCCGGAGATCAAGCTCGGCATCATCCCGGGCGCCGGCGGCACCCAGCGGCTGGCCCGCCTGGTCGGCCCGGCCCGCGCCAAGGACCTGATCATGACGGGCCGGATGGTCGACGCCGCGGAGGCGCTGCGGATCGGCCTGGCCGACCAGGTGGTGCCGGCCGCCGAGGTCTACGAGGCGGCCGTCGCCTACGTGAAGCCGTACCTGACCGGCCCGGTGCAGGCGCTGCGGGCGGCCAAGCTGGCCGTCGACGGCGGCCTGGACATGGACCTCAACTCCGGCCTGGCCTGGGAGAGCCAGCTCTTCGCGGCGCTGTTCGCCACCGACGACCGGCGCGAGGGCATGGCCGCGTTCGTGGAGAAGCGTAAGCCGGGCTTCACCGGCCGCTGAGCCGCCGATCCGGGTCGGCGGCCCTCCGCCGCCGACCCGAGAACGGTTCACATCCCGCCTACCGGCCAGTAGCGTGTGACTCCGGTCATGACGAAGGGAAGTGGCGATGACGGAACGGGTCGAGGGGCACGGCGGCGAGCTGGCCCTCGCGGCGCTGCGCGCGCACGGCGTACGGGAGATGTTCACCCTCTCCGGCGGGCACGTCTTCCCGCTCTACGACGCCGCGCACCGGACCGGCTTCCCGATCTACGACGTCCGGCACGAGCAGTCCGCCGTCTTCGCCGCCGAGGCGGTGGCCAAGCTCCAGCGTCGCCCCGGCCTGGCCGTGCTCACCGCCGGCCCCGGCGTCACCAACGGCGTCTCCGGCCTGACCAGCGCGTTCTTCAACGCCTCGCCGGTGCTGGTGCTCGGCGGGCGGGCCCCGCAGTTCCGCTGGGGCTCCGGCAGCCTCCAGGAGATGGACCACCTGCCGCTGGTCGCCCCGGTCACCAAGCACGCCGAGACGGTGTTCAGCGCCGACGACATCCCGCGCGCGGTCACGGCGGCGCTCACCGCCGCGCTCACCCCGCACCGCGGCCCGGCCTTCCTCGACTTCCCCCTGGAGGCGGTCTTCTCGGTCGGCGAGGCCGACCTGCCCGCGGTCACCCCGCCGGCCCCGATCGAGGCGGACCCGGACGAGGTCGCCAAGGCCGCAGCCCTGATCGCCGGCGCGTCCCGACCGGTGATCATCGCCGGCTCCGACGTGTACGCGGGCGACGCCGTCGAGGCGCTGCGGGCCGCCGCCGAGTCGCTCCAGGTGCCGGTCTTCACCAACGGCATGGGCCGGGGCGCGCTGCCCCCGGAGCACCCGCTCGCCTTCGCCAAGGCCCGCCGGGTGGCGCTCAGGAACGCCGACGTGGTCGTGGTGGTCGGCACCCCGCTCGACTTCCGGCTCGGCTTCGGCGACTTCGGCGACGCGCAGGTGGTGCACGTGGTGGACGCGCCCGGCCAGCGGGCGGGGCACGTCCAGCCGGCCGCCGCCCCCGCCGGTGACCTGCGGCTGATCCTCACCGGGTTCGCCGAGCACCCCGGCGACCGGGCCGACCACGCCGACTGGGTCGCCCAGCTGCGCACGGCCGAGGACGCCGCGAAGGCGCGCGACGCGGAGGAGATGGCGGCCGAGATCGATCCGATCCGCCCGGCCCGGGTCTACGGCGAGCTGCGCAAGGTGCTCGCCCGGGATGCGATCACCATCGGCGACGGCGGCGACTTCGTGTCGTACGCGGGGAAGTACCTGGAGCCGGCCCAGCCCGGCACCTGGCTCGACCCCGGCCCGTACGGCTGCCTGGGCACCGGGATGGGCTACGCCATGGGCGCCCGGGTCAGCCACCCCGACCGGCAGATCTGCGTGCTGATGGGCGACGGCGCGGCCGGCTTCTCGCTGATGGACGTGGAATCCCTGGTCCGCCAGCGGCTCCCGGTGGTGATGGTGGTCGGCAACAACGGCATCTGGGGCCTGGAGAAGCACCCGATGCGGGCCATGTACGGCTACGACGTGGCCGCCGACCTCCAGCCCGGGCTGCGCTACGACAAGGTGGTCGAGGCGCTCGGCGGCGCGGGCGAGACGGTGGAGAAGGCCGCCGACCTCGGCCCGGCCCTGGCCCGCGCGTTCGACGCCGGCGTTCCGTACCTGGTCAACGTGCTGACCGACCCGGCCGACGCGTACCCCCGGTCGTCGAACCTGGCCTGACCCACACGCCGCGACCGCCGTCGCCGGGGTGACCGGCGACGGCGGTCGCTCAGCGAGCCGGACAGCTGCAGATCTTCGGCTTCATGGTGATCTTCCCGCTCACCTTCACCAGCAAGGCGTTCGTGCCGACCGACAAGATGCCGTCCTGGCTCCAGCACTGGGTGGAGATCAACCCGGCCACCATCCTGGCCGACGCGCTGCGCGGACTGCTGGTCTCCGGCCCGGTTGCCGGCCCGGTGGCCCGGTCGCTGATCTGGGCCGCCGTGCTGCTCGCCGTCTTCGCCCCGCTGGCGGTGCGGGCGCTCAGGCGTCGAGTGTGACGGCCACCGCCTCGGGCGGCTGCGTTCAGACCTCCGGCCGGTCCCGCCCGTCCTCGCGGCGGCGCAGGTCCTCCTCGCGCCGGCGCAGGTCGTCCTCCCAACGCCGGAGCAGCTCCTGGTCGTCCCGGCGGGCGCGCTCGCGAAGCGAGGAGAGGAACTCGGGGTCGTCATCGGGCGCGACCTGCCGGGGGCGGTGCTGCTCGGAGAAGCCGTTCCCCATCGGCCAGGCGGTCCGGGGGCGCCGGGCGCCGGCCTCCCGACCGGCGACGAACCAGGCGATCGAGCCGACCAGCGGGAAGAACAGGATGATCAGCACCCAGGCGACCCGGGGCAGCGCCCGGATCTCGCCCTCCTCGGCGGAGAGGCAGCTGATCAGCGCGCAGACGGCGAGCACGATCTGGGCCAGGAAGAGCAGCCCGTAGAGGCGAACCATGCCGGACATCATGGCGCACCGGGGACGGTCAGCGCAGCCCGCTCAGCACGTGCAGGACGCCCAGCAGCGCCAGCCCGGCCGTGGCCAGCGCGGTGAGCGGGATCGACCAGCGCCCCGCGCCCCGCAGCCCGACACCGGTGGCCCGGCGCCAGTCGACCGCCAGCACGCCCAGCCAGACGGCCACCGCCAGCCCGGCCAGCAGCGCGTCGAAGACGCGCCCGGTGAACGCCAGCCGGAGTTCCAGCACCAGGACGGCGGTGACCGCGAGCAGCGTCCGCCGCCAGGCCAGCCGGGTACGTTCCGGTTGCAGCCCCGGATCCCGGCTCACCCGAGACCCCGGACCAGCACGGCGACCACCAGCAGCAGCGCGCCGACCGCGACCACCAGGGCCAGCACGGCCGGGAAGCGGGACGCGGGCAGTTCCTCGCCCAGCCGGATGGCCCGCTCGGTGCGGGACCAGTGGTCCACCGCCCGGACCGCCACCGCGGCGCCCAGCAGCAGCAGGGCGACGGCGATCACCTCGCGCAGGTGGGCCAGCGGAAACCGCGGGAGGAACTGCGCGGCGGCCAGCCCGCCGGCGATCAGCGCCAGCCCGGTGCGCAGCCAGGCCAGGAAGGTCCGCTCGTTGGCCAGCGAGAAGCGGTAGTCCGGCGTGCTGCCGACCGACCGCAGCTCGCGCGGGTCGAACCAGCGCCTGATCGCCTCCCACACGTTGTCGATTATCCGCTTTGCCCGGTGCCTAGCCTGAAGGGATGACCGATCTTGACGCGCGGAACCTGCGCGACGCGTATGACACCCAGATCCGCCCGGAGATCCCGGACCCGCTGCCGGCCGGGGTGACCGTCGACCGGGACGGCCCGCTGGTCCGGATCCTCGGCCTGGACAAGCGCGGCTTCATCACGTACCGGACGCTGGGCGGGCTGGCCGGCGCCGACCTGGACGCGCTGATCGCCCGGCAGGTCGAGTTCTTCCGCGACCGGGGCGAGTCGGTCGAGTGGAAGCTGAACGGGCACGACGAGCCGGCCGACCTGGGCGACCGGCTGCGCGCCGCCGGCTTCGTGCCGGAGGACCTGGAGACCGTCGTGGTCGGCCCGGTCGCGGCCCTGGCCGCCGCCGTCCCGATGCCGCCCGAGGGGGTACGCCTGCGCGAGGTCACCTCCCGGGAGGACCTGGAACGGATCGCCGCCATGGAGGAGGCGGTCTGGAACGACGACCGGAGCCACCTGGTGACCGGGCTGGCCAGGGAGATCGAGGCCGACCCGCAGTCGATCACGATCGTGGTGGCCGAGGCGGGCGACACCGTGGTCAGCGCCGGTTGGGTGCGCTACCTGGGCGGCACCGGTTTCGCCACGCTCTGGGGCGGCTCGACGCTGCCGGAGTGGCGGGGCAGGGGCATCTACCGGGCGCTGGTGGCCTACCGGGCGCGGTTGGCCGAGCAGCGCGGCAAGACCCTGCTGCAGGTGGACTGCTCGCCGGACAGCCGGCCGATCCTGGAGCGGCTCGGGCTCGTTGCGGTCACCACGACCACCCCGTACGTCTACACTCCGTGATCATGGAGCGGTTGACGGCGGACGAGCAGCTCACCCTCAAGACCGGCGCCTTCGGGGCCGTCTTCCTGGTCTCCAACGCGGTGCCCGGGATGCTGGCCATGGTGCGGGAGAGCATCGCCGCGTCCGGGGCGCTGGGCGATGCCAGCGGGGTGGTCAAGGAGGCGCTCACCACCGGCCCGCTGCCGCAGCTGCCGCGGGACTCGGCGCTGGAGATCGAGGCGACCGTGCTGCCGGCGCTGGGCCGGGCGGTGGAGATCCTCCGGACCAAGTCACCGGGGGACGTCGACGCGTACCGGTCGGTGGTGCTGGCCGCCGCCGACCGGGTGGCGCAGGCCCACCGGGGTGTCGCGCCCGCCGAGGCTGCGGTGATCGACAAGATCAGGCATGCGCTGGCGGAGCCGGCCTGACCGTCCCGGCCGACCAGAGTGCCCGCACGCTGGCCCGGACGCAGCGGTCACGGACCCGGCCGCAGGCACACCGGTAGGTGTCCGGGAGCATCCGGCGGCAGGCCCGGCGGCTGGTACGGGGGCCGGCCGCCGCGTCCGGGGCCTGCGCCGAAACGCCCTTTTCCGACATGTCCGTCAACCCCATGTTTCGGGAGCTTACCCGGCGCGACGGAGTCCGGTGACCTGTGTCACTCTGAGGCACCGGAGAGCGGAAGCTACTTGCGGGTAACATTGCTTCGTGGGCAACTGCACAGCCCCGCGCGGTTGACCGAACGTTAAGCCACGCGCGAGGCTGCGCCCGTGACCGGGCGAGTGATCGCTACACCAAACAGGAGGGTCGTCGAAGCGCGATGAACATCGTCGTACTCGTCAAGCAGGTGCCCGATTCGGGCGCGGACCGCAACCTGCGTCCTGACGACAACACCGTCGACCGCGGTTCGGCGAACAACGTCATCAACGAGATGGACGAGTACGCCATCGAGGAGGCCTTGAAGATCAAGGAGGCCCACGGCGGCGAGGTCACCATCCTGACCATGGGTCCGGACCGGGCGACCGAGTCGATCCGCAAGGCGCTCTCCATGGGGCCGGACAAGGCCGTGCACGTGGTCGACGACGCCCTGCACGGGTCCTGCGCCGTGGCCACCTCGAAGGTGCTCGCCGCCGCCCTCGGCCAGCTGGGTGCCGACCTGGTCATCTGCGGCGCCGAGTCGACCGACGGCCGGGTCCAGGTCATGCCGCACATGATCGCCGAGCGGCTGGGCGTGGCCGCCCTGACCGGCGCGCGCAAGCTCACCGTCGACGGCGCCACCCTGACCGTCGAGCGGCAGACCGAGGAGGGCTACGAGGTGGTCACCGCCTCGACCCCGGCCGTCGTCTCCGTCTGGGACACCATCAACGAGCCGCGCTACCCGTCCTTCAAGGGCATCATGGCCGCCAAGAAGAAGCCGGTGCAGACGCTCTCCCTGGGTGACCTCGGCGTCGCCCCCGCCGAGGTGGGCTTCGACGGCGCCACCAGCGCCGTGCTCGAGCACACCAAGCGCCCGCCGCGCTCCGGCGGCACCAAGGTCACCGACGAGGGCGAGGGCGGCGTGAAGCTGGTCGAGTTCCTCGCCACCGAGAAGTTCGTGTGAGAGGTCTGGACATGTCTGAGGTTCTCGTCGTCGTCGAAGCCACCAAGGAATTCGGCGTCAAGAAGGTCACCCTGGAGATGCTCACCCTCGCCCGCGAGCTGGGCACCCCGAGCGCGGTCGTGCTCGGTGGCGCCGGCGCCGCCGAGGCGCTGAGCGCCAAGCTGGGCGAGTACGGCGCGGCGAAGGTCTACGCCGCCGAGGGTGACGAGATCGACGGCTACCTGGTGGCCCCGAAGGCCACCGTGCTGGCCGAGCTGGTCCGGCGGGTGCAGCCGGCCGCCGTGCTGCTCGCCTCCTCCCAGGAGGGCAAGGAGATCGCCGCGCGCCTGGCGGTCAAGCTGGACAACGGCATCCTGACCGACGTGGTGTCCCTCGCCGCCGACGGCACCGCCACCCAGGTCGCCTTCGCCGGCTCCACCATCGTCAAGTCCAAGGTCACCAAGGGCCTGCCGCTGGTCACCGTCCGGCCCAACTCGCTCAACCCGACCCCGGCCGCGGCCACCCCGGCCGTCGAGCAGCTCACCGTGTCGGTCTCCGACGCGGACAAGCTGGCCAAGGTCGTCGAGCGGGTCGCCGAGCAGAAGGGCTCCCGCCCCGAGCTCACCGAGGCGTCGGTGGTCGTCTCCGGTGGTCGGGGCGTCGGCAACGCCGACAACTTCAAGCTGGTCGAGGAGCTGGCCGACCTGCTCGGCGGCGCGGTCGGCGCGTCCCGCGCAGCCGTCGACTCCGGCTTCTACCCGCACCAGTTCCAGGTGGGCCAGACCGGCAAGACGGTCTCCCCGCAGCTCTACGTCGCGCTGGGCATCTCCGGCGCGATCCAGCACCGGGCCGGCATGCAGACCTCGAAGACGATCGTCGCGGTGAACAAGGACGGCGAGGCGCCGATCTTCGAGCTGGCCGACTTCGGTGTGGTCGGCGACCTGTTCAAGGTCGTCCCGCAGGCCGCCGAGGAGATCCGCAAGCGCAAGTGACCCCGTCACGACACGAGCCGCCGTCCGGTGATCCGGGCGGCGGCTCGCGTTCGTTGCGGCCCTTCCGTGCGGCGGAAGGGAGCTGATCGGCGGGCCGGGGAGCTGAGCCGGCCCGCCGATCAGCCCGTCAGGGGCGCCCCTCGGCGAGCTGTCGCGGAGTGGGCGGGCTTGGTGCTCCGCTCAGCGTACCCAAGAAGAACATCCATGGCGTCCGGGGATCGGCCAGACCCTGGGTACCCCGGAACGCCCGGGGAATTCGCCACGGGCGCGGGCAACCGCCGGTGCGTCCGAAGTGGCTCCCACCCGTCGCGCCACCGGGACGACATCCTGGTCACCGGCGTGCCGGCCGGACCGCCCGCCCCGTCCCCGTACGAACGGGGCGGTCCGGCATCCGGCGGGACACCGGTCGGCCGTTAGGCTGAACGGTGATGGCATACCTGGATCACGCGGCGACGACCCCGATGCTCGACGAGGCACTCGAGGCGTACGTCGCCACGGCCCGCGAGGTGGGCAACGCGTCCTCGCTGCACGCGGCGGGCCGGCGCGCCCGGCGGCGGGTGGAGGAGTCCCGTGAGCGGGTGGCCGCGGTGCTGGGCGCCCGCCCGTCCGAGGTGATCTTCACCGGCGGTGGCACAGAGAGCGACAACCTGGCCGTGAAGGGCATCTTCTGGGCCCGCCGCGCCGCCCGCGCCGAGCGGCTCCGGGTGGTCTCCAGCGCCGTCGAGCACCACGCCGTGCTGGACGCGGTGGACTGGCTGGCCGGGCACGAGGGCGCCGAGGTCGGCTGGCTGCCGGTCGACGCCGCCGGCCGGCTCGAGCCGGAGCGGCTCCGCGCCGAACTGGCCGCGCACGGCGACCGGGTCGCCCTGGTCACCGCGATGTGGGCCAACAACGAGGTGGGCACCGTGCAGCCGGTGGCCGAGCTGGCCGCGGTCGCCGCCGAGCACGGGGTGCCCTTCCACACCGACGCGATCCAGGCGGTCGGGCAGGTGCCGGTCGACTTCGCCGCCAGCGGCGTCGCCGCGCTCACCGTCACCGGCCACAAGCTCGGAGGCCCGACCGGGGTCGGCGCGCTGCTGCTGGCCCGCGACATCGCCGCCACCCCGCTGCTGCACGGCGGCGGCCAGGAGCGCGACGTCCGCTCCGGCACCCTCGACACCGCCGGCATCGTCGCCTTCGCGGTCGCCGTCGAGGCCGCCGTGAAGGGCCAGCAGGAGTACGCGGCCCGGGTCGCCGCGCTCCGCGACGACCTGGTCGAGCGGGTCCGGCAGGCGGTCCCCGAGGTGATCTTCAACGGCGACCCGACCGGCCGGCTCCCCGGCAACGCGCACTTCTCCTTCCCCGGGTGTGAGGGGGACGCCCTGCTGCTGCTCCTCGACGCCCACGGCATCGCCTGCTCGACCGGCTCGGCCTGCTCCGCGGGCGTCGCCCAGCCCTCGCACGTGCTCCTGGCCATGGGCGCCGACGACGACCGGGCCCGCTCGTCGCTGCGCTTCACCCTCGGCCACACCAGCACCAAAGCGGAGGTCGACGCCCTGATCGCCGCCCTGCCCGGCGCCGTGGAGCGAGCCCGCCGCGCGGCCGCCCTCCGCACTCCCCGCTGACCCGGATACCCTCGGTGATGACGAGGGGAGTGAGCCGGTGAGGGTTCTGGCGGCGATGTCGGGCGGAGTGGACTCCGCCGTGGCGGCGGCGCGGGCGGTGGAGGCCGGGCACGACGTGACCGGCGTGCACCTGGCGCTCGCGCGCAACCCACAGACCTACCGCACCGGCGCCCGGGGCTGCTGCACCCTGGAGGACTCCCGGGACGCCCGCCGCGCCGCCGACGTGCTCGGCATCCCGTTCTACGTCTGGGACATGGCCGACCGGTTCCACGCCGACGTGGTGGACGACTTCGTGGCGGAGTACGCGGCGGGCCGTACCCCGAACCCGTGCCTGCGCTGCAACGAGAAGATCAAGTTCGCCGCGGTGCTGGACCGGGCCGTGGCCCTGGGCTTCGACGCGGTGGTCACCGGCCACCACGCCCGGCTCGGCCCGGACGGCCTGCTGCGCCGCAGCGTCGACGCGGCCAAGGACCAGTCGTACGTCCTCGCGGTGCTCACCCGGGCGCAGCTCGACCGGTCGATCTTCCCGCTCGGCGACTCGACCAAGGCCGAGGTGCGCGCGGAGGCCGCCCGGCGCGGCCTCGCGGTGGCCGACAAGCCCGACTCGCACGACATCTGCTTCATCGCCGACGGCGACACCCGGGGCTTCCTGTCCCAGCGGCTCGGCGAGGCCCCCGGCGCGGTGGTGGACGCGCTCAGCGGCGCGGTGGTCGGCAGCCACACCGGCGCCTACCAGTACACCGTCGGGCAGCGGCGGGGCCTGCACCTGGACCGCCCCGCCGCGGACGGCCGCCCGCGCTACGTGCTCTCCATCACCCCCAAGACCAACACGGTCACCGTCGGCCCGGCCGAGGCGCTGGAGGTCTCCCAGGTCCGGGCCACCCGCCCGGTCTGGACCGGCGGCGCCCGCCCCGGCGGGCCGATCGAGTGCGAGGTGCAGCTCCGGGCGCACGGCGACGTGGTGCCGGCGACCGTGTCGCTGGACGCCGAGGAACTGCACGCCGACCTGCGCCGCCCGGTCCGCGGCGTGGCCGCCGGCCAGGCGATCGTCGCGTACCGCCCGGACCCGGCCGGCGACGTCGTCCTCGGCTCCGCCACCATCACCGGCTGAGCCCACCCGGATCCCTCCGTGCGGCGCGCGGGGTGGTGGATAGGCTGCGGCAGTGACTGAGACGACCTGGCCGTGGGGAGTGGGCGCGGCGACGGGGATCGGGTCGTTGCCCGGCACCGACGTGGCCGAGGCGCAGCGCATCGTGCTCGGTGAGCTGCCCGCCCTGCCGCACCTGCCCGAACTGCCCGCCCGGGGCCCCGGCGCGGACCTGATCGGCCGCACCGGCGGCCTCCTCGTGGAGCTGCCGGTCGAGCTGTACGCGGCCCGCTGGCGGATCGCCCCGCGGCCCGGCAAGGACCTGCGCCGCGCCCGCGACCTGATGGAACGCGACCTCGACCAGCTCGCCGAGCAGGCCGAGGAGTACGCCGGCCCCGTCAAGGTCCAGGCCGCCGGCCCGTTCACCCTGGCCGCCTCGCTGGAGCTGCCGATCGGCGGGCGGCTGCTGCGCGACCCCGGCGCGGTCCGGGACCTCGCCGGCTCGCTCGCCGAGGGGCTGCGCCGGCACGTCGCGGCGGTGGCCCGGCGGCTGCCGCACGCCACGGTGCTGCTCCAGCTCGACGAGCCGTCGCTGCCCACCGTGCTGGCCGGCCGGGTACCCACCGAGAGCGGCTTCGGCACCCACCGCCCGGTCGAGTCCGAGGTGGCCCGTGCCCTGCTGCGAGGCGTGATCGAGGCGGCCGGCGTACCCACCGTGGTGCACTGCTGCGCGCCGGACGTGCCGCTGGAGCTGATCCGCACCGCCGGGGCCGCCGGCGTCGCCCTCGACCTGGAACTGATCACCGACCTGGACCCGCTCGGCGAGGTCCTCGACGCCGGGCTCGGGCTGCTGGCCGGCGCCGCGCCCGCGCTGCCGCCGCCGGGCGGTCGCGCGCCGACCTCGGCCCAGGTCGCCGACCGGGTACGCCGGGTCTGGCACCAGCTCGGCTTCCCCCGCCGCCAGCTCGCCGAGCAGGTGGTGGTCACCCCCGCCTGCGGCCTGGCCGGGGCCACCCCGGCGTACGTGCGCACGGTCCTCGCCGCGTGCCGGGACGCCGGCCGGCGGCTCGCCGAGGAGGACTAAGCGGTTGTCGAATCCCTCTTTATTGTGAGCGGCGTCGCTATGCTTTCGGATGGATGTCCGGCCCTTTCTGCCGCAGCCTTCCTCGGCGGGTAGAAACGGGCTGCGGCCACAAATCATCGTTCCGCAAGCAGGAGCCACGCCAGCCGTGCCGAGTGTGACGCCACGCGAAGGAGCTCCAGGTGGTGCATCTGAGCGTCAAGGTCGACCGGTGAAGGTAACCCGGATCGCGTACTCGACCCGCCTCAATCGCAGCAAGTACGCCGCCTTGCATGAGCAGGCTCGCCGGCTGGGTCAGGTTCGCAGCGAGGTGTGGCAGCGTTACGGGTCAATCTCTGGGGTCGGATCCGGGTTGAAGGATCGGTCGGTGCGGGATCGGTGGTTGGCTGACGACACACATGCGCGGTTCGGTGTGTTGGCCAACGCGTGGAAGGAAACCCTCCGCGACGCCATGACCGACATCGCGGCGAACCTGGCAGCGGCTAAGGTCGAGGTTCGTCGAGCGGCCATCCGGCGTGGTAGCGACCCGGCCGAGCGGATGCACATGCTGAACTCCCTCAAGGCCGACCGGTGGGCTGGCGACCCTTTCCTGGCCCGGCAGATGCGGAAGCACTGGAGGCGTGGCAGGAATCGCACGCATGATCAGATCGTGGTACGCGCTGATCAACACAACACCGTCGTTGACCGGCGCGGCCAGTTGTGGCTGGCGGTTCCCGGTCTGGAACGTCGCCGCATGGTCAGAATTCCGTTGTCCACGACGGTTGCCCCGACCGGCACGCTGCGGCTGATCCTGCGTGGTGGTCGCGTCGAGGTGCACTACCAGATAGACGCGTCGCAGATGCGGTCGTCACAGCGGCCGTGCGGTGACCGGACCATCGGCGTCGACAAGGGCTACACCGAAGCCCTAACGGACTCCGAAGGCGCGCGCCACGGCCGCCGACTCGGCGAGCTGCTGTCCGGCGAGTCGGACCGGTTGAAGGAGCGTAACCGGCGGCGGGCGAAGCTGCGTTCGATAGCGAACACCGCCGCCCTGCGTGGCAACCATGCAAAAGCGCATCGAATCAGGTCCCACAACCTCGGGACCGTCAAGCGAGACCGGCAGGCAATCCGTCACCGCGCGCAGGTACGTACGGAGATCTTTAAGGCCGTGCATCGGGTCGTCGACAAGGCCGGCGTCGTCGTTGCCGAAGACCTGACCAAGCGCTTCGCCGGGCGTAAGACGCTCGGCAAGAACATGAATCGACGCCTCGCCGGGTGGACCAAAGGAGTCACCGCGGAGGCGCTAGCAAACGTGTCGGAGCGCAGAGGTTCTGCGCTCGTTCACGTCAATGCCGCCTACACCTCACAAGCCTGTCACCGCTGCGGCCGCCTCGGCCGACGCAGCGGGGACCGGCTTCACTGCACCTCGTGCGGGGTGGTGTGGCAGGCCGACGTGAACGCCGCGATCAACATCCTGCAGCGAGCCGGCGACCCCGACATCGCCCTGCACACCCCACATGACAAGGTGAGGCAGACCCTGCAGGAGAGGACCGATCGCCACCGGACCAGACTGCCGGTCCAGGACTCCAGCCCGGCCACCGTCGAGCGGAGAGCGAACCATCCGAACGGCATGATGAGCAATCAGTTCGGAAGCAGTGAGGTTTCCTGTCGTACCCCGGGGGCAGGATGACCGGCATGATTGGACAGCTGCGTTCCGTGGTGATCGACTGCCCAGATCCGCGCGCGCTGGCCGGCTTCTACGCGGAGCTGCTCGGCCTCCCGCTCATCGAGGACAACTCCGAAGGTGACGACTGGGTGGTGCTCGGCGGCCGGCCGGGCCACCAGCCGCGCCTCGCCTTCCAGAAGGCGCTCAACCTGCGTGCCCCCGAGTGGCCCGACCCGGAGCGGCCGCAGCAGTTCCACATCGACGTGACGGTCGACGACATCGAGGCCGCGGAGAAGGCGGCGCTGGCCCTCGGCGCCCGCCGGCTGCCCGGCGAGGGGGATGGCTGGCGGGTCTACGCCGATCCGGCCGGGCACCCGTTCTGCCTCTGCTGGGACTGACCGCGCGGGCCGGGCTTGCGCGGGCGGGGCATGATCGTCACCGTGATCGACTCCGTCCCGCGCCGCGCCTCCGGCTCGTTCTTCGGTCTCGCCTACGGCGACGCCCTGGGCAAGCCCACCGAGTTCCTTACCGTCGACGAGATCGTCCGCCGCTACGGTCCGGCCGGCCCGCGGCAGCTGACCGGCGACCCCGCGCTGGTCACCGACGACACCCAGATGGCGCTCGCGGTGGCCTGGGCCCTGCGCGACGCGCCGGCCTACACGGCGGAGGCGGTGGAGCCGTTGCTGCGGCGGCGGTTCCTCGACTGGGCGGTCAGCCCGGACAACAACCGCGCGCCCGGGGTGACCTGCCTGCGGGCCTGCGCCGAGCTGGACCGGGGCATCCGCTGGCAGGACGCCACGGTCGCCGGCTCGAAGGGCTGCGGGGCCAACATGCGGGTCACCCCGGTCGGGCTGCTCGACGTCGACCTCGACACCCTGGCCGGGCTGGCCCAGCTCCAGGCCGGCCTGACCCACGGCCACCCGACCGGCCTGGCGGCCAGCGAACTGACCGCGTACGCGGTCCGGCTGCTGCGCGACGGCGCCGCGCTGCCCGAGCTGCCCGGGCTGCTCACCGACCGGGCCCGGGCGCAGCGCACGGTCTACCGGGCCGACTGGCTGGGCGACCTGTGGCAGCGCTCGGGCGAGCGGAGGCCGGCGGAGTTCATCGCCCGGGGCTGGGACGAGTGCCTGCGGGTGCTCGGGCGGCTCGACGCGGCGCTGGCCCGCCCCGACGACGGCGGCGACCCGTGCCGGCACACCGGCGAGGGCTGGATCGCCGAGGAGGCGCTGGCCACCGCGCTGCTCTGCGCGCTGCGGCACGCCGACGACCCGGTCGGCGCGCTGGCCCGGGGCGCCACCACGGCCGGCGACTCGGACTCCATCGCCGCCCTGGCCGGCGCCTTCGTCGGCGCCGCCCACGGCATGTCGGCGTGGCCCGCCGACTGGTCCACCCGGATCGAATACGCCGACCACCTGCGCGCCCTCAGCACCGCCCTCGACTGACCCGACCGGTCGGGCGCTGGTCAGACCGTGAGGTGGGGGAGGCGGCGGATGCCACGCCAGAGGTCGGGGGCGCAGGTGCCGGCCCTGTCCTCGAAGGCGGTGAGGGGCACCGGGATGGGTTCGCTGATGTCCAGGAAGCTGTCGTGGTCGGCGTCCGGGTCCCAGCTCCGGGTCGGGATCGGCAGGTGGTCGTCCCGGTCCGACTTGTCCTGGCTGGTGATCTTCAGGACGTCGGCGTCCCGGCCGTCGACCCGCAGCACCAGGCACGGGCGCACCTTCGAGCCCGTCCCGTCGGCGTAGGGCACGTCGGCCCACCAGATCTCCCCGGGGCGCGGCGCGGTCGCCGGACCCCGCCCGGCGTCCCGCGGCCGCGGCGCCGCGCCGGTACGCCCGCGCGCCGGCTCGCCGTCGGGGCGGCCGCCGTCCGGTCTGCCGGCGGGACGCGTGCCGCCGCGTCCGGGGCGTGCGCCGCCGTCGCTGCGCACCTCCGTTCCCGAGCGGGGACCACGCCCGGAGCGGTCCCCCGCGCCCGACCGGCGTCCCGCGCGCCGACCCGCCTCCGCGGACCGGTTCGCGGCCCGGCGCCGCCACTCGCCCCACAGCCAGCCGGCCGCCACACAGACCACGATCACCGCCGCCCAGAGCAGCCCGTCGCGCATCCGTACCCCCGCCTCTCACCCGTGCCGCCCCACCACCGCCCGGCGATCGTCGCACGCCGACCACCCCACCGCCCGGCACCAACCACCCCGACCCGGGCCCCGGACCCCTCCCGTCGATCATGAAGTTGGCGGGGTGGAATGTCGGCTTCGGCGCCGCCAACGTCATGATCGACGGCGAACGAGTCGGTGGGGTGGGGGCGGTTGTCGGCCCCGCCCGCTACCGTGCGGGGGTAGCACGATCACGGGAGGTCGACAGCGGTGTCCGAAGGCGGCAGGGTGTCCGAAGAAGCGATTCCCCAGACGGTCAGCCCGGCCCAGGAGGCGGCGGCGGGCGCCGAGCCGACCCCCGAGGCGCGGGAGCGGCACGCCACGCTGAGCCAGGAGCTCACCGAGCACCAGTACCGCTACTACGTGCTGGACGCGCCGATCGTCTCCGACGCCGAGTTCGACGAGCAGCTGCGTGAGCTGGAGGCGCTGGAGGCGGAATACCCGGCGCTGCGCACCCCCGACTCGCCGACCCAGCGCGTCGGCGGCACCTTCTCCACCGACTTCACCCCGGTCACCCACGCCGAGCGGATGCTCTCGCTCGACAACGCCTTCGCCGACGAGGAGCTGGCCGCCTGGGCCGAGCGGGTCGAGCGCGACGCCGGCGGCCCGGTGCCCTACCTCTGCGAGCTCAAGGTCGACGGCCTGGCCATCAACCTGACTTACGAGAAGGGGCGGCTGGTCCGGGCCGCCACCCGGGGCGACGGGCGCACCGGTGAGGACGTCACCGCCAACGTCCGCAGCATCCGGGACGTGCCGGCCCGGCTGACCCCCTCCGACGATTTCCCCGACGTGCCCGAGTTCCTCGAGGTGCGCGGCGAGATCTACTTCCCGGTGGCCGGCTTCGCCGACCTCAACGCCGGCCTGGTCGAGCAGGGCAAGGCGCCGTTCGCCAACCCGCGCAACGCGGCCGCCGGCAGCCTGCGCCAGAAGGACCCGCGGATCACCGCCTCCCGGCCGTTGCGCCTGGTGGTCCACGGCATCGGTGCCCGCCGGGGCTTCCAGCCGGCCGCGCAGTCCGAGTCCTACGCGGCGCTCCGGGCGTGGGGGCTGCCGACCAGCGACCGCTGGCGGGTGGTGCCCGACCTGGCCGGGGTGGCCGAATACATCGCCTACTACGCCGAGCACCGGCACGACGTCGAGCACGAGATCGACGGCGTGGTGGTCAAGGTCGACCCGGTCTCCATCCAGGGCCGGCTCGGCTCGACGAGCCGCGCGCCGCGCTGGGCCATCGCCTTCAAGTACCCGCCGGAGGAGGTGACCACCAAGCTGCTCGACATCGACGTGAACGTCGGGCGCACCGGCCGGGTCACCCCGTTCGCCGTCCTCGAACCGGTCCGGGTGGCCGGCTCCACGGTCGCCCTGGCCACCCTGCACAACGCCCGCGAGGTCGAGCGCAAGGGCGTGCTCATCGGTGACACGGTGGTGCTGCGCAAGGCCGGCGACGTCATCCCCGAGGTGCTCGGCCCGGTGGTCGACCTGCGCCCGGCCGACGCCCGCCCGTTCGTCATGCCCACCACCTGCCCGGCCTGCGGCACGCCGCTGGCGCCGGCCAAGGAGGGCGACGTCGACATCCGCTGCCCCAACTCGCGCAGCTGCCCGGCGCAGCTGCGCGAGCGGGTCTTCCACCTGGCCGGCCGGGGCGCCTTCGATATCGAGGTGCTCGGCTACAAGGGCGCTGCCGCGCTGCTCGACGCCGGGATCATCCACGACGAGGGTGACCTGTTCGCCCTCGACGCCGAGCAGCTCTCCCGCGCGCCGTTCTTCGTCAATAAGGACGGCACGCTGGGCAGCAACGCGACCAAGCTGCTCGACAACCTGGCCGTGGCCCGGGAGCGGGAGCTGTGGCGGGTGCTGGTCGCGCTCTCCATCCGGCACGTTGGCCCGACCGCGGCCCAGGCCCTCGCCCGGCACTTCCGCTCGGTCGAGGCGATCGACGCGGCGAGCGAGGAGGAGCTGTCCTCGGTGGACGGCGTCGGCCCGACCATCGCGGCCAGCATCAAGGAGTGGTTCGCCGTCGACTGGCACCGCGAGGTGGTGCGCAAGTGGGCCGACTCCGGCGTGCGGATGGCCGAGGAGGCCGGCGAGGAGGGGCCGCGCCCGCTCGAAGGGGTGACCGTGGTGGTCACCGGCACCCTGGCCGGGTTCAGCCGCGACCAGGCGTCCGAGGCGATCCAGAGCCGCGGCGGCAAGGTCACCGGCTCGGTCTCCAAGAAGACCGGCTTCGTGGTGGTCGGCGACAACCCCGGCTCCAAGGCCGACAAGGCGGCCAGCCTCAAGGTGCCCGTCCTCGACGAGGACGGCTTCCGGGTGCTGCTGGAGTCCGGCCCGGACGCGGCCCGGGAGGTGGCCCGCATCGAGGGCTGACACCCGCGCGGCGCAGCCTGCCGCGTATTCCAACTTAATTACGACTACGACCGATTCGTGACTGTCGTGTCGGGGAAGTCGGCACCGAGGGCGTTTCATTGGCGTACGGCGTGTGACGGCGCATGCCAGGGGCCGATCCCGGGAGGTGCGATGGAGACCGGCGACCCGCGAAACTCCGTGCCGCCCGGGCGGACCGGGCCGTTCTTCGGCTTCGTCAGTGTGGTCGGCGTCCTGGCCCTGCTCGTGTCGGCCGGGCCGCTGGCCGCGCTCCCCGACGAGCTGCCCGACCTGCCGGCCGCCTTCTGGACCATGGCGGCGCTCGCCGTGGCCTGCGACGCCCGGCCGTTCGTGCCGCCCGGTCGACGCCAGACCTCGGCGGTCTTCCCGTCGACCTGCTTCACCTTCGCCATCCTGCTCGGCTGGGGGCTCGGCCCGGCCGTCGCGGTGCAGGCCGTGGCGGTGGCCGTCTCCGGCTGGCGGCTCGGCTACGCCGGATGGCGCACCGCCTTCAACGGCGCCCAGTACGCCTGCGCGCTGGCGGCCGCGTACGCGGTCACCCGGCTCGGCTCGGGCGAGCTCTTCGACGGTGGCCGGCTGCACTGGACCGACGTGGCGGCGGTGGGCGGCGCCACGGCGGCCTGGTTCGTGGTCAACTACGGCCTGGTCAGCTCCGCGATCCGGCTGCGGTTCGGCGACCGCTGGTGGCCCAGCGTCCGGCTGGGCCTGGCCTACGAGCTGCTCTCCACCGGCTCGCTGCTGCTGCTCGCCCCGGTGCTGGTGGCCGCGGCCCGGGCCAGCGCTGCGCTGATCCCGCTGGTGCTGGTGCCGCTCTTCGCGGTCTACCGGATGGCCCGGCTCTCCGCCGAGCGGGAGCAGCTCGCCGACCTCGACCCGCTGACCGGGCTGCCCAACCGCAAGGCTCTGCTCACCGAGGTGGCCGAGCAGGTGCACCTGCACGCCGAGCGGGCCGCCCGGGGCGAGCCGGACGCCCACCTGGCCCTGTTGCTGCTCGACCTCGACCGGTTCAAGCACGTCAACGACGCGCTCGGGCACGCGGTGGGTGACCGGCTGCTCGTCGAGGTGAGCGCCCGGCTGATCGAGGTGGTCGGTGAGGGGGACCTGGTGGCGCGGCTCGGCGGCGACGAGTTCGCCATCGTCGTACCCGGGCTCACCGGCACCGACCAGGCCCGCGAGCGGGCCGACCGGGTGGTGGCCGCGCTCGCCGAGCCGGTGCCGCTGGACGGGCTGCCGCTGGACGTGGGCGGCTCGATCGGCGTCGCCCTCTTCCCCGAGCATGGCGAGGACTTCGCCACCCTGATGCGCCACGCCGACGTGGCGATGTACGACGCGAAGCACCGCAACGACACCGTCGCCGTCTACGCGCCGGAGTCCGACCACAACTCCGCCGAGCGGCTGAGCCTCCTTGCCGACCTGCGCCGCGTGCTGGAGGCCGGGCCGCCGGCCCCGGCCGGGGAGCCGACCGGTGTACGTGGTGGCGACGGCGCGGCCCTCGCCCCGGCGCCCGGCCTGCCCGCCCCGGCGGCGCGGCCGGCCCGGGCCGACGGTCTGCCTCGCAACGGCGGTCGGGCGCGACCCGGCGACGGGTCCTCCGACATCCCCGGGTCGGGGCGGCTGCGGCCGCGCCGCGACCTGGAGCCGCCGGGGCGGTGGCGGCTGCGGCGGCGCGAGCGGGTCGAGGTGCGGCACGACGACGAGCTGATCAACCGGATCGTCACCGGCGCGGACCCGATCCGCCGCCGGGCGGCCCGTCCGGCCCCGGCGGAGGTTCCGTCGCCCGGGGACGGCGACCGGCTCACCCCGGCCCACGGCGGCCAGCCCGAGGTGGGGCCCGACGGCCGGCCGGAGGCGGTGCTCGGCGCGGCGCTCGGCGGCCAGCCCGACACCGTGACCGTCGGCCAGCCGGAGGGCGACGACGCGGCTCGTCAGCGAGCGGGCGGACCGGGCGGCCCGAGCGGACCGTCCGGCTCCGGGTCGGAGGCCGGCGCGGCACCGGTCCCGAGCCGGCCGATGGAGCCGCGCGGCCCGGCCCGGGCCCGGCCGGCCGGTCACCCCGGCGGGGCGGACGACCCGGGCGAGATCACCATGTACTACCAGCCGCAGATCGCCATCGCGACCGGCGAGGTGGTCGGGGTCGAGGCGCTGCTGCGCTGGCGGCACCCGCGCCGGGGCATGGTCGACCCCGGGGAGTTGATCCAGGTCGCCGAGCAGAGCGCGGTGATGCGGCTGCTCACCCGCCGGGTGGTGGACGACGTGGTGGAGCAGGTGGCCAAGTGGTCGGCGGCCGGCGTCACGCTGCGCGCCGCGCTCAACGTCAGCGTCCGCGACCTGCACACCGGCGAGATCGCCGAGCAGATCGCCGACCGGCTGGCCCGCTACGGCGTCCCGCCGGACCGGCTCCAGGTGGAGATCACCGAGGGCGCGCTGATGGCCGACCCGCGGCGGGTGCTGGCCAGCATCACCCAGCTGCACCGGATCGGGGTCGGCATCGCGCTGGACGACTTCGGCACCGGCTACTCGTCGTTGCAGCACCTGCGCCGGTTGCCGCTGTCCGAGGTGAAGGTGGACCGGTCGTTCGTGCTGGGGATGGCCGACGACCCCGACGACGCGGCGATCGTCCGGTCGATGATCGAGCTGGCCGGGGCCCTCGGGCTGCGGGTGGTGGCCGAGGGCGTCGAGGACGAGCGCACCTGGCGGCTGCTGCACGCGGCCGGCTGCGACGTGGCGCAGGGCTGGTTCCACGCCCGCCCCATGCCGGCCGAGGAGCTGGTGACCTGGCTGTCCCGGTACCGTCCGGTCCACCCGGCCGTGGCGGCGGAGGGTGACGGGCCGCGCCGACCGGCCCGTTGACCGGCGTCCCGGCGGCCGGGCACCGGGAGTCGGAGGCGTCGGCCCCACCGGAGGGCAATAGACTCGCTCCGGTCACCGCGTGTCATCGTCCCCGGCGAGCGCGCGGCCGGCACACCGCAGACGCAGCAGGACAGCCACGAAGGGGGCACCCGATGGCCGCCATCTCCCGCGAGGAGGTCGCGCATCTCGCGCGACTGTCGCGGCTCGCCGTCACCGAGGAGGAGTTGGACACCTTCGCCGGCCAGCTGGACGTGATCCTCCAGTCGGTCGCCCAGGTCGGCGAGGTCGCCGCGGCGGACATTCCGCCGACGTCCCACTCGGTGCCGCTGACCAACGTCCTCCGTGAGGACGTGGTGACGCCGTGCCTGACCCCGCAGGAGGCGCTGTCGGGTGCGCCCGACGCCGAGGAGCAGCGGTTCCGCGTCCCGCGGATCCTGGACGAGGATGTGGCTTCATGACTGACCTGACCAGGCTCACCGCCGCCGAGATCGCCGGCCTGGTGGCGACCGGCGGGACCTCCGCCGTGGAGGTCACGCAGGCCCACCTGGACCGGATCACCGCCGTCGACGAGCGGGTCCACGCCTTCCTGCACGTCGACACCGAGGGCGCGCTGGCCGCCGCCCGCCGGGTGGACGAGCGCCGCGCCGCCGGCGAGGAGCTGGGCCCGCTGGCCGGCGTGCCGGTCGCCGTGAAGGACGTGCTCACCACCAAGGGCGTGCCGACCACCGTCGGCTCGAAGATCCTGGAGGGCTGGCGCCCGCCGTACGACTCGACGGTCGTGCAGCGGCTGCGCGACGCCGGCACGGTGATGCTCGGCAAGACCAACATGGACGAGTTCGCCATGGGCTCCTCCACGGAATACTCGGCGTACGGCCCGACCCGCAACCCGTGGGACCTGGACCGCATCCCGGGTGGCTCGGGTGGCGGCAGCGCGGCGGCGCTGGCCGCGTACGAGGCGCCGCTGTCGATCGGCTCGGACACCGGCGGCTCGATCCGCCAGCCGGGCGCGGTCACCGGCACGGTCGGGGCGAAGCCCACCTACGGCGGCACCTCCCGCTACGGCCTGGTGGCGTTCTCCTCCTCGCTGGACACCCCCGGCCCGTGCGCGCGCACGGTGCTCGACGCCGCGCTGCTGCACCAGGTGATCGCCGGCCACGACCCGAACGACTCCACCTCGATCCCGGCCCCGGTGCCGGACGTGGTGGGCGCTGCGAAGCTCGGCGCCACCGGCGACCTCACCGGGGTGAAGCTCGGCGTGGTCACCGAGTTCACCGGCGAGGGCGCCGAGCCGGGCGTGATGGCCGCGTTCCGCGAGTCGGTGGAGGCCCTCGCGAAGCTGGGCGCCGAGATCGTCGAGATCTCCTGCCCGCACTTCAAGTACGCCCTGCCGGCCTACTACCTGATCGCGCCGAGCGAGTGCTCCTCCAACCTGGCCCGGTTCGACGGCGTCCGGTTCGGCCTGCGGGTCGGCGACGACGGCAACCGGTCGCTGGAGGAGGTCATGTCGCTGACCCGGGAGGCCGGCTTCGGTCCCGAGGTGAAGCGGCGCATCATGCTCGGCACCTACGCGCTCTCCTCGGGCTACTACGACGCCTACTACGGGCAGGCGCAGAAGGTCCGCACCCTGATCACCCGGGACTTCACCGCCGCCTTCGAGCGGGTGGACGCGCTCATCTCGCCGACCACCCCGTTCGTGGCCTTCCCGATCGGGGCGCGCACCGCCGACCCCTACCAGATGTACCTGGCCGACCTGTTCACCATCCCGACCAACCTCTACGGCGGGCCGGGCATCTCGGTCCCGTGCGGCCTCTCCGAAGGGCTGCCGGTCGGTTTCCAGATCATGGCCCCGACCATGGCCGACGACCGGATGTACCGGGTCGCCGCCGCGCTGGAGTCCACGGTCGGCACGTTCACCCCACCGGCACTGTGAGGCAGGAGCACCGATGACGACGACACTGCCCGCGTACGACGAGGTCGTGGCGCGCTACGAACCGGTGATCGGCCTGGAGACCCACGTCGAGCTGGGCACGAACACCAAGATGTGGTGCGGCTGCCCGACCGACTTCGGCGGCGAGCCGAACACCCGGGTCTGCCCGGTCTGCCTGGGCCTGCCCGGCTCGCTGCCGGTGGCCAACAAGGCGGCCATCGAGGCGACCATCCGGATCGGTCTCGCGCTGAACTGCTCCATCGCCGAGTGGTGCCGGTTCGCCCGGAAGAACTACTTCTATCCGGACATGCCGAAGAACTTCCAGATCAGCCAGTACGACGAGCCGCTCTGCGTCGACGGCTACCTGGACGTCGAGGTGAACGGCGAGATCGTGCGGATCGGCATCGAGCGGGTGCACCTGGAGGAGGACACCGGCAAGACGCTGCACGTCGGCGGCGCCACCGGTCGGATCCACGGCGCCACCGAGTCGCTGGTCGACTACAACCGGGCCGGCATCCCCCTCGTGGAGATCGTCACCAGGCCGGTCCCCGGCACCGGCGCGCTCGCTCCCGAGGTGGCCCGGGCGTACGTGACCGAACTGCGCGACGTGATCCGCTCGCTGGGCGTCTCCGACGTCCGGATGGAGGAGGGCTCGCTGCGCTGCGACGTCAACACCTCGCTGAACAAGCCGGGCGAGGAGTGGGGCACCCGCACCGAGACCAAGAACGTCAACTCGCTGCGCTCGGTCGAGCGGGCGGTCCGTTCGGAGATGCTGCGGCAGGCGTCGGTGCTCGACGCCGGCGGCACCATCACGCAGGAGACCCGGCACTTCCACGAGGACACCGGGGACACCACCCCCGGCCGGTCCAAGGAGACCGCCACCGACTACCGGTACTTCCCGGAGCCGGACCTGGTCCCGCTCGCGCCGGACCCCGCCTGGGTGGCCGAGCTGAAGGCCGCCCTGCCGGAGCTGCCGCGGCTGCGCCGCAAGCGCATCCAGCAGGACTGGGGCCTGTCCGACCTGGACATGCAGTCGGTGGTCAACGCCGGCGCGGTGGAACTGATCGAGCGGACCGTGGCCGCCGGCGCCACCCCGGCCGCCGCCCGCAAGTGGTGGCTGGGCGAGCTGTCCCGGCGGGCCAATGAGACCGGCGTGGAACTCTCCGACGTCGGGGCCACCCCGGAGCAGGTCGCCGAGCTGCAGGGCCTGGTGGACGCCGGCCGGCTCAACGACAAGCTGGCCCGCATCGTGCTGGAGGGCGTGGTGGGCGGCGAGGGCTCGCCGACCGAGATCATGACCAACCGCAACCTGGAGGTCGTCTCCGACACCGGCGCGCTCACCGCCGCCGTGGACGAGGCGATCGCCGCCAACCCGGACGTCGCCGACAAGATCCGCAGCGGCAAGGTCGCGGCGGCCGGCGCGCTGGTCGGCGCGGTCATGAAGACCACCCGCGGCCAGGCGGACGCCAAGACCGTCCGCGAGCTGATCCTGGCGCGCCTCGGCGTCCAGGGCTGAGTCCCGTCCCGGGGGCCGCCGCCGTGATCCGGCGGCGGCCCCCGGTCTCTTCCGAGTACGCGGCCACCCCGCACCCCCCCGCGCGTGGGCGTCAACGGCGACGCCCGGATGGAGTCACCGTGAACCAGCACGACCTCGACGTCCTCGACGAGATCCAGCGGCGGGTGCTCTGGCTCGCCACCCGCATCGTGGACGCGGCCAACCACGACCGGGACACCGGCGACGGCGTGAAGGTCGGCGGCCACCAGGCGTCCAGCGCCTCGCTGGTCACCGCGATGACCGCGCTCTGGTTCGCCCACCTGGACGCCGAGGACCGGGTCGCGGTCAAGCCGCACGCCTCGCCGGTCTTCCACGCCGTCCAGTACCTGCTCGGCAACCTGGACCGGTCCTACCTGCCGAAGCTGCGGGCGCGCGGCGGGTTGCAGTCGTACCCGTCCCGGACCAAGGACCCGGACGGGGTGGACTTCTCCACCGGTTCGGTGGGCCTGGGCGCCGCCGCGCCGCTGTTCGCCGCGGTCACCCGCCGCTACGTCGACGCGCACTTCGGCGAGCGGCCGCACTCCCGGTTCATCGCCCTCATCGGCGACGCGGAACTGGACGAGGGCAACATCTGGGAGGCCGTCGCCGACCCGGCCACCACCGGGCTGGGCAACGTCATGTGGCTGGTCGACTTCAACCGCCAGTCGCTGGACCGGGTCGTCCCCGGGGTCCGGATCAACCAGTGGCGCGGGCAGTTCGAGGCCGCCGGCTGGCACGTGGTCGAGGTCAAGTACGGCCGCAGGCTCGCCGAGGCGTACGAGCGGCCGGGCGGGGCAGCGCTGCGCGACTGGATCGACCTGATGCCGAACGAGCAGTACCAGTCGCTGTTCGGGCTGGCCGGGCCGGCGCTGCGCAAGCAGTTCCTGGACGGTGCCCCGGCCGAGGTGGCCGCCTTCGTGGCCGACATCCCCGACGACGAGTTGGGCCCGCTCGTCACCGACCTGGGCGGGCACGACCTGCAGGCGATGCTCGACGCGTACGCCCAGTGCGACGCGGTCACCGACCGGCCCAGCGTGGTCTTCGCGTACACGGTCAAGGGGTGGGGGCTGCCGATCGCCGGCAACCCGCGCAACCACTCGGCGCTGCTCACCACCGAGCAGGTCGACGCGCTGCGCGCCGCGCACGGCCTGACCCGGGACACCGAGTGGGACCGCCTCGACCCGGCCTCCCCGGCCGGCATCCGGGCCGGCGAGCGCCGGGAGGCGCTGTCCCGCGCGCCGCGCGAGCGGGCGCTGGGGGTCACCGTCCCGGAGACCACCAAGGTACGGGTCAACAAGCCCGTCTCCACCCAGGAGGTCTTCGGCCGGGTGCTGGTCGACCTGGCCCGCGACCCGAAGGTCGCGCCCTACCTGGTCACCACCGCGCCGGACGTGGCCACCTCCACCAACCTGGCGGGGTTCATAACAAGACCGGCGTGTTCGCCCCGACCGAGCAGCGCTCCTGGACCGAGGACCGGATGCTGCGCTGGACGGAGACCCCCGCCGGGCAGCACATCGAGCTGGGCATCTCCGAGATGAACCTGTTCCTGCTGCTCGGCCAGCTCGGCCTGTCGTGGGACCTGTCCGGGCAGCCGCTGCTGCCCGTCGGCACGGTCTACGACCCGTTCGTGCTGCGCGGCCTGGACGCCTTCCTCTACGGCACCTACTCGGGCTCCCGGTTCGTGGTCGCCGGCACCCCGTCCGGCATCACCCTCGCCCCCGAGGGTGGCGCCCACCAGTCGACGATCACCGCCTCGGTCGGCCTGGAGCTGCCCGGGGTCACCTTCTGCGAACCCGCGTACGCCGGCAGCCTCGACTGGCTGCTCTGCGACGCGCTCGGCCAGATCGCCGGGGGAGCGGCGCCGGCCGCCACCGCCGCGCCGGCCGAGGACGGGGCGTACTACTTCCGGCTCAGCACCCGGCCGATCGACCAGGCGCCGTTCGAGGCGGCCCGGGCCCGGATCGGCGACGCGGTGCTGCGCCGGCAGGTGGTGGCCGGGGCGTACCGGCTGGTCGACGCACACGAGGCGTACCCCCATCTCGCGGACGCCCCGGTCGTGCAGCTCGCCGCCTCCGGCGCGGTGCTGCCGGAGGTCCTCGCGGCCGCCGCCGAGCTGGCCGAGGAGGGCGTCGCGGCGCACGTGGTCGACGTGACGAGCCTGGACCGGCTCTACCGGGCCTGGCAGCGGACCCTGCGCCAGGGCGTGCGGACGGCGACCGTGCCGAGCGTGCCCGGGGCGCTGCGGTCGGCCTTCGCCGACCGGGTGCCGGTGGTCACCGTGCACGACGCCGCCTCGCACGCGATGGCCTGGCTCGGCTCGGCGCTCGGCGCCCCGGCCGTGCCGCTCGGGGTGGACGAGTTCGGCCAGTCCGGCAGCGTCGGGGAGCTGTACGAGCTGCATGACCTGCTGCCCGGCAGCATCGTCAACGCCGCGCTGGCCGCGCTCTCGCTGCGCTGAGCGTCAGCCGGTGGGGCTCGGCGTCGCGGTCGGGCTGCCGGTCGGGGCGGGCGACACGGGCCCGCCCCGGGTCGGCGTCGGGGTGACCGGCACCTGGTCGCCCTTCTTCGGGTCCTGGATCACGTGCCGTTCCAGGTTGACCTGCGACTGCCCGGTCCCGCCCACGGTGATGTCGTCGTAGGCCTGGAGCAGCTTCTGCTGGTCGAAGTAGAGCACCGACATCGACAGCGGGGTGGGCTTCTCGCCCTCCAGGCCGCGCAGCCCGGCGCCGCCCGTGGAGCCCTCCACCATGAGCTGGGTCGGCTGCTTGTCCGGCACCTGCGGCAGCTTCGACACCTGCCGGGCGTGGGTGTGCCCGGCCAGCACCAGCGGGCAGGTGCCGGAGAGCGACCCGGCCGAGGCCGGGTCGTGCACCAGCGCGATGTTCACCGGCTTCGGCGAGCTCTTGACCGTGGCGGCGAGCTGCTCACCGGCGCCGATCACCTGGTCGGCGACGACCCTGGTGAGCCCGCTGCCGGCCGGCGAGGTCTCCTTGTCCGGGGTGAACCGGGGGTCGCCGATGCCGGCGATGGTCAGCCCGGAGACCGTCGTGGTGGAGTTGTTCAGCACGATGGCGTTGGGCTGCGCGGCCACCGCGGCGGCCGTCTTCGCCGAGTCGTGGTTGCCGCGGATGTAGACGTACGGCTTCTTGAGCAGGCCGATCGAGCCGACGAAGGACGCCTCCGGCTCGCTGCCCCAGTCGGTGATGTCGCCGGTGTCGATCACCACGTCGATGTTGAACTGCTCCACCACGGTGCGGATCAGCTGCCAGCCGGTCGGGTTGAGGTGCATGTCGGAGACGTGCAGCACCCGGGTGGTGCCGGGCGACGGCTGGACCACCGGCAGCGCGGAGACCGTGGTGTAGAGCTTGCTGACGTTGCCGACCAGCCGTTGCAGCTGCTCGGCGTACTTGGTGTAGTCGTTGGCGATCCGCCGCGCGTCGCCGACGATCGCCGGGGCGTTGACCAGCAGCCCCTCGTAGCGCGGCTCCTCGATGGCCTGCGGGCGGATGGTGGCGGCGGCCAGGCCGAGGCTGCCGGCGGTGACCACCAGCGCCAGCCCGCCGGCCCACGCGGTGCGGCGCATGTCGCGGAAGACCAGGCCGGCCAGGAGCAGGGTGGCCAGCACCGACGAGGCGAGGGTCTTCAGGCCGAGCCGCATCACGCCGGCCCGCACGTCCTCGACCGCCGACTGGCTGGCCCGGCTGATGCTCGCCGGGTCGTCGATCAGCGCCTCGGTACGCCGCTGGTCCAGCGCGCCGAGCTCGACGGTCAGGTACGCCGGCCCGTCGTGGCTGTCCAGCAGCAGCGCGCCCAGCGGCGGGATGTCGACGGTGGTGCCGCCGCTCAGCGACGGGCTGAGGTTGAGCTGCGCGCGGAACGGCCCGATGTCGGTGCCCACGTGCCCGCCCGCGTAGGTGCCGGCCACCATGCCGGCGAGGGTGACCACGAGCAGGGCCAGCACCACGCCGAGCCGGCGCAGCGCCGTGCCAAGGCGCCACCGGCGGGCACGCCCGTCCTCCGGAGCCGTCTCGTCCCCGGTGCTGTGCTGCTCGTTCTCCTGGCCGTCCATGCTGAGATTCTGACCTGCCCGTAGAAGGATCTTGGCAAACCCGGCGGAAGCGGAATCAGCTGCGTCCGGCGCCGCCGTCGGCGAAGACCAGCCGCAGGATGCGGTCGTCGTCGCCGGCCGGTTTGCCCCGCCCGTCCCGGTTGGAGGTGCTCACCCAGACCGACCCGTCCGGCGCCACCGCGGCGGCCCGCAGCCGGCCGTACCGGCCGGTGAGCAGCTCGCGCGGCTGACCGAGGACGGTGCCGTTGCCGGCCAGCTCGACCAGCCAGAGCCGCTGCCCGCGCAGGCAGGCGGTGACCAGCAGCCGCTCCACCGCGGCCAGGCCGGAGCAGGAGGCGTCGCCGGTGCGCCACTGCACGATGGGGTTGACGTAGCGCTTGTCGTCGCCGCGCCCCTCCACCTGCGGCCAGCCGTAGTTGCCGCCCTTGTTGATCTGGTTGATCTCGTCCCAGGTGTTCTGGCCGAACTCCACGGCGTACATCCGCTTGTTCGGCGTCCAGGCGAAGCCCTGCACGTTGCGGTGCCCGGTCGACCAGACCGGGGAGCCGGCGGTGGGGTTGCCCGGCGCGGGCCGGCCGTCCCGGGTGATCCGCAGGATCTTGCCGCCGAGGCTCTTCGGGTCCTGCGCGTTCGCGGTGCGCCCGGCGTCGCCGGTGCTGGCGTAGAGGAAGCCGTCCGGGCCGAAGGCCAGCCCGCCGCCGTTGTGGTTGCCGGCCTTGGGGATGCCGGTGAGGATCGGGGTCGGCGGCCGGCCCGGCTCCACCCGCGCGATCCGGTTGTCCTCGGCGCTCGTGTAGTAGACGAAGACCGTGCGGTCCCGGGCGTACGCCGGGGAGACCGCAATGCCGAGCAGGCCGCCCTCGCCGGAGGCCGCCACGTCCGGCACGGTCTGCACCACCCGGACGGTCATCCCCTCCGGCCCGGACTCCGGGCCGACCTGGAGGATCCGCCCGCTGTCCCGTTCGGTGACCAGCGCGCCGCCGTCGGGCAGGAAAGCGATGCCCCACGGCACCGCCAGCCCCTTGGCCAGCACCGTGGCGACCACCTGCTGGCCGGCGCCCCCCGGGCTGGCCGAGGTGGACGGCGACGGGAGGTTGGGCGGCTCGCCGGCCGGGTCGGGATCCGGGTCGCCGAAGGCGCAGCCGGCGGTGCCCAGCAGCAGCGTCGCGCAGGACGCCGCCAGCGCCGCCCGGAGGCGGCCGGCGCGGGGGTACGGGGGATGCGGCCTCACCTGGCCCAGCCTAGCCGGGCGGGGTGGCGAACCGGGCCCGACGAACCGCCTCCCGGCTCACCGGGCGCGCAGGGCGAGCAGGGCGATGTCGTCCTCCCGCCGGGGGGCCGCGGCGAGCAGCCGGTCGCAGAGGGCCGCGAGGGGGAGCGGAGCGGTGCCGGCGAGCTGCTCGATCAGCTCGGCCTGCCCCTCGTCGATCGGCCGGTCGCGGCGCTCGATCAGCCCGTCGGTGTGCAGCAGCAGGGTGTCGCCCGGGGCGAGGGTCAGCTCCCGGCGCGTGCGGCGGGGCGTGCGGGCCAGGCCGAGGAGGGCGCCCCGGGTCCCGTCCAGCACCTGCACCGGCCCCTCGGCGGGGATCAGCAGCGGCGGCGGGTGCCCCGCGTTGCACCAGGAGAGCCGGAGGCCGGGTGCGGCCGGGCAGACCCGGGCCAGCACGGCGGAGGCGACGGTCGGGACGGGCAGCCCCTGGATCGCCCGGTCGAGGTGGGTCATCAGCTCGTCGACCGGGTCGTCCCGCCCGTACGCGTCGCCGCGGACGAGGTTGCGCAGCTGGCCCATGGTCGCCGCCGCCTCGATGTCGTGCCCGGCGACGTCGCCGATGGCGGCGACCAGGTCGCCGTCGGGCTGGACGAAGGCGTCGTACCAGTCGCCGCCGACCTCCACCCGGTCGGCCGCCGGCAGGTAGCGGGCGGCCAGTTCCACCCCGGGCACCTCCGGCAGGGTGGGCAGCATGCTCTGCTGGAGCACCTCGGCGACGTGCCGCTGCTCGCTGTAGAGCCGGCTGTTGCCGACCGCCTGGCCGGCGCGGCGGCCGAGGTCCCGCAGCGTCCGCAGGTCGCTCTCGTCGAATCCACGCCGGGCGGGGCCGTTGACCAGCGTGACGGTGCCGACGATCCGGTCCCCGGCGGCGGTGATCGGCACGCTGAGGTGCGAGCCGAAGCCCAGCAGGGCGGCCAGTGGCACGAGCTCGGGGCTGGTGGTGCCGCGCGCCACGTCGTCCAGGCTCGCCGCGCCGCGCATGACCGGCCGGCCGCTGCGCAGCACCGAGCGGATGATCGAGTCCGGGCCGAGCCCGGTGGCCAGCACCTCGGCGAACCGGGCGACGTCGGACTTTCGCTGCGGGTCCCGGTGCGTCCCGGCGACCGTCCGCGGCCGGCCCGCCGGGTCGACCAGGGTGATCAGGCACCAGTCGGCCAGCAGCGGGACCATGGCCTGCCCGAGCCGGTCGATCGCCGTGGCCACGTCGAGCGTGCCGCCCAGCGTCTCGCTCATCCCGGCCAGCATGGCGAGCCGGTCGTGCGCCTCCTCGGCGCGGCGGCGGGCCTGCTCGGCGCCCTGCACCGCGATCCGCAGCCGCAGCTCGGAGGAGCAGGCGGCGGCCAGGTCGGCGAGGGTACGCAGCTGCTCGGCCGTCCAGGCCCGGGGCTTGCTGTCGATGGCGCAGAGCGAGCCGAGCACCCGGCCGTCCAGATCGGTCAGCGGCATCCCGGCGTACGCGACCACCCCGAGGTCCTCGATGGCCAGGTTCCGCCGCACCCGGGGGTAGAGCCGGGCGTCGGGCAGCACCATCGGCACCTCGACGTCGACCACGTGCTGGCAGAACGAGTGGCTCAGCGGGGTCTCCCGCCGGCCGGCCCAGGGCTCGGGCAGCCCGGCCGCGCCGGGGAAGAACTGGCGCTCGGCGGTGACCAGCGAGACCAGCGCGACCGGCACGTCGAGCAGGTCGCTGACCAGCCGCGCGAACCGGTCGAACGCCTCGTCCGGCGCCGCGCCGAGCCGGGTCTCCGCGAGGGACCGCAGCCGCTCGGCGTCGACCAGCGCCGGAATCGGCACGGCCGGGCGCCCGGGAGTGTCCTCGCTCATCGCCACCTGTCTCCGGAGTCGGGAACGCCGGCCGACGTTCCGCCCTCGGTTATACCTCCCCGGGCTGCTCGTCAATCCCGGCAGCGGTGGTCGTCACGGCCCCGCCCGCCGGCGCCGTTCGGGGCGACTAATGTCGGCGGTCGTGAAGGTATGGATTCCGCACCCGGCCGGCCGGCGCCTCCTCGGCGAGCTGCCCCCGGGCGTCACCGTGGAGCTGCTGGCGGACCCGGCCGAGCTGCCCTCGTCCCCGTCCGGCGTGCGGTTCTGGGTGCCGCCCTTCCTGGCCGGCCCGGACGCCGGCGAGCTCCTGGCCGAGCTGCCCGACCTCCAGGTGGTGCAGCTCCTCTCCGCCGGGGCGGACGCCTGGGTGGGGCGGATTCCCGACGGCGTGACGCTCTGCGACGCCCGGGGGGTGCACGACTCGGCCACCGCCGAGTGGGTGGTCGCCGCGATCCTCTCCGCGCTGCGCGGCTTCGGCCCGCTGGCCCGCGCCCAGGGCCGCCGCGAGTGGGCGTACGACGAGGTGGCCCCGACCGACGAGCTGGCCGGCAAGCGGGTGTTGATCGTCGGCGCCGGCTCGATCGGCGCGGCCGTCCGGGCCCGGCTGGCCCCGTTCGAGGTGAGCTTCACCCTGGTCGCCCGGACGCCGCGCCCGGCCGAGGAGGTGCACGGGGTGGACGAGCTGCCCGCCCTGCTGCCCGAGGCGGACGTGGTGGTGCTGCTGGTGCCGCTGACCGAGCAGACCCGGGGGCTGGTCGACGAGAAGTTCCTCGCCGCGATGCCGGACGGCGCGTTGCTGGTCAACGCCGCCCGGGGCCCGGTGGCCCGGACCTCGGCGCTGGTCGCCGAGCTGGCGTCGGGGCGGCTGCAGGCCGCGTTGGACGTGACCGACCCGGAGCCGCTGCCCGCCGACCATCCCCTGTGGGAGCTGCCGAACGTGCTGCTCACCCCGCACGTCGCCGGCTCGGTCCGCGGCCTGCTGCCGCGGGCGTACCGGCTGGTGGGGGAGCAGTTGCGCCGGTTCGCGGCCGGGGAGCCGCTGACGAACCGGGTGGTCGACGGCTACTGACGGTTCAGCCGGCGGACTCGGGCAGCTCCTGCCCGGTGGCGGAGACCAGCCGGGGCAGGTCGGCGGCGCGGACCGCGGGAAGCACCAGCGTCTCGCCGTCGTCGAGCCGGGCGACCGCCCGGCCGCGCGCGTCGGTGGCCAGTTCGGCGACCCGCGTCCAGGGCACCCGCCGCTGCCCGACGAGGGCCCGCAGCCGCAGCTCGCGGGCGTCCGCGTCGGTGCCGGCCCGCCACGCCCAGACGCCGAGCGCGAGCGGGATCAGCAGCACCCAGAGCAGCCACCAGCGCGCGGTGGCCAGCGGCAGCGCGCCGATGAACGCGACGATCGCGGCGACCAGGATCGCCTGGCTGTAGCGGAAACGGACGATGTCGGCGCGGCTCACCCCCCGATGATCCCACCCGGGACCGGCCGGGATCCCGGCGGGCGGCCCGCTGCGGACCCAGCAGGTGTGATCGGCGTCACGTGCCGTGTCGCGTAACCCTGGCTGTCCGGGATCGTTTATGGGCGTGGTCGCGCCGGTCCCCGTCCGGCGCCGATCGCGCCCGACACCCCGACCCGCACCGCTGACCCCGCACGTCGTACCGCAACCGCACCGCCCCGTGCCCCCTCACGAAGGCGACCGCCGTGCCCGTCACCCAGCCCTCCGCCGGTCCCCTCCGCCGGCCGCCGCTCCCCGACCTCGTCGTGTCGCTCGCCGGCGCGCTGTTCGTCCTCGCCGGCGCCGCCGGCCTGATCCCCGGCCCGGCCGCCGTGTCGCTCGCCGTGGCCGGTGGCTCCGCCCTGGCCTGCGTCCGACTCGCCCGGCTGGCCGGTGCCCCGCCCGCCGCGCCCGCCGCCCCGCCCGCGCCGGCCGCTGCTCCGCCCGCCGCGCTCGCACCGGCCAGTGCCGGGCCCGCGCCCGTCGTCGGCACGCCCGCCGGGCAGCGGTCCCGCGGAACCCCGCCGCCGGAGCGGGCCGGCCCGTTCGAGCCGGCCGTCGCCCGGCCGACCGGGCGGCGCGCCCGACGGGTGGCACTGTCCCGCCGGGTCGCCGGCATCCTCGACGCCGCCGTGCTGGCCGCCGGTCTCACCGTCGCGGTGCTGCCGCTGAGTGAACCCGGGCACCGACTGCCGGTCGCGCTGGCCGGCCTGGCGATCACCGCCCCGCTGTACGCCGTCGCGCTGCTCCGGCTGCCCGGCCGCTCCCGGCTCTCCGGCCGGGAACGGCTGCGCCGCGGCGTCGACATGGTCGGCCTCGGCGTCAGCCTGGTCTTCGCCGGCTGGGTGCTGCTGCCGACCGGCCCGGTGCCGTCGGCCGCGCTCGCCGCCAGCGTCGGCGGCGCCCTGGCGCTGGCCGTCCTGTCGGTGGCCGCGCTCGCCGAGCGGAGCCGCCGGCCGGGCGCGGCCCGCTGCCACGCCGGCGCGGCCGCCACGCTGGGCGGGCTGGCCCTGCTCGTGGTGCTGCTCGCCTACGCCGCGCCGGACCGGGCCGTGCTGGCCGTCGCGCCGCCGCTGCTGGTCGGCGCGCTGGTCACCGCGGCCGGCGCCCGGCGTACCGCGGCCCGGAAGAACCCCGGCACCGCCGCGGCGCCCGTCGCCTGGCCCGGGCTCACCGCGCCGGCCGGCATCGCGGCGCTGGCTGCCGGTCACCACCTGTGGACGGTGGGGCAGTTCACCGCCCCGGCGATCGCCCTGGGGCTGTCCGTCATCCCGCCGATCGTGGTCCGGGAGGTGCTCGCCGCCGCCGACCAGCGGCGCCGGGCCGAGCGACTGGCCGCCGGCGAGGCGCGGTCGCGGCACCTGGCCGGCGACGGCCGCCCGCCCGCCGACGGCCCGCCGGCCGACCGGGCCGAACTGGTCGACGCCCTCGCCCGGCGCACCGGCGGGGCGCTGCTCGTCGTCGACCTGCACGGGGCCGACGAGACGGCGGTGCTGGACGGGCCGGTGCTGGCCGAGGTCGTCCACCGGCTCCGGTCCGGCTCCGGTCCGCACGATCTGGTCGCCCGGCTCACCGACAGCGAGTTCGCCGTGCTCACCGATCTGGGGCCGGTGCTCGCGTACGCGCTGGGCACCCGGCTGCTGGGGGCGCTCGCCGAGCCGTACCCGCGGGCCGGCGGGGCGACGAGGATCCGGGCCAGTGTCGGGCTGGCCGAGACCACCGGCGGCGAGCCGGAGGACGTGCTGCGCCAGGCCGACCTGGCCCGGCGGCGCGCGGTGCAGCTGGGCCGGGACCGGGTCGAGTGGTACGACGCCTACCTGGAGGAACAGCTGGTCCGCCGGCTGGACCTGGAGCGGGAGCTGCCGGGCGCGCTCTCCCGGGGCGAGCTGGACCTGGTCTACCAGCCGGTGCTGGCGCTGGCCGACCGCGTGCCGGTCGGCACCGAGGCGCTGTTGCGCTGGCGCAGCCCCGTGCTGGGCACCGTGCTGCCCGACGAACTGCTGCCCGTGGCGGCCGACCTCGACCTGCTCGGCGAGGTCGGGCGGTGGGTGCTGGACCGGGCCTGCCGGCAGCTCGCCGACTGGTCGGAGGGGGGCCGGGAGCTGTGGATGGCGGTCAACGTCACGCCCCGGGAGCTGGCCGCGCCCGACTTCGTGGCCCGCACGGCCACCGCCCTGGCCGCGTACGACGTGCCGCCGGAGCGCCTGGTGGTGGAGGTGGCCGAGCCGGCGGTGGCCGCCGAGCTGTCCACCGTGGTGGCCCGGCTCGCCGGCCTCCGCTCGCTCGGCGTCCGCACCGCGCTGGACGACTTCCGCGCCGAGCACGCCTCGCTCGCCCAGCTCCGCCGGCTCCCGATCGACCTGCTCAAGGTGGGCCCCCACCTGGTCGGGCCGGGCCCCGACGGCCAGCGCCCGCTGATCGACGTGGTGGCCAACCTGGGCGATCGGCTCGGCCTGGAGGTGGTGGTCGAGGGGCTGGAGTCCGACGCCCAGGTGGCCGGGGCGCGCCGGGCCGGCTGCCGCTACGGGCAGGGCTTCGCGCTGGCCCGCCCGGCCCCCGCCGAGCGGGTGGAGGCGTGGTTCGAGGAGTTTCCCTCGACACCCCGCTGACCTGGTCGTTCAGTGGGATAGCTGAACCGGTTCACCGGCTCCGCGGCGGGGCGGTGCTGCCGCGTGGGGTGAGCCGGGCGGTCTCGTCCTGGAGGCCCGTCACCGGCTCGCCCGCGATCACGGCCAGGAGCTGCCGCGCGGCGTGCGCCCCGTACGCGGGGATGTCCCGGCCCAGGGCGGTCAGCGGCGGGTGCACGAGCTGGCAGAGCGGGGAGTCGTCCCAGGCCACGATCGACAGGTCGCCGGGCACGGCCAGCCCCATCTCCTGCGCCACGGAGAGCCCGGCGATCGCCATCACGTCGTTGTCGTAGATCACCGCGGTGGGCCGGCCGGCCGAGCTGAGCAGCCGGCGGGTGGCCCGCGCCCCCTCCTCGCCGGTGTAGTCGGACCAGACCGTGGTGGCCTCGTCCAGTCCGAGCCGGCCGCACACCTCGGTGAACGCGTCGGTGCGGATCTCGGTGTGCAGCAGCGAGGGGAGCCCGCCGACCCGAGCGATCCGCCTGTGCCCGAGCGCGACCAGGTACTCCACCGTCTCGACCAGGGCCGCCGCGTCGTCGGACCAGACGCTGGTCAGGCTGCCGGTGTGGCCGGGACCGCCGATCACCACGGCCGGAAGTTGCAACTCCTCCAGCGCCGGCACCCGGCGGTCGTCGGTGCGCAGGTCGCAGACGAACACCCCGTCGACCCGGCGCTCGGCCCACCAGCGGCGGTAGACCGCGATCTCCGCCTCCTGGTCGGCCACCACCTGGAGGGTCAGCGCGTACGAGCGGGCGGACAGTTCCGCCTCCACGCCGCTGATCAGCTCCATGAAGAAGGGCTCGATGCCCAGTATCCGGGCGGGCCGGCACAGGGCCAGGCCGACCGCCTTGGCCGTGGCGCCGGAGAGCGCCCGGGCGGCGCTGCTCGGGCTGAACCCGATCTCGGCGGCGATCGCCAGGATCCGCCGGCGGGTCGCCTCGGACACCCCGGGCTGCCCGTTCAGCGCGTACGACACCGCGCCCTTGGAGACCCCGGCCCGTCGGGCGACATCGGCGATGGTCGGCCGCTTCACCGGCGCGCTCCTCCACTCGTCCGGCCCTCGCGGGCCTGTTCGACCGCCGGGGGTGACCGGCGGCTGTCACGCTACTGCAACCGGGCCGCGGCGCGATCGACGCAGCCCTTCGCTTGCGCGGTTAAGCGTACGGCCCGACTCGGCCGTCCCTGACAGCCCTGGCCTTACTTTTGTGCGCCGGAGAGCGCTCAACCACGCATGAGCGCGCTCCCAGAGCGACGTGTTGCCGACGAGGCGGGCTCGCTGTTAATCGGCCGTTGACACTCCAGAGGGGTCACCGTACGGTGTGCTCACTTATCCGGTTCAGTCAACGTCTCTCGATATCGGGAGCGTTCCCATTTTGGCGCGGAGGATGACATGAAACGGTCCTGGACGCACTGGGCCCGGGCGGCGACCGTGGGTGCCGTCAGCCTGGTCATGGTCGCCGCCTGCAGCGGCAAGAGCACCACCGGCGGTTCCGGCGCGGCCGGCGGGCAGGTCACACTGAAGATCAACTTTTGGGGCGACTTCGGCCTCCAGGACCTCAAGGCGAAGTACGAGGCCGAGCACCCGAACATCAAGATCCAGCTGAACTCCGGCGAGTACAACGCCCAGCACGAGGACCTGCAGAAGAAGCTCGTCGCCGGCAACGGCGCGCCGGACATCGCGGCGATCGACGAGGGCTTCATGGTCCAGTTCCGCAGCCAGTCCGACAAGTTCGTCAACCTGCTGGACAAGGGCGCCGGCTCGTACGAGAGCAAGTACCTGCCCTGGAAGTGGAAGCAGTCCCTCTCCGCTGACGGGAAGACCCAGATCGGCCTCGGCACCGACGTCGGCGGCCTGGCCATGTGCTACCGGACCGACCTGTTCAAGGCCGCCGGCCTGCCCACCGAGCGCGACCAGGTCTCCGCCCTCTGGCCCAACTGGGACAAGTTCATCGAGGTCGGCCAGCAGTACACCGCCAAGACCAACAAGAAGTTCATCGACGCCGGCACCAACCTGTTCAACCCGATCCTCGGCCAGCAGCAGGTCGGCTTCTACACCGACCAGGAGCAGCTCCAGATGGACGGCGGCCCGAAGGTCGCCTTCGACTACACCGTCAAGGCCGTCCAGGCCGGGCTCTCGGCCAACCTGGTCAGCTTCCAGGCCGACTGGGACAAGGGCTTCACCAGCGGAGCCTTCGCCGTGCTCGCCTGCCCGGCGTGGATGCTCGGCCACATCAAGGACACCGCCCCCGGCACCCAGGGCAAGTGGGACATCGCCGCGGTGCCCGGTGGCGGCGGCAACTGGGGAGGCTCGTTCCTGACCATCCCCAAGCAGGGCAAGCACGTCGACGAGGCGTACAAGCTGCTGGAGTGGCTGGTCGCGCCGGAGCAGCAGATCGAGATCTTCAAGAAGGTCGGCAACCTGCCCTCCCAGCCGGCGCTGTACGCCGACCCGGCGATCGCCGACTTCAAGAACCCGTTCTTCAACAACGCCCCGGTCGGGCAGATCTTCCCGAAGATGGCGCAGGGCCTCACCCCGCAGTACCTGGGCAAGAAGAACGGCCCCACCCGGGTCGCCGTGGAGAACGTGATCCGGCGGGTCGAGAACAAGAGCCTGAAGCCGGACGCCGCCTGGAGCGAGGCGGTCAAGGAGGCCGACAAGGCCGCCAAGTCCTGACCGGACACCGGTGACGGGGCGGGCCGCAGCCGCCCCGTCACCGCCTGACCTCCTCACCCACCTCGGCCCTGGAGTGATCCGATGTCCACCACCCGTGCCGCCCCCGCGCGGTCGAGCTGCCGAGCCGCCCCAGAGCGTGGCCGCTCCGGGGGCGACGACCGGCGGCTGACCTGGCGCAACCGGCTGTACCGCTTCGACATGCGCTACATGCCGTACCTCATGATCGCGCCGTTCTTCCTGCTCTTCGTCGTGTTCGGGCTCTTCCCGCTGCTGTTCAACGCCGTGGTCTCGCTGCGCAACTACCGGCTCGACGACCCGACGCTGCCCTACTGGGCGGGCTTCGAGAACTTCAGCCGGCTCTTCGGCGACGAGGACTTCTGGAACGCCCTCTACAACACCTTCGGCATCTTCCTGCTCTCCTCGGTGCCCCAGTTGCTGCTCGCGCTGGTGGTCGCCGCGCTGCTCAACCGGAAGCTGCGGGGACAGACCTGGTGGCGGGTGGGCGTGCTGCTGCCGTACGTCACCCCGATCGTCGCATCGACCATGGTCTTCAGCGTCTTCTTCTCCCGCGACTTCGGCATGGCCAACTGGGTGCTCGGCCTGTTCGGGCTCGGCGGCGCCGACGACCCGATCGACTGGCGGGCCGACAAGCTGCACTCCTGGATCGCCATCGCCACGATGGTCAACTGGAAGTGGATCGGCTACAACGCGTTGCTCTACCTGGCCGCGATGCAGTCCATCCCGCGTGACGTCTACGAGGCGGCGGCGATCGACGGCGCCGGACCGTGGAAGCAGCTCTGGCGGATCACGGTGCCGATGATCCAGCCGGTGGTGCTCTTCACCGTCATCCTCTCCACCATCGGTGGCCTCCAGCTCTTCACCGAGCCGATGCTCTTCGACCCGAACGCCCAGGCCGCCACCGGGGGGCCGAACGGCGAGTGGCAGACCATCGCCCAGCTCATCTACAAGGTCGGCTGGAAGGACCTCAACCTCGGCTACGCCGCGGCCATGTCCTGGGCCCTCTTCCTGATCATCCTGATCGTCGCCGGCGTCAACTACGTGGTGACGAACCGACTGTCCGGAGGGCGTCGGTGAGCGCGAGGAACGCAGCGAAGCGGAGTACCGCAGTCGCGAACGGAAGGAGAGCACAGTGACCGCCGTGGCACGACCCGCGCGCCGGAAGCCGCGGCTGATGGCGCGGGCCCCGCAGGAGACCCAGGCAGGGCTCTGGACCTACCTGTTCCTCGCGCTGACCATGCTGTTCGCCGCGTTCCCGCTCTACTGGATGTTCGTCATCGCCACCAGCGGCGACGAGGCCCTCGCGAAGCTGCCGCCGGCGATCGTCCCGGGCGGGATGTTCATGACCAACGCCGACGAGGTCTTCTCGCTCCAGGACGTCTACTTCGCCGCCTCGCTCGTCAACAGCGTCATCGTCGCCACCGTGGTGACCGCCTCGGTGCTCTTCTTCTGCTCGCTGGCCGGCTTCGCCTTCGCCAAGCTGCGCTTCAAGGGCAGCAAGGCGCTGATGCTCTTCGTGGTGCTCACCCTGACCGTGCCCAACCAGCTCGGCATCGTGGCGCTCTACATCGTGATGGGCAAGCTCGGCTGGAACGGCACCCTGCTGGCGGTGATCGCCCCCGGGCTGGTCACCGCGTTCGGCGTGTTCTACATGCGGCAGTTCATCGTCAACACCGTCCCCGATGAGCTGGTCGAGTCGGCCCGGATGGACGGCGCCACCACCATGCGGGTGTACGCCAACATCGTGCTGCCGGCGATCCGCCCGGCCCTGGCCGTGCTCGGACTGCTCACCTTCGTGGCCACCTGGAACGATTTCCAGTGGCCGCTCATCACGCTGAGCGGCACCGACTTCCCGACCTCGATGGTCGCGGTCTCCGACCTGGCCAGCGGCAACTACGTAATCTACCGGCGGGTGCTGGCCGGGGCGTTCATCGCCACCGTGCCCCTGCTCGTCATGCTGTTCATCGGTGGACGTCAGATCGTCCGCGGAATCATGGAAGGCGCGGTGAAGTCGTGAGCCGTCAGACGCTGCACGAGGGTTGGACGCTGCGGGCGGTGCCCGGTCCGCAGGTGCCGCCGGAGGTCGCCGGGCAGGCGGTGCCGGCGACCGTGCCCGGCTGCGTGCACACCGACCTGCTGGCGGCCGGCCTCATCCCCGATCCGTACCTCGACGACAACGAGTACCGGCTGGGCTGGATCGGCCGGACCGACTGGGTCTACGAGACCACCTTCGACTGGCGGCCCGGCGACGACGAGCGGGTCGACCTGGTCTGCGCCGGCCTGGACACGGTCGCCACGGTCGCCCTCAACGGCACCGAGGTCGGCCGCACCGAGAACCAGCACCGCGGCTACCGGTTCGCCGCCGGCCCGCTGCTCCGGCCGGGTGCCAACACGCTCACCGTGCGCTTCGACTCGCCCTACCGCTACGCCGAGGCGCAGCGGGACCGGCTCGTCGACCGGCCGAACGCCTACCCGGAGCCGTTCCACTTCATCCGCAAGACCGCCTGCAACTTCGGCTGGGACTGGGGGCCGACCGTGGTCACCGCCGGCATCTGGCAGGAGATCGGGCTGCACGCCTGGTCCACCGCCCGGCTGGCGACCGTCCGGCCGCTGGTCACGGTCGAGGGCGACACCGGCCGGGTGGAGCTGCACGTCGAGGTCGAGCGGGCGGGCGACGAACCGCTGACCGTGCACGCCACCGTGGCCGGCGCCGCCGTCGAGGTCACCGTTCCGGCCGGGGAGCGCCACGCCGTGGCGACCCTCACCGTGCGCGACCCGGCGCTCTGGTGGCCCGTCGGGTACGGCGACCAGCCGCTGCACGATCTCGACGTGACCCTCCGCTCCCCGGACGGCCGGGTGCTGGACGACTGGTCCCGCCGGATCGGCTTCCGCTCGGTGCACCTGGACACCGCCCCCGACGCACACGGCTCCGCGTTCACCCTGCACGTCAACGGGGTGCCGGTCTTCGTCAAGGGGGTCAACTGGATCCCCGACGACGCCTTCCCGAACCGGGTCACCCGGGCCCGCCTCGCCGAGCGCTTCGCGCAGGCGGTCGGGGCGAACGTCAACCTGCTGCGGGTCTGGGGCGGCGGCCGCTACGAGTCGGCGGACTTCTACGAGCTGGCCGACGAACTCGGGCTGCTCGTGCAGCAGGACTTCCTCTTCGCCTGCGCCGCGTACCCGGAGGAGGAGCCGTTCCGCACCGAGGTCGAGGCGGAGGCGCGGGAGCAGGTCACCCGGCTCGCCGCTCACCCCTCGCTGGTGCTCTGGACCGGCAACAACGAGAACATCTGGGGCTGGCACGACTGGGACTGGCAGGAGGCCCTCGCCGGCCGCACCTGGGGGCGCGGCTACTACCTGGAGCTGCTGCCCGCGATCGTCGCCGAGCTGGACCCGACCCGGCCGTACTGGCCGGGCAGCCCCTGGTCCGGCAGCGAGGACGTGCACCCGAACGACCCGGCGCACGGCACCATGCACATCTGGGACGTGTGGAATACCGACGACTACACGAAGTACCGGGAGTACGTGCCCCGCTTCGTCGCCGAGTTCGGCTACCAGGCGCCCCCGGCGTACGCGACGCTGCGCCGGGCCCTCTCCGACGAGCCGCTCGCCCACGACTCGCCCGGGATGGCGCACCACCAGAAAGCGACCGACGGGGACCGGAAGCTCCAGCGCGGGCTGGACGCCCACCTGCCGCCGCCCGCCGACTTCGACGACTGGCACTACCTCACCCAGCTCAACCAGGCCCGGGCCATCCAGCTCGGCGTCGAGCACTTCCGCTCGCACCGGCCGGTCTGCATGGGCACCATCGTCTGGCAGCTCAACGACTGCTGGCCGGTCACCTCCTGGGCGGCCGTCGACGGCGACGGCCGGCGCAAGCCCCTCTGGTACGCGCTGCGCCGGGCGTACGCCGACCGGCTGCTCACCGTGCAGCCGCGGGACGGCGGGCTCGCGCTGGTGGCGGTCAACGAGACCGGCGAGGCGTGGCAGGCGCCGGCCACGGTCACCCGGCTCACGCTCACCGGGGAGCCGAGGGCGAAGACCTCGGTGGACCTCGACGTCCCCGCGTACTCCTCGGTGGTGCTGGCGCTGCCGGCGGAGCTGGCGCGGCCGGACGAGGCCCGGCGGGAGCTGCTGGTCGCGGAGGCCGGGGAGACCGCGGAGCGGGCGCTGTGGTTCTTCGCCACCGACCGGGAGGTCGAGTGGCCGGCGGCGGGGCTGGACGCGACGGTCGAGCCGGCGGGCGACGCCCAGCGGGTCCGGGTGACCGCGCGGACGGTGCTGCGCGACCTGACCCTCTTCCCGGACCGGCTGCACCCGTCGGGGCAGGTCGACCAGGCCGTGGTCACCCTGCTGCCGGGGGAGTCGACCACCTTCACGGTCACCGCGCCGGAGCCGCTCGACCCGGCGGCCCTCACCGCCCGGCCGGTCCTCCGCTGCGTCAACGACCTGACCGGGTAGCGGATCCAGGCCCAGACTTGAAGACTTTTGCAAGTGGTAAAGTCTTCAGAGTCACCCGGGGAGGGGTCGTCGTGTCCGTGCCGCTGTACCAGGCCAAGGCCGAGCTGTTCCGCACCCTCGGGCATCCGGTCCGGATCCGGGTGCTCGAACTGCTCCAGGACGGGTCGAAGCCGGTCCGCGACCTGCTCGCCGCCATCGACGTGGAGCCGTCCAACCTCTCCCAGCAGCTCGCCGTGCTCCGGCGGGCCGGCATGGTCACCTCGCACCGGGACGGCCCGCTGGTCGTGTACTCGCTCAGCACCCCCGACGTGGCGGACCTGCTCGCCGCCGGCCGGCGGATCCTCGGCGCGGTCCTCACCGACCGGGACGCCCTCCTCGACGAGCTGCGAGCCGGGGAAGGGGAGCGATGAACGCGGCGGCCCCGGCCTCCACCGCCGCCGGCGGGCCGCCCCGGCCGAACGCCCCCGGCGGCGGGCCGCGGCGGGTCGGTCGGCTGCTCCGGACCCGGCTGTCCGGGCTGCTGCCGGGCCGGTCCGACCTGGCGGCCGTACGCCGATCGCCCCGCCGCGACCTGCTCGCCGGGCTCACCGTGGCCGTGGTGGCGCTGCCCCTGGCGCTCGCCTTCGGCGTCACGTCCGGGCTTGGCGCGCAGGCCGGGCTGGTCACCGCCGTGGTCGCCGGGGCCGTCGCCGCGATCTTCGGCGGCTCCAACCTGCAGGTCTCCGGCCCCACCGGAGCGATGACCGTGGTGCTCGTGCCGGTGGTGCAGCGCTTCGGCGCCCGGGGCGTGCTGATGGTCGGCGCGCTGGCCGGCCTCATCCTGCTCGCCCTCGCTCTGGCCCGCCTCGGCCGCTACGCCCGCTACCTGCCCACCCCGGTGATCGAGGGCTTCACCGCCGGCATCGCCGTGGTCATCGCCCTGCAACAGGTGCCGGCGGCGCTCGGCGTCACCGACGCCCACGGCGAGAAGGTCTGGGCCGTGGCCGCCGATGCGGTCGCCCGATTCGTCGCCCACCCGCGCCCGGCGGCCGTCGCCGTGGCGTTCGGGGTCGCGGCGCTGATGCTGCTCGGCGCCCGCTGGCGACCCGGCATCCCGTTCTCGCTGCTCGGGGTGGCCGCCGCCACGCTCGTCGCCGAACTGGCCCCGGTCGACCTGGTCCGCATCGGGGCCCTGCCGCAGGGGCTGCCCGCCCCCTCGCTGGACTTCCTCGACCCCGGCGCGCTCGGCGTGCTGCTACCCAGCGCGCTCGCGGTGGCCGCGCTCGCCGGCCTGGAGAGCCTGCTCTCGGCGACCGTGGCGGACGGGATGACCGTCGGTGAACGGCACGACCCGGACCGGGAACTGTTCGGGCAGGGCCTGGCCAACCTGGCCGCCCCCGTCTTCGGCGGCATTCCGGCGACCGCCGCCATTGCCCGTACCGCCGTGAACGTGCGGGCCGGCGCCTCCTCGAAGCTCGCCGCGCTCACCCACGCCGTCGCCCTCGCCGCCATCGTGCTGGCCGCCGCGCCGCTCGTCGGCCGCATCCCGCTCGCCGCGCTGGCCGGGGTGCTGCTCGCCACCACCGTACGGATGGTGGAGGCCGGGTCGCTGCGGGCGCTGCTCCGGGCCACCCGGGCCGACGCCGTGGTGCTCGTGCTCACCTTCGCGGTCACCGTGATGTGGGACCTGGTCACCGCGGTGGCGGTCGGGCTGGCCGTGGCCGTCGTGCTCGCGCTGCGCGCGGTGGCGCGCAGCGCCCGGCTGGAACAGGTGCCCCTCGACCCCGGCGAGCACAGCGCCGAGGAGCACGCGCTGCTGGCCGAGCACATCGTCGCGTACCGGCTGGACGGACCGCTCTTCTTCGCGGCCGCGCACACCTTCCTGCTGGAGCTGGCCGTGGTGGCCGACGTACGGGTGGTCATCCTCCGGATGTCCCGGGTGTCCACCGTCGACGCCACCGGCGCGCAGGTGCTCGGCGACGCCGTCGACCGGCTGCGGGGGCGGGGGATCGCCGTGCTGCTCTCCGGCATCACGCCGGGCCACGACCAGGTGCTCAGCACGCTGGGCGTGGCGGAGGAGCTGCGCCGGGAGGGATTGATCTTCCCGGACACCCCGGCCGCCATCCGCCACGCCCGCACCATCGCCTTCGCCGGCGCGGAGGCGAAGGCGTCTGCTCACTGACACCCGTGCTGGCAGCTCATGGTTTCTGTCGCATGGCTGGCTGCTCCGAGCTTGTTGTTCAGCAATGGTCTTCTGTTTGTTCAGCCCGGTAGGGCGGCCAGGCCGGCCAGCAGCTCCCAGCGCTCGGCGTCGCTGAGCACCGCGTACGTGGGCTCGTCGCGCCGGTCGGTCTCCGCCTCGATGGCGGCCCGTTCCGGCCCGTCCGGCAGCGCCCGGATCCCTTCGGCGGTCAGCCCGGCGGCCCGCCACGCCGCCCGGTGCGCGTCGGCGCGGTGGTGGCGCAGCGAACCGAGCCGGGTGACCAGCAGCAGCGCCGGCGAGGCGTCCTCCGGCTCGTACGGCGGGGACATGGCGCGGAACGCCGGACCGCCGGTGGCCTGCCCGTGCGCCAGCACCCGACCCACCAGGTCGGCCAGCCGGGGCACGATGCTCAGTCCGGGCAGCATTCCCGGCATGGCCGACCACAGCTCCTCGGCGGCCTCGGCCGTGGCCCGCTGCGCGTGGAGGGCCAGCTCCCGGCCCAGCTCGGTGAGGTGCCAGGTGCCCTCGGCGTCCACCCTGGTCACACCCTGGGCCAGCTCCCGGCTCATGTCGCCGTCGGTGTAGGCCAGGCCGTCGGCGAGCGCCTCGGCGGACATGGGCCGGGCCAGCACGCCCGAAAAGAAACTGTTCTCGTAGCCGAGGTCCACGCCGCGTTCGGCGTAGAACTTCTCCATCCGGGCCCGGGCGGCCCAGCGGGCGCCCACGTACACCCGGTCGATGGCCGGTCGGATCAGTCGCGCGTAGCTCACCGTCGTCTCCACGCCGCCGGACCCTACCGGCGGCGTGGAGACCGGTGGGGGCGGCTACTCCGGCACTCGGCGGTACGCGCCGTCGCTGGCCGACGTGGCCATCGAGGCGTACGCGCGCAGCGCCGCGGAGACCGGGCGGACCCGGCCGGCCGGGGTGTACGGGCGGTCCCGCTTCTCCTCCGCCACCCGGCGCGCCTGAAGCACGTCGTCGGGCACGTCGAGCCGGATCGACCGGGCCGGGATGTCGATGACGATCTCGTCGCCCTCCCGCACCAGCGCGATCAGCCCGCCCGAGGCCGCCTCGGGGGAGACGTGCCCGATGGACAGGCCGGAGGTGCCGCCGGAGAACCGGCCGTCGGTGAGCAGCGCGCAGGAGCGGCCCAGCCCGCGGCCCTTGAGGAACGAGGTGGGGTAGAGCATCTCCTGCATGCCGGGGCCGCCCTTCGGGCCCTCGTAGCGGATCACCACCACGTCCCCGGCGACGACCTCCTTGGCCAGGATCGCCGACACGGCGTCGTCCTGCGACTCGTAGACCTTGGCCGGCCCGCGGAAGGTCAGGCACTCCTCGGGCACCCCGGCGGTCTTCACCACGCAGCCGTCCGGCGCGAGGTTGCCGTGCAGGATGGCCAGCCCGCCGTCCGCGCTGTACGCGTGCTCGCGGTCCCGGATGCAGCCGCCGGCCGCGTCGGTGTCCAGGGACGACCAGCGGTTGGTGGTGGAGAACGGCTCGGTGGTGCGCACCCCGCCCGGGGCGGCGTGGAACAGCTCGACCGCCTCCGGGGTGGCGGAGCCGCCGCGCACGTCCCAGTCGGCGAGCCACTGCGCCAGGCTGGGCGAGTGCACCGCGTGCACGTCCCGGTGGAGCAGGCCGGCGCGGTCCAGTTCGCCGAGGATGGCCGGGATGCCGCCGGCCCGGTGTACGTCCTCCATGTGGTACTGCGGCGAGTTCGGCGCGACCTTGGCCAGGCAGGGCACCCGGCGGGAGATGGCGTCGATGTCGGCCACCCCGAAGTCCAGTTCCGCCTCGCGAGCGGCGGCCAGCAGGTGCAGCACGGTGTTGGTCGAGCCGCCCATGGCCACGTCGAGGGCGACCGCGTTCTCGAACGCGGCCCGGCTGGCGATCGACCGGGGCAGCACCGAGGCGTCGTCGGAGTCGTACCAGCGCTTGGCGATCTCCACGGCGGTGCGGCCGGCCTCGACGAAGAGCGACCGGCGGGCGGCGTGGGTGGCCAGCGTCGAGCCGTTGCCGGGCAGCGCCAGGCCGATGGCCTCGGTGAGGCAGTTCATCGAGTTGGCGGTGAACATGCCGGAGCAGGAGCCGCAGGTCGGGCAGGCGGAGCGCTCGATCTCGCCGAGCTGGTCGTCGGTGACCGCCTCGTTCGAGGAGGCGATCATGGCGTCGATCAGGTCGATCTTGGAGTGGACCACGCCCTCGATCGCCACGGTCTTGCCGGCCTCCATCGGGCCGCCGGAGACGAAGACGGTCGGGATGTTGAGCCGCAGCGCGGCCAGCAGCATGCCCGGGGTGATCTTGTCGCAGTTGGAGATGCAGACCAGCACGTCCGCGCAGTGCGCGTTGACCATGTATTCGACCGCGTCGGCGATCAGCTCCCGGCTGGGCAGCGAGTAGAGCATGCCGCCGTGGCCCATGGCGATGCCGTCGTCCACCGCGATGGTGTTGAACTCCCGGCCCACCCCGCCGGCCTCGGCCACCGCGTCGGCGACCAGGCCACCGAGGTCCTTGAGGTGTACGTGGCCGGGGACGAACTGGGTGAAACTGTTGGCGATGGCGACGATCGGCTTGCCGAAGTCGTCGTCGGTCATCCCGGTGGCCCGCCACAGGGCCCGGGCGCCGGCCATCGTCCGACCGTGGGTGGAGGTCCTCGACCGCAGCTCAGGCATGCCTACCAGTCTGACACCGTCGGCCCGGCCGCCCCCCGGCACGCGCCCCGTGTCCCAACAGTTGCACACCCGGTGCCCCACCGGGGGCGCCGATCCGGCACAGTTGAGGTCGTGCAGTCGTCCCCGGGCATGGTCACCGTCGCGGTGCTGAGCGGGCTTGCCGCGGCCGGCGCCGCCGCCCTGCTCGCCGTGTCGGCGCGCCGCCGGGGTGGGCCGCATCGGCGGGCCCACGTGCTGCTCGCGGCCGCCGCCGGGGTCGCCCTGCTCAGCCTGCTCCTCGGCCTGGCCGGCACGCTGGCCGCCGGCGACCACTGGGCGCACCGGCAGGGCCAGCGGACCGGGTGGGCCACCCTCGTCTCGTTCGGCACCACGCTCGCCGGGCTCGGCCTCGGCGTCGTCCTGCTCCGGCTGCCCGGCACCGCCGCGGCCCGGGCGGCCACCGCCCGGCTGCTGCTGGACGGCGTGATCATGGCGGGCGCGCTCTGGTTCGTCGGCTGGGCGGTGTTCAGCCCGCCGACCCGGCTGCTCGGCGACGCGACCCCGGCCGTCTGCCTGGCCATCCTGCTGGCCACGGTCAGCGCGGCGCTCACCGCCGGGCTGACCCTGATCATGGTGTTGCGGGCGGCCCCGCCGCGCGGCCGGCTGGTCCTGCTGGGCGCCGGCGCGACCGGGGTGACCTGCGGCGGCCTGGGCCTGTCGGCCGGGCTCTGCCAGGCCGGCGCGGGCCTGGCGTTCGCCGGCGCCGCGGTGATCGCCGCCGGCCTGCTGGCCACCGCCCTGGCCGCGCACCGGGTCGACCTGCCGCGGGTCGACGTCGACCTGATCCGCCGCGACGGCGAGTACGCCTTCGTGCCGATGTTCGCGATGGCCGCCTCCGCCATGTACCACCTGGTGCAGGGCGGCCGGTTCGACGTGTTCGGCATCGCGGCGGGCAGCGTCGAGGGCTTCGCCCTGGTGGCGCGGCAGTACCTGGCCCTCAACGACGTCCGCGGCTACGCCGGCCGGCTGGCCGAGCGGGAGGCGCACTTCCGCGAGCTGGCGCACACCGACCCGCTCACCGGCCTGGCCAACCGGCGTGGCCTGCTGCGGGCGCTGCACCGCTGCGCCGAGGCCGGCGTCCCCTGCGTGCTGCTCGGGCTGGACCTGGACGGCTTCAAGAACGTCAACGACATGCGCGGGCACGACGTCGGCGACGCGGTGCTGGCCGAGGTGGGCCGGCGGTTGCGCGGCAACCTGCGCCCGGGCGACCTGGCCGCCCGGCTCGGCGGCGACGAGTTCGCGGTGCTCATGCACGGCACGAGCGACCCGGGGCCGGTCGCCGAGCGGCTGCTCGGCGTGCTCGGCCGCCCCTACGAGGAGGCCGACGGGCCGGTCTTCCTCTCGGTCAGCATCGGGGTGGCCGGCGGCTGCGGGGAGACCGACGTCGAGCTGCTGCTGCGCAACGCCGACCTGGCGCTGCGCTACGCCAAGCAGCGCGGCAAGAACCGGATCGAGCGCTACGACGCCACCTACGACCAGCTGCTGCGCCGGCGCACCATGCTGGGAGCACGAGCTGCGTGGCGCGATCGAGCGCGACGAGCTGCGGCTGGCCTTCCAGCCGGTGGCCTCGCTGCCCTCGGTCCGCCCGGTCGGCGCCGAAGCGCTGCTCCGCTGGCACCACCCGGAGCTGGGCAACGTCCGCCCGGACGAGTTCATCCCGCTCGCCGAGGAGTGCGGGATGATCTCCAAGCTCGGCGCCTGGGTGCTGCACCAGGCCTGCTACCAGCTCTCCCGCTGGCTGGCCGACGGGCACGACGTCTGGGTGTCGGTGAACGTCTCGCCCCGGGAGCTGCACGCCCCGGAGTACGTGGTCCAGGTCGCCGACGCGCTGCGCGCCCACCACGTGCCGCCGCAGCGGCTGGTGCTGGAGGTCACCGAGCACGCCGTCGCCACCGACCTCGACGAGCTGATCCGGCGGCTCACCGCGCTGCGTCTCACGGGCGTGCGGATCGCGCTGGACGACTTCGGCGCCGGCTACTCCTCGCTGGGGCAGCTCCGCCGGCTCCCGATCGACATCCTCAAGATCGACCACAGCCTGGTCGCCGAGCACGAGCCGGTCCGGCCGGTCGGCCGCGACGGTCCGGCGTTCGCCCCGATGGTCGACATCGTCATGCGCCTCGGGCACCAGCTCGGCCTGGAGGTGATCGCCGAGGGCGTCACCACCCCCACCGAGCTGGCCGCCGTGGTGGCCGCCGGCTGCCGGTTCGGGCAGGGCGCGGCCTTCGGCTGGGGCGTACCCGCCGAACACCTGGAGGCGATGCTGGAGGCGGCCACCTCGCCCGGCAACCGCCCGGCCTCGGTGCCGCCCGTCCCACCGCCCCCGCCGGTGCGGACCGGACCGTCGCCGCTGCTGCCCCGGCTGCGGTCGAACCCGCCCGCCCAGATACCCGCGCCGCGTACCTCGAATGAGGGATCTTCGCAGGTGGCACCGGGCGCGGAGGGCGTTTCGGGGGCCGACACGCCCACGTCCGTGAACCAAAATGTGGGATCAGTTGACTCATCGCGTGAGATGCGTCAGGCTTGACCGCATGTCGTCGAACCGGTCGCTGCGAGTACTTACCTGAGCGCACTCTCCCGAACGAGAGTGCGCTGGCCCCGTGCATCTGCACGTGGGCCGTTTTTGTTGCCGTCGGACCATCGCCGGGACGCCCGCGTTCCATCCTGAGAAGCGCATCACCCACTCCAGCCGAAGGCCTGAACCGCCATGACGAGACCCACGCCAGAGACCCTCGCCCACTCCGTCCGGCGAGCCCGCCCGGCCACCGAGCCGGCGGCTGACGCCGACCACGCTCCCGCCCCCCGCACCGGTGCCGCGCCGGCCGCCTCGGCCGTACGGCAGCCGACCACGGCGCAGGTCTCCGGTGCCGGTTCGCTGGTGCGGTCGCTCGAGGCGCTCGACGTCGACGTCGTCTTCGGCATCCCGGGCGGCGCGATCCTGCCGGCGTACGACCCGCTCTACGACTCGACCGTCCGGCACATCCTGGTCCGGCACGAGCAGGGCGCCGGGCACGCCGCCACCGGCTACGCCCAGGCCACCGGCAAGGTCGGCGTCTGCATGGCCACCTCCGGCCCGGGCGCGACCAACCTGGTGACGCCGATCGCCGACGCGTACATGGACTCGGTGCCGATGGTGGCGATCACCGGCCAGGTCGCCCGCCCGTCGATCGGCACGGACGCCTTCCAGGAGGCGGACATCCAGGGCATCACCCTGCCGATCACCAAGCACAACTTCCTGGTGCAGACGGCCGACGAGATCCCGCAGGTGCTCGCCGAGGCGTTCCACCTGGCCTCGACCGGCCGGCCCGGCCCGGTCCTGGTCGACATCCCCAAGGACGTCCTCCAGGCGCCGACCACCTTCACCTGGCCGCCCACCCTGGACCTGCCCGGCTACCGGCCCACCCTGCACCCGCACGGCAAGCAGATCCGCGAGGCGGCCCGGCTGATGAGCAGCGCCCGCCGCCCGGTGCTCTACGTCGGCGGCGGCGTGCTCAAGGCCGGCGCCACCGAGGGGCTGCGCCGGCTGGCCGAGCTGACCGGCATCCCGGTGGTCACCACCCTGATGGCGCTCGGCTCGTTCCCCGACTCGCACCGGCAGCACCTGGGCATGCCCGGCATGCACGGCACCGTCGCCGCGGTCTACGGCCTGCAGAAGTCCGACCTGATCGTGGCGCTGGGCGCCCGCTTCGACGACCGGGTCACCGGCCGGCTGGACTCGTTCGCGCCGGACGCCACCGTGGTGCACGCCGACATCGACCCGGCCGAGATCGGGAAGAACCGGCACGCCGACGTCCCGATCGTGGGCGACGCCCGGCACGTCATCGACGAGCTCATCGCGGCCGTCACCGCCGAGCACGCGGCCCACCCGGCCGCCGATCTCGCCGACTGGTGGAACCAGCTCGACGACCTGCGCGGGCGCTACCCGCTGGGCTACGAGGAGCCGGCCGACGGCACCCTCTCCCCGCAGTACGTGATCAAGCGGCTGGGCGAGATCGCCGGTCCGGACACCGTCTACGTGGCGGGCGTCGGCCAGCACCAGATGTGGGCCAGCCAGTTCATCTCGTATGAGAAGCCGTACACCTGGCTCAACTCCGGCGGCCTCGGCACCATGGGCTACGCCGTCCCGGCGGCCATGGGCGCCAAGGTCGGCAAGCCGGACACCACGGTCTGGGCGGTCGACGGCGACGGCTGCTTCCAGATGACCAACCAGGAGCTGGCCACCTGCGCACTGGAGGGCATCCCGATCAAGGTGGCCGTCATCAACAACGGCAACCTGGGCATGGTCCGCCAGTGGCAGACCCTGTTCTACGGGGAGCGCTACTCCAACACCGAGCTGGGCACCCACAAGCACCGCATCCCGGACTTCGTGAAGCTCGCCGAGGCGCTCGGCTGCGTCGGCCTGCGCTGCGAGAACGCCGCCGACGTGGACAAGACCATCGAGGCGGCCATGGCGATCACCGACGCCCCGGTGGTCATCGACTTCGTGGTCGGCAAGGACGCCATGGTGTGGCCGATGGTCGCCGCCGGCACCAGCAACGACGAGATCATGTTCGCCCGGGGCGTCCGCCCCGCCTTCGACGAGGACGAGCTGTAGTCATGACCGAATGCACCGAGCGCAGCGAGGGCCATGAGGGCATGACGAGGAAGGCGCTGTAATGACCCTGCACACCTTGTCCGTGCTGGTGGAGAACAAGCCGGGCGTGCTGGCCCGGGTGTCCGGGCTGTTTTCCCGGCGCGGGTTCAACATCGACAGTCTCGCCGTCGGGGAGACCGAGAACCCCGACGTCTCCCGGATCACCATCGTGGTCAACGCCGAGTCGTCCCCGCTGGAGCAGGTCACCAAGCAGCTCAACAAGCTGGTCAACGTCCTCAAGATCGTCGAGCTGGACTCGCAGGTCTCGGTGGCCCGGGAGCTGCTGCTGGTCAAGGTCCGCGCGGACCGCAGCGCCCGGGGCCAGGTGCTGGAGACGGTCGCCCTGTTCCGCGCCCGGGTGGTCGACGTCGCACCGGACACGCTGACCATCGAGGCCACCGGCACCCCGGACAAGCTCGACGCGCTGCTGCGTGACCTGGAGCCGTTCGGCATCAAGGAGATGGTCCAGTCCGGCACGGTGGCCATCGGGCGCGGCTCCCGCTCGATCACCGCCGGCCCGGCGCTGCGCGCCGCCTGATTCGCACCCACCAGATTTTCGACGGGCCGACGGGCACCGCCGTACGAAAGGGAAGTCAATGAGCGTTGAGGTGTACTACGACGACGACGCCGACCTGGGCCTGATCCAGGGCCGCAAGGTCGCCGTGATCGGGTACGGCAGCCAGGGCCACGCCCACGCGCTGTCGCTGCGCGACTCCGGCGTCGACGTGGTGATCGGCCTGCCCGCCGGCTCGAAGAGCCGGCCCAAGGCCGAGGAGCAGGGCCTGCGGGTGCTCACGCCGGCCGAGGCGGCGGCCGAGGCCGACGTGATCATGATCCTGGCGCCGGACACCGCGCAGCGCGGCCTCTACGCCGAGGCGATCGCCCCCAACCTCGCCCCCGGCAAGGCGATCTTCTTCGGCCACGGCTTCAACATCCGGTACGGCCTGATCAAGCCCCCGGCCGACGTGGACGTGGCGATGGTCGCCCCGAAGGGCCCCGGCCACCTGGTCCGCCGCCAGTACGTCGACGGCAAGGGCGTGCCCTGCCTGGTCGCCGTCGAGCAGGACGCCAGCGGCAACGCCTTCCGCTTGGCGCTGGCCTACGCGAAGGCGATCGGCGGCACCCGCGCCGGCGCCATCCGGACCACCTTCACCGAGGAGACCGAGACCGACCTCTTCGGTGAGCAGGCGGTGCTCTGCGGAGGCGCGGCGGCGCTGGTGCAGACCGGCTTCGAGGTGCTCACCGAGGCCGGCTACGCCCCCGAGGTGGCCTACTTCGAGTGCCTGCACGAGCTGAAGCTCATCGTCGACCTCATGTACGAGGGCGGCATCGCCCGGATGCGCTACAGCATCTCGGACACCGCCGAGTACGGCGACCTCTCCCGCGGGCCCCGGGTCATCGACTCCCGGGTCAAGGAGGAGATGCGCAAGATCCTCGGCGAGATCCAGTCCGGCGAGTTCGCCCGCGAGTGGGTGGCCGAGGACGAGGCCGGCCGGCCGAACTTCGCCAAGTGGCGCGCCGAGGGCGCGGCGCACCCGATCGAGGAGACCGGGCAGAAGCTGCGCGCCATGATGAGCTGGGTCGACCGGCCCATCACCGAGACCGCCTGACCCCGGGTCAGGCAGCTCCGACGCGGCCCGCGGCCCGACGCTCTCCCCGGCGTCGGGCGGCGGGCCGCCGTCATTCCCGCACCACGACGGCGGCGCGCGGCCGCCCCGTCACGTCGAGGCCAGGTCGTACGCCTCGGCGGCGGCGCGTTCCGCCTCGTCGCTGCGGCCGAGGACGTGCAGCCGGTTGCCCAGGTTGCCAACGCCTGAGCCAGATCCGACCGGTGCCCTGCTGGGTCCTCCGCGTACAGCTCGCGGCGGAGGGCCGCGCACTCGCGCAGCAGCTCCGCCGCCTCCGCGACGTCGCCGGCCCGGTTGACCGCCCGGTCCAGCCCGAACAGGGCCCGGCCCAGCAGCGCGCGGTGCTGCGGGTCGGCCGTGGCCAGCGCGCGGGCCAGCTCCACCGCCTTCCGCCCGGCGGTCACCCCGTCCAGCCCGGCGACCCGGTCGCGCGGCGGGGCGCCGGGGTGCCTGTCCCCGGCCGGTGCCTCGAACGCGGTCACCAGCACGACCAGGTTCAGTGCCTCGACCAGCAGCGGGCGGAACACCTCCGGCAGGTCGTCGGCCCACCGGCGGCAGACGCCGAGCAACTCCTCCAGCAGCGGCTCGACCGCGTCCCACCGCCGGTCCACGATCCGCGCCGCGGCGAGCCGAGTCAGGGCGCGGGCCAGCTCGATGTTGTCGGCGTCCCGGGCCACCTCGACCGCCTCCGCGAGCCGATCGGCGCCGCCCGGGCGCGACCCGAACCGCAGCAGCAACTGCCCGTGTACGCGCAGCGCCGCGGCCAGCTCGCCACGTCGGAGCGGGGCCGGCTCCCGCAACCGGCTGACCGCCCCCTCGGCGGCTCGCAGCGCCGCGTCGGGCTCGCCCAGCTCCGCCCGGCACTCCGCCTCGACCAGCAGTGCGCCTGCCGTGAGCGCCCACCCGCGCGCCGACTGGACGGTACGCACCATCTCCCGGTCCGGGCGGGACGCGTTGAGGAGGTCGAGCGCCTCCCGGGGGCGACCGGTCGCGGCCAGGCTCCGCGCGAGGTCGGTCGCCGCGATCGCCCCCAGGTAGAGCCGCCGCAGCCGCTGGTAGCGGGAGACCGCGCGGAACGCGTTCCACGCCTCCTGCCGCACGGCGAGCGCCGGCCCGGGCCGGCCCAGCGCCGCCTGACAGTCGCCGATCACCAGTAGCGTCCAGGCCCGCCGCATCCGCTCCGACTCGTCGAGCGGGGCGGCGGCATCCCAGGTGGCCCGGGCGCGCAGCGCCGTCGTGAGCGCCTCGCGCTCCTCGCCGATGACGGACAGGTTGCTCGCCAGCAGCCCTCGGGCAGCGGCGAGCACCACCAGCCCGGCGCGGTCGGGTGGGTCATCGACGTATCCGATCGCCTCCCGGAGCTGGTCGATCGCCTCCGCCACGGGCTGAAGGTCGGGGATGCCGACCCGGGCCACGAGCGCGCGGGCCAGGTCCACGCGGTGCCGGTCCGGGCGGTCCGCCGCGAGCCAGCGGCACAGTGCCACGGCTTCCTCGGCGGCAGCCACGCGCCGGGCGGCTCCGCCAGGCAGTCCGCTCACCAGCTGGGACCGGGTGACCAACGCCTCGGCCAGCCGCGGCCCCCAGCGCAGCGGGCGGCCGCGGGCCAGCGGGCGGAGCAGCGCGATCCGGACCACGAGCGACATCGACGGCTCCTCCCGCGCGGCTGCTGGCTCCCGTTGTACCGGGACTGCGCCAGACGGTCACCGGGTGAACGGGGGACGACGAGCGCTCGACCAGCCTGTGTGAGGGCGCTCACCCCGCGGTCCGCGACCCGGAGGGCGGGCCGCCCCCTACCATCCTTGGTGAGGTGCTCCAGCCGGCACCCGACGGCCATGGCACGGATCGGCGCAGGGCGCAGCGAGGCGTCCCGACGCCCCAGGCCGACCACAAAAACCGAGCGTCTACGAGGACCGATGAATCCTGTCGTACTGATCGCCGAAGAACTCGCTCCCGCCGCCATCGAGGTGCTCGCGCACGACTTCGACGTGCGTCACGTGGATGGCACCGACCGCCCGGCCCTGCTCTCCGCGCTCTCCGAGGCCGACGCGGTGATCGTACGCAGCGCCACCCAGATCGACGCCGAGGCGATCGCCGCGGCGCCGCGGCTGAAGGTGGTCGCCCGGGCCGGCGTCGGGCTGGACAACGTCGAGGTGCCCGCCGCCACCGCGCGGGGCGTCATGGTCGTCAACGCTCCCACCTCCAACATCGTCTCCGCCGCCGAGCAGGCCGTCGCGCTGCTGCTCGCCGTGGCCCGCAACACCGCCAGCGCCAGCGCCGCGCTCAAGGCGGGGGAGTGGAAGCGGTCCAAGTACACCGGCGTGGAGCTGCAGGGCAAGACCGTCGGCGTGGTCGGCCTCGGTCGGATCGGCGTGCTCTTCGCGCAGCGCATCGCCGCCTTCGGCACCCGCCTGATCGCGTACGACCCGTACATCCAGCCGGCCCGCGCCGCGCAGCTCGGCGTCCGGCTGGTCGGCTTGGAGGAGCTGCTCCGGGAAAGCGACTTCATCTCGATCCACCTGCCCAAGACCCCGGAGACGGTGGGCCTGATCGGCGAGAAGGAACTGGCGATCGTCAAGCCGGGCGTCCGGATCGTCAACGCCGCCCGCGGTGGCCTAGTCGACGAGCAGGCGCTCGCGAACGCCATCGCCGAGGGCCGGGTCGCCGGTGCCGGCGTCGACGTCTACGCCAAGGAGCCGTGCACCTCCTCGCCCCTGTTCGCCTTCGACAACGTGGTGGCCACCCCGCACCTGGGCGCGTCCACCCACGAGGCGCAGGACAAGGCGGGTCTGGCCGTCGCGAAGAGCGTCAAGCTGGCGCTCCAGGGCGAGTTCGTGCCGGACGCGGTGAACGTGCAGGCCGGCGGCGTGGTCGCCGAGGACGTCCGGCCGCTGCTGCCGCTGGCCGAGAAGCTGGGCCGGGCCTTCACCGCCCTGGCCGGCGGGGTGGCCGCCAGCGTCACCGTCGACGTGCGCGGCGAGATCGTCACCAACGACGTGTCGGTGCTGAAGCTCGCCGCCACCAAGGGGCTGTTCAGCTCGGTGGTGGAGGAGCAGGTCACCTACGTCAACGCGCCGCACCTGGCCGCCGAGCGGGGCGTCGAGGTCACCCTCGCCACGCAGGCCGAGACCGTCGACCACCCGAACCTGGTGACCGTCCGCGGCGCGCTGCCGGACGGCCGCACGGTCAGCGTCTCCGGCACGGTGGCCCACACCGGCACCCGGGACGTGCTCAAGCTGACCGAAGTGGACGGTTTCGACGTCGAGATCGGCGCCGAGGGCATCCTGGTCTTCCTGCGCTACGTCGACCGGCCGGGCGTGGTCGGCACGGTCGGCACGCTGCTCGGCGAGGCCGGCGTGAACATCGCCGCCATGCAGGTGGCCCGCCGCGAGGCGGGTGGCGAGACGCTGATGACGCTCACCGTCGACCAGGCGCTCGGCGCGGACCTGCTCACCTCGGCGGCCGACTCGATCGGCGCGGTGGCGGCCAGCGCGGCCGACCTGCGCGACGAGTAGTCCGGCCACGACGGATCGGGGGCCCGGCCGGACGGCCGGGCCCCTCATCGTGTCCGCTCAGGACGTGACGCGGGCCGGCGGCGGGTAGACCGAGCCGTCCTGGGCGTCGAAGAGCATGAGGTTGTGCTCGCCGGCCAGCCGCTCGATGTCGAGCAGCACCTGGTCCGCGCAGGTGGGGAAGAGGTTCATCTCCACGTGGTCACCGGCCGCGTGCAGCGGGGTGACCTCCCAGGGCGTGCCCGGGCCCGCCGGGCGGTCGGGATAGCTGGCCGTGATGGCCCGGTAGAAGGCGACCACCCGGGGGTCGGGATACGCCTCGCCGTGCCGCCCCTCGCGGCACTGCTGCACCGCTGCCCGCACCTCGTCGGGCGTGGCCCCGGCCCGCAGGGCCCACACGCTCAGATCGAAACTCACGGCGGACAGCGTGCCATCCCCGGTCCGCGCCGTCACCCCTGCCCCGCCGCAGGTTGACGCGCTGATTGCCGACAGGGCGCCGGACGGTCCGCTGTGGAGACTCTTGCGTCGAGTTGCGTCGATTCGCTAGCGTACGCGTGCGGTCACTGGCTGAGTCGATACTCCGGCCCGTCTTCGGGTGGCGTGGTCGGCCAACCGGCCCACCGGCCCGCACCCCTCGATTGCGCGAGCCACGCGCATTCGTCGCTGACCGGCCTCCACGGTCGTTGCCGAGACCGTGGGGGCCGATCGCCGTTCACGTCCCGGATGCGAAGGCGGGGCGCGCTCCCGGTCAGCGCCGGCGGTGGGCGAAGAGCACCCGGTAGTCCGAGCCGTTGCGGAACCAGGCCAGCCCGGCCGGGCCGGCGACGTACAGGGCGGTGGCGTAGGCGTCGGCCACCGCGAGATCCGGGCCCACCACCGTGGCGGCGACCAGCTGGTCGGCCGGCTCACCGGTGTGCGGGTCCACCACGTGCCCCTGCCGCCCGGTCACCCCGGAGGTGCCCACCGCGCCGGCCGTCATCTCCAGCACCAGCGGCGCCCGGTGCCCGTCGGTCGGGTGGTGCACCGCGACCCGCCACGGGCCGCCGTGCGCCGCGTGGCCGCGGACGGTCAGGTCGGCGCCGGTGAGCACGGCGTAGTCGTGCACGCCCGCGGCGCGCAGCCGGGCCGCGGCCCGCTCCACCGCCCAGCCGCCGAGCAGGCCGCCCGGGTCGAAACCGCCGGGCACCGCCCAGGCGTCGAACCACCCGTCGGTCGCCGCGCGCATCGCGGCGCAGCGGTCCACCAGGTCCGCCAGCGGCGGGTACGACTCGGGGGCGATCTCGCCCCGGCGCAGCCTCGACACCAGGCTGTCCGGCTGGTTCGGCCCGTAGGTGAGGTCGATGGCGCGCAGTTCGGCGACCGCGTCCCGCAGCGCGTCCCCGATGCCCCGGCGGCCGAGCCACTCGGGTGCGTTGAGCAGCAGCGAGTATTCCGCGGTGGAGGTGCGGACGGTGTGCCGGACGCTGATCCGGTCTCCGGCGGCGCCGCCGGCCCGCTCCAGCCGGTGGCTGCGGGTGCCGAGCCGCAGGTCGGGGCGGCGGTGGCGGAAGGCGGACTGGTCGATCCACCGGGTGCGGGGCTGCTCGTCCGTCCAGCGGGCCCGCCGCTGTCCCTCGATCCGCATGACACTGCTCCCTCGCTGACCACGCCGCAGCGCCGCGGCGAAAGCGGTCACGGGCCCCCGTCGACCCGGTCGCCACCGACCCTAAGCAGTGGACATGACCGCACCATGAATGCCACCTGGGAGAGTCCTGTGCATCGTAGTTTCCCGAATGCTGGAAGACGCGTACCGGGAGCCGGGACGGCGACGTACGGTTGCCGGGAACGACGAGGTGAGGAGCGCCAGGTGGCACGCATCGCGGTGGTGGCCGGGGACGGCATCGGACCCGAGGTGGTCGCGCAGGCCCGCAAGGTCATCGACGCGGTGCTCCCCGGGGTGGAGGCCACCGGGTACGACCTCGGCGCGGCCCGCTACCACCGCACCGGCGAGGTGCTGCCCGACTCGGTCCTCGACGAGCTGGCCGGCCACGACGCCATCCTGCTCGGCGCGGTCGGCGACCCCACCGTGCCGCCGGGCGTGCTGGAGCGCGGGCTGCTGCTCAAGCTCCGCTTCGCCTTCGACCAGTACGTCAACCTCCGCCCCTCCAGGCTCTGGCCCGGTGTCGCGGGCCCGCTGGCCGCCGTCAAGCCCGGCGAGGTCGACCTGGTGGTGGTCCGCGAGGGCACCGAGGGCCTCTACGCGGGCGCCGGCGGCTCGCTGCACCGGGACACGCCGGCCGAGGTGGCCACCGAGGAGAGCCTGAACACCCGGCACGGCGTCGAGCGGGTGATCCGCGACGCGTTCGCCCGGGCCCGCCGCCGGGAGCGGCGAAAGGTCACCCTGGTGCACAAGACCAACGTGCTCACCCACGCCGGCTCGCTCTGGGCCCGCGCCTTCGCGGCCGTCGCCGCCGAGCACCCCGACGTGACCACCGAGTACCAGCACGTCGACGCCGCCGCGATGTTCCTGGTGACCAACCCGTCGCGGTACGACGTGGTGGTCACCGACAACCTCTTCGGCGACATCCTCACCGACATCGCCGCCGCGGTGACCGGCGGCATCGGGCTGGCGGCCAGCGGCTGCATCAACCCGGAGGGGCGCTACCCGTCGATGTTCGAGCCGGTGCACGGCTCCGCGCCGGACATCGCCGGCCGCGGCGTCGCCGATCCGGTCGCCGGGGTGCTCTCCGCCGCGCTGCTGCTCGACCAGCTCGGGCACGGCGACGCCGCCGCGCGGGTCACCGCCGCGGTCGCCACCGAGCTGGCCGGGCGTACGCCGGGCGCGCCGCTGCGCACCGAGGAGGTCGGCGACCGGCTCGCCGGGTACGCCGTAGCCTGACCGGGCCGTCACGTCGGCCCGGATCCGGGCCGCCAGACCCGTACCCGGGCCCGCTCTCGTTCCGGTCCCTGCCGGCGGCCCGTCCGGCGCGCTCCATGTGCCGGGGCGGAGCTATCCGCTGAACGACCGTTCGGGGTAAGTTTCTGGCACCAGTGACGTCGGCGTGCGATCCCGCATGCCGTGGACCCGCAGGGAGGTCAGCGCGATGAGCGGTGGTGACAAGCTCGATTTCGAGATCCGTCCGAATCCCGCGCCGGTATCCGCCGCCGACCGGGCCGCCCTGCTGGCGAACCCGGGCTTCGGCCGGGTGTTCACCGACCACATGGTGACCATTCGCTACGCCGAGGGCAAGGGCTGGTACGACGCCCGGGTGGAGGCGCGAGCGCCGATCCCGATGGACCCGGCCGCCGCAGTCCTGCACTACGCGCAGGAGATCTTCGAGGGGCTGAAGGCGTACCGGACCGGGGACGGGTCGGTGACCATGTTCCGACCGGAGGCCAACGCGGCCCGCTTCGTCGCCTCGGCGCACCGGCTGGCCATGCCGGAGTTGCCGGCGGAGACGTTCGTCGAGTCGCTGCGCCGGCTGGTCGAGATCGACCAGGACTGGATTCCGGAGCACGAGGACGCCAGCCTCTACCTGCGTCCGTTCATGTTCGCCAGCGAGGTCTTCCTCGGCGTCCGCCCGGCCAACGAATACCTCTACTGCGTGATCGCCTCGCCCGCCGGGGCGTACTTCGCCGGTGGGGTGAAGCCCGTGACGGTCTGGGTCTCGCCGGACTACACCCGGGCGGCGCCCGGCGGCACCGGCGCGGCCAAGTGCGGCGGCAACTACGCCGCCTCGCTGGCCGCCCAGGCCGAGGCCATCGAGGCCGGCTGCGACCAGGTGGTCTTCCTGGACGCGGTGGAGCGGCGCTTCGTCGACGAGCTGGGCGGCATGAACGTCTTCTTCGTTTACGACGACGACACCCTGGTCACCCCGCCGCTGACCGGCACCATCCTGCCGGGCATCACCCGTGACGCGATCCTCACCCTGGCCGCCGAGTCGGGGCACCGGGTCGAGGAGCGGCCGGTCAGCTTCGCCGACTGGCAGGCCGACGCGGCCAGCGGGCGGCTGCGCGAGGTGTTCGCCTGCGGCACCGCCGCCGTGATCACCCCGATCGGCGGTGTGCGCTTCCCCGACGGGGAGTTCCTCATCGGCGGCGGCGAGCCGGGCCGCTCCACCATGGCCCTGCGGCAGAAGCTGGTCGACATCCAGCGCGGCCGCGCCGAGGACCGGCACGGCTGGGTCTCCCGCGTCCTCTGACCGTCCACCCGCTCGTCCCGCACGGCCGGCCCCGTCTCCCGACGGCGCCGGCCGTGCGCGCTTTCCGCCGGGGTCAGTCGAGGAGGTGGGTGCGTAGGGCGGTGATCTGCTCGTCGGTCACGCCGGCGTGCCGGAGGTAGCCCTCGGCCGAGCCGTAGCCCTCGCGCAGCTCGCTGAGGAAGAGCATCATCGCCTCGGCGGGGGAGGCGAGGAACGGCGGCGGTGGCTCCTCGGCGTCCGGCACGGTGGCCCGGACCCAGGCGCTGAACCGCTCGGACGCGGCGGTGCTGAGCGCGTAGTCGGCGGCGACGTCCTCGTCGGGCACGCCGAGCACGGCCAGGGTGAGCCCGCAGACGATGCCGGTGCGGTCCTTGCCGGCGACGCAGTGCACCACCACGGGCGCGTTGGCGCTGTCGGCGATCAGGCCGACCGCCTCGGCCAGCCCCGCGGTGCCGGTACGGGCCAGGTCGGCGTAGCGGTCGGCGAGGTAGCGGGCCAGGCTGGTGTCCGGGTCGTACATCTGCTCGGCCCAGTCCTGGTGCTCCGGATGGATGTGCCGGTAGGTGAGCCCGTCGTAGGCCGGCACCCGGCCGTCCCGCGCCACCTCGGTGGGGCGGCGCAGGTCGATGACGGTGCGGATGCCGAGCGCGGTGAACGCGGCCCGGTCGGTCTCATCGATCCGGTGCAGGGAGTCGGAGCGGTAGAGCCGGCGGTGCCGGACGGTGCGCCCGTCGCGGTTGCGGTAGCCGCCGACGTCGCGGAAGTTGAACAACGCGGGGAAGGGGGTTTCCAGGGCGTCCACCCCTGACACGGTAATGGCCGGCGGGGCCATGATGTGCCCCGCCGGCCGTCGGTTGCAGGTGCCTCCGTTACCGGGCCGTGCCCGGCGGGATCGACGAGTAGGTGTCGTCGTAGTAACCGCCGAGCTTGTCCCGGTACGCCGGGTCCGTGTCGGTGGTCTCGTCGTACTCGGGCGCGGCCTTGATCTGGTCCTTGCTCCGGTCGACGTAGACCTTCCGCTCGTCGTGGTCGACGTGGTTGACGGTGCCGGCCGGCAGCATGACCTTCTTGCCGAAGATCCACGGCCCGGTGTCCACCACGAGGAAACTGCTGTTCACCTCGTGACTGGCCCGGTCCACCTTGCCGATACCGCCGTCAGTCGCCTCCACCTTGTAGCCGACCAGGTCCACACCGGTCACCCCGGCGTCGTCCCGGTAGCTCCACGGATCGAAACGCCCGGCGGGCGCGCCGCCCGCGAAGGCGCCCTGACCACCCTGGGTCAGCGGATCCGGCGTCCCGTGGGTCGTTCGAGGGTCGAGCCGCTCCATGGCGTCAACACTCCCTTTCTCGACTTTCTCGGGGGATTTGCCTGTCGGATACCTGCCTACCCGGTTGCGGAGATCGATACACCGACCGGCTCAGGCCAGGGCGGCCTCCGCGTCCAGGGCCACCGCCGCGGCGTGCACGACCGCCGCGATCCGCAGCCCCTCGTGCACCTGGTCGCGGCTGAACCCGGCGGCGCGCAGGGTCTTCTCGTGCGACTCCAGGCAGACGCCGCAGCCCGTGATCGCCGAGACGGCCAGGCACCACAGCTCGAAGTCGGCCTTCTCCACCCCGGGCCGGGCGATGATCTGCATCCGCAGCCGGGCCGGCAGCGAGGCGTACTGCTCGTCGCCGATCAGGTGCTTGGCCCGGTAGTAGACGTTGTTCATCGCCATGATGGTGGCCGCGCCCTTGGCCGCCTCGACCGCCTCGGGCGTGAGGTGACCGGCCGCCTCGGCGGCGATCTCCTTGAGCACCGTCGCGTTCCGGGCCGCCACCGCACAGGCCAGGGCGGTGCCCCAGGCCTGCTCCGGCTTCAGCGTCGAGGTGGCGATGGTGGAGCCGAGGTTGAGCTTGATGTCCCTGGCGTACCCGGGCAGGGCCGCCTTGACCGCGTCCAGACCCATGGTCAGGCCCCGGCGCCGGCGAGCAGAGCGTTGGCGTCCAGGGTGGCGCCGCCCTTGTTCCAGTTGCACGGGCAGAGCTCGTCGGTCTGCAGGGCGTCGAGCACCCGCAGCACCTCGGAGACGTTCCGGCCGACCGAGCCGGCGGTCACCATGGCGAACTGGATCTCGTTGTCCGGGTCGACGATGAAGGTGGCCCGCTGGGCCACGCCGTCCTCGCCGAGCACGCCGCAGTCGGCGGTCAGCTCGCGCTTGATGTCGCTGAGCATCGGGAAGGGCAGCTCGCGCAGGTCCGGGTGGTCCTTGCGCCAGGCGTAGTGGACGAACTCGTTGTCCACGGAGACGCCGAGCACCTGGGCGTCCCGGTCGGCGAACTCGCCGTTGAGCCGGCCGAACTCGGCGATCTCCGTCGGGCAGATGAAGGTGAAGTCCTTCGGCCAGAAGAAGACGACGCGCCACTTGCCCTCGTAGGTCTTGTGGTTGATCGTCTCGAACGCCTTGTCGGCGTCGAGCGAGACGCACGCGGTGAGTTCGTACTCGGGGAAGCGGTCACCGACAGTGAGCACGGGTCCTCCTTGACGGCGGCCTGGCAACGACGCCCGGCCGGTAACTTGATCTGTTCCAGATGCTGCCGCAGCGTCGTCTCGGCCCGGCGGCGGCCGGTCCGGTTGTTAAGTCGATCACGGGGCCGGAGCGGTCGCCCTGGGTCACCATCCCGAGATGTGGATTGTTCCTCCCAAAACCGGGTTCGGGATGGCAGAGTACGGACCGTGACCAGCTCCGTCCTGATTATTGGCAGCTAGCGCGCCGGCCTTCCCCCTCGCCGAGCGCGCAGACCTCCCGCATCCGCGGGGGGTCTTTTTGTTGCTCCCCGCAGGTTCGAGAAGAGGACTCCCATGACCTTCCAGGTGTACGACACGACGCTGCGCGACGGCGCCCAGCGCGAGGGGCTCAGCTACTCGGTGGTCGACAAGCTGGCGGTGGCCCGCCTGCTCGACGACCTCGGGGTCGGCTTCATCGAGGGCGGCTGGCCGGGCGCGGTGCCGAAGGACACCGAGTTCTTCCGCCGGGCCCGCACCGAGCTGGAGCTGCGGCACGCGATCCTGGTCGCCTTCGGGGCCACCCGCAAGGCCGGCGTCGCCGTCGAGGACGACCCGCAGGTGCACGGGCTGCTCGACGCCCGGACCCCGGCCGTGGCGCTGGTGGCCAAGGCGGACCTGCGGCACGTCGAGCGGGCGCTGCGCACCACCGCCGAGGAGAACCTGGCGATGATCCGGGACACGGTCGCCTACCTGGTGGCGCAGGGGCGGCGGGTCTTCGTCGACGGGGAGCACTTCTACGACGGCTACCGGCACGACCCGGCGTACACCGCCGCGGTGGCGGAGACCGCGCTCGCCGCCGGGGCCGAGCGGTTCGTCCTCTGCGACACCAACGGCGGAATGCTGCCCTCCCAGGTCACCGCCGCGATCACCGGCCTCACCGCGCGCACCGGGATCGCACCGGAGCGGCTCGGCATGCACGCCCAGAACGACACCGCCTGCGCGGTGGCCAACACGATCGCCGCGGTCGAGGCTGGCGTCCGGCACGTCCAGGGCACCGCCAACGGCTACGGCGAGCGCCCGGGCAACGCCGACCTCTTCGCGATCGTGGCCAACCTCCAGCTCAAGCTCGGCATGCTCGTCCTACCGGAGGGCTGCCTGGAACAGATGGTGCGGGTCTCGCACGCCATCGCCGAGATCGCCAACATCGCCCCTGACACCCATCAGGCCTACGTCGGGGCCGCGGCCTTCGCCCACAAGGCGGGGCTGCACGCGAGCGCGATCAAGGTGGACCCGTTGCTCTACAACCACGTGGATCCCTCGGTGGTGGGCAACGACATGCGGATCCTGGTGACCGAGATGGCCGGCCGGGCCAGCGTCGAGCTCAAGAGCCGCGAGCTGGGCCTGGACCTGGCCGGCCATCCCGAGACCCTGTCCCGGGTCACCAGCCGGGTCAAGGAACTGGAGGCCGGCGGCTGGTCGTTCGAGGCCGCCGACGCCTCCTTCGAACTGCTGGTCCGCTCCGAGCTGCCGGACGCCGCGCCGGCCCGGCCGTTCGCGCTGGAGTCCTACCGGGTGCTGGTCGAGCACCGCGAGGACGGCGCGGTGGTCTCCGAGGCCACCGTCAAGATCCGGGTACGCGGAGAGCGCGTCATCGCCACCGCCGAGGGGAACGGCCCGGTCAACGCCCTGGACGAGGCGCTGCGGGTGGGGCTCGCCCGGCACTACCCGGAGCTGCGCGAGTTCGAGCTGGCCGACTACAAGGTCCGCATCCTGGAGGGCAGCCACGGCACTGGCGCGGTGACCCGGGTGCTGGTGGAGACCGCCGGGGCCGGCCGCGACTGGACCACGGTCGGCGTGCACCCCAACGTGGTCGAGGCGAGCTGGCACGCCCTGGTCGACGCCCTCACCTACGGCCTGGACCGGGCCCGGGTCTGAGGCCGGCTCAGCCGGCGGGCAGCCGCAGCTCGGCCAGCACGGCGCGGTGGTCGCTGCCCGGCACGCCGTACACGCTGACCGCGCGGACCGCGATGCGCCGGTCGACCAGCACGTGGTCGATGGTGACCGGAGGGATCGGGTCGCCGTCGTAGGGGCCCCAGGTGCCGGGGAGCCCCGCGCCGGCCGCGTCGGCGGCGTCGACGTAGCCGGTGTCGATCAGGTCGCGCAGCGGCGCGTGGTCGAGGGTGGCGTTGAAGTCGCCGGCCAGGACGCTCAACCCGCCGCGCGGGGTGGCCGGCGGTTGCGCCCGCAGGTCGGTCCACCAGTCCGGCACGACCTCGACGGCGTACGGGGCGGCCGGGTGCGCCGACTCCACCCGAAGCGGTGGCGCGCCCGGCACCGCCACCGTGCCGTACGCCTGGGTGAAGAAGAAGCCCTGGTTGCGCCGGTAGCCGGTCCCGCCGAGCGGGTGGCGCGCGTACAGCCCGGAGCCGGTGGTGCCGACCTCGGGGTTCAGCGCCCGGTAGGGCAGCAGGGTGGCCAGCCCGAGCCGGTCCAGCTCGGCGGCGATCTGCGGGGTGAACTCCTGCACGGTCAGCACGTCGACCCGGTGCGCCCGGACCAGCTCGACCAGCCGTGCCGGGTCGGCGCCGCCCTTGAGCAGGTTCGCGGTGAGCAGCCGGAGCACGGGCCCGTCCACCGAGGGCCGGTCGCCCGGAACGGCGCGCGGCGCCACCGCGCCGAGCAGCGCCAGCGCGGCGAGGGCCGCGACCACGGCAGGCGCGCGGCGGCGCAGGGCGAGCGTCAGCGCCACCGCGGCCGGCGCGGCGGCGGCGACGTACGGCGTGAAGGCGACCGCCTGCACCAGCGGTCCCCGTTCCAGCCCGCCGAGCCGGAGCACCGCCCAGGCGGCCACCGGCGCGACCGCCACCCAGCAGGCGATCGTGGCGGCCCGGCCGGCCCGGGTGCCGGCCCGCACCGGCCCACTCGTCGTGATCACGGCCGACACGCTACCTGCCGACCGGGCGGGGCGGTGCCCCACGAAATCATTTCGTGAGTGGCCGCACCCTCACTTCTCACAATTATTGGAAGCATTTTTCGAATGCTGTCCGGGAAATGTGAGCTATTGACCGGCCCCATTTTTCGATGCTAGGTTCCACCTGGTCGAGACGTCGCGACTCTCCGTAGTAAACCCAGCTCAGAGCCAGGTGCAGCTCGACATTTAGGTGCGCTGACAGTGGGCCCCCCGATGGTCCGCAATTGTCTTGCGTCTGGCTCCCGTGCCGTATCCATCCGTCCCGCACCGCACGCGGGCCGGCCGTATCACCACGGTCACAAAAGGGAGATCTGTCATGGCCACATTCTTCAAGCGCAAGGCGACGGTGGTGGCCCTCGCCGCGCTGTCCCTCACCCTGGCCGGTGGGGGCATCGCGGCCGCCGCCCACCCGGCGGCGAAGGCCCCGGCCGAGGTCGGGCAGGCCGGTGCCCGGCAGCCCGGCCACCAGCCGCCGGTGACCGCCGCCGAGACCCGGGCGGCGAAGTCGGCGCTGAAGGCCACCCTCGCCGCACCGGCACCAGGGCTGGTCGCCTGGGCGGTCATCAGCGCCAACGGGACCCTGCTCCAGCACTCCCCGAACGTCGTGAGCGCCAAGCGGTTCTCTCCCTCGGTGCAGGGTCAGTACGCCGGCCAGTACCAGGTCACGCTCGACTACGCCGTCAACCACAAGGGCCTGCAGGCCACGATCGGCACCAACGACGCGGCGAACGTCCCGCCCGCGGGCGAGGTCTCGGTGGCGCCCCGCTACCTGATCCCGAACGCGGTCTTCGTCCAGACTCGCAACTCCACCGGCGGGTACGCGGACCGGCCGTTCCACCTGCTCATCGCCAACTGACCCCCGCCGCGCGGCAGCCGGTTCCCGCCCCGAGCGGGGGCCGGCTGCCGCCGTCTGATCCGGTCTGCCCCGTCCCGCACCGGCTCGCACCGTTGCCGACCGCCCGGGAAAGTCGTCCCGGTCCGGGGGTGGAAGGGCTGCTCAGGGGCCGATAATCCGACGTTTGTCCGTACGCCGGCCCGGGAAGCAAGCACCGTGACGGACATCTCGGACACCCTGGCCAGCGTGCCCAGCCCGGTCGATGCCGACGCGAGCGGCGTCGAGCTGGAACAGACCCTCTTCGAGGTCAAACGCGTGATCGTGGGGCAGGATCGCCTCGTCGATCGCCTGCTCACCGCGCTCATCGCCGACGGCCACTGCCTGCTGGAGGGCGTGCCGGGGGTGGCCAAGACCCTCGCGGCGCAGACCCTCGCCACCGTGGTCGGCGGCAGCTTCTCCCGGATCCAGTTCACCCCCGACCTGGTCCCCTCGGACATCGTCGGCACCCGCATCTATCGGGCCTCCACGGAGGCGTTCGACGTGGAGCTGGGCCCGATCATGGCGAACCTGGTGCTCGCCGACGAGATCAACCGGGCTCCGGCCAAGGTGCAGTCGGCGCTGCTCGAGGCGATGGCCGAGCGGCAGGTCTCCATCGGCGGCCGGAGCTGGCCGGTCCCCGACCCGTTCCTGGTGCTGGCCACGCAGAACCCGATCGAGTCGGAGGGGGTCTACCAGCTCCCCGAGGCGCAGCGCGACCGCTTCCTCATGAAGGTCGTCGTCGACTACCCGAGCGACGCCGACGAGCTGGCCATCCTCTACCGGATGAGCACCGAGCGGCCCACCGCCCGCCCGGTGCTCGACCCGGCCCGGTTGCGCGAGCTCCAGCGCCGGGCCAGCGCGGTCTTCGTGCACCACGCGCTCGCCGAGTACGTGGTCCGGCTCATCCTCGCCACCCGGGACCCGGGGCGGTTCGGGCTGCCGGAGATCGCGCCGATGCTGGCGTACGGGGCCAGTCCCCGGGCCACCCTCGGCCTGGTGAGGGCGGCCCGGGCGCATTCGATGATCCACGGCCGGGACTACGTGCTCCCGGAGGACGTTCGGGACCTGGCGGTGGACGTGCTGGCCCACCGGCTGGTGCTCTCCTTCGACGCGGTGGCCGACGGGGTCTCCGCCGAGACGCTGGTCCGCCGGCTCGTCGAGGCGGTGCCGCCACCCCGGGTGGTCACCGGGCACCCGGAGGCGGCGCCCGACCTGGCGGCGGCATGAGGCGCCGGGACGCACCCACCGTGCCCGATCCCGGGCTGGCCGACCTCGCCCCCGACCAGCGGCTGCGCCGGCTGGAACTGACCGTCACCCGGCGGCTCAACGGGCTGCTGAACGGCCAGTACCGCGGCCTGCTGCCCGGCCCCGGCAGCGAGGCGGCCGGCAGCCGGGAGTACCGCCCCGGCGAGGACGAGGTACGCCGGATGGACTGGGCGGTGACCGCCCGGACCGCCGTCCCGCACGTCCGCGAGGTCGACGCGGACCGGGAGCTGACCACCTGGCTGCTGGTCGACGCCAGCCCCAGCATGGAGTACGGCACGGCCACCCTGGACAAACGGGAGCTGGCGGTGGCCGCGGTGGCGGCGGTCGGCTTCCTCACCGCCGGCGTCGGCAACCGCCTCGGCGGCCAGGTGCTCGCCCCGGACGGGGTGCGCCGGTTCCCGGCCCGAGGCGGGCGTACCCACCTGCTCGGGCTGCTCCGCGCCCTGCTGGGCGCGCCGCGCACCGACGGGTACCGGGAGACGCCGACCCTGGCCGACGGGCTGGACGGGCTCCAGCGGATGGCCACCCGGCGCGGGCTGGTGGTGGTCGTCTCCGACTACCTGGACGGGCTGCCCGACGACCCGGACGGTGCCCCGGCCTGGGAGGCGGTGCTGCGCCGGCTCGCCGTCCGGCACCAGGTGCTGGCTGTCGAGGTGACCGACCCGCGTGAGCTGGAGCTGCCCGACGTCGGGCTGGTCACCCTGGTCGACCCGGAGACCGGCCGGCACCGCGAGGTGTGGACCGGTGACCCGGCGCTGCGCGAGCGGTACGCGCAGGCCGCCGCCGCCCAGCGCGACCAGGTCCGGCACGCGCTGCGCCGGTCTGGGGCGACCCACCTGGCGCTGCGCACCGACCGGGACTGGAGCGCCGACATCGTCCGGCACGTGCACGCCCAGCGCCGGCTGGCCGCCGCGCCGGCGGCGGCCCGGGGAGGTGTGGCGTGACCTGGCAGTCGCCCGCCCGCCTCTGGCTTTTGCTCGGCGTCGTCGCGCTGGTCGTCGGCTATCTGGTGATCCAGCGCCGGCAGAGCCGGTACGCGGTCCGCTTCACCAACCTGCGGCTGCTGGACCGGGTCGCCCCGCAGCGGCCGGCCTGGCGCCGGCACGTCCCGGCGGGACTCTTCCTCGCCATGCTCGCGCTGCTGGTGGTGGGCTTCGCCCGGCCCAGCGCCGAGGTGCGGGTGCCCCGGGAACGGGCCACCGTGATGGTGGCCGTGGACGTCTCCACCTCGATGCTGGCCAGCGACGTCGACCCGGACCGGCTGACCGCCGCCAAGGAGGCTGCCCGCCGGTTCGTCGACGGGCTGCCGGACGAGTTCAACGTGGGGCTCGTCGCGTTCGCCGGCAGCGCGGCGGTGCTGGTGCCGCCGAGCACCGACCGGGACGCCCTGGACGAGGGGGTCGAGCGGCTCGCCGAGGGGATAACCGGGGTGCAGGGCACCGCCATCGGGGAGGCGATCAGCACCTCGCTGGGCGCGGTGAAGAGCCTGGACGCCAAGGCCGCCAAGGACCCGCCGCCGGCGCGGATCATCATCCTCTCCGACGGCGCGAACACCTCCGGCATGGACCCGATGGAGGCGGCCGCCCAGGCGGTGGCGGCCAAGGTGCCGGTGCACACCATCTCGTTCGGCACGCCGTCCGGCTCGGTGGACCGGGGTGGACTGGCGATCCAGGTGCCGGTCGACGGGCAGACCCTCAAGGCGGTCGCCGACGAGACCGGCGGCGGCTTCCACGAGGCGTCCACCAGCGAAGAGCTGCGGGCCGTCTACGAGGACATCGGCACCTCGGTGGGCTACCGCAAGGAACGGCAGGACATCTCGGCCCGCTTCATCGGCCTCGGGCTGGTGTTCGCCATGGGGGCCGCCGCCGGATCGCTGCGGTGGTTCTCCCGACTGCCCTGACCCGCATTGACGACCGGACGACGCACGACACGTGAGGAGCCCAGGTATGGCAGTGCAGACCGGACTCGGCGAGCCACGCGGCCCGTGGTTCGTCTCACCGGAGCTGGACCCGGACGGACGCGGGCGCTGGGACGGGCCCGGGTCCGAGCGGGACGCGGGGCGGCGGGGCTGGCGCGGCCGGCTGTTGAGCGCGGCGGCGGTGGTGGCCCTCTCCACCCTCTCCGGGGCGGCGGCCGGCACCTGGGCGGCCGACCGGGACGCGCCCGGACCGGCGGCGGCCTCCGCCGCGCCGGTGCCGGCCGAGCTGGTCACCGCGGCCGAGAAGACCGTCCCCGGGGTGGTCTCGGTGATGGTCGGCGGGACGTCCGGCGCGTCGGCCAGCGGCTCCGGCTTCGCCATCGACAACGAGCAGCACATCGTGACCAACGACCACATCCTGGCCCGGGGCGGCTCCGGGCCGGTGACGGTGGAGACCTCCGACGGGCGCCGGTTCACCGCCGAGGTGGTGGGGCGGGAGCCGGGCAGCGACCTGGCCGTGCTGAAAATCCCGGCGTCGGCCCGGCTGTCGGCGCTGCCGCTGGCCAAGCCGAACTCCACCCGGGTGGGGGAGCCGGTGCTCGCGGTCGGTTCCCCGCTCGGCCTGGCCGGCACCGTCACCGCCGGTATCGTCAGCGCGCTCAACCGGCAGGTACGCATCGGCAGCGGCCGGCACAGCGCGGTGCAGACCGACGCCTCCATCAACCCGGGCAATTCGGGTGGGCCGCTGGTCAACGCGCGGGGCGAGGTGGTCGGGGTGAACACCGCCATCGCCACCATCGACGGCAACGGCTCGATCGGCATCGGGTTCGCCATCCCGATCGACCAGGTCCAGCAGACCGCCAACACCATCATCGGCCGGGGCGGCTGACCGCGCGGCGGCCCTGGCCTGCGGGGGCGCCGAACCCGCGGGCCGGGAGGGGAACTGTCGGATATCCGGCCTGGGACCATCGGGCCATGGAAATATTACGCTGAGTATGGATACTGGCGTGGGTGGAGCAAGCTGTCATCGCGGCCCTCCTCCTGGTGGGCCTGGTCATCGGCGCCGGTGTCGGCGCGTCGTACGCCCGCGCGCAGCGGGGTTGGAAGGACTACCGGACCATCCGGACCAGCGTGCCGGGTGCCCGGCGCACCGCCTGGATGGCGATCCGCGCGGTGGTCACCAAGATCGGTGTGATCGCGCTGCTGCTCGTCGGGGCGGCGGCGTACGCGGCGGCCGGGTCGGACCACGAACGGGCGGGCCCCGGGCCCACCCCGACCCCGACCGTGACCGCCACCCCGAGTCACCGCCCCGGGCGCTAGCCTCGGGGCGTGGACGACGGACTGCGGGTGACCGACCGGCTCGTGCTCCCCGATGCCGAGCTGCGGGAACGCTTCTCCCGCTCGTCCGGCCCGGGCGGCCAGGGGGTCAACACCACCGACTCGCGGGTGGAGCTGAGCTTCGACCTGGCCGGGTCCCCGAGCGTGCCCGAGCCGCTGCGCGCCCGCGCCCTCGACCGGCTCGCCGGCCGGCTGGTCGACGGGGTGCTGACCGTGGCGGCCAGTGAGCACCGGGCGCAGTTGGCCAACCGGGAGGCGGCCCGCGAGCGGATGGCCGCCCTGCTGCGCGAGGCGGTCGCGCCGCCGCCGAAGCCGCGCCGCCCCACCCGCCCGTCCCGGGCCGCCAAGGAGCGCCGGCTGGCCGAGAAGAAGCGGCAGTCCCAGCGCAAGCGCGACCGCCGGGTGGACGGCGACTGACCGCCCCGCGGGTCAGCGTGACGGCACCGGCCGGGCGGCGGCCCGTTCGGGGAGCACCTCGAACGCGGTGAACGCCAGGCAGACCGCGACCAGCAGGGCCAGCGCGAGCAACGCGGACAGGCCGGTCGTCAGCGGCAGCAGCGCCGCCACGACCAGGGCCTGCGCCAGCCGGGCCGGTCGCCGGTGCCCGGTCGTCCGCCACCGGAACGCCTGCACGCCGAGCAGGTAGAGCAGCACCCCGCCGAAGAGCGCGGCGTGCGCCGGCGGATACGGCGGCGGTCCCAACTCGAAGAAGCCCCGGCTGCCCAGCACCGACATGGTCTTGCGCAGGCCGAGCGAGACCAGCACGATCCCGGCCACCATCGGAAAATGCAGCCAGGTGTACGCGTCGCGCGCCAGCCGGGTCCGAGTGCGCAGGTCCGCGGCGGCCAGCACGCGTTCCCCCTCGGCGCTGTCCCAGCCGAAGTAGGCCCACCACAGGGCGGCCAGCAGGGCGGTGCCGAGGAAGACCGCGACCACGATCCGGGCCGAGATCGGCGTGTACGTCACGGCGCTGCCCATCGAGATCACCGCCTCGCCCAGCCCGATGATGATGATGAGGCTGTACCGGTCGGCCCAGTGCTCCGCCGAGCGCACAGTGAGGTGGCGCAGGCCCACCCGGGCGTTCCCGAGCACGTCGACCGCGATGGCGAGCAGCCACAGCGCGACCCGGGGCGGGGAGAACTGGCGGACGTCGCCGACCGGCAGCGGCAGCAGCGCGGCGACCAGCATCAGGCCGAGCGCGACCAGGGTCGGCGCGGCGGCCCGCAGCGGCGGCGTCCGCCAGGTCGGGTCCTGCCACGCCACCAGCCCGAACGAGGCCAGGTGCAGCAGCCGGATGGCCGCGTAGCAGGCGACGAAGACCAGCGGTCCGGACAGGCCGCCGCGGGAGTCGTCGATCGCCTGCGGGCTGGCCAGCGTGATCATCGCGGTGAGCGCCACCACCAGCACCATCACCAGGCGGACCACCGGCCGCTCCGAGCGCACCTCGGCCGCCAGCCAGGTGTACGCGCCCCAGGCCTGCCAGAGCACGGTGAGCACCAGCAGCCCGCGCGCCAGGCCGGACCACGTCGGGTCGTCGGCCATCAGCGCGGCCACCTGGAGGAACGCGTAGACGAAGACCAGGTCGAAGAAGAGCTCCTTCGGGGTGACCCCGGCGTGTTCCTGGGCCGGGCCGATCTGCGCGTGCAGCCGGCGGTGCCGGCGCCGGAACACGGTCACGTCGGCGAGCGCGGTGGCGCCCACCGCCGCGGCCAGCAGAGCCAGTTGGGCCAGCACGGACAGGTGCGGCGCGATCGGCGCCAGCGCGAGCACCAGCACGATGCCGAGCACCGGGGACCGGCCCAGGATGCGCAGCGTCCGCACCTCGAACAGCACCAGCCCCAGCAGGTAGAGCACCACCCCGCCGTAGAGCGCCAGCAGCCCGAGCAGCGGGGTCGCCTTGTCGCTGTGCACCTGCAGGTCGCCGAGCGCCTTCTTCAGGCCGAGCGCCGTCAGGATCAGCCCGGTCATCATCGGCAGGTGCAGGAAGCTGTACGCGTCCCGGCCGAGCAGCCCGCGCCGTGGGCCGGCGGCCCGCTCCAGCGCCTGCTCGGCCGCGAACCGGGCCACGTCGAAGTACGTCCACCACAGCGCGCCGGCCAGGGCCACCCCGAGCAGCGCTCCGAGCAGCACCTCCGGCGTCAGCGGCTGGGTCGCCGCCACGCCCTGGCTCAGCCCCACCGAGATGATCGTCTCGCCGAACCCGATCAGGATGATCAGGCCGTGCCGTTCCGCCCAGTACCGGATCGAGCCGATCCGCCACCGGTCCCCGCCGATCAGCAGCGCGCCGCCGTACTCGGCCACGATCGCGCTGCCCACCAGCGCGAAACGCGCCCACTCCCGGGTCGCGCCGTCCGGCACGTACGCCGGGGTCAGCGCGGCGGCGAGCAGGAGCAGCGCGCCGGCCATCGCCGGCGGCCAGGTCCGCAGTGCCAGCCGGCGGAGTCCCGGCTGCCCGGCGGTGGCCAGCGCGGCGACGGTCAGCGCGATGCCGCGCACGACCAGGTAGCCGAGGGCGAAGACCATCGGCCCGGAGAGCCCGCCGGGCCGGTCGACGAACGCCTCCCGCACCGTCAGCCCCATCACGAACAACGTGGCGCTGAGCCCGAACATCACCACCGGCATGACCCCGCGGTCGAGCCGGACGGTGCTGCCCAGCCAGGCGAACGGCGCCCAGCACCACCAGAGCAGCACGAGCAGCAGCAGGCCGCGCGGCAGCCCGGCCGCGTTGAGCTGCTCGGCGGTCACCCCGGTGACGTTGAGGAACGCGAAGACGAAGATCAGGTCGAGGAAGAGCTCCAGCCGGCTGACGCCGCCCGCGTCGCCGGCCAGCTGGATCCGACCGACGCCGCCCACCACCTCACTGTGCCAACCGGGCGGGGCGCCGGCCGGGGATCTGCCCCAACCACCCTCGATCGGCCCGGGTGCGCCGGAAAACGGTTTGAGCACCCTCGCGCCGTCGCCGAGAATGCGCCGCGTGCCGAGCGACTTCTCCGTCAAGCCCACCCTCACCGGCGAGCTGGTCCTGCTGCGTCCGTTCGTCGACGACGACCTCGCGGCCTTCGAGGCGATCCTGGCCGACCCGGAGGTGGCCCGGCTCACCGGCAGCCCGCCCGGGGAGGCGCTCGAACCGGCCCGGCTGCGGGCCTGGTACGGCACCCGCAACAGCCAGCCCGACCGGCTCGACCTGGCCGTGGTGGACCGGGCGACCGGGGCCTGCGTCGGCGAGGTCGTCCTGAACGAGTGGGACCGGCACAACGACAGCTGCAACTTCCGCACCCTGATCGGCCCCGCCGGGCGGGACCGGGGGCTCGGGACCGAGGCGGTCCGGCTCGTCGTCGGGTACGGCTTCGAGCAACTCGGCCTGCACCGGATCGGGCTGGAGGTGTTCGCCTTCAACCCGCGCGCCCGCCGGGCCTACGAGAAGGTCGGTTTCGTGGCCGAGGGCACGCTGCGGCAGGTGCTCCGCGACGGCGACGGCTGGGTGGACGCCACCGTGATGTCGATCCTGGCCCCGGAGTGGGCCGCGCACCGGGGCCACCCGGCCGGCTGAGTCCGCCGCGCGGGACCCGTCGGGTGCCGCCGCCGGCGCCGGTCAGCCCGGCCGGTCCGCCAGGCTCCATCACTCCCTGAGGATCTTCAACCCTCCCAGAGCGCCGCTGAGCCATCGAGTTGATGTTGGGTATACCCATACCCTCCGGGCTCGTTCGGCTGCCAGCGTGGCTCTCAGGCTGGTCTACGGGCGTTTCTGGGTGAAGATCCAACCGCTCATCATACTGCCGCCGCCTCTCCTTGGGCAAGGAACTGGCCGTTCGAGCCTGTTATGGCTGGCGGGCCAGCGTTGTCTTCCCAGGTCGAGAGCCAGATCGCCGCTTCTGGGCAACCTTAGAACCGGGGCAAGATGGCGGAGGCTATGACGTAGCGGTGCGGAGAGGGTGTCTCAGGGGGTCATGCCCCCACCCTTGCCGGTGGCTCCGCTCCCTCAAGCAGCCCCGCGCACACATCGATCAACCGGGCGCGTAGTCGGCCCGCGCGCTGCGAGAACTCGCGTTGACGAGCGACGTACTCGGCCTTGCCCTCGGGTGTCTCGATGGCCACCGCCGGTTCCCCGTAGGAGGAGAAGTCGTACGGGGACGCCTGCATGTCGAGTAGCCGGATGTCCCTCGCCAACTCGAAGCAGTCGAGCGCCAGATCGCCCGGAACCGCAGGGCCCAGCTTGGTCGCCCACTTGTGGCAGTCCATCGAGGCATGCAAGCAGCCCGGCTGGTCAAGCTCTACCTGGCTCTCCCTCGTTGGTTGGAGCCGGTTGAGGCTGACCGCGTCAGGGGTGAAGAACCGGAACGCATCGAAGTGCGTGCAGCGGACCTGGTGAGACTCGACTACCGCGTCAGTTCCCTCCTGCCCAAGTCGCAGGGGGAGTGGATGCCGATGCTCACGTTGGCGGTACACCATCGCCCACTCGTGCAGGCCGAAGCAGCCAGTGAAGGCTGGTCGCGACGCGATCGCGGACAACAGTGGATGGATGAACCGCACCGACTCAGCCCGGTCGGCGAGGAACGCTGCGACGTCGAAGCTCACGACTCCGTCCGCGTCCGTGGCGTACCAACGCCACTGTCGATGTGGCGCAGAGCCGTTCGGTCCGGGCTCCAAGGAGATGCCCACACCGGGGTGCCACCGTCGGAGCACGGAGGGCCGGGTGCCGTAGTAGTCGTACAAGAAGTCATCGATCGCGTGGCGTTCCCTCGTGGCCTTGCGGGCGCGGTGGCCTGCGGTGAGGGAGTCGGCGCGCTTCTCGTGAGCTTCCATGAGGGGAAGCCAGCTTGCGGCGGGGATGCTGGTCAACGGTTCGGGCCCTTGTTGTCCGCTTCGTGCCGCTTGCATACCCCCCACCTCCGGGAGGTGCCTGAGTTGCGCTTACGCAGATCCATGTTGGCGCGCAGGCAGCCCGGCTGCTCCAGCGCGTGCTGGCTCTCCCGGGTCGGGCTGAGCACGTTGAGCGGCCGGGCGGGCGCGGTGAAGAACCGGAACGCGTCGAAGTGGCTGCACCGCACGCCGCGCTCCTCCACCACCGCGGCGGTGGCCGCCGGGCTGAGCCGCAGCGGCCAGGCGTTGTGCCGCACCTCGTCCTGGGTCTGCCGGTAGACCATCGCCCACTCGTGCATGCCGAAGCAGCCAAAGTGGGCCGGGCGGCCGGCGGTCGCCGCGAGCAGCGTACGGATCCAGGAGATCGACTCGGCGCGGCGTGCGCGTACGTCGTGGGTGCCGAGGGTGACACCGGCGGTGGTGGCGCGGCAGTCCCGGCCGAACTCGGCCGGGTCCGCGTCGCGCAGCACCACCCCGGCCCCCGGGTGCCAGCGGCGCAGCTGGGCCGGACGGTGCGAGTAGTAGGTGAAGAGGAAATCCTCGACCGGGTGCTTCACCCCGGAGCGGCGGCGGGCCAGGTGCGGCGCCAGCCACGCGTCCACCCGCTCCTCGTGGGCGCGACGCCGGGCCTGCCAGTCGGCCGCGGCGAGCGCGGTGGCGGGGGCGAGGGCGGCGGTCACGGACCCCAGGGTACGACCGCCGCCCGGCCCCCGGTCACCGCACGTCCACCCGCACCCCGGCGGAGAAGACCCCGCTACGCAGCTCCAACTGCTTCGGCGGATCGTCGCCGTGCACGGTGAACACCAGCGGCAGCAGCACCCGCGAGCCCGCGGCGACCGGCTGGGCGAAGACGTCCCGGCCGAGGTTGGCCACCCGGGTGGCGTTCTCGTCGGTGGCCACCCAGTTGCCCCCGGGCAGGTACGCCCGCTGCAACTGCCCGTGCCAGGTCTGCTCGCCGGACGTGAGGTTGCGCACCCCGACCGTGGCCAGGCACTGCCGGCCGCCCGCCGAGGCAGCGGGCAGTGTCCCCGCGCCGCAGGACAGCCGGTAGACGGTGAACTCGAACGCGGTCTCGCGCAGCGGTACGCCGAGCGCGCCGGTGACGCTGTTGCCCATCCAGGCGCCGCTGGTCGGCTGCTTGGTGGTGTCCATGGCGGCGACCCGTTGGGTGGCCGTCCACGCCGCCGCGCCGACCACACCGGCCAGCACCGCGGCCGCGACCCCCATCACCGCCCAGATCGGCGGCCGGCGGCGTCGTCCGCCCGGGGCGGGCATGGCCGCGCGCGGGTAGACCGTGCCCCGGTCCGCCCGGGCGCCCACCCCGTCGGCGACCGGCGGGACGCCGGTCGCGAGCCGGGTCGGGCCGGACGCGGCGCCGGTGGCCGCCCGCGCCGGGCTGGGCCGCCGGCGCCGCCACGCCCACCACAGCACGCCGCCGGTGACGACCAGGAGCGCGGCCAGCGCGGCCAGCAGCACCGGCGGGCGGCGCCAGGCCGGAGCCGCGGCAACCTTCGCCACCGGGACCGTGGGCCCCGTCCAGGTCGCCGTGGCGCAGTCGTACGGGCGGGTGCCGTCGGTGCCGTACGCGCAGGTGGGCGCGGTGATCGACCGGTTAGCGGTCGCTCCGCTGAGGGCGGTGTTCAACGTCGTGGTGCTCCGCGCCGGCAGCCGCAGCCGCCAGGTCACCTCGTTGGCGCCGGCCGACCCGATCGGCCGGGTGGCCCGCCCGCCGCCGGTCACCACGGTCGCCCGGGACCCGGCCGGCAACTCCTGCCGGACGGTGGTCTCGACCGGCGTGGGGCCGGCGTTGCGGACCTGGATCCGGTATCCCGGTGCCGGGGTGCCCGCCGCGGCCACCGCCACGGTGACCGGTGGAGTGGTCAGCTGGATCGGCGCCGGTTTGGTGGTCGGCACCGCCGGCGGCGCCGCCGGCATCCCGGTCGGGATCGGGGTGGCCCGGGCCGCCGCGGCCGGCGGAGCCGCCGGCTGCGGGGTCGCGGCCGCCGCCCGGGGCGCCGCCGCGGGCAGCGCCGGCACGGCGGCGATGATGCCGAGGCAGTTCACGAGCACTGCCAGGGTCCTGTGGTGTCGTCTCGATGCAGGCATACGAACGAACCTCCGGCCCCGAAGCTATGGGCCCGGGCCCGCCGGGCGGGTACGAAGTCCGCAATCCCGCCCCCGCCGGCGCGGGCCGGCGTACCCTGGCGCGCCGCCCACCGAGGTCCGTGGCCGCGTCCGGCGTGGCGCGGCCGTTCGTCGGGGATAGATTGGCCGGGTGCGTATCGCTCGTTTCGCTCATGCTAAGGGAATGTCGTTCGGGGTCGTCGAGGGAGAGTCGGAGGCCGGGCCGCAGGGCCTGACCATCGCCGAGATCGAGGGCCACCCGTTCGGGCAGATCCAGTTCTCCGGCGCCCGCTGGGCGCTCTCCGACGTGCGGCTGCTCTCGCCGATCCTGCCGAGCAAGGTGGTCTGCGTCGGCCGCAACTACGCCGAACACGCCGCCGAGCACGGCAGCGAGGTGCCCAAGGAGCCGCTGCTCTTCCTCAAGCCGTCCACCTCGGTGATCGGTCCCCGGGACGCCATCCGGCTGCCCATCTTCTCCAAGCAGGTCGAACACGAGGCGGAACTGGCCGTGGTGATCGGCGCGCCGGGCGCCCGCCGGGCCGACCGGGCCGCCGCCGAGCGGGCCATCTTCGGCTACACCTGCGCCAACGACGTCACCGCGCGCGACCTCCAGCGCTCCGACGGGCAGTGGACCCGGGCCAAGGGCTTCGACTCGTTCTGCCCCATCGGGCCGTGGATCACCACCGGGCTGGACGTCACCGACCTCGAGGTCCGCTGTGAGGTGGGCCGCAACCCGGAGGAGATGGAGGTACGCCAGCTCGGCCGGACCAAGGACATGGTCTTCGACGTGCCGGCCCTGGTGTCCTACATCTCCCACGTCATGACGTTGCTCCCCGGTGACGTGGTCCTGACCGGCACGCCGGCCGGGGTTAGTCCCCTCACCGACGGGGATACGGTCACCGTGCGGATCGAGGGGATCGGCGAGCTCACCAATCCGGTGGTGCCGGTCGCCTGATGCGTCCGACGCCTCGTTTCCGCAGTTCAGGGGCGGTTCGGGGGGTTGGATTTGGCCTGCTGGCACCGGGAGGGTAAAGTTCGTTCCTGGCGCCGCAAGGGGCCAATGGGGTATGGGGTAATTGGCAGCCCGACTGATTCTGGTTCAGTTAGTCTAGGTTCGAGTCCTGGTACCCCAGCGCAACCGCGGATTCGCGAGAATCCCGGACGCTGGATTCTGGCGGAGTTCCGCTCCGCCCCTCGCGAGAGGGGCCGGTAGATGATCTCTGGTAGAGTGCAGCTTCCCGCCCCCGAAGGCGCGGAAGCATGAAGTTCTGGCCCCGTCGTCTAGCGGCCCAGGACGCCGCCCTCTCAAGGCGGTAGCGCCGGTTCGAATCCGGTCGGGGCTACAACGCAGCCAGCCCGTCCCACCTCGTGGGGCGGGCTGTTTCATGTCCTGCGCCGCCTCGTTGTGCCACCCCCCTCGGCGGGGACGGGACGTGGTGTCGCTAGACTACTGCCGCACCGCTCGTCAGGGCGGTGAAGCAGGAAAAGTGCCTGGCCCCGTCGTCTAGCGGCCCAGGACGCCGCCCTCTCAAGGCGGTAGCGCCGGTTCGAATCCGGTCGGGGCTACCACGCCGAACGGCCCGTCTCGCTCCCGCGAGCCGGGCCGTTCGCCATTCCCGACCTCCGGTCCGCGCGCCCGCCCGCGTCTCCGTCGCCCATCCGGGCGACCTTCCGGCCCGCCGCCCCACGACCCTTGGCCGCGCCTCCGTCCAGCGCGGTCAACGTCGTTGGGCGGGCGAGGCTTCGCGGTCGGTGGACGCCATGTAGGTCACCGGCGCCGTTGACCTTCATGGCGTTCCACTCACGTGCGCCGTGCCTGGACCCCGACGGCCGCCGGCCGGGCGTAGGCGACGGGAGGGGTCAGAGGCCGGAGAGGCGTTGGCCGGCGCGGACGACGGCCATGGCGTGGCGTTCGCCGGGGCGGCGGCCCAGGCGCTCGATCGGGCCGGAGATGCTGATGGCGGCGATGACCCGCCCGGTCCGGTCGCGGATCGGGGCCGAGACGCTCGCCACACCCGCCTCCCGCTCGGCGACGCTCTGCGCCCAGCCGCGGCGGCGTACCTCGGCGAGGGTGCGGCCGGTGAACTTCGACCGGGGCAGCAGCGGCATGACCGCCTCGGGCGGCTCCCAGGCGAGCAGGATCTGCGCCGCCGAGCCGGCCGTCATGGGCAGCACCGAGCCGACCGGCACGGTGTCCCGCAGGCCGCTGGCCCGCTCGGCCGCGGCCACGCAGATCCGCTCGTCGGCGCGGCGCAGGTAGAGCTGGGCGCTCTCCCCGGTGGCGTCGCGCAGCGCGGCGAGCAGCGGCTCGGCCGCGGTCAGCAGCACGTCCGGTGCGGCGTTGGCCAGCTCGCCGAGCCGGGGGCCCGGGCGCCAGCGGCCCTGGGTGTCCCGGACCAGCATCCGGTGGATCTCCAGCGCCTGTGCCAGCCGGTGCGCGGTGGCCCGGGGCAGCTTGGTGCGTTCAACGAGTTCGGCCAGGCTGGCGCCGTCGACACAGGCGGCCAGGATGACCACCGCCTTGTCGAGAACGCCGACACCGCTCATACTGTGTCCCACAAGCCGAAATTTACCTCCCAGAATTTAGGATGTCCAGATGGTGGGAGTCACTCAACCGAGGACCCTGGCCGAGAAGGTCTGGGACGCGCACGTCGTCCGCTCCGCCACCGGCGAGCCGGACCTGCTCTTCATCGACCTGCACCTGCTCCACGAGGTCACCAGCCCGCAGGCGTTCGACGGGCTGCGCCTGGCCGGCCGCCGGGTCCGCCGCACGGACCTGACCATCGCGACCGAGGACCACAACACCCCGACCGGTTACGACGACCCGGCCTTCCGTTCCCGGCGCGGCGACCTGCTCACGATCGCGGACCCCACCTCCCGCACCCAGATCGAGACGCTGCGCCGCAACTGCGCCGAGTTCGGCGTACGGCTGCACCCGCTGGGCGACGAGAACCAGGGCATCGTGCACGTCATCGGCCCGCAGCTCGGCCTCACCCAGCCCGGCATGACGATCGTCTGCGGCGACTCCCACACCGCCACCCACGGCGCGTTCGGGGCGCTCGCCTTCGGCATCGGCACCAGTGAGGTCGAGCACGTGCTGGCCACCCAGACGCTGCCGCAGGCCCGCCCTAAGACCATGGCGGTCAACGTCGTCGGCGAACTCGCCCCGGGCGTCACCGCCAAGGACCTGGTGCTCGCCCTGATCGCCCAGGTGGGCACCGGCGGCGGACGCGGCCACATCGTGGAGTACCGGGGCGAGGCGATCCGGAACCTCTCCATGGAGGGCCGGATGACCATCGCCAACATGTCCATCGAGTGGGGCGCCAAGGCCGGCATGATCGCGCCGGACGAGACCACCTTCGCGTACCTCAAGGGGCGGGCCCACGCGCCGCAGGGGGCCGACTGGGACGCGGCGGTGGCCCACTGGCGGACGCTGCCCACCGACGACGGGGCGACCTTCGACACCGAGGTCACCTTGGACGCCGGCCGGATCACCCCGTTCGTCACCTGGGGCACCAACCCCGGCCAGGGCGTGCCGCTGGGCGCGGCCGTGCCGGACCCGGAGGAGTTCGTCACCGAGGCGGAGCGGGTTGCCGCCCGCCGGGCCCTGGAGTACATGGACCTCACGCCCGGCACCGCCCTGCGTGACCTCGCCGTGGATGTGGTCTTCGTCGGCTCCTGCACCAACGGCCGGCTGGAGGATCTGCGCGCCGCCGCCGACGTGCTGCGCGGGCACAAGGTCGCCGACGGCGTACGCATGCTGGTGGTGCCCGGCTCGGCCGCGGTCCGCGAGGCGGCCGAGGCGGAAGGGCTGGACAAGGTCTTCGCCGACGCCGGCGCCGAGTGGCGCTTCGCCGGCTGCTCCATGTGTCTGGGCATGAACCCCGACACGCTGAAGCCGGGCGAGCGCTCCGCCTCGACCTCCAACCGCAACTTCGAGGGCCGCCAGGGCCGGGGCGGACGTACCCACCTGGTGTCCCCGCCGGTCGCCGCCGCCACCGCCGTGGTCGGCCGGCTGGCCGCCCCCGCCGACCTGTAGAAGGGCAGCCGACAGAGATGGACAAGTTCACCACCCACACCGGCACGGCCGTGCCGCTGCGCCGATCCAACGTGGACACCGACCAGATCATCCCCGCCGTGTACCTCAAGCGGGTGACCCGGACCGGTTTCGCGGACGGTCTGTTCAACGCGTGGCGGGAGGACCCGTCATTCGTTCTCAACGATCCCGCCCATTCGGGTGCGTCGATTCTCATCGCCGGCCCCGAGTTCGGCACCGGATCCTCCCGGGAGCACGCCGTGTGGGCGCTGCGGGACTGGGGCTTCCGGGCCGTCATCGCGCCCCGCTTCGGCGACATCTTCCGCGGCAACGCGCTCAAGGAAGGCCTCCTTCCGGTCGAGCTGGAATTGAAAGCCGTCGAAGAACTGTGGGATCTGGTGGAATCCGAGCCGACCACCCCGATCACGGTCGACCTCGCCGCCCGCCAGGTCCACGCCGGGGATGCCACCTGGGCGTTCCCGCTCGACGACCACAGCCGTTGGCGGCTGATGGAGGGCTTGGATGACATTGGACTCACCCTCCGGCACGAGGCTGAGATCAGCGCCTACGAGGCCTCCCGGCCGTCGTTCCTGCCCTCGGTCGCCTGACCGCAGATAGCTTTTCGCCCCCACCGGACGGACCGGTGGGGGCGAATCCGTTACGACACAAGGGCTTTTTTCCACCGAATGTTTGTGTCCAGGCAGCACAGGGCATACCGTGCGCGCAGAATGGCTCGCGTCGAGTCAGTTGCACAATCGGGAGGAAGTCGTGAACAAGGCCGAGCTCATCGAAGCGCTCGCCGTTCGCCTGGGGGACCGGAAGACGGCGACGGCCGCGCTCGACGCGGTTCTCGCTGAGGTCCAGGCGGCGGTCACCAAGGGCGAGAAGGTGGCGATCACCGGTTTCGGAGCGTTCGAAAAGCGTGTCCGGGGCGCCCGAACAGCGCGCAACCCGCGGACCGGCGAGGCGGTGAAGGTCAAGAAGACCTCCGTCCCGACCTTCCGGGCGGGCGCGGGCTTCAAGGAGATGGTGGCCAGCGGCAAGGTGCCGAAGGCCACGGCTGCCGCCAGGAAGGCCACGGCGGCCGCCGCGAAGACCACCGGCGCGAAGGCGACCGGGGCCAAGGCGACCGCCGCGAAGAAGACCACGGCGGCCGGTGCCGCCAAGAAGACCACGGCGGCGAAGGCGACCAAGACCACCGCCGCGACCAAGAAGGCCGCGCCGGCGAAGAAGGCCGCGACCAAGACGACCGCGGCCAAGAAGACGACCGCGGCGACGAAGACCACCGCGGCGAAGAAGACGACGGCCGCCAAGAAGACGACGGCCGCCAAGAAGGCGCCGGCGAAGAAGGCTCCGGCCAAGAAGGCCGCCACCCGGCGCTGACCGCACGGCCCGAAAGGGCGCTCACCGTCCGCGGTGAGCGCCCTTTTTCGTGGGTACGCGTTGACCCGCCGTCGTGTGGGCCCGCAGAATCCTCGTGCCGAAAACCCCCGTCGGTCACGAGAAGAGGGGCGCCCGTGCGCCACCGTCACCTCCCCACCGCCCTGCTCGCCCTGGGCGTCGTGGTCCTGCTCGACGTGCTCCGGCTGTGGCTGCCGTCGATCATCACCATCTTCGGCCAGGCGGCCGAGACCCCGGCCGAACTCCTCGGCGCCTTCGCCCTCGGCTGGTTCGTGCTCGCCCTCGCCGCGCCCGTGCTGGTCCGCCGGCTCGGTCCGCGGCCGGTGGGGCTGGTCGCGGCCGGGGCGCTGGCCGCCACCCGGCTCGCCCTGACCGCCGCGCCCGGCGGCCGGGTCCAGCTCTGGCTCGCCTGCGCCGGCCTGCTCGCCGGCCTGGTCTGGCTCGCCGCGACCGCCGCGACGGCCGCCCGGCCGGTGCCGGGGCTGGCGTTCGGCCTGGCCGGGGCCGCCGTCGGGCACGCCCTGCTCGGCACCGAGGACCTGGTGTGGCGGGGCGGCGTGCTCGGGTGGACGGTGAGCGTCCTGCTGGTGCTTGCGTTCCTGGCAGCCTCGGCGGCAACCGGGGACCGGTCTGCGGAGCCGGCACACGGCTCATCGGCACCGGGCCGGCCGGCCGCCGACCCGCGCACCGGCCCGACGGGTACCTGGGCCTGGCTGCTCGTCGGCCCGGCGCTGCTGGTGGCGGGTCAACTGGCGCTCGCCCCGGCGGTGTGGGACGCGGCCGCCTCCTACTGGCCCCGGTCGGCGAACCTGCCCGGCCTGGGGCTGCCCCCGGCACACCTCGCGGCGGTGCCCGAGCTGGCGATCGGCCTCTTCCTGGTGGCGGTGCTCCTGCGGCCACCCCGGCCGGTGGCCCGCCTGCTCTGGCCGGCGGCGCTGGTGGTCGGGGCCGGACTGTTCGCCTCCGACCGGGCCGGCTGGCTGGCCGCGGCGGTCCTGCTCGCCGCCGCCGGCCTCGGCGGCTGCCTCGCCCTCGTCGACGCCGACTCCGACCACTGGGACCCGCCGGCCAATCGCCGATCCGGCAAGGCTCTCGTCCCCGCCACCACCGGCGCGGCCAGTGCCCCCGGCTCCGCCGACACGACCCCCGCCTCCGCCACGACTCCCGGCTCGGCCAGCCCTGTTACCGCTGAGGTGCCGGGGCTGGGCAAGGGCTCGGGCTTCGGCGAGCCGGCCGACCCGGACCGCGGCGGCCGGGCCGGCGGCCGGCGGCGTGGTTTCGCCGTCGTCGGCGGGATGTTGGGCTTCGCGGTCGGCGCGGTGGCCTACTACGCCGCCTACGACCTCGGGTACCCGAACGGCTGGGTGCCGGTGCTGGCGGCGCTCGTCGTCGCCGCCGCGGCCGTGGTCGCCCCGCCGGGCGCGGCGCCCCTGTTCGGCCCGCCCGTGCCGGCGTGGACGGTCCTGGGGGCGATGCTGCTGACCTCCGTCGGCGGCGGGATCCACCGGCCGGCCCCGGCACCGCACCCGCCCGCGGCGCCACCGTCGGCGGTGCGGCTGGTGGCGTACAACATCCGGATGGGGTTCGGGCTGGACGGTCGGCTCGACCTCGACGCGTTGGCCCGGGCGGTGGGCGGTAGCCGGCCGGACGTGGTGCTGCTCAGTGAGGTGGACCGGGGCTGGCTGCTCAACGGCGGCCACGACACCCTCGCCCTGCTCGCCGGGCGGTTGCGGATGCCGTACGTCTTCGCGCCCGCCGCCGATCCGGTGTGGGGCGACGCGGTGCTGAGCCGCTTTCCCGTGCGGTCCGGCCGGACCCGGCCTCTCGCGGCGCACGGCGCGCCGACCGGGGCGCAGGCGCTCGGCGTCACGCTCGACCTCGGTGGCCGCGACCTCGCCGTGGTCGCCACCCACCTGCAACCGCCGCCGGGGCAGGGCCCGGTGGCCCAGGCCTGCGAGGTGGCCGCCTTCGCCACCCGGTACGCGGCCGGTCGTCCCCTGGTCCTCGGCGGCGATCTGAACACCGAGCCCGGCGATCCGGCGTTCACCGAGTTCACCCGGGCCGGTCTGGTCGACGCGCTGGCCGCGGCCCGCCCGCTGCGAACCAGCCCGGCCGACGACCCGCGCACCCAGATCGACCACGTCTTCGTTTCGCCGGGTCTCACCCCGTCCGGGGTGACCGCCCCGCGCAGCGCCGCCAGCGACCACCTGCCGGTCGCGGTGACGCTCGCCCTGCCCTGAGTCCCCAGCTCCGCGAGCCAGCGGTGTCCGACCTGACCGGATGCCGCCACCTCGCCGAGGCGCCGGTCTCCGACCTGACCGGATGCCGCCACCTCGCCGAGGCGGCGGTGTCCAACCTGAGCGGATGCCGCCACCTCGCCGAGGCGGCGGTGTCCAACCTGAGCAGATCCCATAAGCCGAGCCGCTGGTGGACGGAGACCTCCGGGCTGGGCGGCTCAGAGCCGGTCGGCCGCGAGTAGGCGGTCGCCGGTGAAGGCGAGCAGCCAGCCGCCGCCCTTCGCGGTGGTGAAGTCGTCGGCGCGGCCGGTCAGCTGCTCCAGCGCCCCCGGGATCACCTTGCCCTGGCTGCACACCGCGACCGTCTCCCCGGCCTCGGCCAGCGCGGTCAGCCGGGCCGCGGCGGCCAGGGCACACTCGTCCGGCTGCTGGCCGGGCTGCGGCTCGTCGAGGTCGCCGACCACCTCGATGGGCAGGTCCAGCAGGGCGGCCGCCGGGTCGAGGGTCTGCACGCAGCGCCGGGCCGAGGCGGAGATGAGGCGGGCCGGGCGGACCAGCGCCACCAGGGCGGCGAGCGCCTGCGCCTGGGCCCAGCCCTCGGCGTCCAGCGGCCGGCCGGTGTCCGGGCCGGACCAGGTGGCCCGCTTGCCGGCGTGCGCGTGCCGGACCAGCAGCAGGGTGGCGGTGACCGGCGGCAGCGCCGCGAAGGCGGCGATCACCTCGGCGTCGTGCGGGTAGCTGACCCGGCGTACCGCCTCGTCGGTTTCGAACCAGGCCACCTCGTCCACCTCGGTGTCCGGCTGGAAGCCGCCCTGCGCGGCGGCCCGCATCGACCAGTAGTCGACCGCCTTGGGCCGGCCCTCGCTGCGGTAGCGGACGGTGGGCAGGCGTACCTGCGGCACGGCCCGCACGTCGGTCTCCTCGGCGACCTCGCGGACGGCGGCCCGCAGCGGGTGTTCGCCGGCGTCCAACTTGCCCTTGGGCAGCGACCAGTCGCCGTACCGGGGACGGTGTACCAGGCAGACCTCGACGCCGCCGGCCGCCGGGCGCCAGACGACCCCGCCCGCGGCCCGGATCCGCACCGGCTCGTCGTCCGTCATCCGCTCACCGTATGCCCGCCCCGGGCGCGCCGTGGTCCGCTCAGCCCGCCCTGCCGCCGACCCGGTGCAGCAGCAGGTCCTGCAGGTGGGTCAGCGGCGTGTCGTCGGTGCCGGTACGCCGGTGCCAGGCGCCGTCCGCGGCCAGCTCGAAGGCGTCCACCTCGGGGCTGAACGCGGCGGTCAGCACGTGGTCCAGCTCGGCCCGGGCCACCGGGTCGCTCACCTGCACCAGCGCCTCCACCCGGCGGTCCAGGTTGCGGTGCATCAGGTCGGCCGAGCCCATCCAGAACTCGGCGTCGCCGTTGTTGCCGAACCGGAAGATCCGCGAGTGCTCCAGGAACCGGCCGAGGATCGAGCGCACCCGGATGTTCTCCGACAGCCCGGGCATCCCCGGCCGCAGCGTGCACATGCCCCGGATCAGCAGGTCGACGTGCACCCCGGCCCGGGACGCCCGGTAGAGCGCGTCGGTGATCTCCTCGTCGACCAGGGCGTTCACCTTGAACTGCACCAGCCCCGGCATGCCCAGCCGGACGTGCTCGATCTCCCGCTCGATCCGCTCGACGAGGCCGCTGCGGATGCCCTGCGGGGCCACCAGCAGCCGCCGGTACGCGGTCTGCCGGCTGTAGCCGGTCAGCACGTTGAACAGGTCGGTGAGGTCGGCGCCGATCTCCGGGTCGGCGGTGAGCATGCCGAAGTCCTCGTAGAGCCGCGCGGTCTTCGGGTGGTAGTTGCCGGTGCCGATGTGGCAGTAGCGGCGAATCTGGTTGCCCTCCTGGCGTACCACCAGCGCGGTCTTGCAGTGCGTCTTCAGGCCGACCAGGCCGTAGACCACGTGGCAGCCGGCCCGCTCCAGGGTGCGCGCCCAGCCGATGTTGGCCACCTCGTCGAAGCGCGCCTTCAGCTCGACCAGCACCACCACCTGCTTGCCGGCGGCGGCCGCGTCGACGAGGGCGTCGACGATGGGGGAGTCGCCGCTGGTGCGGTAGAGGGTCTGCTTGATGGCCAGCACGTTCGGGTCGGCGGCGGCCTGCTCGATGAAGCGCTGCACGCTGGTCGCGAACGAGTGGTACGGGTGGTGCACCAGCACGTCCCCGTCCCGCAGGGTGGCGAAGACGCTGCGCGGCACCTCGCCCTCGGCGAGCCGGGGGTGGGTGGCCGGCACGAACGGCGGGTCCTTGAGGTCCGGTCGGTCGGCCTCGCCGTACACCTGCCAGAGCGCGGAGAGGTCGAGCAGGCCGCGGACCCGGAGCACGTCGTGGCCGTCCATGTCCAGCTCGCGGACGAGCAGCTCCAGCATGTGGTCGGAGATGGAGGCGGCCACCTCCAGCCGCACCGGCGGGCCGAAGCGGCGCCGGGCCAGCTCCCGTTCCAGGGCCTGGAGCAGGTCCTCGTCGCGGTCCTCGTCGACCTCCACCTCGGCGTTGCGGGTCACCCGGAACAGGTGGCACTCGACCACCTGCATGCCGGAGAAGAGCTGCCCGAGGTGCACCGAGATGAGGTCCTCCACCGGCAGGAAGCGCACCCCCGGCCGGTCGCGGGCGACCCGGACGAACCGGGGCACGTTGTTGGGCACCTTCACCCGGGCGAACAGCTCCGAGCCGCCGTCCGGGTCGCGCACCGAGACGGCCAGGTTGAGCGATCGGCCAGAGATGTACGGGAACGGGTGCGCCGGGTCCACCGCGAGCGGGGTGAGCACCGGGAAGATGTGCTCACGGAACCAGGTGCGCAGCCGTTCCCGCTCGGCGTCGTCGAGGTCGCTCCAGCGCAGGATCCGGATGTCCTCGGCGGCCAGCTTCGGCAGCACGTCGTCGACGAAGCAGGCGGCGTGCCGGGAGACCAGGTCGGTGGTCTTCTCCGTGATCAGCTCCAGCTGGGTCCGCAGCGGCAGCCGGTCGCCGCCGCGCACCGGCAGGCCGGCGGAGAGCCGGCGCTTCAGCCCGGCCACCCGCACCATGTAGAACTCGTCCAGGTTGCCGGCGAAGATGGCCAGGAACTTGGCCCGCTCCAGCAGGGGGGTGCGTGGGTCCTCGGCCAGCGCCAGCACCCGGGCGTTGAAGTCGAGCCAGGAGAGTTCCCGGTTGAAGAACCGGTCCTCTGGCAGCGGGAGGGCCAGGGGCGACTCCGCCTGCGGGCCCGGCCCCTCGACCGGGTCGAGGGACTCCTCCAGCCCGGCGGAGGCCGCCGCCGCGGGCTCCGGGCTGACGCTCTCCTCGGGTGGCCGGACGCGTTGGAACCGGCCGTCGGCGCCGCGGGTGGACGCGCCGTTGCGGGGCGCGCCGGGATCGACGAGGTGCGGGGGACCGTCGGGGTGCTCGCGAGGGGTGCTCACCACCTCATGATTCCCCGACAACGGTGAACGGAAAATGAACTCGGGGCAGGTTGGTCACGCCATCGTCGGCAACGTCACCCGGACGACCTCGCCGGCGGCGTCCCGCTCGATGCGGACGCGCTGGCCGAGGCGGAGCAGCCGCAGCCCGGAGGCGTCGAAGGCGCGGGCCGGGAAGGCCAGCTCGGTGCCGTCGTCGAGGAGCAGCATCCCGCTGCGGGTCGACGCGTCGTAGGTGGCCACCGTGCCCTGCATGCCAGCACCGTACCCGACGTCCCGGCCGGCCCGGGCCAGCAGCGCGGCGGTGCGCGGGCCGGCGCCGAGCCGGGCGGCGGCGGTCAGGTCGGCCGGGGTGTCCACGTCCCGGCGCAGGGTGGGCCAGTCGCCGGGCAGCGGCAGCGCCCCGCTCGCCGCGTGCGCCGCCGCCGAGCCGGGGCCGAAGCGGGGTTCCAGGGGCGCACCGGGCGGCGCGGCGAGCAGCACGGTGCCGCTGCCCGGGGCGTCGGCCACGAACGCGCGTACCCCCTCGGTGGGGACGGCCCGCAGCGCCGCGGCCAGTTCGGCCGGGCGCAGCGCCGGCAGGTCGGCGGTGAGGCCGGCCACCGCGGCGCGCGGGCCGGCCACGGCCGCGCCGTGCCGGAAGGCGGCGTTCAGCCCGGCGGCCGGGTCCGGCGCGACCTCCGCACCGGCCGCCGTCGCCGCCACCGCCACCCGGGGATCGTCGGTCACCACCAGCACCTGGGCCACCGCCGGGCAGGCCCGCACCGCGCGCACCGTGTCGGCAGCCAGGGCCAGCGCCAGCTCCTCATGGGGTACGCCGGGCAGCGCGCCCCGCAGGCGGCTCTTGGCCACCGTGAGGCGCTTCACCGGCACCACCGCGGTCCAGGTCGGCTCAGGCACGTGACAATCCTGCCAGCCGGACGGCGGTACCCTCACTGGCCGGACCCGGAACGAGCAGGCATGATTTCGTCCCGGGGCGTGCGCGCGTGGGGCGGAACGAGGAGGCAGGGTGGCACCGCGGAGGCTGGGATTCTGGCCACGGTTCGCCGTGGTGCTGGTGAAGCCGGTGTTGACCGTCTGGACGCGGCGCACCTGGCGGGGCATGGAGCACCTGCCCCGCGAGGGCGGAATCATCATCGTGCCCAACCACATCTCGCACGCGGACCCGCTGGTGTCCGCGCACTTCATCCACGACGCCGGGCGCTGGCCGCGGTTCCTCGGCAAGGCCAGCGTGTTCCGGGTGCCGGTGATCGGCTGGATCCTGCACCGGTGCAAGCAGATTCCGGTCGAGCGCGGCACCGTCGAGGCGGCCCGGTCGCTGGACAAGCTGGTCGCGGCGCTGAGCGAGGGAGGCGCGGTGGTGATCTACCCGGAGGGCACCACCACCCGTGAGCCGGACCTGTGGCCGATGAAGGGCAAGACCGGCGCGGCCCGGCTGGCGCTGGCCACCGGCGCCCCGGTGATTCCGCTCGCCATGGTCGGCCCGGAGAAGATGTTCGACCCGCGGACCGCCCGCGTCGGGCTGCGCCCGCGTATCCCGGTGACGGTGGTCGCCGGGCCGCCGATCGACCTGAGCAAGTGGGCGGGTGCCACGCCGACCCGGGCGATCCTGGAGGAGATGACCGACACGATCATGCTGCGGATCCGGGACATGGTGGCCGAGATCCGCGGCGGCACACCACCACCGCTGTGGGAGCGCCCGGCCCGGACGCGTACGCCCGAGGTGACCGAGTGAGCGGGCATGTCGCCGTGCTGGGCGCGGGCTCGTGGGGCACCGCGTTCGCCAAGATCCTCGCCGACGCCGGGCGGCACGTGACCGTCCTGGCCCGGCGCGCCTCGGTCGCCGAGGCGATACGCACCGGGCGCCACAACCCGGACTACCTGCCCGACGTGCGGCTGCCCGACCGGGTCACCGCGACCGGGGACGCCGAGGAGGCGATCGCCGGGGCCGAGGTGGTGGTGCTCTCCGTGCCGTCGCAGACGCTGCGCGCCAACCTCGCCGAGTGGACCCCGTACCTGGACCCGGACGCCACGCTGGTCTCCCTCATGAAGGGCATCGAGCTGGGCACCACCAAGCGGATGAGCCAGGTGATCATGGAGACCGCCGGGGTGCCGGCCGACCGGGTGGTGGTCGTCTCCGGGCCCAACCTGGCCCCGGAGATCGCCGCCGAACAGCCGGCCGCGACCGTGGTCGCCGGCACCGACAGCCGCCGGACCGCGCTGGTCCAGTCGTCGATCCGGACGCCGTACTTCCGGCCGTACACCAACGACGACGTGATCGGCTGTGAGCTGGGCGGGGCGGTGAAGAACGTGATCGCGCTGTCGTACGGCATCGCCACTGCCATGGGCTTCGGTGACAACACCCGCGCCATGCTGATGACCCGCGGCCTGGCCGAGACCGCCCGGCTGGGCGTGGCGCTCGGCGCGGACCCGATCACCTTCGCCGGCCTGGCCGGCATGGGCGACCTGGTCGCCTCCTGCTCGTCGCCGCTGGCCCGCAACCGCACCTTCGGCGAGCACCTCGGCCGGGGGGAGACCCTGGAGCAGGCCCAGGCGGCCACCCGGCAGACTGCCGAGGGCGTGAAGAGCTGCCTTGCCATCCGCGACCTGGCCCGGGCGCACGGGGTGGAGATGCCGATCACCGAGCAGATCGAGCGGATCTGCCACGAGGGGATGGACCCGCGGCTCGCCGTGGACGCCCTGATGAGCCGGACCGCGAAGCCCGAGTCGTACGAGTGAGGCGGCGATGACCGAGTGGGGTGACGGCACGCGCAGCGTGCACGCCGGGCTGCCCGCGCCGGAGCCGGGCCAGCCCTTCCTGCCGGGGCCGGTCTTCGCCGCGCCCTACCACCTGGACCCGTGGCGGGGTCCGGAGGCGACCCCCAACGGGTACGGGCGGCCCGACAACCCCACCCGGCGGCTGCTGGAGGCGGCCGTCGGCGAGCTGGAGGGCGGCGACTGCCGGGTCTTCGCCAGCGGCCAGGCGGCCATCACCGGGCTGCTGCTGGCCCTGCTGCGCCCCAGGGACACCGTGCTGCTCCCCGCCGACGGCTACTTCCCGGTGCGCGCCTTCGCCACGGCCACCCTCGAGGGCATCGGGGTACGCGTCGGCTTCGTGCCGACCGCCGGGCCGTACCCGTCGTTCGACGGCGTCCGGCTGGTGCTGCTGGAGACCCCGGCGAACCCGGGCCTGGACGTGGCCGACGTGCGGGCGCTGGCCGCCGCGGCGCATGCCGCCGGGGCCTTGGTGGCGGTCGACAACACCACCGCCACCCCGCTCGGGCAGCGGCCGCTGGAACTCGGCGCGGACGTGGTCGTCGCCTCCGGCACCAAGGCCCTCACCGGCCACTCCGACCTGCTGCTCGGCTACGTGGCGACCCGCTCCGCCGAGCTGCTCGACGCGGTGACCGCCTGGCGGACCACCACCGGCGGGGTTCCCGGGGCGTTCGACTGCTGGCTGGCGCACCGGTCGCTGGCGACCGTGGACCTGCGGCTGGCCCGGCAGACCGCCAACGCCGAGGCGCTGACCGGGCTGCTCGCCGGCCGCGACGACGTCACCGGTCTGCGCTGGCCCGGGCTGCCGACCGACCCGGCGTACCCGGTGGCCTCGGTCCAGATGCGACGGATGCCCGGCGTGCTCTCCTTCGACCTGGGCGACGCCGGCCGGGTGGCCCGGTTCCTCGACGCCTCCCGCCTGGTCGCGGCCGCCACCTCGTTCGGCGGGCTGCACACCACCGCCGACCGGCGGGCCCAGTGGGGCGACGACACCGCCCCCGGCTTCGTCCGGCTCTCCTGCGGCATCGAGGACGGGGCCGACCTGGTCGCCGACGTGACCGCCGCGCTGGACGCGGCCTGACGCCGGCAGGCCCGCTCCGCTAAGGTGACGGGCAGCCACGGCCCGCGCGGGCCCCGACCGGAGGAGGTGAGACCGATCCACCAGCAGAGGACCGGCGCTCCCTCCGAGTCCGCGTCGCCCCAGGGTTAGGCGACGCCGGGAGCGCCGAAGAGCGTTCCCGAAAGGCTTGCCATGGCATCCACCCTGTTCTTCCCCGACCGTCCCGCCCTCGTCCGGCGGCTGCGCGCCGCCGGCTGCGTCTTCGCCGAAGACGAGGCGGAGCTGCTGATCGCCGCCGCCGACTCGGCCGAGGAGCTGACCGACCTGGTCGACCGCCGGGTCGCCGGTCTGCCGCTGGAGCACCTGCTCGGCTGGGCCGAGTTCTGCGGCCTGCGGGTCGCCGTCGACCCGGGGGTGTTCGTGCCCCGCGGGCGGACCGCCCTGCTGGTCGCCGCCGCCGCGGCGGTGGCCGGTCCGGCGCCCGCCGTGCTCGACCTCTGCTGCGGCTCGGGCGCGGCCGCGCTGGTGCTGCACGGCCGGCTGGCGCCCCGCTGGCTGGCCGCCGCCGACCTCGACCCGGCCGCGGTGGCGTGCGCCCGGCGCAACCTGACCCCGCTGGGCGTGCCGGTCTACGAGGGCGACCTGTTCGCGCCGCTGCCCGTGCGGTGGCGGGGACGGCTGGACCTGGTGGTGGCCAACGCCCCGTACGTGCCGAGCGGCGCGGTGGCGATGCTGCCGCCGGAGGCGCGGCTGTACGAGGCCCCGGTGGCGCTGGACGGCGGCGCGGACGGGCTGGCCGTGCTGCGCCGGGTGGCCGCCGGGGCGGCCGAGTGGCTGGCCCCCGGCGGGCACCTGGCGGTGGAGGTGAGCGCCAATCAGGCCACGGCGCTCTGCGGGATCCTGACCGACGCCGGCCTGGACCCGTTCGTGGTGCACGACGACGAACTGGAGGCCACCGCCGTCACCGCGCGCCTTCCGGGGTGAAGCCCGCGCCGACCCCGCCCGCGCCGGCACCGGGCGGGCGGGGCGGCGGAGCGTGGCGGGACGGTGCGCCTCGAACTAGCCTCAGCTCAGGCTCGGCGGGAGGCGGTGGCGGTGGGCAGCGCGGGTGTGCCGGTGGTGGTGGGTCTGGACAACGGCGGCACGAGCAACAACGCCACCGTGCTGACGGTCGACGGCCGGTTCCTGGTGGACGGGCTCGTGGAGATCCCGAGCGAGGTCCAGGCCGGGCCGGAGGCGGCCATCGAGGCCCTCGCGCGGGCGCTCGACGGCGTGCTGGCGCTGACCGGGGTGCCCCGCGAACTGGTCCGCGCGGTCGGGCTGGACACCCCCGGCCCGGCCAGCGCCACCGGGGTGATCTCATCGCGCGGCTCGACCAACTTCTCCCAGCCGGCCTGGCGCGGCTACGACGTGCGCGGCGCGCTGGAGCACCGGCTCGGCCTGCCGGTGGTCTACGCCAACGACGGCAACGCGGCGGCCCTCTACGCGCACCACGTGCACTTCGGCGCCGACGCGATGGCCCGCTCCTCGGTCGCCGCGATCGTCGGCACCGGGCTCGGTGGCGGTGTCGTGGAGGATGGCCGGGTGGTCGGCGGCGCGGCCGGCATGGCGGGCGAGTTCGGGCACGTGCACATCCCGCTCGATGGGCTGCTCGCGCCCGGCCAACCGGTGCCGGTCTGCGCCTGCGGCTTCGCCGGTGACGCCGAGAGCGTCGCCTCGCTCACCGCCATCGAGCACAACCTGCTGCCCTACTGGCTGGGCCGGTTCCCGGGGCATCCGCTGGCCGCCGAGGAGCCGGGCCGGGCGGCGAAGCTGGTCCGCGGCCACGGCGAGCGGGGCGACCCACTGGCCCGACAGGTTTTCACCCAGCAGGCCATGGCGTTGGGCCGGCTGTTCACCATCGCGGCCAACTTCACCGACCCGCACGCGTACTTCGTCGGCGGTGGGGTGGTGGAGGCGGCGCCGCAGTTCCGCGACTGGTTCCTGGCCACCGTGCGCGAGCACACCGTGCTCCGCGCCGAGCAGCGCGCGGTGGCCACCTTCGCCCTGGTGCCGGACCGGGACATGGCCGGGGCGCGCGGGGTGGCCATCGCGGCGCTGGAGGCGGTCCGCGGCGGGGCCACGGCCGGCCCGCTGGTCGTCGGCTGAGCCACGGCGTCGCCGCGGACCGCCGGATCAGGGGCGCGGCGGGGCGTCGGTGAAGGCGGCCCAGGCGGCCGGGGGGAAGACCAGCACCGGGCCGGTCGGGTCCTTGGAGTCGCGGACCGCGACCGCCTCCGGCAGCGGCGCCATCTCGACGCACGCGCCCTCGTCGCCGCTGTGACTGCTCTTGCGCCAACCGGTCGCCGGCGGGCGCGGGCTGTTCGTGCCGTTCATCCCTTCTACCTCTCGTTCAGCAGGCGGAGGAGCTCGTCCCGGCTGGCCGCCGGGCTCAGCGCCACGGTCCGCAGGTGCTCCATGATCTTGGTGCAGGTGCGCAGGTCGCCCGGCCGGTCCAGCACCATCTGCCCGGCCACCGTCTCCACCGAGGCGATGATCGGGTCCTCCGGATCGGCGAACTCCAGGATGTGCAGCGACCCCCGCGTCCCCCGGTGGTATCCGGCGGCCAGGGGGATCACCTGGACGGTGATGTTCGGCAGCTCGGCCATCTTCAGCAGGTGCTGGAGCTGACCCCCCATCACCGTCCGGTCGCCGACCGGCCGGAGCAGCGCCCCCTCGTCGATGATGGCGTCGAGGATCGGTGGATCGTCACTCGTGAGCCGTTGCTGGCGGTCGAGCCGCAGCTTGACCCGCTGCTCGACCTGGTCGTCGCTGAGGGTGTGCGGGCCGCCGCGCATCACCCCGCGGATGTAGTCAGCGGTCTGGAGCAGGCCCGGCACCACCGACGGCTCGAAGTTGGCGATCCCGGTCGCCTCCGCCTCGAGCGCGATGAAGTCGATGGTCCGCCGGTCCAGCAGGTAGGAGTAGGAGACCCACCAGCCGGGCTTGCGGGCGTCCTTGGCGAGCTGCACCGCCGCGGCGATCTCGTCGGGTCCCACCCCGTAGAGGGTGAGCAGCGCCCGCACGGTGGCGGGGTTGACCAGCGTCTGCGCGTTCTCGTAGCGGGACAGCGTGCTGCGGGTGCTGTTGATCTCGTCGGCCGCGGCCTCCAGGGTGAGGCCGGCGGCCTCCCGGTGGGTCCGCAGGGCGATGCCGAGCCGTCGGGCCCGGGCGGTCTTCGGCGCCATGCATCGATGGTCGCACATCAACGGGAGAGTGGGCATGAGAGAAATCCGATGAGAGTTGCATTCACGCGTGTCGACCTGCCAATCTGTGACGGCGTCCTCACCGCCGGTTGTCGTGGCGACGGTGGTGGTGAGTGACCGGAGGGGATGGGGCGCGCGGCGATCGGGTTTTCACTCCCCCACGACCCGATCGCCGCGTGCCCGTACCCGGCACGCCCAGAAGGGGAGGAGACGCGATGACGGTGACGGCCTGCCACCCCGGGGGTGGGCGGGGATGACCCGGTTCCTCGTGGTCCTCACCGACGTGCGCCCCCTCGACGGGGTCTGGCGCAACGAGCGCACCAGCCCCGAGCGGCGCCGCCAGGTCGTCGGCGCGAACAGCCGGGAGGCGGCGGACCGGATCGCCGGGGCCTTCATGGCGCTGGGCATGGTCCGCGCCGGCCGGCAACGGGTCAAGGTCATCGCAGTCGGTCGCCGGCCACGGACCCCGGAGCACCTGAGCTGAACCGGGCCCGCCCCCGGGACGCGGTGACGGGGGCGGGGAGGCGGGCGGCCGGTGGCAGGTCCCGCCACCGGCCGCCCGCACCAGCACAGCTTGCGACCCGTCCGGTTACTCCCCGTATAAGGCGCGCTGACCGGATGCCGCCTCCTGCGTCGTCTCCCCGGGTATCAACCACCGACGCTCGCCACGCACAGTAAGGTCAAGCGGGTGAGCGCCACCGGCGAGCACGGCCAGCCGCAGTCGCGAGCGAAGAGGTGACCGGAGTGACCACCCCAGGCAAGACCCGCGTGGCGATCGTCTTCGGCGGCCGCAGCCCCGAGCACGGCATCTCCTGCGTGAGCGCCGGCAGCGTGCTGGCCGCCCTCGACCCGGACGAGTTCGAGGTTGTGCCGGTCGGCATCACCCGCCAGGGCCAGTGGGTGCTCGCCAGCGGCGACCCCGGCCAGCTCGCCATCTCCGACCGCAAGCTCCCCGAGATCACCGCCGGCTCCGGCGCCGAGCTGGTGCTGCGCGCCGACCCGGCCGTGGGCGGCCTCCTGGTGCTCGACCCCACCCAGGGTCCCGTGGCGCTCGCCGACGTGGACGTGGTCTTCCCGGTGCTGCACGGCGCGTACGGGGAGGACGGCACGATCCAGGGGATGCTGGAGATGGCCGACATCCCCTACGTCGGGGCGAACGTGTTCGCCTCCGCGGCCGCCATGGACAAGGAGTTCACCAAGAAGCTCTGCGCCGCCGAGGGCATCCCGGTCGGCCCGTACGTGGTGCTGCGCGCCGGGATGACGCTGACCGAGGCGGACAAGGAGCGCCTCGGCCTGCCGGTCTTCGTGAAGCCGTCCCGGGCCGGTTCCTCGTTCGGCATCACCAAGGTCGACGACTGGGCGCAGCTCGACGCGGCGGTCGCCACCGCCCGGGAGATCGACACCAAGGTGCTCGTCGAGGGCGCGATCGTGGGCCGCGAGATCGAGTGCGGCGTGCTGGAGGGCGAGGCCGGCGGGGCCCCGGAGGCGTCGGTGCTAGCCGAGGTGCGGGTGGTCTCCGGCCACGACTGGTACGACTTCGAGGCCAAGTACATCGACGACGCCTGCGAGTACGACATCCCGGCGAACCTGCCCGAGCAGGTGACCCGGCAGGTGCGGGAGTACGCCACCCGCGCGTTCACCGCGCTGGACTGCTCCGGCCTGGCCCGGGCCGACTTCTTCGTCACCCCGGAGCTGGACGTCTACCTCAACGAGATCAACACCATGCCGGGCTTCACCCCGACCTCGATGTTCCCCCGGATGTGGGCGGCCAGCGGGCTGGAGTATCCGAAGCTGGTCAACCGGCTCATCCGGACCGCCCTGCGCCGCGCCGGCCGCTGACGCCCGGGCGTCGCGACCGGCCGGCGAGGGTCAGGCGGAGCAGCCGGACGGGGCGGTCTTCGCGGCGGGCACCGAGGCGACCACCGCGTCGGAGATCGGCGTGACCCACTGGAGCGGCTGCTCGTACTGCTTCGGGATCCGCACCCGCACCGGGGTCTCCCGGTCGACGGCGGTCAGCACGGTGGCGTCCGCCTCCTGCACCGCGTGCCAGCAGACCTTGTTCACCGACCAGACCTCGTCGGTGGGCTGCACCAGGGGCGGCGTGCCGCCGCAGGCCACGGTGAGCGCCGGATCGCCGTACGCGGCGTTCTGCTCGGCGCCGGCGGTGACCGGCCGCTGCGCCAGGTCGCGGACGGTCGCCGGGAGCTGCGACACCAGGGCGCGGCACACCGTGGCCGGACGCTCGGCCAGGGCCGGGGCCGGCATCGCGACCGGCGCGGTCGACTGCGGCCGGACGGCGCTCGCCGACGGGCTCGGCGCGGCGGCCGGGGAGTCGGGGGACAGCTTGGCGAAGGTGAACCCGGCCACCGCCAGGGTGACCGGCACCGCGATCAGGGTCGCCCAGAGCGCGGCGCTGCGGGTCGACCGGTCGCGACGCGCCGGGCGGGACTCCTCCGGAACGGGGGAGGACGTGATCTCTTCCACTTACAGCCGCACCACCGAACAGGTGAGGGTGCGGGTGATGCCGGGCACCATCTGCACCTTGCTGACGATCAGTTTGCCGAGCTCATCCACGGTGTTCGCCTCGGTGAGGACGACCACGTCGTAGGGCCCGGTGACGGCGTCGACGCGTACCACGCCGGCAAGGTCCGCGATCAGACCGGCCACGTCACGCGCCCGACCGACCTCCGTCTGGATGAGGATGTACGCCTGAACCACGACTCGACCTCCGTCCGTCGCCGCCTGGGGCGGCCCGAAGGGTGAAACTACCCTACGGAGCGGCCCTGATCCGTATCGGTCGCTGACGGGATGCGGTGAGTGAGCCCACGTCGGGGCCGTGGTGGCGGGACTTTGAAGCTTCAAGAGCGCGACGAGGGGACGGCATGACGGTCGCGAATGTCGGAGAGTTCGGGCTGATCGACCGGGTGACTGCCCGATTGGCCCAGGGGGAGAGCTGCCTGCTCGGCCCCGGAGACGACGCGGCGGTGGTGGCGGCGCCGGACCGGCGGGTGGTCGCCTCCACCGACGTCCTGGTCGAGGGGCGGCACTTCCGCCGGGACTGGTCGGGGGCCCGCGACGTGGGGCACCGGGCGGCGGCGGCCAACCTGGCCGACATCGCGGCCATGGGGGCGACCCCGACCGCGCTGCTGGTCGCCCTCTGCATGCCGACGGACCTCGACACGAGCTGGGCGGAGGAACTCGCCGACGGGCTGGGCGCCGAGGCCTCCCTGGTGGGCGCGAGCGTGGTCGGCGGCGACATGTCCGCCAGCCCGACACTGACCATCGCGGTGACCGCCCTCGGCGACCTGGCCGGCCGGCCGCCGGTGGTCCGCTCCGGGGCCCGCCCGGGCGACGTGGTGGCCCTGGCCGGGCGCACCGGCTGGGCGGCGGCCGGCTACACCGTGCTGTCCCGGGGGTTCCGCACGCCCCGGCTGCTGGTGGAGGCGTTCCGCCGCCCCGAGGTGCCGTACGCGGCCGGTCCCGAGGCCGCCGGGCACGGCGCGACCGCCATGATCGACGTGTCGGACGGGCTGCTGGCCGACCTGGGGCACGTGGCGAAGGCCAGTGGGGTGGCCGTCGACCTGACCCGGGAGGCGTTCGAGGTGCCCCGGCAGATGCGCGACGCGGCGCAGGCGCTCGGCGTCGACCCGTACTCCTGGATCCTGGCCGGGGGCGACGACCACGCCCTGGCCGCGACCTTCCCGGCGACCGCGACCCTGCCGCCGGGCTGGCGAACGGTGGGGCGGGTGACCGAGGGCGCCGGGGTGACCGTGGACGGCGCGCCGTACGCCGGCTCGGCCGGCTGGGACCACTTCCGCCGGACGGAGTGATCTGCGTCCGATGCGGGGGATCGGGCCCGGGGCGGGCCCCCTCCCGGTCGTACCCTGCATGGCGTGAGCGAGATCGAGATCCGGGCGCAGCGCTTCGACGCGCCCGAGTCGCAGGCGTTGATCCGGGCGGCCCTGGCCGACCTCGGCCGGCGGTACGGCGGCAGCGGCGACGAGACGCCGGTCGACGCGGCCGAGTTCGAGCCGCCGGCGGGCACCTTCCTGGTCGCCTACCTCGACGGGCAGCCGGTGGGCTGCGGCGGCTGGCGCAGCCACGGCGACGACGGCGCGACGGCCGAGCTGAAACGGATGTACACGGCGCCGGCCGCCCGGGGCCGGGGCGTGGCCCGGGCGGTGCTCGCGGCGGTCGAGCGGTCGGCCCGGGACCAGGGCCGCAAGCGGATCATCCTGGAGTGCGGCGACAAGCAGCCCGAGGCGCTCGCCATGTACACCTCGGCCGGCTACGAGCGGATCCCGAACTTCGGCTTCTACCAGGACGCCCCGGGCTGCCTCTCCTTCGGCCGCACCCTCTGACCTCCGCCGTCAGCCGACGGTGATCCGGATCTCCCCGGCGGCCTTGCGCGCGGTGCTCTCCGCCTCGGTGGGGGTGGCGCCCCAGGCCAGCAGGTGCCCGCTGCGGTGCGCCGAGGAGAGCAGCTCCGGCACGTGGTCCCCGACCTTCGCCTCGACCTGCACGTCGAGCACGCCCGGCACGCGCAGCGCGGCCCGCCGCCCGTCCACCGCGGTGACCCGCCCGGGCGGAGCGACCAGGAACTCGACGGCAGCCGCGCCGGTCGCCCGGGCCGGCAGCGCCGGCCGCTCGCCGCGCAGCACCCGCAGGTACGCCTCGACGACGTCGACCTCGTAGGCGATCGAGACCAGCGCGGTGATCATGTCGCCGGGCATCCGGGCGGCGCACTCGACCAGCGTCGGCACGCCGTCGACCAGGATCCACTCGCTGTGCAGCATGCCGCTGCGGAAGCCGGCCGCCCCGGCGAGCCGCACCGCCGCGTCCCGCAGCGCCCCCTGCTCCACCCCCGGCATCGCGGACGGCACGGTGTGTCCGGTCTCCACCGGGTACCGGCCGGCCGCGATCCGCTTGTCCGTGACGTTGGCGAAGATCGTCTCGCCCTCGGCGACCAGCAGCTCGACGCTGTGCTCCGAGCCGACCAGCAGCTCCTCGACCAGCACCCCGCTGGGCAGGCCGCGTTCGGTGGCCTCGGCCGGCTCGGGCGGGGCGGCGCTGACCGCCCAGCGCGCGGCGATCTCCGCCGGGTCGGTGACCACCTGCACGCCCAGGCTGCCGGAGCGGCGGGTGGGCTTGAGCACGCACCGGCCGCCGTGCGCCCGGGCGAACTCCGCCGCCCGCGCCGGGTCGTCGACCAGCTCGTACGCCGGGTTGGCCAGGCCGGTGGCGTCGGCGAGCAGCCGCATCCGGTGCTTGTCGGAGAAGACGTCGGCGGCGGCCACCCCGCCGCCGGGCAGACCCAGCCGGTCGGCCAGCCGGGCGGCGGCGCCAACGGCGTACTCCAGGCCCGGCAGGACCAGCCGGGCGGCGGCAAGACCGGGCTCCCGGGCGAGCAGGGCGTCGACGTCCAGGCCGGTCTGGTACTCGGCCGGCACCAGCCGGGCGACCATCGGCAGCCCGGCGACGAACCGCTCCAGGCCGCGGCGGCGGATCACGTCCGGCTCCTCGACCAGCACCACGCTGCCGGGCGGCAGCTCCTGGTCGAACCAGCGCAGCGAGCCGAACGACCCGCCGATCACCACCAGCTGCTCCCGCCCCAGATCGAGCTTCACCGGTCGTTCCTCCCCACGGCCGCGCCGGAACGGACGGCCGGCGCAGCAGCACCCTAACCGGGCCGGGCCGATCGGCCGCCGGACGGTCGGCGACCCGTCAGCGCGCGGATACGACAGAAACCGGCGGACCCCAGGGGTCCGCCGGCATCCGACGAGTATGAAGAGGTGGTGCTACCGCGTCAGGCGCGGGTGACCTTGCCGGCCTTGATGCACGAGGTGCAGACCTGCAACTTCTTGGTGGTGCCACCACCGGCCGGGGTACGCACCGACTGGATGTTCGGGTTCCAGCGGCGGTTGGTCCGCCGGTGCGAGTGGGACACGTTGTGGCCGAAGCCCGGCCCCTTGCCACAGACGTCGCACACGCTAGCCACGGGATACTCCTGGGATTGAAACGTTCATGAGGTCGCCGCCAGGCGCTGCCCGGGCAACCTGGCCAGGTTACCCGATGGCGGACGGTACGCCCAACCGGCCTGGTCGGGACCCGTCCAGCGTACCTGGGCGGTCGGCCGGCGGACCGGCGGCCGGTCCCCGGGCGGCTGGTCGGACACGCCCGGCGGGGGCGGCCGGCCCCGGCGTGTGTCGGCGTGCGCCAGTAGGCTTCCCGACGTGCTGGACACCCTCGACGCCGCCGCGGTGCGCCGCTGGTGCGCGAGCGGGCTGGCCGCCCTCCAGCGGCACCAGGGCGAGATCGACCAGCTCAACGTCTACCCGGTCCCCGACGGCGACACCGGGACCAACCTGGTGCTCACCCTCACCTCGGCCCAGCAGGCCCTCGCCATGGACCTGGAGACCCTCCCCGAGGACGGGCACACCCCGCACGGGCACGCCCTGCGGCTGATGGCCCGGGGAGCGCTGCTCGGGGCGCGGGGCAACTCCGGGGTGATCCTCTCGCAGATCCTGCGCGGCTTCGCCGACGCGCTCGCCGCCGCCCCGGCGGTCCGTGGCCGGCAGTTGGCCGCCGCGCTGGCCGACGCGACCACCGCCGCCTACGCCGCGGTCGCCCACCCGGTCGAGGGCACGCTGCTCAGCGTGGTGGCCGCCGCCGCCCGCGCCGCCGAGCAGGCGGACACCGACGACCTGCGCGCGGTCGCCCGGGAAGCGGCCGGCGGGGCGACCCGCGCGCTGGCGCGTACCCCCGAGCAGTTGCCCGCGCTGGCCCGGGCCGGCGTGGTCGACGCCGGCGGGCGCGGCCTCTGCCTGCTGCTCGACGCGCTGGTCGAGGTGCTCACCGGGGAGAGCCCCCGACAGCCGGCACCCGCGCCGCCCGCGGTCCGCCCGCCCGCCACCGCCGCCCGCGAGACCGGCTCGTCGGCGTACGCCTACGAGGTGCAGTACCTGCTCGACGCCACCGACGAGGCGGTGGCCCGGCTCCGCGCCGAGCTGGACGCCCTCGGCGACTCCCTCGTCGTCGTGGGTGACGGCGGCCCGGGTGTCGGCACGTGGAACGTGCACGTGCACGTCAACGACGTCGGGGCTGCCGTCGAGGCCGGAGTGGTGGCCGGCCGGCCGCACCGGATCACGGTGACCCGGTTCGCCGACCAGGTGGCCCCGGCCGCGCCGCTGCCGGCGCCGCTGCCCGACGGCCGGGCCGCCGTGGTGGTGGCCACCGGCGCCGGCATCGCCGACCTGTTCGGCGCCGAGGGCGCCACCGTGGTGCCGGCCAACCCGTCCACCGGCGAGCTGCTCGACGCCATCCGGGCCACCGGCGCCGCCCGGGTGGTGGTGCTGCCCAACGACCCCAACACCCAGTCGGTGGCGAGCGCGGCCGCCCGGGAGGCGCACCGGCTCGGGGTGAAGGTCAGCGTGGTGCCCACCCGGTCCCCGGTGCAGGCCCTCGCCGCCCTCGCCGTGCGCGACCCGAAGCGCCGCTTCGAGGACGACGTCATCGCCATGGCCGAGGCCGCCGGCGCCTGCCGCTACGCCGAGGTCTGCCACGCGAGCAAGGAGGCGCTCACCGTGGCCGGGCCGTGCCGGCCGGGCGACGTGCTGGCGCTGGTCGAGGGGGAGGTTCACCTCATCGGCGCCGATCTCCTGGCCACCTGCACCGCCGTGGTCGACCGGATGCTCGGCGGTGGCGGCGAGCTGGTCACCCTGCTCTGCGGGGCGGACGCCCCGGCCGGGCTGGCCGACCGGGTACGCGAGCACGTCGAGCGGTCCTGGCCGTTCGTCGAGGTGCAGGCTTACGAGGGTGGGCAGCCGCACTATCCGCTCCTGGTGGGGGTCGAATGACGAGCGAACCGGCGACGGTGGACACGCCGCTGAAGAAGCTGGTCGGGGAGCGCACCGCCAAGGCCCTGGCGAGCCACCTCGACCTGCACACCGCCGGCGACCTGATCTACCACTTCCCCCGCCGCTACGACGAGCGCGGCGAGCACACCGACATCCGCTCGCTGGACGTGGGGGAGCAGGTCACCGTGCTGGCCCAGGTGCAGCGCACCGCGGTCCGGCCGATGCGGCAACGCCGGGGCAACCTGCTGGAGGTCACCGTCGGCGACGGCTCCGGCGGGGTGCTCACCCTCACCTTCTTCGGCAACCAGGCGTGGCGGGAGCGGGAGCTGCGCCCCGGTCGCTGGGGGCTGTTCGCCGGCAAGGTCACCGAGTTCCGGGGCAAGCGGCAGCTCAACGGCCCCGAGTACGTGCTGCTCGGCGAGCGCGGCGACGGCGAGGCGGCCGCCAACGAGGAGATCGAGGAGTTCGCCGGGGCGCTCATCCCGGTCTACCCGGCCGCGGCGGCCGTGCCGACCTGGGTGATCGCCCGCTGCGTACGGGTGGTGCTGGACACCTTCACCCCGCCGGACGACCCGCTGCCGGCGACCGTGCGGGCCAGCCGCAACCTGGTCGGCATCGGCGCCGCGCTGCGCGAGATCCATCGGCCCTCCAGCAAGGAGGAGCTGTACCGGGCGCGCCGCCGGCTCAAGTGGGACGAGGCGTTCGCCGTGCAGCTCACCCTGGTGCAGCGCAAGCACCGGGCGGCGGCCTGGCCGGCGAAGGCCCGGCCGGCGAAGCCGGGCGGGCTGTTGGACGCGTTCGACGCCCGGCTGCCCTACGAGCTGACCTCCGGCCAGCAGGTCGTCGGCCGGGAGATCGCGGCCGACCTGGCGACCGCGCACCCGATGCACCGGCTGCTCCAGGGCGAGGTGGGCTCCGGCAAGGCGCAACCGCTCGACGCTCAAGTTCTGACGCCTACCGGCTTCCGTCTCATGGGCGAGTTGGCGGTCGGCGACGAAGTGATCGCGGCTGACGGTGAAACGACAACGATCGTTGGTGTCTACCCGCAAGGAGAACGCGATGTCTACCGACTGAATTTGTCCGACGGATCATCGGTGGAATGTGATCTCGATCATCTGTGGGCGGTCAACACTACCGTCCGAAGAGACCGCGGAAATCCACTGAAGGCTCTCACGACCGGCGAGATCGCGGCCGATCTGAAGGTGGCAAGCGGGTCTTCCAAATGGTACCTGCCGATGATCGCACCGCCCGAACTCGACTGCTTCCTCGATCGTCCGCTCGACCCATACCTTCTCGGCGTGCTCATCGGCGATGGCTGTCTGCGAAATGGCCGGGTGATGGTCACCACCTCCGACGCGGAGATCGTTTGCGAGACGATTGCTCGCCTGCCCGGCGGCTGCCACCTTGCGAAGCCTGACTACAGCCGGAAGTATGACTGGTTCATCGTGGGATGCCGACGTGGCAAGAACCCGGTGATTGAGCTTCTCACGTCCCTCGGCCTCATGGGGCACGGTGCCCATGACAAGTTCATCCCGCGTGCCTACCTTGTCGCTCCTGTCGCCGTACGACATCTCCTTCTACAGGGCCTCCTGGATACGGACGGGACCATAGACCGGAGGTCAGGATCGAACGTTTCCTTCCTGACTGCCTCCGAGCGGCTTGCATCAGGCGTCCGATGGCTTGTCCAGTCATTGGGTGGAACCTGCCGTATCCACTCCGTGACGAAGGTCGGGCGGCAATATTTCCAGGCGAGCATTCGACTTCCGAACGAGTTTCCGCCGTTTCGGCTCCAGCGCAAGGCGGCTCTCGTTCGAACGAGAACCAAGTACGCCGAGCCGGTGCGCGCGATCCGGTCGGTCGAATATGCTGGCAGGAAGCAAATGCAGTGCATATCCATCGCACACTCCAGTCAGCTGTATGTGACTGACGGCTTCGTCGTCACGCACAACACCGTGGTGGCGTTGCGGGCCATGCTCCAGGTGGTCGACGCGGGCGGGCAGGCCGCGCTGCTCGCCCCGACCGAGGTGCTCGCCGCCCAGCACCACCGGGGCATGCTCGACCTGCTCGGGCCCCTCGCGCAGGCCGGCGAGCTGGGCGCCGCCGACGACGCCACCCGGGTCGAGCTGATCACCGGCTCGCTCGGCGCGGCCGCCCGGCGGCGGGCGCTCACCGAGGTGGCCGAGGGGCGCGCCGGCATCGTGCTCGGCACCCACGCCCTGCTCTACGAGGGGGTCGACTTCCACGACCTGGGGCTGGTGGTGGTCGACGAGCAGCACCGGTTCGGCGTCGAGCAGCGGGACGCGCTGCGGGCCAAGGCCGACCAGCCGCCGCACGTGCTCGTCATGACCGCCACCCCGATCCCGCGCACGGTCGCCATGACCGTCTACGGCGACCTGGAGATCTCCACCCTGTCCCAGCTGCCGCAGGGCCGCTCGCCGATCGCCTCGCACGTGGTGCCGGCCGCCGAGAAGCCGGCCTTCCTCGACCGGGCCTGGCGCCGGCTGCGCGAGGAGGTCGCCAAGGGACACCAGGCGTACGTGGTCTGCCCGCGGATCGGGGAGGGCCCGGCCTCGGACGAGGAGGCGCCGCGGGAGGACGACAGCGGCCGCCGGCCCCCGCTGGCGGTGACCGAGGTGGCCCCGCTGCTCGCCGAGGGGCCGCTGCACGGGCTGCGGATCGGGGTGCTGCACGGGCGGCTGCCGGCCGACGAGAAGGACGCGGTGATGCGCTCCTACGCCGCCGGTGACCTGGACGTGCTGGTGGCGACCACGGTGGTCGAGGTGGGCGTGAACGTGCCCAACGCCACCGTGATGATCGTGCTGGACGCCGACCGGTTCGGCGTCTCCCAGCTGCACCAGCTGCGCGGCCGGGTGGGCCGGGGCTCGGCCGCCGGCCTCTGCCTGCTGGTCACCGAGGCGATGGAGGGGTCCCCGGCCCGGGAACGGCTGGATGCGGTCGCCTCCACCACGGACGGGTTCAAGCTCGCCGAGCTGGATCTGGAGCAGCGCCGGGAGGGCGACGTGCTGGGCGCCACCCAGTCCGGCCGCCGGTCCCACCTGCGGCTGCTGTCGCTGCTGCGCGACACCGACCTGATCCGGGACGCCCGGGCCGAGGCCATCACCCTGGTCGAGGAGGATCCGGAGCTGGCCGGGCACCCGGCGCTGGCCGCCTCGGTGGCCGCCCTGGTCGACGAGGAACGGGCCGAATACCTGGAGAAGGGCTGATCCGGCCGTCCCCACCGGGTGGCGGGCCGGGCCTAGGCTCGGGCGATGTCCACTCTCTCCCTCGACCGTGGCGTGCTCCTGGTGGCCCGTGGCGACGACCTCCAGGTGGAGCGCGTCGCCGGCCGGGCCGATGCCGGATCGCCCTGCACGCCATCGACCCGGTTCCAGATCGCCTCGATCAGCAAGCAAATGGCGGCCGCCGCCGTGCTGCTCCTCGCCGAGCGGGGCGCGCTGCGCCTGGATGATCCGATCGGTCGCTGGCTGCCGGACCCGCCGGCGGCCTGGTCCGGGATCACCCCGCACCACCTGCTCACCCACACCTCCGGTCTGGGTCATTGGGAGGACTACCCGATGATCGACCTGGCCGCGCCGGCCGAGCCGGACAAGTTGCTGGCCGTCTTCGCCGGCCTGCCGCCTTTGTTCGCCCCCGGGACCGGCTGGCACTACAGCAGTCCCGGCTACGTCCTGCTGGCCCGGGCCGTCGAGCGCGCGTCCGGCCGGCCGTACGCCGCGTTCCTCGCCGAGGAGGTCTTCGCGCCGCTGGGCATGACGGGCAGCTTCGCCGGTGCCGCCGCCGGGCGGGACGACGTGGCGACGGGGCACGAGGGCGGCCGGCCGGTGCCGTCCTGGGACCTGGACACGGTGAGCATGGGCGCCGGGGACGTCTGGTGCACCGGGGCGGATCTGCTCACCTGGCTGGACGTGCCACGCCGGGGCCGGCTGCTCGGGCACGCCGCGGCGGCCGCGATGACCGCCCCGCACGCGCCCACCGGCCGCCCGGGCGAGTCGTACGGCTACGGCTGGTTCGTCGGCCCGCTGGCCGGGGAGCGGGCGGTGCATCACTCCGGGGACAACGGCGGCTACAAGGCGTTGGCGGCCTGGTTCCCCGACTCCGACCGGCGTCTGGTGGTGCTGACCAACCAGGCGGAGATCGACCGCGCGTTGCTGCAGGCGGCGGTGGAATGAGCCGAGGGCGCGCCGGCCGGATGGTCGGCGCGCCCTCGGGTCGGGCGTACGTCAGGCGGTGAAGCGGATCCGCCGCCGTCGGGTCACGACGAAGAGCACCGCGCCGGCCGCCACCAGGGCACCGGCCACGGCCGCCATGACGCCGGCCGCCGCGCCGGTCACCGGCAGGCCCGGCTCCCCGCCACCGCTGCCGCCGCAGTTCCCCTCGGGGGCGTAGACCGCCTGCATCTCCAGGTCCAGGTCGGGCAGGGCCACGGTGGCCTGCTCGTCCCTGCCGGCCTTGAAGGTCACCTTCTCGGTCCCGCCCGGCGCGACCGTCCGGGTCTCGGTGCGCCCGCCGTAGGTCAGCTCGGCCTTCACCGGCAGGCCACCCTTCGGGTTGGCCACCGTGAGGACGAAGCTGTCGCAGTCGGCGTCGGTGGCCACCGTGGGCAGCGCGCAGTCCTCCGGGCGCTGCCAGGAGTAGCTGCCCTTGTCCAGCACCTTGCCGTCGACCAGCACCTCGACGGTGCCGGCGTTCGCGGCCGGGACGACGGTGTCGGTGTTCGCCTTGCCCGGCTCGACGGTCACCTTCTTCGACCAGCCGTTCGCGCCGCGCACCTCGAACTCGACCGGGTAGCGGCTCAGGCTGCCGTCGTTGCTCAGCGCCACGGTGACCGTGCCTTCGCAGTTGGACGTGAAGAGCGAGGCGGGGTTGGTGCAGCCGCGGTTGCCGCCGTTGTACCAGCCCTGCGGACCGTGCGACCGGTTGCCGGGTGCGCCGGGGCCGCCGAGCTTGAGGTTGCCGTAGCGCTTGCCGTCCTCGGTCAGCGGGTCGATGACCTGGCTGGTGCCACCCCAGATGAGGTCCACCTGGGTGTTGCAGTCGGGCAGGTCGACCTTGAGGTCGATCGAGGTCTTCGTGCCGCCGATCCAGTCGCTGGCCGGGGTGCCGTACACGTACTGCGGGGTGGCGAACCGCGGCCGCGGGGCGAAGTACGAGACGAGGGTGAACCACTGCCTGCCCGCGCCGCAGAGCGGCAGGTCACCGTCGAGCTTGACCGTGGCGGTGCCCTTCGGGCCGTCGAAGGTGTGGCTGTAGGTCGCCTTGTCGAGGTCCACGCACTTTGGCGCGGGGGCGCAGGGCGCGTCCCGGGTCAGGTCGACGGTGCCGGTGTCGGTGTGGTCCTTGCCGTTCTGCTTCCACAGCGCGTAGATGGTCAGCGAGGCCGACCGGGTGTCGCCGGGCACCCGCTGGACCGCCTGGACCGAGCCGCCGTCGGGGACGACCGCGCCCTCCAGCGGGATGGCGGACGCGCCCTCGACGGCGACGGTCACGTCGGTCTTCGGGTTCGGGGTGACCTGCTGGAGCGTGGCGGCCTTTTCCCGCTCGCTGTTCTCCACCGTCCAGGTCAGGACCCGCTCGCCGGTGAGCTGGTCGCAGGCGGAGGTGGCGTGGACGGTGGTGTGGTGGGCGCTGGCGGGTGCGGAGACCGCCACGGCCCCGGCGAGGCCGAGCAGGGCGGCGCCCAGCACGGCGAGCGGTCGCCGTGGCGACAGCCTGGTACGGATCACGGGTACTCCCGGATTTGAGGGGTTCGGGGTGGTCGCGTCGGCCGGGGGCGCCCAGGGTTGCGGGGGCGGCGCCGTCCCGACGCCGGTGCCGGCGAGGCGAGCCGACAACCGGGCAGACCCTAGCGAAATCGACACCGCGGGCGTTACGGCAATCGACGGCTCGTAAAGGGTCTGTGATGAATTTGAGATCATTGATATACGGCAGGTGAGCGCCCGTCGCGCCGGGTGGTCCCCCCGGCCCCGTCCGATGGTCGCGTAGCGTCAGGGGCATGTGCGGGAGCAGAGGGTGACCCGGATCGTGGCGGGGACGCTCGGCGGCCGGCGGATCGCCGCGCCGCCCGGCGCCGGCACCCGGCCGACCTCGGACCGGGTCCGGGAGGCGCTGTTCAGCGCGGTGCAGGCCGAGCTGGATCTCGACGGGGCCCGCGTCGCCGATCTCTACGCCGGTTCCGGCGCGGTCGGGTTGGAGGCGCTGTCCCGGGGTGCCTCGCACGTGCTGCTCGTCGAGTCGGACGCCCGGGCGGCCCGGGTCATCCGGGAGAACATCGCCGTGCTCGGCGCCGCCCCGGCCGCCCGCCTGGTCACCGGCAAGGTGGCCACCGTGCTCGCCGCCGGTCCGGAGGGCGGGCCGTACGACGTGGTCTTCGCCGACCCGCCCTACGCCGTACCCGGCGAGGAGATCAGCGCGATGCTGGCCGCGCTGGTCGGCGGCGGCTGGCTGACCCCGGGCGCCCTGGTGGTCGTCGAGCGGTCCAGCCGGACCGGCCCGGTGGAGTGGGTGGAAGGCATCACTGCCGAGCGCAGCCGCCGCTACGGCGAGACCACCCTTTGGTACGGTCGCCGATCATGAGACGTGCGGTCTGTCCGGGCTCGTTCGACCCGGTCACCAACGGACACCTCGACATCATCGGCCGGGCGAGCCGGCTCTTCGACGAGGTGATCGTCGGTGTGCTGGTCAACCAGTCGAAGCAGGGGCTCTTCACGGTCGAGGAGCGGATCGACATGCTCCGCGAGGTGACCGCCTCGTACGACAACGTGCGGGTCGAGTCGTTCCGCGGCCTGCTGGTCGACTTCTGCCGCGCCCAGCACGCGAGCGTGCTGATCAAGGGCCTGCGCGCGGTCAGCGACTTCGACTACGAGCTCCAGATGGCCCAGATGAACATCGGCCTGGCCGGCGTCGAGACGCTCTTCATGCCGACCAACCCGCTCTACTCCTTCCTCTCCTCCAGCCTGGTCAAGGACGTGGCCAAGTGGGGCGGGGACATCTCCGCGCACGTCCCCGACGTGGTCCGCGAGGAGCTCGTGGCGCGGCTGCGCCCCTGACCGGCGGGCCGGGCCCGGTGGGCGACGCGCCGGGCGGGGGCGGGTGGCGCGGCGTTGGCCGACGCGTTACATGATGTGTGCAGCGCCGAACCCGGGTGCAGGCCGCATCATGAAGGTCGGCCGACGAACGACAGGAGTGAGGTACCGGTGGACCCGCTCGATCGCATCGACGAACTGATCGCCATGGTGGAGCAGGCGCGCTCCGTTCCGATGTCGCGCAACAACTGCATGGTCGACCGGGGTGAGATGATCGCCGCCCTCGACGAGCTGCGCGTGGAGCTTCCCGCCGACCTGCGCCGGGCCGCCGCGCTGCTGGAGGAGCGGGACAAGATCATGGAGGCCGGCAAGCGCGAGGCCGACCGGATCATCAGCGAGGGTGAGGCGGAACACGCCCGCCTGGTCTCGGTCAACGAGATCACCGTCTCCGCCGAGCACGAGGGGGCCCGGATCATCGCCGAGGCCCGGGCCGAGGCCCAGCGCCTGCGCGAGGAGGTCGACGACTACGTCGACACCGCCCTGGCCAACTTCGAGCAGTTCCTGACGCGGGCGCTCGCCTCGATAGAGCGCGGCCGGGACAAGATGCACGCGCTGCGTGAGATCGGCACCTTCGCTGGGGACGAGGCGGATCGCCCGCTACCCTTCTGAGCGGCACGCGGGGGCCGGCAGCCGACAGCCGGCAGCCGACGGGCCGGGGCGGCGACGCCCCCGGTTCGACGGTCCGCCGGTCGTCCAGGTAACCTTTTTTGTCGGCCACTCACCGGCCGGAGTCTGACTATGCCCAAACACTCGCCAAGCCAACTCGACCCCAGGTCGCCGCTGGTCCTCGACACGAGGGACCTGCCGCGTCGGCCTGGCGCGTTGCGTACGGTCAAGCGCGTGGTGCCGGCACCGGCGGACCTCGGCGTGGAGTTGATCACCGTGCCGGAGGGTGCGGACCTCGACCTCGACCTGAGGTTGGAGTCGGTGTCCGAGGGCGTGCTCGTCTCCGGGACCGTCACCGGTCCCGTCAAGGGCGAGTGCGGTCGCTGCCTGCGCGAGATCGACGACTCGGTGGCCGTGACGATCCAGGAGCTGTACGCGTACGAGAACAGCACCACGGACGACACGACCGACGAGGACGAGGTGGGCCGGATGCAGGGCGATCTGATCGACCTGGAGCCGGCGCTGCGGGACGCGGTGGTGCTCGCACTGCCGACCAACCCGCTCTGCCGGGAGGACTGCCCAGGCTTGTGCCCCGACTGCGGGGTGCACTGGGACGATCTGCCGGCCGACCACAGCCATCAGCAGATCGACCCGCGTTGGGCGGGCCTGTCGCAACTGACCCGTAAAGAGGAGTAAGAACCGTGGCCGTCCCCAAGCGCAAGATGTCGCGCAGCAACACCCGCGCCCGCCGGGCGAACTGGAAGGCCACGGCGGTCGCGACCGTGTCCTGCCCGCAGTGCAAGTCGGCCAAGCTGCCGCACGCCGCCTGCTCCGTGTGCGGCACCTACAACGGCCGTCAGGTCCTCGAGGTCTGACCGCCGAGTGACGTCCCCGACCACTGGTCGGGTGGCGCACGCACCAAGGCTCTCGCCCGGTGCCCCGGCTCCCTCCGCCGCCGGCCGTTCCCCGGCCGGCACGGCGACGGAGCCGGGCACCGCGCGGATCGCCGTCGACCTCCTCGGCGGGGACGATGCTCCCGCCGTCGTGGTTGACGGCGCTCTGCGGGCGGTGCGTACCGACCCTGACCTGCATCTGCTGCTCGTCGGACCGACCGAGGTCGCCGACGGGCTGATCGGTGCGCTCGACCCGGAGCAGCGCACCCGGGTCACCGTCCGCCCGGTGCGGACCGTCGTCGGCATGGCCGACCATCCCACCGCCGCGCGCGGGGAGAGCACCGTCCGCGCCGCCGTGCATGCCGTCCGCGACGGGTTCGCCGACGCGCTCGTCTCCGCCGGCTCGACCGGCGCCACCGTCACCGCCGCCGCGCTCGGCCTCGGTCGCTGGACCGGGGTACGCCGGCCCGCCCTGGTCGCCACCCTGCCCGCCGTCGAAGGGCCGGTGGTGCTGCTGGACGTCGGCGGCACGCTGGAACCCGGACCCGCCACCCTGGCCCGGCACGCCGTGCTCGGCGCCGCCTACGCGGCCGTGGCCCACGGCGTCACCGGCCCTCGGGTCGGGCTGCTCTCCGTCGGCACCGAGGCGGGCAAGGGCGACCGGCTGCGCCGCTCCGCCGACCCCGCCCTCGCCGCCGTGCCCCTGCCCTGCGGCGCCCGCTACGTCGGCCTGGTCGAGGGGTACGACGTCTCCCTCGGCGCCCGCGCCGACGTGGTGGTGACCGACGGCTTCACCGGCAATGTGCTGCTCAAGGCCATCGAGGGCGCGTACGCGATGGCCGGCGGGCCCCCGGCGAGCGGCGGCGCGCCGCGCGCGGCGGCCCTGCTCGGGGTGGCCGGCACCGTGGTGGTCTGCCACGGCGCGGCCCGGCCCGAGGACGTCGCTTCGGGCATCGCCCTCGCCGCCCACCTGTGGCGCCGCGGCGCCACCGACACCGTCTCGACCCTGCTCGACGACGTTCCGCACGATCCCGCACCTGACCGCAGAGACACCGAGGTAGCACCATGACCAACGACAAGCGGCGGCGTGCTCCCGTCGGCCACCTGGAGGCGGCCTTCGGGGTGTCGCTCGACCCGGAACTGCTGGAGCGCGCGCTGACCCACCGCTCCTACGCCTACGAGAACGGTGGCCTGCCCACCAACGAGCGGCTGGAGTTTCTCGGCGACTCGGTCCTCGGCGTGGTGATCACCACGGCGCTCTTCCACAACCACCCGGACCTGCCCGAGGGGCAGCTCGCCAAGCTGCGGGCCAGCGTGGTCAACATGCGCGCGCTCGCCGATGTGGCGCGCGGCCTCGGCCCGGACGGGCTGGGCGCGTACCTGCTGCTCGGCAAGGGCGAGGAGGCCACCGGCGGCCGGGACAAGGCCAGCATCCTGGCCGACACCCTGGAGGCGCTGCTCGGCGCGATCTACCTCCAGTACGGCCTGGACACCGCGGCCCTCGTGATCCACCGCCTGTTCGACCCGCTGATGGCGGAGTCGGCCGGCCGGGGCGCGGCGCTCGACTGGAAGACCAGCCTCCAGGAGCTGACCGCGGCCCTGGCGCTGGGCGTCCCGGAATACCGGATCGAGGGCACCGGCCCGGACCACCTCAAGACCTTCACGGCCTGGGTGGTGGTGGCCGGTAACCGCTACGGCGGCGCGGAGGGGCGCAGCAAGAAGGAGGCCGAGCAGCGGGCCGCCGAGTCGGCCTGGCGGATGCTGACCGAGCAGGCCGCCGCGAAGGCCGCCGCCGACGGGGCCGAGCCGGCGGGCGACCCCGCCGAGACCGGTGCCGGCCGTGCCTGAGCTGCCCGAGGTCGAGACCGTCCGGCAGGGGCTGGCCCAGTGGGTCGTCGGCCGGCGTATCACCTCCGTCGAGGTGCGCCACCCGCGGGCGGTCCGCCGGCACGAGCCGGGCGGCGAGCATTTCGCCGACGTACTGGCCGGTCGGACGATCACGGACGTGCGGCGCCGGGGCAAGTACCTGTGGCTGCCGCTGGACAGCGGGGACGCCCTCATCGGGCACCTCGGCATGTCCGGCCAGCTGCTGCTCCAGCCGGTCGGCGCGGCCGACGAGCTGCACCTGCGGGTCCGGTTCCGGTTCGCCGACGACGGCCCGGAGTTGCGCTTCGTCGACCAGCGCACGTTCGGCGGGCTGTCGGTCTCCGAGGGCGGGGCCGAGCTGCCGGCCGAGATCGCGCACATCGCCCGGGACCCGATGGACCCGGAGTTCTCCGACGCCGGCTTCGTGGCGGCGCTGCGGAAGCGGCGGACCGAGGTGAAGCGGGCGCTGCTCGACCAGACGCTGATCTCCGGCGTCGGCAACATCTACGCCGACGAGGCGCTGTGGCGGGCCAAGCTGCACGGCACCCGGCCGACCGACGCGCTGACCGGTCCGGCGGCCGCCCGGCTGCTCGGCCACGTCCGCGACGTGCTCGGCGAGGCGATCAAGCAGGGCGGCACCAGCTTCGACGAGCTCTACGTCGACGTCAACGGCCAGAGCGGCTACTTCGACCGGTCGCTGAACGCGTACGGCCGGGAGGGGGAGCCATGCCCGCGGTGCGGGACGCCGATCCGGCGCGAGGCGTTCATGAACCGTTCGTCCTACAGTTGCCCGCGCTGCCAGCCCCGCCCCCGGGTCAGCCTCCGGGGATGACCCCGAGCCGGCTCGGGGTTGCGCCGGTGTGCCTCGCCGGCCGCTGCCCGGCGGGTCCCCGGGTCGTACCCTGAAAAGCCCGTTCTGTCCGGTTGGCCGACCGGTTTCGGGCCGCCCGGTCGGAGTCGACCGGATGGGGGACGAGCCGGGGCCGTTCCCCGATGCCGGGGCCCGGCCCACTCCCTAGCGTCAGCAGACGTCGGCACAGGGCCGACGTCTGGAGGGGGATCCCAGGTATGGGCAGGCGACCGGTGACCGTGCGGCTGGCACGGTGGAGTGCGGAGCACCCCTGGCGGGCCATCGCGCTCTGGGTGGTGTTCGTGGCGGTGTGCTTCGTCGGCGGCAACGCCGCCGGCCTCAACGAGGCGACCGACGACGACCAGGCGATCGGCGAGTTCGGGCGGGCCCAGCTGATTGTCGACAGCGGTGGCTTCCACGAGCCGGCCACCGAGAACGTGCTGATCACGCCCCGCTCGGGCACACTCGACCCGGCCGCCGCGAAGGCCGCGGCCGACGACGCGGCGGCCCGGCTGCGGCAGGTCGACGGGGTGACCTCGGTGGGCGCGCCGATGCCGTCCCGCGACGGCAACGCGGTGCTCGTGCCGATCACCATGTCGGGCGACCCGGAGACCGCCTCCGACCGGGTGCAGCCGCTGCGCGACACCACCGCGAAGGTCCAGGAGGCGCACCCGGCGCTGCGGGTCGAGCAGGTCGGCGGCCCGTCGATCGGCCAGGCGCTCGACGACACCCTCGGCAAGGACTTCAAGCGGGCGGAACTGCTCAGCCTGCCGGTCACCCTGGCCATCCTGATCATCGCGTTCGGCGCGCTGATCGCGGCCGGCGTGCCGGTGCTGCTCGCGCTCTCCTCGGTGGCCGCGGCCATGGGGCTCTCCACCCTCGCCTCGCACCTGGTGCCGGCCACCGACACCACGGCCAGCGTGATCCTGCTGATCGGCATGGCGGTCGGCGTGGACTACTCGCTCTTCTACGTCCGGCGCGAACGCGAGGAGCGGGCCAAGGGCCGCTCCGGGCTCGACGCGGTGGAGATCGCGGCGGAGACCTCCGGGCACGCCGTGGTGGTCTCCGGCACCGCCGTGATCATCTCGATGGCCGGGCTGCTGCTCGCCCAGGACGCCATCTTCTCGTCGCTCGCCGTCGGCTCGATCCTGGTGGTCGCGGTCGCGGTGATCGGTTCGCTGACCGTGCTGCCGGCGCTCCTGGCCAAGCTGGGCCGCTGGGTCGACCGGCCCCGGGTGCCGCTGCTGTGGCGGCTCACCGCGCCGCGCGTCGGGCGGCACGGCCAGCCGGCCCGGCCCCGGTTCTGGCCGGCCGTGCTGAAGCCCGCGCTGCGCGCGCCACTGGCCACCCTGGTGGTCTCGGTCGGGCTGCTGCTGGCCCTGGCCGCCCCGGCGCTGGGTATGAAGCTGAAGTTCCCCGGCATGGAGGACGTGCCCCGCACCACGGCGGCCATGCAGGCGTACGACCGGCTCACCGCGGCCTTCCCGAGCAACGGCACCAGCCACACCGTGGCGGTGCGGGCGCCGGCCGAGCAGGCCGACCGGGTGCGGGCCGCGCTGACCGGGCTGGCCGACCGGGCCGCCGCCGACCCGCTCTTCGCGCCGGCCGAGGGGGACGGCCCGAAGATCCAGGTGTCGGCCGACCGGCGGGTGTCGGTGCTGGAGGTGGCCACGCCGTACGCCAGCCGCACCGACGAGGCGTCCCGCTCCCTGCACGAGCTGCGCCGGGACCTGGTGCCGGCCGCGCTGGGCGGCATCCCCGGCGTCGAGTACGCGGTCGGCGGCGGGGTGGCGGCCAGCGAGGACTACGCGGACCACATCTGGGCGAAGCTGCCCCTGGTGGCGGCCTTCGTGCTGGCGCTGACCTTCCTGGTGATGGCCTGGACGTTCCGGTCGGTGGTGGTGGCGCTCACCTCGATCCTGCTGAACCTGCTCTCCGCGGGTGCCGCGTACGGCCTGCTGGTGCTGGTCTTCCAGGGCGACTGGGCGGAGGGGCTGCTCGGCTTCACCTCGATGGACGCGATCGTCACCTGGCTGCCGATGTTCCTGTTCGTGGTGCTGTTCGGGCTCTCCATGGACTACCACGTCTTCGTGGTCAGCCGGATCCGCGAGGGGATCCGCCAGGGGATGTCGAACAAGGACGCGGTGGCGTTCGGGATCACCTCCTCGGCGGGGGTGGTGACCAGCGCGGCGATCGTCATGGTCGGGGTCTTCTCGATCTTCGCGACGCTGAGCACCATCGATTTCAAGCAGCTCGGCATCGGGCTGGCCGCGGCGATCCTGCTGGACGCCACGATCATCCGGGCGGTGGTGCTGCCCTCGCTGATGACCCTGCTGGGCGACGCGAACTGGTGGGCGCCGCGGTTCCTGCGCGGCAGGGCGGCGACCCCGCCCGCCGAGCCGCCCGCGCGGGCCCCGGAGCTGGTCGGCGCGCGCTGACGGGGGAACGGGGGAGGGCGGGCCGATCCGGCCCGCCCTTCGTCGGGTGACCGGGGCGTCACGGCAGGATTAATCGACGCGGGGGCGGGGCATGTGGGCGGCCATGGACGAACAGCTCACGCCGGCGGCCCGTCGTCGCGCCCCGGCCCTCGCCGCCCCCGGGAGCGCGTCATGAGCACCGACGTGCGGACCGGCACCGTACGGACCAACGTCCCGGCCCGCCTGGACCGGCTGCCGTGGTCCCGCTGGCACTGGATGATCGTGATCGGCCTCGGCACGGTGTGGATCCTCGACGGCCTCGAGGTGACCATCGTCGGCAACCTGTCCGGCAAGCTGGCCGAGCCGGGCAGCGGCCTGAGCATCACCCAGAGCCAGGTCACCGGCCTGGCCGCCGCGCTCTACGTGGCCGGCGCCTGCACCGGCGCGCTCTTCTTCGGCTGGCTCACCGACCGGTTCGGGCGCAAGAAGCTGTTCCTGCTGACCCTCGGGCTCTACCTGGTCGCCACCGCGCTGACCGCGCTCTCCTTCGACACCTGGTGGTTCTTCCTGTTCCGGTTCCTCACCGGCATGGGCATCGGCGGCGAGTATGCGGCCATCAACTCGGCGATCGACGAGCTGATCCCGGCGCGGCACCGCGGCCGGATCGACATCATCATCAACGGCACCTTCTGGCTCGGGGCGGCGCTCGGCGCGTTGCTGACCGTGCCGCTGCTCAACGGCCTGCCGACCAACCTCGGCTGGCGGGTCGCCTTCGGTCTGGGCGCGGTGCTCGGCGTGGTGATCCTGCTGGTCCGCCGGCACGTCCCGGAGAGCCCACGCTGGCTGTTCATCCACGGGCGGGCCGACGAGGCGAACCATCTGGTCGACTCGGTCGAGGCCGAGGTGAAGCGGGAGACCGGCAAGGAGCTCACCGAGGCCGACAACTGGATCGAGATCAGGCAGCGGAAGAGCACCAACTTCCTGGAGATCGCGAAGACCCTGTTCGCCCGCTACCCGAAGCGCGCCACGCTCGGCTTCGCGCTCTTCATCGGGCAGGCGTTCCTCTACAACGCGATCACCTTCGGCTTCGCCCAGATCCTGCAGACCTTCTTCGAGGTCCCGCCGGGCAACAGCGGCTATTACTTCGCGGTGATCGCGGTCGGCAACCTGCTCGGCCCGCTGCTGCTGGGCCGGCTCTTCGACACCGTCGGCCGGGTGCCGATGATCGCCGGCTCGTACATCGGCTCGGGCGTGCTGCTGCTCGGCACCGCCTGGCTGTTCCACTCGGGCGTGCTCAATGCGGTGACCATGACCGCCTGCTGGTGCGTGGTGCTCTTCTTCGCCTCGGCCGGCGCCAGCGCCGCGTACCTGACGGTCAGCGAGATCTTCCCGATGGAGACCCGGGCCATGGCCATCGCGTTCTTCTACGCGCTCGGCACCGCCGCCGGCGGCATCACCGGCCCGCTGCTCTTCGCCAAGCTGGTCGGCACCGGCAAGGTCGGCGACACCGTGGTCGCCTTCGTCGTCGGCGCCATCGTCATGATCATCGGCGGTCTGGTGGAACTGACCCTCGGCGTCAAGGCCGAGGGGAAGTCCCTGGAGGACCTGGCCACCCCGCTCAGCGCCGAGCACGCCGGCATCCCGGGGCAGCGCGGCGCCGGCGCCCCCGCCCCGGTCACCGGCGGCGCCCCCGGCTGACCGCCGCCGCTCCCCCCGGCGCCGCCCCCGCCCGTCCAGGCCGGGGGCGGCGTCGCTTTTCCAGGGGTACGCGCACCGCGTCGCGCCCCGGCTGCCGCCGGCTCCCGGTGTCCTGTGCCCGAGGGATGTACGGTCCATCGCCATGAGCTACGACCTGATCTTCGTGCCCCGACGTGACGACCAGTCCTGGGATGACGCGTTGGAGGCGGCAGAGGAGTCCGACGGCGACGAGCGGCCGAGCAGTGAGGCCTGGGCCCGAGTGGTGGCAGCGGCGCGGCAGGTCCTTGGTGACGTTTCCGTGTTCGAAGGGGCTCACAACTACGAGCTGACTCACGAGCGGACCGGGATCCCGGTCAGCTACTACTCCGAGGAGGCTGGGATCACGGTCCCCTACTGGTACCGGGGCGGAGATGCTCGGGCCGTCGTCACGGCGATGTATCGGCTCGGCGAAGCCGTGCAGGCGGTCACTGGCCTACCTGGGTACGACCCCCAGCTGGAGCTGCCACTGTCGGAGGCCGCCGCGGAGCCGGAGCTCGCCGTCAAGGCGTTCGACGAGGTCGCAGCGTCCTTCGCGAGACGAGGAATCTCCAGTCCCAGCAACGACTGAGGTGACACGGGCTGACGCTGGGCGGCCTCAATCCTCACCTCTCAGAGATAGTCACGCCAGAAGGGCACAGTCACCCCTGGGCTCTCGGAACTCCTGATCGATGTAGTGGGCGAGGTCGTTGCCGTACACGATGGTGTCGGTCAGTCGGTGGATGGAGAGCACGGGGTGCCCGGAGGAGCCGCGGCCGGCCGGCAGGTAGCGGTGGGCGTACACGGGAACCATCCGGGGGACGTCGGCAAGAAGGCGCTTCGCCTTGGCCAGGCGCAGGGCGAGGTCGTGAGGGCGACGGCGCCACCCGGGTGACCACTCGCCGTTCTGGATGCCGTCGAGCGCGGTTGTGAGCGGCCAGTCGACCTGCTCGCGCAGGGTGGTGGAGTCGAGCTGGCGCCAGTTCGGCCAGCCCCAACTGGCCTTGTCCGGGGAGTCGTCGCGGCCAGCCGTCCAGACCGGCAGCCCGGCCGCGAGAAAGGCGCGGTGATCGTCGGCGAACTCGAGGCCGAATCGTCGTTCGATGCTGCCGAACTCGGCGTCGGTGAGCCCGGGTTGGATGTCCACCATCCCCAGGTGAGCCAACCGGCGAGCGGCCTCGATACCCAGCGCGACACCGGCATCGTCTGTCACCGGCGAAGCTTAGCGATCCGGCCGCCGCACGCGTACGGGTAACGGACGGCGGAAGCAGCAGCACCCAGCCGAATCGCCAGGCCGACTGAGACGCCTTGCCGGTAGCTGTCAGGCCGGTGTGTCGTCCTCGGTGGGGCGTGGCTGGCGGTACTCCGTGATCCAGCGCTCGACGTCGTCGGCCAGCCACACCTTCATGCCGCGCAGTTCCTGGTACGGCTTCGGGAAGGTGGGATACCTGGCGAGCTGTTGGAACCGCTGCCGCGACACGCCCAGGCGCTGGGCAATCTCGTAGGGCCCCATGAGCTGCCCCGGCCCTCGGTCCATGGCCCGAAGGTAGGTAGGCGGTTGCTAGTCTATTGGCTATTGCCAGTTGACTAACCAGTTGGCTGACCGGCATCGTGGTCGTATGCCGCGAAAGACCCGCAGCCCATGACTGATCACGGGCCCGTTCAGCCGATCTGGAACTGCGCGGGGTCCTGCCTGCCCTGGCCCTGTCCCACGCGCCGCCGCCAACTGCTCATCGAGTACGACGGCGCCCCGGTATCCCTCTCCCTCTACATGGCCTCGCATCTGGTGTCCGCCACTCAGGACATGGGCTGGGCTCCGGCCGGCCCGCTCCACCGTCGCTTCCTCGGCTGGTTGCCGTGAGCGCGATCAAGCCGGGCGACGAGAAGTTCCACTACTCCGACAACTCGCACAGGTGGATTCCACCGGACCCCGACTTCCCGCAGGAGGTGTGGGACGAGATGGTCCGGCAGCACAAGGAGAGGCACCTCCGACCAGCGGGGCAGCCACGCGTCGCACGTCGTTCGATCTGATCAGCGCCCTGGCGTGATCGAGCATCCGCACCTCAGGGCAGGACGCAGGGTTCGCGCCAGGCGTCGAGTTTGCGGTCCTTGAGGATCGAGGCGAAGCCGTAGCCGACCGTGGTGACGCAGAACTCGGCCGGGTCGCCGGTGTATTCCACGTGGAAGACCGGCTTCTGCTCGTCGGTGAAGGGGAGCAGCTTGTCGCACCCGCCGCGGCGGACGCACTCCTGGTTCACCGCGAAGTCGAAGTCGGGAGCGAGCGCCGCCACCTGCGGCAGGTCGTCGACCAGCCCGGGGGAGAGCTCCAGCCGCCGGGCCAGGGCGGCCAGCCGCCGGTTGAACAGCAACTGGTCGTCGAAGGAGAGCGGGAAGCCGGACCGGTGGAGGTAGCCGTCGGCGTCGTCGAACGCCACCGCGCCGAAGCCCTTGCCCCGGCAGAGCCGCAGCCGGTCGGCCAGCACCGGCTCCAGCGAGTCCCACCGGCGGACGTCCAGCCACCGGCTGCCCGGCCGGCCCGGCACCGCCGCCCCGCGTACCGCCGCCGGGAAGCGGGTGGCGTCCGGGTCGGTGGCCGCGTACGTGCCGACCCGGACCTGGCAGACCAGGCGGCGGTTGCGGGCGCGCAGCGCGGCGGTCTCGCCGGAGGTGGTCCGCACCGGGTCGAGCAGGAAGACGTCGGCCTCGACGGTGACGTCCAGCGGGCCGGTGAGCTGCCACTGCCACTGCCAGTGCCCGGCCTGTGCGGCCGGCCACGGGGTGGGTGCCCCGGGCGGGACGAGCGGCTCACGGCAGGCCGGCACCGGGGCGAGCAGCAGCACCGTCAGCAACACCGCCACGCCCCGGCGCGGCCCACGTCGGCGGACGCGGACCGGCCGGGGCGACACGGCCCACGCCGGCCGGATCCGCATCGACAGCTCCCGGGTCGCGGGCGGCACCCCGCCCCCTGCCGGTACGTCTCCGGCGGCCCCGGTGCGCCGGCCACCGGGCCGGCACGGCTCAGGCGTCCCCGGCGTACCTCACCGGGTCAACGAGCGCGGGCCCGGTGACGACGCGCCACGCTCAGCGCGGGGTGCCGAAGTCCTGCGTCCAGTACGGCCCGTTGCTGCGCGCCACGCCCACGCCGATCTCGGTGAACGAGCAGTTCAGGATGTTCGCCCGGTGGCCCGAGGAGTTCATCCAAGCGTCCATCACCGCGGCCGGGCTCTGCTGGTTCCAGGCCACGTTCTCGCCGTACGACCGCCAGGCGTAGCCGACCCGGTCGAGCCGGTCGCCCACGTCGCTGCCGTCGCTGCCGTCGTGCGACATGTTCTTGTGGTCGGCCTGGTCCTGACTGTGCCGCTGGGCGGCGAGCATCAGCTTGTCGTCGATGGTCAGCGCCTTGCAGCCGGCCTTGGCCCGCTCCTGGTTGACCAGGTCGACGACCTCCCGCAGCTCGGCGGTGATCTCCTTGGTCGAGGTCGTCGTGGCGCCCGTGCCGCTCGGCGCGGTGCTCCGCGGCAGCTGCCGGGACGGCGCGGTGGTCCGGCTCGGCTTCGGGGTCGGCTTCTTCGTCGGGCTCGGCTTGGCGCTGGTCGGCGCGGCGCTCGGGCTGGTCGACTCCGGCGCGAGCGCGTCGCCCGCGTCCGCCTCGGTGCCGTCGGACGCGAGCGGCGCGGCGGCCACCGGGGCGTCGGCGGAGGTCCGCTCGGTCGGCTCGTCACCGCCGGGCAGCACCAGGGCGCCCACGCCCAGGCTCACCACGAGGGTCGCCGCGGCGGCGGCCCCACCGATGAGGAGGGGGCGCGGCAGGCGGCGCCGCTGCCGGTGCCGGCCGGTGTCGTCCGTCTGGGCGTCGGTCGCCGGCTGCCAGGGGCCCGCCGGCCGCTCGTCCGCGACCGGCTGCCAGGAGCCCGTCGTCTGCTGATCGGCGACCGGCGGCCACACGGCGGCGGGGTGCTCGTCGGCGACCGGCTGCCAGGCGGCGGTGGCCCGCTCCTCCGGGTGCCAGCCGGCGGCCCGCTCGTAGGGGGACATCGGCCCGACCGGGTGGGCCGCCGGGCCGTACGCCGGTGGCTCGACGGCCGGGGAGTACCCGGTCCGGTCGGCGTCGGCGTACCGCCCGGCGTCGGCCCACCCGGGCGTCCCGGCGTCGGCTGCGGGGAGGTGGCCGCGCTCGGGAGTGGGGTCGTCCCGCCAAGGGGTGGCCGGCGCGTCGGCCCGCCAGACCCCGGTGGGCGCCTCGGTCCAGTCCGGGCCGGGCTGCCCCGGCTCGTCCCCGAAGAGGTACGACGACCGCGGCTCGGGCCGGTCGGTGAGCCAGGCCGGTCCCTCGTCGGTCGGTGGCTCGGGGCGGCGGGGAACGCCATCCGGTTCGATCGGGTCGGTCCAGCGATACACGCCTGTCCCCTCCACGGGTCGGTTGCGGGCCGGGGTGACGCTACGGTCGCGGCGCGAGCTGCGGCAACGTGGCTAAGAAAGAGTTAAGGGGAACCAGACAGCAAGGGTGAGGCGTTCACACATTCCCGGGCGTACAGTAAAGGCGTCCGGACAGAGCGTGTCCGCGCCTTGTGGCAACCCCCCGACAAGTGGACCGGTGGACGTGGAGATGATCTACGGCCTGCGGGAACTTGACGAAGGAGGGGGGTTCGGCTCAATATATAGGTGTCGCCAGTCGCGCCCAGCCATGCCCGGATTTCGCGGGGATGGCAGCCGCGAACATCATGGGCGCGCGTTGGCCGGCCTTTCCGGCAGCGCATATCAAGGAGTCAGCATGGCGAAGGCCCTCTACGGCCACGTAGGTGCAGCGCCCGACCGGCGTCTGCTCGACGAGGTCACCCGACTGCGTTCCAGGGTTCAGGCACTGGAGTTCGAGATCACGCGTCTGCGCGCCGACAACGATCGGCTTGCGGCGGCTGCGGCGGAGGCTGACGACCTCCTCCGACTGGCCGAGCCCGCTCTGACCTGATCTCCGGTTGTCGGAAAACTGAATCGCACCACACAGAAAACGCGCGCCGACACCCAGTGCCGGCGCGCAGCTTTTTGCTTTCCGGACCGCATTCCGCGATCTTGCGGGCCGTCCCGGAATTGCGTCCCGCAATTATGATCTTGCACTTTCCCGTGGCGTGCGCCACATCGCCGGAAACCCGGACAGCTCCGGCACCGGGTGGGTCGCGTACCAGGCACTCCCCGCCCGCGGGTTAGTCTGCGGGTTCACCAGGTCCGCGCAGCCGGCGACGGTACGGCGGCCACCGGACGAGGATCGAGAAGGTGCATCTCAAGAGCCTGACGGTGAAGGGCTTCAAGTCCTTCGCCTCCGCGACGACGCTGAAGCTGGAGCCCGGGATCACCTGCGTGGTGGGCCCGAACGGCTCCGGCAAGTCCAACGTCGTCGACGCCATCGCCTGGGTGCTCGGCGAGCAGGGCGCCAAGGCGCTGCGCGGCGGCAAGATGGAGGACGTCATCTTCGCCGGCACCGCCGGCCGGGCGCCGCTCGGCCGGGCCGAGGTCACCCTCACCATCGACAACACCGACGGCGCGCTGCCGATCGAGTACACCGAGGTCTCCATCACCCGCCGGATGTTCCGCTCCGGCGAGAGCGAGTACGAGATCAACGGCGACTCCTGCCGCCTGCTCGACATCCAGGAGCTGCTCTCGGACTCCGGCATCGGCCGGGAGATGCACATCATCGTCGGGCAGGGCCGGCTCGACGGCATGCTGCACGCCAAGCCGGAGGACCGGCGGGCGTTCATCGAGGAGGCGGCCGGCGTCCTCAAGCACCGCAAGCGCAAGGAGAAGGCGCTGCGGAAGCTGGACGCGATGCAGACCAACCTCAACCGGCTCACCGACCTCACCGCCGAGCTGCGCCGCCAGCTCAAGCCGCTGGGCCGGCAGGCCGAGGTGGCCCGCCGGGCCGCCGCCATCCAGGCCAACCTGCGCGACGCCCGGCTGCGGCTGCTCGCCGACGACCTGCACACCCTGCGCACCACACTGGACCGGGAGATCGCCGACGAGACCGCGCTGCGCGAGCGGCGCGAGCAGATCGAGGCCGAACACGGCGAGGTGCAGGGCCGCCTCGGCGAGCTGGAGGCGGCGCTCGCCGAGGATGCCCCGCTGCTCGCCGCGGCCCAGGACACCTGGTACAAGCTCTCCGCGCTCCAGGAGCGGTTCCGCTCCATCGAGCAGCTCGCCCGGGAACGGCTGCGGCACCTCAGCGCCACCGGCGACGACGAGCGCCCCGGCCGTGACCCGGACCAGCTGGAGGCCGAGTCCCGGCGGGTCCGCGAGCAGGAGGAGGAGCTGCGCGCGGCGCTCACCGAGGACCAGATCCGGCTCGCCGAGGCGGTCGAGCACCGGCAGGAGCTGGAACGGCAGCTCGCCGCCGCGGAGCGGGAACTGGTCGCCGCGGCCAAGGCCATCGCCGACCGGCGGGAAGGGCTGGCCCGACTGACCGGTCAGGTCAACTCCGCCCGGGCCCGGACCACCAGCGCCGGCGAGGAGATCGAACGGCTCGCCGCCGCGCACACCGACGCCCTCGCCCGCGCCGAGAAGGCCCAGGCCGAACTCGACTCGGTCGCCGAGCAGTCCACCGAGGCCGACCGGGACAACGCCGACCTGGACGCCCGGCACGCCGAGGCGGTCGCCGTGCACGAGCAGGCCCAGGCCGCCGTGCGCAGCCTCGCCGACGCCGAGCGAGCCGCCGAGAAGGACGCCGCCACCTGGAAGGCCCGTGAGGAGGCGCTCGCCCTCGGCCTGCGCCGCAAGGACGGCGCGGGCGCGCTGCTGGCCCGCGCCGACCAGGTGCCCGGCCTGCTCGGCAGCCTCTCCGGGCTGCTCACCGTCGCCCCGGGCAACGAGGCGGCGCTCGCCGCGGCGCTCGGCGGGCTCGCCGACGCGGTCGCGGTCAGCGGGGTGGACGAGGCCGTCGAGGCCATGCGGCTACTCAAGATCTCCGACGCCGGCCGGGCCGGTCTGCTGGTCGGCAGCCCCGCCGGCCCCGGCATGGCCGGCTCCGCCGACGCGCTGCGCCCGAAGCTGCCCGACGGCGCCCGCTGGGCCCCCGATCTGGTGGAGTGCTCCGCCGAGATCCGCCCGGCGGTGCACCGGGCGCTGCGCGACGTGGTGCTGGTCGACGACCTCGCCGCCGCGGCCGAACTGGTCGCCGGCAACCCGGAGCTGCGCGCGGTCACCCCCGACGGCGACGTGGTCGGGGCGTACGCGGCGGCCGGCGGGTCGGCCAAGGCGCCCAGCTACATCGAGGTGCAGGCGGCCGTCGAGGAGGCCCGGGCCAACCGGGCCACCGCCGAGCGCGCCAGCGCCGAGCTGCGCGAGCAACTGGTCGAGGCGCGCGCCGAGGTGGCCACGGCCAAGGAGGCCGTGCAGCACGCCGCCGCCGCGAAACGGGAGGCGGAGAGCCACCGCAACGCCGCCTCCCGCCGCCTCGCCGAGCTGGGCGCGGCCGCCCGCTCGGCCAAGGCGGAGACCGACCGGCTCGGCGAGTCCCGGGCCCGCGCCGAGGCGGCCCGGGAACGCGACCTGATGGCCCTCGCCGAGCTGGAGGAGCGGCTCCGGCTGGCCGAGGTCACCCCGCTCGACGCCGAACCGTCCACCGAGGAACGCGACCAGCTCGCCGCCATGGTGCCGCAGGCCCGGCAGAACGAGATGGAGGTCCGGCTCGCCGTGCGTACCGCCGAGGAGCGGGTCTCCTCGATCGCCGGCCGGGCCGACTCCCTCGCCCGGCAGGCGAACGCCGAGCGGGCCGCGCGGGAGCGCGCGGCGGCCCGGCGTGCGGCCCGCACCCGCGGCGCGGAGATCGCCCGGGCCGTGGTCGGCGGCGCCCGCGAGGCGCTCACCCGGCTCACCGTCTCCCTGGCCCGCGCCGAGGAGCACCGCGACGAGGTGGCCCGCGAGCGCGCCGCCCGCGAGGCCGAGCTCTCCGAGGTACGCGGCGCGGCCAAGCGGCTCGGCGCCGAGCTGGAGCGGCTGACCAGCCAGGTGCACCGGGATGAGGTGGCCCGCGCCGAGCAGCGGCTGCGCATCGAGCAGTTGGAGGCGAAGGCGGCCGAGGACTTCGGCCTCGACGTGGCCACCCTGATCGCCGAGTACGGCCCGGACCAGCTCGTCCCGCCCACCGACGCGGATCTCGCGGCGGCGGAGAAGGAGGGCACGCCGGTGCCCGATCCGGTCCGCTACGAGCGGCCGGTGCAGGAGAAGCGGGCCGCCAAGGCGGAGCGGGAGCTGGCCCTGCTCGGCAAGGTCAACCCGCTGGCCCTGGAGGAGTTCGCCGCGCTGGAGGAGCGCTTCAAGTTCCTCTCCGAGCAGCTGGAGGACCTCAAGGCCACCCGCCGGGACCTGCTCACCGTGGTCAAGGACGTCGACGACCGGATCCTGGAGGTCTTCGCCAGCGCGTTCGAGGACACGGCGCGGGAGTTCGAGCAGGTGTTCACCGTGCTCTTCCCCGGCGGCGAGGGTCGGCTGGTGCTCACCGACCCGGAGGACCTGCTCACCACCGGCGTCGAGGTCGAGGCCCGGCCGCCCGGCAAGAAGATCAAGCGGCTCTCGCTGCTCTCCGGCGGCGAGCGGTCGCTGACCGCGGTGGCCATGCTTGTGGCGATCTTCCGCGCGCGACCCAGTCCGTTCTACATCATGGACGAGGTGGAGGCGGCCCTCGACGACGTCAACCTGGGCCGCCTGATCACGCTGCTGGCCCAGCTCCGGGAGAAGAGCCAGCTCATCGTGATCACGCACCAGAAGCGGACCATGGAGATCGCCGACGCGCTCTACGGCGTGACCATGCGCAGCGGGGTCACCCAGGTGATCAGCCAGCGGCTCAACCGGGCCGACGACGAGGGGCAGGAAGACAGCGAGTGAGTCGGGAACGCGCCACGGCGCTCTTGGTGGACTTCGACGGCGTGCTGCGCCGCTGGGACCCGGCGGTCGCCGCCCGGGTCGAGCGGGAGTACGGGCTGAGCGAGGGCGTCCTCGGCGAGATCGCCATGTCCTGGGGGCTGCTCAAGCCGGTGCTCACCGGCACCGTCAGCCACGCCGAATGGATGACCAGCGTGGCCGACGCGCTCACCCCCTCGGTCGGCGACCCGGTCCGGGCCCGCGCCGCGGTGGACGCGTGGCAGCGCTACCGGGGTGAGGTGGACCCCGACATGCTGGCCTTCATCCGGGAGGTCCGGGCCGGCGGCGTCCGGGTCGGGCTCGGCACCAACGCCACCGACGTGCTCGACGCCGACCTGGCCGCGCTGGACCTCACCGACGAACTGGACGTGGTGGTCAACTCCTCGGTGATCGGGGTGCACAAGCCGGCGAAGGAGTACTTCCAGGCGGCCTGCGAGGCGCTGAGGACCCCGCCGGCCCGGGTGCTCTTCGTCGACGACGAGGACCGTGCCGTGGCCGGCGCCCGGGTGGCCGGGCTCTCCGCGCACCGCTGGAGCGGCGCGGCCGACCTGCGCTACCTGCGCGCCGCGCTGGCCTACTGAGCCGGCCCGCCGCCGCGGTGGCGGTCCGCTCGGCCGGGACACCGGCCACCTCGCCGCGCCGGGAATTCAGTCGCCGGTGACGCCGTCGATGCGCTCGCGGATCAGGTCGGCGTGGCCGTTGTGCCGCGCGTACTCCTCGATCATGTGCACGTAGACCCAGCGGACGTTCATCTCGTCGGCGGTGCCGTCGCGGCGAAGGCGCCGGAAGGCGTGGTCCAGCGACAGGCCGGCGGCGGCCTTGCGAGCCGCCTCGACCTCGGCCCGGAAGACGGCGAAGGTCTCCGCCGGGTCCGCGTCGGCCACGGCGTTCAGGTCCGCGTCCGGGTCCTCGTCGCCGTCGTAGAGGCCGCGGATGTCCTCCCCGGCGGCGCGGATCCGGAACCACCAGCGCTCCACGTCGGCCAGGTGCCGGACCAGCCCGAGCAGGGTCAGGCCGGACGGCTCGACGCTCGCCGTCCGGAGCTGCTCGCCGGTCAGGCCGGCGCACTTGTGCAGCAGGGTGTCGCGGTGGTAGTCGAGCCAGCCTTCCAGCATGGTGCGCTCGTCACCGACGTAGGGCTCGTGGCTGCGGTCGATCTCGGGTGCTCTCCAGGTCATCCGGTCATCCTCCGGCCCGGGTACGACAGCCGCGACCGGATTTCAGGGCACCACCACGACCGGCCAGCGGCCGGCGCGGACCAGCCGGGTGGCGACCGAGCCGACCAGCTTGTGGCCGGCCTGCTCGGACGACCCGACCACCACCAGGTCCGCCCGGTGCTCGTCGGCCGCCTTGGACAGCTCGGCGTACGCGTCGCCGCGCCGGCACAGGAAGGTCACCGGCAGGCCCAGCTCCTCCGCGCCGCGCCGGCACTCCTCGCGCAGCTCGGCGGCCAGCTCGTCGTGGGTCTGCTGGACCGCCCCGGCCACCACCCCGGACATGATCCCGGCGTAGGGGGCCGGCGAGCTGACGAAGACCACCACCAGACCGGCGCCCTGCCGGCGGGCCAGCCCGGCCGCGTACGAGCCGGCGCGCAGCGAGGTGCGGCTGCCGTCCACGCCGACCAGCACCACCCGGGGCCCGTCCGTGCCGCGTTCAAACGGCAGCGGCCGGGCCTCCGGGCCGTACTTGTCACGCTCGGGGGCGCTCATCGGGTCAGTCCCGTCCGCCCGTGCGTACCACCGCGGCGCCACCGCCGGCCGCGACGGTCGACTCCCGCTCGACCTCGTCGGAGATCGCGTCGCCGTTGGTCCGGCGCAGCGGCACCTCCTTGATGAAGACCACCGCGAGCAGCGCGATCAGCCCGAACGGGGCGGCGGCCAGGAAGATGTCCCCGGCGCCGTGCCCGTACGCGGCCTCGACGACCGCGCGGATCGGTGCGGGCAGGGTGTGCACGTTCGGGAGGGTACCGCCGCTGCCGGAGCCGGACGCCGGGATGCCCAGACCGGCCAGCCCTTCGGCGAGGTAGTCCTTCACCTTGTGGCCGAGGATCGCGCCGAGCGCGCTCACCCCGATGGCGCCGCCCAGGCTGCGGAAGAAGGCCACCACCGAGCTGGCCGCGCCGAGCTCGTGCGGGCCGACGGTGTTCTGCACGGCGAGGACGAGGTTCTGCATGGTCATGCCCAGGCCGAGGCCGATCAGCGCCATGAACACGGCGAGCCGCCAGTACGGGGTGTCCGCCCGCATGGTGCCCATCAGCGCGAAGCCGACGGTGAGCAGCGCCGAGCCGGTGACCAGGTAGCGCTTCCACTGGCCGGTGTTGGTAATGATTCGGCCGACCACGGTGGAGGCGACCAGCAGGCCGATGATCATCGGCAGGGTCATCAGGCCGGACATGGTCGGGCTCTCGCCGCGGCTGATCTGGAAGTACTGGCCCAGGAAGACCGAGGCGCCGAACATGCCCACGCCGACCGCGATGCTGGCGATCACGGCGAGGGTGATGGTGCGGTTGCGGAACAGACGCGGCGGGATCATCGGCTCGGCGGCCCGGTTCTCCACCCGGAGGGCGAGCGCGCCGAGCAGCACGGCGCCGGCGACCATGACGGCGCTCTGCCAGGACATCCAGGCGTACTTGTCGCCGGCCAGGGTGACCCAGATCAGCAGCAGCGAGACGGCCGCGGTGATCAGGGTGGCGCCCCACCAGTCGATCTTCGCTTCGCGCTTGACCACCGGCAGGTGCAGGGTCTTCTGGAGCACGACCAGGGCGAGGGCGGCGAACGGCACGCCCACGTAGAAGCACCAGCGCCAGCCGAGCCAGTCGGTGTCGACGATGACGCCGCCGATCAGCGGGCCGCCGATGGTGCCGACGGCCATCACGGCGCCGAGGTAGCCGCTGTACCGGCCGCGCTCGCGCGGGGTGATCATCGTCGCCATGATCACCTGGGCCAGGGCGGTGAGGCCGCCCGCGCCGACGCCCTGGAGCACCCGGCAGGCGATGAGCTGGCCGGTGGACTGGGAGAGACCGGCCAGCACCGAGCCCAGCACGAAGATCGTCAGGGCGAGCTGGACCAGGATCTTCTTGCTGGTCAGGTCGGCCAGCTTGCCCCAGATCGGGGTGGTCGCCGTGGTCGCCAGCAGCGTCGAGGTGACCACCCAGGTGTACGCGGACTGGCCGCCGTGCAGTTCGGTGATGATCCGCGGCAGCGCGTTCGAGACGACCGTGGAGGAGAGGATCGCGACGAACATGCCCAGCAGCAGGCCGGAGAGTGCCTCCAGGATCTGCCGGTGGGACATGTCGACGGCGGTCGCCCGGGCGGGCGCTGTCGCCTGCGTCATCGTGGAATGCCTCCGGATAGGACGAGGAAAAAGTTGCTTAGGGCAACCGTATGGCTTGGTTGCCTCAAGCAACAACCGCACGTGGCGCAGGTCTTATTCCGGGCGGACCCGGTCAGAAGGTCTCGTTGAACCGGTGCATCAGCCGGGCGAAGTCCTCGACGTCCTGTTTCGGCCAGGATTCCAACGACCGCGTGATCTGTCCGAGTCGGGCCGCCCGCGCCACGTCGAACCGGCGGGTGCCCTCCTCGGTGAGGCTGAGCTGAGCGGCCCGCCGGTCGGTCGGGTCCGGGTCGCGCCGGACCAGGCCCAGCGCCTCCAGGCCGCCGATCTGCCGGCTCAGCGTGCCCTTGCCGATGCCCAGCTTGGCGGCCAGGTCGGTGAGCCGGATCGAGCCGGACCGGCGCAGCCAGAGCAGCAGCCCGTAGGCGTTCGGCTCCAGGTTGGGATGGACCTCGCGGGCGATCTCCCAGGACAGCGCGCGCCCGCGCCGCAGCAGCGCGGTCAGTTCGTGCTCCACGGCGCGCAGGGTCTCGTCCACGCTGAGAGGGTACTCACACCTCGTCGCTGAGCCGCTGGCGCGCCACCGTGCGCAGGTGCCCGTCGCTGGTGGTGCCCTCGATCACCACGTCAGCCTCCCGGCCCCGGTGGGTCAGCGTGGCCACCGCGTTGCCGAAGTACGGCCCGGCCAGCTTCCGCCACCGCACCAGCGGGCGGCGTACCCCGGCCGAGCGGGCCAGCGCCCGGGCGGCGCCGGCCGGCCCCGGGTTCCAGCCGAGCCGCATGAGCGGGCGCATCCCGGCCGGCACCTGGTTGTGGATGGGGGAGCAGGTGAGCTGGTGCACCGGGGTGCGCACGCTCCGGTCGGCGAACCGGGCCCGGGCCACGTACGAGTGGTGCACGTCCCCGGAGAGCACGCTGATCGAGGCCGGCCGCGAGTATGCCGGGCCGGCGCCGACCCGCGCCCCCTCGCGCGGCGCGGTGCCGCTGCCCAGCCGGGCGAACAACTCGCCGAGCGCCTCGAAGGAACGCCGGAACGAGGCCCAGTGCTCCAGGTCCAAGGCTCGGCGCATCTGCTCGGCGAGCGTCGCCACCCAGGGCCGGCCGGAGTCGGCCAGCTTCTCGTTCCAGGACTCCACGTGGTGGATGCCGGGCGGGAGCAACCAGGGCAGCGAGGCCCCGACCACCAGGTGGTCGTAGACGCCGTGCGCCCGGTCCAGGAACCAGGACCACTCGCCCGGCGGCAGCATCGCCCGGTTGCCGGACTCGAGCACCCGGCTGGAGCGGTTGTCCAGCATGACCAGGCGGGTCCGCCCCAGGTCCAGCGCGTAGCTCCACTGGTACTGCACGGCCCGCCAGCGCTCGGTGTCGTGCGCCACGTCGGCCTCGGAGTCCACCCGCTCGCCGAACTCGTGCAGGACGCCCGTGGCGTCCTCGGCGGCCATCACCTTGGCGTAGACCGGGTCGGCGGCGATCTCGTCCGGGGCCAGGTTGCCCAGGTGCTGGTAGACCCAGTAGGAGGCCAGCCCGCTGCGGATCCGCTCCGCCCACCAGGGCTGCGCACGCATGTCCGCGCGCCAGGACGCCGAGGTGTTCCAGTCGTCGATGACCTCGTGGTCGTCGAAGATCATCACGCTTGGCACGGTGGAGAGCAGCCAGCGGATCTCCGGGTCGCGCCAGGACTCCAGGTAGAGCTTGGTGTACTCGTCGAAGCTGACCACCTGCGTGGCCGGGGCGCCCTTCGGACGGCGCCGGCGCCGCTTGAGCAGCCGCCGCACGGTCGGCGAGGTCTCGTCCGCGTAGACCTGGTCGCCGAGGAGCACCAGCAGGTCGGGCAGGGCGTCCGGGTCCGGGGCGGCGATCAGCCGCCGGGCGTACGCGTCCAGCGCGTCCGGCGGCAGTTTGCGCGCGGTGGCGTGCTGGGTGGTCTCCCGGCAGGAGCCGAAGAGCAGGGACACCGGCTGGTCCCGGTCGTCGGCCGCCCGGGTCCGGATCACGCTGGCCGGGAAGCCGCTGTCGGGAATCGGCCAGGCCACCTCGTCGTCGATCAGCACCTCGTAGGTGGTGCTGCTCTCCGGGGTGAGCCCCGACACCACCACGATCGCGTAGTGGTGGTCGTACGCCGAGAAGGTGGGCGAGCTGCCGGTGGCCCCGCCGGCCGTGCGGACGGTGACCACCGCGGGGGCGCTGGTCTCCACCCAGACGGTGGCCCGCGTGCCGACGACCCGTCGCAGCAGCGGGCCGATGAGCAGACGGGAACTGTTCACGGCGCACCTCCGACGAAGATCATCAAGCCTTTCCCTACCCGGCCGGCGGTTGCGGTACGCCTTCCAGCCGCGAGCGTACCCGCAGCTCGTTCACGTGCCGAGGCGGTGAGTGGGACGCCGCCGCCGCCATCTGACAGGATTTCGGGCATGAAGGAATACCTCCTCGTCGCACTGGCCCTGCTCGCCGTGCTGATCCTCGGCGGCCTCAGCCTCGTGGTGCCGAAGCTGCGCCGGCGCCCCGAGCCGCCGCTGCCGGAGACGGAGGTCGACACCCGGGCCGAGGAGGACCTGGCCGGGCCGCCGGTCGAAGCCGCGGAGTCGGACCTGCGCACCGGCGTGCTGGTCGAGCCGCCGCCGGTGGTCGAGGCGCCGCCGCTGCCCACCATCGAGGTCCCCGAGCCCACCGCCGGCCGGCTGGTCCGGCTGCGCTCCCGGCTGTCCCGCTCGCAGAACGTCTTCGGCAAGGGCCTGCTCGGCCTGCTCAGCCGGGACCGCCTCGACGAGGACACCTGGGAGGAGATCGAGGACAGCCTGATCACCGCCGACGTCGGCATCGACTCGACCCGCGAGATCGTCGACCGGCTGCGCGAGCAGACCCGGGTGCTCGGCACCCGGTCGGTCGACGAGCTGCGCACGCTGCTCGCCGCCGAGCTGGTCAACGCGCTCGACCCGACCCTGGACCGGTCGCTGAAGACCGCTCCCAAGGAGGGCGTGCCGGCGGTGCTGCTGGTGGTCGGGGTCAACGGCGCCGGCAAGACCACCACCTGCGGCAAGATCGCCCGGGTGCTCATCGCGGACGGCCGGACCGTGCTGCTCGGCGCGGCCGACACCTTCCGGGCCGCCGCCGCCGACCAGCTGGAGACCTGGGGCGGCCGGGTGGGCGCGGAGACCGTCCGCGGCCCCGAGGCCGCCGACCCGGCCAGCGTCGCCTTCGACGCGGTCAAGCGGGGCATCGACACGGCCGTCGACACCGTGCTGGTGGACACCGCCGGCCGGCTGCAGAACAAGGTCGGCCTCATGGACGAGCTGGGCAAGGTCAAGCGGGTGGTGGAGAAGCACGGCCCGATCGACGAGACCCTGCTGGTGCTCGACGCCACCACCGGCCAGAACGGCCTCGAGCAGGCTCGGGTCTTCACCGAGGTGGTCAACGTGACCGGCGTGGTGCTGACCAAGCTCGACGGGACCGCCAAGGGCGGCATCGTGATCGCCGTGCAGCGCAAGCTGGGCATCCCGGTGAAGCTGGTCGGCCTCGGCGAGGGCCCGGACGACCTGGCCCCGTTCGACCCGGCGCAGTTCGTCGACGCGCTGCTCGGCAATGAGCCGCTCGCCCGGGACGCGTAGCCTCGACGTGACGACTGACGATCGCGCCTACGCGGGGTGGCGCGACCCCAGCCACCCGTCGCCGCGCCTCGGGAGACCATACGTGACTTCGCAGGAGATCCCGCTGCACGGCGGGAACGTGAGCACCGTGGTCCGGGTGGGCGACACCGTCCGGCGCAACGCCGGCCCGTGGACCCCCTCGGTGCACTCGCTGCTGCGGCACCTGGAATACGTCGGCTTCACCGGCGCGCCCCGCGCCCTCGGCATGGACGAGCGCAACCGGGAGGTCCTGTCGTACCTGGAGGGGGAGTGCGGAGAATATCCGCTGGCTCCGCACTGGGTCACCGACGAGGCCCTGGTCACCGTGGCGACCATGCTGCGGATGTTCCACGACGCCCAGTACGGCTTCACCCCGCCGCCCGGGGCGGTCTGGCGCTCGTTCGGCCCGCCCCCGCCGGACACCGAGGTGATCTGCCACCACGACGCCGCCCCGCACAACGTGATCTGGCGACCCGACGGCACCCTCGGGCTGATCGACTTCGACCTGGCCTCGCCCGGCGCCCGGATCTACGACGTGGCGTACGCGGCCTGGACCTGGGTGCCGATCTTCTCCGACCGGGACTCGATCACCCTCGGCTGGAAGCACCCGGACCGGCCGCGCCGGCTGCGGCTCTTCGCCGACGCCTACGGGCTGATCCAGCGCGACCGGCACCGGCTGATCCGGACCATCCGCAAGCGGATCGTCGACCACGTGGAGGGCATCCGGCGGATGGCCGCGGCCGGCGAGCCGGCGTTCGTCCGGATCGTGCACAAGGGCCACCTGCGCCGGCCGATGCGCGACCTGCGGCTGCTCGACTACGAGCGGCACGCCCTGGAGTACGCCCTGCGCTGACCCCGCATCGACGAAAGGAGTGGCCGGTTCCTCGTCGGAACGGCCACTCCTTCCGTTTTCTCCAGGCATGATCGTCGTTCGTCACACGCCGGAAACAAGGCGTCACGCGCCGGAAATCGACCGGTGTCGGTGAAGGAAACAGCCGCCGAGCAAGCTTCCGCGCAACCGGCGTACGGGCGACGCTGCCCCGGAAGCCGCGAAGGAGGAGACTTCACCTTTAGGAGGCCAGCGTGCCTGAAGCACCGACGATCGACGGCGGCAACACCGTTTGGCTGCTGGTTTCGACCGCTCTCGTGCTGCTCATGACCCCGGGCCTGGCGCTGTTCTACGGCGGCCTGAACCGGGCCAAGGGCGTGCTCAACATGATGATGATGAGCTTCTCGGCAATCGGGCTCATCTCCGTGCTGTGGTGGTTCTACGGTTTCAGCGTCGCCTTCGGGGCCGACGTCAACGGTTTCTGGGGCGACCCCGCCGCCTACCTCGGCACCAAGACCTTCCTCGCCGAGACCGACCTCTGGGGCGCCACGGCGGAGAACCCCAGCGGCATCGGGGTCCCGCTCTACGTGTTCATGGCGTTCCAGATGGTCTTCGCGGTGATCACCGTCGCGCTGATCAGCGGCGCCATCTCCGACCGGGCCCGGTTCGCCGGCTGGCTGCTCTTCGCCTTCGGCTGGGCCACCCTGGTCTACTTCCCGGTCGCCCACTGGGTGTGGGGCGGCGGCGTCATCGGCGCCAAGCTGCACGCGCTCGACTTCGCCGGCGGCACGGCGGTGCACATCAACGCCGGTGCGGCGGCGCTCGGCGTGGCCCTGGTGCTCGGCCGGCGGGTCGGCTGGCCCCGGGAGGGCATGAAGCCGCACAACATCCCGCTGGTCGCGCTCGGCGCCGGCCTGCTCTGGTTCGGCTGGTTCGGCTTCAACGCCGGCTCGGAGCTGACCGTCGACTCGGTTGCCGGGCTGGCCTTCCTCAACACCCAGCTCGCCACCGCCGCCGCGGTGCTCGGCTGGCTGGCGGTCGAGTGGATCAAGGATGGCCGGCCGACCATGGTCGGCGCGTCCTCGGGCGCCGTGGCCGGCCTGGTCGCCATCACCCCGGCCTGCGGCTTCGTCGCCCCGTGGGCGGCGGTCCTGCTCGGCGTCGTCGCCGGTGCGGTCTGCGCGCTCGCCATCAGCCTGAAGTACAGGCTCGGCTACGACGACTCCCTCGACGTGGTGGGCGTGCACTTCGTCGGCGGCTGGATCGGGTCGCTGTGGCTCGGCCTCTTCGCCACCAACTCGGTCAACGGCGCGATCAGCGACGTGGTGGGCGCCTCGGACGGCCTCTTCTACGGCGGCGGCCTGACCCAGCTCGGCCGGCAGGCCCTGGCCGGCCTGATCGTCACCGTGTGGTCGGCCGGCATCGCCTGGCTGCTCGCCTTCGCCATCGAGAAGACGATCGGCTTCCGGGTGGCGGCCGAGGCCGAGGTCGACGGCATCGACGTCGCCGAGCACGCGGAGAGCGCGTACGACCTGTCGCCCAGCACGGGCGGCAGCGCCGGGGGCGCGTTCGCGATGGCCGGGATCGGCGCCGCCCGGTCGGCCCCGGAATCCACCGACGCGGCGGAGGAGCCCGCCGAGCCGGTCAGCGAGAAGGTCGCCGGTTAACGTTCCTGGGATGGAGGGGTTGGACATGAAGCTGGTGACCGCGGTCATCAAGCCGTACCAGCTGGACGCGGTGAAGGAGGCCCTGCACGCCCTCGGCGTGGCGGGCCTGACCGTCAGCGAGGTCCAGGGCTACGGCCGGCAGAAGGGGCACACCGAGGTCTACCGGGGTGCCGAGTACACGGTCGAGTTCCTGCCCAAGATCCGGGTCGAGGTGCTCACCGACGAGATGGACGTCGACAAGATCGTCGACGCCATCGTGGGCGCCGCCCGGACCGGCAAGATCGGCGACGGCAAGGTCTGGGTGACCGGCGTCGAGGAGGTCGTCCGGGTCCGTACCGGCGAGCGCGGGCTCGACGCCCTCTGACGCCGGATCCGACCGACGTGACCTCGTTGACCACGACGACCGGCCCCACCGGGGACGGGCAGCTCGTGGTCAACGAGGTCGCCGGCGTACCCGGTGGGATCGGCGCGGACGCGCGGGCGGCCCGGGCCGACGCCCTGGACGCCTGGCTGCGCGGCATCTTCCCGCGGCGGGAGGGGATCGCGTTGATCGCGGTCGGCGGGCTGGGCCGCCGCCAGTGCGCCCCGTACGGCGATCTCGACCTGGTGCTGCTGCACGCCGGGGTGCCCGGCACCGACGAGCTGGCCGCTTCGCTCTGGTATCCGATCTGGGACGCCGGGCTGCGGCTGGACCACTCGGTGCGCACCGTCGCCGAGGCGCTCTCCGTGGCCCAGGACGACGTGAAGGTCGCCCTCGGCCTGCTCGACGCCCGCCACGTGGCCGGCGACCCCACCCTGGCCGACCAGCTCGTCCGCACCGCGGCCGACCACTGGCGGCGGACCGCCGTCCGCCGGCTCCCCCGGCTGCGGGAGATCACCACCGCCCGCTGGGAGACCCACGGCGAGCTGGCCTTCCTCCTCGAGGGCGACCTCAAGGAGGCCGCCGGCGGACTGCGCGACGTCGGCCTCCTCCGGGCCATCGCCACCGCCGGCGTCACCGACGCCCTCCGCCCCGCCGTGCACGCCGCCCACCGGCGGCTGCTGGACACCCGGGACGCCCTGCACCAGCAGGTCGGCCGCCGGGTCGACCGGCTGGTCGCCCAGGAACGCGACGGCGTCGCTGCCCTGCTCGGCCTGCGACAACTTCAGCTCGGCGCGTCTGACGCCGCGCCGCGACCCGAAGCCGTCGCCGAAGCCGGCGACGGCGACGCGCTGCTGCGCCGGGTGGCCGGGGACGCCCGGACCGTCAGCCACGCCCTCGACGACGCCTGGCGGGCCGCCGACCGGCTCCGCGCCGGCCGGCACCGGACCGCCGGCGGCCGGCCGCTACGCCGCCCGGTCGCCCGGGACGTGGTCGAGCAGGACGGCGAGCTGGTGCTCGCCCGCGCCGCGATCGGCGCCCGCCCCGACCCGAGCCTGTCGCTGCGGATCGCCGCCGCCGCGGCCACCACCCGGCTGCCCATCGCCCGGGCCACCTGCGAGTGGCTGGCCGCGTACTGCCCGCCGCTGCCCGCGCCGTGGCCGCCGGCCGCCCGGACCGCGCTGATCACCCTGCTCGGGGCGGGCCCCGGCCTGGTGCCCGCCTGGGAGACCTGCGACCGGTACGGCCTGGTCGACGGCTGGCTGCCCGAGTGGACCCGGCTGCGCAGCCTGCCCCAGCACAACCCGGTGCACCGGTTCACCCTCGACCGGCACCTGGTGCAGGCCGCGTACGAGGCGAGCCGGCACACCCGCGACGTGGACCGGCCCGACCTGCTGCTGCTCGGCGCGTTCCTGCACGACATCGGCAAGGGGCTGCCCGGTGACCACAGCGCCGTGGGGGCGCCGCTCGCCGAGGCGGTGGCCGCCCGGATCGGGCTGCCCGCGGACGAGGCGGCCCTGATCGCCAAGCTGGTGCGGCTGCACCTGCTGCTGCCCGACGTGGCCACCCGGCGGGACCTCTCCGACCCGAAGACCGTCGCCGGTGTCGCCGGGCGGGTCGGCGACGCCACCACCCTGGAGCTGCTGCACGGCCTGGTCCGGGCCGATGCCGCGGCGACCGGGCCGGCCGCCTGGTCGGACTGGAAGGGGCGGCTGGTCGCCGAACTGGTCGCCCGGGTGCGGTCCGCCCTGGACACCGGCGTGGTGCCCGCCCCGCCGGCCCCCGACCCGGCGCTGGTCGCCGGGCCGCTGCCCGTCGTACACCTCGGGGAGGACCGGGTGGCGGTGGCCGCGGCCGACCGGCGAGGCCTGCTAGCCACGGTGGCCGGCTGTCTGGCCCTGCACCGGCTGGAGGTCATCTCCGCGGACGCCGCCACGGTCGACGGTCGGGCCCTGGTGCAGTGCCGGGTGCAGCCGCGCTACGGCCTGGCCCCCGACCCGATCGCGCTCAGCGCCGACCTGCGCCGCGCGGTCACCGGCGACGTCTCGGTCACCCAGCGGCTGCGCGGCCGGGCCCTCGCCGCGCGCGGCCAGGGCGCCGCGCCCCGGGTGGTCTGGCACCGCGAGGCGGCCACCGATGCGGTGCTGCTGGAGCTGCGCGCCGCCGACGCGGCCGGGCTGCTCTACCGGGTCACCTGCGCCCTCGACGAGGCCGGCGCCCAGGTGCGGGCCGCCCGGATCTCCACCCTCGGTGGCGACGTGGTGGACGCGTTCTACCTGGTCGGCGGCTGGCCGTCCGACGCCGACCGGGCCCGGATCGAGGCCGCCGTGCTCGCCGCCGTCTGACTACGTCAGGCGACGTAGCCCGGAAGCCGCCGCCGGGGCGACGTGCCGGGGGCCGCCCGGCGGGACTCTCGATGCATGAACCTGCCAGTGCAGACCGAAGGGCTCACCAAACGGTACGGCGGCCTGACCGCCGTGCAGGACCTCCAGCTCACCGTCCGGGCCGGCGAGGTGTACGGCTTCCTCGGCCCCAACGGCGCCGGCAAGACCACCACCCTGCGCATGCTGCTCGGGCTGGTCCGGCCCACCGCCGGCACGGTCCGGCTGCTCGGCCGGCCACCCACCGCCGGCCGGCTCACCGGGGTCGGCGCCCTGATCGAAGGACCGGCCTTCTACCCGTACCTCTCCGGCCGGGACAACCTGCGGGTGCTGGCCCGCTACGCCGGCGTCGGCGCCGACCGGGTCGCGCTCGTGCTCGACCTGGTCGACCTGACCGACCGGGCCGGCGACCGCTACGCCGGCTACTCGTTGGGCATGAAGCAGCGGCTCGGCGTGGCCGCCGCGCTGCTCAAGGACCCCCGCCTGCTGATTTTGGACGAGCCGACCAACGGCCTCGACCCGGCCGGCATGGCGGACATGCGCACCCTCATCCGCCGGCTCGGCGCGGCCGGCTGCACGGTGCTGGTCTCCAGCCACCTGCTCGGCGAGGTCGAGCAGATCTGCGACCGGGTCGGGGTGATCGCCCGAGGCCGGCTGGTCGCCGAGGGCAGCGTCGCCGAGCTGCGCGGCGCGGCCGGGCTGCGGCTGCTCGCCGACCCGCTGGACGCCGCGGCCGCCCGGGCGCGGGAACTGGTCGGCGCCGAGCGGGTCCGGGTGGTCGACGGCGGGCTGGAGCTGGCCGTCGAGCCGGACCGCGCCGCCTGGCTCAACACCGAGCTGGTCGGGGCCGGGCTCGCCGTGCGCGAGCTGCGCCCCCGGGAACGGGACCTGGAACAGGTCTTCTTCGACCTCGTGGAGAAGGGAACGGCCGATGTCGCGTAGCTTCCGCGCCGAGACGGTCAAGCTGGTCCGGCGGCCGGCCAGCTGGCTGCTGCTGGCCATCACGCTGGTGCTCGCACTGATCTTCACCTACCTCTTCCCGTACGCCGGCCTGGCGGGCGGCACCGACGGGCCGAACACCGGCCGGACGCTGGCGGCGCTGCTCCCCGACCAGCTGGTCGGGAACTCCCTCGGCGGCCTGCCGGTCTTCCTCGGCTCGATCCTGCTGATCCTCGGCGTGCTCACCGTCGGCGGCGAGTACGGCTGGGGCACCTGGAAGACCGTGCTCACCCAGGGCCCCACCCGGCTGGAGGTGTACGCCGGCAAGCTGCTCGCCCTGGCCGCCGCCGCGCTGGCCGTGGTGCTCGCCGTGTTCGCGGTCGGCGCGGTGGCCAGCCTGCTCATCGCCTCCGCCGAGGCGCAGCCGGTGACCTGGCCTCCCGTCGGCGACCTGCTCACCGGGATCGGGGCGGGGTGGCTCATCGCGACGATGTGGGCCATGCTCGGTGCCGTGCTCGCCGTCGCGCTGCGCGCCGTGGCGCTGCCGGTCGGGCTGGGCCTGGTGTGGATGCTCGCGGTGCAGAACCTGCTCGCCGCGATCGCCGCGCCGCTGGTCGACTGGGTGGCGAAGGCGCAGGAGGGGCTGCCCGGGCCGAACGCCGGGTCGCTGGCCGCCGCGCTGGGCGCGCCGGGCGACACCCCCGGGGTCGCGGCCACCGTCGGCGGCGGGCAGGCGGCCGTGGTGGTGGCCGCGTACCTGGTCGGGTTCGCGGCGGTCGGCGCGGTGCTGTTGCGCCGGCGGGACATCGGCTGAGGCGGGGCGGGGGAGGGGACGTGGACCGCGAGCGTGGCGACTGGGGCCGCCGGCTCCTGGACGGCCTGGTCGCCCTGGCCCTGCTGGTGATCGGGCTGGCCGGCACCGCGCCGGCCGGCCTCAACCAGGGCGTGGGCACCGGGCGGGCCACCTACCCGCTGGTCGTGGTGGCCGCGCTCGCGGTGGCCGTGCGCCGGCGCTGGCCGCTGGCCACCCTGGCGGTGGTCACCGCGGCGAGCACCGCGTACCTGTGGCTCGGCTACCCGTACGGCCCGATCCTGCTGTCGTTCTTCGTCGCGGTCTACACCACGGCCGCGTACCGGCCGGTGCGGACCGCGGCGGTGGCCAACGGCCTGGCGCTGGTGGTGCTGCTCACGCACGTCTTCGTCGGGGTGCGCCCGCCCGGCCTGGTCGGGCTGATGCCGGCCGCCGCCTGGGTGGTGGTGCCGTTCGCGGTGGGGGTCACCGTGCGCCTGGGCCGGGAGAACGCGGCGCGCAGCCGCACCGACGAGGCGCGCCGGCTGGCCGACGCCGAGCGGCTGCGGGTGGCGCGGGAGGTGCACGACGTGGTCGGACACGGCCTCGCCGCGATCCACCTGCAGGCCGAGATCGCCCTGCACCTGCTGGCCCGCAAGCCCGAGCAGGCCGAGGCGGCGCTCACCGCGATCAGCCGGACCAGCAAGGAGGCGCTGGACGAGTTGCGGGTCACGCTGACCGTGGTCCGCCGCGACGAGGCCGTCGACGAGCGCTCACCCGCGCCGGGGCTGGGCCAGCTCCCGCAGTTGCGCGAGCGGCTGGCCGGCGCCGGGCTCCCGGTCACCGTCGAGGTGGACGGGGCGCCCCGCCCGCTCCCGGTCGCGGTGGACCTGGCCGCGTACCGGGTGGTGCAGGAGGCGCTGACCAACGTGCTGCGGCACGCCGGTCCGGCCACGGCCACCGTCCGGCTCCGGTACGCGCCCACCGAGGTCGCCGTGGAGGTCACCGACACCGGCCGCGGCCCGGCCGCCACGACGGACCGGTCCGGCGGCTACGGGCTGGCCGGCATGCGGGAGCGGGTCACCGCGCTGGGCGGGTCGTTCACCGCCGGCCCCGCCTCCGGCGGCGGATTCCGGGTGTCCGCCACACTGCCCGTGGAGGAGGTCACATGATCCGCGTGCTGCTAGCCGACGACCAGGACCTGGTCCGGATCGGGCTGCGTGCCCTGGTGGAGAGCGAGGACGACCTCAGCGTGGTCGGCGAGGCCGCGGACGGGCTCGCCGCCGTGGAGGCGGCCCGCCGGGAACGCCCCGACGTGGTGCTGATGGACGTCCGGATGCCGGGCGTCGACGGCATCGAGGCGACCCGCCGGATCGTCGCCGACCCCGCGCTCGCCGGCACCCGGGTGGTCGTGTTGACCACCTTCGAGCTGGACGAGTACGTCTTCGACGCGCTCCGGCACGGGGCCAGCGGCTTCCTCACCAAGGACACCCGCCCGGCCGAGCTGCTGCGGGCGATCCGGCTGGTCGCCGAGGGGGAGGCGCTGCTCTCCCCGTCGGTGACCCGGCGGGTGGTGCGGGAGTTCGCGACCCGGCCGGCCCGGGTGCCCCGCCCGCACCCCCGGCTCGGCAGCCTCACCGACCGTGAGCGCGAGGTGGTGGGGCTGGTCGGTGAGGGGCTGAGCAACGTCGAGATCGCCGAGCGGCTGGTGGTCAGCCCGGCCACCGCGCGCACCCACGTCAGCCGGGCCATGGTCAAGCTGGGCGCCCGGGACCGGGCCCAGCTGGTGGTCTTCGCCTACCAGTCGGGCCTGGTCGCGTCGTGATCGACCGGCGGCGCTGGCGGTGGTGATCTCCTGGTGGGGGTCCGGCCGGCGGGAAGCACTGCGGAGGCGGGACCGTTACCCTTGCGGGTAGCCGGACGTGTGCGTGCCGGCCGACTGTGCTCGCCAAACCGACAAACGGGATGTTCGCGTGTTTGACACCTTGAGTGACCGCCTGTCCGGGATCTTCACCAAGCTCCGCGGCAAGGGTCGGCTCACCGACGCCGACATCGACGCCACCGCGCGCGAGATCCGCATGGCGCTGCTGGAGGCCGATGTCGCCCTGCCGGTGGTCAAGGGCTTCATCGCGAACGTCAAGGAGCGGGCGCGCAGCGCCGAGGTCTCCGAGGCGCTCAACCCGGCCCAGCAGATCGTCAAGATCGTCAACGAGGAGCTGATCAACGTCCTCGGCGGCGAGGGGCGGCGGCTCCAGTTCGCCAAGCACCCGCCGACGGTGATCATGCTGGCCGGTCTCCAGGGTTCCGGTAAGACCACCCTCGCCGGCAAGCTGGCCCGCTGGCTCAAGGCCCAGGGCCACCAGCCGCTGCTGGTCGCCGCCGACCTCCAGCGCCCCAACGCCGTCGGGCAGCTCCAGGTGCTCGGTGGCCGGGCCGGCGTCGAGGTGTACGCCCCGGAGCCCGGCAACGGCGTCGGCGACCCGGTGCAGGTCGCCCGCGACTCGATCGAGCACGCCAAGCGGGCCGCCCGGGACATCGTCATCGTCGACACCGCCGGCCGGCTCGGCATCGACGCCGAGATGATGCAGCAGGCCGCGGACATCCGCGACGCGGTCCAGCCCGACGAGGTCATCTTCGTCATCGACGCGATGGTCGGCCAGGACGCGGTCCGCACCGCCGAGGCGTTCCGCGACGGCGTCGGCATCAGCGGCGTGGTCCTCTCCAAGCTCGACGGCGACGCCCGCGGTGGCGCCGCGCTGTCCGTCCGCGAGGTCACCGGGCAGCCGATCCTGTTCGCCTCCACCGGCGAGAAGCTGGAGGACTTCGACGTCTTCCACCCCGACCGGATGGCCAGCCGGATCCTCGGCATGGGCGACGTCCTCACGCTGATCGAGCAGGCCGAGGCGGCCTTCGACGCCGATCAGAAGGAGAAGATGACCGCCAAGCTGATGGGCGGGGAGACCTTCACCCTGGAGGACTTCCTCGATCAGCTCATCGCGGTCCGGCGGATGGGCCCGATCGCCAACGTGCTGGCCATGATGCCGGGCATGGGGCAGATGAAGGACCAGCTCGCCGAGCTGGACGACAAGCACTTCGACCGGGTCACCGCGATCATCCGGTCGATGACCCCCGCCGAGCGCACCACGCCGAAGATCATCAACGGTTCCCGCCGGGCCCGCATCGCCAGCGGCTCCGGGGTCACCGTGATGGACGTCAACCAGCTGCTCAACCGCTTCGCCGACGCGCAGAAGATGATGAAGCAGATGGGCGGCATGATGGGCCTGCCCGGCGGGGGCCGGCGCAAGGCGACCAAGTCGCCGAAGAACAAGCGCAAGGGCACCAAGGGCGGCGGGCGGCCGCGCACCGGCGCCGGGGTGCCGGGCGGCTTCCCCGGCGGCATGCCGCAGCTGCCGCCGGGCCTCGACCCGGGTGACCTGGCCGGCGGCCAGGGCCTGCCGCCGGGCTTCAAGCTGCCGAAGATCGACTTCAACAAGCTCGGCAAGGGCGACAACCGCCCCCGCTGACCCACCCACGGATGACGGGGCCCGGCCGGATCGGCCGGGCCCCGCCGCGTGTCCGGGCGATCATCCGGTAGGACTGTGCACATGGCTCTGCATGTGCGCGGTGTGCTCCTGCCGGACGACGAGGTCCGGGACGTCTGGCTGGTCGATGACCGGGTCACCTTCGAACCGGTGCCCGGCGCCGAGACGGTCGTCGACGGCGGCTTCGTGCTGCCCGGCCTGACCGACGCCCACTGCCACATCGGCATCGCCCGCGGCGGCGCCCCGATCACCTCCCTCGACCAGGCCCGCGAGCTGGCCCGCACCGACCGGGACGCCGGGGTGCTGGCCATCCGTGACGCCGGCTCGCCGTACCCGTACCCCGAACTCGACGACGAGGCGGACCTGCCGCGACTGGCCCGCGCCGGCCGGCACGTCGCGCCGCCGAAGCGCTACCTGCGCGACATCGGGGTGGAGGTCGGCGCGGCCGAGGTGGCCGCGACGCTCGCCGCGCAGGCCGCCGCCGGCAACGGCTGGGTCAAGCTGGTCGGCGACTGGATCGACCGCGGGGTGGGCGACCTCGCCCCGGCCTGGGACGCCGACACCATGACCGCGGCGGTCGCCGCCGCGCACGCCGCCGGGGCACGCGCGGCGGTGCACACCTTCTCCGAGTCGGCCGTGGAGATCATGGTGCGGGCCGGGGTGGACTCGGTGGAGCACGGCACCGGGCTGAGCCTCGACCTGATCGACCTGATGGCCCGGCAGGGCACCGCGCTGGTGCCCACCATGATCAACATCCAAACCTTCGGCCACATCGCCGACCAGGCCCGGGCGAAGTTCCCCGGGTACGCCGACCACATGCTCGCCCTGCGCGACCGCTTCCCCGAGGTGGTCCGCGCCGCGCACGAGGCAGGGGTGCCGATCTACGTGGGCACCGACGCGGGCGGCGGCATCGACCACGGGCTTGCCGCCGAGGAGATGCTGCTCCTGCACGAGCAGGCCGGCATGCCCGCCGAGGACGTGCTCGCCGCCGCCTCCTGGCGGGCCCGGGAGTGGCTCGGCTTCCCCGGCCTGGTCGAGGGCGGCCTCGCCGACCTGACCGTCTACCCCGAGGACCCCCGCCGCGAACTGCGCGTGGTCCGCGCCCCGTCCCGCATCGTCCTCCGCGGCCGCGTCCTCCGCTGACCGCGCCCCGGGCTCACTCCGGGCAGCCGTTGCCGCTCGTCGGTCGGCGCGACACGGCGCGCGCCGACTCCCGGGCGCAGCGGCGGCCCGCCCGGCGCATAGGATGTGCGGTCATGGCACGCGTGCTCACTCCCCGTGCGGAGGACTTTCCCCGCTGGTACCAGGACCTGATCGCCAAGGCGAAGCTGGCCGACAACGGCCCGGTGCGGGGCACCATGGTCATCCGACCGGCGGGCTACGCCATCTGGGAGCGGATGCAGGCCGAGATGGACGCCCGGATCAAGGCGGCCGGCGCGGAGAACGCGTACTTCCCGCTCTTCATCCCGGAGAGCTACCTCAAGCGCGAGGCCGAGCACGTCGAGGGCTTCTCGCCGGAGCTGGCCGTGGTCACCCACGGTGGTGGCAAGCAGCTCGCCGAGCCGGTGGTGGTCCGCCCCACCAGCGAGACGGTGATCGGCGAGTTCATGGCCAAGTGGATCGACTCCTACCGCGACCTGCCGCTGCTGCTCAACCAGTGGGCGAACGTGGTGCGCTGGGAGCTGCGGCCGCGGATCTTCCTGCGTACGAGCGAGTTCCTCTGGCAGGAGGGGCACACCGCGCACGCGACCCGCGAGGACGCCCGGGCCTACGCCCGCCGGATCCTGCACGAGGCGTACGAGGATCTGATGGTCAACGTGCTCGGCATCCCGGTGGTGGTCGGCCTGAAGACCGCCCGCGAGCGCTTCGCCGGCGCCACCGCCACCTACACCTGTGAAGGCATGATGGGCGACGGCAAGGCGCTCCAGCTGGGCACCAGTCACGAGCTGGGCCAGAACTTCGCCAAGGCGTTCGACATCAGCTACTCCTCGGCCGAGGGCGGCCGGGAGCACGCCTGGACCACCTCCTGGGGCACCTCGACCCGGATGCTCGGCGGCCTGATCATGTCCCACGGCGACGACAACGGCCTGCGCGTGCCGCCGAAGCTGGCGCCGATCCAGGCGTACGTGATGATCGTCAAGGACGGCGAGGGCGTGGGCGAGGCGGCGGCCAAGCTCCGCGACGCGCTGCGCGACGCCGGGGTCCGGGTCGCGCTGGACGACCGGACCGACACCGCGTTCGGCCGCCGCGCCGTCGACGCCGAGCTGCGCGGCTACCCGGTGCGCGTCGAGGTCGGCCCCCGTGACCTGGCCGCCGGCAACGCGGTGGTGGTCCGGCGTACGGACGGCTCGAAGGCGCCGGTCCCGGTCGCCGACGTGGTGGGCGCGGTGCTCGCCGCGCTCGAGGCGGACCAGCAGACGCTGCACGATCAGGCGCTGGCGTTCCGGCAGTCCCGGACGGTCGAGGTCGGCACGCTGGCCGAGGCGATCGAGGCGGCCGCCGACGGCTGGGCCAAGGTGCCGTGGTCGGCGGTCGGTGTGCAGGGCGAGGCCGAGGCGAACGGCCAGGGCGTCACCGTCCGGTGCCTGCTGCGGGCCGACGGCTCGGTGCCGGACTCCGAGGACGAGCCGAACCTGGTCGCCGTCCTGGCCCGCGCCTACTGAGGTGCGGCCGGGTAGTCCGGTCGACCGGTTCGAGCCGGGTCGGCTGATCATGCACCGGAACGTGCGGCACGGCCGGATCGGCTGGGTCCGGTCGGCCCGGGTGGTGTCCGACGACGAGCGCGGACTGCTGCTCTGGGTGGCCCGGAACACGCCGGTGGCGTACGAGGTGACCGAGGCGGGGCTGGGCATGCGGGCGGTGCCCTTCGCCGAGTGGATCACCTCCTCCTACCGGCTGGCCCGGGGCCGCTGGAACGGGCCGCCGGTGCTGAAGTTCCTGCCCACCGGCGCGGCCCACTCGGTCTGGTGGTTCCGCGACGTGCAGGGCCGCTTCCAGAACTGGTACGTCAACCTGGAGGAGCCCGGCATCCGCTGGGACGACGGTGCGGTGGCCGGGGTGGACATGGTCGACCAGGACCTCGACGTGGTGGTCCACCCGGATCTGAGCTGGGAGTGGAAGGACGAGGACGAGTTCGTCGAACGCCTCGCCTTCCCCGAGCACTACTGGGTCAGCGACGAGAAGGCGGTCCGGGCCGAGGGGGAGCGGGTGATCCGGATCGCCGAGGCCGGCGAGTTCCCCTTCGACGGCACCTGGTGCGACTTCACCCCGCCGGCCGACTGGGACATACCGGACGAACTGCCGCCGGGCTGGGACCGGCCGCCGGTCCGCTGAGCGGGTGTCGTTCGTCACCGTCGTGGGCGACCCGGGCGAGCTGTCCGGGTCCGGTGTGAGAGATCCGGGCGGGACATGGCAGAATGGGTCGCTGGTATCCGGCGCGCGTCCGGCGCCCTCTAACCCGGGCGCGTCGCCAGTTAACCGAGCAGTCTCCGGCCCAAACCCCACTGTGCCGGTCGGCGCTCACCCGCCACACCGCCCGCACCGGGCCGGTGAGATCGCAACAGGAGCGAAACAACTGTGGCCGTAAAGATCCGGCTCCTGCGGATGGGCAAGATCCGCAACCCGCAGTACCGCATCGTCGTCGCCGACTCGCGCACCAAGCGTGACGGTCGCGCGATCGAGTTCGTCGGTGTGTACCAGCCGAAGGAAGACCCTTCGGTGATCGAGGTCAAGTCGGAGCGGGTCCAGTACTGGCTGTCGGTCGGCGCGCAGCCGAGCGAGGCCGTGCAGCGCCTGCTGGAGCTGACCGGTGACTGGCAGAAGTTCAAGGGCCTGCCGGCCCCGCCGCCGCTGAAGGTCGCCCCGGAGCGGGCCGACCGCAAGGCGGCGTACGAGGCCGAGGCGAAGGCCGCCGCCGGCGTGGCGGAGACCCCGGCGCCGACCAAGAAGGCCGCCAAGGCCGCGGCCGCCCCGGCCGCCGAGGCCGCGGCGCCGAAGGCCGAGGAGCAGACCGGTGTCGAGTCCGGCGAGCAGGCCTGACATGGCGCTGCGTCCCGCCCTGGAGCACCTGGTCAAGGGGATCGTCGACCACCCGGATGACGTCCGGGTGCGGATGGTCGATTCCCGTCGGGGCAAGCGGCTCGAGGTCCGCGTGCACCCGGAGGACCTCGGCACGGTGATCGGGCGGTCCGGCCGGACCGCCAAGGCGCTGCGCCAGGTGATCGGCTCCATCGGTGGGCGCGGGGTGCGCGTCGACATCGTCGACTCGTACTGATGCTTCTCATCGTCGGCCGGATCGGCAAGCCGCACGGCATCCGCGGTGAGGTCACCGTGGAGGTGCGGACCGATGAGCCCGAAGCACGGTTCGCGCCAGGGTCGGTGCTGGTCACCGACCCTGGCGCGGTCGCGCCTGCGGAGCCCGGGGCCTACCGGGTGCCGGAGAAGTTGACCATCGAGGCCGCCCGCTGGCACCAGGGGCGGCTGCTGGTCGCCTTCGAGGGCGTGCTCGGCCGCGACGTCGCCGAGGCGCTGCGCGGCACCCTGCTCGGCGTGGACAGCGCCGACGTCGCTCCGCCGGCCGACCCGGAGGAGTTCCTTGACCACCAGCTGGTCGGCCTGGCCGTGGTGACCCAGGCCGGCGAGCGGCTGGGCGAGGTGGCCCGGATCGACCACGCCCCCTCCTCCGACCTGCTGGTGCTGCGGCGCCCCGACGGGAGGACCGCGCTCATCCCGTTCGTCAAGGCGATGGTGCCCGAGGTCGACCTCGCGGGCGGACGCGTGGTGGTGGAGCTGCCCGGCGGGCTGCTCGACCTCTGACTGGAGCCACCCCCTGATGCGCGTCGACATCGTGTCGATCTTCCCCGAGTACTTCGCCCCGCTGGACCTGTCGCTGATCGGCAAGGCCCGGGCGAGCGGCACGCTGCGGCTGGCCGTACACGATCTGCGGACGTGGACCCACGACGTGCACCGCACGGTCGACGACACCCCCTACGGCGGCGGTCCGGGCATGGTGATGCGGCCGGAGCCGTGGGGCGAGGCCCTCGACGCCCTGGCCCCCGACGAGCTGAGCCCGGACGGGCACACCCTGCCCCGGCTGCTCGTCCCGTCGCCGGCCGGCGTTCCGTTCACCCAGGCCATGGCGCACGAGTTGGCCGCCGAGTCACACCTGCTCTTCGCCTGCGGCCGCTACGAGGGCATCGACCAGCGGGTGCTCGACCACGCGGCGGCCCGGATGCGGGTGACCGAGGTCTCCCTCGGCGACTACGTGCTCTTCGGTGGCGAGGTGGCCGTGCTGGTCATCCTGGAGGCGGTCACCCGGCTGCTGCCCGGGGTGCTCGGCAACGCCGGCTCGCTGGACGAGGAGTCGCACGCCCACGGGCTGCTGGAAGCCCCGATGTACACCAAGCCGGCGACCTGGCGCGGGCACGAGGTGCCCGAGGTGCTCCGCTCCGGTGACCACGGGAAGATCGCCCGCTGGCGGCGCGACGAGGCGCTGCTGCGGACGGCGGACCGCCGCCCCGACATGATCGCCGCGCTGCCGCCGGAGAGCCTGGACAAGCGGGACCGGGCGGCGCTGGACCGGGGTGGATTTCAGCCGCCGGCGGGGGATGTGGCAAAGTAGAGGGGTTGCCGCATCCGTCCACGCCGTGGGTGGGTGCGAGGACCCTCGACCGGGGTCGGCGCCGCCGGCCACCACCCGGGGGTCAGAATCACCCATCCGCGCATCGACTGACGGTGCGCCGTGAGCCTCACGAGGACACAGCGATGAACATCCTGGACGCCCTTGACGCCCAGTCGAAGCGCGCCGACCTGCCCGACTTCCGTGCCGGTGACACCGTCAAGGTGCACGCGCGGGTCGTCGAGGGCAACCGTTCCCGGGTCCAGATCTTCCAGGGCGTCGTCATCCGCCGCCAGGGTGACGGGCTGCGCGAGACCTTCTCGGTCCGCAAGGTCAGCTTCGGCGTGGGTGTGGAGCGCACCTACCCGCTGAACAGCCCGGCGATCGACCGGATCGAGATCGTGACCCGCGGTGACGTGCGGCGCGCCAAGCTCTACTACCTGCGCGAGCTGCGGGGCAAGAAGGCCAAGATCAAGGAGCTGCGCGAGAAGCAGCCGGCGAGCTGAATTTCGCCTCGCCACGCCGCCTGACCTGTGCGGATGTCGTATCGACCGGAGCGCATTACCCTGGTCGTACGGGCGCCGGGGGACGGCGCGCCGCGCCCACTCGACGCGGTGTCACAGCGGTCCACTACCGCCCGTGGGGTCTCCCCAGGAGACTCCCGGGCGGTAGTGTCGTTTCCGCGGACCGGAGAGTGGCATGGTGCAGATGCTTGACGAGGACGGCACCGTCGACCCGTGGCGCCGGCGGGCCCGGCGCAGCCGCCGGCAGATGCCGCTCTGGCAGGAACTGCCCCTCCTCCTCGTCGTCGCCTTCTGCCTCGCGGTGCTGATCCGCACCTTCCTGCTCCAGGCGTTCTTCATCCCGTCCGGGTCGATGGAGGACACCCTGCTCATCGGCGACCGGGTGCTGGTCAACAAGGTCGTCTACGACGTCCGCGACCCGGCCCGCGGCGAGGTGGTCGTCTTCCGGGGCACCGACCGGTGGGTCGCCCAGGAGGCTCCCGCACCGCCGACCAACTTCGCCGGCAAGGTCGGCCGCACCCTCGGTGACCTGGTCGGCATCAGCCGGCCCGGCGAGAAGGACTTCATCAAGCGGGTCATCGGAGTGCCCGGCGACCGGGTCTGGTGCTGCGACAAGGGCCGGGTCGTGGTCAACGGCGTGCCGCTGGACGAGCGGGGGTACGTCTCCGAGGACTCGCCGGTCGAGCTGCCGCCGAACCCCAAGGAGTGCCGTTCCCGGCAGTTCACCGAGATCGTCGTGCCGCCCGGGCAGATCTTCGTGATGGGCGACCACCGGCTGGTCTCCCAGGACGCCCGGTGCCAGGGCCCGGTGCCGATCGACAACGTGGTCGGCCGCGCCTTCATGATCGTCTGGCCGTCCCAACGGTGGACCACCCTGCCCGTCCCGGGAACCTTCGCCGACCTGCCGCAACCCAACGCCGCGCCGGCCCGGCCGGCCCCGGTGGATCCCGACCCGGTGGGCGGCGTCGTCCTGATCCTCCCGGTCACGGCCGCGCTCTCCGTTCTCGCGCGTTCGGGGCGACTGCGCCACGGGCGGGGACGTAGGCTCCACCCGTGATTGACGAGCAGACCGAGAAGCCACGCAGCTCCTTCTGGAAGGAGCTGCCCATCCTCCTGGGCGTGGCGATCCTGGTCGCAGTGCTGGTTCGTGCCTTCGTGCTGCAGACCTTCTTCATCCCCTCCCCGTCCATGGAGAACACCCTCAAGATCGACGATCGGGTGCTGGTCAACAAGCTGGTCTACGACTTCCGCTCGCCGCACCGGGGCGAGGTGATCGTCTTCAAGGCGCCCACCGAGTGGAGCGGCAACCCGGAGGGCGAGGACTTCATCAAGCGGGTGATCGGGGTCGGTGGTGACCACGTGGTCTGCTGCGACCGCACCGGCCCGCAGGAACGGTTGATCATCAACGGCAAGCCGATCGACGAGCCGTTCATCTTCCCCGGCAACAAGCCCGCCGACCAGGACTTCGACATCACCGTGCCGGATGGCCGGCTCTGGGTGATGGGCGACCACCGGGAGGCCTCCGGCGACTCCCTGGAGCACTGGCAGCAGTCCGGCGAGGATATCACCGAGGCCACCATCCCGGAGGACCAGGTGGTCGGGCGGGCCTTCACGATCTTCTGGCCCGTCGGCCGGGCGACCTGGCTCAGCGTGCCCGAGCAGTTCGACGGCATCCCCAATCCCTGACCCGGAGGGCGTGGGCATTCGTCGGAGGCGTCTGGCAGGCTTGTGCGGTGACCGTCTACACCCCTCGTCGCGCGGCCCGCGTGCTGCTCGTCGACGCGTCCGACCGGGTGCTGCTGTTCGAGGGCAGTGATCCGGCCCGCCCGGGCCACCGCTACTGGTTCACCCCCGGCGGCGGCCTCGACCCCGGGGAGACCCCGGCCGCCGGCGCGGCCCGCGAGCTGGCCGAGGAGACCGGGCTGCGGCTCGCCCCCGCCGAGCTCGGCACGCCGGTCTGGGCGGAGACGGTCGAGTTCCCGTTCGACGGGGTCTGGTACCGGCAGGAGCAGGAGTTCTTCCTGGTCCGGGTGCCGACCTGGGAGGTCGACACGGCGGGCTTCGACGAGATCGAGCAGGCCAGCATGCACGGCCACCGCTGGTGGTCGGTCGACGAGCTGGCCGGCACCGCCGAGCGCTACTACCCGCCGGACCTGGTGGACCGGCTCGCCCGGGCGCTCGCCGGGGGTGGCCCGTGCTGACCCCGCCGCGCACCGTCGTGCGCCGTGACGGCGGCCTCTACGCGCTGGAGCGGGCCCTGCAACGGCGTGGCTTCCGGCACGTGGCCGGCGCCGACGAGGCCGGCCGGGGCGCCTGCGCCGGGCCGCTGGTGGCCGCCGCCGCGGTGCTGCCCGAGGGGCGGCGCGGCGAGATCGACGAGCTGGCCGACTCCAAGCTGCTCACCCCGGCGGCCCGCGAGCGGGTCCACGACGAGGTGGTGGCCCGTGCCCTGGCGTACGCGGTGGTGATCATCCCCGCCGACGAGGTCGACGCGCGCGGGCTGCACGTGTGCAACGTGGCCGCCATGCGCCGGGCGCTCGCCTCGCTGACCACCCGGCCGGAATACGTGCTGACCGACGGCTTCGGCGTCGACGGGCTGGACGTGCCCGGGCTGGCGGTCTGGAAGGGGGACCGGGTGGCCGCCTGCGTGGCGGCGGCGAGCGTGCTGGCCAAGGTCACCCGGGACCGGATCATGGTGGAACTGGACGAGCGGCACCCGGGCTACGGCTTCGCCGAGCACAAGGGCTACATCACCCCGGAGCACAGCGCCGCGCTGCGCGAGCTGGGGCCCTGCCGGGAGCACCGCTTCTCGTACGTCAACGTGGCCACCGTCTCCGGGCGGGACGGGCGGCCGCCCCGCTCCCGCCGGCCGGCCGCCGGAAGCCCCGACGAGGCGCTCTTCGGCGCCCCTGCCGAGGCGTTCGCGGATGGCCCGGACGAGCCGATGGAGCGCTCCGGCGCGCCAGGGGGTACCGTCGGCGTGGCGTTGGGCGAGCAGGCGCGACCTCCGGCGCCGGTGGGGGAAGATGTGGTCATGGAAGGCGGAGTGCGATGAGCGCGGAAGATCTCGAGAAGTACGAGACCGAGATGGAGCTGCAGCTCTACCGGGAGTACCGCGACATTGTCCGCCAGTTCTCCTACGTGGTGGAGACCGAGCGCCGCTTCTACCTGGCGAACCAGGTCGACCTGCACGTGCGTAACTCGGACGGCGAGGTCTACTTCGAGGTCGAGATGCACGACGCCTGGGTGTGGGACATGTACCGCCCCGCCCGGTTCGTCAAGAATGTCCGCGTAATGACGTTCAAGGACGTCAATGTGGAAGAGCTCGAAAAGCCCGACATCTCGCTTCCCGCAGACTCCGGATTCGGCGGCTGATCCGACCCGACCCGAGCGGCGGCCGGGCGGGCCCGCCGGCCCGCCCGCCGCCCGCGGCGGATCACTCCGCCAGCACGACCACCTCGACCCGCTGCACCAGGTTGTTCGCGAACCCACCCCGGTTCCACGGCTGCTCGACCGGCTGGGTCCGCCCGGAGGCGTCGACCGCCCGGGCGCCCAGCACGTGCCGCCCCGGCGTCGCCCGCCACGACACCTGCCACCGCCGCCACGCCCACTCGCCCCCGGTGGGCTCGTCCAGCGTCGCCGGCACCCACGTCGTACCGCCGTCGAAGGTCACCTCCACGGCCGTCACCGGCGCGTGCCCCGACCAGGCCCGCCCGTCCACGGTGCACGGCCCCGGCCGCAGCACCCGGGTCCGTGACATGAAGTCCGGGAAGCCCGGCGGACGCACCAGGGCCCGGGGCTCGATGCGGGTCACCGGCACACCCGGGTCGTCGGCGTCCTGCCGCAGCCGGTACGCCACCGCGTTCTGGTAGCCGTCGAACGGCTCGGTCACCACCCGGATGTCGCGCAGCCACTTGACGTGCGCCATCCCGTACCAGCCGGGCACGATCAGCCGTAGCGGCGCGCCGTGCTGCGGCAGCAGGGGAGCGCCGTTCATCTCGTACGCCAGCAGCACCTCCTCGCGCAGCGCGTCGGCCACCGGCAGCGCCCGCTGGTAGTCCTGCTCGACGCCGCGCTCCACCCCGTGGTCGGCGCCGGTGAAGACCACGTCCACCGCGTCGGCGGCCAGCCCGGCCTCGCGCAGCAGCGGGGCCAGCGGGGTGCCGGTCCACTCGGCGTTGCCCACCGCCTCCACCAGCCACGGCTGGCTGACCGGGCGGGGGTCCAGCAGCGCCCGGCCGTTCCCCGCGCACTCCAGGGTGACCCGGTGGGTGACCCGGGGCCGCTCCCGCAGCGCCGCCAGGTCGAGGCGGAGCGGACGCGCGACCGCGCCGCCCACGGTCAGCGCGTGCGCCGCCGGGTCGACGTCCGGGATGTCGTAGTGGATGAGCAGGTAGTGCAGCCCGGCCGGGGTCACGTCGTAGCGCAGCGCCTCCAGCGGGATGCCGTGGTTGCGCGCGGCCAACTGGAGTTCCTCGGCGCTGATCGCCTCGTCCGGCCCGGCGATCCTGGATGGCCGGCTGACGTCGTCCACAGTGGTCATTTCGCTGCTCCTCGGCCTGTTCAGGGGTGGGTGAGGCGGTCGTAGCCGATGAACTCGAACATCGCCGCCCCCGGCGCCAGCGGGCGGGGCGGGCCGGTGAGGCGGTGCACGCCGACGCCGACCCCGTCGGCGGGGCTGCTCACCGCGATCGGCGCGAACCCCTCCTCCGCGAACCAGTCGCAGATGGCGGGGACCAGGTCCGGTTCGCGGCGGTGCCGGGTCCAGAAGACCGTGCCGCCGGTGGCGCAGAGCGAGGCGCAGTGCCGCACGGTCGCCCGGATGTCGGCGTCGCTGATGTTGCCGAAGATGCCGCAGGCCAGCACGAGGTCCGCCGGCACGAGGTCGGCGTACCGGTCGGTCAGCGCCGCGTCCCCGACCACCACCTCCACGCCGGTCAGCCCCGCCTCGGCGGCGGCGTGCCGGGCCACCTCGGCGTTGCGCGGGTCCAGCTCCACCAGGCGGGCCGTCACGTCCCTGCCGCGCGGGTGGGTGGCCAGCACCGGGATCAGGTCGCGCCCCTGGCCGGCGCAGAGGCTGATCGCCCGCAGCGACCCGGGCGGCGCGGTGTCCAGCGCCTCCGCGATGCGGTCCCGCACCTCAGCGAGACGGCGGGAAAGGGAGGAGTCCGGCTGGTCGTAGTCGGTGTGCCAGGCGTACCAGTCCTTCGTCACGCGGCCAGCATAGGCGGCGCTCCGATAGCAGATCCGCCCCGCGTGCGGGGCTTGTCCACAGGTGCGCCGCTGTCCACAGCGGCGGTCGTCGCGTGGTTGCCGGGGTGCTGCGGGGCCGGCAGTGTGCGGTGGCGTGTGGATCCTGTCGAACCGCGCCGGCGCGGTCATCGTGACGGTGCTGCTGGTCATCCCGGCGCTGCCGGCCAACGTGGGGGTGGTGGCCGCGGCACGACCGTCTGCCGTGTCGCCGTTCTCCCCTCCGCAGGTCGTGTCCGTGGCCCGGCCGCTCACGCCGTCGTCGCCGCGCTCGCCCGGGGCGTCGACGGTCGGCACGCCGGCGGCGCGGTTCCGCTGGCCGCTGGCCGGCACGCCCCGTGTCGTGCGCCGGTTCGACCCGCCGCCACAGCCCTGGCTGCCGGGGCACCGGGGCGTGGACCTGGCCGCCACCCCCGGCGTCGAGGTCCGGGCGGCGGGCGCCGGGGTGGTGCTCTTCGCCGGCACGGTGGCCGGGCGGCCCGTGGTCACCGTCGGGCACGCCGACGGGCTGCGCACCACCTACGAGCCGGTCCGCCCCGGGCCGGCGGTCGGCGCTCGGGTCGCCGCGGGCGCGCCGATCGGCCTGCTGATCGCCGGGCACCCCGGCTGCGCCGTGGCGGCGTGCCTGCACTGGGGGCTGCGCCGGGGCGAGGAGTATCTCGATCCGCTCGCCCTGCTCGGGCTCGGCCCGGTCCGGCTGCTCCCGCTCGATGCGCCGCCCGCCGCGGCTCAGCCCTGGGCGAGCAGCGTGGGCAGCCGGAGGGCGAGCCGGTCGTACTCGTCGGGGGTGTTGTAGACCTGGCCGCACAGGCGCAGGTAGCCGCGACCGTTCCAGCCGGCGATCGACACCTCGGCCGCGATCCGGTCCGCGATCCGGGCCTGCAACTCCCGGGCCGCGTCCATGGTGGTCGCGACGCCGGGCGGCAGCGGGATCAGCCGCATGGCGACCGTCGGTCCGCCCGGTTCCGGCAAGTGGGTCGGCGCCACCCCGAGCGCATCCCCGACCACCCGTTGCCCGTACGCGGCCAGCGCCGCGTTGTACGCCCGCACCCGGTCCACGCCGAGGCTGCGCAGCGTGAACAGTCCCACCGGGGCGGCCAGCCAGCCGGTGTAGTCGAGGGTGGCCTGCCACTCCACCCGGGTGGGGAACCCGCTGCCCTGCTCCCAGGAGACGACCAGCGGCTGGATCCGCTCCCGCCACGGCTCGGCCACCACCAGGGCGGCGGTGCCGCGCGGCGCGTACGCCCACTTGTGCAGGTTGCCGACCCAGAAGTCGGCGCCGACCGACGCCACCGTGGTCGGCAGCATGCCCGGGGCGTGCGCGGCGTCGACCAGCACCGGCACCCCGTGCTCCCGGGCCACCCCGACGATCGCCGCCGTGGGGAAGAGCCGCGCCGTGGGCGAGGTGAGCTGGTCGACGATCAGCAGCCTGGTCCGCCCGGGACGCAGCCCGGCCCGGACGATCTCCACCACCTCCTCGTCGGTGGCGGTCAGCGGCACCGGCAGCGTCCGGGAGACCGCGCCGGTCCGGGCACACTCCCGCTCCACCGAGAAGCCGACCGCCCCGTACCCGTGGTCGGTGGTCAGCACCTCGTCGCCGGGGCCGAGCGCCAGCGACTGGAGCACGATGGCCGCGCCGGTGGTGGCGTTGCCGACCAGGGCCGTGCCGGTCGGGTCCGCGCCGAGGAAGGTGGCCAGGTGCCGTCGGGCGTGGGTGATCCGGTCGACCAGGCCCTGGGTGAAGAAGCGGAGCGGGTTGGCCTCCATCTCGTCGCGCAGGCGCTGCTGGGCGCGCTGCACGACGATCGGAACCGCGCCGAACGATCCGTGGTTGAGGTGGGTGACCGACGGGTCGAGGGAGAAGAGCAGCCGAGCCCCGGGGATCGGCTCGGGCGGCTGCGGAACCGTCATCGGCCGATCGTAGCCCGTCGTGGATCATCAACCCGCCGCTTTCCGCCGGCTGTCGGTGGAGGTGGGGCCCGCGGGCGCCGATCGTGTCGCCGCTCCCGTGACCGGCCGCCGGGTGGGCCCGCCGTTGTCCCGCCGTGTCTCCCCGGTGCGCGGGTCCACCGCCAGCACGCCTGACGCAGGGTCAGGCTCGCGGGTGCGCCTGCCGGTACGCCGCCCGCAGCCGCTCGACCGAGACGTGGGTGTAGATCTGGGTGCTGGCCAGGGACGAGTGCCCGAGCAACTCCTGCACGGCGCGCAGGTCCGCGCCACCCTCCAGCAGGTGGGTGGCGGCCGAGTGCCGCAGGCCGTGCGGGGTCACCCGGGGCAGGCCGGCGGCCTCGGCGTACCCGGCGACGATCCGGCGGGCGGTGGTCGGGTTGAGCCGGCCGCCGCGGGCCCCGAGCAGCAGCGCCCGACCCGACCGGGACGCCGCCAGGGCCGGCCGGCCACGGGCGAGCCACGCGTCCAGCGCGCGCTGCGCCGGCACCCCGTAGGGCACGGCCCGTTCCCGCCCGCCCTTGCCGAGCACGCGTACCACCCGGCGGGCCTGGTCGACGTCGCTGACGTCCAGGCCACAGGCCTCACTGATCCGCACCCCGGTGCCGTAGAGCAGTTCGAGCAGCAACCGGTCGCGCAGCAGCACGGGATCGGGCGCGTCGTTCCCGCGCTGGGCCGGCGCGATTGCCTGGTTCGCCGTCGAGACGTGCCCGCTTCCGGCCGGCACGGCGTCGTCGCGCCCGGGGCGCATGGCACCGCTGTCCGAGGCCGGTGCGCCGCCCCCGCTCCGGGTCGGCGCGAGGTTCCCGTCCCTGGCCGGTTCTGCCCCGTCCCCGGTCGGGGCGGCGTCTCCGCTCGGGGCCGGTGCGGGGTCGCCGGCGTCGGCCGTCGTTCGTGCCCGGCTCCGGTCCGGGGCGTCCATCAGCGCGGCGGCCTGGTCGGCTCGCAGGACGGTGGGCAGCTCCCTGTGCGCCTTGGGACTGGCCAGCGGCGCGGCCACGTCACCGGCGAGCAGGCCGGTCCGGTGCGCCCAGGCGCTGAAGGTGCGGGCCGCGGCCGCCCGCCGGGCGAGGGACGTCCGGGCCGCGCCCATGGTCCGTTGCTTCGCCAGCCAGCTCCGCAGCACGGTCAGGTCCAGCTCCGAGAGGTCGGCGCAGCCCATCCGCGCCGCGTGGTCAAGCAGCGAGACGAGGTCCGTCACGTACGCCCGCACGGTGTGCGCGGACCGGTTGCGCACCCGGGCCAGATGGTCGGCGAAGTCGTCGACCGCCTCCCGCATCGGCGCCGGCAGGGCCTCGTGGGCCGCCCGCGTGCCGCGTCGCTGGTCAGTCATCGGCTACTCCGGCGGACGCACGGGTGCCACCGGCGCCCGGGGCGCCGCGCCGGCGCGGTGAGGCGGGGCGGTCGGAAGACACCGGTTCAGCCTACGGGCGTGGGCGGCCGGCGGCCGACCGCCGCTCCGGGCTGGAGCCTGCTGACGCGGTTGTCCGGGCGCCGTCCCGGGCCGGCCTGACTGAGCGCTCGCACCGCTCTTGCCGGCTGGTCGGGCGGGTAGTGCGTTCAGCCTCGGCCTGACGTTCATCTGATCATCGTCGCGACTGGAGGGCGACGGAAACGGAAGACGGGGGGCGCGGCGCGCCGTGCGGGGTGGCTGACCCGGCCCTGGACAGGGGAAACTGTTGCTACGAAGAGGACGGTGGCAACGTCCCGGGGGTCCGCCGACGCGCGACCCTCCGGCGTTGCCGAACGGTGCCGACATCCCGCCAGAGCGGGCGGCCGGGCGCTGCGGCGTACCGGCCTGGTGGCGGCGCGGAAGGGTGACTCGCGAGACGGATCGGAACGGGCGTTCCCGGGGGCGGTGACGCCGGTGGGAGGAGGGAACGAGCATGGGGGTGGATGCCGTCCTCTATCGGCAGGTGCGGGCCGGGCCCGCTCGCCGCCGGCCGTCGTACGTCTCCACGGAGGTGGTGGCGGACCCGCACGACGTCCTGCTGAACCTGCTCGAGCGGGTGCGGGGCGGAGGTCGTACGCCCCTGCTGGACCGGGTCGATCCGCTCGGTGAGCTGGTGGTGGACGCCGAGGCGGTGCCACAACTGCTCGCCGAGCTGCCCTGCCTGGCGGAGGCGGCCCAGGCGCCCGCGGAGGTCGACCAGATCCGCCGGCTGGCCCTCCTCGCCCGACGCTGCCTGAGCAGCCGCGATGCGGAGATCCGGTTCGAGGGCGACTGACCGGCGGCACAGGACCCGGCAGGTCAGCTCGGCGGAGCAGCCGACGGGCCCGGACCGACACCCGTCGGCGCCCGGCCACCACCGTTCCGGGCTGGGGCGGCGGCGCGAGGGCGTAGCCGTCGTCGCGGCGCACCACCATGGCCGACTCCTCCAACATGGAGAGCTTGCGCATCGCGGTGCGGAGGTCCACCCCGGCGCGTGCCGCGACACGCTCCACGCCGATCGCCTTCCGCCGGGGCAGTGCCTCCAGCACCTGGGTCGCCTCATCGTCGAGCCGGTCCCGCGCGCGCTCCGGCGCTCGGGCGGGTGGCGCCAGGTCGTAGCCGATCCGCCCCACCTCCTCCAGTACGTGGGCCGTGCCGGTCACCAGCCGTGCCTTGTGCTGCTCGCGGAGCACCTCGTGTGCGCCCACCGACATGGCCGAGGTGACCGGCCCAGGCACCACCATCGCCGGCCGGCCGACACCGAGCGCCCGGTTCAGGGTCTGGGTCGCGCCGCTGCGGGCCGCCGCCTCCACCAGCACCGTGCCCGTGGTCGCCGCCGCGATGACCCGGTTGCGGATGAGGAACCGAGGCCGCAGCGGCTCCGCGCCGGGCATCCACTCGCTCACCAGCAGGCCCGTCTCGGCGCTCCCGTCGAACAGCGCGGCGTTGCCCATCGGGTACGGGCGGTCCAGCCCGCAGGCCAGCACGGCGACCGTGAGCCCGCCGGCGGTCAGCGCGGCCCGGTGCGCGGCGGAGTCGATGCCGAACGCCCCGCCGGAAACCACCGTCCAGTCCCGGTCGGCCAGCCCGTAGCCCAACTCGGTGGCGACGTGCGTGCCGTACGGGGTGGCCGCCCGCGCCGACCACGGCCACCGACCGCCCCAGCGCCTCGCCCAGCGGCCACGCCCCGCGGACCCAGAAGCAGAGCGGCGGGGCGGTCTCCAGGTCGACCCGGCGATCGGCCCCGGACAGCCGCAGGCGGCGCAGGTCCGCCACCCTGGCCGGCCATTCCTCGTCCTCGGGGGTGACCACCCGCGCGCCGAGCCGCTCGGTGCGGGCCAGCGCCTGCTCCGCCACCGCCCGCGCCTCACCGGCCGCGGAGCGGGCCGCCACGGCCGACCGGAGCGCCCGGTCCGGCGCGCCGCCGCTAGCAACGAAGATTCTTACGCTCCCGTTATGGATCTCACCGGCAGCGCCGGGATTCAGGCCTTCCACGCGATATCGACGGTGGACGGGTCGAAGTAGGAGCTGCCCGGCGTCCAGCCGCGCGGCCGGCCCTTCCGGGTCCGGTGGACCGTCACCGTCATCAGCGTGTCGATGACCGCCCGGCGCCGGTGTAGGTCGAGCCCTTCCCACGCCGTGCCGGGGTCTGTCGCACCGACCAGGCCGGCCAGGGCGTTGCCGCGGCCGGCGGTGGCCAGCTGGTCCTCAACTGCGGCGAGGCGGCCGCGTAGCCTCTCGGAGCCCTCGCGCAGCTGCCGGACGTCGATCGCGCCGTCGGCGTACGCGGCGGCCAGGCCGTCGAGTCGTTCGCGCAGCCCGGCAACGTCGAGCTGGAGCGCGCCGGTGTTGGGGCCGCCGGTCGCGCTGAGCAGCTCGGCGACGTCCGGCCGGGACAGCCGCTCGACGACCACCGCGCCGATGTACGCGTCCAGCTCTTCGGCGTTCCGGCTGACGCACCGCTGCGCCTTGCAGGGGTACGACGGGACGCCGCGGCGAGCGCTGTTCTGCAGGGTGGCGCGCATCGGCTCGCCGCACACCCCGCACACCGCCAGCCCGCTTAGCAGCCATCGGCGGGCCGACGACCACTGCGTACGGCGGCCGGGGTGGGTCAGCGCGGACACCAGCGCTCGCCACCGGTCCTCGTCGACCACTGGCGGCCACGCGGCCGGCCCGACGATTTCGCCACGATGCTCCCGTAGGCCGGCGTTCCGGGCGCGCAGCAGCACCTTTCGCAGCTCGGTGGCTGTCCACGGCCGCCCGGTCGACGTGAGCAACCCCCGGGCGTTCATCTCGGCCGCCTGACCGCGCAGGCTCGCGCCGGACAGGATCGCGTCGGTGGCCTCGGCAACCGCCCGGGCCTCCTCCGGCCGCAGGGTGACGCCGTCAGGCTCGTACCCGTACGGCCGCCGGCCGCCGGCCCATCGCCCATCGGCGGCGGCCTGGAGCTTTGCCCGCTGCTGCCGCTCGATCTGGTGCTCAATCTCGTACCGGGCCACCGCGCCGAGCTGCCGCGCCACCATGCGGCCGCTGGGAGTGCTCAGGTCGAGCGGGCCGGCCTTGACGGTGAAGGTGGGCAGGCCGCGCGGCTCGCAGGCTGAGATGTACTCCTCCAGCTCGGTGGGGGAGCGGTGGAGCCGGTCGGTGTGCCAGGCCAGGACGGCGTCGATGCGGGCGGCGGCGATGTCATCGAGCATCCGCCGGTACGACGGGCGCGGCTTGCCGCTGTAGGCGGATAGGTCGTTGTCGCTGTAGAGCTTCGCTACGGTCAGCCCGTGCCGCTGGGCCAGCTCCCGGCAGTCGGACTCCTGGCGGGCCACGCCGAGCCCGCCTCCCTCGCGGTCCCGGCTGATCCGGACATAGATGGCGGCTCGCGTCACGGCGCTGAGCATGGCATGACTTCACCTTCGCGGTTTCGAGCGCGGAGCCGTACTTGGGCGGGTCGGTCGAGAGTAGGCTGAGGGGTGCGATGGCCGTGCGGACGCGTCCCGGGCCTCGTGTAGCGCGGTGTCGCACAGGCCGATGATCACCACGCCGGGCAGCCCGGGGACCAGGTCCGCCTCGACCTCCACCACGTGCTCGGCCGTCCCGAGCAGGCCCACGCAGAGCACCCTGGCGTAGCTCATGTCAGAACGCGCTCCTCAGGTGCTCGCCTGGGCCAGCCGGCGACCGGAAGCCGGACCGCGAGGACGTCGAAGCGGACCTCCTCGGCGGCCGTGCCCGTCGCGGCGAGCCAGTGGGCGGCCAGCCCGCGCAGCCGGCGCGCCTTGGCCCGCACCACCGCCTCGGCCGGGCTGCCGAACTCCTCCGTACGCCGGGTCTTCACCTCACAGAAGGCGAGCACCGGCCCGTCCCAGGCGATGATGTCGATCTCCCCTTCGGGGCACCGCCAGTTGCGGGCGACCGGGCGCAGCCCCGCCTCGATGAGGTGCCGGACCGCGCACGGCTCGCCGTACGCCCCGACGGCCTGGTTCCGCTTCGTCATGCCGGCCAGCGTGCGGCGGTCGGACCGGCGGCGGGTCCCGAGCGGGGCGCCCTGTGGACGACGGGCCGCCCTGTGGACGGGCGGACGATCATGCGTTCGCTGTGCTAGCGCCTGATCGGCCAGTCACCGATGACCCGGCTGCGCGGCGATGACCAGCGGCGACGTTCCGGGCGACCCGGATGGCGCGCGTGGTGGCGGTCGCATACCGTGCCGGTCGTGGACGGACGACGGAGCTTTCCCGAGGATCAGCAGGGGTCGCACTGGGGTGACCGCGGGCACGAGGCGGAGTGGCGCGCCGCCGGCGAGCCGCGCTACCGCGACGACGACTTCCGTGCCCCGGAGCAGCGCACGGGCGAGAACCCGTACGGCGACCCGGGCCGGTTCGGGACCGCCGATCCGCTGAGGGACGACACGGACAGCTGGCGGTCGCGCCGGCCGGCCGACCCGGTGGAGACCTCCGGCGAGCTGCCGGGGGAGCGCGGCGGCCGGCGGGCGGCCCGCGAAGCCGCCGACCCGCTCGGCGCGGCCCCGCACAGCGCCGGTGACCAGTTCGGCGCGGCGCCGCCCAACGCCGGCGACCCGTTCGGCGGTGTCTCCCGCAGCAGCGTGGAGGCCTTCGGCGTAGGCCCGCGGGGTGCCCTCGACCCGCTCGGCGCGGACCGCGTCGTCGACCCCCTGCGTCCCGCCCCGCTGGGCGGCTACCCGGTCGTGGAGCCGGGGCGTCCCGTCGAGCCGACCCACGCCGGCCCGCCGCCGAGCGGCGTGGGGGACCGGCCGGGCCCCGGTGCGGCGACCCCGCTGATCGTCGGGGAGCGCCCGGGTGTCCCCGCGCCGGAGACGGCGGCCGGGCCGAATCCGCACCCGCTGGAGATGCCGACCGGCCCGATGCCGTCGGTCGCGCCCCGGTTCGACGGTCCGCCGCCCGGCGACGGCGTCTACCGGACCCGCCGTCCGGCCCTCGCGGTGCTGCTGGCGGTGATGGTGCTGGTCCTGGAGGTCCCCGCGCTGCGGGTGCTGCTGCGTGGCCTGGTCGGTGACCCGGTCTCCACGTCGCACGTCGTGGTGGGCACGTTCCTGGTGGTCGGGTTGCCGATCTTCGGCACCGGCCTTTACGGGCTGCGAACCGGAGGGTTGGCGCTCGCCGACGGCAGCCGCGGCTGGCTCCGCCCGCCGACCGCCTACCTGACCGTCGGGCTGGTGCTCTTCCTCGCCGCCGCCCTCGCCGCCCGCTGACCGTCGGCGACCGGACCTCCCGCCCGCACCGCCACCTTCGGCCGTCTCCGACCCGTCAACTCCAGGGGATGGCGGCGAGGGTGCCCTGAGGCGTCCGGAAAGGGTAAGGATGGGGGGTTCCCGAACCCCGGGACCGGGGGGAGGTGCAGGGGCGTACACTGGTCGACTGGCGACCGCCTTGCGCGGTCGACCTCGCGCGCCCTCTCCACGGACCTCTCGTGGAGCGACGGCCTCCCTGGTCCCGATCTTGATCGGGCCCACCCTGGCCGACGACCGGGCGCCAGGCGTCCGGCCGCCGGCCGGACGGGACAACCAGGGATGAACAGGGAGTACCCACCATGGCCGTCGTGACCATGCGCCAGCTGCTGGAAAGCGGTGTCCACTTCGGGCACCAGACCCGGCGCTGGAACCCGAAGATGAAGCGCTTCATCTTCACCGAGCGCAACGGTATCTACATCATCGACCTGCGCCAGACCCTCGACTACATCGAGAAGGCGTACGAGTTCGTGCGCACCACGGTGGCCGGGGGCGGCAGCATCCTCTTCGTGGGCACCAAGAAGCAGGCCCAGGAGGCCATCGCCGAGCAGGCGACCCGGGTCGGCCAGCCGTACGTCAACCACCGCTGGCTCGGCGGCATGCTGACCAACTTCCAGACGGTGTACAAGCGGCTCCAGCGGATGAAGGAGCTCGAGGCCCTGGGTGACCTGAGCGGCACCGCCGCCGGTTACACCAAGAAGGAGACCCTTCAGCTCTCCCGCGAGAAGGTGAAGCTGACCAAGACCCTCGGCGGCCTGCGCGACATGCAGAAGCTTCCGGCCGCGGTCTGGATCGTCGACACCAAGAAGGAGCACATCGCCGTCGACGAGGCCCGCAAGCTGGGCATCCCGGTGATCGCCGTGCTCGACACCAACTGCGACCCGGACGAGGTCGACTTCCCGATCCCGGGTAACGACGACGCGATCCGCTCGGCCGAGCTGCTGACCAAGGTCGTCGCCGCCGCCGTCGCCGACGGTCTGATCGCCCGCTCCGGCCGTGGCCGTGGCGGCGACGAGAAGCCCGAGCCGGGCCAGGTCGGCGCCGACGAGCCGCTGGCCGAGTGGGAGCGCGAGCTGCTCGAGGAGCCGAAGAAGGCCGACGAGCAGCCGGCGACCGCCGCCGAGCAGCCGGCGACCGCCGAGCAGCCGGCGACCGCCGAGCAGCCGGCGACCGCCGAGCAGCCGGCGACCGCCGAGCAGCCGGCGACCGCCGCCGCGGAGTGATCTCGCCGTCGCGTCCCCACCGTCCGATTTCCCGGCCGGTGGGGCGCGACGGGTACGCCGGGCAGAACCGGGCCGGATCCGGGTAACCGGCAGCCAGACCATCCCACGCAGTCTCAAACACCGAAGAGAGAGTCATGTCCAACTTCACCGCCGCGGACGTCAAGAAGCTCCGCGACCTCACCGGCGCCGGCATGATGGACTCCAAGAAGGCGCTGACCGAGGCCGAGGGCGACTTCGACAAGGCCATCGAGATCCTGCGCGTCAAGGGTGCCAAGGACGTCGGCAAGCGGGCCGGGCGCACCGCCGCCAACGGCCTCATCGCCCACGCCGGCCAGGCGCTGCTCGAGCTCAACTGCGAGACCGACTTCGTCGCCAAGAACGACGCCTTCATCGCGCTGGCCCAGCAGCTGGTCGAGCACGGCGTGGCTAGCGGCGCGACCAACGCCGAGGAGCTGCTCGCCAGCACCATCGACGGCAAGAGCGTGGCCGACCTGATCCAGGAGCAGTCCGCCAAGATCGGCGAGAAGCTGGTGCTGAACCGCTTCGCCAAGCTCGAGGGCACCACCGCGGTCTACCTGCACCGCAAGAGCCAGGACCTGCCCCCGGCGGTCGGCGTTCTGGTGCAGTACTCCGGCAAGGCGGACGAGGCCGGCGACGCGGACGCCCGCGGCGTGGCCATGCAGATCGCCGCCATGCGCCCGAAGTACCTGACCCGCGACGAGGTTCCGGCCGAGACCGTCGAGTCAGAGCGGCGCATCGCCGAGCAGACCGCCCGCGAGGAGAACAAGCCCGAGGCGGCGCTGCCGAAGATCGTCGAAGGCCGGGTCAACGCGTTCTTCAAGGACTTCGTCCTGCTGGAGCAGGCGTCGGTCGCCGACAACAAGAAGACGGTGAAGCAGCTGCTGGCCGACGCCGGCATCGAGGTCACCGGCTTCGTGCGGTTCGAGGTCGGCCAGGCCTGAACCGCCGCGCCGGACGCATGACGCGCCCGGGCGCAGGGAAAACTTCGACCAGGAGGCCGCCGGTGTACGTGACAGGCACCGCGGCCTCCTCGTCACATAGGGTCTGCAGCGGCAGGTACGCGGTTCGCGGCGCCCACGAGGTGCGCGACGGAAGGGGCGGGGCGGATGACGCAGGTTGTGAGTGACCGGAGCCTGGCGGCGGATGATCCGACCGCCCCGCCGCCCGGTCGGGCCCGCCGGGTGGTGCTGAAGCTCTCCGGTGAGGTCTTCGGTGGCGGCGCCATCGGCGTCGACCCCGACGTCGTGCAGGCCATCGCCCGGCAGATCGCCACCGTGGTGCGGCGCGGCGTGCAGGTCTCCGTGGTGGTCGGTGGCGGCAACTTCTTCCGCGGCGCGGAGCTGCAGAAGCGCGGCATGGACCGGGCCCGCGCCGACTACATGGGCATGCTGGGCACGGTGATGAACTGCCTGGCCCTCCAGGACTTCCTGGAGAAGGAGGGCATCGAGACCCGGGTGCAGAGCGCGATCACCATGGCCCAGGTCGCCGAGCCGTACATCCCGCTGCGGGCGATCCGGCACCTGGAGAAGGGGCGCGTGGTCATCTTCGGCGCGGGCGCCGGGATGCCCTACTTCTCCACCGACACGGTCGCCGCCCAGCGGGCGCTGGAGATCCGCGCCGACGTGGTGCTGATGAGCAAGAACGGCGTGGACGCCGTCTACACCGCCGACCCCCGGATCGACCCCACGGCGAGCAAGCTCGACTCGATCACCTTCTCCGAGGTGCTGCGCCGCAACCTGCGGGTGGCCGACGCCGCGGCGTTCAGCCTCTGCATGGAGAACGGCCTGCCGATGCTGGTCTTCGGCGCCCAGGGCGACGACACGATCGTCCGTGCCGTCAGCGGTGAGAAGATCGGCACGCTGATCACCGCCTGACCGGCCCCCGCCGAGCCGGCAGCGGTCCTCCGACCCACCAGCACCAGCACAGCCCACGACGAGCGACAGAAGGAGGCGAGGAGACCGGTGATCGACGACACCCTCCTCGAGGCAGAGGAGAAGATGGAGCGTGCCATCGAGCACGCCAAGGAGGAGTTCGGCGGCATCCGCACCGGCCGCGCCAACGCCGCGATGTTCTCCCGGATCGTGATCGACTACTACGGCAGCCCGACCCCGCTGCCGCAGATGGCGTCCATCGCCGTGCCGGAGCCGCGCATGGTGATCATCAAGCCGTACGACAACTCGCAGATCAACGCCATGGAGAAGGCGATCCGCGACTCGGACCTCGGGGTGAACCCGAACAACGAGGGCAACCAGCTGCGCATCGTGCTCCCGCAGATGACCGAGGAGCGGCGCCGCGAGATGATCAAGGTGGCCCGGCACAAGGGCGAGGAGGCGAAGGTCGCCGTCCGCAACATCCGCCGCAAGGGCAAGGAAGAGCTGGACCGCCTGGTCAAGGACGGCGAGGTCGGCGAGGACGAGGGCCGGCGCGCGGAGAAGGAGCTGGACGACCTGACCCAGCGCTTCGTCGCCACCGTCGACGAGCTGGTCAAGCACAAGGAGAACGAGCTGCTCGAGGTCTGAGCGCCCGCGTACCCGCCACGGCACCGGTGTGCCGCCGCCCGCCACGGGTGGCGGCCCGGTGCCGTCGTCGTGCCGGGCGGCGTCCGCCGTGCGGGCTTCCCGGGTGCAGTAGGCTCGGCACGATTCCGCCCACCACCGGGTGAACGGCGGGGATCGGCCGGCCGTCGGGTCGGTCAACCGGAACGGCTCGCGGCTGTAGGGGATGGTCTTGGTCTTGCGTCATGTGGTGGCTCCCGTACCGCCTGCCGGTGCGTGATGTCCCACCCCGACCCCTACGGCAACGCCGAGCCGCGCGGCTGGGACCGCCCGGCCCCCTCGCTGCCCTGGCCGGAGACCGACCTGGAGCCCGGGCCCTGGCGCCGGCCGGGCGCCGGCCCCGAGGCGTACGCGCGTCCGCCCGGCCGCCCCGCCGCCGACGCGTACGCCCGGCCGGGTGACGGCTACGACGGGCCGCGCGGCCGCCGGCCGTACGACGGACCCCCGCCCCCCGAGCGGAGCTGGCGCGACGAGCCGGCGCCCCGCGGCCCCGGCCACCTGGACGCCGGTCCCGGCGGTCGCCGGCCGACCCGGGGCGGGGAGCGCGACCCGTGGGAGCGCGACCCGCACGAGCCGGGCTACGGCCCCGACCCGCGCGACTCGGGCTACGGCCCTGACCCGCGAGAGCCGGGCTACGGCCCCGACCCGCGCGAGCGCGGGTTCGGCCGGCCCGACGACAACTACCCGACCGCCCAGATCGCTCCGGTACGGGACGAACCGACCACTCAGCTCGCGGCGGTGCGGGACGAGCCCGCACCGGACCCCGAACCGTCGGCCGGCCGCCGGTCGAGGGGCCGGCGACGGGCCAGCGCGGACCGTCCCCCGACCGTCCAGCCGAAGACCTCCAAGGCGGGCCGCAACCTACCGGCCGCGATCGGTGTCGGGTTGGCCCTGGGCGCGGCGATCGTGCTGCCGCTCTTCTTCTACCTGCCGGCGTTCCTCGCCGTGATCGCCGCCGCGGTGGCGATCGGCTGCTGGGAGATGGCCCGCGCGGTACGCCGCAGCGGCGCCCACCCGCCGCTGGTGCCGCTGATGGCCGGTGGCGTGATCACCATCGGGCTGGCCTGGTTCGCCGGCCCGGACGCGCTCTGCCTCGGGCTGCTGGTCACCGTGCTGGGCACGATGATCTGGCGGCTGGGCGACGGCCCCGGCAACTATCAGCGCGACCTCACCGCGGCCACCCTGATCGCGGTCTACGTGCCCTTCCTCGGCGGTTTCGCGGCGATGCTGGCGGCCGCTCCCGACGACGGGCACCTGCGGGTGCTGGTCACCCTGGTCGCCGTGGTGCTCTCCGACACCGGCGGCTACGCGGCCGGCGTCGCCTTCGGCAAGCACCCGATGGCCCCCACGATCAGCCCGAAGAAGTCCTGGGAGGGCTTCGCCGGCTCGGTGACCGCGGCCGCCGCGGGCAGTGCCCTGCTGCTGTGGCTGCTGCTCGACGTGGCCCCCTGGTGGGGCGCGCTGTTCGGGGTGGCGATCTCCGGCGCGGCGGTGCTCGGCGACCTCGCCGAGTCGATGATCAAGCGCGACCTCGGGGTCAAGGACATGAGCAACCTGCTTCCCGGGCACGGCGGCCTGATGGACCGGCTCGACTCGATCCTGTTCGCGGTGCCGACCGCGTACCTGCTGCTGGCGCTTTTCGTGCCGATGGCGGGCTGAGTCGTGAATCACGTGGGTGACGCCCCCTCGGCCGGCCGGCCGGGGCCGATTCGGCACCCACGGACAGGTGCGTCCCGCGTTCGGCGTGTCAGACTGGACGCGCCATGACGAGCCTCCCGCTGATCTCCGTAGACCCCGACGCCCGCGGCCGCCGGCCCGCGATGCCACCCCGTCACCTCGCCGACCTGGACCTGCCGGGCCGGCAGGCGCTCGTCACCGAGCTGGGGGAGCCGGCGTTCCGCGCCAAGCAGGTCTCGAACCACTACTTCGGCCGTCTGGTCCGCGATCCGGCCCAGATGACCGACCTGCCGGCGGCGACCCGCGAGCGGCTGGCGGGCACGCTGCTGCCCACCCTGCTCAACCCGGTACGCGAGATGGCCTGCGACGACGGCGCCACCCGCAAGGCGCTCTGGCGGCTGCACGACGGCTCGCTGGTGGAGAGCGTGCTGATGGGCTACCCGGACCGGGTCACCGTCTGCATCTCCAGCCAGGCGGGCTGCGGCATGGCCTGCCCGTTCTGCGCCACCGGCCAGGCCGGGCTGACCCGCAACCTCTCCACCGCGGAGATCGTCGACCAGGCCGTCTACCTGGCCGGGGTGGCCGCCTCGGGGGCGGTGGCCGGCTCCCCGCCGCGCCTGTCGCACGTGGTGTTCATGGGCATGGGCGAGCCGCTGGCCAACTACTCGCGGGTGGTGGCGGCGATCCGCCGGCTGGTCGCTCCGGCTCCGGAGGGGCTCGGCCTGTCCCAGCGGCACATCACCGTTTCCACAGTCGGCCTGGTCCCGGCCATCCGCCGACTGGCCAGCGAAGACCTCTCAGTGACTCTTGCGTTGTCGCTGCACGCCCCCGATGATGAGCTGCGCGACGAACTCGTGCCGGTCAACCAGCGCTGGAAGGTGTCCGAGGTGCTGGACGCGGCGTGGGACTACGCGGACACGACGGGGCGTCGCGTGTCCATCGAGTACGCGATGATCAAGGACGTGAACGACCAGCCGTGGAGAGCCGATCTGCTCGGGCGGCTGCTGGCCGGCAAGCTGGCCCACGTGAACCTGATCCCGCTCAACCCGACTCCGGGCAGCCGCTGGGACGCCAGCCCGAAGCCGGTCGAGCGGGAGTTCGTCCGGCGGTTGCGCGACGCCGGGGTGTCCACCACCGTGCGGGACACCCGGGGTCGCGAGATCGACGGGGCGTGTGGGCAGCTCGCCGCCGCCGAGGACAGGGACAGCGACCCACGCGCCGCAACGGCGTGACGGCGTAGCGGTAGAGACCAGGAGACATAGTGGCGAGTCAGGGTCAGCGTTTCCGGCGTAAGGCGCTCCGCCGGGGATACAAGGTCGACGAGGTGGACGCCTTCCTGGACCGGGTGGAGGCGACACTCGCCGGCCAGCCGGTCGGCGCGCCCGTGGCCTCCCAGGAGGTCCACGACGTCGTCTTCCGGGTCCGTTTCAACGGCTACGACGAGTGGCAGGTCGACCTGCACCTCGACCGGGTCGAGCGGCAGCTCGCCGAGCTGGAGGAGCGCGGTGGCGCCCCCGGCGGGCGCGGTGGCGACCCCCGGATGGCCGACCGGCTCGGCCCGCCCATGCGCGACGACCGCGGCCTCTCGCCGGTGCCGCAGCCCCCGATGCCGCCCCGGCCGATGCCCGCGCAGGCCGGTCCGCCCGCCGATCGCTACGGCAACCGCTACGACGAGCCGACCGGCGCGTTCGCCGGCGGCTACGACGGCCCGCGCGGCGGCTACGACGCACCCCGCGGCCCGGGCGGCCCGGGTGGCCCCGGCCCGATGGGCCCGGGCGCCCCGATGGGGCACGGCGGCCCGCCGTCGCGCGGCCTGCCCCCCGGCCCGGGCGGCTACGGCCAGGACGAGCGGTTCGACGGCTTCGAGGCCGGCCGGCACGGCCACGCCGACATGACCGCCGAGTTCCGGATGCCGGAGCGGGACCTGCGCGACCCGCGCGGCCGTGGCCCGGCCGGCCCGCCGCCGCTGCCGCAGCAGGGCTACGGCCCGGACCAGGGTTACGGCGGCCCGGAGCAGGGCTACGGCGGCGGCCCCGGCATGCCCGGCCCGCCGATGGCCGGCCCGCCGATGGCCGGCCCGCCGGTCGGTGGCCCGCCCATGGTCGGCCCGCCGATGGCCGGCCCGCCCGGCAGCGACCTCTACCGGGTGGACCAGATCCGCCGCAGCTTCCAGGTGCGCCGGTTCGGCAGCGGGTACGACCCGGACCAGGTCGACCGGTTCTTCGAGACGCTGCTCGGCGGCATGCAGGGCCGCAACCCGATGCCGGTGAACCCGAAGGACCTGGACACCCTGCGCTTCGGGCTGGTGCCCGGCGGCTACTTCGAGGCGGAGGTCGACGCCGCGCTCAAGGACGTGCAGGACATCCTGCTCGGCCGCTGAGCCCGCGCACGACGACGAAGGGCCCGTCCCCGATCGGGGGCGGGCCCTTGCGCGTACCGGCCGAGTGGGCGCCGGTCAGGACCGCAGGCCGTTGCGGCGCAGCACGGCGTCGCCGATGACGATGGCCAGCAGCAGGGCCGCGAGCCCGAACAACCAGATGTTCTCCACGTTGCCCTCGTGGTTGCCGCAGAGCGCCATGAGCACCAACACCGCCGCCGACAGCACCGCCCCGATCCGTCCGGACTTGCGGTGTCCGGGCCTGTGCTGGTCTGGCGCGGTTACCGGCTCGCTTCCTGCCACTGTCGGTCCTTCCCTCGCGATCGGATCTCCGGTTAGTCTGGCACGCCCCGTGCCGGGCCCGGCGCAGGGTCCGGCCTGATGGGGGACGCATGACCCGCGAGGACGATCGGAAGCTGCTCAAGGCGGCGTACGAGGCGTGGGACGCGGAAGACTGGGCGGTCGCCGGGGAGCGGCTGGAGCGGCTGGTGCGGCGGCACCCGGACCATCGGCGGGCGCCGGTCTGGTGGTACGACGCGGCGCTGGCCCACAAGTTCCTGCGCAACTGGGCGAAGGCGTACGAGCTGGGCCGGGAGGCGGCCGCGCGGGCGAAGCGGGGTGCCGAGGACCCGGCGTTCTGGAACCTGGGCATCGCGGCGACGATCATGGAGGACTGGGCGACGGCGCGGGAGGCCTGGCGCGGCTACGGGCTGACCGTGCCCGACGGTGACGGCGAGATCGTGGGCGACTTCGGGGTCACGCCGGTCCGGCTGAATTCGGCTGCCGGGGGAGAGGTCGTCTGGGCCCTGCGGCTCTGCCCGGCCCGGGCCCGGGTGCTGAGTGTGCCGACGCCGGAGTCGGGTCGCCGGTTCGGCGAGGTCGTGGTGCACGACGGGGCCCCGAACGGCGAGCGGACGGTCGACGGACAGGTGTTCTCCGTCTTCGACGAGCTGTTGCTGTTCCGGGGCTCCGAGCTGCCCACCGCGACCGTCGAGGTCGCCGCCGCCACGCCGGAGGACGTCCGGGCGCTCTCCGCGCTCTTCCACGAGCAGGGGTACGCGGCGGAGCCAGCCAGCGGCGTCCGGCCGATCTGCGCCTGCTGCAGCGAGGGCGGCCTGGATCAGCATCCCGACCACCAGGTCGCCGGTGGGCAGCAGGTGTACCTCGCGGCGCCGGCCGACCGGATCGCCGGACTGATGGACGCCTGGTGCGCCGCCGAACCGGAGCGCCGGAGCTGGTCGGGATCGGTGCGGGCCTGACGCCCGGGCCGTTGGACCTGCCCGCCCGGGGTGCAAGGTCACTACCGGCGTCGCGGAACGGTGACCACACTGCCTCCGGTAGCGTCTTGACGTACGCCTGATGTCTTTTTGAGGGGGACTGCGGTGCGAGTGACCGGTACGGGCCATGCCAGCATGCGGATCGACACGGCCGCGGGCAGCATCCTGTGCGACCCGTGGGTCAATCCCGCCTACTTCGCCTCCTGGTTCCCCTTCCCGGACAACTCCCAGCTCGACTGGGCGGCCCTCGGCCAGTGCGACTACCTCTACGTGTCGCACCTGCACCGGGACCACTTCGACGCCAAGCACCTGCGGGACCACATCTCCAAGGACGCCACCGTCCTGCTCCCCGAGTTCCCCACCTCGGAGATGGAGGACGAGCTGCGGGAGCTGGGCTTCACCAAGTTCCTGAAGGCCCCGAACGAGCAGGTCGTGGAGCTGCCCGGCGGTCTGAAGATCATGATCCAGGCGCTGACCAGCCCGACCGACGGCCCGATCGGCGACTCCTCGCTCTGGGTCGAGTACGACGGAGTCCGGCTGCTCAACCAGAACGACGCCCGCCCGACCGACCTGAGCGTCTTCGCCGAGCTGGGCCACGTGCACGCCCACCTGCTCCAGTTCTCCGGCGCGATCTGGTACCCGATGGTCTACGAGCTGCCGCAGGCGGCGAAGACCGCGTTCGGCAAGCAGAAGCGCGACCGGCAGTTCGACCGCACCTGGCGCTACATCGACGACCTGAAGGCCGACCACGTCTTCCCGATCGCCGGGCCGCCCTGCTTCCTCGACGACGAGCTGTTCCAGTTCAACGACGTCTTCGGCGACGAGGGGAACATCTTCCCCGACCAGTCGGTGTTCCTGGCCGAATACGCCAAGGTCGGCGGGACCAACGGCATCGTGCTGCTGCCGGGCAGCGTCGCCGAGGTCACCACCGAGGGCGCGACCACCACCCACCCGGTGCCGGTCGAGGAGTTCTTCGCGAACAAGCGCGCCCACCTGGACGAGATGCGGGAGCGCAAGCGCCCGATCATCGAGGCGGAGAAGGCGTCCTGGCGGCACCCCGAGGTGGACGTGCTCGGCGAGATGAAGCGCCGGATCGAGCCGCTGCTCGACGAGTCGATCTACCTGGCCAAGGGCGTCGGCGGACCGGTCCGCTTCGACCTGGTCGGCTACGACGGCGAGAGCGTCGAGTCGATCGTGGTGGACTTCCCGGGCAAGGAGGTCCGGCCGTACGCGGACGAGAAGGTCCGCTACCGGTTCCGTACCGAGCGGGCGCTGGTCGAGCACCTGCTGCACATCGGCGAGGTGGACTGGGTCAACTCGCTCTTCCTCTCCTGCCGGTTCTCCGCGGCCCGGATCGGCCAGTACAACGAGTTCGTCTACGCGTTCTTCAAGTGCCTCTCGGAGGAGCGCCTCCAGTACGCCGAGGGCTGGTACGACGAGCACGAGCGGGCCGTCGACGCCGAGGACATCACCATCGACGGCTGGGTGGTGCAGCGCCGCTGCCCGCACCTCAAGGCGGACCTGAGCCGGTTCGGCATTGTGGAGGGCGACCAGCTCACCTGCCAGCTGCACGGCTGGAAGTTCGACATGCCGAGCGGCCGCTGCCTCACCAGCGTCGGGCACAAGATCCGCGCCCACCGGGCGGACGCCGACACCGCCGCCCCCGCGGGCGAGGCCGTCAGCTGAGTTTCCCCCGCACGCCGCCCCCCGCCAGGTGACCATCAGGTCGGGAAGGGGGCGGCGTGACGGAGGCGGACGCGAGGGAGAGGGACTACCGCTACCGGCGTGACCGGGAGATGGACCGGGACGCCTCCCGGGTGGAGACGTTCAGCGACGGCGTCTTCGCGGTCGTCCTGACGGTGATGGCCGTCGAACTGCTCCAGAACGGCCCGGCCCGGGATCCCGGGAGGGAACTGCCGGAAGCCCTCGTCCACGCCTGGCCGACCTATCTGGCCTACGTGATCACCTTCGGGATCGCGGGCCAGATCTGGCTCGGCCATCACAACATGTGGCGGTACGTGGTCCGGGTCGACCAGGTGCTGCTCATGTTCAACCTGCTCGTGCTGCTCTTCGTGGCGGCGATCCCGTTCACCGCCGACCTGCTGTCGGACAACCTGCGCGGCAGCGCCACCGAGCAGCGGCTGACCGCCGCCCTCTACCTCGGCACCGTGCTGGGCGAGTCGCTCTTCTTCAACCTGAGCTGGTGGTGGGCCCGCCGGCACCGGCTGCTCCACCCCGACCTGGACCCGCAACTGGCCCGGGCGGTCTCGCGGCGGCTGGTGGTGCGCCCGCTGCTCTACACGATCGCCTTCGCCTTCGTCTTCGTCGACCCGATCTTCAGCCTGCTCCTCTACCTGCTGCTGCTCGTCGGCCTCTCCCTCGTCCGCCGCCCCGGCGACCTGCCCCGTTTCCCCGCCGAGGCCGGCGGCGAGGTCAGCGACCGAGGTCGCTGAGGATCCGCTGGGCGGCGTTGTGGCCGGCCGCGCCGATCACGCTGCCGGCCGGGTGGCAGCCGGCGCTGCCCGCGTAGACGCCGTCGATCCCGGTGGCGTAGGGCATCCGATCGGTGAACGAGACGGTGTTGTCGACGTGGTGGATGTGCCCGCCGGTGATGCCGAAGTGCGCCTCGATGCCCGGCGGGGGCAGCGGCACCGCGTCGGCGATCAGGTCGCGGGTGCCGGGGGCGTACCGCTCGCAGATGTCGATCAGGCGGTCGACGTAGCCGGGCAGCGCCGCGTCCCAGGTGGTGCCGGCCAGCTCGTAGGGGACCGACTGGACGAAGAGCGCCGACGAGTGGTGCCCGGCGCCGTCGGAGAGCGACGGGTCGACCGTGGTGTGCAGGTACCACTCGATGGTCGGTTCCTCGGGCAGCCGCCCGGCCTGCACGTCCGCCCACATGGCGCGCAGCGCGGCCATCGGCGGCTCGCCGCCGGCGCCGACCAGCGAGGCCGAGCCGGGGAGCAGGTGGATGGTGGAGCCGAACGGGCTCGGCGCGTCCGCCGGCAGGCAGCCGAACCGGGGCAGTCCGGTGAGCGCCAGGTTGAGCTTGAGCGTGGTGCCGGGCCGGCGGACCGCCGCCATCCGGGCGTCGAGCTCCGCCGGGAGCGCGCCGTCGGGCAGCAGCTCCATCAACCGGTACGGGTCGCAGGCCCCGAGCACCACGGAGGCGGCCACCTCCCGCCCGTCGGCCAGCACCACCCCGCCGGCCGCCGCGCCGTTGAGCGTGACGGCGGTGACCGGCGTACCGGTCACGATGCGGGCGCCGGCCGCGCGGGCGGCCTCGGCGAAGGTCCGGGAGACCGTGCCCATGCCGCCCTGGGCGATCATCCAGGTGCCCTCCGACCCGGGCAGCCGGCACATGTTGTGCACCAGGAAGTTGTGCCCGGTGCCCGGGTCGTCCGGGCCGGCGTTCAGCCCGGAGAGGCCGTCGGTGACCGCGTACATGCTGACCAGCAGCTCGGAGCGGAAGTCGAAGCGGGCCAGGTAGTCGGCGACCGAGCCGCGGACCAGGTCGACGAAGACCTGCCGGAGGGCGGGCCGGACGTACCGCTCGGCGGTCTCCGCCACCGGCAGCGGCTCGGCCAGCCAGGCGGGCGCCAGGTCCTCCCGGAGCTGGGCCAGCTCGGCCTGGAGCGCGTCGTCGGCGGCCACGTCCGCGGGGGAGAAGAACTCCGCGAGCTGCCGCCGGGTGCTCGCCGTGTCACTGCCGAAGAGCAGGTACGGCGAGCCGAGCCCGCCCGGGGTGGGCAGGAAGTAGTGCGGGTCGCGGCGCAGCACCGGGATCGTCACGTCGAGGGTGGCGAGCAGCTCCGGCGGCATCAGCCCGAGCAGGTACGAGCCGGTGGAGTGCCGCAGCCCGGGCACCTTCGGGAACGGGTTCTCCGTGCGGGTGGCCCCGCCGATCACCTCGGCCGCCTCCAGCACCAGCACGTCGAGGCCGGCGCGGGCCAGCAGGATCGCCGAGACCAGGCCGTTGTGCCCGGAGCCGACCACGACGACGTCGGCGCGGGACGGCAGCTCACTCGCTTCGCTCATGCCCGGGCAGCCTAGTGCGGTTCGGTGGCCGGCGGGAGGGAGCCGCTGATCGAGCTGTCGGCCGGCCCGCCGCCGGTCAGGCGCGGGCCGCGAGCCGGGCGGCCCGCCACCGGCTCAGCGCCAGGGTGGCCGAGTAGCCGGCCAGCACGATCACGTGGAACAGGTAGAGCCAGAGCAGCACGGCCACCCCGCCGCCGATCTCGTCGAACCCGCCGAACGGCGCCCCCAGGTCCAGCGGCAGCGAGCAGAACAGCACGAAGCCGTGCAGGAAACCGGAGAGGTTCGCCGCGGTGAACGAGCCCAGGCCCAGTGTGGCGAGCCAGTCCGGGGAGGTCGGCCCGACCACCCGGAACAGCCAGACCAGCACCGGGGTGAGCACCAGCCAGGTCGCCAGGAAGGAGAGCACCACACCGAGCGCCCCCAACCAGCCGCCCTGCCTGACCAGGTGGGTGGTGAGCGGCAGCCCCAGCAGGACCGACAGCAGCAGCGCCGGGGCCGGGGCGAGCAGCGGGAGCAGCAGCAGCCGACCCCGCCAGCCGACCAGGGTCTCGGCCTGGCCGCGTGGGGTGGCGACCGAGACGAACGCCCGACGCAGCCCCTCACCGTAGAGCGACGCCGGCAGCAGCGAGGTCAGCGCCAGCAGCGGGGTCAGGCCCAACCCGGCCTCCACCAGCGCCGCCACCGCCCGGTTGGCGCCGATGTCGGTGGGCAGCGTGTCGATCGCGTACGTGGCGAGCCGGCGCACCCGCTCGTCCCCGGCCACCAGCCCGGTGAGCCAGATCGCCAGCAGCGCCACCGGCACCACGGCGATCGCCCCGTAGAAGGTGATCGCGGCGGCGTGCAGCGAGAGGTCCCGCCCGCGTACCGGCCGGAACGCCGCGCCGGTGATCCGTCTCGACCGCTGCCACCGCTCGCCCATCGCACCCTCGTTCCCCCTGGGGTGACCCGGCACGCATTACGATCCGGCGTGTGATCACCTCGACCGAGCGGCTGGTGGTCCGCGACTGGACGGAGTCGCCGGACGACCTGGCCCGGATCTACGACATCTACTCCCGCCACGAGGTGATGCGCTGGCTGGGCGGCGGCGCCGGGCGGATGACCGACCCCGCCGAGGCGCGCGAACGGGTGCACTCCTGGCGCGAGCGCTACGCGCCGTACGCCGGCCGCTGGGGTCTCTGGGCGATCGAGCCGCGCGAGGCCGGCCGGGCGGTCGGCAGCGTCCTGCTCAAGCCGCTGCCCGGGCGCGACGGGGTCACCCCCACCGACGACATCGAGGTGGGCTGGCACCTGCACCCCGACGCCCAGGGGCACGGCTACGCCACCGAGGCGGCCCGGGCCGTGCTGGAGCGCGAGTTCGCCACCGGCACCCGGCAGGTCTACGCCGTGGTGATGGCCGGCAACGAGCCGTCCATGGCGGTGGCCCGCCGACTCGGCATGACCCACCTCGGCACCCGCACCGACTGGTACGGCGGCGCGGACCTGGAGACCTTCGTGCTGGCCCGCCCGGCGTAGCCGTCCGGCGAGCGGCGGCCGTATCGTGTCCGCTCGTGCTGATCACCTTCATGACGCAGCCGGATCGGAGGCTGCTCGGCGTCGCGCTTCGCCGGGCCTTCCGCCGGACCCTGCTCCTGTACTGGGTCTGCGCCGGCGTGATGGCGCTGCTGGCTCTCCTGGCGTGGTCCGTGGGTGACACCCCCGGGGTGGTGATCGCAAGTGCCGGTTCCGTCGCGCTCGCGCTGATCGCCTGGTGGGCCGACCGCCGCACGGTCAGCATCAACTGGAAGGTCTACGGCCGCCCCATCCTCTGGGCTGTCGGCGACGAGGGGGTGCGCTACGACGGCGAGCTGATGGACTGTCTGGTCCGCTGGCCCGCCGTGGAACGGGTCGAGCCCGTCCCGTACCACCTGATCTTCCGGATCGGCCGTTACCAGGTGCTCCCCGCCCGGGTCGACGGGCTGGACGCGGAGCAACGCGACGAGCTGCTCGCCTTCCTGCACGCCCGGGGCCTGCTCGGCCAGCCGGCGGAGGAGGCCGCCCGTCGCATCGCCGCCGCCGGGTAGGGCGTGCCGGATCTTGGAGACCTATCGTTCGCCACGAACGGCAAGTCGCCGCCGTACCGCGGCACCGGTATCGCGCTCTGCCTCCTGGCCGTGGTGCAGCTGATCCCGGAGCGGCTGCCTGTAGCCCTGATCCTCGCCGCGACCGTCGCCTGAGCCCGTCCGTAGCGGACAGGCGGGGAGTACCGGCCCCTCGCCGCCGCCGCGGCCGGCGCCACCTTCGTCATGCGGCAGCCGTTCGAGTTCAGCGTCGATCCGGCCGACCTGCTCGACGAGGAGGCGCCGGCGGAGGAGTCGGACGCGGGGGAGTGAGGCTCCCAGCGGGCGCTCAGGAGGGCTGGGGAAGAATGGGCGGGTGACGTCTCCCCGTTCCCTCGTCCTGCTCGGCTCGACCGGCTCGATCGGCACCCAGGCCATCGACATCGTCCGGCGCAACCCGGACCGGTTCCGGGTGGTGGCCCTCGGCGCCGGCGGCGGCAACGTGGAACTGCTCGCCGCGCAGGCGCTGGAGCTGGGCGTGGAGGCGGTCGGGGTGGCCCGGGCGTCCGCCGCCCAGGATCTCCAGCTCGCGTTCTACGCCGAGGCGAGCCGGCGCGGCTGGGCCACCGGCGACTTCAAGCTCCCCAAGATCGTGGCCGGGCCGGACGCGATGACCGAGCTGGCCGGGTGGCCCTGCGACGTGGTGCTCAACGGGGTGGTCGGCTCGCTCGGGCTCGCGCCGACCCTGGCCGCGCTGCGCGCCGGGCGTACCCTCGCCCTGGCCAACAAGGAGTCGCTGGTGGCCGGCGGCCCGCTGGTCAGGGCCGCGGTGACGCGGCCGGGGCAGATCGTTCCGGTCGACTCGGAGCACTCGGCGCTGGCGCAGTGCCTGCGCGGGGGCACCCGGGGTGAGGTGCGCCGGCTCGTGGTGACCGCCAGCGGCGGGCCGTTCCGGGGCCGGCGGCGCGACGAGTTGACCGAGGTCACGCCGGAGCAGGCGCTCGCCCACCCGACCTGGAACATGGGGCCGGTGGTGACGATCAACTCCGCCACCATGGTCAACAAGGCCCTCGAGGTGATCGAGGCGCACGAGCTGTTCGACGTGCCCTACGCCGACATCGAGGTGATGGTCCACCCGCAGTCGGTGATCCACTCGATGGTCGAGTTCGCCGACGGCTCCACCCTGGCCCAGGCCAGCCCGCCGGACATGCGGTTGCCCATCGCCCTCGGCCTCGGCTGGCCGGACCGGGTGCCCGGGGCCGCCGCCGCGGTCGACTGGACAAAGTCCCACGGCTGGGAGTTCTTTCCGCTCGACGACGCCGCCTTCCCGGCGGTGGCGCTGGCCAAGGCGGCCGGCGAGGCCGGGCGCTGCCGGCCGGCGATCTACAACGCGGCGAACGAGGAGTGCGTGGCGGCTTTCGTGGCCGGCCGGCTGCCCTTCCTGGGCATCGTCGACACCCTCGAGCGGGTGTTGGAGGACGCTCCGGACTTCGCCGAACCAGGTACCGTCGAGGACGTGCTCGCCGCCGAGTCGTGGGCACGGGCGCACGCCCAGACGATCATCGTCGGGTCGCTGGAAGGAGCCTGATGGCAAACCTGCTCGGGGTCGTGCTGTTCGCCGTGTTCATTCTCGTCTCGGTGAGCCTGCACGAGGCGGGGCACATGATCACCGCCAAGGCGTTCGGGATGAAGGTCACCCGCTACTTCGTCGGCTTCGGCCCGACGCTCTGGTCCTTCCGGCGCGGCGAGACCGAATACGGCGTGAAGGGCGTCCCGCTCGGCGGCTTCTGCAAGATCGTCGGCATGACCCCGCAGGACGACGACGTCGAGCCGGGGGACGAGAAGCGCGCCATGTGGCGCTACCCGGTGTGGAAGCGGACGATCGTCATGTCCGCCGGCTCCATCACCCACTTCGCCCTGGCTCTCGGCGCGCTCTGGGTGATGGCGGTCTCGGTCGGGTTGCCCAACCCCAAGGCCCCGACCACCACCGAGGGTCTCAAGACCGAGCCGGCCGTGATCGTCCTGGCCCCGTGCGTGGTGGTGGAGAACGCCAACCGCAACTGCCAGGCCGGCGACCCGGCCAGCCCCGCCAGCAAGGCCCAGCTCAAGGACGGCGACCGGATCACCGCCGTGAACGGCAAGCCGGTCTCCACCTGGGGCGACATGCTGGACGTGGTCCGCACCACCCCGCCCGGCCTGGCCACCATCGACTACGTCCGGGACGGCGCCCCGGCCACCGCCAAGGTCGACCTGGCCGCGGTGCAGCGGCCGCCGCTGAACGACCCGAAGGGGGCCACCTCGCCGGTCTCCGCGCTCGGCGTCATGCTCCAGCCCACCACCCCGAGCCGGATCGAGTACGGGCCGATCGCCGCGTTCGGCGCCACCGCCGACTTCACCGGCAACATGGCGGTGCAGACCGCGCACGCCATGCAGCGGATCCCGCAGAAGGTCCCCGCCCTCTGGACCGCTGTCACCGGCGGCGAGCGGGACATGGACACCCCGATCAGCGTGGTCGGCGCGAGCCGGCTCGGTGGCGAGTTCGTGGCGAACGACGCCTGGTACGGGTTCTTCATGCTCTTCGTCTCGCTCAACTTCTTCATCGGCGTGTTCAATCTGCTGCCGCTGCTCCCGCTGGACGGCGGCCACATCGCCATCGCCTGGTTCGAGCGGGCCCGCTCCTGGCTCTACGCCCGGATCGGTCGCGCCGACCCGGGCCGGGTCGACTACCTCAAGCTCATGCCCCTCACGTACGCGGTGATCCTCATCGGTGGCGCGTTCACGCTGCTGACCGTCACCGCGGACGTCGTCAACCCCATCACGCTCTTCTCAAGGTGAGTGCCTGAAGTGACCGCTGTCAGTCTCGGTATGCCCCCCGTACCGCCGCCGCCGCTCGCCCCGCGCCGGGCCAGCCGCCAGATCATGGTCGGTTCGGTGCCGGTCGGTGGGGGCGCGCCGGTCTCGGTGCAGTCCATGACCACCACCCTGACCGCCGACGTGAACGCCACCCTCCAGCAGATCGCCGAGCTCACCGCGTCCGGCTGTCAGATCGTCCGGGTGGCCGTGCCGTCCCAGGACGACGTCGAGGCGCTGCCCGCGATCGCCAAGAAGTCGCAGATCCCGGTGATCGCCGACATCCACTTCCAGCCGAAGTACGTCTTCGCGGCGATCGACGCCGGCTGCGCCGCGGTCCGGGTGAACCCGGGCAACATCCGGCAGTTCGACGACAAGGTCAAGGAGATCGCCCGGGCGGCCGGCGACGCGGGCGTGCCGATCCGGATCGGCGTGAACGCCGGCTCGCTGGACAAGCGCCTCCTCGCCAAGTACGGCAAGGCCACCGCCGAGGCGCTGGTCGAGTCGGCGCTCTGGGAGTGCTCGCTCTTCGAGGAGCACGGCTTCCGCGACATCAAGATCTCGGTCAAGCACAACGACCCGGTGGTGATGATCCGGGCGTACCGGCAGCTCGCCGAGAAGTGCGACTACCCGCTGCACCTGGGTGTGACCGAGGCCGGCCCGGCCTTCCAGGGCACCATCAAGTCCGCGGTGGCGTTCGGCGCGCTGCTGGCCGAGGGGATCGGCGACACCATCCGGGTCTCGCTCTCCGCCCCGCCGGTCGAGGAGATCAAGGTCGGCACCGCGATCCTGGAGTCGCTGGGCCTGCGCGAGCGGGGCCTGGAGATCGTCTCCTGCCCGTCCTGCGGCCGCGCCCAGGTCGACGTCTACAAGCTGGCCGAGGAGGTCACCGCCGGCCTGGAGGGGCTGCCGGTGCCGCTGCGCGTCGCCGTCATGGGCTGCGTGGTGAACGGCCCGGGCGAGGCCCGCGAGGCCGACCTCGGCGTCGCCTCCGGCAACGGCAAGGGCCAGATCTTCGTCAAGGGCCAGGTCGTCAAGACCGTGCCCGAGGGTCAGATCGTGGAGACGCTGATCGAGGAGGCGCTGCGGATCGCCGACGAGATGGGCGCCGAGATCCCCGAGGAGCTGCGCGGCCTGGTGCCGGGCGCCACGGTGACCGTGCACTGACACCCGCTCCACCGACATTGTGCGGCCGTCCCCACCCGGGGCGGCCGCACGTGTCGTCTCAGGCCCGCGCCGCCGGCCGGGGCACGGCGGCGAACTCGGAGAGGGTGAACCACCGGGGCAGGGCCCGCCGGCTGACGGCGGCGCCGGCCGGGGTGGCGGTCCCGTGGCCACCCCGGCCGGCGAACGCTACGCGGGGACTCACTCGGATTCGGCGAGGATCGCGTACAGCTTGCGCCGGGTCTCGTCGAGCACCTGGGCGGCGCGCGCCCGCTGGTCGTCGGTGCCGGTCATCATGACCTGCCGCAGCGCGTGCATGGCCTGCGCGCCGGCGTCGCGGATGTCGTGCCAGCTGTTCACGGTCTGCTCGGCGAACTCGCCCCAGGGCGGGGTCTGCGCCGCCTCGGCGGCCTCGGCCTGTCCCTGGTCGGTGAGGGCGAAGCGCTTCCGCCCGCCGTCGGAGTCCGCGGCGGCGGCGATGACGCCCTCGTCCTCCAGCAGTTGCAGCGTCGGGTAGATCGAGCCGGGGCTGGGCCGCCAAGCCCCGCCGGTCCGGGAGTCGATCTCCTGGATCATCTCGTAGCCGTGCATCGGCCGCTCGGTGAGCAGGGCCAGCACGGCGCCGCGCACGTTGGGCCGGCGGCCGCGTCCGCGGCCCCGCCCACCCCGGCCGTGGCCGTGACCGTGCGGTCCGGGCGGGAACGGCGGTGGGCCGGGGGGTACGGGCGGGAAGCCGAAGCCCCGCATCCGCATCTCGTCATGTACGGCGTGCATCCGGCGGTGGAAACCCATCGGGGTCCTCCCTCTGTCGTCGTATCGCTGATGCATCAACGATATATCGGCAATGCATCGTCGACAAGACAGGATGTGGGACGGGAAGGGAAACCGTACGTACGTCTTGCTAGGGTCTGAGGGTGCGCCTGCTTCCCGAACCGGGCCCGTCCCGGACCCTCGCCCTCTCCACCCTGATCAACACCGTCGGCCGGGGCACCTGGCTCACCGCCAGCGCGCTCTTCCTCACCCGCTCGGTCGGGCTGACGGTGGCCCAGGTCGGCCTCGCTCTCACGATCACCGCGCTGGTGAGCCTGGTGACCAGCACGCCGATGGGCTACCTGGCCGACCGGCTCGGCCCACGCGGCCTCCAGCTGACCGCGCTGCTCGCCTCCGCCGGTTTCACCGCCGCCCTGGTGGCCGTCCGTTCCTTCGCCGGGTTCCTGGTGGTCGGGATGCTGATGGCGGTCGCCGACTCGGCGACCCGGGGCGCCCGGGGCGCGCTGATCGCCGGCGCGGTGCCGCCGGACCAGCGGGTACGCACCCGGGCCTACCTGCGGGCGGTCACCAACGTCGGGATCTCGGTCGGCACGGTGCTGGCCGGCTTCGCCCTGGCCGCCGACACGCGGACCGCGTACGTGTCGCTGATCCTGCTCGATTGCGCCACCTACCTGCTGGCCGCGGCGGTGCTGCTCCGGCTGCCGCCCGTGCCGCCGGTGCCGGCGCCCACACACGGGCCGCGGCTGATCGCCCTGCGGGACCGCCCGTTCCTCGCCTTCACTGTGCTCGACGGGCTGATGTCGATGCACTTCAGCCTGATCAACATCGCCCTGCCGCTGTGGATCGCCGGGCACACCACCGCGCCGCGCTGGCTGATCTCCGCCTGCCTGCTGGTCAACACCGTGGTGGTGATCCTCTTCCAGGTCCGCGCCTCGCGGGGCACCGAGGACCTCACCGGGGCCGGTCGGGCGGCCCGCCGGGCCGGCGCGCTGATCGCGGTCGCCTGCGCGCTCTTCGCGGCCGGCGGGGGCGTGCCCGTCGCGGTGGCGGTCCCGCTGCTGCTCGGCGGCGCGCTGGTGCACGTGGTGGGGGAGTTGTGGCACGCGGCAGCCGGCTGGGGCATCTCGTTCGGGCTCGCCCCCGCGCACGCGCAGGGTCAGTACCAGGGCGCGTACGGGATGGGCATGCAGCTCGGCTCGATGGTCGCCCCGGTGGTGGTGACCACCCTGGCGATCGGCTGGGGCGTGCCGGGGTGGCTGCTGCTCGGCGGGATGTTCCTGGTGCTCGGGGTGCTGGTGCCGCCGGTGGTGCGCTGGGCCGCGCGGACCCGGCCCGCCGTGCCGGACGCGGAACCGGTTCCGGTCGGCTGAGCCGCCACTCACCACCGATCGTCCGGCGTCTTCAGGTCGGCCCGCGCGGGGCAGGGTGCATCTGGCAGGCTGGTATCCGTGCTCACGCTGCCGGTACGCCAACTCGGGGAGTCCGAGCGCCGTGCGGTCGAGCGGCTGCTCGACCTCGACCCGTACGCCGGCGCGCAGGTCGCCGAGCGGGTGGCGGCGCGCGGGCTGGCCTGGTGGCGGGCCGAGGGGCGGATCCTCGGCTACGGCTCGCGCCGCAACCTGGAGTCGATCTGCTGGCTCGGCGGCAACCTGACGCCGGTGCTCGCCTCGGAGGCGGCGGTGGCCGCCTTCGCCGAACAGTTGAGCGCCGAGGAGCGGCTCTGCTCCTCGATCGTGGGCCGCGCTGACGCCGTGCTGGGGCTCTGGGACCGCCTCGCCGCCTACTGGGGGCCGGCCCGGGACGTACGCCCGAACCAGCCGCTGCTGGCCACGGACGCGCTGCCCGTCGTGGCGCCCGACCCGGAGGTCCGCCGGGTGCGCGGCGGTGAGGTCGACCGGCTCTTCCCGGCTGCGGTGGCGATGTACACCGAGGAGGTCGGGGTGTCGCCGCTGCTCGAGGACGGCGGGCGCGGTTACCGGCGGCGGGTGGCCGACCTGGTCCGCGCGGGCCGGGCCTACGCCCGGTTCGTGGACGGCGAGGTGGTCTTCAAGGCCGAGTTGGCCGTGGTCACCCGGCGCACCGCGCAGGTGCAGGGGGTCTGGGTCGCGCCGGAGTGGCGGGGCCGGGGCATCGCGACCGCGGCGATGGCGGCGGTGGTGCGGGACGCGCTGGAACGGGTCGCGCCCACGGTGAGCCTCTACGTCAACGACTTCAACCTGCCCGCCCGCCGGGTCTACGAGCGCTGCGGCTTCCGAGCGGTGGGCACGCTCGCCACCGTGCTGTTCTAAGGCCCCGGCCTCCCGCGACGACCCGGCATGGCCGGGATCACGTCCCTTCTGATTGCGCCGAACCGGACAACCGACGCTATGCTCGGCATGTTTTTGTACTGACCAGTCAGTCTAGATGTCGGGACACGGTGCGATGAAGATCGTCGAGGCCAGCGGGCTGGGGCTGCGCACCCGCCGCGGGTGGGTCTACCGGGACGTCGCCCTCAGCGCCGAGGCCGGCGAGCTGCACGCCGTCACCGGACCGCCGGGCAGCGGGCGCACCTCGCTGCTGCTCGCCCTGGCCGGGCGCTTCCCGCACACCCACGGAGAGCTGCGCCGCCGCGGACCGGCCGCGCTCGGGCAGGTGGCCGGGGTGCACGAGCCCGATCCCACCCTCACCGTCGCCGAGCACATCCAGGAGCGGCTGCTGCTGCTCGGGCCGGTGCCGCGCCGCCGCCGGCAGCTCGTCCCGGTCGCCGCCGTGCGGGCCCGGCGGGCCTACCGGCGGGACGCCTTCGCCGCCGCGATCGCCGGCGCCGGCTTCACCGACGCCCCGCTCGACCCGGACCGGTACGGCCGCGACCTCACCCCCGTCGAGCGGCAGGTGCTCGGCCTGGTGCTGGCCAGCCTCGGCGGCCCGAACCTGATCGTCGCCGACGACGTGGACGCCGGCGCCGACGCGCCCGAGCGGGCGTGGATCTGGGCCGCCCTGGCCCGCCTCGCCGACCAGGGGTACGCCGTTGTCGCCAGCGCCCGCGCCGTCGAGCCGGCCGCGACCGCCATCGCGCACCGGATCGGTGACCCGACCCTGCCCAGCCCGGCCCTGACCTCCGAGGTGACCGCATGAGTGTCGTTCGACTCGCGCTGTTCGAGCTGCGCCGGATGACCCGGGGCCGGCTGCCGCGCGCCGCGCTCGCCGTCCTCACCGTCATCCCGCTGCTCTACGGCGCCCTCTACCTCTACGCCTTCTGGGACCCGTACGGGAACCTCGACCGGATCCCGGTGGCCCTGGTCAACGCCGACCGGCCGGCGAAGGCCGGCGACGGCAGCGAGGTGCACGCCGGCCGGGACCTCACCGACGAACTGCTCGACCGGAAGGTCTTCGGCTGGACGGTGACCGACCAGGACGACGCCACCGAGGGGCTCCGCGACGGCCGCTACCACCTGGTCTTCTCCATCCCGGCGGACTTCTCCGCCACCCTGGCGGCCAGCCCGGAGCCCGACCGGCCGGCCCGGCGGGGCGAGCTGAAGGTGGTCAACGACGACGCCACCAACTACCTCTCCGGGCTGCTCGCCCGCTCCGCCTTCAGCGAGATCCGGGCCGCCGCCGCGGAGAGCACCGCCGCGTCGTACTTCGACCGGATGCTGATCGGGTTCACCGACGCCAAGGCCGAGACCGGGCGGGCCGCCGACGGCGCCGGCCGGATCCACGACGGGCTCGGCACCTCCCAGCAGGGCGCCGGGCAGCTCGCCGACGGGCTGGGCACCGCCGAGGACGGCGCCGGGCAGCTCGCCGGCGGGCTGAACACCTCCGTGCAGGGCGCCACCAGGCTGGCCAACGGACTGGACCAGCTCTACACCGGGGCGGCCCAGATCGCCGACGGCGCCAACCGGGCGGCCACCGAGACCCGCGCCGCCGCGAAGCAGGTCGACGCGGCGGCGGACAGATACGAGCCGCTGCTCCGGCGCAACGCCGCCGACATCCAGCGGGCCGCCACGCTGGTCGCCGAGGGCGCGCAGGCGCTCGCCGACGGCCTCGACGCGCTGCCGGCCAGGGCCGACGAGGTGGTCGGCCAGGCGGAGAAGGTGCGCGACCGGCTCGACGCGCTGGTCGAGGAGCACCCGGAACTGGCCGACGACCCGAACCTGGTCGCCGCGCGCAGGGCCGCCGACCAGGCGGTCACCGCGGCCCGGGCCATGGTCGTCGCGTTGGACGGGACCGACCTGGCCGCGCTGAAGAAGCAGATGACCGAGGTCGCGCAGACCGCCCGGGAGGTGGCCGCCGCCGCGCCGCACCTGGCCGACGACGTCGCCACGGCCCGGACCAAGGTCGACCAGCTGGCCGGCGGCCTGACCACCCTGGCGCAGGGCAGCGCAAAGCTCCGCGACGGGCTCGGCGACGCCGCGGACGGCGCCGACCAGCTCCGCGGCGGCCTCTACCGGCTCGCCACCGGCGCCCGGCAGCTCGACGGTGGCCTGGCGCAGCTCAGCGGCGGCAGCAACCGGCTCGCCGACGGGCTGACCAAGCTGGAGGGTGGCGCCGGTGACCTCGCCGACGGGCTCGCCGCCGGGGAGAAGAAGCTGCCCGGGTACGACGACGCGGACAGCCGCGCCGACGTCCTCGGCGACCCCGTCGGGCTGATCCGCCACTCCGACCACCCGGCCGGGTCGTACGGGGTCGGCTTCGCCCCGTACTTCCTGGCCCTGGCGCTCTGGGTCGGCGCGATGATCACCTACATGCTGCTGCGGCCGGTGAACCGGCGGCACGTGATGTCCGGCGCGCCCGGCTGGCGGGTCGCGCTCGCCGGCTGGCTGCCCGCCGCGGCGATCGGGCTGGCCCAGGTCGCGGTGCTCTACACCGTGGTCACCCTGGCCCTGGGCCTCGACCCGCGGCACGGGCCGGCCACCTTCGGGCTGCTCGCGCTCACCTCGCTGGCGTTCACCGCCGTCATGCAGCTGCTCGGCGTGGCGCTCGGGCCGGCCGGCCGGCTCGCCGCGCTGGCCCTGCTGATGCTCCAGCTCACCTCCTCGGGCGGCACCTACCCGGTGCAGACCTCGCCCGGCTTCTTCCAGGCCGTCCACCCCTGGCTGCCCATGACGTACGTGGTGGGTGGCCTGCGGCACACGATCAACGGCGGGCCCTCCGGGCCGGTGGTCACCGGGGCGCTGGTGCTGCTCGCCTTCGGGGCGGGTGCCCTGGCGCTCACCGTCGGCGCGGCGCGCCGCTCCCGCCGGCTCACCCCGGCCAAGCTGCACCCCGAACTGACCATGTGAGGATGGGCGGGTGACGGACGGACGGACCCGCCGGCGGGAGGACACCCGCCAACGCCTCTTCGTGGCGGCGGTGGAACTCATCGCCGAGCAAGGCTTCTCGGCCACCACCGTGGACGACATCGCGGCCCGGGCCGGCGTGGCGAAGGGGACCATCTACTACAACTTCGAGTCCAAGACGGTCCTCTTCGAGGAGCTGCTGCGGCACGGCATCGGCCTGCTCACCGCCGACTTCCGGGCCGCCGTCGCCGGGCAGCCGCCGCGCGAGGCGCTCGCCGCGCTGGTCCGCGCCGAGCTGGAGTACATCCGCCGCTACCGGGCCTTCGCCCAGCTCCTGCTCTCGGAGATGTGGCGGACCAACCGGGAGTGGCAGCAGACCCTGCGGCTGCTGCGCGGCGAGGCGATCGAGGTGATCGCGGAGACCGTACGGGCCGGGGTGGCCAGCGGCGACCTCCCCGCCGACCTGGACGTGCGCACGGCCAGCTCGGCGCTGTTCGGCGTCGGCCTGGTGGTGGCCGTCGACTGGCTGGTCTTCCAGCCGGACCGGCCCATCGAGGACGTGCAGGAGGCGCTGCTCGGCATCGTCCGCCGGGTCGCCCAGACGTGACGCCGCGCCGGTAAATCGTTTGAGTGGCCGGGGCCGCCCGGGTGAGGCTGGGGGCACCGCCCCCACCGACCCGAGTCCGGAGGACTGTCCATGCGCCTGCTCCGCGATCTCCGGGCCACCGCACCGCGCCGGATGACGCTCGTCCTGCTGCTGATCGTGCTCGGGGCCGGGGGCCAGGCGGCCGCCTCGGCGCTGGCCGGGCCGGTGCTGGTGCACCGGTCGCCCGGCTGGTTCACCGCGCTGGCCGTGGCGCTGGTCGCCGCCGTCGTGTCCGACCTGCTCATCGGCCTGCTGATGGCCGGCCTCACCGCCGACTGGTCCGCCGACGTCCGCCGCCGGCTCTGCCGGGTCGCGCTCGGGCAGGACCTGCCCACCCTGGAGACCACCCCGGTCGGCGAGCTGCTCGACCGGATCGACAACGACGTCTACCAGGTCGCCGCCGAGATGCGGAACACCGGCGTACGGCTCGTCCAGGGCGTCGCCGTCTGCCTGCTCGCCACGGTCAGCGCGCTGGTCGTGTGGTGGCCGGCCGGCGTCGGGATGATCCTGCTCACCGCGCTGCTCGGCGTGGCCCTGCGCCGCCCCACGGCCCGGATCGCCCCGGCCCGGATGGTGGAGGAGGAGGCCTGGTCCGACCTGGCCGCCGTGATGGAGGAGGCGGTGCACGGCCAGGACGACGTGCGCACCAGCCTGGCCCGCCCGTACGTGCTGCGCCTCTACGCCCGGCGGGCCGCCGAGGTGATCGCCCGGGGCGGCCGGGTCTTCCGGCTCTCCGCCCGGGTCACCGCGCTGGCCGCCGGCGGCGTCCGGGTCGGCATCGCCGCCGTGGTCCTGGCCGGGGCGTGGGCGCTCGCCACCGGCCGGGTGGACGCCGCCCGGCTCACCGCGATCTGGCTGCTCGCCCTCGCCTTCGGCGCGACCGTCGAGCACATCGCCCGCTGGGTGCCGCACCTGCAACAGGCGCTCGGCGCGTGGGCGCGGGTGCAGTTGCTCGCCGACTCTCGCCAGGAGCCGACCGGCGGCGCCGTCCCGGTCGAGGGAGACCTGACCGTCCGAGGGCTCACGTTCCGCTACCCAGCCACCGGCGAGGAGCGCGGGCCGGCGCTGCGCGACGTCACGCTCGCCTTCGCCCGCGGCCGGTCCTACGCCCTGGTCGGCCGGACCGGATCCGGCAAGTCGACGCTGGCCAAGGTGCTCACCCGGGCCGTGGACGTGCCGTCCCGCACCGTCTTTCTGGGCGACACCGACCTGGTCGACCTGGACATCGAGGCGCTGCGCCGGTGGATCGCCGTGGTGCCCCAGCGCACCGAGATCCTGGCCGGCACCCTCGCCGAGAACGTCGCGCTCTTCGACCCGGATTTGCTCGACGACGCCACCCGGGCGCTGGAGGAGCTGGGGCTCGCCGGCTGGATCGCCGAACTCCCCGACGGGGTGCACACCCGGCTCGGCGAGGGCGGGCACGTGCTCTCCGCCGGGCAGGAGCAGCTCGTCGCGTTCGCCAGGATCCTGGTCCGCGACCCGCACGTGGTGATCCTCGACGAGGCCACCGCCCGGCTCGACCCGGTCACCGAGAACCGGGTACGCCAGGCCACCGAACGACTGCTCACCGACCGGATCGGCATCGTCATCGCGCACCGGCTCTCCTCGGTGCGCCGCTGCGACGAGGTCGTGGTGATGGCCGACGGCGCGGTGCTGGAGGCCGGGCCGCTGCGCGAGTCGGCCCGCTTCGCCGAACTGCTCGCCACCAGCCACGCCAGCGCCTACGCGGGCGCGGGCGCCCGCCGGGGCGGGGTGGAGCTGCTGGACGGCCCCGACGAGTGGCCCGACGAGCCGGCCGAGTCGGCCACCGCGGCCACCGCGCCGCGCCAGGTCGCGGTGCCGCGCACCGACCCGCCGCCGCTGCCCGACCCGCCGCCCGCGCGGACCCTGCGGGAGATCCTCCGGCTCGGCACCAACGACCCGCGGTACGGGCTGCTCTCCGTCTGCCTGTTCGTCGTGATGACCCTGCTCGGGCTGGACGGCTCGGTGCTGCCCTGGCTCTGGGCCGAGGTGGTCGGCGGGGGAGACCCGTGGCTGCCGGCGCTGGGCATCGTCGCCGCGCTGCTGGTCGTGCTGCCGCTGCCGTACCTGACCAACCTCTGGTTCCCGCAGTGGTGGATCCGGCAGATGCTGCGGATCAGCGCGCGGCTGGTGCATGGGCAGACCGGGGCGCGCCGGGTCAGCGGGCACACCCCGGCCGAGGTGGTGGCCCAGGGCGGCGACACCGACCGGGTGGTGCAGCTCGCCGACAACCTCATGGACCAGTTCATCTCGCTGGCCATCGTGATCACCATGACCCTGGTGACCGGCAGCTTCGTACCGGCGCTGTTCTTCGTCGGGACGATGGTGGTCTCCGGGCTGGCGGCGACCCTGTTCGGCCCCCGGCTGGAACGCACCGCCGGCGGCACCGTGAAGGCCCGCGCCGCGTTCGCCACCGCCCTGGTCTCCTCGCTCTCCGCCGCCCGTACGGTGAAGCTGGCCGGCGCCACCCGCCCGGTGCTGGACCATCTGGCGAAGCTGGACACGGTCCGCAGCGACCGGCAGCGGCGGGAGATCGCCATGCAGGTGTGGGCTCGGTCCACCCCGTCGATCGCCAGCGGCCTGCTGCCGATCGGCGCGTGGGCGCTCTACCTGGCCGGCGGCCTCTCCGCCGGGGCCACCCTGGTCGCGGTCTCCACCCTCGGCGCGGCCCGCTGGTTCGCGTGGACCACCGCCTCGCTGGTCTCGCACTACCCGTCGGCCCGGGTGTGGACCAGGCGGACGGTGGCGATGAGCGGGGTGGCCACCTACTCGGCGACGGTGCCCGGGCTGGACCTGGCCGCCGGCACCGCCCCGGCGCCCGAACCGCCGGCGCGGCACCCGCTGCGCCGGCTGGAGCTGACCGGCTTCGGCGCGCTGCACTCCGACGGCACCCTCGCCGTCCGGGACGTCGACCTGACCGTCGAACGCGGACAGTTGGTGCTGGTGGTCGGGCCGGTCGGCGCGGGCAAGTCCTCGCTGCTGCGGGCCCTCGCCGGGATCGTGCACCACACCGGCACGCTGCGCTGGAACGGCGAGCCGGTCACCGAGCCGGAGCTGTTCCTCCGCCCCAACCAGGTCGGGTACGTCGGGCAGCTGCCCCGGGTGCTCTCCGGCACGGTGGCGGACAACATCGCGCTCGGCCACCAGGTGGACGCCGCCGACGCGGTGTCGACCGCCCAGCTGGACCACGACCTGGCGGCGGCCGGGGGCGGGCTCGGGCTGCTCATCGGGCACAAGGGCACCCGGCTCTCCGGCGGGCAGCTCCAGCGGCTGGCGCTGGCCCGGGCGCTCGCGCCGCGTACCGAGCTGCTGGTCGCCGACGACGTCTCGTCCGCGCTGGACGTGACGACGGAGCTGGCGCTCTGGGCGGCGCTGCGCGAGCACGGGGTGACGGTGGTCGGCTCGACCGCGAAGCGGGCCGCGCTGGTCCGCGCGGACCACGTGGTGGTGCTGGTCGACGGCGCGGTGACGGCCCAGGGCCCGTGGCCCGACCTGGAGTCCCGCTGGGGCCACCTGGCGGGCTGACCCCTCCCGCCCGCCCCCAGGCAAGGCGGGGCAGGCGGGCAGGGCAGGGGGTCAGGAGGCTCGGGTGTACTGGTTTGGCCAGGTGGGGTTCTGGGTGAGCTTGGCGGCGGCGCGGTGGGGCCAGTAGGGGTCGCGGAGGAGTTCGCGGCCGAGGAGGACCAAATCGGCCTCGCCGGCGGCGACGATCTGCTCGGCCTGCTCGGGTTCGACGATCAGGCCGACGGCGCCGGTCAGCACGCCCGCGTCGCGGCGGATCCGGGCGGCCAGGGGCACCTGGTAGCCGGGGCCGACGGGGATGCTCGCGGCGGCGGAGGCGCCGCCGGAGGAGGCGTCGACCAGGTCCACGCCGGCCGCGGCCAGCTCACCGGCGAGCACCACGCTGTCCTCGACGGTCCAGCCGCCGTCCGTCCAGTCGGTGGCGGAGATCCGGGTCAGCACCGGCACGGCCTCGCCGACCGCGGCGCGCACCGCCCGGGCCACCTCCAGGGTCAGCCGCATCCGGCCGGCACGGTCGCCGCCGTAGCCGTCGGTCCGGTGGTTGGTGAGCGGGGAGAGGAACTCGTGCAGCAGGTAGCCGTGCGCGGCGTGGATCTCCACGGCGGCGAAGCCGGCGTCGAGCGCCCGGCGGGCGGCGGCGGCGAACGCCTCGACCACTGCGGCGATGCCGGCCTCGTCCAGCGCCGTCGGGGTGCGGTAGTCGGGCACGAACGGCTCGGCGCCGGGGCCGACCGGGGTCCAGCCGCCCTCGGCGTCCGGTACGCCGCCCCGGTGCTCGGCCCACGGCCGATACGTGGAGGCCTTGAATCCGGCGTGCGCGAGCTGCACGGCCGGCACCGCCCCCTGGGCCGCGATGAACGCGGTGATGGGCCGCCACGCGTCGACGTGCGCCTCGGACCAGAGCCCGGTGTCCTGCGGGCTGATCCGCCCCTCGGGGACCACGGCGGTCGCCTCGGTGATGATCAGTCCGGCGCCGCCGACGGCGCGGGAGCCGAGGTGGACGCGATGCCAGTCGGTGGGCAGGCCGTCCGGCCCGGCGCTGTACTGGCACATCGGGGCGAGCGCCACCCGGTTGGGCAGGGTGACGCCGCGCAGGGTCAGCGGGGTGAAGAGGGCACTCATGTGGTCATCCTTCAACAGGCGTCGGGGGGAGGGCCGAAGCCCTCCCCCCGGGAACGAAGTGCTCAGGCGGCTACCGGAGCGAGCCGCTCGCTCTCCGGAGCGTCGACAGCGTCGACCAGGTCACGCCTACCGGCCGAGTCGTACGCGGCGCGGTCGAGGGTGCCCTCGCGGGCGGCCACGACGGTCGGCACGAGGGCCTGACCGGCCACGTTGGTGGCGGTGCGGATCATGTCCAGGATCGGGTCGATGGCCAGCAGCAGACCGGCGCCGGCCAGCGGCAGGCCCAGCGTGCTCAAGGTCAGCGTGAGCATCACGATCGCGCCGGTCAGGCCGGCCGTGGCGGCCGAGCCGACCACCGAGACGAAGGCGATCAGCAGGTAGTCGGTGACGCCCAGGTGCACCCCGAAGACCTGCGCCACGAAGATCGCGGCGAGGGCCGGGTAGATGGCGGCGCAGCCGTCCATCTTCGTGGTGGCGCCGAACGGCACGGCGAAGGAGGCGTACTCGCGGGGGACGCCGAGGCGCTCGACCGAACGCTGGGTCACCGGCATGGTGCCCACCGAGGAGCGGGACACGAAGGCCAGCTCGATGGCGGGCCAGGCGCCGGCGAAGAAGCGCAGCGGGTTGAGCCGGCCGGCGGCCACCAGCACCAGCGGGTAGACCACGAACAGCACGATGGCGCAGCCGACGTAGACGGCGGTGGTGAACTTCGCGAGCGGGGCCAGCAGGTCCCAGCCGTACGAGGCGACGGCGTTGCCGATCAGGCCGAGCGTGCCGATCGGGGCGAGCCGGATGACCCACCAGAGCGCCTTCTGCACGATGGCCAGCACCGAGCGGTTGAGGCTCACGAACGGCTCGGCGGCCTCGCCGATGAGCAGCGCGGCGGCGCCGACCACCAGGGCGAGGAAGACGATCTGGAGGACGTTGCCCTCGACGAACGCGCCGACCGGGTTGGTCGGCACGATGCCGGTGAGGAAGTCGGTCCAGGAGCCGGTCTTCTTCGGCGCGGTGGCGCCGGCCACGTCGAGGGTGACGCCCTTGCCGGGGTCGGTGAGCAGGCCGAGGCCGATGCCGATGCTCACCGCGATCAGCGCGGTGATGCCGAACCAGAGCAGCGTCTTGAGCGCCAGCCGGGCGGCGTTGGCCACGCCGCGGAGGCTGACCACGCTGACCACGATGGCGGTGAAGACCAGCGGCGGCACGGCCAGCTTGAGCAGCTGGACGAAGAGGCCGCCGACGGTGTCGAGGGTGCTGGTCAGCCAGGCGAGGTCGTTGGCGCGGGCCAGGAAGCCGAGCGCCACGCCGAGGACGAGGCCGAGCAGGATCTGCACGGAAAAGGGGAACTTGCGCAGGGCGGAAGCCATGGGAATCTGTCCAAGGTCTGGTGGTGGGTGAACGGGGCAGCGTCAGGAGAGCGGCTGCGCCGGACAGATGCCGCTGGCCTGCCGTCGGAGGTCGACGTACAGGCGCACGGTGAGGTGCCAGACGTTGGTCATCGCCTGCCGACGCTACTCCCGGCCGGCTCCTGGCTGGAAGGAGTGCTGGGCGTGACGATCCTTACAGGCACCGTTCACGCCCGGATGATCCGTTCGTCACGATCGGCGGTGCGCCAGGCCCAGGACCGCGGCGGTGGCCAGACCCCACCCGGCTGCCACCGTGAGGAGCAGCCGCTCCAGCACCCCGACCACGCCGCCGCGCCCGACCAGCAGCATGGCCAGCCCGATCGCCCCGGAGAGCGGCAGCGCCAGGGCCGCGCCGACCGCGGCGACCCGGCGCAGCGCCCGGCCCGCCGCCGGGGAGAGGAGCACCGCCACCATGGCGAAGACCACCGCGGCGGTGGCCGCGATGCTGGCCCCGCCGTGCACGAGGTCGGCCACCGTGGCGGCCTCGAACGGCGGCAGCGGGCAGCCGGTGGAGCAGGTCACCGCCGCGGAGAGCCCCGTGCCGGCGGCGCCGGCCACGAGCAGCGCGGCCGCCGTCCGCAGCGCCGGGGGCAGCGCCGCGGCGAGCAGCAGCAGCGCCGCCGCCAGGGCGAGGACCCCGATCCGGTACGCCCCGGCGTAGCCGCTGTCGGTGACGCCGGCCTCGCTGACGTACCCGGTCAGGCCCGGACCGGGACCGGCGGCCACGGCGACCGTCACGGCCACCACCCCGGCCACGGTGCAGCCGGCCGCGGCGGACGCGGCGGCGGCCCGCAGGACATTCCGGTCAGCCACGCCCGTGCGGCGTGGTCCAGCCGGACAGGTCCGGACCGAGCGGCACGATCCGGGTCGGGTTGATCATCTCGTGGGTGGCGTAGTAGTGCCGCTTGATGTGGTCGAAGTCCACCGTCTCGCCGAAGCCCGGGGTCTGGAACAGGTCCCGCGCGTACGCCCAGAGCACCGGCATCTCGGTGAGCTTCTGCCGGTTGCACTTGAAGTGCCCGTGGTACGCCACGTCGAAGCGGACCAGCGTGGTGAAGAGCCGCACGTCGGCCTCGGTGATCTGCTCGCCCATCAGGTAACGCCGCCCGGACAGCCGCTCCGACAGCGCGTCCAGCCGGGCGAACAGCGCCGTGTACGCCTCGTCGTACGCCTCCTGGGAGGTGGCGAAGCCGCACCGGTAGACGCCGTTGTTGACGTCCCGGTGGATCTCCGCCATCAGCGCGTCCATCTCCGGGCGCAGCTCGACCGGGTAGAGATCCGGTGCGCCCGGCTTGTGGAACCGCCGCCACTCGGTGGAGAAGTCGAGGGTGAGCTGCGGATAGTCGTTGGTGACCACCCGGCCGGTCAGCGTGTCGACCAGCGCCGGCACGGTGACCCGGCCGGTGTAGTCGGGGTCGGTGGCCAGGTACGCGTCGCTGAGGTACCCGATGCCCAGCACCGGGTCGAAGCCGTCCTGGTCGAGGCTGAACCGCCAGCCCCGCTCGTCCCGGATCGGGTCGACCGTGCCCAGCGAGATCACCTCGTCCAGCCCGAGCAGGCCGCGCACGATCCGGGCCCGGTGCGCCCACGGGCACGCCCGGCACCAGATCAGCCGGTAGCGGCCCGCCTCCAGCGGCCAGCGGCCCTGGTCGTCGGGGCCGCCACCCTCGGGTGAGGTGGAGTGCGGGGTGACCCGACCGGTGAAGCGGTTGGGCTGGCGGACGAACGCGCCCCCGCCGGCGGTCTCTGCGCTGAACTGGGCCCGGGCCATGCGGCCAACCTATCCGTTCCGGGCGCGGATATCCTGGCGCCGGGCGTCCCCGTGACCCGGCGGGCGACCCGCCACCCCCGCCCACCCCCGAAGGACTGAGCGCCGATGACCGTCGCATACCTCGTGGCCGGTGTCCGCACCCCGATCGGCCGGTACGCCGGCGCCCTCGCCGGGGTGCGCCCCGACGACCTGGCCGCGCACGTGATCCGCGAGCTGGTCGCCCGCCACCCCTCGGTGGACTGGGCCCGCACCGACGACGTGATCCTGGGCTGCGCCAACCAGGCCGGCGAGGACAACCGCAACGTGGCCCGGATGGCCGCGCTGCTCGGCGGGCTGCCGGAGGAGGTCCCGGGCAGCACGGTCAACCGGCTCTGCGGCTCCGGCCTGGACGCCCTGGCTACCGCGGCCCGCGCCGTCGTGGCCGGCGAGGCCGACCTCCTGGTCGCCGGCGGGGTGGAGAGCATGAGCCGGGCACCCTTCGTGATGCCGAAGGCCACCACCGCGTTCGCCCGCACCGCCGAGGTGTACGACACCACCATCGGCTGGCGGCTGGTGAACCCGCTGATGAAGAAGCAGTGGGGCATCGACTCGATGCCGGAGACGGCGGAGAACGTCGCCGCCGACTTCGGCGTCGACCGCGCCGCGCAGGACGAGTTCGCGTTCCGCTCCCAGCAGCGCGCCGCCAAGGCGCAGGCCGACGGCCGGCTGGCCGAGGAGATCGTGCCGGTGACCGTGCCGGCCGGCAAGCGGGAGACGAAGCTGGTCGAGGCCGACGAGCACCCCCGGGAGACCTCGCTGGAGAAGCTCGCCGCGCTGCCCACGCCGTTCCGCGAGGGCGGCACGGTGACCGCCGGCAACTCCTCCGGCGTCAACGACGGCGCGGTCGCCCTGCTGGTCGCCTCCGCGGCGGCCGTCGACCGGTACGGCCTCACCCCGCTCGCCCGGGTGACCGGGGCGGCGGCGGCCGGCGTGCCGCCGCGGATCATGGGCATCGGGCCGGTCCCGGCCACCCGCAAGCTGCTCGACCGGCAGGGCCTGGGCCTGGCCGACCTCGACGTGATCGAGCTGAACGAGGCGTTCGCCGCCCAGTCGGTGGCGGTGCTGCGCGAGCTGGGGCTGCCCGAGGACGCCGAGCACGTCAACCCGAACGGCGGGGCGATCGCGCTGGGACACCCGCTCGGCGCCAGCGGAGCCCGGCTGGCCCTCACCGCCGCGCTGGAGCTGCGCCGGCGGGGCGGGCGGCGGGCCCTGGCGACCATGTGCATCGGTGTCGGGCAGGGCATCTCGCTGCTGCTGGAGGCGGCCGGCTGACGGTCGGCGGGCCGGCACCGTCGAAAGTGGATGTCCCGTTCGCGGGTGTGCGCGCCTAGAGTGGTGTGGACCACACGAATTCCTGCGGGTCGCCCGCGTCGGGCTCCCCGCGGACAGCGGCGACGACCTGGGGGACCGAGCGATGCAGACGCCGGACGGACTTCCCGCCGAGATCGACCTGAACCGGCCGAGCGCGGCCCGGGTCTACGACTACTTCCTCGGCGGCGCGCACAACTTCGAGATCGACCGGCAGCTCGCCGAGCAGATCGCCGCCATGACGCCGAACCTGGCGGCCACCATGCGCTCCGGGCGGGAGTTCCTGCGCCGGGCCGTGCGGGTGCTGCTCGACGCGGGCATCGACCAGTTCCTCGACATCGGCTCGGGGATCCCCACGGTCGGCAACGTGCACGAGGTGGCCCAGGCGGCCAACCCCGAGGCCCGGATCGTCTACGTCGACATCGACCCGGTCGCCGTGGCGCACAGCCGGGAACTGCTCGCCGGCAACGACCGGGCCACCGCGATCCTCGCCGACCTGCGGGAGCCGAAGCTGATCCTGGACCAGGCCCGGGCCAGCGGCCTGATCGACTTCGACCGCCCGGTCGGCATCCTGCTCGCCGGGGTGGTGCACTTCATCCCCGACCAGGACCGGCCGGGCGACATCCTGGCCACCCTGCGGGCCGCCGCGGCGCCCGGCAGCTTCCTGGTCATCTCGCACTCCACCTTCGAGGACCAGCCGCAGGAGATGCTCGACGCGCAGCGGCTGTCGGCGCGTACCGCCACCGAGATCACGCTGCGCTCGCGGGCCGAGATCACCGGTTACTTCGGCGACTGGACGGTGCTCGAACCGGGCGTGGTCCACATGCCGCTCTGGCGACCCGACTCGCCGTCCGACGTGGACGAGCACCCCGAGCGGTTCGGCGCGTTCGGTGGCGTCGCCCGGTACGACCGCACCGCCGGCTGACCCGACATGCGCGCCCCGGACCCCGACGGGGGCGACCTCAGCCGGCCGGGCGCCGCGGCGTACGCAGCCGAGTGGGCCCGGGCGGTGCGGCGCATCGGTTTCGTGCCGCTGAGCGCGGCCGAGACCGAGCGGCTGCTGCTGGCGCACACCGTCCGGCTCGGCCGGGCCCTGCTCGCCCCGGCGTTCTCCGCCCAGCCGGCGGAGGACGCCGGGCGGGCCCTGGTCGAGGCGCACCTCACCGAGCCCGGGGTGCTCGACTGGTCGGTGCGGGCACTCGGCGACCGCTTCCTGTCCTGGGTGCTGCCCGGCCGGGTGGAGCTGCCCGAGGTGCGGGAACGGATCGCCGCCATGCAGGGCGCGTTCGCCGCCGGCTTCGGCCGGGCGCTGCGCGACCGGGTGTTCAGCCAGCAGGAGCGGATCGCCCGCTCGGCCTGGCAGGCCCGGGACGCGGTGGAGCAGGCGCTGCGGGACAGCGAGGCGCGGTTCCGGGCCGTCTTCACCGGGGCGGCGATCGGCATCGGCATCGCCGGGGTGGACGGGCGGATCATCGAGGTCAACCAGTCGTTCGCCGACATGCTCGGCTACACCGCGGCCGAGCTGCGGGAGCTCACGGTGGACGGGCTGTTCCACCCCGACGACGCCGCCGGCATGTGGGAGCTGTACCAGGAGCTGATCGAGGGCAAGCGGGACAGCGCCCGGATGGAGAAGCGCTACTACCGCAAGGACGGCACCGTGGTCTGGACCGACCTCGCCGTCTCGCTGATCCGCCACGACGACGGCCGCCCCCGGTTCACCGTGGCGATGATCGAGGACATCACCGAGCGCTACCAGCTCCAGCAGCGGCTGCGCTTCCAGGCGCTGCACGACCCGCTCACCGGCCTGCCCAACCGGACGCTGTTCTTCGAGACGCTCGGCCAGGTCTTCGACACGGCCGCGCCGGAGCAGCGGGTCGGGCTCTGCTTCATCGACCTGGACGGCTTCAAGGCGATCAACGACAGCCTCGGCCACGATCTCGGCGATCGGCTGCTCAAGGTGATCTCCCGGCGGCTGGCCGACTGCGTGTCCGGCCGCGGCCACCTGGTGGCCCGGATGGGCGGCGACGAGTTCGTCATCCTGGTCGACTCCGACGGCGGCCTCGACGACGCGGTGGAGGTGGCCGAGCTGGCCCTGGCCGCGGTCTCCGCCCCGGTGCACGTCGGCGACCAGCAGCTCGCCGTTTCGGCGAGCATCGGCATCGTGGAGTGCCCGGCCGCCGAGACCAGCGTCTCGGAGCTGATGAAGGCCGCCGACACCACGCTCTACTGGGCCAAGGCCGAGGGGCGGGGCCGCTGGGCGGTCTACGACCCGGAGCGCAGCGCCGCCGACATCGCCCGCTCGGCGCTGGCCGCGAACCTGCCCGCCGCGCTGGACCGGGGCGAGTTCGTGCTGCACTACCAGCCGATCGTCTCGCTGCTGGACGGCTCGATGGTGGCGGTGGAGGCCCTGGTCCGCTGGCAGCACCCGGAGCTGGGCCTGATCGGCCCGGACCGGTTCATCGGGCTGGCCGAGGAGACCGGCCTGATCGTCCGGCTCGGCGCCTGGGTGCTCCGGCAGGCGTGCCGGGACGCCGAGAGCTGGCGACGGGCGTACCCGGAGGTGCGGCTGGTGGTCAGCGTCAACCTGGCCGCCCGGCAGGCCGACGACCCGGCCATCGTGGAGACCGTCGCCGAGGCGCTGCAGCACACCGGGCTCCCCGCCGAGCTGCTGCAACTGGAGCTGACCGAGAGCGCCGTGATGGGCAGCGCCGGAGAGCCGCTGCGCGCCCTGCACCAGCTCGCCGACCTCGGGATCCGGCTGGCCATCGACGACTTCGGCACCGGCTACTCGAACCTGGCGTACCTGCGGCGGCTGCCGATCCACTGCCTGAAGCTGGCCGGCCCGTTCGTCGAGGGGATCCGGGCCGACGGCACGGACGCCGCCGCCGACCACCGCGACGAGCGGATCGTCGACGCGCTGGTCCGGCTGGCGCACGCGCTGGAGCTGTGGGTGACCGCCGAGGCGGTGGAGACCGAGGTGCAGGCCGAGCGGCTGCGGTCGCTGCGCTGCGACACCGGGCAGGGCCGCTGGTTCGGCTCCCCGATGCCGGCCCGGCAGATCTTCGAGCGGCTGGGCGGTGGGGAGGCGGCGTGAGTCTCACGGATTCGCAGGCGGTGGTGTCGGTGGTGGCGGCGCTGGCCATCCTGGCCGGGCTGGCCGGGGTGGTGGTGCCCGGGCTGCCGGCGCTGCCGCTCTGCTGGGGCGGGGTGCTGGTGTGGGCCCTCTTCGGCGACGCCGGGCCGGGCCGCTGGGCGGTGCTGGCCGCGGCCACCGTGGTCGCCGTCGGCGGCGGCGTGGTCAAGTACCTCTGGCCGGGCCGGAACCTGAAACGGACGGGCGTGCCCACCTCGTCGTTGCTGGCCGGTGGGCTGCTCGGCCTGGTGGGCTTCTTCGTCATCCCGGTGATCGGCCTGCCGATCGGCTTCATCGGCGGGATCTGGGGCGCGGAACGGCTGCGGCTGGGCAGCAACCAGCTCGCCTGGCCGGCCACCGTGCAGGCGCTCAAGGCGGCCGGGCTGTCCATGCTGGTCGAGTTCCTGGCCGGCCTGGTCATCGCGGTGCTCTGGGTGGCCGGACTGCTGTTCGCCTGAGGCGTGAGAGCGGCGGCGCGGGAGCGTCCGGGGGTGCGGCGAACCGCCGTACTTCAGTGAGAGAGAGGTGGACGCCCCGCGCCGCCGCGGTCCGGGCGTTGCCGAGCGCCCGGCGGTTGGCCCGTCGCGATCGGGCCTGGTCACGGGCTCAAGGATGCCCCGGAACCGGTTGGCGCGGCAACGCAATTAGCCGTGCCGGCCGTGAGATTCCCACGCCTGTCGTATTGACCGTCTTGATCGACGGGATCACACTTTGCCCACTCGCAACCGGGGAACCACCTCGAGGAGGTGTGCAGTGGCCACGACGCCCGCGCCGACCGCCGAGCAGCCGATGGACGACGACGCCCGACGACTCGCAGAACTCGGCTACAAACAGGAGCTGCACCGCAAGTGGAGCGGCTTCTCCAACTTCGCCATCTCGTTCTCGATCATCTCGATCCTGGCCGGTTGCTTCACCACCTTCGGTCAGGCGTGGAACAACGGCGGTCCGGTCGCCATCTCCTGGGGCTGGCCGCTGATCTCGCTGTTCATCCTGATCATCGGCTTCTGCATGGCCGAGCTGGTGTCCGCCTACCCGACCGCCGGCGGGATCTACTGGTGGGCCGCGACCATGGGGCGGCCGGTGCACGGCTGGTTCACCGGCTGGCTCAACCTGATCGGTCTGGTGGCGGTGACCGCCTCGGTCGACTACGGCTGCGCCACCTTTCTCAACCTCACCCTCTCCGCGCTCTTCGACGGCTGGGCCGGCACCGCGCACCAGACCTTCGGGCTTTTCGTGGTGATCCTCGCCCTGCACGGGCTGATCAACATCTACGGGCACCGCGTCATCGACGTACTCCAGAACGTCTCGGTCTGGTGGCACGTGGCCGGCGCGGCCGCGGTGGTGCTGATCCTGGTCCTGGTCCCGGACGACCACCAGAGCTTCAAGTTCGTCTTCACCGAGCGGTTCAACAACTCCGGCTTCGGCGACGGTGACACCGGCGGGCTCACCTTCTGGTTCTACGTGCTGCCGCTGGGCTTCCTGCTCACCCAGTACACGATCACCGGCTTCGACGCCTGCGCGCACGTCTCCGAGGAGACCCGGGGCGCCTCGAAGGCCGCCGCCCAGGGCCTCTGGCGATCGATCTTCTATTCGGCGGTGGGCGGCTGGATCCTGCTGCTCGCCTTCCTCTTCGCGGCCACCGACGTGGACGCGATCAATTCCGCGGGTGGCTTCTCCGGGGCGATCTTCGAGTCCGCGCTGACCCCGTTCTTCTTCAAGGCCGTCATCATCATCTCCACCATCGGCCAGTTCTTCTGCGGGATGAGCTGCGTGACCTCGATGTCCCGGATGGCGTACGCGTTCAGCCGGGACCGGGCGGTTCCTGGCTGGCGGCTCTGGTCGCGGGTGGACCGCAACGGCACCCCGGTCAACGCGATCATCGCGGCCACCCTGGCCGGGCTGGTGCTCACGCTGCCCGCGCTCTACCAGAAGGCCGGCGTGCCGGTCGCCTTCTACGCGGTGGTCTCGGTCGCGGTGATCGGGCTGTACCTGTCCTTCCTCATCCCGATCTTCCTGCGGCTGCGGATGGGGGACCGGTTCGTCGCCGGCCCGTGGACGCTGGGCCGGAGGTACAAGCTGCTCGGCTGGATCGCGGTGATCGAGATCGCGATCATCTCCGTCTACTTCGTGCTGCCGATCGTGCCGGCCGGCGTGCCCGGCAACGCCGAGTTCAGCTGGACGGCGGTGAACTACGCCCCGCTCGCCATCGGCGGCGTGCTGCTCGGCGTGGCCATCTGGTGGTACGCCTCGGCCCGGAAGTGGTTCACCGGCCCCCGCCGTACCGTCGACGTGCCGGTGCAGCGCCCCGCGCCGGCCGACGAACCGGCCTGATCCCTCCCCCGCCGGCGCCGGATCACCCGGCGCCGGCGAGGAGCGCCGGGGGCCGCGGCTGCCGCGCCCCGTCCGGGAAGCGGAGGACCCGGTCGTCGTCCGCAGCCGGGCTGCCGCGGCCGTCCCGGTTGCTGGTGGTCACCCACAGGGCGCCGTCCGGGGCCCGTTCGACGGTACGCAGGCGGCCGTAGGCCCCCTGCAACACCGCGGTGGGAGTGCCGACCCGACCGGTGGGATCGACGGGTACGGCCCAGAGCCGCGCTCCCCGCAGCGCCGCGACGAACAGCGTGCCGGCGGCGAAGGCAGCCCCGCTCGGGGACGCCTCCGCGGGTGACCAGACGACGACCGGGTCGCGGAACCGGGGATCGCCGCTGCGGCCCTCCACGACCGGCCAGCCGTAGTTGCCGCCCGGCACGATCCGGTTCACCTCGTCCCAGGTGTTCTGGCCGAACTCGGTGGCGAACAGCCGCCCCCGCCGGTCCCAGGCGAGACCCTGCACGTTGCGATGACCGTAGCTGTAGACCAGCGAGCCCGGGAACGGGTTGTCCGCCGGCACCCGGCCGTCCGGCCGCATCCGCAGGATCTTGCCGTTCCGGCTGGCCAGGTTCTGCGCGTTGGCGGGGACGACGGCGTCACCGATGCCGGCGTAGAGCATGCCGTCCGGGCCGAACGCGATCCGGCCGCCGTCGTGGGCGGCCGCCCGGGTGACACCGCTGAGGATCACCTGGAGGGACTGTGGCGCGTACAGCCGGAACCGCGCGATGCGGATGTCCGAGGCGGTCGTGTAGCAGACGTAGATCAGCCGGTCGCGCCGGAACGTGGGAGAGACCGCCAGCCCGAGCAGGCCCGCCTCCCCACCGGCGACCACGCCGGGGATCCGGGCGACCTCACGGGGCGCGGCGCCGGGCCGGACCCGTACGACGGTGCCCAGGTTGCGCTGGGCCACCAGCGCGCTGCCGTCGGGCAGGAAGTCGAGCCCCCAGGGCACCTCCAGCCCGGTGGCGACGACCTCCGGGTTCGCGAAGTCGAAGCGGGCTGTGGCGGGTGGTTGTCCCCGCCCGGCCGGCGGCTGCCGGTCCGCCCGGGCGTCGGTGACGCCCATCCCGACCGCGAGTAGGGCGGCGACCGCGGCGACGATCCGACGCATCTGGACTCCTCGGGGCTCGTCCCGGACCGCGCCCGGGAAAGTGACGGTGATCCGGTTTCCCGGTCGACCCTCGGGTGCGGCCTCCTGCTGGGCAAAACGCCCCTGACCTGGGAAGAGTTGCGGGTCACCCAGGCCCAGCTCGCCCCGGTCCCGATCCCGGTGGGAATGGCCGAAAGTACGACGCCTCGGGCGCCGGTGTGGACTTGTGGCCGAGGGGCCGGGACCGTCGCTCGGCCAGGCTCGGGGCATGTCATGGAACGGTGTGGGAGACGTCGGCACGATCGACGGCAATCGGCCGCGATCCACCGTGCCCCGGGCGCGGCAGCGCATCGTGGCGCTCGATGTGCTTCGGGGCTTCGCCCTGTGCGGGATCCTGCTGGCGAACGTGAAGCCGATCGCCCACCGCGGCGGCGAACTCGGTACCGCGCACCTGGCGGAGACGACCGCGGCGACGGTGCTGCATCTGCTGGTCGACCAGCGATTCTTTCCGATCTTCTCGTTGCTGTTCGGCGTCGGCTTCGCGCTGTTGCTGGAGTCCGCGCAGGCGCGGGCCCGGCAACCGCGAGTGGTGCTGCTCCGCCGGATGCTGGCGCTGCTGGCCGTGGGGCTTCTCCACTTCCTGCTGTTGTGGAAGGGCGACATCCTCACCGTGTACGCGGTGCTCGGCCTGCTGGTCCTGCTGCCCTCCACGTGGCTGCCGCGTCGCGTGGTGGCGTTCGCCGCCGGGGTGCTCATCGTGCTGTCGGTGGCCCTGCTCGGCGGCGGGTACACGGTGGTCCCCGGTCTGTTCCTGCTCGGTTCGGCACTGACCAGGTACGGGGTGGTCAGAAGCATCGGCTCGGGTTTCCGTACCACGGCGGTGTCGGGGTTGGTCCTCGCTCTTGCCGCCGTGCCCGCGACGGTGATCCAGTTGCGCGCGGGCACGGGCAGCGGGGCGGCGAGGATCGCCTATCCGGCGGCCGGGCTGCTGACCGCCGGCGCCTACGTGTGCGGGCTGTTGCTGCTGCTCAGGACTCGGCTGGCCGGGCCGTTGACCGCCGTGCTCCGGCCGCTCGGACGGATGGCGCTGACGAACTACCTGACCGCGACGGTCCTCGTGCTGGCGATCTCCGGTGTGGTCGGCGACGCGGACCGCTGGTCGGTCGGCGCGGTGGTCGCGGTCGCCGCTGCGGTCCTCGTCGTCCAGTGGGGCTGGTCGGTAGTCTGGCTGCGCCGGTGCCACCAGGGGCCGGTCGAGTGGCTGTGGCGTTGGGTGACGTGGTGGCAGCGGCCGCCGCTGCGGCGTTCCGGACGACGAGGCGCCGCGGCGGACCGGGCATGAGAGGCATCATGATTCTCGCTGGCAGGCGCATCGCCCTGCGCCGGCCCGGCCTGCCGGGTGTGCTGGTCGAGGCCGCGTTCGGCGTGCTGCTCGCCGCCGGTGTCGCCCTCGAGACGGCGGCGGTGCTGAGTCGCCGCCCGGCCTGGCCGGTGGGTGCCGTGTTCGTGCTGATCACGGCAGCGGTGTGCGGGGTGTCGCTGCTGCGACGACGGTTCCCCGGTCGGGCGGCGGCGGTGGCGATCGTCCTGTGCGGGGTCGCCGAGCTGGTCGACTGGCGGAACGGCCGGCAGGGCCAACCCGCCCCGATCGCCTGCCTCGCGCTCCTGGTGGTGGTCGCCTCCGCGGTGCGTCACCTGCCCGGTCCGGCGGGCGCCGTCGCGGTCGCCGCCGGATCCGGGGTGGTCGCCGCCGGCACCATCGAGCGGTACGCGACCTACCTGACCCAGGACATCCCGAATGCGACAACGGGCACGAAAATCATGGTGTCCGGCTGGGCGGTCGCGGTCGCGGTGGGCCTGTGGCGGCGACTCGGCGACGCGCGGCGGCGGGCCCTGGTCGACGGGATACGGCGTACCGAACGGCTGGCCCTCGCCCGTGACCTGCACGACGTCGCGGCCCATCACCTGACCGGCCTGATCATCCAGGCTCAGGTCGCGCAGCTCGCCACCGATGCCGACCCGCCCACGACCCGGGCCACCCTCACCGGGATCGAGACGGCCGGCGCGCAGGCGCTCGCCTCCCTGCGGCAGGTTGTGCGGCTGCTGCGGGACGACGAGCCGGAGATCGCGCCCGTGCCGGATTCGCTGGCCGAGCTCATCGAGCGATTCGACGGCACCGGCATCCGCGCGAACCTCCACCTGCCGAACGGCCCCGTGCCGGCCGAGTGGCCGTCGGAGACCACGGTCGGCATCTACCGGATCGTGCAGGAGGCGCTGACCAATGTGGCCCAGCACGCGCGCGACGCCCGTACCGTCACCGTGACGCTCGCCCACGACGGGCGGACCATCCGGCTCCGCGTCGCCGACGACGGACAGCCCGGCCGCGCCACCCGCCCCGCCGGCCACGGCCTGGTCGGCATGCGCGAGCGAGCCGCCGCCCTCGGTGGTGAGCTGAGCGCCGGTCCGGGCACACCGGCCGGCTGGACGGTCGAGGCCACCATCCCCGCACCGGGAGCGTCATGACCATCCGCGTGCTCGTCGCCGAGGACCAGGCGATCGTCCGCCGAGGTCTCCGGCTGCTGCTGGAGAGCCAGCCCGACATCACGGTGGTCGGCGAGGCCGGCGACGGCCCGGAGGCCATCAGCCTTGCCCGGGACCTCCGCCCGGACGTCTGCCTGGTGGACCTCCAGATGCCACGACTGGACGGCGTCGACGTGACCCGCGCGCTCGCCGGCGGCGCCGTACGCGACCCGATGCGGGTCGTGATCATCACGACCTTCGACCTGGACGAGTACGTGTACAGCGCGCTTCGGGCGGGAGCCGTCGGGTTCATCCTCAAGGATTCCGGGCCGGCCCTGCTGGCCGAGGCGGTGCGGGCGGCGCACGCCGGTGACGCGATGATCTCGCCGTCGATCACGATGCGGCTGCTGAAGCAGTTCGGGCCGATCGCGGTCCCATCGCCGCGCCGCCCTGCCACACCGCTGACCGACCGGGAGATCGAGCTGATCAGGTGCCTGGCCCGGGGACGCACCAACCAGGAGATCGCGCAGGAGCTGTTCATCTCGCTGAGCACGGTGAAGGCCCACGTGGCCAACATCCAGGACAAGCTGCAGCTGCGGAACCGTACCGAGATCGCCGCCTGGGCCTGGGAGAACCGACTGGTGACGGAGACCTGACCGACGCGGGCGGCTGGACCCGGTCGGGGCGGTCGGAGCCGGGAGAGCGGAAAGCGCCTCGCCTACCGGGTGTTGACGCACGGCCGGGGGTGGTCGGTCGATCGCGTTTGCCACGGTGTCCGCAGGGGGCATTGACGGTGATCCGGTTCTGCCAGTAGACCTTGGTGATGGAGGCTCGCCGATGAGGAAAGCTCCGCTCACGCTCGAAGAACTGCGGGTCGCCATCCGGGGCGGCGAGATCGACACGGTGGTGCTCGCCCTGACCGACATGCAGGGCCGGTTGCAGGGCAAGCGGTTCCACGCGCCCTACTTCCTCGACGAGGTGGTCCGGCACGGGAGTGAGGGCTGCAACTACCTGCTCGCTGTCGACGTCGACATGAACACCGTCGACGGGTACGCCATGTCGAGCTGGGAACGCGGCTACGGCGACTTCGCCATGCGGCCCGACCTGGCCACCCTGCGCCGGGTGCCCTGGCAGCCGGGCACCGCGATGCTGCTGGCCGACCTGGAGTGGCTGGACGGCTCCGGCCCGGTGGTCGCCTCGCCCCGGCAGATCCTGCGCCGCCAGCTCGACCGGCTGGCCGCACACGGGCTGACCGCGTACGCCGGCACCGAGCTGGAGTTCGTGCTGTTCCGCGACTCGTACGAGGAGGCGTGGCGGCGCGGCTACCGCGAGCTGACCCCGGCGAACCAGTACAATGTGGACTATTCACTGCTCGGCACCGCCCGGGTGGAGCCGCTGCTGCGCCGGATCCGCACCGAGATGGCCGGCGCCGGGCTGACCCCGGAGAGCGCCAAGGGCGAGTGCAACCTCGGCCAGCACGAGATCGCCTTCCGCTACGACGAGGCGGTGGCCTGCGCCGACCACCACGTCATCTACAAGAACGGGGCGAAGGAGATCGCCGCCCAGGAGGGCATGTCGATCACCTTCATGGCCAAGCCGAACGCGCGGGAGGGCAACTCCTGCCACATCCACTTCTCGCTGCGCGGCGCCGACGGCCGCTCGGCCATGCTCGGCGACGGGCCGGCCCACCTGTCGCCCACCGGGCAGCGGGTGCTGGCCGGGCTGCTCGCCAGCATGCGCGAGTTCAGCATCCTGTTCGCCCCGAACGTCAACTCCTACAAGCGCTACCAGCCCGGCTCGTTCGCCCCGACCGCGCTGCGCTGGGGCACCGACAACCGCACCTGCGCGCTGCGGCTGGTCGGGCACGGTCAGGGGATGCGGGTGGAGAACCGGGTGCCCGGGGCGGACGTCAACCCGTACCTGGCGATCGCCGCGCTGGTGGCTGGCGCGGTGCACGGCATCGAGCGGGAGCTGGAGCTGGGCGAGGAGTGCGCCGGCAACGCGTACGACGACGGGGACGCCGAGCGGGTGCCCTCGACGCTGCGCGACGCCCTGACGCTCTGGGAGGGCTCGCCGCTGGCGAAGGAGGCGTTCGGCGCCGAGGTGGTCGCCCACTACGCCAACAACGCGCGCGTCGAGCTGACCGCCTTCGACGCCGCCGTGACGGACTGGGAGCTCATCCGTGGCTTCGAACGCCTCTGACCTCCGCGCGATCTTGCACTTTCGGCCCGCGGTCAGCGCCGATGAGCGGTTTTTGTCCGGGCAGCGACTGCAAGATCGGCGAGGAGAGGGAGGGCGGGGCGCGTGAGTGAGGTGCGGAACCCGGCTACGGGGGAGGTCGTGGCGAACGTCGCCGCGACCTCGCTCGCGGAGACGGACGCGGCGATCGGGCGGGCGGCGGCGGCCTTCGAGACGTGGCGGGCGGTGGGGCCGGGGGACCGGGCGCGGTTGTTGCGGCGGTTCGCCGCCGTGGTCGACGCGCACCGGGAGGAGCTGGCGCTGCTGGAGGTGCGCAACGCGGGCCACACCATCGGCAACGCGCGCTGGGAGGCCGGCAACGTCCGGGACGTGCTCGACTACTACGCGGGCGCGCCGGAGCGGCTGACCGGGCACCAGATCCCGGTGCCCGGCGGGCTCGACGTCACCTTCCACGAACCGCTCGGCGTGGTCGGCGTGATCGTGCCGTGGAACTTCCCGATGCCCATCGCCGGCTGGGGCTTCGCCCCCGCGCTCGCCGCCGGCAACACCGTGGTGCTCAAGCCCGCCGAGCTGACCCCGCTCACCGCGCTGCGCCTGGCCGAGCTGGCCCTCGACGCCGGCCTGCCCGAGGGCGTGTTCACCGTGCTGCCCGGCCAGGGCAGCGTGGTGGGCGAGCGGTTCGTCACCCACCCGGCGGTCCGCAAGGTCTGCTTCACCGGGTCGACCGAGGTGGGCACCCGGATCATGGCCGGCTGCGCCGCCCAGGTGAAGCGGGTGACGCTGGAGCTGGGCGGCAAGTCCGCCAACCTGGTCTTCGCCGACGCCGACCTGGCGAAGGCGGCGGCCACCGCCCCGGCCGCGGTCTTCGACAACGCCGGCCAGGACTGCTGCGCCCGCTCCCGGATCCTGGTCCAGCGACCGGCGTACGACCGCTTCCTGGAACTGCTCGAACCGGCCGTGCGCGCGTTCCGGGTGGAGGACCCGGCCGCCGAGAGCGCCGAGATGGGCCCGCTGATCTCCGCCGGGCACCGGGACCGGGTCGCCGGGTACGTCGACGGGGCGAAGGTGGCCTTCACCGGCGCCCGCCCCGACGGCGCCGGCTTCTGGTACGCCCCGACCGTGCTGCTCGCCGACTCCCCGGCCGACCGGCACTGGCGGGAGGAGATCTTCGGCCCGGTGGTCTCGGTGCTCCCGTTCGACGACGAGGCGGACGCGATTCGCCTGGCCAACGACACCGAGTACGGGCTCTCCGGCTCGATCTGGACCCGGGACGTGGGCCGCGCGGTACGGGTGGCCCGGGCGGTCGAGGCCGGCAACCTCAGCGTCAACTCGCACTCCTCGGTGCGCTACTGGACCCCGTTCGGCGGGATGAAGCGCTCCGGCCTCGGCCGGGAGCTGGGTCCGGACGCGCTGCACGCCTTCACCGACGTCAAGAACGTCTTCATCAGCACGGAGGAGTGAGATGCAGGGACGGCTTCAGGACCGGGTCGCCGTGGTGACCGGGGCGGGCAGCGGCATCGGCCTGGCCACCGTGCGGCGGTTCGCCGCCGAGGGGGCCCGGGTGGTCTGCGTGGACATCGACGCCGAGGCGGGCAAGCGGGCCGCCGACGAGGTGGCCGGCGAGTTCGTCGCCGCCGACGTGGCCGACGAGGCGGCGGTCCGGGACCTCTTCGACGGGGTGGCCGAGCGGCACGGCCGGGTGGACGTGGCCTTCAACAACGCGGGCATCTCGCCCCCCGACGACGACTCGATCCTGGAGACCGGGCTGGACGCCTGGGAGCGGGTGCTGCGGGTCAACACCACCAGCGTCTACCTCTGCTGCAAGTACGCCATCCCGCACATGCGGCGGCAGGGCAAGGGTTCGATCATCAACACCGCCTCGTTCGTGGCGCTGATGGGGGCGGCGACGTCGCAGATCGCGTACACGGCGAGCAAGGGCGGGGTGCTGGCGATGACCCGGGAGCTGGGCGTGCAGTTCGCCCGGGAGGGCATCCGGGTCAACGCGCTCTGCCCCGGCCCGGTCGCCACCCCGCTGCTGCTGGAGCTGTTCGCCAAGGACCCGGAACGGGCCGCCCGCCGCCTCGTCCACGTGCCGATGGGTCGGTTCGGCAACCCCGAGGAGATCGCCGCCGCGGTGGCGTTCCTGGCCAGCGACGACGCCTCGTTCATGACCGCCGCGCAGTTCGTGGTGGACGGCGGGATCACCGGCGCGTACGTGACCCCCCTATGAGCCGGCGGCCGGTGATCGGCATCACGTCGTACGTCGAGCCGGCCGGCTGGGCGGTGTGGCGGGACGTGCCGGCGGCGCTGGTGCCGCAGGCGTACGTCCGGGCCGTGACGGCGGCGGGTGGCCGGGCCGTGGTGCTGCCCCCGGACGACGCCGACGCCGACGTGCTGCGGGTGCTGGACGGGCTGCTGCTGGCCGGCGGCGCCGACGTCGGCCCGGAGCGGTACGGCCGGCCGCCCGACCCGCGCACCGAGAGCCGGCCGGACCGGGACGCGGGCGAGCTGGCGCTGCTGACCGCCGCGCTCGCCGCCGACCTGCCGGTGCTCGGCGTGTGCCGGGGCATGCAGCTGCTCGCGGTGGCCCACGGCGGCACGCTGCACCAGCACCTGCCCGACGTGGTCGGGCACGACGGCCACCGCCCCGCCCCCGGGGTGTACGGGTCGCACCCGGTCCGGTTCGCCGACGGCAGCCTGGCCGGGGCGGTGATGGCCGGGGTGGAGCGGGTCAACTCGTACCACCATCAGGGGGTGGCCGACCCGGGCGGCCTGGCGGTGACCGGCTGGGCCGACGACGGGGTGGTGGAGGCGCTGGAGGATCCGGCGCGGCGCTTCCTGCTCGGCGTGCAGTGGCACCCGGAGAACGACGCCGATCCCCGGCCGGTCGCCGCCCTGGTCCGCGCGGCGGCCGACACCGCTCCGGCCGGCCCCCGGCCCCGCCCGACTCGCCGCCGGCCGCCGGTTGCGTCAGGATGAGGCGTAGGTAACCAGCGTCCCACCGTCGGTATGCGTTACGTTGCTCCTCCGTCGGGGTAGTAGGCGGGGACGACCGGCGTGATCGCGCCGGTCGTCGTGGACATTGGCCCGAGCGGGAGGTTGCATGGGCTCGGCCCAGGGGGGCGGGGACGATCGTCATTCGTCCTCGGGGACCGGGGAGGCGAAACTCTCTCCACTGCTGACCGCGGCGTTCGCCGCCGGCGGCGAGATGGGCGAGCGGCTGCGCGGCTTCGACTGGTCCACCACCCCGCTCGGCGGCCCGGACATCTGGCCCCCGGCGCTCGCCCACGCGATCAGCACCATGCTCTCGTCCCGGGCGCAGATCGTCCTGTTCTGGGGCGAGGACTACCTGGCCTTCTACAACGACGCCTACCGGCCGACCATCGGCGACAAGCACCCGGCCGCGATCGGCCGGTCCGCCCGCGAGTACTGGGCGGAGACCTGGGACGTCCTCGGGCCACTGCTCGACGGGGTACGCCGCACGGGCGTGCCGTACCAGGCGGGGAACCACCCCTTCGTGCTGAACCGGCACGGCTTCCTGGAGGACGTCTACTTCGACATCTCGTACGACCCGATCCGGGACGCCGACGGCAGCGTCAGCGGCGTGTTCTGCTTCGTCAACGAGACCACCGGGCGGGTGGTCGGCGAGCGCCGGCTGCGGACCCTGGCCGAGCTGGGCACCGAGCTGGCCGACGTGCGGAGCACCCTGGAGCTGGGTCGTTCCGTGGCCCGGGTGCTCGACCGGCGCCGGGCCGACGTGCCGTTCAGCGCCATCTGGCTGCACGACGAGGACGGCGTCCCGGCGCTGGCCGGCTGCGCCGGGGTGGACCTGAGCACGGTCGCTGGCGGGCCACCGGCCCTCGGCGCCGGCGACACCCCGGACGCGGCCCGCTGGGTCGCCACCGCGGACCTGCCCGGGGCGGTGCCGCCGGACGCCGCCGACCGGGCGCTGCTGCTGCCGCTCACCGCCGTCAACGAGCCGGCCGGCGTGCTGCTGCTCGGGGTGGCCCGCCGGCTGCCCTTCACCGACGACTACCGCCACTTCGTCGACCTGGTCGCCGCCCAGGTCTCCCGGGCCGTCGGCAAGCAGCGGGCGTACGAGCAGGAGCAGGCCCGCGCCGCCGAGCTGGCCACGCTCGACCGCGCCAAGACCAACTTCTTCGCCAATGTCAGCCACGAGTTCCGCACCCCGCTCACCCTGGTGCTGGGGCCGCTGGAGGACCTGCTCGCCGACCGCGCCCTGCCCGATGCCTACCTCGACCGGCTCGCCGTGATGCACCGCAACGCGCTGCGGCTGCTCAAGCTGGTCAACACCGTGCTCGACTTCTCCCGGCTGGAGTCCGGCCGGCTGGCCGCCCGCTACCAGCCCACCGACCTGGCCGACTACACCTCCCGGCTGGCCAGCACCTTCCGCTCGGCCACCGAGCGGGTCGGGCTGCGCCTGGTGGTGGACTGCCCGCCGCTGCCCGCGCCGGTCTACGTCGACCGGGACATGTGGGAGAAGATCGTCCTCAACCTGGCGTCGAACGCGGTCAAGTTCACCTTCGACGGCGAGATCCGGGTCCGGGTCCGCGCCCGCGACGACGTCGCCGTGCTGGAGGTCGCCGACACCGGGGTCGGCATCGCGCCGCAGGAGCTGCCGCACGTCTTCGAGCGGTTCCACCGGGTGCCCGGAGCCCGAGCCCGCACCCACGAGGGCACCGGCATCGGTCTCGCCCTGGTCCGCGAGCTGGTCGAGATGCACGGCGGCACGGTCGAGGCGGACAGCGTCGTCGACCGGGGGACCACGTTCCGGGTCACCGTGCCGTTCGGGTACGCGCACCTGCCCGCCGACCGGGTGGCCGCGCTCGCCCCGACGCCACCCGGCGAGCCGGAGCAGGCCCGGCTCCACGTCGCCGAGACCGCGCTCTGGACCGACGAGGTGGCGCGGCCCGGCGGGCTGCCGGAGCTGGCCGGTGTGCCGGGCGGGGCGGGCCGGATCCTGGTCGCCGACGACAACGCCGACCTGCGCGAGCACGTCAGCCGGCTGCTCTCCCCGTCGTACGAGGTGGTCGCCGTGCCGGACGGCGTGGAGGCGCTGCGGCTGGCCGTCGACTCCCCGTTCGACCTGGTCCTGACCGACGTGATGATGCCCCGGCTGGACGGCTTCGGGCTGGTCACCGCGCTGCGCGCCAACCCGGTCACCCGACACCTGCCGATCGTGCTGCTCTCCGCCCGGGCGGGCGCGGCGGAGGAGGTCGCCGGGCTCTCGGTCGGCGCCGACGACTACCTCACCAAGCCCTTCTCCAGCCAGGAGCTGATCGCCCGGGTCCGGGCCAACGTCGAGCTGGGCCAGCTCCGCGGCCAGATCATCCGCCGGCTGCGGGCGCTCGCCGACGCCGCCGTGGCGATCAACACCGCCCGGTCCACCGCCGACGTGGTGCGGGTCGCCGCGCGGCACGCGCTCAGCCTGGCCGAGGCCGCCCGGGTGGTGGTCACCGCCACCGGCGCCCGTTACGAGGCGGACGGCGGCGGGGACGTGTCCGCCGAGCCGTCGGTGGTGCTGCCGCTGACCGGCACCACCGACGAGCAGCTCGGCGAGCTGCGGGTCTGGCGCCGGGAGGGCGGCGGCACCGAGCAGGCGGCGCTCACCGAGCTGGCCCGGCTGGTCGGCGTACGGCTGGAGAACGCGCAGCTCTACGAGGCCGAGCACCGGATCGCCACCACCCTCCAGCACAGCCTGCTGCCGCGTACCCTGCCGCAGCTCCCCGGCGCCGTCGTGGCCAGCCGCTACCTGCCGGGCAGCACCGACGTCGAGGTCGGCGGCGACTGGTACGACGTGATCGGGGCCGCCGACGACGAGCTGGTGCTGGTGATCGGTGACGTGGTGGGCAAAGGGGTGCGGGCGGCCGCCGCCATGGGCCAGCTCCGCAACGCGCTGCGGGCGTACGTGCTGGAGGGCTACGACCCGGGCGAGGCGCTGACCCGGCTCAACCGGCTGGTCGGCTCCACCGAGGGCGGCTCGTTCGCCACCGTGGTCTGCCTCCGTTTCTCCCCGCGCACCGGCCGGCTCCGGTACGCCAGCGCGGGCCATCCCTCGCCGCTGCTGATCCAGGGAGACGACGCCGTGTTCCTGCACGACCGGGCGCTCGGACCGCCGGTCGGGGCGATCCCCGGCACGACGTACCGGACCGTCGAGGGCGAGCTGGCCCCCGGCGGCCGGCTGCTGCTCTACACCGACGGGCTGATCGAGGACCGGCAGGCCGGCATCGACGCCGGGCTCGGCCAGCTCCGGGCGGACGCGACCACCCCGGGGGAGCACGTGGCCGACCTGGTCGACGCGGTGGTCGAGCGGGTCGCCGGGCGGACCCGGCACGACGACGTGGCGGTGCTCGCCCTGGAGGCGACCGAGCTGAACCGCTTCGCGCTGCGGCTGCCGGCCGACCCGACCCGGCTCAGCGTGCTGCGCAAGCGGCTGGAGGACTTCCTGGTCGCCCACCACGTCGGCGAGACCGACCTGTTCGACCTCACGGTGGCCATCTCCGAGGCCGCCGCCAACGCCATCGAGCACCCGGTCGCCCCGGCCGAGCCGATGATCGGCGTCGAGGTGACCATCGAGGGTCGCACGGTGATCGCCACGATCCGCGACAGCGGCCGGTGGCGGGAGTCCAGCGGGTCGAGCTTCCGGGGCCGCGGCCTGGCGCTGATCCAGGCGCTCGGCGAGATGAGCGTGACCCGCACGAACGACGGCACCGAGCTGGTGCTGCGCCGGCGGCTGGCGGACTGACGCCGCGGCGGCGGCTCAGGCCGGCGGCAGCCAGTCCTGCTCGCCCAGGCCGGAGATCTCCAGCACCCGGCGGACCTGCCGGGACGGCAGCACGGTGAGGGTGCCGGGGAAGCGCTGGGCCAGCCGGACCACCGCGTGGATCGCGGCCGAGTCGAAGAAGGTCACCGCCCGCAGGTCGAGCGTGACGTGCCGGACGGGCTCCCGGAGGACGGTCTGGTACATGGTGTCGGCGGTCGCCATGTCGACCTCGCCGGCCACCCGGACGCGCAGTTGATCACCGTCGAGCTCCGCGGTCGCGGAGAAGACGGGCGGTGCGCCCCCTTGATCCACGGAGCAACAATGGCACAGCGGTTGCGGCGCGGCAACAACCCGGGCGAGCGGGCCGTGGCGGGGGTCACCAGGGGTGCGGCGATAGGCTGTAATCATGACCGTCCGTGCGCCGCTGACCCCAGGCACGCTCTCCCCGTGGCGGGCGGTTCCCGCCCACATCCCGCGTCCCGAGTACGTGGGCAAGACGCGCCCCCAGGAGTGGCGCGGCTCGCACGTGCAGACGCCGGAGACCATCGAGAAGATGCGGATCGCCGGCCGGCTCGCCGCCCAGGCCACGCAGTTGGCCGGGGAGCACTGCAAGCCGGGGGTCACCACCGACGAGATCGACAAGGTGGTCCACGAGTTCCTCTGCGACCACGGCGCCTACCCGTCGACGCTGGGCTACAAGGGCTTCCCGAAGTCCTGCTGCACCAGCCTCAACGAGGTGATCTGCCACGGCATCCCGGACTCCACCGTGCTCCAGGACGGCGACATCATCAACGTCGATGTGACCGCGTACATCGGCGGGGTGCACGGCGACACCGACGCCACCTTCTGCGTGGGCGAGGTGAGCGAGGAGGCCCGCCTGCTGGTCGATCGGACCCACCAGGCCATGATGCGCGGGATCAAGGCGGTCGCCCCGGGCCGGCAGATCAACGTCATCGGTCGGGTCATCGAGTCGTACGCCAAGCGGTTCGGCTACGGCGTCGTGCGCGACTTCACCGGCCACGGCATCGGCGAGTCCTTCCACAGCGGCCTCTACGTGCCGCACTACGACAGCCCGCGCCCCACCGACGTGATGGAGCCCGGCATGACCTTCACCATCGAGCCGATGATCACCCTCGGCACCCACCAGTACGACATGTGGGACGACGGCTGGACCGTGGTCACCAAGGACCGCCGGTGGACGGCGCAGTTCGAGCACACCATCGTCGTGACCGACGACGGTTACGAGATCCTGACCCTGCCGTGACCGAGACCCCGGCGGCGCTGCGCGAGGCGCACCACGCGGACGTGTCCGGCGGCTGGCTGCGGCCGGCGGTGTTCGGGGCGATGGACGGGCTGGTCACCAACATCGCGCTGATCGCCGGCGTCGGCGGAGGCGGGGTCTCCCCGCACAGCGTCGTGCTCACCGGCGCGGCCGGGCTGGTGGCCGGCGCCATCTCGATGGGGCTGGGCGAATACACCAGCGTCCGCTCGGCGAACGAGCAGGTGGCCGCCGAGGTGGCCAAGGAGCGGCGCGAGCTGGAACGGCACCCCGAGGCGGAGGCCCGCGAGCTGGCCGACGCGTGGGTGGCCCGGGGGCTGCCCCGGGACCTGGCCACGCAGGTCGCCGAGGCCGTCCGGCGCAACCCGGAGGAGGCGCTGCGGATGCACGTCCGGGAGGAGCTGGGCGTCGACCCCGACGAACAGCCCAGCCCGTGGGCGGCGGCGATCTCGTCGTTCCTCTGCTTCTCGGTCGGCGCGCTGGTGCCGCTGATCACCTACCTGCTCGGCTTCACCAGCCTCGCGCTCGCGCTCGGCGTCGGCGGGGTGGGGCTCTTCGTGGCCGGCGCGATCGTGGCCCGGTTCACCAACCGCACCTGGTGGTCCAGCGGGCTGCGGCAGCTGGTGCTCGGCGCCCTCGCGGCCGGGGCCACCTACCTGGTCGGCGCCCTGATCGGCATCCAGGGCGGGATCGGCTGACGAGCCCGGCGGCCCTCAGCCGCCGAGCAGCTCGTCCACGGTGCCGTCGACCGGGCGGCCCCGGGCGGCCAGCTCCTCGGCCTGGCGGGCCAGCACCGTGCCCACCTCGGTCATGTCGGCCCCGGCCAGGCCGGTGCGCCGCACCGCGTCGCCCGGATCGCGGAAGTAGGTCCGGCTGAGCAGCCCCTGCACGGTCGCCGCGGCCAGCCGGGCCTCGCCGAGCATGAGCAACGCCGGGTCGGTCTCGTACCACTCGGCCAGCCGCAGCGCCCGGGCGTGCGCCGCGCTGCCCCGGTACCAGGCCTGCCGGGCCGCGGCGCTGAACTCGGCCGGCCGGGCCCGGGCCAGCCGGGCCAGGTGCTCGTCGCGGAGGGTGCGCAGCCAGCCCGTCGGGTCGTGCAGGGCGCGGGTGGTGACGTACCGGTCCGCGGTGAGCGGCCAGAGCGCGGTGATCGTGGTGGCCTGCCGCACGTAGTCGTCGGCCCCGGCCACGGTGAGGTCGACCAGCACGCCGTCCACCCGGCGTGTGGCCGGTGAGGGCCCGCCGCCCGGCCGGTAGGTGGCCACCAGCAGCCCGACCTCGCCGGTCCCGCCGCCGTCGTCGTCGCCGTGCGCGAGCGGGCCGTGCACCGCGACGGCGAGAATGTCCGCCGGGAACCGGCGCAGCGCCGCGTCGCCCACCCGCTCGGCGACCCGCCAGCGGGGATCGTCCAGGTACCGGTCGGTGTCCAGCTCGGCGCCGCTGGCGTCCACGGTCCACCTCCGTTCCGCGCGCGCCTCACCCGGCGGCGGCCCGGCACGCGTCGACCGACCTCCACCCTAGCCAGCCGGACCGGGCCCGCCGGCTCGCCGCGCCCGTGGTCAGGTGGCCGGCTCGCCCACCGGGACCAGCCGGAACACCCGGATCTCCCGGCCGCCGGCCCGCTCCACGTACGTGCGGTAGGCCGGCCACTCGTCGACCAGCCGGGCGAACAGCCACTCCCGCTCCGCGCCGTTGACCGGCTCGGCGCGCACCGGGACCCGGCGGCCCTTGATGTCGACCTCGGCGGCCGGCTGGGCGAGCAGGTTCAGCGACCAGGCGGGCTGGTGCTGCTGCCCCCAGTTCGAGCCGATCACCACGTAGGCGTCGCCGTCCGGCACGTAGAGAAGCGGGTTGCTGCGCGGCTTGCCGGAGCGGCGGCCGGTGGTGGTGAGGACCAGCGAGGGCACCAGCCCGAAGGCGACCACCCGCCCCTTCGTCAGCCGGCCGACCAGCCGGTCGGCGGGGACGAACAGACGCATGGTGGCGGCGAACCACTTCTGGTGACCGAGACGACGGGTGAGGGATCCCAGGGCGGACACCCGCCCAGTGTGCCGCCCCGCACCCCGCCGGCGACACCCCCCGACCGGTCCGACCGGATCGAGCGCCGTCAGTCCAGCCGGCGCTCCACCGGCAGCCGGGACCGGGTGAGCAGGGCCGCCCCGAGCATGGCCACCAGCGGCACCACCACCAGCACGGTCAGGGTCGACCCGGGCACCACCAGCGGGTACGGCGGCTCCACCGGCCAGGACTGCGCGTACCGCCGGTTGAGCGAGACCAGGATGATGGCCGCGGAGCCGAGACCGGCCAGGATGCCGAGCACCGAGCCGAGCACCGCGATCACCCCGGCCTGGCAGAGCGACAACAGCCGGCGTACCCGGGGGTCTGCGCCGACCGCCGCGAGGGTGGACAGGTCCCGGCGGCCCTCGGCGGCGGCGAGGCCGGTGGCCACCGCGGCCGAGCCCAGGGTGATCAGGCCGGCGGCACCGGCCAGCAGGAGCAGCAGCGGGCGCTGATCGGACGGCGGCCCGGCCGCCGACACCTGGACCGCCAGCGGGGCGACCCCGGACAGCTCGGTGGCCAGCCGGTCCCGCTGGCGGGCGGTGGGCGGCTCGACGGTGTCGACCAGGTAGCCCAGCGGCGCGGCGACGAGGCCGAGCGTGGTCGCCGCCGCCGGGGAGACCACCAGCCGGTCCACCGGGAGGCCGCCGCGCAGCACGTACCCGGGCAGCGTGCCGGCGGCCGCCAGGCCCTCCGAGCCGTGGCTGACCTCCACCCGCACCCGCCCGTCCACCAGTTGCCGGGGATCGGTGACCACCACCCCGCCCGCCTGGAGCGTCCGGCGGGCTGCGGCCACCTCCCCGGCCGGGGCGCCGGTGAGCGCGGGCAGCCCGGTCCCGTCGTCCACCAGCGTCGGCAGGTAGAGGTCGCTCGGTTCACGGAACGGCCGGACGCAGCGCGGGTCGGTCCGCGCCGCGGTGGGCACGGGGTCGATCGGATCGATCGGTTCGTAGGGGCAGAGCTGCTCGGGCGGGCGCATCGCGCTGGCGACGCAATAGTCCTCCGGGCCTGCGGGCCGGGCGCACTCCAGGGCGGCGAGCGGGACCACCGTGGCGGACGGCAGGACCGCCCGGACCCGCTCCGCCACCTCGCCGGCCGGAGGCAGCGCGCCGGTGGCCGGCCCGTCGGTGCGCTGGAGCAGCACGTTGCCCGGGGGCAGGCCGGGCTGCCAGGCCGCCCGCTGCCGGGCGTCGTCGCTGGCCACGTAGACGCCCAGCGCCACGCTGCCGGCGACCGCCGCCATCACCGCCGAGATGGCCGGCGCGGCCGACGAGCGGTTGCGGCTGGCGTCGCGCAACGCCAGCCGCGGCGCCAGCGGCAGCAGCCGGCCGGTCCGGGCCAGCAGCCCGATCAGCGTCGGGGTGCAGAAGACCAGCCCGAGCTCGCCCAGGACCAACCCGGCCAGCACGCCGGTCGGGGTGGTCCGGGTGGCGCCGTACGCGGCCAGGGCGGCGCCGGCCACGGTGAGCAGCGCCCCGAGCACCAGCCAGCGGCGGCGTGGCCGGGGCGGCTCCCGCCGGCCGGCCAGCCCGGCCACCACGTCCTGCCGGGCCGCCGCCCAGGCCGGGGCGAGCGCGGCCAGCACGCCGGCCAGCACCGCCACCGCCACGATCGCCAGGAGCGCCGAGGGGAAGAGCCGGTACGCCCCGGACCGCGCGCCCATCACGTACTGCTCGACCAGCGGCCGGCCGGCGAACGCGGCGCCGACGCCGAGCAGCAGGCCGACGGCGGCCCCGCCCGCGCCGAGCACCACCCCGTCGGCGAGCACGATCCGGCGCAGGTGCGCGGCGTCCCCGCCGGCGACCGCGACCAGGGCGAGGTCCCGCCGACGGCGGCGGACGCCGACCGCGAAGGCCGGGCCGACCAGCAGCACCACCTCCAGCAGGCCGAGCCCGCCGACCAGCACCGTGTTGCCGGCTTGCTCGGCGTCGGGCAGGTCCGGTCCGGTGGCCATCTCGTCCCGTCCGGGCAGCGGGGTCCGGGCGGCCACCAGGATGCCGCGGGCGTTCAACCGGTCGGCCAGCGCCGCGTCGACGGGCCCGGGCAGGTCCACGAGCCAGTTCTCGTCGGCTGCGGCGAGCGGACCGGGTGGGATCTCCGGCCGGAGCGCGACAACCTCCCGCAGGTTGTCCGGGAACTCCACCATCCCGACCACCCGGTAGGTCGTGCCGTCGACGGTCCGCACCGGCTCGTCCAGGCGCGCGTCCAGCCGGCGCAGCGCGGCCGGGCTCATCGCGATCTCGTCGGGGCGGGTCGGCCGCCGGCCCTCGCGCAGGGTCGCCAGCGGCCGGCTGAGCGGGTCGTTCAGGTCGACGGCGCGGGCGTCGAACGACTCGGTCTTCCCGTCGATCCGCACCTCGAACGGCACCCACCGGCGCAGCCGGGTGAGCCGGCTGCCGGCGGGCAGCAGCGCCCGCAGCTCGTCGGCCGTCACCGCGCGGCTCCGGGGCACCGGGTCGCCCTCGACCGGCCAGGAGCTCTCGCCCCAGGCGTCCTGGGCGATCGCGTTCAGGTCGATCCAGCGCAGCTCCGCGTCGGCCCCGCCCAGCTGCCGGTCCATCCGCTCGGCCCGGGTCAGCTCGGCCATGTCGTAGCTCACCGCGGCGAAGCTCAGCCCGAGCACCGGCAGCGCGATCATCACGAGCACCAGGGCGGTACGCCGACGGGCCCGGCGGGCCTCCCGCCGGGCGATCCGCAGCGCGGTCCGCCACGACCCGACCGTGGCGGCCAGCCGGCCCCGGCTCACCGACCGCTGCCGCTGAGCAGGTGCTCGACGCCGATCAGCGGGGCCGTCGAGTCGACCAGCACCCCGTCGCGGAGGAAGACCACCCGGTCCGCCCAGCCGGCGTGCCGCGCCTCATGGGTGACCAGCACCCCGGCCGCGCCCGCGTCCACCCGGCGGCGCAGCAGGTGCAGCACCGCCTCACCGGCCTGCGAGTCCAGCGCGCCGGTGGGCTCGTCGGCGAGGACCAGGCGGCGCTCGCCGACCAGGGCCCGGGCGATCGCCACCCGCTGCTGCTGGCCGCCGGACATCTGGTCGGGGAACCGGTCCGCCAGCCCGGCCACGTCCACCTCGGCGAGCGCGGCCAGGGCCAGCCGGCGGGCCGCCCGGACGCCGGCGCCGTCCAGTTCCAGGGGGAGCGCCACGTTCTCCGCGGCGGTGAGGCTGCCGAGCAGGTTCAAATCCTGGAAGACGTAGCCGATCCGGCGGCGGCGCAGCCGGGCCAGGTCGCGGGCCGGCAGGCCGCCGAGGGACTCCCCCTCGACCAGCACCTCGCCGCCGGTCGGCCGGTCCAGCCCGCCGGCCAGTGCGAGCAGGGTCGACTTGCCGGAGCCCGAGGGGCCCATCACGGCCACCAGTTCGCCCGCCGACACGGTGAGGCTCACCCCGCGCAGCGCGTGCACGGTCGCCTCCCCGGAGCCGTGGGTCCGGTGCACCGCCCGCAGTTCCAGCACTCCACTCATCGGGTCACCTCCCGCCGTGCCGGCCGCCGTCACCGGCGGGCCTCCTCGTCGGCCCGGTCCACCGCCTCCGGGTGGATGACCGGCCGGCTCGGCGCCGGGCGGTGGCGGACCAGGCTGGTCTCGCAGTGGTCGAGCCAGCGGACCTCGGCCTCGGCCTGGAAGATCATCGCGTCCAGCACCAGGCGCCAGGGCAGGTCCTCCGGCTTGTCACTGGCGTACTTCAACCGGGTGAACTCCTGCAGGGCCCGCATGGTGGCGCTGCGCTGGGTCTGCACCACCGCGCGGACGTCCACGCCGGGCGTGGTGAGGGCCAGGGCCAGCTTGATCGACAGCTCGTCGCGGGGCCGGTCGGCCCGGCTGATCGGGGTGGCGAACCAGAGCGCCAGGTCCGCCCGCCCGGCGTCGGTGATCTCGTACGGCCGCTGCCCCCCGTCGCTCTCCGGCAGCGAGCGGACCAGGCCGTCGCGTTCCAGCCGGGACAGGGTGGTGTACACCTGCCCGATGTTCAGCGGCCAGGTCGATCCGGTCGACTCCTCGAACGCCGAGCGGAGCTGGTAGCCGTACATCTGGCCGCGCTCGAGCAGGGCGAGCAGGCCGTGGCGGATGGACATGGCGTGGAGTATGCATACCTGGTATGCGGTCCGCAACCGCAGGGTTCCGGCGGGTGACCGGGGCCTCCGCTCAGGCCTGCCGGCCGGGGAACGGAACGGTGACCGGGGTCACCCCGGCGGTGCGCCGCCAGCGGGTGGCCCGCAGCGCGCAGTCGGTGAGCGCCGCGAGGGCCTTGTTCCGGTCCGCCCCGGTGGTGTGGGGCAGCGCCGCCCGCCAGTGGCCGGCGGTCCGTTCCTCGACCTCCACGGCCAGCTTCAGCGCGCTCGCCCGGTCGGTCACCGGGTAGGGCAGCGCGTAGCCGGCCCGGTCGGCCGGGACCTGGCCCCCGCCGGCGCTGAGCTGGAGGATGAGGCCGTCCCGGCGGGACCGGTGGGCCGCCTCCGCGGTGCGGGCGGCGGTGCGGGCCGCCCCGGTCAGGTGCACGCCGATCACCCCGTACGCCCAGATCGCCGCGTACTCGGCGGCGAGCGCGTCGCCGAGGGCCTGGGCCGGGCCGCTGGTCGGGTTCACTTCAACGCCTCCACGTGGGTCGCCCGGGCCGCCGCGATCGAGCCGAGCAGCGCGGCCCGCTCGGCGGGTGCGGCGGCGCAGGCCTTCGCGGCGTTCTCCCGCCCCTCCTGCTCGGCCTGCCGCAGCTCGGTCAGGACCGTGTCCGGGTCCATGGCGGCTCCCGACGGGCCCGCGGCCGGGCTGCCGGACGGGGCCGGCCGGCCGATCACCTTGCGCAACTCCTCGGCGTGCGCCCGGTGCGCGTCGGCGATCGCGGTGAGCCGCTCGGCCAGCGCCGGGACGGCCGAGGCGGCGGCCCGATAGCGGGCCTCCAACGCGGTGGCCTCGGCCGCGAGCGGCTCGAGCGGATCCGGGGGCCGGGACTTTTCGTCGCGGTCGAAAAGATCACAGCCGGTCAGCGGCACCGCCGCGCCGCCGAGCGCCACCAGGGCCCCGGCGCGCAGCAGCGTCCGCCGGGAATGCCCCGGTGCGCCCTGGTTCGATGTCGTTCTGCCGGTCGCCACCGGACAAGTCAACACCATCTCCGCCGTCCTGTGGGCCAGTGGCCGTCGGTGCGCCGCCCGGGCCGCCGCCCGGCCCGCGCGTTACGCTCTGCGCAGCCACCGGGCGCGAACGCCCCGGTGGCGTGCCGGCATGGCGGGCCGACCCGGCTCGCCCGAGCAGCGACACGACGGGCCTCCGTGCCCGTGGCAACAGCAGAGAGGTGCGCCGAATGACGCAGCGTGGCCGTGCCACCCGGGCGACGGGGCCCTCCGGGCGACCCCGCCGGCCCGACGGCCCCCGTGGCGCGGACCGGGGCGGCGCACCCCGCGGCGACCTGAACGCGCGCCGGGCCCGGCTTCGCGAGGTGATCGAGCCGGTGGTCACCGCCGCCGGCTACGACCTGGAGGACCTCTCCGTGTCCCGCGCCGGCCGCCGGCACGTGGTCCGGGTGATCGTGGACGCCGACGGCGGGATCAACCTGGACGCGGTCGCGGACGTCTCCCGGGCGGTCTCGGCGGCGCTGGACGCCGCCGAGGAGGCCGGCGGCGACATCGTGGCCGGCGAGTACCAGCTCGAGGTCAGCTCGCCCGGCGTCGACCGCCCGCTCACCCTGCCCCGGCACTGGCGGCGCAACGCCGGTCGGCTGGTCAAGGTGACCGTCCACGGCCCCGAAGGGGACCGGCAGGTCACCGGCCGGATCGCGGCCGGCGACGACGAGCGCGTGGCGCTGGAGACCGACGCCGGCCGCGTGGAGCACCCGTACGCCGAGCTGGGACCCGGCCGGGTCCAGGTGGAGTTCAACCGCCTGGACGAGGTGGCCGACGAGGACTTCGGTGACGACACCGACATCGACGACGACGAAGATCTGGAGGACGAGGAGAGGTGAACATCGACCTCGCGGCGCTGCGCGCACTGGAGCGCGAGCGGGAGATCCCGTTCGACACGATCCTCGCGGCGATCGAGACCGCGCTGCTGACCGCCTACCGGCACACCGACGGCGCCGAGCCGCACGCCCGGGTGGAGATCGACCGCAAGACCGGGACCGCCTCGGTGTACGCCCAGGAGGTGGACGCCGACGGCACCGTGGTCCGGGAGTGGGACGACACCCCGCACGACTTCGGCCGGATCGCGGCCATGACCGCCAAGCAGGTGATCCTCCAGCGGCTGCGGGAGGCCACCGACGAGGTGCACTTCGGCGAGTACGTCGGCCGCGACGGCGACCTGGTCACCGGCGTGGTGCAGGCGCACGAGGCGCGGGCCGAGAAGGGCATCGTCAGCGTCGACCTGGGCAAGCTGGAGGGCGTCCTGCCCCAGTCCGAGCAGGTCCCCGGCGAGCGGTACGTGCACGGCGAGCGGATCCGCTGCGTCGTGGTGCACGTGGCCAAGGGAATGCGCGGCCCGCAGATCACGTTGTCCCGGTCGCATCCGGGCCTGGTGAAGAAGCTCTTCGCCCTGGAGGTCCCGGAGATCGCCGACGGCACCGTGGAGATCGGCGCCATCGCGCGTGAGGCAGGTCACCGGACGAAGATCGCGGTGCGCTCCACGACTCCGGGAGTCAACGCCAAGGGCGCCTGCATCGGCCCGATGGGCCAGCGGGTCCGCGCGGTGATGAGCGAGCTGCACGGCGAGAAGATCGACATCATCGACTGGTCGGACGACCCGGCCACCTTCGTCGGCAACGCGCTCTCGCCGGCCAAGGCGCTCCGGGTGGAGGTGGTCGACCTGGCCAGCCGGACCGCCCGGGTCACCGTCCCGGATTTCCAGCTCTCGCTGGCGATCGGGCGGGAAGGGCAGAACGCCCGGCTTGCGGCCCGGTTGACCGGTTGGCGGATCGACATCCGCTCCGACGCGGAGCAGAGCGGAGCGGCCGGCCGGGGCGGAGCTGATCACGTTCCCGAGGCGGGCGGCGCGATCTCGAGCAGCTAGGGGTAGACTTCCTCCAGTGGTACGACGCGCGCTGCCGGAGCGCACCTGTGTGGGCTGCCGGAAGCGAGCGCCGGCCAGCGAGTTGCTGCGAATCGTCGCGGTTGGCGACGAGGCTGGTCATTACAGCCTCCGGCCCGATCCGGCGCGCAGACTGCCGGGTCGGGGAGCGAGCATGCACCCGGATCCGGCCTGCTTCGCGCAGGCGGTGCGGCGCCGCGCCTTCGGGCGGGCACTGCGCATCACCGGGGTCGTCGACCACGGTGTGCTCGCGGAGCACGTTGACGCGCAAACCCCGACGACCGGTCAACCCGACCGGTCGAGGGTCGCTAGCAAGGTAGGACGACCGACATGAGCACACGATGAAGTCCCTGAAATGACCAGGCTTCAAGTGCACGAGTGAGGTCGCTGCGGGTGCTGCCCGCACGACCTCGGAGTGAGGAGTGCAGTGGCAGGAAAGGCCCGCGTACACGAGCTCGCCAAGGAGCTCGGGGTCGAGAGTAAGACCGTTCTCGCCAAGCTCAAGGAGATGGGCGAGTTCGTGAAGTCCGCGTCCAGCACCGTCGAGGCGCCCGTCGCCCGACGGCTGCGTGGCGCATTCGTCGCGTCCGCCGGTGGTTCCGCGGCTGCGGCCGCCCCGTCGGCGGCCGCACCGAGCCCGGCAACGACCCCGACGCCGTCCCCGACCCCGGGCGCCCCCCGGGTCTCGGCCAAGCCGATGCCGCCCCGGCGGCCGGCCGCGCCGACCCCTGGACCGAAGCCCAAGGGCCCGGTCCCCGGCCCGCCGCAGCCGGCGACTCCGGTCGCCAAGCCGGCGAGCGCGCACGACATCGAAGTGGCGGCCGCCGAGGCGCGCGCCGCCGCACTCAAGGCTGAGCAGGAGGCCGCGGTCAAGGCCGCGCAGGCCGCCCGCCAGCAGCAGCGGGAGAACGTCCGCCGCGAGCCCCCGACCGAGGGTGGTCCCCGTCCGGGGCCGCGTCCGGGTCCGAACGCGGCGCCGCCGCGTCCGGGTGCCCCGGCCGCCGGCCGTCCCGGTGGCCCGACCCCGGGTCCGGGTGCCCGTCCGGGCGGTCGTCCGCCGGCGCGCGGCGCCGGCAACAACCCGTTCGGTATCCAGGGTGGCCAGCAGCAGCGGCCCCCGGCCGCCGGTGCGGGCGGTCCCCGGCCGAGCCCGGCGGGCATGCCGCCGCGGCCCAGCCCGGCCTCCATGCCGCCCCGGCCCAGCCCGGCCTCCATGCCGAGCCAGCGGCCGACCACGGGTCGCCCCGGCGGTCCCGGTGGCGGTCGTGGCGGTCCCGGTGGCGGCGGCGCGGGTCGTCCCGGTGGCGGCGGCGGTGGTTTCCGCGGCGGTCCCGGTGGCGGTGGCGGCGGCGGTGGCTTCCGCGGCGGTCCCGGTGGCGGTGGCGGCGGCGGTGGCTTCCGCGGCGGTCCCGGTGGCGGCGGTGGCGCTCCCGGTGGCGGTTTCCGCCCGGGTGCTCCGGCCGGCGGCGGTGGCCGTCCGGGTGGTGGCGGTCGTGGCCGTGGCGGTGGCGCCGCGGGTGCCTTCGGGCGTCCGGGTGGCCGGCCGACCCGTGGTCGCAAGTCGAAGAAGCAGCGCAGACAGGAGTTCGACAACCTGTCGGCCCCGACCATGTCCTCGGGTGCCCCCCGCGGTCAGGGTCAGGTCGTCCGGCTGTCCCGTGGCGCCTCGCTGTCGGACTTCGCCGACAAGATCAACGCCAACCCGGGTTCGCTCGTCCAGGAGATGTTCAACCTGGGCGAGATGGTGACCGCGACGCAGTCCTGCTCCGACGACACCCTGCTGCTGCTGGGTGAGCACCTCGGCTTCGACGTGCAGATCGTCAGCCCGGAGGACGAGGACCGCGAGCTGCTCGCGCAGTTCAACATCGACCTCGACGCCGAGGTCGCGGCGGAGCGTCTGGTCAGCCGTGCGCCGGTGGTGACCGTCATGGGTCACGTCGACCACGGTAAGACCAAGCTGCTCGACGCGATCCGCAAGGCGAACGTCGTGGCCGGCGAGGCGGGTGGCATCACCCAGCACATCGGCGCCTACCAGGTCCACGTCCCGCACGACGGTGTGGACCGCGCGGTGACCTTCATCGACACCCCGGGTCACGAGGCGTTCACCGCCATGCGTGCCCGTGGTGCCCAGGTGACGGACATCGTGATCCTGGTGGTGGCGGCCGACGACGGCGTGATGCCGCAGACCATCGAGGCGCTCAACCACGCCAAGGCGGCGGACGTGCCGATCGTGGTCGCGGTCAACAAGGTCGACAAGCCGGAGGCGAACCCGGACAAGGTCCGCCAGCAGCTGACCGAGTACGGCCTGGTCGCCGAGGAGTACGGCGGCGACACCATGTTCGTCAACGTGGCGGCCAAGCCCGGCATCGGCATCGAGGAGCTTCTCGAGGCCGTGCTGCTGACCGCCGACGCGTCGCTGGAGCTGACCGCTCCGATCGACGGGCCGGCGCAGGGTGTCGCCATCGAGGCGCACCTGGACAAGGGCCGTGGTGCGGTGGCGACCGTGCTGGTGCAGAAGGGCACCCTCCGGGCCGGCGACTCGATCGTCGCCGGTGGGGCGCACGGCCGGGTCCGGGCCATGCTGGACGAGAACGGCAAGCCGGTCGACGAGGCCGGGCCGGCGCGTCCGGTCATGGTGCTGGGTCTGACCACGGTGCCGGGTGCGGGTGACACCTTCCTGGCCGCCGAGGACGACCGCACCGTGCGGCAGATCGCCGAGCAGCGGCAGGCGCGACGGCGGGCGGCGGCATTCGCCAACTCCCGCGGCCGGGCCACTCTCGAGACGCTCATGGAGCAGCTCAAGGAGGGCGAGAAGACCTCGCTCAACCTGGTGCTCAAGGGCGACGTCTCCGGCTCCGTGGAGGCCCTCGAGGACGCGCTGTTCAACCTCGACATCCCGGAGGAGGTCCAGCTTCGGATCATCCACCGGGGCGTGGGTGCGATCACCGAGAGCGACGTCATGCTCGCGAGCGCCTCGTCCGAGGCGGTCACGATCATCGGCTTCAACGTGCGGGCCGCCAACAAGGTCCGCGAGATCGCCGACCGCGAGGGCGTGGAGATCCGGTACTACACGGTCATCTACCAGGCCATCGAGGAGATCGACGCCGCGCTCAAGGGTCTGCTCAAGCCGGAGTACGAGGAGGTCGAGCTGGGCACCGCGGAGATCCGCGACGTCTTCCGCTCGTCCAAGATCGGCAACATCTCCGGCTGTATCGTCCGGTCCGGCCTCATCCGCCGCAACGCCAAGGCGCGGCTGCTGCGGGACGGGGCGGTCGTGGCGGACAACCTCACGATCAGCTCCCTGAAGCGGTTCAAGGACGACGCGACCGAGGTCCGCGAAGGCTTCGAGTGTGGTCTGACGCTGGGCGGTTACAACAACGTCCAGGTCGGCGACATCATCGAGACCTTCGAGATGCGGGAGAAGCCGCGCGCCTGAGCGGTGTGAACACGGAGACGGCCGGGGCCTTCGGGCCCCGGCCGTCGCCGTTTCCGCAGGCTGCGACAATCTCCGGCGTGATCGGGTACGCGCTGCTCCTCGCCCCCTCCGCCAACCGCGTCTACGCCGACGCGGCCGCCCGGCTGGCCCGGGCCGAGCTGACCGTGTTCGCCGGGTCGGGGGTGCTCGACGCGGCGCCAGTCGACGCTGCGGTGGAGCGGATCGGCGGGGTGGAGTACCTGACCTTCGCCGTCCCGGAGCCCGGCCTCGGCGCGCGGGACCTGGCCCACCTGGCCAACCTGTCGGCGGCGTACGCGCTCTTCGAGCGGGTCGGTGACGACCTGCTCCGGCCGGTGCCGCTGCACCCTCTGGCCCGGTACGACTCCGACCTCATCACCATCCCCAAGTACGCCGGCAAGACCAACGAGCAGTTCACCCGGCTGCTGCTCAACGTCACCCTGCTGGCGTCGGCGTCGGCGCCCCGGATGCTGGACGCGCCGCTCGTGGTGCTCGACCCGCTCTGCGGCCGGGGCACCACCCTCAACCAGGCACTGATGTACGGCTACGACGGCATCGGCGTGGAGCAGGACGGCAAGGACGTGGACGCGTACGCGGCGTTCCTGCGTACCTGGCTGCGCCGCAAGCGGCTCAAGCACACCGCCGAGACGGTGCCGGTGCGGCGGGACCGCAGGCTCCTGGCCCGGCGCTTCGAGGCGGTCCTCGCGCCGTCCCGGGACGCGCACCGGGCCGGGGCGACCCAGCGGGTCACCGTGCTGCACACCGACACCACCCGGGCCCGCGAGGTGCTCCGTGCCCGTTGCGCCGACGTGATCGTCACCGACGCCCCGTACGGGGTGGCGCACGGCAGCCGGACCGACGCGGGACTGTCCCGCAGCCCCCTGGATCTGCTCACCGCCGCCGTGCCGGTCTGGCGGGAACTGCTCCGACCGGGCGGCGCGCTGGGGCTGTCCTGGAACACCCACGTCGCCCCCCGGGCGGCGGCCGAGGCGGTGCTGGCCGACGCCGGCCTACGGGTGGTGGACGGGCCCGGCTGGGGGGACCTCGCGCACCGGGTCGACCAGGCGATCGAGCGGGACGTGGTGGTGGCGGTCGCGCCCGACGGCGACTCCGGCTCGGCGCGTCCGACCCCGCGCGGCGACCTGGAGCCGTCGCCGGAAAACGGGTGACCGGGGCGCTGCTCCTGCCGTACCGTTGCTCGCCGTGTATACCGGAACCGCGCAGTTCGACCTGTTGCTCCCGGGGGACTCCCGGTCCCTGAAGGCCAAGCGGTCGTACGTCCGGCCGATCGTCGCGGCGCTGCGCCGGTTCGAGGTCTCCGCCGCCGAGGTCGGGACGCTCGACCTGCACGGCCGGGCGCAGATCGGGGTGGCCGTGGTGGCCGCCGAGCCGGCGCACGTCCGCGAGGTGCTCGACTCCTGCGAGCGGCTGGTGGCCGCCCGGCCGGAGGTCGAACTGCTGTCCGTCCGCCGCCGTCTGCACGGCGAGGAGGACTGACCGGGCCGCTCACCGGCGGCACCGGCGGCCCCGCGCGGGGGCGGCGATCGCGCGGGTAGTGTTCGAGATGTTGAGCGGTCGGACCCGGCGGCGCCCGCGCCGTCCGTCTCCGGCCGACGGCTCCAGCGACGGCTTCAGGTCGCAGCGCGGCGTCAGACGCGCCGAACTGAAGTCGTCGTAGCGGGGCGGCGTCAGACGCGCCGAGCCGGAGTCGTCGTAGCAGGCACGAAGCCCTGGAGGTGGGGGACATGACGGATCCGGCCAAGGTACGCCGGCACGCGGAGCGCATCCGTGAACTGGTCGCGTCGGTGGTGCGGAGCCAGATCAAGGACCCCCGGCTCGGCATGATCACCATCACCGACGCCCGGATCACCGCCGATCTGCGCGACGCGACCGTCTTCTACACGGTGCTCGGCGACGCGGCGGCCCAGGCCAGCACCGCCGCCGCGCTGGAGAGCGCCAAGGGCCTGCTGCGCAGCACCGTCGGCAAGGCGCTCGGTCTGCGCCACTCGCCGACTCTGACCTTCGTCCTCGACGACGTGCAGGACCAGGTCAAGCACATCGACGACCTGCTCGCGGCGGCCCGCAACGCCGACGCCGAGGTGCAGCGCCTGGCCGCCAAGGCCCAGTACGCGGGCGAGCCCCAGCCGTACCGGGTGGAGGACGAGGACGCCGAGGTCGAGGAGACCGAGGACGAGGACGCCGAGGTCGAGGCCGACGAGTCGCGCGGCGGCGACCGCCGGTGACCGGTTCCGCCGCGGGCGGCTCGCCGGCCGGTGCCGGCCCGACCGACACCGACTGGGCGGCCGCCGTCGCGGCGGTACGCGAACTCCCCGCCACCGCGCGGGTGCTGCTCATCTGCCACGTCAACCCGGACGGCGACGCGCTGGGCAGCATGCTCGGCTTCGGGCTGGGCCTGCGCCGGCTCGGCGTACGGCAGCTCCAGGCGACCTTCCCCGGGCCGCCGGAGGTGCCCGAGCCGTTCCGCTGGCTGCCCGGCTCCGACCTGCTGGTGGCGCCGGACGACGCGTACCCCGATCCGGACCTGGTGATCTGCTTCGACGTGGCGAGCGAGTCCCGGCTGGGCGACCTGGTCGACCGGCTGGACAAGGCGGGCAGCGCGCTGGTGCTGGATCACCACGCCTCGAACACCGGGTTCGGCGGCATCCACCTGGTGGACCCGCACGCGGCGGCCACCTCGGTGGTCGCGCTCGGGCTGCTGGACCGGCTCGGGGTGGCGCTGGACGCGGAGATCGCGGCCTGCCTCTACGTGGCGCTGAGCACCGACACCGGCTCGTTCCGCTTCGAGGCCACCACTCCGGCCGTGCACGAGCTGGCGGCCCGGCTGCTGGCCACCGGGATCCGGCCGGGGGAGATCTCCCGGAAGGTCTTCGACACCCGGCCGTTCGGCGCGGTCCGCCTCTTCGGCGAGGTGCTGGGCCGGGCCCGGCTGGAGCCGGCGGCCGCCGCGGGGCACGGGCTGGTCTGGACCTACGCCACCCGCGCCGACCTGGCCCGGCACGACCAGCCGGCGTACGTGCTGGAGGCCCTGATCGACTCGGTGCGCTGCACCGCCGAGGCGGACGTCAGCTGCGTGGTCAAGCAGGCCGGCGACGCCGAGTGGGCGGTCTCGCTGCGCAGCAAGGGCGCGGTGGACGTGAGCCGGGTGGCGATGGCGCTCGGCGGCGGCGGGCACCGGTTCGCGGCCGGGTTCACCGGGCGGGGCACGGTCGACGAGGTGGTCGAGCGCATCCGCGCGGAACTCTCCGGCGCACTGCTGCCCGCCTGACCCGGGGGTGAGAACCGGGGGTGACTCCGGGGCGTGCCGGTCTTCCGGCGTTCCGTGACGCTGGGGACAATCGGGTGATGGATCACCCCCGTGAGCTCACCGTCGAGGCGCCCCGGGTCTGGGACCGGCCGGTCGTCTCCGTGCCGGTGTTGATCTGCCTCTCCCTGGTCGGCGGGCAGATGCCGTCCTTCTCCACCGCGGCCAACCTCTACACCCTGGGCACCGGCGGGGCGTTGATCTGGGTCGGCCTGAGCAACCGGGTGCCGCCCCGGCGGCCGGCGCCGCGTCGGCTGCCGCCCGGCACGCTCTGGTGGCTGCTGCCGGTCACCGTCTTCGGGGTCCTGGAGGGCGCCACCTTCGTGCTGTCCGTGGGGGACGAGTTCCCCACCTTCTCCCGGCTGGCCGACCCGATGCTGGAGGACCAGCTGGTCCGCTCGGCGGCCTGGTTCGCCTGGCTGACCGCCTTCTGGGGACTGGTCCGCCGATGATGCGCGCCCTGGCGATCGGCGGCTTCCTGGCCGCGCTGCTGCTCTTCGCGGGCGTCGAGTGGGCCGCCCGGCGGGAGGGCTCGCGGATCCCGTCCCTGGCCGACGTCTGCGCCTTCGTGATGCGCTACGAGGTCGGGCCGGTCCCGGTCGGGCGGATCGGCCTGTTCGGTTTCTGGTGGTGGCTGGGCTGGCACTTCCTGGCCCGCTGAGCCACACCCCGACACGCTCCGTGCTGTCCGTATCGCGGGAACAGTGGGCAGCATGTGGAAAGTGAACGTTAATTTGGGTGGGGCCGGCGTTTCGGCGCTGGTCACGGGCGGTGGTGCCACACCCGGTGCCGCCTCCCTCCAGGGTCAGACCGACCCGGGCTCACGCTGCCAGGGAGCCGCTCCGGTGATCCCGGACCGCTGCCGGCGCTCAGCAGACCGACGGCTCCAGGTTGAGCTGGAGTGTCGGATCGCCCTCAGGGCCGCCGTGCGTCGGTGGTCCGCACCCTGGAAGGGAACTCCCATGGCGACCAAGCGCAAGCCGCAGACCGAGAACACCACCGACGAGGCGCGCGAGCAGATGCGCCGCGCTCTGCAGACCTCGATGGACACCCGTCAGTGACGGTGGCCGCCCGGCGGTGACGCCGTAGCCACGACGTCACCGCCGCTCCGGTCGCCCCGTGCTCGCGTCCGGCGCTACCGTCGCCCGGTGCGCCGCATCCTGATCGTCGGCAGCGCGGGCGCCGGCAAGAGCACGCTCTCCCGCGAGGTCGCCCGCCGGCTCGACCTGCCGCTGATCCACCTCGACCGGCACTACTGGCTTCCCGGCTGGGTGCCCGCCGGGGAGGCCGACTTCCGCGCCGAGGTCGCCGCGCTCGCCGCCCGCCCGGCCTGGGTGATGGACGGCAACTACGGCGGCACCCTCGATCTCCGCCTGCCCCACGCCGACCTCCTGGTGCTCTGCGACCCGCCCCGGCTGCGCTGCCTGGTCCGGGTGCTGCGCCGCCGCTGGGCGTACCGGGCGACGCCCCGGCCCGACCGCCCGGAGGGCTGCCCCGAGCAGATCGACCTCGAGTTCGTCCGGTACGTCTGGAACTACCCCCGTCGCTCGCGCCCCCGCATCTTCGCCGCCCTCCGGAACACCGCCCCCACCCTCCCGGTGGCCCACCTCCGCACCCGCCGCCAGATCCGCCGCTGGCTGGCCACCCTCCCCGCCCCGCCCCATCGATCATGAGGTTGACGGCGGATTCGGAGATCCAGACCGCCGCCAACTTCATGATCGACGGAAGGACGCGGCCGGACCGGTAAGTGATGGTCGGGGTTGCGTTCCTTACTGGGTGCGTGCCAGGATCGGCGGCGATGAGTCAGACCGTCGCCTCCGCCACCCAGTCCGCCACGGCCCGGCGGATCGCCGCGCTCGCCCTGCCGGCGCTGGTGGTGCTCGCCGCCGAGCCGCTCTACGTCCTGGTCGACACGGCGGTCGTCGGGCACCTGGGCCGGGTCCCGCTCGCCGCGCTCGCCGTCGGCGGCACGGTGCTGACGCTGACCGCCTGGCTCGGCACCGTCGTCGCCTACGGCACCACCGGGCGGTCGGCCCGGCGGTTCGGCTCGGGGGACCGGGCCGCCGCGGTGGCCGAGGGCGTGCAGGCGTCCTGGCTCGCCCTGAGCGTCGGAGTGCTGGTGGCGCTCGCCATGCAGGTCGGGGGCGGGTGGTTGGCGCGTACCCTCGTCGGCGGCCCCGGCGAGGTGGCCGACGCCGCCGCGACCTGGCTGCGGATCGCGGCGCTCGGCGCGCCCGGCCTGCTGCTCGCGGCGGCCGGCAACGGCTGGCTGCGCGGCATCCAGGACACCCGCCGGCCGCTGCTCTTCGTGCTCGCCCCCAACCTGCTCTCCGCGCTGCTCTGCCCGCTGCTGGTCTATCCGGCCGGGCTCGGCCTGGCCGGCTCGGCGGTGGCGAACGCGCTGGCGCAGACCCTCTCCGGTGGCCTCTTCGCGGCGGCACTGGTCCGTGAGCAGGTCCCGCTGCGCCCCCGGCCCCGGCTGATCGGCCAGCAGTTGGCGCTCAGCCGCGACCTGCTCATCCGGGGCGTCGCCTTCCAGGCCAGCTTCCTGTCCGCGACCGCCGTGGCCGCCCGGTTCGGCGCCGCCGCGGTCGGCGCGCACCAGATCGCCGTACAACTCTGGTTCTTCACCGCCCTGGTGCTGGACGCCCTGGCGATCGCCGCGCAGTCGCTGATCGGCGCGGCGCTCGGCGCCGGCGAGGCCGCCGCGGCGCGCGCCCTCGCCCGGCGGATCGCCCTGCTCGGCGGCCTCTGCGGGGTGGCGTTCGCGGTGCTCATCGCCGCCGGGGCCGGCCTGGTGCCGTCGTGGTTCAGCTCCGATCCTGAGGTACGCGAGCAGGCCATGGTCGCCTGGCCCTGGTTCGTCGCGCTCCAGCCGATCGGCGGCGTGGTGTTCGCCCTGGACGGCGTGCTGATCGGCGCGGGGGACGTCCGCTACCTGCGCAACCTCACCATCGTGGCGGCGCTGGGCGGCTTCCTGCCGGCCATCTGGCTGGCCTACGGGCTCAACCTCGGGCTGGGCGGGATCTGGGCCGGGCTGACCCTGTTCGTGGTGCTCCGGCTGGTCGCCCTGCTGCTGCGGCTGCGCTCCGGCGGCTGGGCGGTGGTCGGCGCGGTCCGCTGACCGTCAACACGGCTTGAACGACCCCGGCCCGCCCATCCACGGCTCCACCGTCAAGAAGCCCTCCGCCAACCGGGCACAGTCGACGTTACTGGTGCTCGCCTCCGCCGAGACCAGCCAGAGCCCTCGCTCCGCGGCCGGCAGCGCGTCCGGCCGGGGCACGTGCCACACGACCTTGTCGCGGATCGCCGCCAGGCCCGCCGCGCCGGGCGTCGTGCGCGGCACGTCGAAGGCGTACAACCAGACGTACTCGGTGGTGATCTCCAGCACCGGGACGCCGTTCTCGTTCGTGGTGGCCCGGTAGCGCATCGTCCCCCGGGTCCTGACCTCCTCGGCCCGGTCCTGGGACCCGATCCGCGTGGCGTAGTGCAGGAAGGTGTCGCCGTCGAAGTCGTGGATCCGTTCCCGGCGGGCGGCCGGTGCCAGGAGTGCCAGGAACGGCTCCGGGTCACCGACGATCATGCTGGTGTCGAGCCGGGCCGCCACCAGCGCGGACCGGACCTGGGTCAGGGCCGCGGTCACCTCCCGGGCGGTGAACGGTCCCTGCGCGGCGGCCCGGGGCAGCGTGATCCCCGCCTCGCCGACCGCGTAGTCCGCCGCGACGGTGCCGGCGAAGAGGTCGCGCGGCTCGCCGACCTGACTCAGCGGCACCGGCGACGGCGTGGGAGACGCCGCGGGCCGGGACGTGCCGGCCCGGATCCGCTCGACCGTGACCCGGCCGAGCGTGGCTGCTCCGCCGACCAGCGCCAGCGCGATCAGCACGACGACGGCGGCGTGGCGTTTCCCGCTCTGCCGGGCCCAGGCCAGCCGGGCCCGTTCCCCGCGGGTCAGCGGCGTCGCCGCGTCCTCGCCGGTCATCCAGCTCGGCAGCCGGACAGCGTCACCGCGGGTGGCGACGGTGTCCCGGTCCGGGGCCGTCGGCGGGGCGGTCTCGTCTTCGGTGGTCATCAGGCATCCCAGACATACGGAGGGTTGGTCGTCGCACCCGGAAGGGCGCGTCCGGTCAGATCTCGCGGTTCGTGATCTTGTAAAGCAGGTAGAGCGTGCCGACCACCAGGGTGGTGGCCACCACGGCCACCACCACGAAGGACGTGATGGCGGAGACCACCGGGTGCCGCTCGCTGAACCGGGTGCGGTCCCGCCACGCCCAGAGCCGGCGCCGCGCCGCCGCCAGCGCCGGCACGCCGTCGACGAAGTCGGAGACGCGGCGGCCGAGGGTGCGCCGCGGCGGCTCGGGGTTCCGCATCCAGTCGGGCAGGTCGACCCGGGGGCGGTGCTGGTGGGACGGCGGGGTGGTGCTCACTCGGGGCTCCTGGGGGTGGGGCGACGAAGGGGGTGGCGGCAGTGTGCCGGAACGGGGTCCACGCCGCGACCCCGTGCTCCTGGCCGGGTCAGCAGGTGTCCGGGATGTCCAGCGAGCGGTCGGGGTCGTAGAGAGAGTCGGGGTCCGGCGTGGGGGTGGCGACCACCTTCCCGTCGTGCCACGTGCCGACATTCAGCAGTCCCTTGTCGGAGGCCGCGCAGTCGATGTTGGCGGCGTACGAGCGCATGTCCCGGAGCCAGAGACCGTTCGCGCGGGCCGGGACGTCGCCCGGGTGCGGCACGTGCCAGACCAGCGTGTCGTGCACGACCACCACCCCGTCGCCGGGCACCACCTGCGGGCCGTGGAAGGCGTACGCCCAGACGAAGTTGGTGGTCACCTCGAGCACCCGGGTCCCCTGTTCGTTCCGGGTCGCCCGGTAGGTGATCCGGCCCTTCACCCGGGGCTGGTCCGGCAGCAGCCGGGCCCCGGGCGCGAGCCGGGTCGCGAGGTTGGCGAAGACGGCGTCGGTGAGGTCCGCCCGGACGTAACGGCGCTCGTCCGGGGCGAACTGCCGCACCAGCCGCTCCCGGTCCTTCGCCGTCATGAACGCGCGGTCGAGCCGGGCGGTCACCAGGGCGGCCCGGATCTTCGTGAGCGCGGCCGACACCTGCTTCGCGGTGAAGTCGCCGGTCGCCTTCGCCGGGGGCAGCGTGATCCCGGCCGCTCCCTCGGGGTACGCGGCCGCCGGGGTGCCGTCGAACGGGCCGGCGGCCGGGGGCGGCGAGGCGGAGGTGGTCGCCTGGATGCCGGGGGGCGGGCTCACCGTCGGGTACGCCCGGGGCTGCTCGGCGGGGCGCCGGACGTACCGGTATCCGGCCGGGGCGAGGTAGGCCAGCAGCGCGAGCACCAGCACCGCGCCGACGCCGACGCGCAGCCCGCGGGCGTGCCGGCCGAACCAGATGCGCAGCCGGGTGGCCGGGCCGACCCGGATGTCCCGCTCGAGTTGGCGTACCCAGTCGGGGATCTCCTCCGGGCCGGGTGAGGGGCGGTCGAGCCGCGGTGGCTCGGGGGTGAGGTCGTCGCTGCTCATCATGCTTCCCGGGCAGGAGTGGGGCGAGGGGCGCATGATCTTGACACCCGGTTCGATCAGGGCGGTATCCCCCGCAGGGGCGATCACCGCCGTCTGGCAGGCTTGGCGGTCGTGAGCACAGACGGTCTGATCGTGGTCGACAAGCCCGGCGGCATGACGTCGCACGACGTGGTGGCCCGGATCCGGCGGCTGGCCCGGACCCGGCGGGTCGGCCACGGCGGCACGCTGGACCCGATGGCCACCGGCGTGCTGGTGATCGGTGTGGGCCGCGCCACCCGGCTGCTCACCTACGTGATCGGCGCGGGCAAGAGCTACACCGCGACAATCCGGCTCGGCCAGGCGACGGTCACCGACGACGCGGAGGGCGACGTGATCGCCAGCACCCCCGCCGGGGCGGTCACCGACGATGCGGTCCGCGCGGCGCTCGCCGCGCTCACCGGCGAGGTCGACCAGGTGCCCAGCGCGGTCAGCGCCATCAAGATCGACGGGCAGCGGGCGTACAAGCGGGTGCGTGAGGGGGAGAGCGTCGACCTGCCGGCCCGGCGGGTCACCATCTCCCGGCTGGACGTGCTGGCGATCCGCCGGGACACCCCGGACGTGGTGGACGTGGACGTGGACGTGACCTGCTCGTCCGGGACGTACATCCGGGCCATCGCCCGGGACGCGGGCCTGGCGCTCGGGGTCGGCGGCCACCTCACCGCGCTGCGCCGCACCGCGGTCGGCGGGTTCACCCTGGCCGAGGCGGCCACCCTCGACGCGCTGGAGCAGCGCGCGCCGGAGGTGGTGAACCTGCCGCTGGACGCGGCCGCCGGCCGGTTCTTCCCGCGCCGGGACGCCACGCCCGAGGAGGCGAAGGTGCTCTCCCACGGCGGGCCGCTGGACCCGGCGGGCATCGCCGGGCCGTACGCGGTCTTCGGCCCGGACGGCGGGTTGATCGCTATCGTCAGCGAGCGGGACGGGCGGGCCCGCGCGGAGATCGTGCTGGCCCCCGCCTGACGGCGTGTGGGCGGACAGGGGAGGAGCGGCATGCAGCGGTGGCGGGGGTACGAGGCGGCGCCCGGCGGCTGGGGACGGTCGGTGGTCACCATCGGCGTCTTCGACGGCGTGCACAAGGGCCACCAGGCGACCATCGGCCACGCCGTGGCGCGCGCCCGCGAGCTGGGCGTCAAGTCGGTGGTGGTGACCTTCGACCCGCACCCGGCCGAGGTGGTGCGCCCCGGCTCGCACCCGGCCGTGCTGACCGAGCCGGCCCGCAAGGCGGAGCTGATCGAGGCGCTCGGCGTCGACGTGCTCTGCGTGGTGCCGTTCACTCCGGAGTTCTCCCGGCTGCCGGCCGAGGAGTTCGTGCACGACATCCTGGTCGAGCACCTGCACGCCGCGCTCGTGGTGGTCGGCGCCAACTTCCGGTTCGGGCACAGGGCGGCCGGCGACGTGGCGCTGCTGGAGCGGCTGGGCCGCACCTTCGGTTTCGGCGTGGAGGGCGGCCCGCTGGTCGCCGAGGCGGGCACGGTCTTCTCCTCGACCTACATCCGCTCCTGCGTCGACGCGGGGGACGTGACCGCGGCGGCCGCCGCGCTGGGCCGGCCGCACCGGGTGGAGGGCGTGGTGGTCCGCGGTGACCAGCGCGGGCGGGAACTGGGCTATCCGACCGCCAACCTGCTGACCCACCGGTACGCGGCGATCCCCGCCGACGGGGTGTACGCGGCCCGGCTGGTGCGCCGGGGCGGGGAGCCGCTGGCCGCGGCGGTCTCCATCGGCACCAACCCGACCTTCTCCGGCCGGGAGCGCCGGGTGGAGGCGTACGCGCTGGACTTCACCGGCGACCTCTACGGCGAGCGGCTGGCCCTGGACTTCGTGGCGCACCTGCGGGAACAACGGACGTACGACGCGATCGAGCCGCTGGTGGCCCAGATCGCCGAGGACGTGGAGCGGACCCGCCGGGCGGTCGGCTGAGCGTGCCGGAGCGCCCCCCGGGCGCTTCGCGGCCCTTCACCGGGCGGTTCCCCGTCGGGCTGGTAGTCTGGCGGGGACGTCGGCTGACCGACGTGGGGCCTCGCGTGCCTGCACGACGCCGCGGGTGCGAGGAACCGGTCCGTTCCCCGGTCACTCCGACCGATCCGACGGACCTCATCGAACGTTCCACGAAACAGGGAGAACATGGCGCTCGACCAGGAAGCCAAGGCCAAGATCCGTGCGGAGTACGCGACCGCCGAGGGCGACACCGGTTCGCCGGAGGTGCAGGTCGCGGTCCTCACCAAGCGGATCGCTGAGCTCACCGAGCACCTGAAGGTGCACAAGCACGACCACCACAGCCGCCGCGGGCTGCTGCTGCTGGTCGGCCGTCGCCGCCGGCTGCTCAACTACGTCCAGAAGAAGGACATCAACCGCTACCGGTCGCTCATCGAGCGGCTCGGCCTGCGCCGATGACGCGACGGGGGAGTGGCCACTCGGCCGCTCCCCCGTTCCGGTACCACCGAAGAATCCGGCCGCGCGACAACCCGAGAGGGAGCAGGTCAGCACCGGTCTCCGGTAGTGGCCCCCGGGAATCCCGGCATCATGCCGGCCACCCGGGCGCTTCGATCGAAGACCGGCCGCCTGAGCAGTTCCCCGTGTCGTGGGCCGACGACGCGAAGGAGCACCACAGCACATGACCGAGACCAACCTCGGCACCGAATCCCGCACCGCCGTGATCGACAACGGGTCGTTCGGCACCCGCGAGATCACCTTCTCCACCGGCCGGCTCGCCCGTCAGGCCGCCGGCTCCGTCATCGCCCAGCTGGGCGAGACGGTCGTCCTCTCCGCCACCACCGCCGGCAAGCAGCCCCGGGAGCAGTTCGACTTCTTCCCGCTGACCGTCGACGTCGAGGAGCGGATGTACGCCGCGGGCCGGATCCCCGGCTCGTTCTTCCGCCGCGAGGGCCGGCCCAGCGAGGACGCCATCCTCACCTGCCGGCTGATCGACCGGCCGCTGCGCCCGTCGTTCGTCAAGGGCCTGCGCAACGAGGTCCAGGTCGTCGAGACCGTGCTGGCGCTCGACCCGCAGCACCCGTACGACGTGGTGGCGATCAACGCCGCCTCGATGTCCACCAAGCTCTCCGGCCTGCCGTTCTCCGGCCCGATCGGCGCGACCCGGGTCGCGCACGTCGACGGCCAGTGGGTCGCCTTCCCGACCCTGGAGGAGCTGGCCCGGGCCACCTTCGACATGGTCGTGGCCGGCCGGGCCCTGGCCGACGGCGACGTCGCGATCATGATGGTCGAGGCCGAGGCCACGCCGCACGCCGTGGCCCTGATCGCGGACGGCGCCACCGCCCCGACCGAGGAGATCGTGGCCAGCGGCCTGGAGGCCGCCAAGCCGGCGATCCGCGAGCTGTGCCGCGCGCAGAGCGAGCTGGCCGAGGTGGCCGCCAAGCCGGTCGCCGAGTTCCCGGTCTTCCTGGACTACTCCGACGACGCGTACGAGGCGGTGGCCGACCTGGCCCGCGCCGAGGTCGCCGAGGCCCTCAAGATCGCCGGCAAGGCGGCCCGTGAGGAGGCCCTGGACCGGGTCAAGGCCAAGGTCGCCGAGGAGCTCGGCCCGCGTTTCGAGGGCCGCGAGAAGGAACTCTCCGCCGCCTTCCGCTCGCTGACCAAGTCCGAGGTGCGCAACCGGGTGCTGCGCGAGCAGGTCCGCATCGACGGCCGCGGCCCGCGCGACATCCGTCCGCTGACCGCCGAGGTCGGCGTGCTGCCGCGGGTGCACGGCTCGGCGCTGTTCGAGCGGGGCGAGACCCAGATCCTGGGCGTCACCACGCTGAACATGCTGCGCATGGAGCAGATGGTGGACACGCTGTCCCCGGAGAACCGCAAGCGCTACATGCACAACTACAACTTCCCGCCGTACTCGACCGGTGAGACCGGCCGGGTCGGCTCGCCGAAGCGGCGCGAGATCGGTCACGGCGCTCTCGCGGAGCGGGCGCTGATCCCGGTGCTGCCGTCGCGCGAGGAGTTCCCCTACGCCATCCGGCAGGTCTCCGAGGCGCTCGGCTCCAACGGCTCCACCTCGATGGGCTCGGTCTGCGCCTCGACGCTGGGCCTGCTCTCGGCCGGTGTGCCGCTGAAGGCGCCGGTCGCCGGCATCGCCATGGGCCTCATCTCCGACGAGGTCGACGGCAAGACCCAGTACGTGACGCTGACCGACATCCTCGGCGCCGAGGACGCGTTCGGCGACATGGACTTCAAGGTCGCCGGCACCCGGGACTTCGTCACCGCGCTGCAGCTCGACACCAAGCTCGACGGCATCCCGTCGGACGTGCTGGCCGCCGCGCTCCAGCAGGCGAACGAGGCCCGGCAGACCATCCTCGACGTGATGCAGCGGGCCATCGAGGCCCCGGCCGAGATGTCGGACTACGCCCCGCGGGTCACCACCGTGAAGATCCCGGTCGACAAGATCGGCATGGTGATCGGCCCGAAGGGCCAGACCATCAACGCCATCCAGGACGAGACCGGCGCCGAGATCTCCATCGAGGACGACGGCACCATCTACGTCGGCGCGACCAACGGCCCGTCGGCCCAGGCCGCGGTCGAGCGGATCAACGCGATCGCCAACCCGACGCTGCCGAAGGTCGGCGACCGGTTCCTCGGCACCGTGGTGAAGACCGCCGCGTTCGGCGCCTTCATCTCGCTGCTCCCGGGCCGCGACGGCCTGCTGCACATCTCCAAGGTGGGCGACGGCAAGCGGGTCGAGAAGGTCGAGGACTTCCTCAACGTCGGCGACAGGGTCGAGGTCGAGATCGCCGACATCGACCAGCGCGGCAAGATCTACCTGGACAAGGTCCGCCCGGAGGGCGCCGAGGCGCCGGCCGCGGCCGAGGCCGAGGGCGAGGGCGAGGGCGGCGAGCGTCCGGCCGGCCGGGACCGCGGCGGCGACCGTGGCCCGCGGGACCGCGGCGACCGTGAGCGCGGCGGCGACCGCGAGCGCGGCGGCCGCGGCCCGGAGCGCGGCGAGGGTGGCGGCGAGGGCGGCGGCGACGGCCGTCCGCGGCGCCGGACCCGGCACAGCTGATCCACTCAGCGGCCGGGTGACGCCAATGGCGTCACCCGGCCGGTGACTGCTCCAGCGACGGCTCCAGGTCGCCGCGCGGCGTCAGCCGCGCCGAGCTGGAGTTGTCGGAGACGCGCTGGAGCCGTCGTTCGTCACCCCCGCACCACCCACCCCTCGTCGAACTGAGAGCAGGTTCCTCGTGAGTCGGACCCGGCGTTCGTCCTCCCCTGCGGCTCGACGGGGGGTGACGTCGTCCGGGGTCGCGCGCCCCGCGGGCGGAGCGGCCCGGGCGGTCACCCGTACGCTCAGCGACGACCCGCTGGGCGGCACCGTCCGCCGCACCGTGCTCCCCAGCGGCCTGCGAGTGCTCACCGAGGCGATCCCGGCGATGCGCAGCGTCTCGTTCGGCGTCTGGGTGGCGGTCGGCTCCCGCGACGAGACCGGGCCGCAGGCCGGCGCCGCGCACTTCCTGGAGCACCTGCTCTTCAAGGGCACCAACAAGCGCGGCGCGCTGGAGATCTCCTCGGAGATCGAGGCGGTGGGCGGCGAGACCAACGCCTTCACCACCAAGGAATACACCTGCTACTACGCGCGGGTGCTGGACGAGGACCTGCCGCTGGCCATCGACGTCATGTGCGACCTGGTCGCCGACTCGGTGCTGGCCGCCGCCGACGTGGAGACCGAGCGCGGGGTCATCCTCGAAGAGATCGCCATGCACGACGACGAGCCCGGCGACGAGGTGCACGACCTCTTCGCCCGCGCCGTCTACGGCGACCACCCCCTCGGCCGGCTGATCTCCGGCACCGAGGAGACGGTCACCCCGATGACCCGGCGGCAGATCCAGACCTTCTACCGCCGCCACTACACCGCGCCGCAGATCGTCATCGCCGCCGCCGGCAACCTCGACCACGCCGCCGTGGTCAAGCTGGTCCGGCAGGCGCTGCGCGGCACCCCGCTGGACACCGACGCGGCCACGCCGGCCCCGTACCGGTCGGCCACCCCGGCGGTACGCACCGAGCCGGCCGCCACCCTGGTGGAGCCGAAGGAGACCGAGCAGGCGCACGTCATCCTCGGCTGCCCCGGCATCGACCGCCTCGACGAGCGGCGCTTCGCCCTCGGGGTGCTCAACAACGTGCTCGGCGGCGGCATGTCCAGCCGGCTGTTCCAGGAGATCCGCGAGCAGCGCGGCTTGGCCTACTCGGTCTACTCCTACGCCAGCCAGTACGCCGACAGCGGCCTGTTCGCCGTCTACGCCGGCTGCGCCCCCGGCAAGGTGGACGAGGTGCTGGACCTGACCCGGGCCGAGCTGCACCGGGTGGCCGCCACCGGGATCACCGAGGCCGAGCTGGCCCGGGGCAAGGGGATGAGCAAGGGCTCCTTCGTCCTCGGCCTGGAGGACACCGGCTCCCGGATGAGCCGGCTGGCCAAGGGCGAGCTGCTCTACGGCAACCTGATGCCGGTGGACGAGCTGCTGGCCCGGGTCGACGCGGTGACCCTGGACGACGTCAACGGCCTCGCCGCCGAGCTGCTCGGCCGGCCGATGTCCCTCGCCGTGGTCGGCCCGTTCGACGAGTCGGCCTTCACCACGCGCTGACCGGCCGGGACTCCCGTCCCGCTCCCCGGTCCGTAGGGGTGGCCGCGTCCCGATTGGGATAGGTTGTCCCCCGTGACTGACGAGCAGGAGAAGAACCCGGCCGAGGCGATCCGGGTCGGCGTGCTGGGCGCCCACGGCCGGATGGGCATGGAGGTCTGCAAGGCGGTCGACGCGGCCGGCGACCTGGACCTGGTGGCGACGGTCGACCAGGGCGACGGCCTCTCCGCCGTCTCCGACGCCGGCGCCGAGGTGGTCGTCGACTTCACCACCCCCGACGTCGTCATGGACAACCTGCAGTGGTGCATCGACCAGGGCATCAGCGCGGTGGTCGGCACCACCGGCTTCACCGAGCAGCGGCTCGAGCAGGTGCGCGGCTGGCTGGCCGGCAAGCCCGGCGTCGGCGTGGTGATCGCCCCCAACTTCGGCATCGGCGCGGTGCTGATGATGCAGTTCGCCGCCCGCGCGGCCCGGCACTTCGAGTCGGTCGAGATCATCGAGCAGCACCACCCGCGCAAGCTGGACGCGCCCAGCGGCACCGCCACCCACACCGCCCGGCTCGTCGCGCAGGCCCGCGCCGAGGCCGGGCTGGGCCCGACACCGGACGCCACCAGGGACGAGGTGCCCGGCGCCCGCGGCGCCGAGATCGACGGGGTACGCGTGCACGCCGTCCGCGCCACCGGCCTGGTCGCCCACCAGGAGGTGCTCTTCGGCACCACCGGCGAGACGCTGACCATCCGGCACGACTCCTACGACCGGGCCTCGTTCATGCCCGGCGTGCTGCTGGCGGTCCGCGAGGTGCGCCGCCGGCCGGGCCTCACCGTCGGCCTGGACGCCCTGCTCGACTGACTCCCGCCGCGCCCCCGGGCGGCCGTACCCCTGACGGCGGCCGCCCGCGGGCGGGGCGCAGGTGCGCAACGGCGATCAAGCGGCGCGGCCGCCGGCGGGTGCAGGCTGTCCACATGACCCAGACGGACGGACTCACCGGCCTCCTCGACTGGCTCCAGGTCGCGCTCGACGATCCGGAGGCCGGCCCGGCCGGTCTGGCCGCCCGAGCCCACCTGTCCCGGTTCCACTTCGACCGGCTGGTCGCCGCGGCCACCGGGGAACCGCCGGGCGCGCTGCGCCGCCGGCTGCTCCTCGAGCGCGCGGCACACCGGCTCACCACCAGCGACCGGACCGTCCTCGACATCGCCGTCGAGGCCGGGTACGGCTCGCACGAGGCGTTCACCCGCGCCTTCCAGCGGTCGTACGGCATCGCCCCGACCGCGGTCCGGCGGCGCCCGCCGTTGACCTTCCGCGAGCTGGAGCTGCCCTGCCCCAGCGGCGTCCACTTCCAACCGCCCGGTGGCCTGCGGCTGCCGGCGGCACGTCAGGAGACTCCGATGAACGTTCTCCAACACCTGGTCGACCACCACGTCGAGACCCTCACCGCGATCATCGACCGCGCCGGCGCCCTCGACGACGAGATGCTCGACCGGCCCGTCACCGTGTCCGTGGAGACCATCGACGAGGGGCCCACCCTCCGCTCGCTGATCAACGCCATGGTCACCCAGGAGGAGCACTGGCTCTCGGCGCTGCGCGGCGGCGAGTGGCCCGACGAGAGCGACCGGTCGGTGTCCGGGCTGGCCGCCCGGCACGCGGTCGCCGGCCGGGACTGGCGGGCCTTCGTGGCCCGGACGCTGGCCGCCGGCACCCTCGCCGACACCTTCGTGGACACCACCTGCTCGCCGCCGACCACCCACACGCTGGGCGGCACGATCGGCCACGTGATCACCTTCGCCGCCGTGCGCCGCACCCTGGCCATCGGTGCCCTGCACAGCGCCGGGATCACCGACCTCGGCGCCGGCGACCCCCGCCCCTACCTGGACGCCGCCGCGACCGCGCCCGCCGGCTGACGACCCGCGCCGGACCTTGATCAACTCCGGCGCGCCGGGGTGGCGGAGGCCGGCACACGCCACCTCGGCGATCCGGATTCTGGGGCGACTCCGGGGCTCCGGGGAAAGCGATGGCTCGGGGAAAGCCATGGCTCGGTGGGCGGGCCGGACCTAGGCTGACCGCCGTGATCGATTCCGCGCTGCGTGACCGCGCCGGCCGCCGGGTGACCCTGCGGCCGGTGGACGACGACAACTGGCGGGCGGTGGCCGACGTGGCGCCCCGCGACGACCAGCGCGCCTTCGTGCCGGCGCTGGCCGCCCGCTACCTGGTGCTGACCATGCGCTCGGACGTCTGGACCTCGCTCGCCGTCCACGCGGACGAGACGGTGGTCGGGCACGTCATGTGGGGCGTGGACGACGACGGCTCCCGCTGGATCGGCGGCATGGTGATCGACGCCGCCGAGCAGGACCACGGCGTCGGCCGCGCCGTCGTCCGGACCCTCACCGACTGGCTCGCCAAGGCCGGACAACCGATCCGCCTCAGCTACCACCCGGACAACACCGCCGCCGCCATCCTCTACCGCTCCCTGGGCTTCCACCCGACGGGCGCCATGGAGGACGACGAACTGGTCGCCGAACTCACCCCCACCCACCCCGCCGCCCCACCCCGTTGATCATGAAGTTGGCGGCAGTCGAGGAGATCGACTCCGCCGTCAACTTCATGATCGACCGTCCGGGGAGCGGTCGGCGTAGCCGCACCAGCGGTCGGCGCCGGGGCGGCCGAAGGCAGCCGGTATCCGCTCAAGCTGGGCGCCGCGTTGCTCGCCACCATCCCGGTGGCGGTGCTCTTCGTGATCTTCCAGCGTTATTTCGTCCGCGGCGCGAACGAGGGCGCCGACAAGGGCTGACCGGCGGCCGGCGGTCCCGCCCCGTGCCGGGACCGCCGGAGCCGGCTCAGCTCTCCTGGAGCACCGAGAACACGTTGCCGGCCGGGTCGGTGAACCAGGCGATCGACGGGCCGTTGCCCCGCATGACCCCCTTGTCGTCCTGCGGCATGCCCTCGTAGCGCTCGAACCGCACCCCGCGCGAGATCAGCTCGTCCACCGCCCGGTCGATGTCCGGGACCGGGAAGTTGAGCACCGTGTAGGTGGCCGGCCGGTGGTCGCGCTTCGGGTAGACCAGCACCGGCCGGTCCCCGGCCAGGTGCAGGGTCAGCAGGCCGCCCATCGCGTCGTCCCGGGACACCCGCAACTCCAGGACGTCGGTGTAGAACCGCTCCGCGCGGTCCGGGTCGTCGACCGAGAACCCGCTGAACGCCTTCGTGTCCCTGAACATGACCCGCTCCTCACTCCGCCGGTGCGCCGCCTCCGTCGTGCCTACCAGGGGTGGACGGTGCGCCGGGCGGAAACTCATCGGCCGGTCAGGGATCGAGCCGGTCCGGAAGCCCGAAGCGCGGGAAGAGCCGGGGCTCCAGGAAGTGGGTGAGCCGGGCGATCCGCCCCTCGGCGCACTCCAGCAGGCTGATCGAGAAGGCCCGGTGGCCGCCGGCCGGGTCGACTCGGTACTGCGCCAGCGCCGGGACGCCGTTCGCGGCCACCCGGACCAGCCGGGAGCCCCGGCAACCGGCGCCCGGCCCGGCCAGCCAGCGGCCGATGTCGGCCGCGCCACGCAGCCACATCGGGTAGGGCGGCATGCTCTGCACCGCGTCCGCGCGCAGCAGCGCGACCAGGGCGTCGATGTCGTAGCGTGCGAAGGCGTCCACGTAACGGTCGAGCAGGTCGCGGTCGACCGGGTCGAGATCCGGCCCGGCGCGCCGGTCGGCGCGCGCCCCGGCCAGGGTCGCCCGGGCCCGCTGGAGCGCGCTGTTGACCGCCGGCACGGTGGCGTCGAGCAGGTCGGCGACCTCGTCGGCGCGCCAGCGCAGCACGTCCCGCAGGATCAGCACGGCGCGCTGCCGGGGCGGCAGGTGCTGGAGGGCGGCCACGAACGCCAGCCGCACCGACTCCCGCGCCACCGCCAGCTCCGCCGGGTCGGTCGGGAGTACCGCCGCGTCCGGCACCGGCTCGACCCAGTCGCCGGCCGGCGCGCCGAGCGACTCGGCCACCGGCGCGACCGGGCCGCCCAGGTCGACCGGCAGGGCCCGCCGGCCGCGCCCCCGCAGCAGGTCGAGGCAGACGTTGGTGGCGATCCGGTAGAGCCAGGTGCGCAGGCTGGACCGGCCGTCGAAGCCGTCCCGGGCGCGCCAGGCCCGTAGCAGGGTCTCCTGCACCGCGTCCTCGGCGTCGAACACCGAGCCGAGCATCCGGTAGGCGTAGCCGGTCAGCTCGACCCGGAACGGTTCCAGGTCATTCGTCGCCGGCGCCGGTGCGGTCGTCATGCCGCCACGGTAGGCGCTACCCCCGACAGCGGGTAGTCAGGAGGCGGCCCGCTCGGCGGGGACGCCGACGTGCAGGCGGACCTGGGGGACCAGCATGTCGTCCACGTCCAGCGCGCGGCCCGCGCCGTCCGGCTCCCAGCCCGTCGAGGTGAGGAACTTCCGGGTCGCCGCGTCGGCGTCGAACGTCCAGGCCACCGCCCGGGTGAAGCCGTCCTCCCGCCAGTGGTCGACCATGGCGGCGAGCAGTCGGCTGCCGTGCCCGCGCCGGCCCCAGCGCGGCTCGACCAGCAGGTCGGTCACCGCCGCCACGCCGTCGGCGAGCGCGTCGGCCGGCTCGCCCGGAGCGAGCGCCTCGGCGTCGGCCGGACCGGAGGCGGCGAACCCCACCAGATACGATTGCTCGGCCTGTTCGACGGCGACCAGCACGCGGTGCGCGCCCGAGGGCGGCTCCTGCACCGCGGCGCTCCACCGCCGGGCGAGGTAGGCCTCGTCCAGGTTGTCGAGCACGTGCCGGGGCAGGATCCGGCGGTACGCGGCCCGCCAGGTGGCGAGCTGGAGGCGTGCGATCTCGCCGGCGTCCTCCGGACGCGCGGGGCGGACGTACCCGAGAGCCATGGCACGAGAGCCTACGCAGGGCGAGGAGGGCGACGGTGGCGCAGGGTGCCAGGCGGACGCTCCTGCAGGTCGTCGCCGTGCTGGCGCTCGCCGTCGCGGTGACCGCGTTCCTGTCCGTGGCGGCCGTCCGGCACGGCTTCTTCGACCTCAAGGTCTACTACGGCGCGCTGACCTTCTGGGTGCACGACGGCGGGGAGATCTACGACTTCCTCAAGGCCGGCACCCAGTACGGCTTCACCTACCCGCCGTTCGCCGCGCTGGTCATGCTGCCGATGGCGTACCTGCCGTGGCCGGCCGCGATCACGGTGAGCGTGGCCGCCACCGTGGTGGTCAGCGCGGTGGTCATCTGGTGGCTGCTCGACCCGGTCGCCCGCCGCGCCGGCTGGACCCGCTGGTTCGTCCTCGCCGTGGCGCTCTGCCTGGCCGCCGCGTACGAGCCGATGCGCGAGACGGTCAACTTCGGCCAGGTCAACATGCTGCTGCTGTTCCTGGTGGCGGTGGACCTGCTCCGGCTGCTGCCCGCGCGCAGCCGGTGGGCCGGGGTGGGCATCGGGCTGGCCACCGCGATCAAGCTGACCCCGGGCATCTTCATCGTCTACCTGCTGGTCACCGGCCGCTGGCGGGCCGCGTTCACCGCCATCGGCGCGGCGACCGCGGCGACGCTGGTGGCCGCCGCGCTCTTCCCGGACGCCTCCCGGGAGTTCTGGACCGAGGCGCTGTGGAACACCGACCGGGTGGGCGAGCTGGCCTTCGTCTCCAACCAGTCGCTGCGCGGGATGGTGGCCCGGCTCGATCCGGAACACCCGAGCACCGTCGCCTGGCTGGTGTTGGTCCTCGCCACCCTGGTGGTCTGGGGCTGGCGTTCCCGGGCCGCGGTGGCCGCCGGCGACGAAGCCACCGGCCTGGCGCTGACCGGCGCCACCATGTGCCTGGTCAGCCCGGTGACCTGGGTGCACCACCTGGTCTGGCTGCTGCCCGGGCTGATCCTGCTGGTCGACAACGGCATGGCGGCCCCCGCGCGCAGCCGCCGGCGCCGACTGCTGCTGGCCGGCGCGCTCGTCGGGTACGCCTTCCTGACCAGCCGGATCGTCTGGGCCTGGGAGAAGGACTTCACCGGCGTCGACGGCTTCCTGGGCAGCAACACCTACGTCTGGATCAGCCTGGCGCTGCTGCTCGCCCTGCCGATCCCCGGCTGGGCCACGCCGACCGGCGGCGGCCCCGCCGGGCGGGGCGGGCCGGTCGGCTCAGCCGTCGAGCCGGGCGGTGTAACGCAGCTCGACGAGCCGGACCGGGTCGCGCCCGCCGTGCAGCGGGACCGGGTAGGTGGACTCCTCCCCGTCCGGTGACAACCCGGCCCGCTCGTAGAAGCGGCGGGCCCGGCCGTTGTCGGCGAGCACCCAGAGCCGGTACTCCGTCCACGCCCGCTCCGCCAGCCCGGCCCGGGCCGCGGCGTGAAGTGCCCGCCCGAGCCCGGTGCTCCAGTGCGCCGGTTCCAGGTAGAGCGCCAGGACCTCGCCGTACCGCGGGTCCAGGTCGCCCCGGTCCTGGTTGTTCCGGTACGGCCCGAAGGTGGTGAAGCCGACGACCACCCCGTCGACCTCGGCGACCAGCGTGGTGAACGGGTGCTCCGGGTCGGCCGTGCCGAGGTCGCGGCGGCGCTGCGCCCAGGCGGCCGGGTTCAGTCGGTTCAGCACCTCGTCCGGCATGATTCCGGCGTACCCGGCCTGCCAGCCGTGGATGTGCACCCGGGCGATCGCCTCGGCGTCGTCCGGTTCCTCCCGGCGGATGGTGCGCACCCGTCCGTTCTATGCCGCTCCGGGCGATCGGTCCAGCCGCCACACAGGTGTCGTACCGGTGCAATAGGGTGCCCGACGATGGCCGCACCGGAATCGCTCTCCCTCGCCCAGGCCCGCCGGATCGCGCTGGCCGCCCAGGGCTTCGCCGACCCGGCGCCCACCGGCGTGCCCACCCGCCGGCACCTGCGCCGGGTGCTCGACCGGGTCGGGCTGATCCAGATGGACTCGGTCAACGTCCTGCAACGCGCGCACTACCTGCCGCTCTACAGCCGGCTCGGGCCCTACCCGACCACCCTGCTCGACACCGCGGCCTACCGGCGCCCCCGCGAGCTGTTCGAATACTGGGCGCACGAGGCGTCGCTGGTCCCGGTGGGGCTGCACCCGGCGCTGCGCTGGCGGATGGCCAAGGCCCACGACGAGGCCTGGGGCGGGATGCGCCGGATCGCCCAGGAGCAGCCCGAACTGGTCGCCTGGGTGCGCGACGAGGTGGCCGCCCGGGGCCCGCTCACCGCCGCCGAGATCGAGCACGACGCGCCCCGGGAGACGGGCAACTGGGGGTGGAACTGGTCCACGGTCAAGCGGGCGCTGGAGTTCCTGTTCTGGGCCGGCGAGGTGGCCGCCGCGGATCGCACCACCTCCTTCGCCCGCCGCTACGACCTGCCCGAGCGGGTGCTGCCGGCCGCGGTGCTGGACGCGCCCACCCCGAGCGACGCCGACGCCCATCGCACGCTGGTGGCGATCGCCGGCCGATCGCTGGGCGTGGCCGCCGAGCCGGAGCTGCGCGACTACTTCCGGCTGCCGGTGGCCGGCGCCCGCCAGGCGATCGCCGAGCTGGTGGAGGCCGGCGAGCTGATCCCGGTCACCGTGGCGGGCTGGCGGCAGCCGGCCTACCTGCACGCCCAGGCGCGGTTGCCCCGCTGGGTGCGCGGCAACACCCTGGTCAGCCCGTTCGACCCGCTGGTCTGGGAGCGGGCCCGCGCCGAGCGGCTCTTCGACTTCAACTACCGGATCGAGATCTACGTGCCGGCCCCGCAGCGGGTCTACGGCTACTACGTGCTCCCCTTCCTCCAGGGCGAGCGGTTCACCGCCCGGGTCGACCTCAAGGCCGACCGGAAGGCCGGGGTGCTGCTGGTGCCGGCGGCCTGGGTCGAGCCGGGCGCCGACCCGGGGGAGACCGCGGTGGCGCTCGCCGCCGAGCTCTACCGGCTCGCCGGCTGGCTCGGCCTGGACGCCGTCGCCCCGCCCGCCGCCGGCGACCTGGCCGCCCCGCTGGCCGCCGCCCTGCTGGGCGTGGCGGGTGTACGGTGAGCGCGTGACGAGCGTTGACCGGCCGGCCGCCGCGCCCGACCCGCACCCGGCCCCGCCCGCCGGTCCCCCCGGACCGGCCCCGGCCGGACCACCCGCCACCATCACCGGGCCGCACGCTGTCGCCACCGGGCCGCACGCAGAGCACGCCGGGGCGCACGCGGAGCACGCCGCAGGGCCGCACGCCCACTTCGGGCCGCCCGCCGCCGGGCCGGAGGTCTGGCCCGCCGGGGTGGCCTACCCGGCCGTCGAGCCGGACCGGTTCACCCGCCTGGTGCTGCGGCTGCACGCCCGCGCCCCGCGCTGGGCGGTGCCGCTCGCGGCGCTCGGCTGCGTCGGCCTGGGCATGGCGTACGCGCTGCTCAGCAACCCCACCCACAGCGACCCGGACGCCCGGCCGACCTGCCTGCTCAAGCTCACCACCGGGCTGGACTGCCCGGGCTGCGGCGGCACCCGCGCCCTCTGGTACGTGCTGCACGCCGATCTGCCCGCCGCCGCCCGGCACCACTTCCTCTTCGTCTTCTCGCTGCCCTTCCTGGCCTGGCTCTTCGTCAGCTGGGCGGGGAACCGGGCGTTCGGCTGGCGGCTGCCGGAGCTGCGGGTCAGCCCGAAGGTGATCGGCGGCTTCCTGGCCCTCTGGCTCGCCTTCTCGGTGGCCCGCAACCTGCCCTGGGCCCCGTTCACCTCGCTCTACGTCTGACCCGCACCGAGATCTTGGACACCTGACGTCCGGCGCGGACGGGAAGTGTCCGAGATTCGCCGCCGGTGCGCTGGTTCACGTCCGCGCGCCCAACTTTCGCGGCCGGCCCACCGGCCACTACAGTCGCAGGAATGCCGGAGATGGTGCAGCCCCAGGTCAAGCTGATCGCGTGGACCCAGTTCCAGGCCCCGGACGACGTGCCGTGGTCGACCGACGCGGAGGGCGGTCAGGCGCTCGCCGAGTTCGCCGGCCGGGCCTGCTACCAGAGCTGGAAGAAGCCGAACCCGGCCACCGCGACCAACGCCGGCTACCTGGCGCACATCCTGGACGTGGGTCACCTCTCCGTGCTGGAGCACGGCTCGGTGAGCTTCTACTTCAGCGGGGTCTCCCGGTCCTTCACCCACGAGCTGATCCGGCACCGGCACTTCTCCTACTCGCAGCTCTCCCAGCGCTACGTCCCGGAGCGCGACGCGGCCATGGTCGAGCCGGCGGTGATCGCCGAGGACCCGGAGCTGCACAAGAAGTTCGTCGAGGCGAGCGAGGCGGCGGTGCGGGCGTACACCGAGCTGCTGGAGGGGCTGGAGGCCCGGTTCACCGACGAGCCCAACCCGACGCTGCGCCGCAAGCAGGCCCGGCAGGCGGCCCGCGCGGTGCTGCCCAACGCCACCGAGACCCGGATCGTGGTGACCGGCAACTACCGGGCGTGGCGGCACTTCGTCAAGATGCGCGCCACCGAGCACGCCGACGTGGAGATCCGCGAGCTGGCCGTGGAGTGCCTGCGACAGCTCCAGGGGGTCGCGCCGAACGTGTTCGCCGACTTCGTGATCTCCCAGTTGCCCGACGGCACCGAGGTGGCGGCCTCTCCGCACGCCGAGTGAGTCGTCGCCCTTCGCCGCCGGGCCCCCGGTGGTCGTCCGCTAGGTTGTGAACATGACGCACGACCTCCCTGCCGGCCCGGACCGGGGCACGTCGCGCCCGTTCGGGCGACTGATCACGGCCATGGTGACCCCGTTCACCGCCGACGGGTCGCTCGATCTCGACGGCGCCGTACGGCTCGCGAGTCATCTCGTCGACGAGCAGGGCAACGACGCGCTGGTGCTCAACGGCACCACCGGTGAGTCGCCGACCACCACCGACGCCGAGCAGGAGGCGCTGATCCGCGCCGTCGCGGAGGCGGTCGGCGACCGGGCCCGGATCGTCGCCGGGGTGGGCACCAACGACACCCGGCACACCATCGAGCTGGCCGCGCAGGCGGAGAAGGCCGGCGCGCACGGCCTGCTGGTGGTCACGCCGTACTACAACAAGCCGCCGCAGAGCGGGCTGTTGCGCCACTTCACCGCGGTCGCCGACGCCAGCGGGCTGCCGATCATGCTGTACGACATCCCGCACCGGACCGGCACCGAGATCGCCACCGAGACCCTGGTCAGGCTGGCCGAGCACGGCCGGATCGTGGCGGTCAAGGACGCCAAGGGCGACCTCACCGCCACCTCGTGGGTGCTGGCCCGCAGCGACCTGGCCTTCTACAGCGGTGAGGACGCGCTGACCCTGCCCGCCATGGCGGTCGGCTCGGTCGGCGTGGTCGGCACCTCCACCCACTTCACCGGCGTGCAGACGAAGCAGATGATCGAGGCCTACGAGGCGGGCGACACCGCCACGGCGCTCGCCCTGCACCGGCGGCTGCTGCCGCTGTACACCGGCATCTTCCGGACCCAGGGCGTGATCCTGGTGAAGGCCGGCCTGGCGGCCAAGGGGCTGCCGGCCGGCCCGGTGCGCCCGCCGCTGGTGGACGCCACCGGCGACGAACTGGCCCAGCTGCGCGCCGACTGCGCCGCGGCGGGCCTACCCCTTCCCGAATGATCGAACGACACGACGGACGCCGCACGACGGCGTCGCAGAATGAGGTGACGCGTGACCGAGGCGCACATCGAGGGTGAGCTGCCCCCGCCGCTGCCGGAGGGCGGCCTGCGGATCATCCCGCTCGGCGGACTCGGCGCCATCGGCCGGAACATGACGGTCTTCGAGTACGAGGGCAAGCTGCTGATCGTCGACTGCGGGGTGCTCTTCCCCGACGTCGAGCAGCCGGGCGTGGACCTGATCCTGCCCGACTTCGGGCCGATCCTGGACCGGCTCGGCGACGTGCAGGCGATCGTGCTCACCCACGGCCACGAGGACCACATCGGCGCGGTGCCGTACCTGCTCGCCCACAAGCCCGACATCCCGCTGGTCGGCTCGCAGTTCACCCTGGCCCTGGTCGAGGCGAAGCTGGCCGAGCGGCGGATCCAGCCCTACACGCTGACCGTCGCCGAGGGGCGGCGCGAGCGGCTCGGCCCGTTCGAGTGCGAGTTCTTCGCGGTGAACCACTCGATCCCCGACGCGCTCGCGGTGGCCATCCGCACGGGCGCCGGCCTGGTGCTGCACACCGGCGACTTCAAGATGGACCAGCTCCCGCTGGACGGCCGGATCACCGACCTGGCCGGCTTCGCCCGGCTCGGCGCCGAGGGCGTGGACCTGCTGCTCTCCGACTCCACCAACGCAGAGATCCCCGGCTTCGTCACCCCGGAGCGGGAGATCGGGCCGGTGCTCGACTCGATCTTCCAGAAGGCGCGCGGCCGGATCATCGTGGCCTCGTTCGCCTCGCACGTGCACCGCGTGCAGCAGGTCTTCGACTCGGCGGTCGAGCACGGCCGCAAGGTGGCGCTGATCGGCCGGTCCATGGTGCGCAACATGGGCATCGCCCGCGACCTGGGCCTGCTGAACATCCCGCCGGGCCTGGTGGTCGGGCTGGAGGAGGCCACCACGCTGCCGCCCGAGCAGATCGTGCTGATGTCCACCGGCTCGCAGGGCGAGCCGATGAGCGCGCTGGGCCGGATGGCCAGCGGCGACCACCGGCACATCACCATCGCCCCCGGCGACACCGTGGTGCTCGCCTCCTCGCTGGTGCCCGGCAACGAGACCTCGGTCTACCGGGTGATCAACCGGCTGGCCCGGGCCGGCGCGACCGTGATCCACAAGGACGTGGCGAAGGTGCACGTCTCCGGTCACGCTCCCGCCGGCGAGCTGCTCTACCTGCTCAACGTCACGCGCCCGAGCAACCTCATGCCGGTGCACGGCGAGTGGCGGCACCTGCGGGCGCACGCCCGGCTCGGTATCGAGTCCGGTGTCGCGCCGGACCGGGTGGTGCTCTGCGAGGACGGCGACGTGGTCGACCTGGTCGACGGGCGGGCCAGCCTGGTCGGCCACGTGAAGAGCCGGTACGTCTACGTCGACGGCCTCGCCGTCGGCGACGTCAGCGAGTCGCTGCTCACCGAGCGCCGGATCCTCGGCGACGGCGGCTTCATCGCCACCACCGTGGTGGTCGACTCGGTCACCGGCAAGGTGGTCGGCGGGCCGACCCTCTCGGCGAAGGGCTTCTCCGAGGACCCGGAGGCGTTCAACCCGGTCATCCCGCTGGTCACCGAGGCGCTCAACCGGGCCGCCGCGGACGGCATCACCGATCCGCACCAGCTCCAGCAGATCGTCCGGCGCACCGTCGGGCGCTGGGTCAACGACGCGTACCGCCGCCGGCCGATGATCGTGCCGACGGTCGTCGAGGTCTGACCGCCGCACACGCCGCACGCCGGTCCACCCTCCGCGGTGGGCCGGCGTCGTCGTTCCCGGGGTACGCCCCGAAGCCGTCCCGCCACGCTCCGCCATGCTGACCGGTCCCGTTCAACCGATCGGCGTCCGTCTCCGTATACCGCTCCGGCAGGCGTACCCCGCGCCGGCCGGGAGGAGCGTGGCGGATGGACCGCAGACGGATGACAGCCATCGGCGTACTGGTGGCGGCGGCGGGCACGGCGGCGGCGGTGACCCTGCCGTCCTTCGCCGGCGAGAACCCGGCGGCCCGGCGGAGCGCCCCGGCGGCGTCCGACGGCGTCGCGCCCGAGGTGCTGGACGCGCTGAGCCGCGACCTCTCGCTCACCCGGAACCAGGCGGTCCGACGGCTGAAGACCGAGCGGTGGGCGTCCGGCACGGTCTCGAAACTCCGTACCGAACTCGGCGCCGACTACGGCGGCAGCTGGCTCGGCGCCGACGGCGCGACGCTGAACGTGGCGGTGGCCGACCCGGCGCGGGCGGCCCGGGTGACCGCCGCGGGCGCGGTGCCGAAGCGGGTCGACCGCGGGGTCGCCGAACTGGACGCGGTGAAGACCCGCCTCGACGCGGCCGGCGGCGAGGCCACCCCGGACGTCGCCGGCTGGTACGTCGACGTGCCCACCAACTCGGTGGTGGTGGTCGCCCGGCCCGGCGCGGAGGCGGCCGGCCGCCGGTTCGCCGAGGCCGGCGGGGTGCCCGCGGGGGCGGTGCGGGTGAAGACCGCCGACGAGGCGCCCCGGCCGCTGTTCGACGTGCGGGGCGGTGACGCCTACTTCATCAACGGCGCCGGGCGCTGCTCGGTCGGCTTCTCGGTGGTCGGCGGCTTCGTCACGGCCGGGCACTGCGGCCGGCCGGGGGACCGCACCGCCGGCGCGAACCGGGTCGCCCAGGGCACCTTCGCCGCCTCCTCGTTCCCCGGCGACGACTGGGCCGTCGTCGAGGTCAACGGCGAGTGGACGCCGCAGGGCGTGGTCAACGACTTCAACGGTGGCACGGTGCCGGTGAACGGCTCCACCGAGGCCCCGGTCGGCGCCTCGGTGTGCCGCTCCGGCTCGACCACCGGCACCCGCTGCGGGGTGATCCAGGCCAGGAACGCCACGGTGAACTATCCGGAGGGAACGGTCACCGGGCTGACCCGGACGAACGTCTGCGCCGAGCCGGGCGACTCGGGCGGCGCCTGGCTCTCCGGCGACCAGGCGCAGGGGGTCACCTCCGGCGGCTCCGGCGACTGCACGCGGGGTGGGGTCACCTTCTTCCAGCCGGTCAACGAGATCCTCCAGCGCAACAACCTCACCCTGATCACCGCGGGCGACCAGCCGGCCCCCTCCGCGCCGCCGGCCGGGGTCGGGGCCACCGCGCCGCCGGCGAGCACCGCGCCGGCCAACCCGCCGGCCGGCGATGCGACGGCCTGCACCGGGCAGGTGAGCCGGACCGGCCGGATCGCCGCCGGGCGGGCGCAGGTCCAGCCGGACGGCCGCTTCTTCCGGATGCCCGGCGGCGCCCAGGAGGCCTGTGTCTCCGCGCCCGCGAATAACCGGGTGGCGCTGGAACTGCAACGCTTCACCGGAAGCGCGTTCCGCACCGTGGCCCGCGCCGACAGCGCCGACGGGCTGGCCCGGCTGACCGCCGACACCCCGGCCGGCGCCTACCGCTACCGGGTGGTCGGTCTGGCCGGGGCCGGCGAGTACACCCTGGCGTTCTCCGCCCGCTGAGCCGCCGCCGGGGTCGAACCCGGCGGCCGGAGGACCGCGGCCCCCGTCCACCACCGCCCGGTGGCCGGGGGCCGCGCCGCGTCCGGGATCAGGGCAGTGCGGCGACCGCGTCGGCGTACGCGGCCCCGGTGCTGACCGCCGCGGTGACCAGCACGACGAGTTGCGCCGGGGCCACCCCGTACGCCAGGTCGGTGGTGACGTCGGCGGCCAGCAGCAGCGTCCCGTCGCCCGGGTCGTGCACGTACGCCGCCGGCAGCAGCCGGTCGTGGTTCCAGGCGTTGCAGAACGCGTACGCCTCGGCGCGGCGGGCGGCCGGCAGCCGGCGCAGCGCCACAGCCCGGGCGTGCAGCACCTCGCCCTGCGGCCCGAGCCGGCGGAACTGGACCACCGCCTCGCCCCAGCGCCCCACCACGGTGCCGTCCGGCTCCAGCGTGTACGCGTCGCCGCGCGCGTCGAGGGCGGCGGTGAGCAGCCGCAGGCTCAGCGGGGCGACCTCCTCCTCGCCGGGCGGCCCGGGCTCGGCCGGGTCGTCGCCGGGTTCCACGTCGTCCTCGGCGGGCAGCGGCACCGGCTCGGCGAGCGGCCGCTCGGCCAGCCAGGAGGCGATCCGGCCGGACTGGTGGCCGGTGCCGTTGCGGGCGTCGAAGCTACCGGCGAGCGCGGTGGCGAGGGCCTGGAGCTGGCCGCCGAGCGCCGCCACGTCCACCTCGGCGGCCGGCCGGGGCCCGTGGCCGGGGCGGTGGATCGGCCGCTCGCCGAGACCGGCCTCGACGGCCAGCCCGCAGAGCAGCGCGCCCGCCGCGGCGAACTCCATCGCGGAGAGGTCGTCGGCGGGGTGGTCCAGCCGGGGCAGCTGCTCGGCCAGCACGTCCAGCCCGTGCGCCAGGTGCCCGCCCAACGCGCAGAACCGCAGGTGTGCGGCGAGCTGCGGGAACGCCGTCCGCTCCCCGCGGTGCCGGCGGTACGCCCGCACGTGCGCCCGCGCGGCACGCGCCGGCTCGCCGGTGCGCAGCCAGGGCAGCAGCCCGGCGGCGAGGGCCCGCTCCGGCTGGTCGGTGCAGCCCGGCTCGCCGTCGAGCGCCGGCTCCAGCGCGGCCAGCGCGGCCGCCGGCTCGCCCCAGCCGGCCAGCAGCTCGGCCCGGCGCGCGGGGGCGCAGCCGGCGCAGCCGGCCACCGGGTCGGACGGGTCGCCGGCGGACCAGCGGTCGTACTCGCGGCGGGCGGTGGGCTCGTCGCCGAGGTGGTCGGCGAGCCGGCAGCGCAGCTCAGCCACCGGCTCGGCGTCCGGGCCCAGCCGGTCGGCGAGATCGTCCAACAGGGAACGGGCCTGGTCCAGGGCCACCCGGGGGGTGCCGAAGAGCGCCTCCACGGCCTGCCGCTGGTGCCGGCGCAGCCGCTCGGCCTCGCCGGGGCGGCCGTCGAGCAGCCCGGGCTGCCGGTCCACCGTGGCCACGCAGCGGCGTACCGGCTCCACCATCCGCCACCGCTCGCCCAGGTGCAGGTACGCCTCGACCAGCGCGAACCGCGCCGCCAGCCCGGTACGCGGATCGCCGGTGGCGTCGGCCCGGGCGGCGATCCGCTCCAGCTCGGCGCAGCGGGCCTCGCCGTCGGGCAGGTCCCGGGCGTCGGCGAGCGCGTCGGCCAGCCCCCGGTCCCGGGAGGTGGTCACCGGACCGTCCCGCCGGGCAGGTCCGCCACGGCGGCGGCGAGCTGGCAGCCGGTGGTGACGCCACAGTCGACGAGCTGGTCGAGTTGGTGCGGGGTGACGCCGCGTTCCAGGTCGGTGGTCACCTCGCCGCAGACCTGGGCCAGCCCGTCGTCGGCCACGTGCACGAACGCCTTGGGCCAGAGCCGGTCGTGGTTCCAGGCGTTGCAGAAGGCGTGCAGGCCGGGCACGTGTTCGATGCCGAACCGGTGCGCCGCGACGGTGCGTACCTGGAGCACCTCCCCGGCGGCGCCGCGCCGGAAGAACCAGATGAGGCTCTGGTCCCAGCGGCCCACCAGGTCGCCGTCGGCGTCCTCGGTCACCGCGTACCCCCGGTTGGCCAGCACGGCGGCGATCAGCTCGCCGGTCAGCGGTCGTAGCGCCTGCGGGTGTCCGGCCAGGGGGCCGTCCGGACCGTCCTCGATCTCCGGCGACGCCATGAGGGCATCCCTTCTGAGGCGAATAACACAACGGGCGGCGGATCCGTGCCGCGACGCGCGGACACGACCCGGAAAAGCGGCGATCTGCCGGGTCCCGCCGTTACGGTGACTGTATGGCGGGCCGTACCTCTCAGGCGAGCCGGCGGCGCGGCGCGTCGCCGCGCGGAACCACGAACAGCCGTGCCCGCCAGCCGGCCAAGAAGGCCAGCCGGGCGAGGGCTCGGCGGCGCCCGGCGCCCGGGCCGAGCCCGGCGGCCTTCCTCGGCCGCGCGCTGGGTGCCCTGTGGATGGGGCTGGCGCACAGCGTGGGCTGGGTGTTCCGGGCGGCCGGCCGGCAGGCCGCCACCACCCGCGAGCTGGACCCGGAGCACCGCCGCGACGGCGCCGGGCTGCTCCTGTTCGGCCTGGCCATTCTCAGTGCCGTGGGCATCTGGTCCGGCGGCGCGGGGCCGGTGGGCCGGCATCTCGCGGACACCGTGCGCCTCTTCGTCGGGGCCATCGCCATCGTGCTGCCGGTGCTGCTCATGGTGGGCGCCTGGCGGCTGATGCGCACCCCGGCCGATCCCGCGCACCGCGGCCGCGGCCTGGTCGGCTGGGGTTCCATGCTGCTCGCCACGGCGGCCATGCTGCACATCGGACAGGACCCGGTCGACGAGGTCCAGCGCGACTACGCGGGCGGCCTGATCGGCGCCGGCCTGGGCGACCTCCTCAAGTCCGCGGTCACCGCCTGGGTGGCCATGCCGCTGCTGCTCCTGCTGCTGGTCTTCGGCCTGCTGGTGATCACCGCGACCCCGATCAACAAGATCCCGGAGCGGCTCGGGCTGCGGGTCGCCCCGGTGCCGCCGGACGCCGAGGAGGCCGAGGCGGCCGAGGCGGCGACGAAGCCGGCCCGGAAGCGGGCGGCCAAGCGTCTCCCGCCGCCGGTCGACCCGCTCGACCCGGACGACGACCTCGACGGCGTCGACCTCCAGGAAACCCTGGTGCTGCCGCGCAAGCGGGTGCCGGCCAGCCGCAAGCCGGTCGAGCCCCCGGAGCACTCGCCGCTGCCCACCCGGGCTGAGCAGCTCGCGCTCACCGGGCTGGCGGGCGACTACACCCTGCCGCCGGCCAACATGCTGGGCAGCGGGGCCGCGCCGAAGACGCGGAGCAAGGCCAACGACGAGGTGATCGCCGCGCTGACCGGCGTCTTCGACCAGTTCGACGTGGACGCCGCGGTCACCGGCTTCACCCGCGGCCCGACGGTCACCCGCTACGAGGTCGAGCTGGGGCCGGGCGTCAAGGTCGAGCGGATCACCCAGCTGTCCCGCAACATCGCCTACGCGGTGAAGTCGCCGGACGTGCGGATCCTCAGCCCGATTCCGGGCAAGAGCGCGGTCGGCGTGGAGATCCCCAACACCGACCCGGAGAACGTGGCGCTCGGTGACGTGCTGCGCTCGCGTGCCGCCACCAGTGACCACCACCCGATGGTGGTGGCGCTCGGCAAGGACATCGAGGGCGGCTACGTGGTGGCCAACCTGGCCAAGATGCCGCACATCCTGATCGCCGGCGCGACCGGCGCGGGCAAGTCGTCCTGCCTCAACTCGCTGCTGGTGTCGGTGCTCACCCGGGCCACCCCGGACGAGGTGCGGCTGCTGCTGATCGACCCGAAGCGGGTCGAGATGACCGGCTACGAGGGCATCCCGCACCTGGTCACCCCGATCGTGACCAACCCGAAGAAGGCGGCCGACTCGCTGGAGTGGGTCGTCCGCGAGATGGACATGCGCTACGACGACCTCGCCGCCAACGGGGTCCGGCACATCGACGACTACAACCGCAAGGTGCGCAACGGCGAGATCAAGGCCCCGCCGGGCAGCGAGCGGGAGATCCGGCCGTACCCGTACCTGCTGGTGATCGTGGACGAGCTGGCGGACCTCATGATGGTCGCGCCGCGCGACGTGGAGGACTCGGTCGTCCGGATCACCCAGCTGGCGCGGGCCGCCGGCATCCACCTGGTGCTGGCCACCCAGCGTCCCTCGGTGGACGTGGTCACCGGCCTGATCAAGGCGAACGTGCCGTCCCGGCTCGCCTTCGCCACCTCCTCGCTGGCCGACTCCCGGGTCATCCTGGATCAGCCCGGCGCGGAGAAGCTGCTCGGCCGCGGCGACGGGCTGTTCCTGCCGATGGGCGCGTCGAAGCCGATCCGGATCCAGGGCGCCTGGGTGACCGAGCGCGAGATCCACGACGTGGTGAAGTTCTGCAAGGACCAGCGCGAGCCGGACTTCCGTCCGGACGTGCTCGCCCCCGCGCAGGACAGCAAGAAGAAGATCGACGAGGACATCGGCGACGACCTGGACCTGCTCGTGCAGGCCGTGGAGCTGGTGGTCACCTCGCAGTTCGGCTCGACCTCGATGCTCCAGCGCAAGCTGCGGGTCGGCTTCGCCAAGGCGGGCCGGCTCATGGACCTCATGGAGACCCGGGGCGTGGTCGGCCCGTCCGAGGGGTCCAAGGCTCGCGACGTGCTGGTCAAGCCGGACGAGCTTGAGGAGGTCCTGGCCGGCCTGCGCGGCGGCGAGGAGTAGGGCGCCGAGCGGTGACCGGTCGGGTCACCCGGCCGGTGGCGCGTACGCGGCCTGCAGGGTCGCGTCGATGACGAAGGGCGCGTCCTGCTCGGCGAGGCGCCCTCCGCTGAGTTCGTCCGCCGCCGCGTGCACCACGGTGTGGACGAGCGCGACCAGCCAGGTCGCGGGCAGGTCGGTGCGGAACACGCCCTCGGCCCGGCCGCGCTCGATGAGGCCGGCGATGCGGCGCATCGGCCCCTCGTGCGCGGCCCGGATGCGGGCGGGTGGCAGTGACCGCTGGGCGACATCGAGCAGGTGCCGGAACTGGTCGACGATCTGCCAGCTCGATGCGACGAGGCGGCTGAGGGCCGCCCGGGGGTCACCGGTCAGGTCGACCGTCTCCAACGCCCGGTCCGCCCGGTCCACGGTGCGGGTGAACAGCTGGTCGATGAGGTCGTCGCGGGACGAGAAGTGGCCGTAGAGAGTCACCCGGCCGACCCCGGCGCGCCGGGCGATCTCGGCGATGTTGGCGTCCGGATCTCGCACCAGGCACTCCAGTGCCGCGTCAAGGATCGCGGTGATGTTCCGCTGCGCGTCCGCGCGCTTGCCGCGCTGCCCGACGGCGTCGGTTGTCCGGTCCACCACGTCCTCCTTTGTCAGACACCGGTGTTCAGGTTACCGTGAGACAGTAAGTCGTACACCCGCGTACGACTTAATGGGCGGCCCGGGACGATTCCCGCCGGCTGCCCGGCCGTCCGTCTTCGGGAGCGCCACATGAACGTCCACGTCACATCGTCACCGCACGGCGCCGCGCCGGCCACGCCCGTCCCGCGCCGATGGCGGGCTTTGGCGCTGCTCAGCCTCGCCCAGTTCATGCTCATCCTCGACATCACAGTGGTCACCATCGCGCTGCTGAGCATCGGTGTCGACCTTGGTCTCGACCGCGCGGCGCTGACCTGGGTCGTCACTGCGTACACCCTGGTCTTCGGTGGCCTGATGCTCCTCGGCGGTCGCGCCGCCGACCTGTTCGAGGCCCGCCGGACCGTGCTCGCCGGCCTGGCGTTCTTCACCGCGTCGTCGCTGGTGGCGGGGCTTTCGGTCAACGCCGCGATGCTCATCGGCGGTCGGATCGGTCAGGGCGTCGGTGCCGCACTCCTTTCTCCCGCCGCGCTCTCCCTGGTCACCACGCTGTTCCAAGGCCCGGAGCGGCACCGGGCGCTGGGCGTCTGGGGCGCCCTGGGCGGCACCGGAGCGGCCGTCGGCGTGCTGGTCGGCGGCCTGCTCACCGCCGGCCCGGGCTGGCAATGGATCTTTCTACGTCAACGTGCCGATCGGGGTCGCCGTGCTCGCGCTGCTGCTGGTCGTCCTGCCCGGGCCGGGACCACGGCGCGCGGATCGGAAGCTGGATCTGCCCGGGGCGCTCATCGTCACGCTCGCCACCGCGGCGGCGCTCTACGGGCTGATCAGCTCCGGCGACCACGGTTGGACCGCCATGTCCACCCTCGGCCCGCTCGCGGTCGCCGCCGCGCTCTACGCGGGCTTCGTGCTGGTCGAACGGGCCGTCCCGGCGCCGCTGGTGGACCTCTCGATCCTCGCCCGCCGCCGGGTCGCCGCGGGTTCGTTCCTGATGCTGGTGGCGACCGGGCTACTGATCGCGAGCTTCTTCCTCGGTTCGTTCTATCTGCAGCAGGTGCGCGGACACGGGGCGCTGACCACTGGACTGCTCTTCCTGCCGGTGGCGCTCGGCACCGTCGTCGGCGCCCACCTGGCCAGCCGCGGAGTCGGGCACCTCTGTCCCCGTACGACGGCCACCGTGGGACTCGCCGTCGCCGCACTGGGTGCCGCGATCCCCGCCATGGGGCCGACGTCCGGGTCGATGGTCATCGGGATCAGCGTCGCCGCGGCCGGGCTGGGGATGACGTTCGTGGCGGCCACCACCACCGCGCTCGCCGAGGTGGCACCCGGGGAGGCCGGCGTCACCTCGGGCATCGTCAACACGTTCCACGAACTCGGCGGTTCGGTCGGCGTGGCGGTCGTCTCCACGGTCGCCGCCGCGAGTCTGACCTCCGGCGGGGTGGTGGCCACCGGCTTCACGCACGCCTTCGTCTTCAGCGCGGTCGCCGCCGCCCTGGCCGCGCTGGTGTCACTGGTCCTGGTGCCGGCCGGTCGGCCGCCGGCCGGGGCATCGGCGCGCCTGCACTAGGGTCCGCCTGCCTTCGCCAGAGACCGCGACGAGGGCCCGCCGGTGCTCCCGGCGGGCCCTGACGCGTACCGGGTCAGGAGTTGTAGATGGCGTAGCTGAGGATCATGCCGATGACGGCGCCGACCACGCTGGCGGCGGCGGCGTACCAGCCGAGGGGCTTGTCGCCGAGCACCGCGCCGACGATGCCGAGCACCAGGCCGATCAGCCCGAACAGCGGCGGTAGGAAGAAGATCGCGATGACCGCGAAGACGAACGCGAGAATCGTGCAGACGCGTGCCGCGCTGCTGCGCGGGCGGGCGGTGGCGTGGATGTCGGCCATGATGTCCTCCGTCGGTGGTTCCTCTCGGGTGGGGCGAGGAGGAGATACCCGCGCCGGCATGCCGTCCAAACGGGACGCCGGACGGGCCGGAGGCTCAGTGGAAGAGCTTGAGGCCGACCACGCCGGCGACCACCAGCAGCAGGCAGGCGATCCGGGGCAGGCTGGCCGACTCGCCCAGCGCCAGCATGCCGACTCCGGCCGTGCCGGCCGCGCCGATGCCGACCCAGACGGCGTAGCCGGTGCCGACCGGGATGTCCCGCAGCGCGTATGCCAGGCCGGCCATGCTGGCCACCAGCGCGACGACGAAGACCAGGGAGGGGAGCGGGCGGGTGAAGCCGGCGCTGCGGTCGAGGGCGATCGCCCACGCGGTCTCCAGCAGTCCGGAGAGCACCAGTACGAGCCAGGCCATCGGGTCACCTCTGACGGGGCGGGCCCGGCCACCGGGGCCGGGACGGGCGGTCACGCGGGGCGTCTTGGCCTGACCGGGTACGCCCACCACTCGTCCGGGGCGGCGCGGGGCCGCCGAGGCCGACGCTAGCACCGCCGCAGCCGATGGTCCGGCGCGGTGAGGAATCCCACCATGGCTGGAGTTCACGTCAACTTCAGGTTGCACCATGGTCGGCATGACCGTGCTCTTCTCCGACGAGGACGTCGCCGCCACCGTGGACGCCCCGTTCACCGTCGCCGCCATGCGGGACGCGCTGCTGGCCGCGTACGAGGGCCGGCTGATCGCCCCGCCCCGGGCGTCCGCCCCGCTCGGCGGCGGCCGGATGGTGCTCACCGCCGGGCACCTCACCGGCGAGTGGTACGGCTTCCGCTCGTACGACACCTTCGGGCACCCGGAGAGCGCGCAGCTCGTGGTGCTGCACGACGCCACCACCGGGGCGGTACGCGCCATCGCCGTCGGCGAGGAGCTGGGCTCGCGGCGCACCGGAGGGCTGGGCGGGGTGGCCGTGGACGCGCTGGCCCGCCCCGACGCGGCCACCCTCGGCGTGGTCGGCTCGGGTCGCCAGGCGTGGACCCAGGTCTGGGCCGCCGCCGCGGTCCGCCCGCTGCGCGAGGTGACCGTGCACAGCCGCTCGGCGGCCCGCCGGGAGGCCTTCGCCACCCGGGTCCGGGCCGAGCTGGGCGTGCCGGCCCGCGCCGTCGACTCGGCCGCCGCGGCGGTGCGCGACCGGGACCTCGTGGTGCTCGCCACCACCAGCACCTGCCCGGTGCTGGACGCCACCGACCTCGCCCCGGGCACCCACGTCAACACGGTCGGCTTCAAGCAGGTCGACCGGCACGAGTTCGGGCCCGACCTGCTGGACGCCGCCGACCTGCTGGTCACCGACTCGCCCGCCCAGGCGGCCGCGTACGCCCCGCCGATGCTCGCCGCCGTCGAGCCGTACGCGAACCGGCTGCGCGACCTGGGCGCGGTGCTGGCCGGGGCGGCCCCGGGGCGGACCGGCGCGGACCAGATCTCGGTCTTCTGCTCCACCGGCCTGGCCGGCACCGAGGTCTTCCTCCTCGACCGCCTGGCCCGGGTCGGCGCCGCGGCCCGCTGACCCGCGGCTCAACTGTGAGCCGGCCGATGCCCCGGCCGGGCGGCGCGGCGATCCCGCCGCGGCCCGGTACCCTCGGATGGTGTCTGCCACCTCCCCTTACGACAACTCCAGTTCGGCGCGTCCGACGCCGCGCCGCGACCCGGAGCCGTCGTCCTCGGACAACCGTCGCGTCGCCCTGCTGACCCTGGGGTGCGCCCGTAACGAGGTCGACTCGGAGGAGCTGGCCGCCCGGCTGCACGCCGACGGCTGGCAGGTGACCACCGACGGCGAGGGCGCCGACGTGGTGGTCGTGAACACCTGCGGGTTCGTGGAGAAGGCCAAGCAGGACTCGATCCAGACGCTGCTGGCCGCCGCCGACACCGGCGCCAAGGTGGTCGCCGCCGGCTGCATGGCCGAGCGCTACGGCCGCGAGCTGGCCGACAGCCTCCCCGAGGCGCAGGCGGTGCTCAGCTTCGACGACTATCCGGACATCTCGGCCCGGCTGGACGCCGTGATGGCCGGCGAGGCGCTGGGCGCGCACACCCCGCGCGACCGGCGCGAGCTGCTCCCGCTCACCCCGGTCAAGCGCCGCGAGGCGGCGGTGTCGCTGCCCGGCCACGGCACCCCGACCCGGGTCACCGTTGAGGCCGACGAGCACACCCCGGCCCACCTGCGGCAGGTGCTGCGGCACCGGCTCGACACCGGGCCGGTGGCCTCGCTCAAGCTGGCCAGCGGCTGCGACCGGCGGTGCGCGTTCTGCGCCATCCCGGCGTTCCGCGGGGCGTTCGTCTCGCGCACGCCGGACGAGCTGCTCGCCGAGGCGGAGTGGCTGGCCAAGACCGGCGTGCGCGAGCTGGTGCTGGTCAGCGAGAACTCCACCTCGTACGGCAAGGACCTGGGCGACCCGCGGGCGCTGGAGAAGCTGCTGCCGCAGCTCGCCGCGATCGACGGCATCGTGCGGGTGCGGGCCAGCTACCTCCAGCCCGCCGAGACCCGGCCGGGCCTGGTCGAGGTGATCGCCACCACGCCGGGTGTGGCCGCCTACTTCGACCTGTCGTTCCAGCACTCCAGCGAGCCGGTGCTGCGCCGGATGCGCCGGTTCGGCTCCACCGACCGGTTCCTGGAGCTGCTGGCCTCCGCCCGCGAGCTGGCGCCGGCGGCGGGCGCGCGGAGCAACTTCATCGTCGGCTTTCCCGGGGAGACCAAGCAGGACGTGGCCGAGCTGGTCCGGTTCCTGACCGAGGCGCGCCTCGACGCGATCGGCGTGTTCGACTACAGCGACGAGGACGGCACCGAGGCCGCCGGCCTGCCCGGCAAGGTCTCCGCCGCGACGATCAAGCGGCGCTACGACAAGCTCGCCGCACTGGCCGACGAGCTCTGCTCGCAGCGGGCCGAGGAGCGGCTCGGCTCGACCGTGGAGGTGCTGGTCGACTCGGTCGCCGACGGCGTGGTCGAGGGGCGGGCCGCCCACCAGGCGCCCGAGGTCGACGGCTCGACGACCCTGGTCGCCCCGCAGGGCGGCGGGGTGGACCTGGCCGCACTGCGCCCCGGCGACCTGGTCCGGGCCACGGTCACCGCGACCGAGGGTGTCGACCTGATCGCCGTACCGGATGAGATGATCTCGGCGGCGCCCGGCGCGGCACGGTGACGACGGGCCCGGACAGGACGGGAGAGCCACGTGGGGCGGTGCCGGACATGACCGGGGCGGAGTCGACGGTGGCGGCCCCGGTGCCCCTGCTGAACGCGGCGAACATGCTGACCGCGGTGCGGCTGGTGCTGGTTCCGGTCTTCGCGGTCACCGTGGTCGCCTCCGCGATGAGCCACGCCGGCTGGCGGATGGCCGCCTGCCTGATCTTCGTGGTCGCCTCGGCGACCGACCTGGTGGACGGCTGGATCGCCCGCCGGTTCGGGCTGGTCACCTCGCTCGGCAAGGTGGCCGACCCGATCGCCGACAAGGCGCTCACCGGCGCCGCCCTGGTGCTGCTCTCCTGGTACGACCGGCTGCCCTGGTGGGTGACCGCGGTGATCCTCGCCCGCGAGCTGGGCATCACCGCGCTGCGCTTCTGGGTGATCCGGCACGGCGTGATCGCGGCCAGCCGGGGCGGCAAGATCAAGACTGCCCTCCAGATCCTGGCGATCACCTGGTACCTCTGGCCGATGCCCGCCGCGCTGGCCCCGGTCGGCCCCTGGATCATGGGCGCGGCCGTGGTGGTCACCGTGGTCACCGGCTTCGACTACATCGCCCAGGCCCTCCGCCTGCGCCGCCCCGCCCGCTGAGCTCGGCCGGTGCGGCGCGCCGCCGGGGACAGCCTCATGATCGGCGATTCCGTGCGCAGGATGAGTAGGTTGCGGCAGTTCGGGAAGAGAGGGCCGGCATGGGGACGGATGCGAATCATGAGCGGCCCGCGGGCAGTCCGGCGGCCTCGGTGGTGCACAGCCTGCACGAGCGCGGGGAGACCCTGGCCACCGTCGAGTCGCTGACCGGCGGGCTGCTCTCCGCCGCGATCGTGGAGATCGCCGGGGTGAGCGGGGTCTTCCGGGGCGGCCTGGTGGTCTACGCCACCGAGCTGAAGTCGGAGCTGGCCGGCGTACCGGAGGATCTGCTGGCCGAGCGCGGACCGGTCGATCCGGACGTGGCCGCCGCCCTCGCCGAGGGCGGGCGGCGGCGTTGCGGCGCCGACTGGGGGCTGGCCACCACGGGCGTGGCCGGGCCGGAGCCGCAGGACGGCAAGCCGGTCGGCCTGGTCTACGTCGCCGCGACCGGGCCGGGCGGCACCGAGGTACGTGAGCTGCACCTCGACGGTGGCCGGGACCACATCCGCTCGGCGGCGGTGATCGAGGCGCTGCGCCTGCTCGCCGACCAGATCCACGCCGCGGTCGAGGCCGACGAGGCGGAATCCGCGGACGAGGCGGACGACGTCGACCGGGCGGGGGCCGGCCAGCGGTGAGCCGGCCCGCGACACGCCCGACGACGGCGGGGCCGGCGCGGGGCCGCCGACCGGCCCGCGCGGCGGGTTCCGCAGGATTGGAGAGGCGGGGTGGGATGTCGCCGGGGCGACCAACGGGTACGGTTGCGGGAAGGCTCCGGCGGACGACGCCGGCGCCGGGGCGGTTCGCCGCGTCCGGCGCGGCACGTCCGGCCGGAGATGATGATCCCGTCCAGGGGGAGGTGCGATGGTCCTGCTACGCCGAGTGATCGGTGACGCACTGCGGGCGCGCCGGCAGGGGCAGCACCGCACCCTGCGCGAGGTCTCCTCCGCCGCCAACGTGAGCCTCGGCTACCTCTCCGAGATCGAGCGCGGCCAGAAGGAACCCTCCAGCGAGCTGCTGGCCGCGATCTGCGACGCGCTCGGCGCCCGCCTCTCCGAGCTGCTCCGCGAGGTCAGCGACACCGTCGCGCTGGCCGAGCAGATGCCCGGGGTGCTGGTCCCGTTGGCTGACGAGCCGGTCGAGTCGACGCCGGTGGCAGCGGCCGCCGTGCGCAAGGCGACCAACCGGGGCGTCCGCCACGTCACCTCCGACGGCTCGGTGGCCGTCCAGGTCCGCCAGGATTCGCCGCTCAAGGCGACGCTGCGCAGCACCCGGGTCCGCCCCGCCGACCGCGACGTGGTCTGCGCCGCCTGATCCCGCCCGCCGCGCCATGGGCGCCGGTGGCGACCGCGTCGTAGTGTTGATCAGGGTCGTACGGGTGCCGTGTTGGCGTCCGACTGGGACGATGGAGGCACACCGCGCGGCCCGCCGGTCGACCCCGGTCGAGGCGACGCGACGCTACTGAGGGGACAAGGCGGAGATGGCGAACCCGTTCGTCAAGGGTTGGAAATACCTGATGGCGCTCTTCGGCGCGAAGATCGACGAGCACGCCGACCCGAAGGTGCAGATCCAGCAGGCCATCGAGGAGGCCCAGCGGCAGCACCAGGCGCTGGTCCAGCAGGCGGCCGCGGTCATCGGCAACCAGCGCCAGCTGGAGATGAAGCTGTCCCGGCAGATGACCGAGGTCGAGCAGCTCCAGGCCAACGCCCGGCAGGCCCTCGTCCTTGCCGACCAGGCCCGGGGGCGCGGCGACGAGACCGAGGCCGGGCGCTACGAGCAGTCCGCGCAGCTGCTCGCGACCCAGCTGGTCTCCGCCGAGCAGGCGACCGAGGACCTCAAGACCCTGCACGACCAGGCGCTCGGCGCTGCCGCGCAGGCCCGCAAGGCGGTCGAGAACAACTCGATGATCCTCCAGCAGAAGCTGGCCGAGCGCACCAAGCTGCTCAGCCAGCTCGAGCAGGCCAGGATGCAGGAGACGGTGGCCCGCTCGCTGGAGTCGATGTCCGCGCTCACCGCCCCCGGCACCACCCCGTCGCTCAACGAGGTCCGGGACCGGATCGAGCGCCGCTACGCCGACGCGATGGGCCGGGCCGAACTGGCCGGCAACTCCGTCGAGGGCCGGATGCTGGAGATCCAGAAGGCCACCCTCGACTCGGCCGGGTCGGCCAGACTGGAGCAGATCCGGTCGAGCATGGCCGGCGAGCAGCTCGGCGGTCGGCAGGAGCGCCCCGCCGTGGGGCAGCCCACCGACCCGGCGGCCGCCGCCCGGCTCGACGAGATCCGGGCCAGCATGAGCCGGGAGCGCGGCACCGGGGAGAGCACCACGAGCTAGCAGACGGGGGAGACCGATGGTTGACGAGCGGGCGCGGCACTTCCGCCGGCTGCGCAGGTTGCGCCGGTCCGCGCGGCGCTGGAGCGTCCTGGCCGGTGGGCTGGGCGGCGCCGCCGCCGTGCTGACCCCGTACGCGGGGCTGGGCCTGCCCGACGCGGCCTGGGCCGGCGCCGCGGGCAGCGCGATCGCCGTCGCCGCTTGGCGCTGGGTGGACCTGCGCGCCCTCGCCGCCGTGCCGGCCCCGCCGGCCCTCGGCCCGGCCGAGGCCGCCGCCCGCTCCCGAGCCCGGCTGGTCGCCGCCGTCGAGCGGCTGCCCGTCGGCCCCGGCGTCCTCGCCGAGGTACGCCGCGTCCGCTCCCGCCTCGCGCTGCGCGGCACCACGGCCGCCGAGGCGTGGGCCCGGCTGGACCGGGCCGCGCTGACCCTGGCCGGGCTGGCCGGCCGGCTCACCGGGCTGGCCGAGCCGGCGGTCCGCGAGGCGGCCGAGGCCGACCGTTCCCTGCGCGACCTGGCCAACCGGGTGGCCGGCGTCGAGCGCGCCCTGAAGCTCGCCCCGGCCGAGGCGCGCGGGTCGCTCGCCGAGGCGCACGCCACGCTGGTCGGGCAGTTGGAGAGCGGGGTGGCCGCGTACGAGCGGCTGGTGGTGGCCGCCGCCGGCTACGTGGCCGAGGACGCCAGCCCGAGCACCGAGCACCCCTCGGCCACCCGCCTCACCGAGGCCACCGACCTGCTGCACGGCGTCGCCGGCGCCCTCGCCGAACTCCGCACCGCCCACACCCCCCTCCGCACCCCCTGACCCCCGCACTCCCTCGCAGTGTCGATCAAGAAGTTTTGCGTCAGAAACGCGGCGATTCCTGACGCAAACCCCTTGATCAACAGGGTCAGTCGGGGGTGGTCACCTGGGTGGGCGTGGTCCAGGGGGAGGCGCCGACGACGTTGACCGAGCGGATCCGGTAGTGGTAGGTGACGCCCCGGGCGAGGCCGGTGTTGGTGAAGCCCCGGCCGGTGACGCTGAACGTGGCCAGCTCGTGGGTGAAGGCGGCGTCGGTGGCGCGCTGCACCACGAAGCCGGCGCCCGACCCGGTCGGCGTGCTGGCCGACCAGTTCAGGATCACCGTGGCGGTGTCCGGAGCGGGCGCGGTGGCGGTGGCGAGCACGCCGGTCGGCACACCGGGGCGGGGCGGGGTGGTCACCGTGGCCACCGTCGACCAGGGTGACGCCGCGCCGAGGTAGGTGGTGCGTACCCGGTAGTAGTAGGTGGTGTCCGGGGCGACCGCCGGGTCGAGGTGGGCCTCGCCGACGGCGATGGCGGTGGTGCCCGGCCCGCTGGTGAACGTCGGGTTGGTGGCCCGCTGCACGTCCACCCCGGTCGCGAACGACCGGTTGGCCCAGCGCAGCGCGATCCGCAGCGGCGCGGCCGGCGGCACCACGGCCGCCAGCTTGGCCGGCGCGGTCAGCTGCACCGATGCGGGGACGCTGTTCGACCAGGCCGAGCAGCTCACCGCGTTCTCAGCCCGGATCCGGTAGTGGTAGGTGACCCCGGGGGTGACGGACGCGTCGGTGTACCGGGTGGCGGTGGCGGCCACGGTGATCTCGGTGAGCCCGGCGGTGAAGGCCGCGTCGGTGGCGCGTTGCAGGCGGTGGCTGGTGGCCGGCGGGCGGCCGCCGTTTCCGGTCCAGGTCAGCGCGATGGCGGGCAGCGCGGTGGCCGAGCCGGGCGCCGGGGTGGCGGTCAGCCCGGTCGGCGCCTTGGGCGCCACCCGCAGCACCAGCGGCCGGCTCATGCCCTGGTCGCGCAGGCCCGCCGAGCGGGTCTGCCAGCGGTACTCCCAGCCCAGGTTGACCAGCTGGTTGACCACCGCGGCGGGGCGCCCGTCGACCGGGCTGACCGGGCTGGCGTCCAGCCGGGCGCCAGGCGGCCGGGTCGGGTCGAGCAGGCGCACGCTGTCGCCGATCTTGAAGGGCAGGGTGGGCGGCACCGGGCGCAGGGCGACGATCACGTCCTCCCGCGGGTTGACCCGGACGGTGTCCTTCCAGCCCCGTTCGCCCGGGTCCGGCGGGCGCACCGTGCCGTCCCAGCCGACCCGGTTGACCAGCTGCACGTCGCAGCCCTCGATGTGCACGGGGTGGGTGCGGGGCGCGTCGCCGACGATCCGCCACAGCTGGGTGCCGTCGGCCGGCCCGCCCACCGGCACGGTCGGGTCGGTCGCGTACAGCACCTCGGTGGCCGGGTCGACCGGGCCGAGCGGCAGGGTGGCCGGGGTCCGCGGCCCGGCGTTCGGGTGGCCCACCCCGAGCCGCCCCACCGCCCGGCCGTGCCGGGGTTCGAAGACCTGGCCGACCGACTTCACCGCGAGCGGCAGGGTGACCGGGGCGGCCGCGCCGGGCGGGGTGAACGTGACCGAGGTGGCGCGCGCCGACACCAGCGTCTCGCCGGGGGTACGGGTGCCGAAGGCCGCGTCGTAGGCCGGTTGCGGCACGATCGGCGGCCGCTGGCTCTCCGCGTACGCGCCGGGCAGGCGGGCGGCCAGCACGTCCCGGTCGTAGGGCGCCGCCGGGCTGCCGGTGACCTGGATCTGAAGCAGGGTACGGGTGTTCGGGCCGTACCCGGGGCGGGCGGCGGGGAGGCCGCCGGTGGCGGTGCGGTCCGGGGCGTCGGTGTGGTGGTCGTAGCGCGGGTCGAACCGGGGCAGCGGGGCCGGGCAGTCGTTGTAGAGGATCAGGGTGCTGCCCGGCGGGACGGTCGCGAAGTCCACCACGACGTCGGCGCGCTCGCCGGGGGCGAGCAGCAGGGTGTGCCCGTCCACGTTGAGCACGGTGGGGTCCTGGCGGTCGTACCGGTAGCCGATCGGGCGGTTGGGCAGCACCACGGGGGCCGGCAGCAGGCCGCCCTCGTTGCCGATCTGGATCAGCTCCGGCCCGGCGGCGGCCGGGTCCGGCACCCCGCCCTCGCGTCCGTCGACCGGCCAGTGCGCCGGCCGCCCGGCGGCCCGGGCCGCCGCGACCATCGGCACCTCACCGGCGCGCGGGTCGCCCGGCCCGCCCGTCTCGGTCCACATCGGCTGGTCCGAGCCGGCCCGATAGAGCTGGAGGTTGAGCGTGCGGTCCGGGCAGGCGTTGAGGATCCGGAAACGGTACGCCCGCGGCGCGACCTCCAGGTACGGGTAGGCCACCCCGTTGATGAGCGGGGTATCCCCGTACGCCTCGGGCACGGCCGACGGGTGCGGCACGCCCGGCGCCAGCGGCGGCTCGTCCGGCTCGGCGACCGGGTCGTGGTGCGGGTTCGGCACCGGGGCGACCCAGGGGCTGGCCCCGCCGTCCGGGTCGTGGGCCCACGGGCCGTAGTCCCAGCGGCCGGTCGGGTTGCCGCCGGTCGTCCCGTAGGGGTTCTGCCGGGGCTGGTAGACGTGCGGGTGCCAGAGGCTGCCCTTCGCGCCCCAGCGGTCCCGGTCCCAGGTGGGGTCCTGGGCGGCGAGCTGGGCGTCGTCCGGCACGAAGGTCTTGTCCTCGATCACCAGGGGGAGCTGGTCGGCGGGGAGCACGCCGTCGTCGACCAGCCGCTCCTCGGCCGGGTCGGTGAGCAGGTAGAGCGCCAGCTGCCCGGAGTAGACGGTGAGCCGGGACAGGCCGAGGGTGTTGTCGTGCAGCCACATGAGCCGGCCGCTCTGCTCGTTGGGGAAGTAGAGCGTGGTGGCACCCCCGCCGGGCGGCGGCATGTCGGGCACCGGGGTCACCCCCACCCCGGTCGGGTACGGGGTGATCTCGCCGGCCGGGGTGACCCACTGCCACGGGTTGCCGGCGCTGATCCACGCCGTCTGCGCCCCGGCCAGGTGCGGCACCGCCCGGTTCCCCGGGTACGGCGCGGGCCCGTCCAACGGGCCGGTCCCCGCCCCGTCGACCGTCTCGTCGACCGGCAGGAAGAGCTCGCCGGCCCGGCCGGTGGGAAGCTGGTTGATGAACTTGATCCGCACCGGCCGGCCGCGCCGGGCGACGATCATCGGGCCGAGGTGCCAGGGCCGGTCCGGCGGGCTGACCGTGTTGTGCCCGGATGCGTCGGTGCCCAGGTTGAGCTGGCGGTAGCCGCGCAGCCGGGTGGCCGGCAGGTCGCGGTGCAGGCGTTGCGCGTACTCCTGGAGGCCGATCTCGTAGTAGTCGCAGCCCGGCCAGGTGATCGTGTCGGGCACCGCGACCGGCAGGCGGGCGCCCAGCCCGGCGGTGGCCAGCGGGCCGGGCACCGGCAGCGGGTCGACGAACTTGCGGATGCCGGTGCCCGGCACCGGCCGGCCGTCCCGGTCGAGCGCGGGCAGCGGGCTGGCGGCGAAGTTCGGCACCGGGCCGAAGCAGCGCGGCACGGCGGCCGGGTCGAGGCTGGCCGGGGTGGGCCCGGTCTCCTCCTCGGCGGCGCGGGCGGCGGGCACCGTCGGCGCGTGGTCCTCGGCGGTCCGGGCGGCCCGGTCCGTCCATCCCGGCCGGCGTCTGCGGAACAGCACCATGGCTCTCCCCGGGGTCCGGGCGCGCCTGCCGCCACCCCGACGTGACGGGCGTACGCGCTGCTGACGATCGGTGAGCACTCCACCGCAGCATGCGACGCCGGAGGTGCGGCGGGGAACTACCCAATCGTCCCTATCTCGGGCGATCTTGGGTGGTTCGTGGAAGTTCCATGCGCCGTCCCACTCAGCGGTCCGGTTGACAGGCCGGGCACCAGTAGGTCACCCGCTCGCCCAGCTCCTCCTTGCGGATCGCCGTGCCGCAGCGCCGGCAGGGCTGCGCCCGGCGGCCGTAGACGTAGCTGGTCTGTCCGCGGTGCAGCGAACCGGTGGTGCTCTGCGTCCAGCGACCCCGGTTGGCGGCGAGCAGCCGTTGGGCGAGGGTGACCGTGCCGGCCAGGTCGGGCACCGCGCGAACCGGCGTCCACGGGGAGACCCCGCGCAGGAACAGCACCTCGCACTTGTAGAGGTTGCCCACCCCGGCCAGGTTCCGCTGGTCCAGCAGTGCCTCGCCGATCGTCTCGTCCGGGTGGGTGGCCAGCCGGCGGACCGCCTCGTCCGGGTCCCAGTCGGGGCCGAGCAGGTCCGGGCCCAGGTGGCCGACCAGCGACTCCTCCTCGGCGGTCGGGATCAGGGCCAGCTCGTGCAGGTGGTAGCCGACCGCGACCGCGCCGGGGGAGCGGAGCACCACCCGGATCAGGTGCGCCGGGCGGGCCGCCCACCGCTCGCCCGGGGCGTACGCCCGCCAGGCGCCGTCCATCCGCAGGTGCGAGTGCAACGTCCAGTCCCGCCCGGCGGCGTCGGGGGGCGCGGTGAGCCGGAGGAGCAGGTGCTTGCCGCGGCTGGTCGACTCGCGCACGGTCCAGCCGGTCAGGTCGGTCGCCGCGAGCTGCGGCACGCGGAAGTCGGAGCCGGTGAGCCGGGCGCCGGCCAGGGCGCGCTGGAGGACGCGGGCGGTGTTCCAGACGGTGTCGCCTTCGGGCACCCTGCCATCCTCCCTCGCCCCGGCCCGTTTCGCCTGGTCGGCGGGGTCAGCCGGCGGTCACCGTCACCACCTCGCCGGGGCGTACGCCGAGCAGGTCGACCGCGCGGCCGGTGTTGACCGCCAGCGCCACCAGGCCGGCCGAGTCCACGTACGCGACCAGCCCGCCGGGCGGGGCGTCGCCGAAGGTGCTTCCGCGCACCGCCGCCCGGCCGGCCACCCGGACCCGCTCCGGCAGCCCGTCGAGCAGCGCGCCGGGAGCGGCGAGCTGGACGTTGCCGAAGTGGTCGACGGTCAGCACCTCGGCCGTGAAGCCCGTGTCGTCGGCGCGGACCACCAGCGCCGGCAGCCGGACCAGCGTCGCCGGGTCCACGGCCGGGCCCGCCTCGGCGAGCGGCGCGCCGAGCGCCAGCCGCGCGGCGACCGGGGCGAACACGTCCCGCCCATGGAAGGTGCGGGAGACCGTCGGGGCGAGCCAGGCCGGATTGGTCAGCTCCACCGCCCCGGTGATCCCGCCGAGGGCCTCGGCGGCGTCCAGCAGCAGCCCGTTGTCCGGGCCGACCAGCAGCCCGCCCGGCGTGGCCAGCGCGACGCCCCGCCGGGCGGTGCCCACGCCCGGATCGACCACCGCCACGTGCACCCCCACCGGCAGGTACGGCACGGCCTGCGCGAGCACCGCCGCGCCCCGGCGTACGTCGGCCGGCGGCACCAGGTGAGTCACGTCGATCACCCGGGCGGCCGGGGCGAGCCGGGCCAGCACCCCGTGGCAGGCCGCCACGAAACCGTCGGCCAGGCCGTAGTCGGTGGTCAGCGAGATCCATTGCCCGCCGCCCGGCGCCGAGTCGGTGCCGTTCACGGCCGGGCCGCCGGCGCGGGCAGCCGCCGCTCCAGCCGCAGCTCGTCGTGGAGCGGGATGTCGTCCTCGCCCAGGTACGGGATGCCCGGCTTGACCGCCCGCGCCCGGTCCACCGCACCGGCGTCCACCGCCACGATCCGCAGCCCCCGGCGCTGGTAGAAGCGGAGCGCCCGCAGGTTGTCGTTGGTGGTGACCAACCAGAGCCGGTCCGCCCCGGCGGCCGCGGCGACCGCCTCGGCGGCGGCCAGCAGGGCGCTGCCGGCGCCGTTGCCGGGCGCCGTGGCGGCGAGGCTGACCACCTCCAGCCCGCCGTCGGCGAGCCGGTGCACCAGCGCCCCGGCGAACCCGCCCGCCCCGTCCACCGCCACCATTGTGGGCAGTTCCCGCAGGTCGTAGCGGGTGTCGTGGACCACCACGTACGGGCCGCCCCACTCGCGCCGGTGCAGGGCCGCGAGGTCGACCTGGTCGCCGGGTTCGGCGGGCCGTACCTGGATCGAGGCCATGTCGTCTCCCTCGTCGTCGCGGAACACCCTAGCGAGCAGGCCGGCTCATCCACATTCCGGAACGCCGGAAAGATCTTGGATGGAAACGGCCCCTGTGGGGGCCATTTCCATCCAAGATCTCTGGGGCGCCCCGCCGAGGCGAGGCGCGCGTGTGAGGGTGCGGTGCCTGGGCCGGGTGGTCAGCCGCGGAGGCGTAGGCCGCGCGGGGTGGCGCGGAAGCCGGCCGCGGTGAGCGCGTCGCGCAGTGGCGACGAGTGCACCGCCTCGCCGTCGGCGCGTTCCACCGAGATCGCGCCCAGCGCGCCGGAGTGCACCGCGTCGGCGAGCGCCTTGCCGGCCGCGGCCAGCGTGTCGGTGTCGTCGGTGAACGAGAGGATCGTCCGCCCGCCCCGCTCGACGTAGAGCACCAGGTCGCCGCCGACCAGCACGACCAGCGCCCCGGCCTTGCGCCCGGCCCGGTGCCCGGTGGCCGGGGCCGCCCCGTCGCCGGAGTCGATCACCCGGTCGGGCCAGGGCAGGGCCGCGCCGTAGGGGTTGGCCGGGTCGGTGGCGGCGAGCACCGTGGTCGGCCCGCCCCGGCCCCGGCTGTCATCGGCGGGATCGGCGAGGGCGCGGATCCGGTCCACCGCCCCCGGCACGGCGAACTGGGCCGCGCCCAGCCCCTCGACGAAGTAGCCGCGCCGGGCCGCCCCGCGTTCCTCCAGCGCGGAGAGCACCGGGTAGACCGCCGCGAAGCCGCCGGTCACCTGCTCGGCCATCACCGCGCCCCGGGTCACCACGCCGTGCCGTTCGAGCAGCAGATCGGCGAGGGCGGCGGCCCGCCGGGTGAGGTCGAGGTCGCGGTCGGGCAGCCGGGACCAGCGGCCGGCCACGGTGGGCGGGCCGCCGCGGCTGGGCAGTGCCACCCGGCCGGGGCGGCGGTAGCGGGTGCGCGGGGCGGTCGGCCGGGACCGGTGTGCCCCGCCGCCGCCGAGCGCCGCCCGCAGCGGCGCCAGGGTGTCGTTGGTGAGGTGACCGGCCCAGACCAGGTCCCACACCGCCGCCGCCAGGGCGGTGTCGTCGGTGGAGCCGACCCGGTCGGAGAGCGAGCGGAAGAAGAGCGCCTGCCCGTCGGCGAGCGCGTCGAGCACCGCCTCGTGCAGCGGGGTCAGGGCCAGTGCCTCGTCCGGCGGGGCCAGCAGCAGCGGCGCGACGTCCGCGTACGCCAGGGTGACCCAGCCGTCGCCGCCGGAGATCGCCCCGGACCCGGCCCAGACCACCTCCCCGCTGGCGCAGAGCTCGTCGAGCTGGGCGGGGGAGTAGTCGGCGATGCGGGCGGGCAGCACGAGACGTTCCAGCGCGGACGCCGGCACGGCCACGCCCTGCAACTGCTCGACGGTGGCGGCGACCGCCTCCACGCCGCGGGCCGACGAGCCGACCTGCTGCCAGCGGGGCAGGAACGCGGCGAGCGCCCGGGGCGGCACCGGCTCGATCTCCCGGCGTAGCGCGGCGAGGGACCGGCGGCGCAGCAGCCGCAGCACCTCGGCGTCGCACCACTGGGTGCCGACGCTGTCCGGGGCGAACTCACCGGAGACCACCCGCCCGGTGGCGGCGAGCCGGCGCAGCGCCTGCTCGACGACGAACACCCCGAGCCCGAACCGGGCGGCGCAGGTGGCCGCCGCGAACGGGCCGTGGGTGCGGGCGTAGCGGGCCACCAGGTCGCCGAGCGGGTCGGCCACCGGCGCCAGGTAGGCCTCGGCCACCCCGACGGGCAGCGCCACGCCCAGCGCGTCGCGCAGCCGGGCGGCGTCCTCGACGATCACCCAGCGGTCCTCGCCGGCTATCCGCACCCGCAGCGCCCGACGGGCCGCCTCCAGCTCGCCCAGCCACCCGGCCGGTACGCCCCGCTCGGCCAGCTCGGCCTCGCTCAGGTCACCGATCACCCGGAGCAGCTCGACCACGTCCTCCGCGTCGCGGGGGCGGCGTTGCTCGGTGCGCCAGCGCAGTTGCCGTTCGGTCTCGGCCAGCACCGCGGGGTCGAGCAACTCCCGCAGGTCGACCCGGCCGAGCAGCTCGCCGAGGAGCCCGGAGTCGAGTGCCAGGGCGGCGGCCCGGCGCTCGGCCAGCGGCGCGTCGCCCTCGTAGAGGAACGCGCCGACGTAGCCGAACAACAGCGAGCGGGCGAACGGCGACGGGCGCTCGGACTCCACCTCGACCAGGCGGACCTTGCGGGCGCCCAGGTCGCGCATCAGCTCGGCCAGCGCGGGCTGGTCGAAGACGTCCTGGAGGCACTCCCGGGCGGCCTCCAGGGTGACCGGGAAGTCGGCGTACTCGCGGGCCACGTCGAGGAGTTGGGCGGCGCGCTGGCGCTGCTGCCAGAGCGGCTGCCGGCGGCGCGGGTCGCGGCGGGGCAGCAGCAGGGACCGGGCCGCGCACTCGCGGAACCGGGCGGCGAACAGCGCCGACGTGCCGACGGACTCCTCGACCAGCTGGGCGATCTCCTCCGGGTCGAAGACCACCACGTCGGCGCCGGGCGGCTCGTCGGCGGTGTCGGGCAGCCGGACCACGATGCCGTCGTCGGAGGGCATCACCTGGGCGTCCACCCCGTAGCGCTCGGCGAGCCGGCGGCCGATGGCGAGCGCCCACGGGCCGTTGACCCGGGCGCCGAGCACCGAGTGCACGGCGAGCCGCCAGTCGCCCAGCTCGTCGCGGAACCGCTCGACCACCACGGTGCGGTCGTCGGGCAGGGACCGGGTGGCCTCCTTCTGCTCGCGCAGGTAGGTCATCAGGTTGCCGGCGGCCCAGTCGTCGAGCCCGCCGGCGCGCAGCGCCGCCACGGCGTCGGCGTCGGACTGGCGCAGCAGCGCCCGGACCCGGGCGCCGATGGCCCGGCCCAGCTCGACCGGCCGGCCGAGCTGGTCGCCCTTCCAGAACGGCATCCGGGCGGCCTGGCCCGGGGCGGGGGAGACCAGCACCCGGTCGGGGGTGATCTCCTCGATCCGCCAGGACGACGAGCCGAGCAGGAAGACGTCGCCGACCCGGGACTCGTAGACCATCTCCTCGTCCAGCTCGCCGACCCGGGCGGCCCGCTCGGCACCGGCCAGGAAGACCCCGAAGAGGCCCCGGTCGGGGATGGTGCCGCCGCTGGTGACGGCGAGCCGCTGCGCGCCGGGCCGGCCGGTGAGCACGTCGGCGGCCCGGTCCCAGACCAGCCGGGGTCGCAGCTCGGCGAAGGCGGTCGACGGGTAGCGCCCGGAGAGCATGTCGAGCACCGCGTGCAGCGCCGAGTCGGGCAGCTCGGCGAAGGGGGCGGCCCGGCGGACCAGCACGGCGAGGTCGCCGAGCCGCCACGGCTCCAGGGCCACCATGGCCACGATCTGCTGGGCCAGCACGTCGAGCGGGTTGCGCGGGTAGTGCAGCTCCTCGATCGCGCCGACGCCCATCCGCTCGGCGACCACGGTGCAGGAGAGCAGGTCACCGCGGTGCTTCGGGAAGACCACGCCCCGGGAGACCGCGCCGACTTGGTGCCCGGCCCGGCCGACCCGTTGCAGGCCGGCGGCGACGCTCGGCGGGGCCTCGATCTGCACGACCAGGTCGACCGCGCCCATGTCGATGCCCAGCTCCAGGCTGGAGGTGGCGACCACGGCCGGGAGCTGCCCGGACTTCAGCGCCTCCTCGATGTGCTTGCGCTCCTCGCGGGAGACGCTGCCGTGGTGGGCCCGGGCGATGACCGGCGGCGCGCCGGCCGCCGCACCGGACTGCGCCATCACCTCGGCCGGCTGCCGGGGCGCGCGCAGCGGACCCACCGGCCCGCCGTCGCCGGCCGCCGGGCCGTTCGCCGCCTCCAGCTCCTCGGCGGCCAGCTCGTTCAGCCGGGCGCAGAGCCGCTCGGCGCTGCGCCGGGAGTTGGTGAAGACGATGGTCGAGCGGTGTGACCGGATCAGCGAGAAGACCCGCTCCTCGACGGCCGGCCAGATCGACGCCCGGCGCGGGCCGAGCCCGCCCAGCGCGTCCTCCGGCGGCTCCTGCTCGTCGAGGCGGGTCATGTCCTCCACCGGCACCTGGACGCTGACCTCGATGGTCTTGCTGGTGGGCGGCTGCACCACGTCGACCGGGCGGGCCCCGCCGAGGAAGCGGGCGCAGACGTCGATCGGCCGGACGGTGGCGGAGAGCCCGATCCGTTGCGCCGGCGTCTCCAGCAGCGCGTCGAGGCGCTCCAGGGAGAGCGCCAGATGGGCGCCGCGCTTGGTGCCGGCCACCGCGTGCACCTCGTCGACGATCACCGTGCGGACCCCGCGCAACGAGTCGCGGGCGGCGGAGGTGAGCAGCAGGAACAGCGACTCGGGGGTGGTGATGAGGATGTCCGGTGGGGTCCGGGCGAAGGCTCGCCGCTCGTCGGCCGGCGTGTCGCCGGTGCGCATGCCGACCGTGATGTCCGGCGGGGTGAGGCCGAGCCGCGTGGCGGCCTGCCGGATGCCGGTGAGCGGGGCACGCAGGTTGCGTTCCACGTCGACGGCGAGCGCCTTGAGCGGGCTGACGTAGAGCACCCGGCAGCGCTGCCGCGCCTCGGCCGGCGGCGGCTCCTTGGCCAGCCGGTCCAGCGACCAGAGGAACGCCGCGAGGGTCTTGCCGGAGCCGGTCGGGGCGACGACGAGGGCGTTGCGCCCGGCGGAGACCGACCGCCAGGCGCCGGTCTGGGCGGCGGTGGGCGCCGCGAAGGCCGCGGCGAACCACTCCCGGGTCGCCGCGCCGAATTCCGCCAGGACCGCCGCGCCCTGGGTCACCTCGTCCGCCACGCCTTCCATCCTGCCTGGTCGGTGTGACAACCAGTCCTCGGCGGACGCTGTTCTGTCCGGGGACGGGGCCTTAAGCGACGGATGCGGCCTTGAATGCGTTAAGTCTCACTTAACTGCTTGCTTCCACCGCGCAACATAAAGTAACTTCACCCGCAACGCAGCGTGGGGTGGAGGGCTTGGATGACCGTGCAGGGGCGAGGCTCCGGGTCCGGGACCGACGTGCTCATCCGCAAGGTCGACAGCCATCTCGCCGCGCTCCGCACCGGCCTGCAGGGCCCCGAGCTGGAGCTGGCCGAGGAACTGGCCCGCTGCCTCCGCGAGCTGGTCGTCGCCACCGCCCACTCCAGCGCCGCCGACCGAGGGCTGGTCCGCGCCGCGGTGCACTACTTCGTCCTGCGCCGGGAGAGCCGCGGCAAGCTGCTGCCGGTGCGCTCCCTCGCCGCCGCCCAGCGGGTGGTGAACAAGGCGGTCCGCCAGCTCGGCCGGCCCGACCTGCTGGTCGAGACGCCCCGCCGGGACCGCACGGCCGTCGACCCCGCCCTGCGCTGACCGGGCCGCGCCGCCGGGCGGGTTTCCCGAAAACCGCCCAGCTGGTCGGGAATGTGGCGTCTCATCGGTCGTGGCCGCAGCGTGCCCCGGCACGCTGTCACCTCGACCGGGAGTGCGCGTGCTCGTCCTGCTGATCCTGCACCTGGTGGCGGCCCTGTCCGCCCCGCTGCTGGTCCACCGGTACGGCTCCCGCGCCTGCCTGCTGCTCGCGCTCGCCCCGGCCGCCACCTTCGGCTGGGCGGTGGCCCACACCGGCGCGGTCCGCGCCGGCGGGGCGGTGGTCGAGACGTACCCGTGGGTCGCGGAGCTCCAGCTGGACGTGGCGCTGCGGGTCACCACCCTGTCCTGGCTGATGCTGCTGCTGGTCGGCGGCGTCGGCGCGCTGGTGCTGGTCTACTCCGCCCGCTACTTCCACGCCGGCTCGGCGGGCCTGGCCCGGTTCGCGGCCGTCATGGTCGCCTTCGCCGGGGCGATGGTCGGCCTGGTCGTCTCCGACGACCTGCTGCTGCTCTACGTCTTCTGGGAGCTGACCACGGTCTTCTCCTATCTGCTGATCGGACACAGCACAGAGCGGCGGTCCAGCCGGTGGGCGGCCGCCCAGGCGCTGACCGTCACCACCCTCGGCGGACTGGCCATGCTGGTCGGCTTCCTGCTGCTCGGTCACCACGTCGGGAGCTACCGCTGGTCCGTCGTCACCGCCGCGCCGCTGCCCGGCGGCGGTTACCTGGTGGTCGCGGTGCTGCTCGTCCTCACCGGCGCCCTCGCCAAGTCCGCGGTCTTCCCGTTCAACTCCTGGCTGCCGGTGGCGATGGCGGCGACCACCCCGGTCAGCGCCTACCTGCACGCGGCGGCCATGGTGAAGGCCGGGATCTTCCTCGTCGGGCTGCTCGGACCGGCGCTCGCGCCGGCCGGACCGTGGCGGCCGGTCACCGTGGTCGCCGGGCTGGTCACCCTGGTCGCCGGGGGCTGGGCGGCGCTGCGGCAGACCGACCTCAAGCTGCTGCTGGCGTACGGGACGGTCAGCCAGCTCGGCCTGCTCGCCGTGGTGCTCGGCGCGGGCACCCCGAAGGCCGCCCTCGCCGGCGTCGCCATGCTGCTGGCGCACGCGCTGTTCAAGGCGGCGCTCTTCCTCGTCGTCGGCATCCTCGACCACAGCGCCGGCAGCCGGGACCTGCGCGACCTGTCCGGGGTGGGCCGGAACGCGCCGGTGCTCGCCACGGTCGCCGTGCTGGCCGCCGCCTCGATGGCGGGGGTGCCGCCGCTGTTCGGCTTCGTGGCCAAGGAGGCGGTGCTCGGCGCGTTCACCGGGCAGCCGGTGGTGCTCGCCGTGCTGGTCGTGGGGAGCGCGCTGACCGTCGCGTACAGCATCCGGTTCCTCTGGGGCGCGTTCGCCTCCCGGCCGGGCGTCCCGGCCACCGACGTGGAGCGGCCGCCCGCCGCGATGCTCGTACCCCCGGCCCTGCTCGCCGTCGCCGGGCTCGCCGCCGGCCCGGCCGCCGGCTGGCTGGGCGGGCTGCTCCGCCCGTACGCCGAGCTGTTCGGCCCGGTCGAGGAGAAACTGGCGCTCTGGCACGGACCGAGCGCGGCGCTCGGCCTCTCCGCGTTGGTGATCGCCGGCGGGGTGGTGCTCCACCTGGTCCGCGGTCCGCTCGCCCCCGCGCTGACCCGGCTGCGCGCGCCGGTCGGCGGCAACCAGGGGTACGAGTGGGTCACCCACCGGTTCGACCGGTTCGCCATCGAGGTCACCGGCGCCACCCAGCGCGGCGCCCTGCCGCAGTACCTCGGCACCGTGCTGGTCGTCCTGGTGCTGGTGCCGGGCAGCGCGATGCTGGCCACCCGGCCCTGGCGCACCGAGATCGCCGTCTGGGACAACCCGACCCAGCTGGTGGTCTGCGTGGTGATCGCGGTGGCCGCGCTGCTCGCGGTGGGCGCCCGGCGCCGGCTCACCGCCATGCTGCTGGTCGGCGTCACCGGCTACGGCACCGCGATGATGTTCGTCCTCTACGGCGCGCCCGACCTGGCGCTCACCCAGTTCCTCGTGGAGACCGTCACCATCGCGGTCTTCGTGCTGGTGCTGCGCCGGCTGCCGGAACGCTTCTCGGCCCGCCCGCTGCGCCGCAGCCGCTGGGTACGCCGCGGTATCGGGGTGGCCGCGGGCCTGGTCATGGCCGGCCTGGCGCTGGCCGCGGCGGGCGCTCGGCGTACCCCGTCGATCTCGGCGGCCTTCCCCGACCTCGCCGTGGCGCAGGGCTACGGCCGCAACGTGGTCAACGTGACCCTGGTCGACATCCGGGCCTGGGACACGATGGGGGAGATCTCGGTGCTGGTGGTGGCCGCGACCGGGGTGGCCAGCCTGATCTTCGAGCGGTCCCGCACCGGGCCCCGGCCGCGCCGCCCCGGCCCGGTCCCGTCGCGCCGCGACCCGCGGACGGTGTGGCTGCGCGGCGGAGCCACCCTGCAGGAGCGCCGCCGCTCGCTCGTCTTCGAGGTGGTCACCCGGCTGATCTTCCACACCGTGCTGCTCTTCTCGCTGTTCCTCCTCTTCTCCGGGCACAACGCCCCGGGCGGCGGCTTCTCGGGCGGCCTGGTTGCCGGCCTCGCGCTGACCGTCCGCTACCTGGCCGGCGGCCGGTACGAGCTGGCCGAGGCGGCGCCGGTCGGTGCGGGCATGGTGCTCGGCGCCGGACTGGCCGTCTCGGTCGGCGGCGGCGTGCTCGGGCTGCTCCTCACCGGCCAGGTGCTGGAGAGCGTGAAGGTCAACCTCTGGCTGCCGCTGGTCGGCCACTTCTACCTGGTCACGTCGCTCTTCTTCGACATCGGCGTCTATCTGATCGTGGTCGGGCTGGTGCTGGACATCCTGCGCAGCCTCGGCGCGGAGGTGGACCGGCACGTCGAGGCGGCCGGCGAACCGGCCCGCGGGCTCGCCGTCCAGCGCGAGGGGGAGGGCCCGTGAGCGCGAGGAGCGGGCCGGTCCGGCGAGCCCCGCGGTCGCGACCGGAGGTGCCGCGGTGACCCGGGGCGCGGCCGGGCCGACCCTGGTGCTGGTGATCGCCGTCGGGGTGCTCGTCGCCACCGGGGTCATCCTGCTGCTGGAGCGCAGCCTGACCCGGATCCTGCTCGGCGTCATCCTGCTCGGCAACGGGGTGAACCTGCTGATCCTGCTCGGCGGCCGGTCCGGGGCCGCGCCGCTGGTGGGCACCGCGCCGCCCGCGGCGATGAGCGACGCGCTGCCACAGGCCATGGTGCTCACCGCCGTGGTGATCACGTTCGGGCTGACGGCGTTCCTGCTCGCGGTCGCCTACCGGAGCTGGTATCTCACCGGCGACGACGAGGTCCAGGACGACCTGGAGGACCGGCAGATCGTCCGGCTCGCCGAACGCAACGAGGTGGCCACCGCGGACCTCGGCGGCGAGGGGCCGGACAACGACCCGGAGCAGGTGGACCCGGAACCGGCGCTGCGCCGCCTGCGCCGGCGGGGGGAGCAGCGGTGAGCGCGAGGAGCGCGCCGGTGCCGCGAGCCCCGCGGTCGGGAACGGGGACGGGCGCATGACCGGCCTGGTGCCGCTGCCGGTGGTGGTGCCGCTGCTCGGCGCGGCCCTCACCCTGATCCTGGCCAACCGGCCCGGGTTGCAGCGCTCGGTCAGCGTGATCGGACTGACCACCACCCTGGTGGTGGCGGTGGTGCTGCTGGTCGAGGCGTACCGGCACGGGCCGGTCGTGGTCCGGGTGGGCGGCTGGCCGGCGCCGGTCGGCATCGTGCTGGTCGCCGACCAGTTGGCCGCGCTGATGCTGGTGGTCTCCTCGGCGGTCACCCTCTGCGTGCTGCTCTACTCGATCGGCCAGGGGCGGGGGGAGACCGGCGAGACCGCGCCGGTGAGCATCTACCACCCCACCTACCTGGTGCTCACCGCCGGCGTGACCAACGCGTTCCTCGCCGGGGACCTGTTCAACCTCTTCGTCGGCTTCGAGATCCTGCTGGCCGCGAGCTTCGTGCTGATCACCCTCGGCGGAACCGAGACCCGGATCCGCACCGGCTCGACGTACGTGGTGGTCAGCATCCTGTCGTCGATGATCTTCCTGGCCGCGATGGGGCTGGTGTACGCGGCCACCGGCACCGTCAACATGGCGCAGCTCGCCGGCCGGCTGGACGCCCTGCCGTCCGGCGTACGCCTGGCGTTGCAGCTCACCCTGCTGCTGGCCTTCGGCATCAAGGCCGCGGTGTTCCCGGTCTCCGCCTGGCTGCCGGACAGCTACCCGACCGCGCCCGCCCCGGTCACCGCGGTCTTCGCCGGCCTGCTCACCAAGGTCGGCGTGTACGCGATCATCCGCACCGAGACCCTGCTCTTCCCCGGCGGCCAGGTCTCCGGCCTGCTCATGGTGGTGGCCGGCCTGACCATGGTGGTCGGCATCCTCGGCGCGGCGGCCCAGTCCGACATGAAGCGGCTCTTCTCGTTCACCCTGGTCAGCCACATCGGCTACATGATCTTCGGGGTGGCGTTGAGCAGCATCGCCGGCCTGGCCGGGGCGATCTTCTACGTGGTGCACCACATCACCATCCAGACCACCCTCTTCCTGGTCGCCGGCCTGGTCGAGGAGCGCGCCGGCAGCACCGACCTGCGCCGGCTCGGCGGGCTGGCCCGGATCGCCCCGCTGCTCGCCGTGCTCTTCTTCGTCCCGGCCATGAACCTGGCCGGCATCCCGCCGTTCTCCGGTTTCCTCGGCAAGCTCGGCCTGCTCCAGGCCGGGGTGGCGGCCGGCGGGACGCTGCCCGCCGTGCTGGTCGGGGCGGGCGCCCTGACCAGCCTGCTCACCCTCTACGCCGCCTCCCGGGTGTGGAACATCGCGTTCTGGCGGGCGCCCCGGCTGGCCACCGCCGGCCCGGCCGTGCGGCTGCCCGGGCTGATGGTCGGGGCCACCGCCGCCCTGGTGCTGCTCGGCCTGGTGCTCACCCTGGCCGCCGGGCCGTTGTTCCGGGTCACCACGGACGCCGCCACCGACCTGCGCCAGCGCACCCCGTACATCCGTTCGGTCCTGCCGGTGGACGTGCCGTGACCGACGACCTGCCCCCGGGCCGGGCGGCCGGCGACGGAGAGCCGACCGGTGACCCGTCGGCGGCCCACCTGGCGCCCGAAGCCCTCCCGCCCGCCGTGGGCCGGGGCGGGCGGCGGCGCGACCAGGCCGTGGCGCTGGGCTGGCTGGTCGCCATCTGGCTGCTGCTCTGGGGTGACCTGTCCTGGGGCAACCTGCTCGCCGGCCTGGTGATCGGCGCGGCCGTGCTGCTCTTCTTCCCGCTCCCGCCGGTCACCTTCGGCGGGCGGCTGCGCCCCGGCCCGCTGCTGGTCCTCGCGGTCACCTTCGTCGGCGAGCTGGTCAGCGCCAGCCTGCACGTCGCCGCCGTCGCGCTGCGCCCCGGCTACCGCCCGCGCGGCGCGATCATCGCGGTGCCGCTGCGGGTCCGCACCGACCTCAACCTGGCCCTCACCGCCGAGGTGATCTCCCTGGTGCCGGGGACCCTGATCCTCGAGGTGGACCGCGACCGGGGGGTGCTCTACGTGCACGTCCTCGACGTCCGCGGCCCGGAGGACCTGACCGGCAGCCGGGAGCGGGTCCTCGCCGTCGAACGGCGCATCGTCCGCGCCGTCGGCTCCGCCGCGGAGGTACGCCGGCTCAGTCCCGAACCCGTCGATCGGAGGAACCACCCGTGACCGCGCTCCTCGCCGTCGCGCTGACCGTGCTGCTCTCGGTCACCGCGCTGCTCGCCCTGGCCCGGATCTACCGCGGCCCGTCCCTGCTCGACCGGGTCGTCGCCGCCGACCTGCTGCTCTCCACCATGCTCGGCGCGGTGGGCGCGGAGGCGGCGGTCAACGGGCACGCCACCACGCTGCCCGTGCTGGTGGTGCTCTCCCTGCTCGGCTTCGTCGGCTCGGTGTCCCTGGTCCGCTTCGCCGTCCGGGAGGAAACATGAGCGCCCGGCGCCCGCGAACGACGGGCGGCATCCCATGATCGGGACCGTCGCCGACTGGCTCGGCGGCGCCTGCCTGCTGGGCGGGGCGCTGCTCAGCCTGGTCGCCGGGATCGGCGTGCTGCGCTTCCCGGACGTGCTGGGCCGGATGCACGCCGCCACCAAGCCGCAGGTGCTCGGGGTGCTGCTGCTCCTGGCCGGCCTGGCGCTGCGCCTGCGTTCGGTGTCGGACCTGGGCATGATCGCGCTGGTGGCGGTCTTCCAGCTGGCCACCGCGCCGGTCGCCGCGCAGATGATCGGGCGTTCCGCCTACCGCTCGGGGCGGATCGACCGGAAACTGCTGGACGCCGACGAGCTGGCCGGGCGGTGAACCGGACAGCGGGGAGGCTTCCGGCACCCTCAGCGAACGTCCAGCCGCCCCCGATAAAATGGCCACATGATCGACTCCTCTGCCCAGGAGGGCAGCAGTAGCCAGCCGGGTCGTGCCCGGCAATCTCTGGACCCGACGGCCCCGGGAGCCCTGAACCTCCCGTGCTGATCCTCGTCGGCCTTGTTCTCATCATCGTGCTCACTGCCGCCACCGGTTACTTCGTGGCCCAGGAGTTCGGTTACGTCGCCGTGGACCGGGGCAAGCTCAAGCAGCTCGCCGACGGTGGCGACCAGGCCGCCGCCCGGGCCCTCGAGGTGACCGGCCGGCTCTCGTTCATGCTCTCCGGCGCCCAGCTCGGCATCACCGTGACCGCCCTGCTGGTCGGTTACGCCGCCGAGCCGTACCTGGGCGCCGGGCTGGCCGACCTGCTCGGCCTCGCCGGCGTCTCCAGCGGGGTGGCGCTGCCGCTGTCGGTGGCGCTCGCCCTGCTCATCGCCACCGTGGTGCAGATGGTCCTCGGTGAGCTGGCCCCGAAGAACCTGGCCATCGTCCGCGCCGAGCCGCTCGCCCGGGCGCTGGCCGGGTCCACCCTCATGTACCTGCGGATCTTCGGACCGGTGATCACCCTCTTCGACCGGGCCGCCGTGCGGCTGCTCCGCCGGGCCGGCATCGAACCGATCGAGGAGCTGCCCAGCGGCGCCACCCCGGAGGACCTGGAGCAGATCATCGCCGAGTCCCGGGAGGAGGGGCGCCTCGACGCCGCGATGTCCGACCTGCTGGACCGGGGGCTCGACTTCCGGGAGCTCACGGCCGGGGAGGCCATGGTCCCCCGGGTCGACGTGCACACCGTACGGGCCGACGAGCCGGTCAGCCGGGTCGTCGAGCTGCTCGACACCGGCCACTCCCGGTTCCCGGTGCGCGGCGCCGAGGGCGTCGACGACCTGGTCGGCGTGGTCGGCATCGCCGACGTGCTCGGGGTGCCGCCGGCCGAGCGGGCGACCACCCGGGTCGCCGCGGTCGCCGTACCCCCGTTGCTGGTGCCGGAGACGCTGCCGCTGCCGACGGTGCTGGACCGCCTCCGGGTCGGGCACCGCCAGCTCGCCTGCGTGGTCGACGAGTACGGCGGCTTCGCCGGCGTGATCACGCTGGAGGACATCGCCGAGGAGCTGGTCGGGCCGATCCGCGACGAGGACGACCCGCCGGAGCGGGCCCCGGCCCGGCAGGATGACGGCTCCTGGGTGGTGCCCGCCCGCTGGCGGATCGACGAGGTCGCCGACAGCACCGGCATCGCGCTGCCCGAGGCCCCCGAGTACGACACCCTCTCCGGCCTGGTCATGCGGGAGCTGGGCCGGGTGCCGGAGGTCGGCGACCGGCTGGAGATCGCCCTGGCCGTCGACGGCGACGAGCCGGACGAGCCGCGCGCTCTGGTCGAGGTGCTCGCCGTGGACCGGCACGTGGCGGACTCCGTCCGGCTCCGGACGACGGCCGGCGTGCACCGGGAGGAGGCGGCATGAGCCCGGGGTTCGCGCTCTTCTTCTCCGCGGTGCTCCTGGCGCTGAACGGCTTCTTCGTGGCGGCCGAGTTCGCGCTGGTCGCAGCGAAGCGGTACCGCCTGGAACAGATGGCCGTCGGCGGCGGCCGGGCGGCCCGCGCGGCGCTGGACGGCGTCCGCGAGCTGAGCCTCATGCTGGCCGGCGCCCAGCTCGGCATCACCCTGTGCACCCTGGGGCTCGGCGCGCTGGCCGAGCCGGCCCTCGAGCACCTGCTGAGCCCGCTGCTGCACACGGTCGGGCTGCCCGACGCGGTCAGTCACCTGGTCGGGTTGCTCTTCGCCCTGGCCCTGGTGACCTTCCTGCACCTGGTGGTCGGCGAGATGGCGCCGAAGTCCTGGGCGATCACCGACGCGGAACGTTCGGCCATGCTGCTGGCGCTGCCGTTCCGGGCCTTCGCCCGGGTCGCCCGCCCGGTGCTCTCCGCGCTCAACGCGCTGGCCAACGCCGTGCTGCGGCTGGTCGGCGTCCGCCAGCAGGACCAGCTCGCCCAGGCGCACGGCCCGGACGAGCTGCGCATCCTGCTGGAGCAGTCCCGCGAACACGGGCTGCTCGGCGCGGAGCAGCATCAGATGCTGACCAGCATGCTGGAGCTGCAGGGCACCACCGTGGCGCAGGTGATGGAGCCGTTCGACCGGATCGTCACGGTACGCCGGAACGACACCGCCGACCGGATCGAGCACGTCTCCCGCGACAGCGGCCGGTCCCGGCTGGCCGTGGTCGACGCCGGCGGCGAGGTCTGCGGCCTCGTCCACGTCCGCGAGGCGGTCCGCGCGGTCACCACCGGCCGGCCCGCGACCGCCGAGGAGCTGATGACCCCGGCGTTCACCCTGCCCGGCGAGGCGTCGGTCACCGAGGCGGTGGCCGCCATGCGCGGCCGCCAGGCCCAGCTGGCGCTGGTCCGCAACGGCGGCGGCCCGACCCGGCCGATCGGTTTCGTCGCGCTGGAGGACCTCCTCGAGGAGGTCATCGGCGAGTTCGACGACGAGACCGACCCGGTGCCGCGAGGCCGCCGCCTGCGCTGACGCGCTGGCCTCTCTTCGGGTGCGTCTGTTGTCGCTCCGGCAACAACGGACGCACCCGGATCCGGGCGGACCCGCCACGGCCGGCGCATGCCGCCGCGGGCAGCGGGAATGCCCGCCGCATGCGGTTGACCGGGGTGTCGTCGGAGTCCGTGTGGACCGGGCTGTCGGTGAGCACCACGTTGCCCAACCCGAGCACCCGCCCCGGCCTGCGCCTCCCCGGCCGCGTCACCCTGGCCGCCGGCGGCACCGACGTCGCCGTCCGGCACATCCGGCTCGGGCTCGTCGCCCAGGTCGAGCCGGAGGATCCGGAGTCACCCCGCCGGCTGGTGCAGTACCACCAGGTGCCGATCGCCGGCCGGTTCGTGGTGCCGGCGGAGCGGCGGCGGGCGGTGGACTTCGCGATCCCGCTGCCCTGGGAGACGCCGGTGACCATCTTCGGCGGGGTGCCGCTGATGAGCCTGCGCACCGGGCTGCGTACCGAGGTGTCGGTCGACCCGGACCTGGACCAGGGCGCCATGGTGCCGGTCTTCGTCCATCCGATCCCGACCCAGCAGCACGTCCTGGCCGCGCTGGAAACCCTGGGCTTCGTGATGCGGCAGGCCGGGCTCCAGCACGGGCGGCTGCCCGGCGTGGAGCAGGGGCTGCCGTTCCACCAGCGGTTGGGTTACTGGGTCGCCCCGCTCTACGCCGGCCCGATCACCGAGCTGGAGGTGATCTTCGTGACCAACGCGGCGGGGCTGGAGGTGCTGCTCTGGATGGACCGCCGGCTCTCCCTGGCCGGGATCACCCACCAGAGCATCAGCCGGTTCCGGGCCTGGCACGCGGGAGCGGACCGGCGGGACTGGGTCGCCACGGTGGACGGCTGGCTGCGGCACGCCATCGACCGGCACGCCGCGGCCGCCGCGCACGCCGACTGGTCCGCCCGGATCAGCGAATCCGCGCACGTCAGCCGCCACCCCGACGAGCCGGTCGCGCCCGGCTACGGCCTCGGCGGCACCGCCGGGGGCGCGGGCGTCGGTGGCGGTGGTGGCGGCGGCGACGGCACCTGACGCCGGCCGCCGCCACCCCGAGGCAGTGAGAAGGCGACGGGTCAGACCGAGGCGGTGGCCAGCTTCAGGCTGAAGCCGAGGAACAGCACGGCGATGGCCGTGGTGCCGGTGGCGGCGAGCCGCCGCCGGCGGTGGAACTGGGCGGCCAGGAAGGTGCCGGTGAGGATCAGCGCGGTCAGGTAGAGCGCGCTGGTCACCTGCGCGATCAGCCCGAGCAGCAGGAACGACAGCGCCGGCCAGGCGTAGCCGGGGTCGACGAACTGGATGAAGAAGGAGATGAAGAAGAGGATCGCCTTCGGGTTGAGCAGGCTGATCACCAGCGCCCGCCGGAACGGGTCGCGCACGGCCGCCGGCTCCGCCGCGTCGATGAGCCGCGGCGTCGCGGGGTCGTTGCGGTCGCGCCAGCGCCGCCAGGCGCCGCGCAGCATGCCCAGCCCCAACCACGCGAGGTACGCGGCGCCGGCGTACTTGACCACCAGGAAGAGCGCCGGGTACGCCTTGAGCAGCGACGCCACCCCGGCGGCGGAGAGGATCATCAGCACCGAGTCGCCGACGAACACGCCTCCGGCGGCCCGGTAACCGGCCGCCACCCCACGGCGGGCCGCCGTGGAGAGCACGAAGAGCGAGTTCGGCCCGGGCAGCAGCACGATCGCCACGGTGCCCAGCACGTACGTCCAGATGTCGGTGATCCCCAGCACGCCGGTCATCATGACGCCGCGGGCACCGCGGGGCGAAGCCGTTCCCGCAGCCTGACCTGTGCGTTTGGCCACTCCTCCGCGAGCATCGAGTAGAGCGCGGACTCCCGCCAGGTGCCGTCGGCGCGCCGGCGGTTGGACCGCAGCGTCCCCTCCCGGACCGCGCCGAGCCGTTCGATGGCCCGCTGCGAGCGCTCGTTGAGGGAGCTGGTCTGCCAGGTGACCCGGATCGCGTCCAGCTCCTCGAACGCCCGGGTGAGCAGCAGCAGCTTCGCCTCGGTGTTGATCCCGGTGCGCCACCAGGGCCGGCCGAGCTGGGTGTAGCCGATCTCGACGGTCCGCAGCTCGGGGTCGGGCTGGTAGTAGGAGGTGGTGCCGACCACCGCGCCGGTCACCGCGCAGCGCTGCACCCAGGGCATCCGCACCCCGCGCCGGTGGGCGTCGAGCGAGGCCCGGACGTGGTCCGCCATCTCCTCGACGCCGGCCGGGCGCGGCGTGCCGACGTACCGCCAGACCTCCTCGTCGTCGAGGGCCGCGTACAGCTCCTCGGCGTGGGACTGGTCGAGGGGCTCCAGCACGACGTGCGCGCCGCGCAGCACCACCGGCTCCAGCCAGGGTGACGGGGCCGGCCGCAGGTACGCCGGCACCGGCGCGGCCACCCCGGCGTCCGGCTCGGGCAGCCCTCTGGTGACCCGCAGCGGCACCACCCCGGCCCAGTACGGCAGCTCGTGGTCGGCCGGCTCGTCGTTGACCCCGGCGGCCCGGGCGCGGACCGACACCTCGCGCAGCGGCAGCGCCAGCACGGCCGTCTCGGCCAGCTCCCGGCGGCTCGGCGGCCGGCTGTCGGTGCTGCGGCCGGCGGCCACCTTCTCGACCAACGCCGTCAGCACGGCGAGCTTCTCCCGCTCGTCGGTGACCAGGCGGGCGGTGCCATGGGCGACCACGGACCGGTAGTTGGCGCTGTGGTTGAACTGCGAACGGGCGAAGACCAGCCCGTCGAGGTGGGTCACCGCGACGCAGATGGGCAGCCCGGCGTCGTCGCGGGCGGCGAGCAGCGGCCGGCTGCCGGTGGAGCCGTGCAGGTAGAGGGTGTCGCCGACGCGGACGTGCAGGGTGGGCAGCAGTCGCGGCTCGCCGTCCACGGTGAACCCGAGCGTGCAGTGGTACGCCTCGTCGAGGACGGCGTGCGCGGCGGCCTCGTCGTAGCTCATCCGGCCCCGCATGCGGGTGGCGGTGGTCCGTTCGGTCGGGGGGTACATGCGACATCCCACCTTTGTTCCAGTACAATCACCAAACTGTGGCAGCACGTTATCAGATCAGCGGCTCCTCGTCGGCGGCGATTTCGGCGTGCGTGGAGACCGGCATCCGGGCCGGTGACCTCGCCCCGGGCGACGCCCTCCCCGCGGTCCGCGCCCTCGCCGCCGAGCTGGGCGTCAGTCCGGCCACCGTCGCGAAGGCGTACCAGGAGCTGCGGCAGCGTGGCCTGGTGGCCACCGCTGGCCGGCACGGCACCCGGGTGCGTCCCCGCCCGCCGGTGGCCACCCGCCGGTCCGCGCTGATGCCCCGGCCGCTGCCCGGCACGCGCAACCTCTCCGCCGGTGAGCCCGACGGCCGCCTGCTGCCGCCGCTCGGTCCGCACCTCGCCGAACTCGCCGCCCAGCTCGGCGTGCCCGGCGGATACGCGGCGGCCGCCGTCCTGCCCGAACTGGCCGCCGCCGCCCGGGACCGGCTCGCCGCCGACGGGGTGCCGGCCGACGAGATCACCGTGACCGGTGGCGCGCTCGACGGCATCGAACGCCTGCTCGCCGCCCACCTGCGCCCCGGCGACGCGGTCGCCGTCGAGGACCCCGGCTGGGCCAACCTGCTCGACCTGCTCGCCGCGCTCGGGCTGCGCGCCATCGGGGTGCCGGTGGACGACGAGGGCCCCACCGCGCCGGGCGTCCGCGCCGCGCTGGCCGCCGGCACCCGCGCGCTGATCGTCACCAGCCGGGCCCAGAACCCCACCGGCGCCGCGGTCTCCGCCGACCGGGCCGCCGAGCTGCGTACGCTCCTCGCCGGCCGGTCCGACCTGCTGCTGATCGAGGACGACCACGCCGCCGAGCTGGCCCGCGTACCCCTGCACCCGCTCGCCGGGGCGACCCCGGCGTGGGCCTTCGTCCGGTCGGTGAGCAAGCCCTACGGCCCGGACCTGCGGCTCGCGGTGCTCGCCGGCGACGAGGCCACCGTGGCCCGGGTGGCCGGCCGGGCCCGGGTCGGCGCCGGCTGGGTCTCCACCGTGCTGCAACGCCTGGTCCTGGCGCTCTGGCGCGACCCGGCCACCGCCGACCTGGTACGCGGCGCGGCAGAGAGCTACGAGCGGCGGCGCGACGGGCTGGTCGACGCCCTGGCGGCGCGGGGCCTGGCCGCCCACGGACGGACCGGGATCAACGTCTGGGTGCCGGTGCCCGACGAGACGGTCGCGGTCACCGCCCTGCGGGACGCCGGCTGGTCGGTGGCCCCCGGCGCGCTGAACCGGATCGCCGCCGCGCCCGGCGTGCGGATCACCGTGAGTTCGCTCGACGAGGCCGACCTCGGCCCGCTCGCCGACGCGGTGGCCCGGGCGGTCCGGCCGGCGCCGGCCGGCTTCACCACCTGAACCGCCGCATGTCCGGGCCGCCGGCGGGTAACCGCGGCCCGGAGGTGAGTGGCATGGCTTCGAACAGGTCCCGGACCGGTCTCTGGATCGGCGTGGCGGTGGTGGTGATCATCCTGGTGATCATCGCGATCGCGCTGGCCTCGCGCGGCGGTGGCGGCGGCGGCTCCGGATACTGACCCGGGTCCCGGGCGCATCCGGCGTCGGTGTCGAAACCGGTATATAAAGCTGGCATGGCCGAGACCGAGAGCGCCCCCGGAGCCCAGAAGTTCATCCCGCCGCAGGCGGACACCATCGACGAGCTGCGCGCCGCCGCGGTCGGCTGCCGGGGCTGCGAGCTCTACCGGGACGCCTCGCAGACCGTGTTCGGCCGGGGCGACGAGAGCGCCCGGGTGGTCTTCGTCGGGGAGCAGCCCGGCGACATGGAGGACCAGAAGGGGCTGCCGTTCGTCGGCCCGGCCGGCCGGCTGCTGCGCAAGGCGGTGGACGACGCCGGCATCGACCCCGGCCACATCTACCTCACCAACGCCGTCAAGCACTTCCGCTTCGAGCTGCGCGGCAAGCGGCGGATCCACCAGACGCCGGACCGGGTGCACATCACCGCCTGCCGGCCCTGGCTGGTGGCCGAGTTCGCCCGGCTGCACCCGGAGATCGTGGTGGTGCTCGGCGCCACCGCCGCCAAGGCGCTGCTCGGCCCGACGTTCCGGGTGACCAAGCAGCGCGGCGAGCTGCTGCCGTGGCCGGCCGCCGCGCAGCACCCGGAGGACTTCGCCCGGGTCCCGGTGGACAGCGCCGGCAAGGTCGCCGACGCCCCGGAGGCCCGGCTGCTGGCCACCATCCACCCCTCCGCGGTGCTCCGCGCCGACAACCACGACGTCGCGTACGAGGGGCTGGTCAAGGACCTGAAGGTGGCCGGCCGGGCGCTGCGCTGAGGCGGTTAGTCGCGCCCCTGCCAGGTGCAGAGGCAGACCCGGTTGCCGTCGGAGTCGGCGAGCACCCAGAAGTGCGGCGCCGCCTCGTCACTGACCAGCGTTCCGCCGGCGGCCAGCGCCGCCTCGATCCGCGGCCCCACCTCCGCCGGGTCCACCCACACGTCCGGATGCCAGCGCTGGCGGGGCTCGTCGCGGCCGGACTCCTGGAACCACACGGTGGGCAGCGCGCCGGCCGGATCGCGCAGCTCGTCACCGAACCCGGGCCCGGCCAGGTGCTCCACGGCCAGCACCGCCCGCCAGAACGGCAGTACGGCGGCGAAATCCGGGCTGTCCAGGGCGAGTTCGAGCCGGGCGACGCCGGCGTGCGCCGGGGACAGGCCGGCCTCGGCGGCGAGCGCCGAGATGGCCCGGGCCAGCCGGACGTCGCGGTCGGTGACGCCGCGCGCGTCGTGCGACCAGAGCCGCACGTCGACGTGGGTGTAGCGCAGGTCCAGGTCGGGATGGTGGTCCCGCCGTTCGGCCTCGGCGCCGATGGCGTCCACCAGCGACAGTCCGGCGGCGAAGTTCGGCGTACGGATGCGGGTGTGCAGGGCGCCGAGCAGGTAGGTCCACCCGTCCAGCGCGGCGTCGGCGATCTGCTTCCCGGTCAGCGTGCTCATCCCGCCATGCTGGCGTACCCCGGGGCTTTGGACCAGTGCGACGGCGGCGGAATGGACCTGCGCGGCGGGCGGCCCGGGCCGTAGCGTCGCGGCATGACCGCCGCTGATCTTGACCGGTCCGTGCGCAACGCCGCCGCGCTCTGGACCGCCCTCGCCGAGGCCCGGGGCCACGCGCTGCTGCGCCGGCCCGGCTTCCTCGCGGTGACCGGCGGCCGACGCACCGGGCTGCGGATCCTGCTGCGCACCCCGGACCCGGCCCCCGACGACCGGGCCGCGCTGGCCGACCTGGTCCGCCGGCGGGTCGGCCCGGTCACCGTCGAGGACCAGTACGCCTCCGTGGATCTCACCGACCTCGGCCTCACCCCGAGCAGTCTGCCGGTGCTGGTCCGGCGCCCGGCGCCGGTGCCCGACCCGTCCCTGCCGGTCACTCCGGTCGAGCGCCCCGACCAGCTCGACGTGGCCGAGGACGTCGTGGTGCGCGGCTTCCCCCTGGAGCCGCTGCAACCGCGCCGTCCCGGCGAGGCGTTCCCGGCCGCCCTGCTGGACCGGCCCGAGGTGGGGTTCTTCCTGATCCACTCGGGCGGCGCGGCGGCCGGCGCCTGCCTGACCGTGCGGGACGAAAGCGTCGGCCTGTACTGGATGACCAGCCTGCCCGAGCACCGCTCCCGGGGCGTGGGGCGGAACCTGCTGCACGGCGTCCTCGGCCGGCTCGGCGAGGTGCCGATGACGCTCACCGCGGCGCGCGCCGGCCGCCCGCTCTACGACTCGCTCGGCTTCGTCCCGGTCGCCGACGCCACCTGGTGGAGCTGAGCAGGATTCGCCCCTGGGCAGCGGGGGTGGGCGGTGCCAGACTGGCCGCCATGGAGCAGCATCTCTACGAGCCCGTTCACGAAGAGTTCCGGGACCTGTGCCGTCAGTTCCTCGCCCGGGAGGCCGTGCCGCACCACGAGCGCTGGGAGGCCGACGGGATCGTCGACCGGGAGGTGTGGCGCCGGGCGGGCGCGGCCGGGCTGCTCGGCATGGACGTGGACCCGGAGCACGGCGGCGGCGGGCAGCGCGACTTCCGGTTCAACGCGGTGCTCGACGAGGAGATCATCGCGGCCGGTTGCACCGGGCTGGGCTTCGGGCTGCACAACGACGTGGTGGCCCCGTACCTGACCGAGCTGACCACCGACGACCAGCGCAAGCGCTGGCTGCCGGGCTTCTGCTCCGGCGACCTGGTCACCGCGATCGCGATGAGCGAGCCGGGCGCGGGCAGCGACCTGGCCGGCATCCGTACGAGCGCGGTCCGCGACGGCGACAGCTGGGTGCTCAACGGGCAGAAGACGTTCATCACCAACGGCGAGCTGGCCGACCTCGTGGTGGTGGTCGCCAAGACCGCCCCCGACCAGGGCGCGCACGGGGTGAGCCTGATCGTGGTGGAGACCGGCACGCCCGGCTTCGGCCGGGGCCGGCGGCTGGCCAAGGTCGGCCTGAAGGCCAACGACACCGCCGAATTGTTCTTCGACGACTGCCGGGTGCCGGCGGAGAACCTGATCGGCACCGAGAACCACGGCTTCTACCACCTGATGGCCAACCTGCCCCGGGAGCGGCTGAGCATCGCGGTCGCCGCGGTGGCGGCGGCGGAGAAGCTGCTCGCGATCACCCTCGACTACGCCCGTTCGCGGGAGGCGTTCGGCCGGCCGATCGGGCGGTTCCAGCACAACCGCTTTCTCCTGGCCGAGCTGGACACCGAGGTCACCATCGCGCGGACCTTCGTCAACCACTGCGTGGCCGAGTACAACGCCGGCCGGCTCTCGGTGACCGACGCGGCGAAGGCCAAGTGGTGGACCACCGAGCTGCAGAACAAGGTGGCCGACCGCTGCGTGCAGCTGCACGGCGGCTACGGCTTCATGCTGGAGTACCCGGTGGCGAAGGCCTGGCTGGACAGCCGGGTGCAGACCATCTACGGCGGCACCACCGAGATCATGAAGGAGATCATCGGTCGGGGACTCGGCCTGTAGCTGAACGGGGTCCCGGCGACCCGGTCGGGTGCGGGAGGATGGGTCACCCCTTACCCCCAGGAGCACCCGCCATGGCCACCGACCTGACCACGCCCGCGCCGAGCCGGCTCGACGTCGCCCCGATCCAGCGGCGCACCGTCCGGCTGCTCTTCCTCACCCAGATCATCGGCGGCATCGGCGTCACCATCGGCATCTCGGTCGGCGCGCTGCTCGCCGCCCGGGTCGCGGGCACCGCCCTGGCCGGGGTGGCGCAGAGCGCCGGGGTGGTCGGCGCCGCGCTGCTCGCCGTGCCGGTCACCCGGATCATGGCGGCCCGCGGCCGGCGGCCGGGGCTGGTCACCGCGTACCTGGTCGGGGCCGTCGGGGGCGTGCTCGTGGTGGTCTCCACCGTGCTGCACCTGGTGCCGCTGCTCTTCGTCGGCATGCTGCTCTTCGGCGGCGGGACCGCGGCCAACCTCCAGGCCCGCTACACGGCCGTGGACCTGGCCGAGCCGGCCCGCCGGGGGCGCCAGCTCTCGCTGGTCGTCTGGGCCACCACCATCGGCGCGGTGGCCGCGCCGAACTTCGCCGCGCTCGCCGACGCCACCACCCGCGGCTGGGGCCTGCCGGCGCTGGCCGGCCCGTTCGCCTTCAGCGCCGCCGCGTTCGTGCTGGCCGCCGTCGTACTGGCGGGGTTGCTCCGGCCCGACCCGCTCCTCACCGCCCGCCGGCTGGCGGCGGCCGAGACCCCGGCCGACCCGGTCGCGGCGCCGGGTGGGACGGCCCGGCGCCGCGCGGGCATGCGGTCGGCCTGGCGCACGGCACGCGAGCGGCCCGCCGCCCGCCTCGGCATCGCCGCGGTGGCCATGGGCCACCTGGTGATGGTCGCCGTGATGTCGATGACCCCGGTACGCCTCGGCGAGTCGCACGCCGACGCGGACGTGCTGCGGGTGGTCGGCATCGTGCTCAGCCTGCACATCGCCGGCATGTACGCGCTCTCCCCGCTGGTCGGCTGGCTCACCGACCGGCTGGGCCGGCGTCCGGTGATCCTCGGCGGCGTGGCCCTGCTGCTGGCCGCGTGCGCGGTCGCCGGCACCGCCGGGCACCACACCCCGCTGCTCTCGGTGGGCCTGGCCCTGCTCGGGCTGGGCTGGTCGGGCACCATGGTGGCCGGCTCCACCCTGCTGTCCGAGTCGGTGCCCACCGCCGACCGGCCCGGCGTGCAGGGCCTCTCCGACCTGGTCATGGGGCTGGCCGGGGCGGCCGCGGCGGCGGCGAGCGGGTTTGTCATGCGGGCCGTGGGTTATCCGACGCTGACCCTGCTGTCGGCGATCGCGGTGGTGCCACTGGTGGCGCTAGCGTTGCGTCCGGCGCCGGTCGCGGAGCCGGACGAGCTCCGGCGTCCTTCGGACGACCTGCCCGACGAGGAGGAGTGACACGTGCGGCTGACCGACTTCTGGGCGCGGCTGGAGGAGGCGTTCGGGCCGGGCTACGCGGCCAGCATGGCCAGCGACCAGGTGCTGCCCCAGCTCGGCGGGCGGACCATCCAGCAGGCCTTCGCGGCGGGTGAGGAGACGCACGTGGTGTGGCGCGCGGTCGTCGCCGCGTATCCCGACCGGGTACCCGCGCGACTACGCTGAGCAGCCTTTTCGCCGGTTCCGCGTGTCGCTTGTCGAGTCGTACACCTGTTCGGCTATTGTCCACAGCGGGGTGCTCGTCCACAGCTCGCGGCCCGTCGGCTGGTTTTCTGTCGGACCCAGCGCCTAGCGTGTCCGCGTGACGCGAAGCTCAGGAAAGACGCCGGCGAAGGCAGGGGTGGCAACGATGGCGGCAGGGCCCGACCGGGAGAAGGCACTCGACCTTGCTCTCGCTCAGATCGACAAGCAGTTCGGCAAGGGTTCGGTGATGCGGCTGGGAGAGCGGCCCGTCGTCCAGACGGCGGTCATCCCGACCAGCTCCATCGCGCTCGACGTGGCGCTCGGCGTGGGCGGTCTGCCGCGCGGCCGGGTCGTCGAGATCTACGGTCCCGAGTCCAGCGGTAAGACCACGGTGGCCCTGCACGCGGTGGCCAACGCGCAGCGGGCCGGCGGCATCGCAGCCTTCATCGACGCCGAGCACGCGCTCGACCCGGAATACGCGAAGGCCCTCGGCGTCGACACCGACGCCCTGCTGGTCTCCCAGCCGGACACCGGCGAGCAGGCGCTGGAGATCGCCGACATGCTGGTCCGCTCCGGCGCGATCGACATCATCGTGATCGACTCGGTCGCGGCCCTGGTGCCGCGCGCCGAGATCGAGGGCGAGATGGGCGACAGCCACGTGGGTCTCCAGGCCCGGCTGATGAGCCAGGCGCTCCGGAAGATCACCGGTGTGCTCAACAACACCGGCACCACGGCGATCTTCATCAACCAGCTCCGCGAGAAGATCGGCGTGATGTTCGGCAGCCCGGAGACCACCACCGGTGGTCGGGCGCTGAAGTTCTACGCCTCGGTCCGGCTCGACGTGCGCCGCATCGAGAGCCTCAAGGACGGCACCGACGTGGTCGGTAACCGCACCCGGGTCAAGGTTGTGAAGAACAAGGTCGCCGCGCCGTTCAAGCAGGCCGAGTTCGACATCATGTACGGCAAGGGCATCTCCCGCGAGGGCTCGCTGATCGACGTCGGCGTGGAGCAGGCGATCATCCGCAAGTCCGGCGCCTGGTACACCTACGACGGTGACCAGCTCGGCCAGGGCAAGGAGAAGGCCCGCGAGTTCCTCCGGGAGAACCCGGACGTGGCGGCCGAGATCGAGAAGAAGATCCTGGAGAAGCTCGGCGTCGGCACCGGCGCGGGCGACGCCGCCGGCGGCCCGGAGCTGCCGCCGGTCGACTTCTGATCCCCGGCTGACCCGTGGCAGGACGACGCGCTCGTACGGGGCGGGGCTGGGACGCCAGCCCGCCCCGCACGGGTGACGCCACCACTCCACCCCGGCCGCGCCGCGGTCGCCGGGGCCGGGCCGAGGAGCCCGATGCCGAGGCGCCTCCCGCGCCGCCTCGCGACGAGGCCGAACTGGCGCGGGAGATCTGCCTGCGGCAGCTCGCGGTCCGGCCGCGTACCCGGGCCGAGCTGGCCGGCGCCCTGGCGAAGCGAGGCATCTCCGAGGAGGTCGCCGAGCAGGTCCTCGACCGCTACGACGAGGTCGGCCTCGTGGACGACGCCGCCTTCGCCCGGGCCTGGGTGAGCAGCCGGCACACCGGCCGCGGGCTGGCCCGCCGGGCACTCGCCAACGAGCTGCGCCAGCGCGGCGTCGACGGCGAGGTGGCCAGCGAGGCCCTCGACGAGCTCGACGAGGAGACCGAGGCGGAGACCGCCCGGGCCCTGGTGGAGCGGAAGCTGCGCTCGTCCCGGGGCGAGCCCGACGCGGTGTTCCGTCGCCTGGTCGGCATGCTGGCCCGCAAGGGCTACCCGGCCGGCGTGGCCATCCGCGCCGTCAAGGACGCGCTGGCCGCGCAGAGCGCCGAGGCGGCCGAGTTCGCCGAGCACATCGACGCCGACGCCTTGGCCGACGCCGAGAACGACCTCGACCCCGCCGCCCGTCCCCTCGACTGACCCCGGCCGGTCTCGCGATCATGAGGTGCGCGCCGGGCTGCCTGGTCATGGTCGATTCCTGGGGAGGTGTGCGGTGTTGAAGGCGTGCCTGAACGGCGGGCGGCGGCGGGAGGAGCATCCGGCGGTGCCGGTGACGCCGGAGCAGTTGGCGGCCGAGGCGGTCCGGTGTGCGGCGGCCGGGGCGGCGGCGGTGCACGTGCACCCGCGCGACGCCGCCGGCGCCGAGTCACTCGACCCGGCCGTGATCGCCGCGGCGGTGACCGCGATCCGGGCCGCTCGGCCGGGCCTGCCCGTCGGGGTGAGCACCGGCGCCTGGATCGCCCCCGAGCCCGCCGACCGGGTCGCCGCCGTACGCGCCTGGGCGGTGCTGCCCGACTTCGCCTCGGTCAACGCCCACGAACCCGGCGCGGCCGCCGTGGCGGCCGCCCTGCACGAGCGGGGCGTCCTGGTCGAGGCCGGCCTCTGGACCGTGGCGGCGGTCGACGCCTGGCGCCGCTGGCCCGCGCCGACCGGCCGGGTCCTCGTCGAGTGCCTGGCCGAACAGGTCGACGTGGCCCTCGCCGACGCCGCCGCCATCCTCGCGGCGCTACCCGCCGCCCGCCCGCCGGTGCTGCTGCACGGCGAGGGCCCGGCGACCTGGCCGGTGCTCGCCGAGGCGGTACGCCGTGGCCTGGACACCCGGATCGGCCTGGAGGACACCCAGGTGCTGCCGGACGGCTACGCCGCACCGGACAACGTGGCGCTGGTGCGGGCGGCCCGCACCCTCGGCGCCCACTGAACCTCCGCCTGCCCTTCGCCGCTTCGAGATCTTGGACAGTTGCTGTCCGTGACGAACAGCAACTCTCCAAGATCCGTCACGCACGGCCGAGCGGAGCGTGCCGGCGCGCGGTGAGTCGTTCACGTCATCAAGTTCGTAGCCGGCAGGAGAGAACCGAGCGAGCGATCGGCGGGGTGCAACGCGAATCACCCTTGTGAAAGTTGTCGGCCCGCCGGCGGCGGTGACGGCACGCCCCGCAGCGGCCCCGGTGACGGTCGCGTCGTGGCTCTGAGCAGGTCGGGAAGGTGACGGAGGCGGCCCTGAAGGGTGAAATTTGTCCGTCCGTGTCCGGCATCTGGACAGCGCTGCGTGATCCTCCAACTTCTCTCCGTCCGGGTGGTTTGATCATGAGTTCTTGACCGAACGGCCCCTGGCGACCTAGCCTCGCCATACAGGCTCACTTTGCCCGACCAGCGCAGGCTAAGCGCACAACATAGATCTCGTAACAGAACAGCATCACTTTGGCCAGCTTCACCGGCCTTTGACGGCAAGCTCCGGACGGCCGGTCCGGAGCCGACCCGACAACTGCAACCGGCCGCCGGCGATGCCCCGACGTGGGCACCGCCGACGGAAAGCTACCCACAGCCAGCCGCTCCGGTCGGGCGTCCAGAGTCGCAGGTGCGTGCTCACCCGCACGCCGCCTGCGGCGCCGACGTTCAGGGGAGGCGGCCATGGCGGGGCGGCACAGGATCACCGGCGGTCTTCCACGTGCTGCCGGCCGCTCTTCGCCGGGCGGCTGCCCGGGCCAGGCCGGAGTGGGCACGCCCCGGCTCGGAGCGGCCGGATGAGCGCCTTCGACGTCGTCATCCTCGCGGTGGTCCTGCTGCTCGTCGTGGTGGTGGTCGGTGCCGTCCTGTTCGGCGTGCGTACCGTGCGCCGGCTCAGTCTCGCGCCCGCCCCCGAGGATCCGGCCTTCATCGCCGAGAAGGACCGGCAGGAGCAGTCCCTGGCGGCCCTGCGCAACGCCGCCGACGAGGCGAACAGCACGATCGACGTGGCGAAGTCCGCCGCCGCCGCGGCCCGGACCGAGGCAGCCGCCGCCAAGGCCGAGGCGAAGGCGGCCCGGGCCGAGGCCCGGCGGGTGCTCGACGACGCCCGGGCCGAGGCCGACACGGTGCTGGAGCGGGCGCACAAGCAGGCCGAGGCCGACGCCGAGCAGCTTCGCGCCACGGCCCGGCGCAGCGGCGAGCGGGAGGTGGCGGTGCTCGCCGCGACCACCCGGGAGCAGGCCGCGGAGGTCGAGCGGCGGGCGGCCCGGATGGACGAGCGGGAGCGGCTGCACACCGAGGAGGTGGAGCGGCTCGCCGAGCGGGAGCGGCAGCTCACCGCCGCCAGCGCCGCGCTCGCCGCCCGGGAGGCCGGCCTGGTGGAGCGGGAGCAGGCGCTCGCCGAGGCGGAGGAGCAGCGCCGCCGCGAGCTGGAGCGGGTCGCCGGACTGACCGCCGACACGGCCCGGGCCGAGCTGGTCGAGTCGATCGAGGGGCAGGCCAAGCGGGAGGCCGCGCTGCTGGTCCGGGAGATCGAGGCCGACGCGCGCGGCACCGCCGAGCAGCGGGCGCGGCACATCGTGGTCGACGCCATCCAGCGGGTGGCCAGCGAGCAGACCGCGGAGAGCGTGGTCAGCGTCCTGCACCTGCCCGGGGACGAGATGAAGGGGCGGATCATCGGCCGGGAGGGCCGCAACATCCGCGCCTTCGAGTCGGTCACCGGGGTCAACCTGATCATCGACGACACCCCCGAGGCGGTCCTGCTCTCCTGCTTCGACCCGGTGCGCCGGGAGGTCGGCCGGCTCACGCTCGAGAAGCTGGTGCTGGACGGCCGGATCCACCCGCACCGGATCGAGGAGGTCTACGACCTGGCCCGGCACGAGGTGGAGGAGCTCTGCCACCGGGCCGCCGAGGACGCCCTGGTCGAGGTCGGCATCACCGAGATCCACCCGGAGCTGGTCACCCTGCTCGGCCGGCTGCGCTACCGGACGTCCTACGGGCAGAACGTGCTCAAGCACCTGGTCGAGACCGCGCACATCGCCGGCATCATGGCCGCCGAGCTGCGGCTGGACGTGCCGACCATCAAGCGGTGCGCGTTCCTGCACGACATCGGCAAGGCGCTCACCCATGAGGTGGAGGGCAGCCACGCCATCATCGGCGCCGACCTGGCCCGCAAGTACGGGGAGAGCGAGGAGGTGGTGCACGCCATCGAGGCGCACCACAACGAGGTGCCGCCGCAGACCATCGAGGCGGTGCTCACCCAGGCGTCGGACGCCTGCTCGGGTGGGCGGCCGGGCGCACGGCGGGAGAGCCTGGAGGCGTACGTCAAGCGGCTGGAGCGGATCGAGGAGATCGCGGCCGGCAAGCTCGGCGTCGACAAGGTCTTCGCCATGCAGGCGGGCCGGGAGATCCGGGTGATGGTCAAGCCGGAGGACGTGGACGACATCGGCGCGGCGGTCCTGGCCCGGGACGTGGCCAAGCAGATCGAGGAGGAGCTGACCTACCCCGGTCAGATCCGGGTGACCGTGGTCCGCGAGTCCCGGGTCACCGAGATCGCCCGCTGACCGGGGCCGGCGTCACGACGAAGCCCTGCCACCTCCGCGAGGTGACAGGGCTTCGTCGTGTGGACGGGCGGACGGTCAGCCCTGCGGCTCCGCCACGGTGGCGCCACCGGCCGGGGTCGAGTCCGGCGCCGCGGTCTGCCTCGGGATCCGGAAGCCCCGCCGCCGGGTACGCCGGTCCAGCCACCCGGCCAGCGCGGTGAGCAGTGAGTTGATCACGATGAAGATGGCGGCCGCCACCATCGCGGCGGCGACCACGTTGCCGTAGTTGGCCGAGAGGTCGTTGACGCCCCGCTGCAGCAGCTCGGGGAAGGCCACGATGTAGCCGAGCGCGGTGTCCTTGAGCAGCACGACGAGCTGGCTGACGATCACCGGCAGCATGGCCCGGGCGGCCTGCGGCACCAGGATCAGCCCCATCACCTGGCCCTTGCGCATGCCCACCGCGTAGCCGGCCTCGGACTGGCCACCCGGGATGGAGCGGATGCCGGCGCGGAACGCCTCGGCCAGCACCGACCCGTTGTACAGGGTGAGGCCGACGACCACCGACCAGAACGCCGAGACCGGCCCCTGAATGAGGAACGGCACGCCGTAGAAGATGAAGAAGATCATCAGCAGCAACGGCACGGCCCGGAAGAACTCCACCACCACGCCGGCCGGGATCCGAAGCCACCAGTGGTCGGAGAGCCGCCCGACCGCGAAGACGATGCCGAAGGCCAGCGAGAGCACCATGCCGGTGGCCGCGGCATACAGCGTCTGCAGCAACGCCGGCAGGATGAACTGGGTCCAGGTCTTCGGCTCGGTGAAGGGCTTCCACAGCCGGCCCTCCCACTGGCCGGCCTGGTCGAACTTGCTGTAGAGCCACCACAGCAGCGCAAGCAGGGCGACGCCGAAGACGATGCTTAGCACGCGGTTGCGGACGCGGGCCCGCGGCCCCGGGTGGTCGTAGAGAATGGAGCTGGTGCTCATCAGCGCTTCACCGCCAGTCGGTTGGCCAGCCAGCCGAACAGGTAGCCGGTCGGGATCAGGATCACGGCGAACGTGCCCGCGAAGACCAGGAAGATCGGGATGACGGCATCGCCGTTGCTGTTGATCAGATCCTTCATGACGCTGGACGACTCCATCAGCCCGATGGTGCCGACGATCGTGGCGTTCTTGTACAGCGCGATGAGCACGCTGCCCAGCGGGGCCACCACGGCCCGCCCGGCCTGCGGCAGGATCACGATGCGCAGGGTCTGGAAGAAGGTCAGTCCGATCGCGCGGGCCGCCTCCGCCTGACCGGCCGGGACGGTGTTGACACCGGAGCGGACCGCCTCGCAGACGAACGCGGCGGTGTAGACCGACAGGCCGACCACCCCGAGCCAGTAGTTGTTCAGGTCCAGGTCGTCCGACAGCCGCAGACCGAGCGTGGAGAAGAGGCCGAAGTAGCAGAAAAAGATGATCAGCGTGAGCGGCGTGTTGCGGAAGATGTTGACCCACGCCGCGCCGAGGCCGCGCAGCACCGGCACCGGTGACACCCGGAACGCGGCGAGCAACACGCCGAGCACCAGCGAGAACACGGCCGAGGCGCCGGTGAGCTTGAGAATCCAGAGAAAACCCGACACGTACGCGTCGAAGTTGGTCGGATCATCGAATACGTGCATGCGTCGACTCCCGGGGCACGTCGTCGGCGTCGCGACAGGCCGGGGCCGGCACCCTCACGGATGCCGGCCCCGGAACCGGTCAGACGCTGCCGCAGTTGGTCAGCTTGGTGGTGTCCAGCTCGGGTGCGGCCTTGCCGCTCTTGCCCAGGGTGGCGTCCCAGGCGGCCTTGTAGGTGCCGTCCGCGGCGGCGGCCTTGAGGATCTCGTTGACCTTCTCGCAGCCGTCCTTGTCGTCCTTCTTCAGGCCGATGCCGTAGGGCTCGGTGGAGAAGGGCTTGCCGACCACCTTGAACTTGCCGGCGTACTGGGACTGCGCGGCGTAGCCGGCGAGGATGATGTCGTCGGTGGTCACCGCGTCGACCTGGCCGTTCTCCAGCAGCGGCAGGCACTTGGAGTACGAGTCGAACTGCTGGAGCTTCGCCTTCGGGTGGTCCGTCTGGATCCGCTTGGCCGGAGTGGAGCCGGTCACCGAGCAGACCGTCTTCCCGTCCAGCGCCTCCGGCCCGGTGAGGGTGGAGTCCGCCTTGACCAGCAGGTCCTGACCGGCGATGAAGTACGGGCCGGCGAAGTTGACCTTCTGCTTGCGCTCGTCGTTGATCGTGTAGGTCGCCACGACCAGGTCGACGGTGCCCTGCTGGATGAAGGGCTCGCGGTTGGACGACACGGTGGTCTTCCACTCGATGTTGTTCGCGTCGACGCCGAGGCCCTTGGCCACGATCTTGCCGATCTCGATGTCGAAGCCCTCGTACTGGCTGCCGGTCTGCAGGCCCAGGCCCGGCTGGTCGGCCTTCACGCCGATGACCAGCTTCTTCTGGTTCTGCGCCTTGCCGACGATGCCCTTGGCCCCGCTGCTGCCGGAGCCGCCGTCCCCGTCGCCGCCACAGGCGCTCATGCCGAGCGCCAAGGTCGCCGCCGCGGCGACTGCCGCCACGCGCTTCATACGCATACTCATCTCCTTCTTCGAAAGAGCCGCCGGGGGACGGCGCGCTCCACTACGGACGCTCAGTGCGTGAGGATCTTGGAGAGGAAGTCCTTGGCCCGCTCGCTGCGCGGGTTGGCGAAGAACTCGGCCGGCGGCGCGTCCTCGACGAGCCTGCCGTCGGCCATGAAGATCACCCGGTTGGCCGCGTGCCGGGCGAAGCCCATCTCGTGGGTGACCACGACCATGGTCATGCCGTCGCGGACCAGCGAGGTCATCACCTCCAGCACCTCGCCGACCATCTCCGGGTCGAGCGCGCTGGTGGGCTCGTCGAAGAGCATCGCCTTGGGCTGCATGGCCAGCGCGCGGGCGATGGCCGCCCGCTGCTGCTGGCCGCCGGAGAGCTGCGCCGGGTACTTGTCCGCCTGGTTGGCGATGCCGACCCGGTCGAGCAGGGCCAGGCCGCGCTCGCGGGCGGCGGCCGGCTTCTCCCGGCGCACCTTGACCGGGCCCAGCGTGACGTTCTCCAGGATGGTCTTGTGCGCGAAGAGGTTGAACGACTGGAACACCATGCCGACCTCGCTGCGCAGCTTGGCCAGCGACTTGCCCTCGGCCGGCAGCGGGGTGCCGTCGAAGGTGATGGTGCCCGAGTTGATCGGCTCCAGCCGGTTGATCGCCCGGCAGAGCGTCGACTTGCCGGAGCCGGACGGGCCGATGACCACGACCACCTCGCCCCTGCCGACGGAGAGCGAGACGTCGTCCAGCACGTGCAGCGGGCCGAACCACTTGTTCACCCCGTCGAGCACGATCAGCGGTTCGCCCGTCGTCACGTCGTTCACCGTCCCTGTCGTCCATACGGAAAGCGGGGTCGCGAGACCCCCGGTTGGGCCACTGTAGGCGGGGTGAAGTGGCGGAACGCAACTCGAATGGTCACGGAGCGGTAACACCGGTCACGGCCGTACCCGTGAGTCCGAATTCCGTCACGGAACGGGGCGTCCGAGTGGCGGCCACCGCGGTTCACGGAGATCATGTGGGGATGACTGACCGGCTCCGGCTGACCGATTACGCCCGCGGCGGCGGGTGCGCCTGCAAGATCCCGCCGGGCGAGCTGGAGACGATGGTCGCTGGCCTCGCGCCGGCTACCGGCGCCGCCGAACTGCTGGTCGGTCTGGAGCACGGCGACGACGCCGCGGTGGTCCGGCTCGACGAGCGCACCGGCCTGGTCAGCACCGCCGACTTCTTCACCCCGGTGGTCGACGACGCGTACGACTGGGGGCGGATCGCCGCCGCCAACGCGCTCTCCGACGTGTACGCCATGGGCGGCACCCCGCTCGTGGCGCTCAACCTGCTCTGCTGGCCCCGCGAGGTGCTGCCGCTGGAGCTGGCCCGCGAGGTGCTGCGCGGCGGTCAGGACGTGGCCCGGGAGGCCGGCTGCCACCTGGCCGGCGGGCACAGCGTGGACGACGACGGCCCGAAGTACGGCCTGGCGGTCACCGGGGTGGTCCGGCCCGAGGAGCTGATCACCCTGGACGCCGGCCGGGCCGGCCTGCCGCTGTCGCTGACCAAGCCGCTCGGCGTCGGCGTGCTGAACACCCGGCACAAGCGGACCGGCGAGCGTTTTCCGGAGGCGGTCGCCTCGATGGCCCGGCTCAACCGGGACGCGGCCCGGGCGGCCGTCGCGGCCGGGATCCGCTGCGGCACCGACATCACCGGGTTCGGGCTGCTCGGGCACGCCTCGAAGCTGGCCCGGGCCAGCCGCCTCACCGTGGCGATCGACGCGGCCGCGGTGCCCTACCTGCCCGGCGCCCGGGAGGCGCTGCGCGACGGGTACGTGAGCGGCGGCACCCGGCGCAACCTCGACTGGGTGACCCCGTGGACGGACTTCGGCGGGGTGGACGAGGGGGAGCGGCTGCTGCTGGCCGACGCGCAGACCTCGGGCGGGCTGCTGGTCGCGGGCGAGGTCCCGGGCGGCACGGTGGTCGGTGAGCTGCTGCCGGCGAGCGAGCACCTGATCCGGGTCCGCTGAGGAGCGGTGTCGGGTTCCCGCGCCGGGCGCGATCCCCGGGGATTCCAGCCGCGAAGGCGGCACCATACCCGATAAACTGTCATCTTCCCGCTACTCTGGGCAACGTCGCCCGAGGAAATTCTGCCCGGAATGGTCACAGACCGGTAACTTGCACCCGGCTGAGGTCATATGCACCCCACCATCGTCAGTAAGGCCCGATCCGGAGGCCGGTGGGACGAGCGCAGCGAGGAGGCGGCATGACCGAGCTGTGGAACTGGAGAATCGACGGCGCGGCGCCGGTGGAGGTCTACCCGGCGCTGGCCGAGGCGCTCGGCCGGGTGGTGATGCCCCTCGCCGTCGCCGACCCGGTCCGACTTCCCGCGTACGCGGTGGTCTGCGACGTGTGGGAGGCGCCCGGCGTGTACGGCACCATGGTCGACTGTTACGGCGTGCCCGAGCGCCTGCCCGAGCTGCCCAGCATCGCGGCGCTGGCCCGGCTGCTGGACCGCAACTGCCTGATGCGCGACGACACCCTCGACGCCGGGCGGCACCTGCTGGTCGCCCCGGACGGCACGATCCGGCCGGTGCACTTCGACGTGGTCGAGACCGACGACGGCGAGGTCCTCAGCGACCAGCGGCTCTGCACCGTGGCGGACCCCCGCTGCCGGGGCTGGTCGCAGTGTCACCGCTCCCGGTGGGCGCCCGACTCGGTCGCCCCGGCCCTCGCCGCCGCCTGACCGGCGGCGAGGGGGCCGGCCCCGGGCGCAGGCCCGGGCCGCCGGCTGCTGCCCCGGACCACCAGCTGGTTCAGGAGCGTGGCGGTGGCCGGATACGCTGTCCGGGTCATGACTACCGCAGCCGCGGGCAGCCCGCGCACCTACCAGGTGCGCACGTACGGCTGCCAGATGAACGTGCACGACTCCGAGCGCATTTCCGGCCTGCTCGAACAGGCCGGTTACGTGCGCGCCGCCGAGGCCGACGAGCAGCCCGACGTAGTGGTGTTCAACACCTGCGCCGTCCGGGAGAACGCCGACAACCGGCTCTACGGCAACCTGGGTCACCTGCGCCCCGTGAAGGACAAGCACCCCGGGATGCAGATCGCCGTGGGCGGCTGCCTGGCCCAGAAGGACCGCGGCGAGATCGTCCGCAAGGCGCCCTGGGTGGATGTCGTCTTCGGCACGCACAACATCGGCTCGCTGCCGGTGCTGCTGGAGCGGGCCCGGCACAACACCGCCGCCGAGGTGGAGATCCTCGAATCCCTCGACGTCTTCCCGTCCACGCTGCCGACCCGGCGCGAGTCGACGTACGCCGGCTGGGTGTCGATCTCGGTGGGCTGCAACAACACCTGCACGTTCTGCATCGTGCCGTCGCTGCGCGGCAAGGAGAAGGACCGCCGCCCCGGCGACGTCCTCTCCGAGGTGCGCGCCCTGGTCGACGAGGGCGTGCTGGAGGTGACCCTGCTCGGGCAGAACGTCAACTCCTACGGCGTCGAGTTCGGCGACCGGTACGCCTTCGGCAAGCTGCTGCGCGCCTGCGGCGACGTCGAGGGGCTGGAGCGGGTCCGGTTCACCAGCCCGCACCCGAAGGACTTCACCGACGACGTGATCGCCGCGATGGCCGAGACGCCCAACGTCTGCCACTCGCTGCACATGCCGCTCCAGTCCGGCTCCGACGACGTGCTGCGGGCCATGCGCCGCTCGTACCGCTCCGAGAAGTACCTGGGGATCATCGAGAAGGTCCGGGCCGCGATGCCGGACGCGGCGATCACCACCGACATCATCGTCGGCTTCCCCGGTGAGACCGACGCCGACTTCGAGCGCACCCTCGACGTGGTCCGCGCGGCCCGCTTCTCGTCGGCGTTCACCTTCCAGTACTCCAAGCGCCCCGGCACCCCGGCCGCGACCATGGACGGCCAGCTGCCCAAGCAGGTCGTGCAGGAGCGGTACGAGCGGCTGATCGCCTGCGTGGAGGAGATCACCTGGGCGGAGAACCGGAAGCTGGTCGGGGAGACCGTCGAGGTGCTGGTCGCGGTCGGCGAGGGGCGCAAGGACGAGCGCACCGGCCGGCTGTCCGGCCGGGCCCGGGACGGCCGGCTCGTGCACTTCGACGCCGGCTCGCTCGCCGGGCAGGTCCGCCCCGGCGACATCGTGCACACCACGGTCACCTATGCCGCCCCGCACCACCTCAACGCCGACGGGGAGCCGCTGTCGCACCGGCGTACCCGGGCCGGCGACGCGGCCGAGGCGGGGCGCGCCCCGCGTACCCCGGGGGTCCTGCTCGGGCTGCCGACGATCGGCGCGCCGGCCGCGGTGCCCGCGCCCACCGGCGGCTGCGCCGCGCACTGACCGACCGCCGACGGCCGGGGCCTCCACGCGGAGGCCCCGGCCGTCGCGGGTCAGCAGGCGGTGCCGTTGAGCTTCACCGACGCGGGCGCGGAGGCCGCGCCGTTCGCGGTGAAGCCGATGGTCACCGAGGCGCCCGGTGCGAGCGACGGCGCCCAGGTCGGCGCGGCCGCGGTGATCGTGCCGCCGGACTGGGTGACGGTCGCGTTCCAACCGCTGCCCAGGGTGACCCCGGACGGCCAGGTCCAGGTCACCGACCACGGGTTCACCGTGCCGGTGCCGCTGTTCTTCACCGTCAGCTCGCCCTGGAAACCACCCTGCCAGGCGTTGGTCTGCTTGTAGGTCGCGGTGCAGCCGCCGGTCGGGGCCGGCGTGGTGGGCGCCGGCGACGTGTTCGGGGTGCCGGTCGGCGACGGGCTGCTGGTGCCGCCCCCACCCACCGGCGGGATCAGGTAGGGCTGGAGGATGTCCTGCTTGGCCTGGTTGATGGTGGTCCAGTCGTCGTTGGCGATGCCGCCGGTGTCACCCGAGTTCGGGTTCCACGACCAGTAGGTGAAGGACATCCCGGTCACCCCGGTCCCCGTGTAGGCCATCAGGTTCTGCAGCCAGACCTTGTCCTTCGGGTCCTGAAGGGTGCTGCCGAACTCGCCCATCATGATCGGCGCGAGGTTCTGCTTGTAGAGGTAACCCCAGTACTTGTCCCAGATGGCCGGCATGTTTGCCGGGTAGCTCGGGTCGTCGAACCAGGTCTGGTGGTAGACCGAGGTGGCGTACTCGTGCGGGGAGTAGACCAGCCGGTTGGCCACGTTCAGCCGGACCGGGAACTGCCCCGCCTTCGACAGGTTGCCGCCCCACCAGCCGCAGTCCTCGTCGTTGCTGGTGTCGTTGTCCCAGACGTTCGACAGGCCGCCGCTCGGGCAGCTCACCCCCTCCACGAAGATCAGCCAGTTCGGCTGCACCCCGAGGATCGCGTTGCCGGCCCGCTCGGCGGCGAGCCGCCAGTCCCGGGCGGTGTCGCCGCAGCCCCAACAGGCGCCGGTGGCCGCCGGGTTGGTGCCCTCGGCGTGCGGCTCGTTGTGCAGGTCCGCCCCGATCACCGTGGGGTTGTTCGCGTACCGCTGGGCGAGCATCTTCCAGTCGGCGATCCAGGTCGCCTCGGAGACCGTCGAGGTGTACCAGAGCGGCGACTGCCCGGCCGAGGTGGGCCGGTGCCGGTCGAGGATGACCCGCATCCCCTTGCTGCCGGCGTAGTCGATGACCTTGTCGAGGATCTGCAACGGGGAGAGCCCGACCAGGTCCGGGTTGACGAAGTCGTTGATGCCGGTGGCCGTCGCGCCCGGCTTCAGCGCGTCGTTCGAGTAGGGGATGCGCAGCGTGTTGTAGCCCAGCCGGGCCATGGTGTCGAGCTGGCCGCGCCACGGGTTGCTCGACCACAGACCGTGGAAGGTCTTGTTGTCGGTCTCCATGCCGAACCAGTTGATGCCGGTGAGCCGGACAGTGGCCCCCGTGCTGTCGACGATCTTGTTGCCGCTGGTGTGCAGGTAGCCGGTGCCGGTCCCGCCGGTGGCGGCGGCGGCCGGGGTGGTGCTGACGGCGGCGGCGACGAGAACGCCGGCCGCGGCGGTGGCGAGCGCCGCGAGGGCGCCGCCGAGGGCGGTGGGTCGGTGCATGGCGAGCTCCACTTCGGATGCCCGCGCCGCGCGAGCGCCGCGGGCGGAAAGACCAAGGGGGACGGCCCGCTCGTCATCGAGTACGCGGACAGCGCGCGTCGGGCCGTGTCGTGTGGACGGCCACTCGCGGAGAAAGGCACCGGCGAATCCCGACGGCGGGTCGTGCCGTCGTGCCCTCGCGCCGGTGCGGAACCTGGCTCTGCCGCCCATTTTGATCAGCTCACCTCGATGCGTCAACCGGTCGACCCGGGGGCGCGCCGAGAAGGCGCTTTCCCGTGCCCGGCGGCGGACACGGAGGAGCCCCCGGTCCCGAGGCGGGACCGGGGGCTCCCGGTGAAGCTCGACTCAGCCGGCCTGCTCGGCCAGCTGGAGGAACTGCCGCTTCGAGGCGAGCGCCTGCTCGGCCTCCTTGATCCGGCGGGCGTCGCCGGCCGCCTGCGCCCGGGCCAGCCGGTCCTCGGCCTCGGCGACCTGGGCCCGCATCTGGGCCAGCAGCGGGTTGTCCTCCTTGGAGGTACGCCGCCACGCCGAGTCCATGACCTCTCGGACCTTGTCGTCCACGGCGCGCAGCCGGCGCTCCAGCCCGGCGGCGGCCTCACGGGGCACCCGGCCGGCCTCGTGCCACTGCGCCTGGATCTCCCGCAGCTTCGCCTGGGCGCCCTTCGGGTCGCCGTCGACGTCGAGCGCCTCGGCCTCGGCGAGCAGGGCCTGCTTGCGCTCCAGGTTGGCGCGCTGCTCGTTGTCACGCGCCGAGAAGACCTCGCTGCGCCGGGTGAAGAAGTCGTCCTGCGCCGCCCGGAACCGTTCCCAGAGCTTCTGCTCGGCCTCCTTGGAGGCGCGCGGCGCGGCCTTCCACTGGGCCATCAGGTCCTTGAGCTGGTTGGCGGTGACGCCCCAGTCGGTCGACTCCTTGAGCTTCTCGGCCTCGGCGACCAGTTCCTCCTTGATCCCCTGCGCCTGCTTGCGCTGCTGATCCAGGGAGGCGAAGTGGGCGCCCCGGCGGCGGGTGAAGCCGTCGCGGGCGGCGGCGAACCGCTTCCACAGCTCACCGTCGGCCTTCTTGTCGACCCCGCGGATGGTCTTCCACTCGTCGAGGATCTCCTTGAGCCGGTCGCCGGCGGTCTTCCAGCCGGTCGACTCGGCGGCCAGCTTCTCCGCCTCCTCGACCAGGGCGGTCTTGCGGGCGAGCGCCTCACCGCGGGCGGCGTCCCGGGCGGCCCGCGCCTCGCCGGCCTTCTCCTCGGCCACCGCGGCCAGCTTGTCCAGGCGGGCGGCCAGGGCGTCGATGTCCCCGACGACGTGCGCCTCGGGCAGGGAGGCGCGGATCCGGCGGATCGTGGTCAGCGAGTGGCCGGCGTCCGCCGCGCCCGAGTTGAGCCGGGCCTCGGTCAGGTCCACCTCCGTCACCAGGTCGGCGAAGCGCCGGGCGAAGTGTGCGAGCCCTTCCTCCGGTGCCCCTGCCTGCCAGGATCCGACCACCCGCTCGCCCTCGGCGGTCTTGACGTAGACGGTGCCGTCCTCGTCCACCCGTCCGAAGGCAGTCCAGTCGCTCATGTGCCCATCCTCGTTCTCCCGGCGTCGACGGGACACCTCCCGCGATCGCCGCCACGGCGCAGCAAAGTTTCTCCCGGCATTGTCACAGGTCCGACCCGGTCCGTGTCGAGCGCCCGTCGTCGACCGTGACCATACGGTGTCGTAGCGCCTCGATGACCGGATCGGCGCGGGGACGCACCGGGGGATACGGATAGGTTGGACCGGTGCCTCTGGTCGCCGCCGCCGTCTGCCCCCACCCGCCCCTGATCGTGCCCGAGCTGGCCGGCGCCGCCGCGCCCGAGCTGGACGACCTCCGCGCCGCCGCCGACGCGGCCGTGGCCCGGCTGCTCGCCGCCGATCCGGAGGTGATCCTGCTGGTCGGGGCCGGGCCGGAGAGCAGGGCTTTCGGCGCCGCCGACTCCGGCTCGCTGCGTGGCTACGGACTCGACCGGCCGGTGCGCTTGTGGAAGGTGGCCTGCTCCGGGGCCGAGGTGCTGCCACTGAGCCTGACCATCGGCGCCTGGCTGGTGAACCGGTCCGGCACCGAGCTGCCCCGGCTGGCCCGGTCCGTCGCCGCCGACGCCTCCCCGGCCGAGTGCGCCGCCCTCGGCGCCGCCCTGGTCGCCGAGCCGGACGGGCGGACCGCGCTGCTGGTGCTCGGGGACGGGTCGGCCTGCCGGGGGGTGAAGGCACCCGGCTACGACGATCCGCGCGCGCCCGCGTACGACGAGGGGGTCGCCGCGGCCCTGGCCGGCGCGGACGTCGAGGCCCTGCTCGGCCTGGACCCGGTGCTGTCGGCGGAGCTGAAGGTCGCCGGGCGGGCGCCGTGGCAGGTGCTGGCCGGCGCGGTCCGGGCGGCGGGCGGCGACTGGCGCGGCGACCTCGGCTACCAGGAGGTTCCCTACGGCGTTGCCTACTTCGTGGCGAACTGGGAACCGCAGTGACCCGGACCGTGGTGGCCGTGGTCGGGCCGACCGCGGCGGGCAAGTCGGCGCTGAGCATCGCCCTGGCGCACGCCCTCGACGGCGAGGTGGTCAACGCCGACTCGATGCAGCTCTACCGGGGCATGGACATCGGCACGGCCAAGCTGACCCCGGCCGAGCGGGAGGGTGTGCCGCACCACCTGCTCGACATCTGGCCGGTGACCGAGCCGGCCAGCGTGGCCGAATACCAGAAGCTGGCCCGCGCGGCGGTTGACGACATCCTGGCGCGGGGGAGGCTGCCGCTGCTGGTGGGCGGCTCCGGGCTCTACGTGCGGGCGGTGCTGGAGCAGTTCGAGTTCCCCGGCACCGACCCGGCGGTGCGGGAGCGGCTGGAGGCGGAGCTGGCCGCGGTCGGCCCGGCCCCGCTGCACGCCCGGCTCGCCGAGGCCGACCCGGTGGCCGCGGCCGGCATCCTGCCGAGCAACGGCCGGCGCATCGTCCGGGCTCTGGAGGTCGTCGAGCTGACCGGCGCGCCGTTCACCGCGTCGCTGCCCGAGCCGACTCCGTACTACCCGTCGGTGCAGCTCGGCGTCGACCTGGACACCGCGCTGCTCGACGAGCGGATCGCGCTGCGGGTGGACCGGATGTGGGCCGACGGCCTGGTCGCCGAGACGCGGACCCTGGTCGGTGCGGGCCTGCCCGAGGGGCGTACGGCCAGCCGGGCGCTCGGCTACCAGCAGGTGCTGCGCTTCCTGGCCGGGGAGTTGACCGAGACCGAGGCGTACGAGGAGACCATCCGGGCCACCCGGCGGTTCGTGCGCCGGCAGCGCTCCTGGTTCCGCCGTGACCCGCGGATCCACTGGCTGGATTCGGCGTCGCCCGCGTTTGTCGACACTGCGCTGCGGGTGGTGGCCGAGCATCGGGAATGATGGAGGTGTGGAGTTCACCAAGGGCCACGGCACCGGCAACGACTTCGTCATCCTGCCCGACCCGGACGGGGCGCTCGACCTGACGCCCGGCCTGGTCGCCGCGCTCTGCGACCGGCGGCGCGGCGTCGGCGGCGACGGCGTGCTGCGCGTGGTACGCGCCGCCAAGCACCCGGAGGGCGTCGCGCTGGCCGGCGAGGCCGAGTGGTTCATGGACTACTGGAACTCCGACGGCTCGGTGGCCGAGATGTGCGGCAACGGGGCCCGGGTCTTCGTCCGCTACCTGCTGGAGACCGGGCTGGCCGCCCCGTCCGGCGCGGCGCTGCCGGTGGCCACCCGGGCCGGCCTGGTCCGCGCCCGGGTCGAGGGGGCCGACGTGGCCGTCGAGATGCGCCGCCCCCGGCTCTACGACACCGCCACCGCCACCGTGGGCGGGCTCACCCTGACCGGCGCGGCGGTGGACGTGGGCAACCCGCACCTGGTCTGCGCCCTGCCCGCCAGCCTGGACCTGGGCGGCCTGGACCTCACCCGGGCGCCCGACGTCGACCCGTCGGTCTTCCCGTCGGGGGTGAACGTCGAGTTCACCACCCCGGCCGAGCCGGTCGAGGGCACCGACGGGCACGTGCTCATGCGGGTCTACGAGCGGGGCTCGGCCGAGACGCTCTCCTGCGGTACCGGCGCCTGCGCGGTGGCCGCGGTGGCGCTGCGCGACGCCGGCCGGGAGACCGGCACGATGACCGTCGACGTTCCCGGCGGCCGCCTCACCGTCACGGTCACCGACGACACCTGCTGGCTCTCCGGCCCGGCCGTCCTGGTCGCCACCGGCGAGATCACCGCGACGACCCTCGCAACCTGACCGTTCGAGCGCGCCCACTCCATCGCCAACCGCCCGACCAGCCTCAACCCGGCATCCGAGGGTGGAACGTGTCTCCCACCCGGCTGGCGCTGGCGCGGCGACGACGGACGCACCCGGAGGGCCGTCAGGGGGTGGCGCTGGCGTTGGCGGCGATCTCGGGGAGGTCGGCCGGGCCGGGGTCGGCGGCCGGCGCGGGCGTCGCGGTCGGGTTCTGGGCGGCGGCGCGCACCGCGGCCGCCACCGCGGGAGCGACCCGGGAGTCGAAGACGCTGGGCACGATCACCGTCGGGTTGATCTTGTCTTCGCCGACCACGTCCGCGATGGCGCGGGCCGCCGCGATCGCCATCTCCTCGGTGAACTCCTCGGCGTGCGCGTCGAGCATGCCGCGGAAGACGCCCGGGAAGGCGAGCACGTTGTTGATCTGGTTCGGCTGGTCGGACCGGCCGGTGGCGACCACGGCGGCGTACTTGCGCGCCTCCCGCGGGTCCACCTCCGGGTCGGGGTTGGCCAGCGCGAAGACGATCGCGTCCTTGGCCATGGTGGCGATGTCCTCGCCGGTGAGCAGGTTCGGCGCGCTCACCCCGATGAAGACGTCCGCGCCCCGTACCGCGCCGGGCAGGTCGCCGGAGTAGTTCTCCTTGTTGGTGTGGTCGGCCAGCCACTGCCAGGCCGGGTTGAGGTCGGGCAGCCCGCGGTGCAGGGCGCCCTGCCGGTCGTACGCGATGATGTCGCCCACGCCCTGCCGCAGCAGCAGCTTCATGATCGCGGTGCCGGCCGCGCCGGCGCCGGAGACCACGACCCGGACGTCCGAGAGCTGCTTGCCCACGACGCGCAGCGCGTTGGTCAGCGCGGCCAGCACGCAGATCGCGGTGCCGTGCTGGTCGTCGTGGAAGACCGGGATGTCCAGCGCCTCGCGGAGCCGGGCCTCGATCTCGAAGCAGCGCGGCGCGGCGATGTCCTCCAGGTTGATGCCCCCGTACGCGGGCGCGATCGCCTTGACGATCTGCACGATCTCGTCGGTGTCCTGGGTGTCCAGCACCACCGGCCAGGCGTCCACCCCGCCGAAGCGCTTGAACAGCGCGGCCTTGCCCTCCATCACGGGCAGCGAGGCGGCCGGCCCGAGGTTGCCCAGGCCGAGCACGGCCGAGCCGTCGCTGACCACGGCGACCGTGTTGCGCTTGATGGTGAGCCGGCGGGCGTCGGCCGGGTTCTCGGCGATCGCCATGCAGACCCGGGCCACCCCCGGGGTGTACGCCCGGGACAGTTCGTCACGGTTGCGCAGCGCAACCTTCGAGTTGACCTCGATCTTGCCGCCCAGGTGCAGCAGGAAGGTCCGGTCGGAGACCTTGCGGACGTCCACCCCGTCGAGCGCGGTCAGGGCGTCGACCACCTGGTCGGCGTGGCCGGCGTCGGCGGTGTCGCAGGTGAGGTCGACGATCACGTGGGCCGGGTCGGAGTCGACCACGTCCAGCGCGGTGACGATGGCGCCCGCCTCGCCCGCCGCGGTGGTCAGCCGCCCGATGGAGGAGGCGTCCGCGGGTACCGCGATCCGGATCGTGATCGAGAATCCGGCACTCGGCAGTCGGGTATTGGCCACGTAGAACTCCTCCGTCGGCGCTGAGCGGCTCGCCTGGCATTTCTACTCGCCCGCCCAGGTCGGTCGGCATCCGACCCCGCTACTGGTTAGTAGCGCCACGGGCATATAGCGGGTGCGTCGGGCGTTGGGACATGTCAGGATGCTCATGCGAACGGGAAATGCCCCGACAAAAGACATAACGGACAGGAGTCGCGGTTTGCGAGAGCAGGAGACCTTCCTTCCCTACGAGGACGACGAGCTCGAGGCCACCACCGGTGAATACGAGCTGTCGGAGCGGCAGGCGCTGCGGCGGGTCCCCGGCCTCTCCACCGAACTCACCGACATCACCGAGGTCGAATACCGCCAGCTCCGGCTGGAGCGGGTCGTCCTCGTGGGCGTCTGGACCGAGGGGACCCAGGACGACGCGGACAACAGCCTCACCGAGCTCGCGGCGCTGGCCGAGACGGCCGGCTCGCAGGTGCTCGAGGGGCTGATCCAGCGGCGCAACCGGCCGGACCCGGCGACGTACATCGGTCGGGGCAAGGTCGACGACCTGGGCGCGGTGGTGCTCGCCACCGGCGCCGACACGGTCATCTGCGACGGTGAGCTGTCTCCCTCGCAGCTGCGCAACCTGGAGCAGCGCACCAAGGTCAAGGTGGTCGACCGGACCGCCCTGATCCTCGACATCTTCGCCCAGCACGCCAAGAGCCGCGAGGGCAAGGCGCAGGTCGAGCTGGCCCAGCTCGAATACCTGCTGCCGCGACTGCGTGGTTGGGGTGAGACCCTCTCCCGGCAGACCGGTGGTAGCGGCCGCGGCGGTGGCGCCGGCGGCGGCGTGGGCCTGCGCGGTCCCGGTGAGACCAAGCTCGAGACCGACCGACGCCGGATCCGGCACCGCATCGCACGGCTGCGCCGCGAGATCAAGAGCATGACGACGGTACGCCAGACCAAGCGTGCCCGCCGGTCCCGCAACGCGGTGCCCGCGGTGGCCATCGCCGGCTACACCAACGCCGGCAAGTCCAGCCTGCTCAACCGCCTCACCGGGGCGGGCGTGCTGGTGGAGAACGCCCTGTTCGCCACCCTGGACCCGACCACCCGCCGGGCCACCACCTCCGACGGCCGGCTCTACACCCTCTCCGACACGGTCGGGTTCGTCCGGCACCTGCCGCACCAGATCGTCGAGGCGTTCCGCTCGACGCTGGAGGAGGTCGCCGACGCCGACCTGGTGGTGCACGTGGTCGACGGCACCCACCCGGACCCGGAGGAGCAGGTCCGGGCGGTCCGCGAGGTGCTCGCCGAGGTGGGCGCCGACCGGCTGCCCGAGCTGCTGGTGGTCAACAAGACCGACGCCACCGACGAGGAGACGCTGCTGCGGCTCAAGCGGCTCTGGCCGGAGGCGGTCCTGGTCTCCGCCCACAACGGGCGCGGGATCGACGGGCTGCGCGAGGCGATCGAGAAGCGGCTGCCCCGGCCGGCCGTCGAGGTCCGGGCGGTGCTCCCGTACGACCGGGGCGACCTGGTGGCCCGGGTGCACCGGCAGGGCGAGGTGCTCAGCACGGCGCACCTGCCCGAGGGCACGCTGCTGCACGTCCGGGTGGGCCAGGCGCTGGCCGCCGAGCTCGCGCCGTACCGCGCGGGGGACCGGCTCACCAGCGACGAACGGGTGGGCGCCGGGCGGTAAGCCGTCCGGCGTCACCCGCCCGAAACCCGGGCCGTGCGACACTTGGCGCCATGCGGCACGCTGTCTCCTCGGTCACGATCGCGCTGAGCCTCGTCGGCGCGGTCGTGGCGCCGGCCGGGCTCGCCCTGGCGGCTCCCGCCGCGGCCCCCGTGCTGGCCGCGGCTCCCAAGAAGAAGTGCACCGTCGAGGACGAGCGCCTCCGGGAGCTGTCCGGCCTCGTCGCCACCAGCACCGGCTACGTCGTGATCAACGACGGCAGCGAGATCGAGAGCCGCGAGCGGATCTTCTTCCTCGACACCAAGTGCAAGATCGCCAAGGACCCGGTCCGCTACTCGGATCCCGGGCCCCGCGACACCGAGGACCTGGCCGTCGGGCCGGACAAGAAGACCCTCTGGATCGCCGACACCGGCGACAACGTCGAGGCCAAGACCCGACGGGATCGGGTCGCAATCTGGACCATGCCGCTGAGCGGGTCCAAGCAGCCGGTGCTGCACCGGCTGACCTACCCGGGCAACGAGCCGCACGACTCCGAGGCGCTGCTCGTCGGCGACGACAACCTGCCGCTGGTCATCACCAAGGACCTGTCCGGCAAGTCGGAGATCTTCACGCCGACGGCGAAGTTCAAGAGCAGCGGTGACCTCGAGGCCATCCCGATGAAGAAGGTCGGCGAGGTCACCCTCCCGAAGACCAACACCGAGAACAAGCTGGGCGCGCCGGGCCGGCTGCTGGTCACCGGCGCGGCCCGCTCGCCCGACGGCAGCAAGGTCGTGCTGCGCACCTACGGCGACGCCTTCGAGTTCGACGTGACCGGCGGCAACATCGTCGCCGCGCTGACCACCGGCAAGCCCCGGGTCACCCCGCTCGCGGACCCGTTCGGCGAGGCCATCGCCTACACGCCCGACGGGAAGACCTTCCTCACCGTCTCCGACGGCGGCCTGCTGGACGCCGCGGACCCGATCGACATCCTCAGCTACACCCCGGCCACCACCGGGGTCGAGGCGCTGCCCAACGCCGGCAACGACGTGACCAAGCCGGCCGCGGAGAAGTCCTGGATCGAGGGCCTCACCCTCGACGAGATCACGTACCTGATCGCGGCGGTGGGCGTGCTCGGCGCGCTCCTGGTCGGCGCGGGCATCTTCGGCATCCTGCGGGCCCGGCGCAAGCCGGCGCCGCCCGCCGGGCCGACCGACGGGCCGGGCGACACGTTCCCGGCCGGCTCCGGCTTCCCTCCGCCGGGCAACCGGCCCGACGCCCCGCCGCGCGGTGGGGTCTACGGCGGCGGTGGCGGCCAGGGTGGGGTCTACGGCGGCGCCCCGGCGAACGGCGCCCGCCCGGCCGGCGGGGTCTACGGCGGTGGTCGCCCGCAGGGCGGCGGTCGCGGTGGCGGGGTCTACGGCGGCGGCCCGCAGGGCGGTGGTCGCCCCCAGGGCGGCGGCGTCTACGGCGGCGGCGGAGCCCCGGGCGGTGGCGGCTACGGCGGCGGCCGGCCGGGCGGCGGAGGCTACGGCCCGGGCCGGGGCGAACCGCCGCGTCGTGAACCCGACCCGCGCGGAGGCCGCCGCGACAACGGCTACGGCGACCGGGGCCAGCAGTACGGCCAGGTCTCCGGCGGCGGCCGGGAGTACCGGGGCGACCGCTACTGAGCGCACGAAAAAGGGGGTGACCGCCGGAACCGGCGCTCACCCCCTTTCTTCTCGCCTCAGATGCGGCGCAGCACGGCGACCACGCGACCCATGATGGTGGCGTCGTCGCCCGGGATCGGGTCGAAGGCCGGGTTCTGCGGCATCAGCCAGACGTGCCCGTCGCGCCGCCGGTAGGTCTTCACCGTCGCCTCGCCGTCGAGCATGGCCGCCACGATGTCGCCCACCTCGGCGGTCGGCTGCTGCCGGACCACCACCCAGTCGCCGTCGCAGATCGCCGCGTCGAGCATCGAGTCGCCCTTGACCTGGAGCATGAAGACCTCGCCCTCACCGACCAGCTCGCGGGGGAGGGGGAAGATGTCCTCCACCGCCTGCTCGGCCAGGATCGGGCCACCGGCGGCGATCCGGCCCAGCATCGGCACGTAGGCCGGTGCGGGGCGCTGGGCGCGGGCCGCCTCGTCGTCGATGTCGCCGGGGGCCCGGACGTCCACGGCGCGCGGCCGGTTCGGGTCGCGGCGCAGGAAGCCCTTCTTCTCCAGCTCCTTGAGCTGGTAGGCGACGCTCGACGGGGAGACCAGGCCGACCGCCTCGCCGATCTCGCGCACGCTCGGCGGGTAGCCGTGCCGCTCCACCCAGGTGCGGATGAACTCCAGGATCCGGCGCTGGCGGGCCGTGAGGTCGACCGTCGCCGGGTCGGGGAAGCTGCTGACCACCGGGGTGACCGGGCGCACGGCGGGCTGGGCCGCCCGGCTGCGCGCGGTGCGGGGTCGACGGGTCGCCGGCGGACCCGCCCCGTCGATCGGCTGCGGGTTCTTCTGCCGGCTGGCCCGGTCCTCGGTCACGTCCGTCCTCCCTGGTCGGCGCTGGGTGCCTCGTCGGCTCGTGGTGCGTGCTCAGGTGGTGCTGGCGACCGGTCCGCCGCGATCCGCCGCGTCCGGTCGTTGTTGACCGTATAGGTGAGATCGGCCATTTTCAAACATCTGTACGACCTGTTGTCGGCGTGTCGTGCCGAAATCCTGGATTTCCGAACGCCTGTTCTGATAAATGGTACGTCGCTCTCGAACGAATGTTCTATCCCGGCGTCCCGTGACCCCGTCGGCCGCCGGCCGTTGGGTTCCTCGGTACGCCGGGGACGGGGTGGCATGGGCGAGTGATTCTGATGACGCGCCGGACACGCGGTTCAACTTGACCTCGCTAGTGCGACGGCATACGGTCGACCCCTAGATGTTGTGGTTACATGGGCGTAAGTCGCCTACAGGTTGGGTCCGGTTACCGACCGCACTCCCGCACCGCCGACCCGGCGGGGGCCATCGAGAGGTGGCACCGCCGCGCCGAGGCGTGCCCGGAGGCGGCCGGTGGACCGCGGTCGAAAGAAGGAGGTCAGGCGATGCGGTGTCCGTACTGCCGGCACGCCGACTCCCGGGTGGTCGACTCGCGGGAGGCCGACGACGGCCAGCTCATCCGGCGGCGGCGGTCCTGCCCGGAGTGCGGCAAGCGGTTCACCACCGTCGAGGAGGCGGTGCTCGCGGTGGTCAAGCGCAGCGGGGTGACCGAGCCGTTCAGCCGCACCAAGATCATCGGTGGGGTGCGCAAGGCGTGCCAGGGCCGGCCGGTCGACGACGACTCCATCGCGCTGCTCGCGCAGAAGGTCGAGGAGACCGTCCGGGCCAAGGGGGCCGCCGAGCTGCCCAGCCACGAGGTCGGGCTGGCCATCCTCGGGCCGCTGCGCGACCTCGACGAGGTGGCCTACCTGCGGTTCGCGAGCGTCTACCGCTCCTTCGACTCGCTCGCCGACTTCGAGCGCGAGATCGAGACGCTGCGGGCCGCCGCGCGCGCCCGGGAGGGTGCCGGGGCCGTCGAGGCCGCCGGCGCGACCAGTTGAGTTTCACGGATTTCTGACAGTTTGACGACGCGCGGTGGGTGACCGCGCTGACGAGGGGGGCGAGGCGTGACGACCAGCAAGTCACGGAACAAGGCCGGGACCGGGCTGAAGATCGAGCGCGTCTGGACGACCGAGGGGGTGCATCCCTACGACGAGGTCACCTGGGAGCGCCGCGACGTCGTGATGACGAACTGGCGGGACGGTTCGATCAACTTCGAGCAGCGCGGGGTGGAGTTCCCCGAGTCCTGGTCGGTCAACGCGGCCAACATCGTGACCACCAAGTACTTCCGGGGCGCGGTGGGGACCCCGGAGCGGGAGTGGTCGCTCAAGCAGCTGATCGACCGGGTGGTCGGCACCTACCGCACCGCCGGTGAGGAGTACGGCTACTTCGCCACCCCGGCCGACGCCGAGGTGTTCGCGCACGAGCTGACCTGGATGCTGCTGCACCAGGTGTTCAGCTTCAACTCGCCGGTCTGGTTCAACGTCGGAACGCCGTCGCCGCAGCAGGTCAGCGCCTGCTTCATCCTGGCCGTCGACGACTCGATGGACTCCATCCTCGACTGGTACAAGGAGGAGGGGCTGATCTTCAAGGGCGGCTCCGGCTCTGGCGTCAACCTGTCCCGGATCCGCTCCTCCCGGGAGCTGCTGTCCTCCGGCGGCAACGCCTCCGGCCCGGTCAGCTTCATGCGCGGCGCGGACGCCTCCGCCGGCACCATCAAGTCCGGCGGCGCCACCCGGCGGGCGGCCAAGATGGTCATCCTCGACGTGGACCACCCGGACATCCAGGAGTTCGTGGTCACCAAGGCGCGCGAGGAGGACAAGATCCGCGCGCTGCGGGACGCCGGCTTCGACATGGACCTGGGCGGCGCCGACATCGTCAGCGTGCAGTACCAGAACGCCAACAACTCGGTCCGGGTCTCCGACGAGTTCATGACCGCGGTGGAGAACGGCGGCGGCTTCGACCTGCGCGGCCGGCTCGACGGCCAGGTCATCGAAACGATCGACGCCAAGAAGTTGTTCCGCAGCATCTCCCAGGCCGCCTGGGAGTGTGCCGACCCCGGCCTGCAGTACGACGACACCATCAACGACTGGCACACCTGCCCGGAGACCGGGCGGATCACCGCGTCGAACCCGTGCTCGGAGTACCTGCACCTGGACAACTCCTCGTGCAACCTGGCCTCGCTGAACCTCATGAAGTTCATGCGCGCCGACGGCGGCTTCGAGGTGGAGAAGTTCGTCAAGTCGGTCGAGTTCGTCATCACCGCGATGGACATCTCGATCTGCTTCGCCGACTTCCCGACCGAGAAGATCGGTGAGACCAGCCGCGCCTACCGGCAGCTCGGCATCGGCTACGCCAACCTCGGCGCCCTGCTGATGGCCTCCGGCCTTCCGTACGACTCGGAGCAGGGCCGGGAGGTCGCCGCGGCGATCACCTCGCTGATGACCGGCACCGCCTACCGCCGCTCCGCCGAGCTGGCCGGCGTCGTCGGCCCGTACGACGGCTACGCCCGCAACGCGGAGCCGCACAAGCGGGTCATGCGCAAGCACGCCGCCGCCAACGACGCCATCAAGCCGACCGGCACCGTGGCCACCGCCGTCCAGCGCGAGGCCACCAGGCAGTGGACGCTCGGCAACAAGATCGGTGACAAGAACGGCTGGCGCAACTCGCAGGCCAGCGTCCTCGCGCCGACCGGCACCATCGGCTTCATGATGGACTGCGACACGACCGGCGTGGAGCCGGACCTGGCGCTGGTCAAGTTCAAGAAGCTGGTCGGCGGCGGCTCGATGCAGATCGTCAACCAGACCGTGCCGCGCGCATTGCGCAGCCTCGGCTACCCCGAGGAGCAGGTCGAGGCGATCGTCGAGCACATCGCCGACCACGGCCACGTGGTGGACGCCCCGGGCCTCAAGCCGGAGCACTACCCGGTCTTCGACTGCGCCATGGGGGAGCGGTCGATCGCCCCGATGGGCCACGTGCGGATGATGGCGGCAATCCAGCCGTTCGTCTCCGGCGCGATCTCCAAGACGGTCAACATGCCCGAGCAGGCCACCGTCGAGGACGTCGAGAAGATCTACTTCGAGGGCTGGAAGCTCGGCCTCAAGGCGCTGGCGATCTACCGGGACAACTGCAAGGTCGGCCAGCCGCTCTCGGTGGCCAAGTCCAACAAGACCGCCGCCGAGACCCAGGCCCCGGCAGCCGAGGTCGAGAAGGTCGTGGAGAAGGTCGTCGAGTACCGGCCGGTCCGCAAGCGGCTGCCGAAGAAGCGCCCGTCGGAGACCATCTCGTTCTCGGTCGGCGGCGCCGAGGGTTACCTCACCGCCTCGTCGTACCCGGACGACGGCCTCGGCGAGGTCTTCCTCAAGATGTCGAAGCAGGGCTCGACCCTGGCCGGCGTGATGGACGCCTTCTCGGTGGCCATCTCCATCGGTCTCCAGTACGGCGTCCCGCTGGAGACGTACGTCAGCAAGTTCACCAACATGCGCTTCGAGCCGGCCGGCATGACCGACGACCCGGACGTGCGGATGGCGGCCTCGGTGATGGACTACATCTTCCGTCGCCTGGCCCTGGACTTCCTGCCGTACGAGCGCCGCGCCGAGCTGGGCATCTTCACCGCCAAGGAGCGGGCCGCCCAGCTCGCGGCCGAGGCGGAGGCGGAGGCGAGCGGTGCGGACCTCACCGCGATGGCCGCCTCCGCCCCGGTCGAGGCGCCCGAGCCGAAGGCGGTCGCCCAGCCGAAGCAGGAGGTGGCCGAGGTGGCCGCCGTCAAGCCGGCGCCGTCGGTGGGCTCCAGCACCGAACTGCTCGAGGCCGTGATCGGCAAGGCCGCGGACGCGCCGCTCTGCTTCACCTGCGGCACCAAGATGCGGCCCGCCGGTAGCTGCTACGTCTGCGAGGGCTGCGGCTCCACCAGCGGCTGCAGCTGACGTACGACCGTTCGCGAGCGCGGCAGGGGATTTCCCTGCCGCGCTCGCGGCGTCTGAGACCGACTCCGGGGACGAATCTCACGTCGCAGGCGACCGCCTCCGGCTGGGATGCTCGGGCCATGACCACTGCGGACCGCTACGCCACCTTCGCCACCCGGGAGGCGCGCGGGGTGTCGCCCGCGTACGAGCGGCTGTCGGAGGCGGTCGCCCGCGACGACGAGCTGCTGGGCAGGATCGACACCCTGCCGCCGGCCAAGCGCCAGCCGAACCTGCTCTTCGCCGTGGTCCGGCTGCTCGGCGGCCCGGTCGAGGACCCGGCGGCCTTCCACGATCACGTGCTGGCCAACTGGCCGGCCATCGAGGCGCAGCTCCGGGTCCGGGCCACGCAGACGAACGAGCCGGGCCGGTGTGCCGTACTCCTGCCGGTGCTGGCGTCGCTGCCGCAGCCCCTGGCGCTGCTGGAGGTCGGCACCTCCGCGGGCCTGTGTCTCTACCCCGACCGGTACGCCTACCGCTACGGCGACCACCTGCTCGGGGCGGGTGAACCGGTCCTCGACTGCGCGATCGCCGGGACGGCGCCCCCGGCTGGCCGGCCCGAGGTGGTGTGGCGGGCCGGCCTGGACCTCAACCCGCTCGACGTGACCGACCCGGACGACGTGGCGCGGCTCGACGCGCTCATCTGGCCGGAGCACGGGCACCGTCGGGAGCGGTTGCGGGCCGCGGCGGCCGTCGCCGCGGCCGACCCACCGCTGCTGGTGCGGGGTGACCTGGTGGACGACCTGCCGGCGCTGGCCGCGCGGGCGCCCCGGGACGCGACCCTGGTGGTGTTCCACACCTCGGTGCTGTACCAGGTGCCGCCGCCGCGCCGGGAGGCGTTCGCCGAGGTGGTCCGCGCGCTGCCTGGGCACTGGATCGCCAACGAGGACCCCGACGTGCTGCCGTACGCCGCGCTGCCGGAACAACCGCCGGGCGGGTTCCACAACGTGCTCGCGCTCGACGGAAAGCCGCTGGCCTGGAGCCGCGGACACGGCCAGGCGATCACCTGGTTCGGGTAGGCGCCCGCGTCGCACCGCCGCGGTCGCGGCGGCAGATCTTGGAGACTTACTGTTCGACAGGAACAGAAAGTCTCCAAGATTCACCGTCCGAGCCGAGGGGAAGGTCATGGTGAGGCTGCCGGTCGTCGAGGAGTTCGCCCGTGAGCTCGCGGCGCTCGGCTGGGTCAGCGACCTGCTGGTCGCGGGATCGTTGGCGACGGGTGACTACCGGTCCGGCGTGAGCGATCTCGACCTGGTGGCGCTGACCCACGGCCCGGTCGACGCCGCGCGGGAGGCAACCCTCGCCGCCGTGCACCGGCGCCTCGACGCGGGCAGCGCAGCCGGGCTGCACCTGGGCTGCGTCTACGTCGACAGCGCCACCATCCCGGACGTGCACCGGAAACATCCGACGTGGACCCATGGGCAGCTCGTCCAGCGCATCCTGTCCGGCATCACCCGGGCGGAGCTGGTCCGGCACGGGTACGCGGTCTTCGGCCGCCCGCCCGGCGAGGTGTTCCCGCCGATGAGCGACGACGACGTACGCGCCGCCGCCCGCGCCGAGCTCACCGGCTACTGGGCCTGGGCCGTCCGGCGGCCGTGGCTGTGGCTGGACCCCGGCCTCGCCGACCTCGGCCTCACCTCGATGGCCCGCGGTCGGCACGCGCTCCACCACGGCGACCTGCTCAGCAAGACCCGCGCCGTCGAGGCGGCCGCCGCCCCGGCCTGGCTGATCGGTCAGCTGGCGGCCCGCCGTCGCGGCGAGCCGGTCACCTCACCCCGCCTCCGCACCGCCCTGATCGCCTGGCGCGACGCCCACCGCACCGTGGCGAGGGCGCGCCGGCAGGTCTCCTGACCGCTGTGTGTCGGAAATCCGTTGCCGCCGGCCCGTCCGACCGCGAGGCTTGTTCCATGATCGAAAGAATCGACTCCACCGAAGGCCGGTGAGCCCGTCCGAGATCCGGGTCGACCGGGTGCTGGGCGACGGTCCGTTCCGCGAGATCGGCGAGCCACGCGTCACCGCGGTCTCGCCCGACGGGCGCCTGATCATGGTCGGCGGCGCACTCGCCCGTCCGCAGTGGCACGGCCGGGACGTGTCCGCCTGTTCCCGTCCCCATACCGGCTGGTACCCGCTGGCGGTGTACCGGACCGACGACCTCAGCTGTCAGCACCACGTCACCACCCGGTGGCCGGTCAACGCCATCGCCTTCCACCCGACTCTTCCACTGGTGGCGGTGGGCACCGGCGCGTACGACGGCGGCTGGGCCTATGAGGGCGAACTGCTGCTGCTCGACCTGGAGAGTGGATCGGTCGCGTCGCTGCTGCCCCATCCACGGGAGGTGCGGCGGGTCAGCTGGTGTGATTCCCGCACCCTCGACCTGGTGCTCGCCATTCCGTGCGACCAGGATGAGGAGCGGTTCGGCACCACCTCCCTCGCCTGGGCCGTCACCCGGGACGACTGGGCGGTGCCCACGAACGGCATGCTCCGGCCGCCCTTCGGCGCGGATCCGGTGCCGGACGGACCCGGCGCCGAACCGGCCGCTGCTGCCGCTCACCTAGAACGGCTCTGTCGAGAGCGGGGGCGGACCTGGGCACCGCGCCGGACGGTCTGGGCGGTGCGCGGGCTCGCCGACGGCCGGATCCTCGCCGCGCTCGAAGGAGCGGGCCTGGAGTGCTGGTCCGGGAACTCCGATGAACTCCTGTGGCGGGTGCCGACCGAGGGGACGGGCTGCCTGATCGTCGTGGCGCCGGACGAGCGGACGGCGCTGTCGCTGGCCCAGACGCCGCCCCGGTTCCAGGACCGGGGCTGGACCACCGACCCGAGCGTGCTGCGTCGGGTCGACCTGGCGACGGGTGAGGTGCCGGCGACGGAGACTGCGGCCACCCCGGTGGTCGTCACCGCCCGGGCCGACGGGTGGTGGGCGCTGCGCGACACCCGGCACTACAGCCGGGCAGCGCGGGGGGAGGTGCTGCTCAGAGGCCCCGACGGGGAACGGGCGGCCACGCTCCTGCTCGGCCGGTACGACCTGATCAACCACTTCTTCGACATCCGGTACGCGCCGGAGTTGCTGTTCCTCGAAGGCCGAGGGAACAAGCCCTGGCGGGACAAGTGGGTGGTCGCCGTCGAGGCGCCCGAGGGGCCGGTGCGCCGACTGTTCCCGCTGGAGTGGGACGCGTCGCGCGCCGGCCACCTGTACGGCGGCTGTGGGGCGTACCTTGACGACCGCTCGGGACCCGCGCTCGTGCACACCGGCGTGGTCCACGACGGCGCTGGGCTGCTGCCGGGCAACGCCTTCGTGGTCCGCCGGGCGTATCCGGGCGGCGCGGCACAGTGGGTCTTCACCGGGGATCACCAGGCCACGGCCTGCGATGTCGGGGACGACGTCGTGTACGTCGTCTTCAACTCCGGCGAGCTGGTGGTGCTGGACGCCCACGACGGCACGGTGCGCCTCCGACAGGAACTACGGGTCGATGGTCACCGCGTGGTGCCACTGGCCCTGACCCGGCTGGCGCCTGGCCGCCTGGCGATCGGCACCCTGGACGGCCGAATCCTCGACTGCACCGTGCTCACGTAACCGGTTTCTCCGAAGGTTCGACCTCGGTGAGGCGGGACGTGAGGAAGGCGCGTTCGGCCTCGTTGTCGACAAGCTCCAGCGCCGCCCGGTAGGCGTCCGCGGCCTCCTGCGGCCGGTCGAGGCGGCGGAGCAGGTCGGCGCGGATGGCCGGGAGGTAGTGGTAGCCGACCAGGTGGGGGTCGGCAGCCAGGGCGTCGACCTCCGCCAGGGCGGCCGTCGGTCCGTCGATCATGGACACCGCCACCGCCCGGTTCAGCGCGACCACCGGGGACGACCAGCGTTTCAGCAGCTCGTCGTAGAGGCGTACCACCTGGGGCCAGTCGGTGGCGGCGTAGCTGGGGGCGACCGCGTGCAGCGAGGCGATGGCGGCCTGGAGGGCGTACCGGCCGACCCGGCCGGTGCGGAACGCGCCCAGGACCAGCTGGTTGCCCTCCGCGATGGCGGCCCGATCCCACGCCGAGCGGTCCTGGTCCTCCAGCCGGAGCAGGCGACCGGCACGGTCGGTGCGGGTGGCCCGGCGGGCATCGGTGAGCAGCAGCAGGGCGAGCAGGCCGCGTACCTCCGGCTCGTCGGGCATCAGGGCGAGCAGCATCCGGGTCAGGTGCACCGCCCGGTCGACCAGGTCGGCGCGGACCAGGTCGGCCCCGGTCGGCGCGGTGTGCCCGGTGGTGAAGAGCAGGTGGATGACGGTGAGCACGGCGTCGAGGCGTTCGGGCAGCTCGGCGGCCTCCGGCACCCGGTACGGGATGCGGGCGGCCGCGATCTTCTTCTTGGCCCGGGTGACCCGGGCCGCCATGGTCGTCTCGGTGACCAGGAAGGCGCGGGCGATGTCGCCGGTGGCCACCCCGCAGACCAGGCGCAGGGTGAGCGCCACCTGCGCCTCCCGGGCGAGCGCCGGGTGGCAGCAGGTGAACACCAGGCGCAGCCGGTCGTCGGGGACCGCGTCTCCGGCGGGCTCGTCCGTCATGTCGGCCTCCGCCGGTTCGACGAGCAGGGGCATCTTCGACCGGAACACCTTCTCCCGGCGCAGCACGTCGAGCGCCTTGCGCTTCGCGGTGGCGGTCAGCCAGGCGCCCGGTTTGTCGGGTACGCCGTCGCGCGCCCAGGCGGCCAGCGCGGCCAGGTAGGCGTCCTGCACGCACTCCTCGGCCACGTCGAGGTCGCCGGCGACGCGCGCCGTCGCGGCGAGCACGAAGGCCCACTCGCGACGGTGCGCGTCCGCCACGGCGCGTTCGGCGGCGACGGTGGCGGTGTCGCTCACTCGGCCGGCGGCTGGAACAGCGGCCGGACCTCGACGCCGCCGTCGATGGTCGCCGGGTTCAGCTTGGCGATCTTCAGGGCCACGTCCAGGTCGGGCGCCTCCAGGATGAAGAACCCGGCGACGACCTCCTTGGCCTCGATGAACGGGCCGTCGGTGACCACGTCGCCGCGGATCGCCGTGGCGGTGGTGCTCGGCTGGAGCGCGAACCCGGTGAGGATCTGGCCGCCCAGCTCGGCGACCTGGGTCCCGTACCGCTCCAGCAGGGCCACGTAGTCGGGGCTCAGGTCCATCGGGTCGGCCGGCGCGGGCGAGTAGACGAGGACTGCGTACTGGGCCATCGGTCTCTCCTTGGGGTTGTCGTTTCCCTCTTCCGTCTCACCGACGGACGGGCGCGGCCGGATTCGACAGCGGCCCCGGAAAATCTTGCCTCTTTTTATTGAGTCGGGAAGTCCCGCATCCGGCGCAGCGGGGAGCAGACCACGAACAGGGCCGCGCTCCACATGCCGAGCACGCAGACCAGCAGCGCCGGGCGCAGCCCGAGCCGGGTGCCGAGGGCGCCGCCGAGCAGGGCGCCGAGCGGGATCACGCCGTAGCAGATCCACAGGAACGCCGCGTTGACCCGGCCGAGCAGCCGGGCCGGGGTGACCCGCTGCCGGTAGGACATGGCCGCCACGTTGAACAGGACCGCGTTGGCCGCGAAGGCCGCCATGCCGATCCCGTAGAGCAGGGTGCCCCAGCCGGGCCGGGCCAGCGGCATCAGCAGGTAGAGCGGACCGGGCGCGGTCATCGACACCCAGATGGACCGGGCGCCGCCGAGCAGCGCGGTCACCCGTCCGGCCAGCACGCCGGCCAGCAGCCCACCCACCGAACCCAGGCTGAACAGGAGGCCGATGGTGGCCGGGGCGGCGTGCAGCACGCGCAGCAGGTACGGCACCTCGATGGCCTGGGCGGCCATCACGAAGAAGTTCGAGGTGGCCGTGCAGGCGAGCACCAGGGCGAGGATCCGCTGCCGGCGGATGAAACCGAGCCCCTCGGTCAGCGCCGCCCGGACCGGCACCCGGCCCTCGGTGCGCGGCGCCGGGCGGTGCCGGACCAGCAGCAGCGTGACCGCGCTGGCCAGGAAGCTGGCGGCGTCGGCGACGAAGGTCCGCGCCGCGCCGAGCAGGCCGACGAGCACGCCGCCGGTGCTCGGCCCGGCCAGTTGGGCCAGGTTCTCGCTCACCTCCAGTCGCGCGTTGGCCGAGGTGAGGTGGTCCGCCGGGACGAGCGCGGGCAGCAGGCTCCGGTACGCCACGGTGAACGCGACGGTCAGCACGCCGGAGAGCCCGACCACCGCGTACAGGTAGGCCAGCGTGAGGTCGCCGACCAGGGCGACCACCGGCACCGACAGCAGCAGCGCCGCACGACCCAGGTCGCACACGACCATCAGCCGCCGCTGGTCGACCCGGTCGGCCAGCATGCCGGCCGGCAGCGAGAAGAACAGGTACGGCAGCCAGGCCAGGAAGGTGAGCAGGGAGACCTGGAAGACGGTGGCGTCGAGCACGTCCGCGGCGAGCAGCGGCACCGCCAGCCCGGAGATCCGGGTGCCCACCTCGCTGACCGTCTGACCGCTCCAGAGCAGCAGGAAGTTCCGGTTCCGCCACAGGGAGGTGCGGGTTCCGGTGGTCGGGGGCTTCAGTTGCTGGGTCACCGCTGGGCCTGTCCGTCGGGGTCACGGGTCGCGACCCGGCACGGTATCCCGCCGGCCCGCCGCCGGGCGCGGCGTTTTCCGGCCAGGGTGCGGACGGACGCGGGGCCGGCCGGCGACTAGGGTCGGCTTCATGATCGAACCGAGCTGGCTCATCGAGACGCGCGCCGCCTACGACACCGTCGCCGTGGACTACGCACGGCTGATCCCCGACGTGCTGGAGGGCCCGCTAGACCGGGGGATGCTGGCCGCGTTCGCCGAGCTGGTCGGGCCCGGCCGGCCGGTGCTGGAGGCGGGCTGCGGGACCGGCCGGATCACCGCCCACCTGCGCGGTCTCGGGCTCGACATCTCCGGGGTCGACCTGTCCCCGGGCATGCTCGAGGTGGCCCGCCGGAACCATCCGGAGCTGCGCTTCGAGGTCGGCTCGATGACCGCGCTGGACGTCCCCGACGCGACGCTGGCCGGCCTCGTGGCCTGGTACTCGATCATCCACCTGCCGCCGGAGCTGCTGCCCGAGGTGTTCGCCGAGTTCCACCGGGTGCTCGCCCCGGGCGGTCACCTGCTGATCGCGGTCAAGGCCGGCGACCAGCGGATCCGGCTGGAGCAGGCGTACGGTCGCACCGTCTCGTACGACGTGTACTGGCTGCCGCCGGAACGGCTGGCCGAGCAGCTCACGGCGGCCGGTCTGGCCGTGCACGCCACGCTGGTCCGCGAAGCGGAGGAACTCGACCGGGGACCGCAGGCGTTCCTGCTCGCCCGGAAGCCCGCCCGGTGACCGTCGCGCTCTTCACCCTCGGCGGCACGATCGCCATGGCGGGCACCGGTTCCGGGGGAGTGGTCAGCCGGCTCACCGGCGCCGACCTCACCGCCGCCGTGCCCGGGCTCGCCGACATCCCGCTCGACGTGCGGGACGTCGAGGCGGTGCCCAGCGCCGCGCTGGCGTACCGGCAGATCCTGGACCTGGTGGACGCGGCTGGCGCGGCGGTCGCCGAGGGGGCGACCGGCGTGGTGGTCACCCAGGGCACCGACACCCTGGAGGAGACCGCGTTCCTGGCCGACCTGGTCTGGCCGCACCCGGCGCCGCTGGTGTTCACCGGCGCGATGCGCAACCCCACCCTGGCCGGCCCGGACGGCCCGGCCAACCTGCTGGCCGCCGTCCGGGTCGCCGCCGCACCGGCCGCGCGGGACCTCGGCGTGCTGGTGGCGTTCAACGACGAGATCCACGCCGCCCGCTTCGTCCGCAAGACCCACAGCACCAGTACGGCCACCTTCGCCTCGCCCAACGCCGGCCCGCTCGGGCACGTGATCGAGGGCGCGGTACGCCTGCTCACCCGCCCGCCCCGGCACGCCCCACTGCCGCCGGTGGACCGCGACCGGCTGGCCGCCACCCGGGTGGCGCTGCACACCGTCACCCTCGACGACGACCTGGCGCTGCTCGACGCGCTCGCCCCGGGTCTGGACGGGCTGGTGGTCGCCGGGTTCGGGGTGGGGCACGTGCCGCCGGATCTCGCCCCGGCGCTGGGCGCGCTGGCCGCGCGGATGCCGGTGGTGCTCGCCTCGCGCACCGGGGCCGGCTCGGTGCTGCGGAACACCTACGGCGCCGTCGGCTCGGAGACCGACCTGCGGCGGCGCGGGCTGGTCTGCGGTGGGCTGCTCGACCCGTACAAGGCCAAGGTGCTGCTCCGGATGCTGCTGGCCGGGGGCGCGGACGGGGCGGCGGTCGCCGAGGCGTTCACCCGGCACGGCTGAGGCGGCGGGGTCGCTCCGTAGACTCGCCCGGTGACCGGAGAGCGACGACCTCTGGCGGACCGGCCGTTGACCGAGCCGCACCCGTCGCGGCTGCCGCCCGACCACCCGGACCGGGAGCGGATCCTGGCCGCGCACGCCGCCGCCTTGGCCGCCGGGGAGGCCGGCTACCTCGACCCGGCCACCGGGCTCTTCGTGCTCAGCGCCGGTTTCCTGGCCCGCCGGGGCACGTGCTGCGGGCGAGGGTGCCGGCACTGTCCGTATGTGGACGATTGAGGACTTCCGTCCCCGGCGGGCAGCCCGTACGGTTTCCGACGGACATCCGGCGGGCGCCTCCCGCCGACGACTGCGGAGGTCTCCACGTGCGCGCCCGGACCTGGCTGGCCGCTTCGGCCGTACTGCTGACCGCCGGCTGTGCCAAGGAGGCCGCGCCGGTGGCCGTGCCGGCGGCGGAGCCGCGGGCGGTCGAGGTTGCCGCGGCCTCGTCGGGCGGGGCGTGCCGGCTGCTCGACTTCGCGGTGATCGCCAAGCACACCGGCGGCCGGTTCGACGTGGCCGCCGCCACGGACAAGGGCGACACCCACACCTGCGTGGTCCGCGCCGAGCAGGCCGTCCTGCCGGAGTTGACGCTCACGGTGACCGACACGTCGATCGACACGTCGAGCTTCACCCTGGACGTGCTGCCCCGGGGCGCGAAGAAGGTCACCAAGCTGGGGAAGATCGGCTACCGGCACACGCTGCCGAAGACCGCGAAGAACGGCGCGGCGGCGGAGGTGGGCTGGCTGGCCGCCGAGGGGCGGCTGGCCACGCTGCACTGGGCCAGCCCTCGTGGCACCGCCACGGCCGAGGCCGAGAAGATGGCCGGCAAGCTGGTCAGCCTCGCCAAGGTGATCGACACCCGGCAGCTCTGACCACCGGGTGGGACCGGACGGGTCAGTGGGCCGCGACGAAGACCCGGGAGGCCACCTCGCGGGGCAGCCGGACCCGGTCGCCGGAGCGGTCGATGGAGACGCCGTCGCGCTCCTGGGCCACGGTCACCGTGGCGCCCGGGTCGACGCCCGCGGCGTGCAGCTGCCGTAGCACGTCGGCGTCGGTCTGCACGCTCTCGCAGATCCGCCGCACCACGACCGGCCCGGAGAGGCCCGGGAAGGCCAGGTTGCGCTCGCCCTCCACGGTCTCGGCCTCCAGCAGGCCCGGGTCGCCCAGCTCCTCCAGGCCCGGGATCGGGTTGCCGTAGGGCGAGCGGGTCGGGCGGTTGAGCAGGTCGTAGACCCGCTTCTCGACCGCGTCGCTCATCACGTGCTCCCACCGGCAGGCCTCCTCGTGGGCCTCCTCGTAGGGCATCCCGATCACGTTCACCAGCAGCAGCTCGGCCAGCCGGTGCTTGCGCATGACCGAAACCGCCGAGTTGCGGCCCCGCTCGGTGAGCGTCAGGTGGCGGTCGCCCTCGACGGTGAGCAGGCCGTCCCGCTCCATCCGGGCGACCGTCTGGCTGACGGTGGGACCGCTCTGCTTCAGCCGCTCCGCGATCCGGGCACGCAGCGGCGGCACCCCCTCCTCTTCCAGCTCGAGGATGGTGCGCAGGTACATCTCGGTCGTGTCGACCAGGTCATGCTTCACGTCAGCGGCCTCCCGGCGTTCGATGCTACCCCGGACCCCCGACGATCTACGGACGCCGAACCGGGGGATCGCTGCCGGGATGGTGTTGACTGGACCGCATGTCCGGAACCGAAGACCTGCTGGTCGAGCCCGACCGGCTCGCCGCCGAACTCGACCGCGCCGACCCGCCCACCCTGCTCGACGTCCGCTGGCGGCTCGCCGGCGAGCCCGGCCGGGCGGACTACCTGGCCGGTCACCTGCCCGGCGCCGTCTTCGTCGACCTGGACACCGAACTCTGCGGCCGGCCCGGCGCCGCCGGCCGGCACCCGCTGCCCGACCCCGCCGCGCTCCAGGCCGCGCTGCGGGCCGCCGGCGTCCGCGCCGGCCACCCGGTGGTGGTGTACGACGGCGGCGACGGCATGTCGGCCGCCCGCGCCTGGTGGACCCTGCGCTGGGCCGGCCACCGGCCGGTCCGGGTGCTGCACGGCGGCTTCCCGGCCTGGGTCGCGGCCGGCCGGCCCGTCAGCACCGAGGCACCGGCGCCCGCGCCCGGGGACGTCACGGTCACTCCCGGCGAGCTGCCGGTGCTGGACGCGCGGGAGGCCGCCCGGCTGGCCGCCGCCGACGCCGGGGTGCTGCTCGACGTGCGGGCCGCCCCGCGCTACCGGGGCGAGACCGAGCCGATCGACCCGGTCGCCGGGCACGTCCCGGGCGCGGTCAACCTGCCCGCTCCCGAGTACGTCGCCGAGGGACGCTTCCCGGCCGCCGAGGCGCTGCGCGAGCGGTTCGCCGCCGCCGGGGTGGCCGAGGGCACGCCGGTCGGCGCGTACTGCGGCTCGGGGGTGACCGCCGCCCAGGCGGTGCTGGCGCTGCACCTGGCCGGCCGCCCCGACGCCGCCCTGTACGTCGGGTCGTGGAGCAACTGGGTGGCCGACCCGGACCGTCCGGTCGCCACCGGGGAGACGTCCGGCCGCTGAGGCCGCGCGTGCGGTGGGTCCACCCGGCGCCCGTGCGACGATGGCCCCATGGCCGACGACACGGTGGTGGTGTGGGACGAGGCCCTGCTCGGGTACGACATGGGCGACCATCCCCTCGACCCGGTCCGGGTCGAGTTGACCATGGCGCTCGCCCGCGAGCTGGGGGTGCTGGACCGGCCCGGGGTCCGGTTGGTGAAGCCGGAACCGGCCGACGACGCGCTGCTGACCCGGGTGCACGACCCGCGCTACCTGGACGCCGTACGGGCCGCGCCCCGGGACCCGCTCTTCGCCGGCTTCGGCCTCGGCACCTCGGACAACCCGGTCTTCGACGGCATGCACGAGTCGAGCGCCCTGATCGCCGGGGCGAGCGCCGCCGCGGCCGAGGCGGTCTGGCGCGGCGGGGCCCGCCGGGCGGTCAACGTGGCCGGCGGGCTGCACCACGCCATGCCGGCCCGGGCGGCCGGGTTCTGCGTCTACAACGACCCGGCGGTGGCCATCGCCCGCCTGCTCGACCTGGGCGCGGAGCGGATCGCGTACGTCGACGTGGACGTGCACCACGGCGACGGGGTGCAGGAGATCTTCTACCGGGACCCGCGGGTGCTCACGGTCAGCCTGCACGAGACCCCGCTGGCGCTCTTCCCCGGCACCGGGTTCCCCGACGAGACCGGCGGCCCGGGCGCGGAGGGGTCCGCGGTCAACGTGCCGCTGCCGCCGGGGGCCGGCGACCCGGGCTGGCAGCGGGCGTTCCACGCGATCGTGCCGTCGGTGCTGCGGGCGTTCCGGCCGCAGGTGCTGGTCACCCAGTGCGGGGCGGACGGGCACCGGCTCGACCCGCTGGCGGACCTGCACCTCTCCGTCGACGGGCAGCGGGCCACCTACCAGGCGCTGCGCGCGCTCGCCGACGAGCTCTGCGACGGCCGCTGGGTCGCCCTGGGCGGCGGCGGGTACGCGCTGGTCGAGGTGGTGCCCCGGGCCTGGACGCACCTGCTCGCGGTGGCCACCGGGGAGCCCCTCGACCCGGCCACGCTCACCCCGCCGGGCTGGCGGGACCTGGCCGCGCGGCGGCGACCCGGGCACGAGGTGCCGCTGCGGATGACCGACGACGTCGACCCGTCGTACCAGCCGTGGCAGCCGAGCGGCGAGCCGACCGCGGTGGACCGGGCGATCGCGGCGACCCGCAAGGCGGTCTTCCCGCTGCTCGGGCTCGACCCGCACGATCCCCGCGACTGACCGGTGACCACACTCGAGCAACCGGTGGACGTGCTGCTCAGCGACGGCACGACCGTCCAGCTGCGGCAGATCCGTCCGGACGACGCCGCGGCGATCGTGGCGATGCACTCCCGCTTCTCCGAGCGCACCCGCTACCTGCGCTACTTCTCTCCGTACCCGCGCATCCCGGAGCGGGACCTGCAGCGGTTCGTCACCGTCGACCACCGCGACCGGGAGGCGTTCGTGGTGCTGGCCGGCGACCGGATCGTCGCCGTCGGCCGCTACGAGCGGCTCGGCCCCGGCTCGCCGGAGGCCGAGGTGGCCTTCGTGGTGGAGGACGCGTACCAGGGCCGGGGCATCGGCTCGGTGCTGCTGGAGCACCTGGCCGACGCGGCCCGGCGTTACGGCATCGTGCACTTCGTCGCCGAGGTGCTCCCGGCCAACGGGGCGATGCTGCGGGTCTTCTCCGACTTCGGCTACCAGGTCCAGCGGCAGTTCGCCGACGGCGTGGTGCACCTGAACTTCCCGATCGCCCCCACCGAGGCGACCCTGGAGGTGCAGCGCGGCCGGGAGCACCGCACCGAGGCCCGCTCGATCGCCCGGCTGCTCGCCCCGCGCGGCATCGCCGTCTACGGTGCCAGCACCACCGGCCAGGGCGTCGGCGCGGCCCTGCTCGGGCACCTGCGCGACGGCGGGTTCACCGGCGCGATCGTCCCGGTGCACCCGACCGCGGCGACCGTGGCCGGGCTGCCCGCCTACCCGTCGGCGGCCGACGCCGGCCTCGACATCGACCTGGCCGTGGTGGCCGTCGCCCCCACGGCGGTGACCGAGGTGGTCGCCGACGCCGCGAAGGCCGGCGCGCACGGGCTGGTGGTGATCTCCGCCGGGTTCGCCGAGTCCGGCCCGGCCGGGGCGGCCGCCCAGCGTGCCCTGGTCCGCGCCGCCCACCTGGCCGGCATGCGGGTGGTCGGCCCGAACTGCCTCGGCGTGGCCAACACCGACCCCGCGGTACGCCTCAACGCCACCCTCGCCCCGGTGCTGCCCGCCCCCGGCCGGGTCGGCGTGTTCAGCCAGTCCGGCGCGTTCGGGGTGGCCCTGCTCGCCGAGGCGTCCCGGCGCGGGCTCGGCCTGTCCAGCTTCGTCTCCGCCGGCAACCGGGCCGACGTCTCCGGCAACGACCTGCTCCAGTACTGGCAGGACGATCCGGGCACCGACGTCATCACGCTCTACCTGGAGACCTTCGGCAACCCGCGCAAGTTCGCCCGGCTGGCCCGGCGGATCGGCCGGAGCAAGCCGGTGGTGGCGCTCGCCTCGCTGGCCCGCCCGCCGGGGGTCGGCGACGCCCCGGCCCTGGACGCCGCCGCGGTCAGCGCGCTCTTCGCGCAGTCCGGGGTGATCCGGGTGGACACCGTCGCCGAACTGCTCGACGTCGGCGTGCTCCTGGCCCACCAGCCGCTGCCGGCCGGTCGCCGGGTCGCCGTGGTCGGCAACTCCTCGGCGCTGACCGGGCTGGCCGCCACCGCCTGCGCGGGCCAGGGCCTCACCGTGGCCGACGGCTACCCGCACGACGTCGGCCCCCGGGCCACCGCCGCCGAGTACGCCGCCGCGCTCGCCGCCTCCGCGGCCGACGAGCGGGTGGACGCCGTGGTGGCGGTCTTCGCCCCGCCGCTGCCCGGCCAGCTCACCGACCCGGAGGCCGACTTCACCGCGGCCCTGCCCGACGCGCGGGCCGCCGGCAAGCCGGTGGTGGCCACCTTCCTCGCCGGCCGGGTGCCCGCCGGGGTGCCCGCGTACCCGAGCGTGGAGGAGGCGGTCCGGGCCCTGGCCCGGGTCACCGCGTACGCCGACTGGCTGCGCCGCCCGCCCGGCGTGCTGCCCGAGCTGGACCGGGTCGACCGGTCGGCCGGGCAGGCCGCGCTGCGGCCCGACGGCGCGGACGCGGCGGCGTTGCTGCGCGGGTACGGGATCGACGTGGTGGAGTCGGTGCCGGCGCACTCGGCCGAGGAGGCGGTGGCGGCGGCCGGGCGGCTCGGCTGGCCGGTCGCGCTCAAGGCGGCCGCCCCGGGGCTGCGGCACCGCCTCGACCTGGGCGCGGTCCGGCTCGACCTGGCCGACGCCGCCGCGCTGCGCCGCGCGTACGCCGAGATGGCCCCGGTCTTCGGCGCGGACGTCCTGGTCCAGCCGATGGTGCCGCCCGGGGTGGCCTGTGTGGTGGAGCTGGTGGAGGATCCGGCGTTCGGGCCGGTGGTCGGCTTCGGCCTGGGCGGCGTCGCCACCGAGCTGCTCGGCGACCGGGCGTGGCGGGCGGTGCCGCTGACCGACCGGGACGCCGCCGAGCTGGTCGACGAGCCTCGGGCCGCGCCCCTGCTGCGCGGCCACCGGGGCGCCGCGCCGGTGGACCGGGCGGCCCTGGTCGACCTGCTGCTGCGGGTCGGGCGGCTCGCCGACGAGCAGCCCCGGGTCCGGTCGCTCACCCTCAACCCGGTGCTGGCCCGGCCGGACGGCATCTCGGTGCTGCACGCCACCGTCCGCACCGGCGCCGAGGCGCCCCGTCCGGACACCGGCCCGCGTCGGCTGTGAGGCTCAGCCCCGGCTGGAGATCTGCTGCACCGCCCAGGCGTTGCCGTCCGGGTCGGCGAAGAAGACGAAAGCGACGTTGTCCAGCGGGTGCGGCACGAGGCTCGGGTTCTCCCCGACCACCTTGATCTCGCTGACCGCGACGCCCCGCTCGACCAGTTCCGCGCGGGCCTTCTCCAGGTTTGGCACGACGAGCTGCAGCCCCCTGACGGAGCCCGGCGGCATGTCCGGCACGACGCCCCGGCCGATGACGATGGAGCATCCGGAGCCCGGTGGCGTGAGTTGGACGACCCGCCCGGTGGCCCCCAGGTCGGTGTCGTGGTCGACGGCGAAGCCGAGCCGTTCGGCGTAGAACTCCTTGGCCCGGTCCACATCGGAGACCGGCACGACCACCACTTCCAGTGTCCAGTTCATCACCCCAGGGTGACGGTCCTGGGCCGCCGCTTCAAGCGCGACAGGCCCGGGCGAACCGCCCAGGCCTGTCGCGGGAGTCAGCTCAGCAGGCGTACGCCTCCAGTCGGTTGGCCCGCTCCGGGTCGCGCAGCTTGAGCAGGGTCACCTTCTCGATCTGCCGGATCCGCTCCCGGGACAGCCCGAACTCGCGGCCCACCTCGTCGAGGGTGCGCTGCCGGCCGTCGTCCAGGCCGAACCGCAGCCGGATCACCGCCTGCTCCCGCTGGGAGAGGGTGGCCAGCACGATGCGTACCTCGTTGCGCAGCTCGCCGTTGCCGGCGGCGTCGCCCGGGTCGGCGCCGGGGGCCACCGCGGCGACGAAGTCGCCCAGCGCGCTCTCGCCGTCCTCGCCGACCGTCTGGTCCAGGCTCACCGGCTCCCGGTCGTAGGAGATCAGCTCGATCACCTGGAACTCCGGGATGTCCAGCGCGGTGGCCACCTCGGCGACGGTGGGCTCCCGGCCCAGCGTGACCGACAGCTCGCGGCGGACCCGGACCATCCGGTTGACCTGCTCGACCATGTGCACCGGGATGCGGATGGTGCGGGCCTGGTCGGCCATGGCGCGGGTGATGGCCTGGCGGATCCACCAGGTGGCGTAGGTGGAGAACTTGTAGCCCTTGGTGTAGTCGAACTTCTCGACTGCGCGGATCAGGCCGAGGTTGCCCTCCTGGATGAGGTCGAGGAAGGCCATGCCGCGACCCGTGTAGCGCTTGGCGATGCTCACCACCAGTCGCAGGTTCGCCTCCAGCAGGTGGTTCTTGGCGGCGCGGCCCTCGGTCACGATCAGCGCCAGGTCGGCGCGCAGCTCGGCGGAGACCGGGGTGCAGGTGGAGAGCTTCTCCTCGGCGAAGAGGCCGGCCTCGATCCGCTTGCTCAGCTCGACCTCCTGCGCCGCGGTGAGCAGCTTGGTGCGGCCGATGCCGTTCAGGTACGCCCGGACCAGGTCCGTGGAGACGCCGCGCTCGTCGGTGGCGTCCAGGTCGGTCAGGGTGACATCCAGTTCCTGGTGCTCGATCATCTGCTGGGCCATCTCTGTCTCTCCCCGTGTCCGTCGTGCCGTACCGGTTCCGTGCCGTTCGTCGGCGCGGCGGTGCCGGTGAGGAACAGCTTGGCGGGCGGAGCGTGAAACGGGAGTGAGGCGATCGGGGACCCGACAGCAATCCGGGCGGAACGTCGGCTGTGCCTTGCCGGACCCGGTTACCGTGCCAGCGGCCGGCCACCAGGGTTCGGCGCGCACAGGCGATCGGAGGACGTGGTGGTCTTCAAGCGGCTCATGCAGGCGATGGGTGTGGGTGGACCGTCGGTGGAGACGGTGCTGGCCAACCCGAACTGCCGTCCCGGCGGCCAGTTGGAGGGCCGGGTCCAGGTGGTCGGCGGGGAGCACCCGGTCGATGTGAGCTACGTCGCGCTCGGCCTGGTGACCCGGGTGGAGGTGGAGAGCGGCGACTCGGAGTACGACACCACCCAGGAGTTCGGCCGGGCCCAGGTGACCGGCGCGTTCCGGCTGGACCCGGGGCAGCGGTACGACGTGCCGTTCCGCTTCCAGGTGCCCTGGGAGACCCCGCTCACCGACCTGTACGGGCAGCACCTGCACGGGATGACCATGGGCCTGCGGACCGAGCTGGAGGTGGCCCGGGCGGTCGACAAGGGCGACCTGGACGCGGTGGCGGTGCATCCGCTGCCCGCCCAGGAGCGGCTGCTGGAGGCGTTGCTGCGGCTGGGCTTCCGGTTCGCCCGGGCCGACGTCGAGCGCGGCCACATCTACGGCCTACGGCAGAGCCTGCCGTTCTACCAGGAGATCGAGTTCCACCCGGCGCCCCAGTACGCCCGCGCGATGAACCAGCTCGAACTCACCTTCGTCACCGACCCGCAGCAGGTGCACGTGGTGCTGGAGCTGGACAAGCGTGGCGGCCTGTTCACCGAGGGCCGCGACGCCTTCGGCCGCTTCACGGTCGACCACGCGACGGCGGACCGCACCGACTGGACCGCCCAGCTCGACGGCTGGCTCCGCCAGTCCCTCTCCCGCCGCGGCCTCTTCTTCTAAGCCCCCTCCCTCCCGTCGATCATGGAGTTAGTGGCGATGTGGATCTCCGAAAGTGCCGCTAACTTCATGATCACCGACGGGGTGCGGGGGTTCAGAGGTCCAGGAGGATGGTGCGGGGGCCGACGTTGACGCTCTCCACCAGCATGTGTGCGCGGAAGCGGCCCGTTTCGACCTTGGCGCCGCGGGCGCGTAACTCCTCGACCAGCGCGTCGACCAGTGGCTCGGCCACCTCGGCCGGGGCGGCGGCGGTCCAGCTCGGGCGCCGGCCCTTGCGGGCGTCGCCGTAGAGGGTGAACTGGCTGACCACGAGGACGGGGGCGCCGGTGTCGGCGGCGCTCCGCTCGTCGTCCAGGATGCGCAGTTCGTGGATCTTGCGGGCCATGGTGGCGGCCACCTGCGGGGTGTCGGTGTGCGTGACCCCGAGCAGCACCAGCAGCCCGTCGGTGATCTCGCCGACGACCTCGCCGTCGACGGTCACGGCGGCCCGGCCGACCGTCTGCACCACCGCTCGCATCAGTCCGCCACCGGCTCGACGAGGCCCCGCTCGACCAGGTGCGCCACGATCGGCCCGGCCGCCTCGGCCAGCTCGTCCGGGGCCACGTCGTGCGCGGCGGCCAGCAGGGCGAGCTGGTCGCGCAGGGGCAGCCGGCCGTCCGCGCCGCCGACCAGGGCGAGCACCAGCGGGTCGATCTCCTCCGACCAGCGCAGCCCGTGCGGCATGGCGAGGACCTGCCGGTCCACCGCCCAGCCTTCCTCGCCCATGGTGGCCTCCTGGCGCAGCTGGAGCCCGTCGGCGGCCCGGTAGCGGGCGGCGAGCAGCCCGTCGGCGTCCCGGGCGCGCAGCCAGTCCTGCCGGTCGAACCACTCGCCGACCCGGTCGCCCAGCGGTGGCTCCACCCGCTGGCGCAGGTCCTCGACCCGGACGATCGGCTCGTCGTGGCCGGCCCGGCGCAGCGAGACGATGCCGAACCCGATCGCCTCCACCTTGTGCGCGTCGAACCAGTCCAGCCAGGCCGCCATCCGCTGTGGGTCGGCCCGCTCGCCGACGTCGGTGAGCCAGAGGTCGACGTACGCCATCGGGTCGGCCACCTCGCGCTGGATCACCCAGGCGTCCAGCCCGGTGCCGGCGAACCAGCCGGTCACCCGTTCGCCCCAGTCCTCGCCGGTGACGTGCACCCAGTTGGCCAGGTACTGCATCGTCCCGCCCTCGGTGAGCAGGTGCGGGGCGGCGGCGGCCAGCTCGGCGCCCATCGCGTCGCCGACCCGGCCGGAGTCGCGGTAGACGTGCGTGGTGGTGCCGGGCCCGACCACGAACGGCGGGTTGCTGACCACCAGGTCGAACCGGCGGCCGGCCACCGGGGCGACCATGTCGCCGCGGAGCAGTTCCCAGTCCTGCCCATTGAGGGCGGCGGTGGTCGCGGCGAAGCGCAGCGCCCGCTCGGAGACGTCGGTGGCGGTCACCCGCCGGGCGTGGGTGGACAGGTGCAGGGCCTGCACACCGGAGCCGGTGCCCAGGTCCAGCGCGGTCTCCACCGGCCGGCGCACGGTCGCGCCGATCAGCGTCTGGGTGGCCCCGCCGATGCCCAGCACGTGCTCGGCGTGCAGCGGGCGGCCGGGCCGGGCGCTGGCCGGCACGTCGGCGAGCACCCACCAGTCGTCCCCGTACGGCTCCAGATCGACGCCGGCGCGCAGTCCGTCGTCATGCCGCTCGACGAGGCCCCCGGCCAGCGCCTCCTCGACGGTCAACGGGGCGAGCGCGGCGGCCACCACCGGCTCCGGCTCGGTCTGCTCGCAGATGAAGACCCGGATCAGCGTGCCGAGCGGGTCGCGGTCCTCGGTGGCGCGCAGGGCCGCCCGGTAGTCGTTGCGGGCCACCCCGCCGGTGGCCTGCGCGCCGAGCCGGTCGGCGATGCCGTTGGCGGTGAAGCGCGCCCGGGTCAGCGCGGCGCGCAGCGCGTCGACCCCGGCGGGGGAGAGCAGCATGTCGTGACGGTCCACGTCGTCATCCTGCCTCGCCACGGCGCCCGCCCGGCGGGCACCCGGGACATCCATACCACCGACCCACTGTATCGATTGTTATCTCTTTCATGCTCATCGATGTGTGGCTAGCATCTGCCCCAACGTTCGTCGATGGGCGTACCCGGTGGTCACGAGCCCGGGCGTGCCCGGTAGGGAGCCAGACGATGTCCGACGTGTCCGTTCCCCGGCGGCGCGCGCTGCGCGTCCTCGCCGTCACGGCAGCCGCCGCGGCCCTCGCCGCCGCCGCCTCCACCCCCGCCCTCGCCGCACCGACCGGCGACGTCCGCTACGCCTCCGCCCCCGACGCCATCGGCGGCAGCTACCTGGTGGTGCTGAAGAGCGACACGGTCGGCGCTGCGAACAGCCTCGCCGCCCGGACCGCCGTGCCGGACCGGGCCGCCGGCCTGGCCAGGCGCTACGGCGGCAGCGTCGGCACGGTGTGGAGCGCGGCGCTCACCGGCTACAGCGCGAAGCTGAGCCCCGCCCAGGCCCGCCGGCTGGCCGCCGACCCGGCCGTCGCGTACGTCGAGCAGGACCGGGTGGTGACCGCCCAGGCCACCCAGACCAACCCGCCGTCCTGGGGCCTGGACCGGATCGACCAGCGCAACCTCCCGCTGAACGCCAGCTACACCTACCCGAACACGGCCTCGAACGTGCGGGCGTACATCATCGACACCGGCATCCGGACCACCCACACCGACTTCGGCGGCCGGGCCACCTGGGGCACCAACACCGTCGACACCAACAACACCGACTGCAACGGCCACGGCACCCACGTGGCCGGCACGGTCGGCGGCACCCGGTACGGCGTGGCCAAGGGCGTCCGGCTGATCGCAGTGAAGGTGCTCAACTGCTCCGGCAGCGGCAGCACCACCGGCGTGGTGAGCGGCATCAACTGGGTCACCTCGAACGCGGTGAAGCCGGCGGTGGCCAACATGAGCCTCGGCGGCGGCGCCAGCAGCTCGATCGACAACGCGGTGACCAACTCGGTCAACTCCGGCATCACGTACGCGGTCGCGGCCGGCAACTCCAGCGCCAACGCCTGCAACTACTCGCCCGCCCGTGCCGCCGCCGCGATCACCGTCGGCTCGACCACCAGCAGCGACGCGCGCTCGTCCTTCTCCAACTACGGCTCCTGCGTGGACATCTTCGCCCCCGGGTCGAGCATCGTCTCCGCGTACCGCACTAGCGACACCGCCAGCAGCACGCTGAGCGGCACCTCGATGGCCTCGCCGCACGTGGCCGGCGCGGCCGCGCTCGTGCTCGGCGCCAACCCGTCCTACAGCCCGGCGCAGGTGGCCAGCTACCTGACCACCAACGCCACCACCGGCAAGGTGACCAACCCCGGATCCGGCTCACCGAACCGGCTGCTGTTCGTCGTCAACTGACGATCGCGCGGCCGCGCGGCCCGGTGGACCCCACCCCTGTCCACCGGGCCGTGTCGCGTGCCGCCGGGGAGTCGGCGTGGCGGGCGGCGGCGGGCGCGGCAGGATGGAGGCATGACGCTCTCGCTGCCCATCGACCCGCAGGCCAACGAGCTGCTGGCGCGCAGCCCGCTGGCGCTGCTCCTCGGCATGGTGCTGGACCAGCAGGTGCCGATGGAGAAGGCGTTCTCCTCCCCGTACGTGCTGGCCCAGCGGCTGGGCCACGAGCCGGACGCCCGGGAGCTGGCCGGGTACTCCCCGGAGGCCCTGGTCGAGATCTTCGCCCGACCGCCGGCCCTGCACCGGTTCCCCAAGGCCATGGCCGCCCGGGTGCAGGAGGTGTGCCGGGCCCTGGTCGAGCGCTACGACGGCGACCCGGCCCGGCTCTGGTCCGAGGTGACCGACGGCCGGGAACTGCTGCGCCGGGTCGGCGACCTGCCCGGCTTCGGCCGGCAGAAGGCGCAGATCTTCGTCGCCCTGCTCGGCAAGCGGTTCGGGATCGCCCCGGACGGCTGGCGCGAGGCGGCCGGCGGCTACGGCGACGCGGACGCGTACCGCTCGGTGGCCGACGTGACCGATCCCGAGTCGCTGCGCCGGGTCCGCGAGTACAAGCAGCGGATGAAGGCGGAGGCGAAGGCCGCGAAGGGCTGACGCAACCGGCGTCCACCCTGGCTCGTTGTCATGATCGTCAAGGCGAAGACGACGGGCGGGTGATGACGGACGAGCGGGGGGCGGAACTCCTGCGCCGGGGCGGTGGGCCCTACCACGCGACCTTCCTGGAGCTCTTCCTCGACGTCGTCTTCGTCTTCGCCTTCACCCGGGTCTCGCAGCGCCTGATCACCGACGTGGCGACGGGCGGCGACCGCCTCCCGCTGGAACTGGCGCAGACGCTGTTCCTGCTGCTCGCGCTCTGGATGGTCTGGTCGCTGACCGCGTGGGCCACCAGCCACTACGACCCGGAGCAGCCGCCCATCCAGGCGGTGATGGTCGGGTCGATGTTCGGCAGCCTGGTGATGGCGGTGTCGGTGCCGGACGCGTACGGGCCGCACGGGCTGAGCTTCGCCGCCGGCTACGTGTCCATCCAGCTCGGTCGCTCGATCTACCTGACGGTGGCGCTGCGCCGGCACGTCCAGCGGCACCTGTCCGCCCGGATCCTGGTCTGGTCGGCCGTCTCGGCCGTGCCCTGGCTCGTCGGTGGCCTGCTCGGGGAGGACGTGCGGCTGCTCTGCTGGGGGATCGCCCTGCTGATCGACTACCTGGGCCTGATCACCGGCTGGCCGGCGCCCCGGCTGGGTCGGGCGACGGCCACGGCGTGGACGGTGACCGGCGAGCACCTGGCCGAGCGGTACCAGCAGTTCACCATCATCGCGCTCGGCGAGATGATCTTCGTGGCCGGCGTCGGGTTCAGCGGCACCCACTTCTCGCTGCCGCGCTGGATCGCCTTCGTGGACGCCTTCGCCACCACCGTGCTGCTCTGGCGGATCTACTTCCACCGGGCCGGCTCCGTGCTGGCCGAGGCGGTGGCCGAGGCGCGGCAGCCGGCCCGGTTGGGGCGGTCGGCCACCTGGACCCACCTGACCATGATCGCCGGCATCGTCACCACGGCGGTCGGCTACGAGGTGGCGATCACCGAGCCCGCCGGGCACGCCGACGTGGTCCGGGTGGCGGCCATCGTCGGGGGCCCGGCGCTCTTCGTGGTCGGCCGGGCCCGCTTCGAGTACGAGGTGTTCGGCCGGGTCTCCCGGTCCCGCCTGGTCGGCCTGCTGCTCCTGGTCCTCGGCGTGCCGCTGCTGGGCCGGCTGCCGCTGCTCGCCCTCGCCCTCGCCGTCACCGTGGTGCTGACCGGGATGGCGGTGGCGGACGCGCTGCGGGCCCGGGGCCGCCCGCCCGAGCGCCCCGCCTCGCCGATGTGACCCGCCGGGGGACACGCAACCGGGGCGGCGCCCCCGTCGTTGGGAGCCAGGACGGCGGACGGGGGTGAGGTGGTGTACGAACGGGGTGCGGAACTGCTGCGCCCGCCGGACAGTTCCGGGCGTGCCACCTTCCTGGAGCTCTTCTTCGACCTGGTCTTCGTCTTCGCGCTGACCCGGGTCTCCCAGCGGCTGATCGGCAGCCTGCCCGCCGCCGGGTGGACGCTGGCCGCCGCGGTCGGCCGTACCGTGCTGCTCTTCCTGGCGCTGTGGCTGATCTGGACGATCACCGTCTGGGTGACCAGCCGGTACGAGCCGGAGCGGACGGTCATCCAGGCCGTCGTGGTCGGCACGATGTTCGCCAGCCTGGTGATGGGGGTGGCGCTGCCGCGTGCCCTGGAGGAGCGGGCGCTGCCGTTCGCCCTCGCGTACGTGGCGGTGATGCTCGGCCGACCCCTGGTCGTCGCGGCCGCGCTGCACGGCCATCCGCGGCGGCTGGTCCCGCTCCGGCTGGCCGTCTGGGCCGCGGCGACCGCGCCGCTCTGGCTGGGCGGCGCGCTGGGCCCGGACGACCTGCGCCTCCCGCTCTGGGCCTTCGCGCTGGCCGTGGACTACGGAGCCCTCTTCACCGGTTGGCCGGTGCCGCGGGTCGGGTCCGCGCCGGTCCTCGGCTGGCGTATCGCCGGCGAGCATCTCGCCGAGCGTTACCAGCAGATCTTCCTCATCGCGCTCGGCGAGTCGATCCTGGTCATCGGGGTGACCTACAGCGGCGAGGAGTTCTCCGGCGAGGGCGCCGGCGCCTTCGTGGTCGCCTTCGTCACCACCGCGCTGCTCTGGCGGATCTACTTCCACCGGGCCGGGCACCTGCTCGCCGAGGCGCTGCGGCTGGCGCGCATGCCGGGCCGGCTCGGCACGTCGGCCACCGTCACCCACCTGGTCCTCGTGCTCGGCGTGCTCACCGCGGCGGTCGGCTACGAGGTGGCCATCGCCGAGCCGTTCCACCGGTCCGAGGCGGCCCTGCTGCTCTTCGTGGTGGGTGGACCGCTGCTCTTCCTCGCCGGCCGAGCCCGCTTCGAGTACGAGATCTTCGGCCGGATCTCGGTTCCCCGGGTGCTCGGCGCGGGCGTGCTGGTGCTGCTCGTCCCGCTGCTCGCGCACGCTCCCGCCGTGCTGGCCCTGTCCCTGGTGGCCGCCGTGCTGGCCGGGGTGGCGCTGGCGGACGCGATGCGCAGCCGCGGCCGCCCGCCGGAGATGTCGGCCTCCCCGATCGGGCGGCGGGGACCGGACAGCAGCGGCCCGGAGGCCTGACGGTCAGGCGGCGGTGGGGCGGGACAGCGCGGCCAGCGCCCGGCGCACGTCGGCCAGGGAGACCGTGGCGGAGTCGTCGAGGTCGGCCAGGCCGGCCTCGATCCACTGCCGCATGAGCGTGGTCACCCCGATGCCGCGCGTCTCGGCGGCCGCCCGGACCCGTTCGTACGTGTCCAGCGGCAGGCGCACCGAGCGGCTGACCATCGGCACGTCGGTGTCGGGGACGGGCAGTTCCGCGGGCTGGCTCTCGTCGATCAGGTCGGCGAGCGCGTCGCCGCTGTCGTGGAACCGCTTGGTCGCCTCGTTACGGTGCATCGTGACCGCCTCCTCGTCGGCGTGACCTCCGCACCGCGTCGTCGTAGCGCTTGGCCTCGACGTCGCTCAGTTCGCGGGCGGAGAGGATGTCCCAGTCGTTGTCGGTGCCGTCGGCCTCGGCCAGCAGCACCGCGAGGCGTCGCCCCCGGTGGTCGGTCGCGTAGACCACCATGACGTCGTCCCCGAGGTGACGGATGACCCGTCGCGTGCTGTGCAGGGCCTCCCAGACTTCCCCGGGCGTGACGTCGTAGACCCGCAGGTTGGCCAACGCCTCATCGGAGAAGCTGAACCGGTTGCCCACGGGCCGAGCGTACCACGGCCGTAACACGCGCCGTCCTTGTCACGATTTTCGCCGATCAACCGTCCCGGGTGACAGGATGGGTCGTAATCCCCTCGAGGAGGTCCGTGGTGAAGCGTCAGGCGTACCAGCCGATCCTGATCACCGACGCCTCGCGCAGCCAGGACGACCAGCTCACCAGCCGCCAGAAGCGCTACGTGCTGATGATGGGAATCCGGGTCGCGTGCCTGGTGCTCGGTGCGGTCCTGGTGGGTGTCAACGCACCGCTGCTCTGGCTCTGGCTGCCGCTCTGCGGTCTCGGGATGGTGCTCATCCCGTGGCTGGCCGTGCTGCTGGCCAACGACCGTCCGCCCAAGGAGCAGCACCGGCTGGCCGGGAAGTTCCAGCCCCGCCACCGCGACGAGACCCCGCCCATGGCGCTCTCCGCCGAGGAGCGCCCCCACAAGGTCATCGACGCCGAACCCTGACCGGCCCGGGCGCCAACCGCCCGGACCGGTCAGGCGTCAGGGGGTGGGGCGGGCGCCTACCGTGGTTACCGCGAGGGCGCCCAGGTCGCCGGCTCGGGCCAGGGCCGTGCGCGGGTCGGCGCCGGCCAGCCAGGCGGTGAGCAGGCCGGCGGCGAAGGCGTCTCCCGCGCCGGTCACGTCCACCACGGCCACCCCGCGCGCCGGGGCCGTCTCGACCAGCCCGGCCCGGTCCACCCAGACCGCGCCGGCGGCGCCCCGCTTCACCACCACCCGCCGGGCCACCGAGGTCAGCGCCCGGGCCTGCGCCGCCGGGTCCAGCCCACCGGCCAGCACCGTCGCCTCGTCGGTGTTGACCAGCAGCAGGTCGACGTCGCGTACCCAGGTCAGGAAGGCCGCGCCGACCCGCCGCAGCGGGGCCGCGGAGGCCGCGTCGACGCTGGTGGTCAGCCCGCGCTCGCGGGCGGCGGCCAGCGCGCGCAGGCCCGCGCCGCGCGACCCGACGTCCAGCAGGGTGTACGCGGACAGGTGCAGGTGCCCGGCGTCGGGCGCCGCCGCGACGGTCCGGTCGACGTGCCCGGCGGTCAGCCGCAGGTTCGCCCCCCGCTGGCTCACCATGGTCCGCTCCCCGTCGTGGGCGAGCACGATGACCGTGCCGGTGGGGTAGCCCTCGTGCCGCTCCACCGCGCAGGTCACCCCGACCCGCTCCAGCTCGGCGACCCGCTCGCGGCCCGTCTCGTCGTCGCCGACCGCGGCGACCAGGGTGACGTCCGCCCCCTGGCCGGCGAGCCAGGCCGCCGTGTTGGCCGCCTGGCCGCCGCCGCTGAACCGGATCCCGGCCGCGGTGTCCGAGCCGGTGGCGAGGGGGCCGGAGAGCACCGCGAGCACGTCGGTGATCACGTCGCCGACGACGACGATGCGGGGCACGGGGATCATGCCGAGGGGGCGGTGCGGCGGGCCGCCACGGCGACCGCGATCCGCGCCGCCAGGTCGGCGTTGCGCAGGATGATCCGGACGTTCACCGCCAGGCTGGCGCCCTCGGTGGCGGAGTGGAAGTGGGCCAGCAGGAACGGGGTCACCGCCTTGCCGGTCACCCCGTCGCGGGCCAGCATGGCCAGGCCCGTGGCGAGGGTGCGGTCGTGCAGCGCCGGGTCGAGCTGCTCGTCCACCGGCAGCGGGTTCGCCACGATCAGCCCGCCGTGGTGCACGCCCTGCTCCCGGCGGGCGACCAGCACGTCGGCGGCCTGTTCCGGCGACTCCACCGACCAGTCCAGGTCGAAGCCGGCGTCGGTGAGGTAGAAGCCCGGGAAGCGGCGGGTGCGGTAGCCGACCACGCTGACCCCGAGGGTCTCCAGCCGCTCCAGGGTGGCGCCCACGTCGAGGATCGACTTGACCCCGGCGCAGACCACCGCGATCGGGGTCCGGGCCAGGGTGACCAGGTCGGCGGACTCGTCGAAGGTCTGCGCGGCCTCCCGGTGCACCCCGCCGAGGCCGCCGGTGGCGAAGACGCCGATCCCGGCCGCCGCGGCGACCGCGCTGGTCGCCGCCACCGTGGTGGCGCCGTCCGCGCCGGTGGCCGCCGCGACGGCGAGATCGCGTACCGAGAGCTTGCTCACCCCGTCGACCGTGGCGAGCCGGGTGAGCTGGGCATCGTCCAGCCCCACGATCAGCTCACCGGCGACCATGCCGATGGTGGCCGGGACGGCCCCCGCGTCCCGGACCGCCTGCTCGATCTGTCGCGCGACGCGAAGATTGTCCGGCCGGGGCAGGCCGTGCGAGACGATGGTGCTCTCCAGGGCGACGACCGGACGGCCGTCGCGCAGGGCGTCGGCCACCTCGGTGCCGAGACTGATGTGAAAGTTGGTCACTTCGGCTACGGTACGGGCCGCTCTCGGCGCGGGCCCAGGTGGACCGGGCCGGATCGACCTGCTTAACTGGACCGTTGGAGGTGTAGTCGTGAGTACAGAGGTTCTCGAGCGTCCCGAGCTGAAGGACGCCGACACCGGCCCGGAGATGTTCCACTACGTCCGCAAGGAGAAGATCGCGGAGAGTGCCGTGATGGGCACCTTCGTGGTGGCGCTCTGTGGCGAGACCTTTCCGGTGACCAAGGCGGCCAAGCCCGGTTCCCCGGTCTGCCCGAAGTGCAAGGAGATCTACGACTCGTACGCCGCGTGATGCCGGGCGGCCGCCCCGGCCGCCCACGTAACCTGCGGCGGTGACCACCTCCACCGCCCTGCTCTTCGCCGACCTCACCGGCGTGGCGGTCTTCGCTGCCTCCGGCGCCTCCGCGGCGGTGGCAAAACGGCTCGACCTCTTCGGGGTGGTCTTCGTCGGCGTCGTCGCCGCCCTCGGCGGCGGGATCTTCCGCGACCTGGTCATCGACGAGGTGCCGCCGCTGGCCTTCGCCGACTGGCGGTACGCGGTCACCGCGGCGGTCACCGCCGCCGCCATCTTCTGGCTGCATCCCCAGTTCGCCCGGCTGCGCACCACCGTGCTGGTGCTCGACGCGGCCGGTCTCGCCCTGTTCACCGTCACCGGCACGCTCAAGGCCCTCGACGCCCACGTGCCGGCCGTCGGCGCCTGCATGATCGGCATGCTCACCGCGATCGGCGGCGGGCTGGGCCGCGACCTGCTGACCGGCGAGATCCCGGTGGTGCTGCGCCGGGAGATCTACGCGGTGGCCGCGCTCGCCGGGTCGATCGCGGTGGCGCTGCTGTCGGCGTACGGGGCGGCGACCGCGATGCCGCTGACCGCCGCGGCCGTCTTCGTCTTCGGGCTGCGCCTGGTGGCACTGCGGCGGCGCTGGTCCGCCCCGGTGCCGACGCCCCGCACCGGTGTCCGGGGACCGCAGGTCTGAACCCCCGCACGGTGGGGTGGGCGGATGTGACCAGCGTGGCGTCGAGTGGGGCGGAACGGCCCCGCTGGTTATGCTGAGTCGGCCTTCGCGGCACCGGATGCGCGAGGGCGTTTTCATGGGCGGCGTAACCCGTGGCCCTCGGCCGGGGTCCGCCGTCGTGCGGTCGGAGAGGAGCTACGCGTGGCACCGCGGTTGCCGGGGCTCGACACGTTCCCACCCCTGCGTGCCTGGCAACGCAAGGCGATGGTGGAGTACCTGCGCCGCCGGACCGAGGACTTCACGGCGGTCGCCACGCCCGGCGCCGGCAAGACCACCTTCGCCCTGCGGATCGCCGCCGAGCTCCTGAACGACGGCACCGTCGAGGCGGTCACCGTGGTCGCCCCGACCGAGCACCTGAAGACCCAGTGGGCCGAGTCCGCCGCCCGGGTCGGCATTCAGCTCGACGCCGCCTTCCGCAACGCCGACCTGCACTCCGCGGCCGACTTCCACGGCGCGGTCGTCACCTACGCCCAGGTCGGCATGGCGCCACAGGTGCACCGGCGGCGCACCATGACCCGGCGCACCCTGGTCATCCTCGACGAGATCCACCACGCCGGCGACTCCCGGACCTGGGGCGACGGCGTCAAGGCGGCCTTCGAGCCCGCGGTGCGCCGGCTGATGCTCACCGGCACGCCGTTCCGCTCCGACGACAACCCGATCCCGTTCGTCAGCTACGAGCGGGGCGGGGACGGGCTGCTCCGCTCCCGCGCCGACTCGGTCTACGGCTACTCCGACGCGCTGCGCGAGGGCGTGGTCCGGCCGGTGCTCTTCCTGGCGTACTCGGGGGAGACCCGGTGGCGCACCAACGCCGGCGAGGAACTGGCCGCCCGGCTGGGCGAGCCGATGACCCAGGACCTCATCGCGCAGGCCTGGCGGACCGCGCTGGACCCGGCCGGCGACTGGATGCCGCAGGTGCTGCGCGCCGCCGACGCCCGGCTGACCGTGCTGCGCAACAACGGCATGCCCGACGCCGGTGGTCTGGTGATCGCCAGCGACCAGCAGGTGGCCCGCTCCTACGCCAAGCTGCTGGAGCAGGTGACCGGTGAGAAGGCCGCCGTGGTGCTCTCCGACGACCAGGGCGCGTCCGCGCGGATCGCGACGTTCGCGGCCTCCGAGCAGCGCTGGCTGGTCGCGGTCCGGATGGTGTCCGAGGGCGTGGACATCCCCCGGCTGGCCGTCGGGGTCTACGCGACGAGCGCCAGCACCCCGCTCTATTTCGCGCAGGCGATCGGCCGGTTCGTCCGGGCCCGCCGGCCCGGGGAGACCGCCTCGGTCTTCCTGCCCAGCGTGCCGCACCTGCTCGGGCTGGCCAGCGAGATGGAGGCCGAGCGGGACCACGTGCTCGGCAAGCCGAAGGACTCCGACGGCCTCGACGACGACCTGCTGGAGCGTGCCCAGCGGGACGACCAGGCCAGCGGCGAGCTGGAGAAGCGGTTCGCCGCGCTCTCCGCCACCGCCGAGCTGGACCAGGTGATCTTCGACGGCGCCTCGTTCGGCACCGCCGCCCAGGCGGGCACGCCCGAGGAGGAGGAATACCTCGGCCTGCCCGGGCTGCTCACCGCCGACCAGGTCTCGATGCTGCTCACCAAGCGGCAGGCCGAGCAGCTCGCCGCGCAGCGACGCCGGGCCGCCCAGCGGACCGCTGAGCCGGCCGCTGCGGCCCCGGCGGCGGCCCCGCCCCCGATGAATGCGGCCCAGCGCCGGGTGGCCCTCCGGCGGCAACTGAACGCCCTGGTGGCCGCCCGCCACCACCGCACCGGCCAGCCGCACGGCAAAATCCACGCCGAGCTGCGCCGGCTCTGCGGCGGCCCGCCCAGCGCCCAGGCCACCATCGAGCAGCTGGAAGAGCGCATCGCCACCGTCCAGACCCTCTGACCCGCCCCTTCACCCGGCCCCGGGTGATCATGAGGTTGGCGGCGAAGTGGATCTCCAGAACTGCCGCCATCCGCATGATCGACGGGGTTTGGGGTGGAGTGGGTGGGGGTGCGCAAAAGCCGGCCGGAGGTCCCCAGACCTCCGGCCGGCTTATGTCTAGTTGCGGATTCCTCGTACTCAGTTCGCCATCAGATCGGCGCCACGCCAGCTGAACTCCGGGTCCGACGCGTAGCGCACGGTGATCTTCACGAGATCCTCCGCGTACTTGTTCGCGTGGTGCCCACAGAACACCAGCTCGCTCCCACCCGCCAGAGTGATCCGGAGCTTGCCGGCAGCATTGCAGCGGTCGCACCGTTCATCGGCGGCCGGGGGGCTCACCGTCTCGGGCGGCGGCGTGAGGGTCGGGGTCATCGCCTTCCTCCTCTGGTCGTCACCGATGAACACTCTCTTCGGTTGCTCACCTATCGTGCAACACCCTTCTCGGGCCCTGCCTTCCCTGTGTGCCCGTCGGGGACGGAGGTCACACCTGGCGTGGAAGACAGTGTGCCGTGCACCAAGGGTGCCACGTCAACGATCACAAACCGGCAACCGTCAGGTCACCGGAGAGTGTTCTACGGCTGGTGATCAAACCGACACGGCGTGGTTGACGCGTGACGGTCAGTCCAGGTAGTCGCGGAGCACCTGGGAACGCGAGGGGTGCCGCAACTTGGACATGGTCTTGGATTCGATCTGCCGGATGCGCTCCCGGGTCACGCCGTAGACCTGGCCGATCTCGTCCAGGGTCCGCGGCTGGCCGTCGGTGAGGCCGAAGCGCAGGCGTACCACGCCCGCCTCGCGCTCGGACAGCGTCTGGAGGACCTGCTGGAGCTGGTCCTGGAGCAGCGAGAACGACACCGCGTCGACCGCGACGACCGCCTCGGAGTCCTCGATGAAGTCACCGAGCTGGCTGTCACCCTCGTCACCGATGGTCTGGTCGAGCGAGATGGGCTCCCGGGCGTACTGCTGGATCTCCAGCACCTTCTCCGGTGTGATGTCCATCTCCTTCGCCAGCTCCTCCGGGGTGGGCTCGCGGCCCAGGTCCTGGAGCAGCTCGCGCTGGATCCGACCGAGCTTGTTGATCACCTCGACCATGTGCACCGGGATGCGGATGGTGCGGGCCTGGTCGGCCATGGCGCGGGTGATGGCCTGGCGGATCCACCAGGTGGCGTAGGTGGAGAACTTGTAGCCCTTGGTGTAGTCGAACTTCTCGACCGCGCGGATCAGGCCGAGGTTGCCCTCCTGGATGAGGTCGAGGAAGGCCATGCCACGACCGGTGTAGCGCTTGGCCAGCGAGACGACCAGCCGGAGGTTCGCCTCCAGCAGGTGGTTCTTGGCCCGCTCGCCGTCCCGGGAGATCCACATCAGGTCGCGCTGCATGTCGCGGGTGAGCTTCTCCTCTCCCTCGTCGGCGGCGCGCAGCCGCTCGGCGGCGTAGAGGCCGGCCTCGATCCGCTTGGCGAGCTCGACCTCCTGCTCGGCGTTGAGCAGCGGCACCTTGCCGATCTGCTTCAGGTAGGCCCGGACGGAGTCGGCGGAGGCGGTCAGCTCGGCGTCCCGGCGCGCCTGCTTGAGCGCCTCGGACTCCTCGTCGTCCCACTCGAAGTCGTTGTCCGTGGCGGAGCTGGCCGCGTCGGCCTCGGCGGCCTGGGTCAGCTCGGCCGGCTCCTCGACCACCACGTCCTCGATCTCGGCGGCGAGTTCCTCCGGATCGATCTCGCCCTCGGCGCCCTCGCCCTTCGGGGCGTCCTTGGCCGGCTTCGCGGCGGCGTTCTTGGCGGCCACGGTGGCCTTGGTGGCCCGGGTCGTCTTGGTGGCCTTCGCCGGGGCGGCGGCCTTGGCGGCCACCTCGGCGGTGGTGCCGGCGGCCTTGCGCGCCGTCGCCTTCCGCGGGGCGGGGGCCGGGGCCTCCTCGGCGGCCGGCGCCTGCTTCGGGGCGGGCGCGGCGGCCTTCTTGGTGGTCTTGGCCGTGGTGGCCCGGGAGGCCGGAGTGGCGGACCGGGCGGCGGCGACCCGGCGGCGGGTGCTCGCGGAGCCGTCCACGACCACCGTCACGCCCGCCTCGGAGAGCGCACGGAGGATCTTCTTGGCCTGGGCCGGGGTCACCTCAGCGGACTCGACGGTGCGCGCGAGCTGGGCCGACGTGAGCTGGCCGCCGGCGCTCTGCGCGTGGGCGATCAGGGTGTCGGTGAGCGAGCGAACGTCGGCGCCGGTCTGGCGGGGTTCTGTCACGAATGACCTTCCGGAGGCGAAGAGCGAGCACGGCCGGGTCGTCCGGCGCAGCACGGAACGCCGTGCCGGGCGATGTCGTTGAGGGACCCCCGTGTCCCGGTCCGACCGGTCGCTGGCGGTCCGTGGCGCGTGGGGCAGGGTGAATTGTAACGCCGTCTGCGGCGATCATCCTGCGCCGCACGGTGGACCGGCCGTACGGACCACCGATTAGGCGCAGTTGTGGACTTTGTAAGGATGATACCCGCGCGCGAACCGGCCGGTCCGGATCGTGCCGGAAGGGGACGAACATGATCGCCTCGGCGCCCACGCCGCAGGAACTGCTCACGATCGCCGTCGAGGTGGCCCGGGACGCCGCGGCCACCGCGCACCGGATGCGGGCCGAGGGGGTCTCGGTGGCCGCGACCAAGAGCACGGTCACCGACGTGGTCACCGCCGCCGACCGGGCGGTGGAACGACAGGTGCTGGCGGCGCTGCGGACGCTGCGCCCCGGCGACGCGGTGCTGGGCGAGGAGTACGGCGCGGGGGAGACCGGCCCGGCCGCCGAGGGCGGGGTGCGCTGGATCGTCGACCCGATCGACGGCACCGTCAACTATCTCTACGGGCTGCCGTACTGCGCGGTCTCCCTGGCCGCCGAGGTGGCCGGCGAGGTGGTCGCCGGGGTGGTGCGCAACGTGGCCACCGGCGAGGAGTGGACCGCCACCGCGGGCGGCGGCGCCTGGCGGGACGGGCAGCGGCTGCGCTGCTCCGCCGAGACCGACCTGGGGCAGGCGCTGGTCGCCACCGGGTTCGGCTACGACGCCGGGCGCCGGGCGCACCAGGCCCGGGTGGTCGCCGAGCTGATCGCGCAGGTGCGGGACATCCGCCGGATGGGTGCCGCCGCGCTCGACCTCTGCCTGGCCGCCGAGGGCCGGGTGGACGCCTACTACGAGAAGGGGCTGGCCGCCTGGGACCTCGCCGCGGGCGGGCTGGTCGCCCGGGAGGCCGGGCTGCTGGTGACCGGGCTGTCGGGCCGGCCGCCCGGCCCGGACCTGGTGCTGGCCGCGCCGCCCGCGCTCCACGAGTCGCTGGACACCCGGCTCACCGCCCTGGACGCCTCCGGCGGCCCGTGACCGGTCCGCCGGGCGGATACGAGCCGGGTGGATACGGAAAGAGTGGCCGCCCCGCCGGGGGAGGGCCACTCTTTTCACGAGAACGGGTCGGCCGATCGGCCGTTACTTGACCGGCCCCGCGCAGGTGCCGGCCGGCGCCTCCGGCGAGCCGAGGTCGCCGAGGGACTGGTTGACCTCGGTGGTGGTGGCCAACTGCTGGAAACCGTTGCCGAGGATCACGTCGACCGTGTCGTCCTTGCGCTTCAGGTCGGGTTCCAGCTTGGCGTTGTTGAGGAAGTAGGCCCGCAGCAGGTGTGCGGAGCCGACGCCCTTGGGGCCGTAGCGCAGCACCGCCACCTGGTCGGTCTTGGGGGCGTTGCCCTCCTTCTTGACCTGGAAGTTGCGGTTGCGGAAGTCGTCCGCGACGCCGCCGGCCAGCCCCACCTCGTCGGTGCCGTTGTAGACGTTGATCTTGACGTCCTTCTGCTCGCGCAGGCGCACGTCGGCCACCGGCCAGCCCTCGGGGCAGTCCTCGGCGATGCCCGCCGAGCTCTGGGTGTCGCGCACCACCGCGACCACGACGAAGACCAGGGCGGTGACCGCCAGCAGTCCGACGACAACGAGTGCCCGCACTCGCGCAAAACTCATTCTGGGCGCTCCCCGGACGGTGATTGGGTGGCGGCGGCCGCCGGCGGTCGGTCCGCCCCGCCGGCGATCGAGTACGCCGCTGAGGTTAACGCTTGTCCGGCTGTCGCGTGGAAACAGTCCGACATGCCGGCGCGCCACCAGAGGAACGGGTACTACTACCCCTATCTTCGTGTCGCCTGAGTCACATTGGGAACAACTTCGGGCGCAGGGGCGTACATCTCTGCCGCGAGGGCGGTATACATGCCTCGCCCAAAGGGGGGGTAAGGTTCCGCGCTCGCTGGGGAGTTCCTTCCTGGCGGTCCCGGCCCACGACGGTCGGGTCGGGTGACCGACACATTTGGTGGCCGGCCAGCGGAACCGAAACAGCGTCGTCCGGCGTTACAACCGGAAGCGACCATATCGATATGGGAGAGTGAAACCGATGGCCACCGACTACGACGCCCCGCGTCGCGACGAGGTCGACCTCGGCGAGGACAGCCTGGAAGAGCTCAAGGCCCGGCGCGTCGACACACAGTCGGGCGCCGTGGACGTCGACGAGGCCGAGGTGGCCGAGAGCTTCGAGCTGCCCGGCGCCGACCTGGCCGACGAGGAGCTCACGGTCAAGGTGCTACCGATGCAGCAGGACGAGTTCAGGTGCGCCCGCTGCTTCCTGGTCCACCACCGCAGCCAGCTGGCGGTCGAGCGCAACGGCGAGCTGATCTGCCGCGAGTGCGTCTGACCCCGAACCGAGACACCGGCGGCGGCCTCCTCGACGGGGCCGCCGCTTATCGAGCCGCCATGCGCCGGTGGCGGGAAGCTGCTTGACTCGTACCGGCGGCTGACACGCCGCGCGGGGCAGGAGGGCGGACGGGTGAGCGAGCGCAGCGAACGGGACGGGGGGCCGGGCGCCGAGGGAACCGGCGCGGACCGACCGACCGAGAAGAACGTGATCCTGCCCGGCGGGGGCGCCGATGCCGGCCGGCCGGGGCAACCCGACGCCGACGCCGAGCAGCTCGGCGCGACCGTCGCGGCGCTGACCGAGGACGACATCGGCCCCGCCCGCCGCCGGCAACTGCTCACCCGGCTGGTCGCCCAGACCCGCGCCCGCGGCATCGCCGACCTGTACAAGCCGAAGGCGGCGATCCGCTGGATGACGGACACCGTCGCCGAGGTCGCCCCGCGCGTGCCGATTCGCGACCTGGCGACCCTCCGCAAGCACTTCCCCGGTCTGGACGACGAGGCGCTCGCGGAGCGGCTCATCCGCAACGCAGCCCGGACGACCGCCGGGGTCGGCGCGGCCGGCGGCGGGGTGGCCGCGGTGGAGTGGGCGGTCACGCCGACCCTGCTCTCCGCGCCGGTACTGCTGGCCGCCGAGACGGTCGCCGTGGTGGCCGTCGAACTGAAGCTGATCGGCGAGCTGCACCAGGTCCACCGGGTGCCACTGCCCCCTGGCGGCGCCCAGCGGGCGGTGGCCCTGATGCACTCCTGGGCCACCCAGCGGGGAATCAACCCGATGATGCCGGGGGTCGGGGTCAGCGCGGTGCTGGGCACCGCCGCCCGCCGCGAGCTGCGCGACAGCCTGCTGCGGCGCTTCGGGCGCAACCTCACCACGCTCGGGCCGTTCCTGACCGGCGCCGCCGTGGCCGGCTACCTCAACCGGCGGGCCACCCGCACCCTCGGCGACCAACTCCGCAAGGACCTCCACTTCCAGGCCCGCGCGCTGCCCCGCAAGAACCCCTGACCCCGGACAACCCCAGGTCGGAGCGGGTCAGGCGGCGTCGCGGGCGGCGATCAGGGCCGCGGCCAGCTCGACCGGGCGGCGCGAGCTGACCACCCAGAACGGGGTGGGGTCGTCGGGATCGTCCAGCACCACCTGCACCGCGCCGCCGACCCAGGGCCGTTGCACCACGAAGGCCAGCGGGTCGGCGCCGACGCCCAGCACCTCGCGCCGGCCGGCCGTATCCAACGGCACCGCGTCCGCGATGTGGCGCACCGGCAGGTGCGCGTCGTCGACCCGCAGCTCGCCGGCGCGGACCGTGACCCGGATCCGGCCCAGCCACCAGAGCGTGGCTACCGCCGCCGGGATCAGCAGCACGAACGGCAGCCAGGCGCGGACGCCGGTCGCGCCCATCCACAGCTCGGCGGCGAGCAGCCCGGCGGCGGCCAGGCCGATCGGCCAGGCCCACCAGGGCAGCCCGAGGCGCTCCGAGTACTCCGGAGCGGCGGTGACGGGAGCGGCCGAGGATGACGACTGACGCACAGTCCGAGGGTACGGCGCGCGGGCGACCGGTGAACCGGCAGGATGGCAGGGTCACCCCCGCAAGGACCGGACGGAAGAGGATGACTGTGACAGACGTCGTACCCGTGCCCGTACGGCAGCTCGATCCGGAGCTGCCACTGCCGGCGTACGCCCATCCCGGCGACGCCGGCGCGGACCTGGTGGCCGCCGCGGACGTGGAGCTGCCCCCCGGCGGGCGGGCCCTGGTGCCGACCGGCGTGGCGATCGCGCTGCCGGAGGGGTACGTCGGGCTGGTGCACCCCCGATCGGGGCTGGCGGCCAGGCTCGGCGTGACGGTGCTCAACGCGCCCGGTACGGTCGACGCCGGCTACCGGGGTGAGATCCTGGTCAACCTGATCAATCATGATCGGGAGACGCCGGCGAAGATCAGCCGGGGCGACCGGATCGCGCAGCTCGTGGTCCAGCGGGTCGCCCGGGCCGACTTCCAGCCGGCGGTCGAGCTGCCCGCGTCCCGGCGCGGGAGCGGCGGGCACGGCTCCACCGGCGGGCACGCCGGGCTGGTCCCGGCTCCGGCGGGTGGGCGGACGGAAGAGGTGGCAGGGTGAGTGCGAACAGCGGAGGGTGGGCGCAGTGATCTTCTCCCGTAAGCGGGCCGAGGGCGCGCGGCACGCGCGTGACGAGCGGGACGCCGGGGTCCTCGACGCCGAGGAGACCCCGCAGTCGCCGGCCCGCGGCCCCTACGACGCGGCCGAGGCGCCCGACGCGCCCCGGCTCGACCTGGGCAGCCTGCAGATCCCGGCGGTGCCGGAGGTCGAGGTGCGGGTGCAGGCCGACCCGCAGGGCGTGATCCAGCAGGTGGTGCTGGTGCACGGCCAGAACGCCCTGCAGCTCGGCGTCTTCGCCGCGCCCCGCTCCGAGGGCATCTGGGACGAGGTGCGTGAGGAGATCCGGCAGTCGCTGTTCAACGACGGCGCGGCCGCCCAGGAGGTCGAGGGGGAGTACGGCACCGAGCTGCGCGCCCGCGTCCGCACCCCGGACGGCATCACCGACCTGCGCTTCGTCGGCATCGACGGGCCGCGCTGGATGGTGCGCGGGGTCTACCAGGGCGAGGCCGCCACCAACCCGGTCGCCGCCGGCCCCCTCGCGGCCTGCCTGGACGGCCTGGTCGTCGACCGCGGCCAGGAGGCCAAGCCGGTCCGTGAGCCGCTGCCGCTGCGGCTGCCCCGCGAGATGGCCGAGCAGCAGGCCGAGCAGGAGGGCGCGCCGCAGCAGCGGGAGGCCTGAGCACCGCGATCCGGGCCCGGTCCCGTCGGCGTGACGCCGGCGGCGCCGGGCCCGCCGCGTGTCCGGTCCCGGCGGCGGTACGCCTGCCGACGCCGGTCCCGCCGCCGGGTCGGATCGGCGTACGCTGGCGGGACGGTTCCGGCAACCCGGGGCCACCCAGGAGCCGGCGCGAGCCGGCGGGCGTGGAGAGGGTGACGCGGAGGTCATGACGACCGACGAGAGCCGGGTGTCGCTGCGGCGGCTCCTGCAGCGGCTCACCGCGAGCGAGGCCGAGATCGAGGCGCAGGAGCTGCAGCGGGAGAGCGCCGAGTCCGGCGGCATGCCCGCCCGCCAGTGCATGCGGGGCCAGGTGGTCTCGGTGGCCGGGCGGCTGCGCACGGTGGTCTACACGCCCCGGACCAACCTGCCCACGCTGGAGGCCGACCTCTACGACGGCAGCGACGTGGTCACCCTGGTCTGGCTGGGCCGGCGGCACATCGCCGGCATCGAGCCGGGCCGGCACCTCACTGCCCGCGGCCGGGTGGCCGTACGGGACGACCGCAAGGTGATCTACAACCCGTACTACGAGCTGGAGTCGCCGAAGTGACGACGGGACAGCACACCGAGCCGGAACTCGGACCGGAGGACGCGCCGCTGCCCAGCATCGCCGAGCAGATGGCCGACCAGCTCGGCGGCTGGCGGGGTCTGGTCGAGTCGAGCATTCCCGTGGTGGTCTTCGTGATCGCCAACGTGGTGGGCGACCTGCGTCCCGCGGTGATCGCCTCGGTGGCGGTGGCGCTGCTGATCGCCGGCCTGCGGCTGGCCCAGCGACGGCCGGTGCGGCACGCGGTCAACGGCCTGTTCGGCGTCGCCATCGGCGCGGCCATCGCCTGGCGCACCGGCAACGAGCGCGACTTCTACCTCCCCGGCATCCTCTACGGCATCGGCTACGGCCTGGCCCTGCTGCTCTCGGCGGCGATCCGGCAGCCGCTGGTCGGCTGGATCTGGTCGGTGCTGGTGGCCAAGGGCCGCTCCGAGTGGCGGGACGACCCGAAGCTGGTGCGCACGTTCACCCAGCTCACCGTGCTCTGGGGCGTGGTGTGGCTGGCCAAGGTCGGCGTGCAGGCCGGGCTCTACCTGGCCCACCAGGACACCGCGCTGGGCGTGGCCCGGCTGGCCCTGGGCTACCCGCCCTACGCGCTGCTGCTGCTGATCACCGTCTGGGTGGTGCGCCGGGTGACCCGGGAGAACACGCCGGCGCCGCTGCCGGGGGCCTGAGCCCCCGAGCAGCGGTCGGTCACGGGCGCTCGCGGTTGCGCTCGACGCTGTCCGGGCCGAGGATCACCGCCCGGACCTCGTCCTCCACCGCGGCCGTGCACACGAAGATCAGCTCGTCGCCGGCCTCGATCGGGTCGTCCGGGCTGGGCACCAGCACCCGCTTGCCGCGCAAGATCGCCACTAGGGCGGCGTCGCGGGGGATCGGCACCGCGTGGATCGGCTGACCGACGTAGGGCGCGGTGGGCGGCAGGGTGATCTCGACCAGGTTCGCCTCGCCCTGGCGGAACGTCATCAGCCGGACCAGGTCGCCGACCGTGACCGCCTCTTCGACCAGCGCGGCCATCACCCGCGGCTTGCTCACCGCGACGTCGACGCCCCACTGCTCGGTGAAGAGCCACTCGTTCTCCGCCCGGTTGACCCGGGCCACCACGCGGGGCACCGCGAACTCGGTCTTGGCCAGCAGCGACACCACGAGGTTGACCTTGTCGTCGCCGGTGGCGGCCACGACCACCTCGCAGCCGGCCACGTTGGCCTCCTCCAGGCTGGCCAGCTCGCAGGCGTCGGCGAGCACCCAGTCGGCGGCCGGCACCCGGTCGGGGCGGAGCATCTTGGGCTGCCGCTCGATCAGCATCACCTGGTGGCCGTTGTCGATCAGCTCCTGGGCGATCGACCGGCCCACGTTGCCTGCGCCGGCGATGGCGATGCGCATGCTCACTGCCCCCCTTCGGGCGGCGCCGCCGCCACCGAGGTGACCGCGGCGGTGATGTCGTCGGTCACCAGCATGAAGACCTGGTCGCCCTCCTGTACCACGGTGGAGGCGGTGGGCAGCGTGCCGATCCCGAACCGGATCAGGTAGGCCACCCGCGCGCCGGTGGACTCCTCCAGTTGCCGCATCGACCGGCCGATCCAGTCCTTGTGCACCGGCACCTCGATGATCGAGACGGTGCTGGTCGGGTCGCGGAAGATCTCCACGTTGCCCTCGGGGACCAGGTGGCGCAGCATCCGGTCGGCGGTCCACCGGACGGTGGCCACGGTGGGGATGCCGAGGCGCTCGTAGACCTGGGCGCGGCGCTGGTCGTAGATCCGGGCGGCCACCCGGGACACGCCGAAGGTCTCCCGGGCCAGCCGGGCTGAGATGATGTTGGAGTTGTCGCCGCTGGAGACCGCGGCGAAGGCGTCGGCCCGCTCGATGCCGGCCTGCCGCAGCACCTCGCCGTCGAAGCCGGCGCCGGTGACCGTGATGCCGGCGAAGTCCGGCCCGAGACGGCGGAACGCGTCCGCGTCCTGGTCGATCACCGCCACCGAGTGCCCCCGGGACTCCAGGCTGTGGGCCAGGGTCGACCCGACCCGGCCGCAGCCCATGATCACGACATGCACGGTGTCCGCTCCTCCTCCGGTGCCGCCCGCTGGCTCGTCGTCTGCGAGCCTGCCACGTCCCCGCCGCCAGCGGGGGATCGAACGGTACCCCGCGGGCGTGCGCGAGACGATCAGCCACCCCCACCGCCCGGCGCGGGGTGGTCGTACTCTTGGCGGTTGTGGCCCGACCCACCTCGCTGCTGAAGCGACTCCTCGTCGGTCGACCGTTCCGGTCCGACCGTCTCCAGCACACCCTCCTGCCGAAGCGCATCGCGCTGCCGGTCTTCGCCTCCGACGCGCTCTCCAGCGTCGCCTATGCCCCCGACGAGATCCTCCTGACGCTCTCCATCGCGGGCGCGTCGGCCTTCGTCTTCTCTCCGTGGATCGCGCTCGCGGTCGTCGTGGTGATGCTCACCGTGGTGGCCAGCTACCGGCAGAACGTGCACGCCTACCCCTCGGGCGGCGGCGACTACGAGGTGGCCACGGTCAACCTCGGGCCGCGGGCCGGGCTCGCGGTGGCCAGCGCCCTGCTGGTCGACTACGTGCTCACCGTGGCGGTGTCGGTCTCCTCCGGCGTGGCGAACCTCGGCTCGGTGGTGCCGTTCGTGGCCACCCACAAGGTCCTCATCGCGGTCAGCGCGGTGGTGCTGCTCACCGCCATGAACCTGCGCGGCCTGCGCGAGTCGGGCACCGCGTTCGCCGTCCCCACCTACGGCTTCGTGATCGTCATCGGCGGCATGCTGCTGACCGGCCTGGTCCGGATCTTCGTCCTCGGCCACGACCTGCGGGCGCCCAGCGCGGGGCTGGAGATCCACGCCGAGCACAGCGTGACCGGCTTCGCGTTGATCTTCCTGCTGCTGCGTACCTTCTCCTCGGGCTGTGCCGCGCTCACCGGCGTCGAGGCGATCTCCAACGGCGTGCCGGCGTTCAAGACCCCGAAGTCGAAGAACGCGGCCACCACCCTGCTGCTGCTCGGCACCATCGCGGTCAGCATGCTGGTCGGCATCATCTGGCTGGCCAAGCTGACCGGCCTCCAGTTCGTCGAGGACCCGACGCAGATCGTCGCCGGGCCCGACGGGTACGTGCAGAAGACCGTCACCACCCAGCTCGGCCAGACCGTGTTCGGTGACGGTTCGGTGCTGCTCTACGTGGTCGCCGGGATGACGGCGCTGATCCTGTTCCTGGCCGCGAACACCGCCTTCAACGGCTTCCCGGTGCTCGGCTCGATCCTGGCCCAGGACCGCTACCTGCCCCGCCAGCTGCACACCCGGGGCGACCGGCTGGCCTTCTCCAACGGCATCGTCTTCCTGGCCGTCTTCGCGGTGGTGCTGATCATCGGCTTCCAGGCCGAGGTGACCCGGCTCATCCAGCTCTACATCGTCGGGGTGTTCGTCTCGTTCACCCTGTCCCAGGCCGGCATGATCCGGCACTGGAACCGGCACCTGCGCACCGAGCGGGACCCGGAGGCACGCGCCCGGATGATCCGCTCCCGGGCGATCAACGCGTTCGGCATGGTGCTGACCGGCGTGGTGCTGGTCATCGTGCTGGTCACCAAGTTCCTGCTCGGCGCCTGGATCGCGATCGCCGCGATGGCGGTGATCTATCTGCTCATGCTGGCCATCCGCCGGCACTACGACCGGATCGCCGCCGAGCTGGAGCCGACCGAGCAGCGGGCCGTGCTGCCCGCCCGCAACCACGCCATCGTGCTGGTCAGCAAGCTGCACCAGCCCACGCTGCGGGCCATCGCCTACGCCCGGGCCACCCGGCCGGACACGCTCACCGCGGTGACGGTGAACGTGGACGACAAGGACACCCGGGACCTCCAGGCCGAGTGGGAGCGGCGCGAGCTGCCGGTGCCGCTGACCGTGATCGACTCCCCGTACCGGGAGATCACCCGGCCGATCCTCAACTTCGTCGCCTCCACCCGCCGGGAGTCGCCCCGCGACGTGGTCACCGTCTTCATTCCGGAGTACGTGGTGGGCCGCTGGTGGGAGAACCTCCTGCACAACCAGAGCGCGTTGCGGCTCAAGGGGCGGCTGCTCTTCGAGCCGGGCGTGATGGTCACCAGCGTGCCCTGGCAGCTCGCCTCCACGGCCAGCAAGAACCTGGACCGGCTGGACGCCACGCTCACCCGTGGCCCGGCGCGCGGCCCCCGGGTGGTGCCGCGCAGCACCCTGCCGCCCAGCGTCCCGCCGGTGGTCTCCGCGCCGCCCGGCGAGAGCGGTTCGGGGGAGCGCCCGTGACCGCGCCCGCCCGCACCGGGCTGGAGGAGGCCGAGCGGGTCGAGCTGACCGTGGACGCGGTCGCCCCGGGCGGGCACTGCGTGGCCCGGGTCGACGGCCAGGTGGTCTTCGTCCGGCACGCGCTGCCCGGCGAGCGGGTGGTGGCCGAGGTGACCGAGCTGCACCGGGGCTTCGCCCGGGCCGACGCCGTGGAGATCCTGACCGCGTCGCCGGACCGGGTCGAGCAGCCCTGCCCGTACGCGAAGCCGGGCCGGTGCGGCGGCTGCGACCTCCAGCACGTCACCCCGGCCGCCCAGCTCGACTGGAAGGCCACCGTGGTGCGCGAGCAGCTCACCCGGCTGGGCGGGCTCACCGACGACCAGATCGACGCGCTCGGCGTCCGGGTCGAGCCGCTGCCCGGCGGGCCGCTGGGCTGGCGCTCCCGGGTCCGCTACGCGGTCGACGCCGCCGGCCGGGCCGGCCTGCTCAAGCACCGCTCGCACGAGGTGGTGCCGATCGACCGCTGCCTGATCGCCCACCCGGCCATTCAGGACCTGCCGGTGCTGGCGCCCAGCGGGGCCCGCTGGCCGGAGGCCGACGCCGTCGAGACGGTCGCCTCCACCGGCGGCGACGTCAGCGTGGTGGCCTTCGCCGAGGGGGTGCCCACCCCGGTGAGCGGCCCGGCCGAGGTCCGCGAGGTGGCCGCCGGCCGGGACTGGACGCTGCCCGCGTCCGGCTTCTGGCAGGTGCACCCGGCCGCGGCGGACACCCTGGTCGGGGCGGTCCTCGACCTGCTCGACCCGCGCCCCGGCGAGACCGCCTGGGACCTCTACGGCGGCGCCGGGCTGTTCGCCGCGGCCCTCGCCGGCCGGGTCGGCGACGCCCGGGTCACCGTGGTCGAGTCCAGCCAGGACGGGGTGGACGCGGCCCGGGCCAACCTGGCCGACCTGCCCCGGGTCGAGGTGGTCGCCGCCCGGGTGGAGACCGCGCTGGCCCGCCGCCGGGTCACCGGCCCCGTCGACCTGGTGGTGCTCGACCCGCCACGCTCCGGCGCGGGCGCCCCGGTGGTGCGGGACATCGTCGCCGCCGGCCCGCGCGCCGTCGCGTACGTGGCCTGCGACCCGGCCGCCTTCGCCCGCGACGTGCGCACCTTCACCGGGGCCGGGTGGCGGCTCGCCGCGCTGCGCGGCTTCGACCTGTTTCCGATGACCCAGCATGTCGAGCTGGTCGGGCTGTTCCGGCCACCGGAAGAGTGACTAGCCTGGCCCGATGAAGATCGTCGGGCTCATGTCGGGCACCTCCTACGACGGGGTGGACGCGGTGGCGGCCGAGTTCACCCGGGAGGGCGAGACGCTGCGGCTGCGCCCGCTCGGGCACCGCAGCCTCGACTACCCGGACGACCTGCGGGCCGAGATCGGCGCGCTGCTGCCCCCGGCGGCCACCACCATCGAGGCGGTCTGCCGGCTGGACAACCGCCTCGGCGAGGTCTTCGCCGAGGCGGCGGCGCTCGGCGTCGAGCTGGCCGGGGGTGTGGCCGACGCGGTGGTCTCGCCCGGGCAGACCGTCTTCCACTGGGTCGAGGCGGGCCGGGTGCGGGGCACCCTCCAGCTCGGCGCGCCGGCCCGGGTGGCCGCCCGGGTGGGCGTACCCGTGTTGCACGACCTGCGTTCGGCGGACGTGGCGGCCGGCGGCCAGGGCGCGCCGCTGGTGCCGGCCTTCGACGCGCTGCTGCTCGACGCGGCCGGCGGGCCGCGGGCGGCGCTCGGCTCGGGCGGCACAGCGCCGCGGGCGGCGCTCAATCTGGGTGGCATCGCGAACCTCACCGTGGTCGCCCCCGGGGCGCCGGTCCTCGGGTACGACGTGGGCCCGGCGAACGCCCTGCTGGACGCCGCGGCCCGGCGCTTCCTGGACCGCCCGTGCGACTTGGACGGGGCCCGGGCGGCCGCCGGCCGGGTGCACGAGGGCCTGTTGGCGCTGCTGCTCGCCGAGCCCTACTACGCCGCTGCCCCGCCCAAGTCCACCGGCAAGGAGCTGTTCCACGGCGGCTACCTGGACGACCGGCTGGCCGCCCTGGGCGAGCCGGTGGCCGCCGACGACGTGCTCGCCACGCTCACCGAGCTGACCGCCAGGACCGTCGCCGACGCCTGTGACCGGCACGGGGTGACCGAGGTCATCGCCGCCGGCGGGGGCGTGCGCAACCCCACCCTGCGGGCCCGGCTCGCCGCGCTGGGGGAGGGGCGCTGGCGGCTGCGCACCACCGACGAGCTGGGGGTGCCGGCGCAGGCCAAGGAGGCGTACGCGTTCGCCCTGCTGGGCTGGCTCTCCTGGCACGGGCTGCCCGGAGCCATCCCCTCGGTCACCGGGGCGTCCCGGGCGGCCGTGCTGGGCTCCTGGACCCCGTCCGGCCCGCCGTTCACCGCGACGCAGGCCGATCCGCCGCGCCGGCTGGTCGTCACCCCCTGATCGGGGGTCTGACCTGGGAAGATCCACGGCCGGGCTGCGGGCTGTCGGGTGGCCGATAGACTCTTCGGTCATGAGCGTTGAAGAGGGCACGGCCAACCACGGTCGGCTGCTGGGCACCGTCCGCGGCCCGCAGGACGTGAAGCGGATGACGGCCGAGCAGCTGGACATCCTCGCCGCCGAGATCCGGGACTTCCTGATCGCCAAGGTCTCCCGCACCGGTGGGCACGTCGGCCCCAACCTGGGTGTGGTCGAGATCACCCTGGCCATGCACCGGGTCTTCGACTCGCCGCGCGACCGCCTCCTGTTCGACACCGGCCACCAGGCCTACGTACACAAGATCGTCACCGGCCGGCAGGAGGGCTTCGACAAGCTCCGCCAGCGCGGTGGCCTCTCCGGCTACCCGAGCCAGGCGGAGAGCGAGCACGACCTCATTGAGAACTCGCACGCCTCCACCGCCCTCTCCTACGCCGACGGCCTCGCCAAGGCGTACGCGCTGCGCGGCGAGAAGCGCAGCGTGGTGGCCGTGGTCGGCGACGGCGCGCTCACCGGCGGCATGTGCTGGGAGGCGCTGAACAACATCGCCACCGCCGGCAACCCGCTGGTGATCGTGGTCAACGACAACGGCCGGTCCTACTCGCCGACCATCGGCGGCCTCGCCGACCACCTGTCGTCGCTGCGGCTCAACCCGAGCTACGAGAAGGTGCTCGACACCGTCAAGGACGCCCTCGGCTCGACCCCGCTGGTCGGCAAGCCGATGTACGAGGTGCTGCACGCGGTCAAGAAGGGCATCAAGGACGCCGTCGCCCCGCAGGCCATGTTCGAGGACCTCGGCATCAAGTACGTCGGCCCGGTCGACGGCCACGACGTCTCCGCGGTCGAGTCGGCGCTGCGCGCCGCCAAGAACTTCGGCGGCCCGGTGATAGTGCACGCGGTCACCCGCAAGGGCTACGGCTACCGCCCCGCCGAGGAGGACGAGGCCGACTGCCTGCACGGCCCCGGCGCGTTCGACGCCGAAACCGGCAAGCTGCTCGCCGTCCCCTCGGTGAAGTGGACCAACGTCTTCGCCGACGAGCTGGTCGCCATCGCCGACGACCGCCCCGACGTGGTGGGCATCACCGCCGCCATGGCCGAGCCCACCGGCATCGCCACCCTGGCCCGCAAATACCCCAACCGGGTGTACGACGTGGGCATCGCCGAGCAGCACGCCGCCACCTCGGCGGCCGGTCTCGCCCTGGGCGGCCTGCACCCGGTGGTCGCCGTCTACGCCACCTTCCTCAACCGGGCCTTCGACCAGGTCCTGCTGGACGTGGCCATGCACAAGCTGCCGGTCACCTTCGTGCTGGACCGGGCCGGCATCACCGGCCCCGACGGGCCCAGCCACTACGGCATCTGGGACATGTCGGTCTTCGGCGTGGTGCCCGGCCTGCGCATCGCCGCGCCCCGCGACTCGGCCACCCTCCGCGAGGAGCTGCGCGAGGCCATCGCCGTGGACGACGGCCCGACCATCCTGCGCTTCCCGACCGGCACCGTCGCCGCCGACCTGCCGGCCGTGCGCCGGGTTGGCCCGGTCGACGTACTGGCCGAGTCGGCGCGTACCGACGTGCTGCTCGTCGCGGTCGGCTCCTTCGCCGGCCTCGGCATGGAGGTCGCGACCCGGGTCGCCGAGCAGGGCTACGGCGTGACCGTGGTCGACCCGCGGTGGGTCCGGCCGGTGCCGGCCGAGCTGGTCGAGCTGGCCGTCGGGCACCGGCTCGTGGTGACCGTCGAGGACGGGGTCCGGGTGGGTGGCGTGGGTTCCGCGCTCGCTCAGGCCATGCGGGATGCCGATGTTCGGGTGCCCGTTAAGGACCTCGGCGTGCCGGCGGACTGGCACCCGCACGGGACTCGGGCGCAGATCCTTGCCGACCTGGGGCTTACTGCGCAGGACGTGGCGCGGGATGTGACCGGGTGGATCTCGGGGCTGGACGCGCAGTCCGTCGAGACGGCCGCCGACGAGGCCACCGCGAAGAACTGATCTCAGCTACGCCAACGGGCGGTCCTGCTGTATGCAGGGCCGCCCGTTCGGCGTCTCATGCCCTGCTCGCTTGCGACAGCCCGCGGTTCCCGCTTCAAGCCCGGTCATGCTCGTCGAATATGACCAAGGCGTGAATCGATGTGAGTCGGCGCTGTGAGCACGGCCATGCGAACCGGGGCTGTGGTGGGAACTTGCCTTACCTATCGTGATCATCAGGTGACAAGGGTCGCCAATGAAGGGGAGGCATTCCGCTTATGAAAGCCGTGCAGCAGCGTCGAAGCCTGCGATCGCTGTTCGGGGTCACGGTGGTGGCACTGGCGATGACGGGCTCAGCCGCCACAGGCGCGGCTGCCGCACCTGCAGATTCCGAAGTGGAGACGCTGCATTGGGCCTCCATCGAGGAGTATTCGTCGGCGGCAGGAATATCGGAAGAGGAAGTTGTCTCCATGCCCGACATGAAGCTTCCGGACAAGTTCCGGGTGCGAGCTGACGACGGGTCCGTCTCCGACGTGCTGTCGAGCGAGGAGTTCGGCGGCGACCACACAGCCGGATCGCTGCCGGACCTGGACCCGGGCGGCGGCAACGACGGAAAGTGGTGGAGCGTCGTCTGGGGTGGTCGGGACTGGAACGGCACCTACGTCCCGCTGCGCCTGGGCAACGCTGATCTCGGTTACCGGCACTACAACGTCAGGCACAATCTCACCTCCATCGACCCCTTCAAGGCCGCCTTGAAGGCGCACGGCCCAAATGCGCAGAGCAACTACACGGCTCTCCTGGTGGACAGCAACCTCGGCGTCCGGGAGACAGTGGTCTTCGGCGTCCAGATGGCCACTCGCACGTCGGACGGTCGTTACGTCAGCCCGGACGGTGCGTACATCGGAGTGATCACCGGTTACTGTAAAGGCAAGAGCAAATGCCCGAACGCGGTCAATCGCGTCAGAGTCAGCTGAGGACGGCGTGGTGAGGAACCTGGAGGACGTGGACCATGCACACCGGCTTCTCCTCGGTGCTGTGCTGCCGCTGCTGCTACCTCCTCTAGGTTCCGCCTCTGTTCCCCGACCCCGGCTCCGAGGAGTCGTCCGAGTTGACGAGAAACGATCCCGAGTCGTTCTCACCGACGACCTGGCAATGGGGTCCGGTGTGGCTTTCGAGGTGTCGCACGAGGCCCTGCACCACGACGACGGAAATCCATTCGAGGTCGACACGGTTCTCGCCCATCTGCGATCTATTTCCATCGACGACATCGACCGGCTGAAGCGGGACGTGGCCCTACCGCGGGATGTCCACGGCAACCGGCTGGTCACGCTTGCCGCCGAAGGGCTCGCGGCGCCCTCGATCCGAATCGCATCCGAGCAGGAGCTGTTGACGGTTTTCCAGCTCATGCAGCGCGGCCCGATTCTCCCCTCGGTCAAAGACGTCTTCTGGTTCACCGGCTTCATGCTCCGGGCCGATGAAAGCTGTCGAATCTACGTCAGCTTGGCCGACAGCGGCACCTCGTACGGACTGGACGTCCCACTACAGCGCGCCGGCGGCCGTTCCATCGCCGGGATGGCCGCGAGCTTCGAGCTTGAACTGACGATGAAGCTGGGTAACGACGGCGAGCTGTACGAGCCCATCAACGACCGCAACGACGAGTACTGCGCGGTCGCCTACGATCTCGAAAGCTGGCTGAATCCTCCGCAGAGCTGAACGACACGCCGCGGCCCACCTGAGAAACGAGCGCCCCGAAAATCCGCCTCCACCGCCTCGTCTAGACAGACCTCGGGGAGATCTTGGAACGAAATGGCCCCTATACGGGCCATTTGGCACCAAGATCGCCAGCGGGTGAAGGAAGCCGCAACCCGCGTACGGACCGGCACCGGCGCGGGGTTCGGGGCAGCCCGACCCGCGCAGGGATCAAGCCTGACCGCCCGGAGCGGGTCGGGCTGCCCCGAACCCCACCACCGCAAGGAAAAGCGGACTCAGCGCCCGCCCACCGACCGGTACCAGGTCTTCTCCGTACCAGCCAGGCTGAACGTCTGCTTCCGATCCGGCTGCGCCACGACCACAAGGCCGGGCCGATCCACCAGCCGCGTCGTCCCCGGCGGCGCGGCGAACGAGGCATCACGCGTCCGCCAGCTCAGCACCGCAAGCGGCTGCCCCGGCACCGGCAGGTAGTAAGCCTGCAACGTCGTGGACCGATCCGCAGGCGACACCACCGGCGCCCCACCGCCAGCCGGCCGGTAGACCACGGCAGTCATCGTCCCGGTGGCGCTCTCCCAGGTCAGCTGCTCCAGCTCACCAGGCTCGCCACCACCAAGAGCCACCGACCCCAGCGACCGCACCGCGATCTTCGCCATCGGCCACGACTCCGGCGCCGAGCGAGGAGCCGCACGGTCCCCGATCCGCCGCGGCACGCTCCCGAACGGCCCCCGCTCCCCGCCGAGCACGCACGTGTCCAGCCCGGTCAGCGCCCGCTTCCCTGAGCCCGTCTCGTCGCGCACCAAGGGATAACGAGGCGCCAGGGTCGCCGTACCCAGGTCGAGGACGCGGTCCGCGGCCCGGCCGCGCGGCAGCGAGCGGGTGGCCCGCAGCGTCGCGGTCACCGCCACGGCCTGGCAGGCGGGCACGGCGACCGGCTCGGTGATGCCGTCGGCCGCGGGGAGCGCCTTGCCGTCGGGGCCGAGCAGCCGCTCGACGCGGGCGGAGGTGAGGTAGCGGCGGCCGGTGGGCTGCGCGACCGGCAGCACGTCGGAGTAGACCAGGTAGCCGGGGTCGGTGTACTCGGTGGCGTGGGCCACCCGCCAGCGTTCCCCGTCCCGGTCGAGTTGCAGCAGCCAGGAGGCGGCCTCGCCGGGCACGTCGGCGGCGACCAGGGCGAGCGGTGACCCGGCGACCTCGCCGGAGAAGAGGATGCCGGAGGAGGAGAGGTGGGCCCGGTCGTCGATCGGCGAGCGCCAGTCGCGCACGGCGGCGGTGATGCCGGCGGTCGCGGCGGCGTCGCGGGCCAGGTTGCCCCGCGCCGGCCAGACCTTCAGGGTGCCGTCCAGGCTGTCGTAGCCGACCGGCAGCGTCGCCGGCTGCCGCTCGGCGACCGGGCCGCAGCCGGCCAGCAGCAGCGCCAGCAACGCGGTGGCCGTCGTGCCGCGTCGGCGGACTGAAACCACCCTGTACGCCCCCTGAATCCCGTCTTCACCGGTCGTGTCCGGAAGCCCACATGGTACGAGACGTCCGGTCACCCGGCCGCGCCCGCCTCACCCTTTCGGATGATGACCACAGAGGACGGTGGGACGTGCGATTCGTACGCCAATTTCCGGCTCCGGTAGACTCCGCCGACTGTGACGCCTGCCGAGACCCGTGGCGCCTCGACGCCGGACGCCGACTCCTCAGGCGGACCGCTCTCCGTCATGGTGGACGAACCCCCGGTCACCACGGGCGACCCGGAGGGCGCCGCGCCGGCCGCCCGGCGGCGGTGGCGGTGGACGCCGCGCCGGCAGCACCTTGCGGTGTACGGGATGTTCCTGCTCGCCGCGCTCTGGGTGACCAGCGGGATCTGGGCCGATCCGGCCGGCCGGGTGGCCGCGCTCTACAGCAGCGACCCGGCACAGGTGCAGTTCTTCCTGGCCCACTCGGTGCGGGTCGTGCTGCACGGCGAGTACCCGTTCTACACCGACCAGTTCAACTATCCGGACGGGGTCAACCTGATGGCGAACACCGCCATCCTGGCCCTCGGCATCCCGATGGTCCCGGTGACCCTCCTGTTCGGACCGGCGGTCTCCTTCGTCACCCTGGTCACGCTCGGTCTCGCCGGCACGGCCGCCGCCTGGTACCGGGTGCTCTCCCGACACCTGGTGCGCAACCGGCTGGCCGCCGCCGTGGGCGGCTGGTTCTGTGGGTTCTCGCCGGCCATGCTGTCGCACGCCAACTGGCATCCGAACATCATCAGCCAGTTCCTGCTGCCGTTCATCGTCTGGCGGGTGCTGGTGCTGACCCGGTCCACCCGGCCGGTGCGCGACGGCGCGCTGCTCGCCCTGCTGGTCACGGTGCAGGCGTTCGTCAACGAGGAGATCCTGCTCTTCACGGCGCTGGCCTGCGGGGTGTTCCTGTTCGCCGTGGTGGTGCAGCAGCGCGAGCGGTGGGCCACCGCCTGGCGGCCGGCCGGCGTCGGGCTGGCGGTCTGCGCGGTGCTCGCCGGGGCGCTGCTGGCGTACCCGCTCTGGGTGCAGTTCGCCGGGCCGATGGCCTACCACGGGCTCAGCGACACGGTCCGCGACTACGGCAACGACATCGCCGCGTTCTTCACCCCCGGCTCGACCACCCTCGGCGGCAACGAGCGGGCCAACGTCAACCTCGCCCCGAACTACTCGGAGGAGAACGCCTTCTTCGGCTGGAGCTTGTCGCTCCTCGCGGTCGGCATCGTGGTGTGGCTGCGCCGGGAGGTCGTCGTCCGGGCGCTGGCGGCGACCGGGCTGTTCTTCGCCGTGCTCTCCCTCGGCGAGCGGGTCTCCTGGTGGGACCGGGACCTGGTCACCGGCCCGTGGGAACTGCTGGTCAAGCTGCCGCTGCTGGACGCCGTGGTGCCGACCCGGTTCGGCCTGATCACCACCGTGGTCCTCGGGGTGCTGCTGGCCCTGGCCGTCGAGCGGGCGGCGGCGTGGCGGGTCGTGGAGCGGCGCACCGTGCGTACCCTGACCGCCGCCGGCCTGGTGTTCGCGCTGCTGCCCATCGCGCCGATGCCGTTGCGGGTCACCACCCGCCCGGCGGTGCCGAAGTTCATCACCGCCGACCGGTGGCGGCAGTACGTCGGGCCGGACCAGACGCTGGTGTCCGTGCCGGTGCCGGCCATGGGCAACACCGACCCGATGCGCTGGGCGGCCAGCACCGACCTGGCCTTCAAGATCCCCGGTGGCTACTTCCTCGCCCCGTGCAACGGGGTCACCGGCGACCCGGGCCGCTTCGGTGGCCGGCCCAGCGGCATCGGCGAGCTGCTCGCCGAGGTCGAGGCCACCGGGCGTACGCCGAAACTCGACGACCGGCAGCGCCGCCGCTTCCTCGACGAGCTGCGGCACTGGCGGGCCGCGATCGTGGTGCTGCCGCTGAACGAGCAGAACGCCGAGCCGCTGCGCCGGACCGTGGAGCAGCTGGTCGGGCCCGCCCGGCAGGAGCTGGACGTGTGGTTGTGGGACGTCCGGACACTGACCAGCCAGTCGGCCTGACCGGCCCGGACCGCCCCGAGCCCGCGCCGCGGCGCCGGTGGCGGCCGCGCCCGGTCGACGCGCTCGTGGTCGCCGGCTATCTGGGCCTGGCCGTGCTGCTCACCGCCGGGCAGTGGCGCCGGCCGGACCGGCTGTTCCACCAGGCCGGCGACCAGATGCTCTTCGAGTGGATGCTGGCCCGGGCCGCCCGGGCGGTGACCGGCGGGCAGAACCCGCTGCACAGCACCGCGCTGAACGTGCCGGACGGGGTCAACCTGATGGCCAACACCTCGGTGCTCGGGCTGGGCGTGCCGCTCACCCCGGTCACCGCGCTGTTCGGCTCCCAGGTGGCCTTCCTCGTCGCCGTGGTGCTCTGCCTCGCGGGCACCGCCACCGCCTGGTACGCGCTGCTCGCCCGCCGGCTGGTCCGGTCCCGGGCCGCCGCGGCGGTGGGCGGACTGTTCTGCGGCTTCGCCCCCGGCCTGGTGTCGCAGGCCGGGGCGCACCTGCACATGGCCGCTCAGTTCCTGGTCCCGGTGATCCTCGGGCTGGTGTTCCGGCCGGCCACCGACCGGGTCCGCCGGGACGGGGTGCTGCTCGGGCTGGCCGTCACCTACCAGGTCTTCCTCGGCGAGGAGGTGCTTGTCTTCCTGGCCCTCGCGGCCGGGGTGTTCGCCGGGGCGTACGCGCTTGCCGACCGGGCCGGGGCGCGCCGGTTGGCGCCCGTGGTGGCGCGCCGGCTCGGGATCGGCGCGCTGGTCGCCGGGGTGCTGCTGGCGTACCCGCTGTGGGTGCAGTTCCACGGTCCCGGCCACTACAGCGGGATGCCGTTCTACGCCCGGGGCTACCGGCTGGACCTGGCCTCGTACGCCGGCGCCGCCCGGCAGACCGTCGCCGGGGACGGCCATCACGCCGGGCTGCTCTCCCCGAACGCCACCGAGGAGAACTCGTTCTTCGGGCCGTTCCTGCCGCTGCTGGCGGTGCTGGTGGTGGTCCGGCTGTGGCGACGGCCCCTGGTCCGGGCCCTGGCCGCCTGCGGGCTGCTCTTCGCGCTGCTCTCCCTCGGCACCACGGTGGTGGTGAACCGGCACGACACCGGGCTGCCCGGGCCGTACCGGCTGCTCGCCGGGGTGCCGCTGCTCGACCTGGTGGTGCCGGCCCGGTTCGCGCTGGTCTGCGTACCGGTGCTCGGGGTGCTACTGGCCCTGGCCCTGGACCGGGTCCGGCACCGCGCGGTCCGCACCTGGGCGCCGTGGGCCGGAGCGGTCGCCGCCGCACTGCTGCCGCTCACCCCGACGCCGATCCGCACCGTGCCGGCCATGCCGGTGCCGGCCTTCGTGACCGACGGCGGCTGGCGGGCGTACGTGCCGCCGGGGCGGACGCTGGTGCCGGTTCCGCCGGTCACCGGATCCGGGGTCAGCCCGGCCACCTTCTGGTCGGCGCGGACCGGGCTGGCCTTCGACGCGCCGGGCGGCTACTTCATCGGCCCCCGCTCTACCGGCGACCCGAGCGCGCACTGGGGCGCGCCCGACCGGCCCACCTCGCTGCTGCTGCGCCGGGCCGCCGAGACCGGCCAGGTGCCGCCGATCGGCGACGCGGAACGCCGCCAGGCCGTCGCGGACCTGCGGCACTGGCGGGCGGCGGTGCTGGTGCAGGCCGACTCGACCCCGGGCGACCCGGTCCGCGCCACCGTGGATGCCCTGGTCGGCCCCGGCCGCGACGTCCCCGGCGCCCACCTCTGGGACGTCCGCCCCCTGATCGGCTGACCCGCTCCCTCGCCGCTGACGGTTGGCAGTGCGGCCTCCTCGGTAGAGGGCCGGCGACGGTCGACCATCTGTGACACGGCCGGCGCTCGCGGTGGCCCGGATCGTCATTGTCCGAAGGACGCCACGACCGGAGCCGGCGGTCGCGGGCGGCCCGCGTCGTCATGGGTCGGAGGACGCTACGAACTTGATGGCGTAGGCGATTCACGCCGGGGGCCGGTTCGACCATACTGACCCGTCGTGGACCTGGATGAGTATCAGCGTGGCGCCCTCCGTACCGCCGCTCCGCGTGACAAGAGGAACGAGCTGCTCCACCTGGTGCTCGGGCTGGTCGGTGAGTCGGGGGAGATCGCCGAGAAGTTCAAGAAGTGGGTCCGCGACCTCGACAGCGAGGAGTCGCGGATCGACCGGGCCGACATCGCCAAGGAACTCGGTGACGTGCTCTGGTACGTGGCGGTGCTCGCCGACTACCTCGACCTGTCGCTGGACGACATCGCGACGGCCAACCTGGCCAAGCTGGCCAGCCGCCAGGGCCGTGGCGTGCTGGGTGGCAGCGGCGACAACCGCTGAGCCGGGGGGCGGCGCGGGCCCGGAGAGTTGGTCAGACGCGGTCGCGGACGTCCCAGAGCCACACGTCGTCGACGCGCTGCGGCGGGCCCAGCAACTGGGTAATCAGCTCACGGAGCACGCCCTCGCGGGGGTTCGCGCCGAGCACCACCACTGAGGCCTTCCAGAAGCGCAGGTCGTCGAGGGCCTGGCGGCGGTTCTCGTCGGTGAGCGGCGGCACCCTGTCCGTGTCCATGGTGGAGTAGATCAGCGTGCTGGTGGGCCGGTTCGGCGCGCCGAAGACCCCCTCGCCCACCTCGTTCGGGCCGATGAAGTAGCCGCCGGGGATGGGGAACTCCTGCCGGGTCAGCGCGCTCCAGCGCAGCGTGGGCAGGCCGTGCACGTTGCTCGGGATCGGCACCGGCACCAGGGTCCGGCCGTCCGGCACGTACGGCCGCCAGCCGCCGGCGGTGATGAAGTGCGGCGGCGGGTCGATCCGCTGGGCCGGCAGCGGGCGGGGGAGCAGCGGGAGCAGCGCGGCCACGATGGCGGCGTACCCGACGAGGCGCAGCCAGCGGCGGCGCGGCGGGGCCGGATTGGACGATCCGGTGCGCTGGGCGGGCACCGGCGGGCGGCCGCGCCCCGACAGGGCGTCCCAGGCCAGCGCGAGCAGCACGCCGACCGCGGCGACCACCACCAGGCTCAGCCGGGTCGGCATCATCATCTCGACCAGCGGCAGGTCGTCCGGCACGTACGCCCAGGGGCCGTCGACGGCGGTCTCCACCCCGTCGAAGCGCACCTTCGGGCCGATCGCGGCGACCGAGAAGAGCACCACCAGCACGGCCACGATCCGGGCCGGCAGCGAGCGGCGCACCAGCAGCACCAGGGCGACCAGCGCGACCAGCACCAGCGGCCAGCCGAACCAGGTGTTCTGCTCGGTCAGCCCGATGGTCTTCTCCACCGCCTCGTCCCCGGCCACGGTGTCCCGGGCGAAGGTCACGAAGGCCATCAGGTCCTCGCCCCAGTCGTGGAAGACCCCGCCCTGCAGACCCCGGTAGGACTGCGGCCCGTTGAACTGGAACCAGATCGGGTAGGCGGTCAGCAGCAGGGTCAGCCCGCCGCCCACCCCGACGGCGGCGAGGAAGGCGCCGGCCCGCTCGCGCGCCGCCCGCGGCCGCTGCACCGCGTACGCCGCCACGACGACCAGGCAGGCCAGCGCGGTGAGCAGCAGCATCTCCTCGTTGATGAAGATCTGGTACGCCACCAGCAGGCCCAGCGCGATCCCGTTGCGCCGCCACCGGCCCGGTTCGCCGAGCCGCAGCACCCGGGCCACGATCAGCGGAAGCAGGAAGTTCGAGACGAAGTTCGGCTGCCCGTTGGCGTGGTGCACGATGCCCGGGGCGAAGCCGAGGAAGGCGCCGCCCACGAAGGCCGCCCCGCGCGAGCGGACCAGGTGCCGGGACAGCACCCAGTAGGAGGTGGCCGCGGTCGCCGACAGGGCCGCGCCGAGGTAGAGCGCGTACATCACCTGCGGGCCGAGCAGCAGGGTGAGCGGCGCCAGCGGCAGGGTGACCCCGAGCAGCGAGGTGTTCGCCATCATGTTCACCCCGTCCGGCGCGTTCTGCCGGGCGGTGAAGAGCGGGTTCTCCAGGTGACGCAACGAGTACGCGCCGTGGGCGAAGAGCCACTCGAACCAGCTGTGGTCGGTCGGCAGGTGCGAGGAGACCCGGTGTTGCACGTCGCCCCAATAGTTGAGGCAGACGAGAACGCCGAGCACCGCATAGGCTCCGATGGCCAGCACGTCGGCGCGGGCCGGCCGGCGGCGGGGCCGGCGTGGCGGAGCCGCCACGACGGGCTCGGCCTCGACGCGCGAGGAGTTCAGCGAAGGGTCGACCACCGGCACAGCCACGACGGGCCATCGTACAGGCGGCACGTCTCGTACCGGTCTCGGCCGGGACCGCCGGGGCGGCGGCGCGGGGAGGAGGTCGTCGTGACCGTCATCGATCTGGGTGAGGTGCGCGACGACGCCGTGCCGGAGCCCTCGACCCGGCGTCCGCGGGCCGCCGGCCGTCCGTTCCGGACCGTCGCGGTGCTGCTGGTGGCGTTGGTCACGCTGGCCGCCGCGGCTCCGCCGCCGCGTGCCGCCGCGCGCACCCTGGTGGGCGGCCCCGCGGCCACCGCCTTCGTCTCCGGCGACCGGGTGTACGTGGTGCAGCCGCTCGACCCGCAGCACGCCGACGGCCGCCGCCGACTCGTCGCGTACCGGGTGGCCGGGGGTCCACCCCGGACACTCTGGCGGACCGCGCTGCCCGGGGCGGGCGTCGCCGCCTCGGTGTGGGAGCAGGACGGCACCGTGCTCCTGGTCGGGCGGACCGCCGGCGACTCGGGGTGGGAGTCGATGGGCTTCGACGCGCGCACCGGCCGGGTGAGCTGGCGCCAGCCCGGGGTGGGCTTCCCGGCCGGCGAGGCGCTGCTGATGCAGGTCCCCGAGGTGGCGGACCGGCAGCCGATCCGCCGGGTGGCGGTGCGCGACGGCCGGACCCTGTGGTCGGTCCCGGGCACACCGGACAACCTCGAACTCAGCTTCGGCCCGGCCGGCGTGGACCGGCTGGTCTACCTGCCGGCCGCAGGCGAGACCGCCGTCTACGACGCCGTCACCGGCGCCCGGCTGGTCGCCCGCGACCTGCGCCCCGGCGACCTGCCCACCCGGCAGCGGACCCTGCTCGCCGCCGGGATGCTGTTGGTGATCGGGGACGCCGGTGGCACCGTCACGGGTTACGACCTCGACACCCTCCAGCGCCGCTGGACGGCCGATCTCCCGCTTGTCGGCTTCGCGGAGCGGTGCGGCAGTCTGCTCTGCGCCACCGGGCAGACCGGCGGGATGTGGGCGCTCGACCCCGCCACCGGCGCCGTGCGGTGGACCGACGACCGGTGGACGGGGACGCTTTTGGCCGCCGGCGGCCGGCTTCTGGTCGCCGTGGGCATGACCACGGGCACCGGAACCGCCCTGGCGGTGGTCGAGGAGGCGACCGGCCGGCTGGTGGCCGACCTCGGCGAGTGGGACGTGATCCCGCAGGACGAGTTCGACGGCCGGCTGTTCGGCGTCCGGCGGGTGAGAAACAGCCGTCTGCTCCTCGCCGAGCTGGACCCGGCCGGCGGCCGCGCCGAGGTCCGCCAGGTGATGATCGGCGCCGTCGGCGACTGCCGGATGGGCGCGAAGCTGCTCGTCTGCCGCCGCACGGACGGCGACTTCGGGCTGTGGCGGTTGTCGTGAGCCCGGTCATCGAGCTGGGGGAGATGCGGCACGGCGAGGAGGCCGACGAGCCGGAGACCTCGCCGGTCCGGCCGCCGGGCCGGGTGGCCCGGGCGGTGGCCGCCTGTTGCCTCGCCCTGCTGACCCTGGCGGGCGCCGCCGGGCCGGCCCGGCAGCCGGTGGGGATCCGGGTGCCCGCCCCGCAGGGCGCCATCTTCCTGGTCCTGGCGGGCCGGCTCATGGTGGCCGACGGTCCGGGCACGATCGGCCGGGGCGGCCGGGTGGTCACCGGGCACCGGCTGCCCGGCGGGGAGCCGCTCTGGCGGTTCACCCTGCCGGTCGGCGACCACCTGCTCGGGCTGGGCACGGTGGCCGGCGGGCTGCTGGTGACGAGCAGCCCGGCCGGGGCCGGCGACACGGTCTCGACCCTGCTCGACCCGGCCACCGGCGCGGTGCGCTGGCGGCAGTCGGGCTACCCGGTGTCGACCCGGTCCGGCGGGGTGCTGTTCGAGACCCCACGCGCGGCCGGGACCGGCACCGTGCTGGCCGTCGACCCGGTCTCGGGCGCGGTGCGCTGGTCGTTGCTGCTGCCCGGCAACGGGGTGGGGTACCGGGAGGACGATCGGGGGGTGACCCAGATCGTGCTGATCACCCCGGACGGCCGGGTGGAGGTGCACGACGCGGACTCCGGCGCCCTGGTGCACGCCGGCCGGGTGCCGCCGGCCGCGGACCGGGTCTCCTACCGGTTCACCCAGGTGGTGGCCGACCTGCTGCTGGTCGACGGCGCGCCGGGCACGGTCACCGCGTACGGGCTGGACCGGCTGGACCGGCGCTGGGACGTGCCGGTGGAGCCCCGCGCCGGGGTCTGGTTCGTCGAGTGCGCCGGGATGGTGTGCATCCGCGACCAGGTCGGCGGGGTACGGGCTCTCGACCCGGCCACCGGGCGGCCGAGCTGGGTGGACGACCAGTGGATCGGGATGGCGCCGGTCGGCGACCGGCTGCTCGGCGCCGAGCCCGGCGTCGGGCTGGAGCTGGAGCTGTCGGTGCTCGACCCGGCCACCGGGCGCGCCCTCGCCCGGCTCGGCCGTTGGCGTACCACCGGCATCGTGAGCGACCCGACCCGGCTGCTCGGGCTGCGCCGCATGCCCGGCGACCGGACCTTGGTCGGCGCGCTGGATGTCGCGGCCGGGGAGGTCCGGATCCGGGCGGTGCTTCCGGGCTCCTGGGACGAGTGCGCCGACTCGGGCACGGCGCTGGTCTGCCTGCGCCCGTCGGGCGGGCTGACGATCTGGCCGGTGGGCCGGTGAGTCACCAGTTGGCCTGCGCGGGTGCCGGCGGCAGCGGCACCGACTCCGGTCGCACCACGTAGACGACCCCGCCGCTGCCGCGCTGCCAGGCCGCCTCGAACGCCGCCCGGGGCACCGTCCGGCGGACCCCCTCGTCGTCCGGGGCGTACGGGTCGTTGAGCACCGGGTCGCCGTCGGCGGTGAAGCCGACCAGCACGATCAGGTGTCCCCGGGTGTCGTAGTCCAGCCCGGGCACCTGCCCCCGGTGGAAGGCGGCCGAGACGATCAGCGGGATGCCGACGGCCACGAACCGTTCCGCCTCGGCCAGCGAGCGCAGCCGGGTGACGAAGGCGTCCACCCCGTGCAGCCCCGCGTACGCGGCGTTGAACGCCCAGTTCCCGGCCCCGGCGTAGGCGTGGTCGTAGCAGTGCCGGGCGGCGTGCACCACCACCGGCCGGGGACCGGGCGGGGCGACCCAGGCGTACCGGTCGGGGGTGGGGCCGGCGCCCCAGTAGTCGAGCACCATCGACACGCAGGTGGGGCTGCACCAGGAGTCACCGCCGCCGCCCCAGCGGGTCTCCCCGCCGGCGTGCAGCCGCTGCGCGTAGCGGGGCACGTCCAGCACCCGCCCGAGCGCGTGGCCGGGCGTCCCGTCGACCGGGGCCGGCACGGTGGTCGGCCCGCCGTCCGCAGCCCCCGGCGCGCCCGTCCGGGTGGCCGGCGGGCCGGGCGTGTCGCCGGCCGAGGCGACCACGCCGAGCGTGCGCAGCACCGGCCCGGCCGGGGCGTCGGGGCGCCGGAGCAGGGTGACCCGGGCCTGCCAGCCGGTGACCGTCGCGCCCGTCACGCGCAGGGTGTCGGCCGCGACCCGGGCCGCCTCGTCGGCCTGGCCCGGCACCGAGGAGCGGTGGATGGTCGTCTCGTCGGCGGCCCACCGGCCCAGGTCGTACCAGCCGGTGGTGGCGACTCCACCGGCCCAGCCGCGCAACTCCACCCGGAGCCAGCAGCCGGGCGGGGCGTCGGCGGTCCAGGAGGGGACCAGTTCGGCGACCGCGAAGTCGACCGGCACCACCGGAGAGGTCCAGGTCGCCGCGTCGTAGCCGGCGGTGTCGCCGGAGTGCGGGTCGGTGTGCTCGACCCGGTCGGCCGGCGCGGCGAGCACCAGCCCGTCCGGGCCGCCGGCCAGACCGTCCGCGGTGCCCAGGTGCAGGTCCGCCGGGAAGCGGAAGCGGTGGTACGTCACGTCCCGGCCAGGGTCGACAGCGGTCATGCGGGCTCCCGTCGGCTCGGACCCGGGCCGGTGGCCGGGGCGGTTGTCGCTACCTGCCGGCGAGCATCGCGTACCCGAAGATTTTTTGCAATGACGGCCGGCGCGGGACGCTTGGCGGCCCGCACTAGGTTGTGGGAGGTCACGAGGTGGGAGGCCGGGATGCGGGTACTGGTGGTCGAGGACGAGCGGAACCTCGCCGACGCGATCGCGCGCGGGCTGCGCAAGCGCGGGATGGCCGTGGACGTCGCCTACGACGGCGACGCCGGGCACGAGGCCGCCTTCGTCACCCGCTACGACGTGGTGATCCTGGACCGCGACCTGCCCGGCGTGCACGGCGACCGGATCTGCGCCGACCTGGCCGCCTCCGGCGCGCTGACCCGGGTGCTGATGCTGACCGCGAGCGGCACGGTGGCCGACCGGGTGGAGGGGCTGCAGCTCGGCGCCGACGACTACCTGCCCAAGCCGTTCGCCTTCGACGAGCTGGTCGCCCGGGTGCAGGCGCTGGGACGGCGGGCCACCCCGGCCGCCCCGCCGGTGCTGGAGCTGGCCGACCTGGTGCTCGACCCGGCCCGCCGGGTGGTCACCCGCGGTGGCGAGCCGGTCGACCTCACCAACAAGGAGTTCGGCGTGCTGGCCGAGCTGCTCAAGGCGCGCGGCGCGGTGGTCTCCAGCGAGGAGCTGCTGGAGCGGGTCTGGGACGCCAACACCGACCCGTTCACCACCATCGTCCGGGTCACCGTGATGACGCTGCGCAAGAAGCTCGGCGACCCACCACTGATCGAGACGGTGGTCGGCGCGGGCTACCGGATCGGCGAGGCCTCCGCGTGACCGGCCGGTCCCGGCTGCGGCCCACCCTGCGGCTGCGGCTCACCCTGCTCAACGGCGTGCTGCTGGTCGGGGCCGGCGCGCTCCTGGTGCTGCTGGCCTGGCTGCTGGTCCGGGACGCGCTGCGCCCCACCGACGAGCTGCTGCCCGGCTCCACGGTGGTGCTCGCCGACGGCCGCACCCTCGACGCCGGGCACTGGCAGCGGCAACTGATCGACGCCGCCTCGCGGGAGCTGCTGGTGAAGGGCCTGGTGGCGCTGGCGGCGATCGGCATGGTCGGGGTCGCCGGGGCGTACGCGGTGGCCGGCCGGGCGCTGCGCCCGCTGCACCAGGTCACCGCCACCGCGCGCCGGCTCGGCGAGACCACCCTCGACGAGCGGATCGGCTGGTCCGGCGCGGACGACGAGGTGGCCGAGCTGGCCGAGACCTTCGACGCCATGCTGGACCGGATCAGCGCCGCCTTCGAGGCGCAGCGGCGGTTCGTGGCCAACGCCTCGCACGAGCTGCGGACGCCGCTCGCGGTGATGCGTACCGAGATCGACGTGACGCTCAGCGACGACGAGGCGGACCTCGCCGAATACCGCCGGATGGCCAGCGTGGTCCGGGACGCCTCGGAACGCGCCAACGGGCTGGTCGACGCGCTGCTGGTGCTGGCCCGCAGCGAGGCGCAGACCGGCGGCCGGCTGGCCCGGCGCACCGAGTTCGACCTCGCCGTCGGCACCGCCAACGCGCTCTCCGCGATGGCCCGCGAGGTGGAGCGGATCGGCCTGAAGGTGCACACCTCATTGCGCTCCGCACCGGTGGTCGGCGACCCGGGCCTGCTCGACCGGCTCGCCGGCAACCTGGTGGAGAACGCGGTCCGCTACAACCACCTGCACGGCCGGCTCTGGGTGCGGACCGGCACCGACGGGCAGCGGTCCTGGCTGGTGGTCGGCAACACCGGGTTCGAGGTCGCCCCGGCCGACGTGCCGGGGCTGTTCGAGCCGTTCCGTCGCGGCGGGCAGGAACGCACCGGCGCCCGCGGCTCCGGCCTCGGACTGTCCATCGTGCGGGCGGTCTGCGACGCGCACGGCGGCACGGTGAAGGCGGTCGCCCAGCCGGGCGGCGGCCTGGAGGTGACCGTCACCCTGCCGTCGGCCGACGCCCCCGCGGCCACCTGAGGGGCCGATCGGCGGTCACCTGTTCGTGCGGCCGGGCCCGGCTGTCCCGTCCGGCCGCTCCGGGTGGTCGGGGGGAGCGCAGCGGTGGTCGGGCAGAAAGCGTGGCCGGTGCTGGACGGCGTGTGACGGGTGGCCCAGGGTGAGTGCTGCGACACGCCTGTCCACATGAGCCTCCGGAGCTGCCCGTGACCCACCCCTCGGCCCGCACACGCCGTGTCCTCGTGGCCCTCGCCGCCGTCGCGCTCACCGCCGCCGGACTGGCCCCGGCCGGCCCCGCCGCCGCCGCGCCCGACCACACCACCCTGGTCAAGGCGACCCCCTCCACCGCCTCGCCGGACATCATGGACGGAAAGGTCGACGCGATCCACGACGCCGGCACGAAGATCATCGTGGCCGGCTCGTTCACCCGGGTGCAGAACCGCGGGTCCGACGCCGACATCACCCGCAACTACCTGCTCGCCTTCGACAAGGCCACCGGCATGGTGGACACCGCCTTCGCGCCGACCGTCGACAACGAGGTGTACGCGGTGGTTGCCGGGCCCACCACCGGGACGGTCTTCGTCGCCGGCAGGTTCAACACCGTCAACGGAGTGACCCGGCGCAAGGTGGCCCTGCTCAACGTCGCCACCGGGGCTCTGGTCACCAGCTTCGCCCCTCCGGCGTTCAACGGGCTGGTCAACGACGTCGCCCTGGTCGGCGGGCGGCTGCTGGTGGGCGGCATCTTCACCACGGCCGGCAACGCCAACCCGCGCGGCGGCCTCGCCTCGCTCAACGCGAGCACCGGCGCGCTGGACGGCTACCTCGCCACCGCGCTCACCGAGCACCACAACTACGACGGGGTCAGCGGCGCGAACGGGGGCGTCGGGGCCGAGAAGCTGGCCGTGTCCCCGGACGGCACGAAACTCGTGGTGATCGGCAACTTCAAGAAGGCCGACGGGGTGCTGCACGACCAGATCGTCAAACTCGACCTGGGCCCCACGTCGGCCACCGTGGCCGACTGGAACACCAGCCGGTACACCCCGCGCTGCGCCTGGTGGGCGTTCGACTCGTACATGCGGGACCTCGCCTTCGCCCCGGACGGCAGCTACTTCGTGGTGGTGACCACCGGCGCGCCGAACGGCGGCACGCTCTGCGACGCCGCCGCCCGCTGGGAGGCCGGCGCCACCGGCGCGGACCTCCAGCCCACCTGGGTCGACTACACCGGCGGCGACACCTACCTCTCGGTCGGCATCAGCGAGCAGGCGGTCTACGTCGGCGGTCACTTCCGCTGGCTGAACAACAGCTTCGGCGGCGACTCGGCCCAGGCCGGCGCGGTCGGCCGGGCCAGCATCGCGGCCCTCGACCCGCGCACCGGCCTGCCACTGTCCTGGAACCCGGGCCGGCACCCCCGCGGCATCGGCGCCTCGGAGATGCTGGTCACCCCGGCCGGCCTCTGGGTCGGCTCGGACACCTCGTGGATCGGCAACTTCCAGTACCGCCGGGAGCGGATCGCGTTCTTCCCGCTGACCGGCGGCGCGGCGCCGCACCCGACCACCACGGCCACCCTCCCGGGGCACGTGTACCAGGCCGGTGTCCCGGCGCCGACGAACGTGCTGCACCGGGTCAACGCCGGCGGCCCGCTGGTCGCCTCGACGGACAGCGGACCGGACTGGGCGGCCGACGACGGCGGCAACCCCAGCCCGTACCACAACGCCGGCAGCAGCACGGCCGGCTTCGCGCCGGTGGGCGGCGTGGACGCCACCGTGCCGGCCGGCACCCCGGCCGCGCTCTACAGCGACGAGCGCTGGGACCCGGCCGGCGACCCGGAGCTGAGCTGGCAGTTCCCGGTGCCCGCGGGCACCGAGGTCCAGGTCCGGCTCTACCTGGCCAACCGGTACGACGGCACCGCCGCGGCCGGTTCCCGGGTCTTCGACGTGGCCCTGGAGGGCGCCACCGTCCTGGACGACCTCGACCTCTCCGCCAGCGTCGGGCACAACGTGGGCACCATGCGGGCGTTCACCGTGGTCAGCGACGGCTCGATCGACCTCGAGTTCCGGCACGTGGTGGAGAACCCGCTGGTCGACGGCATCGAGATCGTCAAGACCGGCGCCCCGCCCGCCGGCACCGGCGACGAGGTGCAGGTCCGGTCGTACGACGGGGTCACCACCGTCGGCGCGGTCGGCCCGGTGGCCGTCCCGGACGGCACCGCGTGGTCCACCGCGCGGGGCGCGTTCTGGGTCGGCGGCACGCTCTTCTACGGGATGAACGGGTCGCTGTGGCGGCGCACCTTCAACGGGTCCACCTTCGGCGCCGCCTCGGCGGTCGACCCGTACCACGACGCCTACTGGGACGCGGTGGAGACGGACTCCGGCCCGGCCGGCCAGACGTACGCCGGGGTGACCAACACCTTCTATCCGGAGATCCCCAACGTCACCGGCATGTTCTACAGCGGCGGCCAGCTCTACTACACCCTCGCCGGGCAGGGCGGCCTGTTCTGGCGCTGGTTCACCCCGGACAGCGGCGTGGTGGGCGCGGAGAGGTTCACCATCGCCGGGGCGAGCGGCTTCGCCGACGCCGGGTCGGTCTTCCTGGCCGGCAGCACCCTCTACAAGGTCAACCGGAGCACCGGCGAGCTGTCGGCCACGGACTGGGCGGGCGGTGCGCCGGTCGCGGCGTTCGCCGTGCGCAGCGGCCCCGCCGTGGACGGCGTCGACTGGCGGGCGAAGGCGGTCTTCGTCGGCCCGTGACCCTGGGTACTCGTCCGGCCCGGTCCCGCTCTCGGGGCCGGGCCGGGCTTGTTCCCGCCGCCAGTCGGTGACATGATCAACGGCGTCAGCCCGAGACGTGGAAGGGGGTGTGGTCGATGTTCACCATGAACCGTCCCGCGCCCCGCAGTCGCCGCTGACTCCCTCACTCCGGCGGGGCGCACTCCGATCCAGGAGGAAAGCACCGTGAGTGCACAGATCCACTGCGTCACCGTCGAGAGCGACGACCCGTTCACCCTGGCCAGCTGGTGGGCCCGGGTTCTCGACCGGAAGCTGAACGACGACGACCACCCGGGCGACCCGGAGGCGGTCCTCGCCGCGCCCGGCGGCCACGGCCCCGACCTGCTCTTCGTCTCGGTGGGGGAGCGGCACGGCAAGGGCGCGTTCCACCTCGACGTGCACGCGGCCGAGGGGACCCGGGACGAGGAGGTGGCGCGGCTGCGCGACCTCGGGGCCACCCTGGTCGACGACCGCCGCCGGCCGGACGGCACCGGCTGGGTGGTGCTCGCCGACCCCGAGGGCAATGAGTTCTGCGTCTGCCGCAGCCCGGCGGAGCGCGCCGCCTCGGCCTGATCCGAAACGGGACCGGGCCCCCGCCGCAGGGCGGGGGCCCGGTCCACCGGGTCTGCGGGAGGTCAGCCCTGCTTCTCGATCTCGCCGCGCATGGTGACGAACTCCGACTGGATCTCGGCGGCGGACTTGAAGTAGACCACCACCATGCCGAGGCTGCCCTTGTCGGCCCACATGCAGACGGCCACCGGGACGTCCTCGGCCTTGCCGTCGCCGCACTTGGCCTCGCCGCCCAGCGGGCCGGCGTCGACCGTCTTGAACTCCTTGGCGCCCAGCTCGGGGGTGATCGCCGTGATGGCGTCCGCCATCTCCTTCTGCGGGTCGGCGATGACGCCGGACGCGCCGGCGATCATGACCAGGTCCTTCTTCGCCGGATCGCCGTAGAACGCGCCGACCGTGCTGGTCGTGTTCGGGACGTCCTTGCTGATCTCCGACTTCATCTGGACCGCGGCCGACTGGAGCTCCGGCTGGTCCACCTTCGCCCGGCCGGCCAGCGTGGTGGGCTCGACCAGGCGGGTCTTGGTGGCCGTGACCACCTCGCCGACCTCGTCCTTGGCGGCGAACCAGATGGCGGCGCCACCGCCGACGCAGAGCACCAGCACGACGGCCAGCACGATCAGCACGATCTTGCCGGCGCTCGACTTCTTCTTCGGCGGCAGCGGGGCCGGGGCGCCGTAGCCGGGCTGGCCGGTCTCCGGGTAGCCGCCGCCGTACTGCTGGCCGGGCTGCCCCGCGCCGGGGTAACCGCCCCCGTACTGCTGGCCGGGCTGGTTGCTCTCCGGGTAGCCGCCGCCGTACTGCTGGCCGGGCTGGTTGCTCTCCGGGTAGCCGCCGCCGTACTGGGGCTGCTGCTGCGGAGCCGGTGGGTAGCCGCCGCCGTACTGGGGCTGCTGCGGGGGCTGGTAGCCACCGGGCTGCTGGTGGGGCGGGGGGTAGGAACCGGGGTAGGGACTGGACGGCGGCTGGGACATGGTGTCAGCTCCTGAGTTAAATCCGGACGCGTGATCGTAGCGAGCCGCACCGACACAGCGGTGTCCGGCCGCTGCCGACGTGACGAAACCGGAACCGGCTCGTGACCGGGCCGCCCGGGCGATGTCGGGGAAGTATGCGCAGGGTGTCCGGCCGGTGACCGGCGGGGAAACGCCGATCGCGGTGGCCGGACCGTCCGCGAGGGACGGCCGGCCACCGCGATCGTGGGGGAGCGGCGGTGGCTGTCAGCGGAGGCTGGCGACCCCGCGCGGCAGGAACCGCCGGCCGGTGACCCGCTCGGCGGTGCCGGTCCGGTCCAGGTACGGCGTGACGCCGCCCAGGTGGAACGGCCAGCCGGCGCCGAGGATCATGCACAGGTCGATGTCCTGCGCCTCGGCGACGACGCCCTCGTCGAGCATGAGCCGGATCTCCTGGGCCAGCGCGTCCAGCGCGTTCTGCCGGACCTGCTCGGCGGTGAGCGGCTGGTCGCCGACCACGAGCAGCTTGGCGACCTCCTCGTTGACCTGGTCGTCGACCACGATCGGCTGGCCCGAGTCGGCGATCCGCTTGAGGTTCTCGCTGACCCCGAACCGGTCCGGGAAGGCGGCGTGCAGGGTGCCGCCCACGTGGTACGCCACGGCCGGGCCGACCAGCTGGAGCAGGGCGAGCGGGCGCATCGGCAGGCCCAGCGGGTCCAGCGCGCTGTTCGCCACGTCCAGCGGGGTGCCCTGGTCGACGGCGGCGAAGACGGTGCCGAGGAAGCGGGTCAGCAGCCGGTTGACCACGAACGCCGGGGCGTCCTTGACCAGCACGCTCGACTTCTTCAGCTGCTTCCCGACCGCGAACGCGGTGGCCAGGGTGGCGTCGTCGGTCCGCTCGCCGCGGACGATCTCCAGCAGCGGCAGCACGGCGACCGGGTTGAAGAAGTGGAAGCCGACCACCCGCTCCGGGTGCTCCAGGTCGGCGGCCATCTCGCTGATCGACAGGCTGGAGGTGTTGGTGGCGAGCACCGCCTCCGGCTTGACGATCTTCTCCAGCTCGGCCCAGACCTGCTTCTTGACGTTCAGGTCCTCGAAGACCGCCTCGATGACGAAGTCGGCGTCGGCGAAGACGGACTTGTCGACCGAGCCGCTGACCAGGCCGTACAGCTTGGCCGCGGTGCCCTTGTCCATCCGGCCCTTGCTGACGGCCTTCTCGATCTGGGTGTGCACGTAGCCGACGCCCTTGTCCACCCGGGACTGGTCCAGGTCGGTCATGACGACCGGCACCTGGAGCCGGCGGGCGAAGAGCAGGGCGAGCTGGCTGGCCATCAGGCCGGCGCCCACGATGCCCACCTTGGTGACCGGGCGGGCCAGGCCCTTGTCCGGCGCTCCGGCCGGCCGCTTGGCCCGCCGCTGCACCAGGTCGAAGGCGTACAGGCCGCTGCGCAGCTCCTCGGAGAAGACCAGGTCGGCCAGGGCCTCGTCCTCGGCCGCGGTGCCGGCCGCGAAGTCGGCGTCCTTGGCGGTCTCCAGCAGGTCCAGCGCCTTGTAGGCGGCCGGGACCGCTCCGTGCAGCCGCTGGTCGAGGGTCTGCCGGGCGAAGTAGAGCACGCCCGCCCACATGTCCTTGTCGACCTCTGGCCGGGTCACGGTGACCTCGCCGGAGACGACGCCGGCGGCCCACTCCAGCGACCGCTCCAGGAAGTCGGCCGGCTCCAGCAGCACGTCCGCGATGCCCATCTCCGCGGCCTGCTTCGGCTTGAGCATCTTGTTCTGCATCAGCGGGTTCTGCAGGATCACCTGCGTCGCCGCGGGGATGCCGATCAGGTTCGGCAGGAGTTGGGTGCCGCCCCAGCCGGGGACCAGGCCGAGCGAGACCTCGGGCAGCGCCAGAGCCGCCGCGCCCGCCGACAGGGTCCGGTAGTGGCAGTGCAGGGCCAGCTCCAGGCCGCCGCCCATCGCCGCGCCGTTGACGAAGGCGAAGGTCGGGATCTCGCTGTCCTTGAGCCGGGCGAAGACCCGGTGGCCGAGCCGGCCGATCTCCAGCGCCTGCTCGCGGTTCTCCAGCGCCGGCAGGCCGACGATGTCGGCGCCGACGCAGAAGATGTACGGCTTGCCGGTGACCGCGATGAACGCCGGCTTCGCCGCGAGCGCGGCGGTGATCGCCTCGTCCAGGCTGGTCAGGCCGGCCGGCCCGAAGGTGTTCGGCTTGGTGTGGTCGAAGCCGTTGTCGAGGGTGATGAGGGCGGCGGGACGGTCCAGCCCCGGTACGTTCACCTGGCGCAGCAGCGCCTTGGTGACGACCTCGTTCGGTGCGGCGAGGCTCACTTGTCTCCACCCTCCCCCTGCGCGGACTTGCTGGACTCCGTCCAGTGTGGGTTCTCCCAGATCACGGTGCCGCCCATGCCGATGCCGATGCACATGGCGGTGAGGCCGTAGCGGACCTCGGGGTGCTCGGCGAACTGCCGGGCGAGCTGGGTCATCAGCCGGACGCCGGAGGAGGCGAGCGGGTGACCGATGGCGATCGCACCGCCCCACGGGTTGACCCGCGGGTCGTCGTCGGCGATGCCGAAGTGGTCGAGGAAGGCCAGCACCTGCACCGCGAACGCCTCGTTCAACTCGAACAGGCCGATGTCGTCGATGCTCAGGCCGGCGATGCGCAGCGCCTTCTCCGTCGACGGGATCGGGCCGACGCCCATCACCTCGGGCTCGACGCCGACGAAACCGAAGGACACCAGCCGCATGCCGATCGGCAGGCCCAGCTCGCGGGCGGTCTCCTCGGCGACCAGCAGGGCCGCGGTGGCGCCGTCGTTCAGGCCCGCCGCGTTGCCCGCGGTGACCTTGCCGTGCGGGCGGAACGGGGTCTTGAGGGTGGCGAGCTTCTCCAGCGAGGTCTCCCGGGGAGCCTCGTCGGTGGTGGCCAGGCCCCAGCCGGCCTCCGGGTCGCGGATCGCCACCGGCACCAGGTCGCCCTGGAGCTTGCCGTTGGCGTACGCCTTGGCGGTCTTCTGCTGCGAGGCGAGCGCGAAGGCGTCGGTGCGCTGCTTGGTGATGTGCGGGACCCGGTCGTGCAGGTTCTCCGCGGTGGCGCCCATGACCAGCGCGGACGGGTCGACCAGCTTCTCCGCGATGATCCGCGGGTTGGGGTCGACACCCTCGCCCATCGGGTGGCGGCCCATGTGCTCGACGCCACCGGCGATGGCGACGTCGTACGCCCCCACGGCGATGCCGCTGGCCACGGTGGTGACGGCGGTCATCGCGCCGGCGCACATCCGGTCGATGGCGAAGCCGGGCACCGTCTTGGGCAGGCCGGCCAGCAGGGCGGCGGTGCGGCCGATGGTCAGGCCCTGGTCGCCGATCTGGGTGGTGGCCGCGATGGCGACCTCCTCCACCTTCTCCGGCGGCAACTGCGGGTTGCGCCGCATCAGCTCGCGGATGCAGCGGATCACCAGGTCGTCGGCGCGGGTGTTGGCGTACATGCCACCCGCCTTGCCGAACGGGGTGCGGACGCCGTCGACGAAGACGACATCCCGAACTTCACGGGGCACTTGGAGCCTCCTAGCCGGCACTGGCGTTTCCCCGGATGCTACTCGCCAGTAACCAACGGCGACACCACCCCCCATGTGGCCAACCCCACACGCGCCGCGAGCGCGGTCGCCCTGTCGATCATGAAGTTGACGGCGATGTCGATCTCCAGAACTGCCGCCAACTTCATGATCGACGCTGGGGTCCGGTCAGGACGCCGGGAGGTGGAGGGCCTCCGTCAGGGCCGGGAGGAGGAGGGTGATCTGCCACTCCCTCGCGCCGAAGGTGCGGAGGGTTTCGGCGACCGTGTCGTCGGTGATCTCCTCGGGCGGTTGCCAGGCCAGGCGGCGTACGTAGTCCGGGGCGATCAGGTTCTCCGGCGGCAGGTTGTGCGCGCCGGCCGTGCCGACCACGACCTCCCGGCAGCGGGCCAGCCGGCCGGCCGCCACCGGGTCCCGCTCCGCCCACCGGTGCGGCGGGGGCGGCCCCTCCACCACCGGATTCACCGGCAGGGCGTCATCCGGCAGCTGGCGGGCGTCGTCCAGGGCCGCCAGCCAGGTACGCGCCAACCGGCGCACCGAGCGGCCACCGAAACCGGGGAGGGTGAGCAGGGTCTTCTCGTCCTTCGGGTCCAGCTCGGCGGCGGCCACGATGGCCGAGTCCGGCAGCACCCGGCCCGGGGCGGCGTCCCGCCGCGCGGCGATCTGGTCCCGCGCGTACCACAGCGAGCGGACCCGGGCCTGCGCACGCGCGCCGCGCACCCGGTGGATGCCCGAGGTGCGGCGCCAGGGCTCGGCCCGTACGCGAGGCGGGCGGGCGCCGTTGCGGACCAGCGCGGCGAACTCCTCCGCCGCCCACGCCGACTTGCCCTGCTTCTCCAGCTCCTCGTCGAGCGCGTCGCGCAGGTCGACCAGCAGCTCCACGTCCAGCGCCGCGTACGTGAGCCAGGACTCCGGCAGCGGCCGGCTCGACCAGTCCGCCGCGGAGTGGTGCTTCTCCAGGCTGTAACCGAGCACCTGCTCGGTCAGCGCGGCCAGGCCCACCCGCTCGAAGCCGGCCAGCCGGGCGGCCAGCTCGGTGTCGAACAGGCGGCGCGGGCGCAGCCCCACCTCGGCCAGGCAGGCGAGATCCTGGCTGGCGGCGTGCAGCACCCACTCGGCCCCGGCGATCACCGAGTCGAGGGCGGTGAGGTCGGGCAGCGGCAGCGGGTCGATCAGCGCCGTGCCGGAGCCCGCCCGGCGCAGCTGCACCAGGTAGGCGCGCTGGCTGTAGCGGTAGCCCGAAGCGCGCTCGGCGTCCAGGGCCACCGGGCCGCTGCCGGCCGCGAAACGGGCCACGACCTCGTCGAGCTCGCGCGCGGTGGCCACCGGGGCGGGCGTGCCGTCGCGCGGGGCGGTCAGGGGAACGGGCCCGCCGGCGGTGGGTTCGGTCCCCGCGTCCGCCGGCTCCGGCGCGGCCGAGGACGGATGCGGCGAGGCCTCTCCCGTACGGCTTTCGGCGGCCCGACGGCGCAGGGGTGGTTCGTCGGTCACCTGACAACCCTAGTGCGCCGGGCGATCCGGTGTGCGCAGCCGGTCGGGCGCGTGTCGGCGGGTGTCCCGGAGATGGCGTGACAGGGTCGGGTTGCGCCGGGGTGGCAGGGTCGGACAACGGGGAAGACAAACCCCTTTCACGCAGGTACGGTCCATGAGCCGCGGACGGCCGGGAGGCCGTCGGTGGAGGTCGGTGGGGCGGTCACGGGGGAGGACAAAGCGATCATGACGGGCGCTTACGGGGCCGGTGACGGCGTGCCGGGGCAGGGCGGCGACGAGACGGCCGAGCAGGGGCGGGCCCGAGCCGACCGGCCGGGGCCGCTGCCGCCGCGCATCGTCCCGCCGACCGGCCACGCCACCGTCCCGGGTCAGCCCTCCGGCTATCCGACCCCGCCGACCCCGAACCCGACGGGCGCGCCCGTCGCCGCGTTCGGTGCCGCACCCGCTGCCGCCGGCGCGGGCCACGGCTCCGCACCCGTCGCTCCCGGCTCCGCGCCCGGTGCCGGCTTCGATGCGGCGCCCGCCCTCGGGGCGAGCGGTGCGCCGGGCATTGACCAGCCGGGCGCCTCGGCGGCCTGGTCGCCGCCGCCGAACAGCGGCCAGTGGGGTGGCGGCGCCGCACCCACCCCGCGCACCCCCGGCGGCTGGCCGCCCGCACAGCCGACCGCCCCCGGACAGTTCCCCGGCCAGCCCGGCAACACCGACCACCCGGCCCCGAACTCCGTCGCTCCGCCCACACATCCGGGCCAGCCGGCCTCCGCCGGCTATCCGACTCAGCAGACTCCCGGCGCGGCCTACCCGGCACCGGCGTCGGGCCCGGCCTATCCGGCACCGGCGTCGGGCCCGGCCTATCCGCCACCGGCGTCGGGCCCGGCCTACCCGGGCCAGCCGACGTCAGGTCCGTCGTTCCCGAGCCAGCCCACTTCCGGCCCGGCCTATCCCGGGCAGCCCACGTCCGGGCCGGCCTACCCCGGGCAGCCCGCCGCCGGGCCGGCGTTGCCGGGACAGCCCACCGGTCACCCCGGCGGGTCCGGGCGGGGGCGCAGGCTGCCGGTGGTGGCGCTCGTCCTGGCCGGGATCCTGGCTCTGGTCGCGGGCGTGCAGGCGTATCAGATCCATCGGCTGGACGACCGGCTCGCCGCCACCGACCGGCGACTGGCCGAGGCGCAGGGCACGGACGCCGGCCGGCTCGACGGCCTGGAGGAGCGGGCGGGGGTGCTGGAGAAGCAGGCCGGCGCCACGTTCAACCCGGAGGCCGTGGCGAGCGCCGTGCTGCCCAGCGTGTTCCGGGTGCGGGCCGGCCAGTTCACCGGCACGGCCTTCGCCATCGGCAAGGCTCCCGCCGGGGGCGGCACCACGTTGCTCACCAACTTCCACGTGGTGGAGGCGGTCTACGCGGCCGGCGACCGCAAGGTCTTCCTGGAGCGCACGGACCAGCGGTTCGAGGCGACGATCGTCGAGGTCGACAAGGACAAGGACCTCGCCCACCTGCGCACCACGGCCAAGTTCACCGGCCTGCTCGCGGCGCGCACGCCGGTCAAGTCCGGGCAGCAGATCGTGGTGGTCGGCGCGCCGCTCGGCCTCCAGGACAGCGTCACCACGGGCGTGGTGAGCGCGTTCCGCAAGGACGAGGGCGGCTCCGGTCCGGTGATCCAGTTCGACGCGCCGATCAACCCCGGCAACTCGGGCGGGCCGGTGATCAACGGGTCCAAGGAGGTGGTCGGGATCGCCACGGCCAAGGCCCGGGACGCCGAGGGCATCGGCCTGGCGGTGCCGATCAAGACCGCGTGCGACCGGTTCAAGCTCTGCTGACCGGCGCGCCGCCGGTGGGCTTGACCCCGTCCCGCACCGTCGAGGCGTAGGCCCGACCACGCCGACCGCAGACCCCGGCCCTACGGGCCACCCCGCGGGGGACCAGCAAACCTGGAGGAAGAGACATGTCCCAGCCACCGACCGGAGCGGGCGGCTACCCGCCCCAGCCGCCGGGGGGCACCGTGTACGGCAGCCCGTACGGGGGCCAGCCCGCACCCCAGCAGTACGAGCCGGCCCAGCCGGAGCCCCAGCAGTACGAGCCGGCCCAGCCGGAGCCGTCGCAGTACCGCCCCGCCCCGCCCGAGCCCCCGCAGTACGGCGCGGCCCAGCCCGAGCCCGCGCAGTACCGGCCCGCCCAGCCCGAGCCCCCGCAGTACGGCGCGGCCCAGCCCCAGCCCACCCTGCCGCAGCCCACCACGCCGATGCCCGGCCAGTACGCGCCGGGCGCCGCCCCGGTCCCGCCTCCGGGCGCGCCGGTCTCCGTGCCGGGCTACCCGCAGCCCATGTCGGCCCCGCCGAACTCGGTCCCGCCGGTTTCCGGCGCCGGCTCCGTGCCGGGCTACCCGCAGCCGATGTCGGCCCCGCCGGGCTACCCGATGTCGGCGCCGCCGGGCTACCCGATGTCGGCGCCGCCCGGCCCGGTCCCGCCGTACGGGGCGCCGGCAGCGGGCGGTGGCAAGGGGCGGGCTGCCCTGATCCTGGGCATCGTCGCCGGGCTGCTCCTCGTCCTCGGCGGCGTGATGACCGGCCTCTACGTCACCACCAACGGCAAGCTGGACAAGGCCGAGCAGCAGGTCAGCCAGCGCGACAGCACGATCACGGCGAACCGGCAGGAGATCGACAAGCTCAAGGGCGACCTCCAGACGGTCCGGGACAAGCTCGCCGACACCGAGCAGGATCTGACCGGCACCAAGAACGACCGGGACGAGCAGGCCCGGCAGAAGAAGGTCATCGCGAGCTGCCTGGACAAGCTGACCGCGGCCATCGCGGCGGCGTCCCGCGGCGACAAGGCGGCCTTCGACGCCGCGAACAAGGGGCTGGACAAGGTCTGCGACGAGGCCGAGGACTACGTCTGACCCGGCTCACGAACGGGCCGCTCCGAGCGCTCGGGGCGGCCCGTCGCCGTGCCGGGGGCACCCGATTCCTGGCCGTGCCGGTCAGCGCGAACGGCAACTCGCCCGGGAAGGCCGAAAGCTCAGGCGGCGCCGGCGGGGCGGCGGGTGGGGAGCGCGGTCACGCCGGGTGGGGGCAGGCCGGCGGTCGACGCCAGCAGCGTGCACCAGCCGAGCAGGTGCGGGGCCAGGTCGGCGGCGAGCGGCGTCCAGGAGGCGCGGATCTCGATGTCGCCCGCGGCGGGCGGCCCGGCCAGCTCGCCGAACCGGGTGGAGAGCGTCTGGGTGACGGTGCCGCCGATCGCCCGGTAGCGGGCCTTCTGCGCGTCGAGTGCGTCGGTCAGCCAGGTCCAGCCCACGCCGGGCAGCATCGGGTCGCTGGCCAGGTCGACCTCCAGCTCGGCGGTCACGTAGGTGACCAGCCGCAGGGTGCCCTGCCACGCCTCGTGCCCGGCCGGGTCGTGCAGCAGGATGAGCCGGCCGGTGGCCACCTCGTCGCCCTCACGCAGCACCGCGGCGGAGAGCGCGAACGCGTACGGGGCCAAACGCTGCGGGGCGCCGACCTCCTCCAGCACGATCTCCGGGCGGCATGTCACCGATCGCAGCCCCGCGACCGCGCGGGCGAAGGTTTCCGGGAGCGCGATCGGGGGGGCCATGACGGCAGCCTATGCCGCGCCGTCCGGCACGGTGTGACGGCGCGCCGGGCGGACGTTCATGATCATGCGCCGGGCCGCGCCGGGCACCCGAGGGTGGCCGGTCACAAAAGGTGACGGTGGCGGCGGGGGCCGCCCGGGCGCGTGGCACGATTGCCGCGATGACCACCGACACCACGGGCACTGCCGCCCGAGACGGAGAACCCCGCCGCGGCGGGCCGGCCGACTCGCCCTTCGTCCGCGCCTGCCGGCGCGAGCCGGGCCCGCACACCCCGGTCTGGTTCATGCGCCAGGCCGGCCGGTCGCTGCCGGAGTACCGCGACATCCGGGCCAACGTGCCGATGCTGGACTCGTGCCGCCGCCCCGAGCTGGTCCGGGAGATCACCCTCCAGCCGGTCCGCCGGCACGGGGTCGACGCGGCCATCCTGTTCAGCGACATCGTGGTGCCGGTGGCCGCCGCCGGGGTCGACCTGGACATCGTGCCCGGCACCGGCCCGGTCGTGGCGGAGCCGGTCCGCACCGCCGCCGACGTCGCGCGGATCAACCCGATCGGCCGCGACGAGGTGTCCTACGTGGACGAGGCCGTGCGGCTGCTCGTCGCCGAGCTGGGCGACACCCCGCTGATCGGCTTCGCGGGCGCGCCGTTCACCCTGGCCAGCTACCTGGTCGAGGGCGGCCCGTCGCGGACCCACGCGAAGACCAAGGCGCTGATGTACGGCGACCCGGACCTGTGGCACGCGCTCTGCGCCCGGCTGGCCGAGGTGACGCTGGCGTTCCTGCGGGTGCAGGTCGACGCCGGGGTCTCCGCGGTGCAGCTCTTCGACTCCTGGGCCGGGGCGCTCTCCGAGGCCGACTACCGCCGCTACGTGCTGCCGCACTCGGCGCACGTGCTCGCCGGCCTGGCCGACGCGGGCGTGCCGCGGATCCACTTCGGGGTGGGCACCGCGGAGCTGCTCGGCGCGATGGGCGAGGCCGGCGCCGACGTGGTCGGCGTGGACTGGCGTACCCCGCTGGACGTCGCGACCCGCCGGATCGGCCCGGACAGGGCCGTGCAGGGCAACCTCGACCCGGCCGTGCTGCTGGCTCCCTGGCCGGTGGTGGAGGCCGAGGTGCGCCGGATCCTCGACGAGGGGCGGGCCACCCCCGGTCATGTGTTCAACCTCGGTCACGGCGTGCTGCCGGAGACCGACCCCGAGGTGCTGACCCGGGTGGTCGCGCTGGTGCACGAGCTGTCCGCGCGGCCGGCGGCGTAAGGGAGGGACGACCATGGCGCGACCGTGGCGGGTGGCGATCGTCGGTGGCGGGATCACCGGGCTGGCCGCCGCCGTCCGGTTGCGCGACCGCGCCCCCGCCGGCATCGAGATCACCGTGTACGAGCAGTCCGGCCGCCTCGGCGGCAAGCTGCGCACCGGTGAGCTGGCCGGCGGGCCGGTCGAGTTCGGCGCCGAGTCGTTCCTGATGCGCGACCCGGCCGGCGGGGAGTCGGCCGTGGTGACCCTGCTCGGCCGGCTCGGCCTGACCGGGGCGATCGTGCACCCCACCGTCGGGCAGGCCGCGCTGGTGGTCGACGGCGGGCTGCGCCCGGTCCCGGGCGGCACCCTGGTGGGCGTACCCGGCGATCTGGACAGGGTGGCGGCGGTGGCGCACCCGACCACGGCGGCCGACCGGGACGGCGGCGCGCCGCTGCTCCCGCCGGACGCCGACGTGTCGGTGGGCGCGCTGGTCCGCGACCGGCTCGGCGACGAGGTGGTGGATCGGCTGGTCGACCCGATGCTCGGCGGCGTCTACGCCGGCCGGGCCGACGACCTCTCGCTGGTCACCACCATGCCGGCGCTGGCCCGGGCGGCCCGGGTCGAGCACACCCTGGTCGGGGCGGTCCGCGCCGCGCAGGCCGCCGCGCCCCGCGCTCCGGGCGCCCCGGTCTTCGGCACCCTGGCCGGCGGGCTGAGCACGCTGGTCGAGGCGGCGGCCCGGGAGAGCGGGGCGACGATCCGCCGGGACGCCGCGGTCCGCGAGCTGCACCGCACCCCGACCGGCTGGCGTCTCACCGTCGGGCCCACCCGTGAACCAGAGTTCGTCGAGGCCGACGCGGTGCTGCTCGCCGTGCCGGCCCGCCCGGCCGCACGGCTGCTCGCCGGCCCGGCCCCCGAGGTGGCGGCGACCGTCGGCGGGCTGGACTACGCCAGCGTCGCGCTGGTCACCATGGCCCTGCCCGAGCCGGAGCTGCCGGAGCTGTCCGGCTTCCTGGTGCCGGCCGGCGAGGGGCTGCTGATCAAGGCGTCCACCTTCTTCACCACCAAGTGGGGCCACCTGCGCCGGCCGGACGGGCTCGCCCTGGTGCGCGCCTCGGTCGGCCGGTACGGCGACGAGACCGCGCTCCAGCTCACCGACGACGACCTGGTCGCCACCGTGCACCGGGAGCTGTCGAAGGTGCTCGGCGCGCCGCTGCCCGCCCCGGTGGCCCGGCACGTGCAGCGGTGGGGCGGGGCCCTGCCGCAGTACACCCCCGGCCACCTCGGCCGGGTGGCGGCGGCCCGGGCGGCGCTGCGCGCCGCCCACCCGACGCTGGCCCTGGCCGGGGCCGGTTACGACGGCGTCGGCATCCCGGTCTGCGTCCGCTCCGGCGAGACGGCGGCCGAAGAGATCATCACTGCACTGGGAGGATCGGCAGCATGACGGAGCAGACCAACGCGGCCCGGCTGCGGGAGCTCAACGAGACCATCCGCTACACCATGTGGTCGGTGTACCGGGCCACCAGCCCCCTCCCGTCGCTGCGCGAGAACGTCGTCGACGAGGTCGAGTCCCTCTTCGAGGAGCTGGCCGGCAAGGACGTCACCATCCGCGGCACCTACGACGTGGCCGGCCTGCGCGCCGACGCGGACCTGATGATCTGGTGGCACTCGTCCTCCAGCGACGCGCTCCAGGACGCCTACCTGCGGTTCCGGCGCACCACGCTGGGCCGGGCGCTGACCCCGGTCTGGTCGCAGATGGCGCTGCACCGGCCGGCCGAGTTCAACAAGAGCCACATCCCGGCGTTCCTGGCCAACGAGGAGGCCCGCGCCTACCTCTGCGTCTACCCGTTCGTCCGGTCCTACGAGTGGTACCTGCTGCCCGACGCCGAGCGGCGTGAGCTGCTGGCCGAGCACGGCAAGTTGGCCCGCGGCTACCCGGACGTGCGGGCCAACACGGTGGCCTCGTTCGCCCTGGGTGACTACGAGTGGATGCTCGCCTTCGAGGCCGACGAGCTGCACCGGATCGTCGACCTGATGCGCGACCTCCGGGCTTCCGGGGCCCGACGGCACGTCCGCGAGGAGATCCCCTTCTACACCGGCCGCCGCCGCTCGATCGCCGACTTCGTCACCTGCCTGGTCTGACCCGCGCCGACCGGGGCCGCAGCCCGCGACCCCGGTCGCGCCACCGTCTCCACCGACGGGCGCTCAGGCGGCGGGCCGGGTCTCCCGGCGCATCGGGGTGTGCGGGATGCCGTCCTCGACGTAGCCGGGGCCGCTGACCGCGAAGCCGTGGCCGGCGTAGAAGTCGACCAGGTGGCTCTGCGCCTCCAGCACGCACGGCCGGTCGCCCACCACGGCGAGGGCCTCGGTCATCAGCGCGCCGGCCAGGCCCGCGCCGCGGGCCGCCGGCGCCACCACCACCCGGCCGATCCGCGCCGTGCCGTCGGGGTCGGCCAGGATCCGCAGGTACGCCACCACGTCGCCGTCCCGGGTCAGCCAGAGGTGCCGGGTGCCGGGTTCGACGTCCCTGCCGTCCAGCTCCGGGTACGGGCAGGACTGCTCGACCACGAACACGTCGATGCGCAGCCGGAGCAGGTCGTGGAAGGTGCGCGCGTCCAGCTCCGCGAAGCCGGCCAGGTGGGACTCGATGGGCATCCCGCGATGGTAGGCCGGCCCCCGGACGTGCTCAGGCGGGGCGGGCACCCACCGCGTCGCGGACCTCGGCGCCCTGTTCGCCCTCGACCGCCCGGGCGCAGTGCGCGCCGCAGAAGAAGCGGCCGGAGACCTCCACGCCGTGCCCGACGATCTTGATCTGGCAGTGCTCGCAGATCGGCGCCATCTTGTGGATGGCGCACTCGAAGGAGTCGAAGGTGTGCGTGGCCCCGTTGACCGTGCGCACCTCGAACGCCATCCAGTAGTCGTTGCCGCAGACCTCACAGGTAGCCATACGAAACCCCCCGAAAATGGACCGTCATCCCAGGGTCGACGAGCGGACACGCCCCGGCAACCGAAACCGGCTAACCTGATCCGGCTCGACGGCGAGTCGCCCCCGGCGTGTCGCGCGTTGGACCCGGTGACCGCCTCGAACCTCGGAGGAACCCCCTTGATCAAGCGCAACAAGCTCTTCGGCAACCAGACCCGGGTCACCTTCTGCCTCCCCCGGGACACCCCGCCCGGCACGGTCAGCGTGGTCGGCTGCTTCAACGACTGGCAGCCCGGCCGGCACGAACTGGTCGCCCGCCGGGACGGCACCCGGACGGTGACGGTGCGGCTCGGCCCGGGCGAGTACCGCTTCCGCTACCTGGCCACCGGCGGGGTGTGGCTGGACGACGAGTCCGCCGACCAGGTCGACGAACGGGGCGGCACCCTGCGGCTCTGACGGCCGCTCAGCGACGCAGCCCACCAGGCCGACGACGAACTCCACCAGGATCACCCGTCGCCGGACCGGCGAGCCGGCCGAACCGTGCATGTCCACGGCGGCGAGCCGGCGTACGTCGAAGTGGGGCATGACTCCAGCAGTAGCGTGGCCGGGCAAGGGCCACGCTCAGGCGCCCTTCGGCTCCAGCCGGACGGAAATCGAGTTCACGCAGTGCCGGGTGTCCTTCGGGGTGAAGCCCTCGCCCTCGAAGACGTGCCCCAGGTGGCTGTCGCAGCGGGCGCAGCGGATCTCGACCCGCCGCATGCCGAGGGTGTTGTCGGGGATCTCCTTGACCGCGCCGGGGATGGCGTCGTCGAAGCTAGGCCAGCCGCAGTGCGAATCGAACTTGTCCTCGCTGCGGAACAGTTCCAACCCGCAGGCCCGGCAGTGGTAGACGCCGGGGGTCTTGGTGTCGACGTACTCGCCGGTCCAGGGCCGTTCGGTGCCGGCCTCGCGGAGCACCCGGAACTCCTCCGGGCTCAGCCGAACCCGCCACTCGTCCTCGGTGCGGGGCACTTCATTGTCGGAGAGACTCACCGGTCAACGGTACGTCGGCCGTCGGTGGCATCGCATAGGGTCGCCCAATGGCTGGCAGCAAGGCCGCAGTCGAGGAGATCGAGGTCGCCGGGCACACCGTACGGCTGAGCAGCCCCGACCGGGTGATCTTCCCGCAGCGCGGCTTCACCAAGGCGGACGTCTTCCACTACTACCTGTCGGTCGGCGAGGGGATCATGCGGGCCCTGCGCGACCGGCCCACCACCCTGCAGCGCTTTCCGGAGGGCATCGAGGGCGAGGCGTTCTTCCAGAAGCGGGTGCCGGCCCGGGGCGTACCCCCGTGGGTGGCGACCGCGGAGATCAGCTTCCCCAGCGGCCGGAAGGCCGCCGAGCTCTGCCCGGCCGACCTGGCGCACGTGGCCTGGGCCGCGCAGATGGGCACGGTGGTGTTCCACCCGTGGCCGGTGCGCGCCGCCGACGTCGACCGCCCCGACGAGCTGCGCATCGACCTGGACCCGCAGCCCGGCACCGACTTCACCCACGCGGTCACCGCCGCCGGTGAGCTGCGCGGGCTGCTGGACGAGCTGGGCGTGGCCGGCTGGCCCAAGACCTCCGGCGGCCGGGGCGTGCACGTCTACCTGCGCATCCAGCCGCGCTGGACGTTCGTCGAGGTGCGCCGGGCCACCATCGCGCTGGCCCGGGAGCTGGAACGGCGCCGCCCCGAACTGGTCACCACCGCCTGGTGGAAGGAGGAGCGGGGCACCCGGGTCTTCGTCGACTTCAACCAGATGGCCCGCGACCGCACCATCGCCTGCGCGTACTCGCTGCGGGCCAACCCGCGGGCCACCGTCTCCACCCCGGTCGAGTGGGACGAGCTGACCGAGGTCGACCCGGACGACTTCCACCTGGGCAGCGTGCCGGCCCGGTTCGCCGAGCGGGGCGACCCGCACGCCGGCATCGACGACGCCCCGTGGGACATCACCCCGCTGCTGGAGTGGGCCGAGCGGGACGCCGCCGCCGGGCAGGGGGACATGCCCTATCCGCCGGAGTACCCGAAGATGCCCGGCGAGCCCAAGCGGGTCCAGCCCTCCAAGGACCGCGACCGGCCCCGCAGCTGATAACGATCACGTAACGCGCGCGAACCTTTCCCGCCCCCTGACGCCTCTTCCTGGTCATCGGCCCGCCGGGGCCAGGGGAGGGCATCGGATGAAGCTGGTGTGGAGGCGGGCGGTCGAGGCTCGGGGACTGCTGCTCGCCGCCGCGGTCGCGGCCCTGGTCGCGGTCGCGTTGGTCACCGGTCTCTCCGACTACAACCGCCGGGCGGTCGACGCGGGCGCCCGGGCGGTGCTGGACGCCGCCCCCGCCGAGGAGCGCAGCCTGCTGGTCAGCGGCTCCGGCGGGCAGGACGCCACCGCGTACGCCGACCGGGACCGGGCGGTCCGCGCCCAGTTCGCCGACGGCCTGGGCGGGGCCCCGGTCACCGTGGCCGCCGCGCGCTACGGCACCGGGCGGGAGCTGACCGGGGACCTCGGGCCGGCCCGCACCGACGACGACCCGATGTTCGCCACCCTCGGCACGCTGACCGACCTGGCGGCGCACGCCGAGCTGACCGGCGGGTCGTGGCCGGCGCCGGGCGCGACGCCGTTGCAGGTCACCCTCCCCGAAAAGATCGCCGGCCGGCTCGGCCTGCGGGTCGGTGAGCGGGTGCCGCTCTACGACCGCAGCGCCGAGCGGGCCGGGGCCGTGGTGCTGGCCGGCACCTGGCGGCCCCGCGATCCGGCCGACGCGTACTGGCGGCTCGCCCCGGGCGTGGGCGAGAGCCAGGGCGACTCGGCGGCCGCCTCGTACGGGCCGTTCGCGCTGGACCCGGCCGACTTCGCGCGCACCTTTCCGGGCTCCACCTCGGCCGCCTGGCTGGTCGCCCCCGACCTGGCCGTGGTCGAGCCAAGCCGGCTGACCGGGGTCACGGCCGCCCTCGCCACCGTCGCCGAGGAGATCCCCGAGGCCACCGGCCTCGGCTCCTCCGCGCAGACCGTGAGCCACCTGGACCGGCTGGTCGACCGGCTCGGCCGGGCCGACCTGGTCGGCCGGTCCGCCCTGCTCACCCCGCTGCTGCTGATCGTGGTGCTCGGCGGCTACGCGCTGGTGCTGGTCGCCGCGCTGCTCAACGAGGACCGCCGGGGGCAGACCGCGCTGCTGCGCGCCCGTGGCGCCGCGCGCGGCCAACTCGCCGGGCTCGCCGTCCGCGAGGCGACGCTGGTGGTGGCGCCGGCCGTGCTGCTCGCCCCGGCGCTGACCGGGCAGGCCGTGCACCGGCTCGGCGGGGACCTGCGGCTGGCGGACGGCGGGGTGGCCCGGATCTGGGTCGTCGCGGTCGCCGCCGCGATCGGCTGCCTGCTCGCCATGGTGCTGCCCGCGCTGCGCCGGGCCGGCACCTACGTCGCCGACATGGCGGCCCGGTCCCGTCCCACCCGGGGCGCGGCCGTGCAGCGGGCCAGCATCGACCTGGCGCTGGTCGCGCTGGCCGTGCTCGCCTGGACCCAGTTGCGGCAGTACTCGTCGCCGCTCGCCGGAGCCGGCGGGCGGCTCGGCATCGACCCGCTGCTCGCCGCCGCGCCGACCATCGGCGTGCTGGCCGGCGCGGTGATCGCGCTGCGGCTGCTGCCTCCGGCCACCCGGGTCGCCGAACGCTTCGTCGACCGGCGGCCGTGGACGGCCACCATGTTCGGCATGTGGCAGGCCGGCCGGCGTCCGCACGCCGGTCCGGTGCTGCTGCTCGCCCTCGCGGTCGGCGGAAGCACCCTGGCCTGGTCGCTGGTCGCCTCGTGGGAACGGTCGCAGCGCGACCAGGCCCGGCACACCGTCGGCGCCGACCTCCGGCTGGTCGAGCGGAACGGCACCGCGCCCGCGGACCGGGCCGCCCTGCTGGCCGCCACGGCCGGGTTGGACCGGGTGCTGCCGGCCTGGCGGGACGAGGTCCGGCTCGGCCGCGACGACCGGCCGGCCAGCGTGGTGAGCCTCGACGCCGCCGCCGCGACAGGGGTGCTCACCCTCGACGATGCGGCCGGCGGGGCGTCCACCGCCGTGCTGCTGGACCGGCTGGTCAAGGGGCGGGCCGCCCCCGCCGGGGCGGTGCTGCCGGCCGGCGCGCACACCCTCACCGGCACCGTCCGCACCCCGGTCGAGGACGCGTTCGGGATCCCGCAGATGGCCGTGTCCGCGCTGCTCACCACCGACTCCGGCGCCGCGTGGCGGGTGCCGCTGGCGGTCACCGAGGGCGACGGCCGCCGGGCGCGCTTCACCGTGCCGCTACCCGGGACCGGCGGTGCCCCCCTGCGGCTGGCCGGCTTCGAGGCCGACGGGGGCGCGGCGGTCGGCTTCTCCTACAGGCTGCAGATCGACGGACTCCGGCTCACCGACGCCGGCGGTGCGCCGCTGCCACTGCCGGTCGACGGCGACTGGCGGGTCACCACCGCGGAGGGGCCACGCGGTCCGGCCCAGGTCGCCGCGACCGGCGTCGAGGCCACCCACTCGATCGACCTGCCGGCCGGGGCCCTGCAGTTCGCCCGCCAGCCCTCGTCCCGGTTCGCCGTGGTGCCCGCCGGGGACGACCCGCCGGTGCCCGCCCTGGTCACCCCCGGCGCCGCCGCCGCGCTGAACGTCCACACCGGCGACACCGTGACCCTGGCGCTGTCCGGGGTGTCGCTGCCGGTCAAGGTGGTCGGCCAGGTGACCGCCGTCCCCGGCACCGCCGCAGACGGGGTGCTGCTGGACCTGCCGGCCGCCACCAACCTGCTGCTCCGCCAGCAGGGCACGATCCGGCCGGTGGCCGAGTGGTGGCTGCGCACCGACACCGGGGGCCACGCCGCCGCGGCGGGCACCCTCGCGGAGCTGCCGGGGACCACCCTGCTCGACCGGCGGCAGGTGGCCGCCGAGGCCGCCCGGGACCCGTACTGGCGGGGCGCCCGCACGGGGCTGCTCGCGGCCGCGCTCGGCTCGGTGCTGCTCGCCCTGGTCGGCCTCGGCGTGGACGTCTGGGCCACCACCCGGCACCGGCTCGCCGAGTTCGCCGTGCTGCACACGCTCGGCGCCAACGCCCGGCTGCTGGCCCGCGCCCTCCTCGCCGAGCAGGCCTTCCTGGCCGGCATCGGCGTCGGCGTCGGGCTGCTGGTCGGGGCCGGCGTGGCGGCCACCATGGTGCCGCTGGTGATCCTCACGCCGGCCGCCGGCCGGCCGGTGCCCGAGGCGGTGTTCACGGTGCCGTGGTCACCGGTCGGGCTGACCGCCGTCGGGCTGCTGGCGGCCGCGCTGGCCTTCGCCGCCCTCATCACCACCGGCATCCGTCGTCGGGTGGCCGCCGCACAGCTCCGGATCGGGGGAGAACGATGAGTCCGTCAGGTGCGCCGCGGCGGGTCCGGGCGTACGGGGGGCACTTCCTGCTGCTCGCCATCCTGACCCTGGTCACCGCGCTGCTGATCACGGCGGTGCCCCGGGTCGCCGACCGGCTCACCGCGCAGGGGCTGCGGGAGTACGTGGCCGCCCAGCCGGTGGCCCGGCGCGACCTGACGTACACCACCGAGCCGACGGTGCTGCCCCGGACCGCCTCCCGGATCGCCGCCGGCCGCGCTGCCGAGCTGGCCACCGTCGAGGTGCGGATGCCCCCGGCCGTGCGGCGGACCGTCGGCGAGCGGTGGTACTCGGCGCAGACCGGTTTCTCCCGGTTGACCGGGCCGACCCTCAGCACCGGCAAGGGCCTGATCGACCTCAGCCTGCGCACCATGACCGGGCTGCCCGAGGCGGCCACCCTGGTCGACGGGCGCTGGCCGGCCGAAGGCCTCGGCGCCGGCGACGCCATCGAGGTGGCCCTCGCCGAGACCGTGGCCGGCCCGCTCGGCATCCGCGCCGGCAGCACCTTCGACCTGTCCATCCTCGACCAGGACGACAAGCCTGTGCGGCAGCGGACGGTGGCCCTGGTCGGGGTGTTCCGGCCGGCCGACCCGAAGGCCGGGATCTGGGACGCGCTGCCGTCGCTGCTGCGGCTCGCCGCACCCGAGGGGGACGGGGAACCGTTCCTGTCCGTCGGGTACACCTCCGAGGCCGGCTTCGATGCGGCCGCCACCTCCGGCTGGCCGGTCAGCTTCGCCTGGCGCTACCGGGTGACCCCCGACCGGATCAGCCCCGGGCAGCTCACCGCCCTGGTCGACGGGCTCGCCGCGCTGGAGCGGACGCGTCCCGCCGGGCTCACCCTGACCCAGGGCGTGGACATCCCCCTGCGCCGCTTCGCCGAGTCGCTCGCCGCCGCCCGTACGCTGCTCGCCGTCATCGCGGCCGGGCTGCTCGCCACGCTGGCCGGCCTGATCCTGCTCGCCGCCCGACTCGCCGCGCGCCGCCGCCAGGGCGAGTACGCGCTGCTGCGCGCCCGGGGCGGGGCGACCGGCACGGTGCTGGGCCGCGGGCTCGCCGAGTCGCTGCTGGTGCTGCCCCTCGCGGCCGGCGTGGGCTGGCTGCTCGGCGGGCTGCTCCCCGGCGACGGGGTCGAGCTGCGCTGGGTGCTGCTCGCCACGCTGCTGGCCACCCTGGTGACGCCGGTGACCGCGCTCACCGCCGGCCGGGGCGGGGGCGGCCGGAGCGACCTGGTCGGCGCCCGGTCCCCGGCCGTGCGGCTCACCGCCGAGGTGACCGTGCTCGCGGTCGCCCTGCTCGGGGCGTTCCTGCTCCGCCGGCGCGGGCTCACCCTGGACGGGACGGTGGACCCGCTGCTGGTCTCGGTGCCGGTGCTGCTGGCCGTCGCCGCGGCGCTGGTGGCGCTGCGCGCGTACCCGTGGCCGCTGCGGCTGCTCAGCCGGGCCGCCGCCCGGGCCCGGGGCAGCGTCGCGTTCCTCGGCACCGCCCGTGCCGGCCGGGCCGCCGCCACCGGCCCGCTGATCGTGGTGGTGCTGGCCGTGGCGACCGCCGCGTTCTGCGGGGTGGTCGCGGCCGGCATCGAGAACGGCCGCGACCGGGCCGCCGTCCGCGCCGTGCCCGGGGACGTCCTGGTCGAGGGGGAGCGGTTCGCCCCGGACACCACCGACGCGCTCGCCGCGCTGCCCGGCGTCCGCGCCGTCACCCCGCTGCTGGTGGAGACCGGCCAGCGCCCGTACGCCGACCAGGCCGGCCGGTTCGGCGGGGTCGGCGAGACCCGGGTGCTGCTGGTCGACACCGCCCGGTTCGCCGAGGTGGCCCGGCGCGCGGGCGTCCCGGTGACGGTCCCCGACCCGCTGCGCGCCACCGGCGACGGCACCGCACCGCTGCCGGCGCTGGTCTCCCCGGCGCTGGCCGACGAGTTCACCGACGCCGGGCTGGCCGATCCGGCCGGCCGGCGCCCCGCCTGGCTGGACGTGCAGGGCAACCGGCTGCCGGTGCGCACCGCCGCCACCGTCGGCGAGTTCCCGCTGGTCGACCGGGACGTGACGCGGTTCGTGGTGCTGCCCTGGCCGGCACTGCCGCCGGACGCCCCGCACCCGATCGTCCCCACCGGCTTCCTGCTCGCCGGGGACCGGGTCGACCCGGCCGCGGTGGCCCGGGTGGTCGCCGAGGGGCAGGAGCGCTACCAGCGCGCCGGGGCGCTGACCGGCGGGGAGCGGCCGCGCGAGGCCGTGGTCACCACCCGGTCGGCGGTCCGCGCCGAGCTGGGCGGCAGCGGGGTGAACGGGCTGCTGGTCTTCGGCTTCGCCATCGGCGGGATCGGTGGCGGCGTGCTCGGCCTGCTCGCGCTCGCCTTCGCCGTGCTGGCCGGGGCGCGGGGCCGGGGGCAGGTGCTGTCCCGGCTGCGCACCATGGGCCTGTCCCGCCGGCAGTGGCGCGGGCTGCTGCTGGTGGAGCTGACCCCGCTGGTGCTGGTCTCCGTGCTCACCGGCGCGGTGGTCGGCGCGCTGCTGCCGGTGCTGCTCACCCCGGTGCTCGGCCTGCCCGCGTTCACCGGCGGGGTGGCGGTGCGGGCACGTTTCGAACCCGGCCTGGTTGCCGGGGTGCTGGGCCTCGCCGTACTGGCCTTCGCCTTCGCGGTCGCCGTCGAGGCTGTGAACAACCGTCGGATGCGCCTCGGCGAGGTGCTCCGGCTCGGAGAGGAGAGCTGAGATGACCGCGACCGACTATGGCCATCCGGGTTCGGCGCGTCTGACGCCGCGCAGCGACCCCGGACAGCCGGCGTCCGCCGTACCGGACCTGGCCGCCCTTCAGCAGCGCGCGGCGGAGCGCGCCGCCGAACGGGCCGGCGGCCGGGACCGGCTGCGCGGGCACATCGTCTGCGACGGCCTGGTCCGCATCTTCAAGACCGAGGGGGTGGAGGTGGTCGCCCTCCAGGGCCTCGACCTGGTCATCGACCGGGGCGAGCTGGTGGCGATCGTCGGCGCCTCCGGGTCCGGCAAGTCGACCCTGCTGAACATCCTCTCCGGGCTGGACACCCCGACCGCCGGCATCGCCCGGGTCGCCGACTACGACCTGCTCGCCCTGTCGAACCGGCGCCGGCTCGCCTACCGCCGACAGATGGTCGGCTTCGTCTGGCAGCAGACCGGCCGGAACCTGCTGCCGTACCTGACCGCGCTGGAGAACGTCGAGCTGCCGATGAAGCTGGCCGGCGGCCGTTCCCGGCGGGCCCGCCGGGAACGGGCCCGCGAGCTGCTCGACCTGGTCGGGGTCGGCTACTGCGCGGACCGCCGGCCGGGCCAGCTGAGCGGCGGCGAGCAGCAGCGCTGCGCGGTGGCTGTGGCGGTGGCCAACGACCCGGAGGTGCTCTTCGCCGACGAGCCGACCGGCGAGCTGGACGAGGCCACCGGCGCCGAGGTGTTCGCCGCGCTGCGCACCATCAACGCCGAGCTGGGCGTCACCATCGTGGTGGTCACCCACGACCACGCCGTGGCCGGCCAGGTCCGCCGCACCGTCGCGATCCGCGACGGCCGGACCTCCTCCGAGGTACGCCGCACCGCCCGGACCGCCGCCGACGGCAGCACCGAGCTGGTCAGCGAGGAGTACGCGGTGCTCGACCGGACCGGCCGGATGCAGCTGCCGGCATCCTTCGTGGACGCCCTGTCCCTGCGCGACCGGGTCCGGCTCAACCTGGAACCCGACCACGTCGAGGTGCGGCCGGGCGACCGGGCGCACGCCGAGGAGAGTGAGTGATGACCGAGCAGCTGACCGTGCCGCCGGCCCGCGCCGCCGTCGACGAGGTGGTCCGGGTCGAGGGGGTGAGCCGCACCTTCGGCAAGGGCGAGCACGCCGTCCACGCCGTGCGGGACGTCTCCTTCTCGGCCGGCCGGGGTGAGCTGGTCGCGGTCCGGGGCCGCTCCGGGGCCGGCAAGACCACCCTGCTGAACCTGGTCGGCGGGCTGGACCGGCCGGACAGTGGGCGGGTCCGGGTGGCCGGACACGAGGTGACGGCCGCCGGCGAGCGGGAGCTGCTGGCGCTGCGCCGGGGCACCGTCGGGTTCATCTTCCAGACCTTCGGCCTGGTGCCGATCCTGTCGGCGGCGGAGAACGTCGGGGTGCCGCTGCGGCTGGCCAAGGTGCCCGCCGCGGAGCGGGAGCAGCGGGTGGCCGTGCTGCTGGAGCTGGTCGGGCTGGGCGGGCACGCCGCGCAGCGCCCGTACGAGCTCTCCGGCGGCCAGCAGCAGCGGGTGGCGGTGGCCCGGGCGCTGGCCAACGAGCCGGACCTGCTGATCGCCGACGAGCCGACCGGCCAGCTCGACTCGGAGACCGGGCGGTCCATCATGGACCTGCTCCGCGCCGTGGTGCACGCCCGCGGCATGACCGCCCTGGTGGCCACCCACGACCCGGCCCTGATCGACATGGCCGACCGCACCCTCACCCTCCGAGACGGCCGCCTGGTAACCGACTGACCCCCACCCACCGCCCACCCCGTCGATCATGAGGTTGGCGGGAGTCCGCTCCGGCGTGTCGTGCCGTCAACCTCATGATCGACCGGGACGGGTGCGGGAGGGTCGTCCGGCAGCGATCCGGCGAGCGGGATGAGGAGGGAGCCGAGCAGGGCCAGCAGCGTCGCCGCGCCGGGGCCGGTCGACACCATCCCGTCCTCGTCGGCGTACGGGTCGGTGGCGGAGAAATACCACAGGGCGGCGGTGACGACCCCGCCGGCGAGCACGGTCGAGACCAGGAGCCCCCGACTGGCCTCGCGCCACGGCCACCGGGACGGGCCGGCCCGGACCAGCGAGACCACGGCGACGAGGCCGGACACCAGCGCCCACGGCAGCACGACCCACGTCAGCTGCCCCCCGGGCCGCAGGTCGACCCCGTCCGGGTAGACGGTGCGCCAGGCCGGCAGCGTGGGCGCGGCGAGGACGGCGAGCAGGCCGGCGCCGAGCAGGGCGACCCCGGCCCGCCGTCGGCGGGACAGCGGAGCACGGGGTGCGGCCATCGCCGCCAGTCTAATTGTCAGAGGGCGAGCTTCATGCCCTCGTGGCTGGCCACGAAGCCGAGGTTGCGGTAGAAGCGGTGCGCGTCGGCGCGGCTCTTGTCGGTGGTGAGCTGCACCAGCGCGCAGCCCCGCTCCCGGGCCCGGTCGATCGCCCAGATCATCATCTCCCGGCCCAGCCCCCGGCCGCGCAGGTCGGAGCGGACCCGGACCGACTCGACCAGCGACCGCTCGGCGCCGTGCCGGCCCAGCCCCGGGATGTACGTGATCTGGAGGCAGCCGACCGGCTCACCGCCGGTCTCGGCGACGATCAGGTGGTTGCGCGGGTCGGCGTCGATGGCGGCGAACGCCCGCTCGTACGCCTCGTCCACCTCGGTGAAGTCGCGGGCCTTGCCCAGCACGTCGTCGGCGAGCAGGGCGATGACGGCGGGCAGGTCGGCCCGGACGGCCTCCCGGAAGGTCACATCGGTCACGCCGGGCAGCCTCGCACAGTCACGCCGGACGATGCGGTCGTGCCGGTTGCCCGCACCGGGCAGCATGTGCGCCATGGACGCCCTGCTGTTGCCGTTCCGCTGGATCTACCGGGGCCTGGTCTGGTTCGCCAACTCGCCGCGCACGCTGATCATCTCGTACCTGCTGATGATCGTGGTGGCCGGCGTGCTGTACAGCCATGCCGAGCACAAGAGCGCCGCCGACTCGGTCTGGTGGGCCGTGGTGACCGCCTCCACCGTCGGCTACGGCGACATCTCTCCGACCTCCTTCGCCGGCCGGTTCCTCGCCGCGCTGCTCATCTCCACCATGGTGCTGCTGGTCATCCCGCTGATCACCGCCCACTTCGCCAGCCGGCTGATCGTCGACGACGACGCCTTCGAGCACGCCGAGCAGGAGGAGTTGAAGGCGGACGTACGGCGGCTGCGCGCGCTGGTGGAGGAGATGGCCGCTCGGCAGGGCATCGACCTGCCCGAGCCGGAGCGCGCCGAGCCGGTCAGCGGGCCGGGCAGCCCGGCCCCGCCCTGGGAACGGCGGCACCGGCGCCGCCGGCGGCGCTGACGCCGTCGCGTGGTCAGCCCGGGTCCAGCCAGGTACGCAGCGCCCACCACCACCGGACGGTGTCCCGCACCGGGCACCGCGCCCCCTCCTCGACCGGCGGCCCACCGGTGAGTTCCCGCAGCCGGCGCAGCCGGTAGCGCACGGTGTTCGGGTGCACGTGCAGCGCCACGGCGGTCTGGTCCAGCCGCTGGCCGTGGTCCAGCCAGGCCAGCGCGGTCGTGGCCAGCTCCCGGTGGAACTCGTCGGCCGGGTCGAGGCCGCCGAGCAGGGCGCCCCGGAGCAGCTCGGCGAGGGCCGGCTGGGCGGCCAGCGCGGTCTGGACGGCGAGGTCCGTCAGCAGGTGCAGCCCGCGCAGCCGCCGGTGCGCCGCGGTCCCCAGCGCGGCCAGGCAGAGCGCGTACATGGCCGGGGCCCGGTCCAGTGGCTGGGCGGGGGCGACCACCATCAGCAGGTCGGCCGGCGCTGCGGCCGGCAGCCGGGGGGTGAGGCCGGCCAGCCGGTCCTCGACCGTGCCGAGCACGCCGCCGTAGCCGGAGAACTGCCGGTGCAGGGCGTGCGCCCGGACCGGGTCGGGCTGCTCGGCGACCAGGCAGTGATAGCGCCCGTCGGGGCGTAACCCGAACCGGGCCAGCTCGGCCGGCGAGGCGCCCGCCGGCCCGCCGAGCAGCAGCCGGCGCAGCAGCCGGGCGCGAGCCGGCGCGCCGGTGGGAGCCAGCTCCCGCTCGGCCGCCCGGTGACCGTCGACCACGGCGCGCTCCACCGCCGCGGCGTACCGGCCGATGGTGAGCAACCCCTCCAGCAGCACCTCGTCGGGGATCCCGGCCGCCCGCCCGTGCCGGACCACCAGCTCCACCGCCCGGTCCCGGCCGGCCTGCACGCCGCACAGCAGCCCGGCCACGGAGACGCCCTGCGCGGCCCGGTCGGCGCCCAGCCGGCGCGCCTCGGCGAAGTCGCGCTTACCCGGGTCCTCCCGCCGCTCCAGCGCGCCCAGCCCGCTGGTGAGCAGGAGCACGACCTGGCGGCGTACCTCCGCCGGGGGAAGCCGGGCCACCTCCGGCGAGTGCGCGCGGGCGGCCCCGACCACCTCCTCGACGGCGACCGGGTCGGCGGCCAGGTCGCGCAGCAGCGCCGGGAAGGAGGGGGCGCTTCCGGTCCGGGTCATCGGCTCCCGCAGCCTCCCGTTGTCGTCGGGGCACAACCCGACCGGCCGGGTGTTGGCGTCCGGTCCCTATCAGGGGCGGCCGGCGGGTTGTTCTCCTGATTGTTACCGCAAGGTAACACCGTTCGGCGCACCGAGAAACGTCGATGCCGCAACCGGTCCCCAGGAGGCGTCCATGACTCCCGCCCCGCCCCGTCCGCCCCGCCCCCGCGGCCGCCGCGCCGTGCTCGCCGCGCTGGCCGCCCTCGCCGTGGCCGTACCCGCCCCGGTTGCGGCGGCTCCCCGCCCCGCCGCGGCCGCCGCCGGCCTGCAGGAGGTGATGTTCGTCGGCAACAACTGGGACGGGACGGCCGACGTCATCCGGTCCCGCGGCGACTACGACCGGCTCGGCCGGATCAACGTCATCCCCGACCGCGACGAGCGGCTGCGCGAGATCTACCTGAACCCGATCCGGCTGGCGTTCTTCCTCGGCATCCGGCAGGGGCCGGGGGAGGGGCACGACCAGTTCGTCGACGACATGTACACCACCCCCGACGGGACGGCCCTCGTGGTGTCCCGGCCCAGCTTCGCCGACGTGGTCTCCGTCGACCTGGCCACCGGTCGGATCCGCTGGCGGTTCCCGGTCTCCGGCTACCGCGCCGACCACATGGCTGTCTCGCCGGACGGCAGCCGGGTGGCGGTCTCCGCCTCCACCGGCAACACCGTGCACGTGCTCGACATCCGCACCGGCCAGCAGGTCGGCTCGTTCGCCACCGGGGACAAGCCGCACGAGAACATCTTCACCGACGGCGGCCGCCTGCTGTGGAACATGTCCATCGGCGAGGTGAACACCGACCTGGACGCCCCCTGGCTGGACTGGACCAAGGGGGACCGGCGGATCACCGTCGCCGACACCACCACCTTCGGCGTGGTCAAGGTGATCGACATGCGGTCGCGGCTGGACGCCGCCGGCCGCCGTGACCTCTCCGACGCGGTCCGTCCGGCGGTCTTCACCCCGGACGGGAGCCGGCTCTACTTCCAGGTCTCGTTCTTCAACGGCCTGGTCGAGTACGACGTCGCCGCCGACCGGGTCACCCGGGTCGCCACCCTGCCGACGAACCCCGCCACCAGCGAGGACCGCACCACCTGGGTGAACGACTCGCGGCACCACGGCCTGTCGGTCAGCCCGGACGGCGCCAAGCTCTGCGTCGCCGGCACCATGGACGACTACGCCACCGTGGTCGACCGGGCCACCCTGCGCGAGGCCACCCTGGTGCCGGCCAGCAAGCCGTACTGGGCCACGGTCAGCGGGGACGGCCGGGACTGCGTGATCTCCGAGTCCGGCGCCGACCGGGTCACCGCGATCGACTTCGTCACCGGGCAGAAGGTGGCCAGCGTGCCGGTCGGCGACCACCCGCAGCGGGTCCGCATCGGGCACCTCCCGCTCGACTGGACGCCCCCGGCGGCCGGCTGACCCCTCCGCACGCCGTCACCGGGCGGGGCAGCGCAGCCCCTCCCCGGGGACGGTGAGCGAGAGCAGGTAGGCGTCGACGGCCGCGGTCACGCAGGCGGTCTGCGGGTAGGCCGTGTGCCCCTCGCCCTCCCAGGTGAGCACCCGGCCGACGCCGAGCATCGAGGCCAGCGCGGCGGTCTGCTCGTAGGGCGTGGCCGGGTCGCCGGTGGTGCCGACCACCAGGATGGGTGGCGCGCCGGCCGCCTTCCCGGTCGGGTACGGGTCGCGCCCGCCGGGCCACTCCACGCAGCCGAGCATCCCGACCGCCAGCGCCGGGCCGAACAGCGGATATTTCTGCCGCCACTGCGACTGGAGCGACCGGATCCGCTCCCGGGTCGGCTTCTCGCTCTCGTCGGCGCAGTTCACCGCCATGTTCGCGTCGAACAGGTTGGAGTAGTGCCCGTCGTCCTCGCGGCCCGCGTAGGCGTCGGCGAGCTTGAACACGCCGGTCGGGTCGCCGCCCTGCAGGGCGTCGATGGCCCGGGCCAGCTCCTGCCAACCCTGCTCCGTGTAGAGGGAGGAGATGACCGCGTAGAACACCCAGCCGGCGGTGGCCTCCCGGCCGTCCCGGCCGCGAACCGGGGAGACCCGGGCCTTGTCGATGGCCGTGGTCACCGCGGCCCGGGCGTCCGGCGCGATCGGGCAGCGCCCGGCGTTCGCCGCGCACCAGCGGGAGAAGTTGTCGAATGCCCGCTCGAAGCCCTTCGCCTGGCTCTCCGAGCCGGCCATGAGCTGCTGCCGCGGGTCCACCGCGCCGTCGAGCACCAGCGCCCGCACCCGCTGCGGGTAGAGCTGCGCGTACGTGGCGCCGAGCAGGGTGCCGTAGGAGTAGCCGAGGTAGGTCAGCTTCTCGTCGCCGACGGCCGCGCGCACGGCGTCCATGTCCCGCGCGGCCTGCTCGGTGCCGTAGAGCGGCAGCTGGTCGCCGTACTTCGCGCCGCACCGCTGGCCGATCCGCCGGTTGAGGTCGACGAAGCCGTCGAAGGACGCCTGGCTCTCCGGGTCGGGGTCGTAGCCGAAGCTGGCGTCCAGGTCGGCGTCGCCGATGCACTTCACCGGGCTGGACCGGGCCACCCCGCGCGGGTCGAAGCCGACGACGTCGAACCTGTCGGTCACCTCGGCCGGCAGCCCGCCGAACCCCGGACCGAAGGAGAGGTAGACCGCGGTGTCCACGCCGGACGCCCCGGGCCCGCCCGGATTCACCACCAGCGACCCGATCCGGTCGTGCTGCTTGTTCGACCGGATCCGGATCAGCGCGATCTCGAAGGTCTCCCCGGCGCCCGGCCCGGCGGTCGCGCCGGTCGCCGCCCCGGTGCCCCAGTTGCGAGGTACGGCGATCCGGGCGCAGTCGTAACGCATGCCCGCCGCGCCCCGCCCGACCAGCTCGTCCGGCACCTCCGGGCAGGGGCGCCAGGTCGGCGCGGCGCCCGGGGCGGCCGCCTCGCCCTGGCTCTCGGCCCGCGGGGCGAACGCCGGCAGCGTGCAGCCGGCGGTGAGCACCAGCGCCGCGACGAACCCGGCCAGCGTGGGCCGCCGGCGGATCCGGTCGGAGAAGCGGGTCACGTGGGAGCCCTCCATGATCGTGTGGACCGCCAGGCTACGCCCGGTCCGTCCCGTCGCCGACGGTCGCCGCCGGGTCGCCGCGCAGCACCTGGTCGACGTCGTAGCGGATCGGGCGTTCCAGCTGCTCGTAGGTGCAGGAGCGGGGATCGCGGTCGGGGCGCCAGCGGACGAACTGGGCGGTGTGCCGCAGCCGATCGCCCTCCATGGCGTCGTAGCCCACCTCGACCACCAGCTCCGGGCGCAGCGGCTCCCACTCGAGGTTCTTGCCGCCGGTCCACCGGCTCACCCCGCCCGGGATCCGCTGCCCCCGCTCGTGGTCGCCGTGCACCCACGGGTGGTCGCCGCCGACCTCCCGGTAGGGCTCCAGCTCGTCCAGCAGCTCCTTGCGCCGGGCCGCGCTGAACGACGAGCTGACGCCGATGTGGTGCAGCACCCCGGCCTCGTCGTAGAGGCCGAGCAGCAGCGAGCCGACCACCGGGCCGGACTTGTGCCAGCGGAAGCCGGCCACCACCGCGTCGGCGGTGCGCGCGTGCTTGACCTTGAACATCAGCCGCTTACCCGGCTCGTAGGGCAGGTCGGCGGGCTTGACGATGAGCCCGTCCAGCCCGGCCCCCTCGAACACGTCGAACCAGCGCCGGGCCGTCACCGGGTCGGTGGTCACCTGGGTGACGTGCACGGGCGGCCGGACCTTGGCCAGCGCCTTCTCGAGGCGGGCCCGGCGCTCCGGGTAGGGCTGGTCGGTCAGCAGCTCGTCATCGAGGGCCAGGAGGTCGAAGGCGACGAAGTCGGCGGGGGTCGTCTCGGCGAGCAGCTTCACCCGGGAGGCGGCCGGGTGGATCCGCTGGGCCAGCAGCTCGAAGTCGAGCCGGGGCTTGCCGTCGGGGCCGTCCCGGCGGATCACGATCAGCTCGCCGTCGACCGCGCACCGCTCCGGGAGCTGGCGGCGCGCCTGTTCGACCACCTCGGGGAAGTAGCGGGTCATCGTCTTGCCGCCGCGACTGGCCAGCTCGACCTCGTCGCCGTCGCGGAAGACGATGCAGCGGAAGCCGTCCCACTTGGGTTCGTAGGTCAGGCCGGGATCGGTGGGTAGTTGGGGCACGCTCTTGGCCAGCATCGGCTCGACCGGCGGATTGATCGGCAGGTCCACGGCGACCAGTCAATCAGACCCCACCGACGGTCGTGAGGCAGATCACCGGCGGTGCTTGGCGGCGTGTCCCGTCCCCGGCCCGTTCGTCACCCGGGGACCGGATGGTGAAACCGCAGGTCAGAGCTAGGTTCGCGGCGTGCCGGAGTGGAGCTGCGGATGCTGCGGGCGCTGGCGGGTCAGCGTGGAACTGATCCGGGGGCGCTACCGCTACCGGCTGGTGCACCGCTACCCGGCGGAGCACGGCGGCGGCGCGAACGTGGTCGGCGAGGTGGCCTCGGTGGCCGAGCTGGAGGCGCTGCTCCGCCGGTACGCCCCGGTCGGCCTGGCCGACCTGCGCGAGGCGGCCTGACCGTCGGCGGGATCACCGGCCGTCGATCATCGGCGTAACCTGACCCCGGGCATCCGGGGGAGGGAGGGCCATGCGATTCGTCGAGTCCGTGGAGATCGCCGCCGACGCCGACCGGGTCTGGGCCGTGCAGACCGACGTGGAGCGCTGGCCGGAGTGGACGCCCTCGGTCACCGCCGCCCGGCGGCTGGAGCCCGGGCCGCTCACCCTCGGCGCGACGGCCCGGCTGGCGCAGCCCCGGCTGCGCCCGGCGGTCTGGCGGGTCACCGAGTTCGATGCGCCGCACGTCTTCGTCTGGGAGTCCGACAGCCCGGGTGTGCACAGCCGCGGCGAGCACCGGCTGGTGCCGCTGGCCGACGGCCGGGTCCGCGCCGAGCTGGTGATGGCGCAGACCGGCCCCCTCGCCGGGCTGGTCGGGCTGCTCGCCGGCCGCACCATCCGCCGCTACCTCCGGCAGGAGGCCGACGGGCTCAGGCGCCGCTGCGAGCAGGGCTGACCGCGCCGGGCTCGCCCGCCACGGTCTTCTCCAGCACCGCCAGGCGGTTGCCGTTCTCGTCCGGCCGGTGCGCCACCACCCGGTAGCCGCGCCGCGCGTACAGGCCCAGGTTCTCGGCGCTCTCCGCGCCGGTGAACAGGGCGAACCGGGTCACTCGGCCGGCGCAGGCGGCCTCCACGGCGCTCAGCAGCCGGCCGCCGATGCCGCGCCCTTGCTGGTCGGGGACGACCGCGAGCCTGCCCACGTGGGCGGTGTCGCCGTCGATCCGGGCGCGGACCGAGCCCACGAGGCGGGGTCCGAGCCGGGCGGCGAGCACCACGGCCGGGCCGGCCAGGGCGGCGCGGACCTCGTCCAGGGTCTCGGTCAGCGGCGGCAGGAACAGGTCCCGGTAGCGCTGCGCCTCCACCAGGTACGCGGCGCGCTGCACGGTGAGGATCTCGCCGGCGTCCGCGACACCGGCCGGGGCGACGGTCAGCTCATCGGTCACCCGGCAAGCCCACCACAGCCCGCCGGACCGACGCCGGGCGGGCCACCATGCCGGGCCGTACCCTGGCGGTGTCCCGCGAGGAGGAGGCCGAGGTGCCCGAGCTGACGTACCCCGAGGTGGGCGCCACCCGCGACGGACGCCTGCCGGCCGGCTACCACCACTTGCGCCACCGGGTCCGGCTGCCGGACGACGGCTTCCCGGTCGCGGCGGACGCGGTGCTCGGCTGGCGGCTGCACCGGGCCGCGGGCGTCGTCATGCGCACCGACGCGCCGCGCGCCGCCGCGGGCGTGCGGGTCACCCCGGGGCTCGGCGTCGGCCCGCTGCGGATCTGGGGCCCGACCGAGGTGGTCTGGGCGGTGGACGAGCCGGACCGGGCCGGGTTCGGCTACGGCACCCTGCCCGGGCACCCGGAGGTCGGCGAGGAGGCGTTCCTGATCACCCGCACGGCCGGCGGGGTCTGGTTCGAGGTGACCGCGTTCAGCCGGCCGGCCCGCTGGTACGTCCGCGCCGCCGGTCCCCTCACCCTGGCCTTCCAGAAGGCGTACGCGTGGTGGCTGGGGCGGACCCTGCGGCGGCTCTGCGCGGGTCACCGGCCGGCCTCGCCCGCCGACCGGGTTCAGTAGCCGGCGAAGGAGCGGATCGGGGCGCGCGGCCCGTACTTCGGCGCCTGGATGCCGGCGGCCTCGAACAGCACGCAGACCCGCCCGCGGTGACCCCGGAACGGCTCCAGCAGGGCCAGCATCCGGGCGTCGTCGCCGCGCGGCTCCCCGGCCAGCGCCCAGGCCACCGTGTTGGGGACGTGGTAGTCGCCGACGCTGACCGCGTCCGGGTCCCCGTACGCGATCCGGACCACCTCGGCGGCGGTCCACGGCCCGATGCCGGCGATCGCGGTGAGCCGGCGGGTGGCCTCGGCGGAGTCGGCGCAGCGTTCCAGCCGGTCCGCGACGGCGGCCGCCCGGCGCAGCGTGTCGGCCCGCCGCTGCTCCACCCCGAACGGGTGGAAGACCCAGTACGGCGTGGCCGCCACCGCGGCCGCCTCGGGCGGCAGCAGCAGCGGTTGCAGCGGCCCCGGCGCGGGCTCCCGGAAGTGCCGCACGGTCGCCGCGTACGCCCGGTACGCCTCCTTGCCGGTGACCTTCTGCTCGAAGACGGCGCGCAGCAGCCGGGGGAAGACCTGGCCGGTGGCGGGCATCCGCAGCCCGTGGTGCTCGCGGGCCAGCCGGGCCACCAGCGGGTGCGCGTCGGCCAGCGCGGCGAACCCGGTCAGGTCGTCGCGGAGCCCGGCCACCGCGTCGGCCCGCTCGACCACCCACTCCGCACCGGGGCCGTAGCCCTCGGCGACCAGTTCGCCGGCGTCCGGGCGCAGCGCGAGGGTGGCCGGACCGGCCGGCGTGCGGGTGGCCCACCAGAAGCTGCCGGCGGCGATCCGGGCGCACGGGTCGTAGGGGCTGAAGGTGAGGGCGCGGACCGAGGCGGCCAGTCGGTAGCCGGCCGGAGGGCGCAGCGTCCGGCGGGCGGCGGGGGAGGTCACCCGCTCACTCTGCCACGCGCGCCCCCGGTGACCACGGACACCGCCGCGAGGGGAGCGGCGCCGGCCCGTACCGGGCCGGCGCCGCGCCGGGACGCGGGGCTGCCGGTTCGCCGCTGTCCCGGGACCACGACGGTGGCCGGCCGCGCCCTCCCCGGCTGCGACCGGCCACCGTGTCCGGGGGTCCGTCAGTACGAGTAGCCCGAGTCCCCTCCCGAGTCACCCGACGCCGGCGGGGCGACCGCCTTCGGGGTGCCGGTGGGCAGGCAGGTGAGGTTCTTCTTGCCGTTCGGGCTCACGACGAACCAGGTGCCGCCGACGCCCTGGCCCTTCCACTGGCCCGGCTTCTTGTCCCCGATGTAGCGGTAGACCGGCCAGCCCCCGATGGTGATCTGCCGGGTGCCGTCCTGGCGGGTGACGGTGCCGACCTTGTCGTCGGAGACGCCCTGGAGCTGCGGGTTGCCGTCGGTCAGCGCGGGCGGCCAGACCTGGGCGCACTTGTCCACGCAGTTGGACTGCGGCGGGTCGGCCGAGTCCTTGTCGAACCGGTACAGCACCCAGCCGTCCTGGTCGGTGACGACCTGGCCCATCCGGGGCAGCCTCTTGCCGACCAGCTCGTCGGTGAGCTTCACGTCGGACGGGGGCGCCTTCTCGACGGCGGGCGCGTCCGGGGACGCGGAGGCTTCCGGTTCGGCCGACGCGGTGGGTTCGGCCGCGGCGACGGCGACCGGCTCGGCCGCGCTCGAGTTCGCCCCGTCGTAGCCCGCGGGGGCGCAGGCCGTTAGTGCGACCATCGCGCTCGCGACGATGACGGTCGTCCGCTTCAGGTGTGCCACGTGCCCTCCTCGTTCTTGGCAGTTCGCCGAGTAGTACGGGCGGTGTGCTGTCAAGGTTGAAGAGAAAAGGGTGCTCCATTTCACAGTGGATCCGTTGAACCGATCCGGTCGCCGGCGCGTGCGGGAGCACGACGGGTCACGATCCCGGGCACGACGGAACGGCGCCGGGCGGTGTCGCTGCCCGGCGCCGGCGTTCCGGCGGGATCAGAGGTCGTCCACCGTCACCAGCGGGCTGGCCACACCGTTGACGTCGACCGACTGCACCTGGATCTTCTCGATGTCCTTGAGCGGCGCCGAGGTGGAGGCGCTCAGCTCCAGCGGCAGCTGGTTGGTGTTCGTGCCGTAGCCGCCGCCCGGCACCGACCAGGTGGAGACCACCTCGCTGGTGGCGTTCTTCCGGACCACCAGGAGCCGGCAGGTGCGCGGCCCGGGCAGCCGGGTGAGCTGGAGGTCGATCTGGGTGCCGTACTCCTTCGACGCCAGCCACATGGTGGTCTTCACGCCGGTGCCGGGGTCGACCGCGTTGTGCTGGTCGCCCTCCTGCTCGTTGCCACCGACGTTCGGGTCGTTGGGGTCGGACGGCCGGCTGCTCGGCGGCCCGGTGACGGGCGCGGTCAGCGTCGGCTCCGCCTGCGGGATCCGCTTCCCTTCGTCGCCGTCGAACACCCCGGCGGCGGCGACGCCGCTCAGGCCGCCGAACACCACCACGGCCGCCGCAGCGGCCAGCATCTGCCGCATCCGGGTCCGCCGCCGGTCGCGGCGGACCGCCATGAGGGTACGGTCCAGCAGCGCGGGATCGGTGTGCGTCTGCTCCAGCGCGGCCATCGCCTCGCCGTCGATGCCGGAGAGCATCCCCACCACCGGGACCATGGTCTCCAGCTCCGCCGCGCACGCCCAGCAGGTGGCCAGGTGCTCCTCGAACCGCTCCGCGTCCTGCGGATCCAGCACGCCGAGCGCGTACGCGGCGACGTCCATGTGGTCCGCGCGGCTCATTCCGTCACCCCCCTCTCCTGCAGAGCCGTGCGCAGCGCGCGCAGCGCGTAGTAGACCCGCGACTTCGCGGTGCCGAGCGGAAGGCCCAGCTCCTCGGCCGCCTCGGGCACGGTACGCCCCCGGAAGTACGTCGCCACCAGGATCTCCCGGTGCGACTGGCTCAGCGTACGCAGCGCGTCCGCCACCGTCATGGTGCGCAGCACCCGGTCGGTGCTGTCCGCCTCGGCGAACGCGGTCAGGTCCCGGTCGTAGGTCTCCGCCGGGCGGGCCTGCTCGCTGCGGTGCTCGTCGATGGCGATCCGCCGGGCCACCGTGACCAGCCACGGGCGCAGCGAGCCCTGGCCCTGGACGCCCAGCCGGTGCGCGTTGCGCCAGGCCCGCAGCAGCGTCTCCTGCACGATGTCCTCGGCGCGCTGCCGGTCCCCGCCGGTCAGCCGCATCACGAACATCAGCAGCGGTCCCGCGTGCTCGGCGTACAGCAGCCGGATCAGCTGGTCGGAGTGGCTGGCCTCGGTGGACGTCGCCTGGTGGCGTCCGGGCGCCGGTCGCGGCGTCACCGGGTCATTCTGGCGATCCGAGGGGCGGGCGTCGAGCCCTCGACCCGACCTCGACGCGCGCGACTGGGGCTGTGCCCGGGCGAACATCCACTCGGGCCTCGCCACCTCGCCGTGCCAGCCGGCCGCCACCGCATGCATGAGACCTCCGCTGTCCAATGACGTCAGCCGACCCCCCACGGGCATGGCCGCCCGGTGGTACGGACCGGCCCGCCGAGCGGATCAACGCCGGACGGAAAAAATTCCGGGCGGGGGTGGGGTGGAGTCGGTGGCGTCGGCGTCGTGGACCACCGGGGCGCCCCCGGCGAACCGGTCCAGCTCGGCGCCGGCCAGCACCCGGCCGGGGAACCAGTCGCCGGCGGCCCGCCGGGTCAGCTCCGGCACCGGCGGCTCCACTCGGGACGCGACCAGCACCAGGTTGCCGTAGCGCCGGCCGCGCAGCACCGCCGCGTCACCGACCAGGCAGGCCCGGGGCAGCACGGTGCGCACCGTGGCCACCTGCCCGCGGGCGTGCCGCAGCGGCGGGCCGTCGGCGACGTTCGCCAGGTAGCAGCCGTCGGGCCGGAGCACCCGGGCCACCTCGGCGGCGTACTCGACCGAGGTCAGGTGGGCGGGGGTGCGGGCGCCGGCGAAGACATCCGCGACCACCACGTCGTAGCTGCCGTCGGGGCTCGACGTCAGGGTGGCCCGGGCGTCGGCCACCCGGACCCGCAGCCGGGGGTCGGCCGGCCAGGGCAGCTCCCGCCGCACCAGCTCCACCAGCGCGCCGTCCACCTCGGACACCCGCTGGGTCGAGCCGGGGCGGGTGGCCTGGACGTAGCGGGGCAGGGTGAGCGCGCCGCCGCCCAGGTGCAGCACCCGCAGCGGCGCGCCGGCCGGCGCGACCAGGTCGATCGCGGCGGCCAGCCGCCGGACGTACTCGAACTCCAGGTGGGTGGGATCGGTGAGGTCCACATGCGACTGCGGGGCGCCGTCGAGCAGCAGCGTCCACGAGCCCGTCCGGTCCGGGTCGGGCACCAGCTCGGCCTGCCCGGTGTCGACCTGCGCGACCGCCCGGTCCGCGCCACGTCGCCGGCCCATCAGCGCCGGATCCCCCGGGCCGCCGCGGTGAGCACCCGGTGCAGCAGCCGGGCGTCGCCGAGCATCCCGCGCAACCGGCGCTCCAGGCCGGCGATCGGGATCAGGTTCTGCGGGGCGCGCGGATCCTTGTACGGGGTGGAGGCGAACCGGGGCAGCGTGACCAGGGACAGGTCGGCCAGCTCGATCGCCTCGGCCTCGGTCAGGTCGGCGGAGCACTCCACCCGCACGATGCCGGCCCAGGGCGCGCCGCCTGCCACCGGCAGTCGCAGGTACCAGGAGTAGCCGCCCCACGCGGTGCCCAGCCGGAACACCGGGCAGCGCTGCCCCGGGGCCAGCCCGGTGACCACCGCGGTGAGCCGGCCGTCCAGGTACTGGCTGTGCTGGGTCTTGATGTAGCCGAGGGTGCGGGGCAGGTTCCGCCGGCTGCGCAGCGGCCCGTCGACCACCAGCAGGTCGCCGTCGGTTCGTACCGCGTCGGAGACCGCCACCTCCAGGGCGGTCAGCGGGCCCTGCACGGCGGCGGGCAGCTTGCTCAGCTCGCCGGTGCCGCTCACCCGGTGCACCGGGTAGCGGATCGCGCCGGCCACCACGTCCTGCGCCGACGGGCTGGCGGTGAACAGCCCTCGGCCGACCCGGGTCCCGGCCAGCTCCGCCGCGCCCCGCTCCAGGTCGCAGCGGACCACCCCGGCGGCGTACGAGGCGGCGATGCCCGGGAACGAGGCGCCGTCGTCCTCCGCCGTCCACACGCTGGCGTCGATCCGCCGCACCCCGTCGACCAGCAGCACCACGTGCGGGGCCGCGACGTCGCGCCGGACGTCGACGGCCCGCCAGTCGGTGGCCGGCAGTTCGACGTCGGCGTCGACCTGGGCGCTGCTCGGCGCCGCCGGCCCGCCCCCGCCGGCCGCCTCGAACGACGCCCCGTACGCCGGGTCCCACGCGTCGACGAAGAACCTCGTCACAGGGCCGCCCTTCTCGCGCTCACAGGCCGGTTCGTTCCACGCGGGCGGTGCGGGCGTCCTTGCGGACCTCGAAGCGGACCGGGATCCGCTCGGCGAGCGCCGGCACGTGGGTGACCACGCCGACCATCCGGTCACCCCGGGCCGCCAGGTTCTCCAGGGTGGCCGCGACCGTGTCGAGGGTGGCCGCGTCCAGCGTGCCGAAGCCCTCGTCGAGGACGATCGACTCCAGGCTGGCCGCGCTGGTGGACATCCCGGCGAGCTGCTCGGAGAGCGCCAGCGCCAGGGCCAGCGACGCCTGGAACGTCTCCCCGCCGGACAGGGTGCGCACGCCGCGCCGCAGCCCGGCGTCGTGGTGGTCGACCACGAAGAACTCGCCCTTGTCGTGCACCAGGTCGTACTGGCCGCCGGAGAGCTCGCGCAGGATCCGCGAGGCGCCGTCGACCAGCAGGTCCAGGGCCTCGGCCAGCAGCCAGCGCTCGAAGTTGTTGGCCCGCAGGTGCCCGGCGAGGGCGCGCGCCACCCGCGCCTCCCGCTCGTGGCCGGCCCGCTGCTCGCGCAGCTCGGCGGCCTGCTCGCGGCGTTCCTCCAGCCGGCGCAGCTCCGCCTCGGCCCGCTCGACCGCCACGGCGGCGTCGCGCTGCGGGTCCTCCGGCGCGGCCAGCCCGGCCGCGTCGAAGAGCCCGCCGATCCGCTCCGCCACCCCGCCCGCCGCGGCCTCGGCGGTGTCGACGGCGGCGGCCAGCCCGGCCCGGTCGGCGCGCCGCCGCCCGGCCTGCTCGCCGGCCCAGTCGGCGAGGGCCGTCCAGGCGGCGGCCACGTCGTCGCGGTCGGCGGCCGGCGGGCCGAACCGGGCCAGCCCGTCCCGGGCGGTGTCGAAGTCGCGCCAGGCCCGGCGCAGGCGCTCCTGCGCCCCGTCGAGGCCGGCGCGGGCCCGGCGGGCGGCGTCCCGGCCGGCGCGCACCGCGCCCGCCGCCTCCTCCAGCGCGCGGCGCAGCCGGGCGTGCTCGGCCAGGGACGCGCGCAGCGCCTCCGGCGGGACGGCGTCGGCGAGCTGTGCGTCCAGCTCGGCCAGCCGGGCCCGGACCTGGTCGTGCTCGGCCCGGGCGCGCAGCAGCACCCGGTCCAGCTCGCGGGCGGCCGCGTCGCGCTCCTGCACCACCCGCTTGGCGGCCTCGCTGGCCGTCCGGGCCGCCTTGCCGGCAGCGAGCGCCCGGGGCACCGCCGACCCCTTCGGCACCGCCGGCACCCGGGGGACGGGCTGCTCGCAGACCGGGCAGGGGGCGCCGTCGACCAGGTGCGCCCGCAGCGCCACGGCCTGGTCGGTGGCCTTCGCCTCCTCGTGCGCCCGGAACGCCGCCTCCAGCTCGGCCTCGGCCCGCTCGGCGTGGGCCCGGGCCGCGGCGAGGGCCCCGGCCGCCGCGTCGTGCTCGGCCTCCGCCGCGTCCACCACAGCGCGGACCGCCCCCGCCTCGCCGGTCAGTTTCTCCCGGTCGGCGTACGCCCTGAGCTGGAGGCGCAGCGCGCTCTCGTCGCCGGCCGCGGCCAGCTCGCCGCGCAGCTTCTCCTCGCGCTCCTCGGCCAGGCCGACGGCGGTGACCGCCTCGTCGGCGGCGGTGCGCGCGGCCGCCACGGCCCGGGCCAGCTCGGCGATCCCGTCCGGTGGCCGTACCCCGGCCAGCACGGTCAGCTCGCCGTCGAGCGCGGCGAGGGCCGCCGCCTGCTCGCGCGCCGTCGCCCGCGCCCGCTCCAGCTCCGGTACGGCCGCCGCGACCGCCCCGGCCAGCCCGCGCATCCGGTCGGCCCGCTCGCGGGCGGCGGCCAGGCTCTGCTCGTCGATGTCGGCGAGGCCGCCGAGCATCTTGTCGACCGTCTCCAGCTTCGCCTCGGCCTGCCCGGCGCGCTCGGTGGCCTTCTTCTGCACCTCCTCGTAGACGCCCAGCCCGAGGAGGTTGACCAGGATCTGCTGCCGGGTGGCCGGCTTGGCGTGCAGGAAGTCGGCGAACTGCCCCTGGGGCAGCACCACGCAGCTGGTGAACTGCTCGTAGGGCAGGCCGACCGCGTCGAGCACCGCCTGCTCCATCTCGGCCGGGGTGCCGGCCACCACCTCGCCCAGGTCCTCGGGGCTGAGCCCGGTGTCGAGCTTGGTGATGTCGAACCCGGGCGGCATGAGCTGGAGCCCGGCGTTGGCGGTCTTCACCGTGCCCCGGCCGTCGCGGCGGACCACCCGGGTGGCCACGTACCGGTCGCCGGCGGACTCGAAGACCAGCCGCACCCGCGCCTCGGTGGCCGACGGGGCGAGGGCGTTGGCCAGGCCCCGGGTGCCACCCCAGCGGGGCACCGTGCCGTAGAGGGCGAAGCAGATCGCGTCGAGCACCGTCGACTTGCCCGAACCGGTCGGCCCGACCAGCGCGAAGAAGTCGGCGTCGGTGAAGTCGACGGTGGTCTCCTCGCGGAAGACGGTGAAGCCCGCCATGTCCAGCCGCATCGGCCGCATCAGTGATCGACCTCCTCGAGCAGCTCGTCGAAGAGCTCCTGGACGCCGTCGTCGGCGTGGCCCCGGCTGCCCAGGTAATCGGCGAACAGCTCGCGCGGCGAGCGGCCGGCCCGCTGGGCGGTGCGGGTGCCGCTGCCCGGTGCGGGCACCAGCTCCGGGTCGATCCGGATCTCGAGGGCGCGGGGGAGCAGTTCCTGCACCTCCTCGCGCAGCCCGGCGCGGGGCTGCTCGCGGACGTAGACGCGCAGCCAGCCCTCGGGCGCCTCGATCTCGGCGAGCTGGGCCAGGGTGCCCCGGACCGTACGCAGCGGGACGGCCCCGGGCACCGGCACCTCCCGGATCTGCGCCGCGGTCGTCGCGGTCACCTCGACGATCGTCACCGAGCCGATGTTCTCCTGCTCGCCGAAGTCGACGGCGAGCGGGCTGCCGCTGTAGCGGATCGGGCAGGGGCCGATCACCCGCTGGGAGCGGTGCAGGTGGCCCAGCGCCACGTAGTGCGCGTTGCCCGGGAAGACGGTGGCCGGCACGGCGTAGCCGAGCACCGTGTGCGCGTCGCGCTCGCCGCCGCCGGTGCTCGCCCCGACCACGGTGAGGTGGGCGGTCACCAGGTGCACCCGGCCCGGCTCGCCGAACCCCTCGGCCAGCCGGGCGAGGACCCGCCCGAGATGGTCGGCGTAGGTCTGGTTGGCCTCGGCGGGGGTCAGCTCGTACATCTCCACGGCTCGCACGGCGTAGCGCTGGGAGAGGAAGGGCAGCGCGGCGACCTGCCAGCGCTCCCCGTCGCGGGTGGCGCCGTCGATGACGTGCTCGGCCGGGTTGTCCCGGACGCTGCCGCGCAGCGTGATGCCGGCGGCCTCGGCCCAGGGGCGCAGCGCGTCGAGCGCCGCGCCGTTGTCGTGGTTGCCGCCGATCGCCACCACGTCGGCCCCGGTGCGGCGCAGCGCGGTCAGCGCCCGGGTGACCAGCCGGGTCGCCTCCGGGGTGGGCGCGGCGGTGTCGTAGAGGTCGCCGGCCACGATCACCAGGTCGGGCCGCTCGACACGGGCGATCTCGATCACCTGGGCGAGCACCTGCTTGTGCTCCTCGGCCCGGGACTGCCCCTTGAGGACCTTGCCGACGTGCCAGTCGGAGGTGTGCAGGATCTTCATGGTCAGCCCTCTAGAACGGGATGTCGTCGTCGGCGGTGCCCGAGCCGACCACCGCGAACGGGTCGGCCGCCTGGGTGATCGAGCGCAGCGTCTCCGAGGGCGCCCGGCCGGCCTCGGAGACCCGGGTGGCCCAGGCGGGGAAGGGGAACTCCAGGCAGAGCGGGACCGGGATGTCGGGCTGGTTGACGAACATGGTGCCCGGCTTGGCCAGCAGGGCCCGCTGACGCTGGGCGGGCGGGAGGAAGCCGTATTCCGGGCGGGACGCCTCGGCCGGGTCGAGCCGGCCGACCACCCGGACCGCCGAGTTGGTGACGATCCGCCGCTCCACCTCGCTGGCGGTCTGCTGGGCGCCGACCAGGATCACCCCGAGCGAGCGGCCCCGCTCGGCGATGTCGAGCAGCACCTCCTTGATCGGGGAGGAGCCCTCCCGGGGGGCGTACTTGTTGAGCTCGTCGAGGACGACGAAGAGCAGCGGCTTGGCGGTGCCGGCCTTCTCCTTGCGCTCGAACTCGCTCTTGAGCGTCACGCCGACCACGAAGCGCTGCGCGCGGTCCGGCAGGTTGTGCAGGTCGACCACGGTGACCTGGGCGGACTCGGCGGTGTTGATGGAGTGCGGGCGGCGGGTGGCCAGGTCGCCCCGGATCAGCCGGCCCAGGTCCTTCTTGCTGCCGATGAGCCGGCGGGCGAACGCGTTGACCGTGCCCAGGCCGACCGCGCTGCCCGCCCAGTCGCTCCGGGTCTCGTCGTCGTTGAGCTGCTCGACGACGTGGTCGACCAGGTCGGCGTAGGAGCCCAGCCGGACCCCGTCGATGCTCACCCCGCCGTCGGCGGGCTGGGCGTATCGGGCCAGGTGGGCGGCGACCGAGTGCACGACCATCGTGTACTGCTGCCGCTCGTCGTCGGCGTCGGCGAAGACGTAGGGCAGCAGGCGGTCGGCGCAGAACTCGCTCAGCGTCCAGTAGAAGCTGTCCACCCCGGTGAGCCGGCTGCTCACGTCGGGCGTGCCGGAGGAGTCGCCGACCCGGGGCGGGGCGTAGACCCGGACGTCGGGGAAGGCGCCCGCGTCGAGCCCGAGCTTGGCGTAGCCGGCCCGGGTGGCGTCGTCGAGCCGGGTGTTGGGGTGGTCGAGGAAGAGCAGGTCCTCACCCTTGACGTTGAAGATCAGCGCCTTGGCGTTGACCGCGTCGCCGCCGAGCACGCCGGAGCGGAAGACCGAGTAGAGCAGGAAGGTGGCGAAGCTGGTCTTGGTGGCCACGCCGGAGATGCCGGAGATGGAGACGTGCGCGCCCCGGGTGCCGTCGAGGAAGTCGGCGTTGAGGTAGACCGGGACGCCGTCGCGGCCCATGCCCATGGGGATGCGCCGCTCCATCCGGTCGAAGTGCAGCGCCCGGGCCCGGGCGTCGCCCTCGGCCCGGTGCACCACGGCCCCGGGGGTGGGCGGCACGTAGAACTCCGGGTCGACCCGGGTGGTGGTGATCTCGGCGGCCTCCTGCACCTGGGCCGGCAGGGTGCCGTCGGCGATGGCGAACACGTCGGAGTCGAACTGCGCCCCCTCGTGCCGGGCGCGCACCTGGGTGACCACGCCGGCGATGGTGACCGGCTCCCGGTCGGGCAGCTCGCGGCGGGTCACCACGACGTCGTCGAGCTGGAGGTAGCTGCCGGGGGCGACCGCGGTCCAGAAGGTGAGCGGGGTGGCGTCGGCGGTGCCGAGCACGCGGCCGACCCCGTCGCCGGGGCCGTCGAGCAGGTCGTCGGTCATCGGCGGTCTCCGGTCGGCTGGTCGTCCCGTTCGCGGCGCACGTCGTGCATCCTGCCCGAGGGATGCGACAGGTTGCCACGCGACGCGGCGGACGACACCCCGCCGGTCCGCCGACCCTGCGCAGCGGGACCGCCCGCTGACTCTCCGTACGCCCCGGTCGGCCATTCCGGCACCGCCGGGCCGGCTCCCGGGAGATCCTGCAAGGGCCCGAGGACGGAAGGTACTGAAGGAGCCGCGGTGGAGGCACTCCGGAGCCGGACGGCGATGCTGCTGGTGCTCGCCGTGCTGCCGCCGGTGGTGCAGGAGGCGGTGCTGGTCGGCATCGGCTTCCACGGCGCCCGAGGGCTGGCGCCCCAGGTGACCGCGGTGTGGCCGTACGACTCGTACCACGACCTGCGATGGCTGCTGGTCTACCACGACTCCTGGTGGAACTTCCTGCTCGGGCTGGTGGCGCTCACCGTCTTCCGTGGCCTGCTCAGCGCCGGGCTGACCGCGCTGGCCTGGCCCGCGGGGCCGGCGCGTCCCGCGTTCGGCTGGCTGGTCCGGCGGAACCTGGAGGTGGCCGCCCTCGCTCTGGTGATCATCTCGCCCTGGGCCGCCATCTCGGTGGCCTTCTCGGCGGTCGCGCTCTCCCTCTACCTGTTCGCCTCGCTCGCCCCGATGCTGGTGCTCGCCCCGTTCCTCCAGCGCGCCGGAGTGGTCCGGCACTGGTGGCGGGGCCTGCCGACGGTCGAGTTGCTCGGCTGGTCGGTGCTGAACTTCGTGGTGCTCACCGTGGCGGGCGCGGTCATCTCCAGCACGCCGGGATGGTGGGGCGTCCCCCTGGCCGCACTGGCCGGCCTGATCAACGGCCTCCTCTGGCAGCGGACCGTGGCGGCGGCCGTGCTGCCCGCCCGGATCCGCCTGGCCCGGATCCCGGTCGCGCCGGTGGCGATCATCCTCACCATGGCCGCCGCGGTCGGGTCGCAGTCGCTCGTCGCCGTCGCGGTGGGCCCGCCGAGGGAGTGGCTGCCCCCGGTGGTCACCGAGCGGCTGCCCGACCGGGTGCCGCACGCGGTCATCGCCATCGCCGGGCACGACTCGCAATGGAGCGGCGTGCTGCCGACGGACCCCCGGGTGGAGCGTTTCTCCTACGCGGGCCTCGACCGGCAGGGTCGGCCGCTGCCCTACGGGCCCGAGGCGACCCACCGCTCCCTGGACTCCAGCGCGGTGCTGCTCGCCGCGCAGATCGACGAGCTACACCGCCGGACCGGGCGGCCGATCGCGTTGCTCGGGTTCAGCGAGGGGGCCATGGTGGCGCGGACCTACCTGGACAAGTGGGCGCAGCCGCTGCCGGTGGAGGCGGTGCTGCTGTTCAGCCCGCTCATCCAGCCCGGCCGGGCCTACTACCCGCCGCCGGGGTATTCCGGGTGGGGCGTGGCGGCCGGCTGGGAACTGCGCGGGATCTTCTGGTTCGCCAACCTGGGCCGGCGGGTCAAGAGCCATCCGGACGAGCCGTTCGTGCGGTCGGTGCTGGTCAACGCGCCCTTCTACCGCAACCGCACGCTCTGCCCGGTGGCCGGGGTCCGCATGATCGCCTTCCTGCCGACGGTCAGCGCGGCCGAGGCGCCGCCCGGCGAGTACAGCCGGATTCCGGTCTTCCAGATGCCCGCCCTGCATGGCGGGCTGATCGGCCAGCGGATCGCCGAGGAACGGGTGGTCGACTTCCTGGCCGGCGGCCGGGTCGACGAGCCACGCCGGGAGTACCGCCTGCTCCAGCGGCTGGGCGCCGCGTGGCAGGCCCCGCCGCTCGCCCTGACGGTCAATCCGGTGTGGGCGGCCGGCCGGGAGGGCGACCCGGCCTTCTCCGCGCGGATCTGCGAGCCGCGCTGACCGGAGGCGCCGGCCTCACCCTCCGCCGGTCGTGCGGCGGTGGCGGAGCAGCAGCCGGATCGCCGCGACGTCGACGGCGGCCACCAGGACCGCCAGGATCGGCGCGTACGGCAGCATGAGCAGCTCCACGGCGATCGCCAGTGCGGCACAGCAGATCGCGACGGTGGCCGCGCCGCCCCGGCCGGTGAGCGCCACCAGGCCGGCGAGCGCGACCGCGGTGCCGGTCGTCAGGTGCAGCCAGATCCAGCCGGTGACGTCGACGGGGTAGAGCCCGCCGTCGGCCAGCACCATGAACGCCCCGGATCGGAGCATGCCGTACGCGGCCAGCACGTCGGCCAGGCCGGTGGCGACCAGCAGCCCACCGGCGAGCAGCGGGCGACCGGTCCGCTCCGGCGCCGTCCCGGTCGCCTGCGCAGAACGCATTCCCCGAGGTTACGGCGCTGACGGCGGGCCGGTTCGCGAGTCGGCCGGACCGATCCGTCGGACCATGGCGCCCGGCGCCGGGGGCGCCCTCGCCGCGCCGGGTGGTGAACGGGACGCGAAAAGTCTGGAAAAAATCTTGGCCGCAGGTCGTGACAGACAAGGGTCGGGTGCGGCAAGAATGTGCAACAACGCATCGAGGATCTTTCCTCCATCGATCCCTGGTGCGTAGCCGCTGCCGTGTGACCTGCACAGACGCGGCCGATCCGGCGTGCCCTCCCACGGCGGGTCACCCGTCGGTCGGAACCCCCCAGACCGGCAGTCCTAGTGAAGGTAGGAACTTCATGCGTCGTACCACTCTCCTCGGTGGGCTGGCCACGGCGGCGCTGCTCGCCGCCGCCGGCGCGCTGCCCACCACGGCCTCCGCCGCCCCCGTCTCCGGTGACGCGTTCACCCGGGCGGTCGCCCAGCTCAAGGCCCACTCGGGCAGCGCGCTGGTCGCCGACGGCCAGAGCTTCACGCTCAAGAACGTGCAGACCGACGCCGACGGCACCGAGCACGTCCGGCTCAACCGCTACTCCGACGGCCTGCCGGTGCTGGGCGGCGACACCGTGGTCCACCTCGGCAAGGGCAACACCTGGAAGGGCGCCAGCCAGAGCCTCGCGGCCGCGCCGACCCGGGGCGCCAAGGCCCGGGTCAGCGCCGCGACCGCCGGCCGGGTCGCGCTCGCCGCCTCCACCGCCGCCACCCGCCGGGTCGACGGCAGCCAGCTCGTCCACGACGCCGACGCCACCGGCACCACCCTGGCCTACGAGGTCGTGGTGGGCGGCGCGTACGCCGACGGCACCCCCAGCGAGCTGCACGTGCTGGTGGACGCCACCACCGGCAAGGTGCGCGACTCCTGGGAGGGCGTGCAGAGCGAGGGCACGGGCAACACCTTCCACTCCGGCACCGTGACCGTGGGCAGCACCCTCTCCGGCAGCACCTACCAGCTCGCCGACGCCACCCGGGGCGGTCACAAGACGTACGACCTCAACGGCGGCACCAGCGGCACCGGCACCCTGGTCACCAGCGCCTCGAACGTGTTCGGTGACGGCACCCTGGCCAACCGGCAGACCGCTGCGGCCGACGCCGCGTACGGCGCGCAGAAGACCTGGGACTACTACAAGACCGTGCACGGCCGCAACGGCATCCGCAACGACGGGGTCGGCGCGTACAGCCGGGTGCACTACAGCAGCAACTACGCCAACGCGTTCTGGAACGACTCCTGCTTCTGCATGACCTACGGCGACGGTGGCTCCGGCTGGTACCCGCTGACCTCGCTGGACGTGGCCGGTCACGAGATGACCCACGGCGTCACCAGCAACACGGCCGGCCTGCGCTACAGCGGTGAGTCGGGCGGTCTCAACGAGGCCACCAGCGACATCTTCGGCACCCTCGTCGAGTTCTCCGCCGCCAACAGCAACGACCCGGGCGACTACCTGATCGGCGAGAAGGTGCGCAGCAGCGGTCCGCTGCGCTACATGGACAAGCCCTCCAAGGACGGCTCCTCCGCCGACTGCTGGACCAGCTCGGTGGGCCGGCTCAACGTGCACTACTCGTCCGGCGTCGCGAACCACTTCTTCTACCTGCTCGCCGTGGGCAGCGGCTCGTCGACGTACGGCAACAGCCCGACCTGCAACGGCAGCACCGTGACCGGCATCGGCAACGCCAAGGCCGGTGCCATCTGGTACCGCGCGCTCACCCGCTACATGACCTCGCGGACCAACTACGCCGGCGCCCGCACCGCCAGCCTGTCGGCCGCCGCCGACCTGTACGGCACCAGCAGCGCCGAGTACAACACGGTGGCCGCCGCCTGGTCGGCCGTGAGCGTCAACTGATCGCCCGCCCCGGCGTCGGCGGCCTCCTCCGCCGTCGACGCCGGGCAGCCGCGCTCCCGACGGCGGGCGCGGGTACGCCACCCCGGCGTCCCGCGCCCGCCGCCGTCATGCCGGGGAGTGCGCCTCAGCCGTCGGCGAGCACCTCGCGCAGCCGGGCGGCGAAGGCCGGCGGGTTCTCGGCGAAGCCGATGTGCCCGCCCGGGAACATCGTCGGCGACGTGCCCAGCTCCGCGGCGAGCGCCCGCGAGGTGCGGTCGCAGACCTCACCGGTCGACCGCTCGCCGAGGCCGACGACGACCCGGGTCGGGCCGTCGCGCAGGGCGGCGACGTCGGGCCGGAACCGGGTCGTGCCGCGGATCATGTGCAGGTACTGGAAGTGCTCGTCGGCGGCCGCCTGCGGGTCCGGCTCGCCGCCGAACATGCCCAGGACCATCTCCTCGGGCAGGTGGATGTTGGCGTTGGCGAGGAACTTGCGCCCGGCGCCGAGCCGGTCGCCGGCGCGGTAGGTGGCGATCATGTCGTCCTCGCGGGCCAGCAGTTCCTCCCGGTCCGGCAGCAGGCCGAGCAGCGGCGGTTCGTGCGCGACGATCGTGTGCACCTGCGCGGGACGGGCCTGGGCCAGGGCGAGGACGGTCACCGCGCCGCCGCTGGACCCGAGCACGGCCGCCGGACCCGCGTCGACGTGGGCGAGGAGCCGGGCGAGGTCCTCGGCGCGCAGCTCGGGCGTCGAGTCGCGGTGCGGGTCGTGCAGGACGCTGCGCCGGATCCCGCGCGGGTCGGTGGTCAACACGGTGTGCTCCGCGGCCAGGAGGTCGGCCAGCGGCGCGAAGGCGTCGGCGTCCATCGGGGCGGCGACCAGGGCCACGAGCGGGCCCTGCCCGCGCACCTCGTAGTACAGCCGCCCGTCGGGCACCTCCAGGGTGCCGGCGGTGACGGGCGCGGTGGACATGCTGCTCATCGGGTCCTCCAGATTCGTGCCTGGGCGAGCCGTACACCTTCCAGACCCCGGTGGTGGGGCAGAATCGTCGGTTGTGAGCGTCATTTCGTCGACCGCCACCGGAGCTCCGGACCCGGCCCCGGTCGACGAGGTCGCCTTCACCGCGCTGGTCGCGCCGCTGCGCCGGGAACTGCACGCCCACTGCTACCGGATGCTCGGCTCGGTCCACGACGCCGACGACGCCCTCCAGGACGCGCTGCTGCGGGCGTGGCGCGGACTGCCGGCCTTCGCGGGACGCGGCTCACTGCGCTCGTGGCTGTACACCGTGGCGACCCGGGTGTGCCTCGACGCCATCGCCGGTCGCGCCCGGCGGGCCCTCCCGGTCGACCTCGGCCCGGCCAGCGACCGCGCCGTACCGGACAGCCGCCCGGACCACGAGGTCTCCTGGCTCGGCCCCTACCCGGACACCGGCCTCGCGGCCGGTCCCGTCCCGCCGGGCGCGCGGTACGAGCAGCGCGAGGCGGTCGAGCTGGCCTTCGTGGCCGCGGTGCAGCACCTGCCGGGCAACCAGCGGGCCGCCCTGCTGCTCTTCGACGTCCTCGGCTACTCCGCCGCCGAGATCGCGGCGATGCTGGGCACCTCGGCCAGCGCGGTGAACTCGGCGCTCGCGCGAGCCCGCCGGGTGCTCGCCGAGCGGGCTCCCGCCGCCTCCCAGCAGCGCACCCTGCGGATGCTGGACGACGTCCGGCTGCGGGAGGTCGTCACCGGCTACACCACCGCCCTGGCGAACGGTGACGCCGACGCCCTGGTCGCCCTGCTCGCCGAGGACGTCACCTGGTCCATGCCACCGATGCCGCACTGGTACCGGGGCATCGCGACGGTGCTGGACTTCGCCCGGTCGGCGCCGCTCGGCCCCTGCGGCGCCTGGCGGCACCTGCCCACCGGCGCGAACGGCCAGCCCGCCGTCGCGGGCTACCTGCGCGCGGGCGCGACCGGCCCGTACCTGCCGTGGTCGGTCGACGTGCTGACGCTGCGGAACGACCGGATCGCCCGGATCACCTCGTTCGTGGGCGCGGCGCACTTCGCGGCGTTCGGGCTGCCGGACTCGTTGCCGTCGGACCCGCCGGGTCGCTGATCGTGTGACGGGCGCCGGCGGTCAGGCGGCGGGAGCGGCGCCGGCGGGCGGCGCGCCACCCGGGTCGCGGGCGTAACGCAACATCAGCACCCCGTCGGCGGCGGCCAGCACGTGGCGCAGCGGCAGGTGCCGGGGCGCGCTGCCGTCCCCGGCCGTGATCCGGCCCGGGCCGGCCCCGGCGAGCAGCGGCGCGACGGTCAGGCACAGCTCGTCCACCAGGTCGGCGGCGGTGAGCGCGCCGAAGAGGTGCGGCCCGCCCTCGCAGAGCAGTTGGCCCAGCCCCCGCCGGCGCAGCTCGGCCAGGCCGGCGGCCAGGTCGACCCGCTCCGCGCCGCAGCGGACGAGATCGGCCACCTCGGTGAGCCCCGGCGGCGGTTCGGCGGTCGCGCCGGTGAGCACCAGCGGCCGGACCGGCGCGTCGGCGAAGCACGCCTGGGCCGGGTCGAGGTCCAGCGAGCCGGAGACCACCACCAGGGTCGGATATTCGGCCAGGCCCCGCTCGCGGCGCCAGGCCCGGCGCGCGTCGCCGAGCCGGACCGCCCGGTAGCCCTCGTGGCGCAGCGTGCCGGCGGCCACCACCAGGCCGTCGCAGAGCATCCGCAGCAGGCCGAAGACCCGTTTGTCCGGCTCCCCGGAGAGCCCGGCGGAGTAGCCGTCCAGGGTGACCGCGCCGTCGGCGCTCGCCACGAAGTTCACCCGCAGGTGGGGGTGCGGGGCGCGGCCGTAGAGCGCGGCGAGTTCCGGGTCGGTCAGCGGCCCGGTGACGGGCGCCGGCCAGATCCGTTCGATCGGGGTTCCGACGCTCATTCGCCGGCCGGACCGGTGACCGGAGGGGTGGGTTCGGGGGTACGGTGCTGGCAGTCGCACCACTTCCGGCCTGGACAGTCGTCGTGCCGCCGCTCCCGGCACGCTCGGCAGATCATGTAGGCAGCCTATGCCGAGGAAGGATGGGACAGCATGTCGCGTCAGATCTTCCAGCTGAAGGTCTCCCTCGCCGGGGTCCGGCCGCCGGTGTGGCGGCGGGTGCTGGTCCCCGGCGGCTACACCCTGGACCGGCTGCATCGGGTGGTCCAGCACGCGATGGGCTGGCGGGACTGCCACCTGCACTCGTTCGACATCGACGGACGCCAGTACGGCGTACCCGATCCGGACGGCGAGCTGGCGCTGCGGGACGAGTTGGACGTCCGGCTGGACGCGGTGGTGGGCAAGGGCGACCGGTTCCGCTACACCTACGACTTCGGCGACTGGTGGGAGCACGACCTGGTCGTCGAGGACGTCTGCGCGGCCGACCCGGACGAGCGCTACCCGGTCTGCGTCGAGGGGGAGCGTGCCTGCCCGCCGGAGGACGTCGGCGGCCCCGCCGGGTACGCCGTACTGCTGGCCGCGCTGGCCGACCCCGGGCACGCCGAGCACCGGATGATGCGGGAGTGGGCCGGCCCGGGCTTCGAGCCGGACTCCTTCGCCGCCGACCGGGCCACCACTCTGCTGCGCCGCTTCTGCTGACCGCGCTCCCCGGAGGGCTCCGGGGATCGACGCGGTAACGATCTGGGAACGCTCCCAACGGTCTATTGACACCCCTGACACCTGGCGGCAATCTCATGGGAGCGCTCCCGGATGACGTGTGTCTCAAGCCACATCGCTCGTCGCGGCGGCGCCCCAGAACCAAAGCCTCACCACGTGACCTGCCGGCCGACGGGCCGGCGCGGGTCAGAAACCACCACACGGATTACCCACCTGAGAGGGGTCAGGGATGAGCGTCATGAGGCGCCGGCTCCGCACAGTTGCGGCCGTCGTGCTCGCCGCGGGCGTTGCTCTCGGCAGCGCAGCGTGCAGCAAGAAGAACGACGAGGGGTCGACCGGCGAGGGCGGCCAGGTCAAGCTGGTCCTGCAGACCTTCCAGAACTTCGGCTACGACCAGGCCATCAAGGACTTCGAGGCGGCGCACCCGAACATCAAGGTCGAGCACCAGAAGATGGGCGAGCTGCGCGACTTCCAGCCGAAGCTGGTGCAGTGGCTCGCCGCCGGCAGCGGTGCCGGCGACGTGGTCGGACTGGAGGAGGGCGTCCTGCTCGGGTACGTCCAGAACCCCGACAAGTTCGCCAACCTGCTCGACCTGGGCGCCGGTGAGGTTAAGGCCAACTTCCCCGAGTGGAAGTGGAACAACGCCCTGACGCCCGACGGCAAGAAGCTGATCGGGCTCGGCACCGACGTCGGTGGCCTGGCCATGTGCTACCGCAAGGACCTGTTCCAGCAGGCCGGTCTGCCCACCGACCGGGACGAGGTCTCGAAGCGGATGACCACCTGGCAGGACTACATCGCGCTGGGCAAGGAGTTCAAGGCCAGCGGCAAGGTCAAGGCCGCCTGGCTGGACAGCGCGACCAGCCTGATGCAGCCGTACGTCATGCAGAACTCGGAGACCTTCTTCTTCGACAAGGACAACAAGTTCATCGGCGACACCAACCCGGTGATCAAGCAGACCTGGGACATGGGCCTGTCGATGGCCAAGGACGGGCTGACCGCCAAGACGCAGCGGTGGAGCGCCGACTGGGACGGGGCTTTCAAGAACTCCGCGTTCGCCACGCTCCCCTGCCCGGCCTGGATGACCGAGGGCGTCATCGCCCCGAAGTCCGGCCCGGCGAACTCCGGCAAGTGGGACATCGCCAACATCCCCGGCGGCGGCGGCAACTGGGGTGGTTCCTACCTGGCCGTCCCGGCGCAGACCAAGCACCCGAAGGAGGCGTACGAGCTGGCCAAGTACCTGACCAGCAAGGAGGGCCACCTGGCGGCGTTCAAGGAGGCGGGCGCGATGCCGTCCGACATCGCCGGCCTCGACGACCCGGCGTTCAAGGACAAGACGAGCGAGTACTTCAGCGGTGCGCCCACCGGCAAGATCTTCGGTGAGAGCGTCAAGAACATGAAGCCCGTCTTCCTCGGCGCCAAGCACCAGCAGGTCTGGGAGACCATCTTCGAGCCGCAGATGCAGGCGGCCGAGCGTGGCCGGCTCAGTTCGGATGCCGCCTGGAAGAAGGCGGTGGACGAGGCCAAGAAGGCGACCAGCTGAGTCGCCGGTGACCGGCCGAGCCCACGGGGATCCGCTGCCCGTGGGCTCGGCGGCGGCGCCCACACCCGCCCGAGGGTGTGGGCGCTGCGGCGAGGTCGCCGCCGTCCCACCTCCCCGGAAGGACCTGCAATGAGTTCTACTGTCGGCGCGGCGCCACCGTCGCGCGCCGCCTCGCCGCCCCCGCCCGCCCCGCTGCACCGGCGCCGGTCGTACCGGCTCGGCCGCTGGGACCTCAAGTACTCCCCGTACCTGTATGTGACCCCGTTCTTCGTCCTCTTCGGGGTCTTCGGCCTCTTCCCGGTCCTCTACACGGTCTACGTCTCGCTCTTCGACTACGAGCTGTTGAGCGGGACCAAGGAGTTCGCCGGACTGGAGAACTACCGCCTGCTGATGCAGGACGCCCAGTTCTGGAACGCGGCCTACAACACCCTCGGCATCTTCCTGCTCAGCACGGTGCCGCAGCTCATCGTGGCGCTGATGCTCGCCAACCTGCTGAACCGGCAGATGAAGGCCCGCACGCTGCTGCGGATGGGTGTGGTCATCCCCAACATCACGTCGGTGGCCGCGGTCGGCATCATCTTCGCGCTGATCTTCGCGGACCGGTACGGCCTCATCAACTGGTTGCTCGGCACGGTGGGATTCGACCCCATCGCCTGGCGGGACAACCGCTTCGCCTCCTGGTTCGCCATCGCCTTCATGGTCGACTGGCGGTGGACCGGCTACAACGCGCTGATCTACCTCGGTGCCATGCAGGCCATCCCGAAGGACCTGTACGAGTCGGCGTCGCTGGACGGCGCCTCGACCTGGCGGCAGTTCTGGACGATCACCGTTCCGCTGATCCGGCCGACCATCCTGTTCACGGTCATCATCTCCACCATCGGTGGTTTCCAGATCTTCACCGAGCCCCTGATGTACGGCAACGGGCTGGTCCGCGGCGGCGTCGACCACCAGTTCCAGACCCTGGCCATGTACATCTACGAGAAGACCTTCACCGGGAACTCCGAGTACGGGTACGGCGCCGCGATGTCCTGGTTGCTGTTCATGATGATCATCATCTTCGCGCTGATCAACTTCGTGTTGGTGCGCCGGTCGGTGAAGGGGGACAAGAAGTGACCACCACGCAGACCCTGCCCCGCTCGGTCACCCCGCCTCCGGTGCCGTCCCGCCGCCGCGGTCGGGTGCCCGGCGCCCAGCTCTGGCAGGCCAGTCCGCTGACCTACCTCGCGCTGATCCTCGGCGGCGTACTGTCGATCTTCCCGATCATCTGGTCGTTCATCATCGCCTCGCGGGACAACAGTGCGGTCTACGAGATGCCGCCGATCCCCGGCGACCAGCTGTTCACCAACGTCGACCGGATGCTCGCCAACGAGGACGCCGCGTTCGTCTACGGTCTGGTCAACTCGGCCGTCGTGTCGACCGTCGTCACCATCTCGGTGATCTTCTTCTCCAGCCTGGCCGGCTTCGCCTTCGCCAAGCTCAAGTTCCGGGGCAGCAACGCGCTGCTGCTGATCATCATCATGACCATGATGGTGCCGACCCAACTCGGTGTCATCCCGCTCTACCTGATGATGGTGGAACTCGGCTGGACGGGCACCCTGCAGGCGGTCATCGTGCCGTTCCTGGTGCAGGGCTTCGGCGTGTTCATGATGCGCCAGTACGCGATGTCCGCGATCAGCGACGAGCTGATCGAGGCAGCCCGGCTCGACGGCTGCTCCACCTGGCGGATCTACTGGAACGTCGTGCTGCCCGCGCTGCGGCCGGCCGCGGCGGTGCTCGGCCTGCTGACCTTCATGCAGACCTGGAACGAGTTCCTCTGGCCGTTCATCGTGCTCACCCCGGACACCCCGACGGTGCAGTACTCCCTGAAGATCCTCTCGTCCGGGCTGTACCAGACGGATTACGTGGCACTCTTCGCTGGCACCGCGCTGGCGACCCTGCCACTGTTGATCGTGTTCATCATCTTCGGCCGCCAGATCATCGGCGGAATCATGGAAGGCGCCGTCAAGTCGTGAGCAACCCAGCCAGCCCGCCCGCCGTCGGCGTCCTCGACCAGGGCGCGGCCCTGACCTTCCCGCCCGGCTTCCTCTGGGGCGCGGCGACCGCCGCCTACCAGATCGAGGGCGCGGCGACCGAGGGCGGCCGCACCCCGTCGATCTGGGACACCTTCAGCCACACCGAGGGGCGGACGGTGGCCGGGCACACCGGTGACGTGGCCTGCGACCACTACCACCGGATGCCCGACGACGTGCCGCTGATGGCCGACCTGGGGCTGCGGTCCTACCGCTTCTCCGTCTCCTGGCCGCGGGTGCAGCCCGGCGGCGCCGGGGCGGTCAACGAGGAGGGGATGGACTTCTACCGGCGCCTCGTGGACGAGCTGCTGGGTCACGGCATCGAGCCCTGGCTGACCCTCTACCACTGGGACCTGCCCCAGTCGCTGGAGGACGCGGGCGGCTGGCCGGCCCGGGACACGGCCGCCCGGTTCGCCGACTACGCCCAGCTGGTCGCCGACGCCCTCGGCGACCGGGTGAAGTACTTCACCACCTTCAACGAGCCGTGGTGCTCGGCCTTCCTCGGCTACGGCTCCGGCGTGCACGCGCCGGGCCGCTCGGACGGGGCGGACGCGGTCCGGGCCGGGCACCACCTCATGCTCGGGCACGGACTGGCCGTGCAGGCGCTGCGGGCGTCCCGCCCGGAGGCGCAACTCGGCATCACGGTCAACCTCTACCCGGTCACCCCGGCCACCGACTCGCCGGCGGACGCCGACGCCGCCCGCCGCATCGACGCGCTGGCCAACCGGTTCTTCCTCGACCCGGTGCTGCGCGGGACGTACCCGGCGGACCTGACCGCCGACCTGCGCAAGCTCACCGACTTCGGGCACGTCCGGGACGGTGACCTGGCGGTCATCTCGACCCCGCTGGACATGGTGGGGGTCAACTACTACAGCCGGTACGTGGTGGCCGCGCCGGTGGAGAGCGCCCCGGCGGAAGAGTACTGGCGGGCGCCTTCGTGCTGGCCGGGCAGCGAGGACGTGCGGTTCGTCACCCGGGGCGTCCCGGTGACCGACATGGGCTGGGAGATCGACGCCCCGGGCCTGGTGGAGACGCTGGAGCGGGTCCACCGGGACTACACGGACCTGCCGCTCTACGTGACCGAGAACGGCTCCGCGTTCGTGGACGCGGTGGTCGACGGCCGGGTCGACGACCAGGACCGGCTGGCCTACTTCGACGCGCACCTGCGCGCCGCGCACGCCGCGATCAGCGCCGGCGTGCCGCTCAAGGGCTATTTCGCCTGGTCGCTGATGGACAACTTCGAGTGGGCGTGGGGCTACACGAAGCGTTTCGGCATGGTGTATGTCGACTACGACAGCCAGGCCCGGATCCCGAAGTCCAGCGCCACGTGGTACGCCGATGTGATCCGACGCAACGGCCTGGCCGCACAATAGGCTGGGCCAGCCAGTAACGGGCGGCCCGGCGCCGACGCCTCAACAGGTGCCGGGCCCGCCCGATGTCGGAGGAGCACAGACGATGACAACGCAGCGCACGCGGTCGCTCGGGCGCCCGACCCTCGACGCGGTCGCGGCCCGCGCCGGCGTGGGCCGCGGCACGGTCTCCCGGGTGGTCAACGGCTCGCCGCAGGTCAGCCCGGAGGCCCGGGCGGCCGTCCAGGCGGCCATCGCCGAGCTGGGGTACGTGCCGAACCGCGCGGCCCGGGCGCTGGTCACCCAGCGGACCGACTCGGTGGCACTGGTGGTCTCCGAGTCGGGGGAGCGGGTCTTCACCGAGCCGTTCTTCGCCGGCATCGTCCGGGGCGTCAGCTCGGCGCTGCTGGAGACCCCGATGCAGCTCTGGCTGGCCATGGCGCAGACGCAGATCGAGCGGGAACGGGTCGAGCACCACCTGACCAACCAGCACGTCGACGGCGTGCTGCTGCTCTCGCTGCACGACGCGGACCCGCTGCCCACCCTGCTGGAGGAGCGTGGCCTGCCCACCGTGCTCGGTGGCCGGCCGGCTCGGATGCTGCACCCGAACGCCCAGCCGGCCTGGTTCGTCGACGTCGACAACGTCGGCGGCGCCCGGCAGGCGGTGGAGCACCTCTTCGCCCGCGGCCGGCGGCGCGTCGCCACCATCGCCGGAACCCAGGACATGGGTGCCGGCCTCGCCCGGTTGTCCGGCTACAAGGAGGCGGTCCGGGCCGCGGGCGGCGACCTCAACCCGGACCTGATCGCGTACGGCGACTTCAGCGAGGGCAGCGGCACCGCCTGCATGGGCCGGCTGCTGGAGGTCTGCCCGGACCTGGACGCGGTCTTCGTCGCCTCCGACCTGATGGCCTTCGGCGCCCTCCGCGCGTTGCGCGAGGCCGGCCGCCGCGTGCCGGAGGACGTGGCGGTGGTCGGCTTCGACGACGCCCCGATCGCCCGGCAGGCCGAGCCGCCACTGACCACGGTCTTCCAGCCGGTGGAGGAGATGGGCCGGCAGATGGCCCGACTGCTGGTCTCGCGGATCCGCGGCGAGGAGCTGCCCAGCCCGCACGTGCTGCTGGACACCAAGCTCATCCACCGCGCCTCCGCCTGACCCCCGGGCGGGGTCAGGACCAGCGGCGCAGTTCGCGCTTGGCCAGCGACGACCGGTGCACCTCGTCCGGGCCGTCGGCCAGGCGCAACGTGCGGGCCTGCGCCCAGAGGGCCGCCAGCGGGGTGTCCTGGCTGACGCCGGCCGCGCCGTACCCCTGGATGGCCTTGTCGATCACCCACTCGGCCATCGCCGGCGTGGCGATCTTGATGGCCTGGATCTCGGTGTGCGCGCCCTTGTTGCCCACGGTGTCCATCAGCCAGGCGGTCTTGAGCACCAGCAGCCGGGCCTGCTCGATGCGCACCCGGGACTCGGCGATCCACTCGCGGATCACGCCCTGCTCGGCCAGCGGGCGGCCGAACGCGACCCGGTCCAGGGCCCGCCTGCAGAGCAGTTCCAGGGCCCGCTCCGCCATGCCGATCAGCCGCATGCAGTGGTGGATCCGGCCCGGGCCGAGCCGGGCCTGGGCGATGGCGAAGCCAGCGCCCTCGGCGCCGACCAGGTTCGCCGCCGGTACCCGCACGCCGGTGAAGTCGATCTCGGCGTGCCCGCCGTGCGGCGCGTCGCGGTAGCCGAAGACGGTCATGCCGCGGCGCACCGTCACGCCCGGGGTGTCCCGGGGGACCAGGATCATGCTCTGCTGGCGGTGCCGGTCGGCGCCCGGATCGGTCTTGCCCATCACGATGAAGATCTCGCAGCGCGGGTCCATCGCCCCGGACGACCACCACTTGCGGCCGTCGACCACGTACTCGTCGCCGTCCCGGACGATCCGGGTGGCGATGTTGGTGGCGTCGGAGGAGGCCACCTCCGGTTCGGTCATGCAGAACGCGGAGCGGATCTCCCCCGCCAGCAGCGGCGTGAGCCAGCGGTCCCGTTGCGCGTCGGAGCCGAACTCGGCCAGCAGCTCCATGTTGCCGGTGTCGGGGGCGGCGCAGTTCAGCGCCTCCGGTGCCAGGTGCGGGCTGCGCCCGGTCAGCTCGGCCAGCGGGGCGTACTGGAGGTTGGTCAGCCCGGTGCCGTAGCGCGGGTCGGGCAGGAAGAGGTTCCACAGGCCGCGGGCGCGGGCCTCGGCCTTCAGCTCCTCCAGCACGGGCGGGCGGGCCCACGGGTCGCCGGCCGCGAGCACCTGCTCGTGGTGCACCGGCTCGGCCGGGTAGACGCACTCGGTGAGGAACGCCTCGACCCGCTCGCACAGCTCGACCGTCTTGGCGTCGTACGCGAACTCCATCAGTGTCCCCTCACCGCGCGCAGGCCGTGCTCGACCAGCGGTGCCACCATCTCGCCGATCCGGTCGAAGCCCTCGCCGAGCGTCTGCCCGAGGGTGTGCCGGTAGTGGATGCCCTCGCAGATCACCGCGAGCTTGAAACAGCCGAGCGCCACGTGCCAGTGCAGCGGCCCGACGTCGACGTCGCTGCGGCCGGCGTACCGGTCGATCAGTTCGGCGCCGGTGGGGAAGCCGGCCCGCGGGCCGATGCCGTCGGCGACCGGGTTGCCGTCGGCGCTGTCGCTGTCGCCGAGCACGTCCCAGTAGGTCAGCAGCAGGCCCAGGTCTGCGAGGGGATCGCCGAGGGTGGCCATCTCCCAGTCGAGCACCGCCCGCACCGCCACCGGCTCGACCGTGGCCAGCAGGTTGTCCAACCGGTAGTCGCCGTGCACGATCCGCCCGGCGTTCGCGCCCTCCGGCACGCTGCCGGCGAGCACGTCCCGCAGCTCGTCGATGCCGGGCAGCGGGCGGCTACGGGAGCGGTCGAGCTGCCCGGCCCAGCGGCGGACCTGCCGGGCCAGGTAGCCGTCGGGGCGGCCGAAGTCGGCCAGCCCGACCGCGCCCGGCTCGACCATGTGCAGCCCGGCGAGAGTGTCCATCATCGCCATGGCCAGGTCGCGCCGCTGGCCGGCGGTGAGCGCGTCGGTCTGCTCCCGCCGCCGGTAGACCTCGCCGTCGACCTTCTCCATCAGGTAGAACGGCGCGCCGATCACTTCGGCGTCAGGGCAGAGCAGCAGCGCCTCGGGGACCGGCACCGAGGTGGGGGCGAGCGCCGAGATCACCCGGTACTCCCGGGCCATGTCGTGGGCGGTGGCCAGCACGTGCCCGAGCGGCGGCCGGCGCAGCACCACCTCGCGATCGCCGGCGCGCAGCAGGTAGGTCAGGTTGGACTTGCCCCCGGCGATCAGGCCGGCCGAGAGCGGCCCGGCCAGCTCCGGCCGGTGCGCGGCCAGATACCCGGCCAGCCGGTCGAGGTCGAGCCCGCGCGGGGCCGAGCCGGCCGGGAGCTGCGGTGCGTCGACGGCCGGATCGGTCATCCGGTTAGTTGATGGCAGCTCAGCTTTGTTGTCAAGGTCGGATGTTCCCGGCGGGACATGCCGCTGCAACGGGGGCGAAATGGTCAACCGGCAGGCTGGGGCCCAGCCTGCCGGCCGCCACGGCCGGCCCGCCGAGCGGAGGGACCAGACATGCTGCTGAGAGTTCGGGTGACCCTGCCGGACCGACCGGGCACGCTCGGCCAGGTGGCCCGGACGCTCGGCGTCTCCGGCGCCGACATCGTCCAGGTGGTGGTCCTGGAGCGGCTCGGTGGCCGGGCGGTCGACGACTTCACCGTGGTCTGGCCGGGCGCGGCGCGGGTGGAGCGCCTGCTCGCCGGCCTGGCCGCGATCCCCGGCGTACGGGTGGACGGGGTGTGGCGGGCGATCGGCGCGCCGACCACCACGGGGCAGGACGCCGAGCTGCTCGCCCAGGTGGCGGCGAACCCGACCGACGGGGTGGCCACCCTCGTCGACGCGGTGCCCGGGCTGCTCGCCGCGGACTGGGCGGTGGCCGCGGTGGTCCCGCTGGACTGGGCGGCGCGCGGCGGCGGCGCCGGTGCGGCGACGGTCGGGTACGCGAGCTGGCGCGCCCCGGTCCCGCCCCGGCTGCCGGAGGTGACCCCGCTGCGGGCCCGCGCCATGACCACCCCGGACGGGCACCACTACGCCGTCGCGCCCTTCGGCCGGGCCGGCCTGGTGCTGGTGGTGGCACGGGAGCACACCGAGCCGCTCGCCGCGGCCGCCTTCCACGCCACCGAGGTGGACCGGCTCGCCCAGCTGGTCCGGGCCGGCGCGGTGATCCTCGGCGACCGGCTGGACCTGGTCGGCGCCCCGCCCGTGACCACCATCACCTGACCGCTCCCGCCGTTTCACCGGTGGGCAACGGGGGCGCAACAGGCGGCGGGCAGGGTCGACGGTGAGGAAGGGAGCGAACCATGGCGCTGTGGCGGATCCGTGCCACCGTGGACGACCGGCCGGGCTACCTGTCGGTGCTCACGGCGAGCCTCGCGTTGCGCGGGGTCAACATCCTCACCGTGCAGGTGCACACCACCGAGGTGGGGGCCGTCGACGACTTCCTGGTCGACGCGCCCGACCAGCTCACCGAGGCCGACCTGCGGGCGGCCGTCGAGCGGGGCCGGGGCCGGGACTGCTGGGTCGCGCGCAGCGAGGCGCGCGGCCTGGCCGACCAGCCGACCCGGGTGCTCGGCCTGGCCGGCCGGCTGGTCCGGGACCCGGACGCGGCCGGCGAGACCCTGCGCGTCCTGCTCGGCGCGGACGCGGTGACCTGGCGGCCGGCGCCGGCCGTCCCGCTGGGCGGGGTGGACGAGACCACGATGCTGCTGGCCGACCCGGCCGGCGGCTCGTACGAGCTGCGCCGCCGGGAGCCGAGCTTCACCCCGGCCGAGTACGCCCGGGCCCAGGCCCTGGTCGAGTTGGCCGCGACGGCGGCCCGCCGGGACGCCGACCGGGTCACCCTGGTGCTGCCCGACGCGGCCGAGGTGCTGGTGCGGCCCGCCACCGCCGACGACCTGCCGGGCGTGCTGGAGCTGCACGCGGGGTGCTCGGACCGGAGCCGGCAGCGGCGCTACCTGAGCGGGACGGGGCACCCGCCGGCCGCCCGGCTGCGCCGGCTGCTCGAACCGGTCCGGGGCCTGACCCTGGTCGCGACGGCCGGCTCCGGTGGGGCGGCGGAGGTCGTGGCGATGGCCAACCTGCTCGGCGAGGGGGACGAGGCGGAGGCAGCGCTGCTGGTGCGGGACGACTGGCAGCGCCGGGGCCTCGGCTCGGCCCTGCTGCGGCGCCTGCTCGGGCACGCCGACGCGGCGGGCCTTGCCGCCGTGCTGCTGCACGTCCAGGCCGGGAACACCCCGATGCTGCGCACCGTACAGGGGCTGAACCGGCCGACGTCGGTGGAGCGGGACGGCACGCTGCTCACCGTGACCGTGCCGCTGGCTCCCCGCCGGTCCGGGGCGCCCCGGCCGGCCGACGCGACCGCGCGGGCACGATGGTCGTACTGACCCCACGGCCGCACGACAGGGCCCCTGGTGCGGGGGCCCTGTCGTGTCCGGACCGGCCGACGGTCAGGTGGCTGGGTAGCTGCTGTAGTCCGGGAAGTTGCCGTAGAGCCGGCCGTCGCCGCCCACGGTGACCGCCTGCACCAGCAGGTCGCCGCCGACGAAGGCGCCCTTCCAGGACGCGCCCCGGCCGCCGAACGGCTCCTCCCGGTCGCCGCGGGAGCGGGGCTTGTTGATGCCCACCTTGAACGCCTGGAGGTCGACCGCGAGCTTGCCGGCCAGCTCCTCGTCGTCGCAGGCGAGGGAGGCGACCAGCGCGCCGTTGGAGGCGTTCATCTGGGCCAGCAGCTCGTCGGTGGTGTCCACCACGACGATGGTGTCCACCGGGCCGAACGGCTCGGCGTGCATGAGCCGGGACCGGCCGGGCGGGGCGAGCAGCACCGCCGGCGCCACGTACGCGGAGGTGTCCTGCCCGTCGAGAAAGGGCGCGCCGTCGAGCTTGCCCCGGTGCAGCGGCACCGCGCCGCCGCGGACCGCCTCGTCGACCTTGCGGCGCAGCTCCTCGGCCTTGGCCGGGCTGATCAGCGGGCCGAAGTCCAGCTCGGGCAGCGGGTCGCCGGCCGACCAGTCGTCCCCCACGGCGAGCGGGTGTCCGAACCGGACGGAGCGGACCACCGGCAGGTAGACGTCGAGGAACTCGTCGACCAGGTCGCGCTGCACCACGAACCGCGGGTACGCGGTGCAGCGCTGCTTGCCGTACTCGAAGCCCTTCTTCAGGTGCGTGGCGAGCAGGTCCCACTGGGAGAAGTTCCAGATGCCCCAGGCGTTGAGGCCCTCCTGCTCGATGAAGTGCCGCTTGTCGGAGTCGAGCAGCGCGGCGGCCACCTTGCCGCCATTGGAGCGGCCGCCGACGAACGCCACGGCGCCGATCTCCGGAGCGCGGACCAGGACCTCGGAGAGCTCCTCGCCGCCGCCGGAGAGCAGGGTGGCGGGCAGCCCGGCGCGGCGCATCAGCGCGTGGGCCACGGTGAGGCAGACCGCCCCGCCCTGGGACGGGGTCTTGGCGATCACCGCGTTGCCGGCCAGCAGCTGCACCAGCTCGGCGTGGACCAGGACGCTCATGGGGTAGTTCCAGGAAGCGATGTTGCTGACCGGGCCCGGCAGCGGCTCGCGGCCGTCGGCGAGCATCCGGTCGATCTCCTGCACGTACCAGCGGACGCCGTCCAGCGCGCGGTCGACGTCGGCGCAGGCCAGCCGCCACGGCTTGCCGATCTCCCAGACCAGCAGCATGGCGAGCAGGTCGCGGTGGGCGGTGAGGGCGTCCAGGGCGTCGTCGACCCGGGCCTTGCGCTCGGCGAGCGGGGTCTGCGCCCACTCCCGGTGCGCGGCGGCGGCGTGCGCGACCGCGCCGCGTGCCGCCTCGGCGTCGAGGCGGGCCAGGTTGACCAGCACCGTGTTGTCGACCGGGGTGCGTACCGGGCTCGGCGTGCCGACCGCCCGCCACCCGCCCTCGACGAGGTTGTGCAGGGTGGCGACGCCGTCGGGCGCGGTGCCGAAGGCCTCCGGCGCGGCGGCCACCGCGCGGGCCAGGGTGTCGGACCAGGAGGTGCCGTCGGCGAGTCTGAGAGCCATCGCGATCTCCTCAGGGTTGTCCGGGGGAGCGGCGGCGTCGATGGCACCGCTGGTGTCGCGTACTGTCCCGCGCGGCCGAGCGCGCGGGCAACCGTACGCTCGTATGCCAGGACGGCCGTCCCGCCGCCGCGACACGTCGCGGTCCGATCGGTGCCGGCTTGACCTGGGGGTACGCGGGCAATCTATAGAAGTCAGTCGATTATGTGATCCAGCTCCGGGCGGCGTCGACCGGGTTACCCGTCAGTACGGATCGGTCCCTCGGCCGGTTCAACCGCGCAGCGCGGCGATCGCCTCCGCCGTGGTGCAGACGGTGCCGAGCCGCCGGAAGACGTAGTCGACCGCGAACTCGTGGGCGTACGCGTCCAGACCCGACATCGCGTCGTGCGGCAGCACCACCCGGTAGCCGATCTCCTCGCCGATCCGGGCGGTCTGCTCGACGCCGAAGTTGGTGGCCAGTCCGCCGATTACCAGGGTGTCGACCCCGCGGGCCCGCAGTGCGGCGTCGAGCCCGGTCTCGTGGAAGGCGCCCCAGCTGTGCTTGACCACCGCCAGGTCGCCCTCGCGGGGCGCCACCTCGGGCAGCAGTTCGCTCCCCGCCGGCTGCGGATCGGGGCCGGGCCGGTCGACGCGGACCACCACCACGGTGGCGCCGGTGGCGCGGGCCGCGTCGGCGAGGGCGAGGCAGCGCTCGACCACCTCGGGGCCGGTGTGCGGGGCGGTCGGCAGGTCCACGATGCGGCGCTGGAGATCGATCAGGACGACGGCGGTGCGGGCGGGGTCGAGAGCATTCACTTCAAGATCATATCGAACCCGGGTCGCCATGGCGGCCCGGAACGGCGGAACCGGCCGCCGGACGAAGGTCCGACGGCCGGTTCCGGGCCGGTGTCCGGCTCAGCTGGTGAAGGTGATCTTGTCCCGGCGGCGACGCAGCGCCATCAGGAGGACACCGCCGCCGATCAGGGCGAGGCCGGTGAGCGAGATGCTGGTGACGGCCACGCCGGTGAGCGGCAGGCCGCCCTCGGTGCCGCTGCCACCGCCCGCGCCGCCGCTGACCGAGGTGCCCGGCGCCGGGGTGCCCGACGGGTTCTCGGACGGGTTCTCCGAGCCGCCCGGCGTCGGGGTCGGCGTCTCCTCACCCGGGGTGGACGTGGTCGGCGGCGTGGTCGGGGACGACTCGCAAGGCTTCAGCCAGAAGACCTTGTGCTTGTCGTCGAACGCCTTGCCGTCGGTCAGGTCCACGTCGAGCTTGATGTGGTAGCCCTGCTGCTCATTGAGCGTCAGCCCGGTGAGGTCGAGGTCGTTCGCGGAGAGCTTGATGACCTCGTCGTGGTCGTTCTCCGCGCCGGAGGCCGGGTCGTCGCTGATCAGCACGTTGCTCTTCGACCAGACGATCTTGTCTTTCGGGGTGGCTGACGGCGGCTGCGCCCAGAGCGTGATGTTCGCCTTCTGGTCCTGGTCGAAGTTGAAGAACTCCAGCTCGAAGTCGCAGGTGACGTGCGGCTGGTTGTCGACCTTGTCCGAGAAGGGCGCTCCGTCGATCTTGACGGTGCCGTTGTCGCCCGGCGGGTTGTGCGGGTTGCCGGTGGCCCAGGCCGGGGTGGCCAGCCCGAGGATGGCCGTGGCGGCGGCTGCGGTGAGGGCCGCGCGCGCCACGTGCCGACGCTGTGGCATGAGGAATCCTCCGAGATCGGGAGAGGGGACGGCACATCATGCCATGTCGGCACCCGTCCGGCGACATCGGACGAACGGCCTGAGCTGCGACGATGTGCCGCGCGAAGATCGAAGTCGATGCCACTTCCTGCGCGTGTCGGCGTAACGCGGAAGAGGGCTACGGCGCTGCGCACGTTCCGGGCCCGCCGACGGCCCGTCTTCCCAAACCGGTGACGTCGAGATTACATTGTCGACTATCCATGGGAGCGCTCCCGCGCCCCCGCGGTCCACCCCACCACCACAGCCGTCGGCAGCCCGGACCTCCCGACGCCGTCCCCCTCCGGTCCGGCTGCCGCCCGGCGCCACCCACAGGAGCTCGCCATGCCCCGTCCGACCCCGCCACCTCGTGGCCGGTCCCGGCTCCGCCGGCTGCTCGCCGCCGGCACCGCGCTGGCAGCCGGCCTGACCACGGCCGTCGCCGTCATAACGTCCACGCCGGCCGCCGCCGCGCCCGCGTTCAACTACGGCGCGGTCTCTGCCACCACCGGCGCGCGGACCGGGAGCGCCCTGGCCGCGCCCGCCTTCAATTACGCGGAGGCGTTGCAGAAGTCGCTGTTCTTCTACGAGGCGCAGCAGTCCGGGAAGAAACCCGCCTGGAACCGGGTCTCCTGGCGGGGCGACTCGGCGCTCACCGACGGCGCGGACGTCGGCCTCGACCTCACCGGCGGCTGGTACGACGCCGGCGACCACGTGAAGTTCGGCTTCCCGATGGCGTTCAGCGCCACGATGCTGGCCTGGGGCGCGGTCGAGTACCGGGAGGGCTACGTCGCCTCCGGCCAGCTCCCGCACCTGCTGAACAACCTGCGCTGGGTCAACGACTGGTTCGTCAAGGCGCACCCCGCGCCGAACGTCCTCTACGGACAGGTCGGCAAGGGCGACGACGACCACAAGTGGTGGGGACCGGCCGAGGTGCTGCCGATGGCGCGGCCCGCGTACAAGATCGATGCGAGCTGTGGCGGCGCGGACCTGGCGGGGGAGACGGCGGCCGCGATGGCCGCCTCGTCGATCGTCTTCCGCCCGACCGACGCCGCCTACGCCGACAAGCTGCTCGGCCACGCGAAGCAGCTCTACACCTTCGCCGACACGGTCCGGAAGAGCTACCACGAGTGCATCACCGACGCGACCAGCTTCTACCGGTCCTGGAGCGGCTACCAGGACGAGCTGGTCTGGGGCGCGGTCTGGCTCTACCGCGCCACCGGCGACGCCGCCTATCTCACGAAGGCGGAGAGCGAGTACGACAAGCTCGGCACCGAGCCGCAGTCCACCACCCGCTCCTACAAGTGGACGATCGCCTGGGACAACAAGCAGTTCGGCACGTATGTGCTGCTGGCCAACATGACCGGCAAGCAGAAGTACGTCGACGACGCCAACCGCTGGCTCGACTACTGGACCGTCGGGGTCAACGGACAGCGGGTGCCCTACTCGCCCGGCGGCATGGCCGTGCTCGACTCCTGGGGCGCCCTGCGCTACGCCGCCAACACCGCCTTCGCCGCACTCGTCTACAGCGACCGGACGAGTGACGCCACCCGCAAGGCGCGCTACCACGACTTCGCCGTCCGGCAGATCAACTACGCGCTCGGCGACAACCCGCGCAACTCCAGCTACGTGATCGGCTTCGGGACGAACTCACCGCGCAACCCGCACCACCGCACCGCGCACGGCTCCTGGTGGGACAGCCAGACCGTGCCCACCGAGACCCGGCACGTGCTCTACGGCGCGCTGGTCGGCGGTCCGTCCTCGGCCAACGACGCCTACACCGACAGCCGTTCGGACTACGTCATGAACGAGGTCGCCACCGACTACAACGCCGGCTTCACCTCCGCCCTGGCCCGGCTGGCCTCCGAGTACGGCGGCAGCCCACTCGCCGGCTTCCCCACCGCGGAGACGCCCGACCTGGACGAGCTGACCGTCGAGACCACGGTGATGCAGGCCGAAACCCGGGCCACCGGACTCAAGGCGATCATCTACAACAAGTCCGCCTTCCCGGCCCGGGCGCTGACCACCGCGAAGTTCCGCTACTACTTCCGCCCCGACGGCACCGGCCCGGTGCAGGTCACTCCCGGCTACACCCAGGGCTGCCCGTCACCCACCACGGCCAAGCAGCTCTCCGGCGACATCTGGTACGTCGAGGTCGACTGCACCGGCTGGACCATCGCGCCCGCCGGGCAGTCGCAGCACCGGATGGAGGTGCAGTTCAAGGTCGGCGTGCCGGAGGGCGGCACCTGGGACCCCACCAACGACCCCTCCTACCAGGCCACCGCCGGTCCCAACCGGAAGGTGCCGCTCTACGCCGGCGGGACGCGGGTCTGGGGCGAGGAGCCCGGGCCCGCCACCCCGGACACCACCGCGCCCACCGTGCCCGGCACCCCGGTCGCCTCGGCCGTTACGGCCACCGGCCTCACCCTGACCTGGCCCGCCTCCACCGACACCGGCGGGAGCGGCCTGGCCGGCTACGAGGTCACCCGCGCCCAGGCCGGCAGCGACGCGCTCGTGCTGACCAACGCCACGACCAACACCCTCGCGGTGACCGGACTGCTGCCCGAGCGGACGTACCAGTTCACGGCGCGCGCCCGCGACGGCGCCGGCAACCGGTCGGCGGCCTCACCGGCCCTGACCGTGACCACCCCGGCTGCCCCCGCGCCGGACACCACCCCGCCCACCGCCCCGGGCACGCCCACCGCCTCGGCGGTCGGCCCGACCGGGCTCACCCTCACCTGGGACCCGGCCACCGACAACGTGGGCGTCACCGGCTACCGGGTCTACCGGTCCGGGAACATCCTCGTCGGATCGACCACCGGGACCACGCTGGCGGTCACCGGGCTGACCGCCGCCACCGCGTACACCTTCACCGTGGTCGCGGTGGACGCGGCCGGCAACGTCTCGGCGGCCTCGCCGCCCCTCACCGTCACCACCGCGGACTCGCCGGCCGCCGGCGGCTGCGCGGTGACCTGGACGGCCAGCACCTGGGACACCGGGTTCACCGCGAACATCACCATCACCAACACCGGGACCAGCGCGATCAACGGCTGGACCCTCGCCTTCACCTTCCCGAGCAGCGGGCAGAAGGTGGGCCAGGGCTGGTCGGCGAACCTGACCCAGACCGGCGCCGCGGTGACCGCGACGAACGTCGCCTACAACGGCGCCTTGGCGGCGGGCGCGTCGACCAGCTTCGGCTTCAACGGCACCCACACCGGCACCAACCCGAAACCCACCACCTTCACCCTCAACGGCTCCCCCTGCACCGCCTCGTAGCGGTCGCGTTAGTGATCTTGGAGAGTTGTCGTTCGTGTGGAACGGCAACTCTCCAAGATTCGTTTGTGGCCTGTGGACAGGGCGGTGAGCGACGCGGGGTGGGAGGACAGTCGGGTGGGTGAGGGTCTTTCGACGGCTGAGGCGGGGGCGCTGGAGTGGGCGGCGTTCGAGCAGGCCGGGGTGGTGACCACGGCGCAGGCGACCCGGCTGCTGAGCGAGGGCACAGTGCGCGGACTGGTGCGGTGGCGGTCGCTGTGTCGCGGAGTTCTGCTCACCCGCAACGGCCGGCTGACCCGTGACCAGCAGCTGTGGCTCGCAGGTCGCCACGACCCTCCGCCGCGCCCTCCACGCCGCGGGTTGGCGAGGCGAGGAGTGAATCTTGGAAAGTTGGCGTTCGCCACGAACGGTAAGTCGTCAAGATTCGGGGGAACCTGGGGAGCGTGTTGGTGACGGTGGGGCACGGGGCCGCGGATCGGGAGCAGTTGGGGGACCTGCTGGCCGGTGCCGGGGTGGCGCTCGTCGTGGACGTGCGCCGCTATCCGGCGAGCCGGACCAACCCGGACGTCCGGCGTGAAGCGCTCGAACGCTGGCTGCCCGAGCGGGGAATCGACTACCGCTGGGAGCCTCGCCTGGGCGGCCGCCGGCACGTCCGCGCCGGGGAACCGGAGCCGGACACCTGGTGGACCGTGGCCGCCTTCCGGGCGTACGCCGCGTACACCCGCACGCCGGACTTCGACGCGGCGCTGGACGACCTGCTCGCCGACGCCGACCGCCGGACGACCGCGGTGATGTGCAGCGAGAGCGTCTGGTGGCGCTGCCACCGGCGGCTGATCGCCGACGTGGCGGTGCTCGGTCGCGGGGTGCCGGTGGCGCATCTCATGCCCGACGGCCGGCTCACCCCGCACCGCCCCGCCGAGGGCGCCCGCCGCCTCCCCGACGGCCACCTGCTCTGGGACGGCTGACCGCCCCGAACTCGGTGGCCGAGCCACGGATCACGCCGCTAGCCTGCCCGCATGCCGGAGCTGATCACCCCGACCGCCCGCCTGCACCGGTCCTGGCTGGCCGCCCGGGACGACTGGGGGCGGGGCGTCCACCAGGACGGCAGCGGCCTGAAGCCGAGCGACGACGTCGACTCGCCGGAAGGCTTCGCGACCTGGGTACGCCAGCTCAACGACGCCGCGGACGAGTCGCGTCTGCCGGCCGGGCTGGTCCCGGCGCTCTACTGGTGGATCGTCGAGGGCGACGTGGTGCTGGGCGCCGTCACCCTGCGGCTGCGCCTCAACGACTTCCTGATGCAGGCCGGCGGCCACATCGGCTACGGGGTGCGGCCCGCGGCCCGCCGGCGCGGGCTGGCGACCTTCGCGCTCGGCGAGGCGCTCGCTGAGGCGGCCCGCCGGGGCATCGACCCCGTCCTGGTCACCTGCGACGTCGACAACACCGCGTCGGCGCGGACCATCGAGCGGCACGGCGGCGTGCTGGAAGACGTGCGGGACACCGAGCTGGGCCGTCTCCGGCGTTACTGGATCCCGACCCGCTGAGCGGGGGCGATCGCGGCCGGCTCAGTCGCGCATGTCCTCGGCGAGCAGGTCCATGAGCAGGGCGTCGTGCCAGCGGCCGTCCGCGCCCCGCTCGTAGCGGCGCATGATGCCGACCGGCCGGAACCCGACCTTCGCGTACGCCCGGATGGCCGCGGTGTTCGCCGCCGCCGGGTCGATGGTGAAGCGGTGGTGGCCGTACTCGTCCGCCAGGTGCCGCGCCAGGGTGCGGATGGCGTCCCCGCCGAGGCCGGCGCCCCGGGCCTCCGGGTCGAGGAAGATGTCCAGGCTGGCGTGGCGGTAGTCGGGGTCGGTCTCGGCGTACCACTGGATCGCGCCGACCAGCTTTCCGTCGTGCTCGATCACGTAGACGGTCAGGTCGTCGTCGGCCAGGTCGGCGCGGACCGCCTCGTCGAGGTCGTCGTCGCCGCGCCACCAGCGGCGTACCTCAGGGGTGGCCCGGATCGCCGCGAGCGCCGGCACGTCGGCGTCGGTCGCCGGCCGCAACGTCACCGCCCGCCCCCGCAGCATGTCAGCCCCGGATCTCGCCGTGCTCGACGCAGACCGCCGACCAGCCGGTCGGCACGACCTGCACCTTCATCCGCCGCCGGCAGTGCGCACACCAGCGTGGCGGCTCCAGCGCCCGGGCCGCCGCGCACGCCTGGTGCGGGCCCGCCGCCACGGACTCGCCGCAGCGGTCGCACCAGCGCGGCAGCGCGGCGCCGGCGGGCGTCGCGGGCTCGACAAGCTCGGTCACGTCGTCCTCACAGGGTGGCGGAGAGCGCCTTCACCGGCATCTTCAGGTCGTCCAGCAGCTTCAGGTCGGCGGTCGCCGGCCGGCCCAGCGTGGTCAGGTAGTTGCCCACGATGACCGCGTTGATCCCGCCGAGCAGGCCGTCCCGGGTGCCCAGGTCGCCGAGGGTGAGCTCCCGGCCGCCCGCGTACCGGAGGATGGTGCGCGGCATGGCCAGCCGGAACGCGGCGATGGCCCGCAGCGCATCCTTGCCCTGGACCACCGGGCGGTCGGCCAGCGGGGTGCCCGGGCGGGGGTTGAGAAAGTTCAGCGGCACCTCGTGCGGGTCCAGTTCGGCGAGCTGCGCGGCGAACTCGGCGCGCTGCTCCACCGTCTCGCCCAGGCCGAGGATGCCGCCGCAGCAGACCTCCATGCCGGACTCGCGGACCATCTTCAAGGTCTCCCAGCGCTCCTCGAAGGAGTGCGTGGTGACCACGTTCGGGAAGTAGGAGCGGCAGGTCTCCAGGTTGTGGTTGTAGCGGTGCACGCCCATCTCGACCAGCTCGTCGACCTGCTCCTGGGTGAGCATGCCGAGCGAGGCGGCGACCTGGATGTCGACCTCCGCCTTGATGGCGGCCACGCCCTCGCGCATCTGCTTCATGAGCCGGGCGTCCGGGCCGCGCACGGCGGCCACGATGCAGAACTCGGTCGCCCCGGTCGCCGCGGTCTGCTTCGCCGCCTCGACCAGCGCCGGGATGTCCAGCCAGACCGAGCGGACCGGCGAGGTGAACAGGCCGGACTGGGAGCAGAAGTGGCAGTCCTCCGGGCAGCCGCCGGTCTTCAGCGAGACGATGCCCTCGACCTCGACCTCCGGGCCGCACCAGCGCATCCGCACCTCGTGGGCGAGCTGGAGGGCGGCGGGCAGGTGCTCGTCGGGCAGGTTCAGCACGGCGAGGACGCCGGCCTCGTCGAGGCCGACGCCGTTCTCCAGCACCTGGGTGCGGGCCTGGTCGAGGATCTCTGGCATGGCTCGTACCCTACAAGGCCCCTCGGAGGCCGGGAAACGGCCGCGTCGGGGCCCCGCGAGCAGGCCCGGCGAGCCGGACGGCGCCACGCCGGGGTCGTCCGGCCGGATGGTAACTTCGCCCCGCGGAAGCGCCCGGCAGGGGCGACGGGTCGGGGAAAGGGACGTGACGGTGGCGGACTGGCTGGCGGCCCTGGACCGCCGCGCCGAGCTGCGGGCCAAGGCGGGGCTCACCCGCACGCTGCACCCGCGCGACGCCGGCGACGCCGTGGTCGACCTGGCCGGCAACGACTACCTGGGCCTGGCCACCCACCCGGAGGTCACCGCCGCCGCCGGGCGGGCCCTGTCGGCGTACGGGCTGGGCGCGACCGGATCGCGGCTGGTGCGCGGCTCCACCGACCTGCACCACGCCCTCGAGGACGACCTGGCCGACTGGCTCGGCGCCGACCGGGCGCTGGTCTTCTCCTCCGGTTACCTGGCCAACCTCGCCGCGGTCCGGGGCCTGGTGCAGCCGCGTACGCTGCTCGTCTCCGACGCCCACAACCACGCCTCGCTGATCGACGGCTGCCGGATCTCCGGCGCCGAGACGATCGTCACCCCGCACGCCGACGTGGCCGCGGTGGCCGCCGCGCTGGCCGCCGCCCCGGACCGCCCCGCGGTGGTGGTGACCGAGTCGGTCTTCTCCGTCGACGGCGACCTCGCCCCGCTGGCCGCGCTGCACGCGGTGGCCCGCCGGCACGGCGCGTTGCTGCTGGTCGACGACGCGCACGCGCTCGGCGTCACCGGCCCGGCCGGGGCCGGCGGGGTGGCCGCGGCGGGGCTGGCCGGCGAGCCCGACGTGGTGGTGACCGCGACCCTGTCCAAGGCGCTCGGCGGGGCCGGCGGGGTGGTGGCCGGGCCGGCGGAGTTCGTCCGGCACCTGGTGGAGACCGGCCGCACCTTCATCTTCGACACCGCGCCGCCGCCCGCGGTGGTGGCCGGGGTACGCGCCGCCGTCCGGCTGGCCCGGGCCGGCGACGGTCTGCGGGCCGAGCTGGCCGAGCGGGCCGCCCGCACGGTGGCCCGACTGGGCGGGGCGGGCCTGGAGGTCTCCGCCCCCGACGCGGCGGTGGTCTCGGTGACCGCCCCCGGTCCGGAGGCGGCGACCGCCTGGGCGGCCGACTGCCGGGACCGGGGCGTGGCGGTGGGTTGCTTCCGGCCGCCGTCCACCCCGGACAGCCGCTCCCGGCTCCGGCTGACCATCAGCGCCGGGGTGGCGCGGGCGGACTTCGAGCGGGCTCTGGACGTGATCGTGGAGTGTGCACCATGACGAACGGCAACGGCTGGACCGGGCCGGTGCTGGTGACCGGCACGGACACCGAGGTGGGCAAGACCGTGGTGACCGCGGCGATCGCCGCCGCCGCCCAGGCCGCCGGGCTGCGGGTCGCGGTCGTCAAGCCCGGCCAGACCGGTACGGCCACCGGCGACCCCGGCGACATCGACTCGGTGACCCGGCTGGCCGCCCCGCTCACCGGCCGGACCCTGGCCAGCTACCCGGACCCGCTCGCCCCGCTCGCCGCGGCCCGGGTCGCCGAGCTGGAGCCGCTGGAGCTCTACACCGCGGTCGACGCCGTCCGCGAGGAGACCGACAAGCACGACCTGGTGCTCGTCGAGGGGGCCGGCGGGCTGCTCGTACCCATGGGGCTGCGCCCGTCGGGCGAGCCCTGGACGGTGGCCGACCTGGCGGTGTCGCTGGGCGCCCCCGCCGTGGTGGTGGCCCGCGCCGGGCTGGGCACGCTCAACCACACCGCGCTGACCCTGGAGGCCCTGGAACGGCGGGCCATCCCGGCCGGCGTGGTGATCGGCGCCTGGCCAGCCGAGCCGGAGCTGGTGCACTGGCTCAACCTGTCCGACCTGGTGCCGAACCTGCTGGGCGCGGTGCCGATGGGCGCCGGTGGGATGGACCCGGGGGTGTTCCGCCGGTCCGCCCCGGGCTGGCTCACCCCGGCCCTCTACGGCGTCCTCGACGACTGGCGCGCCTGGGCCGAGGAGAGCGGCTGAGCACCTGACTTTCGTCGGTGTCCCCACCCGGCCGGCCGTCGGTAGCGTGGCCGCCGTGGAAGCGCGAACCCCGCCGCTTGGCCGGCGCCGGGCCGGTGACCTGCTGCTCTGGGCCGTGATCGCCGCCCCGGTGACGTACGCCGGGCTCACCCCGCCCTGGCCCGGCCACGCCGTGCCGCTGCTGGTCGCCTCGCTGGCGCTGCTCGGTCTCGCGGTGGCGTTCGGCCGCCGGTGGCCCCTCGCGGCGCTGCTGGCGGTGGTGGTCGGCTCGCTGGTCGACGGCAACTTCGTCTTCGCCATCCCGGTGTTCAGCTACCTGGCCGGGCGGCGCAGCGCCGGCGCCGGCCGGGTGGCCGCGGTCTTCGGCGCCATCGCGGTCGCCGGCACCGCGCTCAACCTCGGGCTGCTCGGCACCAACCCGGCCACCTGGTTCCTGCTCGCCTCGGTGCTGCTCTTCGCCGGGGTGTTCCCGTGGCTGCTCGGCCGGCTGCGCCGGCAGCAGCGGGCGCTCGCCGAGGCCGGGGCGCGGCACGCCGCGGCCGAGGAGCGGGAGCGGCGGGCCGCGGTGGAACGGGTACGGCTGCGCGAGCGGGCCCGGATCGCCCAGGACATGCACGACTCGCTGGGGCACGACCTGAGCCTCATCGCGCTGCGTGCCGCCGCCCTGGAACTGGCGGCCGACCTGCCACCCGCCCACCGGGCGGCGGCCGGCGAGCTGCGGGCCAGCGTGGCCGCCGCCACGGAGCGGCTGCACGACGTCATCGGCGTGCTCCGCGAGGAGCGGGCCGGCTCGCTGCGGCCGGCCGGCGAGACGGTGGCGGAGCTGGTCGACGGCGCCCGCGACGCCGGGCTGGCGGTCGAGCTGCGCGCCGACCCGGACGGCGCGGACCTGCCGCCGCTCGTCGCGCACGCCGTGCACCGGGTGGTCCGCGAGGCGCTGACCAACGCCGCCCGGTACGCCCCCGGCGCCCCGGTGACCGTCACCGTCGACCGGCGTGACGCGGAGGTGGCGGTGTCGGTGGTCAACGGGCCGGCTCCGGCCGGACCGCTGCCCGGGCCGGCGTCGCACGGCTCCGGCCTGCTCGCCCTGCGGGAGCGGGTCCGTCTCGCCGGGGGCGTCCTGGACACCGGTCCCCGGGACGGGGGCTTCGCGGTGACCGCGCGCCTGCCGCTGACCGCCGCCCCGGCGCTCGTCCCGGCGGCCGTCGACGTCGGCCGGCCCGACGGCCTCGCCGTGCCGACCGCGGCCGGCCCCGACGTCGGTCGATTCGGCGGCGTGGGGGCGGGCCGATCCGGCGGCCGCGCCGGATCAGCCGGCGAGCCGGATGACGGCCTCCGGGATGACGGCGGGCCGGGCCGAGCGCCGGTCGACCGCCCCGGCGACGCGGAACGGCGGCTGCGGGAGGCCCGGCGGCGGGCCCGGCGCAGCCTGCTGGTGGCGTTCGGCGCCCCGGCCGGCCTCGCCCTGGTGCTCGCGCTGGTCTACTACCCGCTCGCCACGGCGGGCGCGGTCCTCGACCGGTCCGGCTACGAGCGGCTGCGGCTGGGCGAGCCGCGGGACGCCCTCGGGCTGCCCCGCCGGCAGGCCGACCCGCCGACCACGGCCGCCCCGGCGGGCTGCGAGTACTACACCGACGGGAACTTCCCGTTCGCCGAGCCGACCTGGCGGCTCTGCTTCGTCAACGGCCGGCTGGTCAGCAAGGAGAAGATCGCGTGGTGACCGACGAGCACGGGCGGCCCCTGCGGGTGGTGCTCGCCGACGACGAGGCGATGGTCCGCGCCGGGGTACGGGCCATCCTGGCCGCCGACCCGGGGATCGAGGTGGTCGGCGAGGCGGGCGACGGGCACGCGGCCGTGGAGCTGGTCCGGGCCCACCGGCCCCGGGTGGCGCTGCTGGACATCCGGATGCCCCGGCAGGACGGGCTGAGCGCGGCGGCGGAGATCCGGCGGCTGGTGCCGGAGACGGCCACGGTCATGCTCACCACGTTCGGCGACGACGACCTGATCGCCCGGGCGCTCGGTCACGGGGCGAGCGGGTTCCTGCTCAAGTCCGGCGACCCCCGGGAACTGCTGGCGGGCCTGCGGGCGGTGGCCGACGGCGGGGCGTACCTGTCGCCGCGGGTGGCGCGCCGGGTCATCGAGCTCAGCGGCGGCGGGCTGGCCCGCGGCCCGTACGCCCGGGACCGGCTGGCCGGGCTGACCGACCGGGAGCGGGAGGTGCTCGCCCTGGTCGGGGCGGGGCTGTCCAACGCCGAGATCGCCCGCCGGCTGCACCTCGTCGAGGGCACCGTGAAGAGCTACCTGACCAGCATCTTCACCCGGCTGGACGTGCGCAACCGGGTGCAGGCGGCGATCCTCGCGTACGAGGCGGGGCTGGTCCCGCCCACCGGCTGACCAGCCCCGCCCCGCTCAGGCGTCGCGGCGGCGCAGCGCCCAGCGGCCCAGCGCCAGCGCGGCGACGGCCCAGCCGGCGAGCACCAGCAGCCCGACCGCCGCCGGGTACGGCTCGGTGTCCCCGGCGAGGAAGTGGTTGCCGGCCACTCCCGGGAACGCGTCGGCGATCCGGGTGAGCACGGTGATCCCCGGCTCCTGGAGCGACAGCGGCACGATCATCAGCAGCGCGAAGAGCACGGTCAGGGTGAGCACCGCGCCGCGCAGCGCCGCCGCCAGCCCCAGCGCCAGCACGCCCACCAGCGCGAGGTACGCGGCCGAGGCGACCACGTCACCCACGGTCCCGCCCAGCGGGGCGCGGCCCCACTCGCCGAGCACCGGCCGGGCGACCGCCGCGCCGACCGCGCCGACCAGCAGCCCGGACAGGAACGTCACCACGCCGACCACGACCGCCTTGGCCGCCAGCACCCGCCCCCGTGAGGGGGTGCAGCGCAGCGTCGTTCGGATCGTGCCGGTGGCGTACTCGCTGCTGATCGCGAAGAGGCCGAGGGCGAGCACGACGTACTGGGTGAGTTCCAGCGCGCCGGTGACCACCTCGCCGACCTCGACGATGCCGGGGTTGACGGTCGGGTCGTCGTCGGTGTTGGCGTTCACCGCGTAGATGGCGAGCTGGCCGGCGGCGGCCGCCATGGTCAGCACGGCGGCCAGCAGCGTCCACCAGGTGGACCGGACCGACCAGAGCTTGGTCCACTCGGCGGCCACCGCCCCGGCGAACGGGCCGTGTGTCGGGGCGGGCCGGGACGCCGGCCGGGTCGGGGTGACGGTGGGCAGGGCGGTCATCGGGTCTCGCCTCCGGTCGGGCCGGCCGCGTACTCCACGCTGCCGGCGGTCAGTTCCAGGAACGCCTCCTCCAGCGAGGCGGCCACCGGGGTCAGCTCGTGCAGCCGCACCCCCAGCTCGTACGCGAGGTCACCGACCCGGCCGGCGGTGACGCCGGTGACCGTCAACCCGCCCTCGTCGGAGGTGACCGTCGCTCCCTCGGCGGCCAGCCGCGCCCCCAGCGTCGCCAGGCCGGCCGGCTCCGGCCCGCGTACCCGGACCGAGCTGGCCGGGCGGGCGGCGATCAGCTCGGCGAGCGGCGCGTCGGCGACCAGCCGGCCCCGGCCGAGCACCACCACCCGGTCGGCGGTCTGCTGCATCTCGCTCATCAGGTGGCTGGAGATCAGCACGGTCCGCCCCTCGTCGGCGAGCCCCCGGGTGAACCGGCGGATCCACCGCACCCCGTCGGGGTCGAGCCCGTTGACCGGTTCGTCGAGCAGCAGCACCGGCGGGTCGCCGAGCAGCGCCCCGGCGATGCCGAGCCGCTGGCCCATGCCCAGCGACAGCGCCCGTCCGGGCTTGTCGGCGGCCCGCCCGTCCAGCCCGACCAGGTCGAGCACCTCGTCCACCCGGCGGGCCGGGATCCCGTTGCTGCGGGCCATCGCCCGCAGGTGCGCCCGGCCGGAGCGGGCCGGGTGCACGCCCGTGGCGTCGAGCAGCGCGCCGACCTCGTGGAGCGGGTACCGCAGCTGCCGATAGGGCCGGCCGTTGACCAGGGCCTGCCCGGCGGTGGGCCGGTCCAGCCCCAGCACCATCCGCATGGTGGTGGACTTGCCCGCGCCGTTCGGGCCGAGGAAGCCGGTCACCTGCCCCGGTCCGATCTCGACGGTCAGGTCGTCGACCGCGGTGGCCGCCCCGAACCGTTTCGTCAACCCACGAAGTGTGATCATGCGCCGACGGTAGGGAGCGGAAGGGGTGGCGCGCCGCCACCGATGGGCAGCGGTCCGCCCTGACTTTCGTCAGGTCCGGCGGACCACGAACGCGTCGGGCATCCGGAAGGTGAGGTTGTCCGGGCACCACGGCGGCCGGACCACGGTCACCCCGTCGAGCAGCGGCGCGGCCTCGGCCACCACGACGGCCGCCTCCATCCGGGCCAGCTGGGCCCCGACGCACCGGTGCGGGCCGGCCCCGAAGGCCAGGTGCCGCCGGGAGCCGCGCTGCCCCGGCCGGAACTCGTCGGGCGCGGCCACCACCGCCGGGTCCCGGCCGGCCCGGGCCAGCCAGGCCACGATGCTGGTGCCCGCCGGCACGGCGGCCTCGCCCAGGTTGGTGTCCACGGCGGCCACCCGCCGCCAGGTGACGATCGGCGGCTCCAGCCGCAGCCCCTCCTCGACCACGTCGGCGACCGCGATCTCTCCCACGTGCAGGCCGGCCCGCACCGCCGGCTCGCCGGCAAGCCGGTGCAGCAGCAGGGTGAGGAACTGCGAGGTGGTCTCCTGGCCGGCGACCAGCAGGAAGAAGAGCGCGCCGACCACCACGTCGGGGGAGTGCCCGGCGGCGCGCAGCCGGGCGGCCAGCCCGCCCCCGGTGGCGGCGAACGCCCGCAGCACGGTGTGGAACCGGCCGACCTCGGCGGCGAGGGCGAGCTGCCGGGCGGAGTCGAGCGGCGCCCAGAACAGTTCCAGGGCGGCCCGGGCGAAGTCCTTGACCGCGCCCACCGGGGCGTCCGGCAGCTCGACCAGCCGGGCCAGCACCAGCAGCGGCAGGTCGGCGGCGAGCCCCGCGTGGAGGTCGACCGGCTGGTCGGCGGCGAGGGCGGCGGCGAGCCGGGTCACGCGCTCCCGGACCAGGGCGGTCAGCCACGGCTGCTGGGCCGCCACCCGGTCCGGGTGCAGCGCGTCCGCGACGATCCCGCGGATCTCCGGGTGGCTGGCCGCCGCGTTGTTCGCCAGCGTCGGGGGCAGCCGGAACCGGTGCCCGGCGAGCACCCGCAGCGCGGCCACCGGGATCGGGGTCACCGCGTCGAGGGCGTTGTCCGGCCGGAACGTCTCCGGGTCGGTGAGCATCCGCCGGACCAGCGCGTGCCGGGTCACCACCAGGTGCGGCACGCCGACGTGGTCGACCACGGTGGCCGCGTCGGGCCACGGACCGTCGACGGACTCCCCCCAGCCCCGGAACAGCACGGCGTCACGCTAGCGGGCGGCTCCCGGCGGAGCCGGGTCGAGCTCCCACACGGTGGTGTGCTTCACCCGTACGCTCTCCAGCGCCTCCGGCACCGGCACCTCGTACGCGGCCAGTTGGTGGAAGCGCTCGCGGGGCAGGAAGGCCCGGTCGGGGTCACCGACCAGCACCCGGGCCCCGGCCCGGGCGGCCCGGAGCAGGAAGCGCAGCATCCGGCGGGCCATCGCCTCGCTGTAGAAGACGTCCCCGGCCAGCACCACCTCGGCGTCCCCGGCGTCACCGTCCAGGATGTCGCCGAGTTCGGCGTCGACGCGTACCCCGTTGGCCTCGGCGTTGAGCGCGACGGCCGCGACGGCCCGCTCGTCGACCTCGACGGCCCGGACGGTGGCCGCGCCGCCCCGGGCGGCGGCGATGGCGACCAGGCCGGAGCCGGAGGCGAGGTCGAGCACCCGGCGGCCGGTGACCAGCTCCGGGTGGTCGGTGACGTAGCGGGCGAGGGCCTGGCCGCCGGCCCAGGCGAAGGCCCAGAACGGCGGGGGTTGGGCGCTGTGGAACTCGCCCTCGGTGAGCTCCCACAGACCGATCGGCTCGTCGGCCTGGTGCAGCCGCACCTCGGGGACGAAGGCGACCGGGGTGAGCCGGGCGTGCAGCCGGACGAAGGCCGCGGACAGGTCGGACACCGGGTGATTCTGTCGTACCCCGGAGGACCGCCGGCGGCCGATCCCGGGCGTGTCGGGGTGCGGGCGTGACCGGTTCACCACCGTCGGTGACAACGGGCCCCGATGTTGGCGGTTCGTGCGAACACGCCCGTCTACCGGGGGCCCGGTGGCGCTCCTAGCGTTCCGGGTGGACGCGGCCGACGGGAGGAGACGGTGGTGAGCGGGTGGCGGTACGCGCTGCGGATCGGGGTGGTGCTGACCTGTCTGGCGGGGGCCGGGCTCGGCGGTTCCGTGTCGGCCGGGGCGGCGGCCGCCTTCTCCACCGAGCTGAGCGGCCTGCCGGACGAGTTCAGCGCCGGCGATCGGGTGGAGACGCTCTCCGCCGTGGTGTCCCGGACCGACGGGGGCGGCTGCGTCAAGGTGCGCTGGTCGATGCTGCTGCGGGTGCAGGGCCTGCGGCTGGACCAGGTCAAGGTGGACCGGGTGGAGGACGGCGGCTCCTTCCCGCTGGAGATCCGGACCGACGGGGACACCGCCCGGCTGACCGACCGCGACCTGGACCCGGGCCTGCTCTGCCCGGACCGCACCGTCACGGCCCGCTACCGGGTGGCCTTCGCCGACGACGTGGCCCGGGGCCGGGTGAGCTTCGCCGCCGAGGCGTACGACCCGGAGTTGCGCCTGCTGGCCCGGCAGACGGCCGCCCGCCAGGTGGTGGGGGAGGAGCCGACGCCCGACCCGACCGAGGCGACGCCGGAGCCCACGCGGCCCGGCGCGGAGCCGACCGACCCGGCTACCGAGGAGCCGGTGGCGGACGACCCGTCGAGCGAGGCGGTGGTGGTCGAGCCGCCGCCCGGCGCGGCGAGCCGTCCGGCGTCGGCCTCGGGCGGCTTCGGCGTGGTCCAGGCCGCCTTCCTCCTCGGCGGGCTGCTGCTCTTCCTCGGCGCGGGGCTGCTGCTGCGGATGCGGCGCCTGCTGCGCCCGGTCCGAGAGGCCCCGGAGGACGCCGGGCTGGCGTTCGAGCGGCGACCGGCCCGTGGGCGGTGGCGGTAACGGCCGCCTCACGAAGCCCGTCAGTCCAGCTGGGCCGGCTCCAGGCCCAGCTCGCGGGCCGCGACGAGGCGGACCCACTCGGCGATCTGCCGGCGGGTGATCACCCGCTCGTGCACGGCGAGCTGCACCGCGAGGCCGTCCATCACCGCGCTGATCCGCCAGGCCGCGCCGGCCGGGTCGGGACATTCGAAGGTGCCCTCGGCCACCCCGTCGGCGATCACCGCGGCCAGGTCCCGCCGCCACCGCAGGTCCAGCCGGCGGGAGAGCTTCTCCAACTCCGGGGTACGCAGCGACTCCGCCCAGCCGTCGATCCACATCGACCAGGAGGTCGACCGGCCGGCCGGGGCGTAGAGGCGGAGCATCCGGCGCAGCTTGGTCAGCGGCGGGGCGGTGGAGCGGACCACCGTGTCGAGCCGGTTCAGATCCTGCTCGACGGCGTACGCGAACGCCTGCGCGAGCAGCCGGTCCTTGGTGGCGAAGTGGTAGAAGACCAGGGCCTGACTGACCCCGGCGGCCTCGGCCACGTCGGCCGTGCGGGTGTTGGCGAGTCCCCGTTCCGCGATCACCTCACAGGCCGTGCGCAGCAGCGCGTCCAGGCGGATCTCGGCGGCACGTCTCGTCACGCCCGTTACGGTAACCCATCGGAGTGACCACGGGGAGTTACCGAAAGCGGCCGGTTGACCGCATGACAGTCGGATCCCGGACAGTGCCTCGGCGGCACGTATCCGCAGGTCGGCAGCCTGCGCCGCGCCTTGAGAGCTTCCCGCCCAGGCTCCTAGGAAGCTCTGGGCGGAGCAGGCTCCGTCACCCGGACGCGCCCGGAAAGGGGGCCCGAGTTGGCAACCGTTCCCGGGCTCGGCTAAAGTTCTCATCCGTCACCGGATAACACCGGGGGCACGCGGACGTAGCGCAGCTGGTAGCGCATCACCTTGCCAAGGTGAGGGTCGCGGGTTCGAATCCCGTCGTCCGCTCGGAGATGCCGCCACGCATGTCGGGGGCAACCTCGGTGGAGTGGCCGAGAGGCGAGGCAACGGCCTGCAAAGCCGTGTACACGGGTTCAAATCCCGTCTCCACCTCGGCAATTTGGCGAGGGCGATTGGCGCAGTGGGAGCGCGCTTCCTTGACACGGAAGAGGTCACTGGTTCAAACCCAGTATCGCCCACCAGCGAAAAGGTCGTGTCGATCAATTCGACACGGCCTTTTCTGTTGCCCCCGTCACGCCGACGCGCCCAGCAGCGCCTCGGCCACGGCGGTCCGGCTGCTCAGCAGCGACCGCCCCTGCCGGTGGGTCACCACCAGGCCGGCCGCCCGCAGTGCGGTGAGGTGCTGCGAGACCCCGGCCGGGGACAGCCCGGTGCGCCGGGCCAGCTCGGTGGTCGACCGCGGCGCGTCCAGGGCCGCGAGCAGCCGCGCCCGGCCCCGCCCGAGCACCGCGCCCAACGCGTCCGGGGCCTCCGCCGGGCACTCCCAGAGCCCGCCGACCCCGCGGGCCGGGTAGGCCAGCTGCGGGACGTCGCCGGCCGCGACGCTGAGCACCGACGGCCAGACGAAGACCGAGGGCACCAGCACCAGGCCGCTGCCGTCCGGCACGTCCGGGGCGTCGCAGTGGCGCTGGCTGATCAGCAGGGCGTCGCACTCCCAGCGGACCCGCTCGTGCAGGTCGTTGAGGAGCCCGGCCGCGCCGTCCTCGGCCAGCCGCCGGGCCCGGTGGAACACCTCGGCGTCGAGCACCGCCCGGATCCGGGGCCAGTCGCGGGCCACGGCCAGCCGCCAGTACGTCGAGATCTCCTCGGCGAGCCGGCCCAGCCCGGCCGCCGGGTCGGCGTACAGGGCGGCCACCGCCGCCGGCCGCGGGCCGGGACAGAGGTCGAGCTGGGCGCGGACCGTGTCGGGCGGGGTGGCGCACAGCACGGCCAGCTCCTGGTCCAGGTCCGGGGCCAGGCCGGCCGGCGGCGGGGTGAGGAAGTCGGCCAGGTAGCCCGGCGCGGGCGGCACGAGCTGCCCGAGCAGGCCGGCGTCCGGGTCGAGCAGGCCCGCCTCGGCCAGCCGCGGCCGGACCCGGTTGGCCCAGGGCAGGTGGATCGCGTGCCGGCCCGGGTCGCGGAGCACCCGGACGCCGGCCATCACCTCCCAGAGACAGGAGAGCGCGAAGCGGACCCGCGCCACGCCGCCCGCCGACAGCCCGATCGCGACCACGCCGCCCCCTTCGTTTCAGCCAGGACTGAAACATTACGGCTGCCGGCGCCTCCGCCGGAGACTGGCCGGGTGAACGAACACCACACCCGAGCCCTGCACTTCCGTTCCCTGCACGTCGCCGGCGAGCCGCTGGTCCTGGTCAACGCCTGGGACGCGGCGAGCGCCCGGATCGTCGCCGCGGCCGGCGCCCGCGCGATAGCCACCACCAGCGCGGGCGTCGCGTGGAGCCGCGGCGTCCCGGACGGCGACGCGCTCGGCCGCGAGACCGCCGTCGACGTCGTCCGCCGCGTCGCCGCCGCAGTGCCGCTGCCGGTCACCGCCGACATCGAGTCCGGGTACGGCAACGCCGCCGACGAGGTCGGCGAAACCGTCGCCGCCGTGCTCGCGGCCGGTGCCGTCGGGGTGAACGTCGAGGACGCCCGGCACGCCGAGGGCGAGCCGCTGCGCCCGGTCGAGGAGCAGTGCGCCCGGCTGGCCGCCGTCCGCTCCGCCGCGGACCGGGCCGGAATCCCGCTGTTCGTCAACGCGCGCATCGACACCTTCCTGCGCGGCGTCGGCGGGATCGAGGAGACGGTGGCGCGGGCCGGGGCGTACCTGGCCGCCGGGGCGGACGGGATCTTCGTGCCCGGGGTGGTCGACCCGGACACCGTGGCGGCCCTGGCCGCCGCCATTCCGGCCCCGCTGAACGTGCTGGTCGGGCCGGGCGCCCCGCCGGTGGCGGCGCTGGCGAAGCTCGGGGTGGCCCGGGTCAGCCTCGGCTCCTCGGTCGCCGAGGCCGCGTACGCGGTGGCCCGGCGGGCCGCCGAGGAGGCGTTCACCGCCGGGACGTACGGGGCGCTGGCCGACGCGCTCGACTACGGCACGCTGAACGAACTGATGCGCGGCTGACCGGGTACGCGAACGGGGGCGCCGCCGGCGCCCCCGTTCACCCGCGGCCGGGAACCGATCAGCTCCGTCGGCCCGGGCGGGCTCGGGTCACAGCGGCGGGGTGACGTCCCGGCGCTCCTCGACCCGCCGGTACTCGACCGGCTCGGCCGTGGTGACCACCTCGCGGCGGCGGCCCCAGACCAGCGTCGTCATGATCAGGCCGAGTACGCCGGCCGCCATCAGGATCCAGCCGACGACGTCGAGGTTGACCCCGCCGATGCTGGCGTCCAGCGCGAAGGTGAGGATCGCGCCGACCGCGATCAGGAAAATGCTCGTTCCGATACCCACGACAGCCTCCTTCGGGGGGACGGTTGTGCTGTCGCAGCAGTCAGTACCCCGGCCCGGAGCAGCGCAATCACCGGGCTGTGGTGGCGGTCACCCCGGCGGTGCCCGGGACGCGCCGGGGCCCTGCCGGGGGGCGATCTTGTCATCGGGTACAGTGGCACCCGTCGCCGACGCGAGTCGGTGACAACGCGGACGTAGCGCAGCTGGTAGCGCATCACCTTGCCAAGGTGAGGGTCGCGGGTTCGAATCCCGTCGTCCGCTCGCGATCCGCCCCTCGCGGGCCGACCGTCGCCGGTGCTTCGAACCGGCGAGCGCGCGGGCGATTGGCGCAGTGGGAGCGCGCTTCCTTGACACGGAAGAGGTCACTGGTTCAAACCCAGTATCGCCCACCAGCTCCGAGCAGCACGAAGGCTCGTCACCGCACGCGGTGGCGGGCCTTCTCCCTTGGGTAGCGCGGTGTGGCCGGCGACGGCCCGGCCTGGCAGGGTGGGCGCCGTGGCCGAGATCGCCGGGGACTTCGAGATCCATCTGACGGTGGCCGCGGCCGACGCGGACCGGGTGGCCGCCTTCGCCGAGCGGCACCGGCTGGGGTTCGTGCACATCCTGCTCGACCGGGGCCGGCAGCCCGGCCAGCCGATGCTGTCACTGCGGACCCGAGGGACCGAGGCCGAGGCGCGGGCCGTGGCCGGGAGCTGGGAGTTGCGGTTGGGTGCGGAGTCCACCCCGGTCACCCGGGTGAAGCTGGAGGCCGCGCCGTGGAACGCGGGCGTGCCCGAGCATGACGCCGACGCGGCCGACGCGCCGGAGCGGTACTTCGAGCACCACGTCAAGCTCCTGCTGCCAGACGCAACCGGACCCCGGCTGGCCGCCGTCACCGAGGTGGCCGCCCGACACGGCGCCCGGCTGTCGCGCAACGCCCGCCGCCGCCGGTCCGACGGGCGGCAGGAACGCTTCGTCACGCAGCGCTGCCACCGGGTCGGTCGGTCGCGGGCGGCGCGTCGCCTGGACGCGCTCGTCACCGACCTGCGTGCCGCCGGTTACGAGGTCGCCTCGATCGAGGCCGAGTACGTGGTGCACGACAGCTGCCTGCGCCTGGACGACGGCTGGCTCTGAGCCGCGGCGGGTCAGCCGAGCCGGGCGACCAGCTCCGGCATTCCGTGCAGCGCGGCGGCGAGCCGCTTCCGCCAGCCGGCTCGGGAGCGGTCGGGGCCGGCGGACCAGTCCACCCGCCAGGCGCGGACCGCGTCCGGATGCAGCAGGCTGGGCTCCGGCAGCCGGCACCGCAGCTCGGTCGCCAACCGGCCGGTCAGCCGCGCCCCGTTCCGCTCGGCCAGCAGCACCGCGTCCACCAGGTCCTTGCCTTGGGCCGCGCCGTGGGTGTGAAGGTCCACGCAGAGCCACTGGAGCTTCCACAGCAGCGACAGCCGGGGCGAGGCCGCCCACACCGCCGACGGCGGGCCGCCGTCCTGGCGGGGCACCGCCGCCGGGCAGGGTGGCTCCGGCAGCGGCTCGTCGTAGGCGAAGTCGAGCTGGACCGTGCCGGTGCGACCGTCGGCGGCCCGCCAGGGCAGGTGCAGCCGCGCCCCACCGCCCACCGCGTCGTAGGCGTACCCCCAGGTGGTGTCCTCGGTGGCGGCGTCGGGCAGCAGGGTGACGCCCCCGGCGGCCAACGGGTCGGCGCGGACGAGGTCGGTGACGAGCAGGTGCGGGCGGGATGGCGGCTCGACCTCCTCGGGCCGCAACCAGCGCAACCCCTCCGGGGGCAGCTTCGGCCGGCGCCCGCCGGTGTCGAACTCCTCGAACGTCCACATCTCGTTGCGTCCCGCGCCGTGCACGGCCTCGGCCCAGGTCTGCACCGGGTCGATGCGGTCGAGGTACGGGTAACTCGCCTCGTCGGTGAGGATCGCCGACGGTGGGATCACGAAGTCGAGGTCGCCCGGCTCCCGGGCGTGCCCGGGCGCCCAGGCGAGCATCGCCATGCTGCCCCGCAGCACCAGCTCGTCGGCGCAGGGCGCGGCGGCGACCAGGGCGAGCACGTGGTCGAGCGCCGCGCGGTGGGACGGATCCCCGGTCACGCGTCGGCCGCCCGCGCCGCGACGGCCGTCGCCGGTACGGTGCGCTGAACCAGGATCACGGCGGCTCCGAGGGGTGCGGACGGTGGTGGTCATCGTGTCATCGACGGCCGACATCCGGTGGACCGTGCCGCCGGTCGCCCGGGGCCGGCGGTCCACCGGGTCGCCGCCACTGGCCACATCGGTCGCCCGGCCGCACGGAGGACCTGGTACGGATCCGCCCAACGGATTATGGAACCGCTGGCCGCCAGCGTGACAGGGTGGGGGCCCGTGGAGCTGGGAGGCGATCGTATGCGGTCAGTCAGGCAGGGACGATGGCGGCGCACAGCCGCCCGGCTGGGCGTGGCCGCCCTGCTCGTGGCGACGGGGGTGGCGCTGGGCGCCTCGCCCGCGCAGGCGACCGCCACCCGGACCGTCGCGTTCTGGAGCATGGACGAACCGGCCGGGTCGACCGTGCTCAAGGACAGCAGCGGCAACGGCCGCAACGGCGCCGTCGGGTCCGAGGTGGTCACCGGCGCCCTCTACGCCGGCGCCACCGGGCACCGGTTCGCCACCCACCTGCCCACCGACCAGGAGTACGTGCCGGGCCACGTGAACCTGGTGCCGCACAGCACCGACTTCAACCCGGACGCCGGGGACTTCTCGTTCACCATCCGCTACCGGACCACGCACTCCTTCGGCAACATCCTCCAGAAGGGACAGGGCACGGCCGTCGGCGGCTACTGGAAGTTCGAGGCCCCGGCCGGCAAGCCGAAGTGCCTGTTCCGCGGCGGCGACGGCGCCTCCCGGACCGGCTACACCGGCGTGTCCATCGCCGACGGGCAGTGGCACACCGTCACCTGCAACCGCACCGCCAGCTATGTCGAGATGTACGTCGACGGCGTGCGGACCAGCCGGCTGACCGGGCCGACCGGCACCATCGCGAACAGCTGGCAGCTCTCCATCGGCGGCAAGAGCCAGTGCGACGGCGTGAAGGTCACCTGCGACTACTTCGCCGGTGACATCGACTACGTGAAGATCCTGAAGGGATCGGGCGGCCCCGCCAACCAGCCGCCGGTGGCCCAGCTCGTCCCGTCCTGCTCCGGGCTGGTCTGCACCTTCTCCGGCGCCGGCTCCACCGACGCCGACGGCGCGATCCAGGACCACCGCTGGGCCTTCGGCGACGGGTCCACCACCGACACCGTGTCCGTGCCGACCACCGCGCACACGTACGCGGCGTCCGGCACCTACCCGGTCACCCTCACGGTCACCGACGATCGGGGCGCCAGCGGCACCGCGACCGTCGACGTCACCGTCGCGCCGGTGCCCGAGCGGATCGCCTTCGTCGGCCAGGCCACCGGGAACACCAACTGGACCAGCCACACGGTGACCGTGCCGTCGACCGTCCAGCCGGGCGACACCCTGCTGCTCCTGCTCAGCCAGAACACCCACACCGGCACCGGCGAGCCCACCGGGGTCACCGGCTGGACCCGCCTCGACCGGCTCGACGGCGGCTTCGCCACGACCACCGCCTGGTGGAAGGTCGCCGGCGCCGGGGACGCCGGATCCGCGGTACGCGTCGCCCTCGACGGCCAGGCCAAGGGCAACCTCATGGTGGCCGCGTACCGGGGGGTCGCGCCGAGCGCGCCGGTCTTCGCCCGGGCCACCGACCCGGCCAGCACCGCCACCCGGATCACCCCGTACGCGCCGGTGACCGCCGAGCAGAGCTGGGCCGTGTCGTACTGGATGCACGGAGACGGGTTGTCCACGGCGCTCACCCCGCCGGCCGGCGTCGAGGTGCGCAGCAACAGCTCCCAGACCGGCGGCGGGCGGGTGACCGCGCTCCTCGCCGACTCCGGCCGCAGCGTGCCGACGGGCAGCTACGGCGGCCTGGCCGCGGTGGGCGCGGCGGCCAGCACGACCACCACGACCTGGACCCTCGTTCTTCGCCCGGCCTGACCCGAAGATGCCGCTGGCCGGCACCCCGTGTCGGGTGCCGGCCAGCGGTTCTTGGCTCAGCTGTTCCAGTTGTGCGCGACGATGTCGGCGGCCTGCCGCTCCCACTGGGCGTAGGCGTCCGGGTAGGCCGAGACCTGCACGGTCTGGGCGGCCTCGGTCAGCGGCATGTCCTGCCAGCCGTCGACCTGCTTCAGACCCTTCAGGAACGCAAGCGTCGAGTACTCAGGGTCGGTGATCTGCTCCGGCGAACCCCAACCGCTGGACGGGCGCTGCTGGAACAGACCCAGCGAGTCGTGGTCATTCTTGTCGCCGAGGTGGCCCAGGTTCTCCAGCTTCGACTCCTGCAGGCTCGTGGCGATCGAGATGACCGCGGCCCGCTTCGGGAGACCGGCCTTCTTCGTCGCGGCGATGATCGCCTTCGCGTTGGCGACCTGCTCGTCGTTCAGGTCGATCTTCGACTGGGCGCCCTGCACACCGTGCGGGATCAGCTTGTCACCCTGCACCGCCACCGCCACCGGCTTGGTGCTGTGCACCGGCTCGGCGTGGGCGGCGATCGGACCGGCGAACACACCACCGGTGAAAGCCAGACCAGCGATACCGAGCACGCTCTTACGCAGCATCGTGTTCATGGGGGTTAGCTCCATTCGGGGGTTGGCGCACACACACCGACGGGGGTCGGCTGGGGTGGTGTGCGCAAGCACCGTCAGGCGCTCAACAAAAGTCCTTGGGGAGGTCGAGCAAAAATCTTGGGGGATCATCCAGCGCGCGGGGCCGGAGGGCCGCTTCGTCGCGCCGGGACCATCTACAACGACCGGCAGCCCACCATCATTCCGGGCTCCGCGCACCCACCTCGGCGGGCAGCCCCGGAGGGGCGGTCACCCCGCTGGGCGCGGCGTCTTCCTCAGCCGTTCACGGGGATACAACGACCCCCGCCCGGCCGCCATTCCGTCGCCAGAGTGCCGCCGACCACCCCGGAAACGGACACCCCGCCCAGGCCGACACCTTCGGTGGAACACCATGTAGGCCATCGGGCCCCGGAGACATACATGGCGTTCCACTCACCGCCGAGGCATGGGCGGGAACCGGACATTCACCCCACGCCCGAGGGTCGTTCTGCCCTGGGCAGATCCGCTCACCGTGAACTTCGTTCACCAGAGGGGCGACGGGCGGCAGGGTGGACGCATGAGGCTACTGATGCTGGGTGGTACGGGATTCGTCGGTGGGGCTGTCGTGCACGAGGCGGTACGCCGCGGCTGGTCCGTGACGGTGTTCAACCGAGGGCTGCACGGCGACGCGCCCGAGGGCGTACACCGGTTGCGGGGTGACCGGACGGCGCCGGACGGGCTGGCGGCGCTGGACGGCGGCGAGTGGGACCTGGTGGTGGACACCTGGGACGGGGCGCCCCGGGCGGTCCGGGACGCCGCGCGCGCCCTGCGCGGTGTGGTGCCGCACTACGTCTACGTCTCCAGCGGATCGGTCTACGCGCCGCCCGTCGGGCTGGGCACGGACGAGGACGCGCCGGTCGTCGCGGCCGAGGCGGACGCGGGCGACGGGGACTACCCGCACAACAAGGCGGGCGGGGAGCGGGCCGCGGTGGAGGTGTTCGGCGACCGCGCGCTGCTGGTGCGGGCCGGGCTGATCCTCGGGCCGGGCGAGGACATCGGGCGGCTGCCCTGGTGGCTGCACCGGATCGCCCGGGGCGGCGAGGTGCTGGCCCCCGGCCCACGCGACCTGCCGGTGCAGTACGTCGACGCGCGGGACCTGGCGATCTGGCTGCTGGACCGGGGGATCGAGGGCGTCGGCGGGGCGTACAACGTGATCAGCCGGACCGGGCACACGACGATGGGCGAGTTGCTCGACGCCGCCGTGGCGGTGACCGGCTCGGACGCGACGCTGCACTGGACGGCGCCGGACGCGCTCCTGGCGGCGGGCGTCGAGCCGTGGAACGACCTGCCGATCTGGATTCCGCTCGGGCACGAGTACCGCTGGTTGCAGGAGCGGAACGTCGAGCGGGCGCACGCGGCGGGCCTGGTCTGCCGGCCGGTGGCCGAGACGGTCGCCGACACGTGGCGCTGGCTGCGCGAGGTCGGCCAGGTGCCGGCCCGGGCGGGGCGCCCCGCGCGGGCGGCGGTCGGACTGGCCCCGGACCGCGAGGCCGCCCTCCTGGCCGCCCTACCGGCCTGACCACCGGCCGCGCCGCGCCGGGCCGGGCGAGGCCGGCGGGCCCGGCACGTCGGGCGAGAGGTCAGGCCGGTACGACCGGCAGGTCGAGAACGTCGTCGACCGGGCGGCGCGGGGTGGTGCGGCCGGGCTGGCCGAACCCGATCCGCATCACCATCTGCGGGGTGCCGAACCGCCCCAGGGACAGCCGCAGCGCCTCCCGCGCCCCGGGCACCTCGATCGGCTGGGAGAGCATCGACACGGCCAGCCCGGCGTCGGTGGCGGTGAGCAGCACCCGTTGCAGGCCCTGCCCGGCGACGATCTGGTCGGCGGCGGTGTTGCCGGCCGAGCCGAGCACGGCGACCAGCGGTTCCGGTTCGAAGTCCCGGCCGGGGGCGCGGTCGCGGCCGCCGAAGCCGCGCTGCGGCAGCAGGTCCTGCGGTTCGCTCTGCGGCCCGCCCCCGGCGGCCGGCACGCCGTCCGGGGACGACTCGGAGCGCGTCCACTCGGTCCGCTCGGTGACATAGGCGGGGTCGCGCTCCAGCACCCGGTGGGCGCTGCGGGCGATCTCGGCGAAGGCGTTGACCGCGCTGGTGCCGATGACCAGTTCCAGCCAGCACTGCTCGGCCCGGGCCGCCTCGCCGAGGCGCCAGCGCGCGTCGGCGGGGACCGGGTCGGGCCAGAACGGCGCCCGGTTGCTGAACCGGCGGGCGATGGCGCCGTGCAGGCCCTGTTCGGTCGGGGTGGGGCGGCGCGGCACGTCGGGGACGAGCCGGGCCACCACGTCCGGCTCGCCGGGGCGCGGGCGGAGCCGGACCGTGGCCGGGGTGCCCGCCACGGCGAGCGCCAGCCGCAGGTTGAACAGGGCCGCCCCGCAGGCGATCCGCGCGCCCCAGCCGCTCGGGTCGGTGGCCGGCAGCCGGCGCAGCGGGTCGACGGCGAGTTCGATCCCGCCGTCGACGAGCCGGAACCGCCACGGCTGGGTGTTGTGCAGCGACGGCGCCCGCACCGCGTCGGCGGCGGCGCTCCGTAGCTGGTCGACGGTGTAGCCCGTGGTCATGGCGTTGCTCCCTCCGTGCGGGCGGTGTCGCCCTGCCGGTCGGTCCATCCCCACGGTCCGTCACCGGGAGGGGCGGTGAGCAGGGCCGGAGGTCCCCACCCGGGCGGGTCGGTCTGCCCGCCGGGGCGGGTCACGGTCGGGACCTTCGGCCCGTGCGTGTCGCCGGGGCCGGAGGGTAGAAAGGACGGATGATCCGGGTGTTCCTGCTCGACGACCACGAGGTCGTCCGCCGTGGCCTTGCCGACCTGCTCCAGAGCAGCGGCGACATCGAGGTGGTCGGCGAGTCCGGCTCCGCCCAGGAGGCGTCCCGCCGCATCCCGGCGCTCCGCCCGGACGTGGCGATCCTCGACGCCCGGCTGCCCGACGGCAACGGCATCGACGTCTGCCGGGACATCCGCGCCGTCGACTCGTCGATCAAGGGACTGATCCTGACCTCGTACGAGGACGACGAGGCGCTCTTCGCGGCGATCATGGCCGGCGCCGCCGGCTACGTGCTCAAGCAGATCCGCGGCACCGACCTGATGGACGCGGTCCGGCGGGTGGCGGCCGGGCAGTCCCTGCTCGACCCGGCGATCACCACCCGGGTGCTGGAGCGGATCCGCAGCGGCGTCGAGCAGCCGCGCGAGCTGAAGTCCCTCACCGAGCAGGAGCGGCGGATCCTGGAGTACGTGGCCGAGGGGCTCACCAACCGGGAGATCGCCGGCAGGATGTTCCTCGCCGAGAAGACGGTGAAGAACTACGTCTCCAGCGTGCTGGCCAAGCTCGGCCTGGAGCGGCGTACGCAGGCGGCGGTGCTGGCCACCCGGCTGCTCGGCAAGACCCACTGAGGCGCCGGACGCCCCGCCCGCTCAGTCGCGCAGCGGGACGCTCCAGCGCAGCTCGGTGCCGTGCGGGGTCACCCGGCTCAGCTGGAAGTCGCCGCCCAGCCGCTCGGCCCGCTCGCGCAGGTTGACCAGGCCGCTGCGCGCCGCCTCCGGGTCGCAGCCCACCCCGTCGTCGGTGACAGTGACGCTCACCCAGCCGGCGTCCACCCCCACCCGCACCGACACCCGGTCGGCCCGCGCGTGGCGTACCGCGTTGGAGAGCGCCTCGCGGAGCACGGCGGTGAGTTCGGGGCGCAGCTGATCCGGGACGGCGCTGTCGATCGGGCCGACCAGGTCCAGGTCGGGCCGGTAGCCCAGCGCCTCGGCGGCCACCTCGATGGCCTCGCGGATCTCGGTGCGCAGTGCCGCGCTCATCGGGGTACGCAGCTCGAAGATGGTGCGGCGGATGTCGCGGATGGTGGCGTCCAGGTCGTCGACCGCCTGGTTGATCCGCTTGGCCACCTCGGGGCGGGCGTTCATCGCCCCGCTCTGCAACTGCAGGCCGGTGGCGAACAGCCGCTGGATCACCACGTCGTGCAGGTCGCGGGCGATCCGCTCGCGGTCCTCCAGGACCACCAGCAGCTCCCGTTCCTCCTGGCCCCGGGCCCGCTCCATGGCCAGCGCGGCCTGGCCGGCGAAGCTGCCCAGCAGGGCCACGTCGTCCTCGGCGGCGGGACCGTGGTCGGCCCCGTGCGCGATGACCAGCACGCCGTGCAGGGTGTCCGCCGCGGCGAGGGGGGAGACCACCGCCGGCCCGGCGACCACCGGGTGTGACCACGGGGCCGCCTCGGCGAGGTTCTCCAGCAGCTCGTGGCGGCGCTCGGTGACCGAGCCGAGGAAGGTGGTCTCGTCGGCCGGCAGCACCGCGCCGACCAGCTTGGGGGCGTTGCCGTCGGCGCCCTCGACCACCTCGACGGTGAACTGGCGCTCGTCCTCGTCGTAGAGCAGCACCAGGGCCAGTTCGGCCTCGGCGACCTCCCGGGCGCGCCGGGCCACCAGGGTCAGCGCGTCGGTGCGGCGTACCTCGCCGAGCAGCACCGAGGTGATCTCGGCGGTCGCGGCCAGCCAGCGTTCCCGCCGGTGCGCCAGGGCGTAGAGGCGGGCGTTCTCGATCGCCACCCCGGCCGCAGCGGCGAGCGCGACGACGATCTCCTCGTCGTCCTCGGTGAACTGCGCGGCGCCCTGCTTCTCGGCGAGGTAGAGGTTGCCGAAGACGTGGTCGCGGATCCGCACCGGGACGCCGAGGAAGCTGTGCATCGGCGGGTGGTTCGGCGGGAAGCCGTAGGACCTGGGGTGCTGGGTGATGTCGGGCATCCGCAGCGGTCGTGGGTCGTCGATGAGCAGGCCGAGCACGCCCCGCCCGTGCGGCAGGTCACCGATCCGGGCGTGCAGCTCGTCGCTGATGCCGTGGACGATGAAGTCGTGCAGCAGCCGGTCGGGGCCGATCACGCCGAGCGCGCCGTAGCGGGCGCCGACCAGCTCGCAGGCCGACTCCACGATCCGTTGCAGGGTGCTGCGCAGGTCGAGGTCGGTGCTGATGCCGACGACCGCGTCGAGCAGGGCGCGCAGCCGCTCCCGGTTGGTGACCACCTCGCCGACCCGGTCCAGCATTTCCTGGAGCAGCTCGTCGAGGCGCACCCGGGACAGCGGGGTCAGCCCCAGCGACGGGGTGACGTGCTCGTTCCGGGGGCTCGGCGCGCTGGTCACCGGGCGATGCTATCGCCCGGTGACCGCCGGAACGAGATCCGTCAGGAGAGCTGGCCGCGTACCGCCGAGGTGTCGACGGTCTGCGCGGTGTCGAGCCGCGGGGTGTGCGGGGGGCCGGCGTGCGTCGGGTCGGCCAGGCCGAGGCGCATCGAGATGTACGGGTGGCCCAGGCCGGAGAGCATCTGCCGGAGCGTCTGGCGGGTGCCCTCGACCTCCACCACGCCGGAGAGCGGCACCAGGGACACGCCGTGCCGGGTGGCGGTGAGCCAGGCGGCGGAGAGCGCCTCGCCGGCGCGCAGCCAGCTGTCCGGCTCGTCCTCGGTGCCCCAGAGGATTCCGTAGACGGCGGCCCGGTCGTGTCCCTCACCCACGGGCAGGGTGCCCGGGCCGAAGTCGCGGACCGGAACGGTGGTCTGGGGGGCCTGCGCCGGCAGCACCTCCGGCGGCAGCCCGGTGCCGGCGGCAGCCCGGCTGGTCCAGTACGCCAGCTCCTCCTGCAGGTCCGGGCTGCCCTTCTCGACCTCCGCCGCGTGCTGGGCGGCGGCGGCCAGCTCGAGCTTCTGGTCGTCGTCCAGCACCTGGAGGGTGACACCCTCCCGGGTGGCCGCCCGGTCGATCTCGCCCAGCACGGCGGTCGGGATCGGCTCGTCGCTGACCGGCCGGCGGTCGGTGCGGCGGACCTGCATGCACTGGACCGTGCGCATGGCGTCCGGGTCCGCGCCGCTGGGCTTCAGGCCGGTGAGCCGGGCGACCAGATCGGGCTGGCCGGGGTCGGGCATGCGTTCCACCACGGGCGTCCAGCCCTCCGCGGCCAGCGCCACCCGGGCGTGGTGCAGCGCGACGCCGCAGCTCAACACCAGCAGCCGTCCCTCCGGGTCGAGGGCGCTGAGGTGACGCTCCCGGACCACCCGCAACTCCAGGGCGTCGGACAACACCGTCCAGTGCCACGGCTGGGTGTTGTGGACCGAGGGGGCGTGGCCGGCCATTCCGGCGGCCTCCGCGAGCGCGGTGGTCAGCGGGCGATCGGTCGCCGGCGTCTCGTGGCTCATCGTCACAGCCTTTCCTTGTTCTCCCCGTCGTGCCCACGCCTGGGTGAGGTGCCGTTCCATCCTCGGGCATGTCCGGGCCGGCCGCACGGGGTCGTACGACCCGTCCGCCCCGGGCCCTTCGACCCGTTGGGCCGACCAGGCCGCGGTGCCGCCCGGGCGGGGTCAGCGCTCGCGGACCACCGCGACCGGGCACCGCGCGTGGTGGATGAGCTGCTGGCTGACCGAGCCGAGCAGCATCCCGCGCAGCCCGCCCCGGCCCCGGGAGCCGACCACCACGAGCTGCGCCGCGCGGCTCTCCTCGACCAGCAGTGCGGCCGGGCTGCCCGGGTTCGCCACCACCTCGACCGGCACGTCCGGGAAGGACTTTCGCCAGGGGGCCAGGTCCGCCTCGGCGGCGGCGCGCTCGGTGGCGCTGGTCTCCTCCGGGTCGAAGCCCGGAGGCACCCACCGCTCGCCGGGCGGCTCCCAGACCCGCAGCGCCCGCACCGGCACGTCCCGCTGCGTGGCCCGCTCGAACGCGAAGCCGATCGCCTGCACGGAGGACGGCGAGCCGTCCACGCCGACCACCACGGGCCCGGACGCGGCCGGCTGGCCGTCGCGGACCACGATCACCGGGCAGTGCGCGTGGGCGCTCACGGAGACCGCGGTCGAGCCGACGAGCAGCCCGCCGAAGCCGCCGTGGCCGCGGCTGCCCAGCACCAGCATCGCGGCGTCGGCGGAGCGTTCCTGGAGAACCAGCGCGGGCGGCCCGTCGAAGACCTCGCCCCGCACGGTGAGCGCGGGCCGCTCGGCGGCGGCGTCCGCCGCCGCCCTGCGGACCAGCTCCTCGACCTGTCGCCGGGCGGTCTCGTCGGGCCACCCGCCGGGGGCCACCCCGGGACCGATCCAACCGGTCACGGTCACCCATTCGAAGACGTACGCCAGCCGGATCGGCCGGCCCGAGCGGCCCGCCTCGTCCAGCGCCCAGCCGAGGGCCACCGACGCGTCGGCGGAGCCGTCGTAGCCGACCAGGATCTCCTCGGCGGTCACCGTGCCGGCCTCTCGTTCGCGACTGCGGGGCTCGTGAGCTCACTTCTCGCGCTCACTGGCCGCCGCGCATTCCCGGGTCGGTCTCCCGGATCCAGCGCCACTCGGCGACCTGGGGGGCGTCCTCGCCGTACTGGCGGGTGTAGTCGCGGCAGGCCTGCCGGGCGTCCACCATCTCCTGGCGGAGGTGGGCGGCGCGCGAGCGCAGCCCGGGCAGCCGGTCGATGACGTCGATGACCAGGTGGAAGCGGTCCAGGTCGTTGAGCATCACCATGTCGAACGGCGTGGTGGTCGTGCCTTCCTCCTTGTAGCCACGGACGTGCAGGTTGTCGTGGTTGGTCCGTCGGTAGGTGAGCCGGTGGATCAGCCACGGGTAGCCGTGGTAAGCGAAGATGACCGGCTTGTCGCGGGTGAAGATGGTGTCGAACTCGCTGTCCGGCAGGCCGTGCGGGTGCTCCGAGGGCGGTTGCAGGCGCATCAGGTCGACCACGTTGACCACCCGGACCTTCAGGTCGGGCAGGTGCCGGCGGAGCAGGTCGGCCGCGGCCAGCGTCTCCAGGGTCGGCACGTCGCCGGCGCAGGCGAGCACCACGTCCGGCTCGCTGCCGTCGTCGGTGCTGGCCCAGTCCCAGATGCCCAGGCCCCGGCGGGTGTGCTGAATCGCCTCGTCCATGGTCAGCCAGTTGGGCGCCGGCTGCTTCCCGGCCACCACCACGTTGATGTAGTGCCGGCTGCGCAGGCAGTGGTCCATGGTGGAGAGCAGGGTGTTGCCGTCCGGCGGCAGGTAGACCCGGACCACCTCGGCCTTCTTGTTGACCACGTGGTCGATGAAGCCCGGGTCCTGGTGCGAGAAGCCGTTGTGGTCCTGCCGCCACACATGGCTGGAGAGCAGGTAGTTCAGCGAGGCCACCGGCTCCCGCCAGGGGATCTGCCGGGTCACCTTGAGCCACTTGGCGTGCTGGTTGACCATCGAGTCGACGATGTGGATGAACGCCTCGTAGCTGGTGAAGATGCCGTGCCGGCCGGTCAGCAGGTAGCCCTCCAGCCAGCCCTGGCAGAGGTGCTCGGAGAGCACCTCCATCACCCGGCCGTCGGGGGAGAGGTGGTCGTCGCCGGGGAGCCGGCTGCCGACGAACGCCCGGTCGGTGACCTCGAAGGCGGCGCCGAGCCGGTTCGAGGCGATCTCGTCGGGACCGAACAGGCGGAAGGTCTCCGGGTTGCGGGTGATCACGTCCCGGATCCAGGGGCCCAGCGCGCCGGTGGCGCCGGCCATCGGCTCGCCCGGCTTCTTGACGTCGACCGCGTAGTCGCGGAAGTCCGGCAGTTCCAGGTCGCGCAGCAGCCGCCCGCCGTTGGCCACCGGGTTGGCGCTCATCCGCCGGTCGCCCGTGGGCGGCAGGTCGACCAGGTCGGCGACCGGGCCGCCGGTGGCGTCGAACAGCTCCTCCGGCCGGTAGCTGCGCAGCCAGCGCTCCAGCTCGGCCAGGTGCGCCGGGTTGCTCCGCACCGCGTCGATCGGCACCTGGTGGGCGCGGAAGGTGCCTTCGACCTGCTTGCCGTCGACGTCCCTCGGCCCGGTCCAGCCCTTCGGCGTACGGAGGATGATCATCGGCCAGCGGGGGCGTTCGACCGCGCCGCCGGAACGGGCGCGGCGCTGGATCTCGGCGATCTGGTCGACCGCCCGGTCCAGGGTCGCGGCGAGCGCGTGGTGCACCCGGGCCGGATCGTCGCCCTCGACCACGTACGGCTGGTAGCCGTAGCCGCGCATCAGGTCGAGCAGGTCCTCGGCGGGGATCCGGTCGAACACCGTCGGGCTGGCGATCTTGTAGCCGTTGAGGTGCAGGATGGGCAGCACCGCCCCGTCCCGGGCCGGGTTGAGGAAGACGTTGGACAGCCAGCTTCCGGCCAGCGGCCCGGTCTCCGCCTCGCCGTCGCCGACCACGCAGGCGACCAGCAGGTCGGGATTGTCGAACGCGGCCCCGTACGCGTGGCTCAGCGCGTACCCCAGCTCGCCGCCCTCGTGGATGGAGCCCGGCACCTCGGGCGCCACGTGGCTGGGGATGCCGCCGGGGAAGGAGAACTGGCGGAACAGCCGCTGCATGCCGGTCTCGTCGCGGGGGATGTGGTGGTAGAGCTCGCTGTAGGTGCCCTCCAGCCAGGTGTTGGCCACCAGGGCGGGGCCCCCGTGGCCGGGCCCGGTCACGAAGATGGCGGACAGGTCCCGGTCGACGATGACCCGGTTGAGGTGCGCGTAGAGGAGGTTGAGGCCCGGGCTGGTGCCCCAGTGCCCCAGCAGCCGCGGCTTGATGTGCTCGGGCTTGAGCGGCTCGCGCAGCAGCGGGTTGTCGAGCAGGTAGATCTGCCCGACGGTGAGGTAGTTCGCCGCTCGCCAGTAGGCGTCAAGCCGGCGCAGCTCGTCCTCGGTCAGTGGGCTGTGCAGGTCCAGAGCGGTGTCCATGCTGCGTTAGCCTCTCGCGGCTCGGGGTCTTCTGCCATCCGGGAGCGGATCCGCCGCCCCCGGCACGTCCAGCCTCGTCCTGTGGCCGGCGGTTCGATCAGGGCCGTAGGTCCCGTGCAGGGCGGTCGTCATGGCCCTTCCTCGTCCTCGGCCTCGGGGTCGAGACCACGGACGACGATCACCGGGGCCGGCGAGTGGTAGAGCAGCGTCTGGCTGACCGCGCCCAGCATGCCCCGCAGCGGCTCGTCGCCGCGCGCCCCCACGAGCGCCACCTGCGCCGAGCGCGACTGTTCCACCAGGACGCCGCCGGGCTCGCCGCGAACGGTGTGACACTCGACGGCCACCTGGGGATGCCGCGAGCCGTACCGGGCGACGGCCTCGTCGAGCAGGCCGTCGTCCCCGTCGGGATGGTGGTCGGGCTCCACCACCCGGATGACGAGCAGCCGGGTGCCGCGGTGTTCGGCACAGTCGAAGGCGTACCCCAGGGTGGCGCGCGAGCTCTCCGACCCGTCGAAGCCGACCAGCAGCGGCCCCTGCGGGGGCGGCTCGGGCCGGGCGACCAGCACGGGGCAGCCGGCCCGGGCGGCGAGCTGCACGGCCGGCGAATCGGCCGGTACGCAGGACACGCAGCCGGCCATGCCGCCGTCACCGACCGCCACCAGGAAGGCCGAGTCGGAGGCCCGGATCAGCGCCTCGACCGGGGAGCCCTCGACGATCTCGTCGGTCACCGGCACCGCCGGCGCCGCCTCGGCGGCCACCCGCCCGGCCTGCTCGAGCAGGTCCTCGGCGACGGCGCGCGGGCCGCTCACCGAGAACGACTCCAGGGCCGCCGCCCAGTTGAAGGCGTGCAGCAGGTGCAGCGGCCGGTCGTGCGCGGCGGCCTCCCCGGCGGCCGTCCGGACCACCTCGAGGTCCTCCGTCGAGCTGCCCACGCCGACCACCACCGCGCCGTGGGTGGGTGCGGGCATCCCGGCTCACCTCCCGACCACGCTCCTCGCACCCACGGTAGTCGGACGGGTGCGTTGCCCGGACCGGGTCGACGGAACTGGAGCCGGCGGGGGGATCAGCGCGGGGTGGGCAGGTTCGGGTGGACGCGCACCACCACGACGGTGGCGTTGTCCTCGCCGCCCTCGGCCAGGCTGGCGGAGAGCAGGGCCTGCGCGGTCCGGGCCGGGTCGCGCCGGGCGGCCAGCAGGTCCTGCAGCCGGTGGTAGCCGAGCTGGTCGCTCACCCCGTCGGTGCAGAGCAGCCAGGTGTCCCCGCTGCGCAGTGGCACGGCGAGCAGGTCCGGCTCGGGCTTGTCGGGGTGACCGACGTAGCGCAGCAGTTGGTAGCGCGCCCGGGCCGCCTCCGGCGAGTCGGGCGGCCACCAGCCGTGCAGCAGGCCGAGCCAGGCCATGGTGTGGTCGACGGTGATCAGTTCCAGCAGCCCGTCGCGCAGCCGGTACGCCCGCGAGTCGCCGAGTTGGACCAGCCAGCCCTGCCCGCCGTCCGGCTCGGCGACCAGGGCGGTGAGGGTGCACCCGGTCAGCCCGGCCAGGCCCGCCCCGGCCCGGCGTACGCGGAGTTGGGTCTCCGCGGTCGCGGCGCGCAGCCCGGTGGCGTCGACGGCCGGCCAGCCGGCGCGGACCTGCGCCACGAAGGTGGTCATGGCGGTGGTGCCGGCGACCCGGCTGCCCTCGCCGTCGCCCATGCCGTCGGCGACCGCGGCCAGCGGCAGCTCCGGGTCGACGTGCAGCACGTCGAAGTTCTCCGGGTAGCGGTGCCCGACCACGCTGCCCCCGGCGATCTCCAGGGTGAGCCGGCCGACGGTCAGCCGGCGGGTGGCCTGGACCGGCTGGTCCAGCGGGCGGCGGCGGAACACCTGCGGACCGTAACACCGGTGCGGGTCGTGGATCGGCAGGTCAGGGCCACGTGTCGGCGTGTCAACCGGGGTTGACAAAGCGGAAGCGTCAACCTACGTTGACAGCATGAGTCAGGCGACGGAACTCGCGGCGGCGGCCGGCAGCACCGACCCGAAGGTCGGGCTGCGGGCGGTGCTCGCCCTGCGCCGGCTGCTCGAACGGCTGGAGGTGGTCCAGGTGGACAACGCCCGACGGCAGGGCTGGTCCTGGCAGGAGATCGCCGACGCCCTCGAGGTCAGCCGGCAGGCGGTCCACAAGAAGCACGCCGGGCGACCGGCGGTCCGCGGAAGCTGGGAGGCGTGATGTTCGAACGATTCACCGACCGGGCCCGCGCGGTGGTGCGCCACGCGGTCGACGAGGCGCGCACCGAGGGCCGGCGCCCGGTGGGCACCGAGCACCTGCTGCTCGGCGTGCTCGCCGACGGCGACAACCTGGCCGTCCGGGTGCTGTCGGCCGCCGGCATCCGGGCCGAGGACCTGCGCGCGGCGGTGGCCCGGCACACCGCGCACGGGGTCGACGGCCTCGGCGAGGCGGACGCGGCGGCGCTGCGCGAGATCGGCATCGACCTCGCCGCGATCGTCGCCCGGATCGAGGAGTCCTTCGGTCCGGACGCGCTGCGCGAGGCGGCCCCCGCGCCGCGCCGGTGGTGGGGTCGCCGCCCCGACGACGGCCGGTTCTCGCCCCGCGCCAAGAAGGTGCTGGAGCTGTCGCTGCGGGAGGCGGTGCGGCTGCGCCACCACCACATCGGCACCGAGCACATCCTGCTCGGCCTGCTCCGGGAGGGCAACGGGCTGGCCGCGCTGGTGCTCACCGAGGCCGGGGCGGACCTCGACGACCTGCGCCGGCGGGTCGAGGTGGCGCTGCGCACGGCGGCCTGACTCTCCCCGGCCGGCCGCCGGCCGGGTTCAAACCTGTTTGCGGTCCTCGCAACGTCCGCGCCCGTCGAGTCGCTGAGCCGCCCCGGTTGCTGCACACTTGCGCCGTGGACGGTGGAGACGACAAGGCCCCGGTGACCGCGGACAACCATGCCCCGCGCTCGGCCGTGGTGGTCAATCCGGTCAAGGTGACCGATCTCGACGATTTCCGCCGGACGGTGGACGGCGCGCTCACCGCCGCCGGCTGGCCCGAGCCGACCTGGTACGAGACCACGGTCGAGGACCCCGGCCCGGGCCAGGCGGCGGCGGCCGTCGAGGCCGGCGCCGAGGTGGTCTTCGCCTGCGGCGGCGACGGCACCGTGATGGCCTGCGTCACCGCGCTGGCCGGCACCGACGTGGCGCTCGCCGTGCTGCCCCAGGGCACCGGCAACCTGCTCGCCGCCAACCTCGGCCTCTCCAACGACCTCGCGGCCGGGCTTCAGGTCGCCGTCGAGCGGGGGATGCGCCGGCTCGACGTCGGCGCGGTCGGCGACCAGTGCTTCGCCGTGATGGCCGGGATGGGCTTCGACGCGCAGATGCTCGACTCGACCTCCGAGACGACCAAGAGGCGGATCGGCTGGCCGGCCTACCTGGTGGGGGCCGCCAAGCACCTGCGGGACCGGCCGATGCGGGTCTCCATCCGGATCGACGGCGGGCCGCCGCTGCGCCGGCGGGCCCGCTCGGTCCTGGTCGCCAACGTCGGCCGGCTCCAGGGCGGGGTACGCCTGCTCACCGACGCCGAGCCCGACGACGGCTGGCTCGACGTGGCGGTGCTGACCCCGCGGACGCTCGGGCACTGGCTGGCCCTGGGCTGGGCGGTGCTGCGCCGGCGCGGCAGCGTGCCCCGGATGGAGGTGTTCCGCGGCCGCAAGGTCGAGATCACCAGCAACCGGGCCCAGCCGCGGCAGCTCGACGGCGACCTGATCGAGCCGGGCCGCTCGCTGAAGGCCGAGATCCGGCCGGAGTCGCTGTGGCTCTGCGTGCCGCGGCCGGCGCGCCACCCCGACCTGTCGGTGGACGCCGACGCCGCCGCCGAGCGCGGCGAGCGGCTGGTCGAGGAGGGCCGCCGTGAGTAGCACCAAGCTCGTCCCCGAGACCCGGCTCATGACGGAGGAGGAACTCTCCGCCGACGACGCCTGGCGCACCCTGCGCCGCCACGGCGGCTGGCACCTGCTCCGGGACGCCTTCGTCCGGTTCCGCTACGGCGACGGCTTCAGCCACTCCCGGGCCTTCGCCCTGCAGCTCTGCCTGGCCGTGGTGCCGTTCCTCATCGCGCTCACCGGTCTGATCACCGGCCTCGGCGTCGACGAGGGCGGCAAGGTGGTCGCCGACACGGTGCTGGCGATCACCCCGGGCCAGAGCGAGTCCGTGGTCCAGGAGTTGCTGGCCGACACCGATCGCACCGAGCGGGCCGGTGAGTTGGCGCTGACCCTCGGTCTGCTGACCGGCCTGGTCGCGCTCACCACCACGATGGCGCAGATCGAGCGGGGCGCGAACCGGATCTACGGCGTCGAGCGGGACCGGCCGGCCCTGTTCAAGTACCTGCGCGCCACGGTCCTCGCGATGGTCGCCGGCGTACCCGCGCTGGCCGGGTTCCTGATCCTGGTCGGTGGCCGGGCGATCGGTGACTCGGTGCGGCGGCACTACGAGTGGGGCGACTACGCCCACGCGGCCTGGGACGTGATCCGCTGGCCGCTCAGCCTCGGCCTGACCGTGCTCGCCGTGGCGGTGCTGTTCCGCCACGCGCCCCGCCGCAAGCAGCCCGGGCTGTCCTGGCTCTTCTTCGGGGCCGGCATCGCCACCGCGCTCTGGTGGCTGGCCAGCCTGCTGCTCGCCGCCTACGTGAAGTACAGCGCCGGATTCGGGCAGACCTATGGCGCGCTGACCGGGATGATGGCCCTGCTGATCTGGGCGAACCTGACCGGGATGGCGCTCTTCGGCGGGCTGGCCTTCGCCGCCCAGTTGGAGGCCATGCGGATCGGCGTGGAGGAGCCCGCCCAGCCCGACCTCTGGGAGCCGGAGGCCGAGCGCGAGGAGCTCGTCGACACCGGGGACATGACCGCACTCTGACGGCGCACCGGCCCCCGGCGTGTACGGGGAGCGGGAATCGGGTACTGCGCGCCTCGCAGCAGACAAGGGAGGTGTGGGGTGACCGCGGTCAAGGAGGCGACGCGTCGGCCGCTCGGCCACTTCGCCGAGCGGAGCCTCGCGGGGCTGCTCGTCGTGGCCGGCGCGGGGGTCGGGTTCGGCGTGCTGCTCATGCTCGTCCGGTTCCACTGGGGCCCGCTCTACCACGCCGACCACGAGGCGGCCGAGTGGTTCAACAGTCTGGTGGCCCCGCACCACCCGCTGGTCACCGTGCTCCAGGCGGTCACCGACCTGGGCGGGCGGCCGGTGCTGATCTGGCTGATCACCATCGCGGTGGTCGGCCTGCTGATCCGCCGCCAGCCCCGGCTCGCCGTCTACCTGATCATCACCGGGGTGGGCGGGTTGATCCTCGACCCATCGCTCAAGGCGCTGGTCGGTCGGCTGCGCCCGGTGGTGGACGTGCCGGTGGCCAGCGCCCCCGGCAACAGCTTCCCCAGCGGCCACGCGCTCGGCTCGTTCGTCGCGTACGGGGCGCTGCTGCTGGTGTTCCTGCCGGCCGTGGCGCCGCGCTGGCGCAAGCCGGCCATCGCGATCGCCGGCGTGCTGGTCGTCCTGGTCGGGCTGACCCGGATCGCGTTGGGCGTGCACTTCGTCTCGGACGTGCTCGGCGGCTGGCTGCTCGGCGCGGCCTGGCTGGGCGTCACCGCGTACGCCTTCCGGCTGTGGCGGCGCGAGCGCGGCCGGCCGGTGCCCCCGCTCGCCGAGGGCCTGGAGCCCGAGGTGGGGGAGGAGATCCCCCCGGCCCCGGCCGAGGAGCACGTGCTGGAGCATCCCCGCTCGTCGGTGGCGGAGCTGCTGGTCGGCTGGGTGATCGTCTTCGGCGCCCTCTACGCCTTCGGCATGTACGTCAGCTACCACGCCAAGGGCACCGTCTTCGACACCCTGGACACCGAGGTCCCGCACTGGTTCGCCGACCGGCGCACCGACACGCTCACCGACCTGAGCTGGTGGTGGAGCAAGTTCGGCGACACCCACGCCATCCTGCTGGTCTCGCTGGTGTTCTGCCCGATCGTGCTGGCGGTCTGGAAGCGCTGGCGGCCGGTGCTCTTCGTGGTGCTGGCGATGTTCGGCGAGCTGAGCCTCTTCCTCGCCAGCGCCCGGGTGGTCGAGCGGCCCCGCCCGCCGGTGGAGAACCTGGACGGGCAGATGCCCACCTCGTCCTTCCCGTCCGGGCACATCGCGGCCACCATCTGCCTCTGGACCGCGATGGCGATCATCGTGCTGCCGCGCACCGACCGCTGGTGGCGCTGGCTCTTCGTGGCGCTGGCCGTGATCATGCCGGTCGGGGTGGCCACCTCCCGGATGTACCGGGGCATGCACCACCCGACCGACTTCATGGGCGCGATCCTGCTCGGCGCGCTCTGGCTCTCGCTGCTCTGGTGGGTGGTCCGCCCCAACGCCGACGTGCGCCGGGGCAACCGGCCGGCCATCGAGTCGGAGCAGGTGCGCGAGCTGGACGACGAGCTGGCCAAGGCCGGCCGGGACGACTGACCGGCGCCGATGCTGCGAGTGATGACCTGGAACATCCGGACCGGCGGGCGGGACCGCGACGGCACCGACCGCCGGGAGCGGATCGTCGCCGTGGTCGCCGCGCAGCGCCCCGACCTGCTGGCCCTGCAAGAGCTGCGGGGCCTCGACCGCGGCGGCGGGCTCGCCGAGCTGGCGGATCGGGTGGGCATGGTGCCGCACCTGGCCCGGGCCTGCTTCGGGCAGCCGGTGGCGGTGCTGGTCCGCCCGCCGCTGCGGGTGCTCCGCTCCGGCCGGGTACGCCGCCCCTTCCACCACGCCACCGCCCGGGTCCAGGTGGCCACCGGGGCCGGCCCGCTGACCCTGTTCAGCACCCACCTGAACCCGTACTCGGGCGGGGGGCGGCGGATGGAGGCCGACTGGCTGGCGGTGGCGGTGCGGCGGACCGGGGGAGCGCTGGCCCTGCTCGCCGGCGACCTGAACACCCTGGAGCCGAGCGTCGACCACACCGCCCGGCTGGCCGGGCTCGACGCCCTCTACCGGCGGCGTCACCTGCGTCGCGATGGCCGTACCGTCGACACCCGGGCGGTGGCCCGGCTGCTCGACGCGGGGCTGGTCGACCTCTGGCCGCACTCCGGCGGCGGCGAGCCGGGCGGGCTGACCGTGCCGACCCGACACGGCGGGGCCGAGTTCGCCGGGATGCGGCTGGACTACCTGCTCGCCACCCCGGCGCTGGCCGCGGCGGCCCGCGCCGTCCGGGTGGTTCGCGGCGGCGCCGCGGACAGCGCCTCCGACCACTACCCGGTCGTCGCCGACCTGGACCTGACCGCCGGCTGACCGGGGCCGCCCGCTCTTGCGCCGCTGAGCCGGTCAGCTTGCCAGGTCCGTGACGACGATGGCGACGAAGATCAGCGTGACGAGTTCAGATGAGCAGGTTCAGCAGCACGGTCAGCACGACCGAGGCGAGGATCGAGAAGAGGATCATCAGCAGGCAGCCGAGGCCACCGCCGACCGGCCGGATCTCCGTGTTTCCGATGCGCATGGACTCACCTTCGCAGGACGGGCGCCAGCAGGTCGCGGATCGCGTCGGCCACCTGGGCGGGCGCGGTGGTGGCCACGTTGTGGGCGGCTCCCGGCACGGTCGTCGTCCGGGCGTCCGGGACCAGGCGGGCCGCCTCCGTGCGCCAGCCGTCCGGGACGACCGGGTCCCGGGCGCCGGTCAGCACCAGCGTCGGGGCGGTGACCCGGACCAGGTCCGCCTCGATCGGGTTGTGCACCGAGTGGGACAGGGTGGCGAGCACCCGCCATGGGCGGGCGTCGAGGACGTCGCGGAGCAGGATCGGCGCCTGCCACTTCGCCTCCCACAGGGTGTCCACCAGCCACCGCCCGAACTGGCCGCGCCGAGAACGGGCGGCCGGGTCGCTGGTCGGACCGGCCAGCACCAGCGCGCGCACCAGGTCGGGCCGGCGGGCGGCGAGCGCCGCGGCCACCTCCGCGCCGAACGAGTGGCCGAGCAGGCAGACCGGCCCCAGCCGGTACGCGGCCAGCCACTCCGCCAGGAAGGCGGCCTGCCGGGGCACGTCGTACGCCGTGCCGGGGCGCTCGGTCAGCCCGAAGCCGGGCAGGTCCGGCACGTACACCGGGTGGGTGGCCGACAGGGCCAGCGCCAGCGGGGTGAGGTAGCGGTGCGATACGGCGAGGCCGTGCACCAGCACCACCGGCGGCCCGTCACCGCCCGGGTCGGCCGACCGGCGGGTGTGCGTACGCAGCCCGTCGACCAGCCGGAACTCGCTGGTCAGGCCGGCGGCCGGCCGGGGCGCGGCCAGGGCCAGCCGCAGCTCCGCCGGGCCGAAGCGCCCCGGTGGCGAGGGTCGCACCGCGGGGGCGGTCACAGCTCGCGCAGCCGGGGCAGCAGCTCCTCCTGCGCCCAGTCCAGGAACATCGGCTGGCTGTCCCCGCCGACCTGGACCAGCGCCACGTGGGTGAACCCGGCGTCGACGAACTTCTTGAACGCCTCGACGTGCCGGTCCACGTCCGGCCCGCAGGGGATGCTCTCGGCCGCGTCCTCCTCGCGGACGAACTGGCTCGCCGCGGCGAAGGCGTCCGGGCCGGGCAGGTCGGCGTTGACCTTCCAGCCCAGGCCGAACCAGCGGAACTGGTCGTGAACGATCTTGCGGCACTCGGCCTCGTCCGGGCCGTAGCAGATGGCCACCTGCCCGTAGCGGGGGCGGCCCGCGCCGCCGGCCTCCTCGTACATCTCGACCAGGTGCGGCAGGGGGTCGGTGGCGATCATGGCGTCGGCGTACTCGGCGGCGAGGGTGGCGGACTGCCGGCCCGAGGCGGCCACCGCCATCGGCACCGGCCGCTCCGGACGGTCCCAGACGTAGGCGTCGGGCACGTCGTAGTGGTTGCCGGAGAAGGTCAGGGTCTCGCCGTTGAGCAGCGGCCGGATGATCTGGAGGGCCTCCTCGAACATCTCGTGCCGCTGCTGCACGTGCGGCCAGCCGCCCACCACGTGCTCGTTGAGGTTCTCCCCGGCGCCGAGGCCCAGGGTGAACCGCCCGTCCGAGAGCACCCCCACCGTGCTGGCCTTCTGCGCCACCACGGCCGGGTGGTAGCGCCGGATCGGGCAGGTCACGAAGGAGAGCAGCTCGGCCCGGCTGGTGGCGTGCGCGACCGCGCCGAGCACCGACCAGGCGTACGGGGAGTGGCCCTGCGAGTCCAGCCAGGGGTAGTAGTGGTCGGACGTCACGAGGTGATCGAAGCCGGCGGCCTCGGCGCGGACGGCGTGGTCGACCAGCTGCTTGGGGCCGGCCTGTTCGCACATGAGGGTGTAGCCGACGTTGACCATGGCTCATCTCCTTCCCGGGCGGATCGTCACCGGATACCCCGCCCAGCGGCGGTCAACCCTGGTGTCCACTTCGGCACCCGGGCGCCTTGACGTCGGCGGGGATGCTGCCTACAGTCCGGCTTAACCGGTTCAGACCCGGGTGGCGCACCATCCTGTGGTGGGGATGACCGCCCCTGCGGTGGCCCGTGGCGACATGGGCCGCCGCAGGACGCCACCCCGAACGGCCGATCAGCTTAACCGGTTGCCTTCCGCGTTCCATCGCCCTACGCTGATGCCTGCGTCCGCCGGGAGTCGGGCAGCGGCTGTCGGGCTCAGCCGCCGCGCCCTCGTCACCATCACCGCACCCCCACCCTGGGCACGGGGGAGACCTCCCTGAGGACAGCCATGAAGAAGTTGCTCTCCGTCGCGGGCGCCGCCCTGCTGACGGTCCTCGCCGCCGTCTTCGCCTTCGGGCAGCCGGCGCACGCCGCCGCCGGCTTCTCCGTCGCGAACGGCCGGCTCTACGACGCCAACGGCACCGAGTTCGTCATGCGCGGGGTCAATCACGCGCACACCTGGTACCCGCAGCAGACCACGAGTTTCGCCAACATCAAGGCGCTCGGCGCGAACACCGTCCGGGTGGTGCTGGCCAGTGGCGACCGCTGGACGAAGAACAGCGCCGGCGACGTCGCCAACGTCATCTCGCTCTGCAAGGCCAACCGGCTGATCTGCGTCCTAGAGGTGCACGACACCACCGGCTACGGCGAGCAGAGCGGCGCCATCACCCTGGACCGGGCGGTCGACTACTGGCTCAGCATCGCCAGTGCGCTGCAGGGCCAGGAGAAGTACGTCATCGTCAACATCGGCAACGAGCCGTACGGCAACCAGGGCTACGGCACCTGGGCCACCGACACCGCGAACGCGATCAAGCGGCTGCGCGCCGGCGGCCTGACCCACACGATCATGGTGGACGCCCCGAACTGGGGTCAGGACTGGTCCTTCACCATGCGCGACAACGCCGGCACGGTCTTCGCCGCCGACCCGCAGAAGAACACCGTCTTCTCGATCCACATGTACGGCGTCTTCGACACCGCCGCCGAGATCACCGACTACCTGGGCCGCTTCCGCACCGCCGGGCTGCCCATCGTGGTCGGCGAGTTCGGCTTCAACCACTCCGACGGCAACCCCGACGAGGACACCATCTTGGCCTACAGCCAGGCCAACGGGATCGGCTACCTCGGCTGGTCGTGGAGCGGCAACGGCGGCGGCGTCGAGTACCTCGACATGGTCACCAACTTCGACCCGAACCAGCTGACCAGCTGGGGCCAGCGGATCTTCAACGGGGCCAACGGCATCAAGGCCACCGCCAAGGAGGCCTCCGTCTTCGCCGGCACCTCGCCGAGCCCGACCACCAGCCCCACCACCAGCCCGAGCCCGACCACCAGCCCGACCACCAGCCCCACTCCGCCGCCGGCCGGCTGCACCGCCGGCTACACCATCGTCAACTCCTGGCAGGGCGGTTTCCAGGGCGAGGTCAAGGTGACCGCGGGCGCGGCCGCGATCACCGGCTGGACGACGAAGTGGACGTTCGCCAACGGCCAGACCGTCAGCCAGGCGTGGAACGCCGCGGTCAGCAACAGCGGCTCGGCGTACACCGCCCGCAACGCCGACTGGAACGGCCGGCTCGGCGCCGGGGCCAGCACCACGTTCGGCTTCATCGGCAGCTGGAACGGCAGCAACGCGATTCCCGCGGTGACCTGCACCGCGAGCTGAGCGCCGACGCACCACCGGTGGCCGGGTCCGCGCTGACCCGGCCACCACCCTTTTCCGGGTACGCCCCGACGTGATCACGCCGGGGCGGATCGCCTCGGGTTCGCCAGGCGGGCGGCCCGCATGAGCAGGTACTCCTGTTCGGGGCGGCTGGTGGTGCGGCCGGCGGCGGCCCGGTAGTGCGCCACCGCCGCGTCCCGGTCGCCGGCCATCTCGTGGAGGTGCGCCCGGGCCGCGTCGAGGCGGTGGTGGCCGGTCAGCCGGGGATCGGCGGCGAGCGCGGCGAGGGCGGCCAGCCCGGCGGCCGGGCCGTGCACCATGGCCGTCGCCACCGCCCGGTTCAGCGACACCACCGGGCTCTCCGCCAGCCGCTCCAGCACCTGGTAGAGGGCGAGGATCTGCGGCCAGTCGGTCCGCTCCGCGGTCGGCGCCTCGTCGTGCAGGGCGGCGATGGCGGCCTGGAGCTGGTACGGCCCGACCGGCCCCCGGGCCATTGCCCGGGTGACCAGGGCGGTCCCCTCGGCGATCGCGGCGGCGTCCCACCGCGAGCGGTCCTGGTCGGCCAGCGAGATCAGCTCGCCGGAGGGGCCGGTCCGGGCGGCGGCCCGGGCGTCGGTGAGCAGCATCAGGGCGAGCAGGCCGGCCACCTCGCTGTCCGCGGGCAGCAGGGCATGCATGGCCCGGGTCAGCCGGATCGCCTCCTCGGAGAGGTCGACGCGGCGCAGGTCGCCGCCGAGACTCGCGGTGTGCCCCTCGGTGAAGATCAGGTAGAGCACGTGCAGCACCGCGGCGAGCCGGGCCTGCCGTTCGTCCTCCGCCGGCATCCGGAACGGCAGGCCGGAGGACTTGATGCTCTGCTTGGCCCGGCTGATCCGCTGCGCCATGGTGGCCTCGGGAACGAGGAAGGCGCGGGCGATCTCGGCGGTGCTGAGCCCGCCGACCGCGCGCAGGGTCAGCGCGATCGCCGATGCGGTGGACAGCGTCGGGTGGCAGCAGAGGAAGAGCAGCACCAGGGTGTCGTCCCGGTCCGCGGTCAGCGGCTCGTCGGCCGCCGGCGCGGTCCGCCGGTCGTCGCCGCCGCGCCGGGCGGCCCGGTCCTCCCGGTCGCGGCGCGCCGCCTCGCCCCGGACCAACTCGATCATCCGGCGGTACGCGACCTGCACCAGCCAGCCGCGCGGATGGTCCGGCAGCCCGTCGACGGGCCACTGGGTCGCCGCGGCCAGCAGCGCCTCCTGCACCGCGTCCTCGGCGGTGGCGAAGTCGCCGAACCGGCGGGCGAGCACGCCGAGGACCTGCGGCGCCAACTCGCGCAGCAGGTCCTCGACGGTGTGCTCCGGGACGCCCAGGGGTCACGGCTCCTGCGACGGCGCCGACATGACGGGGTGCACCTCGATCGGCATGTTCAGCGGTCGCCCACCGGGGCCGGGTGCGGTGGAGATGTGTGCGGCGATCTCCACGGCCCGCTGCGGTGTCTCGCAGTCGACGATCCACCAGCCGGCCAGAAACTCCTTGGTCTCCGCGAACGGCCCCTCGGTGACCACCGGCGCGCCGTTCTCGCCGGCCCGCACGATCCGCGCCTGCTGCGGCCCGCCCAGGCCCTCGCCCTGCACGAACTCCCCGTCGGCGACGAGCTTCGCGTTGACCTCCCCCATGAACCCGATGTGCGCCCGGATCTCGTCCGGCGTCCACGTGTCGATCGAGGGGAAGTCGGTCCCGGCGGCGCTGAACTGCATCAGCAGCATGTACTTCACGATTGGCTCCTCACGCCCGAGCACCGATTGTCGATGCTTCCACCCTTCGGTAGAAGCTGCCACCCCGCCCCTCGACATCCGCCGCCGGGAAATCCCAGGAAAATCTAGCCCGCCGCCGTGACCTCCAGCAGCAGCGCCTGCTCCGGGTGCAGGGCGGGCAGTTGCAGCCCGACCGAGGCGAGCGCCGACCCGCTCAGCGTCACCCCGCCGGCCGAGGCCAGCCAACCCGGCGGGGCCAGTTCCAGCAGCGCCGGCTCCGGCACCCCGGCCGGAGGCCGGACCAGGTAGCGCCGGGACGGGTCCAGGCCGGGCAGCCGGACCACGCCCGGCACCTGGGCCATCGAGGTGGCCAGCCGGGAGACCGCGTACACCGCCTGGGAGCGGTCGTGGGCGACCACGCCGTGGGCCTGCACGGCCGGGTCCGGGTGGTCGACCCGGACCACCCGACCGGAGTGCAGCAGCGGGCGGAGCCGCTTGTGCAGCGCCACCCAGGCGGCGAGTTCGGCCCGCTCGGCCGGGCTGATCCCGCTGATGTCCCACTCGATGCCGTGGTGGCCGAAGAGCGCGGTGACCGCCCGGAAGCCGAGGTCGTGCACCCGGTGCGTGGTGTGCGAGCGCTCCGGTCCGATGTGGGTGCCGATCAGCTCCGGCGGGAGCAGCAGCCCGGTCCAGCGCTGGATCGAGAGCCGTTCCAGGGCGTCGTTGCAGTCGCTGGCCCAGACCCGGTCGGTTCTCCGCAGGATCTCCAGGTCGACCCGCGCCCCGCCGGACGAGCAGCTCTCGATCTCAAGGTGCGGGTGCCGGGCGCGCAGCTCGTCCAGCAGCCGGTAGACCGCCACGGTCTGCGCGTGCACCCCGGGCCGGCCGGCGTGCCCGGCCTCGGTCAGGTCGCGGTTGTGGTCCCACTTCAGGTAGGCGATCCCGTCGTGCTCGCTCAGCACCGCGTCCAGCCGGCCGAGCAGGTGGGCGTACGCGTCGGGGTTGGCCAGGTCGAGGACCTGCTGGTGCCGCCACTCGGGCGGCAGCCGGCCGGGTGCCTGGAGCAGCCAGTCCGGGTGGGCCCGGAACAGCTCCGAGTCCGGGTTGACCATCTCCGGCTCGACCCAGAGCCCGAACTGCATGCCGTGGGCGCGGACGTGGTCGATGAGCGGTTGCAGCCCGTCCGGCCAGACGTCGTCGTCGACCCACCAGTCGCCGAGCCCGGCCCGGTCGTGCCGCCGGCCGCGGAACCAGCCGTCGTCGAGCACGAAGCGTTCCACGCCCACCTCGGCGGCCCGGTCGGCGAGACCCTTGAGCCGGTCCAGGTCGTGGTCGAAGTAGACCGCCTCCCAGACGTTCAGCGTCACCGGGCGCGGGCCGCGCGGGTGCTGCGGGCGGTCCCGCAGGTGGGTGTGCAGCACGTCGCTGAGCCCGTCCAGCCCGTCGGCGGAGTGGACCGCGTGCAGCAGGGGAGTGGCGTACTCCTCGCCCGGGCCGAGCACGATCTCGCCGGGGGTGAGCAGCTCACCGCCGCCGAGGGTGGCCTCGCCGGTCGGCCGGCGCTCGGCGACCGTGACATGGTCACCGCTCCACGCGGTGTGCACCGCCCACACCTCGCCGTGCCGGAAGCCGAACCCGGCGGTGCCGGCGACCAGCAGCAGGGTGGCGTCGTGCCCGGTCCGGCCGTGCCGCCCCTCGCGGACCCAGGCGCCCATCGGCCACGGGTGCCGCTGCGGCGCGCGCTCCCGGCACCAGCGGCCGGTCAGGTCGAGCAGTTCGGTGGCGACCGCCGGCACGGGCAGCACCGGCGTCAGCTCGCGTACCTCGTAGGGCCGGTCGCCGTCGTTGCGCAGCCGGTGCCGCACGGTCAGCAGCCCCGCCGCGCTCAGGGTGATCTCGACGGTCAGCGACAAGCCGGCGCCCGGGTCCGCGGCCCGCACGGTCACCCGCGCGGCCCCGGCTCCGCCGTGGTCCCGCTCCTCCCCGGATACGCGCACCGTGTCCCCGCCCGCCGCCACGCGGCTCGGTTCCGGGGCGGCGGGCAGGTCGCCGCCGTCGGCGACGTCCAGCCCGGTGAGCCGGAACGCGGTCGACCAGTCCCGGCGGTCGCGGTGCCCGGACAGGCCGGGCCGGCCGCTCCAGCCGGCGCTCGCCTCGGGCAGCAGCGACAGCACGGTCGGCGCGTCGAAGCTGCTCGGCACCACCGGCGGGACGGTGGCGTCGACCAGCGCGGGCAGGTCGGCGGCGGGCAGCGGCCCGAGGTCGGCGCCCCAGTGCACGACCCGGGGCAGGCCGGGGCCGCGCGCGTCGAGCACCAGGCTGGTTCGCGCGCGGCGCAGGTGGACGATGGTCATCCCTTGCTGGCTCCCAGGGTGAGGCCCCGGACGAACTGCTTCTGCAACAGGAAGAAGATGACCAGGGTGGGGATGGCGACCAGCACCGAGCCGGCCGAGACGAGGTTGTTGTCGGTGAAGAACTCGCCGCGCAGGTTGTTCAGTGAGCTGGTCACCGGGAACTTGTCGCCGGTGCGCATCAGCACGGTGGCCCAGAAGAACTCGTTGTAGATCCAGGTCACCTCCAGCGTCGCGAGCGCGGCCAGGGCCGGACGGCACAGCGGCATGGTCACCTGCCAGTACTGCCGCCAGACGCTCGCCCCGTCGACCATCGCCGCCTCGTACAGCTCGTGCGGCAGGGCCTTCATGTAGTTGCTCAGCACGAAGACGCAGAAGCCGCACTGGAAGGCGACGTTGACCAGGATCAGCCCCCAGTAGCTGTCGTAGAGCAGCTCCGAGTCGCTCATCCAGGCCGGCAGCGGGATCTCGGTGAACATCCGGAACAGCGGGATGAGCAGGGCCTGCTGCGGCAGCAGGTTCGCCGCGGTGAAGAGGCCGAGCAGGGCGATGTTGAACTTCCAGCTGAACCGGGCGATGACGAACGCCACGCAGGAGGCCAGGAAGAGGGTCAGCAGCACCGCCGGGACGGTGATGTAGACCGAGTTGAGGAAGTGCTTGCCGAACTCGGCGGTCTGCCACGCGGTGACGTAGTTGTCGAGGGTCCAGCCGCCGAGCGAGACGTAGCCGTTGGTGGCGGTGTACTCGTAGGAGCGCAGAGAGGTCAGCACCGCCCAGAGGATCGGGAAGAGCCACCCGATCGCCACCGCGGCGAGGAAGACGTGCAGGACCACCCGGGCCGGCCGCAGGGGCCGGCGGCGGACGGGCGGCGCCGCGGTGCCGGGGTCACGGGTCAGGGTCGCGCTGCTCATCGCCGGTCCTCCCGCATCACGGTCAACAGATAGAGGGTGATGAAGACCAGGGAGACGACCAGCATGATCGTCGCGAGGGCCGAGCCGAAGCCGATCCGGCTGGCCTCGCCCACCACGTTCGCGGTGACCAGCGCGGAGATCAGTTCCAGCCCGTTCCGGCCCTTGTTGATCACCCAGACCAGGTCGAACGCACGCAGCGACTCGATCACCGTCACCACCAGCACGATGATGTTGATCGGCCGCATCACCGGGAAGACGACCCGGAAGAAGGTGCTGACCTCCGAGGAGCCGTCCACCGCGGCGGCCTCGCGCAGCGACGGGTCGACGCCCTTCAGGCCGGCCAGGTAGAGCAGCATGATGTAGCCGACGTGCCGCCAGCCGGCGGCGAGGAGCACCGCCCAGATGTTCACGTTCGGGTCGCCGTACCAGTCGGTCTGGGTGCCGAGCAGCGCGTTGAGCAGGCCCTGGTCGCGGCTGTAGATGAGCTGCCAGACGAAGCCGATCAGCGCCAGCGAGAGCACCACCGGCAGGTAGAGCGCGGTCTGGTAGAACCGGCTGCCGCGCAACTCCTTGTCGAGCAGCACGGCGAGGAACATCCCGAACGGGGTGGCCACCACGAAGAGGGCGGCCAGCCAGAGCAGGTTGTTCTGGATCGCCGGCACGAACGGCGGGTAGATGTTCACCACGTCGTCGTAGTTCTTCAGGCCGACCCAGTCGATCTCGGCGAGCGGGCCGATGCCGTCCCAGTTGGTGCCGGAGAGCGCCACGGTGGCCAGCGCCGGGAGCCAGACCAGAGCCACCACGAGCAGCAGCGGTACGAGCACCATCAGCGTGATCACCACGCGGTCGGTGCGGGACAGGAGCCGTAGCCGGCGGCCGCGACCACGCGTGGCGGTGGTCGCGGCCGGCGGTGGCACGGCGCGGTCCGCTTGGACCAGGGGCAGGTCGGACACGATGTCCTCCCCCTTTCCGCCGTCAGCTGGTGAAGATGGACTTCTTCTGGTTCTCGATGCTGGTCAGCAGGCCGCTGATGTCCTTCGGGTCCTTGATGAACTGCTGCAGCGCCGGGATCATCACGGTCGAGGCGAAGTCCGGCCGGGTGTCCCGGTCGAGGAACTGGGCGATCTCGGTGGCCGAGCCGACCAGCTCGGCGGCCTTCTTCTTCAGGGCGGTGTAGCCGCTGGTGTCGGCGCCGGTGTTGGCCACCAGCGTGCCGGGGTCGCCCTTCACCATGATGTTCGCGGCGTCGACGCCGCCGATGTACTCCAGCAGCTTCTTGGCGTTGGCCTCGGACTTCGGCTTGCGGGCCATCATGTAGCCGTCGATCGGCGCGTCCAGGGCCTTGGCGCCGATGGTCGAGTCGATCTCCGGGAAGGTGAAGAAGTCGATGTCGTCCTGCTCGTTCTCGTTGAACTGCTGGGCGACGAAGAGGCCGAGCAGGTACATGCCGCTCTTCTTCTGCTGCAGCGACTGGGCCGCCTCCTGCCAGGTCCGGCCCAGGGAGTCCGGCTGGTGCAGCGGCAGCAGCCCGGCCCAGGTGTCGAAGACCTTCTTCACCTTGTCGGAGGTCCACGCCTCCTTGCCGGCCATCAGGTCGACGTGGAACTGGTAGCCGTTGATCCGCAGGTTGAGGATGTCGAAGGTGCCCATCGCCGGCCAGCCGTCCTTGTCGGCGAAGGCGATCGGGTTCAGGCCGTCCTTCTTCATCTGCGCGCCGAGCGCGTTGAAATCGTCGAGCGTCTTCGGCACCTGGTAGCCGCGCTGCTGCCACACCGACTTGCGGTAGAACACGGCCCACGGGTAGTACGACGCCGGCACGAAGTACTGCTTGCCGTCGTCCCCCGTGGACGCCTTCTTGAACGCGTCGGAGTAGCCGGAGAGCTTGCCCCAAACGTCGCTGACGTCGCCGGCCAGGCCCTTGGCGGCGAAGAACCGCATCCGGTAGCCGGCGAACCAGGTGAAGACGTCGTCGGGTTTGCCCTGCAGGTAGTTGTTGATGTTCTCCTGGAACGTGTTGTGGTCGACCGTGTTGATCGTGGCCTGGACCCCGGACGAGCTCTGGAAGCCGGCCGCCAGCTTGGCGAGGACGTCCTTCGGCGTCGGGTCCGAGGCGTTCGAGCCGACCGACACGGTCTTGGAGCCTGCGCCGGAGCCGGAGTCGGAGCCGCAGCCGGCGAGCAGTCCCGTGCCGAGCAGCGCGCCCGCGCCGGCCGCGCCGGCGAGCAGCGAACGGCGATTCAGGCCGGCGACGGACGGGGGTACGAGTCGGGCGAGGTACTCGGCTTGCGAGCGGGGACGGGACATTGTGCCTCCTGCGTGGAAGAGGTGCGCTGCGCCCAAGGGCCGTGATCGGTGGCGGGGATCGGTGTTCGTGGCGGCCGGCGTAGATCCACCGTGAATCCACATGTCCGAACACAAACAGCCGGTGGCGGTTGAAGCTACCCCTTGGTTCGGCGCTGTCAAGAGGGCAGAAGGACAGCGATAACCCAGTTGTGACACGGGGAAGAGAAGGTAAACGTTGGAATTTCTGTCGATGTTGGAAAGTGTTGACTTGGGTGCCGTTCGGGGGCACCCTCTGCTCTCATGCGGAACTGGCACGGCGAGCAGATCTGGTACGGCGCCGACTACAACCCGGAGCAGTGGCCCGAGGAGACCTGGGTCGAGGACGTCGAGCTGATGCGCCGGGCCGGGGTCAACCTGGTCTCGGTCGGGATCTTCTCCTGGGCCCTGCTGGAACCCGCTCCCGGCCGCTTCGAGTTCGGCTGGCTGGACCGGGCGCTCGACCTGCTGCACGACGGCGGGATCAGCGTCGACCTGGCCACCGCCACCGCGAGCCCGCCGCCCTGGCTGGCCCACCGGCACCCGGAGACGCTGCCCCGCCGCGCCGACGGCACCATCCTCTGGCCGGGCGGGCGGCAGGCGTACTGCCCCAGCTCGCCGGTGTTCCGTGAGCGCTCGCTCGCCCTTGTCGAGGCCGTCGCCGGCCGGTACGCCGACCACCCGGCCGTGGTCATGTGGCACGTCTCCAACGAGCTGGGCTGCCACAACGTGCACTGCTACTGCGACGTCAGCGCCGACGCGTTCCGCCGCTGGCTGCGCGAGCGCTACGGCGACCTGGACGCGCTCAACGCCGCCTGGGGCACCGCGTTCTGGAGCCAGCGCTACCACGACTGGGCCGAGGTCAACCCGCCGCGGAGCGCGCCCACCTTCGCCAACCCCACCCAGCAGCTGGACTTCCTGCGCTTCTCCTCCGACGAGCAGCGCGCCCAACTGCGCGCCGAGCGGGAACTGCTGACCCGGCTCACCACCCAGCCGGTCACCACGAACTTCATGATCGGCACCGGCATCAAGTACCTCGACTACCACTCCTGGGCCGCCGACGTGGACCTGGTCGCCAACGACCACTACCTCACCGCCGCCGACCCGCAGCCCCAGGTCGGCCTGGCGCTGGCCGCCGACCACACCCGTGGCGTCGCCGGTGGCGACCCGTGGCTGCTCATGGAGCACTCCACCAGCGCGGTGAACTGGCAGCCGCGCAACGTCGCCAAGGCACCGGGCCAACTGCGCCGCAACAGCCTTGCCCACGTCGCGCGCGGTGCCGACGGGGTGCTGTTCTTCCAGTGGCGGGCCTCCCGGGCCGGCGCGGAGAAGTTCCATTCCGCGCTCGTCCCGCACGCCGGCCCGGAGACCAAGGTGTTCCGCGAGGTCTGCCGGCTCGGCGCCGACCTCAAGGCCCTGGCCGAGGTACGCGGCAGCCGGGTCGACGCCGACGTCGCCATCCTCTTCGACTACGAGGCCTGGTGGGGCGCCGAACTCGACTCCCACCCCAGCGTCGACGTGACCTACGCCGACCGGCTCGCCGCGCTGCACGGCGCGCTCTGGCGGGCCGGGGTCACCGCCGACGTGGTGCACCCGTCCACCGACCTGTCCCGCTACCGGCTGGTCCTGGCGCCCACCCTCTACCTGGTCCGCGACGCCGACGCCGAGGCGCTGCGCCGGTACGTCGAGGCGGGCGGGACCGCGCTGGTCACCTACTTCAGCGGCATCGTCGACGAGCACGACCACATCCGGCTCGGCGGCTACCCGGGGGCCTTCCGCGACCTGCTCGGCGTACGCATCGAGGAGTTCTTCCCGCTCCGGGCTGGCGAGTCGGTGCGCCTCGACGACGGCACGACAGCCGACGTGTGGACCGAGTGGCTGCACGCCGAGGGCGTCGAGGTGCTCGCCACGTACGCCGACGGGCCGCTGCCCGGGGTGCCGGCGCTGACCCGGCGCGCGGTCGGCGCGGGCGCGGCCTGGTACCTCGGCACCCGGCTCGACCAGCCGGCCACCGACCGGCTGGTCGCCCGGTTGCTCGCCGAGTCCGGCGCCCGTCCGGCGGCGCCCGCGCCCGAGGGGGTGGAGGTGGTCCGCCGCCGGGCCGCCGACCGGAGCTGGCTGTTCGTCATCAACCACACCGACGCCGAGGCCCGGCTGGCGGTCACCGGCGCCGAACTGCTCGGCGGCGGCCGGTGCGACGGCGAACTGGTGGTGCCGGCGGGGGAGGTGGCGGTGGTCCGCGAGGAGCCCGCGGTCCATCCCGAGGCCGTCTGACCCGCGTACCGTGCCGCTTGCGCGCGAAGGAGGACTCATGCTCGCTCAGCAACGGCAGAGCGCCATCCTGGAGCTGATCCGCCAGCGCGGCGGCGTCCGGGTCAGCCACCTGGTCAGCCGCTTCGGAGTGTCGGACATGACCATCCGGCGGGACCTGGAGGTGCTCGCCGAGCGGGGCCTGGTCGACAAGGTCCACGGGGGAGCGACGCTGGCCGGTCCGGGCTCGGCCGAGGAGCCGGGCTTCGCGGCCAAGTCGATCCGGCAGCAGGCCGAGAAGCGGGCCATCGTCGAGCGGGCCGCCGGCCTGGTCGAGCCCGGCATGGCCATCGCGCTCTCCGCCGGCACCACCACCGCCGCGCTGGCCGCCCGGCTGGCCGACGTCCGCGGGCTGACCGTGGTCACCAACTCGATCCCGGTGGCCGACGCCCTCTACCAGAACCCGCGCGCCGACCAGACGGTCGTGCTCACCGGCGGCATCCGTACCCCGTCGGACGCGCTGACCGGGCCGGTGGCCGAGGCGGCGATCGCCGCGCTCAACGTCGACCTGCTCTTCCTCGGCGTGCACGGGATGAGCCCGCGGACCGGCTTCACCACCCCGAACCTGCTGGAGGCGGCGGTGAACCGCCGGCTGATCGGCGCGGCCCGGCGGCTCGTGGTGCTCGCCGACCACACCAAGTGGGAGACCATCGGCATCGCCACCATCGCCCCGCTGGAGGAGGCCGACCTGCTCATCACCGACGGCGGGCTGCCGCCGGAGGGGCGCCGGCAGATCGGCGAGCACGTCGGCGAGCTGATCGTGGTCGACGTCGACTGACCGGGCCGGCTTTCAGGCACTTCACAGCACGCCAGGTTAGGGTGCCCTTCGTGGTCCCGCGCGCTCCACGGTGGAGCGCGCCGACGGTGGAAGCGGAGTGGCGATGGTCTTCAAGAAGATGCTGAGCGCGTTCGGTGTGGGCGGCCCGAGCGTCGACACCGTGCTGACCAACCCCAACACCCGGCCGGGCCTGACCCTGGACGGGCACGTCAACCTGGTCGGCGGAGACGCGCCGGCGAGCATCGAGCAGATCACCGTCGGCCTGGTCACCCGGGTCGAGATCGAGAGCGGCGACACCGAGTACGCCGGCGTCATGGAGTTCCACCGGATGCCGGTGAGCGGCCCGCTCCAGCTCGCCCCGAAGCAGCAGCTCTCCATCCCGTTCCGGCTTCCGGTCCCGTGGGAGACCCCGGTCACCGACGTGTACGGCCAGCGGCTGCACGGCATGACCATGGGGCTGCGGACCGAGCTGGCGGTGGCCCGGGCCGTGGACAAGTCCGACCTGGACCAGGTGGCGGTGCACCCGCTGCCGATCCACGAGCGGATCCTCGACGCCTTCCAGGCGCTCGGTTTCCGTTTCAAGCACGCCGACCTGGAGCGCGGCCACATCCGGGGCGTGCAGCAGACGCTCCCCTTCTACCAGGAGATCGAGTTCTTCGCCGCGCCCCAGTACGCCCGGGTGACCAACGAGGTCGAGCTGACCTTCGTCACTAGCCAGCACGGCGTCGACGTGATCCTGGAGTGCGACAAGCGCGGCGGCTTCCTCACCCCCGGGCACGACGCCTTCGGCCGCTACGCCGTCCCGCACAGCGACGCGGGCCGGACCGACTGGGTCCAGGTGGTCGACGGGTGGCTGCGGGAGACCACCTCGCGCTACGGCAACCTGCGCGCCCAGGGCTTCGGCATGCACGGGCACCACGGCCACCGCGGCTCCGGCATGGGCGGCATGGTGGCGGGCGCGGCGCTCGGCGTGGCGGGCGGCCTGGTCGCCGGTGAGCTGATCGAGGACGCCTTCGAGGGTGACTTCGGGGACTTCGGCGGGGAGTGACGGCACGCGCGATGCCCCCGGGGTCACCCCGGGGGCATCGTCGTCTCAGGTGCGGCTCCGGTCAGTGCCGGGCCTTGCGCTCCTCACCGCTGCGGAAGTTGCTTCCGGCCTTGGCCAGACCGCGGCTACCCAGGTAGCCGATGGTCAGCAGCGTGATGAAGAACCAGGCCTGGTTGGCGCGGAAGATGTCCACCCCGACCGAGTTCTTGCCGACGAGGAACGACGCCGCCAGCACGCCCACGACGGACGCGACGTAGATCCAGAATTCGGTCGTCGCGAACGACGGCTTGGTCTCGGTGCCCGGCGCCGCGATCGCCTGCCGCTGACCGTCCTGCATCATCGGCATCGGGCGGGTCGGAGTCTCCTGCATGGCGGCCCGGTTGGACATGTCCTGTGCCGGCCGGTTCATCGGCCTGGTGGATGCAGCCTGCGTGCTCATCTGGTCCTCCTCAGGATTTGATGAGTCGTTCTCTGCACACCTCCCGCCCCGCTGCCGCAGGTCGGCCACGGCACGGTTCGCGCACTGTGGCGGGGGCACCCTCCGTCTACCCCTGGCCCCGGAGAGGTAACGCCGGCCCCCGGCCGAATAGGAGCAGGTCGCGGGACCGTCGCGGGATCCCCGCACGGCCGTCATGGAAGCGGACATCCGGGCACGGAACCGGCGCGGCTCGGGGCCGTGGCGGCCGGCCGGTTTCAGCCGCCGGACGTCGGGCACGCAAGGAAGATCCCGAGAAATCTGCGAGGTGGTTGACGTGCGTGAGGACGACATGCAGCAGCAAGCCGCCCGGCGGGCCGAGGAGCGGGTTGCCGGCGGCGTCTACGGCGAGGGCGCGCTCGACGAGGTCACCGTGCCGCAGACCGATGTGCTGCGGGTGATCCAGGAGGAGGATCCGGACGACCCGGCGCACGCCCCGGTCGATCCGAACATGTTGCGCGACGGCGGCCCCACCGGGGGCCAGGGCGCGGTCACCACGACCGGCGGCACCGCCGGCCCGGCCAGCGCCCGCCGGGTGGCCCGCCAGCCGGAGCGGCACCGGGGCAAGGTGGCCCCGACCACCACGGGCGACGCCACCACCGGCGGCCTGAGCACCCCGGCCGGCGGCTCGACCAGCGACGCCTCGTCGACCGGCAGCCAGGTCGGCAACTTCACCAACGACAAGGCCAACCCGGGCTGACACCCCGGCGCGAACGACGGAGGGGGCGGCACTGCCGCCCCCTCCGTCGTCACGTGCGGGTGGGTCAGGCGGTGCGGAGGATGCCCAGGCGTTGGGTGGCCCGGGTGAGGGCCACGTAGAGGTCGCTGTGGCCGCGGGGGGATTCGGCGACGATCCGGTCCGGGTCCACCACCAGCACCGAGTCGAACTCCAGGCCCTTGGCCTGCTCGGTGGTGAGCACCACCACCCGGTTCGCCAGCTCCGGCTGCTCGCCGACGGTCGCCTCCGGCAGCGCGGCGACGACCGCCGCGCCCAGCTCGGCCACCCGGCCGGCCGGCACGATCAACCCGAGCCGCCCGTCGGCCAGCCCGGCCGCCTCCCGCGCCGTCGCCTCGACCAGCTCGGCGGCGAGCCGGTCCGCCGCGACGGTACGGTCCCACGGCGGCACGCCGCTGGCGCGTACCGAGCGGGGTGGGCGCAGGGCCGGGTCGATCTCGGCGAGCACGTCGGCGGCGACCGCCATGATCTCGGCCGGGGTGCGGTAGCTGACGGTCAGCTCCTCCAGTCGCCACCGGTCCGCCACGTACGGCGCGAGGGCCTCCTGCCAGGACGGCGTGCCGGCGAGCGCGCCGGTCTGCGCCACGTCTCCGACGATGGTCATCGACCGGCTCGGGCAGCGGCGCATCAGCAGCCGCCAGGCCATCGGCGACAGCTCCTGCGCCTCGTCGACGATCACGTGCCCGAAGGCCCAGGTGCGGTCGGCGGCGGCGCGCTGCGCGGTGGTGAGCCGGTCGGCCTCCTCCTGCCGCTCGGAGAGCCGGTCGGCGTCGATCAGGTCGGTGACGCCGAGGATCTCGCCGCCGTCCGCCTCGTCCTCCACGTCGATCGAGCGGGAACCCCGCCAGATCTCCAGCACACCCTCGGCGTACTCGCGTTCCAGGGCGCGGATGCGCTCCCGCCGGGCCGCGGCGGCGCGCTCGTCCTCCCCGAGCAGCTCGGCCGCCTCGTCGAGCAGCGGCACGTCGGCCGGCGTCCAGCCGCCCGGCTCCCGGTGCAGCGCCGCGCGCTCGGCGTCGGTGAGCATCGGCGCGGCGGCGGCGATCCGCTCCGGGGACGCGTACAGGTCGGCGAGCAGCCGCTGCGGGGTGAGCACCGGCCACAGCTCGTCCAGCGCGGCCCCGATCTCCGGCTCGTCGCGCAGCTCGCGGCGGATCTCGGCCCGGTCGGCCTCGGAGAGCAGGTTCTCGCCGCCGAGCGGGTCGGCGCCGATCCGCTCGGCCACCTGGTCGGCGAGCGCGTGCACGATCTCGATGTCGAACAGCGCCCGGGCCAGATTGTGCGGGCGCTCGGTGCGCCGGACCCGGTCCCGCGCCTGCCGCACGGTCTCCGGGTCGAGGGTGAGGACCTCCCGCTGAGGCAGCTCGATCTCCAGCGGCTCGTCCGGCACCCACTGCCGGTCCCGGACCGCGTTGGCCAGCACCTCGGCGAGCACCGCGCGCCCCTTCAGCGCCACGGTCGCCGCCGGCTCGGTGCGCCGGGCGTGCACGCCGGGGAAGAGGTCGGCCTGGGTACGCAGCAGCACACCGGTCTCGGCCAGCGCCGGCAGCACCTGGGAGATGTAGCGCAGGAAGGTGGCGTTCGGACCGACCAGCAGCACGCCCCGGGTGGAGAGCTGCTGCCGGTGGGTGTAGAGCAGGTACGCGGCCCGGTGCAGCGCCACCGCGGTCTTGCCGGTGCCCGGCCCACCCTGCACCACCATGACGCCCGGCAGGTCGGCCCGGATGATCCGGTCCTGCTCGGCCTGGATGGTCTCGACGATGTCGCGCATCCGCCCGGTACGCCCCGCGTTCAGCGCGGCGAGCAGCGACGCCTCGCCGGTCACCTCCTCGTGGGCGGTGGGGGAGGCGGCGGCGATGTCCAGCACCTCGTCGTTGAGCCCGGTGACCTTCCGCTCCCGGGTACGCAGGTGCCGGCGCCGGCGTACGCCCTGGGGGTTGGCGGCGGTGGCCAGGTAGAAGGCGCGGGCGGCCGGGGCCCGCCAGTCGATCAGCAGCGGGTCGTAGTCGCCGGAGGTGTCGAAGATGCCGATCCGGCCGATGTAGCGGCACGAGTCGTCGGCGCCGTCGAGGCGGCCGAAGCAGAGGCCGCTCTCCACCGCGGAGAACTGCTCGACCTGGTCGGCGTACATCCGCACGGTGAAGTCCCGCTGCGACCGGGCCTGCTGCGTGCCGCCGGTGGCGCGCAGCTCCTCGGTGAGCCGCCGGGCGGCCTGGTCCCGCATGCCGTCCAGCCGGTCGTAGAGCATCGAGACGTACTTCTGCTCGTGACCGATCTCGTCGTCCTGGTGCAGCTCACCCGACACGTCGGAGTGCGTTGACAAGCCGGCTCCTCATTGGCTAAGATTGCGGCAGGAATGGCTTTACAAGCCGTTCCTTTTTGTGTTTGAACTGAGAAAGATACCGCCTGGCGGCCCGTCGGGCCAAGCCTCGCCGGCCGCCCGCGACGACGTCACACCGCAGGCTCGCACACACGAAAACGGGGCCCGGCCGGCACACGCCGACCGGACCCCGGACGAGTCCGCTCCCGGATCTCAGCCCTTCGCCGCCTCGTACAGCCGCTCCGGCCGGACCAGACCGGCCAGCACCCGGCCGTCGTCGGTGAGCAGCACGCTGAACAACTTGCCCGTCAGCAGCCGGCCGCTGCCCCAGTCACCGCTCACCGGCTGCAGCCCGCCGAGCAGCTTGCCCAGCGCGTCCGCGTCCGGTCCCGCCGCCTCGCCCGGCTTCGCCGCCCGGGCACCCGGCCCGGCCGCTCCGCCGGCCGCGTCGAGCTTCGCCACCAGCACGGTGGTCCAGCCGGTGCCCACGGTACGCACGTCCGGCCCGTCCGCGCCCCGGTCCGCGGGGCGCCGGCCGGCCGGGCCGTGCCCGTCGCCCGCCCGCTCCTCGGTGACCTTCACGCCCGGCGGCGGGTTGAACCGGAACTGGTCGGCGTCCGGCGTGCGGAAGTCGACCTGGGTGAACGCCACCTCGAACGCCGGCTCGTCCACCCCGTCGGCGAGCACCTCGAAGCGCAGCGGCACGTGCTCCTCCGCGTCCAACGCGATCCGCACCTGGTGCACCAGCGAGTCCCGGTCGCGCGGGGTCAGCACCAGCTCGTACACACTGCGCCCAGCCACGGTGGCGGAACGGCCGACGGTGACCGCGGTGCTCGGGTCGATCGCGGCCAGCGCCCGGTCGGCGGCGTCGGCCGGGGTGGCCGGCGCGGACTCGAGGTCCTTCCCCTCCGCCGGCAACGTGCGGTGCGACGCGACGTTGTCCCGGCTGCCCCAGGTCCAGACGTCGCGCCCGTTGCGCAGCACGTCCCGCTCGCCCAGCGTGTCGACCAGGGCGAGCCGCTGCCGGTCCGGGCCGGCGTACCAGACGCGCAGGGTGTGCGTGCCGCTGATCAGGCTCGCCAGCTCGCTCCCGCCGGCCTGCCCGGCCAGCGCGGCGATCGGCGGCAGCCCGAGGTCGGCCCGCTGCACCACGGTGCCGGAGAGCCCGTCGAGGCGGGACGTCCGCAGGTCCTCCAGGAGCTGGGCGGCGGTACGCGGCGGCAGCGCCGGGTCGGCCCCGGCGGCGAACGTGCCGACGGCGGCGCCGCCCCCGATCACGGCGACCCCCGCGGTCACCGGGACCAGCCAGCGCAGCACGGCGTGGTTCTTCAGTACGGACATGTTGTGCACCTCCTGACAGTAGATGCTGCACCACCGACGCTGTGAGACCGCTGAGGAGATTCCCTAGGGGGTGTCACCGGATGGCACCCTTGACCCGTGCGGTTGCTGGTGGTGGAGGACGAGACGCGGCTGGCCGCGTCCCTGCGGCGGGGCCTGCAGGCGGAGGGCTTCGTGGTGGACGTCGAGTCCACCGGCCCCGGCGGGCTGGACGCCGCCCGGCACGGCGACTACGACGCCATGATCCTCGACGTGATGCTCCCCGGCCTCTCCGGCTACGAGGTGGTCCGCCGGCTGCGCGCCGAGGAGCGCTGGCTGCCCGTGCTGATGCTCTCGGCCAAGGACGGCGAGTACGACCAGGCCGACGGGCTGGACTGTGGCGCCGACGACTACCTCACCAAGCCCTTCTCGTACGTGGTGCTGCTGGCCCGGCTGCGGGCGCTGCTGCGCCGCGGCGCGCCGGAACGCCCGGCCGTGCTGTCGGTCGGTGACCTGCGGCTGGACCCGGCCCGCCGGCGGGTGACCCGGGCCGACGCCGAGGTCGCCCTGACCACCCGCGAGTACGCCCTCCTCGACTACCTGATGCGCCGCCCCGGCGAGGTGGTCTCCAAGACCGAGCTGTTGGACCACGTCTGGGACGCCTCGGTGGAGACCGCCCCGAACGCGGTCGAGGTCTACGTGGGCTACCTGCGCCGCAAGATTGGCCGCGACCGGCTGGAGACGGTCCGGGGCGCCGGCTACCGGCTGGCCACATGACGCGCTGGATCCGGGGCCTCCTGCCGCACCTGGGGCTGCGGGCCCGGCTGCTCGCGCTCGGGGTGCTCGGGCTGATCGTCGGGTTCGCGCTCGGCGGGGCGCTGCTGCTCGGCGCGCTCGGCTGGACGTTGCAGCGCTCGGTCGACGCCGAGGCGCTCCGGACCGCGGACGCGGTCGCGCTGCTCGCCGCGGAGGACGCCCTGCCCGACCCGCTGCCGGTGGCCGGCGCGCAGCTGCGCGTCCAGGTCGTCGACGGCCAAGGCCGGATCCGGGCCGCCTCCATCGACGCTGACCGGCTGGTGCCGATGCTCGGCCCGGAGCAGCTGCGCGCCGGTGAGCGCCAGCGGCTGGTGGTGGACGGGCGGCGGGTCGGCCTGACCGGGCCGGTCCGGGTGGTGACCGTGCCGGCGGGCACCCCGGACGAGCCGCGCACGGTGCTGGTGGCCAAGTCCATGTCCGACGTCCGGCACAGCCTGCACGTGGTGCGGAACCTGCTGCTGGTCGGTTTCCCGCTGCTGGTGGCGGGGCTCGCCGTGGTGGCCTGGCGAGTGGTCGGGGCGACGCTGCGCCCGGTGGAGGCGCTCCGCAGCGGCGCCGCCGAGATCACCGGCCGGGCCGGGGCCGAGCGGCTGCCGGTGCCGGCCGGGCGGGACGAGATCCAGCGGCTGGCGGTCACCCTCAACGACATGCTGGACCGGCTGGCCGCGTCCCGGGACCGGCAGCGGGCGTTCGTCGCCGACGCCGCGCACGAGCTGCGCAGCCCGGTCACCAACATGCGCACCGAGCTGGAGGTGGCCCGGCGGCTGGGCGACGGGACCGACTGGCCGGCGGTGGCCGAGAACCTGCTCACCGACACCGAGCGGCTCAGCCGGCTGGTCGACGACCTGCTGCTGCTGGCCCGCCTCGACGAGCAGGCCGCCCGGCCGGACCGTCCGGCGCCGCACGCCGTCGGCCCCGTGGAGCTGGGCGAGCTGCTGCGCGGGGTGGCCGAGCGCTATCCGTCCCCGCCGCTGCGCCACACCCCGCCGCCCGGCCCGCTCTGGACCGAGGGGGACCCGGGGGAGCTGCGCCGGGTGCTGGTCAACCTGGTGGAGAACGCGTTGCGGCACGCGCACGGCGAGGTGCGGCTCGAGGTGACCGGCCCGCACGCGGACCCGCCGGTGCCCCGGCAGCGCGGCGGGTCGCCGTACCACCTGGTCACGGTGACCGACGACGGGCCGGGCATCCCGGCGGCGGACCGCGAGCGGGTGTTCGCCCGCTTCACCCGGCTCGACGACGCCCGGGCGCGCGACGCCGGCGGCGCCGGCCTCGGCCTGGCCATCGTGCGGGAGCTGGTCCGCCGGGCCGGTGGCGCCGTCGAGCTCGCCGACGCCACGCCGGAGGCGGCGGCGCCGGGGCTGCGCGTGACGGTACGGCTGCCCGCGCTGGCCGACCCGGAGGCGGACTGACCGCCACCGGCGTCAGCCGATCCGGTCGGCGAGGTCCCGCACAGCCGTCTGGTACGTCGTCCGGGTGTGGTAAGGCCAGTGCCGTTCGAGCGGCGGTGGCACGGTGTCCGCCGGGTCGATCGCCAGGCTGACCGGATCGCGGAGCCGGACGTCGACGGACCGGGTCCCGGGGCTGTCACACGCCGCCCCGGCTTCCGAGCGGGGGAAGGCGGGTCCACCGACCGGATCCGTGTCCCGCCACAGGTTCCGCCACCGCCAGTCGAGCCGGTCGCCCAGGTCGCACAGGGTCTGCGGGCCGAGGTAGGCGGGATAGAGGCGGGTGTAGAGCCGGCTCAGCGGAGACCCGTGGGTCAGCAGCGCCACCCGGTGCAGGACCTCCGGCGGCAGTTGCAGGATGGTGGCCGCAGCCAGGACGGAGCCGTGGCTGTGTCCCGAGATGATCACCTTGCCGCGCGCGCCCAGTGCGGAGACCCGTCTGGCGAGTTCGGGCACCGCCCGGGCGGCGTAGCACGGCGGCGCGAAGGGGTGCACGGTACGGGGCCAGAAATCGCCCAGGTCCCACAGAGCCGCCACCGTGCGGCGCGTCTCCGCCGACCGGTAGGAGCGGAAGGCCAGGATCATGAGGCCGATGACGAGCAGGCTGATGAGCCAGACGCCGCCGTCGGTGACGTACGCGGTCAGCAGGACCGTGTGCTCCGGGTCCCCGCTGAGCCGGCCGACGAGCTGGGTGGGCCCGATCCCGATCACGTCGAAGGCGATGGTCGCCAGGCCCAGTGAGGACATCAGGAAGAACGTGATCAGGATGGGTCCCAGTTCGTCGGTCACGCGGGATCGGGCGATGGTCTCCCGGACCATGTCGCGGCGGGGCGCCTCCGGGGCCGGGACGTCCGGGTAGTCCCGCTCGACGATCCGCGCGGCACGGCGCCGCCTCCGCCGCCGACTGACCAGGAGGGTGAGGGAGGCGGCCGTGGTGGCGATGGCGAGTGCGGCCAGGCCGGCCAACGCGGCCCACCAGTAGGCGACCGGTGGGTCCAGGGGCGCGACGTCCGGCGGGTCCGGTCGGATGGGGCCGGGGACGGAGCCACGGTCGAGGAAGTCGGCGACCCGGAAGACCAGTGTGGCGGCTAAGGCGCCGGCGACCGTCACCGAGGCCGCCGCCACGATCGGCATGCCCAGCCCGGCCAGGAAACGCGGACTCCCGGCCGCCCGGGGCGCCATCGTGACGAGGGCCAGCACCACCAGCAGGACGCCCTGCGCTCCGATCAGGCCACCGACCATGCCCTCGTAGGCGGGCAGCTGCCCGGGCAGCAGCTGGATTCCGCGGGTCAGGGCGGCGTAGCCGAGGCTCAGGGCGGTCACCCCCGCGGTCGCCGCCGACAGCGGGCGCAGCACGCGGCGAACCCTCCGCCGGGTGGCCGGCACGGGCAGGCAGAGCAGCACCGCGCAGCACACGAGGAGGCCGAGGCTGGCGGCGAAGAGGAGCCAACCGGCGACCCCCTGCGCCGACGAGACCCCGGCGAGCAGGCTGGCGTCCAGCGTGCCGGCGCCGATCACCACGTGGATCCGGCGCAGCCACGCCGGCGTCCGCTCGTCGTCCCAGAATCCCGGCACGCTCAAGCTCCCGCTCACCCAGGAGCTCTCCGGACGAGGTGGCGGCGTGCGGAACCCCTCGAACGCCCGGGCCGAGCGGGCGCCGAGACGCCAGATCACGCGCAGCGCGAGCAGCGGGACGAGCGACAGCAGAGCCAGCCGGGGTCCCATCGGCAGGGCGTGCAGCCAGGACAGGTAGGGGCGGCCCTCGCGACACCGATGGTAGGGCACGCACTGCCAAGCGACGAGGTCCAGCGTCACCCCGACGACGGAGAGCACGAACGCGGCGGTGAGGGTCCCGGCGAGCAGGCGGCACAGCACCACGAACAGGCCGGACCGGCCGGTCGGTGTCGGGCGCAGCCGGATCGCGAGGTTGCTCAGCATGAACGGCAGCAGCAACAGCATGGAGGCCGTCCGCACGGCTGCGCCCGCCGTCAGGGCACCCCAGCGGTACGCCTCCACGGCGATCCCGATGGTGGCCCCGCCCGCCGCCCCGGTCCCCGGCCGAGGCCGGTAGAACCCCGCGTGGCGGTCCCCGGCGACCCGCTCCACAATCGGATGGTCGAGGATCTTCTCCGCGGTCCCGCCGGACACCCCGTGCACTCTCAACTCGACGGCTTCGCCCTCCGGTGCTGTGCCCACCCGGACAGGTTCACAGACAGGCACCGGGCCCACCGCCGATACGGCGCAAACCGCGCGACACCGATGGTCAGCGGCGTCGGTTCGTGCAGACCGGGGCGGTCCGGGCGACCGTGTCGGTGGACCAGACCAGCGCGACCGTGAAGCAGTAGTCGGTGGTGCGGTCGAGGCCGTAGGCGGTGTAGTCGGCCGAGCCGGCGGGCAGGGTCAGGAAGGTGCGCTGCGGCTGCCCGGCGCGGCCCCCGGCGACGACCACCGGCCCCTCCGCCCCGGCCGGGTACGTCCAGCTCAGCACGATGCTGTCCCGCCGGTCGGTCAGGCTGAGCCGCCCGGGCGGGGTGCCCGGGGAGGCGGCCGGGGCGACGGTCGGCGGGCCGGTGGTCGGAGCGGCCGAGGAGGCGCGGGCGGTGGGCCCGGGCGCCGGGTCGTCCCGCCGGTCGTCCACCCGGGACACCCCGGCGATCACCGCGATGGTGCCGAGCAGCAGCGCCACCACCACCCCGGCCACCACCAGCGGGAGCCAGGGGGTGTTCCGCCGCTCGGCGGCGGGCGGCCGGGGCACGTGCACCGGCAGGTGGCGCGGCGGCGCCTCGGGTTCGGCGGCCCGGGGCACCCGGCGTACGCCGGCCGGCTCGGTGTCGGCCAGCCCGACCACGGTCGGGGGCAGCGCGCTCTCCCCGGGCCGCCAGGGCTCCTCGGCCGGCTCCTCCGGCGGCCACGGGTAGTCCGCGAACGCCTCGTCGTCCGCCTCCGGCGGGGTGCGGGGCGTCGGCACGTGCGGGGCCTCGGCCCGGTCCGGCGGGCGGTAGAGCGGCGCCTCGACCGGGTCGTCGAGCGTCGGTGGCTGGTAGGGCGGCAGGTCGGGTGGCCCCTCGGCGGGCGGGGGGACGCGGGCCGCCGGCACCACCGGGGTCTCCGGGGCCGGCGGCTCCGCCGCGCCGCAGACGTGGTCCGGGTCGGCGGCGGCCCGGGCCAGCCCGGCGACCTGGGTGGCGAGTGGGTCGTCGGCGGCCAGGTGCTCCGCGCACAGCTCCTCGGCGAGCGTCAGGTGCTCGTGGGACTCGGCGTAGCGGCCGCAGTCGCGTTCCATCGCGCCGAGCTTGGCCAGCATCTTGATGCCGCTCGGGTGGCCGTCGCCGTAGACCTCGCGGTGCAGCTCCCAGGCGTCCTGCAACCGGTCGCGGGCCAGGTCGCACTGGCCGCGGGCGTATTCCACGGTGGCCAGGTCGGCGTGCGCGGCCAGCACCCGCTGCGACTCCGGCCCGTCGCGGGCGGTCAGCTCGATGATGACGTCGGAGTAGAGCCGGGCGGCGCGGGCGTCGCTGCCGACCCGGTGCAGCACCGCGGCCAGGGTCGCGGCGGCGGTGACCGTCCGCTCGTCGGAGCGCCCGAACAGCCGGGTGGTCGCCGCGTACGCGAACGCCGCCCAGCCGCGCGCCGAATGCGGCTCGCCGAGCGCGACGAGCACCCGGGCCTGAAGACCGGCGGCCTCGGCCAGCTCGGCGGAGGCATTGGCGGGACGGGGATCGGCGTCGCCCAGCGCGTCGGCGAGCAGTCGCTGGGCACCGGCGAGGTCGCCTTCGGACACCAGCTGGTGCGCCTGGACGGTCAGGTCAGCGAAGCCGGAGGACACGCCCCATCGTGCTCATCCGACGACGGTAAGTACAAGCCCCGCAGTAGATCAGTTTGGTCGCGATCCGGTCAGGTGGTCGGCCAGCGTCTCGCTGATCCGCCGCAGCTGGTCGACCTGGGCCGGGCTGAGCGCGTCGAACAGGTGCCGGCGTACCCCGGCGACGTGGCCGGGCGCGGCGGCGGCCAGGGTGGCGAAGCCGGCGTCGGTGAGGACGGCGAGCTGGCCGCGCCGGTCGGTGGCGCACTCCTCCCGGCGGATCCACCCGGCCGCCTCCAGCCGGGCGGCGGCGTGCGAGAGCCGGCTGCGGGAGGAGCCGGTGGCGTCGGCCAGCTCGCTCATCCGCAGCCGCCGGTCGGGGGCCTCGGAGAGCCGGACAAGGATCTCGTAGTAGGCGTGCGGCATCCCGGCGTCGCGTTGCAGCTCGCGGTCGAGGGTGTCCATCAGCGCCCGGGAGGCGGTGAGGAACGCCCGCCAGGTCCGCTGCTCGTCGGGGTCCAGCCACCGGGTCATGACGGCCATCATAGCGCTTGTTGTTGAACGCTCAACCAAACCGCGCTACCGTCGGGGTCATGGGAATCCACCGGCTCAACCACGCCGTCCTCTACGTCCGTGACCTCGACCGCAGCGTCGCCTTCTACCGCGACGTGCTCGGCTTCCGTCCGGTGCCGATGACGCCGGACGGCTTCCGCGGCGCCGCCTTCCTCCAGGCGCCCGACTCCACCAACGACCACGACCTCGGGCTGTTCGAGGTCGGCGCGGCCGCCGGGCCCTCCCCGGCCGGCCGGACCACCGTCGGCCTCTATCACCTCGCCTGGGAGCTGGACACCCTGGACGAGCTGGGTGCCACCGCCGAGCGGCTGGCCGCCGCCGACGCCCTCGTGGGCGCCTCGGACCACGGGACCACCAAGAGCCTCTACGGCCGCGACCCCGACGGGCTGGAGTTCGAGATCGTCTGGATCGTCCCCGCCGCCCTGCTCGACGACGCGGCCCTCACCGCCCGCAAGCGGATCGGCCGGCTCGACCTCGACCGCGAGCGGCGGCGCTACGGCGGGCAGACCCGCGGCGGCGTCGGCATCTCCGTTCCCGCCTGACCGGTCATGCGGTAGAACGGCAGGATGTCGACCGACGCCGTCCTGCGCGAGCTGCTCGTCCGGCAGCTCGACCACTGGCTGCCCGCCGCGCTGCACCGCTCGCGGCGGGCCACCCTCGCCCTCGCGTACGCCGGGAGCGACGTCGGTGGCGCGGAGGCCGCGCTGCGGGTGGTGGGCGAGTTCGCCGACCGGCTGCGCGGCCGGCGGCTGACCGTGCTGGTGCTCGCCGAGGGCGGGGAGGAACTGCCCGCCCGGCTGGGCGCGGCGGAGACCGGCCTGCCGCCGGACGTCGCCGTGCACGTCGTGCCGGGCCGGCCGGACCGGCTGCCGGTGGCGCTCAAGGCGGCCGGCGCGGCGGGCGCCCCGCTGTTCACCGTGGTCGACGGGGGCGAGCCCGATCCGGCCCTGCTGGCCGCCGCCGCGTCCGGCCGCCCGTCCGAGGTGCTGCTGGTCACCGCGCCCGGCCGGTCGCTGCGCCCGGCGCTGACCGGGGCCGGCTTCCCGCTGGTCACCGAGGTCGAGCTGGTGCCGGCCGACGGCGGGCCGGCCCGCCTGTTCGGCTACGCCACCGGCTCCGACCGGGGCCTGGAGGCGGTCAAGGACGCCCTCTGGGCGGTCGACGAGTACGCCGGGGTGCGCTACCGGGACCCGGCCGACCCGGCGGGGCGGCTGCTCGACATCAGCCTCGACCCGGAACCCGGCCCGCTGCGCCGCGAACTGCTGGCCGAACTCACCCGCTCCGGCCCGCGCTCGGTGACCGAGCTGCGCCGCTTCGCCGCGACCTCGACGGTCTACCGGGCTGCCGACGCGAACCGGGCGCTCACCTCGCTGCTCGCCGCCGGCGCGGTGACCCGCGACCCCGAGCACGGCCGGCTCGGCGGCGACGTGGTGATCAGCGCGGCGTCGGGCACGGCCGACGGGTCATCCGCCTGACCACGATGGACGCCCCGGTGGCGATCACCCCGATGCCATCTGCCCCGCAGACCGCCACCCGGGCGATCTGCCTCTCGGCGTCGACGTCGCCGACCGACGGCGGAGTCCCCCCGAACGCCGAGCGGGGTGCCGGTGGATCACCGGCACCCCGCGCGACCTCGGGACGTCACGCCCGGGACTTGTCCTGCTTCCAGGAGAGCGGCCCCGGCAGGTCCACGCGGTGGGCGCGGGACCGCGAGTTCCACGACCAACGGCCGATCTTGATGCTCCACGAGGAGAAGCCGTTCTCGGTGAAGTTCAGAATCAGCGGGCCGTACTTCTGCCGCTTGCGGAACACGATGCCCATCGCCGGGCTCCTCTCTCGTCGTCTCCCTGCCTCTGCCTGATCGAACATGCCCGAAACGGCGGTTTGCGAAACCCGGTCGGATCCGGTCTGGACGGTGCCCGTCCGGCCCGTCACAATCTCTATTCAACGGGTAGGTGTTAAGGGGCGGTAAATGCTGGTGGCGACGGGTCGTAACAAACGCAGCGATGCATGTCTCACTCTATGGAAGAGCATTGACCGGCGCGGAGAACGGTCGGCAGCATGAGGTCATGTCGCAGCGGAACGAGCCTCTCCTCACCGCTCGCGTGCACGTCGACCTGGTCCGGCACGCGAGCGCGCTCTGTTGAGCTGACCGCTTCCGGTCGTCACATCTCCTCCGCTCGTCCGCTCCCGTCGCCGGCGCATCGTGGCCCGGGCAGCGGCGTGCTCTCGCGCCCCTCTCGGCGCTCGCCACCGCATCGTGGACAGATCAGGAGACCTCTCCATGCCCTCGACCCGTCAGTCGCCGCGGCGTGCCCTCGCCGCCGCCGTCACCCTGCTCGCCCTCACCGCCGCCCGGGGGGTCCGGCGCCACCGGCGCGGCCTGTTCCGGCACGAGTACACCGCCACCCTGCGCGAGCACAATGGGCTGTCCCGCCCGGCGGCCAGCACCTATGCCGGCCGAGAGCTGGTGACGGCGTGACCACCGTGGACCGGCCCGCGGCCGGCACCGTCGAGCTGCGTCCGGTCGACGCCGACACGTTCCGTAGCCTGCTGCGCCGGCAGGCGTCCACGGTCACCGTGGTCACCACCTCCGGCCTGCACGGCGGCCGGCGCCGGCCGTCGCTGCCCCCGGCCGGCTTCACCGCCACCTCGTTCACCGCGGTGTCGCTGGACCCGCCGCTGGTGTCGTTCCGCCTCGGCCGCGAGTCGTCGAGCTGGCCGACCGTGGCCCACGCCGAGCACGTGGCCGTGCACCTGCTCGCCTCCGACCAGCAGGAGGTCGCGCGGATCTTCGCCACCAGCGGGATCGACCGGTTCGCCGCCCACCCGGGCTGGGCGACCGGGCCGTTCGGGGTGCCGCTGATCGGTGACGCCCGGGCCGTGCTGCTCTGCCGGGTGGTCCGCCGGATCGAGGCCGGCGACCACACCCGCGTGCTCGCCGAACCCCTCGCGCTCGGCGCGGGCGAGGACCGGCTGGTGCACCACCGCGGCGGCTGTACCACCACGCTCGGCAGCCGGCCGGAGACCTGGTGAGCGCACCCGCCACCGAGCTGCCCCGAGCTGTTCCCGCACCGGCCCGGCGCGGGACCGGTTCGCCGGCGACCCCGCCGGCCGGGCGGCCCAGGCCCGGTCCAACGCCGCGCCCAGATCGACTACGCCGACGTGGTCAGCACTTTCTGAGGCGTCAGCGGGGCTCCCAGGCGTCGGGGCGGGCGATCAGCTTGCGGACGTGGCCGGGGAGCTTCCCGCTGGCCATCTCGGCCAGGCTCACCTCGTCGACCACCTGCCGGACGGCGGCGCGGACGGCCACCCAGAGCCGGGGCAGGTTCTCCGCCGCGCCCTCGTACTGCGTCTCCTCGGGGCGCAGCCCGCGTACCCCGGCGAGGGGGCCGTCGACGGCGCGCAGAATCTGTCCGATGGTGATGTCGCGCGGCGGCCGGGCCAGGGTGTAGCCGCCCTCGGCGCCGCGCTGGGCCCGGACGATCCCGGCCCGGCGCAGGTCCGCCAGGACCGCCTCGAGGAACTTGCGCGGCATGTCCTGCTCCGCCGCGATGGCCTGGGTGGACAGCAGGGTGGGGTACGCGGTGGCCAGGCTCAGTGCGGCCCGGACCGCGTAGTCGCCGCGCGCGGAGATCTGCACAGTGCCATCATGCCCGCCCGACGGGGGCGGGGGAGTCGGCGGGCGGGCGAGGGCGCACCATGCGGACGGGCAGTGGTTGCTCCCGGGCGGCCCGGAAGGCCCCCGGGCTCACCCCGACCTCGCGGGTGAAGAAGCGACCGAAGTTGGTCGGCTCGGGGAAGCCGAGCCGCCGGCCGATCCGGGCGATCGGCTCGTCGGTGGCGGCGAGCAGTCGGCTGGCCTGCAACGTCACCCGCTCGTCGATCACCTGCTTGGCGCTGCGGCCGGTCACCGCCAGGCAGGCCCGGGTCAGGGTACGCACCGAACAGCCGAGCTGGGCGGCGTAGTCCTCCACCCGGCGGGTGTGCCGGTAGCCGCGCTCCACGTCGCGGCACAGTCGCCGGAAGGTCTCCGTCTCGGCCCGCGGCGCGGCCCGCTCGTCGGTGCCGGGCAGCAGGCTCAGCCGCAGCAGCAGCACGGCGAGCTGGTGGCGCAGCAGCGCCGCCGCGGCCGGGATCCCGGCGTGCCGTTCGGCGTCCACCGCCAGCTGGGTCACCTCGCTGATCACCGCGTCCTCGTCCTCCCCGGCGAGCTGCCGGTACGCCGGCACCGCGTCCGGATCGACGTCGAGGCCGCGCAGCGTCTCCGGGCCCCAGCGCACCACCGTCGCGTCGAGCTGCGGACCGAGGCAGCGCAGCACCTGACCGGGGCGGGCCCGCAGCAGCGTGCCCGGGCGGCAGGGCAGCGCGCGGAAATCCAGCTCCGCACTGCCGTGACCGTGGGTGACCAGGATCAGCAGGTCCGCGTCGAGCAGGACCGGCCGCGGCCAGCCCGGCGCGGGCGTCAGGTCGGCGAGCGCACCGGTGACGATCGCGTCGACGCGAGGCGCCGACGGGTCGGTGCGGGTGGCCGGGGAGAGCTGACCGGTAGTGACCATCGTCCCGACGGTAACCGCCCCGCGCGCACGTTGCATCTCGACGGTTTCGGCCGGTCGGGCCGGGTCTTGTCGGCGCCGACGCGGGACGGTTAGGTTACCGATCGGTAGCGCCCGGGTCGGCCGACCGACCCGCGGCCCCGTACACCGGCGATGGGATGGGCATGACGGATCTGTTCTCGGTCGAAGGCAAGACGGTGCTGGTCACCGGCGGCTCACGGGGGATCGGTCTGATGATCGCCCGCGGCTTCGTGCAGGCCGGCGCCAAGGTCATCATCTCCTCGCGCAAGGCCGACGTCTGCGAGAACGTGGCCAAGGAACTCTCCGCCGAGGGGCACTGCGAGGCGATCCCCGCCGACCTCGGCCACGACGACGGCGCGCTCGGGCTGGCCCGGGCCGTGCGGGACCGCACCGACCGGCTCGACGTGCTGGTCAACAACGCCGGCGCCACCTGGGGCGCGCCGCTCGAGGCGTACCCGGAGGCCGCTTTCGACAAGCTCTGGGCGGTCAACGTCAAGGCCGTCTTCCGGCTCACCACCGCGCTGCTGCCCGCGCTGCGCGCGGCCGCCGCCCCCGACGACCCGGCCCGCGTCATCAACATCGGCTCGATCGACGGCATCCGGGTGCCGTGGATGGAGGTGTACGCCTACTCGGCGACCAAGGCGGCCGTGCACATGCTCACCCGCAGCCTCGCCCACCAGCTCGCCGGCGAGCAGATCACGGTCAACGCGATCGCGCCGGGGCCGTTCGAAAGCAAGATGATGGCCTTCGCGCTGGACGACCCGGCCTCCCGGGCGGCCATCGAACAGCAGGTGCCGCTGGGCCGGATCGGCCGCCCCGACGACATGGCGGGCACGGCGATCTACCTGTCGTCGCGGGCCGGCGCGTACCTGACCGGGGCGGTGATCCCGGTCGACGGTGGGATCACCACGCACGGTTGAGCCGTACCCAGCGATCGACGGCCCGGGGCCGCGCGGACTCGGCAGATCCGCGCGGCCCCGGTGTGCCGTGTCAGCGACCGGCGAGCAGCCGGTTCACCGCCGTGTCGACGTCCAGGTGCTCGGCCTCTCGGCCGCGCGGGACGACGACGTAGGTCCGGCGCAGGAAGCGCACCAGCACGCTGCGCGGGACCTCGAAGAGGGCGTTGCCGTCCGGGGACGACAGCGCGAGCGCGACGAAGTCGCCGCGCGGGGTGGCCCACGGCCAGACCCGGACATCGCCGATGCCGGCCGGCTCGTCGAGCCCGGTGACCAGCAGTTCGCGGGCGAACGACCAGCTCACCGCCTCGCCGCCGGCGGATTCGGCGTGGAACAGGACATGGACCGCATACGGGTCAGCAGGGTCGTAACGCAGACTGGCACGCACCGGCAAGGCGGTGGCGTCAGGCGCGACGAGCCTTAGCGACGTCTCGACCTCTACGGTCGTCGGTCGGATGACACTCATGGACGTTCTCCCCCCGGCACCGCTGCGGAACGCGCGTGTCCCGCTTTTCCCATACTCAGGTGCTGCTCCTGGCTACGCTCCGCCATACGCTGACTTCACCCAGTGGTGGGAAGGGGGTCGGAAAGCCTTCGAGAACGTGAGAATTCTTGTAGGATTTCCGCTTCCGCCCGATCCGTCATCCCGCCCGGCAACGGGTGGTTCAGTCGTCGACTTACTCCGGTAACGTCCAGTCCTCAGCAGGGGTGACGGTCCCGGGCGACACTGGGGGTGGAAATGGTCACGAGGGGTTCCTCGGTCGGAACGAGGACCACGGCCCACCCACCGAAAGGTGCGGCCCGAGCAGCCAAAAGTCGGGGGTACGAGGTGCCTGTGGAAGGGGGTCCGCGGACCGCTCTCGCCGAGCGACGCCGCGGCGGCTGGCGACTGCGCCTGCACGCCACCCTCGAAATGATCCGGGCCAACCCCACCGGCCGGGTCGCCCTCAAGATCTTCATAGGCGTGCTCGGCGCCATCATCGTCACCATCGGCATCGCGCTCATCCCGCTGCCCGGGCCCGGCTGGCTGCTGGTGATCGCCGGCCTCGGTGTCTGGGCCGTCGAGTTCCACTGGGCGCGCCGGCTGCTCGCCTTCACCCGCCGCCACGTCAACGCCTGGACGCGCTGGGTCACCAGCCGGTCGCTGCCGGTGCGCTGCGCCCTGGGCGCCGTCGGGCTGGTGTTCGTGTCGGTCGTGCTGTGGCTGTCGCTCAAGTACAGCCTGGGGATCGACCTCGTGGCGCGGGCGCTGCACTACCTCGCGACGCACTGAGACCCGGTTTTTGGTCCCGGGTCTCGATCAGGTAGAGTCATCGGCGCTGAGGGCGATTAGCTCAGCGGGAGAGCGCTTCGTTCACACCGAAGAGGTCACTGGTTCGATCCCAGTATCGCCCACGCAAGTCAAAGGCCACTTCCCGGCTTCGGGAGGTGGCCTTTCTGCTGCCGTACAGCAGTTCCGTCAGCGGCCGAGTGAGTCACCGAGGCGTTTGAGTGCGTCTCTGGGGTGGACGTCGAGGTCGGCCAGCAACGTGGCGCAGGTGCGCCTGGCGTCGTGCACGGTGATCGGCTTGACGTTGGCCTTCTCGCACCTCGTCTGCCAGGAACGCTGGAAGTTGCGCGGCTCGATGGGTGTGCCATAGCGGGTGGTAAATACCAGTCCGGTTTCGTGCCACGCGTTGCCGGCTGTTGCTAGGGCCTCGTCGCGCTGTTCCTGTCTGAGCTTGAGGGCCGTCAGGCAGATGTCGGGCAGGGGGAGGGTGGCGTCGGATGCTGTTGCCCCGCCTGGGAGCGGTTCGCGTGTCCGCGTACAGCTGCGTTCTGGCGGTGCCGATGCTGGTCGGGGCTTCTGCCATGGCCGGGGAGCCGTCCTCGTGGCGCATGCCGATCGGCACTGAAGGTTTGGTGTTGGCACACCTTGGAGTGGTCCTGACCGCCGGCGGCTTCTGGTGCTGGTTTCGTGGGATTCAGTTGGCCGGCGTGGAACAAGGATCGCTGACCGTGGGGCTGCTGCCCCCGGCCGCTGTCGTCGCGATGACCATGCAGGATCACGTCGTTCCGCCTGGCACGCAGATGGCGGGCATCTGCGTCGTCGTTGTCGGCCTGCTCGTCGGCGTTTCGGCCCCGGCGCACACTCTGCGCCGGACACGGCCGGTGGCGCTGCCCGACGGACCGCTCGCCGCCGTGGGAACCGCAGTGGTCGCCGACTCCTCGATGTCGACGACGGCGACGGCCACCCCGTCGGCGGCCAGCCGCCGGGCCGTGGCCGCGCCGATGCCGCGCGCGGCTCCGGTGACGATGGCGACGCGGGGCTCCTCCGACATGATTACCTCCCGGTAACTTGGGCTCGATCGAAGGAGCTCAACCCGCGCTCAGGAAGTTCTCCTATACGAAAGGATCTTGTCGGCGTACGGTCTCGTCCGGTCCTCCGATCGATGCCCTTGCCCGGTGACAACCACTTCGGCCAGTGGCATCCGGAGGCGGCGCCGTCCCCTCAGGCGGCGACTGGAGCAGTAGACGAGGCAAGGACGACACAAGTGAAGTTCCCCCGTCCCCGTGGAGCCCGGCTCGCCGCCGTGGTCTCCGCGGTTCTGGCGGCGACCGGAGGCTCACCAGCCCTGGCCGCCGCTCCCGACCCGGCGGCTCAGCCCGGCCGGACAGCCGCGGCCCCCGCCGCACCGACGAGCGACCTGCCCACCCCACCCGGAACCCGGTCGGTCACGCTGATCACCGGCGACGTGATCACCACCCGGCGCGACGCGAACGGCGGCACCGTCGACGCCCGCCGCCCGGACGGCGCCCCGACCCAGGTACGGGTGGTGGAGGCCGGCAACGACCTGTACGTCTACCCGCAGTCCGTGCTCCCCTACCTGGCCGCCGGCACGCTGGACAAGCGACTGTTCAATGTCACCGGACTGATCGCCGACGGGTACGACGACGCACACGTGGACCACCTGCCGCTGATCGTCTCGTACGCCGACGCGGCGGCGGGGCTGCGGAGCGCCGCCGTACCGACCGGGGCGACCCGCACCCGCACCTTGAGCAGCATCAAGGGCGCCGCGCTGAACGAAGACCGCGACCAGGCCGACAAGTTTTGGGCCGCTGTCACCGCCACGGCGAAGTCGACCGTGGGGGCCTCCGGCGGCACCGGACGCTTCGGCGGCGGGATCGCTAAGATCTGGCTCGACGGGCGGGTACACGCCGACCTCGCCGACACCACCGCGCAGATCGGCGCCCCCGAGGTGTGGGCCGGCGGCGACACCGGCGCGGGCGTACGCGTCGGCGTGCTGGACACCGGCATCGACTCCGGTCACCCCGACCTGGCCGACCGGATCGCCGAGTCGGCCGTGTTCGTACCCGGTGCGGACCTCGCCGACCGGATCGGCCACGGAACCCACGTCGCGTCCACCATCGCCGGCACCGGCGCCGCCTCCGATGGGCGGGAGAAGGGCGTCGCCCCGGACGCCCGGCTCGCCATCGGCAAGGTGCTCAGCGACGACGGGTACGGGCTGGACTCCTGGATCCTCGCCGGCATGGAGTGGGCGGCCCGGGACGCCGACGCCACGGTCATCAACATGAGCCTGGGCTCGAGCCAGCCGACCGACGGAACCGACCCGATCAGCCAGGCGGTCAACACGCTCAGCGCGGAGACCGGCGCCCTGTTCGTCGTCTCCGCCGGCAACCTCGGCGCGCCGGGCACCGTGACCGCCCCGGGCGCGGCGGACGCCGCGCTGACCGTCGGTGCGGTCGACGCCAGCGACCAGCTCGCCTACTTCTCCAGCCAGGGGCCACGGATCAGCGACGAGGCGATCAAGCCGGAGCTGACCGCGCCGGGCGTCGGCGTGCTGGCGGCCCGCTCGCAGTACGCGCCCGGTGAGGGCGCATACGTGAAGCATGACGGCACCTCGATGGCCGCGCCGCACGTGGCCGGCGCCGCCGCTCTGCTCGCCGCGAAGCACCCGGACTGGACCGGCCAGCAGCTCAAGGACGCCCTGGTCAGCACGACCAGGGCCACCCCGCAGTACAACGCGTACCAGGCCGGCACCGGCCGGGTCGACGTCGCCGCGGCGGTACGCGCCCCGATCGTCGCCACCGGCACCGTCTACACCGCCGTGCGCCACGAGACCGCGGAGGCGGCCGCCACCACGCACCCGGTTACGTACACCAACACGACCGGGCAGCCGATCACGTTGGACGTGGCGGTGGACGCCGCGTCCGCGCCGGCCGGGCTGTTCGGTCTGTCCGCGGCGCGGCTGACCGTACCCGCGCACGGCACCGCCGCCGTCACCCTGACCACGGACACCTCCCGGGCCAGCGCCGGCAGCCGGTACACCGGGCAGGTCGTCGCGACCGGCCCGGACCGGGTCGTGCTGACCCGCACCGCGATCGGCGTGGGCACGTTCACCCCGTATCACCAGCTCCGGATGGAACTGACCGACCGCGCCGGTCGGCCGGCCGCTGGCACGATCGAGCTGGGTCAGCCGGGCAGCTACGAGCCGGCCTTCGTCAACACCGATCCCGACGGCACGCTGCAGCTGAACCTGCCCGAAGGCGTCTACTCGGCGATGAGCTTCCTCAACGTCACCGGCAGCCACGGGCCGAACTCGCTGGGCCTGGCCCTGCTGGGCGACCCGGACATCGACCTGCGCGCCGACACCACCGTGCGGCTGGACGGCACGGCGGCCCGGCAGGTCCAGTCGCTGGTGCCGCAGCCGACCTCCGACACGTTCGCCCGGCTGGACTACTACCGGTCCGAGGGTGACGGCCGGTGGCGCTCGTTCATCGAGGGCGCCGTCTTCTACGACAGCCTCTGGGCGCAGCCGACCAGCCACGACGTCACGCACGGCGACTTCTACGTCGGTGCCCGCTGGCGGCGGGAACAGCCGGTGCTCAGCGTCGGCACCACGACCGTCGACTTCGACGACGTGGTCCGCCAGGAGGGCACCACCCAGCTGCCGAAGGGCCGGTGGACGCTGCCGGCCGTGTACGCCGGCAACGGTGCGGCGGGCGACTACGCCACGCTCGACGCCCGCGGCAAGGTGGTCGTGGTCCGGCACAACGGGGAGGTCGGCGACTCCGAGCAGGCCGCCGCGGCGACCGCCGCCGGAGCGAAGCTGATGCTGGTGGTGAACGACCGTCCATGGCGCCAGGTACGCAACTACGGGGTCGACTTCTTCACCCCCACCCCGATCGAGGTGGCGCTGCTCAGCACGGACGAGGGCGAGGCGCTTATCCAGCGGATCCAGCGCGGGTCGACGACGCTCGAGGTGGCGTCGCAGCCGGTCGCCGACTACGTGTACGACCTGGCCCAGGGCTACCACAACCGGATCCCGCGTGAGCTGGCCCGGACCGAGAGCAGGAAAACGCTGGCCCGGATCGACGTGGGCTTCGACGCCCCGGCCCCGCAGACCCGGGGTGGCGAGTTCCGCTTCGACTGGCCGTCGTACTCGGACTGGGGCATCGGCCGGACCAGCAACCGGCCGCTCGCGCCGGTCCGCACCGACTGGGTGTCCACCGGCGACCTGTACCAGTGGGGTCAGGAGGCGTACCTGGAATCCGGCACGTACCAGATCGACACGCGGACCAACTACCGGGCCGGCAGCAGCGGCGCGGAGCAGTTCTTCGAGCCGATCGAGCGGCCCCACCTGAACAACAACTTCAAGCTGCCCACCCGGTCGGGTGACAGCCTGAACCTGGATGTGCCCGGTTGGGGCGGCGACGACCACGTCGGCATGGCGCTGAACGGGGCCACGCAGACCAACGAGCTCTACCAGGGGGACACGCTGCTCGGCCAGGGCAGCAGCACGTGGATCAGCGGCACCGCGCCGGACGCGGGTGACCTGCCGTACCGGCTGGTCGTCAAGACCTTGCAGGACCCGGCCGCCGGTCGGTACTCCACCAGCACCCAGACGCAGTGGCGGTTCCGGTCGGCGGCGCCGGCCGCGGGAGTGGAGTCGAGCGTGCTGCCGCTGCTCCAGCTCGACTACGCCGTCGACACCGACGCCGCCGGCACCGCGAAGGGCCGGAGCGACCTGACCGTCACCGCCGGGCACCTGCCCGGCGCCGTCGGCGGCGGGATCGGGCCGGTCACGCTGGAGGTGTCGTACGACGACGGCCGGCACTGGCAGAAGCAGACGCTCGACGGTGCACCGGGTGGCGCCTGGACCGCGCAACTGCAGGCACCGAAGGGCGCGGCCTACGCGTCGCTGCGCGCCAGCGCCACGGACCGCTCGGGCAACTCGGTCGACCAGACCGTGATCCGCGCCTTCAGCGTGCGCTAACCGCTCCGCTCGCCTCCGTCGAGTCGATCTAGGGCAGATCGTGGTGATCAGAGATCATCCAGCAACGATCTGCCCTAGATCGGCACGCGAACCGGCGGTGGTCAGGCGGCCGGCGGTCGGAGAGCAGGTCCGGCACCACCCGGCTGACCACGCCGATCAGGGCGAAAACCAGCACCAGGTCGAAGAACAACTCCAGGAAGTTGGCCTGCCGGGACTCCTCCTCACCGCGCAGGACGTCTCGCGCCTGTGCCGACTCCGATGTTCGCCCCACCCGCCCACGCTCGCCGGACCCTTCCCTCCCTTGCGCCGATACGCCGCTTTTGGCCAGGGAGGTGTGGCCGCCACTGTCAGTGCCGCGGCAGGCTAGGGCGACGATATGACATGTGCCGGAGCCGGCGTGCGGCGGAACAGCAAGATCCGGAACATGCGCGGAACGATCAGGCGCGTCGCTGGGAAGCCTTCCCGCGTACTCCCTGGGGAGACGGCAGATGGCTCAGCAGGCGCTAAACCGTTCCTAAACCGTGTATCAGTCGGCTTGACCGCAACGATGCCGCCAGCTCGTCGAAACACCTCGTGACGGACCAGATCGGCGGCTGTTGACGCCCGTACCCTGTTTCGATCCTCTGCGAGGATGTGGCTGTGTCTCTCCTCGCACCGACGCCGAAGAGGCAGTGCAACCGCGCTGTGAAGCGAGCGCGGCGGGAGCTTGCTCATGGCAGTACCGGACTCTTCTCGTCCGTGTTCTGGTACGGAGCCGTCGATATCAACCGTAAGCATCTCGTCGTCTGGGTCTTACTCGCCGGTTCCCCGTCCCGTTTGCCCGCCTGGTACTTCCCGAGCAAGGAACGCGCCGACCGCGAGTACGACGCGGACCTGCTGGCAGAGATCGGACGCATGCGCGAGACGGTCGTCGCTTGTTTTTCCCGGGAGGGTTGGCCGGACGCTGAGCGCATCGACGTAGGGTTCGACTCCGAGACCCGGGTAACGGACGGCGGCGGGTGGCACTACTTCAAGTAGAACCTGGCACAAGCCCAGGCCCCGCCTACGGCGTAGGCCGGCGAGAAAGCTGTCTACAGCAACACTGACAGCAACCGCACCGAACGCCGGCGCATCAGCAGGCACGGGGACGGACGGTAATCCCAGCCAGCCGGCCGAGGCGCAGACATGGACGGACTCTGTCGGACGGAGCGCCCAGAACTAAGAGGGCATCCCGTTTAGATGTGTAGCGGTGTGTCCGTCTCGGGGTGGTCGTCGCGCCAGGATGGAGTCGTCTCGTGGGTCAATCGCCGGCTCATGTTGTCGATCATGGCCCAGTGGATGTGGGCTCGGGAGTGCTCTGGTGACGTCTCGTAATCGCGGACGAGTCGTCGGTGGAGCATGATCCAGCCGTTGGTGCGTTCGATGGCCCACCGCTTGGGCAAGGGTTGGAAGCCCTTCTGGCCTGGTGTTTTCGGCACGACTTGCACGTCGATGCCGTGGGCGGCGCCGCGGGCGATGGCAGTGGCGCGGTAGCCGGCGTCAACCCACACTGTGCTGATGTGACGGTGGGTGGCGGCGAGGCGGTCGATGACGTCGCGGCCGGCGGCGGTGTCGGAGACGCTGGCGGCGGTGACGATCACCACCAGCAGCAGACCGAGGACGTCGGTGGCGAGGTGCCGCTTGCGGCCCTTGATCCTCTTGCCGGCGTCGATGCCCTGGCTGGCTTCGGGCACGTTGCTGCTGGTCTTGACGCTCTGCGAGTCGATGATCGCCGCGCTGGGCTCCGGGTCACGGCCGGCTGCCTGCCGGACCTTGCCGCGCAGCAGGTTGTGGATCGTCTCGGTGGTGCCGTCAGCGGCCCAGCGAGTGAAGTACGAGTGCACGGTCTTGTACGGCGGGAAGTCGTGGGGCAGGTACTCCCACGCAATGCCGGTCCGGTTGACGTACAGGATCGCATTCACGATCTCCCGCAGGTCATGCACCGGTTTCTTCAGGCCCAGGCCGCCTTGAGCCGCCCGCCAGGCGGTCATGGTCGGTTCGATCAACGCCCACCTGGCATCAGACAGATCGGTGCGATACGGACGGCGAGGGGTCGTCATCCATCGATCATCAGGGCGCAAGATCCTCGACTCCAGCAAGGCAGCAACCAGCGTGTATCAGATCAGATCCACACGAGATGCCCTCTAACAAACGAGGGGTCAGGCAAGGCCGGGGCGCGCCAGCTCCGGGCGAGTCGACGAGGACCAGGTCCAGGCCGTCACCAGGCCGTCGGAGGCCGATCGTGGGCGACCAACAACGACGCCTGATGACGACTTTTGCCCAGGTGAAAGGCGAGGCCTGCGCGATGACCAGGCCGGCCGGAGTCCCTTTACCTGTAGTTGGTGAACTGTGGGGTGACGCCGCCCAGGCCAGGAGGCCAAACACTAAGACGTCAGCCGGGCGAGCTGGTGAACTGGCTCGGGAAGATCGGCCGCTGGCTGCTTATGGCAGTCGCGGGGCATGCCGGATCGTGGAGCAGCGGTTGGAGAGCGTCCAGCAGGGGCCCGGGGTGGATGAGGGCGCCGGTCCCGTCCAGTCCGGCCTCGAACTCGCCGATCTCGATGCCGACGAGTTCGTGTAGGGCGATCATGTCGGCGATCGCGCTGAGGTCGTTCAGGGTGAGGCCGCTGGGCACGAGGTAGTCGGTCGGCACGATGCCGGGTTGCAGGACGTCGCAGTCGATGTGCACGTATACCGGCCGGCCACCGATCGCGGCCTTCAGTCTTGTCGGGAGGTTGGGGCCGGCCTCGACGAGTGTGATCACGCCGTGGTCGATGAGCGACTGTTCGGGTGGATCGATGTCGCGGGCCCCGCAGAGGATGACGTTCTCCGGCTTGAGGCCGTCGCCGAGGCCGGAGTTCCACATTCCCAGTGGCCCGCTCAAGGCGAGGCCGCCCAGGTAGCCGGTCGTCGTGTTCGGTGGTGTGTTGAGGTCTGCGTGCGCGTCGAACCAGACGACGACTGCGTCGGGGCGATGCTTGGCGACGATCGGCAGGGTGGCCAGTGCGACAGCGCATCGGCTCAGTGCGGTGATCGGCAGGCCGCCGTCGTGGAAGATCCGCTCATACTGCCGGGCCATCGCCTGAAGTGCGGGTTCCGCCGCTGCCAACTCGACATCCCAGTTCGTGCACAGTGCGGGCTCGGGCGTTCCGACTACGAAGGGGTCGATGTTCAGGCGGGCCGCGAGTTCGGCGGCGATCATCCCTGATCCCTGCATCGCGCGGTTGTTGTGATCACCGGCGCGGCCGGCAAAGTGGGTGAGCGCTGCTGGCCTTCGGGGATTCGGGACGTGCATGGTTACTGAGCCTTTCCGCGTAACGGGTCGTGGCGTTGGGTGATCAGGTTGTGCGGTTGTGCTCGACGTGCAGGAGTACGAGGGCCGCCGCGGTGATCCTGCCGATGTTATAGGGGCACAGGCTGACGTTGCGCAGCGCTTTGAAGGTGGTCTTGAGCAGGGAGTTGCCGCGTTCGCCGATGGCGCGGACGCCGTTGTGTGCCTTGTTGAACTGCTGCTGCACGGTGGTGCAGGTGCCGTTCTTCGGCTTTTTGAACGCGGTCGTGATCGTGTCGGCTTCGCCTTCGTAGCCGAGGTCGCCGAGTACCCGCCGCTGGTCGTTGGTCCAGGTGACCAGCAGGGGCAGGATGTCGTGTTCGCGTAGGGCGTCGTGTCGTGTTCCCGGCCGGGCCGTACTGGTGAGGTCCACAGCGGCCACCCGTCCGGAGCGGTCACGACCTGCACGTTGCCACCGTGGTTGTCGTGTTTGCCGGACCACCACAGGTCCACTCCCGGCGTCGGTCCGGGGGTGCGACACCGGTCGGTCTCAATCAGGGTCCCGTCGATGTTCACGTGCGCGTAGCCGGCCATCTTCGCGGCCAACAGCACCGATTCCAGGCCCGGCGCGTGCGCGGCGAGGACCCGGATGCCCTCGTGCAGGTAGGCGTAGCCGGTCGATGAGCTGACCTGGTTGTCGATGGCCAACTGCTTGACCCGAGTGCCGTCAAGGAACCAGCGGATCACCAGGATCGCCTGCTTGAAGCAGCTCAGCGACCGCGTCCCGGTACGGGTCCCGAGCCGCTGCCGTTGCCGGTGCAGGAGCCCGGACAGGAACAACACGGTCTCCTCGCGCACGGACAGCTCGGCGGTGTATGTGACACTCATGGCGACGCAGGACCCCTACTGAAGTTGATCTGTGAGAGGACCACTTCATACCGGGGTTCTGCGTCTTTCCCTCGCACCGCAACAGGTTCGGGCGTGTCCGCACCGACCGCCAAGGCGGCTACCCGCCGCACTCACACCGTTACGCGGAAAGGTTCACTCGCTTCAGGCTTGCCGGCAAACGGACAGTCTGAGCGTACGTACTGCCGATGTGGTGGAGCAATCAACAACGAGCGCGCATTATGCTTGGCCGCACGACATTTTGTGGGGAGTAGTTAGGCGGTCTGCATGCTCGATGACCTAGACCACAGGCTCATCGCCGCTCTCCGGATCGACAGCCGGTCTCCGGTGGCGGCGCTCGCGCGCGAGTTAGGTGTCAACCGGTCCACGGTGACCACGCGCATCGAGCGGCTGCGCGACTCGGGCGTGATCGAGGCGTTCACGATTCAACTGAGCACCGACGTCGACCGTGACGCCATCCGCGGCGTCACGATGGTCTCGATCGAACCGAACCGCGGCCAGGACGTCGTGCGCGCGATCCGGGGCTTCCCCGAGGTCGAATACCTTCATTCAACGATCGGGGTGTGGGACCTGGTCGTGCAATTGCGTGCCACCTCGCTGTCAGAGTTCGATCTCGCTCTGGAGCGGATCCGCGGCGTGCCGGGGGTAAGGGACACACAGACCAGCCTTCTGTTCAACTCCCTGACTGCCCCTACGCCGCGAGGATGACGCTCAGTCACGTAGCAGCTAGCTGTGTCAGCAACGTGTGTGGCTGCGGTTGGCACCGCGACCGTCGGGCTGGGGCGAGGGCCAGGCCCGGCTCAGGTAAAGGGGCTTGCCGGACGAGCCGCCGACCGATCGGTGTGGCTGGCGCCCTTCCCCGCGTCCCGAGTGGCAGCCCCGCGTCATGCGTTTTGGGCGGCCCGCACAGTACGGTCCATTCCGCCTCGTCGAACCAAATAGCGCCGACGCCGTTGCAGGCACATACCTCCGTCATTCAATTCAGTTATAGCCGCTATAAAGGGCACGGTTGCAGAGGATCAGTTGAACCCGTTACCGTCGCACGGCCGGCCGATCGTCAGGCATGAACGCAATGATGCCCAGGGCCAAGCCCGCTCAATCGCGATCATGCGAGCCACCAACGGAACGTCGGCTGATTCCCAGGACTTGATGGCCCCTGACGGCTGCACCCTCACCGGTCGAGGCCGATGCGTTCACCGCCATGTGTTCCGGTCGACCCAACGCTGCATCTACGGCTGATCCGGTCCACCACGTCCGCCAATCCACTCAACCGAGGGAGCATCATGACTCCGGAACGTGTTCGCATTACCGCGCTGCGCCGCGGCCGTAAGGTGGCGCTGCTGTCGGCTGCGCTGGTAACCGCCGCGACGGCCGCCTCGGGAGGCGCTCTCGGGCATGAGCTTTCCGCCCCGAGTGCGGCACTCGCCGCCTCGGGTCCGCAGGTCGTGGCCGATGTCGCGCCCGCCAAGGCCACAGCCGCGGCCGGGCCGGATCCGGCCTCGGCCACCACTCGAGATCCGGCTCCGGCGGCCCCGCCGGAGAAGATCCTGGGCACCTCGTTCGAGTATCAGATCAACTTCTACTACTGCGGACCGGCCGCGGTGCACAACGCCCTGACCGCCCTCAACATCGACGCCAGCCAGGAGGAACTCGCCGACGGGCTGGGCACCACGATCCACGGCACGGCTTCCGCCTTCGACACAACCCGCATGCTCAACGGCGCGATTGGCGCCGACATGTACCAGACGAAGGAAATCACGGGCCAGGAAGCCACACCCGCTCAGATGGACCAACTGCAGGCCGACGTCGTACACGCCATCAGCAGCGGCCATGCCGTGGTGGCCAACGTCATCGGTGGCGCGACCGACGCCAGCGGGGTCTGGCACGACTTCTCCGGCGGCCACTACGTCACCCTCGTCGGCTACAGCGACGACGGGCGTGCCGTGAAGGTCGCCGACGCGTCCGGCATGTACGGCTCCAACACCTACTGGATGAGCACGATCGACATGGCCAACTGGATCGCCACTCGCGGCTACTCCGCCTGAGCGCACCACGTCCCTACGCGGAAGACGCCGCTCGGGGATTTGCAGTTTCCCGCAGCGACGCCTCCATCAGCCAGCGCCCGCGCTGACTGATGGAGGCGGGCGGCTTCTCGGCGCGATCGCTTCCGATCCCGTAGCGGACCCGTATCGGTTACAGCGGGGCCGAACGAGTTGCCGCCGGGTCAGAGCCCCGGACCGGTTATCGCGACCAGCAGACCTTCGAGGTCCTCCCTGCATGGGCCGCAGGCGCGCAGGTGAGCGGCGAGTCCGGGGTAGCGCTCGGCCGCCGCCTCGGCGTCCGCGGCGGCCAACTCGGCGTACACGTGCAGCATCTCCATCGCCTGGCCGCAGCCCACGTCTTCGGGATCCGTGTGCAGGAAACGGTCGAGTGCGGACGCGTGGTTCATCGCTGCTCCGAGGTGTTGTCATGCGGATACCCATGAGCGGCGAGCGCGGTTCGCAGCTTACGCCGGGCGTCGAACATGATTTTGTAGATCGCGTTCCGGTTCGACCCGAGCCGCTCGACCAGGGCGTCCAACGGTACGCCGTTCAGCACGAGCTCGACGAAGACCTGGCGCTGGCGCTCGGTCAGCTCCGTCTCCACCGCCCGGCGCAGCGCGGTGACCAGATCGCGCCACTCGGACTCCCGGGCCGGCTCGAGGCCGAACCGGTCCGGCAACCGCTCCCACTCCTCGGCCTCCAGCGGCACCTGGGGCTGGCGCCAGAAGTGGCGGCCGATCTTGCTCGACACCTCAAAGATCACGAACTTGTACGCCCAGGTGCTGAAGCGGCTCTCCCCCCGGAACTGCCCGATCTTGCTGGTGATCGCCAGCAGCGCGTCGGCCGCCGCCTGGTACGCCAGATCGTCGAGCTCCGGGCCGTCGATGCGCAGAAGCCCACTCCGGCGCCGTACCTCGCCGCGCGCGACCCGCAGCAGAAGCTCGTGCAGCCGTACAAGAGCCGCCTCCCGCTCCGCGCCGCTGCCGCCGAGCGTGCGTACCCACTCGGCCGACTCCCGGTCGAGTCGGCTCGAGGGGTCCGGGCTGTCGTCCAGCGTCGTCGGGTCTGCCGGCATCACACACCGAACTCTAGACATGGCCGCCCGAGGACATCCGGCGGAACCTGGGAAGGCGCGGACCGGGAGGACTATTCGCGACCCACGCTGTGACGGCGGTCTCATGGCGGTAAGAACTCGCTCGAAACACGCCGCCAACATGCATGACTGATTCGTTCGCGGGCAGGACCGCGTTGGTGACCGGCGCCGGGCGGGGCATCGGCCGGGCGACCGCCGTCGGACTCGGCCGGGCTGGCGCGACCGTCGCCCTCCTGGCACGTTCCAAGCACGAACTCGCCGAAACTGCGGCTCTCGTCCAAGAGTTGGGTTCCCGGGCGGTCGTCGTACCTGCGGACCTCGGTGACGACGAGCAGCTTTCCGGTGCGATCAGACGTGTACGCGACGAGCTGGGCGATGTCGACATCCTCGTCAACAATGCGGCGGTGGTCTGGCCGCTCGCGCCGAGCGTGCGGGTCGACGCCACGGAGTGGGCCGCTGCCATGAAGATCAATGTGATCGCCGCCGTGTCGCTCACGTTCGCGTTCCTGCCCGGAATGGTCGAGCGGGGCTGGGGGCGGATCGTCAACGTCTCCACCGGCGCCGTCGCCAACCCGGGCACGATGATCGGCGGCAACGCGTACCTCGCGACGAAGTCCGCGCTCGAGGCCCACACGATCAACCTCGGCCTGGAACTCGACGGCAGCGGCGTCACCGCTAACGTCTACCGCCCTGGGCCGGTGGACACCGCGATCCAGGCCTGGATCCGCTACCAGGATCCGGCCGAGATCGGCGTCGCGCTGCACCAGCGGTTCATCCGCTCGCACGCCGACGGGAAGCTGCTCACCCCGGAACACTCCGCCGGGTCGCTGCTCGCCCGCCTGACCGCCGACAACCGCACGGCACAGGTCTGGGATGTCTTCGATCCCGCCTGACGCCTGATCCGGCCGGTGGGCGGGCCGCCCGGCTCCACACCGCACGGCGCGCACCCACTGGCCGGCCCGCCGATCGGGGAGACGGCGCCTCCCGCGCGGCGGTCCCCAATTCCGGACCGGCCGAGTTGCCAACCGGTCCCAGAAAAGATTTGTCAACCGAAACAAGGAGATTCAGAAATGAGCCTGCTACAGCCTGGTGAGCAGTTTCCCGCGCTGACGCTTTCCCTGCCCGCCGGGGAGACCCTGCGAGTGCCCGACGCCCTCGCCGGTGGCTTCGGCGTGGTCCTCTTCTACCGCGGCTCGTGGTGCCCGTACTGCAAGGCCCAGCTGCGGGCCTTCCAGCGGTCGCTGGGGAAGCTCGAAGAACTCGGCGTCAAGGTGGTCGCGGTCTCGGTCGACGACGAGGCCACCACGAAGCAGACGATCGCCGAGGACGGTCTGGAGTTCCCGGTGGGCCACAGCGCCGACCCCGCCGCCTACGCCGAGGCGACCGGCGCTTTCGTCAACGACGACCCGAGGTACCTCCAGTCGACCGGCTTCGTGCTCGACCCGGAGGGCAAGGTCGTGGTCAGCGTCTACTCCAGCGGGGCGATCGGACGCCTCGTCCCCGAGGATGTCGCCGGCCTGATCCGCTACCTGCGCGAGCACCAGGCCGCGTAGCGGCGTCGTCCTGGTGGCGGTCCTGGCACTGGCCGCCCGCCACCCGCGGACCCGCCGCCACTGAATTGACGTTCTGGTCCAGCTCACCCGGTACGTCGGGGAGCTGGGGGGCAAGCGGTAAACCTCGTCTCGCCGCCGCCGGGCCGCCCCAGGGCGGCCCGGCCGGACCGGGCGGCCATCAACAAGCGGCTGCTCAGCGCCTGCGACGGGCCCGAGGGGAGCATCCCGCTGCACGAGGAGGTCCGGCAGAACCTGGAGCACCTCTGGCAAGCACGGCGGCAATCGCGACGGCAAGACCCCGGGCCCCGCCCCGAGCGGATCTTCATCCGGCCGGACTTTCTGAGGCAGCCCTGCCCCGCAAGCGGGTAGCCGGCGGCGCCCTGATCCGCGACCACGCCGGAAGGATTCTGTTCGTGGTGCCCGGCTACAAGCCCTTCCTCGACATCCCCGGAGGCGTGGCCGATGCCGACGAGTCGCCGCTGGCTGCATGCCGCCGGGAGATCCGCGAGGAGATCGGGCTCGACCTGCCTGTTGGCCGGCTCTTGGTGGTGGACTGGATTCCGGCTCACGGCGTCCGGCCAGACGGCGTCATGTTCATCGTCGACGGCGGACAGCTCGACGAGGACCAGGCCGCCGACCTCAAGCCGACCGACGACGAACTCAAGGACCTACGGTTCCTGACCTACGACGAGGCCGTGCCGCTTCTCCGGCCGTCCATGGCACGCCGGGTGCAATCTGCCCTCGACGCGCTAGACGAGGGCCAACCCCGCTACGCCGAGTTCGGCCGGTCCCAGTAGTGTCATCGGCCGATGTCGCCTGCCCGTGGAAAGGGTGGTATGAATTGACGACGCGCTTACGTGCCCGATGGGCCCGGGTCGCCACATTTATCGCGCTGACCGGGGGGACGCTCGCGGTGTCCGCGGCACCCGTGGCGGGTGCCGCGGCACCCATCAGCATCCTGAGCGTGTCGGCGGAGAACGTGAAGCCCGGCGACAAGGTTCGCGTTCAGTTCCGCGTCACGAACAACGGGAGCGGGGCCGAAACGGCAGTCGTGGTGGTCGGTGGCGGCCTGCAATGCACCACCGGCTGCCGGGTGGAGCCGACCCTCAAACCCGGCGAGAGCCAGAACTTCCAGGCTACCGTCGTGGCGCCCCAGGTGAACGCGGGCGAGATCCTCGGTCTCAACATCTCGGTCGCCGTACGGCTCGACGGGCAGAACAGCTTCGACTACAAGATGGTCTACATTCACGGCCCGGGCACGTCGCAACCCGGCGCGGGCGCGCCGCAACCCGGTGCGGACACGCCGTCGTCCGAGGTGGACGGGGTGTCCGGCGTGGTCCGCAACACCAGCGGCAAGGCGATCGGCGGCGTGGCCCTGACCGTCCGGGACAGCGCCGGGCACGAATTCCGTACGACGAGCGACCGGAGCGGCCGGTTCTCGATCAAGTCAGGTGCCGGCAAGACGATCGCAGAGGGCCCGATCACGGTCGTCGCGGCCCTGGGCGGCTATCGCACCACCCGCACGAGCGTACAGGGCTCCGCTGGTGACACCGCGAGCGTGCGGCTGACCTTGGCCGCCGTGGCCGCCCCGGCCAAGACCCCGCAGTCGCCCACTGCAACGGCGGCAGCGGACGAGGCTCCCGAGCCGGAGACCAGCGTAGCCGCGGCGACACCCCCCGCCCTCGAAGCTGTCAGCGACGAGGGCAGCGGTTCGCTGCCGCTCATCCTGGGCGGCCTGCTGGTCGCCGCCGGCCTGGGCGCACTGGCTTTGATGGTGAACCGCCGCCGGAACACGCCGGACAAGCCGGCTCCGCATGCGGCGACTCAGCTGACGGCGCCGGCCGGAGCCGGCATGAGCGACGCACCGACCGCGGTGCTGCACACGAGGCCGCCGGCCGACGGGTTCCCCGGCCCGTACAGCGGGCCCCCGCAGGGCGGCACCCAGCAGCTCAGCCACGACCCATACGGCGGGCCAGCCCTCTAATACTGTTACGGCGGTTCATAGCTTCCGAGTGTGCTGAGTCGTTTGCGGTAGTGGGAGTTGCGGGCTCGTTGGAGGCAGCGGCTGCGGAAGGTCGACCAGGTCAGTACGTGTTCGGCGGTGTGCTGGATGGTCAAGGCGAGCGCGGCGAGTAGGCGCCTAATCTCGTTGACGGTCAGCGGGATCAGGCCGTCCTCGTCGCTGTCGGCGGGTGTTTGCTGGTGGCGTTCGCAGTGGTGCGGGTGACGATGAGGAACGCGGCGGCGGCCATGGCCAGGGTGATGTGGGCGTACCAGGCGTCGTAGCGGCGGAGATCTGGTACTGGTCGAGTGCCTCCCGGAGCTGGGGCATCTTCTCGGGGGAGCCCACGGCGACTGCGGTCAGCCGAAGTGGCAGGGATCGGCGACACGCGCTCCAGGTTCGCTGAGGCAGTCGAACGTGCGCAGGGCGAGGGGTCGACGCCGCTGCTCGCGGATCGCACGCATCCCGTTGCAGCCCGGAGAGAGGCGGCCAACTGTCGCCCTTCAAGTGAAGCTGATGTGTAAAGGATCAACTGGAGCCCGACAGCCGCCTGCCGGCGTTGTCGGGTCTCAGGACCTGCGTGACAGATCAGTCTCGGGACGTGGGTGACACATCTGGCTAGACGACCTCGGAACTCGGGTGGGTGAGACTGGGGTCGTGCAGGAACAGGGTTCGTGGTGGACGTCGCTGTCTTCGCAGGTGCGCGATCGGATCGACGAGCAGCTTCGCCAGCGGCGGCTGATACATGCCGTCATGTTGTTGCGCTCGGACGGCGTCCTTGATCCTCAGCCGAGCTTGTACGAAGCCCAGGACATGATGGCTGAGCGCTCGGCTTGGCTTCACGCGGAGGGCTTGATCGAACCTGAAGAGCCGCCGGTCGAGGTGCCGCAGCTGGTCGAGACAGTCACGGCGATTACGGATCCGGTTGTTGCCGTGGAAGCTCTGTGGGATGGAGACACCCAAGGATGGTTTGTGAGGCTGTACGCGATTGTGCGACGGCCAAGCCGCCACCACCCCTGCTTCGACGAGCAGCCGCTGGCCGGGTTTCGCCACGGCAGCGATCTCCGCTTGTTCAGAGGCGAGGTTCCGCCATGGCCGGAAGCCGCGGAAGCTATCGCGAAAGGCCAGGCGATAGCAGGCAGCATCGGCGTGCCGTTCTGCTTCGCCAGCCCCGACGCCCCGGATGACGGGCTGCCGCGCTGGTGGGACTCGCAGGCTGATCCACAGATCTAGCCAGAGGTCGGCGCAGGCATGCCCGCACGGGCATTGAGCTGCCCGACCGAGCCGGCGACGCGTAATACTGCTGTTCGAGGTCACCCCACCAACGCTGCGCGGAGTGTCACCCAGGTCCTGATAGATCCCTGCCAAAGCCGCGTCGCGACGCGCGGGCTCAACCCTCGCTTGCCGTTGGGAGGGTCTTCACGATCGCCGTAGCTAGGGATGTCGCCTTTTCGTGAGCCTTGGCGGTGACCTCGGCTGCGGTGCTCACCTTGGGCGGCCAGAAAATGAGCGCCTCGATGCTGATCAGCAGCCGGCCGTGCGCGAAGATCAGCCGCGCATCGCCGGGCAGGAATGGCATTCCGTCTGCGGATTCCGGGTCCACTCGACTCACCGTCGCCGTGGTCAGCCGCGCGCTCGTCGACTCGATGGTCACCGTGCGCGCGCCCCACTGGGCAGTCGCCATGCCGATGCTGAGGCGGAAAGCCTCCCTCGGGCACCGTGCGGTGCGCGCCGCACGTGCGGCCGCGACGGCCGCGGAGGCATCCTGCAGACCAATCACTTTGACGTCCAGAAGGGTCATCGGGGGCTGGACGTCGATGAAGATCCCCACGGGGTTGACCTCAAGGCCGGCGCCCCACACCTGATCGAACTCCAACCCGCCCACCTTCGACCGGTCTTGGTCGGCGATGAGCAGGTCGCAGGGTCCGTACCGCTCGCCGACCTCGATCTTGCGCTCCCGGATGTCGTCGCCGACACCGGCCTGCTCGACCAGCCCGTGAATGGTCGCCATCAGGGCCTCGGGCTCGTTGGGCGGTGCCGACGGCGCGGGGTTTACCGACGGCGGTGGGGGTGGTGGCGGGACGGCCTGTTTCACGCAGCCGGCAAGTCCCGCTACCACCAGCACGCCCGCGACGACCGCTCCGCCGCGCATTCGATCACCCACACTCATTGATCCCCCGCTTCCATTCGGGGCGCAGCATACTGTTCGTCGCGTCCGGCGGCTGCCCGTGCCGTTTCGCGGCGAAGGTTCTTCCGTATGGGTCGCGAGGGTCGCTACCGCCTCGCCTGGAACCCATAGATCCGGGGCCGAGAAGACAAGATCCGGAACATGTGCGGAACGGTCAAGGCCGTCGCTGATGAAGGGTCGGTGTATGCCCCGGTAAGAGGTCGGATCGTCCGGCAAGCGCACCTGCCTTCCTGATCGCAGCTTCGGGGACGGGGGCAAGGGTGGGTAGCCCTCGATGAAGGATCTGGGGCGCAAGCGGGGCACAAGACACCGTCAAACGTCGTCAACCGGCGGCGAACCATGGCAGCCCCCTGACGCCGCATGAGCAGGCGTCGAGGGCCGATCCCGCTGGTCGTGAGCTAGCGGCCCTTAGTTCTGCTTCAACTCACCTACGTCAGACCATCGTTAGGCGTCTGTGCCGTGATCGGGTCGTCAGGTGGGGAGCGGTTAGGTTCTGACTTGTGAAGACGACGGGTCGGCTCCGGGCGTTGCTTGACAGGGCTACCAGGAACCGTTCCCGGGAGCCTGCTGACGCAGAGCCCTTCGCGCCGGAGTGCATGTCGCTGCTTGAGTTGGCCAGGTTGCTTACCCAGCGGCACAGCGCCAGGGTCGCCAGCGCATTTGTCGAGGTGGTGACCTTCGCATCGGCCGACGAGATAGTGGGGATGCTGAAGGTGATGCTGGAGGAGGACTGGATAGGGCTCCCGGTCTGGGCGCGGAATCTCGCGTTCCGGCTGGCCTGCCTCCAACGGCCGGAGGATGTCGAGCTGCTGCGTGTGGCGGCCAGTGATCTCCACGCCTTCGGCCCCGACTGGGACAACATCGCTGATGACCTGTACCACCGGGCAGAAAGATTGGCGGCGGACAGGACCGAACCTCTCCCTGACTCCTGTGCTGCGGCCCCCCTCACCGACTCCAAAGGCCGAGGCTGCTGAAGGCCGAGCAGCCAAACGAGCAGCCAAGCCAGCGAGCGTCGGCGGATGATGGCGGACCCGGGCGCCAGGCGGGCGCGAGGACCAGGCGGTGGACCAGCGCCGGGCAGTCGACTCGTAATGCGCGGGTCACTCTCGAGGCGAGAGCCTCACGGGACGCCGAGGCGACAACGTCCTCACCCCTCGCCACCACACATGCCCACGACGCTTGACAACCCTGGTTGTCGAGCGGACGCTGGAGTCGGAGTCCATTGATGAGGGAGCCGATCATGCGCGAGCTGACGTCGGACGAGCGACGGGAACTTCGGCGGGAACTGGGTGCTGTTGCCGATGACTGGGCGCAGCGGCTGCACAACTTTGATGTGGATGCCCAGGGCAGCGCTGCCCAGGAGCCAAGCTCCGCGGAGAGGATGCGGACTCACCTTGCACGGATGGCGGCAGGTGAGCACATGCGGCGCCTTCTCGCGGACCTCGTGTCCGCCAATGCCGAGGAAGCGGTGCAGCACGGTGCCGGCTATCCCGAGCTTGGCGCAGCGGTAGGCGCCAGTCGGCAGGCCGCACGTAAACGATGGCCTGGCCTGTCGAAGAGGCGTGCCTCCGAGTGGAAGCAACCGCCCGGGGGCATCGGTTGGGCCGGCAGCCATCCGGGAGGCCCGGGACCGTTTTCGGGGACCTGAGGGACTCGGCTTGACATCCATGGCTGGCATCAACGGCGGCGGCAGAGGCCAGACGAGGAGGACCGCTGTCGGCTCTCTGAGCCGAACCCGTTGGACCCGAGCGGACGTTGCGACCTTCGCATCAGTACTCAGCCGAACAGCCAAGCGAGCAGCCGAACCGGCGAGCAGCAGTAGACGATTGCGGACTCGGACGCCACAACCAACACGAAGGCCAAGGGTTCAAGGGGCATCTGACGGCCGACTCGTAATGCGTGGGTCAGCTACCTCGGGCCGCTCGAAACCGCCGCCGTAGATTTCAGCCCAGCAGTGCTCGCACCTGCCGCTGACCAACGTAGAGTGCGGCGGTGACCCCTGTCGTGGGCAATTTGTCGTCCGTCCTGACCAGACCCATGCGCATCCCGGTGTGGGCGGCGGTGCTCCTGCTTGCCGTCGTCGCCGCGGCGGGAACGGTGATGTGGCAGACCGTCGGCGACCGTGGTCGGCCGGCGATTGTGCGGGGTGTGGTAACCGGGGTCAACGTGGACGGCACGGCAATCGGCTTCTCGGCCGACAACGGTCGCCGCGAGGGCGAGGGCATGGTGCTGCTGGGGGAGGTGCCATGGACGGACGCCTCCGGCGCCGACTATCAGGGCACCCGCCCGACCTGTCTGGCGACTGACTCCCATGGACAGCGTGTGGAGCTCGGCATCATCGACCTACACGGGACTGGCAGCTGGCTGGCCAAAGCCGTGGTGTGGGTGCACTGCCTGAGCTGATTAGTGAGCCTGCCGGCGGTTGGCCGTGCCCGGCCACGCGGCCCCAACTCCCGTTCCACCAGGGACCAGGTGTCAGTCGTTGTCCGGAGGCAGCGAGAAGGCAGCAAGTGCATTTGGTCATCGCTTAAAGTAGCCGTGCTTCGAGACAGGACGGGAGTGGGATGAGCCTCGATATCTCGGTGTGGATACCCGACGACGACGCCTACGCCGGTCGGCACGTTGTGGTGGATCCGCCGGGCACCAGCACCGGGGTAGGAGCTGAAAGCTTTCGTTATAAGCTGTGGGGTTCCGCAGCCGCTCGGCGTCTCGGCGCGACGTTCCTGCCGCAACTTGCTGACATCACGGTTGAGAACCGTGGGAATCTCCAGGTCCCGCCAGGTCAGCTTGACGCCTTCGAGCAGGAGTGCATATTCCTGGCAGAGAACGTCGAGCAACTATCCGCCGCGACTGGATACGACGCGGATCGCATCCTCCATTACCTGACTAACGTCCGGCGCGCTGTGGACCGCGCCAGGCCGGTACACGGCGGCATCATCATCTGGTAGCGGCATCAGAGACGGCCATCTGGGCTCGGCGAAAGAATGACCAAACGGCGGGCCATCGATCGAGCGAGGGGTCGGCTTGACATCAGCGGTTGACATCAACGGTGGCGGTACGCGCTCGCACGGGCTTGCCGTGATCAGGGCGTGATCCGGGCCGCCACCGGCAGGTGGTCGCTGCCGGTAGCCGGCAGCACCCAGGAGCTCTCCGCCTTCACCCCTCTGACCAGGATCTGGTCGATCCGCACCACCGGGAACTTTGCCGGCCAGGTGAAGCCGAAGCCATCCCCGGCGGCGTCCTGGGCCGAACTCAGCTGCGAGGTGATGCTGGCGAACGCCCGGTCGTCCATGCTGCCGTTCAGGTCGCCGAGCAGCACCACCCGCTCGTTCTGCTCGGCGGCGATGGCCTCGCCGAGCGCCTGCGCGTTTCTGTCCCGGTGGGTCGTCCAGAAGCCCGCCCTGGGATTCACCCGTGCGGACCCCAGGTGGGCCACATACACCGCCAGCGGACCCTGGTCCGTGGTCACCGTGGTGCGCAACGCCCGGGTGTAGGCCATCTTGACGTCCGCCGGCTTGGTGGCCGCCAGTGGCCCGTAGTCCATCTTGGTGTCGACCGGCTGGGAGTCCGACAGCGGCAGCTTGCTCCACAGCCCGACCGTGCCCTGCACCGTGTGGTAGGGATACGCCTTCGCCAGCTCGTTCTCATACGTGGCCCGGGCCTGCTCGGTAACCTCCACCAGGGCCAGCACGTCCGCCCCGGAGGCGGCAAGGTCGCGGGCGGTGCCGGCCGGGTCGGGATTGGCGGCGCGGACGTTGTGCTCGGCCACGGTGAGGTCGCTGCCCGGGTGGGACTTGTCCCCGAGCAGCCCGCCGAAGAGGTTCAGCCACACTATGACCGGCAGCAGCAGCGCGGCCACCGCGGAGGCGGAGCGGCGCCACAGCGCCCCGATCAGCAGTACGGGGATGAACAGACCGAACCACGGCAGGAAAGTCTCCACCAGGCTGCCGAGGTTCCCGATCCGGTTCGGGATCTTGGCGTGCAGCAGCATGAGCAGCCCGAGCAGCAGCGCCAGCGCCGCGAGCACTCGGCCGCGCTTCCAGGGGCCCGGCCGGGAAGCTGCGCGTATCGCCCGGCGGATGCGCGTGCGCCAGGTCCCGGCGCCGGTATCCTGCTGGCCGGCGCCGCCCCCTTCGGTCCCTGCCGTCTCCACCTGCGTCATCGTCTGTCCTCGCTCACCGCGCTGCATCCTCGGGCTGGATGGGGTCGACATACATTTTCGGACAGCAGCTGTCGTCGATCGCTTCGGGGCGCAATTCGTAGCGCCAGGCCTCGTTGCGCCAGATCTGGCACAGCCCGTACTCGCCGCCGTGCTTGGCCAGCCAGAGCATGTACGCGGCCCCGACGGGATCGGCCGGCGGAACGGCTGGTGGCAGCAACGCCGCCGGACGCCAGCACACGGACGAGCGGCGGCACGAACGAAGCTCCGAGCATGCAGCCGTTGTGCCTCCTTTCCGCTGCTGGCGTGACTGCGGCTCTATGTTCCGATTCAACTCACCGACCTCGGACTGTTCCTGGGCGTCAACGCCGGACCAACGATGACGGCCATCCCGATTAGTCGACCGGAGGCCGGGTACCCGGGGCCGTTCGCGACACGTGTGCGAGGAGGTCGGAGGTCGAGATGTCGGCGCAAGGCATGGCCAAGGACGTGATGGCGCGCGCGATCACTGACGCGTTGGACTGTTCGAGGATCTGTGACGAGACGTTGACCTACTGCCTGCATCAAGGCGGCCGGCACGTTGAGACCGAGCACATCAAGCTGATGGTGGACTGCGCGGAGATCTGTCGTACGGTGGCGGCGTTCATGGGGCGGGGGTCGCGGTTCAATGCGGAGATATCGCGTATCTGTGCCCAGATCTGCCAGGCGTGCGCTGTCGACTGCGCGCAGTTCGGCGCAGATGAACAGATGATGCGGTGCGCCGAGCAGTGCCGCCGGTGCGCCGACTCGTGCACCCAGATGGCCGCCGTCGCCGTCTGAGTCGTTCCGCCCGTTTGACCGGAAACCGGCAGCCGAGGGCGCCCTATCGGAATGACCGAGCGCAGCGGCGCCGGAAAGGCCGACGGTGGAGGCAGCAACGAGGCAGCCAACTCTCCGCCCGCCCGGCTGCCGTGGCGTTTCTGTCGGGGGCGCTGCCTAAGGGATGTCTCGTAACCCTGGCGTCCGTCTCTTGAGGATGATCGGGCAGGATGCCCGGGTGCAGGTGATCACCGCAACCCACCCTGAGTGGATCTTCCCGTTCACCGGGCTGCAGCCCGCCCAGTTCCGCAAGCTGGTCCGGCTGGTCGCCGAGCGTGGCGGTGACGCCATCGCCGACGGCCGGCCGGGCCGGCAGTGGGCCCTGGACCTCGCCGACCGGGTGCTGCTGGTGGCCACCTACTGGCGCACGAACCTGACGATGCGCCAGATCGGCCCGCTGTTCGGGGTGTCGCACTCCGCAGCGCACCGGGTCATCGACACCCTTGCGCCGCTACTGGCCCTCGCGCCGGTGCGCAAACGGCCAGTCGAGCAAATCGCCATCGTCGACGGCACCCTGATCCCCACCCGCGATCACCGCCTGGCCGCCCGGAGCAAAAACTACCGCTACTCGGCGAACCTGCAGGTCGCCATCGACGCCAGCACCCGCCTGGTCATCGCCATCGGCGACCCACAACCCGGCAACCGCAACGACACCATCGTCTACCGCACCAGCGGCATCGACCAGAAACTGGACGGGCGCCCGGTGATGGCCGACGGCGGCTACCGCGGCAACCCCGAGGTGATCATGCCGTACCGCAAGCCCGCCGACGGCAGCGACCTCCCGGACTGGAAGGAAGCCCTGAACGTCGAACACCGCAGGGTCCGAGCAGGGGTCGAACACGCCCTGGCCAGGATGAAGTGCTTCAAGATCCTGCGCGACTACCGCCGCGCCGCCCACACATTGGCCGACGCCACTTCCGGCATCGCCAACCTCCACAACATCATCCTCGCTGGCTGACCACCGGTCCGGCGTCGGGCAACGCCTTCACCCAGTTACGAGACGTCCCTTAGGGTGAAGAGGTGATCGAGCAACGCCAGGTGATGAACTTCCGCGTTCAGGCGCAGCAGCTTGACCGAGCCGAGGGCGCGCTCGGAGACACCGCAGTGCTCGACATCGGGGTTCAGGAGACCGGCCCGGATGGCGGCAGATGGGCGCTGGCCATCCGCGGGGTCGATGTGGCGGCGTTGCCCGTGGAGGAGCTGATCCTGCTGTGGACTGTGCGAGGCGCTCCCCACCTCTACCGCCGCGTCGACGTGGGGAAGGTCGCTGCCGCGGTCGAGCCGTTCTCCGACGCTGACGCGGGCAAGCGCATCTACGACGCCGCCAGGCCGTTGAAGGCGGCCGGCGTCGGCAACCTGGCTGCCCTCGACGAGGTGGCCGCTCAGATGCGAGCCATCGTCACCAAGCCGATGGTCAAGGGGGACGTCTCCGGGCGCTTGGCCGAGGCGATGCCCGAGCCGTATCTGCGGTTCTGCCGACCATGCGACGCCACCCATCTCTACGAGATGCCGTTCCGGTTGGCCGCCGTGCGGGCCGGGCTGGAGCTGCAATTCGACACGTCGCCGCCGGTCCTGCAGCCCATTGCGAAGTTCAAGAAGGCCGCCTCAGGCGACAGATTCGACCTCATCCGCGCGTACCTTCGTCTGCTCGGCCCGGCTACCCCCAAACAGGTGGCCGACTATCTCGATGCCCCGGTCAAGGACGTGAAGGCGCGCTGGCCCGAAGACGTGATCGAGGTGATGGTCGGCGGCGTGGCGTGCTCGCTCCTGGCCGCCGACGAAGCGGCGCTGGAATCGGCCGACGCTCCGGCAACCCGCCTGCTCGGCCCGTTCGACCTTTTCCTTCAGGCCAAGGACCGAGCAACCCTGGTGCCCAGCAGGGCTCACGCCAAGGAGTTGTGGCCCGTGCTGGGTCGCCCCGGTGCCGTCCTGGTCGACGGGGAGTTGGTCGGCACCTGGCGTCCCCGCAAGTCCGGCAAGACGTTGAAGGTCGCCGTTCAGCCGTGGCAGAAGCTGTCCGCGACCACGCGCAAGAACATCGTCGAACAAGCTGAACGCCTCGCCGCGTACCGCACCGTTTCCCTCGCCGGCGTCGAATTCGCCACCTAAGGGACGTCTCGTAACTGGGTGAAGGCGTTGCCCGACGCCGGACCGGTGGTCAGCCAGCGAGGATGATGTTGTGGAGGTTGGCGATGCCGGAAGTGGCGTCGGCCAATGTGTGGGCGGCGCGGCGGTAGTCGCGCAGGATCTTGAAGCACTTCATCCTGGCCAGGGCGTGTTCGACCCCTGCTCGGACCCTGCGGTGTTCGACGTTCAGGGCTTCCTTCCAGTCCGGGAGGTCGCTGCCGTCGGCGGGCTTGCGGTACGGCATGATCACCTCGGGGTTGCCGCGGTAGCCGCCGTCGGCCATCACCGGGCGCCCGTCCAGTTTCTGGTCGATGCCGCTGGTGCGGTAGACGATGGTGTCGTTGCGGTTGCCGGGTTGTGGGTCGCCGATGGCGATGACCAGGCGGGTGCTGGCGTCGATGGCGACCTGCAGGTTCGCCGAGTAGCGGTAGTTTTTGCTCCGGGCGGCCAGGCGGTGATCGCGGGTGGGGATCAGGGTGCCGTCGACGATGGCGATTTGCTCGACTGGCCGTTTGCGCACCGGCGCGAGGGCCAGTAGCGGCGCAAGGGTGTCGATGACCCGGTGCGCTGCGGAGTGCGACACCCCGAACAGCGGGCCGATCTGGCGCATCGTCAGGTTCGTGCGCCAGTAGGTGGCCACCAGCAGCACCCGGTCGGCGAGGTCCAGGGCCCACTGCCGGCCCGGCCGGCCGTCGGCGATGGCGTCACCGCCACGCTCGGCGACCAGCCGGACCAGCTTGCGGAACTGGGCGGGCTGCAGCCCGGTGAACGGGAAGATCCACTCAGGGTGGGTTGCGGTGATCACCTGCACCCGGGCATCCTGCCCGATCATCCTCAAGAGACGGACGCCAGGGTTACGAGACATCCCTTAGATGATTGAGTCCGAAGTTCGGGCTGGTCAGTGGTCGTATGCGATGAGTGATCGTTTCCTGGGTGCGCCGGTGTTGGTGTTGTGCCAGATGCAGGTGGCCATCGCGAGCAGACGCTGGCCGACGCGGGCGTAGATGCCGGCCCGGCGGCGGGCTCCGTGTTGTTCGAGACTGAGCTGGCCTTTGAGGGTGTCGAAGATCGCCTCGATCCACTGGCGCATGCGCAGCAGACGTTGTTCGGTGCAGCTCGGTGTCGAGTCCCGGGTGCCCTTGCGGGCGGGGCGCAGCAGGTGGACACCGAGGTCGTCGAGGAACGCCTCGAACGTCTGACCGGCGAAGCCCCGGTCGGCCAGGATCACCTGCCCGGACTGGACAAGGTGGTGGTCGACTTGCAGCAGGGCGGCCAGGACGTCGCGTTCGTCGAGTTTCGGGTTGGCCAGGCACCAGGTCACCGGCATGCCCTCGACGGTGGTGACCAGATACAGGCGCATGCCCCAGAAGTAGCGGGAGTGGGAGGCGCAGTAGCCGTAGCCGGCGTCGCCTGCCAGGTCGGAGCGTTTCGCGGTCTCGCGAGAGGCTCCGCAGGGCACGGGCGTGGAATCGACCAGCCGCAGGATCGGTACCCCGGTCGGGGTGTTCTCGGCCAGGTGTCGGATCGCTGCGGCGATCAGCGGACCGGCGGCTCGTAGCCGCTTGCCGTATCCGGACTGGTCGGGGATGTAGGGGAACAGGTGACGCAGGTGCTTACGGGCGTAGCGGATCCAGTGCCGCTCACGGGGGAAGTCGAGCAGGACCTGCGCGATGGCCAGGCACAGCAGTTCGGCGTCGGACAGCAGCGGCGGGCGACCGATCCGGCGACGGCCGATGACGTGATCGTCGAGGAACACGTAGAGTGCGGTCAGAAGGGTATCGAGGTCTGTCTTCACAAACTGACATCGATACCCTTCGCCGTGTCCAAGTCAAGCTGCCCAGCCACACAGCTCAGACTTCGGACTCAATCATCTAGCGATGATCAGGCCCGTCACGGTGCGGCAGCCATCCGGAGTCAGGGACGGCCGCCGGAGCGAGGGTTCCGGCGTCACGCCGGGTCGTGTCATCCTGGCCGAGTGCGAGTCGCCTCAATTCACACGTACCCGGTGAAGGGGTGCCGCCGCATGGACCGCGACACGGCGCGGGTCGAGCCGTGGGGCCTGGACGGCGACCGGCGCTGGTTGATCGTGGACGATCGCGGGGTCGGCCTGACGCAGCGCCAGCACCGGGAACTGGTGACGATGCGGGCGGTGTCCCGGCCGGGCGGTCTGACCCTGGAGGCGCCGGGGCTGGCCCCGCTCGATCTGGCCGAACCGACCGGCGGTGAGGCGATCAAGGTCCGGGTGTTCCCGGGGCGGCCGCCCGCACCGGTACGCGCCGCCGGCCGCGAGGCGGACGACTGGCTCAACCGGCTGTTGGGGCGCACCGCTCGGCTGGTCTGGCTCGGTGACCCCACCGGCAACCTCGTTCCCTGGCCGGTTCCGGCCGGCTCCGGCGCCGAGCTGAGCTTCGCCGACGGCAGTCCGTTGCTGCTGGCCAACGCCGCGTCGCTGGACGCGTTCAACGACTGGCTGCTGGAGTCGGGCAGCACCGAGGGGCCGCTGCCGATGAGCCGGTTCCGCCCCAACGTGGTGGTCAGTGGTGCCGCGCCGTGGGCCGAGGGCGGGTGGGTCGGCCGGCGCATCAGGATCGGCGGGGCCGTGTTCCACGGCGTCAGCGAGTGTGGTCGCTGTCTGGTCGCGACGATCGACCAGGAGACCGGGGAGCGGGGGCGGGAGCCGCTCCGGATGCTCGCCGCACGGCGAAACGTCGGCCAGAAGCTCCTCTTCGGTCTCCAGATGACTGTGCGGGCCGAACCCGGTGGGTCTTCGCCCGAAGGTCGTACGGTCAGTGCCGGTGACACCGTCGAGGTGCTGGACTGACCGGGACGATCGATGCCGACGGAAGGCGCTTGATGACCGCCTCGACACGCCGGGTAGCCGTCTTCGACCTCGACGACACCCTGGTACGCGGAGACTCGTTCGCCCAGTTCACCCGCCATCTGCTGTTCCGTCAGCGGTGGCGCGCGGCGGTGTCGCTCGTACTCGCTCCGCTCCTCGTACCGATGCTCTTCCTGTCGCCCACCCGACGGGTGGCCATCACCGGCTTCCTCTGGCTGGCGTCGGCTGGTCTCTCCGAGGCGCAGTTCACCGCCCTGGCCGAACAGTTCGCCGCAACCCACGCCCAGAAGCGCATCGCGGTCGCGTTCGACCGGCTCCAGCGGCACCTCGCCATCGGCGACCGCGTCATCATCGTCACCGCATGCGCCGACCCGCTCGCCGCCGCCATCTGCGCCGAGCTGGGCCTGGGCGAGGTGGAGGTCATCGCTGCCCGACTCCGTGCCGGGCGCACCGGAATGTGGCCGGCCCTCGGCTGCCGGGGGGCGCAGAAGGTGCAGCGACTCCGCGACGCCGGCGTCACGCTGCCCGTCGACTACGCCTACACCGACAGCCTCTCCGACCTGCCCCTCCTGCGGGCCGCCACCCACCGGTACCTCATTGAGCCCTCCGCCCAGGACCTGACTCGCCTCCAGGCAGCCTTTCCCGGCGCAGTCACCGTCCTTTAGACGACAGCGGAGAGACGGTGAACTGCTCGCCGACGTCCGTGACCGTCGACCCAGCCAGCGGCTGTCGAACAGCGCCTTACCCCTGCTGCATCACCCTCACCTCCTCGGCACTCGACGGACTGGAAGGCACGAGGCGGGCGTTGCTCGGGCCTGCGACCAGACGCTGCACCTGCGTGCTCGCTGGCCCGAGGTTCGTCCGCTCGGCGAGGGAGGAAGCAGAACGTCCCGGTTAGGAGATCCCTCCGTCGCTGTGCAGCAGCTGACCGTTGATCCAGCCTCCGTCGGATGAGCAGAGGAAGGCGACGAGGTTCGCGCAGTCCTGTGGGCGGCCGAGGCGTCCCAGCGGCGTGGACTCCAGGACCGCGGTTTTGATCTCTGCGGTCATCCAACCGGTGTCAGTTGGACCCGGGTCGATGGCGTTGGCGGTCACGCCGAGGTGGGCCAGTTCTCGGGCGGCCGCCAGGGTGATCCGATCGAGCGCGCCTTTGCTGGCGCCGTAGGGCAGGTTGCCGACAGTGGCGTCACTGGTCAGGCTGACGATGCGTCCGGTGCCGTGCGCCCCTTGGAACCGTTGGGCGTACTCGCGGATCAGGAGCCAACTCGCGCGGGCGTTGACCGCGAAGTGACGGTCGAAGCTCTCGATGCTGGTGTCGAGCAGCCCCGAGTTCACGCTCTCGCAGTGCGCGAGGACCAGTGCGGTGACCGGCCCGAGCTCGCGCTCCACAGCCTCGAAAGTGCCAGCCGCGGCGTCAGGATCATTGAGATCCGCCTCGATTGCCACGGTGCTTGCCCCGTGCCTGGCGGCTCCACCGCTGAGGTGCGTCACGGCATCGGGATCCGCTCCCCAGGGCATCCTCTCGTCGTAGGGGGTCCAGTAGGTGAATGCGACATCCCAGCCGGTCTCAGCCAGCTTCAGCACCACTGACGCGGCGATGCCGGCGCTGCGACCGGCACCGGTCACCAAGGCGACGGGTCGAGCCAGTTGATCCCTGCGATCCATGAGCGCCATCCGCAGTCGCACCCCCTCGACGCACCATCCTTGCGGGGCAACCGAAGACCGTCACCGCAATTACCTCGCCGACAGAGAGGTAATTGCGGTGACGGCGCATTACCTCGCCGACAGCGAGCTGGAAGGCGTCATCGTCCGTCGGCCGTGCTGGTCATCGTGCACGCCCCGAACTGCCGGGAGGTGTGGATCAGCCGATCAGCGGGCGGCTGACGAGGCTGTCGGTGCGGCCACTCAGCTCCCGGTCCAGGGTCTCCTGCGCGTCCCGCATCGCCTCGGCGTACGCCGGTTCGGCGAGCCGCCGCATGCCCACCTCGGGTGCGACGTCCTCGACCACCATGCTGATCCACCAGATGTTGCCGAACGGGTCGCGTACCCGGCCGCCCCGCTGACCGAAGGCGTGGGTGGCCGGCGCGGTGACCACGCGGGCTCCGGCGGCGACCGCGCGCTCGGTCGCCGCGTCGGCGTCGGCGACGAAGACCCGCAGCAGCGACGGCATGGCCGGCCAGTCCGGCTGCTGGTCGAAGGCGAGCAGGATGGTGTCGCCGACGCGGATCTCGGCGTGGCCGATGGTCCCGTCCTCCAGGCGTACCCGCGCGAGCTCGACCCCCTCGAACACCGCGGTGATGAAGTCCAGCAACTGCCCGGTGTCCGGCGTGACGATCCACGGCGCGACGGTCGTGTATCCGGCGGGTGCGGTGCTGCTCATGGCAAATCTCCCTCGTCGTAGCGAACTGCGCCCACGGTAGATCTCGTATAGGTCAGTTCCCGTCCTAGTCGAGCGGCACAATGGCAGCCATGTCCAACGCGCGTGCCCGACTGCTGTCCCTGCTGTCGCTGCTGCAGACCCCTCGGCTGTGGTCGGGAAGCGAGCTGGCGCAGCGGCTCGGGGTGTCCGGCCGGACCGTGCGGCGCGACATCGACCGGCTGCGGGAGCTGGGCTATCCGGTGCACGCGGAGCAGGGCGGACTGGGCGGCTACCGGTTGACGGCCGGCGCGGCGATGCCGCCGCTGCTGCTCGAGGACGACGAGGCTGTCGCCGTGGCCATCGGGCTGCGCACGGCGGCGGCGCAACCGGTGGCCGGGGTGGACGAGGCGGCGGTGCGCGCGATGGGCAAGCTGCTTCAGGTTCTGCCGGCCCGACTACGCCGCAGGGTCGACACCCTGGCCTCCTCCACGGTGGCCCACCCGTTCTCGCTGGCTGCGGAGGCGGTGGACCCCGACAGCCTGGTCGTCACCGCCGCGGCGATCGCCAACCACGAGCGGCTGCGGTTCCAGTACCGCGACGAAGGCCGGCACGTCGAGCCGCGGGCCCTGGTGACGGCCGGGCGGCGCTGGTACCTGCTCGCTTTTGACCTCGACCGCGACGACTGGCGGACCTTCCGACTGGACCGGGTCGCGAAGGTCGCCGCGACCGGTGCCCGCGCGGCCACGAGGGACGTACCCGGTGGGGACGTCGCCGCCTTCGTCGCCAGCCGGACCATGCAGATGGCCCCGACGTACCCGGCCGACGTCGTGATCCACGCACCGGCCGCCCACGTGGTGGACCGCCTCGGCGGGCCGCCGCCGGGCACCCTGACCGACCAGCCGGACGGTACCTGCCGGTGGCTCGCGCCGCCCGACACCCTCGAATGGCATGCGCTCCGGCTCGCGTCGATCGGGTTGCCGTTCAACGTCAGCGGCCCGGCGGAACTGGCCGCCCACCTCAGGTCAACAGCAGCGCTGTTCCAGGCGGCCACGGCGGGACCGAGTCGGCCCGGGATGACCGCTTGATCGGTGCGCGCCCTTGCCGCAGCGGGTGTCCGAGCGATGTCGTATGCCCGTGGTGGAGTGCTCGCCATGGGCGTGCTGTTTGACTACTTCCGGGCTGAGGATGACGCTGCGGCTGTCAGCCTGATGGAGAATTTCGATGGCGGGCCGGTCGTCGCCAGTGGCGACGGCGCGGCTGTCGATGCGATCGACCTCAAGGGCATCGAGCCCACAGTGACCCTCGGCAAGCTCGTGAGTTTCGTCCGAGGTGTCGACTGGGAGGTCAACCTGGTTGATCTCAAGCTGCTGTGGAGCCGCGACGAGCACGAAGGACCCTGGCTGATGTCCCTCGACGGCGCGACCCGGGACACGCTCGCCTCGATCGACGACGCGCGAGTGCTGGAGTTGTCGGCACGGTGGGGACGGATCGACGAGCTGGCGTGGGGAGGCCCGTTGCCCGACGACCAGATGCTGCCTGTCATCGAGGAGATTGCCGCGCTTGCGCGGCGCGCACGAGACGCCGGCGAGAACCTGTATTGCTGGTGCTGCCTGTGACTCGCCAGTGGTCGCTCGTCCGGCGCCGTGGCGGTTACGCTCCGCGGCCGGAGGGGCGACAGCGCTGGTGTTCTGCGGGCCTGACCAGGCCTGGAGCGCCCGACACACGCTGTACCGACTGAGGCGCCCGGACAGTGGCGTCGGTCAGTCGCCGGGCAGGACGTACCACCAGCCGTCGGCGAGGTGCTGTCCGCCGGCCAGCCGAGCGGGTTCGCCGAAGAGGTCGATGACCAGGTCCGGCGCGGTGTGGCCTCGAGGTAGACGTATCCGCCGGCGTCGTCCGGGATACCGACCCATTGGGGCAGCAATACGGCCGGTTTCCCGTCCTGGCCGCCGACGACCGCCGCGCGGCCGCTGGTGGACAGATCCCGAAGCTGCAGGGGGAGCAGTTCGCCGTAATAGTCGCGGGACGTGCCGATCTGCCCCTGCCGGACACCGTCGGCCACGGCGTTGAACGCCCAGCGGTGGGTGGCCCAGTACGACGCTGGGTGGAACGGGCCCCAGTTCGTGAACCACCCGCAGGCCACCAGGAGGAGTGCCGCGGTGGCGAGCGCCGCAGGACGTCCGGCTCGGGCGCGGTAGGCCAGGCGCACGGTCAGCGCGATGGCGATGAACCACACCGCGAGCTCGAACGGGGGAATCACGAACAGCAGGAGGGAGGCGTTCTGCAGGCTGGCCAGTTCGATCCAGGCGACCCCGAGCCAGGCCGCCAACACGGCCGCCCACCCGGACTGCCACACCGAATGCTTCGCTACGGCGGCAACCGTCCCGCGTCCGACACGACAACATCATGCCCGGAGACCTGGCCCGGCGATACGAGGCAATGGGGCGGACAGGCGGCCACCTTTCACCGGGAGACGGATCGCCTTGCCGGTTGCCGACGAGGAGGCCCGCTCCGCACCGAGATCCCGCGCATTCCATCGACAACGATTGACGACAATGTGATCTCGATCATTGATGATCTTCGTGTGCCGCGGCTACCTTCGGCCGTCATGATGATCAACCGACGCGCCCTGTTGAAGGGCCTCGCCGCCACCCCCGTCGCAATCGCTGCCGGAGCGGGCCACCGGTCAGCAACCCGTGGCGGCCGCTGCTCGGGCGCCCATCGGTCCCCAGCCGGTCTCGGCCGACCTCTCCTACCTGACGGCGAGTCACTTCAAGCTGAAGTACCGAACGACCACGCAGGCGGGGACCGCCGCGCCCTACGCGCAGGTGATCAACGACATCCAGCTCGCCGGCTCGCTACCGTGGGCGACCGTCGACGATGTGCTCAACTCGGCCAATCGCACCGGCAGCAAGATCCTGCTGTCGGAGATGAGCGGGTTCGCGCAGGGATGGACGTGGGACAAGAACACCACCGACGGGACGGGCCTCTGGTACCCGCAGGGCCTCACGACCAGCGCCGACTACGCCGACGGCGGCCTCTACAACGGCCGCAAGGTCACCCCTGGTTTCGTGGTACGACCATCTGGACGAGACCACCGGCAAGGGCGCACGGATCAGTTTCGTCGACATGACCAACCCCGACGCGCCGAAGTACCGGCACGTCCTTCTGGTCGAGCCCTACCTCGACCCGTCGACCGGCGGCGCCGGCACGCCGAACTTCAAGGCCATCCACTTCCACGCCGGCGGCATCATGTGGTACGGAAAGCTGCTCTACGTGGTGGACACCAGCAGGGGAATCCGGGTCTTCGACACCACGAAGATCCTCAAGGTCACCGCCAACGGTGACGACACCACCATCGGCCGGCAGTCCAACGGCACCTACACCGCGCACAACTACGCGTACGTGCTGCCGCAGAGTGCCGCCTACGACGCCCAGGCCCCCACCGGGGGCGAGCGGCCCGTCCAGTGGTCGTTCATCTCGCTCGACCGCACCACCACGCCGGACAGCATCGTGGTCGGCGAATACGGTCTGCCGGAGGACCCCGCCGATCACAAGCGCCTGTTCCGGTGGAACATCGACGCCACCACCCGGCTGCTGGCGGCGACGAGCAACGTGGCCACTGCTGTGGAGGCCATCCAGGTCGACGTCAACGAGATGAACGGCGCCACGAGCGTCAACGGCAAGTACTACATGGCCCGCGCCAACGGGAACGCCAACGGCGACCTCGTCACGTGGGTTCCCGGCAGCCTCGTGAACTACAACGACCTGCTGGCACACCCCGAAGACCTCGCCTACGACAAGAACACCGGCTGGCTCTGGAACCTGACCGAGACGCAGCAGGAACGGTACGTCTTCGCCCGCAACATCAGCCAGCTCCGTTAGCGGCGGGTTTCGACGAGACGCCGCATGAAGGTGCCCCGCCCCGGACCTTGGCCGGGGCGGGGCGCCAGTTCTAACCCAGTGCGGTGACCGCCTCGTGCAGCGCGTTCAGGAGTGCTCGGGACCGCCGATCGGGATACTCGGCGCGGGCCTCATTCATCGCGTACGAAAAGGCGACCTGCTTGCCGGGCCAGGCGCCGTGCCGGGAGCCGCCCGCTCCGACGTGCCCGAACGCGTCCGGCGCCGGTCCGAAGACCTGGGCGTCGGTGGCGAGCTCGAACCCGGCCCCGTACGCCATCTGGCTGTCCGAGAGCGCGGACAGCCCCCGACGGCGCTCCCGCCGGCCGAGTTCCACCGTGGCGGCTTCGAGCACGCGTACGCCATCGAGGGAACCACCGGCCGCGAGGCTGGCGTAGAACCGCGCCATCGACCGGGCGGTGGTGAACGCGCCGACGGCGGCCAGCCCGGCCCGGCGGAACTCCGGGCTGTTCCAGAAGGCGGGTGTTCCGGGAACGACGAGCGGATTGTGGGTGAGCACGACGAGGGGATCGGTGGAGGGCGGCTCCGCGGTGAGCAGGAAGCCGGGCGCGGCCAGCATGGTGGATGCGCGGTCATGGTGCTCGTCCGGCAGGCCGATCCAGGTGTCGAGCTCAAGGGGGCGGGCGAACTCGTCGGTGAAGAACTCGCCGACCGACCGCCCGTCCACCCGCCGGACGAGTTCGTCGACGAGCCAGCCCCAGGTGAGCGCGTGGTAGATGAAGGCCGCCCGGGGATCCGTTTCGGGCGCCTGGTCGGCGAGCAGCTTCGCCATCGTCTCGTGGTCGAGCAGGTCGTCGAGGCCGATTCGCTCGCGGACGCCGGGCAGCCGCGCCTGGTGCGACAGGATGTCGCCCACGGTGATGCCGGCCTTGCCGGCCGCGGCGAACTCGGGCCAGTACCTGGCGGCGGGCGCGTCGAGACCCAGCACGCCGCGCTCCACGAGCAGGAGCGCGCAGGCCGCCGCGAGGCCCTTCGTGCCGGAGAAGACCAGCTGCACCGTGTCCGCGCGCCAACGGCGTCCGGTCTCCGGATCGGCCTGGCCGCCCCACAGATCCACCACGCGTTCACCCTGGTGGTACGCGGAGAAGGCGGCCCCGACCTCGCCGAGGTCGGTGAAGTTTCGTTCGAACGCTTCCGCGACCGGTTCGAAGCCGGGTGCGGTGAATCCTTCGATCACCGGGTTGTCCTTTCTGTGGGTGCGGCGGCGGCCAGCAGCGCCAGCGCCGCGTGTTTGGCGTACTCGGCCGCGGCGGCGCCGGTCTCGTGGTGGTCGGCGACGACGGTGGCGCCTTCGATGAGGATGAGCAGCTGCCGGGCCAGCCCCGACGGATCGGCGGCCCCGGCCCGTTGCGCGATGCGGGTCAGCAGGTCGAGATAGCGGTCGAGATGCCGGACGGCCACCGCGCGTGCCGGGTCACCGTGGTGTTGCGTGGCGGCGTTGACGATCGCGCAACCGCGGAAGCCCGGCTCGGCGTACCAGTTCCCGAGCGCGTCGAAGACCGCCGCGAGCTGTGCCGCCGGGTCCGGCCCGGCCGCCTCGGCCGCGTCGGCCAGCCATCGGAGGACCCGCTCGCTGCGGGCGGCGAGGACGGCGTCGACCAGCCCGTCCTTGGAGCCGAAGTGACGGTAGAGCGTCTCCTTCGACGCCCCGACCGCGGCGCACAGTTCGGCGACCCCGATCCCGTCGAGTCCGCGCTCGTAGAGCAGTCGCGTGGCGGAGGCGAGGATCGCCTCCCGCGTACGGGCGGGGTCGAGTGAAGTTCCCTTGGCCACTGGCACAGTCGAGATGGTAACGGTCGGTTCGATCTTCCGCTAGCGTCATCGTGACGACCGGTACCATCTCTCCCGGGGAGCCGCATGAATCCCGCCACCCCTCCGCCGACACCGTGGCGTCAGCTCGGGCTCGCCCTCGGCCCCGCCGCCGTGCTCGGCCTGGGCCGCTTCGCATACGGGCTGTTCGTTCCCGCGATGTCTGAGGACCTGCGCTGGACGCTGGCCGAGGCGGGCCGGCTGACCACGGCCAACGGCGTGGGCTACCTGCTCGGTGCGGTGCTCGCCGCCGCCGTCATCCGCCGCATCGGCCTGACCGCGACCTTTCGCGCCGGCATGATCCTGACCGCGATGTCCCTCGCCGCCACGGGTCTCGGCCTGCTGTTGGCAGCCCGGGCGGCAGCGGGCTTCGGCGGGGCGCTGACCTTCGTCGCCGGCGCGGCGCTCGCGACCCGGCTGGCGACGCTCACCGGCAGGCTGACTCCGGTCGCGGTCTACTTCGGTGGGGCGGGTGGCGGCATCGCGATCACCGGCGGGGCCGTCCCGATCCTGCTGAACGCTCACGCCGACCGGTGGGCCGCGGGGTGGTGGCTCCTGGCTGCGGCCGCTGCCCTGGCCACCGTCGGCAGTTGGCGGGCAGCCGCTCTCGCCCCGGCTCCGGTCGCCGACGCCGACCGGGGCGAGCGACGGCTGTCGCGGCACTGGCGCATCGCCGCCTCCTACCTGCTGTTCGGAGCCGGATACATCGGATACCTGACGTTCCTGTCGGCGTACCTGGCCGACCGGCAGGCGCCGCTACCACTGGTCTGCGTCACCTGGATCCTCATCGGGGTGAGCGCGATGGCCGCACCCGTCCTCTGGAACCGCCCGATCGCGGCCTGGCCCGGCAACCGGGCGCTGCGTCTCATGCTGCTCGGCATCGCCACCGCGGCCGCACTGGCCCGGCTGGTCCCCACACCGGCCGGGATGATCGCATCGGCGCTGCTGTTCGGGCTGGCGTTCATGATGGTTCCGGCCGCGGTCACCACGTACATCGGCCGTACTGTGCCGCCCCACGCGCTCAGCGCGACGCTGGGAGTGTTCACCGTGCTGTTCGCGATCGGGCAGTCGGCCGGACCATGGGTCTCCGGCGTGCTCGCCGACCGCACCGGTGCCGGCACGACCCTGACCGTCGCCGCGCTCCTGTGCGCGCTCGCGGCGGCGCTGGTCAGCGGCCGGTCTCTCGCGCGCGAGAAGTGTGAGGGGGTGCCAGGCACGTCAGCGGCCGACGGAGCCGCAACCGTACGCGGCCGTTCAGCTCCCCTGCGACGTGGCCGACGCGCCGGTTCCGGGCGCTAGAACCACCACCGCGGTCTCGGACGGCCGCAGTGCCGCGAAGGCGTCGAGGTCCTTGTCGATCTCGCGCCAGCGGGCCCACAGCCGCGACCGCTCGTCGCCTGTCGCCGCGTGCGCACGCACCAGCCGCCGCCCGTCGACCAGGTCGACGGTCGCGTCCGGATGCGCCTGCAGGTTGAGCCACCAGGCGGGCTCGTCCTCACCCCACCCGTTCATCGCCAGCGTGAACAGGTTCGGCCCGTCCTCGAGGTACGCGACGATGACGCTGCGCTGCTGGCGGCTGCGGCGCCCGGTGGTGGTCAGCCGTAGGGTGCCCCAGCGGTCGGCGCGTGGCCGCCAAAGCCCGACGCGGCCGCGAAAGACCCGGTACAAACCCCGGTGCACGTGCCAGGCGAGACGGATGAACCAGCGCGGCGGAAGCCACGGTGTCTTCTCCCGGTCTTCGACAGACATGACGACCTCCCATGGCTCGCTGGCGATGGTACGAACACGACGCTAGCCGCATCGTCAGGCGGACCAGCAGAGCCGAATGGCCAGTCGATGCCCCGGCCGCACCGGCCGCGTGCTGGCGCAGCCGGTCGAGCACGAACCAGGTCACCGCGAGAGTCAGACCGTGCCGGCGAGGTACTCCCTACGTCGCTGCGGTTCGAACTTCTCGATCGCGTACCGCAGCATGACCCGTGGCATGGCGCGGTGGTGTCGGGTCAGGAACTCCTCCGCCGCCGCTCTGTCGCGGTTGCCGACCTCGCGCAGCATCCAGCCCACCGCCTTGTGGACGAGGTCGTGCGGGTCGCGCAGGAGCCGTTCGCTGAGCCGGAAGGTCCACTGAAAGTCGCCGGCTCTGATGAAGGCGAAGGTTGCCATGATGGCGATCCGCCGGTCCCACAGCAGGCTGGACCCGGCCAACCGATCCAGCACGCTACGGTCCTTGTCCATCAGCCAGGGGCCGACGATGTACGGCGCGGACGAGTCGACCAGGTCCCAGTTGTTGATGTGGCCGGTGTTGGCCAGGACCGTGGCGAAGATCCTGCCCCGTTCCACCTCGTCGCCCTTGGCGAACTTCCGCACCAGGATGAACAGCGACGTCAGCCGCTCCTCGTGCACGCCGCTGGTCAGCAGCTTCGCCGTTTCGGCCAGGGAGAGGTCGCGCCAGTAGCGGCCGGCCACCCTGCGCTGCTCTGGCACGGAGACGCCGATGGCCCGGTCGCCTTCGCCGTACCCGCCCGGAACCATCTGCAGGAATCGGCTCACGCTCTCCGCCCGGCGCGGGTCGGCGAGGCCGGCGAGTTCCCTGCGGACGTCCGCGGTCGTGACCATGGCTGTGCAACCTACCGCGAACGCCGGTGCCTGCTGTGCAGCGCGCCGACGCCGAGCGCGCTCACGCCCTGCCGCTCCCGTCGCGCCGCGGCTTCGCGATCTCGCCCCGGATCGGCAACCAGTAGAAGGGGATGAAGGCGGCGATCACCGCCACGCCGAGGGCGGGAAGCAGGGCGCCCAGCAGGGTTCCGACGGCGATCCAGACAAGGGCGAGCCGGAAGCGGCGGCCGATGGCTCGTACGCCGGCGGCGTCGATGGTGGTCACGAGCAGCCGGTGGTTGCGGCGTGCGTGCGCCCAGATGGCGTTGAACAGGATGGCGGCGAATCCGAACGCGATGCCGTGGAAGACGACCGCGGTGCGCTGCCCGTGCCCCCCACGGAACGCCTCGGCCAGCACGGAGGCGGCGAACGGCAGGAACGCGATGTCCATCAGCAGCACCGTGTTGAGGAACAGCATGGCCCGGTCGACGGTGCGGATCTGGTCGAACATGACGTGATGGTTGGCCCACACCTGCCCGATCAGCATGAAGGTGACCACGTACGCCAGGTAGGACGGCCACAGTGTGGCGAGGCCGTGGAACAGCTGCTCGGTGTCCCGCGGCGGGCGGATCTCCAGGACGAGCAGCGTGACCGCGATGGCGATGACCGCGTCGCTGAACGCGACGACCCGCGACGGATCGCGTTCCATGCCGAACGGCGCTGACCTTCCGGGCCCGCGAACAGGTTCTGTCACCGTCCAAGCGTCAAGCACCGGACGCCGGCTCGCGGGGAGCCGGGCGGCGTGTCATCCCGCCGGCTGGAGGCCGTCGACGTGTCGATGCCCGGACCGGCGGTGGCGGGACCACACCACGCGTCCGCTGGGAGTCCGCGACAACCACGAAGCAAGAAAAGGGGGAGTACCTACTCCCCGCCACTCTCAACATATAGCGCACCGGGGGGCTTGCGGCAAGACCCGGGTCGTGCCGCACAATCGTCGGCCGAGGCCAGGACCTGCGGAAACGGGGGATCCGCCAAGTCGATGCCCGCCGCGGCCCCCAGGTTCGTCATGCCGGTTCGAACGCCCTGCCGCGCAGTCGTTGCGCGCGGCCCCAGATCGGAGCTGATCACGTGAACCCGCTGACCACCAGCGCGTTTGACCTCCCCGACAACCTCTCCGCCAAGGCCGACCCAAGGCTGATCGCCGCCGACGAGCAGCATTTCGCGGCCATCGCGGAGAGCCTCGAACGGTCGATCGCCGACCTGTCCGGCCGCCTCGACGCCGCGCGCAGGGCGCCCGGCGGGATGGGCCGGCGTGCGATGGACCGGGACGAGGAGATCCACCGGCTGACCGCTCGTCTGCGCGCCCTGCGGCGCTTCGGCCTGGACCTGTGCCTCGGACGGATGGTCGGCGCGGACGACTCCGAGCCCGTGTACGTCGGACGATTCGGCCTCACGGACGGCGCCGGGCGTCGGCTCTTGCTCGACTGGCGCTCTCCCGCGGCTGCGCCCTTCTTCGGGGCGACCCACGCCAATCCGATGGGCCTGGCAAGCCGCCGCAGGTATCGCTGGACCCGCGGCCGGATCAGCGACTACTGGGACGAGGTGTTCACCTCGGACGGGTGGGAAGGGCACGCCGCGCTCGACGACCAGTCCGCCTTCATCGCCAGCCTGGGCGGCACCCGGTCGGCCCGGATGCGGGACGTGCTCGGCACCATCCAGGCCGACCAGGACGCCATCATCCGCGCGGGATCGAGCGGCGCGCTCGTCGTCGACGGCGGTCCGGGCACCGGGAAGACCGTCGTCGCTCTGCACCGCACCGCCTACCTCCTCTACGCCGACCCTCGCCTCGGTCACCGCCGGGGCGGTGTCCTGTTCGTCGGCCCGCACCAGCCCTACCTGGCCTACGTCGCCGACGTCCTGCCCAGCCTCGGCGAGGAGGACGTGCAGACCTGCACCCTGCGGGACCTCGTCCCCGAGGGCGCCGCGGCGACCATCGAGACCGACCCGGACGTGGCCCGGCTGAAGTCCTCCGCGGACCTGGTGAAGGCGATCGAGGCGGCCGTCCGGTTCTACGAGGAGCCGCCGGCCAAGGGGATGACGGTCACGACCGACGAGTCCGACATCCGGCTGAGCGCCGACGACTGGGCCGAGGCTTTCGAGGCGCCGGGGCCCGGCACACCGCACAACGAGGCGCGGGACGAGATCTGGGAGGAACTGCTCACGATCCTGATGGGGAAGTACGTCGGCGACGAGCCGGATGAGCTGGTCCGCAGGTCGCTGGCGCGGAACCGGGATCTGCTCACCGCCTTCAACCGCGCCTGGCCGCTGCTCGATCCGGCCGACCTCGTCGGAGACCTGTGGTCGGTCCCCGCCTACCTGCGGAGGTGCGCTCCCTGGCTCAGCCCTGAGGAGGTCCGGAAGCTGCAGCGCGCCGACGCGCGGGCCTGGACGGTGTCCGACCTGCCTCTCCTCGACGCGGCACGGCAGCGGCTCGGCGACGCGGAGGCGTCACGACGCCGGCTTCGGCGCGACGCCGCCGTCGCCGTCCAGCGCGAGCACCTGGCCAGGGTCGTCGACGACCTGATCGCGTCCGACGCGTACGACGACGGCGAAGGCCTGATGACCATGCTGCGCCAACAGGACCTGCGGGACGCCCTGGTGGACGAGACCGGACTGTCCGGCGCCGCTCGGGACCCGCTGGCCGGCCCGTTCGCGCACATCGTCGTGGACGAGGCTCAGGAACTGACCGACGCGGAGTGGCAGATGTTGCTGCTGCGGTGCCCGTCCCGGAGCTTCACCATCGTCGGGGACCGCGCCCAGGCCCGGCACGGGTTCCCGGAGTCGTGGCAGGAACGGCTCGAGCGGATCGGGCTCGGCCGGGTCAACCTGGCCACCCTGAGCATCAACTACCGGACACCCCAGGAGGTCATGACGGAAGCCGAGCCGGTCATCCGGGCCGTGCTCCCGGACGCCAACGTGCCCACCTCCATCCGCGGCAGCGGCGTCCCCGTCGTACACGGATCTGCCGCGGACCTGGACCCGATCCTCGATTCCTGGCTCGCCGCGCACGCCGAGGGGATCGCCTGCGTCATCGGCGCTCCCACGTTCCGGTCGACGCCCCGCGTCCGGTCGCTGACCCCGGAGCTGTCGAAGGGGCTCGAGTTCGACCTGGTCGTCCTCGTCGACCCCGAGACGTTCGGCACGGGCGTCGAAGGAGCGGTCGACCGATATGTCGCGATGACCCGGGCGACCCGGCAGCTCGTCATCCTCACCAGCCCCTGACGCCAGCCGGGCCAACGGGAACATCGACCGCCCTCTGCGGCTACGCCCGCTCGCCGGTCGCGATGCCGCCCTCGTCCGGCCCCGTGAGCCAGGTGCGGATGCCGGCGAGCGCGGTGGGGCCGTAGTCGTCGTCGACACCGCGGGCGAGGTCCGCGATGGATGTCGCCTGGAGGGCGGCGCGCCACGCGGCGTCGGCGCCGGCCATCGCGCGTGCGATCGGGCACGGCCGGGTGCAGGCCTCCTGCGCCGCCGCCAGGGGGCCGCGCTGGCGGATCTCGGTGCACACGAACGTGGGCTGAGCGCCGTCGACCGCTTCGACGACGTCGAGGATGGTGATCAGCTCGGGCGCCCTGGTCAGGACGTATCCGCCCGCCTTGCCCTGGACGGAGGTCACGAGGCCCGCGCGGGAGAGCGCCTGGAGCTGTTTGGCCAGGTAGCTCCCGGAGACGTCATGCAGTTCCGCCAGCCGGGCAGCCGGCACGGGCTCCGTCGCGGTGGTCAGCACCACGCAGCAGTGCAGTGCCCACTCGACCCCACCGGACAGCTTCACGCGACCCCCCCCCACTTGACTCGGACAAAGACTATCCGATTACTGTCTCGGACAAGAGTTATCCGAGTTCGGGGCCAGCGTCCTCGACGAAGCCGGCGTGCCCTGCGGCACGCCGTGGAAGGGTGAGAGCCATGAAGCTCACAGTCATCGGCGGTACCGGCCTGATCGGCTCGCAGGTGGTGCAGAAGCTGAAGGCAGCCGGGCACGAGGCCGTCCCCGCGGCGCCGTCGACCGGTGTCGACCTGCTCACGGGAGAGGGCCTGGACCGGGCGCTGGAGGGGGCCGAGGTCGTCGTCAACGTCGCGAACTCGCCGACCTTCGACGCGGCCTCGATCGACTTCTTCCGTACCACCATGACCAACCTGCTGGCCGCCGGGGAGCGTGCCGGCGTCCGGCACCAGGTGGTCCTCTCGATCGTCGGTGTCGACAAGGTGCCGCAGCTCGACTACTACCGCGCCAAGACCCTGCAGGAAGACCTGCTCCGGCAGGGGCCGACGCCGTACTCGATCGTGCGGGCCACCCAGTTCTTCGAATTCATGAACGCGGCCCTGGCCATGACCTCCGACGACAGCACGGTTCGCCTGCCCGCCACCCGGATTCAGCCGATGGCCGCCGCGGACGTCGTCGACTCGGTCGTCGACGTCGCCACCGGGACGCCGCTGCAGGGCATCCGCAACGTCGCCGGCCCGGACGTCTTCGCCCTCGACGACCTCGGCCGGATGACCCTCGCCGCGCAGCAGGACAAGCGGAGCGTGGTCACCGACGACAAGGCCGGCATGTTCGCGGCCGCCACCGGCGACGTGCTCATCGGGGGCCCGGACGCGCACCTCGCGCCCACGCACTACCGGGACTGGCTCCAGTCCGCCCGCTGACCCGGATGGGTCGTACTAGATGACCCCAGGGTGGCCGGCCGCGGAGTTCCCGCGGCCGGCCTGGCCGAAGGTGCCGGCGACAGGTCCCGGTCAGTGGGGGGCGGGATCTCCGGCGCCGGGTCCGCCCGCCCCCGGGTCCGTCGGCTCGCGGAGGCGCTGGACCAGTTCGCGCGCCGCCGCGGCGAATCGCTCGTCGGACTCGCAGGGCCGGTGCCCCTGGATCGGCGGCGGGACGCTGTCGCCCGGCGGAGCCACCACGTCGACGGGATCTCGCAGCCGGCGGTCCACCGTCGCCGCCGGCCGGCCGACGGCAACCGTCCCGCCCGGCCGGTGGGAGGAGAAGACCCAGCCGCCGACGGGGTCAGTGTCGCGCCACAGGTTGATCCACCGCCAGCCGACCCGGGCGCCGATCTCGTGCAGCACCTCGTCGTCGATGTAGGCGGGGAAGAGCCGGGCGTAGAGCCGGCGCAGCGGTGACGCGTGGGTGAGCAGGGCGACCCGGCTGCTGACCCGGGGTGGCAACTGGAGCACCGCCGCGGCGGCCAGGACCGAACCGTGGCTGTGCCCGGCGAGCAGCACCGCGTTGCCGCGTCCGACCAGGTACGTGATGCGTCGCGTCAGCTCCGGCACGGCACGTTCGGCGTAGCAGGGCGGCGCGAACGGGTGGGCGGCCCGGGGCCAGAACGTGCCCAGGTCCCACAGGACGCCGACGTGGCGCCGGAACTCGACGGTCCGGTAGGCGAAGACCCCGCCGAGAACCAGGCCGAGGATAAGCGCGGCGATGACCCAGCTGCCGAAGGCGATGCCGAAGGTGACCAGGTCGGCCGGCACCCCTGCGAACCGCTCTACGACGCCGCCCGGAGACAGCCCCAGCAGACCGATGGTGGTGGTGGCCGTGCCGAGTCCGGCGAGGCAGGCGTAGACCGCGGCCAACGGGATCAGCCATTCGGTGAACCGGGCCTGGGCTATCGTCTTTCGCACCTGCCGCAGTCGCGGCTCGGCCTCCGCCGGCGGGTCCGGGTGGTCGTGCGCGACGATCGCCGCCGCGGCACGGAAGCGGCCGCGTCGGGAGGACACGATCACCAGGCCCACGACCACCAGCGTGATCAGTACCGCGCGGAAGAAGCCGAAGATCGCCCAGGTGTACGCCCGCGGCGGACCGGCGGCCAGGCCCGCGTCGATCGGGGCGTCCCGGTCCAGGAAGTCCGCCGCCCGGTAGATCAGCTCGGCGGAGTACACCACCGCCAGACTGATCGCCGCGGCCGCGATCGCCAGCGCCCCCAGCCCGAGGAGCGGCGTGGCGAGCGGCCGGCGCCAGAGCAGTGCGGCTCCCAGCGCGGCCAGCAGGGCCGTCTGGGTCGCGAACAGCCAGGTCAGGATCGATTCGTAACCGGGTAGGCCGCCCCCGTCGTGCCATCGCGCGGACCCGGCCAGGACGTGGGCCGTGACCACGACGGTCAGGACGACGGCGATCGTCCGTAGCGTGCGGGTGATCCGGTCGAGCCGGCGATCCGCGGGGGCCCGGTCGATCAGCGCGGGCGTGCAGAGCAGGACCACACAGGTGGCCAGGACGGCCCCGGTGACGACCACCAGCGCGATCGTGACGGCCGACGCCCCGCCGGGGACCCGGGCGGCGAGCAGCGCGCCGTCCAGTGTCGCGAACGCCGCGGCGACATGGATGGAACGCAGCCGACCCACCAGCGGCTCGGCGTCCCACTGACCGATCGTGCTGAGCCCGTGTCCGGAGACCTCCGTCTCGGGTGCGCGAAACGCTTCGAACACCCTCCCCGGGCGGGTGCTGGCCCGCCAGACCAGCCCGATGGCAGCGGCCGGAACCAGCGTCAGGGCCGCCAGCCGCAGCCCGACGGGGCGCCCACCCAACCACGACAACCAACTGCGTCCGGCCAGGCAGTCCGGCGAGGCCATGCACTGCCACGCGACGAGGTCCAGCGCGACGCCGGCGACGGCGAGCACGTACAACGCGGTGAGGGTGAGCGCCAGCAGCCGGCACAGGGATCTGATCACCGCATCGGAGCCATGGTTCGCCGGGCGCATCCAGATCGCCAGGTTGGCCAGCATGAACGGCAGCAGGAACACCAGCGACAGGGTCCGGGCCATCGTTCCGGAGGGCAGGTCGCCCCAGCGGTACGCCTCCACCGTCACCCGGCCGTCGGCGACCTCTGAACGGCGGCGGCGGTAGAAGCCCCCACTGCGGTCGCCCGCGACCTGCTCGGCCTGCGGCAGGTTCAACACCTGGCCGGCGCTCGCGCCCGCGGCCCCGTGTACGCGCAGCGCCACCACGTCATCGGACGTCCCCGGCCCGCTCAACCAGGGCCTGTCAGCGACTCGACGCTGTTTCGCGTTCCGAACCCGTCGCGGCGCCGCTGAGCGCCGAAGGACCCCCACGCCCGGAGGCGATCGCGCCACCCGCCAGGGCACTGGGATCCCCGACAGACGCCTCGCTCATCTTCCGACGCCCCGCTCGCACCACGGCCACCCCCGCCACCAGTGCTGTCAGCGACAACACCGCCGCCTGCAGCAGCCGGCCTCTCCTGCCACGTCCACGCTTCATGCCGATCCCCTCACATTCGGGCCACGTCGCCTCATGGTGACCGGGTCAGAGCGGCAGTGCCCGGCCATTCGGCGCAGTTGACACGTTCGGGCTGTTTCCGGCGGCCTGCGCGACGGCATCCCCCGCCCTTCGCCGCCGCCGGTTCCCGACGTGGACGCGGTCGGGCATAACGGCCGGTCACGTGGGCATTCAGCGGGCGAATTCCAGGCAGGTCGAAGAGTGCGTGGTCCACACCGCCGGCGCACGCCTATGTGGCGGACGGCGCAGAAGGGCTTCGTCGGCCGGGAGCGAGGGAGGAAGTAGGGCCATGACGGCAACCAACCAGAGCCGGCCCCCGGGCGGCACGGGGGAGCAGGCCCGGCAGGAGGCGTCCCGGGTCGGGCAGCACGCCGCACAGACGGGTGGCAAGGTCGCGCACGCCGCGACGGAGCAGGGCGGGCACGTGGCCGCCGAGGCGCGGGAGCAGGCCCGGAACCTGACCGGGCAGGCCACCACGCAACTGCGGGACCAGGCCCGGACGCAGCAGCAGCGGGCCGCCGAGGGGCTGCGCGACCTGGGTCGTGGGCTCGGCTCGATGGCCGAGCAGAGCGGGGAGTCCGGGATGGCCGGCGAGGCGGTCCGGCGAGCGGCCGACGCGGCGCAGCGGGCCGCCGGGTGGCTCGACCAGCGGGAGCCGGGTGAGGTGCTGGACGAGGTGCGGGGATACGCCCGGCAGCACCCGGGCACCTTCCTCGCCGGCGCCGTGGTGGCCGGTCTGCTGGTCGGCCGGCTCACCCGGAACCTGACCGCCTCCGACGGGGCGGGCTCCGGCGCTCAGCCGGCCCAGTCCACGCAGCCGGCGACGGCGGCGCTCCCGCCTGAGCGCGCGGTCGCGACGCCCTACACGGGCGAGCAGCCGTACAGCGGGGTGGCCCGGGCGCAGAACGTGTCGCCGGCCGGTCGGCCGGAGCCGGAGGTCCCGGGCGGGGTGGCGCCGTGAGCGCCCCGGAGAAGGAGCGGAGTCAGTCCTCCGTCGGCGAGCTGCTGGGCGACGTGACCCGGGATCTCTCCACGCTGGTCCGCAAGGAGGTCGAGCTGGCCAAGGCGGAGCTGCGTGAGGAGGCGAGCCAGGCCGGCAAGGCCGGCGGGATGTTCGGCGGGGCGGCGCTGGCCGGTTTCCTGACCGTGCTGTTCGTGTCGTACGCGGTCTGGTGGGGTCTGTCGAACGTGATGGACGAGGGCTGGGCCGCGCTGATCGTGGCGGTCATCTGGGCGGTTGTCACTGCCGTACTGCTGGCCAATGCGCGGAAGAAGATGCAGCAGCTCCGCGCGGTCTTCCCACGGACGAAACAGACCGCGCGGGAGATGCCGCAGGCCATGCGAGGCCGCTGAACGAGCCAGGAGGGAGCGGATCATGTCCAGTGATCCGGATCGGATCCGATCAGAGATCGAGAACACCCGGAGCGAGTTGAGCAGCGACGTGGATGCCCTGACCGACAAGGTGAACCCGCGTCGGATCGCCGGCGACCGGGTCGGGCAGGCGCGAGGCGCGCTGACCCGGGTCAAGGAGAAGGTGATGGGCGCACAGATGGACGGGCACGGCGCCGGCCAGCGGATGTCGCACGCCGCCGGCGAGCGGATGTCGCACGCCAGCGAGCGGATGTCGCACGCCGGCGAGCGGATGTCGCACGCCGGCGGGCGGATGTCGCACGCCGCCGGTTCGGTCCGGGAGGAGGCGCGGTCGCTCGGGCAGCAGTCCCGGGCGCAGGCGGAGGGCAACCCCCTCGCGGTCGGCCTGATCGCCTTCGGCGCCGGGCTGCTGGTCTCCTCGCTGATCCCGCCCAGCCGCCCCGAGCGGCAGTGGGCCGGGCAGGCCCGGGGCATGGTCAGCGAGCACTCCGCCGGGCTTCGCGAACAGGCGAGCCAGGTCGGCAACCAGCTCCGGGACAACATGCGCGAACCCGCGCAGCAGGCGGCCCAGTCGGTGCAGTCCACCGCCGCCCAGGGCGTGTCCGCCGTCCGGGACCAGGGCCGATCGGCCGCGCACCAGGTCCGGGAGGAGACGCAGGAGGCCGCCGGCGAAATGCGGCGCCGTTGAGCCGGTCGAGCCGGTTCGGGCTCCGACCCGCGGCGTGAGCACGGCCTGCTGTCCACCGGGCAGCAGGCCGTGCGCTCGGGTCATCTGCCGTGGCTGCGGGCGCGCGGGTCAGGGACGCTCGTCGGGGCGGGCCGACCGGACCATGTCCTGGTAGCGGGGGTGGCTGGCCCCGTAGATGGCGAAGTTGAGCCGGGCGTGCGACAGGCTCAGGTCGCCGTTGGGGCCGCCGCGCACCGCGCCGGCGTCCGCGTCGCCCTGACCGTCGTCCGTCCAGAAGCACACGGGGCAGGTGCCACCACCGGTCAGCGAGGCGCAGCAGGGACAGGCCGCCTGAACCGAATGATCACCCACCGGTGCAGCATTTCACAGTTGACGGGGCAACGCGCCCACCCACCCGGCCGCTGGGACAGTGTGTTGATGGGGGGCTTGCGGTGGCGCGGCCGTCGACCTAGTCGGTCGACTCGGCCGGGGAGCCGTCGGTCGTGGTGCGACTGCGCCCCAGCGCATCGATCCTGCCCCACCGCCCGGGTATGTCGAGCAGTTCCACCCGCCCCAGTCCGGGTGGGAGTGCCGGGTCGATGATGAGGTGCCCGTCGTGGGGCTGCAGACCGAGAATCACCCGAAGCAGGAGCAGGGGAGTTCCCGCCGACCAGGCCTGGGGGCTGCAGGCGGTCGGGTACTCCACCGGGTAGGTGGTCCGGGCTCGCGGATATCCGGCGAAGGCCTCGGGCAGCCGGCCCTGGAAGTATTCGGCTGCGTCGAAGATGGCCTGGCAGATGGTGGCGGCCTCGCGGCGGTAGCCGTAGCGCCAGAGGCCCCAGGCGATGATGGAGTTGTCGAACGGCCAGACCGTGCCGACGTGGTAGCCGAGCGGGTTGTAGCGGGCGCAGTCGGTGGCCAGGGTGCGCACCCCCCAGCCGGAGAAGAGCCGCTCGCTGAGCAGCAGCTCGGCGACCCGACCGGCGCGGGACTCCTCGACGATTCCGCTCCACAGCAGGTGCCCGATGTTGGAGGAGAGCGCGTCGACCTGGCCGCCCTCGGCATCCAACGCGAGGGCGTAGTACTCGCCGTCGGCGATCCAGAACTCCTCGTTGAACCGGGCCTTCAGGTCGGCGGCCTCGCGCTCGAGCCGGTCGGCGTAGGCGGGATCGTTCCAGAACAGCCGGGCCAGGCGAGCGCCGCGGATCTTGGCGTCGTAGGCGTAGCCCTGTTGTTCGCAGGTGGCCCGGGGGAACGGTGGCAGGCGCCCGTCGCGATAGGAGATCGAGTCCGGAGAGTCCTTCCAGCACTGGTTGACCAGGCCGCTGTCGGGGTTGCGGGTCTCGTACCAGATGTAGCCGGTGCCCAGCAGGTCGCCGTGGGTGTCGACCCAGTCCAGCGCGGCGCGGGCCTCGAACTCGTAGGCCCGCACCAGAGTGTCGTCGCCGGTCCAGCGTTCGTACTCGTCGAGCAGGACGACGAACAGGGGAGTGGTGTCGGACGCCCCGTAGTACGGCGAGTGGGGTTGTTCCTCGAACCCGGCGGACTCGCCGTAGCGCAGCTCGTGGAGGATCTTGCCGGGCTCCTCGTCCCGGAAGTCGTCGACGCGGCTGCCCTGGCCGTAGGCGAGCGTGCCGATCGTCGCGGGCACCAGCTGCGGGGTGAACGGGAGGGCCTGGAGGCAGGTGAAGATGCTGTCCCGGCCGAACACGGTCATGAACCACGGCAGGCCGGCCGCCACCAGTTCCTCCGCCATCGTGATGGAGGTGTAGCGCAACGCGGCCAGGTCCACCAGGCTCTGCCGGTAGGCGGTGGCCATGGACGCGTTGTCGCACTTCAGCCGGGGCGCCGCCGCCGTCCAGCGCCGCAGCTGCTCGTCGAGCTCGTCCGGCGAGCGGGCCTGGCGCAGCCGCATGCTGTCGCGGAAGTCGCGCTCGTGTGCGCCCAGCACGAGCGTGCGCACCTGCAACCGGGTCTGCCACTCCGACTGCGGGGGTACGCGCACCTCGAACGTCATGCCCTCCGCGTCGACCTGGGCGGGCGCCGAGCTGGAGATCACGGTTTCCCGGTGGAAGTGGTCACGGCGGTAGCGCAGCCGCAACCGCCCCTCCTCCACGATGGCCTGCACCGGCGCCTTCTTGGCCTGCGGATTCTTGATCTCGAAGATGTCGGCGAAGTCCGCGCCCATGTCGATGCGTACCGTCATGATCATCTCGGCGTCGGTGTGGTTGAGCACCGAGAGTTCCTCGGTGAAGCTGCCGCCGATACTGCGATCGCGGATCACCGACACCGTGGCGTCGACATAGTGGGTGGGCTCGCCGGGCACCAGGAAGAACCGGCTCTCGTAGTAGCGGATGTCGTCCACCGACAACGCGTGCAGCCGTTCTCCGTTCACACTCAGCCGCCAGGTGGACAGGAAGCGGGTGTCGTAGGAGAACAGCCCGGTCGGCACGCTCGGCGACGGGTCGACGTCGCCACGGTCGTCGCACACCAGGAAGGTGTTGCCGTCGAGGATGCTGATCGACTTTCTGATCGCCATGTCGTCACGACGTCCCGGCTCGCCGCCGCTCGCGCCACGCCTGCCCATGGGGAGATCGCCGTCGCGCGCTCTCGCGCGGATCGACGGTGCCCGCCGCCGACGGGAAGTACCGGCGGAAGGCCAGGATCAGCCGGGCGTCGCCGGCGAGCGTCGCCTCGTTGCGGAGCAGCACCGCCGTCGCGGGCGACTCGCCCCGCACCAGCCGGGCGAACACCGCGGGGGTGGTCGTCAGCACCGCGTCGGCCGCGGCGACGTCCCGGTTCACCACCACCTGATCCGATGCGGTCAGGTCCACGTACCAATGGTCGGTCGAGCCGTGGTTCACCAGGTCGACCCGGAGCGTTCCCCGAACTCGCGGCGGCAGCATCGCCCGCCCCCGCGACGGCAGCGCCACGAAGAAAGCCCGAATCTCATCGTTCATACCAGCCCCCGCCCGATTGCAGCGTAGGCCACCCGACCTGCCCGGAATGACGTTTTCGCAGGTTGGCGCGGGGGTCGGCCCGCGTCGTCAGGGCCGTTCGCGGCGGCTTCGTGAAGCCGGTGCGGAGGGAATGTGACATTCCCACCCGGTTGGCCGATTAGACCAGATGACGCTTGTTCCGCTCCGGCCGTCCACGGCCGGCTGACGACAGGAGAACACCATGCGGTGGATCCGCCCGATCCGATGCGACAACTCCGGCCCGAACTGCCTGGAGGTCGCCGTCACCCCGGACGGCGACCGGGTGTTGCGGAACTCGCAGCGACCGGAGATCACCATCAAGGTCGACGCGCAGGAATGGTCGGCGTTCGTCGACTCGGTGCGGGCCGGCCAGAGCTTCTGACCGGTCGGTGGGTTCGGTCCGCCCGGGCCGACGGGAAGGGGTTGACGGGCCGCTGGTCGCGGCCCGTCAACCCCGACGGACCTCGGTTACTTCACGCCACCGGCCCGGAACGCCACCCAGGCGTCGCTCATCCGGTCGGCCTGTCCGGCCGTGAACATGTCCATGCAGGAGTCCTGCGTGTAGTCCATGAAGTTGTGGATCGGGTCCAGCCCGGGCGCCGTGCAGGTGTCCGCCCCGACCGGGCAGTTGAACTGCGGCGCCGCCTCCCGCGGGGTGTCCGCGACGTAGTCGCCGGAGGCCGAGCAGCCGTGCGCGAACGTGTGCTCCAGCATCAGCCAGTGCCCGACCTCGTGCGTCAGCGTGTCACCCAGGGCGTACTTGCCCGCCGTGCCGCCCGGCATCGACTCGTCCAGCATCACCACGCCGTCGATGTAGTCCCGGCCGTTGTTGTAGCCCTTCGGGAAGTACGCCCAGCCGAGGAGCCCACCGCCGATGTTGGCCGCGTACACGTTCAAGGTGCGGGCGTCCCCGGTGTACAACGCGTGCTTCATGTCCCGCTCGTTCTTGCCGGGCACGACCGTGTACCAGTCGCTGTTCACCGTCCACGTCGTGTCGACGAGGGAGAACCGGAACGGCGTGTCCGAGGCGTTCGCCGCCGTGCGGCCGGCGTACGAGTCGTTGAGCACCTTCATCTGCGCCGCGATGAGGGTCTTCCACCTGGTCGTCTCGGCCGCGCTGAGGGCGTGGTCGGAGACCATGTGGAAGACCGTGGGAATGGTGACGCTGCCGTTGGGCAGGCGCGGCGAATCCTTGATCACGCCGTAGGCGTTCGCCTCGTTCTTCGAGTACAGCTCCGGCTCCTGCGCGGTGGCGCCCTCGCTCACCCGCGCCGCGCTGTGCCCCTCGGCACCCGGCTGGCACGCCGTCACAGCCGCGGAGGCGGTCAGGGACGCCGCCGTACCCGCCGCCGCGGATGCGCCACCGGCCGCCAGGAATGTCGCCGCGGTAGCGGTCAGGACCGCAAGTTGGAACGTCGATCTTCTGTGCATCTTTGCACCTTTCACGCCAGGGGATTGAGTCACCGAGCGGGATGGACGAGGCCCGCCGCGAGCAGGCCGGTGACTCGTCGTTCCGGTATAAGAACACGTCGTTGACCTGAGCAACAGGACCCAACAGGCATCCTTCGGCGGACTCCCGACTCATCGGAGCTCGCTCCTGCCCGGTGGGGCGGCCCCGGGGAGGCGCGGCGGGGACCGGCGGGTGACAGGCCGCCGCCGGCATGGGAACCTACCGGTCGGTAACGTCCTCGACGGAAGGCAGCGACATGGCGGACCTGGCGCACCCCGGCTGGCAGAACCCGACGGCGCTCGAACCGGCCCTCGTGCGCCGCGCCTGGCGGGTGACCGAGCCCCTGCACGCGATGATCTACTTCGTGCCGGAGGCGCACGAGCGGTACGCCGCCCTCGGCATCCCGGAGCCGGCCGGCTACTTCGTCTCCCGTGCCGCCGCGATGGGCCCCGTCGGTCCGGGCCCGGTGGTCGCCACCTTCTTCAACTTCAACCCGGACCTCGTCGCCCGGGTGCTGACGGCCGCCTGGGAGCGGACCACGCCGGCCGCCGTGCTGGCCGCCCGGCTGGAGGCCGCCGGCGCGGCCCTGACCCGAGCGCTCGGCGACGCGGTGCACGGCCCGGAGCTGGCCGAGGCCGCCGACCTGGCCCGTCGCGCCGCCGAATCGGCCGCCGCCCACCCCGAGGGGCGGCCACTGTCCGCGGCGCACGCCGCGCTGCCGTGGCCGGAGCAGCCGCACCTGATCCTCTGGCAGGCCCAGACGGTCCTGCGGGAGTTCCGCGGCGACGGGCACGTCGCCGCCCTGCTGCTCGCCGGCCTGACCGGGCTGGAGGCGCTGGTGCTGCACGCCGCGTCCGGCGAGGTGGCGGTCCGCTTCCTGCGCCGAACGCGGGGCTGGAGCGGCGAGCAGTGGGCGGACGCGGTCGAGCGGCTGCGCGGGCGAGGGTTGATCGAGGGCGACGAGCCGACACTGACCGAGAACGGGCGGGCGCAGCGCGCGTGGATCGAGGCGGCCACCGACGGGCTCGCCACGCCCGCGTACGCGGTGCTCGGCGCCGACGGGTGCGCCCGCCTCGCCGAGCTGACCCGGCCGATGAGCCGGGCCGTGGTCGACGCCGGACTACTCAACGTCGACAACGCCGTGCCGCCGCGGGCCGACCGGGTGTCGTCCCGCCCGAGCTGAGCCGGGCCCGGTCCCGCCGTCAGGTCAGGTCGAGTTGCACCGTGGCGATCTCCCAGGCCCGCAGCGGCAGCCGGACCAGCCCGTCACCGCCGACCGCGAGCGGCTCGCCCGCCCGGCCGAGCAGGTCGGCCCGCCACGCCCCGCGGACGGTCGGGCCGCCGAGCACCGCGGTGGTGTCCATCGGGGTCTGCGCCACCAGTCGCACCTCGGTGCGGCCGGCCCGGTCCCGGACGCTGGTCAACGCGACGCCGGGGCCGTCGACGGCGAGGCCGACCGCCGGCGCCGGCAGCGCGGTGTCCGGATCGGCCGTGCCGGCGAACGCCAACAGCTCGTGCCGGTACGCCTCGGCCGCCGCCAGCACCCCGGCCTCGTGCCAGGCGCCCCGGTACGGCAGCACCGCCAGCTCGACGGTGCGGGTGCCGCGGCACTGCGCCTCGGGGGTCGGCAACTGCGGGCCGGCGGGCTCGTCGCGCAGCGCGTGCCGGTTGCGCGACAACATCCCGATCGACCGCAGCACGGTGACGGCCAGCTCGCGGCCGGCGTCGGTCAGCTCGTACTCGGTGGGCTGGGTCAGCAGCACGGCCAGCGCGCCGTCCGGACCGCCGGCGGCGACGAACCCGTTGGCCGGGAAGGTGGGCAACGGCACCTCACCGCCACCGCCCTCCGCGGTCAGGCCGCGCGCCACGACGGCGAACTGGCCCTCGGCGTACGAGGTGTCGGCCGGTGACGGCAGCGGCAGGTGCAGCCGGACCCGATGGTCGTCGCAGCGGTTGTCGAACTCGACGCGCAGCCGGACGAACGGCTCGCCGCGGCGCAGCTCGACCCGGGTGGTCACGGTGATCGGCTCACGGTCCACGGCGCGGGAGCCGGCGTCCACGTCCGCGGCCACCGGCCAGCGGTACTCGCGCACCACCTCCAGCACGGCGAGCAGCGGCCCGTCGTGGCGCACCACGGTCCGCACCGCCCGCGGCTTGTCGACCAGTTCGTCGGCGGCCGGCGGGGCGTAGTTGTAGCTGTCGCCCACGTCGCCGCCGTCGACGATCCGGCCGACCCCGTCCACGGTCACCCCGTCCGGGGTGGCCAGCGTCAGGGTGCCGTCCTCGGCGACGTCGACCCGCAGCAGGCCGTTGTCGAGGCTGCGGCCGGCCACGGTGACCGGGTCCGACGCGGGCGTCGCGGTCGCCGGGAGCGGCACCGGCCGGACCGCGGCGTGCCCGAGCGGTGGCACCTCGACCAGGGCGGCGACGGTTGCCCGGGGCTCGGCGACGATCCGTACCCGCCACCGGTCGGGCTGCCCGGCGGCGGCGAGCGCCAGCCGGACGTCCGCCACGTCGAAGGCCGGGTCGCCGTGCCGGGCCACCTGGAAGGTGAGTGTGGCGTCGTCGGGCGACACCGACCAGGCGGTGACCTCCTGGCCGTAGAGCTCCCGGCCGTGCACCCGGGTGAGCACGGCCGGCAGGTCGGCCGCCGGCACCACGTCGTCGGCGAGCAGCGTGCGGCCCCGGTCGAGGACCTGGGCGGCCACGCTGCGGCCGCCGGCGTCGGCGAGCGCCACGGTGCCGTCGGCCGGCGCCGCCACGTCCAGGCACACCAGGGCGGTACGCGCCGCGGGGGTGGGGTTGAACAGCAGGTAGGCGTCCCGGGGCACGGCGGCGGCCAGCCGGGCGCCGACCAGGTCGCAGACCGCCCGGCCGAGCTGGTCGGCCTCGGCGAGGCGGGCGGCGACCTGCTCGGCGGTCTCGTCGCAGCCGCAGCCGGTCACCGAGTCGTGGCAGCTGGCGTCGATCAGCCGGGTCCAGGCCATGTCGAGGAAGCGCTGCACGGACCCGTCGTGGGTCAGCGCGGCGAGCGGTTCGGCGTACCGTTCGACGCGCCGCTCGGCGCGGTTCATCGCCCGCTTGAGGTGAGCGCGGACGGAGATCACGCCGGGCAGGATGTTGGCCCGGGCGTGCGAGCGCAGCTCGCCGCGGACCACGGGCAGGCCGTCCACCGTGGCCGGTTGGGTGGCGAAGTACTCGCTGAGGGTGCCCAGCCGCAGCCGGGTGCCGGCGAGGTCGGCGGTGGCCAGCAGGTCGGGGGCGTCCGGCGCCGGGGCGGCGTGGTCGGTGCCGTACATCGCCAGGACCGGGGTGTCGTCGCCGGCCGGCCGCCAGCCGGCGAGCCGGTCGGCGAGGTCACCGGCCCGGCGGGTGACCTGCGCGGCGTCGTCCATCAGGCCGGCGGCGTTGCCGTAGCCGCCGGGCAGGTACTGGGTGCGGACGGTGGTGCCGTCGGGCGCCTGCCAGGCGAAGGCGTGGTGGTGCACCCGCTCCGGTACGCCGCGGAACACGCAGGCGTGGGCCAGCCCGGCCCCGGCCAGGATCTGCGGCATCTGGGCGATGTGGCCGAACATGTCGGGCAGGTAGCCCACCGGCATGGCGCCACCCAGGTCGGCGCTGCGGGCCAGCCCGCGTTCCAGGTTGCGGACGATGTTCTCGCCGGAACAGAGGAACTCGTCGAGCAGGATCTGCCAGGGGCCCACCGACAGCCGGCCGGCGCGGACCAGGTCGATCACCTGCTCCCGCCGCTCCGGGCGCACCTCCAGGTAGTCGTCGACCGCGGCGAGCTGCCCGTCGAGGGTGAACCGCTGCCGCGGGTCGCGCTCCATCCGGTCGAACACCTCGTCCAGCAGCGCCACCAGCCGCAGCCGGAACCGCTGGAACGGCTCGTACCACTCCCGGTCCCAGTGGGTGTGTGGCACCACGATGATCTCGGTCGGTCGCGTCATCAGCTCGCCGCCTCTCCGCCGATCGCCGCCCCGGTCAGCTCACCGTAGCGGCGTACCACCTGCTGGCTGGTTCGTACGTCGGCCGCGCCCTCGGCGATGCCGGTCAGCGGCGCGGCGCCCGCGGTGACCATCGCGTGGAACGCGACCAGCTCCTGTTCGAACGCCTCGGTCACCGACCGGTACGCGGCCCGCCGCTCGCCGCCGCCGTGCTCGTCCACCACGGTCAGCGTGGTCGGCGCGTTCAGCAGGTAGGGCGAGGGGAACACCAGCTCCAGCGAGCCGCGGGCGTGGTGCAGGGTGACCGTCTCCCGGTAGGCGGGGTAGTCCGGGAGGTTGAGCCACCGGATGCCGTAGCGGGCGCCGTCCGGCAGCCGCCCGCTGATCTCCACCGACGGCTCGGCCGGGCCGTCGGGGCTGAGCGGCCAGGTGGCGACCTGCTCCACGGTGGCCGGCGCGCCGGTGAACAGCCGCAGCAGGGACAGGTCGTGCGAGATGCTGTTGATCAGGATCTGGTAGAGGGTGCGGGCGCCCGGGTCGGCGCCGACGGCGGCGTCGAGCAGCCGGTGGTCGGCGGCGGACAGCCGGGCCAGCTCCGCGGCCGGCACGTCGCCGGCGGCCGGGGGCAGGTTGGCGAAGCGCAACTGCCGGTCGCCGCCGGCGTGCAGCACGGTCACCTCCACGGCGTGCACCCGTTCGGCGCCGCCGAGTTCCGCCAGCAGCCGCGCGGCCTCGGCCACCGCCGGGTCGTACTGCTTCATGTAGCCCACCATCAGCGCCGGGCCACCGGCGCCCAGCTCGGCCAGCCGGGCCGTCTCGGCGAGCGTGTAGGCCAGCGGCTTCTCGCAGAGCACCGGCAGACCGGCGCGCAGCGCCAGCGCGGCCAGTTCGCCGTGCGAGCCGGAGGTGGCCAGCAGCACCGCGTCGCAACCGCCGTCGGACACCATCCGGGTCGCGTCGATGTAGCGGCGGGCGGGCTCGACGCCGTACCGCTCGCCCAGCTCCGTCACGCGGGACGGGGACAGGTCGGCCAGCGCGACGATCTCGAACAGGTCGCCGCGACGTTGCAGCAACGGAAGGTGCACGGCGCGGGCGATGATGCCCAGCCCGGCCACCGCGATGCGGATCCGCTTGCCCGGCTCGGTCATCCCAGCGCCTCCTCGAGCCACCGCCGGTTGGCGTGCTGGTCGGCGCGGATCCGGTCGAGGTCCCGGCCGTCCTCGGGCGCGTCCTGCTCGATGACCAGCCAGCCGGTGTAGCCGATGTCGTCGAGACCGGCGAGCACCCCGGCCAGGTCGACGTCGCCGCGGCCCAGCGCGCAGAAGCCGCCGGCGGCGACCATGTCCATCAGGCCCCCACCGGCCGCCCGGACCCGGGCGTGGGCGGCGAGGTCGGCGTCCTTCAGGTGGACCTGGCCGATCCGCCCGGCCCAGCGGCGTACCGCGGCCACCGGGTCGCCGCCGGCCAGCGCCAGGTGCCCGGTGTCCAGGCAGATGGCGATGTCCGTCAGTTCGAGCAGCCGATCGGCCTCCGCCTCGGTCTCCACGTCCGTGCCGAGGTGGTAGTGGAACACCGGCTCCAGACCGCGGTCGCGGCACCGGTCGGCGGCCTGCTGCACCCGGGCGGCGAAGTCCGGCCAGGCCGCGGCGGGCAGCGCCGACGCCAGGTCGGTCGGGGTGCCCGGCCGGGCCATCCGGGCCGGGTTGCCGGGGCAGGCCAGGGTCGGCCGGGGCGCGAACCGGTCGTCGTCGACCGGCGCGGCGGTGAACACGTCGAGCGCGGCGTCGAGCTGGGTGAGGTCCGCGGCGAAGCCGGCCGGGTCGGCGAAGCGCAGGTCGACCCAGCCGCCGGCGAGCCCGACGCCGGCCGCGGCCAGCCGCCGCGCGAGGGTGTCGCCGGTGCCGAGGTAGCCGATCGGGCCGGAATCCACTCCGGTGTAGCCGTCGCGGGCCAGTGCCGCGAGCAGGTCGTCGGGGCCGACGGGTGCGTCGGTGGGCTGGTAGATGCCGTAGTTGACGGGGGCGCCGGCCACCCGGGTGCGTCCGGTCAGCTGCACAGTGCGATCACCTCCATGCGGTGGGACTCCAGGACGTGCAGCCCGTCGCCGGCCGGCAGCAGGCACCGGTCGCCGCGGACCAGCCGGTGACGCCCGTCCGGGTAGGCCAGCAGCGCGCCGTCGGCGTCGAGCGCCAGCAGCTCGTCACCGAGGCGCAGCAGCAGCGGCCCGTCGGGGTCGGCCGAGACGGCGGTACGCCCGCCGCGCAGCGCGTCCAGCACGGCGTCGCCGGGTGCGCTGTCGCCGTCGGCGAGCACCCAGGTGGTGGGGGAGCCGGGCGGCGCGTCGGCGCCGGGGCGGTGGAAGTCGCTGCCGCCGATCGCCACGACGTCCGCCCGCCACGCCCGGGCCCACGCCAGCGGGGCGCCCCAGGTGCGATCCCACCAACCGGAGTGCCACACCTCGACCAGCGGGGTGCGGTCGGTCAGCGGCTGGCGCCAGGCGCAGTCGCCGCCGAGCGGATGGTTGACCGACATCAGCCCGCCGTCTCGCCGGGCGGCGGCCAGCCACTCGTCGGGCGGCCGGCGGAAGTCGACCCAGCCCACCGGGCCGAACACGTTGGCGTGCCCCCGGTCGGTGGTCACCTCCTGCCCGGGCAGCAGGGTGATGCCGTAACGGGCGGAGGCGTCCGGCAGCCACGGGTGGTGGCTGACGGTGTTGTGGTCGGTGACGGCGAGGAAGTCCAGGCCCCGGGCGGCGGCGAGCGCGGCCAGCTCGTCGATGGTCTGCGCGCCGTCGCTGTGCACGGTGTGTGCGTGCAGGTCACCGGCGAGCCAGCGCCGGCCGTCGAGGCCGGGCAGGTCGCGGCGGGGTGGGCGGTCGGGCCGGGGTGGCGCCGCCGGTGCCGGGGGCGCCGGCAGCCGGGCCGCGCTGGTGGTGGCGGTGACGTCGTAGTCCAGCCCGTCGGGTGGGATGCGGTGCAACCGCAGCAGCACCTGCCACTCGCCGGGTTCCAGCTCGCCCGGCAGGTAGCCGGGGGTGGCCCAGTCGGCGGCGATGGTGTAGCCGTCGCGGGCGCCGCCCGACCAGCCCCGGAAGCCGTCCGGCCCGACGCAGCCGAGGTCGAGCACCCCGGCCTGGCGCGGGTAGTCCAGCCGGACGGTGAGCGCGGCGGTGCCGGGTGCGACGGTCACCGGCAGGGTCCGCAGCACGTCGTCAGCGCGGTCCTGCAGGGTCCACTTACCGCGGTGCACGACCATGGTCAGCTCCGCACGGCGGCGCCGGCGCGGGGGGCCGGCACGGCCGCCGTGGCGGCCGTGACCAGGTTCCCGTCGCGGTAGAGCAGCGACCGGCCGGGGCGCGGCGTCACCCAGCCGGTGTCGCCCGGTTCGGGTTCGCCACCCTCGGGTACGACGACCTGCACGCTGGTCCGCTCCGCGGCGACCGGGGCGGAGCCGTCGCCCGCGCCGGTGCTGTCGCCGGGTACGTCCAGCGACACCAGGGAGACGCTGCCCAGGTTCTCCACGACCACGACCTCGCCGGTCAGCGCGCCGGGTACCGCCGTGGGGGAGTAGTCGAGGTATTCGGGACGGATCCCGTAGACCAGCCGCTCCCCGTCGGTGACCTGCCCGCGGGCGTCGTCGGGCAGCGGCAGCCGGACCCCGCCCACGGCCAGTTCGTCGCCGTGCACCCGCGCGTCGACCAGGTTCATCGGGGTGGAGCCGATGAAGCCGGCGACGAAGGTGTTGGCGGGGCGGCGGAACACCTCGGTGGGGGTGCCCACCTGGCGGATCCGGCCGCCCTCCATCACCGCGATCCGGTCGGCCAGGGCGAGCGCCTCGGCCTGGTCGTGGGTGACGAAGACGGTGGTGACGCCGAGTTCCCGCTGCAGGCGCTTGAGGAAGGTCCGGGCCTCCAGCCGCAGGCGGGCGTCGAGGTTGGACAGCGGCTCGTCGAGCAGGAACACCTGCGGGTGGCAGGCCATCGCCCGGGCCAGGGCGACGCGTTGCTGCTGCCCGCCGGAGAGCTGCCCGGGACGGCGCTCCAGCAGCCCGGCGAGGCCGAGCTCGTCGGCGGTGTCGGCGGCCTTGCTGCCGCGGCTGCGCCGGTCGACCTTCTTGATCCGCAGCGGATAGGCGATGTTGTCCCGCACGGTCATGTGCGGGAAGAGGGCGTAGTCCTGGAAGACCATGGCCACGTCCCGCTTGCCCGGCGGCAGGTTGGTGACGTCGCGCTCGCCGATCCGCACGCTGCCGCCGGAGGCGACCTCCAGGCCGGCGATGGTGCGCAGCAGGGTGGTCTTGCCGCAGCCGGACGGGCCGAGCAGGGCGAAGAACTCGCCGTCGGCGATCTCCAGGTCGAGGGCGTCCAGGGCGCGTACCCCGCCGGGGTAGACCTTGGTCAGCTCGCGCATGGTGATGGCGGACATCAGCGCTTGATCCCTCCGTGGAAGCGGAACCCGTATCGGCTGCTGACGAAGACGAACATGAGCGCCACCGGCAGCGAGTAGAGCAGCGAGAAGGTGGAGAGCAGCCGCAGGTCGGCCTGCCCGCCCTCGGTGTAGAGGGTGTACATGATCACCGCGGCGGGGGCCTTGTCCGGCCCGCGCAGCAGCAGGAACGGCACCAGGAAATTGCCCCAGACGTTGGCCACCGCCCAGACCCCGACGGTGGCCAGGCCGGGGCGGACCAGCGGCACCACGATGTGCCGCATGATCTGCAAGGGGCTGGCGCCGAAGACCCGGGCCGACTCCTCGTAGGAGGTCGGGGTGGAGTCCATGAAGTCCTTGAGGATGAAGATGGCCGCCGGCAGCAGCCCGCCGCTGAGGATCAGAACGACGCCGAGCCGGGAGTCGATCAGGTTGAGCCGGAAGGCCAGTTCGAACAGCGGCACCATGGTGGCGGTGCCGGTGACGATCGACGACAGCAGCAGCAGCCCATAGAGCAGCGCGTCGCGGCCGGGCACCCGGACCCGGCTCAGCGCGTACGCGGCGAGCGCCGCGAAGGTCACCACCAGCGCGGCGGTGCCGGCGGCCAGGTAGACCGAGTTGAGCAGCGAGCTCAGCGCGTACGGGTTGTCCAGCAGGGCACGGAAGTTGTCCAGGGTGAACCGCGGCAGCGAGGCGGTGATGGTCGGGTTGTCGTCGAACGGGGCGGTGGCCAGCCACAGCAGCGGCAGTGCGAAGAAGCCCAGTACGGCGCAGAGGAACGTGTAGCGGCCGATCTGGGCGAGCAGGTGGCGTACCGCGGCGGTGGGCCGCTCGCCGGTCGGTTCGGTGGTGGGTGCGGGCGCCGCGGTGGTGGTCACGCCGGCTCCTTCCGCCGGCCCAGCATGCGCAGGTAGACCAGCGCGATGACCAGGTTGATCAGCAGCATGATGAACGAGATGGCGGCGCCGAAGCCGAGTTCGCCGCCGGAGAGCGCCACCTTGTAGACGTAGACCGGCAGGATCTCCGAGCGCTGCTCGGGCCCGCCGGCGGTGATCAGGAACGGCGCGAAGTCGTTGAACGTCCAGAGGCTGATCAGGAGCAGGTTGGTCAGCACGTGCCCGCGGATGCGGGGGAAGACCACGTCGCGCAGCTGCTGCCAGGTCGAGGCGCCGGCCAGCCGGGCGGTCTCCAGGTGCGAGCGGGGGACGTTCTCCAGCGCGGCGGCGTAGAGCATCATCGAGAACGCGGTGCCGCGCCAGGTGTTGAAGACGATGATCGACAGCATCGGGTGGTCCAGCAGCCAGGCCGTCCCGGGGATGCCGAGCAGCGCGTTGAGCGTGCCGGCGTCCCGGTCGAGCAGGGCGATCCAGAGGAACGCGACCACCGAGCTGGGCAGGATCCAGGAGAGCAGCACGAAGCCCTCGACCACCCGGCGCAGGGGGCCGCGGCGGTCGCGCAGCGCGAACGCGATGGCGAAGCCCAGCCCGGCCTGGCCGATGACCGCCGAGCCGAGCACGAACTGCAGGGTGAGCAGCAGCGAGCTGGTGAACCGCTCGTCGCCCAGGGCCCGGGTGTAGTTGTCCAGGCCGACGACCTCGGGATGGGCGGCGGCGAGGCCGGTCAGCCGGTAGTTGGTCACGCCCAGGTAGATGGTCCAGGCGGCCGGCACCACCAGGAAGACCAGGATGAGCACCATGGCCGGGACGAGGAACCCGGTGGCCCGGGCCCGGCCGAGGCCGGCGGCGTCGGGGGCCGGGGAGGCGCCCGGGTCCGGGCGCCTCCCCTCCACCACCTGGTCAGGAGGTGACGTTACCTGGGCCACCGACGATCCCTTCGACCTTCTTCTGGTACGCGGTGGCCGCCTCGTCGGCGCTCTTGCCCGAGGCGGCCGCGGCGGTCGCCTCCTGCAGCGCCACCGACACCTGCGGGTACACCGCCAGCGGCGGCCGGTACGCGGTCACCGGCAGCACCTTCTCGGTGATGAAGCTCAGCATCGGGTCGCCCGCGAGGACCTCCTTGTTGACGTCGCTCCGCGCGGTGATCCGCTTGTCGCCGGCGAGTTCGGCCTTGACGCCCTCCGCCGAGTGCATGAACGACAGCAGTTCCCACGCCTGCGAGGGGAACTTGGAGTTGGGGTTGAGCACCCGGACCCCGCCACCGGACATGCTGACGAAGTCCTGGCCGCGGATGCCGGCGCCGGGCTGCTTGGCCGGAATCATCGCGTAACCGACGCTGGTGTCCCGGTCGGCCATCTTGGCGATGCCCGTGGTCGGGTTGACGACGCTGCGCCAGAAGTAGTCACCCTCGGCGAGAATGCCGATCTTGCCGGCGGCGAACTCGGCGAACGACTTGTCGCGCCCCTTGGCCTCCTGCTGGAGCTTGGGGTCGCCCAGGCCGCCACCGTAGACCTTGGTGTAGAAGTCGAGCATGTCCTTGACCGGCTGGCTGGCCCCGGCCCACTTGCCGTCCTTGTAGATCTCGCCGCCCGCGCCGACCAGCAGCGGCAGCGCGCCCTGCATGGAGGTGGCCTCGCCCATCGCGGTGCCGGCGTTGATCTGGATCGGCGTCACCCCGGGCAGCGTCTTGAGCTTGGCGCCGGCGTCGAGGATCTCCTGCCAGCTCTTCGGCTGCCAGTCGGCGGGCAGGCCGGCCTGGGCGAAGAGCTTCTTGTTGTAGTAGAGGACCCGGCCGTCGGTGCCGAGCGGGATGCCGTAGCGCTTGTCCTCGAACGAGCCGAGGCCCTGCACGGTCTCCGGGATCTGGGACCAGCCCTCCCAGGAGTCGACCTGGTCTCCGGCCACCTCGTTCAGCGGCTTGAGGTAGCCGGCCTGGACGAACTCGCCGACCCAGATGCCGTCCACGGCGATCACGTCGGCGCCGCCCTTGGAGCGCAGGTCCAGGGCCAGCTTGGTCTTGTACTGCTCGTCGTCGACGCCGCTGGGCACGAACGTCACCTTGGCGGTGACGCCCTTGGCCTTCTGCGCCTCGACGAACTTGGGGATGACCCACTTCTCGATCCACTCGGCGCCGGCGGAGTTCTTGCCGCCCACGATGGAGTTGGCGGAAATGGTGAGGGTGATGTTCTTGGCGTCCTTGCCGGCGGGCTCGTCCGAGCCGCCGCAGGCCGTGGCGGTGAGGGCGACGGCGGTGAGCGCGGCGAGCACGCCTGCCGCGTGTCTCGGCTTGGCTGACATGGGCTGTTTCCCTTCGCAAGGAGAGACTTCGAAGAGACTCGCGAGGTCGCCCCGCCGGCCGCGCGTCCGCCGCCGGCGGTGCTTGCGGCCACAATGTCATGACAGCCTGACGACGTAAATACCTGTCACTGAAATGAGCGCGAAACATCCACCGTCACCGCTCGGCGACGGTCACCTCGAGGGAGTAGCGGCTGGCCCGGTAGATGTGGGCGCCGTGCTCGACGTAGCGGCCCTGGTCGTCGTACGCGGTGCGGGTCATGGTGAGCAGCGGCGCGCCGCGTCGCTCACCGAGCATCTGCGCCTCCGCGGCGGTGGCCGCCCGCGCCCCGATCCGCTGGTGGGCGCCGCGGATCCGCCGCCCGCCGGCGCGCAGGATCGCGTAGAGGCCGTCGGCCTGCAGGGCCGCCATGGTGAGCCGCGGCTGGTCGACCGGGAGCCAGTTCTCCATCAGCGCCAGGGGTTCCCCGTCAGAGAAGCGCAGCCGGCGCAGGTGCTGCACCTCGCCGCCGGGTGGCACGCCGAGCGCCGCGGCGACCGCCGGCGGGCAGGACACGGTGGCCAGTTCCAGCACCGAGGTGGACGGCCGCTGGCCGGCCCGGACCAGGTCGTCGTGCAGGCTGGTCAGCTCGACGGCCCGACGGACCTCACCCCGGACCACCTGCGTGCCCACGCCGCGCCGGCGGATGATCAGTCCCTTGTCGACGAGATGCTGGATGGCCTGCCGCACGGTGGGCCGGGACAGCCCCAGCCGGTCGGCCAGTTGCAACTCGCTGTCCAGGCGGTCGCCCGGGGCCAGGTCACCGCGCTGGATCGCCGCGGCGAACTGTTCCGCGACCTGGAAGTAGAGCGGGACCGGGCTGCTGCGGTCGACCGCGATCTCGGGACCGGTCACGGAAACCTCCTCGCTGCGGCTGAGCGGGATGGGGGCGTGCTGCTGGCCGCCACTGTACCGAAGCGATCACCGAGAGCAGAGCACGGATGTCATGACAACACATTGACACAACTCGTAGAGCACTGTTACCAATCAGGGACGGAATCGAGCTGGCGGACACGCCGACGCCGGCCGGGACGGAGGGCGCCGCATGCTCGATGTGCTCACCATCGGCCGGGTCGGGGTGGACATCTATCCGTTGCAGGTCGCCACGCCGCTGGCCGAGGTGGAGACGTTCGGCAGGTTTCTCGGCGGCAGCCCCACCAACGTGGCGGTCGCGGCCAGCCGGCAGGGGTTGCGCGCCGGGGTCATCACCCGCACCGGCGCCGACGCGTTCGCCGACTACGTGCACCGGGCGCTGCGCGAGTTCGGTGTGGACGACAGCCAGGTCCGCCCGGTCGACGGGCTGCCCACCCCGATCACCTTCTGCGAGATCTTCCCGCCGGACCACTTCCCGCTCTGGTTCTACCGCACCCCCACCGCCCCGGACCTCCAGATCCGCCCCGAGGAGCTGGACCTCGACGCGATCGTCTCGGCCCGCGTCTTCTGGCTCACCGGCACCGGCCTGTGCCAGCAGCCCAGCCGCGACGCGCACGCCGCCGCGCTCGCCGCCCGGGCCGGCCGCCCGCACACCGTGCTGGACCTGGACTACCGGCCGATGTTCTGGCCCGACCCGGCGGCCGCCACCGCGGCCGTCGCCGAGGTGCTGCCGCGGGTCACCGTCGCCGTCGGCAACCTCGACGAGGTGGAGATCGCCGTCGGCACCCGCGACCCGGACCGGGCGGCCGAGCTGCTGCTCGAACGCGGGCCCCGGCTCGCCGTGGTCAAGCTCGGCCCGGCCGGGGTGCTGGCCCGCACCGCGGAGCAGAGCGTACGGGTGCCGCCGGTGCCGGTGGACGTGGTCAACGGGCTCGGCGCCGGCGACGCGTTCGGCGGCGCGCTCTGCCTCGGGCTGCTGCGCGGCTGGCCGCTGGAGCGGACACTGCGCTTCGCCAACGCCGCCGGGGCGATCGTCGCCTCCCGCCTGGCCTGCTCCGCCGCCATGCCCGACTACGCCGAGACCGTGGCGCTGGCCGGGGACGCCGCGCCGCGTCCGGCGTCGTCGACCGCCGTCCTGACAGGAGAAGACCGGTGAGCACCGAGTACGACGCGCTGACCCGCACCCGCGCGCACCGGCCGCAGGCGATCGCCGAAGCCGCCGCCCGCCGTACCCGTCGGCCCTGGCCGGAACCCGGCCGGCCGCTGTTCGTCATCGCCGCCGACCACCCGGCCCGCGGCGCCCTCGGGGTGCGGGACCGGCCGATGGCCATGGCCGGGCGGGTGGACCTGCTCGACCGGCTGCGCGTGGCGCTGTCCCGACCGGGCGTCGACGGTGTGCTCGGCACCCCCGACATCCTGGAGGACCTGCTGCTGCTCGGTGCGCTGGAGAACCGCCTGGCCATCGGCTCGATGAACCGCGGTGGCCTCTCCGGCGCCACCTTCGAGCTCGACGACCGGTTCACCGCCTACGACGCCGACAGCATCGCCGCGATGCGCTACGACGGCGGCAAGATGCTCTGCCGGATCGACCCGGACGACCCGGGCACCGCCTCCACCCTCCAGGCCTGCGCCCAGGCGGTCACCGCCCTCGCCGGGCACCGCACCGTGGCCCTGGTCGAGCCGCTCTGGGTGACCCGCGACGGCGGCCGGGTCAGCGCCGACCTGCGCCCGGAGGCGGTCATCAAGGGCGTCAGCGTCGGCCAGGCGCTCGGCGCGACCAGCGCGTACACCTGGTTGAAGCTGCCGGCCGTCGACGAGATGGAGCGGGTCATGGCCGCGACCACGCTGCCGGTCCTGCTGCTCGGCGGCGACCCGGTGGAGGCGCCGGACCTGGTCTACGCGCGGTGGGCGCGGGCGCTGCGGCTGCCCGGCGTGCGCGGCCTGGTGGTCGGCCGGGCGCTGCTCTACCCGCCCGACGACGACGTGGCCGCCGCCGTGGACGTGGCCGGCTCGCTGCTGCCCACCGGGCAGGACGCGTGAGGACCGGCGACGCCCACCTGCCCTGGGGCGGCGCCGCCCGCGCGCCCTGGGCGGTGGAGGTCACCCCCGAACGGGCCGGTTGGACCTACGCCGGGCTGCGGGTGCTCACCCTGCCCGCCGGCGGGGCGGTCAGCTTCACCACCGGCGACGAGGAGATGCTGGTCCTGCCGCTGGCCGGCGCCGCCACCGTGCACTGCGACGGGTTGCGGCTCACCCTGACCGGACGCACCTCGGTGTTCGCCGCGGTCACCGACTTCGCCTACCTGCCCCGGGACGCCGACGTGACCATCCGGGGCGCGGGACGCTTCGCCCTGCCGTCGGCGCGGGCCGCCCGCCGGCTGTCGCCCCGCTACGGCGCGGCCCGGGACGTGCCGGTGGAACTGCGCGGCGCCGGGCCGGCCAGCCGGCAGGTCAACAACTTCTGCGCGCCGGACGCCTTCGACTGCGACCGGCTGGTCGCCGTGGAGGTGCTCACCCCCGGCGGGAACTGGTCCTCCTACCCGCCGCACAAGCACGAGCAGGACCGAGCGTACGACGACGGGCGGGTGGAGGCGGCACTGGAGGAGGTCTACTACTTCGAGGTGGCCGGCGGCGAGCCGGGCGACGGCCCGGTGGGCTACCAGCGGGTCTACGGCACCGCCGACCGGCCGATCGACGTGCTCGCCGAGGTGCGCACCGGCGACGTGGTGCTCGTCCCGTACGGCTACCACGGGCCGTCGATGGCCGCCCCGGGCTACGACCTCTACTACCTCAACGTGCTGGCCGGACCCGGCACCGCCCGGACCATGGCCTGTGTGGACGACCCCCGGCACGGCTGGATCCGGGGCAGCTGGGCCGGCCAGCCGGTCGACCCGCGGCTGCCGCTGACCCGGCCCGGAACGAAAGAGGCGTGATGCCCAGGTTGACGGTGGCGCAGGCGGTGGTGGCGTTCCTGGCCCGGCAGTGGTCGGAACGCGACGGGCGGCGGCAACGGCTCATCCCGGCCTGCTTCGGCATCTTCGGCCACGGCAACGTCGCCGGGATCGGCGAGGCGCTGGCCACCGCCGGCCCCGACCTGCCGTACCACCTCTGCCGCACCGAGCAGGGCATGGTGCACACGGCGGCAGCGTACGCCCGGATGACCGACCGGCTCAGCACCCTGGCCTGCACCACCTCGATCGGCCCCGGCGCGACCAACCTGGTCACGGGTGCCGCCGGCGCCACCATCAACCGGCTGCCGGTGCTGCTGCTGCCCGGCGACATCTTCGCCACCCGGGTGGCCAACCCGGTGCTGCAGGAGCTGGAGGACCCGCGCTCCTACGACATCAGCGTCACCGACGCGCTGCGGCCGGTCTCCTGCTACTGGGACCGGATCAACCGGCCGGAGCAGCTCCCGGCGGCGCTGCTGGCCGCCATGCGGGTGCTCACCGACCCGGCGGAGACCGGCGCGGTCACCCTCGCCCTGCCGCAGGACGTGCAGGCCGAGGCCTACGACTGGCCCGACGAGCTGTTCGCCGAACGGGTCTGGCACGTGCAACGCCCCCGCGCCGACGAGGCGACGCTGGCCCGGGCGGCCGGGATCGTGCGTGCGGCCCGGCGGCCGCTGGTGGTGGCCGGCGGTGGGGTGATCTACAGCGGGGCCACCGAGGCGCTGCGCCGGTTCGCCGAGGAGCACGGGGTGCCGGTGGCCGAGTCCCAGGCCGGCACCGGCGCGCTGCGGCACGACCACCCGCTCGCCCTCGGCGCGGTCGGCGTCACCGGGACCACCGCGGCCAACGAGATCGCGGCCGGCGCCGACGTGGTGATCGGGGTGGGCACCCGCTACAGCGACTTCACCACCGCCTCCGGCACGCTGTTCGGCGACGACGTGCGCTTCGTGAACCTGAACGTCACCGGGTTCGACGCGGCGAAACTGTCCGGCACGCAGGTCGTGGGCGACGCGCGGGAGAGCCTCGCCGCCCTCGACGAGGCCTGCGCCGGCTGGGCCACCGAGCCGGCGTACCGGGAATCGGTGACCCGGCTCCGCGAGCGGTGGACGGCCGTGGCGGACCGCGCCCGGCACGCCGCCCCGGACGCGCCGCCCACCCAGACCGCGGTGATCGGCGCGGTCAACGACGCCGCCGGCCCGCGCGGCGTGGTGGTGTGCGCGGCCGGGTCGATGCCCGGGGACCTGCACCGGCTGTGGCGCAGCCGCGACCCGAAGAGCTACCACGTCGAGTACGGCTACTCCTGCATGGGCTACGAGATCGCCGGCGGGATCGGGGTGAAGCTGGCCGCGCCGGAGCGCGAGGTGTTCGTGCTGGTCGGCGACGGGTCCTACCTGATGCTGCCGAGCGAGCTGGCCACCGCGGTCGCCGAGGGCGTCAAGCTGGTCGTGGTGCTGGTCGACAACTCCGGCTTCGCCTCGATCGGCCGCCTGTCGGAGAGCGTCGGCGCGCACCGGCTCGGCACCGCCTACGTCGACCGCACCGGGGCGCCGCTGCCGATCGACCTCGGCGCCAACGCGGCCAGCCTCGGCGCCGACCTGATCCAGGTGTCCACCATGGCGCAACTACGGGCGGCCCTGGCGACGGCGAAGGCGGCCACCCGGACCACCGTGGTGCACGTGCGGACCGACCGGTTCGAGGCCGGCCCGGACGCCGGCGCGTGGTGGGACGTGCCGGTGGCCGAGGTGTCGACCACCGCGGAGGGGCGGACCGCCCGGGCCGCGTACGAGGCGGGGCGCAAGAGCCGGCGCACCCACCTGCGTCCCGGCTGACCGGTCCCGCGATCCTCTGGTCCCCGGCCGGTCACGATCGGCGTCCACGCCGCCGGCTTCGAGCCGCTGCTGGCACTGCTGCCGACCGACTGAGCGCGCAGTCTCCTGGACGTCACGAGCGGGTGCGTCAGCGCAGCCCGATGCTGACGGTGGCGGTCATGCCGTCGGCGCGACGGTGCAGGCTCAGGGAGTCGGCCAGCTGATCCGCCAGCCAGAGGCCCCGGCCACCGGCCACGTCGCCGGCGGACAACTGGATCGGCGGCGAGTCGGCGCGTGCGCCCTGGTCGACGACGTCGCAGCTCAGGATGTCGCCCTGCCGCCGCAGGTGCAGGTAGCCCGTCCCGCCGCCGTGGCGTACCGCGTTGGTGGCCAGCTCGTGGACGGCCAGCACGAAGTCCTCGGCGGGCTCGCCGGTCAGCCCCACCGCCGCGACCCGCGCGGCGACGGCATGCCGCAACTCCGTGATGGTGGCGGCGGTGAACTCACGGGAGAGAAGCGGCGGCGACTCACCTCGCGCGTGTCCGGCCCCGGTCCAGTTGCTCTCGGCCGGTGGCCCGAAACCGCCCATGAAAAGAGGTTACCCGGATTCCGAATATCCGCCCGCGTTGCCCCGGCCGACGCCCGGGCAGGACGGCGAGCCCGGCGGCCACCACGCCGAGGGCGATGGTCGCCACCGCGCACAGCAGCAGCGTGTGACGGGGGCCGATGCCGGTCGTCAGCGGCCCGCCGAGCATGGTGCCCAGCGGCACCGCCAGCACGATGACCGCGCCGTAGGCGGCCAGGGCCTGCGGAAGTGCCGCCGTGGTGGTGCTGCGCTGGAACAGCGCCATCGACGTGGACCGGTAGGGCGCCCAGACGAGGCCGGCCAGGGCGAAGGCCGGCAGCGACAGACCGACGGGCGCGGCCAGGCCGAGCGGCAGCATGGCGACGCCGAACCCGACGACGATGCCGATGGTGGTGGGCCACAGCCGCCAGCGGTGCAGGTAGCCGGTGGCGAGCCCGCCGAGGAGGGAGCCGGCGCCGAACGCCGTGTAGTACAGCCCGAGGGTCGTCGCGGAGCCGTGCAGGTCCTCGGTGACCAGGACGGGCATCGCCGCGTAGAACGGGCCGAAGAGGAGGAAGAACGCGAAGGTCAACGCCAGCAGGCCGCGCAGGGCCCGGTGGTGGCGGATGATGCCGAAGCCGGCCGTGCGGGACGGCGCGTTCTCCGTCGGGTCTGCTCGCCCGCCTCCTGGAAGGGCGAGGCGGTAGGTCAGGGCCAGGACGGCGAAGGTGACCGCGTCCAGCGCGATGACCCAGACCGGACCGGCCGCACCGATCAGCACGCCCGCCAGCGGGGGGCCGATGATGGTGGCGGTCTGTCCCAGGATGGCGAGCACCGCGTTGGCCGGCAGGTGATGGCGCTCGGGCAGGAGCTCGGCGATCAGGGTGAAGCGCCCGGCTGAACCCCACGAGTGCAGCAGTGAGGACGCCGCGAGCAGGGCCACGTACAGGCCGATGCTGAGCGCGCCGGCAAGGTGGGCGACGGGGATCGCCGCGAGGGCGGCGGCGCGCAGGACGGCGTCCCAGCCGGCGAGCTGGGCGCCGCTTCGACCGGCCAGGAACCGGCCGAAGACCAGGGTTCCGGCGGCACTGGGCAGGGTGTACGCCGCCACCGCGAGCGCCGTCCAGGTGCCGCGCTGACCTGGGGGCGCGAGCTGCAACGCCAGCCAGGTCACGGCGACCAGCGCCATGCCGTTGCCCAGGGCGGACACCGCGAGTCCGGGCAGGACCCGTCGCAGCAGCGGATGGCTCACCACCGGCCAGTAGGGCGAGGAACGCGGAAAGCGGCGCGTCATGGTGTCGGGCGGCATGTCGCCACCCGACACGACGTGGGCCACCTACCACAACGAAATCGCCTGAGGGCAGAAGGCGAACCTGCCGGGCCGACCCTCACGTGGTTCCCCCGATCGCCCAATGTCGGCCATTCGACATGGTGCGAGCGCCGAGCGGATTTTTCTTCGTGAAAAGCGGTGGAATATGCACGGAGAGGCGGCCGGAAAAGCGAGCGCACATGCCGTCTCGTGTTCTTCTCAGACGGCCGCTCGGAATTGCGCATTGGGCGGTGTCGTTCCTGGTCAGAGGTTCGAGCGAGCAGGCGGGGAACCGGCAATGGTCGCACGCCGACCCGGGTCGGGTAAATGGCTGAGTCCGTTTGGTAGCAGGAGCCTGGTGAATGGGATTCACCGCTTCAGAATTCGAGTGCGACCGGGGAAATTGTCGCCCCGGCGGCTCTCACCTCAGGAGGTAAATCCCCATGAGTCAAATGACATCCGGCGGACGCGGGGGGGACGGTCATGCGCCGCACCCTTTTCGCGTTGGCCGCCGCGATCGTCGCCACCGGAGCGTTCGGCACCCCGGCGGTGGCCGACGGCAAGCCCGTCACGCCGTCGACCCAGCCGGCCGAGGCCGTGCCGGGCGGGTTCTCCAGCTGGCGTGAGCTGTTCGCGGCGCAGGACCGCCTCAACGCGGCCGCCGGTGAGATCACCGCCGCCCGGGGCGAAGGGTTCGCCGGCGTGGTCGCCGCGCCGGAGGACCGCAAGCTCACCGTCTACTGGAAGGGCTCGGTGCCCGGGTCCGTCCGGGACCTGGCCAAGCAGCTCTCCGTACCGGTGAAGTTCAAGCCGGCCCGGTTCCACCAGCGCGAGATGGTCGCCGAGGCGCAGCGGCTCGCCGCCGACCCGCGGGCGGTCTCGGTGGCCGCCAAGGTCGACGGCAGCGGGCTCGCGGTGACCGTCACCGGGAAGGCGCTGGCGGCGGGCAAGCGGGACCTCCTGCGTACCGCGCGGCTGCCGCTCAGCGTGAGCACCGCGTCGAGCCCGACGCTGCTCAACCGGCAGAACGACTTCGCCCCCTACTGGGGTGGGGCGCGCTACTACGCCGCCGGCGGCTGCAGCACCGGCTTCGGGGTGTACTGGAACGACGCCCGCCAGATCCTCAGCGCCGGGCACTGCGGCGCGAACGGTCAGGTGGCGTACGACGGTGGTGGCCCCACCAACACGATGGGGCCGATCATCAACGACTGGAACCCGCGGGACACCCTGATGATCAGGGTCGCGGCGGGCGGCCGGATCTACACCGGACCGTACAACGCCGCCACCAGCATCGGGGTCGGCGGGGCCGCGTCGGACTACGTCGGCAACTACGTGTGCACCGGCGGTGCCTCGAGCGGTGAGCACTGCAGCCTGCGGGTCAGCGTCGTCAACCAGTTCGTCAACGTCGGCTACGTGATCGGGCCGGTGACGCAGGCCAACCACATCGTCGCCGGGGGCTGCGCCGCCGCGCCGGGCGACAGCGGCGGGCCGGTGTACTCATACCGGTCGGACGGGCGGATCGACGCTCGCGGCACCGTCTCCGCCGGGGTGACCGGCACGGCGGTCTGCCCCGGCGTGGTCGCCAACGGCTCCAGCACCGTCTGGTACGCCCCGCTGCTGCGGCCGGTCGGTGACGCGCAGATCGGTTCGCTGACCTACTACGGCGCCTCGCTCATCCAGGGCTGAGGCTCCGCGCCCCACAGTCGGCGTACCGCAGATGCGAGCAGCGTGGGCCGGTCCGCGACGGGACCGGCCCACGCCGCCGCCCCGGGCCGGCCGGCCTTAGGTGACCGTTAAGAAGCGGTTCCGGCCGGTTCCCCCACCGGGCGCGCTGGCAGACTGGGGCGATGCCCTCCGTCGATCCGCCCGTTCCCCGCCGTCGTACCCGCACACTCGTCGCAGTGGTCGTCGCGCTCGCCGTGGCCGGCGCGGTCGGCGCCTGGTCGCTGCGGGACCGGGTCGTCGGCGACGGTGGCGCGCCGCCGCCGGGCGACGTTGCCGGGGCCACCGGCGCCGCGGGCGGTGGCCCGGACTGCGCCGGCCGGCCGGCCCGGGCGACCCGCGAACTGCGCGGCATGTGGATCACGACGGTGAACAACATCGACTGGCCGAGCCGGCGAGGGCTGCCGGCCGAGGCGGCGCGGGCCGAGTTCCGGGGCTGGTTGGACCTGGCGGTCCGGCGCAACCACAACGCGGTCTTCGTGCACGTGCGGCCGAGCGGGGACGCGCTCTGGCCGTCGAGCTACGCGCCGTGGTCGGAGTGGCTGACCGGGCGCCGCGACGGCCGCGACCCGGGCTGGGACCCGATGGAGTTCATGGTCGCCGAGGCGCACGCCCGCAACCTGGAGTTCCATGCCTGGTTCAACCCCTACCGGGGCGGCCAACCGGCCACGGTGGGCGGACCGGGTCCCCGCCTGGACCAGCTCGCGCCGACCCACCCGCTGCGGCAACACCGCGACTGGGTGGTCACCTATCCCAGCGCCGACCGGCCCGGCAGCCGCCTCTACTTCAACCCCGGCATCCCGGAGGCCCGCCGGTTCGTCGAGGACGCGATGCTGGAGGCGGTCCAGCGGTACGACGTCGACGGGGTCCACTTCGACGACTTCTTCTACCCGTACCCCGAGGCGGGACAGGACTTCCCGGACGACGCGGCGTTCGCCCGCTACGGCGGGCGCTTCGCCGACAAGCACGCCTGGCGGCGGGACAACGTGAACACGCTGGTCCGGGAGATGAGCGAGCGGATCAAGGCGATCAAGCCGTGGGTGAAGTTCGGCATCAGCCCGTTCGGGATCTGGCGCAACAAGCGCACCGACCCGGCCGGCTCGGCCACCGCCGGCCTGCAGAGCTACGACGACATCTACGCCGACACCCGGCTCTGGGTACGCCGGCAGTGGCTGGACTACGTCGTGCCGCAGCTCTACTGGCACATCGGGTTCGGCAAGGCCGACTACGCCAAGCTGCTGCCGTGGTGGGCGGCCGCGGTGCGGGGCACCCGGGTGCAGCTCTACATCGGCCAGGCCGACTACCGGGTGGGTGAGCGCGGCGCCTGGCGCGACCCGGCCGAGCTGGACCGTCAGCTCGCGCTGAACCGGAAGCACGGGGTGAGCGGAAGCGTGCACTTCAGCGCCCGGCAGGTGCGCGCCGACAAGCTCGGGGCGGTCAGCCGGTACAGCGACGCGCACTACGCCGCGCCCGCGCTGCTGCCCACGATGGCTCAGCTGCCGGCGGCGCCCCCGCCCGCACCCGCGCTCACCGGCGCGCGGCGTCAGGACGCCGCCGGGGTGCTGCTGACCTGGCGTGGCGACGACGCGGTGAGCTTCGCCGTCTACCGGGTGGACGGCGGCGCGGCCCGGCTCGTGGGCACCACCCGCGGTGGTGACTGGGTGGACCGCACCGCCCCGGCCGGTCAGCCGCTCACCTACTGCGTCGCCGGCCTGGATCGCAGCGGGAACCAGGGCGGCCTCAGCGCTCCGGCGTCCGTCGCCTGACCCTCCGGCTGCCCGACGGGCGCGCCGGGGCCTCGGTCAGGCCAGGTCGTACCGGTCCAGGTTCATCACCTTGACCCAGGCCGCGACGAAGTCCCGGACGAACTTCTCCTGGCCGTCGCGGCTGGCGTAGACCTCCGCGATGGCGCGGAGCTGCGAGTGCGCGCCGAAGACGAGGTCGACCGCGGTGGCGGTCCACCGGATCTCTCCCGTGACGCGGTCCCGGCCCTCGAACACGTTCTCGGCCGAGGCGGCCGGCTTCCACTCCGTGCCGATGTCGAGCAGGTTGACGAAGAAGTCGTTCGTCAACGCCCCGGGCCGGTCGGTGAGGACGCCGTGCCGGGCCTGCCCCACGTTGGCGTCCAGGGCCCGCATGCCGCCGATCAGCACCGTCATCTCGGGTGCGGTCAGCGTGAGCAGGTTGGCCCGGTCCAGCAGGAGGGTCTCCGGCGGCAGCTTCTGTCCGGCGCGCAGGTAGCTGCGGAACCCGTCCGCCTTCGGCTCGAGCACGGCGAACGCCTCCACGTCCGTCTGCTCCTGGGCGGCGTCCGTGCGCCCCGGTGCGAACGGGACCGTCAGGTCGTGCCCGGCGTTCCTCGCCGCCTGCTCGACGGCCGCGCACCCGCCGAGGACGATCAGGTCGGCCAGCGAGATCCGCTTCCCGCCGGACGGTGAGCTGTTGAACTCCTGCTGGATCCGCTCCAGCGTCCGCAGCACCGTGGCGAGCTCGGCCGGCTCGTTGACCTCCCAGTTCCGCTGCGGTTCGAGGCGGATCCGCGCCCCGTTGGCCCCGCCCCGCATGTCGGTGCCGCGGAAGCTCGCCGCAGACGCCCACGCGGTCCGGGCCAGCTGGGCGACGGAGAGCCCGGAGGCCAGGAGCTTGCTCTTGAGGGCCGTGACGTCCACGTCCCCGACCAGCTCGTGGTCGACCGCCGGGACGGGGTCCTGCCACAGTTGCGGCTCGGGTACCCACGGGCCGAGGTAGCGCGTGACCGGCCCCATGTCGCGGTGCAGCAGCTTGTACCACGCCCTGGCGAACGCCTCCGCGAACTGGTCCGGGTTCGTCATGAAGCGCCGGGAGATCTGCTCGTAGGTCGGGTCGAGGCGCAGCGCCAGGTCCGTCGTGGCCATCATCGGGGCATACCGGACCGACGGGTCGTGCGGCGCGGGCACCGCGTCCGCCCCGGCGCCGCCCTTCGGCCGCCACTGCTTGGCGCCGGCCGGGCTCTCGGTGACCTCCCACTCGTAGCCGAAGAGGGTTTCGAAGAAGCTGTTGTCCCACGTGACGGGGGTGGGGGTCCAGGCGCCCTCCAGCCCGCTGGTGATGGTGTCCTTGCCCTTGCCGCTGCCGAAGGAGTTCTGCCAGCCGAGGCCCTGCTGCTCGACCGGGCAGCCCTCCGGCTCGGGGCCGACGTACTCGGCGCCGGCGGCGCCGTGCGTCCTGCCGAACGTGTGGCCGCCGGCGATCAGGGCGACCGTCTCCTCGTCGTCCATGGCCATCCGGCGGAAGGTCTCGCGGATGTCCCGGGCGGACGCGAGCGGGTCCGGCGTGCCGTTCGGGCCCTCCGGGTTGACGTAGATGAGGCCCATCTGTACGGCGCCGAGCGGGCCGGCGAGTTCCCGCTCGCCGCTGTAGCGCTCGTCTCCGAGCCAGGTGTCCTCGGGCCCCCAGAAGATCTCCTCGGGCTCCCACACGTCCTCCCGCCCGAAGCCGAAGCCGAAGGTCTTGAAGCCCATCGACTCCAGGGCGCAGTTGCCGGCGAAGACCAGGAGGTCGGCCCAGGAGATCTGGCACCCGTACTTCTGCTTGACGGGCCAGAGCAGCCGGCGCGCCTTGTCGAGGTTGGCGTTGTCGGGCCAGCTGTTCAGCGGGGCGAAGCGCTGTGCGCCGTCGCCCCCACCGCCGCGGCCGTCCTCGATCCGGTACGTGCCGGCGGCGTGCCAGCTCATCCGGATGAAGAGCGGCCCGTAGTGGCCGTAGTCGGCCGGCCACCAGTCCTGCGACGTCGTCATGACCTCGAAGAGGTCCCGCTTCAGCGCGTCGACGTCGAGGGACTGGAACTCCTCGCGGTAGCTGAAGTCCTCGCCCATCGGGTCGGCCCGGGTCGAGTGCTGGCGCAGCACCTGCAGGTTCAGCTGGTTCGGCCACCAGTCCTGGTTGGTCCTCGGTCGACTCGGCCGGGGAGTCGGGGCCGGGATTGCCGGGTTCTCGCTCTCGCTACCGTGCTCGGGCACGTCGATTCTTCCTCCCTGCCGTGCTGGCTCGTCCGTCAACTCCAGTTCGTGACCACGCAGGGCAGTATGCGCCAATTTCTTCTGGTTGTGGCGATTCGCCGGAATAGCACGGGCTCGTCGTTCGCTCCGGAGGGCTGGGCCGAGAAGGCCGCGGAAGGGATCAAGCCCGGCGCTGAGGACGTGGCTCACCCGGGTCGCGTCCGGCTCGTTCCGCGCAGCCCGAGCAGGGCGATCACGGCGAGGATGATGACGGCGACCGCGTACTCCTCGGCGGTCCGGCGCAGGCCGCCGCCGTGGACCACCAGGAAGCCGGCGATGACCGTCGGCAGGCCGAAGCCGATGTAGGAGACGATGTAGAGCAGGGAGAGCACGCTGGCGCGCTCGTGCGCCTCGACCAGCGGCGTGACGGTCTTGAGGCTGCCCTGGAAGCCGCCGCCGAAGCCGACGCCTCCGAACGCGAGGCCGACGAAGAAGCCGGTGATGGAATCGGCGGAGACCGACACCAGCGTGATGATCATGCCGAGGACGAGCGCGGTGATGCCGGTGAGCATGACGGTCCGCGCGCCCCGGTCGCGCAGCACGAGGATGGCGACGGACCCGAAGACGGCGAAGACGAAGATGCTCAGACCCCCGGCCACGATCGACGAGTTCATGAGGGCGCGTACCAGCGCCGGGCCGAGCGCGCCGAAGAACCCGGCCAGCGCCCAGACGGCGAAGACGACCGGTGCGACGACCAGCAGGGGCCCGCGCACCGCGCGGGGCAGCGTGATCTCCGGCCGCAGGCTCCGTAGCGCCCCCGCCATCGGCGTGACCGTCTCCGCCATGAGCACCACCCCGACGCCCTGGATCAGCAGGACGACGAGCAGGACGAGGTACACCAGGCGCGTCGGCGCGGGCAGGTACTGGACGAGCAGCGCGGAGAGCAGGGCACCCACCCCGGTGCCGATGCCCGGGGCGATCGAGTTGGCGAGCGTGCCGCGAGCCCGGTCGATGTCGAGCATGGCGGCGGCCGCCGTGCCGGTGGCGGCGCCGGCCGCGACGCCCTGCACGACGCGGGCGGCCACCAGCGTGGGTACGCCGCCAGCGAGGACGAAGATGACCAGCGAGATGATCTGGACCGCGATCGCGGCGAGCAGGACCGGTCGCCGGCCGACATGGTCGGAGAGCTTGCCGACGGTGAGCAGGGTGGCCAGCACCGCAACGGCGTAGACGGCGAACACCGCCGTCGTGGTGATCGGCGAGAAGTGCCAGCGCGCCTGGTAGATCCCGTACAGGGGGCTCGGGGCCGTCGACGCGGCGACGAAGGACACGATGATCGAGGCGAGCAGGAACAGGGCGCCGCTCCGCGCGGGGCGCCTCGACTGGTCGATGCTCATCAGGCCTGCTCCTCGGGTGAGCGGCGGGGACGACTGGCCGCCCTCCCTGCCGGCCGGCGCAGCGGAGTACCCCGTCCGGCCCGTCGCACGCGACACCGACGGGGCCCGGCGCGAAGTCCGCGTTCCGTCTCGCCCGGTCCGGCCCGCGGCTAGCGTGCTGGACATGGCGCGGCAGATCCCCGCTCTCGACGTCCAGCGGTGGGTGAACTCGCCCCCGTTGACCCCGGAGGCGCTGCACGGCCGGGTGGTTCTGGTCGACATCTGGGAGTACACCTGCGTCAACTGGATCCGCACCGCGCCGTATGTGAAGGCGTGGCACCGCGACTACGCGGACCCGGGCCTGACCGTCATCGGGGTGCACGCGCCCGAGTTCGAGTTCGGCCGGCACGCGGAGCACATCGACCGGGCGATCCGCGACCACGGGCTCACCTATCCCGTCGCGCTCGACAACGACTTCACCCTCTGGCGGGCCCTCGGCAACGACGCCTGGCCGGCGAAGTACCTCTTCGACGCGGACGGGCGATTCGTCGAGCGGTGGGTCGGGGAGGGCGACTACGAGCGGGTCGAGTCGGAGATCCGGCGACTCCTCGAGATCAGGGCGCCCGGCACCGCGCTGCCGCCGGTCAGCCCCGAGGTCTCGGCGTTCGTCACGGCCGGCCAGCCCTCCTACGTCGGCATCACGCCCGAGACGTACCTCGGCGCCGACCGGGGTGTGCCGGGCACGTTCAGCCTGGCCGGTGACTGGCGCAGCGGCGGCGAGTACGTCGAGCTGAGCAGCGGCGGGGGCGAACTCGCCCTGCCCTTCAACGCCGGGGAGGTGAACCTCGTCGTCGATCCGGGACCCACCGGGCAGGCGCCGGTCCAGGTGCTGCTCGACGGGATGCCGATCGGCGCGGAGCGGGGCGCCGACGTGGGGCCGGACGCGATCGCGCGGATCGACCGGCCGGCCATGTTCCGGTTGGTCGCCGGCGCGTCCCGGGACGACCACCTGCTGAACCTGCTCACCGACCGGCCCGGCTTCCGCGCGTACGTCTTCACCTTCGGTCCGTGACGCGGCGCCGCGGCTCAGGCCGACAGGTCGACGGCGGCGGCGCCGACGACGGCCCGCTCGCCCTCCTGCTGCACGTAACCCACCACCGAGGCGTGCCGGGAATCGAGGCCCGGCGGCACCGCCAGGTCCACCCGCCCCTGCTCGGCGCCGAGGCCCACCGAGGTGAAGGCCCGCACCACGTTGTCCTGCCGCAGCCGGCGCCCGGCGTTCTCGCCCCGCGGGACGTCGTTCTCCAGGCCCCGTTCCACGACCGCCACGTGCAACATGCCCCGCGCCGGTGGCCGCTCGGCCTGGTAGTCCACCACCACGTGCCCGTCGCCCGCGTCCCCGACCGACAGGGCGAGCGGCGTGGTGGCCCCCACCGACAGCGCGGACGCGATGGCCTCGCCCGCCCGCCGGCGGTCGGAGCCGACGAACTCGGTGGTGCCGTTGACCACCATCTGCGGCGTGTACAGGTGTCCGGTGCCGAAGGCCCGCGCGTACGCCTCCTGCCGCGCGGTATAGGCCCCGGCGGCGTAGGGGTCGGGCCAGCCCAGGTGGTCCCAGTAGTCGACGTGGAAGCCGAGGGCGAACACGGGCTCGCCCCGCTTCCGGGCGTCCCGCTCGATCTCGGTCAGCACCTCCTCGGCGGGCGGGCAGCTCTCGCAGCCCTGCGAGGTGAACAGCTCCACGACGGCGAAGCCGCCGTTGCCCGACGGTGGCGGCGACCCGGTGGGCGAGGGGTCCGTCATGGCCTGGCTCCTTCGTCCGTCGGTCCTGCTGGCGGCACTCCGATTCCCGCTGGCGTCGGGACCATTCCTGAGGGCGGGCCTCCAGCGTCAGGCCGGCGCCCCGTCCAGCGCCGCGCGGAAGTCGTCCACCAGGTCGGCGGTGTCCTCGATGCCGGTGGAGACCCGGACCAGGCCGTCCCCGATGCCGGCGGCGGCCAGTTGCTCCGCGTCCACGATCCCCGCCCACATCGACCGGGGATGCACCACCAGCGTGCTGACGCTGCCCAGGCTGGCCGCCCGCTTGGCCAGCCGCAGCCCGGCCAGCAGCGCGGCGGCCCCCGCCCGCCCGGCCGCCAGTTCGACACCGAGCACCCCGCCGAAGCCGGTCATCTGCCGGCGCGCGAGGGCGTGCTGGGGGTGCGACGGCAGCCCTGGGTAGCGGACCCGGGCGACCGCCGGGTGCCCCTCCAGGGCCCGGGCCAGGGCCAGGGCGTTCGCGTTGTGCCGCTCCACGCGCAGCGGCAGCGTGCGGATGCCGCGCAGCAGCAGCCAGGCGTCGACCGGGCCGAGGGTGCTGCCGGTGACGATCGCCGTCTGCCACACCCGCTCGACCAGCCCGGCCGGGCCGACGACCACCCCGGCCGACACGTCGGAGTGGCCGCCGAGGAACTTCGTGCCGCTGTGCCAGACCAGGTCCGCCCCGGCGCTGAGGGGGCGCTGGTTGACCGGTGTGGCGAAGGTGTTGTCGACCACCACCAGCGCGCCCGCGGCGTGGGCCGACGCGACCACGGCCGCCAGGTCGGTCAGCTCCAGCAGCGGGTTGCTCGGCGTCTCCACCAGCACGAGGCGGGTCTGCGGGCGCAGCGCCCGCGCGAACTCCCCGCTGTCGGTCTGGTCGACCTGGGTGCAGGAGACCCCGAAGCGCGGCAGCAGGCCGGTGGCGAGCGAGGTGGTGCCCCCGTACGTGCTGCGCTGCACCACCACGTGGTCACCGGCGGAGAGCAGGGCCAGCGCGACCGTGCTGATCGCCCCCATGCCGGAGGCGGTGACCAGGCCCGTCTCCGCGCCCTCCAGTTCGGCGACCACGGCGGCCACCTGGGCGTGGTTGGGGTTGCCGTAGCGGGTGTAGAAGGCGCTGCCCCGGGCCTCGGTGGCGATCTCGGTGAACCGCTCGTCGGACTCGGCGCTGAAGGTCGCGCTCTGCACGATCGGCGGCGCCACCGCCCCGCCGGGCACCAGGCCGTCGTCGCCGTGCACGGCGGCCGTGCCGAGGCCGGTCATGAGCGCGCCACCCGGTCCACCAGCGCGCCGTAGCTGCCCAGCGCCGCGAACTCGGGCAGCGTGAGGTCGCTGCCGTGGCGCTGCCGCAGCACAGTGACCAGCCGCAGGGCGCGCAGCGAGTCCCCGCCGGCGGCCAGGAAGTCGGCGGCCGGGTCGCGCGGCGCGGACCCGAGCACCTCCTGCCAGGCCCCGGCCACCCGGGCGGCCCACTCGCTCCGCGCGTCGCCGGCCGCCGGCCCGGTCGGGGCGACGGGCGGCAGCGGCGCGGTCGGGTCGGCGGCCAGCAGCCGGCGGAAGCCGTCGGCGAAGGCGTCCACCCGCTCCGCGGGGACGTGCCGGTGGTCGTACTGGACGGTGAGCGCGAGGCGGCCGGTTCCGGCGTCCAGTTCGGCGTCGACGGCCAGGCTGAACGCCACGTCGACCGTGACGCCCCGGCTGTCCACGATCCGGCTGCCGCCGTCGGCCGGGCCGGTCGGGAAGTGGGTCCAGTTGAAGAAGTGGTCGAAGCGGGGACCGGCCCCGCCGGCGCGAACGATCTCGGCGAGCGGGAAGCGGTGGTGGCCCATCAGCTCCCGCTCGGCCCGCCACACCTCGGCGGCCAGTTCGGCCGGGGAGCGGGTGCCCAGGGCCACGCTCACCGGCAGGGTGTTGAGGAACAGCCCGAGGGTGGCGTCGCTGCCCTCGCCCTCCGGCCGGCCGCCCACCACCAGGCCGCTGACCACGTCGTCCCGGCCGGCGAGTTCGCCGATCAGCCGCAGGTGGACGGCGAGCAGCCAGGACTTGACCGGCACCCCGGCGGCCCGGGCCGCCTCGGTGACCGTCTCGATGCTGCCCGCCCTCAGCGGCACCCGCTGGGTGGTGGTGGTCCGCGGCTGCGCCCCGCCGAGCAGCAGCGGCGGCACCGCGCCCGCGCCGTCCAGCCAGAACCGGCGGGTGACCGGGTCGGCCAGGGCCCGCCGCTCGGCCGCCACGTACTCCCGGAACGGCAGGCCGGGGTCGGCCGGGCGGGGCTCGCCGGCCCGCTCCCGGTCGTATCCGGCGAGCAGGGCGGTGAGGAACCGGTGCAGGCTCCAGCCGTCGAGGATGCCGTGGTACTCGGCGACGATCAGGGTGAACGCGTCGGCCTCCTCCCGGACGGCGTGCAGGCGCAGCAGCGGCGGGCGGGCCCAGTCGAAGGGGCGTACCCGCTCCTCGGCGACGAGGTCGTCGATCCGCGCCCGGCGGGTCTGCGCGTCCGCGCCGGCCAGGTCGGTCACCGGCACCTCGACCTGCACCTCCGCGTGCACCAGTTGCAACGGCTCGGCGTACGCGCCCAGCGCGAACCCGGTCCGCAGCACCGGATGGGCGGCCACCAGACCGGCCAGCGCGCGGCGCAGCGCCGCCACGTCCAGCGGCGCGGCGACCCGGTGCGCGGTCACGTTGTGGTACATGGCCGGGTCGCCGGTCAGCTCGCCGTGGTAGACCATGCCCTGCTGGAGGACCGTCATCGGGTACGCGTCGGCGAGCCCGTCGGGCAGCCGCTCCCGGTCGGCGGCGGTCACCAGCGCGAACCGCCCGGTGTCCGCCGGCCCGGTCCCGACACCGTCCACGGTGAGCTGCCCGTGCTCGACCAGCTCGCGGATCGTCTGGTGGGTGAAGATGTCGTTGAGCTGGAAGGACAGCCCCCGCTTCTGCGCCGCCACCTGCATCTGGATGCTGCGGATCGAGTCGCCGCCGAGGGCGAAGAAGCTGTCGGTGACCCCGAAGTCGGCCACCCCGAGCACCTCGCGCCACGCCTCGACGAGGATCTCCTCGGCCCGGTTGACCGGCGTGACCGTCGCGCCGGCGGCCGGCCGGTCGAGCCGGGGCGCCGGCAGCGCGGCCCGGTCGAGCTTGCCGTTGCGGGTCAGCGGCAGCTCGTCGAGGAGCACCACCGCGGCCGGGACCAGGTGGGCGGGGAGCCGGTCGGCGAGCCAGCCGGAGAGCCGCTCCGCCAGCGGGCCGGTCGCCGGCGGGGCCGCCGTGACCACCGCCGGGCGCGGGTCGGCGGCGTACTCGGGGCGCACGGCGTGCAGGGTGTGCCGGTCGGTGCCGGTGAGCAGGTCGTCCTGGCGGGTGACCGCGGTGAAGCCGCGACCCTCGAAGAACGCGACCAGCTCGGCCAGCCGGCCCGCCGTGTCGGTGCCGGGCGCGTCGTGCACCTCCATGGCGACCTGCGCGATCAGCGGCCAGTGCCGGTCCGCCAGCCCGGCCAGCACGTCCGCCTCGGCGCGCTGCACGTCGATCTTCAGCAGGTCGACCCGCGCCGGGGCCAGTTCGTCGAGGACGGCCGAGAGCGGCCGGACCGGCACGGTGAGCTGCCGGCCGGCGAAGCGTTCGGCGAGCAGTTCGTCGACCCGGTCGAGCAGCACGTCCCGCTCGTCGGCGCCGGCGTCCCGCTCGTTGGTCAGGTACCGCTTGATCACCGCCACCTCGGCGTCCGGGTCGGCGTACGCGGCGTGGCCGGACATCATCGAGTAGCCCGGGTAGTAGGTGAAGGAGACCTCCCCGGCCGCCCGGGACAGCCCGAACCCGTGCACCGTGGCCGGCACGCCGAACTCGGCGACGTTGCGCCGCAGCAGGTCGACCACCGACGGCACCGGCTCGAACGCGTGGATCGTGGCGTCCGGGCAGACGGAGTGGACGAAGAGCGAGAACATGCCGATGTTCGCGCCCACGTCGAGCACGGTCGCCCCGGGCCGCAGCACGATGCCGTCGCGCAGATAGACCTGCTGGACGAAGATCTCGTCGTACAGGTAGCGGGTCTCGTGCGGGTTGACCCCGGCGATCCGCTCGACGTCGACCGTCGTCGCCGGGCTGCTGCCGGGCCGGACGTAGGCGACGAGCCGGTCGCCGTACCCGTCGTCGTCGCGGGCGACCACGGCGGCGTCGGCGACCTCGGGGTGCCCGCGCAGGACGGCGGCGACCTCGCCCGGCTCCACCCGGAAGCCGTGGATCTTCACCTGGTCGTCCAAGCGGCCCAGGTAGCGCAGCCGCCGATCGGCGTCGAAGCGGACCCGGTCGCCGGTCCGGTACACCCGTTCGGTGCGCCCCGACGGCAGGGTCACCTCGACGAACCGGCGCGCCGTGGCCTCCGGATCGCCCAGGTACCCGTCGGCGAGCTGGGGGCCGCTGACGCAGAGTTCCCCGGCCACGCCCGGCGGCACCGGCCGCAACCGCTCGTCGAGCACCCGGACCGCCACGCCGGGCAGCGGCCGGCCGATCGTCGGGGCGTCGCCGGCGCGGATCTCCGCCACGCTGGTGTCCACCGTGCACTCGGTCGGGCCGTACAGGTTGACCGCGCGGACGCCGGGCAGCGCCGCAACCGTCTCCCACAGGTCCGACGGGACGGCCTCGCCGCCGAGCAGCAGCAGGCCGGGCAGCCGGACGTTGCCGGCCCCGGCGAGCAGGATGCGCAGCTGGGAGGGGGTCAGGTCGAGCACGTCCACGTCGTGGTCGGCCAGCGCGGCGGCGAGCGCCGCCCCGTCCCGGCGGACCTCCTCGGGCACCAGGTAGAGGCTGCGGCCGTGGCCGAGCTGCACGAGCTGCTTCACCGAGGCGTCGAAGGTGAGCGGGGCGTTCACCGCCACCCGCAGCCCCGGGTGGCTGCCCGCGTACACGGTCTGTTCCAGCGCGCCGGCGAGGTGCGCGGCGGCGCCGTGCGACACCTGCACCGGCCGAGGCGTGCCGGTGGAGCCGGAGGTGAAGATCACGTACGCCGGGTCCGCCGGGGCCGGCGGCGGGGGCGGCGGGCCTCCGGCCGCGACCAGTTCCTCGGCGGTCACGGTCGCCGGGCCGCCGGCGCCGACCACGACCTCCGCACCGATCGCGCGGAGCTGGGCGGCGAGGCGCGGCGCCGGGGCGTCCGGGTCCAGCGGCACGAACACCGCGCCGGCCCGCAGCACGCCGAGGAAGGCCACCACGGTGTCCCGGGAGCGGGCGGCCAGCACCCCGACCGGGGCGCCGGCCAGGCCGCGCGCGGCCAGCGCGCCAGCCACCCGCGCGGCCCGTTCCCGTAGCTCACCGACGGTGTACGCGCCGTCTGCGGCGACCACCGCCGGGGCGTCCTGGTCCATCCCGGTGAGGCCCGCGTCGAGCAGGTCGACGAGGGTACGCCCCGGCACCCCGGACGCCGTGCCGGCCGCGTCGGCCAGCCAGCCGGCCTCCCCGTCGCCGAGCACGGCCAGCGCGGCGTCCCCGGTGAGGGCGGCGGGCAGGGTGCGCAGGATCGCCAGCAGCGTGTCGAGCAGCCACTGCCCGCCGACCACCCGCAGGGTGACCCGGTCGCCGTCGGTCAGCGCGGTGAGCTGCGGACCGGCGGTGGGCGGCGGGTCGGCGACCGTCACCGTGGCGCCACCGAGGCCGGCCACGGTTGCCGGGTCCACGGCCGGCAGCAGCGCGAAGCCGGCGACCGCCCCGGTCTGCTCGTCCACCGGGTCGACCAGGTGGAACGTCTCCTCGGCGGCGGCCTCGGCGGCGCGCACCCCGGCCAGCAGGTCAGCGGGGGCGGCCGGCAGCGGCAGGGCCAGCCGCAGCGGGCCGTAGCCGCCCAGCGGGCCCACCACCTCGGCGGTGCCGTCGGCCTGCCGGCCGTCGCTCCACCGGGCCAGCACCAGGTCCGCCTCGTCGGCCCCGTCCGGCGCCTCGGCCCGGCGGGACACCGCGAGGGCCCAGGCGGCGAGCAGCACGCTGGCCGGCTCGACGTCCGCGGCCCGGGCGGCGTGGGCCAGCGTGGCGGCGGGCACCGTCGCGGTGACCACCGCGCTGGGGTCGTCGCCGTGCGGGGTGACCAGCCGAGCGGCCGGCGCGGCGGGCTCGGCGGCGGAAGCCTGCTCCCGCTCCTCGAGCTGCCACTCGGCGACGTCGAGGAACTGGAGCGCCTCCGGGTCCTCCGGCAGCGCCTCGCCGGCGTAGGCCCGGGCCAGGTCGGCGAGGACCAGCCGCAGGCTGGCCGGGTCGGCGATCAGCGGGGTGGCGGCCAGCTCCAGCGCCTCGTCGGTCAGCGTGACCGACAGGTCGCCCTGCGCGCCGACCGTCACCGCCCGGCTGTCGTCCACGTCCTGCAACGGCACCCGCAACCCGGGGTGGTGCACCAGGGCCAGCCGCAGCGCCTCGTGCCGGGCCACCACCGTGTCGACGGCGGCCTGCAACCGCGCCCGGTCCAGCGGCCGGTCGAGCCGGACCCGCGCCCGGACCAGGTCCTGCTTCCCGGACCAGGCCAGGCGCTGGATCGGCGACAGACGGTATCCGTTCACAACACACTCCGGTTGACGTAGAGGTCGGACATGGCGACCAGGATCTGCCGGTCGCCGCGGAAGGGTTCCCGGCCGTGGGTGGCCAGGAAGTTGTCCACCACCAGCACGTCGCCGCGCTGCCAGGGCACCGAGACGGCGTGCCGCCGGTACAGCTCGCGGATGCCGGTCACCACCTCGTCGGGGATCGGCTCGCCGTCGCCGTAGTAGGCGTTGCGGGGCAGCCCGTCCGGGCCGTACTCGCGCAGCAGCGCGCCGGACACCTCCGCGGGCATGTTGGAGACGTGGAACAGGTGGGCGTGGTTGAACCAGACCGTCTCCCCGGTACGCGGGTGCGTGGCGACCGCCTGCCGCCGGGCCCGGGTGCGCAGCCCGTCCCCGCCCAGCCAGGCGAACTCGGTCGCCGAGGCGGCGCAGTACGCCTCCACCTCCGCCCGGTCGGTGGTCTGGAACGCCTCCTGCCAGGGCAGGTCCAGGTGCGGGCCGTAGTTGCGTACGTAGCTGACGCCGGCGCGGAGGAACCGCTCCCGCACGTCGGCGGGGATCAGCGGGGTAATCACCCGCTCGCTGGCCAGCGGGGTGGCCCCGCCGCTGCCGGTGGCCGGCTGTGCGCACCAGAAGTAGAGGTGGGTGGGCCAGTTGTGCGAGTAGGACATCTCGTGGTGCAGCGGGATCCACTGCTCGGCGTTGAACTCGGTGGAGGTGAACACCCGGTCGGCGACCTCGTGCCGGGGGGCGGCCCGTTCCAGGTAGCCGAGCAGGTCCGGGCTGACCGCCCGGGCGGCCTGGCTGAAGTCGTCGGGGGTGCGCACCTCGAAGCCGCGGAAGAACACCGCGCCGTAGGTGTCCAGGTCCGCCAGCAGCTCCGCGCGGCGCCCGGCGAGCCAGCCGGCCAGGTCGAGGTCGGGCACGGCGGCCTCGACGAGCAGCACGAACCGCTCGTCGACGAGCACCCGCCGGGTCACCGGTGCGGTGACGGTGCCGGTGGCGCGCCGCCGGGGCGCCGGCCCGCTCATGCCCGGCCTCCCGCCGGCACGGTGCTCGCCGCCGCCTCGGTCAGCTCCGGGGCGGCGACCGGGTCGGACATCGCGGTGAGGATCCGGCGGGGCGGGGTGAACGGCTCCCGGGCGTGCGCCGCCAGCATGTTCTCCACCAGCAGCACGTCGCCGCGCTGCCAGGCGAAGGCGCGGGTCTCCGCGGCGTACGCGGCGCGCAGCTCGGCCAGCACCTCCTCGGGGATGGGCGTGCCGTCGCCGTACGCGGTCTGGTAGGGCAGGTCCTCCTCGCCGAGGGCGGCCCGCAGGCCGGCGCTGACGTCGTCGGGCAGCGAGGTGACGTGGAAGAACAGCGCGTGGTTGAACCAGGTCCGCTCTCCGGTGACCGGGTGGCGGCGCACCGCCGGGCGGACCTGCCGGGTACGCAGCTGCCGGTCGCCCACCCACTCCACGTCGATCAGCGCCCGGGCGCAGTACGCCTCGACCTCCTCCCGCCGTTCGGTCTGGAACGCGGTCTGCCAGGAGAGGCTGATGCCGGGCAGGTAGTTGCGCCGGTAGAGCACCCCGCGCCGTTCGAACTCGGCGGCCGTCTCCGGCCGGAGCCGGGCGAGCACCCGGCGGCTGTCGGCGAGCGGGGTACGCCCGCCGGCGCCCGGCTCGACCTCGCAGTGGAAGACGATGCGCAGCGGCCAGTTCACCGTGTACGACTGCTCGTTGTGCAGCACGATCGGCTGGTCGGCGGGGTGTTCGGTGGAGGTGTACACCCCCTCGGTGACCTGGCTGCGGGGTGAGGAGCGTTCGCCGTAGGAGAGTACGTCGTCGGAGAGCGCGGCCATCACGGTGCGGAAGTCGTCGGCGCCGGCCACGGCGAAGCCGCGGAACAGCACCGCTCCGGCGCGGCGGGCCAGCTCGTCGACCTGGTCGCGGTGGCCGGCCAGCCAGCCGGCCAGGTCGACGTCGGGCACGTTGGCCCGCACCAGCGCCGGCAGCGGGCCCCCGGGCCAGTCCGGTCGGACGTCCACGAGGTTCCGCTCGCGGCCGCGACGGCGGATGGTCCGCGCGACCCGGTTCTGCTCAGTCATCTCTCTCACTCCCAGCGGTGTCGGCGCAGTCGGCGAGACTGCGCCGGGGGTCGGCGGCGGCGGTACGCAGCACCCCGGTGAACCGGCGGTGCCACGCGAGCACGCCGTCGTGGTCGAACAGGTCGGTGCGGTAGGTCCAGAGCGCCGCCAGCCCGTCCCGCCGCTCGTCGAGCCAGAGGGTCAGGTCGAGGCGGGCGGTGTCCGGGGTGAGTTCCACGCCGGTGAACTCGACGCCGGCCGCGTCGCGGTGCCGGGCCGGCGGGGCGTTCTGCACCCCGAAGGCGACCTGGACGAGGGGGTTGCGCCGCGGTCGGCGGGCGGGCCGCAGCCGCTCCACCAGCAGGTCGAAGGGGACGTCCTGATGGGCGGCGGCGAACAGGGTGACCCGGCGGGCCTCGGCGAGCAGGTCGGTGAAGCGGCGGTCGGGCGCCGGGCGCAGCCGTAGCGGCAGGGTGTTGACGTGGCAGCCGACGCTCTCCTCGGCGGCGAGGCTGGTCCGGCCGGCGAAGGCGACGCCGACGAGCAGGTCGCGCCGGCCGGTGGCGGCGCCGAGCAGGGTGGCGAACGCGGCCAGCCCGACCATGTGCAGGCTGACCCGTTCGGCCCGGGCCAGCTCCCGCGCCGCCCGGGCGGTGGCCCCGTCCAGCGTGGTCCGCAGCGCCCCACCGGGCGGCGGGCCGTGGCCAGGGTCCGGCCGGGTGGGGGCGGCGGCCCGGTCCCGCCGGGCCGGGGCGGCGGGCAGGTCGAGCAGGTCGGGGGCGTCGCGCAGCTCCGCCACCACGTCCGCCACCGCCTGCCGCCCGGCCGGCCCGGCGAGCCAGTCCCGCTGGGCCACGGCGAACGCCGCCGGGCCTGCCGCCGGGGGTTCGGGCGCCGCCGTGGGGTCGCGCTCGCGGTCGTACGCCCGGGCCAGGTCCCGCACGAGCACGCCGAACGACCAGTCGTCGCAGATGATGTGGTGCACGACCAGCAGCAGCGCCAGCGCGCGGCCGGTGTCGTCCGGCACCAGGTGGGCGCGGAGCAGCGGGCCGGCGGCCAGGTCCATGGGCGCCCGGGTGGCGTCGGCGGCGAGCCGGCGGAGTCGCTCGTCGAGCGGCGTGCCCGGATCGGCCGGCGCGAGGACCGGCGCCGGGTCGGCGACGGGGCGGACGTGCTGCACCGGCCCGTCCGGGCCGGACGGGAAGACCGTACGCAGGGCCGGATGCTGGTCGACCACCCGGCGCAGCGCCCGGGCAAGCCGGTCCGGGTCCAGCGGCGTGCCGAACCGGACCGCGAAGGCCAGCAGGTAGGAGGTGTCGGCCGGGTCGAGCCGGTGCAGGAACCAGAGCCGGGTCTGCGCGGCCGAGAGCGGGGCGGGCCCGGTCGACTCCGGGCCGGCCGGTTTCGCGACCGGCTCCGGGTCGGCGGCCAGCCCGTCGAGGTGGGCGGCCAGCGCGGCGACCGTCGGGTGGGCGAAGAGGTCGCCCGGCCGGACCGGCCGGCCGGTGGCGGCGGCCAGCCGGGTGGCGCAGCGGACCGCCAGCAGGGAGTCGCCACCCAGGGCGAGGAAGTCGCTGTCGACGCCGGTGACCGGCACCCCGAGCAGCTCGCGCCAGGCCGCGGCCACCGTGCCGGCCGTGCCGTCGAGCGCGTCGTCGGCCGCGGCGCCGTCGCCGAGGGTGGGGGCGGGCAGGGCCGCGCGGTCCACCTTGCCGTTGGGCAGGGTGGGCAGCCGGTCCAGCCAGACCAGGGTCGCGGGGACCAGCGGCGCCGGCAGCACCTCGGCCAGCCGAGCCCGGACGTCGTCGCGCCGCTCGCCCACCAGGTAGCCGACCAGCAGCGGGTCCCCGCTCGGTCCCGGCCGTACGGCGGCGGTCGCCTCGCGTATCCCGGGCAGGGCGGCGAGACGGGCGGTCACCTCGCCCAGCTCGATCCGGTAGCCGCGGAGCTTCACCTGGTCGTCGAGCCGGCCCAGGTAGGCGAGCTGGCCGTCCGGCCGCAGCCGGACCCGGTCGCCGGTGCGGTACATCCGCTCGCCGGGCCGGAACGGGTCGGGCAGGAACCGGGCCCGGGTCTCCTCCGGCCGGTCGAGATACCCCCGGGCCAGGCCCGCCCCGGCCAGGTGGAGCTCGCCCGGCTCGCCCGGCGGGACCGGCCGCCCGTCGGGGTCGAGGACGTAGGCGCGGGTCTGCGGCAGCGGCCGGCCGATCGGCGGGTCTCCGCTGTCCGGCGGCACCTCCGCCCAGGTGGAGTAGGTGGTGTCCTCCGACGGTCCGTAGAGGTTGCAGAGCCGGCGGACGTGCGGGCGGGACCACACGCGGGCGGCCAGCGCGGCGGTCAGCGGCTCGCCGGCCAGGCAGACCGTCCGTACGCTCGCCGGCAGGGCCTCCGCGGTGAGCAGCTCGCCCATCGCGGAGGGCACGGTGTTGACCAGGGTGACGGGCAGCCGCTCCGCCCCGGGTGCGGCGAGGGCCAGCACGTCGTCGACCAGCAGCACCCGGCCGCCCCAGCAGAGCGGGCCGAAGATCTCGAAGACGGACAGGTCGAAGCAGATCGACGTGGCGGCGAGCAGGCCGCCCAGTTCGGCGTCGTCGAAGCTCTGCCGGACCCAGTGCATGAGCACCGACGCCGAGCGGTGCTCGATGGCCACGCCCTTGGGCCGCCCGGTCGAGCCGGAGGTGTAGATGACGTAGGCCAGGTCCGCGGGCGTCACCGGCACGGCCGGGTCGGTGGCGTCCCCGTCCCGGTCGAGCCGGTCGACCGGGACGGCCGTGTCGGGGAACCGGTCGGCGAGGTCGGCGCGGGTCAGCACCAGCCGGACCCCGGAGTCGGTGGTCATGAACGCCACCCGAGCGGGCGGGTACGCCGGGTCCAGCGGCACGTAGGCGGCGCCGGCCTTGAGCACGGCGAGCAGGGCGACCACCAGCTCGGGCGTGCGCGTAAGGCAGACACCGACCCGGTCCTCCCGGGTGACCCCCCGCCGGAGCAGCACCCGGGCGAGCCGGTTCGCCGCCTCGTCGAGTTCCCGGTAGGAGAGCGTGCGGTCGCCGTGCCGGACCGCCTCCGCCTTCGGGGTGCGGGCCGCCTGCGCCGCCACCATCCGGTGCAGGCAGTCCACGGTGGCCGGACCGCCGCTCGCGCGCGGGCCGGTGCTCCGGCGCCTCGGGCCGGCGGGTCGGGTGGGGGCGCTCACCGGCGTGACCCTCCGCCGCGGTGCAGCGTGAGCTGGCGGTCGGCCGCCTCCTGGAGGCGGTCCTTGTCGGCGAGGATGACGCTGCCCGGGTCGTTGTCCGGTAGTTCGTCCTCGACGTCGCGGATCGGCCGGTACGCGATGCCGGCGGCGGCCAGGGCGAGGGCGCAGACGCCGGCCACGATCGCCGCGAGGGCCATGCCCCGCCCCGGTCCGGTGCCGACGACGCCGGCCAGCACGCCGCCGGAGGAGACCAGCGGAGCGAAGACGTGCTCGGCGAGCGGGCCCGCGGTGAGGAAACCGGCCGGCACCATCAGCCAGGACAGCATCTGCCCCATGGACAGCACCCGGCCCTGGAGTTCGAGCCCCACCTTGGCCTGCACGATGGCCAGCCAGTGGGTGTTCACCAGCGCGGTGGCCAGGCCCATCCCGAACAGGCCGAGCGTCGGGAACAGCGGGCTCGGGTGCAGGCCGACGGTGAGCAGCGAGACGCCCAGCAGCACGACGCTGGCCAGGATGCCGGTGGTCCGCCGGGCCGTGCCGCCCCACACGCCCATCACCACCGAGCCGACCACCATGCCGGCGCCGCCGGCGGCGAGCACCCGGCCGAGCACCGCCGGGTCGCCGAACGACAAGGTCAGCGGGGTGACCAGGACCTCCACCATGGCGAAGAAGTAGTTCAGCGAGGCGACCAGCACGACCAGGGCGACCAGGCCGTGTCGGCGGACGATGAACCGCCAGCCGCCGAGGACCTCCCGCCGGAACGGCTCCTCCCGCTTGACGAACAGGGTGTCCGGGAAGCGGACCGACAGGGTGACGAGCACCGCGACCGCGAAGGTGAGCAGGTCGATGACGACGATGCCGCGCAGCCCGACCGCGATCACCAGCGCGCCGCCGACCAGCGGCGCCAGCACGGTGCTCGTCGCCGTGCCGAGGGAGACGATGCCGTTGGCGCGCCCGTAGTACCGCTTCGGCACCAGTTGCGTGACGGCCGCCAGGTAGGCGGGTTGCTGGAAGGCGGTGGCCACCGCGGTGACGGTGATCGCGGTGAACACGTGCCAGAGCTGGAGCTGGCCGAGCCAGAGCAGCAGCGCGAGGCTCACCGTGCCGGTGGCGGCCAGGCAGTCCGCGAGGATCATGATGCGTCTTCGGTCCCACCGGTCGGCGAGCGCGCCGGCGATGGGGGAGAGGACCACGGCGGGCAGCAGCGCCAGCACGGTGGCCGTGGCGAACAGCGACACCGACCCGGTGCGCTGGTAGACCCAGAGGCTCATGCCGAAGCCGGTCAGCCCGCTTCCGATCAGCGAGACCAGCTGACCGATCGCGACCAGGTAGAACACCGCCAGGCTGGGCATCGCGCGGCGGGTGACCGCCGGCTGTTCGCGCGGTGGCGTGGGCGCCGCCTCGGTCGCCGGGCGGGCGGGCTCGGCCGGCTGCTCCACCGGCGGGGCGCAGTGCGCCAGGATGATGCTCGCCAGGTCGGCCGGCTGGTGCTTGGCGAAGTAGTGCCCGGCGCCCTCGATGACCTCCAGCGAGACCCGGTCGGCGAAGAACTCCCACTCCAGGTACCGCTCCTGGTACAGCTCCGTGGCGCGGTCGCCGCTGCCGACGACGCAGACCAGCGGCACCGCCAGCTTCCGGGGCAGGCCGCCGGCATAGACGTCGGTGTAGTAGTCCTCACCCTTCGCCGCGTCGGCCAGGACCACGCGCATCACGAAGTCCTTCTCGTTCTCGTCGAAGACTTCGGTGAAGAAGCCCATGGCGCGCAGCGACTCCAGTGTCCGCCGCTTCGACATCCAGCGCTCCATGGGGAACCACCGCCGCAGCCAGGAGAACACCCGGCCGGGCAGCCGTGGGGCGGGAAAGTGGGCGCCGATGACCACCGCGGTCAGTTCGACGCCGGCCGCCTCCAGCCGGCGGGCCAGCTCGACCGCCTCGGCGCCGCCCACGCAGTGCCCGTACACCGCCACCGGGCCGGTGATGCCCTCGACCACCTCGGCCACGCAGCGGTCCACCAGCTCGTCCAGGTCCAGCAGGGGTTCGTCCGGGCGGTTCAGGTCGTGGCCGGGGCGCTCCAGGGCGTAGAGCGAGACGCCCGGCGGGAGGGCGTCGGCGAGGGGCTGGAAGGTGATCGCGCTGCCGCCGCCGAACGGTACGCAGACCAGCGTCAGCGTCGTCGGCGTACCCGGCCGGGCCGGGGTCAGCTCGTGCAGCAGCCGCCCGACGGATCCTCCGGTCGCGTCCAGGTGCTCGGTCAACCCCCGGATCGTCGGGTGGCGGAACAGGTCGAGGACGCTGATCGCCGGGTCGCTGCCGGCCAGCGCCTTGATGGCCTTGAAGGAGTCGCCGCCGAGGTCGAAGAAGTCGTCGTCGATGCCGACGCTGTCGTACCCGAGCACCGCCGCCCACCGCTCGGCAAGGGCCTTGCGCAGCGGGGTGTCCGGCGGGGTGGCGCCGACGGCGGCGCCGCCGCGGCGGGGCGCGGGCAGGGCCGCCCGGTCGACCTTGCGGTTGGCGTTGAGCGGCATCCGGTCGAGCACCACGAACGCCGACGGCACCATGTAGTCCGGCAGGTAGGTGCGGGCGAAGGCCCGCCACGGCGCCGGGTCGGCGTCGAAGTCGGCGGTGACCTCCGGTGCGCGCTGCGCCGGGTCGGCGCCGCCGTCGGGCCCGGCCAGCGTCAGGTAGGCCACGATGGACTTCTCTGCCTCGTCCTCGCGGACCACGACGGCGGCGTCGCGCACCGACTCGTGGCGGCGCAGCACCGCCTCGATCTCGCCGAGTTCGATGCGGAACCCGCGCACCTTGACCTGCGAGTCGCTGCGGCCGACGAACTCGATGCGACCGTCGGCCAGGCGCCGGCCGAGGTCACCGGTGCGGTAGAGCCGGCCGCAGCCGCCCGGCTCCGGCACGAACCGCTGCGCGGTCAGTGCCGGGTCGCCGTGGTAGTCGCGGGCCAGCCCGGCGCCGCCGAGGTACAGCTCACCCAGCACCCCGACCGGGCTGGGGGACAGCTGCCCGTCGAGCACGTGGACGCGCATGTTGCCGATCGGGCGGCCGATGGTGAGGTGCGTGAAGCCGGGCTCGACGCGGTCCATGGTGGCCCAGACGGCGGCCTCGGTCGGGCCGTAGAGGTTCCACAACGCGTCCACCCGCTCGGCCAGTTGCCGGGCCAGCGGCGCGGACACCGCCTCGCCGCCGCAGACGGCGGTCAGGCCGGGCGTCCCGGTCCAGCCGGACTCGATCAGCAGCCGCCAGGTCGCGGGGGTGCCCTGGGCGAGGGTGACCCGCTCCGCGCGCAGCAGGCCGGCCAGCCGGGGCGCGTCGTAGCCGACGTCGCGACCTGCCAGCAGCATCCGGGCGCCGACCACCAGGGGCAGGAACAGCTCCGGCACCGACATGTCGAAGGCGAAGCTCGCCATCGCGAGCATGGTGCCGTCGCCGGTCAGGCCCGGCCGTTCCCGCATGGTCGCCAGGGTGTTCACCACAGCGCCGTGGGTCACCCGGACGCCCTTGGGGCGGCCCGTCGAGCCGGACGTGTAGATGACGTACGCGAGGTCGTACGGCCCGGCCAGCGGCTCGGGGTCGGTCTCCGGCTCCGCGTCCAGCGCCGTGCCGGCGGGCACCACCTCGCCGGCGAAGTCGGCGAACCGGCCGGCGAGATCCGCCTCGGTGACCAGCACCCGGGCGTCGCTGTGCGCCAGCACGTACCGCTGCCGCTCGATCGGGTAGTCGGGATCCACCGGGACGTACGCGCCGCCGGCCTTGAGCACGCCGAGCAGGGTGACCGGCAGTTCGGGCGAGCGGCGCAGGCAGACTGCCACCGTGACGTCCGGGCCGACGCCGGCCCGGCGGAGCCGGTGCGCGAGCCGGTTGGCCCGGGCGTTCAGCTCGGCGTAGCTGAGCGTGGTGGCGCCGAACGTCACGGCGGGCCGGTCGGGGCGCGTCGCGACCTGGTGGGCGATCAGCTCGACCAGGGTCGGCCGGCCCGGCACCGGCCAGCCCGGATCGGTGGCGGTGTCGTTCCACTCGGCGACCCGGGACAGCTCGGCGGGGGTGAGCACGGCCAGTTCCGCCAGCCGGACGCCGGGGTCGGCGACGGCCGCGGCGAGCAGCGTCTCGAGGTGCCCCATCATCCGCTCGGCGGTCTCCGCGTCGAACAGCGCGGTGTTGTACTCCAGCCGGAACCGCAGCCCCTCGTCCACCTCGTACGCGTACAGGGCCAGGTCCTGCTGGGCAATGCCCGGCTCGACGGCGAACGGCACCATCCGCAGCCCGGCTGTGCCCAGGTCCCGCTGCTCGGGCACGTTCAGCAGGTTGAACATCACCTGGAACAGCGGGTTCCGGCTGAGGTCCCGGGGCGCGTCGACGAGGTCCACCAGCCGCTCGAACGGCACCTCCTGGTGGTCGTACGCGCCCAGCGCCGTGCGGCGCACCTCGGTGAGCAGTTCCGCGAAGGTCCAGTCGCCGTCGAGCACGGTGCGCAGCGGCAGCATGTTGACGAAGAAGCCGACCATCGGCTCGAGTTCGGCGCGGACCCGCCCGGCGACCGGCGTGCCGACGCAGATGTCGCGCTGGCCGGTGTAGCGCCACAGCAGGGCCTTCAGCGCGGCCAGCACGGTCATGGCGAGCGTGGCGCCCCGGGTCTGGCTGAACCGGCGCAGCTCGTCGGCGGTCTCCGGGGGCAGGACCCGGGTGCTGACCGCGCCGTCGAAGGTCTGCACCGGCGGCCGGGGCCGGTCGGTGGGCACCTCCAGCACGTTCGCCACCCCGTCGAGCTGCCGGCGCCAGTAACGCAGGTCGTCGCTGTCCGGGTCGGCCAGCCGGCCGCGCTGCCAGCGCGCGTAGTCGCCGTACTGGACGGGCAGATCGGGCAGCGGCGCCGGGCGGCCGTCGCGGGCGGCCGCGTAGAGGGTGGCGAGTTCGCCGGCGATGATGCCGAGCGACCACCCGTCGGAGACGTTGTGGTGCATGCTCAGCGAGAGCACGTGCCGGTCGTCGGCGACCCGGAGCAGCACGGCCCGGAACAGCGGCCCGTCGGCCAGGTCGAACGGGCGCCGCACGTCGGCGGCCAGCGTCGCGTGCACCCACCCGGGCACCGCGTCGGCGACCGCCGACTCCACGATGCTCCGCGGAGCCGCGTCGTCCGCCCCGGCCGGCGCGGAGACGACCGGCAGCTCGACCGGGCCGGCCGGCCGCACCTGCTGGACCGGGTCGCCGTCGGGTCCGAGCGGGAACACGGTACGCAGCGACTCGTGCCGCCGGACCAGTTCGGCCAGCGCCCCGCGCAGCGCGTCGAGGTCGAGTTCGCCGTCCAGCAGCAGCGCCGTGGCGACCGTGTAGGCGTTCTGCGCGTACGCCTGGTCGAGGAACCAGAGCCGGTGCTGCCCGGAGGAGAGCGGCGCCGGTCCGGCGCCGGGGTCGGCGCGGGGGATGGCCGGCTCGGCCGGCGCGGCGGCGGCCGGCTCGACCACGGCGGGCGCGGCGGGTGCGGTGGCAGTGGCGGGCAGCGCCGCCGCGATGCCCGCGACGGTCGGCTGCGCGAAGACCGTCTCCAGCGGCAGCGCCACGCCGAGCCGGGCCCGCAGCCGGACCACGACCTGGGTGGCGAGCAGCGAATGCCCGCCCAGCTCGAAGAAGTTGTCGTGCGCCCCGATCGGCCGGATGCCGAGCAGTTCGGCCCAGATCTCCGCCACGCACTCCTGGGCCGGGGTGCCCGGGGCGACGTAGGCCGTGCTGAGCGCCGGCCGGTTGCCGGCGTCGACCGGCTCGGCGGCGTCCGGCTCGGCCGGCGTGTCCGGTGCGGTGGGCGCGGGAAGGGCCGCGGCCGGACGTGCCGCCGCCTCCACCCAGTACCGGTGCCGCTCGAACGGGTAGCCCGGCAGGACCAGCCGGAGGCGCCCGCCACCGTGGAAGCGGGTCCAGTCCACCGGTGCGCCGGCCAGCCACAGCCGGCCGACCGCGTCGAGCAACGTGGTGAGGTCGTCGGCGTCGGTGCGCGGATGCCGCATGGCCGCCACCGCCTGGGTGGGCCGCAGGCCGGCCAGCCGGGCCAGGCCGCTGAGGGCGTGCCCCGGGCCCAGTTCGACGAGGACCACGTCCTGCTCGGCGAGGAGCGCGGCCGACTCGGCGAACCGCACCGGCTCGCGCATGTGCCGCACCCAGTACGCCGGATCGGTGACCTGCCCGGGAACGACGGGGCCGCCGGTCAGGTTGCTCAGGTAGGGGCGCTCGGGCTCGTGGTAGGTGATCCGGCCGGCCTGCTCGGCGAACTCGTCGAGCACCGGGTCGAGCAGGGCGGAGTGGTAGCCGCGGGCGACCCGCAGCGGCCGGCAGTCGACCCCGTCGCCGGTCAGCCGCTCGCGCAGCGCCCCGATCGCCTCCGGGTCGCCGGAGAGCACGCACAGCTCCGGGGCGTTGACCGCGGCCAGCGACACCCGGTCGTCCAGCAGCGCGGCCACCGCCGTCTCGGGCAGGCTCACGGCGAGCATCGCCCCGGCCGGGGTCCGGCCGACCAGCGCGCCCCGGGCGCAGACCAGGCGCAGCGCGTCGGCCAGGGAGAAGACCCCGGCGAGGCAGGCGGCGACGTACTCGCCGAGGCTGTGCCCCACCATCAGGTCCGGGGTCACGCCCCGGGCGAGCAGCGACCGGGCGAGCGCGTAGCTCGTGACGAAGAGCGCGGGCTGGACCAGCCGGGGCTCCGCGAGCAGCCGCTCGGCCTCCGCGTGACCGCCGGGTGCGGGGCAGAGCAGGGTACGCAGGTCGAGCCCCAGGTCGTCGCGGACCAGGTCGGCGCACTCGTCCACCACGGCCCGGTAGGTCGGCTCCGCGCGGTACAGGCCGGCGCCCATCGCCACGTGCTGGGCGCCGTGCCCCGGGAAGGCGAACACCAGCGGCCGCCGGCCGCCGGGATGGGTGCCGGTGAACTGCCGCTGCGGCGCGTCGAGGGCGGCCAGCGCGTCGGCCCGGTCCGCCGCGACGAGGAACCGCCGGTGGGTCATCGACTGGCGCCGGCCCAGGCCGGCCGCAACGTCCCCGAGGTCCACCTCGGGCCGCGCGTCGAGCCAGTCGCGGAGCCGGCGCGTCTGCCGCTCCAGCGATTCGACCGAGCGGGCCGAGACGACCAGCAGGTGCGGCCCCGCGGCGGGCGCGGCCTTCGGCTCGGCCGGCGTGGTCGGCGGCTCCTCCAGCACCACGTGGGCGTTGGTGCCGCCCATGCCGAACGAGCTGACGCCGGCCCGGCGCGGGCCGTCGGCGGTCCACGGGCGGGCGCTGTCGTTGAGGTAGAACGGGCTGCCCGCGAAGTCGATGGCCGGGTTGGGCCGGCTGACGTTGATGGTCGGGGGCAGCGTCCGGCTGTGCAGCGCCAGGACCGTCTTGATCAGACCGGCGACCCCGGCGGCGGCGTCGGTGTGCCCGATGTTGGCCTTGACCGAGCCGAGGGCGCAGAAGCCGCGGTCGTCGGTGCCGCGCCGGAACGCCTCGGTCAGCGCGGCCACCTCGATCGGGTCGCCGAGGCTGGTGCCCGTCCCGTGCGCCTCCACGTAGCTCACCGAACGGGGGTCCACTCCGGCCGTCGCCAGCGCGCTGCTGACCACCTCGACCTGACCCGCGACGCCGGGCGCCGTGTAGCCGGTGCGGCGCGCCCCGTCGTTGTTGACCGCGGAGCCGCGGATCACCGCGTAGACCGTGTCGCCGGCCGCAACCGCGTCCTCCAGCCGCTTCAGCACGACGATGCCGACCCCGCTGGACTCGATGCTGCCGCGCGCGTCCGAGCTGAACGGGCGGCAGTGCCCGTCGGGGGAGTAGATCCCGCCGTCGTGGTAGAGGTAGCCGCGGCGCTGTGCCGGGAAGATGCTGACCCCGCCGGCCAGCACCAGGTCGGACTCGCCGGTCAGCAGGCTCTGCCGGCCGAGGTGCACGGCCACCAGCGAGGTCGAGCAGGCCGTGGCGACGGTGACCGCCGGCCCGGTGAGATCGAGCTTGTAGGCGACCCGGCTGAGCAGGAAGTCCTTGTCGTTGCTGATCGACAGCTGGTGCTCGCCGATGGCGCTGGCCAGCTCGGGGTGACCACTCAGGTGGTCGAGCAGGTAGCTGCTGCGGCCCGACCCGGCGAAGAGGCCGATCCGGCCGGGATGGCCGGCCGGGTCGTGGCCGGCGTGCTCCAGTGCGTGCCAGGCGCACTCCAGCAGCAGCCGGTGCTGCGGGTCGAGGGTCTGCGCCTCCCGGGGCGTGATCCCGAAGAAGGCCGCGTCGAACTCGTCGATCCCGGGCAGCCAGGTGCCGGCCCGGACGTACGCCGGGTCGTCGAGCCGGCCGGGATCCGCCCCGTCGGCGAGCATCTCCTCGACGCTGAACTCGCGGACGGACTCCACCCCGGTGCGGATGTTCCGCCAGTACTCGTCGACGGTCCGCGCGCCGGGAAAGCGGCAGGCCATGCCGACGACGGCGATCAGGCCGCCCGGCTGCCCCGTGTCGTCGCGCCCGCCGGCGCGGGGCCGGACGATCCGTTCCGGTGCGGGGGCCGGCGCGGTCGTCCCGATGGTGGCGGTGGCGAGGAACGTGGCCAGGGCGTCGACCGTCGGGTGCCGGAAGAGGTCGGTGACCGTGAGCACGTCGCCGAGCCGGTCGCGCAGCCGGTCGAGGACGGCCAGCAGCCGCATCGAGTGGCCGCCGAGGTCGAAGAAGTTGTCCGCCACCCCGACCCGGTCGACGCCGAGCACCTCGCGCCACACGTCCACGACCAGCCGCTCCAGGCGTACCCGGGCGACGTCCCAGCGGGCCGGAGCGGGCGCGGCCACCGGCGGTTCGGGGGCCGCGGGCTCGGGCGTGGACCGCTGCCGCGGCACGTCCGCGGCGCGTCCGGGAGCGGGCAGCGCGGCGGCGTCCACCTTCCCGTTGCGGGTCAGCGGCAGCGCGTCGAGCCGGACGAACGCGGCGGGCACCAGATAGGACGGCAGCTCGGCGGCGAGCGCCGCCCGCAGGGCCGCCACATCGGTCTCCGCCCCGCCCCCGAGGTACGCGACGAGCCGCGGGTCGTCGGGGTCGTCCCGGCGCAGCTGCACCGTCACGTCGAGCTCCGGCCGGCAGCGCCGGACGGCCGCCTCGATCTCGCCGCATTCCACCCGGTAGCCGCGCAGCTTGACCTGCTGGTCCGTGCGGCCCAGGTATTCGAGGTGCCCGTCGGGGCGCAGGCGGACGAGGTCGCCGGTGCGGTAGAGCCGGGCGCCGGGGACGCCCGAGAACGGGTCCGGGACGAACCGCTCGGCGGTCAGGCCCGGCTGGTGCAGGTAGCCGCGCGCCACCCCGGCCCCGCCGACGTACAGCTCGCCGACCACGCCCGCCGGGACCGGGTTCTGCCACCCGTCCAGCACGTAGAGCCGGGTGTTGGCGATCGGCCGGCCGATTGGGACGGAACCGTCGGCCGGCGAGCCCGGGTCGACCTCGTACGCGGCGCAGCCGACCACGGTCTCGGTCGGCCCGTACTCGTTGACCAGCGCGGTGCCGGGCGCGTGGGCCCGCCACGGCGCCACCTGGTCGGCGCGCAGGTTCTCGCCGCCGATCACGAAGCACCGGGTGCGGCCGGCCAGCCCGGCGGGGCGGAGCTGGTGGCGGCCCAGGTCGAGCTGGGCCGGGGTGATCTTGACGAGCCCGAAGGGGGTCCGCTGGTCGCGCAGCGCCTCGCCCAGTGCCTCGGGGCCGAGGTGCTCGCCGATCATCCGGACCGTGGCCCCGCCGGCCAGCGGGACCAGCAGGCTCGTCACGGTCAGGTCGAATCCGATGGACGAGTGCAGGGGCACGGTGTCCCCCGGCCGCAGGCGGTAGGCCTGAGCCGCCCAGCGCACGTAGTTGCACACGCCGCCGTGGGTGACCATGACGCCCTTGGGCCGGCCGGTGGAGCCGGAGGTGTGGATGACGTAGGCCAGGTCGTCCGCCGACGGCTGGGGCCGGCGCCGCGGCCGCCGCCGCGGCCCGCCGCCGGCGCCGCGGCCGGGCTCGACCGGCGGGACCGGCGCGTCCGGCCCGGGCACCAGCAGCGCCGTGCCGTCGGGCACCAGGTGCGCCAGTTCGGCGCAGGTGAGCACGACCGGGGCGGCCGTGTCCTCGACCAGATACCGCAGCCGTGCCGGCGGGTTGGCCGGGTCCATGGGTACGTAGGCCGCACCGGCCTTCAGCACGGCGAGCACCGCCACGGCGAACGGGGCCGCGCGCGGCAGGAGCACCCCCACCAGGCTGCCGATGCCGACGCCCCGCCCGCGCAGCGTCTCCGCCAGCGCCTCGGCCCGGGTGTGCAGCTCGTGGTAGCTCAGTGCGCCGTCGCCGTCGGTCACCGCCACGCCGGCGGGGGTCTCCCGCGCCTGCCGCTCGATCAGCAGGTGGACCAGGTCGTCCGGCTCGGCCGGGGTGGCCGTGCGGTTCCAGTCCCCGACAAGCTGCCGGTGCTCGTCGGGGGTGAGCATCGCGGCCGAGCCGACCGGCGCGCCCGGATCGGCCACCAGCGACCGCAGCAGCGTCTGGAAGTGTCCGGCGAGGCGGACCATCGCGTCGGAGTCGAACAGGTCGGTGCGGTACTCCAGCGCGGTCCGCAGGCCGTCGGCGTTCTCCCGGACCGAGACGGTGAGGTCGAACTTGGCGGTGTCGACGGGCACCTCGACCGGAGTGACCTCGAGGTCGTCCAGGCGCGGGGGCGTCGCCTCCCGGCCGTAGACGAACATCACCTGGAAGAGCGGGGTGAAGCCGGGCCGGCGCGCCGGACGCAGCGCCTCGAGCACCGTCCCGAAGGGCAGCTCCTCCCTGCTCAGGCCCTCCAGGGCGGCGGTACGCACCCGCCCCAGCAGCGTCTCGAACGACGGGTTGTCGTCCAGCCGGGCCCGGACGGCGACCGTGTTCAGCAGCAGCCCGACGAGCCGCTGCGTCTCGGCCCGCCGACGGTTGGCCACCGGCGTGCCCACCACGATGTCGCGCTGCCCCGTCCAGCGGGCCAGCAGCACGTGCAGCGCGGCCAGCATGACCATGTACGGGGACACCCGCATCCGCTGGCACAGCGCGGTCAGCGCGTCGGCGTCGACGTCCAGCGGCACCGACAGGGTGGCTCCCGCGCTGGACGGTACGGCGGGGCGCGGGCCGCGGGTGGGCAGTTCCAGCACGGCCGGCGCGTCCGCGAGCTGCCCGCGCCAGTAGTCGAGCTGGGCGGCCGCCTCCGGACCGGCGAGCCAGTCCCGTTGCCGGACCGCGTGCTCGCGGTGGTCGCCGTCGACCGGGTCGAGGCCGGCCGGCCGCCCCGCCCGGTGTGCGGCGTACAGGCGTTCCCACTCGTCGTGGAGGATGCCGAGCGACCACTCGTCGACCGCGACGTGGTGGAAGGTCAGCAGGAGGACGTGCTCCTCCGGCCCGCAGCGCAGCAGCAGGGCCCGCACCACCGGCCCGTGTTCCAGGTCGATCGGGGTGCCCGCCTCGGCGTGCATCCGGGCCCGCAGCTCCTGGTCGCGCTGCCAGGTGGGCAGCCCGCTGAGGTCGTGCACCCGCAGCAGCCCCGGGCGCGGCTCGTGGACCACCTGGACCAGGCGCCGCGCCGGGTCGTCGCCCGGCTCTCCGGCCGGCTCGTCCGCGGCCGGCGCCAGGGTGGTGCGCAGCGCGGTGTGCCGGGCCACCAGCCTGTCGAGCGCCGCCGACAGGGCCGCCACGTCGAGCGGACCGTGCAGCCGGTACGCCAGCGGCACCAGGTAGCTGGTCGCCCCGGGGTCGAGGCGGCAGAGCTGCCACATCTGGCGCTGCGCGGCCGAGGCCGGTGCCGGAACGCCGCCCGGCGGGTCGTCCCGGAGCGGGGTGTCCGGCGTGGTCCGCCGGGATCTCAGGACGTCGGTCATCGCGTCCGCCTCCTCTGCTCGCGCACCGGCCGGAGGAGCGCCGCTCACGCGCCGGCCCGGTCCACCAGTTGCTCGTGATCGGGTATCGGACACCTGTCGCTGACGGCCGGCCGACGTACGGTCGGGCCGGCCCGGTGGAGCACAGCCGTGGGCACGGTGCGGGGCGGCGGGGACGCGGCCGACCGGTGGATCGGATCCGCAGTTCAGAAATTGCCGCCCCGGCCCTCGTGATCAGCTCGTCCATGCGACAGGTGCAGATCCCTCGATGGGAAATGCCTGCCCACATCATGGCACCGGTGATCTTCAATCGGATCCCCGGATCGTGCCGGTCGTCGATGCGTTCGGCCAGCCCGGTCGCACGTTCGTCTATTTCTCGATGGGCAGCAACTTTTCTGACTGCGCAACGCGTCACGGCCTGCCCAGCCTCGCCGTCGCACCGCCCGCTACCTGCGCCTTCGCCGGATCCTCCGGCATCCTCGGGTGGCCCGCCCGTCGGGTGGGAAGGGGGCCGGGGCCGGTGAATGTCCGGAGGCGGACGATTGGCCGGATCGATGGGTGATGGCCTCTTCTACGTATCTGCGCCGCCCCTATCTCCATTTCGGAGGCAGTTTTTGTAATGGGCGCGGATAGTGCGCATGGCCCCGTTTCCACCCGACCGGACGCGGGAAGTGCGGGGCCGCGCGTGCGGCACGCGGCGCGGCAGGAAAGGATGTGGTCATGACCGACCCTGTGCCGCCCACCGTCCCCAGGCGTGTCGTCGTCACCGGCGCCGCCGGCAAGCTCGGTCGCGCCGTGGTCGCGCACCTGCGCGCGGCGGGCGTCGACGTGCTCGCGGTGGACCGCGCCGGCGGGCGCGACCCGCGCGACGTCGACGGCGAGTTCCTCCTGGTCGACCTCACCGACTACGGGCAGGTGGTGGAGGCGTTCACCGGCGGCGCCGACGAGCACGCCGGCGGCGTCGAGGCGGTGGTGCATCTCGCGGCGGTCCCGGCGCCCGGGCTGCTGCCCAACGCGGTGACCTTCGCGAACAACTCGGCCGCCACCTACAACGTCTTCGCCGCGGCCCGGGCGGCCGGGATCAAGCGGGTGGTGTGGGCGTCGAGCGAGACGGTGCTGGGGCTGCCGTTCGACACCCCGCCGCCGTATGCGCCGGTCGACGAGGAGTACCCGCCGCGCCCGGAGTCGACCTACTCGCTGAACAAGGCCCTCGAGGAGGAGATGGCGCGGCACTTCTGCCGCTGGGACCCGGAGCTGGTCATGGTCGGCCTGCGCTTCTCCAACGTGATGGACGTCGAGGACTACGCGGGGTTCCCCGCCTTCCAGGCCGACCCGGGGCTGCGCCGCTGGAACCTCTGGGGCTACATCGACGCCCGCGACGGGGCCCAGGCGGTCGAGCGGGCGCTCGCCCACGACCGTCCTGGCGCCGACGTCTTCGTCATCGCCAACGCGGACACCGTGATGACCAGGTCCAGCGCCAGCCTGATGGCCGAGGTTTACCCGGACGTCGAGGTCCGCCGGGAACTCGGCCAGCACGAGACCCTGCTCAGCATCGACAAGGCCCGGCAGGTGCTGGGCTACGAGCCGCGACACTCCTGGCGGGACCACGTCGATCCCGCGGGTTGATCCGCCGATCAGCGGGCCGCGGCTCCGCTGAGCAGGGCCCCGCCGTCCGATCGGGGGAGCGGGTCTGGATCCGTAGGTGGTGCGGCCAGCCGGTGCGGCCGGAATTGGTGTCGTGCGGTGGAATCCGGTGCGGCGCGGTACCGCGCAAAGACCCTGCCTTCTACGGTGACGTCCGGCACGCGGGCGGGTGGACGTTGCCGGGGACCGACCCGGTGGTGCCGTCTCGGGCGTTCACAGGGAGTTGACTGGATGCAGGTCTGGAGTCGCACCGTCGCGGGTCTGGTCGCCGGGGCCGTCGTGGTGATGGGCGTACCGGCGGTCGCGGGCACCGTGGCCACCAAGCTCACCGCCACGAACGCCGGCACCACCGTACGGACCGGCGCGGCGGCGATGAGCGGCGGCGCCGCGCTCGGCGCGGCGCGTACGGTCGCCACCACGGCGCAGGTGGTGCCGGGAGACACCCGGCTGGTGCCGAGCGCGCCGCGTACCGACACGCCGAGGATCACCAACGGCGAGATCAAGGACCTGGAGGTGATCGGCAACCGGGTCTTCATCGCCGGGACGTTCACCTCGATCGCCAACGTCGGCGGGACGACGATCGGGCAGAAGTCGCTGGCCTCGTACAACCTGGACACCGGGAAGGTCGACACCGGCTTCAAGCCGACGTTCGACGGGTCCGTCGAGGCCGTCGAGGCGTCGCCCGACGGGTCGTCGCTCTACGTCGCGGGATCCTTCAACACGGTCGGCGGCGTCACCAAGCGGAAGATCGTGCGGCTCAACCCGACCACCGGCGCGCCGATCGCGGCGTTCACCGCGACCGCGAACGCCCGCGCCACCGCGCTGGCCGTGAGCAGCACCGCGGTCTACGTGGGCGGCCAGTTCAGCACGGTCAACGGGGTGAGTCGCAGCGGCCTGGTCGCGCTCAACCCGACCACGGGCGCGGTGGACACCGGCTTCAACCTGCCGCTCACCGGCGGCATCGGCGTCGGCGGCATGCTCACCGTGCAGCAGCTCAAGCTGACCCACGACCGGAGCAAGCTGCTCGTCGTCCACACCGGCCGGCAGATCGCCGGTCAGGACCGCTACGGCGTCGCCCTGGTCAACACCGCCACCAAGGCCCTGCTGCCGTGGCGTACCCGGCTGTGGGAGGACAACCTCTCCTTCGTCGGCGGCATCCAGCGGGTGTTCGCCGGTGACATCGCGCCGGACGACTCCTACTTCGTCGTCACCAGCGGCTCGGGCGGCGACCGCCCGCCGATCAACGACACCGCCATCGCGTATCCGCTCACCGGTGCCGACAACGTCCAGCCGCTCTGGGTGTCGCGGCACTTCGACAGCGTCTACTCGGTCGCCATCACCGCCACCGCGGTGTACGTCGGCGGCCACTTCAGCTGGCAGGAGTCGCCGACCTCCAACGTGCCCTGGCCCGGCCTGGACAACGTCGGGTACGGCACCGGCCAGGGCCTGAGCGGCTACGGCCTCGGCGACCAGGTGGTCCGCCGCGACCACCTCGGCGCGCTCGACCCCAAGACCGGCACCGCCCTGGAGTGGAACCCCGGCTCCAACTCGTACGAGGGCGAGAAAGCCATGCTGGCCACCTCCCGCGGTCTCCTCGTCGGCGGCGACGGCAACGTCAAGGGCGGCAAGACGGTCGGCCGGGTCGGCTTCTTCGACCTGTCCAAGGCGCCGGCGCCGGCGGCGGTGGACACCACCATCGTCACGCCCATCGAGGGCGCCGTGAAGCCGGCCAACGAGTCGTTCACGCTCGGCGGCCAGGCGCTCACCCCGGCCGGGGTCAGCCGCGTCCAGATCGAGATTCAGAACCGGAACACCAAGCAGTACCTGCAGGACGACCTCAAGACCTGGGGATCCGCCAACACCATCAACGCCACGGTCGCCGCGGTGAACACCGCCTCGACCACGTGGACGCTGCCGGTGTCGCTGCCCTCCGGCGTCTACCAGATCCAGGCGAAGACGTTCGGCCGCGACGGCGTCGGTGACGCCACGAAGGCCGTCAAGAAGATCGAGGCCTTCCGCTTCGACGACCTGCCGCCGTCGACGCGGATCGACTCGCCGCCCGGCGGCCTGCTGGCCACGAAGAGCTTCGTCGCCACCGGCACCGCCACCGACGACAAGGGCGTCGGCTCGCTGATCTATTCGTTCCGCACCTCGGACAACCGGTACCTCCAGGACGACGGGACGGTCGCCCCCGTCTACAACACCTTCCGCGGCGAGCCGGACGTGATCGGCGCGCTGTCGACCACCTGGCAGTTCGAGGTGGCCCTGCCGATCGAGGGCCAGTGGAAGATGAGCGCCACCGCGGTCGACACCGCCGGCCAGAGCGACCTGCGCGGCGACACCCGGGACTGGACCGTCTCGTCGACCGGTGTCCCGCCGACGGTGGCCATCAGCGCGCCCGTACCGATGACCCCGCCGACCGCGGCCGCGCCGATCACCGTCGCGCCCGGCGCCGCGATCACCTTCGCCGGCACGGCCAACGACGACGACGCGCTGAAGTCGGTCGAGATCTACCTGCGCAACAACACCACCCGGGAGGCGCTGGCCGCCGACGGCATCTGGGGCGCCGACTCGGTCGCGGCCTACCACCGGATCTCGCCGACCAACCTCGACGCCGCGTCCTACTCGTGGTCCTTCACCACCGTGCCGCTCACCCCCGGTGTCTACGACTTCCGGGTACGGGCCACCGACAGCCTGGGCCTGACCACGTCGAGCACCAACCTGGGCCGGCTCAGCGTCACCGCGCAGGTGCCCGGCGACGCGTTCCCGAACGGCCTGCTGAGCTTCACCGGGGTGGACCAGAACGTCGACCGGTTGCACCTCGACCTGGCCGGCACGGCGACCGACGACAGGGGCGTGCAGAGCGTCCGGGTGGCGCTGCGCGACCTGGACACCGGCCGGTACGTGCAGCCGAACGGCACCATGGCCGCCGCCTTCGCCACGGTCAACGCCACGCTGGCCGCGCCGGGCGCGACGAGCACCGCGTTCAGCCTGTCGATCGACCTGCCGACCAAGGGCGAGTACAGCGTCGAGGCGTGGGCCGTCGACACGGCGGGCCAGCAGGACGGCTCCACCTCCGGCGCCACCGCGCGGTACCTCGTGTACCCCGGTGACCTCGATCCGCGGCTGGAGCCGAGCATCACCCCGGTGGAGGGTCAGGCCTACACCGGCGGCCGGATCGTGGTCAGCGGACGGGCCGTCGACGACCTCGGGATGCTCCGCGTGGAGATCCAGATCTCCAACAGCGCGGGTCAGGGTATGAACGCCGCCGGCACCTTCAGCACGCCGGGCACCCCCGGCAACTTCCCGTGGATCGCGTCCTTCCTGACCAGCCCGGGTTCCCCGGGATCGAACTTCGCGTACACCTCGCCGGTGATTCCGGCGGGCACCTACACCGTCTCGATCCGCGGCGTCGACAACTACGGGCAGCTCCAGCAGCCGCCGCGGACCGTCTCGGTGACCGTCAGCTGAGCGGCTCGGCCGCGGACCGGTCCAGCCCTCGGGGCGGATCGGTCCGCGGCCGGTCGGGCGGTCCGCTCAGCGCGGCTCGATGAGGCACATTCCGGCCGCTGCGGGCCGGTCCATCGTGGTCAGCGCGTCCGGCACCTGATCGAGGCCGATGGTGCGGGTGATCAGCTCGCCGGGGCGCAGCACCCCGGCGGTGACCAGCCGGAGCAGCTCCGGGTAGGCGTGTGCGGCCATGCCGTGGCTGCCGCGCAACTCCAGCTCGTACGCGATCACCAGCTCCATCGGCAGCGCCGGACGGCCCTGCGCGACGGGGAGGAGGCCGACCTGCACGTGCCGGCCGCGCCGCCGCAGGCTCTCGACGGACGCCGCGCAGGTGGCGTGACTGCCCAGCGCGTCGAGCGACAGGTGGGCGCCGCCGCCCGTCGCCTCCCGGACGGCCGCAGCCACCGCGCCGGGCCCGGTGAGCGAGCCGCCGTCCAGACAGACCGTCGCCCCGCAGCGCCGGGCGAGTTCCAGCGCGCCGGGGGAGATGTCGACCGCCACCACCCGAGCCCCGCAGGCTGCCGCGATCATCACGGCCGACAGGCCCACGCCGCCGCAGCCGTGCACCGCCACCCACTCGCCCGCGGCCACCCGCCCCTGGCCCACCACGGCCCGGAACGCCGTGGCGAAGCGGCAGCCGAGCGCCGCCGCCGTCGGGTGGTCCAACTCGTCGGGAAGCCCGACCAGGTTGACGTCGGCGTGCCGCACCACCACGTACTCGGCGAACGAGCCCCAGTGGGTGAAGCCGGGCTGCGTCTGCCGCTCGCAGACCTGCTGGTCGCCCGCGAGGCAGGCGGGGCACCGCCCGCAGGCGCAGACGAAGGGCGCGGTGACCCGGTCGCCGGGCCGCCAGCCACGGACGTCCGCGCCGACCGCCGCGATCACACCCGCGAACTCGTGCCCGGGGACGTGCGGCGGGCGGATGTCGGGGTCGTGTCCCTGCCAGCCGTGCCAGTCGCTGCGACACAACCCCGTCGCCTCGACCCGGACGACCGCGCCGTCGGGCGGCGCCACCGGGTCCGGCACCTCACGGACCTCGGGTCGGGCACCGAACTGGTCGAAGATCACCGCACGCATGACCCGCATCCTCACACGGGCGAGGTTCCGTCCGGAGCCGGGCCGGCCGGCGCATACCACCGCTTCGGCGCGCGAAGGTTGCCACGATGGGAGCGTGACAGCGCCCGGCTGGTATCTGGTGCGGGCGGCGTGGGACTGCTCCGCGCTCTTGACGGCCGGTCAGCGTATTTTCGAGAGCGCAAATGGAATGAGCGGGTGGCAAACATCTTTAGCCACGTCTCACGGTAAGGTCGTTCACGCTGCTCATCGCGAGAATCGGTGCGCAATGAGCGGGCCGCAAGTTGCATATGAGCCAGGAATTGACGAGACCGCAAGAATGCAATTACCAGGCCAATCCCATTGACGTCGGCAAATCTTGACTTGATTCGTCGAGGGGCGCACCGTGAAAGGTGCCGGCACCCGAGGGGTCGCCGGGTCGCCATTTCAGGAGGCGGTCATGCGGTGGAATCGGTTCGCCGGCGCGTATCTCGCCGACCCGGCGCAGGTGTGGCGGCAGCTCCTCGACTCCCCGGGCGGGGTGCACCACGACGAGGACCTCGGGCTGTGGCTGATCACCCGGCACGCCGACGTGCGGCGCGCTCTCGGCGACACCGAGAGCTTCGGCAACGCCCTCACCCTCGCGCCGGTCTACGACGTCTGCCCGGAGGCGCTGGCCGTCATCATGCAGATCGACGCCCCGCCCACCACCGCCGCCGCCGATCCGCCGGTGCATCCGCGGACCCGCCGGGCGCTGCGGGCCACCTTCGCCAACACGGCCGACCGGGTCGAGCAGCGGTACGGCGCGATCGTCCGGCGGCGGGTCGACGAACTGGTGTCCCGCCTCGCCGCCCGTGCCGGGCAACAGGTCGACCTCGTCCGGGAGTTCACCACCGAGCTGCCCCTGCTGGTCCTGCTCGACCTGCTCGGCGTGCCGGAGCGGGACATCGGCCGCGTCCGGGCCTGGGCGGACGGCCAGATCGCCCTCGTCTGGGGGCGGCCGGATCCGGCGGAACAGGTCCGATTGGCCCGGGGCCTGCTGGAGTTCTGGCGCTACTGCCAGGACCTCGTGCGGGACCGGCTCGACGGTGGCCGGCCCGGCGACGGCTACGTCGATCAGTTGCTCGCGTACCGGGGTGGCGACGACGAGGTGCTCACGGTCGCCGAGGTGTCGAGCATCGTGTTCAACCTCCTGGTCGCCGGGCACGAGACCACGGCCGGGTTGCTCGCCCACGCGCTGGACCAGGTTCTCTCGGACCCCGGCCGATGGCCGATGATCGCGGCGGAGCCGCACCGGGTGCCCGCGTTCCTCACCGAGACGCTGCGCTTCGCGCCGGCCATCGACGGGTGGCTGCGGGTGACGAAACGGCCGATCACGCTGGGCGGAGTCACCATCCCGGCCGGGGCGCGCTGCCTGCTGCTCATCGGCGCCGCCAACCGGGACCCGGCGGTGTTCGCCCACCCGGACCGGTTCGACCCGGGGCGGACCGACGCGAACGAACACCTCTCCTTCGGGCACGGGCCGCACTTCTGCATCGGCGCGGCACTGGCCCGGCTCGAGGCCGGGATGGCGCTCACCCGGCTCGCCGTGGCCGTACCGGGGCTGCGGCTGGCCCCCGGGCACCGCCGGTCCTACCAAGCCAACGTGGCGTTCCGGGCGCACCGCGGCCTACCGGTGGTCATCGACACCAAGGTGCCGTCCGGCGGCCGGGCGGCCCCCGCCGTCGAGCGACCGGCGGCCTGACCGCGCCATGCGAGGCGTTGACCTGCGGACGCCGTCACAGAGCGGAGTCATGTCTTCACACCCGTCGGCCGATGGGTTAAGAATTGTCCCTTGCGAATGCCCAGTCATCACCCCACCCCGATCTGATGACGATGCCGACCCGGCGTCGCGAAGGTGAGCACATGGATCGCACGCCCCCGTCGAGCGCCGCTCACTGCGCTGCCAGTCACCGGTTCCGTGCGGAGTTGCGCCGGTGGCGGACGCGCCAAGGGTTGACCCAGCGGGCGCTGGCGGAGCGGGTGCGGTTCAGCCGGGAGACGGTCGCCGCGGTCGAGTCCGGTCGCCGGTTCGGCAGCCAGGAGTTCGCCGTCCGATGCGACGAGGTGCTCGGCACGGGTGGCCGGCTGGCGGCGCTGTGGCCCCAGGTGGCGGCGGAGCAGTTAGCCGCGGACGGTCGGCGCGGTCCCCGGTTCGGCGAGGTGGCGCGGCTGGACGCGGTGCCGCCCGCCCGGCGCGACGCGCGCGATCCGGAGGCGGTGGTGGCCGCCATCGACGAGTTGCGGGAGCTGATCGGTCAGGTGCTCGGCCAGCCGGAGGTGGACGGCCACCCGCCGTCGCCCGGCCGGTCCTGACCGCCGCGGCCCGCACCGGCCGGCGCGGCCCGTCGGTGCTGGCAACTCTGGGTACAGATGCTGGTACGGCCTGTTTGTACCACCGCGAGGGCTGGTCTGGGCGCACGGCTTCCGGCGCAATGAGACGTGCAATCCGCAAATGCAGATGACCTTTGTAGATGAGTGCGGGGAGTCAGCCTTGGCGTCGAGCACGAGGTCCCACGTGGCCCGACCCTACCCGACCCGCCGCCGCGGCTGGAAGATCGCCGCCCGGATGCGTCTCATCGTCGCGGCGCCGCTGGTCGCCGTGCTGGGCTTCGCCGGCCTGGCGCTGACCGAGAGCGCCCGGCAGACCACCCGCGCCAGCGACCTCGGCCTGCTGGCCCAGCTCGGCGCCGAGGCGGGCGACCTGGCCCACCGGTTGCAGAACGAGCGCATCGTCGCCGCCGACCTGCTCACCCGGGGCGCACCGGAGCAGCAGGACGCCTTCGCCGACGCCACCACCGCCACCGACGCGGCCGTGGCCCACTACCGCCGGCAGCGGGCGAAGCTGCCCGCCGGCTCCGCCGCCGGCCAGGCCGTCCTGCCGCGGATCGACGCGGCGCTGGCCGGCCTGCCGCCGCTGCGCGCCCAGGTGCGCACCGCGGAGCGCGCCTCGGTGTCGGCGATGACCTTCAGCTACCGGATCGCGATCGCCGACCTGCTCAGCCTCCGCGAGAGCGTCACCCTGGGCGTGGTCAACGCCCGGATCGCCGACGGGATCCGGGCCTCGGCGGCGCTGTCCAAGGTGGCCGAGGCGGTCGGTCAGCAGCAGGTCGCCGTCCTGCGCGCGGTCGCGGCCGACCAGCTGACGCCCGCCATGCAGCAGGACATCACCGCCGCCCGGACCGGCTTCACCGAGTCGAGCCTCGCCTTCCTGGCCCTCGCCCGGCCCGCCTGGCGGGGCTGGTGGGAGCAGGCCGGCAGCGGCGAGAGCGCGCTGCTGCTGCAACGGATGCAGGACCAGGTGTCCCGGAGCGTCGCGGGCAGCCGGCTGGAGCTGGACCTCGACACCTGGGTGACCGCCACCCGGCAGTGGTCCGTGCGCCTGGCCGAGCTGCGCCAGCGGGTCGACGCGGCGGTGCTCGACGACGTCCGCGCCGCGCACGCGGACCAGCGGCGGCGCACGGCGGTGGAGGCGGCGGCCGCCGTGGTGGCCCTGCTGCTGACCACGCTGGTCACCTGGGCGGTGGCCCGGCAGATCACCCGGCGGCTGCGCCGGCTGCGGGACGCGGCCAACGCCGTCGCGTTCGAGCGGCTGCCGCAGGTCGTGGCCCGGCTCCAGGAGCCGGACAGCTCCTCCGTGGACCCCGACGAGCTGGCCCGGCGACAGGCCGCCGACGCGCTGGAGCCCTCCAGCGACGACGAGATCGGCGAGGTGGGGCAGGCCTTCACCGCGGTGCACCGGGCGGCGGTGCGGACGGCGGTCGAGCAGGCGGTGATGCGGGCCAACACCGCCGAGATCTTCATCCACCTCAGCCGCCGGGAGCAGCGGCTGGTCGACGCGGTGCTGGCCCAGGTCGACAAGGTCGAGCGGGACGAGACCGATCCCGACCGGCTGCACCAGCTCTACACGCTGGACAACCTGGCCACCCGGATGGGGCGGATCAACGCGAGCCTGCTGGTGCTCGGCGGGGTCGGCGTCGGGCGGGTCCGCCACCACGACGTGCCGCTGCAACAGGTGCTCCAGGCGGCGCAGAGCCAGATCGAGCACTACGCCCGGATCCGCCTCGGCCTGATCGACGGGGACGTCGCCGTCGCCGCCGAGTCCGTCGACGAGGTCGTGCACCTGCTGGCCGAACTGATGGAGAACGCCACCGGCTACGCGCCGCCGGCGACCGAGACCTGGGTGACCGGCCGCAGCCTGGGCGACCGGGTGATCGTCCAGATCAGCGACGAGGGCGTGGGGCTGTCCCCGCAGCGCCGCCAACAGCTCAACGACCTGCTCGCCCGCCCGCCCGCCGTCGACGTCGCCGCCGTGCGGGCGATGGGACTGGTCGTGGTGGGACAGCTCGCCGCGCGGCTCGGCGTGGCCGTGCAGCTCCGCCCCGGCCCGCGCCGCGGCACCATCGCCGAGGTGGCGCTGCCGGGGACGATCATCCGGCCGCTGCCGCCGGAGGAGTTCCTGCTCACCGCCGCCCGGCCGTCCCGGCGGGCGGCGCGGACCGCCGTGGCGACGCCGTACCGGGCGGCGCCGGAGCCCTGGGCGGGCAGCCCGCCGGCCGAGCCGGTGCTGCCGGTGGCGCCGGTCTACCGGCCCGCGCCCGCGCCGGACCGCGGTGCCGCGCCCGCCGAGGAGCTCGTCATCTTCCACCAGGTCAACCACTGGTTCCAGGCCGACCGGCCGGACGGCGGGAACGGTACGCCGTGGGCCGGCCCCGCCGACGACGCCTGGCGTACGGCGGCCCGGGCCGACGCGCCCGAGGTCGCCGGCACCACCACCTCCGGCCTGCCTATGCGCCAGCCGCAGCAGCACCTGGTGCCGGGCGGCGTCACCGTGCCGCGGCAGCGCTCCGAGCACCGCGACCCGGCCCGGGTGGCCACCGCGATGGCCGCGTACGCCCGGGGCGTCGCCGGCCGCCGGCCCAATCTGATCAACAACTGATCGACAGGGAGTGCACGTGACCGACCACCAGGATCTCGGCTGGCTGCTGGACGCCTTCGCCGAGCGCGCCACCGAGGTCAGCCATGCGATCGCCATCTCCAGCGACGGCCTCATGGTGGCCGCCACCCGAGGGCTCCCGCCCGACCGGGCCGACCAGCTGGCGGCGACCGGCAGCGGCCTGGTGAGCCTGCTCCGCGGCGCGGCCGCCTTCTTCGACGCCGGCGCGGTGATCTCCAACGTCACCCAGCTCGAGGGCGGGTTCATGTTCTCCATGGCCTTCAACGACGGCGCCTCGCTGCTCGTGCTCGCCGACCCGCAGTGCGACGTCGGCAAGGTCTCCTACGAGATGACCGAGCTGGCGAACCGCATCGGCGACGCCCTGACCCCCGCGGCGCGGGCGGCCCTGAGCCGCAGCCGCTGACCTCCCGGCGCCCCCACGCCGAACACCCCCACCCCCTCACGTAGGAGCGAACATGTCCCTGACCATGCCCCGGCGCCGCCGTGCCCGCACCGCGGCGCTGCTCGCCCTCGTCCTGCTCGCCGCGCCCGCGTGCGCCGACGACCAGGGCGCCGCCGGCTCCGGCGGATCCGTCAAGATCGGCCTGCTGGCGTCGCTCTCCGGCACGTACCAGGCGGTCGGCAAGGACATCCGCGACGGTTTCCAGCTCTACCTGTCCACCCACGACGGCAGGCTCGGCGGCCGGCGGGTGGAACTGGTGGTCGCCGACGAGGGCAACGGGGCGGCCACCGCGGTGCCGGCCGCCACGAAGCTGCTCAAGCAGGACCGGGTGGTGGCGCTGACCGGCGTCGTCGGCGGCGGCTCGGTGGCCGCGGTCTACCCGCTGCTCAACGAGGCGAAGGTGCCGTTCGTCGGCTCCAACGGCCGGCCGGAGCTCAAGGACGTGTCCCGGGTCTGGCACACCTCCTACCTGTCCGACGAGCCGGGCGAGGCCGTCGCCCAGCACGTGCGCGACGACGTCAAGGGCAGCGTCTACGCCATCGGCCCGGACTACCAGGGCGGCTGGGACGAGCTGCGCGGTTTCACCGAGGCCTTCGCCAAGGTCGGCGGCAAGCTGGCCAACCCGGACGGGAGAACCACCTTCACGCCGTTCCCGACGACCACCAACTTCACCCCGTACTTCGCGCGGATCAAGGCCTCCGGGGCGGACGCCGTCTACACGTTTTACGCCGGCAGCGCGGCCGTCGACTTCGTCAAGCAGTACGCCCAGTCGGAGGTGAAGGACCTGCCGCTCTACGCGGCCGGCTTCCTGACCGAGGGCGGGGTGCTCAACGCGCAGGGCGAGGCCGCCCGGAACATCTACTCGGTGCTCAACTACTCCCCGGACCTCGACAACGCGGAGAACCGCGCGTTCGTGGCCGCCTGGAAGGCCGAGCACGACGGCTCCCCGACCACGTACGCCATGGCCTCCTACGACGCGGCGGCCGTGCTGGACCGGGCCATCGCGGCGGCCGGGGACGACCCGACCCCGGAACGGGTGAACGCGGTCATCGGCCAGCTCGGCCAGATCGCCAGCCCGCGCGGCACCTGGCAGTTCTCGCCGACCACCCACGCACCCGTGCAGAAGTGGTACCTGCGCCAGGTGCGCCAGGACGGCCGGGCGCTGTCCAACACCGTGGTGGGCGATCTCGCCACCGTCGGCGGATGATCGGGGTGGCCGCCGGCCTCCGGCTCGACCCGTACGTCGTCCCCGCCCTTGACGGGGTCGCCTACGGGCTGCTGGTCTTCGTCGCCGCCGCAGGGCTGGTGCTCTGCTTCGGCGTCGCCGGCATCCTGAACCTGGCGCACGGCACCCTCTACGCGATCGGCGGCTACACCGCGGCGGCGCTGCTGGACGGCGGCTGGCCGAGCCTGGCGCTGGCGCTGGCCGTCGGCGTGGTCGCCGCCACCGCCTCCGGCGCGCTGGTCGCCGGGCTGCTCACCCGGGTCGCCGCGCGCAGCCACCTCACCCAGGCGCTGCTGACCTTCGGGGTGGCGCTGGCCGGCGGGAGCCTGCTCGTGGGCGCCTTCGGGCCGGACGACCCGCCGGTGCGTGTCCCCGCCGCGCTGGACGGGTCGGTGGCCGTCGCCGGCCACCGCTACGCGGCGTACCGGCTGGTCTTCATCGTCGTGGCCGCGCTGCTCGCCGGCCTGCTCCACCTCGTGGTGCGCCGCACCCGGGCCGGGATGCTGGTCCGCGCGGCCGTCGACGACGCCGAGATGGTCGCCGTCCTCGGAGTGAGCCCGGCCCGGATCCGGGTCGGCGTGCTCGCGGCCGCCGGGGCGCTGGCCGGCGCCGCGGGCGTGCTCGGCGCGCCGATCATCGGTCCCGGGCCGGACACCGCCGACGCCGTGCTGCTGCTCTCCCTGGTGGTCGTCGTCCTCGGCGGCCTCGGCTCGATGACCGGCACCCTGCTCGCCGCGCTGGCCGTCGGGCAGATCCAGACCCTGGGCGTCGCGCTCGCCCCGTCGGCCGCCCCGTTCCTGCTCTTCGCCGCCATGGCGGCGGTGCTCGCGGTACGGGCGCGGGGCCTGGCCACGGCCCGGAAGACGACATGAGGCAGCGAGCCGTCCGCGCGCTGCGTCGCGGTGTCGCCGCGGTGGTCGTGGCCGCCCTGGTGCTGGCGCCGTGGGCGGTCGACGACTACACCGTCGCGCTGCTCGCCCGCACCCTGGCGCTCGGCCTGGTGGCGGTGAGCGTCGCCCTGCTCACCGGCGTCGCCGGGCTGCCCACCCTCGGCCAGACCGCCCCCTACGCGGCGGGTGCCTATGCCAGCGCCGTCGTCGGCGGCCACCTTTCCGACGTCGGCCTGGTGCACCTGGGCGTCGCGGCGGCGGCCGGGGCGGCGCTGGCCGCGGTGACCGTCCCGCTGGTGGTCTCCGCGCGGGGAGTGGTGCTCCTCATGATCACCCTGGCGGTCGGCGAACTCGCCGTGACCGTCGTCGGGCGCTGGCGGTCGGTGACCGGCGGCACCGACGGGCTGGCCGGCGTCGCCGCGGCCCGTCCACTGTGGGGGCTGCCGGTGCTGGCCACCGACCGGGCCCGCTACCTGTACACCCTGGTGGTCGTCGCGGCCCTGGTTGGCGTGGTGCTGCTGGTCCTGCGTACCCGGGTCGGGCTGCTGCTGCGGGCCGGCCGGGACGACGAGGCCCGGCTGCGGGCCAGCGGCCACCGGGTGCCGGTCCACGTCGCCGGCGTGCACGTCGCCGCCGGGGCGGTCGCGGGCGCCGCCGGCTCCCTGCTGGTGGTGGCCCAGCGGTACGCCTCACCGGCCGACTTCGGCTTCGACGCCTCCGCCCTGCTGCTGCTCGGCGTGGTGATCGGCGGCACCGCCTCGGTCGGCGGCGCCCTGGTCGGCGCCGTGCTCGTGGTGGCCGCCCGGGACTGGCTCTTCGGCGTGCTCCCCGGGCAGGCGCCCCTGGTGCTCGGGCTGGCTTTCGTCGCCGCCGTGTACCTGCTCCCCGACGGCGGGCGCCGCCCACCGGTACGCGGCCGGTTGCTGCCGGCCGTCCCGGCCCGCCGTCCCGCCCCGGACCGACCGACGCCGACGGGAGTACGCGCATGACCCCGCTGCTGTCCGCCCACGGGATCACCGTCCGCTACGGGTCGCTGGCCGCGCTGGACGGCGTCGATCTGCGGATCGAATCCGGCCAGCGGCACGCGCTGATCGGGCCGAACGGCGCCGGCAAGACGACCCTGCTGGACGTGCTCGGCGGGTCCACCCGGGCCGGTGGCGGCCGGGTGCTGCTGGCCGGCCGGGACGTCACCCGGCTGGGCACGGCCGCCCGCTCCCGCCGGGGGATCGGCCGGGTCCACCAGCGCCCCGCCGTCTGGTCGACGCTGACCGTGCGGGAGAACGTGCTGGTCGCCGCGCTGCCGCGGGCGGTGCGGCCGGGCCGGTGGCACCCGTCCGCACGGCGACGGGCGGCCGAGCGGACGGCGGACGCGCTGCTGGCGCGGGTGGGCCTGGGCGAGATCGCCGCGATCCCCGCCGGGCAACTGGCCCACGGGCAGCGCCGGCAGGTGGAGATCGCCATGGGGCTGGCCGGCCGGCCGCGGCTGCTGCTGCTCGACGAGCCCGCCGCCGGGCTGTCCACCGTCGAGGTCGGCTGGCTCGTGGAGTTCCTGCGGACGCTGCCTCGCGCGGTCGCGGTGCTCCTGGTCGAGCACCGGCTGGACCTGGTCTACGCGCTCTGCGACGCGGTGACCGTGCTGCGCGACGGCCGGACGCTGGCCACCGGGACGCCGGCCCAGATCCGCGCCTCCGGCCCGGTCCGGGAGGCGTACGCCGAGGGGGTGGCCTGATGCTGCGGATCGACCGGCTCCGCGCCGGCTACGCGGGCGGCACCGTGCTGCACGAGGTGAGCCTCGAGGTGCGGGCCGGCACCGTCCAGGCGGTGGTGGGCCGCAACGGCGCCGGCAAGAGCACGTTGGTGCACAGTGTGGCCGGCCTGGTGCGGCCGTACGCCGGGCGGATCGAGATCGGCGGCGTGCAGGTGGCGGGGCGGCAGCCGCACCGGATCGCCCGGTCCGGCGTCGGCCTGGTCCCGCAGGGCCGGCGGGTCTTCTCCCGGTTGACGGTGGCCGAACACCTGGTCCTGGCGGCCGCGCCGTGGCGGGCCGCGACGCCCGGCGGCGAGGGCTGGACGGTGGCCCGGATCCTGGAGCTGCTGCCCCGCCTGGGGTCCCGGCTGCGCCACCGCGGCGACCAGCTGTCCGGCGGCGAGCAGCAGATGCTGGCCATCGCCCGGGCCCTGCTCGGCCAGCCCCGGCTGCTGCTGCTCGACGAGCCGTGCGAGGGGCTCGCCCCCGACCTGGCGGCCCGGGTGCGGGAGCTGATCGGCACGCTGGCCCGGTCCGGGCTGACCGTGCTGCTCGTCGAACAGCAGCTCCGGCACGCCGTCGAGGTGGCGGACCGCATCGCGGTGCTGGAGTACGGCCGGGTGGTCTACGACCGGCCGGTGCACGAGGTCCGGGCCGACCCGGACGTCCTGGCGGCGATGCTCAGCGTCGCCGCGGTCCCGGAGCCGCCGGCTCCCCGACCGGTGCCCGGGCTCTGGTCCGACGCCGGGCACCTGACCCGACCCGCTGCGACAGGGATGAGGAACGATGCCGACCCACGTGCCTGACACCGACTACGCCTTCGACACCGGCTCCCCGGAGGCCGTGCCCCAGCTACGGGCGCTGGAGTCCTTCCTGGATCCGATCACCGCGCGCCGGATGGCCCCGCCGGTGCTCGCCCCGGGCGGCGTGTGCTGGGAGGTCGGCGCCGGTGGCGGCTCGGTCGCCCGCAGCCTGGCCCGCGCGGTCGGCCGCGGCGGTCGGGTGCTGGCCACCGACCTCGACACCACGCAGCTCACCCCGACCGGCAACCTGGACGTACGCCGGCACGACGTGCGCACCGAGCCGCCGCCCGGCGACGCCTTCGACCTGATCCACGCGCGGCTGGTGCTGGTGCACCTGCCGGAGCGGCGGCGCGTGCTGGCCTCGCTGGCCGGCGCGCTGGCCCCGGGCGGGTGGCTGCTGGTCGAGGAGTTCGACTGCACCGCGCCGCTGCGTGTGCTGACCGCGCCGAGCGACGACGCGGCGAAGCTCTTCGCCCAGGTGACGGACGCGATGCTCGACATCCTGCAGAGCCACGGCGCGGACCTGGCCTGGGCGCAGGACGTGCACGGGGAGCTGGTGGCGGCCGGGCTGGTCGAGGTCGACACGGTCACCCACTCGCAGAGCTGGCCCGGGGGCTCCCTCGGGGCGTCGCTGTACGGGACGAACTCCCGGCAGCTGGAGCCGGAGCTGCTCGACGCGGGGCTGTCGCCGGGCCAGCTGGAGGCGTTCCGCAAGCTGCTGCGGGACCCGGGGTTCGCCGTGATGTCGTACCAGTTCGTGTCGACCCGGGGCCGGCGGCCTGCGGCGCGCTGAGGGCCGGCCCTGCCTCACTGCCCGAGGAACTCCTCGACCACGGTGGCCAACCGCACCGGGGTCTCGTACATGGCGTAGTGCCCCGCGTTGGCGAGGACCTCCAGCCGGGCGTTGGGGTAGTGGCGCAGCCAGGTCTCGCGCATCGTGTCGGCGCCCAGCGCCGGGTCGTGTTCGCCGACCACGGCGAGCGCCGGCACGGGGTTGCCCTTCACCTCGTCGGTGAAGTCGGTCCGCGCCCACGCGGTGAGGTACGCGCCGAACGCCTCCGGGGTGGAGTGGGTCAGGGAGAACCGCACCATCTCGTCGAGCCAGCGGCCGGACAGCCGGTTGCCGGTGGTGAGATCGATGATCGCGCGCCGGTTGGCCGGGTTGGCGGCGGCGCCGTCGAACAGCGTCCAGCCCTGCAGGTCGAACGGCACCCCGCCGGCCGGGACCGGGCTGATGCCGACCAGGCGGGCCACCCGCCCGGGCGCGTCGGCGAGGACGCGCTGGGCGGCGCTGCCGCCCATGGAGTGCCCGACCACCGAGAAGGTGTCCCAGCCGAGGGAGTCGACCAGCGCCAGGGCGTCGCGGGAGATCTCGGCGATGGTGTGCTCGCCGGCGACGCCGGTGCGCGCGCCGTAGCCCCGGTAGTCCGGGAACGCCCAGGTGAAGCGCTCGACGTCGATCAGCTCCGGCAGCCAGCCCCAGCCGTGCGCCGACCCGAACCAGCCGTGCAGGGCCAGCACCCGGTGCGGCCCGTGACCCACGCTGACGTGGCTGATCGTCATGACGGCGACCCCTTCCGCTGCTTCGGTGTGGCGACAGTGAACGGCCTGACGGCCCACCAGGGGAACATCGGCGTCGGAAAGGCGACCCGGACCGGCGGGTCGCCGGGCGCGCGCCGAGGTGACCGCCCGCCCCCGGTTTGGGGGTGGACGGTCACCTCGGGCCGTTCGAGCGGAACGGATCAGACCAGGCCACCCATGGCCGGGTCGCTGATGCTGGGCCTGCCGTTCTCGACGTGACCGGCGTACCGGGCCGCGAAGGCGGCGTCGGCGGAGACCGTGACGGTCAGGTCGTACCAGCCGTGCGCCCGCGACAGCGACCACGACGGCGACTTCGTCTCGCCCGGCTTCAACGACAGCCGGGTCCGCCGCGACGAGTAGCGGTCGGCGACGGTCACCTCGACCCGCTTCGCGCCCCGGTTCACCAGGGCCAGGCCGACCTCGTGGTCGCGCTCGTCGTACCGCGCCCGGACGTCGACACCGGCGCCCGCGCCGCCGGTGAAGCGGCGGAAGAAGCCGTTGGGGCCGTGCACCTCGAGGTCGTACCCGGCGGTGGCGTCCCAGGTGTCGCTCACCTGCGTGCCCGGCTCGACCGTGTAGGTGCGGGGCGGCTGGGCCGGGTCGGCCGAGCGGACCTGGAAGACGCCGGTGGCGCCCCCGGAGTTGCGGAAGTCGAGCTGGAACGATGTGCCGGCGGCCCGGCCGTCCACGTGCAGGGTGTACGGGATGGCCCGCGCGGGCCGTACCCCGCGCTCCTGGCCGGGCAGGCGCGGGTCGGCCGGCGGCACCGGCACCTCGTCGGGCTGGCGGGTGAGGTCGACCGGCTTGAGGTCGGCGGTGTCCGGCAGCGTCACCCGCGGCGAGGCGTTCGGGGTCCGGAAGTCGAACGCGGTGGTCAGGTCGCCGACCACCGCGCGGCGCCACGGCGTGATGTTGGACTCGACCAGGTCGGCGTTGCCCTTGGCGAACCGGGCCTCCAGGAAGCGGATCAGCGACGTGTGGTCGAACACCTGCGAGTTGACCCAGCCGCCCCGGGTCCACGGCGAGACGACGATCATCGGCACCCGGATGCCGAGGCCGTACGGGCCGGCGGCGCGGCGGGCGTCGCCCGGGAAGACCTCGTTGGTCGTCGGCACGGTGGACAGGCCCTCGGCACGGCTCTGCGGCGGCGTCGGTGGCACCAGGTGGTCGAAAAAGCCGCCTTCCTCGTCGTACGTGATGAACAGGGCCATCCTGCTCCAGACCTCGGGGTGGCTGGCCAGGATGTCGACGACCTGCGACATGTACCAGGCGCCGTAGTCGGGACCCCAGTTCGGGTGCTCGCTGTAGGCCTCCGGCGCGACGATCCAGGACACCTGCGGCAGCGTTCCGTTCGCCACGTCCCGGCGGAAGTCGGCCAGCAGCGCCTCCGGGGAACGGTCCTGCTTCGAGATCTCGGTGCCGGTCTTCGCCCGGTCGGCCAGCGGGGTGCCGGGCCGGGCGTTCTGGTACTGGTGGAAGTAGAGCAGCGAGTTGTCCCCGTAGTTGCCGATGAACGGGTCCCCGGTCCAGCCCCAGTAGCCCTCGGCGGTCAGCCCCAGGCCGACGTCCTGGTAGACCTTCCAGGAGACCCCGGCGCGCTCCAGCCGCTCCGGGTACGTCGACCAGTCGTAGCCCGCCTCGGCGTTGTCGATCACCGGGCCGCCGGCCCTGCCGTCGTTGCCGACCCAGCCGGTCCACAGGTGGTAGCGGTTGGGGTCGGTCGAGGCCAGCACCGAGCAGTGGTAGTTGTCGCAGACCGTGAAGGCGTCGGCGAGGGCGAAGTGGTACGGCAGGTCGGCGCGCGTGTGGTGGGTCATGGTGACCACGCCCTTGTTGGGCACCCACCGGTCGTACCGGCCGCCGTTCCAGGCGCCGTGGGTGTCGGCCCAGCCGTGCGGCGGGTCGGGCAGGAAGGTCTGCCCGAGGTCGGGCACCTCGGGCCGGAAGGGCAGCAGGTCGGCGGAGCCGTTCGGCTGGTGCCAGACGCTGCGGCCGGAGGGCAGCGTCACCGGGTGCGGGTCCGCGAAGCCCCGGACACCGCGCAAGGTGCCGAAGAAGTGGTCGAAGGAACGGTTCTCCTGCATGAGGAAGATGACGTGCTCGACGTCCTCGATCGAACCGGTCCGGTTGTTCGCCGGGATGGCGAGGGCCTTGCTGAAGTCCACCGGCAGGGCGGCCGCCGCCACCGGAACGCTCATCATCTTCAGGAATTTTCGACGGTCGACACTTGCCATGACAGAGAGCACCACCTGACTGACGCCGAACAACTGGCGGGTGCACGCTATCGGCGCCAGATGGACCGGACGTGTCCGGAACGCGAGCGTCGCCCCAACGCCGGTCGAGCCGTGGTGGTGCCGTTCGGCCGCCCGTCGTCAGCGCAGCGGGCCGTCTCCCGGGCCGTTCGGGTCGTCGACCAGGTGGATGGCGGCCTCCTCGGCGCTGGCCGCGCCCCCGTCGATGCCGACGTCCCAGGCGACCGCTTCCGCCTGCTGGTCCTCGCCGAGGCCCTCGTCGTCGGCGACCAGACGTCCCGTCCGGGCCTCCCGGTCGTAGCCCCGGCGGGTCAGCTCGTCCTCGTCCTCGTCGTCGGCCACCTCGGCGTACGGGTCGATGTCCGGCTCCTCCTGCGCGAGCAGTTGCGCGAGGGACTCGCCGGCCCGCTCCTCGGCGGCCGTGGTGCCGAACCGGTTCGCCGCCGTCCAGTGGTCCGCGGCGACGATGCCGGTGTCGAGAGGATCACCGGTCCGGTCGTCGTCGAGGGTGTCCGAGGCGTCCAGGACACCGTCGTCCTCGGCCACGTTCCACTCGTCCGCGAAGTCGGTCCGCTCGGTCTGGCTCATGGCGATTCCTCCCTGGTCAACGCCCGGCACTGCCACCCCAGCCTAGAGCCGCCCGGGCCGACGACAACCGCGGGGGACCGGTCACAGCCTCCGCCCCCGGCCGTCGCGGGCGACGATCCCGTCCAGCGGTGTCCCGGGGGCGAGCACCGCCGGGTCGAACCAGAAGATCACCAGTCGGGGATCCTCGCTCCACCGGGCGAGCCGGGCCTCGACCTGGCGGCCGTCGACGGTGCCGACGATCCGTGCGGCCGGCCCGACGAAGTACCCGAAGGTGGGCACCGGGGCGTCGGCGGGCAGCCGTCCGTGCTGGTCGTAGCCGATCTGGTGGAACCCCGGCCGGCGGTCGCTGCCGGTCACGTCGTTGACCAGATAGTCGGTGGTCAGCTCGCCGGCGGGGGAACGCCGGCCGGCGGCCAGGCCGATCGCCACCCCGGGCAGTTCGGGCACGTCGACGGGGACGAGGTAGAACACCCGCTCGTCGGCGCCGTACCGGATGCCGCTGCCCACCACGGCACCGACCGGTCGGGGCCGGGGTTCCGGCGGGGTCGCGGGGTCGGCGGTCGCCGCCGGGGTGACGGCGGGCACGGTGACCACCGCCGCCGGGGGTTCCGGCGGACGGGTCCGCGCCACGATCCCGCCGACGCCGACGAGCAACGCGGCCACCGCCACCGCCACCGCGCCGGTCCCGGCGACCCGCCGGCGGCGACGCACCCGCCTGCCCTCCCGCATGATCCCGGCCAGGTCGAGACCGTTCCGGTCGGCCCGCTCGGTCGCCCGCATGGCCCGGCGCAGCTCGTCCACCTCGTTCATCGGCGCGTCCCCTGCGGCTCCGGCGCGGCGAGCCCCGCGGTGCGCAGCTTGTCCAGGGCGCGGGAGCCGGTGCTCTTGATCGTCCCCACCGAGACGTCGAGTTCGCGGGCCACCTGTGCCTCCGGAAGATCGAAGTAGTAGCGCAGGACGACGACGGCCCGTTCGCGCGCGGTGAGCGTGCCGAGGATGCCGAGCAGCCAGCGCCGGGTCGCCACCTCGTCGGCCACGTCGCCGCGACGCTGCTCCGGGAGGTCCTCGGTCGGGTACTCCCGGATCGGCCGCCGCCAGTTGTCGACGAGATGGTTCACCAGCACCGACCGGGCGTAGCCGTAGGCGTCGCCGCCGCGGATCCGGGACCACGACGCGTAGGTGCGGACCAGCGCCGTCTGGGCCGCGTCCTCGGCCTGGTGATGGTTGCCCGTCATCAGGAAGGCGGCGTGCACCAGCCGCGCGGACGCCGCCGTGGCGAACTCGACGAACTCCGCGTCACCCCGGGCCATGCCCGCCCTCTCCACATCCCACCTGGGTCAGGACGGGTGAGGCGGGTGAAAGGTTGAGTCGCCGCCGGACCAACTTTGTCACCGGGTCACCCGTCCTCCTCGCTGCCGCACCACCAGCGACGGCGAGGGGAGACGGAGATGACGACGACCGTGGGCCGGGCGCGCGGCGGCGGGACGATGCTACTGCTGGCCGCGCTGCTGTCCGGCTGCGCGGCGCCCGCCGCCGGCCGGCCCGCCACCCCGTCCGCCGGCCCGGCCGCCGCCGCGCCGGCGCCGGCGCCCGCCCGGCAACGGCCGGCCCCGATCGGCTATCCCGCGGACGGCGGCAACCAGTGGCGGGTTCGCCGCCCCCGGGCCGGCCACCCCGAGGGGTACGGGCCGACTGCTGCGCTACCGGGTCGCGGTGGAGCGCGACATCCGCGGGCTGCCCGCGGCCGACTTCGCCGCGGAGGTCACCCGGACGCTGGCCGACCCGCAGGGCTGGACCGCGGACGGGACGATCGCCCTGCGCCGGGTCGGGCGGGACCAACCGGCCGACTTCACCGTCTACCTCGCCACCCCCGGCACCCGCGACGAGCTGTGCGGGGACGCGCCGGACGGTTACACCTCGTGTCGCTCCGGTAACCGGGTGGTGCTCAACGTCGCCCGCTGGGTCGAGGGCGTGCCGGGCTACGGGGCGAGCCTCGCCACCTACCGCCGGTACATGGTCAACCACGAGGTCGGCCACCGGCTCGGCCACGGGCACGAACGGTGCCCGGGGCGGGGCCGGCCGGCGCCGGTGATGCAGCAGCAGACCCTGGGCCTGCACGGCTGCACGCCGAACGCGCTGCCGTACCCGCACGGCCGGCGGTACGCGGGATCGCCCGGGGCGTACGCCGATCCGGTGCCGCCCCGGGAGCGGGGCCGGCCCGACTGAGCCGGGCGGGGACGGCGCGTGGTGGGGGTCGACGGGCGATGGTGCTTTAGTAGACGCCATGCCCAACCCCGCGATCCTCACCGTCGACGACGACCCGGCCGTCTCCCGGGCGGTCGCCCGCGACATCCGGCGCCGCTACGGCGACCGCTACCGCGTCGTGCGGGCCGACTCCGCCGAGGCGGCGCTGGAGGCGCTCCGCGAGCTGAAGCTCCGGGGCGAGCAGGTGGCGGTGCTGATCGCCGACTACCGGATGCCGCAGATGAACGGCATCGAGTTCCTCGAGGCCGCCATGGACCTCTTCCCCACGGCGCGCCGGGTCCTGCTCACCGCGTACGCCGACACCGACGCCGCGATCAACGCGATCAACGTGGTCGACCTCGACCACTACCTGCTCAAGCCGTGGCACCCGCCGGAGGAGAAGCTCTACCCGGTGCTGGACCAGCTGCTGGAGGCGTGGACGGCCGGCGCGGCCACCGCCACGGCCGAGCTGCGCGTGGTCGGGCACCGCTGGTCGGCCCCGTCGTTCGCCGCGCGCGACTTCCTGGCCCGCAACCTGGTGCCGTTCCGCTGGGTGCCGGCCGACGAGCCGGAGGGCGCCGAGCTGCTGGCGGCGGCAGGGGTGACCGCGAACGACGTACCCCTGGTCGTGACGGCCGAAGGCAAGTCGCTGGTGCAGCCGACGACGGCCGACCTGGCCGCGCAGGTCGGGCTGACCACGACGCCGGCCGCCGACTTCTACGACCTGGTGGTGGTCGGTGCCGGCCCGGCCGGGCTGGGCGCCGCCGTCTACGGGGCCTCGGAGGGGCTGCGGACGGTGCTGATCGAGCGGCGGGCCACCGGTGGCCAGGCCGGGCAGAGCAGCCGGATCGAGAACTACCTCGGTTTCCCGGACGGCGTCTCCGGCGCCCAGCTGACCGACCGGGCCCGCCGGCAGGCGTTGCGGTTCGGCGCCGAGCTGCTCAGCGCCCGTGAGGTGGTGTCCCTGGAGGACGCCGGGGCGGCGCGGGTGCTGCGGTTCGCCGACGGCAGCAGCGTCGCCGCGCACACGGTCGTGCTCGCGACGGGCGTGTCCTATCGGATGCTGCCCGCGCCGGGGCTGGCCGAGCTGACCGGCCGGGGCTGCTTCTACGGCTCGGTGGCGAGCGAGGCGCCGAGCTGCTCGGGGCAGGACGTCTACATCGTGGGCGGGGCGAACTCGGCCGGGCAGGCCGCCGTGCACTTCTCCCGGTACGCCCGCCGGGTCCACCTGCTGATCCGCGGGGCCGACCTGACCCGCTCGATGTCCAGCTACCTGATCGAGCAGATCGCCCGGATCGACACCATCGAGGTCCACCCGCACACCGAGGTGGTCGGCGGGGCCGGGCAGGAGCACCTGGAGCAGGTGACCCTGCGCGACACCCGCACCGGCGAGACCCGGTGCGTCGACACCTCGTGGCTGTTCGTGTTCATCGGCGCGGAGCCGTACACCGACTGGCTCGACGGCGCCGTCGCCCGGGACAGCCGGGGGTTCGTGCTCACCGGGCCGGACCTGACCCGCGGGGGCCGCCGGCCGGCCGGGTGGGCGCTGCCCCGCGACCCGTACCACCTGGAGTCGAGCATGCCCGGCGTCTTCGCCGCCGGTGATGTGCGGGCCGAATCGGTGAAACGGGTGGCCTCGGCCGTCGGCGAGGGCGCGATGGCGGTCTCGCTCGTGCACCGCTACCTGGAGGCGCAGTGAGCGCGAGGAGTGAGCCGGGTTTGCGAGCCCCGCAGTCGCGAACCAGGGAGGCACAGTGAGCGCGAGGAGTGAGCCGGGTTTGCGAGCCCCGCAGTCGCGAACCAGGGAGGCGCAGTGACCACCGAACCCGACCGGCTCACCCCGGACGACCTGCGGCGCCTCTTCCTCTTCGAGTCGCTGAGCCCGGAGCAGCTCGCGCACCTGGCCGAGCACGGCCGGGTGGAGCGGCGCGCCGCCGGCGAGGCGGTCTACGTCGAGGGCGAGCCGGCGAGCTGCTTCTACGTGCTGCTCGACGGCACCGTGACCCTGCACCGCCGGGTCCAGGGCGACGAGGTGGAGATCAGCCGGACCAGCCAGCCCGGCGTCTACGGCGGCGCCATGCAGGCGTACGTGGGCGACCTGGCCGAGCAGCGCTACCTGAACAGCCTCTTCGCGGTGACCGACTGCGCCGTCTTCGCGCTCCCCGCCCAGATCATCGCCGACGCGATGCGCAGCTGGTTCCCGATGGCCACCCACCTGCTAGAGGGGCTGTTCATCGGGATGCGCAACAGCCAGACGATCGTCGGTGAGCGGGAACGGCTGCTGGCCCTGGGCGCCCTGTCGGCCGGGCTCACCCACGAACTCAACAACCCGGCCGCGGCCGCCGTGCGGGCCACCTCGGCGCTGCGCGGCCGGGTCGCCAAGATGCGGCACAAGCTCGCCATGATCGCCGACGGCCGGCTCGACGGCCGGCGCCTGCACGATCTCGTGGCGTTGCAGGAGGAGGCGGTGAAGCGGGCCGCCGCCGCGCCCCAGCTCAGCCCACTGGCGGCCAGCGACGCCGAGGACGAGCTGGCCGACTGGCTCGACGACCGCGGCGTCCGGGGCGCCTGGGAGCTGGCCCCGACGTTGATCGCCGGGGGCATCGACAGTGGGTGGCTGAGCCAGGTCGACGCCGCGGTCGGCGCCGACGACCTGGAGTCGGCGATCCACTGGATCACCTACAGCATCGACACCGAACTGCTGATGGGCGAGATCGACGACGCCGTCACCCGCGTCTCCGGGCTGGTCGGCGCCGCCAAGCAGTACTCCCAGCTGGACCGGGCGCCCTACCAGACGGTGGACGTGCACGACCTGCTCGACGCCACCCTGGTCATGCTCCAGGCGAAGATCCCGCCCGGCGTGCGGGTGGTGAAGGAGTACGACCAGGCCCTGCCGCCGGTTCCCGCGTACGCCGCCGAGCTGAACCAGGTCTGGACCAACCTCATCGACAACGCGCTCGGCGCGATGGCCGACGGCGGCACGCTGACCATCCGGACCGGTCGCAAGGAGGACCGGCTGATCGTGGAGGTCCGCGACACGGGCACCGGCATCCCGCCGGAGATCCGGCCGCGCATCTTCGAGCCGTTCTTCACCACGAAGCCGGTCGGCGAGGGGACCGGCCTCGGGCTGGACATCTCCTACCGGATCGTGGTCAACAAGCACCACGGGGACATCCGGGTGCAGTCCGAGCCGGGCGACACCCGGTTCGTCGTGCTGCTGCCACTGACGCCGGCGTGACCCGGCGCGGTCGCGTCAGAACAGCGTCGACGGGGCGACCGGCGCCGGCTCGGGCAGCGGCGCGACCTCGGGCAGGCGGGCCCGGACCTGGTCGTGGAAGCGGCGGGCGAGGTCCAGCGCCCCGGCGTTGTCCGGGGTGTGCACGAACACGGTCGGCGAACGGCCCTCGCGCAGCCAGCCGGTCACCACGTCCAGCCACGGCTGCCAGCCCTCGACCGTCCGCGCCGGATCGTCCCGGCCGAGGTAGCGGACGATCGGCCGGTCGGTCAGCGCGCGGGTCCGCAGCGGGGTGCGTGGCTTCTTCAGCCACGCCTCCCGCTCCGCGTCGCTGGTCGGCGGGGTGCGGAAGAACGCGGTGGTGTCGAAGGGGATCCATTCCGCGCCGACCCGGGCGAGCGTGTCCTCCAGGGCGCGTACCGCGCCGGGGTCGGTGAAGAACGCGGGGTGGCGGACCTCGACGGCGTACCGGTGAGTGGTGGACAGCCCGCGCAGGAAGCGGGCCAGCACGGGCACGTCGCCGGGGCCGAACGAGCCCGGCAGCTGGATCCAGAGGGCGTGCGCCCGCGGGCCGAGGGGCTCGACGGCGTCCAGGAAGGCCCGCAGCTCCGCGTCGGCGCCGGTGAGCCGGCGTTCGTGCGTGACGACCTTCGGCAGCTTGGGCACGAAGCGGAAACCGGGGTCGGTCTGCCCGGCCCAGGACGCCACCGTCTCCCGGGTCGGGGTCGCGTAGAAGGTGGTGTTCCCCTCGACCGCGGTGCACCACTCGGCGTAGGCGCGCAGCCGCTCGTGGGCCGGCAGCGGGTGCGCCAGGAACCGCCCCTGCCAGGCCCGGTGCGTCCACATGGCGCAGCCCACGTGCAGGTGCATCCGACCCCTCCCACCGTTCGACCGCCCGGCGCGGCCCCGCGCGCGCCGGGGCCACGGTATCCCGGCCGGGCCGCTACCGCCGCGGCCGCCCGGTCAGCCGCGACCGGTGCCGTCCGCGAGCAGCGGGCCGGCGGTTCGGCGGCGTTGCTGCTTCACGAGGTAGAGCCGCTGGTCGGCGACGTGCAGCAGCCGGTCGAGGCTGTCGCCGTCGTAGGGGGCGGTGGCCGAGCCGACGCTGACGCCGGCCAGCGCCCGCACCGCCGCCTCGATCCGGGCCGCCGCGGCCCGTGCCGACTCCCGGTCCGCGTCGCTCAGCACCACCACGAACTCGTCGCCGCCGAGCCGGGCGATGGCGTCCTCGGCCCGCAGCACGTCCCGGGTCACCGCGACCACCCGGCGGAGCAGGTCGTCGCCGGCGGCGTGCCCGAGGCGGTCGTTCACCAGCTTGAAGTCGTCCAGGTCGAGGCAGAGCAGGGAGGGGCCGGGGCGGCAGCCGGCGTGGAACAGGAACGTCGCCAGCTCGGCCAGGCCGCGCCGGTTCAACGCGCCGGTGAGCGGGTCCAGGGATGCCAGGGCCCGTAGCTGGGACCGCTGCCGGGCGAGGGTGCGTGTCTGCGTGGAGCACACCGAGGCCAGGATCAGCATGCCGGCCAGGTAGACGAACACGTGACCGGCGGGCGCCGGCGGACCGGCGACGGCGACGACGACGTACGACCCGAGGGTGAGCGCCTCCAGCCCCCACATCAGCCTCGGGTGCGGAGTGTAGCCGGCGACGAAAACGGCCGTGGTGACGAAACCAAGCGCCGCCGGCGAGGTGACGCCGCCGTCCCAGTACGCGCCGAGCGCGGCGGCCACCAGCGTGATCATCAGGAGGGTGAACGAGACCCGGTAGCCGGACGCCTTGGTGGTCACCCGGGTCGCCGCCCACGAACCCGCGACGCCCGCCGCCAGGCCGCAGCAGTATCCCGTGAGCATCAGCGGCCGGTTCGGCCCGGCGAGGGACAGGAGGCAGTAGACGACGGCGACGGCGTGCGAGACGGCGTGCAGGGCTGCGCTGACCAGCGTGCGGCGGCGGCGCTCCCTCATCCCACTGTCCACCGTGCCCCCGACCCTCGGTCGAGCGCGCCGGTGCGGGCACGACGTCGTTCAGCCGGCGCGATCGCGCCGACCGCCGGTGTGGACGCCACTCGGATGAGGCAGCTCACCACGTCGAAATTCAATGGCGCGTATCAACCGGCAGTCAAGAGAGGAGTCGTTAACCATCTGTTCATATCACCGTGGGGAATGCCCAGGTCACGATGAGCTGACGGTGGCGCCGGCACCGATGGGCGCCGACGCCGAACCGTGCCTGGTCACCGCCTGGCGTTCTGCTTGGCCATCTCCGGCTTCTCGCCCTTGCCGACCCGCCGCAGCGCGTCGCGCAGCTGGGATTCGGACATCTTGGAGTTCCCCTCGATGCCCGCGTTGTGGGCCTGCTGCCGCATCTCGTGCAACCGATCGCGGTCACCCATGTCGAGCTCCCCTCGTGGGTATGGCGCGGGCGGCTCCGCGCGCCACTTCCCACCTCGCGTTCCCGGGCGGGCCGGGAGCAAACTGGCTCAGCTCCGACGGGACCGGCCACCCGCGCGGGTGATCACGCTGAACTGGCCCTGAGACTCCATCCGGACCTCCTTGACGTCGGTGAGGTCCTCGACGCCCTGCTGACGGAGCTGGCTGTACAGCTCCTCCTCGGTGATCAGCTCGCGGCGCATGTTGCGGCGCAGCATGCGGCCGTCGCGAACCAGCACCAGGGAGCCCGGCTGGATGATCCGGGCGACGGCGGCCCAGCGGTACGACAGCAGATCGAGCAGGTACGCCCATCCGATGATCACGGCGACCAGCAGCACGCCGTCCGTGATCGAGGTGTAGCCGTCCGACATGCCGTTCTGCGCGGCGTCGGCGATCAGCACGATGACCAGCAGGTCGGTGACGCCGGTGCTGCCGCTCTCCCGCTTCAGCAGCACCCGCAGGAGGAAGAACAGCGCCAGGTAGATCACGCTGCCCCGCACCACGATCTCCCACAGGGGTGTGTCGGGGACGAACAGCTTCTGCCAGTCGCTCACCCGGTGCGCCTACCCGGGCGGTCCGCGGCTACACGGCCGGGGCCACCGCCCAGCGCCTCCGGCCCGTCGGTCAGCACGGGCAGGTCGTCGGGGGCCAGGTCGAGCCGGGGCCGCAAATGCCGGACGCGGTGCCGCCAGCGCCCGTGCTCGTACGCCGTGTCGGCCTCCACCTCGACGACGAGGTCCTGGCGCACCGGCGTGTACGGCAGCGGCGGTGCCGGGTTCAGCTGGCCGGTCCACCCGCCGGGCAGCGGCTGGGGCCACGGGTGCTCCGGCGCGGTGGTGGGCCGGAGCAGCCCGGCCAGTTCGCGGCGCTGCTGCCGGTGCAGCGGGTGGGTGCGTCCCAGGTAGCGCAGGCGGCCACGGTCGTCGCACCGTCCGACGAGGAGGGTGTCCGGGTCGGTCACCGGGCCGGTGATCCCGCCGACGAGGGTCTCCACGGTGCGGTGGGCGCGCAGCTTCTGCCAGCCCCGCCGTCCCGGCTCGTACCGGCCGTCGCACCGCTTGACCACGATCCCCTCGACACCGGCGTCGGTCCAGGTCCGGAGCCACTCCCGGGCCTCGGCCGGGTCCCCGGTCTGCGGGCAGAGGACGAGTCCCGCGGGCGCGTCGCTGAGCAGTCCCGCCAGCCGGTGCCGCCGCTCGGCCAGCGGGAGGTCGAGCAGCGGCTCCCCGTCCGGGGCGCTGAGGAGGTCGAAGGCCACGAAGTGCGCGGGATGGCGGTCCGCCAGCGCGGCCAGCCGACGCCCGGCGGTCACCCGCTGCTGGAGCAGGGCGAAGTCGGTGCGGCCCTCGGCCCAGACGATCAGCTCGCCGTCGAGCACCGTGCCGGCGGGCAGGGACCGCAGCGTCGCGGTGACGTCGGGGAAGTAGCCGGTGAGGTCCCGGCCGGCGCGGGACTGCAGGTGCACCCCGTCCGCGTCACGGAACGCCAGGGTCCGCCAGCCGTCCCACTTCGGCTCGTACGCCAGCTGCCGGCCGGTGGGAAGGTCCGCCACCGGCGCGGCGAGCATCGGGCTGAGCGGTGGACGCAGCATGGGGTCTCCGTGGCGCGGCTCCGGCCCCGGCGGTCGGCCCGGGCGGGGGGCCCGTGCGGACCCCCGGTCGGCTCCGGCGCGGTTACCCGGGCGGCGGCCCGGCGAACGTCCGGCGCGGCCGGCGGGCCCACCTCACCGGACGGCCCGGGACGGCCCGGCCGGAACCACCCGCTGCGGCGGATCAGACGCCGGACGGCCAGCTTTCGGGCTCGGCGGGCACCGGCCGGGTGGGCAGCGGCCGGACCGCCCGGGAGGTGTCGAACCAGCAGAAGGCGTCGTAGCGCTCCCCGAGCACGGTGGGCACGTAGTTGCCCCGGCTCTCGGGCTGCGGACGGTAGACCACGCCGATGGCCCGGTGGTCGATCTCGTGGGCCAGCAGGTCGGGCCGCTCGTCGCGGGGGAAGACCAGCAGCGCCCGGTCCGGCGCGGCGGCGTGCAGGGCCTCCTCCAGCGAGTGCCGGTGCGCCGGCGGCACGGTCATCGTCTCCATCGGCGCACCCCAGGCGGCGCCGGCCGTCACCGTGCCCGCGTGGGTGCCGAATCCCACCAGCACCACCCGCTCCGGGCCGTACCGCTCCCGGGCCAGTTGGCCGATGTTCACCTCGCCCGCGTCCGTCATGTCGGTGGCCCGGGCGTCGCCCACGTGCGTGTTGTGCGCCCAGACCACCGCCCGGGCACCTGGGCCGTAGTGGTCCAGGAGCCGGTCGAGGGTGTCGTCCATGTGCCGGTCGCGGACGTTCCACGACTCCCGTCCACCCCTGACCATCGCCCGGTAGTAGCGCTCGGCGCCGGCCACCACCTCGGCGTTCTGCCAGGTGCCGAAGCGGCCCGGCCCGTCGGCGGCGGCCCGCTCCCGGAGCCCGGCCAGCAGCGCGACCACCTCGTCCTCGCAGCGGTGCGGGACGAGACGGGTGGCGAGCGCGTACTGCTGCGGGTCCTCGTCGTACGGCTCGAAGCAGCGGTACGCCGCCAGCGCGGCCGGCACCTGGTCAGGGTCGTGCTCCCGCAGCCAGGTGAGGATCTCGCGGAGCGATTCCCAGAGCGAGTAGACGTCCAGGCCGTGGAACCCGACCCGGTCGGCCTCGTCCACCCGCGCGTTGTGGTCGCGCAGCCAGCGGGTGAAGTCGGCGACCTCCTCGTTCGCCCACATCCAGGTCGGCCACCGCTCGAACGCCGCGAGGGCCGCGCGCGGGTCCGCCGGGGCGTCGGGGCGGCGGCGGACGCTGCGGTCCACCCGGTCGCAGTCGGGCCAGTCGCCCTCCACGGCGACGAACGAGAAGCCCCGCTCCTCGACGAGCCGGCGGGTGATGGCCGCCCGCCAGGTGTAGAACTCGTGCGTGCCGTGGGTGGCCTCGCCGAGCATCACCACCCGGGCGTCGCCGACCCGCTCCAGCAGCGCATCCAGGCTGTCCGGGCCGGTCAGCGGCGTCGCCAGCGCGGTCACCTCGTCGTCGTAGCGTCCCATCCGGGCGCGGTACCCGTTGCCGCGGTCGGCATGCCGCCCGAGGGGGAGCGGGACCGGCGTCGGCGGCGCTACCGCACGGCCCGGGGCCGGGTGCCCCGCCCTCGTCGCCGAGGGGAGGCCGGCTCCGGCCCGGACTGTTCCGGGCGTTCGACCCGGGTCGGGTTGCCGCGGACCAGCTCGTCGTGGACCCGCCACCGGTCGGCGGTGAGGGCGCGGCTGGCCGCCTCGTCGGCCTGCTCGACCCGCCGGCGCAGCAGCTCGACGGCGATCCGGCGGTTCAGGCTGAACTGCCGCTCGGTGTCGACCACGACCACGCTGCCCGTGGGGCGGTGGGTGGCCCGGACCGCCGTACTGGCCTTGTTCCGGTGCTGGCCGCCCGGGCCGCCGGTGCGCACGCCCACCACCTCGACGTCCGCCTCGCTGAACGTCGAGGCCGGGACGTCGACCCGGCACGGCCGGGCGGTGACGTACCAGTTCTTGCGCCCGCTGCCGGCCCGGTACGGGCTGGGCGCCTGCCAGCACAGGGTGCCGGTCCAGCCGGCGGCGAACGCCGCGGCGTCGGCGCCGGAGATCCGCACCAGCACCGACCGGTAGGTGCCGGGCCGGTCACCGGGCACGGTCTCGACCCGGCGCGTGGTCAGACCCCGCCCGGCGGCGTCGGCCTCCAGGCGGGGCAGCAGTCGGCCCAGCGCCCAGGCGCACTCCTGCGGGCCCCGCCCGGCGGAGACGAGCAGGTGGACGCTCACGGCCGGCCCCGCCCGCGGCGGTCGTCCCGGCGCCCCGCCCGGGTGCCGAGGTCGGGCGTCTTGTAGGTGACCAGCGGGACGGTGGTGGCCACCGGGGTGGCCAGGTCGTGCGCCACCAGGTCACCGATCACCTGCTCGATGCGCTTGTAGGCGGTGGGCGCCTCCTCGAAGAGCAACTGACGGTCGCCGCACACCACGACCGAGCCCAGCGGGGTGCGCCGCAGCTCCTCGACGGTGTGCTTGGCCCGGCCGCGGCGCAGCGCGTCCGCACGGGACATCTTCCGGCCCGCGCCGTGCGCCACCGAATGGTTGGCCGCCGGCCCGGCGTGCGCGGCCACCAGATAGGAGAGGGTGCCCCGGGTGCCGGCGACGAGCACGTCCCGGCCGTCACCCGGTGCCGCGCCCTTGCGGTGCAGGTACTGGCCGTCGCGGACCTCGACCAGGTTGTGGCACTGGTCGACGATCGGTGCGGTGGGCTCCGCCCCGAGGGCGTGCGCGACCCGTGCGGCCAGCAGCCGCCGGTTGAGCGAACCCCAGCGTACGGCGGCGTCGTGCCGGGTCAGGTAGGCGGCCGGGTCGGGGGCGGGGCCGGGGCCGTGCAGTTCGGTGTGTGCCCGCAGGATCTGCTCGCCCAGCCCGCGCGAGCCGCTGTGCACCACGAGGACCAGGTCGCCGGCGTCGAGCCCGAGCCGGGCCGCGTGGTCCGGCGCGAGCACGGTCCCGATCCGGGCCAGCTCGACGAAGTGGTTGCCCCGACCGACCGTCCCGAGGCCCTCGAGGTGGCCGGCGGGGATCTCGCCGGCCACCACGGCCCAGGCCGGGTCGTCGGCGTCACGCTCCGGGTCCAGCGCCCGGTCCAGGTCCGGGAACCGGGCGGCGAGCCGCTCGGGTACGGCGCGCCGTAGCGCGAGGGGGAACACGGCGATGCCGCAGCCGATGTCGGAGCCGACCAGGAACGGGTAGAGCACCGTCGACGCCATGGCGGCGCCGATCGGGGCGCCCTTGCCCGGGTGCAGGTCGGGCATGCCGGCGACGTGGACCATGCCGGGGAGGTCGGCGACCTGGCGGCACTGGTCGACGGCGGCGGACTCGATCCAGCTGCCGGGGGAGGCGAAGACGGAGACGGTGGCCGGCGGCAGGGACTCCCGCCGGGAGAGGTGCGCGGACAAGGACGCTCGTTTCTCGCGAAGGAGGCAAGGGCGGACGGCAGGGCGGCGCGGTCGGTGCGGCGCGGCCCTCAGGAGCTTCTGGTGCGGTCCGTCAGAACGTCATGGGCAACACCCTCCCGGAGTCCACGGTGGGCGGCAACCGACTTTCCGCCGATCCGCTCCCGGCGACGGCCGCCAGCGGGCCCGCCGCGGCGGACCGGGGATGGCTAGGCTGCCGGCATGGCAGACGAGGCCGTGCCGGACGCGCCCGCCGACGTGGCGTCCCCGTCGGCCGCCGACCCGATGGTGGCGGCGATCCGGCAGGTGCTGGCGGTGATCCCGGCGGGCTGCACCTGGCTGCTGCCGGTACGGGCTCCGGACGGCGCGGTCGTCGACTTCCTGGTGGCCGCCGCCAGCGCGGAGGGGCGCGACGTCCACGGCCGGGGCGCCGGGCGCGTCGGGCAACTGCTCAGCACGTTGTATCCCGGCATGGTCGCCGGCCCGCTGTGGCAGGCGTACCAGGAGGCGCTGGCCACCGGGGAGCCCGCCCGCCTGCCCGACTTCCGGTACGCCGGTCACGGCGCGGGCGTCGTCGCCGACTCCGTCTTCGACGTGAGCGTGTACCGGGTGCTGGGCGGCCTGCTGGTCTGGTGGGAGCGGCTGGACGAGAACCGGCGCCGGCTGGCGCGTACCGAGCTGCTGGGCAGCCTCGGCTGGGCGGAGTACGACCTGGTCACCGGCCGCAGCGAGTGGTCCCCGGGGATGTACCGCATCTTCGAGCGCGATCCGGCGCTGGGGCCGATGTCCCGGGCCGAGCAGTCCGCCGCGCTCCTCCCCGACGACCAGGGCCTGCGCGAGGCGGCCTGGCAGACGCTGGACAGCGGCGCCGCGTCCGACGTCACGGTGCGGTTCCGCGCGGGCGGGACCGTCAAGTACCTGCGGGTCCTGTCGGACGCGGCCCGCGACGAGGGCGGCGCGCCGGTGAAGGTCTACGCGGTGGTCCAGGACGTGACCGCCCGGGAGGACTCCCGCAGCGCCATCCAGCAGCTCAGTGACCGGCTGCGCACCCGGGAGACGACGGCGCTGGCCGAGCACCGCCTCGCCGCCCAGCTCCAGAACCTCATCCAACCGGTGCCGCGCGAGCCGGTGCCGCTGGCCGGCCTGGAGGTGCTGGTCGGCTACCAGCCGGCGGAGAGCGCGCTGCGGGTCGGTGGCGACTGGTACCACGCCGAGACGCTGCCGGACGGTTCGGTGGTCCTGGCGGTCGGCGACGTCGCGGGGCACGGGCTGGAGGCGGCCAGCGGGATGGCCCACCTGCGCTTCGGGCTGGTCGCGTGGCTCTCGATCGGCCTTCGCGACCCGGCGGCGCTGCTCGGGCACATGAACCGGCTCTGCGGCCAGCTGGCCATCACCGGCACCGCCGTGATCGCCGGTTTCGACCCGGCGACCCGGCGACTGACCTGGGCGCGGGCCGGGCACCCGGTGCCGCTGCTGTCCCGGGCGGGCGGGACCGGCGACCTCGGCCGGCCCGTCGGGATGCTGCTGGGCGCCGACCCTGCCACCTGCTACCCGGTGGTCACCACCGAGCTGCGCGGCGACGACGTGCTGCTCCTCTACACCGACGGGCTGGTGGAACGCCGCGCCGGGAACCCGGAGGACGAGCTGGCGGCGGTGCGGTCGGCCCTGTCGGAGTTCTCCGGTCAGCCGGGGGCGCGACCGCTGGCCCGGCTGCGCCACGCGCTGCACCGGCCCAGCCCGTACGACGACACCTGCACCCTCGCCGTCCGCGTGCTGCCCTGACCGTCCTCAGAGGTCGAACCGGACGCGCACCACCGTCCCCGCCGGACCCGGCCGGACGTCGACCTCGTCGCAGAACGTCGCCACGATGGCCAGCCCCCGGCCCCGGACGGCCTCGGCCGCCGGCATCGGGCCGGCCACCGGACGCGGTCCGCCCTGGTCCACGACGTCGCAGCACAGCTGCCCGGCCTCGACCCACACCCGGACGGAGCCGCCCGCCTCGGTGTGCTGGAGCGTGTTGGTGGTCAGCTCGCTCACCACCAGCGCGAGCAGAGCCACCCGGGCGGCGGCCAGCCCGCCGGCCAGCGCGCGGGCCGAGACGAACGCCCGGACGGCGGCCAGGTCCGCCGCGCGCAGGTAGGGCATGGTGTCGGGTGGAACGGCGAGGTGGTCAGTCACGGGACCGCTCCCGCGCGTCGGGCGCCGCGGTCATGAGCCGGCCCCGTCCCCGGGGTGCCGGAGCAGGTCGCCGACGCCGGTCAGCTCCAGCAGGGCGGCCACCGCGCCGGTGGCGTTGACCAGGTAGAGCCGGCCGTCCGCCGCCCGGGCCCGTTGGTGCGCGGCCACCAGGGCATGGATGCCGGTGGAGTCGAGGAACTCGACCGCGGCCAGGTCGACCACCACCACGGGCGCGGCGTCCACGGCGGCCAGCAGGGTGCCGGTCAGCCGCTCCCGGGCGGCGAGATCGCACTCGCCGGCCAGCCGGATCATCGTCCGTCCCGGCTCGCGGGAGGTCCTCGCCTGGAAGGACGCCATGGGCAGCCCACACTTTCTCACCTGGAGCACCGGCCTGGTGGCGCCATCATGTCACCTTGCGGGGCGCACGACGGGAACGTGCGCATCGACATCCGGTCACCGCATCCATAGACTCCGGTCTTTCTGGTACCACGAGTCCAGGGAGGACCCACGTGCCGAGCGAAACCCGACCGCACGCCGCACCGCCGCTGCTGGCCCGCCTCGCCGGGGTGGCGCTGGTCTCCGCCGCGCTGGTCGCCGCCAGCGGTGCCGCCGCGACCGCGGCGCCCGCCGCCGAGCCGGGGCCGACGAAGGGCCCGTGCGCGTACACGCCGACGCCGGACGAGCCGGCCGCCCGGCCGGTGCCGCTGCCGCCGGACCCCCGCCACACGCCCGACCGGGGTACGGTCCGGGTCACGCTGCGGACCAACCAGGGCCCGATCGGGCTGACCCTCGACCGCGAGCAGGCGCCGTGCACCGTGCAGAGCTTCCTGCACCTGGCCCGGCACCGGTTCTACGACCGGACCCCCTGCCACCGGCTCACCGCGTACCCGACGCTGAAGGTGCTCCAGTGCGGTGACCCGTCCGGCACCGGCGAGGGCGGCCCGGGCTACCGGTACGCCGACGAGTTGCCCACCGACCTGCCCCCGGCGCCGACCGACCCGACCGGGGTCCGCCGCCTCTACGCCCGGGGCACCCTGGCCATGGCCAACGCCGGTGCGGACACCAACGGCAGCCAGTTCTTCCTCGTGCAGTCCGACTCGGCGCTGCGCCCCAACTACACCGTCTTCGGCACGATCGACGAGGCCGGGCTGGCCACCCTGGACCGGATCGCGGCCGGCGGGATCGCCGCCACGCCGGAGGACCCGGCGCCGGTCGACGGCGCACCGGCCCTGCCGGTGGTGATCTGCCGGGCCACCCGGGGCCGCTGACGCGCACCGGCCGGGTCGGCGTCTCCGCCGGCCCGGCCGGGCGCCGTCGTTCGCGCCGGTCAGCGCTGGGCGCCCGCCGTGACGGGGGCCGGCCAGCTGCCGGTGAAGACCTGCGGCGTCGTCGCGCTGCGGGCGGCGAAGCCGAACAGCGAGTCGACCCGGGCGGCCTCGGTGGAGCTCGGGTACGGGTTGGTGCAGCTGGTGCCGGCGCTGCCGCCGGACATCAGGATGGCGCAGTTGCCGTTGTAGTTGTCCGGCAGGCCGAGGATGTGCCCGATCTCGTGGGTCATGATGCGCAGCGGCGAGTACTGCTGCGCCTGGTAGTAGTCGATGACGACGCGGCCGTTGCCGAGGCTCGTGCGCTGGGCGTACGAGCCGCCGCCGTAGGTGTAGTAGATCATCAGGTTCGACCCGCACTGCGCCATGTTGATGTTGTTCGTGGCGTTGTTCCAGATCGAGGCGGCCTGGACGGCGTAGCTGGCGAACGGCCCGGCCTGGCTGGTGTTGTAGCAGACGTTGCGGACGGCGGCGGCGGCCGGTGCCGCGTCGACGGTGACGGCGCCCAGCGCGGCCAGTGCCGCGGTGGCGACGGTGGCGAGGAACCGGGTGACCTTGGGCAGACGCATCGCTCACTCTCCTTGTGGGGCGGGGTCGAGCGGGGACCGGCCCAGCTTAAGTATTTAGATACATCGATATCAAGCGCTCCCGGCGACCTGGCGCTCCCGGCGTCGACTGCCTACCGTGTGCCGTGACGGACGGAACGTGGCCGGGCTGAGGGGAGCTCCACGATGGACGACTCGCCGATCGACCTGACCCGGCTGGCCTTCGGCCGCGACGACGCCGAGTCCGACATCGCCAGCGGCCTGCTCCGGCAGGGTTTCCTGCCGACCGCCGCGTACGAGGCCGCCCTGCACGGGCGCAAGAGCCTGGTCATCGGCCGCAAGGGAGCCGGCAAGAGCGCCATCTGCCGGTTGCTCGACGGCGGCCCGGACGGCGGCGTGGTGACCAGCCTGATCACCCCGGACGACGCGACCGGCGAGGAGCTGCGCCGATTCGAGCTGCAGGGGCTGAACCCGGAGACGGCCAAGTCCCTGGTCTGGCGGTACGTCTTCGCCGTGCAGGTCAGCCGGCACCTGGTCGGGCACGCCCGGCAGCAGCACCGGCGCCGGCTGCGCCGCGCGCCCGCGAACGTCCGCCGGCTTCGGCGCTTCCTCCGCCGGCACCACGAGAGCGGCGACCAGCGGCTCTACGACCGGGTGCTGTCCGGCATGGGCCGGCTGCGTGCCTCGTCGATCGCGGTCGGGGCGCTGGGCGTCAACGGCTCGGTCGAGGTGCAGGCGTCCGAGGGGGCCCGGGCCGCGCGGCAGCTCGACGTGCTGGAGGAGGTGATCGGGCGGGCCATCGCCGAACTGGACTGCCCGGCCGACCACCCGGCCCTGCTGCTCGCCGTCGACCAGGTGGAGCAGATCTGGTCCAACGACCCGGCCTCCGACGCCATGGTGGTCGGGCTGCTGCTGGCCAGCAAGCAGGTCCGCAGCCTGTTCGGTGGCACGGTCCGCTGCACGCTTTTCTTGCGCAGCGACATCTACGACTCGCTCCAGTTCACCGAGAGCGACAAGTTCCGCGGCGAGGAGGAGCGCATCGACTGGACCCCGGAACTGCTCGGCGAGGTGCTGCTGCGGCGCGCCTCGGCGTCGCTGGGCCGCCCCGTGCCGGCCGATGAGCTGTGGGGACGGGTGCTGCCGGAGGAAGTCGACGGGGAGCCGATCCTGGACTACCTGACCTCGCGGACGTTGCTGCGCCCGCGCGACGTCATCCAGTTCGTCACGCTGTGCCGGGACACGGCGCTGCGAAACAGCCACCCGACGATCTGGACGACGGACGTCCGGGAGGCGGCCCGCGACTTCTCCCGCTGGAAGCTTCAGGACCTCGGCAACGAATACCTCGTCAGCTATCCCTTCCTGACCCGGCTCTACGCGCTGTTCCAGAACACCGGCTACCTGGTCACCCGCAAGGCGCTGCGGGCCCGCTTCGCCGAGGTGCGCGACAGCCTGGTCGAGCAGTTCCCCGAGTACGCGCACGTGCTGGACGCCGACACGGTGATCGACATCCTGTTCGGCCTCGGCTTCCTGGGCGTGCGGCGCGGCGGCGACACGGTCTACGGCGGCACCCGGCGGGAGGTGCTGGAGCCGCACGAGAACGAGTTCCACGTCCACCCGTGCTTCCGGGCCGGGCTCAACGCCCAGGCACCGGTGAACCTGGGCCACTTCGTGCCGCCGCAGCGCACCCGGTCGGTCACCGGAAACGTGGGCTACCAGCTCGGCGTCATCGGCAACGTGGTCGGCGCCCGGCCGAGCCGCGAGATCGCGGTGATCCGCGAGGTCCGGCTCGCGTACCAGCGGGTCCGGGCGGCGCTGGGCGCGGCGGAGCTGCCGGAGAGCGCCCGTCGGGAGATCTCCGAGCGGTTGTCCGACATCGAGTACGCGGCTACGCCGTCCAACGTCGCCCGGGCCATCGGGACCGCCAACGAGGTCGCCGACTTCTTCGAGCAGATCGCCCGTACCGTCACCGACAACGGGCTGGCCGACAGCACGACCGGCGCCGCCCTGGTGCGCACCCTGCGGGACGAGGCGACCCGGGTGCGCCGCGCGGTGTCCCGCTCCAGCGACACCTGACGCCGATCGTCCTGCTCCCGGCATATTCGGGGCCGATCCGGGGTAGAAGAACGTCTCTGCACTTCCGACCGCAGGAAGGAGGCGGTCATGGCGTCCCCCAACGGACCGGACGGTCGACGGACGGCCACCTGCGCGCCGACCGGCGTCCCGCCCATGTACGTGCGTTACCTGCGCGAGCGGCTGCTGGAGGCCGAGGCGGGCCTGACCGCGATGACCGAGAGGTACGAGCGGACCAAGGCCGGGTTCGACCGCTGCTACGCCCGCCGGGGCATCACCCCCGACACCGACATCGTCGGCTACATCAACGCCAAGGCCATGAACCCGCAGCTGAAGTTCTGGTACGCCAAGGTGGAGCACTTCCAGCGCGAGCTGGCCGCCTACGGCGCCGCGCTGACCGGGCTGGCGGCGGCCGACCGGCTGCTGGCCACGGACAGCCCGCGGGTGCCCGCGGACCGGCAGCGGACCCGCACCGGCCGGCCGAACATGAGCCGGGTCGGCTGACGGGGCACGCGCCGCGCCCCAGCCGGTAGCCTGCCGCGATGACGCACGAGCGGGAGATCACCGAGCCGGTCGACCTGTGCCGGCCGGACGGGCGGTTGAACCCGGCGGCGGTGGGCTTTAGCCGCCGGCCGCTGCACCGGGCGAACCTGCGCGGCTGGGGCCGGGCCAAGCGCTGGGAGCACTGGGGCATCGTCACCCCGACGCACATCGTCGGCCTGGTCGCCTCGTCGCTGGACTACGCCGGCGTGCACAGCGTCTACCTGCTCGACCGCCGCACCGGAGTCGACCGGACCACCGAGGCGGTGGTCCCGTTCGCCCGCGGCGCGGTGCTCCCGCCGGTCAGTGGCGCGGGCGCGGTGCGGGCCCGCGGCGGCGGCCTGGTCGTCCAGGTCGACCAGCATCCCGACGGCAGCACCATCCGGGCCACCGCGCCCGGTGTCGAGGTCGACCTGGTGGCGCCGCTGCGGCCCGGGCACGAGTCGCTGGGCGTGGTGGTGCCGTGGAGCACCCGCCGGTTCCAGTACACGGTCAAGGACGTCGGCCGGCCGGTGCGCGGCACGCTGCGGGTGGACGGCACGGCGTACCCGGTGGACACGGGGGAGTCGTTCGCGGTGCTCGACCACGGTCGCGGCAAGTGGCGGTACGCGGTGCGCTGGAACTGGGCGGCCGGCAGCGGACCGGGCCGGGCCGTCCAGCTCGGTGGCAAGTGGACCGACGGCACGGGTTCGACCGAGAACGCGGTCTTCGTCGACGGGCGGCTGCACAAGATCGGCGCCGACCTGGCCTGGAGCTACGACCGCGCCGACTGGCTGCGGCCGTGGCGGATCACCGGTGACCGGGTGGACGTGACGTTCCACCCGTTCCACGAGCGCGTGGCGCGCACCAATCTCGGCGTGCTGGCCGGCGAGACCCACCAGTGCTTCGGGCACTTCACCGGGTGGGCCGCCACCGACGACGGCGAGCGGGTCGACCTCGACGGCCTGGTCGGCTGGGCGGAGGCGGCCCGCAACCGCTGGTGACGGCGGAGCCCCCGCCGCGCCCGGCCGGCGCGGCGGGGTTCACGCCCGGCGGTCAGGCCGGCAGTCGCCAGACCTGGTTGGCGCCGCCGAAGCAGTCCCAGATCTGCAGCCGGGTGCCGTTGGCGGAGCTGTTGTCGGTGGCGTCCAGGCACTTGTTCGACTGCGGGTTGCGCAGCGTGCCGTTGGACTGGGCCTGCCAGACCTGGGCGCCGGTGCCGTTGCAGTCCCAGAGCTGCACCTTCGCCCCGTTGGCGGTGGAGCCGCTGGTCACGTCGGCGCACTTGCCGAGCGCCCGGAGGGTGCCGTCGCCGGCCACGGTCCAGCTCTGCGCGGCGGTGCCGTTGCAGGTGTAGAGCTGGATCGCGGTGCCGTTGGCGGTGCTGGCGGCGGCGACGTCGACGCACTTGCCGCCGATGCCGGTGATCGGGCCGGTACGCCCGCTCGGCGGCGGTGTGCCGCCGCCCATGACGGTGTCGTAGATCGCGCTGACCAGCGAGGTCGCGCCGGTGGTGTCCTGGGACAGCTCCCAGTTCATCATCCCGCCGGCGTTGGCCAGCGCCCACTGGGTCTTGCGCTTGACGGTCGGTACGCCGTTGTAGCACTGCTGCACGCCGCTGACCGTCGTGCAGTCGCGGTTGGCGTTGGCCGGGTCCATGCCGACCAGCGCGGCATAGGTGTAGTAGCCGGGCCGGCTGTAGAAGGGCACGCCGAGCACCGCCTTGGCGGCGGGCAGGCCGCGCGACTTCCACAGGTTGACGCTGTTGATCGACCAGTCATAGTTGGCGTGCGGGCTGCCGCCGTCGTACGCCATGATGTTGAGCCAGTCGACGGAGCCGAAGACCGCCGGTGGCACGCCGTCGACGTAGTAGCCCTCGGAGACCACGGCGGCGGTGAGCAGCTTGCCGCGGCTGTGCAGCGCGCTGCCGAGCTGCTGCATCAGCAGGGTGTAGTTGTTGGCCGAGGCGCCCGGGTCGGGATACTCCCAGTCGATGTCGACGCCGTCGAGGTTGTACTGGTTGACGAAGTTGACCACGTTGGTGACGAACGCGCCGCGGGCGCCGGAGTTGGCGGCGAGCGCCTCGAACGCGGAGTCGTCGCCGTCGTTCCAGCCGCCGATCGCGATCGAGACCTTGACGTTGTTGGCGTGTCCGAGCGACACCAGCGAGGAGAGCTTGCTGGGGTTCTCCACCGGGCGCAGGCTGCCGTCGTTGTTGGGCAGCGCGAACGCGTAGTTGATGTGGGTGAGCTTGCCGTACTGGATGCTGTTGACGCTCCCGCTCCAGGACGGCATGTAGCCCACGCTCTTGAAGTTGTTGGGCAGGACGACGGCCTCGGCGGCGGTCGGGGTGAGGGCGAGTGTCGCGGTGGCGGTGGCCAGCGCGAGCAGGCCGGCGGCCACGGAGGAACGGCGGCGGGGGTGCGGTGCGGACATCGAGGGCCTTCCCGTTGCAGGGGGCGCCGTGCCGCCCGACCGCGCTGGTCAGGGGCCAGCGGCGGTCGGGCGTACGGGTCGGACAGGGACGGTCTTCCTCGAGGTAGGCCAAATATTAAAGAGCATTAACTAAGCCGTCAACGATGTCTTTCGATGGTTCAGCCGGAGTGGACCTCCAGTTGGGCGAGCTGGCCGGCCGGCCAGCCGGTGTTGCCGGTGAAGCGGACCTGCACGTACCGGGCCGGGGTGGCGGCGAAGGCCAGCGCCACCTGGTTGCCGGTCGCCGGGTCGAACACCCGGCCGGCGGAGGCGACCAGGGTGCTCCAGCTTCCGCCGTCGGTGCTGCCCAGCACCGAGAGGGTCTGGGTCCGCGCCGACCAGGCCGTGGACGGCGGCAGCCGGAGCACCACCCGCCCGACCGGGTTGGCCGCGCCGAGGTCCACCTGGACCCACTGGGGGAAGGCGTTGTTGGCGCTCTCCCAGTAGGTGTCGGGGTTGCCGTCGACCACGTTCCCGCTGCCGTAGCTCTGGGTGTGGCTGCTCTCGGTGGTCGGCCGGCCCCGGGCCAGGTCGGTCTGCGCCGCCGGGTCGGTGGTCACCGTGACCGCGTTCGAGGGCGCCGAGACGGCGCCCGTGGTGTCCCGGGCGACGACCGTGAAGGTGTACGTGGTGGCGGGGCTGAGCCCGGTGACGGTGGCCGAGGTGCCGATGACCGAGACGACCGTGCCGCCGCCCTGGCGTACCTGGTAGCCGGCGATCCCGTCGGCGTCGGTGGCCGCGGTCCAGGCCAGCGACACGCTGGTGGCGGTCCGCCCGGTCACCGTCAGGCTGCCCGGAGCGGTCGGCGGGGCACTCGTGGCGGTGCCCGCGTACACCTCGACCTGGGCGAGTTGGGCGGCCGGCCAGGCGGTGTTGCCGGCGACGGTGACCCGGACGTGGCGGGCCGTGGTGGTCGGCACGGCGACGGTGGCGGTGTTGCCGGACGCCGGGTCGAACCGGACGGCGGCCGGCGCCGCCAGGGTGGTGAAGGTGCTGCCGTCGGTGCTGCCCTGCACCGACAGCGTCTGGGTCCGCGCCTCCCAGCCCGGCGGTACGGCGAGGACGACGCGGGCCACCGGCTGGGCGGCGCCCAGGTCGACCTGCCACCACTGCGGGAAGGCGTTGTTGCCCGACTCCCAGTAGCTGCCCCGGTCGGCGTCGACGGCGTTGCCCGCGACGAACGGGCCGTTCTGGCTGCTCGCCGACGCCGGCCGGCCGGCGGCCAGGTTGCCGCCGGGCGGCTGCCCGCTCTCGGCGACCGGCGGGGTCGGCCGCACCGCGGTCAGCGCCAGTTGGCCCTTGAGCATCCGGCCGCCGTCGGCGGTGATCCGCAGGTAGTAGTCGGCCGAGCAGAGGGTGCCGTCCTCGTCGAGCGCCCGGATGCCCACGCCGGCCGGGGTGGTCGCCGCCGTCTCGCTGGTCTTGGCGATCTGGTTGCCCTCGTTGAACTCGTCGAACATCGAGACGTAGAGGCCCTGCGCGCCGAGCCGCACCATGTTGTAGAGGTGCCGCCAGTAGAAGTCGCCGTGCCGGCGGTGGCCGGCGGAGAGGTCGCCGGGCATCACGCAGGGCTGGTAGTCGATGCCGTGCGCCACGCAGTCGGTCAGGTCGGGGACGTTGACGTTGGTGTAGAACCAGTCCAGCCCGTCGAGGGTGCCGGTGCGCCCGACCATCCACGGCGAGAGCATGTGGAAGGCGTGGTAGACGTCGGCGAAGCCGGGCCGGGAGTCGTTGATGCCCTGCCGCCAGTAGGTGGGCACCCCGCCGATGACGTAGCAGCCCTGCGCCCGGAGCCACTGCACGACGTCCAGGCAGGCCGCCGGGGTGAACGGCCGGCCGTCGTCGTTGAACCCGAACCCCCAGACGCAGACCACCGGCCGGCCGTTCTGCCGGGCGTACGCCGGTGAGGCGGTGTGCGCCGACATCCGGGTCGTCCAGTCCTCCTTGAGTTGCGACTGCATCGCGGTCCAGCCGGTGACGTCGTACATGACGTAGAACTTGCGGCCGAAGCGCTCGGCGGCGGAGCGGACCTTCGCGGCCATCGCGTCGCGGGTCGGGCCCTCGTCGCCGAACGGGTTGAACCGTTGCAGCGCGGCGGTGTCGCAGCCGTACTCCTGCATCCAGCGGAAGTGGGTGTCCACGGTCTGCTGGTCGTAGGAGGAGAAGAGCGTGGCCGGCTGGCCGTTGCCCAGGTTCGGGTAGGCGGTGGGGTAGCCGCGGGCGTACTCCCGCATGTCGGGCCAGGACACGATCGTGGTGTTGGTCGGGGAGGGGGACTGGAACCGGTCCCGGCTCCAGTGCCACCAGCCGCCGATCGGCGCGCCGTCACCGGGGCAGCTGAACCAGCCCTGGTAGCCGACGGAGACCTTGCCGACCACGTCGCCGGGGGGACTGGCCGCCGCGGCGGCCCGGGTGAGGGTGGGGACCAGGTCGGGGAGCGCGGCGAGGGCGGACCCCGCCGCCACGGACCGGATCAGGGTACGGCGGGTGAGCGCCATGACGACCGCTCCTTCGGGGAAGGAAGAAATTGACGGTCATCATGGCAGTGTCGGACATGCGATCGCAATACTTAAACAAATCAATGAAATAGTCAGCGCAGCCGGACCGGGCCGGCGTCGATGCGGGTGCGGAACAGGGCGTACGGCTTGCGCCGCAGGTCCCGGCCGCCCTGGTACTTCGCCTGCCGGTGCAGCTGGTTGGCGGTGACGTAGAGGTGACCGTCGGCGGCGACGGACATCGTGTCGGGCCAGAGCAGCCGCGGGTCGTGCAGCACGGTCTCGAACTCGCCGTCCGCCCGGCGGCGCAGCACGGCGTTGTGCTCGTAGGAGGTCAGGTAGAACGCCCCCGAGTCGTCGGTCTCCAGGCCGTCCGAGCCGCCGCCCTTGTCGCCCTCGTCCACCACCGTGGCCGCGACCTGCTCCTCGCTCAGCGTCCGGTCGGCGAGGGCCTCGGTCGCCACGCTGTACCAGCGGCGGGAGGCGAGCGGGCAGTAGAAGAGCCGGGCGCCGTCGGCGGAGATGGCGATGCCGTCCGAGCCCCTGGCCACCGGCTTCGGCGGGCCGTCGGGCGGGCGCTCCAGGAACGGCCGGCCCTCCACCACCGGCCGGAAGGAGCCCAGCGGCTCGGGCCTGGTGGACGGGTGGTCGTGCAGCCGCCGCCACGACGCGCCGGTGGCCAGGTCCGCCACGACGATGCCGTTCGACCCGGAGTCGGTGATGTAGGCGATGCCGCCGTCACCGCGGCGCAGGTCGAAGCGGACGTCGTTGAGGTAGGTGGTGGGCAGCGCCACGTCGGCCGGGAAGGTGATCACCTGACCGACCCTGTCGCTGTCCAGGTCGACCCGGACCAGCTTCGGCCCGCCCGGCTGGGTCGGCCGGGACATCGGGCTGCCGGTGTCCAGGACCCAGAGCCGGTCGGCCGGGTCGACCACGACGCTCTGCACCGAGACGAAGGCGTTCGGGTCGTCGTCCCCGGACGGGCTGTTCCAGGCCTCGTCCGGGAAGGGCGCCTCCCGGCCGTCGCGCAGCTCGACGACGGTGGCCGACACGTCGTCACCCCACTTGGGGAAGTTCACGAAGACCCGGCCGGTGTGCGACACGCTCACCCCGGTCGGCATCGGCCCGGTGAAGGTGTGCACGAGTTCGAGGTCGCCGATCGGCTCGTCGCCCATGGGCCCGTTCATCCGCTGCTCCTGACCGTGAGGCCAGCGTCGTTCCCGGCTCCGCCGGTCGCAAACGTCGGCCCGGGCGCGGCGCGGAGCGGCTTCAGGGCTTCCGGGGTACGGCCACGGCCGTGACCACCAGCCCGTCGGCGACCAGCCAGCGGCCGTGCAGCGTGGCCAGCGGCGGGCCGCCGTCCGCGCGGGTGGCGTCGACCAGCACCCGGGCCGTGAAGCTCCCCGCGGCCGGGTCGACCGCCAGTTCCGCGTCCTCGAAACCGAGCCAGCGCCCGGTCAGCGGGTACCACGCCTTGTAGACCGACTCCTTGGCGCTGAACAGCAGCCGGTCCCAGTGCACCGCGGGGTGGGCGGCGCGCAGCCGGGCCAGCGACTCCGGCTCGCCGGCCGTGGTGACCACCCCGGTCACGCCGTCCGGCAGCGGCTCGTGCGGTTCGGCGTCGATGCCGAGCCCGGCCAGCGCGGTGTCCCGGGCCACCGCCGCGGCCCGGTAGCCGGCGCAGTGGGTGATGCTGCCGACCACGCCGGCCGGCCAGAGCGGCTCTCGCCTCGGGCCGGGGCGGATGGGCGCCGGGGCGTACCCGAGGCGGGCGAGGGCCTCCCGGGCGCAGCGGCGGGCCGTGACGAACTCGCGCCGACGGGCCTCCACGGCGCGGGCGAGCAGGTCCTCCTCGCCCGGGTACGGGGCCTCGCCGGGGATGTCGGAGAACGCCTCGACGGGCACCGCGGCCGGGGGGAGCAAAGCCTCGATCACCCGGCACCGCCGAGGATGCGCCGCATCGGCCGTGGCTCGCCGCCCCGCCGGCCCCACTCGCGCGGGTAGCCCAGCGACACCTCCTCGAAGCGCACCCCGTCGTAGTGGGTGGTGCGGGGGATGTGCAGGTGCCCGTAGACCGCCACCACGGCGCGGTGCCGCAGGTGCCAGTCGGCCGTGCGGTCCGTACCGCACCACTGGGCGAACTCCGGATACCAGAGCACGTCGGTGGGCTGGCGGACCAGCGGCCAGTGGTTGACCAGTACGGTCGGCAGCGCCGGGTCGACGGCGGCCAGCCGCCGCTCGGTCTCGGCGATCCGCTCCCAGCACCAGGACTCCCGGTCCGGGTGCGGGTCGGGGTGCAGCAGCATCTCGTCGGTGCACACCACCCCGGCCGCGTACGCGGCCCGCAGCGACTCCTCCTTCGAGTTCGTGCCGGGGGCGCGGAACGAGTAGTCGTAGAGCAGGAACAGCGGCGCCACGGTGACCGGCCCGCCCTCGCCGTGCCACACCGGATAGTCGTCCTCCGGGGTGAGCACGCCCAGGTCGCGGCACAACCCGACCAGCGCGTCGTAGCGGGCCCGGCCGCGCAGGGTCACCGGGTCGCCCGGGTGGGTCCACAGCTCGTGGTTGCCGGGCACCCAGACCACCCGGGCGAACCGGTCGCGGAGCTGCCGCAGCGTCCGCTCGATGTCCGCGAACAGCTCGCCGACGTCGCCGGCCACGATCAGCCAGTCGTCCGCCGACTCCGGCCGCAGGCCGTCGACGACCGTGCGGTTCTCGGCGTACGACACGTGGAGGTCACTGACCGCGAACAGCCCACCCGTCACCCGGCCGATCTTGCCAGCGCCGCCCCCGGATGGACAGCCGGGACTTGAGCGGTGTCGGGGGTCCGACGCGGAACCGTCAGGTGAGCAGGTCGGCGAAGTGGTCGGTGGCGCGGAGCAGTTCGCGGGCGATGCCCGGCTCGGCGGCCGAGTGGCCGGCGTCGGGCACGATGCGCAACTCGGCCTCGGGCCAGCGCCGGGCCAGGTCGTACGCGGACACCGGCGGGCAGCACAGGTCGTAGCGGCCGCTGATGATGACGGCGGGCAGGTGGCGGATCCGGTCCACACCGTCGAGCAGTTGCGTCTCGGTGAGGAAGCCGCCGTTCACGGCGTAGTGGGAGAGGATCCGGGCGATCGGCAGGGCCTGCTCCTCGGCCGTGAAGTGGGCGAGCACCCCGGGGTCGGGGCGCAGCGACGAGTTGACCGCCTCCCAGCGCCCCCAGGTCACCGCGCAGGCCCGGGCCTCGGCCGCGTCGGGCCCGTGCAGCCGCCGGTGGTACGCCGCCAGCACGTCGTCCCGCTCGGCGGCGGGGATCGGGGCGACGAAGCGGTCCCACTCGTCCGGCTGGAGGTGGCGCAGGCCGCCCTGGTAGAACCAGTCCCGCTCGCTGCGCCGCAGCAGCAGCACCCCACGCAGGATCAGCCCGGTGACCCGGTCCGGGTGGGTCTGGGCGTACGCCAGGCCGAGGGTCACCCCCCACGACCCGCCGAACAGCAACCAGGAGTCGATCCCGAGCCGCTCGCGGATCGTCTCCAGGTCGGCCACCAGGTGCCAGGTGGTGTTGGCCCGCAGCTCACCGAACGGGGTGCTGCGCCCCGCGCCGCGCTGGTCGAACAGCACGGCGCGGTAGCGCCGCGGGTCGAAGAACCGCCGCGCCGCCGGCACCAGGCCGCCGCCGGGCCCGCCGTGCAGGAAGACCACGGGTACGCCGTCGGGCCGGCCCACCTCCTCCACGTGGAGTTGGTGGCCGTCGCCGACGGCGATCCGGTGGGTGGCGTACGGCTCGACGGGCGGGTACAGGCGTGGCTCGGTCATGCCGGACCATCCTGCCCGCTCGCAGCGGGTCGTGCGGGGACGGTCAGCAGGCGATGCTGCTGCCGAGGTTGTCCAGCAGGGCGTCGGCGGCCCAGCCGGACACCCCGGTCGTGGTGTCCTTCAGGTAGGTCCAGGTGTAGGTGGTGTGCCCGTTCGCGCTGACCTTGTCGCCGTTGGTGTAGCAGTGGAAGTCGACGCTGTGGCTGAGTTGGCCGTAGCCGAGCGAGCCGCAGGTGGTGTGCGGGCCGGAGCGGATGTTGACGTTGCTGGCGTTGAAGAGCGTGCCGAACTTCGTGTCGATGTTGGAGTGGGAGTGGCTGCAGGTCGCGCTCGCCGGGCCCGCCGCGCTCACCAGCGCGACACCGGTGCAGCCGACCGTCAGTGTGACCGCCGCCGCGATCGAGGAAGCCTTGCGCATGTCGATCAACCCCCGAAACTCGAACCACCCGTGCAGTGATCAGAATATTGACATCTTTCGACATGCTCGGGCAAGGGTGTCACCGGGCCAGCAGCGCGCGCAGCTCCTTCACCACCTCGGCCGGGGCCTCCTCGGCCATGAAGTGCCCGTACGACACCGGCACGTGCCGCAGGTCCGGCGCCCAGGCCCGCCAGCGCGCCGCCGCGTCGAAGCCGAGCACGGCGCCCCAGTCCTGCTGGAGCACGGTCACCGGCATCCGCAGCACGGCGCCCGCCGCCCGGTCCGCCTCGTCGTGCGCCAGGTCGATGCCGGCCGAGGCCCGGTAGTCCGCCACGATCGAGGGGACCGCCGCCCGGCAGGCCCGCAGGTACGCGGCCCGCACCTCGGCGGGAATCGCGTCCGGGTCGCCGGCCCAGAGGTCGAGGAAGTGCCCGAAGAACTCGTCGGGCGCGGCGCCGATCAGCCGCTCGGGCAGGCCCGGCGGCTGGGCCATCAGGTAGAGGTGGAAGCCGACCGCGGCGCTGACCCCGTGCATCACCTCCCAGGTGTCGAGCGTGGGCAGCACGTCCAGCGCGGCCAGGTGGGTGACCGTCTCCGGGTGGTCCAGCCCGGCGCGGATCGCCACCAGGGCGCCGCGGTCGTGCCCGGCCAGGGCGAACCGCTCGTGCCCCAGCGCCCGGGCCAGCGCCACCACGTCGGCGGCCATGGTCCGCTTGGCGTACGCCGTGCCGTCGGTGTCGGCGGGCTTGTCGCTGTCGCCGTAGCCGCGCAGGTCGGGGCAGATCACCGTGTGGTCGGCGGCGAGGTCCGCGGCGACGTGCCGCCACATCAGGTGGGTCTGCGGGAAGCCGTGCAGCAGCACGACGGGGCTGCCGCTGCCGCCCACCGCGGCGTGTAGGGCGACCCCGTCGGCGACGGTGACGCGGCGCTGCTCGAATCCGTTGATCATGGGAGGTCCTCTCCGGGTGCGATCGGGTACCCGTCGAGCCTGCCCGGGGCCGGTCAGTGGCCGATCAGCATCGGATGAGTGCCCTGGCCGGGCCGCCGGTGGGCGCGCCGGGTGCTGCCTAGAGTGGGCGGGGTGACCAGCCCGCCGCGTGTACCCGGAGTGACCTTCGGGGTGCTCGGGCCGCTGGTGGCGGCCGGTGCGCGGGGCCCGGTGGCGCTGAAGGGCGCCCGGCAGCGCGCGGTGCTGGCCCGCCTGCTGGTGGCCCGGGGCCGGATGGTGCCGGTCGACCGGCTCGTCGGCGACCTGTGGCCGGAGCCGCCGGAGGGCGCGGTCGGCGCGGTCCGGACCTTCGTGGCCGACCTGCGCCGGGCCCTGGAGCCCGACCGGCCGCCGCGGCAGCCGGCCCGGCTGCTGGTCACCGCCCCGCCCGGGTACGCGCTGCCGGCCGCCCCCGAGTCGGTCGACGCGGGCCGGTTCGAGGCGGCGGTCGGGGCGGCGGGGGAGCTGCTCGGGGCCGGGCGCGCCGGACCGGCGCTGGCCGCCCTGGACGACGCGCTCGCCCTCTGGCGCGGCCCCGCCTACGCGGAGTTCGCCGCCGAGCCCTGGGCGCGGGCGGAGATCGACCGGCTGGACGAGCTGCGGCTGCTTGCCGTCGAGCGGCGGGCCGAGGCGCTGCTGGCCCTGGGCCGGGCCGCCGAGGCCGCCGGTGACCTGCGCGCTCAGGCCGCCGCCCAGCCGCTGCGCGAGGAGACCTGGCGGCTGCTCGCCGTCGCCCTCTACCGGGCGGGCCGGCAGGGCGACGCGCTCGCCGCGCTGCGGGAGGCCCGCGCGGTGCTGGTCCGGGAGCTGGGGGTGGACCCCGGACCCCGGCTGCGCCGGCTGGAGGCCGACATCCTCGCCCAGGCCCCGCACCTCGACCCGACCCCGGTCGCCGCGCCGCCCGCCCCGGTCGCGCCGCCGGCCGGGGTCGCGGGGGAGCAGCGGCATCCCTTCGTCGGGCGCGAGGCCGAGCTGGCCGGCCTCGCGGGCCTCGCCGAGGAGGTGGCCCGGCGCGGCGTGCCGGCCCTCGCGCTGGTCTCCGGGGACGCCGGCTCGGGCAAGACGGCGTTCGTCGAGGCGCTCGTCGACCGGCTCGCCGCCGCCGGCTGGACCTGCGCCGTCGGGCGGGTTCCCGAGTACGAGGGCGCCCCGGCCGCCTGGCCCTGGACGCAGCTCGCCGCCGCCCTGCCCGACCCGGTGGAACTCGCGGACCTGCCCGACCCGGCGGAACCGGCGGCAGCGGCGACCGGCGAATTCGCCGCCGGCGGGTCGGTGGCCGGTGGGCTGTCCGGTGCGCCGGTTCCCGGTGGGGTGTCCGCCGAGCCGGGCGGCGGCGCGGCGGCGGACGCGCCGGGCGGTGACGAGCCGGCCGTGGCCCGGTACCGGCTGCACCGGATCGCGGGCATCCGCCTCGGGGCGGCGGCGCGGCGCAGGCCCGTGCTGGTCGTCCTCGACGACCTGCACCGGGCCGACGAGGACACCCTCGACCTGCTGACCGCGCTGTTCACCGGCCCGGAGCCGGTGACCGGGCCGGTGCTGGCGGTGGGCACCTACCGGGCCACCGGGATCACCCCGGCGTTGACCGGAGCCCTGGCCCGTCTCGCCCGCACCGAGCCGGTCCGGGTCTACCTGGGCGGGCTCGCCGAGGCGGAGACCGCCGAGCTGGTCCGGACCGTGGCCGGGCCAGCGGACCCGGACACGGTCCGGGCGCTGCACCGGCGCAGCGGCGGCAACCCGTTCTTCGTCCGGGAACTGGCCCGGCTGCTCGCCGTCGAGGGGGCCGCCGCGCTGGACACCGTCCCGGCCGGCGTACGGGACGTCATCCGGCACCGCCTGGCGCAGCTGCCCGAGTCGACCCGGACCGTGCTGCGGCGGGCCGCGGTGCTCGGCCGGGACCTCGACGTGGACGTGCTGGCCGCGCTGGTCGGCGAGGAGGCCATGCTGGAGGCCGTGGACCGGGCCGCGCAAGCCGGGTTCCTCACCGCCGACGGCACCCGCTTCGGCCACATCCTGGTCCGCGACACCCTCTACACCGACCTGTCGGCGCCGCGCCGGGCCCACTGGCACGCCGCCGTCGGGGCGGTGCTCGAACGGCTCCGGCCGGACGACGTGGCCGCCCTCGCCCACCACTTCGGACAGGCCCCCGGTCCGGACGCCGCGACGCGGGCCGCCCGGTACGCCACGGCCGCCGCCGAACGGGCCGAGCTGCGCTGCCACCCGCACGAGGCGGCCCGGCTCTGGCAGCAGGCCGTCGCCGCCCACGACCGGGCCGGCGGGCACGACGTACGCGGGCGGCTGGCCGCGGTCATCGGCTGGGGCCGCGACCTCGCCGTCACCGGCCACCTCGACCGGACCCGCGGGCTGCGCGCCGAGGCGGTCGCCGCCGTCGAACGGCTCGCCGACCCCGGGCTCACCGCGGACGTGCTGGCCGCGTTCGACGTGCCGGCCGTCTGGACCAGCAACGACGACGAGGAGCTGTCCCGGCGGATCGTGGCCGCCGCCGAGGCCGCCCTCGCCGTGCTCCCCGCCGATCAGGCGGCCCGGCGCGGGCGGCTGCTCTGCACCCTCGCATTGGAGCTGCGCGGCGACACCGGCGACCGGGGCCGCCGGGCGGCGGCCGAGGCGGAGGAGATCGCCCGCCGCCTCGGTGACCCGGCCCTGCTGGCCTTCGCGCTCAACGCCCGCTTCATGCACGCCTTCGACCGCGCCGGCCTGGCCCCGGAACGGGCCCGCATCGGCGCCGAACTGGTCGACCTGGCCGCCCGGCACGGGCTGGTCACCTTCGAGGTGCTGGGGCACCTCATCGCACTCCAGGCGCACTGCGCCCGCGCCGACCTCGCCGCCGCTGACGCCCACGCGGCCGCCGCCGACCGCCTCGCCGCCCGCTACGAACTGCCGCTGGTCGGCGTCTTCACCGCCTGGTACGCCGCCCTCCGGCTCGCCGTCGCGGGCCGTCGCACCGAGGCCGAGGCGGCGTACCGGGTGGCGGCGGTCCGGCTGGACGCCGGGCAGATGCCGGGCATGGCGGCCGGGCTGCTGCCGTTCGCCCTGCTCTGCCTGCGGCTGTCCACCGGTGACGACCTCGGTCCGGCGCTGGCCGACGCCACCGCCGCCGGCCCGTACGCGCCGTGGGTCCGGCCGCTGGCCCTGCTCGCCGCGGGACGCCGGGACGAGGCCGCCGCCGCGCTGCGCTCCCTGCCGGAGTCACCGCACGACCTGCTGCGCGAGGCCCGGCTCTGCGTGGCCGCCCGGGCCGCCCTCGCGCTCGACGACCGGGCCACCATGGCCCGGCTGCACGCCACGCTGCGCCCCGCCGCCGACGAGCTGGCCGGCGCGGGCAGCGGCGTGCTCACCGCGGGTCCGGTGGCCCGCCACCTCGCCGACCTGGCCACGGCGCTCGCCTGACCGCACTACCACACCCACGCACGGCCCGGCGGCGGGGACGGGCGGGGTCAGGCGTTGGCGGGGATGCCGCCTTCCGGACCGGCCGCCAGCTCCCCGGTGGTCTCCGCGTCCGACGCGGGTCGCTGCGCCGGAGTGCGCACCGCGAACGCGTCGAAGCTCGGCCGGCCCAGGGACGCCCGCTCCAGGAACGGCTCGGCGGTCGGCCGTTCGCCGTCCGCCTGCTCGCCGGCCTCCGGGTCGACCAGCGCGGCCGGGTCCACGAGCACGGCCGGGGCCGGCACCACCACCGGCGCGGGCGCCACCACCGGGGGCGCCGCCGGGGCGGCCTCCGCGGGCGCGGCCACCGGACGCGGCGCCACCTGCGGGTACTCGGCCGTCTCGCCGCCGCCCGCAGCGGCCGCCATCACCGCCGCGGCGGCCAGGTCGGCGACCCGCTTGGCCTCCCGCTGCACCCGGGCCCGGGTCTCCTTGGCGTGCTGCTCGGCCAGGTCCGCCGCGCGGCGCGCCTCGTCCAGCCGCTTGGTCTCGGCGGCCAGGTCCCGGCGTACGCCGAGCAGTTGCTCCTCCAGCGCGGCGCCCTCCTGCTCGACCGTGGTGATCTCCCGGCGGGTGTGCTCCAGCTGCTGGCCGACCGTCTCCAGCTCGGCCTGGAGCTGGGTGAGCGCCTCCTGCCGCTGCTGGATCTCCTGCTGCACTGTGGCGAGCTGCTCCTGGTGCGCCGCCGTCTCCTCGTCGGCCCGCTCGCGGACCTCGGTGGCGTACTGCTGGGCCTCGGCGACCAGGGCGGCGATGTCCCGCTCGGCGGCGGTGGCCCGGTCGGCCAGTTCCTGCTCGGCCGCGGCCCGCCGCTCGTCCAGCTCGCGGGCCATGTTGGCCTGCCACTGGGCCAGCTCCTGCTGGGCCTTGCTCCGGTTGGCCTGCACCTCCTGCTGGATCTGGGTACGCGCCGCCTTCACCAGCGCCTCCGACGCGGAGCGGGCCTGCTCGACCTGCTGGGCGCTCTGCTCGGCGATCCGCTTCGCCTCCTGCTGCGCCCGGTCGTGGGCCGCCTGCCCCTCGGTGCGCAGCTTCTCGGTCAGCTCCCGGATCGCGGTCAGCTCCGCCTGCGCGGCGGCACGCCGCTCCTCGTCCGCCTGCTCCTGCTCGGCCCGGCGGGCGGACAGCTCCTCCGCCAGCTCACGCCGCTCCCGGTCCGCGTCGTCCCGCGCGGTGGCCAGCACCCGCTCCGCCTGGGCCTGGAGGTCGGCGGCGCGCTTGGTGGCCGTCTCGGTGATCTGGCCGGCCTGCTTCTCGGCCAGGTCCAGGATCTGGTCGACCATCGGGCCGAGGTCGCGGAAGGACGCCCGGTCCACCTGCGTCGGGCGCTGGCGCAGCTCGGCGGCCTCGGTCTGCGCCCGCTGCGCCTGCGCGGTCAGCTCCCGGACCTGGGCGTACGCCCGGTCCCGGTCGGCCGTCAGGGCGGTCAGTTCGCCGTCCATCTGCTCGACGTACCGGTCCACCTGGCGTTTGTCGTAGCCGCGCAGCGCCGGGTCGAACCTCGGTCGCGCGGACACGTCGTCGTGGGGTGCGAACGGTTCCTCGCCGTTGGACATTGCGCCATCCTCCGTCGGTTCGCCAGCGCCAGGCCGGCGGATGACCGCCCCGCAGGGCATATGAGGCGCAACGGTACCGCCGTCGGCGCGCGGGTTCCGCCCCGCCCCGCCCCCGACGCGGATCCGGGTCCACACCGCCCGGTCCGGACGGCCGCCGGGTGAGCCGGCTCAGATCGGGAAGTCCGGGTTCCCCGCGGTCAGCCGGACGGTGAAGCCGTCGGCGTCGCGGTGCAGCGCCACGTGATTGCAGGACTGGTGGCTGATCCACAGGCCCAGGCCGCCGGCGGCGCCGTTGCCCGCGGGCAGCAGCCCGGCGTACGGGTCGGTGGGGCCGGGACCGTGGTCGTGCACGGTCACCACCATCCGGTCCGGGCCGCTCCAGAGCCGCATCCGCACCGGCGGCACACCGTGCCGCAGCGCGTTGCTGGCCACCTCGCTGACCGACACGACCAGGTCGTCGAGGTCGTCGGCGGAGAGCTGGCCCAGGTGGGCGGCGCGCACCGCGTCCCGCGCCTCGGCCGGGCTCGGGTCGGTCAGCTCGACCGCCGGCGCCGTCCACTGCAGCGGGTCGGGCAGCATCAGGTTGTGCTCGGCCAGGTAGCTGGTCGGCTCGGTGTAGCCGTCGGTCGCCACGTGGCTGCCGTCCGGCAGCGCCACCCGGGGATGGGTCCGCGCCACATCCGTCAGCACCCGGGACGGCGTGGTCCGGGTGTCGTACGCGCACATGCTCCAGAGCGGGAAGTCGTCGTAGGCGTGGTTGATGGCCGACTCGTAGCGGGCCCACCAGTCCCAGGTAGCGCCGAGCACGGCCGGCGGCAGCTCGCCGACGATCCGGATCTGCCGGGCGCCGTCGGCCACGTACGAGCCGAGCAGCTTGCGGTAGGCGCGGATCGCGGCGGTGGGGCGGGCGTAGACGTCGCCACCGGGCAGGAAGGTGACCGCGGTGCCGGTGGGCAGGGCCCGGCGGACCAGCTCGGCGTTGCGCTCGCCGAAGCCCACCACGGTCGGCTCGCCGGCCTCGACCCCGCCGAGCAGGAACGGCAGCACCACGGCCAGCAGGTGCTCGTCGGAGTCGTAGAGGATCGCCTCGTGGTAGTAGCCGACGTGACCGGCGGCGGCTCCCGTCCTCACCGGACCACCTCCACCCGCACCTCGTCCAGGTCCAGCAACTCGGCCAGCCGGGCCGCGGCGGAGCGCGAGGTGCGCAGCACCGCGGTAGCGTCGTGCCGACGGGCGTGGTCGCGCAGGTGCAGCAGGCAGCGGTGGTCGACGAAGCGCAGCCCGGTCGCGTCGAGCACGAGCCGGCCGTCGAGCGGTCGTGGGTCGGCCCGGTTCAGCGCGGCGGCGAAGAGCCGGTTGTTGGACGGGTCCAGCTCGCCGCCGACCTCGACGACCGCCTCGCCGCCCCCGGCGTGCAGCCGGAACAACACGTCGGCGTTGGTCTCGGGGTGCATGCAGGCCAGCTCGGCGATCGCCGCGTCGCTCAGCTCGCGCCGGTCGTAGGCGCAGATCGCCGACATCGGGTGGTGGCGCATCCAGCGGTCGATGAGGTGCTCGTAGCGGGCGAAGGCGTCCCGCTGGGCGGTGGAGCGGACCATCGTGGTCGTCTCGGCCACCACCCGCAGGCCGGTGTAGCCGGCGGCCAGCGCGTCGGCGGTGGCCGCCGCGTACGCCCGGACCTGCTTCTCCGGGTCGACGATCTCGCCGTGGCGGTAGGCCTGCTCGACCGGGACGAGCCGGAGCGCGCGCCGGCGCAGCGCCTCGTCGAGGCCGGGGAGGCGGTCCAGCCGGTGGGCCAGCGAGTCGGGGCCACCGGGAGCGACCAGCCAGACCTGCTCGCCGGCCGCGAGTCCCGCGGCTAGGTGGGCGACCGCCCGGGCCTCCAGCGCCGCCGGGTCGTCGTAGGCGAGACAGAGGTGACCGTACGTCGTCGACGACACGCTGTCGCTGGTCACTCGGCCCGCCCCACCCGGCCAGTCTAGGGGCCACCCGGCGGGCGGGCCCGGCCGGCGGTTGCCGGGCCCGCCCGCCCTCCGGTCAGCCGAGCTGGAGGTTCCGCCGGGCGGTGGACTTCAGCGGGGGGTCGCCCAGCTCGAACTCGGCCCAGTTGTTCCAGTACGCCACCGCGTCCACGTCGCTCTGCTGGCGCAGCCAGGTCACGTGGTCCCGGATGGCCGGCGCCCGGCCCGCGCCGGTGGTGTCGGCCGTGGCCCGGCTCAGCCCGTGCCACGTCGCCCATCGGCTCGTGGTGCCAGGTCAGGTAGATCGGCGGCAGATGGCGAAGAACCCGGGCGGAAACCGGTGGCCCTCCGCCCGGTGCGGCCCGCATCCTGGGCCGCGTGCCGATCACCGTACGGGAGTTGACCGAGGCGGACTGGCCGCGGCTGTGGCCGATGCTTCGGGACATGGGCGTCGGCGACGAGCCCGTCGAGGTCCACCGGGAACGTTTCCTGCTCCTGCTCGCCGACCCGCGCTGGGCGCTGCTCGGCGCGGTGGACGACGACGGGCTGGCCGGGTACGCCGCCGCCCAGGACCACGGGCCGCACCTGCGCTCCGGCGACGCGCACCGCACCGTCCGCCTGCACGACCTGCACGTACGCCCGGACCGGCGCCGGCGTGGCGCGGGCCGCGCGCTGCTCGCGGCGGTGTCGGAGTGGGCGGCCGGGCGGGCCCGGCACCTGGAGTGGCAGGCCCACCGGGAACGGGCGGCGCCCTTCTACGAGCGGCTCGGCCACCGCGGCGACCCCTGCCCGCAACCGGACTACCCGACCTTCCTGGTCGGCTTCGGGCCGCGCTGAAGGCGCGCGAGCGGAGCGGGCGGGGTCAGCCGAGCGGGTGGGAGATGCCGCGGGCGTGGTCGGTGACGGCCGCGCCGACCACGGTGGCGGTCAGCGGCAGCACCTCCAGGCAGCGGCGCACCGCCGCGGCCATCAGCGCGTTCGGTACCCGCATGGAGAGCGTGCAGTGCGGCACCCAGCGGCCCGGCTGGTAGTGCTCCACCAGGCCGATGCCGGCCCGGGCCAACCGCTCGTGCACCGCGCCGTGGTGGGCCAGCAGTTCCGGCGTGGGGGCCGGACCGAGCCAGAGCACCCGCCCGACGAACTGCCCGGTGTGCTGGAACTCCAGCCGCAGCGGGGCGGCCACCACCATCCCGGCGAGCGCCTCGGCGACGCGGTGCGGGTCGAGACGCGGCGCGACCGCCAGCGACACGTGCGGCCGGTGCCGCTGCTCCAGCAGCGACTTCATGCTCTGCACGCCCTCGGCCTCCAACGCGTCCCAGAGCACCCGGATCCGCCGGGTGGCGTCGATGTCGAGATACAGCTCCAGCGCCGCTACCACGCGATCACCCTAAGGGGGTGAGGTTTGCCCCCGGGCCTGCGCGGTACAGCCCGGGTGGCACCGACGGCGGAGGAGCGTGGACCGTGGACGTGAACGACCTGCTGACCGAGGCGTACGGCCGGCTGCCCGACCTGGTGGCGGGGGCGCTGGACGGGCTCAGCCCGGAACAGCTGCGGCAGACCCCGGCCGCCGGGGCGAATCCGGTGGGCTGGCTGGTCTGGCACCTGACCCGGGTCCAGGACCACCACGTCGCCGACGTGCAGGGGGAGGAGCAGCTCTGGGTCACCGGCGACTGGGCGGCGCGGTGCGGGCTGACCGCCGACCCGAACGACACCGGCTTCGGGCACGGCCCCGAGGAGATCGCCGCGCTGCGGCCGGAGGACGGCCGGGTGCTGCTCGACTACCACCGGGCGGTGGTCGACCGGACCCGGGCGTACCTGAGCGGGTTGCGTCCGGCCGACCTGGACCGGGTGGTCGACGAGAACTGGGACCCGCCGGTCACCCTCGGGGTGCGGCTGGTGAGCGTGCTGGACGACGACCTCCAGCACGTCGGCCAGGCCGCGTACGTGCGCGGGCTCATCCAGCGGGGCTGACCGCCGCCCGGGCCCGCTCCAGCGCGGCGTGCCCGAGCAGGTGGAACGCCTGCGCCTCCGGCGAGGTGCCCGGCCCGGCGAAGTCCGGCGCCCCGCTCACCCCGGTCACCCGCCCGTGGCGGTCGACCCGCCGGCCCGCGGCCGCCAGCAGTTCCGCGCCGGTGCCCAGCCAGGACGCCGGCAGCCAGCCGTCGGCCACCCCGGTCAGTGCCGCGTACCCGAGCAACTGCGCGGTGTTCGCCTCCCGGAACGAGCCGGGGTCGTCGAGCACGTCGGGGAAGAGCCCGTCGTCGGTCCGGTACGCCAGGCAGGCGTCCAGCACCGTGCGGGCGTGCCCGGCCAGCTCGGCGCGGAGCCCGGCCGGCCAGTCCGGCGCCAGGCGCAGCGCCCGGGCGATCCCGGCGACCACCCAGCCGTTGCCGGTGCCCCAGGGCCCCGGCCGGTCCAGCTCGCCCCGGTCCTCGTCCCAGCGCGCCGCGTAGAGCCCGGTGCGCGGGTCGAACAGCCGGCGCCGGTGCCCGTCGACCTGCGCGGCGGCCAGGTCCGTCCGGCCGGCCAGGGCGAGCAGCGGCACCACCATGTACACGGTGTCCGCCCACACCTGCCGGTTGTCGAGCAGGTGGAACAGGGTGCCGTCGGCGGCCCGGGGCGCCCGGGAGACCAGCCAGTCGAGCTGCGCGTCCAGGGCGGCCGCGAAGCGTGGGTCGCCGTCGGCCGCGGCCGCGTACCGGACCACCTCGCCGCAGGCCGCGCCGTTCACCGCGCCGGCCTCGCCGGAGACGTCGCCGAGCCGCCCGTCCGGGTGCTGCCGGGTCACCGCCGCGTCGGCGACCAGCACGGCCAGCTCACCGAGCCCGAGGTCGAGCAGCGCCTGCCCGGTCACCCCCTGCTCCCAGGACTGGCGCTGCATGGCCAGCAGCGCGGCGAGCACGCGGTCGGTCGTGACGTCCCCGGTCATCCCCATTCCTCCGGACTACCCGACTTCACCCCGGCGCACCAGCCCGGCTCACCCGGACGGGGTGAGTTGGCCTCACCCGACCGGCGGGGACGCTGCGGGAGCGGGCGGACCCGCCCGGCGGGGAGCCGCGACCACGGACACGGGGAGGGACCGATGAGCGCCTCGGCGGCGGAGTACCTGGCCCGGCAGGTCGCCGGCCCGCACCCTGACCTGCCGGAGACCACCGCCGGCACGGTCCGCCTGGACCTGCGTGACGGGGCGCGGACCGACCACTGGTACCTCACCATCGACCACCAGGAGGTCCGGGTGGATCGCCTGGCGGACGAGGCCGAGCTGGTGATCGGCGCCGACCGGGAGGTGTTCGACCGGATCGCCTCGGGCCGGCTGAACCCGGCCGCCGCGCTGCTGCGCAACGACCTGACGGCGCAGGGCAACCTGCGGCTGCTGCTGACCCTGCGCCGGCTCTTCCCGGGCCCGCCCGGCGCCCGGCACCCGCGTGAGGTGGCCGGCGAGCGGATCCGGGTGGGGGCGGCATGAGGCAGGAACTGGTGAACGTCCTCGCCGGCAACGCGTTCGCGCTCAGCGACGCGCAGGGCGACATGGAGGCCGAGCCGTACGCCCCGATCGGCCTGTTCTCATTCGACACCCGCTTCCTGTCCCACTGGGTGCTCACCGTCGACGGCGAGCGGCTGAACGCCCTGTCCCGGGACGAGCTGGCCTACTTCGAGACCCGGTTCGTTCTGGTCCCCGGCGCCGCCAGTCACTACGTGGACGCCGACGTCTCGGTGATCCGGCACCGGTCCATCAACGACAGCTTCAACGAGCGGCTCACCGTGCTCAACCACTCGGCCGAGCCCGCCGAGTTCACCGTGCGGATGGAGATGGGCAGCGACTTCGCCGACACCAGCGAGATCCTCCGCCCCGCGCCGCGAGGGCCGGTGGTGGTCGCCGACCCGGTCCAACGGCAGCTGCGGATCTGCCACCAGCGCGGCCGGTTCACCCGGGAGACCGTCGTCACCAGCACGGCCCCGGTGGAGGTCGACCAGCAAGGCATGACCTTCCGGATCCGGGTCGCCCCGGACGGCGAGTGGCACACCGACCTGCACATCGCCATGATCATCCACGGGGCGCAGGGCCGGGATCTGCGGGCCAGCCTGGAGTTCCACCGCCGGCACGTCCGCCAGGACATGCGGGAGGACCTGGCCCGCTGGTTCGACCACGCGCCGCAGCTCATGGCCGAGCGGGAGCCCTTGATGTCGGCGTACCGGCAGGCGCTGACCGACCTGGCCTCACTGCGGTACACGCCGCTGTCCTACATCGAGCGGGTGCCGGTGGCCGGCCTGCCCTGGGCGATGGCGCTGTACGGCCGGGACGCCATCATCACCTGCCTGGAGACGTTGCCGTTCACCCCGGAGCTGACCCCGGCGACGCTGCGCCTGCTCGCCCTGCTGCAGGGCGGCCGGCTCGACGACTACCACGACGAGGAGCCCGGGAAGATCCTCGCCGAGCTGCGCTACGGCGAGTCGGCCGCCTTCGGCGAGCAGCCCACCGCGTTCTACTACGGCGCGGCCGACACCACGCCGCTGTTCGTGGTCCTGCTCGACGAGTACGAGCGCTGGACCGGCGACGTCGACCTGGTCCGGCAGTTGCGCCACCCGGCCCGGATGGCGCTGGACTGGCTCGACGAGTACGGCGACTCCGTCGGCGACGGCTACCTGCGCTACCAGCCACGCAACACGGTCAACGGGGTGGCCAACCAGACCTGGCGGAACTCGCCGGGGGCCATCGTCGACCGGAACGCGGTCGAGCCGCCGTATCCCCGGGCGACCTGCGAGTTGCAGGGGTACGCCTACGACGCGAAGGTGCGGGGCGCCCGGCTGGCCCGGGAGGTCTGGGGCGACCCCGGTTACGCCGACCGGCTGGAGGCCGAGGCCGCGCGGCTGCGCGAGCGGTTCGACCGGGACTTCTGGCTGCCGCACCGGGGCTACTACGCGCTGGCGCTCACCCCGGACGGGCAGCCGGTGGACGCGCTCACCTCACACCTCGGGCACCTGCTGTGGAGCGGCATCGTCGAGCCGAAGCGGGCCGACGCGGTCGCCACGCACCTTGTCGGCCCGGAGCTGTTCTCCGGCTGGGGGGTGCGTACCTACGCCACCGGGCAGCGGCCCTACAACCCGGTCGGCGCGCACCTCGGCGCCGTCTGGCCGTCGGACAACGCGCTCGTCGCGGCGGGCCTGCGCCGCTACGGGTACGACGCCGAGGCAGCCCAGGTCGCGGCCGGCATCTTCGCCGTGGCGGAGACGGTCGGCGGGTCGGTGCCGGAGGTGATCGCCGGCTACCCGCGCGAGATCACCAAGTACCCGGTCCAGCTGCCGGCGGCCGGCCGGCCGCAGTCGTGGGCCTCGGGCGGCCTGCTCATGCTGCTCGCCACCATGCTCGGGCTGCGCCCCTGCGAGGAGAACCTGCTGGCCGACCCGTACATCCCCGACGGGTACGGCCGGATCGAACTGCTGGACGTGCCGGGGCGCTGGGGGCGGGCCGACGCCTACGGCCGCGACCGCACCGCCGGCCGGCGGGTCCGCGTCGGGGGCCTGGCCGGTGAGCGGCGCACCGTCGGGTGACCCTCCGGGCGGGGCCGCCGGTCAGCGGGGCCCGGCCGCGCTCTCCTCGGGCGCGACGGCGGGGGCCGGTGCGGGCTCGGCCGGCACGGCACCGGTACGCCGCGCCAGACCCCGGTCGACGCCGACGAGGAGGAGACCGAGCAGCCAGAACGCGACGGCGAAGAAGATCGCGCTGAGCCCGACGCCGCCGTAGCCGAGCTGCCCGGCGTCGAGGAACGGGTACGGGTAGCGGTGCACGACCAGCCCCCGCACCAGGGCGAACCCGAGGTACGCCAGCGGGAACGCCAGCCACCAGGCGGCGTACCGCGGGCGCAGCCGGCCCCGCCGGTCGAGCAACGCCCAGTCGGCGATCGCCAGCAGCGGCACCACGGTGTGCAGGAACTGGTTGCCCCACCACTCGCCCGGCGCCCGGTGCGGCTGGGCCATGGCGAACGGGCTGGCCGCGTTGGCGAGCACCAGGTGGTAGACCGTGCCGGTGATGGCGATGTAGAGGGTGACCGCGCCCTTGAGCGCGCTCGGCGGCTCCGGGCGGCCCTGCCAGGCCCGCCAGGCGGCGTATCCGGCGAAGACACCGACCGCCACGTTGCTCTGGATGGTGAAGTAGGGCAGCAGGCCGGTCACCGTGGCCGGACCCAGCGCGGTGAGCACGATGCCGGCCACCACGCCGAGCACGACGGCGAGGCGGAAGAGGATCGCCAGTCGGCGACGCCGCGGAGTCACCGGGGCAAGCTACCAGCCGACCGACCCCGGCCACCGGGGTGAGAACCGGTGCCCGGCTGCTCCGGCGCGGCGGGTCGGGCCGCGTGCGGCTCGACCGCCGGGACGGTCCCCCTGGCGGCCGGCGGGTCGGCGGAGCGGCCGCGGGACGGCGCCTCGCCGGGGGCGGGCCGCGCCCGGGCCGCGGTGGCCGGCGGCGTGCCCGCCGCGGACCCGCGCCGGCCGGCGCCGGCGCCCGTGGCCGGCCGGTCCGGGGCGGTGTGCTTGCCGGTCCGCGGGGTCGGCCGGTCCGGGGCGGTGTGCTTGCCGGTCCGCGGGGTCGGCCGGTCCGGCGTGGTGTGCGTGCCGGTCCGTGGGGTCGGTCGGCCCGGGGTGGTGTGCCGGTCGCGGCCGGTGCCGGTGAGCGGTGCCGTCGTGGCCGGAGCCGTCGCGGGCGACGTGGTGGCGGGCGGCCGCCCGGGTGTGCGGTCGTGGTCCGGGTCGGGCGCGGGGTCGCCGTCGGCGGGCAGGACCGTGGCCGGGGTGGTGGACACGTCGTCGGTCCGTTCGGGAGCGATCGGCGTGGCACCGGGGGTCGCGGGCGGGGCCGGCGACGGAACCGGGGCCACCCCGGGCGCCGGCAGGCGCTGCCACAGCTTCGCCAGGTCGTCGCGGATCCGGGTGGCGCCCGGGCCGTCGCCCAGGCGGGTCAGGAGCGCGGCGGCCCGTTCGAGGTCGGTGCGGGCCTCGGCGTACCGGCCGGCGCGCAGGTCGCGCCGGGCCTGGTCGAGCATCCGGTCGATCTCCCGCTCGGCGACCAGCGTGTCGGCGCGTTCGGTCCAGACCAGCTGGGTGACCGGCCAGAGCAGTCCCCCTGGCTCGGCCCGGGCCGAGCCGAACCCGAGACCGCCGGCCAGGGTCACCAGGGTGAGCGCCGCCCCGGAGAGGACGCGGACCCGCCGGCGCGGGATCCGGCCGCCGGGCCGTCGCCGTTTCGGAGCGGTCCCGGCCGGCTCGCCGTGCTCCGGCGTACCCGTCGGGTCGACCGGGCGGTCGAGCTTTTCGGCGGGCGGGACGGCCCGGACGGGCACCGGCCCGGCCGGGTCCAGGTCCCGGGCGGCCCCGGGGGCATCCGCCGGCCGGCCGTCGAGGGGTGGCCACGGCCTGGCCTCCAGCTCGACGGCGCGGGCCTCCACCTCGGCCTGCCAGCCGCCGAGCAGGGCGGCCACCGAGTCGTCCGCCGGGGGCGCGCCGCGGCGGAGGGCATCGAGCAGCTCGTCGTCGCGCCGCACCGGGTCCTCGTGCGGCGGGGTGGGGCCGGTGGCGCTCATCCGATCACCGCCGACAGGGAGTCGCCGGCGAGCGTGCGCAGCCGGGTCAGCGCGCGGTGCTGCGCCAGCCGTACGGCCCCACCGCTCATGCCGAGCACCGTACCGACCTCGTCGGCCGTCATGCCGACCGCCAGGCGGAGCACCAGGATCTCCCGGTGGGTCGCCGGCAACTGGGCGAGCAGCTCGCTGAGCCGGGCGCCCAGGTCGGCGGTGACCGCGCGGGGCTCCGGCCCGGGCGACGGATCGGCGGTGTCGGGCACCTCGGCGACGCTCTCCGACCGGTCCCGGCCCGCGCTCCGGCAGGCGTCGGCGACCTTGCGGGCGGCGATGCGGTAGACGAAGGCGAGGAACGGACGGCCCTGGTCGACGAAGCGGGGCAGCGCGCGCAGCACCGCGAGGCAGACCTCCTGGGCGACGTCCTCGGCGGTCGCGCCACCCGCGCCGACGTGGCCCAGCCGGGCCAGGCTGTAGCGCACCACGATCGGCCGGATCTCGGTGAGTATCCGGGTCACGGCCGCCGGATCGCCCGCCGCCGCCCGCCGCACCAGGTCGGGATCCGGTGTGTCCATAGAGGTCAACGAAGCCCTTCCGCTCTGGCTGGATCGACCGTAACGGGCGCCCGCCGTACCGCCAAGTGGTGGGGTGAAACACCGCGGCGGCCGGTGGCGATAACCGGGCAGGAGGCCGTGCCCCCGCTCGTCGACCTGGTGTTCCCGACATCGGGTCGGTCGTTGTGCGGCTTTTCAACCTAATTTATATATTTCCAATAACGAATGTCGTCACCCTCTGGTCCGGCGGCCCCCCCACGGGTCAGCCTCGGCGTGGGCCATCCGCCCTTACCGCACGTGGAGAGGAACCCCCATGCGCAAGACACTGGGCGTCGCGATGCTCACCGGCATCGTCGTCGCCGCCTCGGCGACCGGCGCCACCGCCGCCCCGCGCGCCGAGGTGGAGAGCGGCTACATCGTCGTCCTCCGCGCCGACGCCAACTCGGCGTCGGTCGCCGCCGAGCAGTCCCGGGCGACCGGCGCCACCGTCGGCCACGTCTACGAGCACGCCCTGCACGGCTACTCCGCCCGGATGAGCGCCACCGCCGCGGCGCGCCTCGCCCGCGACTCGCGGGTGCTCCTCGTTCAGCCCGACGGGGTGGTGACGGCCGACGCCCAGACCACCCCGACCGGCATCAACCGGGCCGACGCCGAGCTCAGCCCGACCGCGAAGATCAACGGCGCCGACGAGCGGGTGAACGTCGACGTGGCGGTCATCGACACCGGCATCGACCTCACCCACCCGGACCTGAACGTCTACACCGCCGGAGCGAAGAACTGCTCCACCGGAACCAGCGCCGCCGACGGCAACGGCCACGGCTCGCACGTCGCCGGCACGATCGGCGCGCTCGACAACGGCGTCGGCGTGGTGGGCATGGCCCCGGGTGCCCGGCTCTGGCCGGTCCGCGTGCTCAACAACGCCGGTAGCGGTTCGTTCTCGAGCATCATCTGCGGCATCGACTACGTGACCGCGCACGCCAGTGAGATCGAGGTCGCCAACATGAGCCTCGGCGGCGCCGGCTCCGACAGCGCCTGCGGCAGCAACACGGACGCGATGCACGAGGCGATCTGCAACTCCGTCGCGGCCGGCGTGACGTACGTGGTGGCCGCCGGCAACGAGACCGACAACGCCGCCAACCACGTTCCGGCCGCGTACGACGAGGTCATCACGGTCTCCGCGCTGGCCGACTTCAACGGCGTGCCCGGCGGCGGCGCCGCGGCCACCTGCCGCAGCGACGTGGACGACACCATCGCCGACTTCTCCAACTACGGCGCCGACGTCGACCTGATGGCCCCGGGCGTGTGCATCTACTCGACCTGGAAGGGCGGCGGCTACAACACCATCTCCGGCACCTCGATGGCGAGCCCGCACGCCGCCGGTGGCGCCGCCCTCTACAAGGCGACCCACCCCACGGCCACCCCGAGCGCGGTCAAGTCGGCCCTCCAGGCGGCCGGTACGACCAACTACAGCTGGCCGGCCGGTGACCCGGACGGCATTCAGGAGAAGCTGCTGAACGTGGCCACCTTCTGACCGTCACGCCACGACCGTGCCGGCCCGACCCGGGCCGGCACGGTTCGTGCGGATCCGGGGGAGCGCCCCGTGCGCGCGGGTCAGCGCGGGGACGCGCCGACCGAGGCGGGCTGCCGGACTGACGGGCCGGCTGGTCGGCTGGTCGGCGCTGTTTCGGCCGACGGCTTGGCCGGCGTCTGCTCCGGCCGACCGGTGACCCGGTCGCTCGGCGCGGAGCTCGGCCGCCGCGTCGGTCCCGCGCCGGGCCCGCTCGGTTTGTCCTTGTCGTCGAGCAGGTCGTCGCAGTAGCCGGCGACCTGCTCCCGCCCGCCGGCGGCGGCGACCAGGTCGGCGTAGCGCGGCGTCTCCAGCACGCGGCGCCGGTCGTCGCCCTCCGCCCGGTACGCGGTGCAGAGCCCGGCCAGCGCGGACGGGCTGGCCGGGTGGTCGCTCGGGCCGACCGCGGGGGTGGTCGGAGCGGTGGCGGGCGTGGGCCGCCCGTCGGGCCGGGTGCTCGGGGTCGCGGAGCTGTCCGCGCCGCCACCGACCGGCAGCGGACCGGGCAGGTTGCCGGTGACGGCGGCCAGGGCCACCCCACCGGTGGCGGTGGCGAGCAGGCCGGCCAGGGCGAGCTTGGCGCCGAGCAGCCCGGCGCGGAGCCGCCGCTCGGGACGGGAGACCGCCACCGGGCCGCCGGCCCGCGCCAGGCGGAACGCCTGAAGGGCCGCCCCCTCACCGTCGAGCTCGTGCGGGCGGGGTGCGGCGCGGACGGCGGCGAGGAACCGGACGAGCGCCTCCGGACCGTCCTGCGCGTCGGCGACGGGACCGACGAGCAGGCGCTCGGCGGTCTCCTGGTCCATGCGGTGTCCGTTCATCTCGTGTCCCTCAGCGCCGCCCCCGGTCGTGGCGTCACACCGGAACCGCGCCGGCCGCCCGTGCGGGCGGGTGAGATCGATCACCGCACCGCGGTCAACCCATGGTCTTCGCCCCGTCGATCGACTCGCGGATGATGTCGGCGTGCCCGGCGTGCTGCGCGGTCTCGGCGATCAGGTGCAGCAGCACCCGGCGGACCGTCCAGCTCGCGCCCGGCTCGAACCAGGGCGCGCTGGGCAGCGGGTGCGCGGCGTCGAGGTCGAGCGTGGCGACCAGCTCGTCCGTCTCGGCGGCCACCCGGTCGAACTCGGCGAGCAGCCCGGCCAGCGTCTCGCCCTCGGCCATCCGGAACTGGCCGGCCCAGTCGATCGGCTCGCTCTGCATCGCCGCGGCGCCGCCCACCGCGAACCGCATCCACCGGTGCTCGGTGCCGGCCACGTGCTTGATCAGGCCGCCGAGGCAGAGCTCGCTGGCCGTGCTGCGCCGGGCGGCCTGCTCGTCGTCGAGCCCCGCCACGGTCTGCCGGAGGAAGTCGCGGTGCCGCTGGAGGGAGGCGAGCAGATCGGCCGGCTCGCCCGTGAGGACCTGATCGGAGACGCCCATGCCGCCCGCCTTTCGTTGAGGACCGGGGACACCGTACGACCCGTCACCGACAGTTTTCCGGCTCCGCACCGGACCGTCCCGGGTTGCCGTTTCGTCCGGATCGGGGTGCACTGAATTACATGGGTGTCATCAAGGTGGGCACGTCCTCTTGGGCCGACCAGATGCTGGTCCGCTCGGGCTGGTATCCCCGCGCGGTCAACACCCCGGCCGGCCGCCTCGGGTGGTACGCCGAGCGGTTCGGTCTGGTCGAGGTGGACACCTCGTACTACGCCATCCCGGCGCCGGAGACCGCCGAGGGCTGGGCGGCCGCCACCCCGCCCGGCTTCACCTTCGACGTCAAGGCGTTCCGCCTCTTCACCGGCCACCACACCCCGGTCGATGCGCTGCCCAGGGAGCTGCGCCCGGCCGGCGGCCCGAGCCGGATCCGCTGGCGCGACCTCTCCGCCGGGGCGTACGACGAACTCTGGGACCGGTTCCACGCGGCGCTGGCGCCGCTCGCGGCGGCCGACCGGCTCGGCGCCGTGCTGCTCCAGTTTCCACCCTGGCTGGCCCGCGGCGAAGCGGCGAAGCGGCGGATCCTCGCCGCGGCCCGGCGGTGCCGGCCCTGGCCGGTCAGCGTGGAACTGCGGCACTCCTCGTGGTTCACCGAGGACGCCGTGGTGGACACGGTGACCTTCCTGCGCGAGCACGGGCTCGGTTACGTCTGCGTGGACATGCCCCAGGGGCACGTCTCCTCGGTGCCGCCGATCCTCGTCGCCACCGGCGACCTGGCGGTGGTCCGGTTCCACGGCCACAGCACCGCCTGGGAGAGCGGCGACAAGCAGGACAGGTTCCGCTACGCCTACGGCGAGGAGGAGTTGCGGCGCTGGTCCGTACTGCTGCGCGAACTGGCAGACCAGTGCGCCGAACTGCACGTGCTGCTGAACAACTGCTGCGGTGACCAGGCCCAGCGGGACGCCGCCCGGCTCGCCGGGCTGCTCGGCGTCGCCCCCGCCGTCGCGCGCGCCTGAGGTTTCCGCCGGTACGCCCCGGGTACCGGCGGTGCCGAGGACAACAACGAGGGGGACGCGTGGACGAGCGGCGGGACGAGCCCGGCGGCCTGGCCCGGGACGACCGGGATCCCCGGGCGACCCGGGAGGCCGAGGAGGCGCACGGCGGCAGCATGGCGCCGGGCGTGGTGGACGACACCGGGCACCCGGTGGGCGAACCGGACGGGCCGGAGAACGAGCCGTCGGTGCTGGGCCGGCCGGGGGAGGACGGCACCGGTTCCTGACCGGTGGGCGGACGCCCGGGGCGGTGAGGCGCCCCGGGCGTCGTGTCGTCCCCGTCCGCACCCTTCGGGCCGGGCGGTGCGGGTCAGCCGCGCCGGCTGACCCCTTCCGGGCGCATGCCGGTGGCGTCCTCCAGCGGGTTGTCGCCGAGGTCCCCGTCGGCGCGGTCGTCCGGGAAGGTGCGTCGCGACGGCGCGGGGTCCGGCGGCGCCCCAGGTCCCGCCTCGGTGGCCCGGGTGGGCTCCACCGAGCCGAACCCGTGCCGGCCGGCCTTAGGACCGTCCGGTCCGGCGCCCGCCGCCCGGCGTTCGCCCCGCCGGCCCTGGGGCACCGCGTTCTCCTCGCTGCCCTCGTCCATCGGGTCGTCGTCGCCCGCGCCCCACGGCGGGTCGGCGTCGAAGCCGTCGGTGGTGCCCCACGGCGCGGCCGACTCCGGCCCCCGCCCCTCACCCCTACCCGATCGGTCCTTGCTGCTCATGGCCACCTCACCTGGCTTGATTCCCGTGCCCGCGTTGTTTGCCCGCCAGCGGTCCGGTCATGCGCCGGACCCGGGTACGCCGCGGCCGGCGCCCCCCACGAGGTGGGCCGCCGGCCGCGGGACGGGTCACTTGCCGGCCATGGCCATCTGTCGCTTGTTCGCGCCCATCCCGGCCATCCTGCCGATCGCCGCCGGGGCGCTCGCCAGCCCGCCGGCCCGGCCGAGCAGGCCCCGGAACACCTGTCCGGGCTTCTGCTGCTCGCCCATGTACGCCGACACCACCACCAGGGCGCCGGTCAGCGCCGGGACCGCCCACTGCAGCAGCTTCATCTGCCGCTGCGAGGAGGCGACGTGCGCTGGAGTCTGGTAGCTCGGCTCGGTGGTCCCCTCGACGGGCGGCGAGCCCGCCTTCTGCAGCTTCATGCCGAGCAGCCGGCTGTAGCCGGTCACCGCCAGCGCGCCCACCGTCAGGGCGGTCTTCACCGTGCTCATCCTCGCCACCCCGGCCTGGCTGGCCACCCGTGGGCTCTCGGTCACCAGCTCGCCGACCGCGCCGGCCAGGTGCGCGCCGATCGCGGCCGCGTTGACCGGGGTCCAGCGGGCCCAGCCGGCCGAGGCGACCGGCAGCCGCTGGGTCGAGTCGTCGATTTTCGCCGCCGCGCCGTTGACGCCGAGCGCCCCCATCAGTGAGCCGCCGAACCAGGCCGCCAGGCCCAGATCGTGCATCGAGCGCAACGCGGTGTGCCGTTCGGACATCCTGATCCCCCTCCGCCGTGTTCGGGCGGTGCGGCTTACCCACCTTCGGCGCGGCTACGCATCCGATTTCCGGCGGCCGACCCACCGGCCCGGCTGTCCCGGGTCAGCGGGGCGGCAGCGCGGCGGCGAACGCGGCGACCCGGGCGGCCAGCGGGGTGGCGGCGCGTACCCAGGTGAAGTGGTCCAGCGCGGCGCCCGCCTCGGCGACGGTGTAGCGGTGCCGGGTCACCGGCGCGGCGGCGAGCTTGCCGCAGAGGTGGTCCAGCGTCTCGTGCGGCGTGTACTGGTCGTCGTCGACGCTGACCGCGAGCACCGGGGTGCGGACCCGCCGGACGGCCGCCTCGGCGTCGACCCCGTCGAGCACCGGGAAGCGCCCGGTCCGCGCGGTGTACGCCCAGTCGCGGATCACCCCGCGCGCCTGCCGGCCGCCGAACCCCCAGCCCGGCCAGACCCCGAGCAGCCGCGCGATCGCCGCGATGCCCTGGGTGTACGGCAGCACGCCCCAGCCGCGCCGTCCCGGGTACCCCCGCCACCAGGGGATGCCCACCGCCACCAGGGCCAGCCCGTCGACCCGGTCCGGGTCATGCAGCGCCTGGTGCAGCACGGCGACCTGCCCGCCGAGCGAGTGCCCGAGCAGCAACCGGGTCCGGCCGTCCAGCCGGGGCTTGAGCGCGTCGAGCACCGCGCCGACGTCGCCGGCCAGCTCGGCGTAGCCGTACCGGCAGGTGCGGGCGGGGGTGGGGGTGCTCTCGCCGGTGCCCCGCAGATCGGCCACGACGACGGCCAGCCCGGCGTCGCGCAGCGCGGCGGCGAAGGGCCGGTAGTAGCGGGCGCGGACCCCCATGGCGGGCCAGATCACCACCACCGGCGCGCCGGGCGGCCCGTCCGGCTCGGGGTAGACCTGGACGCCGATGCGCGCGCCGTCGACGTCCACGAACTCCTGCGTGTACTCCCCGCTCACCGGCTCAGCCTACGGCGGGAAGCTACCGGCGGGTAGCAAGGGGTGGCTCGGCCGCCGCCTGCACCGGCACCAGGCGCGCGGTGACCGCCCGCGTCCGCGACCGGTCGGCCGCCGTCACCCGGTCCACCGCCGCCAGCACCGCCGGCACGTCCAGCTCGGCCAGCGCCGGGTGCACCGCCGGGCCCTCGCCGGCCGGGCGTGGCCCCACCCAGAGCGCCTCGTGCCACGGCCGGTCCGCCGGCGGCCCCCACCACGCGGGCGGCACCGGGCCGAAGAGCAGCACCGACGGGGTGGCGAAGGCGGTGGCCAGGTGACCGATGCCGGTGTCCCCGCAGACCACCAGGCGGGCGTGGGCGACCAACGCGGCCAGTTCGCCGACGTCGGTCGCGCCGGCCAGCACGGCGTCGGCCGGCAACCCGGCCCGGCGGGCCACCTCGCCGGCGATGCCCCGCTCGCCGGGACTGCCCGTGACCACCACCCGGTGGCCCCGTCCGGCCAGCTCCCGGGCCACCGCCGCGAAGCGCTCCGGCGGCCAGCGGCGCTGCACCGCCTTGGCGCCCGGGTGCACCACCGTCACCCCGGTCGGCAGCCCGCCGGGCCCGGGCCGGCGCAGCGCCAGGTCGGTGCGGTCGGCGGCGATGCCGTACCAGCCGAGCAGCCGGCACCACCGGTCCACCTCGTGCTCCTCGGCCCGCCACGGCGGACCGTCGTGCCACCCGGCCTCGGCGTTGGCGAAGGCCAGCAGCCGCCGCGGCCGGACCTCGGCCAGCATCCGGTGCGACTGCGGCCCGCGACCGTGCAGGTTAACCGCCACCGCGGGCGGCGGGCCGGACCACCCGAGGTGGCCCAGCCCGTCCGCAAACACCTGCCGGTCCACGCCCCCGACCAGCTCGACCAGCGGGGTCAGCCAGCGCGGCGCGACCAGCGCCAGCTCCCGTCCGGGGTACGCGGCGCGCAGCGCGCGCAGCGCCGGCACCCCGGTGGCGAGGTCGCCGACGCCGAGCGCCCGGAGCACGAGGATCACGGGTACGACGACTCCTGTTCGGCGCAGACCACCAGCTCGCGTACGGCGCAGCCGGGCGGCTGGGAGAGGGCGAACATGATCGCCTCGGCGGTGTCCGCCGGGTCGTTGAGCACGGCGTCCGGGCCGGGCTTGTACCGCTCGTCCCGGTCGTCGAAGAACGCCGTCCGCATGCCGCCCGGGATCAGCAGCGTGACGCCGACCTTCCCGGCCAGCTCGGCGGCGAGCGCCCGGGTGAAGCCGACCACCCCGAACTTCGCCGCGCAGTACGCGGTCGCGTCGCTGACCGCCTTGACGCCCAGCGTGGACGCCACGGTCACCACCGTGCCGTTCGCCCGCTCCAGGTGCGGCACCGCGGCCCGGATCACCGCGGCGGTGCCGAGCAGGTTGATGGTGACGATCCGGTCCCAGGTCGCGCCGTCGACGTCGGCGAGCCTGCCGGGCACGTCCATGCCGGCGGCGGTCACCACACCGGCCAGCTCGCCGGCCTGCTCGGCGAGCTGCCGGGTGGCCGCCTCGGCGGCCCGGGTGTCGGCCAGGTCGCACTCGACCCAGGGCACCCCGTCCGCCGGCGCCTGCCGGTCCAGCACGTACGGCCGGCCGCCGGCCTTGCCCACGGCGGTCACCACCGCCGCGCCGAGGCCGCTCGACCCGCCGGTGACCAGAATCGCCCGTCCGTTCAAGTCCCTGCTCATACCGCTCCCTTGACGAGGTGGAGGCCGCGCTGGCGCGCGGCAGAGATGGTGCCGGTGGTGGACCGGCCGGCCAGGAAGGGCACGGTGACGACCCGGCCGCCCCAGCGGTGCACCAGCTCCGCCTCGGGCAGCTCGGGCGCGCCGTCGCCGGCGTAGTCCCCGCCCTTGACCCAGACGTCGGGGCGCAGCCGGGCGAGCACCTGGTGCGGGGTGGGCTCGTCGAAGACCACCACCGCGTCGACGCAGTCGAGGGCGGCCAGCAGCCGGGCCCGGTCCTGCTCCGGGTTGACCGGACGCTCGGGCCCCTTGAGGCCCCGGACGCTGCGGTCGGAGTTGAGGCAGACCACCAGGCAGTCGCCGAGGCGGCGGGCCGCCTGGAGGGTGGCCAGGTGACCGGCGTGCAGGATGTCGAAGCAGCCACCGGTGGCGACCACCGTGCCGCCGCCGGCGCGTACGTCGGCCACCAGCTCCTCGGCGGTGCGCGCGACGGCCGGCGCGGCCGTCGGCTCCGCCGCCCGGTGCAGGCCGGCCGCCCCGCCGGCCGCCACGTACGCGGACGCGGCCTCGACCGCCGCCTGCACCGCCTCGGCGACCGACGCGCCGTCGGCCAGCACCAGCGCGGCGGTGGCGGCGAACCGGTCCCCGGCGCCGCAGGTGTCCTCGACGTGCTCCAGGGTGGACGGCGGCGGCACCACCAGCGGGGTGCTGCCGGAGTGACAGAGCACCGCCCCGTCCGGCCCCATGGTCACCGCGACCGCGCCGACCCGCCACCGGCGGCGCAGATCCTGCCCGGCCCGGGTGGCGGTGGAGAGCGCCGAGCCGGCCCCCGCGTCGCCGGTGAGCCCGCGCAGTTCGCCGAGGTTGGGCGTGGTCAGCCGGGCGCCGGCCACCGCGGCGGGGCCGCGCGGGTGCGGGTCCCAGACCACCGGGGCGGCCGCTTCGGCCAGCGCCGCGCGCAGCGTGGGCTGCCGGGCCAGGCCGCGACCGTAGTCGCTGACCAGGATGGCGCGGGCCCGGGAGAGCAGCTCCAGCACGGCCTCGGACGGCTCGCCCGGCGGCTGCGGCTCGCCGCCCCGGTCCAGCCGCAGCAGCGTCTGCCCACCGGCGCGCAGCCGGATCTTCTCGGCCGTCGCGCCGGGCAGGCGCATCGGGTACACGGCCACCCCGGCCCCGGCCAGCAGCTCGGCCAGGCGGGCTCCGCCGGTGTCGTCGGCGAGCGCGGTCACCAGCGCGACCTCGGTGTCCTGTCCGGCGGCGAGCAGCGCGGCCAGTCCGGCCCCGCCGGGCCGGTCGACGGCCGACCGTTCGTCGAGCACCGGCACCGGCGCGTCCGGGGCGACCCGGCCGACCACGCCGGCGACGTCCCGATCCAGCAGCGCGTCGCCGACCACGACCAGCGGGCCGCTCACGGCTGCACCCACCCGGTGCCGGTGGACCCGTGCCCGGCGCGCCCGTTGGCCGGCCGCCCGTTGGCCGCGTGCCCGTTGTGCCCGTTACGGCCGTGCCCGTCGGCCGGGCGGTGCCCGTTCGGGCGCGCCTCGTCCCGAGCGTGCCCGTCCAGCCCTCGGCCGACGCCCAGGTGCGAGCCGGAGCCGACCCCGGCCAGCAGATGGCCGTCCGCCATGGCCCCGTCGACACCGTTCCGGTCGTCGCCGGTGGGGACGGGTGGCGGTGCCCAGCGGGCGAAGGTCCCCGCCCGGGGCGCCGGGACGGACGCGGTCGGGAGTTGCCGGATCAGCGGCAGCGCCTGGTCGACGTACTCGCAGAGCAGGTGCGTGGACACCAGGTGCAGCTCCTGCACCACCTGGCTGTCCGGGGACGGCACGGCGAGCACGTCGTGGCACAGGTCGGCGAGCGGGTTGGGGGCGGGGCCGGTGAAGGCCCAGCAGCGCAGGCCGGTGTCGTGGCCGGCCCGGGCGGCGGTGAGGAGGTTGGTGCTGGTGCCGCTGGTGGACATGAGCAGGAGGATGTCGTGGGGTCGGCCGTGGGCGCGGACCTGGCGGGCGAAGACCTCGTCGTAGCCGTAGTCGTTGCCGATGGCGGTGAGGGCGGAGGTTTCGGCGTGCAGGGCGATGGCGGAGAGGGGTTCGCGGTCGTCGCGGAGTTTGCCGACGAGTTCGGCGGTGAGGTGCTGGGCTTCGGCGGCGCTGCCGCCGTTGCCGGCCACCAGCAGCCGCCCGCCCCGGGCCAGGGTCCAGGCCAGCTCGGTGCCCCAGGCCGCCAACCGCTCGGCCTCCCGCCGGTACGGCAGCAGCGCCGCGGCCAGCCCGGACAGGTGGGCGTCGAGGGTGTCGTGGTGGCTCATCAGGCCACCGCCGGCGCGGGCCGGGACACCGTGGTGAGCGCGGCGTAGACCGCGCCGAGTTGTTCGGCGCAGCGCTTCCAGGAGTACCGGCTGCGGATCCGGTCCAGCGCGGCCGTGGCGTACGCGAAGCGGCGGACCTTGTCGGTCAGCAGCCGGCGCAGCGCGGTGCCGAGTGCGCGGGGGTCGCGCGGCGGCACCAGCTCACCGGTGAGCCCGTCCACGACGGTGTCCGCGATGCCGCCCACGTTGGTGCCGATCACCGGCACGCCGCAGGCCATCCCCTCCAGCGGGGTGAGCCCGAACGGCTCGTACCAGGGGGCGGCGACCAGCACGTCCGCCGAGCGGTACCAGGCGCCCATCTCCTCGCGCGGCACCGCGCCGACCAGCTTCACCCGGTCGGCCACGCCGCACGACTCGGCCAGCGCGGACAGCCGCCGGGCGAACGAGTCGGCGGGGAGCAGGTCGGCCGGCGGGCCGCCGACCACCACGCACTCGGCGTCCGGCACCGCGGGCAGCGCCCGGACCACGTCCAGGAAGCCCTTGCGCTCGACCATCCGGCCGACGGTGAGGATGCGCGGGCGGGCCGGGTCGCGCGGGGCGACCGTGCCGTCGGGGCGGAACACCGCCTGGTTGACGCCGGACGGGACGAGCGCCATCCGGGAGCGGGGCACGCCCATCCGGACCAGCTCCCGGACCTCGTCCTCGCACTGCACGATCACCCGGTCGACGGCCCGGCCGAGCGCCCGCTCGTAGCCGATCCGCCCTGGTGGACTGGTGTCCTTCGCGCCCTGGTGCCGGCGCTTGACCGTGCCGAGCGCGTGGTACGTCAGCACGGTCGGCACCCCGGTCCGCCGGCCGGCGTGCACCGTGGCCAGCCCGCTCATCCAGAAGTGCGCGTGCGCGACGTCCGGGGTCCAGCCGCCACGCCGCCAGGTGTCCGCCAGCCAGCTGCCGAACTCGCCCATGTACGGCAGCAGCTCGTCCTTCGGCACCCGCTGTGCCGGGCCGGCCGGCACGTGGCACACCTGGTAGCCGTCCGGGGTGGACACCGCCTCGGGGAGGGTGGTGGAGTCCCGGCGGGTGTAGACGCGGACGTCGTGTCCCTCGCCGACCAGCGCGGACGCGAGCTCCGCCACATGGGTGTTCTGACCGCCGGCGTCCTCCTCGCCGAGGACGGCGAGCGGGCTGGCATGCTCCGAAATCATCGCGATGCGCATGTCTCCTCCTCCATGATCCGGTCCCAGTCGGCGAGGAACCGGTCGAGCCCGAAGCGTTCCTTCGTCACCTCGCGTGCCCGCGCCCCCAGCCGGTACGCGGCGTCGCGGTCCTCGGCGAGCCAGCGGGCCGCCTCGACCAGCGTGTCCACGCGGGTGGAGAGGACCCCCGCATCGGGCGGCACGGCGTCCACGGCCTCGGTGGTGGCCAGCGCGACCACCGGCATGCCGATGGTCATGGCCTCGATCAGGCTCAGCCCGAGCGACGTCCAGCGGCACAGGTGCAGGTAGGCCCGCCGCCGGGCCACCTCAACGTGCATCCGGTCCTGCGGCGGGTCGTCGTGGGTGGCCAGGCGGTCCGCCGGCAGACCGAGCCGGTCGGGCAGGCCGTCCACCCCCATCCCGAACACGTCCAGCGGGGCGACCGCGGCGAAGCGGGGCATCAGGTCGGTGCCGGTGACCCGCCAGCGGCGGACCGGCTCGTTGGTGACCACGGCGAGGCGGTCCAGCTCGCCGGTCCACTCCACCCTCGGCGGCACGATGCCGTGCTCGACGACCGCGGTGCGGGTGCCGCCGTTGTCCCAGAACAGCTCGTTGAAGTGGGTCACGTGGGTGAGCAGCAGGTCGTCCCGGTCGGCCATCGGGTGGCGCGTGTTCGGCACGTCGCCCTTCGGGGTGTTGTGCTCGACGTAGACGGCCGGCAGGTCCCGGCCCGGCCGGCGGCCCAGCCACCGCTCGGCCAGCTCCAGCTCCTCGGGCCGTTGCAGGACGACCAGGTCGACCTCCGCCCGTCCCAGCTCCTCCGGGGTCACCTCGACGGCGTTCGCCGGCCAGGCGTAGGTACGCGCCCGACCCAGCCCGAACGGGCCGCGGTCGGGCGTGACCGGCACCAGGTACCGATGTCTCCCGCGCACGAACGACGTCGTCCAGGAGCCGTGCACGTGCCACAGCAGAACGTTCATCTCTCTCCTCGTCGGCGACTGTGCGGGGGCGGGGGCGGGGTGGGGGTCAGCCGGGGACGAGCAGGCGGACGGCGGCGACCACCCGGGCCGGGTCGACGCCGCTCAGGCAGGGGTGCCCGGCGACCGGGCAGCGGGCCGCCCGGGTGTCCCGGCAGGCCGCCCCGGCGTCGCCGAGCCGGACCGTCGGCACCCGGTAGGGCGCCCACTGTCCGAACGGGACGGTCGGGGCGAAGAGGCTGACCACCGGGGTGCCGACGGCGGCGGCGAGGTGAGCCGGCCCGGTGTTGCCGACCACCAGGCAGCGGGCCCCGGCGACGATCCGGGCCAGCCCGGCCAGGTCGGTCGCCCCACCGAGGTCGGTGCCGCCGGCGGCGGCGACCCGGGCGGTCAGTTCCCGTTCCCCGGGCCCGCCGGTGACCAGCACGTGGTGCCCGTCGGCCGCGAGGGCGGCCACGATCTCGGCGCAGCGCTCGGGCGGGCAGGCCCGGGCCGGCGCTGACGAACCGGGGTGCACCACCAGGTAGCCGCCGGCGGGCAGGTCGACGGAGGGCGCGCGCAGGTCGGCGCGGAGCCGCAGGCCCGGCTCGTCGCCCGCCGGCAGCGCGAAGCCGGCCGCGGCGGCCAGGGAGAGCGCCCGCTCCGGTTCGGGGACCCCGACCGGCACCCGGTGCCGCACGTCCAGCAGGGAGCCGGGGTAGTCGTCGCTGATCGCGCTGATCCGGGGGACGCCGGCCATCCGCAGCAGCAGGGCGAGGGGGAGCGGCGACTGGTGGAAGGAGGTGAAGACGACCGCCTCGTCGGCCCTCACCGCGGCCAGCCGGGCGGTGAGCCGGCGCATGTCCTCGGGGTCGACCGGCTCGGGGGACCCGTCGATCCAGGGCAGCCGCCACTCGATCAGCTCGTCGACGCCGGGCAGCAGCTCCGCCGCCGCCCGGCCGCGTGGCCCGCAGAGCAGGACCACCCGTTCCGCCCCGGCCGCCACCGCGCGGATGCCGGGGCCGGTGACCAGCACGTCCCCGGCCGAGTCGCTGCGCACCACCAGCACCGTGCCGGCCCGGCCGGTACGCGGCGCCACCGGCCGTACCGCCCGGTCCCGGCGCAGGATCTCGTCCGCCGCGCCGGGCAGGTCCCGGGCGACGGTCGGCGCTTCGGCGACCTCCTCGGGGCGGGTGACCGGGGTGGGCACCAGGATCCCGGTGGCGCCGGCGGCGAGCGCCGCGGCCATGTCGCGGCCGATGTCGCCGACCAGCACGCAACGCCGGGGCGCGGTGCCGAGCGCCCGCGCGGCCTCGTGCACCAGCCCGGGAGCCGGCTTGCGGCAGGCGCAGCCGTCGGTGTCGTCGTGCGGGCAGATCGCCCAGTGGTCGAAGGGGCCCAGCAGCTCCTCGATCCGGGCGTGCACCGCGTGCATCTGCGCCTCGGTGAAGTAGCCCCGCGCCAGCCCGGACTGGTTGGTCACCACGCCCAGCCGGCGTCCGGCCGCGCGCAGCCGGTCCAGCGCCGCCCGTGCCCCGGGCAGTGGCCGGACCTTCTCCGGGTCGCCGTTGTAGGGCACGTCCTCGACCAGGGTGCCGTCGCGGTCGAGCAGCACCGCGTCGTAGAGGGCGGGACCGGACGGATTCATGGGTGGACAGTTGCCCTGCGACAAGGAAGTAAACATCACCTTCCCGCCCCTGGGTCGGGGGCGGCGACGAGCGCCCCGGCGGGAACGGCGCGGGCACGCCACCAGCCGTGTACCCAGTGGACGACCGCCAGCGGCGGGATGAGCGCGCTGGTCACCAGCATGGTGGCGACCTCGTCGGGGGTGCGCGGGCCGGGCGCGACGCGGGCCCGGGTGAACTCGGCGGTGCCGGCCACCCAGCCGAGCGCGGCCAGGCCGCCGACCGCGCCGAGGGCCCGCCGGGCGCGGGCGGAGCGGAGGGGAGCGGTGCGCACCGTCGCGGCGGCCAGGGCCAGCGCACCGGCCGTGGCGACCGCCAGGTGCCGGGGCCGCCGCCCCGGCGGCAGGTCGAGGTCGGTGCGCCAGGCCGGGCCGTACAGCCGGCGGAGCAGCGCGTCGTCGGCGTTGCCGCGCTGGGTGCGCAGGCTGATCCAGCGGCTCTCCGGGCGGACCGGGTGGGTCACCCGACGGTGACCACGGACCAGGTCCCAGCCGGCGCGCCGGATCCGGTGGGCCAGCTCGGCGTCCTCCCGGTAGGCGCGCGGGAAGCGCTCGTCGAACCCGCCCGCGGCGGCGAGGGCCGCCCGGCGGTAGGCCATGTCCGCGGTGATCCACTTTCCCTCGGCCAGGCCGGCGGTGCCGCGTTCCCAGTCGGTGGGGCGCCGGTGCGCGGGCAGCGGCACGTCCACCACGCCCTGCACCCCGCCGATCCCGCCGGCCACCGCGAGGTCCTCGCGCAGCCGCCGAACCCAGTCCGGCGCCGGCACGACGTCGTCGTCGAGGAAGACCACCCACTCGCCGCGAGTGGCCCGCCAGCCCAGGTTGCGGGCCGCCGCCGGGCCCGCGCCGCGCCCGGTCAGCACCTTCGTGTACGCCGCCAGCGCCCCCGGCACCGCCAGTTCCCCGGTGTCGTCGCGCCGGTCGTCGACCAGCAGCAGTTCGGCTCCGGGCAGCTCGTCGAGCTGGCCGGCCAGGGCGTCCAGCAGGGTGGCCAGGCTCGGCCGCCCCAGCGTGGGCACCACGACGCTGATCACCGCGCACCACCGAGCCCCCGGCGGTGCACCGCGAACGGCCCGAGGGCGAGCAGATCCACCGGGGCGGAGCCGAACAGCTCCATGGCCTCGCGCGGGGTGTCCACCATGGGCCGCCCGGCGGTGTTCAACGAGGTGTTCACCACCACCGGCAGCCCGGTGCGCCGCTCGAACTCGGCCAGCAGCTCGGCCACCACCGGCTCGGATTCCGCGTGCACGGTCTGCACCCGGGCGGTCCCGTCGACGTGGGTGACCGCCGGGATCCGATCCCGCCAGTCGGGCTTCACCCGGTGCACGAAGAGCATGTACGGGCTGGGGTAAACCCCCTCGAAGATCTCCGCGAAGCGTTCCGCGCGGACCATCGGGGCGATCGGCCGGAACTGCTCCCGGCCCTTGACGTCGTTCATCCGGCGGGTGGTGTCCGGGTCGCCGGGATGGGCCAGCAGCGACCGGTGGCCGAGCGCCCGCGGGCCGTACTCGCTGCGCCCCTGGTACCAGGCGACGATGCTGTTGTCGGCGAGCACCCGGGCCGCCTCGGCGGCGATCGACGCCGGCCGGGTGTACGGCAACGCCGCCCGGCGCAGCTCCGCCTCCAGCTCCTCGTCCGACCAGCCCCGGCCGAGGTCCGCGCCGGTCATCGGGGTGGACCGGTCGCCCAGCTCGCCGGCCACGTGCAGGGCCGCGCCGAGCGCGGTGCCCGCGTCGCCGGCCGCCGGTTGCACCCAGACGGTCCGGTACGGCCCCTCGGCCGCGATCCGCGCGTTGGCCACGCAGTTCAGCGCCACCCCGCCGGCCATGGCCAGGGTGGTGGCGCCGCCGGAGGCGTCGTACAGCCAGCGGGACAGGTCGAGGATGACCTCCTCCAGTCGGGCCTGCACGCTGGACGCCAGGTCGGCGTGCTCCTCGGCCGGCTCGCCGCCGGCCGCGACCGCCTTGGCCATGCTCGTCCAGTCGATCCGCTCGACCTGGAATCCGCCGTCGTCGGTGACCCGCACCAGCTCGCGGAGCATGCCCAGGTGCTTCGGCCGGCCGTAGGAGGCCAGCGCCATCACCTTGTACTCGTCGCTGGAGTGCAGGAAGCCGAGGTGCCGGGTGAGGTCCTCGTAGAGCAGGCCCAGCGAGTGGGGGAGCTGCTGCGAGTACAGGGGGGACAGCCGTCCGTCCCGGTAGACGCCGGCCAGGTGGCTGGCCACCTCACCGCGGCCGTCGAGCACCAGCACGGCGGTGTCGTCGCCGGCCGGCGGGGCGGCCAGGCCGGCGGAGGCCGCGTGCGCGACGTGGTGGGGCACGAACCGCACCCTGTCCGGGTCGAGCCCGGGCAGGGCGGCGGCGAGGAACTGCGGGGCCCGCCGGGCGTAGTCGACCCGCAGCCAGTCCCAGGGGTCGCTGAGGCCCAGCTCAGCGGCGTCGCGGCAGAGGCCGGGGTCGAAGGAGTACGCCACCGCGTCGAGGCTGTCCACGTCGATCCCCGCGCTGGCCAGGCACCACGCGGCGGAGAGCTCGGGCAGCTCCCAGGCGGAGAACGGGACCGGGCGCTTGCCGTGCTTGCGGCGGCTGAACCGTTCCTCTTCGGCGGCGGCCACCACCCGGCCGTCGACCACCAGGGCGGCCGCGGGGTCGTGGAAGACCGCGTTGATTCCAAGGACGCGCATGAGTAGTCCCTACCCTGGCGACCACGACCTAACCTGTAGATCATCGACTTCTCCGAGAAGTCGAATCTCCGTTGTGGAGTTTCCTGATTCGGGACCAAAGCCCCCGGTCGCCGCGGTCGGCGAGCCTCAGCGCAGCATGCCCGGACCGAACACCTCGTACGCGATCCGCTCGGCCGGTACGCCCCGGCGCAGCAGGCCGCCCCGGACCAGCGCCATGAACGGCACCGGCCCGCACAGGTGCACGTACGCGCCGGGGGCGAGCGGGACCAGCGCCGGGTCGACGAGCCCCTCGGCGATCTCCGCCTTGCCCCCGGCCAGTTCGCCGCCGGCGGTGTCCTCGTACCAGAGACGCACCGACAGGTTCGGCAGCCGCTCCTGGAGCGCGGGCAGTTCGTGGCGCAGCGCGTGCGCGGCGCCGGTCCGGTCGGCGTGCACCAGCGTCACCGGCCGCTCGGGCTCGGTGGCCGCCAGGTGGGCCAGCGCCGACATGGCCGGGGTCAGCCCGATGCCGGCGCTGACCAGCAGCAGCGGCTGCCCGTCGCCGAGCGCGCTGACCTCGCCGAACGGCGGGCTGAGCCGGAGCGTTTCGCCGACGGCGACGCGCTTGTGCAGGAAGCCGGAGACCATGCCGTCGGGCGCGCCGGCGGTGCCGCGTACCCGCTTCACGGTGATCCGCCAGTGGTCGGCGCCGGGCCGGCCGGAGAGGCTGTACTGCCGGATCTGCTGGCCACGACCGCCGTCCAGGTCGACCGCGACGGAGGTGTACTGGCCGGCGGTGAAGCCGGGCACCGGACCGCCGTCGGCGGGGACCAGGGTGAAGGACACCACGTCCGGGGTCTCCGCGGTCTTCTCCGTGACCCGCCACTCGCGCCACACCGAGCCGTTCTCCGGCACGCCGGCCTCGGTGTAGAGGCGCGCCTCCCGGGCGATCAGCTCGCAGGCCAGCAGCCAGTACACCTCGTCCCAGGCCGCCGCGACCTCGGGGGTGACCGCCTCGCCGAGCACCTCGGCCACCGCGGCCATCAGGTGCCGGCCGACGATCGTGTACTGGGTGGCGGTGATCCCCAGGGAGACGTGCTTGTGCGCGATCCGGTCCAGGATCGGCCCCCACGGCATCCCGCTGCCCCCGGTCAGGTGCTCGGCGTACGCGACCACGGCGCCGGCCAGCGCCGCCTTCTGCGTGCCGGTGGCCTGGTTGCTCCGGTTGAAGATGTTCAGGAGCTCCGGGTGGGCGGCGAACATGCGCTGGTAGAACCGGCCGGTGATCGCCTCGCCGTGGGCCTGTACGGCGGGCAGGGTCGCCGTCACCACCGCTGCTGAGGATTCCGAAAGCACGACTACTCCTTGTGGCGTCGAACGGGTCGATCACCACTGAACAGGAGTCCGAGATTCGCCTTCAGGGTCGAAGGTCCCGGGACCGGCGTGGTGTGGATCACCGCCCCGAACGGCCTGGTCGGCCCGTGTCGCGCCGAGCGCTCGCTGGCTAGGGTCGAGGCGTGAAGCTCAACCGGTCGACCGACATGGCCCTGCGGATCGCCATGCTGACCGCCGCGTCCCCGGCCCGGACCACCGTGGACGAGCTCGCCACCCAGCTCGCGCTGCCGCGCAGCCACGTGGCCAAGGTGGTGCAGCGGTTGCAACGGCTCGGCGTGCTGGTCACCATCCGGGGCCGCTCCGGCGGGGTGTCCTTCGCCGAGCCCGCCGGGGAGTTGACCGTCGGCCACGTGGTCCGGGCCTTCGAGGGCAACGACGAGGTGGTCAACTGCGAGCAGCCGTCCTGCCCGCTGGTCGCCGGCTGCCGGCTGCGCGGCCAACTGCGCCGCGCCCAGGCCGCCTTCCTCGCCGTGCTCGACGGGGTACGCCTCGGCGACCTGGTCGACGGCCCCGCCGGTCCGCTGCTGCTCACCCTCAGCGCTGCGGAGGCCCGTGCCTGATGGCCGTCTCGCATCCGATCTTCGCCCGGGTCTTCGCGCGGGCCAGCGTCGTCATGGACCGGGCCGGCGCCGCCGCGCACCGGCGCCGGCTGGTGGCCGGGCTGCGCGGCCGGGTGGTCGAGGTGGGGGCCGGCAACGGGCGGAACCTCCCGCACTATCCGCCGACCGTGACCGGGGTGCTCGCCGTGGAGCCGGAGTCCCGGTTGCGCGACCTCGTCCGGGCCGCCGCGCCCGACGCGCCGGTGCCGGTGACCGTGGCCGCCGGCCTGGCCGAGGCGCTGCCGGTCGCCGACGCGAGCGCCGACGCGGTGGTGCTGTCGCTGGTGCTCTGCTCGGTGCCGGACCAGGCGGCGGCGCTGCGCGAGGCGCGCCGGGTCCTGCGCCCGGGCGGAGAACTCCGCTTCTACGAGCACGTCGTCGCGGAGACCCCGGGGCTGCGCCGGGCCCAGCGCCTGGCGGACGCCACGCTCTGGCCGCTCTGCTGCGCCGGCTGCCACACCGCCCGGGACACCGTGGCGGCGATCCGGGCGGCCGGCTTCACCGTGACCGAGCTGGACCGGTTCCGCTTCCCGCCGACGGGGATGCCGGGACCGGCGTCGCCGCACGTGCTCGGCCGGGCCGTCGGTCCCTGACCGCGACGAGGCGCCCCGGGCTTCGGGACGCCTCGCGGCTGGCGGCGGGTCAGCTCACCGTGACCGTGCCGTCCGGGGCGCGGACGCAGGACACCGCCCGGGCGCCGGTCGCCGCGGCCCCGGTCAGGCAGCGGCCCAGCACCCGGTGGCCGGCGGCGCTCGGGTGCCAGGACTCCTGGCAGGTCTGGAAGTACGTGCCGCAGGCGTTCGCGATCCGCTGGATGTCGAGCTTGTCGTAGCCGGAGAGGCTGGTCACGAAGACGCCGGTCGGGCCGTCCATCAGCCGGATCGGGGTGGCCAGGGCGTTGCCCGGGCTGCCCGCCGACTCGCAGAGCCGGGCGCCGTCGAAGGCGCGCTGCACGTTGAGGTAGACCAGGTTGTCCTGCGGGAACTCGGCCGCAAGGGTGGTCCGCACGGCGTTGACCAGGGTGCCGAGGCCCTGCGAGAAGCGCTGGCCCGGCGCCAGGCTGCCCCGGTGGATCGGGCAGCCGGCCGCGTACCGTTCGGCGCCGAGGGCGCGGAACTTGTCCCGGGTGTCGTCCCGGTCGTCCTCGGTCCAGTAGACCGAGGCCAGGTCGGCGGGGAGCGGGTTGGTGTAGTCCTGGAACACCACCCGGTGCTGGCCGTCGGCGTCGACCTGGTCGAGGGTGGTGAGCAGCTGCCGGACCGCCGCCGTGGTCTCGGCGGTCGCGGCGCTGAACTGCGCGGCGGTGGCCAGGTCGGCGTCCGTGCACGGCTCCTGCTCGACCGGCCCGCCGAGGTACGCCCAGAACTCCCACCAGCCGGTCCAGGCGTCGGCGATGAACCGGTTGGCGCACTTCTCCGCCACGCTGCCGAAGGTGAACGAGCTGTTGTTCGAGCCGAGGCCGACCAGCACCAGGTCGATGTCGTGGGTGCTCGCCACCGCCCGGAGCTGGTCGAGCTGGGCGCTGACCTGCCGGCCCTTCGTGCGGGTGGCGGAGGCGGCGGCGATGTCGTACGGCTGCCCGCCCGAGCAGGCCAGGTTGAACCGGGCCGCGATGCCCGGCAGGTCGGCCTGGAACAGCGAGGCGTTCGGCGAGCGGTGGCAGAAGTAGGCGTTGTTGTTCGGTGCCGACCAGCCGGGGAAGCCCTGGGCCACCCCGTCGACGTCGACCACCGGCGCGTACGCCCCGGCGCCCTCGCCGCTGATGAAGCTGTCGCCCAGCGCCACCGCGGCGGTGGGCAGGGCGGCGGCGGCGGGTCCGGCGGGCGCCACGGCGGCCGGCAGCGCCACCGCGGCGACGGCCAGCGCCGTCGCGAGCGCGGCACGACGGAACACGGACATGGCCCGACCCCCTCACACATCGAAATGTGAAAGATTCTTCAAGGAGGCGATCAGACCATGCTCGTGTGACGCCCGTCAATGGACGGACGTCCGCGCGCCCGCTGCCGGATCCCTCGGCCGGGAAGACACCGGCGGGGCCCGTCGTTGTCGTCCACGGACGCCTCCTCGCCACCGGCCGCGCCGCACCGCACCGGGTGCCACGGGTCTGTCGGAGCGCCGGGCTAGGCTCGCTCCGGCGCGCCGCGCCTGGCGATCGACGTGGGGGATCGCACGGTGAGCGGCACCACACCGCCGAGACCTGGGAGTACGACCAGTTGACCGCACAGCCTGAGACCCTGTACGGGGCCGACGACCTGACGCACCTGGAGGGCCTTGACGCCGTCCGGAAGCGCCCCGGCATGTACATCGGCTCGACCGACAGCCGTGGCGTGGGTCACCTCGTCAACGAGATCCTCGACAACTCGACCGACGAGGGTGTCGCGGGTCACGCCACCAAGGTCGACGTGATCCTGCACGCCGACGGCTCGGTGCGGGTCGACGACGACGGTCGCGGCATCCCGACCGACGTGCACGCCAAGTCCGGCATCTCCGGCGTCGAGCTGGTGCTGACCCGCCTGCACGCGGGCGGCAAGTTCGGCGGCTCCGGCTACAAGACCTCCGGCGGCCTGCACGGCGTGGGCGCCTCGGCGGTCAACGCGCTCTCCCGGCGGTTCGACGTCACCGTCCGCCGCGGCGGCAAGGTCCACTCGATGTCGTTCCGGCACGGCGTACCCGGGATCTTCGACGGCGACGGCCCGGACGCGCCGTTCACCCCCGGCCCCGGCCTGCAGATCGTCGGCGCCATGAAGCGCGGCCAGCGCACCGGCACCTCCATCCGCTGGTGGCACGACCCGCGCTACTTCGAGACGGGCGCCGCCCTCGACACCGAGGCGGTCCGGCTCAAGCTGCGCAACACCGCCTTCCTGGTGCCGGGCGTGGCCTACCGGCTGCGCGACGAGACCGGCGAGAAGGTCGTCGAGGAGAGCTTCCACTTCCCCGACGGCCTCACCGACATGGTGGAAAACCTGGCCCCGGCCGGCGACCGCCCGGTCTCGGGCACCCTGCTGGTCACCGGCGAGGGGACCTACCGGGAGAACGCCGCCGACGCCAACGGCGTCATGCAGTCCAACGTGCAGCGCCGGGCCGAGGTCGAGGTGGCTTTCCGCTGGGGCACCGGCTACGAGCGCACCGTCGAGTGCTTCACCAACACCATCCGCAACGCCCACGGCGGCACCCACCGCAAGGGCTTCGAGCGGGCCCTGGCCCGGACCCTCGCCGAGGCCGCCCGCAACACCCGCGGCCTGCTCAAGCCCAAGGAGGACGCGCCCACCCTGGACGACGTCCTGGAGGGCATGACGGCCGTGGTGCACGTGCGGATCCCGGAGCCGCAGTTCACCTCGCAGACCAAGGACGAGCTCTCCACCGCCGGCATCACCAAGGTGCTCCAGGGCCTGGTCGAGGCGCACCTCAAGGCGTGGCTGGAGGACCGGAAGACCAAGGCCGAGGCCCGGACGGTGCTCCAGAAGATCGTCGACGCGGCCCGGGTCCGGCTGACCCAGAAGCAGCAGAAGGACGCCGCCCGGCGCAAGACCGCCCTGGAGGGCGCGTCGATGCCGGCCAAGCTGGTCGACTGCCGGGCCACCGGGGTGGAGCGCAGCGAGCTGTTCATCGTGGAGGGTGACAGCGCGCTCGGCACCAGCCGGATGGCCCGCTCCTCGGAATACCAGGCCCTGCTGCCGATCCGCGGCAAGATCCTCAACGTGCAGAAGGCGAACCTCCAGCAGGTGCTGGACAACGCCGAGTGCGCGGCGATCGTGCAGGTGCTCGGCGCCGGTTCGGGGCGGACCTTCGACCTCTCCGCGCTGCGCTACGGCCGGGTGCTCATCATGGCCGACGCCGACGTGGACGGCGCGCACATCCGCACCCTGCTCATCACGCTCTTCGCCCGCTACATGCGGCCGCTGATCGAGGCGGGCCGGCTCTACGCGGCCATGCCGCCCCTGCACAAGATCACCACCAAGGGGCGCAACCCGCAGACCGTCTACACCTACACGCAGGCCGAGATGGAGGCGACGGTCCGCAAGCTGGAGAAGGCCGGCAAGCAGATCGTCACGCCGATCCCGCGGTTCAAGGGTCTCGGCGAGATGGACGCCGACGAACTCTGGGAGACCACCATGAACCCGGCCACCCGGGCGGTCCGCCGGATCACCCTCGACGACGTCGAGGCCGCCGAGCGGATCCTCGAACTGCTCATGGGGGAGAAGGTCGAGCCCCGCCGCAACTGGCTCATCGACTCGGCCGACCTGGTCGACCGCGACGCCATCGACGCCTGACCACCGGGTTCTTCGAAGGGAAAGCTGAACCATGGCACGCCGCAAGGACGACCGCGCGAAGGCGGACCTCTCCGCCTTCGACCAGGCCGGCGCCCGGGTCTTTGACAACCCGCTGGTAAACGAGGTGTCGGACTCCTACCTGGAGTACGCGTTCTCGGTCATCCACTCCCGGGCCCTGCCCGACGCGCGGGACGGGCTCAAGCCGGTGCACCGGCGCATCCTCTGGTCGATGCACGAGCAGGGCCACCGCCCCGACCGGGGCCACGTGAAGTCGGCCCGGATCGTCGGCGACGTGATGGGTAAGTACCACCCGCACGGCGACGCGGCGATCTACGACGCGATGGTCCGGCTCGCCCAGGACTTCTCGCTGAACGCGCCGCTGATCGACGGCCACGGCAACTTCGGCTCGCCCGACGACGGCCCGGCCGCCGCCCGCTACACCGAGGCCCGGATGTCCCGCGAGGCCATGCTGCTCGTCGGCGAGCTGGGCGAGGACACCGTCGACGTCGAGCCCAACTACGACGGCTCGCTGACCCAACCCACCGTGCTGCCTGCGGCCTTCCCCAACCTGCTGGTCAACGGCGCGTCCGGGATCGCGGTCGGGATGGCCACCAACATGATCCCGCACAACCTGGCCGAGGTCGTCCAGGCGGCCCGCTGGTTGATCAACCATCCGGACGCCACGCTGGACAAGCTCATGGAGTTCGTTCCCGGCCCCGACCTGCCCACCGGCGGGCTGCTGCTCGGCCTGGACGAGGTGCGCCGGGCCTACGAGACCGGGCGCGGCGTGGTGCGGATGCGGGCCCGGGTGCAGACCGGTCCGCTGGAGGGCAGCCGGGGCCGGCAGGCCATCACGGTCACGGAGCTGCCCTACGGGGTGGGCGCGGAGAAGGTCATCGCCGCCATCACCAACGAGGTCAACAAGACCAAGCGGCTGACCGGCATCGCCGACGTCAAGGACCTCACCGACCGGGAGAACGGCACCCGGCTGGTCATCGAGTGCAAGGTCGGGGTCAACCCGCAGGCGCTGCTGGCCGACCTCTACCGGCTCACCCCGCTGGAGCAGTCCTTCGGCGTCAACAACCTGGTGCTGGTGGACGGCCAGCCGCAGACGCTGGGGCTCAAGGAGCTGCTGGAGGTCTTCCTCGCCCACCGCTACGAGGTGGTCACCCGGCGCAGCGCGTACCGCAAGCGCAAGCGCGAGGAGCGGCTGCACCTGGTCGACGGTCTGCTGATCGCCCTGCTCGACATCGACAAGGTGGTCCGGCTGATCCGGGCCAGTGAGGACGCCCAGGCCGCCAAGGACGGCCTGATGCAGAAGTTCAAGCTCTCCGAGATCCAGGCCACCTACATCCTGGACACCCCGCTGCGCCGGCTGACGAAGTACGACCGGCTGGAGCTGGAGGCCGAGCAGGAGAAGCTGCGCGGCGAGATCGCCGAGCTGTCGAAGATCCTCGACGACCCGAAGGTGCTGCGGAAGCTGGTCTCCGACGAGCTCGCCGCCGTGGTCAAGCAGTTCGCCGCCGACCGCCGCACCACCCTGGTCGACGGCGACCTCAAGGAGGTCCTGGCCGCCTCCGTGCCGGCCGGCCCGCTCGAGGTCGCCGACGACCCCTGCCAGGTCATCCTCTCCGCCACCGGGCTGGTCGCCCGGACCGCGGCCGAGTCGGAGGAGGCCGCCGAGGCCCGCCGGCGCAGCGGCCGGGTCAAGCACGACGCCGTACGCGCGGTGGTGCACTCCACCGCCCGCGGCCGGGTGCTCCTGGTGACCAGCGCCGGGCGGGCCTTCAAGATCGACGTGTTGCCGCTGCCGGTGCTGCCCGAGCAGTCCGGCACGGTGTCGCTGCGCGGCGGCATGTCCGCCGCCGAACTGGTGCCGCTGGAGCCCGGCGAGACGGTCGTCGGGCTGGCCCCGCTCGGCCCGTCCGCCGAGGGCTCACCCGGGCTGGCGCTCGGCACCCGGCAGGGCGTGGTGAAGGTCTGCGCGCCCGAGTGGCCGGTCCGCTCGGACGAGTTCGAGGTGATCTCGCTGCGCGACGGCGACGAGGTGGTCGGGGCGACCTGGCTCACCGACGGGGCGGAGACGCTGGCGTTCGTCTCCTCGGAGGCGTCGCTGCTGCGCTTCGCCGCGTCCGTGGTCCGGCCGCAGGGCATCAAGGGCGGCGGCATGGTCGGCATCAACCTGCCGGCCGGGGCGCGGGTGGTCTTCTTCGGCGCGATCCGCACCGACGACCCGGGTCACGGTGAGCCGATGGTGGTCACCTCGACCGGCGCCACGGTCAAGGTGACGCCGTTCAAGGCGTACCCGGCGAAGGGGCGGGCGACCGGGGGCGTGCGCGCTCAGCGGCTCCTCAAGGGTGAGCTGGACCTGGCCGTGGCCTGGATCGGCGCGCGCCCGGTCGGCGCCACCGCCACCGGCGACCCGGTCGAGCTGCCCCCGGCCGACCCCCGCCGCGACGGCTCCGGCTTCGCCGTCATGCTCGGCCCCACGGTCATCGGCCACCAGATCGACCGCGACTGACCCTGACTGGAAAGGGACCCCGCGGCTACGCCGCGGGGTCCCGCACGTTCCACCCGCCCCACCGCCGTCGATCATGAAGTTGACGGCAGGGAACCGGGCAATTCGCACCGCCAACCTCATGATCAACGGCGCTGGCGGGGTCAGAGTTCGGGTTCGGGGCCCTGGCGGGAGGCGGGGGTGGTGCCGCGGAGGTGGGCGATCAGGCGCATGCCGTGGTGGATGACCAGGGCGGCGGCGGTGCCCAGGGCGATCCCGTTGAAGGAGAGATCGCCCGCGGTGAGGGTGTAGTTGGCGGCGCCGACGATCACCGCGACCGCGGCCGTCATCAGGTTGACCGGGTCGTGGAAGTCCACCCGGTTCTCGATCCAGATCCGGGCGCCGAGCACGGCGATCAGGCCGTACAGGGCCGTGGTGGCGCCGCCCAGCACCCCGGCCGGCACGGTGAGGATCAGCGCGCCGAACTTCGGGCAGAGCCCGAGCAGCACCGCCGCGAACCCGGCCACCCAGTACGCGGCCGTCGAGTAGACCCGGGTCGCCGCCATCACGCCGATGTTCTCCGCGTACGTGGTGGTGCCGGAGCCGCCGCCGGCGCCGGCCAGCACGGTGGCGACGCCGTCGCCGAGGAACGCGCGGCCCATGTCCCGGTCCAGGTTCCGCCCCGTCATCGCGGCGACCGCCTTGACGTGCCCGGCGTTCTCCGCGATCAGCACCAGGATCACCGGGATGACCAGCACCACGGCCCGCAGGCCGAAGCTCGGCGCGTGGAACTGCGGCAGCCCCACCCAGGCGGCCTCCTTCAGCGTGGTCACCGCCTTCGCGTCGAGTTGGCCGAGCAGCGCCGCCAGCACCCAGCCGACCACCACGCCGACCAGGATCGACAGCCGGGCCAGGAAGCCGCGGAAGAGCACCGTGGTGACCAGGATCGCGACCAGGGTGATCACCGCGACCAGCGGCTGGGCCTTCACCCCGGTGCCGCTGCCGCCGCCGTCCCAGGCAACCGGGGCCAGGTTGAGCCCGATCAGGGCCACGATCGCGCCGGTCACCACCGGCGGCATGAGTGCGTCGATCCAGCGTGCCCCGGCCAGTTGCACCACCACGCCGACCAGCGCGAGCACCGCGCCGGCCACCAGGATGCCGCCGAGCGCCGCGCCGATGCCGCCGTCGGTCTTGGCGGCCAGCACCGGGGCGATGAAGGCGAACGACGACCCCAGGTACGAGGGCAGCCGGTTGCGGGTGATCAGCAGGAACAGCAGCGTGCCCAGCCCGGAGAAGAAGAGCGTGGTGGCCGGCGGGAAGCCGGTGATCAGCGGCACCGTGAAGGTGGCGCCGAACATGGCGACCACGTGCTGCACGCCGACACCGACCGTGCGCGGCCAGGAGAGCCGCTCGTCGGGGTGGACCACGTCGCCGGGCGTGACGGCACGGCCGTCGCCGTGCAGGGCCCAGGGGGACCGGCGGGAGGTGGGGGACTGGGTCATGGGTCGCCCTTCGCGTCGTCAGGTGACGGGGGCGTGATCGACCCTGAGAGTTGTTTCTAGCATGCCGCCGGCCCCGGCCTCGGGGCCGGCTCGGCGTCAGGCCACGCCGGCGGGGCGGAACTGGACGCTGACCCGGGGGCCGACCGGCCGCGCCGTCTTCGGGATCGCGTGCTCCCAGGTGCGCTGGCAGGAGCCGCCCATCACCACCAGGTCGCCGTGGCCGAGCGGGAAGCGCAGGCTGGTCCCGCCGCCGCCCCTCGGGCGGAGCAGCAGCGGCCGGGGCGATCCGAACGAGACGATGGCCACCATGGTGTCGGTGTGCGCGGAGCGGCCCTGGGTGTCGCCGTGCCAGGCCACGCTGTCCCGGCCGTCCCGGTAGAGGCACATGCCGGCGGTCACGAAGGGCTCGCCCAGCTCGGCGGCGTAGTGCCGGGTGAGCGTGTCGCGCGCCGCGGTGAGCACCGGGTGGGGCAGCGGCCGCCCGGCGCCGTACCAGCAGAGCAGGCGGGGGACGTCGACCTCGGCGTCGTACATGGTGCGGCGCTCGGCCCGCCACGGCACCTCGTGCAGCAGCGTGTCGAGCACCGCGTCGGAGCCCGCCACCCAGCCGGGCAGGTGGTCGACCCAGGCGCCCCGGCTCAGCTCGTGCCGGCGGAGCCGGCCGGAGAGCGGACCCAGCGTCGGGCCCTGCTCGGCGAAGTCGAGCATCGAGGGCTGGTACGCGACGTCGGACACGCCGCCGATCCTACCCCGCGATCGAACAGGCGTACGAGGATCAGCGCTTCAGCAGTCGACGGACCGGGCCGCGGACGGCCTGCTTGATCCGCTCGCGCAGCGGGGCGACCCGGGCCGAGCCGGCCTCGACCTCGCGGCACCCCGCGCCCGGCGGCTCGTCCACCCTGGCCGGTGCCGCGCTTCCGGGGCGGTGCGACACGCCCGGCGACGGTGCGATGTGGTGGCATCGGCGGTAGTTTGTACCCGTGCTGCCGATCGCGCTCACCTGTCCCTTGTGGTGGGTGGCGCGCTGGACCGCCCGGATGCTGGCCAGCCTGGCCGTGCTCGTCGCCTGCTCGTTCGGCGCGGCGACGCTGCCGATCGGCGGGGCCGCCACCGCACCGGTGGCACCTACCGTGGCGGCCTCCGTCGATGGCCTGGCCCTCCGGGCCGTTGCCGTCGAGGCTGCCCCCAGGATCCTCCGGGATGACGAGGCCGTCGACCGGCCGGCCGTGTCGGCCGGTGGGCTGGGGTCGGTGGGGGCGCTCCGGGCCGTGACCCGCCCGGCCGACCGGCCGCTCGTTCTGGCCGGGCTGGTCCCGGCGACCGTCGGCTCCCGGGCCCCGCCCGCGCGCTGACGCCCCCGTGGGCCATCGGCCCGCGCCCGACGCACCCACCGAACCTCACCCCCGCACCCGCCCGTCGGCGGCCCGGCGGCACCCTTTCCCCGGTGCGCCCCCGCCGCTCCCACGGGTCGTGCGGACACCTCTCCGCCACGTTCTCCCTGTGAGGTGCCGACCATGCCGCAGACCGTTCTCTATCACTTCCTGACCGAGGTCCCCGAGGCCGCCGCGATCTGGTCGGCCCTGCTCGTGCTCGCCCTCGGGGTGCTCGCCGTGCTGGTCGCCCGCCCGGAACGGGACGACGGGTCCGACCCGGCTCCCGACCCCGCTGCCGAGGAGGCCGCCCGCCGGGCCGATCTGCTCCGGTACGCCGACGAGGTGGCGGTGGCCGCCGCGGGCGCCGCCCAGACCGCCCGCCGGCGGCGGGAGCAGTGGCTGACCGCCCAGGACGAGGCCGAGCGGGCCTGGCGGGCGTACGATGAGGCCGAGGCGGCCGCCCGCCGATTCGCCGGCGCCGCCGCCCTGCCCGCGCCGCACACCCCGCGCACGCCGGCCGAGTACGCGGCCCGGGAGCGCTGGCTGCACCACGCCGCGATGACGGCGCACTGGCGGGGCGACCTGACCGCCCGGCAACTCGCCGACGTGCTGGCCCATCGCAACGGGTGGGACCCGCGCCGGCACCCGGCCGAGCAGGAGATCGTCCTGGCCCGGGCGGTACGCGAGGGCCGTCGGGCCGGCTGGGCGGCGGCCGCCGAGCGGGAGCGGCGGGCCTGGCGGGACGCCGAGTCGGCCGCCGAGGCGGCCCGCACCCTGGCCGCCGAGGCGTACGCGGCGACCACCGCGCTCCGCCCCGCCCGCGCCGACGAGGCCGCGGCACCGGTGAAGGGGCGGGACGAGGCGGCGACGGTGCGGATCCCGGTCCAGGGATCGGCCGCCGTGTCCGGCGCGCGCTGGCGCCCCGCCCGGGTCGGCTGACGCCTGGCCCGATCCGGCTCGCACCCACGGGATCTCGGCCGAATCGTTACCCGAATTCCGTGAGCCCGGTCACCCGTCCGCCGGAAACGGTCATCGAGGTCAGGCCGGCCTATTGGCCCCGCAATTCCAGGGCAGGTCGCCACCGGATGTCCGCTTTCCGCCGGACGGCGCCGCCGTAACTGCTCGTCCCATTGAGTGAAGTCAGTGACCGACTGTTCCGATATCCGTAGTGGTGCACGAGGTTTAAGCAGGTGGGAGCGCTTGGCAGGCGAGGTACCCACCGGTAGTGTCGGCGCGTCCGGAGCGGTTTTCGATCGCAAGTGGCGACGCCGCGCCGACCCGCCTAATCGTGGTTTCACGAACCGGGGACCCACAGCAACACCGGGGTGAATCCGCGGGCCACGGCCTGCGGTAGGGCGTACTTCCCGCCCGAATCCGTCAGCTAACCCGGTCGGCGGTCACGGAAGGAGTGCCATTCCCCGTGCTCACCACCCCCCGCTCGTCCCCCCGCCTCCACGGCATCCCGGTGCCGGCGCTCGCCTGACGGCGACCGACCCCGGCAACCGACCCGATCGCCCGGCCCCCGGGCGCTCCCTTTCCGCGGCAGACCCGCCCCGCCAACGCGCGTGAGTTCCTCCGCGCGTCGGGCCGGTGTGCCCCGCTCACGCACCGTGGAGGAAGAACCCGTGAAGCACCACCTGAAGCGCCAGATGCGGCGCCTCGTGACCGAACGCCCGTACCAGATCCTCGCCGGCTCGGCCGTGGCGCTCGTGCTGGCCGGCGGCACCGGCGCCGCCGTCGCCGCCACCGACGACGCCCCGGTCCACCGGGAGAACACCGCCGCCGTCGCCGAGCTGGGCTCCCGGCTCGGTGAGGTCGCCACCCGGGGTGAGGCCCGGGTCGCCGTCCCGTCGCCGTCCGCCTCGCCGAGCGCGTCGCCGTCGGTTGCGAAGTCCGCCGTCAAGGCGGCCAGCACCGACCCGGACACCACCCGCCCGGCCAAGCCGAAGCCGCCGTCGACGAAGGTGCTCGACTACGACTACGAGGCGCAGACCACCTACTGGAACTGCGGCCCGGCCGCGGTGCGGAACGCGCTCAGCGCGAGCGGCGTCGAGACCACCCAGGAGGCGATGGCCGGCCCCCTCGGCACCACCGAGAGCGGCACCAACTCCGCCGAGGACACCACCCGGGGCCTGAACCAGATGGTCAAGGGCAACCCGTACCGGACCCACATGTTCGGCGGCTCGGCGAGCCCGGCCGAGATGGACCAGCTCCAGGCCGACGTGGTCGAGGCGATCACCGACGGCCGGGGCGTGGTGGTCAACGTGGCCGGGGACGCCACCGACACCGACGGCGGCTGGCACTCGTTCCCGGGCGGCCACTACATCGCGGTGGTCGGCTACAAGAACGACGGCCGGACCGTGCGGATCGCCGACTCGGCGAACCCGGCGCTGCCGGCGTACTGGATCAGCACGATCGACCTGGCGAACTGGGCGGCCACCCGCGGCTACTCCGCCTGATCGAACCCCTCCCGTCGGGCACCGGCTCCTCCGAGCCGGTGCCCGACGTCGTCGCGCCGGCTGTCCGCTCTCGCGCATGCTGTCCGTCCGGTGGCACACTGCGCCCTATGGGCGACGCGACGGGTACCCGCCATCTGCTGCTTCTGCACGGCATGGGCGCCACCGGTGAGGTGTGGCTGCCGTGGGCGCCGCTGCTGGAGCGCCACTGGGCGGGGCGCTGGCTCGCCCCCGACCTGGCCGGCCACGGCTGGTCGCCGCCGCTGTCCGGGTACTCCTTCGAGGAGCTGGCCCGTCGGGTGCTCGAGGGGCTCGGCCCGGTGGCCGAGCGGCTCGGCCCCCGCGACCGGCTCGTGCTGCTCGGGCACTCGCTCGGCGGGGTGGTGGCGCTGGCGCTGGCCGCCCGGTCACGGCGCCTGCCGTTCGACGCGGTGGTCGGGCTCGGCATCAAGGCCGTCTGGTCCCCGGCCGACCTGGAGAAGGCCCGCGAGCTGGCCGCCCGCCCGGTGACCTGGTTCGCCACCCGGGACGAGGCGGCCCGGCGCTACCTGCGGGTCTCCGGGCTGGCCGGGCTGTTCGCCCCCGACCATCCCGTGGTGGAGGCGGGGCTGCGCCGCGAGGACGGCCGCTGGCGGCTGGCCATGGATCCGGCCGCCTTCGCGGTGGGGGAGCCCCGGCTGCCCGCGCTGCTCGCCGCCACCGACGTCCCGGTGCTGCTGGCCCGGGGCGAGCAGGACCCGATGGTGAGCGACGCGCAGCTCAAGGAGCTGGGCGTCCCGGTTGCCACGCTGCCCGGGCTGGGCCACAACGCGCACGTCGAGGACCCGGCGGCGGTGCTCGCCCTCCTCGACCCGTACCTCTGAGCGCCGGTCAGGCGGTGGGGGAGAGCGGCGAGCCTTCCCGCGGGGCCGGCGCGGTCCAGTCCGGTGCGAGCTGCCGGCGGGCGGCGTCGAGGAACACCTCGGCGTACGACTCGGCCGGGAAGTCGCCCAGGTAGCGGGTCCGGGTGGCCCAGCGGGCCGCCGCCTTCGGGTCGGTGTCCAGCAGCTCGGTGAGCACCTCGTCCACGTTGGACATGTCGCGGCGCAGCACGTAGCCGGAACCGGCCAGCGGGAACCGCTCGACGAAGTGCTCCCCGTCGATGCCCATGTCGGTGACCGCGTACGGCTTGCCGGAGTAGAGCCAGTCGGAGATCACCCCGGAGACGTCCGAGACCAGCGCGTCGGCGCGGTTGACGCACTCGGTGAGGGTCAGCTCGCGGCCGGCTGCCGCGCCCCACAGGTGCGCCCGGCCGGTCTTCGCCCGGTCCGCGGCGAGCAGCTCGGTGAGGCGGGCCAGCTGCCGCGCCGAGGCCGGGTTCTGCGCCGTGTACGGGTGCGCCCGCAGGATCACCGTCGCGCCACGGTCGAGCAGCCGGCGGATCACCGTCTCGGCCACCGGCAGGGAGCAGTAGTTGGCGTCGGCGTGGTGCCCGGTCCAGGTGGGGGTGTAGAGCACCGTCGGGTGGGCCAGGCCGGGGGTCGGCTCCCGGCGTACCTCGATGGCCTCCACCTGGGGGCGGCCGACCACGACGAACTTCTCGGCGGGGATCTCGACGCCGGCCCGGGCGTACCGCTCGATGGCGGCCGGCCCGGCCACGAAGATCTTGTCGAAGATCGCCGAGACCGGGTTGGCGCTGGGCGCCTTGTCGCTGTCGCCGTGGTGCAACTGGACGTGGGTGAGCTGCGAGAAGCGGATGCAGTGGCTGTTCTTCGCGCCGTGGTTGACGTAGAAGGCCGCCCGCAGGCTCGGCACCAGCGCCTCGTCCATGGTCTTCAGCGTGGGGCAGAAGACGACCGGCGCGCGGGTCGCGGCGGCCACGGTGGGCAGGAACTCGGGCTCGCGCAGCAGCACCAGGAACGGCCGGCCGATCCGCTCCAGGTAGGGCAGCCACATGGTGACCTGGTACTCGGAGCCGGGCGGGGCGGAGAAGTAGAGCAGGAACTCGGGCTGGTGCCGGCGCAGCGCCCGGCCCACCGGGCCGCCGCCGGCCGGCGGCCGGAACCGGCGCCGGGCCAGGTCGAGGCCGACCGCGCCGCAGCCCGCCCCGACCAGCAGCGCGGCGGCCAGGGCCAGCCAGGCGGGCAGGGCCAGGCCGGCGGCGAGCGCCACCAGGGCGAGCAGCACCAGCAGCGCGTCGCCGAGCCGGGCGGTGACCAGCGGGGTCCAGGACCGGACCGGCAGGTTGGCCGCCCGGATCTCCAGCGCGCCGGCGTCGCGCAGCGGCCCGACCAGCAGCACCAGGCCGAGCAGGACCAGTGCGGTGGCGGCCAGCGCCGGGTCGAAGCCGGCGTCCAGCCGGCGGGCGTAGCCGACCAGGATGCCGGCGGCGATCAGCACCGACTCGGCGAGGCCGTCGGCGGTCGGCCGGACCCGGCGCTCCCAGGCGGCGGCGGCCAGCCCGGCAACCGCGAGCGTCAGCCCCCACCCGGTGGCCCCGGTGAGCGCCACGACGAGGAAGGCCAGCACCGCCAGCCCGGTGGTCAGCACCCGGGCGAGCAGCTTCCGGACCAGGTCACCACGCATCTGGCTCGTGTCCCGTCCCGCTGATCAGGCGTTGACGCCGGTGGGCAGTTGCTCTCCGGGGTGCGTGCCCGGCTGGGCGGGCACCGCCGCGACCGGCTCGCCGGGCGCCCGGCGGACGTCGATCACCTGGCCGGTCAGCTCGGAGATCAGCACGTCCAGGGAGGCCTGGGCGACCGCCTCGGCGGAGAGCAGGGTGTGCTCGGGCTCCTCGCCGAACGCCTTGGTGCGCATCGGGGTGGCGGTGCGCTCCGGATTGACGCAGTTGACCCGTACGCCGAACTCGGCCCACTCGTCGGCGAGTGCCTGGGTCAGGTTGACCAGTGCCGCCTTGGTGGCCGAGTAGAGCGCGTAGCGCGCCCGGCCCCGGGTGTAGGAGCTGGAGGTGTAGAGCAGCAGCTGGCCCTTGGTCTGCTGGAGGTACGGCAGCGACTGCCGGGCGATGGTGACCGGCCCGACGAAGTTGACGTGCAGGAGGCGGTCCATCGTCTCCTCGTCCATCTCCGCCAGCGCGCCCTTCTCCAGGATCCCGGCGGTGACCACCACATGGTCGATCCGGCCGGTCGCCTCGAAGGCGGTCTTCAGCGCGGCGGACACGTCCTCGGCCCGCTCGACGTGGGTGCCGGTGGTGGAGCGGCTGAACGGGAAGACCTGGGCGCCGTAGCGGCGGGCCAGCTCGGTGAGGTCGTGGCCGATGCCGTAGCTGCCGCCGAAGACCACGATGGTCCGGCCGGTCAGCTCCTCGGTGTAGCTGCGGTGGTCGCTGACCTTGGGCGCCTGGGCGGCGGCGAGCTGGAAGAGCTTGTCCGCCAGGTGGACGTCGACCGGGTGGGTGACCTTGATGTTCTCGTCCGAGCCGTCGATCACCTTGATCGGCGTGCCGGGCAGGTAGCGCAGCACCACGCCGCAGTCGTCGGTGGCGGCGAAGTCCGGGTCGCCCTCGGCCCTCCGGTACGCCTCGCGGATGGTGCCGGAGCGGAAGGCCTGCGGGGTCTGGCCGCGGCGGAGGGTGGCGCGGACCGGGATGTCGGTGATGCAGTCGTCCTGGTCGACCTGGATGATCGTGTCGGCGGACGGGATGGCCACGTCGACCGCCGCGTAGGTCCAGAGCGCGTTCACGCACTCGCGCACGATCCGGGTGCTGATCAGCGGGCGCACCGCGTCGTGGAAGAGGATGTTGACGTCACCCTCGCCGACGGCGTCCAGCGCGATCCGGGTGGTGTCGTTGCGGGTGTCGCCACCCTCGATCACCTTGCTGACCTTGCGGAAGCCCGCGTTGGCGACGATCCGCTCGGCGTCGGGCACGTGACCGGCCGCCATCAGCACGATGATCTCGTCGATCTCCGGCGCGGCCTCGAAGACCGCCAGGGTGTGCTCGATGATCGGCTTACCGGCGATCTTCAGCAGCTGCTTCGGGATGCCCAGCCCGAGACGCGTCCCGGTCCCCCCGGCGAGGATCACGGCCACCGTCCGCGAGGGGCGCCAGGGTGCCGGGCTCGCCGGCGCGGCGTCCGGTGCGGGGGTGCGGTCCTGCGTCATTGCCGTTCCTCACTTCTGCGGTGGATGAGGGGTTTGCGCGTCGGTGACCGGGTGGTGAACTTTGGTCGGCGCCGAGGAGAACCTTAACGCGTACGACGGAGCGCACCGACCCGGGCGAACCCGGGACCGGTGCGCTCCGGGCGGCTACTTCTGGTTCTCGTAGGCGTCGCAGACCTCCTGGGTGGGGCCGTCCATCTTCAGGACGCCGCTCTCCAGCCAGATGGTCCGCTCGCAGGTGTCTCGGATCGAGCCGATGGAGTGGCTGACCAGGAAGACCGTGCCGGCGCTGTCCCGCAGCTCCCGTACCCGCTGCTCGCTGCGGACCCGGAACTTGCGGTCGCCGGTGGCCAGCGCCTCGTCGATGAGCAGCACGTCGTGCTTCTTCGCCGAGGAGATGGCGAAGCGCAGCCGGGCGCCCATGCCGGAGGAGTAGGTGCGCATCGGCAGCGAGGCGAAGTCGCCCCGCTCGTTGATCCCCGAGAACTCGATGATCTCCGGTGCCAGCCGCTTGACCTCCTCCGGCGGCATGCCCATGGCCAGGCAGCCCAGCACCACGTTGCGCTCGCCGGATAGGTCGTTGAGCAGGGCGGCGTTCACGCCTAGCAGGGACGGCTGACCCAGCGTGTAGACCGCGCCCCGGGCCGGCGGGAGCAGCCCGGCGATGGCCCGCAGCAGGGTCGACTTGCCGGAGCCGTTGCTGCCGATCAGGCCGATGGCCTCACCCTGGTAGGCGGTGAAGCTCACTCCCTTGACCGCGTGCACCTCACGGATGTTCGGCGCGCTGGTCCGGGACACGATGCGCTTGAGGGCGGAGACCGGGCTCGTGCCCCCGGTGGCGCCCTTGTGGATCTTGTAGATCACGTGCACGTCGTCCACCACGACGGTGGGGACCCGTCCCGCGTCCACCACGGCGTTGCCCGCCGGCTGGGTCTGCTCAGCCACGGCCGTACTCCTCTTCTCCGCGCCAGAAGTAGACGAATCCGCCGATGCCCATGACGACCGCCCAGCCCAGGGCGAGCAGCCAGAGCCGGCCGGGCGAGGTGACCAGGTTCTCCTGGTTGGACTCGAGCAGCGCATGCCGGGCCAGCTCGATGAAGATCAGCGGGGGGTTGCACTCGAGCAGGTTGGCGGCCCAGTTCGGCAGGTGCTCCCGGAACAGCGAGACCGGGTAGAGCACGCCGGAGGCGTACAGCCAGGTCCGCATCACGAAGGGCATGACCTGCTTGAGGTCGGTGACCTTGGCGCCGAGCCGGGCCATCACCATGGTCAGCCCGACGTTGAAGATCGTCTGTAGCAGCAGCACGGGCACGATCAGGAACCAGCGGAAGGTCAGCGGCTCACCGGTCACCAGCACGATGCCCGCCAGCACCACCATCGACATGAGCAGCTGCTGGAGCTGCACCAGGGTGACCGTGATCGGCAGCGCGGCCCGGGGGAACTGGAGGGCCCGGATCAGGCCGAGGTTGCCGGTGATCGCGCTGGTGCCGTTCTGCACGGCGGTCTGGGTGAACATGAAGATGAACACGCCGGTGCAGAGGTACGCGATGAAGTTCGACACGTTCCGGTGCTGGGAGAGGATCACGCCGAAGATCAGGTAGTAGACCGCCGCGTTGGTGAGCGGGGTCAGCACCTGCCAGAGCTGCCCGAGCTGGGTGTTGCTGAGCGAGGACGCGACCTTCGCCCGCGAGTACGCGGTCATGAAGTGTCGGTACGCCCACAGCCGGCGGGCGTACTCGGCCAGAGGCGGGCGTTCCCCGGCGACCCGCAGCCCGTACCGCTGGGCGAGCTGGGCCCGGGTCAGCCCGGATTCGGGGTCGGCCACCGCGGTGTTGGCCATGGTCAAGGCGCTCCGATCTTTCGTGCCGATGGGGAGCTGGGATGTGTCGCGGCGTTGAAATCTAGCGTGGCCGGCCGGGGAGGGTGCCTCGCTGCTGCGTGGAAGGTAGTCCAAAACACGTCGGGACGCAACCGTAGCGTCGTTGCGCTACATTGTCCCACGTGACGACCGAGAAGAGGCGTGCCCCGGCCGGCGCGGCGGTGCTGCGCGGGGAGATAACCAGTGCCATCCGCGCCGCCGTGATGCAGGAGTTGGCCGAGGTCGGCTACGGCCGCCTCTCCATCGAGGCGGTGGCCCGCCGGGCGGGGGTCAGCAAGACCGCGATCTACCGCCGCTGGCGGTCGAAGCTCGACCTGGTGCTCGACATGGTCTCGGCGGCGGCCGGGCGCAACCTGCCGCTGCTGGACACCGGGAGCCTCCTCGGCGACCTGGAGGTCCTGCTCCACGTGATGGCCCGCGCGCTGCGCCACCGGCTGGCCTCGCAGATCATCCCGGACCTGCTGGCCGAGGCGGCCCGCAACCCGCAGATCGCGGAGAAGCTCCAGGCCGCCCTGGACGACTACCAGCAGGCCGTCGGCCGGATCCTGATCGGCCGGGCCGTCGAGCGCGGGGAACTCTCCCCGGACACCGACCGGCGCGCCGCGGTGGACCTGATCGTCGGTCCGGTCTACTGGCGGATGGCCATCTCCCGGGCGCCGCTGGAGCTCGAGGAGGTGCCCCGACTGGCCTCCGCGATCGTGGCGGCCCTCCGGGTAGCATGCTTGGGGCCTGTCCGCGACGAGGTGGAAGTCTGACCCCCGGGTCCCCGGCGCGGTGTGCCAGTCGATCATGAACATCAGGACACAACTGGTCGGACAATGGTTGCGACCGGGTTGTTTCCGGCAGCAACCGCTACCATCCCCCCAAACCGTCCCCCGAATTGAGAACCGTGTCGACAGGAGGAAGCCCCATGGTCGGGCCGCACCCAGAGTTCATTCCCCCAGCACGACCGATCATCGGTGAGGCCGAGATCGAGGCGGCTGTCCGGGTGCTGCGGAGCGGCCGGGTCGTGCAGGGCCCCGAGGTCGCGGCGTTCGAGGAGGAGTTCGGTGACCTGGTCGCCGGCCGGCACTGCGTCGCCGTCAACTCCGGCACCTCGGCGCTCCAGCTCACCCTGATGGCGCTCGGCTTCGGCCCGGGTGACGAGGTCATCGTGCCCTCGTTCTCCTTCGCCGCCAGCGCCAACGCCGTCCGGCTGGTCGGCGCCGAGCCGGTCTTCGTGGACATCGAGCCGGGTAGCTTCTGCGTCGACCCGGAGGCGGTCGCCGCCGCGGTCACCCCGCGCACCGTCGCCATCATGCCGGTCCACCTCTACGGCCACCCGGCCGCCATGGACCAGATCATGGCGATCGCCGAGCGGCACGGCCTCGCCGTGGTGGAGGACGCCGCCCAGGCGCACGGGGCCACCCTGCACGGCACCCCGGTCGGCGCCTTCGGCACCGCCGGCTGCTTCAGCTTCTACCCCACGAAGAACATGCACGCCCTGGAGGGCGGCATGGTCACCACCGCCGACGCCGAGCTGGCCCGCACCCTGCGGCTGCTGCGCAACCAGGGCATGGAGCAGCGGTACGCCAACGAGATCGTCGGCGCCAACATGCGGATGACGGACGTGGCCGCCGCCATCGGCCGGGTGCAGCTCACCCAGCTCGCCGAGTGGACCGAGCAGCGGCGGGCCAACGCCAAGTTCCTCGACTCGAAGATCACCGGGATGGTCACCCCGCCCGTGGCGGACGCCGCCAAGCACGTCTACCACCAGTACACGGTGCGGGTGCAGGGCAACCGGGACGCGGCCATGGCCCGCCTCACCGAGCTGGGCATCGGCAACGCGGTCTACTACCCGACCCCGATCCACCGGCTCAAGCCCTACCTGGACTCCGACGGCAAGCCCGGCCCGTGGGACCTGCCGGAGACCGAGCGCGCCGCCGCCGAGGTTGTCTCGCTGCCGGTGCACCCGTCGCTGAGCGCGGCCGACCTGGAGCGGATCGCCGAGGGTGCGAACCTGGCCGGGGGTGCCCGGTGAGCCAGAGCCGCAAGCTGCGCGCCGGCCTGATCGGCCTGGGCGCGATGGGCCGCAACCACGCGCGCGTGCTGTCCAACCTGGACGGCGTCGAGCTGGTCGGCGTGGTCGACCCGGCCGGCGACGTGACCGGAACGCTCCGCGCCCCGGTCGTTCCCGAGCTGTCCGACCTGCTGGCCCTGGGCGTCGACTACGCGGTCGTCGCCTGCCCGACCGCGCTGCACGAGCGGATCGGCCTGGAGCTGGCCGCCAACGGCGTCTGCGCGCTGATCGAGAAGCCGCTGGCCCAGTCCGTCGAAGCCGCCACCAAGCTGGTGGAGGCGTTCGAGTCCGCCGGCCTGGTGGCCGGTGTCGGGCACATCGAGCGCTACAACCCGGCGCTGCAGAGCCTGCGTACCCGGCTGGAGGCCGGCGAGCTGGGCGAAATCTTCCAGGTCGTCACCCGGCGCCAGGGCCCGTTCCCGCACCGGATCGCCGACGTCGGCGTGGTCATGGACCTGGCCACCCACGACATCGACCTGACCGCCTGGGTGACCGGCCGGGAATACGCCTCCGTGTCGGCCCGGACCGTCTCCCGCAGCGGCCGGCTGCACGAGGACATGGTCGCCGTGGTCGGCCAGCTCTCCGACGGCACGATGGTCAACCACCTGGTCAACTGGCTGAGCCCGCTCAAGGAGCGGTCCACCGTGGTCACCGGTGACAAGGGCTGCTTCGTCGCCGACACGCTCACCGCCGACCTCACCTTCTACGCCAACGCCGCCATCGACACCGAGTGGGAGGCGCTGCGCGCGTTCCGCGGCGTGGCCGAGGGCGACATGGTCCGGTACGCGATCCCGAAGCGGGAGCCGCTGCTGGTCGAGCACGAACGCTTCCGCGACGCCGTCGAGGGCAAGCAGAGCGACATCGTCACGCTGCGGCAGGGCCTGCGTACCGTGCAGGTCGCCGCGGGGCTGCTGGAGTCCGCCTCGGACGGCAAGGTGGTGTCCGTCGCGCCGAGCGGCAGCGACGTGGAGTCGGCACTGCGATGAGCCCGGCGCCGGTGCGGCGGACGGTCTCCGCGGTAGGACGGCGGATCCCCCGGCGGTGGCGCATCGCGCTCCGCCGGGCCGCCGCCGGGGACCGGCCCTGGGAAACCCCCTCGGTACGCGAGGTGTGCGAGCTGCCCGCCACCACGCCGTTGCTGGTGCACGCGGGCGGGATCGCGGACGACCGGGCGCTGGGCCGTGTCATCGACGCCCTGGCCCGGTTGCCGGAGTTCCACCTGGCCCTGGTCCGAACCGACGCGGAGCAGGCGGCCGTGCGGGAGCTGGTACGCCGCGCCGGCAAGGCGCGACGGCGGGTGCACGAGGTGCCCCGGCCCCGCCGGCTGACGCCCGAGTTCCTCGCCTCGGCGGATCTGGCCGTGCTCGGGTTCGCCGAGGCCGGGGGCGAGGCGCCGCTGGTGCCCGCCGTGCTCGACGTGTACCTGGCGGCCGGGCTGCCGGTCGTGGCGGGCAACACCCGCGCGGTGCGGGAGCACCTCGCCCGCCGCCGCGCCGGCGAACTCTTCGTCCCCGGTTCGGTCCCCTCCTTCGCGAAGGCCGTCGAGCGGGCGTGGGGGCGCGCGACGGACGAGGCGGACCGGACGGACGAGGCGCCGCCCGTCGCTCCGGTCGAGGCCGGCACGCCGGGCCCCTGGCGGGCGCTCGGCTCGGCACCGGTCCGACTCGGCCTGGGCACCGCCAACTACGCCGGTCAGCTCTCCGCCCTGGCGGTCGCGATCAGCGCCGCCCGCCCGGACGTCGGCATCGAGCTGGTGGTCGCCAAGCCGCCGGCCACCTTCCGGCACCCGGCGGACCTTTACCTCCACTTCCCGGCCGAGCACCAGCTGGACGTGCAACTGGACCGCATCCGCCGGGTGCTCGGTGGCTACACCCACCTGATCGTCGACGCCTTCCGCCCGGTGCTCGGCCGGGTCAACGGGGACGACATCGCGGCCGACCTGCCCGCCCTGCGCCGGGCCCGGATCAAGGTCGCGCTGCTCGCCCACGGCAGCGAGATCCGCCATCCCGGCGCACACCTGGAGCGGCACGCCGAATCGGCGTTCCGGGACGCCCCGGACGACCTGCGGGAGCGGCTCACCACGGTGGCCGAGCAGAACCGGCGTACCGCCGAGGAGAGCGGCCTGCCGCTCTTCGTGACCACCCCCGACCTGCTGGACGACGTGCCCTTCGCCACCTGGGCGCCCCTGGTGGTCGACGTGGACGGGTGGGCCTGCGACCGGCCGGTGCTGGAACGGTCCCGGCCCGTGGTGCTGCACGCCCCGTCCAACCGCTGGACCAAGGGCACCGATCGGCTGCTGCCCGCGTTGCAGGAGCTGCACGACCGGCGGATCATCGAGTTGCGGCTGGTGGAAGGCCTGCCGTACACCGAGATGCGTCGATTCGTGCAGGACGCCGACATCGTCGTCGACCAGCTCGTGATCGGCAGTTACGGCACCTTCTCCTGCGAGGGGATGGCCGCCGGGAAGGTGGTGGTGGCCTACCTCAGCGAGGGAGCGCACCGTGCGGTCGGCGTACGACCACCGATCGCCAACGCCACGCCCACCACCCTGGTCAAGACGATGGAGTCGCTGCTCGACGACCGTCCCGCGGCGATCGCCCTTGCCGCCGAGGGGCCCCGCTACGTCCGTGAGAACCACGACGGCAGGCGAACGGCGGAGGTCTTCGACGCCTTCCTCCGGTGACCGGCGCCGGTCGTGCCGACGACCGGCGACCGCGATCCGGGCCGCCCCTGCCACACCCCGTCAACGAGGAGAAGCACCCCATGCAAGCTGTCCCCCGTACCGATGCCCGACCGACCCGGGGACGGGTGGTGATGCTGGTCGACAACGGGGTCCACGGTGACTCCCGGGTGCAGAAGGCGGCCCGGTCGGCCGCCGAGGCCGGGTGGGAGGTGATCCTGGTCGGCATCCTGAAGGGCGCCGCCGCGGAGGAGAACTGGCGGATCGGCGACGCCGAGGTGCGCCTCATCAGGGTGCCCCGGCGGCTCCCGCACCCGGTCACCTACCGCCGCGCCCTGCTGCGCCGCCCGCTGGCCTACAAGCCGGGGCCCGTGGCGAAGCGGAGGCTCAACAAGCTCAGGGCCCGGCGGGACGACCTCAACTTCCAGCTCTCGGAGATCAAGGTCGCGCGGCGCGAGGGCGGCCCGCGCTGGGCGGAGCTGGCCGGCAAGGCCCGGCTGGCCACGCCGTACTTCGTCAACAAGGCGATGTTCCAGTGGGTCAAGCTCCGCTCCAAGGAGCTCAAGCGCCTCCAGGAGAGCCAGCAGGACCCGAACTCCCGGCTCGACCGGGCCGCCCTGCGGTTCTGGCAGGGCCTCCAGGGTGACCGGGCCTGGCGCCGCCTGGACCCGGAGCTGTGGGACTTCGAGCTGGCCTTCGCCCCGGTCGTGGACGAGTTGGCACCGGACCTCATCCACGCGCACGACTTCCGGATGCTCGGCGTCGGCGCGCGCGCCGCCATGCGGGCCCGGGCCGGTGGCCGGGACGTCAAGCTGGTCTGGGACGCCCACGAGTTCGTGCCGGGCATCATCGGCCGGCCCACGAACCTGCGCTGGCTGCCCGCCCAGATCGCCTACGTGCGGGAGCACGCGCCGTACGCCGACGCCGTCATCACGGTCTCGTCGACCCTGGCCGACCTGCTGCGCGAGACGCACGACCTGCCCGAGCAGCCGGGCGTGGTGTTGAACGCCCCGCCCGCGGCACTCACCCCGGAGCAGCGGGCCGTGCCGGTGCCGGACATCCGGGCGCTCTGCGGCGTCGACGCGGCCACCCCGCTGCTGGTCTACTGCGGCGGCATCAACCCGTCGCGCGGGGTGGACATCATGATCCGGGGCCTCACGCAGATGCCGGACGCGCACGTCGCGCTGGTGTCGCTGCACCCGAACGGCAAGGTGCCGATCATGTACGAGCTGGAGGAGCTCGCCGCCGAACTGGGCGTGGCCGACCGGGTGCACCTGCTGCCGTACGTGCCGCACTGGCAGGTGTCCGCCTTCGTGGCCCCCGCCGATCTCGGCGTCATCCCGATCCACCACAAGCCGAACCACGAGATCGCGCTCATCACCAAGTTCTTCGAGTACGCCCACGGTCGGCTGCCCATGGTGGTGAGCGACGTCAGGACCATGGCCGAGGCGACCCGGGCCACCGGCCAGGGCGAGGTGTTCCGGGCGGAGGACCTGGACGACTACCTGCGCGCGGTGCGTGCGGTGCTGGACGACCCGCGGCGGTACCGCGCCGCGTACGACCGGCCGGGCGTGCTGGAGCAGTGGACCTGGGAGGCGCAGGCCCGGGTGATGGACGAGGTCTACACCCGGCTGCTGCCGGACCACCCGAAGGCGGTCGCCTCGACGGATGCCGCCCCGACCGTGCCGGCGCAGCGATCGGCCGTGCCGGTCCGCTGACCGACGACGAAAGGGGCCCGGCCGGTCGGCCGGGCCCCTTTCGCGTTCGCCTCCGCTGCTCCGTCGGCGGCGGGGCGGTTCAGTCGTCCAGCAGCAGCCGGTCGTAGCCGGTCTGGGTGACGGTCCAGTCCCAGGTCTTCAGGACGTGCTCGGACGCGGCCCGACCGGCCTCCGCCCACCGCTCCTCGGTGGCCGTGGCGGCCAGGATCCGCTCCGCGGCCTCCTCCGGAGTGGCGGCCACCCAGTCGGCGGGGAAGAGCGTACGGGCGCCGTGCGTCTTCCCGGCGAAGAACGGCCAGTCCCGGACGACCGGCACCGCCCCGCTGGCCGCACCCTCCACCAGGCCGCAGTGGAAGCTCTCGCGCACCGAGGTGCTGAGGATGACGCCCACCTCCTGGAGCGCCGCCGGGACGTCGTCGGTCTGCCCGTACCGCCGAACGGCGCCGAGCGGCTCCAGTTCGGCCAGGTCCTTGCTGAGCAGCTTGCCGTAGTCCTTGGCCGGCTTGCTGGTCCGGTTGTTGAAGTCGCTGCCGATGAGGGTGAGCCGGTAGCGCTCGTCCCGCTCGCGCAACCTCCGGAGCACCTCGATCGCCCAGCGCGGGTCCTTGGCCACGGAGCTGAACCCGACCATGCCCAGGGTGAACCGGGCGTCCGCCGGCTTCGAGCGGGGGTACCGCTGCAGGTCCATCGCGTTGTCGATGACCCAGAGCCGGGGACCGTCGGCCTCGGTGAGCTGGGGCAGCACCGCGGTGGACAGGTCCTTGAGGTGCTCGGAGACGAAGACGACGTCGTCGACCCGGGAGAAGTCGACCAGGTGCGGCCAGAAGTTGAAGGCCTCGAAGCTGTGCAGCCGGACGATGATCCGGGCGCTACCCGGGTCGTGCAGCGTGAACAGCGCGGCGGTGGCCTGGCACCAGTCGACGAAGACGGTGTCGGCCCAGTCCAGGTGCGGCCGCAGCCACTCCTCGATCTTCGCGCCGTACGACGACTCGCCGGCCAGCAGGTGCTCCATCACCGCGCTGCCGCTCAGGGCCAGCGGGCGGGTCACCGGGTCGTCGTAGAGGTCCAGGAACCGGACCTCCACGTTGGGCATCGCCCGGTAGCGCTCGAGGATCTCCTGCAGGAAGTTGTCGTTGATCAGAGTGGTGACCAGCAGGCGCAGCGGCCGGTCGGTGGGCACCGGAGCGGCGGGGGCGAGCCGCCCCCGCTTCGCGGACAGCTTCCGGGCCGCGGTGCTCTCCCGGAACGGCGCCAGGAACGCCCCCGGGTCCTCGCTCATCGGCGAGGTGAGCCGGTCGAAGTGCAGCACCCGGTTGGAGGCCAGGCTCCACGCCCTGGACACCGCCGCGGCGGCCTTCTTGCTGTCCCGGGGGAGCAGGCTGTCCGCCAGCGTGAGCTGGGCCCGGATCGCGTCGTGCAGGCCGGTCGGCACCCGGCCGAGGGCCAGCTCCGCCTGCGCCGCCTTGGTCAGCACGTCCGCGCGGGTACCGGCGCTGTTGATCCGGTTCGCCGCGGCGGAGGCGGCGCGGGCCGCGACGGCCGGCCGACCGGCCTTGACCGCGCTGTCGTGCAGCCGGACGGCGAGCTTGCTGCGGAACCGGTCCGGAACGCGAGGAGCCGCCACGGCGTGGGTCCAGAACCAGGCGCCGGCCGGGTTGCTCATGACCGTCTGGCCGGTGGCCTTGCGCAGGGTGGTCCGGACGGTCTGGACCGCCGCCCGCCGGGCTCCGCGGGCGCCGATGCCGGCTGCCGCCGCCACCTGGCGCTCCAGCCGCCGGCCCACCGACTCGGTCCGCCGCGCGTCGAGCGCCTTCTGCGCCGGCACGAGCCCGTAGTAGGCGCCGGCCCGGGTGTTGCGCTGGGCCATCTCCCAGACGGCGTGCACGGCCCGGGCGTCGAGCGCCACCAGGAGGTCCGCCGCGCGGTACCGCTGCCGCAGCCAGCTGTTGTGCCGGGCGTGCAGCCACACCTTCCGGTTGGCCGGTGCGCGGCCGAGGGCCTTGCGGAGCCGGGCGTCCCGCTTCTCCCCGGGTACGGCGAAGGTGCGCACCTCCGCCAGCGCCGGGTCGATCGGCAGGTCCGCGCTGTTGAAGAGGCAGGCCACGGTGACCCGGGCGCCCCGGCTGCGGAAACGCTCCAGCGCCTCGATCAGGACGGCCGGCTGCTTCGGCGCGGTGGCGGCCACGATGAGCACGGTGGTCACGGTTGGACATCCTCCGTCGAAGCGGCCACGGCCGGGGTGGAATCGCCGGCCGTGGTCGGCCGGACGAGCTCGGTGAGGTGCCGGACGGCGGGGCCGAGCACGGCCGGGCGGGCGAACCGGCGGGCGAGTTCGCGCGCCGCCCTCCGGTCGGCGTCGGTCGCCTTCAGGGCCATCCGGGCCGCCTCGCTGAAGGAGTTGGCGAGCCGGTGCGGGTCCAGGCCGACCGCCCCGGTCCAGAGCGGATGCCCGGCCAGGATGTTCGCCGCGTCGTGGTCGACGTCGTGGGCGGAGAGCACCGGCAGACCGGTCGCCATGAACTCGTACACCTTGCCCGAGGTGACGAAGCGGCCGCCGACCAGCATCAGGACCAGGGCGTCCCACGAGCCGTAGGTCGCCGCCAGGTCGGCCTTCGGCACCGGGCCGCCGAAGCTGACCCCGTCGGCCGCGGCCTCCTTGAGCAGGTCCATGTGGCGGTTGGCCTCGCGGGCCGGACCCGCGCCGATGTGGCCGCGCACCTCGAACCGGGAGCGGGCGACCACCGGGTCGTCCCGCCGGGCGATCCGCCAGCCGTCGAGCACCGACTCGAGGAAGGCGGGCGTGAAGTTGACCGAGCCGAGGTAGCCGAAGGTGAGCCCGGCGGCCGGGTCCGGCGAACGGCCCGTGACGTCGGGCAGGCTGTCCTCGTCGTAGCCGTTGCGCACGACGTGCACCCGGTCGGCGAGGTGCGGGTAGCGCTCCCGGTAGAAGCCGGCGATCGGGTCGTTGACGCACCAGACCGCGACGGCGTGCTCGAGGACCTTGGACTCCCAGCGGCCGGAGACCGAGTCCCGGGTGAACGCCTCACCGCCGCCGATCACGTCCAGCGACCAACCGTCCCGGAAGTCGATCGCGTAGGGGACCTTGTGCTCCTCCCACAGCTTCCAGGTGGCGGCCAGGTTCACGTACGGGGCGCAGGAGGCCAGCAGCAGGTCGGCCGGGTGCTCACGGTGCACCCGCAGCACCGCCGCCTCCAGCTCGTACCGCCACCCGCCGAAGACCGGCTCGGGGAAGACCTTCTGCTCCCGCTGGCGCAGCCGCTTGATCCAGCCCGCCGGGTCGAGCGAGCGCTCCTCGGAGAAGGCCCGGATGTCGGTCTCCAGGTCCTCCCGGATCAGCGGCAGCTCGACCACCTTGACCCGCGGGTCGACCTTCTCGGACAGCGTGTGGTCCAGGCCGTACTCCCGCTCCCAGGCCTCCTGGCAGATGGTGATGACGGTGATGTCCCAGCCCAGGGCGACGAACTGGTTCGCCGTCTCGCGCAGCCGGTACGCGCTGCTCTTCGCCGCGGGCGGGAAGCCGATCGCCAGGTAGATGGCGTGCGGCCGCGACCCGCCGCCGGACCGGGGGAGGGGGACAACTCGATTGCTCATCGCAGGTAGCCGATCGTGAAGAGGGGACGTGCCGTCATGCCAGGTGCCGGCGCAGCGTCTCGGCGACCCGGTGGGCGGCCCGACCGTCGCCGTACGGGGTGCCGCGGGGCGCCTCCGGGGCGGGACGGGTCGCCGTCGTCGCCCACTGCGCGCCCAGCTCGCGGGGGTCCGGGACGAGCACGTTCCAGCCGTCCGCGAGGGTCTCCACCCACTCTGTCTCGGTGCGCAGGGTGGTGCACGGGCGGTCCAGCAGGTAGGCCTCCTTCTGGAGGCCGCCCGAATCGGTGACCACGCCGACGGAGCCGAGCACGGCGGCCACCATGGCGGCGTACGGCAGCGGACGGCCGGCGTGCAGCGAGCCCCGGGACAGCTTCAGGCCGTGCTCCTCGGCTCGGGCGACCAGCCGCGGGTGGGCCAGCAGCGCGACCGGCACGGGCAGGTCGGCCAGCGCGTCGAGCAGCGTGGCGAGCCGCTGCGGGTCGTCGGTGTTCTCCGCGCGGTGCAGGGTGGCCAGCAGGTAGGGGGCGTCCGGGTCGATCCCCTCGGGCAGGGCCGGCCGGGGCCGGCCGCCCTGCGACACGTCGTCCCGGACCCGCAGGCAGACGTCCACCATCACGTCGCCGACCAGGTGTGAGCGGGAGGCCAGGCCCTCGGCGGCCAGGTGCCGCATCGCCTCCTCGGTGGGAGCGAGCAGCAGGTCGGCGGCGTGGTCGGTGAGCACCCGGTTGTGCTCCTCCGGCATGCGCCGGTTGAACGAGCGCAGCCCGGCCTCCAGGTGCGCCACCCGCAGGTGCTGCTTCACCGCCGACAGCGTGCCGGCCAGGGTCGAGTTGGTGTCGCCGTAGACCAGGACCCAGTCCGGTCGCTCGGCGGCGAGCACCGGGTCCAGCGCGGCCAGCGTGGTGCCCGTCTGCACACCGTGGCTGCCGGAGCCGATGCCCAGGTGCACGTCCGGGTCCGGGATGCCGAGGCCGGAGAAGAACACGTCGGACAGGTCCGCGTCGTAGTGCTGACCGGTGTGCACGATCACGTGCTCGCACCCGTCCTCGGCGAAGGCCGCGGCGATGGGCGCCAGCTTCACCAACTGCGGTCGGGCGCCGACGATGCTGACGACCTTCACTGCGTGACTCCTCGTGATCTGCGACGGGGACTACGGGCGGACCGGGGGCCGCCGCCTGCGGCGGGGGTGGGGGTGCTCACCGGGGGACGACCACGGCGGACGACCACGCCCGCCGACGCCGCGGAGACGTCCCTGCCGACCGCGGGAGCCCGGGTGACGGGCGACGGCACTTGGAATAGTAGTGCCCCGAGCGGCGCCCGGGCACGGACGCGGCCGTCGCCGGGCCGGGATGGTGCGCGACGCCACCGGTCGGTTCCGGTCATCCGCGTCGGGGCAGGCCGGAGGGCGACGAGCGACGTGGGAAGGGACACAGCGCACCACCCTAACCGAACCCGCCTGGTCCTCCGGCCCCGCCGGTCGGCCGCGCCGCGTGGCGGTGGCGGCGGATCCGCCGGGCCGCGGGTTGCCGCTGCCAACCGTTCGCCGGACCGGCGGCCGATCTTCCGCGGCCGTTCACGGGCCGTCCACCCGCGCACAGCGGCGCCGTCGCCGCCCGGCGGCCTGGTGAGCCGGACCGGGGCGGCCGCCCTGGCTTGCGTAAACTACGGCGCCATGACCGCCCCGGGGCCCGACATCCGCACCAGCACGTCCGCCGCCGGCGACCCGGTGGCCGACGCCAACGGCGGGGCACCGGAGCGGTGCGAGTCGCCGACCGACGCGGCGGAACGCCCCGCCCCGGCCGCGGCCGGCCCCTCGCGGTGGCGGCGGCTGCGCCCGGACCTGCTGGTCGCCGCCGTCTACCTCGCCGGTGCCCTGTGGGTGACCGCCCGTGGCTGGCTGGACCACGGCGGCCGGCTGCTCGGCAGCCGTCCCAACGACCAGGGCTTCAACGAATGGATGCTGGCATACGCGGCGCACGCGGCCAGCCACCTGGAGAACCCGTTCTTCACCACGCTGCAGAACGCCCCGAACGGGGTGAACCTGATGACCAACGTCGGGATGCAGCTGCCCGGGCTGGTGCTGGCGCCGTTCACCCTGCTGTTCGGCGCCTCCTTCTCGTACCTGCTGTTCATCACGCTGAACCTGGCCGGCACCGGGTACGCCTGGTACCACGTGCTCTCCCGGCACCTGGTGGCGTCGCGGGCCGCGGCCTTCGTCGGCGGCCTGTTCTGCGCCTTCGCGCCGGCCCTGGTCTCGCACAGCAACGGGCACCCGCACATCACCGCGCAGTGGCTGGTGCCGTTCATCGTGTGGCGGGTGGTCCGGCTGGCCCGTGGCGGCCGCACCGTCCGGGACGGTCTCGTGCTGGGCGCTCTCGTGGTGGCGCAGTTCTTCGTCAGCCTGGAGATCCTCTTCCTGCTGGCGCTGGGCTGCCTCATGCTGGTGGTCGGCTACGTGATCTTCCGGCCCCGCGAGGCGCTGCGGCGGGTCCGGCCGCTGCTCGGCGGCCTCGCGATCACCGGCGTGCTGGTCGCGGCCGCCGCCGCGTACCCGCTCTGGATGCAGTTCGCCGGGCCGCAGCACCGGGTCGGGCACCCCGGCGATCCGGACGACTACGCGCTGACCCTCGGCTCGTTCGTGCGCTACGCCACCGAGTCGGTGGCGGGAAGCCCCACCAGCGCGCTGCACTGGGCTCCCAACACGACCGAGCAGTCGAGCTTCTACGGCTGGCCGCTGGTGATTCTGGCGTTGGTCGCCTGCTGGTGGCTGCGCCGGGAGATCGTCGGTCGGGTGCTCGGCGTGGTGGTCGCGATCTCCGCGCTCTTCTCGGTCGGCACGACCTGGACCTGGGGGACCCGGCGTACCGATGTTCCGGCGCCGTTCGCGCTGGTGAGCGACCTGCCGGTGTTCGACTCGGTGGTGGTCTCCCGGTTCGCGCTGATCACCACGGCGGCGCTCGGGGTGCTGTTCGCGGTCGCCGGGGACCGCCTCACCCGGATGCGGGCGACCGAGGCGGGCCGGGCCCGCCTGGTCACCCGGCTGGTCACCGTGGCGGGGCTGGCCGCGCTGCTGCCGATCCTGCCGACCCCGCTGGAGGCCCGCGACCGGATCCCCGCCCCCGACTTCGTCACCAGCGGCGCGTGGAAGGACCATGTCGGGCCGGGCCGCACCCTGGTGCCCGTCCCGGTCAGTCAGATGACCTCGGTCTACTGGAGCTCCGCCGCGGTGGCCGGCTTCGCCGTCCCCGAGGGCTACTTCCTCGGTCCGGTCTCCGCCACCGACGCCACCGGCCGCTGGGGCGTCGAGCCCCAGCCGACCGCGAAGCTGCTCACCGCCGTTTCCCGGGGCGAACGGGACACCCGGGTCGGTCCGGCGGAGATCGCCCAGGCACGCTCCGACGTCCGGTACTGGAAGGCTGACGCCGTGGCGCTGCCCGTGGACGTCCGGAGGCACGACAACCTGAGGATCGTGCTGGACGCGTTGTACGGCCCGGGGCAGCGGGTCGACGACGTCTGGCTCTGGGACGTGCGTCCGTTCACCCGGTGACGGGCGTCCTGGCCCCTACCGGGTGACCGGTCACGGCGACTTCGTCCAGATCAGCAGCAGGTATCCGCCGAAGTAGGCGGAGAAGACGGTCGCCGCCACCAGCACGGTGGCCGCTCGGGCCCAGCCGGCCCGGGCCAGGCCCACGGCCGCCGGGATCAGCAACGCGAAGGCCGGCAGCAGGAACCGCGCCTTGGCGTGGTAGTAGCCGGCCGCGCCGAGCGTGGTGACCAGGAGCAGCCCGCTGTAGAGCAGCAGCTGCCAGGGCTGCCGGTCGATCAGGCTCAGCACGAACAACATCACCGCCAGCAGCGACACCACGCTCACCACCAGCATCTGTGGGGTGGTCGTCTCGGCGAGCACCTCCTGGCCCCGGCGGACGGTGTAGGCGCCCAGGTCGAAGGTGCTGCCCCAGCCGGCGGACTGGATGTGGAACCAGCCGTCCGGCCGTCCGGTCTGCGTGCCCACCCAGGCCAGGTAGCCGAGCCAACCGGCGGGGGCGAGCAGCAGGGCGACCCAGGGCCGCCAGCCGTCCCGCCGCCGGACGATCGCCACCAGCGCGGCGAGCCCCACCACCGGGATCAACGACGAGGCGGTCGGCCGGGTCAGCCCGGCGAACAGGCACAGCACGCCGGCGGTGAGCCACTGGTTGCGCAGCAGCGCGTACAGCGTCCACACCGCCAGGGCGGTGAACAGGCTCTCGCTGTAGGTCATCGACTCGACGATGGCGTGCGGCAGCGCGGCCCAGAGCGCGGCCAACAGCACACCGGTGCGCCGATCGTGCAGGTGTGTCCCGATCGCGAAGAGCCCCCAGGCGGCCGCGAGGCCGGCCAGCCACGCCACGATCAGCGCCGCCTCGCGGGGGCTGAACGGGGTGATCCGGTCCAGGACGCCGGTGAGGCCGGGATAGAGCGGGAAGAACGCCATGTCGCTCTGCGTCTTCACGTACCCGTCGTAGCCGTGCTGGGCGATCGAGAGGTAGTAGGTGCCGTCCGACTTGCTGAGCCGCTGCTCGGGGGAGAGGCCCAGGTTGCGGGCCCAGACGTACACGGTCAGCACCCCGACCAGACGGATCACGGCGTAGGCCGCGAGCGCGGGCAGCGCGGCCCGGCCGGCCGCCGACAGCCGACGGCCCAGACCGGGACGACCCGGGAGCGGGCTCGCCTGCGTGGCCGAGGGGGACGGCGTTCGGCTCGGCTCCTCGGTTGTCACCATGTCCATTGTGCGATCCTGTCCGCGCTGAGCTGGGGTGATCCGACGGCGGGCCCGGCCCGTCGGAGAGGCTCGACGCCGGCCCGGCCCGGGAACTGGCGAGGTCACCGGTCGTTGAACAGCATGGAGGGTAGCAACCGGCGCGGCCGGGCGCGGACCGCCGACGGCGGCGGACGTCTGCGGCCGAGGCGTTGTCGTAGACTCGCTCGGGTCCGCGGGTGCGGTGCTGGTGACGACGGAAACGGGCAGGAATGGGATCTGACGGCACGACCGCCCCGGCGGCCACCCGGGGACGGATCGTCATGCTGGTGGACAACGGGGTCCACGGTGACTCCCGGGTGCAGAAGGCGGCCCGTTCGGCGGCCGAGGCCGGCTGGGAGGTGGTCCTCCTCGGGCGCGCGCCCGTCGGGCAGCCGCAGCGCTGGCGGCTCGGCGACGCCGAGGTCCGCCTGATCCCGATGCCCGAGCCGCTCGCCAAGCGCCGGCACGAGTTCCGCCGCGTCTGGCTGCGCCGGCCGCTCGCCTACCCGCCGTCCGGCATCGCCGCCCACCGTACCCAGGCGATGAAGGCCTGGCGGGCCGACCTGGCGGTCCGGCGGGCCGCGCTGACCACGGCGGCCCGGGAGTCCGGCGCCGGCCGGCCGGGCGGCCTCCCCTGGGTGGCGCTGCGCGCCGAGGAGAAGCTCGCCGGCCTGACCCGCAAGTGGGTGGGCTTCCGCCACCGGCAGCTCAACCAGGCCCGGAAGAGCCGCAAGCTCCACGGCGCCTGGGACCGGGCGTACACGCTGTTCTGGCAGCGGCTGCGCGGCGACGGCGCCTGGCGCCGCATCGAGCCGGGGCTGTGGGACTACGAGCTGGCCTACGGCCCGGTCGTCGACGAGCTGGCCCCGGACCTGATCCACGCCAACGACTTCCGGATGATCGGCGTCGGCGCCCGCGCGAAGATCCGGGCCGCCGCCAAGGGCCGCCGGATCGCGCTGGTCTGGGACGCCCACGAGTACCTGCCCGGCGTGCAGCCGTGGCGCGACAACGCCCGCTGGCTGCCCGGCAACGTGGCCCACGAGCGGGAGTACGTGCCGTACGCGGACGCGGCGATGACCGTCTCCGGCGGCCTGGCCGACCTGCTGCGACGCGAGCATGGGCTGGCGGAGCGCCCGGCGGTGGTGCTCAACGCCCCCGCGGTGGACGAGCTGCCGGCCGACGCGGGCGAGCCGGTGCCGGACATCCGCGCGCTCTGCGGCATCGGGCCCGACACGCCGCTGCTGGTCTACAGCGGGGTGGCCGCCGCCAAGCGGGGCCTCGGCGTGATGGTGGAGGCGCTGCCCCGGCTGCCCGGCGCGCACGTCGCGTTCGTGGTCAACAAGCCTGCGTCGGCGTACGTCACGGGCCTGGTCACCCGGGCCGGTGAGCTGGGCGTGGCGGACCGGGTGCACGTGCTGCCCTACGTGCCGCACCACCAGGTGGTCCGGTTCCTCTCCGGCGCGCAGGTCGGTGTCATCCCGATCCAGCACTGGCCCAACCACGAGATCGCGCTGATCACCAAGTTCTTCGAGTATTCACACGCCCGCCTCCCGCTGGTCGTCTCCGACGTGCAGACGATGGCGGAGACTGTCCGGGAGACCGGTCAGGGCGAGGTGTTCACGGCCGAGGACGTGGCCGACTTCGTCCGGGCGGTCACCGCGGTGCTCGCCGACCCGGCGCGCTACCGCGCCGCGTACGACCGGCCCGGTCTGCTGGCCGGCTGGACCTGGGAGGCGCAGGCGCAGGTGCTCGACGGCGTCTACTCCCGGCTGCTGCCCGACGCTCCGCCGCGCCCGGCGCCGGCCGGCGACCCGGCTCCCGGCGCGGCCCCGGCCTCGGTGGGGGTGGGCGCGTGAGCCAGCCCGACGTGACCGTCGTCGTCGCCGTCTACAACACCATGCCGTATCTGACCGCCTGTCTGGATTCGCTGGTCGGGCAGACCATCGGGCGGGACCGGCTGGAGGTCGTCGCGGTCGACGACGGCTCCACCGACGGCAGCGGCGCCGAGCTGGACCGGTACGCCGCCCGCTACCCGGACACCGTCCGGGTGCTGCACCAGGCCAACTCCGGTGGCCCGGCCGCCCCGAGCAACCTCGCCCTGGACCACGCCCGCGGCCGGTACGTCTTCTTCATCGGCTCCGACGACCACCTCGGCCCCGAGGCGCTGGAGCGTCTGGTGGACGCCGCTGACCGGTGGGGCTCCGACGTGGTGCTCGGCCGGATGGTCGGCACCAACAAGCGCTACGTGCACCAGGCGGTCTACGCGAGCACGGAGGAGCGGGTCGACCTCTTCGACAGCGCGCTGCCCTGGTCGCTGTCGAACACGAAGCTGTTCCGGCGGGACCTGGTCGAGCGTCACGGCCTGCGGTTCCGCACTGACATGCCGATGGGCAGCGACCAGCCGTTCACGCTGGAGGCCTGCTTCCGGGCGGAGAAGATCTCCGTGCTCGCCGACTACGAGTACTACTACGCGGTCAAGCGGGGCAACGCGCAGAACATCACCTACGCCAGCCGCTTCGAGGAGCGGCTGCGCTGCGCCGAGGAGCTGGTCGGCTTCGTGGCCGGGCTGATCGAGCCGGGTCCGCGGCGCGACGCGGTGCTGCTGCGCCACTTCAGCTGGGAGGTGGCGAAGCTGCTCCGGGCGGAGTTCCTCGACCTCTCGGCGGACGTCCAGCAGCACGTCCACGACCGGATCCGCAAGCTCGCCGAGGCGTACCTGACCGAGGGCATCCTGGCCCGGATGGCGCCGGACCTGCGGCTGCGGCTCGCCGTCGCGCGCGATGGCGAGCTGGCGCGGCTCCGCGAGCTGATCGGGCAGCAGGCCGACAAGACGCTGCCCGAGGTCACCATCGAGAACGACCGCTGGTACGCCCGGCACGTCGGCTTCCGCGACCCGGCGTTCGGCTATCCGGACGACTGGTACGACATCACCGACCAGGCCGCCAAGGCGCTGGCGAAGCTGACCGCGACCGGGCTGGCCTGGGGCCGGGACGCCGCCGGCGCCCGTGCCCTGGTGGTCACCGCGCGCAGCCGCTGGGCCGAGCTGTCCGAGCTGGCCGACGAGGCGGTCCGGGTCAGCTTCGGCGAGTTGGTGGGTGTCACGTCGGTCGCGCCCGATGGCACCGGTACCGTCGTACGGACGGACTTCGCGGTGGACCGGCTGCTCTCGGTCGTCGCGGCGAGCGGGGAGCGTCGGGTGGCGCGCGCCGAGGTGACCGCGCTGGGCGGGACCGGCTCGGCGCCGCTGCGGACGGATCACCGCGTCGCGGCGCCCCGGCTGCTGGCCCGGCACGGCGTCCGGTTCCACCTCGTCACGCCCACCACCAACCACAAGGGCCAGGTGATCGTCGCGATCACGCCGGTGACTCCCCGTCGGTTCCTTGCCCGCCTGCGCCGAATCTGGCCCTCTGGAGGAAAGTAGTTTCATGAACATCTGCGTCGTCGCGCTCGGCAAGATCGGTCTGCCGCTCGCCGTGCAGTTCGCCTCGAAGGGGCACCGGGTGATCGGTGCCGACGTCTCCGAGCGGGTCGTCGGGCTGGTCAACGACGGTGCCGTGCCGTTCCCCGGCGAGGCCGACCTGGACGTCAAGCTGAAGGAGGCGGTGGCCGCCGGGCTGCTGTCGGCTACCACCGACACCGCCGCCGCGGTCGCCGAGTCCGAGGCCGTCGTCGTGGTCGTGCCGCTCTTCGTCGACGCCGAGGGCGTGCCGGACTTCGGCTGGATGGACGACGCCACCCGGGCCATCGCCCGCGGGCTCAAGCCGGGCACCCTGGTCAGCTACGAGACCACCCTGCCGGTCGGCACCACCCGCAACCGCTGGGCCCCGATGCTGGAGGAGGGCTCCGGCCTGACCGCCGGCCAGGACTTCCACCTGGTGTTCAGCCCGGAGCGGGTGCTCACCGGCCGAGTCTTCGCCGACCTGCGCCGCTACCCGAAGCTGGTCGGCGGCATCGACGAGGCGTCGGCCGAGCACGGCGTGCGCTTCTACGAGGCCGTGCTGGACTTCGACGAGCGCGCCGACCTCGACCGCCCGAACGGCGTCTGGGACCTCGGCTCGGCCGAGGCGTCCGAGCTGGCCAAGCTCGCCGAGACGACCTACCGGGACGTCAACATCGGCCTGGCGAACCAGTTCGCCCGCTTCGCCGACACCGTGGGCGTCGACGTCACCAAGGTCATCGAGGCCTGCAACACCCAGCCGTACAGCCACATCCACTCGCCGGGCATCGCCGTCGGCGGCCACTGCATCCCGATCTACCCGCGGATGTACCTGTGGAACGACCCGGCGGCCACCGTGGTGCGCTCGGCCCGCGAGGCCAACACCGCCATGCCGGAGTACGCCGTCGACCTGCTCGCCGCCGCGTACGGGGACCTGACCGGGGTGGGCGTGCTGGTGCTCGGCGCCGCCTACCGGGGCGGCGTCAAGGAGACCGCCTTCTCCGGCGTCTTTCCGACCGTCGAGGCGCTGCGCGCGCGGGGTGCGGTCCCGTACGTCTCCGACCCGATGTACACGAACGAGGAGTTGGCCGCGCACGGCCTCCCCGGCTACGAGGGCGAGCCGGTCGGCGCCGCGGTCATCCAGGCCGACCACGCCGAGTACCGCAACCTCGCCCCGGCCGACCTGCCGGGCGTGACGGTGCTGGTCGACGGCCGTCGGGTCACCGACCCGGCCCGCTGGACCGGCGTCCGCCGGGTGGTCATCGGCGGCTGACCCGTCCGTCGCCCGCGGGCCCCGGCCGTTCGACGGCCGGGGCTCGCTGCGTTGCGCCGCCCGGGGCCGACACCGCTCCTGAGCACCGTCGTCAGCCGTTCACCCCTCGGGCACCCGGGGAATACTTGTGTTAATTGCCCCGGTTCAAGGTCGCAGCTGCCCGGTATCGGACCGGAGCGACGCCGGCGGGCAGACAGGGAGCGTGTCGTTGTTCAGCAGAGTGCGCAGCCGGCAGGGTCTGGCCGTCGTCGGCCTGACGCTGCTCGGCTACGGGATCATGATCCTCTCCGGAGTCCTCGGTCTGGTGGTCCCGTACGCGGTCGCCGCGCTGGTCGTCATCGCCGGTGAGCTGGCCCTCGCCACCCGCTACGCCGAGACCGGCGAACTGCTCCGCAAGGCCGGCCTCGGCCTGGTCTTCCGGCGGCTGGTCCGCGACCTGTCCGTGGTGCTGCTGGTGGTCAGCACGGTCCGCCCCGGCGTGGGCGGCACCGTCACGGTGCTGCTGCTGCCGGCCGCGCTCTGGACCGTGGCGGTCGGCACCACCGCGCTGACCAAGGTGGTCGACGGGCGGGCGGCGACCCCGGCGTTCACCCGCAACCTCGACCTCGGCACGCTGCGCGGGGTGCCGATCCCGCCGGCCTGGGCGCGGCTCCTGGCCGGCCTGCGGCTGCCACTGCTCAACGTGCTGCTGGTGCCGGCCGCCGTGGTGGCCGCGGTCACCGACCGGATCGCCCCGGTGGTGGTCACCGGACTGGTCACCCTGGCCGCCGGGCTGGTCACCGCCGCGGTGCTGGCGTTCACCTTCGTGCGCGGGCGCGGGAAGGCCCCCGGGATCCTGCCCGCGGTGCACGACTGGCTGGCCCGGGAGCGGCCCGAGGTGGCGCTCTACTTCGCCGGTCCCGCCAAGGACGTCTACCAGGCCAACATGTGGCTCGCCCCGGTCGAGGCGGCCGGCCGCCGCGCGGTGGTGCTGCTGCGCGCCGACGACGCGTTCCGCGAACTGGCCGACACCCGGCTGCCGGTGATCTGCGTACCGGCCGGGGTGGACTTCATGAACCTCGACCTCAGCTCGATCCGGGTCGCCCTGTACACGGCCAACGTCGGCGCCAACATCCACATGCTGCGCGAACCGGGCATGAAGCACGTCTTCGTCGGCCACGGCGACAGTGACAAGCAGGCCAGCGTCAACCCGTACAGCAAGGTCTACGACGAGGTCTGGGTGGCCGGGCCCGCCGGCCGGGAGCGGTACGCCCGGGCCGGGGTGGGCGTGCTGGACCGGGACATCGTCGAGATCGGCCGGCCGCAGCTCGCCGGGGTGCACACCTTCGGCTCGGGCGCCGCCGACCACGTCTTCACGGTGCTCTACGCCCCCACCTGGGAGGGCTGGCTCGACGACGACCCCTACCACACGTCGCTGGTGCTGATGGGGGAGCGGATCGTGTCCGGGCTGCTCGCCGCCGGCAACCTGCGGCTGATCTACAAGCCGCACCCGCTGACCGGCAGCCGCTCGAAGGAGGCCCGGGCCGTGCACCAGCGCATCGTGGCCCGGATCCGCGCCGCCGGCGGCCAGACCGACCCGTCCTCGCTGGACGGCACCGCCCACCTGGTGGTTACCGGCCGGACGCCGGCCCTGTTCGACTGCTTCAACGTCACCGACCTGCTGGTCAGCGACGTCTCCAGCGTGGTCTCCGACTTCGTGCAGAGCGAGCGGCCGTACGTGGTGGCCAACCCCGCCGGCCTGCCGGAGGACGAGTTCCGCCGGGCCTTCCCCACCGCGCGGGCGGCGTACCTGCTCTCCGCGGACTGCGGTGAGCTGCCGAAGGTCCTCGCGGTCACCCGGGCCGGCGACGACCCGATGACCGAGGCGCGGCGGCAGCTGAAGGAGTATCTGCTCGGCCCGGCCGGGTCGAACCCGATGGACCGGTTCCGGGACGAGATCGGCCGCCTCTGCGGCTGACCGCCACCTCGACGCACGGGGGCGGCGACCGGTCCGGTCGCCGCCCCCGTCGCGTGCTCAGCTCTGGTACGGCGGGTTGTCCACGTCCCGGGAGACGACCTCGCCCTTCTCGTCCACCCAGCCCTTCGGCCGGGCCGGGTTGCCGGCCACCAGCTGGTACGGCTTGACGTCGCGGGTCACCACCGAGCCGGCCGCGATCATCGCGTACTCGCCCACCTCGATCCCGCAGACCAGGGTGGCGTTGGCGCCGATCGAGGCGCCCCGGCGGACCATGGTCGGGGTGATGGTCCAGTCCGGGTTCTGGGCGCGCGGGCGGAAGTCGTTGGTGAACACCGCGCACGGGCCGACGAAGACCTCGTCCTCGATGGTCACGCCCTGGTAGACCGAGACGTTGTTCTGGATCTTCACGCGGTCGCCGACGGTCACACCCGCGTCGACGTACACGTTGCGGCCGATCACGCAGCCGGCGCCGACCTGCGCGCTCGACCGGACGTGGGCCAGGTGCCAGACCTTGGTGCCGTCGCCGACCTTGGCGCCCTCCTCAACGTCGGCCGTCGGGTGGACGAAGACGGAGGCGGACCGGTCGTTGGTGTCAGTCATGTCAACTCGCATCGTCGCAGGGCGCGTCGTCGCGCCGTCGGTGCCGGACGGTCGCGCCGGCTGACCACCGCGCGCCCGGCCGGGCCAGGACCACCCGGCGACGCCGGGCTCCCGGAGCCGGCGCGCGGGCTCGACGCAGCATAGCGAGCCGTCAGGCCAGCAGCTCCGCCACCGCGTCGGCGGCGGGCCGGTCGGCGGGCAGCGGATGGGCGGCCAGCACCGCGTCGACCGGCAGCGCCGCGTAGAGGTGCGGGAAGAGCGCCCCGCCCCGGGACACCTCCCAGCGCAGCGCGTCGCCGAGCCGCGCCTCGTCCACGGCGAGCACGGTGAGGCCGGTGACCCCGGCGAAGACCCGGCGGGCGGTCTCCACCACCTGGTCCGCCGCGGACAGGTGGACGAAGCCGTCCTGGCGGTCCATCGCGGTGCCGGTGAACCGGCCGGCCGCCTGCGCCTGCACCCACTCGCCGTTGGTCAGAATCTTGTAGATCACCACCGCAGCCTAGAAGCCGCCGTCCGCCCGCCGTGCGCCGGTTCGGGCGTACGCCCCCTGCCGTCCGCCCGGGCCCGGCATGCTCGGGGTGCAGCGGCCCGCGGAGGGATGGGGATGCAGAGCTACGACGAGGACTGGACCGACGGCCAGCGGGGCGTCTACGACGAGTGCTACCGGGCCGGCGCCGACTGGGCCGGCGACCCGGACACCCCGACCGACGACGTCCAGCACGTGATCAACCTGGGGCAGGCCGACGACGACGCCTTCGCCGACGCCGAGATCGACTTCCCGCCGCTGGTCGACGCGGTCACCCAGGCGATCGGGGAGAACGTGACGAGCGTGCCGGCCAGCCACTCCGACCCGGGCTTCCGGGGCTTCACCGACGGGGTCCGCGACGCCACCGCCGAGGAGGTCTTCGGTCTCTGACCGCGTACCGGCCCTCCCGTCCCGCCGGTCCGTCTGCCACCATTCGCAGGGCAGCACGTCGAGCGGATGGAGGCACGGGTGCGGATCCTCCTGGTCGAGGACGATCGTCGGGTGGCCGCCGCCCTGTCGTCCGCGCTGACCCGGCGCGGGTACGAGGTCGAGCACGCCGCCACCGTCGAGGCCGCGCTGTCCGCCGCCCCCTGCGACCTGGTGCTGCTCGACCTGACCCTGCCCGACGGGGACGGCACCGACCTGTGCCGGGAGCTGCGCCGGCGCAGCAGCCAACTCGGCATCATCGCGGTGACCGCCCGGGGTGAGGAGCGCGACCGGGTGCTGGGGCTGCGGCTGGGCGCCGACGACTACGTGGTCAAGCCGTTCTCGATGGTGGAGCTCCAGGCCCGGATCGAGGCGGTGCTGCGCCGGGCGGCGCACACGGTGCCGGAGCGCAACCTCATCGAGGCGGGCGACGTCCGCATCGACGTGGGCGGCCGGACGGTGACCGTGGCGGGGCGGCCGGTGGCCCTCACCCGCAAGGAGTTCGACATTCTGCTCTCGCTGGCTCGCCAGCCCGGGGTGGCCGTGCCGCGGGACCGGATCCTGCTCGACGTCTGGGGCACCACCTGGGCCGACCGGCACACCGTGGAGGTGCACGTCGGCTCGCTGCGCGGCAAGCTCGGCGACCCGACGCTGGTGGAGACCGTCCGCGGGGTCGGCTACCGGCTCCGCGGCGAGTGAGGGGGCCGCGGTGCGCCGCCGGCTGGTGATCAGCTACCTGCTGCTGATGGTGCTGGTGCTGCTCGCCCTGGAGACGCCCCTGGCGGCCACACTGGCCACCCGGGAGACCGACCGGGTCCGCGCCGACCGGCTCGCCGACGCCACCCGGTTCGCCTCACTGGCCGGCCCGGCGCTGCGCGGCGGCACCCCGGGCCCGCTGGACGGGGAACTGGCCGCCTACGACGACCTCTACGGCGTCGGCGCGGCCGTGGTGGACCGGGACCGCCGGACCGTGGTCGCCTCGGCCCGCTGGCAGTTCGGCGCGGGCACCGACCCGGCCCTGGACACCGCGCTGTCAGGGCAGCAGTTCAGCGGGCCGGAGTCGGTCTGGCCCTGGGTGGAGGGGCCGCTGGTGGTGGCGGTGCCGATCAACGACGGCGGCGAGGTGCTCGGCGCGGTGGTCACCACGACCCCGGCGGCCAAGGTGCGCCGCACCGTCACCGCCTGGTGGCTGCTGCTCGCCGGGATCGGCCTGCTCGCGGTGCTGGCCTGCGTCTCCACCGCGTTCGGGCTGGCCGGCTGGGTGCTGCGTCCGGTCACCGAGCTGGACGCGGTCACCCACGAGATCGCCGAGGGGCACCGGGCCCGGGTCCGTCCCCGGCTCGGCCCGCCGGAGCTGCGCCGGCTGGCGACCAGCTTCAACGACATGGCCGACGCGGTCTCCGACGTGATGGACCGGCAGCGGGCATTCGTCGCGCACGCCAGCCACCAGCTGCGCAATCCGCTGACCGCGCTGCGGCTGCGGGTGGAGGAGCTGGGGCCGAGCCTGTCCGACCCCGACGGCCGGGCCGAGCACCGGCTTGCGCTGGAGGAGACCGACCGGCTGGCCACCGTGCTCGACGCGCTGCTCACCCTGGCCCGGGCCGAACGGGAGGAGAACCAGCGGGTCACCGTGGACGCCGCCGAGATCGCCGCCTCCCGGGTCTCGGCCTGGCTGCCGCTGGCCCGGCACCGGTCGGTCACCCTCACGCTCGACACGACCGGGGCGCCCGCGTACGCCCGGACCGTGCCGACCGCCATCGACCAGGCGCTCGACGCGCTGATCGACAACGCCGTCAAGTTCAGCGGCGCCGGGGGAGCGGTGACGGTGACCGTACGCCCGGCCGACGGCGGAACTGCGCTGGAGGTGCGGGACACCGGCCCCGGCATGACGGCCAGCCAGCTCGACCAGGCCACCGAGCGGTTCTGGCGGGCCCCGGACGTGCAGAACGTCGACGGGGCCGGGCTCGGGCTGACCATCGTCGCGGTGCTGGTCGACGCCTCCGACGGCCGGCTGACCATGCGCCAGGGCGAGCCCCGCGGGCTGGTCGCCGAGCTGTGGTTCCCGGCCCCGGACGAGCTGGCCGAGCCGGACGAAAGCGTTCCGGCGCTCGACGACGACCCGGTCGACCGGGTCGGTTCCGAGGCCGGGCGGTGCTGACCCGGCTCAGGGCTTGGTAGCCCGGTACCAGTCGGCCGCGCCCGGGTGCAGCGGCAGCGGGGTGGTGACGATCGCCGATCGGGGACTCATCCGGCCGGCCGCCGGATGCGCAGCGGCCAGCTCCTCCCGGCGCTCCATCAGCAGCCGGGTCACCTCGCGCACCAGCGCCGGCGGCAGGTCGGCACGGACGATCAGGTAGTTCGGGTTCGCCACCGTGCTGACCGGGTCCGCCCCGTAGACCGAGCGGGGGATGTCGCGGGTCACGTAGACCTGCCCGTACCCGCGGCGCAGCGGCTCGGTCCACTCGCCCAGGTCGACCATCCGCACCGAGGTGTTCCCGGCCAGCTCGGCGACGCCGCGGACCGGTAGGCCGCCGGAGAAGAAGAAGGCGTCGATCCGGCCGGCGCGCAGCGCCGCCACCGAGTCGTCCAGGCCGAGGTGCTCCTTGCGGATCGCGTCGCCGCCGAGCTGGGCCACATCGAGCAGCCGGGTGGCGGTGACCTCGGTGCCGGAGCCGTCGGCGCCCACCGACACCCGCCGCCCGCGCAGGTCGGCGAGGGTGCGTACCGGGCCGCCGGCGGTGGTGACCAGGTGCAGCAGGTCGTCGTAGACCCGGGCCACGGCGAGCACCGTGGGGTGCTCCGGTGCGTGCGGCGGCAGCACGTCGGCCTGGGTGAAGCCCAGCTCCGCCTCGCCGGAGCCGACCAGCCGGACGTTCTGCGCGGAGGCCGCGGTGATCACCACGCTGGCCTGCACGCCGGGCATCTCGCGGTTGAGCAGGGCGGCCAGCGACTGGCCGAAGGCGTGGTAGACCGCGGTGGGGCTACCCGTGGCGATCCGGATGCGCACCGGCTCGGTCGGCTCGTCCCGGCACCCGGCCAGACCGGCGAGCGCCGACACCAGCAGCAGCACCAGCGCCATCGGCGCGGCGGTCCGGCGTCGGCCGGGCACGGGCCAGTGTCGGTTCACGGGCTGCACTGTGCGCCGTGCACGGCCCGCCGCGCAAGCCCGCCGGGCCGGTGGCCCGGCGGCGCGGTGGGGCGGCGGCGCGGTGGGGCGGCGGCGCGGTGGGGCGGCGGCGCGGTGGGGCGGCGGCGCGGTGGGGCGGAGCCGACGGCTCCGCCCCACCGCATCCGGTATCAGCCCGTCACTCCCACCAGAACTGCTCGGTGGAGACCAGCTGTCCGGGGACCACCTCCCCGTTGGTGGACAACTCGGTGTACGCCCAGTACTCGAGGTTCTCCTCCAGCGGAGCGTCCGGCCGGAGCTTGTACGACGGGGTCGTTCCCCGCTCCACCCGGGCCGGAAGTTCCAGCGTGGCGGGGGCGTAGTGGCCATCGCGGCTGAGGATCACGTGGCCGAGCCGGTAGTCGATGACCGGGCCGCCGGCGGTCTGTGCGAAGACGTACGCCGTGTAGGTGCCGGCTTCCGGCATGAAGACCCAGGCCCGCTCGAGGCTGTGCCAGTCGTTGGCGCTCCGGTACACCAGCTTGTCACCCTTGTACAGCCAGAGGTCGAGGTTGGTGTTCGGGTCGTCGGTGGCGGTCTGCACCACGATCCCGGCGCTGCCCGCCGGCACGGTGAAGGTGTGCGCCCGCACCCCGAGGGCCTGCGGGTCGAAGACGCCGCCGTTGACTCCCGCCGGCATCGAGTACGACTCCCACCGCACGGGGGTGTAGCCGGTCGACCGGCCGGAGATCTTGCCGGTGAAGCCCGGCTGCAGCACCCCGTAGGCGCCGGTGGCGAGCCGGTTGAAGTCCTCCAGGTTGTCGTCGTACATCCTGGGGGAGATGCCCCATGGGCGCGCGGCGACTGGAACCTTCACCTGATGGGCAGCGCTGCGCCAGGTGATCGCGCCGGTGACGTAGCGGTCCCACGGCGCGCTGCCGCGCCGCAGCGTGATGGTGACCGTGGCGGTCTTGCCCGGTGGCACCGTCACCGCCTTCGGCGACACGCTGACCTCCATGCCCGGCAGCCCGGTGACCGAGGCCTGGTACGTCTCCTGCCTGCCGCCGACGTTGGTCAGCTTGCGGGTGAGCGTCACCTGCTTGGTCCCGTCGTACTCGCGCAGCGAGATCGACGGCAGGTTCAGGTCCCGGCCGTCCGGCTGGGCCGCCGCGCCGAACGCAACCAGGTCCGCGGCGGCCGGCTCGATGACCAGCCCCGGGTCGTCGGCCCGGTCCAGGGCGAGCAGGCCGCTGCCCTGGGCAAGCGGGTTGTCGGTGCCCACGGTGTCGGTGGCGGTGGTCCGCAGCGCCGAGGCGACCGCCCCGGGCGACCAGTCTGGGTGCTCCGCCCGCAGGATCGCGGCCGCGCCGGCCACCTGCGGGGCCGCCATGGAGGTGCCTGAGTACGCGTCGTACTGCCGGCCGAAGTTACCGGGCGGGGAGACGGCCGCGATGATGTCGCTGCCCGGCGCGACCAGGTCGGGCTTCATCAGCCCGGTGTGCGTCTTGTCCGGCCCGGTGGACGAGTAGTCCGCGACGCTCGGCACGCCGGCGGGGACGCTGGAGCCGTCACCGCCGGAGGTGACCAGCGCGGTGCCGTCGGTCGGGTGGCGCATCAGGTAGTTGAAGAGCTTGCCGGCCTGCTCCCTGGTGTTCAGGTAGAGCACCGGGAAGTCGTAGATCGAGTTGACCCGGAAGTTGCCCCATGGGTCGAAGAGGATGAGCGCCGCGGCGCCGCTGGCCTTGGCCTCCGCCACCTGGCCGTACGGGTAGTCCAGGGCGCAGGCGACCACCTTGCCCTTCACCTTCGCCGGGTCCAGGTCGTAGCAGTACGCCGAGCCGTCGTCCAGACTGCCGGCCTGCTTGCCGAAGACCAGCGGTCGGGGCTGGCCACCGGGGAGGACGTCCAGCGAGGCGCCGACGATCTTGGTGCCGTTGCCGAGCTGGAGCGTCCCCTCGTTCACGTTGGTCACCGCCGCGCCGACCGTGGTCACCCACGGCTGGGCGTTGCTGATCGCGCCGCTGAAGCCGTCGTTGCCGGCGGCCGCCGAGACGAAGACCCCGGCCAGCGTGGCGTTGAGGAAGGCGGTGCCGATCGGGGTGTTGGGTTCCCAGTCCCCCAGCTGCTTTCCGATCGAATAGTTGAGCACCTGCACGCCGTCGGCGACCGCCGCGTCGATGCCGGCGATGATGTCGGCGTCGTACCCCGAACCGCCCCAGAGGACCTTGTAGACGGCGATCTGCGCGTCCGGCGCCACGCCGGAGGTCGAACCGAAGTCCCGCCCCGAGATGGTGACGTGCTCGACGGGCAGTGAGCCTTTCCGCGTAACGGGTCGTGGCGTTGGGTGATCAGGTTGTGCGGTTGTGCTCGACGTGCAGGAGTACGAGGGCCGCCGCGGTGATCCTGCCGATGTTATAGGGGCACAGGCTGACGTTGCGCAGCGCTTTGAAGGTGGTCTTGAGCAGGGAGTTGCCGCGTTCGCCGATGGCGCGGACGCCGTTGTGTGCCTTGTTGAACTGCTGCTGCACGGTGGTGCAGGTGCCGTTCTTCGGCTTTTTGAATGCGGTCGTGATCGTGTCGGCTTCGCCTTCGTAGCCGAGGTCGCCGAGTACCCGCCGCTGGTCGTTGGTCCAGGTGACCAGCAGGGGCAGGATGTCGTGTTCGCGTAGGGCGTCGTGTCGTGTTCCCGGCCGGGCCGTACTGGTGAGGTCCACAGCGGCCACCCGTCCGGAGCGGTCACGACCTGCACGTTGCCACCGTGGTTGTCGTGTTTGCCGGACCACCACAGGTCCACTCCCGGCGTCGGTCCGGGGGTGCGACACCGGTCGGTCTCAATCAGGGTCCCGTCGATGTTCACGTGCGCGTAGCCGGCCATCTTCGCGGCCAACAGCACCGATTCCAGGCCCGGCGCGTGCGCGGCGAGGACCCGGATGCCCTCGTGCAGGTAGGCGTAGCCGGTCGATGAGCTGACCTGGTTGTCGATGGCCAACTGCTTGACCCGAGTGCCGTCAAGGAACCAGCGGATCACCAGGATCGCCTGCTTGAAGCAGCTCAGCGACCGCGTCCCGGTACGGGTCCCGAGCCGCTGCCGTTGCCGGTGCAGGAGCCCGGACAGGAACAACACGGTCTCCTCGCGCACGGACAGCTCGGCGGTGTATGTGACACTCATGGCGACGCAGGACCCCTACTGAAGTTGATCTGTGAGAGGACCACTTCATACCGGGGTTCTGCGTCTTTCCCTTGCACCGCAACAGTTTCGGGCGTGTCCGCACCGACCGCCAAGGCGGCTACCCGCCGCACTCACACCGTTACGCGGAAAGGTTCAGTCCGGCCGCGGTCGACGCGGTGTGCGTACCGTGCCCGACCATGTCGCGGGGGGACAGGTACTCGCCCTCCGGCAGTCCGCCGGTGGCGGCGAGGTACGTGTCGGCGAAGTACCGGGCACCGACGATCTTGCCGTTGCAGTGTTCGACCACGAAGGCGTACCCGGTCTGGCAGGTGCCGTGCCAGCCCGCCGGCGCCGGCATGGTCTTGGCGAACGACGGGCTGTCCGGCCAGATGCCGGAGTCCAGGACACCGATCACGATCCCGGCGCCGGTGTCGCTGCCCGGCTTCGACCCGGCGGGCGTCTGCGCACCGGCCGTCGCGGCGCCGGTTGCCTCGGCGGTTGTCGGCGCGGCGGGCGTCGGGGTGGGCGTGGCCGCCCCCGGCGTTGCCTGGTTGATGCTGAACGCCCGGGACGCGGTGACCGAACGGACCCGCTTGTCCCGCTTCAACGCGTCGACCTGAGCGGGAGTCAGCGTGGCGGAGAACCCGTCGAAGGCGGTGGTGTAGACCTGGTCGACCTTGACCTTGGCCGCCTCGGCCACAGCGCTGCGCTGGATGCCCAGGTGCTGCCGGTACGCCTTCGCCGCCGCCGAGTGCGGCTCCAGCCGCTTGCCCGCTGCCGGGCGGGTCCGGGCCAGCCCGGGGATCCCGCCGGTGTACGTGGTCACCGGATCATCAACCAGCTCGACAACGTATCGCGCGGGGCTGGTGGGGATGCTCTTCTGCGTCTTGTCGGACTTCCCGCTGCGGCCCCCGCCGCCGGTCAGGTCCACCCGGTCACCGTTCTCGGCGGGCCTGAAGTCGAGGCCGCTGTCCGCCACCCTGGCCGACCCGGTCGATGCGGCCGACGCCGTACCCGCGGTGGCGACCGTGCCGGCGCCGGCCAGGGTGAGGACCAGCAGCGGTACGGCCAGCCCCCTCCGGCGCCGGGTACTACTCGTGCTCGTAGCCACGAGGCTCCTTTCAGAACCAATGCTTGGAAGCGCTCCCAAAGCCTGGACACGCCACCCCACCGATCCGGCTCACCACCATTGGCGGGCTGCCATTCGTCGTCGGCAGCCTGGATGACGTTCAAGGAGACGCTAAGGTCGACGACCTCGGTCGACCAGGCAAGATCACCGGCAATCTGCCGTATCGGCGCCCGGGCGGGGGTCGAGCAGCTGCCGGGCCCGCGCCGCTCGCGCCTGGTCGCCGTCGGCCTCGAAGTCCCGTACCGCGTCCAGCAGGACCCGCTTCCCGCGGGAGTCGCCGGCCCGCAGCAGCGCCTCGGCGAGGCCCAGCGCGGCTTCACCAGAGCCGTACGGGTCGCCCCCGGCCGCGAAGTCGGCGGCTGCCGCCTCCATCGAGGCGATCGCCTCGGGCCACTGCGCCAGGTCCGCGTGGGCACGCCCGAGCCGGTGGTGGATCCAACCCGTCAGGGGACGACTGGCGAGGTGGTGGTGGGCCGGCTGGTCGACCATGGCGGCCTGCCAGTCGTCGAGCGCGCGCCGGAGGTGGGTAACGGCGGCTCCGGCCTCGCCGCGCTGCCGCCGGATGTCGGCCAGGGTGTACGACGTGACGATCCGCCCGGTCAGGTCCCCCGCGCCGGTCAACTCGCGCAGCGCCCGAACGCAGGCCTCGGCGGCGCCCGCCAGGTCGCCGGCGCGGTAGCGCTCCCCGGTGAGGTAGAAGCACGCCCAGCCGAGGTTTCGCCGGTCACCTGCCGCAGCGGCCAGTCGGAAGGCCTCGCGGTGCTGCGCGATCGCGTCCGCCGGTTGGTCGAGCACCACGGTCTGCACCCAGCCCAGGGCGTTGCGCTGCGCGGCCTCCGCCACCGTGTCGCCGCTGGCCTGCGCCGCGGTGACGGCGAGGCCGAACAGCTCCGACCAGTCGATCACGTGGTGGTAGCGGTCCGAGTACCAGTAGAGCGCGTCGGCGGCCGCGATCACGTCCCGGTGCCGCCCGGTCGCCGCGGCCTGCCGCACGGCCCACCACCAGCCGTGCCGCTCGGCGGTGAGCCACGCCATGGCGGCATGGACGTCGCCGAACCCGGTGCCGGCGGCCGGTTCCCGCCTGGGGTCGGGGTCGAGCCACCGGCCGGCGACCTCCACCATCCCGAGCAACCACGCCCGGACCCGGGCGGCGGCCTCGTCGCGATCCGACGGCGGTTCCTCGGCGGCGAGGCGCTCGGCGGCGAAGACGCGAAGCAGGTCGTGCAGCAGGTAACGGTCGGGCGCCGCCGCCGGTGACAGCAGACTCGCGTCCGCCAGCGTCTCCAGCGCCGCCTCGGCCACACCGACGTCGACCCCCAGCAACTGGGCCACCGGGGCGGCGGAGTAGTCCGGCCAGGGCAGCAACGCGAGCCGGCGCAGGGTCCGCCGCGCGATCTCCGGCAGCTGGTCGTACGACAGGCTGAACCCGGCGCGGAGCCGGGTGTCGCCGGGATGCAGCAGGTCGAGGCGGCGGGTCTCGTCGCGGATCCGCTCGACCAGCCAGCCGACGCTCCAGGACGGTCGGGAGGCGAGCCGGTTACCGGCCACCCGCAGGGCGAGGGGCAGTCCGGTGCACAACCGGACGAGTTCCGTGGTGGCCTCCGGTTCGGCCGACACCCGGTCGGCGCCGACGATCTCCTCGATCAGCCTCGTCGCGGTGGCCTCGTCGAGGTCCGTCAGGCGCAGCCGGCCGGTGCTCTCCAGCCCGCCGAGGTTGAACCGGCTGGAGACCAGCGTCACCCAGCCGGGACCCGTCGGGAGCAGCGGTCGTACCTGCGCCTCGGTGGCCGCGTTGTCGAGCACCAGCAGCCCGGGGCGGGTGGCGGTCAGCATCCGGTAGAGGGCGAGCCGTTCGCCCGGGCCGGGCGGCAACGGCCCGCCCCGGCCGCCACGAAGGGTGGTGAGCAGCTGTTCCATCGCCTGGTCGGCCGAGAGCGGCGCCAGGTCCATGCCGCGCAGGTCGACGTGGCACGCGACACCGGGTATCTCCCCCGCGAGGGCGTGCGCGGCCCGCACGACCAGGCTGGTCTTGCCGATGCCCGGCTGGCCGCTGATCACGACCGTGGCGTTGCCCGGCTGTTCGGCGAGGCACCGTGCCTGCGCGACCAGCTGGTCCAGTTCGGCCTGCCGACCGACGAAGTCCGGCACCACCGGAGGGAGGCTGCTGTGCTGCCAAGCCGGCGCCGGCGCGATCCCGTGCACCGTCCGGAGCAGCCGGGCGCGCGGTTCGCCGGTCAGGCCGAGCGCGTTCGCGAGCTCCTCCACGGTCCGGCGACGTGGCCGGGCGATCCGGGCGCCCTCCAGGTTCCGTACGGTCCGCACGGCCACCCCGGCCGTCTCCGCGAGCGCCTCCTGGCTGAGCCGCGCCGCCATCCGGTGCTCGCGCAGCAGGGCCGCCAGCTGTCGCACGTCACCGGTGTGCCACCCCGGTACGGGCGGGACCGCATGGTCGGCGCTGGGGGGAAGCAAGCTGGATCCACACTTTCGGTGACGGGACGGCCCGCAGGTCGCGGCACAACAACTGGACGCTAGCCCGGTGCTGTTGCAGGCACGTTGCCGCGGTACGGCAGCCGCCGCCGCTCCGCGGCGCAAGGAGCCGCCGTCTGGGTCACCGGCTGGCGTCGACCGGGGATGCCGGTCGGCGGACGACCGGCGGGCGCGGCTCAGCAGGCCGCCGGGGCCAGTGCCGCGCTCTCGGTGATCCGCACCCGGTGCGCCCCGTTGGCCACGCTCACCAGGAAGCAGCCCGAGCCGGGCCGGAGCGCCGCCGGGACCTCCAGCAGCGCCGCGCTCCGGACCAGCACGGCGGCCAGGTCCCGGTCGGCCAGCCGGATGCCGAGGCTGTGCCGGCGCACGTGCCGCCCACCGGCGAGCAGCGCCGCGCGCCACGCCGCGGCGGCCAGCCGGGGCCGCCACACCCGGCGGGCCGTGGAAGCCCCGGGGAAGGGCCCGCCGAGCAGCTCCCGGCGGCCCTGCCGCCAGCCCGCCTCCAGCAGCTTCGCGTACGCCGCCCGGTGCTCCCGGGACACCGACAGGCGGTGCAGCACGTAGCGGCGGCGCAGCCCGCCCGTGGTCAGTTCGTGCTCCACCGGCACGTCCAGCCGATGCAGCAGCTGCCGCATCCGCTGCGCCGCGTCCTCGCGGTTGAACTCGGCGATCCCGCCCCGGTACCGCCCGACGTCGATGCGGCGGGCGTCGGCGGCCGGGGGCGGGGTGCAGCGCACCAGGCAGGCGACCTCGAAGGCGTCGGCCAGGGTGAGCCAGTCCAGTGGCGGGGGCGGCGACGACTGGCGGGGCCGGTCGAGCAGGGTGGCGGACTCGGGGGCCATCGGAACAGCTCCTTGGTCGGTGTCGGGGTTCCCTAACCGTGACCCCCGCCATCCGCGCCGCGAAACCGCTGCGCCCGAGCCTTGAGCAAAATTTGCGGCAACCCGCCCTCAGAGCTCGGTCACCACCACGTCGAGCCGGCGCGGCCCGCCGGCCGCCCGCGGCTGCTCCTCGACCGCGTACTTCAGCTCGCGCAGCGCCCCGACCAGCGCGTCGGCGGTGCGTGGCCGAGCCCCGGCGGTGAGCAGGTCGCGGACCAGCCGGCCCTTGGTGGCCTTGTTGAAGTGGCTCACCACCGACCGGGTCGGCACGCCGTCCACGTCCCGCTCGTGCAGCACCCGCACGGTCACGGTGCGCTCGGCGACCGCCCCGTGCGGCGCCCAGGTGGCCGCGTACGCGCCGGAGCGCAGGTCCAGCACCGGGCCCTTCCCGGCGGCCGCCGCCATCGCCTCCGCCAGCGCCGTGCGCCAGTACGCCGACAGCGCCCCGATCCCCGGCAGCCGCGCCCCGACCGGACAGCGGTAGGGCGGGATCCGATCGGTGAGGCGTACCGCGCCCCAGAGACCCGAGCTGACCAGCACCGAGCGGCGGGCCAGCCGCTCCGCCGCCGGCGGCAGCGTGGCCAGGTCGAGCGCCTCGTAGAGCACCCCCGTGTAGATCCGCCCGGCCGGCGCGGTGGCCGCCGCCCGCAGCCGCGCGTTGCGCCGCAGCTCGCCGCGCTGCCCCTCGCTCAGGCCCAGCGCCTCGCGGGCCGCCGCCTCGTCCGGGCCGGCGCAGAGGTCGACCAGGGCGGCCAGCACCTCCTCCCGGGCCGGGTTCAGCTCCGGCAGGGAGAGCTTCGACAGGTCCAGCCGCCGGCCGGTGCCGGCCTCGGCCTTCCCCTCCGACGGGGGCAGCAGGATGAGCATCGGCACAGCGTACGGGCCGGGTTCAGCGCCACGGCCGCACGGCGCTCTCCGGGTGGTACACCCGATAGCCACCGGCCTCGGCCACCACGGCCGCGTCGGCCCGGTCGCCGAGCAGCCGGCGCAGCCCGCGCTCCGCCGACGATCCGGCGGGCACCACGTACCCGGGGCGGGCCGCCCGCCCCACCCGCTTCCAGTACGCCGGGTAGCGGTTCTGCCCGGGGGTCAGGTTCCCGTCGAGCACCCCGCAGACCACCGCCTCGCCGGTGTTGAAGATCAGCCGGTTGCAGGTCCAGTAGTCCGTGTACACCTCGTGCAGGCCCACCCGGCCCACCGCGTCGGCCAGCTCCCGGGCCCGCCCCTCCTCGGCGCGCAGCGACGGGGCGTCCGCCACGAACGCCACCGTGCCGGCCAGCGTGGCGGCGGTCAGCGCGGCCAGCACCAGCCCGGCGAGCGCGCCGCCCAGCCGGGCCGCCACGCCCGCGGTGACCCGCACCCCGTGCGCGGCCGCCAGCCAGAGCGGCCAGAGCACCGCCGGCAGCGAGATCTGGAGCACGGACAGGTAGCGGGAGTTCCCCAGCGGGTCGGTCGCGGCCAGCGGGCTGCGCACGTACGCCAGCAGGGTCAACGCCGCCCCGACGACCAGGGCGAGGATCGCCACGGCCCGGACCCGTGCGGCCGGATCCGCGGCCCGGCGGAACGCGACCAGCCCGAACCCGGCGGCGGCCACCAGCAGCACCGGATAGAGCACCCCGAACCACTGCGCCCAGCGGGCGCAGCCGTCCATCGGGCAGAGCCCGGAGGCCAGCGGCACCCCCTCCAGCAACCCGCCGTGCAGCCGCTCCCACACCGACGGCGTCGCGCCGTCCTTGGTGCTGATCTCCCGGAACACCGACAGCGAGTCCTGTCCCTCCGGGGCGACCAGGTTGTCCTTCACCATCGGCGCGATCCCGACCAGGAAGCCCACCACCAGCAGCACCCCCGGCCACCCCACCAGGTCCCGGGGCGCGGCCCAGACCAGCAGCAGCCCGGCCACTGCCAGGTAGGGCACGATCAGCCAGTCCGACCAGAGCGCCACCCCGGCCAGCAGCCCGAACAGGCCGGTGGCCACCCAGCGGTGCCGGACCCGGTGCTCGGCGAGGGCGACCGCGATCAGCACCATCGCCAGCACCGCCGGCTTCACCTCCGGCCGGCCACCGACCACGGTGAGCTGGTCGCGGACCACCCGTTCGGAGCCGAGCGCCAGCAGGCCCACCACGAAGGTGGCCAACCAGGGGGAGAAGAGCCGGCGGGTCAACCGGTACGCCAGCCACAGGAAGACCGCGTAGAGCGCCACCAGCGGCAGCCGCAGCAGCGGCCAGCTCGCCCCGCCCCAGCCGACCAGCGGGGCCGCCAGGTAGGACTCCAGCACGCCCATGTAGCGCTGGCCGTAGAGGAAGACCGGCCGCTCGTGGCCGGTGGCGATGTGCAGGGCGGCCAGGCCGAACGTCGCCTCGTCGCTGTTGGAGGTGGGCAGGGTGAGCAGCGTCAGCACCAGCCGGTAGCCGACCCCGGCCACGCCGAGCAGCAGCGCGACCAGCGCCGGCCGGTCCAGCGCCGGACGCCACCGTCCCGGGCCCCGCTCTGGTGTTGACACGACCAACGCCCCCGTCGTCGCCTCGACCGCAGTCTGTCACGCTGGGCACCGGGCGGCGGGGTGGATCGGCGGACACCACTCGCGTGGCCGGTCCGCACGGGTTGTGGCAGGGTGACAGCGTGCCACCCACACCACCCGACCAACTGGCCGTGCCGCAGCTGCATCGGGCCGCGCGCATCGAGGACGCCCTGCACGGCCTGGTGGAGCGCCGGCTGCGGCGCACCGGGTGGCAGGTCAACATCGTCGCGTACGCCGGGTACGGCGCCCCCGGCTGGGCGCGGGTGCTCTGCCGGGTGCTGCTCGGCCGGCCCGACACCCGTCAGCGTGGCCGGCTGGAGAAGGTCCGGGGCTGGCGCAGCTTCACCACCCTGCCCGCCAAGTACGCCAAGGTCACCATCGAGGCCGGCGGCGTACGCCAGGAGGCGACCGCGGACCGCAGCGGCTTCGTGGACGCCATCATCAAGGCCGACTTCACCCCGGGCTGGGGCTGCGTACGCCTGAGCGTGGCCGACGCCGAGCCGGTGGAGGCGCTGGTCCGCATCCTCGACCCGGAGGTCCGGTTCGGCATCCTCTCCGACATCGACGACACGGTCATGGTGACCGCGCTGCCCCGGCCGCTGCTCGCCGCCTGGAACACCTTCGTCCTCGACGAGCACGCCCGGGCGGCCGTCCCCGGGATGGCGGTGCTCTACGAACGCCTCGTCACCGCCCACCCCGGCGCCCCGGTCTTCTACCTCTCCACCGGCGCCTGGAACGTCGCGCCGACGCTGACCCGGTTCCTCTCGCGGCACCTCTACCCGGCCGGGCCGCTGCTGCTCACCGACTGGGGGCCGACCGCCGACCGCTGGTTCCGCAGCGGCCGCGAGCACAAGCGGGCCACCCTGGCCCGGCTGGCCCGGGAGTTCCCCGACGTCCGCTGGCTGCTGATCGGCGACGACGGGCAGCACGACCAGGAGATCTACCGCGAGTTCGCGGCGGCCCACCCGGACAACGTGGCCGGGGTGGCGATCCGCCGGCTCTCGCCCACCCAGTCGGTGCTCGCCGGCAGCCTGCCCGCCCCGCCGGGCCGCCCCTCCGCCGGCCCGGTGGGCCAGAAGTGGCTGGCCGCCCCGGACGGCGCCGGCCTCTGGAAACTCCTCCGCGAAGCCGGCCTGGTCTGACCCGCCACCTTCACCTCAGGCCGTTGATCATGAGGTTGGCGGCGAAGACGATTTCCTCCGGTGCCGCCAACCTCATGATCACGCGACGAGGCGGCGGACCGCCTCGACGACGGCGCGGCGGCGGGTCGCCCGGTCGACCGCTGCGGCGGCGCCGGCGAACTCCGGGTTCATCGTTCCCCAGGAACTCGCGATGGCCTGGACCAGGGTGAGCAGTTCGACGGGGGAGAAGGCCGCGCCGATCCGGCCCGTCGCCTGAGCGGCGGCGAGCGCCTCCAGCCGGGTCCGGTTGGCCTCGACGACCGCCCGCAGGGCGGACCCGGACGGGCGCTCCAGCCGGTACCAGGTGGTGAGGCGCTGGGCCTGCGGGTGGTCGGCGAAGTAGTCGAACATCCGGCCCGCGTACCCGGGCAGGTCGGCGGCGTCGAAGTCGACCGCGTCGAGGGTCTCCCGGATCACGGTGGTCAGGACGATGTCGAACAGCTCGTCCTTGTTCCCGAAGTACGCGTAGATGCGCTCCTTGGCGCTCTCCGCCTGGGCCGCGACCCGGTCCATCCGGGCGCCCGCGATCCCGTACGCCGCGAACTCGGAGGTGGCGGCGCGCAGGATGCGAAGGCGGGCCGCGTCGGCGTCGCGGGTTCGGACCATGAGCCAAGGCTACCTACCGACTGGTTGGTTGTCGACGCTGCGGCGGCGCGGCATACTGGAGGCAACCAACCAACCAACCAGTAGGTAGGTAAGCAGATGACTCGCACCTGGTTCATCACCGGCAGCTCGCGCGGCCTCGGCCGCGAGTTGGCCGTCGCCGCGCTGGAGGCCGGCGACAACGTCGTCGCAACGGCGCGGCGCCCCAAGCAGCTCGCCGATCTTGTCGAGCGGTACGGCGACCGCGTCCTCACCCTCGCCCTCGACGTCACCGACCCGGAGGCCGCGGAGGCCGCGGTCCGCCGCGCCGTGGAGCACTTCGGCTCCCTGGACGTGGTGGCCAACAACGCCGGGTACGGCAACTCCGGCTCGATCGAGGACACGCCGGCGGACGACTTCCGCGCCCAGGTCGACGCGAACTTCTACGGGGTCGTGCACGTCACCCGGGCGGCGCTGCCGGTCCTGCGAGCCCGGCGCTCGGGGCACTTCCTGCAGTTCTCCTCGATCGGCGGCCGGGTCGGCGGCACCCCCGGCATGGCCGCGTACCAGTCCGCGAAGTTCGCCGTCGAGGGCTTCTCGGAGGTGCTCAACGCCGAGGTGAAGCCGCTCGGCATCAAGGTCACCATCGTGGAGCCCGGCCCGTTCCGCACGGACTGGGGCGGCGCCTCGATGCGGTTCCACCCGGTCCACCCCGACTACGAGGAGACGGTCGGCCGGACGAACGCCTTCCGCCGGGAGACCGACGGCACCTGGCCCGGCGACCCGGCACGGGCGGCGCGTATCCTGGTCGACATCGTCGATCACCCGCGTCCGCCGCTGCGCCTCCTGCTGGGCGCGACGGCGGTGGAGCTGGCCCGGACGTCGTCGGAGCAGCGGGCCGCCGAGGCCGCCGAGTGGGCGGAGGTGAGCCGCTCCGCCGACTTCCCGTCCTAGGTCCGCCGGCCGACCGACCGGGGTCGGGCCGGGGCGCGGCGCCGATCCGCGGTCAGGCGGGGCGGAGCCAGAGGACGCCGAGCGGCGGGACGCGCAGCGCCGCGGACGCCGGCATGCCGTGCCACGGCACGCTCTCGGCCCGCACCGCGCCCAGGTTGCCCACGCCGGAACCGCCGTAGTGGTGGGCGTCGGTGTTGAGCAATTCGGTCCAGGTGCCGCCGGCCGGCAGCCCGACCCGGTAGCCCTCCAGCGGCAGCGCGGAGAAGTTGGCCACGCAGACCAGGGTCTGGCCGTCGGGGGCGATCCGGATGAACGACACGGCGTTGTTGGCGACGTCGTCCCCGGCGATCCAGCGGAAGCCGGCGGGGTCGGTGTCCTGCGTCCAGAGCGCCGGGGTCTCCCGGTAGACCCGGTTCAGGTCGCCGACCAGGCGCTGCACGCCGGCTCGCGCCGGGTCGTGCAACAGGTACCAGTCGAGGCCGCGCTCCTCGCTCCACTCGCGGTCGTCGGCGAGCTCGCAGCCCATGAAGAGCAACTGCTTGCCGGGGTGCGCCCACATGTACGCGAGCAGCGCCCGGACGTTGGCCAGCCGCTGCCAGGTGTCGCCCGGCATCTTGCCGACCAGCGAGCCCTTGCCGTGCACCACCTCGTCGTGGCTGATCGGCAGCACGTAGTTCTCGCTCCAGGCGTACGCCAGGGAGAAGGTGAGCTGATGGTGGTGGTGCTGCCGGTAGATCGGGTCCTTGGAGGTGTAGAGCAGGGTGTCGTGCATCCAGCCCATGTTCCACTTGAAGCCGAAGCCCAGCCCGCCCTCGGCCGTGGGGCGGGTGACGCCCGGCCAGGCGGTGGACTCCTCGGCGATCATCAGCACCCCGGCGTGGTGCTTGTAGACGGTGGCGTTGACCTCCTGCAGGAAGGCGATGGCCTCCAGGTTCTCCCGGCCGCCGTGCACGTTGGGCGCCCACTGGCCCTCCTGGCGGGAGTAGTCCAGGTAGAGCATCGAGGCGACCGCGTCGACCCGCAGCCCGTCGACGTGGAACTCGTCCAGCCAGTAGAGGGCGTTGGCGACCAGGAAGTTGCGCACCTCGCGGCGGCCGAAGTCGAAGACGTAGGTGCCCCAGTCGGGGTGCTCGCCGCGGCGCGGGTCGGGGTGCTCGTAGAGCGGGGTGCCGTCGAAGCGGGCGAGGGCCCACTCGTCCTTGGGGAAGTGCGCTGGCACCCAGTCGAGGATCACCCCGATGCCGGCCTGGTGCAGCCGGTCGACCAGGTGGCGGAATTCGTCGGGGTCGCCGAACCGGGCGGTGGGGGCGTAGTAGCCGGTGACCTGGTAACCCCAGGAGCCGCCGAACGGGTGCTCCATCACGGGCAGGAACTCGACGTGGGTGAAGCCCAGCTCGGTGACGTACGCGGTGAGCTGCTCGGCCAGCTCCCGGTAGCCGAGGCCGGGGCGCCAGGAGCCGAGGTGCACCTCGTACACGCTCATCGGCTCCTGGTGCGGCTGCCGCCGGGCCCGGCGGGTGAGCCAGTCGGCATCGCCCCAGGCGTAGCGGGAGTGGTGCACCACGGAGGCGGTGGCCGGCGGCACCTCGGTGCGGGCCGCGAGGGGGTCGGCCTTGTCCCGCCAGTGCCCGTCGGCGCCGAGGATCCGGTACTTGTACCGGCTGCCGACGGTGGCGCCGGGCACGAAGATCTCCCAGACCCCGTTCGAACCGAGCGAGCGCATCGGCCAGCCGTCGTCCGACCCCCAGCCGGTGAAGTCGCCGACCACGCGGACCCCGCGGGCGTTGGGCGCCCAGACGGTGAACGCCACGCCCTCGTCGAAGACCCGGGCGCCGAGCGCCTCCCAGAGCCGCTCGTGCCGGCCTTCGCCGATCAGGTGCAGGTCCAGCTCGCCGAGGGTGGGCGGGTAGCGGTAGGGGTCGTCGTGCGCCGCGCCGTCGACCTCGACCCGGTAGTCGAGCACCTCGCCGGGCAGCACGGCCTCGAAGACGCCCGCGTCGTGCACCCGCTTCATGGGGTGCCGCTCGTCGCCGGCGAGCACCGTCACGTCGGCCGCGCCCCGGCGCAGCGTCCGGATGGTGGTGCGCCCGTCGGCGGGGTGCGCGCCGAGCACGGCGTGCGGGTCGTGTGCCTGGCCGGCGATCAGCTGCTCCATCGTGCGTCGTCCTTCGCGGCCGGTGCGGTCGGGGCGGTGCCGCCGGAGAGGTCGGCGGGTACGTCTTCGACGGTCAGGTCGGGCGCGGCCGGGGCCGGCGGCGCGGGCTCGGGCTCGGCCGGCGGGGCGGGCCGGCGCACGGTGAGCACGTGCGCCGGTTGCAGGTACGGGTCGAGCCGCACCGCGTTGCGCTGCCCCCAGTCGTAGTCGGCGCCGGAAAGCTCGTCGTGCACCGTGAACCGCTCGTGCCAGTCGAAGCCGAGCGCCGGCATGTCCAGGGTGGTGTTGCCCCACTGGACGGACCGGGAGTCGAACGAGCAGATCACGATCACCGTGTTGCCGGTGTCCGGGTCGTGCTTGGACCAGCAGAGCAGCGCCGGGTTGTCGATGTCGTGGAAGCGCAGGTTGCGCAGCCGGTGCAGGGCGGGGTTGTCGCGGCGGACCCGGTTGAGGGTGGCGATGAACGGGGCGAGCGAGCGGCCCTGCTCCTGCGCGCCGGCCCAGTCCCGGGGGCGCAGCTCGTACTTCTCGTTGTCCAGGTACTCCTCGGCGCCCGGGCGGGCGACGTGCTCGAACAGCTCGTAGCCGGCGTACATGCCCCAGGAGGGAGAGAGCAGCGCGGCCAGCACCGCTCGGATCTTGAACATCGGCGGGCCGCCGTGCTGGAGCGAGGAGTGCAGGATGTCCGGGGTGTTGGGCCAGAAGTTGGGTCGCATGTAGTCGGCCGCCGCGACCAGTTCCGCGCAGTACTCCCGCATCTCGGCCGGGGACGTGCGCCAGGTGAAGTAGGTGTACGACTGGGTGAAGCCGATCTTCCCGAGGCCGTGCATGATCGCCGGGCGGGTGAACGCCTCGGCGAGGAAGAGCACGTCCGGGTCGACCTTCTTGACCTCCCAGATCAGCCAGTGCCAGAAGTCGAACGGCTTGGTGTGCGGGTTGTCGACCCGGAAGATCCGGATGCCCTCGCCAACCCAGTGCAGCACCACCCGCAGGATCTCCGCCCGGATGCCCTCCGGGTCGTTGTCGAAGTTCAGCGGGTAGATGTCCTGGTACTTCTTCGGCGGGTTCTCCGCGTACGCGATGCTGCCGTCGGCCCGGGTGGTGAACCACTCCGGGTGCTCGGTCACCCACGGGTGGTCCGGGGCGCACTGCAACGCCAGGTCCATCGCCACCTCCAGGCCCTGTTCGGCGGCGGCGGCGATGAAGTCGCGGAAGTCCTCCGGCGTACCCAGGTCGGGGTGGATGGCGTCGTGGCCGCCCTCGGCGGCGCCGATCGCCCACGGCGAGCCGACGTCGTCCGGCCCGGCGGTGAGCGCGTTGTTAGGGCCCTTGCGGTTGACCCGGCCGATCGGGTGGATCGGCGGCAGGTAGAGCACGTCGAAGCCCATGGCGGCGACGCCGGGCAGCCGGTCCAGGGCGGTGACGAAGGTGCCGGACCGGGCGGGCGCGTCGACGGTGGCCGGGATCGCGCCCTCGGAACGGGGGAAGAACTCGTACCAGGCGGAGAAGAGCGCCCGCGGCCGGTCGACCCAGAGGCTGTGCTCGTCGCCGGTGGTGACCAGCTCGCGCACCGGGTGGTCCCAGAGCAGCGGGGCCAGGTCGAGCGCCGCGCCGACCCGGCGGGGCAGCTCGTCGTCCTCGTCGCGCAGCGCGGCCAGCGCCGCCCGGACCCGCTCCTGGTCGGCCTCGGGCACGAGGTCGAGGGCGGCTTCCAGCACCCGGGCGCCCTCGGCCAGGTCGTTGGCCAGCTCGGCCGGGCCCTGGCCGGCGGCGAGCTTCTTGGTGACGGCGTTCTGCCACGTCAGGTACGGGTCCTGGAAGGCCTCCACGGTGAACCGCCAGGTGCCGACCGCGTCCGGGCGGATGGCGGCGTGCCAGCGATCCTGGCCGGGCTCGCCGGGGCGCATCCGGGTGAACGGGCGGGCGGTGCCGTCCGGGCCGAGCCAGACCACGTTGCAACCGAGCGCGTCGTGGCCCTCACGGTAGGCGCGGGCCGACACGGGCACGATTTCGCCGACCACCGCCTTGGCCGGGTAGCGACCGCAGGCGACGACGGGGGAGACGTCTTCGATCGGGAACCGTCCAGTCACCGGTTCAACCTACTGCGCGAGATCGCTTCGTGCTCGGGTCAGCCGGCCGCTCCCACCGACCGGTACACCTCCAGCGTCCGCTGCGCGATGGTGTCCCAGGAGAAGTGTTCGACGGCCCGGCGGCGGCCGGCGAGACCGAACTCCTCGGTCCGCTTCGGGTCGGCCAGCAGGTCGTTGACCGTTGCCGCCAGGTCGGCCACGAAGCGCTCCGGATCGAGCGGCCGGCCGCTGCCGTCGCCGGCCTGCTCGATCGGGACCAGCAGCCCGGTCTCGCCGTCGGCGACCACCTCGGGGATGCCGCCGGTGGCGGTGGCCACCACGGCGGTCTCGCAGGCCATCGCCTCCAGGTTGACGATGCCCATCGGCTCGTAGACGGACGGGCAGACGAAGACGGTGGCGTGGGTGAGCACCTGGATCACCTCGTGCTTGGGCAGCATCTCGGCGATCCAGACCACGCCCGAGCGGTTGGCCCGCAGCTCGGCGACCAGGCCCTCCACCTCGGCGGCGATCTCCGGCGTGTCCGGGGCGCCGGCCAGCAGCACGAGCTGGGTGTCGGCGGGAAGTTCCCGGGCCGCCCGCAGCAGGTACGGCAGGCCCTTCTGCCGGGTGATCCGGCCGACGTAGACCACGCTGCGGCGGGCCGGGTCGATGCCGAGCCGGTCCACCACGTCGGTGCCGGGGTCCGGGGTGTACTGCGCGGTGTCGATGCCGTTGTAGACAACCCGAACCCGGTCCGGGTTGACCTCCGGGTACGCGGTCAGCACGTCCCGCCGCATCCCCTGGCTCACCGCGATGATCGTGTCGGCGGCCTCGAACGCGGTCCGCTCGCACCAGGAGGAGAGCGCGTAGCCGCCGCCGAGCTGCTCGGCCTTCCACGGGCGCAGCGGCTCCAGGCTGTGCGCGGTCACCACGTGCGGCACTCCGTGCAGCAGCTTCGCGGTGTGCCCGGCCAGGTTGGCGTACCAGGTGTGGCTGTGCACCACGTCGGTGCCGGCGGCACCGGCGGCCATCTCCAGGTCGACGCCCATGGTGCGCAGCGCGGCGTTCGCGCCGGTCAGCGCCGCCGGCTCGACGTACGCGGTGACGCCCGGCTCGTCGCGGGGCGCGCCGAAGCAGTGCACCCGCACGTCGGCGAGGCGGCGCAGCTCGCGCGCGAGGTACTCGACGTGCACCCCGGCGCCGCCGTAGACCTCCGGCGGATACTCGCGGGTGAGCAGGTCGACGCGCAGCCGGGCGGAATCGCTCATGCCCGGCACCCTAGCGCGGAATCCGGCCCGGCACCCGGGGGCAAACTGTGCCCGTACGAGTGGTGAAGTCGGGGCGGGATGGATAGCGTCTGAGCATGGCTGCCAAGGTGCTCGCGATCGTCCTGGCCGGCGGGGAGGGCAAGCGCCTGATGCCCCTCACCACCGACCGGGCGAAGCCGGCCGTCCCCTTCGGCGGGATGTACCGCATGGTCGACTTCGTCCTCTCCAACCTGGCCAACGCCGGCTATCTCAAGATCGTCGTGCTCACCCAGTACAAGTCCCACTCGCTGGACCGCCACATCACCCAGACCTGGCGGATGTCGACGATGCTCGGCAACTACGTCACCCCGGTGCCGGCCCAGCAGCGTCGCGGCCCGTGGTGGTTCGCCGGCTCGGCCGACGCGATCTACCAGAGCTTCAACCTGATCAACGACGAGCAGCCCGACCACGTGATCGTCTTCGGCGCCGACCACATCTACCGGATGGACCCCCGGCAGATGGTGGAGGACCACATCGCCTCCGGCGCCGCGGTGACGGTGGCCGGCATCCGCCAGCCGCTGTCGATGGCCGACCAGTTCGGCGTGATCGAGGTCGGCGCGGACGGCCGGCGGATCCGCGCGTTCCGCGAGAAGCCCACCGACGCGGTCGGGCTGCCCGACGCGCCCGACCAGATCTACGCCTCGATGGGCAACTACGTCTTCAGCACCAAGGCGCTCTGCGAGGCCGTCGAGCGCGACGCCGAGGACAAGACCAGCAAGCACGACATGGGCGGCAGCATCATCCCGACGCTGGTCGAGCGGGGCGAGGCCAACGTCTACGACTTCAAGGACAACGAGGTGCCGGGCAGCACCGACCGGGACCGCGGCTACTGGCGCGACGTGGGGACGCTCGACTCCTTCTACGACGCCCACATGGACCTCATCAACGTCCACCCGGTCTTCAACCTCTACAACTTCGACTGGCCGATCTACAGCAACCAGCCGCCGTACCCGCCGGCCAAGTTCGTGCACGCCTGGGGCGAGCGGGTCGGCCGCGCGGTCAGTTCGATGGTGTCGCCCGGGTCGGTGATCTCCGGCTCGCTGGTGGAGAACTCGATCGTGGCCCCGCGGGTGAAGGTGCACTCCTGGGCGCACGTGGACGGGGCGGTGCTCATGGAGGGTGTCGAGATCGGCCGGCACGCCGTGGTCCGCCGGGCCATCCTGGACAAGAACGTCTACGTTCCGGAGGGCGCCGAGATCGGCGTCGACCTGGAGAAGGACCGCCAGCGCTACACCGTCTCCGACAACGGCATCGTCGTCATCGGCAAGGGCCAGCGCGTCGAGCCCTGATCCACCCGTACACCGCAAGGAGGTTCCGACCGTGGCCCACCCCCGTGCCGGCCAGCCCGCCGAACCCGCCGACCTGGTCGACGTGCCCCGGCTGGTCACCGCCTACTACGCCGGGCACCCCGATCCGAGCGACCCGGCGCAGCAGGTCTCCTTCGGCACGTCCGGGCACCGCGGGTCGAGCCTGCGCAACGCCTTCAACGAGGACCACATCCTCGCCGTCACCCAGGCGCTCTGCGACTACCGCCGGGAGCAGGGCCTGGACGGCCCGCTCTTCCTCGCCCGGGACACCCACGCGCTCTCCGCCCCGGCGGAGGCCAGCGCGCTGGAGGTGCTCGCCGCCAACGACGTCACCGTGCTGGTGGACAGCCGGGACGGCTACACCCCCACCCCGTCGCTGTCGCACGCCATCCTCACCCACAACCGGGGCCGCACCGCCGGGCTCGCCGACGGCATCGTGATCACCCCGTCGCACAACCCGCCGGACGACGGCGGCTTCAAGTACAACCCCACCCACGGCGGGCCCGCCGACAGTGACGTCACGAAGTGGATCCAGGACCGCGCGAACAGCATCCTCGCCGCCGGGCTCAAGGAGGTGAAGCGCATCCCGTACGCGCGGGCGCGCGCCGCCGACACCACCGGGGAGTACGACTTCCTCGCCCGGTACGTCGACGACCTGCCCGCCGCGCTGGACATCGCCGCGATCCGGGACGCCGGGGTGCGCATCGGCGCCGACCCGATGGGCGGGGCGAGCGTGGCGTACTGGGGGGAGATCGCCGAGCGGCACCGCCTCGACCTCACGGTGATCAACCCGACGGTCGACCCGACCTGGCGGTTCATGACCCTCGACTCCGACGGCAAGATCCGGATGGACTGTTCCTCGCCGAACGCGATGGCCTCGCTCATCGCGGCCCGCGACCGGTTCAACGTCTCCACCGGCAACGACGCCGACGCCGACCGGCACGGCATCGTCACGCCGGACGGCGGCCTCATGAACCCCAACCACTACCTGGCCGTGGCCATCGGGCACCTGTTCCGCACCCGGGAGCAGTGGGGGCCGGCCGCGGCCGTCGGCAAGACCCTGGTCTCCTCCTCGATGATCGACCGGGTGGCCGCCGACCTGGGCCGGCCGCTGCTGGAGGTGCCGGTCGGCTTCAAGTGGTTCGTGCCCGGCCTGCTCGACGGGGCGGTCGGCTTCGGCGGCGAGGAGAGCGCCGGCGCGTCCTTCCTGCGCCGCGACGGGAGCACCTGGACCACCGACAAGGACGGCATCCTGCTCTGCCTGCTCGCCTCGGAGATCATCGCCACCACCGGGAAGACCCCGAGCGAGCACTGGGCCGAGCTGGCCGAGCGCTTCGGCGCGCCCGCGTACGCCCGGATCGACGCCCCGGCCAGCCGGGAGGAGAAGGCGGTGCTGGCCAAGCTCTCGCCCGAGCAGGTGACCGCGACCGAGCTGGCCGGCGAGCCGATCACCGCGACCCTCACCACGGCGCCGGGCAACGGGGCGTCGATCGGCGGGCTCAAGGTGAGCACCGCGTCGGGCTGGTTCGCCGCCCGGCCGTCGGGCACCGAGGACGTCTACAAGATCTACGCCGAGTCGTTCCAGGGCCCGGAGCACCTCACCCGGATCCAGGAGGAGGCGAAGGCGCTGGTCTCCGACGTGCTCAAGCAGGCCTGACCCGGCCGGTCAGCAGGGTGGTTCCAGCTCCCGCTGGTTGCGCTCGCGCCGCAGCTCCTCGGGGAGCAGCTCGCGGAGCTGGTCGGGCAGGAAGGGCAGGTCGAGCAGGCTCAGCTTGAGCTGGTTGCGCTCCTGGTAGCGCTTCGGGTCGAAGCGCACCACCAGGCCGGCGTTCCGCTGGTAGCGGATCTGCACCGCGCCCTCGGTCGCCGCGTCCTTGATCACCAGCCCGTCCATCTCGACGGCGACCGCCGCCGAATTCGGCCGGAGGTCCAGCCGGATGCTCTCCTCCGGGGCGAGCACCACCGACCGGGAGATGCCCGCCATCGGCGCCGACGGGGTCACCACCACGGCGTCCGCCGCCGGTGAGATGAGCGGTCCGCCCGCCGCGTAGCTGTACGCGGTCGAGCCGGTCGGCGTGCTGACCACCAGGGCGTCGCAGCGGTAGTAGCCGTACCGCTGGCCGTCCACCGCCAGGGTGGCGGTGACGAACCCGGAGCCGGGCTGGCGGACCAGCGCGATGTCGTTGAAGGCGACCACGTCGTCGCCGCACACGTCGCAGGCGAGGCAGGCGTGCGACTCGACGGTGAAGTCCTTCGCCAGCAGCCGGCTCAGCGCGTCGGGCAGGTCCGGCGGCTCGACCTCCACCAGGAAGCCGAGCCGGCCCAGGTGCACGCCGAGCACCGGCTTCGGGCTGTGCACCGCCATGCGCAGCGCGCCCAGCATGGTCCCGTCGCCGCCGATGCTGATCAGCGCGTCGGCGCGGACGGCCAGCTCCTCGGCGGGGACCGGCTCGACGCGGGACGGCACCCGGTGCTCGTCCTCGGCGCGGACCAGCAGCGTCTTGCGGTGGCGCGACGCCCACCGCTCGATGATCCCGACCACCTCGGAGACGTCCCGGGTGGGGTGCAGCACCAGACCCAGTCCCGCCACCCGTACAGCTCATCACATCCGGGCCCGGTCGGCGGGGCGTACGGGCAGGCGCGCCGGCGGCGGGACCACCGCCGGCGCGCCCGCCCGGACTCAGCGGCGCGGCCGGCCGGTGAGGTGGGTCAGCGACCGGGCGACCAGGTCGTCCCGGGCCGCCGGGGCCAGCCCCTCCAGCCCGAAGCCGAGATAGACGCTGTCGGCGGTGACCACCGCCGAGCCCTCCTCGAACGCCTGCTCACTGCGGGTCCAGTCGTTGGCCGCGGGCCCCGAGCCGGCCGGCGGCCCGGCCACCGTCCAGCCGCCCAGGTCGGGCGTCTCGAACGAGGTGTCCGAGACCACCGACCCGTTCACCGTCACCCGGGCGTCGTCCAGGAACACGCCGAGGCCCTGGGTGCCCCAGTCCGAGACGTACGAGATGGCGACCTCGACCTTCTTGCCGGCGTAGCCGGAGAGGTCGACGGCGAACTCCTGCCATCCGCCGGACGCCCCGGTGGCCGCGTGCCAGCTCCCGGTGGTGCCCGTCGGGGAGCAGTCCGCGCCCTGGTAGTGGGCGAGGAACGGGTGCAGCTCGTCCACCCAGCCCGAGGCGCAGCTCTCCCCGGCGACCGGGCGGGTGTGGCCGTTGGCGTCCGGGAGCGTGGTCCAGTCGTCGCTGCCCACCTCGTGCGCCTCGACGATCATGAAGTCCCAGTTCTCCTCGATGTCGTACGAGGTGGCGAAGCGCAGCTCGGCAGCGGTCGCCGAGGTCAGGTCGACGGTGCGGGTGAGCCGCTTGTACGCCTCGTCGGCCCGGCCGCTGTACACGTACCAGTCGCCGGTGCGCGGGTCGTACGGCGCGGCGCCCGGCCGGGCCCAGTCCACCGCCGCCGAGCTGGCGAACTGCGGGTAGCGGTCCGGCGGCAGGAAGCTCGACGTGCTGAGGAACGAGGCGGTGTGGTCCTGGTTGCCGGCCGACCCGGGCGCGTTGAGACTCCCCGCGAAGCCGGTGAACGCCCCGGCCGAACCGCGCACCGGGTACGGCTCGCCGGACGGGTCGGTGCCCCCGTCGCCGAGGTAGTTGTACGCCCCGAGCCAGTACTGCTGGAAGTCGTTGAGCAGCGGCAGGCAGGCGACGTCGTCCGGGTCCAGGCACTCCGGCGGGGCGCCCGGCCGGTAGACGTACCCGCCGTCGGAGCCCTGCGCGAACAGCGCGTACTTGCCGCTGATCAGAACCTTGCCGCCCTCGTTGAGATAGTCCCGGACGGCCAGCTCGGTGGTGAGCGCCGCCTCGGCCGTGGTGCCGGCGACCTGCCCGGGGGAGCGGAGGATGACGTCGTCCCCGGTCTCCCAGACCACCGCCCGGTAGTGCGAGAGCACGCCGAGCGGATGCGGCGCCTTCCGGCCCATCGCGTCGAAGTCGTACACGTCGGCGCGGTGCCCGGCCTTCTCGACGGACGCGGCGATGCCGGCGGCGTACTTCGCGGTGGTGGCGTCCTGCGCCGGACTGGGCCCGGTCACGTCCTCCACGGCGAGGACCAGCACGTCCCCACCGATGTCCGGGTGCACCCGGTAGGTGAAGTGCGCGCTGGCCACCGGGCCCTGGCGCGGCTTCACCCCGGTGAACCAGACCTCCACCCGGTCGCCGGGCCGGGTGCCGGTGACCGTGCCGCGCAACTCGGCGTAGTAGCGGTCGTTGGTGTCGCCGTACCGCTCGCCGCCGCGCCACTCGCGGACCTTGGTGGTCTTCGGCCGGCCGCCGTTGACCGTCCAGTGCATCCGCACGTCCTTCAGGGCGCGCCGGGTGATCGAGGCGACCTGCTGGGTCCGCCCGTACGAGGTGTCGAACGCGTCCACCACGAAGTCGGGGGTGCTCCGGCCGACCACCGAGGCGGGATCGTCCGGGTCGGCCGCGGACTTCGCCACGGCCAGGGCGAACGGCAGGTTCTTCGCCACCTCCGCCGAGATCAGCTTCTCGTCGTCGGGGAAGACGAAGCCGCTGACGCAGTCCTCCGGGCGCCACTGGTCGTCCGGGTCGGACGCGGCGGCCGTCTGGCAGGTGGACATCTCCGGGGTGAAACCGAGCGCGCCGTAGCGGACCTGCGCGTGCGAGTCGGTGTCGCCGTTGGTGGTGTACAGCTCGGCCGAGATGTCCGGGTCGTAGCCGGGCACCGCCGGGTGGGCGTCGTCGCCGGCCATCGCCTCGTAGATCACGTCGTCCGGGGTGGGGGTGCTCACCTGCCAGCCGACGCCGTAGAGCAGCAGCTGGGCGGCGGAGTGGTAGTTGACGAAGAACTCGAAGCCGACCCGGCGGAACAGCCCGTCCAGCGCCTTGGTCTCCGGCTCCGAGTTGGGCGAGGCGCCCCGGTAGGTGTCGCTGGCCGGCTCCGGCGAGGAGCCCTCGTCGTCGTACCCCCACTTGTAGCTGAAGTTGCGGTTGAGGTCGACGCCGTCCGCGCCGGTGATCCGGCCGTCGCCGTCGTTGTCCCGCAGGTTCTTGCGCCACAGCCGGTTGCCCGGGGTGAACGTGTGGTCGTAGCCGTCCGGGTTGGCCACCGGCAGGAACCACAGCTCGGTGGTGTTCAGCAGCCGGGTGATCACCGCGTCGGCGCCGTAGTTGTCCAGCACGTGGTGCAGCAGCCGGCGGGTCATCTCCGGGGTGATCCACTCGCGGGCGTGCTGGGTGCTCGCGTAGAGCACCGCCGGCCGCTTGCCGTCCGGCAGCGTGCGCGCGCCGCGGGTGACCTTCACCGCCAGGATCGGCTGGCCCTGCACCGTACGCCCGATGGTCTCCACCTTCGCCAGCCCGGGATACCGGGCCGCGGTGGCGGTCAGCTCGTCCCGGATGCCGCCCGGCTCGCTGTACGACCGGAACGCCGTCCAGCCGGCCGCGGCCTGCTCACGCAGCGCCTGGGAGGCCGGCCTGCCGCGGACCTTCTTGACGGTCAGCGGCACGCCCTGGCTGGTGAGCCGGGCCGCAGTCCGTCGGGTGAGCACGGTCTCGATCGTGGTGGCCCCGGCCGGATCGGCGGACCGGTGGTCCTCGTCCAGGTCGACCCCGGCCGCCCGCAGCTTCTCCAGTTGCGCCGCGTCGACCGTGCCGACGTAGACCTCCAGCCCGTCGCGGCCGCCCGGGTCGGACGGTGGCCGCGCACTGGCCGGAGCGGTCAGCGCCATCGCGCCGACCAGGGTGAACACGCCGGCGATCGCCAGCCGTGTCGGTCTCATCGCGCCCCCTTCGGTGGAAGGACATCAGGCGCGAGCCTGGTCGCTGTGCGGCATGTATGTCAATGGTTCGATGGCTGCGTCTGATACCCGGCGTGTCGGGGCGGCGACTCCACGTGGCGGTCTTGGTGGATCCGACCGGGTCACGGCGCGTGACCTGCCGGGTGGCGTGTCGTTGACCGTGTTGTGCCGCGGGGCGGAGCCGCACCCTGCCCGAGTTTCGGCGGACGGGTCCAGACGATGATCGGATTCAGCAAGCGATGATGTTGCTTCTCGTTCCAGTGCTCCTGCTCGCCGCCCTGCACTACGTCGTCGCCGTCCGCACCTACGGGCTGCTCACCCCGGACGGGCTCTTCGTGGTGTCGCAGTTGCTGATGGCCTTCGGGACGGTCCAGCTCATCGACCCGGACTCGCGCACCGAGACGTTCTACGGCCACCTCGTGCTCGGGGCGGTGGCGACGTACCTGCTGGTGAGCATGGTGACGTTCATGTGCCTGCGTACCAGCCGGCGAACCGTGCCCCGGCGGGTGGGTGACCACGCGCCGTACACCTTCCGGCTGGTGCGGCCGACGCCGGCCGTCGTGCTGGTGATCATGGTGTCGATGGTCGCCACCGGGCTGTACTTCGCCGCCGTCGGCTACAGCGCCTTCGTCGTGGGCCTGCGCGGCCTGCTCACCGGTCAGGCGGAGGACGTGACCACGCTCCGGCTGCAGTCGTACGCGGGAGAGGACTACTTCTTCCCGGGCTATGCCAACCAGTTCCGCAACATCCTCCTGCCGTCGCTCGCCGTGCTCCTCGCCGTCTGGTACTTCAACCGGCCCGGTCTGCTGGGGCGGGTCTGCGCCCTGCTCCCACTGGGTCTGGCGGCGCTGGCGCTCATCGGCACCGGCCAGCGCGGCGCGTTCTTCCTCTTCCTGCTGACCCTGGTCGTCTACTCGTTCCTCGCCGTCGGCCGTGCGATGTCCCGGTGGGTCCTGCTGGTGCCGCTGATCGGCGCCCCGGTGGTGCTCGTCGCGACGCAGGTCCTGGGTCGCAGCGAGGACGGCGGTCATCCGCTCCGGGCATCGGCGTCCGAGCTCTACCGGCGTTTCCTGGAGGACAACCAGCTCTCCGGTCTCGCCGCCTTCAACTACACGTCTCAGCTGCCGGTCCGCTACGGCGGCGAATGGCTGCGCTCACTGTTGGGCGTCCTTCCGGGCGACCGGGGAAGCACCCTGGCCAACGAGGTGTTCGCCACGCTCTACGGCTCGCCCGTCGGCACCTCTCCGCCGTCGCTGTGGGGCTCGATCCACTACAACTTCGGCACCCTCGGCGTCCTGGCCGGAGCCGCCGGCCTCGCCATCGTCCTGCAGACGATCACCTTCAACGGGCTGCGCCGGCGCAGCTACAACTCCCTTGAGCTGATGGGGTACGCCGGCATGACGGTCGTGCTGGGAACCTGGGCGGTGGGCGGCCCGGAGACGCTGCTGAACACCGGCCTCGTGGCCTACCTGGCGCTCTGGTACTGGGGCGGCCGGATCAAACGGGCGGACACCGCCCTCCCGGCCCGCGCCCGCGCCGCGGAGTCGTCCTCGACGGGCCCGGCGCCGCAGCGGTACGGGCCGGTCGGTTGGCAACCGGGGCGGGCCGTCCCCGTCCGGGAGGGGCGCGATCCGGTGGGGGCGGGTCGATAGGGCGTGCGCGGCGACGCGATGCGGTGGACGGGACTGCGCGCGGCGGCGCGGTCCCGGCTGAGCGTGAGCCGTCGAGGCGTGCTGAGCATCGCCTCGGGCACCGTCGGCGGCCAACTGCTCCTGCTCGCTGCGGCACCCGCACTGGCGCGCCTCTACTCACCGGCCGACTTCGGCGTCTTCACCGTGATCGCGACCCTGGTGGCGACCCTGGGGACGGTCGCGGCGTTCCGCTTCGACCTGGCCGTACCGCTTCCGGAGCAGGAACGCGGCGCGCACGCGCTGGTGGCCCTGGGGCTCACCTGCGCCCTGCTGACGGCGACGCTGGGCACCGCCGTGGTGGCGGTGGCCGGCGGCCCGGTCGCCGACGCGTTCGGCCAGCCCGCCCTGCGGACCTGGCTGTGGCTGGTCCCGTGGGCCTCCGCGGCGATGGGGTGCCTCCTGGTGCTCAACCAGCTCGCGATCCGCCACCGCCGGTACGCCTCCATCGGCCGCCGGAACTTCCTGCAGTCCGTATCGATGCTGGTCACCCAGCTCCTCGCGGGAGCGGCCGGTGTGCGTGCGGGCGGCCTTGCCCTGGGCCTGGCTCTCGGTCAGGCGGCCGGCGCGCTCATGCTGGCTCCCGGCGCCCGCCTGGGCGGGGCGGAGGCCAGAGCCGCCCGCAGTCCTCGGGAGCTGTGGCGGACCGCGCTGCGGTACCGCCGGTTTCCCCTCGTGCTGGCGCCGTCGGGACTGCTCAACGTGCTGGGGCTCCAGCTTCCGGTCCTGCTGATCGCCTTCTGGTACGGCAGCACCGCCGCGGGACTGCTCGGCCTCACCCAGCGGGTCCTCGCGGCGCCGGCGGCCCTGCTCGGCACCGCCATCGCCCAGGTCTACCTCGGCGAGCTCGCACGGGCAGCCCGCGAGACGCCCGAGCGGACGCGGCGGATCTTCCTCAACGCGAGCCGTCAGCTCGTCCTGATCGCGCTTCCGGCCGCGGCCCTCGTCGTGCTGGCGGCGCCGATGCTCTTCCGGCTCGTGTTCAGCGACGAGTGGGCGGGCAGCGGGGCGTTCGCCCAGGCCCTGGCGATCGGCACGGCCGCGCACCTCGTCGCCTCCCCGTTGTCGCAGACGCTGGTCGTCTTCGGTCGCCAGGGTCTCCAGCTCACCTGGGACGTGGCGCGGATCGTCGTCGTCTCCGGCACGGTCGGGATCACCTGGCTCGCCGGTGGGTCGGCGCTGACCGCCGTGTGGGGGTTCGGGATCGCGACCGCCGTCGCCTATGCGGCCTGCTGGCTGCTGTCGCTGCGGACGGTCGTCGGCGGCGGCGATGCGGGGCGGCGGGTTCGCGACGACGGGCCGTCCGTGCCGGCGCGGCAACCGGAGCCGGTGTGACCGGTCCGGCCGCCGCGCGGGATTCCGCATAACTCGGGGCATAGCGGGTCGTTGATCCGAACGTTGACAGAACGGACGCCTGCCGGGGTGGCCGACGCTGCGACGCCTCCGCTCGCGCTGAGGCCCCGTCCCACGAGGAACGAGTCAACCGACATGCGACCCCGACTGCTGATCATCGCCTACGTCTTCCCGCCCTCGGAATCGGTGGGTGCCCGACGGCCGGGCGAACTGGCCAGGTTCGCCGCCGACCGGAAGTGGGACGTGCGGGTGCTCACCGCGACGCCGGCGGACCCGGGCGCACCGGATCCCGGTATTCCGGAGAGCCAGATCCTCCGGGCCGCCCCGGTGCCCCGGTCGGCCCAGCTCGTCTCGTCCGTACGCCGCGCGGAGGCCCGGTCCCGGGTGGGCCGGCGCCAGCTGCTGACAGCGCTCGGCACGATCGGGCGGGAGGTCCTGATCCCGGACGCCTGTGTCAACTGGGTGGTGCCGGCCGTCCGGCAGTTCCTGCGGAACCGGGACGGTTGGCGCCCCGATGTGATCATGGTGACCGGTCCGCCGGCGTCGGCATACCTGGTCGCCGCGAGAATCGCGCGCCGGTTGGACGTGCCCTGGGTCGCGGACTACCGGGACCTGTGGACGGTCGGCAACGACTACTGGCCGTACGGCCGCACCCGCATCCGTCAGGTCATCGACCGCCGGATGGAGCACCGGCTGCTCCGCTCGGCCGCGAACTGCGTCACGATCTCCGAGCCGCTGGCCGAGATCATGCGAACCACGTTCGGGATCGACACCGAGGTCGTCATGAACGGCATCGACCGGCAACCGCCGGCGTCCGACGAGGCCGAGCCCCCCGCCTGGCAGCCGGCTGCGTCTGGGCCCGCGACGCTGACCCTGGCGCACACCGGCCGGCTCAACCCGGGCAAGCGGGATCCCGCACCGTTGCTGGACGCGGTCGCGCTGCTCGGGCCCGAGGCCCGGCGCGTCAACGTGGTCTTCGCCGGCGAGGACAACGGAGTGGCCCAGGCGGCGACCGAACGCGCCGGAGTCGCCGACTCCGTGACCAACCTGGGCGAGGTGTCGGCCGAGAAGTCGTGGCGGGTCCAAGCGGAGGCCGACGTTCTGGTGCTGGTCATGTGGAACGACCCGCGCGACGCCGGGACGGTGCCCGGAAAGTTCTTCGACTACCTGCGGGCCCGTCGTCCGATCCTCATGATCGGGCACCCCGACGGGATCGTCGCGGACATCCTGCGGTCCCGCCATGCCGGCGTCGTCCTCAGCGATCCGGGGCAGATCGCCGACCAGTTGCGAATGTGGCTGGCCGAGAAGGACCGGACCGGCCGGGTCCCGGAGCTGGCTCCGTCCACGCTGGACGGCCTCTACCGGGAGGACCAGTTGACGCGGTACCTCGAGATCCTCGCCGCCGCGGCCGACACGCACCGGCCGCGGCGCTGACCCGGCCGCTCCCCGTCGCCCGCCCGGCGGCCTTGCCCCGGTATCGGGGACGCCGTCGGGCCGGGGCGCCGGGGACGCCCGCGGCCCGCGGCCCGCGGACGGCTGGTCAGGACAGCGACGGGTCGCCGCCCGGCGCGGTGGGGAAAGCCAGACCCCAGCGTGTCCGGGCCGCGTGCAACTGGGCGATCATCTCCGGCCAGGAGGGCGGCCGGTAGCCGGTGACCGCGGCGAGCGCCTCGGCCGACAGGGACCGGTCGCAGACGAATCCGTCGTAGGGCACGATCTCCCCGGTCCAGCCGTACTCGGCGGCGACGAGACGGAGCAGGTCGTACTTCGGGATCGGCGTCGCCGCGACGTGGTAGAGCCCGGCGACGTCGGTACGCGGCAGGATCACCGTGCGCAGCAGCCGGGCGAACTCGAGGGTCGTCACCCCGCTGTAGATGGCCTTGGTGTAGCCGCTCACCACACCGGACCGGGTGAGGAACCAGTCGACGAGGGACCGGTTCGAGGCCAGCTCGTGACCGATGATCGACGTCCGCAGCGTCAGCGCGCCGCCCTCCGTCGCCTCGCCCAGCAGCTTCGACCGCCCGTACAGGTCCGGCGGGTCGGGCAGGTCGGTCTCCACGTAGGCGCCGCGGTCGCCGGAGAAGACGCAGTCGGTGCTGACGTGGATCAGGCGGGCGCCCACGGCGGCGCACTCGCGGGAGAGCAGGTGAGGAAAGAGCGCGTTCAGCGACACCGTCCCGACGGCGTCCTGCACCTCCGGGCGCTGCTTGACGACTCCCACGCAGTTGACCACCGCGTCCGGCCGGACGTCGTGCAGCAGCCGCCGGATCCCGTCGACGTCGCGCGCGTCCACACCGGTCCTGACCCGGACGGCGAGATCGGCCGGCAGCAGGCCCGTCACCTCCCGCGCCCGGGCGGTGCCGTGCACCTCGACGTCCGGATCCCGGTCGAGCTCCCGTAGCAGGGTGTGGCCCAGCATTCCGGTTACGCCGAGGACGAGAACCCGGGTCATCGTGTCTTCCTCTCCCGGCGGGTGGCCGCGCCACCTCGCCGTGCGGCATCCGTCAGCAGGTCGGCGAGCACCTGCGCGTTGATGGCTTCGCTCATGTGCCCGAGGTAGTGCCGCCGGCCCGCGTCGCCCATGGCGCGCAACAGGTGCGCCGGCGTCGCACGCGCCTGCCGGATGACCTCCGCCAGACCGACCGGGTCGCCCGGCGGTGCGGCGAACCCCGCACCGGCCCCCGTCACGATGCGGGCGGCATCGCCGGGTGCGCAGACGAGGGCGGGCCGGCCGCTGGCGAGGATCGCCTGGACCTTGCCCGGGAGGGTGATGCGGAACAGCGGCTCGTCGGCCAGCGACACCAGCTGGAGATCCGCCGCCGCCATGGTGGCGGAGATCAGGTGCGGCTCGATCGGGTCGACGGAGTGCACCGTCGCCAACCGTCGGGCCGTCGCCCGCTGGCGCAGGGCCTCGCGTTCCACACCGTCGCCGACGAGCACCAGGTGCACGTCCGGCAGGTCGCGCAGGTGCTCCATCGCCTCGACGGCCACGTCGAGCCGCTGGGCGGCGCCGACGTTACCGGCGTACATGACGACGAAGTCGCGCGGGCCGAGGCCGAGACGCGCCCGGAACTCCCGGTCCGGCTCGGTCGGTTGCATCACCTTCTCATCGGCCCAGTTGTAGACCACCGACACCTTCTCGGCCGGCACGCCGCGCGCCAGCACCGTCTCGCGCAGGCCGGGGGAGGGGACCGTGACGTGGTCGGCCCAGCGATAGACCCGGTCGGTGAACCGGCCGAGGGCGTTCTGGGCGAGGCGGCGACCCGGGCCGCCGGCCAGGAACCCGGTGGCGAAGACCGAGTCGGGCCACAGGTCCATCACCATGAGCACGTACGGGGTGCCCCACCGCAGCCGGGCGGCCATCGCGGCGCTGGCGGCGGTGATGGGCGAGCCGTAGACCAGCGACACGTCGGCGGAGCGCAGGAGGCGTCGACCGAAGAGGGTGGACGAGGCGGCCCAACTCAGGTAGTTGGCGGCGCGGCGGACCGCCGAGCGGTCGTGGCTCGGGTACAGCGGGGACCGCAGCACGTGCAGGCCGTCCCGGTCCTCCACGGTTCGGCGATGGGCCCGGTAGCCGGGATGTACGGTGCCGGTCGGATAGTTGGGCACCCCGGTCAGCACGTCCACGGCGAAGCCGTATCCCCGCAGCGCCCGGGCGATGCCCAGCGGGATCCCGGTCGGCTCCGGGGGGAACCACTGACTGACCAGCGCCACCCGGTCGGCACGCTCGTTGACGGTGCGGCCCGGCCCGGTCGCGCCGGTCACGCGCGGGTGGCGACGGTCGGCAGGGCGATCGCGTCGAGCTGTGCGCGGATCTCCGGCAGGGTCGACAGCAGCGCCATGACCTGGGCGACGTCCAACCGGCGGGCGTTGTGCGAGTGGTAGTCCACCCGGTGGTCGCGGTCGGTGTCGCCCTCGTCGAAGTAGAGGCCGTAGTTGAGGTCCCGGCTGTCCACCGGCACGCGCAGGAAGTCGGCGAAGTCCTCGGCCCGAGCCAGGTCCTCGCGGCTGGCCAGCGTCTCGTAGAGCTTCTCGCCGTGCCGGATCCCCAGCACGTCGAACTTCGCCGGGACCCCGAACAGGTTGCACAGCGCCGTGGCGAGGTCCCCGATCGTGCAGGCGTCCGCCTTGCGGATGAACACGTCACCCGGCTGGCCGTGGTGGAAGGCGTGCTCGACCAGCTCGACCGACTGTTCCAGCGACATGAGGAACCGGGTCATGGCCGGCTCGGTCACGGTGAGCGGGACCCCGTTGCGGATCTGTTCGATGAACAGCGGAATGACGGAGCCGCGGGAGTACATGACGTTGCCGTAGCGGACGCAGCAGACCCGCGTACGGGCGCCGGGGTTGTTGCGGGCGTGGGCCTGGGCCACCTTCTCCATGAGTGCCTTGGTCATCCCCATCGCGTTGACCGGGTAGACCGCCTTGTCGGTGCTCAGCAACACCAGAGCCTCGACCCCGTTGCGCTCGCAGGCATCCACCACGTTGGCGCTGCCCAGGACGTTGGTCCGGAGCGCCTCGAGCGGGAAGAACTCGCAGGACGGCACCTGCTTGAGCGCGGCGGCGTGGAACACGTATTCGACGCCGCGGGTCGCCTTGACGGCGCTGTCCTGGTCTCGGACATCTCCGACGTAGTAGCGGACCCGGTCGTCGCGGAGCCGGTGCCGCATGGCGTCCTGCTTGGACTCGTCGCGGCTGAGGACACGCACCTCTTCGGCCCCGGCGTCCAACAGGCGGGTGACCATCGTCTGGCCGAACGAGCCGGTCCCGCCGGTGATCAGGAAGCGTCGACCCGAGAGCGAGGAAGCCACATCTCCTCCAGTCCTCCCCCGTCCCGGTGACGGGAGTTCACATCGCGATTGAATAAGACACTACTGCCCAATAACGATTAGAACCCCCATAAGGGCACATAAGGGAGGAAGGTGATGTGAGCCCGGGGGGCTGAGGCCGTGAGACGGCCGCGACCGTCGCACGCCCGAGTTCGTTGGTCCAACGATTGGCAGCTGCCGGCAGACGCTGGGCCGGCTCGGCGAGAGGCACGACATGACGCGGGTGATGACGGTGGTGGGAACCCGGCCGGAGATAATCCGGCTCTCGCGGGTGATCGCCAGGCTCGACGACGCGGTGGACCACACGCTGGTGCACACCGGGCAGAACTGGGACAGCTCGCTGTCCGACGTCTTCTTCAAGGAGCTGCGGATCCGCGAGCCCGACCGGTTCCTCCGGGTCGACACGTCGTCGCTGGGACGCGTACTGGGCGGCGTGCTCGTCGGCCTGGAGTCGGCGATCGCCGAGCTGCGACCGGACGCCCTGCTCGTGCTCGGCGACACCAACAGCTGCATCGGGGCGCTGATGGCCCGGCGGATGAAGGTGCCCGTCTACCACATGGAGGCGGGCAACCGGTGCTTCGACCTCAACGTGCCGGAGGAGACGAATCGGCTCCTGGTCGATCACGTCTCCGACTTCAACCTGGTCTACACCGAGCACGCCCGGCGCAACCTGCTGGCCGAGGGACTGCACCCGCGTCGGATCCTGCACACCGGCTCGCCCATGCGCGAGGTGCTGGAGCACTATCGGACGGGCATCGTCGCTTCGACGATTCTGCGCCAGCTGGAGCTCACGGCGGACCGGTACTTCCTGGTCAGCGCCCACCGCGAGGAGAACGTCGACCGTCCGGACCGGCTCGCCCGGCTGCTGGACTGCCTGCGCGCGGTACGCGACCACTGGGGCTACCCGGTGCTCGTCTCCACGCACCCCCGGACCCGCAAGAGGCTGGAGGCGCTGGCGCCGGACGCGAGCGTGCTGGACGGAATCGCCTTCCACGAACCGTTCGGCCTGCTCGACTACGTGCACCTGCAGACGAAGGCGTACTGCACGCTGTCCGACAGCGGGACGATCAGCGAGGAGGCGGCCATCCTCGGCTTCCCCGCAGTCACGCTGCGCGAGTCGATCGAGCGACCGGAGGCGCTCGACGCTGGCGGCATCATCATGACCGGGCTGGACCCGGAGGGCGTGGTCGAGGCGGTGCGGGTGACCGTGGACCAGGTTGCCGCGCAGGGCGTTCCCTGTCCGGTCGACTACCAGGTCCCGGACACCTCACGCCGGGTGGTCGACTTCATCCTCTCCACCGTCCGCCGTCACCATGACTGGGCGGGCATCCGCCGCTGACCGCGGCACACAGCGGGGCGGCACCTGGTCGGTGCCGCCCCGTTGCGTCTGTCGTGCGCCGCCCGGCTCCGTCCCGGGTCAGCGCTCGGTGCTCAGCGACGACAACCGGACGTCCAGCGGCCCGTCCGCCACGGGCGCGAACGGCTGGGCGGCGAGCAGCGCGAGCTGCTCGACGACCTCCGCCGGCTCGGCGTACGGGTCGAGCCCGCTGACCTCCATCGGGTCCAGCGGGGGCACGGCGACGTGCGATACCAGGGGGTGGAACGGGCGGGTGTCCATCTCGCCCGTGCCGAGCAGGTCCTCGTGCAGCTTCTCACCGGGGCGCAGGCCGGTGTAGACGATCGGCACCGAACTGGACGCCTGCTCGGCCATCTGGCGGGCCAGGTCGAGGATCCGCACCGGCTCGCCCATGTCGAGTACGAGGGCCTCCCCGTCGCGCCCGATCCCGGCCGCCTGGAGCACCAGGTGGACCGCTTCCTGGACGGTCATGAGGTAGCGGGTCACGTCCGGGTGGGTGACGGTGAGTGGCTTCCCGGCCTCGATCTGCCGCTGGAACGCCGTCACCACCGACCCGCGGCTGCTCAGCACGTTGCCGAACCGGACGCTGAGGAAGGTCCCGGGAAACCGGGAGGCGGCGTGCGCGGTCAGCCGTTCGGTGATCCGCTTCGAGTAGCCCAGCACGCTGATCGGGTCGGCCGCCTTGTCCGTGGAGATGTTCACGAACTTCGCGACGTCCTGGCAGGCGTCCAGCACGGACAGCGTGCCCCAGACGTTGGTCTTGACCGCCTCGCCGGGATGCCGCTCGAGCAGTGTGAGGTGCTTGAGTGCGGCGGCGTGGAAGATGATCTCCGGACGCCGTTCCCGGATGATCCGCCGGATGCCCTCGTCGTCGCGCAGGTCGGCGAGAATCAGCTCCGGCCCGTCCAGCATGGCGCGTCCGGAGAGCGACATCTGGAGGCTGTGCAGGGCGGACTCGTCCCGATCCAGCATCATCAGCTCGCCCGGATCGGCCTTCATCACCTGGCGGCACAGCTCGGAGCCGATCGAACCGCCGGCGCCGGTGACCAGGATGCGTCGGCCGGTCAGGCTGGTGGCGCTCATCGGCAGGTCGCCGACGACCTGGCGCCGGCCGAGCAGGTCGCTGATCTGCACGTCCCGGACAGCGGTGACGGTGATCCGGTGGTCGACCAGGTCCCGCACCGGCGGCAGTACCTTGAACGCCGCGCCGGTCTGGAGGGTCGCCTCGCGGATCTCGCGGATCAGCATGGCGTCGGCGTTCGCCACCGAGAAGATGACGGTGCTGGCGCCGGTACGTTCGACGGCCGTGGCGATGTCGCGGCGGCCGCCGAGCACGCGTACGCCGCCGACCCGCAGGTCACGCTTGTCCGGATCGTCGTCGAGCGCGCCGACCGGCAGGTACCGGCCACGCGGATCGCTCAGCATGGCCCGCAGCAGTCCCTGGCCGGCGTCGCCCATCCCGAACAGCAGCACGGGTGTCGAGGACCGGACGTCCGGACGCATGGCGAGATCCCGCCGGTGCCGGTAGGTGACCCGTGCGCCGAGCATGAACAGCAGGGCCAGGGCCCCGCCCACCAGCGGGGTGCTCGCCGGCACGGGGCGTTCGGCCGAGGGCAGCAGGCCCAGCAGCACGATCGCGACCGTCGTGATGGTGGTCCCGGCCACCCCCTGCACCTCCTGCAGGCTGCCCAAGGGGTGGCGTCCGGAGTAGAGGCGGCGCAGCGATGCCACCGCCACGTACATGACGGCGGCTCCGGCCCCGATGATCGCCGACCGGCTGAGCTGACCCGGGGGAAGCTGGAACTCGTACCTGCTCCAGACGGCCGCGATGAACCCTCCGACCCAGGCGATCGTGTCGGTAGCGAGGAAACCCGCGGTGCGGAGGCGGGCTCTCGCCCGGCGCGCCCGCTGCTGCGTGCGTTCGGTGCTCGCTGTGTCCTGCGGCATGTATTGGCTCCCCTGTCGCGTCCTGACCGCTTCCGCCGCATGGCAGAAGGAGCGTTGCGCCCGTTGTCCTTGTTACAGGTATTTTGTTCCGTTTGGTGGGTTTTGCTAAGGCAGCAGGTGGCGTTTCGTCCGTCCGAACGGCTTCAGCGCGCCGGTACGCCCTTCACCACGACCCGATCGGGCACATCGCGGACGACGCACGCGCCGGCCCCTACGGTGCTGTCCCGCCCGACCCGCAGGCCCTGCAGCACCGCGGCGGTGGTGCCGATCAGCACGCCCTCCGCGCAGTGGCAGTCACCGGACACGGCGGCGAGCGGGTTGACCGACACGAAGTCGGCGAGTGAGCTGTCGTGACCGACGGTGGCGTTCTGGTTCAGGTGCACGTGCCGGCCGATGGCGACGTTGGTGGTGACCCGCGCTCCGGCGAAGGCGACGAACCCGGGCCCGTACCGGTTGTCCGGGCCGATGGTGGCGTCCGGGTGGACGAGGCTCGCGGCCGGCACACCGTACGCGTCGACCCGCGCGGCGACGGACCGCCGGACCCGCGGGTCTCCGATCCCGATGACGTGGTGGGTCTCCGGCGGAGCGTCGCGCAGCCAGGCGACGCCACCGAGATACGGCACGTCGAGGCGTTGGACCCGTTTCAGGTTCTCCTCCGACGGTCGGTCGTCGACGAACCCGGCCAGCTGCCAGCGTGGCCCGCCGGCGGCGACCACCGCCCGCGCGATGGTCAAAATCTCGCGACCGTGACCGCCGCAACCGACGATCACCAGTGGCGTCACGCGGACGACCCTCCGGTCCGGACGGTCAGGAAGTCGTCGATCGCGCCCAGCACCGCGGCGATCTGCCGCTCGGTGAGCGCGCTGCCGCTGGGCAGCGTCAGCCCCTCGGCGAACAGGTCGTCGGCGGCCCCGGTGAGCAGGCTCTCCGAGTCGGCGTACGCGGGCTGCCGGTGCATCGGATTCCAGACCGGCCGCGTCTCGATGTCCTGTTCACGAAGGTGCGCGGCCAGATCGGCGGCTCGCCAACCGGCGCGGTCCGGGCGTACCCGGATGACGGTCAGCCAGCAGTTCGACGCCCCGTCCTCCGCACCGATCAGCTCGACGCCGGGCACCGGGGCGAAGAGCTTCGCGTACCGGTCGCGCAACTGCCGGCGCCGGCCGATCATCCCGTCCAACCGCACCAGCTGGGCCCGGCCGAGCGCGGCCAGCAGGTTGCTCAGCCGGTAGTTGTAGCCGGTCTCCCGATGCTCATAGTGCAGCGTGGGCTCGCGCGCCTGAGTGGCCAGGTGCCGGGCCCGCGCCAGCAGCACCAGGTCGTCGGAGACGAGCATGCCGCCCCCGGAGGTGGTCATGATCTTGTTGCCGTTGAAGGAGAGCACACCGGCCCGGCCAAACGATCCCGCCGCCCGGCCGTGGTGCGTGGCGCCGAGCGCCTCCGCGGCGTCCTCCACCACCGGCACCTCCGCCTCCACGCACAGCGGAAGCAGCGCGGTGTAGTCGGCGCAGCTGCCGAACATGTCGACGGGGACCACGGCGCCGACCCGTTCGCCGCGTGCGCGCAGCCGGCGCAGCAACTCGGCGACCAGCGGGACGTCGACGTTGCCGGTCCGCGGGTCGCAATCGACGAAGGCCGGCCGGGCGCCGGTGTACCGGACCGCGTTCGCGGTCGCGACGAACGTCAGCGTGGGAACCAGCACCACGTCCCCGGGCCCGACACCGACCCCGAGCAGGGCCAGGTGCAGTGCAGCCGTACCCGAACTGACCGCCACCGCACCGCGGGTGCCGACCCGGCTCGCGATCTCGCGCTCGAACGCCTCCAGGTCCGGACCGGCGGGCGCGACCCAGCCGGAGCGGAGGGCCGCGATCAGGTACGACTCCTCGAGCGGCCCGACGTCGGGCGCCGAGAGGTGAACCGTACGCGTCATCGCCGGTCGCCCGGCCGTACCGTCATGACCGGCGTGCGCCCCGTCGCCGTGGCGCGCGGAGACGAGGCCGGTGAACCGAGGAACTCCGGTGCGGTGGCCATCCCGGCCGCCGAGATGCCCTCGCGGCGCAGCACGGTACGGACAGTCGCGGCGAGGATGGCGAGGTCGAGCCGGAGGCAGCGGCTGTCGACGTACTCCACGTCGAGGTCGAACTTCTCCTCCCAGCCCAGGCTGTTGCGACCGCGTACCTGGGCGAGGCCGGTGACGCCGGGCCGGACCTCGTGCCGACGGGCCTGGGCGGGCGTGTAGCGGGCCAGATACACCGGCAGCAGCGGACGCGGGCCGACGAGGCTCATGTCACCCCGCAGCACGTTCCAGAGCGTGGGCAGCTCGTCGAGGCTGGTGGCGCGCAGCCAGCGACCCAGCGGCGTGAGCCGGTCGTCGTCGGAGATCAGACCGCGGCGCGGGTCCGGTGAGCGCATCGTCCGGAACTTGACCAGCTCGAACGGCTCGCCGTGGCGGCCGACGCGGCACTGGCGGAACAGGACCGGGCGGCCGAGCCCCACGGCGACCACCAGCGCGACCATCGCCAGCACCGGCGCGAGCAGCACGAGCAGGACGGCGGCCACGACGACGTCGAGGGCCCGCTTCGGCCGGTCCGACCGCTTCGGCCGGTCCGGTGGCCGAAGCGGGCTCTCGAGTGTCAGCACACCAGGAACCGGCACGTTCCCACCTCCCGCTCGATGCGTCAAACCGCCCAGACTGGTTGTAACAGTAACAGAAGCGACATATAGCTCAGACGGCAACAGTCAGTGCTGATCCCGCCAGATCAACCGTCGAGGCCGGTGGGAGGACACGGGTGGCAGGTCGGTTCGGTCCGGGCTACGGAGCCGGCTGCAGGCCGTCGGCGGCCGGCAGCCAGAACCCGGCGTACACGCCGGCAGTGATCTGGTAGCTGAGCTTTCCGTTGACCCAGGCGCTGGCGCCGAAGGGGGCCGCGGAGGCTTGGGAGAACGTGAACGTCCTGCTCGCGGTCACGGCCCAGCCCGGTCCGTACTGGTATCCGGTGTAGGTGCCGGTGCCGAAGCGCAACGTCCGCTGCGGCCTGTAGACGTGCCGGACCACGGCGCCCAGCAGTATCCGCTCACCGGGCGCCTCGGACACGAGGAAGCCGGCCAGTGCCCCGTTGTAGATGCGGTAGTGGATGCCCCGGCCCGGGATGCGGATGCGCTGGTCGGCGTTGGCATTGGACTGCCGGGAGAGGGTCAGCGACTTCTGCTCGAGGATCGTGCCCGCCGAGTTGAACCGGTAGCCGACGTGCGTACCGCCGGAGAACACGACGGTGCCGGAGACCGCCGGCGTCGGGTAGTCCTCACGGAACAGATCGGCCAGGCCCGCGAAGACCGGCGCCCGGGTCATCTCGTACGTCTTCAGCAGCTGCCCGATGTGCACCGGGTGGTAGCCCGCATACGAGTTGGGGCACCCCATGGAGTACCGACTGATCCACTGTGGCGCGCGGAAGTCCACCGGTACGTGGTGGCGCAGGGTCGTGGCGGCCCCGTCGAAGATCGCGGCGGCGCGCGCGTCGGCGGTCAACCGCCAGTAGTCGTACACGCCGTAGAGGCTGAAGATGTGGCCGTTGAGGACGCGCTCACCGGTCACCCCGGGCGTGACCGGGTACTCCTCGAGCCACAGGTAGCCGGCGTCGTCCACCCAGGTGGCCCAGGGCAGCCCGGACCCGGGCGGGAGGAGCAGGCTGGCGAAGGTGCGGTCCGCGGCCTCGCGCCACTTCTGGTCGCCGGTGACCTCGTGGAGGCGCACGAACAGGCTCAGCAGCTGCCCTTGGGACATGGCGCTGTACCAGGGCGCGTGGACGACGGGCATCTGCGCGCAGCGGGGGAAGTCGAACTCGTACGGGTACCACCAGGCGCCCCGCGACACCACCTTCCGGTCGAGGTTCCGTTGCGCCTGGGCGACCGCCCGGTCGAGGAACAACGGGTCCCGGTTGGCCAGGTAGGTGCGCAGGTTGCTCAGCCCCCACTGGGCCTGCGCGACGGGATGGTCGTAGGTCTGGCCGTTGTACTGGAACAACCGGACGCCCTGCTCGTCGTGGAGGTTGGGGTCCACGCGCGGTGCCAGCGGGCTGTCGTTGTACGCCAGGTCCGCGGCCGGCATGGGCTGGGGTCGGAAACCGTCCCGGGCATAGCCCGTCACGTCAGCCGCGGCCCGCGCCGCCGCCGTGGCGGCCTCGGCCCGCTTTCCCGTAGCGCCCCCGGCGGCCGTGATGACCAGCGCGAAGACCAGAAGTGCACGCATCGTCGGATCGGACTTCCGCACAAAGGCCCGCATACGGGAACCGTAGGAAGGCGACTCTCGGTGACGGTCGGTGCCGTCGGGATTCCGACAGACCGGATACGGTCGGCCGCAGCGCGTCACCGTCCGCACGCGGTCGCGGTCCGCGTGACGAACGCGCAGTAGAGTGCTCGCGGCCGCACCGGCGGAGGATGGGGGAGACCGTGCTGCATCTGCGGGTGATCGCGCCCACCGACCGTTCGTCGGCGGTCGTCGACCTGCTGACGGCCGATCCCGGGGTCACCCACCTCGTGGTGCTGGCCGGGGCCGCCCGCCAGCCGGCCGGTGACTACATCACCTGCGACGTGGTGCGGGAGAGCGCCGACGGCGTGCTGCGCGGGCTCCAGGAACTGGGCGTCGAGGCGCACGGGGCGATCGCCGCGGACGACGTGGAGCTGACCCTGTCCGCGGCGGCGGACAAGGCTGCGGAGGACGCCCCCGGGCACGGTGAGGACGCCGTGGTCTGGGACGAGATCGCCGCGAAGACCGGCGAGCAGACCGTGCTCACCGGCACCTTCCTGGCGCTGATCACCGTGGCCACCATGATCGCCGGCATCGGCGTGCTGCTCGACCAGCCCATCCTGATCGTCGGCGCCATGGTGGTCGGCCCGGAGTTCGGCCCGCTCGCCGCGCTCTGCGTGGCGCTGCTGCGCCGGCAGCCGCGCGTCATCGGTCGCTCGGTGCAGGCCCTGCTCGTCGGCTTCCTCGCCGCCATGCTGGTCACCGTGCTGAGCACCTGGGCGCTCACCGCCGCCGGGCTGGTCAGCCGGGACATGCTGCTGGCCGACCGGCCGCTCACCGACTTCATCTGGCGCCCGGATGCGCTCTCCTGGGTGGTCGGCGTGCTCGCCGGGGTCGCCGGCATGCTCTCGCTGACCTCGAAGAAGTCCGGCTCCCTGGTCGGCGTGCTGATCTCGGTGACCACCGTGCCGGCGGCGGCGAACGTGGCGGTCGCGGCGGCCTACGGGGTCTGGCCCGAGGCGGCCGGTTCCGCCCTCCAACTGGTGATCAACCTGGCCGCCATCGTGCTGGCCGGCCTGCTCACCCTGGTCGTGCAGCTCTGCTGGTGGCGGCGCGTGGAGCGGCGCTCGACGCGGGGCGTGCCCCGGCAGCGGGCCGACCACCGGCCGGCGCGGGTCAGCGCCAGTCGTCGCCCGCCTCGAGACGCAGGCTGAGCAGCGTCGCCAGGGGCATCGACTCGCCGTCCCGGCCGCCCCGCCCGACCACCAGCGGCGGCGGGGCGGGCTCCGGGTCCGCCCCGAAGAGGCGTGACCGCAGGCTCGGCGGCACGGTGAGCAGGTAGAAGCGACCCTCCGTGTCCACGGCCCGGCTGTGCGCCCGGTCCACGTACCAGCCGGTGATCCGGGTGCGGTAGCGACCCCGCCCGTCGTAGCCGGCCGCAGTCAGCCGGTCGGTGCGCAGCCCGCGCCGCAGCGCCTCGGCGGCGAACCGGGCCACCAACTCCGCGGCCTCCGCCTGCTCCGCGGCGCGCTGCCGGGCGTCGGCCGCCGCGTGCGCCCGCACCGCCCGGCGCTGCCGCTCCCGCCACTCCAGGCCGTCGTCCCCACCCACGCCCGCGAGGGTACGCGCCCCGCCCGCGCCTCAGAGGGGGTGGACGTGCGGGTCTTGGCGAGTTGCCGTTCGGAGCTGACGCCGAGTCGCCAAGGTCAAGACGAGCGAGCGGTCGCGGAGCCGGCGCTGCCGCGCCACCGACCGCCGCTTTGCGGATCTTGGACAGTTGTCGTTCGGAGCGAACGGCAACTGTCCAAGATCTCGAGCGTCGGCCCGTGCCGCCGGCACGCTGGACGTGGCGTCCGCGAGGCAAGGGCCGTGGCGGGGGTGGGGTCGCCCCTCCGTCCCCGTGAGGCCTCAGGCCAGGCCGGCGCGGCGCAGCGCGTCCGCCATGGCGCTGTTGGCCGGCGCCGCAGCCCCGCCGCCGCGCCCCTGCCGCTGCTGCGGCCCGCCGCGCGAGCCGCCCCGGTCGTCGCCGCGCCGACCGCCCTGTCCGCCGCCGCCCTGGCCGCGCTGATCGCCGCCGCGCTGACCACCGCCGCCCTGGCCACGCTGATCGCCGCCGCCCTGGCCACGCTGATCGCCGCCGCGCTGATCGCCGCCGCGCTGATCGCCGGCGCGCTGATCGCTGCCGCCCTCGCCGCCGCGACGGCCGCTGCCGCCCCGGTCACCACCCTGGCCGCCGCGGTCGCGGCGACCGTCGCCGCCCGGCGCGCGTCCGCCGCCGGCCGGGGCCTCGTCGTCCAGCCGCAGGGTCAGCGAGATCCGCTTGCGGGGCACGTCGACGTCGAGCACCCGGACCCGCACCACGTCGCCCGACTTCACCACGTCGCGCGGGTCCTTCACGAAGGTGTGCGACATGGCGGAGACGTGGACCAGGCCGTCCTGGTGCACGCCGACGTCGACGAACGCGCCGAACGCGGTCACGTTGGTGACCACGCCCTCCAGCACCATCCCCGGGGTCAGGTCGCTGATCTTCTCCACCCCCTCCACAAAGGTGGCCGTCCGGAACTCCGGGCGCGGGTCGCGGCCGGGCTTCTCCAGCTCGGCGAGGATGTCGGTGACGGTGGGCAGGCCGAAGGTGTCGTCGACGAACTCGGTCGCCCGGAGCCCGCGCAGGATGGCCGACTTCCCGATCAGCGCGCGCAGGTCCTGCCCGGTGTGGGCGAGGATCCGCCGCACCACCGGGTACGCCTCGGGGTGCACGCTGGAGGAGTCGAGCGGGTCGTCGCCGCCCGGGATGCGCAGGAAGCCCGCGCACTGCTCGAACGCCTTCGGCCCGAGCCGGGGGACCTTCTTCAGCTCGCCCCGGGTGCGGAACGGCCCGTTGGCGTCGCGGTGCAGCACGATGTTCTCGGCCAGCCCGGCGCCGATGCCGGAGACCCGGGTGAGCAGCGGGGCGGAGGCGGTGTTGACGTCGACGCCGACGGCGTTGACGCAGTCCTCGACCACCGCGTCGAGGGAGCGGGAGAGCTTCACCTCGGACAGGTCGTGCTGATACTGCCCGACGCCGATCGAGCGTGGGTCGATCTTCACCAGCTCGGCCAGGGGGTCCTGGAGGCGGCGGGCGATGGAGACCGCGCCGCGCAGCGAGACGTCCAGCCCGGGCAGTTCCTGGGACGCGTACGCGGAGGCGGAGTAGACCGACGCTCCGGCCTCGGAGACCACCACCTTGGTCAGCTTCAGCTCGGGGTGTCGCTTGATCAGGTCACCGGCGAGCTTGTCGGTCTCCCGGCTGGCGGTGCCGTTGCCGATGGCGACCAGCTCGACGCCGTGCGCCGCGGCGAGCGTCGCCAGCGTGTGTACGGAGGCGTCCCACTGCCGGCGCGGCTCGTGCGGGTAGATCGTGTCGGTGGCGACCACCTTGCCGGTGGCGTCGACCACGGCCACCTTCACGCCGGTGCGCAGGCCCGGGTCGAGGCCCATGGTGGGGCGGGCGCCGGCCGGCGCGGCCAGCAGCAGGTCGCGCAGGTTGGTGGCGAAGACCCGGACGGCCTCCTCCTCGGCCGCCTGCCACAGCCGCAGCCGCAGGTCGGCGCCGAGGTGGATGAGGATCCGGGTACGCCAGGCCCAGCGCACCGTGTCGGTGAGCCACCGGTCGGCGGGCCGCCCCTGGTCGCTGACCCCGAACCGGCCGGCGATGGCGGCCTCGTAGCGGGTGGGGCCGGTGACCACGGCGTCGGAGTCGCTTTCGGCCTCCGGGTCCATGGTCAGGTCGAGCACGCCCTCCTTCTCGCCCCGGAACATGGCGAGGATCCGGTGCGAGGGGAGCCGGGTGTACGGCTCGGCGAAGTCGAAGTAGTCGGCGAACTTGGCGCCGGCGGCCTCCTGCCCCTCGCGTACCCGGGAGACCAGGCGGCCCCGCGACCACATCTGCTCGCGCAGCGTGCCGATGAGGTCGGCGTCCTCGGCGAAGCGCTCGATGAGGATGGCCCGGGCGCCGTCGAGCGCGGCGGCGGCGTCGGCCACCCCCTTGTCGGCGTCGGCGAAGCCGGCGGCCGTCTCCCGGGGGTCCCGCGTCGGGTCGGCCAGCAGCATGTCCGCGAGGGGCTCCAGCCCGGCCTCGCGGGCGATCTGCGCCCGGGTGCGCCGCTTGGGCTTGTACGGCAGGTAGATGTCCTCGAGCCGGGACTTCGAGTCGGCCGCCATGATCTGCGCTTCCAGGGCCTCGTCGAGCTTGCCCTGGCCGCGGATGGACTCCAGCACCGCGGCGCGCCGCTCGTCGAGCTCGCGCAGGTAGCGCAGCCGCTCCTCCAGGGTGCGCAGTTGCGCGTCGTCGAGCAGGCCGGTGGCCTCCTTGCGGTAGCGGGCGATGAACGGCACGGTGGCGCCGCCGTCGAGCAGCTCCACGGCCGCCCGCACCTGCCGTTCGGCGACGCCGAGTTCCTCGGCGATCCGCTGGTGCACAGACTGGGTCACGATCTGATCCGCCTTCTCCGGTGGGTTCGGCAGCCATTGTGCCGGTCGCGCCACGGCCGGACGCGCGGCACCCGCCGGCCTCATTCGGCGCAGCCGCCTCGACCGGCACACGGGCATCACGACCTGCGGCACCCTGCGCTAGCGTGGCGATCATGGAACAAGCTGCGGATCCGCGGGCCCGGCGGCTCTTCGGCGGGAGCGCCCGGGCGCTCGGCGACCTGGCGGCCAGCCCCTTCCGGGCGGACCGGGACCGGATCGTCGGGTCGCCGTTCTTCGCCCGGTTGAACGGGGTGACCCAGGTGATCAGCCCGGGCGGGTCGGGGCTGCTGGTGCACAACCGGCTCACCCACAGCCTGAAGGTGGCCCAGGTGGCCCGGGCGGTCGCCGAGCGGCTGACCGCTGACCCGGCGCACCGCGACCTGCTGGAGAAGCTGGGCGGCTGCGACCCGGACGTGGTGGAGGCCGCGGCGCTCGCCCACGACCTCGGCCACCCGCCGTTCGGGCACCTGGGGGAGCGGGTGCTGGACCGGCTGGCCCGGCAGCGGCTCGGGCTGGCCGACGGCTTCGAGGGCAACGCCCAGTCGTACCGGATCGTCACCAGCACCGAGATCCGCGGCGCGGCGACCACCGGCCTGGACCTGACCGCGGCGGTCCGGGCGGCGATGCTGAAGTACCCGTGGACCCGGCTGGACCACCCGGATCCGCATCCCCGGCACCTGGACCCGGCGCCGCGCGGCGCGGCCGCCCCGCCGGACGACCCGGAGAGTGGGTCGGCGAAGTTCGGGGCGTACCGGACTGAGATGGACGACCTGCGGCAGGCCCGGGAGCCGTTCGCCGGCCGGATTCCGGACTGGCAGCAGACCCCGGAGGCGTCGATCATGGACACCGCCGACGACATCGCGTACGCCATCCACGACGTGGAGGACTTCTACCGGGTCGGGGTGCTCCAGCAGGGCGCGGTGGCCGCCGAGCTGATGGCCTGGCAGCGCGAGTGCGGGCACTTCCGGGCGATCACCGCCTCGGCGCTGGCCGCGGCGGGCCGGCGGCCGGGCGCGGCGATCGAGCGGCTGCGCCGCCAGTTGCACCGCAAGGACGCCTGGGTCGCCGACGACGAGGCGTTCGCCGCCGCCGTCGAGCACGTCCGCGAGGAGTTGGTGGAGGGGCTGCTGGCGCTGCCCTTCGACGGCTCGATCGAGGCGGAACAGTACGTGGCCCGGTTCTCCGCCCGCTGGTCCACCCGGTTCGTGGAGGCCATCACCGTGACCCCGGAGCCGGACGTGCGCTCGGGGTACGTGCAGCTGGCCAAGCCGCAGTGGCACGAGGTGCAGGTGCTCAAGTTCGTCCACCACCGGTTCGTGCTGGCCCGGCCGGACCTGGCCCTGCACCAGCGGGGCCAGGCGCGGCTGCTCGGCACCCTGGTGGAGGCGCTCTGGGAGTGGCTGCTCGACCCGGAGGAGGAGTCCCGGCTGCCCCGCCGGCTGCACGACCTGGTCGAGCTGGCCGAGGCGGAGCTGCATCCGCGTACCCCGGACCGGATCGGCCGGGCCCGGGGGCGGGCCATCGTCGACTTCGTCGCGCAGCTCACCGACGGGCAGGCGGTGGCGATGCTGGACGCGCTCTCCGGCCGCTCCGGCGCCCTCTGGACGGACGCCTTCGTGCTCTGACGGACGGGATCAGGCGACGGCCTGCCACCAGCCGTCCACCGCCGGCGGGTCGTCCACCACCACCCGCTCGCCGGGGCGTGGCACGGCCAGCCGGACGTCCCGGGCCTTCGCCTCGGCCCAGAGCCGGTCTACCGGCTCCGACCAGTCGTGCAGGGCCAGGTTGAAGGTGGCCCAGTGCACCGGGACGAACAGCCCGCCGCGCAGGTCGAGGTGAGCGGCGACCGCCTCCTCGGGGAACATGTGGATGCTCGGCCAGGCCCGGTCGTACGCGCCGATCTGCATGAGCGTGACGTCGAACGGGCCGTGGTCGGCGCCGATCCCCGTGTAGCCGTCGAAGTAACCGGAGTCGCCGGTGTAGAAGACCTTCCGCTGCGCGCCGGCCACCACCCAGGAGCTCCAGAGCGTGCCGTCGCGGCGCAGCCCGCGCCCGGAGAAGTGCTGGGCGGCGGTGGCGGTGACGGTCAGCCCGCCGACCCGGTGGCTCTCCGACCAGTCCAGCTCGACGATCCGGTCCTCCGGCACGCCCCACCGGTCCAGGTGGGCGCCGACGCCGAGCGGCACCAGGAACGGCGCCGACTGGTGTTCGAGCAGCCCGCGTACGGTCGCCATGTCCAGGTGGTCGTAGTGGTCGTGCGAGATCAGGATGGCGTCGAGCCGGGGCAGCTCCTCGAGGCGGACCGGCGGCTCGTGGATGCGGCGCGGGCCGACCAGCGCGGACGGGGAGCAGCGGTCGCTCCACACCGGGTCCAGCAGCACCCGGTGCCCCTCGATCTCGACGAGCGTGGAGGCATGGCCGTACCAGACGACGTTCAGCTCCCGGGCCGGGTCGGCCGGCGCCGGGTCGGCCGGGCGCAGCAGCGGCACGGCGCTGCCCGGCCGACGCTTCTGCTTGCCGAAGATCAGCTCCTTGACGAGGTTGCGGCCCGGGTCGGCGACCATGGTGCTGCGGCTGCCCGACGGGTTGCGGAACGTCCCGTCCCGGAAGCGCGGCGAGCGGGCGGCCCGCTCCGCGCGGGCGCCGGTGAGCCGGCCGCCGAGCTGGGCGGGCACGTCGCGCGCCGCCCAGGCCAGCCCGGCCACCGCGGCCAGCCCCGCCATCCGCCACAGCCGCCCGCCGACTGCCCGGTCCAGTTGCCGGTCGTCCGGTTCCCGCATGTCCCGTCCCTCCGCCGTGTCCCGCAGTACACGGTAGCCATCCACCCGCCACCCCGCCCGGGCGACCACACACCAGCCGGCGCCGCTCAGCGGAGCCGGCGCAGCAGCGCCGAGCCGGCCGCCGCGGTCACCCCGCCCACCGACCGGACCGCCCGCGACACGTCCGTCCGGCTCACGGTTCGAGCACGACCTTGACGCAGCCGTCCTGCTTCTTCTGGAAGATCTCGTACGCCTGCGGCGCCTGCGCCAGCGGCAGCCGGTGGGTCCGCAGGTCCTCGACGCCGAGCGGGTCGTCGTCACCGGAGAGCAGCGGCATGATGTCATCGACCCAGCGCTTCACGTGGCACTGCCCCATGCGCAGCTGGACGCCCCGGTCGAACATCTCCATCAGCGGCATCGGGTCCTGCTCGCCGCCGTACACGCCGGAGACCGACACGGTGCCGCCGCGGCGGACCGCCTTCAGCGCGGCGTGCAGCACCACGAGCCGGTCCACGCCGGCCTTGTCGGTCATGGTCTGCGCCAGCCTGTCGGGGAGCAGCCCGGCGGCGGTCTGGGCGAGCTTGCCCAGCGGCGCGCCGTGCGCCTCCATGCCGACCGCGTCGATCACCGCGTCCGGGCCCCGCCCGTCGACCAGGTCGATGAGCGCGCGGGGGACGTCGTCCAGCTGGCTGACGTCGAGCACCTCGACGCCGTGCCGGCGGGCCATCTCCAGCCGTTCCGGCACCAGGTCTAGGCCGATGACCCGGCCGGCGCCGAGGTGTCGGCCGATCCGGGCGCAGAACTGCCCGACCGGGCCGAGACCGAACACGGCCAGGGTGCCGCCGGGCGGGGTGTCCGCGTACTTCACCGCCTGCCAGGCGGTGGGCAGGATGTCGGAGAGGTAGAGCCAGCGCTCGTCCGGCCCGGTCTCCGGGATCTTGATGGGGCCGAACTGGGCCTGCGGCACCCGCAGGTACTCGGCCTGCCCGCCGGGGACGGAGCCGTAGAGCGAGGTGTAGCCGAACAGCGCGGCGCCCTTGCCCTGGCTGGTCACCTGGGTGGTCTCGCACTGGGCGTAGAGCTGGCGGTCGCACATCCAGCACGAGCCGCAGGAGATGTTGAACGGGACGACCACCCGGTCGCCGGGCTTGAGCCGGGTCACCCCGGAGCCGACCTCCTGGACGATGCCCATCGGTTCGTGCCCGAGGACGTCCCCGGGCTTCAGGTACGGCCCGAGCACCTCGTACAGGTGCAGGTCGGAGCCGCAGATCGCGGTCGAGGTGACCCGGATGATCGCGTCGGTCGGCTCCTCGATCCGGGGGTCCGGTACGTCCTCGACGCGGACGTCACGCTTGCCGTGCCAGGTCAGTGCCTTCATGCCTGAATGTCCCCTCCTGGGTGCCGTCCATCGGACTGCTACCCGCGAGGGAGGGCTTGAACCGGCGCCCGGCGCTTCGCGTACCCGGGGAAAAGGCCGACCGCCGCGCCCCGGTGCGGGGCGCGGCGGTCGGGTTGGCGCGATGGCGGGGGCTCAGGAGCCCGGGGTGCCGGCGCGCTTGGCGGTCGCCTTGAGGTAGTCCCGGTTGAGCCGGCCGATGGTGTTCAGCGGGATGCCCTTCGGGCAGGCCGTCGCGCACTCGCCGACGTTGGTGCAGCCGCCGAAGCCGGCCTCGTCGTGCGCGTCCACCATGCCGATCACCCGGGTGTACCGCTCGGGCTGGCCCTGCGGCAGCAGCGAGAGCTGGGTGACCTTGGCGGCGGTGAACAGCATGCCGGAGCCGTTCGGGCAGGCCGCCACGCAGGCGCCGCAGCCGATGCAGGCGGCCGAGGAGAAGGCGGCGTCCGCGTCGGCCTTGGCCACCGGGGTGGAGTGCGCCTCCGGGGCGCTGCCGGTCGGCGCGGTGATGTAACCGCCAGCGGCGATGATCTTGTCGAAGGCGTTCCGGTTGACCACCAGGTCCTTGACGACCGGGAAGGCCCGGGCCCGCCACGGCTCGATGTCGATCGTGTCGCCGTCGGAGAACTGCCGCATGTGCAGCTGGCAGGCGGTGGTGCCGCGCTGCGGGCCGTGTGCCTCACCATTGATCATGAGGCTGCACATGCCGCAGATGCCCTCGCGGCAGTCGTGGTCGAACGCGACCGGCTCCTCGCCCTCGAGGATCAGCCGCTCGTTGAGCACGTCGAGCATCTCCAGGAAGGACATGTCCGGGGACACGTCCTGCACCTGGTAGGTCACCATCTGACCCTTGTCCTCAGGGCCCTGCTGGCGCCAGATGCGCAGGGTCAGGTTCACTTGTAGCTCCGCTGCGTGGGGTGGACGTATTCGAAGGTCAGGTCTTCCTTGTGCAGCACGGGCTGACCGGTGCCGGCGTACTCCCAGGCCGCCACGTAGGAGAACCGCTCGTCGTCGCGCTGCGCCTCGCCGTCGGGGGTCTGGTGCTCGGCCCGGAAGTGGCCGCCGCAGGACTCCTCGCGGTGCAGGGCGTCGATGCACATGAGCTCGGCCAGCTCGAAGAAGTCGGCCACGCGGCCGGCCTTCTCCAGCGACTGGTTGAGCCCCTCGCCGTCGCCCGGCACGCGGACCCGCTGCCAGAACTCGTCGCGCAGCGTGCGGATCTCGTCGATCGCCTTGCGCAGGCCGGCCTCGGAGCGCTCCATGCCGCAGTGCTCCCACATGATCTGGCCCAGCTCCCGGTGGAACGAGTCCACGGTCCGGTCGCCGTTGATCGCCAGCAGCCGCTGGAGCCGCTCCTCGACCTCGGTCCGCGCCGCGACCGCCTCGGGGTGGCTGGCGTCGACCTTCTCCAGCGGGCCGGAGGCCAGGTAGTTCGCGATGGTGTTCGGCAGCACGAAGTAGCCGTCCGCCAGGCCCTGCATCAGCGCCGAGGCGCCGAGCCGGTTCGCGCCGTGGTCGGAGAAGTTCGCCTCGCCGATCACGAACAGGCCCGGGATGGTCGACTGGAGGTCGTAGTCGACCCAGAGGCCGCCCATCGTGTAGTGCACGGCGGGGTAGATCCGCATCGGGACCTCGTACGGGTCCTCGCCGGTGATCCGCTCGTACATCTCGAAGAGGTTGCCGTACTTCGCCTCGATGGCCTTGCGGCCGAGCCGGTTGATCGCGTCGGCGAAGTCGAGATAGACGCCGAGCCCGCCCGGGCCGACGCCGCGACCCTCGTCGCAGACGTTCTTGGCGGCCCGGGAGGCGATGTCCCGGGGGACCAGGTTGCCGAAGGAGGGGTAGATCCGCTCCAGGTAGTAGTCCCGCTCGTCCTCGGGGATGTCCCGCGGGCTGCGCTGGTCGCCCTTGGCCTTGGGCACCCACACCCGGCCATCGTTGCGCAGCGACTCGCTCATCAGGGTCAGCTTCGACTGGTGGTCGCCGGAGACCGGGATGCAGGTCGGGTGGATCTGGGTGTAGCAGGGGTTGGCGAAGTACGCGCCCTTGCGGTGCGCCCGCCAAGAGGCGGTGACGTTGCAGCCCTTGGCATTGGTGGAGAGGTAGAAGACGTTGCCGTAGCCGCCGGAGGCGAGCACGACCGCGTCGGCCATCTCGGTGCTGATCTCGCCGGTGACCAGGTCGCGGACCACGATGCCGCGGGCCCGGCCGTCGACGATCACCAGCTCGAGCATCTCGTGCCGGGTGTTCATCTCCACGTTGCCCAGGCCGATCTGCCGCTCCAGCGCCTGGTACGCGCCGAGCAGCAGCTGCTGGCCCGTCTGGCCCCGGGCGTAGAAGGTGCGCTGCACCTGCGCGCCGCCGAACGAGCGGGTGTCGAGCAGGCCGCCGTACTCGCGGGCGAACGGGACGCCCTGGGCGACGCACTGGTCGATGATGTTGACCGAGACCTCGGCCAGCCGGTGCACGTTCGACTCCCGGGAGCGGAAGTCGCCGCCCTTCACGGTGTCGTAGAAGAGCCGGTACACCGAGTCGCCGTCGTTGCGGTAGTTCTTGGCCGCGTTGATGCCGCCCTGGGCGGCGATCGAGTGGGCCCGGCGCGGGCTGTCCTGGTAGCAGTAGGACTTCACGTGGTAGCCCTGCTCGGCCAGGGTCGCGGCGGCGGAGCCGCCGGCCAGGCCGGTGCCGACCACAATCACGGTCAGCTTCCGCCGGTTGGCCGGGTTGACCAGCTTCATCTGGAACCGGTGGCGCTCCCAGCGGGTCTCGATGGGGCCGTCCGGAGCCTTGGTGTCGGCGATCGGGTCGCCGTTGGTGTAGAGATCCATGTCAGGCCACCAATCCGGTGAGTACGGCGAACGGGACCACCAGGTAGCCGACGCAGAGACCGACGGCGAGGACCAGGGCCGCGGCGCGCGCCCGGCGCTCGCCCTTGGGGGTCTGCTGGCCGAGGCTGCGGAACGCGCTGAAGGCGCCGTGCCGCAGGTGGAAGCCGAGCGTGACGATCGCCAGGGTGTAGAAGAGCGTGACGTACCAGCGGTCCGGGGCGAAGTCCTGGACCACGTTGCCGTACGGGTTGGCGGCGTCACCCTGCGGGTTCAGGTGACCGGTGGTCAGGTCCAGGAGGTGGTAGATCACGAAGAGCAGGATGATCACACCACCCCAGCGCATCGTCCGGGCCGCGTAGTTGACGTGGATCTTCCTGCGGTGCGCGTACTGCACCGGGCGGGCGGCCCGGGAGCGCATCGCCAGCACGGTGGCCGAGACGATGTGCGCCAGCACGGCCACGGTGAGCACCCCGCGCTGGATCCACAGGTACCAGGTCCTCGGCAGCAGCGGCGTCCCGATCTCGCGCAGCCAGTGCGCGTAGTGGTCGAACGACGTCTCGCCCGTGAAGATCTTCAGGTTGCCGAGCATGTGCGCGATCAGGAACAGCACGAGGATGATGCCCGTCACCGCCATGACGGTCTTGAGGCCGACGTTCGAGCGGATGGGCGACCGAGTTTTCGTGATTACCACACGCCCGACGCTAGGAGCAGTTTGATCAGTCGTCCAATGCATCGACCTCGCAGTCTTGATAGCCATAAGCTATACGGATGCAGCTTCATCAGCTCCGGTACTTCGTGGCGGTCGCAGAAGTACGACATTTCACCCAAGCTGCCGATCTGGTGGGCATCACCCAACCCTCACTGAGTAAGCAAATTCACGCCCTGGAGACCGACCTCGGGGCCCCGCTCTTCGAACGGGTAAGGGGCAACATCGCCCTCACCGCGGCGGGCGAGGTGCTGCTGCCGCTGGCCAAGCGGATCCTCGCCGACGTGGAGACCGCCACCCGCGAGGTGCAGGAGCTGGTCGGGCTGCGCCGGGGCCGGGTCCGGCTCGGGGCCACGCCCAGCCTGGCCACCTCGCTGGCACCCCCGGTGCTGCGCCGGTTCCGCGACGCCCACCCCACCGTCGACCTGCGCGTCGAGGAGAACGGCTCGCAGGACCTCGTCCGCGACCTGCTCCGCGGCGACCTCGACCTGGCGCTGATCATCATGCCCTCGACCGGTACCGATCCCGGGTTGCGCGCCGACCCGATCCTGCGGGAGAGCCTGGTGGTGGCCTCGGTCGACCCGCTGCCGGCCGTCACCGAGCGGGGCGAGGTGCGCATCACCGACCTGCGCGACGTGCCCCTGGTGATGTTCCGGGAGGGCTACGACCTCCGCGACGCCACCCTCCAGGCGTGCCGGGCGGCCGGCTTCGAGCCGACCCTCTCGGTGGACGGCGGCGAGATGGACGCGGTGCTCAGCTTCGTCGAGGCCGGGCTCGGCGTGGCCCTGGTCCCCGGCATCGTGGTGGCCCGCCGGGCGGGCATCCGGGTCACCCGGCTCGTCCCGCCCGGCGTCCGCCGGACCATCGCGGTGGCCCGCCGCCGCGACGTGGTGCCCACCCACGCCGGCCGCGAGCTGCGCCGCATCCTCCTGGAGTACGTGCACGACGCCACCGCCGCCGACCAGCTCCCGGCCGGCGTGGAACCGCTCTAGTCAGACCCGGGTCCATCAGGCGCTGCCGGTACGGGTTTGGTCCGGTCGGCTGTGCTTCAGCTGCCCTCCAGGAGCGTGCAGCAGCCTCTGACGCACGAGCCCGTCCGATGGGACCGGGCGGTAGTTGGAGGGTGTCGCGAATGGACCAGCACGAATGAACATCAGCCTGTCGAGAATGGCGCTGCTCTGCGCCACGGTCGTCCTCACCACGGCCGTCCCCCAGAGTGCACCGGCGTGGGCCGCGGACGGCGCCGGGCAGCCGGATCTGCCACCGGCGCTGGCCCCGGTCACCGCCGTCTACGAGACCGTCCCCTGCGATCCCGCCGGCCCCACCGCGGCCGACGCAGCGGTGGCCAGCCGGTTGGATCCGCAGCTGACGTCGGACATGCGCAACAACCTGACCGCGTACCGCGTCTCCTGCGCACGGGAGGTGGTCGAGGCGGTGCGGGCGCGCGGTCTGGCCCAGCGCGCCGGGGTCATCGCGATCGCCACCGTGCTGGTCGAATCCCGTCTGCAGAACGTCAGCACGGAGGTGGACCACACCAGCCTCGGCCTCTTCCAGCAGCAGGAGTGGTGGGGGACGCGGGCCCAGCGGCTCGACCCGGCCTATGCCACGAACGCCTTCCTCAACGCCATGCAGCGGGAGTACTTGAACGGCAGCTGGGCCACCGCGCCGATCGGCGAGGTCTGCCAGGCGGTGCAGGTGTCCGCCTATCCCGACAGGTATCAGCCGATGGTGCCGGACGCCCAGCTCATCGTCGACGCCCTCTGGGATGCCGCAGGCGGCCGCACCGAGGACATTCCGGTGTCGGGGGATTGGAACAGGGATGGTGTGGACACGGTGGGGGTGTACCGGCCGTCGACGTCGACGTTCTATCTGCGGGATGTGAACAGTGGGGCGGCGACGCGGGTGTTCAAGTTCGGTAGCGGGTCGTTGGGTGACATTCCGGTGGCGGGTGACTGGAACAACGACGGTTTCGACAGTGTCGGGGTGTTCCGGCCGGGTGTGTCGACGTGGTATCTGACCGACGGCACGTCGACGGAGACGAACTCCACCGATTACGAGTTCAAGTTCGGTAGCGGGTCGTCGGGTGACCAGCCGGTGGCCGGTGACTGGAACAACAACGGTTTCGACAGTGTCGGGGTGTTCCGGCCGGGCAACTCGACGTGGTTTCTGACCGACGGCACGTCGTCGGCCACGAACTCGACCAATTACGAGTTCATGTTCGGTCATGGTGGGTCCGGCGATCAGCCGGTGGCCGGTGACTGGAACAACAACGGCTACGACAGTGTCGGGGTGTTCCGGCCGGGCAACTCGACGTGGTACCTGACCAACGGCACGTCGACGGCGACGAACTCCACTGATGAGGAGTTCGTGTTCGGTAACGGCGCGTCCGGTGACGTGGCGGTGCCGGGTGACTGGAACGAGGACGGTATCGACACCCCGGGGGTGCGCCGGCCGGGCAACAACACCGTCTACCTGCGCAACGCCAACAGCGCCGGCGGCAACGACGCGGAATTCATCTACGGCATCTGAGCACGCCCGCACCGACGGCGGGGCCCGGAAACACCGGGCCCCGCCGTCACGCCGGTCAGGCCACCGGGACCAGGTGGCCGATCCGTTCCTCGAGGGCGTCGCACTCGCGCCTCCGGTCGGGCAGGTGGGTCGTCCGCAGCAGTTCGCGGAGAGCCTGGCAGTGCTGCGCGGCGGCATCCGTCTCACCCAGCTCGAGCGCCGCCTTGGCCAGCACGATGAGGGCATCGCTGTGCAAGGCCCGGTAGGTCTTGCGGACGGCGATGTCCAGGGCGTCCGCCGCCGTACGACAGGCCTCCTCGGCGGCACCGCTCCACAGCATGGTGTCGGCGAGGCCGATGCCCGCCTGGCATTCGAAGTACTGGAAGCCGTTGCTCCGGCTGATCGTCAGGCTCTCGGTGAATCTCGCCCGGGCGTCTTCGAGCGCGCGGCTGCCCAGCAGGGCGTAGCCGAGGGTGTTGAGGACGCCCGCCTCGGCCCGCAGGTTGCGCAGCTGCCGGGCGAGCCGCAGCGCCTCGGCGGCGTTGTTCACCGCGGGCACCCACTCGTTCAGTTGGCGGTCGAGGTGACTCAGCTCGTCCAGTACGGACAACTCCTTCAAGGTGGATCCGGTGTGCCGGTAGTGCTCGAGAGCGGCCTCGAAGTGGGCGCGTGCGGCCTCGAAGTCCTCCAGTTGCCGGAAGACCATTGCCAGGTTGTGCCGGTTGACCATGGCCGAGGGATGGCGCGCCGACTTCTCGTTCAGTCGTTGCGCCGCCGTCAGGTATCCGACCGCCTCGAGGAGCTGTCCCCGCTCGTGGCACAGCGTGCCCAGGTCGTTGAACGTCACCGCCCGGATGTGGTCGAAGTCAGGGCCCGTCCCGAAGTCGAGGGCCCGTCGGTAGAGCTCCTGCGCCTCGTCGACGTGGCCCAGCTCGGCTTGGACGAGACCGAGGTTGTGTGACAGGTACGCCTCACCGACGAGCCAACCGCTGCGGTGTGCGGCCGCGATGCCGGCGCGGTACGACTGGACGGCGAGGTCGTGCTTCCCGGCTGCCCAGTGCGCCTGACCGATGGTCTGGTGCATGGCTGCCTGGGCGCGGACGTCGCCCTCGGCCTCCGCGGCGGTCAACCCGGCGGCGCCGCTCGCCAACCAGGCAACCGCGTCTCCCGAGACGAAGAAGTATCCGCGCAGCTGGTCGGCCAGCTGCCAGGCTCGCGCGGGGTGCCCGTTGACCGGGGCGGCCTCGATTGCGGCCACGAGGTTTCCCGTCTCCTCGTGCAGCCACGCCGTGGCGGCGTCGACGTCGGAAAAGTCGGCTCCGGTCAGGTCGACATCGACCGGCAGCCGCACCATGCCGGGGTAGACCAGGTTCATTGCGGCTGTCGTCCGGGTCAGGTACCACTCATAGAGCCGGCCCAGAGCCGCCGTTCGTTCGCCCGGTGCCTGATGAATCTCACCAGTCTCGAGCGCGTAGAGACGTAACAGGTCGTGGTACCGGTAGCGGCTGGCTCCGCTGGGTTGGAGCAGGTTCTCCGCGACGAGGTGGTCCAACGCCGGGCCGACGAACCGCTGCTCGGCCCTGAGCAGCGCGGCGACCGCGGTGACCGAGACGCTCTCTCCCGGGATGAGCGCGGCCGTCCGGAAGACCTCGGCCGCCGGCGACGGCAGGTCGCGGTAGCTGATCGCGAAGCTGCTCGTCACGGTGCTGTCGCCCAGCCTCAGCTGTTCGAGTCGGGACCTCTCGTCGGCGAGCCGCCGCAGGGTGTCGGCGATCGTGCTCTCTCGGCGGCCTGCCAACCGGCCGGCCAGCAGCCGTACCGCGATCGGCAGCCGGCCGCACGCGTCGACGAGCGCCTCGGCATCCTTCCCCTCGGCGTCCATCCGGGCGGCTCCCAGCTTTGCCCGCAGCAGGTCCAACGCCTCGTCGGGCTCGAAGACCGGCAGCAGCATACGGACCGCGCCGTCCAGCTCCTCGCACTGGTTGCGACTGGTGACCAGGACAGTGCTGCCGCCAGGACCGGGCAGCAGCGGGCGGACCTGGGCGGCGTTGCGGGCGTTGTCGAGCACGATCAGGACCCGTCGGTCGTTGAGCACGCTGCGGTAGAGCGCCCCGGCCTCGTCCGCGTCCCCGGGAATGGCGCGGACCTCGACACCGAGGGCCCGCAACAGCCGGGCGAGCGCGTACGCGACCGCGACCGGCCGGTCGTCTCCTCGTAGGTCGATGTAGAGCTGCCCGTCCGGGAAGTCCCGACGTACGCCCCGGGCCGCCTTGAGCGCGAGGCTGGTCTTGCCGACGCCGGCCATTCCGGCGACCACGCACACGACCGGGGAATCCCTGCGCGGATAGCGCAACGCCCGCTCGAGCCGACGGAGTTCGTCGGTGCGGCCGCAGAAGTCCGCCGGCGGCGCGGGTGCCTGCCACGGCGTGACACCGCCGCCTGTGGACGGCACGCCGTGGTGTCGGTCGCCGGGGCCGGCGAGAATGGCCTGCCGGGCCTCGACGAGCTCGGCACCGGGATCGATGCCGAGCTCGTCGGCGAGCCGTCGACGGATACCGTCGAAGGCTTCGATCGCGGCGGCCTGCTGCCCGGCCGCGGTGAGCGCGACCACCAACCGGGCGTGCAGCGACTCGTGCCACGGATGCCGCCCGGCCAGCCAGCGCAGCAGCGGAAGGACCTGCCGTTGGTGGTGCAGTGCCTCGCCGAGGCGCGCCAGCCGGACGGTGATCTCCACGCGCTCCTCGGCGAGCGCCGTGACCAGGGGATCGCCGCCGAGTTCCGGTACGTCCTCGGCGGCGTCGCCGCGCCACAGGCTCAGGGCGTCGAGGAGCAGGTCGAAGGCGCGCTGCGGCGGCAGGGCCGCCGAACCCGCCTCGACGAGGCGGGACCGGTACCGCACAAGGTCGAGCTGGTCGGCGTCGACCTGAAGCTGATAGCCACCGGACACCAGCGCCACCATCGGCGGCCGGTCCGGCTGCGACCTCGGCTCCAGGAGGCGACGGAGCCGGCTCACATGTGTCTGCACCACGTTGGCGGCCGACGGCGGCGGGCGGTCCCCCCACAGCAGCTGGATCAGCTCGTCGCGGCTGACCGGCCGGTTCGGGGTCAGCGCGAGCCGTGCCAGCACGATGCGGTGCCGTCCGGCGTTCAGCGTCACGGGCTGACCCGCGCGCGTGACCAGGAGCGGGCCCAGAACCGAGAGCTGTGCCGGACCGGCGGCGTCGACCTGCTGCCGCTGCGGCAGTCGTGCCGGCCGCGTGAGCCGTGCACGCTCGTCGTCGGGAAGACCCAACGCGTCCGCGAGCGCCTGCAGTGAACGCGCGCGGGGTCGCCCGCTGCGCCCCTGCTCGAGATCCCGTACCAGGCCCACACTGACCCCGGCCCGATCCGCGAGATCCGCCTGAGTCAGACCGTTGCTCATCCGGGCGCTCCGAACCAGCTCACCGAGGCCTTCGCGCTTCTGATCGTCCATGACCGACTACTCCCCGTGCCGAACGAATCGTCAGCCTAGATCCGGCGCGGCCGATTCTCCAGCGGTGGGTACGGGGTCGACTACGGGAGTTGACCCTCCAGCCGGGCGTCAGGCGCACTCCCCAGACTCTCGGCAGACGCGGCCCGAGCCGCCGTCACAACGGGAGGAAGCACATGCACTCATTCGCTCGACGGGGCGGCTGGTTGGCCCGCCGGTCACTGGTACCGCTCGCTGTGCTGATCGCAGCCACGGCGATGACGCCGGCGACGGCATCGGCCACGCCGCACATGTCGCCGGCCGGCTCGGTGGTGTCGACCGCTGCGGAGGTGCCGGGAGATCCGGCGCTGCCCGCCTACCCGGGGCTGTCGGACCAGTCGGGACCGTCCCTCGCCTCCGTCAGCACCACGCCCGTGCCGTGTGACGACAATGGCGCCGACAAGACCGTGCGCCGTTCGGACGCGATCACCCGGGCGCGGAGCTGGCTCAGCATCGGTGGTGTCCCGTACAGCCAGGAGCGGTGCTACCGGAACCAGTACGGTGACTACCGCACCGACTGCTCCGGCTTCGTCTCGATGGCGTGGGGCCTCGGCGGCAGCGGAAGCGCCTTCTGGACCGGCAACCTGGACGAGCGGTCCTACCAGATCGCCCGCAGCGAGCTCAAGCCGGGTGACGCCCTGCTGCGGCACACCGGAAACCCCGACGAGAACCACGTCGCCCTGTTCGTGAGGTGGGCCGACTCCGCGCACACCCTGCCCAGGGTCATCGAGCAGACGGGCAGCAAGGGCACCATCGAGCGCGACTGGACGGCCAGCAACAACCCCAGCGCCTACACCCCGGTCCGCTACGACAACATCGCCGAGGACGTGTCGGCGGAGGACATTCCGGTGTCGGGGGATTGGAACAGGGATGGTGTGGACACGGTGGGGGTGTACCGGCCGTCGACGTCGACGTTCTATCTGCGGGATGTGAACAGTGGGGCGGCGACGCGGGTGTTCAAGTTCGGTAGCGGGTCGTTGGGTGACATTCCGGTGGCGGGTGACTGGAACAACGACGGTTTCGACAGTGTCGGGGTGTTCCGGCCGGGTGTGTCGACGTGGTATCTGACCGACGGCACGTCGACGGAGACGAACTCCACCGATTACGAGTTCAAGTTCGGTAGCGGGTCGTCGGGTGACCAGCCGGTGGCCGGTGACTGGAACAACAACGGTTTCGACAGTGTCGGGGTGTTCCGGCCGGGCAACTCGACGTGGTTTCTGACCGACGGCACGTCGTCGGCCACGAACTCGACCAATTACGAGTTCATGTTCGGTCATGGTGGGTCCGGCGATCAGCCGGTGGCCGGTGACTGGAACAACAACGGCTACGACAGTGTCGGGGTGTTCCGGCCGGGCAACTCGACGTGGTACCTGACCAACGGCACGTCGACGGCGACGAACTCCACTGATGAGGAGTTCGTGTTCGGTAACGGCGCGTCCGGTGACGTGGCGGTGCCGGGTGACTGGAACGAGGACGGTATCGACACCCCGGGGGTGCGCCGGCCGGGCAACAACACCGTCTACCTGCGCAACGCCAACAGCGCCGGCGGCAACGACGCGGAATTCATCTACGGCATCTGAGCACGCCCGCACCGACGGCGGGGCCCGGAAACACCGGGCCCCGCCCGCCGCTCAGCGGCCCTCGGCGTCGTCCATGGCGCGGTAGATGCGCTGCTCGGAGACCGGGTACGGGGTGCCGAGCGCCTGGGCGAAGACGTTCACCCGCAGCTCCTCGATCATCCAGCGGATCTGCCGGGCCGCCGCGGACTGCCGCTTCGCCGGCGGCAGCGCGGCGAGGAGGTCCTGGTATTCCTTCTCGACCACGGCGATCCGGTCCTGCTGCTGCTTGTCCCGCTGCGGATTGCCGGGCAGCCGGTCCAGCCGCCGCTCGATCGCGGTCAGGTAGCGCAGCAGGTCGGGCAGGCGGGCGTAGCCGGCCTCGGTGATGAAGCCCTTGTGCACCAGGCCGCCGAGCTGATTGCGGATGTCGGCCAGCGCGGCCACCACGGCCAGGTTCCGGGTGGCGCCGAGCCGCTGCTCCACGGCGTACGCGGCGGCCAGCACCTGCCGCACCCGGCCCATCACCTCGACCACGGTGTCGACCAGATCGGCGCGGACGCGGTCCCGCAGGGCGGCGAAGCCCTCGGCGTCCCAGGCCGGGCCGCCCGCGTCCGCCATCAGCTTGTCGATCGCCGCGCCCGCCGCGTCCTCGATCAGTGCCGGCACCCCGCCGTGCGGGTTGCGCGACAGCGCCAGCTTGGCCTCGTTGCTCAGCCGCCCCTGGAGGAACTTCGCCGGGGACGGCACGGTCAGCCGGAGCAGCCGCCGGGTGCCGGCCCAGTGCGCGGCCTCCTGCTCGGCGGGGGAGTCGAACACCTTCACCCCGACGCTCGTGCCCTCGTCGACCAGGGCCGGGTACGCGGTCACCGCGTACCCCGCGCGGACCTGCTCGATGGTGCGCGGCAGGGTGCCGATGCTCCACTCGGTGAGCCCGGTCCGGGCCACGTCCGGCGCGGCGGCGGCGACGACCTGGCGTACCTCCTGGCGCAGCTCGCGTTGCAGGGCCGGCAGGTCCTTGCCCTCGGCGACCGGTTTGTCGTCCTCGCCGAGCACCCGGAAGGTGACCCGCAGGTGCGGCGGCAGCTTGCCCAGGTCCCAGGCGTCCGGCGGCACGGTCACCCCGGTCATCCGGCGCAGCTGCCGGGTGAGCGCGGCGAGCAGCGGCTCCTCGCCGGGCGTGATCGCGGCGAGGGCCGCGCGGGCGTAGTCGGGCACCGGCACGAAGTTGCGCCGGATCGCCTTGGGCAGCGACCGGATCAGCGCGATCACGAGTTCGTCGCGCAGGCCGGGCACCTGCCAGTCGAAGCTCTCCGCCGGCACCTGGTTGAGCAGCGGCAGCGGGATGTCCACGGTGACGCCGTCGGTGGGGGTGCCCGGGTCGAAGGTGTAGGTCAGCGGCAGGGCGACCCCGTCGGCCCGCCACTCGTCCGGGTACTCGGACTCGTCCACCCCGCCGCGACCGGAGTTGATCAGCAGCTCGCGGGTGAAGGTGAGCAGCTCCGGCTGCTCCCGCCGGGTCTTCTTCCACCAGGTGTCGAAGTGCCGGCCGGAGACCACGTCGGCGGGGATCCGCTGGTCGTAGAAGTGGAAGATCGTCTCGTCGTCGACCAGGATGTCCCGCCGCCGGGCCCGGTTCTCCAGCTCCTCGACGTCGGCCAGCAGCCGCTGGTTGTCCCGCCAGAACTGGTGGTGGGTCTGCCAGTCGCCCTCCACGAGGGCGTGCCGGATGAACAGCTCGCGGCTCAGCGCCGGGTCGATCCGGCCGAAATTGACCTTGCGGGAGGTGACCAGCGGGACGCCGTAGAGGGTGACCTTCTCGTAGGCCATCACGGCGGCCTGCTTCTTCTCCCAGTGCGGCTCGCTGTAGCTGCGCTTCACCAGGTGCTGGGCGAGCGGCTCGACCCACTCCGGCTCGACCCGGCCGGCCACCCGGCCCCAGAGCCGGGAGGTCTCGACCAGCTCGGCGGCCATCACCCAGCGGGGCGGCTTCCGGAACAGCGCCGAGCCCGGGAAGATCGCGAACTTCGCCCCGCGCGCCCCCAGGTACTCGTGCTTCTGCGCGTCCTTGAGGCCGAGGTGGGAGAGCAGGCCGGGCAGCAGGGACTGGTGCACCTTCGGGGTGTCGATCTCCTCGGGCAGGTCCGCGCCGCCGCCGCGCCGGCCGTCACCCTTGTCAGCGGTACGCAGCACCTGGCGCAGCTGGCTGACGATGTCCTGCCACTCGCGTACCCGCAGGTAGTTCAGGTACTCGGCCTTGCACATCCGCCGGAACGCGCTGGAGGACAGGTTCCGCTGCTGCTCCCGCAGGTAGCGCCACAGGTTGAGGTACGCGACGAAGTCCGACTCCTTGTCGGCGAACCGGGCGTGCGCCTGGTCGGCCTGGGCCTGCTTGTCGGCGGGCCGCTCGCGCGGGTCCTGGATCGAGAGCGCGGCCGCGATCACGACCACCTCGGTGGCGCAGCCGTTGCGCTCGCCCTCCAGGACCATCCGGGCCAGCCGCGGGTCGACCGGGAGCTGGGCCAGCCGCCGGCCGAGCGGGGTGAGCCGCTTCGCCGGGTCGGTCTCTGTCGGGTCCAGCGCGCCCAGCTCGTGCAGCAGGTTCACGCCGTCGGTGACGTTGCGCCGGTCCGGCGGGTCGATGAACGGGAAGGCGCCGATGTCGCCCAGCCCGATCGAGGTCATCTGGAGGATGACCGAGGCCAGGTTGGTGCGCAGGATCTCCGGGTCGGTGAACTCGGGCCGGGAGGCGAAGTCCTGCTCGTCGTAGAGGCGGATGCAGATGCCGTCCGAGGTCCGGCCGCAGCGCCCCTTGCGCTGGTTGGCCGAGGCCTGGGAGACCGGTTCGATCGGCAGCCGCTGGACTTTGAGCCGGCTGGAGTAGCGGGAGACCCGGGCGGTGCCCGGGTCCACCACGTACTTGATCCCGGGGACGGTCAGTGAGGTCTCCGCGACGTTGGTGGCGAGCACCACCCGGCGCCCGGCGTGCGGGGCGAAGACCCGGTGCTGCTCGGCCGTGGAGAGCCGGGCGTAGAGCGGGAGGATCTCGGTGCCGAGCAGGGAACGCTTCTTCTGCACCAGCTTGCCGAGCGCGTCGGCGGTGTCCCGGATCTCCCGCTCGCCGCTGAGGAAGACCAGGATGTCGCCCGGACCGTCGGCGGCCAGTTCCTCGACGGCGTCGCCGATGGCCTGGATCTGGTCCCGGACGTTCTCCTCGTCGGCCTCGTCCTCCTCCTCGGCCTCCGCGACCTCGACCAGCGGCCGGTAGCGCACCTCCACCGGGTAGGTCCGGCCGGACACCTCGACGACCGGGGCCGGGTTGCTCTCGGCGTCGGCGAAGTGCTTGGCGAACCGGTCGGTCTCGATGGTCGCCGAGGTGATGACCACCTTGAGGTCGGGGCGGCGGGGGAGGAGCTGCCGGAGGTAGCCGAGGATGAAGTCGATGTTGAGGCTGCGCTCGTGCGCCTCGTCGATGATCAGCGTGTCGTACTGGCGCAGCATCCGGTCGGTCTGCAACTCGGCCAGCAGGATGCCGTCGGTCATCAGCTTGACCAGGCTGTTGTCGCCGACCTGGTCGGTGAAGCGCACCTTGTAGCCGACCACGTCGCCCAGCTCGGTGCCGAGTTCCTCGGCGATCCGGTCCGCCACGGTCCGGGCGGCCAGCCGGCGGGGCTGGGTGTGGCCGATCAGGCCGGTGATGCCGCGGCCCAGCTCCAGGCAGATCTTGGGCAGCTGGGTGGTCTTGCCGGAGCCGGTCTCGCCGGCCACGATGACCACCTGGTGATCGCGGATGGCGGCGGCGATGTCGTCCTTGCGCTCGCCGACCGGCAGCTGCGCCGGGTAGGTGATCGCCGGCACCGCATCCCGCCGAGCGACCAGCCGCGCCTCGGCGCGGGCCACCTCGGCCGCGATCTCGGCGAGCGCGGACTCCCGCCGCTGCGGGTCGCGCAGCTTCCGGACGCCGTCCAGCCGGCGCTGGAGCCGGCGCTGGTCACGGAACATCAGGGGTGCGAGGCGGCGGTGCAGGTCGCGAAGGGTCTCGGGTACGGCGGGTGCGGCTGGATTCTGCATGTCGTCGCCAAGGATAGGCAGGCGCGCGCCGCACCGCCCCCGGGTTACCGGCGGCGGGCCGGTTCGCGCCGGCAGCGCTCCGCCGGGCGCCGCGCGCCGCGGCGACCTGCGGTGGAAGCCCGTCCGCCCTGCGTGCCGTCCCGGGTCGCGCCATCCCGCCCGGCTAGAGTTTTCGCCGAGCGAGGCCGACGACGGGACGGGATGGATCATGCGCGACACCGACCGGGCACTGGTGCAGGCCGCGATGGCCGTCGCCAAGCTGCGTTGCCGCAGCGACAACCACACGGTCGCCGCCGCCGTGCGGACCACCGACGGCCGCGTCTTCAGCGGTGTGAACGTCTATCACTTCACCGGCGGCCCGTGCGCCGAGGTGGTGGCCATCGGCGCCGCCGCCACCCAGGGCGGCGGGGATCTGGAGACCATCGTCGCGGTGGGGGGCAGGGGGCGGGGCGTCATCCCGCCCTGCGGCCGGTGCCGGCAGGTGCTCCTCGACTACTTTCCGTCGATCCGGGTGATCGTCGGCCCGCCGGAGGCGCTGCGCGCGGTCCCGGTGACCGACCTGCTGCCGGAGACGTATGTCTGGTCGGACCACCAGGTGGAGGTCCCGGTCGGGCCGCCGCGGACCGGGGTGTGGCCGATGCCGGTGGTGCCCGGCAGCCGCCAGGCCGCCGAGGACTGATCGCCCGCGCAGGAGCCCGCGCCGGTAGGTCTTGCGAGCCCTCTACAACGTTGTAATACTCGGGTCGTCCGCCGACGAGGAGGCCCGATGACATCCCACGTGCTCGACGACGAGACCCCGGTCGAGGCCCTCGGCGACCTCTACCGCGACGGCATCACCGCCTGCCGCGGCGCCTTCCCGGTCGACTGGGTCGAGCAGGTCGGCGAGGACGTCGACGCGGCGTTCCGGGAGGCCCGGTCCCGGCCCGACGGCGCGGTGGGGCGCGGCCCCGAACGGTGGTACGTCGAGATCCACCCCGAGCAGTTGCGTGGCTTCGTCGACCTGGTCACCCACCCGTGGGTGGTGTCGGTGTGCCGGGCCGTGCTCGGCCCCGACTACGAGATCGTCGAACTGGGCTTCGACATCCCGTTCCCCGGCGCGATGACGCAACCGTGGCACCGGGACTTCCCGATGCCCGAGGAGACCCGGCTACGGCGCCGGCTCACCTCGCTGGCCTTCAACCTCACCACGGTCGACACGGTGGAGGAGATGGGTCCCTTCGAGATCGCCCCGGGCACCCAGTGGGACGACGGCTGCGACTTCGACCACGAGATGTTCCCGCCGAAGGACCGCTACCCCCGCTACGAGGCCCGCGCGGTGCGCAAGTATCCGCAGCGCGGCGACATCTCGGCGCGCTCCGCGCTCACCATCCACCGGGGCACCCCGAACGTCAGCGACCTGGCCCGGCCCGTGCTGGTGCTCGGCGTCGACGCCCCCGGCGCGGGCAACGCCGCCCACCACGACATGGCGGTCACCCGGGACTACTGGGCGCGCCTGCCGGACCTCGTCCGGGCCCACCTGCGCTGCCCGGTGGTCGACACCCTCGAACCCATCCGGCAGAAGCACACCATCGAGGGCCTGGTGATGGGCGCTGAGTGAGGCGGCCCGGTCAGTCGCCCGCGGCGGCCTCGAGCATCGAGCGGGGCACCGGCACCTGCTCGAAGCGGATGTTGCCCTCCGGCACCATCCAGCTCAGCACCTGCGCGACCAGCCGCCCGGCGCGTACCGCGGGGTCGTTGGCGTAGAGCTCGCGGGCCATCTGCGGGTCCACCGAGAGCACGGCGATGCCGCGGATCCGCTCGTCGTCGCCGCCAAGGAACGGGCCGGCGGCGAGAACGGCGCCCTGATCCACCAGCCCGGCCTGGTGGGCCAGGTGCGCGTCCTGGAGCCGGTCGAGGGCGTCCTGGGGCAGGTCGGGCGCGTCGTCCGGGCGGACCAGGAGCACCACGGTGTGCTGGTCGAATCGCATGCCCCCAGGGTAGGGGCTAGCCGGTGGCCCGGGCCCGCAGCGCGCGGATCGACCAGTCGAGCACCGGCGTCAGGCTCTCCACCGGCGGCCAGCCGTTGACCACCGAGAGCAGGCGCAGGTACCGCTCCCGGCGCGGGTCGTTGGCGGACTCCAGCCGGTCCAGCAGCCGCCGGCGCAGGTCGGCGTCGTCCGGGTGGCCGCAGAGTCGCGCGTACCGGCCGGTGGCCGCGGCGACGACCGGGTCGGCCCGGGGCGAGGTGGGGTCGACGCCGGCGGCCAGCGCCGGGCCGACCTCCTCCCGGACCACGGCGACGGCGTCCCGGCGGACGCCCGGCGCGCCGGCCCGGTCGGCCGCGTGCTGCTCCGCGAGCCGGCGCAGGCCGGCCCGGAAGTCCGGGTCCAGTGCCAGCTCGGCCAGCTCCACCCACGCCTCGACCTGCTCGTCGGCGGGGTCGTCGGGCAGCTCCGGCGTGAGCGAGCGGCGGATCCCGGCGAATCCGGCCTCGGTCAGGCCGGCGAAGGCGCCGTCGAGCAGCTCGTCGACCAGCCGCCGTCGCTCCGCCTCGGCGAGCCCGGCCAGCCGGTGCAGGAGTTCGGCCTCGGCGCCGTCGGACCCGCGCCGGGCGATCACGGTCAGCACCGCGCGGCGCAGCCGCAGCACCCGGATCTGGGTGGCCAGGGCGTCGGCATGCGCCGCGGCCACCTCGGGCAGGCCGACCTCCCGCTCCACCACCCGGCGCACCGTGGACAGGTCGACGCCCAGCTCGCGCAGCGTCCGCACCAGCTCCAGGCGGGCCAGGGCGTCGGGGCCGTAGCGGCGGTGGCCCGTGGGGCCGCGGTCGGTCGGCGGCACGATGCCGCGGTCGGACCAGAAGCGGATGGTCTTCACCGGCAGCCCGGCCCGCCGGGCCAGGTCACCGATCGAGTAGCGCGTCGCACCGTCCATGCCGCCCACCCTGCCGCCTCCCCCTGGTGGAGGCGCAACCCCCGCATCGACGAAGCCGAGTTAGGCCTGCCTAACCAGCTCGGTTAAGGTAAGGCGTACCTAATCCGAGAGGCGAACACCCCCAGTGACCACCGTCGCCGTCCGGCCCGCCAGGGCCGACGCCCCCATCCGCCGCGGCGTGCCCCGCCGCCTCGCGGTCACCCTGGCGGCGGCGCTCCTGCTCATCGTCGCGCTGCTGGCCAGCCTGGCGCTCGGCAGCCGCCACCTCCCCGTCGACCAGGTGTGGCACGCCCTCGTCGCCCCGGACGGCGGCGACGCCACCACCGTGGTCCGCGAGCTGCGGCTGCCGCGCACCGCGCTGGGGCTGGTCGTCGGGATCGCCCTGGCCCTGGCCGGGGTGCTCTTCCAGGCCGTCACCCGCAACCCGCTCGCCGAGCCGCGCATCCTCGGGGTCAGCGCCGGCGCGTCCTTCGGGGTGGTGCTCGCCATCGCCGTCTTCGGCGTGAGCACGCTCACCGGATACGTCTGGTTCGGCATCGCCGGGGCGCTCCTCGCCGGCCTGCTGGTCTTCGCCGTCGCCAACCGCACCCGCGAGGGCGCCAGCCCGGTCACCCTCGCGCTGGTCGGCGCGGCCCTCGACGCCGGTCTCGGCGCCGTCGTGTACGCGTTGCTCAGCATCGACGCCCGCACCTTCGAGGAGTACCGGTTCTGGGTGGTCGGCGGCCTCACCGGCCGGGACGTCGGCGTCGCCGGCCAGGTGCTCCCGTTCGTCGTCGCCGGCACGCTCCTCGCGGCGCTGGCCGCCCGGGGCCTGGACGCGCTCGCCCTCGGCGACGACGTCGCCCGGGGCCTCGGCCACCGGATCGCCCTGGTCCGCCTCGCGGCCGGCGCCGGCGGGGTGCTGCTCACCGGCGCCGCCGTGGCCGCCGCCGGGCCGATCGCCTTCGTCGGGCTGGCCGTGCCGCACCTGGCCCGGGCCCTGGTCGGCGCCGACCACCGGTGGACCCTGCTGGTCGCCGCGCTGCTCGGCCCGGCCCTGGTGCTCGGCGCCGACGTGGTCGGCCGGCTGGTCGCCCCGCCCGGCGAGGTCCCGGCCGGCATCATCACGGCCCTGGTCGGCGCCCCGCTGCTCGCCTTCCTGGTCCGCCGCGCCAAGGTCGTGACGGCATGAGCACCTCGACCACCGCCCTGCCGGGGCGGGTGTTGGTGCGGGTCGGGCCGCTGGCGATGCCGGTGCGGCGGCGGCCGGTGCTGGTCGCCGTCACGTTGTTCGTGCTGCTCGTCGGCGCCATGGTGCTCAGCCTCTCGCTCGGCACCCCGTACGTGGCCCCGGCCGACGTGCTGCGGGCGCTCTCCGGCGCCGGCACCCCGTACGACCTCGTGGTGCTCGACCTGCGACTGCCCCGCGCGGTGCTCGCGGCGCTGGCCGGGGCGGCCTTCGGCGTGGCCGGCACCCTGATCCAGAGCGTGGCCCGCAATCCCCTCGCCAGCCCCGACGTCATCGGCGTCACCCAGGGCGCCGGCCTGGCCGCCACGGTGGCCCTGACCAGCGGCGCCGCCGCGGTCCTGGTGGCCCCGGCGGCACTGCTCGGCGGCCTGGCGGCGGCCGTCCTGGTCTTCGCCCTCGGGGCGCGGCACGGCCTGGCCGCGCAGCGTTTCGTGCTGGCCGGCGTGGCGGTGGCGTTCGCGCTCCGGGCGCTGACCGAGGTGGTCATGCTCGCCGCCGACCCGATCGACGGGCTGCGCGCCCAGCTCTGGCTGATCGGCACCCTGGCCGGCAAGGGCTGGTCCGAGGCGGCCTGGATCGCCGGCACCCTCGCCGTGCTGCTGCCCGTGCTGCTCTGGGCCGGCTGGGCGCTGCGCAGCACCGCGCTGGACGACGACACCGCCCGGGGGATCGGCTTGCGCCCGGTGGCCCGACGGGTCGGCCTGGCCGCCACCGGAGTGCTGGCCGCCGCCGCCGTCACCGCGCAGGTCGGCGCGGTGGACTTCGTGGCGCTGGTCGCCCCGCAGGTGGCCCGGCGGCTGGTCCGGTCGGAGCGGCCGCCGCTGCTCTGCGCCGCCCTGCTCGGGGCGTTGCTGCTGGTGCTGGCCGACCTGGCCGGGCGCCGGCTGTTCGCCCCCACCCAGCTCCCGGCCGGCGTGCTCACCGCGGCGATCGGCGGCCCGTACCTGATCTTCCTGCTGCTGCGGACCCGAGGGAGGCGGTCGTGACCGCCATGCTGTCCACCCGCGACCTGGTCGTCGGCTACGAGACCCGGACCGTCCTGGACGGGCTGGACCTCGACCTGCCCGCCGACGCGTTCACGGTGATCGTCGGGCCGAACGCCTGCGGCAAGTCCACCCTGCTGCGCACCATGGCCCGGCTGCTCACCCCGCGCCGCGGCGCGGTGCTGCTGGACGGCACGGCGATCCGCGACCTGCCCACCCGCGAGGTGGCCCGGCGGCTCGGCGTGCTGCCGCAGAGCCCGCTGGTGCCCGAGGGGATCACCGTGGCCGACCTGGTCGGCCGGGGCCGCCAGCCCTACCAGCGCTGGTGGCAGCAGTGGTCCGCGGAGGACGGCCGGGCCGTCGAGGCGGCCATGGCCATGGCCGACGTGGCCGAGCTCGCCGACCGGCCGGTGGACACCCTCTCCGGCGGGCAGCGGCAGCGGGTATGGATCGCCATGACCCTGGCCCAGGACACCGAGGCGCTGCTGCTGGACGAGCCGACCACCTTCCTCGACCTGGCCCACCAGGTGGAGGTGCTGGACCTGCTGCACCGGCTGCGCGCCGAGCGCGGCCGGACCGTGGTGGCCGTGCTGCACGACCTCAACCAGGCCGCCCGCTACGCCGACCACCTGGTCGCCATGCGCGCCGGCGCGGTGGTCGCCGCCGGCCCGCCGCGCGAGATCCTCACCGCCGACCTGGTGCGCGACGTCTTCGGGCTCGACTGCGTGGTCGTGCCCTGCCCGGTGACCGGCGCCCCGCTGGTCGTGCCCGCCCTCACCCAGACCTCGGCCGTTCCGGCCGCCACGCCGGCCCCGGCCGGCACCTCCGTCGGCGACGCCTGACCGCGCGCCGACCCCGTACCTGTCAAGGAAAGGACCTTTGATGCGTCGTCTCGCCGCCGCTCTCACCGCGGCCCTCGCCCTCGGCGTGGGCCTCACCGCCTGCGGGAAGAGCGATCCCGTCTCCGGCACCAGCGCCGGGGAGACCCGGGAGATCACCCACGCGATGGGCACCAGCAAGGTGCCCGCCGAGCCGAAGCGCGTGGTGGTGCTCGACACCGACAAGATCGACACCGCCCTGTCGCTGGGCGTGACCCCGGTCGGCGCGGCCACCGCCGGCGAGGCGAAGAGCTGGCCCACCTACTTCGGCGCCGACAAGCTCGCCGGCATCAAGGAGGTCGGGGTGCTCACCGAGCCCGACCTGGAGGCGATCAACGCGCTCAAGCCGGACCTGATCCTCGGCAGCAAGTTCCGTCAGGAGAAGTTCTACGACGAGCTGTCCGCCATCGCCCCGACCGTCTTCACCGAGAAGGTGGGCATCACCTGGAAGGAGAACTTCCTCCTCGACGGCAAGGCCCTCGGCAAGGAGCAGCAGGCCAAGGACCTGCTGGCCACCTACGAGAAGCGGGCGAAGGACTTCGGCGCGAAGCTCGGCGACGCGTCGTCGCGGAAGGTCTCCATCGTGCGCTTCATCCCGGGCAACATCCGGGTCTACGGCCCGGACTCGTTCTCCGGCATCGTGGTCGGTGACACCGGCCTGGGCCGCCCGCAGCGGCAGCTGCTGGAGGGCAAGGAGGACAAGCGCTTCGACCTGGTCAGCCCCGAGCGGGTCAACGAGGTCGACGGCGACGTGGTCTTCGTGACCGCGTACGGCGAGAAGGCCGCCGCCGAGCAGGCGAAGGTGACCGCCGGCAGCCTCTGGCAGGGCCTGTCCGCGGTGAAGGCGGGCAAGGCGCATGTCGTCTCCGACGAGGTGTGGATGACCGGCATCGGCGTCGGCGCCGCCAACAAGATCCTGGACGACCTGGAGAAGTACCTGGCCGCCTGAGCCACCGCACCGTCCCCGCCCGCCCGGCCCCGTGCCGGGCGGGCGCTGTCGTCGTCAGGCCGGGACCGGGTGGTCGGTTTCGAACCGTTCGCGGGTGAGGAAGGCGAGCTGAGCTCGCTTGTCCGGCATGTCGATCTCGGCGTCGAAGGTGAAGCCCTCGCGCTCCAGGCGGCGCAGCGCGCGCTCATTGCGCACGTCCGGCTCGACGATGATGCGCCGCCAGGTGGGATCGGTGAAGAGGAACCGGGCCAGGGCGGGCCCGACCGCCGAGGTGAGGCCGGGCAGCTGTCGGCCCGGTGCGGGCAGCAGGTGCATGCCGACGTCGCCGGGGCGGACCGGGTAGCGCTCGCCGACCGGGTCGGCCTCGGGCTGGTAGGTCTGGAACAGGCCGACCGGCGTCCCGTCCAGGGTGATCAGGTAGGCGTGGTGCGTGGCCAGGCCGTCGAGGAACGCGTAGACCTCCCGCACGTCGGCCTCGGTGTGGTCGCCCATCCCCCAGAACCGGGCCCACGGCTGGGTCACCCAGCCGTGCAGCAGCGCCGCGTCCGCCGCCGGGTCGACCGGGACGAGCCGCAGCTCGCCGAGGTCGGGCAGCTTCTCCTGGTACGTCATGACGGGTCTCCTTCTCCGATGAGGTCGGTGTCGGGCACCGGGATCAGCTCTCCGGCCGCCCAGCGCGGCAGTTGGTCGTCGAAGTGCGGGTCGCCCGGCCGGCCGGAGGCGCCGAACGGCACCACCCAGCGGCTGCGCGAGCGGTCGGTGAGGTCCCAGACGTAGCGGGCCACCGGGCCGCGCCAGCAGGCGTCGGAGACCCCGGGCGCGCTGGAGGTGGCGAGCACGCAGTCGGTGTCGCCGCCGAGGGCCACCCGGTCGCGCATCGCGGCCACGGCGGCGTCGACGTCGGGCGCCACGCCGAGGTGCACGGGGTGCAGCCGGTGCCGGGCGCCCCACGCCGGGGCCGGACCGGCCGCGGCCACCTCGGCCAGCGCCGCCGCGGCAAAGGCGTCGAGGTCGACACCGAGCCGGTCCGCCCCGGCGATCAGGCCGTCGAGGGCGTGCCCGAGCCGGGCGAGGGGGTCGGTCCACGGCGCGAACAGCGCATCGTAGCGGGCCGGGGTGCGCAGCGGACGCAGTCGGGGATGGTCGTGCAGCCGGCGGACCAGGCTGCTCCGCCAGGCCGCCCAGGCGCCGGCGTCGGTGCTGTCGGCGGCCATCCGGCCGTCCCAGGCGCGCAGCCGCCGAAGCAGCGTCCGGGTGGCCGGGTCGAGCGTGGCCGGGTCGAGCCGGTCGAGCAGCGCCCGCAGCGGGCCGGCCGCCAGCCGGGTGTCGACGTGTACGGCGTCGGACGGGACGTCGGCGGCGAGCAGGTCCCGGATCCGCCCGGCGCGGTGCGGGGGCGCGAAGTCGACGCCGACGTCGACCACGTCGTCGCGGCGGTCGTTGGCGCAGACCGCCACCCAGGCCACCTCGACCGGCTTGGCCTCCCGTGCTGTCCTCGTTCGGGCTGGTCTGCTCGTTCGTGGCCGCCTCGGCCGGCCTGGCCGCGGCCGACCGGCTGGGCTACCCGGCGGTCGCCCTCGCCTGCGTCGTGCTGGTCGGGTCTCGCCGTCGTGGCCGGCGTGGTCCACCAGCGACGCTTCCCCGCCGGGCCACGGTCGGCAGCCACCGACCGGACCGATCTCGGCGTGGCGGCATCCGACCTCTTAACCCCTGCAAGTTTAGGTTAGGGTAGCCTAACTTTCGATCGACTCCGGACCGCCCGTGCCGTCGCACCGTCGCCGTCGTGTCCGCTTCCGACCACTGAGGACTGCCCATGAGCCTGCCCGGAGCAACCGTTCCGGCCCCCTCGGCCGGCGCCGGCCCGGCCGCCCCCCGGGACCACCTGTTCACCGCCCGCTCGCTGGACCGCTACCGCAGCGTGCTGGCCGAGGGGGTCGAGCGGGTCGCCCGCCGGGTGGCCGCCGCCGACCGGCCGTTCACCGGGGTCGGCCCGGACGACCTCGCCCCGCGCGTCGCGGCGGTCGACCTCGACCGCCCGCTCCCCGACCCCGGCGCGGCCCTCGACGAACTGCACGACGTCTACCTGCGCGACGCCGTCTACTTCCACCACCCCCGCTACCTGGCCCACCTGAACTGCCCGGTGGTGATCCCCGCGCTGCTCGGCGAGGCGGTGCTGACCGCGGTCAACTCCTCGCTGGACACCTGGGACCAGAGCGCCGGCGGCACGCTCATCGAGCGCCGGCTGATCGACTGGACGGCCGAGCGGATCGGGCTCGGTCCCGCCGCCGACGGGGTGTTCACCAGCGGCGGCACGCACTCCAACCTCCAGGCGCTGCTGCTCGCCCGGGAGGAGGCCCGGGCGCGGGCCGGCCTGCGCCCGGGACCCGAGGCGCTCTCCCGGCTGCGGGTGCTCACCTCCGCCGCCGGCCACTTCAGCGTGCAGAAGGCCGCCCGGCTGCTTGGCCTCGGCCCCGACGCGGTGCGCACGGTCGACACCGACGCGCAGCGGCGGATGCGCCCCGACGCGCTCGCCTGGGAGATCGCCCGCTGCCGGGCGGACGGGCTGCTCGTGATGGCCGTGGTCGCCACCGCCGGCACCACCGACTTCGGCAGCATCGACCCGCTGCCGCAGGTCGCCGACATCTGCGCGGCGGCCGGCGTGTGGCTGCACGTCGACGCCGCGTACGGCTGCGGGCTGCTGGTCTCGCCGACCCGCCGGCACCTGCTCGACGGCATCGAGCGGGCCGACTCGGTGACCGTCGACTACCACAAGTCCTTCTTCCAGCCGGTCAGCTCCAGCGCCGTGCTGGTCCGCGACCGCCGGACGCTGCGGCACGCCACCTGGCACGCCGACTACCTCAACCCGGCGCGCGCCGTCGAGCAGCGCATCCCCAATCAGGTCGACAAGAGCCTGCAGACCACCCGCCGCTTCGACGCGCTCAAGCTCTGGCTCACCCTGCGGATCATGGGGGCGGACGCGGTCGGCGCGCTCTTCGACGAGGTGGTCGACCGGGCCGACGAGGCCTGGCACCTGCTCGCCGCCGATCCCCGCTTCGAGGTGGTGACCCGGCCGACGCTGAGCACCCTGGTGTTCCGCTGGCGCCCCGCCGGCCTGGCCGCCGGGCTCGTCGACGACGCCAACCTGTACGCCCGCGAGGCGCTCGCCGCCTCCGGCGCCGCGCTCGTCGCGGGCACCCGGGTCGACGGCGAGCACTACCTGAAGTTCACCCTGCTCAACCCGGAGACCACCGGGGACGACGTCGCCGCGGTCCTCGACCTGATCGCCGAACACGCCGGCTGGTACGCCCGCACCCGCACCGCCGACGAGCTGTCCTGCCCGGTCGGCTGACCGGCCGCCCGCCCCTGGAGAACCCCATGTCGACCCACGACTTCATCGCCGTCGGGCTAGGCCCGTACAACCTCGGCCTGGCCTGCCTGACCGCCCCGATCGACGACCTCGACGGCCTGTTCCTGGAGGCCCGCGACGACGTCGATTGGCATCCCGGCATGCTGCTGGAGAGCGCCCACCTGCAGACCCCGTTCCTCGCCGACCTGGTCACGCTCGCCGACCCGACCTCGCCGTACTCCTTCCTCAGCTATCTCAAGGAGACCGGGCGGCTCTACCCGTTCTACATCCGGGAGAACTTCTTCCCGCTGCGCAGCGAGTTCGACGCCTACTGCCGGTGGGCCGCCGCCAAGCTGCCCACCGTCCGGTTGGGACACCAGGTCACCGCGATCGAGTACGACCCGACCGACGACCGGTACGTGGCGCACGCCCGGGTGGGCGGCCGGCAGGTCACCCACCGGGCCCGCCGGCTGGTGCTCGGCACCGGCACCCCGCCGCACGTGCCGCCGGCCTGTGCGGGGCTGGGCGGCGACGTGATCCACAACTCCCGGTACCGGGAGCACCGGGCGGCGCTGCGGGGCAAGCGGAGCATCACCGTGCTCGGCAGCGGCCAGAGCGCCGCCGAGATCTACCACGACCTGCTGGCCGACATCGACACCCACGGCTACCAGCTGAACTGGGTCACCCGCTCGCCACGCTTCTTCCCGCTCGAATACACCAAGCTCACCCTGGAGATGACCTCCCCGGACTACGTGGACTACTTCCACGCCCTGCCCGAGCCGACCCGCTACCGGCTCGAAGCGGAGCAGAAGGGGCTGTTCAAGGGGATCGACGCGGAGCTGATCAACGCGATCTTCGACCTGCTCTACGTGAAGAGCGTCGCTGGCCCGGTGCCCACCCGGCTGCTCACCAACACCGAGCTGGCCGACGCCGCGTACGACCCGGCGCGCGGGACGTACGAGCTGGGGCTGCACCACGTCGAGCAGGGCCGCGACTTCACCCTGGAGACCGAGGGGCTGGTGCTGGCCACCGGCTACCGCTACCGGGTGCCCGCCTTCCTCGACCCGATCCGGGACCGCCTCCGCTTCGACGGCCACGGCCGCTTCGACGTGGCCCGCAACTACAGCGTCGACCACACCGGACGGGGCGTCTTCCTCCAGAACGCCGGCACCCACACGCACAGCGTCACCTCGCCCGACCTGGGCATGGGCGCCTACCGCAACTCCTGGATCATCCGCGAGCTGGCCGGCCGCGAGCACTACCCGATCGAGAAGAGCATCACCTTCCAGGAGTTCGGCGCGCCCGCCGGGATGCCCTCGTGACCCCCCAGTCGCGGACGGAAGGTGACCCGGTGAGCGCGCCCGCCCACCGCCGGCACGACCCGCGCCTCGGCGAGTTCAGCCTTCGCCCGCTCGACCCGGACACCGACGCCGCGCTGCTGCACGGCTGGGTCACCCACCCCAAGGCGGTGTTCTGGATGATGCAGGACGCCGACGTCGACCGGGTGGCCGAGGAGTACCGGCGGATCGCCGCGCACCCGCACCACGACGCGTACCTCGGGTGCTGGCAGGGCCGGCCGGCGTTCCTCGCCGAGCGCTACGACCCGGCCCGGGTCGAGCTGGTCGGCCGCTACGACCCGGCCGAGGGCGACGTCGGGATGCACTTTCTCTGCGCGCCCGCCGAGGCGCCGGTGCACGGCTTCACCATCGCCGTGATCACCACGGTGCTGGACTGGCTCTTCGCCGACCCGGCCACCCGCCGAGTGGTGGTCGAGCCCGACGTGCGCAACACCGCCGTGCACGCGCTGAACGCGGCCGTCGGCTTCACGGTCGTCGGCCCGATCACCAAGCCCGAGAAGACGGCCCTGCTCAGCGTCTGCACCCGCGAGCAGTTCCTGGCCGCCACCCGCTGAGAGGTAACCCCGTGACCACCCCCTCCGCCGCCGTCGACCACCTCACCCCCGAGCTCTGGGCCGCCGCCAACCGCCAACTGGTCCGCAAGGCGCTGGCCGAGTTCGCCCACGAACGGCTGATCACCCCCGAGCCGCAGGGCGCCGGCCAGTACCGGGTACGCAGCGACGACGGCACCACCGAGTACCGCTTCGCGGCCCGGCAGCTGACCTTGAACCACTGGTGGATCGACCCCGCCGGCCTGACCCGGCACGTCGACGGGCGGGAGGTGCCGCTGGACGCCGTCGACCTCTGCCTGGAGCTGCGCCGCGCGCTCGGCCTCACCGACGCCGTCCTGCCCGTCTACCTGGAGGAGATCACCTCCACCCTGGCCGCCCTCGCCTACAAGCTGGCCCGGCCCGAGCTGGGCGCGGCCGAACTGGTCAGGGCGGACTTTCAGCAGATCGAGACGGCGATGACCGAGGGCCACCCGTGCTTCGTGGCCAACAGCGGCCGGATCGGCTTCGGCGTGCACGACCACCACCGGTACGCCCCGGAGGCCGGCCAGCCGGTCCGGCTGCTCTGGCTCGCCGCACACCGTAACCACACCACCTTCACCTGCGCCGCCGACCTGGACTACGACACCCACCTGCGGGCCGAACTCGGCACGGAGACCCTGGCGGGCTTCGCGCGTACCCTCACCGGGCTCGGCCTCGACCCGGCCGACTACCTGCTGCTGCCGGTGCACCCCTGGCAGTGGTGGAACAAGCTGGCCGTCACCTTCGCCGGCGAGGTGGCCCGGCGGCACCTCGTGCCGCTGGGCGAGGGGCCGGACGAGCACCTCGCCCAGCAGTCGGTGCGAACCTTCTTCAACGTCACCGACCCGAACCGGCACTACGTGAAGACCGCGCTCTCGGTGCTCAACATGGGCTTCATGCGCGGGCTGTCCGCCGCGTACATGGAGCACACCCCGGCCATCAACGACTGGCTGGCCGACCTGATCGCCGCCGACCCGGTGTTTCGGCGGACCGGGCTGTCGATCATCCGGGAGCGGGCCGCGATCGGCTACCGGCACCGGCAGTTCGAGGCGGCGACCGACCGGTACTCGCCGTACCGGAAGATGCTCGCCGCGCTCTGGCGGGAGAGCCCGGTGCCCGGGCTGGAGCCGGGCCGGCGGCTGGCCACCATGGCGTCGCTGCTGCACGTCGACCGGGCCGGGCGCTCGTTCGCCGGTGCGCTGATCGCCGGGTCCGGGCTGGCCCCGGCGCAGTGGCTGCGCCGCTACCTCGACGCCTACCTGGTGCCGCTGCTGCACGCGCTCCACGCCTACGACCTGGCGTTCATGCCGCACGGCGAGAACGTCATCCTGGTGCTCCGCGACGGCGTGGTGGAGCGGGTGATCTTCAAGGACATCGCCGAGGAGATCGTGGTGATGGACCCGGAGGCCGACCTGCCGGAGGCGGTCCGCCGGATCCGCGCCGCCGTGCCCGAGGACGAGAAGGTGCTCTGCGTCTTCACCGACGTGTTCGACTCGTTCCTGCGGCACCTCAACGCGATCCTGGTCATCGAGGGCGTCCTCGACGAGGAGACCTTCTGGCGGACCGTGGCCGAGTGCGTCCGGGCCTACACGGAATCGGTGCCCCACCTGGCGGATCGACACGACCTGTTCGCCCCGGAGTTCGTGCTCTCCTGCCTGAACCGGCTGCAACTGCGCAACAACCAGCAGATGGTCGACCTGGCGGACCCGTCGGCGGCGCTCCAGTTCGTCGGGACGCTGGCCAACCCGCTCGCCCCGTACGCCCCGCGGCCGTGAGCGCCCTCGCCGCGCCCGTCGCCCCGGCCGGGCCGGAGGTCCTGCGGCACCGCTGGTGGATCCTGGCCGTGCTCTGCCTGGCCCAGGTCACCGTGGTGCTGGACAACACCGTGCTCACCGTGGCGGTGCCGGTGCTCACCACCGAGCTGGGCGCCAGCACCAGCGACATCCAGTGGATCATCAACGCGTACGCCCTGGTCCTTTCCGGCCTGCTGATCAGCGCCGGCAGCGCGGCCGACCGGTACGGGCGGCGGCGGATGCTGCTCGTCGGGCTGGTCCTGTTCGGGGCCGGCTCGCTGGCCGCCGGGCTGGCGTGGCCGTGCTCGGCGCGGTGCTCAACGCGCGGTTCGCCGCCCTCCTGCCGGCCGCGCTGGCCGGAGCCGGCTCGTTTCCGGCCGCGTTGGCCGCCGCCGGCTCGGACGGCGAGCGCGGGCTGGTCCGGGATGCCTTCCGGGTGGCGCTGGAGACCGGGCAGACGGCGGGGGCGGCGGCCCTGCTGGCCGGCGGCCTGGTCACCGCGTACCTGCTGCACCGCGCCCGGCACCCGTGACGGCGCCGGGCGCAGCCCGGAGCTCAGGCGACCAGTTGCCAGAGCAGGAAGAGGTTGAGCGCCACCACGAGACCGGTGATCACCACGGCGGCGGCGGTGGTGACCGGGCGGTTGACCAGGCCGCCCATCAGGTCCCGGCGACGGGTGAAGGCCACCACCGGGATCAGCGCGAACGGGATGCCGAAGCTCAGCACCACCTGCGACAGCACCAGGGCCCGGGTCGGGTCGACGCCGACGGCCAGCACCAGCAGCGCGGGCAGCAGGGTGACCAGCCGGCGCACCACCAGCGGGACCCGGCGGCGCAGGAAGCCCTGCATGATGACCTCGCCGGCGTAGGTGCCGACGCTGGTCGAGGCCAGCCCGGAGAAGAGCAGGGCGACGGCGAAGCCGAGCGCCGCCACCGCGCCCAGCGTGCCGGCCAAGCCGGCGTGGACGCCTTCGAGGGTGTCGGTGCCGGGGATGCCGCTGCCGTGGAAGGTGGACGCCGCGACGAGCAGCATGGCGAGGTTGACCGCGCCGGCGGTGCTGAGGGCGAGCAGCACGTCGGTCCGCAGGCCCTTGGCCACGATCCGCTGCTCGGCCTCGTCGGCCACCGGGATGCGGTTCGGGGTCAGCGCCGAGTGAACGTAGATGACGTGCGGCATCACCGTCGCGCCGAGGATGCCGGCGGCCAGCAGCATGCTGTCGGTGTTGTGCATCCGGGGCAGCAGTCCGCCCGCCGCGGCGGAGACGTCGGGCTGCGCGGTGAGCAGGTTCACCGCGAAGGCCAGGACGATCACCCCGAGCAGCACCGCGATGGCGATCTCGAAGGCCCGGAAACCGCGCGAGCGCAGCGCCAGGACGGCGAACGCGGCCGCGCCGACGATGAGGCCGCCGGCCAGCAGCGGAACGCCGAAGAGCAGGTGGAGGGCGACCGCGCCGCCGATGACCTCGGCCAGGTCGGTGGCCATGGCCACCAGTTCGGCCTGGGCCCACATGACCCGGTTGACCGGCCCGGGCAGGCGCTCGCGGCACAGTTCGGGCAGGCTGCGCCCGGTCGCCAGGCCGAGCTTGGCGGTGAGCGTCTGCACCAGCATGGCGGCCAGGTTCGCCGCCACGACGACCCAGACCAGCAGGTAGCCGTAGCGGGCGCCGGCGGTGGAGTTGGTGGCGAAGTTGCCCGGGTCGACATAGGCCACGGCGGCCACGAAGGCCGGCCCGAGCAGGATGAGGCGGCCGCGTACCCGGCCCCGGGCCCGGGCGGTCCGCAGCGGTGACGCGATGGTGATGTCGTTCGTGACCACGGTTTGCTCCTTGGCGGGGCGGACGGATCAGGCGGGTTCGCGCTCGGGCGCGGGCCGGCGGGCCGGCTCCGGCGCCGGATTCCGGTCCAGCGCGTCGGCGACCGGGATCAGCACCGTGACGCCGGCGAGCGCCAGGACCGCCGGCAGCGCCGCCCCGGCGGTCGCCGCGGCGACCGTCAGCAGGGCGAAGACGGCCAGCCGGGTGCGGTTGGCGGTGGACATGGCACCTCCCGGAAGGACGGCGCCGGGCCGGCCGAGCGGGTCGGCCCGGCGCCGGCGGCGTCAGGTGAGCTTGCTCTTGACCTTGGTGGCGACCTTGCCGGCCATTCCCGGGTTGGTGCCGTAGAGGCGCGGGTCGCCGGGCGGCAGCACCGGCTCCGGGGCGTGCGCCCGCGGGCTGTGGTCGTAGCGGAACTCGCCCTTGCCGTCGGGGCTGGGACCGGAGGCCCACCGGCCCTCGGCGGCGTCCTGGCCCGGCGAGAAGTCCAGGTAGGTGTAGCTGAACTTCTCGGTGAACTCCTTCGAGTCCGGGAACGCGTCGGGCACCGGCATCTCCTCCAGCCCGTCCTCCTTGAGCTGCTCGATGGCCGCCATCCACATGTTCTGGTGCATGGTGTCGCGGGCCAGCAGGAAACGGAGCATCTTCTTGACCCCGGGGTCGTCGGTCATGTTGAACAGGCGCGAGACCTGGAGCCGGCCCTGGGCCTCGGCGGTGACGTTGAGCTGGAAGTCGGCCATCAGGTTCCCGCTGGCGGTGATGAAGTTGCCGTTCCACGGCACGCCGTTGCTGTCGGTGGGCAGCGCGCCGCCGCCGCCGTGGATGAAGTGGGCCGGGTTCGACCCGCCGTAGATGGCGCCGACCATCGGGTTGTCCTCGGCGGCCTCGGAGAGCGACAGCGGGGCGTTCTCCAGCAGCCGGGTGATCATCGTGGCGATCATCTCGACGTGGCCCATCTCCTCGGTGCCGACGTCGAGCAGCAGGTCCTTGTACTTGCCGGGCAGCCGGCAGTTCCAGCCCTGGTACAGGTACTGGTTGGCCACGGTCATCTCGCCCCACTTGCCGCCCAGAATCTCCTGCAGCCGGCGGGCGAACGCGGCGTCCGGCCCGTCCGGCTTCGCCTCGAACTGCAGGTCCTTCATGTGCGTGAACATCGAATCTCCTCAGAGTCACGGGGTGTCGTCGCCACCGGGTTCCCGATCCGGCGGCCCGCCGGGGCCGTTCGGCGGCCCGGCGGGGCCGACCCGCGGCGGGGCGGGCAGCCGGACCTCGACGGCCAGCCCACCGGCGCGCGGCCGGCGGACCCGCAGCGTCCCCCCGAGGGAGTCGACGAGCCGGCGGACGATCCACAGGCCGAGACCGGACCCGGCGGGCGACGGTGCCGGATGGGCGAGCGCGGTGAGCAGCGCGGCGTCGGGCGCGCCCCGGTCCACCACGGAGACGGTCAGCGCGCCGGGGCACGCGGTGGCGCGGATCAGCACCTCGCCGCCCGCCGGGCCGTGCCGCACCGCGTTGTCGACGAGGTTGGTGAGGATCTGCCGGAGCGGCCGTTCGGGCACCGCCAGCCGGGCGGCCGTCCCGCTCACCCGGGTCCGCAGCCGGCGGCCGGGCGCGCCGCCCGCCACGGCGCGGACCACCCGGGCCAGGGGGACCAGCCGCTCCTCGCCGCCACCGAGGGCGGTACGCGGGTCGCCGAGGTCGTCCAGCAGGTCCCGCAGGTGTACGGCGTGCTCGTGGGCCAGCTCGGCGATCGACCGGCGCTCCGGCGGGGTCAGCGGCCGCCGGCCCTCGGTGAGCGCCCGGGTCAGCGCGGCCAGCGCTTGGACGGGGGTCCGCAGCTCGTGACAGAGCACCCGGACCATGAGCCGCTCGTCCCGCTCCGGCGGCTCGTGCCGGGGCGGCTTCGGCAGTCGTGGGGAGACAGGCTGGGACACTCTCATGAACCGAGCTTCCCGACATCGGCTCACATTTGCCCTGTATCTTCCCGAAAGAGGGGGAAACGGGATGACCAACGGGACGGTCCGGCTGGCCGTGGTGGACGACCATCCGCTCTTCGTCCGAGGGCTGGAACTGCTGCTGGCCAGTACCACCGACGGGCGGGCCCAGGTGGTCGGCTCCACCTGCGACGCCGCCGGGGCCGCCGCGCTGGTCAGCCGCTGCCTACCCGACCTGGCCCTGGTGGACCTGCACATGCCGCCACCGGGGGGCGCGCGGGCGATCGCGGCCATCCGGCGGACCTGCCCCCGGGTGCGCGTCCTCGCGATGTCCGGTTCGACGGACCCGGCGCCGGCGGTGGAGGCGCTGCGCTGCGGGGCCGAGGGCTACCTGCCGAAGAGCAGCGAGCCCGAGGAACTGCTGCCGCCGCTGCTGGCCGTCATGGACGGCTGGGCCGTGCTGCCCGGGGCCCTGCTGCGGCGGCTGCTCGGTCCCACCCGGACGCCCGGGGTCAACCTCGACGACGAGGAGCGCCGGCTGCTCCGGGCGGTGGCCGCCGGACTGGGCACGGTGGAGATCGCCGAACGCCTGCACACCTCGGAGCGCACGGTCAAGCGGATGACGGCCGCGCTGCTGCGCAAGCTGCGGGTGACCACCCGGGTGGAGGCCGCCGCCCTGGCCGGGCGCGCCGGCCTGCTGGACGACGAGGCGTCCCCGGTCGACCGCTGACACGAGCGAGCGGCCGCCCCCGGGAAGGAGGGCGGCCGCTCGTCGTGGCGGGTCGGGTCAGGCGGCGGTGGACCAGATGGCGCGGAACGCGGCGGCCTCGCCGGCCAGCCACTGCTCGACCTGCTCCGGCTTGACGTCGGCCGGCATCCGGTGGGCCTCGCCGCGCCGGACGTCGACCAGCACCGGCTCGGCGTGCGGCAGGACCGCGTCCATGTGCCGGGCCATCAGGTGCAGCGTGGCCAGGGTGGTCTCCTCGCTCGGCGGGGTCTCGTCGAAGTGCAGCCGGATCGCCTCGGCGCGACCGTCGGCGTAGCGCACGCCGAACTGCGGGTTGATCTTCACGGGCAGGTCGCCCAGCATGGCCAGCGCGTCGCGGGTCTGGGCCAGGTCGACGCCGGCCGGCTCGCCGAGCGAGTGCAGCCAGGTGGTCGCGCCGGGCACCAGTGCCTCGTAGAGCGGGCGCCAGCGCGGCTTGACCAGGTCGGCGATCTGGGCCAGGTGGGTGCCGCCGGTGTGGAAGGCGACGTCGGCCTTGAGCGCCTTGACGAACTGGCCGTGCGGGTTGAAGCCGTGCCGGCTGGCCCGCTGCTTGCGCAGGCCCCCGACGAAGGTGGCCTTGGTGGGCCCGGTGCGGTCCACGTAGCGGGTGAACCCGAGGAGGGTGGCGTAGGGGGTGACAGGGGCGGCGGAGGTGGGCGCAGTCACGAGCATCCTCCCAGGTCAAAAGCTCGATTAGTACATACATTCTAATCGACGGGCCTGACATCGCCCAGGGTACGAAAAGGGCCGCCCGGACATCCCGGACGGCCCGTTTTCGCGGAGTTTCTACAGCGCCCCTACGTCGGTGATCCGGACGACCGCGGCGCCCGCCTCGTCGGAGGCGGCCAGGTCGATCTCGGCGCTGATGCCCCAGTCGTGGTCGCCCTCCGGGTCGTCCAGGATCTGGCGTACGGACCACTTCTCCCGGCCCTGCTCGATCATCAGCAGCGCCGGCCCGCGCGCGTCCGGTCCCACCCCGATCGAGTCGTACGCCTCGAAGTACGGGTCCAGCGCGTCCGCCCACGCGTCCGCGTGCCACCCGTGCTCGCCGTCCAGCTTTCCGAGCAGGTCCCAGCGGCGCAGGCCGGCCAGCTCGACCCGGCGGAACAGCGCGTTGCGCACCAGCACCCGGAACGCCCGGGCGTTGCGGGTGACCGCCGGCGGCCGGTCGTCCAGCGACGCGGCCACCTCGGCGACGTCGGACGGGTTGCGCAGCCGCTCCCACTCGTCGATCAGGCTGGAGTCGACCTGGCGGACCAGCTCGCCCAGCCACTCGATGAGGTCGACCAGTTCCTCGGTCTTGGCGTCCTCGGGGACGGTCTGCCGCAGCGTCTTGTACGCGTCCGCGAGGTAGCGCAGCACCAGGCCCTCGGAGCGGGACAGGCCGTAGAACTGGACGTACTCGGGGAAGGTCATGGCCCGCTCGTACATGTCGCGCACCACGGACTTGGGGGAGAGCTGGTGGTCGGCCACCCACGGGTGGCCCTGCCGGTACATCTCGTACGCCGAGTCCAGCAGCTCGGCGAGGGGCTTCGGCCAGGTCACCTCGTCGAGGAGCTCCAGCCGGGCCTCGTACTCGATGCCCTCGGCCTTCATGGCGGCGACCGCCTCGCCGCGGGCCTTGAACTGCTGCGCGGAGAGCACCTGGCGCGGGTCGTCGAGGATCGACTCGATCACGCTCAGCACGTCCAGGGCGTACGACGGGGACTCCCGGTCGAGCAGCTCGATGGTGGCCAGGGCGAGCGGGGAGAGCGGCTGGTTGAGCGCGAAGTCGAGCTGGAGGTCGACGGTGAGCCGCACCCGGCGGCCCTGCTCGTCCGGCTCGGGCAGCTCCTCGACCACGCCGCCGGCCCGCAGCGCCCGGTAGATGGCGATGGCCCGGCGGATGTGCCGGCGCTGGGCGGCCCGGTCCTCGTGGTTGTCGGTGAGCAGGTGCCGCATCGAGGCGAACGCGTCGCCGGGGCGGCCGATGACGTTGAGCAGCATCGAGTGGCTGACCTGGAAGCTGGAGGTTAGCGGCTCCGGCTCGGCCTCGACCAGGCGCTGGAAGGTCGGCTCGCCCCAGCCGATCGAGCCCTCCGGCGGCTTCTTCTTGACCACCTTGCGGCGCTTCTTCGGGTCGTCGCCCGCCTTGGCGAGGGCCTTCTCGTTCTCGATGACGTGCTCGGGGGCCTGCACCACGACCCGGCCGAGGGTGTCGAAGCCGGCCCGTCCGGCCCGGCCGGCGATCTGGTGGAACTCGCGGGCCTTGAGCAGCCGGGTCCGGGTGCCGTCGTACTTCGACAGGCCGGTGAAGAGCACGGTGCGGATCGGCACGTTGATGCCGACGCCGAGGGTGTCGGTGCCGCAGATGACCTTGAGCAGGCCGGCCTGGGCCAGCGTCTCCACGAGCCGGCGGTACTTGGGCAGCATGCCGGCGTGGTGCACGCCGATGCCGTGCCGGACCAGCCGGGACAGCGTCTTGCCGAAGCCCGAGGTGAACCGGAAGTTGCCGATCGCCTCGGCGATCATGTCCTTCTCGGCCCGGGTGCAGACGTTCACGCTCATCAGCGCCTGGGCGCGCTCCAGCGCGGCCGCCTGGGTGAAGTGCACGACGTAGACGGGGGCCTGCTTGGTCGCCAGCAGCTCCTCCAGGGTCTCGTGCAGCGGCGTCATCGCGTACGAGAAGAGGAGCGGGACCGGCCGCTCCGCCGAGCGGACGACGGCGGTCGGCCGGCCGGTGCGCCGGGTCAGGTCGTCCACGAATCGGGTGGTGTCGCCGAGGGTCGCGGACATCAGGACGAACTGCGCCTGCGGCAGCTCGATGATCGGCACCTGCCAGGCCCAGCCCCGGTCCGGCTCGGCGTAGAAGTGGAACTCGTCCATGATCACCTGGCCGACGTCGGCCCGGGCGCCCTCGCGCAGCGCCAGGTTGGCCAGGATCTCCGCCGTGCAGCAGATGATCGGGGCGTCGGCGTTGACGCTGGCGTCGCCGGTGAGCATGCCGACGTTCTCCGCGCCGAAGACCTCGCAGAGGGCGAAGAATTTCTCCGAGACCAGCGCCTTGATCGGCGCGGTGTAGAAGGTGGTCCGGTCGTCGGCCAGCGCGGCGAAGTGCGCGGCGATCGCCACCAGGCTCTTGCCCGAGCCGGTCGGCGTATTCATGATCACGTTCGCGCCGGAGACGATCTCGATGAGCGCCTCCTCCTGGTGGGGGTAGAGGTCGAGGCCGCGCTCGGACGCCCAGCCGGCGAACGCGTCGTAGAGGGTGTCGGGGTCGGCGCTCTTCGGCAGCGCGGCGGTGAGAGTCATGGCGGCTCCCATCGTGCCTGGATCATGGGCCGCCGCGCCAACCGGGTTCAGCGTCGGCGGTGGATCAGGTCGAAGATCTCCCGCCCGGCGGTCAGCGCCCGGCGCTCGAACTTGGTCACCGGCCGGTGCGCCGGGCGGGGCGCGAAACCGCCGTGCACGTCGACCAGCCCCGGGTCGGCGGTCAGCGTCTCCCGCATCGACTCGGCGTACTCGGCCCAGTCGGTGGCGCAGTGCAGCGTCCCGACGGGGGCCAGCCGGGAGCGCAGCAGCGCCACGTGCGCCGGCTGGATGATCCGCCGCTTGTGGTGGCGGGCCTTCGGCCACGGGTCGGGGAAGAAGACGTGCACCGCGTCCAGGCAGCCCTCCGGCATGGCCCGGACCAGGTCCAGCGCGTCGCCCTTGGCCACCCGGACGTTGTCCAGGCCGTGCCGTTCGACCAGTTCGAGGAGGTTGGCGATTCCGGGCGTGTGCACCTCTACCGCCAGATAGTGTCGGTCCGGGTCGGCGGCCGCCATCGCCGCGGTGGCGTCGCCCATGCCGGAGCCGATCTCCAGCACCAGCGGCGCCCTCCGTCCGAACAGCGCCGTCGGATCGCACGGCCCGTCCAGGTCGTCGATCTCCAGGCCGTACGCGGGCCAGAGCCGGGCCAGCGCGTCGCGCTGCCGGTCGCTCATCCGCCCGCGACGCGGGTGGAAGGTGCGGATACGGGCGGCGTGGGCCGGCGGCGCGGCACTGAAGTCGGTGGAGGTCACGGCGACCCGAGCGTACGCGACCGGCGGAGCGGATCGGATGTGATGTGCGGCCGGGGGTGAGAGGATTCATCCTGTACGGCAGGACGGGTAGCCCGCCGCCCGACACCGCCGCGCGGGTGCCGGGAGGGGTCATGGGGTCAGTCACGGGACGTGCGGCGCTGCTGGTCGCGGCCGCCGCGTGCACCGCCCCGCTGGTCGGCGCGGTTCCCGCCCAGGCCGCCCCGCCCGCCGTCTCACTGCCCACCGTCTCGCTGCGCGCCCTCCCGCTGCGCGCCGCCGAGCCCGCGCCCGGCCAGCCGGGGACGCAGCCGTCGCCCGCCGACGTGATCTTCGTGGAGGTCACCCCGAGCACGGTGGAGGCCGGCTTCCTGGTCGGCATCCGGGCGAGCTGCCGGGACAACTCGGTGCCGGCGACGGTCGTCTCCGACGCGTTCGGCCGGATCCAGGTGCAGCCGCAGCACGGCCTGCTCACCGCCTCGCCGATGGTCCGGGAACGCACCCGTCCCGGTAACTACCGGGTCAAGCTGGAGTGCCCTGCCGGGCAGACCGCGTCCACCATGCTCCAGGTGGTCAAGCGGGTGGAGCCCAGCCGCGGGCCGGCGACCGGCTTCGGCGGCACCGCCGGCGGCGGCCTCGGCGGGCTGCTGGTGCCGGTCGGGCTCGGGATCACCGTGGTCGGCGCGGTGGTCGGCGTGGCCGCGTCCCGCCGGCAGCCCCGCACCCTCCGTGGCGCCGCCCGGCGCTGAGCCCCGCCATGGCCGCGAACCCCACACCCCAGTCCACCGCCCGAGCGGCCCGCGCTCGTAGTCGCAGCCCGTGGTCGGCGCCGCTGGCCGTGCTGCTGGTGCTGGTCGGGGTCTTCGCCACCGGCGCCGGGCTGGGCCGGACCGCCGGGCCGTTCGACTGGGCCGACGCGGCGACCGGGTCGAGCCGGCGCAGCGCCGAGCCGACCCGGGCGCGGGAGCCGGCCAGCCTCCCGGTCCGCCTGTCCGTGCCCGCCATCAAGGTCACCGCCCCGGTCACCTCGGTCGGCCAGGCGCGGGACGGGTCGATCGCGGTCCCGCCGCTGACCCAGCACCACCAGACCGGCTGGTACGACCGCGGGGCGGTGCCCGGCGAGCCGGGCCGGGCGATCATCGTCGGGCACGTCGACACCAAGAGCGGGCCGGCGGTCTTCTACCGGCTGCACGACCTGAAGCCGGGGGACCGGATCGAGGTGACCCGGGCGGACCGCAGCGTGGTCACCTTCAAGGTCGACGCCGTCGAGTACTTCGACAAGGCCGACCTTCCCGCTGACCGGGTCTACGGCGACTCCGGCCCGGCGGAGCTGCGGCTGATCACCTGCGGCGGCGAGTGGGTCGGCGGCCGCACCGGCTACCAGGACAACGTGATCGCCTTTGCCTCTCTCCTCGACACCCGCAACCCCTGAGAGGGCATCTCGTGTGGATCTGATCTGATACACGCTGGTTGCTGCCTTGCTGGAGTCGAGGATCTTGCGCCGTGATGATCGATGGATGACGACCCCTCGCCGTCCGTATCGCACCGATCTGTCTGATGCCAGGTGGGCGTTGATCGAACCGACCATGACCGGCTGGCGGGCGGCTCAAGGCGGCCTGGGCCTGAAGAAACCGGTGCATGACCTGCGGGAGATCGTGAATGCGATCCTGTACGTCAACCGGACCGGCATTGCGTGGGAGTACTTGCCCCACGACTTCCCGCCGTACAAGACCGTGCACTCGTACTTCACTCGCTGGGCCGCTGACGGCACCACCGAGACGATCCACAACCTGCTGCGCGGCAAGGTCCGGCAGGCAGCCGGCCGTGACCCGGAGCCCAGCGCGGCGATCATCGACTCGCAGAGCGTCAAGACCAGCAGCAACGTGCCCGAAGCCAGCCAGGGCATCGACGCCGGCAAGAGGATCAAGGGCCGCAAGCGGCACCTGGCCACCGACGTCCTCGGTCTGCTGCTGGTGGTGATCGTCACCGCCGCCAGCGTCTCCGACACCGCCGCCGGCCGCGACGTCATCGACCGCCTCGCCGCGACCCACCGTCACATCAGCACAGTGTGGGTTGACGCCGGCTACCGCGCCACTGCCATCGCCCGCGGCGCCGCCCACGGCATCGACGTGCAAGTCGTGCCGAAAACACCAGGCCAGAAGGGCTTCCAACCCTTGCCCAAGCGGTGGGCCATCGAACGCACCAACGGCTGGATCATGCTCCACCGACGACTCGTCCGCGATTACGAGACGTCACCAGAGCACTCCCGAGCCCACATCCACTGGGCCATGATCGACAACATGAGCCGGCGATTGACCCACGAGACGACTCCATCCTGGCGCGACGACCACCCCGAGACGGACACACCGCTACACATCTAAACGGGATGCCCTCTGACGCCGGACCTCGGGGCGCGTTCCGGAAGGCGCGGCGTCGAGGCGCGGCTTGGCGGCGCGGGTTGGCGGCTGCCCAGGGGGGCCGGTCATGGTCCACGAGCCGCTACGAACTTGATGACGTGGATGACTCACTCACTCGACCGGGCCAGTGCGGCCACGGCGGCCACGGCGGCCACGGCGGCCGCCGGAGTGATTCACCTACGACATCAAGTTCGTAGTCGCTGACCGGAAGGCGGCCGACCGCGAACGCGCGGTAGCGCGGGTGTTGAGCTGACCTCGGCAACGACTCGATGGGCGCTTGGCCTCGATGTCGTCGGCGACGTGTCGGGAGCGCCGTCTGGTCGACGATGTGCCGGAGGTGGGAGGCGGTCAGCCCTTGCCGGGGACGTGCTGCACGACCTCGAACTCCAGCAGCGTGGCGCCGGTGGCGACCGGCTTGCGCGGCTCGCCGCCCTCGCCGCCGGCGTGCGCGGCCCGGGACGGCCCCTGCGCCCACGCCTGGTAGGCCTCTTCGGTCTCCCAGCGGGTGTAGACGAAGTAGCGGCTCTCCCCGGCGACCGGGCGGAGCAGCTCGAAGCCGAGGAATCCGGGGGAGTTCTCCACCGCGCCGGCCCGGGCCGCGAACCGCTTCTCCAGCTCCTCGCCGGCGCCCGGCGGGACGTCGATCGCGTTGATCTTCACGACTGCCATGGCTCCACCCTAACGAGCCGCGCGGGCCGGGAGCCCTGGGGTCAGAAGGTCTCGACGGCGGGCACCAGGTCGGCGTCGACGACGATCGGGGCGTGGTCGGACGGGCCCTTGCCCTTGCGCGCCTCCCGGTCCACGTACGCGGAGGTGACCGCGCGGGCGAACGGCGCGGAGGCGTAGACCAGGTCGATCCGCATGCCCTTGTTCTGGTGGAACATGCCGGCCCGGTAGTCCCAGTAGGTGAAGGGGTGCGGACCCTTCATCGGGGTGGGCACCACGTCGTTGAGCCCGAGGTCGCGCAGCGCGGCCAGCGCTGCCCGCTCGGCCGGGGTGACGTGGGTGGAGGTGACGAAGAGCGCCGGGTCCCAGACGTCGGCGTCGGTCGGGGCGACGTTGAAGTCCCCGCAGACCGCGAGCGGCAGCCCGCCGGCCAGCTCCGGCTCCAGGGCGTCGCGCAGCGCGGCGAACCAGGCCAGCTTGTACGCGTAGTGGGGGTCGTCGGGGGAGCGGCCGTTCGGCACGTACACCGACCAGACCCGCAGGTTGCCGCAGGTGGCCGAGATGGCCCGGGCCTCCGGCAGGGGGAAGCCCGGCTCGCCGGGGAAGCCGACCGCCACGTCGGCCAGCCCCACCCGGGACAGGATGGCGACCCCGTTCCACCGGCCGTCGCTGTGGCTGGCCGCCTCGTAGCCCAGCTCGCCCACCTCGGCGACCGGGAAGGCCCCGTCGGGGCACTTGGTCTCCTGCAGGCAGACGACGTCGGGCTTCGTGGTGGCCAGCCAGTCGAGCAGCCGGGGGAGGCGGGCCTTCACCGAGTTGACGTTCCAGGTCGCCAGGCGCATGTCTCCAGCCTGCCGCATCGGCGGCCACCCCGCCGGGTCAGCCCGACGGGGTGTCGCACCTTCCGGTCAGCGTTCCGGGGTGTCTCCGGGGCGGGTCTGTTCGGCGAGGAAGCGTTCCAGCTCGGCGCCGAGCTCGTCGGCGGTGGGCAGCGGGCCGGTCTCCGGGGCGAGCAGGTTCTTCTCCCCGCGGCCCCGGGCGAAGGTGTCGTACTGCTCCTCCAGGGCCTGGACCAGGGTGGCCGCCTCCTCGGTCTGGGCGACCTGGCGGTCGATCTCCACCCGCACCACCTCGGCGGCGGCGCCCAGGCCGTCGCGGGGCAGCAGCAGCCCGGTGCTGCGGGACACCGCGGCGAGCAGCGCCTCGGCGGCGGCCGGGTACTCGGTCTGGGCCACGTAGTGCGGCACGTGCGCGGCGAAGCCGAGGGCGTCGCGGCCCTGCTCGCCGAGGCGGTACTCCAGCAGGTGACCGACGCCGGCCGGAACCTGGACCTTCTGGAGCCACGGCTCGTACCCGGAGATCAGCTCGCGGCGGGTGGCGTGCGCGGTGACGCCGCTGGGGCGGGTGTGCGGGACGGCCATCGGGATCGAGTTGAGCCCGACGGTGAGCCGGACGTCGAGCCGGGCGGAGAGTGCGCTGACGGCGGCCACGAAGCGCTCCCACTGGACGTCCGGCTCGGGGCCGGTGAGCAGCAGGAACGGGGTCTCGTCGTCGTCGCGCAGCAGGTGCAGCTCCAGCGCGGGGGCGTCGTAGTCGGCCCAGTGGTCCTCCACGAAGGTCATCACCGGCCGCCGGGAGCGGTAGTCGAAGAGCTGGTCGACGTCGAAGCGGGCGATCGGGCGCGCCTCCAGGGAGGTGAGCAGCTGCTCCCGGGCGAGCCGGGTGGCGCTGCCGGCGTCGACGAAGCCGGTCAGCGCCTGGATCAGCACCGGTTGGCCGAGGTCGGGCAGATCGTCGCTGAGTTCGTAGAGCTCGTGTGGGTCGAGCACCGGTTCGGACCTTCCTGTCGACGCGTACGGGTGGGCCGTGCGCGCACGGCGTCCCGTTCGGCCAACGTACCGGCCGTCGTGGTCCATTCCGTTACGGGCCGAACGATGATCACAATTCGGCGACGGCACCGGGCCAGCTCCCCCTGTCGGGCCGGGTCCTGATCCACCGAAAGTACGAGTTAGTCGATCACTGGGTGGCTCCGGGGAGCGTGCGAGGTTCCTGCCCGGGGCGGCGTGACCCGGGGCGGACCGGAGGTTTTCCCGGGTCGCGAGGTGCGTCACCCGCCGCCCCGCGCCGCCGACGGATGTCCGATTCCATCGGCCCAAAGTGTGGCGAGGGCCACCCGATGGGCCTGGGTGATCCCGGTTTGCCCTGCCTAGCCTCGTCGAATGCGTGACGACGGCACCCTCGACGACCAGCACGGCCTCGACAGCTCGCTTGACCGTTCGGACGATACCCCCTCGACCGTTCAGTCGACCGCTTCCATGGAGCCCTGCACCTCCCGCGGTTTCCTGCGTACCCGCTTCGAGGCCCTGATGAACCCCCTGGCCGCCCGGCCGGGCCGGACGAAGATGGCCGTGGCCACCGGGGCGGTCTGCTGCCTCGGCCTGGTGGGCGGCTTCACCCAGATCGGCGGCCGCCCGGCCGCCGACACCCCGAGCCCGGCCGCCTCGGCCGAGGTCGCCCAGCGGGCGGAGGTCGACGCCGCCTCCCGCGGCCTGGCCCGGGAGAGCACCGCCCCGGCCACCCCGAGCGCCAGCCCCTCCGCCAGCCCCTCGGCGAGCGTCAAGCCCAAGCCCAAGCCCAAGCCCAAGGCGAAGCCGAAGCCGCGCCGGATCGTTCCGGTCGCCGGCCTGGACCAGACCCAGATGAACAACGCCAAGAAGATCGTGCAGGCCGGCCGGGAGATGGGCGTGCCGCGTCGCGGCCTGGTCATCGCGGTGGCCACCGCCATGCAGGAGAGCACCCTGCTCAACTACGCCAGCGGCGTGCTGCCCGAGTCGCAGGACTACCCGCACCAGGCGATCGGCTGGGACCACGACTCGGTCGGGCTGTTCCAGCAGCGGCCGAGCAGCGGCTGGGGCACCGTCGAGGAGCTGATGGACCCCGAGTACGCCACCAAGGCGTTCCTCTCCGTCCTGGTGCAGATCCCCGGCTGGCAGGACCTGCCGCTCAGCGTCGCCGCCCAGGCCGTCCAGGTCTCGGCGTTCCCCGACGCCTACGCCCAGCACGAGTGGCGCGCCAACGCGGTGGTCAAGGAGATCCTGGGCTGACCCGTGGCCGGGTTGCCGGAGGGCCGCCCCGGGTACCAGGGACTTGCCGGTCCCGGGTACACATGAGAGGACCGCGGACGGGAGGACGTCATGTCACTGGTGCAACGGCTCACCGCGTTCCTACGGTCGCCCCGCGGTCGGCAGCTGGTCGACCGCGGTCGGCGCGAGCTGGCCAAGCCGGAGAACCAGGCGAAGCTCAAGCAGCTCGCCACCCGGTTGTCGTCCCGCCGGCGCTGACCGCTCCGCCCCCGAAGTACCGACCCCCGGGAGCCCCCTCGTGACCGATCCCGCCCCCGTCGACGGCGAGCCCACCGTCCCCCCGAAGCCGGCCGCGCCGGTGGAGGCGCCCGAGGCGCCCCCGGCCACGCTCTGGGACCGGATGCGCGACGACCCGCAGTACGCCCCGGAGCACCTGGCCCTGGAGGCGGTGCGCCGGCTCGGGCCGGAGGCGGCGCAGTGGGCCGAGCGGGAGCGGGCGCAGCGGCCCGACGTCCCCGCCGACGAGCTGGCCGACCAGGCGGTGCGCAAGTTCGTCAACCACGCCCGGCTCTCCGGCGCGGTCTCCGGGGCGGCCGGCCTGCCCGGCGCGGTGATCGACGTGGGCGTGCTGGCCTGGACCCAGGCCCGGCTGGTGCTGCACGTGGCGGCCGCGTACGGCGTCGACCCGGTGCACCCCGACCGGGCCACCGACCTGCTGGTGCTCCAGCGGGTGCACAAGGTCGCCGAGAGCGCCCGGCTGGCCCTCGGGGTGGCCGCCGGTCGGGAGCGGGCCGGCGCGCTGTTCGGCATGGGCGGGCAGCGCCCGCTGGGCCGGGTCATGCTCCAGCTCGGCGTCCGGCTGGCCCGGATGGCCGGGGTGCGCGCCGCCAAGCGGATGTTCGCCAAGGTCATCCCCGGCGCCGCGATCATCCTCGGCACCTGGGCCAACTCGTCGGCCACCAGGGATCTCGCCGACCGGGCCCGCGCTCTCTACCGGGGCGGCCCGAGCCAACTGCCCGGCCCGCGCCGGCCCTGACCGCGCCGCTCAGTCGGCCCAGCCCGCCGCCTTCCAGGTGACCTCGGCGAGCCGGTCCTGGCCGGCGGCGTTCGGGTGGAACCAGTCCAGCGCGTTCACCTCGTCCAGGTCGAAGCGGGTCCGGTGCACCGTGCCGCCGTCCCAGCGGCAGCGGGACCCGTACGCCCGGCAGGCGGCGCACAGTTGCGCGTCGTAGGCGTCGATCCGGTCCCGGAACCGGGCCCGGCGGGCCGCCGCGGCCGGCGCGGTCGACGTGGCGTCGGCCAGCAGCGCCGGGCAGATCCCGCGCGACCAGGCCCGTACCGCCCGGGACTCGGTGTGCCCGATCTCCCAGAGCCGGTGCAGGTCGGGCAGGCTGACCACCAGCACCCGCGCCTTCGGCCGGCCCTTGCGCAGCACCGTCAGGGCCGCGTCGACCTGCCGGCGGAAGGTGGCCACTGGCGTCATCTCGTCGATGTCGTCGCGGCAGGCGTCGTTCGCCCCGATCAGCACGGTGACCAGGTCGGCCCGGTCCCGTACCGCGGCCCGGGCCTGGTCGGCGAGGCCGGCCGCGCGGGCGCCCGGCGCCGCCCGGTTGTAGGCCCGCAGCCCCGGGTCGTCCTCGCGTAGCCGCCGGTAGAGGCTGCGCACCCGGATGCCGTCCCCGCTGGACCAGGAGTTGCGTCCGCAGCTCAGCAGCACCAGGCAGGAGCCGAAGCCGGTGGTGATCGAGTCGCCGAGCGCGGTCAGCACCCTTGGGGCGCCGGCCGGCGCGGAGCCCGAGGGGCGGGACGACGCCGAGCCCGAGCCGTCGCAGGCGAGCGCGACCAGCGCCGCGAGGCAGGCCAGCGCGGCGATCCAACGTCGAGGCATAGCGTCCCCGTCCGGTGGCGTGAAGCGGCGGGTCGACCCTATGCGCCTCGGCCGTCCGGGCGGGGACTCTGTCGCCTTTCCGGCATCGACAACCGTCGTTCACATGAGCGTGTTACGACCGGTTCGGGAACCCCGTCAGCGCCGCCACGGCGCGGGGCGGCCGGCTCGGCCTCGCCGGCCGCGAGCGTCTCGACCACGTGGTCCACCGGCGGCCGGGCGCGGGCGCCCGGGCGGAACCGGTTAGCCGGGGCCGTGCCGGGGTAGCCCGAGGGAATGACGCGATCACAGCCCCGCCGTGCCCGCGGCACGGTCGGCCACGCGTACAGCGCGCTGAACCTGCGGCTCGCCCTCGCCCTCTTCGGCCTGGTGATCATGACCGTCTTCGCGGTGCTCGCGTTCGCCGCAGACGTGACCTGGCTCGGCGTCGTCTGCGCGATCCTCGCCGTGGTGGCCGTGGTCGACCTGATCGTCATCCAGCGCCGCCGCGCCGCACGCCGCCGCGAGGAGCCGGGCGTGCGGCACTCGCTGTTCGAGTGACAGGAGTACGACATGCCCATCGCCACCACCAATCCCGCCACCGGGCAGGTGCTCAAGACGTACGACCCGATGTCGGACGAGCAGATCGACGCGGCCATCGAGCGGGCCGACCTCGCCTTCCGGCAGCTGCACGGGACCACGATCGCCGAGCGGGGCCGGTGGCTGCTCGCCGCGGCCGACCTGCTGGAGGCCGAACGGGACGAGACCGCCCGGCTGATGACCACCGAGATGGGCAAGACGTACGCGGCCGCGAAGGCCGAGGTGACCAAGTGCGCCACGGCCTGCCGCTTCTACGCGGCCAACGCGGCGAAGATGCTCGCCGACGAGCCCGCCGACGCCGCCGCGGTCAAGGCGAAGCGGGCGTACGTCCGCCAGCAGCCGATCGGCCCGGTGCTCGCGGTGATGCCGTGGAACTTCCCGCTCTGGCAGGTCATGCGGTTCGCCGCGCCGGCCCTGATGGCCGGCAACACCGGCCTGCTCAAGCACGCCTCCAACGTCCCGCAGACCGCCCTCTACCTGGAGGAGCTGTTCCGGCGGGCCGGCTTCCCGGAGGGCGCGTTCACCGCCCTGCTGGTGGGCTCCGAGGCGGTGGACCGGATCCTCAGCGACCCCCGGGTCCGGGCCGCCACACTCACCGGCAGCGAGCGGGCCGGCCGGTCGATCGCCCAGATCGCCGGCCGGGAACTCAAGAAGACCGTGCTGGAGCTGGGCGGCAGCGACCCGTTCGTGGTGATGCCCTCGGCCGACCTGGACAAGGCGGCCGACGTGGCCACCACAGCCCGCTGCCAGAACAACGGCCAGTCCTGCATCGCCGCCAAGCGGTTCATCGTGCACACCGACGTCTTCGACGCCTTCGCCGAGAAGTTCGCCGCCCGGATGTCGGCGCTGCGGGTCGGCGACCCGATGGACGAGAACACCGACGTCGGCCCGCTGGCCAGCGAGGGCGGCCGGGACGAGATCCACGCCCAGGTGCAGGACGCGGTCGACAACGGCGCCACCGTGCTGTGCGGCGGCGAGAAGCCCGCCGGCGACGGCTGGTACTACCCGCCGACCGTGGTCACCGACCTGCGGCCGGGGATGCGGATGTGGGCCGAGGAGGTGTTCGGCCCGGTCGCCGGCCTCTACCGGGTCGACTCCTACGAGAAGGCGATCGAGGTGGCCAACGGCACCAACTTCGGCCTCGGCTCCAACGCGTGGACCAACGACCCGGCCGAGCAGGAGCGCTTCGCCGTGGACCTGGACGCCGGCAACGTCTTCATCAACGGCATGACCACGTCCTATCCGGAGCTGCCCTTCGGCGGCGTGAAGAACTCCGGGTACGGCCGCGAGCTGTCTGCCGTGGGCATGCGGGAGTTCTGCAACACCAAGACCGTCTGGGTCGGCGAGGGGGAGGCCGGCGCCGGGGCCGGGGCGCACTCCGAGTAGTCGCGATTGGCCGAACACCGTCATGGGTAGGAGGTGCGCCCATGACGGTGTTCGGCTTCCACGCGTCCCACGAGCAGATCCACCCCTCCCGGCTGCTGGCGGCGGTGATCCACGCCGAGCGGGCCGGCTTCGACGCCGCCATGTCCTCGGACCACTTCTCGCCGTGGAGCGCCCGGCAGGGCCACTCCGGCTTCGCCTGGTCCTGGCTCGGCGCCGCCCTGCAGGCCACCAACCTGCCGTTCGGTGTGGTCAACGCGCCCGGCCAGCGCTACCACCCGGCCATCGTCGCGCAGGCCATCGGCACCCTGGCCGCCATGTACCCGGGCCGGTTCTGGGCCGCGCTCGGCACCGGCGAGGCGAGCAACGAGCACATCACCGGCGCCGGCTGGCCGCGCAAGGACGTCCGCGCCGCCCGGCTGCGCGAGTGCGTCGACGTGATCCGGGCACTCCTCGCCGGCGAGGAGGTCAGCCACGACGGCCTGGTCACCGTGGACCGGGCGAAGCTGTGGACCCGGCCCGAGCAGCCGCCCGCGCTGATCGGCGCGGCGGTCAGCGTCGAAACCGCCCGCTGGTGCGCCGAGTGGGCCGACGGCCTGATCACCGTCAACGCGCCGGTGGCGCACCTGCGGCGGATGGTCGAGGCCTACCGGGACGCCGGCGGGCGCGGGCCGCTGCACCTCCAGGTGCACGTGAGCTGGGCGCCCGAGCAGGCCGAGGCCGAGGCGATCGCGTACGACCAGTGGCGCAGCAACGTCTTCGCCCCGCCGGTCTGCTGGGACCTGGAGCTCACCGACCATTTCGACGTGGTCAGCGAGGACGTGCCGATGGAGCGGGTCACCTCGGCGGTCAACGTCTCCGCCGACCTGGGCCGGCACGTCGGCTGGCTCGAGGAGTACGTGGCGCTGGGCTTCGACCAGATCGCCCTGCACCACGTCGGGCAGGAGCAGCGCGCCTTCATCGACACGTTCGGGGCCGAGGTGCTGCCGAAACTCCGTAGCCCCGCGTGATCACGGCGAGGTCGCGGGCCGCCTAGGCTCGTACCTCATGGAAGCTCTGATCGAGGTCGTGTTCTTTCTCGCGATCGCGACCTTCGGCGCGGCGCTGGCCCGGCGGCTCGGCCTGCTGGCGCCGATCCTGCTGGTCGTGCTCGGCCTCGGCCTGTCCTTCCTGCCCGGTTTCCCGCAGGTCCGCCTCGACCCGGAACTGGTGCTGGTCGGCATCCTGCCGCCGCTGCTCTACGTGGCGGCCCTGAAGACGTCGGTGCCGGCGTTCCGGCTCAACCTCCGGCCGATCCTGCTGCTCGCCGTCGGGCTGGTGCTCTTCACCGCGTTCGTGGTGGGCACCGTCGTCCACCTGCTCCTGCCCGACGTGCCGTACGCCATCTGCCTGGCGCTCGGCGCGGTGGTGGCGCCGCCGGACGCGATCGCCGCCACCGCGGTGGCCCGGCGGGTCGGCCTGCCCCGGCGGATCGTGACGATCCTGGAGGGGGAGAGCCTGGTCAACGACGCCACGGCGCTGGTGCTGCTGCGGGTGGCGGTGGCCGCGGCCACCGCGGCCGGCGGTCACGTCGGGGTCGGCGAGGTGGCGCGCGAGGTGGTGGTCTCGGCCGGCGGCGGTGTCCTCGTCGGGCTGCTCGGCGTGGTGGTCTTCGGCTACCTGCACAAGCGGATCAGCGACCCGGTGCTCGACAACGCATTGTCGCTGATAGTGCCGTTCACGGTGGTCTTCGCCGCCGAGGAGATCCACGCCTCCGGCGTGGTCGCCGTGGTGGTCACCGGCCTGGGCATCGGACACAAGCAGGCGCTGCTGATGTCCGCCGCCTCCCGGCTCCAGGTGAGCGCGTTCTGGCGGCTGATCCAGTTCCTGCTCGAAGGGTTGGTCTTCCTCCTGGTCGGCCTGCAACTGCCCGAGGTGGTCCGGGACCTGGACGAGCCGGTCGGCCGGCTGGTCGGGATCACCGCCGCGGTGCTGGCCGCCGTCGTGCTGACCCGGTTCGTCTGGCTCGTCCCGGCCACCTACCTGGCCCGGCTGGTGCCCCGGCACCGCCGCCGGGAGACGGCGCCCCCGGTGCAGGTCCCCTTCGTCATCGGCTGGGCCGGGATGCGCGGCGTGGTCACCCTGGCCGCCGCGCTCGCGCTGCCGCTCACCCTGGCCGACGACCGGCCGTACCCGCGGCAGCTGTTCATCTGGCTGGCGTTCGCGGTGATCGTGGTGACCCTGGTGGCGCAGGGCGCCACCCTGCCGGCCGTGGCGCGGGCGGCGAAACTGCCGCCGGACGACCCGGTGCAGGACGCCCTCTCCGCCGCCGCCGTGCAGCAGCAGGCCAGCCGGGCCGCGCGGGAGCGGCTGGAGGAACTCGCCGGCGGGGCGCCGGACGCCGTCGTGGAACGGCTGCGCGGCCTGGTGCAGAGCCGCACCAACGTGGCCTGGGAACGGCTCGGGGGCACCGCACGGGAAACCCCCTCCCAGGCGTACGGTCGGTTGCGGCAGGAGATGATCGACGCGGAGCGGGAGGTGTTCCGGGCCGCACGCGACTCCGGGCGGATCCCGGAGGAGGTGCTGGTCCGCGCCTACCGTGACCTGGACCTGGAGGAGTCGTTGCTGCGACAGGAGGCCAACGAGTGAGCTGCCAGCACCTGACCGAGGCGGGCGACGCCGAACCTGCGACCACGACCGAGTGCCCGGACTGCGTGGCCATCGGCAACGACGACTGGGTGCACCTGCGGGCCTGCCTGACCTGCGGGCACGTGGGCTGCTGCGACTCCTCGCCCTACCAGCACGCCACAAAGCACTTCGAGTCGACCGGGCACCCGGTGATGCGCTCGGTCCAGCCCGGCGAGGCCTGGCGCTGGTGCTTCGTCGACGAGGAGATCGGCTGACCCGTCAGGCCAGCCGGCGTTCCAGCACCTGACCGGGCCACGGGGCGCGACCCGGGCGCTCGACGGTGAACCGGTCGGTGGCGGTGAAGCCGCAGCCCTCGTAGAACCGGACCAGCGCCCGGTCGTCCCCGCCGTAGCAGTCCACCCGCAGCAGCCCCAGGCCGCGATCCCGGGCCAGCTCCGCCGCGTACGCGAGCAGCCGCGCCCCGATCCCGTGGCCGGCGTACGCCCGGTCGGTGAGCAGCAGGTTGACGTACAGCTCGGGTTCGGTGGCCGGTGGCACGTACTCGGTGGCCGACCCCACCACCAGGGCGCCCACCGCCCGGTCGCCGAGCATCGCCAGGTGCAGCCCGCCGCCGATGGCCCACGCGTCGGCCTGGGCGATCCGGCGCAGATCGGTCGACGCGGGCTCGGTGCCCCACTGGCCGGTCCGGCCCCGCGCGGCCAGCCAGGCGATGGCGGTGTCGAACAACCGCAGCACGGTGGCGGCGTCGGCCGGGCCGCCTGGGCGGATGGCGATCGTCTGCTGGTCGGTCATGCCGCCATGCTGCCATCCGCCACCGGCACCTGCTCACCCCCGCCGTCCCGCTCAGCCGGCGCGGCCGGCCGGGGTGCGGGCCGAAGCGGCCCCGTCCGGCGCTGTTCGGGCCGCCAGCGCCCACCGCGTCAGCGCCGGGGTTGCCAGGCCGACGGCCGCGAAGAGCGCCCCGACCGCCAGCCAGCCCGGCCTGCCGCCGTCAAGCACCAGCAGCGTCAGCAGAGCCGGGCCGAGCGCGCGGGACAGGCCGGCCAGCATGCCGTCCACCCCCTGGTACGCCCCGATCGCGTCCGGCGGGGCCAGGTCGTACGCCAGACCGGCCCCGGCGGTGCCGTGCCAGAGATCGCCGAACGTGTAGACCACGGTCGCGAGCAGCAGCAGGGTGACCGACGCGGCGGGCGGCAGGCCGGCGGTGGCCGCGTACAGCAGCATCGCGGCGGCCAGCACCAGCCCGGCGCGGCGCATCGACCGGGCGGCGTGGGTGGCGTCATCGGCCCCGCGGCCGAGCCGTACCGCGAGCAGCACGGTGAGCACGGTGTTCGTCAGGAGCACCGCCGACACCACCGGCGGTGGTGCCCCGGCCCGGGTCACCGTCCACAGCGGCACCACGAGCGCGAGCATCGTCCAGTGCAGCGCGAGCACAGCCGAGGCGCCGCTGACGGCGAGGAACCGCACATCCCGCAGCGCGGCGCCGGGCCGGAGCGCGCCGTTCCGGCGCCGACTGCCGGGCCCGCGTCCAGCACCGGCCGCCGGCGGGTAGGCCGGCAGCCGCAGGAGCAGCGCCGCCGACAGCAGGTAGGTGAGCGCGTTGCCGGCCACCAGCACCTGGTACGCCAGGTGGCTGTCCGCCGCGAGCGCGAGCCCGGCCAGCCCGGCTCCCACCGCGATGCCCAGGTTCGCCACCGCGCGCAGCGTGGCGAACGCGTGGACACGGCCCTGCGGTCCGGCGACCGCGGCGACCAGCGCTGCGCGGACCGCCAGGTTGCCGGAGGCGAGCAGCATCTCGAGGATCGCCACCGCGAGGAACACCGGGAAGCCGTCGACCAGCAGGTACGCCGCCGCGGCGGCGCCCTGACCCAGCTGCACGAGCGCGCGGAGCGTACGCGGATCCCGCCGGTCGGCGAGCGCGCCGAGCGGCACGCTTGCGGTGAGCCCGACCAGGCCGGCGAGGGTGAGTCCGGCGCCGACCGAGGCGGGGGAGAGGCCGACGTCCCGGGTGAGGTAGAGCGCGCCGCCGGTGAGCCACATCCCGGAGCCGACGGTGTTGGCGAGCGTGGCCAGGGACAGCGTGCGCAGTCGCCCGGGCGGGATCGGTGAGACGCGTGACCAGAGGTTCATCGCGTCACAGGCGGCACGGCCTGGGACACCTCGGTGATCAGTTCGGCGACCCGGTCGCCCCAGTGCGAGGCGATGACCAGGTCCCGGTCGGGGTCGACCCAGAGGAGGTGCCGGCCGCCGTTGCCGCGCGCGCAGCGGCCCGTCGGCGGCGCGCCCGGCTGGACCCGGCCCGAGTCGTTGCGCCACCACAGGTAGCCGTAGTCGGGGTTCAGCCGGCACGGCGACCAGGCACGCCGGATCCACTCGGCGCTGAGCAGTCGCCGGCCCCGCCAGGCGCCGCCACTCCGGTAGACCTCGCCGATCAGGGCCAGGTCGGCGGCGGAGATCCAGAGCCCGCCGCCCCAGTGCGCGCCGCCGCTCACCACCGGCACCCGGGCGCCGTCGAGGTGGACCACCGAGTCCGCGTACCCGTGCCAGGACCAGGACGAGGAGGCGCCGAGCGGCTCGAGCACCGCCTCGTGCAGCACGTCGCCGAGCGGCCGGCGGAACAGCAGGGTCAGCGCCAGGCAGAGCAGGTTCACCCGGACGTCGTTGTACGCCCAGCCGGTGCCGGGCGCCCCCTCCCGTTCGAAGCCCTCGCGGCGGCTCTGCGCGTCCACCCCGGTCGGCTTGCCCCACAGCTCCCCGGTCCAGCCGCTGGTCTGCTGCAGCAGGTGCGCCCAGGTGATCCCCTCGACACCGAGACCGGCGAGGAACGGGTGGTCGACGGTCTCCAGCACCGGCGTGGCCGGGTCGAGCAGGCCCCGGTCGAAGGCCACCCCGGCGACGGTGGCGACGACCGCCTTCGTGCCGCTGAACAGCATCTCCGGCGTGGCCGGATCGCCCCACGTGGCGAGCACCTCACCCTGGTGCCGGATGACGCCGCTCGCCCCGGCGCCCGACAGCAGCGGCCCGGTCACCTCGCGGTGCGACTCGTCGGCCACCTGCGCGGCCAGATAGCGCTCCATGTCGGCGATGCCCTCGGTCACCCTGGCGGCCTGCCGGGCGACGGCGGCGCGCACCGCCGCGAGATCGACGCTGACGTCCCCGTTGACGGTCATGGCCTCGACCCTAGGCAGGGCGCCTCCGGGCACGTGGCCCCGAACCGGGCGACCCCTGTCACACGGGTGCTCGATCGACACCGGCTCGCCGAGGTGGCGGTGTCCGGACGCCCCGGACCCCGCCAGCTCGCCGACCTGGCGTGCGGCACGTCGGGTCGACCGGTGCGGGCGGGAAATCCGCTCGCGGGGCACGGGTCGCTCTGCCAGGGTCGGGGGCCGTGGAGCGCAGCAGGGTGGCCCGGGCCGACGAGGTGACCGAGGTGCAGCGGATCGAGGTGGCCTCCGGCGCCCCGTTCCGGGAGATCGGCATGGCGGACGTGGCCGACATGCCGCCGTTGCCGCGGGAGGTGCTGGCCGCCGCCCAGCGGGCCGGACGGCTCCGCGTCGCGGTCGACGCCGCGGACCGGCCCGTGGCCTTCGCCGTGGTCGAGCTGGTCGACGGCTGCGCGCACGTGCAGCAGCTCAGCGTCGATCCCGCGTACGCCCGGCGGGGGATCGGCCGTGGCCTGCTCGACGAGGTGGCCGGGTGGGCCGCCGGGCGGGGTCTGCCGGCGCTGACCCTGACCACATTCTGCAGCGTGCCGTGGAACGGCCCGTACTACGCCCGCTGCGGGTTCCGGGAGCTGACCGCGGCCGAGGTGACCCCGGGGCTGGCCGGGCTGCTGGCCGCCGAGGCCGCACTGGGGCTGGACCCGGCCGACCGGGTCGCCATGCGCCGGCCGGTGGCCTGACGCCGGCTCGCGCCGCGGGCGTCCCGCCGGGTTCCGTTGTCAGTGCGCGCCGCCGAGGTTGAGCACCACCACCCCGGCGATCACCAGGCCCGCGCCGACCACCTTGGCGAGACTCAGCGGCTCGCCGAGGAAGGCGGCCCCGATCGCCATGATCGCCGCGGTGCCGAGCCCGGACCAGATCGCGTACGCCACACCGACCGGGATGTCCTTGACCGTCAGGGAGAGCAGCCCGAACGACGACAGGTACGCGACCGCGACGCCGAGCGTGGGCCAGAGCGCGGTGAAACCGTCGGTCGCCTTGAGCAGGCTGGTGCCGATCACCTCGGCGGCGATCGCGCCGAGCAGGAGAAGGTAGGCCATGCCCCCATGATCACGCCTGTCCGGCGGTGGTGGCCTCCCATCGCCCGGGAGGCCACCAGGCCGGTCAGGAGACGGTGCAGGCGGCGCCGTTGAGAGTGATCAGGTTGGGGTTGGGGTTCGGGCCGCCGGCCGTGGTGCCGTTCAGACCGAAGGTGACCGTGCCGCCGGGCGCGATCCGGGCGTTCCACGACTCGTTCCGCGCGGTGACCGTGGCCCCCGACTGGCTGACCTTCGCCGACCACCAGCTACGCACCCGCTGGTCCCCGGTGAACGCCCACCGCACGCTCCACCCGTTCACCGCCGCCGTGCCGGTGTTCCGGACGGTGACCTGGGTGGTGAAGCCGTCCGGCCAGCTGCCGTGGGTGGTGTACGTGACCGCGCAGGTCGGCGCCGGCACGGCCGCCGCGTCGCCCTGGTCGGCGAGGAACGACGCCAGCCAGGCCAGCGCCGAGTTCCAGTTGATCGCCACCTCGTTGGTCGCGTACGAGTTGATGTCGTCGACGTAGCAGAACATCGGCTTGCAGCCGGCGAGCAGGTTGGCCGCGTACGGGTCCTGGAGGGCGGCGTTCGGGCCGCCGGCCAGGGAACCGGCGGGCGGGTTCGGCAGGTCCGGGTCCAGCTGGTGGGCGAAGATCCGGCTGTGCTGATTGCGCGCGTGCTGCTCGCCCCAGCCGGTCACGTAGGACATGTTCAGCGCGTTGCGGCCGAGCAGGTAGTCCGCGCTCTGCACCGCCCCGTCCCGGTACTTCGCGTCCCGGCTCAGGTCGAACGCGGTGGCCAGCACGATCGTGTTGTTGACCAGGTTGCTGTTGCTGCCCCAGACGTAGGCGTCGGCCGCACCGGGCAGCGGCAGCCCGTACGCCTGGTCCCGCACGGTGGCCAGGTAGCGGTCGGCCGCGGCGGTCACCGAGGCGCGGATCCGGGTCCGCTCGGCGGCCGGCAGGCCGTTCGGCACGGTGGCCAGGTCGAGCCGGCCCAGCGCGGCCACGCTCTGCCAGCCGAACGCCCCGCCGGCGCCGAAGACGTCGGCGGTGTGCAGCGTCGAGGCGGTGAGGTCGGTCAGGTACGCCGACTCGCCGGTGGTCAGCCACAGCTCGACGGCCGCCCAGTAGAACTCGTCGGTCACGTTCGTGTCGTCGTACGCGCCGCCGCCGGTGCCGTCGGCCGCCGAGGCGTACACCGCCGGGTGGGCCTTGGCCGCCGCGTACGCGGTCTTCGCCGCGGCGCCGCAGCGGGCCGCGAACGTGGCGTCGTAGGGCGCGAAGAGGCGGGCGCACTGGGCGGCGACGGCGGCCAGGTTGAGCGTGGCGGCCGTGGACGGCGGGTGCAGCTCGCGCGGCTGCGGGTCGTCCTGCGGGGCGAGCGGCAGCCCGGTCCAGTTCCGGTCGTGGACCTTGTGGTGGACCATCCCGGCGAGCGGTTGGCCCGCCGGCACCTGCATGCGCAGCAGGAACTCCAGCTCCCAGCGGGCCTCGTCGAGGATGTCCGGGACCTGGTTGCCGCGCTCGGGCACCCGCAGGGTGGCGTCGCCCAGCGCCGCGCCGCCGGCGGCGGTCTCCGCGGTCCTGGTCCGCTCGAAGGCGTTGAGCAGCTGGTAGGTGGCGATGCCGCCGTTGACCACGTACTTCCCGTGGTCGCCCGCGTCGTACCAGCCGCCGCGCACGTCGAGGCGGTGGTCGCAGACGCCGGGCTGGCAGGGCACGTCGGTGTCGCCCTGGTTGGGCGCGACGCCGAGGTGGCCGGCCGGGCGGGCGTAGGCGGCCCCGATCAGGTCGCCGTCGATCGGGGTGCCGCTGCGCTGGGCGTAGAAGAACTGGAGGGAGTCGGCGCGCAGCCGGTCGTAGAGGGTGCCGGAGATGTCGAACGGGTGGCTGGTCTCGCCGTCGACGACCAGGGTGTAGCCGGAGCCCGGGGTGCGGTACGCGGAGAAGTCCACGGTCTGCACCTGCTGCCCCGACGCCGGGTCGACGCCGCGCGGAGTGGTGGTCCCGTCGGCCACCACGGTCCCGGCGGCCGATCTCAGCTGCCAGGGCAGCGCCTCGGCGGCGTCGGTGACCACGGTGGCGTTCTTCGGCCCGCCGGGCAGATAGCCGACCTGGTTGACCCGCACCCGCGGCCCGGTGTCCGGCTCGTACGGCGGCGCCGCCTCGCCGCCCCGCAGCGAGACGTTGTCCAGGCAGAACGTCTGCGCGTCGGGGCTGCCGCCGACCTGGAAGATGAGTTGGGCGCCGGCGTTGTCGGCGGGGGCGGTGAACGTCGTGACGACGTGCCGGGCCGCGTCGGTCGCGGTCGCGTCGACGCTGGCGTACGTCGTGTAGGGGGCGCTGCCGAGCTGGAGCACCGCCCGGACGGCGGCGCCGGGCGTGGCGGAGACGTCGAAGGAGAGTTCATACTCGGCGCCGGCGGTCAGCGGCACCGCGTCCTGCCCGATGCCGGCGTCCCAGGGGTTGGCCAGGCCGCCGGCGACGGTGGTGCAGAGCCGCCCGTCGGTGACCCCGAGGTCGCCGGTGCCGTAGGAGAACCAGGGGGACGTGCCGGCGCTGAAGTCGCCGTTGCGCAGTTGTTCGGGGGCGTCCGGCGGCACCTCGGCGCGGGCCGGGCCGGCGGTGCCGCCGGTGAGCGCCAGGGTGGTGGCCGCGGCGAGGGCGATGAGCCGACGTCGGTATGGGGTCACGGAGGTTCCTTCCGTGCGCAGGGGACGGGTCGAGAGCTGGGAGCGCTCCCAATATCAGGCCGATGGTTCCAGCGCGGTCGCCGGCTGTCAATCGATCCGGTCCGATGGCCGCGCGCCGCGCCGACAGTGAGATTCGCCGCGCCGCGTAGCATGGTCCTGATCTCCTAGAGACAACCGAGCCCTCCAACTGGCAGGCTGCCTCCCATGACCCTGAAGCTTCGTTCCGTCGGGGCGAGCGACCGTGGGCTGATCCGCAGTGGCAACCAGGACGCCCAGCACGCCGGCAGCTGGCTGGTCGCCGTCGCCGACGGCATGGGCGGCATGGCCGCCGGTGACCTGGCCAGCCGTATCGCGATGGACGCGTTCGCGCCGCTGGACGTCGAGACCCCCGAGGACGCGTTGGTCGCCGCCCTCCAGGGCGGCATCGAGCTGGCCACCGCGGGGATCCGGCAGGCGGTCGAAGAGGACCCGGAACGCCAGGGCATGGGCACCACCCTCACCGCGCTGCTCTTCGCCCGCACCGGCAGCTGCCTGGCGCTGGCCCACGTCGGCGACTCCCGGGCCTACCTGTTCCGGGAGGGCGTGCTGAAGCAGGTCACCCGGGACGACACCTTCGTGCAGATGCTGGTCGACCAGGGCGTGATCACCGCCGAGCAGGCGAGCAGCCACCCCCGCCGGGCCGTGGTGACCCAGGCGTTGCAGGGCGACGAGGTCTCCCCGACCTACGCGACGATGGTGCCGTGGGCCGGCGACCGCTGGTTGCTGTGCAGCGACGGCCTCTCCAACGTGGTCCGCCCCGACACCCTCGCCGAGGTGCTCGGCGGCTACCCGGACCGGGAGGCGTGCGCGGCCAAGCTGATCGACCTGGCGCTGCGGGCCGGCGGCCCCGACAACGTCACCGTGGTGATCGCCGACGTGATCGACGAGTAACCGGGTCAGCGTCGGCGCGGGCTGGCGCGCCGGGTCGGCTCGGCGCTGGTCGGGTCCTCCGGCCACGGGTGGCGGGGATAGCGCCCGCGCAGCTCCGCCCGCACCTGCGGGTAGCCGGTCCGCCAGAACGAGGCTAGGTCGGCGGTGACCGCCACCGGCCGGCCCGCGGGGGAGAGCAGGTGCAGCAGCACCGGCACCCGGCCGTCGGCGATCCGCGGCGCGTCCCGCCAGCCGAACGTCTCCTGGAGCTTCACCGCCAGCACCGGGGCGGCCGGGTCGGCGTAGTCCAGCCGGATCCGCGATCCGCTCGGCACCGGGAGCCGCTCCGGCGCCACCTCGTCCAGCCGGGCCCCCTGCCGCCAGTCCAGCAGCCGGCGCAGCGCCGCCGCCACGTCCACTCGCGCCAGGTCGGCCCGGCGGCGCGCGCGGGCCAGTTCCGGGCCCAGCCACGTGGGTGCGGCGGCGAGCAGCGCGGCGTCGGACACGTCCGGCCACTCGTCGCCGAGCGCCTGCCGGCAGAAGGCCAGCCGCCGGCGCAGCGCCGTGGCCTCCGGCGTCCAGGTGAGCAGCGCCAGGCCGTCCTGGCGCAGCCCGGCGAGCACCGCCTCGGCGAGCCGCGCCGGGTCCGGCGCGGCGAGAGGCCGGTCGACCAGCTCGATCGCGCCGAGCCGGACCACCTCCCGCGCCACCACGTCACCGCCGGACCAGCCGACCTCCCGCGCGGCGCGCAGCAGCGGCCCGCCGGCCTCCCGCGCGGTCGCCTCGTCAACGGGGGTGGCCAGCCGGACCCGGGCGGCCGGCGCGCCGGGGGAGCGGTCGGCCACCGCGATCGCCAGCCATTCGGACCCCACCAGCCCCGACCCGCCCACCAGCTCCGCCGCGGTCCCGCCAACCATCAGGTACGCCGACCCACCCGCCCGCCGCACCCGCGCCAACCGCTCCGGATACGCCAACCCCACCAGCAACCCCGCCGCAAGATCATCAGGAAGCCCCTCTGCCCGGCGATCTTGCACTTTGTGCCCGCGTCCTGGGGCTTTCGTCCCTTCTGTCGGGGCGCCAACTGCAAGATCGCGGGAACGGGGCGGGGTGGGGAGGGTGGTGCGGAGGCGGCGGGTCTCGGCGCGCCAGCGGGCGGTTGCCGGCGGGTCGGCGGCGGTGCGCAGGCGGCGCCAGAGGGCGGTCAGGTCGTCGCCGGCGCCGGCCAGTGTCTCGTCGGCGAGGAGTGCCACCACCTCGGCGGCCCGGTCGGCGCCGACCCGCTCCGCGCCGTCGAGGAGGGCCCGGGCCAGCCGGGGATGTGCCCCGGCCGCCGCGATGGCCCGCCCGCGGGCGGTGATCCGGCCGTCCGCGTCGACCGCGCCGAGCGTGGTCAGCGTCTCGCGGGCGACGGCCAGCGCGGCCGGCGGCGGGGGGTCGGGCAGGGCCAGCCCGGCGCCGTCCGGGGTGCCCCAGGCAGCCAGCTCCAGCGCGAACCCGGTCAGGTCGGCGGTGGCGATCTCCGGCTCGGGCTGCGGGGCCAGTCGGGCGTGGGTCGCCTCCGACCAGCACCGGTAGACCGCGCCCGGCGCCTCCCGCCCGGCCCGGCCGGCCCGCTGGGTGGCCGCCGCCCGGGACACCGGCACGGTGACCAGCGCGCCCAACCCTCGGGCCAGGTCGGTGCGGGCCACCCGGCTCAGCCCGGCGTCCACCACGACGCGGACCCCGGGCACGGTCAGGCTGCTCTCCGCCACGGCGGTGGCCAGCACGACGCGGCGCCGATCGACCGGTCGCAGCGCGGCGTCCTGCGCGGCGCCGGGGAGCCGGCCGTGCAGCGGCAGCACGGCGACCGCGTCCCGCAGGTCGGCCAGGCGGCCGGCCACGGCGGTGATCTCGCCGGCGCCGGGCAGGAAGACCAGCACGTCCCCGTCCCGCTCGCGCAGCGCCCGGCGCACCGTCGCCGCCACATGGTCCAGCAGCGCCGGGTCCACCCGGCCCGCCCCGGGCGCGGCGACCGGGCGGGGCGGCGGCGCCCAGACCCGGTCCACCGGGTGCAGGGCGGCCTCGGCCCGGATCACCGGCGCGGGAGCGGCCCCGCCGAGCAGCCCGGCGAACCGGTCCGCCTGCGGGGTGGCCGACATGGCCAGCAGCCACAGGTCCGGCCGGAGCGTGCCGCGGGCGTCCACGGTGAACGCCAGCGCCAGGTCGGCGTCGAGCTGCCGCTCGTGGACCTCGTCGAGCAGCACCGCGCCGACCCCGGGCAACTCCGGGTCGCGGTGCAGCCGGCGGACCAGCAGCCCGGTGGTGACCACCTCCACCCGGGTACGCGGACCGACCCGGCGCTCGCCACGCACGGCGTACCCGATCCGCTCGCCGACCCGCTCGCCGAGCAGGGCGGCCATCCGGTGCGCGGCGGCCCGGGCGGCCACCCGGCGGGGCTGGGCGATCACCACCCGGCCGGGCACCTCGGCGGCCACCGCGAGCGGCGCCAGGGTGGTCTTGCCGGTGCCCGGGGGCGCCACGAGGACCGCCGTGCCGGCCGCGCCCAGCGCCTCGACCAGCGCCGGCAGCACCGGCCGGACCGGCAGGTCCAGGGAGACGTCGGCAAGCACGGACCCACTCTCGCACCCTCAACGGGGCGGCCGGCGCGGGGTCCTGTTCCACTTGTCACATTGACCGTGACCGGTTCCTCGCGTGGAGTGACGGTCATGGCGATGATGGCGTACGACGAATCCTCCGCCGCCGCCTTCGCGGCGACCCGGCACCTGCCGGGCGACGGCCTGGCCGGCTGGCGCGCCGCGGTGTCCCGGCACCTGCCCGTCGGACCGGGCGACCGCGTGCTGCGCTGAGCGCGGAACGGCCCGGCCGGCGCACCGCCGGCCGGGCCTGAGTGGACGTCAACGGTGGCCGGGCCCGCCGACCCGGCCACCGCCGCCACCCCCTAGTACGTTCCGTCGAGTTGCCCGCGCAGCTTGGTCAGTGCCCGGGCTAGCAGCCGGGACACGTGCATCTGCGAGACGCCGATCTGCTCGGCGATCTGCGACTGGGTCAGGTTGCCGTAGAAGCGCAGCGTGAGGATCTTCTGCTCGCGCTCGTCGAGCGTGGCCAGCGCCGGCCCGAGGGCGACGCGCAGCTCGGCCAGCTCGAACTCGCCGTCCTCGCCGCCGAGCATGTCGCCCAGCTCGGTGGCCCGGTCGCCGTCGCCGGTCGGGGTGGACAGCGACACCGCGTTGTAGGCGCGGGCGCCCTCCAGGCCCTCCAGGACCTCCTCCTCGGTGAGGCTGAGGTGGCTGGCGATGTCGGCGACCGTCGGCGAGCGGCCGAGGGTCTGCAGCAGCGAGCTGTTGGCGTCGGAGATGGCCAGCCGCAGCTCCTGGAGGCGACGCGGCACCCGGATGTCCCAGGTGCGGTCGCGGAAGTGGCGCTTCAGCTCGCCGATAATGGTCGGGATGGCGTAGCCGGCGAAGTCGACGCCGCGGGAGGGGTCGAACTTGTCGATCGCCTTGATCAGGCCGACGGCGGCGGTCTGCGCCAAGTCGTCGGTGGGCTCGCCCCGCCCGCTGTAGCGGTGGGCGAGGTGGTTGGCGAGCGGCAGCCAGGCCTCGATCGCCCGGTCGCGCAGCGCGGGGCGCGACGGGTGGTTGGCGGGCAGCGCCGCCATCGCGTTGAGCAGGTTGGCGGCGCTGTCGGTGAGCGCCCGCGGGTCGAGCTTCTCGGAGGTGGACGGCGCTGTCGTCGCCGGCTCGCTGATCGTGTGCGCGGTCATGGGTGGTCCTCCCTGCACCTCGTCCGCGATACAAAAAGACGTGACGCCTCGGTTTAGCTTCAGTTAGGCCGTTCGGAAGCCACCTTAACCTGATCGGTCTGAGGAAATCTAGCCGAAAGTACGATGTACTTAAGCCGTGTCACAGCATGAAGGGCCTTAATCCGGGCAGATACCCCTCGGATGGCCGACGCGCGCTGTGGTGCGAGGCGGTCGGGCTCGGCTGCCCGGACGGACGAACCTGCGGACCGACCGGTCAACGTGAAACCCGACAGTTGTCGCAGACTGTCGCCTTTCCGTCCTTGTCCCGCCGACGGGACCGCCCGTAGCGTCCAGGTGTACACGTCTACGGAGGCACCGTGCTGGATCCCGCCGCTCCGCAACTCGTCGTCAACGCCCGGACCCTGCTGTTCAGCTGGCTCCCGGCGGACCCCGACGCGGTCGCGGCGCTCGTCCCGGCCGGCCTCCGCCCGCGCCCCGACCACCAGGTCTTCCTCTGCCAGTACGTGGTGGACGACGAGTCCCAGACCTCCGGGTTCGGCGCGTACTCGCTCACCTTCCTCGGTGTCTCACTCGCGGACATGGAGCCGCCCGACGGAGAGACCCCCGGCGGCTGGTGGACCCACTACCTCGCCTCCAGCCCGCGGGTCCGGCAGTACGCGTCCGCCCGGGGCGCCCCCGTCGGGACGGGGGAGACGCTGGTGGAAATCCGGGGCGGGCGGCTCACCGCCGAGACGTGGGCCGACGGCCGGCCGCTCATCCAGGTCGCCGCCCAGGTCGGGCACACCGGCACCGCGGCCTACAACGGCCACCACCGCTACGTCACCGCCCGCGACGGCGAGCTGATCGTCGCGGACTACCCGTACGTGGCCGAGCCGGTGTCGCCGTTCGAGGTCGAGTCGGTGGAGTTCCTCGCCCCGGAGCACCCGGTCTACGCGCTCCGCCCGGCCAACCCGCTACAGATCTGCTGGGGCTACTACTCGCCCCGGGTGTCGTTCGCGTACCCGGCCCGGCCGGACGCGCTGGACGCGCCGCTGCCGACCGAGGATGAACTCGCGACGGCTCACCAGGTGCCGGCGCGCCGGGCCCGCAGCGGCCTGCCGTCCGGGTCGTAGACCAGCCGGTAGGCGGGCAGCGCCCAGAGCCGGGTCCGCCAGGACAGCCGCTCCGGCCGGTGCGGTCGCAGCCGCCCCGGCGGGCGGGGCCCGGTGCGCCCGGACTCGTGCCACCGCTCCAGCGCCTCCGCCGCCGAGGTGATCGCCGCGACCGCGTCAGCCGGGTCGAGCAGGTCGTCGTCCGCCCCGCCGTCCGGGTCCCGGTCCAGGTGCTCCCGCCACAGCCGCAGCCGCAGGTCCCGTGCGAACACCCGGGCTCCGTCGCCCAGCCCCGCCGGGTCGGTCGGGGTCCGCTCGTCCCGGGTGTCGTCCAGCACCGCGCAGGACAGCTCGCTGTCGTGGGTCCACGAGCGGCGGTTGAAGTTGTCGCTGCCCACGCTGGCCCAGACGTCGTCCACCACGCAGACCTTTGCGTGCACGTAGACCGGGGTGCCCTCGTGGTTCTCCACGTCGAAGACGTGCACCCGGTCCGGTGCGGCCCGGTCGCAGAGCTCGAGGGCCTGTGCGCGCCCGACCATGTTCGGCGGCAGCGCCAACCGGCCGTCCACGTCCGGGTGCCGGGGCACGACGGCCACCAGGTGCAACTCGGGCTGCGCGCGCAGGGCACGGGCGAAGAGGTCGGCCACCTCGGTCGACCAGAGGTACTGGTCCTCCAGGTAGATCAGCCGGCGGGCCCGGCGGACCGCCTTGGTGTAGCCGCGGGCCACGGTCCGCTCGCCGTGCGGGGCGAACGAGTAGCGCGGGCGTACCGCCGGGTAGGTGCGCAGCACCTGGACGTGGTGCGGCCCGCAGGCCGGCGGGTCGGCGGGCTGGTCGGGCAGCGGGTCCGGGCTCAGGTCGGAGCCGCGCAGCCGGTCCCGCAGGTAGGCCATCGGGTTCTCCGAGTCCAGCGGCATCGGGTCGGTCCACCGCTCCCGGAACGTGGTGTCCAGCGCGCCGACCACCGGGCCGCGGAGCGCGAGCTGGACGTCGTGCCATGGCGGGTGCGGGCCGTACCGGGGGGACATGGCGACCGCCTGCGGGTCGCCGCCGTGCGCCGCGTCGTCGCGCCGGCTGTGGCAGAGGTCGATCCCGCCGGCGAACGCGATGTCCCGCTCCGGGGCGCCGGGGTGGCGCAGCACCACCAGCTTCTGGTGGTGCGAGCCGCCGCGGCGGACCCGCTGGTCGAGCAGCACCTCCCCGCCGGCGGCGCAGATCGCCTCGCTGAGGTCGCGGTTCTCCTCCTCGCTGTAGGAGAGGGCGTCGAGGTGGGAGCGCCAAATCAGGCCCTTGACGATCACCCCGCGCTGGGCGGCCTGGGCGAACAGCTGCGCCACCGTCGGCCCGTCCGGCCGCATCCGCTGGTCGGGGTCGCCGCGCCAGTCGGTGAAGAAGAGGTGGTCGCCGGCCCGGAGCTGCTCCACCTCGCTGACCAGCCGGTCAAAGTACGCGCCGCCGTGAATCAACGGCTCGGCGAGGTTTCCGCTCGTCCAGACGGGTAACTCAGACCGTGGGTTGGCGCGTTCCTGTGCGGAGAGGAACCAGTCCCGCATCGACACGTTCCAGCCTCCCGAGGTCGACAACGTCCTCACGGTAGGACCCCCGGCACGACCCCGCACGCCGACCGCCCCAGGTCGGCGGGGTGCTCGCGCGGGGGTGCACCGACCCCTGGATCGCGAAACCGAGGAGGCCACAGCATGCCCGCCGAGACGACGAACACCGTGACCGAATACCGCGAGCAGGCGGTGGAGGGGGAGCGGGGGGCGCTGGTGGCGGTCCTGTTGATGGTGATCCTCGGGGTGGCCGGCATCTTCGCCGTCTCCTGAGCTCACCGACTCCGCAGGACCGGCGACGGGCGCCCCGGGGAACCGGGACGCCCGTCGGTTCGAGCGGTCAGGGACGGTCGCCCTCGCCGCCGCTGTGCGGCAGCCGCTCGGCCGGGATGACCCCGAGCCGGCCGGCCTGGTAGTCCTCGACCGCCTGGACCAGCTCGGCCCGGGTGTTCATCACGAACGGGCCGTAGTGCGCCACCGGCTCGCGGATCGGCTGGCCGCCCATGATGTAGAGCTCCAGCGCCGGGGTGTTGGCGTCCTGCCGCGCGTCCGCGGTGACCCGCAGCGCGTCGCCCGGACCGTGCACCGCGAGCTGGCCGAGGTGGATCGGCCGCCGGTCGGTGCCCACCGTGCCCCGGCCGGCCAACACGTAGACCAGCGCGTTGAAGTCGGGCCGCCAGGGCAGGTTCAGCTCGGCGCCGGGCTGGAGCGTCACGTGCGCGATGGTGATCGGCGTGTGGGTCGAGCCCGGGCCCCGGTGGCCGGCGACCTCGCCGGCGATCACCCGGACCAGCGCGCCACCGTCGGGCGTGGTCAGCAGTGCCGACTCCCGGCCGCGGATGTCCTGGTAGCGCGGCGGGTTCATCTTCGCCACCCGGGGCAGGTTGACCCAGAGCTGGAGGCCGTGGAAGAGGCCGCCGCTCATCACCAGGTGCTCCGGCGGCGCCTCGATGTGCAGCAGGCCGCGGCCCGCCGTCATCCACTGGGTGTCGCCGTCGGTGATGGTGCCGCCGCCGCCCTGCGAGTCCTGGTGGTCCATGATCCCGTCGATCATGTAGGTCACCGTCTCGAAGCCCCGGTGCGGGTGCCACGGGGTGCCCTTCGGCTCACCCGGCGCGTAGTCGACCTCGCCCATCTGGTCGAGGTGGATGAACGGGTCCAGCTCGGTCAGCGGGACCCCGGCGAAGGCGCGGCGGACCGGGAAGCCCTCGCCCTCGTAGCCGCTCGGCGCGGTGGTCACCCGGCGGACCGGGCGGTAGGTGGTGGACTCGGCGAGCTCCGGCAGGCGGGGCAGGACGAGGACGTCGTCGACGGTGATCGCGGGCATCGCGGGGCTCCTTAGTTGTCGGCCGGGGTGGACGACGCGTCGCGGTCGGCGCCCAGGCGCCGACCGAGCCGTTCGAAGACCCGGGTGAGGCAGGCGACCTCGGCGTCGTCGAGGTCGTCGATCAGGTGGGTGCGCACGGAGCGCAGGTGGTGCGGCGCGGCCTCGCGCAGCGTCAGCAGCCCGGCGGCGGTGAGCACCGCCTCGCTGCCCCGCCGGTCCTCGGGGCAGGACTCCCGGGCCACCAGGCCGCGCTTCTGCATCGAGGAGATCTGGTACGTCAGCCGGCTCGGCGAGAACACCAGCCGGCCCGCCAGCTCGCCCATCCGCAGCCGCTGCCCCGGCGCCTCGGAGAGCAGCACCAGCACGTGGTAGTCGGCGAAGCTCAGCTGGCTGTCGACGCGCAGATCGTCCTCGAGCCGGGTGAACAACCGCTGGCTCGCCTCGATGTACGCCCGCCAGCAGGCCGACCGCTCGGCGTCCAGGCTCTCCGTCATGGCTATGAGAGTAGCACTACTTAAAATTTAAACAAGGGCCTCCGCGCGGTGGTGACCCGTGCGACACCGATGCTTGCGAGCGGCAACTTTCGAATCTGAACTGCGGCCCGGTGGGCTCGGGCCGGTTAGGGTCGGGGGGTGGACGATCTCGACGTGCAGGACTGGCGGGAGCGGGTGGCCCGGCTCTACCTCTCCGACCTCGACCTGGCCGGCTTCCGGGCTGCCCGGGACGAGCTGTTCCGCAGCCACCCCAGCAGCCCGCTGCCGCCCGCCGACCGGCCCGGCTTCACCGGGCTGCGCTGGTTCCCACCCGACCCGGCCGCGGTGGTGGAGGCGCCGCTGCGCCCCGCCTCGGGCACCGAGACCATTGACACCGGCGGTCCCGACGGGGTGGTGCGATACCGGCGGGTGGCCATCGCCGAGACGCCGTGGGGGCCGCTCACCCTGTGGTGGATCGAGGCGTACGGGGGCGGGCTGTTCGTCCCGCTGCGCGACGCCACCTGCGGCAGCGAGGCGTACGGCGGTGGGCGCTACCTGACCGACACGGTGAAGGGGACCTTCGGGCGAGGGCTGACCGTGCTGCCCGGCAACCGGGTCCGGCTCGACGCCAACTACCTCTACAACCCGAGCTGCGCCTACGACGACCGGTGGGCCTGCCCGCTGGCCCCGCCGGAGAACCGGGTCGACGTCCCGATCCGCGCCGGCGAGCGCTCCTACCACTGAACGGCTGACGCCCCGGCGCGACGGTGCGCCGGGGCGTCGGGGATCGACCGGTCAGCGGGCGGTGGCGCCGGTCGGGGTCAGGTGCATCCGGCCGAGCAGCTGCCGGGCCTGGTCGGCCACGTCCGCGTCCACGGTGACCGCGTACTGGCTGGCCCGCAGCGAACTGGCCGAGGTGAAGTCGCGCTGCCCCCCGGTCATGGCGTGGGCCACGGCGCCGAACACGGCGCCCCAGATCGCGCCGATCACCAGGCCCACCAGGATCACCGCGAACCAGTTCCCCGCGGTGAAGATGCCGAAGAGCAACCCGATGAACAGGCCGAACCAGGCGCCGGTGCCCGCACCCAGCAGGGCGGCCCGGCCCGTGGTGAGCCGGCCCATCACGGTCTCGACCAGGGTGAGGTTGGTCCCCACGATCGCGGTCCGCTCCACCGGGAACCGGTTGTCCGCCAGATAGTCCACCACCCGCTGTGCGGACGGATAGTCCGGATACGACCCGATCGTGACGGTCGGTGGGCCGGCCTGCGGCCCGTGTCCGTCCCCGCTCGGCGGCAACGGACGGCCGCTCGGACCGGACGGGAGGTTGTCGCTGCCCGGCATCCCCGGCCGCCAGGCCGCGGTCGGACTCGAGGGATTGGTCATGAGCATCCTCCTTCGTCAACCCGCCGCGTTCCCACCGCCGTCGGGCGGTAACGCGTCGGCCGGGACGGATGGGGCGCGCATGGTGGCCGCCGGGCCGGGTAGCCACCGCCGTGCCGACCGGATGGATCAGCGAGCACGGCTTCCTCGCCGACGGGCACAGCGCGGCCCTGGTGGACCGGGCCGGCTCGATCAACTGGTGGTGTCCGCCCCGCTTCGACGCGCCGTCGGTGTTCGGGCGGCTGCTCGACGACGACGCCGGGCACTGGAGCATCCGGCCCGCGGGCGAGTTCACCAGCACCCGGTCCTATCTGGACGACGCGCTCGTGCTGCGTACCGTCTTCCGCACCGCGACCGGGACGGTGGCCGTCACCGACGCGCTGGCGCTGGAGCCCGGCGCGCGCGGGCACGAGATCGGGCTGCGATCGCCGCGGGTGCTCGCCCGGGTGGTCGAGGGGCTCGCCGGTGAGGTGCCCATGCGGGTCGACTACGCGCCCCGCTTCGAGTACGGCCGGGTCCGCGCCTACCTCACCGACGCCGACGGGGTGATCGGGGCGACGGCCGGCGGATGCCGGCTGGAGTTGCGCGCCAACGTGCCGATGACCTGCCGCGCGGGCGGCGCGTCCGGGCGGTTCACCGCCCGCGCCGGCAGCACCCACCACTTCACCCTGGGGTACGCCCCGACCTACCGCGACGGCGCGCCGGCGCTGCCCGACGCCGACCAGGCGGTGGCGGACACCGTGGCCGGCTGGCGGTCCTGGGCCGGCCTGCACCACTACGACGGCGAATACCGTGACCTGGTACGCCGCAGCGCGATGGTGGTGCAGGGGATGACCTACGGGCCCAGCGGGGCGGTGGTCGCGGCGGCCACCACCTCGCTCCCCGAGGAGGTGTGCGGCGCCCGCAACTACGACTACCGCTTCGTCTGGCTCCGCGACTTCAGCCTCACCCTCCAGGCGCTCTGGCTGGCCGCCTGCCCGGACGAGGCGGATCGGCAGTTCACCTGGGTGGCCCGGGCGATGGGCCGGATCGACGACGAGCCGGTGCCGATCATGTACGGCGTCGAGGGCGAGCGGGACCTCACCGAGCACCGCCTCGACCACCTCGCCGGGTACGCCGGCAGCCGGCCGGTCCTGGTCGGCAACGACGCCTGGCAGCAGCGGCAGATGGACGTGCTGGGCGAGGTCCTCGACGCGGCGTGGCTGATGCGCCACTACCTCGACCCGATGTCGGCCGACGTGCGCTACCTGCTGCACGCCCTGGCTGATCAGGCGGCGCAGGAGTGGCGCCGGCCCGACGCCGGGATGTGGGAGGCGCGCGACGCCGAGCGGCACTACCTGTCGTCCAAGGTGCAGTGCTGGACCGCGCTGGACCGGGCCGTCCGGTTCGGAGCGCGGATCGGCGAACCCGCCGACGTGGCGCGCTGGGCGACCGCCCGGGACGAGGTGCGCGCGGCGGTGCTCGGCCGGGGCTGGAGCGACCGCGTCGGGGCGTACACCGGCGCGTTCGACTCCGACGAGCTGGACGCCTCGGTGCTGATCATGCCGTTGGTCGGCTTCCTGCCCGCCGACCACCCGCGGATGCGCGCCACCATCGACGTGGTCGAGCGCCGGCTGTCCCGCGACGGCCTGCTGCGGCGCTGGAACGACGACCCGGCGGGCTTCGTGATCTGCTCGTTCTGGCTGGCCGCCTGCCTGGCCGAGGCCGGCGAGCTGGGCCGGGCCCGGCGGCTGTTCGCCCAGGTCGCCGCGCACGTCAACGATCTCGGGCTCTACGCCGAGCAGATCGACGAGGCCACCGGCGAGCAGCTGGGCAACTTCCCGCAGGCCTTCTCGCACATCGGCCTGATCAACGCCGCGGGCCGGATCACCGCGGCCGCCGAGCGGCTCCGCGGCCGGACCGACCGATCGGCCGTGCCGGCCGGCGCGGTCACCGCGGAGCGGGCGCGGCCGTCGTCCCGGCCGGCGACGACGCCGAGTACGTGACCGGATCGACCCACCTCATGGACGGTGGCCTGCTGGGGAACCGGGGCCGGGGCGCCTGACGGGGCGCGCCCCCGCGCGACAGCGGGCGCGGTGGCGGGCAGGATCGGGGGATGGAGCTGGTCATCATGGCCGACACGCACGTGCCGAAGCGGGCGCGGGACCTGCCGGCGCCGCTCTGGTCGGCGGTCGAGGCCGCCGACGTGGTGCTGCACGCCGGCGACTGGGTGGACGTGTCCCTGCTGGACGCCCTGGAGGCCCGCTCCCGCCGGCTGGTCGGGGTGTACGGCAACAACGACGGGCCGCCGCTGCGCGCCCGGCTGCCGGAGGTGGCCCGGGTCGAGCTGGCCGGGCTGCGGGTGGCCGTGGTGCACGAGACCGGGCCGAAGACCCGCCGGGAGGAGCGCTGCGCCGCCGCCTTCGGTGACTGCGACCTGCTGGTCTTCGGGCACTCCCACATCCCGTGGGACAGCGTGGCCCCGGGCGGGCTGCGGTTGCTCAACCCCGGCTCACCCACCGACCGGCGGGCCCAGCCGCACGCGACCTACCTGACGGCGCGGGTGGCGGCGGGGCGGCTCGACCGGGTCGAGCTGCACCGCCTGCCCCCGCGCTGACTCACCGGCCGCGGCCGGTCTCGGCCTGGAGCTCGTCGATCCGGCGGGACGCCTCGGCCTTCGTCAGCCCCTCCGGCACCTCCTCGCCGGCCTCCCGGGCCAGGGTGTGCAGGTACGACTCCTGCGCCGCGGTCGGTGGCTCGTCGCCGGTGACCCAGTCGTCCGGGTCCTTGACGGCGGCGTCCGGGTTGACGGGGTCCTTGCTGCCGTTGCTGCGGTCGGCCATGATGATCACCTCTCCTCGAACAGGTGTACCACTACCCCGGTCCCGGGGTCTTCATGCCGGCCGCCGCCTACGATCAGCCGGTGACTGCGGACCGGGCGGGTGTGGTGGTGGTCGGCGCGGGCATCGCCGGGGTGGCCTGCGCCGCCGAGCTGGCCCGGGCCGGCATCCCCATGGAGGTCCGGGAACGGGCCCGGGTGACCGGCGGGCGGATGGCCAGCAAGCGCTTCGCGGGCCGTCCCGTGGATCTGGGCGCCGCCTACTTCACCGTCGACGACTCCGACTTCGCCGCGGTGGTCGAGGGCTGGCGCGCCGCGGGCCTGGCCCGCGAGTGGACCGACACGCTGGTGGCGTACGGGCCGCGGGGGCGCGAGGAGGTGGCCGGCCCGATGCGGTGGGCCGCCCCGCGCGGGCTCCGCTCGCTGGTGGAACACCTGGCCCGGGACCTGCCGGTGGCCCACAACCGCCTGGTCATGACGGTCGAGCCGGGCCCGCGGGTGGACGGGCGGGCGGCCGAGGCGGTGGTGCTGGCCATGCCGGGCCCGCAGGCCGCCCTGCTGCTCGACCCCGCGCTGGCGGCGGCCACCCGGGCGGTGGCGGTCCAGCGCTGGTCCTCGGCGCTGGCCGCGGTGCTGCGCTTCCCCGCGCGCCGCTGGCCGGACTTCCGGGGCGCGTTCGTCAACGGGCACCCGGTGCTGAGCCTGGTCTGCGACGACGGCGACCGGCGTGGCGACGCCGCCCCGGTGCTGGTCGCGCACACCACCCCCGAGTTCGCCGCCGGGCATCTGCTCCAGCCCACCGCCGCCGCCCCGGCCGTCGAGCAGGCCGTCCGCGACCTGTTCGGCCTGCCCGAGCCGGCCGAGCTGACCCACGTGCACCGCTGGACGTACGCGAAGCCGACCGCTGGCGGCGAGGGTGCCTACCACCTGGACGACGACGGCATCGGGCTGGCCGGCGACGCCTTCGGGCGGCCGCGGGTGCAGGGCGCCTGGCGCTCCGGCCGGGACCTGGGCCGGGCCCTGGCCACCCGGCTGCTCGCGGACCGTGGCTGACCGGTCCCACTGCGCGCAGGCGGCCCGTCACCCACGGGTATCGTTCGTCGGGGAGGTGTACGCGCAGTGAACGGCGCCGGCGGTCGGCCGGGAGACGGCGGGACCGGTCTCGACCGGTCGCCGTTCCCGGACGGTGGGCTGCGCCACGACGCCCTGCTCTACACCCACGACCAGGACTACCTCGCCGCCGTCGAAGAGTTCGTCGAGGCCGGGCGGGCCGCCGGCGAGCCGGTGCTGGTCGCCGTGCCCACGCACCGGCTGCCCCTGGTCCGGCCGCTGCTCGACCCGCTCGACGGTGTCGACCTGGCCGACATGGCGGTGATCGGGCGCAACCCGGCGACCATCATCGCGGCCACGCTGCGCGACCTCGTCCACCGGTTCCCCGGCCGCCGGGTCCGGGTGGTCGGGGAGGCGCTCTGGCCGGGCCGGCGGCCGGCCGCGTACCGGCACTGCGTCGAGCACGAGGTGCTGATCAATCTCGGTCTCGCCGACCAGCCGCTCACCGCGCGCTGCCTGTTCGACCGGTCCCGGCTGCCGGCCGGGGCGCTGGCCGACGTCGCCCGGACCCATCCCCGGCTGGTCAGCGGGGGAGTGGCCCGGCCCAGTGCCGGCTACCGGCCGCCCCGGGCGCTGCTGAGCCGGCTGGCCCGCCCGCTGCCTCCGCCGCCCGGCGGCGCGCTCACCGAGCCGGTCCGGCCGGACCGGCTCGCGGCGCTGCGCGCGGCGGTCGCCGCCGTCGCCGAGGCGGCCGGGCTCGCCGCGGAGCGGGTCGACGACCTGCGGATCGCCGTCACCGAGCTGGCCTCCAACGCGCTCACCCACGGCGCCGGACCGGCCGTCGCGCGGTGCTGGGCCGCCGCGGGCGAGCTGGTCTGCGAGGTGACCGGCCCGGGTGAGCTGGCCGATCCCCTGGCCGGCCGGATCCCGCCGCCGCCGGCCAGCGTGCGCGGCCGGGGGCTGCTCCTGGTGCACCGGCTCTGCGACCTGGTGGACGTGCACGTCGCCGACGGGGTGACCACCGTGCGGCTGCGCCTGGAGCTGCCGGCCGCCCGGGTGCCGGCGCCCCGGTCAGCCGCCGACGCCGCCCAGGGCGGGTTCGTCCGTCCGGCCCCGCTCTGAGGGATCCCCGGTCCGTTCGCCCGCCCGGTCCAGCAGCTGCATGACCGGGGTGGCGGCGATCCCGTGCGCCACCACCGAGACCACCACCACCAGGCCGACCGTGGCCCAGACCAGCTCGGCCTGCGGGAACTCCGTCCTGCTGGTGGCGTACGCCAGGTAGTAGAACGAGCCCACGCCGCGGATGCCGAACAGCGAGATCACCCAGTGCTCGGCCGGGCGTCCCGGCGCCCCGCGCAGCGACAGCCAGCCGGCCAGCGGCCGGATCACCAGGACCAGGGCCAGCCCGACCAGCGCCGCCGGCCAGGTCAGCGGGGCGAGCAGGCCGCCGATCACCGCGCCGCCGAAGAGCAGCAGCAACAGCACGGTGAGCAGCCGCTCGACCTGCTCGGCGAAGTCGTGCAGCACGGAGTGGAACTCGTGGGTGCGCTCGGCGGCCCGGATCGCCCGGGCGGCTACGAAGACGGCCAGGAAGCCGTACCCGCCGACCACCTCGACCAGCCCGTACGCCAGGAAGGTCGCGGCGAGGGCGAGGAAGCCCTCAGCGTGCCGGGCCAGCCGCAGCTGGCTCGGGGCCCGGAAGAAGAGCTTGCCGAGCAGCCAGCCGATGAGCAGCCCGCCGCCCACCCCGACGGCGAGCTTGTAGAGCACGTCGACGGCGAGCCAGCGGGCCAGCCAGTCCGCCGGCGCGAGGCTGGTGGTGGCGATCGCGATGGCCGCGTACACGAAGGGAAAGGCCAGTCCGTCGTTCAGCCCGGCCTCGGAGGTGAGCGCGAAGCGCACCTCGTCCTCCGAGTCCTCCACGTCGGTCGGCTCGCCCACCTGCACGTCGGAGGCGAGCACCGGGTCGGTCGGGGCGAGCGCGGCGCCCAGCAGCAGGGCCGCGGCCGGCACCAGGCCGGCCCACCACCAACCGAGCAGCGCCACCGCGACGATGCACAGCGGCATGGCGACGGCCAGCAACCGCCAGGTCGACGCCCAGCGCGCCCAGCTCAACGGCCGGTCGATCTTCAGGCCGGCGCCCATCAGCGCGACGATCACGCCGACCTCGGTGAGGTGGGTGGTCAGCTCCGGCCAGCGCAGCGGGTCCGGGGTCGGCAGCCCGGTGGGCAGCAGGAAGACCAGCATGCCCAGGCAGAGGAAGGCGATCGGCATCGACAGCGGCCGGCGTTCCAGCACCCGGGGCAGGATCCCCGCCAGCAGCGCGCCGACGCCCAGCAGGGCGAACGCGACATCGACCGGTTCCACGGCACCACCCTTCCGCCGCGCACCGTGCGGGCAGGTGGTCACCAGTGCCCCGTAGCGGGGTGGGCTATGCCTCCGTGTCCGTCTTCTCCCCGGTGGGACCGGTCACCGTGTCACCGGCCCGGCCCGGGGCGCGAACCGACCTCGCCGGATCGGTGAGGGTGGCGATGGCGCTGTCGGCCAGGCCGTCCAGCAGGCCGGCCGGGTCGTCGTAGACGGCCACCGCGCCGGAGCCCGCCAGCTCGCCGCGGCTGGTGCCGCCGCAGGTCAGGCCGATGCACGGGACGTCCAGCTTGCCGGCGGCGGCGACGTCCCAGACCGAGTCGCCGACGAACACCACCCGCTCGGCGGCCAGGCCCGACTGGGCCAGCGCGGCCTCCAGGATGTCCGGCGCCGGCTTGCTCTCCTTCGCGTCGGCCGAGGAGGTGACCGTGTCGATCACGTCGTCCGCGTCGAGGGCGGCCCGGAGGGCGGCCACCTCGTGCTCGGCCGCCGAGGTGGCCAGCACCACCCGCAGCCCGCGGGCAGCGCAGGCGCGCAGCAGGTCCACCGCCCGGGGCAGCGGCGCCAGCCGCTCCCAGTACTCGGCGTACAGGGCGTCGTGCGTGTCGCGCAGCTTGCCGTCCGCGTCCCGGTCCCGCTCGGCGCCGAGCAGGTGGTCGAGGAGCTTGTCCGAACCCATCCCGATGGCCCGGTGGATCCGCGCCATCGGCACCCGGTGGTCACCCTGGCGGAGCGCCTCCCACCAGCTCACCGTGTGCAGATACGTGGTGTCGACCAGGGTGCCGTCCACGTCGAAGAGGACGCCGCAGCGGTTGTCGTCAGGCATGGCTCCCCTTCTACCCGCCCGGGCCGGCGCCGACGCGCGACTCACCCGGCGGGGATGAGGATTTCGAACCAGACCGTCGAGCCGCGCACCGTGGGGTCGGTGCCCCAGGCGTCGCTCAGCTCCTCGATCAGCCCGAGCCCGCGCCCGCGGCTGCTCAGCGTGTCGGTCTGCGCCCGGGTCACCTGCCCGCGGGTGCCGGAGTCAGCGACCGAGACAAGCAGCCGCTCGGCGCTCAGGTCGATCTCGACCCGGGCGGCGGTGCCGGCGTGCAGCAGGGCATTGGTGGTCAGCTCGCTGGTGCAGAGCACCGCCGCGCCGACCACCGCCTCGGGCACCTGCCAGTCGGTGAGCTGGGCGGTCATCCAGTGCCGGACCCGGCTCGGCGCGGTCGGCTCCGCCGGCACCTCCATGCTGGCCGACCGGCTCGGCTTCACCGCGTGCTCCACCGCCAGCACGGCCACGTCGTCCTCGGTGGCGCCCGGCACGGCGGCGGTCGCCACCGCGCAGAGCGCCCGCGGGTCGCCGCTGCTCGCGGCGGTCACCGCCGTGCCGAGCCCGGCCAGCCCGGCGGTGAGGTCCTGCCAGCGCCGCTCGACCACCCCGTCACTGAACAGCAGCAGGGTGTCGCCGGGGCGGAACGGCACGGTGACCGTCCGTGGACGGCCGCCCAGGCCCAGCGGCGGTGCGGGCGGCACCTCGACGTACTCGGCGACCGGCTCGCCCTCGGGCGGGCAGCGCCGGATCAGCGGCGCGGGGTGGCCGGCGCTGGCCAGCGTGATCCGCTCCCGGTCGGCCTCGACCACCCCGAACACCACGGTGACGAAGAGTTCGTGGGTGCCGCCCTCGACGCCCAGGCTGGCGACCAGCCGGTCCAGCCCGCCGAGCACCGTGTCCGGCCGGGGGTCGGAGAGGGCCAGCGCGCGCAGCGCGGCGCGTACCTGGCCCATCCGGGCGGCGGCCTGCACGTCGTGCCCGGCCACGTCGCCGAGCACCACGCCGAGCGCGCCGGTGGGCAGCACGAACGCGTCGTAGAAGTCGCCGCCGGCCGCGTTGCCGTCGACGCCGGGGTCGTAGCGGGCGGCGATCCGCAGCCGGGGCAGGTCGGGCAGCTGCTCCGGGAGCATGCTGCGTTGCAGCAGCTGGGCGGTGCCGTGCTGGGTCTCGAAGCGGCGGGCCCGCTCGGCGGCCTGGCCGACCAGCTCCGCCGAGGCGGCGAGCAGCGCCCGCTCCGCGGGCGACCACGGGTGCGCGGCCTGGTAGCCGACGGTGAGCGCGCCGCGGATCACCGTCGAGCGCAGCGGCAGCGAGGCGAGCGCCCGGATCTTCTCGTCGTGCCGGTCCGCCGCGGTGTCCCGCAGCGGCTGGCCGTCGGAGACGAAGGACGACACGCCGCTGCGCGCGGTGACCACGATCGGGACGGCCGAGTCGGCGGGCTGCCGCCGCCACAGCGGCGGCAGCCGCTCGTCGGCCTCGTCCAGCAGCTCACCCCGGACCCGGCGGACCATCCGCCAGGCGGAGCCCTCGTCGACCAGGAACGAGACCCGGTCGGCGTCGAAGGAGTGCAGGCAGTAGCGCAGCGTGACCCGGGCGACGTCGTCCAGGGTGAGGGTGCCGGAGAGCGCGGCCGCGAAGTCGCTCAGGCTCTGCAACTGCCGGGTGACCTGGGTGGTCTGGGCGGCCACGGTGAGCACGCCGATGATCCGGCCGGTGGAGTCGCGGACCGGGGAGTAGCCGCGGGTGAACACCGCCGGCTCGGCGGGACCGGCGCCGTGCCGGTCGACCGGCAGCACCGCCTCCCGCTCCAGGTAGGGCTCGCCCCGCCGGTAGACCCGGCTGACCACCTCGCCGGCGACCGGGTCGTGCCAGAGGTCGGCGAACACCTCGGCCGCCGGCCGGCCGAGCGCCGCCGGGTGCCGCTCGCCGATCAGCTCCGCGTACCCGTCGTTGTAGAGCAGGACCAGGTCCTCGCCGTACAGCAGCGCCATCGGCACCGGCGAGGCCAGCACCAGGTCGACCACGGCGCGTACCGCCGGGTCCCAGCCCTCCGGTGGACCGAGCGGTGTGTCCGCCCACGGGTGGGCCAGGACGATGGCCGCGCCCGACCCGGTGGCGCCCGACCCGGCGGGCGCTCCCGGGGTGGGGGCAGATGGCGTGGGGACCCGCCCGAGGGTGCCTGGCATGACCGCAGCCTAACCGGAGCCTGGCTGTCAGGTTTCCATCAGCCGCGCGCGTCGACCGCCGGCCGGTCCCAGAGCGGGTGCCAGGGCAGGTCACGGCCGGTTCGGTCGGGCATGTCGGGAAATTGGCGGGGTCGGCCCGGCGTGCTGCCGAAACCACCGGGTATGCGGGCGGCGCAGTTCACGCGACAGGAGGGACAACATGCCGAAAACCCTCGCGGTCGGGCAGGCCGACATCGGTGACGCCCTGACCGATTTCTGGAGGTCGGTGCTGCTCTTCATCCCGAGGGCCATCGCGTTCATCGCGATCCTCGTGGTGGGCTGGCTCATCGCCCGAGCCGTCCTCAAAATCGTGGACGCGGCACTGGAACGGGTGGGGTTCGACCGGGCCGTCGAACGCGGCGGCATCAAACGCGCGCTCGAACGCACCAGGTACGACGCCAGCGACATCCTGGCCAAGTTGGCCTACTACGCGGTCCTGCTGTTCACCCTGCAGTTCGCCTTCGGGGTGTGGGGACCCAACGCGATCAGTGACCTGATCCGCGGCATCGTCTCGTGGCTGCCGCGGGCCTTCGTGGCGATCATCATCGTGGTCATCGCCGCGGCCATCGCCAACGCGGTCCGGGACCTCGTCTCGGGCGCGCTCGGCGGGCTCTCGTACGGCCGGGTGCTGGCCGACCTGGCGGCGGTCTTCATCCTGGCGCTCGGCGTGATCGCCGCGCTGAACCAGGTGGGCATCGCCACCACGGTCACCACGCCGGTGCTCATCGCGTTCCTGGGCACGATCGCCGGCATCCTGGTGGTCGGCGTCGGGGGTGGTCTCATCAAGCCGATGCAGGCCCGCTGGGACGGGTGGCTCAACCGGGCCGCCGAGGAGTCCCGGGCGTTCAAGGAGCAGCGCCAGGCGCAGGGTGCCGGTCGCAGCGACTACGAGCGGCAGATGGCCGACCGGGGCGGCCAGCCCACCCCGGTCATGCCGCAGTCGTCGATGTCCGGCGCGCAGGGCACGTACCAGTCCGGCAACGTGGGCGACGAGACCCAGCAGTTCCGCCGGCCGAACGGCTGAGGAGAACAGGGCGAGGAGGGTGTCCGCGGGCGATCGCGGGCGCCCTCCGCCGTGTCTCAGGCCAGGTCGCGGGGGTCCAGCGCGCGGGTCAGCAGGCAGACCGCGAGCAGGCGGGTGAGCAGCCAGTCCGGCTCCGACCAGTCGATCGGCTCGACCGGCGGCTGCCAGCCGTTCTCCCGCGCCGCGTCGCGCACCCCCTCGGCGTAGCCGGCGAGCGCCGCCACGGTCAGTGGGCGGCGGTCGCCGTCCAGGCTGTCGCGGACGGCCGCGGCGTGCTGGTCGACCGCGGCCAGCAGGCCGGGGTTGGCGGCGGCCGCGGCCAGGCCGGCGGTGCCGACGGCAGCGGTGAGCGTGGTGAGGCTGGACCTCGCGGCCACCGCCGCGGAACGGGTCGCCACCCGGTTGTTCGGCACGCGCATGGTGACCGAGGCTAGTCCCGCCGCGAGCGGGCCGACCTCGGCCGACCGGCCGATGCCCGGGTCGGCCGGGCGACGGCCGGCCTCGCCCGCCGGGATTGAGCGGCGCGTCCGGGGGCAGAAGGGAAACCGCGCAGACCGCGCAGCCGACCCCGCGGAGGAACGGAATGGGACAGCAGGTCGACGGACCGGACCAGGCGCACCGCCGGCCGGCGGGCGTGAGTGACGCCACGGTCGAGGCCCTGGGCAAGCTCAGCGAGGCGCTGGAGTGCGTCGAGCGGGTCCGCGGGCACCTCTACTCGCTGCACCAGCTGATCGGGCACGCCGACCTGATGCTCGACGACGCCGTGGCGCTGTTCCGCTCCGCCGGGCACCCGCAGCTCGCCGAGCGGATCGAGAAGGACCTGCTCGGACGCAACGTCATCGCGGGACGCTGGACCTTCCAGATCGTCGAGGACTTCGACGACGGGTACTACGCGCTCTTCCGGGAGCTGGACCGGGAGGCCCGCGACGAGCTGGTCGGTGGCCGGCGGCACCTCTACGAGGCGGAGATGAAGGAGCGCCGCCGCAGCCAGGGGCGGCCGGGGCACGAGGCGCGCCCCGCCGAGGGCTGATCAGTCCGAGGAGCGGGCCTGTGCCGGGCGGCGGCGTGCGCCGTCGTCGGCGATGATCACGGTCGCCACCATGAGCGCCACCACGAGGCTGAACAGCCAGGAGCTGTCGTCGACCAGTTTGGCGGCGACGGGCGCCTGGATCGCGGCGAGCAGGAAGCCGAGCCACGCCAGGCGGCGCTGACGCTGGGAGAGGAAACCGGAGCCCTGTTGCATCCCGAAAGTCTTACGCGGGGTGGGGGCATCGCCGTCAGCCGTTCGGCCGATTCTGGATGGGCTGTCCGTTTTACCGGCCGTCCGTATCTTCCTTTTTGTCCTTTCGGCTGAGCATCAGGTCACCGCCGCCGCACCCGGTCCGCCGGCACGGGTGCGGGCTGGGCAGGATGGGCTCTCGTGTCCCGCGCCCCCGCCCCGCCCCGCCCGGCCCTGCTGCTCCTGGCCTACCTCGCCTTCGTCAGCCTGGGGCTGCCCGACGGCCTGATCGGGGTCGGCTGGCCGTCGATCCGGCTGGACCTGGACGTGCCGACCGAGGCGGTCGGGGTGGTCCTCACCGCGGGCACGGTGGCCTACCTGACCTCCAGCGTGCTCGCCGGGTTCACCCTGGCCCGGCTCGGCGTCGGCTGGCTGCTCGCCGGCAGCACCCTGCTGGCCGGCGTCGCCCTGACCGGGTACGCGTCCACCCCCGCGCTCGCCGTCATGGTCGGCTTCGCGCTGGTGCTCGGGCTCGGCTCCGGGGCGATCGACGCCGGGCTCAACGCGTACGCGGCCGCCGCCTTCGGCCCCCGGCACATGAACTGGATGCACGCGTTCTTCGGGCTCGGCGTGGCGATCGGGCCCCTGATCATGACCGGGGTGCTCGGTGCCGGACTGAGCTGGCGGTGGGGGTACGCCCTGGTGGCCGCCGCCCAGCTCGCCCTGGCCACCGCGTTCGCGCTCACCGTGCGGCTGTGGCGGGGCGGCCCGCCGGCCGGCGCGACCCTGCCGCCCGACCCGATCGCCCCACAGGTGGTGCCCGGCGAGCCCGCCGGCGCGGCTGCGCGGCGGGCCTCGATCGGCGCGACGCTGCGGCTGCCGGCCGTCTGGCTCGGCGGGGCCGCCTTCGCCGTCTACGTGGCGATCGAGGTGTCCACCGGGCTCTGGGCGTTCCTGCTGCTCACCGAGGGGCGCGGGCTCTCCGCCGCGGTCGCCGGGCTCTGCGTCTCCGGCTACTGGGGCAGCCTCTTCGTGGGACGGGTGGTGCAGGGGGTGGTGGCGGAGCGTCTCGGCACCGCCCGGGTGCTGCGGGGCAGCCTGCTCGGCATGGCCGGTGGAGCGGTGCTGATCGCGCTGCCCGCCCCGGGCTGGGTCACCGTCGCCGGCCTGCTGGTGGTGGGCTTCGCGGCGGCACCGGTCTTCCCGCTGCTCACCCTGACCACCGCGGAACGGGTGGGCCGCGACCACGCGGACCGGGCCATCGGCCTCCAGATCGGCGCGGCCGGCCTCGGCGCCGCCCTGGTGCCGGCCGCGGTGGGGGTGCTGCTGGCCCGGGTCTCGGTGGCCACGCTCGGCCCGACGCTGGTGGCGCTCGCGTTGGCGCTCATCGCCCTGCACGCCGCCGGCGCCCGCCGGGGCCGCCCGGATTCCTGAGCGACCGCCGACCGCGCGTCCTCCGGGCTCCCGAAGGACGGCTCACATGGTGTCCGGACCGGTCCGGCCGGTGGTCGACGGCCGGTACGCCCGGTCGGCGTCGGTCATCTCCCGCCGCTCGGCCTCCGGGCCGGCGCCCCGGTCCACCGCCTCCGGCCCGTGGCCGAACGCGGCCTCCTCGCCGGCGTCGTTGCCGGTGACATCGTCCGCCTGCCCGTCGAGGGTCGACCGGGCGATCGCCCGGTCCAGCTCGCGCAGGGGAGTGCGTTCCTCGTCGCGCCACACGTGGCTGTCATTGTCGGTCATTCCCCTGCGGTACCCGGGCCGGATGATCGCAAACGGCCCCCGGACGCGGCGATGGCCGCCGGAACACCGGCGGCCATCGAGGTTCGCGTACCCGGGGGTCGGCGACTCAGGGAGTCGGCCGGTCGACCTTGCCGCGCCAGGCGCCGGTCTCCTGACCGCGCCGCTCGATGAACGTCTTGAACCGCGCCAGGTCTCCCTTGGCCCGGCGGTCCACCACGCCCAACTTGTCGCCGGCCTTCTCGACCATGCCCTGCGGTTCGAACTCCAGCTGCAGGGTGACCCGGGTGTTCCCCTCGTCCAGGCGGTGGAAGGTCACCACACCGGCCTGCTCGGTGCCCCCGGTGGAGCGCCAGGCCACCCGCTCGTCGGGCAGCTGCTCGGTGATCTCGGCGTCGAACTCGCGCTTCACGCCGGCGATCTCCACCGTCCAGTGGGTCATCGTGTCGGAGAGCTGCCGCACCTCCTGGACACCCTCCATGAAGTGCGGAAACTCCTCGAACTGCGTCCACTGGTCATAGGCGGTGCGGACCGGGACGGCCACGTCCACGTGTTCCATAACGCCGCTCATGTCAGTCTTCCTCCTGTCCGCCGGTGTCTGCTCCCGGACCGTGGGCCGATCCGCTCACCAGCGCGTCGTCTCGTTCTTGTGCCCGAGCGCGGCCCACACCTCGGAAACCGTCTGGTAACGGGTGCCCTCGGGCAGGCTCTGCAGCGCCGCCACGATGTCGTCCGGCGCCTCGTTCTCCCGGGCGTTGGCCACCAGCGTCTCCCGGTCGCCCGGCAGGGCGGACATCGTGATGAACCGGCCGAGGCGGCTGCGGCCCTCCACGTCCTCCGAGCTCATCCCCTTCGGGGCGCCGGTGCGCAGCTCGCCCGCCGGGGCCGTGGTGGCCTCGGGCTGGTCCTCCCCGGCCGGTTCCGGCACGCGGTGCTCCTCCACCCGGGAGCCTCCGGTACCCGGCCCCTGGATCAGGCCATTCACCTCGCTGCTCATCTGCTCGTCGAGCCTGGGTGAGTGCTTGCTGCTGGCACGTTCCATGCCCACAGACATGCCCGAGAGGGCCGCCGGTAAACCGACGGCGGCTGGCCGAGCCGGTCATCGCCCCTCGAATCGGGCGAAGCCGGTCAGGAAGCGGCCGGGGCGCGGGGCGCCAGCACCGGCTCGCCCGGATCCTCGACGCCGGCCTGCATCACCCGGCCCCGCTGGAGTTCCGCGTTGACCTGCACGCCGAGCATGAGCGCGCAGTTCGACAGGTAGAGCCAGACCAGGAAGGCGATGACCGCGCCCAGGCTGCCGTAGGTCACGTCGTACGAGCCGAAGTTGGCCACGTAGAGGCCGAAGCCGAAGGAGGCCACCACCCAGGCCAGCAGGGCCAGCGCGCCGCCCGGGGTGAGCCAGCGGAACCGGGGCTGCCGGACGTTCGGTGCGATCCAGAACAGCAGCGACAGCAGCATCATCGCCACCAGCGCGAGCACCGGCCACTTCGCCACCGTCCACACCGTGCGGGTCAGCCCGCCGGCGTGCAGCCGGTCGCCCACGAAGTCGGTGACCGGGCCGCTGACGATCAGCCCCAGCGCCACCCCGGCGAGCAGCACCAGCGACACCGCGGCGAGCCCGATCTGCAGCGGCCGCAGCCGGTAGAACGGCCGCCCCTCCTCGACCCCGTAGATCGCGTTGGAGGCCCGGGTGAACGCGCCGATGAAGCCGGACGCCGACCAGAGCGCGCCGAGCAGACCGAAGCTGAGCAGCACCTTCGCCGAGCCCCGCTGCTCGACCACGTTGCGCACCACGGTGACGAAGGCGTCGTTGCCCACCACCGAACCGGCCCCGATCTCGCGGGCCAGGTCGATCACGGTGTCCACCGTGCGCGGCCCGTCGGAGACCAGCCCGACCAGGGCGACCACCACGATGGTGGAGGGAAAGAGCGCCAGCACGCCGTAGTAGGTGAGCGCCGCGGCCCAGTCGGCGCAGTTGTCCTTGACGAAGTTGCGCCCGCTGCGGAACAGCACCCCGCGCCAGGTCGCCCAGCTCAACTGGCGTACCCGGCGGGGGATCCGGGCCCGCTGCCGGCCACCGGCTGCCGCGTCCGTCGTCGCCGTCATGACCGCCTCCTCCGCGCGCCGGGCGCACCACCGGCACGTGGCCCGGCGGTACCCCGGCCGGCAAATCGACAAACCGGGTGCCGGTTTGTGCTTCGGACCGGCGGGAACGAGTAGGGAATCCATGCAGACGGAGGAGGACGAGATGCCCGGGCGCGAGGTATTGCCCAGCACGCTGCGGCGCTCCCCGGCGAAGGCGCAGCGAACCTGGGAGAAGACGCACGACTCGGCGGTCGAGACGTACGGCGAGGGGGAGCGGGCGCACCGCACCGCCTTCGCCGCGGTGAAGCACGAGTACGAGAAGGTCGGCGACCACTGGGAGCCGAAGGGGCGTAAGGGCCCGAGCGACCGGCAGGCGGCCGGCGGCGGCCCGGCCCGGCGGGCACCCACGGCCGGCGGGGTGGACGCCAACGCCAAGAAGGAGCACCTCATGGAGGTGGCCAAGAAGCTCGACGTGCCGGGCCGGTCCCGGATGACCAAGCCGGAGCTGGTCAAGGCGATCGAGAAGGCGAACAACAACGCCACCCGCGAGGCCCGCGGCGGCCGCTGACCGGCCGGCGACGACACCGGAGCCCGGGACCGCGCAGGTCCCGGGCTCCCGTCGGCCCGCTCACCAGTGGCCGCCGCCCGGAGCCTCGATGTGCACCGCCTTCGTCGTGCTGAACTCGTCGAGCAGCTCCGGGCCGTACCCGAAACCCTGGCCGCTGCCGCGGCGCGGCTGCGCGGCACCACCCGGCGCGCCCCCGAACACCGCGTTGACCTTGACGGTGCCCACCGGCAGCTCGCGCCAGGCCCGGTGGGCGTGGCTCATCGAGCCGGTCAGCACCGTGGCGGCCAGCCCGTACGGGGAGTCGGCCGCGCAGCGCAGCCCCTCGCTGAACGAGTCGACCACGACCACCGGGGCGACCGGCCCGAAGGTCTCCTCGCGGACCAGCGTCATCTCGTGCCGGCAGTCGCTGACCACCGTCGCCGGGTAGAACGCGCCCGGTCCGTCCGGCACGGCGCCGCCGGTGCGCACCCGCGCCCCCTCGGCCACCGCCGCGGTGACCTGCCCGTGCACGTGGTCCCGGTGCCGCCGGTCGACCAGCGGCCCGAGCTGGGTCCCCGGGTCCCGCCCCGGGCCCACGGCGAGCTCCTCGGCCCGCTCGACCAACGCGTCGACGAAGTCCTCGGCCACGTCCCGGTGCACGTAGATCCGCTCCACCGCGACGCAGATCTGCCCGGCGTTGGCGAAGCAGCCCAGCGCCGCCTGCTCGGCCGCCCAGACCGGATCCACGTGCGCGTCCACGACCAGGGGGTCGCTGCCGCCGTTCTCCAGCAGCACCTTCGCGCCGGTCCGGGCCCCGGCGGCCGCGATCGCCCGGCCGGTGGCGGTGGAGCCGACGTGGGCGACCACGTCCACCTCCTGGCCGGCCAGCGCCGCGCCCACCTCCGCGCCACCGGTGAGCAGCGACAGCACCCCGGCCGGCAGCGCCGAGTCCAGGGCCCGGGCGAGCAGCCAGCCGGTCGCCGGGGTGCGCTCGCTCGGCTTGTAGAGCACCACGTTGCCGGTGACCAGGGCCGCGCCGAGCAGGCCGGAGGAGACCGCCACCGGGTCGTTCCAGGGGGTGATCGCGGCGACCACGCCGCGCGGTTCGGGGGCCATGAAGTCCAGGGCGGACGGGGCGCCGTGCAGGGTCCGCCCGCCCCGCACCGGGCCGAGTTCGGCGTACTGTCGCAGGGTGCCGATGCCCGCCGCCACGCCACCGCGCGCGTCGTCCAGCGGCTTGCCCATCTCCGCCGTGGTGGCCTGCGCCAACTCGTCGGCGGCGGCCTCGACCGCGTCCGCCGCGCGGTGCAGCGCCGCCGCCCGTTCCGCCGGAGCGGTCCCCGCCCATTCCGCCGCCGCGCCCCGGGCGGCCTCGACCGCCTTGGCCACCTCGTCCGCCGTCGCCACCGGCACGGTGGTCACCGGGGAGCCGTCGGCCGGATCGTGTACGACCAGCTCGCCCCCCGCACCACCGGCACCCCAGACTCCACCTATGAGCTGCGCAACCGTGTACATGCGGCAGTGGATGCCCCGACCCCGGCCCGGCAAACGCGTTTCGCCCGGTAACCGGACGGGTAGGCGGATCGGATGATTTCCACCGCGGACGCCGTCGTCATCGGGGCCGGGCACAACGGGCTGGTGGCCGCGAACCTGCTGGCGGACGCGGGCTGGGACGTGCTGGTACTGGAGGCCACCCAGGTCCCCGGCGGGGCGGTCCGCTCCGGGGAGGTGACCGCCCCCGGCTACCTGAGCGACCTCTACAGCTCCTTCTACCCCCTCGGCTACGCCTCCCCGGTGCTGCGCGACCTGGGCCTGGAGCGGCACGGGCTGTCCTGGACCCACGCCCCGGACGTGCTGGCCCACCTGCTTCCGGACGGCCGCGCGGCCGTGGTCAACCGGGACCTGGACGTCACCGCGGCCTCGCTTGAGGCGTTCGCCCCCGGCGACGGCGACCGCTGGCGGCACGCGTACGCGGACTGGTGCCAGGTGGCCGAGCCCATGCTGGATACCATCACCAGCCCGTTCCCGCCGGTGCGGGGCGGGCTGACCCTGCTGCGCCGGCTCAAGGTCTCCGGCGCGCTGCGGCTGGCCCGTCGGCTCGTGGTGCCGGTACGCAAGCTCGGCGACGAACTCTTCGCCGGCGAGGGCGGGCCGGCGCTGCTGGCCGGCTGCGCCCTGCACACCGACCTGTCGCCCGAGGAGGCCGGCTCCGGGGTGTACGGCTGGCTGCTCGCCATGCTCGGCCAGCAGGTCGGCTGGCCGGTGCCGATCGGCGGCGCGCAGAAGATCACCGACGCGCTGGTGGCCCGGCTGGTCGAGCGCGGCGGCCGGATCGAGTACGGCGCCCGGGTCGACCGGGTGCTGACCGCCCGGGGCCGGGCCATGGGGGTTCGCACCGCCGGCGGCGCCGACTGGCGGGCCCGGCGGGCGGTGCTCGCCGACGTCCCCGCCCCGGCGCTCTACCTGGACCTGGTCGGCCCGGCGGCGCTGCCGCCCCGGCTGGTCGAGGACCTCGCGCACTTCCAGTGGGACGGCTCCACGGTCAAGGTGGACTGGGCGCTGTCGGCGCCGGTGCCGTGGAAGAACCGGGCGGTGGCCGGCGCCGGCACCGTGCACCTCGGCGCCGACCTGAACGGGCTCACCGCGTACGCGGGGGAGCTGGCCCGCGGCGAACTGCCCCGGCACCCGTTCCTGCTGCTGGGACAGATGTCGGTGGCCGACCCGAGCCACTCCCCGCCGGGCACCGAGTCGCTGTGGTCGTACACCCACCTGCCGTTCCGCCGGCACTGGCGGGCCGAGGAGATCACCGGGCACGTGACGCGGATGGAGGAGGTGCTGGAGGAGGCCGCCCCGGGTTTCCGCTCGCTCATCGTCGGGCGGCACGTGGCCGGCCCGGCCGACCTGGAGGCCGCCGAGCCGAGCCTGGTCGGCGGCGCGGTGGGCGGCGGCACCGCGGCCGCGTACCAGCAGCTCTTCCTGCGGCCGATCCCCGGCCTGGGCCGCGCGGACACCCCGGTGGACCGGCTCTTCCTGGCCAGCGCCTCGGCGCACCCCGGCGGCGGGGTGCACGGCGCGCCCGGCGCGAACGCGGCCCGGGCCGCCCTGGCCCGCGACCGGGCGCTCACCGGCGACCTGTACGCGGGCGTGATCGGCGCGGCCCACCGCACGGTCTACCGCTGACCCGATCGCCGGGCCGTTCGCGCGCGGCTGCCGGCCGCCCGGGGTGGCGCACCCCGTTCGCGCCCGGCCCGACCGAAAGCCGGCGCCGCGTTGTGGTGGCCTGATGACAAAGCCTCACGCTGCGTCATCATGACGCAGCGTGAGGCCAAGTCGGTGCGGGAGGCGGCGGTGGGGTCAGCTGTCCAGGTTGCGGTGCCGGGTGCGCAGCTTGAACGGCATCAGCGCGCTCTCGATCTTGGTGGCGGTCGTCATCTTCGAGGCGCCCTCGCGGCGCTCCTCGAAGCGGATCGGCACCTCCAGGATGGTGTGCCCCAGCTTGGTGGCCAGGTAGTGCATCTCCACCTGGAAGCTGTAGCCGTTGGACTGCACCCGCTGCAGGCCGATGTCGCGCAGCGCGTCGGCCCGCCAGATCTTGAAGCCGGCGGTCAGGTCGCGGATGCGTACCCGCAGCAGGGTGTGCACGTAGAGGTTTGCCCAGCCGCTGAGCGCGCGGCGGTAGAGCGGCCAGTTCTCGTCCAGTTCGCCGCCCGGCACGTAGCGCGAGCCGATGACCACGCCGGCCTGGGTGGAGAGCAGTGCACCGAGCATGCCGGGCAGCGCCTCCGGCGGGTGCGACATGTCGGCGTCCATCTGCGCGACGTACTCCGCGCCGTCGTCGAGCGCCCGCCCGATGCCGTCCACGTACGCCCGGCCGAGACCCTCCTTGCCCGGGCGGTGCACCACCGTCACCCGGTCCGGGTGCTCGATGGCCAGCTTGTCGGCGACCTCCCCGGTGCCGTCCGGGGAGTTGTCGTCCGCGACGAGCACCTTCAGCCCCGGCAGCGGCAGCGCGAGGAGGCGCTCGACCAGCACCGGGAGGTTGCCCGCCTCGTTGTAGGTCGGAACGACGACGGTCAGGCGTGCGTCGCGCCACGGAGAGGGCAACTGCACGGGTTCGATCATCACGGACATCCTCGGTCGGCCGACAGGTTCACCTGAGAGGGTAGCCAGTCCTCTCCGCGCGGTCCGCACAGACGCCCGCCCGGCGGATTCCGGGACGTCCGCCGCTGCGGACGGTCAGCGTAGCCGCCGGGCCAACCCGCCGGCCGCCATCGCCAGCCCGCCGAGCGCCAGCACGGACACCGCGGGCTTGTGCGTGCTCACCCACAGTGCGACCGAGTGCCGGCGGGCCTGGTCGGCGAACACCCCCTCGGCGCCGCGGTCCCGCTCGTCGTCGCCCGGCCGGTCCAGGTTGTCGCGCCAGGCCGCCCGGTCGATCGGGGCGTCGGTCTGCTGGCTGTCGTAACCGTCCCGGGCCAGCTTCCGGTCCAGCAGGCCGGGGAAGAGGACGTTGCCGAGCCGGGCCCTCCAGGTCGGGCCCCCGACGTTCAGCTCGCGCGGCCCGTGGTCGGCGGCCCAGAGCACCGCCCGCGCGGCCACCTCCGGCGCGAAGATCGGCGGCACTGGCTGCGGATGCCGGGGCAGCCGGGTGCGTACCCAGGAGAACTGGGGGGTGTTGACGGCCGGAAGTTGCACCATCGTCAGCTTCACCCCGGGGAAGTCGTGCAGCAGCTCGGCCCGGAGCGAGTCGTTGAAGCCCTGCACCGCGTGCTTGCTCGCGCAGTACGCCGACTGCAACGGGATGCCCCGGTAGGCCAGCGCCGAGCCGACCTGCACGATCGCCCCGCGGCCGTGGGCGCGCATGTGGCGCAGCGCGGCCAGGGTGCCGTGCACGGTGCCCAGGTAGTTGACCTCGGTGACCCGGCGGAACTCGGCGGCGGTGATCTCCCAGGCCGGCGCGAAGACCGAGACCATCGCGTCGTTGATCCAGACGTCCAGCCCGCCGTAGTGGTGCACCGCGTCGTCGGCGGCCCGCTGCACCGCGCCCGCGTCGGCGACGTCCACCTCGTAGGTGCGCACGTCGGCGGCGCCGCGCCGGCGGCAGTCCCGCTCGGCGGCGGCCAGCCCGGCCGCGCCCCGGGCCAGCAGGGCAAGTTGGGCGCCGCGCGCCGCGTACGCCCGGGCCACCGCGCGACCCACGCCCGCGCTCGCCCCGGTGATGGCCACCCGCTGCGTCACTGGTCCACCTTCTGCCGGGTGGCGATGTCGGAGAGCCGGCGCAACGTCTCCTTGTTCCGCTGGTGCAGCAGCAGGTCGTTGAGCTTGTTCCGGACCCAGCGCAGCGGCCCGGCGGCGAACTCCTCGCCGATGGTGACCCGGGTCCGGCCGCCGTCCAGCGGCTCCAGCCGGAACACCACGATCGCCTCGCCGGCCGGCCACAGCCCGGCGCGCACCACGAACTTGTGCGGGGCGTCGCACTCCAGCACCGTCGAGGTGTCCTGGAGCGAGAGCGGCCACGGGCCCGCCTTGTGGTGCAGCTGGCTGCCCACCCGGGGCCAGGAGTCGTCCACGTCCCGGACGTGCACCGTGCCGACGACCCAGTCGCTGTACGTCCACCCGTCGGCGAGCACGGCGAACACCTGCTGCGGGGACGCGTCGATCACTTTCTCCACAATCGCCACCGCAACCCCATACCCCCGCCCGGACCACCGCTAACAGCGGCCGGGTTAGCTTCTCTCCGGCGGCGGGTAACGCCGGACCGGGCCGGCGCGAGCGGGGTTGCGGACCGGCCGTACGGCACCGGCGGAGGCGGCTCCGCCGAAGTTGATGTTTACTCCTCGGGGGGTCGGGAACCCGCCGCCCGTGCGACGGGACCACGAGCGGGATCAGTGCAGGTCAGCCCGGGTTGACCCGGGTGCTGACCGGTTCCCGTCCGGCCTGTACGACGCGGTGCTGCTGGACCGGGACGGCACGCTCATCGAGGACGTGCCCTACAACGGCGACCCGGGGAAGGTCCGCCCGGTGCCGGGCGCCCGGGAGGCGCTTGACCGGCTGCGCGCGGCCGGGCTGCGCCTGGCCGTGGTGAGCAACCAGTCCGGCCTGGCCCGGGGCTGCTTCACCGCCGAGGACCTGCGCCGGGTCAACGCCCGGGTGGAGGAGCTGCTCGGGCCCTTCGACAGCTGGCAGGTCTGCCCGCACGGGGAGCCGGACCGCTGCGCCTGCCGCAAGCCGGCCCCCGGCCTGGTGCACGCCGCCGCCCGGGCGCTCGGCACCACACCGACCCGTTGCGTCCTGGTCGGCGACATCGGCGCCGACATGGCCGCCGCCGCGGCGGCCGGCGCCGCCGGGATCATGGTGCCCACCCCGGCGACCCGGGAAGCCGAGGTGGCCGCCGCGCCGACCGTCGCCGCCGACCTGCCGGACGCGGTCGCCACCATCCTCGGCCGGATGCGGCTGGTGGCCGCGCCGGAGCCGGCGCCCCGGCGGGGCACCGTGCTGGTGGCGCGCAGCGACGCGGCCGGCGACGTGCTGGTCACCGGCCCCGGCATCCGCGCGGTGGCGGCCGGGGCGGAACGGGTGGTGCTGCTCTGCGGGCCACGCGGCCGGGCGGCGGCGGAGCTGCTGCCCGGCGTCGACGAGATCATCGAGTCGCCGCTGCCCTGGATCGACGCACCCGCCCCGCCGGTCGACCCGGCGGCCATGCGCGCCCTGGTCGACCGGCTCGCCGCCGTACGCGCGGACGAGGCGGTCGTCTTCACCTCCTTCCACCAGTCGGCGCTGCCGCTGGCGCTGCTGCTGCGGATGGCCGGGGTGCCGCGGATCAGCGCGATCAGCGACGACTACCCGGGCGCCCTGCTCGACGTGCGACACCGGGTCCCCGTCGGGGTGCCCGAGCCGGAGCGGGCGCTGTCGCTGGCCGCGTCGGCCGGCTTCGCGCTGCCCGCCGGCGACGAGCCGGGGCTGCGGCTGCGCGCCGACCGGCTGCCCCCCGCCCCGGCCGCCGCCGGCGAGCCGGGCTACGTCGTGCTGCACCCCGGTTCCTCGGCGGAGACCCGGGCCTGCCCGTTCGAGCTGGCCACCCGGATCGTCCGGGTGCTTAGCGCCGCGGGCTACCGGGTGGTGGTCACCGGTGGGCCCGACGAGCGGGAGCTGACCGCCGAGGTCGCCGCCGCGGGCGGCCTCGACCTGGGCGGGCGTACCGGCCTCGGCGAGCTGGCCGCGGTGGTGGCCCGGGCCGGCGCGCTGGTGGTCGGCAACACCGGCCCGGCGCACCTGGCGGCGGCGCTCGGCGTGCCGGTGGTCAGCCTCTTCGCCCCGACCGTCCCGTTCGGACAGTGGGGGCCCTACCGGGTGCCGACGGTGCGGCTCGGCAACGCCGGGGCGGCCTGCCGGGACACCCGGGCCATGCGCTGCCCGGTCCCCGGCCACCCCTGCCTGTCCGCGGTCGAGCCGGGCCGGGTGCTGGAGGCGCTGCGGCTGCTCGGGGTGCCCGCCGGCGCGCCGGAGCCGCTGGTCGCCGTCCCCGGCGGGGTGGTCGGATGAACGTCCTGGTGTGGCACGTGCACGGGTCCTGGACCACGTCCTTCGTGCACGGCAAGCACCGCTACCTGGTGCCGGTCACCCCGGACCGGGGCCCGTACGGGCTGGGCCGGGCGCGGACCTACCCGTGGCCCGACAGCGCCGTCGAGGTGACCCCGCCGGAGCTGCGCCGGGCCGACGTGGACGTGGTGCTGCTCCAGCGGCCCGAGGAGTTCGACCTGGCCTGCGAGTGGCTGGGCCGGCGGGTCGGCCGGGAGGTGCCGGCCGTCTACGTCGAGCACAACACCCCGAAGGGCGACGTGCCGAACAACCGGCATCCGATGGCCGGCCGGGACGACCTGCTGCTCACCCACGTGACCCACTTCAACGAGCTGTTCTGGGACAACGGCGGCACCCGCACCGCCGTGGTCGAGCACGGGGTGGTCGCCCCCGCCGTCGAGTGGACCGGCGAGCTGGAGCGCCTCGCCGTGGTCATCAACGAACCGGTGCGCCGCTGGCGGGTCACCGGCACCGACCTGCTGGCCCGCTTCGCCGAACTGGCGCCGCTGGACGTCTACGGCATGAGGGTGGCCGGGCTCGCCGACCACCTGGGCCTGCCGCCGGACCGGCTGACCAGCCACGACGACGTGCCGCAGCACGCCATGCACGCCGAGCTGGCGAAGCGGCGGGCGTACCTGCACCTGTGCCGGTGGACCTCGCTCGGGCTGAGCCTCGTCGAGGCCATGACCATGGGGATGCCGGTGGTCGCGCTGGCCACCACCGAGGCCGTGGAGGCGGTGCCGCCGTCCGCCGGCGCCCTCTCCACCCGGGTGGACGTGCTGGTCGAGGCGGCCCGGGGCCTGCTCGACGACCCGGTGGCGGCCCGCCTGGCGGGCGCCGCGGCCCGGACCGCCGCCCGGAACCGCTACGGCCTGGAGCGTTTCCTCGCCGACTGGGACCGGCTGCTGGAGGAGGAAGTATGCGCATCGCGATGATCTCGGAGCACGCCAGCCCGCTCGCCGTCCTCGGCGGCGAGGACGCCGGCGGCCAGAACACGCATGTCGCGGAGCTCTCCGCCGCGCTCGCGGCCGCCGGTCACGACGTCCGCGTGCACACCCGGCTGGACGCGGTGGACCTGCCGGTGCGGGTCCGCGCCCCGGACGGGTACGACGTGGTGCATGTGCCCGCCGGGCCGGCCGAGCCGGTGGCCAAGGACGACCTGCTGCCGTACATGCCGGCGTTCGGGGAGTGGCTGGCCGATAGGTGGCGCACCGGCGACTGGCAGCCCGAGGTGGTGCACGCGCACTTCTGGATGAGCGGCCTGGCCGGGCTGGCCGCCGCGCGGCGCACCGGGGTGCCGGTGGTGCAGACGTACCACGCGCTCGGCACGGTCAAGCGCCGCCACCAGGGCGCGCAGGACACCAGCCCACCGGGCCGGGTCGCGCACGAGCGCCGGCTGGGCCGCTCCGTGGACCGGGTGGTCGCCCAGTGCCAGGACGAGGTCGCCGAGCTGGTCCGGATGGGGGTGCCCCGGTCCCGGATGACCGTCGTGCCGTCCGGGGTGAACCTGTCCACCTTCGTCCCGCTCGGCCCGGTCGCCGAACGGGACGGCGACCGCCCCCGGATCCTCACCGTCGGGCGGCTGGTCGAGCGCAAGGGCTTCCAGGACGTCATCCGGGCCACCGCGCTGGTGCCGGACGCCGAGTGCGTGGTGGTCGGCGGCCCGCCGGCCGGGCTGCTGGAGACCGACCCGTACGCGCTGCGGCTGCGGGCGCTCGCCGAGTCCTGCGGGATCGCCGACCGGGTGAAGGTGATCGGGGCGGTGCCCCGGGAGGAGATGGGGCGCTGGTACCGGTCGGCCGACGTGCTGGTCGCCGCCCCCTGGTACGAGCCGTTCGGGCTCACCCCGCTGGAGGCGATGGCGTGCGGCGTACCGGTGATCGGCACCGCCGTGGGCGGGCTGATCGACACGGTGGTGCCCGGCCGGACCGGCGACCTGGTGCCCGCCCGCGACCCGGCGGCGCTCGGCGCGGCGATCCGCGGGCTGCTCGGTGACCGGATCCGCCGGTTCGCCTACGCCACCGCGGCCCTGGAACGGGCCCGCACCCGCTACTCCTGGTCCACCACGGCCGACCGGCTCGCGGAGTTGTACGCCGAGGTGGCCACCGTCCGTCGGCCCACCCGGGTGGTCGCCTGATGGCGCCCACGCCGGCCGTCGGTGGGACGGTGCTGGAGGACCACCTGACCCGGCTGGCCGCCGCGCTGCTGCCGCTGCGCGACGCGGAGCAGTTGCTGGCCCGCTGGGGCGGGGAGCTGGCGCGCCGGCTGGCCAGCGGCGGGCGGCTGCTGGTGGCCGGCAACGGCGGCAGCGCCGCCGAGGCCCAGCACCTCACCGCCGAACTCGTCGGCAAACTCCGCGACGACCGCGAACCACTCTCCGCCATCGCCCTGCACGCCGAAACCTCCGCCCTCACCGCCATCGGCAACGACTACGGCTACGACGAGGTCTTCGCCCGCCAGGTCCGCGCCCACGGCCGACCCGACGACATCCTCCTGCTCATGTCCACCAGCGGCACCAGCACCAACCTCCTCACCGCCGCCCGGGCCGGCCACGACACCGGCCTGCGCTGCTGGGCCTTCACCGGCCCCGCCCCCAACCCGCTCGCCGGGTCCTGCCACGAGACCCTCGCCATCGACTCGCCGGACAGCCAGGTGGTGCAGGAGCTGCACCTGGTCGCCACCCACGTGCTCTGCGAGTACGTCGACCGGGCGCTGCCCGCGGCGCTCGCCGCCCGCGCGGCGGACCGGACGCCGGCCGACACGGTGCGGACCGGGGTCGAGGTGGTGCTCGGTGACGGCCCGGACGGGAAGGTGCAGGCCCGATGAGGAGGTCGAGCATGACGGGACCCGTGGTGGTGCTCGGTGACACGCTGCTGGACCGGGACGTCGAGGGGGTGGTGAACCGGCTCTGCCCGGACTCCCCGGTGCCGGTGCTCGAGGAGACCACGCACGCCGACCGTCCCGGCGGCGCCGGCCTCGCCGCCGTCTTCGCCGCCGCGCAGGGAGCCGAGGTCGCGCTGGTCACCGCGCTCGCCGACGACGCCGGCGGGGCCCGGCTCGGCACGCTGCTCGCCGCCGCGGGCGTGCAGCTCTACGCGCTGCCGCTGGCCGGGGCGACCCCGGAGAAGATCCGGCTGCGGGCGCGCGGCCGGGTGCTGCTGCGCCACGACCGCGGCGGCCCGGCCGGCGATCCGGGCGCGCCCAGCGAGGCGGTGCTGCGCCTGCTCGCCACCGCCTCGGCCGTGCTGGTCAGCGACTACGGCCGGGGCGTCGCCCGCCACCCGGCGCTGCGCGCCGCGCTGGCCGCGACCCGGGCGCCGGTGGTCTGGGACCCGCACCCGCGCGGCCCGGCCGCGGTGCCCGGCGTCAGCCTGGCCACCCCGAACGAGTCCGAGGCGCGCGAGCTGGCCAAGGCCCCGCCCGGCGCGTCCCGGCTGGTCACCGCGTCCCGGGGCGCCCAGGCGCTGCGCCGGCGCTGGCAGGCCGGTGCGGTGGCGGTGACCCTGGGCGGGGACGGTGCGCTGCTCTGCCACGCCGGATCCACCCCGCTGGTGGTGCCCGCCCCGGCCGCCGAGGGAGACACGTGCGGTGCGGGGGACCGGTTCGCCGCCGCGGCCACCCTGGCCCTGGCGCGAGGCGCGCTGGTCTCCGAGGCGGTGCAGGAGGCGGTCGCCGAGGCGTCCGCGTACGTGGCCGGCGGGGGAGTGGCCACCGCGCTGCCCGCTCCGGTCCGGACCGCCGCCCCGGCGGTGGTCATCGGCGGCGGGGACCGGATCGGGGCCGCCGCGGCCGGGGAGGTGGTGGCCCGGGTACGCGCGGCCGGCGGCACGGTCGTGGCCACCGGCGGCTGTTTCGACCTGTTGCACGCCGGGCACGTGGCCACCCTCCAGGCGGCCCGGCAGCTCGGCGACTGCCTGGTGGTCTGCCTCAACTCCGACGCCAGCGTGGCCGGGCTGAAGGGCCCGGAGCGGCCGGTGGTGCCGCAGGGCGACCGCGGCCGGCTGCTCGCCGCGCTGGGCTGCGTCGACGCGGTGCTGATCTTCGACGAGCCCACCCCGCACGCGGCGCTGTCCTGGCTGCGGCCGGACATCTGGGTCAAGGGCGGCGACTACGCCAGCGGCGGCGGCGCGGAGACGCTGCCCGAGGCGGAGATGCTGGCCCGGTGGGGCGGGCACACGGTGGTCGTGCCGTACCTGGACGGCCGGTCGACCACCGACATGATCGCGGCGGCCCGGGCCGGGCGCGGCACGGCGGGCTGGCCCGGCGTGGCGGTCCCGGCGACCGAGCCGGACCGGGAGACGGTCGTGCGGTCCACGGCGAAGGGAGCACCATGAGCCAGCGCAGCAGCCCGCCCGGGGCAGGCCCGACCGTCCTGGTCACCGGCGGGTCGAGCGGGCTCGGCGCGGCGGTGGTCGCCGCGGTGGCCCGGGGCGGCGGCCGTCCGCTGGTGCTGGACCGGCAGCGGCCCGCCGACGGGGTGCCCTGGGTCGAGTGCGACCTGGCCGACACCCGGGCCGCGGAGGCCGCCACCCGGCAGCTCGCGGAACGCTCCGGCGGGCTGGACGCCGTGGTCACCGCGGCCGGCATGGACGTGCCGGGAAAGCTGGTCGACGTGCCGGCGGAGACCTGGGAACGGATCGTCACCGTGGACCTGCTCGCCACCGCCGCGGTGATCCGGGCCGCGCTGCCCTACCTGGAGGCGTCCCGGGGCAGCATCGTCACCGTCGCCTCCACGCTCGGGGTGAAGGCGGTCAGCGACGCCACCGCCTACTGCGCGGCGAAGTTCGGGGTGGTCGGCTTCACCCGGGCGCTCGCCGCCGAACTGGCCGGCGCGGTCGGGGTCACCCTGCTCATCCCCGGCGGCATGCGGACCGCCTTCTTCGACCAGCGGGACGCCCAGTACCGCCCAGGCCCGGACGCGGTGCTCAACGAGCCGGCCGACACCGCCGCCGCGGTCATGTTCGCCCTCTCCCAGCCGGCCGGGTGCGCCGTACGCGAGATGGTGGTCTGCGCCGAGCAGGAGTCCTCGTACCCGTGATCCTGGTGCTGCGGGCGCTCGGGGTCGGCGACCTGGCCACCGCCGTCCCGGCGCTGCGTGGCCTGCGCGCCGGACTCCCGGGCCGGGAGCTGGTGCTGGCCGCGCCGGCCTGGCTGGCCCCGCTGGCCCAGCTGACCGGGGTGGTCGACCGGGTGCTGCCCACCCGCGGGCTGACCGATCGGCCGGTGTGGTCCGGCCGGCCGCCGGAGGTGGCGGTCAACCTGCACGGGCGGGGGCCGCAGTCGCACCGGATGCTCGCCGCCACCCGGCCGGGCCGGCTGCTCGCCCACCGCAACGCCGAGGCCGGGCACCTCGCCGGTCCGGCGTGGGACGACGACGAGCACGAGGTGCGCCGCTGGTGCCGGCTGCTGCACTGGTACGGCCTCCCGGCCGACCCCGGTGACCTGGCGCTGCGCCGCCCGCCCGCCGCCGCCGTCCCGGCCGGGGCCACGGTGCTGCACCCCGGCAGCAAGATCCCCGCGAAGCGCTGGCCGGCCGACCGCTTCGCCGCGCTGGCCCGGACCCTCACCGCCGGGGGACACCGGGTGGTGCTCACCGGCTCGGCCGACGAGCGGGACCTGGCCGCCCGGGTGGCCCGGGACGCGGGGCTGCCGCCGGACGCGGTGCTGGCCGGCCGGACCGGCCTGGCCGAGCTGGCCGCGCTGGTGGCCGACGCCCGGCTGGTGGTCAGCGGCGACACCGGGGTGGCCCACCTGGCCACCGGCTACGGCACCGCCTCGGTGGTGCTCTTCGGGCCGGTGCGGCCGGCGCACTGGGGCCCGCCGCCCGACCGCCCCCGACACCGGGTGCTCGGGGTCACCGGCCGCGACGGGATCGACCGGGATTGGCCTGGTCGCGGTGGGGTAGGAACCCACCCGACGTTGGCGGCCATCACGGTCGACGAGGTGGTGACCGCCGTGGACGAGGCGGAACGGGCGGTGCGGGTCTCCGGTGCGATTGCGGCGTAGTGATCCGGGCAGGCCGGGGTACGGACGCCGGCGGCGCGGCAAGGGCTGGCTCTTCGTCGACGCGAAGGGCGAGCCGGTGCGCGACCCCGACGAGCTGGCCCGGCTGGGCGAGCTGGTCATCCCGCCGGCCTGGCAGGACGTGTGGATCTCGCCGTACCCGAACGGCCACATCCAGGCCACCGGGATCGACGCGGCCGGGCGCAAGCAGTACCTCTACCACCCGAAGTGGCGGGAGAAACGGGACGAGGCGAAGTTCGACCACGTGCTGGAGGTGGCCCACCGGCTGCCCGTGCTGCGCGACCGGGTCGAGCACGACCTGGCGCTGCGCGGCCTGCGGCGGGAGCGGGTCCTGGCCACCGTCGCCCGGCTGCTCGACATGGGCATGTTCCGGGTCGGCAGCGACCAGTACGCCACCGGTGAGGACGCCACCTTCGGCGTCTCCACCCTGCGCCCGGAGCACGCCCGCTCGCACGGCGGCTGCGTGGTCTTCGAGTTTCCCGCGAAGGGCGGCATCGAGCAGGTCCGCCGGATCGAGGACCCGGAGCTGTGCCGGGTGCTGACCAACCTGCGCCGCCGGCGGCGGGCCGAGGAGCGCCTGTTCGGCTACTGGGACGGCGGGACCTGGCGGGACGTGCGCAGCGACGAGGTCAACGACTACCTGCGCGACGCCAGCGGCGGGGAGATGACCGCCAAGGACTTCCGTACCTGGCACGCCACCGTGCTGGCCGCCACGGAGCTGGCCGCCGTCGGCCCGCAGCGTTCCACGACGGCCCGCCGCCGGGCGGTGGTGGCGGTGATGCGCTCGGTCGCCGAGCTGCTCGGCAACACCCCCACGGTGGCCCGGACGTCCTACGTGGACCCGAGGGTGGTCGATCTCTACCACGACGGGGTGCTGGTTCCGGTGGAGCCGGACATGCCGCGCGAGGCGGTGGAGAAGGCCGTGCTCGTGCTGCTGGAGGAGGAGGCAGCCTGACCGGCCCCGTCGTCAGTCCTGGGGGGAAGCACGGCGGGGCCGGAAACCGGTGTGGCCCGTCGGAGGGCCACCGGGCGGCCGCCCGCGGCGGAACTCGCCGCGGGCGCCTCGCCACGGCCCCCCGATACCAGTGGGCCGCGCCGGTCGCCCGGCTGGCCCGTACTCAGTATGTCCGGCCGGAGTTGACTGCGGACGCCGCCGTGTTGACGATCCGTGCCGCTTCCAGGTGACGCGCCCGGTACGCCTGCGGGGTCTCCCCGTACGCGGCCCGGAACGCCCGGCTGAAGTGGGCCTTGTCCCGGAAGCCCCAGCGCCCGGCGACGAGCTGGATCGGCCGGTCAGCCAGCGCCGGGTCCGCGAGGTCCCGGCGGCACCGCTCCAGCCGCTCGTCCCGGATGTACGCCGCCACGGTGGTCTCCTCGGCCTCGAAGAGCCGGTGCAGGGACCGGACCGAGACGTGGTGCGCGTCGGCGATGGACTGCGGGCTCAGCGCGGCGTCGCCGAGGTGCTGGCGGACGTGCGAGCGCACCTGGGCCAGCAGGGCCCGGCGGCGTACCTCGGTGGGCACCGCGTCCTCGGAGACCAGGTGCCGGCCCAGCATGGTGGATACCAGGTCCAGCCCGACGCCGGCCAGCCGCTCCGCGTCCGCCGCGTGGTACTGCTCGGGATGGGCGGTGAGCCGGATGAGGTAGTCGCCGAGCAGGGCCCCGATCCCCTCGTCGCCGGACATGCGGCCGGCGAACAGGGGGGCGAGCCGGCGACTCGGCAGTGGCAGCGACTCGTACGGGATGAAGGCCACGATGGAGCTGACCGGCTGGTCCTCATCGACGCCGTGGTGGCTGATCTCCTGGGGACGGGCGCAGTCGTAGAACGTGAAGTCGCCGGGGCGGCAGATGCCGCGCTGCCCCTCCTGGTCGGTGATTCCAGTGCCGGCGAGGGTCAGCGCGAGCACGTAGTAGTCCGCGTCGGAGCGCTGGATCAGCTTCCGGGTCCGGACCGCGTCGAGCGGGGGGTAGCGGTGGCGGACGAGCTGGAGGGGACCCAGGTCGAGGAACTCCATCCGGGCGACGAAGTTGTCGGCGTGCTCGGTGCGGACCCGCATGAGCCCGGGCGTGTGGGCGAGCATGTCCAGCCACAGCCCGAAGCGGTCGGCGGCGGGCACCTGCTCCGTGTCGAAGACCTGCCGCTTCAGTGCTGTGTCCATGCCCGACCCCCGTGGTTCGTCTCGCCTCGTGAAGCAGGACGCCTCATCAAGCAGGACGCCCCACGAGGCCGGGAGTTGGCACCCGTGGGGCGTGACATTTCCGTCATTGACGGACGTGACATCTTCTGTTAACAGTCCGGTCAGTCGTTGAGCACGTGCGCGAGCCGGTCGCGGAAGCGCCGCTCCGAGTCGGTCACCACGTCGCCGCCGAGGCCCAGGATGCCGCCGGTGGGGGCGGCGCCCACCACCTGCTCGGCGATCTCCACCAGCCAGTGCCGGTAGGCGCCGGCCTGCCCCTCGTCGACCTTGCCGGCGAGCAGCGCCGACGCCTGCCCGGCCCGGCCCAGCACGTCCTCGATCATCGCCTGCGGGTCGTCCGGGGTGATGACCGGCAGCTCCGCGCCGGTCTCGGGGTCGCCCACCCGGACCACGACCTCCCCGGCGACGGCGGCCACCAGAGGGCTGGCCGACTCGCGGCCCGCGGCGATGGTCTCCAGCCCGGCGGCGTTCTCGGCCATGGTGCGCCGGGTGCCGTCGGACTCGGCCGCGGCCGCCGCGGTCAGGACCGCCTGCGGCAGCCCGACCAGCAGCCCCCACTCGTCGTCGGAGAAACCGAACCCGGTGTACGCCGGCTGCTCGATCACGATCAAGCCCCTTTCGCGGTGGTCGTCGTTGTCGACGGGCGCCGCTGCCATGGCGCCCGGGTCAGGCTAGTCCAGCTCCAGCAGGCCCTGTTCGGACACCACGCGGACGGACAGCGTCTTGTAGCCCACCTCGTCGAAGAGCACCGTCATCCGGTCCTCCTCGTAGCTGAGCAACAGGCCGGCGCCCCACTCGGGGTGCCGGACCTGGCTGTGCACCGGGAACGGCCCGACCGCGCCGTCCCCGGCGACGCTGGTGCCGGCGTGGCAGTTGTCGCAGTGCCCGCAGACCTCGCTCATCTGCTCGCCGAAGTACGCCAGCAGCGCCTGCCCCCGGCAGCCGGTGGTCTCCGCGAAGGCGCGCATCATGTCGGTGCGCGACCGGGTCACCGTCTGCTGCCGCTCCGCCTCGGCCAGCGCGGCCCGGCCGGACTCGCTGGCGGGCGGGGCGTACCGGGGGGCGGCGATCCGCTGCCGGGCGCGGGGCTCGGCGGCGCCCACCTGCTCCAGCAGGGACAGGTACTGGCCGAGCTTGCGCGGCCCGAGGCCGGTCAGCTCGCGCAGCTCCTTCTTGGTCCGGGCCTGCTTGCGCAGCAGGGCGGCGAGTTCCGCCAGCTCCTTCTCGTCGGGAAGGCCGCCGCTGAAGTAGCGCTGGAGACCCACGTCCTCGGCGCGCCAGAGCAGCAGCACCCGGGCGGGCGCGCCGTCCCGGCCGGCCCGGCCGATCTCCTGGAAGTAGCTGTCCGGCGAGTCGGGCAGCGCCATGTGCACCACCCAGGCGATGTTCGGCTTGTCGATGCCCATGCCGAACGCCGAGGTGGCCACCATGATCGGCACCTCGTTGGCGAGGAACGCCTCGTGCAGCTCGTTGCGTGCGCCGGCCGGCATCCCGCCGTGGTAGTGCTTCGCCGGGTAGCCGGCGTCGGTGAGCCGCTCGGCCAGTTCCTCGGCCGCCCGCCGGGTCGGCACGTAGATGATGCCCGGCCGCTTGTCGTCACGGAGCAGCGCGATCAGCCGCCGCCACCGGTAGTCGTCGGTGGGGCAGTGCGCCACCTCGAGGAAGAGGTTGGGGCGGTCCAGCCCGGACACCACCACCTCGGGGTCGCGCAGCCGCAGCCGGGCGACGATGTCGTCGCGGACCGGCGAGGAGGCGGTGGCGGTCAGCGCCACCACCGGCGGCCGGCCGATCCCCTCGATCAGGTGGCCGAGCGCCAGGTAGTCCGGGCGGAAGTCGTGCCCCCAGGCGGAGATGCAGTGCGCCTCGTCGATCGCGACCAGCGCCGGCTTGAGCGCGCGGACCTCGGCCAGCCGGTCCGGGTTGCTCAGCGCCTCCGGGGTGATGAACAGGAACTCGGCGTGGCCCGACCGGATCTCCTCGATCGCCTCGGCCTGCTGGGCCGCCGTCTCGTCCGAGCTGATCCGGACCGCCCGCAGCTCGGGGCGTTGCCGCTCGTTGAGCGCGGCGATCTGGTCCTGCTGGAGGGCGAGCAGCGGGGAGATGACCACCGTGGGGCCGGGGATCAGGCTGGCCGGGATCTGGTAGATCGCCGACTTGCCCGCGCCGGTGGGGAGCACCACCAGGGCGTCGCGGCGCTTCATGACCGCGCGCATGGCGGCCAGCTGGTTGGGCCGGAGGGCGGTCCAGCCGAAGAGGCTCTTCGCCGCGCGGCGCAGGGTCGTGGAGTGCGTGGTCAGTCTCATCAGTGGCCGCAGGTACCCCTGGCGATCACCGCCGAAACCGGACCGCGCCGGCTCAGCGCAGCCGGGGCAGCACCTCACGCTGGTAGAGGTCGAACAGGCCCTGCCAGTACGGGCCGACGTTGGCCACGTAGATCTCGTCGAAGCCGGCCTTGGCGTACTTGTCGATCATCTCCAGGTGGGCGTCGGCGTCCCGGCCGCAGACGAACGACTCCTTCATCATCTCCGGCTTGACCAGCTGCGCGGCCTGCTCGAAGTGGCGCGGTGAGGGGAGCACCTGGGACAGCTCGCCCGGCACGCCGGCGTTGGGCCACCGCTCGTACGCGATCCGCGCGCCCTCGTCCTCGCTGTCGGCGTAGGCGGCCTTGAACCCGGCCTGGCAGGGCTTGGCGCCGCCGCCGGAGTCGCGGAACCGGCGGACCATGTCGGCGTCGGGCATGGTGCTGATGTAGCCGTCGCCGATCCGGCCGGCCAGCTCGATCGACTTCGGGCCGAAGCCGGAGACGTAGATCGGCGGGGGAGTGTCCGGCCGGGTGTAGATCCGGGCGTGCTCCACCGTGTAGTGCCGGCCGTGGTGGTTGACGAAGTCGCCGGCCCACAGCGCCCGGATCACCTCGACCGCCTCCTCCAGCATCTCCAGCCGCACGTCGGTCTGCGGCCACGGGTCGCCGAAGATGTGCTCGTTCAGCGCCTCGCCGCTGCCCACCCCGAGCACGAACCGCCCGGAGTGCAGCACCGCGCTGGTCGCCGCGGCCTGGGCGATCACCGCGGGATGGATGCGGACGGTCGGGCAGGTGACCGCGGTGGTCACCGGCAACCGGCAGACCTGGCTGAGGGCCCCGATGGTCGACCAGACGAAAGGGCTCTGACCCTGCGCGTCGATCCAGGGGTGGTAGTGGTCGGAGATCCACAGTGCCTCGAAGCCGGCCCGCTCGGCGCCGCGCGCCTGCTCCAGCAGCTCCGCCGGGGTGAACTCCTCGCTGGACAGGAAGTAGCCGATCTTCATCGTTCCCCCTCGCCGCGTCCGGGTGCCGGGCGCACGCACGGACAACGACAGCCCTACCCCCGGGAGACGGGATCCGAACGCGGCGGCTAGCGGCGGAACATCGCGCGGATGGCGATCAGCAGGAACAGGCCGCCGACCACCAGGCCGAGCAGGCGTACGCCGGGGATGTCCGCGGCGCTGGTGGCGTCGGCGAGCAGCGCGGGATGCATGTTCGCACTCTCCCACGGGCCGCTCGGCGGTGCCAGCCGCTAACAGTAAGGATTGTTGACTATTCCGGGACGCGGTGTGACCATGGCAGCACCGCCGGGACGGCGGGCCGTGGGGAAGACGGGGGTACGACAGCGCATGAGCGAGCGGATCGTGGGAGCGACCGGAGACCTGGCGGCCCTGGCCGCCGCCGTCCTGCAACCCGGGTTCGTCGGCACCACACCGCCGCCGTGGGTCTGCCGCTGGCTCGGCGAGGGGCTCGGGTCCGTGGTCCTCTTCGCCCGCAACGTCGTCGACCACGAGCAGGTCGCCGCGCTGACCGCGAACCTGCGCGCCGAGCGGCCCGACGTGATCGTGGCCATCGACGAGGAGGCCGGGGACGTCACCCGGATCGAGTCCGCCCGGGGCAGCTCCCGGCCCGGCAACTTCGCCCTCGGCGCGGTCGACGATCCGGCCCTGACCGAGGAGGTGGCTCGCGACCTGGGCGCCGAGCTGGCCGCGGTGGGCGTCACGCTGAACTACGCCCCGGACGCCGACGTCAACTCGAACCCGGAGAACCCGGTGATCGGGGTCCGCTCGTTCGGCGCCGACCCGGCCCTGGTCGCCCGGCACACCGCCGCCTGGGTCCGCGGCCTGCAGGCCGGCGGCGTGGCGGCCTGCGCCAAGCACTTCCCCGGGCACGGCGACACCCGGGTCGACTCCCACCACGACCTGCCCCGCATCGGCGGGGACCGGGCCCGGCTGGACGCGGTCGAGCTGGCCCCGTTCCGGGCCGCGGTGACGGCCGGGGCGCAGGCGGTGATGACCGGGCACCTGCTGGTGCCGGCGCTGGACCCGGAGCTGCCGGCCACCCTCAGCCCGCGCATCCTGGGCCGCCTGCTCCGCGAGGAGCTGGGGTTTGGCGGCGTGGTGGTGACCGACGCCGTGGAGATGCGGGCGGTCGCCGACCGGTACGGCTTCGCCGGTGCGGCGGTCCGCGCGATCGCCGCCGGGGCGGACGCGATCTGCGTGGGCGGGGAGCGGGCCACCGAGGCCGACGCCCGCGAGCTGCGGGACGCCATCGTGGCCGCCGTGCTCGCCGGTGAGCTGCCGGAGGAGCGGCTGGCCGAGGCGGCCAAGCGGGTCGGGCTGCTGGCCGCCTGGACGGTCGCCGCCCGGGCCGGCCGGTCCGCCGCCCGGCCCGGCGACGCCGGCTCGGCGATCGGGCTGGCCGCCGCGCGCCGCGCCCTGCGGGTGGTCGCCACCACGGGCGGGCTGCTGCCGCTGACCGGCCCGGCGCACGTGGTGGAGTTCGCCCCGCCGCACAACCTGGCCATCGGCGACGAGACCCCGTGGGGGATCGCCGCGCCCCTGACCGACCTGGCGCCCGGCACCACGACCGCCCGGTACGCCCGCGAGGAGGTCCCCGCCGACCCGTCCGCCGGCACGGCCGGCCGCCCGCTGGTGCTGGTGGTGCGGGACCTGCACCGGCACGACTGGATGCGGGACGCGGTGTCCCGCGCCCTGGTCGCCCGCCCGGACGCGGTGGTGGTCGAGCTGGGCGTGCCCGAGCTGGTCACCGGCGCGGTGCACGTGGCCACCCATGGCGCGACCCGGGCCGCCGCCGTCGCCGCGGCCGAACTGCTCGCGGGCGCCCGCTGACCCGGCCCGGTCCGGGTCGACGCCGGCCCGGTCAGGGCTCGGGGACCACCAGGTCGGCGTAGTCGGGGTGGCGCTGGATGAACGCGGCCATGAACTGGCACTGCGTCGCGATCCGGTCGCCCCGCTCGCGGATCTGGTCCAGGGTGCCCTTGATCAGCGCCGAGCCCACCCCCATGTTCCGGTAGCGGTCGTCCACCTCGGTGTGCGTGAAGACCAGCACCTCCCCGCGTGGCACGTACTCGGTGAACCCGGCGAGCGCGTCGTCGACCAGGATCTCGAAGCGGCGCTTCGCGGGGTTCTCCTCGACCAGGAAGCTCACCGGGCCATTCTCTCCCCGGCGGCGGCCAGCCGGTCCAGTTCGGCCAGCAAGCGGTCCACCTCCTCGCCGGTGTTGTAGTGGTAGACGCTGGCCCGGACCGCGCCGCCGCTGTCCCGCAGGCCCATCGTCCGGAAGTACTCGTAGGCGTAGTAGTCGCCGGAGGAGAGGCAGACCGCGGCCGCGCCGAGCGCCGCCGCGGTCTCCGCCGGCGTCGAGCCGGCCACCCGGAACGACACCGTGGGGCAGCGCCGGGCCGGCGAGCCGAAGACGGTGACGAAGGGGCGGGCGGCCAGCCCGGCGAGCAGCCGCTCGAACACCGCCTCCTCGTGCGCCTGGGCGGCGGCCAGCCCGGCCCGGGCCCGGTCCCGGCGGCTGCCGGTCGCGGCCGGGTCGAGGGTGGCCAGGTGGTCCACGGCCGCGACCACCCCGGCCAGCAGCGGGAAGCTGGGGGTGCCGTACTCGAACCGGTCCGGGACCGCGTCGGAGGAGGGCAGCAGCTTCGCCGGGCGCAGCGCCGCCCAGCGGGCCGGGTCGGCGGCCATCGCCGCCAGGTGCGGCCCGGACCACTTGTAGGCGCTGGTGACCAGGAAGTCCGCGCCGAGCGAGGCCAGGTCGGTGGGGCCGTGCGGCACCGCGTGCACCCCGTCCACGCAGACCAATGCGCCGGCCGCGTGCGCCGTCTTGGCGATCGCCGCCACGTCCGGCGCGGTGCCGATCGCGTTGCTGCCGGCGGTCACCGCGACCAGCCGGGTGCGCTCGGTGACCAGGTCGGCGTACTGGCCGGCGGGCAGTTCGCCGGTCGCCGGGTCGAACTCGGCCCAGCGCACCGTCGCCCCGGCGGCCTCGGCCGCCTGCACCCACGGCCGGACGTTGGCGTCGTGGTCCAGCCGGGAGACCACCACCTCGTCGCCGGGCCGCCAGCCCGCGCCGAGCGTCCGGGCCAGGGTGTACGTCAGCGCCGTGGCGCTCGGGCCCAGGACAACGCCGCCCGGTTCCGCGCCGAGCAGATCGGCCACCGCGGCGCGGGCCGCGGCGACCAGGTCCAGCGACCGCCGGCCCGGGACGAACGCGGTGCTCCGGTTTCCGGTGGCGGCGGTCATCGCGGCGGTGACCGCCTCGATCACCGGCCGGGCGGTCTGGGTGCCGCCGGCGCCGTCGAAGTGGGCGAAGCCCTCGATCAGGGCGGGGTAGGCGGCCCGGGTGCGGGCGATGTCGAAGGGCATGCCGGGACCCTAACCCGTCCCGGGACGATCACCGGTGGGTGGCGGGGTGGCCGTCGTCTCGTACCCTTGGCCGGGTGACGAACCGACCCGTTTCCCCCTCGCTGACCCCCACCCGCCGAGCCGCCGGCCTGCTCGCCGGCCTCGCCCTCGGCGTCGCGCTGCTGGCCGGCTGCAGCTCGGAGAACGCCTCCACCGACTGCGGCCTGGACGCCTGCACGGTCACCTTCGACCGCGGCGTCGACGCCAGCGCCACCATCCTCGGCGTCGAGGCGAAGCTGGTCGGGGCCGAGGGTGACCAGGTCACCGTGGAGGTGGCCGGGGAGCAGCTCTCGCTCACCGTCGGTCAGCAGGCCGCCCAGGCCGGCGGCTTCTCGGTGACCCTGGACAGCGTCACCGATCAGCAGGTCGTCATCCGGGTGGCGCGCGACCCGAACAGCTGATCCACCGCGCCGGGCGGCGGCGGCCGACGTTTGGAAATCTTGACACCGGGAGATTGAGGCGCCATGTCTCTCACCCGGAACGCCGGCGCCACCGCCGCCCAGGCCGCGAACAGCAGGTGGCTCGAACTGTTGACCCGGGCTGGCTTCATCGGCTACGGGATCGTGCACCTCCTCTTCGCCTGGCTGGCCTTGCAGATCGCCTTCGGCAGGTCCGGGGAGGAGGGCAACCAGAACGGCGCTCTGCGCACCCTCGGTGCCCAGCCGATGGGTAAGTTCCTCCTGGTCGCCATGGCCATCGGGCTCTTCGCCATGGCGATCTGGCAGGCGTTCGAGGCGGTCATCGGCCACCGCTTCCTGCGCGGCCGGGAGAAGCTCTTCGAGCGGATCGCCTCCGTCGTCCGCGTGATCGTCTTCGTCTGGCTGGGCTGGACCGCGATCAAGGTCGTCCAGGACGCCAGCAGCAACGCCGCCGACCGGCAGCAGCAGCTCTCCGAGAAGCTGATGGCCTCCGAGGGCGGCCGGTGGCTGGTCGGGCTGGCCGGGCTGGTGCTCGCCGCGGTCGGCATCGGCATGGTCATCTACGGGCTGAAGAAGAAGTTCGAGCGCAACCTCAAGACCGGTGAGATGAGCCCGAAGACGCACACCCTGACCCGCCGCCTCGGCATGGCCGGGTACGCCGCCCGGGGCGCCGTCTTCGCCATCGCCGGCCTGCTGATCGTGGTGGCCGCCGTGAAGTACGACCCGGAGAAGGCCCGCGGCCTGGACGCCGCCCTGCGCACCCTCCAGGACCAGTCGTACGGGCAGGTGCTGCTGACGCTCATGGCGCTCGGCATCGCCGCCTTCGGCGTCTACTGCTTCCTCCAGTCGCGCTATCGCCGGGTGTGATCCTGGTCGATACGCGGTAGTCCGGGCACCATTGGGCCTTTGCCCGATTCCGCCCGGGCGGAGGGAGAGAAAGAAACGTGCAGACCTACCTCGTGACGGCCGTCGCCGCGCTCGCCGCGGCGGCGGTCGCGCTGTTGCTGGTCGAGGTGGTGCACCGGGTCACCCGCCGGCTCGGCCGCCGCTCGCTGCTGATGACGGAGCTGACCGACCACTCGCACCGCTCGTTCCAGGTGGCCGCGACCGTGCTGGCCGTGCAGCTCGCGGTCCGGTTCACCACCGGGTACGCGATCGGCAGCCCCTGGCGGAAGCTCGTCCTGCACGCCCTGGTGCTCGCCCTGATCGCCGCCACCGCCTGGCTGGTCGCCTCGCTGCTGGTGGTGGCGGAGGACACCGCACTGGCCCGGTTCCGGGTGGACGTGCCGAACAACCGGCACGCCCGGCGGGTGCGTACCCAGGTGGTGCTCCTGCGCCGGCTGACCATCGCGGTGATCGTGGTGCTCGCCCTCGGCGTGATGCTGATGACCTTCCCCGCCGTCCGCGGCATCGGCGCCGGCGTGCTGACCAGCGCCGGTGTGGTCGGTGTGGTCGCCGCGCTGGCCGCGCAGAGCCTGCTGGGCAACGTCTTCGCCGGCCTCCAGCTCGCCTTCAGCGACGCGGTACGCCTGGACGACGTGGTGGTGGTCGAGGGGGAGTGGGGCCGGGTCGAGGAGCTGACCCTCAGCTACGTGGTCGTGCAGATCTGGGACGACCGCCGGCTGATCCTGCCCACCTCCTACTTCACCAGCACCCCGTTCCAGAACTGGACCCGGACCGAGGCGGCCGTGCTCGGCACCGCCGAATTCGACCTGGACTGGGCCATCCCGGTGCAGGCCATGCGCGAGGAGCTGCGCCGGCTCTGCGAGAGCACCGAGCTGTGGGACGGCCGGGTCTGCGTGCTCCAGGTGACCGATGCCACCGGCGGCCTGGTCAAGGTCCGCGCCCTGGTCAGCGCCGCCGACGCCGGCAGCCTGTGGGACCTGCGCTGCCTGGTCCGCGAGCACCTGGTCGCCTGGGTCCGCGACCAGCGCCCGACCGCCCTGCCCCGGCTGCGCGCCGAAGTGGGCGACACGGCCGGCCCGCTGCCCTGGCAGGCGCCGCAGCCGCGCCGGACGGCCCGTCGGCGACCCGACACCGAGGTGCCCGACGACGCCCGCGTCTTCGGCGGCAGCGACGACGGCGAGGCCCGCAGCGAGGTGTTCGTGGGCCGGGAGGAACACGCCGAGGCCCGTCGCTGACCCGTACCCGTACCGGAGCCCCCGGCCGCCCGTGCGGCGCCGGGGCTCGGCGCGTCGCCGCTACGTGACCTCGGGCCTGGCCAGCCGTCGCTGCTGGCGGATTCGCGGCATGTCGGGCCGGCTGCGTTTGATCGGCCCGTTATGGGGGACCTGCTGCGCACGCCCCGGTTCCGGCCGCCGTCCGACGGCCGGGCCAGGAGATGGTGCGCGGCCGGGCCGACCGGCCGCTCCGCGCAGGATTGACGGGCGGCGACTCCGGGCATACAGCGCGGTGATGATGAAAGGAGGACAGCATGGCTGACGTCGCGAGTCGCAGCACGTCCCGGACCGGGCAGGAGCCGTCCACCGCGGAACTGGTGCAGCGGGCCACCGAGCAGGTCACCCGCCTGGTGCGGGACGAACTGGCGCTGGCCCGGGCGGAACTGACCCAGAAGGGCAAGCACGCCGGGATCGGGATCGGTCTGTTCGGCGGCGGCGGGGTGATGGCCCTCTACGGCGCCGGCGCGCTGGTCGCCACGGTGATCCTGCTGCTGGACCTGGTCATGCCGGCCTGGCTGGCGGCGCTGATCGTGGCGGTGGGGCTCTTCCTGCTCGCCGGGATCCTGGCGCTCGTCGGCAAGAAGCAGGTCAGCCGTGCCGTCCCGCCGGTGCCGGAGGCGACGGTCCGCAGCGTCCGGGCGGACGTCGACACCGTCACCGCCGCGGTGAAGGACGGGAGGCGGGGATGACCGGCAACGGAACCGGGGACGTGGCGGCGCTCCGGGAGGAGATCCGCCGGACCCGGGTGGAGCTGGGTGAGACGATGGAGCTGCTCGCCGCCCGGGCCGACGTCAAGACCCTGGTCCGGCACTCCGCCGACCAGGCGAAGGCGCGGCTCCGCCAGCAGGCGGCGCTGACCGTGGCCCGGGTGCGCGGGCAGGCGGCGGAGAAGGCCCGGCGGGTCCGGGCGCAGGCGTACGAGAAGGGTGGGGCGGTCGGGCGCAACCCGGTGCCGTGGGCGGCCGTGGCGGCCGGTGCCATGGCCACCGCGGTGGTGCTGCTGATCGTCCGGGGGAGGCGCAGGTGAGAAGGGGCATCGGACGGGCGGCCTACAAGCCGGCCGGCGTGCTGATGGGTCTGGCCGCCGGTACGGTCGCCGGGGTCATCTTCCGGCAGGTCTGGAAGATGACGGCGGGCGACGGCGAGGCGCCCAGCGCCACCGACGAGGACCGCCGCTGGGGCGAGATCCTGGCCGCCGCGGCGTTGCAGGGGGCGATCTTCGCGGTCGTCCGGGCCGCCGTGGACCGGGGCGGGGCGGTCGGCGTACGCCGGCTCACCGGCCACTGGCCCGACTGAGTCATACGCACGAAAGGCCCCTTTCCGCCTTGATGGACAGGGGCCTTTCGCATGGCCCGAACGGCCCGGCCAGTGGATCTGCCGCAACCGTCAGGTCACATGTCGGAGAATTTCGTCCGGTAGGCTGTGCGAAGTTTTTGCGTACGTGGTTTGCTGTCTCACGCTGTTGAGAGACGCGTGGGTTGAGAGAAGTCTCCTTCACCGGGGGCCGCCTCAGGCACCGCTGCTCGAAAACGGCCAATCGGCCGCACGGCGTGCTCGGCCGCCAGTTTTAGAAGGAGATACACATGGCGCAGGGAACCGTGAAGTGGTTCAACGCTGACAAGGGCTTCGGCTTCATCACCGTCGACGGCGGGGGTGCTGACGTGTTCGTCCACTTCTCGGCCATCCAGTCCAGCGGCTACCGCACGCTGGAGGAGAACCAGCGGGTGGAGTTCGAGATCGCCCAGGGTCAGAAGGGTCCGCAGGCCGAGCAGGTCCGCCCCATCTGAGTTGACGGAGCACCGGCCGCGCCGGCCGGTGCGTGAGCCCCGCGTCCCTTCCCGGGAGGCGGGGCTTTCCGCATTGTGGACACCTTTTCCCCTCAGCCGCGCCGGCGCCGGGCCCGCATGCCGAACCAGAGCGCGACGAGTCCGATGAGGACCAGCACCGGGCCGACGACCGCCCAGATCCGCTGGTCGGTCAGCACGCTGCCCTCGACATAGCCCAGCCCCGACACCGTCCACAGGGCACCGAGCACGACGGCGAGCAGCCCCACGGTGAGCCGGAACCAGCCCCTCATCGTTCCCCCTCCGACGACGTGCGCCCGGCTCCAGCATGCCCGCGGGCGCCGCCGGCCGGCGACGGCGCGCCGACGGGACGCCGGCCCGGGGTCACCACCGGTCGTGCACCTGCGGCCGGATCAGCTCGTCGTAGGTGGCGCGGACGGCGGCCACCTCCTCCTCGGTCAGCGGCGGCAGGCCGGCCGCGGCCGCGTTGCGCCGGGCCTGCTCGGCGTTGCGGGCGCCGGGGATGACCACGGTGACGCCGGGCTGGTCGAGGATCCAGCGGAGCGCGAACTGGGCCATCGTCCGGCCCTCGCCGACCAGCGGCGCGAGCCGGCGCACGGCGGACAGGCCGAGGTCGTAGTCGACGCCGGAGAACGTCTCGCCGACGTCGAAGGACTCGCCGTGCCGGTTGAAGGTCCGGTGGTCGTCCGCCGGGAAGGTGGTGTGCTCGTCGTACCGGCCGGAGAGCAGGCCGCTCGCGAGGGGCACCCGGGCGATGATGCCCACCCCGGCCTTCGCGGCCTCGGGCAGCACCCGCTCCAGGGGCTTGTGCCGCACCGCGTTGAGGATGATCTGCACGCTGGCCACACCCCGGCGGGCGATCGCGGTCAGCGCCTGGTCGCAGGTCTCCACGCTGACCCCGTATCCGGCGATGCGCTCCTCCGCGACCAGGGTGTCCAGGGCGTCGAAGACCCGGTCGTCGGCGAAGACCGCGGTGGGCGGGCAGTGCAGCTGCACCAGGTCGAGGGTGTCCACGCCGAGGTTGGCCCGGGACCGGTCGGTCCAGGCCCGGAAGTTGTCCAGGGTGTACGCCTCCGGCGTCTGCGGCACCCGCCGGCCCATCTTGGTGGCCACGGTCAGCCCGTGCCCGGGATGCTCGCGCAGGAACCGGCCGATGAGCTGCTCGCTGCGGCCGTCGCCGTACACGTCGGCGGTGTCGAGGAAGGTCACCCCGGAGTCGACCGCGGCGCTCAGCACGTCGAGGGCGGCGCCCTCGCTGACCTCGCCCCAGTCCGCGCCGAGCTGCCAGGCGCCGAGTCCGATGATGCCGACGTGCCGGCCGAGCCGGTCGAAGCTGCGCTGTTCCACCCGGTCGAGCCTAGTGAGCCGCTTGCCGGGACGCCCGTCGGGCCGTACCGTCCAACAAGACGTACGTACGGTTTGGAGGCTGTCATGTGGGACCCGAGCACCTACCTGCGCTACGGCGACGAGCGCTCCCGACCCTTCCACGACCTGCTCGCCCGGGTCCCGGCGGAGCGGCCCCGCGCGGTCGTCGACCTCGGCTGCGGCCCGGGCACCCTGACCACGACCCTCGCCGGCCGCTGGCCGGACAGCCGGATCGCCGGCCTGGACTCCTCCGCCGAGATGATCGCGCGGGCCCGCGCCCTGACACGGGTCGGCAGTCTGGCCGGGGCCGGCGTCCTGGCCGAGCCGGTCTCCTTCTCGGTCGGGGACGTGCGCTCCTGGCATCCGGAGCCAGACGTCGACGTGGTCGTCTGCAACGCGGTTCTCCAGTGGGTGCCCGGCCACCGGGAACTGCTCACCCGCTGGGCCGCCGCGCTGCCGGCCGGCGCGTGGCTGGCGTTCCAGGTGCCGGGGAACTTCGCCGCCCCGTCGCACCGGGCGCTGCGCGAGGTCGCCGGGCGGGACCGGTGGCGCGACACCCTGGCCCCACTGCTGCGCGAGGCGCCCGTCGACGACCCGGTCGACTACGCCGCGCTGCTGGTCGGTGCCGGTTGTGCCGTCGACGCCTGGGAGACTACCTACGTGCACCTGCTCCCGGCCGCCGGCGCCGACCATCCGGTGCTGGCCTGGATGGAGGGGACGGCGCTGCGGCCGGTCCGCGCCGCGCTCGACGCCGGCGGCTGGGCCGACTTCCGCGCCGAGCTGGGGGTGCGTCTCGCCGAGGCGTACCCGGTGCGGCAGGGTCAGGTGTACTTCCCGTTCCGCCGGATCTTCGTGGTGGCCCGCACCGGCGCCCGCGCAGAGGAGAACTCGTGACCGACCTGCCCACCTTCATCGCCGGACTGCCCAAGGTGGAGCTGCACGTGCACCACGTCGGCTCCGCCTCGCCCCGCATCGTGGCCGAGCTGGCTGCCCGGCACGAGGGGCGCAGCCCCGTCCCGGCCGACCCGGAGGCGCTCGCCGACTACTTCGCGTTCCGCGACTTCGCCCACTTCATCGACGTCTACCTGAGCGTGGTGGACCTGATCCGGGACGCCGACGACGTCTGGCTGCTCACCCACGAGGTGGCCCGGGAACTGGCCCGCCAGCAGGTCCGGTACGCCGAGCTGACCGTCACCCCGTACTCGCACGTGCACCGGGGGATCCCGGCGCCGGCGTTCTGCGAGGCGATCGAGGACGCCCGCAAGCGGGCCGAGGCCGACTTCGGCATCGCGCTGCGCTGGTGCTTCGACATCCCCGGCGAGGCCGGCCTGCCGGCCGCCGAGCAGACCCTGCGGATCGCCCTGGACGAGCGGCCGGACGGGCTGATCAGCTTCGGCCTGGGCGGCCCCGAGATCGGGGTGCCGCGGCCGCAGTTCAAGCCGTACTTCGACCAGGCCCGCGCGGCCGGGCTGCGCTCGGTGCCGCACGCCGGCGAGACCACCGGCCCGGAGACCGTCTGGGACGCGCTGCGCGAGCTGGGCGCCGAGCGGATCGGGCACGGCATCTCCGCGGCCCTCGACCCCGCGCTCCTGACCCACCTGGCCGAGCGGCGGATCCCGCTGGAGGTCTGCCCGACCTCCAACGTCCGGACCCGGGCGGTGGCGACCATCGAGGAGCACCCGCTGCCGCAGCTCGTCGAGGCCGGCGTGCTGGTCACCGTCAACTCCGACGACCCGCCGATGTTCGGCACCACGCTCAACGACGAGTACGCCGTGGCGGCCCGGCTGCTCCGGCTCGACCCGGCCGGCGTGGCCGCGCTGGCCCGCGACGCGGTGAGCGCAGCCTTCCTGGAGCCGGCCGAGAAGGCCCGGATCAGCGGCGAGATCGACGCGTACCTGGCGGCCGCGACGCGCTGAGCGGACGGGACGGAACCGGCCGACGGAACACCCGCGGCGGCCGGCGTCGCCCGGCCAGGGCCAGCCCGAACCCGACCACCGCGGCCACCGCGACGGCGACCACGGGTACGACGTTCGTGGACCGGCCCGGGCCGTCCGCGAGCACCGGGTCCTGCCAGGCGGCGAGGGTGAGGGCGACGCCGAGACCGATCACGGCGGCCCAGCGGAGCAGCCGGCGCACGGTCGGCGTCATCACGGTCACCTCACGCCCGGGGTGCGGCTCGACGGGGGAAGTGGCGCGCGGCGGGAGCGAGGTGTGGGGGGACCGAACTCCCGCCGCGCGCACGGCTCCGCCGACCGGAGTTGTTACGGGGCGTCCCGGCCGACGGAACTGATGGGTTCGGATTGATCCTGACAGCCCGTTGCGGCGTAGGGACCGTCGTTAACCCACTCCTAAGGAAGACTTGCGCCGCCCCACAGCCACCGGTTCAGCGCGGGCGCAGCCCGCGCCGGCCGGCCCGCGGCTCCCGGGCGTCCCGCGCCATCCGGCCGACCAGGCCGAACCGGTTCACCTGCCGGGGCGTCGCCTCCGGGTCGGCCAGCAGCATCACCACGCTGGCCCCGCCGAGCCGGGCCCGGTCGATGCTCACCGATCCGTTGGCCTGCAGGGCGACGCGCTTGGCAATGTCGAGCCCCAGCCCGGTGGAGCCCTGGTCGCTGGCGCCCCGGCGCAGCGCCCGGTCCGGGTCGGGGATGCCCGGGCCGGCGTCGTCGATCCGGATCGCCACCCAGCCGTCCCGCCGGCTCACCGCCACCTCGAACGCGGTGCCCTGCGGGGTGTAGCGGAAGACGTTGCCGATGACCGCGTCCAGCGCGGCGGCCAGCTCGGCCCGGGGCACCGGGGCCGGAATCCGCAGCTGCGCCCCGACCACCCGGTGCGGGCGGTTCTGGTCGCCGGCGAGCGCCGACCAGAAGACCATCCGGTCCCGGACCACCTCGCTGACGTCGCAGGTCGCCGGGCCGGTCTCCTGGCTGACCGCCTTGCGGGTGGTCTTGATCAGCTGGTCGACCTCACCCTCCAGCGTGACGATGGCCTGCCGGATCCGCCGTATCCCCCGGCGGCGGTCCAGCTCCGCCTCGCTGAACGTGCCGATGCTGGTGTCGTCGGACTCCAGCGCCTCGGCGTCCAGCCGCAGCGCGGTCAGCGGCGTACGCAGCCGGTGCGACAGGTCGGCGACGAGTTCCCGCTCGTCGGCGCGGAGTGCGACCAGCCGCTCCGCCATCCGGTTGAACGCGTGCCCGGCCTCGGTCAGCTCCCGCGGCCCGGTCGGCTCGACCCGGACGCCCAGCTCGCCGTCGCCGACGGCGAGGGCCGCCTTCACCAGCTCGCCGGTGGCGTCGACGGCCCGGGCGGCCACCCGGTCGACCACGATCACCGCGGCCCCGACCAGCGTCAGCGCCACCGTGAGCAGCAGCAGCCACCGCCCGCCCGCGCCGGAGTCGAGCACCTCGTCGGGGACGAAGACCTCCACCACGGCGACCCGGTCGCCGAGCACCACCGGGTCCAGCCGGAGCACGCCGCCGGGCACGTCGGTGACCACCGAGCGCCGCTCGGCGCCGGCCCGCTCCAGCGCCGCCGCGTCGGCGCGGCCCGCGCCCTCGTCGGTCCCGATCCCGTGTACGACCGGCCGCAACGCCGGGTCGTCACCGCTGGCCGCCACGGCCCGCCGGACGATCTCCGGGTCGGTGCTGACCGCGAGCGCCCCGGTGACCAGCGCGCTGCGCCGGGCCGCGTCGGCCAGCTTCTCCTCGCGTGCCTGGTCGGACAGGGTGATGCCGAGCGGGATGAGGAAGGCGAGCGCGACGAGGCTGCACATGCCGGCCGTGAGCCAGGCCAGCGCGGGCCTCAGTCCGGCGCCACCAGCCGGAAGCCGACCCCCCGCACGGTGCGCAGGTAGCGCGGCTTCGCCGCGGACTCGCCCATTTTGCGGCGCAGCCAGTAGAGGTGAACGTCGATGGTCTGGTCCTCGCCGACCGAGGGCTGCCGCCATACCTCCTCCAAGAGTTCCCGCCGGGACACTACCCGGCCGGGACGTGCGGCGAGATACGCCAGCAGGTCGAATTCCTTGCGGGTCAGGGCCAGCGGCTCGCCGTCCAGCACCGCGCTGCGCTCGCCCACGTCCACGCGCAGGCCGCCCACCGAGTGGACGGCCGGCTGGACGGTACGGCTGGCCCGGCCGGCCCGCCGCAGCACGGTGGTGATCCGGGCGTCCAGGTGGGCGCCGGTGAACGGCTTGACCATGTAGTCGTCGGCGCCCGCGCGGAGCAGCCGGACCACCGACTGCTCGTCGTCCCGGGCGGTGGCGATGATGATCGGCACGTCGGTGATTCCGCGCAGCATCCGCAGCGCGTCGGAGCCGTCCAGATCGGGCAGGCCGAGGTCGAGCACCACCAGGTCGGGGGTCTCGGCGGCGACCCGGCGCAGCGCGTCCAGCGCCGTCCCGACGGCGTGCACCGCGTGCCCCCGGTCGGTCAGGGACCGCAGCATCGCGCCGCGTACGACGTGATCGTCTTCGACCAGGAGGACGGTTGCCACGTCAGCACCGTACTCGGCGTGGCAAGTTGATCGCGTTGCGGCACTCCTGCGAACGGGGCAAGCTGGGACGACGATGACGTTCACTCTCTTCCCCGACACCCGCCTCACGCTCGCCCGCGACGCGCTGGCCGGCCTCTCGGTCGGCGACGCCCTCGGTTCCCAGTTCTTCGTGCCCGGCCGACACCCGGCCGACCTCGCCGCCGGACGGCTGCCCGCGCCGCCCTGGCAGTGGACCGACGACACCGAGATGGCCTGCTCGGTGGTGGCCGCGCTGAGCGAGGCCGGGCGGATCGACCGGGACGCCCTGGCGCTCGCCTTCGCGCAGCGGTGCGAGCCCTACCGGGGCTACGGGCCGGGGGCGGTCACCATCCTGCGTCTCATCCGGACCGGCACCCCGTGGCCGGTGGCGGCCGCGTCCGCGTTCGACGGGCAGGGCTCCTGCGGCAACGGCGCTGCCATGCGGGTGGCCCCGCTCGGCGCCTGGTACGCCGACTCCACCCGGCGCGCCGCCGACCAGGCCCGCGCCTCGGCCGAGGTGACCCACGCCCACCCGGAGGGGATCGCCGGGGCGGTCGCGGTGGCGGTGGCCGCCTCGCTGGCCGCCCGGGCCCGGCTCGACGGGGACCGGCCCGAGCCGGCCCGCCTGCTCACCGTGGTGGCCGGCGCCCTGGACCCGGCCGGCGAGGTGCACCGGGGCGTACGCCGGGCCGCCGCGCTGCTCGGCCACCCGGCCGGCGAGGCGGCCGAGGCGCTGGGCAACGGCTCCCGGGTGACCGCCCAGGACACCGTCCCGTTCACCCTCTGGGTGGCCGCCACCCATCTGCACGACTACCCGGCCGCGATCGGCGCCTGCGTCGAGGCGGGCGGGGACGTGGACACCACAGCGGCGATCGTCGGCGGCGTGGTGGCCGCCCACACCGGCGTTGGCACCCCGGGCGGCGTCCCGGACGGCTGGCTCGCCGCCCGCGAACCCCTCCCGGCCTGGCTCGCGGCCCCCGCCTGACCCGCCGCGGCGATCCTGCACTCGCTGCCCCCGTCTGACCTGCTGCGGCGATCTTGCACTTGCGGCCCCGTCGATGTCCGATTCGGGCGGTTCTGCCGGGGCGCGAAGTGCAAGATCGCCGCGGGGGCGGTGGGTCAGGCCGGGACGACGGGGCGGTCGTCGGTGGCGGTGGGGGTGATGGTGTCGGGTGGGAGGGTCAGGGTGTCGCGGTGGCGGCGGCTGAGCAGCCAGCCGAGGGCCGCTCCGCCGGCCAGCCCGGCGAGTAGGCCGCCGCCCAGCAGCAGATCGGCGCTCGGCCCGTCCTCGGTCGGTGCCGGAGGCGGGGCGGCCGGTTCGGCGAGCGGCTCGCCGTGGCCGGCGTGCGCTGCGGCCCTCGCCGGAGCGGGCAGCAGGGTGACCGTCGGGGCGGGGTGCGCCCCGCCGGGCGGGTCGGTCCAGCGGACCACCGTGCCGTCGGCGTACGTCTGAATCACCGAGAAGGTGAGCCGGGCGGTGGCCGGCATCGGGCCCATGCCGAGCGAGAGCCGGGCCGGCCCGGTGCTGCCGGGCATCCGGATCCAGGTCACCGCGTCGGTCACCTGGTTCAGCTCGGAGGCGTGGATGCCGGCGACCGGCCGGTCGAGGGTGCGGGTGGTGATGGTCGGAGCCCAGTCCGGCACGGACAGCGGATAGACCTCGCCGATCGGGGCGTCCGCGGGCATCCGCAGCTCGATCCGGCTGGTCCGGCTGCCGGCCCGCTCCTCGGGCAGCACCACGGCCAGTTCGATGGCGTCGCCCTGGTGCACCTGGGCGGGTGAGGTCGTGAGGGTCACCTCGGCGGCGCTCGCCGCGCCCGGCCAGCCCAGCGGGCCGCCGAGCGCGGCGGCCATCAGCGCCGTCGCCCACCACCGGCCCCGACGGATCATCGTCATGGTCGTCCCCATCCGTGTCGACGCGGCCGGCAACCGGCTCCGGCCCCACCCGGTAGTTCGGGCGCGCGGGCGGAAAGGTTCAACGCGAGACGGAACTGGTCGGCCGGGGGAGCGCGGCGTCGCCGACGGCGCGGGTCCGGGCGACCGATAGCATCGCAGGGGCCGGTACCCGGCACATCAGAACCCGCTCGAAGACAGGAGTCACCGTGTCCGCACCCCGTACCCCCGTCGTGGCCGACCCCGTCGTCGTCGCCGCCGGGACGACGGCGGCCGACGCGGTGGCCGCGGCCGGCCTGCCGATGACCGGCCCCAAGGCGATCGTGGTGGTCCGCGACCCGCAGGGCGTGCTGCGCGACCTGGACTGGAAGCCGTCCGAGGAGACCGCGGTCGAGCCGGTCGCCCTCGACAGCCCGGACGGGCTGAACGTGCTGCGCCACTCCACCGCGCACGTGCTGGCCCAGGCCGTGCAGGACGTCTTCCCGGAGGCCAAGCTCGGCATCGGCCCGCCGATCGAGAACGGCTTCTACTACGACTTCCAGGTGGCCAAGCCGTTCCAGCCGGACGACCTGGCGAAGCTCGAGAAGCGGATGCAGGAGATCGTCAAGTCCGGCCAGCGGTTCCGCCGGCGCCGCTTCAGCAGCCTGGACGAGGCGCGGGGCGAGCTGGCCGCCGAGCCGTTCAAGATGGAGCTGATCGAGGTCAAGGGGGAGGGGCTGGACTCCTCCGAGGTGATGGAGGTGGGCGGCGGCGAGCTGACCATCTACGACAACCTCGCCGCCAACGAGGACAAGGTCTGCTGGTCCGACCTGTGCCGGGGCCCGCACCTGCCGAACACCCGGCTGATCGGCGCGTTCAAGCTGATGCGCTCGGCCGCCGCCTACTGGCGGGGCTCGGAGAAGAACCCGCAGCTCCAGCGGGTCTACGGCACCGCGTGGCCGACCCGGGACGGGCTCAAGGCGTACCTGAGGCTGCTGGAGGAGGCCGCCCGGCGCGACCACCGCAAGCTCGGCGCGGACCTGGACCTGTTCAGCTTCCCCGACGAGATCGGCTCCGGCCTGGCGGTCTTCCACCCCAAGGGCGGCGTGCTCAAGCGGGTGATGGAGGACTACGTCCGGACCCGCCACATCGAGGAGGGCTTCCAGTACGTCGGGACCCCGCACATCTCGAAGGAAGGGCTGTTCCACACCTCGGGCCACCTGCCGTACTACGCCGACGGCATGTACCCGCCCATGGAACTCGAGGGCGCGGACTACTACCTCAAGGCCATGAACTGCCCGATGCACAACCTGATCTACCGGTCGCGCGGGCGGTCCTACCGTGAGCTGCCGATGCGGCTGTTCGAGTTCGGGTCGGTCTACCGGTACGAGAAGTCGGGCGTGGTGCACGGGCTGACCCGGGTGCGCGGCCTGACCCAGGACGACTCGCACTCGTACTGCACCCGCGAGCAGGCGCCGGCCGAGATCAAGCACCTGCTCAACTTCGTGCTGAGCCTGCTGAAGGACTTCGGCATCGACGACTTCTACCTGGAGCTGTCCACCCGCGACGAAGCCCGGCTCGACAAGTTCGTCGGCTCGGACTCGGACTGGGCCACGGCCACCTCGGTGCTGGAGCAGTGCGCGCTGGAGACCGGGCTCGACCTGGTGCCGGACCCGGGCGGCGCGGCCTTCTACGGCCCGAAGATCTCGGTGCAGGCCAAGGACGCCATCGGCCGCACCTGGCAGCTGTCGACCATCCAGTACGACTTCAACCAGCCGAAGGGCTTCGGGCTGGAGTACCAGGCGGCCGACGGCACGCGGCAGCAGCCGGTCATGATCCACTGCGCCAAGTTCGGGTCGATCGAGCGGTTCATCGGCGTGCTCACCGAGCACTACGCGGGCGCGTTCCCGGCCTGGCTCGCCCCGGTGCAGGTGGTCGGCATCCCGATCCGCGAGGACCACACCGACTACCTCCAGGACTTCGTCACGGCGCTGCGGAAGCAGGGGATCCGGGCCGAGGTCGACGCGGGCGACGACCGGATGCAGAAGAAGATCCGCAACGCCCAGCAGCAGAAGATCCCGTTCATGGTGATCGCCGGCGACGACGACGTGGCCGCCGGCACGGTCTCCTTCCGCTACCGGGACGGGTCGCAGCGCAACGGCGTGCCGATCGAGGAGGCGGTGGCCCACGTGCGGGACGTGGTCGAGTCCCGGACCAACGCCGGGCCGTCGGCGGAGGGGACGCCCAACACCTGAGCCACCCGTCCCCCGCGCGGCCGGTGCGCACGGGTGGGCTCCGGTGCGCTGACCGTAGGATCGGCGTGTGACTGGGGCGGAACGGCACTTCGACGGCGGCGCCGGCAGCGGCGGCGACAACGGTCTGGCGGACGGGCTGGAACGGCTCTGGACGCCGCACCGGATGACCTACATCTCGGGCGAGGACCGGCCCGAAGGTGGCTACGAGAAGCCGACCGGCTGCCCGTTCTGCCTCGCCCCCGGCCTGCCGCCGGACGAGAGCCTGGTGGTGGCCCGGGGCGAGCACGTCTACGCGGTGCTCAACCTCTACCCCTACAACCCGGGGCACCTGCTGGTCTGCCCGTACCGGCACGTGGCGGACTACACCGAGCTGGACGTGCCGGAGACCGCCGAGCTGGCCGCGTTCACCAAGGACGCCATGCGGGTGGTCCGGCACGTCTCCAACGCGCACGGCTTCAACCTGGGGATGAACCAGGGCGGCGTGGCCGGTGCGGGCATCGCCGCGCACCTGCACCAGCACGTGGTGCCGCGCTGGGGCGGCGACGCGAACTTCATGCCGGTGATCGGCCGCACCAAGGTGCTGCCGCAACTGCTCGCCGACACCCGGGACCTGTTCGCCAAGGCCTGGCCGGCCTGACGGCCAGGGGCGTGCCCCGGCGCAGCCGACCGTTCCCGGTGGCGGCCGGGCCGCGTCGGCGAGGGTCCCGGCGGCCCGCAGCCGGAAGTACGATCTTGCCCATGGCCCTGCTGCATCGCGCGGAACTGCGCCCCTCGAAGCTCGACCTGCTCGCCTCCTGGCTGCCCGGCCGGCCCTGGTTCGCCGGCACCCCGGGCGCGGAGGTCACCCGCGTGGCGGCCTACCGGTTCGACGACCCGGCCGGCGAGGTCGGCATCGAGACCATCCTGGTCCGGGCCGGCGACGGGCCGATCCTCCAGGTGCCGCTGACCTACCGGGCCGCGCCGCTGGCCGGCGCCGACCGCTGGCTGGTCGGCACCACCGAGCACTCCGTGCTGGGCCCCCGCTGGGTGTACGACGCCTGCGGCGACCCGGTCTACCCACCGGCCCTGGCCGCCGCCGTTCTGGCCGACGCCGGGCAGGCGGAGGAGTACTTCGAGGTCGACGGCCGCCGCGAGGTGCGCCCGCCGAACATGACCCTGGCCGGCGCCCGGACCGGCACGGCCGCCACCCTCGACGCGGTCGACGAGGTGGTCGACGGCGACCCGGCGCTGATCCGGGCCGGCGGCGTGGAGCTGGCCCTGGTCCGCCGGCCGATCCCGACCCACGCCCCGACGCCGGCCCGGCTGACCGGCGCCTGGGCTGGCCAGATCGACCCGGTGTTGCTGGCGTACGCCCGCTGACCGGCCGCCGGCGGCCGGGCGGCCGCTGACCGTCCAACCGCCGCCGGGCGCGCCCGCTGACCGTCCGGCGGTCGGCCCGGCACCGGGGGTGAGGAAGCCGCCCGCGGGTCCGGGGAAGGTGGCAGGATGCGGCGATGGCAGTCAGCACGCGGCCGTTGGGCCGCAGCGGCATCGCGGTCAGCGCCCTCGGCATGGGCTGCTGGGCGATCGGCGGCCCGTGGGCCGAGGGTGCCCGCCCGCTGGGTTGGGGCGCGGTCGACGACGAGGAGTCGGTCCGGGCGGTCCGCCGCGCCCTCGACCTCGGGGTGACCCTCTTCGACACCGCCGACACGTACGGGGCCGGGCACGGCGAGCGGATCCTCGGCCGGGCCCTCGCCGGCCGGCGCGACGAGGCGGTGATCGCCACGAAGTGGGGCTACACCTTCGACGAGCGGACCCGGCAGGCCACCGGGGAGGACGCCTCGCCGGAATACCTGCGGCGGGCGGTCGTCGACTCGCTGCGCCGGCTGGACACCGACCGGATCGACCTCTACCAGTTGCACCTCGGCGACCTGCCGGTGCCCCGGGCCGAGGCGCTGGTCGGCACCCTGGAGGACCTGGTCGCCGACGGGCTGGTCCGGGCGTACGGCTGGAGCACCGACCGGGCCGACCGGGCGGCGGCCTTCGCCCAGGTCGCCCGCGGCGCGGCCGCCGTGCAGCACGGCCTGTCGGTGCTCCGGGACGCCCCGGCCATGCTGGCCGTCTGCGAGAAGCACGACCTGGCCAGCCTGGCCCGGGGGCCGCTCGGGATGGGGCTGCTCACCGGCAAGTACCACCCGGAGTCCACGCTGCCCCGCGACGACCTGCGCGGCACCCCGCCGAACTGGCTGGAGTGGTTCCGCAGCGGCCGGCCCGCCCCGGAGTGGCTGCGCCGGGTCGCCGCCGTCCGCGACGCGCTGACCGCCGACGGCCGGACCCTGACCCAGGGCGCGCTCGGCTGGATCTGGGCGCGCAGCGGCCGCGCCGTGCCGATTCCCGGCGCCCGTACGGTCGCCCAGGTCGAGGAGAACGCCGGCGCGCTGGCCCGGGGCCCGCTCGCCCCCGACCACTTCGCCGAGGTGGAGCGCCGGCTCGCCGCCCTGCGGTCGGCCGCGCTGCGCGACGCCGACCGCCCGCGCTGGCCCATGCCGCCGGTCCCCGCCGCCCGCCCCTGACCCGCGCCCGCACCGCGGCGGGCCGGGGCGGTGGCACGGTCAGGAACGGCCGCCGGCCTCCTTGCGGACCTGCTCGGCGAGGTGGGTGGGCATCGGCTCGTAGCGGGCGAACTCGCGCCGGAAGGTGCCGGTGCCGGCGGTCATCGAGCGCAGCTCGACCGCGTAGCGCAGCAGCTCGGTGGCCGGGACCTCGGCGCGGACCAGGGTGCGGCCCTCGGCGTCCGGGTCCGGCTCGGTGCCGAGCACCCGGCCGCGCCGGCCGGACAGGTCGCCCATCACCGCGCCCACGGACGAGTCGGGCACCCGGACGGTGACCTCGTCGACCGGCTCCAGCAGCGTGGGCTGCCCCTTCTCGGCGGCGTCCCGCAGGGCGAGCGCGCCCGCGGTCTGGAACGCCGCGTCGGAGGAGTCCACGCTGTGCGCCTTGCCGTCGAAGAGGGTCACCCGCAGGTCGACCACCGGGTAGCCGCCGACCAGGCCGCGCTCCATCTGGGTGCGGACGCCCTTCTCCACCGAGGGGATGTAGTTGTGCGGCACCGCGCCGCCGACCACCTTGTCGACGAACTCGAAGCCGGCGCCCCGGGGCAGCGGCGTGACCTCGATGTCGCAGACGGCGTACTGGCCGTGGCCGCCGGACTGCTTGACGTGCCGGCCGTGCCCCTGGGCGCCGGTCGTGAACGTCTCGCGCAGCGCCACCCGGACCGGCTCAGTCTCCAGCTCCACCCCGCCAGCGCGCAGCCGGTCGAGCACCACGTCGGCGTGCGCCTCGCCCATGCACCAGAGCACCAGCTGGTGGGTTTCGGCGTTGCGGTCCAGCCGCAGCGTCGGGTCGCCGGCGACCAGCCGGGCCAGGTTACGGGCCAGGGCGTCCTCGTCGGCCCGGCTCTTCGCCACGATGGCCACCGGCAGCAGCGGCTCCGGCATCTCCCACGGGGCGATGAGCAGCGGCTCGTCCTTGGTGGAGATCGTGTCGCCGGTCTCCGCGCTGCCCGACTTGGTGATCGCGCAGATGTCCCCGGCCACGGCGGTCTGCACCTCGCGCAGCGTCGCGCCGAGCGGGCTGTAGATGTGGCCGACCCGCTCGTCGGCGTCGTGGTCGGGGTGACCGCGCTCGGCCATGCCGTGCCCGGACACGTGGATCACCTGGTCGGGGCTGAGCGTGCCGGAGAAGACCCGCACCAGGGAGACCCGCCCGACGTGCCGGTCCACGGTCGTCTTGACCACCTCGGCGACCAGCGGGCCGTCGGGGTCGCAGGCCAGCGGCGGCCGGGGCGAGCCGTCCACCCCGGTGACCGCGGGCAGCTCGTGCTCCAGCGGCGACGGGAACGCCGCCACCAGGCCGTCCAGCAGCGCGTCCAGGCCGACGCCGGTCTCCGCGCAGACCGGCACCACCGGGTAGAAGTGGCCGCGGGCGACCGCCGTCTCCAGGTCGGTGATGAGCACCTCGGTGTCGATCTCCTCGCCGCCGAGGTAGCGGTCCATCAGCGTCTCGTCCTCGCTCTCCGCGATGACCCCCTCGATCAGCTCGTTGCGGGACTCGAGGATGGCCGGCAGGTGCTCCGGGTCCGGCGCGCGCACCGCCGCCGGCAGGCCCTGGGAGTAGTCGAAGACCCGCCGGGTGATCAGCCCCATCAGGCCGGCGACCGACTCGCCGTCGTCGCCCAGCATCGGCAGGTAGAGAGGGAGCACGTTGTCGCCGAAGACCCGCTGGCAGAGCGCCACCGCCTCGTCGAAGTCGGCGCGCGGGTGGTCCAGCCGGGTCACCGCGACGGCGCGGGGCATGTCGACCGCGGCGCACTCCTCCCAGAGCGCGGCGGTGGCCGCGTCCATCCCGTCGACGGCGGAGACCACGAACAGCGCCGCGTCGGCGGCCCGCAGCCCGGCGCGCAACTCGCCGACGAAGTCGCCGTACCCGGGGGTGTCCAGAAGGTTGACCTTGACGTCGCGGTGCAGCAGCGGGGCACAGGCCAGGCTCACCGACCGCTGCTGGCGGACGGCGGCGGGGTCGTGGTCGCAGACCGTGGTGCCGTCGGTGACGCTGCCGGCCCGGCCGATCGTGCCGCTGGCCGCGAGCAGCGCCTCGACCAGGGTCGTCTTGCCCGCCCCGGAGTGCCCGACGAGCACCACGTTGCGAACCCTGCCGGGCTCGGTCACCACCGGCGCGCCGCCGGTGACACCCTTCTCCTGATTCTTCTGCGCCATCGCGGCGCACCTCCCTCAACCGGTGGTGGTGGCGACCGCCGCGCGCGACGGGGAAGCGGCCCGGGCGGGCACCGCGGCGATATCTTCCGGTGATCTCCTGGACGACGGGTACGCGGACGGGTGATCCGGTGAACTGGCTCACCTCCCACGCTCGATCTCACACCTGTAACCGGGTCGGCACAAGTACGCCTGGCGGGTCGGTACGACCGGCTGTGTCCCCGGCCGCTGCCGGCCGTTATCGTGGGACAGCCATGGCGAAGATCTTCCAAGTGACGGCCCGCGCGGGGATGACCCGCGTCGTGGAGCCGGTCGCGCGCGGCCTGCTCCGCGCCGGTGTGTCCCCCAACGCGGTCACGGTGACCGGTACCGTCGGCGTGCTCGTCGGGGCGCTCGGCTTCGGTGCCCGCGGTCATCTGGTCGCCGGTGCGCTGATCGTCACGGTCTTCGCGCTCACCGACCTGCTCGACGGCACGATGGCCCGGATGAGCGGCGGTTCCACCCGGTTCGGGGCCTTCCTCGACTCGAGCATGGACCGGATCGCCGACAGCGCGGTCTTCGGCGCGGTCGCCTACTGGCTGGCCACCGAGCGCGACCATTCCGCGGTGGCCGCCGCGCTGCTCTGCCTGGCCGCCGGTGGGCTGGTGTCCTACGTCAAGGCCCGCGCCGAGGGGCTGGGGATGACCTCCAACGTCGGTATCGCCGAGCGCACCGAGCGGCTGCTGATCGTCGGCGTGGGCGGCCTGCTCACCGGCCTCGGCGTCGACCCGGCCCTGGAGATCGCGCTCTGGCTGCTCGCCGCCGTCTCGATCTTCACGGTCGGGCAGCGGATGGCCCACGTGTACCGGCAGGCACAGCCGGCCGGCCGGGAGTGAACCTCACCGAGGCGGGCTACGTCGCCGGTTGGCGCCTGGTCCGCGCGCTGCCCCGGCCCGTGGTCGCCGCGGCCTTCCGGGCAGGCGCCGACCGCGCCCACCGCCGGGGCGGCAAGGGCGTTCAGCGGCTGCGCGCCAACCTGCGCCGGGTGGTCGGCCCGGAGCTGCCGGAGGCGGAGCTGGACGAGCTGGCCCGCGCCGGCCTGCGGTCGTACGCCCGGTACTGGCTGGAGGCGTTCCGGCTGCCGAGCCTGAGCCGCCAGGAGATCCTGGCCGGGTTCCACCTCGACGGCCAGGAGAAGCTCGCCGCCGACGTGGCGGCCGGGCGGGGCGCGGTGGTCGCGCTGCCGCACGCCGGCAACTGGGACGCCGCCGGCGCCTGGGTGGCGGCAAACGGCTGGCCGATCACCACTGTCGCCGAGCGGCTCGAGCGGGAGGGCCTCTACAAGCGCTTCCTCGCCTTCCGGCAGGGCCTCGGCATGGAGATCCTGCCCACCTCCGGCGGCGACCGGCCGGCGTTCGACGTGCTGGTGGACCGGCTGCGGGCGGGCGCCGTGGTGCCGCTGCTCGCCGACCGGGACCTCTCCGCCCGGGGCGTGGAGGTGGAGTTCTTCGGCGGCCCGACCCGGATGCCGGCCGGCCCGGCCCTGCTGGCGCTGCGCACCGGCGCGCCGCTCTACGTGGCCTCGCTGTGGTTCGAGCCGGACCGCGCCCGCGCCGCCATCGAGGGCCCGCTGGAGCTGCCCGAGGAGGGCAGCGCCCCGCTGGACGCCCGGGTGCGCGTGGTGACCCAGCGGATTGCCGACGGTCTTGCGGTGGGCATCGCCCGGCATCCGGAAGACTGGCACATGTTGCAGCGGATGTGGCTGGACCAGCGCACGGACCGCTCCACCGCGCCGGCGCCGCCGGCGTCCACCACCGGGACGATCTGAGGGAGCGGGGCGCAATGCGGATCGGCATCGTGTGCCCGTACTCCTTCGACGTGCCGGGCGGGGTGCAGAACCACGTCATGGACCTGGCCGAGGCGCTGCTCGGGCTCGGCCACGAGGTGAGCGTGCTGGCCCCGGCCGACGAGGACTCGCCGCTGCCGCCGTACGTGGTCTCGGCTGGCCGGGCGGTGCCGCTGCCGTACAACGGCTCGGTGGCCCGGATCGCCTTCGGCCCGGTCTCCACGACCCGGGTGCGGCGCTGGATCACCCGGGGCGACTTCGACGTGCTGCACGTGCACGAGCCGCTCACCCCCAGCCTGTCGATGCTCGCCGTGCTCTGCGCCCGGGGCCCGGTGGTGGCGACCTTCCACACCGCGATGACCCGGTCCCGGGTGCTCTCCGCCGCGCAGGGGGTGCTCCAGATCCTCCTCGAACGAATCACCGCCCGGATCGCGGTGAGCGCCCTGGCCCGCAAGGTGCAGGTCGAGCACATGGACGGCGGCGCCGTGGAGATCCCCAACGGGGTGGCGGTGGCGAAGTTCGCCGGCGTCGAGCCGCTGTCCGGCTGGCCGGGGGAGTGCGGGCCGGGCACCGGCGGGACCCTCGGTTTCCTCGGCCGGTTCACCGAGCCCCGCAAGGGCTTCCCGATCCTGCGGGACGCCTTCGTCGCGCTCGCCCCGCACCGCCCCGGGCTGCGCCTGCTGGTGGCCGGGCCGGGCGACGCCGACGACCTGTTCGGGCAGTTCCCGGCCGGGCTGCGGGACCGGGTCACCTTCCTCGGCATGGTTTCCGAGGCGGACAAAGCTCGCATGCTGCGCAGCGTGCACCTGTACGTCGCACCGAACACCGGCGGGGAGTCCTTCGGGATGATCCTCACCGAGGCGCTGGCCGCCGGCACCACCGTGGTGGCCAGCGACCTGGACGCGTTCCGCCGGGTGCTGGACGGCGGGCGGGCCGGCCGGCTCTTCCCGACCGGGGACGCGGCGGCGCTGCGTACCGCCCTGGCCGAGCTGCTCGACGACGCCGGGCAGCGGGCCGCGCTGACCGCCTGCGGCGACCAGGTGGTGGCGAATTTCGACTGGCCCGTGGTTGCCCGCCGGGTTCTGGAGGTATACGCAGCGGCGATCGAAGCCACCGACGGCCGGGTCATGGACACCGAATGGGCGGAGCTGGGCTGAACCCGGTGGCCGGTGGGGCCGCTGTGACGAGCGCGTCGACCCGTGCCCGCGCGGGCCGGGCGGGATGAGGAGCAGCACTACGATGCCGGGCATGTGGTGGGTGGTGGGCGCGCTCCTGGTGCTCGGGCTGGTCTCGGCGTACCTGATCTGGACCGCCGGCCGGGTCGAGCGGCTGCAGTCGCGCGCGGAGTCGGCGGCCCGGGCGCTCGACGCGCACCTGCTGCGCCGCGCGGCCGCCGCCGCGGTGCTGGCCGAGCAGCGCTACGGCGTGGAGCTGTACGCGGCCGCCCGGATCGCCCTGGACGCCGTCGAAGAGGAGCGGGAGGCCGCGGAGAACGACCTCACCCGGCAGCTGCGCACGGTGGAGCTGGACCCGGCGGACCCGGCCTGCGAGGCGGTGATCGCCGCCAGCCGGCGGCTGGCCCTGGCGCGGCAGGTGCACACCGATCTGGTCCGGGACGCCCGGGCGGCCCGGGGCCGCCCCCTGGTACGCCTGTTGCGGATGGGACGCGGGCGGGAGTGGCCGCGCTACTTCGACATCGACGATCCCACGGTCATCCCGCGGGCGGACGTCACCACCGGCTGAGCGGGCGGTGCCCCGACCCCGGTGACGCCGACCACAGAGCAGGCCACCGGGGGTCTGATTGGCTGTCGGACCGGCGTTGACCCCGTCGTAGCCTTTTCGCAGCCACCCCCCGCGCACGTCCAAGGAGCGATGACCCGTGCCCGAATCCACCTCCCCGAACACCAACGCCAACCCGGTCGTCGGCACCGCCCGCGTCAAGCGGGGCATGGCCGAGATGCTCAAGGGCGGCGTGATCATGGACGTGGTCACCCCCGAGCAGGCCAAGATCGCCGAGGACGCCGGCGCGGTCGCCGTCATGGCGCTGGAGCGGGTGCCCGCCGACATCCGCGCCCAGGGCGGCGTCTCCCGGATGAGCGACCCGGACATGATCGACGGCATCATCAACGCGGTCTCCATCCCGGTGATGGCCAAGGCCCGGATCGGCCACTTCGTCGAGGCGCAGATCCTCCAGTCCCTCGGCGTCGACTACGTCGACGAGTCCGAGGTGCTCACCCCGGCCGACTACGCGAACCACATCGACAAGTGGGCGATCACCGTCCCCTTCGTCTGCGGCGCGACCAACCTGGGCGAGGCGCTGCGCCGGATCACCGAGGGCGCCGCCATGATCCGGTCGAAGGGCGAGGCCGGCACCGGTGACGTCTCCAACGCCACCACCCACATGCGCAAGATCCGCCAGGAGATCCGCCGCCTGCAGTCGCTGCCGGCCGACGAGCTGTTCGTGGCGGCCAAGGAGCTGCAGGCGCCGTACGAGCTGGTTAAGGAGATCGCCGAGACCGGCAAGCTGCCGGTCGTGCTGTTCACCGCGGGCGGCATCGCCACCCCGGCGGACGCGGCCATGATGATGCAGCTCGGCGCCGAGGGCGTCTTCGTCGGCTCGGGCATCTTCAAGTCGGGCAACCCGGCCCAGCGCGCCGCCGCGATCGTGAAGGCCACCACCTTCCACGACGACCCGGACGTGCTGGCCAAGGTCTCCCGCGGCCTGGGCGAGGCGATGGTCGGCATCAACGTCGACGAGATCCCGCAGCCGCACCGGCTGGCCGAGCGCGGCTGGTGACGGCGACCGGACGGGGCCCGGCCCGGGCCCCGTCCGACGAGCGAGAGGAGCGAGGAGTGACCGCACCCGTCATCGGTGTGCTCGCCCTCCAGGGCGACGTGCGCGAGCACCTCGCCGCCCTGGCCGGGGCCGGCGCGGACGCCCGTCCGGTGCGCCGCCCGGCCGAGCTGGACGCGGTCGACGGCCTGGTGATCCCGGGCGGGGAGTCGACCACCATCAGCAAGCTCGCCGACATCTTCGAGATGCGCGAGCCGATCGACAAGCGGATCGCCGGCGGCATGCCGGTCTACGGCTCCTGCGCCGGCATGATCATGCTGGCCGACGAGGTGCTCGACGGCCGCCCGGACCAGCGCGGCTTCGCCGGCATCGAGATGACCGTCCGGCGCAACGCGTTCGGCCGGCAGGTCGACTCGTTCGAGGCGCCCGTGGAGATCACCGGGGTCGAGGGCGAGCCGTTCCACGCGATCTTCATCCGGGCCCCCTGGGTCGAGCGGGTCGGCGCGGGCGTCGAGGTGCTCGGCCGGGTCACCGACGACGACTCCAGGTCGCAGCGTGGCGTCGGACGCGCCGAGCTGGAGTCGTCGTCCGGGCCGGCCGCCGGCCGGATCGTCGCGGTCCGGCAGGGCCACCTGCTGGCCACCTCGTTCCACCCGGAGCTCACCGGCGACCTGCGGCTGCACCGCTACTTCGTGGATCTGGTCCGGGCGGCCGCCTGACCTCCCGGCGGGCCCTTTTGTCCTGGTTGGGACGTCGGCGGGCAGGTGTTCCGGGCCCGGCTCGTCGTGCTCCGGCAGGGGCCCCGCCCACCTCGCCGGGCCGGCCGCGGTGCCGGGTGTGACATGCGGGGACGCGACCTCGATAGGATTGCCGCGGTTCGGCAGGGCTCACCGCCCGCCGCCGCCCCCCAGCCGACCGCCCGGCGGTCCCGGTTCGGCGCGGGCGCGGACAGTCGACGCAGGCGTGAGTCAACAGACGGAGGTATGAGATGTCCGGCCACTCAAAGTGGGCGACCACCAAGCACAAGAAGGCCGTCATCGACGCCAAGCGCGGCAAGATGTTCGCCAAGCTGATCAAGAACGTCGAGGTGGCGGCCCGGACCGGCGGCGGGGACCCCGCCGGCAACCCGACGCTCTACGACGCCATCCAGAAGGCCAAGAAGAACTCCGTCCCGAACGACAACATCGACCGCGCGGTCAAGCGCGGCTCCGGGCTGGAGGCCGGCGGCGCCGACTACCAGACGATCATGTACGAGGGCTACGGCCCGAACGGCGTCGCGCTGCTCATCGAGTGCCTCACCGACAACCGCAACCGCGCCGCCACCGAGGTGCGCACCGCGCTCACCCGCAACGGCGGCTCGTTCGCCGACGCCGGCTCGGTGTCGTACATGTTCTCCCGCAAGGGCGTGGTGATCGTCCCGAAGGCCGGCACCAGCGAGGACGACGTGATGATGGCCGTGCTCGACGCGGGCGCCGAGGAGGTCAACGACCTCGGCGAGGCGTTCGAGGTGGTCTCCGAGCCGACCGACCTGATCCCGGTCCGCACCGCCCTGCAGGACGCCGGCATCGAGTACGAGTCGGCCGAGTCCTCCCTCATCCCCAGCGTCAACGTGCCGCTGGACGAGGAGGGCGCGCGCAAGATCTTCAAGCTGATCGACGTGCTCGAGGACTGCGACGACGTGCAGAACGTCTACGCCAACTTCGACGTCTCCGACGAGGTCATGGCCGCGGTCGGCTGAGGTCGCCGGACGCGCCGCCGAGCCGACCATGCGTCGGTTCGGCGGCGCGTTTTCCGTACCCGGCGCCTCGCTGAACCGGCCGCCTGGGTCAGTCGCTCTTCGTGCGCTGGGCGATGGCCGGCAGAGCGTGCACGAACGAGGCGAAACTCTTGTGCGGCTCACCGTCCAGGACCCGGGCGGCCAGCCCGAACGGGAACCCGGTCACGCCGAGCACCGCGACCGCCGGGGCCCCGCGGGACATCTCGTGCTCGACCCACTCGCCGGCGTAGGCCCGGATGACGACCTCGCCCGTGTAGGCGCCGATCAGCTGCCACCACAGGTCAAGGCGCTCCTCGGCGAGCGGCCCGTCGGCGAGCAGGTCGGCGCACACCTCGTCGAGCGTCGACAGGCTCTCGGGTGACCAGTCCAGCCGACGACCGAACTGCCGGGACACCAGGTCCACGCATTCGCCGGCGAGGGCGTGCAGATACGTCGGGTCGGCACTCATGGCTGGCGATCCTCGCACAGATCATGCCACGCTACCGCCCCGCCGGGACGGTGGTGATTCCGTCTCGTCCACCGTCTCCGAGGGGGTCATGACCTCGGTCGGCCGACCTCGACCACGATCCGTACCGGTCGCGCCGGGCGACCTGGTCGCCCGGCGCCCGGTTGTGCCCGGACCGGAGTTCAGCAGGACGGGCCCTGCCGGAAGCCGCGCTCCACGTAGGACGCCGGCCCGGCCTCGAAGTAGCCGACCCCGGGGCGGATCGGGTGGCCGGTGAACAGCTCGACCCGGGACCCGAACCGGACCAGGTACGCCTCGGCGTTCCCGGCATCGTTGCGGATCAACGCGCCGCGCCGCCCGTAGATGCGCTCCAGTTCGGCGAAGGACATGCCGACCGATGCGCCGGCCGGGGAGCGGGGCGGGACGGTGGCCGTGCCGACCGACACCAGCCGGCCGTCCCGGAAGGCCAGCAGGATCACCCCGGCCCAGGCCCCGGTGGCGCCGGCGTGCAGCATCCCGGCGCACCCGGGCGCCGTCCAGTCGATCAGGCCGGCCGCCGCGAGCCGGTCGAGCCGGGCGCCGATCCGGTACGGGCCGGCGCCGCGGACGCTGAGCACCTCGACCGCCGCGGCGGCCGCCGGGCCGCCCACCGCGTCGGCGGTCGCCCGGGTCGCCGGCACACCGGCCGCGGCCGGGGAGGCGACGGTCACCGGGACGACGGCGGTGAGGGCCAGCAGTCCCGTGAGGACGATGGACCAGAGTCGGTTCATGACGGGTTTCCTTCCGTTCGGTTCTCCTGCCCTGTTGGTCTCCGGCCCGGCCGGTTCGGTTCGTCGGGTTTCCGACGCTCCGGTCCGGGGCCGCCGGTCGCCGCCGCCGGGAGTGCCGCCGGCCGGCTGCGGCGTCTACCGTCGAGGGAACGGCGGCCGGGGTGGCCATCCCGGAGGTGATGCGATGACCGCGCCGACGCGAATCGGGGCCTACCAGGTGGAGCGGCTGCTCGGGGCGGGGTCGTTCGCCACGGTCTGGCTCGCGTACGACCCGGTGCTCGACGGCCGGGTGGCGATCAAGGTGCTTGCCGAGAACTGGTGCCACGACCTGCGGGTGCGGGAACGCTTCCTCGACGAGGCCCGGCTGCTACGCCGGCTCGACCACGACCGCCTGGTCCGGGTGCACGCCGTGGGCGAGCTTCCCGACGGCCGCCCGTACGCAGTGCTGGCCTGGGCGGACGGCGGCAGCCTCCGGGACCGGCTGGCGCGGGGTCCGCTCCCGGCGGCCGCGGCCGTGACGCTGCTCGACGAGATCGCGGCGGGGGTCGCGGTGCTGCACCGGCACGGCATCGTGCACCGTGACCTCACCCCGGGCAACATCCTCTTCCGGTCGGGGCCGGGCGCCGAACGGGTGCTCATCGCCGACCTGGGGCTGGCCAAGGCGCTCGCCGCCGCCTCCGGGCTGACCGCCCGGGCGGGCACCCCCGGCTACATGGCGCCCGAGCAGGACGACCCGCTCGCGGTCGTCGACACCCGCGCGGACGTGTTCGGGCTGGGCCGCCTCGGCCTCACGCTGCTCGGCGACGCCGTGCGGGGCGGTCCGCGGGAGGACCGGCGGGTCGGCCCCGAGCTGCCGCGGCTGCGGGCGGGCGTGCCGCCCGCGGTGGCCGCCGTGCTCCGGACGGCCACCGCCGCCCGCCCGGCCGGCCGCTATCCGGACGCGGCCGCGTTCCGGGCGGCACTCCGCCGCGCCGCGGCGACCCCCGCCGACGGTGCGTCCCGGCCGCCGCGGCCGGACCGGCCGCCGGACCGACGTCGACTCGTCCCGGCCGGGGCGGTCGCCCTGGTGCTCGTCGTGCTGGGTGCGGCGGCGGGTGATGCCGGAACCCGGAGCCCGGCCGGCGCCGCGGGGCGCAGCGGGCCGCTCACCGTCGCCCTGCCGGCCGGCTGGCGGGCCGACGGCACCGGCTGGGCCGGGCAGTACGGCGACGACGGCGAGCTGGAGCCGGCGCTCGTGGTGTCCCCGGACCCGGGCCGCTGGGCGGCGGATCCGGGCGTGCCCGGCGCGTTCGTCGGCCTCTCCGCCGGCACCGCCCGCCGCACCACCCCCGAGGGCTTCCTGGCCGAACGCCCGCACGCGGACTGCGCCGCGGCGCCGGTGCGGCGCACACGGCAGGGCGGTGTCGACTGGATCGTCGCCGCGTTCGCCTGCCCCGGCGCCCGGCCGGTGATCGTCGAGGCCGCCGGGCGGGCCCCCGGTGCGGGCGGCCTGCTCTACCTGCAGCTCACCCCGCCGACGGGCAGCGGCCCGGGCTTCGTCGACGCCCTGCTCGCCGGGGTCCGGGTCGGGTAGGCCGCCCGGTCAGACCACCACCACCGTGATCGGGTACGTCCGGCCGTCCTGCGGGATCGTCACCACGACGGTGCCGGCCCGCACGAACCGGATGTCCACCACGCCGGCCTCGTAGCTGCGGGAGACCAGGTCCTCCCGGTCCACGCTGACCTGACCCGGCCCGATGCCCCGGATGCGCAGCACCCCGCCGGTGGCGAAACAGAGCGACTTCACCAGCGCCAGTTCGGTCTCGGCGAGGACCAGGTCGTAGCGGACCGCGCCGAGACACGCGCTCGGCAACGCGGTCGGCGCCGAGGTGGCCGGCCGGGCCGTTCGGCTCCGGGTCGCCGCGGGCGGCGCGGGGCGCCGGCTCAGCGGCGTGACCGTCGACGGTTCCGGGGTGGGTGCGATGGAGGTGGACGGCGCGGCGGCGGCCTCGGTGCTCGCCGCCGCCGCGGGCGGCCGGACCGGCAGCGGCGAGACCGGGCGGTCGGCGCAGGCCGGCGCCCCCGCGAGGACGACGACGGCGGCGAGGGCGGGGGTCGCGGCGGCACGCCGGCGGCACCGGCGGGGCGGCTCAGCCATCGGACATCCACTGTCGCACCTGCCGGCGGGCCTGGTGGATCCGGGACTTCACGGTCCCCTCGGGCAGGCCGAGCAGGCCGGCGATCTCGCGGTAACTCAGCCCCAGCACGTCCCGCAGGGTCACCGCCTCGGCCAGGTCAGGCGGGACGGCGTCGAGCGCGTCGAGCAGGTCGAGCCGGGTGCCCGCCACCACGCTGGTCCGTCGCGGATCGGGCGGGTCGGGCAGCGGCATGCCGCCGGCCTCCAGCTGCCAGCGTCGGCGCAGCACCCGGTAGGTGGAGCGCGCCCGGTTGGCGGTGAGCCGGTACAGCCAGGTGTGGAACGACGACCGCTCCTCGAACCGGGTGATCCCCCGGGCCAGCGCCAGCAACGCGTCCTGGCAGGCCTCCTCGGCGTCCTGGCGGTGGGGCAGCAGGCGGGCGCACTGGCGCAGCACCTCGGGCCGCACGGCGACCAGCAGCGCGTCGAGCGCGTCGCGGTCGCCGCGCGCGGCCGACCTGGCCAGCTCGTCGGTACCGTCCGGGAGAGGCATCAGCTCGTCCAGTGCTCGCCGGTGGGGCGGGATTCCAGGCTATGCCGACCACCGCCCGAACAGCCCGGACGAGTCCGGCAGGCGACGCAACCCCCCGGCGTGCAGCACGGGATCGCCGGGAAACCCGGCTGACCGGCCGGCCCCCGCGCCCGTACCCTGCCGGCATGCTCGTCCCCGACCTGCCGCTGCGCACCGATCGGCTGCTGCTGCGCGCCTTCACCCCCGCCGACCTGGCCGTCCTGCGCGACTACCGCGGCCGGCCCGAGGTCTGCCGGTTCCTCTACCACGAGCCCTACGACGACGCCGCCGCCCGGGCGGCGATGGACCGGATGGTGCGCCGCACCGCGCTGCGCGCGCCGGGTGACGTGCTCAACCTGGCCCTGGTGCTGCCGGAGACCGGCGAGTTCGTCGGCGACGTGCTGCTCAGCTGGACCAGCGGCGAGCACCGGCAGGGCGAGATCGGCTACGTGGCGCACCCCGACCACACCGGCCGGGGGTACGTCACCGAGGCGGCCCGGGAGCTGCTGCGGCTCGGCTTCGACGGCCTCGGGCTGCACCGGATCGTCGGCCGGCTCGACGCCCGCAACGCCGCCTCGGCCCGGGTGCTGGAGCGTCTCGGCATGCGCCGCGAGGCCCACCTGCGGGAGAACGAGTTCGTCAAGGGCGAGTGGACCGACGAGGCCGTCTACGCCCTGCTCGCCCGGGAGTGGCGGGCCCTGGCGGCCCGCGCCTGAGCCCTGCCGCAGAGCGGCCGGCGCGCCCCCCGTGAGGGAGGGCGCGCCGGCCGGTGGCGTGCGGTCAGTCGGCGGCCTTGCGGGCCTTGACCGCGCTGTCGATCACGTCCCAGACCACGACCACGGCGGTCACCACGGTGGCGATCTGGGCCACGTCCTCCGCGCCGCCCTCGCGCAGCCAGGCGAACCGCTCGATCAGCGCCGGGTTGAGCAGCCGGTCGGTGAGCAGCAGCCAGACCAGCGGCACCGCGAACGCCAGGTTGAGCACGGCGTTGACCGCGACCAGCGGCCAGGTCCACCGGCCCGCCCGATACTTCGCGATCTCCAGGCCCATGGTGGCGACCAGCACCACGATCAGCGCCGGCAGCCAGAAGCTCCAGAGCGCCGGGTCGATCATCGGCAGCCGCGAGCCGTCCCCGGAGAGCCAGGGCTGGAAGTGCTGCCAGGGCAGGATCGCGATGGTGGTGAGCAGGAACACGATCGAGGCGCCGGCGTCGACCAGGGTGACCTGCCGCTCCCGGGCCTCCTCCGGCAGTTGGTCGACCGTCCACTCGGGCAGCTTCAGCGAGGTGTCGGTGCGCTCCAGCACGGCGAAACTCAGGGTCACCCAGAAGGCGATCTGCACCGCGGTCTGCAGGCCGCTCGCGATGCCCGCGCCGATCGCCGCGTCCGGTTCGCCGCCGACCGTCGCCTTGACCACGCCGGTCACCACGCCGACGATCGCCGGGATGAAGGTGAGCAGCAGCCGCAGCACCCGCCACCAGACCAGGAAGTAGCGCGGGCCGATGAGCTGGAGGCGGCGGTCGGTGTAGCGGGCCGCGAGCTGCTCGGGGTTGCCCAGCTCGGTGAGCACCTCCCGCTCGGCGGCGCCGCGGTCCTGCCCGCCGGCGGCCCGGTCGTCGATCATGTCCTCGATGGAGGCGCGCAGCTCGTCGGCGAGTTCCGTTCGGCGCTGCGTCGGCACGGCCCGCAGCGTGGCCGCCAGATAACGGTCGGTCAGGGAACTCATCGGTCCACTCCTTCGATCAGCTGGGTGACGGACGTCTGCACCGCGCCCAGTTCGTCGAGGAGGCGGCCCAGCACCGCTCCGCCCTCGTCACTGGTGCGGTAGAACTTGCGCGGCCGGCTCTCCTCGGTGTTCCACTCGCTGGTCAGCAGCCCCTGCTCCTCCAGCCGCCGGAGCAGGGGATAGAGGGTGTTGGCGTCGACCGGAAAGCCGTGCGCGGCCAGCCGTTGCAGCAACGCGTAGCCGTAGTCGGGCCGGCGCAGGGCGACCAGGCTGGCCACCACCACCGTGCCGCGCCGTAGCTCCTGGAGATGGGTCCGAAGGACCTCCTCGCTCACCATGCACCACACGATAGTGTGTGCCACACACTATGTGCAAGCGATACAGCATCGTGTGCGCCAGCACCATCGGGACGGAGAGACCCGGGCCACCCTCGGCGCGGACGGTGGAGCCCGCCGGATCGCCTCGGTAGGGTGGGTCGGTCGACTCCGACGCAGCCTTGATCCACACCCCGGGGGGCGCCACGCATGGGCGATTCGTTCGCGCATCTGCACGTACACACCGAGTACTCGATGCTCGACGGGGCGGCCCGGCTCAAGGACCTCTTCGCCGAGGCCGCGCGGCTCGGCATGCCGGCGGTGGCGATCACCGACCACGGCAACATGCACGGCGCGAACGACTTCTACAAGCAGGCGATGGCCGCCGGGGTCAAGCCCATCCTCGGCGTCGAGGCGTACGTGGCGCCGGAGTCGCGCTTCCACAAGCAGCGGGTCAAGTGGGGCCGGCCGGAGCAGAAGAGCGACGACGTCTCCGGTAACGGCGCGATCACCCACATGACCATGTGGGCGGCGAACCGGGACGGCCTGCACAACCTGTTCAAGCTCAACTCGCGTGCCTCCATGGAGGGCCACTACGTCAAGTGGCCCCGGATGGACATGGAGCTGATCGCCGAGCACGCCGAGGGCATCATGGCCACCACCGGCTGCCCGTCCGGCGCCGTGCAGACCCGGCTGCGGCTCGGCCAGTTCGACGAGGCGCTCAAGGTCGCCGCCGCCTACCAGGACATCTTCGGCAAGGACAACTACTTCCTGGAGATCATGGACCACGGCCTCGACATCGAGCGCCGGGTCCGGGACGGGCTCACCGAGATCGCCCGCAAGCTCGACATCCCGCCGGTGGTCACCAACGACTCGCACTACACCCACGAGGCGCAGGCCGAGGCGCACGACGTGCTGCTCTGCGTGCAGACCGGCAGCAACGTGGCCGACCCCAACCGGTTCCGCTTCGAGGGCGGCGGCTACTTCGTCAAGTCCGCCGAGCAGATGCGCGCGGTCGACTCGTCCGAGCTGTGGCAGCAGGGCTGCCGCAACACCCTGCTGGTCGCCGAGAAGGTCGACCCGGCCGGGATGTTCGAGTTCCACAACCTGATGCCGCGGTTCCCGATCCCGGCTGGGGAGACCGAGGAGTCCTGGTTCCGCAAGGAGACGTTCAAGGGGCTGGAGCGCCGCTTCCCGAACGGCATCCCGGAGGGGCACGTCGTCCAGGCGGAGTACGAGCTGGGCGTCATCATCCAGATGGGCTTCCCGTCCTACTTCCTCGTGGTCGCCGACTTCATCCAGTGGGCGAAGAGCCAGGGCATCGCGGTCGGCCCGGGCCGCGGCTCGGCCGCCGGCTCGCTGGTCGCGTACGCCCTGGGCATCACCGACCTGGACCCGATCCCGCACGGCCTGATCTTCGAGCGGTTCCTCAACCCCGAGCGCATCTCGATGCCGGACGTCGACATCGACTTCGACGAGCGCCGGCGCGGTGAGGTGATCCGCTACGTCACCGACAAGTGGGGCGAGGACAAGGTCGCGCAGATCGCCACCTTCGGCACCATCAAGGCGAAGGCCGCGATCAAGGACTCCGCGCGGGTGCTCGGCTACCCGTACGCGGTGGGCGACCGGATCACCAAGGCGATGCCCCCGGCGGTGATGGGCAAGGACATCCCGCTCTCCGGCATCTTCGACCCGAAGCACCCGCGCTACGCCGAGGCGGGTGAGATCCGCGGCCTCTACGAGTCCGACCCGGACGTCAAGAAGGTCATCGAGACCGCGAAGGGCATCGAGGGCCTGATCCGGCAGACCGGCGTGCACGCCGCCGGCGTCATCATGTCCGCCGAGCCGATCATCGAGCACATCCCGCTGATGCGGCGGGACGCCGACGGCGTCATCATCACGCAGTTCGACTACCCGACCTGCGAGTCGCTCGGGCTGCTGAAGATGGACTTCCTCGGCCTGCGCAACCTCACGATCATCGACGACGCGGTCAAGAACATCCAGCTCAACCACGGCACGGAGCTGGACCTGCTGGGCCTGCCGCTGGACGACAAGGCGGCCTACGAACTGCTCGCCCGCGGCGACACCCTGGGCGTGTTCCAGCTCGACGGCGGGCCGATGCGCTCGCTGCTGCGGCTGATGAAGCCGGACAACTTCGAGGACATCTCCGCCGTGCTGGCGCTCTACCGGCCCGGCCCCATGGGTGTGGACTCGCACACCAACTACGCGCTGCGCAAGAACGGCCTCCAGGAGATCACGCCGATCCACCCGGAGCTGGAGGAGCCGCTGCAGGAGATCCTCGCCCCCACCTACGGCCTGATCGTCTACCAGGAGCAGGTGCAGCGCGCCGCGCAGATCCTCGCGGGCTACACGCTCGGCCAGGCCGACCTGCTGCGCCGGGCGATGGGCAAGAAGAAGAAGGAGATCCTCGACAAGGAGTTCATCCCGTTCCGGGACGGCTGCCGCGAGCGCGGTTACTCCGACCAGGCCATCCAGGCGGTGTGGGACGTCCTCGTCCCGTTCGCCGGCTACGCGTTCAACAAGGCGCACTCCGCCGCGTACGGCCTGGTGTCGTACTGGACCGCCTACCTCAAGGCGCACTACCCGGCCGAGTACATGGCGGCGCTGCTCACCTCCGTCGGCGACGACAAGGACAAGATGGCGCTCTACCTCTCGGAGTGCCGCCGGATGCGCATCCAGGTCCTCCCGCCGGACGTCAACACCTCGGCCGGGCCGTTCACCCCGGTCGGCGAGGACATCCGGTTCGGCCTGGCCGCGGTGCGCAACGTCGGCGCGAACGTGGTGGCCGCGATCATGCGCTGCCGGGAGGAGAAGGGCGAGTACGCCGACTTCTACGACTTCCTGTCCAAGGTGGACGCGGTGGCCTGCAACAAGAAGACCATCGAATCGCTGATCAAGGCGGGCGCCTTCGACTCGCTGAAGCACACCCGCAAGGGCCTGCTCGCCGTGCACGCCGACGCCATCGACGCGTACGCCGACGTCAAGCGCAAGGAGGCCGTCGGCCAGTACGACCTGTTCGGCGCCGGCTTCGGCGACGCGGACACCGGCGGCAGCACCACGGTCATGCCGGTCATCGGCGAGAGCGAGTGGGACAAGCGGGACAAGCTCGCGTTCGAACGGGAGATGCTCGGCCTCTACGTCTCCGACCACCCGCTCTTCGGCCTGGAGCACGTGCTCGGCGCGGCGGCCGACACCACCATCGCCGCGCTGTCGGAGGAGGGCACCGTGCCCGACGGCGCGGTGGTCACCCTGGCCGGCATCCTCTCCGGCGTGCAGCGCCGGGTCACCAAGCAGGGCCGGGCCTGGGCCTCGGCCACGCTGGAGGACCTGGCCGGCGGGGTGGAGACGCTCTTCTTCCCCAACACCTACGAGGTGATCGGGCAGTACATCGCCGAGGACGCCATCGTGGTGGTGAAGGGGCGGGTCGACCGCCGCGACGACACGCCACGGATCATGGCGATGGACATGCAGATGCCCGACATCAGCAGCAACCCGGCGAACAAGCCGGTCACCCTCACCATCCCGGTGCACCGCTGCACGCCGCCGCTGGTCGAGAAGCTCAAGGAGACCCTGGTGCTGCACCCGGGCGACACCGAGGTGCACGTCAAGCTGCTCAACGGCGGCAAGGTCACCACGCTGCGCCTCGGCCCGTTCCGGGTGGCACCGACCACCGCGCTGATGGGCGACCTGAAGAGCGTCCTCGGCCCGGCCAACGTGAGCTGACCCGCCGCCGCGGCGAGCCCGGGCGGCTCAGGGCCGGTGGCCGCCCAGCACGTCCTCGGCGGCGTCGGAGGTCTCCAGAACGACGGTGTGGTAGCTCTCGATGCGCGACAGGATCGCGTCGCGGGGGCCGTCCCGCCAGGCGTCGCTGCCGGAGAAGGCCGCCTCCTGCTCGTCCCGCACCGCCAGGGACGGGAAACCCCGGATCAGGTACGCCTCCTCGTGGCCGTCCTCCCGGGCCAGGGACGCCCCGGCGGCCACCACCCGGATGCCGAAGCGGCCGAGCAGCGGCGCGGCTTCCTCCCTCATCACCCGGACGAACTCGTCGATCGTGCCGGGCCTCAGGCGATAGGTGCGGATCTCGAGAATCATCGACGGCCTCCGGAGTGGATGCGCGGCGGGCGCCGCCCGTCGTGATCCTGCCCCACCGGATCCACCCTTCGTCAGGTCGGCCGGTACTCCACCTCGGGGCGGCCCGGCGTCCCGTAGCGGGGCGCGCGGACCGCGCGGTCGGCGGAGACCAGGTACTCCAGGTAGCGCCGGGCGGTCACCCGGGAGATCCCGGTGCGCCGGCCCACCTCCGTGGCGGAGAGCCCGCCGTCGCCCAGGGCGGCCAGCACGGCGTGCAGGGTCTGCTCGTCCAGGCCCTTGGGCAGCGTGTGCCGGGTCGCGCCGCGCAGGGTGGCGAACATCCGGTCCACCTCGTGCTGGGCGGCCACCTCGCCGTCGGCGAGGGCCTGCCGCCGGTACTCGGCGTACCGCTCCAGCTTGTCGCGGAAGGCGGCGAAGGTGAACGGCTTGAGCAGGTAGTGGGTCACCCCGAGGGACACCGCGGTGCGGACCACCGCGAGGTCCCGCGCCGAGGTCACCGCCAGCACGTCCACGCTGCTGCCGGCCGCCCGCAGGGCCCGGCACACGTCCAGGCCGTGCAGGTCGGGCAGGCGGAAGTCGAGCAGGACCAGGTCGACGCCCGCGCCGCCGCGCTCGCGCAGCGCGGCCATCGCGTCCCGCGCGGTGTGCGCCACCCCGACCACCACGAAGCCGGGCACCCGTTCGGTGTACGCGCGGTGCGCCTCGGCCAGCAGCGGCTCGTCCTCCACCACGAGCACCCGGACGTCGCTCATCGGGCCCCCCGCGGAATCGGCAGCCGGACGGTGAACACGGTTTCCCCGTCGTCGGTGCGGACGACCTCCGAGGCGCCGCCGTGCCGGTGGACCACCTGCCCGACCAGCGCCAGGCCGAGCCCCCGGCCGGCGCTCTTGGTGGACCAGCCGCGCCGGAACGCGTCCGCCACCCGGTCGGGGTCCAGCCCGGGGCCGCTGTCGCCGACCCGGACCACCAGCTCGTCCTCGGACGTGCCGACGAGGACCCGGACCCGGCGCGGCGGCGGGGTGCCGGCGACCGCCTCGAGGGCGTTGTCGACCAGGTTGCCGACCACGGTGAGCAGGTCGGTGGTGGGCAGCGGGCTGTCGTCGAGCCGGCAGTCCGGCTCGATCACCAAATCCACGCCGCGCTCGCCGGCCTGCGCCGACTTGCCGAGCAGCAGGGCGGCCAGCGCCGGTTCGGTCACCGCCCCGACCACCCGGTCGGTGAGCTGCTGGGCGAGGGCCAGGTCGCGGGTGGCCAGCCGGACCGCCTCGTCGGTGCGGCCCAGCTCGACCAGGGTGAGCACAGTGTGCAGCCGGTTCGCCGACTCGTGGTTCTGCGCCTGCAACGCCTCGGTGAGGGCGCGGACCGAGTCCAGCTCGCTGGCCAGGTTGCGCAGCTCGGTCTGGTCGCGCAGGGTCAGCACGGTGCCGAGCACCGCGCCGTCGAAGCGGGTGGTCCGCTGGTTGGCCACGAGTACCCGGTCGCCGGCCAGGATCGGCTCGTCGTGCGCGTCCCGGCCGGAGTCGAGCAGCTCGGCCACCGCCGGGGGCAGGTCGATCCCGCTGACCGGGCGGTCGGTCACCGCCGCGTCGTCGGCCAGCCCGAGCAGGCGGCGACCCTCGTCGTTGACCAGCGCCACCCGGCGGTCCCGGGTCAGCACCAGCAGCCCCTCGCGGACGGAGTGCAGGACCGCGTCGTAGTACTCGTACATCCGGGTCATCTGGCTCGGCCCCAGGCCGTGGGTCTGCCGGCGGAGCCGACGGCTGAGCAGCCAGGACCCGGTGGCCGCGAGGGCCAGGGCGGGTGCGGCGGCGCCGAGCAGCACCGGCACCTGGGCGAGCAGCTTCCGGTTGATCGCCCGGGTGGTGATGCCCACCGAGACCAGCCCGATGATCCGGTGCTCGCCGTCGTAGACCGGGACGACCGCGCGCACCGACTCGCCGAGCGTGCCGACGTTGGTGACGGTGAACGGCTCGCCGGAGAGCGCCGGGCCGATGTCGCCGATGAACGGCTGCCCGATGAGCGTGGGGTTCGGGTGCGAGTAGCGGGTCCGGTCCGGGGCCATCACCACCACGAAGTCCGTTCCGGTGGCCACCCGGGTGCCCTCCGCGTACGGCTGGAGGGTGGCCGACGGGTCGGCGGCGGTGAGGGCCGCGCGGACGTTGGGGGAGCCGGCGACGGCCTGCGCCACGGCCAGCACCTCGTCCTTCGCGGCCTGGTGGGAGTCGTTGCGGGCCAGCCAGACGGCGCCGGCCGCGCCGGCCAGCACGAGCAGCGTCACCACCACCGCCTGGAGGGCGAAGAGCTGCCCCGCGATGCTCCACTGGCGTCGGGCCACGGATTCCCTCCTCTCGCCCCGGTCGTCCCGCAAGTCTGGCGCAGCCGCCCGGTCCGCTTTCGGCCGCGAGTAACGGGGATGAACAGAATGAACGCAAGCGTGCCGTGCGCTGAGACCGGCGTCACATTGTGGGGCATGGACACCACCACCTCACCCACCCCCGCGGCCGCCCGGCCCGTCCGCCGGGACCGGACCCGGTACCTCTACCTGGCGGTCATCGCGGCCGTCGTCGCCGGCATCGTGGTCGGCCTCGTCGCGCCCGAGGTCGGCAAGGAGTTGAAGCCGCTGGGCACCGGCTTCGTGAACCTGATCAAGATGATGATCAGCCCGGTCATCTTCTGCACGATCGTCCTCGGCGTCGGTTCCGTCCGGCAGGCGGCCAGGGTCGGCAAGGTCGGCGGCCTCGCGCTCGGCTACTTCCTGCTCATGTCGACGGTCGCGCTCGCCATCGGCCTGGTGGTCGGCAACATCATCCACCCCGGCTCGGGCCTCGACCTCGGCCCGGAGGTGGCCGACGCGGGCAAGGCGGCCGCCGGCGGTGAGAGCGGCGACACCGTCGAGTTCCTGCTCGGTGTCATTCCGACCTCGCTGTTCTCCGCCCTGACCGAGGGCTCGGTGCTCCAGACGCTGCTCGTCGCCCTGCTGGCCGGCTTCGCCGTCCAGGCCATGGGCCACCGCGGTGAGCCGGTGCTGCGAGCCGTCGAGGTGATCCAGCGCCTCGTCTTCAAGGTGCTGGCGATGATCATGTGGACCGCCCCGATCGGCGCCTTCGGCGCGATGGCCGCGCTCGTCGGCGCGACCGGCGTGGACGCCCTGACCAGCCTGGCCCAGGTCATGCTCGGCTTCTACGCCACCTGCCTGATCTTCGTGATCGTGGTGCTCGGCGCGCTGCTGCGCCTGGTGGCGGGGATCTCGATCTTCTCCCTGCTGCGTTACCTGGGTCGGGAGTTCCTGCTGATCCTGTCCACCTCGTCGTCCGAGTCGGCGCTGCCCCGGCTGATCGCCAAGATGGAGCACTTCGGCGTCAGCAAGCCGGTCGTCGGCATCACCGTTCCGACGGGCTACTCCTTCAACCTCGACGGCACCGCGATCTACCTGACCATGGCCGCGCTGTTCATCGCCGACGCGCTGGGCAAGCCGATGGCGATCGGCGAGCAGATCGGCCTGCTGGCCTTCATGATCATCGCCTCGAAGGGCGCCGCCGGGGTGACCGGCGCCGGCCTGGCCACCCTGGCCGGCGGCCTCCAGTCGCACCGCCCGGACCTGGTGGACGGGGTCGGGGTGATCGTCGGCATCGACCGGTTCATGTCCGAGGCCCGGGCGCTGACCAACTTCGCCGGCAACGCGGTGGCCACCGTGCTGGTCGGCACCTGGACCGGCGAGTTCGACCGGGCACAGGCCGCGGCCGTGCTCAGCGGCGAGCGCCCGTTCGACGAGGCGACCATGCTGGACGAGGACGAGCCGTCGGCCGACGGGGAGACCGCGGAGGAGCCCGCGCGGCAGCCCGCCGGGATGTCGGACGCGCCGGTCTGAGCCGGGCGCCCGGTGACGCCAGGATCCGCCGCCATCGGTCGCCCGGTGGCGGCGGATCCCTGGCGGGCGCGGATCACTCGGTGAAGAGCTTCGCCGCTGTGGTGACGGTCTGCCAGATGCCGTAGCCGAGCAGCACGCTGACCAGCGCCCACGATATCCAGAGGCGGGCCCGTTGCGGGCCCACGGCCTGGGCCGCGGGTCGGCTCTCCGGCTTCAGCGCGACCGGGTCGGTCTTCTCGGCGGGCGCCACCGGAACGGCTCCGCCGGTGTCCGGTTCGTGGAAACGTTCCGGGACCGGCCGGATCAGCAGATTGGCGATGAATCCGACGGCAAGTACGCCGACCATGGTGAACAGTGCCGGTCGGTACGACGCGGCGGTGAGCGTGCCCGGCTTACCCTGCGCGTCCAGGATCCCGTTGACGATCAGCGGTCCGGCCACGCCCGCGGCGGACCAGGCGGTCAGCAGCCGGCCGTGGATGGCGCCGACCTGGTGGGTGCCGAACAGGTCGCGCAGGTAGGCGGGGGCGGTGGAGAAACCGCCACCGTAGAACGAGATGATGAGGCCGGCAAGGATCACGAACAGTGCGGTGGCGTTGTGTCCGGTCACCGCGAGCAGGGTGTAGAGCACCATGCCGAGGCCGAGGTAGACCACATAGATCGGCTTACGGCCGATGATGTCGGACGTCGACGACCACACGAACCGCCCGGCCATGTTGAACAGCGACAGCAGGCCCACGAAGCCCGCCGCCGCGGCGACCGAGACGGCCGATACACCGTTGTCCCGGAAGAAGTCCTGGATCATCGGGGCGGCCTGCTCCAGGATGCCGATGCCGGCGGTCACGTTCGTGAAGAGCACGATCCAGAGCAGCCAGAACGAGCGCGTGCGGATGGCGTTCGCCGCGGACACGCTCGCCCTGGTGACCAGGGGCTTGGTTGCGACCGAGGCGGGGTCGAAGCCGGCCGGGCGCCAGTCGGGCGGGGGCACCCGGACGTTGAACACGCCGAACATCATGATCAGGAAGTAGCCGACGCCGAGCGTGAGGAACAGCCCCACGAGGGCATGGCTCGAGGCCACCGCCCCCGCCTTGGCCGGGTCGAAGTCAGGGTCGTAGAAGGAGAGCAGCTGCTTCGACACGGGGCTGGCGAGCAGCGCGCCGCCGCCGAAGCCCATGATCGCGAGGCCGGTGGCGAGACCGGGCCGGTCCGGGAACCACTTGATCAGGGTGGAGACGGGCGAGATGTAGCCGATCCCGAGCCCGATGCCGCCGATCACGCCGTAGCCGAGGTAGAGCAGCCAGAGTTGTCCCGTGGCGATGCCCAGCGCCCCGATCAGGAACCCTGCCGCCCAGAAGCACGCGGACGTGAACATGGTCTTGCGGGGTCCGCTGCGCTCGGCCCACGTACCGCCGACCGCCGCGGAGAGTCCGAGCATCACGATCGCGATGCTGAAGATCACTCCGATGGCCGTCTGGCCGACATCGAACCGGGCGATGAGCGAGTTCTTGTACACGCTGGTCGCGTAGACCTGTCCGATGCACAAATGCACCGCGAGCGCCGCCGGCGGGATGAGCCAGCGGCTGTATCCGGAAGGAGCAACGGTGTGCCGCGGGTCCAGTGCCGCCAGCCTGGCCATTTCCGCACCTTCCTGCCAAGAGTGGGTTGAATGCGACGCGACGGCCGTGGCCGTGGCACCTGTCCCACCGGGACCGGGACAGACGCAGGGGGGTTCCCGGATCGGGCCGCATCATCCGCCGTCGGGCGCCGGAACTCCGGCCGGGGCGCCGTTCGGATCACTGATGTGTTGCCCCGCCGGGTCCAGGCCTGCGCGGTCCGGCATCGGCAGGCCGCCGCCCGGGAATTGGCCGTCCCGTTCGCCGACGATGATCGTTAGCGTCGGTGGCATGGACCTGGAGCAGGCGCAGAAGCTGTGGCAACCGGAGCCCGGCTGGCTGAACACCGCCACCTACGGGCTGCCGCCCGAGCCGGCCTGGACGGCGGTGCAGGACGTGCTCGCCGACTGGCGGGCCGGGCGGGTCTCCTTCGAGGGCTGGGGCGAGTCGGTCGGCCGCGCCCGCACGGCGTTCGCCCGGCTGGTCGGGGTGGCCCCGGCGGACGTGGCGATCGGCAGCACGGCCTCACAACTGCTCGCCCCGGTGGCCGCCGCGCTGCCGGCGGGCGCGACCGTGGTCGTCCCGGAGGTGGAGTTCACGTCCAACCTCTTTCCCTGGCTGGTGCAGCAGGAGCGGGGCGTCCGGGTCCGCACCGTGCCGCTGGCCGGCCTGGTCGACGCGATCGACGCCGACACCGATCTGGTCGCGTTCAGCCTCGTGCAGTCCTCGGACGGCACCGTCGCGCCGTACGAGACGATCGTCGCGGCGGCCCGGGCGCACGGCGCCCTCGTCGCGGTGGACGCCACGCAGGCCGCGGGCTGGTTGCCCTTCGACGCCGCGCGGGCCGACGTGGTCGCGGTGGCGGCGTACAAGTGGTTGATGGCCCCGCGTGGCGCGGCGTTCGCCTACCTGGCCCCGGCCCTGCGGGAGCGGCTGCGCCCCGACGCGGCCGGCTGGTACGCGGGCCAGGACCCCCAGTCGTCCTACTACGGCCCGCCGCTGCGGCTGGCCGACGACGCCCGGCGCTTCGACATCTCGCCGGCCTGGTTCAGCTACGTCGGGGCGGCGCCCGCCCTGGAACTGCTGGCCGAGATCGGGTTGCCCGCGGTGCGCGACCACGACGTGGCGCTGGCCAACCGGTTCCTGGCCGGGCTGGGCCGGCCGAGGGGCGACAGCGCGATCGTCACCGTCGAGGTGCCGGACGCGCAGGAGCGGCTGGCTCGGGCCGGGGTGCGGGCGGCGGTCCGCGCCGGGCGGGTCCGGGCCTCGTTCCACCTCTACACCACCGAGGAGGACGTCGACCGGGCCGTCGCGGCGCTGACCGGCTGAGGGAGGGGCCGCTCAGGCCAGGTGGCCGCCAATCTTCGTGTATCCGCGCAGCAGGTCGCGGGAGATGATCAGGCGCTGCATCTCGTCGGTGCCCTCGAAGATCCGGTACAGCCGGACCTGTCGGTACCAGCGCTCGATGGGCAGCTCCCGGGTGTAGCCCATGCCGCCGTGGATCTGGAGCACCCGGTCGACCACCCGGTTGACCATGCCGGCGCCGTAGAGCTTGCCCATCGACGAGGCGTGCCGCGGGTCCAGCCCCTGGTCGACCGTCCACGCCGACCGCAGCACCAGCCAGCGGGCCGCCTCCAGCTCGGTCTCCGAGTCGGCGATCATCCACTGGATCGCCTGGTTGGTGCCGATCTTCGCGCCGAAGGTCTCGCGGGTGTTGGCGTGGTCGATCGCCATCTGGAGGGCCCGCTCGGCGATGCCGATGGCGTGCGAGGGGATGGTGTAGCGGCCCTTGCCGATCCACTCCATGCCGAGCGTGAAGCCCTCGCCGATCTCCCCGAGGATGTTGCGGTGCGGCACGCGTACGCCGTCGAAGATCAGCGACGCCGGCCCGCCCTCGCCCATGGTCTGGATGAACTCCGACCGCCAGCCCATCGCCCGGTCCACCAGGAACGCGGTCGCGCCGCCGCGGCGGGCGCCCTTCTCCGGGTCGGTCACGGCCACCACGATGGCGAAGTCGGCGTCGTTGCCGTTGGTGATGAACGTCTTCTCGCCGTCGAGGACCCAGTCGTCGCCGTCGCGGCGGGCGCGCAGCTTGATGTTCGCCGCGTCCGAGCCGGCGCCCGGCTCGGTGATCGCGAAGCAGGAGATCCGCTCACCCTCGATGGTGGGGAGGAGGAACTCGCGCTTCTGCTCCTCGGTGGCGTGGAACAGGATGTTGTCCGCCTCGCCGCCGAAGCGGAACGGCACGAAGGAGCGGCCCAGCTCGGTCCAGATCAGCGACTGGAGCACCGCCGGGAGATCCATCCCGCCGTACTCCTCGGGGGTGGCCAGGCCCCAGAAGCCGAACTTCTTGGCCTTGAGCTGCAGCTCGCGCAGCTCGGAGCGGTCCAGGCCGGGCTGGTGGTCGCGCTCGCGGCGCAGCACCTCCTGCTCCAGCGGCAGCACCTCGCGGGTGACGAAGGCGCGCACGGTGTCCCGGACGGCCCGTTCCTCGTCGGACAGTGCGAAGTCCACGATGCTCCCTCGGTCGGCGTGGCGGTGGACCGCCGCGGGCGGCGGCGGTCGCTCTTAAACTAGCGGTGTAAGTTTTCATCCGTCCAGACCCCTCCTTCGACCGTCGCGACGAGGCTCCCCGGCCGCGTCCCGGCTAGGGTGCGTGAGCAGGTGTTTCCGACGGGGGAGGCGGCGTGGCGGGATTCGACCGGCGAGGGGCGCGTGGCGCGGGCGTCGGCCCGGCGTGGGTGGTCTGAGGTGCCCCGTCCCCGGCAGGCCCTGCTCAACCGCGACCGGATCGTCGAGACCGCGCTCGCGCTGATCGACGCCGACGGCCTCGGCGCGCTCTCCACCCGCCGGCTGGCCGCCGCGCTGGGCGTGCAGGGTCCCTCGCTCTACAACCACTTCGCCACGAAGGACGAGATCCTCGACGCGGTGGCGGACAGCGTGACCGCGAGTGTCGACGTCAGCGTCTTCCACCGGTACGACTGGGTCGAGGCGCTGCGCCGCTGGGCCCGGTCCTACCGGGAGGCGCTGGCCGCGCACCCGAACATCGTCCCCTACCTGGCGCAGGGGCCCGGACGCCGGCCGGCGGCGCTGGCCATGGCCGACGCCGTCTACGGTGCCCTGGTCCGGGCGGGCTGGCCGCCGGCCCGGGCCACCCACATCGGCGCCGCGTTGCGCTACTTCGTGGCCGGCTCGGCGCTCGGCTCGTTCGCCCGCGGCTTCGTCGAGGACCCGGAGCTGTACGCCGCCCACCCGCACCTCAATCAGGCCCACCGGCTCCGCGGCCACCAGCGCAGCGTCGACGAGGGCGCGTTCACCCTCGGCCTGGACGCGTTGCTGCACGGTCTCGCCGCCGAGTACGGCCGGACCGTGACCCCTCTGGAACGCGGCGCCGGTCCGGGGTAGCGTCAAAACTCCCACTGCTAGTTTCCCGCCCCCGAAGGGACGCCATGGATCTCGCCGACGCGCCCCCCGCCCTGCTGGTCCGCCGCCATCTGCACGTCGCCGGGGACTGGGTCGACCCGGCGGACGGCGGGACGATCCCGGTCGAGAACCCGGCCACCGGGGAGATCATCGGGCAGGTCCCCGCCGGCACCCCGGCCGACGTGGACCGGGCCGTCGCGGCCGCCCGGGCCGCCTTCCCCGGCTGGGCCGACACCGCCCCGGCGGAGCGGGCCACCCACCTCGACCGGCTGCACGCCGCGCTCGCCGCCCGGGCCGACGACATCGCCCGCACGGTGGCCCTCGAACTCGGCACCCCGCTCAAGCTCGCCACCCGGGTGCAGGCCGGCCTGCCGCTCACCGTGCTGCGCAGCATGGTCGACCTGGCCGCGCGCCCGCCGGCCGAGGAGACCGTCGGCAACTCGCTCGTCGTGCGCGAACCGGTCGGCGTGGTCGGCGCGATCACCCCGTGGAACTACCCGCTGCACCAGGTGGTCGCCAAGGTGGCCCCGGCCCTCGCCGCCGGCTGCACGGTGGTGCTCAAGCCCAGCGAGCTGACGCCGCTCACCGCGTACCTGCTCTTCGACGCGGTCACCGAGGCTGGGCTGCCGCCCGGGGTGGTCAACCTGGTGCCCGGCACCGGGCCGGTGGTCGGCGAGGCCCTCGCCGCCCACCCCGACGTCGACCTGGTCTCGTTCACCGGCTCCACGGCCACCGGCCGGCGGATCGCCCACCTGGCCGCCGACCGGATCGCCCGGGTCGCCCTGGAACTCGGCGGCAAGTCGGCCAACGTCGTCCTCGCCGACGCCGACCTGCCCACCGCCGTGAAGGTGGGCGTCGGCAACGCCCTGCTCAACTCGGGCCAGACCTGCACCGCCTGGACCCGGATGCTGGTCCACCGCGACCGCTACGCCGAGGCGCTGGACCTGGTCGCGGCGGCCGTCGCCGGATACCGGCTGGGCGACCCGTTCGACCCGGCCACCCGGCTCGGCCCCCTCGTCTCCGCCGCCCAGGCCGAGCGGGTCCGCGGACACGTCGACCGGGCCCTCGCCGACGGCGCCCGACTGGTCGCCGGCGGCCCGGACGCGCCGCTGCCGCCGCGCGGGCACTTCGTCGCCCCCACCGTCCTCGCCGACGTGCACCCGGACAGCGCTCTCGCCCAGGAGGAGGTCTTCGGCCCGGTGCTCGCGGTCATCCCGTTCGCCGACACCGACGAGGCAGTCGCCATCGCCAACAACTCCCGGTACGGGCTGGCCGGCGCGGTCTGGTCCGCCGACGAGGAGGCAGCGCTCGCCGTGGCCCGGCGGCTGCGCACCGGGCAGGTGGACGTCAACGGCGGCGCGTTCAACCCGCTCGCCCCGTTCGGCGGCTACAAGCAGTCCGGCCTCGGCCGTGAACTGGGCGGCTACGGCGTCGAGGAGTTCACCGAGCTGAAGGCGATCCAGCGGTGAAGGCGCTCGTGGTCCGCGGCCGGGGCGCCACCCCGGCCGTCGAGGAGGTACGCCTGCCCGCCCCGGGCCCCGGCGAGCTGCGGATCCGGATCCGGGCCGCCGGCCTCTGCCACTCCGACCTGGCCATGGTGGACGGTACGGTGGCGCCCGCGTACCCGCTGGTGCTGGGGCACGAGGCGACCGGCGTGGTGGCCGAGGCCGGCCCCGGCACCCGGCTGGCCGTCGGCACGCCCGTGGTGCTCAACTGGGCCCCCGCCTGCCGGGCCTGCTGGCACTGCCGGCACGGCGAGCCCTGGCTCTGCACCGCGAACACCGGGCCCTCGGTGGCCCGGGGCGAGACCGCCGACGGCGGCCCGCTCCAGGTCACCCTGGGCCTCGGCGCGCTCGCCGAGGAGGTGGTGGTGCCCGAGCGGGCCGCCATCGAGATCCCGGCCGGCCTGCCGCCGGAGCAGGCCGCCCTGCTCGGCTGCGCGGTGCTCACCGGCACCGGCGCGGTCCGCAACACCGCCCGGGTCGCCCCCGGCGAGTCGGTCGCGGTGATCGGCCTCGGCGGGGTCGGCCTCGCCGTGCTCACCGCCGCCCGGCGGGCCGGCGCGGCGCCGATCCTCGCCGTCGACGTGGCCGAGGCCAAGCGGGACCTGGCCCTCGCCGCCGGGGCCACCGACTTCCTCCGCTCCGACGACACGCTCGGCAAGGAGGTCCGGGCGCGCACCGAGGGGCGCGGCGTGGACCACGCCTTCGAGTGCGTCGGCCGGTCCGTCACCATCCGGGCCGCCTGGCGCTGCACCCGGCGCGGGGGAGCGGTCACCGTGGTCGGCATGGGGGCCAGGGACGACCTGCTCAGCCTGTCGGCGCTGGAGATCTTCCACTCGGCCCGCACCCTGCGCTCCTCGGTCTACGGCTCGTCCGACCCGGACCGGGAGGTGCCGGAGCTGGCCGCAGCGCTCGCCGAGGGCAGCCTGGACCTGGCTCCGCTGGTCAGCGGCACCGTCCCGCTGGCGGAGGCGCCCGCGGCGCTGGACCGGCTGGCCCGGGGCGAGGGCGCCCGCTGGGTGGTCACCTTCCCGGACTGACCCCGCCCTCGATCACCGCGGCGAATCCGTCGAGCAGCCGGCGCAGGCCGAAGTCGAAGACGCTCTCCAGGTCCAGGTCGACGCCGCCGCTGGTCAGCGCGTCCATGGTGGCCAGACCGCCACCGGCCATCATCTGCTGGAAGGTGGCCTGCTGCCGGTCCACCCACTCGTCGTGGGTGAGGCCGGTGTCCTGCACCGCCTGCGCGCCCATCTCCAGGTTCGTGGCGATGCCCTTCACGTACGCCATGAGGGTCACCGCGACGTGCCAGCGCACCTGCGGGTCCAGGCCCAGGCCGGCGGTGGCCCGCAGCGCGCGGTCGGTGTGCGACATGCCGTGCGGCAGCGGCTGCGGCCGGGCGATCGAGATGACGTGCGGCACCCAGCGGTGCCGCCGGTAGACGGCCCACTGCGCCCGGGCGAGCAGGTCCAGCCGGGCGCGCCAGCCGGCCGGCTCGGTGGCCGGCAGCGGGGCGTTCGCCAGCGCCGCGTCGGCCATCGCCAGGATCAGCTCGTCCCGGCCGCGCACGTGCCGGTAGAGCGACATGGTGGCCACGCCCAGCTCGGCGGCGATCTGCCGCATCGACACCGCGGCCAGGCCGCCCTCGTCCGCCAGCGCCACCGCGGTGCGCAGCACCCGCTCCCGGCTCAGCTCCGGCTCCGGCCGCGCCGACTCCCGGCGCGGCTCGGCGACGACGGTGCCGGCGCCGGGGCGGGTCAGCACCAGCCCCTCGGCGCGGAGCAGGGCGAGCACCCGGGTGGCCGTGGCGATGGCCACCCCGTGCTCCCGGGTGAGCTGCCGGGCCGAGGGCACCCGGTCGCCGGGCCGCAGCTCGCCCAGGTCGATGCGGCGGCGGATCTCCGCGGCGATCCGCCGGTACGGCGGCTCCTGACCCGGACCACGCTGCGCCATCCCTGGCACCTCCGCTCCGAAAGCGTACTAGTACACCGGGTCCGCCGAGCGGCCCCGGAGGGGCAGCGTACTAGGTCGTCCCAGGCGCGTGCGGCGCGCCGGACCTAGCGTGACGCGCAGCGCCCGGCCGGAACCGGCTGACGGTGTACGCGTGATCTCGGGAGAACACCATGAACGACAGGACCGTGCTCATCTCCGGCGCCGGCGTGGCCGGCCCCGCCCTCGCCTTCTGGCTGCGCCGGCACGGCTTCGCCGTGACCGTGGTGGAACGCGCCCCCGGGCTGCGCCCCGGCGGACAGGCGGTCGATGTGCGGGGGACCGCCCGCGAGGTGGTCGACCGGATGGGGCTGACCGCGCGGGTCCGGGCAGAGACCGTCCGGGAGCAGGGCATGGCGTACGTCGACGAGCGCGGCGGGACGCGCGCCCGGCTGCCGGTGCACGCCTTCGGCGGGGAGGGGATCGTCGCCGACATCGAGATCCAGCGCGGCGACCTGGCCCGGCTGCTCCACGAGGAGACCCGGGACGACGTCGAGTACGTCTTCGACGACTCGATCGAGACGCTGGACCAGACCGGGGACGGGGTGCGGCTGACCTTCGCCCGCTCCGCCCCGCGCACGGTCGACCTGGTGGTCGGCGCGGACGGCTCGCACTCCCGCACCCGGGCCCTGGCGTTCGGCCCGGAGTCGGCGTACGTCCGGCCCCTCGGCGCCTACCTGGCCTACTTCTCCACCCCGTACCGCGACGAGACCGGCTGGTTCCTGCTGCACAACGCGCCCGGCGGTCGGGTGGTCGGCACCCGCCCGACCCGGGACGGCCGGACCGCTGCGTTCTTCAGCTTCCGCTCCCCGGAACTCGACGTTGACCGGCGGGACCCGGCCGCCCAGCAGCGGCTGCTCGCCGAGCGCTTCGCCGACGTCGGCTGGCGCGCCGCCGAGCTGCTGGCCGCCGCCCCGGAGGCCGGCGACTTCTACTTCGACCGGTACGGCCAGGTGCGGATGCAGCGGTGGAGCGCCGGGCGGGTGGCCCTGCTCGGCGACGCCGCCTGGTGCCCGTCCCCGCTCACCGGGCAGGGCACCAGCCTCGCGCTGGTCGGCGCGTACCTGCTGGCCGGCGAGCTGGCCGCGGCGCGCGGCGACCACGCGGTGGCCTACCGCCGCTACGAGGAACTGCTGCGACCGCACGTGACGCGCAGCCAGGAGATCCCGGGCGGGGGCATCTCCGGATTCCTGCCGGCCAGCCGGACCGCGATCCGGATGCGCGACGCGTCGATGCGGGCCATGACCTCCCGCCCGCTGCGCGGGCTCGCCACCCGGCTCTTCTTCAGCAAGGCCGACGGGCTCGACCTCCCGGAGTACGCCGCCGCCCGATGACGGTGGCGCACCACATGTCGACGGCCGACGATCCGTCCGGAAGCCCGCGCACGGGCCCGCCCCCTATGGCGGGCGGGCCCGTGCCATCCGGGCCGAATGTGTGGGGGATCGACATGGCTCGACTCTGCCGGTGCGCCGTAGGTTTCCTGCACGCGTCGGCCCTGTGACCCCGGTCACCGACCTGGCCGACGCGGGATGAGGACCTGCGGAGGGTGAGGCGATGGCCGGGCAAGCGATCCTGTCGGCCCGTGGGCTGACCCGGGACTTCCGGGGCTTCCGGGCGGTCGACGGGGTCGACCTCGACGTGGCGCCGGAGACCGTGCACGCCCTGGTGGGGCCGAACGGCGCGGGCAAGACCACCCTGTTCAACCTGCTCACCGGGTTTCTACCGCCCAGCGCCGGCCGGATCGAGCTGGCCGGCCGGGACGTCACCGGCCTGCCCCCGGAACGGGTCGCCCGGCTCGGCGTGGCCCGCTCCTTCCAGATCACCAGCCTCTTCCCCCAGTTGGGCGCGCGGGAGCACGTCGAGCTGGCCCTCCAGTCGTCCAGCGGGCTGGGGTGGCGGTTCTGGCGCTCGGCGAAGCTGATGCGCCGCTACCGCGACCGGGCCGACGAACTGCTCGCCATGGTCGGCCTCGCCGAGCTGGCCGAGGCCCCGGCCGAGGCCCTCGCCTACGGGCGCAAGCGCGCCCTGGAACTGGCCATCGCGCTCGCCCTCGACCCGAAGGTGCTGCTGCTCGACGAGCCCACCGCCGGGATGGGGCTGGAGGACGTGGACCGCACCGTCGACCTGATCGCCCGGGTCCGCGCGGGCCGGACCGTGGTCATGGTCGAACACAACATGAGCGTGGTGGGCCGGCTCGCCGACACGGTCACCGTCCTCCAGGCCGGCAAGGTCCTGGTCGAGGGGCCCTATGAGCAGGTCCGCGCCGACGAGCGCGTCATCACCGCCTACCTGGGAGCCGCCGATGCTGCGCATTGAGAACCTCTCCGCCTGGTACGGCGAGGCCCAGGTGCTGCGGGACGTGAGCCTGGAGGTGGCCGCCGGCGAGGTCGTCACCCTGGTGGGGCGCAACGGCGCCGGCAAGTCCACCCTGCTGCGCTCCGTGATGGGGCTGCACCCCGGCCAGCGCGGCACGGTCAGCCTCGACGACCGGGACATCACGAAGCTGCCGGCGTACAAGCGGGCGCGGCTCGGGCTCGGCTGGGTCCCCGACGACCGGGGCGCGTACGCCACCCTGACCGTCACCGAGAACCTGACCCTGCCGCCACGGGTGGGCCCCGACCCGTGGCCGCTGGAGCGGGTGTACGAGGCGTTCCCCGCCCTTTACACGCGGCGTGACTCGGCGGCCACCATGCTCTCCGGCGGCGAGCAGCAGATGCTCGCCCTGGCCCGGGTGCTGCGGATGGGCGCCCGGCTGCTGCTCTGCGACGAGCCCACCGAGGGCCTGTCCCCACTGCTCGTGCAGCAGGTCGGCGACCTGCTGCGGGAGGCCAAGAAGCACGGCGTGACCGTGCTGCTGGTCGAGCAGAACCTGCACTTCGCCACCGGCGTCGCCGACCGGCACTACCTGCTGGCCGAGGGACGGATCGCGGAGGCGATGGAGAACTCCGAGGTGCGCTCGCGGGAGCGCGAGCTGCTGGCGTACCTCGGAATCTGACAACCGACGGCTGACCCGCGCGGACCGCGCGGTACGGAAGGATTTGACATGCGCAGGAGCGTGGGTGTGGCCGCCGCCTCGGCGGCGGCGGTGCTGGTCGCCGGATGCGGCGGCGGTGGCCCGCAGTCCGGCGGCGACCAGAAGCTGACCGGCGACAAGATCGTGCTGGGTGTCCTCAACGACCAGTCCGGGGCCTACTCGGAGCTGTCCGGGCGTAACTCGGTCAAGGCCGTGGAGATGGCCATCGCCGACTTCAAGGCCAAGTACGGCGACAAGGCCGTCACCAAGAACATCAGCGTGGAGACCGCCGACCACCAGAACAAGCCGGACGTGGCCAACAGCAAGGCCCAGGAGATGTACGACCGCAAGGGCGTCGACGCCATCCTCGACGTGCCGACCTCCTCGGCCGCCCTGAAGGTGGCCGACGTGGCCAAGGAGAAGAAGAAGCTCTACTTCAACATCGGCGCGGCGACCACCGACCTGACCGGCAAGAGCTGCAACAAGTACACGTTCCACTACGCGTACGACACCTACATGCTGGCCCACGGCACCGGCACGGTGACCACCGAGCAGGTCGGCAAGAACTGGTACATCCTCTACCCGAACTACGCCTTCGGGCAGGACATGGAGAAGAGCTTCTCCGCCGCCATCACCGCCGCCGGCGGGCAGGTGGTCGGCAAGGACGGTGCGCCGTTCCCGAACACCAGCGGCGACTACTCCTCGTTCCTGCTCAAGGCACCCACGCTGAACCCGAAGCCGCAGGTGCTCGGCACCATGCAGGCCGGCGCCGAGCTGGTCAATGTGGTCAAGCAGTACAACGAGTTCAAGCTGCGGGACAAGGGCGTCGGGCTGGCCGTGGGCCTGATGTTCATCACCGACATCCACTCGCTCACCCCGGCCGCGCTCGCCGGCACCACCTACACCGACGCCTGGTACTGGAACTTCGACCAGCAGAACCGCGAGTGGGCGGACAGGTTCCAGAAGGAGACCGGCACCCGGCCGTCCTTCGCCCACGCGGCCAACTACTCCGCCGCCATGCAGTACCTGGAGGCCGTGCAGGCGGCCGGCACCGACGACGCGGACACCGTGGTGAAGGGCCTGGAGGGCAAGGAGGTCAACGACCTCTTCCTGCGCAACGGCAAGATCCGCGCGGAGGACCACCGGGTCATCCACGACGCGTACCTGGCCCAGGTGAAGCCGCAGGCCGAGGTCGGTGAGCCGTGGGACTACGTCAAGATCCTCAAGACCATCCCGGCGGCCGAGGCGTTCCGCGCCCCGTCGGCCGACTGCAAGATGTGAGCGCGAGGAGTGAGCCGGTTTTCCGAGCCCCGCAGTCGCGAACGGAAGAAGGCGAGGTGACGGGCTGATGTCAGGGTTCCTGCAGAACACGTTCAACGGGCTGGTGGGCGGGGCGTTCTACGCCCTGCTCGCCCTCGGGCTCGCGGTCATCTTCGGCATGCTCCGGGTGGTGAACTTCGCCCACGGCGCCTTCTACATGCTCGGCGCCTTCGGGGCGTACGTGCTGCTCGCCGAGGCGGGCGTGCCGTTCTGGGCCGCGTTGGTGATCATGCCGCTGGCGCTCGGCCTGCTCGGCATGGTGCTGGAGCGGGCGGTGATCCACCGGCTGACCCGGCTCGACCCGCTCTACAACTTCCTGCTCACCTTCGGCCTCACGCTGATCCTGCAGGACCTGGTGAAGTCCCGGTACGGCGTGCAGTCCAGCCCGTACGCCACCCCGGCCGAGCTGAGCGGGACGGTCGACTTCGGGCTCTTCGACTTCCCCACCTACCGGGTCTTCATCCTCGGCTTCACCGTGCTGCTCTGCGTCGCGGTGTGGTGGGTGCTCGGCCGGACCCGGGTCGGCATGGTGGTCCGGGCCGCCACCGAGCGTCCCGAGCTGACCCGGGCCTTCGGCATCGACGTGGGGAAGTGGGTCACCCCGGTCTTCGGCTTCGGCATCGCCCTGGCCGGGCTGGCCGGGGTGCTCGCCGCCCCGATGCGGGCGGTGAACCCGCTGATGGGCGCCGACCTGATCATCGTGGTCTTCGCGGTCGTGGTGATCGGCGGGCTCGGCTCGATCTTCGGCTCGGTCGCGGCCGGCTTCGGCATCGGCCTGATCCAGGCCTGGGGCGAGGCGTACCTGTCGGACTTCCCGATCGTGTCGCAGACCGTCGTGTTCGTGGTGATGGCCGCGGTGCTGCTCTGGCGGCCGGCCGGCCTGTTCGGCCGTGAGGAGGCACCGGCATGACGAGCGCAGTCGACACCCCCGCCGAGGAGTCGGCCCGGCCCGCCCCGCCGTCCGGGCTGCTCACCGTCGCCCGGGCGCCCGGCTGGGTCCGGTACGCGCTGCTCGCCGCCGGCCTGGTCGTGGCGCTCTGGCTGCCGAACGGGCTCTACCCGGCGGTGGCCGTGGACATCCTCTGCTGGGCGCTCTTCGCCGTCTCGGTGGACCTGCTGCTCGGCTTCACCGGGTTGATGTCCTTCGGGCACGCCGCGTTCTGGGGCACCTCGGCGTACGTGACCGGGCTCGTGGCGATCCACGCCGGCCTGCCGTTCCCCGCGGCCGTGCTGGCCGGCGCCCTGGCCGCGGCGCTGCTCGCGCTGCCGATCGGCTATCTCGCGGTCAAGCGCACCGGCATCTACTTCGCCATGGTCACCCTGGCCTTCGCGCAGATGGTCTACTACGTGGCCAACGAGTGGCGCTCGGTCACCCAGGGCGAGAACGGCCTCCAGGGCGTGCCCCGCTCCTTCTTCGGGGTCGACCTCACCGACGACTACTACTTCTACTACGCGATCCTGCCGATCGTGCTGCTCGGCCTGCTCGCCGCCTGGCGGATCGTGCACTCGCCGTTCGGCCGGGTGCTGGTCGGCATCCGGGACAACCCCGCGCGGGCGCGGGCGCTCGGCTACCCGGTGCACCGTTACAAGCTGACCGCGTTCGTCCTCTCCGGCTTCCTGGCCGGGCTCGGCGGCGGGCTCTTCGCGGTCGGCCACCGGTTCGTCTCGCTGGACGTGCTGCACTGGACCACCTCCGGCAAGGCGGTCATCGTGGTGGTGCTCGGCGGCATCGGCACCCTCTGGGGCGGCGTGCTCGGGGCGGCCCTGGTGGTCCGCCTGGAGGACTGGCTGTCGTTCTCCGGCTTCGAGGCGATCGGCCTGGTCACCGGCGGCATCTTCGTCCTCGTCGTGCTGCTGTTCCGGCGCGGCATCTGGGGCACGATCGCCCACCTGGCGCGGCGCCGGAGAGCCGCCCGCCGCGGATAGTTCGCCGCGGAAAGCTCGGGGGTGACCCGCCCCGGCCGGTCAGGCGTGACTCCCGCGCCGGTCACGGTCACCCCCGAGCCGGGCATGACGGTGCGCGTTCCACTCGCTACGGTAAGTCACTGAACGCACGAGGGGTCGTTACCCGACGTGAGCGCGATCCCGGCTAGGATTCGGCCCACTATGGTCATCCAGCGCATCCGCCGGTTCGCCGCCGGCGTGGCGGCCGATCATGCCGCCCGCCCGCGCACCCCCGTGCCGAACTGGCTCCTCGTCCCTGGCCTGGCCGTGCTGGCCGTCTCGCTCGCCGCGTACGTCGCCTTCCTGCGGGAGTATCCGTTCACCGGGACGGACTTCATGATGTACCTCGGAGCCGCCCACGCGTTCCTCGACGGGCAGCCCGTCTACCAACTCGGGTACACCACGCTCGACCTTCCCTACACCTACCCGCCGATCACCCTCCCGTTCCTGATCCCGCTGACCTGGTTCGACCCGTGGGTCGCCCTGAATCTCATGAACGCGGCGGGTGTCGCGGCGATGCTCGCCGCCCTGTGGTTCACCACCAGGATGCTCGGCTACGAGGGCACCCGCGGCCGCCTCGGCGTGGTCGCCGCCATCGGCGGCGTGTTGATCTGGACCGAGCCGCTGCAGCGCAACCTCGGCCTGGGCCAGATCAACATTCTGGTCATGCTGCTGGTCGTGGCCGACCTCGCGCTGTCCGACTCCAGCCGGTTCAAGGGCGTCGGGATCGGGGCGGCGACCGCGACCAAGCTGCTGCCCGGCCTCTTCGTGATCTACCTGCTGCTCACGCGGCGGATCCGGGCCGCCGTCGTCGCGACGGTCACCTTCGTGGGGCTCACGCTCCTGGGGGCGATCATCCAGCCGGGCGGTTCGTACGACTACTGGCTCACCGGGCGGGCATTCGACTCGCACCGGGTGCTGATGATCCTCGGCCCACGCTACGGCGGCAACCAGTCCCTGCAGGGCTTCACCGCGCGCCTGCTCGAGACGGATGAGCAGAACACGATCTGGTGGATGCTGTCCGTGGTCGTCGTCGTGGTCGCCGGCCTCGCCCTCGCGACCGCGCTGCAGCGGCACGGCGAGGAGGCCATGGCGATGGTCGTCGTCGGCCTCACCACGCTTCTCGTCTCGCCGGTCAGCTGGTCGCACTACTGGATCTGGATCGGCCCGATGGCGGTGGTGCTCGTCGACGTCGTGCGCCGCTCGCACGGCACGGCACGTGTGCTGGCCGGCGCCGTCGCGGTCGCCGCGATCCTGCCCTTCCTCATGTGGCCGGGTCCCGCCCGGACCGGCGAGATCATCCCGAGGGGCCTGATCTGGAAGGCGGGCCACCTGCACGGGCTCGCCCAGCGGCTCGCGGTTGACGCCTACGTGCCGACGGTGCTGGTACTGTTCGCGCTCGCCGCGCTCTGGCTGCTGTACCAGTGGCGGCGTGCCGGACGGACGGTCACCCCGGCGGAACGCGTCCCGGCATGACGAGATCTCTCCGGCCGAGCTCCACCGCCCCGATCCCCGAGGAGTCGTCGATGACGCAGGCGACGGACGAACGCGACGCGCCCGCCCCGACCATCGAGCCGACGCGCTCCGGCGAGCAGGCGACGCTGCCCCGGCAGGCCGACGTCCCGGCCTCGACGGCGCCGAGCCCGTCCGGCGCGCGGCACCCCCGGCTGCTGGTGCTCGACGGGCTGCGCCTCGGCGCGGCGGTCATGGTCGTCGCGTACCACCTCGTCGGGGACAAGCTCGGCGCGTGGCGGGACCCCGCCGCCGCGTCCATCTTCGGCCCGCTGCACTCCGCCTCCGCGTACGGTTTTCTCGGGGTGCAGCTGTTCTTCATCATCAGCGGCTTCGTCATCTGCATGAGCGCATGGGGCCGGTCCGTCGGTGACTTCTTCGTCTCCCGCGTGGTGCGGCTCTATCCCGCCTACTGGTTCGCTGTGCTGGTGTCGGCGGGCGTGCTCGTGGCCGTGCCGATGACGCGCGAGCTCCAGGCCCGTGACGTGCTGGCCAACCTCACGATGATGCAGGACTTCCTGAACGTTCCGCGTCTCGACATGTCGTACTGGACCCTCACCGTCGAGATGATCTTCTACCTGCTGTTCGCCGTCCTCGTCGCCCGCGGTCTCAGCTACCGCCGCGTGGTCGCCTTCTGCGCCCTGTGGACGGTCGCCTCGCTCGTCGTGCCGAAGTTCGGCAACCAGTGGCTCATCGAGGTCACGGCGGCCAGCTACTCCAGCTACTTCATCGCCGGGGTCGCTCTCTATCTCATCCACCGCTTCGGCCAGAACCTGCTGCTCTGGTCGATCGTCGGGCTGTCCTGGCTGATCTCGCTCACCCGGCTGCTCGGCCTCGCCAAGGCCCGCGACGTCTCGTTCGCGCCCTCGGCCGTCATCGTGACGGTCTTCTTCCTCGTCATGGCGGCGGTCGCGCTCAACCGCTTCGGATGGGTGAGGTGGCCCTGGGTCGCGACGGCCGGCGCACTGACCTACCCGCTCTACCTGGTGCACCAGACGGTCGGGGTCGCCGTCATCAAGGAGACCCAGACCCACCTGTCGCCGTGGCTGCTGCTGGGCGCGCTGTTCGGGTCGCTGCTCGTCGCCGCGTGGCTGATCCACCGGTTCATCGAGCGGCCCGTCGCCCGGTGGATGAAGCGGCAGCTCAACCGGTCCCTGCACCAGGTGCGCGAGGTCAGCTGACCCCTCCGAGCTCACCCGGACGGGGGTGACCTGAGCCACAAACGATACGGATCCGTTCCGTATCGAAACACTCTCACCTACGCTCAGCAGCGTTACGAGTCTGTCCCGTATCGTATTTTGACGCGGGTGAGCCGGGGGGAGAACCCGAGTGGAACCGCACGAGAACACCGGACACCCGAGGAGGTGGGCGATCCTGGGGGTGCTGGTGATCAGCCTCCTCGTGGTCGTCCTCGACAACACCATCCTCAACGTCGCCCTGCGTACCCTCGCCGACCCGGTGCACGGCCTCGGGGCCAGCCAGGGCGAGCTGGAGTGGGCGATCAACTCCTACACGCTGGTCTTCGCTGGACTGCTCTTCACCTTCGGCGTCCTCGGCGACCGTTTCGGCCGCAAGCGCTTCCTGATGGTCGGCCTGGCCCTGTTCGGGCTGGCCTCGCTGCTCTCCGCGTACGCCCAGGACCCGGGCCAGCTGATCGCCACCCGCGCGCTGATGGGCGTCGGCGGCGCCGCCATCATGCCGGTGACCCTGTCGATCATCTCCAACGTCTTCGACCCCCGCGAACGGGCCAAGGCGATCGGCATCTGGGCCGGCGCGGTCGGCCTGGCCGTGGCCATCGGTCCGGTGCTCGGCGGCGCCCTGCTGGAGCACTACTGGTGGGGCTCGGTCTTCCTGATCAACGTGCCGGTGGTGGTGCTCGGCGTGGTGCTGGTCGCCGCCCTCGTACCGGAGTCCCGCGACCCCCGGCCGGGCCGGGTGGACGTGCTCGGCGTGCTGCTCTCCGTGGTCGGTCTGGTCGCGCTCACCTACGGCATCATCGACGGCGGCGAGCACGGCTTCGGCCGGCCGCAGGTCTGGGCCGCGATCGTCGGCGGGCTCGCGGTGCTCGGCTGGTTCATCTCCCACGAGCTGCGCAGCGACCACCCGTCGCTGGACGTCCGGCTGTTCCGGGTGCCCCGGTTCGCCGCCCCGGTGGCGCTGGTCGGCCTGGTCTTCTTCGCCGCCATGGGCGTGATGTTCTTCGGCGCGTTCTACCTCCAGCTGGTCCGCGGCTACACCCCGCTGGAGAGCGGCCTGCTCTTCCTGCCCTTCGCGGCCGCTCAGCTGATCTTCGCGCCGCGCAGCGCCGCCATGGTCCGCCGCTACGGCGGCCGGGCGGTCGCCGCGGTCGGGCTGCTGCTCACGGCCGCCGCGCTCGGTGCGTTCGTGCTCATCGACGCGGACACCCCGATCTGGATCTTCTCGGCGCTGGGCTTCGTCCAGGGCGCCGGAATGGCCAACATCATGCCGCCGGCCACCGAGTCGATCATGTCGGCGCTGCCCCGGGAGAAGGCCGGCGTGGGCTCGGCGGTCAGCAACACCGTCCGCCAGGTGGCCGGCGCCCTCGGCGTGGCGGTGCTCGGCTCGGTCCTCTCCGCGGTCTACCGCAACGACGTGGCCTCGGCCGTGTCCGGCCTGCCCGCCCCGGTCCGCGACGCGGCCCAGGAGTCGATCTCCGGGGCGTACGCCGTCGCCGGCCGGCTCGGGGCCGGCGCGCCCCGGCTCATCGACGCGGCGAACCAGTCGTTCGTCTCGGCGATGCACTGGGCGGCCGGCGTCTCCGCCCTGGTGGCGCTGCTCGGCATCGTCATCGTGCTGCGCTGGATGCCGGGCCGTCCGCTGATCGAGGTCGACCCCCGGCCGGCCACCGAGCCCGAGTTGGCCGGGACCGCATAGGTTCGGGGACAATGTCTGACATGACATCCACAGCTGATGCTCCGCGGTCGCCCGGGCGACCGCGGAGCGTCCGCGCGGACGAGGCGATCGTGGAGGCCACCCTCGACCTGCTCGCCGAGGGCAGCACTCTCGAGGCGCTCTCCATCGAGGCGATCGCCGCCCGCGCCGGCGTCGGCAAGGCCACCATCTACCGCCGCTGGTCCGGCAAGGACGCGTTGCTGATGGACGCGCTGCGCCGGCTCAAGGGGGTGCCGCCGCAGCCCGCGGGGCACTCCGTCCGCGACGACCTGGTGCTGCTGGTCGGCGCGGTCGGGCACAACGTCGACCCGCGGGCCGCCCGGATCATGCCCTGCCTGGTGCCTGAGGTGAACCGCAGCCCGGACCACTTCCAGCTCTACCAGAACATCATCGAGCCGCGGCGGAAGCTGATGCGCGAGGTGCTGCGGCGCGGGGTGGACAGCGGCGAGCTCCGCGCCGACCTGGACGTCGAGCTGGTCATGGCGCTGCTCACCGGCCCGATGCTGATCCAGCGGGTGCTGCGCTGGCACCCGGAGCTGGACGAGCGGATCCTCCCCGAGCGGATCGTGGACACCGTCTTCGAAGGCATCCGCGCCCGCTGACCCCCGGCGGCGCGCGGCGAGCGGTCAGGCCGCCGGGGTGCGCAGGCGGTGCAGGCGCAGGGCGAGCTGCACCTCCAGGGCGCGCTCCGGCTTCTGCCAGTCCGCGCCGAGCAGCTGCCCGACCCGCTCCAACCGCTGGGTCACCGTGTTGACGTGCACGTGCAGCAGCTCCGCCGCCCGGGCCAGGCTGCCACCCACCCCGAAGTACGCCTCCAGCGTCTTCACCAGCGCGGTGCCCCGCCGGGCGTCGTAGTCGACCACCGGACCCACCGTGGCGGTGAGGAACCGGTCCACGTCCCGGTCGCCCGAGTCGCCGACCGCGCCCAGCAGCAGCCCGACGAAGCCCAGCTCGGCGGTGCTCGCCCCCTGCCCGGCCCGGCCCAACGCGCCCAGCGCGGTGAGGCACCGCTCCGCCTCGGCGAAGGTGGTGGCCAGCGAGACCGGGCCGGTGGACGGCCCGCTCGCCCCCGCGGTCACCGGCCGGCCGGTCACCCGGGACAGGTCCCGGGCCACCGCCCGGGCCGCGCCGCCCGCGTCCTGACCGGGCAGCATCAGCACCACCCGCCCGTCGCGCGCCGCGGCCAGCCCGCCCCGCGTCGAGGCGTACGTGGTGGCCCAGGAGAGCACCCGCTGCCGGGCCGAGCCGGTGGCGGCGATCGCGTCGTCGCCGACCGCCACCAGCACGTGCGGGGCGTCCAGGTCCACGCCCAGCCGGCGGGCGCGGCTGCGCAACGCGTCGGTGTCGCGCAGCGGCCGGGCGATCAGGTCGTCCAGCAGCTCGCCCCGGACCCGCCCCTCCGCCTCGGCCACCGTCCGGCGGAACAGCAGCAGCAGCGCGGTCACCAGCGCCGCCCGCTCCAGGATTCGCTGGTCGGCGTCGACCAGCTCGCCGTCCGGGCGCAGCACCAGCGCGCCCAGGTTCTCCGCGCCGGCCACCACCGCGGCGTACCAGAGCGGACCCCGGCGGACGCTGCGCCCCTCGGTCCGGGACGCGGCCACGGCCTCGACGATGTCCGCCCGGTCCGGCTCCTCGATCTCACCCACCCGGGCCAGCCGCCGACCCTCGGCGTCCAGCGCCAGCAGCGCCCCGCCGAGCACCTCGGTGACCGCCGCCGCCACGTCACCCATCCCGCCGCCGCGCACCACCAGGGCCGTCATCCGGTCGTGGGCGGCGGCCGCCCGCTCCACCGAGCTGCTGTGCGCCCGGATCGTGCTGTTCGCCGCCGACAGCTCCTCCAGCGCCGACCGGGTCTCGGCCAGCAGCCGGGCCGTGTCGATCGCCACCGCGGCGTGCGCGGCCAGCGAGACCAGCAGCGACACCTCCTCCCGGGCGAACGGCCGGGCCGAGCGGTTGGCCGCGTACAGCACGCCGATCACGCTCGACCCGAGCCGCAGCGGGACGCCCAGGATGGCCACCAGGCCCTCCTCGCCCACCCCGCCGTCGATCTCCCCGGTGTGCTTGAAGCGGTCGTCCTCCTGGTAGTTCGAGGTGACGTACGGGGTGCCGGTCTGCGCCACCAGGCCGCCCAGGCCGTCGCCCATCTCCAGCCGCAGCCGCTGGAACCGCGCCGAGATCGAGCCGTCGGTGACTCGCATGTAGGTGTCGCCGCGCTCGTCGTCGTTGAGCGTCATGTACGCCACGTCGGTGCCGAGCAGGATCCGCGCCCGGTGCACGATCGCGCGCAGCACGTCGTCCAGGTCGCGCAGCCCGGCCAGGTCGCTGGCCGTGTCGTACAGGCCGGAGAGCTCGGTCTCCCGGCGGCGCCGCCGCTCCAGCAGCGCGCGGACCCGCAGCGCCACCACCTTCGCCTGCTCCAGCTCGGCGAGGCGCTCGGCGGGCAGGCCGGCGGCGCGGGCGGCGATCAGCGGGCCCTCGAACTCGACCGCGGCGGCCTCCCGCGCCAGCAGCTCCAGGAACTCGACCGGCGACGACATGACCGACATTGTGCGCGCGGCCACTAGTTGGCCGTCCAGCCCCCGTCGAGGGCGATCGAAGCGCCGGTGATGAACGCGGCGGGCGGCGAGCACAGGTACGCCACCAGCTCCGCCACCTCCTCCGGCTCGATCAGTCGCTTGATCGCCGCCCGGGCCAGCATGATCTTCTCCACCACCTCGTCCTCGCCGATGCCGTGGCTGGCCGCCTGGTCGGCGATCTGGCTCTCCACCAGCGCGGTCCGCACGTACGCCGGGTTGATGCAGTTGGCGGTCACCCCGTGCGCGGCCCCCTCCAGCGCCACCACCTTCGACAGCCCCTCCAGGGCGTGCTTGGCCGAGACGTACGCCGCCTTGTACGGCGAGGCGCGCAGCCCGTGCACCGACGAGATGTTGACGATCCGGCCCCAGCCGCCCGCGTACATCCGCGGCAGCGCCCGCCGGATCAGCAGGAACGGCGCCTCCACCATCACCCGCTGGATGTACTCGAAGCGCTCCACGGGGAAGTCCTGCACCGGCGCGACGTGCTGGAGGCCGGCGTTGTTGACGACGATGTCCACGTCGATGTCGAGCCGGTCCACCGCTTCCGGGTCCGCCAGGTCGACGCCCTCCGCCCGGCCGCCCGCCTCCGCGGCCACCGCCTTGGCCGCCTCCACGTTGCGGTCGACCACCAGCACCGCCGCGCCGGCCGCCGCCAGGCGCAGGGCGCAGGCCCGTCCGATGCCGCTGCCACCACCGGTCACCAGCGCAGCGCGACCGGAGAGGTCGACCTGCACGACGTGGGGGACCGCCACGGGTTCTGCCGTCATGGCGCAAGAAGTTACGAGCTGTGTGGCCGGCGGCACATGGGGCGGCGGCACATACTCGACCGCTTCAGTGTGTGGCGCGGATCGTGTCCGCCGGGTCCCGGCGTGTCCGCCCGGCCGAGCCCCGGGGCGCACCAGTAGGGTGTCGAACACACGTTCTGCCGGTGGCTCGGGGAGGAGGCGGCGTGCGCGTGCTGGGCGTCGACCCGGGGCTCACCCGGTGCGGGGTCGGCGTGGTCGAGGGCGTGCCGGGCCGTCCCTGCACCCTGATCGCCTACTACGTGGTCTACACCGACCCCGCCGACGAGCTGCCGCTGCGCCTGCTGCACCTGGACCGCTCGCTCACCGACCTGGTCACCGAGCACCGGCCCGACGCCGTGGCCGTCGAGCGGGTGTTCAGCCAGCACAACGTCCGCACCGTGATGGGCACCGCCCAGGCCAGCGGGATCGCCGTGCTCGCCGGGGCGCGGGCCGGGCTGCCCGTGCAGACCTACACCCCGAGCGAGGTGAAGGCGGCGGTGACCGGTTCCGGCCAGGCCGACAAGGCGCAGATGACCGCCATGGTCACCCGGCTGCTGCGGCTGCCCGAGCCGCCCCGCCCGGCCGACGCCGCCGACGCCCTGGCCCTGGCCATCTGCCACATCTGGCGCGGCGGCACCCGGTCCAAGCTGGCCGCCGCCGCCGAGCGGGCACGACGAGGAGGAGCGCGATGATCGCCAGCGTGCGCGGCACGGTGACCGCGACCGGTCCGGACCACGCGGTGGTGGAGGTGGGCGGCATCGGCCTGGCGGTCCAGTGCGCCCCCGGCACCCTCGCCGAGCTGCGGGTCGGCCAGCCCGCCCGGCTGGCCACCAGCCTGGTGGTCCGGGAGGACTCGCTCACCCTCTACGGCTTCGCCGACGACGACGCCAAGCAGCTCTTCGAGCTGCTCCAGACCGCCAGCGGGGTGGGCCCGCGGCTGGCCCAGGCGGTGCTCGCCGTGCACACCCCGGACGCGGTCCGCAAGGCCATCGCCAACGCCGACACCGCCGCGCTGACCCGGGTGCCCGGCATCGGCAAGAAGGGCGCCGAGCGGCTCGTCCTCGAACTGCGCGACCGGATCGGCCCGGTGCCGGTCGGCGTCGACGGCGCGGCCGGGGTGACCGCCGGCGCCTGGCCGGAGCAGGTCCGCCAGGCCCTGGTGGGGCTCGGCTGGACCGCCGGCCAGGCCGAGCAGGCGGTGGCCGCCGTGGCGGAGACCGTCGACGGGGAGACCCCGCCCGTGCCGGTCCTGCTCAAGCAGGCCATCCGCCTCCTGGGCCGCACGCGATGATGAGCGCGAGGAGTGAGCCGGGTCTGCGAGCCCCGCAGTCGCAGAAGAAGGTCAGCGCGTGAGCAACGAAAACCTGGTTTCGGCGTACGTCAGCGACGCGGAACGGGACGCGGAGGCCAGCGTCCGGCCGAAGCGGCTGGAGGAGTTCATCGCCCAGCACCGGGTCCGCGACCAGCTCGACCTGCTGCTCAAGGGCGCGATGCGGCGCGGCTCCCCGCCCGACCACATCCTTCTCTCGGGGCCGCCTGGCCTGGGCAAGACCACCCTGGCCAACATCGTGGCCGCCGAGCTGGGCTCGGGCATCCGGGTGACCAGCGGGCCGGCCATCGAGCGCTCCGGCGACCTGGCCGCCATCCTGACCAGCCTGGCCGAGGGCGACGTGCTCTTCATCGACGAGATCCACCGGATCGCCAAGCCGGCCGAGGAGCTGCTCTACAGCGCAATGGAGGACTTCCGGGTCGACGTGGTGGTCGGCAAGGGACCGGGGGCGACCGCCATCCCGCTCGACGTCGAGCCGTTCACGCTGGTCGGCGCGACCACCCGGTCCGGCCTGCTCACCGGGCCGATGCGGGACCGGTTCGGCTTCGTCGCGCACCTCGACTTCTACGCCCCGGCCGACCTGGAGGCGCTGCTGCACCGGTCCGCCCGGATCCTCGGCGTGCCGATCACCGAGGAGGGGGCGGCGGAGATCGCCGGCCGGTCCCGGGGCACCCCCCGGATCGCCAACCGGCTGCTGCGCCGGGTCCGCGACTTCGCCGAGGTCCGCGCCGACGGGGTGGTCAATCTGGAGACCGCCCGGGCCGCCCTCACCGTCTACGACGTCGACGCGCTCGGCCTGGACCGGCTGGACCGCGCGGTGCTCACCGCGCTGGTCGACTCCTTCCGGGGCGGCCCGGTCGGGCTCTCCACCCTCGCCGTGGCGGTCGGGGAGCAGCCGGACACGGTCGAGGAGGTGTGCGAGCCCTTCCTGGTCCGGGCCGGGCTGCTGGCGCGGACGCCGCGCGGCCGGGTCGCCACCGCGGCCGCCTGGCACCATCTGGGGCGTACTCCGCCGAATGGTACATTTGGCGCGGATGCCCCTCCCGTGCCCGATCTGTTCTCGGCGCAGACCGATCAGGCGTGATCCGAACGTGATCTGTGCCGCATTCGGTGTTCTCAGGTGTAGGGATTAGACTTCGCCGCGGTCTGTACAGGACGTGAGAATCCGCCTCCGCTCCGGCACCCCTCAGGGGTGGGAGCAGAGGCCAATGGGAAGGTCGACAACCGTGCAAAACCTTGCAGCGGGTGGCGGAGGGGCCGGCGGCCTGACGCCGATCCTCATGATCGCTCTGCTCTTCGGCGTCATGTACTTCATGATGATCCGCCCCCAGCAGAAGCGCCGCCGTGAGGCCGAGCAGATGCAGTCCGCGCTCGGCCCGGGCGACGAGGTGGTCACCATCGGCGGGCTCTACGGCACGGTCACCGGCATCGAGGACGAGACGGTCCTGCTGGAGGTCGCCCCGGGCGTGCAGACCCGGTACGCGCGCCCGGCGATCGCCCGCGTGGTGAAGCGGACCGAGGCCCCCGAGGCCGAGACGATCACCGAGGAAGCCGAGTCGGTCAAGGAGTGACCACCGGCCCCGGACGGGGCAGCGGATTCACTCACACAAGTGGATAGTTGGGTCGGCGTCCGACGCCGGCACGCGGGAAGCCCGCGCGACGCCGCCGCGTTGTGCGCTGGGAGGCGTGCCGTCCGGCGGCGCCGACCCCCGGAGCAGTCGGGCGGACACCCCCGGCCCGACATTCCCGCCGCTGTCGAAGCGGCGCGACCGTACAGGGAGACAGGACAGCCGTGGCACCACCTCAGGGACAGATGCGCCCCGGACGGCAGCTCGCCGTTCTCGGGTTCATCTTCGTCGTCCTCTATCTTTTGGTGTTCTTCTCGGGCGGCGCCAGCGGTGGCTGGAAGGATCGGCTGGAGCCCCGGCTCGGCCTGGACCTCATCGGCGGCACCCGGCTGACGCTCGAGGCCACCAACACCGTGGACGGCAAGCCCCCGACGTCCGCCAACCTCGAAGAGGCCCGTCAGATCATCGAGAGCCGGGTCAACGCGTACGGCGTGGCCGAGGCCGAGGTGGTCACCGAGGGCAACCGGAACATCGTCATCTCCCTGCCCGGTGAGAACCGGGACCTGACCGACGTCGGCAGCGCCGCCGAGCTGCGTTTCCGCAAGGTGCTCAAGGCCACCGACGGCAGCGGCGCGGCCGCCGCGCCGGCCCCGACGGCCAGCGCCACCCCGGCTCCCTCGGGCAGCGCCACCCCGGCCCCGTCCGGCAGCGCCTCGCCGAAGGTGAGCGCGAGCCCGAAGGCCACCTCGTCGCCGACCGCCGGCGGCCAGGGCGGCATGGCGCCGACGCCGAGCGCCAGCGCCGCCGCGCCGACCGCGTCGGCCACGCCGAGCGCCGCCGCGCCGAGCCCGAGCGCCAGCGCCGCCCCGGTGCCGCAGAGCGTCGAGCAGCAGCGCAAGGCCGTCGAGCAGAAGGTCGGTGCGGCCGCGTGGGCCGCCGCGTCCGGCCTCCAGGCGCCGGCCGACCTGACCGCCGACCCGTCGCTGGCCGACAAGCTCAAGCCGTTCGGCACCCTCTCCCCGCAGGAGATCGCGGTGCTGCCGGTCGAGATGCAGTTCAACGTCCCGACCATCACCTGCGCCCAGCTCGACAAGCGGCCGCCGGCGTCGATCAAGGACGAGAAGCAGAAGGCGGTGGCCTGCGAGGCCGGCGCCAAGTACCTGCTCGACGTGGCGAAGGTGCTCGGCACCGACGTCGACGACGCCAACGCCGTGCTCGACCAGACCAGCTCCTGGGTGGTCAGCCTGAACTTCACCGGCAAGGGCCAGGAGAAGTGGACGGCGCTGACCCGCGAGGCGTTCAACAACGAGGGTCAGGCCTGCGACCAGACCGCGCTCGGCCAGGACGGCAAGTGCCGGGTCGCCGTGGTCCTGGACAACGAGATCGTCTCCTCCCCGGAGATCCAGGGCGTGCTGACCGGTGACTCGCAGATCACCGGCAGCTTCGACAACAAGAGCGCGAACGCCCTGGCCAGCCAGCTCCGCTACGGCGCGCTGCCGGTGACCTTCATCCCGCAGGAGCAGCAGAACGTCACCGCGACGCTGGGCGACAGCCACCTCAAGGCGGGTCTGCTCGCGGCCGGCATCGGCATGCTGCTGGTCATCATCTACTCGTTCTTCTACTACCGGCTGCTCGGCTCGGTCATCTTCCTGAGCCTGGTGCTCTCGGCGATGCTCGTCTTCGGGGCGTTGGTGGTGCTCGGCCGGTCGATCGGGTTCACACTCACGCTCGCCGGCATCGCCGGCATGATCGTCTCACTCGGCGTGGCGGCGGACTCGTTCGTCATCTACTTCGAGCGACTCAAGGACGAGATCCGCGAGGGACGCAGCCCACGCAGCGCCGTGCCGCGCGCCTGGGTCCGGGCCCGCCGGACGATCATCTCGGCGAACGCCATCACCCTGATGTCGGCCGTGGTGCTCTACATCGTCTCGGTCGGCGCCGTGAAGGGCTTCGCCTTCGCGCTCGGCCTGGCGACCGTCCTGGACCTGGTCGTCGTGTTCCTCTTCCGCCACCCGATCATGACGATGTTCGCCCGGACCCGGGCGTTCCTGTCCCCGCGGGTCAGCGGTCTCGGCCGGGCCCTGCCGGCCCGGTCGGCCGAGTCGGGCACCGCCCGCAACCCGCGTGTCAAGGAGGCCTGAGATGGCTAAGACTGGTCTGGCGTCCCGGCTCTACCGGGGCGAGGCCGATCTCAACATCGTCGGCCGGCGCAAGCTGTGGTTCACCGTCGCCGGTGTGCTGGTGCTGATCGCCGTGCTCAGCTTCGCGGTCCGGGGCTTCAGCCTCGGCATCGAGTTCGCCGGCGGCAACTCGTTCCAGGTGCCGGCCAGCGTCGGCACCCTGGAGCAGGCCGAGGCGAAGGTCGACGCGGCGCTGGCGACCAAGGGCGGCGGCGCCGAGGTGGTCACCGCGCAGAAGGTCGGCAGCACCAGCGGCGAGTACTACGAGCTGCGCACCGGGCAGCTCACCGCGGAGCAGGCCAACGCGGTCAAGACCGAGATGGCGCAGTCGTTCGGCATCCAGGCCGACCAGATCAGCGGCAGCCAGGTCTCCGAGGCGTGGGGCAGCCAGGTCACCTCCCGGGCCCTGCTCGGTCTGCTGATCTTCGTCGCGGTGGTGGCGATCTACCTGATCCTCCGCTTCGAGTGGCGGATGGCGGCCGCCGCGATCGCGTCGCTCTTCACGAACCTGGTGCTCACCGCCGGCATCTACTCGCTGGTCGGCTTCGAGGTCACCCCGTCGACGATCATCGGCTTCCTCACCATCCTGGGCTTCGCGCTCTACGACGTGGTGGTGGTCTTCGACAAGGTCCAGGAGAACACCCGGGGCATCACCGCCAACAACAACCTGACCTACGGCGACGCGGCCAACCTGGCGCTGAACCAGAGCCTCATGCGGTCGCTGAACACCTCGGTGGTCGCCCTGCTCCCGGTCGGCGGTCTGCTCTTCATCGGTGCCGGCCTGCTGGGCGCGGGCACCCTGAAGGACCTGGGTCTGGTGCTCTTCGTCGGTATGGCGGTGGCGTTCCTGACCTCGATCCTGCTGGCCACCCCGCTGCTGGTGCTGCTGAAGAACCAGGACCCGCGGATCAGCGCGCACAACAAGCGGGTGCTGGCCCGCCGTGGCGCCATCGCCCGCGGCGAGGTCGCCCCGAAGGGCGCTCCGCGGGCCGCGACGGCCACCGCCGAGGAGACCATCGACCCCGAGGCGGCCGCCCTGGCCGGCGCCGCCCCGAAGGTCGGCGCCCGGCCGGCCGGCAAGCGCCCCACCGGCGCCCGGGGCGGGCGTCCCGCCGGCGGCGGGGGCAACCGCCCCGGTGGCGCGAAGCGCCGCTGACCGCACACCCGGTAGGAATCGACCGGACGGCGTCCGCCATGCTGTGAAAGCGGCATGACGGACGCCGCCGTCGTTCGAGAGGACATGGGACGTACCGTGACGGAGACCCACACCACCGGGGTACGGGGAGACAGCGGCCCGGAGGTCGCCCAGCTGGTCGCCAGCCGGGTGCTGGACGTGCCGGACTTCCCGAAGCCCGGGGTCATGTTCAAGGACCTGATGCCGCTCTTCGCCGACGGCACGGCCTTCCGTGAGGTGATCGACGGGATCATCGCGTACCACGGGCCGGAATCGTTCGACGCCGTGGTCGGCATCGAGGCGCGCGGGTTCGTGCTGGCCGCGGCCGTCGCGTACGCCACCGGGGTGGGCGTGGTGCCGGTGCGCAAGGCCGGAAAGCTGCCCCGGGCCACCCACTCGGCCTCCTACGCGCTGGAATACGGCGAGGCGACCCTGGAGGTGCACCAGGACGCGTTCACCGCCGGGCGCCGGGTCCTCGTCCTGGACGACGTGCTCGCCACCGGCGGCACCGCCGAGGCCACCCTCGACCTGGTGGAGCGGGCCGGCGGCACGGTGGCCGGCTTCACGGTCCTGATGGAGTTGGGCTTCCTCAAGGGGCGGGAGCGGCTCGCCCCGCGTCCGGTCCATGCCCTGCTGACCGTTTGACCCACCGGCCCGTCGGGCCGACCCGGCGCGGTCCGTCCGGCGGAGCGGCGGCGTACCCTGCGTACGGGTAGCATTGCCCTTTGCTTGACCGGGCGGGTGACCGCCCGGCGGTGCGGGGCAGCCGGGGCCACGAGCCCCCGGTGACCGCGGAACAACTCCGGCCCCTCGGCCGGTTGGACAGGACGTCGGCCGGACGGCCGGCGCATCCCGGCGAGCGGTGAGGAGGCCGGTGTCCCACGATGTCGTCCCTCCGGTGGAGGGCACGGTGCACCCGACAGGTGACGCGGACGGCTCGGTGACCGAGCGGACCGGCAACCCGCCGGCGCCGCTGACCGGACCCGACGGGAAGGCCGACGGCGGGGCGGTCGTGGTGCCGTTCCCGACCGACGGCGCTGCGGACCCCTCGTCCGGCGGCGGCTTCGCCCTTTCCAACGCGCCGACCGGCCGCAGGGTGCGCGCCCGGCTGGCCCGGTTCAACGCGCCCTGGCAGACCTCGCAGGTCAGCGAGGTGCTGGAGCCGCTGATCGCCACCCACCGCGAGAACCACCCCAAGGCCGACGCCCGGCTGCTCCAGCGCGCCTTCGACACGGCCGCCCGCTGGCACTCGGGTCAGTACCGCAAGTCCGGCGACCCCTACATCACCCACCCGCTCGCGGTGGCAACCATCCTGGCCAACCTGGGCATGGACACCACCACGCTGGTCGCGGCCCTGCTGCACGACACGATCGAGGACACCGAGTACACCCTCGACCAGATGCGCGCCGACTTCGGCGGCGAGGTGGCCCTGCTGGTCGACGGCGTCACCAAGCTCGACAAGGTCAAGCTGGGCGACGCGGCCAAGGCGGAGACGATCCGCAAGATGGTCGTGGCCATGGCCAAGGACCCGCGGGTACTGGTGATCAAGCTGGCCGACCGGCTGCACAACATGCGTACCCTGACCTTCCTGCCCCGCCCCAAGCAGGAGCAGAAGGCCAAGGAGACGCTGGAGATCCTCGCCCCGCTGGCCCACCGCCTCGGTATGAACACGATCAAGTGGGAGCTGGAGGACCTCGCCTTCGGCACCCTGTTCCCGAAGCGGTTCGAGGAGATCAACCGCCTGATCGGCGAGCACCAGCCGCAGCGCGAGGCGCTGCTGCGCCAGGTGACCCAGAAGGTCTCCACCGACCTGAAGGCCGCCAAGATCAAGGCGGAGACCACCGGCCGGCCGAAGCACCTCTACTCGATCTACCAGAAGATGATCGTGCGGGGGCGCGACTTCAACGACATCTACGACCTGGTCGGGGTGCGGATCCTGGTCGACACGGTGCGGGACTGCTACGCGGCGCTGGGCGTCATCCACGCCAACTGGCAGCCGGTGCCGGGCCGGTTCAAGGACTACATCGCCATGCCCAAGTTCAACATGTACCAGTCGTTGCACACGACGGTCATCGGGCCCACCGGCAAGCCGGTGGAGATGCAGATCCGCACCTACGCGATGCACCGCACCGCCGAGTTCGGCATCGCCGCGCACTGGAAGTACAAGGAGCACAAGGGCACCCTGGTGGTCGGGCCGCCGGCGCACATCGACGAGATGACCTGGCTGCGCCAGCTGCTGGACTGGCAGCGGGAGGCGGCCGACCCGAGCGAGTTCCTCGACGCGCTCCGGTTCGACCTGTCCAGCCAGGAGGTGTACGTCTTCACCCCGAAGGGTGACGTCATCCCGCTGCCGACCGGGTCGACGCCGGTGGACTTCGCGTACGCGGTGCACACCGAGGTCGGGCACAAGTGCATCGGGGCCCGGGTCAACGGCAAGCTGGTGCCGCTGGAGTCGACGCTCTCCAACGGCGACGTGATCGAGATCTTCACCTCGAAGTCCGACACGGCCGGCCCGACGCAGGACTGGCTCGGCTTCGTTAAGAGCCCGCGCGCCCGCACCAAGATCCGCCAGTACTTCAACAAGGAGCGGCGCGAGGAGGCGATCGAGGCCGGCAAGGACTCGATCGTCAAGGCGATGCGCAAGCAGGGCATGCCGCTGCAGCGGATGCTCACCTCGGACGCGCTGATGGCGATCGCCCGGGACCTGCACCTGGCCGACGTGGCCTCGCTCTACGCGGCGGTCGGCGACAGCCAGGTCTCCGCCCAGTCGGTGGTGCAGAAGCTGATGGCCGCGTACGGCGGCGAGGAGGGCGCGGCGGAGGACATCGCCGAGACCGCCGTCGCCACCCGGCCGCCCCGCAGCCGGCAGAGCAGCAGCGACCCGGGCGTCGTCGTCCGGGGCGTCAGCGACGTCTGGATCAAGCTGGCGCGCTGCTGCACGCCGGTGCCGCCGGACGCCGTCTTCGGCTTCGTCACCCGGTCCGGCGGGGTGAGCGTGCACCGCGACGACTGCGCCAACGCGGAGGACCTGCGCGCGCAGAGCGAGCGGGTGGTCGAGGTGAGCTGGAAGCTCACCTCCGCCTCGACCTTCCTGGTGGCCATCCAGGTGGAGGCCCTCGATCGGCACAAGCTCCTCGCCGACGTCACCCGGGTGCTCTCCGACGAGCGGGTCAACATCCTCTCCGCGACCGTCACCACCACCCGGGACCGGGTGGCGGTGAGCCGGTTCAGCTTCGAGATGGCCGACCCGAAGCACCTGGGGCACCTGCTGGCCGCCGTCCGCAAGGTCGACGGTGTCTTCGACGCCTACCGGGTCACCTCCGGCGCCTGACCGCACGACGAGAAGCGCCCGCCGGCTCTCAGAGCCGGCGGGCGCTTTCTCGTCGTAGGGCTGTCAGCCCTGGATGTCGCTCATGCTCAGCTTGTTGATGACGATCTCCTTCTTCGGGTGACCGCCACCGGCCTGCTGGGCGAAGGCGCCGTCGTCACCGGCCGCGGCGACCTGCTTCACCAGGTCCATGCCGCCCGTGATGGTGCCCAGCACGGTGTAGTTCGGGTCGAGCTGGGAGTCGCCGTAGACGATGAAGAACTGGCTGCCGGTGCTGCCCGGCTGGCCCGAGTTGGCCATCGCGATGACGCCCTCCGGGTAGGCCGGCCGCTTGTCGGTGGGCAGGTTCTCCTCGGCCAGGTTGTAGCTCGGGCCGCCGGTGCCGTCGGTGTCCCGCCAGCCCTTGCCGGTGGCGCTCGGGTCGCCGCACTGGAGCACCTTGATGCCCTGGGTGACGAGCCGGTGGCACTTGGTGTTGTCGAAGAAGCCCTTGCTGGCCAGCTGGGTGAAGCTGCCGGCGGTGCAGGGCACCAGGCTCCGGTCGATCTTGGCGGTGATCGGGCCCAGGTTGGTGTCGATCGTCATCGTCTGGGTGCCCTTGTTGACCTGCTGGGCCGGGGGCAGCCCGACGTCCTTGATCTGCTTCGGCCGCCCCTCCTTGGGGACCTCGGTGAACGCGCACTGCACGTTGCCCGCGGTGGCGGCGGTGTTCTGCTTCTTGTCGTCACCTCCGAGCGAGGTGGCGAGCCAGACGGTGCCCGCCACCACGAGCACCAGCACGGCCGCGGCGCCGACGATGGCCTGGGTCTGCCGGCGCTTGCGGGCCTTGGCGGCGCGCTCGGCCATCTCCCGCTCGAGGCGGGCCCGCGCCGCCGCGCGCTGCCGCTCTCTCGTGGACGTCACGGTCACTCCTCACATGCTTCTCGGGTACGGCGTTGCTCGCCGCTGCTCAGGATGGGCGGCCGGATCAGCCGGCGCTGGGGCTCGCCGCCGGCGCGCTCGTGGCGGCCGGCGCGGCGTTAGGCTCGCCGACGGTGAGGCTCTGGATCACCACGTCCGTCTTCGGCTTGACCTTGGCCCCACTCCCATTGTCCACGGTCGGCAGGGCACCGATCTTCTCCACCACGTCGAGGCCGCCGGTGACCTTGCCGACGACCGTGTACGCCGGCTTGGCCGGGTTGAAGTCCTTGAAGAAGATCAGGAACTGGCTGCCGTTGCTGCCCGGCGGGTTGCCGATCATGGCAACCGTGCCCTTCGGGTACGCCGGGGGCTGCGCCGGCGCGGGCGAGGCGGACGGGCTGGCCTCCGGCGCGGTGGGGACGTTCTCGTCGTAGAACGAGTAGGTCGGGCCGCCGATGCCGCTGCCGCTCGGGTCGCCGCAGCGCAGCGCCCCCTCGGTGGTGATCTCGTGGCACTTGGTGTTGTCGTAGAACGACTTGCCGGCCAGGAACGAGATGCTGGCGGCGCCGCACGGGGCGGCGGCCAGGTCCAGGTCGGCGGTGATCGGGCCGCCCTGGTTGGTGGTGAGCGTCATGGTCCGGGTGCCGGCGGTCGGCAGGCCGGTGGTGGCCGGGGTGCCGACCTCCTTGAGGTTGGTGTTGGCCGTGGCGTCCTGCGGGGTCCAGAGGCAGACGTCCTCGGCCTCCTGCTTCTTCGGCTCGGAGTCGAAGGCGCCGAGCGCCCAGGCCGAACCGGCCACGATCAACGCGAGCACCACGGCGGCGCCGACACCGGCCTGGATCTGCCGGCGGCGCTTGGCGGCCGCGGCCCGCCGGGCGAGTTGCCGGTCGAGCTTGGCCCGCGCCAGTTTGCGCTGCCGGTCCCTGCTGGAAGCCACCCGTGCTCCCCTTCCTCTACCCTGGTCCTCGCCGACGCCGGGCGCTGCCACCCGTCTGCTGCGGGGGTGCGCCACGCCACACGCCCGCCAGAGTGTACGGGTACCGGCTGGGAAAGTGGTGTACGAGGTCCGGCCTCGGTTTATCGGGCGATGTCACTGTGCCGGGTGGGGCGACCGGGGCCGGTGGTCGGTGAAAGCCGGTGGCCCGTGCGACTAGGCTGCTGACAGGGACGACGAACCGGACGGAAGGGGAGCGGACGTGCTCGTGGCCGGCTTTCCCGCGGACGCCTTCGGCACCAACTGCTATGTGGTGGCGACCGCGCCGGGGGAGCAGTGCGTGGTGGTCGACCCCGGCATCGGGGTGCTCGACCGGCTCGACGCCGTGCTCGCCGAGCACCGCCTGCACCCGGCCGCCGTGCTGCTCACCCACGGCCACCTCGACCACACCTTCTCGGTGGCCCCGGTCTGCGGCGCGCGGGGCATCCCCGCCTACGTCCACCCGGAGGACCGGGAGCTGCTGGCCGACCCGGCCAAGGCGCTCTCGATGGACCTCACCCAGCTCTTCGGCGGGCGGCTGCCGTACGCCGAGCCGGAGGACGTGGCGGAGCTGACCGACGGCGCGACCCTGTCGCTGGCCGGGTTGGAGATCACCGTCGACCACACCCCCGGCCATACCGGCGGGTCGGTGCTGTTCCGGATGCCCGGCGCCGGCTCGCCCTGGGAGGCCGAGCAGATCTGCCTCTCCGGTGACGTGCTCTTCGCCGGCTCGATCGGCCGCACCGACCTGCCGGGCGGCAGCATGCCCTGCATGCTGGCCAGCCTCCGGGAGAAGGTTCTCCCGCTGGCCGACGACACCGTCGTCCTGCCCGGCCACGGCCCGCAGACCACCATCGGCCGCGAGCGCGCGACCAACCCGTACCTCGTCGAGGTGTCGGGGACCGGCGGCGCGCGCCCGGCCTCGCCCGCCCGCGGCCTGTAGCCCGGCCGCGATCACGACGCCCCCGCGCGGTCGGCGCGGGATCAAGGAGTACGCCATGAGCAAGCCCACGCCCATCTCCGGCTTCCCGGAGTGGACGCCCGCCCAGCGGATGATCGAGCAGTTCGTGCTCGACCGGATCCGCGCCACCTTCGAGCTGTACGGCTTCGCGCCGCTGGAGACCCGCTCGGTCGAGCCCCTGGACCAGCTGCTGCGCAAGGGGGAGACCTCGAAGGAGGTCTACGTGCTGCGCCGGCTCCAGGCCGACACCGACGGTCCGGCCGGCGACGACGCGCTCGGCCTGCACTTCGACCTGACCGTGCCGTTCGCCCGGTACGTGCTGGAGAACGCCGGCAAGCTCCAGTTCCCGTTCCGCCGCTACCAGATCCAGAAGGTGTGGCGGGGCGAGCGCCCGCAGGAGGGGCGCTACCGGGAGTTCCTCCAGGCCGACATCGACATCGTCGACCGTGACACTCTGCCGGCCCACTACGAGGCCGAGATGCCGCTGGTGATCGGCGACGCGCTGCGCTCGCTGCCGATCCCGCCGGTGCGGATCCAGGTCAACAACCGCAAGATCTGCGAGGGCTTCTACCGGGGCGTCGGGCTGACCGACCCGGAGGCGGCGCTGCGCGCGGTCGACAAGCTCGACAAGATCGGCCCGGCGCGGGTCGCCGAGCTGCTGGCGGAGACCGCCGGGGCGAGCGAGGCGCAGGCCAAGGCGTGCCTGTCCCTCGCCGAGATCTCCGCGCCGGACGCCTCGTTCGCCGACGCCGTGCGCGCCCTCGGGGTGACCGACCCGCTGCTCGACGAGGGCATCGCGGAGCTGACCGCGGTGGTGGAGACCGCCGCCGCGCACTCGCCCGGCCTCTGCGTCGCCGACCTGCGGATCGCCCGCGGCCTGGACTACTACACCGGCACGGTCTACGAGACGCAGATGATCGGCTACGAGCGGTTCGGTTCGGTCTGCTCCGGCGGCCGCTACGACAACCTGGCCAGCTCCGGCGCCGTCCGCTTCCCCGGGGTGGGCATCTCGATCGGGGTGACCCGGCTGCTCGGCCTGCTCTTCGGCGCCGGCGCGCTGTCGGTCTCCCGGGACGTGCCGACCTGCGTGCTGGTCGCGGTGACCACCGAGGAGGAGCGGGCGGCCAGCAACCGGGTGGCCGAGGCGCTGCGCTCCCGGGGCATCCCGACCGAGGTGTCGCCGAGCGCGGCCAAGTTCGGCAAGCAGATCCGGTACGCCGAGCGGCGTGGCATCCCGTACGTCTGGTTCCCGGGCGCCGAGGGTGACGAGGTGAAGGACATCCGCTCGGGCGAGCAGGTGGCCGCCGCGGCGGGGGAGTGGACGCCGCCCCGGGCCGACCTGAAGCCGCTGGTCGGACCGGCGACCGCTGGCGCCTGACGACGATTGGACCTACGGTGGCGTAAGTTACGCCACCGTAGGGAGATCGTCGTGACCGTGCTCAGCCAGACCGCTCTGCTCCTCGAACTCGAACCCGTGGTCGAGAAGAACCTCGACCGGCACCTCTCGCTGGCCAAGGAGTGGTTCCCGCACGAGTACGTGCCGTGGAGCGAGGGGCGCACCTTCGACGGCCCGCTCGGCGGAGAGCCCTGGGCCGAGAACGACTCGACGATCCCCGAGGTGGCCCGGACCGCGCTGATCGTCAACCTGCTCACCGAGGACAACCTGCCCTCGTACCACCACGAGATCGCGACGCTGTTCGGGCGGGACGGCGCCTGGGGGACCTGGGTGCACCGGTGGACCGCAGAGGAGGGGCGGCACGGCACGGCGATCCGTGACTACCTCACGGTGACCCGGGCGGTCGACCCGGTGGCCCTGGAACGGGCCCGGATGATCCACATGTCGGCGGGCTACGTCAACACCCACGACGACGAGGTGCTGCACTCGCTGGCGTATGTCTCGTTCCAGGAGCTGGCCACCCGGATCTCGCACCGCAACACGGGCCGGGCGACCGGCGACCCCGCCTGCGAGGCGTTGCTGGCCCGGGTGGCCGCCGACGAGAACCTGCACATGGTCTTCTACCGCAACCTGCTCGGCGCGGCCTTCGAACTGGCCCCGAACCAGGCCATGCGGGCCGTGGCCGACGTGCTCGCCGACTTCCAGATGCCGGGCGTCGGCATCGACGGCTTCGCCCGCAAGTCGGTGGCGATCGCCCTGGCCGGCATCTACGACCTGCGCCAGCACCGGGACGAGGTGGTGGTCCCGGTGCTGCGCCAGTGGAACCTGTTCGAGGCGACCGGCCTGGACGCCGACGGCGAGGCCGCCCGCGACGAGATCGCCGCCCACCTGGACGTTCTGGAGACCCAGGCGTCCCGGTTCGAGGAGAAGCGCGCCGCCCGCGCCGCCCGCCTGGCCACCCCCCGCTGACCCACCGCTGTCCCGCCCCCGCCCCCGCGATCTTGCACTTGCTGCCCTGGCAAAAGCCGTGATTCGGACCCTCCATGGGCCGAAACTGCAAGATCGCGGGGGGCTAGAGGGCTGGGCTGGGGCGGGTGGGGGGCTCAGGCTGGTTGGTCGAGGGGGAACAGCAGGCAGCTTGACGTGGCGTGGGCGATCAGGCGGTCCCGGCCGTCGGTCAGTCGAGCCTCGGCGAGGGCGGTGCGGCGGCCACGCTGGAGCACCGTGCCCTCGCAGCGCAGGGTGCCGCTGGCGACCGTGACCGGGCGGAGGAACTTCACGTTCAGGTCCAGCGAGGTGTAGCCGACGCCGGCCGGCAGGGTGGTGTGCACGGCGCAGGCGGCGGCGGTGTCCAGCAGGGTGGAGAGGACTCCACCGTGCACGGTGCCCAGCGGGTTGTAGTGGAACTCCTGCGGCACCAGCTCGACGACGACGCGGCCCTCGTCCGCCTCCATCCGCGCCATGTCGATCAGGTGCATGACCGGCGGTGCGGCCAGTTCCCCGGCGATCATCGCGCGCAGCAGCTCCAGGCCGCCGCGCCGGCCGATGTGGGCGGCCCCGGCGACCGGGTCGGACCAGGTGAAGGTACGGGTGCGTTCCTGCGTCTGCGTCATGGACTCAGCCTCGCGTGTGTTGCTGAGTCTGTCAATCAGACCTAGCCTGTCGGCATGAGACCCGCGGCACTGGACTGGTCGGTGGAGAACTGCACGATCGCCCGCGCCATGGAGGTCCTCGGCGAGCGGTGGACCATGGTCGTGCTGCGCGAGGTCTTCAGCGGCGTACGCCGCTTCGACGACATGCGGGTGCGCACCGGCATTCCCCGGCAGGTGCTCACCAACCGGCTGGCCATGCTGGTCGAGCAGGGGGTGCTGCGCCGGGAGCCCTACCGGGAGCCGGGCAGCCGGCTGCGGCACGAGTACCGGCTCACCGACAAGGGGCTCGACCTCTGGCCGGTGCTGGTGGCGGTGCTCGGGTGGGGCGACCGCTACCTGGCCGACCCGGACGGCTCGCCGCTCACCGTCGCCCACCGCGACTGCGGTGCCGAGGTCCGGATGGGGCTGCGCTGCGCCGAGGGGCACGAGGTGACCGACACGCGCGACGTGGTGCCGCGCCCGGGCCCGGGCGCCCGCCGCCGCGCCTGAGCGCGCGGCCGGCTCTGACAGCCGGTGTCGATGATGTTGCGTCGCGGTTACATCGAGCGGCCGTGCGAATTCGGGCAAAGGCACGTCTTGCTCATGATCTTAAATATGTGAATACTTTGGTCACCCGGCCGGTTTCCCCAGGTCGGCCGGGTTGTCCCCGGGCGCGTCCCCGTGACAGTGCCCGTCACCCCCATCCGGAGGTTGTTACATGCGACCCACGAGGTCAATGCTCCGCCGCGCCGCCGTCGTCGCCATGGCCGGCACCCTGGTCACTGGCTCGCTGCTCGGCGCACCCGCCCAGGCGGCCCCCGCCTCGCCCGCCTCGCCCGACGCCGCCACCGCCCTCGCCACGAAGCTCGGTGACCGCGCGGCCGGCGCGTACGCCGACAGCAGCGGCACCATGGTCGTCGCGGTGACCGACGCGGCGGCCGCCCGCCAGGTCCGTGCCGCCGGCGCCACCCCGAAGCTCGTCACGCGGGGCGCCGACAAGCTCGCGGCGGCCACCAACGAGCTGGAGCGGTCCGCCAAGATTCCCGGCACCGCCTGGTGGATCGACCCGGCCACCAACCAGGTCGTGGTTTCCGTGGACAGCACCGTCACCGGCGCCAAGCTGGACAAGGTCAAGGCGGCGGTGGCCCGCACCGGCGGCGCCACCCGGATCGTGTCCGAGCCCGGCGTGCTCAGCAAGCGCCTCTCCGGCGGCCAGGCCATCTACACCGGCGGTTACCGCTGCTCGCTGGGCTTCAACGTCCGCAGCGGCAGCACGTACTACTTCCTCACCGCCGGGCACTGCACCAACCTGGGCTCGACCTGGTACTCGAACTCCAGCCAGACCACGGTGCTGGGCAGCCGGGCCGGTACCAGCTTCCCGGGCAACGACTACGGCATCGTGCGCTACACCAACGGCAGCACGCCGCCCGGCAACGTCTACCTCTACAACGGCAGCTACCAGGACATCACCACCGCCGGCAACGCGTACGTCGGCCAGAGCGTCCGGCGTAGCGGCAGCACCACCGGCGTGCACAGCGGCAGCGTGTCGGCCACCGGCGCGACGGTGAACTACGCCGAGGGCAGCGTGTCCGGCCTGATCCGGACCAACGTCTGCGCCGAGGGTGGCGACAGCGGTGGCTCGCTCTTCGCCGGCAGCACCGCGCTGGGCCTCACCTCCGGCGGCAGCGGCAACTGCTCCTCCGGCGGCACCACCTACTTCCAGCCGGTCACCGAGCCGCTCAGCGTCTACGGCGTGAGCGTCTACTGATCGACCGCACGCGAACGGGCCGCCGGGGAACCGGCGGCCCGTCCCGCGTTCGTGGATCACCGGACTGACCGCCGCCGGTCGGGGTACGTTCCGCCCGGTGAGCGCCCCCGTGACCACCTCGACCGCGCAGCCGGCCTCCGCCTGGGCGCCGCTGCGGATCGCCGCGTTCCGAAGCCTCTGGCTGGCGGTGCTGGTGAGCAACGTCGGCACCTGGATGCAGACCGTCGGCGCCCAGTGGCTGCTGGTCGACCAGCCCAACGCCCCGACCCTGGTCTCCCTCGTGCAGACCGCCAGCCTGCTGCCGGTGCTGCTGCTGGCCCTGCCGGCGGGCGCCCTCGCCGACACCTTCGACCGGCGGCGCCTGCTGATCGCCGTGCAGGGCTTCCTGGCTGCCGTCGGCGTGCTACTCACCGCGCTGACCGCGGCCGGCCGGATGCCGCCGGCCCTGCTGCTCACGCTCACCTTCGGCCTCGGCGTCGGGCAGGCGCTCACGCTGCCGGCCTGGCAGGCGGTGATCCCCGAGCTGGTGCCCCGGGCGCAGCTCGTCTCCGCCTCGGCGCTCGGCTCGATCAGCGTCAACCTGGCCCGCTCGGTCGGGCCTGCCGTGGCCGGCGTGCTGGTGGCCCGGGCCGGCGTGGCGGTGGTCTTCGCGGTCAACGCCGCCTCGTTCGCGGTCTTCGCGTTGGCGCTGCTGCGCTGGCGGCCCGAGCGGCCGGAGACCGAACCGGCGCCGGAGCGGTTCAGCGCTGCGCTACGCGCCGGCGGCCGGTACGTCCGGCACTCCCCGGTGGTGCGCCGGATCCTGCTGCGGGCCGCCCTGTTCGTGGTGCCGGGCAGCGCGCTGTGGGCCCTGCTGCCGCTGGTCGCCAGCCGCCGGCTCGGCCTGGGCGCCGGCGGGTACGGCGTGCTGCTCGGCGCGCTCGGCGTAGGCGCGGTGGCCGGCGCCCTGGTCCTGCCCCGGGTCCGTCTGGTGCTCTCCAGCAACCGGCTGCTGCTCCTCGCCGGCCTGCTCTACGCCGGGGTGCTGCTGGTGCTCGCGCTCGTGCCGGCGCCGGCCGCGGCGGTGGCCGCGCTGGTGCCCGCCGGGCTGGCCTGGATGACCGTGCTGTCCAGCGTCAACGCCGCCATGCAGCTCTTCCTCCCCGGCTGGGTACGCGCCCGCGGCCTGTCGGTCTACCAGATGGTCTTCGCCGGCGGGCAGGCGCTCGGCGCGGTCGCCTGGGGCGCTCTCGGTGAGCTCACCGGCCTGGTCGGCGCGCTCACCGCGGCCGCCGTGGTGATGGCGGTCGGCGCGCTCAGCGTGCTGCTCTGGCCGCTGCGGGAGACCCGGGGCGTGAACCGCGACCCGGCGATCTACTGGCCCGAGCCGAACCTGGCCCTGGAGCCGCACCCGCGCGGCGGCCCGGTGCTGGTCACCGTCTCCTACACCGTCCGCCCCGAGCGGCACGCCGAGTTCGTCGAGGCGATGCGTGCGGTCGGTCGGTCCCGGCGGCGGACCGGGGCGATGCGGTGGGGGCTGTTCCGGGCCGGGGAGCGGACGCACGGCTTCGTCGAGGTCTACCAGGTGCCGTCCTGGGAGGAGCACCTGCGCCAGCACGGCGGCCGGCTCACCGGGGCGGACCGGGCGGTCGAGGAGCGGGCCCGGGCGCTCGCCGAGGACGACGTGCGGGTCAACCACCTGTTCCCGGCCGACCCGGACTGACCGGCGGCCCGCCCGTCCGGGCCGGGTCCGCCACCGGCGGGTCCGGTCGCCGCGCCGACCAGCGGCGGTGTGCCCGGCGGGCGGAGAGGACGGCGGCCAGCGGCCAGAGCGCGACGGCCAGCGCGGCCACCCGCTCGGCCAGCCCGGTCCGCGACCCGCCGGTCACCTCGACGACGAACCAGCCGAAGAGGAGCAGCAGCAGCGCGGTCACGGCCAGCGCCACCGGCCGGCGGAACGCCCACGGCGGCGTGCCGGCGGGCGACGCGGCCACGTCGCGCCGGACGGCCCGGGGCAGCCGCAGCGCCGACCCGGCCGGCCAGAGCGACAGGGCGAGCACCGCGACCGTGGCCACCGTCCCGTGCGCCGGGGAACCGCCGACCTGCGGCCGGGGGAAGGCGATCAGCGCGATGGTGGCCATCCCGCCGACGGCGAGCAGGAACCGGCTGGGCAGCCCGGCCGCGTGCAGGACCAGCGCGGTGCCCAGGTAGCAGCAGCCGAGCAGCACCAGGCAGCCCGCCATCAGCCACGAGTCGGTCGCGCCCTTCCCGGCCAGTTCGCTGATGGTGTCGCGCACCGGGTCGTAGCCGGGCGGCTGCCGGGCGCCCGCCACGGTCCAGCCCGCCACCAGCAGGACGGGCGCCGCCGCGGCCGTGGCAACGGCCCAGCTCGGTACGGCACGCACCCGGCCACGGTATCCGCCCGGCCGGGTCGCGGCCCGCGGTTCGCCGCTGTCCGGACCGGCCGGACCGGCGGGTGCCCGGGAGCCGGCCCGCCCGCCCTGACAGAATGCGGGAAGCAGACGTGGACCAGATGAGGAGACGCAAGCCGTGATCCGTACCCACAATGCCGGAAGCCTGCGCGCCGCGGACGCCGGCTCGACGGTGACGCTCGCCGGGTGGGTGGCCCGCCGGCGCGACCACGGCGGTGTCATCTTCGTCGACCTGCGCGACGCCTCCGGCGTCGTGCAGGTGGTCTTCCGCGAGGAGGACGCGCACGCGCTGCGCAACGAGTTCTGCGTCAAGGTGACCGGCGAGGTGACCCGCCGCCCCGAGGGCAACGAGAACCCGGACCTGCCGACCGGCGAGGTCGAGGTGACCGCGACCGCGCTGGAGGTGCTCTCCGAGGCCGCGCCGCTGCCGCTGCCGGTCGACGACCAGATCGAGGCCGGCGACGACATCCGGCTCAAGTACCGCTACCTCGACCTGCGCCGCGGCGGCCCGGCGAAGGCCATGCGGCTGCGCTCGCGGGCCAACCAGCTCGCCCGCACGGTGCTGCACGAGCGGGACTTCCTGGAGATCGAGACCCCGACGCTGACCCGCTCCACCCCGGAGGGCGCCCGCGACTTCCTGGTCCCGGTGCGCCTCCAGCCTGGCAGCTGGTACGCGCTGCCGCAGTCGCCGCAGCTGTTCAAGCAGCTGCTCATGGTCGGCGGCATGGAGCGCTACTACCAGATCGCCCGCTGCTACCGCGACGAGGACTTCCGCGCCGACCGGCAGCCGGAGTTCACCCAGCTCGACATCGAGATGTCCTTCGTCACCGAGGACGACGTGATCGACCTCGGCGAGGCGATCGTCGCGGCGCTCTGGTCCGACCTGGCCGGTTACGAGATCCCCCGGCCGATCCCGCGGATCACCTGGCACGACGCCATGTCCCGGTACGGCTCCGACAAGCCCGACCTGCGTTACGGCGTCGAGCTGACCGAGCTGACCGACTACCTGCGCGGCACCGAGTTCCGGGTCTTCGCCGGCGCGATCGACGCGGGCGGCTACGTGGGCGCGGTGGTCATGCCGGGCGGCGCGAGCCAGACCCGCAAGGAGCTGGACGGCTGGCAGGACTGGGCCAAGGCGCGTGGCGCGCGGGGCCTGGCGTACGTGGTGCTCGACGCGGAGACCGGCGAGCCGCGGGGCCCGGTGGCCAAGAACCTGTCCGAGGCGCACCTGGCCGGCCTGGCCGACGCGGTCGGCGCGAAGCCGGGCGACGCCGTCTTCTTCGCCGCCGGCACCGACGCCCGGGAGGCGCAGGAGCTGCTCGGCGCCGCCCGGGTCGAGATCGCCAAGCGGGCCAAGCTGGTCGACGAGAGCGCCTGGGCGTTCTGCTGGGTGGTCGACGCGCCCATGTTCGAGAAGACGGACGAGGGTGGCTGGACCGCCGTGCACCACCCGTTCACCTCGCCGAACGCCGACTGGGTGGACCGGTTCGAGGAGGCGCCGGACCGGGCGCTGGCCTACGCGTACGACATCGTCTGTAACGGCAACGAGATCGGCGGCGGCTCGATCCGTATCCACCGCGGCGACGTGCAGCAGCGGGTCTTCGACCTGCTCGGCATCACCGCCGAGGAGGCGCAGGACAAGTTCGGCTTCCTGCTGGAGGCGTTCAAGTACGGCGCCCCGCCGCACGGCGGCATCGCCTTCGGCTGGGACCGGGTCTGCATGCTGCTGGCCGGCGCCGACTCGATCCGCGAGGTCATCGCCTTCCCGAAGACCCGCGGCGGCTTCGACCCGCTGACCGGCGCGCCGACGCCGATCACCGCCCAGCAGCGCGCCGAGGCCGGTATCGACGCCAAGCCGAAGGCGCCGACCGGCCCGCACGCCGGCACCGCCGGCCCGGCCGCCCCGGTGGCCGACCCGACCTGATCCGCCGCTCCTCGCCGTCGATCATGAGGTTGGCTCGGGACCGCTCCGGCGTGTCGCGCCGCCGGCCTCATGATCGACGCGTACGAGGGGTGGGTGGAATGACGCAGCGACGCGCTCAGGTGCTGCGCAGTCGAGGGGCTGTGAGCGCCCAGTAGCTCAGGATGGCCGGCGTGCGGCGTGGGTCCGGATGAGTCCCTCGACGCCGCGGAGGAAGGTCTCGGAGATCAGCGCAGGGTCGAAGAGGCAGCCGGCCGCCATGGCACCGTCGCGGAGCATGACGAAATGCCGCGCGGCGGACTCGGCCTCGCTTTCCTGGATGCTCGCCAGCAAGGTGTTGACCGTGTCGAGGAACCACTGCCGATGCCGTGAGGACGGCTTGGTGCACGGGATGGTCGGGGTCGGGATACTCCGCCACGGCGTTCAAGGAGGCGCAGCCGCGGAAGCCGGCGGACCGGATGTCCCGGGCGATCGACTCCGCAACGGCCCGGACGCGCCGCGAAGGCGAACTGACATGGAGAACACGACCTACGACGTGGTCGTCATCGGCTCGGGACCGCGTCGCCGAGATGTCGCCGCTGGTGGCGTCCGGTCACGCCTCGGAGTCGCGATCGCCGGATGCCTCCCGCGCGATCGGCGAGGCGGAAGACTCCAGCGGCCCTCCCCGGGTCCGCAGCGCGTCGAGTAGCGCGACCAGGGCCAGCACTCCGGCCACCACGCTCAGCCCGACCATCGGTGCCCAGCGGGCCAACGCCGGCGTGAACAGCAGCAGGGCCACCAGGCCGATCACCCGGGATCGGGATACCCGGTCGAAGATCTCGTACTCCAGCAGCGTACGGCCGACGAGGAAGAGCACCGGACCGCCTACCACGAACAGGAGCCAACTGGGCCGCGGCGGCCCGTACGGATGATCGATCACCAGCTCGTAGCCGACCGCGGTGACGAGCACGCCGAGCACGATCAGCAGATGCGTCCGTTCCGACACGGTGCCCAGCCGGCCGGGCATACCCGCCCGACCCAACGCCTCGGTCAGCAGCAGACCGGCACGGTGGAAGTAGATCCGCCAGAGCAGCGCGCTGGTGGCGAACGCGACCCCGAAGGCCGCTGCCCGCACCGAGGAGTAGGCCGTGCCGCCGAAAACCATGCTGATCACCAAGATCGTCTCACCGAGCGCGACGAGGAACATCTGCTGGTGACGGTCGGCAAGATGCGTCCCAGCGATCCGCCAGCGGTGCACCGCAGCGGCCCCGAGCCACGGCAGCGGCCAGCCTAGGGCCCACGCGAGGTAGTCGACAGCGAGGGCGGCAGCCCACAGCGGCAGACGAAGTGGTTCGGGGCCCCACGCGCCGACCAGCCAGAGCGGCGCGCTCGCCGCAGCCCACGCGGCGAGCCGGAACGGCACCAGACGTCGCGGATGGCCACGCAGCGCGGCGGCGACGACCAGCGGCCGCACCACCATCACCAGCAGGTACGCGGCCGCGAACGGCAGCGCTCGCTCCTCCATCGCGCGTGGCAGTGTCACCGCCATGACCAGGCCGGCGAGCATGGTGCCGACCACGACAGCCTGGATGATCGACCGCTCCGGTTCGTAGCGACTGGTGATCCAGGTGGTGTGTGACCAGATCAGCCAGAGCGCCAAGAAGAGCAGCAGGGTACGACCGAGCCCCGCGACGAGCGCCCAGCCGGTGTCATCGCTCAGGTCGACGAATCGTTGCGTGACCCGGGTGAGGGCCACAACGAAGGCCAGGTCGAAGAAGAGCTCCAGGAACGTGGCGCGACCCGAACTCGTGGGAGGGCGCAGCAGGTCGGCACCGCGTCCCGCCGCCATCGTCTGCCTCCGTCCACCCTCGTCGCACCAACGAGCGAGCCGCCGGAGACGTCGCGTCAGCCTGGCCGCCCCGGTGAACGACCCGACCTGATCCTGAGTTGACGAAAGGCCCGCGTCATGATGACGCGGGCCTTTCGACGTCTGGAGGACGGGATGAACCTGCTCGTGGTGGGAGCCAGCGGCTTTCTCGGTGCCGAGGTGTGCCGGCAGGCCGTCGCGGCCGGGCACCGGGTGGTGGGCACGTACCACTCGGCCGCCGTCGCGGTGTCGGGCGTCGCGCCGCGCCGGCTCGACGTCACCGACCGGGCCGCGGTCCGCGCGCTGCTGACCGAGGTACGCCCCGAAGCCGTCGTGGCCACCCCCTACCGGTACGACGACTGGGCGGTCACCGCGGACGGGGCGGCCCACGTCGCCTGCGGCGCCGCCGAGGTCGGGGCGCGGCTGGTGCACCTGTCCAGCGACGCGCTGCACGCCGGCCGGCCGACGCCGTACGCCGACGACGACGTGCCCACGCCGGTGCACCCGTACGGGGCGGCGAAGGCGGCCGCCGAGACCGCGGTGCGGGCCGTCGACCCGGGGGCGGTGCTGGTGCGGACCTCGCTGATCGTGGGGGAGGGGAGCAAGCAGATCCAGCTCTGCCGCGACGCCCTGGCCGGCCGGGCGGTCCTCTTCACCGACGAGGCCCGCTGCCCGGTGCACGTGACCGACCTCGCCGCGGCGGTGCTCGAACTGGTGCCCACCGACCTGGCCGGCCCGCTCAACGTGGCCGGCCCGGAAGCGGTCAGCCGCGCCGAGATGGGTCTGCTGGTGGCCCGGCACGACGGCCTCGACCCGGCCGGCCTCAAGACGGCCACCATCGCCGAAGCCGGCCTGCACCGCCCCGCCGAGGTACGCCTCGACTCCTCCCGGGCCGCCGACCTGCTGCGGACCCGGCTGCGCGGAATCACCGAGGTGCTTGCCTGACCTCTTGATGCACAGTTCTTGTGCACAGCTATTGTGCAAAGGAAGTGTGCACAGATATTGTGCATGGCATGGAGAACGAGACGTCGCGTCCCGAGCCGCGCGAGGTGCGGCTCGACCATCGACAGGTGCGGGTGCTGGCCCACCCGCTGCGGATGCGCCTGGTCGGCGCCCTGCGGGTGAAGGGGCCGTCGACCGCCACCGCGCTGGCCGAGATGCTCGGCACCAACACCGGGGCCACCAGCTACCACCTGCGCCAGCTCGCCGAGGTGGGGCTGGTCGTGGAGGACCCGGAGCGGGGCACCGGCCGGCAGCGGTGGTGGCAGGCCGCGCACGACGTCACCAACTGGGATCCCAGCGACTTCGACGACGACCCCGACGCCCGCGCGGCGATCGACTGGATCCAGGGCGATCAGGTGCGCCTCCTGGCCCACCATGCCGAGCAGTGGTTCGCCAGCCAGCACGAGTGGGCGCCGGAGTGGCGGGACGCCTTCGGCATGAGCGACATCTTCATGACCATCCCGGCCGCCCGGCTGCAGGCGATCGAGGCCGAGGTCTGGGAGCTGCTCGAGCGCCACCGGAACGAGGCTGACGCGGCCGAACCCGGCGCCGAGCAGGTGCAGATCTACCTCGCCGCCTACCCGATGCCGAAGGAGTTCCGGTGACCGCGCTCTCCGTACGCCAGGTCCGGTTCCGCTACCTCACCCTCTACGGTCTGCGCTGGCTGCCCAGCGGCCTGCTCATCCCGGTGATGATCCTGCTGATGCAGGAGCGCGGCCTGTCGCTGTCCCAGATCGGCCTGGTCGCCACCGCCCAGGGCCTGCTGGTGCTGGCGCTGGAGTTGCCCACCGGTGGCCTCGCCGACGCGCTCGGCCGCAAGCCGGTGCTGGTCACCGCCTGGGTGGTCTGCCTGGCCTCGCTGGTGCTCTTCGTCGTCGCCGACTCGTTCTGGATGTTCTTCCTGGTCTGGGCGATGCAGGGGATCTACCGGGCGCTCGACAGCGGCCCCCTGGAGTCGTGGTACGTCGACGCCACCCTGGCCGCCGACCCGGAGGCCGAGTACGAGCGCGGCCTGGGCTGGGCCGGCACCGTCATCGGCGTCGCCATCGGCGCCGGCGCGCTGCTCAGCGGCGGCCTGGTCGCCCTCGGCCCGGTCGGTCCGGTCAGCGCGCTGACCCTGCCCGTGCTGGTGGCCATCGCCCTCCAGGCGGTCTCGCTGGTGGCGCTCACCGTGCTGCTGGTCGAACACCGGCCGGCCAAGGGGACCGCCGCCCTGCGGGCCTCGGTGGCCGAGGCGCCCCGGATGGTCGCCCAGGCCATCGGCCTGCTGCGCAGCAACCGGGTGCTGCTCGCCCTGGTCGCCGTCGAGCTGTTCTGGGGCTTCGGCATGGTCACCTTCGAGTCGCTGCTGCCGGTGCGGCTGGCCGAGGTGGTCGGCGACCCGGACCGCGCCGCCGCGCTGCTCGGCCCGGCCGGCTCGGCGGCCTGGCTGGCCAACGCCGCCGGCGCCGCGCTGACCCCGCTGATGCTGCGCCGCCTCGGCGCCGCGCCCGCCGCCGCGCTCATGCGGGTGCTCCAGGGCGTCACCGTGGTCGGGATGGGCCTGCTCGCCGGCCCGGTCGGGGTGCTCATCGCCTACCTCGCCTGCTACACCGTGCACGGCGCGTCGAACCCGCTCCACATGGGACTGCTGCACCGGCAGGTCGACGGGCCGTACCGCACCAGCGTGCTCTCGCTGAACTCGATGATGGGCCAGCCGGCCGGTGCGCTCGGCGCGGTGGTGCTGACCGCCCTGGCCGACGCGACCAGCATCACCGTCGCCATGCTGGTCGGCGCCGTGGTGCTCGCCGTGGCCGCGCCGCTCTACCTGCCGGCCTGGCGGGCCGGGCGTCGGACGCCGGCACAGGAGCCCGCCGACCTGGCCGCCGGCCCGGGCCATCCCGGCCCGGCGCTCGACCCCGCCGGCCCGGTGGACCCGGCCACGGTCGTCGCCTCCGCACCCGCACGCTCGGACTGACCGCCTCGCATCCGGCCCCGGCCGACCCGCCAGGTCTTGGAGGTGGCGGGTCGGTGCGGCAGGGAGGCCGTCAGGCCGGCGGGGTGGTTGGTTCGGGCCGGTTCGGCAGTCGCAGCGCGGGGAGGTGGTCGTGGCCGGCGGATCAGCCCAGGTGGACCGAGGTGCGCGGCTCGGTCCCGGTGTAGCCGAGCCGGCGGTAGAGCCGGATCGCGCCGACGTTGGCGGTGTAGACGCCGAGCGCCACCTGGTCGTGCCGGGCGAACAGGGCGCGGGTCATGCCGGCGGTGAGCGCCGCGCCGAGCCCGCGGCCCCGGCGGTCAGGCGCCACGGTCAGCCCGGCCAGGAAGCCGACGTCGCCCCGGCTGCGGTCGGCGCCGCAGGCCACCAGGCGGTCGCCGTCGCGGATGCCGTACCAGTCGACGATGCGCGGGTCGCCCGGGCGGGAGGTCGTGCTGGGGAAGGCCTCGTCGATCAGCGCGGCCAGCGCGGGATGGTCGGCCTCGGTGAGGCGGACCACCCGCTCCTCCTCCGGCTGCTCCGGCGGCGCCGTCGTGGTCCAGAGAAAGTCCCACTCGTCGAGCCGGGCCACGGTGAGCCGGTCGGCCACCTCCTCGGCGGCGGTGCGGGGCAGGTGCAGCCACTGGCCGGGGTGCAGCGTCCCGTCCGCCACCAGGCCCGCGAAGACGTCCAGCGCCGGCCCGGCCGCCCCGAGCGCGCCGCCGGCCGGCCCCTGCTCCGGCGGGAGCAGCCAGCCGACCGCGCCGTCCCGTCGCCAGCCCCGCGCCTCCCGGTCCCGCCAGAGGGCGTGCCGGGCGTACGGGTGGTGGCCGGTGGCGGCGAGCAGGGTGTCCCGTCCCAGCAGGACCTGGTCGGCAGTGATCATGCGGCCAGCCTACGAGAGGAGATTCCGTGACCCCCATCCACTCCGTGCGCCCGGTGCGCCTGCCCGGCCCGCGCTGTGTGCTGCGGGAATGGGCGGACGACGACGTGCCGGCGCTGCACGCCCTGCTGACCGATCCACGGGTGTTCGACCGGGTGCTGGACGACCGGCCGCCCACGCGGGACGAGGCCGGCGCCGCCCTGTCCGGCTGGCGCGAGGAGGCGGCCGGCGAGCCGCGGCCGGCGTACCGGCTGGCCGCCGTCGGCGGGGCCGGCGACGACTCCGCCTCGGCGCGTCCGGCGCCGCGCGTCGGCCTGGCGTCGCCGCTGCTCGGGCTGGGCACCCTGACCATCGAGAGCGTGCCGCACCGGCGCGGCGAGATCGGTTACGTGGTGCACCCCGACCACTGGGGCCGGGGCCTCGGCACCGAGATCGCCCGGCTGCTGCTGAGCCTGGCGTTCGACCAGGTGGAGCTACACCGGGTGGAGGCGACCACCCGGCCGGACCACGTCGCCTCGCGGCGGGTGCTGGAGAAGGCCGGCATGCGGCCGGAGGGGGTCAGCCGGGACCACCTGCTCGTCCGGGGCTCCTGGTGGGACTCGGTGCGGTACGCGATCCTCGCCACCGATCGCTGACGCCACCCACCGCGGGCGTTCCACGGTGGAGATTGACGAACAGACCGATCGGGTACATCCCCGGCGACCTACTGGGACCCCCCACCGGAGGAACGACCATGCTCGCCATTCTCGCGGCCATCGTGTTCGGCTTCGCCCTGTTGATCGATTTCCTGAACACGAACTTCGGCGCGCCCGACCTGTTCAACACCCACACCCTCATGCTCATCGGCTTCCTGCTGCTCTCCCTCTACCTGGCCGGCGTCGGGTCCGGCCCCCGGGGCGCCGGTGGCGGCCGGTGGTACCGGGGCCGGCGTCCGGGTCGCGGCTGACCGGAAACGACCATCCGGGCCGGGCCGGCGGCGCGATTCCAGCGTCGTCGGCCCGGCCCGGTACTGTTCTCGTGATGGAATCCGACGCCCTCTTCACCCTCGGCGAACCCGCCGGAGCGCCCAGCGCCCCCGCGGGTCCCGGCGGCGTCGACGGGTTCACCGCCGCCGCGGCGGATTCGCCGCTGCCGGTCCGGATGCGCCCCGCCAGCATCGACGAGCTGGTCGGTCAGGACCACCTGCTCGCCCCGGGCGCCCCGCTGCGGCAACTGGTCGAGGCCGCGGCCCCGATGTCGGTGATCCTCTGGGGGCCGCCCGGCAGCGGCAAGACCACCATCGCGCACCTGGTGGCCCGGGCCACCGACCGTCGCTTCGTCGCCATGTCCGCGCTGACCGCCGGGGTCAAGGACGTCCGCGCCGTCATCGAGACCGCCCGCCGGCAGCGCCGCGCCGGCGGCCCGCCGACCGTGCTCTTCATCGACGAGGTGCACCGGTTCAGCAAGACCCAGCAGGATTCGCTGCTCGCCGCCGTGGAGGACCGGACGGTCACCCTGCTCGCGGCGACCACCGAAAACCCGTACTTCTCGGTCATCTCACCGCTGCTGTCCCGCTGCGTGCTGCTCACCCTCCAGCCGCTGGACGACGACGCCGTCCGCGGCCTGCTGCGCCGCGCGGTCGCCGACGAGCGCGGGCTGGGCGGCGCGCTCACCCTGGAGACCGACGCCGAGGACCACCTCGTCCGCCTCGCCGGCGGCGATGTCCGGAAGGCGCTCACCGCGCTGGAGGCGGCGGCGGCCACCGCGACCGCGCTCGGCGCCGGCCGGATCGACCTCGCCGTCGCCGAGCAGGCGGTCGACGTGGCGGCCGTCCGCTACGACCGCGACGGCGACGCCCACTACGACGTGACCAGCGCGTTCATCAAGAGCATGCGCGGCTCGGACGTGGACGCCGCGCTGCACTGGCTGGCCCGGATGCTGGTGGCCGGCGAGGACGCCCGGTTCATCGCCCGGCGCATGGTGATCTTCGCCAGTGAGGACGTCGGCATGGCCGACCCCACCGCGCTGACGGTCGCCACCGCCGCCGCGCACGCCGTGGAATACGTCGGCCTGCCCGAGGCCCAGCTCAACCTGGCCCAGGCGGTCATTCACCTGGCCACCGCCCCGAAGTCCAACTCGGCCACCACCGCCATCGGCGCGGCCATGGCCGACGTGCGCGCCGGTCGCGGCGGGGCGGTGCCGCGCGGGCTGCGCGACTCCCACTACGCCGGTGCCCGGGGCCTCGGGCACGGGGCCGGCTACCGCTACCCGCACGACGACCACCGCGGGGTGGTCACCCAGCAGTACGCTCCGGACGACCTCGTCGGGACCGACTACTACCAACCCAGCGGACACGGCGCGGAGCGGGCGGTGGCCACCCGGCTGCCGCTGCTGCGCCGGATCGTGCGCGGGCTGCCCTCGCCGCCTGCGCGGGCGGAGGCCGCGGTGAACGGCGGCCGCCCGGCGGGCGCCGAACGGGTCGACGGGGCGAACGAGGGCGGCGGCGACGCCGTCGGGGAGGGTCAGCAGTGATGGCGCGTGGTCCGGAGCGGCCGGCGGATGGCCCCGACGAGCGGCGGGACCCGCGTGCCAAGGGCCGTCGGTGGGGGCGGGGCAAGGCCGACGCCGAGCCGGACGAGGCGACCGCCGGCGAGGAGTTCGGCTGGATCGACGACCTGCGGACGGCCAAGCAGCAGCGCAACGACCTCGGCCCGGACGGGTCGGCGCCCGGCGCCGTGCCGCCCGCGCGGGGCGGGTTGCCACCCGCCGCGCCGGGGCCCCGACCCGGTCCGCCCGCGGCCGAACCGCCCCGGGCCTCCCGCCCGGGCGCGGCGCCGCCGCCCGGGGCCACCCGGCCCGGGCCGGAGACCCCGCCCGCTCGCCGCGCCCCCGAGGCCGGTCCCGCCGCGCCACCGGTCCGCCCCGGCGGCCCCGATCCGGCGGCCCCGCGCCGCCCCGTCGACGGCCCCTGGCCCGGCACGCCCGAACCGACCCGGCGCCCCGCCGAACCCACCCGCGGCCCCGCCGAGCCGTCCCGCCCGCCCCGCCGGACCCCGGACGCGCCGAGCGGCCAGCAGCCACCCCTCGCACCGGCTCCCGGCCGGGTGACCGGCCCGCCCGGTCCGCGCGTCGCGCCCCCCGCCGGCCCGGCTCCCGGCCGCGCCGGCCAGGGCGCCGGTCCCGCCCCCGACCGCGGTTACGGCGGCCCGAACCCCGGTCCCGGCTGGCCGCAGGCCGCGGGCCCGGAGGGCGCCCGGTCCGCGGTTCCGCCGACCCCACGCGGCCGGCACGGCGCCGAGGCGCCCGCCGCGCCGGCCGGCGGCCCCCGGCCCGGTGCCGTGGACCCGGCCCGCCCCGTCTCCGGTGGCGCCCGGCGCGCCCTGTCCGACGACGCCGACCCGGGCGTCCGCCCGGTCTCCGGCGCCGGTCGCCGGTCGGCCCCCGAGGGCGGCGCGCCCGCACCCGGCCGTCGCGGCGCCCCCGACCTCGACCCCGGCGTCCGCCCGGCCTCCGGCGGCGGCCGTCGGGCGGTGCCCGACGGTGCTCCGCCCGTCGCCGGCCGCCGGCCGGCCGCCGGTGCCGTCGACCCCGCGGTCCGGCCCGTCTCCGGTTCCGGCCGGCGCGCCGCCGTCGAGCCCGAGACCGGCCGCGCTGGCGTGCCCTCGGCGCGCGCCGCCGCGCCCGGCGTCGGCCGGCCCGGCGAGCCGGTGACCGGTGCGCCACACCCGGGCGACCCCGAGTCGCGCCGGGGCCGCGCCCCGCAGCGCTCCCAACCGTCCACCGCCGGCCCGTCGCCGGTGGAGGGTGCGGGCGGACCCGCCGGCGGCCGGCCCGCTGGCCGTCGTCGCGCCGGGGAACCGGACCAGCCGGTGGTGCCGCGCAGTGGAAACGCCCCGCCGATGCCCGGCGTGGCACCGGACGGGCCCGCCGTGGGCCGCCGGGCGGACGGCCCGGGCACGCCGACCCCGCACCGCGTCCCGGCCGACGCTCCGTCCGGCCCCCGACCCGGTCCCGATGCCGACGCGCCGCCGACCGGCCGCCGAGCCGCTGCCGTCCCGCCGATGCCGACCGGCCGCCGCGCGGCTCCGGACGCACCGGCGGCCCCGCCCGGTCGCCGTGGCGCTTCCGAGGACACCGCGCGGCCGGCCGGCGGGCGGGCAGTGCCGGACGACGCCGCCACGCCGCGCGGCCGCCGGGCCGCTCCGGGCGAGGCAGCGCCGTCCGGTCGACGGGCCGCCGCCGATGACGCCGGGACACCGGCGGGTCGCCGGGGTGCGTCCGACGACGCGCCGATGTCGTCGGGCCGCCGCGCCGCCGGCGACGAGCCGGCCGCGTCCGGCCGCCGTGCCGCGTCCGACACGCCGGGCGGCCGTCGTGCCGCGTCCGGCGCCGCGGCGGGCCACCGTGCCGCCCCGGACGCGCCGGGCGGATCCCCTGGCACCGGCGACGCTCCGCCGGTCGCACGTCGCGGGGCCCGCGAGGACGCCGACGAGCCGCGTCCGCAGCGGCCCGAGCGGCCCGCCGACTGGCTGCGACAGGCCGGCCGCACCTCGCACACCGACCCCGCCATGCCGGCCGTCCGCCGCCCGGGCGGTGCGCCGGCCGACGAGCCGACCGCCGCGCGGCGCGGCGGGCCGGCCGGCCCCGACCGTGGCCCGGCCGGCCGGGTCGGCGCGGCCCTGCCGCCGGTGAAGAGCGACCAGCCCGGCCCCGCCCGCGGCGCGGCCCGACCCGGCGGCCCGGCCGCCCGGCCGGCCGCTCCCGACGACCGCGCCCGTGGCACCGCCCGTCCGGACACCGACCGCACCGGTGGACTGCCGGCCGGCGGTCCCCGGCCCGGCGGACGCGCGCCGGTTGACGACCCGGCCCGCACGGGCGGTTTCCCGGCCGGCGGTGTGGCGACCGGCGACCGTCCGGGCGGGCGCGGCCCCGGCGGTGACCCGGGCCGCACCGGCGGGTTCCCGGCCGGTGACCCGGCGCGTGGCGGGGGCCTGCCGGCCGGCGGTCCCCGGTCCGGCGGACGCGCGCCGGTTGACGACCCGGCCCGCACGGGCGGTTTCCCGGCCGGCGACCCGGCGCGGACCGGTGGCTTCCCCGCCGGCGGCGTCCCGCCGGCGGGCGACCGCCACCCGGCCGGCGAGCCACGCGCCGCCGCCGGTGCACCCGCGGTGGCCCGGGCGGCCGCCTCGGTGCCCCGCCCCGCGGGGCCGGACGAGCGGACAACCGGTCGGGCCACCCCGCTCACGCCGGAGCCCAACCGGCCCGGCCCGGGCGCCGTACCGCCGGGGCCCGGCGCGCCGGCGGTGGCGCGGGCCGCCGCGGTCGTACCGACGGGGGAGCCGGCGGGGGCGCGGCCGGGACCGGGCGACGGCGCCGGACCGGCGCTGCTGCGGGCCGAGGCCACGCCGGGGGAGGCCGACGACGCGGTGGGCGGCCTGCGGGGCGCCCGCTCGGAGCTACGCCGGCAGATGCGCGAGCGGCGGCGGCTGCGGATGGGCATCCTCGCCCTGGTCAGCGTGGTGCTGCTCGGCGCGGTGCCGCTCTACTTCGGGCTGCGCACGCTGAGCCACGATCCGGTCTTCGACACCCTCGACGCGCTGAGCGTGCCGACCTGGGCGGCGACGAAGACGGTGGACAACGTCAGCGGCAGCCGCTGGTGCCTCCAGGACTGCCGGCTGCGGGAACGCACCGTCGAGTCGCAGAAGGCCTGGAAGGAGACCGCCCAGGTCTACGAGACGGCCCTGACCCGGGACGGCTGGCGGCGCTGGAAGGTGGACCGCTGCCCGGAGCAGAAGGTCAAGGGGAACTACACCTGCTGGCGTCGGGACGAACTCACCCTCGATCTCTGGGTCCGCGAGCCGACCTGCGTGCCGCCGGCGGTGGACGGCGAGTCCGCGCCGTCTCCGGCGCCCGCGGCCGCAGCGGGGGAGTGTGCCGGCTCGTTGGTGTCGGTGAAGGTGCGCAACGCGATCGACGACGAGCGCACCGGACCACAGCCGAGCACCGATCCGTCGCTCACCGGTGAGGACCCGTACCCGACCCTCACCGACGATCCGCTCGGCGAGCCGACACCCTCACCGTCGTGAGCCGGTTTCCATCACGGACGGTAGGGTCTGGGGCTGGCGGGCCAGCCTGCGCCTGCTGACCGAGGTGGGTCGGCGTGGGGCGGACCGGGTAGGACGGTCGCGCGTCCCGGGGCGTCGGGTCCCGGGACACTGCTTGAGGAGGACATGCGCGTGAGTGGTGGAGAGATCGCTGCGCTGATCGCGGCCGGCGCGTTCCTGATGCTGGTGCTCGTGCTCGCGGTGCCGATCCTGCGGCTGCGGCACACCGTCGACGCGACGACCCGCATGATCGCCGACCTGAACGACCGCACCGCGCCGCTGCTCGGTGACGTGAACACCACGGTGAAGAACGTCAACACCGCCCTGGAGCAGGTGCAGACCTCCCTCGACGGGGTCAACCTCCAGCTGGCCAAGGTGGACACCATGACCACCCACGCGCAGAACGTCACCGCCAACGTGGCGAACCTGGCCGCCGTGGTCTCCGCCGCCGCCGCGAACCCGCTGGTCAAGGTGGCCGCGTTCGGCTACGGCGTGCGCAAGGCCGCCGCCGCCCGCCGCCACGCGGAGACCGAGCGCGAGGTGCGCGACACCATCAAGCAGCAGCGCCGGGCCGCCAAGCGCGGCAACCGCTGACCCGGCCGGCCGACAGCGGGAGGATGAGAGCATGAGGCGGTTGTTCTGGCTGGGCATCGGCCTGGCCGTGGGCGTGCTGGTGGTCCGCAAGGCCACCCGGACCGCGCAGGCGTACACCCCGGCGGGGATCGCCAGCGGGCTGTCCGAGTCCGCCGGCGGTCTCGTCGAGTCGGTCCGGAGCTTCATGGACGACGTGCGGGCCGGGATGGCCGAGCGCGAGCAGGAGATCCACGAGGCCTTCGCCCGCGGCGAGGCGTACGACGACCAGTTCGCCGAGCTGCGGGAGGACCCGCGCATCGGCGACCGAGAGATTTTCCCGGAGGAGCACCAGCGATGAAGACGGCGGAGATCAAGCGGCGGTACCTCGCCCACTTCGAGGCCAACGGCCACGCCGTGGTGCCGTCCGCTCCGCTGCCCGCCATCAGCGACCCGAACCTGCTGTTCGTCAACGCCGGCATGGTGCAGTTCGTCCCCTACTTCCTGGGCCAGCAGACCCCGCCGTACCGGCGCGCGGTCAGCGTGCAGAAGTGCATCCGGACGCCGGACATCGACGAGGTCGGCAAGACCAGCCGGCACGGCACGTTCTTCCAGATGAACGGCAACTTCTCCTTCGGCGACTACTTCAAGGACGGCGCCATCCCGCTGGCCTGGGACCTGGTCACCAAGCCGGTCGAGGCGGGCGGCTTCGGGCTGGACCCGGAGCGGATCTGGCCGACGGTCTACCTCGACGACGACGAGGCGTTCCAGATCTGGCGGTCGGTGGGCGTGCCCGCCGAGCGGATCGTCCGCCGGGGCAAGGCCGACAACTTCTGGTCGATGGGCATTCCCGGCCCGTGCGGCCCGTGCTCCGAGCTGTTCTACGACCGCGGCCCCGAGTACGGCCGCCAGGGCGGGCCGGCGGTCGACGAGGACCGCTACATGGAGTTCTGGAACCTCGTGTTCATGCAGTTCGAGCGGGGTCCGGGCACCACCAAGGAGGACTACCCGATCCTCGGCGAGCTGCCGGCGAAGAACATCGACACCGGCATGGGCCTGGAGCGGATGGCCTCCATCCTCCAGGGCGTCGACAACCTCTACGAGATCGACGAGGTCCGGCCGATCCTCGACAGGGCCGCCGAGCTGACCGGCAAGCGCTACGGCGCGCACTCCGGCCACGTGGCCAGCGAGTCGCACCCGGACGACGTGCGCCTGCGGGTGATCGCCGACCACGTGCGCACCGCGCTGATGCTGATCGGCGACGGGGTGACCCCGTCGAACGAGGGCCGCGGCTACGTGCTGCGCCGGATCATGCGCCGGGCCATCCGCGCGGTCCGCCTCCTCGGCTACCAGGACCGGGCGCTGCCCGAGCTGCTGCCGGTGGCCCGGGACTGCATGGCCCCGTCGTACCCGGAGCTGGCCGAGGAGTTCGGCAGGATCTCCCAGTACGCGTACGCCGAGGAGGACGCCTTCCTCGCCACGCTGCGGGCCGGCACCACGATCCTGGACACCGCCATCGCGGAGACCAAGTCGGCCGGGCAGGCGGCGATCTCCGGTGACAAGGCGTTCCAGCTGCACGACACGTACGGCTTCCCGATCGACCTGACCCTGGAGATCGCGGCCGAGCAGGGCCTCCAGGTCGACGCGGAGGGCTTCCGCCGGCTGATGGCCGACCAGCGCAGCCGGGCCAAGGCCGACGCGCAGGCGCGCAAGACCGGGCACACCGACGTGTCGGCGTACCGGTCGGTGCTCGACGGCGGCGGGGCGGTGGAGTTCACCGGCTACACCGAGCTGAACCGGGAGTCCCGGGTGCGCGCGCTGCTGGCCGGCGGCGCCGAGGTGGCCGCGGCGGTCGAGGGCGACACGGTCGAGCTGGTGCTCGACACCACCCCGTTCTACGCCGAGGGCGGCGGTCAGCAGCCCGACCAGGGCCTGATCACGGTCGGCGGCGGCCAGCTCGAGGTCTTCGACGTGCAGCAGCCGGTGCCGGGCCTGATCGTGCACCGGGCCAAGGTGCTCCGCGGTGAGGTGCGCGCCGGCGAGACCGGCTACGCCGAGATCGACGTGTCCCGCCGGCGGGCCATCTCCCGCTCGCACACCGCCACCCACCTGGTGCACCAGACCATGCGCAACTTCCTCGGCGAGTCGGCCACCCAGGCGGGTTCGCTGAACGCGCCGGGCCGGCTGCGGTTCGACTTCAACACCCCGACCGGGGTGGCGCCGAGCGTGCTGCACGACGTGGAGCAGCAGGTCAACGAGGTGCTCCTGGCCGACCTGGAGGTGCACGCCTTCATCACCACCCAGGAGGAGGCGCGCCGGATTGGCGCCATGGCCCTGTTCGGCGAGAAGTACGGCGAGCGGGTCCGGGTGGTCGAGGTCGGCGACTACGCCCGCGAGCTGTGCGGCGGCACGCACGTGGCCCGCTCGGCCCAGCTCGGCCTCGTCAAGATCCTCTCCGAGGCGTCGGTCGGCTCCGGCGTGCGCCGGATCGAGGCGCTGGTCGGCATGGACGCCTTCGGCTTCCTGGCCCGCGAGCACCTGCTGGTCTCCCGGCTCGCCGAGCTGTTCCGGGTGCCGGGCGACCAGGTCGCCGACCGGGTCGAGCAGACCGTCACCCAGCTCCGCGACGCGGAGAAGGAGCTGGAGAAGCTCCGCGCCCAGCTCGTGCTCGGCGGGGCCGCGGCCCTGGCGGCGCAGGCGAAGGACGTCCGGGGCGTGGCGTACGTCGGCACCGAGGCGCCCGAGGGCGCGGCCGGCAACGACGTCCGGACCCTGGCCCAGGAGATCCGGGGCCGGATCGACCCGGCCCGCCCGGCCGTGGTCGCGGTGGCCGCCCGGGCGGGCGGCAAGGCGTCCCTGGTGGTGGCGGTGAACCAGGCCGCCCGGGGCCGGGGGCTGACCGCGAAGGACCTGGTGAAGGCGGCCTTCTCCGGTCGGGGCGGCGGCAGCGACGACCTCGCCCAGGGCGGTGGACTGCCCGCCGCGGAGGCGCCGAACCTGCTGGCCACCGTGGAGAAGGCGATCGCCGACGCCTGATGATGCGCACCGATCGACGCCAGGGCGGACCGCCGGGTCCGCCCTGGCCCGTACCCGGGGGGAAGTGTCCGGTAGATGGCTGACCTGTCCCGTGGTGTCCGGCTCGGCGTCGACGTCGGGCAGGTGCGCGTCGGGGTGGCCCGGTCCGACCCGCACGGCATCCTGGCCACCCCGCTGGTCACCCTCGCCCGCGACCTGACGGCCGCGCCGGACGCCGTGCCCACCGACATCGCCGAGCTGGTCCGGCTGGCCGCCGAGCACGAGGCGGTCGAGATCGTGGTGGGTCTGCCGGTCAACCTCGCCGGAAAGCACGGCCCCGCGGCGGCGAACGTCTCGGCGTACGCTGCCCGGTTGGCCGATGTAATGGGGCCGATTCCGGTGACGCTGACGGACGAGAGGATGTCGACCGTGGTGGCTAGTCGTAGGCTGGCCGAACGGGGCGTCCGGGGAAAGCGCCAACGGGCGGTGGTCGACCAGGCCGCCGCGGTGGAGATTCTGCAGAGCTGGCTGGACGCGCAGCGGAGGCGGACGCAATGATCGACGATCTTGATCTGGGGTTCGACGAGGCGGAGAGGGGGGAGAAGGGCCGGCACCGGCGCGGCGCCGTGCGCAAGCGCAACGGCGGGTCGGGTGGCGGCCGGGGCAAGACCATCTTCGCCCTGCTCATGGCGCTGGTGCTGCTGGGCGGCATCGGCGGTGGCGCGTACGTCGGCTTCGACCGGATCCGCAACCACTTCGTCACCCCCGACTACGACGGCCCGGGCACGGGCGAGGCGCTGGTCGAGGTGAAGGCCGGCGACACCCTCACCGACATCGGGAACACCCTCTTCGAGGCCGGTGTGGTGAAGAGCACCAAGGCGTTCATCGAGGCCGCCGACGCGAACTCGCGCAGCAAGAACATCCAGGTCGGCCGCTACAAGGTCCGCAAGCAGATGAAGGCCGCGGACGTGATCACACTGATGCTCGACCCGAAGAGCCGGGTGGTCAACGGGGTGACCATCCCCGAGGGCACCATCAGCCTGAACATCTACCAGATCCTCTCCAAGCAGACCAAGATCCCGGTCAAGGACTTCCAGACCGCCGCGAAGGACCCGGTCAAGCTGGGCGTGCCCGCCTACTGGTTCAACCGCGAGGACGGCAAGAAGGGCCCGAAGAGCATCGAGGGCTTCCTCTACCCGTCCACCTACGAGATCCCGCCGAAGGCCACGGCCGAGCAGATCCTGTCGATGATGGTGAACGAGTTCCTCCGGGTCGCCCAGCAGCTCGACTTCGTCGACCGGGCGCAGAAGGAACGGAAGATCTCCCCGTACGAGGCGCTGATCACCGCCTCGATCGCCGAGGCGGAGTCGGTCAACGCGGTGGACCTGCCGAAGGTCTCCCGGGTGATCTACAACCGGGTCTACGCCGGCAAGATCGGCTGCAAGTGCCTCGGCATCGACAGCGGCATCAACTACTACTTCCGCCTCCAGGGCAAGGATCCGAAGGACTCCGACGACCTGCTGCAGAGCGAGATCAACGACCTGAAGAACCCCTACAACACGCACAACGTGGCGGGCCTGCCGATCACCCCGATCAGCAACCCGGGCGAGGCAGCGCTCAAGGGCGCCCTGGAGCCGCCGCCCGGTGACTGGATCTTCTTCATGACGGTGGACCAGAAGGGCACCATGGGCTACGGCTCGAACGACGCCGACTTCCGCAAGCTGCAGAAGCAGATGTGCGACAACAAGGTGCTCACCGGGGAGAACTGCAGTTGATGAGGGCCGCCGTGGTCGGCCGGCCCATCGCCCACTCGCTCTCCCCGGTGATCCACAACGCCGGGTACGCGGCGGCCGGGCTGACCGGGTGGTCGTACACCCGGATCGAGTGCGGAGCCGACGAGCTGGCCGGCCTGGTCGCGGGCCTGGGCCCGGAGTGGGCCGGCCTGTCGGTCACCATGCCGGGCAAGGAGGCCGCGCTCGCGCTGGCCGACGAGGTCTCGCCGGTCGCCGCCGCGGTCGGCGCCGCCAACACCCTGGTACGCCGCCCGGACGGCACCTGGTACGCCGACAACACCGACATCGCCGGCATGGTCGACGTGCTGACCGCCGCCGGCTGTGCGGCCGGTGCGACGGTGACCGTGCTCGGGGCGGGCGGCACCGCCCGGGCGGCCGTCGCGGCGGCGGCCCGGATCGGCGCGGCCGAGGTCACCGTGGTGGCTCGCCGGCCGGAGGCGGTACAGGAGCTGTGCCTGATGGCCGAGGCGGTCGGCGTCCCGCTGGTCGGCGCGCCCTGGGACGGCGACCCGGCGCACGCCCGGGCGGACCTGGTGGTCTCCACGGTGCCGAAGGGCGTGGCCGACCCGCTCGCCGACAACTTCGACTGGCGGCCGGCGACGGTCTTCTTCGACGTGGTCTACGACCCGTGGCCCACCCCGCTGGCCGCCGCGGCGCTGGCGGCCGGCTGCCGGGTGGTCTCCGGGCTGGACCTGCTGCTCGCCCAGGCGCTCGGCCAGTTCGAGCAGTTCACCGGGGTGTCCGCGCCCCGGGAGGCGATGCGCGCCGCGCTGGCCGAGGCCCGCGCCGTGGCCTGACCCTGAGGGGCGTGGCCCGGGCCGCGCGCCCGCCGACCGGACGGGCGCGTCCGCAGGGCGGGACGCGGCGGGCACGGCGACGCGGTGGACACCGGGCGTGACAGACTGACCGCTGTGTTGCGCTGGCTGACTGCAGGTGAATCGCACGGACCCGCCCTCGTCGCGCTGCTGGAGGGAGTGCCCGCCGGCATCGAGGTGACCACCGCGGAGATCTCCGGCGAGCTGGCCCGGCGCCGGCTCGGCTACGGCCGGGGCGCCCGGATGTCCTTCGAGCAGGACGAGGTCGAGATCATCGGCGGGCTCCGGCACGGCCTGACGCTGGGCAGCCCGGTGGCCATCCGGGTGGGCAACTCGGAGTGGCCGAAGTGGCGCACCGTGATGGCCGCCGACCCGGTCGACGCGGACGAGCTGGCCGGGCAGGCCCGCAACGCCCCGCTCACCCGCCCCCGCCCCGGCCACGCCGACCTGGCGGGCATGCAGAAGTACGGCCACACGGACGCCCGGCCGATCCTGGAGCGGGCCAGCGCCCGGGAGACCGCCGCCCGGGTCGCCGTGGGCGCCGTCGCCAAGGCCCTGGTCAAGCAGGCCCTCGGCATCGAGATCGTCTCGCACGTGGTGGAGCTGGGCCCGGTGGCCGTGAAGCCCGGGTTGCGCCCCGCCCCGTCCGACGCGACCCGGATCGACGCCGACCCGCTGCGCTGCCTCGACCCGGAGGCCAGCGCCCGGATGGTCGCCGAGGTCGACGCAGCGAAGAAGGCCGCCGACACGCTGGGCGGCGTGGTCGAGGTGCTGGCGTACGGGGTGCCGCCGGGCCTGGGCAGCCACGTGCAGTGGGACCGCAAGCTCGACGCCCGGCTGGCCACCGCGCTGATGTCGATCCAGGCCATCAAGGGCGTGGAGATCGGCGACGGCTGGCTCCAGGCGCGCTCCCGCGGCTCCGAGGCGCACGACGAGATCCTGCCCACCGCCACCGGCGTGCGCCGGGTGACCGATCGGGCCGGCGGGCTGGAGGGTGGCATCACCACCGGCGAGCCGCTGCGGGTGAAGGCGGCCATGAAGCCGATCTCCTCGCTGAACCGGGCGCTGTCCACGGTCGACGTGCTCACCGGCGAGCCGGCCACAGCGATCAACCAGCGCTCCGACGTGTGCGCGGTGCCGGCGGCGGCCGTGGTGGCCGAGGCCATGGTGGCGCTGGTGCTGGCCGAGGCGGCGGTGGAGAAGTTCGGCGGCGACTCGGTCGCCGAGATGCGCCGCAACCTGTCCGGCTACCTCGACGCGCTGGTGATCAAGTGAGCACCCGGCCGGTCTGCGTGCTGGTCGGGGCGCCCGGCTCCGGCAAGACCACGGTGGGGCAGGCGCTCGCCGCGGCGCTCGGCGTCGAGTTCCGGGACACCGACACCGACATCGAGCAGCTCGCCGGCAAGCCGATCCCGGACATCTTCGTGGACGAGGGGGAGGAGCACTTCCGTACCCTCGAACGGGCCGCCGTGGCGGCGGGGCTGGCCTCGCACGCCGGGGTGCTCGCCCTCGGCGGCGGCGCGGTCCTCGCCGAGGAGAACCGCGCCGCGCTGATCGGGCACACCGTGGTGCACCTGTCGGTGGAGCTGCCCGACGCCGTGAAGCGGGTCGGGCTGGGCTCCGGCCGGCCGCTGCTGGCGCTGAACCCGCGCGCCACCCTCAAGCACCTGATGGAGCAGCGCCGCCCGCTCTACACCGAGGTGGCCACGGCGACCGTGCGCACCGACGGGCGTACCCCGGAGGAGATCGCCACCGAGGTCGCCGCCCTGCTCAAGCCCTGACCGGCACCGGCCGGGGGGCCCGCTCCGGCCGCCAGGTGACCAGCAGGGCGAGGGCGAGCAGGATCTCGGCCAGGTCCCCGCCGTAGTACATGAGAGTCGCGCCGGCCCGCAGATCGTCGCCGGTCGCCGGCACGTCCACCAGCACGCCGGCGTAGAGCAGTTGGGCGAGCACGGCGTGCGCCGCCACGCCCACCCCGAGCACCACCAGGCGGACCGGGACGCGGGGGCGGTGCGGACCGGGATCCGGACCGGCGATGGACCAGGTGAACAGGAAGCCGCTGAGCACGAAGTGCAGCAGCACCAGCGTGTGCAGCGCCGGATGGGTCAGGGTGGCCCGGTAGAGCGGGGTCAGGTAGAGCAGCCAGAGCCCGCCCGCGGTGAGCAGCAGGCCGGTCACCGGGTGGGCGAGCGCCCGGAGGGCCGGGTGCCGCAGCAGCCGCAGCGCGGCCCGCCCGACCCGCCGATCCACCGTGCGCAGCGCCAGCGAGCCGGGCGCGCCGAGCACCAGGGCCAGCGGCGCCAGCATGCCGAGCAGCAGGTGCTGGGCCATGTGCCCGGGCAGGTCGGTGGTGGGCAGCAGCAGCCCGGCGGCGAGCAGCGCCGCGCCGAGGCCGAAGCTCGCCGTCCGCCGGTGGTCCCACCCGGGCCGGTCCGGGTCCCGTTGCCGCAGCGCCGCCGCCAGGTAGGCCCAGAACAGCAGCAGGGGTACGAGCGCGGCGGCCGGGAAGCCGCCGGCCGGGTGCCCGGCGTGGGCCAGGCTCACCGCCGCTCCGGGGCGCAGAGGTCCACGACGTCCGCCCGCCGCTGCACCGCCCACCCGACGGCCACGAGGACCGCGCCGAGCGCCAGGAAGCCCAGGTCCCACCAGAGCTGGTGCGGGCCGGTACGCACGTGGTGGATGCCGAGGATCTGGTGGTCGACGATCCCCTCGACCAGGTTGAACAGGCCCCAGCCGACGAGCGCCCAGCCCCACAGCGCGGGGGAGCGCCACAGCCGGCCCCGGGACCGGGTGACCCGGGCGTAGAGCAGGGCCAGCCCGGTCAGCACCGCCACCCAGGTGACCGTGTGGAACAGGCCGTCCCAGAGGCTGTTCATCTTCAGCCCGGCCACCGTGTCCACCGGGTAGTACCTGATCCCGATCCGGTCGCTGTCCGTGCTGCTCAGCAGGTGGTGCCACTGGAGCAGCTGGTGGAGCAGGATCCCGTCGACGAACCCGCCGAGTCCCACCCCGAGGATGGTCGCCGGCACCCGGATGTCCGCGCCGTCGATGGTTGATCGGGTCATGCCTGTACCTCCGCCGTCGGGGGGTCTCGTCCCACAGTTACTGCCCGCTCCTGTGCGGTCAAACGTCGGTGACGCCCGGCGGCCACGGAGTGGACACTCGCCGCCCCGGGGCCGTCCGCTCGACTAGGCTGCCGGCGATGGACGAGGTGACCCGGATCCCGGTCGGCGGCGAGCGGCCGTACGACGTGCTGGTGGGACGCGACCTGCTCGACCCGCCGCCCCGGCTGCTGCCCGGCGCCGAGCGGGTGGCCTTCCTGCACGCGCCCCCGCTCAAGGGGCTGGCCGAGGAGTTGGCCGAGCGGGTGCGCGCGGCCGGGGTGGCCCCGCTGCTCATCGAGGTGCCGGACGCCGAGGCGGCCAAGCACGTCGACGTGGCGGCCGCCTGCTGGGACCGGCTCGGCGACGCCGGCTTCACCCGCACCGACGCGGTGGTCGGGGTGGGCGGCGGCGCGGTCACCGACCTGGCCGGCTTCGTCGCGGCCAGCTGGCTGCGCGGGGTGCGCTGGGTGCCGGTGGCGACCTCGCTGCTGGGCATGGTCGACGCCGCCGTCGGCGGCAAGACCGGGATCAACACCGCCGCCGGCAAGAACCTGGTCGGTGCCTTCCACCCGCCGGCCGGGGTGATCTGCGACCTGGCGACGCTGGACAGCCTGCCGCCGGCCGACCTGGCCGCCGGGATGGCCGAGGTGGTCAAGTGCGGGTTCATCGCCGACCCGGCGATCCTCGACCTGGTGGAGCGGGAGCCGGCCGCCGCGCTGGACCCGACCGGGCCGGTGACCCGCGAGCTGGTCGAACGGGCGGTGCGGGTCAAGGCCGACGTGGTCTCCGGCGACCTGCGCGAGTCCGGGGTGCGCGAGGTGCTCAACTACGGGCACACCCTGGCGCACGCGATCGAGAAGGTGGAGGGCTACCGCTGGCGGCACGGCCACGCCGTCGCGGTGGGCCTGGTCTACGCGGCCACCCTGGCCCGGCTCGCCGGGCGGCTGGACGCGGCCACCGCGGAGCGGCACCGGGCCGTGCTGGCGGCGCTCGACCTGCCCACCGGCTACCGGGCCGACGCCTGGCCGGAGCTGCTCGCCGCGATGCGGGTGGACAAGAAGGCCCGGGGCAGCGTGCTGCGCTTCGTGGTGCTGGACGGCCTGGCCCGCCCGGCGATCCTCGAGGCGCCGTCGGACGAGCTGCTGGCGGCGGCGTACCGGGAGATCAGCTCATGAGGGTGTACGTGCTCAACGGGCCGAACCTGGGCCGGCTCGGCACCCGCCAGGTCGACGTCTACGGGGTGACCAGCTACGCGGACCTGGTGACCATGTGCGAGGAGACCGGCCGCGAGCTGGGGCTGGACGTGGTGGTCCGGCAGACCGACGCCGAGCACGAGCTGCTGGGCTGGCTGCACGCGGCGGCCGACGAGGGCGCGGCGGTGGTGCTCAACCCGGCAGCCTGGTCGCACTACTCGATCGCGGTCCGGGACGCCTGCGCCATGCTCCGCGGCCCGCTGGTCGAGGTGCACATCTCCAACATCCACGCCCGCGAGGAGTTCCGGCACCACTCGGTGGTCTCCGCGGTGGCCACCGGGGTGATCTGCGGGTTGGGCGTGGACGGCTACCGGCTGGCGCTGCACCACCTGGCCGGCCGCCCCGCCGCCGACGGCGGCTGACGAGCCGGCCCGGATCCCGCCCGGCTGCGCCAGCCGGCGGCTGTGGTGGCTCTCCGGAGTTGCGCCACCCGCAGCGCGGCACATGGTGATCGCGGAGAGCCACTGTGCGCCGGTGGCTGCAGAGCAAAGCGGCGGCCGGGTGGGCTGGGGCTGGGGTGGTGGGTTCGGGTGCGGTGCGTGACGTTCGGCACGTTCGGACGGGTGAACCGGGTCGGTGGGCCGAGGCCGGTACGCAGCGCGGCGGCCCCGGTTCGACACAGCTAGTAGACTTCGTGGGTCTGTCCGCCAATTGAAGATCAAGGCAGGAAATGGCCTCCACCAACGACCTCAAGAACGGCCTGGTACTCAACCTCGACGGCGAGCTGTGGGCCGTCGTCGAGTTCCAGCACGTCAAGCCCGGTAAGGGCGGTGCGTTCGTGCGTACCACGCTGAAGAACGTGCTGTCCGGCAAGGTGGTCGACAAGACCTTCAACGCGGGCACCAAGGTCGAGACCGCCACCGTCGACAAGCGCACCATGCAGTACCTCTACGCCGACGGCGAGGACTACGTCTTCATGGACCTGGAGACGTTCGACCAGATCACCGTCCCCGGCGGCACCGTCGGTGAGGCGGCCAACTACCTCCTCCCCGAGGCCGAGGCCACCGTCGCCACCCACGAGAGTGTGCCGCTCTACATCGAGCTGCCGACCTCGGTCGTGCTCGAGATCACCTACACCGAGCCGGGCCTGCAGGGCGACCGGTCGACCGGCGGCAACAAGCCGGCCACCGTCGAGACCGGCGCCACCGTCCAGGTTCCGCTCTTCATCACCACCGGCGAGAAGATCAAGGTCGACACCCGCGACGGCCGTTACCTCGGCCGAGCCTGATGGCCGAGGGTCCCAAGCAGCAGATGCCGGCGCGCCGCAAGGCGCGCAAGCGGGCGCTGGACGTGCTCTTCGAGGCCGACCTGCGGGACCGGCCGCCGGTCGAGGTGCTCGCCGGCTACCTGGAGCGGATCGAGAAGCCGCGCCCGGACCACGTGGACTACGCGGTCGGCCTGGTCGAGGGCGTCGCGGCGCACCTGGACCGGATCGACGAGGTGATCGCCAGCTACGCCGAGGGCTGGACGCTGGACCGGATGCCGGCGGTCGACCGCAACCTGGCCCGGATCGCGGTCTACGAGCTGCTCTACGTCGACGAGATCGACGACGCGGTGGCGATCAGCGAGGCCGTCGAGCTGGCCCGGCAGATGTCGACCGACGACTCGCCGCGCTTCCTCAACGGCATCCTTGGCCGGATCGCCGAGTACGCCACCCGCTGAAACACCCCGTACGCGACGAAAGGGCCCGTGCCGTCCGGCACGGGCCCTTTCGTGTGCGACAGCGGTCGGTCAGGACGCGAAGAACGCCCGCGGGTCGGCGACCAGCACACCGTGCTCGGTGAGCCGCTCGATCAGGCCCGACGGCGAGGCGTCGTAGACGATCGCGAGGGCGCGCAGGTCGTCGGCGCGGATGGAGAGCACCCGGCCGTTGTAGTCGCCGCGCTGCTGCTGGATGGCGCGGGCGTACCGGGCGACGTAGGCCAGGTCCTCGGAGGCCTCGTCGTAGAGCCGCTCCAGGTCCAGCACGATCTTGCTGGTGGGCTCGTGGCGCACTCCGCTGCCGTCGGGCAGCAGTTCCGAGACGGGAACGCGGTAGAAGTCGGCCAGCTCCGCCAGGCGGGACACGGTGACGGCGCGGTCGCCACGCTCGTACGAGCCGACCACCACGGCCTTCCACCGCCCGTTCGACTTCTCCTCCACACCCTGCAGGGACAGGCCCTGCTGCTGGCGGATGGAGCGCAGGCGGGCGCCCAGCGACTTGGCGTATTCAGAGGGCATTCGGACACTCCCAGTGCTGCTCGGGGTTCTCCCAGCTATCGCTACGGAGCGTGACGGTACGGGGATTGCGACACGCGGTCAAGTGTTCGTGACGACCCCAGTTGGGCACGGGTACGGCTTGTCCGCATTTCTCCACGCTGACCCGCTGGTCAGGACCGGCGACGGCTGACCCGGTGACCGCTGGTAACGTGGCGTGAAGCCCCGGCGCGGGCCCTCCGCGGCCCGCCCGGTCAACCAGACGTCCTTTAACGACCCGTCCCGTGAGGCGGGGAAGGAGGTCCGCCGTGGCCTACCCACCGGCTGCCCACTCGTCGCCGCCGCGACAACCCTCGGTGAAGGTGATCCTCGCCGCCGCCGACGTGTCGCGGGTGGTCGACCGCATCGCCCACCAGATCCTGGAGAAGACCCAGGGCGCCGCCGACACCGTGCTGCTCGGCATCCCCACCCGCGGCGTCCCGCTCGCGCGGCGGCTCGCCGCCCGGATCAGCACCTTCGAGGACGTGACCGTCCCGGTCGGCGTGCTCGACATCACGCTCTACCGCGACGACCTGCGCCGGCACGCCACCCGCGCGGTCGGCCCCACCGACCTGCCGCCGGGCGGGATCGACGGCCGGCGGGTGATCCTCGTCGACGACGTGCTCTTCTCCGGCCGCACCGTGCGGGCCGCCCTGGACGCGCTCAGCGACGTCGGCCGCCCGGCCTCGGTGCAGCTCGCCGTCCTGGTCGACCGGGGGCACCGCCAGTTGCCGATCCGCGCCGACTACGTCGGCAAGAACATCCCCACCGCGCTCGCCGAGAAGGTCAAGGTCACCCTGGCCGAGACCGACGGCGCCGACGAGGTTCGTCTCTACGGGGGTGCCGCGTGATCCGCCACCTGCTCTCCGGCGCCGATCTGGACGCCGCGACCGCCACCCAGATCCTCGACACCGCGGCCGAGATGGCCACGGTGGCCGGCCGCGAGGTCAAGAAGCTGCCCGCGCTGCGCGGCCGCACCGTGGTCAACCTCTTCTACGAGGACTCCACCCGCACCCGGATCTCGTTCGAGGCGGCCGCCAAGCGGCTCAGCGCCGACGTGATCAACTTCTCCGCCAAGGGCTCCAGCGTGGCCAAGGGGGAGAGCCTGAAGGACACCGCGCTCACCCTCCAGGCCATGGGGGCCGACGCGGTGGTCGTCCGGCACCCCGCCTCCGGGGCCCCGCACCGGCTGGCCAACTGGGTGGACGGCTCGGTGGTCAACGCCGGCGACGGCACCCACGAGCACCCCACCCAGGCGCTGCTCGACGCCTACACGATGCGCTCCCGGCTGGGCCGCCTGGACGGCCTGCACGTGGCGATCGTCGGCGACGTGCTGCACTCCCGGGTGGCCCGCTCCAACGTGCTGCTGCTCTCCACCCTCGGGGCGAAGGTCACCCTGGTCGGCCCGCCGACCCTCATCCCGGTCGACATCTCGCCCGCCCTCGCCCCCGGCACCGACGTCTCCTACGACCTCGACACCGTTCTTCCCGGTGTGGACGTGGTGATGATGCTGCGGGTGCAGCGGGAGCGGATGAACGACTCCTACTTCCCCTCGGCCCGCGAGTACGCCCGCCGCTACGGGCTGGACGGGCCGCGGATGCGCCGGCTGCCCGAGCACGCGATCGTCATGCACCCCGGCCCGATGAACCGGGGGATGGAGATCACGCCCGAGGTGGCCGACTCGCCCCGCTCCACCATCGTCGAACAGGTCGCCAACGGGGTCTCCGTGCGGATGGCCGTCCTCTACCTGCTGCTCGGAGGGAACAACCGGTGACCGCGTACCTGATCAGAAACGTGAGTGTGGTCGGCGCCGCGCCGACCGACCTGCTGATCCGCGACGGCGTCGTGGCCGCGACGGGCGCCGGGCTGACCGCGCCGGACGCCACGGTGCTCGACGCCACCGGCCTGGTGGCCCTGCCCGGCCTGGTCGACCTGCACACCCACCTGCGCGAGCCGGGCCGGGAGGACGCCGAGACCGTCGAGTCCGGCTCCCGGGCGGCGGCGCTCGGCGGCTACACCGCGGTCTGCGCCATGGCGAACACCTCGCCGGTGGCCGACACGGCGGGCGTGGTCGAGCAGGTTTGGCGGCTCGGCCGGGAGGCCGGCCTGGTCGACGTGCAGCCCATCGGCGCGGTCACCGTCGGCCTGGCCGGCGAGCGCCTGGCCGAACTGGGCGCGATGGCCGACTCGGCGGCCCGGGTACGGATCTTCTCCGACGACGGGCACTGCGTCGCCGACCCGAAGCTGATGCGCCGGGCCCTGGAGTACGTCAAGGCGTTCGACGGGGTCGTCGCCCAGCACGCCGAGGAGCCCCGGCTCACCGAGGGCGCGCAGATGCACGAGGGTGAGGTCTCCACCCGGCTCGGGCTGACCGGCTGGCCGGCGGTCGCCGAAGAGGCGATCATCGCCCGGGACGTGCTGCTAGCCGAGCACGTCGGCAGCCGGCTGCACATCTGCCACGTCTCCACCGCCGGCAGCGTCGAGGTGCTGCGGCACGCCAAGGCACGCGGGGTGAAGGTCACCGCCGAGGTGACCCCGCACCACCTGCTGCTCACCGACGAGAAGGCTGCCAGCTACGACCCGGTCTACAAGGTCAACCCGCCGCTGCGCACCGCGTCCGACGTCGCCGCGCTGCGGGCGGCCCTGGCCGAGGGCGTGATCGACATCGTCGCCACCGACCACGCGCCGCACGCCGTGGAGGACAAGGAGTGCGAGTGGGCGTACGCCCGGCCGGGCATGCTCGGCCTGGAGACGGCGCTCTCCATCGCACTGGACGTGCTCGGGCCGCAGTGGGACCTGATCGCCGAGCGGATGTCCCGCGCCCCGGCCCGGATCGCCGGGCTGGACGGCCACGGCCTCGACCCGGCCCCCGGCGTGCCGGCCAACCTGACCCTGGTCGACCCGGCCGCCCGCCGCGTCGTCGAGCCGGCGGAGCTGGCCAGTCGCAGTCGCAACACCCCGTACGCCCGCATGACGCTACCGGGTCGCATCGTGGCGACCTTCCTGCGCGGCGAGCCGACGGTCCTGGACGGAAAGGCTGTCAAGTAAATGGCGAAGCGCAGAAGCGCGATCCTCGTCCTGGAGGACGGGCGCACGTTCCACGGCGAGGCGTACGGCAGCGTCGGGGAGACCTTCGGTGAGGCGGTCTTCAACACCGGCATGACCGGCTACCAGGAGACCCTCACCGACCCCTCCTACCACCGGCAGGTGGTGGTGCAGACCGCGCCGCACATCGGCAACACCGGTGTCAACGGCGAGGACGACGAGTCCGGCCGGATCTGGGTGGCCGGCTACGTGGTGCGCGACCCGGCCCGGATCGGCTCCAACTGGCGGGCCACCGGCGGCCTGGAGGACCGGCTCGCCGCCGAGGGCGTGGTCGGCATCAGCGGCGTGGACACCCGGGCGCTCACCCGGCACCTGCGCGAGCGCGGCGCCATGCGGGTCGGCATCTCCAGCGTCGACGACGACCCGGCGGCGCTGCTCGATCGGGTCCGCCGCGCGCCGCAGATGGTCGGCGCGGACCTCTCCGCCGAGGTGACCACCCCCGAGCCGTACGTGGTGCAGGCACAGGGCGAGCACCGGTTCACCGTGGCGGCCCTCGACCTGGGCATCAAGCGCAACGTGCCGCGCCGGCTCGCCGCCCGCGGCGTGACCACCCACGTGCTGCCCGCCGGCTCCTCCATCGAGGACCTGCTGGCCACCGGCGCGGACGCCGTCTTCTTCTCGCCCGGACCGGGCGACCCGGCCACCGCCGACGCGCCGGTCGCGCTGGCCCGGGAGGTGCTGGGCCGGCGGATCCCGCTGTTCGGCATCTGCTTCGGCAGCCAGATCCTCGGCCGGGCGCTCGGCTTCGGCACCTACAAGCTCGGCTACGGCCACCGCGGCATCAACCAGCCGGTGGTCGACCGGGCCACCGGCAAGGTCGAGGTGACCAGCCACAACCACGGCTTCGCCGTGCAGGTGCCGGGTGCGGAGTCCGGCGTGGTCGTGCCCGACCAGGTGATCGAGACCGAGTTCGGCGGCGTCCAGGTGTCCCATGTCTGCCTCAATGACAACGTGGTCGAGGGGCTGCGGGCCAAGGACGTGCCCGCCTTCACCGTCCAGTACCACCCGGAGGCGGCGGCCGGCCCGCACGACGCGGACTACCTCTTCGACCGTTTCGCCGAGCTGATCGAAGGCGGTAAGAATGCCTAAGCGGACCGACCTCAAGCACGTTCTGGTGATCGGCTCCGGGCCGATCGTCATCGGCCAGGCCTGCGAGTTCGACTACTCCGGCACCCAGGCCTGCCGGGTGCTTCGCAGCGAGGGGATCCGGGTCAGCCTGGTCAACTCCAACCCGGCGACGATCATGACCGACCCGGAGTTCGCCGACGCCACGTACGTCGAGCCGATCACCCCGGAGTTCGTCGAGCTGGTCATCGCCAAGGAGCGCCCCGACGCGCTGCTGCCCACCCTGGGCGGGCAGACGGCGCTGAACACCGCGGTCGCCCTGCACGAGGCGGGCGTCCTGGAGAAGTACGGCGTCGAGCTGATCGGCGCCAACATCGACGCCATCAACCGGGGCGAGGACCGGCAGCTGTTCAAGGACATCGTCGCCAAGGCCGGCGTACGCCTCGGCCTGGCCGACCCGTCGTCGCTCGTGCCCCGTTCCCGGGTCTGCCACTCGATGGACGAGGTCCGCGACACCGTCGGCGAGCTGGGCCTTCCGGTGGTGATCCGGCCGTCCTTCACCATGGGCGGCCTCGGCTCCGGCATGGCGCACACCGACGAGGACCTGACCCGGATCGCCGGCGCCGGCCTGGCCGCCAGCCCCGTGCACGAGGTGCTCATCGAGGAGAGCGTGCTCGGCTGGAAGGAGTACGAGCTCGAACTCATGCGCGACCGCCACGACAACGTGGTGGTGGTCTGCTCGATCGAGAACGTCGACCCGATGGGCGTGCACACCGGCGACAGCGTCACCGTCGCGCCGGCCATGACGCTGACCGACCGGGAGTACCAGCGCCTGCGCGACCTGGGCATCGCGGTGCTCCGCGAGGTCGGGGTCGACACCGGCGGCTGCAACATCCAGTTCGCGGTGAACCCGGCCGACGGCCGGATCGTCGTGATCGAGATGAACCCGCGGGTGTCCCGCTCCTCGGCCCTCGCGTCGAAGGCCACCGGCTTCCCGATCGCCAAGATCGCCGCGAAGCTGGCCATCGGCTACACCCTCGACGAGATCCCCAACGACATCACCCTGAAGACCCCGGCGGCGTTCGAGCCGACCCTGGACTACGTGGTGGTGAAGATCCCCCGGTTCGCGTTCGAGAAGTTCCCCGGCGCGGACCCGGAGCTGACCACCACCATGAAGTCGGTGGGCGAGGCCATGAGCCTCGGGCGCAACTTCACCGAGGCGCTGAACAAGGCGATGCGCTCCATGGAGACCCGGGCCAGCGGGTTCTGGACCCGGCCCGACCCGGCGGGCGCGACGAAGGAGAACACCCTCGCCGCGCTGCGGATGCCGCACGACGGCCGGATCTACACCGTCGAGCGAGCGCTGCGGCTGGGCGCCTCGATCGCCGAGGTGGCCGAGGCGTCCGGCGGGATGGACCCCTGGTTCCTGGACCAGATCGCCGCGCTGGTGGAGCTGCGCGCCGAGATCGTCGACGCCCCGGTGCTCGACGCCGACCTGCTGCGCCGGGCCAAGCGGGCCGGCCTCTCCGACCGGCAGCTCGCCGCGCTCCGCCCCGAGCTGGCCGCCGAGGACGGCGTCCGCACCCTGCGCCACCGGCTCGGCGTCCGCCCGGTCTACAAGACGGTGGACACCTGCGCGGCCGAGTTCGCGGCGACCACGCCGTACCACTACTCGACCTACGACCAGGAGACCGAGGTCGGGCCCTCGGACCGGCCCAAGGTGCTCATCCTGGGTTCCGGGCCGAACCGGATCGGGCAGGGCATCGAGTTCGACTACTCCTGCGTGCACGCCGTCATGGCGCTCCGGGAGGTCGGCTACGAGACGGTCATGGTCAACTGCAACCCGGAGACCGTCTCCACCGACTACGACACCGCCGACCGGCTCTACTTCGAGCCGCTCACCTTCGAGGACGTGCTGGAGGTCTGGCACGCCGAGGACACCTCCGGCAAGGCGGCCGGCGGGCCCGGCGTGGTCGGGGTGGTCGTCCAGCTCGGCGGGCAGACCCCGCTCGGCCTGGCCCAGCGGCTCAAGAACGCCGGCGTGCCGATCGTCGGCACCTCCCCGGAGTCGATCCACCTGGCCGAGGAGCGCGGCGCGTTCGGCGCGGTGCTGGCCCGGGCCGGGCTGCGCGCCCCGGCGCACGGCATGGCCACCTCCTACGACCAGGCCAAGGCGATCGCCGACGAGATCGGGTACCCGGTGCTGGTCCGCCCGTCGTACGTGCTCGGCGGGCGGGGCATGGAGATCGTCTACGACGACCCCACCCTGCGCGACTACATCGGCCGGGCCACCGACATCTCACCGGACCACCCGGTACTGGTGGACCGCTTCCTCGACGACGCCATCGAGATCGACGTGGACGCCCTCGTCGACGCCGACGGCGCGGTCTACCTGGGCGGCGTGATGGAGCACATCGAGGAGGCCGGCATCCACTCCGGCGATTCGTCCTGCGCGCTGCCGCCGATCACCCTGGCCGGCTCGCACCTGGCCCAGGTGCGCCGCTACACCGAGGAGATCGCCCGCGGGGTCGGGGTGAAGGGCCTGCTCAACGTCCAGTACGCGCTCCAGGGCGACATGCTGTACGTGCTGGAGGCCAACCCGCGCGCCTCCCGGACGGTCCCGTTCGTCTCCAAGGCCACCGCCGTGCCGCTGGCCAAGGCGGCGGCCCGGATCGCGCTCGGCGCCACCATCGCCGAGCTGCGCGCCGAGGGGATGCTGCCGCCCACCGGGGACGGCGGGACCATGCCCGCCGACGCCCCGATCGCGGTCAAGGAGGCGGTGCTGCCGTTCAAGCGGTTCCGCACCCCGTCCGGCAAGGGCATCGACGTGCTGCTCGGCCCGGAGATGAAGTCCACCGGCGAGGTCATGGGCATCGACACCAACTTCGGCCACGCCTTCGCCAAGTCGCAGTCCGCCGCGTATGGGTCGCTGCCGACCGCCGGGAAGATCTTCGTCTCGGTGGCCAACCGGGACAAGCGGGGCATGATCTTCCCGATCAAGCGCCTGGCCGACCTGGGCTTCGAGATCGTCGCCACCACCGGCACGGCCGAGGTGCTGCGCCGGCACGGCATCGCCTGCGAGCAGATCCGCAAGCACTACGAGTCGGGCGAGGGCGAGGACGCGGTCTCGCTGATCCTCGGCGGCGACGTGGCCCTGGTGGTGAACACCCCGCAGGGCTCCGGCGCGAGCGCCCGCTCCGACGGCTACGAGATCCGCAGCGCCGCCGTGACGGCCGACATCCCCTGCGTCACCACGGTGCCGGGCGCCGCGGCGGCCGTCATGGGCATCGAGGCACGCATCCGGGGCGACATGCGCGTCCGCCCTCTCCAGGAGCTCCACGCCGCCCTCCGGGCCGGCGAGTGACCGCCCCGGAACCCGCGTCGATCATGAGGTTGGCGGCAGTCGAGGAGATCGACTCCGCCGTCAACCTCATGATCAGCGCAGCGGGGGTGGACGGGCGGTGATCTTCGAGAAGGTGGTGCGGCCCCGGCTGTTCCGGATCGGGGGCGGGGACGCCGAGGCGGCGCACGAGTGGACGCTGGAGCGGCTCGCCGGGGTGTCCCGGCGGGCGGCCCTGCTCGGCGCGCTGCGGGCGCGATACTTCCGGGCCGCGCCGCGCACCGTGTTCGGGGTGGACTTCCCGAACCCGGTGGGGCTGGCGGCCGGGATGGACAAGAACGGGGTGGCCCTGCCGGCCTGGCCGGCGCTGGGCTTCGGCTTCGTCGAGGTCGGCACGGTGACCGCGCACGCCCAGCCGGGCAACCCCCGGCCGCGGCTGTTCCGGCTGCGTGACAGCGAGGCCGTGGTCAACCGGATGGGTTTCAACAACGCCGGCGCCGAGGCCCTCGCGGCCCGGCTGGCGGCGCTGTCGCGCCCGATCGGCGTGCCGCTGGGCATCTCGCTCGGCAAGTCCAAGGTGACCCCGCTGGACGGGGCCGTCGAGGACTACCTGGCCTCCTACCGCGCGCTGAAGGGGCACGGGGACTACTTCGCGGTCAACGTGTCCTCGCCGAACACCCCCGGGCTGCGGTCCCTTCAGGACCGTGCCCACCTGGACGCGCTGCTCGCGGCACTGGTGGGAGAGAAGCCGGTGCTCGTGAAGATCGCCCCCGACCTCACCGAGCCGGCCGTCGCCGAGCTGCTGGAGGTCTGCCTCGCCCGTGGCGCGGCCGGGGTGATCGCGACCAACACCACCCTGGCCCGCGACGGGCTCGCCCCGGCCGACCGGGCGCGGGGCGCGGAGACCGGCGGCCTCTCCGGCCGCCCGCTGAGCCGGCGGGCCCGCGAGGTGGTCGCCTTCGTGCACCGGGAGACCGGCGGCCGGCTGCCGGTGATCGGCGTCGGCGGCATCCTCGACCCGGACGACGCGGCCCGGATGTTCGACGCCGGCGCGAGCCTGGTGCAGCTCTACACGGGCTTCATCTACCGTGGCCCGGCCCTGGTCCGCGCCATCACCCGCACCGTCCCACCACCCCACTGACCCGACCCTCCGCGCGATCCTGCAGTTGCTGCCCCGGCGTATCGCTCAGTTCGGGCAGATCGCGGGCCCGAACTGCAAGATCGCGGGGGAGGGGGGAGGAGAGCCGTGACGCCTGAGGAGATTCTTGCCGCTGACCGGCGGCACGTCTGGCACCCCTACGCGGCCCTGCCGCCGGCCAGTGCACCGTATGTGGTGGACAGTGCCGAGGGCGTTCGGCTGCGGCTGGCCGACGGGCGGGAACTGGTCGACGGGATGTCGTCCTGGTGGGCGGCGATCCACGGCTACCGGCACCCGGTGCTGGACGCCGCGGTCACCGACCAGCTCGGCCGGATGAGCCACGTGATGTTCGGCGGCCTCACCCACGAGCCAGCGGTGCGCCTCGCGCGGACCCTGGTGGAGCTGGCCCCGGACGGCCTGGAGCACGTCTTCCTGGCCGATTCCGGGTCGGTCAGCGTCGAGGTGGCGGTGAAGATGTGCCTGCAGTACCAGCGGGCCCTGGGGCGGCCGGAACGTCGCCGGCTGGGTACCTGGCGGGGCGGCTACCACGGCGACACGTTCCACCCGATGAGCGTCTGCGACCCGGAGGGCGGCATGCACCACCTCTGGGGGGACGTGCTGCCCCGGCAGGTGTTCGCACCGGTGCCGCCGGCCGGCTTCGACACTCCGCCCGACCCGGCGTACGAGGCGGTGCTGGTGGACGCGGTGGAGCGGCACGCCGGCGAGCTGGCCGCGGTGATCGTGGAGCCGGTGGTGCAGGGTGCCGGCGGGATGCGCTTCCACCACCCGCACTACCTGCGGGTGCTGCGCGAGGTGACCCGGGCGCACGGGATCCTGCTGGTCTTCGACGAGATCGCCACCGGCTTCGGCCGGACCGGCACCATGTTCGCCGCCGAGCACGCCGGGGTCGCCCCGGACGTGCTGTGCGTCGGCAAGGCGCTCACCGGCGGCTACCTCACCCTGGCCGCGGCGCTCTGCACCCCCGAGGTGGCCCGGGCCATCTCCGCCGACGGGGTGCTGGCGCACGGCCCGACCTTCATGGGCAACCCGCTCGCCTGCGCGGTCGCCAACGCCTCCCTGGGTCTGCTGCGGGGCGCGGACTGGGCGCGGCGGGTGGCGAGGATCTCCGACGGGCTGCGGGCCGGCCTGGAGCCGCTCCGCGGCACCCCCGGGGTGGCCGACGTGCGGGTGTTGGGCGCGATCGGCGTGGTGCAGCTCGACCACGAGGTGGACATCCCGCGGGCGACCGCCGCCGCCGTCGGGCAGGGCGTCTGGCTGCGGCCGTTCCGGGACCTGGTCTACACCATGCCCCCGTACGTCACTGACGAGGCGGACGTGGCCCGGATCGCGGCCGGGATCGAGGCGGCGGTCAAGGCGGGCTGAGCCGGCGGGAGCGCCACCGGCGACCGGCGTCCGGTGGCGGCAGGACGGTCCGGCCACCGCGCGGCGGCCGGGACAGGAGCACGAGCGGCGGCGTACCCGTCGCCGGACAGCGCGGCGCGAGGCCGCGAGGGAGAGGGAGAGTCGCATGGAGACCTTCGGCGCCCGCCTGCACCGGGCCGTGGCCGAGCGGGGACCGCTCTGCGTGGGGATCGACCCGCACCCGGGGCTGCTCGCCCGCTGGGGACTGCCCGACGACGTGGAGGGCCTCGACCGGTTCTGCCGGATCGTGGTGGAGGCCATCGGCGACCGGGTGGCCGTGGTCAAGCCCCAGTCGGCGTTCTTCGAGCGCTTCGGGTCCCGTGGTGTCGGAATTCTTGAGTCAACTATCCGACAGTTGCGAAATTCGGGCTCGCTCGTTCTCCTCGACGTCAAGCGCGGCGACATCGGCTCGACGGTCAGCGCGTACGCCTCGGCGTACCTCGATCCATCCAGCCCGCTGTATGTCGACGCGGTCACCGCGAGCCCCTACCTCGGGGTGGGTTCGCTCGCGCCGATGTTCGAGTTGGCGGCCGCGCACGGCGGCGGGGTCTTCGTCCTGGCGCTCACCTCGAACCCCGAGGGAGCCGCCGTGCAGCGCGCCGTCGGAGCCGACGGGCGCACCGTGGCGCAGACCGTCATCGACGAGATTTCGCAGCTCAACCGGGGTGCCGAGCCCCTCGGCAGCTTCGGGCTGGTGGTCGGCGCGACGATCGGTGACACGGGCCACGACCTCGCCGCGGTGAACGGTCCGCTGCTCGCCCCCGGGCTGGGCGCGCAGGGCGCGACGGCCGCCGACCTGCGTACCGTCTTCGGCTCCAGCCTGCCCTCGGTGCTGCCGTCGTACTCCCGCGAGGTGCTGGGCGCGGGGCCGGACCAGGCCGCCCTGCGGGCCGCCACCGACCGTGTGCTGGCCGAGTGCCGGGCCGCCCTGACCACCTCGTAACTGACTGACGGCTCGGTCACTTTCCGTTGATCTTCGCGCGTCCACGTTGCCGAAAACTCCGTTGACCGCTAGTTTTCCCCGCGCTGGGAACCACGGACCCCTTTGGTTGCCAGCGACACCACGTTTCACAGATGCGGCGGTGCGCCCCGCCCGTCGTACTAGGGACCTGAGGAGAACTGGTGCCGCTCCCGTCACTGACCCCCGAACAGCGCGCTGCCGCGCTGGAGAAGGCCGCGGAGATCCGCAAGGCCCGTGCTGAGCTGAAGGAGCAGCTCAAGCAGGGCAAGACCACCCTCGCCACCGTCCTCGAGCGGGCCGAGTCCGACGACGTCGTGGGCAAGCTGAAGGTTTCGGCCGTGCTCCAGGCGATGCCGGGCATCGGCAAGATCCGAGCCACCCAGATCATGGAGAAGCTCAAGATCGCTGACAGCCGCCGGCTGCGTGGCCTGGGCGAGCAGCAGCGCAAGGCGCTGCTTGGAGAGTTCGCCGCCAACTGAACGGCCCACCGTGTAGAAACAAGCGGTGAGCACGGATGACGAGGCGCGCCCGGCGGCTCGGCTCACTGTCCTGGCCGGACCTTCGGGGGCCGGCCGGGGGAGTGTCGTCGAGCTGGTCCGGGCGCGCTTTCCGTCCGTGTGGGTGCCGGTCGCCGCGACCACCCGGCCGGCGTGTCCCGGCGAGGTGGACGGCGTCGACCGGCTCTTCCTCGACCCGGCCGGCTTCGACCGGATGATCGCGGCCGACGAACTGCTGGAGTGGAGCCGGATCGGGCCCTACCGGCGCGGGGTGCCGCGCGCGGGCGTGCGGTCCCGGCTCGCCGAGGGGCGGCCCGTGCTGCTCCCGCTGGACCTGCCGGGCGCGCTCGCCGTCCGGGCCGTGGCCCCGGACGCGCGGCTGGTGCTGCTCGCCCCGCCGGCGTACCGGCCGGACCCGGCCCTCGCGGCCGCCTTCGCACACGCCGTGCTGCATGACCGGACCGAGCGTGCGGCCGGGGAGCTGGTAGGCTTGCTCGGTTCTTCCTTCCTGGCTCCGGCCCGACCGCGCCCGAGCGGTTGAGAGGCCACCGCCTCCGGGCGGTGCACAAAGACGCAGAGGTTATTTCGTGGGATCCATCGCCAACCCCGAAGGCATCACCAACCCGCCGATCGACGAGCTCCTCGAGAAGACCACCTCGAAGTACGCGCTGGTCATCTTCGCCGCCAAGCGCGCGCGCCAGGTCAACGCCTACTACAGCCAGCTCGGTGAGGGCCTGCTGGAGTACGTCGGCCCGCTGGTGGAGACCACCCCCCAGGAGAAGCCGCTCTCCATCGCCATGCGCGAGATCAACGCGGGTCTGCTCACCGCCGAGCCGACCGACCAGCCGTAAGCCCCGCCCGCGCCGATGGCCGCCGAGATCGTCCTCGGGGTCGGTGGCGGCATCGCCGCCTACAAGGCGTGTGAGCTGCTCCGGCTCTTCACCGAGTCGGGTCACCGGGTCCGGGTCGTGCCGACCGCGTCGGCGCTCCGTTTCATCGGGGCGCCGACCTGGGCCGCGCTCTCCGGCCAGCCGGTGGCTGACGACGTCTGGTCCGACGTGCACGAGGTGCCGCACGTGCGCCTCGGGCAGCACGCCGACCTGGTGGTGGTGACGCCCACCACCGCCGACCTGCTCGCCAAGGCCGCCCACGGCCTCGCCGACGACCTGCTCACCAACACCCTGCTGACGGCGCGCTGCCCCGTGGTGCTGGCGCCGGCCATGCACACCGAGATGTGGGAGCACCCGGCCACCGTCGCCAACGTGGCCACCCTGCGGTCCCGCGGCGTCGTGGTGATCGAGCCCGCGGTCGGCCGGCTCACCGGCAAGGACACCGGCAAGGGCCGGCTGCCCGACCCGGCCGAGATCTTCGCGGTCGCCCGCCGGGCGCTGGCCCGCGGCGGCGCCGCCCCGGCCGACCTGGCCGGCCGGCACGTGGTGGTCACCGCCGGCGGCACCCGCGAGCCGCTCGACCCGGTCCGCTTCCTCGGCAACCGCTCCTCCGGCAAGCAGGGCTACGCGTTCGCCCGGGCCGCCGTGGCCCGGGGCGCCCGGGTCACCCTGGTCTCGGCCAACGTCGCGCTCGCCGACCCGGCCGGCGCGGACCTGGTCCGGGTGGGCAGCACCGAGGACCTGCGCAAGGCGACCCTGGCGGCGGCCGCCGACGCGGACGCCGTGGTGATGGCCGCCGCGCCCGCCGATTTCCGCCCGGCGACGTACGCGCCCGGTAAGATCAAGAAGTCGGACGACGGCAGCGCGCCCACGATCGAGCTGGTCACCAACCCGGACATCGCGGCCGAGCTGGGTCGACGCCGGCGGCCGGAGCAGGTGCTGGTGGTCTTCGCCGCAGAGACCGGCGACGCCGAGGCCAACGGCCGGGCCAAGCTTGCCCGCAAGCGCGCCGACCTCATCGTGATCAACGAGGTGGGGGTGGACAAGGTCTTCGGGGCCGAGACCAACGCCGCCACGGTGATCGGAGCGGACGGGTCGGTGCACCGGATGCCCGAGCAGCCCAAGGAGGACCTGGCCGACGCCGTCTGGGACCTCGTGGTCGCCCGGCTGAGTGAGCAATCCTGACGGTTGGTCACCCTCGGTTCCCCGGGTCACTCTGGGAGCACGGTGACTAAACTGCCGCCGAGCGACCTTTAAAAGTCTTCACATGCTTAGGAGTGCCGTGACACGTCTCTTCACGTCCGAATCGGTCACGGAAGGCCACCCGGACAAGATCGCCGACCAGATCAGTGACGGCATTCTCGACGCACTGCTCGCCCAGGACCCGCACAGCCGGGTCGCGGTCGAGACCCTGATCACCACCGGCCAGGTGCACGTCGCCGGCGAGGTGACCACGAAGGCGTACGCCGACATCCCGACCATCGTGCGGGACACCATCCTGTCGATCGGCTACGACTCGTCGAAGAAGGGCTTCGACGGCGCCTCCTGCGGCGTGAGCGTCTCCATCGGCGCCCAGTCGGCCGACATCGCGCAGGGCGTGGACAACGCGTTCGAGCTGCGTACCGGCTCGTCGGAGAGCGCGCTGGACGCGCAGGGCGCCGGCGACCAGGGCATGATGTTCGGCTTCGCCTGCTCCGAGACGCCCGAACTGATGCCGCTGCCGATCGCGCTGGCCCACCGGCTGGCCCGCCGGCTCGCCCAGGTGCGCAAGGACGGCAGCGTCCCCTACCTGCGGCCGGACGGCAAGACCCAGGTGACCATCGAGTACGACGGGCTGCGCCCGGTGCGGCTCGACACCGTGGTGGTCTCCAGCCAGCACGCGGCCGACATCTCGCTCGAGTCGCTGCTCACCCCGGACGTCCGCGACCACGTCATCACCCCCGAGCTGGAGGGCCTCGGCCTGGACACCGAGGGCTACCGGCTGCTGGTCAACCCGACCGGGCGCTTCGAGATCGGCGGCCCGATGGGCGACGCCGGCCTCACCGGCCGGAAGATCATCGTCGACACCTACGGCGGTTACGCCCGCCACGGTGGCGGCGCGTTCTCCGGCAAGGACCCGTCCAAGGTGGACCGCTCCGCCGCGTACGCGATGCGCTGGGTGGCCAAGAACGTGGTCGCCGCCGGCCTGGCCGAGCGCTGCGAGGCGCAGGTCGCGTACGCGATCGGCAAGGCCCACCCGGTGAGCCTCTTCATCGAGACCTTCGGCACCGAGACCGTGCCGGTCGCCTCGATCGAGAAGGCCGTCGCCGAGGTCTTCGACCTCCGCCCGGCCGCGATCATCCGGGACCTCAACCTGCTCCGCCCGATCTACCAGCAGACCGCCGCCTACGGCCACTTCGGCCGGGAGCTGCCGGACCTGACCTGGGAGAGCACCGACCGGGCCGCCGACCTCAAGTCGGCCGCGGGAGCCTGACCGGCACCAGGCGCGGCGACCGGCGACCCGCCGAGGGGTCGCCGGTCGCTCGCGTCTGCGTGGACGTGCCGCTGCCGCACCTCGACCGCCCCTTCGACTACCTCGTCCCCGACACCCTGGACGCCGACGCCCGGCCCGGGGTCCGGGTGAAGGTCCGCTTCGCCGGGCAGCTCGTCGACGGCTGGCTGCTGGAACGCGTCGCGGAGTCCGCGCACCCCCGGCTGGCGTACCTGGAGAAGGTGGTCTCCCCGGTGCCGGTGCTGGCGCCGGAGGTGGCCGAACTGGCCCGCGCGGTCGCCGACCGCTACGCCGGCAGCCTCGCCGACGTGCTCCGGCTCGCCGTCCCGCCCCGGCACGCCCGGGTCGAGAAGGACGTCACCGCGAGCGACCCGGCCACCCCGCCGCCGACCGCCGACCCCGCCACCCCGCCGACCGCGCCCGGAGACACCGACCCGGCCCCCAGAACCGCTGACCCGGCCCCCAGAACCGCTGACCCGACCTCCGGAGACGCGGGCACGGCCTCCGGAGAGGCTGACCCGGCCTCCGGAGACGCCGGCCCCGCTGCCGGCTCGGCCGGTCCGGACGCGCCCACCCCGGTCGATCCACGCGGCTGGCGGGACTACCCCGCCGGGCCGGCCCTTCTGCGCGCCCTCACCGCCGGTCGGGCCCCCCGGGCCGTCTGGTCCGCGCTGCCCGGCGAGGACTGGGCCGACCGGTACGCCGACGCCGTCGCCGCCACCGTGGCCGGCGGCCGGGGCGCCGTGGTCGTGGTGGCCGACGCCCGGGACCTGGACCGCCTCGACGCCGCCCTGACCGCCGTCCTCGGGCCCGGGCGGCACGCCTGCCTCTCCGCGGCGGCCGGACCGGCCCGCCGCTACCGCGCCTTCCTCGCCGCCCGCCGCGGCGACGTGCCCGTGGTGATCGGCACCCGGGCGGCCATGTTCGCCCCGGTCGAGCGGCTCGGCCTGGTCGCCGTCTGGGACGACGGCGACGACCTGCACGCCGAGCCCCGGGCGCCCTACCCGCACGCCCGCGAGGTGCTGCTCACCCGGGCCCAGCTCGGCAATGCCGCCGCCCTGGTCGGCGGCTACGCCCGCACCGCCGAGGCCCAGTTGCTGGTGGAGACCGGCTGGGCCCGCGAGGTGGTGGCCGACCGGGCGACCGTGCGGGCCCGGATGCCGGCGATCGCGCCGACCGGGGACGACCCGCACCTGGCCCGGGACCCCGGGGCCGCCTCCGCCCGGCTGCCCAGCCTGGCCTGGACCACCGCCCGGGACGCGCTCCGCGCCGACCTGCCGGTGCTGGTGCAGGTGCCCCGTCGCGGCTACCTGCCCTCGGTGGCCTGCGCCGACTGCCGGACCCCGGCCCGCTGCCCGCACTGCGCCGGTCCGCTGGGCCTGCCGTCGGCCGAGGGGGTGCCCGCCTGCCGCTGGTGCGGCCGGGTCGCCGCCGCGTACGCCTGCCCGGAGTGCGGCGGGCGGCGGCTGCGCGCCTCGGTCACCGGCGCCCGGCGGACCGCCGAGGAGCTGGGCCGGGCGTTCCCCGGGGTGCCGGTGCGCACCTCCGGGCGGGAGGAGGTGCTGGCCACGGTGCCGGCCGGCGCCGGCTTGGTGATCGCCACCCCGGGCGCGGAGCCGGTGGTCGACGGCGGCTACGGGGCGGTGCTGCTGCTCGACTCGTGGGCCCTGCTCACCCGCGCCGACCTGCGGGCCGGGGAGGAGGCGTTGCGCCGCTGGCTGGCCGCCGCCGCGCTGGCCCGGCCCGGGCCGGCCGGCGGCCGGGTGGTGGTGGTCGCCGACGGCGCCCTCGCACCGGTGCAGGCGCTGCTGCGCTGGGACTCCGCCTGGTTCGCCGGCCGGGAACTGGCAGAGCGCCGTGAGCTGGGCTTCCCGCCGGCGGTGCGGATGGCCAGCGTCACCGGCGTCGCCGACGCGGTGGCGGATCTGCTGGCCGGTACCCGGCTGCCCGACGGCGCCGAGGTGCTGGGCCCGGTGCCGGCCGACGAGGGGCGGGAGCGGATGCTGGTCCGGGTGCCCCGGGCCCGGGCCGCCGCCCTGGCCGACGCGCTGCACGCGGCCGCCGGGCAGCGCAGCGCGCGCAAGGCGGCCGACCCGGTCCGGCTCCAGATCGACCCGCTCAGCCTGTTCTGAGCCCGCCCACCACCCCTGACGTCGCGCACCCGGGCCGTCGCGTACGGTCGTGAGCTGGGGTTTGTCGCACGCCTCGTGCGGCAAATGGGTGGAGAACGCGTGATAGCATCGCCCGTCATGCCCAGGCGCACGACGGCTCCCGGGCGCGGCGCGGCGAAGCGGGAGTGCGTCGAGCCGACGCGGATTCGATGATGTCAATCAGCCGGTGATCAGGGGTGGACCAGTCGTGACCGTTCGTCAGTCGATCGTCTTCAACGGTGACCTCGGCAGTGGCAAGAGCACCGTCTCCGTCGAGATCGCCAAGCGTCTGGGGCTGCGCCGGGTCAGCGTCGGCGACCTCTACCGCCAGATGGCCCAGGAGCGGCAGATGACCGCCCTCCAGCTCAACCTGCACGCCGAGCTGGACCAGGCCGTCGACGGCTACGTCGACCAGCTCCAGCGGGACATCGCCGCTTCCGGCGAGAGCCTGGTGATGGACTCCCGGCTGGCCTGGCACTTCTTCACCGACGCGCTCAAGGTGCACATGATCACCGAGCCGACCGAGGCGGCCCGGCGGGTGCTGGCCCGCCCGTCCGGCCCGGCGGAGAGCTACACCTCACTGGAGGAGGCCAAGGCCAAGCTCCGGGAGCGCAGCGAGAGCGAGCGCGGCCGGTTCATCGTGCGCTACGGCGTCGACAAGGCCCGGCTGCGCAACTACGACCTGATCTGCGACACCACCCGGGCCACCCCGGAGCAGGTGATCCAGCACGTCGTCGACGTCTACGAGGGGCGGCTCGGCGCGGACGTGCTGCGCGACGGGCAGTCGCTGCTGCTGCTCGACCCGGCCCGGGTCTACCCGACGGAGGACATCGCCACCCTGCGCGGGCTGTGGGACTCGGAGTTCGTCGGTGAGGTGGCCGAGTCCGGCGACGAGGCCCTGGAGCCGCTGACCATCGGCTACACCGGCGAGTACTTCTTCGTGGTCGACGGTCACCGCCGGCTCAGCGCCGCCCTGCAGAGCGGCTTCCCGCTGGTCCCCGCCCGGCTGGTCGCCGAGGTCGACGAGCCGGTGGTCGGCGGGCTGAGCGCGGTCGACTTCTTCGCCGCCCAGGCCCGACCCAGCCTGATCCACGACTGGGAGGCCGCGCACGGCCTCCAGCTGCCGCTGCCCGAGCACGCCCTGCTGGGCGGGGACGCGGTGCTGGCGGGGGAGCCGGGCGCCGGCGCCTGAGCGGGCCGCGGGGATCGCCCGATCGGGCGGACCGGAGCATGATGAGGGTCTCCGATGCCTGGGGAGGCCGATCGTGGATCCTGCTGACGCCCTCGCGCTGCTGATGTCACCGTCGGGGCGGGTCGACCCGTACCCGACGTACGAGCGGTTGCGCGCGCACGGCACGGTGGTCCAGGCCGGGCCGGTCTTCTACGTGGTGACCGGCTACGCGGAGGCCGACGCGATTCTCCGCGACGCCCGGTTCGGGGTGATGGACGACGACCTGCGCGACCAGTTCATGCCCGGCTGGCGGGAGAGCCCGGCGGTGCTGTCGATCTCCCGGTCGATGCTGCGCACCAACCCGCCCGACCACAGCCGGATGCGGCGGCTGGCGGCCGGCGCCTTCACCCCGCGCCGGATCGCCGCCCTGCAGGACGTGGTCGAGGCGCAGGCCCACGCGCTGGTCGACGGGATGCTGGCCCGGGGTCGCGACGGCGCCCCGGTCGACTTCATGGCCGAGTTCGCGTACCCGCTGCCGGTGGCCGTGATCTGCGCGCTGCTCGGTGTGCCGGCGGCCGACCGGCCGCTGTTCCGGCGCTGGGCCGCCGACCTGACCGGCGTGCTGGAGCCCGAGATCACCCCCGAGGAGCTGGCCGTGGCCGACCGGGGCGCGGCCGAGCTGCGCGACTACTTCACGGAGCTGGTCGCGGCCCGGCGCAGGGCCCCGGCCGACGACCTGACCACCGCGCTGGTGCAGGCGCACGACGGCCATAATTCGGCCTCCGCGCCGCCAGGCGGCGCTCCGGACCGAATGAGGGCCGACACCGACGGCGAGCGCCTCTCCGGCGACGAGCTGCTGGCCAACCTGATCGTGCTGCTGGTGGCCGGCTTCGAGACCACCACCAACCTGCTCGGCAACGGCCTGGTGGTGCTCCTCGACCATCCCCGGGAGGCGGCGACGCTGCGCGAGCACCCCGAGTTCGCGCCCGGCTACGTTGACGAGCTGCTGCGGTACGACTCACCGGTGCAGCTCACCTCCCGGATGAGCACCGCCCCGTCCCGGCACGGCGACGTCGACCTGCCCGCCGAGAGCTGGATCATCGTGATGCTCGGCGCGGCGAACCGGGATCCCCGCCGCTACCCGGCGCCCGAGCGCTTCGACCCCTGGCGCCCGCAGATCCACCCGCTCTCCTTCGGCGCCGGCCCGCACTACTGTCTCGGCGCCGGCCTGGCCCGGCTGGAGGCGCAGGTGGCGTTCCCGCTGCTGCTGCGCCGCCTGCCCGAGCTGGCCCTGGCCGGGACGCCCGAGCGGCGGAGCCGGCTCACCCTGCGCGGGTACGCCACCCTGCCGGTCACCGTGGGTGACGGGGCGGCCCCGGTCACCGATCGCGGTACGCCGGCCGGGGCGACCGGATCGACTCCGTAGACTGGTACGGCACCACTCGTCCCAGACAAGGAGCCACTCCGCGTGACCGTTCAGCCCATCCGTCTGTTCGGCGATCCGGTGCTGCGCACGCCGGCCGACCCGGTCGTCGAATTCGACGCCGAGCTGCGCAAGCTGATCGCCGACCTGACCGACACGATGCGCGAGCAGAACGGCGCCGGCCTGGCCGCGCCGCAGCTCGGGGTGGGCCTGCGGGTGTTCACCTTCGACGTGGACGACGTCCTCGGCCACCTGGTCAACCCGGTGCTGGAGTTCCCCGACGAGGAGGAGCAGGACGGCCCGGAGGGCTGCCTGTCCATCCCGGGGCTCTACTTCGACACGAAGCGCCGGCAGAACGTCATCGCCAAGGGCTTCAACGGCTACGGCGACCCGCTGCAGATCGTCGGCACCGGCCTGATGGCCCGCTGCGTGCAGCACGAGACCGACCACCTCGACGGGGTGCTCTTCGTCGACCGGCTCGACCCGGCCGGCCGCAAGGAGGCCATGAAGGCGATCCGCCAGGCCGAGTGGTACGACGAGGCCGCCCCGCCGACCGTCAAGCTCAGCCCGCACGCCGCCGGCAACCCGTTCGGCCTGGGGCGGTGACCCGGATGCGCCTGGTCTTCGCCGGCACGCCGGCCGTCGCCGTACCCGCGCTGGACGCGATCGCCGGCTCCGGCCACGAGCTGGCCGCCGTGGTCACCCGCCCCGACGCGCCCGCCGGCCGGGGCCGGGGCCTGGTCCGCTCCCCGGTCGGCGCCTGGGCCGACGCGCACGGCGTCGAGGTGCTCACCCCGGCCCGGCCCCGCGAGCCCGAGTTCCTCGACCGGCTCCGCGAGCTGGCCCCGGACTGCGTGCCGGTGGTCGCCTACGGCGCGCTGGTGCCGCCGGCGGCGCTGGAGATCCCCCGGCTGGGCTGGATCAACCTGCACTTCTCGCTGCTGCCCGCCTGGCGCGGCGCTGCGCCCGTGCAGCACGCCGTGCTGCACGGCGACGCGCTGACCGGGGCCAGCGTCTTCCAGTTGGAGGAAGGGCTGGACACCGGCCCGGTCTACGGCACCGTCACCGACGAGATCCGGCCCGCCGACACCTCCGGCGACCTGCTGGAGCGGCTCGCCGACTCCGGGGCCGGGCTGCTGGTCGCCGTGCTCGACGCGCTGGCGGCCGGCACCGCAAGGGCCGAGCCGCAGCCGGCCGACGGGGTCTCCCTGGCGCCGAAGCTGACCGTGGAGGACGCCCGGGTCCGCTGGGCCGACCCGGCCTTCGCGGTGGACCGCCGGATCCGCGCCTGCACCCCGGCCCCCGGCCCGTGGACCACCTTCCGTGGCGACCGGGTCAAGCTCGGACCGGTCACCCCGGTGGCCAACGGCCCGGAGCTGAAACCCGGCGAGCTGCTGGTGGAGAAGTCCCGGGTCCTGGCCGGCACGGGCACCGTCCCGGTGCAGCTCGGCGAGGTACGCGCGGCCGGCAAAAAGGCCATGTCGGCCGGCGACTGGGCGCGCGGCGCCCGCGTCGCCGCCGGCGAGGTGCTCGCGTGACCGGGCCGTCCGAGCCCCGGGGCGAGCGCTTCTCCGACGACGGTCCGCGCGGCGGCCGGTCCGGCGACGCCGGGCGGTTCTCCGGCGGCGAGCGGCCCCGGGACGACCGCGGCCGGCCGGAGCGCGGCGAGCGTCCCGGGCGCCGGGCCGACGGGCCGCGCGAGGGGCGCTTCGGCGCCGACCGGCGCGGCGGTGTCCGGCGTCCGGCCCGGCCGCCCGTGGACCTGCCCCGGCACGTCGCGTACCAGGCGATCGCGGCGGTGCACCGGGACGACGCGTACGCCAACCTGGTGCTGCCGGCGATGCTCCGGGACGAGGGGCTGACCGGCCGGGACGCGGCCTTCGCCACCGAGCTGACCTACGGCACGCTGCGGCACACCGGCACCCTGGACGCGATCATCACCGACGCGGCCGGCCGGGACGTGCAGCGGATCGACCCGCCGGTGCGGGACGCGCTGCGACTCGGGACGTACCAGATCCTGCACACCCGGGTGCCGGCGCACGCGGCCGTGTCGTCCACCGTGGACCTGGTCCGGATCGTCGGGCCCGGGGCCACCGGCTTCGCCAACGCGGTGCTCCGGGAGGTGGCGGGCCGGGACTCGGACGGCTGGGTGGCGAAGCTCGCCCCGTCCGAGGAGACCGACCCGATCGGCCACCTCGCGCTGGCGTACAGCCACCCGCAGTGGATCGTCCGGGCCTTCGCCGAGGCGCTCGGCGGCGACCTGCGCGAGACCGCCCGTCTGCTCATCGAGGACAACGAGCGCCCGCCGGTGCACCTGTGCGCCCGGCCGGGGCTGGCCGACCCGGTGGCGCTGGCCGACGAGGTCGGCGGGGCCCCGGGCGCCTTCTCGCCGTACGCGGTCTATCTCTCCGGCGGCGCGCCGGGGGAGCTGGCAGCGGTGGCCGACGGACGGGCGCACGTCCAGGACGAGGGCTCCCAGCTGGTGGCGAACGCCCTCGCGGTGGCGCCGCTGGACGGCCCGGACGGCCGCTGGCTCGACCTGTGTGCCGGCCCCGGCGGCAAGGCCGGCCTGCTCGGCGCCCTGGCCGCGGAGCGCGGCGCCCGGCTCACCGCGGTGGAGGTCGCCGAGCACCGGGCCCGGCTGGTCGCCCAGGCCACCCGGGCGTTGCCGGTCACCGTGGTGAACACCGACGGCCGCACGGTCGGCGCCGACCCGAAGCTGCCGGAGGGGCACTTCGACCGGGTGCTGGTCGACGCACCGTGCACCGGGCTCGGCTCGCTGCGCCGCCGGCCCGAGTCCCGCTGGCGCCGCCAGCCGTCGGACCTGCCGCCGCTGACCCGGTTGCAGCGGGAGTTGCTCACCGCCGCGCTGCGCGCGGTCCGGCCGGGCGGCCTGGTCGCCTACGTGACCTGCTCGCCGCACACCGTGGAGACGCACGTGACGGTGACCGAGGCGTCCCGCCGGTGTGGCTTCCCGGTCGACTTCGTCGACGCCCGGCCGCTGCTGCCCGCCGGCATGCCCGGGCTGGGGGACGGCCCGACCGTCCAGCTGTGGCCGCAGCGGCACGGCACCGATGCGATGTTCCTGGCGGTGCTGCGCCGGGGCTGAGCGGGGACCCGATCGACGGGTGCAGGTGAACGCGGAGCGGGGCCGCCGGTGACGGCGGCCCCGCTCCGTGCGTCGTGTGACACCCCCGGTTGACTCTTACATCGATACATGTAACTGTTCCGATCACCGGTCCGCCGACACCGGGGCCCCCACCGGAGCCCACGGGTCGCGCCACCCCGCCAGTACGTCCCGCCGACCCCCACAAGGAGTCTCCATGAGACGCAGAACGCCGACCGCGGGCCTCGCGCTCGCCCTCTTCGCCGCCGTCACGGCGACCCTGGCCGCCCCCGCACCGGCCGGCGCCGCCCCCGCGCTCGCCGCCGCGGCGCCGGACATCTCGGTGACCAACGTCCAGGCCCACCTCACCCAGCTCAACACGATCGCCGGCAACAACGGCGGCAACCGGCGGGCCGGCTCGGCCGGCTACACCGCCTCGGTCAGCTACGTGAAGGCCAAGCTCCAGGCCGCCGGCTACACGGTCAGCGAGCAGTACTGCTCCACCTGCACCTACCCGTCGAACAACCTGATCGCCGAGTGGCCGCAGGGCCCTGCCGACCAGGTGGTCATGTTCGGCGCCCACCTGGACAGCGTCTCGGCCGGCCCGGGCATCAACGACAACGGCTCCGGCTCGGCCACCCTGCTGGAGAACGCGCTGGTCCTGGCGCAGCAGAACCCGAGCATGACCAAGCGGGTGCGGTTCGCGTGGTGGACCGACGAGGAGCAGGGCCTCAACGGCTCGGAGTTCTACGTCAACCAGCTCAGCGCCACCCAGCGCGGCTACATCAAGGGCTACTACAACTTCGACATGGTCGCCTCGACCAACGGCGGCTACTTCATCAACCGGCTCACCTCCACGACGGCGGCGCCGCTGAAGGCGTACTGGGACTCGCTCAACCTCCAGCCGGAGGAGAACGTCGAGGGCCAGGGCCGCTCCGACGACTACTCCTTCCAGCAGGCCGGCATTCCCACCTCGGGTTACGCGGCCGGCGCCAGCGCGCGCAAGACCAGCACCCAGGCCGCCAAGTGGGGCGGCACGGCGAACTCCGCGTACGACCCCTGCTACCACCGCTCCTGCGACACCACCGCCAACATCAGCGCGACGGTGCTCAACCGCAGCGCCGACGGCGTGGCGTACGCGATCTGGCAGCTCGCGGTCGGCGGTGGCACCCCGACCAACGACTTCTCCGTCGCGGTGAGCCCGACCTCCGGCAGCGTCGCCCGGGGCGGCTCCACCACCGCCACGGTCAGCACCGCCACCACCGGTGGCAGCGCCCAGACCGTGAACCTCTCGGCCACCGGGGCCCCCAGCGGGGTGACGGTGAGCTTCAGCCCGTCCTCGGTCACCTCGGGCGGCTCGGCCACGATGACGGTCACGGCCTCCGCGACGGCGACCACCGGCACGTTCACCATCACGGTCATCGGCACCGGCTCGGTCACCCGCAGCGTCGGCTACACCCTCACGGTCACCGGCACCGGCGGCTGCGCCGGCGGCCAGCTCATCGGCAACAGCAGCTTCGAATCCGGCAGCACGCCGTGGACCGCCACCTCCGGCGTCATCACCAACTCGTCGAGCCAGGCGGCCCGGACCGGCTCCTACAAGGCCTGGCTGGACGGCTACGGCAGCACCCACACCGACACGCTGTCGCAGTCGGTGAGCATCCCGGCCGGGTGCGCGAGCTACACCCTGTCGTTCTGGCTGCACATCGACACGGCCGAGACCACCACGGGCACCGCCTACGACCGGCTGACCGTGCAGGTCGGCACGACCACCCTGGCCAGCTACTCCAACCTCAACGCCGCATCCGGTTACACGCAGCGCAGCTTCAACCTGGCCGCCTACGCCGGGCAGACCGTCACGCTGAAGTGGACCGGGGTGGAGGACGCCTCGCTCCAGACCAGCTTCGTCATCGACGACGTCACGCTGCAGGTGGGCTGAGCGATCCGGGCGGGGTGCGCCCGCGGCGCACCCCGCTCCCGCTCAGTTGATCGGCAGCGCCTTGCTGCCGCCGCCCTTGAGCGAGCGGGTCAGCGTCCGGTCGGAGAGCCAGAGGAAGCACTGCACGCCCCGGTCGCCGTCCTGCCACTCCTCCTTGAAGGGGTGGTAGATGATCGTGCCGGACCGGTAGACCATGTCGCTGTTGTTCGGCACCTTGACGTACTTCGCGATCAGCCCGCGGCATCCCTTGTGGGCCCGCATGGGGGTGCGCTGGAACTCGGTGTAGCTGACATCGGGGAACTGGTAGATCCCGACGAACTCGGCGTGGTGCTTGGCGGTGCAGGCGACGGGCCGCATCTCCGTCACGTCGTCCTTGACGATCTTCGGGTTGAAGCAGCTCAGCGCCAGCGGCGAGCCGGCCTTCAGGGCGTTGCGCAGGCTGCCGCTGCGCGGGGTGACGCTGCGGTCGTCCAGGCTGGCCACCTCGGAGACGTCGCAGCGGAACCAGCGGGCCCCGCCCGTCCAGGCCAGCGCCGACGGGAAGACCACCGACAGTTGCAGCCGCCCCGAGCGCCAGTCGGCGCCGACGGCCTTGTTGACCTGCTTGGTGCACTCGGCCTGCGCGGTCCGGGTGCCGGCCGACCCGGCCCGCGGGGGAGCGCCGCGCCCGGCGTCCGGGCCGGTCAGGGTGCCCACGTGCAGCGTCTCGGCCCGGTGGGTGGCGGCGCAGTCGACCGGGTTGTAGCCGCTGAGGTAGCCGACGTCCTGGATGGTGGGGTGGCAGGCGCCCGACTGGGGCACGAAGGCCGCCGGGGCGCCGAACGCGGGCCAGTCGTCGGCCAGGTCGCGGTCGACCCCGGCCGGCGCGCCGCAGCCGCCGAGTGCCAACGCCGCCGTCACGCTCACGGCGACCACCGCCCACCATCGCCGCATCGCGACCGACCTCCCCGTCGTCCGTGGTGGCGCGACCGGCGCGGAGCGCCGGGTACGCCTCGGCGGTGCAGCATACGGCACCGGAGCTCAGATGACGGGTAGTCCCTCCGGGCCGGCCCCGCGCATCGAGCGGGTCAGCTTCCGGTCGTCGCTCCACAGGAAACAGCGCACGCCCCGGTCGCCCTCCTCCCATTCCCGCTGCGACGGCGGATAGAAGATGGAACCGGCCCGGTACGGCAGGTCGGCGTTGTTGGGCACCGCGGCGAAGGCGGCGATCAGCGCCATGCAGCGCTGGTGCACCTGCGGGGCCGACCGGGTGAAGTCCGGCCAGCTCATGTCCCGCTCCTCGAAGACGCCGACGAACTCGGCGCGGTGCGGCTCGGTGCAGAGCACCGGGGCCATGTAGTTCAGGTTGTCGCCGATCAGCTTCGGGTCGAAACAGCGGTGCACCAGCGGGCTGTCGCCGACCATGGCGCCGCGCAGGCTGCCCACCCGGTTGACCGGCCGGGTGTTGTCGATGCTGTCGGTCTCGGCCAGGTCGCAGCGGAACCAGCGGGCCCCGGCCACCCAGGCGGTCACCGGGGGCAGCGCGATGTTCAGGGTGAGCCGGGCGGAGTGCCAGTCCCCGCCGATCACCTCCCGGGCCCGCTGGTCACACTCGGCGCGGGCGGTCCGCAGCGCGGGTGAGCCCGGCTCCGGCCGGGCGCCCTGCGCCGCCGCTCCGGTGAAGGTGCCGACGTGCACCGCCTCGGCCAGGTGGCTGCCCGCGCAGTCCACCGTGTCGTAGGTGGCGGCCTGCACCACGGCGGTGAGCCGGGGCAGGCAGGCGTCCGTGGCGGGGACGAACAGGCGGGGCGCCGGCAGCGCGGCCCAGTCGTCGGTGAGGTCACCGTCGGCCCGGTGCGGTGGGACACAGCCGGTCAGGACCACCGTCGCCGTGCCGGCCAGCGCCAGCGCCAGGAGCCACCGTCGCATCGTCCGCCCTTCCCGGGAGATGGCAGCCGGTCGCCGCGGCCCGTGCGGCGTTCCCCGCGGCCGGGCGTGCAGCATGTGTGACCGTCCCTGTAGGAGTTTCGCCCCGTTTCGATCGATCGGCCAGTCGCGGATGGCTTTTCGTGCCGATTATCCGCGCCGGACGGGCCGATTCTGCACCGGGGGTCACGTCTGGATCACAGCGAGTTCCCGACGGTGCCGCGCTGGCGGCGGTGGGTGACCGCGTTCGTACACTGGCCCGGTGACCGTACCGCCGCTGATCGTCGCGCCCAGCATCCTGGCCGCCGACTTCGCCCGCCTCGCCGACGAGGTCCGCGCCGTCGAGCACGCCGCCGACTGGTTGCACGTGGACGTCATGGACAACCACTTCGTGCCCAATCTGACGATCGGGCTGCCGGTGGTGCAGAGCCTGCGCGCGGCGACCGAGCTGCCCTTCGACGTGCACCTCATGATCGAGGACCCGCGCCGCTGGGCCCCCGGGTACGCCGACGCCGGGGCGTACAACGTGACGTTCCACGCCGAGGCGTGCGACGACCCGGTGGCGCTGGCCAAGGACCTGCGGTCGGCCGGGGCGAAGGCGGGGCTGGCGATCGACCGGGACACCCCGATCGAGCCGTACCTGGAGCTGCTGCCGAGCTTCGACACGCTGCTGATCATGACGATCAAGGCCGGCTTCGGCGGCCAGCGGTTCATCCCCCATCTGCTGGACAAGGTGCGCGCCGCCCGGCGGCACGCGGCGAGCGGGCACCTGGAGCTGCGTATCGAGGTGGACGGCGGGATCGCCGCGGACACCATCGAACAGGCCGCCGCGGCGGGCGCCGACGCCTTCGTCGCCGGCACCGCGGTCTACGGCGCCGACGACCCGGCCGAGGCGGTCCGCCGGCTGCGCGGCCTGGCGGAACGCGCGACGACCGGGGGCTGAGATGGAGCCGGCCGGCGATCGACCCGACGTCATCCTGGTCGTCGACGACGACGAGGACATCGCCCGCTTCGTCGAGTTCAACCTGCGGCTGCACGGCTTCGAGGTGCTGCACGCCGGCGACGGCCAGGAGGCCCTGGAGGTCATCGAGCGGCACCGGCCGGACCTGGCCGTGGTCGACCTGATGATGCCGCGGATCGACGGCCTGGAGCTGACCCGCCGGCTGCGCGCCGACCCGATGACCTCTGCCCTGCCGGTGATCATGCTGACCGCCAAGGGGATGACCTCCGACAAGGTCAACGGCCTCAGCGCCGGCGCGGACGACTACCTGGTCAAGCCGTTCGACACCGCCGAACTGGTCGCCCGGGTCAGCTCCACGCTGCGCCGCAACAAGGAGTTCCGGGAGGTCTCCCCGCTGACCGGGCTGCCCGGCAACAGCCGGATCCGGCGGGAGATCAGCGACCGGGTGCGCAGCGGCGTCGACTACGCCGTCGGCTACATCGACATCGACCGGTTCAAGAGCGTCAACGACCGCTACGGCTTCGTCCGCGGCGACGAGTTCATCTCCGCGCTGGCCCGCAGCCTGCACCGGGCGGTGGTCTCGATCGGCCTGCCGCCGGCCTTCCTCGGCCACGTCGGCGGCGACGACTTCGTCATCGTCTGCACCCCGTCCCAGGTCCGGCCGCTGACCAGCCGGGCCGTGGTCGACTTCGAGAAGGCCGCCGACGCCCTCTACGACGCCACCGACCGGGAGCGCGGCTTCGTCGAGCTGAAGGACCGGCGGGGCAACATCCGCCGGGCCGCCCTGGTCACCCTCTCGATCGGCGTCTCCCTCTCCGACTCCGGCAAACGCTTCACCGACCCGCTGGAGGCGATCGCCGTGGCATCCGAGATGAAAACGGTCGCCAAGAGCCAACCCGGCTCGTACGTGGCGGTGGACCGCCGCCGCGGAGTTACGTGATCGTGCTCAGTTCCCTGTGAGGTAGCTCGCCTCTGTGGCGCGACGCGCCGCCCGACGTGTAAGACTTCCGGTGTACCCACCACGCGCTGGCGGGGCTCGGTGAAATTCCGAACCGGCGGTGATCCACGGTCCGACCGTGGTAAGCCCGCGACCCGGACGGCTTCGGCCGGACGGTGGACCTGGTGAGAATCCGGGGCCGACGGTTGGGGTGCGGCTCGTCCGCCCCCAGAAAGTCCGGATGGGAGACAGCGCGCGGGACGGGGAGAGCCCTGCCGGGCGCGCTGAGCACCCTCAGCCGCCGCGTGGGCCCCCCGGGGTCGGCTGTGCCGTCCCCGGATCTCCGCCGCCGCGTGTCCGCGGCACCCGTGCCGCACGCTCCCTGACCCGCCCGCGCGTCGACCGACGAGCGAGAGGGCAGGGCTGGCGATGTCGAGCGTCTCCACGGACGAGGCGATGCGTCGCGCGATCGCGCTGGCCGCCCGCGGCCTCGGCGCGACCAGCCCCAACCCGGTGGTCGGCTGCGTCCTGCTGGACGCCGACGGCGAGGTCGCCGGCGAGGGCTTCCACGCGTACGCGGGCGGTCCGCACGCCGAGATCGTCGCGCTGGCCCAGGCCGGCAAGCGCGCCCGCGGCGGCACCGCGGTGGTCACCCTGGAACCCTGCGACCACACCGGCCGCACCGGCCCCTGCAGCCACGCGCTCATCGCCGCCGGCGTCGCCCGCGTGGTGATCGCCGTTCCGGACCCCAACCCGGTCGCCTCCGGCGGCGCGGCCACCCTGCGCGCCGCCGGCGTCCAGGTCGAACTCGGGGTACGCACCGAGGAGGCCGAGGCCGGCAACATCGCCTGGCTCACCTCGATGCGCCGCGGCTGGCCGTACCTGATCTGGAAGTACGCGGCCACCCTCGACGGGCGCTCCGCGGCGGCCGACGGCACCAGCATGTGGATCACCTCCGAGGCGGCCCGGATCGACGTACACGCCCTGCGCGGCACCGTCGACGCGGTGATCGCCGGGGTGGGCACCGTGCTCGCCGACGATCCCCGGCTCACCGCGCGCAACCTGCGCGACGGCACCCTGGCCATCCGGCAGCCGCTGCGCGTGGTGGTGGACAGCTCGGGGCGTACCCCGGCCGAGGCCCGGGTCCGCGACGGCGCCGCCCGGACCTGGGTCGCCACCGCCGCGGAGGTCGGGGCCGGCCCGGACGGCAAGGTCGACCTCGCGGCGCTGCTCGCGGAGCTGCACCACCGCGGCGTGCGGGCCGCGCTGCTGGAGGGCGGCCCCACCCTGGCCGGCGCGTTCCTCGCCGCCGGCCTGGTCGACAAGATCGTCGGGTACGTCGCGCCGAAGCTGCTCGGCGCCGGCCCGACCGCGCTCCTGGACGCCGGCGTGACCACCATCGCCGACGCCATCGATCTGGAGCTCACCGACGTTACGCAGGTCGGCCCCGACCTGCGGATCACCGCGCTGCCCCGGAAGAGGGAGGCCTGACATGTTCACCGGCATCGTCGAGGAACTGGGCGAGATCGTCCGGACCAGCGAAACCGGGGGTGACTCGGCGCTGGTCGCGGTCCGCGGCCCGCTGGTCACCTCGGACGCCCGGCACGGCGACTCGATCGCGGTCAACGGGGTCTGTCTCACCGTGGTCGACGTCGACGGCGGGATCTTCACCGCCGACGTGATGGGCGAGACGCTGCGCCGCACCGCGCTCGGCGCGCTGCGTCCCGGCGACCCGGTCAACCTGGAGCGGGCCGCGGCGCTGAACAGCCGCCTCGGCGGCCACCTGGTGCAGGGCCACGTCGACGGCGTCGGCGAGGTGCTGCACCGGGAGCCGGCCGCGCAGTGGGAGACGGTCCGGTTCCGGCTCCCCGCCGACCTGTCCCGCTACGTGGTGGAGAAGGGCTCGATCACCGTCGACGGCATCTCGCTGACCGTCGCCGAGGTCGGCGACGACTGGTTCTCGGTCGGGCTGATCCCCACCACCCTCAAGCTCACCACCCTCGGCGCCAAGGACGTCGGCGACCCGGTCAACCTCGAGGTCGACGTGCTGGCCAAGTACGTCGAGCGGCTGCTCGGCGACCGCGCGGCGGGCGGTGAGCGGTGATGGGACCGCTCGGCTGGCTGCTCGACGCCCAGGTGCACGTGGCCGGCTCGCCGGTGCTGGTCCGGGAGATCGTCGGTAACGTCTTCGGTCTCGTCTCGGCGCTGTTCGGGCTGCGCCGGCTGGTCTGGGCCTGGCCGGTCGGCATGATCGGCAACGCGTTGCTGTTCACCGTCTTCCTGGGCGGCGTCTTCGCCACCCCGCAGGCGCACGACCTCTACGGCCAGGCCGGCCGGCAGGTCTTCTTCTTCGCCGTCAGCGTCTACGGCTGGTGGCGCTGGTCGCGCAACCGCCGCTCCGGCGGGGAGCAGGCGGCGGTCACCCCGCGCTGGGCCACCTGGCGGGAACGGCTGGGTCTGCTCGCCGCCGCGGCGGTGGGCACCGCGGCCGCGTACCCGGTGCTGGGCGCGCTGGGCTCCTGGGGGCCGCTGCCGGATGCCTGGATCCTGGTCGGCAGCCTGCTCGCCACCTACGGCATGGCCCGGGGCTGGGTGGAGTTCTGGCTCATCTGGATCGCCGTCGACGCGGTCGGCGTGCCGCTGCTGCTCCAGGGCGGGTTCTACCCGTCGGCCGCCATGTACCTGGTCTACGGCGGGTTCTGCGCCGTCGGCCTGTACGCCTGGTGGCGCACCTCCCGGGCGACCCCGCCCGCCCGCACCCCGATTCCGCCGACGTACTCGGAGGCCGTGGCATGAGCACTTTCGGGAGCATCGAGCAGGCGGTGGCGGACATCGCCGCCGGCCGGCCCGTCGTCGTGGTCGACGACGAGGACCGGGAGAACGAGGGCGACCTGATCTTCGCGGCCGAGCTGGCCACCCCGGAGCTGGTCGCGTTCATGGTCCGCTACACCTCCGGCTACATCTGCGTGCCGCTCACCGAGAGCGAGTGCGACCGGCTGGACCTGCCGCCCATGCACCACACCAACCAGGACCGGCGGGGCACCGCGTACACGGTGACCGTGGACGCCCGGGAGGGGATCTCCACCGGCATCTCCGCCGCCGACCGGTCGCACACCATCCGGCTGCTCGCCGCCGCGTCGACCGACCCGACCGACCTGGCCCGCCCCGGGCACGTGGTGCCGCTGCGCGCCCGCGAGGGCGGGGTGCTGCGCCGCCCCGGGCACACCGAGGCGGCCGTGGACCTGACCCGGCTGGCCGGGCTGCGCCCGGCCGGGGTGCTCTGCGAGCTGGTCAACGACGACGGCACCATGATGCGCCTGCCGGACCTGGAGAAGTTCTGCGCCGAGCACGGGCTGACCCTGGTCACCATCGCCGATCTGATCGCCTACCGGCGGCGCACCGAGAAGCAGGTCGAGCAGGTCGCCGAGGCGCGGATGCCCACCCCGTACGGGGTGTTCCAGGCGCTCGGCTACCGCGCCGAGCACGACCCCGCCGAGCACGTGGCGCTGGTTATGGGCGACCTGGGCGACGGGAAGGACGTGCTGGTCCGGGTGCACTCCGAGTGCCTCACCGGCGACGTCTTCGGCTCGCTGCGCTGCGACTGCGGCCCGCAGTTGCAGGCCGCGCTGGCCCGGGTGGCCCAGGAGGGGCGCGGCGTGGTGCTCTACGTGCGCGGGCACGAGGGGCGGGGCATCGGCCTGCTGCACAAGCTCCAGGCGTACCAGCTCCAGGACCAGGGCCGGGACACCGTGGACGCGAACCTCGACCTGGGCCTGCCGGCCGATGCCCGGGACTACGGCACCGGCGCGCAGATCCTCTACGACCTCGGCGTCCGCTCGATGCGGCTGCTGACCAACAACCCCGCGAAGCGGGCCGGCCTGGAGGGGTACGGCCTCACGGTGAGCGGCCGGGAGGGACTGCCCGTGCGGTCCAACCCGGAGAACGTGCGCTACCTGCGGACCAAGCGGGACCGGATGGGCCACCTCCTGGAGGGGCTGGACGAGGTGACCGAGGCGCCGATGGGCCGCCCGGTCGCCGGCAACGAGATCGGAGCATAGACATGGCGGGTTTCGGCGAACCGGGCGTGACCGCGGTGGACGCCGGCGGGCTGACCGTCGGCATCGTGGCCGCGCGCTGGCACGGCGACCTCACCGACCACATGGTCGAGCGGGCGGTGGCCGCGGCCGAGGCGTGCGGCGCGCGGTCGGTGGTGGCCCGGGTGGCCGGCTCGGTCGAGCTGCCCGTGGTGGCCCAGGCGATGGCCCGCCGGTACGACGTGGTCGTCGCCCTCGGCGTGGTGGTGCGGGGCGCCACCGCCCACTTCGACTACGTCTGCCAGTCGGTCACCGAGGGGCTGACCCGGGTGGCGCTGGACGAGGGCAAGCCGGTGGCCCACGGGGTGCTCACCGTGGAGAACATCGAGCAGGCCCGGGACCGGGCCGGGCTGCCCGGCTCGGCGGAGGACAAGGGCTGGGCGGCCACCGTGGCGGCGCTGGACGCCGCGCTGGCGATCCGCGGCCTGGCCACCAGCGGCCAGCGGGTCGGCTTCGGCGTCTGAGCCGCGAGGCCCGCGACCCGCCGCCGACCGGCCAGCCCCGGTGCGATGCGGCCGACCAGGGGTGGCGGAGACCGGACATGTCCTTTCTCCGCCATCGATCATGACGGCGAGCTGAACTTCTGGCAGCCGAGAATCCTCGACGGCGGTGCCGACCTCACTCGGCACCGCCTGGAGGAGGAAACGTCGTCATGTTCAGATCCAGACACGGAACGACCCGTGTGACGGCCGCTGTCGCCGCGACACTGGCCCTGCTGCTCGCACTGCCCACCGGCACGGCCCTGGCGGCCGCCCCCACCGCCGCCGCGCCGGACCCACTGCGCAAGGTGGATCCCCAGGTGCTCGCCCCGCTGCGCGCCGGCACCAGCATGCGCGTCTTCGTCGAGCTGGCCGACGAGGCCCGCCTGGACGACGCGGAGCTGGACCGGGTCGAGCGGTCCGCCGCCGGCAGGGCGGGCCGGACGGCCCGCACCACCCGGGTGTACGAGACCAAGGTGGCGCACGCCGAGCGGACCCAGGGCGGGCTCCGGAAGCTGCTGCGGGACCGGCGGGCCGACTTCACGCCGTACTGGATCGCGAACGTCATCGCGGTCACCGGTGACCTGGATCTGGTGACCGACCTGGCCGGCCGGGCGGAGGTCGCCCGGATCACCCCGATCGGCGGGACCAAGCTGGAGGAGCCGGTCCGCACCGCGGGCGCCACCGCCGCCGCCGACAGCCCGCTGCTGTGGAACCTCACGTCCGTCGGCGCCGACAAGGTGTGGAACGAGTACGGCGCCCGCGGTGACGGCATCGTCGTCGGCAGCATCGACTCCGGGGTGCAGTACGACCACCCGGCGCTGGTCCGGCAGTACCGCGGCACCCGCGACGACGGCACCTACTCCCACGACTACAACTGGTTCGACCCGACCGGGATCTGCCCGTCCGGCGCGCCCTGCGACAACTACGGACACGGCACCCACACGGTGGGGACGATGGTCGGCGACGACGGCGCCGGCCGGGCCACCGGTGTCGCCCCGGGTGCCACCTGGATCGCGGCCAAGGGCTGCGAGTACAACTACTGCACCGACGCCTCGCTGCTCGCCGCGGGGCAGTGGATGATCGCGCCGACCGACCGCGCCGGCCAGAACCCCCGGCCCGACCTCGCGCCGGACATCATCAACAACTCCTGGGGCGCCGTCGACGACGGCAGCACCTTCTACGACCAGATCGTCGACACCTGGGTCGCCGCCGGAATCTTCCCCGTCTTCTCGGTCGGCAACGAGGCCGACAACGGATCCGATCCCTGCGCCACGGCCGGCTACCCGGGTAGCAACCCGCTGACCTACGCGGTCGGCGCGACCGACTCCACCGGCGCCATCGGCTCGTTCTCGAGCCGCGGCCCGGGCCGCGAGGGCGCGATCCGCCCGGACATCACCGCACCCGGGGTGGGCATCGTGTCCACCGTGCCCGGCGGCGACTACGCCGTCATGGACGGCACGTCGATGGCCGCCCCGCACGTCGCGGGCGCGGTCGCCCTCGCCTGGTCGGCGGTGCCGAACCTGCGCCGTGACGTGGCCACGACCCGGCAGCTGCTGGACCGCACCGCGCACGACGTCGACGATCGGCAGTGCGGCGGCACCGCGGCCGACAACAACGTCTACGGCGAGGGCCGGCTGGACGCGTACGACCTGGTGACCCAGGCGTCGACGGCGCAGCTGGGCGGTGTGGTGGTGCACGCGACCCGGGGCGGCAACCCGCTGCCCGGAGCGCAGATCACCCTCACCTCCTCCGCGGTGACCCGGACCGCCCGCACCGACGCCGGTGGCGGCGTCCAGCTGGGCCGGGTCCCGGCCGGCGAGTACACCCTGACCGCCACGTTCTTCGCGCAGCGCACGCAGCGGCAGACCATCACCGTGCCCGGCGACGGGACGGCCGACCTCACCGTGGACCTGTCCGAGTCCGCTGCCTGGCACCCGGTGCAGGGCACCGTCACCGACCCGGCCGGCAAGCCGGTCGCCGGCGCGCGCCTGTCGCTGGCCGGCGAGACGTTCCCGCCGTTCGTCACCGGCGACGACGGCCGCTACACGGGGATGCTGCCCGAGGCCGGCTACGACTTGCTGGTCGAGTACGGGCGGTGGCTGGCCCCGAAGACCGTGGCGCTGACCGTGGACGGGCCGGAGACGGTCGACGTGGCGCTCGCCGCCAAGACCGACCGGCACGGGTACGCCGCGGGATCGGCCGCCGCGAACTGGGTCGACGGCGGTCGTGTGCTCGCCCTCAGCGGCGACACCGCCAGCCGGGCGGTGGACCTGCCGTTCCCGATGACCTTCTACGGCACGACGTACACCCGGATCGGCGTGCACACCGACGGTTACCTGACCTTCGGCGGCGACACCGGCACGTCCGTGGGCGGCAACGGCCCGCTGCCCGCCCCCGCGGTCGCACCCGCGGCCGTCTACGCGTTCTGGGACGACCTCGTCCTCGACGACGCCTCGACCGTGCGCACCGCCGCGTCCGGCTCCGGGGCGGCGCGGCAGTTCGTGGTGACCTGGCACCGGGCCGCGCTGAAGAGCGCACCGAAGACCCGGGTGGACGTCCAGGTGCGGCTCGACGAGAACGGCACGGTCGGCATCCAGTACCGCGGCCTCGGCAACGGCACCGCGGCCGGAGGTTCGGCGACCGTCGGCATCGAGGATGCCAGCGGACGGGCGGCGATCACGTACTCGCGGGACGAGGCGGTGCTGGACGACCGCGCCGCGGTGACCTTCCGGGTGCCGGGCCACGGCCTGCTGCGCGGCACGGTCCGCGACGCGAACGACCGCCAGCCGCTCGCCGGCGCCACCGTGCAGGTGGAGTCGCCGGACGCGCCGCAGCCGATCACCGCGACCACCGACGCCGACGGCTTCTACCAGCTGGAGGCGCCGGCCGGGGCGGTGACGGTGCACGGCCTGCAGCCCGGCTACGACCTGCCCGCGGCCACCGTCGCCGTCCGCGAGACGGAGGTGGTGACCCGGGACCTCGACCTGCGTACGCCGCTGCTGGTGGCCAACCGGAGCGCCGTCACGCTGAGCGCCCAGGCCGGGACGACCCGGACCGCGACGGTGACCCTGACCAACCGCGGTGACCTGCCGGCCAGCTGGCTGGCCCGGGAGATCAACTCGCCGACGCCACCGGCCGGTGTGCCCGGCAAGCTGCTCAGCTCGTTCCCGGTGAAGGACTTCTACACCGCCTACGGCGCCGGCTACCGAAACGGGGAGCTGATCGTCTCCAACTCGTACCTGTGGGGACAGTTGCAGCGCTTCGCCACCGACGGCCGGTCGCTCGCCAAGGGTGTGCTGGACATCGGCGGCTGGCCCTCGGACATGGCGTACGTGGCCAACCGCAACCTGATGTGCGCGCCGAAGATGTCGTTCATCGGGGACCTGCCGATCGTCTGCTTCGATCCGGACACCCTGGAGGTGAAGGAGACGATCACCGGGCCGTGGGCCGGCAAGCTCTACTACGGGCTGGCGTACCGCGCCTCGGACGACACCTTCTACCTCAGCGGTGACGGCGTCATCCGGCACCTCGCCGGTCTGTCCCACCCGCAGCCCGGGTCGGTGCTCGGCGAGTGCACGCCGCCCATCCCGTGGATGACCGGGCTGGCGCTCAACGAGAAGCACAACGTGCTGTGGGGCATCAACCAGGACAGCGAGGAGTCGATCTGGGCGCTGGACCCGGACAGCTGTGCGGCGCTGGCCTCGGTGCCGGACCCCGACCCGAACCCGCTCAGCGGCGCCGGACTGGACCTCGACGAGCAGGGCAACCTGTGGGTGGTCGGCAACGCCATCTTCCGCCCGTACGGCAGCAAGGTCTACCACGTCGACGGGTCGCTCCCGGCCTACAGCGACGTGCCGTGGCTGTCCGTCGCCGGGTCCGGTCAGGTGGAGCCCGGGACGAAGCAGGACTTCACCATCACCGTCGACACCACCGGCCTGGCTCCGGGTACCCACGTCGCCACCGTTCTCATCACGAACGACGGCGCGAAGCACGCGGTGACCCCGGTCACCGTGTCGGTCACGGTCACGAACTGACCTGCCGTCGTGGGCCGTCCCGCCGACACCCGGCGGGACGGCCCACGACCTGTCCGCGCTCCGACCCGCTCGCGGCGGCCGGTGTCACAGCCAGTCGTTGCGGGCCGCGAACCACCCGAGCTGCATCCGGGTCGCGCTCCCGGTCACGTCCATCAGCTGCCGCAGCCGCCGCTGCACGGTACGCACGGAGACGCCCAGTTGGGATGCGACCGCTTTGTCCGGCAGGCCGGTCATCAGCAGGGACAGGATCCGCAGGTCGACCGGGGTGGGCACCGCCCGCCGGTCGACGTCGTCGAGGACCGCGGTGGCCGGGGCGAGCCGGAGGGGCGTGGACCTGTCCCATACCTCGGTGAACAGCGCCACGAGCACTTCGACCCAGGTGGCGCCACGCACCATCACCGCCCAGGGTTCCGTGCTCTCCGTCCCGCCGGGCAACGACAGCATGGCCATCCGCCGGTCGGCCACCGCCAGCTTTCCGGGCACGTTCACCGCGACCCGCGCCTGCTCGCCGGCGGCCACGAACCGGCCGATGTGGGCCGCGGCGCCCGGTCGTTCCAGCGCGCGCCGGTCGTACACCACGCGGAAGGCGACGCCCCGACCGAGCAGTTCCAGCTCGGTGGGATTGTCGTTGAGCTGCGGAGCGTAGGGCGGGCACTCGAACCCGAGCACCTCCTCCTGCGCGCCGCGCAGCAACTGGTCGAACGTCTGCATGAGCGGCGCCACACCGACCACCATCTGGACGCCCTGGTCGATCGGGTCCGCTCCGCGCTGCTGCCGCAGCCACTCCCACAGACCGGTCCGCGCCTCCTCCAACTCCCGCACGCGCTGGGCCAGCAGCGAGTCGATGGCCAGGTCGGGCGGGGCGGCGCCGGCACGACCGGCGATCACGCGCACGAGACCGGAACGCCCGAGCCGGGCGAGCGCCTCCTCGATCTCGTCGACGCCGATGGCGAGGCGTTCGGCGAGTTCCGTCGCGGTGCCCGGTCGACCACCGACCAGCTCCAGGTAGACCTTCTCCTCCGACCCGGTCAGACCGAATGCGCCCAGCAACTGACCACCACACCCCGACTAGGGCGGCCCACCCCGGCCGCGGGTCCGCTGGGCCCGATCCTGGAGCGCTCCCAGGCGGCCGTCAAGATCCTGTCCAGTCCTCGGTCGGCGGCAGCCGTACACCGCGGCCCCTTCGCTGCTGACGCCGTCGCCGGCCCGGCCGATCTGCTACGCAGCGCCAATCCGGCTCTCTTGACGGTGAGCTGCCGTACCACTGGGCCGCACGAAAGGCGGTGGTGACCGAGCTGAACAACTTCCCGCGTGATGGGAGCGGTTGACGCGGATCACAGCGCCGCATCGACGGCGGGCACGCGGTGCACGCGAACCGCCCGGCGGAGTTTCGCCAAGTGGTGCGGGACTCCCTGGCGGCGACGGCGGGGCGGCGTCGGCCGGCGTGACCGGAGGTGAGGCGCGCTCGGCAACACCCCGTCCCCACCCCGGAGCGTGCCGCCGGTCCGCACGGCTGGAAGAATCGCCTCCCGTGAAGACGTTCGAGGAGCTGTTCGCCGAGCTGCAGGCCAAGGCCGCCGCCGGCACCCCGGGCTCGGGCACGGTCGCCGCGCTCGAGCGGGGGGTGCACTTCATCGGCAAGAAGGTCGTCGAGGAGGCGGCCGAGTCGTGGATGGCGGCCGAGCACGAGGGTCCGGAGCGAGCTGCGGAGGAGATCTCCCAGCTGCTCTACCAGGCCCAGGTGCTGATGCTGGCCACCGGTCTCGAACTGAAGGACGTCTACCGACATCTCTGAGTGCCCTATCCGCTGATCACCTGATCGATCGAAGGAGCACTCCCATGCTGCGTGTCGCCGTACCCAACAAGGGCGCCCTGGCCGAGTCGGCCGCCGGGATGCTGCGCGAGGCGGGCTACCGCCAGCGCACCGACCCGAAGGACCTGGTCTGCCGGGACGAGCCCAACGACATCGAGTTCTTCTACCTGCGCCCCAAGGACATCGCCACCTACGTCGGCTCCGGCGACCTGGACGTCGGCGTCACGGGGCGCGACCTGCTGGTCGACTCCGGCGCGCCGGCCGAGGAGATCGTCGACCTCGGCTTCGGCCGGGCCACCTTCCGGTTCGCCGCCCGCCCCGGCGACGTGGACTCGGTCCAGCAGCTCGGCGGGCACCGGATCGCCACCGCGTACCCCGGGCTGGTCGAGCGGCACCTGGCCGAGCTGGACATCAAGGCCGAGGTGATCCGGCTGGACGGCGCGGTGGAGAACGCCATCCGGCTCGGCGTGGCCGACGTGGTCGCCGACGTGGTGGAGACCGGCGCCACCCTGCGCCAGGCCGGCCTGGTGGTCTTCGGTGAGCCGCTGCTGCGCTCGTCCGCGGTGCTGGTCCGCCGCGCCGGCAGCGCCGGCAGCGCCCAGCAGGAGCAGCTGCTGCGCCGGCTGCACGGCGTGCTGGTAGCCCGGCGCTACGTGATGCTCGCCTACGACGTGCCGGCCGGACTGCTGGACCGGGCCAGCTCGCTCACCCCGGGCATCGAGTCGCCGACGGTCTCCCCGCTGCACCGGGAGGGCTGGGTGGCGGTGCAGGCCATGGTGCTCCGCGACGACGTGCACCGGATCATGGACGAGCTCTACGAGCTGGGCGCCCGGGCCATCCTGGTCACCAACATCCACGCCTGCCGGCTGTGAGGCCGCTGCCGCTCCCGGCCGCCCTGGCCGTGGTGGTCCTGGGCGGGGTGGCCTCGGCCGCGCAGGGCGTGGTCAACGCCGAGCTGGGTGAGCGGGCCGGCGACCCGCTCGTCGGCGCGGTGGTCAACAACCTCGGCGGCTGCCTGATCGTGCTGCTCGGCCTGGTCGCCGTCCCGTCGATGCGGGCCGGGCTGGCCGGGCTGCGCCGCTCCGGACTGCCCTGGTGGGCCTACCTGGGCGGCCTGGGCGGGGCGGCGATCGTGGTGATCGGCCCGTTCGTCGTGCCGGCGCTCGGGGTGGCGATCTTCACGATCGCCCAGGTGGCCGGGGGTAGCCTCGGCGGGCTGACCGTCGACCGGGCCGGGCTGGCCGCGACGGGCCGGCTGCCGCTCACCGGGCCCCGGGTGGTCGGGGCGCTGCTCGGGATCGCCGCGGTGACCCTGGCCCAGCTCGGCCGGCCGGTCGGCGACCTGGCGGTCGGGCTGGTGCTGCTCTCGGTCGCCGGCGGCCTGGCGGTGGCGCTGCAGTCCGCGCTCAACGGGCGGGTCGCGGCGGCCGTCGGCCCGGCCGCCGGGCTGGCGGTGAACTTCGCGGTCAGCACCTCGGTGATCGCCGCGGTGGCGGCGCTGGCTGGCGTGCTCACCCGCCACCCGAGCTGGCCCACCGAGTGGTGGCTCTACGTCGGTGGCCTGTTCGGCGTCGGCATCGTGCTCGCCCTGCTGGTCGGTGTCCGCGCCGCCGGGGTGCTGCGCACCGGCCTGGCGCTGGTGGCCGGGCAGCTCGGCGGAGCCCTGCTGCTGGACGTGGCGCTGCCCGGCGGCGCCGGGGTCCGGCTGCCGGTGCTGGCGGGGGCGGCGCTCACCGGGGTGGCGGTGCTGGTGGCCGGCCTGGGGCGGCGCGCGCCACGGCGTGTGGCGGCGGAGCCGGAGCGCGAACCGGATGGCAGACTGGTCTCGTGAGCGATTCAGTGGTGACCGTGCGGCCGCGGCGGGTCCGGGTGGTCTGCTGGGCGTCGGCCGTCACGCTGCTGGTGGTGTTCAGCCTGGTGGCCACCTCCCTGCGCGGAGCGACCGGCGACGGCTACGGCTCGTTCCAGCGGGGCGACCAGCTCGCCATGGTGGGGCTGGGCGTCTTCGGGGCCCTCGGCTTCCTGCTCTTCACCCGCCCCCGGGTGGTGGCCGACGCCCGGGGCGTCCGGGTCCGCAACGTGATCAGCTCCTACGAGCTGCCCTGGGAGGTGATCCGCGGGGTCCGGTTCGACCGGGGCGCCCCGTGGGCCAGCCTGGAGCTGCACGACGACGACCTGCTGCCGATGGTCGCCCTCCAAGCCGCCGACAAGGAGCGGGCCGTGGAGGCGGTTCGCGCCCTGCGCCGCCTGCACCAGGCCCACCTGGCCGCCCTGGCCACCCCGCGCTGACCGCGCCGCCCCGGTCGGCCCGGTTTGGGGAGTGCTGGGCCGAGGGTGTAGTGTTGCGGAGTCGACCAGACTGCCCTTCGGGCGGTCCTGAAGCGGAGCGCCTGCTCCCACCCGAGTCGCCCCCGTAGGTGGCCGGGTCCCGGTCTCCCGGTTCCGGGCACGTCCCGGTCCCGGATGCGCGATCCTGTGATCGTGCCGACCGGTCGAGTAGGCCCTGGCATGCGCCGGGGCCTTCTGCTTTCCGGGTCGGCTCCCGTCCGGGAGCCCGCGGAGTCGGCACCGTAGAAGACTCGACTCGAGGAGGCCCCATCAGCGTCGAACCACGCGTGAACGAGCAGATCCGGGCACGTGAGGTCCGACTGGTCGGCCCTGAGGGTGAGCAGGTGGGCATCGTCCCGCTGGAGCGCGCCCTGCAGCTGGCCGCGGACGTCGACCTGGACCTGGTCGAGGTTGCGCCGATGGCGCGCCCGCCGGTGTGCAAGCTCATGGACTTCGGCAAGTTCAAGTACGAGAGCGCACTGAAGGCGCGCGAAGCGCGGCGTAACCAGCAGCAGACCGTCATCAAGGAGATGAAGCTCCGGCCGAAGATCGACCCGCACGACTACGAGACCAAGAAGGGTCACGTGGTGCGGTTCCTCAAGGCGGGCGACAAGGTCAAGGTGACGATCATGTTCCGCGGTCGCGAGCAGAGCCGCCCGGAGCTGGGTTACCGGCTCCTGCGCCGGCTCGAGTCCGAGATCACGGACCTGGGTTACGTCGAGGCCGCGCCGAAGCAGGACGGCCGAAACATGATCATGGTGCTCGCTCCGCACCGGGCCGTGAAGGCCTCCGCGGTCGCCGCGACGGCGTCCCGCGGTGGACCGCGGGACCGGGCCGCGGAGGAGTCCGCCGCCCCGGCAGGTGGCGAGACCCCGGAGGCCGGCGAGACCGCAACAGCCGGTGAGACCGGCCCGACCGCTGACACCAGCGGCCAGTAACAGGGAGAAGACGTTCCACATGCCGAAGATGAAGAGCCACACGGGGATGGGCAAGCGGGTCAAGGTGACCGGCAAGGGCAAGATCGTTGCCCAGCAGGCCGGCCTCCGCCACAACCTGGAGAAGAAGGCCTCCACCCGGACCCGCCGGCTGACCGGCACCGTCGAGCTGGTCAAGGCTGACGTCAAGCGAATCAAGAAGCTGCTCGGCCGCTGACGCGCGCCACCTGAACCGATAGAGGAGTTGAGATGGCACGCGTCAAGCGGGCTGTGAACGCCCAGAAGAAGCGTCGTACCCTGCTGGAGACCGCGAGCGGTTACCGCGGTCAGCGCTCCCGGCTCTACCGCAAGGCCAAGGAGCAGGTGCTGCACTCGATGCAGTACTCCTACCGGGACCGTCGTGACCGCAAGGGCGACTTCCGGCAGCTCTGGATCCAGCGGATCAACGCCGGCGCCCGGGCCAACGGCCTGACCTACAACCGGCTGATCCAGGGCCTGCGCCTGGCCGGCATCGAGGTCGACCGCAAGATCCTGGCCGACCTGGCCGTCAACGACGCCGCGGCGTTCGCCGCGATCGTCGAGCTGGCCCGCGCCGCCGTGGCGGCCGAGGGCACCGGTGGCGCCGCGGCCCAGGCCGCCTGACCCACCCGTACCAGCAGATCGAGGCGTCTCCCATGCAGTCACCATCGCGCGGGAGGCGCCTCGACGCTGTTCCCGGCCCGTTCACCCCGCGTACCCCGCGGGTGGTCGCCGCCCGCCGGCTCCAGCGCCGGCGGGACCGGGAGACCACCGGCCGGTTCCTGGCCGAGGGGCCGCAGGCCGTCCGCGAGGCGCTCGCCCGCGCCGGCACGGTGGTCGAGCTGTTCGGCACCCCGGCCGCCCTGGACCGGTACGCCGACCTCGCCGCGCTCGCGGCCCGGGCCGACGTGCCGATCTCCGAGGTCACCGACGAGGCGCTCGCCGCGCTCGCCGAGACCGTCGCCCCGCAGGGCCTGGTCGCGGTCTGCCGGCACCTCGACGTACCCCTGGACGCCGCCCTGGCGCGCGGGCCCCGCCTGGTCGCGGTGCTCGCCGAGATCCGCGACCCCGGCAACGCCGGTACCGTGCTGCGCACCGCCGACGCGGCCGGCGCCGGCGCGGTGATCTTCGCGGGCGACGCCGTCGACCCCTACAACGGCAAGTGCGTGCGGGCCTCCGCCGGCAGCCTGTTCCACGTCGACGTGGTCCGCGCCACCGAGCCGGTCGCCGTGGTCGCCGCGCTGCGCTCCGCCGGCCTCACCGTCCTGGCCACGACCGGGTACGGCGACAGCGACCTCGACGACCTCGCCGACGCCGGCCGGCTCGCCGCCGCGACCGCCTGGCTCTTCGGTTCCGAGGCGCACGGGCTGCCCGAGGAGTTGACCGCCGCGGCCGACGCCCGGGTCCGGGTGCCGCTGCACGGGCGCGCCGAGAGCCTGAACCTGGCTGCGGCCGCGGCCGTCTGCCTGTACGCTTCAGCGAGAGCGCTGCGCCGACCCGCGGGTCCGCGCGGCCACACAGCAGGGGAGTCAGCCGAATGATGAACGCGCCACGGCGTTCGTTTAGCCAGCCCGCCGGTGTCGGCGGGCGGCGGGCCTGACCCTTCCTCCTGCTCGACTCCCACCGGCGGGCTGCGGCGAAGCCGCGCGTCCGTAGACTCGCCTAGCCGCCCGTGAGGGCCGGCGCCGCCGTGAGGGAGTGCCCGTACGCCATGAGCTACCGCAACGATCCGTACGACCCGAAGCAGGTCGCCCTGCTCGACCCGGACGCCCTGGCCGCGGCCGTGGCCGACGCCGAGAAGGCGTTCGCCGCCGCCGCCGACCCGGACGCGCTGACCGCGCTGCGCCCGGCGCACCTCGGGGACCGGTCCCCGGTGTCGCTGGCGCGCCGGGAGATCGGCGCGCTGCCGCCGGCCGCGAAGTCCAACGCCGGCAAGCGGGTCAACGAGGCCCGTCGCGCCATCGAGACCGCGTACGCGGCCCGGCAGGAAATCCTGGAGCGCGAGCAGGCCGAGCGGGTGCTGGTCGAGGAGCGGGTCGACGTGACCCTGCCCTACGACCGGCGGCCGCGTGGCGCCCGCCACCCGTTGAGCACCCTGATGGAGCAGATCAGCGACCTGTTCATCGGGATGGGCTACGAGGTGGCCGAGGGCCCCGAGGTCGAGCTGGAGTGGACCAACTTCGACGCGCTGAACATCCCCGCCGACCACCCGGCGCGCGGCCTCATGGACACCTTCCACATCGCCCCCTCGACGGGCGCGGAGAGTTCGGGCCTGGTGCTGCGCACCCACACCTCGCCGGTGCAGGCGCGCACCATGCTGACCCGCAAGCCGCCGATCTACGTGGTGGTGCCCGGCCGGGTCTACCGCACCGACGAGCTGGACGCCACCCACGCCCCGGTCTTCCACCAGGTCGAGGGCCTGGTGGTCGACAAGGGCATCACCATGGCGCACCTGCGCGGCACGCTGGACCACTTCGCCCGGGCCATGTTCGGCGAGGGCGCGAAGACCCGGTTCCGGCCGCACTACTTCCCGTTCACCGAGCCGTCCGCCGAGTTCGACGTCTGGTTCCCGGAGCACCGGGACGGTCCGCAGTGGGTCGAGTGGGGCGGCTGCGGCATGGTGAACCCGCGGGTGCTGCGCGCCTGCGGCATCGACCCGGAGGTCTACTCCGGATTCGCCTTCGGCATGGGCATCGACCGGACCGTGATGTTCCGGCACGGGGTCAGCGACATGCGGGACATGGCCGAGGGCGACGTGCGGTTCACCCGCGCGTTCGGGGTCTGACGGTGCGGGCACGAGTTACGGAGACGGTGGTTTAACAGTCATGCGAGTTTCTGTCAGTTGGCTGCGGGAGTACGTCGACCTCCCGGCCGACCTGCCCACCGGCGACCTGGAGCAGGCGCTGGTCGACCTCGGCATCGAGGTCGACTCGGTGGTGGACCTGCGGGAGACCGTCACCGGCCCGCTGGTGGTCGGTGAGGTGCTGGAGATCGAGGAGCTGACCGGCTTCAAGAAGCCGATCCGCTTCTGCAAGGTGGACGTCGGTGCCGCCAACGGCACCGGCGAGCCGCAGGAGATCGTCTGCGGGGCGCGCAACTTCGCCCAGGGCGACCGGGTCGTGGTGATCCTCCCCGGCGGCGTGCTGCCCGGCGACTTCCACATCGGTGCGCGGAAGACGTACGGGCGCACCTCCGCCGGCATGATCACCTCCGCGAAGGAGTTGGGCCTGGGCGACGACCACGCGGGCATCATCGTGCTGCCCGAGGACACCCCGGCCAAGCCGGGCGACGACGCCCGCCCGGTGGTCGGCCTCGACGACGTCGTGGTCGAGCTGGAGATCACCCCGGACCGCGGGTACGCGCTCAGCGTCCGGGGTCTCGCCCGCGAGCTGTCCCACGCCCTCGGGGTGCCGTTCCACGACCCCGCCGACCTCCCGGCCCCGGGCGCGACCGCCGAGCCGGCGTACCCGGTCGAGGTGCGCGACATCGTCGGCTGCGACCGGTTCGCCGCCCGGATGGTCCGCGGCGTCGACCCGACCGCGCAGACCCCCGGCTGGCTGTCCCGGCGGCTCACCGTGGCCGGCGTCCGCAGCATCTCGCTGCCGGTCGACATCACCAACTACCTGATGCTCGAACTCGGCCAGCCGATGCACGCCTTCGACGCCGACCGGATCAGCGGCCCGCTGGTGGTCCGCCGGGCCGAGCCGGGGGAGAAGCTGACCACCCTGGACGGGGTCACCCGCACGCTGGTCGCCGAGGACATGGTGATCTGCGACGACACCGGGCCGATCTCGCTCGCCGCGGTGATGGGCGGCGAGACCAGCGAGGTCGTCGCCTCCACCACGAACGTGCTCTTCGAGGCGGCGCACTGGGACCCGGCCATGGTCGGCCGCACCGCCCGGCGGCACAAGCTGTTCAGCGAGGCGGCCAAGCGCTGGGAGCGGGGCGTCGACCCGGCGCTCCCGCTGGTGGCGCTGGAGAAGGCGGTCCGGCTGCTCACCGAGCACGCCGGTGGCACGGTCGGCGCCGAGATCCTCGACCTCGACCACGTCCGGCCGCGTACCCCGGTGGCCCTGCCGGTGGACCTGCCGTCGCGCCGGGTCGGCGTGGCGTACCCGCCGGAGCGGGTGGTGGAGCTGCTGGAGCAGGTCGGCTGCACGGTCACCCGGGGCGCCGACCGGCTCGGCGAGGACCCGGGCGAGACCGGCGTGGCCGCCGCGGCGGGCGGCGAGGTGCTGAGCGTGATGCCGCCGACCTGGCGGCCCGACCTCACCGACCCGGCCGATCTGGTCGAGGAGGTCGTTCGCCTCGACGGCTACGACCGGGTGTCGTCGGTGCTGCCCACCGCGCCTCCCGGCCGCGGCCTGACCGCGCAGCAGCAGCGTCGCCGGGCGGTCGCCCGGTCCCTCGCCGAGCGCGGGTACGTCGAGGTCCTGGCGCACCCGTTCGTCTCCGCAGAGCTGGTCGACCAGCTCGGCCTGCCGGCCGACGACCCGCGCCGGCCTGCGGTGCGGGTGGCCAACCCGTTGTCCGAGGAGGAGCCGCTGCTGCGCACCACGCTGCTCGGCCCGCTGCTCGGCATCCTCAAGCGCAACGTCGGCCGGGGCCAGCGGGACGTGGCGATCTACGAGATCGGCGTGGTGTTCCACCCGCGTCCGGGCGCCGGCGCCCCGCCGGCCATGGGGGTGGACCGGCGCCCGACCGACGAGGAATTCGCCCGCGCCGACGCGGTGGTGCCGGACCAGCCGCGGCACGTCGCCGTGGCGCTCACCGGCGAGATGGAGCCGACCGGCTGGTGGGGCGCGGGCCGCGCGGCCGGCTGGGCGGACGCCGTCGAGGCCGGCCGGACCGTGCTGGCCGCCGCCGGCCTCCCGGCCGACCGGGTCACCGTCCGGGCCGCCGAGCGGGCCCCCTGGCACCCCGGCCGCTGCGCCGAGCTGCTGGTGGACGACACGGTGGTCGGGTACGCCGGTGAGCTGCACCCGAACGTGGTGGCGACGCTGGAGCTGCCCCGGCGGACCAGCGTCATGGAGCTGAACCTGGACGCGCTGCCCGCCGCGCCGGTGGTGGCCGGCCCGGCCGTCTCCACCTTCCCGCCCGCGCTGATCGACGTGGCGCTGGTGGTGGACGAGTCGGTCCCGGCCGCCGAGGTGGAACGGGCCCTCGTCGAGGGGGCCGGCCCGCTGCTGGAGGACGTCCGGCTCTTCGACGTGTACGCGTCCGAGCAGCTCGGCGCGGGCCGCCGGTCGCTGGCGTACAAGCTGACGTTCCGGGCACCGGACCGGACCCTCGCGGGCGAGGAGGCGGTGGCCGCCCGTGACGCGGCGGTGGCCGAGGCCGCCCGCCGCTTCGGCGCCACGCTGCGCGGCGCCTGACGAACGCCGGTTACGACGGCCCTGCGGGTTCACCCGCAGGGCCGTCGCCGTCTGTCGAGGGTTTCCCACCCGCTGCGCAGTTTCATGCATCACGCCGTATGAACTTGCAGGGGCGGATCATCACTGCTAGCCTTCGTTGCATAGTCATGCGGAGGTGAGTATGGGCATCCGAGTCGCGGTCGCCGGGGCGAGCGGGTACGCCGGCGGCGAGCTGCTCCGGCTGCTCGCCGGCCACCCCGAGTTCGACCTGGTCGCCGCCACCGCCCACGCCTCGGCCGGCCGGCCCGTCGCCGCCGTACACCCGCAGCTCGCCGGGCTGGACCTGGCCTTCGGGGCGACCGACCCGACCGCCCTGGCCGACGCGGACCTGGTCTTCCTGGCCCTGCCGCACGGCCAGTCGGCGGCCCTGGCCGCGGCCCTGCCCGGCTCGGTCAAGGTGGTGGACCTCGGCGCCGACCACCGGCTGCGCGACGCCGACGCCTGGGACCGCTACTACGGCGGCGACCACGCCGGCGCCTGGACCTACGGCCTGCCCGAACTGCCCGGCCAGCGAGCCGCCATCGCCGCGGCCGACCGGGTGGCCAGCACCGGCTGCTACGCGGTCGCCACCACCCTGGCGCTCGCCCCGCTGATCGCCGCCGGCGCCGTCTTCCCCGCCGACGTGGTGGTGGTCGCCGCCTCCGGCACCTCCGGCGCCGGCCGGGCCGCCAAGCCCCACCTGCTCGGCAGCGAGGTGATGGGCGACCTGTCGCCCTACAAGGTCGGCGCCCACCAGCACGTGCCGGAGATCAAGCAGGCCACCGGCGCGACCAGCCTCTCCTTCACCCCGGTCCTGGCACCCATGCCGCGGGGCATCCTGGCCACCGTCACCGCCGTCCCCACCGGCGACGTCGATCCGCGCGAGGTGCTGGCCGGGGCGTACGCCGACGAGCCCTTCGTGCACCTGCTGCCCGAGGGGGCGTGGCCGCACACCGCCGCCACGGCCGGCGGCAACTCCTGCCACCTCCAGGCCACCGTCGACGCCGACTCCGGCCGGGTGATCGTGGTCAGCGCCATCGACAACCTGGGCAAGGGCGCGGCCGGCCAGGCCGTGCAGAACGCCAACCTGATGTTCGACCTCCCCGAGACCACCGGCCTGTCGACCTTCGGAGTCGCGCCATGACAGTCACCACCCCCCGGGGCTTCCGCGCCGCCGGCGTGGCCGCCGGCCTCAAGGCCGACGGCGCCGGCGACGTCGCCCTCGTCGTCAACGACGGACCCGACGCCGGGGTCGCCGGCGTCTTCACCGCCAACCGGGTCAAGGCCGCCCCGGTGCTCTGGACCCAGCAGGTCGTCCGTGGCGGCGTGGTCCGCGCCGTGGTCCTCAACTCCGGCGGCGCCAACGCCTGCACCGGCCCGGCCGGCTTCCAGGACACCCACGCCACCGCCGAGCACACCGCCGCCGCGCTCACCGCCAGCAGCCCCCGGCTCATGGTCGGCGCCGGCGAGGTGGCGGTCTGCTCCACCGGCCTGATCGGCGAGCGGCTGCCCATGGAGAAGCTGCTCCCGGGCGTCCGCGGCGCGGTGCGCGGCCTGTCCCGCGACGGCGGTCACCCGGCCGCCGAGGCGATCATGACCACCGACACCCGGCCCAAGACCACCGTGGCCCGGGGGAGCGGCTGGACCGTCGGCGGCATGGCCAAGGGCGCCGGGATGCTCGCCCCGGCCATGGCCACCATGCTCTGCGTGCTCACCACCGACGCGGTGGCCGGGCCGGAGACCCTGGACGCCGCGCTGCGGGCCGCCACCCGGGTCACCTTCGACCGGGTCGACTCCGACGGCTGCATGTCCACCAACGACACCGTGCTGCTGCTGGCCAGCGGCGCGTCCGGTATCGAGCCGACCGAGGCGGAGCTGACCGCCGCGGTCACCGCCGCCTGCCACGACCTGGCCCAGCAGCTGATCGCCGACGCCGAGGGCGCCACCAAGCAGATCGCCATCGACGTGGTCGGCGCGGCCGACGAGGACGACGCGGTCGAGGTGGGCCGCTCGGTGGCCCGGAACAACCTGGTCAAGACCGCCTTGTTCGGCAACGACCCGAACTGGGGGCGGATCCTCGCCGCCGTCGGCACCACCGCCGCCGCCTTCGAGCCGGACGGCGTGGACGTCGCGGTCAACGGGGTCTGGGTGTGCCGGGGCGGCGCCGCCGCCGAGGACCGGGCCAAGGTCGACCTCACCGGGCGGGACGTCACCATCCGGATCGACCTGCACGCCGGCGACGCGGCGGCGACGATCTGGACCAACGACCTGTCGCACGCGTACGTGCACGAGAACTCGGCGTACTCGTCGTGAGCGCGAGGAACGCAGCGGAGCGGAGTCCCGCAGTCGCTAACGGGAAGCGGGCGCGGTCATGAGCCTCACCGCCGATCTCACCCGGGCCCAGGTCAAGGCCGAGACGCTGATCGAGGCCCTGCCCTGGCTGGCCCGCTTCTCCGGCGCCACCGTCGTGGTCAAGTACGGCGGCAATGCCATGGTCGACCCCGACCTTCAGCGGGCGTTCGCCGCGGACATGGTCTTCCTCCGGTACGCCGGCCTCAAGCCGGTCGTCGTGCACGGCGGCGGTCCGCAGATCTCCGCCATGCTCGGCCGGCTCGGCATCGCCAGCGAGTTCAAGGGCGGCCTGCGGGTCACCACCCCCGAGGCCATGGACGTCGTCCGGATGGTCCTCGTCGGGCAGGTCGGCCGCGAGCTGGTCGGGCTGATCAACGCGCACGGCCCGTTCGCCGTCGGCCTCTCCGGCGAGGACGCCGGCCTGTTCACCGCGGTGCGCCGCCCGGCGTACGTGGACGGGGAGCCGGTCGACGTCGGGCAGGTGGGCGACGTGGAGTCGGTGGACGTCTCGGCGGTGGCCGACCTCATCGCGGCCGGCCGGATCCCGGTCATCTCCACGGTCGCGCCGGACGTCGACGGGGTGCTGCACAACCTCAACGCCGACACGGCCGCCGCCGCGCTCGCCATCGCGCTGGAGGCGCGCAAGCTGGTCGTCCTCACCGACGTGCCCGGCCTCTACGCCGACTGGCCCGACACGGCCAGCCTGGTCAGCGAGATCACCACCGACGACCTGGCGAAGCTGCTGCCGTCCCTGGAATCCGGGATGGTCCCCAAGATGGAGGCCTGCCTGCGGGCGGTGCGCGGGGGAGTGCCCGCCGCGCACGTCGTCGACGGCCGGGTCGCCCACTCCACGCTCCTCGAAGTGTTCACCTCGGAAGGATTCGGCACGATGGTGATCTCGTCATGAGCACGCTGGTCGAACGCTGGGGCCAGGCCATGATGGACAACTACGGCACCCCGCCGCTGGCGCTCGTCTCCGGCTCCGGCGCCGTCGTGGTCGACGAGGCCGGCCGGGAGTACGTCGACCTGCTCGGCGGCATCGCCGTCAACGCCCTCGGCCACGCCCACCCGGCCGTGGTGGCCGCCGTGTCCCGGCAGGTCGCCACCCTCGGGCACGTGTCCAACCTGTTCGTCGCCGAGCCGCCGGTGGCCCTGGCCGAGCTGCTCCTGGCCCTGGCCGGCCGCCCCGGCCGGGTGTTCCTGGCCAACTCCGGCGCCGAGGCCAACGAGGCGGCGTTCAAGCTCTCCCGGCTCACCGGACGCACCCACGTGGTGGCCACCCACGGCGGCTTCCACGGCCGGACCATGGGCGCCCTGGCGCTGACCGGGCAGCCCGCCAAGGCCGACCCGTTCCGCCCGCTGCCCGGCGAGGTCACCCACGTGCCGTACGGCGACGCGGCCGCCCTGGCCGGGGCGGTCACCGACGCCACCGCCATGGTGATCATCGAGCCGATCCAGGGAGAGAACGGCGTCGTCGTCCCGCCGCCCGGCTACCTGGCCGAGGCCCGCCGGATCACCGCCGCGCACGGCGCGCTGCTGGTGCTCGACGAGGTGCAGACCGGCGTCGGCCGCACCGGGCACTGGTTCGCCCACCAGGCCGAGGGCGTCGAGCCGGACGTGGTCACCCTGGCCAAGGGGCTCGGCGGCGGACTGCCGCTCGGCGCCTGCCTGGCCTTCGGGCGGGCCGCCGAACTGCTGCGCCCCGGCTCGCACGGGACCACGTTCGGGGGCAACCCGATCAGCTGCGCGGCGGCGCTCGCCGTGGTCGCCACCATCGCCAACGAGGGGTTGCTCGACCACGTCAAGCGGATCGGGGAGCGGCTGCGCCGCGGCGTCGAGGCGCTCGGCCACCCCCTCGTCGCCGGTGTCCGCGGCGCCGGGCTGCTGCTCGGCATCGTGCTCGACGCGCCGGTCTCCGGCGCGCTGGCCGGCGCGCTGCGCGAGGCGGGCTTCCTGGTCAACCCGGTGCAGCCGGGCGTGGTCCGGCTCGCCCCGCCGCTGATCCTCAGCGCCGAGCAGGTCGACGCCTTCCTCGCCGCGCTGCCGGCCGCCCTCCATGCCGCCGCTCCCGCCCCCACCGCCACGGAGGTCCCCGCATGATCCGGCACTTCCTGCGGGACGACGACCTCTCGCCCGCCGAGCAGGCCACCGTGCTCGACCTGGCCGCCCGGATGAAGGCCGACCGGTTCGCGTTCCAGCCCCTCGCCGGGCCGAAGTCGGTGGCGGTGCTCTTCGACAAGCAGAGCCTGCGCACCCGGATCTCCTTCGACGCCGGCATCGCCGAGCTGGGCGGGCACCCGCTCGTGGTGGACACCCAGGTCACCCACTTCGGCCGGGGCGAGACGCTGGCCGACGCCGGCCGGGTGCTGTCCCGCTACGTCGCCGCGATCGTGCTGCGCACCCACGGCGACGACCGGATCGCCGAGGTCGCCACGCACGCCACCGTGCCGGTGGTCAACGCGCTCACCGACACCTACCACCCCTGCCAGCTCCTGGCCGACCTGCTCACCGTCCGCGAACACTTCGGCGCCACCGCCGGGCATACCCTGGCCTACCTCGGGGACGCCGCGAACAACATGGCGCACTCGTACCTGCTGGCCGGGGCGACCGCCGGGATGCACGTGCGGATCGCCGGCCCGGCCGGTTTCCAGCCGGAGCCCGAGATCGTGGCCCGGGCCGAGAAGATCGCCTCCGGCATCGGCGGCTCGGTCCGGGTGCTCACCGACCCGGTCGAGGCGGTCCGCGCCGCCGACGTGGTCGCCACCGACACCTGGACCTCGATGGGCCAGGAGTCCGACGGCCAGGACCGGATCACTCCCTTCCTGCCGTACCAGGTCAACGACGCGCTGCTCGGCCACGCTGCGGCCGACGTGATCGTGCTGCACTGCCTGCCCGCCCACCGGGGCGAGGAGATCACCGACGAGGTGCTCGACGGGCCGCGCAGCGCCGTCTTCGACCAGGCGGAGAATCGCCTGCACGCCCAGAAGGCGCTGCTGACGTTTCTCCTGGAGACATCCGGGAGCGCGAGGAGTGAGCCTGCGAGCCCCGCAGCCGCGACCAAGGAGGCTCGGTGACCGCCCCGCTGACCCGTACCGCCCGGCACGCCCGCATCGTCGAGCTGATCCGCGACCAGGCCGTCCACTCGCAGACCGAGCTGGCCGACCTGCTCGCCGGTGACGGCATCCAGGTCACCCAGGCCACCCTGTCCCGGGACCTCAAGGAACTCGGGGCGGTCACCGCGCGCGGCGGCGACGGGCGGGGCGTCTACCTGATCCCGGAGGACGGCCACCGGCCGCTGCGGGAGGCCGAGGCCGCACCGGCCCGCCTCGTCCGGCTGATGCGCGAACTGCTCAACGGGGTCGACTCCAGCGGCAACATCGCCGTGCTGCGCACCCCGCCGGGCGCAGCCCAGTACCTGGCCAGCGCGTTGGACCGAGCAGGCCTGTCCGAGATCGTCGGCACCATCGCCGGCGACGACACCATCCTCGTCGTGGCCCGCGAGGCCGACGGCGGCGCCGCACTGGGCGACAAGCTCGCCGCGTGGGCCCGCCGGGAAGAGAACGTTGAAGGGAGCACCACACCATGACCGAGCGGGTCGTCCTGGCGTACTCCGGGGGTCTCGACACCTCCGTCGCCATTCCCTACCTGGCCGAGCAGACCGGCGCCGAGGTGATCGCGGTCGCGGTCGACGTCGGCCAGGGCGGCGAGGACCTGAACGCCATCCGGCAGCGCGCGCTGGACTGCGGCGCCGTCGAGTCGGAGGTGGTCGACGCGCGCGACGAGTTCGCCGCCGAGTACTGCCTGCCGGCCATCCGGGCCAACGCCCTCTACATGGACCGCTACCCGCTGGTCTCCGCGCTGTCCCGGCCGCTGATCGTCAAGCACCTGGTGGCCGCGGCGAAGAAGCACGGCGGCACCATCGTGTCGCACGGTTGCACCGGCAAGGGCAACGACCAGGTCCGCTTCGAGGTCGGCCTGAGCGCGCTCGCCCCCGACCTGAAGATCATCGCCCCGGCTCGGGACTTCGCCTGGACCCGGGACAAGGCCATCGCCTTCGCCGAGGAGAAGGGGCTGCCGATCGACGTGTCGGCGAAGTCGCCGTACTCCATCGACCAGAACCTGTGGGGCCGCGCCGTGGAGACCGGCTTCCTGGAGGACATCTGGAACGGCCCGATCGAGGACCTCTACTCCTACACGGCCGACCCGGCCGAGCCGCGCGACGCCGACGAGGTGGTCATCACCTTCGACGCCGGCGTGCCGGTCGCCGTCGACGGCGAGACCGTCACCCCGTACCAGGCGATCCTGGAGCTGAACCGGCGCGCCGGCGCCCAGGGCGTCGGCCGGCTCGACATGGTCGAGGACCGCCTGGTCGGCATCAAGAGCCGCGAGGTGTACGAGGCCCCGGGCGCGATCGCGCTGATCGCCGCCCACCAGGAGCTGGAGGCGGTCACCGTCGAGCGGGACCTGGCCCGGTTCAAGCGCGGCGTCGACCAGCGCTGGGGCGAGCTGGTCTACGACGGCCTCTGGTTCTCGCCGCTGAAGCAGTCGCTCGACGCGTTCATCGACGACGCCCAGCAGCACGTCTCCGGCGAGGTGCGGCTCACCCTGCACGGGGGCCGGGCCACCGTCACCGGCCGGCGCTCGGAGGCCAGCCTCTACGACTTCGGCATGGCCACCTACGACACCGGCGACACCTTCGACCAGTCCCTCGCCAAGGGCTTCGTGCAGCTGTGGGGCCTGCCCAGCAAGATGGCGGCCGCTCGGGACGCCCGGCTGGGCGGCTCCTGACCGTGAGTGCGAGCGCGAGGAGTGAAGGAGCGGGGCGAGTGAGCCCCGCAGTCGGGAGCGAAAGGTGAGCGCTGCCACAATGGGTGGGGTGGACGACAAGAGCCTGACCGAGAACAGCGCCCCCGCCAACCGGACGAGTCTCTGGGGAGGCCGGTTCGCCGGCGGGCCCGCCGAGGCGCTCGCGCGGCTGTCGGTGAGCGTCCAGTTCGACTGGCGCCTCGCCCCGTACGACATCGCCGGCTCCCGGGCGCACGCCCGGGTGCTGGCCGGCGCCGGCCTGCTCGACCCGGAGGAGCTGGGGAAGATCCTGGCCGCACTGGACGACCTGGAGGCCGCCTGCGCCTCCGGGGCGTTCCGGCCCACGGTCGACGACGAGGACGTGCACACCGCCCTGGAGCGCGGCCTGCTGGAGCGGCTCGGCAGCCTCGGCGGCAAGCTGCGCGCCGGCCGCTCCCGCAACGACCAGGTCGCCACCGACATGCGCCTCTACCTGCGCGACCACGCCCGCGGCGTGGCCGCCCGGCTGGTCGAGCTGGCCGAGGCCCTGGTCGAGCAGGCGGAGCGGCACGTGGAGACCGCCGCGCCCGGCATGACCCATCTCCAGCACGCCCAGCCGGTCACCTTCGGGCACTGGCTGCTCGCCCACGTGCAGCCGCTGCTGAGGGACCTGGAGCGGCTGCGTGACTGGGACCACCGGTGCGCCGTCAGCCCGCTCGGCGCGGGCGCGCTCGCCGGCTCCGGCCTGCCGCTGGACCCGGTGGCGGTGGCCAAGGAACTGGGCTTCCGCACGTCCTTCGCCAACTCGATGGACGCGGTGGCCGACCGGGACTTCGTCGCCGAGTTCCTCTTCGCCACCGCGATGATCGGCGTGCACCTGTCCCGCCTTGGCGAGGAGGTGGTGCTGTGGACGTCGCACGAGTTCGGCTGGGTCGAGCTGGACGACGCGTTCGCCACCGGGTCGTCGATCATGCCGCAGAAGAAGAACGCGGACATCGCCGAGCTGGCCCGGGGCAAGTCCGGCCGTCTGGTCGGCGGCCTGATGAGCGTGCTCACCATGCTCAAGGGCCTGCCGATGACCTACGACCGGGACATGCAGGAGGACAAGGAGCCGGCGTTCGACGCGGTCGACACCCTGGAGCTGCTGCTGCCCGCGCTCGCCGGAATGATCTCCACGATGACCGTCCGGGTCGACCGCCTGGTGGCCGCCGCGCCGGTGGGCTTCTCGCTGGCCACCGAGGTCGCCGACTGGCTGGTCCGCCGGAACGTGCCGTTCCGCGCCGCGCACGAGATCACCGGCAAGCTGGTGGCGCTCTGCGTGGCCCGTGACTGCGCCCTGGACGAGGTCTCCGACGAGGACCTGGCCGCGGTCAGCGAGCACCTCGACCCCTCGGTGCGGGACGTGCTCTCGGTGCGCTCCGCCCTGGCCGCCCGGATCACCCCCGGCTCCACCGGCCCCGCGCCGGTGGCCGACCAGCTCGCCGCCGCCGCGGACAAGCTGGCCGGCTGGCGGGACTGGACCGCCGAGCGGGTGGTGCCCCGCTGAGTCACCAGGTCGCCGGCCGACGCCGTCGGATGACGCATGCCCAGGCCCCCAGCATCACGCTGGGGGCCTGGGCCGTGTTTAGCCGGTGCGGCAAGGGGCATGCGCGGCGGGACCTAGGGGGCGACGTGATGGACAGAGTTGTCGAACAGCCCACGCCACCGTTTCCCGGGCAGTCCCAGCCGAGGCCGGGACTGGATGCCCGGATGGATCCGCGGCCGCGCAACCAGGCGAAGGCGCTGCGCGGATCCGGAAAACTCACCGACTGCGCCGCGCTGATCACCGGAGGGGACAGCGGCATCGGCGCCGCCGTCGCGATCCTGTTCGCCCGGGAGGGGGCGGACGTGGCCATCGTGTGCCTGCCCGAGGAGCAGGAGGACGCGGACCACGTTCGTGAACTGGTGGGGCAGGAGGGACGGCGCTGCCTGGTGCTGACCGGAGACGTGAAGGACTCCTCGTTCTGCGACTCGGCGGTGGAGCGCACCGTCGCGGAGTTCGGCCGGCTGGACATCCTGGTGAACAACGCCGCCATCCTGTTCCAGTACTCGTCGCTGGCGGACGTTCCGGACGACGCTCTCGACGAGCTGTTCCGCACCAACGTGTCGGCCTACTTCTACATGGCACGCGCGGCGCTGCCGCACCTGCCCGCGGGCGGCTGCATCGTCAATTGCGGTTCGGTCGCCGGTTTCGAGGGCAACCCGTCGCTCATCGGGTACGCGGAGACCAACGGCGCGATCCACACCTTCACCAAGTCGCTGGCGACGGAACTGACCGGGCGGGGCATCCGGGTGAACTGTGTAGCGCCCGGACCGGTGTGGACCCCGTTGAACGCCTCCAGCCGTAGTCCCGAGCAGCTGGCCGGGTACGGGGACCAGACCGACGGCGTACCGCTGGGCCGGCCCGCGCAGCCCGAGGAGATCGCCCCCGCCTTCCTGTTCTTCGCCAGCAACGCGGACAGCAGCTACGTCACCGGTGAGACGTTGGCCCTGTTCGGCGGCCGGGTTCTCGCCCGTTGAACGAGGTGGCCCCGGGCGCCGGGGTGCCACGTCAGGAGGCGAGCCGATGCTTGACCTGAACCCTCCCTTGCGGCCCGTGCACCGGCCCGACGGCTACCTTCGCCTGGAGGACATGGGTCTGATCGGGGACGGCGCGACCGTGGCGCTCGTCGGCGTCGACGGCTCGATTCCCTGGCTGTGCCTACCCCGCTTCGATGCCGAACCGGTTCTCGCCGGCCTGCTCGACAAGCAGCGCGGCGGGCACTTCACCGTCACCGCGCAGGATCTGCGCGAGGCGCGACAGCACTACCTCCCGGACACCGCTGTCCTGGTCACCGAGCTGCGCACCGCCACCGGCCTGCTCCAGATCACCGATGCGATCGTGGTGCGCCCGGGCGCCGATCTCACCGACGACGCACCGGCCGGACGCGCGGAACTCGTGCGCTCGGCGCGCGTCCTCGACGGCACGGTCCGGCTGGACGTCGACCTGCAGCCCCGCGACGGCGGCCAGACCCACGCCGCGTTCGACGGCCTGGAAATTCGGCCCTCCCGGCGACCCGACCTGCGACTGCACCTGCGCGCCGATCGCCCGCTGACGAGCCTGCCGGCCACCTTCGACCTGCGGGAAGGCGAACACCTGGACCTGGTGCTCTCCTGGGGCCGGGTCCACCGCCACCACCGCTTCGACGCCGAGGAGATGCTGGCGACGACGGCGGACGCGTGGCGACGCTGGATTGCCCACTTCACCTACAGCGGTCCTCAGGAGCCCCTGGTCCGTCGCTCGGCGATCACTCTCAAGCTGTGCGACGACTGGGTCAACGGCGGCATGGTGGCAGCACCGACGTCCTCGCTGCCCGCACCGATCGGGGGCGTCCGCAACTGGGACTACCGCTACGTGTGGGTCCGCGACGCCGCCTTCACCGTGTTCGCCATGCGCCGCGTCGGATTCCGGAACGAAGCGGACGCGTTCCTCGGATGGGTGCTCGACGCCTTCGAGCGCAGCCGGCAACCACGGATCATGTACACCCTCGACGGCGGCCCGGTGCCCGACGACATCGAGGACCCGGGGCTGGAGGGCTACCGCGGCTCGGCCCCCGTGCACTGGGGCAACGGCGCGGCCGACCAGCGCCAGCACGACGTCTACGGAGAAGTGCTCGACGGCGCTGACCAATGGGTACGCGGCGGAGGGGAGCTCCAGCCGGCCCTGTGGGCCCAACTGCGCGGGCTCGCTGACGCCGCCGAGTGGGCGTGGCGGGAACCGGATCAGGGGCTCTGGGAGATCCGGGGCGCGGCCGGGTGTTCACCTACTCGGCCGGGATGTGCCAGGTGGCGCTGGATCGGGCGGCGGCCCTCGCCGAACAGCTCGGCCTGCCCGGATCGACAGCCCGGTGGCGTGCGGCGGCCGCCGAGCTGACCCGACGTGTCCTCGAGGGGTCCTGGGACGAGAAGGCCCAGACGCTCAGCGCTCATCTCGACGGCGGCGGAGTGCTCGACGCGAGCCTGCTGGCCCTGCCACTGCGGCGGGTGCTACCCGCCACCCATCCCCGGATGGTCGCCACCACTGCCGCTGTCGCCCAACGGCTGTCCGCCGGGGACGGGCTGCTCTACCGCTACCTGCACGAGGACGCGCCGGACGGGATCACAGGCGACGAGGGCGCCTTCGTGCTGTGCAGCTTCTGGCTGGTCGAGAACCTCGTCCAGCAGGGACGCCTCGAAGAGGCGCACGAGCTGTACGGGTCCTTGTGCGCGAGGACGAGCCCGCTCGGTCTGCTGTCCGAACAGATCGACCCCGCCACGGGTGCCTTCATCGGCAACTTCCCGCAAGCATTCAGTCACATCGGGATCATCGCCGGCGGGGTGAGCCTGGCCCGGGCCACATCCGACGCGACCGCCTGACCCGCAAGCCCGGCCGCGACGTTTCGCAGCGACTGGTCACCACAGTGGTCGGGGCCCGTCAGCCCGTGGGGCGCTCGCGCTTGGGCAGCTTCGCCACCACCGCGTCGTACGACCCGTCGAGCGCCTCTCGCAGCTCGTCGTCGGGGATGTCGCCGCCGAGCCGGAGGGTGTTCCAACCCGAGCGGCCGATGTAGGGGGAGGGGCGGGCGTCCTCGGGGAACCGGTGCACCCACTCGTCGGCGACCTCGCGGGACGGGCCGCACTTGACCCCCACCCGCGCCTCGCCGTCGGCGGACCCGAGGAAGGCGAAGATCCGGCTGCCCACCTTGACCACCTCGTCGCCCTCCCACGGCTGGTCCAGCCAGGCGCCCGGCTTCGCCAGGCAGTAGGACAGCATCTCCTCGCGCGTCATCGCATCCCTCTCGTGCCGGTCACCGGACCAGTCTCACCCGCCGCGGTGACAGTCGGCCGGTGCTCAGTCGCCGGTGCCGGTGCGCACGGTCAGCCGCTCGTAGCGCTGGCGGGCCGCCTGGGCGCTGCCCAGCCCCAGCCCGAAGGCGATCGCCTGCCAGGTCATCCCCCGGCCGCGGGCCACCTGCAACAGCCCCGCCTCCAGCGCGTCGACCTCGGCGCGCACGTGCGGGATCAGGGTCAGCGCGGCCATCAGGTCCGCCTGGTCGACCGGTTCCTCGCCCTCCGCCAGCTCCGCCCCGCCGGCGAGCGCCATCACCAGCGTCGCCGCCTCGTAGGCGTCGGGGACGTCGGGGTGCGCGTAGCGCCGGCGGCGGGCGTCGGTGCCGGCGTGCCGCTCGGCGATCCGCAGCAGCGCCGCGTAGTTGCGGTGCGCCCGCGCCTGGGCAGCATCCGGAGCGGTGAACGGGTCGTTGTCCAGCGTGACCATGTCGTTCATCCCACACCCTTGAACGACTCTTTGTCAACACCCCGTTGAAAGCAATTCATGCTCACCTCTGGGCGAGGTCGCTCGGGGTTCAGGCGTTCACCTGGCCGTGGCCAGGATGTGCCACGGCGCCAACGTGACGTTTGCCAGCCGTTGCCCACGGCGGGCGGGACTAGTTCGCTTCATAGCCATGATCATGTCCATGACCGCCGGCAGACGGGCCGTCGCCACAGCGACGGTCCCGCTCCTGGCATTGACTCTGCTCACCGCGGGTGCGGCGACCGCCGCGCCCGCGAGCGGGCCACCCCAGACCGTGATCGTCGAGTTCGAGGCGACCCCGACGATCGCCGCCGCGCCCGGGCCCGGCACCGTCGACGCGCAGTCGGCCGACCGGGTACGCCAGGCCCGCGCCGCCGTCGACGGCGTCGAGCACGGTGTGACCGAAGCGGCCAGGCGCGCCCGGATCACGCTCACCCACCGGCGGTCGTACCACGTCCTGCTGCCCGGCATGGCGGTGGAGGTGCCGGCCGGCCAGGTCGACGCCCTGCGCCGGCTGCCGGGCGTCAAGTCGGTGCACGGCGTACAGACGTTCCAGATCCATGCCGTGGACGGCGCACCGGCGAACCTCCGCACCGGGCCGGGCGGCGGCGCGGCGGCCCCATTGGACAGCGTGCCGCTGATCGGCGCCCCGCAGGTCTGGCAGCGCAAGGACCCGGCCGGCCGGCCGGTACGCGGCGCCGGCGTCACCGTGGCGGTCATCGACACCGGCATCGACTACCGGCACCCCGCGCTGGGCGGCGGCTTCGGCCCCGGCTACAAGGTCGCCGGCGGCTACGACTTCGTCAACGACGACGCCGACCCGGCCGACGACAACGCCCACGGCACCCACGTGGCGGGCATCATCGCGGGCACCGGCGCGGGCGGTCCCATGGCGGTCACCGGCGTCGCGCCGGACGCCACGCTCACCGCGTACAAGGTGTTCGACGCGGGCGGGTCCGGTACCGACGAGGACATCCTCGCCGGCATCGAGGCCGCGGTCGACCCGGCCAACCCGAACCGGGCCGACGTGATCAACATGAGCTTCGGCGGCCAGGGCGACGGCACCGATCCGATCGGACAGGCCGCGACCCGGGCCGCCCAGGCCGGCGTGGTGGTGGTCGCCGCCGCCGGAAACTCCGGCCCGGGCGAGCGGACCATCGGCAGCCCGGCCGCCGCCGACGGGGTGATCGCGGTCGGCGCCTCCACCAGCGGCCTGCGTCAACCGGTCGCGCACCTGGCCAGCCCCGTCCGGGAGCGGGTCGAGGCGATCCGCAACCCGTCTTCGGCCAACCCGCCCGCCAGGCCGGTGACCGGCGACGTGGTGGATCTCGGCGAGGGCACCCCGGACGACCTCGCCAGGGCGGGCGACATCCGCGGCAAGGTGGTGCTCCTCGCCGGCGTGGTGAACTTCGACGTGGACCTCCTGATGGAGGCGGAACGGCGGGGCGCCATCGCCGCGATCCGCTACAACCCCGGCGTCGACCTCGGGCCGATGGAGCCGGGGGTGCTGCCCGCCAAGGCGTCGACCACCCTCGGCGCCGAGGACGACCTGCGCTTCGACCGGCTGGTCATCCTCGACTCCTTCGACCCCAACCAGTACCTGCAGTTCCACACCCTGCTGGCCGCCGGTCGGACACGGATCACCATCTCCGGCGAGGACGCCACCGACGAGATCGCCGACTTCTCCTCCCGCGGCCCCGGCCCGCGCTGGCAGCTCAAGCCCGAGATCGTCGCCCCCGGGGTGGAGATCCGCTCGTCGGTGCCGACCGACCTCTGGGCGTCCGGCGTCTTCCGGCTCAGCGGCACCAGCATGGCCGCCCCGCACGTCGCCGGAGCGGCCGCGCTGCTGCGTCAACTCCGGCCGGAGCTGCCCGCGCCTCGGGTCGCCGCCGCGCTGATCGGCTCGGCCAGGGCCGTGCCGAACGGGCCCGCCGTGGCGGGGGCCGGCCGGCTGGACGTCGCCTCGGCGGTCGGCGCCGTGGTGACCGCCGATCCGCCCGCGCTGTCGTTCGGCCTGGCCGACCTGTCCCGCGACCAGGTGCGGGCCACCCGCACGGTGGCGCTGCGCAACGACGGTGACGAGCCCCAGCGGCTGCGTCTCGGCATCACCCCTGCGGCCGGCAGTCCCGGTACGGCCCAGGTCGAACCGAGCACGGTGACGGTCGCCGCCGGCGGCCGAGCCACGGTGACCGTACGGATCACCACCACCGGTCCGGACCAGGGCAGTGGCGACGTCTCCGGCTGGCTGACCGTCGACGCGCCCGAGGGCACGCCGGACCTGCGGGTGCCGTACCTGCTCGCGGTGCGTACCCCCGAGGTGTACGTCTCGCCCGACCCGAGCGACGGCCACACCGAGGTCTTCACGTACACGCTGGAGTCGGCCGCCGCCGCGCCCACCGTGACGATCCGCTCGCTGAGCGGCCAGCAGACCGCGGTGACCATGCAGGCCGACCACGACCTGTGGTGGCGGGCCCCGGTCATCGGATCCGAGCCCGGCGTCCACACGGCGACGGTCACGGTGCCCACGGCGTCCGGACCGACGCTGGTCGGGCGGACCACGTTCGACGTCGCGGAGCCGCAGGGCGACAGCCGCTGGGAACTGGTCGGGCCGAACTCGACCGGCGGCACGGTGAGCACCACCGCCGCCGACCCGAACCGGCTCGTGGTCGCGCCGTCCTACACCGCCGGTATCTGGCTCACCACCGACCACGCCCGTACCTGGCGGTACGAGCGGCTCACCCCGGTGGCCGGCACCGCGAGCCAGCCGAAGGTGCTGATCGACCAGAAGCGGGCGGACCGGATGTGGGTCGCCGTCAACAACTGGGACACCTACCACGGCAGGGTGCTGCGCACGGACGACGCCGGCAGGACCTGGCAGACGCTGTCCTTCCCGGACGCGTGGGTCGACGGGTTCGCCCAGGATCCGTCCGGCACGCTGGTCGCGGTGACCGGTGACACCCTCCGGACCAGCCGGGACGGTGGTGAGACCTGGACGGCGACGGCCGCCCCGTGGACGGGTGGCGTCTGGGGCACGGAGTTCGCCGGGGAAGACCTGTACGTGGCGACCGACGACGGCATCTGGCGGTGGGCCGGTCTGTCCGGTGTCCCGCAGCTCGTCCGTGCCGTCGGCGACTACACCACCTGGCCCAGGAGCCTGGCCGTGGTCGGCGAGACCGTGGTGGTGGGCCAGATCGACGACAGCGTCTGGGGCACCACCGACAGCGGCAGGAACTGGCAGCGGATGACGGCAGTTGACAACCTGGCCGCGGTCAGCGGCACGGGCGACACCCTGCTGGCCGACGGGTCCGACGAGGCGCAGCTGAGCCGCGACCGCGGCCGGACCTGGAGCCGGGTCGAGAAGCCGGTCCACGCGACCACGTACGACGTGGCGCAGTGGCCGGGCGACGACCGTACGCTGCTGCTCGGCATGGAGGGTGTGGGCGTGTACGCCACCGGCGACGCGAAGACCTTCACCCGCGTCGGCGTACCCGGGCAGTCGGTCAACGAGCTCGCGGTGACCGACGAGAAGCTGCTCGCCGGCACGGACGTCGACCTGTACAGCGCGCAACTCCCGGCGGATCCGGCCCAACTGGACTGGGGCGCCTCCGGCGCCGAGGGTCAGGCGGGACTGACGGTCAGCGGGCTGGCGGTCTCGCCGTCCGATCCCCGGACGGTCTGGAAGCTCTACCGGGACGCCCTGTCCCTCGGCCGGCTCGTGCGCAGCCGGGACGCGGGCGCCACCTGGTCCGACGTCGTCCAGCTCGACGGCACCCCACTGGGGCTCGCGGTGCACCCGGCCGACCCCCGGCAGATCTTCATCCCCTACGTCGACCTGCGGGGCAGAGGGCTCTTCGTCAGCCGGGACGGCGGCACGTCGTGGAAGAAGATCGACCACAAGGCGCTGTACTCGGCGGTCGCGGGTGACCCCGGGGACGCCAGGCGGGTGTGGCTGGGCGACGAGGACGGCCTGTGGCGCTCCGACGACGGCGGCGCCACCCGGGTGAAGGTGCTCGACGGTCCGGTGACCGCGCTGAGCGTCGACAAGCGTCGAATCGTCGTCGGGGGCGCGGAGATCCGGGTGAGCACCGACGGGGGACGTACCTTCACGGCGGCGCACCAGCTGGGTGCCGGCCGGGACGGGCTGCCCATCCAGGTCAGCCAGATCGTCGCGTCCGGGGACAACCTGTACGCCGGCACCGGCGCGTACTCGCCGGCCGGGTTGATCCGCGGTGGCCGGGGCGTGCTGCGCAGCACGGACGGCGGTCGTACCTGGGTGAACATCGGCGCGGGTCTGCCCGATCCGTCGGTGCGCGCCCTGGTGACCAGTCCCGACGGCCGCTGGTTGTACGCCGGCACCGGCTCCGGTGGCGTCTATCGGCTGCCGATCCGCGACTGACCGACAGCCGTGTCGCTGGGGCGCCGCGTCGATGGCGTCCCAGCGGCTCGGCCGACGACGGTCGAGAGATCGCCTACGCGCGAGGCCCGGCGGTCCGCTCTCCATTTCGACGCCTGGGTACGTGACGACGGTAGGTGCTCACCGTGGCATCACCGGTGATCCAGAAACGCCATGGAACGTCGTGCGCAGCGGCCACCCCGACCCGCGGGCCTGCGGAGATTGCTGCCGGCGCAACCGGACGGGTGGGTGGCGTCAACAGGAGCGGGCCCGTCCCGTCGAGGACCGAAGTGCCGTTCGCTTCGGCGCTGACTCCCAGCGCGACGACCAGCCGAGCCGGCCCCCGCGCGAGGTCGCGGTCCGCCACCTCCCCGCGGCGCTTGCGGGCCAGGTCCAAGCCGTCCACGACCTCGCCCGCTCGCAGCAGCACCGCCGCCGCCTCTCCCTCCCGGCCGCAGACGATGTTCAAGCACCAGTGAACGCCGAACACGAAGTAGGTGTAGGCATGCCCGGGCGGCCCGAACATGACCCTGGTCCTGGGGGTGGGCCCCCGATGAGCATGCGAGGCGGGGTCTTCGCCGGTGCCCGCGTACGCCTCGACCTCGGTCAGCCTGATCCGGACGCCCCCGGCCGAGAGCTCCCAGCCGAGGAGCGTCTGCGCCGTCTCGGGCACCTCTGCGGCGGGAGCATGAAGCCAGGAGTAGTCCACCGGTCCAGGAAACGACGGAAACCGGCGATCGACAAACCGACAGCGATGACGCCGCCGGACGGTGACCGGCGCTGGGCGCGTCGGGTGGGAATCCTGTCGGTGGGTGTGGCGATAATCACGGCACCCCGACGATGGAGGACGTCATGGCGACCCTGCTCGCGATCGGCACCGGCAAGGGCCTCTTCCTGGCCACCAGCCCCGACCGGCGCGACTGGGCGGTGAGCGGCCCGCACTTCCCGATGACCGGGGTCTACGCGGTCGCCGTCGACAAGCGCCCCGACCGGCCCCGGCTGCTGGCCGGCATGACCAGCTCGCACTTCGGCCCCAGCGTGGCCACCAGCGACGACCTGGGCGACTCCTGGCAGGAGCCGGAGCAGGCGCCGGTGGCGTTCCCGGCCGAGACCGGGGCCAGCCTGGGGCGGGTCTGGCAGCTCACCCCGGCGGGCCCGGACCAGCCCGACGTGGTGTGGGCGGGCACCGAACCGTCCGCGCTGTTCCGCTCCCAGGACGGCGGGCGCAGCTTCAGCCTGGTCCGGGCGCTCTGGGACCACCCGCACCGGGAGCGGTGGGGCGCGGGCTTCGGCGGCCAGGCCGTCCACAGCGTGCTCCCGCACCCGAGCGACCCGGCCCGGATGACGGTGGCGATGTCCACCGGCGGGGTCTACCGCACCGAGGACGCGGGGGCGAGCTGGGCGCCGGGCAACACCGGCATCCGGGCGTACTTCCTCCCCGACGAGTGGCCCGAGTTCGGCCAGTGCGTCCACAAGATCGCCCGCGACGCCGGCCACCCCGCCCGGCTGTACGCGCAGAACCACCACGGCGTCTACCGTTCCGACGACGACGGCCGCAGCTGGACCTCGATCGCCGCGGGCCTGCCCAGCGACTTCGGCTTCCCGATCGTCGCCCACCCCTCCCGCCCGGGCACGGTCTACGCTTTCCCGCTGACCGCCGATGCCGAGCGGTTCCCGGTCGACCGGCGCTGCCGGGTCTACCGCTCGGCCGACGCGGGCGAGAGCTGGGAGCCGCTCACCGCCGGCCTGCCCGAGGGGCCCTTCTATCCCTCGGTGCTGCGCGACGCCATGTGCGCCGACGACCACGACCCGGCCGGGGTCTACTTCGGCACCCGCTCGGGCGAGGTCTACGCCAGCGCCGACGACGGCGACTCCTGGTCGCTGGTCGCCGCGCACCTGCCGGACGTGCTCTGCGTCCGGGCCGTGGAGGTCTGAGTGGTCACTGTGCTGCTGCCCGGGCCGCTCCGCGCCGAGACCGGCGGCGAGGGCCGGCTGACTGTGGCCGCCACCGGCACGCTGCGCGCGGTCCTCGACGAGCTGGCCACCGCCTGGCCCCGGCTGGCCCGCCGGATCCGCGACGAGCGCGGCGAGCTGCGCCGGTACGTCAACGTCTACGTCGACGGCGAGGACTGCCGCCACGTCGGTGGCCTGGACGCGGCGGTCGCCGACGGCGCCGAGGTGCAGGTGCTGCCCTCGGTGGCCGGCGGCTGAACCACCCTCACTGCGGGCGTGCCGTGGGTGAGCCGGGCCACGCGGCGGTGGGGCCGGGGCGGAATAGTTGCTGCGTCAAATATGTTGTGCGCAGCGATTCCGGGCCGCATCGGTCCGGACCCCACGCAAGGAGCTGGTCATGCAGTTCGGAGTCTTCACCGTCGGCGACGTCACGGTCGACCCGACCAACGGGCGGCTGCCGTCCGAGCATGAGCGGATCAAGGCCATGGTGGCCATCGCGCTGAAGGCCGAGGAGGTCGGGCTGGACGTGTTCGCCACCGGCGAGCACCACAACCCGCCGTTCGTGCCGTCGTCGCCCACCACCCTGCTCGGCCACATCGCGGCCCGCACCGAGCGGCTGCTGCTGTCCACCGCGACCACGCTGATCACCACCAACGACCCGGTGAAGCTCGCCGAGGACTACGCGATGCTGCAGCACCTGGCCGACGGCCGGGTGGACCTGATGATGGGCCGCGGCAACACCGGCCCGGTCTACCCCTGGTTCGGGCAGGACATCCGCAACGGCATCCCGCTCGCCATCGAGAACTACGACCTGCTGCGCCGGCTGTGGCGCGAGGACGTGGTCGACTGGAAGGGCCGGTTCCGCACCCCGCTGCAGTCGTTCACCTCGACCCCACGCCCGCTCGACGGCGTGCCGCCGTTCGTCTGGCACGGCTCGATCCGCAGCCCCGAGATCGCCGAGCAGGCCGCCTACTACGGCGACGGCTTCTTCGCCAACCACATCTTCTGGCCGAAGGAGCACACCCAGCGGATGGTGGACCTCTACCGGCAGCGCTTCGCGCACTACGGCCACGGCTCCGCGGACCAGGCCATTGTCGGCCTCGGCGGCCAGGTCTTCATGCGGAAGAACTCGCAGGACGCGGTACGCGAGTTCCGGCCGTACTTCGACAACGCCCCGGTCTACGGGCACGGGCCGTCGATGGAGGAGTTCACCCGGGAGACCCCGCTGACCGTGGGCAGCCCGCAGCAGGTCATCGACCGGACGCTGGGCTTCCGCGAGTACGTCGGCGACTACCAGCGCCAGCTCTTCCTGATGGACCACGCCGGGCTGCCGCTGAAGACCGTCCTGGAGCAGCTCGACCTCCTGGGCGAGGAGGTCGTTCCCGTGCTGCGCAAGGAGTTCGACTCGCTGCGTCCCGCGCACGTGCCCGAGGCGCCGACGCACGCCTCGCTGCTGGCCGCGGCAGGCGGCGCCAAGGACAGCCCGGTCCACGCCGTCGACGACGTGACCGGCAAGGCGCCCGAGGAGGACCGATGACCCGGCGGACCCTGGCGGTCGTCTCGGCCGGCCTCGGTCAGCCCTCGTCGACCCGGCTGCTCGCCGACCAGCTCGCCGCGGCCGCCCGCGACGAGCTGGTCCGGCGCGGCGCCGAGGTGGAGATCCACACCGTGGAGCTGCGCGAGCACGCCCACGACGTGGTCAACCACCTGCTCACCGGATTCCCGCCGGCTGCCCTGCGCGCGGCGCTGGACACCGTGGCCGGGGCCGACGGTCTGATCGCCGTCACCCCGATCTTCACCGCCTCGTACAGCGGGCTGTTCAAGTCGTTCTTCGACGTGGTGGAGAAGGAGGCGCTGGCCGACCGGCCGGTGCTGATCGGCGCCACCGGCGGCACCGCCCGGCACTCGCTCGCCCTGGAGCACGCGGTCCGGCCGATGTTCGCGTACCTGCGGGCGGTGGTGATGCCGACGGCGGTCTTCGCCGCGCCGGAGGACTGGGCCGGCGACGGCGAGGACAGCGCGCTGCGGGCCCGGATCCGGCGGGCCGGGATCGAGCTGGCCGAGCAGGTGGACCGCCGCCCGGCGGCGACCGGCCCGGCCGACCCGTTCGCCCTCACCACCAGCTTCGAGGACCTGCTCGCCGGCCGCAACGGGGCCTGACCCCGACGCCGGCCGGCGACCTCAGTCGTCGGCCGGCTCGTAGGGGTGGGCCACCAGCACCGGGCAGTGGGCGTGCTGCACCAGCGCCTGGCTGACCGAGCCGAGCAGCAGCCCGGCGAAGCCACCCCGGCCCCGGGAGCCGACCACCACCAGCGCCGCCTCCCCGCTCGCCTCGATCAGCGCCCGCTCCGGGGACTCGCCCCGCATGGGCCGCTCGACCACGCTCAGCACCGGATGGTCCGTGCGGATCCGGGCGGCGGCCCCGGCCAGCAGCTCCGCCGACTCGGCCTGCGCCGCGGCGGTGGATTCCGCCGCGGCCTCCGGCGCCACCGCGCCCCGCTCCGGCACGCGCACGTGCACCAGCACCAGGTCGGCGTCCCGGCGGACCGCCTCGTCGGCGGCGAGCCGGACGGCGTACCCGGCCGACTCGGAGCCGTCGACCCCGACCAGCACCGGCCCCCGCACCGGGATGGGCTGCTCCGCCGGGCGGACCACCAGTACCGGGCAGTGCGCGTGCTGCGCCACCTGGTTGCTGACCGAGCCGAGCAGCAGCCCGGCGAAGCCGCCCACGCCCCGGCTGCCCACCACCACGAGCTCGGCCCGGCGGGATTCCTCGATCAGGGTGACGCCCGGGCCGCCGGCCACCTGGCGCACCTCCACCCGCAGGGTCGGATGCCGGTCGACCAGCTCGGCGGCCGCCTGCTCCAGCATCTTCCGCGATTCCGCGGTCGGCGCCGGCACCCCGAGGTCGTACGGGTTGAGCGGCACGCCGTAGCCGAGCGGGTGCAGGTAGCCGTGCACCAGGTGCAGCGGCCGGGACCGCGCGACGGCGGCCCGGGCGGCGTGTTCGGCGGCGGTGAGACTGGTCGACGATCCGTCGACACCCACCACGACAGGTCGGTTCATCGGCATCCTTCCGGTGGCTCCGCCCATTGTCGACGACAGCCGGGCCCGTGGCGCCCGAACTCCGACGGCCGCCGGCGGAGGCCTTGCGCCCGCGCGGCCCGGGACCAACGGCCCTGGCGGTTCGGGCCGGACGGGTGTCAGCTGGAGTCGGGACGATCCGGCCCGACAGTGACCCGCACCCACCGGGACCCGGTGGGCGGCCGGGTTCCTCGTCCCACCTGGGAGGCGAGCGACCGATGACCCCGCTGGAGATGCTCCGCGCACACCCCTTCCTCGCCGGGCTGCCCGAGGAGTGGCTGTCCCCGCTGACCGGCTACGCCCGCCCGGTGGTCTGGCACCCCGGGCACCGGCTGTTCCGCGCCGGGCAGCCGGCCGAGAGGTTCTGGCTGGTCCGCGGCGGCCAGGTGGCGCTGGACTTCCCGGTGCCCCGCCGCGGTGACGTGGGGATCGAGACGATCGGCCCGGGCGGGGTGCTCGGCTGGTCCTGGCTCTTCCCGCCCTACCGCTGGCAGTTCGGCGCTGTCGCCGTCCAGCGCAGCACCGCGGTCGAACTCAGCGCCGCGGGCGTGCGCCGGCTGATGGAGTCCGACGACGCGCTGGGCCGGCAGCTCACCACCCGCTTCATGAGCGTCGTGGTGGACCGGCTCCAGGCCGCCCGGGTCCGCCTGCTCGACCTCTACGATCTCCCGGCGGTGCTGCCGCCGACCGGCTGACCGACCGTGTGCCGGTGGACGACCAGGTCGTCCACCTCCAGCCGGCCGATCCGCAGCTCCCGGATCACCGCCCGCCGGACGGCCAGGCGGGCGATCATCAGCCGGCCGATCGCCACCGCGCCGAGCGCCGCCGCGGCGAGCGCCAGCGGCGCGGCCGCCGTCGGGCCCAGGGCCCGCGGGCCGGCCGCCGTCGGCCCGGTGACGGAAGGTCGGAGGGTGCGCATCGAAAGAGCTCGCCTGCGCGGGCGCTGAAGCATCCTGTTCACCCGTGGATCCTCTGCTCCCACCCGGCTCGTCCGGCGCCGATCCCGGCGCCGGTCCATCGCCCGGGTGACCTGACGTCCGCCCGTCGGCGGACTGCCTCGCCCCGATACCGGAGGCGGGGCGGCGCAGCCGGACGCGGACCGCGTCGGACGTCCCGGTCCTGTCGGTGGCCCCGGTTATCCTCCGGCGGTGACCAGTGAGGTGCGGCTCCGCCCGGTACGTGACGAGGACCTGCCCGCGTTCTTCGCCCACGAGCAGGATCCGCAGGCCAACTGGATGGCCGCCTTCGGCCCCAAGGATCCGGCCGACCGGGCCGCCTTCGACGCACACTGGGCGCGCATCCGCGCCGATCCGCGCATCGTCAACCGCACCGTGACCGTCGACGGCGCGGTGGTCGGCCGCGTGGCCGCGTTCCCGGTGGGGGAGCGCACCGAGGTCAGCTACTGGATCGACCCGGCCCGCTGGGGCCGGGGGCACGCCACCGCCGCGCTCGCCGCGCTGCTGCGCGAGCTGCCGCAGCGGCCGGTGCACGCGCGCGCCGCCAAGGACAACGCCGCCTCCCTCGCCGTGCTGCGCAAGTGCGGCTTCGTGGTGGTCGGCGAGGACTCCGGATACGCCGAGGGCCGCGGCGCCGAGGTCGAGGAGTACGTCCTGGAGCTGCCCGGCGAGGCGGCTGACCAGGGCGACCACTAGTCTCCCCGGGGTGAACTGGCTGGAACTCGTCGGCTGGGCCGGCTCCGCGCTGCTGGTCTGGTCGCTGCTGCAGACCCGCCTCCTGCGGCTGCGCGCGCTCAACCTGCTCGGCTGCCTCATCCTGATCGGCTACAACGCCGCCGTGCACGTGTGGCCCATGGTCGGGCTCAACGTCGTGCTCGCCGTGATCAACGTGTGGTACCTGCGGAAGATGCTCGCCACCCGGCACGACGAGCGGACCTACGAGGTGGTCGAGGTGGGCACCGGCGACGCCTTCCTGGCCCACACCCTGCGGGTGCACGCCGCCGACATCGCCCGGTTCAACCCGGACTTCCACTGGGACCCGGCCGCCGCCGACCGCTCGGCGTTCCTGGTGGTCCGCGCCGACGAGGTGGTCGGCGTGGTGGTCTCGCACGCCGAGCCCGGCGGGGTGGCACAGATCGACCTCGACTACGTGACCCCGCCGTTCCGCGACTTCACCCCGGGCGAGTTCGTCTACCGGCGCAGCCGGCTCTTCACCGACCGGGGCTTCCGCCGGGTGGTCAGCCCGCGCGGCATGGTCGCCCCCTACTACCACCGGCTCGGCTTCCGCCCCGAGGGCGACGCGTACGTGCTGGACCTGTCCGCGCCCGCCTGATCGGCCGCCCGGAGGATTGCCCGGCCCGCCCGCGGGGCACAGAGGGGCGACGCCGCCCGGCACCGGTCGGCGACGGGGCGGCCATGGCGGCCGGCCCGGGGCGGGTCGAGGGGGAGAGAACCGGGCGTGCAGAGCTACTGGAGCCAGCTGGCCCTGGTCGGAGTTCTGGTGATCGTCAACGCGGCCTTCGCCGGCAGCGAGATGGCCCTGGTCTCGCTGCGCGACAGCCAGCTCCAGCGGCTGGAACGCGGCAGCCGCGCCGGCCGCACCCTGGCCCGGCTCGCCAAGGACCCCAACCGGTTCCTCGCCACCATCCAGATCGGCATCACCCTGGCCGGCTTCCTGGCCTCCGCCGCCGCGGCGGTGTCCCTCGCGAAGCCCCTCGTCCCACTGCTCGGGGTGTTCGGCGACGCCGCCGAGACGGTCGCCATCGTCGCGGTCACCCTGGCGCTCACCTTCGTCACCCTGGTCTTCGGCGAGCTGGCGCCGAAGCGGATCGCCATGCAGTCCGCCGAGCGGTGGGCCCTCGTCGTGGCCCGCCCGCTCGACCTGCTGGCCGCCCTCACCCGCCCGGCGGTCTGGGCCCTCGGCGCCACCAGCGACCTGGTGGTCCGCCTGTTCGGGCTGAACCCGAAGCACGAGCCGGACGAGATCGGCCCGGACGAGCTGCGCGACATCGTGGCCGGCAACCACGGCTTCACCAAGGAGCAGCGCACCATCATCGCCGGCGCCGTGGAGATCGCGGACCGGCAACTGCGCGCGGTGCTCGTACCCCGGTTGCAGGTCTTCACCCTGGACAGCGGGACGACCGCGGAGGCCGCCCGGCTGGTCCTGGCCGCGACCGGCCACTCCCGGGCGCCGGTGGTCCGGCACGGTGGCCTGGACGACGCGGTCGGGGTGATCCACCTGCGCGACCTGGTCGGCGTCCCCGACGACCGGCCGGTGGACGAGATCGCCCGGCCGCCCATGCTGCTGCCGGACTCGCTGCCGGTGGTCGACGCGCTGCGCCAGTTCAAAGCGGAGCGCCAGCACATCGCGCTGGTGGTCGACGAGCGCGGCGCGGTCGACGGCATCGTCACCCTGGAGGACATCCTCGAGGAAATCGTCGGCGAGATCTACGACGAGACCGACCGGGACCTCAGCTCGGTGCGCACCGAGGAGGACGGGACGCTGGTGCTGCCCGGCACCTTCCCGGTGCACGACCTCACCGACCTCGGCGTCGAGCTGCCCAACCGCCCCGCCGGCGACTACACCACCATCGCCGGGCTGGTGCTCATCTGCCTCGGGCACATCCCCACGGTGGCCGGGGAGCGGGTCCGGGTCGACGGCTGGGACCTCGCCGTGGGCGGCGTCGACCATCACGCCATCACCGAGGTCCGGGTCCGCCGGCACGTCCGCCGTGACCGTCCCGAGGACGCCGACGCCGCCGACGCCCCGGTGCTCGACCAGGCGCGCGGCTGACCCTCAGCGGTGCTCGGCCGGCGGGCCGAACGGGAAGTCCGGCACCGGCGGGAGCAACTGCACCGAGTCGGCGGACACCTGACGGGTGCTGCGCCCCAGCACCCGGGTCATCGCGCGCAGCAGCCACGGTCCCGACGGGTGCCGCTCCGGCCCGATCAGCCGGCTGGTGACCCGGGTCCACCAGTGGCCCGCGACGATCACGTCCGTGACCCGCAGCCGCTCCGGCGGCCAGCCGCCCCGCACCACCACGTCGACCACCCGGCCCAACCGCCGCCCGCGCAGGTCGTACGCGGTCCGGCCGAGCAGCTCACCCGCCCGCACGGTTCGCCCCCGGAATCCGGTCGATCAGGTGCCGGCGCAGCCAGGACTCCACCGGCGAGGGCGGCAGGTCGGCCGCCGGGCAGCGCAGCCGCACCACGCTGTCCACCCGGTCGATCTGGGTGAGCGGGATGCGCAGCGGCGGCACCGGCGGGTCGTCGGTGAACCGGTCCGCGACGGCCACCAGGAGCCGCCCGATCCGGCCGCCGATCCGCTGCCCGAGCGCCGCCTGGCCGCTGAGCAGGCAGTCCACGTACGGGTAGCCCTCCTCGTCGATGGCGAGCGCGATGTCGTCGACCCGGCCGACGAGCCGGCCGTCGACGTCGACGATCTGCCGGTCGAGCAACTGTTTGGCGAGCTGGATCCTCATCGCCCCATCCTCGTGATGATCGCCAGGGGGATCGCCGCCACCGAGGCGGCGACGATGAGCAGCAGGAACACCGCCCCGAGCAGGTTCGTCCACCACCCGTTGACCCGGTCGCCGAGGTAGTTGCGATCATTCGCCACCACGAGGATCGGCAGGTAGGTCAGCGGCAGCACCACCGCGCTGAGCACCAGCATGTACTCGGTGAGCCGGACCGGGTCCACGGCGGTCATCAGAAGCAGCACCCCCAGCAGCAGCCCGACGAGCAGCACGCTGTGGAACCGGGCCGCCTCCCGCGGGCTGACCCGCTTGCCCCACTGCCAGCCGAAGTACTGCGACGCCGCGTACGCCGCCGACAGCCCGGTCTCCAACGCCGCCCCGAAGGTCACCGCGAAGAACGCCAGCACCGCGACGGCCAGGCCGGCCCCGCCCAGCGCGGTCACCACCGGCCGAGCCACCTGGTCGAGGGTGTCCAGCGACGCCCCCGACGGGTGGTAGGCAACCGTCGCCACGGCGATCAACGACAGCGCCAGGAAGCCGCCGACCGGGAAGCCGATCAGCACGTTCGACCGGGCGTGCGCCAGGTCGGCGGCGCTCCACCGCTCCTCGACCCCGCCGGAGGAGAAGAAGAACACCTCGTACGGGCTGACCGTCGAGGCGAACAGGGCCACCGCCACGAACCAGTACACCGACCAGCCCTCGCCGGCGGAGCTGATCCGCAGCGCCCCGTGCCCGAGCTCCGCCCAGTCGGTGGGCAGCGCGAACAGCGCCACCGCGAAGACCAGCAGCGCCAGCCCGGCCAGCCCGAAGACCCGTTCCATCAGCGCGAAGCGCATCCGCCACAGCACCAGCCAGACCGCCACCGCGGCCACCGGCACCCAGAGCAGGTAGCTCAACCCGGTCGCGAGCTGCAACGCCAGCGCCACCCCGCCCAGCTCGGCGGCCAGGGTGATCACCGTGACCAGCCAGGAGGCGACCAGGTTGAGCAGCGCCACCCGCGGCCCCAGCCGCTCCCGGACCAGGTCGAACACCGCCCGGCCGCTCACCGCCGCGATCCGGCCGGCCATTTCCGCGTACGCGCAGATGCCCACCACCCCGACGAGCAGCACCCAGGAGTGGGCCATCCCGAAGCGGGCGCCGGCCTGGCTCGCCGCCACCAGGTCGCCGATGTCGACGAAACCGCCGACGGCGGAGAGCACGCCGAGCGTGGCCGCGAGGAGCTTCCTCACGTCGGCTCGGGAACGGGCGGTCTCATCGACGCGACGATATCGGCGTCAGATCCCCGTTCTCGGGCGAATCGGCCAGCCCGGGATCAGGCGGCGGTGAGGTTCTGCAGCCGCACCTGGCCGCGCGCGACCAGCCGGCCGCCCTCGTCGGTGATCTCCACGAGCCAGAGCTGCTGGCTGCGGCCCCGGTGGATCGGGGTGCCGACCGCGGTCAGCTCGCCGTCGCGGACGGCCCGCAGGAAGTCGGTCTGGTTGGAGACCCCGACGACCTTGCCCTTGTCACCCAGCCACAGCGCGCCGCCGATGCTGGCCGCCGTCTCCACCACCGAGCAGTAGACCCCACCGTGCTGGATCCCGTACGGCTGGTGCAGCTCCGGACGGACCTGCCAGCGGATCGCCACCCGGTCCCCGCTCACCTCGTCGAACTTCAGACCCAACAGGGCGACGAAGCCCCCGGTCACGTCCGGCATCTCCACGGCGGCCCCCTCCTGTCGGTGGAGCCGCCAGCCTAGTCGCCCGCCTTCGGCAAACCCGGTACGGGCCGAGGCCGGTGATGGGGGAGAATCGGTAGCCGTGACCGACAGCAACCTCCCGCAGGCGCGGGACTCCCTGACCGAAGACCTGCTGTGGCGGGGCCTGATCCAGGACTCGACCGGCCTCGACGAGCTGCGCGAGCTGCTCGACGGCGGGGTGGCCACCTTCTATGTGGGCTTCGATCCGACCGCGCCCAGCCTGCACGTCGGCCACCTCATGCAGGTCATCACCGCGCGCCGGCTCCAGCTCGCCGGGCACCGGCCGCTGCTGCTGGTCGGCGGCGCCACCGGCCAGATCGGGGACCCGAAGGAGACCGCGGAGCGGACCCTCAACCCGCCCGAGGTGGTGGCCGGCTGGGTCCAGCGCATCCACGACCAGCTCGCCCCGTTCGTCTCGTACACCGGGGAGAACGCGGCCCGGCTGGTCAACAACCTGGACTGGACCGGCGAGATGTCGGTGGTGGAGTTCCTGCGCGACGTCGGCAAGCACTTCCCGGTGAACAAGATGCTGGCCCGCGAGGTGGTGCGGGCCCGGCTGGAGTCCGGCATCAGCTTCACCGAGTTCAGCTACCAGCTCCTGCAGGCCAACGACTTCTTCGAACTGCACCGCCGGCACGGCTGCCAGCTCCAGTACGGCGGCTCGGACCAGTGGGGCAACATCACCGCCGGGGTGGACTACATCCGCCGCCGTGGCGCCGGCCCGGTGGAGGCGTTCACCACCCCGCTGGTCACCAAGTCCGACGGCACCAAGTTCGGCAAGAGCGAGACCGGCGCGGTCTGGCTCGACCCGGAGATGACCAGCCCGTACGCCTTCTACCAGTTCTGGGTCAACGCCGACGACCGCGACGTCACCCGCTACCTGCGCTACTTCAGCTTCCGCTCCCGTGAGGAGCTGGAGGAGTTGGAGAAGGCCACGGCGGAACGGCCGCAGGCGCGGCTCGCCCAGCGGGCGCTCGCCGAGGAGCTGACCACCCTGGTGCACGGGGAGCGGGAGATGGCCCAGGCCGTCGCGGCCAGTCAGGCGCTCTTCGGTCGCGGCTCGCTGGAGGAGCTGTCCCCGGAGACCCTGCGCGCCGCGCTTACCGAGGCCGGTCTGGTGCACCTCGACGAGCTGCCCGACGTCGCGGGCCTGCTCAAGGAGTCGGGCCTGGTACCGAGCATGAAGGAGGCCCGGCGGGTCATCGCCGAGGGCGGCGCCTACGTCAACAACGTCCGCATCGCCGAGGTGGACGCGACGGTGTCGCCGGCGGACCTGCTGCACGGCCGCTACCTCGTGCTGCGCCGGGGCAAGCGCTCGTTCGCGGGCGTTGAGCTGCGCAAATAGCTCTCCGTCGACAGTGTGACGCGGGACGCGCCCAGCGGATTTGACGATCAATCCGCTGGGCGCGTAACTTTCTCTCTGCCAGCGCGGAACGGACGAAACAGGCGAAAGACCTGAGAGGCCGGAGCGCGGGAATGACCGCCGGGCGAGGATGGTTGACTCCATCGGAACCCGGACCGGGCGGTGCCCCGGATCCGCCGCGAGGCGGATTTGGCGAGGCGGAACCGACCGGGTAAGGTTGTCGACCGGCAGGGACACGGACGAGCGAGCGGGAAACCGCGGCGGCCGTCCTGCCGAAATCCACGAGGCGCCCGGCGCGAGTCGGTCGAATAGTGGTGCCCGGCAAAAGGGTGGAAGCAATGACAAACCGCGAAACACCGGTTTGACACCGCGGAAACCGCCGGGTAACGTAGTAAAAGTGCCCGGCGCGAGAGCGGCGGGCGGTTGAACGAAATGCCCCGGACGGGGGTCCTGCTGGTGCGGGGTTTCCGGATGGTGTGTGGTTGTTCTTTGAGAACTCAACAGGGTGCTTGTTAAGCCAGTGCCAAATTGATTTATACCCCGGACTGGTCAGGCCTTTTGGTTTGGCTGGTTGGGATTCCTTTGGCAACACTTTTGTTGTCAGGATGATTGTTCAACAAAGATTTTTGTTGGAGAGTTTGATCCTGGCTCAGGACGAACGCTGGCGGCGTGCTTAACACATGCAAGTCGAGCGGAAAGGCCCTTCGGGGTACTCGAGCGGCGAACGGGTGAGTAACACGTGAGCAACCTGCCCTAGGCTTTGGGATAACCCCGGGAAACCGGGGCTAATACCGAATATGACCTGGCCTCGCATGAGGCTTGGTGGAAAGTTTTTCGGCCTGGGATGGGCTCGCGGCCTATCAGCTTGTTGGTGGGGTGATGGCCTACCAAGGCGACGACGGGTAGCCGGCCTGAGAGGGCGACCGGCCACACTGGGACTGAGACACGGCCCAGACTCCTACGGGAGGCAGCAGTGGGGAATATTGCACAATGGGCGGAAGCCTGATGCAGCGACGCCGCGTGAGGGATGACGGCCTTCGGGTTGTAAACCTCTTTCAGCAGGGACGAAGCGTAAGTGACGGTACCTGCAGAAGAAGCGCCGGCCAACTACGTGCCAGCAGCCGCGGTAAGACGTAGGGCGCGAGCGTTGTCCGGATTTATTGGGCGTAAAGAGCTCGTAGGCGGCTTGTCGCGTCGACTGTGAAAACCCGCAGCTCAACTGCGGGCCTGCAGTCGATACGGGCAGGCTAGAGTTCGGTAGGGGAGACTGGAATTCCTGGTGTAGCGGTGAAATGCGCAGATATCAGGAGGAACACCGGTGGCGAAGGCGGGTCTCTGGGCCGATACTGACGCTGAGGAGCGAAAGCGTGGGGAGCGAACAGGATTAGATACCCTGGTAGTCCACGCTGTAAACGTTGGGCGCTAGGTGTGGGGGGCCTCTCCGGTTCCCTGTGCCGCAGCTAACGCATTAAGCGCCCCGCCTGGGGAGTACGGCCGCAAGGCTAAAACTCAAAGGAATTGACGGGGGCCCGCACAAGCGGCGGAGCATGCGGATTAATTCGATGCAACGCGAAGAACCTTACCTGGGTTTGACATGGCCGCAAAACCGGCAGAGATGTCGGGTCCTTCGGGGGCGGTCACAGGTGGTGCATGGCTGTCGTCAGCTCGTGTCGTGAGATGTTGGGTTAAGTCCCGCAACGAGCGCAACCCTCGTTCGATGTTGCCAGCGCGTTATGGCGGGGACTCATCGAAGACTGCCGGGGTCAACTCGGAGGAAGGTGGGGATGACGTCAAGTCATCATGCCCCTTATGTCCAGGGCTTCACGCATGCTACAATGGCCGGTACAATGGGCTGCGATACCGTGAGGTGGAGCGAATCCCAAAAAGCCGGTCTCAGTTCGGATCGGGGTCTGCAACTCGACCCCGTGAAGTCGGAGTCGCTAGTAATCGCAGATCAGCAACGCTGCGGTGAATACGTTCCCGGGCCTTGTACACACCGCCCGTCACGTCACGAAAGTCGGCAACACCCGAAGCCGGTGGCCCAACCCTTGTGGAGGGAGCCGTCGAAGGTGGGGCTGGCGATTGGGACGAAGTCGTAACAAGGTAGCCGTACCGGAAGGTGCGGCTGGATCACCTCCTTTCTAAGGAGCACCTTCACCCGAAAGGGTGTAAGGAGCCCGCGGCCCGCGGATGTCGGGTCGGGGTGCTCAATGGCGGAGACACTGGCGAGTCTTTCCCTGGCAACGGCTGGGTTCCTTCTAGTACGGCCACCTTCACTGGTGGTGTGGAACGAGGTCCTGGTGCGGCTGGGGGAGGATGTAAAGCACCCTGTTGGGTCCTGAAGGAACAACCATTGGTTGTCTTTCAGAGCCTTGAGCGGAGCGTGAGCTCCGTAGGCTGCCAGGCATGACCTGGCCTCGCATACCGCCGGCGGAATTGCCGGGCTGGTGTGGGGCGTATCAGGTTGTGGGTTGGTCGTTTGTTGAGAATTGCACAGTGGACGCGAGCATCTTTGTGGTCAAGTTGTCAAGGGCGAACGGTGGATGCCTTGGCACCAGGAGCCGATGAAGGACGTGGGAGGCCGCGATAGGCCTGGGGGAGCTGTCAACCAAGCTGTGATCCCAGGGTGTCCGAATGGGGAAACCCGGCACCAGTCATGTGGTGTCACCCACACCTGAACACATAGGGTGTGTGGAGGGAACGCGGGGAAGTGAAACATCTCAGTACCCGTAGGAAGAGAAAACAACAAGTGATTCCGTGAGTAGTGGCGAGCGAAAGCGGATCTAGGCTAAACCGGCTGCGTGTGATACCTGTCAGGGGTTGCGTGGTCGGGGTTGTGGGACCCCGCTGAGTGTACTGACATGCACTCGAGGAGTTACAAAGTCAGTGGCTAGTCGAACAGTCTGGAATGGCTGACCGTAGACGGTGATAGTCCGGTAGGTGAAAGTTGCTGACCTTCTGTGGGTGTTCCCGAGTAGCGGCGGACCCCTGAAATCTGCCGTGAATCTGCCAGGACCACCTGGTAAGCCTAAATACTTCCTGGTGACCGATAGCGGACGAGTACCGTGAGGGAATGGTGAAAAGTACCCCGGGAGGGGAGTGAAATAGTACCTGAAACCGTTCGCCTACAATCCGTCGGAGCCTTGCGGGGTGACGGCGTGCCTTTTGAAGAATGAGCCTGCGAGTTAGTGGCATGTGGCGAGGTTAACCCGTGTGGGGGAGCCGTAGCGAAAGCGAGTCTGAATAGGGCGCTGTAGTCGCATGCTCTAGACCCGAAGCGGAGTGATCTAGCCATGGGCAGGCTGAAGCGCGGGTAAGACCGCGTGGAGGGCCGAACCCACCAACGTTGAAAAGTTGGGGGATGACCTGTGGTTAGGGGTGAAAGGCCAATCAAACTCCGTGATAGCTGGTTCTCCCCGAAATGCATTTAGGTGCAGCGTCGCGTGTTTCTTGCCGGAGGTAGAGCACTGGATGGTCTAGGGGGCCCACAAGCTTACCGAAATCAGCCAAACTCCGAATGCCGGTAAGTGAGAGCGCGGCAGTGAGACTGCGGGGGATAAGCTTCGTAGTCGAGAGGGAAACAGCCCAGATCACCAGCTAAGGCCCCTAAGCGTGTGCTAAGTGGAAAAGGATGTGGGGTCGCATAGACAACCAGGAGGTTGGCTTAGAAGCAGCCACCCTTTAAAGAGTGCGTAATAGCTCACTGGTCAAGTGGTTCCGCGCCGACAATGTAGCGGGGCTCAAGCACACCGCCGAAGCTGTGGCATTCACATTTCAACCTCGCTGGGACTTGATTCCTTGTGCAGGTGTGTGGATGGGTAGGGGAGCGTCGTGCCGCGAGTGAAGCAACGGGGTGACCCAGTTGTGGACGCGGCACGAGTGAGAATGCAGGCATGAGTAGCGAAAGAAGGGTGAGAAACCCTTCCGCCGGATGACCAAGGGTTCCAGGGCCAGGCTAATCCGCCCTGGGTGAGTCGGGACCTAAGGCGAGGCCGAGAGGCGTAGTCGATGGACAACGGGTTGATATTCCCGTACCCGCGAAAGAGCGACCCTGACGAACCTCGTTGTGCTAACCACCCGAACCGCCGGCGACCTTCGGGTCAATGGTGGGGAGCGTGGGAACCTGGCGGGTAGTAGTCAAGCGATGGGGTGACGCAGGAAGGTAGCTGAGCCCGGCCGGTGGTTGTGCCGGGGTAAGCGTGTAGGCCGTGCCGTAGGCAAATCCGCGGCGCATATAGGCTGAGACGTGATGCCGAGCCGATTCAGGTGAAGTCAGTGATCCTATGCTGCCGAGAAAAGCCTCTAGCGAGTTCTTAGCGGCCCGTACCCCAAACCGACACAGGTGGTCAGGTAGAGAATACCGAGGCGATCGGGCGAACTGTGGTTAAGGAACTCGGCAAATTGCCCCCGTAACTTAGGGAGAAGGGGGGCCGGAGACGTGAAGCCCCGCGCGGGTGGAGCGTTGTATGGCCGCAGAGAGCAGGGGGAAGCGACTGTTTACTAAAAACACAGGTCCATGCGAAGAAGTAATTCGATGTATATGGACTGACGCCTGCCCGGTGCTGGAACGTTAAGGGGACCTGTTAGCTCTTCGGGGCGAAGCGGAGAACTTAAGCGCCAGTAAACGGCGGTGGTAACTATAACCATCCTAAGGTAGCGAAATTCCTTGTCGGGTAAGTTCCGACCTGCACGAATGGCGTAACGACTTCCCCACTGTCTCAACCACAGGCCCGGCGAAATTGCATTACGAGTAAAGATGCTCGTTACGCGCGGCAGGACGGAAAGACCCCGGGACCTTTACTATAGCTTGACATTGGTATCCGAATTAGCTTGTGTAGGATAGGTGGGAGCCGGTGAACCATCAACGCCAGTTGGTGGGGAGGCAATCTTGAAATACCACTCTGGTTGATTTGGGTATCTAACTTCGGACCGTTATCCGGTTCAGGGACAGTGTCTGGTGGGTAGTTTAACTGGGGCGGTTGCCTCCTAAAGGGTAACGGAGGCGCCCAAAGGTTCCCTCAGCCTGGTTGGCAATCAGGTGTTGAGTGCAAGTGCACAAGGGAGCTTGACTGTGAGACTGACAGGTCGAGCAGGGACGAAAGTCGGGACTAGTGATCCGGCACTGGCATGTGGAAGCGGTGTCGCTCAACGGATAAAAGGTACCCCGGGGATAACAGGCTGATCTTCCCCAAGAGTCCATATCGACGGGATGGTTTGGCACCTCGATGTCGGCTCGTCGCATCCTGGGGCTGTAGCAGGTCCCAAGGGTTGGGCTGTTCGCCCATTAAAGCGGTACGCGAGCTGGGTTTAGAACGTCGTGAGACAGTTCGGTCCCTATCCGCCGTGCGCGTAGGATACTTGAGAAGGGCTGTCCCTAGTACGAGAGGACCGGGACGGACGAACCTCTGGTGTGCCAGTTGTCCCGCCAGGGGCACGGCTGGTTAGCTACGTTCGGAAGGGATAACCGCTGAAAGCATCTAAGCGGGAAGCTCGCTTCAAGATGAGGTATCCCACCCACTTTGTGGGGTAAGGCCCCCAGCTAGACGACTGGGTTGATAGGCCGGAAATGTAAGCCCGGTAACGGGTTCAGTTGACCGGTACTAATAGGCCGAGGACTTGACTACCAAGCTGCTACGCGTCCACTGTGCAACTCTGAACGAGCGAACAACCACGGGTTGTTTTGACATGTTCATAGAGTTACGGCGGTCATGGCGGAGGGGAAACGCCCGGTCACATTCCGAACCCGGAAGCTAAGCCCTCCAGCGCCGATGGTACTGCACTCGGGAGGGTGTGGGAGAGTAGGACACCGCCGGACAATCTTCCAGTCGAGGGCCGCCCCAGCAGGGTCGGCCCTCGACTGCGTTAGCGTCCTTGGAGACGCAATGAGGAAGGATGTACCTGTGAGTTCAGGACCGCAGGGCGAGGATCGCCCCCGTCGTTACGAGGACCGCGCCGAGCGTGGGCAGGGGCGCGGCGACGCCCGCCGCGACGACCGTCCGTCGTACCGGGGCGACCGCGACGACCGCTCGGGCGGTCCGCGGGGCGCGTCCCGCGCCGGCGACCGCCGTGAGGGTGGTTTCCGCGGCGGCGACCGCCGCGAGGGCTCCGCCGGTGGTGAGCGCCGTGAGGGCTTCGCTGGTGGGGACCGTCGTGAGGGCGGATTCCGCAGTGGCGACCGCGAGGGCGGCTCCCGTGGCGGTGAGCGCCGCGAAGGTGGCTTCCGCGGTGGTGAGCGCCGTGAGGGCTTCGCCGGCGGTGAGCGCCGCGAGGGTGGCTTCCGTGGCGGGGACCGTCGGGAGGGCGGTTTCCGCGGTGGTGACCGTGAAGGTGGCGGCTTCCGTGGCGGTGAGCGCCGCGAAGGTGGCTTCCGCGGCGGTGAGCGCCGTGAGGGCGGCTTCCGCGGTGGCGACCGTGAGGGTGGCGGCTTCCGTGGCGGTGAGCGCCGCGAAGGTGGCTTCCGTGGTGGTGAGCGCCGTGAGGGCGTCGCCGGCGGTGAGCGCCGTGAGGGTGGCTTCCGTGGCGGGGACCGTCGTGAGGGCGGTTTCCGCGGCGGTGAGCGCCGTGAGGGCGGCTTCCGCGGTGGCGACCGTGAGGGTGGCGGTTTCCGTGGCGGTGAGCGCCGCGAGGGCGGCTTCCGTGGTGGTGAGCGCCGTGAGGGCGTCGCCGGCGGCGAGCGCCGCGAAGGTGGCTTCCGCGGTGGCGACCGTGAGGGCGGTTTCCGTGGCGGTGAGCGCCGCGAAGGTGGCTTCCGTGGTGGCGAGCGCCGTGAGGGCGGCTTCCGTGGTGGCGAGCGCCGCGAGGGCGGCTTCCGTGGTGGCGAGCGCCGTGAGGGCTTCGCCGGCGGCGAGCGCCGCGAAGGTGGCTTCCGTGGCGGCGATCGCCGCGAGGGCGGCTTCCGTGGTGGCGAACGCCGTGAGGGCTTCGCCGGCGGCGAGCGCCGCGAAGGTGGCTTCCGTGGCGGCGAGCGCCGCGAGGGCGGCTTCCGCGGTGGCGACCGTGAGGGTGGCGGTTTCCGTGGCGGTGAGCGTCGCGAAGGTGGCTTCCGTGGTGGCGAGCGCCGTGAGGGCTTCGCCGGTGGCGAGCGCCGCGAAGGTGGCTTCCGTGGCGGCGAGCGCCGTGAGGGTGGCTTCCGCGGTGGCGACCGTGAGGGTGGCGGTTTCCGTGGCGGTGAGCGTCGCGAGGGCGGCTTCCGTGGTGGCGAGCGCCGTGAGGGCTTCGCCGGTGGCGAGCGCCGCGAAGGTGGCTTCCGTGGCGGCGAGCGCCGTGAGGGTGGCTTCCGCGGTGGCGACCGTGAGGGTGGCGGTTTCCGTGGCGGTGAGCGCCGCGAGGGCGGCTTCCGTGGTGGCGAGCGCCGTGAGGGCTTCGCTGGGGGTGAGCGTCGCGAGGGCTTCCGTCGTGACGAGCGGCCCGCCGGCCCCCGTCGCGACGAGCGCGAGGGTGGCTTCCGCGGCGGTCGGGAGCGTACCGAGCGGGACGGGGAGCGCCGGGGCTACGGCCGCGACGACCGTCGCGAGGAGGGCGCGTACCGCGAGCGGCAGGACGAGCGCGCCGAGGGGCGTACGGGTGCGGCGCCGGTGCTGCCGGACGACGTGGTCGCCAGCGACCTCGACTCGGCCGTCCGGGCCGAGTTGCTCTCGCTCGCCAAGCCGGTGGCGGAGACCGTCGCCCGGCACCTGGTCGCGACCGGGCTGCTGATCGACGACAACCCGCCCGAGGCCCTGGCGCACGCCATGGCCGCCCGCCGGCTCGCCTCGCGGATCGCCGCGGTGCGGGAGGCCGTCGGGCTGGCCGCGTACCACGCGGGGGAGTGGCAGACGGCCATCGCCGAGCTGCGCACCTACCACCGGATGACCGGGCTGCAGAGCCACCTGGCGGTGCTGGCCGACTGCGAGCGGGCGCTGGGCCGCCCGGAGCGGGCCATCGACCTGTTCCGCGGGGCGGACCGGGACAAGCTCGACCAGGCCGTCGCCATCGAGCTGCTGATCGTGGCCGCCGGGGCGCGGGGCGACCTCGGGCAGAAGGACGCGGCCGTGGCCATGCTCCAGGTGCCCGAGCTGACCGCCGAGTCGACCGAGCCGTGGGCGGCGCGGCTGCGCTACGCGTACGCCGACGCGCTGCTGGCGGTGGGCCGGCGCGAGGAGGGACGGGAGTGGTTCTCCCGGGCCGCCGACGTGGACGCCGAGGGCGAGACCGACGCCGCCGAGCGGCTGCTGGAGCTGGACGGCGTCGTCATCGAAGGTGACGACGAGGAGGACGAGGAGCTCGCCGCCGGCCCCGGCACCCCGGGCGCCGTGCCGGCCCGTCCCGACGCCGACCTGACCGGCGGCTCCGACGAGGACGACGACGAGGACGACGACCGCGACGACGACGACCTCGACGAGAACGAGGACGACGACCGCGACGACGAAGACGACGACGACCTCGACGAGGACGACGACGACTACGACGACGAGGACGAGGACGACGACCTCGACCAGGACGACGACCAGGACGGCGACGCGGACCAGGGCGACGAGGGCCACGAGGACGACGACCTCGAGGGCGACGCTCGGCTGCGGGCCGATGCCGACACGGCCGACGCCATGGCCGTCGACTCCGCTGACGCGGCGCCGGCCGGCGAGGGTGCCGGGTACCGGGACCGGAACGCGGCGGACCTGGGCGACGACGAGTTGACCGACGCGGAGGCGCGCTCGCTCGCGGCCGACACCCGCGCCGCCGCCGTCGACGCCACCGGCGAGGACGCCCGGGGCGGGGACGCGACGGGCGAAGGGCCGGCGGAGTCGGAGCGCCGGTGACCGGGAGCGCCGGGGACGCGGGTTCCGGTCCGGATCGCGGGGAACGCGACCGGGCCGGAACGGGCGGCCGGCTGGTCGACGGGTACACCCTGGTCGTCTTCGACCTGGACGGGGTGATCTACCTGATCGACCGGCCGATCCCCGGCGCGGTCGAGGCGGTCGCCCGGCTGCACGCCGAGGGGCGGGCGGTCGCGTACGCGACGAACAACGCCTCGCGCCGCTCCAGCGAGGTGGCCGACCTGCTGACCGGCATGGGTGTGCCGGCCGGGCCGGAGGAGGTGCTCACCTCCGCGGCCGCCACCGCCGAGCTGTTGCGTGACCGGCTGCCCGCCGGCGCGCCGGTGCTGGTGGTCGGCGCCGAGGCGCTGCGCGCGGAGCTGCGCGCCGTGGGCCTGCGCCCGGTGTCGACCGTCGACGAGCAGCCGGCGGCCGTGGCCCAGGGGTACGGCCCGCAGGTCGGCTGGTCCGACCTGGCCGAGGCGTCCCTGGCGGTTCGGGCGGGCGCGCCCTGGTATGCCACCAACACCGACCGGACCCTGCCCAGCCCGCGGGGCCCGCTGCCGGGCAACGGCTCGCTGGTGGCGGTGCTCCGCACGGCGCTCGGGCGGGATCCCGACGTGGTGGTGGGCAAGCCGGAGCCGGCGCTGTTCGCCACCGCCGCGCGCCGGGCCGGCACGGGGCGGACCCTGGTGGTCGGCGACCGGCTGGACACCGACATCGAGGGCGCGCGCCGGGCCGGCCTGGACAGCCTGCTGGTGCTCACCGGGGTCAGCGACGTGGCCGAGCTGCTGGCCGCGCCCGAGTCGCGCCGGCCCGCGTACGTCTCCTTCGACCTGGCCGGGCTCTTCGACCCGGCGGCCGTGGTGCGGGTGCCGGGCGCGGCGGACGCCGGCGGCTGGTCGGCGACGGTGACCGACCGGGGGCTCGCCCTCGACGGCGCGGGACGCCCGCTGGACGCCCTCGCGGCGCTCTGCGCGGTGGCCTGGTCGACGGCGGCCCGCCCGCGGGTGCGGCCGGTGTCGGCGGCGGCGGACAGGGCCCTGGCCGCGCTCGGCCTGGCGGACTGACCGCCCGGCTCAGAGCAGCTTGCGCAGCTTCATCAGGTCGAACGGGTTGGCCTTGACGGACACCCGTCGGGAGCCCACCGCCTTCATGATGTCGAGCTGACCGCGCACCAGGGCGATCAGGTCGTCGCTGCTGATGCTCAGCGCGATCTTCGCCTTCGGGTCGTCGCCGTCGGCCAGGTCGACGAGCCGGCCGCCCTCGAGGCGCCCGTGGAACGCGGTGTCCAGGTCGGTGACGCGGCAGGCGAGGGTGCGGTCGAGGTCGATCCGGTCCTGCACGTCGGCGTGCCGGTCCAGCCGGGCGGCCAGGTCCTGCAACGCCTGCCGGCACTCGTCCACGCTGGCCACATCGTCTCCTCGTCACGCGCCACGCCGTTCCCGGCACCGTACCGCAATGGGGCGTCCGGGGCGCCCGGTAGCGTGGCACCTGCACACCCCGCTCCGCGGAAGGAATCAGGCATGCAGGACGCGTGGCGCGCCTACCTCGAGCTGGCCATGGGCCTGACGGAGGCGCCTCGGAAGAAGGCCCAGGACGCGGTGAAGCGCGTGGTCGGCCAGGGCGGCGCGACCGCCGCCCAGCTCCAGACGCTCGCCGAGGAGCTGGTCTCGACCGGCCTGGCGAACCGGGAGGCGCTGACCAAGCTGGTCCGCTTCGAGGTGGACCGCGCGCTGGGCGCGGTCGGGCTGGCCACGGCCGATGAGGTCGCCGAGCTGACCCGCCGGGTGCACGACCTGGAGCGGCAGTTGCGCGAGGCGAAGGTCACCGGCGCGCCGGAGGCCGCCGCCGCGCCCGCGCCGGCCGGCCCCGGCCCGGCCGCCGAGACGGCGGGAGCCGGCGAGGTGACGCCCTCCGGGGACCTGGCCGCCGAGGAGCCGCCCGCGACGACGCCCGGCGCGGAGGTACCGGTCTCGGCGCCTCCCGCGCCCGCACGCACCAAGGCGGTCGCGAAGAAGCCCGTGGCGAAGAAGGCGATCGCCAAAAAGCCGGCGGCCACCGTCGCGCGCACCCCGGCCGAGGAGTCGCCGGCCGCGCCGGCCCGCCTAGCGAAGAAGGCCGCCGGCCGTAAGCCGACCGGCGGTGCCGGCTCGTGACCGCACCCTTCCGTCCCGGCCCGCGGCCCGGACCGTCGCCGGCCGGTCCCCGGCCCGGCCCTCCCCCGGGCGTGCGGCCGGCGCCGGTCGAGGAGATCGGCGAGGCGCGGCACCCGGCGGTGGACGCCGCCGTGCAAGCCATGATCAACGCCGAGCCGCTCTCCCCGGCGGACCAGATCGCCCAGTACGAGGCGGCGTACGAGACGCTGCGCGAGACCCTGGCCAGCATCGACCAGGCCTGAACCGAGGCGGAGAAGAACCACCGATGGCACGTCGTATCCGGCTGGATGCCGAACTCGTCCGCCGCGGCCTGGCCCGCTCCCGGGAGCAGGCTGCCGCGCTGGTGGAGGCCGGTCGCGTCCAGCTCCGCGGGGTGCCGGCCCGCAAGGCCGCCGCGATGGTCGACCCGGCCGACCCGCTGCTGGTCACCGGCGAGGACCCGGCCGCGGAGTACGTCTCCCGGGGCGGCCACAAGCTGGCCGGGGCGCTCGCCGCGTTCACCCCCGGCGGGCTGACCGTGGCGGGCCGGCGCTGCCTGGACGCGGGCGCCTCCACCGGCGGCTTCACCGACGTGCTGTTGCGCGCCGACGCCGCCGAGGTGGTGGCGGTCGACGTCGGCTACGGGCAGCTCGCCTGGTCGCTGCGGAACGACGACCGGGTGCACGTCTTCGAGCGCACCAACGTGCGTACCCTCACGCCGGAGGCGATCGGCGGCCCGGTCGACCTGACGGTGGCCGACCTGTCGTTCATCTCGCTGCGGCTGGTGCTGCCCGCGCTGGCCGGCTGCACGCGGCCCGACGGCGACCTGGCGCTGATGGTCAAGCCGCAGTTCGAGGTCGGCAAGGAGCGGGTCGGCGCCGGCGGGGTGGTCCGCGACCCGGAGTTGCGCGCCGAGGCCGTGCTCGACGTGGCCGCCGCGGCCGCGCGGCTCGGGCTGGGCCTGGCCGGCGTGGCCGCCAGCCCGCTGCCCGGGCCGAGCGGCAACGTGGAGTTCTTCGTATGGTTACGCCGGGACGCGCCCGCCGCGGACCCCGACCGGGTACGCGCGGTGGTCGCCGCCGGCCCGCAGGGATTTCCGGCCCCCGCGCCGGAGGCCACGACTGAGGAGGTGCCCGGGTGAGCCGGACCGCTCTGCTGGTGACGCACACGGGCCGTCGGCGCAGCACGGAGCACGCCCGCGCGGTGGCGGCCGACCTCATCGCCGCCGGCTTCGAGGTGCGGGTGGTCGCCGAGGAGGCCGACGACCTGGACCTGCCCGGCGTGGTGCCGGTCACCGGCCCGGAGGCCGCCGAGGGCGCGGAGATCGTCTTCGCGCTCGGCGGGGACGGCACCTTCCTGCGCGCCGCCGAGCTGGCCCGCCCGGCCAAGGCGCCGCTGCTCGGCATCAATCTCGGCAAGGTCGGCTTCCTCGCCGAGGCGGAGATCGACGACCTCGACCGCGCGGTGCGCGACGTGGTCGGGCGCAACTACACCGTGGACGAGCGGCTCACCCTCGACGTCACCGCCGAGTTCGAGGGCGGCCCGACCATCGAGTCGTGGGCGTTGAACGAGATCAGCGTGGAGAAGGGCGAGCGGGCCCAGATGCTGGAGCTGCTCGTCGACGTGGACGGCCGGCCGCTGTCCCGCTACGGCTGCGACGGCGTGGTCTGCGCGACCCCGACCGGCTCCACCGCGTACGCGTTCTCCGGCGGCGGGCCGGTGGTCTGGCCGGAGGTGGAGGCGCTGCTGCTGGTGCCGATCAGCGCGCACGCGCTGTTCAGCCGCCCGCTCGTCACGGCGCCGACCTCCACCTTCGCGATCACCGTGGACCCGTTCACCACGCTGGCGGTGCTCAGCTGCGACGGCCGGCGGGTCTACGACCTGCCCCCGGGCGCCCGGGTCACCGTGCGCCGGGGCGCGCTGCCGGTGCGCATCGTCCGGTTGCAGGAGCGGCCGTTCACCGACCGGCTGGTGGCCAAGTTCGACCTGCCCGTGCAGGGCTGGCGCGGCAGTCGTCGCTGACCGGCGACTCAGCGAAGACCCGTCGGGCCGACCTCGCGTCGGCCCGTTCGGCGTACCCGGGCCCGGCCGTGGGCGGGTTACGGTAGGAGCCTCCCCCGACGACGGCACGCCGCGCCGGGTCCCGGCATACGCCGGAACGGGCTGGGCGGGTGGTCCCGCCACTGCGGCGGGGCGCGATTGCCGGGGCCGGCACGCCGTCCGCGGGACGGCGATCGGGGCGCCCGGGCTGCGCCGAGGTGGAGTCCGGGCGGGGCGGTGAGGCCCGTGTCCGCCCGGGCCGCGCAGTCCGGCGGTCGTGGCCCTGACCAGGGGGTGGTCGGGTCCACGACGGTCGGGGTGTCGGAGGAGTCGCGGCCGGCCGCGGCGGGCGGACGGCGAGCCGCGCCCGGCCGGGTTTCGACCCCGGTCGGGTCGGCCGGATCGGCGAGCCGCCGTCGGAGGAAACGGCGGCTCACGAACCGGGCGGCGACGCGCTCGTTCCGGCACCCCGGCCATCGGCCGCCCCGCCCGGCCGCCATCCCGCACCCCGTCCAGCGGCAACCCGCCCGACACCGGGTGGTCCGACCGCGGTCGTGCCGTGTCCACCTGGCGACATGTCGCTGGTGCGGCGTGGCGTACCTAGTGACCAACCGATGATCTCCGTCGCAGACTCCGGTCGGCCGGCCTCACCCCCCCGAGGCCGGCCACCGAGCAGAGGAGCGCATCGCATGCACCGGTCCCCACGCTGGCTGGCCGCCGGCGCGGTCGGCGCGTTGGTGGTCGGACTCGCCGCACCGGCGTCCGCCGACCCGCCCGCACGGCCCGCCGGCCCGAGCCCGGCCGCCACCCCCGCACCGGGCGTCGCGCCCGCCCGCATCACCCTGATCACCGGCGACCAGGTCGATCTGGTCCAGGCCGCGTCCGGCCGGGTCGCCGCCACGGTCCGTCCCGCCCCCGGCCGGGAGCGGGTCACCTTCCACACCGTGTCGGCCGACGGCGGGCTGCGCGTGCTGCCCAGCGACGTCGTCCCGTACCTCTCCGCCGGGTTGCTGGACCCGAACCTGTTCGACGTGGAGGAGCTGGCCGCCGAGGGCTACGGCGACGCCGCGCAGAGCGCGCTGCCGCTGATCGTGCGGTACCAGGAACCGGCCTCCGGTCGCGTCCGGCCGTTGGCCGGCGCCACCGCGGCCCGCCCGCTGGAGAGCATCAACGGGGCCGCCATGCGGGTCGGCAAGGCCGACCTCGGCGGCCTCTGGACCACGCTGCGCGGCGCGCCGGCGGCCCGGACCGCCGGCGCCACGCCCCGGCTCGGCGCCGGTATCGCCCGGGTCTGGCTCGACGGACGGGTGCACCCGGCGCTCGAGCACAGCGTGCCGCAGATCGGCGCCCCGGCGGCCTGGGCGGCCGGCCGGGACGGCACCGGCGTGCGGGTCGCGGTGCTCGACACCGGCGTCGACGCCACCCACCCCGACCTGGCCGGACGGATCGCCGAGGCGCAGGACTTCACCGGCGGCGGCAGCACCCGCGACGGGCACGGCCACGGCACCCACGTGGCGGCCACCATCGCGGGCAGCGGCGCCGCCTCCGACGGGCTGCGCAAGGGCGTCGCGCCCGGTGCGCGGCTGCTCATCGGCAAGGTGCTCGACGACGACGGCAGCGGCTACGACTCGGGGATCATCGCGGGCATGGAGTGGGCCGCCCACTCCGGCGCGAAGGTGGTCAGCATGAGCCTCGGCGGCCCGGCCACCGACGGCACCGACCCGATGAGCCAGTCGGTCAACGACCTCACCGCCGAGACCGGCACACTCTTCGTGATCGCCGCCGGCAACGAGGGCGCCGCGGGCACCGTCGGCACGCCGGGCGCGGCCAGCGGGGCGCTCACCGTCGGCGCGGTGGACCGCGACGACAACCTGGCGGACTTCTCCAGCCGCGGGCCCCGGGTGGGCGACAACGGCCTCAAGCCGGAGATCACCGCGCCGGGCGTCGGCATCGTCGCCGCCCGCGCCTCCGGCACGAGCATGGGTACGCCGGTGGACGACGCGTACACCGCGGCGTCCGGGACGTCGATGGCCACCCCGCACGTGGCCGGCGCGGCTGCGATCATCGCTCAGGAACACCCGGACTGGACCGCCGGGCAGCTCAAGGACGCCTTGGTCAGCACGACGCGGGCCAATCCCACGCTGACCGTCTTCGAGCAGGGCGGCGGCCGCGTCGACGTGGCGCGCGCGCTGAGCCAGCGGGTGTACGGCTCGGCCACCGCCGACTTCGGCCGGATGTCGACCGGCGGTGCGGCGGTGGAGCGGACCGTGACGTACACCAACGGCACGGCGTCCCCGCAGACCCTGCGGCTGGCCCTGGAGCTGCGCAACCTGGACAACGACGCGGCCGAGCCGGACGGGGTGTCGCTGCCGGGCACGGAGGTGACCGTGCCGGCCGGTGGCAGCGTGGCCGTCCCGCTGCGGGCGGACCCCGCGAAGCTGGACCGCGGCGTGCACGGCGGGTGGCTGGTGGCGACCGGCGCGGACGGCGTCGCCGTGCGTACCGCCGTGGGCCTGACCCTCAGCGGCCCGCAGCACTCGGTGACCCTCAAGGCGCTGGACCTGCGCGGGCAGCCGGGCGCGGCGCCGGTGGTGACCCTGTTCGGCGAGCACCGGGAGTCCGACCAACTCGGATTCCTTCTCCCCGGCATGGAGTGGCAGGTGCAGGTCGAGGAGGGCCCGTACCTCGTCGAGGCGCTCATCGAGCACGGCGCCCCGCTGGACGAGCAGCTCACCCTGGTCACCGACCCGGAGCTGACCGTCGACCGTGACCTGACCGTGGTACTCGACCCGCGCAAGGGCACGCCGGTGCGGATCGAGACGCCGAAGCCGACCGAGCAGCGCGACACGATCAGCTTCTACGAGCACCGGGTCTTCGGCAACGGCCGGGAGGTGGACCACGGCGTGATGGCGTTCAGCACGGTCCAGCAGGTGAACGTCACGCCGACCCGGTCGGTGCGCCGGGGCGAGTTCGAGTTCTCCTCCCGCTGGCAGCTGGTCGCGCCCATGGTGGACGCCCAGGTCAGCAACGTCGCCGGTCCGCTGGACATCAACCTGCTGGGCCAGTCGCCGGCGCCGGCCGGCCGGCGGAAGCTGCCGCTGGTCTGGGCGGGTGACGGCACCGCCGCCGAGCTGGCCGGGGCCCGGGGCGCCGCGGCGCTGGTCGCGGGCAGCCCGGACCGCGCCGAGGACGAGCAGATCGCCGCGGCCGCGGCGGCCGGCGCCGCGGCGGTGCTGATCGTCCGGCCGGCGGACTTCAGCGCGTGGACGGTCTGGCGCCCCACCGGGGACCGTCTGCCGCTTCCGTCGCTGGTGGTCGCGTACGACGACGGGCAGCGGATGATCGCCGCGGCGAAGACCGGGCGCGCGACGCTGGACCTGACGCTGACCGTGGACAGCCCCTACCTCTACGACGTGTTCCAGGTGTCGAAGGGACGGGTCCCGGACCGGATCCGGCACCGGGTGACCGCGGACAACACCGCCGAGGTGACCGCCCGCTACGCCGACACCGGCGGGTTCGACTGGGCCAGCGAGCAGCGCTTCGCCTGGCGCCCGTGGCAGGAGTACTCCTGGAACGACGACCAGCGGATGGTGCGTACCGGCACCGTGCGGCAGGAGTTCGTCAGCGCCGGTGACTCCTGGTGGCAGCAGCGGGTGATGCACCAGCTCGGCTGGTCCGACTGGGGGCCGCTGACCGGCGGGCTCACCGAGCAGCCCCGCCGGTACGCCGCCGACGACCGGGTCAGCGAGACCTGGCACGCCCCGGTGGTCCGGCCGGCCGTGCCGGCGGGCGCGACGGCGCCCACCCGTACCGGCGACACCCTGGACCTGCGGGTGGCCGAGTTCGTCGACGCGGACGGCCACTACGGCGCGGCCGGGTTCAGCGAGGAGCAGGACACCGTGCAGGCCCGGCTGAGCCGGGATGGGCAGCAGATCGCCGACCTCTCCGGCGGCTGGGCGCCCGTGCCGACCACCCCGGGTCCGGCCCGCTACCGGCTGGACGTCACCACCGAGCGCTCCTCGGCCGAGTGGCGGTTCGCCACGCGTACCGAGACGGCCTGGGAGTTCACCTCGGCCCGCCCGGACGGGGACGCCGCCCGGCCGCTGCCGCTGCTCCAGGTCGACTACCGGGTCCCGGCCGACCTGCACGGCGAGGTGGCCGCCGGCCGCCCGCACCGGCTGGAGCTGACGCTGCGCCAGCCGGCCGGACTGCCGGCGCCGACCGGCGGCGAGGTCCGGGTCGAGGTGTCGTTCGACGGCGGGAAGACCTGGCGGGCGGTGCCGGTGCACGGCTCCGGCACCGGGTTCGCCGCCGTGGTGCCCGCGGGACACGGGGCGGTGTCGCTGCGGACGCACGCCCGGGACCGCGCCGGGAACACCGTCGAGCAGACCGTGCTGGACGCGTACGGGCTGCGCTGAGCGGGGCGGGCGGGGCGGCCCGGTGCCGCCCCGCCCGGCTCAGATCCAGCCCCGCCGGGCGACCTGGAAGGCCAGCCCCGGCCGGGTGTCCACGCCGGCGAGCTCCATCAGGTCGGCCAGCCGGCGTTGCACCGTACGCCGGCTCACGCCGAGCTGCGAGGCGATCGACTTGTCCGGCACCCCGGCCACGAAGAGCGACAGCAGCCGGGCCTCGTCGGGATCCGGCCGGTAGCCGTCCCCGTCCTGCCCGACCGGTGGGGCGGACGAGCCCAGCGGCGTCGCCATCAGCCAGTGGCTCTCGAAGAGGGCGAGCAGCGCGTCCAGCAGTTGGCTGCGGCCGATCACCGCGGCCGTCGGTTCGCCGCTGCCCCGCTCCGGCACCAGCGGGCAGACCGCCGTGCGGCCGTCCACGATGGCCAGCCGGACGGGCAGCCGGTCGAGGACCCGGGCCTGCTCACCGGCGCGTACGCCCTGCTCGATGTCCGCCAGGGCGCCCGGTTCGAGGAGCATCTCGCGTTCGTAGATGGCCCGGTAGCGGACCCCGCGGGCCAGCGCGTCGAACTCCTCGACGTTCTCCTGGCCCGACATGGCCAGCGGGTTGGCCCGGCAGAACCAGAGCACCTCGATCCGGGCGCCGTTCTGCAGGTCGCGCAGGCGCTCGCGGAGCGCCCCGCCGCCGGTGACCACCTCGACCAGGTGCCCGACGTCGTGCCGGCGCATCCCGGCCCGGTACTCCTCGGTGAGCTGGGTGACCGCCGCGCGGGCCGACTCCAGCGCCTCCTGGCGGCGCAGCAGCGCCTGGCCGAGCGGGACGTCGGGCGCCAGCGGCCGCAGCGGCGCGTCGGGATCCGGCCCGGTCGGCAGCACCAGTCCCTTGCCGCGCAGGGCGTCGAGCTGGGCCAGGATGTCCGCGCGTGGGCGGCCCAGCCGCTCGGCCAGCTCCCCGACCCGCGCGGTCGTGAGCTGCACCAGGCAGCGGTAGAGCTGCTCCTCGTCCGGGGTCAGGCCGATCACGTCCAGCACGGGGCAGAACTGTACGACCCCGCCGGCTGCCCCGCGCCGGCTGGTCAAGTGTCGGAGGACGCGTCTACTGTCGGGTGCTGTGCTGGAAGAGCTGCGCATCACCGGACTGGGCGTCATCGAGGACACCACGCTGCCGCTGACCGGCGGGATGAACGTCATCACCGGCGAGACCGGTGCGGGCAAGACCATGGTGGTGACCGGCCTCGGCCTGCTCTTCGGCGGCCGGGCCGACGCCGGCCGGGTCCGGGCCCAGCCGGGCCGCGCGGTGGTGGAGGGCCGGCTGCGCCTGGACGGCCGGGTGGCCGGGACGGTGCACGCCCGGATCACCGACGCGGGCGGCGAGCCCGACGAGGACGGCTCGCTGCTGCTGAGCCGCACCGTCACCGTCGAGGGCCGGTCCCGGGCGCACCTGGGCGGCCGCGCCATGCCGGTGTCGATGCTGGGCGAGGTCGGTGAGCAGGTGGTGGCCGTGCACGGCCAGTCCGACCAGCTCCGCCTGCTGCGTCCGGCCGAGCAGCGGGCCGCGCTCGACCGGTTCGCCGGTCCGGAGCACGAGAAGCTGCTCGACGCGCTGCGCGAGGCGTACACCCGGTGGCGGGCGGTGGTCGACGACCTGGCCGACCGGCGGCGCAACGCCCGCGAGCGCAACCAGGAGGCCGACCTGCTCCGGCTCGGCCTCGACGAGATCACCCGGGTCGACCCCCAGCCCGGCGAGGACGACGAGCTGAAGGCCGAGGCGCAGCGCCTGGAGCACGCCGAGGGGCTGCGCACCGCCGCCCAGATCGCCCAGCAGTGCGTGGCCGGCGGCGTGGAGGCGGCCGACGACACCCCCGACGCCACCGCGCTGCTCGGCACCGCCCGGCGCACGCTGGAGGCGCAGGCCGGCACGGATCCCGCCCTCGGCGAGCTGGCCGCCCGGCTGGAGGAGGCGGCCACCCTGGTCACCGACGTCTCCGCCGAGCTGTCGACCTACCTGGCCGCGCTGGACGCCGACCCGGCCCGCCTGCAGACCGTCTACGAGCGCCGGGCCGCGCTGCGCGGGCTCACCCGGAAATACGCCGACGACGTCGACGGCGTGATCGCCTGGGCCGAGCGGGCCCGCACCCGGCTGTCCGACCTGGACACCTCCGACGAGCTGCTGGACGAGCTGGACAAGGAGGCGTCCCGGCTCGCCGGTGAGGTGGCCGACCTGGCCGGCCGGGTCTCCACCTCCCGGCAGGAGGCCGCGGTCCGCTTCGCCGAGCAGGTCACCGTCGAGCTGGCCGGGCTGGCCATGCCGCACGCCCGGATCGAGGTGGCCGTGCTGCCCCGGCCGGCCGGGCGGGCCGAGCCGAGCCTGCCGGTCAACGGGGTCGAGGCCGGCGTCGGCCCGGACGGCGCCGACGAGGTGGAGCTGCGGCTGCTCGCCCACCCGGGTGCGCCGGCGCTGCCGTTGCAGCGGGGCGCCTCCGGCGGCGAGCTGTCGCGGGTGATGCTCGCCATCGAGGTGGTGTTCGCCGGCTCCGGCGGCCCGCCCACCCTGGTCTTCGACGAGGTCGACGCCGGCGTCGGCGGGCAGGCGGCGGTGGAGATCGGCCGCCGGCTGGCCCGGCTGGCCCGCAGCCACCAGGTGCTCGTGGTCACCCACCTGCCGCAGGTCGCCGCGTTCGCCGACCGGCACCTGGTGGTGGCGAAGGACACCGGGGGAGCGGTCACCACCAGCGGTGTGCGGGTGGTGGAGGACACCGAGCGGGCCCGGGAGCTGGCCCGGATGCTCGCGGGTTTGCCGGATTCCGATCTGGGTATCGCCCACGCCGAGGAACTCCTGGCCGTGGCGGCCAAGGAAAGGCGCCCGTGATCCCGAGATTGTGAGCGCAAGCACACCGGGGTGCGCTCCGGTGTGCTTCCCTGGGTAGGCGGCCCTGCTCAGGCATGTCGCGACAGCAATACCTGCCTCACATGCCAGGATGGTCACGATGCGTCTACCCACGTTGCGCCGGACCCGGAACGCGGAACCGGGCTCGATCCTCGGTACCGCGCGCCTCGACCGCCGGACGAAACGCCTGGTCGGCCGGCTCCGCCCCGGTGACATCGCGGTGATCGACCACGTCGACCTGGACCGGGTGGCGGCCGACTCGTTGGTCGCTGTCGGTGTCGGCGCCGTGCTCAACGCCAAGCCGTCGGTCTCCGGGCGCTACCCGAACCTCGGCCCCGAGGTGCTGATCTCGGCCGGCATCCCGCTCCTGGACGACCTCGGCGAGAGCGTCTTCGAGCAGATCCGCGAGGGCGTCGTGGTGCGCATCGAGGGCAACACGGTCTTCGTCGGCGAGGAGCCGGTGGCCCACGGAACCCTGCAGGACGCCGAGACGGTCGCCAAGTCGATGGCCGACGCCCGGGAGGGGCTGTCGGTGCAGTTGGAGGCGTTCGCCGCCAACACCATGGACTACCTCAAGCAGGAGCGCGACCTGCTGCTCGACGGTGTCGGCGTGCCGGAGATCCAGACCCAGCTCCAGGGCCGGCACTGCCTGATCGTGGTCCGCGGCTACGACTACAAGGCCGACCTGGACGTGCTGCGCCCCTACATCCGGGAGTTCAAGCCGGTGCTGATCGGCGTGGACGGCGGCGCCGACGCGCTGGTCGAGGCCGGCTACACCCCTGACATGATCATCGGTGACATGGACTCGGTCACCGACGACGTGCTGCGCTGCGGCGCCGAGGTGATCGTGCACGCCTATCCGGACGGCCGGGCGCCGGGCCTGCCCCGGGTCAACGGCCTCGGGGTGCCGGCGATCACCTTCCCGGCCGCGGCCACCAGCGAGGACCTGGCCATGCTGCTGGCCGACGAGAAGGGCGCCTCGCTGCTGGTGGCGGTCGGCACCCACGCCACGCTGGTGGAGTTCCTCGACAAGGGCCGGGGCGGCATGGCCTCGACCTTCCTGACCCGGCTGAAGGTGGGCGGCAAGCTGGTCGACGCCAAGGGCGTCAGCCGGCTCTACCGGCAGAGCATCTCCGGTTCCTCCCTGCTGCTGCTCATCCTCTCGGCGGTGGCCGCGATGGCCTCCGCGGTGGCGGTCTCCACGGTCGGCAAGGCGTATTTGGGTGTGGTGTCGGAGTGGTGGGACAATTTCGTGTTCCAGCTCGGCCAGCTCTTCTAGCTCCCCGACGATCAAGAGGCTGCAAGCGTGATCAACTTCCGCTACCACGTGGTGTCCCTGACCGCGGTCTTCCTGGCGTTGGCGATCGGCCTGGTGGTCGGCACGGCCGCGCTCAACGGGCCGGTGGCCGACTCGCTCAAGGAGCGGGTCAACGGGCTCAGCAAGGACAACTCGCTGATGCGCCAGTCGGTCAACAACCTCCAGAAGGAACTCGACATGGAGGAGGACTTCGCCGCCGAGATGGCGCAGGTCGTCCTCCCCGGCAAGCTGAGCGGCCGGCGGGTGCTGGTGCTCAGCCTGCCCAGCGGCCGCGACCACACCGAGGGCGTGGTGAAGATGCTCCAGCTCGCGGGCGCCAACGTCACCGGCCGGCTCGACGTGCAGGACAAGTTCATCAACCCGGACAGCAACAACAACCTGCTGGAGCTGGCCGTCACCGCCGCCCGCCCGAACAGCGTGCCCACCGCCGGCCTGCCGGGCAACGGGCACGGCGTGGAGACCTCCAGCGCCCTGCTGGCCAGCGTGCTGCTGGACCGGCCGCAGGGCAGCCCGGCGGTCACCGACGCGGACCGCCGCGCGGTGGTCCAGCAGTACGTCAGCTCCGGCTACCTCACCGCAGAAGACAAGATCACCGGCGCCGCCGAGGCGGTCGTGCTGGTCAGCGGCCAGCCGTACGTCGACAAGTTCTCGGCGGAGAAGGACGAGTCGGTGGTGAAGATCGCCGAGCAGTTCGACCGCACAGGCGCGATCGTGGTGGGCGGCATGGGCTCGGCCGGCGGCAACGTGGTTTCCGTGGTCCGGGGTGACCCGGTGCTCGCCCAGACCATCTCCACCGTCGACAACGCCAACACCGTGCAGGGGCAGCTGGTCACCAGCCTCGCCCTGCTGCAGCAGCTGACCGAGAAGAAGGCCGGCCAGTACGGCGTCGGTGACAACGCCGCCGCGCTGCTGCCTAAACTGCCCCAGTGACCGGTGGGCCGGCTGATGTCCGGTCCGTACCGTGTCGTGCTGGGCATCCGGATCGGAGGGGTCGCGTGAGACTGGGTCGGCTGCTGGCCGTCGGCGCGGGGGCGCTGGCCGCCCGCTACGTGCTGCGGGAGGTGTGCAGCTCGCCGGGTGCCCCGGCGCTGGAGCGCACCAACTTCCGGGGCCGCACCGTCACCCTGGCCGCCGGGCCGGCCCTCGCCCTCGGCGCGGCCACCGCCGGCGCGCTCAGCGCGGGCAGCGCCCCGGCCGGCGCCGCGGCCCTGGTCGCCGGGGTGGGGGCGGGCTCCGTCGGGCTCTACGACGACATCGTCGGCGCGCGTCCCGAGCAGAAGGCCGCCAAGGGCTTCGCCGGGCATCTGGCCGCGCTGCGCGAGGGGCGGGTCACCGCGGGGCTGGTCAAGATCGTCGGGGTGGGCGCGGCCGGGCTCGGCGCCGCGGCGCTGCTGGCCGCCGACCCGCGGGTCGCCGCGCACCCCCGCCGGCAGCGCTCCGGCGCCCTGAGCCGCGGGCTGGACGTGCTGCTCGGCGCCGGCGTGGTGGCCGGCACCGCCAACCTGGTCAACCTGCTCGACCTGCGCCCCGGCCGGGCGCTGAAGTCCGGCATGCTGCTCGGCGCCCCGCTCGCCACCGGCCCGTACGGGGGCATCGCGGCGGGCGCCGTCGGAGCGGCCGCCGGGCTGGTCCGGGAGGACCTCGACGAGCGGGTCATGCTCGGCGACAGCGGCGCCAACGCGCTCGGCGCGCTGCTCGGGGTGAGCCTGGCCGCGCGCACCGGGCCGCTGGGCCGGGCCGGCGTGCTGGCCGTGCTCGCCGCGCTCACCGCCGCCAGCGAGAAGGTGAGCTTCACCCAGGTGATCCAGCGGACCCCGGGGCTGCGCCACCTCGACGAGCTGGGTCGGCTCGCCGACTGACGTGACGAAACCGGCTCCCCTCGCCGGCGCCGGCCGCGTGGCCGGAGCGGCCGCCCTCATCGCCGTCCTCACCGTGGTCAGCCGGCTCGCCGGCTTCGGCCGCACCGCCGTCTTCACCTGGACGCTCGCCCCCACCGACCTCGGTGGCGCCTACCTGGTGGCGAACTACGTCCCGAACTTCATCTTCGAGATCGTCGCCGGCGGGGCGCTGGCCAGTCTCGTCGTACCGCTGCTGGCCGGCGCGGTCGAGGCGGGGGAGCGGCGGGCGGTGGCCGCCACCACCGGGGCGCTGCTGACCTGGACGCTCAGCCTGCTGGTGCCGCTCGCGGTGCTGGTGGCGCTGCTCGCCGACCCGCTGATGGGGCTGCTCGGCCACGGCCTGGACGGCGCCCAGCAGGAGTCCGGGGCGCGCATGCTGCGGGTCTTCGCCCCCCAGCTGCCGCTCTACGGCGTCGGCATCGTGCTCACCGGAGTGCTCCAGGCGCACCGGCGGTTCGCCTGGCCGGTGATCGCCCCGCTGCTGTCCAGCGTGACCGTCATCGTGGTCTACCTCGGCTTCACCGCCGTCGAGGGACGGCTGGCCGGCGTCGGCGAGGTCGGCCCCGGCGGTGAGCTGCTGCTCTCCGCCGGCACCACGCTCGGCGTGGTGGTGCTGTCGCTGTCCCTGCTGATCCCGCTGCGCCGGCTCGGGCTGCGGCCGCGGCCCGGCTTCCGGTTCCCCGCCGACGCCCGGGCCCGGGTCGGTGGGCTGGCCGCCGCCGGGGTGGTCACCGTGGCCGCCCAGCAGATCGCCCTGGTCGTCGCGCTCAACCAGGTCACCTACGGCCGGACCGCCGACGTCGGCGTCTACAACCTCGCCCAGACGATCTATTTCCTGCCCTGGGCGGTGCTGGCCGTGCCGCTGGCGGTGGCCGCGTACCCGACGTTGGTGGCGGCCCGGGCGGCCGGCGACGAGCCGGCGTATCGGGAGACGCTCGCCCCGGCGGTCCGGGGGGTGGTGCTGTTCAGCCTGCTCGGGGCCGCCGCGCTGGTCGGCACGGCCGTCCCGGTCGGGCACTTCTTCTTCGACCCGGCGGACGCCGGCACGGCCGCGGCGGGCATCGCCGGCTTCGCCCCCGGCCTGCTCGGCTACGGCCTGTTCGCGGTGCTCACCCGGGCCCTCTACGCCCGGGGCGAGACCCGGTCGGCCACCATCGCCACCGCGCTCGGCTGGCTCAGCGTGCCGGCGCTGGCCGTGCTGCTCGGGCACCTGCTGCCCCTCGCCGACCGGGTGCTCGCGGTGGCCCTGGCCACCTCGGCCGGCATGCTGCTCCTCGGCGGGCTGCTGATCGCCGCCGTGGTCCGCTCCGCCGGCCCGGCCGCACTGGCCGGCGTGGGGCGGGCCGGGGCCGCCGGCCTGCTCGCCGCCGCGGTCGCCGCGCTCGGCGGCGCGGCCACCGCCCGGGGACTCGCCGGGCTCTCCGACGGGACCCCGACGACAGCGGAGGCCCTCGCTCAGGGCATGCTGTCCGGGGTCGTGGTCGGCGCCCTGTTCCTCGCCGTCGCCTGGCTGACCGACGCCCGCGACCTCCGGCCGCTGCTCGCGGCCGTGACCCGCCGGCTCGGCCGGCGGCGCCCGGGCAACGGGGGCGGCGGCCCGCGGGCGCAGCAGCACCCCGGGGAGCGGGGCGACGGAAAGGAGACCGTTTCCTCATGACGGACGCCTCGTCGGCGCCGCGGTGGCCCGGTTCGGTGGCCCTGGTGCTCGCCTCCAGCACCGGCGGGGTGGGGCAGCACGTCCGCTCGATCGCCCGGGGCCTCACCGAGGCCGGCGCGTCCGTGCTCGTCTGCGGCCCGGCCGCCACCCAGGACCAGTTCGACTTCACCGGGGTGGGCGCCCGGTTCACGCCGGTGGAGATCCCGGCCAGCCCCACCCCGGCCGACGCGCGGGCCGTCGCCGCGCTGCGCCGGGCGCTGGCCGACCCGCCGGTCGACGTGGTGCACGCGCACGGGCTGCGCGCCGGCCTGGTCGCCGTGCTGGCCCGCCCGGCCGCTCCGCTCGTGGTCACCTGGCACAACGCCGTGCTGGCCGGCGGGCTGCGCGGCGGGCTGTCCCGGCTGGCCGAGCGGATCGTCGCCCGCAACGTCCGGGTCGCGCTGGGCGCCTCCGCCGACCTGGTCGAGCGGGCCGCGGCGCTCGGTGCCGCCGACGCCCGACTAGCCCCGGTCGCCGCGCCGGCGCTCCCCGCGCCGCGCCGCCGCCGCGCCGCCGTCCGCGCCGAGTTCGGGGTCGCGGCCGACCGCCCGCTGATCCTCTCCGTCGGCCGGCTGCACCCGCAGAAGCGGTACGACATCCTGGTCGACGCGGCCGCCCGGTGGCGGGCCCGGAAGCCCGCGCCGCTGGTGGTGATCGCCGGGAGCGGGCCCGCCTACCTGCCGCTGGCCGCGCGGATCTCCACGACCCGGGCGCCGGTGACCCTGCTCGGGCACCGCACCGACGTGGCCGACCTGCTCGCCGCCGCCGACCTTGCCGTGGTGACCAGCGACTGGGAGGCCCGCCAGCTCTTCGCCCAGGAGGCGCTGGGGGCCGGCGTGGCGCTGGTGGCGACCGCCGTGGGCGGCCTGCCGGACCTGGTCGGCGACGCCGCGGTGCTGGTCCCCGCCGGCGACGTGGACGCCGTCGACGCGGCGGTGCGCGACCTGCTGGACGACGAGCCGCGCCGGGCCGACCTGGCCCGCCGGGGCGCCGCCCGGGCTGCCACCTGGCCGACCGAGGCGGACACCACGGGCGCCCTGCTCGACCTCTACGCCGAGCTGACGCCCGAGCACTCGACGGGGAACCGGTGATGCTGCGCAGACTGACCCCGGTGCTGCTTACCCTGGTCGTGGTGGCGCTCGGCATCACCGCGCTGGCCGCCCGCCCGGACCAGGGCGCGCCGGAGCGCAGCGCCGACTTCGTGGTGGTGGCCGGGGCGGCCGGGCTGCGCTGGGAGGACGTCGACCCGCAGACCACCCCCACGCTGTGGCGGATGGCCGAGCAGGGCTCGATCGGCTCGCTCTCGGTCCGCTCCGCGCACCGGCCCACCTGCCCGGTCGACGGCTGGCTCACCCTGGGCGCCGGCAACTTCGCCGCCTGGAACGGCAGCCGGCCGGGCGGCGGATGCCCGGCCGGCGGGGTGACCGTCGAGCAGCCGGACGGGATCGGCGCGAACCTGCCGGACCAGGAGGGCGTGGTCGCGTACAACCAGGACCGGCTCTCCTGGGGGACCACCCCGGGCGCGCTGTCCGAGTCGGTGCGCTGCTCCGTGGCGGTCGGGCCGGGCGCCGCGGTGGCCGCCGCCCGCCCGTTCGGCCGGGTCGACCGGTACGCGCCGGTGCTCCCCGCCGACCCGGCGAAGCTGCTCGGCTCCTGTGTGCTGAGCATCGTCGACCTGGGCACCGTCGACGGCGAGGACCCGACCAGCCGGGCCGCCCAGGCCCGGCAGGTGGACGCTCAGCTCGCCCGGGTGCTCGCGGCCCGGCCGTCGCGCTCGCTGGTCCTGGTGGCGGGGGTCTCGGACACCGACACGCCGTCCCGGCTGCACGTCGCGGTGGCCGACGGCCCGGGGTGGAACAAGGGCTGGCTGACCTCGCCGAGCACCGCCCGTGAGGGCTACCTGCAACTGGTCGACCTGGCTCCCACGGCGCTGGCCGCCCTGGGCCGGCCGATGCCCGAGCGGCTCTTCCTCGGCCGGCCCGCCGTGTCGGTCGACGACCGCCCCGGCGACCTGCGCGCCGCGATCGACGCGCCGGCCGACGCGGACCGGGAGGCCGCCGCCCAGCGCCGGGTCGCCGGCTGGTTCTTCACCCTGCTCGCCGCCGCGCAGGTGGCCCTCGCCGTGGCGGTGCTGCCGCTGCTGCGCCGGGCCCGCCGGCACGCCGGCCCGCACGGACCCGAGCCGGTGTCCCGGCGGGTGGTGGCGGTGGTGGAGTTGCTGCTCATCGCGGCCGCGCTCGCCGTGCCGGCCGCCCTGCTCGCCGACGCCGTGCCGTGGTGGCGGGGCGAGCACGCCGGCTGGTGGTTCGCCGCGGTGACCGCCCTGCTGACCGTCGGCGGCACCGCCGCGGTCCGGTTCAGCCCCGGCCACGAGCGCACCCTCGGGCCGCTCGGCGCGGTGGCCGGCCTGGCCACCCTGGTGGTCGGGGTGGACGTGCTCACCGGCTCCCGGTTGCAGCTCAACGGCGTGGTCGGCTACTCCGCCCTGGAGGGCGGCCGGTACGCCGGGCTGGGCACCGTCGGGCTGGGCGTGTTCATCGCCGGCTCGCTGCTGTGCGGCGGGTGGCTGGCCCAGCGGGTCCGCCGGGCCTGGCGGCCGATGGTGATGGTGGCGGTCGGCGGGGCGGCCGTGGTGATCGTGGGCAGCCCCTACCTGGGGGCCGACTCGATCGGTGCGATCGCGCTCACCGCCGGGGTGAGCGTCGCCGCCGCGATCTGCTCCGGCGGCTGGCTGACCGTGAGCCGGCTGGCCTGGGCCACCATGGCCGGGCTGGCGGTCACCATCGGCTTCGCGGTGGTCGACGTGGGTCGGCCGGAGGCCGAGCGGGGCAGCCTGGGCCGGTTCCTCGCCGCGCTGGGCGACGGCACCGGCGGGCTCACCGTGCACCGGTCGAGCAGCGCCAACTTCCAGACCCTGGTGAACAGCCCGCTCACCGTGCTGGCCCTGGCCGGCGCGGCGCTGGTCTGGTTCGCCCTGCTCCAGCCCTGGGGCGGCCTGCTGCGGCTGTTCGGCATCTACCCGGCGATCCGGGCGGCGATGGCCGGCACCGGGGTGGCCGCCGGTCTCGGCGGTGTGCTGGGCGGCTCGGCGCTGGACGTGGCCGGGGCGGCGGGGGCCCTGGTGGTGCCGATGGCGGCCCTGGCGGCCCTGCGGGTGCTCGACCACTCCACCGACCGCACCCAGCCAGGCAGCGGCCGTCCGGGCGACGAGGGCGGGTCGGCCCCGCCCGGCGGCCCCACCGGCGACCGTCCCAGCGGCGGGCGCGCGGCGGAGGCCACCGGCACCGGCGGCGCCGCGCTGCCCGACCCCGACCCGGCCGCCGCCGGGGAGGGTGTGCCGGCGGAGCGCGACCGGGGTACGCCGGTGCCGGACGCCGCCGCCGACCGGGCGCCCCGGGTGCCGGTCCAGCCGGGCCCGGCATCGACCGAGGTGCCCACCGGCTGAGGCGAACCCGCCTTCACGTGCGTCGACGGCGGGTGCGACGGCGCCGCGGGGCCGGGGAGGTGTTACCGTGGAATCCCGTGGATCGCGTGATCACTTGGCTGATCGGCACGGCGGTTCGCACGACCGCTACGGACGACACGGGAGCAGGCCTTGGCCCCTTCAGCACGGACGACCAGGCATATTTTCGTCACCGGGGGCGTCGCCTCCTCGCTGGGTAAGGGCCTCACCGCCTCCAGCCTCGGCAACCTGCTCAGCGCGCGCGGGCTGCGCGTGGTGATGCAGAAGCTCGACCCGTACCTCAACGTCGACCCCGGGACGATGAACCCGTTCCAGCACGGTGAGGTCTTCGTCACCGAGGACGGCGCCGAGACCGACCTCGACGTCGGCCACTACGAGCGGTTCCTCGACCGCGATCTGTCCGGCAAGGCGAACGTCACCACCGGGCAGATCTACTCGGCGGTGATCGCCAAGGAGCGGCGCGGCGAATACCTGGGCGACACCGTCCAGGTCATCCCGCACATCACCAACGAGATCAAGGCGCGGATCCTCGGCATGGCCGACCCGGACGCCGACGGCCAGGTCCCCGACGTGGTGATCACCGAGGTGGGCGGCACGGTCGGCGACATCGAGTCGCTGCCGTTCCTGGAGGCGATCCGTCAGGTCCGGCACGACCTGGGCCGGGACAACTGCTTCTACCTGCACGTGTCGCTGGTGCCCTACCTGGCGCCGTCGGGCGAGCTGAAGACCAAGCCGACCCAGCACTCGGTGGCGCAGCTGCGCAGCATCGGCATCCAGCCGGACGCCCTGGTGCTGCGCTGCGACCGGGAGATCCCGGACAAGGTCAAGGAGAAGCTCTCGCTCTACTGCGACGTCGACCGGGAGGCGGTCACCGCCGCCCCGGACGCGCCGAGCATCTACGACATCCCGAAGGTGCTGCACCGTGAGGGCCTCGACGCGTACGTGGTGCGCCGGCTCGGCCTCTCCTTCCGCGACGTGGACTGGGCCAGCTGGGACGACCTGCTCGACCGGGTGCACCAGCCCCGCCACACGGTGACCGTGGCGCTGGTCGGCAAGTACGTCGACCTGCCCGACGCCTACCTGTCGGTGAGCGAGGCGATCCGGGCCGCCGGCTTCGGCCACCGGGCCCGGGTGCAGCTGCGCTGGGTGCCCAGCGACGACTGCGTCACCCCGGCCGGCGCGGCGGCGGCCCTGGCCGGCGTCGACGGCATCGTGATCCCCGGGGGCTTCGGCGTCCGCGGCATCGAGGGCAAGATCGGCACCGCCCGGTACGCCCGGGAGAACGGCATCCCGCTGCTCGGCCTCTGCCTCGGCCTGCAGTGCATGACCATCGAGGTGGCCCGCCACCTGGCCGGCCTCGACGGGGCGAACTCGCTGGAGTTCGACGAGCAGGCCGGCCACCCGGTCATCGCCACCATGGCCGACCAGGAGGACATCGTCGCCGGCAAGGGCGACCTGGGCGGCACCATGCGGCTCGGCGCGTACCCGGCGAAGCTGGCCGAGGGCTCGCTGGTCGCCGAGGCGTACGGCAGCACCGAGGTCAGCGAGCGGCACCGGCACCGGTACGAGGTGAACAACGCCTACCGCGACCAGCTCACCAAGGCCGGCCTGACCATCTCCGGCACCTCGCCGGACGGCCGGCTGGTCGAGTTCGTCGAGCTGGACCGGAACCTGCACCCGTTCTTCGTGGCCACCCAGGCGCACCCGGAGCTGAAGAGCCGGCCGACCCGGCCGCACCCGCTCTTCGCCGCGTTCGTGAAGGCCGCCGTGGCGTACTCCGAGGCCGACCAGCTCCCGGTCGACCTGGACGCCCCGGCGGAGGCGGCGGCGGCGAAGAAGGCGGGCCGCAACGGCGGCGCGGCGGCGAAGGCGGCGGCCGCGTCGTGAGCGAGCGGAGCGAGCGAACCATTCGGCTCAGCAGTGCGGCGCCTCGCGCCGCCGTCGAGCGAAGCGAGGCGGTGGCGTGAGTGCCGTGGAGCACCGGTACGAGGTGACCGGGCACCGGGAGATCTGGTCCGGCCGGATCTTCTCGGTGGTCAGCGACGACGTCACCATGCCCGGCGGGGGCGCCGCCACCCGCGACTACGTGCGGCACGTCGGCGCGGTGGCCGTGGTGGCCCTCGACGACGCCGGCCAGGTGGTGCTGATCCGGCAGTACCGGCACCCGGTGGGCCGGCACCTGTGGGAGCTGCCGGCCGGGCTGATGGACGTGCGCGGCGAGGACCTGGCCGCGGCGGCGGCCCGGGAGCTGGCCGAGGAGGCCGACCTCACCGCGGGCACCATCGACGTCCTGGTCGACCTGCACAGCTCGCCCGGGTTCAGCAACGAGGTGGTCCGGGTCTTCCTGGCCCGGGACCTGGGCGACGTGCCCGCCGAGCAGCGCCACGACCGGCGCGACGAGGAGGCCGACCTCCAGGTGGTCCGGGTCGACCTGGACGAGGCGGTGCGGATGGTCCTCGCCGGCGAGATCACCAACGCCTCCTGCGTGGCCGGGCTGCTCGCCGCGGCCCGGGCCCGGGAGACCGGCTTCGCCGAGCTACGCCGCCCCGAGGCGCCGCTGCCCCGCTGAGCCGGACCAGACGACGAAGGGGCCGCGCGGTGCGTACACCGCGCGGCCCCTTTCCGCTATGTGGGCGCTCAGTCGCGCAGCGGGCGGCCCTGTCCGTCGACGCCACCGTTGACGAGGATCAGGATGCCGTCGATGGTGCCCCACAGGGCGCCGAAGCCGCAGGTCACGACGCTCACCACGAGCTGGAGCACGCCGGTCTTGGTGTCACCCATGTAGAAGCGCCCGGCGCCGAAGAAGCCGAGCAGGATGCCGAGGATGCCCGCGACGACCTTGCTCTTGTCCGAGACGCCCTGCGGGTACTGCTGATAAGGAGGAGTGGTCATGAGCGGACACCCTAGTGATCCACTGGCGTCCTGTCCGCACCGCCGCCCCGACGGTGGGAGGATGTTTACCGAACATTGTCCTGACGGCTGAGGCGGTCTCCACCGCTCAGCCCGGTCGATCCCTGACACACCGTCAGCACGACCGGGCACCGGATGTCACAGTGTTGGCCTCCGTGGGGTTCCCACGCGCCTAGACTGCCGCCGGCGGGACCGGTGGACCGTGTCGGCAAAGGGGCCGTCGCGGCGCCGAGCAGTCGGGGGTGAGCTTCCCCGGAGGAAGGTGTCTGCATCGTGAAGGTCGGAATCCCACGCGAGGTCAAGAACCACGAGTACCGCGTGGCGATCACGCCCGCGGGCGTCAACGAGTTCACCCGCCACGGCCATGAGGTCTTCGTCGAGTCCGGCGCGGGCGTCGGCTCCAGCATCACCGACGACGAGTTCGCCGCCGCCGGTGCGAAGATCCTCGCCACCGCCGACGAGGTCTGGGACACCGCCGAGCTGGTGCTCAAGGTCAAGGAGCCGATCGCCGAGGAGTACCACCGGATGCGCGAGGGACAGGTGCTCTTCACCTACCTGCACCTGGCCGCCTCCAAGGAGTGCACCGACGCGCTGCTGGACCGGAAGGTCACCGGCATCGCGTACGAGACCGTCGAGCTGCCCGACCGCTCGCTGCCGCTGCTCGCCCCGATGTCCGAGGTGGCCGGCCGGCTCGCCCCGCAGGTGGGCGCGTTCTACATGATGCGCACCGGCGGCGGCCGGGGCGTGCTGCCCGGCGGCGTCTCCGGCGTGTACGCGGCCAAGACCGTGGTCATCGGCGCCGGCGTCTCCGGCCTGAACGCGGCCGCCATCGCGCTGGGCCTGCAGTCCGAGGTGCTGCTGCTGGACAAGAACGTCGCCCGGCTGCGCCAGGCCGACGCCATCTACCGCGGTCACCTGCAGACCGTCGCCTCCAACGCCTACGAGATCGAGCGGGCCGTGGTCGACGCCGACCTGGTCATCGGCGCGGTGCTGGTGCCCGGTGCGAAGGCCCCGAAGCTCATCTCCAACGAGCTGGTCTCCCGGATGAAGCCGGGCAGCGTGCTCGTCGACATCGCCATCGACCAGGGCGGCTGCTTCGAGGACTCGCGTCCGACCACGCACGCCGACCCGGTCTACAAGGTGCACGACTCGATCTTCTACTGCGTGGCGAACATGCCCGGCGCGGTGCCGAACACCAGCACCTACGCGCTGACCAACGTCACCCTGCCGTACGCCCTCGAGCTGGCCAACCAGGGCTGGCGCGGGGCGCTGCGCAACGACCCGGCGCTCGCCCTCGGCCTGAACACCCACGCCGGCCAGGTCGTCTACGGCCCGGTCGCCGAGGCGCACGGCATGGCGGCGCTGCCGCTGGCCGAGGTGCTTGCCTGAGGGACGACGGCCTGAGGGAGGACAGTCTGACCGCCACTGCGGCCAGGGCCGGTGCGGGCGTCGAGCCCGCGCCGGCCCTGAGCCGTGCCGTCCGGGGCTACCTGGACCACCTCACCGTCGAGCGGGGACTGTCCGCGAACACCCTCGCCTCCTACCGCCGGGACCTGGACCGCTACCTGTCCAGCCTGGCCGCCGCCGGGGTGACCGACCTGGCCGCGGTGGGTGCGGCCGAGGTCGAGGCGCACCTGGCCCGGCTGCGCGCCGGCGACGCCGACCACCCGCCGCTCGCGGTCTCCTCGGCCGCCCGCGCGGCCAGCGCCGTGCGTGGCCTGCACCGCTTCGCGTTGCGCGAGGGGATGGCCGGCGCCGACCCCAGCCGTGACGTCCGCCCGCCCGCCCCGCCGCGCCGGCTGCCCCGGGCGCTGCCGGTCGACGCCGTGGTCCGGCTGCTGGAGACTGCCGGCCCGGTCACCGCCACCGGCGACGAGGCGCCCCGCGCGCTGCGCGACCGGGCGCTGCTGGAGTTCCTGTACGGCACCGGGGCGCGCATCTCCGAGGCGGTCGGCGCCGTTGTGGACGACCTCGACCTCGACGCCGGGACCGTGCTGCTGCACGGCAAGGGCGGGAAGACCCGGCTCGTGCCGGTCGGCGGGTACGCGGCCGAGTCGCTGCGCGCCTGGCTGGTCCGGGGACGCCCGGCGCTGCTGGCCGCCGGCCGGGGCACCCCGGCGGTCTTCGTCAACGCCCGCGGCGGCCCGCTGACCCGGCAGGGCGCCTGGACCGTGCTGCGCGCCGCCGCCGAACGGGCCGGCCTGCCGGTCGACGGGCCCGACGCGGTCTCGCCGCACACCCTGCGCCACTCGTACGCCACCCACCTGCTCGACGGCGGCGCCGACGTGCGGGTCGTGCAGGAACTGCTCGGCCACGCCTCGGTGACCACCACCCAGGTGTACACGTTGGTCACCGTGGAACGGCTGCGGGAGGTCTACGCGACCGCCCACCCGCGCGCCCGCGGGTGAGCGCGAGGAGTGAGCCGGGGTTGCGAGCCCCGCAGTCGCGAACGAAACAGCTCCCGGCTGACCACCGGCTCCGACACGCCGACCCGCTACCGAACGCGCTGCTGGCCCGTGGCGTACAGTCGGCTTCGGCGCGGGCCTCCAGGGGTGACGGACCGGGGGTGCGCAGCGGCGCCGCGAGGGACGTCGGACGGCTCCGACGCCGGGTGGTCGTCGGGAGGGGGCAACGAGGACATGGCAGGAAACGGTGACCGTGCCGAGACCTGGACGTCGGAGCTCCGTGAGCAGCAGGCGACGCTCGGCGCCGACCTCGGCCCCGCCGACCCGGCCGCCTACACCATGCGCAAGCCGATCCCCGAGCCGATGCCGACCGACCGGCACGGCCCGGCGCGGATCATCGCGATGGCCAACCAGAAGGGTGGCGTCGGCAAGACCACGACCACCATCAACCTGGGCGCCGCGCTCGCCGAGTACGGCCGCAAGGTGCTGCTGGTCGACTTCGACCCGCAGGGCGCCCTCTCCGTCGGCCTCGGCGTCAACCCGCACAACCTCGACCTGTCGGTCTACAACCTGCTCATGCAGGACGACGTCACCGCCGAGGACGTCCTGATCAAGACCGACGTGGCCGGGCTGCACCTGCTGCCGGCCAACATCGACCTCTCCGCCGCCGAGATCCAGCTGGTCAACGAGGTCGCCCGGGAGATGGCCCTGGCGCGGGTGCTCCGCACGGTCCGCAAGGAGTACGACTTCATCCTGATCGACTGCCAGCCCTCGCTGGGCCTGCTGGCGATCAACGCGCTGACCGTGGCGCACGGCGTGCTCATTCCGCTGGAGTGCGAGTTCTTCAGCCTGCGCGGTGTCGCGCTGCTGCTGGACACCATCGACAAGGTGCGCGAGCGGCTCAACTTCGACCTGGAGCTCGAGGGCATCCTCGCCACCATGTACGACAGCCGCACCACCCACTGCCGCCAGGTGCTCCAGCGGGTGGTGGAGGCGTTCGGCGACAAGGTCTACCAGACGGTGATCACCAAGACCGTGAAGTTCCCCGAGTCGACGGTGGCCGGTGCCCCGATCACCACCCTCGACCCCGCCTCCTCGGGCGCGCGCAACTACCGCCAGCTCGCCCGCGAGGTGATCGCCGCCCAGTCGGAGCGGTAGGCCGTCCGCCGGGTGTCCAGGTCGTGGACTACGGTTTGCCGGTGACCGCACCGCCCCTCGACCCGCCGACCGGCGCCGCCGACCCGGTGGCCGCCGCCGGGCTGGCCGCCGAGATCGACGGCGTGCTGCCGGCCGACCCGGCCACCGTCGAGGAGACCAGCGGCTTCACCGTCCGGCTGGACAACTTCACCGGCCCGTTCGACCTGCTGCTCCAGCTGATCAGCAAGCACAAGCTGGACGTCACCGAGGTCGCCCTGCACAAGGTCACCGACGAGTTCATCGCCTACCTCCGGGCCATGGGCGACCAGTGGGACCTGGACGAGACCAGCGAGTTCCTGCTCGTCGCCGCCACGCTGCTGGACCTGAAGGCGGCCCGCCTGCTGCCCGCCGCCGAGGTGGAGGACGAGGAGGACCTGGCCCTGCTGGAGGCCCGCGACCTGCTCTTCGCCCGGCTGCTGCAGTACAAGGCGTACAAGGAGGCGGCGGCGCACATCGCCGAGCTGGAGTCGGTCGGCGGGCGGCGCTACCCGCGGGCGGTCACCCTGGAACCCCGCTACGCCGAGGCGCTGCCCGACCTGGTGCTCGGCATCGGCCCGGAGCGGCTGCTCAAGCTGGCGCTCAAGGCGATGACCCCGAAGCCGGTGCCCGAGGTGTCCATCGCGCACGTGCACATGGTCCGGGTCAGCGTCCGGGAGCACGCCGAGATCATCTCCGAGCGGCTGCGCCGCGCCGGCACCGCCAGCTTCTCGTTGCTGTGCGCCGACTGCGAGATCACCCTGGAGGTGGTGGCCCGCTTCCTGGCGCTGCTGGAGCTCTACCGGCAGGGGCTGGTCGCCTTCGTCCAGGAGCAGGCGCTGGAGGAGTTGACCGTGCGTTGGACCGGCTCCGCCGACGGCGGCACCGAGCTGACCATCGACGAGTACGCCGGCTCCCCGGAGCCGGCCACCCCACCCGCGGACGACCTTTCCGCGGCGGCAGCGGACGCCTTGTCCACCCCGCCGGCTGACGCCGCGCAGACATCTTCCGCCCCGCAGGCGGATGACGCCGCGCCGACGCCTCTCGCCGTGGCGGCGGACGATGCCGCGCCGACATCTTCCGCCGTGGCGGACGACGCCGCGCCGACGCAGGAGTGACCCGATGAGCGACGAGGAACGCCGCGACTCGCTGGCCGACCAGGCCGCCGCCTGGATCCCCCCGTGGGAGCGCCCCGCCCCGCCGAAGCCCGAGGGCACCGCCGAGCAGCTCACTGCCCCGGCGGCGGAACCCCCCACCGGCTCGCCGCCGGAACCCCCCGCCGACTCGGCACCGACGCCCACCACCGCCGAGGCGCCCGCAGAGGGTGTCCGCCCGGCGATCTTGGACACTTCCGGTTCGCCTGAAACGGAAACTGTCCAAGATCCGCTGGGGGAGGGCGCCGCCACGCCGGGGGAGCCGGCCGAGGCCGTCCCCGCTGCCGGCGAGCCGGTCGAGGCCGTCCCCGGCGAGCCGGCCGAGCCGGTCTCCGTTCCGGGCGAGGCGGCCGCAGCCGGCGAAGCGGGGGAGCCAGCCGAGCTGATCTCCACCGCTGGGGAGCCGGCCGGCCGCGACGCCCTCGTCGGCGAGCGGCGGGCGGGCGAAAGCGGCGCGACTGGCGTACCCGGGAAGCGGGGGCGGCGGGCGACGCCCGCTCCGGAGCCCGCGCCGGTGCTGGACGACGCCGAGCTGCGCGGCGCGCTGGAGGCCATCCTGCTGGTGGTGGACCAGCCGGTCAGCGAGCTGACCCTGGCCCAGGTCCTCGAACAGTCCCCGGAGCGGATCGGCCCGATGCTCGACGAGATCGCGGCCGGCTACACCGCCGCCGGGCACGGATTCGAGCTGCGCCGGGCCGCGGGTGGCTGGCGTCTCTACACCCGCCCGGAATACGCGACCTACGTCGAGCGGTTCGTGCTGGAGGGCCAGTCGGTGCGGCTGACCCAGGCCGCGCTGGAGACCCTCGCGGTGATCGCCTACAAGCAGCCGGTGACCCGGTCGCGGATCTCCGCCATCCGGGGTGTCAACTGCGACGGCGTGATCCGTACGCTGGTGTCCCGGGGCCTGATCGAGGAGTGCGGCACCGAAGCGGACAGCGGGGCCTACCTCTACCGCACCACCACGATGTTCCTGGAGAAGCTGGGGCTGAACTCGGTGGACGACCTGCCGCCCCTGGCCCCTTTCCTCCCCGACGACGTAGAAGAGCTTGCCGATGCGACGCGATGACCGTGCCCCGAAACCCGACGCCCCTGTGTACGAGGGCGCCGAGCGCCTGCAGAAGGTGCTCGCCGCCGCGGGGGTGGGCTCGCGGCGCGCCTGCGAGGACCTGATCTTCCGGCGCCGGGTCACCGTCAACGGCCGCGTGGCCCAGCTCGGTGACAAGGCCGACCCGGCGCGGGACGTCATCCATGTCGACGGCGAACGGCTCCAGGCCGACGTCCGCCTGGTCTACGTGGCCATGAACAAGCCGCGCGGGGTGGTCACCACCATGGCCGACGAGAAGGGCCGCACCGAGCTCGCCGACTTCATCGGCGCGCGGCTGGAGCAGCGGGTCTACCACGTCGGGCGGCTCGACGCCGACAGCGAAGGTCTGCTCCTGCTCACCAACGACGGCACTCTCGCCCACAAGCTCATGCACCCGTCGTACGAGGTGCTCAAGACCTACCTCGCCGAGGTGGCCGGGCCGATCCCGCGCAACCTGGGCAAGCGGCTGACGGCCGGCGTCGAGCTGGAGGACGGGCCGGTGAAGGTCGACTCCTTCAAGGTGGTGGGCACCCTGGGCAAGACCGCCCAGGTGGAGCTGACCCTGCACGAGGGGCGCAAGCACATCGTCCGGCGCCTGATGGCCGAGGTGGGACACCCGGTGTCCCGACTGATCCGTACCTCGATCGGTCCGATCAGGCTCGGCGACCTGCGCACCGGGCGGCTGCGGCGGCTGACCAACGCGGAGGTCGCCGCCTTGTTCAAGGCGGTGGGTGACTGACCCCGTCGTTCGGGGTACGGCTCCCGGTAGGCTTCGACGCGGCCCGCGGGCCGGCGGGTGGCGTGGGTCGCCCCCGGCGGCGTACCGCGCGGCCGAACCCGCGCGGCGCGGGATGATTGACGATGAGGAACAACCGCTCAACGGCGCCGGAGGAACCGGCGACCCGCGAGGTACGGGCTGAGGAGGACAACGGTGGAGGAAAACGTACCGGCCGGGCGATGCGTGGTCGCTGTGGACGGGCCGTCCGGTTCGGGTAAGTCCACCGTGTCGCGGCGGCTCGCGGTCAGCCTCGGGGCCCGCTACCTCGACACGGGCGCCATGTACCGGGCGCTGACCTGGGCGGTCCTGCGCTCCGGGGTCGACCTGACCGACACCGAGTCGGTGGCCAAGGTCGCCGGCGAGGTCGACCTGCGTCTCGGCACCGACCCCCGGGGGTACGGCGTGACCGCCGACGGCGTCGACGTGGCCAAGGCGATCCGCGGTCCCGAGGTGACCGGCGCGGTCTCCGCGGTGGCCGCCGTGGGCGCCGTACGCGAGCTGCTGGTCGCCCGGCAGCGGCAGATGATCGCCGACGCCGGCCGGATCGTGGTCGAGGGCCGCGACATCGGCTCGGTCGTGGCACCCGACGCCGACCTGAAGGTCTACCTGACCGCCTCCGAGGCGGCCCGCGCCCAGCGGCGCAGCGCCGAGGACGCCGCCGACGTCGCGGCGACCGCCGCCGACCTGGCCCGCCGGGACAAGCTCGACTCGACCCGCAAGGTCAACCCGCTCCAGCAGGCCACCGACGCGGTCGTGCTGGACACCACCGAGCTGGGCATCGACGAGGTCGTCGCCCGGCTGCGCGCACTGCTCACCGAGCGGGGTGTGGCATGAGCGAGGACTTCGGGGGCTGGGTGGAGCTGCGCGAGCCGGAGCTCGAGGCCGGCGAGCCGACCGGCCCGCAGCCGGTGGTGGCCGTCGTCGGCCGCCCCAACGTGGGCAAGTCGACGCTGGTCAACAGGATCATCGGCCGCCGGCAGGCGGTCGTCGAGGACATCCCCGGGGTGACCCGGGACCGGGTGCCGTACGACGCCCAGTGGAACGGCCGGGCGTTCACCGTGGTGGACACCGGCGGCTGGGAGCCGGACGCCAAGGACCGGGCCGCGGCCATCGCTGCCCAGGCCGAGACGGCCGTCGCCACCGCGGACGTGGTGCTCTTCGTGGTCGACGCCATGGTCGGCTCGACCGACGTGGACGAGGCCGCGGTGAAGATGCTGCGGCGCAGCGCCAAGCCGGTGATCCTGATCGCCAACAAGGCCGACAACACCGCCATCGAGATGGAGTCGACCGCGCTCTGGTCGCTCGGCCTCGGTGAGCCGTTCCCGGTCTCCGCACTGCACGGCCGCGGCTCCGGCGACCTGCTCGACGCCATCATGGCGGCACTGCCCGAGGCGCCGAAGATCGTGGAGAACCGCCCGCGCGGCCCGCGCCGCGTGGCCCTGGTCGGTCGCCCCAACGTCGGCAAGTCCAGCCTGCTCAACCGCTTCTCCGGCGAGGAGCGGGCGGTGGTCGACGCGGTCGCCGGCACCACCGTCGACCCGGTGGACAGCCTGGTGGAGATCGGCGGGGAGACCTGGCAGCTGATCGACACCGCGGGCCTGCGCAAGCGGGTCGGCAAGGCCAGCGGCACCGAGTACTACGCCAGCCTGCGCACCGCCTCGGCGATCGAGGCGGCCGAGGTGGCCGTGGTGCTGCTCGACGCCAGCGAGGTGATCAGCGAGCAGGACCAGCGCATCCTCACCATGGTGGTGGAGGCCGGCCGGGCGCTGGTCATCGCGTTCAACAAATGGGACCTGGTCGACGGCGACCGCCGCTACTACCTGGACAAGGAGATCGACCGGGAGCTGCGCCGCATCCCCTGGGCGATCCGGCTGAACCTGTCGGCGAAGACCGGCCGCGCGGTCGACAAGCTCGCCCCGGCGCTGCACAAGGCGCTGGCGAGCTGGGAGACCCGCATCCCGACCGCGCAGCTCAACCAGTGGCTCACCGCCCTGGTGCAGGCAACCCCGCACCCGGTGCGTGGCGGCCGGGCCCCGCGCATCCTCTTCGCCACCCAGGCCGGCGTGGCCCCGCCGCGCTTCGTGCTCTTCACCACCGGCCCGCTCGACGCCGGCTACCAGCGGTTCGTCGAGCGCAAGCTGCGCGAGGAGTTCGGCTACGAGGGCACCCCGATCGACATCTCGGTCCGCCCCCGCAAGAAGCTCGGCCCGGGCGGCCGCGGCAAGGCCCACGGCTGACCCACCCTTCGAGAAGCCGCCGGGGTCCCATCCCCGGCGGCTTCTTTCCTAGGACGGTCTAGGGGGAGTGGCTCGCGGCACCGGTGGGGCCTGTGCGCGGGTAGGAGGATCTTGCGCTAAGCTGTACCGGCTGCCGCGGGGAACACCGCGCGGGGGCATCGGGACGTGGCGCAGTTTGGTAGCGCACTTGACTGGGGGTCAAGGGGTCGTCGGTTCGAATCCGGCCGTCCCGACGCAGGTCAGAGGCCATTCGGAATCTTCCGGGTGGCCTTTTCTGATCCTGTACAGCAGCGAAGTACTGCAACGGCTCATTGATCGAGGCTCTCGCCGAGCTTCCGCAGGGCCTCCCGGGTGGCCTTGGACGAGACCTGGCTGTAGATCTCCATCGTGATCGAGAAGTCGACGTGTCTGAGGATCGCCATGGCGACCCGGGGATGCACGTTTAGGTCGACCAGCAGGGAACCGCACCAAGTTGGCGGCGGGGCCGGAACCGGTTGGATGAGACGGGTTTGGGGGCGTGGTGGCGGAGCTGGTCAAGATCAGGAGGCTGACCGACCAGGAGGGTCAGCAGTTACAACGGATCGTGCGCCGGGGCAGCACCAACACAGTGCGCTATCGACGGGCGATGATGCTGCTGGCCTCGGCCGGCGGCAACCGAGTTTCAATGATCGCCCAGTTGGTGCAGGCCGACGAGGACACGGTGCGGGACGTGATCCACCGGTTCAACCAGATCGGCCCCGGCCTGCCTGGACCCTCGGTGGGCGGGAGGCCGTCCCCGCCTGCTCAGCCCTGACGACGAGGACTTCGTCGTCCAGACGGCCACCACCCGCCCGACCAAGCTCAGCCAGCCCTTCACCCGCTGGTCCATCCGCAAACTGCTCGCCTACCTGCGCAAGGTGCACGGCCGGGTGATCCGCATCGGCGGCGAGGCCCTGCGCTAACCCCGGGCCCAGTGGCGCCCGCAGGAGCGCGCGCAACCGACAGATGCGTCACAAGTGCGCGTTTTACGCGTTCGGGTCCCAGTCTGCGAGCTGCTCCATCGGCTCGGTGTCGCCGGTGGTCTCCAGGCCGTCGAGCGGGACGCGGTCGTAGAAGTAGAGGACCAGTTCGCTCGCTGCGCCTCGCATCGCCATGTCGCCCGGCTCCGCGTCGGCGGCGAGGTCGTCGCAGCGGACGCCGTCGGCGTTGAGGGTCAGGCGCCAGGAGCGGCCCTCGGTCGTGTGCAGGTCGATGGTCGCCGGCTTGAACGGCCAGGGGACGGTCGTCGCCGAGACGGTCGTCAGGAACTCGTCGACGCCCTCGACCGCGACGTCCGTCGGCAGCGGCTGTGCGGCCCCCTGGGTGAGCTGGGCGTCGTAGGTGTGGACGGCGATCTCCTGGATCTGGTGCCGGGCCACGGCTCCGCTGGTCTCCGGGGCCTGCGAGCGGCCCCACCAGGTCCAGCAGCCGCGGTCCGGGCCCGCCTCGCGCATCGCGTCGAGCATGAGCTCGGTCGACTCGGCGAGCCAGGCGTCCAGGGCTTCGCGGTCGCGGGGCGCGGTCGGGGCGCCCTTCGGGTCCGTCCTCGCCGGGGGCTCAGCGCCCGGGCCAGCCGCGATGATGGCGGCCTGGCGGCGGCGGCCGTCGCCGAGGTGCTGCGCCAGTTCGCGCAGCGTCCAGTCCGGGCAGGTCGGGACCTGGACGTCAAGGTCGGGGGCGGACGCGATCGCGGCGCGGAACGCGGCCGAGCGGTCTTCGATCAGCCGCAGGACCTCGGGGAACTCCAAAATGTTTTGCACCTCGGTTGTGTATCACTGCGCTCCGGCCGCCGGGTAGCGAATTTGTCGGACGAACGCGTCGACAGCCGGGCGGAGCGCCGGCGCCGAAGTCGTCCTGAAACTCCGCGCACTGCTCGCCAACGGCGACTTCGACCGCTACTGGACCTGCCATCTGGGCCAAGAGCACCAGCGCAGCCACCAGGCCCGCTACCAACTCGCTGCTTGACCTACGAAGTCACTCCCAGCAATCCGCACCCCTGGCCGATGTCAGCGGCCTGAGTAGTGTGCGGCCCGGCGGCGCCAGCGCCAGCTGTACCTCCGTGTGCGGGCCGGGTGCTGAAATTCCGAGGATGCGGGCCAGGGGCGACCCCACCCGATCCAATAGAAGACTACCAATGTATGGGCTGTCGGTGAACGATGGGGGAGGGGGGCGACCGGCTCGCCAGCGTCGAGGAAGCGATTGCGTTGTGCGCCGCCACTGCCGGCCGGACGGCAGCCGCGGGCCCTGGCACGACAGCCTCGGTCTCATCGAGCTGCAGGTAAAGCCGGTCATGTTGCGCAACGTTGCTTTGTTCACCGCCGCGCATTCGATGATGCGCGAATGAGAGCTGCCGGCCATCTCCAAAGACCCCTGGTCAGCACTATGGCAGCCCCGCGGTGAAAGCCCACGCAGCAGAGGTTGTGTTGGAACGTCTTGATAGCCTGTCAGTTCATGACGAACCGACAGAGTGTTCCCAGGCGAGCGGCGTTGGTCGCGGCTGGCGGCCTGGTCCTCGGAACGGTTGCCTTGGCGGATGGAGCCGGCGCAGTGGCCGCACCATCCGGGGCTCTCACCAAGGTGGCGAACGAACAGGAAATCCGAGCGCTCCTCGCACGGATCGATGCGGCGTGGAACGCGGCAGACGCGGTCGAGTTCGGGGCGAACTGGACGGAGGACGGCACCAACGTCAACCCGTTCGGCGTGCTTTTCGAAGGCCGCGCGAGCATTCAGGCTGACATCGCCGACAGCCTGGCCGGGCCGCTGAAGGGCAGCCAACACCGGCTCGAGGTTGGTGCCGTCTACTGGCCCCAACCTGGTACGGCGGTGGTCGACGGCGACGCCGAGATCAGCAACATGACCGGCCCGGACGGCGAGGCGTGGCCGCCGCTGCGGGCGAAGTTCACCGGGGTGTGCGTCAAGCACGGTCGGGAATGGTCGGTCGCCCACCTGCGGGCCTACGTCTTCCTCTCCGAGAACGGATGATGGCACTCCAGTAGGCCGGCGGCATCGGTGTCCCGGCTGGACGCCGGCGGTCACCGGCACACTCGTACGGGTGCCGGCGGAGCTCCTGATCCGCACGCTCTTGTAGCCGCTGGTGGCGGGTGGCGCCGGCGACGCGACAGGGCGCCCGCCGACCGCGGCCGGCGAGCTCAGTTGCAGCGATGCGGCACCGCGTTGGTCATCTCATCCGGCTACGTCGGTAGGCCACGATCGTGAGGGCGGCTGCGGCGCCGGCGGCCGCGAGCACCGGCACCACGGGTCTGGCGCGTACGGCGGTGCCGACCTTCGCCGTCAGGGCACGGGCGGAGGTTACCTCGGTGGACTCGGTCTTGCCGGTGGTCTGGGTGCTGGCTGAGGCCGAGCCGCGTGCCTTGGTCATGGCCTCACGGGTCTTCTGTTTGGCGGTCGTGGCGCGCTGGGAGGCCTTCTGGCTCCCTGTGCGGAACATCTGCGTTGCCGAGGTCTTCGCCGATTGGCTGGCCGTGGTCAAGCGCTGCCGGAGTCCACCGGCCGCTGAGGTGGCCTTGCCGCCGAGGCGGGTCTTGACGTCGGTCTTGGCTGCCAGGGCGGCGACGGTTTCCCCCAGCTCTGCCCGCGTGTGCTGGATGTCCTGCCGTACCTTGTCCGGATCGCTGCCTGGGCTTGCCGTGCTCATGGCCGCCTCCGACCTGCCGCGCCGCGTATCGTCTCGATGTCTGCTTGCACGCTGTCCCTGGTCGCTGTCGGCGTGGCTGGCATGGCTTTGGTGACCTGCTTCTTTCCGCGTCGCGCCGCTATCGCAGCGGCGATGAACAGGATGACGGCGACGATGAGGGCGGCCAGCGCGTCCGGCATGAACGCGCCCAGGAGGAGCACCACTGCGGCGACGACGGCACCGACGCCGTAGAAACCGAGCATGGCGCCGCCGCCGAGCAGCCCAGCGCCCATGCCTGCCCGCTTGCCCTTGGCGGTCATTTCCGCACGGGCCATCGTCAGCTCGTCCCGGACCAGCCGAGTGATCTGTTCGGTGGCGCGCTGCACCAGTTCAGCGACCGGCGTGTCGGCAGAGGCAGCGCCAGAGCTGCCGCTGGAATCTTCTGGCATACGTGCCCTCACTAGTTCTCGCGTACCTGAGTGCCGCAGACGCCAACGACGGTGATGTGGTTGGCCGAGTCCGACTGATGCTGCACCGGGTCAGACTCGCTGCACCGCCGGCGTTTTCACTGAGACCGGCGAGGGTTCGTCGGGTCGCCCGTCCGGCGGCGGCAAGGCGGTGTCTCCCAGATGGCCGGCGACATCACCCGTCGGCATCTCACCCACCTGCTTGCGACGTCGCAGTGTCAGCGCGCCCGCCGCCCCGGTCAGCGCCCCCACCCCGAACGCAAGGATCACGTTCGCCGAATGCTTGAGTGGCTCCTGCGCGACATGATCGCTCCCTGAACCCAACGTGTCCGCATGGCCTTGATTGTCCGACTCGACCCCCAAGGTCATGCACCTAATCGGCAGACTTATATGGCAGCCGCGGGCCACCACAATTCCGGCCGCCATGTGAGCCGCCGTTTGAGCCCTATGAGGGGCGACCATGAGTGAGACTGGAGTTGCGGCCTGGCGGTGGCCGCCAAGGGGACTCGGGACCGCAGAGCGATTACGATCACGTCGTTCCACCGCCGGTGGGATGACGAGTCGGACGGTTCAGTAACCGAGCGCAGAGTGCAGCAGAGTCACAGCCTGCGGTGGAGTTCGCTGGCTCGGGATCCAGCATTGATGGCCGTGGGCCAGCCGCGGACGGTGGGCCCGCCTGGTGGGACCCGTGCCTGGCGGTTGCGGTCGACATCGCCGCACCGGACACGTCGATCGTGGCTTTCAGGAGTAACAGGTGAGCGACACAAGTCTTGACGCCCGCAGTGAGCGGGGCAGTGAGTACGCTGACCTGTCCCGCCTGGTGCGGGGTGCTGGGCTCCTCCACCGGCGGCCCGGCTACTACGCGTGGCGCATGGGGTTGGTGCTCGGTTGTCTCGGCGTCACGGGCGTGGTGTCGGTCCGGCTCGGCCAGTCGTGGTGGCAGACCGTGGTCGCGGTGTTTCTTGCGGTGATCTTTGCTCAGGCGGGGTTCATCGGCCACGACGCCGGGCATCGGCAGATCTTCCGCTCCCGCCGCGCGAACGACGTGGTTGGCCTGTTGTTCGGTAACCTGCTGATCGGTCTCAGTTACGGCGGGTGGGTGGACAAGCACAACCGGCATCACGCCCATCCCAACACTGAGGGCCAGGATCCGGACATCGCGGTGGCGGCCTTGTCGTTCACTTCCGGGCAGGCCGAAGCGCGGCGCGGTCTTGGCGCGGTGTTCGTCCGGCACCAGGCCACGCTGTTCTTCCCGCTGCTGCTGCTGGAGGGTCTGCACCTACACGCCAGCGGCGTCAAGGCGGTGTTCCGCCGAGGCCGGGTCAAGCACCGCCGGGTCGAGGCCAGCCTGCTCGCCCTGCACATCGGCGGCTATCTCACGGCCGTGTTCCTGCTCCTGGACACCTCGCAGGCGATCGTGTTCGTTCTGGTCAACCAGGGCCTGTTCGGCTTGTACCTGGGTTGCTCGTTCGCACCCAACCACAAGGGCATGCCCATCCTTGACCGAGCCGACAGCCTCGACTATCTGCGGCGGCAGGTGCTGACCTCTCGCAACGTACGTGGTGGATGGCTCGTCGACGGCCTGCTGGGCGGGCTCAACTACCAGATCGAGCACCACCTCTTCCCCAGCATGCCCCGACCGAACCTGCGCCGCGCCCAGCCCCTGATCCGCCAGTTCTGCCTTGAGCGTGGCGTCTCCTACCACGAGACCACGCTGCTCCAGTCGTGGGCGCAGGCGCTGCGGCACCTGCGGACAGTCGGCAGGCGACAGACCCGACCGTCAACCGGCAGAAGCTGAACCTGGACCTACTGTCGCCGCTCGAACGGCCCCTGCCAGGCCCTCCAACATCGTCCAGCCCGTCGCCATGGCACATCCGGATCCGGTGGCTATCCGGCCTGCCCACTTCACGAAGTTCCGCGACCACATGGGGGCGTGCCTGGATCCACGCCGGCAGAATCTCCCGCGCCCCATCCAGGTTCCCCCGAGTGCGGTGGCATCCGCTAAGCCCGCACACATGAGATCCCGGCCGCCATCCCGAGGGATCGGCGCTCGATCGCGCCAGGACCCGAAGTGAGTTAACGATTTCTCGTCGCCGCCGGCTCCTCCTGGCCGTGCCGACACCCGCCCTCATCAGGCGTTACGCCAGCATGCCAGCGTGCGTGCTCCGACCCGGTAGGGGAGGACGCCGACTGATCGGTCTTGATTCGGAAATCGATTGCTGGAACAGTGGCGCCATGAAGGTTGCGGCCGTCCTGGGCGTCGACATCGGCACATCGAGCAGCAAGGGTGTCCTCGTCGACGCCGACGGCCGGGTTCTCCGCTCCGCGACCCGCGCACACGAGGTGAGCCGCCCCCGACCGGGCTGGGTGGAGATGGACGCGGACGTCTGGTGGCAGGAGTTCGTCGCACTCAGCCGTGAGCTCCTCGCACCCGGCGACGCCGACGTCGTCGCCGTCGGGGTGAGCGGCATGGGTCCGTGCGTGCTGCTCACGGACGCCGCGAACGCCCCGTTGCGCCCGGCCATCCTCTACGGCGTCGACACCCGCTCGACCCGGCAGATCGCGCGCCTCACCGAGCGGTTCGGCGCGGAGGAGATCCTCCGGCGGTGCGGCTCGGCACTGTCCAGCCAGGCGGCGGGCGCCAAGGTGGCCTGGGTGGCCGACAACGAACCGGAGCTCTTCGCCCGGGCCCGGCGGCTCTTCATGCCCAGCTCGTGGCTCGCGTGGAAACTCACAGACCACTACGTGCTCGATCAGCACTCCGCCAGCCAGTGCACACCGCTCTACGACACCGAGAGCCAGGACTGGTACGCGCCGTGGGCCGACGAGATCGCACCCGACCTGGCCCTGCCGCCGCTGCGCTGGCCCGGCGAGGTGGCCGGGACGGTGACGTCGCGCGCGGCGGCAGAGGCGGGGCTGCCGGCGGGCGTCCCGGTGGTCACCGGCACCATCGACGCCTGGTCGGAGGCGATCAGCGTGGGCGCCCAGGGCGTCGGCGACCTGATGCTGATGTACGGCACCACGATGTTCCTCGTCCACACGGTGACCGCCCGCCTCACGAACCCGTCGCTGTGGGGCACGGTCGGCGCCCTGCCGGGGACGCGGAACCTCGCCGGCGGCCTGGCCACCTCGGGCGCGATCACGGCCTGGCTGCGGGAGCTGTTCGGCTCGACCAACTATCCCGAGCTGCTCCGGCTGGCCGAGGCCTCCGGCCCGGGCGCGAAGGGGCTGCTCATGCTCCCGTACTTCGCGGGCGAGCGCACCCCCATCCTGGATCCGCGGGCCCGGGGCGTCGTCGCCGGTCTCACCGTCTCGCACACCCGCGGTGACCTGTACCGCGCCGCGCTCGAGGCGACCGCTCTCGGCGTACGTCACAACATCGAGACGATCGAGGCGAGCGGTGGTGACATCCGGCGGGTCGTGGCGGTCGGCGGCGGCACCCAGGGCGGGTTGTGGACCCAGATCGTCTCGGACGTCACCGGACGTCCCCAGGTCATCCCGTCGCAGACCATCGGCGCGAGCTACGGAGCGGCGTTCCTCGCCGCGCAGATCGGGTGGCCCATCTCGATCGAGGCGTGGAACCCCGTCAAGGAGATCCGGCAGCCCCGGGCGGAGCTGGCCGCCGACTACGACGAGCTCTACGGGCTCTACCGGGAGCTCTACACGAGTTCCAAGCGGGTCGCGCACGCGCTCGCTGCACGTCAGGACCGTCTCATGGCCGCCGGCCCGCCGGCGGCCAGCGCCACCCCACGCACCGAAGGAGTCGCCCCATGACCAGTTACCCGCTGCCCGTGCTGGCCGAGCCGCCCGTCGCGGCGCCCGGCACCGTCTACACGGTGGCCAGTGGCGATCTCCGGCCCCGCGCGAACGTCACGTGCTGGCCCACGCAGCAGCAACTGGAGGCCGACCTCACGGCAGCGGTCAACGCGCTCGGCTGGAAGGTCGAGCGTGGCCACGCGTTCGATCCGGACAAGGGCCACGGTTTCATCGACAGCCAGCGGGCCGGCATCGAGGTCTTCAAGCGCATCCCGGTCGACGCGCCGCTCATCCTGGTCGAGGCGGTCTGGCAGTACAGCCACCACGTCCTGGCCGGCCTGCGCAGCCACCGGGGGCCGATCCTCATCGTGGCCAACTGGAGCGGCGAGTTCCCGGGCCTGGTCGGCCTGCTCAACCTCACCGCGAGCCTCACCAAGGCGGACGTGCGGCACTCCGCGCTGTGGAGCCGGGACTTCACCGACGACTGGGCGGTCAACGGGCTGCGCACCTGGCTGGAGACCGGCGAGCTGCGCCACGACACCAGTCACGTCCGCGAGCTGCCGGCCCTGCCGGACGACCGGGAGGTCGAGCTCGGTCGCGCCCTGGCCGCGCAGCTGGCCCGGGAGAAGGCCATCATCGGCGTCTTCGACGAGGGTTGCATGGGGATGTACAACGCGATCTTCGACGACGAGCTGATCAACCCACTGGGCATTTACAAGGAGCGGCTGTCGCAGAGCGCGCTGGTCGCCGAGATGGCACGGGTCTCCGACGAGGAGGCCCACACGGTCCGCCGGTGGCTGGACGAGGCCGGGATGACCTTCCACACCGGCACCGACGAGGCGACCGAGCTCACCGACGCCCAGCTGACGAGCCAGTTCAAGATGTACATCGCGGCCCTGCGCATCGCGGACGACTTCGGCCTGGACGCGGTCGGCATCCAGTACCAGCAGGGGCTGAAGGACACCGTCCCGGCCAGCGACCTCGCCGAGGGGCTGCTCAACAACGTCCAGCGGCCACCGGTGCGCAGCCGCGACGGCAGCCGGGAGCTCTACGCGGGCGCGCCGCTGCCGCACTTCAACGAGGTCGACGAGGGGGTGGCCGTCGACTCGCTGGTCACCAACCGCATCTGGACCGCCATGGGCCTCGACCCGGCCACCACCCTGCACGACATCCGGTGGGGGGAGACCTACGGCGACGACTTCGTCTGGGTGTTCGAGATCTCCGGCTCGGTGCCGGCGTCCCACAACGGTGGGTACGACAAGTCCTACAGCATGCGGCAGCCGCCGATGTTCTTCCCGCTCGGCGGCGGCACGCTGAGCGGGGTCTCCAAGCCGGGCGAGATCGTCTGGTCGCGGGTGTTCATCATGGACGGCGGGCTGCACGTCGACCTCGGTCGCGCGACCGTCGTCGAGCTTCCGGAGGAGGAGACCCGGCGCCGGCTGGAGGCCACGAACCCGCAGTGGCCGATCATGCATGCCGTGCTGCACGGGGTCGGCCGCGATCAGCTGATGGCCCGCCACAAGGCCAACCACGTGAACGTCGCCTACGCCCCGGACGCGGAGACCGCCGACCGGGCGCTGCGGGTGAAGGCCGCGATGTTCGCCGAGCTCGGCGTCCAGGTGCACCTCTGCGGCGACGTCAACCTCTGAGTACCCGCTCGACGACCCGGCCGGTGGTGGGGCCCGGCCGGGTCGCCGGGCCCGAGCGCGGCCGCCTCCGGCCGAGGCGCTGGGGTGGTGATGAGGGGTCCGGGGAGCCTGAGGTTGGTGCAGGCTCCCGGTCTCCCCGCGTCTGCGTGCCGGCGAACGGTCAGCTCGGGCGGGTGGAGCTGTCGCGCACCTGGAGCCCGGTGCTGAGCGTGACGGTCGACGGCGGCCGCGACGGGTTGGCGATGCGCTCGGTCAGCAGCCCGGCGGCGGCGCGTCCGAGGTCGTAGGTCGGCTGGGAGACGGTGCTCAGCGACGGCCGGACCAGGTGGGCCCAGGGGATGTCGTCGAATCCGACCACCCCGACCTCGTCCGGCACCCGGATGCCGCGGTCGACGAGGCATTCGACGGCGCCCACGGTCATCAGGTTGTTCGTGGCGAAGACGCTGTCGGGCGGGTTGTCGCCGTCGAGCAGCGAGGCCATCGCCCGGTAGCCGCCCTCCTCGCGGAAGTCCGCGTACCGCACGAGGGCGTCGGTCGCCTCTCGCCCGCGCGCCCGCAGCGCGCGCTGGTAGCCCCGGAGTCGCTCGGCGGCCGTGGAGATCCGGCGGGGGCCGGTGATGCAGGCGACCCGCTGGTAGCCGTTGTCGAGCAGGTGCGTGGTCGCCAGCTCCGCCCCGTGCACGTTGTCGACGAGCACCGTGTCGATGGTGACGCCGCGCAGCTGACGGTCGATCGCCACGACCGGGATGCGGGCCTCGACAAGCCGGTTGATCACCGTCGAACGGCCCGACGTGGAGATGATGACGCCGGCCATCCGTTCGGCGAGGACCGCCGCGATGTACCGGGACTCCTTCTCCGGGTCCTCGTCGGTGTTGCACAGGACCACGGAGTAGCCGGCGCTCTGCGCGACGTCCTCGACCCCGCGCACCATCGAGGTGAAGAAGGGGTTGCCGATGTCGGAGATGATGACCGCCCAGAGGCTGGTCTGGCTCAGGCGCAGGTTGCGGGCGACCGCGTTGGGACGGTAGTCGAGGTCCTGCATCGCCTGGTGTACGCGAGCGGCCATGACTGGATCGACGGTGGTACGGCCGTTCAGCACCCGCGAGACCGTCGCGGGCGAGACCTGAGCCTGCCGCGCCACGTCGTAGATCGTCGCCATTCGCCTCCATCCGATGGATTCCTACGCTGACAAGCCCCAGAACGAGTGCCCGCTCCCCGCACCGTCGCCGGTGCGGGGACTGGGCATCTTACGGGCGGAAAATGACGGAATAGTCACGGGCTTTCCGCACCGGCGCTCGACACACGCCGTGCCGAGCGCCGACACGTTCAGCCGTCGAGCATCACCTGGAGGGCGTCGCCCCGACCGACCACGACCTCGGCGTCCAAGGTAACGAGAATGCGCCCGTCCCGGCACGACCAGTCATGCGGCAGCGTGCGATTGCCCAGACGTACGGTCACGTGTGCCGGGGAACGGGTCACCGCGAGAGCGACGCTGGACACCCGGAGGCGGCCGTAGCGGACCTCGACCGTACCGGTGAGGTGCCCGCCGTGGCGCTCCTGCCGGAACAGGCCCCACCCCTCCGCCGTCGTGAACGCGGCGGCGAACCTGTCGGGGCTGATCCGGGGCGCGAACCCGATGTGGCCGCGGGGGCCGTGGTGTTCGAATCCGCAGGCCGCCAGGTAGACACCGTGGCTGGCCATGGCCCGGGCGTAGTGGTCGCCGCACTCGATCTCGTTGTACGGGTTGCGCTTGCCGGCGGCGTACCGCTCGTGCACGGCCCGGGTGAGGGTGAGCCCTTCCTCGACCAGGCCCTCCTGGAGCATGTGCGCCGCGACCTGGTACTCCTGGCCGGTCCACACCTCGTTGAAGTACATGGCGGCCCAGCTCGCCGGGGTCCCGGCCGCGGTGTCGGCGCCACCGTGCGGCCAGGTGGTCATCAGCATGCCGTACTCGTGGTCCATCGCGAACCAGCGTCCGCCCGGGATGACGCTGCCCTCCCGGTAGGCGGCGTGGTCGGGTGTGAAGTTGTACCGGTAGAGGCTCTTCAGGGCGCTGACGGCCTGCTCCGCGGGCACGACACGGGGGAGCCCGAGCTGACCGGCGAGGCTCTGCCCGAAGAGCTGGTCGATGTGGCATCCCCGATTGCTGTTGATCACGTCGGCGTGGGCCGGGTCGACCTCCTGGATGAAGTACTCGCCGTTGAAGAGTTCCGCGGACAGGTGCCGGCTGCCGGAATCGGCGAGGGCCCGGCACCGGTCGGCGAACTCGGCCTGGCCCACCTCGTCGGCCATCGCCGCGCCCGCTCGCAGGGCCGCGACGTACATGCCGGTGATCCAGGCGATCTGGCCGTACCAGGTGGTGTCGAGCGTGTTCGGCTGCGGGCCGTCGAGCGTGCCGTCCGGGCCCGCGTCGTGTTCCATGATCCATTCCAGCGCGCGCCGTAGCCGGGACCAGTTCAGCCGCAGGTAGGTGTCGTCCGGCGCGGTCAGGTGCTCCCGGTAGCAGCGCAGGATCGTGCCGCACTGGCCGTCGGTGGCCCAGCCCATGTCGGCCTCGGCGCGGTTGCCGATCTGGCCCGTGTCCGGGTGGAATCCGATGCCGAGATCCACCCTGCTGCGGGTGTCGCGTTCCAGCTGGGGGAAGAGCCGGGCGATGGACTGGGCGTAGTTCCACACGTGCTCACAGGTGCCCGGGCAGCAGTACACCCCCTCCCAGCCGTAGAACCGTCCGTCGTCGAACAGGTAGCAGGTGTTGGTGGCGAGCGTCGACGCGGGAGCCAGGGTGCGCTCCAGGAACCAGTGCGGCAGGGTGGCGTCGGTGTACCAGGTCTTCACCCAGGTGCGGGTGTCGGCCTCCAGCCGCTCGAGGTCGTGGGCGACGTGTTCCACCACCGCCCGGGCGTCGGCGAACCGGGTCGCGTAGTGCCGGCGCAGGCTGTCCGAGCCGCGCAGGAAGCCGAGCGAGACGCGGTCCGGCACGGGGAAGTGCCAGCCGAGCACGAATCGCACGCTGCGGCTCTGGCCGGGCGCGAGGCGGACCGCCACGCTCACCGATCCGGCCTGCCCGGCCAGCGAGCCGTCCACCTCCGCGGGGCCGGCCTCCGCCGCGAACACCTCGTCGAGGGTGTCCCACCCGGCGAGCGACGGGCGGGTCACCGCCCGGCCGTCGAGCGCGGCGAGGACGAGCGTGCCGTTGTCGGGCACCTGGTCCAGCGGCCGGGTGTCCGTCGGCACGTCGCTGAACACGATGCGGTCGACGTTGACGTGCCCCCACCCGCCGGTGTCCGCGTCCACGATCTCGATGACCGCCGTGCGGCCCTGGTACGCGGACAGGTTCATCGTCGCCACGCTGACCGGCTCCGCGTCGCGGCCGGCCACGCTGGCCACCAGCGCGCCGTCCACCAGCAGGTTCACGCACGTGCTGTCGCGGTGGCTCCCGCCGCCCACGGCCACGTTGACGTAGCGGCGCTCGACGGTGAACGGCCGGCTGGTCAGCTTTCCGGTGGCGGCGTCGGCCCGGCCCGAGTCGCCGCCGGAGCCGCGGAAGTCGTGCGACGTCACGAACCGCTGCCCCGACGCGCCGAGATCGCCGAAGCGCTTCATGTAGTCCGGCACCGACGAGACCAGCACCGGGCCGGCGCCGAACGCGGTGCCCTCGACGGTCCAGCCGTCGTAGGTGTCGCGCTCCCAGTCCTCGAACACGATCTCCGGGCGGGGCGCCACGTCGGTGAACACGATCCGGTCGACGTTGACGTGGCCCCACCCGCCGGTGTGGGCGTCGACGACCTCGATGACCGCGGACTTCCCCTCGTGTGCGGAGACGTCCAGGTAGACGCTGTGCATCGCCTCGGCATTGCGGGCGGTCGCCGTGGCGACCACCGCGCCGTCGACGAGGACGTTGACGCAGGTCTGGCCGGGGTGGCTGCCGCCGCCGATGGACAGCCGGATCGACTTGCGCGAGACCGTGAACGGGGCGCTGGTGAGCTTGCCGGTCGGCGCGTCGGCCCGGCCGATGTCGCCGTTGGCCCCACGGAAGTCGTGCGAGGTGACGAATCGCTGTCCGGTCGCGTTGAGCGGCCCGCCGCCCTTCATGTAGTCCGGGATCTCGGAGACCAGCACCGGGCCGGCGCCGAAAGCGTCGCCCTCGACGGTCCAGCCGTCGTAGGTGTCCCGCTCCCAGTCCTCGAAGACGACGTCGGGGCGGTCGGCCGTCTCGGTCTGCTCGGCGGCTGAGAACCGGACTCCGCGCAGCGACCGGTCGCCGAACGCCATCGACCGCAGGATGATCCCGCGCTGCGTCCTGGTGTCCAGACAGGCGGGATTCTCGACGTAGCCGAGCAGGGTGGCGTCCACCGTCCGGTCCGACGTGTTGCGCAGCGTGTACGCCAGCACGGTCGCCGGCAGCGTCGAGTCCGCGACCGACAGCGGCACGAACGGCGAGAACGCCTCCAGGGTCACCTCGACCGGGGCGTCGGCGGCCCGGTACCGGACCGTGCCGATGGGGTACTGCCCGGTGAAACGCACCTGATCAAAGCCGGTGGCGTCGATTGCGCGGGTCTCGACCCGTCCGCCCGACCGGGTCCGCAGCGCGAAGCCGTGCCGGAGGGGCGAGGCGGGCTGGCGAGGGCTCGCGTACCCGACGTCGGTGGTGCCGGCCGCCGGTCGGTTGAAGATGTCCCAGTTCCACAGCCGCCCGTCGCCGCCGAGGTACAGCTGGCCGGTGGCGCCACCGCCGACCGGCATGCCGAGCCAGCGGAGGTCGGTGCCCTCGTAGCTGGTCGGCTCGCCCCGGCCGTACAGCGCCGTGGACCAGTCGGGTGGCAACGCCTTGTCGACCGGTACGGCGATCAGCCGATCCTCGGGTACGCCGAGGGCGGCGGCGGCTTCGGCCCGGGAGCCGGCGAGCACGGTGCCGGCGGTGAGGCCGAGGGAGAGGGTGAGGAACTGTCGGCGGTTCGGGCTGCAGGCGTTGCCGGGACAGCACTGGTCGTACGAGTGGTCTGCCATGGGTGCTCCTGACGGTCAGGCCGGTGTGGCCGGGAGACGGTGCACGGGGCGGGGGTAGGACGGCGCGAAGGCGTTCGCCGGGCCGGGCCGGGCGGCGGCGCCGGCCGCGAGGTCGGCGTCGTAGGCGGCGGCCCGTACCAGTGATTCGAGGTCCGCCGGTGGGCAGGTGGCGCGGACGTTGACCAGCACGGTGGCGCGGGCCACCGGCGGCTCGTCACGCCTGGCGGGCTCCTGCCGCGGTGGGTCCCCGGCGGCCACGACGCTCATGCGGATCAGTCCGGCGGGCGACTGGACGGCGAGTTTGGCGTGACCGATGACGTCTCCCCGCCGGGCGCAGGCGGCGGAGAGCGATTCGAGGGCGACGTGTGCCCAGCGTCGCGCGGAGAACCCGCCGTCGGCCGAGACGTGCCACACCTGGTTGAGCCAGCTCAGCCGCGCCTCCGCCGCGGCGTACCGGTCGTAGTCGACGTCCAGGTCCACGTCCCGGCCGCGCGGTGGGTCGCCGGTCCACCGCGCGACGAGCTCATCGACGTGCTCGCCGCGGCTTGCGCTGTAGCCGAGGACGTCGGCGTCGGGGTAGCCGCGCCGGATCTGGTCGAGCAGCGCGTTGAACTCGGCGCGGGGCAGGGCGTCGGACTTGTTGACCGCGATGAGGTTCGCCTCGGCGAGCTGGCGGTCGAACAGGTAGCCGAGGTCGCCGTCGAGCGCGCCGATGCGGGCCGGATCGACGATCGTGGTGAGGGGAGCCAGCGTGAGGCGGTCGCCGTAGCGGGCCCGCAGGGGGCGGACGACCGTCGCCTGCAGGTCGGTGCAGCTGCCGACGGCCTCGGTCAGGATGGTGTCGGCCCGCCCGGTGTCGAGCAGGTCCGTCACCAGGTCGGCGAGGTCCTCGAAGCGGCAGCAGAAGCAGCCGCCGGTCACCTCGCCGACGTCGGGCACGGCGTCCCGGGCCAGTTGGGTATCGACCAGGTCGCTGCCCTGGTCGTTGGTGATGACCGCGACCCGGCCGCCGCGTGCGGTGAGCAGCCGTCCGGCGGCCAGCATGGTGGTGGTCTTGCCAGCGCCGAGGAATCCGGTGAGGACGACGAGTCGGGGCACGGCTGCCCCCTCCCAGCGCTCCGCGAGGTCGCGGTGCGCTTTCGTGAGCGAGAAATCGTTTGCTCGGTTCTGATCGAGGACCATAGGAGCGGCGGGTGGGGCTGTCAACGTCGAACCGCCGCCGACCTCGCCGTCAGCACTGGAGGATTGACCGCCGCGCGACGGCTGCCTAACCTGATCGCAACTGCAGCGAGAAATCGATTCCTTGTCTGCCGCACCTCACGGCCCGCCCCACCCACCGATGTGGAAGGCGACTCATGACACCCACCACCCGCGCACCACGTACCTCGCCCAGGCGGCTGCTCGGCGCCGCCGCCGCGGCGACGCTCATCGCCGGCTCGGCCGTCGTCGGTCTCACCGCGCCGGCCTCGGCCTCCACCGGCCCGACCACGAACGGCCCCGTCGGCTGGGACGTCTACCGCCGACTCGACCGGCTCCCGGAACTCACCGACGGAGCCCGGGCCTACCAGTTCTCCAGCTTCGACCGCAGCGGCGGCAACGACGACGGCTTCTCCGGCCGGTACTCGTGCCTGCGCACCAGCGCCGACGGCTGCGTCATCGCCGAGGCGACCGGCGCCGGCGAGATCGACTCCATCTGGTTCACCCGCGACGAGGGCAACGTCTCCGCGACGGGCACCATCAAGGTCGTCCTCGACGGAAAGACCGTGCTCGACGCCAAGCTCCAGGATGTCGTGGACGGCAAGCTCGGTGCCCCCTTCGTCTACCCGGTGGTCGCCAACGCGGCGCAGAGCTCCGGCGGCGTCTACATCAAGGCGCCCATGACCTACCGCAGCTCGATGCTGGTCACCACCGAGAAGAACCCGATCTTCCACCACGTCTCCTACCGGAAGTTCACCACCCCGGACGGCGTTAGCACCTTCGACCCCAGCGACCGAGCCGAGGACGTCATCGCGCAGCTCAAGGCCGCCGGCACCCGCGACCCCAAGCCCGCCCAGCCGGGCGCCACGGCGACCGAGCGCGCCTTCGCCGTCCCCGCGGGCGGCCGGGCGACCCTCGCCAGTGGCGTGGGCCCCGGCGCGATCACCGCACTCCAGCTGAAGATCCCGCAGCTCGTCGGCGCGCCCCAGCCGATCGCCGACGACGGCCGCGCCTTCGGCCCCGGCGGGGGCAGCGAGTTCACCGTCGCCGTCGACCCGGCCAACACCGGCGTACGGCTCACCCGCCGGCTCGACCCGCACATCGGGCACCAGCGGGCGCGGATCCTGGTCGACGGCGTACCGGTCGCTGAGTGGCCCGCCAACGACCCGGTGCCGTTCGGCACCTGGCTGGACCAGACCGTCGAGCTGCCGGCGAGCGCCACGGCCGGCAAGGCGAAGTTGACCATCCGCAACGAGTTCGTCTCGTCCGACCTCGACGTCAACGAGTTCACGTACTGGGTGGACAGCCTCGTCTCCGGCGTCGCGAAGCGCACCGACACCGTCGACCTGGGCCCGGCGCACACCGACGTCGAGGCGGCGCACGCCTACCGGATCACGGCGCAGACCTGGCAGGGCAGCAACACCTCCTCCTACCCGGCCGACGACGAGCGCAAGGCGGCCGTCGCCGCGTCCGACGCGGTACTGCGTGGCACCCGGCTGCGCATCTCGTTCGACGGGAAGACCACCGTCGACGCCCCGCTCGGCGAGTTCTTCGGCACCGGCCTCGGGCTGCACTCCGTCCGGTCCCTGATGTTCGGCGTCGACCCGGCGACCGCGACGCTGTCGGCCTGGTGGCCGATGCCGTACCGGTCGCGCTGGTCGATCGAGCTGCGCAACGGGTCCGACGTGGCGATCAAACCGTCGGTGGCCACCGTGACCACCGCGGCGTCCGCCCGCTGGGCCGCGGCCCTGCGACCGACCAGCGACACCGGCTACTTCCGGGCGACCGCGACCAGCGCCGACACCACGCCGGGAGCGGACCACCTCTTTCTCGACGTCGCGGGGCGGGGGAAGTTCGTGGGCGTCACCCACACCATGGAGGGGCACATCCCCGCCGGCAACCAGCGGAACTACCTGGAGGGTGACGAGCGCGTCTACGTGGACGGCGCACAGAGCCCGAGCATCCACGGCACCGGCACCGAGGACTTCTACGAGAGCGGCTGGTACTTCAACCACGGCACGTTCTCCGCGCCGATGAACGGCAACCCGGCCCACGAGGTCGCCAACTACGGCTGCCAGTACGACTGCACCGGGGCGTACCGGCTCACGCTCGCGGAGTCGGTGGCGTTCTCGACCGGACTGCGGTTCGGCATCGAGCACGGCCCGGGCGACCAGGACCCGGCCCGGTACGGCTCCACCGCCTACTGGTACGGCCAGGACACCGTCGGGCAGCGCTGGACGGACACGGTCGATGTGGGCGACACCGCCAGCGAGGTGGCCCACCAGTACGCCTCCGGCGGTGACCGGACGGTGCTCACGGCGACCTTCGAGGGCGACGACGGCGCGCCCCGACCGGCGACCGACGACGTCCGTGCCTCCAGCGACCCGATCCGGTTCCGGGTGGCCCTCGACGAGGACAACGCGGGCGCGGTCCTGCGCCGCGTCGGCGACCAGTCGGCCGGGTACCAGTCGGTGGCCGTCCAGGTCGACGGGCGTGACGCCGGCACCTGGTCGCAGCCGCTGGCCAACACGTCGCACCGGTGGCTGGAGGACGAGTACCGGCTCCCGGCCGCGCTCACCCGGGGCCGGGACGCGGTGACCGTCACCCTGACGCCGACCGCCGGTGCTCCGGCCTGGTCCGCCGCCCGGTACGCGGTGCTCAGCCTGGTCACCCCGTTCACCGACGACCAGCCGCCGGGCGCGGTCAGCGGGCTCACCGCCACCAGCGGCACGACCAACGCCGTGACCGTGGCCTGGCAGCCGGCCCCCGACGACGTCTACGCCCCCCGGTACGAGGTGTTCGCCTCCCGCCAGGCGGACTTCACGCCGGGGCCGGACAACCGCGTCGGCACCACGACCCGCCCCAGCTTCGAGCACGCGGGTCTGGGGCTGCGCGAGACCTGGTACTACCGGGTGCGCGCGGTGGACGCGGCCGGCAACGCGGGGCCGTACTCGCCGACCGCCTCGGCCACCACCGGCGACACACTGCGGATCGAGGGTGAATCGCTCCTGCCCGCGGTCAGCGCCGACGCGCCGGCGGACCCGCAGGGCGACTGCTGCGGCATCCACTGGTCGCAGAGCGCGCAGCTGTGGTTCCACGCGAACGGGCCGAACCAGAGCGTCACCGTCAACTTCACCGTGCCCACCACCGGGACCTACGACCTGCGCCTCGTGCAGACGCTGGCCCGGGACTACGGCACCAACACGGTGGCCATCGACGGCGCCCGGATCGGGCCGGCCTTCGACGCGTACCACTCGCCGGAGGTGGTCGTGAGCGACCCGCTCGACTACGGCCGGAGGGAGCTGACGGCGGGCCGGCACACGCTCACGCTCACCGTGACCGGCAAGGCCGCCGCCTCGGTCGGCTACCTCGCTGGGCTCGACTACGTCGAGGCGCGGCTCGTCTCGTGACCGACCGGAGCCGCCGGGTCCACCCGGGCCCGGCGGCTCCGGCCCGACCCGCAGCTGACCCGCAACGACCCACGAGGTGCCGCATGACAGAAAGCCCGCTGGTCCGGATGACCGGCATCGGCAAGCGGTTCGGCGGTGTGCACGCCTGCCGCGACATCGACCTCACCGTCCGCGCGGGTGAGGTGCACGCGCTGCTCGGCGAGAACGGCGCCGGCAAGTCGACACTGATCAACATCCTCTCCGGCGTGATCACCGAGTACGACGGCACCATTGAGGTCGAGGGGCAGCCGGTGAGCTTCGGCGGCCCGGCCGGCGCCCAACGCGCCGGCATCGCCACGATCCACCAGGAGCTCGACCTGGTGGCCGGGCTGTCCATCGCGGAGAACATGTTCCTCGGGCGCGAGCCGCGCACCCGGGTGGGCACCGTCGACCTCCGGCGGATGCGCCGGCAGGCCACGGACCACCTGCGTACGCTCGGCGCCGACCTCGACCCGCGGCGGCTCGTCGGGTCGTTGCGCGTCGGCGAGCAGCAGCTGGTCGAGATCGGCCGGGCGCTGTCGCTGGACGCGCGGGTGCTGATCATGGACGAGCCGACCGCCGCGCTGGCGGACGCCGAGGTCGAACGCCTCTTCGCGACGATCGCGGAGCTGCGCCGGGCCGGCGTCGGCATCGTCTACATCTCGCACCGGATGGCGGAGATCGAGGTCGTCGCGGACCGGGTCACCGTGCTGCGCAACGGCAGCGTCGCGGGCAGCGTCGACCCGAAGACCGCCTCCCGCGACGACATCATCCAGCTGATGGTCGGCCGGTCGGTCGACGCGCTCTACGGAGAGGGGCGCAACGAACCCGGGGACGTGCTGCTCGACGTACGCGGACTCGCCGTGACGCCACGCCGGCCGACACCCGGGCGGACCGAGCCGGCCGGGGTGGACCTCACGGTGCGCTCCGGCGAGATCGTCGGACTCGCCGGTCTGATGGGCGCGGGCCGTACCGAACTTCTCGAGACGCTCTTCGGTGCCGGGGCCTCCGGCCCCCGGGACGGCCAGGTGACGATCGACGGCCGCCGGTACCGCCCGCACGGCCCACGGTCGGCCCTGGCGCGCGGGGTGGCGTTCGTCCCCGAGGACCGGCGTGGCGCCGGACTGATGCTCGAGCACTCGGTGACCGACAACGTCGTGCTCTCCGCGTTGTCGTCGCTGACGACGCTCGGCCTCGTACGCCGGCAGGCGGTGAAGCAGACGGTGGCCGGGCAGCTCAGGGCCCTGGCGGTGAAGGCGGCCTCGCCAGCGGTCGCCGCCGCCACGCTCTCCGGCGGCAACCAGCAGAAGGTCGTGTTCGCCAAGCAACTGCTGACGCGACCGCGGCTGCTGCTGCTCGACGAGCCGACCAGAGGCGTCGACATCGGGGCCAAGGCCGAGATCTACCGGTTGCTGCACCAACTCGCCGACACCGGCATGGCGATCCTGCTGGCCTCGTCCGAACTGCCGGAGCTGCTCAGCCTCTGTGACCGGGTGGTCGTCCTGCACCGCGGTCGCACCGTGGCCGCGCTGCCCCGCGCGTCCGCCACCCAACAAGCGATCCTCGCCGCGGCCAACGGGGACGATGCCAAGGAGGCCCGATGAACCCGCCCAGCCCCACCGCCGTCGCCGAAGCGCCGCCCGAGACACCGCCCCGCCGCCGGCCGATCCGGCTGCCGCGGGACCGGCACGCGATCGTCGACAGCTTCTTCCGGTTCCAGAGCCTGTTCGGCCTGGTCGCCGTCTTCGTCATCGCGATCGCCGTGTCGCCCGTCCGCAACGGCGAGAACGTCTTCCTCAGTTCCGGGAACCTCGCCAACATCGTCCGGGCGGTCTCGGAGATCGGCATCATCGCGGTCGGGATGACGTTCGTGATCCTGATCGGCGGGATCGACCTCTCCGTCGGGGCGGTGCTCGGGCTCGCCGCGGTCGGGTCGGCCACCCTGATGGTCGACAGCGGCATGGGCATCCTGCCGACGGTCCTGATCGTGCTGTTCATCGGCGCCGCGTTCGGCGCGACCCAGGGCGCGATCGTCGCCCGGCTCGGCATCCAGTCGTTCATCGTCACCCTCGCCGGCCTGCAGGCGGCCCGGGGTATCGCCCGGATGTGGTCCGGCGGGCTGGGCATCCCCATCGCCTACGGCGACGGGCCGCAGGAGGCCCCGGAGGCGTTTTCGATGCTGAGCGGGTCGATCAACGGGATCCTCCCGGTGCCGGCCCTGCTGTTCCTCGCCATCGGCGTCGGCGCGCTGCTGGTGCTGCGCAGCACGGCCTTCGCCCGGCACGTGTACGCCATCGGCGGCAACGAGAAGGCCGCCCGGCTCTCCGGCGTGCCGGTGCGCCGCATCCGCATCACCGTCTTCGCGATCTCCGGCCTGCTCGCCGCGCTGGCCGGGATCATCCACGCCGGGCAGCTCAACCAGGGCAGCCCGAACGACGGCGCCGGCTACGAGCTGGACGCGATCGCGGCCGTGGTCATCGGCGGGACGAGCCTCGCCGGTGGCAGTGGATCGATGGGCGGCACCATCGCCGGCGCGCTGCTGCTCGGGATCCTCAACAACATCCTCGCTCTCAACAACATCGACGCGAACGTGCAGCTGGTCGTCAAGGGCCTGGTCATCGTGGCTGCCGCCGCGCTGCAGAAGCTACGTCCCCGCATCGCCTGACCCACCACCCAACGGAGGAAACCATGCGTTACACCCGAAGAGCCGCCACGGTCCTGGCGCTGGCCGCGCTCGTCGCCACCTCGGCGTGCAGCGTCGAGGACGACCCCGGCAAGAGCTCCGACGCCTCGGCGAAGTGCGGCAGCGGCAAGGAATTCTTGATCGGCATGTCCCAGGCCAACAACGCCGAGCCGTACCGGCAGGTCATGAACGACGACGTGAGCAACGCCGCGAAGTCCGTGCCCGGTTTCAAGGTGGTCGTCTCGGACGCGGCGCAGGACAACAGCAAGCAGGTGGCCGACGTGGAGAACTTCCTCTCCCAGGGCATCAACCTGCTGATCATCTCGCCGAACGAGGCGAAGCCGCTGACCGCGGTGGTCAAGAAGGCGTACGACCAGGGCATCCCGGTCATCGTGCTGGACCGCAAGGTCGAGGGTGACGCGTACACGGCCTTCATCGGCGGCGACAACGTCGCGATCGGCCGGGCGGCGGGGGAGTACTACGCGAAGACGCTGCTGCCGCAGGGCGGCAAGGTCGTGGAGATCTCCGGCCTGCCGGGCTCCACCCCGGCCGCCGAGCGCGCCCAGGGCTTCCGGGAGGGCATCGCGAGCAACCCGAAGATCGAGATCGTGGCGAGCCAGACCGCCGAGTGGTTGCGGGAGAAGGGCCAGAGCGTCATGGACGCGATGCTCAAGGCGAATCCCCAGATCGACGCGGTGTACGCGCACAACGACCCGATGGCCGAGGGTGCCTATCTGGCGGCGAAGGCGGCCGGCAAGGAGACCGCGATCAAGTTCACCGGGATCGACGCCCTGCCCGTCCCCTCCGGCGGGATCAAGGCCGTCGAGCAGGGCCGCCTCCAGGCGACGTTCCAGTACCCCACCGGCGGCCGTGAGGCGATCGACCTGGCCAAGAAGATCCTCGTCGACTGCGCCAAGGACGTCCCGAAGACGACCACCCTCGGCACCCAGCAGATCACCAAGGAGAACGCCGCGGAGGTCTACACCACGCTCGGCGGCAAGCAGTAGAGCTTCGGCCCGGGTCCGCCGCCGAGGCAGGCGGCGGACCCGCGCGGCCGCGCACACGTCCGGGTCACCAGCACGCCACCCGTCGAGCTCTGGAGGAACGCATGCCCCGCCCACCGTCCCACGTCGGCCGGCTGTCCGCGCTGCTCGCCCTCGCCCTGGGACTGATCGTGGCCCCGGCGCCGGCCCGGGCCGCCGATCCCGCCGAGCCGAGCAACCAGCCGTATGAGAACCGGTCCGTCCAGGTCACCGCCGGCGAGTTCGTCAACGTGTACGACCCCAGCGTCGGCGAGAACGAGCGCTGGTACTACAACGACCACACCATGGTGCGTGACCGCGCGACCGGCCTGTGGCACGTCTTCGCCATCACGCACGCCGAGCCGGCCAACCCGTTGGACGAAAAGTTCTTCGGCCATGCCACGGCGCCGTCGCCCCGTGGCCCCTGGACGAAGCAGCCGTTCGCCCTGGAGGCCGACCCGAGCGCGGGGGAGACGCACATCTGGGCGCCGTACGTGCTGTTCAACGGCGGCACCTACTACATGTTCTACGCGGGCGGCACCGCCGACCACGAGGCGTACCGCATGCACCTCGCCACGTCGAAGGACCTGACGACCTGGACGCGGCACCCGGGCAACCCGCTCTTCACCGACGGCTTCGACGGTCGGGACCCGATGGTGACCCGGGTCGGCAACCAGTGGGTCATGTACTACACCGCCAACAGCACCCCGGCCGGTGGCCACCACATCGTCGCCTACCGCACGAGCGATGACCTCGTGCACTGGAGCGACCGGAGGACGGCCTTCGAACACCCGGCCACCGGCACCTTCGGCGGGCCGACCGAGTCGCCGTTCGTGGTGCACCACAACGGCTCGTGGTATCTCTTCGTCTGCTGCGAGAGCGGCTACCAGGACACCCGTGTGTACCGCAGCGAAGACCCGTTCCACTTCACCATCGACCAGCTCGCCGGCCGGATCGAGGCGCACGCCGCCGAGGTGGTCAAGGACGACTCCGGCACCGGCCAGTGGTACGTCACGGGCGCCGGGTGGGGTCAGGGCGGGCTCTGGCTGGCGTCGCTGAACTGGCGTACGCCGGTGGTGACGAAGGGGCGGCTCGTCAGCACGCCCTACTACCGGGCCGTCGTGCAGACCGCGCCCGAGTCCCGGCTGGTCTCCTACGAGGCCGACCCGACCGGCCGAGGCGCGTACCGGCCCGTGACGGACTCGTCGTTCCGTTCCACGGCGCCCTACCTGGCCGTCGGGACCTTCGGGCCCACCGACACGGCGGGCGCCGCCCGAACGGTTACCGTGTCGGCCGACGGCACGGACACGCTCCTGGCCGGCATCCCGCTCGGCGACGAGCCGGTGACCGTCGACTGGCGCTTCCGGTTCGCAGCGACCACGGTGGACGTCGACCTCGTCTGGCACGTGACCGGCCCGACCAGCGCGCCGGTCTGGGAGGCCGCCTGGAACATCGACTCAGCCCTGCCCCGGCTCGCGGACCCCGCCGGCGCCGATCGCGACGGGGACGCGGCGGGCTTCACGCCGTGGACGCTCGCCACGGACGACACGACCACACTGGCGGTCGCGTACCGGGACGGGTCGGCCTGGAGCGAGGACAACCGGTGGTTCAACCGTCCGAGCGGCTCGATCGCCTGGCAGCCGCTGTGGCAGCCGGGCGGGCGGTCGCTGCCGGTGGGCGACCTCGCGGGCGGAACCTGGCGCATCGGCGTGAGCGGGGCGCCCGCCGACACCGGGTTCGCAGAGGCGCTGGCCGCCTCACTGAACGGCGCGGCATAACCTCCGGCCCCGGGGCCGTCGGGCCCCGGGGCCGTCGGCGCATGAGGGGCCGTGAAGGGCGCGTGGGGCGAGCTGACCGGTTCGCCTCCCCTAGGGTCGGATCGTCGAGGTTTCCGTGCGGAGAAGCGGGAGTGCCATTTGTGATCGATGATCGGTGTCATGTGGGGCAGGCGGCGGCGGTCGTGCACGTTGCCGGACGGCAGGCGGGGCTGGACTACTACCTGCTTCTGGCTCGGACCGAAGGCGCAAACCCAGGTGCTGAGGTGGAAGGCGTCCTGGCCGAGGAGTTCGTCCGGGACCACGATCACTCGACGGTGGGTCTGCACGGCACAGTCTGGACGCGTACGGAGTCTCGTTGGTTGAGTGCCGCGTCGTTCAGTCGTGCCCTGCGCACGGACCCGGATCTGCTCGCGCGCGTGGTGCCGACCGACCGGAGCGGCGCCGAGGCTGCATACCAGCGGCTCGGCGGTGGACCGATGCCGGCCGAGGCGGCGCTGCGGGCCGGTTTCCTCGACTACGAACCGTTCGCGACTGCAGCCCCGTTACGGCTGGGAACGACGCACCCGCCGGACGGGTTCTGTGAGAAGCGGGTCTACCGGGTCCTGTTCGCCAAGGACCTTCGCGCCGATCAGCTGGCGGCCCTGAGCGCGTCCTGGCAGACGATGCCCGACAGGGAGGATGCCGATCAGCTGGTGTCAGGGATGCCCGCCGGCCGCCGGAAGGCAGGGAACGATCTCTTCACGTGGAATGTTCGACGGGTCGGCCGGGGCATCGCCTGGGCGCTCGATGTGACTGTGCTGCTGGCGACCAGAGCCGACGACGAGGTAGGGCCGATGCTGCAGAATCTGACCGTCGTCATGCGGCGGCAAGGGCTGGTACCCATGACCACCGAACGGTTCGCCTGACCATATGAACAGGCCCTGCGGCCACCCCTGCCGTCTTCACTTTCCGCAGGTCATCGGTGTGGTGCGTCCCGTCCTCCTCACTCAGCTGGCGGTGGATCGTTCTCCGTCGGGGAGGACGTTGCCAACGCGCCGAGGGTGAGGGGAGACGAGACGGGGCGTGCGGCGAAGCCGGAGGTGCGGGAGGCCTCTTGACCGAGGATGCAGCCGACGGCGTAGCCGCAGGTGCGTGCCTGGCAGTAACCCATGCCGGCTCGGGTGAGCATCTTCGCCGACCGGCCGTCGTGCCCGACGAGGTCCTGCCGCATGGACCGCAGTGCCCCGAAGGGAACCTCCTCGCAGCGGCAGACGGTCGTGTCGTCGGACAACCGGTCCACCCATCCAGGGGACACCGGGTGGGACCGGTGCATCGCCTGCGCGAAGCGGCGGAGCGCCGCCCGCGAGCGGCGCAGCCGAGGTGCGACCGACGAGGCGCCCGCCGCGACGGTACCGGCGATCTCGCCTTCCACCGTCGCAAGCGCGGCGCCGCCCACACCGCAGGCTTCGCCGGCGACGAAGACGCCCTCGACCGATGAGCGCTGTTCGTCGTCGACCTCGCACACCAGCGACCCGTCGACATCCACGCGCGTCGCGCAGCCGAGCGCCAGCGGCAGCTCCAGTTGCGGGGTGAAGCCCCACCCCACGGCCAGCACGTCCACTGCGATCGTGCGCTCACTGCCGGGTAGCACCCGGCCCCTGCGGTCCGATCGCATGGTGGTGACCCGTTCCACGGCGTCCGTGCCGTGGGCGGAGACCACGACGGACCGGGTGAGGACCGGAATGCGGTGCCGCGCCAGCACCCGGGCGTAGCCGGCGCCCTCACCGAGCTTGCTGACGTTACGGATCACGGCGCCGAACTCACTCAGCCACGCCAACGGGGAGGCGGCCTCGTGAACGCCCACGACGGTCGCTCCCGACTGGGCCAGGCCGGCCGCGACCGGAAGCAGGAAGGGGCCGGTTCCGGCCACCAGCACCCGCTGTCCGGCAACGACGCCGTGCCCCTTGAGCAGAGCCTGCACACCCCCCGCCGTCATCACGCCCGGAAGATCCCATCCGGGGAACGGGATCTGACGGTCGTACGCCCCCGGGGCCAGGATGAGCCGACGGCTGCGGAGCTCGGCGGCTTGTTCGCCTCCACCGGTCCGGTCGACCACGTGCACGACGAATTCCCGCCGGTCTTGGGTGACGGTCCACACGTGGTGCTGGAAGAACTGGGCAACGGCCGGGAGCCCGGCCACGAGACGGTGGTATGTCGCCAGGTCGTGATGAAGGTGGGCCACCTCGGCGGCGGACACACCGTGCTCGCTGGGTGCCGGGTGGCGCCAGTACTGGCCACCGGGCGCCACGCCGGCGTCCACGATGGCCGTGCGCGCGCCGGCGCGGGTGGCGCTGGTCGCGGCGGCCAGCCCGGCCGGCCCGGCGCCGACCACGAGCACGTCGAACCTCCGCTCAGACTTCGAGGTCACCGTGACCGGTTCCTTCCTGCGTGCTGACCTCCATGCCCGGCTCGGCGAGCCGGAGGCAGGCGCGTTCGTTCGGGCGCCCGTCGACGACGAGGAGACAGTCGAAGCAGACGCCGATACCGCAGAACAAGCCTCGCGGCCGGCCGGCGCGTCGGGTGCTGCTCCACGACCGCACCCCGGCCGCGGTCAGCGCGGCGCCCACGCTCTGCCCGGGGCGGAAGGGGATCTGGCTGCCGTCGAAGGAGAAGTGTGGCTGGCTCATCCTGCGGTCACCTGCGCGAACCTCGATGGCGCGAACGCCGAGGGGTCGATGTCCGGCTGACCGTTGGTCAGCATCTGGCTGATCAGCCTGCCGGTCGCCGGGGCGAGACCGATGCCGGCGCCCTCGTGCCCGCAGGCGTGGAACACCCCGGGAACCCGGGGGTCCGGACCGATGACCGGCAGGTGGTCCGGGCAGTACGGGCGAAACCCGTGATAGGTGCGCATCAACCGGACGTCGGCGAGGAAGGGGAAGATGCGTACCGCCAGCGCGGCCAGCCGCCGCAGCGCCTCCACGGACATGGTGTCGTCGAACCCCACCCGCTCCCGGCTCGCGCCGATGAGGACCGTTCCACCCCGGGTACCTTCGACGACCGTGGACGTCTCCAGCCCGGCGACGTCGGACGCGACGTTCTCGACGTAGTCGGCGGAGTAGACCTTGTGCCGGACCACCCGGGGCAGCGGCTCGGTCACCAGGATGAACCCGCGGCGGGGGAGGATCGGGACCGGCGCGCCGAGCCGCTCGCCGACCTGACCACCCCAGGTTCCGGCGGCGTTGACGACCGCGTCGGTGGGATAGCGGCCGGTGCGCGTCCGGACCGCCGTGACGCGCCCGTCCGGACCCCGTTCGACCGACACGACCTCCTCGCCGCAGGCGACCGTGGCGCCGAGGGCCCGGGCCGCCGCGAGGAGTGACACCGCCGCGAGCACCGGCTGTACCTGCATGTCCTGGGGGTAGAGGACTCCGGCGGGCAGGTCCGGGGCGAGGTTCGGCTCGTGGTCGTGGAGCTGGTCCGCGCTCACCGCGACCGTCTCCACGCCGGTGGCCCGTTGCCCCTCGGCGAACCGGGTCAGGGCTGCGGCACCCGGATCCGAGGTGGCCACGACCAGGCCACCCTTCTCGTCGAGTTCGAACGGGTCGGGGCCGAACTCGGCGGCCAGTTCCAGCCAGCGCGTACGGGATGCCAGAGCCAGGTTCAGTTCGGGGCCGGGTTCCTTGTCCGAGACGAGGATGTTGCCCTCACCGCGGCTGGTGGTGCCGCCGGCCAGCTTTCCCCGTTCGAGGACGGTCACCGACAGCCCCTCGCGCGCGGCATAGTAGGCGCAGGCGGCCCCCACGATGCCCGCGCCGACGATGACCACGTCAGGCATGCCCGTTCTCCGTCCAGCGCTGGTGGGCCAGATCGGCCACCACGAGGTCCTGCCAGCCCATGCCGACGCTCTTGAAGACCGATGAACCGGTGGTGGGTGTCAGGTGTACCGCATCGCGAAGCTCGATGAGGCTGTCCTCGCGGACGACGCCGGCGCGTACGGCCTGGATGATGTCGCCGGCTTCGCGCAGGGCGACGCCGTGGGACTCGACCACCACCCGTTCGGCAGAGCCGATTGTCGCGTCGTCGAGTTCACGGGCGTCCGGCTCGTGTGAGCCCACCGCGACGACACAGGTCCCCGGGCGCAACCGGCGGCCGTCGAAGAGCGGCTGGCGGGCTGTGGTGGCGCACACCACCACGTCCGCATCCGCGACGTCGTCGTGGCTGCCCACGCGCGCGTCCAGACCGCTGTCCCGGACCCTGGCCACCAGGGCCGCCGCGCGGTCGGGGTCCCGGCCGGCCACCGTGACGCTGCCGAGGGGGCGAACGGCTCGCAGCGCCTCCACATGCCCCCACGCCTGTGGGCCGGAGCCGAGCACGACCAGGTGTCGCGCCTCGGGCGCGGCGAGGTGGTCCACCGCGACCGCGGAGACGGCAGGGGTTCGCAACGTCGTCAGGGCCGTGCCGTCCAGCAGCGCCACCGGCGTCAGCGTGACCCGGTCGTAGAGCACGTACAGCGCCTGGACGCGTGGGATCCCACGGTCGGCGTTGCCCGGAGCCACCGTGCTCAGCTTCACTCCCACGCCGGCCGGGGTCTCGGCGGGCATCAGCAGCAGCTGTCCGTGCTCCACGTCGTGGATGGAGCGCTGCAGGGACGCCTGCGGATCGAGCCCGTCGGACAGGGCCTCCGCCAGTGCGGTGACGGCGTCGGCGAACGGCACCAGGCCGAAGATGTCAGCCTCGTCGAGGTACGGCAGTGCCGCGGTCATCGGCTTGTCGCAGTCACGGTCGCCGCGAGGGGTGCGGTGTGGGCGAGGACGGCGGCTCGGGCGCCGGTGTGCAGTCGTGCCAGATCGCGGGGGGCGAGCTGCACGATGGGCAGCGTGGTGTCGTAGATCTCGGCGGCGACAAGGGCCCCGATCACCAGGATCGCGTCGCACTCGGCCAGGAGAAGGGCCGCCGGCGCGTGCCCCGACCGGATCAGCTCCGCGAGCACGGCCGTCGAGGAGCTGGAGCCGCGCCCGACCTGCATCGCGAGGACCTGCCCGGCGACCGTGGAGCCGCGTTGCGGATGGTGGGCGTCGACGATCACTCCGCAAGGGTCGACCCCGCCCCAGAACGAGAGCGGTTCGTCGAGCGCGAGTACGACGCCGTTCGCCTGTCCCGGATGAAGGGAGCGGCCTGACAGCCTCACCGGGTCATCCCCACAGCCGTTCATCGCGCACCACCCTCCCGGCTCTCGCCGAGGCGACACACTCGGCCAGGCTTCCCAATACGGTGTCGATCCCGAGGTTGGCCGGCGCGTACCAGGCCCACTTGCCCGAGTTCGTCATCACGGTGCGGATCCCGTCGCGCAGCACGGGCGTCACGTACGTGCAGGTGTCGGTGAGGATGCGGCCCCCCGCGTCGCGCACGGTGTCGGCGTACCCGCGTGCCTCCGCCTCGGCCAGCACGGCTCGGCTGGTCGACACGAACACGTCAACCGACGAGCTGAACGACGGGCCGCCCCGCAACTCGCGCGCCAGGGCCGCGAACTCGGGCAGCGAGAAGTGCGGGGTGCCGAGGCTGACGGCGTCGAGTGATTTCGTAGCGGCGGTGCTCAGCCGCTCGCGCGTTCGCCTGAGGTCGTGTGCCGTCACCGGCACGGTGGTGGCCGCGGGCCCGAGCACCGCGTCCAGCGTCGGCGCCTCCGGGGTCATTCCCACGATGTGGAACAGTGCTACGCCGCCGGCGGACGCGGCGGTCGCGCCGAGCGCCTTGACCCGGTCCTCGGTGACCCCGCCGTCGTTCAGGTCGCCCGGCAGGCCGGTGAGCGCCGCGACCCGGGTTCCGGCGAGTTCGCCGAGCAGCGCCCCGATCGCGGGCCAGGCGACGTCGTCGTCGAGCAGCGCAGCGGGCACCGCTGAGAAGTCGAGCACCAGCGCGGCGGCGCGGTTTCGCGTCAGGTGCAGGCCCGAGTAGGGGACCCGCCCGGCAACGCCGGCGGCGATGTCGATGAAGTCGCCGTACCGGTCCGTGCGCGCCCCGAGTACCGAGTTGACGAAGGCGATGGCGTTCGACTCCGCCCACGCCACGTGGCTGCCCTCTGCCGGGCGGTGGCCGGACTGGTACGGCGCGCACGACCAGATCGGCTCGCAGCCGAGGGCCACGTGCGCGTCCATGAGGCGCCGGCCGTTCTCGGCCACCTCGGGGTCGGCGCGTACCAGTCCGGGATGCAGCAGATCGAGCGAGCCGACGTTGAGCGTCGTGCGCACCCGCACCCGGGCGCCGAGGGAGACCAGCCGCTCGGTGAACTCCAGTCCCGCCAGGCCGTGGTAGAGGCAGCCATCGGCGTGGGCTGACTCGATCGGCACCAGTCGTTCGGCCCCGTTCGCGTGCGCGACCCCGACGATCAGACGCATGCACATCGCGGTGGCCGGGCCCTGCTCTCCGGCCAGCATCGACTGTTCCTCGGCCGTGAGGACCAGGGCGTCGTCGCCGGGCATCAGGCTCCTTCGGCGGGGGCCAGCGTCACGGTGTGCAGCGAGGTGAAGAAGTCCTGCGCGGCCTTGCCCTGCTCGCGGCCGCCCACGCTGGATGCCTTCTCGCCGCCGAACGGCAGGTAGAAGTCGACCCCGGTGGTCGGTGCGTTGACCTTCACGAGGCCGGCTGCCAACGCGTCCGCCGTCGCGAGCGCGGCGGTGAGATCACGCGTGTAGACGCCGGCGGCCAGTCCCTGTGGAACATTGTTGGCCACCGCCACCGCTTCCTGGAGCGTAGGCACCGCGTGCAGCGTGGCGATCGGCCCGAACACCTCGTCGCACGAGAGCGGGTGGTCGGCGGGGACGTCCTCGAGCAGGGTCGGACGGACGAACCAGCCGGGATCGTCGGTCGCCACGCCGCCGGTCAGGAGACGGGCTCCGGCCGCGGTCGCGCTGCCGGCGGCGGCCAGCACCCGGTCCCGGGCGGCTTCGTTGATGACCGGCCCCACCGCGGTCGTCGCCTGCGCCGGGTCGCCGAACCCCAGTGCCTCGATGGCCGCGACGAGGGCGTCCCGCATCGGCGCGGCGTCCCCAACGACGATCACCCGCTTGGTCGCTGTGCACTTCTGGCCGGCGAACCCCATCGCGGCCGCGGCGATCTGCCTGGCAGTGGACTCCACGTCGGCGTCGGGCAGGACGATCGCCGGGTTCTGGCCGCCCATTTCCGCCTGTACCCGCACCCCGCGGGCCGCGGCCGAGCGCACCACGTCGCCACCGACCGCCGTGGATCCGGTGAACGACACCACGTCGGCCTCGGCCACGATCGCCCGGCCGGTGTCGCCGTCACCGGGAAGGACCGTGAACAGTCCCTCGGGCAGCACCTCGTCGAGCAGGGCGGCCAGCCGCAGCGCTGTCGCCGTGGCGTCCGGCGACGGCTTGAGCACCACGGCGTTGCCGAACGCCAATGCCGGTGCGGCCTTCCACAGCGGGATGGCGATGGGGAAGTTCCACGGGGTGACGAGCCCGGCGACGCCGAGCGGCCGGCGCCGGGTGAAGAGCAGACCGAGGGCCGACGGCTCGTGCATCGCGCCCACCGGGTCGTACACCTGCTGGGCGTAGTAGCGAAGGATGGCCACCGCCCGAGCCACCTCACCGCGCGCTTCGCCGAGGGGTTTGCCGACCTCCCGAACCACCAGTCGGGTCAGTTCGTCGGATGCTGCCGCCACCGCGTCGGCAGCGTCGGACAGTGCCTGCGCCCGGGCGGCCGCGGGGCCGCGCCCCCACTGGGCCTGGGCCGCGCGAGCGCGGGCGAACGCCTTCGCCACGTCGTCGGCGCCGGTCACGGGCGCCTCGGCGACGAGGTCTTCGGGTGCGTGCGGTGAGTAGCTCTTGATCACGAAGGCTCCCTCAGCGTCGGTACGTGGGCCGGGTGGGGATGAGGTCACGTCAAAGCAGGAAACCCGCTGGGAACGGGTCGTCCGGATCGAGGAAGTACTGTGCCGTGCCGGTCAGCCAGGCACGCCCGGTGATGGTCGGCACCACTGCGGTGACGTCGCCGGTGAGCCGGGTCTCCTCGACGAGCCGGCCGATGAAGCGCGTGCCGATGAAGGACTCGTTGACGAAGTCGACGTCCAACGGCAGTTCGCCACGCGCGTGCAGCTGCGCCATGCGGGCGCTCGTGCCCGTACCGCACGGGCTCCGGTCGAACCAGCCCGGGTGGATGGCCATCGCGTGGCGCGAATGCCGGGCGTCCGAGCCGGGAGCGATGAGCTGTACGTGGTGACATCCGCTGATGTCGGGGTCGTCGACGTGGACCGGGCGGTCCTGTTCGTTGATCGCTTCCATGATCGCCAGCCCGGCGTCCAGCAGTGCCTGCTTGTGTCCCCGGTCGAACGGCAGGCCGAGGTCGTCGAGGTGGACCATCGCGTAGAAGTTGCCGCCGTACGCGAGGTCGTAGCGGACCGTCCCGAAACCGGGCACCTCGACCGTCGCGTCCAACTGCTGCGAGTAGGACGGCACGTTGCGAATCGTGACCGCCTTGGCCGCGCCGTCGGAGACGGCGACCTCCGCGACCACGAGGCCGGCGGGCGTGTCCAGGCGGATTGTCGTGACCGGCTCGGTCACCTCCACCATGCCGGTCTCCACCAGCACGGTGGCGACCCCGATGGTGCCGTGTCCGCACATCGGCAGGCAGCCGGACACCTCGATGTAGAGCACGCCCCAGTCGGCGTCGGGCCGCGTCGGCGGCTGCAGGATCGCTCCGGACATGGCGGAATGCCCGCGTGGCTCGTACATCAGCATGGTGCGCAGGTCATCGCTGTTGTCGAGGAACCAGCGGCGGCGCTCCATCATGGTGGCGCCGGGCAGTGGTGCCACGCCGCCCGTGATGACCCTGGTCGGCATGCCCTCGGTGTGCGAGTCGACGGCGTGCAGTAGTCGGCGGCCGCGCATGTCTCAGGCCAGTCCGGCTTCGAGGGCCGCCTCGGTCGCGCCGCGGACCGACTGCTCCTGCTCGGCGGTCAGCGGCTGCCGCGGCGGCCGGCAGACGCCGCCCTTACGGCCGACGATGTCCATGGAGAGCTTGATCGCCTGTACGAACTCGGTCTTCGAGTCCCAGCGCAGCAGGGGGTGCAGCAGCCGGTACAGCGGCAGCGCGGTCTCCAGGTCCCCTGCCGTGGAGGCCTCGTACAGCGCCACGGTCGAGCGGGGAAAGGCGTTCGTGTATCCGGCGACCCACCCCTTGGCGCCTGCGATGCCGACCTCGAGCACGACGTCGTCGGTGCCGATCATGAGGTCCAGTCCGGGCGCGAGCTCCGAGATCTCGTAGGCCCGGCGCACGTCCCCGCTGAACTCCTTGACGCCCACGATGAGGCCCTCGTTGTGCAACGTGGCGAGGATCCGAGGCGTCAGGTCGGTCTTGGTGTCGATCGGGTTGTTGTACGCCGTCACCGGCAGGCCGGCCTTGGCGATCTCGCGGTAGTGCTCCAGGACGGCCCGCTCGTCCGTGCGGTACGCGTTCGGGGGGAGCGCCATGACGGCCTGCGCACCGGCCTCGGCCGCCTGCTCGGCCCAGCGCCGCGACTCGAGGGCGCCGTAGGCGCCGACGCCCGGCATGACGACGAAGCCCTCGGGTGCGGCCTGGACCGCCACCTCGACGACCTTCGCGCGCTCCTCCTTGGTCAGCACCTGGTACTCGCCCAGGGACCCGTTCGGGGTCACGCCGTGGGCGCCGTTGTCGGCCAGCCACCGCACGTGGTCGGCGTAGGCGTCGAAGTCCACGGACAGGTCGTCGCGGTAGGGCAGGGCGGTCGCGACGAGCACACCTTGCCAAGGGCGGGTACGGGCAGCGGGGGAAGCAGTCATGTCGGAAGCCCTTTCGTGACGGTCAGTAAAATATCACACAGCAGTCCGATGGGCTCAAGTCACGCGTCGGTAACACCCTGACGAGCGCCTCTAGAGCGACGATGTGTCCTGTGCCATAGTGCAGTGCTACGTCACACAGCAGTGCTACCTGTCGCTACTTGGGCCGTCCACGTGTCGGTCCTTGAGGGAAGTGGGTTTGGACATGACGGCACACCTGACCCGCCGGCTGTCGCGAGTCGCCCTCGTGGGCGGCGCGGCGGTGGCGGCCATGATGCTCTCCGCCTGCGGCAACGGGCTCGCCTCCGGAGGGGGAGAGAAGTCGGACAACGGGCCGATCGTCCTCGGCATGCTGACGCCGCTGTCCGGCAGCAGCTCTGCCATAGGCCCCTACATGAAGAACGGGGCGCAACTCGCCGTCGACGAGATCAACGGCAAGGGCGGCGTCAACGGGCGCAAGCTCGAGCTCAAGGTCGAGGACGAGGCCTGCGACGCCAAGAGCGCCACGGCGGGCGCCAACAAGCTGGTCACCGCGGGGGTGAAGATCTCGGTCGGCGGCTACTGCTCGGGTGCGACGCTCCCGACGTTGCCGATCTTCGAGAAGGCCGACGTACCCATGCTCATTCCGGCCGCCAACTCCAACGAACTGGTCAAGCAGAACAAGAAGAACGTCTTCCTGATCAACGGCACCGGCGCACAGCAGTCCGATGCGGCGCTCAAGTTCATGAAGAAGGTGGGTGCCACCAAGGTCGCCCTCATGGACGACAACACCAGCTACTCCAAGGACATCGCCGACACCACCGCCAAGCTGCTGACCGGCTCACCGGCGCTCGCCGGACGCGAGTCGGTCACCGCGGGTGAGAGCGACTACAGCGCCAACGTCAACGCCATCCTGAAGGGCCGGCCGGACTTCATCTACTGGACCGGCTACTACCAGGAGGGTGGCCTCATCATCCGTCAGCTGCGGCAGGCCGGCTACACCGGCAAGGTCATGGTGGCCGACGGGTCGGTCGACCAGAAGCTGGTGGACATCGCCGGCTCCGAGGCCGCCGAAGGCGTCTTCGCCACCATGACGCAGACCCCGGAGACGATCCAGGGCGCCGACAAGTGGATCGCGGACTACAAGAGCAAGTTCGGCGCCGCCCCCGGTCCGTACTCCACCCAGGCCTACGACGCCGTCCGGGTGGCCGCCGAGGCGGTCAAGCAGGCCGGCTCGACCGACGGCAGCGCCGTCATCAAGGCACTCGAGGGGATCGACGGTTTCCAGCTGTTCTCCGGGCCGCTGAAGTTCACGCCCGACCACACGCTGTCCAGCGGTGGCTTCCAGATCCTCACGGTGGAGAAGGGCAAGATCGTCCTCAAGGACACCCTGCAGTAGATCGCCTGCTCCTGGCGGCGCCCTCCCAGGAGCGCGCCGCCGGGGCGTTCCCCGGAGGGCTCCCATGACCCAACTCCTCTGGAACGGTCTCTTCGTCGGATCGTTCTACGCCCTGGTCGCCCTGGGCTACACCATGGTGTACGGCATCATCAGGCTCCTCAATTTCGCCCACGGCGACCTGTACATGCTCGGTGCGTTCGTCGGTTTCGGCGTCTTGAGCGTCGCCGGCGGGCTGGTGACCGGCCTCGGCTTCGTGGCGCTGCTCATCGTCCTGATCATCGCGATGCTGGTGACCGGGACGGCCGGCCTGCTGCTCGAGCGGATCGCCTACCGTCCCCTGCGCAGCGCGCCCCGGCTCTCCGTACTGATCACCGCGGTGGGCGCCTCGTTCGCGATCGAGTACGGGATGCGCCTGGTGGCCGGGCCCAACCCGGAGGTCTACCCGGTCCGGCTGGCGGGCGACTCGCTCAATCTGCTCGGCGCCCGCATCACCATCCAGCAGGCCAGTCTCATCCTGATCGCGGTCCTGCTGATGGCCGGTCTCCAGTGGCTCGTCATGGGGACCGGGACCGGACGGGCCATGCGCGCCATCGCCCAGGACCCGACGGCGGCCCTGTACATGGGCATCAACGTCGACGCCGTCATCGCGCGCACCTTCTTCATCGGCTCCGCCCTCGCCGGCGCCGCTGGCGTGATGGCCGGCGGTTACTACGGGAAGATCGACTTCCTGATGGGGTTCATCATCGGCCTCAAGGCGTTCACCGCGGCCGTCATCGGCGGCATCGGCAACATCAAGGGCGCGATGCTCGGCGGCCTGGCGCTCGGCCTGCTCGAGTCGATCGGCACCGCCTGGATCGGCGGGCAGTGGCGCGATGTCTTCGCCTTCAGCTTCCTCATCATCTTCCTCACGCTCCGCCCGACCGGCATCCTCGGCGAGCGCGTTACGGAGCGTGTCTGATGACCACCAACCCCGCCACGTCACCCACGCGCGCCAGTGCGCTCTTCGACCGAATCCAGCAGAACCGCTACCTCGGCCTGATCGGACTGGCCGTCGCGGTGTTGGCGCCGTTCATCACCGCGACCAACTACGCCCTGTCGGTCATGACCTCCGCGCTGCTCTTCGTGATGCTCGCGGTCGGCCTCAACATCGTCGTCGGCTACTGCGGCCTGCTCGACCTCGGTTACGCCGCGTTCTTCGCCATCGGCGCCTACGTCAGCGGAGTCCTCGCCACCCGCTACGGCTGGCCGCTGCTGGCCACGGTGCCCGTCGTCATCGTCGCGGCGGTGGTCGCGGGCATCGTGATCGGTGGGCCCACCCTGCGGCTGCGCAGCGACTACCTGGCGATCGTGACGCTCGGCTTCGGGGAGATCATCCGGATCACGGCGAACAACCTCACCATCACCGGTGGGCCGTCGGGCATCTACGGGATCCCCGGCATCATGCTGCTCGGGATCGACCTGAGCGGCCCGGTCGGCCTCTACTACACCTGTGTGGTCGTCGTCGCCCTGGCCGTCCTCGGCGCGGCGCGGCTCGGACGCAGCCGGCTCGGACGCGCCTGGCGGTTCATCCGCGAGGACGAGGACGCCGCCGAGGCGATGGGCATCAACACGTACCGGGTGAAGCTCGCCGCCTACATCGGCGGCGCCATCTGGGGTGGCCTCGCCGGCATCCTCTTCGGCGCCCAACTGTCCGCCATCTCCCCACCGAGCTTCACCTTCCTGTGGTCGGCCCTCATCCTGATGGCCGTCGTGCTCGGTGGCATGGGCTCGACGCCCGGGGTCGTGCTCGGCGCCATCTTCATCAGCGTGCTGCCCGAGCTTCTCCGGGAGGCCGCGGACTACCGGTACTTCGTGTTCGGGATCCTGCTCATCGTAGTGATGATCTTCCGTCGGCAGGGACTGTGGCCGGCGCGGGCCGTGGAACGGCAGTCCCGGCGTGACCTGCGCAAGGCCGAGAAGCATGACGTGCGCAAGGCCAAGGAGGTAGTGCCGTGAGCACCCGAGGAACCGTACCGCTCCTGCGGGTGCAGGATCTGCACCTGGACTTCGGCGGCGTGAAGGCCGTCGACGGGCTGACCTTCCAGGTCAACGAAGGCGACCTCCTCTCACTCGTCGGGCCCAACGGCGCCGGCAAGACCAGCGCGTTCAACTGCGTCACGGGCTTCTACAAGCCCACCGGCGGCTCGATCACGCTGCACGACGCGGACATCACCGGCCTGCGGCCGTCCGCGATCGCGGCCCGGGGGATGTCGCGCACGTTCCAGAACCTGCGCCTGTTCGGTGAGCTGACGGTGCTCGACAACGTCCGCGCCGGGATGCACCTCCGGCTGCGGCAGAACGCCCTCGACGCGCTTCTGCACACGCCGCGGTTCCGGCGCTCGGAACAGGAGGCGACCGACGAGGCGAACCGTTGGCTCGACTTCGTGGGCCTGCGCGGTGACCGTGGTGGCCTGGCGCGGAACCTTCCGTACGGCGAGCAGCGGCGCGTCGAGATCGCCCGCGCCCTCGCCCGCGAGCCCAAGGTGCTCCTGCTGGACGAGCCCGCCGCGGGCCTCAACTACGGAGAGAAGAGCGAGCTGCTCGATCTGCTGCACCGCATCAGTGGGCTGGGCACCGCCATCGTGCTCATCGAGCACGACATGGATCTCGTCATGCAGGTGTCGCGCCGAATCGTCGTGCTGAACTTCGGCCGGGAGATCGCCGACGGCACGCCCGAGGAGGTACGCCGCGACCCGGCCGTGATCGAGGCGTACCTCGGCAAGGACGACGAGGAGGAAGCCACGAGCGAGGAGATGATGAGCCATGAGTGACGCCGCCGGCCGCTGTGCACTCGAAATCGACGCCCTCGACGTCCACTATGGCCGCGTCCACGCCCTCCGGGGCCTGACCCTGACCGTCGGCGAGGGCGAGATCATCACTCTGCTCGGCAACAACGGCGCGGGCAAGACCAGTACCCTCGCCACCGTTTCCGGGGTGGTGCGGTCCACCGGCGGCACCGTGCGTGCGTTCGGCACGGACATCACCCGGGCCAAGCCCTGGGAGATCGTCGGCGCCGGGGTGGTGCACGTGCCGGAGGGGCGCCGCATCTTCTCCCGGCTGACCGTTCACGAGAACCTCCAACTCGGCGGCTACCTGGTGAACGACAAGGCCGCGGTCAGCCGCCGGATCGACGAGGTCTACTCTTTGCTGCCCCGGCTCGCCGAGCGGCGCAGCCAGCAGGGCGGGAACCTGTCCGGCGGCGAGCAGCAGATGCTCGCCGTCGGTCGCGCGCTGGTCGCCGGGCCCAAACTGCTGATGCTGGACGAGCCCTCGATGGGGCTCGCACCACTCGTGGTGGCCCAGATCATGGATCTGATCCGCCGCATCAACGCCGACGGCACCTCGGTGTTGCTCGTCGAGCAGAACGCCCGTGCCGCGCTCAAGATCGCCCACCGCGCGTACGTGGTGGAGAACGGTGTGATCACCCTGCAGGGAGCGGCCCGCGAGCTCGCGCGCGACTCCCGCGTGGTCGAGGCGTACCTGGGGGCCTGAGGCGATGCAGGACATTCGTGCCACCGACTACCACACTGCGGGAGAGCCGTTCCGCATCGTCACCGAAGGCGTCCCGGAGATTCCCGGCGCCACCGTGCTGGAACGGCGCGAACACGCCCAGCGCGATGAACAGGTCGACGCGGTGCGCCGGCTCCTGGTCAACGAACCTCGTGGCCACGCCGACATGTACGGCTGCTTCGTCGTGCCACCCGACGACGAGGGAGCACACTTCGGGGTGCTGTTCTGGCACAAGGACGGCTACTCCACAGCGTGCGGACACGGCACCATCGCGCTGGGTACGTGGGCCGTCCGGAGCGGGCTCGTGGACGCCGCCCCGGACGGGGAGACCGACGTCGTGATCGACGTACCGTCAGGCCGCGTCACGGCCACGGTCTCCTGCGTGGCCGGCGAGGTCCAGGAGGTCAGCTTCCGCAACGTGCCCGCGTACGTTCTCGGTCAGGGCATCGCCGTGAACACCAGCCGGGGCCCGGTACGCGCGGACATCAGCTACGGGGGAGCGATCTACGCCTCCGTCGACGCCTCGGTCCTCGGGCTGTCGGTCAACCCCGAGCATTACGGTGATCTGCTGGCGCTCGGCCGCGAAATCAAATGGAAACTCAACGGCACCGAATGGGCCCGGCATCCGAGCGAACCGCGGCTCGACGGTATCTACGGCACCATTCTGTTCGAGGATCTCGGCCGACGGTCCGACGGCCCGCACCAGCGCAACATCACCGTCTTCGCCGACGGTGAAGTGGACCGGTCGCCGTGTGGGTCCGGCACCTCGGCGCGGGTCGCGCTGCTAGCATCATCGGGGCAACTTGCCCCTGACCAGGTGCTAACGCACGACTCGGTGGTCGGAACACGGTTCCTGGGCCGCGTCGTGCAGGAGTTGGAAGCAGAAGGCCGCCCGGCCTACGTTTCGGAGGTGCGGGGGATGGCCTACCGAACTGGTGAACATCATTTCGTTCTTGAGGCCAACGACCCCGTCGGACTGGGATTTGCGCTGCGATGAAGGAGACAAGGGGTGACACCGCGACCGGGCGCCTGGCCCCGGACGCCCTCTCTCTGCCTCAGTTCGGCGGCCGGCCCAACCTTCGGCAGGAGATCGCCCACATCCTGCGGGGCGCGGTCATCACGGGACAGATGCGACCCGGCGTGCTCTACTCCGCGCCGACCCTCGCCGAGCAGTTCGGTGTCTCCGCCACGCCGGTGCGCGAAGCGATGCTCGACCTCGCCAACGAGGAACTGGTCACGATCGTTCGAAACAAGGGCTTCCGGATCAAGGAGCTCAGTGACCGGGACCTGGACGAGATCACGTCGCTGCGCGCACTGATCGAGGTGCCCACCGTGGCCGAGATCGCCCGGGCCATCAACGAGCCCACCAGGGCGGCGGTTGAGGAGCTGCGTCCGCTGGCGAAGGAGGTGGAGCGGCTCGCCGAAACCGGCGACCTCATCGGCTATGTCGAGGTCGACCGGCGTTTCCATCTGTCGTTGCTCGCCCTCGCCGGCAACCGCCATCTCATCGACGTGGTGGCGAACCTCCGGGCCCGCAGCCGCCTGTACGGCCTGCAGGGGCTCGCCGAGCGCGGCGAGCTGGGGCGTTCGGCCGCCGAGCACGAGCAGATCGTCGATCTGGTGGTGGCCGGGGACGCGCAGGGGGTGGCGGAGCTGATGCGACGCCACATCGGCCACGTTCGCGGCTCCTGGGCCGGCTACCACGAGCCCTGACCGGCAGCACCACGCGAAGCCCGGTCCACCGGGCGAACGGCGGGATGCCACATGAATCGTCGCTGGGACCAGCAAGGCGTGCACGCGACCATTGCCTCGTCAGCGAGGGCGGAACCGCACTGACGAGGCAATGATCACGGGAGGGCGTCGCGGCGCCTGACTACTGCTCGACGACCGTGATCGTCGCCGTGCGGTAGTTGTCGCGCTTGTCGTTGTTCGACGGGTCGTAGTTCTGCTCGATGTTGCCGGCGCTGTCGACCGAGAACCAGCGGAACGTGGTGGTCTCGGTCACGTGGAACACCTGCCCCGGCTCACGGAACTCGGTCGCTGCGTAGCGCGGCGACTCGAGGGTGGGCCGGCTGCCGTCCGTCGTGTAGTAGATGGTGGCCGGCTCGCTCGTCTCGAAGCGCACGTCGACGGGCCCGGAGTACGTCCCGTCGCCGGGAACGAGCCGGGACGTCGGCTTCTGGTTGTCCTTGCCCCACTCCGCCGCGATCCGGAACATCTCCATGATGCCGTTGGCGTACTCCATCGTCTCGGAGTGGCCGCTGACGAGGTCCGGGTTTCCCACCCACGCCGGCTGGAACGAACCGCCCTGCCAGTTGCCGGTGGCCGGGTTGTAGACCGAGCCGCCGACCTCCCAGCCGAAGGCGTAGATCCCGTAGGTGTGGTAGAGGTCCTCGCGCACGTTGCCCGCGGAGGAGTAGAGGACGTCCGACGAGCCGCCGACGTTCTCCGGCGTGACGACGGTCTGCCGGTTCGCCTTGACCTGCGACAGGATCCTGGCGGCCGACTGCCAGTAGAACGCCTCGTCACCCAGCGGCGGACGCGGCGTGGTGATCCGCCCGTCCGCGATGTAGGCGCCCGGCTGCCAGAACAGCTGGCCGCCGTTGGAGTGCACCGACATCATGAACTTGATGTTCGAGTACTTCTCGACCAGCCAGATGATGTTCTTCGACTCGGGCTCGGACAGCTTCTCCGGTCCCTGGTAGGTGTCGCCGACGCAGCTGTTCGACCCGCCCGAGTAGCCGTCCTGAGCCGACCCGACCCGGTAGTTCCGGTTCAGGTCGACGCCCCAGGAGTTGCGCCGGGCCGGATCGGCGTTGTCGTCCGCGCAGTGGTTCGTCATGTTCCGACGCTGTGAGGCGAAGTTGTAGAAGCTGTAGTTCGCCCCGTCGGGGTTGTTGGACAGGATGAGGAAGATGTCGGTGTTGTCGACGATCTTCTTCGTCTCCCAGTCGGCCTTGTAGTTGTGCACCAGACGCTCGGCCGCCTCCAGGCTGGTCGTCGCGGGCACCCATTCGCGGGCGTGGTCCTGCGCCTGGATCAGCACACCCGGGTTCCTGCCGTCGCGGTGCTTGCCGATCCGCAGGACGGGGATCGTGGCGGGGCCGCGCGGCACCTCGCCCTCCGGCGCGCCGACGCGCTTCTGGTCGAGGAAGTCGGTCAGCGCGACCGGGCCGGAGGTCGCCGCGACGATGCCGGTGCCCGCGTTGGTGCGATACGGGTGCGCCCGGTCGACCAGGCCCTGGGACTGGCTCTCCAGCGCCGCCGCCACCTGTGCGGCCGTACTCGCCGGCCCACCGGAGGCGTCCTTCGCCAGGAGGACGCGGATCGCCTTGCCCGCAACCTCGACCCCGAGCGGGAGGTTCGCCCCCGGCCGGTTCACGAACTCGACGGTGATGTCGTTGCCGCCCTCGTGGCCCCATGCGGCCGAGCTGACGACGACAGCGCTCTGCCCGGTGCCGCCGATCGTGGCCTGCGCCTTCCGCTGGTAGCCGTTCGTCTTGTTCGGCAGGTAGACGATCTCGGCGATGTCCGGGTACTGGCGGGCGATCTCCTCGGCGCGGCTGAAGAGCTGCTGCGGGTGCCGGTAACCGTCGACGAAGTCCCACTTGTAGGAGGGGTTCGCCGTCAGCGGAGGCGCGCCGTCCTCGAGCCAGTTGGAGACGTAGCCGGTGGCGACGCCCCCCGTCGAGCTGGTGACCCGGATCTGGCTCGGGCGGGCGTCGAGCTTGAACAGGTTCCGGTGGAACATGTACTGCCCGGAATCGACGAACCGGCTCATTGTCCGGGCGGAGCCGAACGAGGTGTCCGGGCCCGAGTCGTTCTCGAGCTGCATCGTGACGATCGGGTCCGTCTGCGCCCCTTCGGTGGTCCGCGCCTCGACGTAGAGGAAGCCCTGGCCCTTCGTCGTGAACCAGTCGGCACGGGCGATCCGTACCGTCTCCTGGTGAGCGAGCGGCTGCACAGCCTCCGCGCGGAGGGCCTGGGCCTGGAGGCCGCCGTCGGCCTCCTCGCTCCAGGCGAAGCCCTCGCCGTCGGCGAGGATCTCGACGCCCAGCGCCTCGAGTTCGGCGACCTGCTCGGCGGTCGCCACCGCCTCGCCTTCGATGCCGGTCGGCACGCGCCGGAGACCGTGTTCGAGATCGAAGCCGGCGGCGACCACCTTGTCCAGCATGTCGGCGCCGGTCAGGTGGATGCGTACGAGGCGTGCGGCCTCCGGAACCTCGAGGCTGGATCGTCCTGAGCCCGCCGTGGCCGCCGATCCGGCGGGATCCGCACCCGCGGGGCCGGTTGCCATGAGGACACTTCCCACCAGGGTGGGCAGCGCGAGAAGCGCGATGCGTCGTTGTATGCGCCGCATTCTCCCCTCCTTCTGCTTGCGACATGTGGTTGACGTGGTGGCCGGCCCGGCTGCGGGCGGGTCGAACCACCGCGACGGTCATGCCGAGCTCGCGCAGGGTCGGCCCGTGCGCGACGGTGGTCGCCGTCGTGACGGAGTCGGGGAGGACCGTGAGAGAGCTGGGTGCGTCGAGCGTATGCAGGGTCTTCGCTTCGAAGGATCGGCCGACCTGGATTTGAGAATTACTTGAGGCGTCGCGCGACGGTGAGCATGACGTCGCCTTGCCTCGGCGGCGAGGACGAGCAGCCCCTCGCTGCACTCCGCGCGACGCGACCACCGCGCCGGACCCGGTCGGCAATGGAGCACTCCCGCCTGAAGGATCCACGACAGATGTTGACCGTACATGTAGCGTCTACTACATTGGCGTCAGTGGTTACTACCGCGCGGACCTTGGGAGGTTGACTTTGCCTGCCGATTCCTACGGAGGCAGCCCGGCGCTGCGCGACCCCGCCTTACACGTGCTGGGGTTGCTGCCGGCGGAGGTCGAGTACGCAGACGTACGGGTCGTGAACCGGACCCACGAACTGGTGTTGGTCGAACTCGCCGGCCCGGGTGACGTGGTTTACGAGGAGTCGGTCGGCCTGGGTGTCCGGGTGCTGGTCGATGGCCAGTGGGGCTTCGCCGCCACCCACCGGTTGGACTCGCACGGCCTCTCGGAGGCGGTGCGTCAGGCCGTCGGCCAAGCCCGGGCGGCGGGGAGCGGACCACCGGTTCGGCTCGGTGAACCGGTGACCACGCGCACCCGGTGGGCCTCGCCGATGATCCAGGACCCGTTCCGGGCGCCGCTGTCGGACAAGCTCGATCTGTTGTCGTCGGTGGTCGACGAGGCGCGGACAGCGGGTCCGCAGGTCCAGCGGATCGAGGCGTCGATGGACTTCTTCCGCGATGAGAAGGTGTTCGCCAACACCGAGGGCGCGCTGATCGAACAGTCCGTGACGGAGAGCGGCGCCGGCCTCGTGGTGTACGCCAGCAACGGCGACGACGTGCAGCGACGGTCCTACCCGCAGGCGGTGCCGCGCAACATCCGTGGCCAGCGGGGTGACTTCGCCACGGCGGGCTACGAACACATCCCGACGCTGCGGTTGCCCGACGAGGCGGCTCGGGTGGCGTCCGAGGCGGTGGCGCTGCTGACCGCACCCGAGTGCCCGGACGAGACCACCACGCTCGTCGTCTCCGGTTCGCAGCTCGCCCTGCTGCTGCACGAATGTGCGGGGCACCCGATGGAGGCCGATCGGGCGCTGGGCACCGAGGCCAGCCTGGCCGGCGGCACGTACGCATCCCCGGAGCGCCTGGGCAGCTTCCAGTTCGGTGCGCCGATCGTCTCCGTCTACGCCGACGCGACGATCCCCGGGGCACTCGGCTCGTACGGATACGACGACGAGGGCGTACCGGCGCAGCGGACCCAGTTGGTGCGCGACGGCGTCTTCGTCGGTTACCTGTCGGGCCGGGAGTCCGCCGCCGCCCTGGGCGAGCAGTCCTCCGGCGCCGCGCGCGCCGACGGCTGGCAGCGGGTGCCGCTGGTGCGGATGACCAATCTCTGCCTGGAACCCGGGGACTCCTCGTTGGCCGAGATGGTGGCGGGGACCAAGCGGGGCGTCCTGGTCGACATGACGAAGAGCGTCTCCATCGACGATCAGCGCCTCTCCTTCCGTCTCGGGGCCGAGGCGGGGTGGGAGATCCGCGACGGCAAGCTCGGCCGGCTGCTGAAGAACTGTTCCTACTCAGGGGTGACGCCCCGGTTCTGGGCCAGGTGCGACGCGCTCGGCGGCCCGGACGAGTTCCGGGTGCACGGCATCCCCTCGTGCAACAAGGGAGAGCCGTTGCAGGTGGCGCACATCGGCCACGGCACGGTTCCGGCTCGCTTCCGAGAGGTCCAGGTGGGGATCAGGTGAGTGTCGACGAGAGCGTCCGTGCCGACGAGGTCGGCATCGATCCCGCCGCGGTGCGGGACGCACTGCGGGAGTTCGGTGCGGGCACCCGGCTCGACGTGTCCGGCGAGCGCATCGGGCTGTTGCGCTACGCCTGCTCCCGGGTGATCACCCAGCACAGCGAGCGGCGGTTGCGGGTGCGGGTGCGGGTTGCCCGCGACGGCCGCGTCGCCTCCGGCGCGCTGGAATCTCTGGCGCCGTCGGAGGTACGGGCGCTGGCCGGCCGGCTCGCCGACGCGTTGGCCGTGCTGCCCAAGTGCGAGTCGGGCCGGGTGGACACCAGGCCCGACGCGCGCGAGGCGGTGCCACCCCAGGTCAGCGAGGCGACGCTGCGAGCCGGCGCGGCGGAGCGGTACGCCTGGTTCGACGGCGTCCGGACCGGGCTGGGTGACCGGCTGCAGCTCGGGGGCGCGGCGCGGCACAGCGTGACCGAGCGGATCGTCGCGGACACCGACGGGCTCTTTCAAGCCGAGACCCTGACCCGGGCCTCGTTTCAGGCGATAGCCGACGGCGGCGGCCGGTCGGCCAGCGTACGCCTGCTGGACTGGGACTCCGCCCGTATCGGGGTCGACGGGGTGGCCGACCGACTGCGCGCCGAACTGGCGCCGCTGCCCACGCGGGAGAAATTCGCCGGCACCTGCCGGGTGGTGCTCCGGCCGCAGGCCGCCATCACGCTGCTGGCCACCTACGGGTACGCGGCGCTCGGCGCGGCCGGGTACGCCGACGGCCGTACCGCGGTCGCCGGGCGGCTGGGCGAACAGGTGGTCAGCGATCTGCTCACGCTCGTCGACGATGGCGCGGACCCGGACGGGCTGCCCAGCGCTTTCGACGTCGAGGGCACCCCGCGCCGGCGGACGTCGCTGATCGAGAACGGCGTACTGAAGGGGGTCGTGTCCAACCTGGAGCAGGCGGGAGTCACGGGAGGTGCCTCCACCGGACACGGCGTACCGCTGGGCTGGCGGTTCGGGGCGGAACCGGCGCCGTCGCACCTTCTGCTCCGGTCCGGCGAGGCGACCGAGGCGGACCTGCTGGCCGGCTGCGAGGACGGCCTCGTGGTCAGCCGGCTCGACTACCTGCGGGTGCTGCACCCCAAGGACACGCTCGTCACCGGTACGACCCGGGACGCCACGTTCTGGGTGCGCGGTGGTCGCATCGTCGCCTGGCATCCTCAGGTGCGGCTGACCTTCCGGATGGATGAGGTGCTGCGCGCGGTACTGGCCGTGGGGCGGGACCGGGAGCGCGGCGAGGCGCCGTTCATGGAGAGTGTGGTGGCGCCGGCACTGCTCATCGACGCCGGGCCGTTCGTGCTGGGCGGCGCAGGTGACTAGCGCGCCGGTCCGGGGCGACTCGGCCGCGTTGCTCGCCGAAGCGGAGGGATGGACGGCCCACAACTACCACCCGCTGCCCGTGGTGATCGCGGCGGCCGAGGGCGCCTGGGTCACCGACGTCGCCGGCGAGCGTTACCTGGACTGCCTGGCCGGCTACTCCGCCCTCAACTTCGGCCACCGGCACCCCGTGCTGGTGGAGGCGGCCCGCAGGCAGCTCGACAGCGTGACGCTGACCAGCCGGGCGTTCGTGCACGACCAGTTCGGGCCGTTCTGCCGGGAGCTGGCGCAGCTCTGCGACGCCGACATGGTGCTGCCCATGAACACCGGTGCCGAGGCGGTGGAGACGGCGGTCAAGGTGGCGCGGGCGTGGGGCTACCGGGTGAAGGGGGTGCCGGACGGCCAAGCCACCATCGTGGTGGCCGCCAACAACTTCCACGGCCGGACCACCACCATCGTCAGCTTCTCGACCGACCCCGACGCGCGCGCCGACTTCGGCCCGTACACCCCGGGCTTCCGGATCGTGCCGTACGGCGATCTGGCCGCCGCCGCGGCGGCGGTGGACGGGACCACCGTGGCGGTGCTGGTCGAGCCGATCCAGGGCGAGGCCGGGGTGCTGGTGCCGCCGGACGGCTACCTCGCCGGACTGCGCACGCTCTGCACCGCGCGCGGGGTGCTGCTGGTGGCCGACGAGATCCAGTCCGGGCTGGGCCGCACCGGCCGGACGTTCGCGTGTGAGCATGAGGGTGTCCGGCCCGACCTTTACGTGCTGGGCAAGGCGCTCGGGGGAGGGGTGGTGCCGGTGTCCGCGGTGGTCGGTCGAGGCGACGTGCTCGGCGTGCTACGGCCGGGCGAGCACGGGTCCACCTTCGGCGGCAATCCGTTGGCCTGCGCGGTCGGACGCGCGGTGGTCGGACTGCTGCGCACCGGGGAGTACCAGGAGCGAGCCCGCCGGCTCGGCGCGCTGCTGCACCGGCGGCTGGCCGCCCTGGTGGGGCACGGTGTGACGGCGGTACGCGGCCGGGGACTGTGGGCCGGGGTGGACATCGATCCGAGGCTGATGACCGGCCGGCAGGCGTCCGAGCGGCTGCTCGCGCGGGGCGTACTGGTCAAGGACACGCACGGCTCGACGATCCGGCTGGCGCCGCCACTGGTGATCGAGGCGGACGAGGTGGACTGGGCCGTGGCGCAGCTCCGCGAGGTGCTCGTGTGATGGACCTGGCGCCGGACGACTCCCGCCTCGGCCTGACCGGCCACGCGGAGCTGCTCCGCCAGGGCGGCTGGCTGGTGCCACGCCGGTTGCCGGCCGCGGGACGCGAGCCGACCATCGATCCGGGACTGCTCGAGTCGGCCGGCATGCCGGCCGGGGTGCGGTTGGAGTTCACCACCGACGCACGTGCCCTCGAATGGGACGTCGACGTGCGGTTGCCGAAGGTGCCGGTACGGCCGCTGGCCCCGTTCGACGTGGTCGTCGACCGCCGGCGGGTGGCGCGCCGGTTCATCGAAGGGACCGGGGTGGTGGCCGTCGACGGCCTGCCCGCCGGGCGCAAGCGGGTCCAGATCTGGCTGCCCCAGTACGGGTCCAGCCGGCTGGGCCGGCTGCGGCTGTGCGGGGCGAGCCTGGTGGTGCCGACACCGGCCCGGTCCCGCTGGATCACCTATGGCAGCTCCATCACGCACTGCACCGGCGCCGACGGTCCCTCCGAGACGTGGCCGGGCCTGATCGCGACGGCCAACGACTGGCACCTCCGCTGCCTCGGCTTCGCCGGCGAGTGCCACCTGGATCCGGTGGTCGCGCGGTACATTCGGGACACCCCGGCCGATCTGATCAGCCTCTGTGTCGGCGTCAACATCCACGGGGCGTCGTCGTTCGCCGCGCGCTCGCTGGCACCAGCGCTGGTCGGCTTCGTGCAGACCATCCGGGACGGACATCCCCGTACCCCGATCGTGCTGATCACCCCGATCGCCGCCCCGGAGCGGGAGCGGGCGACCAACGCGGTCGGGCTGACCCTGGGGGAGATCCGGCAGCGCGTCGCCGCGGTCGCCGTCGGCTTGCGCTCGGCGGGCGATGACGATCTGCACGTGCTCGACGGGCTGACGGTGCTCGGCATGGCGGACGGCCACCTGCTGCCGGACGGCCTGCACCCGAATCAGGACGGCTTCCGCTTGATCGCCGAGCGGCTGGCGCCGCGTCTGGCCGGGCTGCTGGCCGCCGGTTCCGGCCGCGCGACGCCGTAGGCAGCACTTCGTCCAACATCGTCAGCAGGACAGGGCCGTGATCGCCCGGGCACGGGCGGCACAGGGCAGTCGCCGTCCGCGGTAGTGTCCCGCGGCCGGCGACCGTCCTGTGTGCGGGCTCGTGCCCGGCCTGTCAAGCGGACGCCAGCGCCGGAGCGTGGAGCTTGCCGGGCCGGGTGGGGCCGTCGTAGAGGTTGTGGGGCACCACGGCGTAGTCGTTGGTGCACGGCGGCCCGGCGGCGATGCGGTATTCGCCGGTCGTCAGGTCGACCAGGCTCGAGGCGATCGTCAGCTGCGCGTCCACCGGATGATCGGCCTCGTCGGGGTGGGTGCACACCGAGTACGGCGCGGAGAAGTGGTCACTCATGGCGGTCCGTGCGACCGCCGGAATGTCCCGCTCGGTGCGCGCCCGCCGCAGCGCCTGGCGCACCCGGTAGCCGCGGTAGAGGGAGTCGATGCTCGACGGCCGGTACGTGGGCTCGATCTGGCTGGGCACGAAGGCCTCGAAGTGGTTGGCGTGCACCAGCAGGCCGTCGGTCGGGTAGAGCCAGCCGTGCCGTCCCGGCGTGGTCTCCACATCGATCGCGAAGTCGTCGCGGTGGGTCAGCAGCACGTTGGTGGAGAACGACTGGCGCACCCGCAGCACCGCCCGCAGGGCCGCGTTCATGTCCCACTGCTCGAGCACCTTGCGGCGGATGAAGTTCAGCGGCACGCCCATGTCGGCGGGGATCGACGCGACGAGTCCGTTGCCGTTGAGGGCGAGTCCGGTGGAGTTGGCGCCGTGCTTGCCGATCTGGCCGGCCTCGACCTGCATCAGGATGGTGGGCTTGCCGGGCTGCTCGATGCGGAGCAGGACGACCGTGTCCCGTACGCCCTCGCGCCAGTCCCAGTTCTGTCCGCAGTAGACGTGACCGTCACCGCTCGCCTCCGACATGATGGCGAACGAGGTGCACTCGCCCGGTACGTCGTCGAAGGGATTGACGTGGGAGAGCTCGGCGCGTCCGTTGAGCGCGAGGATCTCGCCGAGGTTCCGTCCCGATCCCTCGGCGATGCCCCGCATCTCGTCCACCGCTCCGGGCAGGTAGTCGTCGATGTACGGCACCCAGGCGTGTGACCGCTCGACGACCTGATTCCAGGACAGGGAGGCCGACCGGGCGAACAGTTCCGCGTAGAACGCGATGGCGGTCTCGATCTGCGGCCGCGCCGCCTCGCCGTAGACGCGGCCCCGCTGTACCGGGTCGGCACCGGAGATCTCGATCAGTGGGATGGTCAGTGCTGTCACGCGCACTCCTTCCGGTCGCCCAGGCTGTGTGCGGGGCGACGGTCAAAACATGCGACCATCGAGCCGGCGGACGCGACCGCGTCGACGGCAGGTACCGGTAATGTAGGCTCTACTACATAGGGGGTCAATAGCTGTGGTAAATACTACGGACCGGCGGGAGCCGACGCTGGCCGAGCGGGTGGCCGCCAGCCGGGACAACCTGAGCCGGGCCGAGTACGCCGTCGCGCGGTACATGGCTGAGAACCCGCAGGAGGTCGCGTTCGCCTCGGCCGAGGAGTTGGGGCAGCTCACGGGGACCAGTGACGCCACGGTGATCCGTACCGTCAAGGCGCTCGGCTACCCCGGCCTGCCCAACCTGAAGCGTTCCCTGCAGGCCTCGCTGCGGGAGCACTTCACCCCGGCCGGTCGCCTCACCCGGGCGCTCGATGCGGTCAGCGACGATCCCGAGCAGATCTTCGACGCGGTCGTCGCGGAGCAGATCTCGCTCCTGCAGGCCGCCCAGCGCACGGTGCGGCAGGGGGAGTTCAACAAGGCCGTCTCCATCATCAGCAACGCCCGGTACGTGCTGACCTGCGCGGTCGGGGTGCACGGGCAGTTGGCCAAGTACTTCACCACCCGGATGCTGCGGCAGGGCCGGTACGCCCACGTCATCGCGGATTCCGGCTTCCTGGTCGCCGACGCGTTGGTCCCGCTGGCCGAGGGGGACGCCGTCATCCTCGTCTGTCATGAGCCGGCCCAGCCCGAAGACGAAGCGGTCATCGATCACGCCCGTAGCGTGGGCGCCAGGATCATCCTGATCACGGACACCCTCGGCAGCGCGCTGACGGACCAGGTCGACGCGGTGCTCTCGGCCGAGATCGGCCCGCATGGCCTGAGCAGCATCACGGTGACCATCACCATCCTCGAGGCGCTGACCCTGGCGCTGGCCGCCGCCGAGCGGGAACGGGTGTCGGGTGCCATGCGGAAGTTGGTCGCGGTGCGCGAACGCCTCGCCGAAGCGGTCGTCACCGAGGCGACCAAGAAGCGGGGCGTCGTCGGCCGGCGTGGGCGAGGCTCTCGCTCCGTCGCCCCTGAACGGGGCTGATACCGCAACCATTCGGCTGGGCCTCACCGGTGCCGGGCCGGGCGCTTGGTATTTTCTCCTTGCAAAAAACCATTGACCGCGGGTAGCGTCCTGATCGCCGGGCGCCGATGGCGCCCCATCCCGTGAGGTCAACGGCATGAGACTGCTCGTCCTACCCGGTGACGGCATCGGCACCGAGATCACCGAGGCAACCCTGCGCGTCCTGCACGCCACCGACGAGATCTTCCGGCTGGGGCTCGAATTCGAAACCGCGGAGATCGGCTTGGCGAGCCTCGCCGAGCACGGCACCACCCTGCCCCAGCGGGTGGTCGAGCGGATTCCACAGGTCGACGGAGTGATCCTCGGCCCCGTCTCGCACTACGACTACCCGAGCCGCGACGAAGGGGGCATCAACCCCTCGGCCGAGCTGCGGGTGAGGTTCCAGCTCTTCGCCAACATCCGACCCTGCCGCTCCCACCCCGGCCTCAGCGTGCTGCGGACACCGATGGACCTGGTGATCGTGCGCGAGAACACCGAGGGCTTCTACTCCGACCGGAACATGTACGCCGGTTCGGGTGAGTTCATGCCCGACCCGGACCTGGCCCTGTCGGTGCGCAAGGTCAGCGCCGGCGCGTCCGCACGCGTCGCCCGGGCCGCCTTCGAGCTCGCGCGGCGGCGACGACGGAAGGTCACCGCGGTGCACAAGGCCAACGTGCTCAAACTCTCCGACGGCCTCTTCCTGCGAGAGGTCCGCCGGGTCGCGGCCGAATACCCGACCGTCGAGCTGGAAGAGCTGATCGTCGACGCCACCGCGGCACTGCTCGTCCGCCAGCCGGAACGCTTCGACGTCATCGTCACCACGAACATGTTCGGCGACATCCTCTCCGACGCGGCCTGCGAACTCTCCGGCAGCCTCGGCTTGGGCGGCTCCATCAACGCCGGGCACGACACCTGCGTGGCCCAGGCGCAGCACGGCTCCGCCCCGGACATCGCCGGTCGTAACATCGCCAATCCCGCCTCGCTCATCCTCAGCGCCGCGATGCTGCTCGAGTGGCGCGGCAACCGCGACGGCGTACCGGCCCTCGTCGACGCCGCCGAGGCCATCACCCGCGCGGTCGACACCGTGATCGCCGATCCCGCCACCCGCACCTCCGACCTCGGCGGAGCGCTCGCCACGGACGCGTTCGCCGATGCCGTCGCCAGCGCCGTCGAACGCCTCGCCCGGAAGGGAGCCACCGCATGATCGCCTCCGTCGACCCGCACACCGGACAGGAGGTCGCCCGCTTTCCCGCGCTGGCGCCGGCCGAGGTCGACGCGGCGCTCACCGCCGCCGTACGCGCGCAGGCGCAGTGGCGGCAGCGAGGGCTCGCGGCCCGGCTCGCCCTGCTGCGAGACCTCGCCGCCGTGCTCCGCGCCGGAAAGCGGCGGTACGCGCGGCTCATCACCGCGGAGATGGGCAAGCCGCTCGGGCAGGCCGAGGCGGAAATCGAGAAGTGCGCGCTCACCTGCGAGCACTACGCCGCGCACGCCCCGTCGTACCTGGCGGACGAGACCGTCGACACCCCAGGCCGGCACAGTTCCGTGGTCTACGACCCACTCGGGGTGATCCTCGCGGTCATGCCGTGGAACTTCCCGTTCTGGCAGTTCTTCCGCTTCGCCGTACCCGCGCTCGCGGCAGGCAACGGCGCGCTGCTCAAACCGGCCGAGAACGTTCCCCGGTGCGCGCTCGCCATCGAGGAGGTCTGGCGGGACGCGGGCGGCCCGGACGGCCTGGTCCGCAGCCTGCTCGTCGAGGTGGAGCAGGTCGCTGGGATCGTCGCCGACGACCGGGTGGCCGCGGTCACCATGACCGGCTCGACCCGGGTCGGCGGCCTGCTGGCGGCGCAGGCCGGCGCGGCGTTGAAGAAGCAGGTGCTCGAACTGGGCGGCTCCGACCCGTTCATCGTGCTGGCCGACGCGGACGTCCCGGCCGCGGCCGCCGCGGCGGTCGACTCGCGCTTCCTCAACACCGGGCAGAGCTGCGTCAACGCCAAGCGCTTCATCGTGGCGGACCGCGTCGCCGAGGACTTCGTGGCCGCGGTTGCGGAGCGCATCCGTGACCTGCGGGTGGGCGACCCGACGGAACCGGGCGTCACCGTCGGGCCGTTGGCCCGGGCGGACCTACGCGACCAGCTGCACGACCAGGTGCGGCGTACCGTCGCCGAGGGGGCGACGCTGGTGCTGGGCGGTGCGCCGGTCGACGGGCCCGGCTTCCACTACCAACCCACCCTGATCGACCACGTCACCCCGGCCATGACGGCATTCCGGGAGGAGACGTTCGGCCCGGTGGCCGCGGTGGTCCGAGTGGCCGACACGGAGGAGGCGATCCGGCTGGCCAACCACAGCGAGTACGGTCTCGGCGCCGCGCTGTGGACGGCCGATGTCGCCCGCGCGCAGCGGTTGGCCCGCCGGATCGACGCCGGCGCGGTCTTCGTCAACGCGATGGTGGCCTCGGAACCGAGCCTGCCCTTCGGTGGCATCAAGAAGTCCGGGTACGGCCGCGAGCTGGGCCGACACGGCATCCTCGAATTCGTCAACGCGAAGACGGTCTCCGTCGCCCCGGCGCCGGCGGTGGTCCCGGAGCCCGGTCAACGGACCACGGTGGAACCGGCCTTTCCGCCGGTGGTGCTGCGTCCGGCGCAGCTGCCGCCCCGCGAACGGGGCGGCGGTGCCCGTACCGTCCAGCTCGTCACCCGCCGTCGCGGCGCCGACAGCTTCCTCAACGGCATCACGACGTTCGCACCGGGCGGAGCGATCCCCCTGCACGTCCACAACTGTGCCGAGAGCGTGGTCGTGCTGGCCGGACAGGCGATCGTCGAGATCGACGGGGTCGAGGACGAGCTGGGCCCGGAGGACACCACCTACGTGCCCGCGGGTGTCCCGCATCGCTTCCGCAACGCCTCGGCCACCGAACCGATGCGGATCCTCTGGACGTACGCCTCGGTGGAGGCCACCCGCACCATCGTGGCGACCGGCATGACGACCCGGGTGGACGCCGAGTAGGCCGGGTCATCAGGTTGCGTTCGATGCCGCGCCCTATGCTCTGGTGAACGCCGCCAGAGGAGGAGACGGAGCGCGGATGGCGCCGACACCGCTCACCCAGCAGGTCGCGGCGCGGATCCTCGACCACATCCGGGCCAGCGCGATGCCGCGCGGTGCCCGGTTGGTGGAGCGGACCCTGGCCGAGCAGCTGCGGGTGTCCCGGTCGCCGGTGCGCGAGGCGTTACGCCTCCTGGCCGCCGAAGGACTTGTTGAAGCGGCCGAGCGGGGCGGGTACGCCGTGCTGCGGACCGGGGCCGAGCTGCACGGGCCGGCGGGCGCCGAGGACGTGGCGGACGACGACCGCGTCTATTTCCGGCTCGCGGAGGATCGACTCAACGGCGTCCTGCCCGACCGGGTCACCGAGAGCGCGCTGGCCCGGGGATACCGGCTCACCGAGCGGCAGCTGCTGCGCGTCCTGCACCGGATCGAGGCGGAGGGCTGGATCGAACGGCGACCCGGTTACGGCTGGGAGTTCCGGCCTATGCTCACGTCGTTGGACGCCTACCGGGACAGTTACCGCTTCCGCTTGGCCATCGAGCCGGTGGCGATCCTCGAACCGGGGTTCGTGCTGGACCGGGCGGCCGTGCAGGAGGCCCGGGAGCGGCAGCAGCGACTGGTCGACGGGGAGATCTGGACGGTCTCCAAGGCCACCCTCTTCGATCTCAACAGCCACTTCCACCAGACCGTGTTGGCCTGCAGCCGCAACGTCTTCTTCACAGAGGGTCTGAAGCGGGTCGACACGGTGCGCCGGCTGATGGAGTACCGGCAGACGCTCGCCCGCGATCGGGCGCTGGTCCGCTGCCGTGAGCATGTGGCGATAGCCGACCTGCTGCTCGCGGGCGACCGCCGGGCGGCGGCAGCAGCGCTACGCCGTCACCTCTCCACCGTCGGGCCGGAGAAGCTCATCGCCGGCGGCAACGCACCCTCCTGACCGGATCGGCGCGGCAGGTCGATCGGTGCCGGGCCGATGAGGCGTGTCGAAGTCTTGTAGCAATTACCACGACTATTGACCGTGCCTGTAGTGACCCCTACGATACCCTGAGCGGCCGCCGTTAGGCAGCGGTCGATCGTCGATGAACCAACTGTCCGACCGCATCCGGTGAAGCACGGTGCGTCGGTGTCCGCGCAGCCGAGAGACAGGAGTTCGAGCATGTTCACCAGTGCGGTAGCCGGGTTGGCCGTGGCAACCTTCGCCGCCTCATTCGTCGAGTTCGTTGAGGCCCTGACGATCGTCCTGGCCATGGGGATGACCCGCAGCTGGAAATCCGCCTGGGTCGGTACCGTGACCGCCCTGCTCGCGCTGGTGGTCTTCACGGCCGCGGCGGGTTACGCGCTGGCCAACTGGCTGCCGGAGTCGGCGCTCCAGCTGGTCGTGGGCACCCTGTTGCTGATCTTCGGGTTGCAGTGGCTGCGCAAGGCGGTGCTGCGCTCTTCGGGCCGGAAGGCCCTGCACGACGAGGCCGAGGAGTTCCGGGAGCAGACCGAGGCGGCGCGCCGGGCCGGCCGGGAGAGCCGCTTCGGCCTCGACTGGTTCGCCTTCGTGGTGAGCTTCAAGGGGGTCTTCCTCGAGGGCGTCGAGGTGGTGTTCATCGTCATCACCTTCGGGCTCAACGCCAAGAACATGCCGGTGGCGATCATCGGTGCCGCCGCCGCCGGCATCGTCGTGTTGGTGATCGGGGCCGTCGCGCACGGGCCGCTGACCAGGGTGCCCGAGAACACCCTCAAGTACGGCGTCGGCCTGCTGTTGGCGAGCTTCGGCCTCTACTGGGCCGTGGAGGGCCTGGGCATCCTGACCGACGGTGGAAACAGCATCGAGTGGCCCGGTGGCGACTGGATGCTTCTCGTACTCATCGCGGCGTGGCTGCTGCTGTCCCGCGCCCTGATCAGCGCACTGCGCCGCCCGGCGCAGCCCGCCGTCACCGCGCCCGTCGCGCGTGCTACTGAGGAGGTCTGAATGGCATTCGTCCGCGGTTTCTTCGCCTTCTGGTACGACTTCATCATCGGCGACGACTGGAAGATTGCGCTCGCGGTCGTGCTGGCGCTCGGTGCCGGCGCCGTCGCGGTCCTCGCCGGGTACGCGGCCAGCGCCCTGCTCGCGCCTCTGGTGGCGCTCGCCGTGCTGGTGGCGTTCACGATCGCGCTCGTCGTCGACGTTCGCGCCAGCAGCTGACGCGTCCGGGGTGAGCCGGGGCGGTGCGGCATCGCCCCGGCCCGATGCCCCGTCGACACAGGCGTCCTTCAGGTTTCCCAGGCCATGAAGGGCGCCTTTGTCGTAGCGCCTTCCCGGTGTTCCGCCGACGTGCCGCGTCAGCCAAGAGGATCGGCGAGGTTGTCCGATCCCGGAACACAAAGTATTGACGACAAGTATTGACGCTGTCTGTAGCGGTTACTACGGTCTTGCCATACCCGGTTGACCGGTCGAGGAGAGGAGCCGGCGATGCCAGGGACAGCAAGCCCCGTCATCGGCCTCCGCCCTTCGAACGGGCCGGCCGGCGAACATCGGGCAACACTTCTCAGCCGCACGGGGACGTACCGGAACGCAGCAGGGCCGACCAGCGAGGGCACCTGGCACAGGTTCGGTACAGAGCTGCATCACGACGGGGCCGCTACCCGTCCGCGCGCGTCGCGAACCGACGCGCTGGTTCACCACCCACCCGGGAGCGACGGCGGACCCCGGTAGTTCGGAGCCGCCGCCATCCTCCTCCCTGGCTCGACCATGAGACGAGGAACGATGAGAACGAAATACGGCCTGGCACTGATCGCGACGACAGTCCTGGCGGGCGTAGCGCTCGCCGGCTGCACCACCGGCGACGGCACCGGCTCCACCTCCGCCGTCGGCCAGACGGCCAAGGTGGACGCCAGCAGCAACGCCGGCGCCTGCGGCCAGGAGACCCGCAGCATCACCCACGAGCTCGGCACTACCGAGATCAAGGGCGAGCCGCAGCGGGTGGTGGCGCTGGAGTTCTCCTTCGTCGACGCCCTCGCGTCGATCGGCGTGAAGCCCGTTGGCGTGGCGGACGACAACGACCAGAAGCGCATCCTGCCCCAGGTGCTCGACCAGATCGCCGGGTACACGTCGGTCGGCCTTCGCCAGTCCCCGAACCTGCAGCAGATCAGCGCGCTGAAGCCCGACCTGATCATCGCGGACACCGAGCGGCACAAGGCGATCTACGACCAGCTGAAGGGCATCGCGCCGACGATCGCCTTCGACAGCCTGAACGCGAGTTACCAGGAGAACCTGAACAGCGCGGTCGCCATCTCCCAGGCCCTCGACCGGTGTGCGGCGATGGAGGAGCGGCTGCGCAAGCACCGCGACACGATGGCCGCGTTCAAGGCCAAGATCCCCGCGGGGGAGAAGACCAAATACATGTTCGGCATCGCCTCGGAGAAGACGTTCGCGGTCTACACCGGCGACGCGTACGCCACGAGCGTGCTCAGGGAACTGGGGCTGGAGAGCGTACCCCCGACCGAGGGCCAGAACACCCGGGTCGAGCTGAGCCTGGAGACGTTCGTCGCCACCGACCCGCCGGTGCTCTTCGTGGCGAAGTCCGCCGACAAGACGCTGTTCGACCAGTGGCAGACGAGCCCGCTCATCCGTCAGGTGACGGCGGTCAAGGAGCACCGGGTGTATCCGGTCACGCAGGCCGTCTGGTCCCGCTGGCGGGGCATCATCTGCGCCGAGCTGATCGCGCAGGACGTCATCACGAAGCTGTACGGCGGCTGACATGGCGACCGCGACGGTGGTCGCGCCCTCGGCGTCCGACAATGTCGAGCGGCAGACCCGTTTCCGGCACTGGCGGACGCCGCTGGTCAGCGCCGTGATCGTGGTGCTGCTCGGGCTCGGCCTCCTGTGGAGCATCGCCCTGGGCAACGTGGCGATCTCCATCGGCACCATCCTCGCCGCGCTGCTGCACCCGGGCAGCAGCGGGGTCCAGGAACTCGTCGTACGGACCATCCGGCTGCCGCGGGCGCTGCTGTCCGCGGTTGTCGGGGCGAACATGGGCGTCTCCGGCGTGCTCATGCAGACCATCACCGGCAACCCCTTGGCGGCGCCGGAGATCCTCGGCGTCAGCGCCGGGGCGGCGGTGGTGGTGGTAGGCGCGCTCACCTTCGTACCCGGGCTGGTCGGCGCGCCGGTCGTGCCGCTCGCCTTCGCCGGGGGCGCGGCGGCCGGCCTCCTGGTTCTCACCCTGGCCGGTCGTGGCCAGGGCAGAGTCGGCACCGTCCGGCTCGCCCTCGCCGGGTTCACCATCGCCTCGCTGCTGCTGTCGGTGACGCAGGGTCTCATCATCTTCAACGACAACGACACCAAGAACGTATTCTTCTGGCTCGTCGGCGGAGTGAATTTCGCCCAGTGGTCGGACGTGACGACGGCGTTGCCGTGGGCGGCCGCCGGGCTGGTCGGGGCGCTCGCCCTGGCCCGTTCGCTGGACATGCTCGCCCTTGGCGAGGACATCGCGCGGGGGCTCGGCCTGCGGGTGCAGCGAACGCGGCTGTTCGGTGGCATCGTGATCATCGGGCTGGTCGCCGGCTCGGTGGCCGTGGCCGGGCCGATCACCTTCGTCGGCCTCGTCGTCCCGCACATCATCCGTCGGCTCGTCGGTAACCGCCACCGCGTCGTCATACCGCTGTCCGCGCTGGGCGGCGCGACGCTGCTGGTCTACGCGGACATCGCGTCGCGGTTCGTCAACCCGCCGTTCGAGGTGCCGGCCGGCGTGGTCACGGCCCTCATCGGCGCCCCGTTCTTCATCGTGCTGGCCCGCCGGCAAAGGACTGTGGCATGACGTCTCACACCATGACCCGACCGGTGACCGCGCCGGCCACCGCCGGACGCAACCGCCGCCAGTGGACCGTCGGCGTGTCGGCCACGGTGGTGGCGGCGCTGGGCAGCGTCCTCACCATCGGCGCCGGCGTCCCCGGAGTCGGCTGGCTCGACGGCTTTACCGCGCTGCTCGGACGGCTCGATCCGGACAAGACGCGGCTCCTGGAGCAGTTCATCCTGCCCCGGGTGCTGCTGTGCTGGCTGGTCGGCATCGCGCTCGCGGTCTCCGGGGGAGTGCTGCAGGGCGTGGTGCGGAATCCCCTCGCGGCGCCCGACATCATCGGCGTCACCAAGGGCGCGGGGCTGACGGCGATGCTCACGCTGCTGCTCTGGCCGACCGCTCCGGTCATCGCACTGCCGGTCGCCGCCTTCTGCGGCGGGATCGGCGCAGCGGTTGTCGTCTACCTCTTCGCGTACCGCCGCGGTGCGTCGCCGGCCCGCATCGCGCTGGTGGGCATCGCGGTGAGCGCCCTCTGCGAGGGAGGCATCCGGTACCTGCTGGTCCGCAATCCGCTCGACGTGAATGCCGCGATGAGCTGGCTGACCGGCAGCATGTTCGGCCGCACCATGACCCACGTCGGGCAGTTCCTGCCGTGGGTGCTGGTGCTCGTACCGCTGGTGCTGTATTACTCGCGCCGGCTCGACACCCTCGGGCTCGGCGACGACCTCGCCATCGGCCTCGGCGAGCCGGCGGAGCGGACACGGCGCATCACCCTGCTCCTCGCGGTAGGGCTGGCCAGCGCGGCCGTCGCCGTCGCCGGCACGGTCGGCTTCGTCGGCCTGATCGCGCCGCACATGGCCCGCCGGCTCGTCGGCGGACGTCATCTCGCCCTGCTGCCCACATCCGCCGCCCTCGGCTCGCTGCTCATGGTCCTTGCCGATGCGGTGGGTCGCGGCGCCGTGCCGCCGTTGGAGATCCCCGTCGGGCTGATCACCGCGCTCGTCGGCGGCCCGTACTTCCTGTATCTGCTCACCAAGACCGGCAAGTAGGAGGTCGACGTGCGACTGCATACCGAGGCCATTCAACTCGCGTACGACAATCTCGTGATCGCCACAGATCTGTCGCTCGCCATTCCGGACGGCAAGGTGAGCGTGCTCATCGGCCCCAACGGTTGTGGCAAGTCGACCGCGCTGCGCGCCCTGTCCCGCCTGCTCAAGCCACGCCAGGGAAGCGTCGTGCTCGACGGCCGGACGATCCACGCCTACTCCACCAAGGAGGTCGCCCGGCGGCTCGCCGTGCTGCCACAGGTACTCGTCGCTCCCGAGGCGATCACCGTGGAGGACCTCATCTGGTTCGGCCGGCACCCGCACCGACGCTCGCTGTCGGTCCCGTCGAGCGACGACAAGGACATGGTCGACTGGGCCATCGAGGTGACCGGCCTGGCAGGGCTGCGACGCAAGTCCGTCGACCAGCTCTCCGGCGGCCAACGCCAACGCGCCTGGATCGCGCTCTGTCTCGCCCAGGGCACCGAACTGATCCTGCTGGACGAACCGACAACCTTCCTGGACGTCGCATACCAGCTGGAAGTGCTCGACCTGCTCCACGAACTCAACATCGAGCAGGGCAAGACGGTGGCGATGGTGCTGCACGACTTCAACATGGCGGCGGAGTACGCCGACCACATCTTCGTGATGAAGGAGGGTTCGCTGGTCACCGAGGGGTCACCGGCCGAGGTGCTCACCCCGGCCCTGCTGCACCAGGTCTTCGGCATCGAGGCCCGGGTGCACAGCCACCCGGTCAGCGGCAAGCCGCTCTGCATCCCGATCAAGGGTCGCGCCCGGTCCACGCCCGACGGCTCCGCCACACCGGTGCCGGCGCGCTCCCGAGCGGTGATCGGGTGAGCGCTGGCCGGGACAGCTTCGCGACCGCCGGCACCCTCACCGTCGGCGACGCCGTCTACTCCGTCCACCGCATCGCTGACGTCGCCCCGCCCCGGTTGCCCTACAGCATCCGGATCCTGCTGGAGAACCTGCTGCGTCACGAGGACGGCGAACGGGTCACCGGGGACCAGGTGCAGGCGCTGCTCGACTGGGGATCGGCCGGTTCCTTCGAGCGGCCTGTCGACATCACACCGGCCCGGGCCTTCCTGCACGACACCAACGGGGTGCCCGCCGTGGCCGACCTGGCCGCCGTACGGGACGCGAGCGCCGCCCTCGGGCTCGACCCGGCCCGGGTCAATCCCGCGATCCCGGTCGAGCTGACCGTCGACCACTCGGTCATCGCCGACGTCTTCGGGCGCCCGGACGCGCTCACCCGCAACGTGGAGTTCGAATACGCCCGCAACGGCGAGCGGTACCGGTTCCTCAAGTGGGCGCAGTCCGCCTTCCGCAACTTCAGGTTGGTGCCGCCCGGCATGGGCATCATGCACCAGATCAACGCCGAGTACCTGGCCCGCGTGGTCATGGTCGAGGACGGCTGGGCGTACCCGGACCTGTGCCTGGGCACGGACTCGCACACCACGATGATCAACGGTCTGGGTGTGCTCGGCTGGGGTGTCGGCGGGATCGAGGCGGAGGCCGCGATGCTGGGCCAGTCGCTGTCGATGCTCGTGCCCCGGGTGATCGGCGTGCGGCTGCACGGCACACTGCCCGAGGGAGGGACGGCGACCGACCTGGTGCTGACGATCGTGGAGCGCCTGCGCCGGCACGGCGTCGTCGGCACGTTCGTCGAGTTCTTCGGACCGGGCGTGACGGAGCTGCCGATCGCCGATCGGCTCACCATCGCGAACATGAGCCCCGAGTTCGGTTCCACCTGCGCCTATTTCCCCATCGACGAGGAGACGTTGCGCTACCTGCGGTTCACCGGCCGTCCTCCGGAGCAGGTCGCGCTCGTCGAGGCGTACGCCAAGGAGCAGGGCCTGTGGCACGATCCGCAGGCTTCGCCCGACTACAGCGACCTGGTCGACCTGAGCCTGTCCGCGGTGGTGCCGTCCATCGCCGGGCCCCGTCGGCCGCAGGACCGTGTCCCGCTCGCGCATGCCCGCGTCGCCTTCCGGGAGGCACTGGCCTCCTCGGGCGGGGACGCCGGCGCGGCACCGGACACAGGTGGTTCGGGCGGCGCGGGACCGGACGTGACGGACCCGGTGGGTGGGGGTGAGTCGATCCGACCCGGCAGCGTCGCCATCGCGGCGATCACCTCGTGCACCAACACCTCCAACCCGTCGGTGATGGTGGCGGCCGGACTGCTGGCACGCAACGCCGTGGAGCGCGGCCTGCGCAGCAAGCCCTGGGTGAAGACCAGCCTGTCACCCGGCTCCCGGGTGGTCACCGACTACTACGAGCGGGCCGGCCTGATGCCGTACCTGGCCGAGCTGGGCTTCCACCTCGCCGGATACGGCTGCATGACCTGCATCGGCGGCTCCGGACCGCTGGTGTCGGAGGTGTCGTCGGCGGTCCGGAACCGGAACGTGGACGTGGTCGCCGTGCTCTCCGGAAACCGGAACTTCGACGGCCGCATCAATCCGGAGGTGCGGATGAACTACCTGGCCTCGCCGCCACTGGTCGTGGCATACGCGATCGCCGGGACCATGGACATCGACCTGACCACCGAGCCGCTCGGACTGGACCCGGCGGGCCGTCCGGTCCATCTGCGGGACATCTGGCCCGCGCCCCGTGAGGTGCGGGAGGTGATCGAGTCGACCCTGCGGCCGGAGATGTTCACCCGGGCGTACCGGGACGTCTTCGCCGGCGACGCGCGTTGGCGGGCGTTGCCGGCAGGTGCGGGGGAGAGGTTCGACTGGGAGCCGGACTCCACGTACCTGCGCCGGCCGCCCTATCTGGACGGGATGACCGACCGGCTGGAGCCGGTGACCGACATCCGCGACGCCCGCGTGCTCGTCAAGCTCGGCGACTCGGTGACCACCGATCACATCTCGCCGGCCGGCGCCATCCCGGCGTATACGCCGGCCGGGCGTTATCTGCGCGACCGGGGCGTCGGCCGGGGCGACCTCAACACGTACGCGTCCCGCCGGGGCAACCACGAGGTGATGATGCGTGGAACGTTCGCCAACGTGCGGCTGCGCAACCAGCTCCTCCCCGGTGTCGAGGGCGGCTACACCCGGGACCTCACCGCCGGACCAACCGCGTCGGCCGAGCCGGTGAGCATCTATGACGCTGCCATGACCTACCGGGCCGCCGGGATCCCGCAGCTGGTGCTGGCGGGCCGCGAGTACGGCACCGGGTCCTCCCGCGACTGGGCCGCCAAGGGTCCCGCGTTGCTGGGCGTACGGGCCGTGCTGGCCCGGTCGTTCGAGCGGATCCACCGGTCGAACCTGGTGGGCATGGGAATCCTGCCGCTCGAGTTCCTCAACGGCGACTCCGCCGAGTCGCTCGGCCTCACCGGTACGGAGGTGTTCCACATCACCGGGCTGGCCGGCGCCGACGCCGGGGCGTTTCCCGAGCGCGTCGACGTGCACGCCGGTGACCGTTCCTTCCCCGTGCGGGTACGCCTCGACACTCCACGGGAGGTGCTCCACTACCGGCACGGCGGGATCATGCCGTACCTGCTGCGCGAACTGGGCGCCAGCCACGGCGGCTCGTTGATCCACCGGTAGCCGGTCCATCGACCAAGAGGCGCCCGAATACCGAACCGGCCCCCGCTCCGTCGTGGCAGCGGGGGCCGGCTCGGTCGGGTGGTCAGGACGCGGCGGACAGGGCACGGACGAGGGCGGGTACGGCCTCCTGCCAGGTCGCGACGATCCCGACGTCCGCGGCCTCGAACACCGGCGCGTCCGGATCCGGGTTGATCGCCAGGATGGTTCCCGACCCGGTGACGCCGGCCAGGTGGTGCGGGCGGCCGGAGAGTCCGATGGCGACGTAGAGCCGAGGCCGGACGCTGCGCCCGGTCGCCCCGATCTGCCGGCTGCGTGGCAGCACACCCGCGTCGGTCAGCTTGCGGGTGCCGGCCAGCTGCGCGTCGAGCACCTTCAGCAGTGGCCCGAGCGCGGCGTGGTCGGCGGCGGCGACGCCCCGACCGACACCCACCACCACCTCGGCGCGACTGAGCGCGGCCCAGTCGTCCAGCGTGCGGCGCGCCGTCTCGGCGACGTCGAGCGGGCTCTCCGGTACACGCCAGGGCCGTTCCACGGCGGACCGGTGAGCTCGCGGGCTGAGCAGCGGCAGCACGCCGGACCGTACCGTGACCACGGTCGGCGTCGTCCGGCTGACGATCTCCAGCAGACCCTGCCCGCTGAACCCGCACACCTGCGCGCGCACGGTCGAGCCGACCTGGCCGACGTCGATGGCGTCAGCGATGAGTCCGGCGCCGGTCGCCGCCGCGTACCGGCCGGCCACCTCCCGGCCCCAGGTCGTCGCGGGCACCAGCACTACGGCCGCGGACCCCAGGGTGGCGAGGCCGGCTGCGGTGGCGGCCGGACCCGGAGCGGAACCGGCCCAACGGCGCACGATGTCCGCCCCCTGTCCGGCGAGGAGGGTCGCGGACGGTCCGGGTCCGCACAGGGCGTGCACCTCACCGCCGATGCGGGCGCCGAGCCCGAGGAGTTCGGCAAGGCTGTCGTGGTACGGGTCGGACAGCACGTGGACGATCGGCCCGGCGGCGCCACGCGACGAGACCACGCGGGTGGCCGCACTCGGACCGGCCCGCAGGGCACCCGCGTCGCCCAGCAGCGCGACAGCGGCGGCGGCCTGTTCCTCAACCGGGCCGCGGAGCACCTTGCGCCAGCGGGTCGGGGTGACCAGCCGGACCGGACCCACCGAGGTCGGACTCGCGGCCGCGGGTAGTGCTCCCGGCAGAGCGGACAGGTCCCGGGTCGTCACCGCGGTGGGCGGGTAGTCGGGTGCCTTGGCCGGGTCGCAGAGCCGCTCGGCGACGGCGATCACGACGGGGGGCCGGACCCGTACCTCGACGAGCTGGTGGTCCTGCTCACAGCCCGCCTCGAACGAGTCTCCGGTCATCCGGAGGGTGCGGGCCGCGCCGGTGAATGGCCAACCCAGTAGGCCGGCGACCAGTTGGCCGAGCTGCCCGGTCTCGGCGTCCACCGAACTGTGTCCGACGAGCACCACGTCGAACGGCCCCTCGGCACGCAGCGCAGCGGTCAACGCGGCAGCGGTGACCTGCAGATCCGCCCCGGCGAGGGCTGGGTCGCTGACCAGTACCCCGTGGTCGGCGCCCCAGGCGATCGCCTCGGCGAGCACGTCGCCCGCTGCCGGTGGGCCCATGGTCAGGACCGTGCAGCTGCCGCCGGTCTCCCGGGCCAGGATCACGCCCTGGGCGATAGCCCGTCGGCAGAAAGGGTTGATCTCCGCCGGTCCGTCCCGCCGGACCCGGCCGTCATCCGTCATCGCCACGATGCCGCCTGCGGGAACCTGCTTGGCCAGGACGGCGATGCGCAGGCCGCGGATCATGCGAGGTTGGCGCCGATGAGGTGACCGATCCCGTACGTGACGGCGGCGGCCGCGGCGGCGAGCCCCAGCTGTCGCAGCCCGCCGAACCAGGCGGGCACTTCCGTCATCCTGGCGACGCCGGCCCCGGCCAGGAACAGGGCGACGCCGGTGAACGCCAGGGCCGCGGCGAGGTTTCCGAAGCCGAGCAGGAACGGCAGCATCGGCACCAGCGCTCCGAGCGAGAACGCGGCGAACGACGATCCGGCGGCCACCCACGGCGACGGCAGATCGTCCGGGTCCACCCCCATCTCCTCCCGCACGTGGACGCGCCACACCTGCCGGGGGTCACCGGACAACTGGTCGGCTACCTGCCGTGCCAGGGTCTCGTCGAGCCCTCGGGCGACGTAGATGGCGGCCAGTTCGGCGCGCTCCTCGTCCGGGTGCAGTTCGAGTTCCCGGCGCTCGCGCGCGATCTCGGCCCTGGTGAGCTCGGTCTGCGACGCGACGGACGTGTATTCGCCGCTGGCCATGGAGCAGGCGCCGGCGACCAGGCCGGCGAATCCGGTGAGGACGATCGTCCGGGTGGAGCCGCCGCCGCCGGCCACGCCGGCGATCAGGGCCGCGTTGGAAACCAGGCCGTCCATGATTCCGAACACGGCCGGCCGCAGCCAGCCTCCCGTCACGTCCCGGTGGTGCTGGTGGAATTCGACGCTCGCGACTGTCATCTCGCCCCCTGTGCTGTAGTGGAGACTACGTTAGTGGCGAGATGCTGTGGTGTCTACGACGGCTTGCCCTGACCATCGTCACGCCACGGTCTTGGTCAGCTCGCGCAGCAACCCGTTCGGGCCCAGCAGGTCCACGCCCTCGGCGTGGGCCTGCTCCACGAGTTGCTGCGCGAACTGCTGGGTATCCATCGATCTCGGCGCAGACTCGATGATCCCGGTCATTGCCTGTCCTTCCCGCCAAGCCCGTCCAGGCTCGGCGCCGGGCCAGACCCGTTACACCCTTACTCGAACAGTCCGCCGCTCGGCACGAACAGGTGGTTACGAACGGACGCCGAAGGGGCCCAGGAGTCCGCCGTCGATCCGCTGGGACTCCAGCAGTGCGTAGGCGTTGTCGACGGTGAAGACATCGGCGGCGGCCAGGATGCCGGTGTACTTGGCGACCACCGGCTCAGCCGCCTGGCGGGCGACGGCGTCGAGGTAGGTCTTGAAGACCGCCCACGAGTTGCCGCTCGGCCCGTACTTCTGAAAGTAGGGCGTGGGGTCCAGCGTCGCCGAGGCGTTGCGGACCGCTGCGTCGAGGTCGGCCATGTACTGCTTCTGGATGTCGCCGTCGGCACGGACACCGAGGCGTCCGAGGTGGCCGCCGACCAGGGTCTGCCACGGGTACTCCATCGCCACGTCGTGCGCCTTCACCCAGGCGGGAATGTCCTGGGAGACGGCGAGGTTCTTGAACGGCACCCATCCCGGGTAGAGCACGTCCACGACCATGAGAGTTCTCTGCGCGGGTGCGTAGACGAAGATGTTGTCGGGCGAGTGGTTCGGGCCGTGGTGGGCGAGTTCCAGCCGCTCACCACCCACGTTCAGAACGTATCGGTGGTCGAACGTCTCCGTCGGCACCGGCCTGTTGGGGTCCCGGTCGAGGCGGAGCAGTCGGCGGGTCTCCGAATGCCCGATCCGCACCACGTCCTTGCCCAGGATGGCCGAGGCGCCGATGTGGTCGGCGTGCGAGTGCGAGTAGACCAGGTGCGTGACCTTGCTGGGCATCCCGTTCGTCTTGGTGACGTCGTCGATGGCCCGCAGCAGGTTGTGTCCGATCGTGGGCGGTGCGTCGACGAGCACGACGCCTTCCGGGGTGGTCAGGAACATCGCCTGGTAAAAGGCGTCGGTCACCCAGTAGAGATTTCCCCGGATCCGGCCGACGTAGTACCCGGCGGCGTTGAGCGCCGGCCCGATCGAGGCTGCGGGCACCGGCGCGTACTCCGGCAGCGTGTCCGCCGCGCTCGCGCTGCCGGGAACCGCCAGACCTCCACTGAGGAGTCCCGTCGCCGCGGGCACAGCAGCAATCACCGCCCCTTTCAGTACGGTTCGGCGCGTGGTGGATTCGGAGCGTTTAGGCATGGTCGTCATGACACGTCCTTTCGGTAAGAGGGAGGACCGCCACCTTGTGGGGACGTGGCCTGGTCGGAGTACGGCGGGTCACGCTGCGACCACCGGCCGGACCGGGCCGGAGGCCTTGACCCGCAGGGTTGTCCGATTTCGGGTAGACCGGAAATCGGACAACCCACGGGCAATCGGCGCGGCTCGTCAGGCGTTGAGCTTGCTGGCGATGTTCACGACCCGCTCGGCCATGTGGTCGAGGGCGGCGAACTGGGCGTCACCCAGGGGGGCGTCATTGCTTCCGCCGGTGACGTGCGAGACGCCGTACGGGTTGCCGTCGGTGAACTTCAGCGGGTCGGTGTACCCGGGGGCGACGACCAGGCCGCCAAAGTGGTGGATCGTGTTGTAGAGCGCCAGGAGCGTTGATTCCTGGCCGCCGTGAGCGGTCATGGACGCGGTGAAGCCGGCGTACACCTTGTTGGCCAGCAGTCCCTGCGCCCACTGCGGACCGAGGGTGTCGATGAACTGCTTGAGCTGGCTGGCGACGTTGCCGTAGCGCGTGGGGGTGCCGAACAACACCGCGTCGGCCCAGACGATGTCGTCGGCGTTCGCCTTCGGCTCGTTCTTCGTGGCGTCGAAGTGCTGGCTCCAGGCGGCGTTGGAGGCGATGGCCTCCTCGGGAGCAAGTTCCGCAACCTGACGCAGCCGCACCTCCGCGCCGGCCTTCGCGCCGGCCTCGGCGAGCCGCTTGGCCATGGCGTGGATGGTGCCGGTGGAGGAGTAGTAGATGACGGCGAGCTTGGCCTGTGCCATCGAAGGCATCCTTTCATCACGATAGTTGCCAGCGATAAATTTGCGCTGTCAACAATCATGATAGTAGCAACGGCTCCGAGGGGTCCGCACCGGCCCGGGCTCGACAGCCCAGTCAGGGAACGCCTGGCGGGTTTGGCTGCGTGCTGACTCCGTCGACCCTCAGGGCGTCGAGTTTCGGCGATCGATCCAGTCGGTGATGAGCTGGCGTTCGGCGAAGAACCACCGATCGTCCTGCCGGACGAAGGTGTCGTAGTACCGGATCGACATGACCATCAGGCTGCGCTGTCCCTCCTCGGTCCAGAGGTGGTGCGCCAGGCAGTAGGTCTCTCCGGTGGCGCGGTCCCCGTCGATGGTGACCGTGCTCTGACCGTTGAAGTGGGTCGTCTTGTCGTAGTTCTGGAGCGCGCCGAAGGCCGCGGCCAGTTCGTCCCGACCGATCAGGACCTGCGTCGGCTCGGTCGTGTCGGGCTCGCCGTCGTACACGGCGACGCGGGCGTCGGCGGTGAAGAGTGCGGCCTGTCCCTGAGCGTCGCGGCGGTCCGCGAGGCGGGCGTAGGCGTCGACCAGTTCGCGGAGGGCTGCCCGATCGGTGGCCTGCTCGCGGGAAGGGTTGGGGTTGCTCATGGTGGTTCCTCGTGCTCTGCGGGACGTGATCCCGTTCCGTATTGGCAACGACGATACTGGTCCAGACCGGTCCGAACCGGCCAACACTGATTACCTGCCACGGCGGTAGCCGCAGCCTGTGGCGCCTGGTGTTTCGCGCCGGTACCCCGGGGCCGGCCGGTGTTCGGTCGCTCGGTCGCACTCAGCCGGTGGTGGTGAGGTCCATCTTGGCGGCCAGCTCGGTCACCACGTCCGTTACGCGGCGCAGCGCGGTCGAGGGGTTGTCGGCCAGCCAGATCATTTCGGTGGTGGCGAATTCCCCGGCCAACGGTACGAACACCACACCGGTACGGCGCAGGTTGTGCGCCGACCAGCCGAGCCGCGTGATCCCGACACCGGCCGCGACCAGGCCGAGCAGCCCTTGAACGCTGGCGTCCCGGGCGACGATGTCGGGGGTGAACCCGGCGGCGCGGAAGTTTTCCTCGAACGTCTGGTGCCAGGGTTCCCAGGAACTGCGCGGGGTCATGACCCACCGCTCGTCTGCCAGCTCGGACAGGGTCAGCTCGGTGCGGTCGGCGAGCGGATGCCCCTCGGGCAGGACGGCGCACACCTGTTCGGTGGCGATCGTCCGTGCCGCCAGGCCCGGGACCTGTGGCGGTCGGGTGAACGCGAGGTCGTACCGGCCGCTGAGCACGCCTTCGACCAGCGGGGCGATGGTGGTCTCCTCGGTGACCAGTTCCAGGCCGGGGAGGCGTTCCCGAGCGGCCCGGACCACCGGCGGCAGCAGGTGGTTCGTGGTGGTGGCCAGGAAAGCTACGCGGAGCCGGCCCGTCTCGCCACGCACGGCCCGCTGGACCACGGCCACGGCCTCGTCGGCGCGCTCCAGCACCGCGCGTGCCTCGGGCAGGAACAGTGCCCCGGTATCGGTGAGTCTGGTGCCCCGGCTGTCCCGGTCGAACAGTTTCGCGCGGAGGATCCGTTCCAGCGCGTTGATCTGCTGGGAGAGCGACTGTTGCGTGATCATCAGCCGGTTGGCGGCCCGGGTGAAGCTCGACTCCTCGGCAACGGCGACGAAGTACCGGAGCTGCCGAAGATCGGGGGTCACAGGCCGAGACTACCGCCGTGGCAGGTAACCGGTGTTGGTCGCGCCAGATGCCCGCCATCAGCATTGTTCCTGTTCACGACGGCACGTAACGGGAGCCAAAAGATGCAGGACAACACGCAGGGCCGGGTCTGGTTGATCACCGGCTGTTCCTCCGGCTTCGGCCGGGAACTGGCGCTGGCGGCGGTGGCCGCCGGCGACCGGGTGATGGCCACCGCTCGCCGGCCGGAGGCCCTGGCCGACCTGGCGGAGCAGGACGGGATCGGCACGACGGCGCTGGACGTCACCGATCCGGCCTCGATTGACGCCGCGGTACAGGCCACGCTGGCTGCCTACGGCCGGATCGACGTCCTTGTCAACAACGCCGGTTCGTTGGTCCTCGGCGCGGTGGAGGAGGTCACCATGGCGGAACTGCGCCAGCAGATGGAGGTGGTCTTCTTCGGCGCGGCCGAGGTCACCAAGGCGGTCCTGCCGCTGATGCGCGAGCAGGGCAGCGGGACCATCGTGCAGATGAGCTCGCTGGGTGGACAGAAGACGTACCCGGGATTCGGGGCCTACCACGCCGCCAAGTGGGCCCTCGAAGGGCTGTCCGAGACGCTGGCGACGGAGCTGGCGCCGCTGGGCGTACGGGTGCTGATCGTGGAACCGGGCGCGTTCCGTACCGAGTTCAACAACAACAAGTACGTCACTGAGCAGACGGCGGCGTACCAGGACACCGCCGGTGCGACCCGCCGCTTCACCCACGAGTTGTCGGGCGTGGAGCCGAACGACCCGGTGAAGGGTGCGGCGGCGATCCTGAAGGTGCTGGACAGTGACCGCCTGCCGTTGCGGCTCCTGCTCGGTGGTGACGCGGTGGACGGGCTGCGCGAGCACCACGAGGCGCTGCTGGCCGAGGTCGCGGCTTGGGAAGAGATCAGCCGCTCGACGGCGATCGCCTGACATCTTCGTCTTGTGAGCGAGTCGTCGGGGGAGTAGCAGAGACCGGCTCGGGAGCCGGCGGCGATATCGCCTCGGGTCAACTCCTCAGGAACGCGAGCAGATCGTTGTTGACCTGGTCCTGCAGCGTGGACGTGATGCCGTGCGGCGCGCCCGGGTAGTAGATGTCCTTCGCGTTCGCGATGAGCTGGGCGGTCTTCTTCGCCGAGTCCTTGACCGGAACGATCTGGTCGTCCTCGCCGTGCATCACCAGCGTGGGGATGTCGAACTTGGCGAGATCGTCGCGGAAGTCCGTCTCGGAGAAGGCCTTGATGCTCTCGTACGCGTTCAACAGGCCGGCCTGCATACTCCACAGCCAGAACTGGTCGAGGATCCCCTTCGAGACCTTCGCCCCCTGCCGGTTGGCACCGTAGAACATCTGCGCCAGGTCCTGGTAGAACTGCGATCGGTCCTTCATCAGGTTGGCGCGCATCTCGTCGAAGACGGCGATGGGCAGGCCCTCGGGGTTGTCCGGCGTCTGCACCATGATCGGCGGCACGGCGGAGATGAGAACGGCTTTGGCGACCCGTCCCGTTCCGTGGCGGCCGATGTAGCGCGCGACCTCTCCGCCACCGGTGGAGTGTCCGATCAGTGTGGCGTCGGTGAGGTCGAGGGCCTCGATGACCGCCGCGAGGTCGTCGGCGTAGCCGTTCATGTCGTTGCCGCTGGAGGCCTGGCTCGACCGGCCGTGACCACGGCGGTCGTGCGCGACGACCCGGAAACCGTTCTGCACCAGGAAGAGCATCTGCCCGTCCCACGCATCCGCGTTCAGCGGCCAGCCGTGGGAGAAGGTGACAGCCGGGCCGGCACCCCAGTCCTTGTAATAGATCTCGGTGCCGTCCTTGGCGTTGATGTAGCTCATGCCGGTGTCCTTCCGACTCGTCACGGGCGGCGTGCCGGCCGGGGCCGGTGCCGCGGAACCGACGAGATGTTGCGAGAGGGCGCAGCAGCGTGCGCCCGCAATGCCGGTTTTACCCGATGTTAGAGGCCAGTGCGTGAACCACGCGGCCGGTCGGGTGAACGTGAGGATGACCCACGAGCAGGGCAAGCGATCTTGCTGCGCGCCGGCACCGGGCCCGCCGCCAGGTTCCGGTCTGCGGGGGCTTGGCTGACGCCCGCGGGCTCCCGGGCGCCCAACGGGTACGGGCCGGCCCCCGCCGAAGCGTTGGCCGGCCCGTACCCTCGGGCTCAGCAGCCGGCTGGCTGCAGGACGACCTCGGTGTTGACCGTGCCACCGGACCGCACCTTGACCGTCCTCGTCAGACTGCTGAATCCGTCCTCCGAGAAGACCAGCGTGATCGGGCTGTCCCGCTGGTCGGCCCAGACCGACCAGTGGCCGGCGTCGTCGGTCCACAGGGTGGTGGTGGAGTGTTTCGTCCGAAGCGTGACGGCGGCGCGCGACAGCGGCGCGGCCGCACCGGTGCACCCTGCCCCGCTGACCGTGCCGCTCAGCCGGCCCCAACTCTTCGGCGGATCGACGTGCATCGTGACCTGTAGTGGTGCGGGCTGCGCGGGGCCGTCGACCCGGACCGCCAGCGCGGCCGTGTAGTCCCCCGGCTGGTCCACGGTTGACGCGTCGCCGGCGTCCAGCGTGAGCGTCACGGTCTTGCTCTTTCCAGCGTCAAGAGTGAAGGCGCCGCTGCTCGCGGACAGCCACGGCACGTCGCCGGACGGCCCGCAGATGTCGTATCCCGGCAGCTCCTGGGTGCTCGCCGTGGCCTCGAAATGTTGCCGTGCCCCGCCGACCCGGTAGACGCCACACGCGGCAGCGCCGCGGTAGAACGGCGCGGGTGCGTTCGGCAGGGCGTGCCAGCCGCCCGCCACCGGGTCGTACGCGTGCCCCTCGTTGGTGATGGCCGACGTCGGGCCCGTGCCACCGGCAACGCCGCCGCTCATCAACAGTTGCCCGTTGGCGACCGTCGACGCCGCGCCCCACCAACCGGTCGGCAGGTCCGCGACGCGACTCCACGCGTCCGTGCGCGGATCGTACGAGTAGGTGGCGGCCGACCCGTCGCCGGTTTCGAGGTCGAGACCCCCGGCGCAGACGACCCGTCCGGCCAGCCCGCCGCAGGACATGAACGCCTCCCTCGCCGGGTAGTCCGCCCACTGGCTCCACCGGTCGCGTACCGGGTCGTAGGCGAAAACGGTGGTGGTGGCGGGCAGGCAGCCGCCCACGGTGCAACCGGACACCACGTACAGCAGGCCGTCGAGTACGGCACTGCCGGCCGCGGCGCGCGGTGCGGGCAGCGGCGCGCCGCGCGTCCACACGCCTGTCGCCGGGTCGTAGATCTGCACCTCGGTGACCGCGTCCAGCGGGCCCCAGCCGCCGACGACGACGAGCCGGCCGGAGAGGAACGCCGCCGCCGGTCGCTGCACGGGCACCGGCAGCTTCGGCAGTGCCGACCACAGCAGCCGGACCGGGTCGTAGACGTACCCCCTCGCCGTGGGCCCGTACCCGTCGGGCGTGCCACCGACGACGTAGACCTTGCCGTCGTCGCCGCGGGCCATGGCGTGGTCCATGATCGGGCCGCCCGGGTAGTCGGCCAGCGGCGTCCAGGCCGGAGCGTCCGACGCCGCCGAGGCGGTCGTCGGGGAGGTGACGGTCGGCAAGGCGGCTGCCCGCTGCCCGGCCGGGGCGCGCCGGACGCCGGCGGCGCCGCCGGGGACACGGCGCGCAGGAACCGCCGCGGCGGCGGCCGGTCCGCCGGCCGGGCTGAAGCCGCCGGGCTGCTCCACGAGGGAGACGTGCGCCGGCGCCGACCCGGAGTTCGTGACGGTGAACGTCGCCTGCGCGCTCTTGCCGAGCCGCACGCTACGCGTCACGGTCGCGGGGCTGATGGTCAGCGCTGCGGCGGCCAGCGAGAAGTCGGCCCTGGTGACGGCGTCGGCTGCGACGTGCACCGATCGGGTGAGGCTGATCCGGTTGCGCGCCGATGCGGTGAATCCCTGGTCACCGTCGCCGGGCGCGAACAGGGCGAAGTAGCCGTCGCCGATGCTGTCGTCGTCAGGCGTGGCCACCGACCCGGTCTGCACGTCCGGGTGGGCGAGCGCCGTGACGGTGGCCCCGTCGACGCCGTCGCCGGTGTTCGCGTCGAGGACTCGTCCGGCGACGATCCCGCCGGCCACCGGGTCACAGGTGCGCTCGCCGACGTACACGTCGTCGAGTTCCCAGTAGCGGGCGAACTGCCCGGCGTAGTGGAACCGCACCAGCACCCCGCGGTGGTGGGCGGCCTGCGGGATCGGCAGGGCCAGCGGCCCGTTGATGATGGCCAGCCCGTCCTGCTTCCAGATCGTCGACCAGGTGGCGCCGCCGTCGATGGAGAAGCCCACATCGGCCGACTGCGTCGGCAGGTACCCGACGAAGCGGGTGCGCAGCCCGACGACGGGATGGTCGACGCCGGTCAGGTCGACCGGCGGTGTGGTGAGGGTGGTGTCCTTGCGGTTCTGCAACTGGGTGTCGATGAGGGCGAAGTTCCCGCTGCCCGTCGTCTCGTTGGTGCGCGGGATCACCCGGCCCCGGTCGAACTCCCATCCGCCGTTCTCGGTCGCGTCGTCGACCCGCCAGCCGGCCGGCACGCCGGTGGAGTCGAACGGCTCGGCGGGCAGCCCGGCGTAGTTGTGGTGGTAGCCGGCGGTCGCGCAGGTTTCGTCGTCCACGGGCACCGCGAGATCCCGGCCGACGTCGGTGGCGTCGACGGTGACCTGCGCGTCGGCGGTGCGGTACCCGGCCGCCTCGGCCTGCACCCGCAGGGTCAGGGCGGACTGTACCGGCACCCGCATGCGGTAGCGGCCGGTGAACGGATCGGTGCGCACGGCCGGCAACGGCGTCCCGGGTGCGGACACCGTGGCGTACAGCGGCCAGCCGTGCCCGGAACCGTCGGTCACCGTGCCGGACAGCGTGACCAGCGGCTGTGCCTGCAGCGACACATCCACCGTGGACGTCTGCCCGTCAATGACGTCGGCGGTACGGGTCGCGGCGGCGTAGCCGAACGCGGCGACCGCCACGGTGAACGTGCCGACGGGTTCGGTGACGTCGAACCGCCCGGCGGTGTCGGTGGTGGCGGTGACGGCGTGACCACCGCCGCTCACCGTGACGGTGGCGTTCGCGACCGGCGCGTGGCTGGTCGCGTCGGTCACGGTGCCGGCGACATGACCGTGGGGGCCGGGTGCCCTGAGGGCGGAGACACCGTTCGGGGTGCCGAGGCCCGTCGGGCCGTCGAATCCCTCGCCGGCGGTGCAGAGGTACGTCGCCGCCTGGTCGCAGGTGCCGTTCCGGCCCACCGTGATGTCGTTGAGTCCGCCGGCCGACGCCGCGTAGGGGTACCAGTTCGGTGCGTCGCCGGCCGGCACCCGGCCGGCGAGGGCGTACACGCCGGCGATGATCGGGGCCGCCAGGCTCGTGCCGCCGTACTGCGCCCAGCCGTAACCGCCGAAGGTCTGGTAGACGGCCAGACCGTTGAGCGGGTCGGCGAGGGCGGACACGTCGGCGACGGTGCGGCCGTGGCATCCGGGGTCGGCCTGGAAGAACGGCTTCGGTTCCACCGCGGAACATCCGCTGCCGGGTGCGCCGGCGTAGTTGTCCCACACCTGCTCGGTCCAGCCGCGGCCGGTGGTGTCGTCACGGGTGAGCGAGGTGCCGCCGACGGCCGTCACGTGCGGCGACGAGGCGGGATAGGACATGCCGTACCCGTAGTCGCCGGAGGACGCGACGATCGCCACCCCGGGGTGCCGGTAGTGCTTCTCGTTGGCGGAGATCATGTCGGCGTCCTCGGGACCGCCGTAGGAGATCGACACCACCTGCGCGCCACTGGCGACGGCCCGGTCGACGGCCTGGCCCAGGTCGTCAGCCGAGTTGCTGTCGGCCTCGACCAACAGGATGTGGCAGCGTGGGCACACCGCCGACACGGCGTCGAGGTCGAGCGAGATCTCCCCGGCCCACGATTCGTCCGGTACGGGGTAGTCGTGGCCGCCCCGCTGGTCGATCTTCGTGAAGCAGCCGTTGTCGGTGGTGCACGGGGGCAGGCCCCAGTGCTCCCGGTAGACCGCGAGGTCGGCCTCGGCGGTCGGGCCGTCGAAGGCGTCCACGATCGCGACGGTGATGCCGTCACCCGCCACGGCGGGCAGGCGGTACGCCGAGACGAGGTCGGCCGGCCCGTACCCGTAGACCGTCTCGGCGGGGCTGGCCTGCCTGGACGTCGTCGACGGCGACGGTTGCGCCGACGCCGTCGGCGGGGTACGTCGGATCGAATGACACTGTGCGAACCCCGCTCGCACGGGCCCGGTGCACAGCCGTTCGGTCCTCCACTCGCCGGAGCCGCCAGGGCCCGTCGCGGTGGTGGCGAAACCTGTGGATGCCGTGGTCACCGGAGCCGCTTGGGCCACGCCCACGGCACCGGTAAGGCTCTGGGTGACCACTGTGCTGACGACTGTGGCAGTCACTGCGAGCGCGCGTAACAGACGACGCGACATGATTGCTCCTCCTCGATCGTGCCGGCACCGAGGGTCACGGAGGTCACGCGTCGTCACGTGGAGGGATTTCACATGGTCCGTGGACCAGACACACCGGCGGCGAGACGATAACAGCGGGATGACGCGCAACGGTGCCCGATTCGGCCAGGTGCCCGTTCCGGACACAAGGGCCTATGCTCGCGGCTGTGACGGACAACGGTGAGCGGGCGGGGTGGGACCTGGTCGGGCTGTCCGACCTGGACCAACAGGTGTACCGGCGGCTCCTGCTCGACCCCGGGGCCGACGTCGAGTCACACGGCGACGCGTTGGAGTGTTCCACCGCGCAGGTACGCGCCGCGCTGGACCGTCTGGTCTCGTTGGGGCTGGTACGCCACGACACCTGGACCGACGGCCGTTACCAGGCGGTGGACCCCCTCGCCGGTGTCGCCGCGCTGGTGCGGGAACGCCGACATGCGCTGGACCGGCTCGAGACCGCGTCGTACGAGCTGTCCCGGGTGTTCGCCGCCGGACTGATGCGCACCGAACCGCGACGGCTGTTCGAGGTGGTCGAGGGGCGCGCGGCGACCGCGAGCCGCATCCACGACCTGCTCGGATCGGCGAGGACGGAGGTGGTCGGGATCGACACCCCGCCGTACGTGGCCCCGAACAGCACGCCCATCAGCGACGCCGAACTCGGTCTGCTGCGCCGAGGCGTCCGGTTCCGTGCGCTCTACGCCAGCCAGGTCCTCGACGAACCGGCGCTGGTCGCCCGCATCCAGTGGATGGTCGACATCGGCGAGGAGGCCCGGACCCTGCCGCAGGTACCCATGAAGCTTCTGGTGGTCGACCGCGAGACCGCGGTGGTGCTCCTCGCCGGCGAAGAGACCGCGCCGGAGACCCTCTCGGTCGTGGCGGCGCGTTCGGCGCTGACCGACGGTCTTCAGGCCATCTTCGAGCAACTGTGGTCGCACGCCAGCCCCATCCGGTTCGGGTCGGGCCACCACGGCTCCACCGTGGCGCGCGACGCCGACACGAGCGAGCTCGTCGACCTGCTCAACGCGGGGATGAAGGACGAGTCGATCGCGCGCCACCTCGGCGTGAGCCCACGGACGGTCCGTCGCCGGATCGCCGCGCTGCTCGACGAGCTCGACGCCACCGGCCGGTTCCAGGCCGGCGTCCGCGCGGTCCAGCGCGGCCTGCTCTGAGTTCGAGAGGCGGAGCAGAACCGACTGAGGCGGCCACGACGACAAGCCCGGCCGACCGCCCCAGGAGTCTGGCTATCCCGCGTTGATCATCAGCAGCCCAGATCCGCGCAGCTGAGGTTCGCCGCGGGCACCACGTCGGCACGCCGGGCGCTACCGTGACCTTGACTGGGAGGTGCGATCCTCACCGCGAACCAGGGGGCTGCCGATGACGGGCGCTATGGGCTCGGAGGTGGAGGTGCTGGTGGTCGGCGCGGGGCCGACCGGCCTCACCATGGCCGGTCAGCTCGCCGGGCACGGGGTGCGGGTGCGTCTGGTCGACCGGGCTCTCGACCGGGTGCACGAGTCGCGCGCGCTGGCGGTCCAGCCCCGCACGCTGGAGGTTCTCGCCGGTTCCGGGTTGGCCGACGAGATGGTGGCGGCCGGGAACCCAGCGGTCCGGTTGACCCTGCACTCGGGGCGGCGGCAGCGGTCGGTGCCACTGTTCGACCTGGGCCTGCCCGACACCGCGTACCCGCACCTGCTGTTCCTGTCGCAGGCGGAGACCGAGCGGCTGCTCGGCGAGCGCCTCGCGGCCCTCGGGGTGAGCATCGAGCGCGGCGTCGAACTGGTCGGCCTGGACCGTACCGATCGGGCGGCCGTCGCGACGCTGCGCGACCGCGACGGCCGCGTCGAGCGGATGTCGGCCCGATACGTGGTGGGCTGCGACGGCGCGCACAGCGCGGTGCGGCAGTTCGCCGGGATCGGCTTCGAGGGTGGCGCGTACCCGCAGACCTTCGTGTTGGCCGACCTGGAGGTCGACGGCGTCGAACCGGGCGCGGCACACGCCTTCCTCGCCGGGCGAGGGCTGCTGTTCCTCTTCCCCCTCGGGCACCCGGCCAGCTGGCGGATGGTGGCCATGCGGCCCGTCGGCGACTCGACCCCGCCGACCGCACCGGTCCACCTCACCGAACTGCAGGCGCTGGCCGACGCGTACGCGGGCGGCGCGCTCCGGCTGCACGACCCGGTGTGGGCGACGAACTTCCGGCTGCACCACCGGGCCGCCAGCGCCTACCGGGCCGGACCGGTGTTCCTGGCCGGCGACGCCGCGCACATACACAGCCCGGCCGGCGCGCAGGGCATGAACACCGGCATCCAGGACGCCGTGAACCTCGGCTGGAAACTCGCCCAGGCCCTGCACACCGACGCCGACCCGGCCCTGCTGGACAGCTACCATGCGGAGCGGGCACCGGTCGGCCGGATGGTGCTCCGGTTCAGCGACCGGGCCTTCACCGTCGCCACCACCACCAACCCCCTGGTCCGCTTCGCCCGTACCCGGATCGCGCCCGCCCTGCTGCCGGCGGTGCTCGCACCGCGGTTCGTGCGGGCCACCGCCTTCCGCACGGTCGCCCAGCTCGGTATCCGCTACCGGCGCAGCCCGCTGTCCACCGAGGGCCCGCACGCGACGCGGACCGGTCCGCGAGCCGGGGACCGGCTGCCCGACGCCCCGCTGGCCGACGGCGGTTCGCTGCACCGGCTCACCGCCACCCCCGGCTGGCACCTGCTGCTCTGCGGTCCGCCCGAGGGCTGGCCCGCCCGCGAGATCGACGAGCTGAGCCGGGGCCGTTCCGGCCGGCTCACCACCCACCGGCTGGCGCCGAGAGCCGGCGCGGAGGTGCTGCGCCGACTCGGGGTCGGTCCAGGCCACCACGCCAGCTACCTGGTCCGGCCCGACGGGCATGTCGGCTACCGCGCGGGCGGCACCGACCTTGCCGGCCTTCGGTCCTACGTGCACCGCTGGCTCAGGGCCTAGCGCGGCCTGGACGGGCCGCCCCACGCTGCCGGCGAACCCGTAGCCCCCGACGCCGGGATGCTGGCGGTTGGCCGACGGCACCTTCGGCCAGGCGCTCGGCTTAGCCGAACCAACGGACGAGGTGGCCGCCGCCGCCACGATCCCTGCACTGCACGCACCGCAACAACGACGACAGGAGCATCATGAATCAGGTCAGCCGCCGCGCCCGTGACCTCGGGATCGTCGTCGGACCCCTGCCAACCGGGCCGAACAACGCGATCACCGACGTCGCCGGGATCCTGGTCGGGCACACCACCATCGACGACGGCGCCGACCTGCACACTGGTGTCACCGCAGTCGTACCGACCCAGCTCGGCCCCGGCCGTTGGACCCTGCCGGCCGCCGTGTACACCGGCAACGGTCACGGGAAGCTCGTCGGCTCGACCCAGGTGGACGAACTCGGCGTCCTGGAGTCGCCGGTCGTCCTGACCGCCACGCTGTCCGTGTTCCGGGCTGCGGACGCGCTGCTGGGGTACCTGATGGACCGGAGGCCGGACGGCCTGTCGTTCAACCCGCTGGTGGGCGAGACCAACGACGGTCACCTGTCGGACATCCGCCGCCGCCCGATCACCGAAGAACACGTGCTCGCCGCCGTCACCCGGGCGTCCGGCGAACTACCGTCGGAGGGCTGCGTGGGGGCCGGCACCGGCACCACGGCCCTGGGCTTCAAGGCGGGCATCGGCACCTCGTCCAGGACGGTGCGGGTGGCCGACCGCGCGGTGACGGTCGGGGCCCTCGTACAGTCCAACTTCGGCGGGGTGCTGACCGCCCTCGGTGTCCCGCTGCCGGCCGACGAGCTGATCCCGGATGCCGACCGAACCGAACCACCCGGCAACTCGTGCATGATCGTGGTGGCCACCGACGCGCCGCTGGACGCCCGGCAGCTCGGACGGCTCGCCCGGCGGGCGGTGTTCGCGATGGGCCGGGTCGGCGCGTCGTACAGCAACACCAGCGGCGACTACGCGATCGCGTTCAGCACGGCACAACCGGACCAGCCACCCATCCCCGACGGGGAGATCAACCCGCTCTTCGCGGCCGTCATGGACGCGGTCGAGGAAGGGCTGCTCAACTCGCTGTTCGCCGCCGTCACCACCACCGGTGCGGGCGGTCGTACCAGTCACGCCGTTCCGCATCGAGAGGCGATCCGGCGGCTGTCGGCCGCCGGGCGACTGGCGGCGCGAGCCTGACCACTCGGGCGATCCCGGTCGCCTCGGCGACCGGTCAGCTCGTAGACACCGACGTGGAGCCTCCCGCGGCGGCCGGCACGGGCCTCAGCTGATGCGCAGGCTCGCGATGAGGCCGTCGCGGAGGCGGAAGGTCATCGGGCCGGTGCCGTTGAAGCCGTTGCCCGAGACCTTGAGGGTGGCGACGTAGCTGTCGGGCTCGGTGCCGGCCTCGATCCCGACGAGCTCGAAGTGCGACTGCACCCCGATGTTGTCGGTGCGGTCCCAGGAGCGCACGCCGTCGCGGCCGTGGAACTCACGGCCCCAGTCGTTGAGGTACGCGTCGTCGGTGAACGCCGCGACGAAGGCCTCCGAGTCGGCGCGGTTGGTGGCGTCGATGAACGTCTGGATCGGGGCGGGGACGCCGGTGCTGGTCATGAGCGCATCTTTCGACGGTCGTGTGGCGCGGACGGGCGCACCACAGGCGGGTTGACGGGCGGCTGAGCGGCGGCCCCCGTCCCGACCCGGTTGCCGACGGTGGCGAGCTTGTCGGGCGGGCACGTAGTCGCGGCTGCCTTCGGCCGTGGCAACTGGTGCTGAGCGTAGATCATTCATCCGTGTGCAGCAGCGGAACGCGCCTCGGCATCGGTCAGCCCCGACAGTCGGTCGGTGGAGTGCGGCTGCACCGGGCACGCTGCCTCATCGGAACGTCATGCGGGGCAGTAGAGCGGCCCGCACACTGGTCACGAGTGCTGCGTTCCCTGCTCGTCCGCGACCTGAATGATCGTCTTGCCGGGCGTGCGGCGGTGGCGGGCGAACGCGGAAGCCGTTTCGGAAAGCGGTCGCACGGCGCCGACGATGGGCTCGAGCCGTCCGGTCCGGAGGCGCTGGGCGAGGTCGGTCAGCCGGGCGCGATCAGGTTCGACGACGAAGAAGATGGCTCGCCCGTCCTTCGGCTGCCTGCTAGGTGGCGTCGCGATGGTGACGAGGGTGCCACCCGGGCGTACCAGTTCGGTCGATCGCTCGAGGATGTCGCCACCGATGACGTCGAACACCACGTCCACCTCGCCGACGTGCCGCAAGTCCTCGGCGTCCAGGTCGAGGAAGGTCTGCGCGCCGAGACCGAGCGCGACATCACGGTCGTCGGCTCGGCCGGTGCCGATCACGCGGGCGCCCACCTCCTGCGCGAGTTGGACGGCGATCGAGCCGACGCCGCCCGCGGCGCCGTGAATGAGGACGGTCTGGCCGGTCGTGAGGTGGGCATGGTCGAACAGGCCCTGCCACGCGGTCAGTCCGGAGATGGGCAGCGCGGCGGCCACGACGTGGTCGATGTCGGCCGCGAGGGGAGCAAGGTTGCGAGCCTCCACCGCGGTGAATTCGGCCAGGGATCCGTTCCGGGCCCAGTCGGTCAGTCCGAACACGGGCTGGCCCACGCTGAGGCCGGTGGTTCCATAGCCGAGCTCGACCACGACACCGGACAGCTCATGCCCGGGGATGCTGGGCGTCCGGTCGCGGCCGGCGCGATCAGACCACGTTGCCGGCCAGTCGAGCTCTCCAGGGGTGAAGCCCGCGGCGTGCACGCGCACGATGACGTCGTTCTCCGCAGCGTGGGGGTAAGGCATGTCGGTCAGGGTGAGGCCACCGACGCCTGCGTCACGGTCGCGCACGGTAATCGCTCGCATGCTCGAATCCTCTCAAGAACGTTCGTCGGTTTGGGGCGGTTGGGGCTTAGCGCGCGGGGTCCGCTCCTGGCGCTCGTGGTGCCGGCTGCGAAGGTCGCGCATCGCCCGTCGTCAGTGCGCTGGTGAACCTGTGGGCGTGAACCCCAGCGACGACCGAGCCGATGAGGAAGACGATCATGGAGGTGAGCGTCAGGCCGCTGCCAGTCCTGCGAATCCGAGGGCCGGGCGCACGCCACCAGGTCGCGACTCGTGGCGTGCGCCGGGCGGCCCAGTGTGATGTCCGGTCAGCTCGGCCAGGGTGAGCCCACGATGCGCTCGACCGTCGTGATGCGTTGGAAGCCGGGGATGAAGTGCTCGAGTATGTCGGAGTTCACGGTGCCGTTAGTGGTGTCGGGGCGGTTCTTGAACCCGTCGAATTGGGCTCGCAGAAACTCGTTCTTGAAGTCCCCTCGTGGGTGGACGGCGAGGATCTCAGCCAGCTGATCCGGTTCCAGTCCGTCCAGGCCGAGGCCGAGCACGTCGGTCAGGACGCCGAGGTAGGTGGTCGCGATTTCCGGGGCCATCCGGTCGGGGATGCCCGGCGTGGTGTGCAGCGCGATCGCCGTCCAGACGGTCTCGGCGGCGGCCGTCGAGAAACCCCGGTCCAGGAGGAACTTGCGCGCGTGGTCGGCGCCATCGACTTCGAAGCGCTGCTCGACGTCGGAGAAGGGAGTCAGGAGGCCGAGGTCGTGGAACATGGCCGCGACGTAGATCAGCTCCGGATCCGGCTTCACGCCGAGCCTGTGCGCGTGAATCAGACTGAAGAAATAGACCCGCCGGGAGTGGTGGTAGATGAGGGGGTTGGTCGTCTCCTGCACAAGCCTGGTCGCTTCAGCGACCGCCGCTGTCTCAGGAATCTCCAATCCCGCGATTACCTCTGGCATGATTCTCTGACTCTCCGGGGAGTGCGTCGGGCTGTGGATGTGAACGGTGTGTCCGAGATCCATGGTGCCCATCGATCGGGGTGCGGCGCCGCCTTCGTCCGGCCAGGAACCACTTAGATTCGGACAGGACGAAATCGCAGCCCGAGTCCCGCGCTGGCCTGCGACTCCGCGTCGTCCGTCACAGTTCGGTCCGCGCGATACCGGGTGTCGGGTTCAGCGCGTTGAGTCAACCGGACATGGGTAGCGGCATGACGATTCAGTTATTCAGCCATTTCTGCGGCTCTGGCTTCTATTGAAGAAATCGGCGCCGCGCATCCGGGTAAGGCAGTGCAACCGAATTGTCAGGGGCCCGCCGGTAAGCTCCCTGACGAAGCAGCATGATCGGCTGGGAGATCGTCGATCAGGACGCCCTTTTATCGGCACGAATGCAATTTATAGCCCGATCGTCGCAGTCGATGCGGACGACGCCATGGCTGCTGCCGGTTGAGCAGGCCCGCCCCGGACCGCCGTGATCGTCGGTAACGGTGTGCTACCAATGGACGGTGTCCATGCCTCCTGCGTCGCCGATCCGACGGCAGTCGGTGCCGCCGCGGTCTGGCTGGTCACCGCGCGGATCCGGCTCCGGAGGGACCGGAGTGGTGAACGGCGGCCCCCATTGCATCGCGATCCTCGTCTACGACGGAGTGACGTTGCTGGACGTCGCCGGTCCCGCGGAGGTGTTCAAAGCGGCGAACCGGTTCGGTGCCGACTACCGGATCGTGCTGCTGTCGCCCACCGGCGCGGACGTCATGTCGAACCTCGGGGTCCGGGTTGCAGTCGACGGCGCCGTCTCTTCGGAGTCGGCTTTCGACACGTTACTGGTGGCCGGGTCCGACCTCTATCCGCGCGCCCGTGTCCCCGACCACCTGGCGGACGCTGCGCGGATACCGGCGGCTGTGGCGGGTCGGGTCGCGTCGATCTGCACCGGGGCGTTCGTCCTCGCCGCCGCCGGCCTCCTCGACGGCAAGCGCGCGACCACCCACTGGCAGGTCACGCACGAACTCGCCGCCCGTTGTCCGACGTGCCGCGTCGAGCCCGACGCGATCTACGTTCGCGATGGCACCACGTACACGTCGGCGGGGGTGACGGCCGGCATCGACCTGGCCCTCGCCCTCGTCGAAGAGGACCACGGGGCCGACCTGGCGCGCGATGTCGCCCGCGCCCTGGTGGTGTACATGCAGCGTGCGGGCGGCCAGTCGCAGTTCTCGGCACCGCTACAGGGACCGCCGCCGCGCTCGCCGGCTCTCCGCAAGATCACCGATTTGGTGACGGCGAATCCCCGCGGGGACCACTCGCTCGGTGAACTCGCGAAACACCTCAACGTGAGTACCCGGCAACTCACCCGGCTCTTCCACGACGAGCTGTCCACGACACCGGCCCGCTACGTGGAAACCATCCGATTCGACCTGGCCAGGGCACTGCTCGACCAAGGACACACCGCGACGCAGGCCGCGACCCTCGCCGGGTTCCCCAGTTACGAAAGCATGCGACGGGTTTTCGCCAGGAAGCTGTCGATCAGCCCCGCCGCCTACCAACGTCGGTTCAGCACGGCCCGCCGCACCACCGGACAGGTTCCACTCGGCGGCTGACCGGGCCCCCGGCCTACGTGCGTACTCCGCGAGGCGACGCGCTCCTCAGCGAATGATCCGGCTCCGTGGACTTCATCCTGCCCTGCTCCGCTTCGTGAGCGTCTGCGGATGGTTCGACCGCTGGGCGACCGGCGAGGGAAGGGCTGCGCGATGATGGCGAGGCATTTTCCGATCCGCGGTGGGTGCCGGGTCAGTAGCGGCCGAGGCTTTCCAGCGGGCACATCACCATGCGCGGCTGGGCCGCGGGGTCGAGCCACCGGAGCACGTTGACCAGGTCACTGTGCGACAGGCTGATGCAGCCGGCGGTGGGACCGGACGGAGTCGTGCTGAACTCGTGCAGGAAGATCCCGCTGCCCGCGTTCGGCACCGGCTTCGCCACGTTCGGCGGCATGTTGTAGGTGATCACGGCGAAGTGCGTGTAGGCGGGCTTCTCCTTCCACAGCGCCTCGCTGAGCCCACCGGGATTGGTGGACGTGTGCTGGAAGGTGTTGTAGGCGGACGAGTTCGGGTTCTCGTTCCACCAGTCGTCCACCACAAGCCGGTGGTAGGAGTACCGCACGCCCGGATTCGCCGCGATGCCGTACATCGTCGGGCCGATGGAGTAGACGCCCGTCGGCGTGGTCGGGACGCCCTCGACGTGATGGTCGCTGAAGAACTGGGATCCGATCCGCGCCGGCAGCGCCGCGGACACCGGGGTCCAGCGGCCGTCGACCTTCGTGAACGTCTCCAGGGTGGCGTAACTGGTGCGGTAGCTGGCCGCGGTCACGACGATGACCTGCCGGGTGGTCGTCGGCAGGGTCGTGAGGTTGCTGGCCTTGTTGCTCGGCGAGTAGTTGCGCGGCCGGGGCTTGTCGGTGGTGGCGTCGGTCGTCCCTGCCGCGGCGGGCGTCGCACCGGAGGCGATGACGGGAGCCGCGACGCCGGCCGCCGCGCAGAGAATCAGAGATCTCCGCTTCATTCGGCAAATCCTCGCACCTCGAGCGACTCCCGGTTGTCCTTCGCGGCCGGCCAGCCGCTCGAACTCGGTGAAGCCGTTGGAGTCGTGGCGCAGGCTGAGGGCGACCTGGGAACCCACATCGGATACCGGATCGCCTGAACCACCGCCGAGTCCGAGGCGGCTGCCTGCCGCTGCCGCCCCGGACTGCGCCTCCGTCGATCAGCCCTCCGACCTGCCGCACGCGGGCTCGCACCGCCTGGCGGCAGGCGCGCCCACTGGGCGGCCTGGAGCTCGGTGGACCCTGCTCGGCGTGGCGCTGGGCCGGAAGCTACGAACAGCTTCCCTGTCGGTGGTCAGTCAAGGGAGGATCTCGACGTAGCCGTCGGTTCCGTGCAGGCGAATCCGCTGCCCATCCTGAATCAGCTTGGTCGCCTGCTCCACACCGACGACGGCGGGCAGGCCGTACTCCCGGGCGATCACCGCCCCGTGGGTCATGAGGCCGCCCACCTCCGTCACCAGCCCCCCGATCGCGACGAACAGGGGTGACCAGCTCGGGTCGGTGTAGGCGGTGACGAGTATGTCGCCTGGTTCGAGATCGGCCTCGGCCATGTCCAGGATGACGCGGGCCCGCCCTTCGACGGTCCCGGCGGAGACCGGTAGGCCGACCAGCGCGCCGGCCGGCAGATCGCCGCGTCGGTACGCTCCGGCGATGCCCTCGCCATCCGACGTGAGCACCCGGGGCGGCGTGAGCGCTTGATACGACCTGAACGCGTCCTTGCGTCGGCCGATGAGCTGGTCATCCACGCGGTTCGTGCGCACGACGTCGTGAAGCTCGTCGAACGTGAGGTAGAAGATGTCTTCCTTCTCGCGAAGCACGTGGGCCTGCACGAGGCGCTCGGCCTCTGCCAACAAGGCCTGCTTGTAGACGAAGTAGCGGCTGACCATGCCGTACTTCGGATACTCCCGGTAGCCGATGAAGGTCCGGACCCGGTCGACCATCCGCTTCGTCTCATCGGCCTTGTGCTCCCCGTCCGGCAGGGCCCGCAAGCGCTCCAGCAGCTCCTGCTCCTTCTTCCACGCCTCCTGCCGCCCTTGCTCGAAGCGCCGCTCGCCGGCTCCGGGCTCGAAGTTCTTGATGTTGCCGAGGAGGGCGGGCAGGAGCCTGGAGGGGCGTTCACGCCAACGCGGCCTCGTGATGTCGATCTCGCCGACGCAGCGCATGCCGTACCTGTCGAGCCACGCCTCGATGGCGTCTCGCGCCTCCCGCCCGCCCGGGAGCTTGGGCAGCTCGTCCAGGAAGCCCTCGTCCTCGACGTGCTCCAGGAACGCTACGACGTCCGGATACGGGCGGATCACGTCGGCGACGTCGAGCAGCGCCAGCCCCATCTCCGACGTGACGTTGTGGGGCACGGACTGCGTGAGCGTGTCCGCCGCGTTCTTCTCGCCCAGCCACGCCTCCAGCTGCTCGTTGAGCCACCACGTGGCCTCCATCGCCGACATGAACACCTGGTGGCTCTGCGGATCGAACAGGATCCGCCTGAGTTCCTGCATGTCCGCCCGGATGAAGTCGAGCAGCGCCTCTCCGGACTTCGTCCGGATGTCGCGTTCCGCGGCGGCGACGGATGCCTCGCTGCGCCCGATCAGCTCGGTGACGATGGCCGGATCGGTCTCGATCGGGGCCGGCGCGCCGCCGAACAGTGGCCCGGGGGGACCCTCGTCAGGGAGCGGCCGGATGAAGCCGTCGCGCTCGAGGACGGTCTGCACCGCGTCCGTGGTCAGCGGATCGGATCTCCCCATGAGTTCCAGGAGGCCGGCGCGGCTCGTCGGCGAGGCCAGCCTTCGGGTTACGTCGACGAACAGGCGGCCGCCGGCCACGGCCATGGGCGCGGGGGTCGTCATCTGCCAGAAGGAGAGCCCCAGGGGCTTCATGGCGTCGGTCATCATCTGCTGATGACCGACGGAGAGGTAGACGTGGTTCTCCCCGTCGGCGGTCTCGGGGATGGGGAACAGCGTCGTGATCGGCCGGCTCTGGACGATCTGGAAGTCGTCGTCGACCAGGCACCATTCGATGTCCTGGGGATGGCCGAAGTGGGCTTCGATCCGCCGGCCCAGCTGCACCAGCCGCACGACCTGCGCATCGGTCAGCGCCGGCTGCTCCTGCCGCTCCGAGTCGATCGCCTGTTCCCTCGTCCCGCCTCCGGGCAGGGCGTGGACGGCGAGCCGCTTGGTGGCGATCGCCCTGTCGATGATCTCACCGTCCCGCACCTTGTAGGCGTCCGCGTTCACCAGCCCGGAAACCAGAGCCTCGCCGAGGCCGAAGCCGGCCTCCACGGAGGCGACCTTCCGGTTGGACGTGACGGGGTCGGCCGTGAACAGGACGCCGGCCGCCTGCGGGAAGACCATCTTCTGCACGACAACGGCCATGTGGACCGTGCGGTGGTCGATGCCGTTCCGCTGACGGTAGGTCACGGCCCGCTCGGTGAAGAGCGAGGCCCAGCACCGGCTGACGTGCTGGAGGATCTCCGCCGGCCCCATGACGTTCAGGTACGTGTCCTGCTGGCCCGCGAAGGAGGCCGTCGGCAGGTCCTCTGCCGTCGCGCTGGATCGGACGGCGTAGGCAGCTCCCTCGCCGAGTTGGGCGTGAGCCCGGGTGATCGCCGCCGCCAGATCGTCGGGAAGGACGATCCCTTCGATGGTCCGGCGGATCTCCGCACTGAGCGTGCGGATCGTCTCCCGGTCGTCCGCGTTGAGGCGCGACAGCTGATCGAGCCGGTCGTCGATCGACGGAGCTTCGGCCATGACCCGCCGGAAGGCGTCCGTCGTCACGCAGAAGCCGGCCGGCACGCGGATGCCGTCGATCCGCGACAACGCCCCCAGGTGCGCGCCCTTGCCGCCAACGATCGCGACCTGCGTCTCGTCGACCTCGTGGAGACCCAACACATACTGCTCGATCATCGCGACACCTCCGAGGAAACCGTCCTCCATCGCACCCCACTGATTGGGTGGGTCGACAACCACACACGCACGTCGTGCCCCGATTCTTCGTCCGTTTCGCGTCCGGCCGAGGATTCTGCGGCAAGACCCGGGTCTTGCCGCAAGCCCCCCACTGCGATATACGTTAAAGTGGGAGCACTCCCTGGTTGTCGTCCGCTACGGACTGAAATTCTTCTCGCGAAGTCAGGGTGAGGCGGCGCCCGAGACGCGCGCTGGACCGGAGCCCGGCGGAGCCGCGGTCCTACTGCAACGAAACAAGAAACCGATGTGAGTGCGTGCCGCGTACGGCGAAGGGCGCACCTGTCGCGCGGTCAGCCGAGATGCGTCCGCGACTTCTGCTGGAGGCGTGATCACCACCGCTCCACGAGGTGCTCGCGGCCCTGCGGCGGATCGTACGGTTCGGGCCAATAGTCGACGATCCGGCTGACCAGTCCACGCTCGGATACCTCGAGCCAGACACACGCATCCTGCTGCTCCACGCCTACCCGGACGTCGAGCCACAGGGCGGCCATCCGGCCGTCCGCCACCACCTGGCGCACCCGCAAATGCCAATCACCGGGATACTCGATGTTGAATTGCAGGAATGCGTCCTTGCCGCGAATGCGCTCCCGAGTCTGCGGCATCTCGTAAATCACATCGTCGGTGAGCAGGCCGGCCAACCCGGGCCAGTCGCGGCGTTCCAGACGATCGACGTAGTCGTGCGCAGTCTGCCGGGTCCTGGCCGGTCGTTCACGGCGTGGACCCTACTGTCCGGCAGTGACATCCTCGTCGGCCGCGAAGGCCCGACGTCGCGGCCGAGGTGGCAGCACCTCACCGTGGCTGGTTGACCGGCCGCAAGCGGCGGCCGGTCAACCAGGTGTTCAGGCGATCTTCCGCCGGTACGCGAGCATGGCGAAGGCGTGGGCGAGGACCAGGATGCCGGCGCACCAGGCGAGGGCGGTCCAGATGTCGTTGCCGGCCGGTTGCTGGTCGAGCAGGGCCCGGATGGTGTTGACGATCGAGGTGACCGGCTGGTTCTCGGCGAAGGCCCGCACCGGTCCCGGCATGGTGTCGGTGGGGACGAACGCCGAGCTGACGAACGGCAGGAAGACGATCGGGTAGGAGAAGGCGGACGCGCCGTCGGCGGAGGATGCGGAAAGTCCGGCGATCACCGCAACCCAGGTCAGCGCGAGCGTGAACAAGGCGAGAATGCCGGCCACGCCGAGCCAGGCGAGCACTCCTGCCGATGAGCGGAATCCGATGATCAGCCCGGCCAGCATGATGACGACCACGGAGATGGCGTTGGACACCAGCGAGGTCAGCACGTGTCCCCACAAAACCGAGGAGCGAGCGATCGGCATCGAGTGGAACCGCTCGAAGATGCCGCGCTGCAGGTCGCTGAAGAGGCGGTAGGCGGTGTACGAGATGCCGCTCGCGATGGCGATGAGCAGGATGCCGGGCATCAGGTAGTTGACGTAGTTGTCGGTGCCGGCCTGGATGGCGCCACCGAAGACGTAGCGGAACAGCAGCAGGAACGCGATCGGCATGATCGTGACTGTGATGATGGTGTCGACGCTGCGGGTCACATGGCGCACGGAGCGACCGAGCATCACCCTGGTGTCGCTGAGCGCATGTGCGGTCATCGCTGAACCTGCTTGCTTCCGATGGTGGCCAGGAAGATCTCCTCCAGGGTGGGCTGGCGTTCCACGTACTCCACTTGGGCGGGTGGGAGCAGTTCCCTGAGGTCGGCCAGGGTGCCGGAGACGATGATCGTGCCGTCGTGCAGGATCGCGATCCGGTCGGCGAGCTTCTCAGCCTCCTCCAGGTGCTGGGTGGTGAGCAGGACCGTGGTGCCGCTGTGCGCGAGGTTCTGGATCACCTGCCACACCTCGATGCGGGCCTCCGGGTCGAGTCCGGTGGTGGGCTCGTCGAGGAAGATGACCGGCGGGTCGCCGATCAGGCTCATGGCGATGTCGAGGCGCCGGCGCATGCCGCCGGAGTAGGCCGCCACCCGGCGTCCGGCCGCGTCGGCCAGACCGAACCGCGTGAGCAGGTCGTCGGCGACGCGGCGGGGGTCGGCGACCTTCCGCAACTTGGCGATCATGACCAGGTTCTCCCGGCCGGTGAGGATTTCGTCGACCGCGGCGAACTGCCCGGTCAGGCTGATCGACTCGCGCACCTGCGAAGGCTGCGACACCACGTCGAACCCGTTGACACTTGCCCTCCCGCCGTCGGGCTTCAGCAGGGTGGCGAGGATCCGCACGATCGTGGTCTTGCCGGCACCGTTGGAGCCGAGCAGCGCGAAGATGCTGCCCCGCGCCACCTCGAAGTTCACGCCCTTGAGCACCTGCAGCTGCTGATATGACTTCTGCAACCCGTCTACGCGGATCGCCGCGGGGTCACTCACAGAACACCTGCACCTTGGCGCCGGGGTCGTCGACGTCGACGGTGAGGTCGTCGAGCTGCTCGATGAGCTCCTCGAGCTGCTGCGGCTTGAGCTGGGTGAGGTCGATCGGCACCCCGGACTGCGCCAGCTGGGCGTTGGCCTTGGTGAGCGCCTGCGGAGGGATCAGGCTCGTGAGCTTGACCCCGGCGCGCAGCAACTGCAGCGGGATCCGGACGTTGACCCGGCTCGGCCCGTCGCCGCCGGCGCTGTCCTCCGAGCTCACCAGCACGCGTAGGTACTTGGGCCGTGGTTTGGGGCGGGTCCCACCTGTCGGCGAGGGCTCGGGTTGTTCTCGCTGGAGGGCGTCGATGAGCCGCTCGGCCTCATCGGCGGTAATCTTGCCCTGGGCCAGCATCTCGAGGATCTGGCGGCGCTGCTCGTTCACGGGTTGCTTCCTCTCGCGTTGACTCATCTGACGTGGATCTGCATGGCGGTCTGACCGTCATCGATGTCGATGCGGGTGCCGGGCAGCGCCCACAGCAGGCGCCCGGTGCCACGCAGGGCGCCCATCGGGCTGATCCGGGTGAGGTGGCAGGCGACCAGCCCGGCCAGAACGGCGAGCACCAGCAGCGGTGACAGCAGCAGCAGGACGGGCAGGACGGGTACGTACAGGCGCAGCCAGCTGCGGTCGAGACGGCGGTAGTGGACGGTCACCAGCTGCGGGATCACCGGGACCGCTCCAGCTCGGCCAGTGCCTCCTGGACGGTGATCTCCCCGCGCTGGAGGCGGTCGACGACGTCGGCGCCGGCGGGCGCCGGGTCGGTGTCGGCGACGTCGAGATGCTCCGCGAAGTCGAGCTGCTCGGCGATCCGGTTCAGCCGGGCCTTGATCGTCGGGTAGCTCACCCCGAAGATCCGCTCCATCTCCTTGATCGAACCGTGCGCGCGGACGAACGCCGCCACGAAGACCTGGTCGCTCACGCTGAGCTGGGCCAGCTGCGGAGGCTCGAACTGGCCCTCGATCACCACGCCGTTGCCCGCGAGGCGGACCCGCTCGACCGCGAACGGCTGTCCCTGGGTGAGATCCGTCAGTTCCTGCCAGTCCACGTCGGCCCCCTGCTTCCTCAACTTGCCCTGGTTCATTTCTAGCTTGATTTTGTGAAGAAGTACAGACGCAAACCTTGAGATTCTTAATAACGATGGGAGGCGGCGGGCGTGGGGGAATCAACTCAGCGAGCCGCCACCAGGCCCGGGAGGCGGCACCCGACGTGCGCCATCAGGTCGGCCGTCTCGCCGGCGATGTCGGGTCTCAGGACCTGCGCGACAGCTCAGTCTCGGCACTTGGGTGGCAGGTCCGGCTAGACGATCTCGTCGACGTCCGCGCGGCGATTTCCGCCACGCAACAGGCGGCCGTGATCATCCCGGTCGCCGCGGATCGGTGGGCGGTGGTGCCGTCGCAGGAGGACGGAAGCTACGCCGAGACCGAGAACCTGGCGAAGCTGCTGAGCCTCGCACCGGCAGCGTGACCGCCTCGTTCGACGTGTTCGACTCCGATGTCATGGCGGCCATACTGTTCCGCGATGGCCGGGCGCGAGCCCGCCCTCGGGTCCCCAGCCTTGCACCGTTCTCGTGAGGAGTCCGTGCGCTCAGGCGGCCAGGACGCGTTCAAGTGTGGCGTAGCCTGCCGGCTCCCAGGTGGGCTTGCCTCCAGGCAGCCCGAGCCTGCCGTTGCGACCGATGCTGATCAGGGCCAGGGCGCGCATGACGGCCCAGCCGCGAGCCCGCGCGATGGTGGCCTCGTCCGCACGCTCGTAGGCATCGAAGAACCGCTTCGCCGTGCCCGCGGGCAACAGCACCCAGGCGGCTGCGAGGTCGGTCGCGGGATCGCCTGCGCACAGCTCGCCGAAATCGATCACTCCGGAGATCGTCCCGTCCTGGACGACCACGTTCGCGGGGTGCAGGTCGCCGTGGAGCCAGAGCGGCGCGCCCTGCCAGGCGGGCGCCGCGACAGCCTTCTCCAACATCTCCCGCGCGGCGCCAGCGTTCGCGTCGCCTGCTAGAACCTCGAACCAGCCGTCGAGATCGTCGCGCATCCCGGCCAGCGGGATGCCACGCGTCGGGTTGGCCGGGGCGTCTGCGGGCGCCGGCTGGTGCAGGGCCCTGAGGAACTCTGCGAGGGTCTTGGCCGAGTCAGCACTGGTGATCGGGGTGTGATCGGCCGGCTCGCCCTCGACCCAGCGTGCGATCGTCCAGGTGTGCTCGAACAGCTCCGAGGGTTCGCCGGTGCGCATCGGAACGGGCGTCGGCAGCGGCAGGCGCTCGGCCAGGAAGGGCAGCCACTTCTGTTCGGTGCGCAGCAGGATCGGGGCACGTTCGGTGCGCGGCATGCGCACCGCCAACTCCGACCCGAGCCGCCACTGCTGGTTGTCCCAGCCGCCGGCGACATCGCGCAGTTCGAGGTCGGCGAGGTCCGGGTGCTGCTCGCGCAACAGCGCACGCACCAGGTCCTGCTCGAACCTGAACTCGCTCATCGACCCCTCCGATCCCTGACGTCCGCCGGCGAGCCGGCACTCGCCGAACTTGGGCGGGCGAGAGTCGCGCGTGCGCGCTAGGCGCGCGGCAGCGCGAGCCAGTCCTGCCAGGTGATGTCGCGGCCCAGATACCGGGGCTGCTGGAAGGGCCAGTCGGCGGCGATCCACTGCGGCACCAGCGCGTCGAGCGCGCGCTCCACCTCGCCGCCTACGAGGTCGTCCACCACCCACCAGGAGATTTCTCCGTCGGAGCCGGCGCGCTCGGGCGGGTCGATGTAGACGCAGCCGAAGATCGCCGTCTCCTCCTCGTCGAGCAGCGCGTAGTTGAACGACTGGTGGGCGGCTATCTCGTTCTCGTGCCGCAGCAGGTCGATGCGGTCCTCTTCATAGGTCATCGTTTCCCTGGGCCAAGCCCAGGCCGGCCCGAAGATCTCCCACAAGCGCTCTCGGGAGCCCATCACGGCGGGGTAGTCGAGCGCGGTGTCCGCCTCCCGGATCGGCCGCAGGTGAAGCGCGGTGTTGGGCACGGGCACGTACACGGGGTGGACGAAGTCCTCAGGCAGCCAGGTCATCGGGGCCGAGGCTACAGCCCGGTCATTCGCCAAGTGGAGCACCCTGCCAGCGCCATTCCTTCAGCTGCGGACGTCCTGGCAGCTCGATCCGGCCGGTGGACCACCGCAGCGCTGCCCACGGGTCCACCGCAGCCAGTCCGGGCGCCGCTTCCGGAAACAGTCGAGCGAGTACCCGGGCACACACGTCGCGTGGTGGATCGATGGCGAGACCGAGGCCCTGCGCGATGTCCTCGCCGTGCAGCAACGTCTCCACGCACCCCATTGCGGCGAAGCCCTCCGGATCGGCGGCCCCGGTGGGGTGGTAGGCCCGCACATCCGGTCCTGACGTGCGTACCGTGGCTGCCAGAATGCGGCCACCCGCCTCGGCGAACTCCAGCACCTGTTCCGGGGAGGCGTCCTTATCGGCGATTGCCATGAAGCGCACGTACCGCTTCTCCGGTCGGGCCACGAGTTGGCCCGCGAACGACATCAGGCAATCGCCGACGTGCTCGGCGGCGTGCCAGCAGTCCCGGTCGAGGTTGCCTGCCCGCTTGGACCAGTCCAGGTCGGTAGCCGGTCGTAGGGTGGCGACAACGCTGGACAGTGCTGCGTCGAGATCATCGGCGGTGACCGCCACGGTTCCCTCCAGGCGTGCGAGGCCGATGCTGCACCGGCCCTGGTCGGTTCAGCCAGCCACCCTGCCTGATGGGTGTGACGAACTGGGTCACGATGGGTCAGGCGGATCCGGCCAGGCCGCGTAGGCCGACGAGGCCGGGGACCGGGACGCGGCCGAGTTCCCGGCCGGTGAGGGGATCGTGCCAGCTCACCGCGTCGCGCTGGCCCACGTAGAGACGGCTTCCCTCCCGGCCGGGCACGAGGCCGGTGACCGGCTCGCGTACCTGCCAGTCCCGTGAGCCGGACAGACGGGTGAGATTCAGCGCCCGGACCGTCGTACCGGCGGCGAGGTAGAGGCGGTCGTTGCCGGCGGCGGCGTGTGCGGTGCCCGTGCCACCGGCCTGCGGAACCGTCCGGCGTACCGTCAGGTCCTCGGTCGAAATGTCGGCGACGGTGCCGGACGAGACATCGGCGACGAGGAGCCGACCTCCGTCGGGGGTGATCGCCATGGCGTGGCCGGCTGCGGCCGCCTCGCCGTACGGGTGCGGCAGGTCGATGCAGTACGCCCACCGCTCCCGCAGGTTCAGGGTGTGGACGAACGCGTGGGCGTTGCCGGGCCGACCGCTGACCAGGTCACGGGTGTGCTGGTGGCCGGGTTGATGGGTGTAGAGCGTGTAGAGGACGGTGCGGTCCGGGGCGAGCACCGCCTGGCGCCCGTCGCCGCGCATCTCCTCCTCGGCGCCGGGCGGAACCGGCTGCTTGTCGCGAGTGGACAGCGGACCGGGCACGCCGGTGGCGAGGTCGACGACCCGGACGCGGTAGCGGTCCGGCGCGGTCGCCGGGAGCCACTCCAGGACGAACAGCCCGGTGCGGTCCGCGGTGAACGCCTCCGGGACAAGGTTGCCCGCCAGGTCCAGCCGGTGGCGCACCCCACTGAGGTCGGCGACCAGCACCGGCGTCACCTCCCGCCCCGGTGGGCGGCCGGTCACCGTCACCCCGGTCGTGGTGAGCGCGACCGCCGTGCCGTCGCCCGAGACGGCCTGCGGTATCCACCGTCCGGGCAGCAGGGCCTTGGCGGAGGCGCGGCCGGTCGCCGTGTCGATCCGCCGGCAGGCGGTGTCGGGGCCCTCGGGGGCGGTCGCGAACAACCACATCCCGTCCGCGCTGGCCACGGCGCGCGGGATGGTTCGCCGGTCGGTGCCCCGCAGGAGGCCCAGCCCTTCGGTTACCTGGACGAGCAATGGATCAGGAACGGTGACGGCCGGTGCCGAGCCCCGGCGCCGGACGGGCTCGCAGCCGGCCAGCGCGGCGGCGCCGGCACCGGCGAGCAGGGTCAGGATGCTGCGACGCGAGATGGTGACGGTCATGCCCGGGTGACACCCTCGAAGCCGTCGAAGTTCCGTGCGGCGAAGGTGGAACCCGCGCGGCGCGGCCGGTGTCATGAGGGTGATCGAAGCGGAGGTCTCCACTGGACGACGACGAGCTTGTCCGCCGCGCTGGCACCGGTGACCTGGAGGGGTACGAACTCCTGGTCGCCCGGCACACCGCGTCCGCGTATCGGACGGCGGTGCTGCTCGGCGCCGGGCCGGACGCGGAGGACGTCATCCAGGAGGCGTTCGTCAAGGGGTTCCGCAACCTGTCCCGCTACCGGGGCGAGTCGTCCTTCCGGTCGTGGCTGCTCGCGATCGTCGCCAACGAGACCCGCAACCTGCACCGGTCCCGGAACCGGCGGAACGGGCTCGTCCTGCGGGCCACGGCGGCGGACCCCGGGTCGGAGGTCGGCGAGGACGCCGCGGTCGGCGGGGTCCTCGCCGCGGAGCGCCGGGCCGCGCTGGTGGCGGCGCTGCGTCAGCTGCCGGTGAAGGACCGCGAGGTGATCGTGTGCCGGTTCCTTCTCGACCTGACCGAGGAGGAGACCGTGACGACGCTCGGCTGGCCCAGGGGCACGGTGAAGTCACGGACGTACCGGGCCCTGGCCAAGCTGCGCAACCTGCTCGACCGCGAGGAGGTGCGCCGTGGATGACCTCGAACGCGAGCTGCGGGACCTCGCCACCTGGCTGGAGACACCCGAGGTCCCCGACGTGACCGCCCGGGTGCGCGCCCGGCTGACCACGCCGGCACACCGGCGACGCCGCTGGCGCTACGCGCTCGCCGCGGCGCTGGCCGCTCTGCTCGTCGCCCTGCTGCCGCCGGGGCGGGCCGCCATCGCCGACGCCGTGTCGGGACTGCTGCGCTTCTCGGGGATCATCATCGACACCACGCCGGCGCCGATGCCGCCCACCGGCACACCGTCGCCGTTGCCGGCGCAGCGGCCGGCCTCCGCCGACGAGGCGCAGCGGCACCTGCGCTTCCCGATCCGCGTGCCGGCCGAGCTGGGAGCTCCGGAGCGGGTGCTGGTCGCCGACCCGGACGGCACCGGCACGTACCGGGTGGTGACGCTGCTCTACCGCGGTGGCGCGCTGCGCCTCGACGCCTTCGACGGTCGCCTCGACCCGGTCTTCCACAAGCAGATCAGCGGGCCGGGCGTGAAATGGGTCAGCGTCCGCGGCGACTTCGCCGTGTGGATCGGCGGCCCGCACGAGCTGGCCTACGTCGACCGCGCCGGCACGGTACGGGTGGAGACCGCCCGGCTCGCCGCGGCCACGCTGATCTGGGAGGCCGCCGGCGTCAGCTACCGGCTGGAAGGCGAGCTGACCCGCGACGAGGCGGTCGCGATCGCCGCGTCCCTGGACTAGGCGTGGGCCAGCCCGCGCGACCGCGGTCATCCGCTACGAGAGGAACCCGCGCTGCCCGACCGGTGTCGACAGGACAGGGGCGCCGACCGGCGCCGACCGCGGTCCGGAGGTGCGAGATGAGTTCATGGGGCAGGCTCCTGCTGGGGTCGGTGGTCCTGCTGTCGGGCTGCACCACCGCGGGCCGGTCGGCCGCGCCGGCCACCCCCGCGAGCGCACCGACCGGCTGTGCGACCCGGGTCGAGGCCGGCAGGCTGCCCGACTGGGCGGACGCCGGGTTCACCGGGGACACCCGCATGCCGCATGTGTTCGGTGCGAAGGGCGAGATCGTCGCCGTGCTGTTCGGCCACCCGCTGGCGGTCGGCCGGACGGAGGGCCCCAGCAACAAGATCCTCTGGGTTGCCCGGCCGGCGGCAACGCCGTCGCCCGACCCGGCCGCGCCGGCCACCCTCGTCATCACCGCGACCCTGGACGGCACCACGAGCCGGGCGACCCGGGAGGTCGCCGGCGGCCCCGGCCCTTCGATCGTCGACCTGCCGCAGGCCGGCTGCTGGCACCTCGACCTCCGCTGGTCCGGACGCACCGACACCATGGACCTGGTCTACGTCCCCGCCTGACGGGCCGTCTTCGAGAGCCTTGTGCATATCTGCCGCGAGCGGAGGGTATTGATTCGGTCGTGACCACACCTGAGCAGCGTCGGCAGCAGGAAGAAGCGCTCGAGAGCGGCGAGGCGTATCAGGACGCGGAGGGGCGCCTCACCAAGGATCCGGGTGCCGGTGCCGCGCACGCCGACAGCGAGGCCGACCGCAACGCCGAGCACCTGAGGCGTGGCGAGGTCGGTCCGGGCGTCCCGGAGGAGTAGCCGCTTCCCCCGATCCCTCCGTCGGCTCCCGGTCAACCGCTGGAGCGTGCTCCCGGGGAGTGCGACGATGGCGGTCGATGATGCCGGCATCCGGGTGGAGGACGATCATGGCGCGAGGCAGCGAGCGATCGGCGAGCCGGGCGGAACCCCGCCACCTCCGCGACGTCCACCTGCACGTCCTCGCCGTGGTGATCTTCGGGCTGCTCGCCTGGTTCGGAATCGACGAGCTCGACCGGGGGATGGCCGGGCTGGCCGTGCCCTGGCTGATCGTGGGGCTGGCCGGCGCCGTCCGGGCGATCCTGGCGGTCACGGGGACCCTGCCGGCGCGCCCGGCCGCGCGACAGGTGGCCCGGGGAATCATGGTGCTGGTCGCGGTGGGTGCCCTGACCACCGGGTACGCGCTCGCCCCGACCGGGATGGACCGGGGCTTCGTCATCGCGGTGGACGCTGTTCTCGCCGGCGCGCTGGCCGCCTACGCGTTCCTGGGTGAGCCGCGCGCCGTCGCCGGGACCCTCTGACGCCCTCGACGCGCTCGCGCCCGGCCGGCCGGCCGCTCCGGTCGATCCCGTAACCGGTCCACCGTGGCGGTGAGCAGCGGTGCTCAGGCGGCCTCCGGCGGGGTGGGCGGGACGGCCAGGGCGATGGTGAGGGCGAGCACCGTGGCCGGTTCGTGGAGGCGGTCGCCGTACAGCTCGCGGAGCTTGCCCATCCGGTAGCGGACGGTCTGCGGGTGGACGAACAGGTCGGCCGCCACGTCCTCGCGGCGGCCCTGGTGCAGCAGCCAGGAGCGCAGTGTCTCGGCGAGCCGGTGCGCGGTGGCCGGGGGCAGGGCGGCGAGCGGCGCGAGGGCCTGCGCGCGCAGGTCGGCCAGGGCCTCCGGGTCCATGCTGAGCAGCAGCTCGGCCAGGTGGTCCTCGGTGTCGACCGGCCCGGCGTCCGGTTCGCCGAGGCCGAGGGCGAGCGCCCGGGTGGCCCGCTGGTAGGAGGCGGCGACCCGGTGCCACGGCCGGGCCGGTCCGAGCACCGCCCGGTGCCCGAGCAGCAGTCGGGTGAGTTGGCGCCGGCGGGCGCCGTGGGTGTCCGGGACCAGCAGGACGGCCAGTTCCTCGGCGGGGTCCATGCCGGGCAGGTCCTCGCCGCTCTCCAGAGTGTGCGGATTGAGCAGGGCGAGCACCGCGCGCAGGTTGCGGCGGGGCAGGAGGACGACGGTGAGGGTCTGCGGCAGCGGCCAGTCGGCCCGTTCGGCGCTGCGCCGCAGGATCTCCTCCGGTTCCCCGGCGAGCAGTTGCTGGATCAGGCGTTCCATGTTGCGGCTGCGGGCCCGGCCCGCGCTGGCCAGCTCGTCGGCGTGCCCGGCCACGCTGGCCGCGGAGAGCTCGTCGATGTAGGCGAACATCAGCTCGGCGAACTCGGCCACCGTCTCGGCGGCCAGCCCGCTGCGCACCGTGGTGGCGGAGACCTCCCGCCAGGCCACCCGGGCTCCCACCCGGTACGCGGCCAGCAGGGCGTCCATGCTGCGCCCGGAGCGGGCCTCGCCGCTGCCCAGCGCGTACGCGGCCTCCAGGGCCGGGGCCAGCGGGGTGCTCGGGTCGGTCAGCTCTGCCCCTTCGATGAGCTGGAAGAATGTACCCAGCGCGATGCGTACCGCGTTCTCGATCTTCTCCCGCATGGTGCCGGTGAGGGCGCCGGAGTAGTCGGGGACCTCGGCGGTGATCGCGCTGACGGTCCGCTCTGCCACCACGGGCAGCCCGTCGCGCAGCCGGGCCGCCACCCCCGCGTCGAGTTCGAGGTGGGCGGCGCGATAGTTCGGCACGGACTCGTCGGACAACTTGTTCTCCCCGAACAAAAACCTGCGGCTGTTTCACCTTTGGCGGTCAAGATGTTATGCGATCACGCAGTCACCCTGGTGATATGACCACAACTGCCCCCCGCCACCCCCAGAAGGCCACCTTCCGGGACAGATTGCTGCGGCTGGCCGGCGCGGTCACCACCCCGCTGTTGCCGGGGGACTACCTCGACCTCGTCGCGCCGCTGCGCGCCGGTGCTCCGCTGCGCGGCCGGATCGTCGAGGTCCGCCCGGAGACCCGGGACGCCGCGACCGTGGTCATCCAGCCGGGCCGAGGGTGGCAGGGGCACCTGCCCGGACAGTACGTGCGCCTCGGCGTGGACGTCGACGGGGTGCGCCAGTGGCGGGCGTACTCGGTCACCTCGGTGCCCGGCGCCGCGGACCGCCGGATCACCGTCACCGTGAAGGCGATCCCGGACGGCAAGGTCAGCAACCACCTGGTCCGCCGGATCCGGCCGGGCACGATCGTCCAGCTCGACCAGGCGCAGGGCGACTTCGTCGTGCCCGGGGCGACCCCCGGACAGGTCCTCTTCCTCACCGCCGGCAGCGGCATCACCCCGGTCATGGCGATGCTCCGCGCCGGCCTGCCCGGCCGGGCCGACGTGGTGCTGGTGCACTCGGCGCCGACCCGCGACGACGTCATCTTCGGCCCGGAGCTGCGGGCGCTCGCCGGGTCCGGCGCGCTGCGGCTGGTCGAGCGGCACACCGACACCGACGGCCTGCTCGGCGTCGACGAGCTGGCCGACCTGGTGCCCGACCACCTCGACCGGCAGGCCTGGGCCTGCGGGCCGATCGGCATGCTCGACGCGGTTGAGGGGTACTGGGAGTCACACGGGCTCGCCGACCGGCTGCACACCGAGCGGTTCCGGCCCACCGTGATCTCACCGGGGGAGGGCGGCACCGTGACGTTCACCGGGGCCGGCGTGACCGTCGAGGCCGACGGGGCCACCCCGATCCTCGACGCCGGAGAGGCGGCCGGCGTGCTGATGCCGTCCGGCTGCCGGATGGGGATCTGCTTCGGCTGTGTCGTCCCGCTGCGCGAGGGCGCGGTGCGCGACCTGCGCAACGGGGACCTCACCACCGCCGTCCCCGGCGACGGCGTGCTCATCCAGACCTGCGTGTCGGCGGCCGCCGGTACCTGCGACATCGAACTCTGACAGGAGGCCACCCGACGTGACCGTGATCCAGAAGAAGGCCGACAACCCGATCGCCCACCTCACCGCCGCGGACATCGAGATCATCGGCAAGGAGCTGGACGCGATCCGGGACCGGGTGATCGCCGACCGGGGCGAGCGGGACGCCCGCTACATCCGCAAGGTGATCAAGACCCAGCGGACGCTGGAGATGAGCAGCCGGGCCGTGCTGCTCTTCTCGCTCTTCCCGCCGGCCTGGATCGTGGGCACGGCCGGCCTCGCGGTCGCCAAGATCCTCGACAACATGGAGATCGGGCACAACGTCCTGCACGGGCAGTGGGACTGGATGCGCGACCCGAAGATCCACTCCACCACCTGGGACTGGGACCACGTCTCCCCGCCCGAGCAGTGGAAGCACTCGCACAACGAGCTGCACCACCGGTACACCAACGTGCTCGGCAAGGACAACGACCTCGGGTACGGCATCATGCGGGTCGACGAGGACCAGCCGTGGCACCCGATGTACCTGGGCCAGCCGTTCTACAACTTCCTCAACGCCTGCTTCTTCGAGTACGGCATCGCCGCGTACGACCTTGAGCTGGGGGAGAACCTCAAGAACGGCCGGCACAAGGACCCGGCGTTCCGGGCCCGCGCCAAGGCGGTCGGTCGCAAGATCCGCCGCCAGGTGCTCAAGGACTACGTGCTGCACCCGCTGCTGTCCGGCCCGTCGTTCCTGTCCACGCTCGCCGCCACCTTCACCGCGAACCTGATCCGCAACCTGTGGAGCCACTCGGTGATCATGTGCGGGCACTTCCCGAACGGCGTGGAGACCTTCGAGAAGACCTCCATCGAGGGCGAAACCCGCGGCGAGTGGTACCTGCGGCAGATGCTCGGCTCGGCCAACATCAGCGGCCCCCGGCTGCTGCACATCATGACCGGCAACCTGTCGTTCCAGATCGAGCACCACCTTTTCCCCGACCTGCCGAGCAACCGCTACCAGGAGATCGCCCCGCAGGTCCGGGCCCTGTTCGACCGGTACGGCCTGAAGTACACCACCGGCCCGCTGCCCAAGCAGGTCGCCTCCGCCTGGTGGAAGGTGATTCGGCTGTCGTTGCCGAACCGGCGCTCCGAGCGCCGGCAGCCGGTGGCCCCGGCCTCGCTGGTCTCCTCCGGCACGGCCTGACCGGTCGCCGCCCACCGGGATATTCCGGTGGGCGGCACCGCCGCCGATCGGCTACGGTCGTAGGCATGGACCTCAGGCGCAGCACCACCGCCGCAGCCGCGCGAGCTTCCCGCTCGCCGGTTGCCGCCGCCTGACCTGCCCAATTCCCGCCGGCGACCGAAAACGGTCCGCCGGCGTCGTCGTGTCACGCCACCGCCCGCGCGGCGGACCGTCCGGTCGTCCCCACCGGAAGGCCCGTGCCATGACACCCGACCAGATCGTCCGCACCTTCGTCGACCACTACCACCGCCGGGGCCACCGGGACGCGCCGGAGAGCTCGCTGATCCCGCCGCCCGGCGATTCGGTCCTCTTCACCACCTCCGGCATGCACCCGCTCACCCCGTACCTGCTGGGGCGCCCGCACCCCGGCGGCCGGCGGCTGGTCAACGTGCAGCGCTGCCTGCGCACCACCGACCTGGAGGAGGTCGGTGACCGCACCCACCTGACCGTCTTCGACATGCTCGGCTCGTGGTCGCTCGGCGACTACGACATCGCGACCAGCCTCCGCTGGGGGTACGAGCTGCTCACCGACGGTTTCGGCATCGACCCGGGGCGGCTGCACGCCACCGTCTTCGGCGGCGACGACCAGGTCGGCCCGGACGAGACCGCGCTCGCCACCTGGACCGGGCTGGGTGTGCCGGTCGAGTCGAACGGCGCGGAGAACTGGTGGTCCAACGGCCCGACCGGCCCGTGCGGGCCCGACTCGGAGATCTTCGTGTGGACCGGGGACGGCCCGCCGGTCGGCACCCCGGGCACCGATGAGCGCTGGATGGAGGTCTGGAACCACGTCCAGATGCGCTACCACCGGCACTCCGACGGCCAGCTGACGCCGCTGCCGATGTTGAGCATCGACACCGGAATGGGTCTGGAACGCCTGGAGATGGTGCTGCGCGGCGGCCGGTCGGTCTTCGAGGGCGCCGGTCTGACCCCGTGGGTGGACGCGGTCCGCGACCTGTGGGACCTGCGCGGCGAGGACCTGCGGGTGGTCGCCGACCACCTGCGCTCCGCGGTGGTCGTGCTCGGCGACGGGGTACGCCCCGGCAACACCGGCCGCGGCTACGTGCTGCGCCGGCTGGTCCGGCGGGCGCTCACCGTGCTGTGGCGGGACGACCCGGCGCGTGGCCTGACCGACCTGCCGCTCGACGCGTACGGCGACACGCTGGGCCGGTTCCGGCAGGAGGCGGAGGTGGGCCCGCTGCGCGAGCTGCTGCTGGACGAGGAGCGGCGGTTCCGCGGGCTGCTCGGCCGGGGCCGGCCGCTGGTCGACCGGGTACGCGCGCGGGGGCCGCTGACCGAGCGCGACTACCACTGGCTGCACGACACGCACGGGCTGCCCCGGGACCTCGTCGACGGCCTGCTCGCCGAGGCGGGCTGACCGGCGTCGGTGGCCGCCGCGGTGACCCGGTGTCAGACTCGGCAGCGGAGACCGCCGCAGCGAGGGATGTGGTCGCATGACGGGGTACGAGGTCCGGCCGGACGTGGAGACGGTGACGCTGCTCGGCGCCCGGGTCACCGTCACCGACGCCGCGGCGCTGCTCGCCGCCGCCCAGGACGGGCCGGTGGAGCTGCTGGCCGGCGCCGACTTCCCCGCGCCCGTGCGGGAGGTGCGCTGCACCGTGCGCGCCGACAGCCGGGACGGGCGGCCGGTGCACCGCTTCGAGGCGTACCTGCGGGCGGACGGCCCGCTGCCCGCCACCGGCCTGCTCGCCCTCGGCCTGGCCGGACCGGTCGGGCTGCTGATCGCCCAGCGACTCGCCGCGAAGGGCGGCGACGGGCCGGCCGCCGCGGTCGGCCGGGTGGCGGCCGAGGCCGGGCGCCGGCTCGGGCTGCGTCCCGCCGGGACCGCGCTCGCCGAGGCGCCGCGTGACGCGGCCGGCCGCGCGGTGCTGCGCGCCGCCGAGGAGGCCGGCCTGCGGCCGGAGGTAAGCCACGACGGCGGGACGGTGCGGGTGCGCGCCGAGGTGCCCAGCGTCGAGGTGACGCCGGCGCACCTGACCGCCGCGATCGGGGTGGTGCTCCAGGCCGTCCGCGAGCTGGCCGGCGACACCCCGGAGCCGACGTTGCTGCGCGGCCGGTCGTACCCCGTGGGTCACCGCGCGGCCGCGGCGGTGCCGCGCAGCGCGGCGGTGACCCTCGACCAGGTCGGCGGCCTGGCCGAGGTGGTCGCCCGGTTCCGCGAGGTCGCGGTGTCGTTCCGCCACCCGGGGGCGATGGCCCGCTGGGGGGCGCGCCGGCCGCAGGGCATCCTGCTGTACGGCCCGCCGGGCACCGGCAAGACCATGCTGGCCCGGGCCCTGGCCAACGAGATCGGCGCGGACTTCGTGGAGATCCGCACCCCGGAGATCCTCGACAAGTTCCTCGGCGGCTCTGAGCGCAACATCAAGCGGATCTTCCGGGAGGCGCGTCGCTATCGGCGGCCCACCGTCATGCTCTTCGACGAGTTCGACAGCATCATCAGTTACGCGGGCGCCGGTGGCGACGCGGCCAGCCAGGCGGTCAACGCGGTGGCCGGGATCTTCAAGCAGGAGATGAACACGCTGTTCGAGGAGAACCCGGATGTCATCGTGGTGGCCACCACCAACTTCCCGCAGCGGGTGGACGCCTCGTTGACCCGCTCCGGCCGCTTCGATCTCAAGATCGCCATTCCGGCGCCGGACGAGGCCGGCCGCGCGGAGATCCTCGCCAAGATGATCCGGGAGCTGATCGACCGGCACGAGCGGCCCGGCTTCCGGATGTTCGCCGCCGACGTCGACCCGGCCGCGCTGGCCGCCGTCACCCCGGGCCTCACCGGGGCCGACCTGCGGGAGGTGCTGCGGCGGGTGCAACTCGCCAAGGCGCTCCGGGAAGCGACGGAGGGTGCGCCGCCCGCCCCGATCAGTCAGGATGACCTCCGAGAGGCCGTCGCCGGGCTGCGCCGCGGCTGAGCACGGCCGACGGAAGGAGACCTGTGTCGTCGTCGACCCTGCTGTCCCGTCGCGATCTGGCGTTCCTGCTGCACGACTGGCTGGACGTCAGCCGGCTGACCGAGCGGCCGCGCTACGCCGAGCACTCGCGGGAGACCTTCGACGCGGTGCTGGACCTCGCCGCGCAGGTCGCCGCCGAGCGGTTCGCCCCGCACAACCGCGCCGCCGACGCCGCCGAACCGAGCTACGACGGGCAGCGGGTCCGCACCCTCCCGCAGGTCAAGGCCGCCCTGGAGGTGTTCGCCGGCACCGGCCTGCTGGCCGCCACCATGGACGAGTCGGTCGGCGGGATGCAGTTGCCGCACGCCGTGGCCGCCGCCTGCTTCGCCTGGTTCCAGGCCGCCAACGTGGCCACCGCCGCCTACCCGTTCCTCACCCTCGGCAACGCCAACCTGCTGCTCGCCCACGGCAGCGCCGAGCAGATCGACACCTGGGTCCGGCCCATGGTGGAGGGGCGGTTCTTCGGCACCATGTGCCTCTCCGAGCCGCAGGCCGGCAGCTCGCTGGCCGACATCACCACGCGGGCCGAGCCGCAGGACGACGGGACGTACCGGCTGGTCGGCACCAAGATGTGGATCTCCGGCGGCGAGCACGACCTGGCCGAGAACATCGTCCACCTGGTGCTCGCCCGGATCCCCGGCGGGCCGCCCGGGGTGAAGGGCATCTCGCTGTTCATCGTGCCGAAGGTGCTCCTCGACGCCAACGGCGCGCTCGGCCCGCGCAACGACGTCGTGCTGGTCGGTCTCAACCACAAGCTGGGCTACCGGGGCACCACCAACACGCTGCTCAACTTCGGCGAGGGCGTGCACCGCCCGTACGGGCGGCCCGGGGCGGTCGGCTACCTGGTGGGGGAGCCGCACCAGGGGCTGGCGCAGATGTTCCACATGATGAACGAGGCGCGTATCGGGGTGGGCGCCGGCGCCACCGCGCTCGGCTACACCGGCTACCTGAAGTCCGTGGCGTACGCCCGGCAGCGCCCGCAGGGCCGCCCCGCCGCCGACAAGGACCCGACCGCGCCGCAGGTGCCGATCGTGGCGCACGCCGACGTACGCCGGATGCTGCTGGCGCAGAAGAGCTACGTGGAGGGCGCCCTCGCCCTGATCCTCTACTGCGGGCGGCTGCTCGACGAGGAGAAGACTGCCCCGGCCGAGGCCGACCGCAGCCGGGCGCACCTGCTGCTGGACCTGCTCACCCCGATCGCCAAGAGCTGGCCGTCGCAGTGGTGCCTGGCCGCCAACGACCTGGCCATCCAGGTGCACGGCGGTTACGGCTACACCCGCGACTACGACGTCGAGCAGCATTGGCGGGACAACCGGCTCAACCCGATCCACGAGGGCACCCACGGCATCCAGGCGCTCGACCTGCTCGGCCGCAAGGTCACCATGCACGGCGGGGCCGGCCTGGAGCTGCTGCTGGAGACCATCCGGGCCACCGTCACCCGGGCCTGGAAGGCCGAGGGCGAGGCGGCCGAGCTGGCCGGCCGGCTCGGCGCGGCGGTCGACCGGATCGCCGTGGTGACCCGCCGGCTGCACGGCGCCGGCGACCCGGAGCTGGCCCTGGCCAACGCCAGCGTCTACCTGGAGGCGGTCGGGCATGTGGTGATCGCCTGGATGTGGCTGGAGCAGTTGCTCGCCGTCGAGGCGCTGGGCAGCCCGGACGGCCCGGACGGCGACTTCCTCGCCGGCAAGCGGCAGGCCGCCCGGTACTTCTTCCGCTACGAGTTGCCCCGTACCGGCCCGCAGTTCGACCTGCTGGAGAGCGTGGACCGAACCACCCTGGACACCCGGGAGGCCTGGTTCTGACCGGCCGCGGAGGGCCTAGGAGGCGCGGCGCGCGAGCAGCGTGGAGTCGTGGATGTCGAGCGTCTCGCCGTCGCGGGTGACCGTCCGCGGCCGCTGCTCGACCACCAGGGCCTCGAAGTCGTCCGGCAGGCCGGGCAGCAGCTCCTCGGCGACGAACATGGCTCGGCGGTGGCTGGCGGTCAGATGGGGGAATCCCTCGGACGGCGCGTGGCCGACGACGAGCAGGTGCCCGCCGGGCGCGACGGCGCCGGCCAACCGGCGGGTCACCTCCACCATCCCGCCGTCCGGTGGGTGCAGGAAGTGGCTGGTGACCAGGTCGTAGGACCGGCCGTCGGCCGCGAAGGTCCGGGCGTCGACCTGCCACCAGTCGGTGCGGTCGGCGACCCCGGCCTGCTCGGCGTGCCGGGCGGCGCGGGCGAGGCCGTTGGCGGAGAAGTCGGCGCCGGTCACCCTCCAGCCCTGGCGGGCCAGCCAGATCACGTCGCCGCCCTCGCCGCAGCCGACGTCGAGCGCGGTGCCCGGCGTCAGCCCGGCCACCTCGGCGACGAGCTGCGCATTGGGGTTACCGCTCCAAATCTTCTCCTCGCCGGAGTACCGCTCGTCCCAGCCCGGCGGCTCGAACAGGGCAGCCGCCTCCTCCTCGGTGGGGTGGTGTCCGTGTCCACTCATGAGGCGGCTTCCTCCCGGTGCTTTGCGGCGGCGGCCGCGGCGATCAGGTCGTAGGACTGGTTGACGTCCATGCCCACCAGCATCCTGAGCGCCGCTGGTGCCGACAAACTTTCTTGCTGCTTCGGCAAATCTCGCTGAGAATATGCGCCATGAGCGGCGACGTACCCCTCGAGGTGAGCGCCCTGGCGATCAACGTCACGATCCCCGAGGGACTCCGCTGGACCGATACCCGGCGAGGTGAGGAGTTCACCCTGACCACGCTCAACGTCCGGCTCCTCCCCGACGGTCGCCTCGCGGCGAAGGCCTACGGCCGACCGACCGCCGGCGGCCGCGGCACCTACGTCTCGTTCCCCGTGCCCGACCGGCCCGAGCTGATGGCCCTGGTCGACCGGGCCGCCAGCCGCGCCGGTGCGCTGTGGGCCGCGCACCGCGGTCTCGGCTGAGCGGTCGGCTGCGCGGGCCACCGCTCAGCGGCGCAGGGTGGTCTCCCGCTGCATGTGCGACAGCTTGTCCGGATTGCGCACGGCGTAGAGCCCGGTGATGAGGCCGTCGTCGATGCGCACCGCCACGACGGTGTCGATCTCGTCGTCCTGCCGGAAGATCAGCGCCGGGTAGCCGTTGACCTGCGCCGGCCCCAGCGACATCGTGCCGGCGACCCGGCCCAGTCCGGCGACCAGCAGGCGGGCCACCTTGTCGGCCCCCACGACGGGCCGCAGGACGGCCTGCTTGACTCCGCCACCGTCACCCAGGAGGACGACATCCGGCGCGAGGATGTCGAGCAGGCTCTGCAGATCGCCCGTCTCGGCCGCCCGCTGGAACGCCTGGAGCGCGTCGCGGGTCTCGGCCTGGGAGACGACCCCGCGCGGCCGGCGCGCCGCGACGTGGGCCCGGGCCCGGTGCGCGATCTGCCGGACCGCGGCCTCGCTCTTGTCGACGGCTCCGGCGATCTCGTCGTAGGCCAGGTCGAACACCTCACGCAGCACGAACACCGCCCGCTCGGTCGGCGTGAGCGTCTCCAGCACCAGCAGCATCGCCATCGACACGCTGTCGGCCAACTCGACGTCCTCGGCCACGTCGGGCGTGGTCAGCAGCGGCTCGGGCAACCAGGAGCCGATGTAGGACTCCTTGCGGCGGCCCAGCGTACGCAGCCGGGCCAGGGCCTGGCGGGTGGCGATCCGCACCAGGTACGCCCGCTGCTCCCGCACCGTGTCGAGATCGACGCCCACCCACCGCAACCAGGTCTCCTGCAGGACGTCCTCCGCGTCGGCGGCCGAGCCCAGCATCTCGTAGGCGACGGTGAACAGCAGGTTGCGGTGGGCCAGGAACGCCTCGGTGGCGGAGTCCATGCGGTCGTCCTGGCTCATGCCCCCGCCGCGATCGTCGGGCGCGGTCCGCGACGTGCCGGCCATGCGGATCTCCTCTTCGCTCTCGACTGTGTCACCCACCAGATGCCGGGCCCCGCCGTTCTGTGACACACAGACCCTAGTGGCGTGCGTCACGTGACCGAGCTGTCACAGGGATCGGGCCGCCGGCATCTCGTGTTCGTCCAGCGCCACACGGAGAGAGGACGACGTCGTGGAAGCCCGATTCAACCTGTTCGAGAACGAGATCGCCGCCAAGTTCGCCAAGCGGTTCGCGAACACCGGCCTGGTGCTGCACCAGTCGCCGCTGCCGAAGTCGACGCAGGAGCTGGTGTCGCTGCGGGCCAGCCAGATCAACGGCTGCGGTTGGTGCATCGACATGCACACCAAGGAGGCCGCGGCCGCCGGCGAGAGCGCGGTCCGGCTCAACCTGGTCGCCGCCTGGCGCGAGTCCACCGTGTTCACCGAGGCGGAACAGGCGGCGCTGGCGCTCGCCGAAGAGGGCACCCGGCTCGCCGACGCCCACCAGGGCGTCTCCGACGAGACCTGGGCCCAGGTGCGCAAGCACTACGACGACGACCAGATCGCCGCCCTGGTCTGCCTGGTCGCCCTGATCAACGCGGCCAACCGCCTTGCCGTGATCGTGCACCAGAAGGGCGGCTCCTACGAGGCCGGCATGTTCGCCAGCATGACGAGCTGATCGGCGACGGGTCCCGGCTCGGCCCGGGATCGTTCGATCCGGGCCGGGACCGGTGCCCAGTCATGGCGCCCCGCGTGTGATGCCGGTGGTCAGCCCTCGGCGAGCAGCCGGTCGCGCACCTCACGGCGGAGGACCTTGCCGATCTGCGAGCGGGGCAGGTCGTCAACCACCACCACCCGGCGGGGCACCTTGTAGCCGGCGAGGTGCTGCCGGCAGGCGGAGCGGACCGAGTCCGGGCCGGCGCCCACCCCCGGGTCCAGCACCACGGCGGCCACCACCTCCTCGCCGTCCCCGGTGGGCAGGCCGACCGCGGCGGCCTCGCGGACGCCGGGGATCCGGCACAGCGCCTCCTCCACCTCGGACGGGTAGACGTTGAACCCGCCCGTGATGATCAGCTCCTTGATCCGGTCGACCACGGTGACGAAACCGTCGGCGTCCATGGTGACCACGTCCCCGGTGCGCAGCCAGCCGTCGGGCAGCAGCACCCGGGCCGTCTCGTCGGGCCGGTTCCAGTAGCCGGCGAACACCTGCGGGCCGCGGACCAGCAGCTCGCCGGCCTCGCCGGGGGCGCGGTCCCGGGTCGGGTCCTCCGGGTCGACCAGGCGCACCTCGGTGGAGGGGAAGGGCACCCCGACCGTGCCCGGCCGGCGGGTCGGCGCGACCGGGTTGCCCAGGGTGATCGGCGAGGTCTCGGTCATCCCGTAGCCCTCGACGAGCAGGCCGCCGGTCACCGACTCCCAGAGCTGCACGGTGACCGGGGGGAGCGCCATCGCGCCGGAGATGGCGTAGCGGACGGAGGTGAGGTCGACGCCGCGTTCCCGGGCGGCGGTGGCGAGCCGCGCGTAGATCGGCGGGACGGCGGGCAGGAAGGTGGGCGGGCGGCGGCGCGCCGCGTCGAGCACCTGGTCGAGGTCGAAGCGGGGGAAGAGCACCAGTGTGGCCCCGATGCTCACGGCGAAGGTGAGGCAGAGGGTCAGCCCGTACGCGTGGAACAGCGGCAGCACGGCGTACACGGTCTCCGCGCCGTCGCGCAGGCCGGGCACCCAGGCCCGGCCCTGCGCGGCGTTGGCCCGCAGGTTGCGGTGGGTCAGCACGGCGCCCTTCGGGACGCCGGTGGTGCCGCCGGTGTACTGGAGCAGCGCGGTGTCCCCGGGCCGGGGCGCGGGGTGGTCGGCGGCGAGCGGCGCGGCGTCGGCGACCAGCGTCGACCAGGAGAGTGTGCCGGGGGCCGGGGCGGTCATCGCGGCGCGGGCGGCGCGGACCTTGGGCAGCGGCAGCCGCAGCGCCCAGCGTTTGAGCCGGGGCAGGCCCCCGGTCAGGTCGACGCTCACCACCGTCTCGACCGCGCCCCGCCCGGCGACCAGCGGCGCCACCTTGTCCCACACCACCGCCACCCGGGCGCCGTGGTCGGTGAGCTGGTGGGCCAGTTCGTCGGCGGTGTAGAGCGGGTTGTGCTCGACCACCACCGCGCCGAGGCGCAGCACCGCGTAGAAGGCGACGACGTGCTGCGGGCAGTTCGGCAGCACCAGGGCGACCCGGTCGCCGGGGCCGACGCCGAGCCGGCGCAGCGCCTCGGCCGCGCGGGCCACCTGGTCGGCCAGGTCGGCGTAGGTGGTGGTGGCGCCGTAGAAGTCGAGCGCGACCCGGGGGCCGAACCGGCGGGCCGCGTCGGTGAGCAGGTCCACCAGCGAGCCGGTCGGCTCCGCGATCTCGGCCGGTATGCCGGGGGCGTAGCTGCGGGTCCAGGGCCGCTCCACGGTCGCGTCCATCGCCGTCTCTCCTCGCTGCCGGATGACGGCCCTCAGCCTAACTTAACCCACCGGTAACTTACGTTGCTGAGTTCGTCACACGACGCGAAGCGGGACGGCCGCCGATGCCGGACGAGTCAGCGGCGGCCGGCGGGTCGGTGCAGCACCCGCCGGGTCTTCATGACACCCAGGACGATGACCACGACCAGCACGACCAGGCCGATGATGATCAGCCAGCGGGCCGCCTCCAGCAGCAGCCCGAGCAGGATGAGCACGCCGGCCACGACGCCGACGGTCCAGAGCAACGCCCGCATGGCACCTCCTGCGAGTACGTGGACCGCCCGCTTTCCCGTTCCGGCTCCCGCCATTCCGCCCGCGGCGCGGTCAGTGCCGGGCCACGTACACGGTGTTCGCGGCCTCCCGGCCCTGCAACGGGTTGGGGAAGCGGACGACGTGCGCCACCGACGTCGGGAACACCTCGGTCAGCGTCCGCTGGAACGCCGGGTCCGGCGGGTCGTTCGACCAGAGCGCGAACACCCCCTCCGGGTGCAGCAGCGCGGCGAGCCGGCGCAGCCCGTCGGCCGTGTAGAAGGCGGCGTGGCTGGGGTGCAGCACCTGGCGGGGGGAGTGGTCCACGTCCAGCAGCACGGCGTGGAACCGCCGCCCCGGCGCCTCCGGGTCGAACCCGTCGCCGCTCGCGACCGCCGCGAAGAAGTCCGCCCGGACGAACCGGGTCCGCGGGTCGGCGGCCAGCCCGGCGGCGAACGGCAGCAGGTCCCGGCGGTGCCAGTCGATCACGTCCTCGATCGCCTCGACCACCACCAGCGAGCGCACCCGGGGATCCTCCAGCGCGGTGCGCGCCGTGTAGCCGAGGCCGAGCCCCCCCACCACCACGTCCAGGGCCTCGCCGGTCATCCGGGCGAGCCCGAGCCGGGCCAGTTCGATCTCCGCGACCGGGAAGAGGCTGGACATCAGGAACTCGTCGTCGAGCTTCACCTCGTAGACGTCGACGTCGAGCGACGGGTCGCGCCGCCGGCGCAGACTGATCTCGCCGATCGGCGTCTCCCGCCAAGCCAGTTCCTCGAAGCGTGCGCCCACGCGGTGGTCCTCTCCGCCGATTCCGTCACGCGATGTTACCGGTACCCCGCCCCGCCGTCGGGCGCGTCCGTTTTTCCGGCGTCGACGGCATCGCCCGGCCCTTCCCGGGTACGCCTGCCGTCGCGGGTCGAGGACGTCGGAGGAAGGAGCCGAGCGTGGCGGAGATGCTGGCCGGACGGCTGCACCTGGCCGAGCGGGCGCTGCGGATGGAGTCGGTGCCGGTGCCCGAGCCGGGGCGCGGGCAGGTGCGGATCCGGGTGGCCGCGGCCGGCGTGTGCCTGTCCGACGTGCACCTGATCGACGGCACGCTGACCCCGACGTACCTGTCCGGGGACGTGGTGACCCTCGGCCACGAGGTCGCGGGCACGGTGGACGCGCTCGGTGCCGGAGTGCGGGGCTGGCAGCCGGGCCAGCGGGTGCTGCTCCAGGCGGGGGAGCGGGACCGGTTCGGCCTCGTGCTCACGCGCGGCGTGGACTACGACGGCGGCTGGGCCGAATACGCCCTGGCCCGCGAGGACACCCTGGTCCCCGTACCGGACCTGCTCCCGTTCGAGCAGGCCTGCATCATCCCGGACGCGGTCTCCACGCCGTGGGCGGCGGTGACCGACACCGCACGGGTCCGGCCGGCGGAGGCGGCCGCGGTGTGGGGTGTCGGTGGGCTCGGCGCGCACGCGGTACAGCTGCTGCTGCTGGTCGGCGCGGCCCCGGTGATCGCCGTGGACCCGCTGCCGGCGGCCCGGGACCGGGCGGTCGCCCTCGGCGCGGACCTGGCCCTCGACCCGAGGGACGACGGCTTCAAGGACGCCATGCTGGAGTTGGTCGGCACCAAGGGGCTCGACGTCGCGTTCGACTTCGCCGGCGTGCCCTCGGTCCGGGAGCAGGCCATGACCGTGCTCGGCCGGCGGGGGCGGCTGGTGCTCGCGGGCATCGCCAACCAGCCGATCAACATTCCGTCGGACAGCCGGTTCAACTACAACCAGCAGGCCGTGCTCGGCCACTACGGCTCAGAGGCGGAACACGTCGGGCAGTTGGTGACGCTCACCGGACTGGGCCGGCTCGACCTGTCAGCGTCAGTCAGCGACGTGCTGCGGCTGGCCGACGCGCCGGAGGCGGTGCGCCGGGTGCACGACAAGGAGGGCAACCCGATCCGCCTGATCCTGCGCCCGTGAGGCGCAGGCCGCCGGCGACCGCAGGCAGCGGGACGCGTCAGTCGGCCGGGCGGGTCGCGACCACGACGGTGTCGAGGGCGTCGACGGTGCCGCCGTCGGTGGTGGCCACCGGGCGGCGGGCCGTCTCGGCGCGCCGGATGTGCAGCCCGGCGAGCCCGTCGACCACCGCCTCCGGGGTGAGCAGGACGGCCGGGTCCTGCGGACCGCCGGTGCCGCCGGTCAGGTTCGCCAGGTCGTGGCCGACCACCACGAGGCTGCCGCCGGGGCGCAGCGCCTGCTTGGCCGCGGCCAGCACCCCGGCGAGGTCGTCGGCGGGCAGGTGCAGGTAGCTGATCAGCACCAGGTCGTAGCTGCCCGGCACCGGCCGGTACGCGGTGACGTCGGCGAGCCGCCACTCGACCGGGACGCCCCGGCCGGCGGCCAGCTCGCGCCCGCGGCCGACGGCGACCGGTGAGAAGTCCACCGCGGTGACCCGCCAGCCCTGCTCGGCCAGCCAGACCGCGTTGCGCCCCTCGCCGGCGGCGAGGTCCAGCGCGGCGCCCGGGGTGAGCCCGGTGACCGACTCGACGACGAAGCGGTTGGGCTCAGCGCTCCACACCAGCCCCGGCGTGCTCGCGTACCGGGTGTCCCAGGCGCTGCTGTCCACTGTGTCTCCTCCTTCGGCGGCCCCTCGCCGCCATGCTGACCGTACCGGCTGCGGCAAGCGCTCCCAGGGCGAGTCCCGCGTACGCGGGCAGCTGCTGCGCGAGGACGAAGACGCCCATCACCACCACGAACCAGCCGAAGACCCGGCGCAGCAGGTCCGCCGGCAGCCGACCGGCGAGGCGCCCACCGGCCAGGCTGCCGAGCACCGCCGCGGCCGTGACCGCACCGGCCAGCCCCCAGTCGAGGTGGACGCTGGACAGATATCCGGCCAGGCCGGCGAAGGACTTCATCGCGATGACCACCAGCGAGGTGCCGACCGCGACCGGCATCGGCAGGCCGCCGAGCAGGGCCAGCGCGGGCACCACCAGGAAACCGCCGCCGGCACCGACCAGGCCGGTGACCAGTCCGACCACGATCCCCTCCAGGGCCACCCGGAACACGGGCAGCTCGTGCGGGGCCGGCGGTCCGCGCCGCCGCGCCGGCCCCGCAGCATGGCGATCGCGGTGGCCAGCATCATCAGGGCGAAGCCGGTGAGCAGCACCCACGCCGGGACGAACGCGGCCAGCCGGCCGCCGGCGTACGCGCCGGTCATCCCGGCCAGCCCGAAGATCAGGCCGGTGCGCCAGCGCACCGGTGGGCCCGGGCGTGCGGCAGCACCCCGACCGCGCTGGTCACGCCGACGACGAGCAGGGAGGTGGCGATGGCCTCCTTGGCCGGGAGGTCGGCCACGTAGACCAGCAGCGGGACCGCGAGGATCGACCCGCCGCCGCCGAGCAGGCCGAGGCTGACCCCGATGAGGACGGCCAGCCCGAGGGTCAGCAGGAGCATCAGCGGGCCTCCCGCAGCTGACCGACGACGGTGTCCAGGTCGCAGCTCGCGCCCCGGTTGTACGGCAGCTTGGCCAGCAGCATGCCCATGGCGCAGGTGTTGGTCAGCGCGGCGAAGGTGAGGCCGCCGCCGATGAACCCGGCGACCCACTTCAGGCCCGGCACGAACACCGAGCCGAGGACGCCGGCCAGCACGATCGAACCGGCGACCAGGCGGACCTGCCGCTCCAGGTCCCAGCGGGCGGCGCCCTGCTTGACCGGCGCGTTCGCGGCCTGCCAGGCGAGCATGCCGCCGTCCAGGACCTTGAGGTTCGGCAGCCCGACCCCGGCGAACGCCTGCTCGGCCTGGGTGGCGCGGGCGCCCGAGCGGCAGATCAGCACCACGTCCTCGTCCAGGTGGTTGCGCAGCTCCGCGCGGTGCTCCTTGAGCAGGTCGAGCGGGACGTTGTAGGCGCCGGGGACGTGCACGGTCTCGAACTCGGCCGGGGTGCGCACGTCGAGCAGGCGGGGGGCGCGGCCGGCGTCGATCAGCTCGCGCAGGGTGGTGGCGTCGGTGGTGTTCATGTCTCCTCGTTCCGGGGGATGGCAGGGCGGGGCGCCGGCCGGCGCGCGGTCGCGCCGGCCGGTGATCGGGTACGGGGTCAGTCCTGGTCGGCCATGGCGATGCCGGCGGCCGCGGCCTGACCGAACCGGTCGTCGATCACGACGACCTGGCGTCCGGCGTTGGCCAGCAGCGACGCCGCGGCGGTGGCGCGGTAGCCGGAGCCGCAGTGCACCCAGACGGTGCCGGCCGGCACGTCGGCGAGCCGTCCGGGCAGGTCGGGCAGCGGGACGTGGACGGCGCCCTCGACGTGGCCGGCCGTCCACTCGTTGGTCATCCGCACGTCGAGCACGACGTCGGGGGCGGGCAGGCCGGCGGGGGTTTCCCCGGATCGGGCCGCCGCCAGGGCGGCGAAGTCCGCCGTCCGCAGCTTCCGAAGCTGCCCCGGCTCGGCCGCCCATCCCTCGGCCGCGCCGGTGGCCTGGGCGGCCGGGCGGTATGCCGGTCCGGACCAGCTCACGCTGGGCGTCGGCGACCTGCTCGGGCGTGTCGGCGAGCAGGGTGATCGGCACGCCCCAGTCGATCAGCCAGCCGAGCCAGGTCGACATCGGCCCGTCCAGGCCGAGGCTGACCGTGCCGGCCAGGTGCGCCGCCGCGTACGCCTTGCGGTGGCGCAGGTCGACCACCCACTCGCCGGCGGCGATCCGCTCGCGCAGCCCGGCCGCGTCGGCGCGGGCGACCGGGGTGAGGTCGACCGGGGCCGGCCCGGCGGCGTTCGCCACGCCCATGTGGGCGTAGTAGGCCGGGTAGGCGTCGAGGCCGGCGAGGGTCTCGGTGACGAACTCGTCGGCGGCGAGCCGCAGCACGGGGTTGGCCTGCTTCTCCCGCCCGATGGTCGAGTCGGCGGCGTCGGCCTGGCTGGCCGAGCAGAAGCTGCCGAATCCGTGCGTCGGCCAGACCTGGGCCCCGTCGGGCAGCAGGTCGGCCAGGCGCCGAGCCGAGGCGTGCTGGTGGTGGGCCAGCTCGTGGGCGTGCCGGCCGCCGAGCAGGTCGGTCCGCCCGGTGGTGCCGAACAGCAGCGAGCCGCCGGTGAACACGCCCGCCGGCCGCTAGTCGCCGCCGGTCGCCTCGTCGAGCACGTACGACAGGTGGTGGAAGGTGTGACCGGGGGTGGCGATCACCCGCAGGCGCAGGGCGTCCGAGACGGGCACCAGGTCACCCTCGTCGACCGGCGTGCGGTCGAAGCCGACCTCGTCGGACGCGGCCACCAGGTAGCGGGCACCGGTGATCCGGGCGAGTTCCAGGCCGCCGGAGACGTAGTCGTTGTGCAGGTGCGCTCCACCACATGGGTGATCCGCACGCCCCTGGCGCCGGCCAGGTACAGGATGCGGTCGATGTCCCGCTGCGGGTCCACGGCGATGCCCACCCGGCCGTCGGAGGCCAGGTAGCTGCGGTCGCCGAGCGAGGACGTCGTGATCACGGTCACGTCCACTGCCATGTGTGGTGCCCCTTTCGTTCCCCGTATACGCCGGGGGGTATATGGGAGGTAGACGTTCACGTCCGCCCGGGTACGGGCGCGGAGTACCCGCGCGCGGCGATCAGGCCACGCGGGCGGCGGTTTGTTCGGTCAGGCCAAGGAGAGGAAGAGCTTTTCCAGCTCCTCCTCCGTCATCTCCGGCTCCTCGCCCCGGTCGCGGGCGGTGGCGCAGTGCCGCATGCCGGAGGCGATGATCTTGAAGCCGGCCCGGTCGATCGCCTTGGAGACGGCGGCGAGCTGGGTCAGGGTGGCCCGGCAGTCCTCGCCGTTCTCCATCATCTCGATGACGGCGTTGAGCTGGCCGCGGGCCCGCTTGAGCCGGGTCAGGGCGTCGCCCGTCAGCTCGGGTCGAAGTTTCATGTGCACCTCCTGGAGCCAAGATACCCCCGGGGGTACCCATTCCGCACCGGACTGAGGCGCGGGCGGACACGGAGGGTCCCCGGGAGGTCGACGGAGCGCTTATCCTGTGCGCCGACGATCGTTCTCGGAAGGGATCCGATGCCGTCCCGGCAGGACCAGCTCCACTCCTACCAGTTCACCGTCCAGCGGGCGGTCGCCGCGCTGGTGATGCGGGAGACCGACCCCGCCCAGTCGCCGTTTCGCCGGTTGGCCGGCGCGGGCCTGGCCAGTGTGCTGGTCGCGGTGATCGCGCTCGGCGGGGTCGCCCTCTACGGCCTGTTCGCCGGCGGTGGCAGCGCCTGGCGCGACCCGGGCGCGGTGATCGTGGAGAAGGAGTCCGGGGCGCGGTTCGTCTACCGCGAGGAGAAGATGCACCCGGTGCTCAACTACGCGTCTGCGCTGCTGGTCATCGGGGCGGAGCGGCCGAAGACGGTGCTGGTCTCCCGCCGCTCCATCGACGGGGTGCCGCGCGGCCTGCCGCTGGGCATCGCCGACGCCCCCGACTCGCTGCCCGCGCCGGGGCGGCTCGCCGGCGGGGCGTGGACGGTCTGCTCGGTCACCGCCGCCGACGCGGGCCGGACGCAGGCCCGGTCCGCGCTGCTGATCGGGCGGGACGCCACCGGTGGCCGGCCCCTCGCTGACCAGGGGCTGCTGCTGCGCCACCCGGACGGCAGCCTGCACCTGCTCTGGCACGAGCGGCGCTACCTGCTCCGCGACACCGACCGCGTGCTCGCCGCGCTGGCCGCGACCCGGGAACGGGCCGTGCCGGTGGCCCCGGCGCTGCTCAACACCGTGCCGGCCGGCGCCGACCTGGCGCCGCCCCCGCTGCGCGATCTCGGCGAGCCCTCCGAGCTTGTCACCGGCGCCACGATCGGGGACGTCTACCTGGTCCGCAACTCCGGCGGCGGCCGGCAGTACGCGGTGGCCGGACGGGCCGGCCTGGCCGGCATCACCGAGTTGCAAGCCGCCCTGCTGCTCGCCCGCACCGGCCAGGGCGACCCGGAACCGATCACCCTCGGCCGGTTCGCCACCCTGCCGAAGCTCCCCGACCTGGTGCCCACCGGGCCGACCGCCCCGCCCGCCGTCCCGCCCGCGCTGGCCACGACGGAGGGTGGCGGGCTCTGCGCCCGGGCCGGCGACGACACCGGCGTACGCGACGTCCGGCTCGGCGCCACCGTGCCGGACCTCTCCACCGCCGCGCGGACGCCGGCCGGCCGGGGCGGGCTGGCCGACCAGGTGCTGGTGGGGCCGGGGCGGGGCGCGCTGGTCGAGTCGGTCGCGGCTCCCGGCGCCACCGGCGGCGCGGTCAGCGTGGTCACCGACCTCGGCCGGCGCTACGTGCTGGCCGGCGGCGAGGTGCCCGGCATGCTCGGCTACGCCGGCGTGCGCCCGGTCCGCCTGCCGGCGGGCCTGGTCAGCCTGGTGCCGGCCGGCAGCCCGCTCGACCCGGCCGCCGCCCGCACGGTCGCCGCCCCGGCCTGACCCCGGTCCGGACCGGTCGCCGTGCGGCCCGGTCCGCCGGCGCCGCCGGCCGGGCGAGCGTCGGGGCGGCTCAGGCCGCCGGCTTGCGGAGCACGGTCACCGCGAACTCCGCGTCGTCGTGCCAGGGGCGCAGGTCCCAGGTGGCGAAGCGGTGCTCGAGGCGGAGCCCGGCGGCCACCGCGTCGGCGTCCAGCCCGGTGACCGGGTAGCCGCGGTCGGTGCCGAAGCCGACCACCACCAGGCCGTCCGGCCGGACGTGCGCGGCGATCCGGGTCAGCACCGCGCGCTCGGTGCCGGGGGCGAGGAACACCATCACGTTGCCGGCCACCACGGCCGCGTCGAACGGCTCGGGCTCGCCCTGCGCGGCCAAGTCCAGCTCGGACAGGTCGGCGACGAGGAAGCGCGGGCCGGGGTAATCGGCCCGGGCGGCGTCGATCAGCGCCGGGTCGGCGTCCACGCCCACCACCGTGTGGCCCCGGGCGGCCAGCGCGGCGGCCACCCGGCCGGTGCCGCAGCCGGCGTCCAGGAGGCGTGCGCCGGGCGGGACGAGCGCGTCCAGCAGCCGGGCCTCGCCGGCCAGGTCCGCCCCTTCGGCGGCGAGCCGGCGGAACCGGTCGATGTACCACTGCGAGTGTCCCGGCTTGGTCTCGGTCACCCAGCGGGTCGGCTTGCCCATGCCACCACGGTAGCTGATCTTGTGGTGGTCGGACCGGGAACCTCAGCTCAGCGCGAGGAAGGCGCCGGTGGCCAGCGGGGCGCCGGCGACGGCCCCGGCCACCACCTGCGGCCAGGTGTGGTCCCGCAGCACCACCCGGGACCAGCCGACCGCGGCCACCAGCAGCCAGCCGACGTGCAGCGCCGGGCCGAACAGCAGCACCAGCACGGCCGTGGTGGCGGCCGCGACCGCGGCGTGGATGCTCAGCTTCCACCAGTGGTTCACCAGGGTGCAGGCCGCGCCCACCACGAAGATCACCACGATCACGGCGAACAGTTCGGCGGGCGCGCGCAACGCCGCCAGCAGGGCCGTCCCGACCGCCACCGAGGCCAGGCCGGTCAGCAGCGGCCGGGCCCGCTGGGTACGGTCGCCGACGTGCCGGTCGGTGAGCCGGCCGCGGCGTACCCCGTGGACGATCACGCCGATCGGGATCACCGCGCAGAACAGCAGCGCCGTGCCGGCCCAGAGCAGGAACTGCTGCGGGGAGCGGCCGACCCGGGCGGCCGCCACCAGCGGCAGGGCGGTCACCAGGACGCCCGGCGCGAGCACCTCGGTGATCAGCCGGGCCAGCCGCCCGCCGGTCGTTCGTTCCCGAGTCGCCCGCACCGGGCCATCCTGGTGGAGCCGCCCGCCAAGGTCAATTACCCCTTCTCCGCGCCGCTCGTCAGGCCCTCGGTGAGCAGCCGTTCGCTGGCGAAGAAGAGCACCACGATCGGCAGGGTGAGGATCACCGACCCGGCCATCAGCACCGTCTTCGGCACCTCGACGCCGTCGGAGAGCAGCGACAGGCCCAGCGAGACGGTCCACCGGTTGGGCCGGTCGACCAGGAAGAGCAGCGCGAAGAGGAACTCGTTCCAGGCGATCATGAAGTCGTAGAGGGCGACCGCCATCACCGACGGCGCGGCGAGCGGGAGGCTGACCCGGCGGATGATGCCGAGCCGGCCGGCCCCGTCGATCGCCGCGGACTCCTCCAGGCTGAGCGGGATGGTCTCGAAGTAGTTCTTCAGCATGTAGACCGAGACCGGCAGGGTCTGCGAGATGTAGACCAGCACCAGCCCGACCAGCGACCCGCGCAGCCCGGCCCGGGTGAAGACCACGAAGAGCGGGATCGCGATGACGATCGACGGGAACAGGTAGACCGCCAGGAACAGCGCGCTGACCTGCCGCCGGCCGAAGAACCGCAGCCGGGACACCGCGTACGCGCCGGGGATGGCGATCACCAGGGTGAGCGCGGTGGCGGCCAGCGCCACGATGCCGCTGTTGCGGATGAAGGCGAGGAAGCCCTGCCCGCCGTCCTCGACGGACCTGAGCACCTCGGCGTAGGTGGCGACGGTCAGCTCGCCGAACGGCACGAGCAGCGAGCCGGGGTCGAGCAGCAGCCGCTCGATGGGGCGTACCGAGAGCACCAGCATGTACCAGAACGGCAGCAGGGTCACGAGCAGGAAGGCCGCGATCACCAGCCGGCGCAGCCAGCGCAGGCTCACCGTCTCGATCCGGTCCCGGTCCATCACGCCTCCTCCCGTCGGCCGCTGAAGAAGCGCAGGTAGATCGCGACGAAGACGATCAGCACCACGGCCAGCACGACCGCCTGCGCCGCCGCCGCGCCGATGTCGGTCCGCGCGGTGAGGAACTGGTAGACCCGGACGCTGACCACCTCGGTGCCGGCCGAGCCGCCCGTGAGCAGGTAGACGTCGTCGAACTTGTTGAAGGTCATGATGAACCGGAGCACGCCGATCAGCGCGATCACCGGCATGAGCTGGGGCAGCAGGATGTGCCGGAAGCGCTGGGTCGGGGTGGCCCCGTCGACCCGGGCCGCCTCCTCCAACTCGGCCGGCACGGCCTGGAGCCGGGCCAGCAGGAACAGGAAGGCGAACGGGAAGTAGCGCCACGCTTCGAACGCGATGACCGTCCAGAGCGCGGTGGACTCCTGGGACAGGAACGGAATCGGCGCGTCCCACCCGAGGAACCGCCGGCCCCAGTCGTTGACGAAGCCGAGCTGCGGGTCGAGCATCACCTGCCAGACGAACGTCATGGCGACCACCGGCGCCACGTACGGCAGCAGCATGGACGCGCGGACGATCGTGCGGCCCCGGAACGGCCGGCGGACCACCAGCGCCGCCACCAGGCCGACCAGGATGGAGCCGACGGTCCCGCCGGCGCTGTAGACGACGGTGGTCCAGAGCGTGTCGGCGAAGCCGGGGGTGTGCAGCACGCGGTCGACGTTGTCCAGGGTCAGCTCGCCGAAGAGGCCGGTCCGGCGCAGCGTCGCCAGGCGTACCCGTTGGAAGGCCAGCACCACGGTCCAGACGATCGGGATGCCGATCACCGCGACCACGACGAGCAGGGTGGGGGTGACCAGCGCGAGCCCGGCGCGGGACTCGCGGCGGCGCAGGGTGAGCGGGCGTCGGCCGGGGCGGCGGGGCCGCTCCCCGGTGGGGGAGCGGCCCGCCTCCGGCGCGGTGGTGGTCAATTCACGCCCTTGGCGATCGCGTCGACGTCCTTCTTCGCCCGCTCGGCGGCGGCCCGGGCGTCGGACTTCCCGCCGATCACGTCGGCGAGCGCCTTGGGCACCGGCAGCTCGCCGAGGATCGCCCCGACCAGCTTCCCCTGGCCCTGGGTGAGCCCCCAGCGCTGGAAGGTGTCCGGGCTCTTGCGCAGGGTGGCGAGCACGTCTTCGCCGTAGACCGCCGACAGCGGCTGCTTGCGGTCCACCCCGGCCTGGCTGGTGTTCCAGGCGGTGAGGAATTTCTGCTTGTCCTCCGCGGTGCCGGTACGCACCGGGAAGCGCCCCTCGGGGGACATGCCGAACCAGCGCGGGTAGCCGTCGGAGAGCATGTACTCCACGAAGGACGACGCGGAGCCGCTCGCGCCGTCGAGCACCGCCCAGGAGCTGATCTCGCCGTACTGGGCCGGCTCGGCGCCGTTCGGGCCCTTGATCGCGGTGACGAAGCCGCTGTTCTTCGCCAGCCAGGCCGGGTCGGACTGGCACTGCGGGCAGGTCGGCTTGGCGTCGTTGCGCAGCCCGGCGAGCTCGTCGAGGATGAACGGCGACCAGATCAGCATGGCCGCCTTGCCGGCGAAGTAGGTGGCCCGGGTGGTGTCCACGTCCTGCGCGCCCTTGACCGAGCTGTTGCGCATCAGGTCGCCGTAGAAGCGGAACGCCTCGACGCACTCGGCGGAGTCCAGCGCGACCTTGCCGGCGTCGTCGGTGAGCTGGCAGTTGTTGGCCAGCGCGAGGTGTTCGAAGGTCTGCTGGGTGAAGACGTCGCCGGGGGCGGTCGCCGCGGTGATGCCGGCGACGCCGCCGGTGTTGAGCTTCGCCGCCGCGGCGGCGATCTTCTCGTAGGTGTCGGGGGCGGGCAGGCCCGCCGCGGCGAACAGGTCCTTGCGGTAGACCAGCAGCTGGCCCCACCCGTCACTGGGTACGGCGAGTTGCTTGCCGTCCTCGCTGGTCAGTTCGAGGGCGCGCGGGGAGAAGGTGTCCCGGCCGAGCTTGTCGACGACCCGCTTGTTGGCGTCCGGTTCGAGCAGGTCGTTGCCGGCCAGCGTGCGCACCCCCGCCAGGGAGACCGCTCCGACCACGTCGGGCAGGTCACCGGCGGCGGCGCTGGAGGCGATGAGGGAGGGGAACTGGTCCTCGTTGACGGTGACCAGGTTGACCTTGACGCCCGTCTTGGCGGTGTAGTCGGCGATGATCGCCTTGGTGGCGTTCACCCGGTCCGCCACGTCTTCCAGGCTCCACACGGTTATCTGGGAACTGTCGGATTTCGGCTCGTCGTCACCGCAGGCAACCAGGGTAGTCCCGGCAAGTGCCATGATCAGGGTGGAGGCGAGGATCCGCATCGAGGGTGATGGCATCGGTGGCACTCCTCTCGAAGGGTACATCACGGATTCAACGCCCTCGATTGATCGTTTACAAGACAATTACCAATATTTCGGTTTAGAATCGGGCCCGGCACTTTTCTCGGAGCGACGCCATGGCCAACTGGGTTGTCTCTCTGGCCGGGCCCCGGCGCGTGAGCCTGGAGCCCTGCCCCCCGGACCCGCTCGGCCCCGGCCAGGTCCGCGTCCGCACCTGCTACTCCGGCATCTCCGCCGGCACCGAGCTGACCCTCTACCGGGGCAGCAATCCCCGGCTCAGCAAGGACTGGGACGACGCCACCCGGATGTTCGTGCCCCGGCAGGCCGCGCCCGCGTACCCGGTGGTGGGCTTCGGCTACGAGGAGGTCGGCGAGGTCGTCGAGGTCGCACCCGACGTCGCCGACCGCCGGCCCGGCCAGGTCGTCTGGGGCATCTGGGGGCACCGCGCCGAGGCCGTGCTCGCCGCGGGCGCCGTCACCCCGCTCGCCCCCGGGCTCGACCCCCTGGTCGCCGTCTTCGCCCGCCCCGGCGCCATCGCGCTGACCGCCGTGCTCGCCGGCGACCTGCACCTCGGCGACTGGGTCGGGGTCTTCGGGCAGGGGGTGATCGGTCTGCTCGCCACCCGGCTCGCCGTCCTCTCCGGAGCCCGGGTGGTGGCCGTCGACCGGGTGCCGGACCGGCTCGCGCACGCCACCCGGCTCGGCGCCCGCCGGGTGGTCGACGCCGCCGTCGACTCCGCCGCCGCCGCGCTGCACGCGGCCACCGGCGGCCGCGGCGCGGACGTCTGCCTGGAGCTGTCCGGGTCGTACCCGGCGCTGCACGAGGCGATCCGCGCCACCGCCCACGCCGGCCGCGTCGTGGCCGCCGGCTTCTACCAGGGGTACGCCCACGGGCTGGGGCTCGGCGAGGAGTTCCACCACAACCGCATCCAGCTGGTGGCGGCCCAGGTCTCCGGCCCCGCCCCGGCACCCGGCACGGCCGGCCGGTGGACCGCGACGCGGATCGCCCACACCTTCATGGACCTGGTGGCCGAGGGCAGCGTCGACCCGCTGCCGCTGGTGAGCCACGTCGTCGACGCGGGCGCGGTGGCCGACGCGCTGGCGTTGCTCGACCGCGGTGCCGGTGACGTCCTCCAAGTCGTGCTGAGGTTCTGATGACCATCCCACTCGCCTGCCAGGAGCAGTTGCTCCCCGGCGCCGGCCTGTCCGAGAAGTACGCCCTCGCCGTCTCCCTCGGCTACCAGGGCATCGAGCTGCGCGGCCGGGGCGACCTGGCCCTCGCCCGGCGGCTGCCCGAGTTGCGCCGGGCCCGCGCCGAGGGCGTGGTCATGCCGACCGTCTGCGTCGAGATGGACCATTTCATCGGCGACTTCGACCCCGAGCGCTCCCGGGACGCGGTGCGCAACCTGCGCTCCCAGCTCTCGGTGATCGCCGAGCTCGGCGGCATCGGTGCGATGACCCCGGCCGCCTGGGGGATGTTTTCCCGCCGGCTGCCGCCGTTCGAACCTCCCCGCCCGCCTGAGGGCGACCGGCAGGTGCTGGTCGACGCCCTGGGCGAGCTGGGCGAGCACGCCCGCGCCGAGGGCGTCACCCTCTTCCTGGAACCCCTCAACCGCTACGAGGACCACATGGTCAACCGGCTCGACGAGGCGGTCGCCCTGTGCCGGGCCGTCGGCCTGCCCTCGGTCCGGGTGGTCGCCGACACCTACCACATGAACATCGAGGAGGACGACGCCGGCGCGGCGCTTCGCGCGGCCGCGCCGTACCTGGGGCACGTGCAGGTCAGCGACTCCAACCGGTACCAGCCCGGGGCCGGGCACCTGGACTGGCCGGCGCTGCTGGCCACCCTGGACGAGGTTCGCTACCCCGGCTGGCTGGCGCTGGAGTGCCGGCTGCGCGGCGAGCCGGTCGCCGCCCTGCGCCAGGCCGCCACCGTCCTGGCCCAGGCCCCGCCACGACGGGCGGCGGCGTGAACGCCGGCACGTCCGGCGGGGCGGCCGGGGTACGGGCCGGTGGCGCCGGCCGCGCCGAGGCCGAGCGGGCCGCCCGGCTGCGCCGGCTGGCGCTGAGCACGCTGGACGCCAACTGGGAGCATGACCACACCGTCCCGTCCCGCACCCTCTACCCGCACCAGTGGAGCTGGGACTCGGCGTTCATCGCGGTCGGGCTGGTGCACGCCCGCCCCGACCGGGCCTGGCGGGAGCTGCGCACCCTGTTCGCCGCGCAGTGGGCCGACGGGCGGGTGCCGCACATCGTGTTCAACCCGGCTCTGCGGGTGGGCGCGTACTTCCCCGGGCCCGAGTTCTGGGACTCGGCCCGGGCCGACGGCGCCCCGGCGGTGGCCACCTCGGGGATCGTCCAGCCACCGGTGCACGCCCCGGCCGCCTGGCTGGTGCACCGCCGTGCCCCCTCCGAGGCGTCGGTGGCGGCGCTGCGCTGGCTGTATCCACGGCTGGTCGCGCAGCAGCGGTACCTGACCGGCCGGCGGGACGTCGGCGGGGGCGGGCTGGCCGCCATCGTGCACCCGTGGGAGTCCGGCCTGGACAACAGCCCCGCCTGGGACGCCCCGCTGGCCGGGGTGCCCGCCGACGAGGCGGTGATGCGGGCGTACCGCCGGCACGACACCGCGCACGCCGACGCGGCGCACCGCCCCACGGACCTGGACTACGCGCGCTACGTCGCGCTGGTGGCCGCCTACCGGGCCGGCCGCTACCGCGACCACGGGCTGGTCGGCCGGCATCCGTTCCTGGTGGAGTGCCCGCTGGTGAACGCGGCGCTCGGGGTCTCCGAGCAGGCGCTCGCGCGGATCGCGACCGTGGTCGGCGCCGACCCGGGGCCGCACCGGGACCGGGCGGCCCGGATCACGCAGGCCCTGGTCGACCGGCTGTTCGACCCGGTCACCGGGACGTTCCGCCCGCGCGACGTCCGCACCGACCGGCTCGTCCCGGCCCGCACGGTGCTCGGGCTGATGCCGCTGATCCTGCCCGACCTGCCGGCCCACCAGGTGCGGGCGGTGCTCGCCGAGGCCTGCTCGCCCCGGTTCGGCCTGGCCGCCCGGATGGACCGCCCGCTGCCCACCCACGACCGCACCGCGCCGGACTTCGAGCCGGTGCGCTACTGGCGCGGCCCGAGCTGGCTGAACACCAGCTGGCTGCTGTGGCGGGGACTGCGCAGCCATCGCCGCGCCGACCTGGCCGCCGGGCTGCGCGAGTCCATGCTGGACCTGGTCGACACGGCCGGTTGCCACGAGTACTTCCACCCGGACACCGGGGACGGGCTCGGCTCACCGGCGTTCGGCTGGACCGCCGCGCTGGTGCTGGACGCCCTCGCCGAGCGCTGAGCCGCCGGCGTCGCCGGGAAAAGGCGACGCCGGGCGGGATCAGGCGATGCCCGCGGGGGTCGCGCCGCCGGCCCGCAGCGCGGACATCGGCGCGTCGTCGATCGCGTAGCCGAGCGCGTCGACGACCTCGCGGTGGCTGCGAGCAGGGGCGCACGGACCTCGCACCCGGGCCGGAAGTCCCGGGCTCAGCCCGCTGGCACGACCGCCGGATCGACGGGTGCGGCCGGCGCCGGCACGGCCGCCGCGTCCGCGGGCGGCTCGGGGGCCAGCAGCTCGGCCGGCACCGACTCGACCTCGATCCGGCAGTCGTGGAACGTCGGTGCCTCGCCCAGGTCGGTGTCGCGTACGGCGGTGACCGCGTTGACGGTGGCCCGGCCCGGGCTCAGCCGCGCCCAGTACGCCTTGTAGGTGAAGGCCAGCCCCGGCCGGGTCGCCTCGTCCACCGCGACCGCCGCGAGGAACGCGCCGCGGTCGTTGTGCACCCGCACCGCGTCGCCGTCGGCGAGGCCGCGCGCCGCCGCGTCGTCCGGGTGCAGGTGCACCCGGGGCGGCCCGGTCCGCCGGGTGTGCCAGGGCAGCGAGGCGAAGGTGGAGTTCATCAGGAACCGGCCGGCCGGGGCGAGCAGCACGAGCGGGAACCGGCGGGCCAGCTCGGGATCGGCCGCCTCCACTGGCGGGGTGTGACCGGGCAGCGGATCCACCCCGAGCCGGGCCAGCGCCGGGTCGAGCAGCCGGGCCCGGCCGTCCGGGGTGCGGAAGCCGCCGGTGGCCAGCGGGGCGGTGCCGACCGGCACGCCCGTGGTGCGGGCGTACGTCCGCTCGCGCAGCTCCTCGAAGCTGACCGGCGTGCCGGCCAGCAGCTGCCGGGCCAGGTCCTCGTCGCTGTCGGAGAACCGGGGGTGGTCGATGCCGAGCGCGGCGGCGATCCGCCGGAAGATCTCGGTGTTCGGCAGCGCCTCCCCGGGCGCCCGGGTGACCGGCAGGTTCAGCGTCGTGTAGTGGTGCCCGTAGGAGGAGTGCAGGTCGAGGTGTTCGGGCTGCATGGTGGCCGGCAGCACCACGTCGGCGTAGTCGCAGGTGTCGGTCCAGCGCTGCTCCAGCACCACGGTGAACAGGTCGGCGCGGCGCAGGCCGGCGAAGAGCCGGTTCTGGTCCGGGGCGGTGGCGGCCGGGTTGGCGTTGAACACCACTAGCGAGGTCACCGGCGGGTCGGCCTCCCCGGTGAGCACGGTCGCCAGCCGGCTCATGTTCACCGACCGGGCCGGCGGGGCCGGCATGCCGGGCGGCCGGACCACCGGGGCCTCCTCGATCGGGTGGTGCCCGCTGGTCGACACCAGGGCGCCCCCGCCCGGGTACCGGAAGTCGCCGGTGACCAGCGGCAGCGCGCAGATCGCCCGGATCGCCTGGCCGGCGCCGTGGTGGCGCTGCAGCCCCAGGCCGACGCGGACGGCGGTGGGCCGGGTGGTGGCGATCCGGTCGCCGAGCCGGCGGACCACCTCGACGGGCAGGCCGCACTCGGCGGCGGCCCGCTCCACCGGCCACTCGTCGAGCCGGGCGGCCAGCTCGGGCCAGCCGACGGTGTGCGCGGCCAACCACTCCTCGTCGGCCGCCCCGGCGTCGCGCACGTGCCGCATCAGGCCGAGGGCGAGGGCCGCGTCGGTGCCGGGCAGCGGGGCCACGTGCTCGTCGCTGCGGGCCGCGGTGTCGGTGCGCAGCGGGTCGATGGTGACCACGTACGCGCCGCGCTCCCGGGCCTGCTGCACGAACGGCCACAGGTGCAGGTTGGTGGCGAGCGGGTTGGCGCCCCAGAGCACGATGAGCTTCGCCGCCACGATCGACTCCGGCTCGAAGCCGATCGAACTGCCGTAGATCGAGCGCAGCGCGGCCCGGGCCGCGCCGGTGCAGATGGTGGTGTCCAGCCGGGACGCCCCCAGGTACGCGAAGAGCCGCTGGCCCATCGTCCAGCCCTGCACGTGGCCCATCGTGCCGGCGAAGTAGTAGGGCAGCACCGCCTCGGGGCCGTCGCGCTCGATGCTGACGCGCAGCCCGGCGGCCACCCGGTCGACAGCCTCCGCCCAGCTCGCCGGCCGGTAGGCGACCCGCCCGACGCCCTTCGGGCCGGTGCGCACGTAGGGCGTGGTCAGCCGGTCGGGGCCGTTGACCGCGTCGAGGTAGCGGTTGACCTTGCCGCAGAGCGCGCCCCGGGTGAACGGGTGATCTCGGTCGCCGCGCAGCGCGACGGCCCGGCCGTCCTCCACGGTGAGCTGCCAGACGCAGGTGTCCGGGCAGTCCAGCGGGCAGGCGCCGGGGTGGGTGGTGCGGGCCATGCGCCGAGCCTACCGAGCCGCGGCGCGGGCCAGGTTCCCGCCGCGGCGGCCGGGCGGATCACCGGATCGGCCGCCAGTCGGGCCCGTCGGGTCGTCCGGTCGAGGTCAGCGCGGCGAGCATCACGTCCTCGACCTGCTCGGGCGTCAGGTGTTCCCGGCGGTCGGCGCCCGGCACGTAGGCGCCCCAGGCCCGGCCGTCCGGCTCCCGCATGACGATTCCGACCGGGTCGCGGTGGTCGGCCACCGCGACGATGACCCCCCACGGCCGGCGAATGTGCACCTGTTGCCGGAGGTCCGGGTCGAGTTCCCGCAACCACCGCCGGACGGTCTCCCGGTCGTCCAGCTGGACCGTCTCCGTCGTGGTGCGGAACAGCCCGTACGTGGTCAACCGTTCCGCGACGTCCTGCCGTGCCGGATCCGGCCCACCCAGTAGTTTCCCCAGCCACCCCATCCGGTTGCTCCGTCCGCGTCGGCGCCCGGCGTTCCGGGCGTCAGGGCGCAAGTGCCCCGTCGCGGAACAGCGGCAAACCCGAGGGCCGGCCGATTCGCGGGAGCCGGCGGAGCGCATCGTCCATCGACGTGCCGTAGGTTGCGGACCTGAACCGGAGCCCCGAGGAGGCAGCGTGCCCGAGATCGACAAGGTCGCCTGGATCCGGATCGAGGACGGCCGGGTGCTGAGCACCCGGTCCCGGGGCAGGGATGTCTGGTACCTGCCCGGCGGCAAACGGGAGGCCGGTGAGACCGACCTGGCGACCCTGGTCCGGGAGATCGCCGAGGAGTTGGCCGTGGCGGTCGTGCCGGAGTCCGCCGTCCCGGTCGGCGTCTTCACCGCGCAGGCCCACGGCCACGGCGCCGGCACGCTGGTCCGGATGACCTGTTACGCCGCCGACTACCGGGGCACGCTGCGGCCGGCGAGCGAGATCGCGGAGCTGGCCTGGCTCGGCTACGCCGACCGGCCGCGGGTCTCCCCGGTGGACCAGCTCATCTTCGACCACTTCCGGTCCCTCGGCGCGCTGCGCTGACGCCGGAGCCGGCCAGATCGCGCTGCGCCCAGATTGTCACGGTCAGCACAACGCCGCGCAGATTGTCGCCGCCGGCGGACGCGGCGGCGCCCGCCGGCCGGTGCTGGTCGTTTGCCGCCGCCCGGCGCGGGTAACCGCGGGCGCGGTGGTCCGGGCCGCGAGGCGCGGACGGGGCGGACACCCGGCAGCGGCCGGCGACGACAGGAGTGCGGCTGTGCGGTTTCCCCGATTCGTGGAGGCGGTCTCCCGCCGCGCCGAGCTGCCCACCGAGCAGGCCGCCACGATCTCCCGGGCGGTGCTGCAGACCCTCGCCGAGCGGATCACCGCCACCGAGGCGGCGGACCTGGCCGCGCAGCTGCCGGACGATGTCGGCAGCTACCTCGCGGCTCCGGGCGAGGGCGGCACGAGCGGTGGTGCCGTCGCCTTCCTGTACCGGGTCGCGGAGCGGGCCGGGGTGGACCCGGCGGTGGCCGAGGTGGGTGCCCGCGCGGTGCTCGCCACCCTGCGCGAGACGGTCACGGTCGGCGAGTTCCAGGACCTCGTGGCGCAGCTCCCCAAGGGATTCGACGCAATGGTCGACCCGATCCCGCGCCCACCGTACGATGTGTAGGCAGGCTCCCCGCGACCCGGGTTGAGCTGCGGCAAAGGGGCCGCTACGGCGAAGATTCCACGGCCCGGAAGTATTTTCACCGTAAAATAACTCGTGAGTAGGCACTTACGCGGTAAATCGTCTACGCGCTAGAGGGATGATCGGACGAATTCCGCCGTCCGAGATTCCAGGGTGCCGTCCCCTCTTCGGCTTGACCTGCATCAATGCCCTCCCCATCGAGAGATCGAGCTTTATTCTGACTCCAATGTGAAGTCCTGGGGGGGATCATGATCACATTCGTTGAATGCTGCGCGCCTGTCGTCAATGGGGAAACATCAGCCCGCTGACATGGCACAGCCGATGATCATCAATCGTTTCGGTGAGGTCGCGGCGCGTCACGGTGATCGTCCGGTCCTGCTCGGTGAGACCCACGAGGTCGGTTACGCCGAGTTGGCCGGGGCGGCCGGGGGGCACGCGGTCGCGCTCGCCGCCGCCGGCGTCCGACCCGGCGACCGGATCGCCCTGCTCACCGCGCACGGCGCCCCGACCGTCGCGGCGCTGCTCGGCGCCCTCGCCGCCGGGTGCGCCTACGTGCCGCTGGACCCGGGCTTCCCGGTCGACCGGCTGCGCCACATGCTCGCCGCCGCCGGGGTCACCGCCGTCGCCTGCGCCGCCGAGCACCGCGAGCTGGCCCGGCAACTCGCCGACGGGCGCCTCGTGGTGCCGCTGGACCAGGTGCCGCCCGCCCCGCTGCGGCCCGTCCCGACCGACCCGGACGCGCTGGCGTACGTGCTGTTCACCTCGGGCTCCACCGGGGTGCCGAAGGCCGTCGGGCAGACCCACCGCAACCTGGCGCACGTCGTCGACAACCAGATCGCCGCGCTCGCCGTCGGCCCGGCCGACCGGCTCAGCCTGCTCGCCTCGTTCAGCTTCGACGCCGCCATCCCCGACCTCTACCCGGCGCTGCTCACCGGCGCCGCGGTGGTCCCGGTCGACCTGCGCCGGCACGGGCTCGCCCACGCCGTCGACCAACTCCACCGGCACCGGGCCACCGTGCTGCACTGCACGCCCACCGTCTACCGCCACCTGCTGGACACCCTCGGGGACCGGCGCCTCGACGCGGTCCGGGTGGTGCTGCTCGGCGGCGAGCAGGCCACGTACGCCGACGCGGCCCGTGGCCGGGACCGGTTCGCCCCCGACTGCCGGCTGGTCAACGGCTACGGCGCCACCGAGATGACCTTCGTGGCCCGGCACGCGCTGCCGCTGTCCGACGTGGACCCGGCCGCCGCCGGCCCGCTGCCGATCGGCACCGCGTTCCCCGGCTACCAGGTGGACCTCGCCCAGGACACCGGCGAACTGGTGGTCCGCAGCCGGCACCTCGCCCCCGGCTACCTCAACCAGGACAGTGACCGGTTCACCCTGGAAGCCGACGGGGTGCGGTCGTACCGCACCGGTGACCTCGGCCGGCGGCTGCCCGGCGGCGAGCTGGTCTGCCTCGGCCGGCTCGACCGGCAGGTCAAGGTGCGCGGGCACCGGGTCGAGCTGACCGAGATCGAGGCGGTGCTCGCCGCCCAGCCCGGCGTGGCCGGCGCACGCGCCATCGCCCGCGACGGCGAACTGCTCGCGTACGCCCGCCCGGCCGGCGCCCGTCCCGACCCGGCCGCGCTGCGCGCCGCGCTCGCCGCCGCACTGCCCGGGTACGCGCTGCCCCGCGCGGTGGTGCTGCTCGACGAGTTCCCGCTCACCGTCACCGGCAAGGTCGACGAGCGGGCGCTGCCCGACCCGGCGGCCGAGGTGCCGGCCGGGGAGGCGCCCGCCACCGACACCGAGCGGGCCGTGCACGACATCTGGTGCGCCGTGCTCGGCCGCCCGGCGGTCGGCCGCACCGACAGCTTCTTCGACGTGGGTGGGCAGTCCCTGCTGCTGGGCCAGGTGCAGCAGCGACTCGCCGAGCGGTTCGGCGTACGCCTGCCCCTGCTGCGCCTCTTCGACCACCCCACGGTGGCCGCCCAGGCGGCGCTGCTCGACGCCCCGCCCGAGGCGGTCCGCGCACCGGTGCTGCCCACGCCGGCCGCGCCCGCCGCGGCGGCCCGTCACTACACCGGCGACGAGATCGCCGTGGTGGGCCTCGCCGGCCGCTTCCCCGGCGCGCCGGACGTGGCCACCTTCTGGTGGAACCTGTGCACCGGGGTGGACTCGATCCACGAGCACACCGACGAGGAGCTTGCTGCCCTCGGCGTCGGGCCGGGGCTGCGCGCGGACCCCCGGCACGTGCGGGCCGTCGGCCGGCTCGACGGGGTCGCCGACTTCGACGCCGAGTTCTTCTCCTTCGGCGCCGACGAGGCCGCCCGGACCGACCCGCAGCACCGGCTCTTCCTGGAGACCGCCTGGGAGGCCCTGGAGGATGCCGGGCACGACCCGGAGCGCTTCCCCGGCCTGGTCGGGGTCTACTCGGCCACCTCCGCCAACCGCTACTTCCTGTTCCACCTCATGGACAACCCGGCCGTGGTCGGCGACGTCGACCCGGACGACTGGGAGGCCCGGCTGATCGGCCGGCAGTTCACCGACCACCTGCCCGGCCAGGTCGCCTACCGGCTCGGGCTGACCGGGCCCGCCCTGGCCGTGCAGAGCGCCTGCTCCAGCTCACTGGTCGCAGTCTGCCTCGCCGCGCAGAGCCTCGCCGACTACCAGTGCGACCTCGCCCTGGCCGGCGGGGTGACGGTCACCTGGCCCCGGCACCGGCACACCCCGGGCGGGCTGGCCTCCCCGGACGGCCGGTGCCGTGCCTTCGACGAGGGCGCCAACGGCTCCGGCTTCGGCTCCGGCGTCGGGGTGGTCGCGCTGCGCCGGCTCGCCGACGCGCAGGCCGACGGCGACCGGATCTACGCGATCCTGCCCGGCTGGGCGGTCACCAACGACGGCGCCGACCGCGCCGGCTTCGCCGTGCCGGGGCCGGCCGGGCAGGCCGCCGCGGTGGCCACCGCGCTGGCCACCGCCGAGGTCGCCCCCGGCGAGGTCGGCCTGGTCGAGGGGCACGGCAGCGGCACGCCGCTGGGCGACGCCATCGAGGTCGCCGCGCTGCACGAGGTGTACGCCGGCGCCGCCCCCGCCGAGACCTGCGCGCTGGGCTCGGTGAAGACCAACATCGGCCACCTCGACGCCGCCGCCGGGATCGCTGGCCTGATCAAGGCGGTGCTCGCCGTGCGGCACGGGGTGATCCCGCCGAACCTGCACTTCACCCGCCCGCACCCGGAGATCGACCTGGCCGCCGGCCCGTTCTACGTGCCCACCAAGGCGCGGGACTGGCCCGAGGGGCCGCGCCGGGTGGCCGGGGTCAGCGCCTTCGGCCTCGGCGGCACCAACGCGCACGTCGTGGTGGAGCAGCCGCCGCCGGCCGACCCGGCCGATTCGCCCGGCGACGGGCCGTGGCTGCTGCCCGTGTCGGCGCGTACCCCGGCGGCGCTGCGGGCCGCGCTGGCCCGGCTGCGGGCCCACCTCGGCGGCGACGGCCCGCCGCTGCCCGAGGTGGCCGCCACCCTGGCGCTCGGCCGGCAGGCCTTCGCCCACCGGGTCGCGGTGGTCGCCGCCGACCTGCCCGGCGCGCTCGCCGGGCTGGACGAGCTGCTCGACACCGACGCCCGGGTCGCGGGCGCCGGTGGCCCGCTGCGCGAGCTGGCGGCCGACTGGGCCGCCGGGCGGGACGTCGACTGGGACGCCCTGCACCCCGAGGGCACGGTCCGGCGCACCGGACTGCCCACCTACCCGTTCCAGCGCCGGCGGTACTGGATCGACCCCGCCCAGAAAGGTCCGCGGTGAACTGGTTCGTCTCCGCCGGAAGCCGACCCCAGGCGCCGGTGCGGTTGTTCTGCCTGCCCTACGCCGGTGCCGGCGCGAGCGCGTTCCGGCGCTGGCAGGAGGGGATCGGTCCGGACGTCGAGGTGCTGCCGGTGCAGCTGCCCGGCCGGGAGAACCGGATCAACGAGGATCCGCGCTTCGAGGTCGCCGACGTGGCCGAGGCCGTCGCCGCCCGGGCCGACCGCCCCTACGCCCTCTACGGCCACTCGATGGGCGGCCGGCTCGGCTTCGAGGTGGTCCGGGAGCTGCGCCAGACCGGCTGGCCGCTTCCGCTGCGGCTCTACGTCGGCGGCGCGCGTGCCCCGCACGTCACCGCGCCCGGCGTCTTCGACGGCCTGTCCCGGGCCGACGACGAGGAGCTGCTGCGCCGGCTGGGCGACGGCGGTGGGCTCCCCGCCGAGCTGTTCGACCACCCGGAGCTGGTGGAACTGCTGCTGCCGCTGCTGCGAGCCGACTTCAGCCGGGTGGACGGCTACCGGTACGAGCCCGGCGAGCCGCTGCCGCTGCCGATCGTCGCGTTCAGCGGCCGGGACGACCGGGCGGTCACCCGCGAGCAGACCGCCGCCTGGGCCCAGCACACCGCCGCCGGGTTCACCCTGCACGAGCTGGCCGGCGGCCACTTCTTCCTGCACGACCGGCTCCCCGAACTGCTCGCGCTCATCCGCGCCGACCTGGCCGGGGCGCTCGGCGCCGAGACCGCCCGCACCGGCGCGCCGGCCGCGGGCACGGACCCGGTGCGCGCCGCCGGCCGCGGGACCGCCGGCAGCGCGCACCGGGTGCCGCTCGGCGACACCACGTGGTCGGTGTGGCGCGACGCTATCCTGCGCACCACCGGATTCCCGGCCGACGGCCTGGAACTGTTCACCGCGCCCCGGGCCGCCGCGGCCGCCGACGAACTGCTCGCCACCGGCACCGGCGAGGACCGGTACGACAAGGAGTTCGACGAGGCGGTCCGCGCCGGCGCCCAGCGGATCGGCGAGCTGGCCGCCGACCCGCTGCTGCGCGAGGCGGTCACCTGGCAGAACCGGGGCGCCCTGGTGGCGCTGGACGGGCTGGCCCGCGCCGGTGCCGACGCGCCCCGCAACGTGCGGCGCCGGGACCGGGAGCGGGCGCTGCTCAAGTACTGGCAGCGCTACTGCGGCAAGAACGAGACGGTCGGCTTCTTCGGCCCGAGCTGCTGGGTGACCGTCGACCCCGACCAGCCGGAGACCGCCCGGATCCGCCCCGGCGCGGGGCTCACCCGCCGGCGCTGGGTCTGGTTCGAGTCCTGGGCGCTGGCCGCGTACGCCGAGCGGATCGGCGCCGACTTGGCCGTCCGCCGGTGGTGGCCGCCGGTGCTGCGCCCCCACCTCGCGATCCGGGACCGGACGGTGCTGCGCCCCGGCCGGCCGCCGCTGGCGCTGACCCCGGTGGAGGCCACGCTGCTCGCCGCCGCCGACGGCCACCGTAGCGCCGCCGACCTGGTGGCCGACCCGGCCATCGGGCTGCGCCGCCCCGAGGACGGGTACGCCCTGCTCGACCGGCTGGTGGAGCGGGAACTGATCAGCTGGGACGCGGCCCTGCCGGTCAGCCCGGACGCCGAGCGGGTGCTGCGGGACCGGATCGCGGGGATCGGCGACGAGGCCGCCCGGAGCGCCGCCCAGGCCGGGTTCGACCGGCTGTGCGCCGCCCGCGACGCGGTGGCCGAGGCGGCCGGCGACCCGGTTCGGCTGCGCGAAGCCCTGGACGCCCTCGACGCCACCTTCACCGAGCTGACCGGTGTCCCGGCCGTCCGCCGCGCCGGCCAGATGTACGCCGGCCGGACCATCTGCTACGAGGACAGCGCCCGCGACCTGGACGTGGTCTTCGGCGCGCCGCTGCTGGCCGAGCTGGCCGCCCCGCTGGACGTGCTGCTGCGCGCCGCCCGGTGGATGGCCAACGCCCTGGCCGAGGCGTACGACGAGGTGTTCCGCGGGCTCCACGAGGAGCTGCGCGCCGAGGCCGGCGGCGGTCCGGTGGCCCTGGCGGACCTGTGGTTCCTGGCCCAGGGCCTGTTCTGGGGCGGGGGCGAGCGGCCGGTCGACGCGGTCGCCGCCGACTTCGCCGCCCGCTGGGCCGGGCTGTTCGGGCTGGACGCGCTGCCGCCCGGCACCACCGACGTGCGGCTGCGGGTGGCCGACCTGGCCGACCGGGTCGACGCGGCGTTCCCCGGCGCCCGGCCGACCTGGTCCAACGCCGTGATCCACAGCCCCGACTTGCAGATCTGCGCCACTGACGCGGCGGCGCTGGCCCGGGGCGAGTACACCGTGGTGCTCGGTGAGCTGCACGCCGCCTGGTCCTCGTTCGACTGCGCGGTCTTCACCCCGTCGCATCCGGAGGTGGAGCGGCTGCGCGCGGCGCTGGCCGAGGACATGGGCGAGCGGCGGGTCCGGCTGCTCTTCCCGAGCGAGTGGCCGCGCCGGACCAGCCGCACCTCCGAGTCGCTGACCGGGCCCACCGACCGGCACCTGGCCTTCCAGGACGCCCCGGGCGCGGACCCGGCCCGGGTGCTGCCCACCGTGGACCTCACCGTCACCGAGGTCGACGGCCGGCTCGTCGCCACCGCCTCCGACGGGCAGCGCTGGCCGCTCACCGAGATCTTCGCGGAGCTGTTCAGCGCGCACGCGGTCGACGGCTTCAAGCTGGTGGCCGCCGCGCCCTACACCCCCCGGATCACGCTGGACCGGCTCGTGGTGGCCCGGCAGACCTGGCGGACCACGGTGGGGGAGAGCGGCCTGGCCCTGGCCACCGGTGAGCGGCAGCGCTTCCTGGCCGTCCGGGACTGGCGGCGCCGGCTCGGCCTGCCCGAGCAGGTCTACATCAAGCTCGGCACCGAGACCAAGCCCTGCTTCGTCGACCTGGCCAGTCCGGCCTTCGCCAACATGTTCTGCGCCATGGTCCGGGCCGCCCGGGTCGACGGCGGCGACAGCGCCTCGCTCACGGTCAGCGAGATGCTGCCCACCGCCGACCAGGCGTGGGTGCCCGACGGCGCCGGCCGCCGCTACTTCAGCGAGCTGCGCCTGCACATCGTGGACACCCACGGGACGGAGAACCGATGAGCCACCTGCTGCCGCTGGGGGAGACCGGCTGGTCGGTCTGGCGGGACGTGGTGCTGCGTACCGCCGGGTTCCCGGCGGACGGGCTCGACCGGTTCGGCGCGCCGGAGGCGGCGGCGGTCGCCGACGCGGTGCTGGCCGGCACGGGCAGCCCGGAACTGCTCGACAAGACGCTGCGCGAGGCGTTCGCCGCGTCCTCCGCCGTGGTCGACGAGATCGCCGCCGACCCGCTGCTGCGCGAGGCGGTCACCTGGCAGAACCCGGACATGCTGATCGCGCTCGACGGCCTGCTGCGCACCGATCCCGAGGTGCGCAACGTACGCCGGCGCAAGCGCGAACTGAGCCTGCTGCGCTACTGGCAGCGCTACTGCGGCAAGGCGGAGACGATCGGCTTCTTCGGCCCGGTCTGCTGGGGAACCTTCGACCCGGACGAGCCGGGGGTCCGGCTGTCGCCCGGCCCGTCGCTGGTCGACCGGCGGCAGGTCGTCTTCGAGGCGTGGGCGCTGATCGCGTACGCCGATCGGCTGGGTGACGACCTCGCGGTGCGCCGCTGGTGGGCGCCCGCCCTGCAGCCCCACCTGACCGTCGAGGGGCGCCAGCTGCGCTGGCCCCTGCACCCGCCGATCGCGCTGACCCCGACGGAGGCCCGGCTGCTCGCCGCCTGCGACGGGCGGACCCCCGCGGTCGAGCTGGCGGAGCGGATGCGCGCCGACGGCGACGTGCACCAGGTCGACGACGTCTACCTGCTGCTCGACCGGTGGGTCGACCGGGGCCGGCTCAGCTGGGGCGCGAACCTTCCGGTGAGCCCGGACGCCGAGCGGGTCCTCGCGGAGCGGATCGGGGCCATCGGCGACCAGGGCGTCCGCGCCCGGGTGGCGGCCGACTTCGACCGGCTCCGCGCGGCCCGGGACACGGTGGCGGCGGCCGCCGGCGACCCCGACCGGCTCGGTGCCGCCCTGACCGCGCTGAACACCGAGTTCACCGCCGTCACCGGGCGCCCGGCCACCCGCCACAGCGGCCAGATGTACGTCGGCCGCACCGTCTGCTACGAGGAGACCGCCCGGGACCTGGAGTTCACCGTCGGCTCGGCCGTCCTGGACGCGCTGGCCGCCCCGCTGGCCGTGGTCCTGCAGACCGCGCGGTGGTTCACCACGGAGGTCGGCGCCGGCTGCGCCGAGACCTTCCGGGAGCTGCACGAGGAGCTCGCCGCCGACGGCCCGGTGCGGCTGGCCGACCTCTGGTCGCTGGCCCAGGGGACGCTGGTCGCCCCCGACGGCCCGATCGCCCGCGCCGGTGCCGCGCTAACCGAGCGGTGGGCGGAGCTCTTCGCCCTCCGTGACCTCCCCGCCGACCAGGCGGAGCTGCGGCTGCGCGCCGAGGACCTGGCCGAACCGGTCCGGCGGCTCTTCCCGGCGACCCGGCCCGGCTGGCCGTCAGCCCGGCTGCACAACCCGGACGTGCAGCTCGCCGCGGCCTCACCCGAGGCGGTCGCGCGCGGCGAGTTCCTGCTCGTCCTCGGCGAGCTGCACCCGGCCGCCATCACCTTCGACAGCGCCGTGTTCAGCCCGTTCCACCCCGACCCGGCGGCGCTGCGGGCGGCCTTCGACACCGACCTCGGCCCCGCCCGGCTGCGGGTGCTCTGGCCGGAGAGCTTCCCCCGGCGGACCACCCGCACCACCTACGCCCTGACCAGGCCCGCCGACCGCGAGCTGGGCATCGACACCGCCCACGGCGGCGACGTCGACCGGCTGGTGGCGGCCACCGCGGTCACCGTCGAGCGCGCCGGCGACGAGCTGGTCGCGGTCTTCCCCGGCGGCGAGACCTGGCCGCTGATGGAGGTCTTCGCCGGCCTGCTCAACTCACTGCTGCTGGACGCCTTCAAGCTGCTGGACCCGGCCCCGCACATGCCCCGGATCACCATCGACCGGCTGGTGGTGGCCCGGCGCACCTGGCGCACCACGGCGGGCGCGTGCGGCCTGGCCGGGCACGCCGACGAGACCGCGCGCTACCTGGCGGTGCGCCGGTGGCGGGCCGCCGCCGGCCTGCCCGAGCGGGTGTTCGTCAAGGTCGGCACCGAGATCAAGCCCTGCTACGTCGACCTGACCGGCCCGCTGTACGCGCAGTCGCTCTGCGCCATGGTGGACGCCGCCCACCGGACCGGCCCGGACGTGCCGGTCGTGGTCAGCGAGCTGCTGCCCGCCCCGGCGGAGACCTGGGTGACCGACGCGCAGGGCCGCGGCTACGTCAACGAACTGCGCCTCCAGATCACCGACCCAGCCGAGCACCGGGGAGACCACGGGTGACCGACATCCTGACCGTCAGCGCCGCATACGGGGCGGACGTGCCCTGGCCGGACGCGACCCTGGCCGACCTGGTCGCCGCGCAGGCCGCCCGCACCCCCGACGCGGTGGCGGTACGCCAGTGGGACAGCCGGCTCACCTACCGGCAGCTTGTCGACCGGGCCGCCGGGCTGGCCGCCGCGCTGCGCGAGCGCGGGATCGGTCCCGGCCACCGGGCCGGCGTCTGCGGCGCGCGTACCCCCGACCTGGTGGTCACCGTGCTCGGCGTGCTGCTGGCCGGCGCCGCCTACGTGCCGCTGGAGCCGGGAGGGCCCCGCGAACGGCTGCGCGAGATCGCCCGCGACGCCGGCGTCCGGGTGGTGGCCGGCGACGCCGCGACCGCCGAGTTCGGCGACGAGCCCGGCGTCGAGGCGGTCGGGCTGCCCGGCCCCGCCCCCGTCCAGCCCTGCCCGGCCCGTCCCGGCGACCCGGCGTACGTGCTGTTCACCTCCGGCTCCACCGGCCGGCCCAAGGGGGTGCTCACCACCCACCGCAACGTCGTCGAGTTCGTCACCGGGGTCGCCGCGCTGACCGGCGCCGACGCCTCGGTACGCAGCCTCGGCATCGCCTCGCTCGGCTTCGACGCGGCCACCATGGACCTGTACGTGCCGCTGCTGCTCGGCGGCGCCGTGCAACTGCTCGGCGCCGACGACCGGGCCGACCCGGTCCGGCTGACCCGGTTCCTCGCCGCGCACGAGGTGACCTGGGGCTTCATCACCCCGACCGTGCTCGCCCTGCTCGACCCGGCGGAGCTGCGCTCGTGGCGGGTGCTGCTCTGCGGCGGTGAGGCGGTCCCGGCCGAGCTGGTCGCCCGCTGGGCCCCCGGCCGGCGCTTCCTGAACGCCTACGGCCCCACCGAGACCACGGTGCTGGCGGTCAGCGGCGACCTCACCGCCGCCGACACCGACCCGGTGCCGATCGGCCGGCCGCTGCCCAACCACCGGGCGTACGTGGTGGACGCCGAGCTGCGCCCGGTGCCGCCGGGGGAAACCGGCGAGCTGCTGATCGGCGGCCCCGGCCTGGCCGACGGCTACCTCAACCGGCCCGGGCTGACCGCCGAGCGCTTCGTCCCCGACCCCTTCGGCGACCGGCCGGGGGAGCGGCTCTACCGCACCGGTGACCTCGTCCGCCAGGCGCCGGACGGCCGGATCGTCTACCTGGGCCGGGCCGACCGGCAGGTCAAGGTGCGTGGGCAGCGGATCGAACTGGGCGAGGTCGAGGCCGTGCTGGCCGGGCACCCCGGCGTCGACCGGGTCGCCGTGGAGGCGGTGCCCGGACCGGCCGGCGTCGAGCTGGTCGCCTTCCTCGCCCCCGCCGACGCGCCCGACGACGCGACGCTGCGCGCGTACGCCGGGTCCCGGCTGACCACCGCGATGCTGCCGGCCCGCACGGTGCGGCTGGCCGCGCTGCCGGTCAGCCCGACCAGCGGCAAGCTGGACCGGCCGGCGCTGCGCGCCCGCGCCACGGCCGCCCCGCAGGTCGCAGAGGAGGTCACCGGCGGTGACCCGGTCAAGACGGCGGTCCGGCGGCTCTGGGCCCGGCTGCTCGGCGCGAACCCCGGCCCGGACAGCGACTTCCTGGCCGCCGGCGGCAACTCCATCGCCGCCATGCGGCTGGTCGCCGCGCTCCGCGCCGAGCTGAACCGGCAGGTCGACACCCGGGTCCTCTTCACCGCCCGGACCTTCGCCGCGCTGGTGGACCGGGTGCGGGCCGCCGCCCCGGCCGACGGCGAGGACCTGACCACCGGCAACCCGCCCACGCTCTCCCCGCCGCAGCGGCGGCTCTGGTTCATGGACCAGCTCGCCCCGTCCAGCGCGCCGTACAACATCGCCGTCGCGCACCGGCTGCGCGGGCCGCTGGACACCGCCGCGCTCGGCGCCGCGCTGCGCGCCGTGGCCGAGCGGCACGACGTGCTGCGCTGGCGGATCCCGCAGACCGGCGGGGTCCCGTACGCGGTCCGGGAGGAGCCGACCGACGTGGCCGTGCCGGTGGTCGACCTGACCGGCGCCGCCGACGCCGAGGCGGAGCTGGCCACCATGCTCGCCGCCGGGGCCGGGCACGCCTTCGACCTGGCCACCGGGCCACCCTGGCAGGTGACCGTCTACCGGCTCGCCACCGACACCCACGTGCTCGCCCTGACCGTGCACCACGCGGTCTTCGACGGCTGGTCCGAGGCGCTGCTCTACGACGAGCTGGCCGGCGCGTACGCCCGGGCGCTCGCCGGCGCCCCGCCGGCCCGGCCGCCGCTGCCGGCCGGCTACGCCGACTACGCGGTCTGGCGGGCGGAGCGGGACCGCCGCCGGGGCGCGGCCGACCTGGCCTGGTGGACCGACCACCTGGCCGGCGCGCCTACCGCGCTGGACCTGCCCCGCGACCGGCCCCGCCCGGCGGTGCAGACCTACGCCGGCGTCGAGGCCGCGGTGCGGCTCACCGAGGCGGCCGACCGGGCGGTACGCGAGCTGGCCGCCCGGCGCGGCACCACCGTCGCGGCCGTCCTGCTGGCCGGCTTCGGCGAGCTGCTGCGCCGGCTCACCGGCGGCGACGACCACGTGCTCGGCGCGATCGTGGCCGACCGGCGGCTGGCCGCCTTCGACGAGGTCATCGGCTTCTTCATCGACACCGTGCCGGTGCGGCTGCGCACCGGCGGGGCGACCTTCGCCGGGCTGGTCGATCGGTGCGCCGCCGAGCTGCACGCGGTCACCGAGCACCCCGGGGCGCCCCTGGAACGGATCGTCGAGGCGCTCGGCGTCGGCCGGGACACCTCCCGCGCCCCGCTCGTGCAGGTGCTGTTCAACGTGCTCAACTTCGTCCCGCCTCGGCTCGCGCTGACCGGCCTGGCCGTCGAGCCGGTGCCGGTGCCGAAGCCCGGCTCGCCCTTCGACATCACGGTCTACGTGGTGGAACGCGACGGCCGGGCCGGCGTCGAGGTGGTGCACAACCCGGACCTGTTCGACGCCGACCGGATCGAGGCGCTCCTGGCCGACCTGGCGGCCCTGGTCGGCGCCCTCGCGGCCGACCCGGACGCGCCCACCGACCAGGTCGCCCCCGAGCTGCCCTGGCCGACGGTACGGGTGCCGGCGCTCGGCGCGATGACCGTGGCCGCCGCCGAGCCGGCCCGGGCCCCGCTGCCCACCGGGCCGGACGCGCTCACCCCGACCGAGGAGCTGATCGCCGGCATCTGGCGGGAGGTGCTCGGCCGGGACCGGGTCGGGGTCGCCGACAACTTCTTCGACATCGGCGGCCACTCGATGGCCCTCGCCGCCGTGCACGCCCGGCTCACCGAGGCCACCGGCCGCTCCCTCACCATGCTCGACCTGTTCCGCCACCCGACCGTGCGGGCCCTCGCCGCCAGCCTCGACGGCGCCGCCGACCGGCCGGAACTGGCCCGTGCCGCGCTGCGGGCCGCCGCCCGGCGTGGCCGGGCTCGCCGTACCCCACCCCGACGACCGAACCAGCCGTGACGCCGCAACCCCTCCCCGACGCACCGCGTGAGCTAAGGACAACCCGGATGCAGAACGACATTCCCGCCACCGACGACGGCATCGACCCGATCGCGATCGTCGGACTCGCCGCCCGCCTACCCGGCGCGGCCGACGTAGACGAGTTCTGGCGCAACCTGGTCGACGGCGTCGAGTCGGTGACCGAGCTGACCCGCGAGGAGCAGCTCGCCCGCGGCGCCACCCCCGAGGAGGTCGACGACCCCGGCTGGGTGAGCCGGGCCCCGCTGGTCGACGGCTACGACGAGTTCGACGCCGGCCTGTTCGGGATGACCGCCCGCGAGGCCGAGATCACCGACCCGCAGCACCGCCTCTTCCTGGAGACCTGCTACACCGCGCTCCAGGACGCCGGCTACGACCCGGCCCGCTACGACGGCGCGGTCGGCGTGTACGCCGGCACCGGCGGCAACACCTACCTGCACCGCAACGTGCTGCGCAACAAGCGGGTCGGCGGCAGCCCGCACGGTGCGGTCTCCCTGGCCACCGGCAACTCGCCGAACTACGTGGCCACCAACGTCTCCTACCGCCTCGACCTGCGCGGGCCCAGCCTGACCGTGCACACCGCCTGCTCCACCTCGCTGGTGGCGTTCCACCTCGCCTGCGAGGCGCTGCGCAACGGCGAGTGCGACATGGCCCTGGCCGGTGGCGTCAACATCGAGCTGCCGCACGTCGGCTACCTCGGCATGGACGGCTTCACCTCGCCGGACGGCCGGTGCCGCCCCTTCGACGCCGCAGCCAACGGCACGGTGTGGGGCAGCGGCGTCGGGGTCACCCTCCTCAAGCGCCTCTCCGACGCGATCGCCGACGGCGACACCATCCGCGCCGTGGTGCTCGGCAACGCGATCAACAACGACGGCGCCGGCAAGGTCGGCTTCACCGCCCCCAGCATCGACGGGCAGATGGAGGCGGTCGCCCAGGCGGTCGGCCTGGCCGGCATCGACCCGCGCACCATCAGCTACGTCGAGGCGCACGGCACCGGCACCGCGCTCGGGGACCCGATCGAGATCGCCGCCCTCGCCGCGGTGTACACGAAGGACACCGACGACCGGGGCTGGTGCGGCATCGGCTCGGTGAAGTCCAACATCGGCCACCTCAGCCAGCCCTCCGGCATCGTCAGCGTGATCAAGACGGTGCTCGCCATGGAACACGGCCTGATCCCGCCGACCATCAACTACGAGACCCCGAACCCGGCCATCGACTTCGCCGACACCCCGTTCTACGTGGCGAACACGCTGACCAAGTGGGACACCGACGGCGGGCCGCGACGCGCCGGGGTCAGCTCGTTCGGCATCGGCGGCACCAACGCGCACGTGGTGCTGGAGGAGGCGCCGGCCGCGTACCGGACCGAGCGGCGGGTCCGCCCGGCGCACCTGCTCCAGGTCTCGGCGAAGACCCCGACCGCGCTGGACACCGCGGTGAAGCGGCTCGCCGACCACCTGGAGCACGGTCTCGCGGGAGGTCCCGAGCTGCTCGCCGACGTCGCGCACACCCTGCGGGTCGGCCGCCAGCAGTACGCGCACCGCGCCGCGGTTGTCGCCACCGACCTGCCGACGGCGGCGGCCGCCCTGCGGGACAGGCGCAAGGGCCACCGCGGCGTCCTCGACGGCCCCGCCCCGCGGGTCGCTTTCCTGTTCAGCGGCCAGGGGTCACAGTACGCCGGCATGGGCGCCGAGCTCTACGCCGAGGACCCGGCCTTCGCCGCCACCGTGGACGAGTGCGCCGAGCTGCTCCGTCCCGAGCTGGGCCTGGACATCCGGGACCTGATCCTCGGCCGCGACCCGGAGGCGGGGGAGAAACTCACCCAGACCCGCTACACCCAGCCCGCCCTGTTCACCGTCGAGTACGCCCTCGCCACCGCCTGGCAGCGGGCCGGGGTCGCCCCGGCCGCGATGATCGGCCACTCCATCGGCGAGTACGTCGCGGCCACCGTGGCCGGCGTGCTCACCCTTCCCGACGCACTGAGGGTCGTGGCCGCCCGCGGCCGGCTCATGCACTCGCTGCCGGCCGGCTCGATGCTCGCCGTGACGCTGGACGAGTCGACGGTTGCCGACCGGCTGCCCGCCGGGCTGTCGGTGGCCACCGTCAACGGCCCGGGCACCTGCGTGGTAGCCGGCGAGACCGCGCTGGTCGAGGAGTTCGCCGCGAGCCTGGGCGGCAAGAACAAGTCCAAGCTGCTGCGCACCTCGCACGCCTTCCACTCGCCGATGATGGACTCGATCCTCGACGAGTTCACCGCGCTGATGGCCAGCGTGCCGCTGCGCCCGCCGGCCGTGCCGTTCCTGTCCAACGTGACCGGCACCTGGATCACCGAGGCGCAGGCCACCGACCCGGCGTACTGGGCCGCGCACCTACGCCGGCCGGTCCGCTTCGGCGACTGCGTGGCCACGCTGCTCGCCGAGGGCACCTGGGCGCTGGTGGAGTGCGGCCCCGGCCGGCAGCTCGCCAACCTGGCCCGGATGCAGGTCGCCAAGGCCGCCGAGGCGCAGCGGAAGCTGACCCCGCTGGGCAGCCTGCCCGGGCCGGGCGAGCCGACCGGCGACCTGGCCACCCTGCTCGGCACCGCCGGGGCGCTCTGGTGCGCCGGGGTGCCGGTGACCCTGGCCGTCGACCCCGGCGCACGGCGGGTGCCCCTGCCCACCTACCCCTTCGAGCGGCGCCGCTACTGGGTCGACCCGGACCCGGTGGAGCAGGCGACGACCCCGGTCGAGACCGGGCCCCGGCCGCTGCCCGAGTGGTTCGCCGTGCCGGTGTGGCGGCAGGCCGCCCCGGCGCGGACCGTCGTCCCGCTGGGCCGGTGCCTGGTCCTGGCCGACGGCCCGCGCGGCGAGGCGCTCGTCGCGGCCCTGCGCGCCGCCGGCGACAACCCGGTCGAGGTACGCGCCGGCGACGCCTTCGCCGCCACCGCCACCGGCTTCCGGCTGCGCCCCGGCGCCCGGGAGGACCACGAGGCGCTGGTCGCCGCGCTCGGCGCGGGCCTGCCCCGCCGGATCGTGCACGCCTACGCCCTCGACGGCGAGCCGGCCGGCACCGACATCGCCGCCGCCTGGGCCGCCCAGGACCGGGGCTTCTTCAGCGCGCTGCACCTGGTGCAGGCGCTCGCCGGCGCCGGGCTGACCGCCGACGAGGCGGGGATCCACCTCGACCTGGTCACCGCCGGCATCGGCGACGTGCGCGGCGACGACCTGGTCCGGCCCGAGCACGCCACCCTGGCCGGCCTGGCCCGGGTGCTGCCGGTGGAGCTGCCCGGGCTCACCGTCCGCCTGGTCGACGCGGACACCGCCGCGCGCGGGGTCGCCGCGCTCGCGGCCGAGCTGCGCGGCCCGGTCGACCCCGAGCACCCGGAGGTGGCGCTGCGCCGCGACCGGCGCTGGGTGGCCGGCTACGAGCAGATCACCGTCGACGCCGAGGACTCCCCGGGCGTGCTGCGCGAGGCGGGCCGCTACCTGATCACCGGCGGTCTCGGCGGCATCGGCGTCACCCTGGCCGAGGACTTCGCCCGCCGGGCCCGGGCCAAGCTGGTGCTGCTTGCCCGCTCCGGCCTGCCCGAGCGGGACCGGTGGGACGAGCACCTGGCGGTGCGCGGCGGCGCCGACCGGGCCGGCCGGGCCATCGCGGCGATCCGCCGGATGGAGGCGGCCGGGGCCGAGGTGCTGGTGCTCGCCGCCGACGTCACCGACCCCGACGACCTGCGCCGGGTACGCGAGGCGGCGGTCTCCCGGTTCGGCGGGCTGGACGGCATCGTGCACGCCGCCGGCCTGCCCGGCGGCGGCATGGCCGAGATCAAGGAGCGGGCCGAGGCGGAGCGGGTGCTCGCCCCGAAGCTCGCCGGCACGCTCGCCCTGGCCCAGGTCTTCGGCGACCTGCCGCTGGACTTCGTGGCGCTCTGCTCCTCGATCACCGCGGTGATCGGCGGCTTCGGCCAGGTCGACTACTGCGCGGCGAACACCTTCCTGGACGCCTGGGCGCGCTCCGGCGCCGGCTTCCGCGCCCCCGTCGTGTCGCAGAACTGGGGCGGCTGGGCCGAGGTCGGCATGGCCGTGGAGACCAACGCGCCGGCCGCCTTCCGGGCCGCCGGCCGGGACACCGTCACCGGCCCGGTGGACCACCCGGTGCTCACCACGAAGGTGGCCGGTCCGGACGGCACCGTGCTGCACGGCCTGGTCTCCGCCGCCACCCACTGGCTGCTCGACGAGCACCGGATCGGCGGGGTGCCGGTGGTGCCGGGCACCGCCCACCTGGAGTCGGTGCGGGCCGCGGTGACCGCCGCGCTGCCCGCGCCGGGGCCGGACGCCGCCGTGGAACTGCGCGACGTGGTCTTCCTGGAGCCGTTCTCGGTGCCGGACGGCACGGTCGCCCAGTACCGGGTGGAGCTGACGCCCGCCGAGGACGGGGTCGACTTCACCGTGGCCAGCCTGGCCGCCGGCCAGCTCCGCACCCACGTACGCGGCGCCGCGGGCTGGACCACCGAGCCCGCCCCACCGGCCGGCACGCCCGCCGTCGCCGGGCGCCGGGTCGACGACGACTCCTCGTTCGGCCGGGGCCGCACCAGCATGCTCACCTTCGGCCCCCGCTGGGCCGCGCTGGCCGAGCACCACCTGACCGAGGGGGAGGAGCTGGCCCGGGTCGAGGCGCCCGCCGCCGCGCTGGGCGACCTGCCCTCCTGGGGGCTGCACCCGGCGCTGCTGGACGTGGCCACCGCGTTCGGCCGCGGCCAGGGCTCCGGCACCTACCTGCCGCTGTCGTACGGCCGGATCGTGGTGCGCGGGGCGCTGCCGGCCACCTTCCACAGTCACCTGCGGCACCGGCCCGGCGCCACCGACGAGGTGGTGGCGGCCGACCTGTCGCTGCGCGACACCGAGGGCCGGGAACTGGTCGCGATCAGCGACTTCGTGCTGCGCAAGGTGGACCAGGGCGCGGTCACCGGCGGCCTCACCGACGCCCCGGCCGGCGCCGGGGCCGCGCCGGCCCCGGTCACCGAGGACATCCGGCCGGTGGACGGGGCCGAGGCGTTCCGCCGCAGCCTCACCGCCGGCCTGGGCGCGCAGGTGGTCATCACCACCCGCACCGTCGCCGACATCCGGCGGCGCTCGGCCCGGGTGACCACGTACAGCCTGGAAGCGGAGACCGACGCCCCGGCCACCGCGACGGGCGGCGCCGGCGGCGGCTCGGCCGCGCCCTCGACCGAGCTGGAGAAGACCATCGCCCAGGTCTGGCGGGACGGCCTCGGTGTGACCGAGGTCGGCGTGGACGACGACTTCTTCGCCCTCGGCGGCAACTCGCTGGTCGCGGTGCAGCTGATCGCCGCGATGCGCAAGGCCACCGGGGTGCGGCTGCCCATGCGCAGCCTCTTCGAGACCCCCACGGTCGCCGGACTCGCCGCCCGCATCGAGGAGCTGCGGGCCAGCCAACCCGCTGACGAACCGGCCGCGCCGGCGGCGATCCCGGCCATCCCGCGGCTGCCCCGCGCCTGACCTTCGAGAACAAGGAGACACCGCATCATGAGCGACACGATCGCCACGCTGCCGGTGGTCGTCGAGAACGACGGCCGGGCCCTGACCGACCTGATCGCGGCCCGCCGCACCGAGCTGCGGGCCACCCTCGTCGAGCACGGCGGGCTGCTGTTCCGCGGCTTCGACGTCGGCGGGGTGGACGGCTTCGACGGGATGGTCCGCGCCCTGTCCGGCGAACCGCTGACCTACACCGAGCGTTCCTCGCCCCGGCACTCCATCAAGGGCCGGGTCTACACCTCGACCGACTACCCGCCGGACGAGGAGATCTTCCTGCACAACGAGAACTCGTACCAGGCGCGCTGGCCGCTGACCCTGTTCTTCTACTGCATCACGGCGCCCGAGACCCAGGGCGCCACCCCGCTCGCCGACGTGCGCCGGGTCCACGAGCTGATCGACCCCGCGGTGCGCGAGGAGTTCGTCCGGCGGCGCTGGATGCTGGTGCGCAACTTCCACGGCGACTTCGGCACCCGCTGGCAGGAGGTGTTCAACACCGAGAACCGCGCCGAAGTCGAGGCGTACGCGGCGGCCAACGGGATCAGCGTGGAGTGGGTCGGCAAGGACGGCCTGCGCACCCGGGCCGTGCGGGACGTGGTGCACCACCGGCCCGGCTCGGCCGCCCCGCGCTGGTTCAACCATGCCACCTTCTTCCACGTGAGCACCCTCCCGAAGGACTACCAGGAGGGGCTGCTGGCCATGTTCGGCGCCGACGGGCTGCCGTCGAACACCTACTACGGCGACGGCGGCGAGATCCCCGCCGACGTCATGGACCACCTGCGTGCCGCCTACCGGGCGGCCACGGTCCGCTTCGACTACCAGCGCGACGACGTGCTGGTGGTGGACAACATGACCGCCGCGCACGGCCGGGAGCCGTTCACCGGTCCCCGCAAGATCGCCGTGGCGATGGCCGAGCCGTACACCCCCGACACCCCTGGAGCGAACTGAGATGGCCGAACCCCGATTCCTGGTCGTCCGCAACGACGAGGAGCAGTACTCGATCTGGTCGGCCGACCGGGACCTCCCCGCGGGCTGGCACGACACCGGCTTCGCCGGCACCCGCGAGGAGTGCCTGGCCCACATCGACACGGTCTGGACCGACATGCGTCCCCGCTCCGTCCGCGAGGCCCACTCATGAGTCAGGAGTGGACCTTCCCGGCCTCCTTCGCCCAGGAGCGGGTGTGGATGGCCAACCAGCTCGATGCCGGCTCGCCGGTGTTCAACGTGTCCATCCCGTGGCGCTTCCCGGCCGGCATGGGGGCCGACGTGGCCGCCGACGTCGTCAACCGGGTGGTGGCCCGGCACGAGGCGCTCCGTACCCACCTGCGGGTCGACGACGGCGCGCTGGTGCAGGTGGTCCGGGCCCACGAGCCGGCCCCGCTGCCCACCACCGACCTGCGCCACCTGCCCGGAACCGAGCGGCGGGCCGCGTTCGAGGCGATCCGGGCCGAGCTGGCCCGCACCCCGATCCCGCTGGACGCGCCGCCGCTGTGGCGGGCCCGGTTGGTCCGCCTGGACGACGCCTGGGTGCTGGTCTTCGTGGTGCACCACGCCGTCTTCGACAGCCACTCGGCGGTGCTGTTCCACGCCGAACTCGCCGCGTTCAGCGCGGCCGCGCAGGCCGGCGCCGAGCCCGCCGTGCCCGAGCTGCCCATCCAGTACGCCGACTTCGCGGTCTGGCAGCGCGACCAGCTCACCGGCGCGGAACTGGACCGGCAGCTCGCCTTCTGGACCGGTCACCTGGCCGGCGCGCCGCCGGTGACCAACCTGCCGCTGGACCGGCCGCGCCCCGCGCAGCTCGGCTTCGCCGGCGACGAGGTCCGCTTCGACCTGCCCGACGGGCTGCTCGACAGGGTCGGCAGGCTGGCGGCCGGCGCGGCGGCCACGCCGTACATGGTGCTGCTGGCCGCCTTCGCGGCGCTGCTGTCCCGGATCTCCGGCGACACCGACGTGGTCGTGGGCGTCTCCACCGCGGGCCGGGAGAACCCCGAAGTGGCCCCGCTGATCGGCATGTTCGTCAACCCGGTGGCGCTGCGCTGCGACGTCTCCGGCGACCCGACCTTCACCGCGCTGCTCGGCCGGGTCCGCGACGGCCTGGTCGACGCCATGGAGCACGGGCAGACCCCGTTCCAGAAGATCGTCGAGGCGGTCGACCCGGAGCGCGACCCGTCGGTGCAACCGATCTTCCAGACCGCCCTGAACTACATCCCGGACTCCGGCCTCGACCCGGCCGAGCTGGGCACCACCAAGGACGACCTGGCGTTCGACATCACGGCCGGGGAGTGCCGGCTGGTCTACCGGACCGCGCTGTTCGACCGGGCCACCGCCGAGACGGTGGTGCGGCGGTACGTCCGGCTGCTCACCGCCGCCGTGGCCGAACCGGAGCGCCCGGTGGCCGCGCTGCCGCTGCTCACCGACGACGAGCGCGACCTGGTGCTGGGCGCCTGGAACGACACCGCACGGGAGGTGCCGCCGGCCACGGTGGTCGACGAGGTGCAGCGGCAGGCCGCGGCCACCCCGGAGGCCACCGCGCTGGTCTGCGGCGGCGTGCCGCTGACCTACGCCGAGCTGAACGCGGCCGCGAACCGGCTGGCCCGGCTGCTGGTGGCCCGCGGCGCCGGCCCGGAGACCCGGGTGGCGCTCGCCCTGCCCCGCTCCTGCGAGCTGGTGGTGGCGATGCTGGCCGTGCTGAAGTCCGGCGCCGCGTACCTACCGGTGGACACCGGCTACCCGGCCGCGCGGATCGCCTACCTGCTGGAGGACGCCGCGCCGGCCCTCGTGGTGGCCACCCCGGACACCGCCGCCCTGGTGCCCGGCGAGGCGCTGGTGCTCGACGGCGAACTCGGCGCGGACCAGCCGGACGGCGACCTGACCGACGCCGACCGCCGGGCCCCGTTGCGCCCCGAGCACCCGGCGTACGTGCTCCACACCTCCGGCTCCACGGGCCGGCCCAAGGGCGTGGTGGTGGAACACCGGGCGGTGACCGCCTACCTGGCCTGGGCCCGGCACACCTACCCGGGGCTGGCCGGCACCGCGTTGCTGCACTCGCCGGTCTCCTTCGACCTCACCGTCACCGGCCTGCTCGGCACGCTCACCGCCGGCGGCACCGTGCGGCTCGCCGCGATCGACGACGCCGCCGCCCGGGCCGGTGGCCGCCCGGCCTTCCTCAAGGTCACCCCGAGCCACCTGCCGCTGCTCGACGGCGAGCTGTCGCCCACCGCCGACCTGGTGATCGGTGGCGAGGCGCTCACCGGCGAGCAGCTCGCCGGCTGGCGGGCCGCCCACCCCGACGTGGCGGTGGTCAACGAGTACGGCCCGACGGAGGCCACCGTGGGCTGCGTGGCCGCCCGGATCGCCCCGGGCGAGCCGGTCCCGCCGGGCCCGGTGCCGATCGGCACGCCCACCTGGAACACCCGGGCGCTGCTGCTCGACGCCGCTCTCCAGCCGGTGCCGCCCGGCGTGGTCGGCGAGCTGTACGTCACGGGCGCGCAGCTCGCCCGCGGCTACCACCGCCGCCCCGGCCTCACCGCCGAGCGCTTCCTGCCCTGCCCCTACGGCCCGCCCGGCGCGCGGATGTACGCCACCGGCGACCTGGCCCGCTGGCGGCCCGACGGCACCCTGGAGTACCTGGGCCGCCGGGACGACCAGGTGAAGGTGCGCGGCATGCGGATCGAGCTGGGTGAGGTCGAGGCCGCCCTGCTGGCCCACCCGGACGTCCGGGCGGCCGCCGCGGCGGTGCGCACCGACACCGGGGAGCCGACCCTGGTCGGCTATCTGGTCGGCCCGGCCCACGAGGAGTCGGTCCGCGCCGAACTCGCCCGGGAGCTGCCCGCGCACCTGGTGCCGGCGGCCCTGGTCCGGCTCGACGCGCTGCCGCTGACGCCGAACGGCAAGCTGGACCGGGCCGCGCTGCCCGCCCCGGCCGCCGCCCCGGCCGAGGACGCCTACGTCGCGCCGCGCACGGAGGCCGAGTCCCTGGTCGCCGAGGTGTACGCCGAGATCCTCCAGGTGGAGAAGGTCGGCGCCCTGGACGACTTCTTCACCCTCGGCGGCAACTCACTGCGCGGTATGCGGGCGATGGCCCGGATCCGCGCCGAGGTGGACGTCGAGCTGCCCATGCGGGCGTTGTTCAGCAGCCCCGTGGTGGCGGACCTGGCCGCCCAGATCGAGCAGCGGATCGCCGCCGAGCTCGACGGGCTCTCCGACAGCGAGGTCGCCGCGCTGCTCGCGGCGGAAGAGGGAACCAGCTGATGACCGACCTGAAGGATCCGGCCCGCGAGGCGGCCCGGCAGGCGCTGATCGCCAAGCGACTGCGCGCCCGCCAGGCCGCCCCGGCGGCCCGGATCACCCCCCGGCCCGCCGGCGCCGAGGTGCCGCTGTCGTACGCCCAGGAGCGGGTCTGGTTCATGGACCAGCTCGCCCCGGGCGAGGCGGCGTACCACATCGCGGTGCCGCTGCGGGTGCGCGGCCCGCTCGACGTCGAGGCGCTGCGCGCGGCCCTGGCCGCGCTCGCCGCCCGGCACGAGTCGCAGCGCACCCGCTTCCCGGCCGACGCCGACGGCCGCCCCACGGTGGTGGTGGAGGACGTGGTCGAGGTGCCACTGACCATCGTGGACGCCCCCGACGAGACCGCCGCGCAGGCCCTCGTCGACGCGGCCGCCGCCGAGCCGTTCGACCTGGCGCGCGGGCCGCTGCTGCGCGCCCTGCTGATCCGGCTGGCCGCCGACGGCGACAATCCGGCCTCCGCACCGCAGGACGGCGCTCCGGACCGGATGAACGTCGACGACCACGTGCTCTTCCTCGGCCAGCACCACATCGTCGGCGACGGCTGGTCGGTGGACGTGCTGCTGCGTGACCTGATCACCCTCTACCGGGGCGGCGAGCCGCCCGCCCTGCCGGTCCAGTACGGCGACTTCGCCGTCTGGGAGGCCGCCGAGCTGGACGGCCCGCGGGCCCGGGCGCACGTCGACTACTGGAAGCAGCGGCTCGCCGGGATCACCCCGCTCGAGCTGCCGCTGGACCGGCCCCGCCCGGCCACCCAGACCTACCGCGGCGACTTCGTCGAGTTCCAGCTCGACCCGGCGGCCACCGAGGCGCTCAACGCGCTCACCCGGGCGAGCGGCGGCACGCTGTTCATGACCCTGCTCGCCGCGTACCAGGTGCTGCTGGCCCGGCACTCCGGCCAGGACGACTTCGCCGTGGGCGCCTCGGTGGCCGGCCGCTCCGCGCCCGAGCTGGAGAACGTGGTCGGCATGTTCATCAACATGCTGCCGCTCCGCGCCGAGCTGGCCGGCGACCCCACCTTCGCCGAGCTGCTGGCGCGCACCCGGCGCAGCGTGCTGGACGGCTTCGAGCACGCCGAGGTGCCGTTCGCCAAGGTGGTCCACGAGCTGGGCCTGCCCCGCGACGTCAGCCGCTCCCCGGTGTTCCAGGCCATGTTCGTGCTGCAGAACTACGAGATGGGCCGGTTCAGCGGGGTGTCCCGCGCCGACGAGGTCAGCTTTGAGTGGACCCCGATGGAGCTGCGGGCCACCCGGTTCGACTTCGAGCTGCACGCCGTGGAGACGGTCGACGGCCTCTGGGGCAAGCTGGTCTTCAACACCGACCTGTTCACCCGGGACACCGTCGAGCGGATGGCGCAGCGGTGGACCACCCTGCTGGCCGCGATCGTCGCCGCCCCGGACACCCCGGTCTCCCGGCTGGCGCTGCTCCCCGCCGACGAGCGGGAGCTGCTGGCCGGCTGGAACGACACGGCCGCGGACTTCCCGCGTACCCAGACGCTGCACGGGCCGATCGAGGAGCGCGCCGCCGCCACCCCGGACGCGGTCGCCGTCACCATCGAGGACCGCAGCCTCACCTACGCCGAGCTGAACGCGGCGGCCAACCGGATCGCGCACCGGCTGCGCGCCGCCGGCGTCGGCACGGAGACCCTGGTCGGAGTCTGCGCGGAACGCTCGATCGAGCTGGTCGCCGGCCTGCTCGGCGTGCTCAAGGCCGGCGGGGCCTACCTGCCGCTGGACCCGGAGTACCCGGCGGACCGGCTCGCCTTCATGGTCACCGACGCGGACGCGCCCGTGGTGCTGGTCCAGGAGCACCTGCGCGACGTGCTGCCGGCCACCGCGGCCACCGTGCTCGCCCTCGACGACGCCACGGTCTGGGCCGACCAGCCGGCCACCGACCCGGCGCCCACCGCCGGCCCCGAGCACCTGGCGTACGTCATCTACACCTCGGGCTCCACCGGCCGGCCCAAGGGGGTGCCGAACACCCACCGGGGCATCGTCAACCGGCTCGACTGGATGCAGAAGACGTACGGCCTGGGCGCCGACGACGCGGTGCTCCAGAAGACCCCGGCCAGCTTCGACGTCTCGGTCTGGGAGTTCTTCTGGCCGCTGCGCACCGGCGCCCGGCTGGTGCTCGCGAGGCCCGGCGGCCACAAGGACGCCGCCTACCTGCGCGACCTGCTGGTCGCCGAGCGGATCACCACCGCCCACTTCGTGCCGTCGATGCTCACCGTCTTCCTCGCCGAGGAGGGCATCGAGGCGGCCACCGCGCTGCGCCGGGTGATCTGCTCCGGCGAGGAGCTGCCGCTGGCCTCCGCGTTCGACTTCACCGCCCGGCTGCCCTGGTGTGGCCTGCACAACCTGTACGGCCCGACCGAGGCGGCCATCGACGTCACCGCCTGGCACTGCGACCCGGCTCGGCTGGCGGAGGTGACCGGCGTGCCGATCGGCGCGCCGATCGCCAACCTGCGGCTGCACGTGCTGGACCCGGCCGGCGCCGAGTGCCCGGTCGGGGTCGCCGGGGAGCTGCACATCGGCGGCGTCGGGCTGGCCCGCGGCTACCACCGCCGGCCGGCGCTGACCGCCGAGAAGTTCGTCCCCGACCCCTGGTCGGGCGAGCCGGGCGCCCGCCTCTACCGCACCGGTGACCTGGCCCGCTGGGTCGTCGCGCCGGACGGGACCGGGGTCATCGAGTTCCTCGGCCGGATCGACCACCAGGTCAAGCTGCGCGGCCTGCGCATCGAGCTGGGCGAGATCGAGAGCGCGCTGCGCGAGCAGCCCGGGGTGACCGAGGCCGCAGTGATCGTCCGCGAGGACAGCCCCGGCGACAAGCGGCTCACCGCGTACCTGGTCGGGCCGGCCGAGCACGCGGCGGTGAAGGCCGCGCTCAAGGAGACGCTGCCGGAGTACATGGTGCCGGCCGCGTTCGTCACCCTCGACGCGCTGCCGCTGACCCCGAACGGCAAGCTCGACCGCAGGGCGCTGCCCGCGCCGGTGGTCACCCGCGAGGCGTCGGTGGCGCTGGTCGAGCCCCGCGACGACACCGAGCGGGCGCTCGCCGCCATCTGGTCCGAGGTGCTCGGCGTCGACACGCTCGGCATCGACGACGACTTCTTCGACCTGGGCGGGCACTCCATGCTCGCCACCCAGGTGGTCGCGAAGATCCGCAAGGCGGAGCTGGGCGGTCGGGCGGTCGGCGTCATGGACCTGTTCCAGCAGCGGACCATCCGCGACCTGGCCGCGTTCATCGCCGGCGACGCCGCCGAGGCCGGCCCGCGCCGGCTGCTCTACGAGCTCACCAAGCCGATCCCCGCCGCCCAGCGTGTGCTCACCTACGTCTGCGTCCCGTACGGCGGCGGCAGCGCCATCGTCTACCAGCCCCTCGCGGACGCGCTGCCGGCCGGGCACGCGCTGTGGTCGCTGGCCATCCCCGGCCACGACGTCGGCCTTAGCGAGGACGCGCTGCCCTTCGACGAGCTGACCACCCGGGTGGCCGAGGAGATCCTGGAACGGGTCGAGGGGCCGCTGGCCCTCTACGGCCACTGCGGCGTGGGCAGCGCCATCGTGGCCGAGGTGGCCCGCAAGGTCGAGGCGGCCGGGCGGGACCTCGACGCGGTCTACATCGGCGCGATGTTCCCGTTCGCCCGACCCAAGGGCTTCTTCGCGGCCGCCCGCAACCGCCTCGAACAGCTGCGCAGCAACAAGCACTACGCCAGCTGGCTCAAGTCGATGGGGGTGGACACCGACGAGCTGGACCCGGAGCAGGCCGACCGGATCATCAGCAACATGCGGGCCGACTCCCGCGCCTCCGAGGAGTACTTCACCCGGCTGCTCGACCGGCAGGCGACGAAGCTGCGCGCCCCGATCATCTCGGTGGTCGGATCCGAGGACCCGGTCACCGACTACCACCGCGAGCGGTACGCCGAGTGGCAGTTCCTCAGCGACACCCTCGGGCTGGTCGTCCTCGACCAGGCCGGGCACTTCTTCCTCAAGTACCGCGCCGAGGAACTCGCCGAGATCGTCACCCGGGTGCACCCGGCGGTGGTCGCCGGCGACGTCACCGACCTCGGCCCACAGGCCTGGGGCGAGGACGCCGGCTGGGCGGTGCTCGACCGGCTGGCGGTCGGCGCGGCGGAGCAACCGGCCGTCCCCACGGTCAAGCCGAGCATGGCCCGCTTCCTGGCGATCACCGTCGGGCAGCTCGTCTCCAGCACCGGGTCGGCGCTGACCGCGTTCGCCCTGCCGATCTGGCTGTTCAACCGGACCGGTTCGGTGGCCGATCTCGGCTTGCTCTGGGCGCTCGCGCTGATCTGCGGCGTGCTGATGCTCCCGGTGGCCGGCGCCGTCGTGGACCGGGTCAGCCGGCGCCGGATCATGATGCTGGCCAGCTCCGTCGCCGGCTCCGTCCAGCTGGTCCTGGCCACCCTGCTGTGGACCGACAACCTGGTGCTCTGGCACATCTACCTGCTGGTCGCGTTCAGCTCCGTCGCCGGGTCGTTCCAGCGGATCGCATTCCAGTCGGCGGTGCCGCAGCTGGTGCCGAAGCGCTACCTCGGCCACGCCATGGGCATCACCCAGCTCTCCACCGGCGTGGCAACCCTGCTCATGCCGGTCTTCGCGGCCGGCCTGCTGGCCGCGATCGAGCTGAAGGGCATCCTGCTCATCGACGTGGCCAGCTACGTGGTGGCGGTGCTCACGCTGGCCGTGGTCCGCTTCCCCGACCTGCTCGGCTGGCGGCCCCGGGAGCGACTTCTGGTGGCCATCGCCAACGGCCTGCGCTACTCGTGGCAGCACCGCGGCTTCCGGCTGATGCTCGGCTACTTCGCGCTGGGCAACATCTTCCTCGCGCCCGCGCTCGTGCTCGCCACCCCGCTGGTGCTGTCCTTCGGCGGCCCGACCCAGGTGGCCCAGGTGGCGCTGGCCGAGGCGGTCGGCGCGGTGGCCGGCGGCGTGCTCATGTCGCTCTGGGGCGGCCCGCGCAAGCGGCGGATGATCGGCGTGCTCATCGGCAACCTGGGCACCGCGGTCGGCTGCGTGCTGATCGGCCTGGACGCCTCGCTGGCGATGATCTGCGTCGGCTTCTGCTGGCTGGCCATGGCGATGACCACCGCGCAGTCGATCTACGCGACCATCGTCCAGGTCAAGGTGCCGCAGCGCTTCCACGGCCGGGTGTTCAGCCTCAACCAGACCATCGCCTGGTCCACCCTGCCCATCGGTTTCGCGCTGCTCGCGCCGGGCGCCACCGCCCTGTTCGAGCCGATGCTCGCCCCGGACGGGGCGCTGGCCGGGCCGGTGGGCGCGGTGATCGGCACCGGCCCGGGCCGCGGCATCGGCTTCGCGTACGTCTGCTTCGGCGTGATCCTGATCCTGATCACCCTCGGCGGCTTCGCGATCCGCCTGCTGCGCCGCTTCGACCTGGAGGTCGAGGACTCCCTCCCCGACGACCTGATCGGCGCGCAGGAGCGGGAACGGCGGCTCGCCGCCCGGGCCGCCGAGCGGGAGAAGGTCGCGGTCTAGGCCGGTGGGGGCCTCCGGCGGCAACCGGAGGTCCCCACGCTCACCACTGCTCCGGCGGGTCCGCCACCTCCTCCTCGGGCAGTTCCGCCGGCTCGGCCACCCACGCCGAGTAGACCGGCAGGCCGTGCCACGGCCCGCCCGCCTCGTCGGTGGCCACGGCCACCACCGCGTACGGGTGCCCGAACCGCAGCTCCGCGACCCGGGCGACACCCTCCGGCGGCAGCCCGGCCGCGACGCCGAACGCGGTCACGGCGGCGGCCTCGAAGCCGTACCGTCCGAACCGGGCCACCGCCGACTGCACCGCCTCGAACGGCGGCTCCGCCAAGCCGAGCAGCGCACCCAGCGCCCGCGCCGCCCCGTCGAAGCCGAACCGGGCCGGAGTCAGGTCGTGCCGGCTCTCCGCCGACCAGCAGGGCAGCACGGCCGAGGCGTGCTCCTCCCGCCCGTCGCCGGCGAACGTCCGCGTCGGCTCCTCCCGCAGCGTCCACAACGGCGTCTCGCCCAGCGGCAACTCGAACAGTGACCGCCGGCCCGGCGCGACCCCCTCGGGGGCGGTGGCGGCGGTCGCCGCCAGTTCCTGCGCGGCGGCCAGCACGTCCGCCGCGGGCACGTCCGGCGCGGCGGCCACCGAGACGACCAGCATCCCGGCCCCGCCGTCCGCCGGCCGGGCCGGCACGGCGTGCACCGCCACGTCGCCGGCCCGGTCGGTGCCCGCCACCCAGCAGCGGTGCCCCCACGGCGGCGTCCGCAGCACCCGCCGCAGCCGGCCGGCCCAGGCGCTGCCGGCGCCCAGCTCACCGGCGGGCGCCACCTGGAACGGGTCCGCCCAGGACACGCGCGTGGCCAGCGCGCTGGCCAGGATCAGCAGGGTGTCCGCGGTGACGGTGACGGGGAACCGCTCGATCAGATCGCCGGTGCGCTCCCGGGCCCAGGCGTCCAGCGTCGCCTGATCGGGCAGCGGGCCGCGCTCGGTGCGGTCCGGCAGACCGGCCCGCCAGGCGGCCAGCTGCTCGAAGGGGGTCCGCTCCCACAGTGCGGTGGCCGCGGCGACCAGTGGATGCGGCTCGGCGAGCAGCGCGCGGGCCGCCGCGGCGGCGTCGTCCGCGTCGGTGCCGAGCGCCTCGGTGAGGGTGGCCCGGGCCTCGCCGGTGGCCGCCGGGCCGGTCAGCGCGAGCAGCAGCCAGGCGCCCAGCGGCGAGGCGACGTGGTGGGCGTCGCCGGCGGCGCGGTGCAGCCGCTCGGCGTAGTGGGCCAGGGGTGTGTGGAGAGGGTTCACCGCTCCACTGTGCCGGTCGGCGGCCCGTCCGGCACGCCCGTCAGGACCACAGCTCGAACGGCTCGTCGATCTCCTCCCCGGCCAGGAACGCCGGCAGCAGCTCCGGCAGCCGCCCCGGATAGCAGCGCGGCCGGTCGGCGATCACGTCGGCCACCGGCCACCAGCGGAACCCGAAGTAGTCCTCGACCTCGTAGTCCAGCCGGTGCGCCTCGTCCACGTCCGGCCCCGGGCCGGGCAGCCGCACCGGCACCACCACCTCGTCCTGGAGGTGCCGTCGCTGGCGGTGCCGGAAGCTGGCCCGCCGCCGCCAGGTCGGCGCGCCGACCTGCGCCGGCGCGACCACGATGCCGGCCTCCTCGCGCAACTCCCGCACCGCCGCTTCCAGGTAGGTCTCCCCGGGGTCGAGCCCGCCGCCGGGCAGCTCCCACCAGGTGCCCAGCACGGGATGGTCCGGGTCCCGGGTGTGGAACAGCAGCACCCGGTCGGTGGCGTCCAGCACCACCAGCCGGACGGCCGTTCGCTCGAACAGCGGCAGGTCGTCGGGCAGCTCCGGATCCACGGCACTCCTCTCGAAGGGTCGGCGGCGACCCGGCCCACCCTGCGATGATGGCGATCATGTCGCAGCTCTTCGGTGAGGTGGCCGGCGCCTACCACGAGGCCCGACCAGGCTATCCGGCCGAGATCGTCGCGGCGATCCGCGCCTACCACGGCGGGACGCCCGACCGCCTGGTCGAGGTGGGCGCCGGCACCGGCCTGGCCACCGCCACCCTGCTCGGCCTCGGCGCGCCGACGACCTGCGTCGAGCCGGACCACCGGATGGCCCGGGTGCTGGCCGAACGCTTCCCCCAGGTCGAGGTGGTGACGGCGGCCTTCGAGGAGTGGACCCCGCACCCCGGCGACGTGCCGGCGCTCGCCTGCGCCATGGCCTGGCACTGGCTCGACCCGGCCACCCGCAACCGCCGGGCCCACGACGCGCTCCGCCCCGGCGGCACCCTGGCCGTCTTCGGCAACCGCTACGACTACGTCGACCCGGCCCAGCGGGCGGCCATCCGGGCGGCGTTCGAGTCGGCCGACCCGCAGCAGCAGGGCGACCGCCCGGACGACTGGGTCCACGCCGACATCGCCGACAGTGGCCTCTTCACCGACGTCCGGGCGCCGCTCTTCCGCCGGGATCTGCCGCTGGACACCGCGGCCTACCTGCGGCTGGTCCGCACCTTCTCGCCGCAGCTGCGCCGCCCGCCCGCGCTGCGCGAGCGGGTGCTCGCCGCGGTCGGCGCGGCGATCGACGGCTTCGGCGGCACCGTGGTGCTCGACCTGCGCACCACGCTCGTCCTGGCCCGCCGCCCCGCCTGACCCGGTCGCCCCCGGTGAGCGTCAGCGAATGCCGAGGGCGGTGCCGACCGGACCGAGAGGGTCAGCGGGCAGCTGATGCCGCTGTCGGCGCCGGCGCGAGCGTCACTCGGCGCCACTGTCGGTGGAGGCCAGGGATGTGTGCGCCTGGACCTGGCGGCCGAAGGTAACGGCTTCGCGGACGAGCCGAGGCGCCTTCTCGGCGAGCTGCGGATCTGGGCGTGCTCCCAGCGCGTCGTTGACGGTGGAGAACGCCAGCCGGAACGCGACCAGGGTCGTCGCCTCGAAGATCTCCTGGTCATTGAGACCCGCGTCGCGCAAGCGCTCCACGTGGGCCTCGGTCGTGGCATTCGGATCCTGGACGACCCGACGAGACCAGGCGGCCAGCGCGTTCTCCCGCTCGGACAGGTCACCGTCGACGCCTCGCAGCACCCGTGCCGCGGTCGCCTCGTCACTGAGTTCGGCCAGCCGGGCACCCCATGCCAGCGCGCAGTAGGCGTCGCCGCGGGCAGCGGCGGTGGCGGCGACCAGCACGGCCACCTCCCTCGGCGACAGGCCTGAATCGGCCAGGAGATCAGCACGCAGAGCCTGGAAGGACGCCAGCACATCAGGACGCCAGCACCAGACCCGGGTGAGGTTGTTGACGTAGCCGTCGGCGGTGAGATCGCCCTCGTAGGCGGCAGCCACCGCCGGGCTCTGCGGCGGATCGGCGAGGAACGCAGCCGGAGGGTTCATGGGGCCAGTGTGCGGCACTCGGCGACCGCCCGAAGACCGATCAACGACAGCTCGGGAGTCACGTTGTTCTCCCCGTGGTCTTCGGCAGGGGTCCTGACGTCGTCCGGGCGTCACCCTTCGGCGTCGTGCAGTGACGTCGGGGACAGCAGCGGCTGAAGCAGTGCACCGTTCCCGATCGCCGGCGACCTCCGGGCTACTCCCGCAAGGAGGTCGGCGACCTGGACTCGTGGATCGTCGCGGGAGTCGACCATCACGAGCCCGGCCAGGGGCGATACTCCGGCGGGCAACGCCCCGGCCTTGTCGGCGGCCGCCGCCGGTGGTCCGCCGTGGTTGGCCAGCGCCTGCTGAAGGCGGGTCAACCGGTCGGCCGTGAGGGCGCTCTGCTCGTCGTGGATCACCAGCACCTGCCGCTGTCCGCCGCTCCAGGACAGGACCGTCTCCGCCAGCGCCGGCAGCATCGGTTCCAGCGGTGGCGGGATGGATCGGTCCTCGCTGTCGAGCCTGGTCACCACAGCCCACACGTGGGTCGGGCTGAGCCCGTTGAGGACGCCATCGGCCGGTGCGCCCAGGCCGGTTCGTGCCAGCGCATCCCGGGCCTCGAAGAACCGCTGCACGGTCCGGTGGTCCGGACGCCGCCGTTTGATCCGGACCAGGTCGACGAAGGCTGCCAGGAAGACACCCCAGTCGCTTCCGGCCGAGCGCCCGGCCCGATAGAGGGCGAGAGCGGCCGGAAGGTGATCCTGCATCAGGCGGGTACCGGCCGCGTAGGACGGCTCGGTCAGCAGCAGGTCGACGATCCGGGTGACGAGGAAGAACTCCTTGTCGATCAGGTGAACGGACGCGCGGCCCTTCAGCGCCTCCAGGAACCACTCCAGCGCCTCAGCCGCGCCCGGGCCGCGAAGGAACTGCCCGGACTTGAACTCGTGCGGCGAGAACCGGAAGCCGGATCGCAGCGCTGTGATGAGCCCGATGGCCTCGTCCACGCCCAGGTCGACACTGGCGTGCGTGATCACCGGAGAGGTCGAATGGAGCAGATTGGTACCCGAGAATCCGGACTCGTCACAGGCGATCTCCACAACGGCGCCGACCACCGCATCGATCGGCGGGAGCCCGCCCTGAAGCGGCGATCTCACACCCGATCTCCCACCATGCCGACCATGGTCACCCGTGCACCACCATCGAACAACCCGATTGTGCGCGGAACGGAGGGCACCTGATCCGGAGACGGCCCGGCATGCGGGCCATGCGCACATCGTCCGGGAGCCCACCGACGGCAGTCGCGGACGGTGAACTCCGAGGTCCCTGGTTCCCGTCGGTCGTCTGATCGGGGCTGTTGCCGAACTGGCCCGTGACGGACCAAGGCGCTCCCCGCCTCGCGCCCGCGTTGGGCCGGGATAGGCTGCCCGCCGTGGCAGGTCTGTTGAGGAACGTGGCATCCCGGCTCGGCCGGATCGCCGGGGGCGCGGCCGCGCCCACCCGTACCGCCCGGCCGATCCCGGCCCAGGTCGCTCGGCGCCGCCAGGTCGCCGTGCTGCAGCGCCGCGAGCTGGCGTACGCGCCGGAGCTGGACGGGCAGGCCGACCCGGGGGAGATCGTCTGGACCTGGGTGCCCTACGAGGAGGATCCGCGTCAGGGCAAGGACCGCCCGGTGCTGGTGGTCGGCCGGCAGAGTCGCACGCTGTTCGGACTGATGCTGTCCAGCCAGAGCGATCGCGACGGCCAGCGGCACTGGCTGGCGCTGGGCCCGGGGGAGTGGGACCGGGACCAGCGGCCGAGCTGGGTCCGGCTGGACCGGGTGCTCACCATGCGTGAGGACAGCATCCGGCGCGAGGGCGCGGTGCTGGACCGGCGCCGGTTCGACCGGGTGGGCCAGGCGCTGCGTACCGGCTACGGTTGGCGCTGACGGGCGCCGGCTGGACCGTCGGCCCGGCTCAGCACTCGGCGACGAGCTGGCGGGCGGCACGGGCCGCGCCGACCGTCTTCGCCTGGTACATCGCCGCGTCGGCGCGGCACAGCGCGTCGGTGAGCTGGGTCGGGCCGTGCACCGGGGCGAGCCCCACCGAGGCGGTCACCCGGATGCTGCGGGCGCCCAGCGGGATCGGCGCGGCGAGCGCCTCGCAGAGCCGGCGGGTGGCGTGCTCGATCCATCGCCGGTCCACCGTCGGGCTGACCAGCAGGCCGGCGAACTCGTCGCCGCCGAGCCGGGCCACCAGGTTGTCCCCGGCGAACGCGGCCAGCCGCTGCGCCACGCTGACCAGCACCTGGTCGCCCGCGGCGTGCCCGTAGCGGTCGTTGACCTGCTTGAAGTCGTCGAGGTCCAGCACGATCGCCACCAGCGGCTTGCCGGCGGGGTCGGTGAGCAGGGTGGCGGCCAGCCGGAAGAAGGCACGGCGGTTCGGCAGCCCGGTGAGCGGGTCGTGGCTGGCGGCGTGCCGCTCGGCCGCCAGCTCGGCCTGGAGCAGCTCGATCTCGGCCTCGGCGCGCAGCGCCCGGCGGCGCAGTTGCCAGGCGGAGACCAGGGCGCCAGCTGCGGAGATGCCGGAGGCGACGGTCATCGGATCCGGCACACGCCCTCCCTCACCGCAGTCCCAGCCCTCGCCGGACGGCGCCGGGCCGGACCTGTTCCCCCTGCTCGCAACCGGAGTCCGGGTAACCGAGCGTGAGCGTCCGGGTACACCGCACGTGCGATATCATGCTCGCTGTCCATTGCAGATGCAATAGCAGATGCACGTGCATCTCCGTCTACAGTCGACAGCACCCCGTCGCCACCCACCGCCCCTCCCCGCGGCATCGGCTGGCTCTTCCCGCGAAGGACGCCCCCCATGCAGCCCTCGAACGGCGTACCCACCACCGAGCTGCCCCCGGTGCGGTGGCTGAAGAGCCGGCGCAGCAACCCCAGCGGCAACTGCGTCGAGCTGGCCGAGCTGCCCGACGGCGGCGGCATCGCCGTGCGCAACTCCCGTCACCCGGAGGGGCCGGCGCTCATCTACACGGTCGACGAGATCGCCGCGTTCGTGCTCGGCGCCCGGGACGGCGACTTCGACCACCTGATCGCTCGCCGGCCGTCCCGCTGACGGGACCGCGCATCCACCGTCCGGAGGAGTTCACGTCACTGTCGGTCCATGGCATGCTTACTGCTCGGCCGGGCTGGGGCGTCCGGTCAGGACAGTCGGTGTGCGGAGGGCGGCCAGGTGACGACGGTGCCCGTCGAGGGAGGCCCGACCAGCGGCCCCACCGTGCTGCGCATGCTGCTGGGGGCGCAGCTGCGCCGGCTCCGGGAGGGCGCCGGGGTTAGCCGGGAGAGCGCCGGCTGGGAGATCCGCGCCTCCGAATCCAAGATCAGCCGGATGGAGCTGGGCCGGGTCGGCTTCAAGGAGCGCGACGTCGCGGACCTGCTCACCCTCTACGGCGTCACCGCGCCCGACGAGCGGGCGGCGCTGCTCAAGCTCGCCCGGGACGCGAACACCCCCGGCTGGTGGCATCGCTACGGCGACGTGCTGCCCGGCTGGTTCCAGTCCTACCTCGGGCTGGAGGCCGCCGCCGCGCTGATCCGCACGTACGAGGTGCAGTTCGTCCCGGGCCTGTTGCAGACCCCGGCGTACGCCCGGGCGGTGATCCTGCTCGGCCACCGCGGCGCCCCGCCGGCGGAGGTCGACCGGCGCGTGAGCCTGCGGATGGAGCGCCAGGAACTGCTGCGCCGCAGCGACCCGCCACAGCTCTGGGCGGTGCTCGACGAGGCCGCCCTGCGCCGGCCCGTCGGTGGCCCCGAGGTGATGCGCGCGCAGTTGGACGCGCTGATCGAGGCGACGGTCGTCCCGCACGTCCGGCTCCAGATCGTCCCGTTCGCGGCCGGCGGGCACGCCGCCGCCAGCGGCGCCTTCAGCATCCTGCGCTTCGGCGACCAGGACCTGCCGGACATCGTCTACATCGAGCAGTTGACCAGCGCGATCTACCTCGACAAGCGCGACGACCTCGACCACTACGCGGGGGCCATGGACCGACTCTGCGGGGAGGCCGCGCCGCCGGAGCGCACCCCCGAGCTGCTGGCCCGGATCCGGGACGAGCTCTACCCGGCCTGATCGCGCCGCTATCCCATTGACGCCCGCCGTCGGGCGGAGTAACTTCTGTATCGATACAGTTCTGAATCGATACAGAGGGGCAGACCGGTGAAGCCGACCCTGCAGGACGTCGCGAACGCGGTGGGCGTGTCCCGCAGCACCGTCTCCAACGCCTACAGCCGGCCGGACCAGCTCTCCGCGGCGCTGCGGGCGAAGATCCTCGACGCCGCGCGCCGCCTCGGCTACCCGGGCCCCGACCCGACCGCCCGCTCGCTGCGCCGCGGCTTCGTCGGCGCGATCGGCGTCCTGTTCACCTCAGACCTCTCCTACGCGTTCACCGACCCGTTCGCGGTGCGCTTCCTCGCCGGCGTCGGCCAGGCCGCCGAGCGGCACGGCACCAGCCTGCTGCTGGTGCCGCTGTCGGGTGACCGCGACCGGACCCGGGCCGCCGTCGAGAACGCCGCGGTCGACGGCTTCTGCGTCTACTGCGTCGGCGACGAGGAGCACGTGCTCGCCGCGATCCGCGACCGCGGGCTGCCCCTCGTCACCACCGCCCCCAGCGCCGCCGGCCCGGCGGACCGCTTCGTCGGCATCGACGAGCGGGCCGCTGCCCGGTCCGTCGCCGCCCACGTCGCCGGCCTCGGGCACCGGCGGGTGGCCCTGCTCGGCGACACCGTGCTGCCTGACGCGCCGTCCGGGCCCCTGCGGCTGGCGGATCCGCGCGACGCGCCCCGCCCCACGACCCGCGACCGGCTCGCCGGCTTCGCCGACGCGTTCGCCGCGGTCGGCGTCGCCTGGCCGGCGATCACCGTGCTCAACGCCACCGGCAACAGCCGGGCGGCGGCCGCCGCCGCCGTCGCCCCGGTGCTGGCCGGCGACGACCCGCCCACGGCCGTGCTGGCCTGCTCCGACGTGCTCGCCCTCGGGGTGCTCGACGCGGCCGGCCCGCACCGCGGCCTCTCGGTCACCGGCTTCGACGACGTCGCCGAGGCCGCCGCCGCGGGGCTGACCACCGTCCGGCAGCCGGCCGAGGAGAAGGGCCGGCTCGCCGCCGCACTGCTGCTGGAGCCGCCGGTCGACCCGGCCGACGGCCACCTCCTGCTTCCCACCGATCTCGTCGTCCGGACCTCCACCGGGCCCGTTCCCAGGAGTTGACCATGGAACACTCCACCGGATTCGTCCTCGCCGTCGATGCCGTGAGCCGGCACGTGAACTCGGCCCGCCCCGACGCCCCGGTCCGCCCCGACCGGCCCCGGCAGCCCCGGCTGGCGCCCACGCGGCTGGCCGCCGCCGCGGCGCTGCGCCGCCTCGCCGACCGGATGGAGCCCCGCCCCGCCCGGGTGCCCACCTGCCAGTCCTGACCCCCGGTCGACGGCCCGTCCGGGTGGCCGGCGCCACCCGGACGGCACCCCGTTCGACCCGGAACCGCCCGATCGGCCCGCAACCGGGCACCGGGTTGGTGGGGCGCCCCACCTGGCAGGCACACTGGACCACCATGTCGCCGTTCACGCCCTCGCTCCGGCTGCACGATCGGTACGTCTTGCGCGAGCGCATCGGGCTCGGCGGGATGTCCGAGGTGTGGCGCGCCGACGACGAGGTCCTGCACCGCCCCGTCGCGGTCAAGGCCCTCGCCACGCAGCTCGCCGCCGACCCGCAGCTGCGCGCCACCATCCAGCGCGAGGCCCGCGCCGCGGCGCGGCTCACCCACCCGCACGTGACCCAGGTGTACGACTACGGCGAGGCCACCCTCCCCGACGGCTCGGTGGTGCCCTACCTGGTGATGGAACTGGTCGAGGGACGCACCCTCGCCGACCGGCTGACCGCGGGGCCGCTCGCCTGGCCGGAGGCCGTCCGGCTGGCCGGGCAGATCGCCGCCGCCCTGGCCGCCGCGCACCGGATCGGCGTGGTGCACCGCGACATCAAGCCCGGCAACGTGATGCTCACCGAGACCGGCGCGAAGGTGCTCGACTTCGGCATCGCCACCCTGGCCGGCCCGCGGCACCCCCTCGCCGGGCAGACCGGCGAGCTGCTGATGGGCACCCCGGCATACTTCGCGCCGGAGCGGATGACCCCCGGCCCGGCGAACCCGGCCAGCGACGTGTACGCCCTCGGCGCCCTGCTCTACCGCACCCTCAGCGGGCGCGCCCCGCTGCCCGTGCAGACCTGGGACGACGTGCTCGACGTGCAGGCCCACCGACCCCCGGTGCCGGCGCTGCGCATCCCCGGGCTGCCCGCCGACGTCGCCGAACTCACCCTGGCCTGCCTGGCCGTGGACCCGGCGCGGCGGCCCACCGCCGCCCAGCTCGCCACCCGGCTCGGCGCCGGCCAGCCGGCCGACCCGCCGACCGCGATCCTGCCCACGGTGTCCCGGCCGGAGCACCCGCCGACGCTGATCGAGCGGGCCGCCCGCCCTGTCCCACCGCCGCCCGCCCGGCCGGCCGCCCGGTCGAACCGGCTCGTCGGGGCGCTGGTCGCCGTCGGGGTGGTGCTGCTGCTCGCCCTGGTCGGCACGCTGCTGCTCGACGGCAACCCCGACAACCCGACGGGCACCGGCCCGTCGACCGGCACGACGCCGGCGGAGGAACCGTCCCCGTCCCCGCCGTCGGAGCCGGCCACCTCCGGACCGGCCAGCACCCGGCCCGCGCCGGTCACCCTGCGCCAGCTCGCCGGTCAGTTCGCCGACGTCGTCGACCAGGCCGTGGCGGACGGCCGGCTCGACCGGAAGACCGCCAACGACCTCCGCGAGAAGGCCGCCGAGCTGGACCGCGGCAAGCCCAAGGACCGCGCCAAGCGGGTCGAGGACCTGCGCGAGCGGATTGACGACCTGGCCGGCGACGGCAAGCTCGACGAGGCCACGGCCGGCGCCCTCCAGGACCTGCTCGACGCGTACGCGGGGCTGCGCGGGGGCGGCCGGGACGAGGGCTGAGCCGCCGCCCGGCTCAGGCCAGCCGCACCGGGTCGCCCACCCGCACCCGGCCGGCGCGAACCACCTGCGCGTACGCGCCGACGCAGGGCTGCGGCGCCATACCGTCCAGCGGCACCACCCGGTTCAGCCGCGCCGGCACGCGCAGCGCCTCCGGGTCGCGGGGGAGCGGGCCGTGCGCCAGGGTCGGCACCGCGCAGCGGGGCGTGCGGCCGATCACCCGCAGCACCAGCTCGGCGCCGATCCGCAGCTCCCGACCGGGCCAGTCGTTCTCCTCGAACCCGGCGCCGGCGGTGTCCAGCACCAGGTTGGGCCGGTAGCGCGCCGGGTCCACCGCGCACGAGGGCAGCTCCGCCCCGATCCGCCGCAGCGTCGCGGTGGTCAGCAGGTGCACCGGGGCGAAGTCGACGAAGCCACCCGGGGGTGCGGCCGCCCCGAGCCGTCCCTCGTCCACCGGCACCGCCGCCGCCACCCCCGCGGCGAGCACCTCCTCCGGGCGGGACCGTTCGAGCACCGCGTCCGGCGGCGGGGTGTCGACCAGCGTCACCGGCGCGCCGAGCAGCGTGGAGAGCACGTCGTCCACCCCCTCGTCGCCGGCCGCGACGACGCGGCCGTCGGGCAGCGTGATCCGCACCCCGCTGTCGCCGCCGGTGGCCCGCAGCGTGGTCAGCGCCCGCCAGCGGTACGGGTTCTTGGCGCTCGCCACCCGCCCGGTCTCCCGGTGCAGCAGGGCGAGCCGCCGGTCCCCGGCCAGCCCGGCCTCGTCGACGGCCACCTCGTCCAGATCCTCGCCCAGCAGCGACTTCACCGGGTAGCGCCAGATGCCCACCACCCGCCCGCTCACCGGACGCCACCCGAGGCCGCGACCGCCGCCTCCACCAGGGCGGCTGCCTCGGGCAGCCGGGCGGCGTCGAGCGGCCCGAGCCCGGCCCGCCGCGCGGTCGCCCCCGCCACCGACCCCAGCGACCCGGCCTCGGCGACATACGCGGACAGCAGCTCGCCCGCCGCCGTCGACAGCGGGAGGGACCGGTCCACGGCCACCTCGGCCAGGATCAGCGCGGTGATCGCCCGGTCGAGCGCGGGCGGCCCCTCCGCGGCGTTGGTCCAGTCGATCACCACCGGGCCGGCCGGGGCGAGGAGCACGTTTCGCGGGTGCAGGTCGAGGTGCAGGACGCGGAGCGCCGGATCGGTCGACTGGAGCGCGGGTAGCGCGTGCAACCGGGCGTGCAGGTCGGCCAGGAGACGAGCGGCGGCCCGGAGCCCGACCTGACCCGCCACGAAGGCGTCGAACAGGGTCGGCCCGGGCACCCGGTCGAGCACCAGATCCCGACCGTCGGCGTGGTGCACCCTCGGCACCGGGTAGCCGGCGGTGTGCAGGTGGCGCATCACCTCGGCCTCCCCGCGCACGTCGCCGCCGGCCCGGTACCGGCGCAGCACGCGGTCGCCGTCCAGCGCGTAGACGTCGGCGGTCCGGCCCGAGGCCAGCGGAACCAGGGCCGTCATCGGCGTGCGCCCGGTGGTCACCGGCCTGCCGGTCTCCTCGACCAGCGCCCGCAGCCCGACGGCCTCGCGGTCCACAGCGTACGGTCCGCGGTCCGAGCCGCTGCCCGTCATCGGCCTTCCACCTCCCAGGGCCGGCGTACGCATACCCCGCAGCGTAGTGCGCCCCGGTTTCCGTGGTCGCCGGCCGCGTCGCCTCGTAACGTTGTCGGATGATCGGAAACGCACAGCTCCTCGTCGGCCCCCGGGTGGCGGCTCCACGCGCCACGGAGCCGGCCGGCGAAGGACCCGTCGGCTGGGTCACCGGCCTGGTCGAACGGCTCGGCGGGCCGGGCGCCGGTCTCGCGGTGGCCCTGGAGAACCTCTTCCCGCCCATCCCCAGCGAGGTGATCCTGCCGCTCGCCGGGTTCGCCGCCAGCCAGGGCCGGATGAGCGTGGTCGGGGCGATCGCGTGGACCACCCTCGGGTCGGTGCTGGGGGCGCTGGCGCTCTACTACGTCGGCGCGGCCCTCGGCCGGGACCGGATGCGCGCCCTGGCCGGCCGGCTGCCGCTGGTCAAGCTGGACGACGTCGACCGCACCGAGGCCTGGTTCCTCCGGCACGGGGTCACGGCGGTGTTCTTCGGCCGGATGATTCCGATCTTCCGCAGTCTCATCTCCATCCCGGCCGGCGTGGAACGGATGCCGGTGCCGGTCTTCCTGCTCTTCACCGCGCTGGGCAGTCTCATCTGGAACAGCGCCTTCGTGCTCGCCGGCTACCTGCTCGGCGAGAACTGGCACGTCGTCGAGGCGTACGTCGGGACGCTGCAGAACGTGGTCATCGTGGCCTGCGTCGGCGCGGTCGGCTGGTTCGTGTTCAGTCGTGTACGCCGGGCGCGCCGCCGCCGTCCCGCCCCGGCCGAGCCGCCCCGCGGCACCCTGTACCGCGGCGGCTGGTGGGCCCCCGAAGAGCCCGACGACCGCTGACCGCCCATCCTGATCCACTCCAGCCCGCCGACGTCGCGGTGTCCGCCGGGCGTGAATACCGCCAGCTCCGCGATCTTGAGTGGATCAGGTCGTGACCGGTTGGGTCGGCGCTGCCAACCCTTCGCGGCGGGTTGGCCCTGCCAACCTTCTGCGGTCGGTTGGTGTGGGACAGCCTGCTTCCGTTGGCCGGCTCTGGGCCGCGCCCGGCAGGTCTGGGGTGTATGCCCGGTTGGCCAGCCTGCTTTTGTTGCCAGGAGGGCGACCTCGCATTGGTGTCCCAGCGGCACCGAGGACGACGACCAAGATCTGGGATGTATGTCCGGTTCCCGCCCGCTCCACGGCGGTGAGTGGAACGCCATGTATGTCTCCGGCGCCCGGTGACCTCCATAGCGTTCCACCGGCGGTGTCGGCCTGGGCGGGTTGTCCGTTTCGTGGGGGTGGTCGGCGGCACCCTCGCGGCGGAATGGCGGGTGGGCGGGGGTCGTTGTATCCGGGTGAACGGCCGAGGAAGGCGCCCCGCACGGCGGGGTGACCGGCCCCCGGGGCTGCCCGTCGAGGTGGGTGCGCTGCGCCCGGAATGATGGTGGGCCGCCGGTCGTTGTACATGGTCCCGGCGCGACGAAGCGGCCCCCCGGCCCCGCGCGCTGGATGATCCCCCGAAGACTTTGCTCGACCCCCAACGACTTTTTGAGCGCCTGACGGTGCTCGCGCACACCGGATTGCCGACCTCCCCCGGTCGGGGTGTGCGCCAACCCCCGAATGGAGCTACCTGTCATGAACACGATGCTGCGTAAGAGCGTGCTCGGTATTGCTGGTCTTGCCTTCACCGGTGGCATCTTTGCCGGTCCGGTCGCCGCCCACGCCGCCGAGCCGGTGCACAGCACCAAGCCGGCCGCGGTGGCGGTGCAGGGTGACAAGCTGATCCCGCACGGTGTGCAGGGCGCCCAGTCGAAGATCGAGCTGAACGACGAGCAGACCGCCAACGCCAAGGCGATCATCGCCGCGACGAAGAAGGCTGGTCTCCCGGAGCGGGCCGCGGTCATCTCGATCGCCACCAGTCTGCAGGAGTCGAAGCTGGAGAACCTGGGCCACCTCGGCGACAAGAATGACCATGACTCGCTGGGCCTGTTCCAGCAGCGCCCGAGTTCGGGTTGGGGTTCGCCGGAGCAGATCACCGACCCCGAGTACTCGACGCTTGCGTTCCTGAAGGGTCTGAAGCAGGTCGACGGCTGGCAGGACATGCCGCTGACCGAGGCCGCGCAGACCGTGCAGGTCTCGGCCTACCCGGACGCCTACGCGCAGTGGGAGCGGCAGGCCGCCGACATCGTCGCCCACAACTGGAACAGCTGACCTAAGCAAACGAACGCTGGCCGGCACCCCGAACACGGGGTGCCGGCCAGCGGCGTCTCCGGGACCGGTCAGCAGGGCGCGTACAGGCGACGCGTCCCCGAACCGGCGGCCCAGGCAGCCGGGTCGCTGAACCGGCAGCCGAAGTCGGGCGCCGCCACCGCCTTCCGATCGGTGACCGCGTCGCCGGCCGGGCGCTGGCCGGTGCGTACCCAGGAAACCAGGTCGTCCCAGGCGGCGCCGGCCTCGGCCGGGCTGAACTCGCAGTGCTGCGCGGCCCGGATGGCCCGCTGCACGACCAGCCGGCTGCGGCCGTGCCACGCCGCGTCCCGGGCGTACGCCTGCTCCATGCTGAACGGCACGAAGAGGTCGCCGAGGTCGTGCAAGCTGAGCACCGGCACGGTGGGCCGGCCGCTGATCCGCGGCACCTCGGTGAGCGTCGGGGCCAGTCGCTGCCACAGGTTCTCCGGGGCGACCCGCTGCACGGTGGCGTTGACGTCCACCGGGCTGTTCGGGGAGTAGCGGGTGAGCAGGTTGGTGGCGAGCTGACCGGGCCGCTGGGCGGGGGAGTCGCCACCGTCGGTGGTGGTGATGCTGAACAGGAAGTCCTTCCAGACCGCGAAGGCCGCGTCGGCGCCGGGTCGCGGGCCGCCGGAGCGCTCGACGGTGATGGCCCGCAGTTGCTTGCCGAGATCGTTGGTGGTGTCCGGGCCGCCCGGCTTCAGCCCGGTCAGGCCGAGCGCCACCTGGATCCGCGGCACCGCGTCGGTGATGTAGTCGTCCGGCGTCGGGTACGCGCGCACCCCGGCGAGGGCCTGCGCCACCAGGTTGTAGTCGAGGAAGAAGTCGAACAGCTCCTGGTCGCCGAGCACCCCGCACATCGGCAGCGCACCGTCGTAGTAGCCCGGGTACTGCTCCAGCGAGCGGCCGATGATGTGCCCGCCCATGGAGACGCCGGCGATGAGCACCTGCTTCGGCCGCTTCACCGTGTCGGCGAAGAAGTCGGCCAGCGCCCGGGTGCCGAGCACCCCGGAACGGATGTCGTAGCCGTTGCGGTCGTACGAGGACGACGCCCAGGCGTACCCCTGGGCCAGCATCCGCTGCCGCAGGTCGTAGCCGGGCGGCTCGGGGGAGAGCACGGTGCCCTGGCCGCGGTAGCCGTGCGCCCACATGACCAGGTCGCCGTTCCACCGGGCGGGGGTCTCGATCACGTAGCCGGCGTGCTCGTGCACGCCCTGGCGGACGGTGGTGGCCGCGCCGTCGATGACCAGCGGCGCGAGCGGCGGGTTGCTGATGGTGTAGCCGGGCAGCGGCTGGCTGCCGTCGTCGTCGCGGTCGGCGGCGACGGCGGGCGTGGCGCCGGCGAGACCGACCGTGAGAGTGAGGGCCGCGCCGGCGGCGAGCAGCCGGCGCAGGAGGCGGGTGGGTGAGGTCAGCATCGGTGCTCCCCCGGGGACGGGTGCCGCCCCGGGACGGGGGCGGCCTGGCGGGACGGATGCCTACCGGCCGGTAGGCCCTGAACCTAAGCTCGACCTCGAACCCTGTCAATCGTTGACTGACCGAACGGTCAGCCAGGTTGACCCCGTCCACCCACAGTGGCCGCCTACACCAGACCGTGCGCCAGCATCGCCTCCGCGACCCGCCGGAACCCGTTGATGTTCGCTCCGGCCACGTAGTCGCCCGGCAGTCCGTACTCCTCGGCGGTGGCCCAGCAGCGGGCGTGGATGTCCCGCATCGTCTCCCGCAGCCGCTGCTCCGACTGGGCGAACGTCCACGAGTCGCGGCTGGCGTTCTGCTGCATCTCCAGCGCGCTCACCGCCACCCCGCCGGCGTTGGCCGCCTTGCCCGGGGCGAACCGCACCCCGGCCCGGCCCAGGATCCGCACCGCCTCCGGCGTCGTGGGCATGTTCGCCCCCTCGACCACCGCGACGCAGCCGCCGGCCACCAGCGCCGCCGCCTCCGCGCCGCCGATCTCGTTCTGCGTCGCGCAGGGCAGGGCCAGATCGCAGGGCACCTCCCAGACGGTACGACCGGAGACCGCCACGGCGTGCGGCACGTGCCGGACGTAGTCGTCGAGCCGGGCCCGGCGCTCCTCCTTCAGCTCGCGCAGCAGGGCCAGGTCGATGCCCTTCTCGTCGAGCACGTAGCCGTCCGAGTCGGAGCAGGCCACCACCGTGCCCCCGAGTTGGTGCACCTTCTCGATCGCGTAGATGGCCACGTTGCCGGAGCCGGAGACCACCACCCGCTTGCCGTCCAGGCCGTCCCCGGTCTGCTTCAGCATCTCCTCGGCGAAGAACACGGCCCCGTAGCCGGTCGCCTCCCGCCGCACCTGCGCGCCCCCGTACGCCAGCCCCTTGCCGGTGAGCACCCCCGACTCGTACCGGTTGGTGATCCGCTTGTACTGGCCGAACAGGTAGCCGATCTCCCGGCCGCCCACCCCGATGTCGCCGGCCGGCACGTCGGTCTGCGCGCCGATGTGCCGGTACAGCTCGGTCATGAAGCTCTGGCAGAACCGCATCACCTCCCGGTCCGAGCGGCCCTTCGGGTCGAAGTCCGCGCCGCCCTTACCGCCGCCGATCGGCAGGCCGGTCAGCGCGTTCTTGAAGATCTGCTCGAAGCCGAGGAACTTCACGATGCCCAGGTAGACCGACGGGTGGAAGCGCAGCCCGCCCTTGAACGGGCCGAGCGCGCTGTTGAACTCCACCCGGAAGCCGCGGTTCACCCGGACCCGGCCGTGGTCGTCCTCCCACGGCACCCGGAAGATGACCTGCCGCTCCGGCTCGCAGATCCGCTCGATGACGCACGCGTGCGCGTACTCGGGGTGGCGGGCGAGGGCCGGCCCGATGCTCTCCAGCACCTCCCGGACCGCCTGGTGGAACTCGGGCTCACCCGGGTTCCGCTCGACCACGTTCGCGAACACCCTCTCGACGGTCTCCGGCATCACGGACACGCCCCTTCCGGTCCCGGCGCCGGCCTCGTCGCCGCACCGCCCCCGGGTACGGATCGTCACCGTCGTCCGGTTCACTGGTCGGGTGGACGAGTTGATCTGGGAGAGAACCCGGTGAGCGTCGCGGCGGGCTGAGCGTAGAGTCGGGCGGTGGACCGTACCGAATCCCTGCCGGCGCAGACCCTCCCACCTGGCGTGGGCCCCACCGATCCGGGAAGCGTGCTGCTGCCCGGCCACGACGTGCCGTTGGGGCGTTACACCACGGTGCGCCGGCTGCTGCCGCAGCGACAGCGGCGGCTGGTCGGGGCCTGGTGCTTTGTCGACCACTTCGGTCCGGACGACGTGGCTGAGCGCCCCGGCATGGAGGTGCCGCCGCACCCGCACACCGGGTTGCAGACGGTCACCTGGCTGCTCGACGGGGAGATCCTGCACCGGGACAGCCTGGGCAACGTCCAGCCGATCCGACCCGGCCAGCTCAACGTGATGACCTCCGGGCACGGCATCGCCCACTCGGAACGCTCGCCGCTGGTGCACCCGCCGGTGATGCACGGCGTGCAGCTCTGGGTGGCGCTGCCCGACCCGGCCCGCGCGGGCGCGGCCGACTTCGCCCACCACGCGGAGCTGCCCAGGTGGCGCGACGGCGACCTGGACATCACCCTGCTCGTCGGCGAGGTGGGCGGGGAACGCTCCCCGGCCGTGGTGCACACCCCGCTGGTCGGCGCGCAGCTCGAGGTCCGCGGTCCGGCGCCGGCCACGTTGCCGCTGCGCCGCGACTTCGAGTACGGGCTGCTCGCCATGTCCGGCTCCGCCGAGGTGGACGGGGTGGCCTTCGCCCCGGGCGCGCTGCTCTACCTGGGCGCCGGCCGGGACGCGCTGACCCTCCGCGCCGCCCCGGGCAGCCGGCTGCTGCTGCTCGGCGGCACCCCGTTCGAGGAGCCGCTGGTGATGTGGTGGAACTTCGTCGGCCGGTCGCACGAGGAGGTCGCCGCCGCCCGCGAGGACTGGATGGCGGGTCGGCGGTTCGGCAGGGTCGCCGACGACGCGGCGCCGCCACTGCCGGCCCCGGCGCTGCCCACCACTCGGCTCAAGGCGCGGGACCGGCGCGGCGGCACGCTGGGCTGAATGCCTCGCTCCGCCCCGGGTAGACGGCGGGCATGCCCACCACCAGTGCGATTTCCAGTGTCGAGGACAAGAAGCGGCTGGTCCGCCGGCTCGCCGGGGACGGGCGGGGGTTCGCCGAACGGTACGGGTTCCGGGTGACGAACAACCCGTCCCAGCTGTTCCAGGTGCTCTATCTGTCCGTTCTGCTGGCCCGCCGGGGCGACTTCCACAAGGCGGTCGACGCCGCGACGGGACTGCGGGACGCGGGCTGGGACAGCGCGGCCCGGCTGGCCCGATCCCTGCACGCGGACCGGGTCCGCGTGCTGCGCGCCGCGGGGCAGCGCGGCGACGTGGACGCGCTCTCCGCCACCCTGGGCGACCTGGCCCAGAACGTGGTCGACGCGTACCGGGGCGACCTGCGCCGGCTCCGCACCGAGGCGCACCAGGATCCGGCCCGGGAGCGGCGGCTGCTGACCGCGCTGCCCGGGGTGGACGACGAGGTGGCCGACCTGTTCTTCCGCGAGGCGCAGGCGGTGTGGCGCGAGGTGGCGCCGGTGGCCGACCGCCGGGCCCTCGCGGCGGCCCGCCGGCTGGGGTTGGGGCGCTCCGCCGACGACCTGGCCGGGCTGGCCGGCAGCGGCGAGTCGGAGCGGCTGGCGTGGCTGGTCGGAGCGCTGGCCCGGGTGGATCTGGAGAAGCGGTACGCGGAGCTGACCTCGTGACCGGGACGTGCCTCCGGACACAGTTTCGCGATAGTCACCCGTTCGGCTGATGCCCCGTCGTATGATGATCGTGGCAGCGATGCCCGCCCGGTTCGGGCGAACATCCACCGCCTGTCGGTCGCGACCCGGTTCGGGCGCGAACCGGCGGGGACAGGTGCTGCGTGGCGCCCCAGGTCGCGGTTCGTGACCCGGGGCGCCCGCCTGCTGCCCGGGGCTCACGCGGCCAGGCTGGCGAGCAGGTTCACCGTGGTGGCGACGATGACCGCGCCGAACAGGTAGGACAGCAGCAGGTGCCGCAGCGCCGTCCGGCGCATCTCGGAGCTGCCCAGGTCGGTGTCGGAGACCTGGAAGGTGGTGCCGACCGTGAAGCCGAGGTACGCGAAGTCGGAGAAGCAGGGCAGCTCGTGCTGGTGGAAGTCGATCCCGCCCGGCTCGCCGCTGTAGTACAGCCGGGCGTACCGGGTGGTGAAGACGGTGTGCACCACGAACCAGGACACCACGACGCTCAGCACACCGAGTCCACCGTAGAGGTCTCGCGGCAGTCCGTGCGGAACGGCGCGCGCGGTCGTCAGCACCAGGCCGACCGCCAGCAGACTGGCCAGGCAGGCGGCCAGCAGCAGGGCGTCGCGCGTCGCCCGGTTGGGGTCCTCGAGCTTCGCCAGCCGCGCGGTGCGGGCGGCGTCCAGCCGGGACAGCCGCCCCCACTGCAGGGCAAGCCAGCTCAGCGCGGCCCCGTCCCACCCGACCAGCGGGGCGAGCGTCGGCGCGAGCATGACGGCGGCGGCGCTGGCCGCGACGGCGCCGACCAGCGCCATCACCACGAGCTGGAGCGCCGCCGGCACGTGCCCGGGTACCCGACCGGCCATCCGGCGCGGCACCGGACGGGTCAGATACCGCGCAGGTGCTGCGAGACCCGCGTGTGCCTCTCCCGGGCCTGCGCCGCGCGCTGCGAGCGGCCCACCTCGGGCGCGGCGTCGATGCCCGCCGAGCGGGCCACCTCGCTGCCGTTGGCGTAATCCACCGGCGGCAGCGCCCGCAGCGCCCGCAACACCTCCGGCGGCGCGCCCTCCCGTTCGGCCTCCCGGATGACGTCGTCCTTGCCCGCCGGATAGTCCAGCGCGGACAGGTACTCAAGGACGTCCGTGTAACTCGCCATGGGTCGGGCTCCTCGCGCCTGTAGTTGCGGTCACGACCGGCGGCGGTTACCCGTCGGGCCGCGCCTCACGCGCGGGCCGGGCAAAATCCGGCCGCTGTTTCCGGGTCGCTGTGGCGGGTAGGCGGCCCGGGCGAACACCGAAGGGGGTACCACCCATGCAATACGGCGCCTTCGTCGACCGCGTGGCGCGGCGTACCGGGACGTCCGAGGAGCGGGCGACGGAGCTGACCCGGGCCACGTTGGAGACCCTGGCCGAACGGTTGACCGGCGGTGAGGTGCTGGATCTCGCCGCGCAGCTGCCGAAGCCCCTCCAGCGGGTGCTCAACCCCCACCCCCGCACCGAGGCCGCGGACCGTTTCGGGGCGGCCGAGTTCGTCGCCCGGGTCGCTCAGCGGGCCGCCGTCGACGAGAACGCCGCCCGGGACGCGATCCGGGCCGTGTTCTGCACCCTGCATGAGGCGATCACCAGCGGGGAGTTCCAGGACGTGGCGGTCCAGATGCCGCGCGACTTCCGGGACATGGTGGAGCCGGCCCTGGCGCCGGCCTCCCGCCGGACCTGAGGCTCGCCGGCGCCGGCGCCCCGGTGGCGCGGTCAGGCCACCGTGCCGGCGGCCCGCAGGGCAGCCACCCGTGCCGGGTCGAAACCGGCCTCGGCCAGCACCTCGTCGGTGTGCTCGCCGGGCTGCGGCGGTGGGCGGCGTACCGAGGTGGGGGTGGCCGAGAAGCGGGGTGCGGGGGCCGGCTGGGTGACCCCGTCGGGCGCGACGAAGACCTCCCGGGCGGCCAGATGCGGGTGCCCCGGGGCCTCGGCCCAGTCGAGCACCGGCGCCACGCAGGCGTCCGAGGCGGCCAGCAGCGCGGCCCACTCGTCCCGGGTGCGGGTGCGGAACAGCCGCGCCCAGGCCGCCCGCAGCGCCGGCCAGTTCGCCGGATCGTGCCGGTCGGGGGCGTCGTCGCCGTCGAGCGGGAAGCCGGTGAGCCGGACCAGTTCGTCGTAGAACCGCGGCTCCAGCGCGCCCACCGCGAGGTGCCGCCCGTCGGCGCACTCGTAGGTGTCGTAGAACGGCGCGCCGCCGTCGAGCAGGTTCACCCCGCGCGGGTCTTGCCACATGCCGGACCGGCGCAGCGCGTGGATCTGGGTGGCGAGCACCGACACGCCGTCCACGATGGCCGCGTCGACCACCTGGCCGGGGGCGCCGGCGCGGACCGCGTAGAGCGCCGCGACGATGCCGAGGGCCAGCATCATCCCGCCGCCGCCGAAGTCGCCGAGCAGGTTCATCGGCGGCACCGGGCGCTCGCCGGCCCGGCCGACGCCGTGCAGGGCGCCGGTCAGCGCCAGGTAGTCGATGTCGTGGCCGGCGGTGTGGGCGAGCGGGCCGTCCTGCCCCCAGCCGGTCATCCGCCCGTACACGAGGCGGGGGTTGGTGGCGTGGCAGTCGTCCGGGCCGAGGCCGAGCCGCTCGGTGACCCCGGGCCGGAAGCCCTCGATCAGCGCGTCCGCCCCGGCGACCAGGGCCAGCACCACCTCGCGCCCCTCGGGGGTCTTCAGGTCGACCGCGAGCGAGCGGCGGTTGCGGGTCAGCAGGTCGCCCGGCACGTCGCCGAAGCCGCCGCCGCCGACCCGGTCCACCCGCACCACGTCCGCGCCTAGGTCGGCCAGCATCATGGCGGCAAACGGGCCGGGTCCGATGCCGGCCAGCTCGATCACCCGTACGCCGGTCAGCGGCCCCTGACTGTTCATCGCGTCACCATAGGGCTCGGGGCCGCCGGGCACCACGCCCCGCCGTCCACACAGCGGTTGACCAGGGCAATCATCCTGGTCGCGGCTTGGCGTACGCGTTGAGGTTGCCCTAACCTTGAGGCGGCGAGGGGAGTACTTCCCACGAACCATTCCGGTCAGTACGGCGGGCCCCGGGCGCGCCTCGGGTGGTTGCCCACGAACGGTGGGTGAAGGAGACCTCGGACATGGCACCGTGTTCGAGGAGGCTCCATGACCGAGTTGTCCTACCTGTCCGCCGTCGAGCTGTCGTCGGTCGGCACCCCCACCCTCTGGGCGGTGACCATCGCCGGCGTGCTCGCGCTGCTGGTGCTCGACTTCCTGGTCACCCGGAAGCCGCATGAGGTCTCCCTCAAGGAGGCGCTGGGCTGGTCGGCCTTCTACATCGCCCTGCCGCTGGCCTTCGGCGGCTGGGTGTGGGGTCGCTACGGCTCCGAGCAGGGCGTCCAGTATCTCACCGGCTACCTGGTGGAGAAGTCGCTCTCGGTCGACAACCTCTTCGTCTTCATGCTGCTGCTGGCCGCGTTCGCGGTGCCCGCCGTGCTGGCCCAGCGGGTGCTGCTCTACGGCATCGCCGGCGCGCTGGTGCTGCGCGCGATCTTCATCGCCCTGGGCGCCGCCGCCCTGAAGACCCTCGACTTCGCCTTCCTGCTCTTCGCGCTCATCCTGATCGCCACCGCGGTCAAGCTGCTGCGCGACGCCCTCACCGGGCACGAGCAGGAGGTCGACATCGACAAGATGCGGTCGGTCCGGCTGCTCCGCAAGGTCATGCCGGTGGTCGACGAGTACCACGGCCCGAAGATGACCGTCCGGTTGGACGGCCGCCGGGCCTTCACCCCGTTCGCCCTCGTGGTGGTCGCGGTGCTCGCCACCGACGTGGTCTTCGCCGTCGACTCGGTGCCCGCGGTCTACGGCATCACCGAGGACCCCTACCTGGTCTTCGCCACCAACGCCTTCGCCCTGCTCGGCCTGCGGGCGCTCTACTTCGTCCTGCACGCCGCGCTGAGCCGCCTCGTCCACCTCAGCTACGGCCTGGCCGCCATCCTCGCCTTCATCGGCCTCAAGCTGGGCCTGCACTGGGCGCACGGCATCTGGTCGGGTGTGCCGGAGATCCCCACCCTCGCCTCGCTCGGCGTCATCATCGGCGTGCTGGTCATCGTCACCCTGACCAGCCTGCGCGCCACCCGCGACCGCGCCGCCGGCGATCAGCCGGTCGCCGCCGAGCGGCGGTGACCCGGCCGCCGCGGTGGTCACCCACCGCGGCGGCTGCCGGCCGAACCTCTCGCCCCGACCCGTCCCAGGTGGTACTACTGACGCGTGGGAATCGTGTCGCCGGGATTTCAGGGCCGGCCCCGTTCGTCCGAACCGGCCCTGCCGCCGGGGCAGTACCTCACCGAGGACTTTCCGGTGCTCTCCGCCGGGCCGACGCCCCGGGTGCCGCTGGACACCTGGGAGTTCGTGCTCACCACGGAGGCGGGCGCCGAGTACCGCTGGTCCTGGGACGAGCTGATGGGCCTGCCGCAGGAGACGCCACACGTGGACATCCACTGCGTCACCCGCTGGTCCAAACTGGGCACCGACTGGCAGGGGGTCTCGCTGGACACCCTGCTCGACGGCGTCGACACCGCCGCCCGGTATGCGCTGGCCCACTCCTACGGCGGCTACAGCACCAACCTGCCGCTGGACGACCTGCGCGGCGGCCGGGCCTGGGTGGTCCACACCTACCAGGGCGGCCCGCTCCCGGCCGAGCATGGCGGACCGGCCCGGCTGCTCGTGCCGCACCTCTACTTCTGGAAGTCGGCCAAATGGGTCCGCGGAGTGCGGCTGCTCACCGACGACCAGCCGGGCTTCTGGGAGACCGCCGGCTACCACGACTACGGCGACCCCTGGCGCGAGCAGCGCTACCAGGGCGACTGAGGTGGCCGCCCCGACGACCGGCGGCCGAATGGTCGCCCCGCTGACCTGGCGGGTCGCCCGGCTGGTCGAGCGGCGGGTCGAGACGCCGAGCGCGCAGACCCTGGTGCTGGACGTGCCCGGTTGGCCCGGGCACCAGCCGGGGCAGCACCTCGACATCCGACTCACCGCCGGCGACGGCTACCAGGCAGCCCGCTCCTACTCGCTGGCCGGGCCGGCCGAGGGGGAGCGGATCGCGGTGACCGTGCAGCGGGTGCCCGACGGGGAGGTGTCGCCGTACCTCACCGACACCTACGCCGAGGGCGACCCCGTGGAGGTGCGCGGGCCGGTCGGCGGCTGGTTCGTCTGGCGTGCCGACGAGACCGCGCCGGTGCTGCTGGTGGCCGGTGGCTCCGGGGTGGTGCCGCTGATGGCGATGGTCCGGGCCCGGCGGGCCGCCGGCAGCCGGGTGCCGTTCCGCCTCATCTACTCGGTGCGCACCCCCGACGACGTCATCTACGCCGACGAACTGCGCCGCCGCGCCCGCGACGACCAGGGCCTCGACGTGGCGTACGTCTACACCCGGGCGGCGCCGGAGGGCTGGCGGGGGGAGCCGCACCGGATCGGCCTGGCCGACGTGAACAGCCACGGTTGGCCGCCCGACCTGGAGCCGCTCTGCTACGTCTGCGGCCCCACCGGCTTCGTGGAGACCGTGGCGGACCTGCTGGTGGGGCTGGGCCACCCGACCCGGCGGGTGAAGACCGAACGGTTCGGCCCGACCGGCTGACCACCCGAGGAGAGCGCATGACGGACATGTCCTACCTGGACGGCAACATGCTCGACGGGCCGATGCGCGAGGTCTTCGCGGTCGACCTGAGCTCCGCCACCGGGCGCTGCAACCACTGCGGCATGACCGGCCCGGTGGCCGGGCTGCACGTCTACTCGCACGCGCCCGGGCTGATCGGGCGCTGCCCGGCCTGCACGTCGGTGATGGTGCGCCTGGTCCGTGCCCCCGACCGCGCCTGGCTCGACCTGCGCGGCACCACCTTCCTCCAGATCCCCATGCCCCTCGACCAGCCCCACCCCCGCCCCCTCTGACCGCCCCCGCGGCGGGGGTCAGGACGCGGTGGTGAGCTGACCCACCTGGGCCGGCCCCGGCTCGGCGTGGTTCGGGCCGACCGAAGCCGGGGAGCCCGCCGGCCGGATCGGCCGCGCCGGGATCGGGACGGCGGCGGCCGGCCCGCTCCGTCGCCATCGGCGGCGCAGTCGGCTGACCAGTTGCCCCACGGTCACCGGCACCACCGACAGGACGAGCTGGCCGTTGCGCGGGTCGACGGTCGCGGCCACCCCGTACAGGCGGGCGCCGCGGCGCAGCAGCCGGGGGCGGCCGGCGGCGAGCCGGGGCGCGCGGACCGGGGCGCTGCCCCGGCCGTGGCCGCCGTCGACCTCGGCCCGGACCGGGTGGCGCTGGCCGCTGGCCGCGCTGCCGGCGAGCAGCCGGTCGACCGGGAAGTCGGTCCGCACGGTCCGGCCGGTCGGGTCGGTGGCGTCGAGCAGGGTGGTGCCGGCGACCGGGCCGGCCAGCAGCCGGACCGGCCCCGCCTGCGCCGCGAACCGGGGGTACGGGCTGCGCGTGGTCACCGCGAGGGTGTGCGCGTCCGCCCAGCTCACCGTCACGGTGTCGAGCCGGGCCAGCCAGTCGGCGCGGACCTCGGTGACGTCGGTCCAGGCGGCCGGCGCGCCCGGGTAACCGGCGTGCCAGCGGCCCTCGGCGACCACCGTGGCCGGGACGCCCCGCTCGGCGTCCTGGTCGATGACGGCCAGCAGTTCGTCGACGCCCCCGGCGGTCACCGCGCCCAGCCGCAGCCGGGCCTCGATGTCGAGCCGGTCCCGGAGCCCGTCGGTGACGTACCGCTCGACGAGCCGGCGCACCGCCGCGTGCACCCGCTCCTGGGCGGCGCGGTCCAGCCGGCGGAAGTCGTCGCCGACCAGGTTGGCCAGCTCCAGCCCGACGTGCCGGCGCAGCACGGCGTTACGCCGCGGGCCGGCCGGGATCAGCCCGGCCACGAAGGTGAACAGCCGCTCCACGCTGACCAGCCGCTGGTCCACCCGGCTGTGGTAGGTGATGTTGCGGGCGTCCAGCCGGCGCACCGCGTGGTAGTAGTCGTAGTCGGCGAGCACCGAGATCCGCCGGGCGTGGTAGCAGGCGGCCAGGGTGAACGGCTGGTCGCTGAGCACCGGCATGTCCTCGGGGAAGCGCAGCCCGAGCCGGTCCACGAGGTCCCGGCGGAACAGCTTGGTGTTCGCCAGCGACCAGGGCAGCGCCGAGTCGAACAGGCTCACGTCGACCGCGTTGCCGGTGGCGAAGACGTCGGCGAAGACGTGCCGGCCGTTGACCCCGACCACCTTGCCGAGCACCACGTCCGAGCCGTACCGGTCGGCGGCGGCGACCAGCCGCTCCAGCGCCTCCGGCCCGAGGTGGTCGTCTGAGCCGAGGAAGAAGACGTACCGGCCGGTGGCCAGCTCCAGGCCCCGGTTGCAGGGGGCGGCCGGGCCGCCGGAGTTGGCCTGGTGCAGCACCTTCACGGTGCCGGGGTGGCGGGCGGCGAGCCGGTCCAGCAGCCGGCCGCTGCCGTCGGTGGAGCCGTCGTCCACCGCCACGATCTCCAGCCGGTGCCGGCCGATGGTCTGGCGCAGCACCGAGTCCAGGCAGGACCGCAGGTAGGGCCGGGTGTTGTAGACCGGGATGACGACGGTCACGTCGGGGGTGGGCACCGGAGCGCTCCTCGGGGAGTCGGCGGGTCGGGCGTGTCCACGTCGGGCGGGGGTGGGGCGTCGGGCAGCAGCCGCCGGTACACCGCCTCCAGCACCTCGGCCTGCGCCGACCAGGTCCAGCCGGCGAGCAGGCCCGGCCGGTCGTACGCGGCGCGGTGCCGGGCGGGGTCGGCCAGCACGGCGGTCACCGCGCGGACCAGGTCGTCGACGTCGCCGGCCCGGAACACCTCGCCCTGGCCGGTCTCCCGGACGGTGGCGGCCATGGTCCGCACGTCGCTGACCACCACGGGGAGCCGGGCGTGGGCGTACTCGAAGTACTTGGTGATCAGGGCGATCTCGTGGTTGGGCCAGCGGTGGATCGGGATCACCCCGACGTCGGCGCCGGACAGGAACGGCACCACCTGCCAGTGCGGCACGTACGGCAGCACGTGCAGCCGGTCGGCGGCGCCGAGCCGCGCGGCCCGGTCGGCGAGCCGCTCGACGTAGCGCAGCGCCGGGTCGACCACCAGCGCGAGGTGCACCCCGGGCAGCCGGGGCAACGCCTCGACCAGGGTGTCCAGGCCGCGCTGCGGGGCCGCCGCGCCGCTGTAGACCAGCAGCGGCACGTCCGGGCCGATCCCGCACTCGGCCCGCAGGTCCGGCGGCGGCGCGTCACCGGACGGGCGGTGGTCGTCGGCGGGGGCGTTGAGCAGCACACCCGGCGTCTCGGCGAGCCCGTGCTCGCGGCGTAGCAGCTCGGCCAGGTCCGCCGAGACCGTGAGCACGGCGTCGGCGTGCGGGGCGTACTCCCGCTCGTGGGCCCGGTGGGCCGGCAGCCAGCGGGCGTGGTCCCGCCACGGCTTGATCCCGAGCAGGAACTCGTGGGCGTCCCAGACCAGCGCGACCCGACGGCCCTGGCCGGCCGCGCGGATCTTGGCGCGGGCGCCGACGCCGAGCATCCGGAAGTCGTGCGCGTGGATCAGCTCCGGGCGCAGCCGGTCCACCTCGGGGCCGTAGGCCAGCTCGTAGTCCCAGAGCCCCGGCTCCAGCCGCCGCCACGCCCGGTCACCCTGGACGAGCTGCCAGAACAGCGTGTACGCCCGGTCCCACGGGCCGCGGAACCGGCGGCCGTACCGGACCCGGTTCATCATCTTGGTCCGCAGCCAGACCCAGCGGTCGAGCAGCCCGGCGGCGACCTCCCGCCGGCGCAACGCGCGCCGGGCCCCGCGCAGCCGGGCCCCGGCCAGCTCACCTGCCGCGGCCCGCCGGGCCACCAGGGCGGACCGGACCGCCAGATCGGCCCGCCAGGCCCGGACCCACTGGGCGCGGTGCTCGGCGATGCCGTCCGACCGGTACGCCAGCGGCCAGCGCAGCGAGCGGCGGAACTCGTGGCGGCGCCGGTGCAGCGGCTCCGGCATCGGCAGTAGCCGCACCTCGGCGGCGCCGAGCCGCCAGGTCCGTTCCGTGCCATCGGGGGAGCGGCCGAGCAGGGTCACGTCCCAGCCGGCCTCGGCGGCGGAGCGGGCGATCTTCTGCACCCGGGAGTCGCCCTCGACCTTGTTGTCGACGAGCATGGCGATCCGGCCCCGGCGCGGCGTCGTCCCGTCGTGTGCCACTGCTGGTCCTCCGCTGGTCGGCCGGTCCGTCCGGCGCGACACCACGCTGCTGGAGGCATCCGTCGCTGCGGCTACACCGACGTGACGGCAGGGTGACCGTGAGGAGGCGGTCGGGTGGTGACCCGGGACGCCCGGGACGCCGGTGGGGAGACCGGACGGGCTCCCCACCGGCGTGGGACGGATCAGCGGCCGGTGTCGGCCAGGCGGCGCCAGGCCAGCACGGTGAGCACCGCCAGCGCCGCCGCGGCGAGCCAGAAGGGGGCCAGGATCCCCGCCGCCCGGGCCAGGACGCCGCCGGCGACCGTGCCGAGCGCCGCCCCGCCCAGGTCGGCCAGGGCGTAGACGCTGTTCACCCGGCCGCGCAGCCGGTCCGGCACGAGTCGCTGTCGCAACGACACCACGAGCACGCCCCAGACCATGGCGTGCGCGCCCCACACGGCCAGCGCGGCGCCGGCGACCACTGGATGCCGGGTGCCGGCCAGCACGACCTGGAGCCCGATCTCGATCAGCAGCCCGGCCCGGAGCAGCGCGGGCGTGCCGAACCGGGACCGCAGCCGGGTGGCCAGCGCGCTGCCGGCCAGTCCGCCGAGCGCCGAGGCGGTCAGCAGCAGGCCGTATCCGACCTCGGCGAGGCCGAGCCGCTGCCGGGCGTAGAGCACGAACGCGGCGAAGGCGGCGCAGAACGCCACGTTCATGACGGCGATGCAGCAGGCCAGGGTGCGCAGCACCGGCACGGCCCAGAGCGCGCGCAGCCCTTCCACCACGTCGGCCCGCAGCGACCGGTCCGGAGCCGCGGGGGCCGGCGGCGTCGCGGACGGGACGGGTCGCCAGCGCAGCAGGGCCAGCAGCAGCGCGGCCACCCCGAAGGTGGCCGCGTCGAACCCGAACGGCAGCGCGGCCGCGGTCAGGAAGAGGTACGCCCCGAGCGGCTTGGCCACGAACTGGTTGCCGATGACGAAGGTGGCGGAGAGCCGGCTGTTGGCCTGCTCCAGCCGGTCGGCCGGCACCACCGACGGCAGGAGCGCCCCGGCCGCGGTGTCGGCCAGGGTCTCGCCGATGCCGGTGAGGAAGAAGGCGAGGCAGACCAGTGGCACGGTGGCCACCCCGGCGAGCACCGCCCCGGCCAGCGCGGCCAGCACCAGGGCCCGAGCCAGGTTGACCGTGACGATCAGCCGGCGACGGTCGAGCCGGTCCACGAGGGCCCCGCTGACCAGGGCGAGGAGCAGCCACGGCAGTTGCGGGGCGAGCGCCGCGGCGGCCACCGCGGCCGGGTCCGGGGTGAGCGAGGCGACCAGCAGCGGCGCGGCCACCAGGGTGACGCCGTCGCCGAGATTGGAGACGGCCGACGCGGTCCAGAGCCGGCGGAAGTCGGGGCCGAGCCGTCCGGCGGGAAGGGTGGCCGTCATGCCGGCCACCGGGCAGGGGTACGTGGTCCGGGCGCGACGCGGCGCCCGGACGGGTTGTCCGGAAACACGAGGAACTCCCTCGGAAGCGATGTGGTGGCGTGCGGGCACGCCAGGACGTCGGGATCCGCGCGGGGGCGGATCACCGGATCGCTTCGCGGCGAGGGTGGCGGTGTCGGGCCTGGCAGGAAGCGCCGGGCGGGTCGGGCTTCGACGACTCGAAGCTCAGCGCGCCTGACGCCGCGCGGCGACCTGGAGCCGTCGGCCGAGCCGCGCCGGTCAGGTCAGGTCAGGACACCGGGTCGCCCAGCGGCGAAGCGGGAACCAGCACCGTGCCGAGTGGAGCAGTCCTCATGATCGACCTCCCGTCCTCGGCTGCCACGCTAGGGCACCGCGGCGCGCGGCGCGACCCGGTTGGACAGCGGCCGGGCGGGTGACCGAGAGTGGCTCACCGTGAGGTACCTGCGCAGCGACGGCCGCGTCGCGATCCGCCGCCCCCGCCCCACCGACGAGACGGAGTTCGTCGCCGCCGCCCGGCGCAGCCGCGACCTGCACCACCCGTGGCTCGCCGCGCCCGACGACGCCGAGCAGTACGCCGCCTACCTGCGCAAGATCCGGGGGCGGGGCAACGCCGGTTACCTGTTCTGCGACCGGGCCACCGGGGCGATCGCCGGGTACGCGAACATCAGCGGCATCGTCATGGGCGCGCTGCGCGGCGGCTACCTCGGCTACGCCGCCTTCCTGCCGTACGCCGGCACGGGACACGCCTCGGCCGGCGTGCGGCTGGTGATCGAGCACGCGTTCACGGCGCTCGGGCTGCACCGGCTGGAGGCGAACATCCAGCCCGGCAACGAGCCGTCGAAGCGGCTCGCCCAGCGGCTCGGGTTCCGGCTGGAGGGCTTCTCGCCGGACTACCTGTTCATCGACGGCGCCTGGCGGGACCACGAACGCTGGGCGATCACCGCGCCGGCGCCGGGCTGAACGGCGCGGTGGCGGCCGCCCAACGGCGACCGCCACCGGCGTCATCGGCTCAGCGCCCGGGCCCCCGATCCCGCGGCCGCTGCCCGGTGAGGCGCTGGAGCTTCGCCTCCTTGTGCTCGACGCGCCGGCGCTGCCGGGGCGTGAGCTGCGGACGGCCACTCTGCTGCCGATAGTGGGAGACACGTCGGTCGGACGGCAGGATGCTCATTGCGGGCTCCCCTCTGTCGGGATCGACTCTCGCGCTCCCACCACCCTCCGTCGCGGCCGGGTGAGCTCACCCCACCCGGTCCGGGTGAGCGGCGGTCATGCTACCCGGCTTCGTTGATGACGGAAGGTTTCACCCGGAGCGGGTGATGCGGCCCTCGCCCGCGCTCCTCCTACGGTGGGCGGCATGGCTGTCGCGCGTCCGACTCCCGCCGACCCGACGCCCGACCTGGCGGCCGCTGCCGGGCCAGGCGACCAGCGAGCCGTCCCGCCCGAGCTGGGCCCCCAGTCGCTCGCGGTGCTCAGCGGGCCCACCTTCATGTACTCCGACCCCGCCGGGGACGTGCCCCCGGGCAGCATCGGCGGGTTGGTCCACCTGGACACCCGGCTGGTCAGCGGTTGGGTGCTGACCATCGACGGCCGCCGGTTCCCGGTGCTGCGCTCGGAGACCATCGACCACTACTCCGCTCAGTTCATGCTCACCAATCCCGAGCTGCCCGGGCTGCCGCCGGACAGCCTGAGCGCGCGCCGGCTGCGCTACGTCGGGGACGCGTTCCACGAGCGGATCGAGCTGATGTCGTACTGCACGGAACCGGTGCGGTTCGAGGTGCGGCTGGCCGTCGCCGCCGATTTCGCCGACCTGTTCGAGGTCAAGTCCGGGGTGCGGGACCGCTCCGCCGACATCGTCCGCCGGCACGGCGCCGACGGAGCCGCCCTCTTCTTCCGGTACGACCGGGACGGCTTCACGGCCACCACCGACCTGCGCTCCAGCCTGCCCCCGGACCGGATCGAGGGCGACGAGCTGGTCTGGCAGGTGGAACTGGACTCCCGTGAGGGTTGGCGGGTGGACCTGGAGATGCCGCTGGCGCCCGGGCTGGGGGTCGTGGAGCCGGTGCGCGGCGACATCGCCGAGGTGGTGCACCGCCGGGCCGACGACCCGCTGCGCCGGTGGACGGAGAGCCGCGCGCTGCTGCAGAGCGACAACCCCGTCCTGGAACGGACCGCCCGCCGGTCCCGGTACGACCTGGCCGCGCTCCGGCTGGACCTGGAGGTCAGGGGCCAGCGGGTCATGCTGCCCGGTGCCGGGCTGCCCTGGTTCCTGACCGTGTTCGGCCGGGACACGCTGATCACCGCGTACCAGACGCTGGTGGCCGGGCCCGGCCTGGCCCACGGTGCGCTGCTGGCGCTCGCCCGGCTCCAGGGCACCCGGTGCGACGACTTCACCGACGAGGAGCCCGGCCGGATCCTGCACGAGGTGCGCAGCGGCGAGCTGACCCGCACCGGGGTCAAGCCGTACACCCCGTACTACGGGACGGCGGACGCCACCCAGCTCTGGCTCGTCCTGCTGTCCGAGTACTGGCGGTGGACCCGCGACGACGACCTCGTGCGCCATCTGCGCGAGCCGGCGCTCGCCGCGCTGCACTGGATCGACGCCTACGGCGACCGGGACGGCGACGGCTACGTCGAGTACGCCACCCGCTCGCCCGAAGGGCTGGGCAACCAGTGCTGGCGGGACTCCCCGGACGGGGTCTGCTTCTCCGACGGCCGGATCCCGGTGCTGCCGATCGCCACCAGCGAGATCCAGGGCTACACCTACGACGCGAAGCTGCGCCTGGCCGAACTGGCCGAGGGGCCGCTCGCCGACCGGTCGCTCGCCGCCCGGCTGCGGGCCGACGCGGCCCGGCTGTACGAGCGGTTCAACCGCGACTTCTGGCTGGACGAGCGAGGCGGCTTCTACGCGGTCGGCCTGGACGGCGACAAGACCCCGATCGACTCGAAGACCTCGAACATGGGCCACCTGCTGTGGAGCGGCATCGTCCCGCCCGAGCGCGCCGAGGCGGTGGTGCGCCAGCTCATGCACGAGGAGATGTTCTCCGGATGGGGCATCCGCACCCTGTCCCGGGAGGACCGGCCGTACAACGCCCTCGGGTACCACCTCGGCACCGTGTGGCCGCACGACAACTCGATCGCGGTGCTCGGGCTGGTCCGCTACGGCTACCGGGCCGAGGCCAACCGGATCGCGCTGGCCATGCTCGAGGTGGCCGAGCAGTTCGGCTACCGGCTGCCGGAGGCGCTCAGCGGGTACGCCCGGGACCGGACCATGTTCGCCGTGCCCTACCCGACCGCGTGCAGCCCCCAGGCGTGGGCGGCCGGCGCGCCGCTGGCCCTGGTCCGTGCCATGCTCGACCTCAACCCGGTCGACGGCCGGCTGGAACTCGACCCGCACGTGCCGCCCGAGCTGGGCCGGGTCACCGCCCAGCGGGTCCGCGCCTTCGGGCAACGCTGGGACCTGGAGGCCGTCGGACGCCGCGGGTACGTCCGGCTCGCCGCGGACTGACCGAACCGCCACGTTTGTCCGGGCCCGCGATGGGAACGGGTCCGCAATGACGAAGCCTCGTGTGGTGATCGTGGGGGCCGGGTTCGCCGGATACCACGCGGCGAAGACGTTGATCCGGCGGGCCGGCAAGCGGGCCGAGATCGTCCTGCTGAACACGACCGACTACTTCCTCTACCTGCCGCTGCTGCCCGAGGTGGCCGCCGGGGTGGTGGAGCCCACCCGGATCGCCGTGCCGCTCGCCGGCACCCTCGACGGCGTCCGCGTGGTGATCGGCGAGGCGGACCGGGTCGACCTGCAGAACCACTGGGTCGGCTACCGCTCCGTGGAGGGGGACCACGGTCAGCTCGCGTACGACCGGCTGGTGCTCTGCGTGGGCAGCGTCAACAAGCTGCTGCCGATTCCCGGGGTGACCGAGTACGCGCACGGCTTCCGGGGCCTTCCCGAGGCGCTCTACCTGCACGACCACGTGGTCCGCCAGACCGAGCTGGCCGAGCTGGCCGACGACCCGGCCGAGCAGCGGTCCCGGTCCACCTTCGTGGTCGTCGGCGCGGGCTACACCGGCACCGAGGTCGCCGCGCACGGCCAGCTCTTCACCGACCGGCTGATGGCGCAGCGCCCCCACCTCAAGGTGCGGCCCCGCTGGATGCTGCTGGACGTGGCCCCGCGCGTCCTGCCCGAGCTGGACCAGCGGCTGTCCGTCACCGCCGACCGGGTGCTGCGCCGGCGCGGCGTCGACGTGCGGATGGGCACCTCGGTCTCCGAGGCCACCCCGGACGGGGTGCTGCTCACCGACGGCGAGTACGTGCCCACGTGCAGCCTGGTCTGGTGCGTCGGCGTGCGCCCCGACCCGTTCGTGGCCGAGCTGGGGCTGCGCACCGAGAAGGGCCGCCTCGTGGTCGACGAGTACCTCAACGTCCCCGGCTACCCCGAGGTGTTCGCCTGCGGCGACGCGGCGGCCGTGCCCGACCCGACCCGCCCCGGGCAGATCTGCGCGATGACCGCCCAGCACGCGCAGCGGCAGGGCAAGCTCGCCGCGCACAACATCGCCGCCTCGTACGGGCAGGGCACCCGGAAGACGTACAAGCACCGCGACCTGGGCTGGGTGGTCGATCTCGGCGGTAAGGAAGCGGCGGCCAACCCGCTGCACGTGCCACTGGCCGGCCTGCCGGCCAAGGCGGTCACCCGCGGCTATCACCTTTATGCCATGCCCAGCAACCGGGCCCGGGTCGGCGCGGACTGGCTGCTCGACGCCGCCCTGACCCGGCCCGCCGTGCAACTCGGCCTGGTATCGGCGAACGCGGTGCCGCTGGAGAGCGAGTCGCCCGAGGTGGTCCACCGCCGCTGACCGGGTCAGCCGCCGGCCGGCGGCGGGTTCCCGTCCGCGGGTTTCCGGCCGCCGGCTCTGCGTCGTACCGCCGGGCCCCGGCCGGGTTCGGCCGGGACGGGCAGCGCCTGCCGGCCGCCGGCGTTGAACTCGCGCAGCAGGACCTGCCCGATCCCGGCCACCGGGATGGCCAGCAGAGCGCCCACCAGTCCGGCCAGCTCTGCGGCGAGCAGCACGCTGACCAGGACGGTCAACGGGTTCAGCCGCACGGCGCGGGCCATGATGACGGGCTGCAGCAGGTGATTCTCGACCTGCTGGTAGACCACGAAGAAGACCAGCACCACGACGCCGGCGGTGGGGGAGTGCAGGAACGCCGCCCCGGCCGCGACGATCGCCCCGAGGGTGGCCCCGACCAGCGGAATCAGGTCGGCCAGCGCGACCACCAGGGCGATCACCCCGGCGAACGGCACCCCGGCGAGGAAGAGCACCCCGAAGGTCAGCCCGCCGCAGATCACGCTGATCAGGAGGTTGCCGCTGAGGTAGCCGGTGATGATCCGGGAGGAGTCCCGGCCGATGCGCCGCAGTCGCTCCGCCGCACCGTCGCCGACCAGCTTGAGCGTGCCGGCGATGATCTTCGGGGCCTCCAGCACCATCAGGTAGGCCAGCACCACCACGGTGACCACCGCGGCGACGGTCTCGAGCACGCCCCGGACCACGCCGGCCGCCGGCTGACCGAGCCGGGAGCCGTAGCGCTGGAGCTGGTCGGCGTGGGTGTCGGCGTACCGGCGCAGGTGGAACCGGTTCAACGCCTCGCCGACCGGTCCCCGCCCGGCGCGGACGTCGCGGAGCAGCTCCGGGGCCTGGTCGGCGAACCGGCGCAGCTCGTCGACCAGCGGCAGCACGATCATCGCGCCCAGCGCGGCCAGCAGCACGAAGGTGGCCAGGAAGACCAGCAGGGTGGCCAGTGCCCGGCGCCGGACCAGCCGCCGTTCCACCCCGTCGACCAGGGGTTTCAGGGCGACCGCGAAGAAGGCCGCGACCAGGGCCCAGACCAGCACCCGTCGGGTCGCCCAGACCAGCGCCAGCCCGACCAGCGTGACGAGCACCAAACCGATCACGATCAGCGCCCGGCGGGCGGTGGATCGGTCTTCGGCGTTGCTCATCCGGCGCGGCTACCCGCCGCGGACCGGCGGAAACCCTACCCGGTCAGTCCTCGGCCAGGGTGGCGTCGGTGGCCGGCAGGGCGCCGGCGACGAAGGCGTCCAGCGCCGCCCCGTGCAGCACGCCGCCGGGCACCGGGTCGCCGGCGGCGCGGGCGACGAGCCGGCGTACCGGCAGCCGGCCGGGGCGGGTCGCGGCGGCGAGCACCAGGTTGCCGTACCGCCGGCCGCGCAGCATCCGCCGGTCGGCGACCAGGCAGACGTCGGCGAAGACCGCCCGCAGCGTGGCGACCTGCGTTCGCGTGTGCGCCAGCGGCGGCAGGTCGGTGACGTTGACCAGGAGGATGCCGTCCGGGGCGAGCACCCGGGCCGCCTCGGCGGCGAACTCGACGCTCGCCACGTGCCGGGGCATCCGGGCCGCCCGGTAGACATCGGCCAGCACCAGGTAGTACGCCCCGGCCGGCGCGGCGGTGACCGCGTCCCGGGCGTCGCCGATCTCCACGACCACCTCGGGAGGCGCCGGCGGCAGCTCGCGGCGGACCAGCTCGACCACCGCCGGGTTCCGCTCGATCACAAGCTGCGGGGAGCCGGGCCGGGTGGCGGCCAGCCAGCGCGGCAGGGTCAGCGCCCCGCCGCCCAGGTGCAGGGCGGCCAGCGGCCGGCGCGGCGGGGCTGCCAGGTCGACCACGGCGGCCATCCGCCGCACGTACTCGAAGTGCAGGTGGCGCGGGTCCGCGATGTCGACGTAGGACTGTTCGACCCCGGCGGCGCGCAGGGTCCGGCCGGTGGGCCGGGCCCGGTCCACGACGATCTCCAGGACCTCGGCGTCGCCCTCCACGGCGGGCAACGCTACCCGGCCACGGCGGGCCGGCGGGCGCGGTGCCCGCCGGCCCGGTCGCCCACGGCTCAGCCGGCGGCCATCCCGGCGCCGGCCTCCTCGATGGCGGCGTCGACCTGCCGGGCCAGGTCCACGTCCAGCGCCGTCACCCCGTCGACCTGCTCGGTGCGCACGGTGAGCACGGCGCTGTCCGGGTCGGGCCGGCCGATCTGCGGGCCGCGCCCGGTGTCCACCCGGATCAGGTCGAGCCGGTCGAGCACCCGGTCCAGGTTGTCGGCCGGCAGCTCGATGGTGCGCACCAGCGACTGCCGGTCGCTGGACCAGTACGGCAGCCCGCCGAGCGCGGCCCGCAGTTCCTGCTCGTCCAGCGGGGCGGTGGCGGACGTCGCACCCACCAGGCCGCCGCCCGGCTCCGACGGGGCGAGCAGGTCCCGCAACCCGTCCGGTACGCGCAGCGACTCGACCAGTTCGCCGTCCGCGTCGGCCAGCGCCGCGAGGGTCGCCTCGGCCTGGTAGCGCGCCTGCTCGGGGGTGAGACGGCTGCGCCGGCCCACCTCGGCCAGGAACCCGGGCAGGTCCCGCCGCCGCTCGATGCCGTCCACCGGCACCACGTCGTGCAGCTTCACCGGCACCGCCTCGAGCAGCCGCTCCCGCTCGGCCTCGTCGAGCGCCCAGGCCAGCGCGAGCACGGTCGCCTCGGCCGCGACCTTGGCGGTCGAGAAGTCCACCCCGGCCCGCCGGCTCACGTCGTCGACGAGATCCCGGTAGCCCAGCGTGGTCACCCGGACCGGCCGCTCGTCGGGCAGCGGGCGCGGGCGTTCCGCCACGGCCGCCGGCGGCGGCGCGGGACCGCCGCGCGTGGTGTCCGGCTTGCGATGGCCGGCCGGCGCGGGGCCGGACCGTTCGCGCCGGTCCAGCGAGGTGATCTGCTTGGACGCGCTCAGGCTGGCGCCGGTCTGGCTGGGCTGCCGACCGCGTTCCCTGGCCTCCCGGGCCAGGGCCCGGCGGCGCTGGTTGTCGCCCTCCATCTGCTTGCGCATCGTCGCACCTCGTTCCTGGTCGGTTGCGCTTGCGCCGGTCGCCTTCCCGGCGCTGCTGGGAAGGAAACGGGTGCTGCCGGACCGGACAGCTTCACTCGCTGCGGGTGAGGACCGGTCACCCGGGGGTGCCGCACGATCGGGGTGGACCGGAAGAACTTCCGACGCACGCGGAAGGGCAGGTCGTCATGAAACGGATCGTCGAGATCGTCCCCGCCCGGCCCGGCTGGTACGCGCGGTGGCAGGTCGACCCGGAGGGCACCCGCTGCTATCCGGTGACCCTCTGGGCGCTGCTGGAGGAGAGCGACGGCAGCGGACGCGAGGTCGTCGGCGTCGACTGTGTGGGCCAGTGGCCCGGAGCGGACGACAACGAGGCGGGTGGGGAGTTCGTCCGTTACCTGTTCCAGACGCCTGATTCCGGCGCGCCGGAGGACGCGGCCTCACCCACTGTGGGGGAGCTGCGCGAGTCCGGCCCGCGCCTGCAGCCTGCCCCGGCTGCCTGAGCCACCCTCCCCGCCCCCGGCCCCTGGTCCCAGGGTCGGGGGCCACCCCCTGTTCCGGGGCGGCGGTCAGCCGACCTCGCGGGACTCCTCGGCCGCCGCGGGCGACCCGGCCAGCAGCTCGGCCAGCCCGGTGCGGTCGAGCAGCTGCCGCAGCTGCGCCTTCGCGTGCTCCAGTCGTACCGCGCCGGCGCCGGCCCGGTGGATGACCACCAGGGCGCTGAGACCGGAGGAGTCGCAGAGCGCCACCCCGCCGAAGTCGAGCAGCAGCTCCCGGTAGCCGTCGCGGCGCAGCTCGGCGGCCGCGGCGACCAGGTCCGGCGCGCTGTCGTAGTCCAACTCGCCGGTCAGCCGAAGCCGGGCACGTCCGGCGTCGAGCCGGTTCACCTCGATGGTCAACAGCTGGGAGGGCATGCGGCCATGTTCCCAGTCCGGGCTGATTCGGAGAACCCGGGGTGCTCAGGCAAGGGCCGACGAGTCCGTCGCGGGCCGCTCGGACCGGCCGGTCGGCTGCGGCCGGGTCAGCAGGCCGGTGACCCCGGTCATGTCGAGGATGGTCGCCAGGAAGCGCGGGGTCTCCCGCAGCTGGATGTCCGTGCCGCCCTCCTGGCCCTGCCGCCAGGCGTGCACGATCACCGACAGCCCGGTGCTGTCGATGAAGAGCAGGTCGCGGAAGTCCAGCACGAGCGTTCGTGGGCCCTCGGCCAGCAGCCGGTCGACCTCGGCCCGCAGCGGGGCGGCCGTGGTGAAGGCGAGCTCACCGCCGGCCCTGATGACGGGGGCCACGGGATCGGACCGGTCGACCGAGATGGTCAGCGGCATCGCCTCGGGCGTTCTCCGTTGAGGTGGCACCATCACGCCTTTCCCCGCCGGCCGGTCGGGCCGGGTCGTTCCGGATCGTAACAACCCCGGAGCCGGCCCGCCGGACAGCGCGTGCGCAGGTCGGAGCGCGGCCGTGGGGTGGCGGTCCCGGCGCACCGGCGTAGGGTGGGGCGAGGAGATTTGACCATACCCGCCGGTTTTCGGCGGACCGCGGTATCGACCAAGGAGTGGGGCTCAGCTGGTGACTGCTGCCGACGTCAGGGGCGCTGACCCGGGCGACGGACGGGTCTCCAAGCCGGGTGTCAGACGAGGTCGGGTGCGGCCCGCCGTCACGCCGGCCCTGCCGCCCCTGGCCCCGGATCGCGGTCTGCCCACGCCCGACTGGTCGGAGGTGGTGGAGCACTTCCGCGAGGGCCTCATCGTCTCGGACGCCGACGGTGTGGTGCGGCATCTCAGCCCGGTCGCCGAGCGACTGGTCCCCGAGGTGGTGACCGGCGAGGTGCTCGCCGCGGCCGGCGTGCCCGCGCTGCTCGCCGACGACCCGGGCGAGTTCACCCATCACGGCCGGCGGCTCCGGCTGCGCCGGGTCCCGCTCTCCGCCGGCCGCCGCTGCTCCTACGTCGAGGACGTCACCGAGAGCGTCAGCCGGGCCGACGCGTTGCTCGCCGAGCGGGCCCGCTCGGCGTTCCTCGCCGTGGTCGGTGAGAAGCTCGGCAACCCCCTGCACCCCGACCGCGCCGCCGCCGCGGTGGTTCGGCTGGCCGTGCCGACCGTGGCCGACGTCTCGGTGTTGGTGCTGGCCCCGCGCTCGGGCCGGGCCCGCTGGTGGCGGGCGGTGCGCGCGGACGACGAGGGACCCGCCGTGGACAGTGGCGTGCTCGCCGCCACGGCGCTGCCGTCAGCGATGGAGGAGGGCCTCGGCGGCGCCGAGCCGCATGCCGTGGACTGGCTCGTGGAGCAGGCCGTCGAGGCCGGCTGGCTGCCCGGCCCCGAGGCGGCGGGAGTCACCGCGCGGGTGGTGCCGCTGCCGGGCCGGGAGTCTCCGGCCGGGGTGCTGCTGGTCGCCCGACGGGCCGGCCGCTGGTTCGACGAGGCCGACCGCGACCTGGTCCGCGCCTTCGCGGCCCGGGCCGGTGCCGCGCTGACCACCGCCGTGCTCTACCGGGACCAGGCCGAGGTCGCCGACACCCTTCAGGCCAGCCTGCTGCCCGTCGAGCCGGCGGCGGCCGCCGGTGTGCAGTGGGGCACCGCGTACCGGCCGGCGCAGGCCGGGCTGCGGATCGGCGGCGACTTCTACGGCTCCCACCGGCTCCTCGACGGCGGCTCGGTCTTCTTCCTCGGCGACGTCTCGGGCAAGGGCGTCGAGGCGGCCGTGTTCACCGGCCAGCTCCGCCAGTGCCTGCACGCGCTGCACCGGGTCGAGTCGCAGCCGGCACGGCTGCTGAAGCTGCTCAACGACGCGCTGCTGGAGACCACCCAGGCGCACGGGCAGGGCCGCTTCGCCACCATGGTGCTGGGCGTGGCGCGCCCGCACCGCGACGGCAGCCTCACGCTGACCATGGCCGGGGGCGGCCACCTTCCGCCGCTGGTGCTGCGGGCCTCCGGCGAGATCGAGGTGGTCCCGCTGAGCGGGATGCTGATCGGCGTGGTGCCGGATCCCCGGATCGGCGAGGTGACCGTGCAGCTCGCGCCGGGCGAGACCTGCCTGCTCTACAGCGACGGGGTGACCGAGGCGCGGGGCGGCCGGCGGGGCGACGAGCAGTTCGGCGCAGAGCGGCTGTTCCACGCGCTGACCGGCTGCCACCGGATGCCGGCCCCGGCGCTCGCCGAGCGGGTCGAGCAGGTGACCTGCGACTGGCTCGCCCACGGCGACCACGGCGACCACGACGACATCGCCGTGCTCGCGTTGCGGGCCACCGGCCCGGGCGGCCGTTCCGGCCGCCACCTGCACGCGGTGCCCGGCCCGAGCGGCGCCGACCGACCGAGAGAGACCGACGCGTGACCGCGACGACCACCGAGGCCGAGCCGGCCCGCGCCTTCCCCGGCTACCTGGAGTGCCTGGCGGAGGCCGACGAGCACGCCGCCGTCGAGGTGGCGCGCGGGCTGCTGGAGGCCGGCGTGCCGGCCGAGCGGGTGCTGCTGGACCTGGTCGCCCCGGCGCAGGCCGAGGTGGGGGAGCGGTGGGCGCGCGACGAGTGGAGCGTGGCCCAGGAGCACGCCGCCACCCACATCAGCGAGCGGGTGGTGGCCGCCGTCGCCGCGTACGCCGATCCCCGCCCGACCCGGGGCCGGATCGTGGTGGCCTGCATGGACGGCGAGTGGCACGCGCTGCCGGCCCGGCTGGTGGGAGGTGCTGCGGCTGCGCGGCTGGCAGATCACCTTCCTCGGCGCCAGCGTGCCCGCGGCGCACCTGGTGTCCTACCTGCACCGCAACGACGCGCACGCGGTGGCCCTGGCCTGCGCGTTGCCGATGCGGCTGCTGCACGTGCACCGGATGATCGAGGCCTGCCGCCGCTCGGACGTGCCGGTGGTGGTCGGCGGGCGCGGCTTCGGCGACGACGGCCGCTGGGCCCGGGTGCTCGGCGTGCCGTGGTCGCCGGACGCGCCCACCGCGGCCGGCCTGGTCGCCGACGAGCGGGCGCTGCGCGCGGTGCCGCCGGCGCGGCTCGACCACCTCGCCGACGACGAGTACGCGAGCTTGGCCAAGCGGCGCGGTGAGCTGATCGACAGCGCCCTGGCCGATCTGCGGGAGCGGGTGCCGGGGGTGCGCGACTACACCCCGGCCCAGCTCGACTCGACCGTCAGCGACCTGGGCTACATCATCGACTTCTTGGCCGCCGCCCTCTACGTCGACGACGAGACCCTCTTCACCGAGTTCGTCGAGTGGTTGGTGGCGATCCTGGTCAGCCGCCGGGTGCCGGCGAGCGCGGTCGGGCTCACCCTCGACCACTATGGACAGCGGCTGCGCGACTTCCCCCGGGCCGGGCGGTTCCTCGACCGGGCCCGCGTCCTGGTCGGCGGGCTGTCGGCCGCGTCCGGACGGTGACCGCCAGGGTGCGGGCGTCGCGGCGAGACCTGCGTATACTTGCTGCACTGCACGGATCGACCTGCGGTGCGAGCGAGAGGGGCCAGGGTGACGTTCACCGTCGCGTACGCCCAGCGGGACGGCGGCCCGGCCTGCCTCCGGCTCGCGGGTGAGCTCGACCTGAGCACCGCGCCGGAGCTCACCGCCGCCATCGACCGGCTGGCCGCCGAGGGGCACCGTGAGTTGCTGCTGGACCTCGCCGGGCTGACCTTTTGCGACTCCACCGGGATCGCCGCGTTCGTCCGCGGCGACAACCTGGCCGCCGCCGCGGGCGGCTGGTTGCGGGTCACCGGCGCGACCGGTCGGGTGGCCCGGGTGCTCCAGATGACCGGGCTGGCCGAGGTGCTGAGCTACGGGGCGGACCGGGCCGACCCGGCCACGCCGGCCGCCTCCTGATCGGATAGATTTCCCCGCCGACAGTCGATTTCGCCGTCGGCGCTCCACCTCCGAGACGAAGCAGGTAGTCCCATGGGTCATGGCACCCCGAGCCCCGTTCGTATCCTGGTGGTGGACGACGACCCGGGTGACGTCCTGATGATCGAGGAGGCCCTCGAGGACTCCGACGTCGAGAAGATCATCGACGTGGTCAACGACGGCCAGGAGGCGATGGAGTTCCTCCGCCGCGAGGGTCGGCACACCGAGGCGCGGCGGCCCGACGTCATCCTGCTCGACCTGAACATGCCGCGGATGGACGGGCGCCAGGTGCTCGGCGAGGTCAAGCGGGACGAGGACCTGCGCACCATCCCGATCGTCGTGCTGACCACCTCCAACGCCGACACCGACATCCTCGGCAGCTACACCCTCCAGGCCAACGCGTACGTGACGAAGCCGATCGACCTGGACGACTTCAACGACGTGGTGCGCCGCATCGACGAGTTCTTCGGCCGGGTGGTCGTGCTCCCCAAGCACTCCTGACCACCTTCGTCCGGGCGTCCGGATGCTGAACATTTTGCGGGAACCGCCGCGGGCGTGGCCACCCGCCGCCCAGGATCGTCAGGTGGGGAAGTGACACCAGCTGCCTGGGGGGCGACACGCATGAGGTTCTCCGTGGTTGAGACCGGTTACGACCAGCGGCAGGTGGACTCCTGCCTGGATGAGCTGGGAATCCGGTTGGTCCGGCTCGCGGCCCGCGCGGAGAGCGCCGCCGGCGCCGGCCGCGAGTGGGATCAGATCCGGGAGGACGCGACCCATCTCTGCGACTTCCTGCGCCGTCGGACCGCCGTGGTCGACGGCGAGGTGGCCGCCGGGACGGCCGCCGAGCGGGAGGCCGCCAGGCTGCTGGCCCAGGCCCGCAGCGAGTTGGAGGCCGCCCGCGAGGAGGCCCGCCAGGTACGCGAGCAGGCCTACGCCGAGGCGGTCCGGGCCCGCCGGGACTTCGAGGCGGCGCTGCTGGCCCGCCGCCGGCGCGAGGCCCGCGTCGACGAGGTCCTGTCGGGGGTACCCGGCGACACGGTTCCCCCGGACACGCCGACCGCCGCCGCGGGCGTGCCGAGCGGCGGCGCCGCCGAGCGCAGCGCCGCCTGAGCGCCGGCTCAGGCCAGCGCCGCCACCACCGTGGTGGCCCGCTGCTCGTGCTGCGCGTACGCGTCGGGGAAGGCGGAGACCTGCACCGCCTGGGCCGCCGCCGTGACGCTCATCTCCGTCCAGCCGGGCACCTTGCTCAGCGCGGTGAAGAAGGCCCGGGCCGCGTACGCCGGCCGCATGATCTCGGCGACGGTGCCCCAGCCGCTGCTGGGCCGCTGCTGGAACAGCCCGATCGAGTCGTGGTCGGAGCCGCTGCCCTGGTGCGGGTAGTCGAACGACTCGGGGAGCACGTCGCTGGCCAGGTTGTAGAGGTCGCTCTCCTGCATGGCGGTGGCCACGGCCACCACCAGCGCCCGGCGGGGCATCTTCAGGCTCAGGCCCACGTCGACGATCGTCTTGGCGTTGTCCATCTGCCGCTGGTCCAGCCCGGCGACGGGCCGGGGGCGCTTGGGCCGGACCGGCTTCTTGGGCGCCTTCTTCGTGGGTGTCGGGCTGGGCGTGGCGACCGGGATGGGGGTGACCGGCACGGCGACCGGCGGGGCGCCGCGCTCGAAGTCCCGGGAGGCCCGCTCCTCGCTGGCCGCCGCCGCCCGGTCGGCGAGCACCTCGCGGACCGGCTCGTGCCGCTGCCCGGTCTCCTTGGCGCCGACGACCCCGATCAGACCGAGGCAGCAGGTCACGCCGGTGGCGACGGCGACCCGGGCGGGGGTGGACCGGACCGGCCCGCGCCGCCGCGGTTCCGGGGCCCGGTGCCGCCCGATCGTCCGTTCGGCTGATGCCGGGTCGATCGTACGGCGAACGGGCGACGTATCGGTCGGCTGCTGCTCAATGGGGTCGTCGGGATGCACCCGCCGAGGCTAGAAAGCTTCTCGGCTCTTGCCATCGGGGTGGTTAGTGGCATGCGCCACAATTTGCCATGATCCGCCCGCACATTACGCTCGGTGCAAGACGAATTCGATCTTCTCCACGTTTCGCATTTTCCGTTCATGTCGGAAACACCCGGGCAGAACCGACGCATGATCATCTTTTCGGCGGTTCCGTCCGCCCTCCTCCGTTCGGCTGAGGGGCAGGCCCGTCACCTGGGGATCCCCAGAGGCCAGGCGGCCCACGACGGGGCGTACCCCGATCACCGCACCCGAGGTCCGCTGTCTCGATACGATGCGGACGGTGACGGAGCAGATGGTCGATGAGCGGGCCGCCGGAGAACCCGCCGGCCGCCAGGGCCGACGGGGACTGATCGTCAGCCTGTGCGCCGTCCTGCTCGCCGTGCTGCTCGTCGGCCACCGCGCGGTGCCCAACGTGCACGGCCTGGGCAGCCTGGTCGACAGCGCCACCCCGCTGCTCGGGCTCGGCGTACCCCTGCTCGCGCTGGCGGCGCTGCTGCGCCGGTCCCGCCGGGCCCTGCTCGTGGTCCTGCTGCCGGCGCTGGTCTGGGCGGCGCTCTACGGCGGCGTCTGGCTGCCGCCGGCCTCCGGGGCGGGCGCCACCTCGCTCCGGGTGGCCAGCCAGAACCTGCGCGCCGGCAATCCCGACCCGGCCGCCACGGTCGACGCCCTCGCCGACGCCGGCCCGGACCTGATCGGGCTCCAGGAGGTCGACGACGGCGGCGCGGTCGCCGCCGCGCTGCGCGGCCGCTACCCGCACCGGGCCGCGGTCTCCACCGTCGCCCTGTGGAGCCGCTGGCCGATCCGCGAGGCGCACGGGATGGACACCGGCCTCGGGTGGGAGCGCGCGCTGCGGGCGGTGGTCGCCGCCCCGGAGGGCGACCTGGCGGTGTACGTGGTCCACCTCGGCTCGGCCCGGGCCGGGCACACCGCCACCCGCGACGAGACCCTCGCCGCCCTCGCGGCGATCGTCCGGGCCGACGACGCGTCCCGGCTGGTGGTGCTCGGGGATCTGAACACCGCCACCACCGACCGGGTCTTCGCGCCGCTCACCCGCCTGCTGCGCGACGCCCAGGCCGACGCCGGTCAGGGCTTCGGCTTCACCTGGCCGGCGGACCTCCCGGTGACCCGCCCGGACCACGTCCTCTACCGGGGGCTCACCCCTACCGCGGCCGGGGTGGTGCACACCCCGGACAGCGACCACCGGGCGGTGACCGCCGGTTTCCGCTGGTGAACCGTCAGTGCCGGCCGTTCTCCGCCGGGGTGACGGTGAGCCGGTGCCGGCTGTTGTCGCCGCTGGAGAACGGCCAGAGCCGATCCGCGTGCGCGACCAGGTCCGCCAACTGCTCCCGGGTGAGGCCGGCCGAGGAGATCTCGGCGTGCACGTCGGCCCGGTACCGGCCGTCGTCGTCGCGGCCCAGCTTCGCCGCCGCGGTCACCTCGACGGTGTGCGCCTCGTCGGTGATCTCGCCGGCCGCCTCCACCGCGGCATGATGCAGGCAGGAGGCGAACGCGGCGGCCAGGAGCTGCTCGGGCGTCAGGCCGGTGCAGTGCGGCGCCAACGGGGACGCCAGGGCGGAGGAGAGACCGCCGTCTTCGGTGCGTACGTGACCGCCCGCGGCGGTCGCCGTGGCCGTCTCGGCCAGCCAGGAACTCGGATCCGGCATCGCGTTCCTCCCGTCACTCACCCGCCCGGCTACCCGGCCCCCGCCCGGCGAAACCGCGCCTGAGCAGGCCGCGCCTCAGCGAGCCCGGCCGGTCGGGTACGCGTCGACGGCGATCGCCTCGGTCGCCTCCGTGGCCGCCCGCTCGGTCCACGCCGACACCGGCGCGATCCGCTGGCGGGGCGGCGTCGCGACCATCGGCACGTAGACCCGGGCGTCCACCGCCTCGGCGAGCAGCAGCGCGGCCATCAGGCTGGTCGGCCGGGCGGTCGGGTCGGTGGCGAGGCAGCCCCGGCACAACTCGGCCGCCTCGGTCGGCAACCCGTCGATATCGGGCAGCGGCTCGGGTGGCCGGCGGCGGCCACCCACGCCGAGCAGTTCCGTGGTGCTCTCGGCCGCGTACGGGAGCCGGCCGGTCAGGCAGTAGTAGAGGAGAACGCCCAGGGCGTACATGTCGGCGGCGGGGGTGGCCGGCTGCCGGTCGAGCTGCTCCGGCGCCAGGTACGCCGGCGTGCCGACCACGATCCCGTCCGGCGTGTGATCGGGTGCGCCGGCCGGGGTGGCGATCCCGAAGTCGAGCACCTTCACCCCCGCCGGGGTGAGCATCACGTTCGCCGGCTTCACGTCCCGGTGCACGATGCCGTGCGCGTGCGCGGCGGCCAGCGCGGCGCTCACCTCGGCGCAGACCCGCACCGCGATCCGCCAGTCCAGCGGGCCGGCGCGCAGATGGGCGGCGAGCGTCTCCCCTTCGGCCAGCTCCATCACGATGTAGGGCACCGCGCGCCCGTCCGGCAGGGCGGCGGTGCCGAAGTCGTGCACGCTGGCCACGTTCGGGTGCACCAGCCGGGCCGCCGAGCGGGCCTCCGCCCGGATCCGCTTCACCGAGGTGGCCTCGCCGTCCAGCCCCGGCGAGATCAGCTTCACCGCGACGGTCCGGTCGAGCACGAGGTCGTGCGCCCGCCACACCTCGGACATCCCGCCGATGCCGACCCGCCGTTCGAGCTCGTACCGCCCGCCCAGCGTCCTCATCGACCACTCCTCGCACTCACCGGATGCCCCATCCGGTTTCGCTACCCGGGCCCCGAGCTGGGCAAACCGCCGGGCGGTTTCCCGGCCCGGGCGGGGGCGGCGCGGGGTAGCTTCGCGAGCAGGGGAGCGTGTCGACGGCGAGACGGAGGGTGCCCGGTGGCTCTGGTACGCGTACGGTTCGTCGGCGGACCCGCCGACGAACTGGTCCGGGAACTGCCGGCCGAGCCGGACGGGGCGCCGCCGAAGCGGTGGATCATGCGCCACCCCGACCGGCCGCCCGGCGGCGAGGCGGATCACCTCTACGAGCGCGGCCATCCCCACGACGGGGGCGGCTGGACGATGCGGTACGTGCGCACCGACCCGTTCGGCGCCACCGAGTGAACCCGGTCAGGCTGCCCGCGCGCCGGTGGTGCCGAGGATGACCGAGGCGACCAGCTCCGGGTCGTCGTGCATCGGCACGTGCCCGCAACCGGCCAGGTCGAGGTGCCGGGCCGCCGGCAGCCGGGTCCGGGCCAGCGCGGCCTGCCGGTAGGGCAGGATCCGGTCCCGGGTGCCCCAGGCGACCGTCACCGGTACCGTCGGCGCCCCGGCGAACACGTAGCCCCGGCCGGCCCGGGCCACCGCGCGGAAGGCCCGCGCCTCGCGCAGCGCCCGCGCGTCCGCCAGCGCCTCGGCCAGCGCCATCCGGTTGGGCCGGGCCAGGATCATGCCCAGCGCGAGGGTACGCAGCGCCGGGGGAGGCGAACAGCGACCGCAGCACCGGCTCGGGCAGCCGCGCGGCGTTGCGGTGCAGGGTGAGCACGCTGAGCGCCCAGCGCAGCTCGCGCGGGGTGCAGAAGCCGGCCGGGGAGAGGGCGGTGGCCGAGGAGACGGCGCCGGCGGCGGCCAGCTCCAGGGCGATGGCGCCGCCGAGGCTGTTGCCCGCCACGTGCGGGCGGTCCAGCCCGAGCGCGGCGAACAGCTCGACGATCCCGGCCACCAGCCCGGGCATGTCGGCGGGGAGGCCGGCGGCGGGCACCGGTGAGCGGCCGAACCCGGGCAGGTCGACGGCGATCACGTCGTGCGCCTCGGCGAGCCGGTCCAGCACCGGCGACCAGGCGGCCCAGTGGTGACCGATGCCGTGCAGCAGCACCAGCGGTGCGCCGGCTCCCCGCCGCTCGAAGACCACCTCCGCCGGCCTCGTCATCGCCGCACGTCCGGCGTGCTCGCCCCGAAGCCCCGGCCCAGCGCCCGGGCCTGCTCCTCGATCAGCGGGACGGTGTCCCTCGCGGTCCGCCCGACCAGCCGGTCGGCGAGCGGGCTGACCAGCACCGACCGGACCGCTTGCACGGCCCCGACGGCGCGCGGCACGTAGACCCGGCGCCGGCGGCGCTCGATCGCCCGGACGAACGCCTCGGCGCACTCCTGCACGGTGGTGGTCCGCCGCATCGGCCAGGGCAGCTTCGCCAGCGCCGTCTCGAACGCCGGCAGGTCGGCCCGCGCCTCGCGGACCAGGTCGGTGTCCACCCAGGACGGATGCGCCGTGCCCACGGCCACCCCGCGATGCGCCAGCTCCAGCCGGATCGCCGTGCCGAAGTGCTCGACGCCGGCCTTCGAGGCGCAGTAGGCGGCCATCCCGGGCAGCGCCGCGAACGCGGCGGCGGAGGAGACGATCAGCAGGTAGCCCCGGCGGGCGGTGAGCGCCGGCACGGTCGCCGCCGCGGTCCGCATCACCCCGATGAGGTTCACCTCGACCGTGCGGACCAGCGCCTCCACGTCGCCGACGGCGATGGTGCCCCGGTTGGCGACCCCGGCGTTCGCCACCACCGCGTCGATGCCGCCCAGCGCCGTGACCGTGCCGTCGACCGCGGCGGCCAGCTCGGCCTGGTCGGTGACGTCGGCCGGGAACCAGACGTGGCCGGGGCCCAGCTCGGTGGCGAGCGCGGCGAGGCGGTCGGGCTCCAGCCCGACCAGGGCCAGCCGCGCGCCGCGGGCGGCGGCGATCCGCGCGGTGTGCTCGCCGATGCCCCGGGCCGCCCCGGTCACCAGCACCACCTTGCCGGCCAGCCGGCCGGTGGGACGACCGTCGATGGACATGCCGGCAAGTTACCACCGGGTAGCGGGCTGGGGAAGGGCCGGCCGGCGCGTCCGCGGCCAGGCCCGGACCCCCTGGCCGGCCAGCCATTCCGGGCCGTCGGCGCCGCGGGCGAGCGCGGCCACGGCCAGCATCGCGGCGCGCGCGGCGTCGGGCGCGGCCACCGTCACTGCGGCCCACGGCGAGTCCGGCGCGGCGCCGGTGCGCGGGTCGCGTACCCCACCGCCGTCCGGGCGCAGCACGTCGGCGGTGACCAGCGCGCCGCCGGTCAGCGTGGCCGGCCCGTGGGCGACCCGCCAGCCACCGGCCGGCGCCGGGCCCGCGGCGGCCACCCGCGACCCGACCGCCACCAGCACCCCGGTCCCGTGCCGGGCCGCCACCTGTTCGGCGCACCGCTGCACCAGGTACGCGCCGGCCGTCCCGCCCAGGTCCAGCCAGAGCGGCGGCGGCACCGCCAGCAGGTCGCCGCGCAGCGACACCGCTCGCCAGCCCTCGCCCCGGTCCACCCGGCCCCAGCCCGAGCCGCACGCCGGCAGCGGGGTCACCGACCGGCGCAGCCGGGCCGCGCCGACCGTCGGGTCCACCGCCCCGCCGCTCGCCTCCGCCGCGCCCAGCGACACCGCCACCAGCTCACGCAGCAGCGGGCCGACCGGCACCGGCCGGCCGGCGGCACGGTGCGCCCGGGACAGCTCCAGGTCGGCCGCGCGCAGCCCGGCCAGCCGGCGGGCCACCGCGCGCCGGGCCGCCGGAAGCGCCGTACGATCGGACACCGCCACCCGGACCGCCCTACCGCGACTCCAGCTCGGCGCGTCTGACGCCGCGCCGCGACCTGGTGCGGTCGCCCGCCACCACCAGTGGACCTCGAAGAACCCGTCCGCGCTCATGCGGTGAGCGTGCCGCTCGTGGCTGGAGGGGACGTGGGCCGTGCCTGTGGTCCGGCTGTGCGTCCGCCCGCTCCGCGCGGATCCCGGCGTCCGGCCCGCACAGCTGGTACACAGGATCGGGACAGGACCGGCACAGCGGGTGCGCCCACGATGGGGGTCATGGTCATGAACGGGCAGGCCGCGCAGGGCCGGATCGAGCTGCGCCGACCGGACGGCGAACCGGTGCGGGTGCTGGTGGTGGACGACGAGCCGACGCTCACCGACCTGCTGTCGATGGCGCTGCGCTACGAGGGCTGGCAGGTGACCACCGCCGGCAACGGGATGGCGGCGATCAGCGCCGCCCGCCAGGTCAAGCCCGACGCCGTGGTGCTCGACGTCATGCTCCCGGACCTGGACGGCTTCCAGGTGCTGCGCCGGCTGCGCGAGCAGGCGCCCACCGTGCCGGTGCTCTTCCTGACCGCCCGGGACGCGGTGGAGGAGCGGATCGCCGGGCTCACCGTCGGCGGCGACGACTACGTCACCAAGCCGTTCAGCCTCGAGGAGGTGATCGCCCGGCTGCGCGCCCTGCTGCGCCGCTCCGGGTTCGCGGTGGCCGCCCGCGAGGAGGCCGTGCTCAGCGTCGGCGACCTCAGCCTCGACGAGGACAGCCACGAGGTACGCCGCGCCGGCGACCTGATCAACCTCACCGCCACCGAGTTCGAGCTGCTGCGCTACCTGATGCGCAACCCGCGCCGGGTGCTGAGCAAGGCGCAGATCCTCGACCGGGTCTGGAACTACGACTTCGGCGGCCAGGCCAACGTGGTCGAGCTGTACATCTCGTACCTGCGCAAGAAGATCGACGCGGGCCGCGAGCCCATGATCCACACCCTGCGCGGCGCGGGCTATGTCCTCAAGCCCGCGGAGTGACCGGGGCGGGGGGCTGCGGCAGCGGCTGGCCGGCTGGTCGCTGCGCCGCCGCCTCGTGGTGTCCGTGGTGGCGCTGCTGGCCCTGGTCAGCATCGGCATCGGCGGCCTGACCACGATCGCCCTGCGGCACTTCCTGATCGGCCAGGTGGACAACCAGCTCACCATCGCCGACCGGCGCACCGGAGAAGGGCCGCCGTGGCTGCGTCCGCCCGGTGACCCGCGCCGGACGGACCCCTGCGACCTGCCGGAACTGGAGCCGCCGCGCGGGTTCCCGCCCGGCTCGATCGCCCTGCGGACCGCCTGCGGAGCCACCACCGCGACCACCCGGGCCGAGTCGGGGGAGGTCGAGACCGTACCGGCCGCCGACATCGCCACGCTCGTCGCGCTACCACTCGACGGGCGGCCCCGTACCGTCGAGGTCGGCGACCGGGGCGACTATCGCGCGGTGGCCCATCGGTCGTCGAACGGCGTGCTGGGGGCCGTCGCCATCCCGCTCGCCGGGGTCCAGGACACCGTCATGTGGGTGCTGGTCGCCCAGGCCGGGCTGGTCACCGCCGGGCTGGTCATCGCCGGCGGGCTCGGGGCGCTGATCGTCCGGGCCGCGCTGCGCCCGCTGAACCGGGTCGCCGCCACCGCCACCCGGGTCACCGAGCTGCCGCTGGACCGCGGCGAGGTGGCCCTGTCGGTGCGGGTGCCGGCGGCCGACACCGACCCGCGTACCGAGGTCGGGCAGGTGGGCGGCGCGCTCAACCGGATGCTCGGCCACGTCGCCGCCGCGCTCGCCGCCCGGCAGGCCAGCGAGATGCGGGTACGCCAGTTCGTCGCCGACGCCAGCCACGAGCTGCGCACCCCCCTCGCCGCGATCCGCGGCTACGCCGAGGTGGCCCGGCGCGGCCGGGACGAGGTGCCGCCGGACGTGGCGCACGCCCTGCGCCGGGTGGAGTCCGAGAGCACCCGGATGACCAGCCTCGTCGACGACCTGCTGCTGCTCGCCCGGATCGACTCCGGCCGGCCGCTCGCGGCCGAGCCGGTGGACCTCACCGCCATGGTGGTCAACGCGGTCAGCGACGCGCACGTGGCCGGCCCCGAGCACCGCTGGCAGCTCGACCTGCCCGACGAGCCGGTGAGCGTCACCGGCGACGCCCACCGGCTGCACCAGGTGCTGGCGAACCTGCTCGCCAACGCCCGGGTGCACACCCCGCCCGGCACCACGGTGACCACCCGGCTCGCGCGGGTGACCGGCGCCGTCGAGCTGAGCGTCACCGACGACGGCCCCGGCATTCCCGCCGAGCTGCAACCGGAGGTCTTCGAGCGGTTCGCCCGCGGCGACAGCTCCCGCTCCCGGGCGCACGGCAGCACCGGCCTCGGCCTGGCCATCGTGGCCGCCGTGGTCGAGGCCCACCACGGCGAGGTCGACGTGGCGAGCCGCCCGGGCCGGACCGTCTTCACGGTGCGGCTGCCGGAATCCACAGCCGACGCATAGGTCGCGCACGGGGGCGGGTCAGCGGGCCGCCCGAGGCTTGCCGGCATGGACAGAACAGAGAGCCTGCTGACCGCGCCCACGGCCGGGTCGCCCGCGACCGAACCGGCCCCCGCGCCCGCCCCGGAACCGGTCCGGACCCCGGCCGAGCCGCCCCGTCGCGACCCGCGCTGGACCCGGCCGGCCCTGCTCGGCCTGCTGCTGGCCACCGCGCTGCTCTACCTCTGGGGCCTGGGCGCCTCGGGCTGGGGCAACGCGTTCTACTCGGCGGCCGTGCAGGCCGGCTCGGAGAGCTGGAAGGCGTTCTTCTACGGCTCCTCGGACGCGGCCAACTCGATCACCGTCGACAAGACCCCCGCCTCGCTCTGGCTGATGGCCCTCTCGGTCCGCCTCTTCGGGCTGAGCAGCTGGTCGATCCTGGTGCCGCAGGCGCTCCTCGGCGTCGCCTCGGTCGGCGTCCTGTACGTCGCCGTGCGCCGCTGGTACGGGCCGGTCGCCGGCCTGCTCGCCGGCGCGGTGCTCGCGGTCACCCCGGTGGCCACGCTGATGTTCCGGTTCAACAACCCCGACGCGCTGCTGGTGTTCCTGCTGGTCGCCGCCGGGTACGCGACGGTGCGCGCGGTCGAGACGGCGAGCACCCGGTGGATCACGCTGACCGGCGCGCTGGTCGGCCTTGGCTTCCTCACCAAGATGCTCCAGGCGTTCCTGGTGATCCCGGTGTTCGCCGGGGTCTACCTGCTGGCCGCGCCGACCGGCTTCTGGCGGCGGATCCGCCAGCTGCTGCTGGCCGGGCTGGCCGTGGTGGTCGCCGCCGGCTGGTGGGTGGCGATCGTGGAGCTGGTCCCGGCGAGCGCCCGCCCGTACATCGGCGGCTCGCAGCACAACAGCATCCTGGAGCTGACCCTCGGCTACAACGGCCTCGGCCGGATCACCGGTGACGAGGAGGGCAGCGTCGGCGGCGCCGGCCGGATGGGCGGCGGGGGCCCGTTCGCCGGACAGACCGGCCTGCTACGGATGCTCGACGGCGAGGTCGGCGGCCAGATCTCCTGGCTGCTGCCGGCCGCGCTGATCCTGCTGGTCGCCGGGCTGTGGCTGGCCGGGCAGGCGGCGCGTACCGACCGGACCCGGGCCGGGCTCCTGCTCTGGGGCGGCTGGCTGCTGGTCACCGGGCTGATCTTCAGTTTCATGTCCGGGATCTTCCACGCCTACTACACCGTGGCCCTGGCCCCGGCGGTCGGTGCGCTGGTCGGCATCGGGGTGACCCTGCTCTGGCGGGCCCGGACCACCCCGGCCGCCCCCACCGCGGCCACCCCCGGTTACGCCCCGGCCAGCGCCGCCGGCCCCCTCCCGCCGGCCGCCGCCGCCCCGACGGTTCCCGCCGCACCGGTGGGCGGGCCGCTCGCCCCGGGCCGGCGGCGCGGGTTCGCCGCGACCGTGATCCTGGCCGGCACGCTGGCGGTGACCGCCTGGTGGTCGTGGCACCTGCTCGGCCGCAGCGCCGACTGGTACCCGTGGCTGCGCACCGCCGTGCTGGTGGTCGGCCTGGCCGCCGCCGCGCTGCTGGTCCTGGCCGACCGGCTGCCCCGGCGGGTGGCCCCGGTGCTGCTGGCGCTCGGCGCGGCGGCGGCGCTCGCCGGCCCGGCGGCGTACTCGCTCCAGACGGCGGCGACCGCCCACACCGGATCGATCCCCAGCGCCGGGCCGTTCGTGCAGGGCGGCTTCGGCCCCGGCGGCCGGGGCGGCTTCCCGGGCGGGGGCCGGATGCCGGGCGGCACGCAGTTCCCCGGCGGCCAGTTCCCGGGCTTCCCGGGCGGCCAGAACGGCGGCACCGCCCAGAACCAGCTCCCCGGCCTGCCGGATGGGCAGAACGGGCAGCTTCCCGCCTTTCCCGGCGGCGGTACCGGCCTCCCCGGTGGCCGGACCGGCACCGGCCAGAACGGCGCGGCCGGGCAGGTCCCCGGCAGCGACGGCCGGTCGCGGGGCGGCGGTATGGGCGGGCTGCTCGACGCCCGCGAGCCGAGCACCGAGCTGAAGGCGCTGCTGGCGGCCGACGCGGACGACTACACCTGGATCGCCGCCACGGTCGGGTCGAACAACGCCTCCGGCTACCAGCTCGCCACCCGGAAGCCGGTGATGCCGATCGGCGGCTTCAACGGCAGCGACCCGTCCCCGACCCTCGCCCAGTTCCAGCGGTACGTCGCCGACGAGAGGATCCACTACTTCATCGGTGGCGGCGGGTTCCGGGCCAACGGAGGCAGCAACGCCTCCGCCGAGATCGCCGCCTGGGTCGCCGAGAACTTCACGGCGCAAACCGTCGACGGCGTGACCGTCTACGACCTGAGCAGCGGAAAGCAGGGCTGAGCGATGACCTTCACGAGTGAACCCCGGGCCGCGGTGCAGGCCCGGCCCACGGCGCCCACGGCGGTGCTGGACGTGGTGGTGCCCGTCCACAACGAGGAGGCGGACCTCGGCCCCTGCGTCCGGCGGCTGCACGCGCACCTCACCGCGCACTTCCCCTACCCGTTCCGGATCACCGTGGCGGACAACGCCAGCGTGGACGGCACCCTCGCGGTGGCCGAGGCGCTCGCCGCCGAACTGCCCGACGTGGGAGTGCTGCACCTGCCCGCCAAGGGGCGGGGCCGGGCGCTGCGGGCCGCCTGGTCCGCCTCCCCGGCGCCGGTGCTGGCGTACATGGACGTGGACCTCTCCACCGACCTGGCGGCGCTGCTGCCGCTGGTCGCCCCGCTCATCTCCGGCCACTCGGACCTGGCCATCGGCACCCGGCTGGCACGGACCAGCCGGGTGGTCCGGGGCGCGAAGCGGGAGGTGATCTCGCGCGGTTACAACCTGCTGCTGCGCGGCACCCTCGCGGTGCGCTTCTCCGACGCGCAGTGCGGGTTCAAGGCGATCCGCGCCGACGTGGCGGCCGGGCTCCTGCCGCTCGTGCAGGACACCGGCTGGTTCTTCGACACCGAGCTGCTGGTCCTGGCTCAGCGGGCGGGCCTGCGGATCCACGAGGTGCCGGTGGACTGGGTGGACGACCCGGACAGCCGGGTGGACATCGTGGCCACCGCCCTGGCGGACCTGCGCGGCATCTGGCGGTTGGGGCGGGCCCTGGTCACCGGGGCGCTGCCCCTGGCCGACCTGCGTGCGCAGCTCGGCCGGGCGCCGCTGCACGGGCCGCCGGCCCAGGTGCCGGCCGGGCTGCCCCGGCAGCTTGCCCGGTTCGCGGTGGTCGGGGTGGCCAGCACGCTCGCGTACCTGGTGCTGTTCGTGCTGGCCCGCGGCCCGCTCGGGGCGCAACCGGCGAACCTGCTGGCCCTGCTGGTCACCGCGGTGGCCAACACGGCGGCCAACCGGCGGCTCACGTTCGGCGTCACCGGCCGCCGGCACGCCGGCCGGCACCACCTCCAGGGCCTGCTCGCCTTCGCCCTCGGCCTGGCCCTGACCAGCGGTTCCCTGGCGGTCCTGCACGCCGCCGCCGACACCCCGCCACGCGCCCTGGAGCTGACCGTCCTGATCGCCGCCAACCTCGCGGCGACCGCGCTCCGCTTCACGCTGCTCCGCCTCGCCATGCACCACCGCGCCTGACCGCCCGATCCTGGCGGGTGTCCGTCCGCAGCGAACGGGACACCCGCAAAGATCCGGAGCCGGAACCGGGCCACGGCGTGGCAGGGTGGAGGGATGTACCGCGAGGGTCCGGCCCCGGGGATTCCGGGGGCCGTGCGGTGGGCGAGCGTCTCGCCCGGCGAAAGGCCGGTGCGGGTGCTGCCGGACGGCTGCCTGGACCTGCTCTGGTCCAGCCGGGCCGGGCTGCTGGTCGCCGGACCCGACCGCACCGCGCACCTGTCCGTGAGCGTGCCGGGGGAGCGGTGGGTCGGCCTGCGGCTGCCGCCGGGCACCGGACCCGCCGTCCTGGGGGTTCCCGCCGACGAGCTGCGGGACCAGCGGGTGCCCCTCGCCGACCTGTGGGGACAGAACGCCGCCGAGCTGGCCGAGCGCATCGCCGCGGCCGACGCTCCCGGACGGACGATCGCCGCCGTGCTGGAGGAGGTCGCGCTGGGCCGCTTGCACGCGGCCGGTGACCCGGACCCGCTCGGGGCGCGGGTCGCCGCCCGGCTGGCGGCCGGCGCCACCGTCGCCGCCACCGCCGCCGAGGTCGGCCTCGGCGCGCGAGCCCTGCACCGACGCAGCCGGCTCCTCTTCGGGTACGGCCCGAAGACCCTCGCCCGCATCCTGCGGATGCGCCGCGCCCTCGACCTGGCCGGCGCCGGCACCCCGCTCGCCGAGGTCGCCGCCCTGGCCGGGTACGCCGACCATGCCCACCTCACCCGCGAGGTGAAGGAACTGGCCGGCGTTCCCCCGACCCGCCTCCTGCCGCCCGCCGGCGCCTGACGCCCACCACCCGGCCGCGGTCGCTCAGTCGGACTTGAGCGGGGCGAACAGGTCGACGCCGTTGCCGTCCGGGTCGTGCAGGACGGCGTACCGCTGGCCCCAGAAGGCGTCCCACGGCGGCCGGTGGCCGTGGTACCCGGCGGCGGTGAGCTCGCCGTACCAGCGCTCCACCTCGGCCGGGTCGGCGCAGCGGAAGGCCAGGCCGGCGCGGGGGCCGCCGGTCGCCGGGGTGTAGTCGGGGTCGAAGCTGCGGATCGTCTCGACCGTGTCCCAGGCAAGCCGGACGCCGTTGTCGAGGGTGATCTCCACGTGCGGCTCGCGTTCGGCGCCGGGCGGGACCGGCAGCCCGAGCCGGCGGTAGAAGTCCAGGGTGCGTCCCATGTCGGTGACGACCATCCCAATGAGATCGAACTGCGGTGTCATGCCGTCACGGTAGGGGCCGGTGGGCCGGGCCGTCTTGAACGGATCGGACGGGGGACGAGTGACCGGTGTGGCCCGCACGGCCGGGAACTGAGGCGTACGGTAAGGAACAAGTCCGGCGTAGACCACCAAAGCCCTCATATCGGGCCCGGACTCCGATGACCGGCGAGGGGAAGGAAGCAGCCGTGACGCACCTGGCCTACCTGGACGCGGGATCCGGCAGCCTGATCGTGCAGGCGGTGGTCGGCGGGGTGGCCGGCGTGGCGGTGGCCGCCAAGCTCTACTGGCGACGGCTGGTGGCCCGGTTCCGCCGGCAGCCCACCGACCAGGGCTGACCGGCGTGGCGCTCCCCGACACCGGCCTGCGCGCCGAGCGCGGCTCCTTCCGCGACCCCGGCAACCGCGTCTTCCACCGCGCGGGCGAGGTGCTGCGCGGGCTGGACGAGCGGTCCGCACGCGACTGGCGCGCCCTCGCCGCCAGCGACTTCTTCCGCGACCTGCTCGCCACCGGCCAGGTCTGCGGCACCGAGGAACTGGTCCCGACCCCGGTCGACGTGCCCTGGGCCGCAGTGCTGCGCCACGAGCGGATCCCGTTCGTCTCGCACCCCTACGAGTGGTCGTACGGGATGCTCCGGGACGCCGCCCTGCTGCACCTGGACGTGCTGCGCGCCGCGCTGGCCGCCGGCTTCACCACCAAGGACGGCTCCGCCTACAACCTGCAGTGGCGGGGAGCCCGGCCGGTCTTCATCGACGTGGGCTCGTTCGAGGCGGCCCGCGACGGCGAGCCCTGGGCCGGCTACCGGCAGTTCTGCCAGACCCTGCTCTACCCGCTGCTGGTCCAGGCCCACCTCGGGCTGGACTTCCAGCCCTTCCTGCGGGCCCGGATCGACGGCATCGAGCCGGACCAGATGCGCCGCCTCTTCGGCGGAGCCCGGCGCTGGCGGGCCGGGGTGCTCACCCACGTCCACCTGCACGGCGCCATGCAGGCCCGCAACGCCGAGGCCAGCACCAGCGCCGTGCGCGCCCAGCTCCGGGCCGCCGGCTACTCCCGCGAGCTGGCCCTGGCCACCGTCCGCGGGCTGGCGAAGCTGGTCCGCCGGCTGGACCACCGGCCGGGGGAGAGCCACTGGTCGGACTACCAGCGCACCTGCGCGTACTCCGTGCCGGACCGGCAGGCCAAGGAGGCATTCGTCGACCGGGCGGTGGCCGTCACCGGGCCGGGCCGGGTGCTCGACCTGGGCGCCAACGACGGCCGGTACGCCCGGATCGCCGCCCGGCACGCCGACCACGTGGTCGCCGTCGAGCAGGACCCGGCCGTGGTCGACGCCCTCTACCGCGCGCTGCGTGACGAGGGGGAGGAGCGGATCCTGCCGCTGGTGATGGACCTGGCCGACCCGTCGCCCGGCGGCGGCTGGCGTGGCGTCGAGCGGGCCGCCTTCGCCCACCGGGCCCGGGCCGACGTGGTGCTCGCCCTGGCCGTGGTGCACCACCTGGCGATCGGCCGGAACGTGCCGCTGCCCGCGGTGCTGGACCAGTTGACCGAGCTGACCGTGACCGGCGGCAGCCTGGTAGTCGAGTTCGTCCACCCCGACGACCCGATGGCCCGCCGGCTGCTGGCCAACAAGCCGGACGGACTCTTCCCGGACTACCGCCGGGAGGTGTTCGAGTCGCTGCTCGCGGCGCGCGGGCGGGTCGTCGGCCGCACCGAACTACCGTCCGGCACCCGCACCCTCTACCAGGTGGTGGTGGGTGGCTGAGGGCACCCTCGCGCCCCCGCAGGCCCCGCCGGCGGCCCCGGACCGGCCCCGGGACCGGGGCGGCTGGCGCGGCGAGGCGGGCCGGCTGCTGGAGGTGGTCGCGCTGGTCGGGCTGGTGGTCACCCAGCCGCTGCTGGACGTGCTCGGCCGCAGCCCCGACTTCTTCCTGTTCCACCGCGCCTCCCGGGTCGACGTGCTGCTCCTGGTGGCGCTGATCGCGATCGCGCCGACGGTGCCGTTCGCCCTGCTCGGCGCGCTCGGCCTGGTCGCCGGACGGCTGGCCCGGGCCGCCGTGCACACGCTGGTCGTGGGGCTGCTGCTGGCCGCCCTCGCGGTCCAGGTGGGCCGGCACGTCACGCCGCTGCGGGGCGTACCCCTGCTGCTCGTTGCGGGCGTGGCCGGCGCCGCCGCGGCGGCCACGCACCGGCGGTGGCGGGTGCCGGGCCGGGTGCTGCGGGTGGCCGCGGTCGGTCCGCTGGTGTTCGTCGGCCTGTTCCTGTTCGCCTCGCCGGCCTCGGCCGTGGTGCTGCCCCGGGGGCACGGCGGCGCGGCCGGGGTGGCCGGCGCGGGCGCCCACCCGCCGGTGGTCATGATCGTCCTGGACGAGCTGCCGCTGGTCTCCCTGCTCGGCCCGGACGGCCGGATCGACGCCGCCCGCTATCCGCACTTCGCCGAGCTGGCCGCCGGCTCGACCTGGTACCGCAACGCCACCGGCGTCAGCGGCTGGACCCCCTACGCGCTGCCCGCCATGCTCACCGGGCGCTACCCGGCCCAGCCGTTCGCCCCGCACTACTCGCAGTACCCGGACAACCTGTTCACCGCCCTCGGCGGCCTGTACGACATCAGGGCCGAGGAGAGCATCACCCGGCTCTGCCCACCCAGCCGGTGCGAGCAGCCGGTCAGCCCCGAGCAGGGGCTCGGCGTGCTGGTGCGGGAGAGCGGGAAGCTGCTGCGCCAGGTCACCGCCCCGGTGGACAGCCGGATCGACCCGGAGGACTCCTACCGGGAGCAGACCCGGGCCGAGGCGGGGCTGGACGCGGCCGAGCCGGTGCCGGCCGACCCGAAGTTTCGCTGGGACACCCTCGACGACAACCAGCCGGCCCGGTTCACCGCCTTCCTCGCCGGGCTGCGCCCCGCCGCCCGGCCCACCCTGCACTTCCTGCACCTGCTCATGCCGCACTCGCCATGGGCGTACCTGCCGTCCGGGGCGCACTACGCCGCCCCGGAGGACCTGCCCAACGACGGGACCGGGTGGGTGGACCTGGCCCGGGCCCGGCACCTCGCCCAGCTCGGCTACACCGACCGGCTGATCGGCGAGACGCTGCGCACCCTGCGGGCCAGCGGCCTCTACGACAAGGCGCTGGTGCTGGTCACCGCCGACCACGGGGTGAGCTTCCGGAAGGACTGGCAGGGCCGGGGGATGGACGCCATCAACCACGCGGCCGACCAGGTGGCCTGGGTGCCGATGTTCGTCAAGGAACCCGGCCAGCGGGCCGGCCGGGTCGACGACCGGAACTGGGAGCACGTGGACCTGCTGCCGACGATCGCCGACGAGACGCACGTGCGGATCCCCTGGCGGATGGACGGCCGCTCGGCGAAGCAGGCCCCGCGCGGGCACGCCGACAAGCGCTTCTACGACCGGCCCGGCCAGCCGGTGCCGATCACCGGCGGGGTTCCAGCCCCGCCCGCCGCGCCCGCCCCCGACCCGCTGGTCGGCACCCGGGTCGGGGACAAGCCGCCCGGCGGTACGGCCACCGTGGGCGACCTCGCCGCGTTCCGCGACGTCGACCCGGCGCACGGGCAGTTGCCCGCTCTGGTCTGGGGGACGGTGCCCGCCTCGGTGCCGGACGGGACGCGTCTCGCGGTCGCGGTCAACGGCACGGTCGGCGCCGTCGTGCCGGTGGTCCCGCCGGACCACGGCGGCCGGCGGTTCGCCGCCCTGCTCCCCGACGACCGGCTCTTCGCCGCCGGCGCCAACCGCCTCGACCTCTACCGCGTGGATGCCGACGGTGCGCTGCGCCGGCTCACCCTCTCGTGATCATCCACAGCGACGGCGGGTAGCCTTCCCTGCCCGGGGTGGTCGCGCTTCCACAGGGTTTCCGAGCCGGCAAGTCGGGAATCGGGTGACGCATACCTCACCACGGAACCATCGCGAGCGGTGTCCTCCCCACCGTGATTACGGTAAAAGCGAAGGCAATTCAACGAAGATCTTGCCGGCGAAGCGAGGAACAGATGACGGAAGTCAAGCTCGACCACCCCGGTGGGCAGCTGTCGATGCCGGTGCAGCCCGCGGTCGAGGGCCCCGCCGGAATCGGGGTGGGCAAGCTGCTGAAGGAAACCGGGATGACGACGTACGACCCCGGTTTCGTGAACACCGCGTCCTGCTCGTCCGCGATCACCTACATCGATGGTGACGCGGGCATCCTGCGGTACCGCGGCTACCCGATCGAGCAGCTGGCCGAGAAGTCCTCCTTCCTGGAGGTCTCGTACCTGCTGATCTACGGCGAGCTGCCGACCCAGACGCAGCTGACCGAGTTCAGCGAGCGGATCCGCCGGCACTCGCTGCTGCACGAGGAGATGCGCCGCTTCTTCGACGGCTTCCCGCGCGACGCGCACCCGATGGCCGTGCTCTCCTCGGCCGTGAGCGCCATCTCGACCTTCTACCAGGACAGCCTGGACCCGTTCGACTCCGACCACGTGGAGATGTCCACGGTGCGGCTGATGGCGAAGGTCCCCACCATCGCCTCCTACGCGTACAAGAAGTCGATCGGCCAGCCGCTGCTCTACCCGGACAACTCGCTGGGCTACGTCGAGAACTTCCTGCGGATGACCTTCGGCGTGCCGGCCGAGCCGTACGAGGTCGACCCGGTGATGGCCCGCGTGCTGGACATGCTCTTCGTCCTGCACGCCGACCACGAGCAGAACTGCTCCACCTCGACCGTGCGGCTGGTCGGCTCCAGCAACGCCAACCTGTTCGCCTCGGTCTCGGCCGGCGTGAACGCGCTCTTCGGCCCGCTGCACGGCGGCGCCAACCAGGCCGTGCTGGAGATGCTCCAGAAGATCCAGGCCGACGGCGGCGACGTCCGGTCCTTCGTGCAGAAGGTCAAGGACAAGCAGGACGGCGTGAAGCTGATGGGCTTCGGCCACCGGGTCTACAAGAACTACGACCCGCGGGCCGCCATCGTGAAGAAGGCCGCCCAGGACGTGCTCGGCCGGATGTCCAAGCCGGACCCGCTGCTCGACCTCGCGGTGCAGCTGGAGGAGATCGCCCTCGCCGACGACTTCTTCGTCTCCCGCCGGCTCTACCCGAACGTGGACTTCTACACCGGCCTGATTTACAAGGCCATGGGCTTCCCGACCAAGATGTTCACGGTGCTCTTCGCCCTGGGCCGGCTCCCCGGCTGGATCGCCCAGTGGCGCGAGATGATCAACGACCCGGAGACCAAGATCGGCCGCCCGCGGCAGATCTACACCGGCTACGCCGAGCGGGACTACGTCCCCGCCACGGAGCGCTGAACCCGGTCCTGACGTCGAAGGCCGCCGACCCCGTGCGGGTCGGCGGCCTTCGTGTCGGTACGGGACGGTGCGTCAGCCCACCAGGGAACGGAGCGGGATCTGCGCGTCCCGGAGGGCGCCCACCAGGTCACGCAGGAACGGGTGCTCGTCGGCCTGCAGGCCGGCCGGATTCGGGATCACCAGATAGGCCGACCCTCCCGCCAGGGCGACCCGGGCGGTGTCGGTGTACCGGGCGACGACCGCTTCGGCACGACCGCGGTCACCGGCCGCCACCTCGACGGTGATCGGGCGCCACTCGCCGCCCAGGTCGTCCGCCACCGGCTGGGCCGCCGCAGCCGCCCGGGCGGGGTCGACACCGGTCGTACGCCGCGCGGCGCCACGGTCCGCCGCCGCACCCGACGGATAGAGCAGGGCGTTGGCCACCAGGTGCAGCCCGTTCTCGTTGTACGCCCGGAAGAGCGGGTTGAACGCGAACAGCACGGCCCGACCGGCGCCGGTGGGCTCGTCCACCAGCGCGACCGTGCCCTTCAACACGTCGCTGCGCACCGTGTAGCCGTTCGCCCAGAAGGTGTCGTCGGACGGGTAGCTGAGGACGTTGGTGCCGGTGCTGCTCGGGTTCAGAATCGAGTCGCTGTTGTTGAACTCGAAGTCCTCCGCCGGGCGGCCCAGTGCGACCGGGCTGCTGCCGTCGACGTCGACCCGCAGGTGCGAACCGATCATCCGGTAGTCCGCCGGCTTCGTCTTCTCGGTGGTGGAGGTGAGGCCGGCGGCCCGGGCCATCCGGGTGCCCTCGTTGCGCAGGCCGAGATAGGTGTGGCCCTGGGCGATCCAGCTCCGCAGGTTGGCCTGCCCGGCGGCGGTGAGCCCGCCGGTCGAGCTGCTGCCGTCCGGCACGAGCAGCACGGTGCGCTCGGTGAACGCCGGGGTGTTGTCGTTGATGTCGGCGGTGGTCACCGGCTTGAGGTCGAGCCCCCACCGCTTGCCGAGCACGTACCGGGCCTCGCCGTGCGAGCCGGAGGTGGTGGAGATGCCGGTGCCCTGGAACAGCCCGACATCCGGCAGGTCCAGCGGGCTCCCGCCGGCCGCCGCGCCGCTCGGGCTCAGGGTCACCCCGAGCGACCGGGCCAGCCGGTCGATCTCCTGGGTCAGGCTCTTCGCGGGGAAGCCCACCACGCTGGTGTCGAGGTCACGGACGAGCGGCACGCCCCGGCCGAGCAGCCGGAAGGTGAGTTCGGCCGCCGCCGCCGAGTCCAGTGGGTACGCGTACGACCCCTTCGCCCCGGCCGCCGAGGCCCTGCCGCCGGTGATCTGCCGGACCAGTCGGGCCTGCGGCCGGACGTCGTCGCCGGTGTAGATGGTGTCCACGCCCATGAGCAGCGGGTTGCTCCAGGACGACACGTCGTAGAAGTAGGGGAACGGGACGTAGGGGTCCTCGCCCATGATCGCCTGGATCCAGTGCTTCTGCGGCTGGTCCATCGGGATCCAGTACGCGCCCACCGGCACCGTGACGTCGGTCGCGGTGCGCCCGCCGAAGACCCGGGCGGTGGGCACGTTCGTCGGCTTGGTGACCTCGTAGACCTCGACGTCCATCCGGCGCAGCCGCTCGACCAGCTGGCGCACGTCGCCGAGCTGCCGGTCGGGGAGCAGGAAGTACGAGCGGATCTTGACGTCGGGCACCGGGAACTGGACGCTGTTGGTCGGCTGGACCACCTCGTTCGGCTCCAGCGTCCCGGCCCTGCCCTCGGCGAGGGCGTCCGTCCAGATCTTGAAGTAGCTGGTCAGCACCTCGTGCTTGTTCGCGGCGGCCCAGCCGAGGGTGGACCACTGAGTGTGGAACTGCTGCTGGACCCGGTCGGCCACCGTCGACGCGCTGCCCTTTTCGAAGGTCATGCCGGCGGCGCCGAAGCCGGCGGCCGGGACGGAGTCGCCGTAGCCCATGAAGAACAGGTCGTACGTCGAGTAGTTGAAGTAGCACTCCGTGGTGACGGCGCCGCCGCAGGCGCCGTTGAAGCCGAAGCCGGCCTTGTTGGCCTCGCCGATCCGGTTGATCCAGTCGACGTTCTCGCTGGCGATCTCGTGGTGGATCGGGTCGGCGTTGGGCGGGAAGAAGTACTTCTGGCCGGTCATCTCGTGCGCGTCGACGAAGACCTGCGGCGGGTACTGCCGCAGGAGTTCGATCTTGCCGTCGGTCTCCTGCTGGGTCCGGGCGAACCAGTCCCGGTTCATGTCGAAGCCGTACTCGTTCTGCCGGCGGTTGGCGTCGCGGCCGTCGGGGTTCTGCGTCGGCACGATGACGGTCACCAGGTTGTCGTTGCGCTCCGCGACCGCGCAGGACAGACCGGATGCCAACTCGTACAGGGTCTTGAGCGCCGCGTCCGTGCCGCTCTTCTCCCCGCCGTGCACGTTCGCGGCCACCCAGACGATGGCCGGGCGGTCGGTCGCGGTCTCGGCGGCCTTCTTCGCCGTGGTCCGGCGCGGATCCCGCAGATCGCGGATGTCGTCGGCGATCTGCTGCAGCGCGCCCTGCCGGACGTGCCGCTCGTTCGACACGATGGCGTACGGCAGCGGCTGGCCGAGCACGCTCGTCGCCATGACGCCGGTGACCACGCGGTCGGAGGCGGCGTCGACGGCGTTCAGGTAGCTGCGGACCTCGTCGTTGGTGACGGCCCGCTCCTGGCCGGTGCCGAGGGGGAAGCCCAGCGCGGACTCGGGGCTGGGCACGGTGGACAGCCGGGCGGCAGGGTCGTTGCTGCAGTTGGGGGGCGTGGGGGCGGCGCCGGCCGGGGCGCCTCCGAGCAACGGCGTCAGACCGGCCAGCAGGAGCAGCGCCGCGACGCCGGCCGTTCTTCTCGTGCGGATCGCCCTGTGCGGACGCTTCGACAGGCGCATCGGGAGGCCTCGTTTCACTCGGCGGGAGATCTAGCGAGATCGATCGGAACGTATGACCGGCGGTTTCCCGGGTCAAGACTCAGCTCGTGCGGTTAGTGGGCGCGGTGCCCGCCCTCGCCGCCGGTGGTGGGCAGGCTGCCGAGCACGTGGTTGATGATGTGGATCCGCGCGTTGGCGACCTGGTAGTCGGCGCACACGGTGTCGGCCTGGTCGGCCAGGCGGGCGCTCCCCCCGTCCCCGGTGACCGTCACCGTGGTGCCGGCGAGCGTGGTGACCTTGCCGGCGGCCACCAGGTCGGCCAGGGACAGCGACCCGGCGACGAGGTGTTCGCGGAGCAGGCCGCGGAGCTTGTCCCGGTCGGTCAGTAACAGGTGGTCCAGGTTGTCCTCGGAGAACTTTGCGGCGAACGCGTCGTCGGTCGGGGCCAGGATGGTCAACCCCGAGCCGCCGTGCAGGTCGGCGGACATACCGGACGCCCGCACCGCCGCCTCGAACGTGGTGAGGACGGGCAGCCACTGCAGGGCCGCCTCGGCCGGCTGACCGGTGAGGGCGGCCGGATTGCCCGGGTCGCTGCCGGAGGGCAGCAGATCGCACAGCGGGCCGCTCACGACGGGCGCCGCCTCCGGCGCGGCGTCGCCGGCCGCGGCCGGCGAGGCGGTGCCGGCGCCGGAGCAGCCCGTGCCGGTGAGCACCAGGGACAGCGCGACCGCGGCGAGCGCAGCGGTCCGTCGCCGGCGGGCCGGGCACCGGAGCCGGGGGAGAGATCGGGATCGCGGGGGGATGACGGGGCGTTCCACGGCGTTCTCCGGTCGGGTCGGGTCGTATCGGCAGGCCCGGGAGGCCGGACCTGCCGGTACGACGGTCAACGGGTCAGAGGCTCGCGCACTGGCCGCTCTTCGGGCCCTGCGCCGAGTTGCTCAGCCCGAGGTTGACCGGTGCCTGGGTGTTGCCGTCGCAGCGCAGCGGGCCGGTGACCGTGTTGGCTGCCAGCAGCGGCGCGTCGCCCTGGTTGCCGGACACGTCGACGGGACCCTCGACCGTGGCGTCGACGACCACCACGGGCCCAGTGCCCTGCGCGATCCGGACCGGGCCGGTGACCGTGCTGTCGGTCAGGAAGACGCCGGCGGCGCCGGTGGCGTCCACCGGGCCGGTGATCGACGAGCCGGTGGCGACCAGCGTGCCGCCGGGCCGGACCCGGACCGGGCCGGTCACCGTGGCGTCCCGCAGGCAGGTGACGCCGGAGACCACCAGCGGACCGTCGCGCGGGCCGGTCACCGTCGGGTACACCCGCTCGGCGGCGACCAGCTTCTCCACCGCCTGCCCGTCGAGGAGCAGCGGGATCAGCCCCCGCTCGGGCTGGGCCAGCGGCACCACGTACCCGTCGGCGGCCTTGACCACCTTCCAGCCGTGCGCGGCGAGCCGCTGCGCCACGGTGGTCCGCTGGCCGACCGGGCCGTCGGTGCGCTCCCCGTGGTACTGCTCCTCGGTGAGCCGGTAGGCGCACGGCGCCTCGGTGAGGATCTGGTCGTCGCGCGGGGCGTCCAGCGGCGGCGGGGCTTCGCCCGGGTGCGGCGCCGGGTACGCCGCGATCGGCCGGGAACCGCGGAAGACGATCCGCCCGGTGTTCGACACCTGGAAGGTGATCGCGTCGGCCCGCGCCGAGGTGATCTCCTTGAGGTTGGCCCGGTGGTAGTCGAGGAACTGCTGGAACGTCCAGAGCGCCGAGTAGGCCTTGCGCCGCCGGTTGTTCGCCGTGTTGCCCTCGTCCGGCCGGGTGATGCCGCCGGCGCTGCGCAGCTCCAGCAGGGAGTTCACCACGTTCTTGAGCCCCAGCGTGTTGCGCAGGATGGTCTCCTCGCCGAGCCCCACGTTCCCGCCGCCGTTGCATCCGTACGGGCAGGGCCACCAGCCGTCCTTGGCGCCCTCGGTGTACATGTGGCCCTCGATCATGTGCTGCGACTCGTCGAAGATCGGCTGGGCGACGTTCTGGTGCCGCGGCGGCAGCATCGGCAGGTCGCCGGCGCTGGAGTTGCCGAACTCGTGCCCGTCGTAGCCGGCCACCGGGCGGTAGTCGCGCAGCATCCGCACCAGCGCGAAGGTCTCCGGCTGGCGGACCAGCGAGTAGTCCCGGTTGAGGTCCTGGCCGGTGGAGTTGCCCCGGGTGTTGGCCGCCCGGCCGTCCCCGTTGATGGTGGGCACGATCAGCACGGTGGTGTGCGACAGCAGGTCCAGCGTCCGCGGGTCGTCGCTGAAGGCCAGTTGGCGCGCCATGATCAGGCAGGCTTCCCGATCACCGGGCTCGTTGCCGTGCACGTTGCAGTTGATCATCAGCGGCGAGGTCGCCGCCACCGCCGCCGGGGTGGCCGGCGGGGTGGGGTAGCCGATGACGAACATGTTGATCGGGCGGCCCAGCGCGGTCCGGCCGATCTCGGTCACCCGGACGCGGTCGCTCAACTCGTCGACCGCGGCGGTGTACGCGTACTCGTTGACGTCGCTGGTGTACTGCGCCGCGAGGGTGGTCTCCCACTGGGTCCGGAGGTTCTCACCCGGCACGGCGGGGTCGCCCCACGGGGCCCTGGTGGTGCCGGAGACCGGCGCCGAGTACGGCTCGGCGGTGGTGCCGACGCGGGCGCGGACCCGCCACTGGAACCGGGCGCCCGGGTTGAACCCGGCGTCGGCGAAGGTGGGCGAGGAGTTGTGGATCTGGCGGTTCGGACGCCAGACCCCGGTGATCACCGCCGGTCCGGTCGCCGTGTCGTCGGCGGCGACCGGGGTGCGCTCGATCTGGTAGTCGGTGGCGCCGTCGACCGGCGTCCAGGCCAGGGTGGCGTAGCCGTCGCCCTGCACGACCGTCAGGCCCTGGACCTGGCTCGGCTCGGCCGGGTCGGCCTGCGCGGGCATCGGCCCGGTGAACGCCGCCAGGGCGGCGGCGAGCAGGGCGGCGAGGAGGGCCGTCGTCCGTCTGTCTCTCATGGAAGCTCCAGAACAGGTGGGATGACTCGGTGCGGACAGCACACGCCAGCCACCCCGTCCACGGTCGACGGCGGGCCATTTCTTGAGATGGATCTGAGGATCGGCGGGTCATCCGGGCCGGAGCCGGTAGCCCACCCCGCGTACGGTCTCCACCAGGCCGGCGTCGTCGAGCTTGCCCCGCAGTGCCGCGACGTGGACGTCGAGGGTGTGGCCGCCGCCCCAGGTGGTCTGCCAGACGTCCATCAGCAGGCGCTCCCGGGGCACCACCGTCCCGGCCTGCCGGGCCAGCGCCATCAGCAGCGCGAACTCCTTGCGGGTCAGGGCCACCTCCCGGCCGGCGAGCCAGACCCGCCGGGCGTTGAGGTCCAGGCGCAGGTCGCCGACCTCCAGCGCCGCCTCGGCCCGGGAGGCCCGGGCGGCGCGGCGCATCACCGCCTCGATCCGGGCCTGCAGCTCCGCCATCGAGAACGGCTTCACCACGTAGTCGTCGGCGCCGGCCCGCAACCCCGCCACCCGGTCCCGCTCGTCGGAGCGGGCGGTCACCGCGATGATCGCGATGTCCTCGTTGTGCCGGCGGATCTCCCGGCACAGCGCCAGGCCGTCCCGGTCCGGCAGGTTGAGGTCGAGCAGCAGGAGATCGACCGGCCCGGCCTCGGCCGCCTCCGACGCGGTCGTGGCCGTGATCACCGAGTTGCCCCGGCGCCGCAGTGCGGCGGCGAGCGCGGACGCGACTCGCAGGTCGTCTTCCACCAGAAGCACCCGCACCGCGTCTCCTCGAACCTCGTCGCGCCCGGTGCCCGCGAGTCTGTCCGATCCGCCCGGTCGCGACCAGCCCGAACGGGAGATCAGGACCGGACGATCATGCCGGTCGAACCGTCGGGCCGACCGAGGTGAAGCGGTAGGACCAGCGCCGAGGAGACGGCCAGCTCCCGGTCGAGCACCTCGTCACGGGGGACGAAGACCATCGCCCGGCCCTCGCCGAGCACCACGTCCTCCTGCGTTGCGTCGGTGGCGCCGCGGAAGACGTGGACCGTCACCGTGTGCGGGAAGCCCTCCTCGTACGGGCGCGGGCCGGTCCACAGGGGGTGCAGCTCGCCCACGGTCAGGCCGGTCTCCTCCAGCAGTTCTCGGCGGGCGGCCTGCTCCGGCGTCTCACCGGGTTCAAGGTGGCCGCCGGGCAGGCTCCACTGGTTCGGCGAGACGGGCGCGTGCTCGTCACGATGCTGCAGCAGAACGGCGCCGGAGGGGTCGACGAGCAGGACAAGCGCCACGTCATAGCTGGCCATTCGCGGAATCATTCCACAGCAGCATCCATGGCGGAGGGCCGTCGGTGCGCGGATATGCCGGTGAGCCGAGGCCGGCCGACCTTCTAGCATGAGTGCGTGCCGGAGGACTGGATCGCTGACGAACACCTGGCCGCCCTGTTGCAGACAGCGAGGGCTCAGCCCCCGGCCGGCGAAACGGACGTGGCGGTGTCGCGTCAGGCAGCGCGCCAACGCGCCGCGGCGCGTACGCCAGGACCGGAGGTCCCGACCGTCGACACGACGATGGCGGGTGTCCCGGTACGGGTGTACGAGCGGGACGCGGGCATCGTGGTCGTCTACCTGCACGGCGGCGGGTTCGTGCTCGGTGATCTCGACACGCACGACGCGCAGGTGCGGCGGCTCGCAGTGGCCACGGCGGCGTCGGTGGTCGCGGTCGACTATCGACGTGCGCCGGAACATCCCTGGCCCGCGGCGGTCGACGACGCGGTGGAGGTGGTCAGGCGGGTGGCGGACGGCGGGACACCGGTTGCGGTGGCCGGGGACTCGGCGGGCGGTCTCATCGCGATCCTGACGGCGCTGCGGCTGCGCGGCGAGGTCCCCTTGCTGGCGCAGCTGCTGGTCTGCCCGAACACCGATCCCACGCTCCGCTGCCCCAGCGTGGAGGACAAGGGTCGAGGCTGGCTGCTCGACGCCGACGCCCTTCGTCGATGGGTGGCGATGTGGCTGCCCGATCCCGACATCCGCGACTCGCCGTTGACCAATCCGCTCGTCGCGGACCTGCGAGGTCTGCCACCGGCCGTCGTCGTGACCGCCGAACACGATCCTCTGCGCGATGAGGGTGACGCCTACGCCGTGCGTCTACGGGCCGCCGGCGTGCCGGTGGTGCATCGACGTGAGCCCGGACTGGTCCACAACTTCCCGACCCTGCGGGACGTGTCGCCGTCCGCTGCCGCGGCGGAAGATCGTTTCCTCCGCGACGCGGCGCAGTTGTTACACGGGCGATCGCGCTGATCTTCCGCGGACAACGCGCGGCTGGGCGTAAGAGTCATCACCGCAAACCCAAACGCCTGCCGAGGGAGAAACCGGCGTCGGTGTAGCCGTGCCGACCGTAGAAGCGCACCGCACCGACGTTGCGGTGGTGGATGCCGGCCGACAGGTACGTGATCCCTCGATCGGTTGCCCACCGTCCGGCCGCCTTCAGCAACGCTGCTCCCACCCCGAGCCCCCTCGCGTCGGGCAGCACAATCGTGTGCACCTGCGCCGAAGGCTCAGGACGCAGGATCTGATGCTCCGGCGGATCGGACTGCCGCAGCACCTCGATCATCCCGACCACCCGGCCATCAGGAGCCTCGGCGACGAGAACCGCGTCCCGCCCCGCCTCGTCGCCCAGCACGGCCGTGAAGTGGCGCACCACCGCCTCACGCCGCGGAACGCGGTAGACGTCAGGGTCGAGAGCGAGGTGCGCCTCGGCGTTGGCCAGGCGCAACTCCACCAATGAAGGAACGTCCGCCGGGCCCGCTGGCCGAACCGTCAGCCCAACCTCCTGCATCATCGCGATCCTAGGGCCGACGCTGCAGCCTCGGGAACCTGTCCATGATCGGCAGGGCGGGGCTTAGTCCATTTCGGGCCACTTCTCGGCGATCCACTTCTCGACGTCCTCGGCGAGCCAGACGTTGCCCATCTGGAGCATGGCAACGGGGCTCGGGGAAGTCCCGGCGACTGGTGATCTGGTATGCCCGCTGCCGCGACACACCGCCCAGGAGCACGCGGATCTCCGCCGAGCCGACCAGCCGCAGCTTCTTGGACATGTCTCGGACGTTAGGTGTCCGACTGCTTGCCGCCAAGAGGCTGCTCCGGGCCTGGCGGCTAACGGTCGAGGAGCGGCGGAGGCGGCGCTGCTTCCGCTGTCCCTGACCGCGACGGCCGCCGACCCGTGTGGGGTCGGCGGCCGTCGCGGTCAGGGACAGCGCAGGCCGGCGGCGGCGAGCAGGTTGCCCTCCGGCAGGGCGGGCACGGCCCGGCCGAGGGCCATCCTCTGCTCGGCCCGGGCGGCGGTGAACGCGGCGTCGCCCGCGATCGCCGCTGCGTACGCGGCGGCGGTGCGGGACGCGATGGCCGACCAGCCGTACTGCTCGTGGACCATGGCGCGGGCGCGCCGGGCGAGCAGCCGCGCCCGGTCGCGGTCGGAGAGCAGCGCGTGCACCGCCTCGGAGAGCCCGTCCGGATCCTGCGGGGCGAAGGTCAGACCGGTGACGCCCGGCTCGACGATCTCGGCCAGCCCGCCGGTGCAGGACACCGCGAGCGGCGCGCCGGCGGCGGCCCCCTCCAGGGCCACCATGCCGAACGGCTCGTAGATGCTCGGCACCGCGAAGCAGTCGGAGGCGGCCATCACGGCGGGCAGGTCGGTGCCGCCGAGGAAGCCCGGCATGCTCACCGTGGCGCCCAGGCCGAGCCGGTGCACCTCGGCCTCCAGGGTCGCCCGGTACGGCCCGTCGCCGACGATCACCGCGCGCAGTCCGGGGTGCCGGTCGCGCAGCCGGGGCAGCCCGGCCAGCAGGTGCTGCACGCCCTTCTCGTAGACCAGCCGGCCGGCGAAGGTGACCAGCGGGCCGTGCCCGGCGAACCGGGCGCGGGCGGCGGCGACCGCCGAGCCGGGCACCCGCCAGCGGTGCGGCTCCACCCCGTTGGGGACCACGTCGACCCGGGCCGGGTCCACCCCGAACAGCGCGCCCACCTCGTCGCGCATGTAGCCGGAGCAGACGATCACCCGGCCCGACTCGGCGGCCAGCCAGTGCTCGACGCCGTGGATGGTGCGGTTCATCTCCTCGGGCAGCCAGCCCTGGTGCCGGCCCGCCTCGGTGGCGTGGATGGTGCTGACGAGCGGCACGTCGAGGTGCTCGCGCAGGGTCATGGCGGTGTGCGCGACCAGCCAGTCGTGGGCGTGGATGACGTCGTACGCGCCGGACTCGGCGGCGCGCAGGGCGGCCCGGGTGAGGGTGTGGTTGAACGCCATCGTCCAGGCCAGCAGCGAGCCGGTGGCGAGCGGGAAGGTGACCGGGTCCTCGGCGGCGCGGACGATGCGCACGCCGTCGGCGTACTCCTCCAGCGGCGCGCCCTCGGCGTGCCGGGTGACGACGGTGACCTCGTGGCCGGCGGCGGCCAGGGCGACGGAGAGCGCGTGCACGTGGCGGCCGAGGCCGCCGACGAGCACCGGCGGGTACTCCCACGACAGCATGAGGATGCGCCGGGTGCGGGGCGGCACGCCGGGCTGCGGTGGGAGGGTCGGGCGGGAGGTGAGGGTGGGCCGGTGGGTCCGGTCCGGCGCGGCGGCGGGCTGCTCGCCGACCCGCAGGGTGGTCACATCGATCTCCGTCCATGCATGCTGGTATGCGCCGACGTCACTGGCGGCGTGGGAGTGTGGTGAGGCGGCCGAACGGCCGGGTGGACCCGCGCGGGCACGTGTGTCCGCGATCCAGGAAAAGCCATCCGGCGCGAACCCGCATCCCGAAAAGGGCGATCGTGACGGACAACACCTGAAGGTCCAGGCCGCGTCAGGTGGGTGGATTTCGGTTACGGTCCGAACGGGTGGATTGGCGGAGCGTGTGGCGGGGCATTAGCGGCGTGCGCACCGGCGGTCCGCCCGTCCGGTGCGCTCGTGATCATGGGCCGAAGGAGCGACATGCAGGTCTGGCCGGGCGAGAGCTACCCCCTCGGCGCCACCTACGACGGGATGGGGACCAACTTCGCGATCTTCTCGGAGGTGGCGGAGAAGATCGAGCTCTGCCTGTTCGACGAGTGGGACACCGGCGCCGAGCTCCGGGTCGAGCTGCGCGAGGTCGACGCCTACGTCTGGCACGCCTACCTGCCCGGCATCGAGCCCGGCCAGCGCTACGGCTACCGGGTGCACGGGCCGTGGGACCCGGCCAACGGGCTGCGCGGCAACCCGCACAAGCTGCTCCTGGACCCGTACGCCAAGGCGGTCGACGGGGAGGTCCGCTGGGACCCGGCCGTCTACGACTACGAGGTGGGCGGCGACCCGGACCGGCGGAACGACACCGACTCGGCGCCGTTCATGCCGAAGTCGGTGGTGGTGAACCCGTACTTCGACTGGGGCAACGACCGGCCGCCGCGCACGCCCTACCACCACTCGGTGATCTACGAGGCGCACGTGCGCGGGCTGACCATGCGCCACCCCGACATCCCCGAGGAACTGCGCGGCACGTACGCGGCGATCGCCTCGCCCGTGATGATCGACTACTTCAAGCGGCTCGGGGTGACCGCGGTCGAGCTGATGCCGGTGCACGAGTTCGTGCACGACCACCGCCTGGCCGACCTGGGGCTGCGCAACTACTGGGGCTACAACACCATCGGCTTCTTCGCCCCGCACCACGGCTACTCGGCGCTGGGCCGGCTCGGCCAGCAGGTGCAGGAGTTCCGCGGCATGGTCAAGGCGCTGCACGCGGCCGGCATCGAGGTGATCCTCGACGTGGTCTACAACCACACCGCCGAGGGCAACCACCTCGGGCCGTCGCTGAGCTTCAAGGGCATCGACACCCCGAGCTACTACCGGCTCTCGGAGTCCGACCGCCGCTACTTCGTCGACTACACCGGCACCGGCAACAGCCTCAACGTGCGCAGCCCGCACTCGCTCCAGCTGATCATGGATTCGTTGCGCTACTGGGTCACCGAGATGCACGTCGACGGCTTCCGCTTCGACCTCGCGGCCACCCTGGCCCGGGAGTTCTACGAGGTGGACCGCCTCTCCACCTTCTTCGAGGTGGTGCAGCAGGACCCGGTGGTCGGCCGGGTCAAGCTGATCGCCGAACCGTGGGACGTGGGCCCGGGCGGCTACCAGGTGGGCAACTTCCCGCCGCAGTGGAGCGAGTGGAACGGCAAGTACCGGGACACCGTGCGGGACTTCTGGCGCGGCGAGCCGGCCACCCTGGCCGAGTTCGCCTCCCGGATCTCCGGCTCCGCCGACCTCTACCAGGACGACGGGCGCCGCCCGTTCCACAGCATCAACTTCGTCACCTGCCACGACGGGTTCACCCTCAACGACCTGGTCTCCTACAACGACAAGCACAACGAGGCCAACAGCGAGGAGAACCGGGACGGGGAGAGCCACAACCGCTCCTGGAACTGCGGCGTCGAGGGGGAGACCGACGACCCCGGCGTGCTCGCCCTGCGCGCCCGGCAGCGGCGCAACTTCCTGGCCACCCTGATCCTCAGCCAGGGCGTGCCGATGATCGGCCACGGCGACGAGTTGGGCCGCACCCAGCGCGGCAACAACAACGCCTACTGCCAGGACAGCGAGCTGGCCTGGGTCGACTGGGAGCGGGCCGACGAGGACCTGGTCGGGTTCGTCCAGCGGCTCACCGAGTTCCGGATGCGGCACCGGGTGTTCCAGCGGCGGCGTTTCTTCACCGGGCTGCCGGTCGGCGGCCGGGCCGCCGGCACCGCCCTGCCCGACCTGGCCTGGTACACCCCGGACGGCCGGGAGATGACCGGCGAGGACTGGGGCAACGACTTCGGCCGCTCGGTGGCCCTGTTCGTCAACGGCGAGGGCATCCCGGAACGCGGCCAGTACGGCCAGCGCCACCGGGACGACTCCTTCCTGCTGCTGTTCAACGCGCACGACGCGCCGCTGGACTTCACCCTGCCGCCGGCCGAGTTCGGGCAGCGGTGGGAGCTGGTCATCAGCACCGCGGACCCGGATCCGGAGAAGAGCCTGACGGTCGAGGCGGGCGGGAGCGTCTGCGTCCCCGACCGCTCGCTGCTGGTCCTGGAGAGGACGGCCTGACCCATGCCCGACACCCCCCACCCCGATGACACGACGGCGACGACGACGCGGGTGGGGTCGACCTACCGCGTCCAGGTCCGCCCCGGCTTCGACCTCGACGCCACCGCCGGCCTCGCCGGCTACCTGGCCGACCTCGGGGTCACCCACCTCTACAGCGCGCCCCTGCTCACCGCCACCCCCGGCTCCCAGCACGGCTACGACGTGGTCGACCACCGCGCGGTCAACCCGGAACTCGGCGGCGAGGGCGGCCGGCAGCGCCTGATCCGGGCACTGCGCGCGGCCGGGCTCGGCCTGGTCGTGGACATCGTCCCCAACCACGCCGGGGTGGCCCGGCCGGCGGCCAACCCGGCCTGGTGGGACGTGCTGCGCCGGGGCCGGGCCTCGGCGTACGCGGACTGGTTCGACATCGACTGGAATCGGGGCCGGCTGCTGCTCCCGGTGCTCGCCGACAGCCCCGACGCCCTCGACGACCTCAAGGTGGTCGACGGGGAGCTGCGCTACCACGAGCACCGCTTCCCGATCGCCGACGGCACCGGGGACGGGACACCCCGCGAGGTGCACGACCGGCAGCACTACGAGCTGGTCAACTGGCGGCGCGGCGACACCGAGCTGACGTACCGCCGGTTCTTCGCCGTGTCCGACCTGGCCGGGCTGCGGGTGGAGGACCCGGAGGTCTTCCGCGCCACCCACGCGGAGATCCTGCGCTGGGCCGACGCCGGCGACCTCGACGGCATCCGGGTCGACCACCCGGACGGGCTCCGCGACCCCGCGGGCTACCTGGCCCGGCTGCGCGCCGCCGCGCCCGGCGCCTGGCTGGTGGTGGAGAAGATCCTGGAGTACGGCGAGGAGCTGCCGGACTGGCCGGTCGACGGCACCACCGGCTACGACGCCCTGCCCGCGGCCGGCGGGCTCTTCGTCGACCCGGAGGCCGAGGCGGACTTCACGGCGCTGGACGGCCGGCTCACCGGGCGGCACACCTCCTGGGAGGACCTCACCCACGACACCAAGCTGGCCGCGGCCACCCGGCTGCTCGCCGCCGAGCTGAGCCGGCTCGCCGCGCTCGTCCCCGAGCTGCCCGGCGAGCAGGTCCGGGCGGCCCTCGCCGAGCTGGCCGCCTGTTTCCCGGTCTACCGCGGCTACCCGCCGGAGGGCGCCCGGCACCTCGCCGCCGCCCGCTCCGAGGCCGGCCGCCGCCGCCCCGACCTGACCGCCGTCCTGGACGCGGTCACCGCCCGGCTCCGCGACCCCGACCACGAGCTGGCCGCCCGCTTCCCGCAGCTCTCCGGCGCGGTGATGGCCAAGGGGGTCGAGGACACCGCCTACTACCGGTGGAGCCGGTTCGTGGCGCTCAACGAGGTGGGCGGCAGCCCCGCCCACTTCGGCGTGCCGCCGGCCGAGTTCCACCGCTTCGCCGCCGCCCGGCAGGTCCGCTGGCCGGCGAGCATGACCACGCTCTCCACCCACGACACCAAGCGCGGCGAGGACGTCCGTGCCCGCCTCGCGGTCCTGTCCGAGCTGCCCGGGCGCTGGGCCGAGCGGGTGGCCGACTGGATGTCCCACGCACCGCTGGCCGATCCGGCGCTGGCCCACCTGCTCTGGCAGACCGCCGTCGGGGCCTGGCCCATCGACCGGGAACGGCTGCACGGGTACGCGGAGAAGGCCGCCCGCGAGGCGTCGGTGTCGACCAGCTGGGCCGACCCCGACCCCGGGTTCGAGCACGAGCTGCACGCCCTGGTCGACCGGATGTACGACGACCCGGAGCTGCACGCCCAGCTCACCGCGTTCGCCGACGAGATCACCCCGGCCGGCTGGTCCAACTCGCTCGGGCAGAAGCTGGTCCAGCTCGCCATGCCCGGCGTGCCGGACACCTACCAGGGCACCGAGCTGTGGGAGAACTGCCTGGTCGACCCGGACAACCGCCGCCCGGTCGACTTCGCCGTACGCCGGGAGTTGCTGACCCGGCTCGACGCCGGCTGGCGGCCGGCGGTGGCCGCCGACGGCGCGGCCAAGCTGCTCGTGGTCTCCCGCACCCTGCGGCTGCGCCGGGCCCACCCGGAGCTGTTCACCGGCTACCGGCCGGTGCCGGCGCGAGGGCCGGCCGGCCCGCACGCGGTGGCCTTCGACCGAGGCGGCGCGATCGCGGTGGCCACCCGGCTGCCGCTGCGGCTGGCCCGCACCGGCGGCTGGGGCGACACGACGCTGGCGATTTCCGGCAACAGTGTTACGGACGTGTTCACCGGTCGGGTCTACAGTGGGGCTGAGCTGCTGATGCACGATCTGCTGAGCACCTATCCCGTCGCCCTCCTCGCTCCCACCGACTCCGTGGAGGCTGCCGCATGACCGAGTTCACGGTGTGGGCGCCCGAAGCCGCCCGGGTGCGGCTGCGCCTGCCCGGCGTCGCCGACCACGACATGCGTCCCGGCCCGGAGGGCTGGTGGCGGGTCGAGGTGCCCGGCGCCGGACCCGGCACCGACTACGCGTTCCTCCTCGACGACGACGAGCGGGCCCTGCCCGACCCCCGGTCCGCCTGGCAGCCGCAGGGCGTGCACGGGCCGAGCCGGCGCTACGCCCACGCCGCCTTCGACTGGACCGACCAGGGCTGGACCGGGCAGCAGTTGCCCGGCAGCGTCCTCTACGAGCTGCACATCGGCACCTTCACCCCGGAGGGCACCTTCGACGCGGCGATCGGCCGCCTCGACCACCTGGTCGACCTCGGCGTCGACCTGGTAGAGCTGCTCCCGGTCAACGCCTTCAACGGCGAGCACAACTGGGGCTACGACGGGGTCTGCTGGTACGCGCCGCACGAGCCGTACGGGGGGCCGGACGGGCTCAAGCGCTTCGTCGACGCCGCACACGCCAAGGGGCTGGGGGTGATCCTCGACGTCGTCTACAACCATTTCGGGCCCTCCGGGGCCTACGCGCCGCGCTTCGCGCCGTACCTCACCGAGCAGAGCAACACCTGGGGCCGCACCGTCAACCTGGACGGGCCGCACTCCGACGGGGTGCGCCGCTACATCGTCGACAGCGTGCTGATGTGGCTGCGCGACTACCACGTCGACGGGCTGCGGCTGGACGCCGTACACGCCATGCCCGACTCCCGGGCCACCCACTTCCTCGAGGAGGTGGCGGCCGAGGTGGAGGCGCTCTCCACGCACCTGGGCCGGCCGCTGTCGCTGATCGCCGAGAGCGACCTCAACGACCCGAAGCTGATCACCCCGCGGGAAGCCGGCGGGTACGGCCTGCACGCCCAGTGGAACGACGACGCCCACCACGCGCTGCACACCCTGCTCACCGGGGAACGGCAGGGCTACTACGGCGACTTCGGTTCGCTGGAGTGCCTCACCGACGTGCTGACCGCCGCCTTCTTCCACGCCGGCACCTGGTCCAGCTTCCGCAACCGCAGCCACGGCCGCCCCGTCGACCGGCAGCGCACGCCGGGGCACCGGTTCGTGGCGTACCTGCAGAACCACGACCAGATCGGCAACCGGGCCACCGGCGACCGGATCTCCGCCACGCTCTCCGCCGGGCTGCTGCGCGTCGGCGCCACGCTGCTGATGACCGCGCCCTTCACCCCGATGCTGTTCATGGGGGAGGAGTGGGCGGCCAGCACCCCGTGGCAGTTCTTCACCAGCCACCCGGAGCCGGAACTGGCCACCGCGGTGGCGGCCGGTCGCCGGCGGGAGTTCGCCGCGCACGGCTGGCCACCGGGAGAGGTGCCCGACCCGCAGGATCCGCAGACCTTCGTCCAGTCCCGGCTCGACTGGGCCGAGTTGGACAAGCCCGAGCACCGGGAGATGTACGACTTCTACCGGCGGCTGATCGCGCTGCGCAAGCGCCGCCCCGACCTGTCCGACCCGCGGCTCAGCCACGTCGAGGTGCGCCACGGCGACCAGTTCCTGCTGATGCGGCGCGGCGGCTGCCTGGTGGTGGCGAACCTGGCCGGCAAGCCGCAGCGGATCAACCTGCCCGGCGTGGTGCGCCGGGTGCTGCTCGCCACCTCCGAGGGGGTCACCGTGATGCGCGACGGGATCGAACTGCCGCCGGAGTCTGCCGCGATCGTGGCGCTCTGACGTTGGCGCGGGACCGGGCCGGCCGGCCCGGTCCCGCACCGCCCGGTCAGGCCCAGGGGGCCGTCGGGTACCAGGGAATGATCTCGCGGCGGGCGAGCAGCCGGACGTCCCACTAGAGGAACGTGAACGCGACGTCAACGACGGTGGGGACCGACCGACGGTGCCGGGGCACCCGGCCACGGCGCCGCCGGGCATCGACCCTGCGGATCGATGACCATTCCCATCCTCGGCGCGGGCCATCCGCGCGGCTTCTTCCCCCGTGCTCACTCCTTCGCCGATCGCTGTGCCCGCCGCGCCGAGCGTGCCGGGGCAGCGGCGCTCGCGCCGGGCCGCTAGCGTGCCGGGCATGGATGAGGCCGACCCACCGGCGGCGCCCACCGGCATCGCGCACGGGGCGGGCGGCGGCACCGTCCGGCTGCGCCCGGTCGCCGAGCCGGACCTGGCGATGTTCCGCCGGTTCGCCACCGAGCCGGGCCTGATCGGGCCGGACTGGGCCGGCTTCCGGGACCCGGGTGCGCCCGCCCGCCGGTACGCCGAGGACGGCTGGCTGGGCGAGCGGGACGGCCGGCTGATCGTCCAGATCGAGCCCGAGGGGGCCGCCGCCGGTTTGGTGAGCTACGGGTCAGGCATCTACGGCGGGCGCGCGCCCTACTGGGAGATCGGCATCGCCCTGCTGCCCGAGTGGCGTGGCCGGGGCATCGGCTGGCGGGCGCAGGCGCTGCTCTGCGACTACCTGTTCGCGCACACCCCGGCGCAGCGGATCCAGGCCGGCACCCACCCGGAGAACGTCGCCGAGCAGCGATCGCTGGAGAAGGCGGGCTTCCAGCTGGAAGGGATCGTCCGGGCCTGCGAGTTCCGCGCCGGCGCCTGGCGCGACGGCTGGCTCTACAGCCGGCTGCGCGACGACCCGTCCCCGCTCTGAGCCGGGAAGGTCAGGGCAGCGGCCACTCGTGGACGGGCCGGTTGCTGTGCATCAGATCGACGTAGTGGCGGACCACCTCGCGCAGCGCCTCCGGCCGGTCCAGGTGGTCGGCGGACTCCAGCCGGTGCAGCGTCTCCACCTGCCAGGTGGCGCCGTTGCGGCCGGTCAGGCAGCGCTGCTCGACGATGTCGAGCAGCCGGTCCCGCTCGGCGGGGTCGAGGCCCCACCGGTCGAGCCCGTGGTGGGCCAGCGGCAGCAGCCGGCGCAGCACCAGCTCGGTCACCGGCAGGTAGCCCAGCCCGGGCCAGAACACCTGGGCGTCGATGCCGTGCCGGGCGCAGTTGGTGAAGTTCTCCTCGGCCGCGCTGAACGACATCTGCGACCAGAGCGGCCGGTCCGACTCGGCGAGGGCGCGGACCAGACCGAAGTAGAAGGCGCCGTTGGCGACGGTGTCCAGCACGGTCGGCCCGGCGGGCAGCACCCGGTTCTCCACCCGCAGGTGCGGGCGCCCCTTCAGCACGTCGTAGACCGGGCGGTTCCAGCGGTAGACGGTGCCGTTGTGCAGCCGGAGTTCGGCGAGCTTCGGCACGCCGCCGGCGGCCAGGGTCTCCGCCGGGTCCTCCGGGTCGCAGACCGGCAGCAGTGCCGGGAAGTAGCGCACGTTCTCCTCGAACAGGTCGAACACGCTGGTGATCCAGCGTTCCCCGAACCAGACCCGGGGGCGTACCCCCTGGGCCTTGATCTCCTCGGCGCGGGTGTCGGTGGCCTGCTGGAACAGCGGGACCCGGGTCTCCCGCCACAGCTCGCGGCCGAACAGCAGCGGCGAGTTCGCGCCGAGCGCGACCTGGATGCCGGCGATCGCCTGGGCGGCGTTCCAGTAGTCGGCGAACTGGGCCGGGCTGACCTGGAGGTGGAACTGGGTGCTGGTGCAGGCCGCCTCGGGGGTGATGGTGTCCGCGGTGGTGGCCAGCCGCTCCACCCCGCTGATCGAGATCCGCAGGTCCTCGCCCCGGGCGGCGAAGATCTGCTCGTTGAGCAGGGCGTAGCGGGGGTTTGCCGAGAGCGTGGCGGCGGTCAGGTGCTCCGGGCGCAGGGTCGGCAGGATGCCGATCATCACCATGTGCGCGCCGACCGTGCGGGCCTTCTCCTCGGCGGCGTTGAGGCTGGCCCGGACGTGCTCCTCGAACTGCGCCGTGCCGGTGCCGGTGAGCCGGCGCGGGGCCACATTGATCTCGATGTTGAACTGGCCCAGCTCGGTCTGGAAGCTGGGATCGGCGATCGCCTCCAGCACGTCGGCGTTGCGCATGGCCGGCTGGGAGTCGCCGTCGACCAGATTCAGCTCGATCTCCAGCCCGGTCATCGGCCGCTCCACGTCGAAGCGGGACTCGCGCAGCATCTCGGCGAACACGTCCAAGCAGCGCCGCACCTTGTCGCGGTAGCGGGCCCGGTCCTCCCGGCTGAAGGTGCGCACGCCGACGTCCTCGCCCATGGTCACCACCCTGTCACCGTTGGTCCCCCTAACCTCGCACGTCACGGCGGCGCGGGGAAAGAGCCGGGGGACCCATTACTACCCAGCTCTCCCGCCGGTGATCCCTGTCGCGCCGCACAGTGTCCCGGCCGGTTCGGTGGGTGCGGCTGGCTACCATGGCCGGATGCGCGAGACCACCATCCGGCTGTTCGTGGCAGCGGCGATCGCCGAGGCCTGCTCCTGGGCCGCCCTGCTGGCCGGCATGGCCGTCAAGTACGGGCCGCCGCGCAACGAGATCGGCGTGCACGTGTTCGGCCCGGTCCACGGCGCGCTCTTCGTGGCGTACGGGCTGCTCGTGCTGGTGGTGGCCCGGCAGCGGCGCTGGTCGCTGTGGCACACCGCGATCGCGCTGGCCTGCGCCGTGCCGCCGTTCGCCACGGTGCTCTTCGAGCGCTGGGCGCGCCGCCGCGGCCTCCTGGCCGCCCCGGCCCCCACCGACCGCCCCCTCACCCCGGTCGGCTGACCGCCGGGTCACCCGGCCAGGAAGTCGCTGAGCAGGCCCGCCAGCTCCCCGGGCGCCTCCTCGGCCATGTGGTGGCCGGAGGGGATCGAGGCCGCCCGCACGTCGTCCGCCCAGTCGCGCCAGATCGCCGCCGGGTCGCCGTACAGCTCGACCATGTCGTCCCGCTCGGACCAGGCGAAGAGCACCGGACAGCCGATCCGCCGGCCGGCGGCCCGGTCCGCGTCGTCCGCCGCCCGGTCCGGGCCCAGCCCGGCCCGGTAGTCCTCGCACATCGCGTGCACCGTGGCCGGGTCGTGGATGGCCCGGCGGTAGTCGGCGTACGCCTCCGCGCCCATCGCCTCCGGCGAGCCGCCGTACCAGGCGTCCGGATCGGCGTTGATCACCCGCTCGGCCGGCTTGGCGAGCTGGCCGAGGAAGAACCAGTGCCACCAGCGGGCCGCGAACCGGGCGTCGCAGCGGGCCAGCGCCTCGCCGATCGGCACCCCGTCCAGCACGCCGAGCCGGGTCACCCGGTCCGGGTGGTCCAGCGCGGTGCGCATGGCCACGTACGACCCCCGGTCGTGGCCGACGACCGCCGCCCGAGGGTGGCCGAGCGCGTCGAGCAGCGCCACCACGTCGCCGGCCATCGCCCGCTTCGAGTAGACCGTGTGCGCCGGGTCGCTCGGCGGCTTCGACGAGCCGCCGTAGCCGCGCAGGTCGGGGCAGATCACGGTGTGCCGGGCGGCGAGCAGCGGCGCGACCCGGTGCCAGGTGGCGTGCGTACGCGGGTGCCCGTGCAGCAGCACCACCGGCGGCCCGGAGCCGCCGTGCCGGACCCGCAGTCGCACCGAGCCGAGGTCGATCTCCGCCAGGGTGAATCCGGGGAACATGAGCGAGGCGGTGCCCCGGGCGGCGGCAGCGGAAACCTTTAGCGGAGCGCGGAGCAGGCGGCGACGCCCGCCACCAGCAGCACCCCGAGCATCGCCTGCAGCAGCAGCGCCGGCCCCAGGTGCGACCAGACCGTCGCGGTACGCGGGGTCAGCAGCTGGCCGGTAGTCAGGTTGACGATCCGCTCGATCCGGGGCGGCAGGTCGGCGTCGCGCTGCGGGCGCAGGGTGAGCTGCACGTGGTCGCCGGGGTGCAGGGCGCTCTGCGGCAGGTGGCCGTGCAGCTCCACCTCCACCAGCCGGCCGGCCGCGTCGCGCACCCGGACCGGGGTGACCAGGAACTCGGGCCCCTGCTTCAGCTCCTTGAAGCTGCGCCGGGCGCCCCCGCCGCCACGGCTGAGCAGGGCGCGCACCACCCTCAGCAGCAACCCCACCACGCCCGCCGCGGTCAGCACCGCGACCAGGACCGGCTGCCCCACCCGCACCTCGCGGGCGTAGCCCTCCATGAGGCGGACCAACCGGCCGGTGACGATCCGTTCCGCCGGGTGGACGGCGCGCCGGATGTGCAGCTCCGCGTCCATGTTCACCACCGAGAGTTCCGTTCCGTTCACTGATGGTATCGATTCCTCGGGTTGAACGACGTGAATGAACGCCGGTCACGGCCCGCCCCGGAAGGTGACATCCGGGGTCGCGCGGGTATGCGTGCGTCCGAGCTGGAAAGGGGTCGAGCATGCAGCTGTCCTTCCTGCGCCCGCTCTACGACCGTCCCGGGCCCTGGTGTTCGGTCTACCTGGACGCCTCCCGGGACACCCACGACGCGCGTCCGCAGGTCGACCTGCGCTGGCGCGCGCTCAAGGGAAACCTGATCGGGCAGGGCGCCGACCAGGCGACCGTCGAGGCGGTCGAGGAGGTGGTCCGCCGGCACGATCCGATGCCCGGCGACTACGGCATCGCGGTCTTCGCCAACCGGGGGCGGGTGGTGCTCACCGAGTACCTATCCGCGCCGCCGCTGCGCGATCTGGCGAGCTGGTCCGCGCTGCCGCACACGATGCCGCTGGTCGCCCAGCGCGGCGAGCAGATCGCCTGGGTGCGGGTGCTGGCCGACCGGACCGGGGCGGACGTCGTCGCGGTCAGCGCCGGCGGGGTGCCGCGCCGGGCGAGGGTGACGGGGCGGGAGAGCTGGCAGCTGCGCCGGGTGCAGCCGGGCGGCTGGTCGCAGTCCCGCTACCAGCGGGCCGCCATGGAGGCGTGGCACCACAACGCCGGTGACGCCGCCGCGGCCACCGCCGAGCTGGCCGACCGGGTCGGCGCGGACGTGGTGGTGGTGGCCGGGGACATCCGGGCGACGGGGATGATCGCCGCCCAGCTGCCGGAGCGCTGGCAGGACGTGCTGGTCCGCACCGACGCCGGCTCCCGCGACTACATCGGCGCCGACGACACCCTGATGGACGACATCACCGTGCAGACCATCGCCGAGGTCGCCGACCAGCGGATCGCCGCCGCGCTCGACCGCTTCGGCGTGCAGGAGGACGTCGGCGCCGGCCTGGACGCGGTGGTTTCCGCCCTGCAACGGAACCAGGTCGACACGATGCTGATCGTCGACGACGCCTCCGCCAACGGCAAGCTCTGGATCGGGCCCGAACCGACCGAGATCGCCACCGACCCACAGCAGTTGGCGGACATGTCGGTGGCCGACCCGCAGAAGGTACGCGCGGACGCCGCGCTGCTGCGCGCGCTGATCGGCACCGACGCCGAGCTGACCGTGCTCGCGCCGGAGGAGGCGCCGGAACTCACCGACGGGGTCGGCGCCGTGCTGCGCTACGTCGACGCCAGCACGCCCGGGCGGGGCAATGGCTGACCGTACGGTGGCGGACCTGGTCGTCGAACGGCTGCGGGCCTGGCGAGTGCCTCGGGCCTTCGGCTACCCGGGGGCGGCGATCGCCCCGCTGGTCGCCGCGCTGGACGCCGCGGGCGGGGACCCGGATTTCGTCCCCGCCCGACACGAGGAGACCGCCGCGTTCATGGCCACCGGGCACGCCAAGTTCACCGGCGAGATCGGGGTCTGCCTGGCCACCCAGGGGCCGAGCGCGGTGCACCTGCTCAACGGCCTCTACGACGCCAAGCTGGACAGCAAACCGGTGGTGGCGATCGTCGGCGAGGACGTCACCGGCCCGCTCGGCGGGGCGCACGAGGAGATCGGGCTGAGCCGGCTCTTCGGCGACGTCTGCAACCAGTTCGTCCGCTACGGCCGCACGCCGGACCAGGTGCCGGGCCTGCTGGACCAGGCGTTCCGCACCGCCGCGGCGACCCGCAGCCCGACCTGCGTGGTGCTGCCGCGCGCCCTCCAGGTGGCGGCCGTCCCGGACCTGCAGCCGCAGGTCGCCGGTGTGATGTCGGCGACCCCGGGCGAGCCGCTGGCCCGGGTGCTGCCGCACGACGCCGATCTGGACGCTGCCGCCGCGCTGCTCGGCACCGGTCAGCGGCTGGCGATCCTGGTCGGCCAGGGCGCGCACGGCGCGGCCGAGGAGGTCATGGCCCTCGCCGACCGGCTCGACGCGGGCGTGGCCACCTCGCTGCTGGGCAAGCCGGTGCTCGACGAGCGGCTGCCCTTCCACACGGGCGTGCTCGGCGAGGTCGGCACCACCGCCGCCGCCCAGCTCATGGGGGGCTGTGACACCCTGCTGCTGGTCGGCACCAACGACCCGTGGACCGACTGGTTCCCGATGCCGGGCCAGGTCCGCACCATCCAGATCGACATCGATGGCCGGCGCATCGGCACCCGTTATACCGTGGACGTGCCGCTGGTCGGCGACGCCGCCGAGACGCTGCGCGCGCTGCTGGGCCGGGTGCCGGACCGGCCCAACCCGCAGTGGCGCGGTGTGGTGGAGAGCTCGGTCGACCGGTGGCGGGAGGCCGCCGCCGAGCGGGCCGCTGCCCCGGCGGAGCCGCTCAACCCACAGCTCGTGCTCCAGGAACTCTCCGCCCGGCTGCCGCGCCGCGGCTCCGTCGCGGTGGACGTCGGCTCGGTCATCTACTGGTACGCCCGGCACCTGGAACTGCCCACCGGCGTCCGGGCGCAGCTCTGCGGCACGCTCGGCTCGATGGGCTGCGCCCTGCCGTACGCCGTGGCGGCCAAGCTGGCCCGCCCGGACGAGCCGGTGATCGCGCTGCTCGGCGACGGGGCCATGCAGCTCAACGGGCTGGCTGAGCTGATCACGGTGGCGCACCACTGGCAGGAGTGGCGGGATCCCCGGCTGGTGGTGCTGGTGCTGAACAACCGCGACCAGTCCGGGACGGGTGGCGGACGACCGCCCGGCGCGTTCGCCGACCGGCGGCCCGACGTGCCGTACGCCGGCTGGGCCCGGCTGCTCGGCCTGCACGGGGTGCGGGTGGACCGCCCCGACCTGGTCGGTCCCGCCTGGGACGAGGTGCTCGCCGCGGACCGGCCCAGCGTGTTCGAGGCCGTGGTCGACCCGGCCGTGCCGCTGAACCCGCCCGAGCCGGCCCTGGCCGACCTGCGTGGGCTGTTCGCCGACGGGGACGCGGCCCGGCGGGTGCGGGAGCGGGTGCTGGAGGCCGAGGGCGCCGTGGAGGCGGAGGACCTCGTCTAACGGATCGAAGCCGGCGTTTGCGATCTTGGAGAGTTGCCGTTCGAGCGGAACGGCAGCTCTCCAAGATTGATTTTGTCGTCGTCGGCCGCGCGCGGAAGTGCCGGTTCGACCCGGGACGGCGGGGCACGGCGGAACGACGTGCCTGGGTGCGGTGCGTGCCCCGCGTGGTGCCGCCGCCCGCCCGCTGATTGGTCCGACCCGTGGGGGGATGCCCCGTTTAGACCCCAGAGGGACGGGAAGCCGGGCCGCGTGGTGAGCGAACGAGGGAAGGGGGAGCCGGTGCGCAAGGTGCCCGTGGGGTCGACCGGGGACCGGGTGGTCGCCGTGGGCAGCGCCGCCAGGCTGCTGGTCGCGGTGACGGCGCGGGCGCTGCGCGGCGACGACTGCGGCGACCTCGGCCACCCGGGCCCGCTGTCCCGCTTCACCGGGGCCCCGGAGCCGGTGCGCCGCGCCGCCGCGGCGCGGGCCGCCGGCCGGGCCGCGCTTACCCCCGCCCAGGTGGCCGAGGTGGACGCCGAGCGGGTGGCCGGGTGGTTCGTCGGCCAGTACCCGGCCCGCCGCTGGCCCGGGGCGGTGCTCGGCTCGCCGCACGGCGCGGCGGCGCACCTGGCGGTGGCGCTCGGGGTGCCCTGGCTGCCCGCCGCGTTCGAAGTGTCCGCGCACTGGACCCCGGGCGCGGTGGACCGCCCGGACGCTGCGCTGGACCACGGGGCCGCGCTCGCCGGCCGGCTGCTCGCCGGCAACCCGCGCGTGCACGTCCGGCAGGTGCACTGCCCGGCCAGCCGGGGCGCCTCGGCGGGCGCCACGGTGGCGCTCGCGCTGCGGTGGCGGGCGCTGCCCGCGGCGTACGCCCGGTTCCTCAGCGAAGGGCTGGAGCCCGGCGCGCCGGTGCTGCTGCTGCACGACGCGCGCACCTGGCCGGTGCGGGACGAGGGGAGCGGGCACAGCTTCCAGGTCGGCTCCCCGGCGAGCGGGCTCGACCCGGTCGACTTCCACCCGGACGCGCACGCGCTGCGCCAGGTGCTCCGCTCGGCCGGCGGCGACGGGGCGCGCTGGACGCCTCCGGACGTCACCTCCCCGGCGGCGTTCGCCGAGAACGGCGTGGAGTCCGGTTTCGAGCACGACGCCCGGGAGTGGGGCGGCCGGCACGGGCATCCGCTGCACCGGGTCGTCGTCCCCCAGCCGGACGCGCTGAGCGCCGCGACCGCCGACCTCTACCGCCGCTGGCTGCGCCGGGCCGGGAAGACCGGCGACCGCCTGGTGGTCGAGTGCGGCCGGCTGCTAGACCCGTGGCAGGTGATCCGGGCCGGGCTGGTGCCCTACTGGTGCGAGAACGCGACGCGGCGGCGGGTGCAGGGGGTGGAGTGGTGGCTCGCCGGCAGCGAGCCGTTCAGCTCGGTGGACGTGCTGCCCGAGCCGCCCGGGGTCCGCTCGCCGGCCCTCGCGGGGCTGCCGCAGTGGCTCGCGGTGGCCGGATTCGGGCGGCGCCGGCGCGCCCTGGATCGGGGCTCGGCGCGCGGCTACCCGGTCACCGCGGTTCCCACCCGGCGTGCCACGGAGGTGTTGCGCAACCAGCCGTACGACCTCCCGGTGCCGCCGCCGCTGCGGATGGCCGAGGCCCTCGCCGCCCTGCGCGACGCGGGCGCCCACCAGGGGTTGCTGCTCTCCTGAGGCCGGCCGTCGGCGGGTCGCCGACCAACCTGGCGAAACATCCTCGCGATCCTGCGGTCCGTGATTGAGTACCTACGGAGCGGGAACACCGCTCGCCGCGGAACGGCCCACGACGCCGTGCGGCGGGCGGCCGCCGCTTCCGACGTTCCGTCACGTAACCCAACTTCCGGCCCGGCGTGGCCCAACCACGCGCACGACCGGTTCCGATCCGGGCGGGGGACCTTCCTGAGGGAGGCGCGGATGTTCGGACAGACCACCACACCCACACCACCACCCACCGAACGGGGCCTGGAGGACCTCGACGCGGCGGCGCTGGCGTACGCGGCACGGATCGCCGGCCTGCCACCGGAGCGGCGGCAGGAGGCGCGGGACGACCTGGTCCGCTTCGCGTTGCCCTTCGCCGGCCGGCTGGCCCGCCGCTACCGGGGCCGCGGGGAACCGCTGGAGGACCTGGAGCAGGTGGCCCGTCTCGGCCTGGTCAACGCCGTCGACCGGTACGACCCGGAGCGCGGCTCATTCACCGCGTACGCCGCGATCACCATCGTCGGCGAGATCAAACGGCACTTCCGGGACCGCACCTGGGGTGTGCACGTGCCGCGCCGGCTGCGCGACCTGATCCTGGAGGTCGGGCAGGCGACCGCGGCGCTGACCAGCGAGCTGTCCCGGGCGCCCACGGTCCACGAGCTGGCCGAGCGGCTGGAGACGCCGGAGGAGGAGATCCTGGCCGCCCTGGAGTCGGCTGCCGGCTACAGCCCGGCGTCGCTCAACGCGCCGGTCGGCGGCGAGAGTTCCGCCGAGTTCGGCGACCTGGTCGGCGAGTCGGACAACGCCCTGGAGTCGGTCGACGACCGGGTCACGGTCAGCGGCCTGCTGCACCGGCTGCCCTGGCGTGAGCGGCGGATCCTCGCCATGCGCTTCTACGGCAACCAGACCCAGGCCGAGATCGCGGCCCGGTTCGGCATCTCGCAGATGCACGTGTCCCGGCTGCTGTCCCGGGCGCTGACCTGGCTGCGTCAGGCGATGCTCGCCGACGCCCCGCCACCCTGGCAGAACGGCGCGGCCGAGTCGGAGCCGGCCAAGGCGAGGATTTCCGTGAAGCAGAACGGCGACCGGGTGGTCGTCGAGGTCGGGGGAGAGGTCGACCGGGACGGCGCCAACCAGCTTCGCAAGGCCATGCTGGAGGCGGTCACCGGGCAGCCCAGCGAGGTGGTGGTCGACCTGGTGGGCGCGGGCGGCTTCGACGCCGGCGGGATCGCCGCGCTGATGGCCGGCCGGGACGCCGCCGCCCGCACCGGGGTGCCGCTGCGGCTGACCCGGGTGCAGCCCGCGGTGCGCCGCTCGCTCGCCGCGGCCGGCCTGCCCGCCGCCGACTGACCCGTACGTGACAAGGAGGGCCGGCGCCCGACGGCGCCGGCCCTCCTTGGGTGGTCCTGCTCAGTTCTCCTCGGTGTCCCCGGGCCCGCGGGGGTGCTCCCAGCGGGGGTGGGACGGCTTGCTGCGCTGCGGGCCCAGCTGGGTTTCCTCCGGCTCGTCGGTCTCGTCGAAGCTGGGCCGGCGCACCTCCTCCGGCTCCGGCACGTCGATCGGCCGGGCGCCGGACTGCGGTGCGGGCTGGTACTCGACGGCCTCGCGTGCGCCGTGCGCGCCCTCGGCGGCCGGCGACTCCGGGACGTGCCGCTCGTGGTGCAGCTCCTCCATGAAGTGCTGCGGGGGTTTGGTGGTGCGCTGCGGCAGGTCGCGGCCCAGGTCGGAAACCAGCGGGCCGTACTTCAGGTCGAAGGCGGGCCGCTCGGAGCGGATCCGCGGCATCCGGTCGAAGTTGCGCAGCGGCGGCGGGCAGGTGGTGGCCCACTCCAGGGAGTTGCCGTATCCCCACGGGTCGTCGACGGTCACCATGGCGCCGTATCGCCAGGACTTCCAGGCGTTGTAGATGAAGAACAGGGTGGACGCGCCGAGGATGAACGACCCGATGGTGGAGACCTCGTTCAGCACCGTGAAGCCGTCTCCGGGCAGGTAGTCGGCGTACCGGCGGGGCATGCCCTCGGCGCCCAGCCAGTGCTGCACCAGGAACGTCATGTGGAAGCCGGTGAACATGGTCCAGAAGTGGATCTTGCCCAGTCGCTCGTCGAGCAGCCGCCCGGTCATCTTCGGGAACCAGAAGTAGACGCCGCCGAAGGCCGCGAACACGATGGTGCCGAAGAGCACGTAGTGGAAGTGCGCCACCACGAAGTACGTGTCGGAGACGTGGAAGTCGGCCGGCGGGCTGGCCAGCAGCACACCGGTCAGGCCACCGAACAGGAAGGTCACCAGGAAGCCGACCGCGAAGAGCATCGGCGTCTCGAAGGTGATCTGGCCCTTCCACATGGTGCCGATCCAGTTGAAGAACTTCACCCCGGTGGGCACCGCGATGAGATAGCTCAGGATGCTGAAGAACGGCAGCAGCACCTGCCCGGTGACGAACATGTGGTGCGCCCAGACGGTCATCGACAGCACGGTGATCGAGATCGTGGCGAGCACCAGACCGGTGTAGCCGAAGATCGGCTTCCGGGAGAAGACCGGGACGATCTCGGTGATGATGCCGAAGAACGGCAGCGCCACGATGTAGACCTCGGGGTGGCCGAAGAACCAGAACAGGTGCTGCCAGAGCATCGGCCCGCCGGTGGTGGCGTCGAAGACGTGCGAGTGCAGGATCCGGTCCGAGCCCAGCGCCAGGAGCGCGGCGGCGAGCAGCGGGAACACGAAGATCACCAGGAGGCTGGTGAGCAGCAGGTTCCAGGTGAAGATCGGCATCCGGAACATCGTCATGCCCGGCGCGCGCAGGGTGATGATGGTCGTGATCATGTTGACCGCGCCGAGGATGGTGCCCAGGCCGGAGACCACGAGGCCGACCACCCACAGGTTCCCGCCGACTCCCGGGCTGTGCTGCCCCGTGCTCAACGGCGTGTACGCGAACCAGCCGAAGTCGGCCGCGCCCCCCGGGGTGGCGAAGCTGCCCAGCACCATCGACCCGCCGAACAGGTACAGCCAGTAGGCCAGGGCGTTGAGCCGGGGGAACGAGACGTCGGGTGCGCCGATCTGGAGCGGGACGATGTAGTTGCCGAAGGCGAAGACCAGTGGCGTGGCGAACAGCAGCAGCATGATCGTGCCGTGCATGGTGAACAGCTGGTTGTACTGCTCGGGGGAGACGATCTGCATTCCCGGCTGGCCCAACTCCGCGCGGATCACCAGTGCCAGCACGCCGCCGATCAGGAAGAACAGGAACGACGTGAGCAGGTACAGCAGGCCGATGAGCTTCGCGTCGGTCGTGCGCAGCAGCCGCCAGAGGGTGTCGCCCTTCGTCGCCTCCCGGACCGGGCCGGGATAACCGCCGAACCGGGCCGGTGCGAGGATCGCCGGCCCCCGGTCTCGGGCCGGCTCCGTGACTACCCGCTTGCGCATGGCTTCTCACCCCGTGTGACGGCAGACAGGACGGGCACGCGTACCCGGCCCACTATCATCAAACCAGGCGAGAGCGGAGAATTCGGTCAGTTCGCCGGCAGCATGGCCCAGACCACCTTGCCCGCGCCCGCCGGGGCGCTGCCCCAACGCTGGGCCAACTCGCGGACCAGCATGAGCCCCCGCCCGCCCTCGGCTCGCAGGTCGCGGTCGGTCACCACCCGCGCGTCGGCCGGGCTGCCGTCCATCACCGCCACCCGTAGATAGGGGCGGCACAGGGTCAGTGTCACCTGCATCGGGGTGCCGGCGTGCCGGACCACGTTGCCGACCAGTTCGCTGAGGACCAGCGAAGCGGGGCCGGCCAGTTCCGGGATGTTCCACCCGGCGCACGCTTCGGCGACCAGCTCGCGGGCCCGCCGGCAGGCCCCGGCCACCGGCTCCAGCCGGGCCCGCAGCCGCGGGGCGGCCACCGCGCCGGCCAGCGCCGTCGCCTCCGCGCAGTCGCGGCGGACCGGCACCACCCGGCAGGCGGTGGTCTCGGTGAGCCAGGCCGCCGCCTCCGGCGGCGGGGCGGACAGCACCATCGGGACGGCCGGCCAGTCCGCGGCCCGGCGGGCCGCGGCGGCGAAGACGGAGAGAGCGAGCGGATCCGTGACGTCCAGCCTCTCCAGGTCGACCACGAGGGCGTCCGGCTGCGCGGCCAGGCAACGGTCCAGCACCGTGTGCACCGAGCGCATCGTGCCCAGGTCGAGCGCGCCGGCCAGCCGTACGACGGTGACCGGCGACTCGTCGCGGACCTCGCACCTGATCCGGGTCGACATCCCAGGCCCTCGTTTCCGTCTCGTCGGGGGGGACCTGGGAAGTACCCATGGCCGGGGCGGGTGAAACCGGACATCCGGCCGGGGTGGCGCCCGGTCAGCGGCGACTGCTGGCCCGGGTGGTGAGCAGCCCGAGGGCGATCATGCCGACGCCGAGGAGGAAGTGCAGCCAGTCGTCCGCGCCGTTGAGCGGGAAGAAGTTCGCGCCGCTGTCGTGGTCGACCACCACGCCGTAGAGCCAGAGCACGAGGTAGATCGCGCCGCCGCCGATCAGGAACGTCCGGGCTCCGGAGATCGTCCGGGCCAGCAGCAGGCCGGCGACGCCGAACAGCAGGTGCACGATGTTGTGCAGCACCGAGACCTGGAACAGCCCGAGCAGCTTCGCGTCGGAGTCGTGCCCGGCGAACTTCATGTCGCCGAAGTGGGTGGTGATGCCGGGGATGAAGCCCAGCACGCCGATCACCAGGAAGAGCACGCCGACGGTCGCCGCGGCCCGGCGTACCGGCGCCCGGCCGTCCGCCGGGTTGCGTCGCCCACGCGCGTGCGCCATCGAGTTCGTCATGCCGGCCTCCTAGCTGACAGGGACCGCGCGGCTTTCCCCGGCACACCGGGGGCAAACGCACGCGCCGAGCCCCGACCGTCCGGGGACGGTCCGGGCCGGGGACGGGACGGCCTCAGGCGAGCTGCAACGGCGGGGCGGCGAGCCGGCGGACCCCCTCGTACAGCTCCACGTACCGCCGGGCCATCAGCTCCGGGGTGAACCGTGCGGCCGCCTCGCGCCGGCACTCGTCGTCATCGAGCAGCCCGGCGGCCAGCACCAGGTCGCCCAGCTCCTCCTCGTGGGTGGTGAGCAGCCCGGTCCGGCCGTGCTCGATCAGCTCCGGCAGGCACCCGCGGGCCGTGGCCACCACCGGCGTGCCGAGCGCCAGCGACTCGACCACCGCGGTGCCGCCGGGCTCCTCCCAGCGCAGCGGGAACAGCGAGGCCCGCGCCCCGGCCACCAGGTCGTCACGCTCCTGCCCGGCGACGGTGCCGACCCAGCGCACCAGGTCGCCGTCGACATGGGGAGCCACCTCGTCGTAGAAGAACCGCACGTCCGGGTTCTGCCGGGCCTCGTCACCGGCCGCGGCCAGATCCTCGGGCCGGTGGTACGGGCCGACCGGGCCGGCCAGCACCAGCGGGAAGCCGACCTTCCGGGCCAGCCGGGCGCCCAGGTCCTGCCCCTTGCCCGGGTTGATCCGGCCCAGGATGACCACGTGCTCGCCCTTCTCCGCCGCCGGCCGGCGGTCCGCGTCGACGGCGAGCGGGGTGGACAGGTGCACGTGGCCGACCGAGTGCTGCTGGAGGGCCCGCGGCGCCCGGGCGAGCTGTGCGGCGGAGACGCCGTTGACCCGCACCCGGTCGCCGCCGTCCAGGTTGCCGTAGAGCTCCGGGTGCTTGGCCAGGTCCCAGTGCAGGGTGTGCAGCGCCGGCGGGCCGTCCGGGCCCATCGCGGCCAGGGTGGCCAGGCCGACCGCCTCCACGTGGTCGTGCACCAGGTCGATGTCGTCGCGGCTGTGCAGGGCGCGGACCACGCCGTTCAGGTGCGCCTGGGACACCCCGCAGACCTGGTTGTACGGCCGTTGCAGGGCGTGGAACTGCCCGTCCGGAAAGACCGCGATCTTCTCGTCCACCGGCAGCGTGCTGCTCTCCACCGAGGCGAGCACCACCCGCACGCCGAGCTTGCGCAGCTCCGGCACCAGCGTGGCGACCACGTTCTCGATCCCGCCGTAGCCGGGCGGCGGCACGGACAACCAGGGACCCGCGTTCATCAGGACGGTGAGAGTCATGCGCGGTCCCTTTCGTCGGCGGTGCTCATGCCGCGACCCGGCGCCGCGGCACCCGGTGTCGCAGTTCCGCCAGCGGCGGCCGTTCCTCGATCGAGACGTCGCTGACCACGATCTCGCGGTCCAGGTTCGGCAGCGCCTCCGAGCCACCCCGCCGGAACTGGGTCAGCAGCGCGGTCGGTTCCAGCCCCGGCGCCGCCCAGCCGCGCCGCTGAAGGCGGGACCAGGCGGTCAGCATGATCTGCGCCGACATCCGGCCCAGCGCGGCGGTGTCTTGGTGGCGGTGCTTGCGCTCGCCCAGGTCCACCTGGGCCAGCGCGTCCAGCCCGACCAGCTCCAGCAGGTCGATGAGCATGGCCGTCTCCACGCCGTACCCGGAGACGAAGGGCACCTGCTCCAGCACCTCCCGGCGGCCGGCGTACTCGCCGGCGAGCGGCTGCACGAAGCCGGCCAGCTCGGGCCAGAACAGGTTGAGCAGCGGCCGGGCCATCAGCTCGGTCACCCGGCCCCCGCCGTCGGCCTCCACGCTGGTCGCCCCGACCAGCGGCCGGTGGTAGAAGCCCTTCACGAACTCGACCGACGGGTCGGTGAGCAGTGGCCCGAGCAGCCCGGTGACGAAGTGCGCCCGGAACTCCCGCAGGTCGGCGTCGACGAACGCGACCACGTCGCCCTCCGCCGCCGCGAGCCCGGCCCAGAGCGCGTCCCCCTTGCCGGTGAGCCGGGGCAGCCCGCGCGTCATCGCGTCCTGGCTGACCACCTCGGCACCGGCCGCCCGCGCTACCTGCGCGGTCCGGTCGGTCGACCGGGAGTCCACCACGATCAGCTCGTCCACCAGCGGCACCCGGTCCATGAGGTGCTGCCGGATCGTCGACACGATCGCGCCGACGGTCGCCTCCTCGTTGCGCGCCGGCAGCACCACGCTGACCCGGCTCCCGCCCTTGGCCCGCAGCAGGCGCCGTGCCGGCCAGTCGTCGGCCGAGGTGGTGCGGTACGTGGCCCACGCCTCCACCACAGGTGAGACGATCGAATCTGTATCCGGCACGGGCACACCCCCAGGTTGTGGCGGAACCACGGGCTTCTGGTTTTCCCAGTTCCCTGCCCGTGCTAACCGGATCATGCCTAACAGCTTGATCACGCCCCGGCCACCGGCGGGTTCCCACGCGGTGAACGTCTGATTGCGCGTCCGTCCGCGTTTGGCCACGCGGCCGCCCGGGGAGTGCTTTCCGCAGTCTGTCGTAGCGGTGAGAGGGTCGAGAAGATGCGCACGTGCCGGGTTGGACTGGTCGGAGCCGGCGGGGTGGCGCAGCGCCATGCCCGGGTGTTGACGGGCTTCGAGGACGTGGAACTGCTCGGGGTGACCGACGTCGCCCCCGACGCGGCGGAGGCGCTCGCCGGCGCGCACGGCGCCGGGACCTTCCGCGACGTGGACGACCTGCTCGCCGCCGGCCCGGACGCGGTGTACGTCTGCGTGCCGCCGTTCGCGCACGGCCCGGTCGAGGAGGCGGTGATCGCCGCCGGGGTGCCGATGTTCGTGGAGAAGCCGGTGGCGGTGGACCTGGAGACCGCCGAGCGGGTCGCCGCGCTGGTCGAACGGCGCGGCCTGCTCACCGCCGTCGGCCATCACTGGCGCTACCTGCACGTGGTGGAGGAGGCCCGGCAACTGCTCGCCGGCCGTCCGGTGCGGATGGTCAACGGGGCCTGGCTGGACAAGGTGCCGCCGGTCGCCTGGTGGGCCCGGCAGGACCGCTCCGGCGGGCCGGTCGTCGAACAGGCGGCGCACGTGCTGGACCTGGTCCGGCTGCTGGTCGGCGAGGCGACCGAGGTGACCGCGTACGGCGACGGCAGCCCGCCGCCGGTGGAGGGCGCGGACATCGACTCGGTCACCGCCGCCACCCTGCGCTTCGCCTCCGGCGCGGTCGGCACCCTCGCCGCGGCCTGCGTGCTCGGCTGGAAGCACCGGGCCGGCCTGGAGATCCTCGCCGACGGGCTGGCCCTCTCGCTGGCCGAGGACGGCCTGAGCGTCTGTGACGCCGACGGCGATCGGCACCTGCCCGCCGACCCGGACGGCGCCCGGGTGGCCGTCGACCGGGCCTTCGTCGACGCGGTCCGCGGGGTCGGCGAAGACGTCCGGGTCCCGTACGCCGAGGCGCTGCGCACCCAGCGGCTCGCCCTCGCGGTGGCCGAGTCGGCGCGTACCGGGCGGGCGGTGGCGCTGCCCACCGGGCCCGCCGCGCGGCTCACCGCCGCGGTCGCCGACGCGACGCCGGCCGAGCCGACGGGGGTGACCGTCGATGCGTGACCGGGTGGTGGTGGTCGGCGGACCCGGCCGGGTCGAGCTGGTCGAGCAGGACGCGGCCGAGCTGCGCGAGGGCACCTTCCGGGTGGAGACCCTCTACAGCGGGGTCTCCGCCGGCACCGAGCTGAGCTACGTCAAGGGCACGAACCCCTACCTGCACGTCACCTGGAACGCCGGCCTCGGGCTGTTCCAGCCCGGCGAGGCCAGCACGCCGTACCCGGTCACCCGGCTGGGCTACATGCAGGTCGGCCGGGTGGTGGAGAGCCGCACGCCGGCCGTCGCCGTGGGCACGGTCGGCGCGATGACCTACGGCCACCGCAGCGGATACGTCGCCGACCCGGTCGCCGAGCGGTTCGTGCCGCTGCCCGACGACCTGGACCCGCTGCTCGGCGTCTACGTCGCGCACATGGGCCCGATCTGCGCCAACGGGCTGCTGCACGCCGCCGCCGACCTGTGCGGCACCGACGTCCGCTCGCTCGGCGACGGGGTGCGCGGCCGGCGGGTGGCGGTGGTCGGCAGCGGGGTGGTCGCGCTGCTCACCGCGCTGTTCGCCCGGCGGCACGGCGCCGCCTCCGTGGTGGTCCTCGACCCCACCCCGGCCCGCCGCGAGGTGGCCGAGGCGCTCGGCCTGGAGACCCTCGACCCGGCGGCGGACGACCCGGCCGTGGTGCTCAAGACCCGCTGGAACCACGCCGCCGGTGACCGGGGCGCGGACGTGGTCTTCCAGTGCCGGGGCCAGGACTGGGCGCTCCAGCTCGCGCTGCGCCTGCTGCGCCCGCAGGGCACCGTGATCGACCTGGCGTTCTACCAGGCCGGCGCGGACGCGGTCCGGCTCGGCGAGGAGTTCCACCACAACGGGCTGTCGCTGCGCTGCGCCCAGATCGGCCGGGTGCCGCGCGGTCTGGCCCAGACCTGGGACCGGGAGCGCCTCTCCGCGGAGACCATCGAGCTGCTGCGCCAGTACGGCGACCTGATCCGCAAGCACCTCGTCTCCGCCGTGGTGCCGTTGGAGGAGGCGCCGGCGCTGCTCACCGACCTGGCCGAGCGGCGCCGGTCCGAGCTCCAGGTGGTGCTCACCGGCTGAGCCCTGGGCGGGCCCGGTTACGGTGCTGCCATGACCACCGAAGCCGGCCGCCCGCCCGGGCTCGCCGCCCTGCTGCCGTACCTGCGCGCCCACCGCGGCACCCTCGTGGCGGTGGGCGCGCTGTCGCTCGTCGGCGCCGCGGCGGCGTTGGCCCAGCCCCTGCTCACCCGGAGCGTGCTGGACCGGATCACCGCCGGCCGCCCGGTGGTCACCCTGGTCGCCGCCCTGGTGGCCCTCGTGGTGGCCGGCGCGCTGCTCGGCGGGCTCCGCGACTACCTGCTTCAGCGCACCGCCGAGGGGCTGGTGCTGGGCACTCGGCGTCGGCTCGCCGGGCACCTGCTGCGGCTGCCGATCGCCGAGTACGACCGGCGCCGCACCGGCGACCTGCTCTCCCGGGTCGGTGCGGACACCACCCTGCTGCGGGCGGTGGTCACCTCCGGCCTCTTCGAGACCGTCACCGGGGCGGTCATGGTGCTCGGGGCCGGCACCGCCATGCTCCTGCTGGACCCGCTGCTGTTCGGGGTGACCCTGGCCGCCGTCGCGGTCGGCCTCGGCTTCGCCCTCACCGTCGCCCGGCGGGTCCGCGGGCTCGCCCGCCGGGCTCAGGAACGGGTCGGCGAGATGACCTCCGCCGTCGAGCGGGCCATCTCCGCAGCCCGGACCATCCGGGCCAGCCGGGCCGAGCGGCGGGAGGCGGCCACGGTGGTGGAGAGCGCGACCGAGGCGTACGCGGCCGGGCTGCGGGTGGCCCGGGCCCAGGCCGTGGTGGGTCCGGCCGGCACGGTCACCGTCCAGGGCGCCTTCCTGCTGGTGCTGGCCGTGGGCGGGGCCCGGGTGGCGTCCGGGGCGATCGGCGTCGGCGACCTGGTCGCCTTCGTGATGTTCCTGTTCTTCCTGGTGCTGCCGCTGGGGCAGGCGGTGCACGCGTACACCCAGTTGCAGACCGGGCTCGGCGCGCTGGCCCGGATCGAGGAGATCCTCGCCGTGCCGGCGGAGGGGGCGGATGAGCGGCCGGCCCCGGCGACCGCCCTGCCACGCGCGACCGGGCCGGCGACGGTCGAGTTCGACCGGGTCGGCTTCGGCTATCCGGGCGGCCCGCCGGTGCTGCACGACGTGAGCTTCACCGTGCCGGCCGGCACCCGCACCGCCCTGGTCGGCCCCTCGGGCGCCGGCAAGTCCACGCTGCTCGCGCTGGTGGAGCGCTTCTACGAGGTGACCGGGGGCGCCCTGCGCCTGGACGGGGTGGACGTGCGCGACCTGCCCCGGGACGCGCTGCGGGCCCGGCTGGGCTACGTCGAGCAGGAGGCGCCGGTGCTCGCCGGCACGCTCCGGGACAACCTGCTGATCACCGCACCGGACGCCGCCGAGGACCGGCTGCGCGCCGTGCTCGACGAGGTCAACCTCGGGCACCTGGCCGAACGGACGGCGGACGGGCTGGACGTGCAGGTCGGCGAGGGCGGTGTGCTGCTCTCCGGCGGGGAGCGGCAACGGCTGGCCATCGCCCGGGCGCTGCTGGCCGGGCCGCCGGTGCTGCTGCTCGACGAGCCGACCAGCAACCTCGACGCCCGCAACGAGGCCGCGCTGCGCCGGGCCATCGACGCCGTCGCGGTGCGCCGCACCCTGCTGATCGTGGCGCACCGCCTCTCCACGGTGGTGGACGCCGACCAGATCGTGGTGCTGGACGCCGGCCGGGTGGTCGCCGTCGGCACCCACGACGAGCTGACCTCGACCAGCCCGCTCTACCGCGAGCTGGCCACCCACCAGCTCCTCGTCGGATGATCCCGGAAACGCCCTGACCTGCGTAAACAGTCCGAATTACGGACATGGCCCGGCACCCGCGCCGGGCGGGGGTCACAATCGGCTCCGGTTCGCGTACCGTTGCCGCTCATGGGTGTGTCGCAACGTCTGAAGAGCAGGTTCCGGCGGTTCCTCGAGCGCCCGGGGACGACGGTCGACCTGGCCCCGCTGGAGAAGCTGCTGCCGGCGATCGAGGCCCGCGAGGCGGAGCTGGAGAAGCTCTCCGACGCGGAGCTGACCGAGGCCGCCGGGCAGGCCACGGGCTACGAGGAGATCTGCGCGGTCGGCCGCGAGGCGGCCCGCCGGGGCCTCGACCAGCGGCCGTACGACGTCCAGCTGCTCGGCGCCATGGCGCTGCTCTCCGGCAAGGTCGCCGAGATGGCCACCGGTGAGGGCAAGACGCTCACCGCGACCGTCGCCGCGTACGGGCACGTCCGGATGGGCAACGGCCCGGTGCACGTGCTCACCGTCAACGACTACCTGGCCCGCCGCGACGCCGAGTGGATGGGCCCGGCCTACACCCTGCTCGGGCTCACCGTCGGATGGGTCAACGAGGCGTCCACGCCCGCGGAGCGGCGCGCCGCCTACGCCTGCGACGTCACCTACGTGGCGGTCAGCGAGGCCGGCTTCGACTTCCTCCGCGACCAGCTCGTCACCGACCTCGACGACCGCGTCCAGCCGCCGCTGAAGACCGCGATCGTCGACGAGGCCGACTCCATCCTCATCGACGAGGCCCGGGTGCCGATGGTGCTCGCCGGCGCGGTCCCCGGCGAGCAGGACCCGGTGCACGCCGCCGCCGCGCTGGTCCGCGGCCTGCGCAAGGGCCGGCACTACACGATCGCCGAGGACGGCCGCAGTGTCGCCTTCACCTCGGTCGGCCTGGCCACCGTCGAGGCCAAGCTCGGCGGCATCGACCTCTACGACGAGGAGCACGTCGCGCAGCTCTCCGCGGTCAACGTGGCGCTGCACGCGCACGCCCTGCTGCACCGCGACGTGGACTACATCGTCCGCGACAAGTCGGTCGAGCTGATCGACGAGATGCGCGGCCGGGTGGCCCAGCGCCGCCGCTGGCCGGACGGGCTCCAGGCGGCGGTCGAGGCCAAGGAGGGCCTGGACGCCACCGCCGAGGGCGAGGTGCTCGGCACCATCACCGTGCAGGCGTTCATCGCGCTCTACCCGAAGGTCTGCGGGATGACCGCCACCGCGGTCCTCGTCGGCGACCAGCTCCGCGAGTTCTTCGGCCTCGAGGTGGCGGTGATCCCGCCGAACACCCCGTGCATCCGGGAGGACGAGCCGGACCGGATCTACGCCACCCGGGCCGAGAAGGAGGAGGCGCTGATCGACGAGATCAAGCGCTGCCACGAGGCCGGCCGTCCGGTGCTGGTCGGCACCCTCGACGTCAAGGAGTCCGAGGGCCTCGCCGCCGGCCTGCACGCCGCCGGGGTGCCCTGCGTGGTCCTCAACGCCAAGAACGACGACGAGGAGGCGGCGATCATCGCCGAGGCCGGCGCGTACGGCGCGGTGACCGTCTCGACCCAGATGGCCGGCCGGGGCGTCGACATCCGGCTCGGCGGCAGCGACCAGGCCGACCGGGAGCGGGTCGCCGAGCTGGGCGGCCTCTACGTGATCGGCAGCGGCCGGCACGACAGCCGCCGGGTCGACGACCAGCTCCGCGGCCGGGCCGGCCGCCAGGGCGACCCGGGTGGCTCGGTCTTCCTCGTCAGCCTCGAGGACGACCTGGTCGTCCGGCACGCCGGTGACACCGTCCCGCCGTCGCCGCGGATGAACGCCGACGGCCTGGTCACCGACCCGCAGGTCGACTACGCGGTGGAGCACGCCCAGCGGGTCGCCGAGGGCGTCAACCACGAGATCCACCGCAACACCTGGCGCTACAGCGTGGTGATCGAACAGCAGCGCAAGGCGCTCGCCGAGCGGCGGGAGCGGCTGCTGACCAGCGACATCGCGGCGCTGATGCTGCTGGAGCGGGTGCCGGAGAAGGCCGGCGAGATGGACGAGGATCTGCTCGCCGAGGTGGCCCGGTCGATCGCGCTCTATCACCTGGACCGGCTCTGGGCCGAGCACCTGGCCGAGTTGTCCGAGGTGCGCGAGGGCGTGCACCTGCGGGCCCTGGGCCGGCTCGACCCGCTGGACGAGTTCCATCGCAGCGCGGTGCCGGCGTTCAACGCGCTGGTCCCGGAGATCGAGACGCGGACCATCGCCACCTTCGAGGAGACCGAGTTCGACGAGGGGTGGGAGCCCGACGCCGCGAAGCTCGTGCGGCCGACCGCCACCTGGACGTACCTGGTGCACGACAACCCGTTCGGCTCCGAGCTGGACCGGCTGATCGCCTCGGTGGGGCGCCGGCTCATCTCCGGCTCCCGCTGACCGTCCGCGAGGGGGTCCCGTCCGGTGCCCACCGCGCCGGAAGGGACCCCTTTGCGCGGTTTCGTTCCTGGTTTGGGAGGGTAGTAGGGCGGGGCTTCGAGTCAGGGAGAGAGCGAACATGGGACAGGCAACGGCGCCGGACGGGGACACCGCGTGCACGGACGCAGAGGTGGCGGAGGCCGTGGTCCGGTGAACCTCGACATGCGGGAGCCCATGATCGACACGCTCGGGGTGCTGGAGACCGCCGCGCTGCTGCGCGAGCTGACCGCCGGCCTGATCGCGGTCGCCGACTTCGACGAGGCGCTGGACCGGCTGGTCCGGATCGCCCGGGACGCCGTACCCGGGGTGGACTGCTGCGGCTTCACCGCGCTGCGCGCCGGCGAACCCGCCGGGGTGGCCGCCTCCGACCCCGGGCGGGCGGAGCTGGACGACCTGCGGCACGGCCCGGACACGCCCGCCATGACCGCGATCCGGCGGCGCGAGATGATCACCGCGGCCGACCTGGCGGGGGAGTCGCGCTGGCCGACCTGGGCGGAGCGGGCCCGCGGGCTCGGCGTGCACGGGGTGATCGCCGCGCCGGTGGATGTGGACGAGCAGCTGATCGGCGCGATCAACCTCTACGCCAAGTCACCCGGCGCGCTCACCCCCCGGCACCAGCTCACCGCCATGCTCCTCGCCGAGCACGCCGGGCTGCTGCTGGCGGCCACCCGGGACCGCGAGCGGCAGGCCGCCCGGGCCGGCCAGCTCGACACCGCATCGCTGGCGGAGGGCGTCGTCGGGCAGGCCGTCGGCGTGATCATGACGCAGCGCGGCTGTCCCGCACCGGAGGCGCTGGACGTGCTCCGCAGCGCCGCTTCCTCGTTGGACATACCGCTGCGCGAGGTGGCCGAGCGACTCGTACTCACCGTCTCCCGGCCGCGGGACAACTGAGCGACATTCGTTTCGCCCCGGTGGGCCTCGGGTAGCACCCTGAACTGGTGAGCTGCACCGACCTGGGAGGAACCGATGGAGAGCCGCCTGCGCGTGCAGGGACACCCGATCCAACCGATGCTGGTGACGTTCCCGTTCGGACTCTTCGTCAGCGCCGCGGTCTTCGACCTGGCCGACGTCGCTGGCGGTCCGGACTTCCTGGGCGAGGTGGGCTACTGGACGGCGGTCGCCGCACTGATCGCGGCCGCTCTCACCACGGTCGCCGGGATGGTCGACCTGTGGGACGTGCGGGCCGACCGGACCCGCCGGACCGCGATCACGTTCAACCTGGTCAACGCCGCGATGGCGGCGCTGTTCCTGCTCACCTGCCTGATGCGGGCGCAGGCGCCGCAGCGCGGCGCGACCGGCGTCGAGGTGGTCACCGAACTGCTCGCGCTGGCCGTGGGCGCGGTGGGGGTGCGGCTGGGCGCCCGCCTGATGCGCCAGTTCGACCGGCGCCGGGCCGCCGAGCCGACCGGCTTCGAGACGCTCCGGGACATCCCCGGCGCCACCGTGGAGATCATCCGCCCGAAGGCCTGAAAACGCCTTGCCGCCCGCCGGCCCCGACGGCCAGGCTCTGCCGGTGAACAGCGGACAGGACGCGGATGAGCTGATCGCCGAGGGCGCGGCGGCGCCGGTCGAGGGCTGGGACTTCTCCTGGCTCGCCGGGCGGGCCACCGAGGAACGCCCGCCCTGGGGATACGCCCGCCTCGTCGGCGCCCGGATGGCCGCGGCCGGCGCCGCACTCGACATCGACACCGGCGGGGGAGAGGTGCTGGCCGAGGTTCCCCTCCCGCCTCCACTGCTGGTCGCCACCGAGGCGTGGCCGCCGAACGTGCCGGTCGCCCGGCGGACGCTGGGCCGGATCGGGGCCGCCGTGGTCCACGTGGCCGACCGGCCGCCGCTGCCGTTCCGCGACGCCTCGTTCGACCTGGTGGTCAGCCGGCACCCGGTGGACACCTGGTGGGACGAGATCGCCCGGGTGCTGCGCCCCGGTGGCAGCTACCTGTCCCAGCAGATCGGCGCCGGCACCGTCCGTGAGCTGAGCGAGGCCATCCTCGGGCCGCTGCCGCCGCCGGCCAGCCGCCACCCGGAGCAGGCGGTCGCCGCCGCCGAGGCCACCGGGCTGACCGTGGTGGACCTGCGCACGGCCACCCTGCGCACGGTGTTCCACGACGTCGGCGCGGTGGTCTGGTTCCTGCGCAAGGTGGTCTGGACCGTGCCCGGCTTCACCGTCGACCGCTACCGCGCCGAGCTGCGCCGCCTGCACGAGCGCATCCGCGCCGAGGGCCCGTTCGTGGCGCACGCCCGGCGCTTCCTCATCGAGGCTCGCCGCCCCTGACCCGGCCCGCGTCAGTGCGCGGCGGCGTGATGGGCGGCCAGCACGTCACCGCCGAAGTCGCTGGCCGGGCGGCGGAGCACGGTGTGCGCGTGGTTGCCGTCCTCGGTGGTGTTGTCGTACTCGATCAGCAGGTCGTCGCCCTGGATCCGGTAGTAGTGCCGCTGCCCCGGCCCGACCGGGCCGGCCCAGGCGAAGTGCAGCTCGCCGCCGGTCAGCCGGCCCGCCTCCCGGGCCGCCAGCTCCGGCGGGAGCCGGTCCAGGTAGAGCGCGACGAGCTGGTCGAGCAGCGCACGGCCGGTCGGCGTGAGCCGGTCCCGGGGTACGCCGAGCGGGTCGAGCCGGCCCGGCGCGGTGGGCCGGGTGGCGCTGATGATGTCGGCCGGCGCCTCGTCGGCGACGATCGCGGCGGCCCGGCCCGCCGGTCCGAGCGCGTCGAGCAGCTCGCGGGCCAGGTCCTCCTCGGGCCCGAGCGGCCGGGAGACCGGCCGGCCGGCGTGCCGGACGGTCGCCGGGTTGGCGCCGAGGAAGATCGGGGCGGGGGAGACCTGGTCGTCGACCACGGTCATGCTGACCGACAGGTGATGCCCCTCGAACCGCCACGCCCACCGGTCGTCGCGGGCCGGGTCGCCGAAGACCGCCACCCAGTAGTCGCCGCTGTGCCGGCCGCGTCGCCAGCCCTCCGCCCGGTCGAGCACCTCCTCCAGCGCCACCACCGCCATGGCCTGGGCGTACGCGGCGGGGCTGAGCGCGGTGGCGAGCAGCCGGTGGGCGGCCTTGCGGGCGGTGCCGGTCAGGTCGGCGAGGCTGACGCCGGGGCGGGGCCGGGGCCGGTACTCCAGCCACCGGCGCGCCGGTTCGTCGTCGAAGCCGTGCCGGGCCCGCTGCCGGGCCGGCTCGTCGAGCGCCGCCAGCAGCGCGCCGGCCGCCGTGCGCATCTGCTCGGGTACGGGATCCTCCACCGCCCCTGTATACCGTCCCGCCGCCCGTCGGGGTGGTAGCTTGCCGAGCCGGCAGGGGAGGCGTGGATGGACGATCGGGTGTACGTCGGCAACGCGGCGGTGGACGGGGCGACCGACGCGGGCTGGCTGCTGGGCCACTTCAAGCCGCTGGGCGACGTCCGGCACAGCACCGAGGTCGAGGTGAAGTGGGGCGTGCACCCGGCCGGGGAGATCCGCTCGCGGTGGGCCACCGGCGAGCGGCGCACCGCCCTGCTGGTGCTGATCAGCGGCGCGTTCCGGATCGAGCTGCCGGACCGGACCGTGGTGCTGCGCGCCCCCGGCGACTACGTGGTCTGGGGCCGGGGTGTGGACCACTCCTGGTACGCCGAGCGCGAGTCGGTGGTGCTAACCGTGCGCTGGCCCTCGGTCCCCGGCTACCGGGTGGGCCCGCCCTTACTGCGCTGACCTCCCGAGGGGCGGCCCCGGTCGTCCCAGCATTCAAAATTACCTACTAAACCTATAGGGTTTGAAGCCTATAGTGAGGGGCACGCACGCTTCCGTACCGTGAGGACGCCCCGCCGATGACCACCTCCGAGCCCTCCGACCTGCTCGACGTCGCCGCCCGTTGGGCCGACCCGGCCCGCTGGCCGGTGCCGCTGTGCTTCGACCGCGCCGAGCGGTGGTACGCGCGGCTCGCCGCCGACGCCGAGCACGAGGTGTGGGCGCTGAGCTGGCTGCCCGGGCAGGGCACCGACCTGCACGACCACGGCGGCTCCTCGGGTGCCTTCCTGGTCGTCGCCGGCGCCCTCATCGAGGAGACCGTCAGCGGCGGCCGGCTGCGCCCGCACCGGCTCGCCGCCGGCGCCGGCCGGCGCTTCGGCGCCCGGCACGTCCACGTGGTCACCAACCGGGCTGACCAGCCGGCGGTCAGCGTGCACGTCTACCGGCCCGCGTTGCGCCGGATGACCCGCTACCGCCTCGCCGCCGGGCGGCTCCTGGTCGCCGAGGTGGCCGAGGCCGGGGTCGCCTGGTGAACCGGCCCGCACTCCCGTGCCCGACCCCCGCCACACGGAAGGACGCCACGATGTCGCAGACCCCCACCCGCACCGGGAGCTGTCCGGTCCCGCCACCCGGCTCGCGCGGCATCGACGAGATCCTCGCCGCCGCCCGCGCCCGGCTGCGGCGGCTCGACCCCGAGCAGGCCCACCTGGCGGTCCGGGGCGGGGCGCTGCTGGTCGACATCCGGCCGGCCGGCCAGCGCGCCGCGCACGGCACCGTGCCGGGCGCCCTCGCCGTCGAGCGCAACGTCCTGGAATGGCGCTTCGACCCGCGCTGCCCGACCCGGCTGCCCCAGGCCGTCGACTACGACGTGCCGGTCATCGTCCTCTGCCAGGAGGGCTACACCTCGTCGCTGGCCGCCGCCGCCCTCCAGGACCTCGGCCTGCACCGGGCCACCGACGTGGTCGGCGGCTTCGCCGCCTGGCGCATCGCCGGCCTGCCCACCCTCGGCCCCGTCCCACCGCTCCGACCCTCGTCCGCCGCGCCCCCGGTCACCGCCGGCCGGGCGCCCCGCTGACCGCCCCGCCGCACACGGTGGGGCGGGGCGACCGCCCGCACAGGAGGCCCCCATGTCCGTCGTCGCCATCTCCTCCCGTCCGGCCCGGCCGGGCCGTCCCGAGCGGGCGGCGCCGCCCCGGCCGCGTACCGCCCCGACCCTGACCATCACCCTCGACCTGGGCGCCGGCGCGCTGACGCCCGGCCTGGCCCGGCTGGTCGACCTGCTGGACGAACTCGCCGCCTCCGGCGAGGGCGTGCTCCGGCCCGCCGAGCACCAGGCCGTCGGCGCAGTGCACGACCTGCGCCGCGCCGACGCGCCGCCGGAGCCGCCGGCCGAGGCCGAGGAGCCCGGCACGGTACGCATCCTGACCGGCACCCGCCGGGTCCGGCACGACGGCGCCGAGGTGACCCTCACCCGGATCGAGTACGACCTGCTGCTCTTCCTCACCGAACATCCCCGGCGGGTGTTCACACGGCGGCAACTGCTCGCCAACGTCTGGGGCTACGAGCACGCGGTGGCCCGCACCGTGGACGTCCACGTACGCCGGCTGCGGGCCAAGCTGGGCGTCGACACACCGCTGGTGACCACCGTGTACGGCATCGGCTACCGGCTCGCCGACGAGGCCCGGATCGTGGTGGACCGCGAGCGCTGAGGCCCGCCGGCCGGTGCGCGGCGTACCCGGATCCCGGGTGCGCCGCGTTCACGTTTCCGGGTCGCCCGGCCGGGCAGCGGCCATTGTGAACCGGTCAGGGACCCCCCGTAACGGGTCAACTCGCCGCTCTGCTGTAATCAACGGGCCTCGTACGGAGAGCGAGCAACCGGCTCCGATGTGTTCGTCAATTGTCACATTCATGCAACGCAGCCGCCCCTTGACCCCCGCACAGGCGCCGGGAAGCATCGATGAAGCGGCGTCCCGGGCCGTGGGGAGATACCCGGACCAGCCAAGGAGGACCATGTCGGTCAGCCCCGCCTCGTCGCGCGCCGGATGGCATACGTCCCAACCCGCGGTTCCGGGTCGTCCCCCCGGCGGCCAGCGGCGTCCCGCCAACACCTCGGCGCCGATGCTCACGGTGACGTTGAACATCCCGCTGGCCTGTGAGGAGTCGCTCACCCCGGCCGCCCGCCGGCTGCTCGACGCCGCCCGTGAGCTGCTCGAACGCGGCGACGCCGTGATCAGCACCGGCACCGCCCCGGTCGAGCGCCGGCCCGACCCGGTGCCGGCCGGCCGCTCCCCGGGACGTCCGCTCGCGCCGACCATCCCGACCCTGCACATCCTGGCCGCGTCCCGGTCCGTGCTGCGCGACGGCGAGCCGCTGCCGCTGACCCGGCTGGAGTTCGACCTGCTGCTGCATCTCGTCGCCCACCCCCGGCGGGTGTTCACCCGGTTGCAACTTCTCAATGCCGTCTGGGGGTACGAGCACGCCGGCGTCCGCACCGTCGACGTGCACGTGCGCCGGCTGCGCGGCAAGGTCGGGGTGGACGTCCCGCTGGTCACCACCGTCTACGGCGTCGGCTACCGGCTCGCCGACGACGCCCGGGTCACCATCGACCGCACCGGCTGACGCCACCGGATCCGGCCACCACGTGCCGATCCTCCTCCGGACGGAGCCCCGACCGCCCGGCAGATCGCGTGGTGAGCCGTCCCGCCCGCCGGGCAGGATGGTCGGATGCGCGTCCGCCCCATCACGCCCGAGCTTCTCGTCACCGAGCTGACCGACCGGCTCACCGGCGCCGCCGTGCCCGGCCGGCTGCGGGTGGCCGTGGACGGGCCGCCGGCCGCCGAGCCGGACGCCCTCGCCGCCGCCCTGGTCGAACCGCTGCGCGCCGCCGGCCGCCCGGTGCTGCACGTCCGGGCCGCCGACTTCCTCCGCCCGGCGTCGATCCGCCTGGAGCACGGGCGGACCAACCCGGACGCCTACTACGAGGGCTGGGTCGACGAGGCCGGCCTGCGCCGGGAGGTGCTCGACCCGGCCGGCCCGGACGGCTCCGGGCGGCTGCTCCCGTCGCTCTGGGACGCCGCCGCCGACCGGGCCAGCCGCGCCCCGTACGTCGACCTGCCGCCCGGCGGGGTGGTCCTGGTCAGCGGCGCACTGCTGCTCGGCGGCGGCCTGCCGTTCGACGTCGCCGTCCACCTGGTGCTCTCCCCGGCGGCCCTGCACCGGCGGACCGATCCGGAACAGCGCTGGACCCTGCCCGCCTTCGCCCGGTACGCCGACGAGGTCGACCCGGCCTCCTTCGCCGACGTGGTGGTCCGCGCCGACGATCCCCGGCACCCCGCCCTGGTCGAGGTCGGCTGACTCCGGACGAACAGCGCGTTCCGGACGACCGGCGCCGGGCCGGCCCGGACGGGGACGGTCCGGCGGCGCAACAGCGCACGAACGGCGACGAAGAACGCGGAAGTCCCCGGTTTGACCCGCGTAGCGGGCGGGTAATCGCCCGGCTCACAGAGCACGGGTGATCTCGTCCGTGCATCCATCGGACCACGTTCCGGGGCGCTCGCCGCCCCGGACCGGTATGAGGCCCCAGGAAAGGCAGGCAGCGATGCTCGTCCACGACACGACAGCCACGGGCCGCTCCCAGGCGGAGGTCGACCAGATCCGGCAGTCCCTGAAGTCGCGGTACGACGAGCTGACCGCGGAGTACGAGCAGGCCGTGCTGCAGAGCCAGGTGCTCCGGCTGGTCGAGGTCGGCGACACCGCCGGCGACGACCAGGCCGACAGCGGCACCAAGACCGCCGAGCGGGACACCGCCCAGTCCCTGCTGCGCACCATCCTGGACCGGCGCGCCCAGTTCGAGCACGCGCTCACCCGGCTCGACGAGGGCACCTACGGCTTCTGCGAGGGCTGCTCCGCGCCGATCCCGGTGGAGCGGCTGGAGATCTTCCCGTCCGCCACCTCCTGCGTGTCCTGCAAGCAGACCCGCGAGCGGCGGGCGGCCTGAGCGAGGCCCGGGTTGCCGGTCGGTCCCGGTAGCGGTGGACTCGCCAGATGGGTGACATCAAGGTGGGCACCGCCTCCTGGACCGACCGGACCCTGCTCGACTCCGGCTGGTACCCGGCCGGCGCCGACACACCGGAGAAGCGGCTGTCCTACTACGCCCGGCAGTTCCCGCTGGTCGAGGTGGACGCCACCTACTACTCGCCGCCGGCCGAGCGGACCGCGCGGCTCTGGGTGGAGCGCACCCCACCCGGCTTCACCTTCAACGTCAAGGCGTTCAGCCTGCTGACCGGACACCCGACCCGGGTGTCCGCGCTCTACAAGGACCTACGCCCCGAGACGGAGAAGAAGAACCTCTACCCGGACGACCTGCCGCCGCAGGCGTACGAGGAGGTCTGGACCCGCTTCCTGTCCGCCCTCGACCCGCTGGTCGAGGCCGGCAAGCTGGGCGCCATCCTGTTCCAGTTCCCGCCGTGGTTCACCATCCGGCGGGACAACAAGCAGTACCTGCTGGAGGTGGCCCGGCGGTGCGAACCGCTGCGGCCGGTCTTCGAGTTCCGGCACGCCTCCTGGTTCGACGGCGACAACGCCGAGGAGACGCTGGGTTTCCTGCGGCAGCACGAACTGCCGTTCGTCTGCGTGGACATGCCGCAGGGGCACAAGTCGTCCGTGCCCCCGGTGCTGGCGGCCACCGCGGACCTCGCAGTGGTCCGCTTCCACGGGCACAGCGACAAATGGACCAGCAAGGACATCCACGAGAAGTTCGGCTACGACTACTCCGACCGGGAGCTGCGTGACTGGGCGCCGAAGCTGCGCGAACTGGCCGGTGAGGCCGAGCGGACCCACGTGCTGATGAACAACTGCTACCGCGACTACGCGCAGCGCAACGCTACCACCCTGGCCGGTCTGCTCGACGCCGACTGACGGTTCACCCGCCCGGGGTGAGGCCGCCTCACCCGATGCCTGAGCAGCATGGACGGTGTGCGCGGTCCGTCGACCGACACGACCGCGCGCCCGAGGAGGAGGTGGGGTCATGACGGTGCGGGTCGTAGCGGATCGACGCCGCGGCGGGGTGCTGCACGTGGTCGGCAGGTCCGACCTGCCCCGGCGGGGCGAGCGGCCCGGTCGGTTCAGCCCGACCCGGCTCTGGCGGGGGCCCAGTGGGCCGCCGGGACGCACCGACGACCGACGCTGGGAAACCGATGCACGGGGGTGGGCAGATGGCTGAGCAGCTGATTTCCGCGTTCGAGTCCTCGCTGGACAAGACGAACGTGATCCTCAAGGAGATCGAGTCGGCGTACGGCTGGCCGAAGGAGCAGCGCAACCAGTCCTACGCGGCGCTGCGCACGGTGCTGCACCTGTTGCGGGACCGGATGCCGGTGCAGGAGAGCACCGAGTTCGCCCAACAGTTGCCGGTGCTGCTGCGGGGCATCTACTTCGACGGCTGGCAGCCGGAAAACGTGCCGATCAAGCTGAACCGCGACGACTTCCTCTACGAGGTCCGCCAGGGCTTCCCGTACGACGTGGAGGGCGGTCCTCAGCGGGTGGTGCAGGTGGTGCTCGACACCCTGCGCCGGCACGTGACGCAGGGCGAGTGGCAGGACGTGAAGTCCAACATGCCGCAGGACCTGGGTCAGCTGATTCCCTGACCGGAGCCGTCCCCGGCCCGCTCCGCCACTCCGGCGGGGCGGGCCGGCGGCGTCCGGGTGACCGGCAGCCCGGCCCGCCGGGCCAGCCCGGCGAAGGCCACCGCGTCGACGATCGCCGCCCCGCCCGGGTCGTTGTTGAAGTAGACGTACGACGGCTCGCCGGCCGGGAAGGCGGTGGCCAGCCGGCGCACCCAGGTGGCCAGCGCGGCGCGGCCGTAGCGGGGCCAGGGCCGGGCCCGGCCCTCGTGCAGCCGCAGGTAGCCGAAGTCGGTGGTGCGCCACAGCGGGGTGACCGGCCGGCTGAGCCGGTCCGCCCAGACCAGCGCCGCCCGGTGGCGCTCCAGGACGCGCCGGGTGTCGTCGGTCCACCAGGACGGGTGCCGCGGCTCGACCGCCACCCGGACATTCGGCGGGAACAGCCGCAGCGTCGCGTCCAGGGCCGCCGGATCGGCCCGCATGGTGGGCGGAAGCTGCACCAGCACCGGGCCCAGCCGGTCGCCCAGCCCGGTGGCCCGGTCCAGAAAGCGGACCACCGGCTCGGCCGGGTCCCGCAGCCGCTTGATGTGGGTGAGGTAGCGGCTCATCTTCACCGCCACGCAGAAGTCGTCCGGCGTGCGGTCCCGCCAGGCCACGAAGGTGTCCCGCTCGGGCAGCCGGTAGAAGGCGTTGTTCACCTCGACCGTGGCGAACCGCGCCGCGAAGTGCTCCAGCCAGAGCCGCTGCGGCAGCTTCGCCGGGTAGAAGCGCTCCCGCCAGTCCCGGTACTGCCAGCCCGAGGTGCCCACCAGGATCATCGCGGCCGCCTAGGCGAGGTCGATCCGGAACACCTCGAAGGCGGCCCCGTAGCGGACGCCCAGCCGGGTGCCGGCCGGCCGGGCCAGCCCCTCGAGGAACTCCTCGGCGTCGAAATCGCCGTCGCCGAGCCCGCTCAGGTACGCCCCGTGTGCCCGCAGCGACGCCACCCCGCGGTCGAAGGTGGCGGTCACGTCCACCCCGTGCCGGGCCTGCGGGGAGCCGGCCGCCCACACCTCGCGGACCCGCGACCACGGCTGCACCCCGTCGGCGAGCTGCTCCGGGAAGATCCACCGGTTGCCGGCGTCGCGGACCGCGTCCAGGGTGGCGCGGCCGCAGGCGATGTGGTCGGCCTGGTTGAGCGCGTACGCGCCGTCCCAGGTGTCCCGGAAGTTGTTGGTGAGCACGATGTCCGGGCGGTGCCGGCGCACCACCGCGGCGATCTCGCGGCGCAGCGCCACCCCGTACTCCAGCAGCCCGTCGGGGAGGCCGAGGAATTCCACGGTGTCCACCCCCACCACGGCGGCGGAGGCCCGTTGCTCCTCTTCCCGCAGCACCCGGCTGCGCTCCGGCGGCATCCCGTCGATGCCCGCCTCGCCGCTGGTGAGCAGGCAGTAGACGACCTGCTTGCCCTGCCCGGTCCAGCGGGCCACCGCGGCGGCCGCGCCGAACTCCAGGTCGTCCGGGTGGGCCACCACGGCGAGCGCCCGCTGCCAGTTCTCGGCCAGCGGCGTCAACGGCTCCGGCTGCCCCACGGCCACCCCCTTCCCGCGTGATCCCTTCCCGCCATCCTGGCACCGGACGCGGCCGCCCGCCGCCCGGCGGACCCGCGCCACCGGGGGCACGACGGCGTGACCTGCCGCAACGGGTGACCTGTGCCGGGGGCCCGGCGAACCGTCCGTGCGGCCGGGCCCCGGCGTCTACGGTGTGGTTAGAGGAGATCGGGCGTGGGGTACCACCCGCTGCACACGGACCCCGACGACGGGGCGGCACACCGAGGGAGACCCATGGCACTCAACGACGACGACATGCAGACCACCAGCGGCGGCGGTGCCGAGGGTCCGGCCGACGGTGGCGCGACCCCGGGCCAGCAGGACGGTGGCGCCGACGGCGGTGCCGACCGTGGCGCGGAGCGCGGCGCCGACCAGGGTGCCGACCGCGGTGCGGAGGGCCCGGCCGACGGTGGCGCGACCCCGGGGCAGCACGACGGCGGCGCGGACGGCAGCGCCGAGGGTCCGGCCGACGGCGGCGCGACCCCCGGTCAGCGCGACGGCGGCGCCGACGGCAGCGCCTGACGGATGGCCATGACGCACCTCGACCCGCCGGGCGGCCGCAGCCGCCCGGCGGTTGCGTCTTCCGCGACCGAGGCCCTTGCGCGCTGCGTGGCCGTCGAGCCGGCCAAGTTCGCCGCCGACCATTGGGGGCGCAGCCCGCTGCTGTCCCGGGCGGCCGAGCTGCCCAACCCGGCCGGCTTCACCGACCTGCTCAGCCCCGCCGACGCCGATGAGCTGCTCAGCCGGCGCGGCCTGCGTACCCCGTTCCTGCGGGTCGCCAAGGACGGCCAACTGGTGCCGGCGGCGCGCTGGACCGGCGGCGGCGGCGCGGGCGCCGAGGTCGACGACCAGGTCCTCGACGAGAAGATCCTGGCCCTGTACGTCGACGGCGCGACCCTGGTCCTCCAGGGCCTGCACCGGACCTGGCCGGCGCTGGTCGACTTCGCCCGCGACCTGGGCACCGCGCTGGTTCAGCCGTTGCAGGTCAACGCCTACCTGACGCCGGCCGGCAGCCAGGGTTTCGCCACCCACTACGACACCCACGACGTGTTCGTGCTCCAGGTCGACGGGCGCAAGCACTGGCGGATCCACCCGCCCGTGCTGCCCGACCCGCACGAGAAGCAGGCCTGGGGCGGCCGGGCCGACGAGGTGGCCGCCACCGCCGAGGGCCGGCCCGCGCTGGACGTGGTGCTCGAACCCGGCGATGCGCTCTACCTGCCGCGCGGCTGGCTGCACAGCGCCCAGGCGCAGGAGTCCAGCTCGCTGCACCTGACCGTCGGCATCCGGGCGCTGACCCGGTACGCCCTGGTCGAGGAGCTGCTGGCCCTCGCCGCCGAGGACGCCCGGCTGCGCGCCGGGCTGCCGTTCGGTGTCGACGTGGCCGACCCGGACGCCATCGAGCCCGAGCTGACCGAGACCGTGGAGGCGCTGCGCGACTGGCTGCTGCGGGCCGACCCGGCCGCAGTGGCCGCGCGGCTGCGCGCCCGGGCCTGGCCCGCCGCCCGCCCGGCGCCGATCCGGCCCCTCGCCCAGGCCGCCGCCCTGGCCACCCTCGACGCGGACAGCCGGGTCGCGCCCCGGGCCGGCCTGCGCTGGCAGCTCACCCCGGCCGGGGACGGGAAGGTGGCGCTGCGCCTGTTCGACCGCACCGTGACCCTGCCCGGCACCTGCGAGCCGGCGCTGCGCGCGCTGCTCGCCGGCGAGGTCACCCGGGTCGGCGACCTACCGGGCCTGGACGACGACGCCGACCGCCTGGTCCTGGCCCGCCGCCTCCTCAAAGAAGCCGTCCTCACCCCGGCCTGACCCCCCAACCCCGGGTCAGCGGGTGAAGGTGAGGGTCAGCAGGAGGGCGGTGGTCGCCAGGCCTGCGGCCGCGACCAGGATGATCGGACGGGGGGTCAGCACGGCGTGCCGGCGGTCGGCGAGCAGGCGGGCCGGCGCCAACCCGACCAGCGGGCCGAGCAGCGTCACCACCAGCGCCAGCACCGGCATGCCGACCGCCAGGTCCCCACCCGAGCCGGCGCCCAGCGCCCGCGCCCCCGCGCCCAGGGCGTACGCCACCAGCGCGCCGCCGATCCCGCAGCCGACCAGCAGCGGGTTCGCCGAGCTGGGCAGCTCGCCCGGCTGTCGGGTCCGCTCCAGCAGCTCGCGTACCCCGCGCAGCAGCGGCACCGGGTCGCCGGTGGCGTCCGGGGCCGGCCCGGGCGGGTTTCCCAGCCGCCGCCCACCGGCGCCGATCCGGGCCCGGAGCTGCCCCCACAGATGGGCGACCTCGGCGTCGACCCGCTCCACCATCCGCTGCGCCTCGGTCACCTCCGCCTCGGCCCGCCGCACCTGCTCGGCGGCGTCGGCCACCGCCCGGTCGGCGGCGGCGACCTGCTGCGCGTACCAGCCGTGCGCCTCGGCGCGCTGGGCGGCCACCCGGGCGCTCAGGTCAGCCAGCCGGCGGATCTGGGCGGTGTACGTGTCACTGGAGACCGGTGCGTTCATCGGGAGGGACCATAAGGGATGATCACCTGTCCCGTGCGGTGCACCGCCCGGTCGAAGTAGAGGCCCCGCCACGGGCGGGGGTACCAGTCCGGCCCGCCGGTGCCCGGGTAGAGCGAGGAGCCCAGCTCGGCGCCCTGCACGTCGAGCGCCACCCAGGCGCCGATCTGGTCGGTGCGGGCCGCCGGCCCGCCCAGGTCGACGCGCATCCGGGCCACTCCGCGCCACCAGGCCAGCACGTGGGTACGCCGCTCCGGCCCGTCGTGCAGGATCCGGCGCAGCTGCTCCAGCCCGGTCCGCCGGCCGGCCTTCCCGGCGAGCTGCCCGGCCGCCGCGTCGACCGCGTAGAGCAGCAGGAAGTGCGGGGTCTGCGGGGTGCCCGGGGCGCCGAGCGCGTCGCCCACCTCCGCCATCAGCTCCGGCACCGTCTCCTCGTCGTACCAGGCGGCGTCGTCGGCCAGGTCCTCGTAGAGGGCGCGGGCGGCCGGGTCGGCGTCCTGGTCGAGGCAGGCGATGGAGAACCGGGCGGTGCCGGGCCGGTACTGCCGAGCGAGCGAGCGGGCGGCGGCGTCGAGTACGGCGCACGCCTCGTCGACCCGGGTGCCGAGCACGGCCAGGTTCCGCCCGGGGGCCCGGGGCAGCCGCAGCGCCGCCGAGCGGGCCTGCACGTCGATGATCTCGCCGAGCAGCGCCACCGGGGTGCGCGGCACCCCCTGCTCTGGGGCGGTGAGCGCGCGGAAGTCGGGCGCCTCGGCCAGCTTCGGGATCGCGTCGCCGTCGAAGAGCCGGGCCGGGGCCGCGTCCTGCGGGCGCATCCGCCACAGCCGGTGCTGGAGTTCGCTCCACGTCTCCCAGTCGCTCGCCGACGGGACGCGGGCCACCTCGTTCCCCTCGGCCAGACCCGACTCGGCGTTGACCACGGCGTGGTGCCGGGGCAGTGACTGGGCCGCGTCGTTGCGCTCGGCCAGGATGCGCAGCGCCTTGGGCAGCGCGATGCGCAGGGTGAACTGGGCGACCAGGGCGGGCCGCCCCCACAGCGCCTCGATGCCGCGCACGTCCTGCGAGGCGAGCACCAGGTGGATGCCCTGCGACCGGCCGCGCCGGGCCAGGTCCTCCAGCAGGTCGGCGGCCTCCCGGGCGACCACGTCCCGGCCGGCGAGCAGCGCCTGGAACTCGTCGACCACCGCCACGATCCGCGGCCAGTGCCCGGTCGGGTCCACCGCGCGCAACTCCGCCAGCTTGGTGACCTCGTGCTTCTTCGCCGCGTCGGCCCGGCGGCGCAGCTCCTCGGCGAGGAACCGCAGCAGCGCCAGGCCGAACTCCCGGTCGGTGTTCACGTTGATCCCGACCAGCCGCATGTGCGGCAGCCAGCTCGGGTCCCGCCGGCCCTGGGCGAACCGGGCGAAGGACACCCCCTCCTTGAAGTCGAGCAGGTAGAACTCCAGCTCGGCGGGGGAGTAGCGGGCGGCCAGCGCGCCGATCCAGGCGAAGATCAGGTTGGTCTTGCCGGTGCCGGACGGGCCGCCGATCAGCGCGTGCGGCGGGTAGTCGCCGAGGGTGAGCAGCACCGGCCGCCCGTGCGGGCCGTCGCCGATCGGCGCGGTCAGCCCGTGCGCCGAGTCCTCCCGCCAGTACTCCCCGGGCGGGGGGAGCAGGTCGGTGAAGGGCGCCGGCGGCGGACCGGCGTTGACCCGGGAGGCCACCGTGCGGCAGGTCTCGGTGACCAGCCCGGCGGGCGGCGGCGGGTCGAGCACCGCCGGCAGGCCGCCGATCCGGGCGTCGTCCGGGTCCACCACGAGCCGGGTGACCGTCGGACCGTCGGGCAGGTCGATGCCGCGGACCACCAGGTGCACGCCGCAGGCCGCCCCGGTACGCGCCACCCGGTCCAGCTGGCCGCGCTCGTGCCGGGACAACTCGTCGCCGCCGAGCAGCACCGCCACCCGCCACGGCTCCGGGCGCCGGCCGGTCGCGGCGGCCAGCTCGCGCAGCGACCCGTACTCGCCGGCCAGCACGGTCTCGTTGATCCGGCGGATCTGTTCCACCAGGTCGTCGAGCAGCCGGCCCAGGCCACCCGGGCCGACGAAGGTGAGCAGCCCGGCGGTGCCGAGCGGGGCGAACCCGGCCAGCCCGCCGCCCAGGTGCTCCGGGTCGTACCCGAAGAGCCGGACCGCGCCGGGGTCGGCCCGGCCGACCGAGCGCAGCAGCAGCGCGGGCACCACCGCGGCGACGCCCTCCCGGTCACTGCCGGCGAGGTGCACGTGCCCGGCGTCGAGCAGCGTGACCAGCGCCGGCACCGGCTCGGCGCCGGGGATGCGTACCGTGCCGACCCGGACCGCGCCGGGTGGCTCGGCCCGGCCGGCGGGGGTGGCCTGCCAGCGGTCCCACGGCGCGGACGCCGCGCCCGGGGCCTCCCGCCCGGCGGCGTCGGCGGCGCGGCGGGCCAGCTCGGCGATCCGGGCGGCGTGCCGGGCGTCGATCTCGGCGAGCCGCCGGTCCCGCTGCGCGCCCACCCGCTCGGGTACGGCCGCGGCGGCGCGCCGCACCCGGGCCAGCCGCTCCCGGCCGGCAATCAGGTCGGCGTCGGCGGCGGCGAGCCGGTTCCGGGTGGCGCCCAGGGCCTCGGAGAGCATCCCCCGGACCCGCGTCACCAGTTGCGCGCGGACGTCAACCACGGGACGGCTCCCGATCCCCGGTGTCCTTCGGCAGGTCCCGGCCGAGGCGGTCGAGCAGCACCCCGGTGACCACCCCGGCGGTGACCGCCGGGTCGGCGGCGTGCGGTTGCTCCTGGTCGTCGGCCCGGCGTGGCGGGGGCATCCGGCAGACCCGGGTGAGCAGGGTGTCCAGCACCGGCGGGGGCAACCCGGGCAGCAGATCGCGGACCCGCCCGTCCAGCTCCCGGCGCAGCCGGCCCAGGTCGTCGGCGCGCGGCGGGTGGCCGAGCAGCTCGCCGGCCAGGCCGCGCAGCATCGGCGGGGCGATCGCGGCCAGCCCCAGCCCGACGTCGGCGTGCGCCCGGCGCAGCTCGCGGTGCAGCCGGTCCCGGTCGCCGGCGCGGATCCCGGTCACCACCCGGCGCAGCAGCTCGCGGGAGTCCTCGACCCGCTCGTCCGGCTCGTCCGGCGCGCCCTCCCGGCCGCCGGTCAGCTCCGCCACCCGCACGGCCCACCAGCGCCGCACCGCCGGCTGGTCGTCCCGTGCCGCGGCGGCGTCCGGTGCCGGGGGCGTCACCTCGCCACGGGCCGCGTCGTGCCTCGGCCGGCGGTCCGTGCCCTTCGGCGCGGGCGCCCCGTCGGCGGCCAGCCCGATCGCGGCCAGGTACGCCGACAGTTGCTCCTGCGCCACGCGCAGCGCGTAGCCGGCGGTCTCGGCGTGCTCGGTCGCCGCGGAGAGCTCCGGCACCCCCATCGGGTCGGCCGACTCCTGGCGCACCCAGCGCAGCCGCTCGGTGGCCTGGCCGAACTTCTCCAGGGCGGCGGCGAGCTGGGCCAGGGGCAGTTCCTCGGCGGCGGCCCGGACCTGGGCGCCGATGTCCTCGATGATGGACACGACCGTTCCTCAGAGGGTCGAGACGTAGAGCTGCGCCTGCTCGACCGCCACCAGCGTGGCGGCGAGGCACTCCTCCAGTTCCTGGCTGGCCTGGGTCAGCGAGGCCTGGGCCGCCTCGACGGTCTCGTGGCCGCTGCCCTCCAGCGCGCCGGCCAGGGTCTGCTGCGCCTCGGCCAGCTTCTCGCCGGCCGCCTGCACCGCGGTCTGCCCGTCTCCTATCTGCTGGAGAGCCACATCGATGGCTGCCTTCAGCTCGGCGACGCTCGCCACGGGGACCTCCTGGGGGCGGGGAGATCTCCATTACAACCCATCCCGACGGGTGGGCGAACATCCGCCCTCGCGGCGTTCGTGCCCGGCTGTCCGATTACCGCCCTGACGTGCGCAAAGGCGCTGTGTGCGGTACCGGTCGGTCCCGGCGGCGAACCCTCGGGTCCCGTCCACGGGACGCGCCGGCGTCCCGGAGACCGGTCAGCGGGGCAGCCAGCGCGGTCCGTACACCTCGGCCCCGAGCGCGCCCACCCGGGCCCGCAGCTCCCGGTCGGCGGTGACCACCAGCCGGCGGCGGTCCGGCGCGGCCGCGACCAGCTCGACCATGGTGTCGTCGCCGGAGCCCGGCGCGGACACCACGGCGACCCCGGGCACCGCGGGAACGTCCCGGGCCGCGCCCTCCACCACCAGCACCACCTCCACCGGCGGCGGCAGCTCCGGCGGCACGCCCGCCTCCACCAGGGGCACCAGCCTGTCCCGCAGCCGGGCGGCCGCCCCGGCCCGGTCCCGCCACCAGCCGTCCGGCCGCGAGCCGACCACGTTCGCGCCGTCGACGATCAGCAGCGGTCTGGTCTCCATGCCCCCAGCGTGCCACCCACCCGCGTTTGCCGCGCCGACCGCCGGGTAGCCACCGCCGACCGTGCCGCGCCTTGTCGCGCCCCGGCGGCCGTGCCGACCGACTGCGGAGGACAGAGATGATGGGACCCGGTGACTTCGGCAACGACCCGTGGGACGAGTTCCTGGCCCGGTACTTCGGGCGGGGCGAGGGGGGACGCCGGCCGGCGCACCGGGTCGATATCACCCGGCTGATGACCGCCGACGCGCGGGAGATGCTGGCCGACGCGGCGCGCCGCGCGGCCCAGAAGCACAGCAACGACCTGGACACCGACCACCTGTTGTGGGCGGCGTTGCAGCGCGAGCCGCTGCGTGACCTGGTCCGCCGGGCCGGCGCCGACCCGGACGCGCTGGTCAACGCGCTCGGCGGGCGCGGTGAAGGGGCGCCCCAGGGGGAGGTGCCGCCGAACCTGTCGCTCACCCCGGCGGCCAAGCGGGCGCTGCTCGACGCGCACCAGCTCTCCCGGGCCATGGGCGCCAACTACATCGGCCCCGAGCACATCCTCATGGCGCTGCCGCTCAACCCGGAGTCGCCGGCCGGCCGGATGCTCGCCGCCGGGCGGATCCAGCCCGAGTCGCTCCAGGCGGCCAGCGCCGAGCGTGGCCCGGGCACCGGCCCGAAGCCCGACCGGGGCACCCCCACCCTCGACCAGTACGGCCAGGACCTCACCGACCTGGCCCGGATGGACCAGATCGACCCGGTGATCGGCCGGGCCGACGAGATCGAGCAGGCCGTGGAGATCCTGTCCCGGCGGACCAAGAACAACCCGGTGCTGATCGGCGAGGCCGGCGTCGGGAAGACCGCCATCGTGGAGGGGCTCGCCGAGCGGATCTGCGACGGCGACGTCCCGCAGACGCTGATCGGCAAGCGGGTCATCCAGCTCGACCTGGCCGGCCTGGTCGCCGGCACCCGCTACCGGGGCGACTTCGAGGAACGGCTCAAGAAGGTGATCGACGAGATCCGCGCCCACCGCGAGGAGCTGATCGTCTTCCTGGACGAGATCCACACCCTGGTCGGCGCGGGCGGCGCCGGCAGCGAGGGCGGCATGGACGCGTCCAACATGCTCAAGCCCGCCCTGGCCCGCGGCGAGCTGCGGGTGATCGGCGCGACCACGCTGGACGAGTACCGCAAGAGCATCGAGAAGGACGCCGCGCTGGCCCGCCGGTTCCAGCCGGTGCTGGTCCCCGAGCCCACCGTCGAGGACACCGTCGCCATCCTGCGCGGCCTGCGTGACCGGTACGAGGCGCACCACCAGGTCCGCTTCACCGACGAGGCGCTGGTCGCCGCCGCCGAACTCTCCGACCGCTATGTCACCGACCGGTACCTGCCCGACAAGGCGATCGACCTGATCGACCAGGCCGGCGCCCGGGTCCGGCTGCGCACCCGCACCCCGGCCGCTGACGTGCGCGACCTGGAGCAACAGCTCGACGAGGTACGCCGGAACAAGGAGCAGGCCGTCTCCGACGAGCAGTACGAGCGGGCGTCCACGCTGCGCGACCGGCTCGCCGAGCTGGAGGACCAGGTCCGCCGCGCCCGCGGCGACGAGGGCCCCAACCACGTGCCCGAGGTCGGGCCGAAGGAGATCGCCGAGGTGGTCTCCCGGGCCACCGGCATCCCGGTCAACCAGCTCACCGAGGAGGAACGGGACCGGCTGCTGCGCCTTGAGGGGCACCTGCACGAGAAGGTGGTCGGCCAGGACGAGGCGGTCAGCGCCGTGGCCGAGGCCGTGCGCCGCTCGCGTACCGGGCTGGCCGACCCGAACCGGCCGATGGGCAGCTTCCTCTTCCTCGGCCCCACCGGCGTCGGCAAGACCGAGCTGGCCCGGGCCCTCGCCGAGGCGCTGTTCGGCGAGGCCGACCGGATGGTCCGGGTCGACATGAGCGAGTTCCAGGAGCGGCACACCGTCAGCCGGCTGGTCGGCGCGCCCCCCGGGTACGTCGGCTACGAGGAGGCCGGCCAGCTCACCGAGGCGGTGCGCCGCCGCCCGTACGCGGTGGTGCTGCTCGACGAGATCGAGAAGGCCCACCCGGACGTGTTCAACATCCTGCTCCAGGTGCTCGACGACGGGCGGCTCACCGACAGCCAGGGGCGCACGGTGAACTTCAAGAACACCGTGCTGATCATGACGAGCAACCTCGGCTCGGAGCTGATCACCGGCACCCAGCGCACCGTCGGCTTCGGCGCCGGCGAACCCGGCGAGCAGGAGACCAGCGAACTCCGCGAGCGGCTGATGCGCCGCCTCCAGGAGAACTTCCGGCCCGAGTTCATCAACCGGATCGACGAGGTGATCATCTTCCAGCGGCTGGAGGCCGAGCAGCTGCGCCAGATCACCGGGCTGCTGCTGGAGGAGACCCGCCGCCGGCTGCACGCCCAGGACATCCGAATCGAGTTCACCACCGCCGGGGTGGACTGGCTGGCCGAGCACGGCTACCAGCCCGAGTTCGGCGCCCGGCCGCTGCGCCGGGTGATCCAGCGCGAGGTCGACAACCGGCTTTCCCGGATGCTGCTGGAGAACGAGATCTCGCCCGGCCAGCAGGTCACCGTCGACGCGCGGGACGGCCAGCTCGCCATCGAGGTGGGCGCCAGCGACCGCGGGTACACCGCCGCGGCGACGTCCCATCCGCGATGAGGGAAGACGCCCGAGCCCCGACGGATCGGAGGGCGGACATGACCGAACCCGAGGAGACCCGCGAGGACACGGAACGCACCGAACCCATCGTCGCGCCCCCGACGGCCAACCCGGCCCGGGTCAAGGTGCCGCCGGAGGGCCTGAAGCAGCACACCGACAAGGGCGAGGGCGACCAGACGCCGTCCGGGTCGCCGTCGGGAGAGGAGGCGTGATGGTACGCGAGGCGCGACTCGACCCCGAGGTCGAGGTGATCTGGGACGACTTCCACGCCGAGGTGAACGTCACCTCCGAGCGGCTGCGGCAGTGGCTGCTCACCCGCGGCTCGGGGGAGGAGGCGTTCGGCCCCGACCCGGACCTGGACCTGCCCGAGCCGGGGCGGCGGATCCTCCAGGTGCTCATGAAGCGGAAGGTCGACCTCACCCCGGAGGACATCGAGGTGATGCGGGACGCCGTCGATCGGATCCGGGAGCTGAGCGCGGCGAAACCGAGCCGGGGCAATGCCGACGACGAGTGGCGGCACTCCCTGCTCGACCTCGGCCACGACGTCCTCATCGAACGCTGACCGCGGGCCGCGCGTGGTCCTGGTCAAACGCTGGCCGCGCCCCGCGCGGTCCTGGTCGAACGCTGACGGCACGACGCGACGGCGCCCGGGATTCTGCTCCCGGGTGCCGTCGCCGTCGGCCGGCTACTCGGATTCCATGCTGGGCAATTGCAGTCCGGCGGCGTCGGCCGCGTCCTGCCGGTCGCCGCGGGCCCGCTCCTCCCGGGTGAGCAGGTTGGCGTACTCGGTGATGTCGGCCGGCTCGGGCACCTCCGGCAACCGGCGCAGGAACGCCTCCAGGTCGGCGGAGGCGGCGGTGTGCGCGGCGGCCGCCTGGCGCAGCAGCTCCCGCTGGTCGGCGGCGGGGTACAGATCAGTCATGCCGGGCAGATACCCGCGCTCAGGCGGTTCGCACCCCGCTCGCCGTGGTCGGCTGCGCGCCGAAGTCCGGGTGGGCCAGCAGCCAGGCCAGGTAGTCCGGGTGGTTGGCCAGCGCGTCGGTGTACGCCGCCACCGCCGTCTCCAGCACCGGCTCGGCGACCCGGGCCGCCGGGGCGTCCGGGTGCCAGCCGAGCAGCAGCCGCCAGCGCAGCGGCGTCCCGGCCAGCCGGCGGGTCACCAGCCCGGCCACCGGCCGGAAGGTGGCCTGGCACAGCGCCACCCCCTCGCCCGCGTCTACCAGGTCCAAGCAGGCCCGCACGTCGGCCTCGTAGACCTTGCGCGGGGTGAAGCCGGCCCGGGCGCAGGCGGCCGCGAAGCAGTCGCCGAAGCAGCCGTCCCCGGGCGCGGCCACCCACTGCTCGCGGCGCAGGTCGACCAGGCGCACCTCGTCGCGGTCGGCCATCGGATGGGTCTGCGGCAGCAGCACGAAGACCGGGTCGACGGCCACCTCCCGCCAGCTCAGCCCCGACTCCGCGGACGGGGTGGCGTCCCCGCACACTCCGGTGAGCGCGAAGTCGAGCCGCCCGCCGGCCACCAGCTGGGCCAGCTCGTCCACCGACCAGGACGCGTACGTGCTGATCTGCACGTCGGGGCGCTCGGCGGCGAGCCGGTGCACCAGCCGGCCCAGGATCGGGCTGTTCACCCCGCCGAACCGGTACCGGCTCAGCAGGTCGCCCGCCCCGGCCAGCCGGGCCGCCTCGTCCTGCAGGCCCTTCATGGCCGGCAGCAGCACCCGCGCCCGGTCCAGCACCAGCTCACCCAGCGCGGTGGGCCGGGCGCCCCGGCGGTCCCGCTCGAACAGCGGCCCGCCGAGGGCCCGCTCGATGCGCTGGAGCTGGGCGGTCAGCGCCGGCTGGGCCAGGCCGAGCGTCGAGGCGGCCTTGGTGACGCTCCCCGTCTCCGCGATCGCGCAGACCACCCGCAGGTGTCGCAGCTCCAGATTCATACGGTGACGGTAGGACCACCGAGCGGGTCGGCGGAAGGGCTCTCCGGCATCGGTATAGCTGTATGGGCCAGGGTTCAGGCGTCGCGGGGTCGCTCCAGGTCAGACAGCCGGGTCCGGCGCCCGGTGACCACGTCGCGCACCTTGTCCAGCACGCCCACCGCCGGCTCCACGATCTTGTTCCAGGGCGGGGTGGCCGGGGTGCCGGGGTGCGGCCGGGTCGGCGCCGCCTCCTCGGCGATCTGCCACCGGTTGCCCAGCCGGATCAGGTCCGCGTCGCTGGCCACCTCGCGCAGCGGCGTCATCAGCGCGGCGACGCGGCTCACGTGCCGGCGCACCCGGTCGGCCACGTCGGCCACCGCCGGGTCGTCCGGCCCGGACAGTCCCTTCAGCGCGGTCAACAGGGCGGCGTCCGCCTCGATCTCCCGCTCCACCAGGTCGACGCTGTCCGGCACCGCCGCCCGGGCGGCCGGGAAGAGATACTGCTCCTCGGCGGAGAGGTGCCGGGACACCGCGGCGGTCAGCACGTCCAGCACCTCGCGACGGCGCGCCGCGTCCAGGCCCGGCTCGGTGACCTGCCCGGCCAACCCGAGCAGCGCGCGGTGCTCGCGGTCCACGAGGTCGGCCAGGCTCCGGCCGCCCGGCCGGTACGCGTCGTCGGCGGCGGGCGGCAGCGGCGGCAGGGGGACGGTCATGGTGCCCTCCTCAGGTGGCCCGGATCGACGGGCGTGGCGGTCCGGCGGTACCCGCCCGCGCGATCCGCGAAACCGCGCCCCCACCCGGGGGGGCCGACCGGCGGCCGGGCCGACTGGTATGAAGAAGCGATGACGAGCGACGCCGCCTCCGCCCGACCCGACCCCACCGACGAGGTCGTGGATCTCTGCCGCGACCTGCTGCGCATCGACACCACCAACACCGGGGACAACGACACCAGCGTCGGGGAGCGGCGCGCCGCGGAGTACGTCGCCGAAAAGCTCGCCGAGGTCGGCGTCGACGCGGAACTCCTCGAGTCCGCGCCGGGCCGGGCCAACCTGGTCGCCCGGATCCCCGGCACCGACCCGGGCCGGGACGCGTTGCTCGTGCACGGCCACCTCGACGTGGTGCCCGCCGACCCCGACGAGTGGTCGGTGCCCCCGTTCTCCGGCGAGATCCGCGACGGCTACCTGTGGGGCCGCGGCGCGATCGACATGAAGGACTTCGACGCGATGGTGCTGGCCGTGGTCCGCGGCTGGCAGCGCACCGGGGTCCGCCCGTCCCGGGACATCGTGCTCGCCTTCACCGCCGACGAGGAGGCCGGCAGCGACTACGGCGCGCACTTCCTCGCCAAGCGGCACCGCCACCTCTTCGACGGCTGCACCGAGGCGATCGGCGAGGTCGGCGGCTTCTCCTACTCGGTGGACGAGTCCCGGCGGCTCTACCTCATCGAGACCGCCGAGAAGGGCATCGACTGGCTGCGCCTGCACGCCAAGGGCCGCCCCGGCCACGGCTCGATGGTGCACGACGACAACGCCGTCACGGCGCTCGCCGAGGCGGTCGCCCGGATCGGCGGGCACCGGTTCCCGGTGGTGCTGACCGACACCGTACGGGCGTTCCTCGCGGAGGTCTCCGACGTCCTCGGCATCGAGATCGACCCGGACGACCCGGAGACCGCGATCGCCAAGCTCGGCCCGATCGCCAACATCATCGGCGCCACCATCCGCAACACCGCCAACCCGACCCGGCTGGCCGCCGGCTACAAGGACAACGTCATCCCGGGCCGGGCCACCGCCACCATCGACTGCCGCAGCCTGCCCGGCCAGAGCGAGCTGCTGGAGCGGCAGCTGCGCGAGCTGGTCGGGCCGGACATCGCCATCGAGTACATCCAGCGCCAGCCTGCCCTGGAGACCACCTTCGACGGCGACCTGGTCGAGGCCATGTCCGCCGCGCTGCGCGCCGAGGACCCGGGCGCCCGCCCGGTGCCGTACATGCTCTCCGGCGGCACCGACGCCAAGGCGTTCTCCCAGCTCGGCATCCGCTGCTTCGGCTTCGCGCCGCTGCGGCTGCCCGCCGACCTCAATTTCTCCGGTCTGTTCCATGGCATCGACGAGCGGGTTCCGCTGGACGGACTACAGTTCGGCGTGCGGGTTCTGGATCGCTTTCTCCGCAGCTGCTGACCGTGCCTGTCGCGTCACCGCCGGCGCGGAAGCACCCCCATCGCGAAGGGACTGCCTCACATGACCGACCAGCACGGTGAGCTGGACGCCGCCCTCGAGCGGGTGATCGACGCGGCCCGCGCCCACCTGGCCGCCGTTCGCGCCGCCCAGGGCCGGATCGACGACGACGCCGTCTGGCAGGCGTACGTCAATTTGAACAACGCCTCGTTCGAGTACGACGAGCAGCTGCTCGACGCGTTCGGCGAGGTGACACCGTGGGACGTCGAGTCGATCGACCCGGACGAGGCCGACGAGCGCTTCGGCGGGGCCGAGGGCGTCGAGGCGACCGACCCGCACCCGCGGGTGGTCTCGGTGCGGCAGCGGCGGGACTACCGCGTCCCCAGCGTGTCCGCGCTGATCCGGGCTGCCGAGGCGGCCCGCCGCGAGGGCACCCCAGAGGAGGACGAGCCGGCCGCGGTCGAGGGGGTCGGCGAGGCCGTGCTGGAGCTGCTGCAGAGCGGCGACGGCTCGCTCTCCGCGCTCGACGTGCCGGAGCTGGAGCCGCTCGACGGCGTGGTCATGGTCAGCGAGGTCGGCACCCCGGTCGACCTGGAGTCCTTCGACGACGACGACCCGGTCGGCCCGTTCCAGCCGGCCGCCGACGACCGGCTGGTCGGCCGGCTCGACGAGCACCCGTTCCTGGAGCTCGACGAGGAGCACGACCACGCCCACTAGGCAGCGACGCCCCGGGGCCCACCGTGCGGTGCCGGCCCCGGGACGGTCGCGTCGGGCCCGCCGTCAGTAGGAGAGGCCCGGCTGCGGCTGGTTGACCCGGCGACGGCGCAACATGACCTGCCGCGTGCCGTCCCGGTACAGCCGCACCCGGGCCAACTCCCAACCGGAGAATTCCGCCTGGATCGCCAGCTGCGCCGCGGCGGTCAACCGATCAACGTTCGAAGGCAACCGTAGCGGCGCGTACTCGTAGTCCATGACCTCTATGCTGCCCAGCTCCGCAACCGGCCGCCACCCCCTGACGGTGACCCGCGTCGCCCTCATCGCTCCCGGCCCGGTCAGCCGTCCCGCTCCGGGTAGCCCACCGGCACCGCCGAGACGTCATCCAGCGCGATGACGATCTCCTCCGGCAGGGTCATCCGCTCCACCTGCAGTGCACCGAGCAGCTGGCCCACGGTCCGGGCGCCGAGGATCGGCGCGGTCACCCCGGGCCGGTCCCGGACCCAGGCCAGCGCCACCTCCAGCGGCGACACGCCCAGGCCGCCGGCCGCGATGGCCACCGCCTCCACGATGCTGGAGCAGCGCGGCTCCAGGTAGGTGGCGACGAAGCGCTCGAAGTGCGGCGACACCGCCCGGGAGTCGGCCGGGCGGCCGTTACGGTACTTGCCGGTGAGCACCCCGCGGCCAAGCGGCGACCAGGGCAGCACGCCCAGCCCCATCGCCTCGCAGGCCGGCAGCACCTCGCGCTCCACGCCCCGCTCCAGCAGCGAGTACTCCACCTGGGCGGCGACCACCGGGGCCCGCCCCGGCCAGGCGGCCTGCCAGGCGGCGGCGCGGGCGGTCTGCCAGCCGGAGAAGTTCGACACCCCGACGTACCGGGCCTTGCCGCTGGACACCGCGTGGTCGAGCGCGGAGAGCGTCTCCTCCAGCGGGGTGTCCGGGTCGTACCCGTGCACCTGCCAGAGGTCGACGTGGTCGGTGCCGAGCCGGCGCAGCGAGGCCTCCAGGGTCCGCAGCAGGTGCCCCCGGGAGTTGTCCCGGCGGCGGCCGCTGCCCGGGCGCAGCCCCGCCTTGGTGGCGATGAGCAGATCGTCGCGCGGCACCAGGCTGCCCAGCAGGGACCCGATCACGGCCTCCGCGTCGCCGTCGGCGTACACGTCGGCGGTGTCCACGAGGTTGCCGCCCGCGTCGAGGTAACTCTTCAGCTGGGCGGCCGCGTCGTCGGCATCGGTGTCCCGTCCCCAGGTCATGGTGCCGAGCGCGAGCCGCGAAACCGCCAGCCCGCTTCGGCCGAGCGGTCGCTGTTGCATGGGTGAACCTTATTTCGAACCCGGCGTCACGGATATCCTCGCCCGGAGTCAAGTTCCTGCCCGACCTGCCGGGCGGGTGTGACGTGTTCGAGGTGAGCCCGTGATCCGCTGCACCGCTCCCATTGCGTAACCTGATGCGACCTGTGGTGCGGATGGTGGGAGGACCAGTGCGACTCGGGCTCAGCCTCGGATACCAGACGGCGTGGAGCACGCCGGCCGACCACCTGGCTCTGGCCCAGGAGGCGGATCGGCTCGGCTACTCGGTGGTGTGGGCGGCGGAGGCCTACGGCTCCGACTCGCCCAGCATGCTGGCCTGGATGGCGGGCCAGACCGAGCGGATCGACGTCGGCGCCGCGGTGATGCAGATCCCCGCCCGCACCCCGGCGATGACCGCGATGACCGCGGCGACCATCGACGCCCTCTCCGGCGGCCGGTTCCGGCTCGGCCTGGGCGTCTCCGGCCCGCAGGTGTCCGAGGGCTGGCACGGCGTCCGTTTCGCCAAGCCCCTGGCCCGCACCCGGGAGTACGTGGACATCGTGAAGCTGGCAGTGGCCCGTAAGGAGGTCGCGTACGACGGCGAGCACTACACGCTGCCGCTGCCGGACGGCCCGGGCAAGGCGCTGCGGCTGGGCTTCCACCCGCCGCGCGAGCACATCCCGATCTATTTGGCCGCCGTCGGCCCGAAGAACCTGGAGCTGGCCGGCGAGATCGCCGACGGCTGGCTCGCCGTCTTCTACGCCCCCGAGTTCGCCGAGGAGCAGCTCGCCTCGGTCCGCGCCGGCCGGGCCAGGGTCGGCAAGGAGCTGGCCGGCTTCGACGTCGTCCCGTCGGTGCCCGTGGTGGTCGGCGACGACATCGCCACCTGCGCCGAGCTGGTCCGCTGGTACGCCGCCCTCTACGTCGGTGGCATGGGCAGCCGGCAGCAGAACTTCTACAACCAGCTCGCCACCCGGATGGGCTACGGCGACGCCGCCCGCGAGGTGCAGGACCTCTACCTGGCCAAGCGGCAGCGCGACGCCGCCGCCGCGGTGCCGATGGAGTTCATCGACCGCACCTCGCTGCTCGGCCCGAAGGAGCGCATCGCCGAGCGGATGCGGGAGTACGCCGCCGCAGGCGTGACCACCCTGTCGGTGACCCTGTTCGTGGCGGACCGGGACAGCGGCGTGCAGACCCTGCGGACCGTCGCCGAGGCGCTGGACCTCTCCGGAGTCGGCGAGTGACCTGGGTCGAGGCCATCGTCCTGGGCATCGTCCAGGGGCTCACGGAATTCCTGCCCGTCTCGTCCTCCGGGCACCTGCGGATCACCTCGGCGATCTTCTTCGGCCGGGACGCCGGGGCGTCGTTCACCGCGGTGACCCAGCTCGGCACCGAGGCCGCGGTGCTCATCTACTTCTTCAAGGACATCTGGCGGATCGTCCGGACCTGGGTCCTCGGCCTGTTCGACCCCTCGGTGCGGTCCAGCCTCGACTACCGCATGGGCTGGTACGTCATCGTCGGCACCATCCCGATCGGCATCTTCGGGCTGCTGTTCAAGGACCAGATCCGCACCGCCGGCCGGAATCTGTACCTGATCTCCGGCACGCTGATCGTCTTCGCGATGGTGCTGGCCTTCGCTGAGTACTGGGGACGGCAGACCCGCACGCTGGAGAACTTCCGGATGCGGGACGGGGTCATCATGGGCTTCGCCCAGGCCATGGCGCTGATCCCGGGCGTCTCCCGCTCCGGCGGCACACTCACCGCCGGCCTGCTGCTCAACCTCACCCGGGAGACGGCGGCCCGCTACTCGTTCCTGCTGGCCATCCCGGCCGTGGTGATCTCCGGCGTGTTCAGCATCCCGGACGTCTTCGAGCCGTCCGCGCCGGGCACCGCCGCACCGAGCCTGGCGCAGATGGTCGTCGCCACGGTGATCGCCTTCGGCATCGGGTACGCGGCCATCGCCTGGCTTCTGCGCTACGTCGCGCACCACACCCTGTACCTGTTCGTCCTCTACCGGGTGGCGCTCGGCACCCTGGTCCTCTGCCTGCTCCTCACCGGCACGATCAACACCACCTGACCTGGTCCTGGAAACGCCAATGGCCGGCACCCCCGTGTACGGGGTGCCGGCCAGCGTTCGTTTGCTTAGGTCAGCTGTTCCAGTTGTGGGCGACGATGTCGGCGGCCTGCCGCTCCCACTGGGCGTAGGCGTCGGGGTAGGCCGAGACCTGCACGGTCTGGGCGGCCTCGGTCAGCGGCATGTCCTGCCAGCCGTCGACCTGCTTCAGACCCTTCAGGAAGGCAAGCGTCGAGTACTCGGGGTCGGTGATCTGCTCCGGCGTACCCCAACCGCTGGACGGGCGCTGCTGGAACAGGCCCAGCGAGTCATGGTCATTCTTGTCGCCGAGGTGGCCCAGGTTCTCCAGCTTCGACTCCTGCAGGCTGGTCGCGATCGAGATGACCGCGGCCCGCTCCGGCAGACCGGCCTTCTTCGTCGCGGCGATGATCGCCTTCGCGTTGGCCGTCTGCTCATCGTTCAGAGCGATCTTCGACTGGGCGCCCTGCACACCATGCGGGATCAGCTTGTCACCCTGCACCGCCACCGCGGCCGGCTTGGTGCTGTGCACCGGCTCGGCGTGGGCGGCGATCGGACCGGCGAAGACACCACCGGTGAAAGCCAGACCAGCAATACCGAGCACGCTCTTACGCAGCATCGTGTTCATGACAGGTAGCTCCTCGGGGGTTGGCGCACACACGCCGACGGGGGTCGGCTGGGGTGGCGTGCGCAAGCACCACGTCAGGCGCTCAACAAAGTCTTTGAGGGGGGTCGTGCGAAAGTCCTGGGGGATCATCAGCGCGCGGGGCCGGAGGCCTCTTCGTCGCGCCGGGACCATGTACAACCACCGGCGGCCCACCATCATTCCGGGCTCAGCGCACCCACCTCGGCGGGCAGCCCCGGGGGGCCGGTCACCCCGCCGGGCGGGGCGTCTTCCTCGGCCGTTCACCCGGATACAACGACCCCCGCCCGCCCGTCATTCCGCCGCCAGAGTGCCGCCCGCCACCCCCCGAACCGGACAGCCCGCCCAGACCGACACCGTGGGTGGAACACCCCTTTGCTCTGCTGCCACGGAGGCAACACTTCGGGACCTCCGGCGTTGCGTGGAGGGCAGCTGAGCAACCTGCCTCCCGTGCTGGGCCGATCGGAACTTGATATCCCCGAGCGGCGGCACGGCGGCAGGGCCGAACCCCACGGTCAGCGGCAGCCGCCGTCCTGGGATGGCGGGCACGCCCTGCGGAGACAACAGCGCCGCCCGGTCCCGGGAGGGGGACGGGCGGCGCTGTAGGTGTCGGTGTGCAGGTCGCCTCTCGGCGAGTGGCACGACGCGGCTCCAGCCGGACGGTATTCCGCGAAGGCAATTTAGGTGAGGCCCGGGGACACTGGACACACCGACGCTCTGCACAACGACGCGACCCGGTCCGGTGTTCCGCCCGGCGACGTGTCCGCCGTCACGTCCTGTCCGCCCGGCGCACCGGCGCACCGAGATGCGGGCACGCGCTGCGGAGACAACAGCGCCGCCCGGTCCCGGGAGGGGGACGGGCGGCGCTGTAGGTGTCGGTGTGCAGGTCGCCTCTCGGCGAGTGGCACGACGCGGCTCCAGCCGGACGGTATTCCGCGAAGGCAATTTAGGTGAGGCCCGGGGACACTGGACACACCGACGCTCTGCACAACGGCCCGACTCGGTCCGGTGTTCCGGGCAGCGATGTGTCCGCCGTCACGTCCCGTGCGGCGGGCCCACGGCCGCTCGGCACCGCCCGATTCGCCGCCGCGCTCGAGCCGGTGGGCCCACGGCCGCTCGGGGCCGCCCGATTCGCCGCCCGGCTCCGCCTGCCCGCCCGGCTCCGCCCCGCCTCCCTGGCCCCGCCCTTTCGTCGCCGACTCCGGCCTGCCCCTGCTCCACGCAGTCCTGTTCGCCGCCCTGCTCGGCGCGGCCTGCTCGGCGCCCCGGCGCAGGCGGCGCCAAGTTCGAACGCTCGCCGCCGGTCCGGGCCGCACACGGCCAGATCGGGTAGCTGGCGCTGTCGGGGGGCCGTCGCTGATACCGCCACATCCCGTGGCGAGAGTCGATCAAGGGGGTCGCAGCGCCTAGGGTGGTCTGCGTGGCGACCCTTCTGCTTCTGCGACACGGCCGGACCACCGCGAACGCCGACGGTGGCCTGGCCGGCCGGCAACCGGTCGAGCTGGACGAGACCGGGCGCGCCCAGGCCGCGGCGGTCGGCGAGCGGCTCAAGGGGCTGCCCCTCGCGGCGGTGGTGACCAGCCCGCTGATCCGTTGCCGGCAGACGCTGGAGCTGGCCCTGCCCGGCGCCGAGCCGGCCGTCGAGGAGGGGCTGATCGAGTGCGGCTACGGCGCCTGGGAGGGGCAGCCGCTCAAGAAGCTGGCGAAGGAGCCGCTGTGGCCGGTGGTGCAGCAGCATCCGAGCGCCGCCGTCTTTCCCGAGGGGGAGTCGATGGCGGCGATGTCGGCGCGGGCGGTCGCCGCGGTGCGCGCCTGGGACACCCGGATCAGCGCCGAGCACGGGCCCGAGGCGGTCTGGTTGGCGTGCAGCCACGGCGACGTGATCAAGGCGATCGTGGCCGACGCGCTCGGCGTACACCTGGATCTGTTCCAGCGGATCGTGGCCGACCCGGCGTCGGTGACCGCGATCCGCTACACGCCGCTGCGGCCCTTCCTGGTCCGGCTCAACGACACCGGCGGCGACCTGGCCGGGCTGGTCCCGCCGCCGCGCAAGCGGCGCCGGCGGGCGACCAGGGCGACGGAGTCTGACGCGGCGGTGGGTGGCGGCGCGGGGGCGGCGCGGTGAGCGGCTGCGCCACGCCCGGGAACGTCGGCGGTGGTCCCTGGCGTTTCGCCCTGGGCGGATTCGGCGTCGGTGCGCTGCGCGACGGTTCCGCGCGCCGGATAGGGTCGTGGGTATGACCCACCAGGTGCACGCCTTCGAGCCGCCGGAGCGGTTCGTCGCCGGAACCGTCGGCCCGCCGGGGGAGCGCACGTTCTTTCTCCAGGCGCGCGGCGGAGGCCGGCTGGTCAGCGTCGCGCTGGAGAAGGTCCAGGTGTCCCTGCTCGCCGAGAAGCTGGAAGAGCTGCTCTCCGAGGCGCAGCGCCGGTTCGGCGTCGAGCTTCCGGAGGCGGCGGCCCCGGTGGCGGGCGACAACGACCCGCTCGACACCCCGGTCGACGAGGAGTTCCGGGTCGGCACCCTGGGCCTGGCCTTCGACGTGGACACCGCCACCGTGGTGATCGAGGCGATCGCCGCCGGTGAGACGGAGGTCGAGGTCGAGCTGGGCGACGCGGACGACGACACCGACGAGGACCCGGACGAGCCGGACGACGACCTCGACCGGCTCCGGGTCCGGTTGACCCCCGAGGCGACCCGCGCGTTCATCGAGCGGGCCCGCCGAGTGGTCAACGCGGGCCGTCCGCCGTGCCCGCTCTGCGGCCAGCCGCTCGACCCGGCCGGTCACCTCTGTCCCCGGCACAACGGTTATCACCGGTGACCTCGTCCGAACTTCAGCCCCGACAGGACGCCGCCGCCTCGTTGCGACTGCTCAGCGACGGTGAGCTCACCCTGGAGGGGCGGCTGGTCGACGCCTCCAACGCCACCCTGCGCGGCATCATCACCCTCGACGGGGTGAGCGCACACTGCGTCTACAAGCCGGTCCGTGGCGAGCGCCCGCTGTGGGACTTCCCGGACGGGACGCTCGCGGGCCGAGAGGTCTCGGCCTACCTGGTCTCGCAGGCCACCGGCTGGGACCTGGTGCCGCCGACCGTGCTGCGCGACGGGCCGTTCGGTCCCGGCTCCTGCCAGCTCTGGATCGACGAGCCGGAGGACGCCGAGCCGCTGGTCGGCTTCGTGCCGGCCGAGACGGTGCCGCCGCGCTGGTTCCCGGTCGCCGCGGCCCGCGACGACGACGGGGCGGCGTACGCGCTGGCGCACGCCGACGATCCGCGGCTGGCCCGGCTGGCGGTCCTCGACTCGGTGATCAACAACGCCGACCGCAAGGGCGGTCACGTGCTCGTCGGCCCGGACGACCGGATCTACGGGGTGGACCACGGGGTCTGCTTCCATGTCGAGGAGAAGCTGCGCACCGTGCTCTGGGGCTGGGCCGGCCGGCAGCTCCCGCCGGACGCGGTGGAGATGCTCGACGGGCTGGCCGGCCAGCTCACCGGCGGGCTCGGTGACGAGTTGGCCGAACACCTCACCATCCGCGAGGTCGCCGAGTTGGCGGGCCGGGTGGACCGGTTGCGGGAGACCGGGCGGTTCCCGCTGCCGCCGGAGGAGTGGCCGGCCATGCCGTGGCCGCCGATGTGAGCCGCTGTCGCGTTGATCACCCGAGGCGTGCCACCCGAGCCCCTGACGGCTCGTTAGGCTTGCGGTCATGGAGTCTTGGGCGGGACACGAGGTGCCACGGCTGCCGGGCAAGGGCACGCCTCTGAGGTTGTACGACTCGGCGCGGCAAGGTCTCCACCCCAGTCAGCCCGACGGCGCGGCCACCATGTACGTCTGCGGCATCACCCCGTACGACGCCACCCACCTCGGCCACGCCGCCACCATGATCACCTTTGACCTGGTGCAGCGGATGTGGCGGGACGCCGGCCTGACCGTGCGGTACGTGCAGAACGTCACCGACATCGACGACCCGCTGCTGGAGCGGGCCGAGCGCGACGGCGAGGACTGGAAGGTCCTGGCCATGCGGGAGACCGCCCTGTTCCGTGAGGACATGGAGGCGCTGCGGATCATCCCGCCGGCGCACTACGTCGGGGCGGTCGAGTCGATCCCGGACATCGCCGACAAGGTGCAGGTGCTGCTCAAGGACGGCGCCGCCTACCGCCTCGACGACGGCACCGGAGACGTCTACTTCGACGTGGCCGCCGCCCCGGAGTTCGGCTACGAGTCCAACCTGTCCCGCGAGCAGATGCTGGAGATCTTCCCGGAGCGCGGCGGTGACCCGGACCGGGCCGGCAAGCGGGACGCGCTCGATCCGCTGCTGTGGCGCGGCGCCCGCGAGGGCGAGCCGTCCTGGCCGGGTGGCGAGCTGGGCGCCGGCCGCCCCGGCTGGCACATCGAGTGCGCGGTCATCGCGCTGAACCTGCTCGGTGACCGGATCGCCGTCCAGGGTGGCGGCAACGACCTGATCTTCCCGCACCACGAGTGCTCGGCGGCGCACGCCGAGCGGCTGACCGGCCAGGCCCCGTTCGCCGACCACTACGTGCACGCCGGCATGATCGGCCTGGACGGCGAGAAGATGTCGAAGTCCCGGGGCAACCTGGTCTTCGTCTCCCGGCTGCGGGCCGACCACGTCGACCCGATGGCGGTCCGGCTGGCCCTGCTCAGCGGGCACTACCGCAGCGACCGCTCGTGGACCGACGAGCTGCTCGGTGCCGCGCAGGAGCGGCTGGCCCGTTGGCGCCGGGCCGCCGCGGCCCCCGCCGGCCCGTCCGGGGAGGCGTTCCTGGCCGGGGTACGCGCCCGACTCGCCGACGACCTGGACACCCCGGGCGCGCTGGCTCTCGCCGACGACTGGGCCGACCGGACCCTGGCCGGCACCCCCGACGACCCGGAGGCCCCGGCGCTCTTCGCCGCCACGGTGGACGCCCTGCTCGGTGTCCGTCTCTGACGTCGGGACCGTCGACCCACCGGGCCCCTGGGAGGCCCGGTGGGGACTGGCCCACGTGTTTTCGGTGACTTTCCGCGCGGATCAGATCCGGCGGGCGGTGCGCCACCTGTCCGGCCAGTAGCCGACACCGTCCAGGAGTGGTGCACCGGAGAGGTCACCCATGGTGGGACCGTCGGTCTGGGACCGGCTGGAGATGAACCGGTGGTGCCCGCCGTCGTCGATGCCGAGATAGATGCCCGAGTGGTCGATCTGGCCGGTCGGTACCGGCTGGGCGTTGAAGAACACCAGATCACCGGGAAGCAGCCGATCGATTCCTCGGGCCCGCTGGCCGGAGTTGGGCATCAGCTGGACCCCTGGGCCCACCTCGGCCATCGCGTACGCTCGGCGCGGAAGACCGGGGCCCGGGTTGTTCGTACCGAGCAGCGGATATCCGAGCCGGTGACCGTAGACCATCCGCAGGAAGCCGGAGCAGTCCAGCGCCAGCTGGCGCTGCGGCTCGGGCATCGCGCTCTTGCCGTCGATGAACGACCACGCCTGACCCAGGTAGTCGTAGAAGTCGGAGCGCTCCTGGCGACCGTCGGGGTCCGCGGGGTCCGGCGGCCCGAACGAGGCGTCACCGGAATACTGCTGTCCCTGGTTGTCCTTCTTCACCGGCGCCCCGTCGACGTATTCGAAGGCGATCGCCAACACGTCCGGTGAGCGATCCTTGCGGGCCGCCGCGAACCAGTCGATGAACCATTGCTCCTGCTCGGCGCCGGCATGCCACGCCTGGGGGGCGAGCCGAACCCACATGTCGGTCTCGATCTTCGCATCCGTGAAGCGCGGCTCCTCGAAAGTCCGGGACGGGCCGTGGATGTGCGCGGTCCGTGCACCATCGGTCATGATCGCCACCGGCTCCCCGGAGGAGTCGATGATCTCCGTACGGTCCGGTTCGCTCGACCGCTGGTAGGTGAAGCCCGACGCGCCCCGCGCCTGACCGTCGGCCTTCGCCGCGCCCAGGGTCAGCTCGGGTTCGTCGCCGGGCGACGGTCGCGCCACGACGTAGGTGAGGGTACTTACGGCGATCAGCAGGACGAGCCCGGCGATGCTCAGCAAAGCGGGCCTGCGGAGATGCGTGCGGAAGCTCATTCCTGCTTCTCCTTTCGGGGCTGCGTCCGAGGGCAGGTCAGGTCACCGGCACGAATCCGGCGACAACTCCGCTGTAGGCGATGCCGAACGTGATTGCAGTCACGACGACGGTCGCCAGGATCGTGGCCCTGGGCGGCTGACGCACGAGCTGGTACGCGATGAGCCCCGGGATGACGAAGCCCAGCGTCTGGTGGGCGAACAGGAGCGGGAGGTCACGCTGGACGATGACGAACATGGTCAACTGGAGAATGACACTGACCAGTACGATCGCCGCGAACAACCGCTTCCCGTAGAGGATGATCACTCGGTGCATCAGCCGGGCGATGAGGTAGGTGACGATGGTCACCGCCACCACGATCACCGCCTGCAGCTGGTCCTCGATGAGGGTCAACGCGATCCAGCCCGGGGTGATCATTCCGCCGGGCGAGAGGTTGGTGGTCAGGTAGCACAACAGCGCGAACACCAGGCCGATGCCGAGGCTCGCGGTGGCCATCTGGGCGCTCAGTTCTCCGCCGAAGGTCATCGCTGAATCCCTTCTTCGATCGGCTTGCGGACCGTCGTGGAGGCGGTCGGTGAGCCGTCCTCGCAGGTCCAGCCGGGCAGTTCCGCCAGCTGATGGACCAGCACCTCACCCTGCCCGTGGATGTTCCCGACGGCGACGATGGAGGAGTCGTTCGGGGTTGCTGCCGTCACGCCCTCGAGCAGGCTGCCCGGGTCGGGCTTGCCACCGAGGTCGACGATCCGGTCCTGAAGCTCCGCCGGCACGGCCGTACGGGCGCTCTTGGTCACCTCTCCGATCAGGATGATGGTCTCCGGTCGCACCCGGCCGCTCAACTCGCCCATCTGGCCGTTGCGTTCGATCCGGTCCGGCCGGCAGTTGATCACCATGGTCAGCGGACGGGTGATGAGTTGCTGGTCCTCGAGTTGCTGGATGTTCATGAAGGTGGACTCGGGGTCGTTGGCGGCGAAGATGTTCGCGAACCGGAACCGCTTGTCGCCGTGCATCACCCGCGCCACGGAGAGCACGCCCGGGTCGGGCGGCGCCTCCCACATGCCCTTGAGCGCGCTCTGCCTGTCGATACCCAGCTCGCCGGCCACGGCCAGCGCGATGGCGACGTTCTCCTTGAAGGTGATCCAGCCGAATCCATTCATCTCGTGGTCGCTCACCGAGTCAGGGTCAACCGCGATGAGGCGGCAGTCGCGCCGGTCGGCTTCTTCCTGCAGAATGGCAAGGCGTTCTCGCTCAGCGGTGACGCAGACCCCGCCGACCGGCATGGATCGGCTCAGGGAGCGGGCGACATCGTCCAGCGTTGGCCCCATCTCCATCAGATGGTCCTCGCGCACGTTGCACAGCACCCCGATGTTGGACCGGATCAGCTTGCTCTGGTTGACCTCCTGCAGCGCCGGCATCACGGCCATGCACTCCATGACCAGAGCGTCCGGGTGGTACACGGCGGCTCGACGCACGATGCCGATCTGCTCGACCACATTGGCGATGCCGAACTTGCGGTGCACCGGCTCTTCGCTGGCGTCCGGGAAGATGAAGCGGGCCGCCGTGCCGGTGGTCTTCGCCACCACCACGCGGTCACCGCCGCGCAACGCGCCGGCGCAGAGCCGGGTGATCGAACTCTTGCCCCGAATACCGTTGACCAGCACGCGGTCCGGAATCTGGTTCAGGTTGCGATAGTGGTTGCGCTGCTCGACGACCCCGGCGACGAACAGCGCCCCACAGCAGAGGACGAAAACGACGTAGAGGTATGCCACGTCAGCTCCTTTCGTCTCGATCCTCGGGGCGGGCCTCGGCTTGCTCGCCGTACCAGAGCGTGGACCGATCGGCTTCGGCTTGGGGCGGAACCTTGGGGAGTACGACGGTGCGGTCCTCGTCCGTTCCGCGCAGCCGGCTCGCACCGCCCAGCCGGCTGGACCCGGTGTGCCGGACCTGACGGCAGACCTCCAGACACATCGCCAGCGCCCCGATGTCGTCGTGCCGTTGTGGCGAGATCGGCTCCTCCACCATTCCGTCGCTGATGCGGTCGGCCTCGGTGGCAAGCCGACGCAGTGGCCGCGCGAAGACGAAGTACTGCCACACCTGGGTGAGCAGGACGACGCCTGCCGTGGCGCCGGCCACGAGCAGAGTCCATCGTCGCCCGTCGCTCTGCGGCAGCCGCAGTCCGGCCAGGTCCTGCTCCACCACCAGCGACCACTTCAGCGGAGCAACCGAGTTGGGCTTGTTCAGGCCGGCGGCGGCGATCAGAGCCGGCGCTCCGTCGGGTGCCTTGGCCATTCCCACCGTGCCGCCCTTCAGCGCCTCGGCGGCGGCAACACGCGCGGTGCCCTCCAACTGCTGGAAGGCGCGGAAGCCGTTGGAGTCGAAGACCGTCCGCAGATCCTCGTCGACGACCCGGACCTGCCCGTCCACCGCGCGCAGCATCTCCAGCAGGTAGTCGATGTCGAACTCACCGACGGTCGCCACCCCGTCGGGGGCGACCCGAAAGGCGTACACCAGCGGCACCCGCCCGGTTTCGTCGTCCAGGTCGATGCCGGTTTCACCGCGCAAGGGCTGCTTCCGGAGCGGCTCACGTCCCTCGGACCCGACCACCGATCCGCTCGGATCCATCAGGTAGAGGCTGCGGAACCGGTGATTGTCGTCCATCTCCTGCTTCAGGAGCGGGGCCACGTGGGCCGCGTCCGGCGCTGCCTCAGCCGCCTGGGAGATCCGGGCCACCGTCTGCAGGCCGTTGTTCAGCGCCTTGCCCATGACGTTGCTCGCCGCCTCGGCCCTGCTCTCCTCGTCCCGGACGAGCTGGTTGGGGATCGGCGGTTCAGGTGCGCCGAGTGTGTACGCCGCGGCCGCTGCCGGCCAGAGCAGAGCGATGACGGTGGCCAACGCCAAGCCCTGGTTGACGGTGGGGCGCCACCGCCACCGCCACCGTTTGCGGCGGGTGGTGGCAGACGAGGGGTCGGCGGACGTCAGGGCCAGCGCCCGGGCGATGCGGTGGGCCTCCGCCACGCGCAGCGGGTCCCGCTTGGTGGGGACCTCGCCACACGCGTTGGCCTTGGCGCGCTTCAGCAGCGACCGCACGGGGCTGACCAGCGCCAGCCGCATCAGCAGGAAACTCGGCACCGCCAGCGCCAGCAGGGTCAGGCCGAGCAGGAAGCCGCGAATGGTGGAGGTGCCGCCCTGCTCGTCGGCGACGATGAGGGTGGCGACCGTTGCCCCGGTGTCCCCCACCGGAGCCGAGGAGACGACCAGTTGTTTGTTCACCCATTCGGTCACCCTGATCGGGTGACCCTCGGCGGACTGGGACTGCGCCAGCCCCCGGAAGAGCACCGGTAGGTGGACGTCGGGTACGGCGCTGATGCCCTGCATCAGGGTGCTTTTACCATCCGGTGTGATCAGGAAGATGCCCTGTCGGGCGTTCGGGTTGAGCCGGAGTTCGTCGATGTCGAGCGGTTGCGTCGCCAGCAGGGTTCGCGAGCCGTCCAGCGCGATGCTTCGGACCAGCGCCGGCCCGTTGGGGGTGGTGAGCGGAATGGTGTCCTTGACCGGCAGCGTCGGTGGCAGCAGCTCCACGGGCACGCCGGTGCCGGCGGTCACCAACGGGCGGCGAGTGGCCGTCTCCACGATCGCGGCCCCGTTCCACTCCGTCCCGTTTCCCACGACCTGCTTGAGGAAATCGGCGTCGGGCGTCGCGGGGGACCGCGTCGAGATCCGCTGATCGAGGTCCTCCACGTAGTGGTTGATGGTCAGTCGCATGCTGGAAGCGACCTTCGACACGTTGTCCCGCTGCGAATTGACCACGGCCGGGGGGACGCCCCGTTGACTGTTCACGGCGAATCCGAGCACGATGGCCGCCGCCAGGCACATGACCGTCCAGAGATACACCAGCGACGGCTTGCCGGAGCCTGCGGGAAATCCGGCGGCCGGTAGCTGCTGGTCAAGCGCGCGTCGCCGCCAGGGAACCACCTGCTCCTGCGGCGGGTCGGAGGGTACGGACGCCACCCGCGCCCGTCCGCGAAATCGCGACTTGTTGCGACTCCGGTCAGGCGTGGGCTGTCCGCCTCGGCTCTTTCTCTTCATGGCAACCCTTCGCTCTCGACATCGAAGTTGCGGCGACACCGAAGGTGCGTGGTCCATCCCGATCGTCGAACGCGGCAGGGTGAGGAGGCTTCACCCGGCCGGGATGAACCCGAGGCGAGGCCGAGCTTCCGCCGGGCCCGGACCTGCCGACGGCACCGAGCGGTAGGACCCGATGGTCGGACGGGGCCGGGTGAACGAACCTCACCCGGCGGAGATGAATCGTGTTCCCGGCTTGGCAGACACCATGTCAACGCTGCACGTGAAGCCCGGCGGCGATCGCGCCGCGGCTGTCGAGATGGCCGGCGATTCGATCCTGGGCCGCGGTGTAGCGGGCGCGGCGTCGGTCGCCGGCGGGCAGGTGGTGGAGGGTCCGGGCGAGGTCCACGACCCGGATTGCCGGTTCGAGGGAGAGCCAGATGGGGATGGCCACGGCGTTGGTAACCACCCACCGCCGGTTGGGCTGCTCGGTGAACGTGAACTCGGCCAGGACCCCCTCCCGGTTGGCGTCCCTGGGAAAATCGTGGCGGGCGAGGGTGTTTCCGACGCCGTACGCGATCCACTCCTCGCCGACCCGTTCGAAGGGCTGCACGACGTGGGCATGGTGACCGATGATCAGGTCGATGTCCGGGTCGGTGATGAGCTGTCGGGCCAGGGACAGTTGCTGGCCGTCGGGGGCGTTACTCATCTCGGTGCCCCAGTGGACGGAGAGCACGATGATCTGTGCGCCGGCCTTGCGGGTAGCGGCCGCGGCGGTGCGGATCGCGGCGACGTCGACGCGGTTGGCCAGCCAGGCCTTGCCGGCCGGCGGTTTCAGGCCGTTGAAGTGCATCGCCCAGGAGAGGTGACCGATCTTGACGCCGTTGACCTCGTAGATCGTCGGGGTGGCCTGCTCGGCGGCACTGCGGAAAGTGCCGGTGTGGCGCAGACCCGCCGCGTCGAGGGCGTCGAGGTTGTTGTACACGCCTTGCTCGCCCTGATCCAGCGAGTGGTTGCTGGCGGTGGAGCAGGCGTCGTAGCCGGCGGTCCTGACCGCGGCGGCCAGATCGGTGGGGGCCTTGAAGCGTGGGAAGTCCCTGGGTTCGCCGGGCCCCAGAGGGGCCTCCATGTGACAGATGGCCAGGTCTGCCGACTCGACGTCGGGGCGGATCGAGGCGAAAATCGGGTCGAACTCGTACCCGGCGCTGCCGGCCGCCTCGGCGTCGGCCCGCGCCTGCCGCCACGTCGGCGGGTGCACGAGAATGTCACCGGAACCCAGGATGCTGACCTGGCGGGGTGTGCCCGCCGCCCATTGCACGGTGGTCGCCGCAGATTGCGGTGACAGTCGCTCGCGAGCGAGGTCAACGCCCTGCGCCCACCCGCCGGCCGGGTCTACGACCAGCGCGGTGACGAGCATGACGCGGACGACGAATGCATGCATCAGGTGCTCCCTTCCCCGCGGACGACGGCCCTAACGCCCGGCCGCGGAGCCATCCCTGCGCTGGTCCGCCGCGCCCAGAAGTTCGTTCCCGCGAACCTCGATCGCGGTGAGGCCACTGTCGAGTGGCATGACCCTGGGGCAGGGATGCTCGCGCGTCAGGAGGTCGGCCAGATTCACCGCGATCCGCCTGCCCGATTCGAGCTCGGAGGGCGCGTCCCGCTCCCCCTGGCACTTGCGCGTGATGTCCTGACCGCTGTAGTGGCCCTGGTCGAGCGCCTGCGCCGGGCTCATGCCGTCGACGATCACCCCTACCAGCGCCTGTGTGACGTAGTCGGGAATGTGCGAGCCGCCGGCAGCGCCGATCACGAGCCGCAGCTTCTTCCCCTCGCGGTCGAGCACGATCGTCGGTGCCTGCGAGGCAGTGGGTCGCTTCTTCGGTTCCTGGACGTTCACCGGCTTGCCGGGTGAGACGGACTCCGTGTCCGTGAAGTTGTTCAACGCGTTGTTGAGCATCATCCCCCGTGCCTCCAGGTGTGACCCGAAGTGGGTGTTGTTGGTGGTGGTCATGGACACTGCGTCACCGGCGGCGTCGACGATGCTCGCGTTGCTCGTCGGATCACCGACGTCCGTCGTCGCGGGCTGATCGCTGACGGACGGTCCGGGTGGCAGCACCCCCGGGGGGTTGCCCGGTTCGACCGGGTGGATCGCCTTGTCCGGGGAGTAGAGGGCGAAGCGACTGTCGAGATACTTGGCGTCGAGCAGCCCGGCAACGGGCACGGCTTGGAAGTCCGGGTCGCCCACGTACGCGCGGCGGTCGAAGTTCGCCAGGCGGCTGGCCTCGATCGAGAGGTGGATGCGGTCCGCCGAGCCGGGCTTGGTCCGGCGGACCTGGCCGCGTTCGAGCAGGCCGAGCATCTGCAGGGTGGCCACTCCGCCGAACGCCGGCGGCGCCGAGGTGCACACCGACACGTCGAACGCCTTTCGGCACACCTCGGGGCGCTCCACCGGTTCGTAGTCGGCGAAGTCCTGGCCCGTCATGAGACTGGGGATGACCACCGGACCGGCGGTGTTCCCTTTCAGCTTGATAGGGCCCTTGGCCGCATGTTGCGCGATTGCCGGCGCAATCTTGCCCTTCGGGTCGTAAAAGGCGTCCGCACCTCCGTCCCGCACCTCCCGTAGCACGTCCGCGAGTTCGGGGTTGTACAGCGTCGTTCCCTCCGGCTTCGGTTCGTCGCCGTTGCAGTAGCGGGGGCGCAGGTCGGGGTAGTTGCAGCGCTTCCGGCCGTTGAAGCGCTGCTTGAAACCGCCATGCAGGCTGGCGGACATGGGGAAACCGTTTGCGGCCAGCCGGATGGCGTCGTCGAAGAGTTGATCCCACGAAAGGGCGCCGTACTCGCCGTGCACCGTCGCGAGCACCCGCAGCGTGCCCGGAACACCGAACGACCGTCCGCTTGCACCGGCCGCATTGGGGAAGCGGTCGATACCGAGTGCCTTGCGCTCCTGCTCGGTGGGCGTCCTGACATTCTCCGTCGCATTCTTCGGGGCGCTGGACAAGCCGTCGAAGAACCGGACCTTGTTCTTGTCGGAATCCCAGTAGCTGATCAGTGTGCCGCCGGCCAGCCCGGAGGCGTGTGGCTCCACGACAGCGAGCACCGCCTGAACGGCTACCGCCGCGTCCGCGGCCCTGCCACCTTGGGCCAGGATCTTGCAGCCCGCCTCGGCGGCGAGCGGGTTGGCGGCCGCCACCATGAACTTTGTGCCGACCGCGTCCGCCTTCCGACCGGTCGACGGATTCACGCACGATCCGGGGGGCGGCGCGACCGTACTCGCCCCGGTGGCCTCTGTGGACAGGGCCGGCAGGATGAGCGTCAGCACCAGCGCGGGAAGGAGGTAGCGCCGCTTTCGTGCGTACATACAACAACCTCTTCCGATTGATGCGGGAACGGGTCGTCGCGCTGAAACGCCATGAAGCTCGCGGCAGGAATCGCCGTCTGTTCTCCGATGTCCGGCCTGTCAGCTTCCCTCAGGGGCATGGACTCGTGACGAACGGATCCTGAGTCGCATCAGGACCCTCCCTTTGCGGACGGCGTTGAGGCGACGGCGCAGTCGCGGCTGGCACATCGGCTGCAGGCGTGCACGGACGTCGGCTCACCGACGCGAGGCGGGGTCGACACCGGCATCATGGTTCGCGGTCGGGTGACTGCGCAGGGCATCGCGAGAAGTCGTGGCTTGCGGGACGGACGTGTCCCAGGTCCGCAGTTGTCCGGGATGCCCGTCGGGAAGCCGTTGTGCGTCGAGGGCGGCCTACGTACCTCACTCTCAGTAAGGAATCGACTCCCGCACGGCTACATCGTGTTAGCTTCGGGTAAGCGGCGTCTCCTGACGCGTGCTGCGGGCCGGAACCATCTTCGTATCTCCGTGACCCTGCCCGTGAGCTGGTGACGGACCTTGTCCGAGCCCACCCGGCCTCCCGGCGCGACATCCACCATGAGGAGGAATCGTGCAGGAGCGAGTCGACACCCTGGGCCGTACTCGGTGGCGGCGGTTCGCCGCGCTGGCGCTACCGGCGACCGCCATCGCCGGCGCGATCGTGTTCGGCATGGCGCACGGTGCCATGGCCGCCTCGTTCGCCGTCTCCGGCCAGACGTTCAAGGTCTCCGCCTCGGAGCTGCGCGGTGAGGGATTCGTCCAGTACGGCGGTGTCGCGGAGGAGATCGACGGCACGAAGCATCCGGTGGCGGTCACCGGCATCCGCCGGGCGCAGCTTTTCGACCTCTGCCAGTCGGTGAAGACGCCCGGCGCTCCCGTGGTGCTCACCATCACTGCGGGCGGTGGCGGTAGGCCTGCCACCGCGAGCGATCTGTTGATCGATGTCGAGTCGCTCGAGGGTGACGTCGAGTTCACCAACATCCACATCGGACAGGACGCATCGACGCTTGAAGGCGGGCCCGACGGCGCGAAGGGTGGCCGGAAGGCCTTCGGCCAGCAGGCTGACGCGGTAACGATCAAGAACCTTCGCCAGGTGGCCCGCTCCACCCAGGCCGGGACGTTCAATCTCACCGGACTGAAGCTCAAGGTCAACGTCGGGGCGGCCGCCAAGGAGTGCTTCTGAGCTGATCACCGCCCTCCGTGAGGTGGTGGCTGCGCTCGACCCCTCACTTGCAGGAGGCAAAGGTGACAAGCGCCGAACCCCGACACGCCTCGCCGAAGCGGATTCCCGTCCCTTGGCGCGGCTTCCGCCGCTGGCGGCGGACACGGCCGTTCTGGGGCGGGCTGCTCACCGCACTGGCCGGTCTGGAGATCTTCGGCACCACCCAGATGTCGCTCGCAGGTCTCGCTTTCCAGATGGGGCCGACCGGTTTCCTGTCCTGGCTGATCCCTACCATCCTGGTGACCTGTGGGTTGCTGATGTGGTTCAAGCTGCAACACCGGATCTTCTACGCCGTGGTCGCCGCGGTGACCGTGCTCTTCTCGCTGATCGGGGTGAACCTCGGCGGCTTCTTCATCGGTCTGCTGCTCGGCCTGGTGGGCAGCGGCCTCGGCTTCGCCTGGGTGCCGGACATGCTCCGGACCGACGCACTCGGGAACGAACCAGCCGGCGACGGGACGGCGCCGGACGAGGCGGCCGGCGACGGGGCGGCCCGGGACGAAGCGGCCCGCGACGACGCGACGGCGGGGGACGGGACACCGGACCATGGGACGGGGTGGGACGAGCTGCCGCCCGGCACGGAAGCCGACCCGCGGGCCCCCGACGCAGCCCCGAGCGCGCGCAGCCGGCCCTCGTCCACGAGCTGATGTTCGGGTGCGACCGGATGCGGCCTTACGTCTCCCCGCCGTCGCCTGCCGGGTACGGCGAGACCGCAGGGGCCGGGACGTGCGGGCGGGCGGAGGGGCCGGAGGCCGCGCGCCGCGGGCCCCGACCGGCCGATCCGCGGTTCATCGCGTTGCTGCTCGGGATCACCGCCGCGGTGGCGCTGGCCGCGCCCGGCCCGGCGCGGGCCTCCATCGTGCCCGCCCCAACGTTGGACGGGCCCACCTGCCCGACCCGGCGGGCACCGAGCGGCCTGCCGAACGCGAACCGGCTCGCGCCGACCGGCGCGGCCCGCCCATCCTCGATCAGCGCAGGCGGGTATGCCAGTGTGAACGACATCCTCATCCTCGGCGGGATCGGTGACCGGTCTGACGGCGCCGAGCACGACGATGAGAGGGCTGCGGCCCCGCCGGAGCCTGCACCGACCCCCAGCCCTGGGCCGCCCCCGACCGCGCTGGCCGGCCCTCCGCCGAGGGATGCCGCACTAGACTGCCCCCATCGCGAGGCGACCCCGACGGGCCCTGAGGAGGCAGGCAAGCCGTTCCCGCATCTTCCCGCCGAGCCGGGGCAGCCGGTGGTGGCGGAGACCCTGTCCACGGTGACCGGCTCGACGGTGACCATGACGGGACTCCGCATCCAGGGGATCGTCGACCTGCCCACCGCCGGCGGCACTGTGCGGGTGTTGAAATTCAGCATGGACCGGGCGATCACCGATGACTTCCTGCTCCGTGTGCCGGGCCCGGCTGGACGTACCACGCGGTTGGCCACCGACCGGCTGACGCTGAGCGGTGGGGCGGCCGTCTACGCCACCCGTTTCGTCGGACGGCTGCCCGGTGTCACGATCACGCTGACTCCGGACCTGCCCGTCCCCCACGGGATCCTCACCAGCTCGCCGGCCACGATCACGTTCAGCGATCCGGCGATCGACCTGGCCTTCATGACCAGCCACTCGCTGACCGCCCGGCCAGCGCTGAAGCTGACCTTGGACTGACGCGGTGCAGGTCGCGGACTCCTCCTGCCCGGTCTATACCCCTGGCCTGACCGAATGACGTCCAGGTCTTCATCGTTTTCCCGCCCCGCTCCCGAGTAACCGTCGCGCCGTCAGCGGGCTTGCGCGGAGGCCGATGGTTTGACCGCCTTCGCCCGGAAGATCCGGAGTCGCCTGTCCGGGTTCTCCCGCGATCTTCCTGATCGCGGGCGCCCTCTCTACCCCAAACGGATCGCCCCGCCCACGTGTTTGCGGAAAACCGCCCCGCTCGCCCTTCTACTCGGGTAGGTTGTGGCGTTTTCTGGATCGGGCCGCGGGTAAGCGGCGGGCGACAGCCGAGAAGCCAACCCGATGGGAGCTTCACGATGAAGTCGATTTTCCGCAAGAGCGTGCTGTCCGTTGCCGTGCTGGCCAGCGGGACCGTCGCTGGTCCGGCGATCGCTACCCAGGCGACTGCCGGTCCGGTGACGGCCGTCCGGCCTGCCCAGGTTGAGACCAAACCGGCCTACGCTGAGCAGGCCCAGCCGCCGCCGCCTCCTCCGCCCCCGTCGCCTCCGCCTCCGGCTGACGAGGGCAGGCGGGTGCTCCACTACGACTATGAGCGACAGCCGAACTCTTACTACTGCGCGCCGGCCGCAACTCGGATCGCCCTGTCCACCCAGGGCAAGGTCGTGAGCCAGCGGGAGGTCGCCGACAAGCTGGGCACGACCCAGGCCGGCACCAACTCGGTCGACGACACTACCCGGGTTCTCAACGAGCTGACCGGCGGTGGCTACGAGACCACCGAGATCAAGACCCCCGAGGCCGAACCGGCTCAGGTGGACAAGCTGCGCACGGACGTGGTCGAGGCGGTCGACGCCAAGCGTGGCGTGGTAGCCAACATCATGGGCACCGCGGTCGACACCCACGGCAACCAGTATTCGTACCCGGGTGGGCACTATCTCACCATCGTCGGTTTCCGCGACGGCGGTGACACGATGAAGATCGCCGACCCGTACGACCCGTCGAAGCACTACTGGATGAGCGACGACAGGGTCGCTGACTGGGTCGCCGAACGCGGCTACTCCAGCTGAGCCGATTCAGGAGAAGGCTGGCCGGGTCCCGGAACGGGATCCGGCCCTTTCACGCGGGATTTCTGATCAAGTAAGCAGCACCGGCGAGGCGCCGGCCACCGGCTGGCATCAGCCGAGGACCAGCCCCGGGTCGGGATCCTGGTCCGGTGCGGGGGCGGGGATCCGGTACTCCTCGGTGAGCGTGGTCATGGGGCCGGGCCAGGTGGCGTGGGCGACCTCGATCGGCTTGCGCTGGGCGTCGTAGGCGACATGCAGCAGGTGCAGCACCGGGGTGTCCGGGCGGATCTGGAGGATCTCCGCCTCCTCCCGGCTGGGCTGGCGGGCGCTGATCGTATCGGTCGCGGTGTGGTACCGCCGGCCCGTTGCCTCCTCGGCCTCCTGGTAGAGCGGGCGGCCGAACGCCTCGGCCCGCTCGAGCGAGGTGCCGGCGGTGTCGGCGGGCAGGAACCAGGAGGCGCCTACCTCGACGGGTGAGTCGTCGGTGCGGACCAGGTGCCGCCGGCAGAGCAGTTCGGTGCCGTCGGCCACCCCGAACGCGTCGGCCACCTCGGGCGGGGCGGCGGCGCGGCCCACCGAGACGAGCTGCTGGCGGTAACGGGCGGCTAGGTGGGTGTGGTAGCCGCGGAAGCCGCCGTACCGGCCGCGGGAGAGCCGGTTGAGCCGGCGCCGGGTCCCCCGGACGTACGTACCGGAGCCCGGCTTGGTGATCAGGATGCCCTCGACCCGCAGCTGGTCGACGGCGCGCTGCACGGTCTGCTTCGCCACGCCGAACATCTCGGCGATCGCCGGGATGGACGGCAGCCGCTCGCCGGGCCCCCAGTCGCCGCGGCGCACCTGGGCCTTGAGCTGCGCGGCGATCTGCCGGTGCGGGAACTCGGCCGCGCCGGGATTGATCTGCATCGCCCGCCTCCTCCTGACAGCTAGGTTCCTAGGATTCCGTAGAACGGGTGACCTCGCCACCCCGGACACGAAGAGACCGGGCCCTCGGCAGGACCCGGTCTTCTTCGCAGAACAGCTACCAGGAGCCGGCGGTGGGGCCGGCGGAGCCGCCCCGGCGGCGCAGGTATTTCTCGAACTCCTGGGCGATCTCGTCGCCGGTCAGCGGGGTGATGCCGACGTCGCCGACCCGCTCCTCCAGCTCACGGACGTACTCGCCCAGCTCGGCGTCCTGCTCGGCGGCGCTGCGCACCCGCTGCTCCCACTCGGCGGCCTCCTCGGCGAGGTCGGCCATCGGCACCGGCAGGTCGAGCACCTCCTCGACGCGGTGCAGCAGCGCCAGGGTGGCCTTGGGGCAGGGCGGGTTGTTGGCGTAGTGCGGCACGTGCACCCAGAACGACACGGCGTCCACCTCGGCCCGGGTGCACGCGTCGTGCAGAACCCCGACGATGCCGGTCGGCCCGTCGTAGCGGGTGGGGGTGAGCTGGTAGCGCTTGGCGGCGTCGGCGTCCGAGGCGCTGCCGCTGATCGGCAGCGGCCGGGTGTAGGGCACGTCGGCCAGCAGCGCGCCGAGCAGCACCACCCGCTCGACCTCGAGGCTGTGGCAGATCTCCAGCACCTGCTCGCAGAAGGTGCGCCAGCGCATGCTCGGCTCGATGCCGCGAATCAGCACCACGTCCCGCTCGGTGCCCTCGGGGCTGGCCACCATGAACCGGGTGGTCGGCCACTCGACCCGGCGGGTCTCGCCGTCGGCCATGGTGATGGTCGGCCGGCTCACCTGGAAGTCGTAGAAGTCCTCCGGGTCCAGCTCGGTCACCTGCCGCGCCTGCCAGACCTGCTCCAGGTGCTCCACCGCCGCGGTGGAGGCGTCGGCGGCGTCGTTCCACCCCTCGAAGGCAGCGATGGCGACCGGGGACCGCAGCACCGGCAGTCCGTCGAACTCGGTCACGCCGTCACCTCACCCTGCTCGCGAGGGGCGCCCGGGCGTCGCCCGGCCGTCCGCCCGCCGTGCACGGTCGCGTCCCTGTTGTCCTTCACGTCCGCCAGCCTACGTGCCGCCGCCGGGCGCGGCCCGTCGGCCGCGCCGGTCACCCGGCCCGACCACTCGGGCGAACCGGATGAAAGGTACGCGGTGATCCCGCTGACAGTATGTGGGAAGGCGAGGTTGCGGTGACCCGTCGACGGCGCGCCGCACTAACCTGGCCCTGTGCGGACTTCGTTGCTCGATGTGCTGGCAGACCGGATCCTCATCGCCGACGGCGCGATGGGCACCATGCTCCACGCCGCCGACCTGACCCTGGACGACTTCGAGGGCCTCGAGGGCTGCAACGAGATCCTCAACGTCACCCGCCCGGACGTGGTCCGCGGCGTGCACGACGCCTACCTGGCCGCCGGCGCGGACTGCGTGGAGACCAACACCTTCGGCGCCAACCTGCCCAACCTCGCCGAGTACGGCATCGCCGAGCGGATCCGCGAGCTCTCCGAGGCGGGCGCGCGGCTCGCCCGGGAGGCCGCCGACGCGTTCGCGACGCCGGAGCAGCCCCGGTTCGTGCTCGGCTCGATGGGTCCCGGCACCAAGCTGCCCACCCTCGGGCACGCGGCCTACGCCACGCTGCGGGACGCGTACCAGGAGAACGCCGCCGGGCTGATCGCCGGTGGGGCGGACGCGTTGATCATCGAGACCTGTCAGGACCTGCTTCAGGTCAAGGCCGCGGTGGTCGGCGCGAAGCGGGCCCGGGCCGAGCTGGGGCGGGACGTCCCGATCATCTGCCAGGTGGCCGTGGAGACCACCGGCACCATGCTGCTGGGCAGCGAGATCGGCGCCGCACTGACCGCGATCGAGCCGCTCGGCGTCGACCTGATCGGCCTCAACTGCTCGACCGGCCCGGCGGAGATGGGTGAGCACCTGCGCTACCTGTCCCAGCACTCGCGTATCCCGGTCTCGGTGATGCCCAACGCCGGCCTGCCCGTGCTGACCGCCGACGGGGCGTACTTCCCGCTGACCCCGGTCGAGCTGGCCGACGCGCTGGACCAGTTCGTCACCGACTACGGCGTGGCCCTGGTCGGCGGCTGCTGCGGCACCACCCCGGAGCACATCCGGGTGCTGGTGGAGCGGCTGCGCGGGCGGCGGCCGGTGGCCCGGGAGCCGCGCCCTGAGGCCGGCGTCTCCTCGATCTACCACCATGTGCCGTTCGCCCAGGACGCCAGCATCCTGATGGTGGGGGAGCGGAGCAACGCCAACGGCTCCAAGGCGTTCCGCGAAGCCATGCTCGCCGCCGACTGGCAGGCCTGCGTGGAGATCGCCCGCGGCCAGGCCCGGGACGGCTCGCACCTGCTGGACCTCTGCGTCGACTACGTCGGCCGGGACGGCACGCAGGACATGCGCGAGCTGGCCGGCCGGTTCGCCACCGCCTCCACCCTGCCGATCATGCTGGACTCCACCGAGCCGGCCGTGGTCGAGGCGGGGCTGGAGATGCTCGGCGGCCGCTGCGTGGTCAACTCGGTCAACTTCGAGGACGGCGACGGCCCGGAGTCCCGCTACGCCCGGGTGATGCCGGTGGTCCGGGAGCACGGTGCCGCCGTGGTGGCGCTGCTCATCGACGAGGAGGGCCAGGCCCGCACCCGCGACTGGAAGGTACGCGTCGCGGGTCGGCTGATCGACGACCTCACCGGCCGGTGGGGGCTGCGCCGGGAGGACATCCTCATCGACGCGCTGACCTTCCCGATCGCCACCGGCCAGGAGGAGACCCGCCGCGACGGGATCGAGACGATCGAGGCGATCCGGGAGATCGCCGCCCGCTACCCGGGGGTCAACTTCACCCTGGGCATCTCGAACGTCTCCTTCGGCCTGAACCCGGCGGCCCGGCAGGTGCTCAATTCGGTGTTCCTGCACGAGTGCGCGCAGGCCGGCCTGACCTCGGCGATCGTGCACGCCAGCAAGATCCTGCCGATGTCGAGGATCCCGGACGAGCAGCGCGAGATCGCGCTCGACCTGGTCTACGACCGGCGCCGCGAGGGTTACGACCCGGTGCAGCGGTTCATCGAGGTCTTCGAGGGCGTCGACGCCGCCTCGGCGCGGGCCACCCGGGCCGAGGAGTTGGCCGCGCTGCCGCTGGACGAGCGGCTCAAGCGGCGGATCATCGACGGCGAGCGCAACGGCCTGGAGGCCGACCTCGACACCGCGATGGCCGAGGGGCGTACGCCGCTGTCCATCATCAACGACCTGCTGCTGGACGGCATGAAGGTGGTCGGCGAGCTGTTCGGCTCCGGCCAGATGCAGCTGCCGTTCGTGCTCCAGTCCGCCGAGGTGATGAAGACCGCGGTGGCCTACCTGGAGCCGCACATGGAGAAGACCGACGACGACGGCAAGGGGCGGATCGTGCTCGCCACCGTCAAGGGCGACGTGCACGACATCGGCAAGAACCTGGTCGACATCATCCTGTCCAACAACGGCTACGACGTCGTCAACATCGGCATCAAGCAGCCGATCAACGCGATCCTCGACGCCGCCGAGGAGCACCGCGCCGACGCCATCGGCATGTCCGGCCTGCTGGTCAAGAGCACGGTCATCATGAAGGAGAACCTGGCCGAGATGGCCGCGCGCGGGGTCGCCGAGCGCTGGCCGGTGCTGCTCGGCGGCGCGGCGCTCACTCGGGCGTACGTGGAGGACGACCTGCGCGCGGCGTTCCCCGGGCAGGTGCACTACGCGCGGGACGCGTTCGAGGGGCTGTCCCTCATGGACCGGGTGATGGCCGCCAAGCGGGGCGGCGCGCCGGTGGTCGACCCGGAGCGGGAGGCCGCCCTGGCGGCGCGCCGGGTGCGGCGGGAGCGGCAGCGGGCGCTGGTCCGCGAGGCGCTGCCGGAGCTGGACGACGCGTCGGTCCGCTCCGACGTGGCTGCCGACGTGGAGGTGCCCACCCCGCCGTTCTTCGGCACCCGGGTGGTCAAGGGCGTGCCGCTGGCCGACTACGCGGCGCTGCTCGACGAGCGGGCCACCTTTCTGGGCCAGTGGGGGCTGCGCGGCGCCCGGGGCGGCAAGGGCCCGTCCTATGAGGAGCTGGTGGAGACCGAGGGGCGGCCGCGGCTGCGCTACTGGCTGGACCGGCTCATCGCCGACCAGGTCCTCGAGGCGGCCGTGGTGTACGGCTACTTCCCGGCGTACTCCGAGGGCAACGACCTGGTGATCCTGGACGAGAACGGGCACAGCGAGCGGGCCCGGTTCTCGTTCCCGCGTCAGCGGCAGGAGCGCCGGCTCTGCTTGGCCGACTTCTTCCGCCCGCAGGGCGAGCAGCTGGATGTGGTGGCGCTGCAGCTGGTCACCGTGGGGCAGCCGATCAGCGAGTACACGGCGAAGATGTTCGCCGGCAACGAGTACCGCGACTACCTGGAGGTGCACGGCCTGTCGGTGCAGCTCACCGAGGCGCTGGCCGAGTACTGGCACCGGCGGATCCGTTCCGAGCTGGTCCTGCCGGGTGGGCGTACGGTCGCCGACGAGGATCCGGCGGACCTGGCCGGTCTGCTCCGCACCGACTACCGCGGCTGCCGGTACGCGTTCGGCTACCCGGCCTGCCCCGACCTGGAGGACCGGGCGAAGATCGTGGAGCTGCTCGGCGCCGAGCGGATCAACGTCCAGCTCTCGGAGGAGTTCCAGCTCGTCCCCGAGCAGGCCACCGACGCGATCGTCGTCCACCACCCCGAGGCCAACTACTTCAACGCCAAGTGACCTGTGCAGGTGCGGCTTGTGTTGTCGGTGCCCGGCTACGACAGCGCCAACGGCGTTGTGGCGCCGGCAGCCGCCTGTGCGACGGACGATGATCGTTTACGCCTGGGTAAGGGATGCCTTTGTCCAGCACGTGCCAGTGGAAAGCCGACTGGAACTCGGCGCCGTTGTCGTTCTGGATGACCTGGACCTGGAACGGCAGCCGCTGCAGCACTAGGGCCTGTGTCGAAGTCGGTCACAGCCACTCGTTGATCGCGGCGATGTGCACGGTGGCTTCGTAGCGCACGGCGAGCTTGTCGAAGCGGGTCGCCACGGCGCGGTTGCGCTTGAGTCGGTTGATGCCGCATTCGACGGCGTGACGCTGCTTGTACCGCTCGGGGTCGAAGGTCGGTGGCCGGCCACCCTTGGATCCCTTCTTGCGCCGGTTGGCGTCCTGGTCGGCCTTCGACGGGATGGTGGCCTTGATTCCGCGGCGGCGCAGGTAGCGGCGGTTGGCCTTGGACGTGTACGCCTTGTCGGCCAAGACCCGATCCGGGCGGGTGCGCGGTCGACCGGCGCTCAGGCGGGGCACCCGGATGCCGTCGAGCACCGCGACGAACTGGGGATTGTCCCCGCGCTGCCCGGCGGTCAGCACGATCGACAACGGCTTCTGCCCCTGCTCGCACGCCAGGTGCAACTTCGTCGTCAGTCCACCCCGCGACCGCCCGAGCGCATGATCGTCGGGCTCGACCGCCACGCCGCCCGGCGGCTCGACCTGCAGATCCCCCTTTTACGCGCCCCGGCGGCGTGCTGATGCGCCCGAGCGACCGACGAGTCCACCGACACGTCCCACGTCACCCACCCGGCCTCGTCGGCCACTGCCTGCAACGCGGTCAGGATCTTCGCCCAGGTCCCGTCGCGCTGCCAACGCCGGAAGACCGCGTACGCCGCCGACCAGGACCCGTAGCACTCCGGTATGTCCCGCCACGGCGCACCCACCCGGGTCCGCCACCTGATCCCATCAATGAGCTGTCGCTTCGTCCATGTCGGCGGCCGACCCGGCCTGCGTCCCACGGGCAGCAACGGCTCCAGCGCCGCCCACTGCGCGTCAGTCAGGTCGTGCCGCCTCGTCACCGCTACAGTGGCCACGAGGTCTCCGTGCTGATGGTCTTCTTCGTCGATGAACCATCTACCGGAGACCTCGCTACTTATCGATCACCGCCACGCCGAAACCTCCTCGCCCCTGCACCCGCCACCGACTTCGACACAGGCCCTAGTCGACGAACTGGATGGCGGTCTTCTGACCGCGTCACTGAGTGCGGCCGGCTGTCCACGGTGGTGGCGCGCGGATGCGGCGGGAGCAGTGCGTGTGATCTCGGCGCGGTCGAGGCTTGGTCTTGTGCGTCGATGGCCTGGTACTGCGACGGCAGTCGGGCGGTCAGCCGGCGTAGCGGGGCTCGCTGAGCCGGCGGCGGAATTCCGCGTGAGCGGTTTGGAAGACGTCGTTGAGCCGCTCGAGTTCGGACTCGGCCGGTTCTCGCCGCAGCCCGACTTTGATCTTGAAGTCGCCGTCCACGATCGCCACGTCGAGGCGGTCGAGCAGGTCCGCGGGAAGCCTGGTGATGACGAACTCGCGGAACGCGTCGGCGATCGTGCCCGCCATGTCGCCACACCCGCAGGTGCGGCCATCCACGACCGCACCGAGGTGGCTGCGGCCGATGATCGCGTCCGGATGTACCGGATCCATGACGGTCAGGCCCTCTTCCAAGACCGTGCGGGCCTCCGAGAGCCGTGCCTCATGCTGAAGGAACAGACCGAGGGCGATGCAGGCCCGCCCGACCGTGTCGTGGTCGGTGCCGCGGCGTGCCTGGTTCACTGCCTCGGTCAGCCGTTGCTCCGCCAGGCCCAGCTGGCCCGCCTCCTTCAGCGCGAGACCCCAGTTGCGCAGCACCTGACTGTGCAGCTCCGGACGACCGATGCGCTCCGCCCTCGCGTGCGCCGACGCGTATGTGCGCAGCGCCGCCTCGGCGTCGCCGGCTTCGTCCTGAGCCATCGCCAAGCCGAGCGCTGCCATCAGCGCCTCCTCCTGCCGGCCCTGCCGGTCGTAGGAGGCGAGCACGCGCTCGATCGCCTCAATCCGCCCCACCTGGTCACCCAGATCACGGCCGAGGTTCGCCAGCGCGGACAAGGCGTTGAGCGTCGCCTGGTGGTCAATGCCGAGCCGCTCTTCCAAGGCGGCGACCAGGGAGGTGAGCAGGGGCTTGGATGCCGGATCGTCGTGGTCCACCATCTGGTTGACGACTCGCCCGACCTGCTCGACGACCTCGTCCGGCAACTGGTGCAGGCCCACGAAGAGCGGCTCGTCGGTGCCACCGGCGTGCACAATCGCTGCTCGCAGCGCCAGCGCGGACGCCACCCGCTCGTGCCCGTTGCGCCACAGGTTGGCCACCGCCTCCTCGACGACCTGCCGGGCACCTGCCACGTCGCCGCGCTGCCGCAGCAGGTCCGCCAGCGGTTCGAGGCCGAACGCGTACCCGGCATGCTCGCGCCCGTAGAAGGCGAGGCGCTCCTCAACACCATGGCGTAACTGCGTCTCGGCCTCGTCGAGTCGTCCGGCCATGCGCAGCGCCAAGCCCAGATTGAGTCGGTAGGTCAACTGGTCCTTGCGGGACTCGTGGTCGCGTGGTGTCGCAGAGACGGCGAGGCGGTAGCACTCGATCGCGCGGCCCAGTTGATCGGCGTTGAGCAGCACATTGCCGAGGTCGCACTGGGCCGAGGCCCATTCCGCGCTGCCGTGACCGTGTCTGTCCGCGGCGGCCTGCAGCTCGCGGGTCATGAGGTTCTCGGCGTCGCCGATACGGCCCTCCCGCAACAGCGCGAAGGCCACCTCGACCGGAGTGAGGGGTGTCGTCACGGACGCAGTTTAGGGCCGGCTCCTGACGTTCGCGCACCCCTGGGAACACCCGAGCGGGGCCCCGCCCCGGCGCGATCAACCAACCACGATCGGATATCCACATGTGCCGCCGATTGCACGGCATGACAACTTGAGTGCGAGCATCGACCGGACTCGTGTTGACTCTGCCGGTGGATCGTCAACGGCTCAGCAGCATCGCGCACTCGCACCACCCGATCGCGGCCCCGATCTTCGGTGTCAACCTCAACCGGCTCCTACGCCGAGCCGGCCGCCAACCCGCAGCTCGTATCCTCGACCTGGGGTGCGGAGAGGGCACCTGGGCGCTGCAGGCCCTCGCTCACTACCCCGACGGGCACGCGGACGGCGTAGACGTCAGCCCGTACGCCCTCGAACGCGCCGCCAGCGCCGCCGCCGAACGCGGCCTCGCCGACCGGCTCACACTGCCCGAGCGCGACGCCCGGACGTACGTGCCGGACGGCGATTACGACCTGGTGCTGTGCGTCGGGTCGACCCACGCTTTCGGGGGATTCGGCGAGACGCTGGAGCTGGCCGGTCGGCATGTGAAAGCCGACGGCATCCTGATGGTCGGTGAGGGATTCTGGCAAGTCACGCCGACTCCGGAGGCACTCGCAGCGCTGAGTGCGAAGCCTGAGGAATTCACCGACCTCGCCGGTCTGGTCGACGCTGCCGAGCAGGCCGGCTGGACGCCGGTGTACGCCCATGTCAGCGACGCCGCCGAGTGGGACGACTACGAATGGTCGTGGATCGGATCGCTCACCGAGTGGGCCCTGGACAATCCCGGCCACCCGGACGCCGCCAAGGCACTCACCGTCGCCCGGGAGCACCGAGATCAGTGGTTGCGCGGGTACCGCAACGTTCTGGGCTTCGTCACGCTGGTGCTACACCGCACCTGAGCATGGTCCACGTTCACTCTCATGCCGCCGACCGGGCGTCACAGACGATGACCGCTCCGCAGGCGCCCAACGTCCGGACGTGCCCATTTGAGTGCGGCCGCCCTGGGGCCCCTGACCGCCGGTGGATCACGGCGTGGCGGTGACCACCGCGCGGGACCGGTCTGCGGCGATCCGCACCGCCAACGCGCCGAGCACGGTGCCCATCACGTAGCGCTGGGCCTTCAACCAGCCCGGTCGGTCACCGAGGAACCGGGAGATCGACCCCGCAGACATCGCGATCAGGCCGTTCACGGTGATCGCGATGGTGATCTGGACCAAACCGAGCGTAAAGATCTGCGCCGCGACGCTGCCCCGGGCAGGATCGACAAACTGGGGCAGTAGCGAGACGTACATGATGGCGATCTTGGGGTTGAGCAGGTTGGTGACCAGGCCCATCGTGAACAGTTTCCCGGGCCGGTGCAGCGGCAGCGCGTTGGGCGCGAACGCCGACTTGCCGCCAGGCCGTACCGCCTGGAACGCCAGCCACAGCAGATACGCGGCGCCGGCCAGCTTCAACGCCGTGTAGATCGCCGGCACCAGGGCGAAGATCGTGGCTACGCCGGCCGTGGCGGCGACCGGGTAGACGAAGAAGCCGCAGGCCACCCCGGCGAGCGAGGCCAGGCCCGCCCGGCGGCCCTGGGTCACGGTCCGCGAGACCAGGTAGATCATGTTCGGGCCGGGGATGAGCGCCATGCCCAGCTCGATCGCGGCGACGCCCAGCACGGCGTTGAGGGTGACCATGGCACGACCCTACGCACCGCGCCGCCCGCCGCCAGCGACGCCGCCCGCCGCCAGCGACCCGGAGCACACCTTGCTGAATTTCCAGACCAGCGGCCGGGCTGGCGAACGTCACAGTCCGGTCGGCGCAGGTGTAGCCCGGGGCATGACGTCGAACTTGCTCAATCCCGGGCCGGCCGCCGTTCAATGGTGCTCTCAGGCCTGCCGTGCAGTGACTCGACCGGGGCACCACCGAGCGTCAGGCCCCGATCTCAGCGACCATCGTGTCCGCGTCCTCGAACGACTCAACCGTGCGGAACCCTTCAGCGGCGTACAGCCTCGCAGCGAAGTTCGCCCGCTCCACGCTCAGCGACACCGTCTGGACGCCACGTTCTCGTGCGACGTCCAGAACAGCGCGCAAGAGCGCCCGGCCCACATCGCGGCCTCGCCAGGTTTCCGCCACGCCGATAGTCAGCTCTGGCACGTCGTCACCCACGTACCCGTAGCCCGGATCAGCGGCGGTTAGGTATCGGAACCAGGCCGCGCCGACTGGCCGATCAGCCGGGTCCACCGCCACCAGGCCGAAGTCGTTCGGCTGCATCCAACCGGTGACATAGTGAGCCAGCGCGGGGTTCGCCATGATCTGCTCGCGGGACCAGTTGCGCTCAGGCAGCCAGTTCACGGCCTCCACGAGCATGTCAACCATGAATTCGTAATCGGCCAGGGTGGCTGCGCGGATGCCGAAGTCAGTCACCGCCGAAGCCTCGCACACAAGATCGACAGCATGCCGTCTCCAGGCCGTCCAACGCGAACCAACAGCGACCATCGCTGACCCTGATACTTGGTGTGCGGCTCCCGGGCCGGCTTGTCCGATTCCATGGAGTACGTTCCGGAATTGGATCAATACCCGCCAAGTGACGCCCACGCCTCGCAACGTCCTGGTGAGACTGGCCGCTGGATGGTTGGTCGGACGGCAGAGGTCAGCGCTGCCCGCGAAGCGGGTAGGCGCGCTCGATTGCCGACAGCGCTGTGAGCATCGCGGGGATGTCGGTCTGGTCGAGGTCGCTGATGGCGAATGTCAGGCGGTTGCCGACGCCGGGATCGTCGACAAGCTCTCCGGTGACGCACAGCGAGCCGGTCGGCCGACAGGCCACAGTCAGTGAGATCCAACCTTCGAGCGAGGTGAGCACTGCTTCGCCATGTAGTTGTTGATTCATCTGCTCCAGGCCGTGTCGGAAGGTCTGGAGCTCATCGACGCGTAGCCCGGCGAAGAGCTGGGCTGAGAACCTGCCAAGGTGGGCCGAGATCGGGCTGATCAGCCAGTTGCCGTCCCAGTAGTCGCTGCTGCCGGGGTGCATTCTTCCGATCAGGCGAACGGTCAGGTGGTCGCCGGTGGGGCGTCCGACGACCAGTTCAGGAGGTTCGGCCACGCCGAGGATCATGCCATCGGACAGGCCGCCGAGGACTGCCTCGTCAGCGATGACGACCACCAGCGGGCCATCTCGAACCTCTGCCGGCCCTTCCGCGAGTTCCTCGGCCAGCTGGTTTCGATAGCCGAACAGCGCTCAGCGGTGATGGCCGTCAAGGCAGACCAACCGGCGACCAACGATGCCAGGCCTCAACGTAGGGAGCCTGCGATCTTGGAGAGTTGACGCTCGGAGCGAACGACAACTCTCCAAGATCCAACGACGGCGGGCGTCAGTAGGCGTAGGTGACGGAGATGGTGGCGGCGGGGCAGTTGTTGGCCCAGCTGGTCAGGGCGCTCTTCTCCGCGCTGTCCACGGTCAGCCGCCACCGGGTCTTCACCGCGACCCACTCGCCGATGTAGCGGCAGCGGGCGGAGGCGTACGACGGCATCCAGGTGGCCGGGTCTTGGTCGCCCTTGGCCTGGTTGACGTTGTCGGTGACGGCGGCCAGCGCGCGGGAGTCGCCCAGGTCGTTGGCGTACGCCTGGCGGCGGCTGGTGGTCCAGTTGCGGGCGCCGGAGTCCCAGGCCTCGGCGAGCGGCACCATGTGGTCGATGTCGAGGTCGCCGGTGAGCGTCCAGTAGGCGTTGTCGTAGTAGGAGTACCAACGGCCGCCGGAGAGGGTGCAGGTGCCGCTGATCGTGGGCTTGGTGGTGGCCTCGGCGTAGAGGACCTCGTTGCGGGTGTTGCAGCCGTCGCCATCGGCGTCGATCCAGTGTGGGAAGAGGTCGCGGCTGTAGCCGGTGCGGACCTCGGTGGCGACGGGGAGGCCGGCGACGGCCGTGGTCAGGGAGGCGGAGTAGCTGGCGGCCCAGGCGGGCTGGGTGAGGCCGAGGGTGGCGGCCAGGATCGCGGCGAGGCTGACGGCCGTGGCGCGCAGCGAGAGGGTCATGGGACTCCATCCGGATGGGATTGGCATGTGCTGCCACTCATATAGACAGAGCTGGAAGTAATGGTCTAGATCAAGTTCCGTGAACAGTGGATGACCGGATCCGGACGGACGCCGCTTCCGGCATCGAACGGGACGACTCCCCGGGCCATCAGGTGTGTGCCGCCGGGGCAGGGGTAGTCGCCGGGGGCAACGGCGGAACGAGGTGGGAGGTCCGGTGGACTCGTACCCCGCGGTGGAGGACCACGGCCTGATCGGCGATCTCCAGACGGCGGCGCTGATCACCAAGGACGGCACGCTGGACTGGTTCTGCGCACCCCGGTTCGATTCGCCGAGCATCTTCGGCGGCCTGCTCGATCGGCGTCGCGGTGGCTACTTCCAGGTCTCCCCGGAAGGTGTCGACTACACGAGCAAACAGCTCTACCTCCCGGGTACCCCGATCCTCATCACCCGCTTCCTCAGCGAGGAGGGGGTGGGCGAGCTGGTGGATTTCATGCCGGTCGCGGGCGACCGGGCCACCGATCGCCACCGCCTGGTCCGGATGCTGCGGGTGGTGCGCGGCACGATGCGGTTCCTGGTGGACTGTCGCCCCCGGTTCAATTACGGGCGGGACCGGCACGAGTTGGAGGTGCACCCGGGCGGCACGGTCTTCCGCAGTCCGCGGCTCTCGCTCACCGTGAACACCGTCCGCTACGCCGACCGGCTGTCGGAGGAGCACGACCGGCGGCGGAGCGAGGAGGGCGTCTGCGTCGTCGCCACCCTGCACGAGGGAGAGGCCGGCGGCGTGATCCTGGAGACGCAGTCCCCGGAGCCGCCGCGTCCCTATTCGCCGGAGCAGGCGCGCGAGCTGCTCGATCAGACCCGCGACTTCTGGCGGGGCTGGATCGGCCGCTCCTGCTACAGGGGACGGTGGCGGGAGATGGTCGAGCGATCGGCCATGACGCTCAAACTCATGACGTACGCGCCGACCGGCGCGCTGATCGCCGCCCCCACCGCAGGGCTGCCCGAACAGGTGGGCGGCGAACGCAACTGGGACTACCGCTACACCTGGATCCGGGACGCGTCCTTCTCGGTGCACGCCCTGCTCAGCCTGGGCTTCACCGACGAGGCCTGGCAGTACCAGCACTGGGTCCACGACCGGGTCCGGGAGGCCGAGGCGGGCGGCGTGCCGTTGCAGATCATGTACCGGGTCGACGGCTCACCGGACCTCACCGAGGAGGTGCTCGACCACTTCGAGGGCTACCGCGGGTCCGCGCCCGTGCGGATCGGCAACGGCGCGGCGAACCAACTGCAGCTCGACATCTACGGCGAGGTGCTCAACTCCCTGCACCTCGCCAACGAGCACGGCCTGAAGGGCTCCCATGAGGGCTGGCGGAGCCTGGTGCGAATGGTGGACTGGCTCTGCTCGCACTGGGACCAGCCCGAGGACGGGATCTGGGAGACGCGGGCCGGCCGCCAGGACTTCACCTACGGGCGACTGATGTCATGGGTGGCCCTCGACCGGGCCGTCCGGCTCGCCCATCGGCAGGGGCGTCCCGCCGACGTCGTCCGGTGGAGGGAGACCCGGAACCGGATCTACGAGCAGATCATGGCGCGCGGCTACGACCCGGGCCGAGGGGCGTTCATCCAGCACTACGGCACGGACGTGCTCGACGCCTCCCTGCTCGCCATGCCCTCGGTCGGTCTCGTCGCGCCGACCGATCCGATGTGGCAGTCAACGCTGCGGGCCATCGACGGCGAACTCGTCTCCGACAGCTTGGTCTACCGCTACGACCCGTCGGCCACGCCGGACGGCCTCGCCGGCGGGGAGAGCACCTTCACCATGTGCACCTTCTGGTACGTGCAGGCCCTGGCCGAGTCCGGCCGGCTCGACGACGCGCAGCTGACCTTCGAGAAGATGCTCACCTACGCCAGCCAGCTCGGCCTCTACTCGGAGGAGATCGCCCCCAGCGGGGAGCAGGCCGGGAACTTCCCGCAGGCGTTCAGCCACCTCTCCCTCATCAGCACCGCGGCGAACCTCGACCGGCTCCTGGATGCCCGCGGCTGACCGCCAGGCGGGAGAAACCCGCTGTGCCGCCCGGTCCCGCCCGCTACGGTGACCGGAGTACGGGTTACCGGCCCGGCCCGGGCGGGTAAGCGCCCCGACCAGCAGCGCGGGCCCCGGCCCGCCGTCCACGCCGGCGCAGCCCGGGAGATGCGGCTGTGACGTTCGAGGACGAGCATGGGGTACGACGAAAGGGGCGGAGATGACCGACGACATCGCTTCGAAGGTTCCGCCGGACCCGGCCCCCGTGCTGAGCGCGCCGGCCGGTCCACCGCCGGTCGGGCCGCCGAGCAGCCTGGACCTGTGGGCCCGCGCGCAGACGCTGCACCGCTGCTTCGGCGACGACGACGGCGAACCGCACATCATGCGCGGCCTGGACTGAGGCCGCACCATACGGCAGGCGCCCCCGCCGGGGCGCCATTCGCGCGTACTCGTGCTAGCCCAGCCGGGCCGCGCGGCCGTGCAGGTAGCGCTGCTGCGCCAGGTTCATCGACCGGCGGGCCGCCGCCAGGTACGCCTCCCGCGCGGCGTCCGGCTCCCCGGCCAGCTCCAGCAGGTGCGCCCGGGCCGCGTACCGGCGGTGGTCCTCGCCGACCAGAAGGTCGGTCGCCAGCGCGTCGAGCAGCGCCAGGCCCGCCCGCGGCCCGCGCGCCATGGCCACCGCCACGGCGTGGTTCAGTCGGACCACCGGGTTGTCGTGCAGGGTCAGCAGCATCTCGTAGAGGGCGACGATCTGTGGCCAGTCCGTCGCCTCGACGGCGGGCGCCTCGTCGTGCAGCGCGGCGATCGCCGCCTGGAGCTGGTAGGGCCCGACCGCGCCCCGGGGCAGCGCCGCGGCGACCAGCCTCGTTCCCTCGGCGATCTGGTCGGCCCGCCAGCGCCGCCGGTCCTGCTCGGCCATCGGCACCAGGGTCCCGTCCGGGCCGGTCCGTGCCGGGGTACGCGCGTCGGTGAGCAGCATCAACGCCAGTAGCCCGGTCACCTCCGGGTCGTCGGTGAGCCGGTGCAGCAACCGGGCCAGCCGGATCGCCTCGGCGGACAGGTCGGGCCGGTGCAGCCGTTCCCCGGCGGTGCTCGCGTACCCCTCGTTGAAGATCAGGTAGAGCACGTGCAGCACGGCGTCGAGCCGGGCGGCCCGTTCCGGGCCGGCGGGCGGGGCGAACGGCAGGCCGCTGTCCCGGATGCGCTGCTTGGCCCGGGTGATCCGCCGGGTCATGGTCGCCTCCGGCACCAGGAACGCCCGGGCCACCTCGGCGGTGCTCAGCCCGCCGACCGCGCGCAGGGTCAGCGCGATCTGCCCCGCCGGTGGCAGCGCCGGGTGGCAGCAGAGGAACATCAGGATGAGGCTGTCGTCGGCGTCGTCGGCCGCAGTGTCCGCGGGCGGCGCCAGCCACCGGTCCGCCGGCGCCTCCCGGGCGAGGCCGTCCTCCCGGCGGCGCCGGGCCTGCTCGGCGCGGAGCAGGTCGGTCAGCCGGCGGGACGCCACGGTGATCAGCCACGCCTTCGGGTCGTCCGGGAGCCCGTCCGCGGGCCAGCGGGTGGCGGCGGTGAGCAGCGCCTCCTGGGTGGCGTCCTCGGCGGTGTCGAAATGCCCGTACCGGCGGACGAGCGCGCCGAGGACCTGCGGCACCAGGGCACGCAGCAGGTCCTCGACGCGCTCGGCGGGCACCGGTCAGCCCTGAAGTTCCTCGACGCCGTCCACGACCGGCCGCACGTCGACGTACTCGCCCTCGGCGTCCGGGTTGACGAACCGGGCGGCGATCTCGGTGGCCCGGTCGAAGCTGGCGCACTCGACCATCGTGTAGCCGGCCAGCACCTCCTGCGTCTCGGCGTACGGGCCGTCGGTGACCACGGGCGCGCCGCCGCGCATCCGGACCCGGCGGGCGTGCACCGGCGCGGACAGCCCCTGCGCGTCGACCAGTTCCCCGGTCTCGGCCAGGTCCTTGTGGATCGCCTCCATGTGGGCGTGCATCGCGGCGAGCTGCTCGGGACTCATCGGTGGCTGGTCGCCGGGCCGCCCGGCCATGGCGTCGTAGTCCCGCTGGGTGCCGTAGAGCATGATCAGGTACTTCACGGTGTCTCCTCTCGGCCGGCGCCCCGCGGCGCCGCTCACCCGGGACGTCGGAGCCGCGGAGCCGCCCCGGACACAGCCTAGGGGCGGATCAGCCCACCCGGGCCGAAGCGACCAGCGCGGCGGTGGGCAGCGCCAGCATGCCGTCAGCGCCCCGGTAGGGGGCGGTGAGCCGGTCGTACTCCCGCCGCACCCGCGCGCGTACGTCGGCCGGCTGCCGTTCCAGCATCAGGCCGATGGTGCTGATGCCGGCCGCCGGGCCGGCCCACCAGTCCTCCGGATCGGTGTGGTGCGCCCAGGTCAGCGTCACGCACCGGACGTCGGCCAGCCCGGCGGCGGCCAGCAGCCCGGCCAGGCCCGCCTCGGTGCGCGGGAAGTCCCGCTCGGGCGCGGGCCGGGGCAGGTCCGGCGGCATGGCCACGCCGGCGGCGGCGAGGGCCTCACCCCAGAGCCGTTGCAGCGGCGGTTGCGGGGACGGCCAGACGGTCACCGCCACCCGGCCGCCCGGGCGGAGGACCCGGCGCAGCTCGGCCAGGCCGGCGGCCGGGTCGCCGACGTGGTTGAGCACGAAGTTCGCGACCGCCGCGTCGAAGTCGTGGGGCGGGAACGGCAGGCGTGGCAGCACCGCGGCGCGGACCTCGGCGCCGGGCGCGGCCCGCCGCGCCGCGTCCAGCATGCTCGGCTCCGCGTCGACCGCCACCACCTCGGCGCCGCGGGCGAGGGCCGCCGCCGCGACCGTGCCCGGCCCGGTGCCCACGTCGATCACCCGCCGTCCGGCCCGCACGCCCGCCGCGTCCAGCAACGCCCCCGCCGGGTACGCGCAGAGCCGGCCGAAGCTGCGCGCGTACGCCTCGGCCCGGCCCGCCCACCGGGACCGTTCGTGGGCGTCGAAGTCCGTGTCGATCATCGCCGCACTGTAGTCGTGACCGGAGGGTGCGCGGCGGCCCTACCGTGGCGGGCATGACGACGGTGCTGGTGACACTGGCGGTGGTGGCCGCGGTCGTGGCCGTGGCGGTGGCGTACGTCTCCTGGCGTGACCGGCGGCGGTCCATCCCGGACGAGGACCGGGCCGCCGGCCGCAGCGCCCGGGCCCGGCAGTCGCGGTACGAGGGCGAGCGCCACGCCGCGCAGGGCGACACGGTGCAGCGCGCCCAGCGCGACTCCGGCCCCTTCTGAGCCTGGCGGGTATGCCGGACGTGCGCTGGCGCAGCCCGGCGCACGACGCGGGTGCCAGGGCCGGCGTGCAGTTCGACTCCGACCTGGTGCTGTTCGCCGCCGTCCGATGAACGAAGGCCGGCGCGGGCACGTGATCCCCGGTGGGCATCAACGGCGCGTGGTCGGGGTACTGCGCTGACACAGCGATTCAGCCGGGAGGCAGCGGTGGGGGAGAAGGCGCGACGTCGGCGGCCGGGGCCGCTCGCCGGGCTGCTGGTGGCCGTGGTGGTGGCGGCCGGCTGCATGGGCGGCGGGCTGGACCAGGGCGAGCCGGAGCAGCCCCGCCCGCGGCAGAGCGGCCAGCCGGCCTCCCCGGGAGCGGACTCGACCCGGGCGGACGGCACCACGAGCGTGGCCGAGTTCAAGCAGGACTTCTCCGACGCCGTGGGCATCGCCGAGCGCTACTGGACGGACCGGTTCCGCGACTCCGGCAAGCGGTTCCAGCCGATCCGGCGGGTGGTGCCCTACACCAGGTCCGGCGAGGTCTCCTGCGGCGGCGAGGGGCTGCCCCGCAACAACGCGGTCTACTGCTCGGCGGGCGACTTCATCGCCTACGACGTGAACTGGTCGGTGCAGGCGTTCCGGCAGGTCGGCGACGCCTTCCTGTTCTACCTGCTCGGCCACGAGTACGCCCACGGCGTCCAGGTCCGCCTCGGCATCCGCTACAACTTCACCATCCAGCAGGAGTTGCAGGCGGACTGCATGGCCGGGGCGTACATCGGCGACAACGTGCGCTCGGGGACGCTGACCCTGGCCGAGGGCGACCTGGACGAGTTCCGGGAGGGGCTGCTGGCGGTCGGCGACGACCCGGACCAGCCCTGGTTCGCCGAGGGCTCGCACGGCACCGCCGAGCAGCGCAGCGACTCGTTCTTCCGCGGCTACGAGAACTCCCTGGACGCCTGCGGCCTCGGCTGATGTCGCAGGTCACCCTCGACGGGGACGGCGGCTGCCCGGCGCGGCCCGGCTGAGAGGATCGTCGGGTACGCGCATCCGAGGGAGGCCCCCGCTGAGCAGCAGACACCCCGCCGCCGTGCTCTTCGACATGGACGGCACCCTGGTCGACAGCGAGAAGCTCTGGGACGTCGCGTTGCAGGAACTCGCGGCGTTCTACGGCGGTGAGCTCTCCGAGGCGGCCCGCAAGGCGATCATCGGCACCAGCATGGACGCCTCGATGCGGATCGTGCACGACGACCTCGGCCAGCCGGAGCGGGACCCGCAGGCCAGCGCCGAGTGGATCAACGCCCGGATCCTGGAGCTGTTCCGCAGCGGGCTGCGCTGGCGACCGGGGGCGATGGCCCTGCTGCGCGCGGTCCGCGCCGCGGGCATCCCCACCGCCCTGGTCACCTCCAGCGGCCGGCCGCTGGTCGAGGTCGCCCTCGACACCCTGGGCCGGGACAGCTTCGACGCGGTGGTCTGCGGCGACGAGGTGGACGCGGCCAAGCCGCACCCGGAGCCGTACCTGACCGCGGCGCGGCTGCTCGGTGTGCCGATCGAGCGGTGCGTGGCGATCGAGGACTCGCCGACCGGGGTGGCCAGCGCGCTGGCGGCCGGGGCCGCCGTGCTGGCCGTCCCGGCCGAGGTGCCGCTGCCGCCGACCGACGGCGTACACCAGTTGGAGAGCCTGACCGCGGCGGACCTGGAGCTGCTTGCGGCCCTGCTCGGCGAACGCCCCGCCTGACCGGTCAGCGGGTTTCGCCGAACACCGCCACGGCGATCTGGTAGCTGTCGAACGCCCGCGCGGCGCCGGCGTAGGCGGCCAGGTGGATGAACAGCTCGACGATCTCCTCCGGGCTCACCCCGGAGTGCAGCGCGATCCGCAGCTGTCCGCGCAGCGGCTCGTGGGTGCCCAACGCCGCCGCGATGGCCACCGACACCAGGCAGCGGGAGCGCAGGTCCAAGCCCTCGCGGGGCCACGCGTCACCGAAGGTGTGCAGGGTGGCCAGCCGCCGGAAGTCCGCTCCGACAGCGGGTTCACCGGGACCGAGCGGCAGGGTGAGCGGCTGGCCGAGCAGCCGCTCGGCGTTCTTCAGCGCCCGCGCGTAGGCGTCTTCCGGCACACCCTCACCCCCGTGGCCCGAGTCTGGCAGCGGACGGGGGACCGGCGGGGACGAAACGGCCCCCGCCACACTCCGGTGGCGGGGGCCGTCGCGCGTGCCGGGATCAGTCGTGGGCGATGGCGCCCAGCACGTTGATCCGCGCCGCCCGGATGGCGGGCAGCACCGCGGCCACCACGCCGATGATCGCGGCCAGGACCAGGAAGGTCACCATCTGGCTCCAGGGCAGGACCAGGTCGGTGATGCCCTCGTCCTTGAGCGCCCGGACCACGGCCGCGCCGAGGCCGGTGCCGACCACGACGCCGAGCAGCGCGCCGAAGATCGAGATCACCACCGCCTCCACGGTGATCATCCGCATGGTCTGTGCCCGGCGCAGGCCGATCGCCCGCAGCAGGCCCAGCTCCCGGGTGCGCTCCAGCACCGACAGGGCGAGGGTGTTGATGATGCCCAGCACCGCGATCACGATGGCCAGCGCCAGCAGGATCTGGATCATCCGCAGCGGGGTGTCCAGCTGGCTGGTCTGCTGCTTGATGAACGCGGCCCGGTCCGCCACCGACACCTCCGGGCTGTCCGCGAGCAGCCCCTCGATCTGCGGCTGCACCGCGGCGACCGAGGTGCCCGGGGCGAGCTGCACGAAGCCCTGGATGGGCTGCGGGATGGCGAAGTCGGTGGCCGCCTGCGGCGGCAGCACCACCGGGTTGGTCAGCTGCGAGCTCTCGTAGATGCCGCTGACCGTGTAGGTGCGGGCCTCGCCCCGCGACAGCTGCACGCTCACCGTCGAGCCGACCGACAGGTTGCGGGACTTCGCGGTGTCCGAGCTGAGCAGCATCTGGTTCGGGTTGAGCCGGCTGATGTCACCGGCTGTCGCCTTCGCCCCGAAGATCCGTTCCAGCGCGGCCACGTCGCTGGACGCGGCCACCCAGGTCCGCTGGCCGTTCAGAGTGGCCATGTCGCCGTACTCGCCGTCGACCAGCTGCACCCCGGGGATGGCGGCGGCCTTCTCCAGCACCGTCGGGTCGAAGCTCGGCGGCCGCGGGCCGGACTGGGCGCCGGAGATCACCAGCTCCGCCTTGATGGTGTCCTCCGCCAGGGCGCTGATGCTGCCCTTGGCCGAGTCGAGGATCACCGTCACCCCGGTCACCAGGGCGATGCCGACCATCAGCGCGGCCGCCGTGATCGCCGTGCGGCGGGGGTTGCGGCCGGAGTTCAGCCGGCCCAGCTTGCCCGGCACCGACCAGGCGAAGATCGTGCCCAGCAGGGCGACGACCGGCCGGCTGATCAGTGGGGTCAGCAGCGCCACGCCGATGAAGGCGAACAGCACACCACCGAGGATGGTGGCGAGGGTGTTGTCGCCGGCGTGGTTGCCGAGCCCGAGGAAGAGCAGGCCCGCGCCGATCGCGGTGACCACCGACCCGCCGACGGTCACCTTGGTCAGCGGCCGGTCCGGCGTGGCCACGTCCTGCATGGCGGCGATCGGCGGGATGCGCGAGGCGCGCAGCGCGGGCAGCAGCGCCGCCACCACCGTGATCACCAGGCCGACCGCGAAGGCGCCGATCACCGCTGCGGGCGGCACGCCCAGGCCGGCCAGGGTGAGTCCGCCGGCGAGTTTGCCGAACAGGTACGCCAGCAGCGCGCCGACCCCGATGCCGGCGGCGAGGCCGAGCACCGAGGCGATCAGACCGACCGCCAGGGCCTCCAGCACCACCGAGCCGATGATCTGCCGCCCGCTCGCGCCGATGGCCCGCATGAGCGCCAGCTCGCGGGTGCGCTGGGCGACGATGATCGAGAAGGTGTTGAGGATCAGGAAGGTGCCGACCAGCAGCGCCACCGCGGCGAAGCCGAGGAGGATCTTGTTGAAGAAGGACAGGCCCTCCTTCAGGCCGGCCGACGCGTCGTCCGCGAGCTGCTTGCCGGTCTTGACCTCGTAGTCCGCGCCGAGGGCGCGGGCCACCTCGTCCCGCAGCGCCTCGGGCGTGGTGCCGTCCGCGGCCCGCGCGGTCACGTTGGAGAAGACGTCGGGCTTGCCGAGCATCAGCTGCTGGGCGACCGGGGTGGTGAAGACGATCTCGTTGACCCCGCCGACCGAGTCCCGGCCGCCGCTGTAGCCGAAGACGCCGACCAGGGTGAACTCCTTCTTCGGCGCCAGGGTCAGCACGCCGACCCGGTCACCGACCTTCACCTTGGCGGCCTCGGCCAGCGCGATGTTGACCACGATCTCGTCGTCGGCCTGCGGCGCGCGCCCCTCGCGCAGCTTCAGCAGGTCGCCCTCGCCGAGCCAGTTCTCGCCGAGCTGCGGCGGGCCGAACGAGGTGACCACCTTGCCGTTGCTGCCGATCAGCCGGGCCCCGTCGGCGTTGACCACGCCGCGGACGTCGGTCACGCCCGGCACCGCCTTGACCCGGTCGACGACCGACGCGGGCACCGGGGCGGCCACCTGCTCGCCCTCGACCTCGGAGAGGGAGACCTTCGGCTTCGCGGCCACGTTGACGTCGACCTCGGAGAACGCGTCGGAGAAGACCGCGTCGAAGGAGCGGCCGAGGGTGTCGGTGAGCACGAACGCGCCGGAGACGAACATGACGCCGAGCACCACCGCCAGGCCGGACAGCAGCAGGCGCAGCTTGCGCGCCAGCAGGCTCTTCAGTGTGGCCCGGAACATCAGTTGCCCACCTCGGCCGGCGCGTCGAGCTTCTTCATGGTGTCCAGCACCGTGTCCGCGGTCGGCTCGATCAGCTCGGAGACGATCTCGCCGTCGGCCAGGAAGACCACCCGGTCGGCGTACGCGGCGGCGGTCGGGTCGTGGGTGACCATGACGATGGTCTGGCCGTGCTCGCGCACCGAGTTGCGCAGGAAGTTGAGCACCTCGGCGCCGGAGCGGGAGTCCAGGTTGCCGGTCGGCTCGTCGGCGAAGATCACCTCGGGGCGGGCGACCAGGGCCCGGGCGCACGCCACCCGCTGCTGCTGGCCGCCGGAGAGCTGGGCCGGGCGGTGCCCGAGCCGCTCCCGCAGGCCGACCGTGTCGATCACCGTGTCGTACCAGGCCGGGTCGGGCTTGCGGCCGGCGATCGACAGGGGCAGCAGGATGTTCTCCTGCGCGGTGAGCGTGGGCAGCAGGTTGAACTGCTGGAAGATGAAGCCCACCTTGTCGCGGCGCAGCTTCGTCAGGCCGGCGTCGCCCAGCCCCGTCACCGTGGTGTCACCGATCATGACGGTGCCCCGGGTCACCGAGTCCAGGCCCGCCAGGCAGTGCATCAGCGTCGACTTGCCCGAGCCGGACGGGCCCATGATCGCCGTGAACCGGCCCCGCTCGAACTCGGCGCTCACCCCCCGCAGCGCGACGACCTGCGCCTCGCCGCTGCCGTACACCTTCCACACGTCGCTGGCCCGGGCCGCGGCCTGCGCCTGCTGCCCTACCGTCGCGGTCACGTCATCTACCTCTTCCGTCAGCCTGCTGATCCGCACCGCCCCCGCTGGTCGGTGCGGCAGTTCCCATCCTCCGTGGCGCCGGGCGCGAATCCGTCCGCCCCGGGGCGGAACCCTCGCCGGAATTTCCGTTGGGGTCACCCCCGAGGCCGGCTCAGGGTCATCCCTGCCCGGCCGGCGCCGCCGACGCTAGGACCTCACGTCGCGTCATGGTCAACCCCGCCGCGCCGTCGATGGTCACGGTAGGTGACCGGTGCCACCTCATCCGCCCGGTCGGACCAGCCCGGTCTCGTACGCCAGCACCACCGCCTGGACCCGGTCGCGCAGCCCCAGCTTGGTCAGCACGTGCCCGACGTGGGTCTTCACGGTGGTCTCGCTCACCGACAGTTCCCGGGCGATCTCGGCGTTGGACAACCCGCGCGCCATCTGCACGAGCACCTCCCGCTCCCGCTCGGTCAGCGCCTTCAACGCCTTCGGCGGGGCGGCCGCCGGGTCGGGCAGCGCGTCGGCGAAGCGGTCCAGCAGCCGGCGCAGGATCCGCGGCGCCACCACGGCCTCCCCGGCGGCCACCGTCCGGATCGCGGTGACCAAGTCCTCGGCCGGCACGTCCTTGGCCAGGAAGCCGCTGGCCCCGGCGCGCAGCGCGCCGACCACGTACTCGTCCAGGTCGAAGGTGGTGAGGATCAGCACCCGCACCGGCAGCCGGGCGTCCACGATCGCCCGGGTGGCGGCCACCCCGTCCATCCGCGGCATCCGGATGTCCATCAGCACCACGTCCGGCAGCAGCCGCCGGGACAGCTCCACGGCCTCCACCCCGTCGCCGGCCTCGGCCACGATGTCCAGGTCGTCCTCGATGCCCAGCACCATCCGGAAGCCGGTACGCAGCAGCGGCTGGTCGTCGGCGAGCAGGATCCGCACCGGTCGGCCGGCGGTGCTGTCGGTCATCGGTCTCCCTCGTTCGGCCCGGCGCCGGTCACGCCGGGACCGCCCCGGCCGACTCCAGCGGGATCCGCGCGTACACCCGGAAGCCGCCGCCCGGCCTCGGGCCGGTCCGCAGGACCCCACCGTAGAGGGCGACGCGTTCCCGCATGCCGACCAGCCCGTGCCCGATCCGGTCGGCCGCCGGGGTCGGGCCACGCCCGGTGTCGGTGACCTCCACCGCCAGGAAGCCGTCGGTCACGGTGAGCCGGACCACCGCGGTGGCCCGGCCGGCGTGCTTGAGGGCGTTGGTCAGCGCCTCCTGCACGATCCGGTAGACGGTCAGCGCCACCCCGTCCTCCATCGGCCCGGGCGTGCCGTCGACCCGCAGCGTGACCGGCAGCCCGGCGTCGCGGACCTGCTCGACCAGGGCCTCGATGCCGGTCAGCCCCGGCTGCGGGGTCAGCTCCGCGGCCGGCTCCGCGTCGGTGCGCAGCACGTCCAGCAGCCGGCGCAGCTCCCGCAGGGTGGCCCGGCCCGTCTCCTCGACCGTGGCCATCGCCTCGTCCGCCGCGTCCGGGTCCCGGCGCAGCACCCGGCGCGCCCCGGTGGCCAGCACGCCCATCACGCTGACATGGTGGGCCACCACGTCGTGCAGTTCCCGGGCGATGCGGCGCCGCTCGTCGGCGACCGCCTGCTCGGTCAGCGACCGCTGGGTGGCCTCGGCGATCCGGGCCCGCTCCCGCAGCATCCGGGTGGACTGCCGGCGGGCCTGCACCGCCCGGCCCACCGCGTACGCCACCGAGGCGGTGAGCAGGTTGTTGAGCACCAGCACGCCGGGGCCCATGTCGAGCACGTTGTCCAGCGGCGCGATCAGGTTCGCCAGCACCACCGGCACCCAGAGCAGCAGCGCGGCCAGGGTGGCCGGGCGCAGCGGCCGGTGCGCCGCCATGGTGTAGGTGAGCACCACGAAGGTCAGCCCCTGGGTGGTGGGCGCCAGCTTGAACAGCGCCGGCACGGCCAGCGTGGCGACCGCCGCGCCGACCGCCGGCCACGGGGCCACCCGGCGCGCCGCCACCGGGGCGGCGCAGAGCACGCTCCAGCCGAGCGCCGCCCAGAGCTGCTCCGGCCGCAGCTCCCGTGGGGTCAGCAGCAGGAACGCCGCGTCCACCAGCGCCAGCGCGACGGCCGCGGCGGCGTCCACGGCCAGCGGGCGGTCGCGCGCCCACGCGCGCAGCCGGTTGGTCATGCTTTGACGCTAGCCGCCGCCCGGCGCCGGCCCTCGTCGCCGATGCCGAAGCCGGCCTCCTCCGTGAGAACGAGCGTCACTCGTCCGCGCCGGGGGCGGCCGGGCGGGAGCGGGCGTCGGTGAGCGGGTCGGCCGGGCCGGCCACCGGGAACGGCGGCGGGGTGCCGCCGAAGCTCGGGCACAGCGCCTGGTGGCTGCACCAGTCGCAGAGCCGGCTCGGCCGGGGCCGGAAGTCCTGCCGCGCGGTGGCCTGCTCGATCGCCTGCCAGAGCGCCACCACGGTGCGCTCGAAGCGCAGCAGCTCCTCGGCGTCGGGGGAGTAGTCGCACACCTCGGCGTCCTTGAGGTAGAGCAGCCGCAGCACCCGCGGCACCACCCCCCGGGTGCGCCACAGCACCAGGGCGTAGAACTTCAGCTGGAACAGCGCCCGCGCCTCGAACGCCTCCCGGGGGGCGCCGCCGGTCTTGTAGTCGACCACCCGCAGGGCGCCGTCGGGCGCCACGTCCAGCCGGTCGAGGTAGCCCCGGATGAGCAGCTCGTCGTCGACCACCGCGGAGATCAGCGCCTCCCGCTCGGCCGGCTCCAGCCGGCGCGGGTCCTCCACCGTGAAGTAGCCCTCCAACAGCGCCGCCGCCGAGCGGAGGAAGCCGTCCACCGCGGCCGTGTCGCCCTCGGCGAACAGCGTCGCCAGCTCCGGCTGCTCGGTGACCAGCCGGTCCCACTGCGGGGCGACCAGGTCGCCGGCCGACTCCGGGGTGCGGGCCGCCGCCGGCAGGTCGAACAGCCGCTCCAGCACGGCGTGCACCAGCGTGCCCCGGACCTGCTCGACGGTGGGCCGCTCGGGCAGCCGGTCGATGCTGCGAAACCGGTAGAGCAACGGGCAGGTCTTGAAGTCGGCCGCCCGCGACGGCGACAGCGACGCCCGCACCGTGGGCGGCACCTCCGAGGCCGTCGGACGCTGCGTGTCGATCACCGGTTCCGCCGTCATGCCCGGAAGGTTAGGGCACCGGTGTGACAGGGCCGCCGTCGCCGCACCGGGGCATGATCGGCCACGCGTAGCATCGACCCGGTGGAGCAGCGGACCCGCCCGTCGCGCCGGCCCGGGCTGACCCTCGGCCGGGTCTTCGGGGTGCCGCTGCGCGTCGACGCCTCGATGCTGCTGCTCACCGTGGTCGTGACGGTGCTCTACGCCGCGCTGGCCCGCCGCCAGCTCGACCTGGGCCACCTCGGTGGCTACCTGGTCGGCCTCGGCTTCGTGGTCTCGTTGCTCGGCTCGGTGCTGCTGCACGAGCTGGGGCACGCGCTGACCGCCCGCCGCTACGGCATCGGTGTGCGCGGGATCACCCTCGAGCTGCTCGGCGGCTACACCGAGATGGACCGGGACGCCCCCAGCCCCAAGGTCGACCTGCTGGTCTCCCTGGCCGGCCCGGCGGTGTCCGCGGTGCTCGGCGCCGGGGCGGTCGCCGCCACCCTGGCCCTGCCCGCCGGCACCCTCGCCCACCAGTTCGCCTTCCAGCTCGCGGTCAGCAACGTCGTGGTCGCCGTCTTCAACAGCCTGCCCGGGCTGCCGCTGGATGGGGGCCGGGCGCTGCGCGCCGCGGTCTGGGCGCTCACCCGGGACCGGCACCGCGGCACCGAGGTGGCCGGCTGGATCGGCCGGGCCGTGGCGGTCGCCACCCTGGCCCTGGTCGTGCTGCTCACCCTGCGCCGGGCGCTCGCCCCGCTCGCCCTGCCGCTGATGCTGCTGGTCGCGGTGACCCTGTGGCGGGGCGCCGGCCAGTCCATCCGGATGGCCCGGATCGGCCGCCGGCTGCCGCTGGTGGACCTGGCCCGGCTGGCCCGCCCGGTGCTGCCGGTGCCCACCGGCACCCCGCTCGCCGAGGCCCAGCGCCGCCGCGCCGAGGGCGCCACCCCCGACGCCGCGCTCACCGTGGTCGACTCCGCCGGCCGCCCGGTGGCCCTGGTCGACCCGGCCCGGGCCGCCGCCGTACCCCTGGAACGGCGGCCGTGGCTCGCGGTGGACGCGGTGGCCCGCGGCCTGGACACCGTGCCCGCGCTGCCGGTCGGCGCGGACGGGGAGCGGGTGCTGGAGGCGGTGCGCACCCACCCGGGCGCACAGTACGTCGTGACGGCAGGCGAAGATGTGGTCGGCGTCCTGCACATCGCGGATCTCGCCCAGCTCCTGGAACCCAAACGGAAGACGAACACGTGACCGCAGATACCTCCACCGTCCCGGCGCTGCCCCCCGTGCACCGGGGGCCGTTCCGCCCCGGCGACCGGGTCCAGCTGACCGACCCGAAGGGCCGGATGCACACCGTGACGCTGGAGCCCGGCAAGGAGTTCCACACCCACCGGGGGATCCTCAAGCACGACACGCTGATCGGCCTCCCCGACGGCAGTGTGGTCACCACCGCCGGCGGTGGCACCGCGTTCCTCGCGCTGCGGCCGCTGCTCTCCGACTACGTGCTCTCCATGCCGCGCGGCGCCCAGGTGATCTACCCGAAGGACTCGGCGCAGATTGTCGCCATGGGCGACATCTTCCCCGGCGCGAAGGTCCTGGAGGCCGGCGCCGGCTCCGGCGCGCTCTCCTGCTCGCTGCTGCGGGCCGTCGGCACCGAGGGTGAGCTGCACTCCTTCGAGCTGCGCGACGACTTCGCCCAGATCGCCCGGCGCAACGTCGAGGCGTTCTTCAACGGCCCGCACCCCGCCTGGTGGCTGCACGTCGGGGACGTCGCCGAGTGCACCGAGACCGGTTTCGACCGGATCATCCTGGACATGCTCACCCCCTGGGAGATGCTCGACATGGTCGAGCGGGCCCTCGTTCCCGGCGGCGTGCTGATCGGTTACGTGGCCACCACGCCGCAGCTCTCCGAGCTGGTCGAGGCGCTGCGCGAGCGGGGCGGCTGGACCGAGCCGCGTGCCTGGGAGTCGCTGGTCCGGGACTGGCACGCCGAGGGGCTCGCCGTGCGGCCCGACCACCGCATGATCGCGCACACCGCCTTCCTGGTCTCCGCGCGCAAGCTCGCCCCCGGGGTCACCGCCCCGCCGCGGCGCCGCAAGCCCAGCAAGGGCGCCGAGGCGTACGCCCAGCGCCGGGACGCGCTGCGCGCGGCCGAGGCGGCCCGGCAGACGGCTGTCGAGGCGGAGGAGCCGGACGGGGCGTGACCCCGCGGCGCGCACGGGTATGAGCGGGCGGATCATGGGTCGCGGCGGGGAGGACACCGAGCGGGTGGAGACGGTGGCATGAGCGAGCGGTTCGGGGCACGCGGCGGGCGCCGCGCCCGTCCCGGCGGTGCGGACCGGTGGCGGCGCGCGGGCCGGGAGGCGGCGGCATGAGCAGCCCGGGCTACGGCAACGGCGACCTGCCCGCCGTCTTCCCCGACTGGTCGCCCTACGCCGACCTGGAGTCGGCCGCCCGGGCCTACCTGCGCGACCCCGACATCGCCCTGGACGCCCTCGGCGGGGTGCTGCGCGGCGCCTCCGTGCTCGGCTTCACCCTGGAACGCTTCGTCAACGAGGTGAACGGGGTGTGGCAGGAGGTCGTCGTCTGCGACGGCAGCCGGCTGGTGCTCTGGCACGGCGAGGACGTCCCGCCGGGGGAGGGGCCGCCCGGCTCGATGACCTCCTCGCTGCGGGTGGTGCCCGTCTCCACGGTCACCGAGGTCGGCTGCCGCCGGCGGCTCACCCGCGCCGACAACGGCGAGGTCCGGGTCGACAGCATCGACGTCTACCTGCTGCTCAGCTCGCTGGACGAGGCGCCGCCCAGCGACGAGATGGCCGGCGCGCCCCGGCACGACGCGCTGCGCTTCGGCAAGACCCTCGACGACGGCGGCGCCGGGCAGATCGCCCGGCTGGAGGAGTTCGCCCGGCTGGTCGCCTCGGTCGTCGGCCGCCCGATGCTGTAGGAGACGCCGCGGGCCGGGAACGCAGGTCCCCGGCCCTCGGTGTCCGTCAGGTCAGTCCTCGGCCTCCGGGCCGGCCACCTCGGCGCCGTCGCTGGCGCGCACCACGTGGATGCACTCGCCCGGGCACTCCTTCGCCGAGTCGATCACCTCGAGGCGCAGGTGCTCCGGCACGTCCACCCGGGCGCCCGGGGCCAGCCGCAGCTCGCCGTCGGGGCCCTTGACGTACGCCAGGCCGTCGACGTCGAACTCGAAGACCTCCGGCGCGTACTGGACGCACAGCCCATCACCCGTGCACAGGTCCTGATCCACCCAGACCTGCAGCTGGTCCGTCGCGACGTCGGTCACGAAGCACCCCCCATGTTCTCCCGTCCCACGCTCCGACGGTACCCGAACGCCCGTACCCGCCCGTCGACCAGCCCTTGGCGATCAAGCTTCGGTGACGAGCGCGTTGCGGAGGACCGAATCGGGCTCATAGCGGCTAGTGTTAGCTCAGAACGTTCAAGCCCCCCGGGGAGGTGGGACGTGGCACGCAGCGACGACGCGGACTCGCGCGCCGCACGGTGGGAGAAGGAGGCCCACGATCTCTCCACGCAGGTCGCGTTCCTTCAAGAGGAACTCGCTCTGGTGCGGCGCAAGTTGACCGAAAGCCCCCGACACGTCCGGCAGCTCGAAGAGCGGCTGGCGGCCACCCAGGCCCAGTTGGCGCGGCTGACCGAGAACAACGAACGGCTCGTGAGCACCCTCAAGGAGGCTCGCGCGCAGATCGTGACGCTCAAGGAGGAGATCGACCGCCTCGCCCAGCCGCCGAGCGGCTACGGCGTCTTCCTGGCGAAGCACGACGACGGCACGGTGGACGTGTTCACCGGCGGGCGAAAGCTCCGGGTGGCCGTCTCGCCCTCGCTGGAGGTCGACGAGCTGCGCCGCGGCCAGGAGGTCCTGCTCAACGACGCGCTCAACATCGTTGACGCGTTCGGCTACGAGCGGGTCGGCGAGGTCGTGATGCTCAAGGAGATCCTCGCGGGTCCCGACGGCGCCCCGGGCGACCGGGCCCTGGTGGTCTCCCACTCCGACGAGGAGCGGATCGTGCACCTCGCGGAGACCCTGATCGGTTCGCCGATCCGGGCTGGCGACTCGCTCATGATCGAGCCCCGCTCGGCGTACGCGTACGAGCGGATCCCGAAGAGCGAGGTCGAGGAGCTCGTCCTGGAGGAGGTGCCCGACGTCGACTACACCGACATCGGTGGCCTGCACTCCCAGATCGAGCAGATCCGCGACGCGGTCGAGCTGCCCTTCCTGCACGCCGACCTGTTCCGCGAGCACCAGCTCCGGCCGCCGAAGGGCATCCTGCTCTACGGCCCGCCCGGCTGCGGCAAGACGCTGATCGCCAAGGCGGTGGCCAACTCCCTGGCCAAGAAGATCGCCGAGCGGGAGGGCAAGGAGAGGCACACCAGCTTCTTCCTCAACATCAAGGGCCCGGAGCTGCTCAACAAGTACGTCGGCGAGACCGAGCGGCACATCCGGCTGATCTTCCAGCGGGCGCGGGAGAAGGCCGGCGAGGGCACCCCGGTGATCGTGTTCTTCGACGAGATGGACTCGGTCTTCCGCACCCGCGGCTCCGGCGTCTCCTCGGACGTGGAGAACACCATCGTCCCGCAGCTGCTCAGCGAGATCGACGGCGTGGAGGGCCTGGAGAACGTCATCGTCATCGGCGCCTCAAACCGGGAAGACATGATCGACCCGGCGATCCTACGCCCCGGCCGGCTCGACGTGAAGATCAAGATCGAGCGGCCGGACGCCGAGGCGGCCAAGGACATCTTCTCCAAGTACATCCTCTCCGGCCTGCCGCTGCACGCCGACGACCTGGCCGAGCACGGCGGCGACCCGCAGGCCACCGTCGCGGCGATGATCGACGCGGTCGTGCTGCGGATGTACTCCGAGACCGAGGAGAACCGCTTCCTCGAGGTCACCTACGCCAACGGCGACAAGGAAGTCCTCTACTTCAAGGACTTCAACTCCGGCGCGATGATCCAGAACATCGTCGACCGGGGCAAGAAGATGGCCATCAAGGAGTTCCTCACCTCCGGGCGCAAGGGGCTCCGGCTCCAGCACCTCCTCGACGCCTGCGTCGACGAGTTCCGCGAGAACGAGGACCTGCCCAACACGACCAACCCCGACGACTGGGCCCGCATCTCCGGCAAGAAGGGCGAGCGGATCGTCTACATCCGCACGCTCGTCTCCGGCGGCAAGGGCGCCGAGGCCGGCCGGTCCATCGAGACCGCCAGCAACACCGGCCAGTACCTGTAGTCCGACGGCACGACGGAGGCCCGTGGCGCACCGCGCCGCGGGCCTCCGCGCGTCCGCGCCCGGCGGCGCCGTGCGCCGCCACACCGGATGCCCCGCGCCGCCGAGCCCCCATCGGGCGTGACGGCGACTACGCTCGACGTGACGGGGGACCGGGACGGCGAGCGGAGCGGGCAGGTCGATGAGCGTTAGACGGATCATGGGCACCGAGGTCGAGTACGGCATCTCCGTGCCCGGCCAGGCCGGGGCCAACCCGATGGTCACCTCCTCCCAGGTGGTCAACGCCTACGGGGCACGACCGGAACTCAACCGCGGCGGCCGGGCCCGGTGGGACTACGAGGAGGAGTCGCCGCTGCGCGACGCCCGCGGCTTCACCTACTCCGGGGCGGCCTACGACCCGGCCGAGGCGCTCGCCGACGAGGATCTCGGGCTGGCCAACGTCATACTCACCAACGGCGCCCGCCTCTACGTCGACCACGCCCACCCCGAATACTCCACGCCCGAGGTGACCAACCCCCTCGACGTGGTGCGCTGGGACAAGGCCGGGGAGCGGGTGATGGCCGAGGCGTCCAAGCGGGCCGCCACCATCCCGGGCACCCACCCGATCCACCTCTACAAGAACAACACCGACAACAAGGGCGCCAGCTACGGCGCCCACGAGAACTACCTGATGCGGCGGCAGACCCCGTTCGCCGACATCGTGGCGTACCTGACGCCGTTCTTCGTCACCCGGCAGATCGTCTGCGGCGCCGGCCGGGTCGGCATCGGCCAGGACGGCGGCCAGAGCGGCTTCCAGATCTCCCAGCGCGCCGACTTCTTCGAGGTCGAGGTGGGGCTGGAGACCACCCTCAAGCGGCCCATCATCAACACCCGCGACGAGCCGCACGCGGACGCCGACAAGTACCGCCGGCTGCACGTCATCATCGGCGACGCCAACCTCTCCGAGATCTCCACCTACCTCAAGGTCGGCACCACGGCGCTGATCCTCACCATGATCGAGGAGAAGGCGCTCGGCGCCGACCTGGGCATCGCCGACCCGGTCAGCGAGCTGCGCGCGGTCAGCCACGACCCGGGGCTCAAGCACCTCATGCGGCTGCGCGACGGCCGCAAGCTGACCGCCCTGGACGTGCAGTGGGCGTACCTGGAGCGGGTCCGGTCCTTCGTGGACGACCGCTACGGCAGCGACGTGGACGCGCAGACCGTCGACGTCCTCGACCGCTGGGAGAGCGTGCTGGACCGGCTCGGCCGCGACGCCTTCCTCTGTGCCGACGAGCTGGACTGGGTGGCCAAGCTGCGGCTGCTGGAGGGCTATCGGGAGCGGGAGAATCTCGGCTGGGGCTCGCACAAGCTCCAGCTGGTCGACCTGCAGTACTCCGACGTGCGGCCGGAGAAGGGCCTCTACCACCGGCTGGTCCAGCGGGGCTCGATGAAGACCCTGCTGACCGACGAGCAGACCCGCTCGGCGATGACCGAGCCGCCGGAGGACACCCGGGCCTACTTCCGCGGTCGCTGCCTCGCCCAGTACGCCTCGGAGGTGGTGGCCGCGAGCTGGGACTCGGTCATCTTCGACGTTGGCCGGGAGTCGCTGGTCCGGGTGCCGATGATGGAGCCGGAGCGGGGCACCCGCGCGCACGTCGGGTCGCTCTTCGACCGCTGCGACACCGCCAAGGACCTGCTGGAGATGCTGACCGGCGGCTGAACCGGATGCCGGAAAGCCCGTCCCGCGCCGGAACCCGGCGCGCGACGGGCTTTTCGTCGTCCCCGCGAGGTAAGTTGATCGCAGGCGATCGTGGAGGAGGCACACCATGGCGACCCAAGAAGGCGGCCAGACCCAGTCCGGCAAGTCGCACGAGGAGGTCGAGGAGGTCACCGCGCAGGCCAACCCCGAGGTTGCCGAGCGGCACGCCGAGATCACCGAGGACGTGGACGACCTGCTCGACGAGATCGACTCCGTCCTGGAGGAGAACGCAGAGGAATTCGTCCGCGGGTACGTTCAGAAGGGGGGGCAATGACCGTAATGTCTGTTTCGTGCATTGCGGTGGCCCCGATTCCTCGGGCGACGCAATCCGCTCACGGCCGTTCATCGCGAGCCGCCGCGACCGGATAGCCCGGCGTTCTACGGTAGGACCGGCGCGGCGGCCCGCTTCGCGGTGGTGCCGTCGTGGGTGCGGTTTCGGGTAGCGAAAGCCCCTCGCCGGGCGGCGTCGCGCGGGCGCGGTCCCAGGCGACCTCGATCCGGAACTTGTGGACCACGATCATCGCACCGGATGGGTGCGCGGGATACTCTGCTTCATCTGCAACGGTGGTCTTGGCCAGTTCCGTGACAGTCCCGAGAGGCTGGCCAGGGCGATCACGTACCTGAGAGGAACCACGTGGCATTGGGTTTTGATCCATCCGGGCGTCTTCCAGATGTGTTCACCAACGCGGGGACGTCCTCCTTCACGGCGTTCCTGAGCAAGGTGGCCCCCGAGATGCTGCCCGGCCGTCGGCCGCTGCCGCCCGGCATGGCCGCCGACCTGGCGCCGCACGCGACGACCATCGTGGCCATCTCGGCCAGCGGTGGCGTGGTGATGGCCGGCGACCGGCGCGCCACGATGGGCAACCTGATCGCCCAGCGCGACATCGAGAAGGTCCACCCGGCCGACGCGTACTCGCTGGTCGGCATCGCGGGCACCGCGGGCATCGGCATCGAGCTGATGCGACTGTTCCAGGTGGAGTTGGAGCACTACGAGAAGATCGAGGGCGCGATGCTCTCGCTCGACGGCAAGGCCAACCGGCTGGCCTCGATGATCCGGGGCAACCTGGGCGCCGCGATGCAGGGCCTCGCGGTGATCCCGCTCTTCGCCGGCTTCGACCTGGCCGCCGCCGACCCGGCCCGGGCCGGGCGGATCTTCAGCTTCGACGTGACCGGCGGCCCCTACGAGGAGACCGGCTACGACGCGATCGGCTCCGGCTCGCTGTTCGCCAAGTCCGCGCTGAAGAAGCGGTTCCGGACGGGCCTGTCGATCGACGACGCCACGCGGCTGGCCGTCGAGGCGCTCTACGACGCCGCCGACGACGACACCGCGACCGGTGGCCCGGACCTGACCCGCCGGATCTACCCGGTGGTGATGACCGCGACGGCCGAGGGCACCCACCGGCTCACCGACGCCGAGACGGCGGCGATCGCGGAGGGCGTGGTGTCCGGCCGGATGGAGAACCCGGGCGGCTGACCCCGCTCCCACCTCACCTGAGTCAGCAGTCCGCAGCACAGCGCCCGAAGGAGAACCGCCGCCGTGGCCATGCAGTTCTACGCCTCGCCCGAGCAGATCATGCGCGACCGCTCCGAGCTCGCCCGCAAGGGCATCGCCCGGGGCCGTAGCGCGGTCGTCCTGAGCTATGAGGGCGGGGTGCTCTTCGTCGCGGAGAACCTGTCCAGCACCCTGCACAAGGTCAGTGAGATTTACGACCGGATCGGCTTCGCCGCGGTGGGCCGGTACAACGAGTTCGAGAACCTGCGCCGGGCCGGGGTGCGGATGGCCGACCTCAACGGCCTGAGCTACGACCGGCGGGACGTGACCGGGCTGGGCCTGGCGAACGCGTTCGCGCAGACGCTGGGCGCGATCTTCACCGAGCAGTCGAAGCCGTTCGAGGTGGAGATCTGTGTGGCCGAGGTGGGCGCCACGCCGGACGACGACTCGCTCTACCGGCTGACCTACGACGGGTCGGTCAACGACGAGCCGGGCCGGATGGCGATGGGCGGCCAGGCCGAGGCGATCACCGGGGTGCTGAAGAACGAGCACCGGCCGGAGATGTCGCTGTCGGAGGCGGTCCGGGCCGCGATGAAGGCGTTGAGCAGCGTCGGCGGCGAGGGCGGGGCGGCCCGCACGATCGCGGCCAACCAGCTGGAGGTGGCGGTCCTGGACCGGCGCCGGGTGGGGCGGAAGTTCCGGCGGATCACCGGGGCGGCGCTGACGGGGCTGCTGGACGGGGAGGCGGGCGCGGACTCCGCGCCGGCGCCGGGGCGGGCGAAGACCCCGACGGTGCCGACCGAGGAGGCGAAGAAGCCGACCACGTCGGCGGGCTCGGCCGACCTGGAGGGCCAGCCGCAGGAGGAGCAGCCCGGCGAGTGACGCCGGGCCGGGCCACGGCCAGGCGCACGCCGCCGTCAGCGGTGCGGCTTCAGCGGCTGCCACCAGTCGCGGTTGTCCCGGTACCAGGCGACGGTCGCGGCCAGCCCGGCGTCGAGGTCGACCGTGGGCGCCCAGCCCAGCTCGCGGCGGGTGGTGGTGGTGTCGAGGGCGTACCGGCGGTCGTGGCCCTTGCGGTCGGCAACCGGTCGGACCCGCTCCCAGCCGGCGCGGCAGGCGGCGAGCAGTAGGCCGGTGAGGTCCCGGTTGGTGAGTTCGGCGTTGCCGCCGAGGTGGTAGATGCCGCCGGCCCGGCCGCGGGTCTGGGCGAGCGCGACGCCGTGGCAGTGGTCGTCGACGTGCAGCCAGTCCCGGACGTTGCCGCCGTCGCCGTAGAGGGGCACGTCGTGCCCGTCGAGCAGGTTGGTGACGAAGAGCGGAACGATCTTCTCGGGGTACTGGTAGGGCCCGTAGGTGTTGGCGCCGCGGGTGACGACCACGTCGAGGCCGTGGGTGCGGTGGTAGGCCAGCGCGAGGAGGTCGCCGGCGGCCTTGCTGGCCGAGTACGGGGAGCGGGGGTCGAGCGGGGCCTGTTCGGTCCAGGCGCCGGTGGCGATGGAGCCGTACACCTCGTCGGTGGAGACCTGGACGAAGCGGCGCACGCCGTGGCGCAGGGCCGCGTCGAGCAGGTTCTGGGTGCCGACGACGTTGGTGGTGACGAAGTCGGCGGCGGCGGCGATGGAGCGGTCCACGTGCGACTCGGCGGCGAGGTGCACGACGACGTCGTGGCGGGCGACGGTGGCGTCGACCAGGGCGGCGTCGCGGATGTCGCCGCGGACGACCCGCAGCCTGGGGTCGGCGCGGACCGGGTCGAGGGCGCCCTCGGTGGCGGCGTAGGTGTAGGCGTCGAGCACGGTGACGGCATCGGCGGCGAGGTCCGGCTCGGCGCCGGTGAGCAGCCGCCGGACGTACGCCGATCCGATGAATCCGGCGCCGCCGGTGACCAGGATCCTCACGGCTGGGACCGTACCCGGCGATGGGATGTGCGAACGCGGGGAATGCCCGGCCCGGCGCGGATGAGACCGCTGGGTTGAGCGCTGCCCATCTGGGGCCCCGGGCGGCTAATGTCACATCATGGAGCGGCGAATCTTCGGCCTCGAGACCGAGTACGGCGTCACCTGCACCTATCGCGGGCAACGCCGACTGTCCCCCGACGAGGTCGCGCGGTACCTGTTCCGGCGGGTGGTGTCGTGGGGCCGGTCGAGCAATGTTTTCCTGCGCAACGGAGCCCGCCTCTATCTGGACGTGGGCTCGCACCCGGAGTACGCGACGCCGGAGTGCGACTCGGTGACCGACCTGGTGGCCCACGACCGGGCGGGGGAGCGGATCCTGGAGGGGCTGCTCGTCGACGCGGAGAAGCGGCTGCACGACGAGGGCATCGCGGGCGAGATCTACCTGTTCAAGAACAACACCGACTCGGCCGGCAACTCGTACGGCTGCCACGAGAACTATCTGGTGTCCCGGCACGGGGAGTTCGGCCGGCTGGCCGACGTGCTGATCCCCTTCCTGGTCACTCGGCAGTTGATCTGCGGCGCGGGCAAGGTGCTGCAGACGCCGCGTGGCGCGGTCTACTGCCTGTCGCAGCGGGCCGAGCACATCTGGGAGGGTGTCTCCTCGGCGACCACCCGGAGCCGGCCGATCATCAACACCCGGGACGAGCCGCACGCGGACGCCGAGCGTTACCGGCGGCTGCACGTGATCGTCGGCGACTCGAACATGAACGAGGTCACCACGCTGCTGAAGGTCGGCACGGCCGACATCGTGCTGCGGATGATCGAGGCCGGGGTGGTGATGCGGGACCTGACGCTGGAGAACCCGATCCGGGCGATCCGCGAGGTGTCGCACGACATTACCGGCCGGCGCAAGGTGCGGCTGGCCTCCGGCAAGGAGGTCAGCGCGCTGGAGATCCAGCAGGAATACCTGGCGAAGGCGACCGAGTTCGTCGAGCGGCGCGGCGGCGACCAGACCGCCAAGCGGGTCGTCGAGCTGTGGGGTCGGGTGCTGCGGGCGGTGGAGACCGGCGACCTGGACCCGGTGGCCCGGGAGATCGACTGGGTGACGAAGCTGCGGCTGATCGAGCGCTACCAGCGCAAGCACGACCTGCCGCTGTCGCACCCGCGGGTGGCGCAGATGGACCTGGCCTACCACGACGTGCGGCGCGGTCGGGGCCTGTACGGGCTGCTGGAGCGGCGCGGCGAGGTGGACCGGGTGGCCACCGACCCGGAGATCTTCGAGGCGAAGGAGACTCCGCCGCAGACCACCAGGGCGCGGCTGCGCGGGGAGTTCATCCGGCACGCCCAGGAGAAGCGGCGGGACTTCACGGTGGACTGGGTGCACCTGAAGCTGAACGACCAGGCGCAGCGCACGGTGCTGTGCAAGGACCCGTTCCGGGCGTACGACGAGCGGGTGGAGCGGCTCATCGCGAGCATGTGACCCGGGGGTGGGCGGCCGGTGCGCCGGCCGCCTGCCCACGGGTACGCTGGCGTCGCGATGAACACTTCCGAACCTGCCGGCCGCCCCGGCCGCGACACGCCCGCAGGCCGCGACAGCGGGACCGAGAAGCTCAACTGGGTCGAGCGGCGCCGGGAGAAGATCCGCGCCGAGGTCGAGCGCAACCGCCGCGGCGAGTACGCGGTGCCGACCTGGGTGCTGGCCGCGGCGCTGGTCGTGATCGTGGTCGCCTGGCTGGCGTTGATCTTCTTCGCCGGCTGAGCCGAGGTCCCAGGGCCGGCGGTCCTGTCGGGGGTGGGCGCTAGCCTCCCCGGCGAACGGGAGCCGGTTCCCCGCCCTCCCGTCCGTCAGCGGGAGGAGTCGCGGGTGCCGAGGCGGAGCATGCCGGCCGGCGTGCCGCTGCTGTCCCGCCGGGCGCTGAACCGGGCCACCCTCGCCCGGCAGCTTCTGGTGGAGCGGGCCCGCGTGCCGGCGCTTGACGCGGTGCGCCGGCTGGTGGGGTTGCAGGGCCAGGTGCCGACCGCGCCCTACCTGGGGTTGTGGTCCCGGGTGGCCGGGTTCCGCCGCGACGACCTGACCGGGTTGCTGTCGCGACGCGAAGTGGTCCGGGCGACCACCCTGCGCGGGACGTTGCACGTGATCGCGTCCGACGACTACCGGTGGCTGCGTCCGCTGCTGCAACCGCTGATGGCGCGCCTGCAACGGCAGTTCATGGGCCGCGCGACGGCGGGCGTCGACCCCGCCGAGCTGGTGGCGTACGCCGCGGAACTGCTGGCGCGGGAGCCGTTGAGCCGCACCCGGCTTCGGGAGTTGCTGGCGCGGCGCTGGCCGGACCGGGACCGCTCCGCCCTGCTGCACTCGGTGCAGTACCTGCTGCCGCTGGTGCACCTGCCGCCGGCCGGCACGTGGGGCGGTCGGGTCGACGGGCCGTGCGGGCTGGCCGAGGGCTGGCTCGACGGGCCGCTGGAGGCGGCGGATCCCCTCGTCCTGGTCCGCCGCTACCTGGCCGCGTTCGGGCCGGCGGGCGTACCGGACATGCAGGCCTGGTCCGGGCTGACCCGGTTGGCCGAGGTCGTGGAGCCGCTCCGGGGCGAGCTGCGGGTGTTCCGCGACGAGCAGGGGCGGGAACTGCTCGACCTGCCGGACGCGGAGCGACCCGACCCGGACACGCCGGTCCCGCCGCGGCTGCTCCCGGAGTACGACAACCTCCTGCTGTCCCACGCCGACCGCAGCCGGGTGCTCGCTGAGGCCGATCGCCGCCGGGTGATCACGCCGGCGGTGGCTGCCACGGTGCTGGTGGACGGGTTCGTGGCCGGCACGTGGACGATCGCGCGGCGGGACGGCGCGGCGACGCTGGAGGTGCGGCCGTTCCGCCCGCTCGCCGCGGCGGACCGGGACGCGCTGGCGGAGGAGGCGAGCCGGCTGCTCGCCTTCGCCGCTCCGGAGCTGCCGGACCGGACGGTCCGGGTCGCCGAGCCGGGGCCTTGACGAGTCACCGCCCGCATGCTCGTCTATGGCTCGCGGGGAAGCCGAGACATGCCGTCCGGTGCTCCCCGGCCGACGACGAGGGAGCGTGACGTCATCGCACACATCGACCTCGGTCTGGACGAGCAGGCACACCCCGGCATCAACGGGCTGGCCCGCTACCGCCCGGAGACCGCCAAGCCGCTGCTCGACCTCGCCGACACGCTGCTGCACGCCCCGCATCCCACGCTGAGCCCGGGGGAGCGGGAACTCATCGCCGCGTACGTGTCGGACCTGAACGCCTGCACGTTCTGCTGCGCGTCGCACTCGGCGTTCGCCGCCGCCCAGCTGCCGGCGGGGATGCCGCTGGTGGAGCAGGTCCGCCGGGACCTGGACGCGGCGCCGGTCGAGGCGAAGCTGCGGGCGCTGCTGCGGATCGCCGGGGCGGTGCAGCGCAGCGGCCGGGAGGTCACCACCGAGCTGGTCGAAGCGGCCCGCGCCGAGGGCGCCACCGACCTGGAGATCCACGACACGGTCCTGATCGCCGCCGCGTTCTGCATGTACAACCGCTACGTCGACGGCCTGGGCACGCTGGCGCCGGCCGACCCGACCGGTTACACCCGGGCCGCCGCGCACATCGTCGCGCACGGCTACGGCGCGCGCTGACCGCCTCAGCTCAGCAGGCGGGCGGCGTGCCGGCCGGCGGCGGCCGCGGCCAGGAAGTAGGCGTGGTCGCCGTCGAGCCCGCGACCCATCGTCGACAGCCCCACCGGGCTGGCCCGCAGCGCCGCGTCCAGGCCCTCGGTGGGCACGGTGACGATCCGGTGCCGCGCCGCGAGCGGGGCCAGCGCCGCCGTGACCTCGGCCGCGAGGGCCGGGTCGAGGCCGTCCGGCACGACGAGCTCCGCGGGGGCCAGGGCGACCCGGCCGTACGCGGTGAGGCTGTGGTGGGAGACGCCGCGGTGCCGGGGGCGGGGGTCGGCGTCGGAGACGCGCAGCGAGCCGACCGGCCGCCCGCCCAGCGTGGCGACCGCGTTGACCGCCTCGCCGACGGCCACCCCGGAGAAGCCCCAGCGGGTGCCGGTGCCGAGGTTGCCGGGGCCCTGGGCGACGATCGCGACGTCGGCGCCGAGCACGTGCCGCGCGGCGAGCAGGCCGCTGTGCAGGGTGCTGGCCTCCAGGTCACCGCCGAACGCCTGGCCGACGCTGACCGTGCCGGCGAGGTGGCCGGCGAGCCCGGCGAGGGTGCGGGAGAACCAGGCCGGCAGCGCCCCGCCGTCGGTGAGCAGGTACGCCACCCGGGCGTCCGGGGCGTCGGCGTGGACGCCGGCCAGGATCGCCGGCAGCGCGGAGTGCAGGTCGGCGGTGACCACCGGCATCCCGTCGACGGAATCCGCGGCGGCCAGCCGCGCGTGGTGCGGGGAGGCCTCCTCGTCCACGCCGAGCAGGATGGGCTGCAGCGGGGTGTAGCGGGCCTTGACCAGGTGCCCGGCCTCGCGGGTGTCGGCGGCCTGCGGCGGGTCGGCGGGGAGCCGGTCGGGCAGGGCGACGACCAGCGCGTAGCCGCCGGTGCCGAGGCCCATCAGCAGGGCGCCGGCGTTGAGCAGCACCCGGTCACCGAGCTCCGGGTCGCCGACCAGCGCCGGGTAGGCCAGGGCGCGCATCCGGCCGCCGTCGGGCAGGTCGACGTCGAGTTCCGCGGCGCCGGCCCATCGTCGCCGTACCGCCGTGACCGTGCCGGACCGCCATCGCACCATGCCGGCACGCTATCGGCCGGTGCCGGCACCGGCGGCGGCCGGGTCGGGCCGCCCCGCCGGTCAGGGCACCCCGCCCGCCTCCTGGTCCACCGCCCGCGCGTCCTCGTCCTGGGTGGTCCGGGCCCGATGCCCGGCGCTGCCGCGCATCGAGCGGGTCGGGTCGAGGAAGACGTACGCGATCTCCGGAAACCGGCCGGTGAGCCGCCGCTCCGCCTCGTCGGCGGCGTTCTCGATGTCGGCGCCCGTGGCGTTGTCCTCGAAGTCGACCTTGGCGGCGACCAGGATGTCCTCCGGGCCGAGGAACATGGTCATCAGGGTGTCGATGCGGTCCACCGCCGGCAGCCCGGCCAGCTCGTGCTCGATCTGCCGGTGCACCCGGTCGGAGACGGCCCGGCCGACCAGCAGCGAGATGTTGCTGCGGGCCAGGATGCCCGCGACCACCAGCAGCAGCACGCCGATGAGGATCGAGGCGCCGCCGTCGTAGACCTCGTCGCCGGTGAGGTGGGACAGCGTGAGTCCGGCGGCGGCGATCAGCAGGCCGATCAGGGCGGCATTGTCCTCCAGGAAGACCGCCTTGACCGTGGTGTCGGCGGTCAGCCGCAGGTAGCGGCGCGTGGTGGCCCGCCAGCGCCGGGACTCGTTGCGGACCTGCCGCATCGCCCGGGCCAGCGAGACCGACTCGATGGCGAAGGAGACCGCCAGCACCACGTAGGCGGTCAGGTAGTCGCCGGTGTGCTCGTGCACGACGATCGTGGTGACCCCGTGGGTGATGGCGAAGCCGGCGCCCACCACGAAGGTGAACAGCGCGGCGAGGAACGCCCAGACGTAGCTCTCCTTGCCGTACCCGAAGGGGTGCCGTGGGTCGGCGGGCCGCGCGCCGCGGCGCAGCGCCATGTAGAGCAGCACCTCGGTGGTGGTGTCGGCGACCGAGTGGGCGGCCTCGGAGAGCATCGCCGCCGAGCCGGAGATCAGGCCCGCGACGAGCTTGGCGACCGCGATGGCGAGGTTCGCGGCGCCGGCCACCACGACCGTGCCGACGCTCGCGCTCTTGATTTCCGCCTGCGCCATGCGCTCACCCTATGGCCGTCGTCGGCCCCATGCCCGGCGAGCGACGTGGGCCGCGCACGGTGTGGTCCGGATCGCCTTCGGGCGGGACTGCCGCGCGGCGCGCCCGCGCGGGTGCGCGCTGCGGACGTGCGGGCTGCTAGCGTTCTCCACGTGTCGCGGACCCGTACCGAACGCCTGGTCAACCTGGTGATCTGCCTGCTGTCCACGCGGCGGTTCCTGACCGCCGCGCAGATCGCCGCGACCGTGCCCGGCTACGAGCACGATCCGGACGACGCCAAGGACCACGAGGCGTTCCAGCGCAAGTTCGAGCGGGACAAGGCCGAGCTGCGGGAGCTCGGGGTGCCCCTGGAGACCGGCACGGCCAGCGTCTTCGACGCCGAGCCGGGCTACCGGATCGCGCCCCGCGAGTACGCCCTGCCCGACATCCCCCTCGAACCGGACGAGGCGGCCGCCGTGGGCATCGCGGCGCGGCTGTGGCAGCACGCCGGCCTGGCCGCCGCCGCCTCGTCGGGGCTGGCGAAGCTGCGCGCCGCCGGCATCGACGTGGACCCGCAGGCCACGCTCGGCCTGGAGCCGATGGTCACGGTCGACCCGGCGTTCGCGCCGCTGACCGCCGCCGCGCGGGACCGGCGCGAGGTCAACTTCGACTACCGGGTGCCCGACCGGGACGCCCCGACGCGCCGCCGGCTCCAGCCGTGGGGCGTGGTCTGCTGGCGTGGCCGCTGGTACGTGGTCGGTCACGACCTGGACCGGGCGGCGACCCGCTGCTTCCGGCTCTCCCGGGTGGTGGGCGCGGTCCGGGTGACCGGCCAGCCCGAGGCGTACGAGCCGCCCGTCGGGGTGGACCTGATCAGCCACGTGGCCCGCTGGTCCGGGCCGGTGGAGCGGACCGGCCGGGCCACCGTGCTGGTCGCCCCGGGCCGCGCCGCCGGGCTGCGCCGCTGGGCGGTGGAGACCCACGCCGGGCCGGACGGCGACCGCCTGGTCCTGCCGTACGCCGACGCCGACTACCTGGCCGGGCAGATCGTCGGGTACGGCCCGGACGTGCGGGTGCTGGAGCCGCCGGAGGTCCGCGAGGCGGTCATCCAGCGGTTGAAGGAGATCGCCGCCCGCCACGACGACCTGGCCGTGGCCGGGGGTGCCCGGTGACCCGCCCGGCGGCCCGCGGTGGCCGCGCCTCGGCGGACCGGCTGGCCCGGCTGCTCAACCTGGTGCCCTACCTGCTGGCCCGCCCCGGCATCGAGATCGCCGAGGCGGCGCACGACCTGGGGGTGACCGAGAAGCAGCTCCGCGAGGACCTGGAGCTGCTCTGGGTGTGCGGGCTGCCCGGTTACGGCCCCGGCGACCTGATCGACATGGCGTTCGACGGCGACCGGGTGACCATCACCTACGACGCCGGCATCGACCGTCCGCTCCGGCTCACCCCGGACGAGGCGCTGGCCCTGGTGGTGGCGCTGCGGATGCTCGCCGAGACGCCCGGGGTGGCCAACCGGGAGGCGGTCGAGCGGGCCCTCGCCAAGATCGAGAGCGCCGCCGGTGACCTGGCCGGCGCCCCGGTCGAGGTGCGGCTGCCCGGCGACACGGCCCGGGTCCGCGAGCTGCGCGCCGCCGTGGAGCGCGGCCGGGCCCTGCGGATCACCTACTACACCGCCGCCCGGGACGAGACCACCGAGCGGACCATCGACCCGCTGCGGATGCTGATGGTGGGCGGCCGGGCGTACGTGGAGGCGTGGTGCCGCCGGGCCGAGGCGGTCCGGCTGTTCCGGGCCGACCGGATCGACGCGGTCACCGAGCTGGCGGAGCAGGCCGTCGTGCCGCCGCAGGCCCGCCCGCACGACCTCAGCGACGGGGTGTTCCGCCCCTCGCCGGACCTGCCGCTGATCACCCTGCGGATCGGCCGGGGCGAGCGGTGGATCACCGAGTACTACCCGTGCGAGCGGGTCGAGGCCGACGGCGAGCACTGGCTGGTGTCGCTGCGGGTCACCGACCTGGGCTGGGCCCGCCGGTTCGTGCTCGGGCTCGGGCCGGAGGTGACGGTGGTCGCACCGGCCGAGCTGGCCGAGCAGGTCCGTGCCCAGGCGGTCGCCGCGCTGGACGCGTACGCCACTCCGGTCGACCGCGCCGATCCGGCGGTGGCCGCGGTCACCCAGTAGGCTGACCGCCGTGGTGACGTGGATCGTGCTCGGGGTCGTGCTGTTCGCGCTGGTCGTGCTGGCCCTCGCGATCCGTCCGGTGCTGGCGCGGCTGCCCCGGCTGCGCCGCACGGCGCTGGCCCTGCAGCGGCGCCAGACCGAGGCGGAGTCGCTGCGGTCCGCCGCCGAGGAACTCCAGTCCCGGGCCGAGTCGCTCCAGGAGCGGGTGGCCGTCGCGCAGGAACGGATGACGTTGATCAAGACCAGGCGCGGAAAGTGATCGACGGCGGTCGGTCCGCTGCTCGGTAGCTGCGCGTACGCGGCCGGATCCGCACACGATTGCGCCCCCGTGGGTGGTTGACGGGACACTCCGGGTTGGCCGAGACTTCACCGACCAGGCCCGCAACCGGGGGCCCGGGAGGGTGGCAACCGTCTTCGACGCACGTACGATGGGCTCGACCACCCCTCACCGACACAGAGCGACTGGAGCTTCCCATGGGTGCCCTCAAGCCGTGGCACATCGCCGTACTCGTGGTCGTGCTGATCCTGCTCTTCGGCGCGAAGCGGCTCCCCGACGCGGCCCGCTCGCTGGGCCGCTCGCTGCGGATCATCAAGGCCGAGACCAAGAGCCTGCACGACGACGACCGTGACCTGGCCGAGAAGGCCGACGCGCAGGCCGGCTACCAGCCGCTCGCGCCGCAGCAGCAGCAGGTCGCGCAGCCGCAGCAGCAGTTCGCCCCGCAGCCGCAGCAGCCGGTCGCCCCGCCGGTCGACCCGGTGCAGCGCGTCCGCGAGAACTGATCCGAAAGGGCCCCACCACCGTGGCCTTCGGGTTGAAGAAGCGCGGCCCGAGCACGTTCGAGCGGGCCGCCGACGGCTCGATGACGCTCATCGAGCACTTCCGGGAACTGCGTAACCGGCTGTTCCGCGCGTCGCTGGCGATCCTGGTCGGCTTCGGGTTCGGCGTCTGGCTCTCCGGCCGGGTCCTGCACGTGCTGCAGATGCCCTACTGCAACCTGCCGAAGGCGCGGCTCGCCAACGGCGACTGCAACTTCGTCCAGCTCGGCCCGGCCGACCTGTTCCTGTTGCAGATGAAGGTCGCTCTCTGGGTCGGCCTGATCATCGCGGCACCGATCTGGCTCTACCAGCTCTGGGCGTTCATCGCGCCGGGCCTGCACCGGCACGAGCGGCGGTACGCCTACTTCTTCACCGCCCTGGCGGCCCCGCTGTTCGCCGGCGGCGCGGTGCTGGCGTACTTCGTCACGTCCAAGGGCCTGGAGTTCCTGCTCAACGTCTCCGGCGGCGGCGACGTCACCACGACGCTGGACATCACCCGCTACATCGGCTTCGTCACGAACCTGATCCTGCTGTTCGGGGTGGCGTTCGAGTTCCCGCTGATCGTGCTGATGCTCAACTTCGTGGGGCTGGCCAGCGCCAAGCGGCTGCTGAGCTGGTGGCGGGTGGCGATCTTCGTGTTCTTCGCGTTCTCCGCGGTGGTCACGCCGACGCCCGACCCGTTCGGCATGACGGCGCTGGCCGTCTGCCTCACCGCCCTCTACTTCGGGGCGGTGACGGTCGCGTTCCTCAACGACCGGCGGCGCAGGCGGGGCCGGGAGATCTACGCCGACCTGGCCGACGACGAGGTGTCGCCGCTGGACCTGTCCGTCGAGCCGGTCGGGGCCAGCGGTGGGGTCGAGGCGAGCGCCCCGGTCGGGGCGCCCGAGCCGATCACCGCGCCGGCGCCGATCGAACGCCGCTACGACGACATGACCTGACCGGCACCGCCGGACACTTCACGTGAACGCCGCTCCCACCCGGGGGCGGCGTTCACGCGTGTCAGCGGGGGTCAGAGCAGCGCCAGCAGCCGGTCCGGTGGCGCCGGGTGCGGGCCGGGTCGAGGGCGTCGGCGAGCAGCGTCGCGTACCGGCTCTTGCGGCCGGACCGCGTGCCGATGAAGCGGTGGAGCTGGCCGGCGAGCGGCCGGGGACACCGCGAGGCCCGGTGGCTCGGCATACTGGCAGCCATGATCGACAATGGCCGGCCGGGCCGTCCGGACCTGCCCTCGGCGCTGCGCTTCCTGACCGAACTGGCCGCCTGGGTCGCCACCCCGTGGGCCCTCGCCCCGCACTCCGTGGTGCTGGCGGTCGCCTCGGTGGTGCTGCTGATCGGCCTGCCCACCGTGTTCGCCACCCCCGGTGACAAGCGGCAGGTGATCGTGCCGGTGCCGGGGCTGGTCACCGTCGCGCTGGTGCTGCTGCAACTGGTCGCCGCGGTGCTCGGGGCATGGGCGGCCTGGCCGAGGCCGGTCGCGGTCGCGGTGACCGTGCTGGCGGTGGTCACCGTGGTGACCGAGCTGCCCCGCTGGCGCCGGCTCGCCCCGCTCGGCCGCGACGGCCACCCGGCCCGCCGCGCCGGCTGACCCCGTCAGCTGGCGGGCCGCCGATCCAGGCCACCCGGACCGCCGGGCCGGCTGACCCCGCCCGTCGTGGCGGCGGGCGGTCAGGCCACCCGGCGGGCCGCATCCGGTGGCGGGGCCGGCACGGCGTCCGGGTGCAGGATCGCCGCGATCGCCTCGGCGCCGTCGACCAGGCGCGGGCCGGCCCGCACGATCAGTCCGTCCGCGTCCAGCGCCCAGACCTCCGCCCCGGGGAACCGCGCGGCCACCCCGGCGGCCTGCGTGGCGGCCCCGTCCAGGTGGAACCCGCACGGCGCGACCAGGACCACCTCGGGCCGGGCGGCCCGCAGCGCCGCCCAGGTGGTCGGCGTCGACCGGGCCCCGGGGTGGGTCGCCACCGGCTCGCCGCCGGCGGTCTCGACCAGGTCGGGGATCCAGTGCCCGGCGCCGAACGGCGGGTCCACCCACTCCACCACGGCGACCCGCCGCCGGGGCCGCCCGGCCACCGCCGCGCGGACCGCCGCCAGCCGCGCCCGCAACGCGTCCACCAGGGCCTCCGCCCGGTCCGGCACCCGGGCGGCCGCGCCCACCGCCAGGATCGTGTCCAGCACGTCCGCCAGGGTGTACGGGTCGAGCGACAGCACCTCCGCCCGGCAGCCGAGGTGGTCGACGGCGTCCGCGACCCGGCCCGACGGCAGCGCGCAGACCCGGCACAGGTCCTGGGTGAGGATCAGGTCCGGGTCCAGCCCGGCCAGCGCGCCGGCGTGCAGCGTGTACAGGTCCGCGCCCGCGGCGAGCTGGCCCTTGACGTACGCGTCGATCTCGCCGGGGCTCATCCCCCGGGTGTCCCGGCCGCCCACCACGACCGTGGTGCCGGCCCGGTGGGCCGGTGGCACCGTGCACTCGAAGGTGACCCCGACCAGCTCGTCACCGAGCCCCAGGGCGTAGACGATCTCGGTGGCCGAGGGGAGCAGGGAGACCAGGCGCATCCCACCATCCTGCCGCCTTCGCAGTTCCCCCGATCTCCGGGTCCGTGCCGGGCCCCGGCGTTAGTCTGGGGCGGCGCCCGGCCGGTGCGGACGCGTCCGTTGTCGTGGCCCCGCCGAGCATCGGTGCCGGCGGCGCGACGGCCCTCTCCCGGGAGGCGGTGCGGTGTCCGATCCGATCGAGGCGTACTTCGCGCAGATCGCCCGGCGGGCACCCGAGCGGCTGCTGCTCCGCACCGCCGGCACGATCCGGTTCGAGCTGGAGGAGGCCGGCACGCTCGACGTCTGGCACCTGACCATCGCCGACGGCCGGATCGCGGTGGACCACCGGGCCCGGGACGCCGACACGGTGATCCGGACCCGGCGGGACTTCTTCGTCCGGATGGCCCGTGGGGAGGCCAAGCCGCTCGCCGCCTGGCTGCGCAACGACATCATCGCCGAGGGGCGCTTCCGGTTCGTGGTGCTGCTGGAGCGCCTCTTCCCGGCGCCGCCCGGGGCGCGGCATCCGCGCGCCCTCACCGGGGAGCGCGGCGAGGCCGGATGAATTCCAACCTGGTCCGCGTGCTGGACGGCAACGTCTTCGTGATCAGCGACGACAACGGCGACATCGAGGCGACCCTGCTCAATCCGGTCGGCTTCTTCGACTTCGACACCCGGTTCCTGTCGGTCTGGCGGCTCACCCTGGACGGCGACCGGTTGAACGCGCTCTCCATCGCCGAGCGGGACTACCTCCAGCTGCGGTTCTTCCTCGTGCCCGGCGCACCGACGCACTACGTGGACTCCAGGTGTTCGATGATCCGGGAGCGCACGATCACCGGCGGCGCCTTCGAGGAGCGGCTGACGGTGCTCAACCACCACCACGTGCCGGTGGAGTACACCGTCCGGCTCGACGTGGGCAGCGACTTCGCGCCGATCCCGGGCGTCGCCACCGAGCGCACGCCGCCGGGGCGCCGCTACCAGCGGGTGGAGGAGCGCGGCCTGCGCCTCGGCTACCTGCGGGAGAGGTTCCAGCGGGAGACGGTGGTGACCAGCAGCGAGCCGGTGCAGGCGGACGAACGGGGTCTCACCTGGACGGTCCTGCTGGCGCCCAAGCAGACGTGGACGACGACGCTGCGGGTGGAGACGCTGGTGCTGCGGCCGGACGGCGTGGAAGTCCGGGACCGGTTGGAGCGGCGGGCCCGGGCCACAGCCGGTGAACGGCAGCAGGACCTGGCCGGATGGCTGTCCCGGACGCCGCAGCTCAGCTGCGACTGGCAGGCGTTGACGGACGTCTACCGGCGCAGCCTGGTGGACCTGGCGGCGCTGCGCTACTCGCCGCTGACCCTGCCCGACCAGGTGATGCCCGCCGCCGGCCTGCCCTGGGCGGCGACCATCACCGGTCGGGACAGCATCCTGACCAGCTTCATGGCGCTCCCGGTCGCGTCCGAGCTGGCCTCCGGGACGGTGCGGATGCTCGGCCTCAACCAGGGCGCGGTGCTCGACGACTTCCGCGACGAGGAGCCCGGCAAGATCCTCCGAGAGTTCCGCTACGGAGAGATGGTGGCCTTCGAGGAACGGCCGCAGTCCCCGTACTACGGCAGCGCCGACGCCACCCCGCTCTACGTGATCCTGCTCGACGAGTACGAGCGGTGGACCGGCGACGCCGACCTGGTGCGGGAGTTCGAGGACGAGGCGCGGGCGGCGCTGCGGTGGATCGACGAGTACGGCGACCTGCTCGGCGACGGCTACGTCCGGTACCTGCGGCGCAACGAGCGCACCGGAGTGCCGAACCAGGGCTGGAAGGACTCGCCGGAGGCCATCTGCTACGCCGACGGGCGGCTGCCCGGCCCGCCGCTGGCCACCTGCGAACTCCAGGGGTACGCGTACGACGCGAAGCTGCGCGGCGCGCGGATGGCCCGGAAGTTCTGGGGGGACCCGGCGTACGCCGACCGGCTGGAGCGGGAGGCCGAGGCGCTGCGGGAACGCTTCGACCGGGACTTCTGGATCGCCGACCGGGGCTACTACGCGCTCGCCCTGGACGGCGACGGCCGGCAGGTCGACGGGCTCGCGTCCAACATGGGCCATCTGCTGTGGAGCGGCATCGTGCCGGCGGAGCGGGCCCCGCAGATGGCCGCCCACCTGCTGGGGCCCCGGCTCTTCTCCGGCTGGGGGATCCGCAGCCTGGCCACCGAACAGGAACGGTACAACCCGCTCGGCTACCACGTCGGTGCGGTGTGGCCGTTCGACAACGCCCTGATCGCCTGGGGCCTGCGCCGGTACGGCCTCGCCGACGAGGCGGGGCGGGTCGCCGAGGCCATGGTGGACGCCTCCACGTACTTCCACGGCCGGCTGCCTGAGGCGTTCGCCGGCTACCCCCGCGAGCTGACCGAATATCCGGTGCGCTTCCCGACCGCGAACGGTCCGCAGGCGATGGCCACGGCCTCCCCGTTCCTGCTGCTGCGGGCCCTGCTCGGGCTGGAGGCGGCCGGCGAGCACCTGCTGATGGCGCCGCGGATGCCCGCCCGGTTCGGTCGGGTGGAACTGCTCGACGTGCCGGGCCGGTGGGGCACGCGGGACGTGATCGGCAGCGGGCTGGCCCACCTCGGCGCCGACGGCCTCGACGGGGGCGCCGGCCGGCCCGCCCGCCCTCCGGGGTGAACAGCACGGCCGCCCTCGCGGCCCTTGCCCCTTGCCAGGACGGCCGGCCCGCTTAGACTCTCCTGACTCCGCCGAAGTCCCCCCGGGCGGTGTGCCGGGGCGGTTGTCGGCGCCCGTCCTGGTCAGCACGCTGACCTCCGCTCCGGAGAGCCCATGAAGAGCCGTACCGCCGCCGTCGTGGCCGCGATCTGCGCCACCGCCGCCCTCACCGCCTGTGGTGATGACGACCCCGCCCCGAAAGGCGCGCAGGTCCCGGTGACCGCCACGGACACCAGTTGCGAGGTCGCCACCACCCTCTTCACCCCGGGCGCGGTCACCTTCGCGGTGACCAACCGGGGGCAGCAGTCCACCGAGGTGTACCTCTACGGCCGGGAGGGCGCCGGGTTCACCAAGGTGGTCGCCGAGGCGGCGGACGTCGCGCCGGGGAAGACCCAGGACCTGCGCGCCACCCTCGCCACCGGGCTGTACGAGGTCGCCTGCAAGCCCGGCCAGCAGGGCGACGGCGTGCGGACCCGGATCACCGTCTCCGACGACGGCACGGTGGCCAGCGCCGTGGCCGAGACGGCGTACGACCGGGAGGTCGCGATCGAGCTGACGGCGGCCGGGATCACCGGCGCCGACGGGGTGATCGCCGAGCCCGGCGAGAAGATCCAGTTCCGGGTGACGAACAAGACCACCGTCGCCCGGACGCTCTACGTGCTCAACCCGCAGAGCAAGCGGGTCGCCGAGATCAAGACGGAGCCGAACGGCAAGGCGGAGGCGGTCGTCGCGCTCGGCGGCGCCGGCAACTGGACGCTGAAGGTCAAGGGCGACGGCGTCACCCCGGCGACCAGACGGCTCGTCGTGCGCTGACCGGTGAGCCCCGCCACCCGCTGCGAGAAGCGGGTTCGCGGCGGGCCCGGGCGGTCGAGTGTTCGCCCGGGGCCGCCGCCCCGCCGCCGGCCGACTCGGCCCGGCGCTCGCCTCGCCCACCGGGAGGACCCCACCCATGCGCGCCACCGTGATCCACGGCCCGAACGACGTCCGGGTCGAGGAGGTGCCGGACGCCGCCGTCCGCACCCCCACCGACGCCGTGGTCCGCACCGTGCTGGCCTGCATCTGCGGCAGCGACCTGTGGGCGTACCGCGGGGTGGCCCAGCGGCAGCCGGGGCAGCGCATCGGGCACGAGTTCCTCGGCGTGGTCGAGGCCGTCGGCGCCGAGGTCGGCTCGGTGCGGGTCGGCGACCTGGTGGTGGCGCCGTTCGTCTGGTCCGACGGGACCTGCGACTTCTGCCGCGAGGGGCTGCACACCTCCTGCCCGCACGGCGGCTTCTGGGGTTCGGTCGGCTCCGACGGCGGTCAGGGCGAGGCCGTCCGGGTGCCGTACGCCGACGGCACCCTGGTGAAGCTGCCCGCCGGGGCCGCCGGCGACGAGCGGCTGCTCACCGCGCTGCTGGCGCTCTCCGACGTGCTGGCCACCGGCCATCACGCCGCCCTCGCCGCCCGGGTCCGTCCCGGGGCCACCGTCGCCGTGGTCGGTGACGGCGCGGTCGGGCTCTGCGGGGTGCTCGCCGCGAAGCGGCTCGGCGCGGAGCAGATCATCGCGCTGGGCCGGCACACCGCCCGCACCGACATCGCCCGCACCTTCGGGGCCACCGACGTGGTCGCCGAGCGGGGCGAGGCGGCGATCGCCGCGGTGCGGGAGCTGACCAAGGGGCAGGGCGCGCACACGGTGCTGGAGGCGGTCGGCACCGAGGAGTCGATGCGGACCGCGATCTCCATCGCCCGCGACGGCGGCGCGGTCGGCTACGTCGGCGTCCCGCACGGCGGCAGCGCCGGGGTGGACATCGGGCAGATGTTCGACCGCAACGTGGCGCTCGCCGGGGGCGTCGCGCCGGCCCGGGCGTACATCCCGGAGCTGCTGGCCGACGTGCTGGACGGAACCATTGACCCGTCCCCGGTCTTCGACCGGTCGGTCACCCTCGACGGGGTGCCCGACGGCTACCGGGCGATGGACGAGCGGACCGCGCTGAAGGTCCGCATCACCTTCTGACCCGGCAGGCCTTTCGCGTCAGTGCGGGTGGCGGCCGAACTGGCTGCCCAGTGCCGTGCCGGCCGTGCGGGGCAGCTCCCGGGGGCGAGCTGGGTGCACGACGGACGGTCGCCCGGTCGATCGGGGATCCGGGTGTCTCCCCTGGTGAGCGGCGTGGTTCGTGCCGTACGGTGCTCGCCGTGACCGCGCACGATCTTGTCCCGCCCGGCCCGGTGGCCGTGCTCGCCAACCCGACCGCCGGCCGGGGACGGCACCGTGGCCTGCTGCCCCGGCTCTTGGAGCGGCTGGGCAGCGCCGGCCGGCCGGTCGAGCTGCTGCGGGCGGGCACCCCGGAGGAGGCGGAGGCGGCGTGCCACGCCGCGGTCGCCGACGGCGCCGGGGCGCTGGTCGCGGTCGGCGGGGACGGCACCGTGCACCGGGCGTTGCAGGCGGTCGCCGGCACACCGGTGCCGTTCGGCCCGGTTCCCGCCGGCACCGGGAACGACTTCGCCGCGGACACCGGCTTCCCGGCGGAGCCCCTGGCCGCGGTCGAGGTGATCGCCGACGCGCTGCGCGCCGGCCGCACCCGCCCGGTCGACCTGGCCCGGCTGACCACCCCCGGCGGCGGCGACCGCTGGTACGGCGCCGTGCTGGCCGCCGGCTTCGACGCGATCGTCAACGAGCGGGCCAACCGGATGCGCTGGCCGAGCGGCCCGCGCCGCTACGACCTGGCCATCCTGATCGAGCTGGCCCGGCTGCGTCCGCGCCGCTACCGGCTGTGCCTCGACGGCGTGGAGCAGGAGGTGGACGCGGTGCTGGTGGCGGTCGGCAACGGGGCCAGCTACGGCGGCGGCATGCGGATCTGCCCGGACGCCGACCCGACCGACGGCCTGCTGGACGTGGTGGTGGGCGGCCGCTTCGACCGGCGCACCCTGATGCGGGTCAAGCCGCGCATCTACCAGGGCACCCACGTCACCCACCCGCTGGTGCGCAGCTACCGGGCCCGCGTCGTCGAGTTGGACGCCGAGGGCATCACCACGTACGCCGACGGGGAGCGGGCGTTCGACCTCCCGGTGCGGGTCAGCGCGGTGCCGGCGGCGGTGCGGCTGCTGCGCTGACCAGCGCGCCGCCCTCGGTCTCCCGGCTGATCAAGGGCTCCACCACGGTCGCCGCGTCGATCGAGCAGGCGGTCCGCCGGGCGCCCACCGCGGCGGGCGGCGGCGCGGCGGCCGGGGCGCCGGCCCGTACCGCGCCGATGCTCGCGGCGATCACCAGGGCGATGGCGAGCACCTCCACCGGGTGCAGCGCCTGGCCGAGCACCAGCCACCCGGCGAGCGCTGCGATCGCCGGCCCCAGGCTCATCAGCACGGCGAAGGTCGCCGTGGGCAGCCGCCGCAGCGCCAGCAGCTCCAGGGTGTACGGCAGCACCGAGGCGAGCAGGGCCAGGCCGGTGCCGAGCCCGAGCACCGCCGGGTGCCACAGCCGGCCGCCCGAGCCCACCAGCCCGATCGGCAGGGTGACCAGCGCGGCCACCGCGAGCGCCAGGGCCAGCCCGTCGGCCCGGGGGAACCGCCCGCCGACCCGGGCCGAGCAGACGATGTACGCCGCCCACAGCGCGCCCGCGGCCAGCGCCAGCGCGGCCCCGACCGGGTCGAGCCGGTCGAACCCGCCCTGCCCGAGCAGGGCCACCCCGGCCAGCGCCAGCCCGGCCCAGCACCAGGCGGCCAGCCGGCGGGCGGTGAACACGGACAGCGCCAGCGGGCCGAGCACCTCCAGGGTCACCGCCGGTCCGAGCGGGATCCGCTCGATCGCCTGGTAGAAGATCGAGTTCATGCCGGCCAGGGCCAGCCCGAAGGCGACCACGGCCGCCCAGTCGCCCCGGCCGTGCCCGCGTAGCCGGGGACGGCACACGGCCAGCATCAGCAGCGCGCCGATGGTCAGCCGCAGGGTGACCGCTCCGGCCACCCCGGTACGCGGGAAGAGCAGCGCGGCCACCGCCGCGCCGAACTGCACCGACAGTGCCCCCCCGAGCACCAGCCCGACCGCGCCGAACCGGCTGCCGGAGAGGCTTCCGGGGAGTCGGGGACGAAAGGAGCGGTGGGTGGTCACGCCCCTGACGCTAGCGCCGCCGGCCGGCCCCGGTGCCGCCGGGCCACCGCTGTGCTGGGCGCGCTCCCGCCCCGTGACCGCGCTGCAGCCGACGGTCAGTTGGGCCGGGCGAGGTCGAGCACCGCGCTCAGGCCGTTCGGCCGGCCCGCGTCGGCGCAGGGCAGCACCAGCACCCGGCAGCCGGCCGCCACCGCACCGGCGTCGGCGGGGGTGTCACCCACCATGAGCGTCCGCTCCGGGTCGACGCCGAGCATCCCGCACGCCCGCAGGAAGATCCCCGGGTCCGGCTTGCACCGTCCCACCTCGTACGACAGGGCGTAGGCGTCGACCAGCCCGTCCAGCTTCCAGGCGGCGAACAGCGGCCGGAGGTCGAAGCCGATGTTGCTGACCACCGCCACCTTTACCCCGGCCTCCCGGAGCGCGGCCAGCACCGGCTCGGTGTCCGGGTACGGCACCCAGCCCTCCGGGACCAGCACCCGCTCGTAGAGCGCGTCGGCGAGCCCGTCGATGCCGGCGTCCACCGTCTCGGCCAGCCCGGTGTAGGCGCCCCGGTGGGCGTGCGGGTAGAGATCCCGGTCGGCCCACAGCTCGGCCAGCCGGGGCGGTACCCGGGCCGGCAGCGGGCCGCCCGCCCGCCCGGCGGTGAGCAGCCGGTCGGCCAGTGCGGTGGCCCGCACCCGGTCCAGCTCGACCCCGCAGGCCGCCGCGGCGGCGATTACCCACTCGCGGGGCTCCTCCACCTGGGCGAGGGTTCCGTGGAAGTCGAAGAGCACCGCTTCCACGGAACGACGGGACGGGCTCGGGCGGACGGCGTCGTCGGCGCCGCTCGAGACTCGGGGCGGTTCGGCATGATCCGGCACGTCGTGCACCCTACCGACCCGCTCCGACCCACCTGCCGGACGGCCTTGGCCGGTGGTCGTCGTCCCCACCGATTAATCTTGGGGACATGTCGAGCCCCGCCGAGCGGTACGCCGCGGCGCGCCGCCGGGCCGCGCAGGCCTCCGCCTTCCCGGCCCTGGACGAATTCGCCCGCGATCTCGGGTTCGACCTCGACGACTTCCAGCGGGAGGCGTGCGAGGCCCTGGAACGGGGCAGCGGTGTGCTGGTCTGCGCGCCCACCGGCGCTGGCAAGACCGTGGTGGGCGAATTCGCCGTACACCTGGCGCTGCGCGGCACGCCCGGGAAGCCGGCGGCGGCCGACGGCGGCGGGGGGCCGACCACCCGGCGCAAGTGCTTCTACACCACGCCGATCAAGGCGCTCTCCAACCAGAAGTACCACGACCTGGTCGACCGCTACGGCGCCGAGCAGGTCGGCCTGCTCACCGGCGACAACGCGATCAACGGCGACGCGCCCGTGGTGGTGATGACCACCGAGGTGCTGCGCAACATGCTCTACGCCGGCTCGGCCACCCTCGAGGGCCTCGCCTACGTGGTGATGGACGAGGTGCACTACCTCGCCGACCGGTTCCGCGGCGGGGTCTGGGAGGAGGTGATCATCCACCTGCCCGCCTCGGTCACCCTGGTCTCGCTCTCGGCCACCGTCTCCAACGCCGAGGAGTTCGCCGACTGGCTGGTCACCGTGCGCGGCGAGACGGCCGTGGTGGTCAGCGAGCACCGCCCGGTGCCGCTCTGGCAGCACATGCTGGTCGGCAAGCGGATGTTCGACCTGTTCCACGACGCCGACGCCGCCCGCAAGCACGACGTCCACCCGGAGCTGCTGCGCTACACCCGGGACACCGTGCGCCGGCTGGAGCTGGGGGAGGGGCGCAGCGCCGGTCCCGGCGCGGGCCGGCGCGGGCCCCGCTGGCGCGGCCCGATGCGCCCCGACATCGTCGAGCGGCTCGATCGGGAGAACCTGCTGCCGGCGATCCTGTTCATCTTCAGCCGGGCCGGCTGCCAGGCGGCCGTGCAGCAGTGCCTCGCCGCCGGGCTGCGGCTCACCTCGGCCGAGGAGCGCACCGAGATCCGCCAGGTGGTCGAGTCGCGGATCACCGCCATCCCCGGCGAGGACCTGACCGTGCTGGGCTACTGGGAGTGGCTCGACGGGCTGGAGCGCGGGCTCGCCGCGCACCACGCGGGCATGCTGCCCGCATTCAAGGAGGTCGTCGAGGAGCTGTTCGTCCGCGGCCTGGTCAAGGCGGTCTTCGCCACCGAGACGCTCGCCCTGGGCATCAACATGCCGGCCCGCTGCGTGGTGCTGGAACGCCTGGTCAAGTTCAACGGCGAGGCGCACGTCGACCTCACCCCGGGTGAATACACGCAGCTCACCGGGCGGGCCGGCCGGCGCGGCATCGACGTCGAGGGGCACGCCGTGGTGGTCTGGTCGCCCGAGACCGACCCCCGGCACGTCGCCGGCCTCGCCTCCACCCGCACCTACCCGCTGCGGTCCAGCTTCCGGCCCTCCTACAACATGGCCGTCAACCTGGTCGGCACCGTCGGCGCGGAGCCGGCCCGGGCCCTGCTGGAGTCCTCCTTCGCGCAGTTCCAGGCGGACCGGTCGGTGGTCGGCCTTGCCCGGCAGGTGCAGCGCAACACCGAGACGATCGAGGCGTACGGCGCCGAGGCGGCCTGCCACCAGGGCGACTTCGACGAATATTTCGCCCTGCGGGTGGCCATCGCCGACCGGGAGCGTGCCATCGCCCGGCAGGGGCAGACCCAGCGCAAGGCGGCGGCCGTGGCCTCGCTGGAGCGGCTGCGGGTGGGCGACGTGATCCGGGTGCCGTCCGGGCGGCGGGCCGGCCTCGCCGTGGTGCTCGACCCGGCCACCGGCGGCTTCGGCGAGCCCCGCCCGCTGGTGCTCACCCAGGACCGGTGGGCCGGGCGGGTCAGCCCCGGCGACTTCACCACCCCGGCCGAGGTGCTCGCCCGGATCCGGGTGCCCAAGCACTTCAACCACCGCTCGCCGGCGGCCCGGCGCGACCTGGCCGCCGAGGTCAGCGGCACCGGGCTGGACCGGCACGGCGGTCGGCGGGGTGCGCGCTCCCGGCAGGCGGTCGGCGACGACCACCAGCTCAGCCAGTTCCGCACCGAGCTGCGCCGGCATCCCTGCCACGCGTGCCCGGACCGGGAGGAGCACGCCCGCTGGGCCGAGCGGCGCCGCCGCCTGGAGCGCGACACCGAGGAGCTGCGCCAGCGGGTGGCCGGGCGGACCGGTTCGCTGGCCCGCACCTTCGACCGGATCGTCGCGCTGCTGACCGCGCGCGGCTACCTCTCCGCCGACGGCGAGGTGACCGACGCCGGCCGGATGCTCGGCCGGATCTGGACCGAGGCCGACCTGCTGGTCGCCGAGTGCCTGCGCCGCAAGGTGTGGGACGGGCTCTCCCCGGCCGAGCTGGCCGCCGCGGTCTCCGTGGTGGTCTTCGAGGCCCGCCGGGACGTCGACGAGCGGGCCGGCCTTCCGCGTGGCCCGGTCGCCGAGGCGGTCGACGAGACGCTCAAGCTGTGGGGCGACATCGAGGCCGACGAGGCGTCCCGCGGCCTGGCGGTCACGCGCGAGCCGGACCTCGGGTTCGCCTGGCCGATCTACCGCTGGGCTCGGGGCGAGGCCCTGGCCAAGGTGCTGGCCAGCGGCCACCAGATCGACGGCGAGATGCCGGCCGGCGACTTCGTCCGCTGGGCCCGCCAGGTGGTCGACCTGCTCGGCCAGCTCGCCGACTCCGGCGGCGCCTCCACCGAGCTGCGTTCCACCGCCCGGCAGGCGATCGCGGCGGTCAACCGAGGCGTGCTGGCCTACCACGCCGCCGCCTGATCCGGCCGGGCCGACGCGGCCCGGCCGGTCCGGTCAGGAGCGGGGCATGGCGAGCGCGTCCACCAGGCGCCGGCACGAGCCGGCGAGGTTCCACCGCTGGGCCAGCTCCAGCAGCCGGTCCGGGTCCGCCGGCGCCGTCGGCAGCGCGGTGGCCAGCTTCGGCAGCGGCACGTCGGTGGCGACCCGGACCACCTTCGGCGCGACGGCAAGGTAGTCGCGGGCCGCGTTCAGCTTGGTGCGCAGCCCCGGGGCGAAGCCGGAGCCCGGGTCGTCGAGCGCGGCGAGGATGCCGGGCAGGCCGTCGTAGCGCTCGATGAGCCGGGCCGCGGTCTTCTCACCCACCCCGGGCACCCCGGGCAGGCCGTCGCTCGGGTCCCCGCGCAGGGCGGCGAAGTCGGCGTAGCGGTCGGCGGGGACGCCGTAGCGGGCCCGGACCGCGGCGTCGTCGCAGTCGTCGAGCTTGGCCACGCCACGGCCGACGTAGAGCAGGCGCACCTGGCGGGCGTCGTCGATGAGCTGGAACAGGTCGCGGTCGCCGGAGACCACCTCCGCCGGGCCGGGCTGTGTCACCGAGAGGGTGCCCAGCACGTCGTCGGCCTCGTAGCCGGTGGCGCCGACCGCGGGGATGCCGAGCGCGTCGAGGACCTCCAGGATCATCGGCACCTGTGGGGAGAGGGTGTCCGGCACGACCTCGCCGCCCTCGGGCGCCACCCGGTGCGCCTTGTACGACGGCAGCAGCTCCACCCGCCACGCGGGTCGCCAGTCGTGGTCGAGCGCGCAGACCATCCGGTCGGGCCGCCGGGTGCGGACCAGCTGGGCCAGCATGTCGAGGAAGCCGCGGACGGCGTTGACCGGTTGGCCGTCGTCCGTCTTCGCCGCCGACTCGGGGATGCCGAAGTAGGCGCGGAAGTAGAGGCTCGGGGAGTCGATCAGCAGGATCGGGGGTCGGTGTGCCACGCCGACAAGCGTGGCACAGCCCACCGACGAGGTGGGGGACGCGGCGAGAAAACACTAGCCATGTACATCATGTACATGTACTGTTTCTCGCATGAACGGAACGCCGATCAGCCCCAGCCCCAGCCCCGGCCATCTGGTCTGGCGGCTGGCGATGCGCTGGCGGGTGGCGGTCGACCGGGCGCTCGCCCCGCTCGGCCTCACCCACGCGCAGTACGTGCTGCTCTCCTCGCTGCACGGGATGCGCCGCGCCGGCCTGCACCCGAGCCAGCGCGAGCTGGCCGACCACACCGGCCTCGAGCCGCTCTACGTGTCGAAGCTGGCCCGGTCCCTCGAGGCCGACGGGCTGCTCCGGCGCGAGCGCGACCCGGTCGACACCCGGGCGGTCCGGCTCGCCCTGACCGATCGGGGTCAGGAGGTGGTCCGCCCGGCGATCGACACCGTTCAGGCGCTGCTCGGCCGGCTGCTCGCCCCGCTCGGCGGCCGCGACGACCCGCGTACGGCGGAGTTCGTCCGCGATCTGACCGCACTGCTCGACACCCCGCTCGACCCACCCGCCTGACCGAAGGAGCCCGGACATGCCCGAGACCAAGGTGCTGGACTCGACCGTCCACCACGAGGAGAGCGGCGCCGGACCGGTGTTCGTGTTCCTGCACGGTAACCCCGGTTCGTCGCACACCTGGCGTAAGGTTCTGACCGCGGTCGGCGCGGGCCGGCTGCTCGCGCCCGACCTGATCGGCATGGGCCGCTCCGGCAAGCCCGACCTGGCCTACCTCTTCGCCGACCACGCCCGCTACCTTGACGCCTGGTTCGACGCCCTCGACCTGACCGACGTGGTCCTGGTCGGCCACGACTGGGGCGGCGCGCTGGCCTTCGACTTCGCGGCCCGGCACCCCGGGCGGGTACGCGGCGTGGCGTTCCTGGAGACCATGGTCAAGCCGATGGCGTGGAGCGACCTCTCGCCCCAGGCCCGGGCCCGCTCCGAGGCGATCCGCACCCCGGGCGTGGGCGAGCAGCTGGTGCTCGACCAGGACCTGCTCGTCCGGCAGGCGTTCACCGGCGGAGTGCTCCAGCCGGTGGGGGAGGAGGACCTGAAGACCTACCTCGCGCCGTACCCGACCCGGGAGAGCCGGCGGCCGCTGCTGGCCTGGGCGCGCCAGATGCCGCTCGGTGGCGAGCCGGCCGAGTTGGTCGCCCGGATCGAGGCGTACGACCGGTGGCTGGACGCCAGCGACGAGGTGCCGAAGCTGCTGCTGACCTTCGAGGGCTCACCGACCCTGCTGATCACCCCGGAGCTGGCCGACTGGTGCGCGCGGAACATGGCGGCCCTGGAGACGGTCGCCTGCGGGCCGGCCGGGCACCACGCACCCGAGGATCGCCCCGCCGAGATCGCCGCGGCCATCTCCGCCTGGGCGGACCGCCACCGGCTCCGCTGACCCGGGGCGGTGGCCGGCGGCGGCGCCGGGAAGACTGGGACGGGTGGCCGTCACCCAGCAGCTCGCGCGACTCTCCGCCGACCAGCTCGCCGTCTGCCGCCGGGTCACCGAGGAGCTGGACCGGCTCTGCTCGTACCGGCTGCTGCCGGCGGCAGACCACCTGGACCTCGACTGGTCGCCGGCCGCGCTGTGCCGCGCCGCCGAGCTGGGCCCGGCCGCTCCGGCGACCGTCGCCGCGCTGCGACGGGCGCTCGACGGCGACGCGGAGATCAATCCGGCGTACCGCGACCGGGCCGAGGCGGTGTGGGAGCACCCGGTGACCGCGCTGGAGCCCGTCGGTGTCGCCGAGGTGGCCGCGCGGCTCGCGGCGGCGGACCCGGAGGTGGTGCTGGCCGCCGTGCCGGCCGAGCCGGCCCTCGCGGCGGCCCGGCTCGGCCTGCCGGCGGTCGACGGGGACCCGCGGCGCCACCTGCGGGGCCACCTCGTGGCGCTGCGGGAGTTCTACCTGGCGGCGGCCCGGCGCGGGCTCGCGGTCGCGGTCTGGTGGGACTGACCGTCGGACCCCGCCGTCGGCCGGAAACCGGGCGGCGCAGTCGGCGTCCGGTGCGCAGACTGGCGGGGTGACGTTCGTACCCGGCCTGACCCTGGCGCACCGGTTCCACGACGAGGTGGTCGCCCCGCTGCTGGCCCGCCGGCTGCCCGGCCTGCGCTACGCCGCCGGGCTGCTCGACGGCGGCTCCGAGCTGCTCGGCCTGGACACGCCCCGGTCGACCGACCACGACTGGGGGCCGCGCACCCAGCTCTTCGTCGCCGCCGCGGACGAGGTGGCGCCGGTGCGGGCGGTCCTCGACGCCGAGCTGCCGACCGAGTTCCTCGGCTGGCCGACCCGGTTCACCGGCGGGCCGACGGTCCGGCTCGGCGTGGCCAGCGCCGACGGCGAGCGGCACGGGGTGAGCGTCGACGAGCTGGGAGCCTGGCTGCGGGACCGGCTGGGCGGGGACCCGCAGGCCGGGATGACGACGGCGGACTGGCTGGCCGCCCCCACCCAGCGGCTCGCCGAGCTGACCGCCGGGGCGGTGTTCCACGACGGGCTCGACGGGGCGCTCACCGCCGCCCGGGCCCGGCTGGCCTGGTACCCGGACGACGTCTGGCGGCATGTGCTGGCGGCCGGATGGCAGCGGGTCGGTCAGGCCGAGCACCTGGTCGGCCGCTGCGCCGAGGTCGGTGACGAGCTGGGCAGCCGGGTGGTCACCGCCGGGCTGGCCCGCGACCTGATGCGCCTCGGCCTGCTGCTGCACCGCCGCTGGCCCCCGTACGCGAAATGGCTCGGCACGGTCTTCGCCGCGCTGCCGGCCGCAGCGCCGGTGCTGGACGCGCTGACCGTCGCCCTCGGGCCGGACGGGTGGTCCCAGCGGCAGACCGGGATGGTCCGGGCGCTGGAGACGGTGGCGACCTGGACCAACGAGACCGGGCTGGCCGCGCCGGTCGACCCGGCCGCCCGGCCGTTCCACGACCGGCCGTTCCTGGTGCTGGGCGCCGAGCGGTTCACCACCGCGCTGCGCGCCGCGATCGCCGACCCGGAGCTGCGCGCCCGCCCGCCGGTCGGCGCGGTGGACCAGTACCTCGACAACGTCGACGTACTCACCCGACCGGCGCGGGCCCGCCGGGTCGCCGCGGCCGTCCTGCCCGACTGAGCGGCGAAGCCGGACAGCGGGTCACCGGGCCGCCGGAACGGTCTCCGGTTCGGCCGGCTCGTCGAGCCGCAGGTCGGTCAGGTCGCGCAGGCGGCGTACCGGGGACAGCAGCAGGGCCAGCGGAGCCAGCACGGTGGCCGCGGCGAAGCAGAACAGGGTGACCCGGGCGCCGGCGAGCCCGGCGAGCGCCCCGGCGAGCAGCCCGCCGACCGGGATGGCGCCCCAGGAGACGAAGCGGACCGTGGCCATCACCCGGGAGAGGAGGTCGGGCGGGCTGGCGATCTGCCGGTAGGTGCGGGTGGTCACGCTGAGCACGACCACGCCACCGGCGAAGACCACGTTGCCGGCCGCGAACGCCAGGTACGCCGGCCAGCCGGCGCCCAGCGGCACCAGGAACGCGCCGCCGACCGCCACCAGACAGGCGACCAGCAGCGACCGGGCGGTGCCCCAGCGCCCGGTGATCCACGGGGTCAGGGCCGCGCCGACCAGCGAGCCGACCCCCTCGACCGCGAGCAGCACACCGACCAGCGCCGCCGGGGCGTGCAGCTCCCGGACCAGATAGAGGGGGTAGACGGCGAGCTGCGCCCCGCAGACGAAGTTCACCGCGGTGGCCGTCCACATCGTCGGTCCCATCACCGGGTGGCGGGTGACGTACCGCCAGCCCTCGCCGATCATGGCGCGGACCGGGGGCCACTGGTCCGGGGCGTCGACCCGGCGGGCGGGCAGCGATCCGAGCAGCGCCGCGGAGACCAGGTAGCTGGCCGCGTCGACCAGCACGGTCGGCACCGCGCCGAGGGCCTGCACCGCCAGGCCACCCAGGGACGGGCCGCTGAGCTGGGTGGCGGCGTGGGTGGCCGAGGTGAGGCTGTTGCGGGTGTGCAGTTGGTCGCGGCCGACGATGGCCGGCAGGAAGGTGGCGTTGGCGACGTCGAACAGCACGTTGGCGAAGCTCACCACGAGCGCCACGACGACGAGCTGGGCCACGGTGAGCCGGCCCCACCACCAGGCCAGCGGCACGGAGGCCACCGCGACGGCCCGGGCCAGATCCGCGCCGACCTGCGCGCCGCGCAGCGGCAGCCGCTGGACGATCACGCCGGCGGGCAGCCCGATCACGAGCCAGGCGACGTAGCTCGCGGCGGCGATCAGACCCATCTCGAACGCCGACGCGTCCAGCACGGTCAGCGCGGTGAGCGGCAACGCGACCGCACCGACCGCCGACCCCACCGAACTGGTGGTGCCGGCGGCCCACCCGCGCCAGAACACTCCGGCCCCCTGCCCGACGGACATGCCGCCAACCCCCGATCCGAGCCAGTGAGTTCCAAACTGAAACGGACTATAGTCGAGGCTGCGGGCCCAGCGGGAGGTGGATGTGAGACGGGCGGACCTCGGCGACGCCGACTGCGGCATCGCGCAGGCGCTCGGCGTGCTGGGCGACTGGTGGACGGTGCTGATCGTGCGCGAGGTCGCCGGTGGGACCACCCGGTTCGACGCGTTGCAGCGCGAGCTGGGCGTCAGCCGGCGGGCCCTCACCGAGCGGCTCGGCGGGCTGGTCGCGCAGGGCGTGCTGCGCCGCGAGCCCTACTCGGCGCACCCGCCGCGCCACGACTACCTGCTCACCGCCAAGGGGGAGGCCCTGCTCCCGGTGCTGGTCGCGCTCCAGGACTGGGGCACCCGGCACGTGATGGGCGACGGCGAGCTGACCGCCACCGCCGACGCGGAATCGGCCGAGGCGCGCCGGGTGCACCGGCTGGTCGGCCGCCGCGTACCCCCGATGAACCTGCCCCGGCACGACGTCGGCGCGGAACCGCCGGCGGCGCCCGGGCGGTGGACCGTGCTCTACCTCTTCCCGGGGGCGTTCGCGCCGGATGCTCCGGGCCTCCCGCCGAGCTGGGGCGAGATTCCCGGGGCCGTCGGGTGCACGCTCGAATCGCGGACGTACGCCGACCGGCACCCGCTGTTCCGCGCCGCCGGGGCCGAGGTGCGCGGGGTGAGCACCCAGCGGCCCGACCAGCTCGCCGCCTTCGCCGTGCACGCCCGGTTGCCGTACCCGCTGCTCTCCGACGAGGACGGCCGCCTCGCCGCCGGGCTGCTGCTGCCCACCTTCCGGGCCGGCGGCGTGGCCCGGTTCAAGCGGCTCACCCTGCTGCTGGACCCGGATGCGGTGGTGCGGGCCGTGCAGTTCCCGGTCACCGACCCGGCCGGCTCGGTCGACGAGATGCTCGCCGAGGTGCGCCGCCGCACCGCCGCCGCCGCGGCTTAGGCCCCCTTTCCTGCAGCCGAGCGTGACCCCAGCCCGAAGTAGCGATGAGCTGGAGCCCGGAGCCGTACGATTATTTGTCATGTCAACTGATCTTCGCTGCGGCGTGCTGGACGACTACCAGGGGGTGGCACTCGGCCTGGCGGACTGGTCCCGGGTCCGGGCCACCAGCTTCCGCGAGCATTTCACCAGCAGCGACGAGCTCGTGGCGGCCATCCACGACTGCGAGATCGTGGTCGCCATGAGGGAGCGCACGCCGTTCCCCGCCGAGGTGTTCGACCGGCTGCCCCACCTGCGGCTGCTCGTCACCACCGGCATGAGCAACGCCGCCATCGACCTGTCGGCGGCGCGGGCGCACGGCGTCACGGTGTGCGGCACGGGCGGCGGCTGGACCTCGACGGTCGAGTTGACGTGGGCGCTGATCCTCGGCCTGGCCCGCCATCTGGTGCCCGAGTCGACCGCGCTGCGTACCGGCGGTCCCTGGCAGCACACCCTCGGTACCGACCTGCACGGACGTACCCTCGGGCTGCTCGGCCTGGGCAGGATCGGGTCGCAGGTGGCGGCGGTCGGGCGGGCGTTCGGCATGGACGTGGTGGCCTGGAGCCAGAACCTGACGCGCGAGCGGGCCGAGGAGGGTGGCGCGCGGCTGGCCCCCGGCCTGGATGCCCTGCTCGCCGGCTCCGACGTCGTTTCCGTTCACCTCGTGCTCGGCGACCGGACCCGCGGGCTGGTCGGCGCGCGGGAACTCGTCCTGATGAAGCCGACCGCCTACCTGGTCAACACATCGCGGGCGGCGATCGTCGACCAGTCCGCCCTGGCGTCCGCGCTGCGCGAGGGGCGGATCGCGGGGGCCGGGCTGGACGTGTTCGACGAGGAGCCGCTGCCCGCCGGCCATGAGTTCCGTACGCTGCCGAACGTGCTGGCCACGCCGCACCTCGGCTATGTCAGCGAGCGGAACTACGCGACGTTCTTCCGGGACGCGGTGGATGACATCGGCGCCTTCCTCGACGGCAGCCCGATCCGGGTGCTGACCTGACTCACCCGAACCTGGTCCTGGCCGGGAAGGCCGTCTCCCAGCACCTGAAGGTCCTGGAGGCCGCCGGGCCGGTGGTGCGCAGCGTGCAGACGCGGTGGCGTATCTGCACGCTGCGCACCGAACCGCTCGACGAGGTGTTCGCCCGGCTCGGCCGGCGTGCGGTCACAGCCGGGGTTGGGGTCAGCGCTCCAGCAAGCGCATGGCGGCTTCGTCGTGGGTGTCGCCGACAGCGGGAGGAAGGTTGTCGAGCTTCTCGATCTGCTCGGCGGTCAGTTCCACGGCATCGGCCGCAGTGTTCTCCTCGACGCGTGCCACGCGCTTGGTGCCGGGGATGGGGGCGATGTTGTCGCCTCGGGTCAGCAGCCAGGCCAGTGCGATCTGCGCCGGGGTGGTACCCGCTTCGGCGGCAACGGCTTGGACCTCGTCCGCGAGACGCAGGTTGCGCTGGAAGTTCTCGCCGGTGAAGCGCGGGTTGTTCTTACGCAGGTCGGTCTCGTCGAAGCCGCTGGTCGAGCGGATCTGCCCGGTGAGGAATCCGCGTCCCAGGGGCGAGTAGGGAACGAAGCCGATGTTCAGCTCGTTCAGCAGGGGCAGCACCTGTGCCTCCGGGTGCCGCGTCCACAGGGAGTACTCCGACTGGACGGCAGCGATGGGATGCACGGCGTGGGCGCGGCGGATCGTCTCCGGTCCGGCCTCGGACAGGCCGATGTGGCGGATCTTGCCCTCGGTGATCAGTTCGGCCAGTGTCCCGACGGTGTCCTCGATTGGCGTGTTCGGGTCGACTCGGTGCTGGTAGTACAGGTCGATGTAGTCGGTCCCCAGCCGCCTGAGCGAGCCTTCGACGGCGGTGCGGATGTTGGCCGGGCTGCTGTCGAGTTGTCCTGCCCCGCCGCCCGCATGCGAGATCATGCCGAACTTCGTCGCCACCACGGCCTGGTCGCGGCGGCCCTTCAGCGCCTTGCCGAGGAGTTCCTCGTTGATGTACGGGCCGTAGACCTCGGCGGTGTCGAGGAAAGTGACGCCCAGTTCCAGGGCCCGGTGGATGGTGCGGATCGACTCGGCGTCGTCCGTGCCGGCTCCGGTGTAGGCGTAGGACATCGAGACCAAGCCCAGACCGATACGGGAGACGTCCAGGTCCCCCAGCTTGATGTGCTTCATGACAATTCTCCGTTTCTCTGGCAATTGGTACGACTTGCTGCACTGTGAATGGCTCCGCCGCTCATCGCCGGCACTGTTGCCGATCACTCGCGCTGGGCAGGGGACCCCGTTCCAGGGGCCGCGCCACCGGGTAGGACGGTCAGGCGACGGGGATCCAGGTGAACCGGCCGTCGGGGCGGCGCTCGGCGCGTCCGAAGACCACGTCGGCGAAGTGGCAGCCGAAGCCGATGGTGTCGGGGCGGCTCAGCTCCTGGACCAGGCGGCGGCGGTACTCGCCGGCTTCGGCGTGGTCGTGGTCGATCCCGCAGCCCCATTCAGGGTGTGTGACCTGGACCGGCGCGTGCATTGCGTCGCCGAACGCGATGAGTCGCCGGCCGCCGCCGGTGATGGTGTACGTGGTGTGGCCGACGGTGTGTCCGACCGAGAACGAGGCCCGCACGCCGGGGAAGATCTCCTCGCCGTCCTCGGCCATACGGACGCGGGGTGCGAAGGCGGCCAGACGTTCCTCGGTCGCCCCGCCCTCGGCGGCCAGGTCGCGCCGCTCCCACTCGGGTGCCGCGACGAAGTGGGTGGCGTGCGCGAACGGCGGCGCATCGGTGCCAGGCTCGTTGCTCCAGGCCCAGCCCAGGTGGTCGAGGTGCAGGTGGGTGATGGCGACGGCCTCGATCTGGCGCGGCTCGCGGCCCAACCGCCGCAGGCCGTCCAGCAGCTCACCGCCGTAGATGCTTCCCAGCATCGGGTTGGCCGGGTCGTCGGGGTGGGACTCGGGTCCGAACCCGGTGTCGATGAGCAGCGCCCTGTCACCCCGCTCGACCAGCAGCCCGCCGATGGCTGCGGGCAGGAAGCCGCCGCCGTCGAGATGATCGCGGTTGGCCGCCCAGTCAGCGTCGGTGGCGGCGGGCAGCCAGCCGCGCGGTTTGCACAGAGCCAGCCCGTCCGGGACGTAGGTGATCTTCAGTTCACCCAGGCGGAGCGAACGAACGCGCGGTGCGCTGGTCAGCCGTACCCGGTCGAAATCGGTCGTCGTGGCCATATGGTCCTACCCCGTGCTCGAGAAGGTGCCGCCGGGTGGCGGTGCCGACTGGAAGTTACAACTAGAACAGCTCTAGTTGCAACTATCCGAGCTGCAGTAGACTGAGGCCATGGCCACCGAGCGCGAGACCCCAGCCCAAGGCGACCGCCAGCTGTGCGGGCTCGTCAAAGACCTGGCCAGTCACATCGAAGCCCACCTTCGGGTCCGGGCGGCCACCCTCGGTCTGACCGCCTCACAGGGCACCGCGCTGCGCGAGCTGACCAGCCCCATGACCCTGCGCGAACTCGCCGAGCGGATGAGCTGCGAGCCCTCCAACGTCACCTTCATCGCCGATCGCCTCGAAGAGCAGGGCTACCTCGAACGCCATCCACACCCCGGCGACCGCCGCGCCAAGCAGCTCGTCCTGACCCCCAAGGGCACCGAACTGCGCGAACGCCTCCTCGAGTTGCTCTCCGAAGACTCCCCGCTGTCCCCCCTGGCCCCCGAAGAGCAGGACGCCCTGCAGCACCTCCTCACCCGCGCCCTCATCCGCTGACCCGCCACCTCGGCGTGCAGGGCCCGCAGGTTCGCCGGGGCCTCCAGCTTGTCGATGCGGAGACGTGCCAGCGGGGCTCGCCGCGGTGCACCAGCGGCTGAAACACGGATTACCCGCCGGCCGCCGGTCCGGCCGGTCGCCACTCGGTGGCCAGCAGCGACCAGACCTCGATGTCGAGCCGCTCGCCGAGGAAGGGAAACACGGCGCGCAGCACGCCCTCCCGGGTCATGCCCAACCGTCGCGCCACCGCCCGGCTGCGCGCGTTGTGCGGGACGGTCCGCCACTCCACCCGAGCCAGGCCGCGCTCGCCGAGCGCCCAGTCGATCATCCGCTGGGCGGCCCGGGTCACGAGGCCGTGCCCCTCGGCCTCCGGCGCGAGCCAGACGCCGATCTCGCAGACGCCGGCCGCCGGGTCGAAGGTGCGGAACAGCGTGCCGCCGACCAGCTTTCCGTCCAGCCGGATGCCGTGGATCGAGCCGGCGTCGCGGGCCTGGGCATCGGCGTAACGCTGGAGGAAGGCGCGCGCGGAGTCGGTGTCGATGACGGTGTGCGCCCAGGGCAGCCAGGGCGCGAGGTGGACGCGGGTGCGCGCCACGAAGTCGGCGAACTCCGCCGCCTGCCACGGGGCGAGCGGATGCAGGGTGGCCCGGTCGGTGAGGGGAAGGGAGAACATGTCGCTCCAAGGTGCGTACCGAACGTTTGTTATGTACTCTAGCGGGCGTGCCGGCACGAGGTGACCACGACGCCCGCCGCGCCGACGTCTCGGCGGCGGTCTGGCGGGTGCTCGCCGCCCGCGGGTTCGGCGGGCTGACGCTGCGCGCGGTCGCCGCCGAGATGGGCGTCTCCACCGGGCTGCTGACGCACTACTTCCCGAACAAGCGGGCCCTGGTGCGGCACGCCGTCGACGTGGCCGAGCGGCACACCGACGCGCGCCACCGCCACGCCGCGGCGGGGGAGGGCCGGCCCGCGCTGCGCGCCGCCCTGCTCGACGTGTTGCCGCTGACCGACGAGGCGACGGTGATGAGCCGGGTCTGGGTCAGCTACTGGGACGGGGCCCTCGCCGACGACGAGTTCGCCGCCGACCAGCGCCACCGCTACGACCGGTGGCGGGCCCGGCTGCGGTCGCACGTGGACGCCACGCTGCGCCGGGCGCCCGCCGGGCCGCACGCCGACCCCGGCGACCTGGCGGCCGCCTGCGCGGCCTTCGCGCACGGCCTGGTCGTCCAAGCGCTCTTCGACCCGGCCGCCTTCCCGGCACGCCGGCAGGTGGCGCTGCTCGACCGCTTCCTCGCCGACCTGTTCCCGGCCTGACCGGATCCGGGCCGGCAACGGGCCCGACCATTTCCGGGAGTTGTTGTCGCGCCCGCGGCCCGGCCCTAGACTCCGACTCGGACCGCGCTTATTCGCGGTCGTCGATCTCGTCTCCGAGGGTCCGGGCCGCCGTCGAAGGCGCCTCGCCGGCGAGCACGCCGCGGGCGTACCTGCCCTGCGCGGCGTCCCCACCACCTGAGGAGATCCCATGCTGCCCAAAAGGAGAAGGCGCAAACTGCTCGGCGCCGCCCTGGTCGCCGCCGGGCTGGCCGCCCTGGCGGCGGTCACCGCCCCCGGCCCCGCCGCGGCCGCCGCGCTGACCGAGGTGACGAACTTCGGCGCCAACCCGAGCAACCTGCGGATGTACCTGTACGTCCCGGACACCGTCGCGGCCCGGCCCGGCCTGCTCGTGGTCAACCACTACTGCACCGGCAGCGGGCCGGCGATGTACTCCGGCACCCAGTTCGCCGCGCTCGCCGACCGGTACGGCTACCTCGTCGTCTACCCCTCGGTGACCCGGAGCAGCCAGTGCTTCGACGTCTCCTCGCCCCAGGCGCTGCGCCGCGACGGTGGCAGCGACCCGGTGGGCATCAAGTCGATGGTGGACCACGTGCGGCAGCACTACCCCGTCGACCCGAACCGGATCTTCGCGACCGGCGTCTCGTCCGGCGCCATGATGACCAACGTGCTGCTCGGGCTCTACCCGGACGTGTTCAGCGCCGGGGCGGCCTTCGCGGGGGTGCCGTTCGGCTGCTTCGCCACCACCAACGGCTCGGAGTGGAACAGCGAGTGCGCCAACGGCCAGGTGGTGAAGACCCCGCAGCAGTGGGGCGACCTGGTCCGCAACGCCTACCCGGGGTACAGCGGGCGACGACCCCGGATGCAGCTCTGGCACGGGACCAACGACGAGACCCTGCGCTACCCGAACTTCACCGAAGAGATCAAGCAGTGGACCAACGTGCACGGGTTGAGCCAGACGCCGGCTTACACCGACAGTCCGCAGTCGGGCTACACCCGCACCCGCTACGGCGGCACCGGCGGCACCGCCACGGTGGAGGCCATCAGCATGCAGGGCGTCTCGCACAACCTGCCGGTCGACGCCGCCCAGGCGGTGCGCTTCTTCGGCCTGGACAGCGCGACGCCGCCTACGAGCCCGCCGCCGACCGGCGCGCCGCCCACGACGCCATCGCCCAGCACGCCCCCGCCCAGCACGCCACCGCCGTCCGGCGGGTGCCGGGTCGTGTACGCGGTGAACGCCTGGAACACCGGGCTGACCGCGTCCGTCACGATCACCAACACCGCGGCCACGGCGGTCAACGGCTGGAGCCTCGCCTTCACCCTGCCCGCCGGGCAGACCGTCACCAGCGGCTGGAACGCCACCTACGCCCCGGCCAGCGGGGCGCTGACCGCCCGCAACGTCTCCTACAACGGGACCATCGCCCCGAACGGCTCGGTGGCCATCGGCTTCCAGGCCACCCACACCGGTAACACCGGCGAGCCCACCTCCTTCACCCTCAACGGCACTCCCTGCACGGTCGCCTGAGGCCGGGCGGCGGCGGCCGGGACCACCCCACCCGGCGGCCGCGCCTGTGCCGGCCCTTAGTTCCGGACTTTTCACAAGACGCGAAAAAAGCCTCGGCCAAGGCTTCGAGGAATTGACATGTGCCGCTGCCCGGCGGAAGGGTCCAGCGGGACGGGCGGGTGACCGCAACATGCCGGTAACCCGTTCGTCGTCCCGCTCCCCACCACCCCGCCACGGAGACGCCCATGTCACCCGTCCCGCCGCACTTCAGCCCACCCCGCCCGCCGCTGCGCCGGCTGCTCGCCGTGCTGGCCACACTCCTCGCCACGGTGGCGCTGGTGGCCCCGCCGTCCCCGGTCCGGGCGGCCGACCCGCTGCTCTCCCAGGGGCGGCCCACCACCGCCTCCTCGGTGGAGAACGCCGGCACCCCGGCCAGCAACGCCACCGACGGCAACACCGGCACCCGGTGGTCCAGCGCCTTCGGCGATCCCCAGTGGATCCAGGTGGACCTCGGCGCGACCGCCACCGTCTCCCGGGTCACCCTGGTCTGGGAGGCCGCCTACGCGCGGGCGTACCAGATCCAGACCTCGACCGACGGCGCCACCTGGACCACCGTCTTCAGCACCGCGGCCGGCGACGGGGGCACCGACGACCTCACGGTCACCGGCACCGGCCGCTACGTGCGGATGACCGGCACCGCCCGGGCCACCGCATACGGCTACTCGCTGTGGGAGTTCCAGGTCTACGGCAGCACTGGCGGCGGCACCGGCTGCGATACCGCGACCAACGCGGCGCAGGGCCGGCCCGCCACCGCCTCGTCCACCGAGAACGCCGGCACCCCCGCCTCGGCGGCGGTGGACGGCAGCCCGACCACCCGCTGGGCCAGCGCGGCGAGCGATCCGCAGTGGCTCCAGGTCGACCTCGGCAGCGTCCGTACCCTCTGCCGGGTCGTGCTGAGCTGGGAGGCCGCCTACGGGCGGGCGTACCAGATCCAGACCTCGACCGACGGCGCCGCCTGGACCACCGTGTACGCCACCACCACCGGCGACGGCGGCACCGACACCCTGACCGTCAGCGGCTCCGGCCGCTACGTGCGGATGTACGGCACCGCGCGGGCCACCGGCTGGGGTTACTCGCTCTGGGAGCTCACCGTGAACACCGCCGGCGGCGGCACCATCCCGGGCGGCGGATCGCTCGGACCCAACGTGATCACCTTCGACCCGTCGATGTCGAGCGCGAGCATCCAGAGCCAGCTCGACGCGGTCTTCCGCACCCAGGAGTCGAACCAGTTCGGCACCCAGCGGTACGCGCTGATGTTCAAGCCGGGCGACTACTCCGGCATCAACGCGCAGATCGGCTTCTACACCTCGATCATTGGGGCTCGGCCGGAACCCCGGCGACGTCCGGATCCACGGCGACGTCACCGTCGACGCCGGCTGGTTCAACGGCAACGCGACCCAGAACTTCTGGCGGTCGGCGTCGAACATGCAGGTGTTCCCCTCGGCCGGGTTCACCCGGTGGGCCGTCTCGCAGGCCGCGCCGTTCCGCCGGATGGACATCCAGGGCGACCTCAACCTGGCCCCGAACGGCTACGGCTGGGCCAGCGGCGGCTACATCGCGGACAGCCGGGTCACCGGCGTCGTCCAGCCGTACTCGCAGCAGCAGTGGTACACCCGGGACAGCAACGTCGGCGGCTACCTCAACGCCGTGTGGAACGTGACCAACTCCGGCGTGGTCGGTGCGCCGGCCACCAGCTTCCCCAACCCGGCGTACACCACCCTGGCGCAGACCCCGGTCAGCCGCGACATCCCCTACCTCTACCTCGACGGCAGCGGCAACTACCAGGTGTTCGTCCCGTCCACCCGGACCAACGCCAGCGGGGCGTCCTGGCTGGGCGGCGCGACGCCCGGCACCTCGGTGCCGCTGAGCCAGTTCTACGTCGCCAAGCCGGGCGACTCGGCCGCCACCATCAACGCGGCCCTGGCGCAGGGTCTGAACCTGCTCTTCACCCCCGGGATCTACCCGGTGAGCGAGACCATCAGGGTCGACCGCCCGGGCACCGTGGTGCTCGGCGTCGGCTACCCGACCCTGATCCCGCAGAACGGCGTCACCCCCATGACCGTCGCCGACGTCGACGGGGTCCGGCTGGCCGGGATGCTCTTCGACGCCGGCCCGACCAACTCGCCGGTGCTGCTCCAGGTCGGCACGCCCGGCTCGTCGGCGAGCCACGCCGCCAACCCGACCTCCATCCAGGACGTCTTCTTCCGTATCGGCGGCGCCGGCGCGGGCAAGGCCACCACCAGCCTGGTGGTCAACCAGAACGACGCCCTGATCGACCACATCTGGGCCTGGCGCGGCGACCACGGCACCGGCATCGGCTGGACCGTGAACACCGCCGACACCGGCCTGATCGTCAACGGCAACAACGTCACCGCGCTCGGGCTCTTCGTCGAGCACTACCAGAAGCACGAGGTGATCTGGAACGGCAACAACGGGCGGACCATCTTCTTCCAGAACGAGTTGCCGTACGACCCGCCCAGCGCGTCGGCCTGGATGAACGGCTCGCGGGTCGGCTACGCCGCCTTCAAGGTCGCCGACGCCGTCAGCACGTTCGAGGGCTGGGGGATGGGCAGCTACTGCTACTTCAACGTCGACCCGACCATCGCCGCATACCACAGCTTCGAGGCGCCGATCAAGTCCGGGGTGCGGTTCCACAGCCTGCTCACCGTCTCGTTGGGCGGCAACGGGTCGATCACCCACGTCATCAACGACACCGGCGGCACGGCGCAGGGCACGGACACCGTGCCGGTGAACGTGGTCAGCTACCCCTGAGCCGGGTGGGGCGGCGGGTGGTCCCTCGCCTGCCGCCCCACCCCCGGCGCATGACCCGCGTGCGCGCGGGTACGCGGCCTCCGAACGGGGAAGCAGCGGGAACGGAGGAACGGCATGAAGGTCCGAAGCTCCCTGCGCGCGCTGAAGCGCAAGGCCAACTCGATCGTGGTACGCCGCCGCGGCAAGGTGTTCGTGCTCAACAAGGCGGATCCCCGGCAGAAGGCGCGGCAGGGCTGACCGGGTGGCCGACATCCTCATCACCGGAGCCGGCAGCGGGTTCGGCCGGGGCGCCGCGCTCGGGCTGGCCCGGGCTGGCCACCACGTCATCGCCGGCGCCGAGATCTGGCCGCAGGTCCGCGAGCTGCGCGCCGAGGCGGACCGCGCCTGGGTGACCCTCGACGCGATCAAGCTCGACGTCACCGACCCGGCCGACCGGGCGTACGCCCGGCGCCACCGGGTGGACGTCCTGGTGCTCAACGCCGGTGTCCAGGAGGCGGGGGCGGTGGTCGAGATTCCGATGGACCGGGTCCGCCGGTCGTTCGAGGTGAACGTCTTCGGGCACCTGCATCTCGTCCAGGACCTGGTGCCGCCGATGCTGGAGCGGGGCGCCGGCAAGGTCGTCTGGGTGTCCTCCGCGGTCGGCATCCGCACCCGACCGTGGCTCGGCGTCTATGCCGCCACCAAGCACGCCATCGAGGCGCTGGCCTGGGCCATGAAGGGCGAGTTGGAGCCGCGCGGCGTCCGGGTCGCCGTGATCAACCCCGGCCCCTACCGGACCGGGTACAACGACACCGGGGCCGAGGCCATGTTCCAGTGGTGGGACTCCTCCACCGCGCTGCTGGACCGGCCCGACTTCGACGACTACCTGCAGAACCAGCGCGACCCGCAGGAGATGGTCGACGAGATGGTCCGGGTCATCCCCGCCGACCGGCATCCGTTCCGGACGGCCTACCCGCCGGAGGTCCGGCAACAGCTCAGGGAGTTCGAGTTGCAGGTCTGGGACGCGACGACGTGACCCCGGCCGGCGCGGCGTCGTCGGCGCGAGCATCCCGCGCCAGCAGCCGGGCGGCGGCGAAGCGGACCAGCGGCGCGTAGATTCGGGCCGAGTCGGCCAGCGAGGAGAAGTGCGACGAGGCGGTGCCACCGTAGTGGGTGGCGATGGGGACCTGCTCGATCGGCCGTCCCTCCCGGGCCGCGTGGAGCAGCACGTTCATCTCGTACTCGAACCGCTCGCCGGGAACGGTCCGGAGCCAACCGAGCAGCCTCGCCGGGTACGCCCGTAGCCCGGTCTGGGTGTCCTGGACGCGGCGGCCGGTGGCGATCCGGAACGCGGCCCGGGTCGCCGCGTTACCGAATCGGCTGCGCAGTGGCACCTCGCCGTCGAACCGGCGGACGCCCAGCGTCGGCGCGCCCGTGTCGCGCATCCGGTCGGCGACCCGCACCACGTCGGGAATCCGGTGCTGCCCGTCGGCGTCCACGCACACCACGTCGTGTCCGGGGTGGTGGAGGGCGACGTATCGGAAGCCGGTCTTCAGCACGATCCCCTTGCCCCGGTTGACCCGCCGTTGAAGCACCGTGGCGCCGCGGTCGCGGGCTGCCGCGAGCACTTCGGCCGCGTCGGGGCCGCTGCCGTCGTCGACGACGACCACGTGCGCCGACGGCAGCGCGGCGGCCAGGTCGCCGACGAGCCGCGGCAGGCGGTCCCCGGGTCGGTACACCGGCACCAGCACGATCACGGAACCTCCCGGGGTGAGCCGTCGCCTGCCGGCCCCATTCGTCGCGGCCGATAGACGACCGTCCTTACCCCTGGCGCCGCCCGACGAATCCACTACGGTCGGGGCGGAGCAGGCCGGCGACGCGCTCTGCCGCCCGGGCCAGGGCGTGTTCCCGGCGCAGCAGCGACTCCGGGCTGCGCAGCCCGAGGTAGCACAGTCGGCTCGCCGCGCGGGCCGCCCGCTCGCGGCCGGCGGGCACCGGGTCGGGTCCGGCGACCGGCACGTCCAGCAGCGCCGCGCCGGACAGCCCGAGCACCTTGCCGGCGAGGAACCGGATCCGGGGCAGGTGCCACGGGTGGGAGACCAGCCCGAGCGGCCGCGCCGGGGTGCAGGCCGACCCGGCGAGCAGTCCGTCCTGGACGGTGTGCGCGAGGTTCTGCAGGGTGGTCCGGGACCGGGTCTCGGCGTGCAGCCGCGCGTACCGGTCGAGGTTGGCGGCGCGGGCCAGGGCCAGCATCAGTTCGGCCTCCCGGCACCCGGCGGGCGGGCCCGGCGCGGCGGCGGGTCCGTGCGGCCAGCCGCCGGTGAACACCACCCGCGCCCCGGCGGCCCGCCGGAACTCGGCGGCGTGCGCGCGGACGTACCCGATGGCGGCCCGGGCCCGGGCGGTGCTCTCCGCGGTGAGCCGGTAGCCGTCGTCGTCGGCGACTACGCCGCGGCCGAACACCAGCAGCACGGTGGCGGTCGGCGTCACCCGATCCACGGTACGCCGGCCGGCGGTCAGCCCTCGTCCGCTCCGGGCAGGCAGGACAGCCAGGGCGGCTCGCCCACGCCGGTGATCCGCACGCCGCCCCACGGATCGGCCTCGGCGAGCCGGCCCCGGGCGACCCGCTCGCCGACCCGCACCTCGACGTCGCGCCGGCCAGAGCGGAGCAGCCGCAGCATCCGGGGCTCCGGCTCGATCCGCCCGGCCCAGTGGTAGCGCCCGTCGACCGGCTCCCAGCGCCCGCTGGCGTGCAGGCGGACCGCGGTCCCGGCGATTTCCGCCGGCCCGTGCCAGCTCACCGCTCGATCCGCTCGTGCGCTCGGGTCAGCTCGTCGGGCAGGTCCGCGGCGCGCCGGACGCCCTCGATGCCGCTCCAGAGCAGCGTGGTCAGATAGTCGGTGAGCGCGGCCCGGCGGATCGGCTGCCCGTGCGTGGCCCACCAGTCGCCGACCGCCTGCACGAAGCCGACCAGCCCGTACGCCCAGGGCTCGGCGGGACCGGCGTCGAGCCCGAGCGCGCGCAGCCGGTCGCCGATCACCCGGGCCAGGCCGGTGGCCACCTGCCGGCTGGTGCCGGCCACCACCTGATGGATGCCGGGATGCCCGGCCTCGTGCAGCAGGAACCGGTAGAGCGTCGGCTCCGATTCGATCACGCTCAGGTACGCGTCGATGGTCGCCTCCACCAGCGCGCGCTCCTCGCGGACCTGCTCAACGGCGGGGGCCACGGCGTCGACGACCCGGGCCGCCACCACCTCGCTGACGGCCAGCCAGAGCTGGGCCTTGTCGGCGAAGTAGCGGTAGAGCACCGGCTTGCTGACCCCGGCCGTGGCGGCCACCTGGTCCATGTCGACCGCGGGGCCGTGCCGCAGCAGCGCCTGCACGGCGGCCCCGATCAGCTCCTGCCGGCGCTGCTCGCGGTGATCCGCCCAGCGGTCCCGGCGGCCGGAGCGCCGGGGTGCGGGCGGCTCCGGCGGGGCGTCCGAGGCATTGACATCGGTGGAGGTGCGTCGCATGCTACCACTCGTAACAGTTACTCGAAGTTACGTCAATATGGAGGGGCCATGGAGGGGACGACGCCGGCCGGATTCCCGCGCGAGGCGGTGGCCACCCGCCTGCTCGCGGCCTCGGTGCGCACCAGCTACGACCCCGTCGTGGACATCGACTGGTCGGCGCCGCACCGCCCCGGGGCGTACTGGATGCCGCCGCAGCGCAGCAGCCTCTACGGCACGCCGCTGTGGGAGGGACTGAGCGAGGAGCAGCGGGTCGAGCTCACCAAGCACGAGGTGGCCAGCGCGGCGAGCGCCGGGCTGTGGTTCGAGACGATCCTCATGCAGATGCTCATCCGGCACTACTACGACGCCGACCCGACCACCCGGCACGCCCAGTACGCGCTCACCGAGGTCGCCGACGAGTGCCGGCACTCCATCATGTTCGGTCGGCTCATCGAGGCCACCGGCTGCCCGGTCTACCGGGCGGACCGCGTCGACCACCTGCTCGGCCGCTGGCTCAAGGCCACCGCCACCGGCCCGCAGATGTACGCGGCCATCCTCATCGCCGAGGAGATCCTCGACGCGTTCCAGCGGGAGATCATGGCCGACGAGTCGCTCCAGCCGCTGATCCGGATGGTGTCCCGGATCCACGTGGTCGAGGAGGCGCGGCACGTGCGCTTCGCCCGGGACGAGCTGGCCCGCCAGGTCGAGGCCGCCGGCCCGGTCGCGCTCGGCTACGCGCGGGTGGTGATCGGGCGGGCCGCGTACTCGATCACCCGCCGCCTGGTCAACCCGCAGGCGTACGCGGCGGTCGGCATCCCACCGGCCGTCGGCCGCGCCGCGGCCCGGGCCAACCCGCACTGGCAGGCAACCCTGCGCTGGTCGGCTCAGCGCATCGCCGACCACCTGACCGAGCTGGGCCTGGTCGCCGGGCCGGGCCGGCTGCTCTGGCGCCGGGCCGGGCTCATCGGGGACTGACCGGCGGCGGCCCCCCTGGGGAGGGTCGCCGCCGGTCGCGCCGGTCAGGAGGTGGGGAAGTTGTCCGGGGTGCGGATGCGGTTGCGCATGAAGTTCCCGGAGTCGGTGAGCACGGACGTGCCGGCGTAGGTGCCGCCCGCGCAGGTCCCCGGCCGGAACGCCGCGCTGCCCTCGCTCGCGTCGGAGTACGTCCAGTTCGCGTAGCTGATCTTCAGCCGGTCCAGCAGGTCGAGCCAGGCGGTGCTGCTGGCCGTGTCGACGGCGCCGTCACCGGTGTAGGTCACCGTGCCGAACTCCGTGACGAACAGCGGCAGCCGGGACGCGGCCCGCTGCACCTCGTTGCGGTAGTTGTCCTTGTGGGACGCCGCGTAGAAGTGGAACGTGTACATGATGTTGTCGGCTCGGACCGGGTTGTTCACGATCTCGTCGGAGTTGCCGCCCTCCGACACCCCCAGCGACGACCAGCCCCGGGTGCCGACGATGACCACGGCGTCCGGGTCGTTGGCCCGGATCACCGGGATGACCTGCTCGGCGTAGTTCTTGATGGTCGACCAGCTCACGCCGTTCGGCTCGTTGGTGATCTCGTAGATCACGTTGTCCTTCGCGGCGTTGCGGGCCGAGACCGCGGCGAAGAACGTCTTCGCCCGCTCCAGGTTGTACATCGGATCGCCCGGGGTCAGCGTGTGGAAGTCGATCAGCGCGTACAGGCCGCGCGCGGCCGCCTTGTCCACCAGGGTGTTGACCTGGTTGGTGAAGCCGGTGGGGTTGGTCTCGTAGCCCTGCTCCTGCACGTACATCGAGATGCGGAACAGGTCGGCCTGCCAGTCGTTGGCCAGCGCGTCGAGCGAGGCGTCGTTGTAGCAGTTGGCGAACCACTGCAACCCGTGGGAGCTCATGCCGCGCAGCTGGACCGGGCGGCCGTACCGGTTGCAGAGGTTGACCCCGCAGACCCGCAACTGGCCGTTGATCGCCACCGGGGTGGTGCCGGTGGGCGGGGGCGTCGTGGGCGGCGGCGTGGTCGGCGGCGGCGTGGTGGGCGGGGGAGTGGTGGGCGGCGGCGGCGTGGTGGTCCCGCCGGTGCAGGCCGTGCCGTTCAGGGTGAACGCCGCCGGGGCCGGGTTGGTGCCGGTCCAGGAGCCGTTGAAGCCGATGGTGGTGCTCGCCCCGGTGCCGAGGGAGCCGTTGTAGCTCATGCTCTGCGCGGTGACTGCGCTGCCGCTCTGCTGCCAGGTCGCCGACCAGCCCTGGACGACCCGTTGCCCGGCGTCCGGGAAGCTGAAGCCCAGGGTCCAGTTGTTCACCGGGTCGCCGAGGTTCTTGACGGTGACCGTGGCGGTGAAGCCGCCCTGCCAGGAGTTGGTGCTGTAGGTGACGGCGCAACCGGTCGCCGCCGACGCGTTCGTCGCCGGCAGGACGGCCGTCGCGGCCAGGGCGAGCGCACCGACGGCGCCGCCCACGAGGAGGTGCCGCCGGGACGGGCGGGGGATCGAGAACATGCGGGATCGTCCCATCTGGTGGGTGGTGGTTGGACGGTGCCCGTCGTGAACTCGCCCGGAAAGTCCGACGCGGCAGCCTCGGGAGCGCTCCCACGCTGAGGGTAGAGGCGCACACCGATCCGTGCAACCACTCAGCGGCCGCGGCGCCGCCCGGGGTGCAGCCGCAGCGCGTTGCAGACGTCGAACACCCCGGACACGTCCCAGGCCAGCTCGCCGGCCACCCGTCGGGTCTCCGGGTCGGCCACCAGCCCGGCCAGGATCACCACCCGGTTCTGCACGGTGACGGTGATCTGCTGCCGCCGGGTGGTCCAGTCGATGCTCAGCCGCTGCGCCACCAGGGCGGCCAGCCGCACGTCCGCGGCGTCGGGCGCGGGCTCGTCCCCGGCGGACGAAAAGTCGGGGTACGACCACGGCATCACCATCTGCGGGCTCCTTCTGCTCGTCCGCTGTTCTCCATCGGCGTCTCAGCCGGGCGCGCCGCCGCCCCGACCGACCCGTTCAGCGCCCGGGCCCGGCTCTCGAAGACCGGGAACACTCCGTCCAGCCGCATGGTGTGCAGGACGGTGAGGACGAATCGGGACGGCCCCACCAGGCACAGTCGCCGGCCGTCCTGCCGGGCGTCCTGGTGCGCGCGGACCAGCAGCCCGAGCCCGGCCGAGTCGATCACCTCCACCTCGGTGAGGTCGACCAGCACCCGGTCGCCCAGCGTGAACCGCTCGGCCAGCGCCCGCCGTACCGGGTCGGCCAGCTCGACCTCGGGGGCCACCGGCGGCTCGCCGACCTCATCCACGTCGTCGAGGCCGAGGCCGTTGTCGGCCACGGTCGCCCGGGCGCTGCACCGGGGGCAGTGGTGCGGCCCCGAGGCGAAGGGCGAGCCGACCCAGCCGTTCTCGAACACCAGCGTCCAGACCACCTCGGCGTCGGGCAGGGTGCAGCCCGTGCTGGTGACGCTGTCGCCGCACCCGTCGCAGATGAGCATCATCAAGTGCTCCGCCGGCACGACCGTCACGATGCCTCCTTTCGCCCCGCGCCCGGACCGGACGGCGGTTCCTCCCGGGGCGCCGGCCGGCCGGCGGCCAGCACCGCCAGGACGACCGCGACCGTGGCGAACCCGGACTGCACGATCAGCGGCACCACGGCCGCCTCGCCCGGACCGGTGTCCACCAGCCCGACGACGATCGCGCCGAGCTGCGCGGCGGCCACCCCGAGCGCGAGGGTCAACCAGACTGGCGCGGCCTTGCGCCCCGGCACGACCAGGCGACCCACCGCGCCGACGGCGAGCCCGACGGCGAGCGCCCCGACCAGCGTGCTGCCATTCACAGTTCCTCCTCAGCCCGGCGCGGCCACGACCCGAGCCCGGCCGCGCACGGTCGGGCCGGCCGGTGGCGGCGTGTCGACGATGGGCACGGTGTCGCTCAGCCGGGCGGCGTCGAGGATGCGCCGGATCCGTGGGTGCGGGTTGCGCACGGTGAGCACGGCCTGGCGGCGGGCCATCCGGTGGTGCACGTCGAGCAGCAGCGCGATGGCCGCGGCGTCGACGTGACGGCAGCCGGCCAGGTCGATCGTCACCGCCCGGGGATACAGGGCCAGAACCCGGTCGAGGACGAGCCCGACCTCCGACAGCCCGGCGAGGTCCAGCTCCTCGGTGATGTCCACCCGCACGTGCGGCACGGCGCACTCGGGCGGGGGCGGCAGGGATGAGGTCATCAGGGCGTCTTCCTCGGCGGGTGTCCGGTTCGGTCCCCACTCTGCGCAGCGATCGTGGAGGTCCTTCCCCGGTTGTGTGACAGTTGTGTGACAAAAGCCGGGAACGGCTGACACGGTTGGGTGAGCCGGGGGCCGCCCGTCATGATGCGGATATGACGGCCGTACTGGTGATCGAGGACGACGACCGTATCCGGCTGGCGCTGCTGCTCGCCCTGGAGGAGGAGGGCTATGCCGCGTACGGGGCGGCGACCGCGGAGGAGGGGCTGCGCCGGCAGCGGGAGAGCCCGGCCGAGCACGTGCTGGTCGACCTGATGCTGCCCGGCCTCGACGGGTTCGAGTGCATCCGCCGGCTGCGCCGCGACGACGACGTTCCGATCGTGGTGGTCAGTGCCCGCGACGACACCCACGACATCGTGGCCGCGCTGGAGGCCGGGGCCGACGACTACGTGATCAAGCCCGTGGCGATCAAGGAGCTCTCCGCCCGGCTGCGGGCCCTGCGCCGGCGAGGCCGGGTCGTGGCGGACGCCGTCCCCGCCCAGGTCTTCGGCGACCTGGAGATCAGCGCCGAGGCCGGCGAGGTTCGCCGCGCCGGCCGTCGCGTCGCGGTGACCCGGACCGAGTTCCGGCTGCTCTGCGAGCTGGCCGAGCACGCCGGACGGGTGCTGTCCCGGCAGCAGCTGCTGCACCGGGTCTGGGGGTACGAGACCGGCGACGAGCGGCTGGTCGACGTGCACGTGGGCCGGCTGCGGCAGAAGATCGAGCCGGACCCGGCCAACCCGCGGCACCTGGTCACCCTCCGCGGCCTCGGTTACAAGCTCCAGCGATGACCCGCCTCGGACTGCGTGCCCGGGTCACCGCCGCGTTCGCGGTCGGCGCCCTGCTGCTCGCCGCCGTGATGGCCCTCTTCTCGTACGACCTGACCCGCCGCTCCCTGCTCGAGGAGCGGGAGCGCACCGCCGTCCGGGCCGCGTACTACGACGCCGCGGTGGTGCGGTCCGGGTTGGACACCGGGACCCCGGACGTGGTGGCGGTGCTGCGCTCCCTGGACACCGGCAGCAGCCGCCGCCCCCTGCTGCACCTGCGCGACGGGTGGTACGCCCGCACCGCCGACGTCGGCGCCGGCTCGGTCCCGGCGGAGCTGCAACGGCTGGTCGCCGCCGGCCGACCGGCCGTGCAGCGGGTCCGCGTGGACGGGCAACCGGTCCTGCTGGTCGGCGTCCCGCTCGCCGGCGAGCTGGGCTACTACGAGCTGACCTCGTTGCGCGAGGTCGAGGAGACCTTCCAGGTGATCGGGCTGGCGCTGACCGCGGTGGCCATCATGGTCGCCGGGGCCGGCGCCGCCCTCGGCTGGTATGCGACCCGGCACAGCGTCCGGCCGCTCACCGCAGTTGCCGACGCCGCCGAGCGGATCGCCGCCGGTGACTTCGCCACCCGGCTCGACCCCACCACCGACCCGGACCTCACCAGGCTCTCCACCTCGTTCAACCACATGGTCGACCAGGTGGTGCGGCGGATCGAGCGGGACCGCCGGTTCGCCGCCGACGTCAGCCACGAGCTGCGCTCCCCGTTGCAGACCCTGGCCGCCGCCGCAAGCGTGCTGACCCGCCGGCGGGAGCACCAGGACAAGCGCACCGCCACCGCGGCGGGGCTGGTCGCCGACGAGGTGGACCGGTTCCAGCGTCTGGTGGACGACCTGATCCAACTGGCCCGCACCGAGCAGCCCGCGCACCGCGACACGGTCGACGTGGCCGGGCTGGCCCGCGCCGCCTGCCGGGAACGGTCCCTGCCGGAGAGCCTCGTCGAGGTGGCCGAGGGCACCCCGGCCCGATGGCGGGTCGACCGGCGCCGGGTCGAGCAGATCCTGCTGAACCTGCTCGACAACGCCGTGCGCTACGGCGGCGGCCCGGTCGCCGTACGCCTCGGCATGCGCGACGGAATCGGCGTGCTCGACGTCGACGACGACGGACCGGGCGTGCCGGCGGCCGACCGGGAGGCCATCTTCGACCGCTTCGTCCGTGGCCGGGCCGCGCACGCCCGGGCCGGCACCGACGGCACCGGCCTCGGCCTGGCCCTGGTGGCCCAGCACGCCGCCGCGCACGGCGGACACGCGGCCGTGGTGGAGCGCGACCGGGGCGCCCGGTTCCGGGTCGAGCTGCCGGGGGCGGGCGGATGACCCGGCGACTTGTCCCACTGCTGCTCGCCGCGGCGCTGCTCGGCGGCTGCGGGGTGCCGGTCGACGACGAGCCCCGCCCGGTGCGGCCGCCGCCCGGCGGCTTCCCGACCCCGGCGGGCACGGCGACGGCCGACCCGGACGGGCGGGTCGACGAGCCGCTCTGCTTCGTGCAGGGCGACGGGCTGACGGCGGTCACCCGCCGGGCCGACGGCCTGCCCGGCGTGGACACGCACCTGCAGCACCTGCTGGCCGGGCCGGACGGCGCGGAGCGGGACCGCGGGCTCGCTACGGCCCTGCCGGGCACGGTCGCGGTGGCCGGGGCCACGCTGAGCGGCACGGTGGCCACCGTCGACGTGCGGCAGGCCGGCGAGGAGACCGGCCGCAACGACGAGGTCCTCGCCTTCGGGCAGATCGTGTGCACGCTGACCCAGCGCCCCGACGTGGACAGCGTCGCGTTCCGCCGGGACGGGCAGCCGCTGGAGGTGCCGAGGGCCGACGGCAACCTCTCCGCGCTGCCGCTCACCGCCGCCGACTACCGGCCGCTGCTCCACCGCTGACGGCCAGAAGTGGTTCGGGTCACCGCTCTTTTGTCCGACCTTGGGCGAAATCTCCATCGTCCGTTCGGTTGATTGGCGACAACCTTTGGTCTATGGTCACTGGCACGACCGGTGCTTGGGAGGCACCCGTTCTCCTCAGGACAGGAAGGGCAGCATGACCACGACGACCATCGCGCCGACGACGACCAGCGAGGTGCACCGCGCGGCGGTGACCGGCGAGGAGACCCGCGCCAGCGAGCTGATCGCCGCCCTGGCCGCGCTGCCCGAGGGGCACCCGGAGCGGCCGGCGCTGCGCAACCAGGTCATTGAGGCGTGGCTGCCGCTGGCCAACCACCTCGCCGCCCGCTACAGCGGCCGCGGCGAGCCCGCAGGCGACCTGGCCCAGACCGCGGCCCTCGGCCTGATCAAGGCGGTGGACCGGTTCGACGCCTCCCGCGGCGTGGACTTCGCCGGCTTCGCCATCCCGACCATCCTGGGCGAGATCAAGCGGCACTTCCGCGACCGCACCTGGAACATCCGGGTCCCGCGCCGCCTCCAGGAGCTGCGGCTGCGCATCTCCGAGGCGAACAGCACCCTGACCCAGACCCTCAACCGGGCCCCGACGGTCGCCGACATTGCCAGCCACCTCGACGTCACCGAGGAAGAGGTGCTCGAGGGCCTGGAGGGCGCCCGCGCCTACAACGCCGTCTCGCTCTCCACCCCGATCGGCGACGGCGACAGCGCCACCGAGCTGGGTGACACCCTCGGCACCGACGACAACGAGTACGAGCTGGCCGAGCTGCGTGCCTCCCTCGGCCCGGCGCTCGCCACCCTCGACGAGCGCGAGCAGAAGATCCTCACCCTGCGCTTCTATGGCAATCTGACCCAGAGCGAGATCGCCGCTCAGGTCGGCGTGTCCCAGATGCACGTGTCCCGGCTGCTCGCCCGCGCGCTGACCAAGCTGCGCGGCCAGCTCACCGAGGCCTGACCCACCCGGGCGGCACGCCCGCCCGAGCCCTTCTCCCCGGTTCACGCGAAGCGCTGCCGCCTCGCCCCGGGCCTGCGCACCGCCACCGACTCCCCTCGGTGGCGGTGCGTCTTGCGGTCCACCGCCCCGCCCGCCCCTCGGTCCGGTGCGGTGCATACTTGCGCGGATGCAATCGTTGCCGGGGGCGATTCCGCCGTCCGGCTGGCACAGAGGCGGTAGTGGTGGTCGACCAGACGATCCCGCGGCGGCGTGAAACGACCCCGGCGGCCGGCGCGCCGGTGTCGGATCCGGGCCTCCGCCAGCTGTTGGCCGGCCTCACCGCGGTACGGGACGGCGACTTCGGCACCCGGCTTCCGGAGGACGCCGACGGACTGCTCGGCGAGATCGCCACCGTCTTCAACGGCATGGTCGACCAGCTCTCCCTGTTCACCTCCGAGGTCACCCGGGTCGCCCGGGAGGTCGGCACCGAGGGGCAGCTCGGCGGCCAGGCCGACGTGCCCGGCGTGTCGGGCACCTGGAAGGACCTGACCGACTCGGTGAACGCGATGGCCGGCAACCTGACCGACCAGGTACGCGACATCGCCGAGGTGGCCACGGCGGTGGCCCGGGGCGACCTGTCGCAGAAGATCACCGTCGACGTGCGCGGCGAGATCCTGGAGCTGAAGGTCACCATCAACACGATGGTGGATCAGCTCTCCTCGTTCGCCGACGAGGTGACCCGGGTGGCGCGGGAGGTCGGCAGCGAGGGCCGGCTGGGCGGTCAGGCCGAGGTGCCCGGCGTCGCCGGCACCTGGCGCGACCTGACCGACTCGGTGAACTTCATGGCCGGCAACCTGACCAGCCAGGTCCGCAACATCGCCCAGGTCACCACCGCCGTGGCCCGCGGTGACCTGTCGCAGAAGATCACCGTCGACGCCCGCGGCGAGATCCTGGAGCTCAAGAGCACCATCAACACGATGGTGGACCAGCTCTCCTCGTTCGCCGACGAGGTGACCCGGGTGGCGCGGGAGGTCGGCACCGACGGCCGGCTCGGCGGCCAGGCCCAGGTCAGCGGCGTCGCCGGCACCTGGCGCGACCTCACCGACTCGGTGAACTCGATGGCGGTCAACCTCACCGACCAGGTGCGCAGCATCGCCCAGGTGGCCACCGCGGTGGCCCGGGGCGACCTGTCGCAGAAGATCACCGTCACCGCGCACGGCGAGATCCTGGAACTGAAGAACACCATCAACACGATGGTGGACCAGCTCTCCTCGTTCGCCGACGAGGTGACCCGGGTGGCCCGCGAGGTCGGCACCGAGGGCCGCCTCGGCGGCCAGGCCGACGTCAAGGGCGTATCGGGCACCTGGAAGGACCTCACCGAGTCGGTGAACGTCATGGCGGACAACCTCACCGCCCAGGTCCGCAGCATCGCCGAGGTCACCACCGCGGTCGCCAAGGGCGACCTGACGCAGAAGATCCGGGTGGACGCCCGGGGCGAGATCCTCGCTCTGAAGGAGACCATCAACACGATGGTCGACCAGCTCTCCGCGTTCGCCGACGAGGTGACGCGGGTGGCCCGCGAGGTGGGCACCGAGGGCCGGCTCGGCGGTCAGGCCCGGGTCTCCAACGTGGCCGGCACCTGGAAGGACCTGACCGACAACGTCAACGAGATGGCGAACAACCTGACCAACCAGGTGCGCTCCATCGCGCTGGTCGCCACCGCGGTCGCCCAGGGCGACCTGAGCCGGCAGATCACCGTCGAGGCCAAGGGCGAGGTCGCGGTGCTCGCCCAGACCATCAACACGATGGTCGGCACGCTCAGCGCGTTCGCCGACGAGGTGACCCGGGTGGCCCGCGAGGTCGGCACCGAGGGGCAGCTGGGCGGTCAGGCGCGGGTGCCGAACGTGGCCGGCACCTGGAAGGACCTGACCGACAACGTCAACTCGATGGCGAACAACCTCACCGGCCAGGTGCGCAACATCGCCCAGGTGACGACCGCGGTGGCCCAGGGCGACCTCACCAAGAAGATCGACGTGGACGCCCGCGGCGAGATCCTGGAACTCAAGACCACCATCAACACGATGGTCGACCAGCTCTCCAGCTTCGCGGCCGAGGTCACCCGGGTGGCCCGCGAGGTCGGCAGCGAGGGCCGCCTCGGCGGCCAGGCCGAGGTGGAGGGCGTCTCCGGCACCTGGAAGCGGCTCACCGAGAACGTCAACGAGCTGGCCGGAAACCTGACCCGGCAGGTGCGGGCCATCGCCGAGGTGACGAGCGCGGTCGCCACCGGCGACCTGACCCGCTCGATCACGGTCGACGCCTCCGGCGAGGTCGCCGAGCTCAAAGACAACATCAACTCCATGGTGGAGTCGCTGCGCGAGACCACCCGGACCAACCAGGAACAGGACTGGCTCAAGACCAACCTGGCCCGCATCTCCGGCCTCATGCAGGGCCACCGGGACCTGGAGGTGGTCGCCGGCCTGGTGATGAACGAGCTGGCCCCGCTGGTCTCCGCGCAGCTCGGCACGTTCCTGCTGGTCGACGAGGCCGCCGACCGCCGGGGCCTGCGGGTGGTCGGCGGCTACGGCCACGACGCCACCCGCCGCCGCTACGCCCTCGGCGACTCGCTCGTCGGGCAGGCCGCGCTGAGCAAGCGGGCGATCGTGGTGGACGCGGTGCCGGCCGACTACGTCACTGTCTCGTCGAGCCTGGGCGCGGCCGTGCCGCTGCACCTGGTGGTGCTGCCCATCCTCTTCGAGGACCAGGTGCTCGGCGTCATCGAGCTGGCCAGCATGGGCCGGTTCACCGAGGTCCAGCGCGACTTCCTGGAGCAGCTCACCGAGACCATCGGCGTCAACGTCAACACCATCGTCGCCAACGCCCGCACCGACGTGCTGCTCACCGAGTCGCAGCGGCTGGCCGCCGAGCTGCAGGCCCGCTCCGAGGAACTGCAGGCCCGCTCCGAGGAGCTCCAGAGCTCCAACGCCGAGCTGGAGGAGAAGGCCGCCCTGCTGGCCCGGCAGAACCACGACATCGAGACGAAGAACTCCGAGATCGAGCAGGCCCGCCAGGAGCTGGAGGCGCGGGCCCAGCAGCTCGCGCTCGCCTCGAAGTACAAGTCGGAGTTCCTGGCCAACATGAGCCACGAGCTACGTACGCCGCTGAACTCGCTGCTCATCCTCGCCCAGCTGCTGGCCCAGAACCCCAACCGCAACCTCACCCCCAAGCAGGTCGAGTACGCCACGGTCATCCACTCGGCCGGCGCCGACCTGCTCCAGCTCATCAACGACATCCTCGACCTGTCCAAGGTCGAGGCCGGCAAGATGGACATCAACCCGGAGACGTTCGAGCTGTCCACGCTGCGCGACTACGTCGACGCCACCTTCCGCCCGCTCACCACGCCGCGCGGACTGGAGCTGAACCTGATCACCGGCCCGGACGTGCCGGCCCGGCTGCACACCGACGAGCAGCGGCTGCGGCAGGTGCTGCGCAACCTGGTCTCCAACGCGGTCAAGTTCACCGAGAAGGGCCGGGTGCAGCTGCGCATCGAGCGGGCCCGCCCGGACGAGCTGCCGGCCGGGATGCCGCCGGCGGAGACGGTCATCGCGTTCCGGGTCGTCGACACCGGCATCGGCATCGCCGAACAGCACCTGAGCGCCATCTTCGACGCGTTCCAGCAGGCCGACGGCACCACCAGCCGGCGGTACGGCGGCACCGGCCTGGGCCTGTCCATCAGCCGGGAGATCGCCCGGCTGCTCGGCGGGCAGATCACCGCGCAGAGCGTCCTCGGCCAGGGCAGCACCTTCACCCTCTACCTGCCCGCCACGGCCGCCCCGTCACTGCCGGACACCGGCGTCGCCTTCCCGGCCACGGCAACGGCGGCACCCGTCGAGTCGGAGGCCAAGCGCTGGGTGGAGCAGCAGCAGCGACGGGTGCTGGTGCTCGAAGCGCACGAGAAGGGACTGCTCACCCTGCTGGCCCGCGGGGTGGCCGCGGGGACCGGCGGCCCGGTCGAGGTGTCCACCGCGGTCGACGTCGAGTCGGCGGTCGACACGCTCGCCCGGCACCGCCACCACCTGCTCGTGGTGCAGCTCGACCCGGCCGACGAGCACGGCACGGCGCTGCTCAAGGCGCTGCACGAGCACCCCGGCCTGCGGGGCCTGCCGGTGCTGGCGTACCACGGGAAGCCACTCGCCGGCGGGCAGGACACCCTGCTTCAGGGGATGGCGGCGGACCGCCCGCTGGAGATCCTCGGCAGCCTCGACGAGCTGCGGGAGCGGATCGTGCTGCACCTGACGGCGGACACGCCGGAGCGGGTGCCGTCCTTCCCGGCGCCGGGCGCCGACCTCAGCCCGGTCAGCGACCCGGTCGTCCGGGAACTGTCCGGCCGCAAGGTGCTCGTGGTGGACGACGACGCCCGCAACGTCTTCGCCCTGACCAACATCCTCGAACTGCACGGCATGGATGTGGTCTACGCGGAGAACGGCCGCAAGGCCCTCGAGACGCTGATGCGGCACGACGACATCGACCTAGTGCTGATGGACGTGATGATGCCCGAGATGGACGGATACGCGGCCACCGCCGCGATCCGCGCCATGCCCCGCTACGCGGACCTGCCGATCATCGCGGTGACCGCGAAGGCGATGCGCGGGGATCGGGAGAAGAGCATTTCCTCCGGCGCCAGCGACTACGTCACCAAGCCTGTGGACGCGGAGGATCTGCTCACCTGCATCCACCGCTGGCTGACGAACTGACGCTGACGCCTCAGGAAGCCTGCTCGAGGGCGGCCAGTGTCTGGCGCAGCCATTTCAGCTCGGCATGCGTTGTCGCCGTCGCGATCGTGAACAGTCCCTGCCGGAAGGCGTCGTCGAAGTCGGCGGCACGCAGCGGCCGGTCGCCGTCCCAGAAGAAGCTGGCCGGCTGGGTGAGGAAGTGGAGCCTGCGCCGCAGCACGGCGGCCTGCGCGGCCGGGTCGTTGAGGTGGCCCAGGAAGGCGAGCACGGTGAACCAGCGGTTCTCGTCGGTGATGAACAGCTCGTCGGGTTCGCTTAGCCGGTCGTGCAGCGCCTTAACGCCCGCCTCGGTCAACGACAGCATGTGCCGGGGTGCGGCAACCTGACCGGGCTGCAGTTCGCGGGACAGCAGCCCGGCCCCTTCCATCCGCTTGAGCAGGGGGTAGAGCGTGCCGTCCGCGATGGGGCGTACGTGCCCGGTCAGGGCGGCGATGCGTTTGCGCAGGTCGTAGCCGTGTAACGGTCCGTCCCGAAGGAAGCCGAGGATCGCGAGTTCCAGCACGACCGGAATCGTACCCCCTTGCCAAGATACCTTGGGTGCGAGGTATTGTGCCGATCATGCATAGCGCTCAGGTACTTCCCGACGGTTCCCACGTGCGCTGGGTCGAGGTTCCCGGCGTCGAGCCCACCCGTGTCTACCTCCACGGCCTCGGCGCAAGCTCCACGCCCTACTACGCCGCCGCAGTGGCGCACCCGGCCCTGGCCGGCCACCGCTCCCTCATGGTCGACATGCTGGGTTTCGGCATCAGCGACCGTCCGCAGGACGCCGCCTACACCCTTCAGATGCACGCCGACGTCCTGGCCCGCGCGCTCCAGCAGGCCAACGTGAGCTGCGCCGACGTGGTCGCACACAGCATGGGCGGCACGGTGGCGATCACCCTGGCCGTGCGCCACCCCGGGCTGGTGCGTCGGCTCGTTCTGGTTGACGCGCCCCTCGACCCGGTGCGCGAACTGCCCACCGCCAAGCGACCGGGCAGCTCCGGCATCGGGGTCTATCACACTGAGCAGGAATTCCTCGACTGCGGCTGGGACGAGACGCTCGAGTTCGTCGGGCCGCAGTGGGCGGCCACGATGCGCCTGGCCGGGCCGCAGGCCCTCTACCGCAGCGCGATGAACATGCTGCGTGGCACCGAGCCCGCGACGCGCGAAAGCCTGGAGAAGCTGCCGATCCCTCGCACTTTCCTGTACCCGGCGGCCGACGGGCCACGGTTCGACGCCGACCGTCTGGTCAGCGCGGGCGTCGACGTGGTGGCGGTTCCCGACTGCGGACACAACATCATGGTCGACAACGTGCAGAGCTTTGCCCTCGCCGTGAGAGCGGCTCTGCAGGACTGAACCGGCCGACCACAGAAGATCATCCGCTAGGCGGCCCGGCGGGCAGGTGGCCCGCCGGGCCGCTGGCGGATCAGATCACGGTCACCACGGCGTCGGGGGTGGCGGCGGCGTCACGGGCGGGCGGTCGTTGCAGGTGATGGTGTTCGGCAGCAGCCAGGGGGCGAGCCAGCCGCCGTCGTTGCCGCCCAGGTCGGTGAGGCTGAACTCCGACCCGGCCGGGGTGAAGTGGAACGAGCCGCAGTTGTTCACCCCGACGGCGCCGACGTTGCGGGCGTCCACGTTGGCGAAGGACGCGGAGCCGGCGGTCCGGGCGCTCACCACGGAGGTGCCGGTGCCGTCGACCCGGATGTCGCGGAAGTGCACGTTGCTGATCGAGTACTGGTCCTTCACCGGCCAGTCGCTGACCAGCATGATCGCGTTGTAGGTGTTGTCGAGGTAGCTGTCGCCGACCACCTGGATGTCGGCGTCGATGCTGCGGTCCAGCGCGTAGAACCAGATCGCGCCGAGGCCGATGTTCCAGTTCAGCTCGTAGGTGCCGGCCCGGACCGTGGTGTTGCCGGTGATCCGGAGCTGGCCGGTGAACGGCTCGGCGCCGAATCGGGAGCCGACCTGGATGGCGCTGCCCTCGCGGACCGGGTCCGCGATCAGGTTGTGCGAGACGGTGAGGTCGGTGCCGCCGTAGAGGGCGATGCCGTTGGCCAGGACCGGGGACTGCACCGTGTTGTGGTCGAAGGTGTTGTCCGCGTTGCCGGTCCGCTCCGACCACATGGCCAGCGCGTCGTCGCCGGTGTTGCGGATGAAGCTGTGCGAGATCGAGGAGTGGGTGACGCCGGTGTGGAAGTTGAGCCCGTCGGCGATCTGGTCGGCGATGACCGTGTTGGTGACCCGCAGGTCCGTCATCGGGCCGTCGAACCACAGGCCGACCTTGGTGTGGTGCAGGTAGAGACGGTCGACGGTGGAGTGGTTGAGCGCCCCGCCGATGGCGTTGACCTGGTCGGTGTCGATGCGTTCGCGGACGTCGCCCTCGATGGCGAAGCCGGAGAGGTGGACGTCGCTGCTGCCGCCGTCGGCGGCGTCGCGGCCGTAGAAGCCGACGCCGGTGTGCACCGAGCCGTCGGGGGCCGGGGTGTCCAGGGCGACCTCGCGGCCCTTGACGACGGTGTACCAGCTGCCGGCGCCCGCGACGGTCACGTCGTCGACGATGATGTGCCGGTTCACCTGGTACGTCCCCGGCGGCAGGTACAGCGTCCGGTCCACGCGGCGGGCGTAGGCGACCGCCCGGTCGAAGGCGTCGGCGGAGTCCCGCCGGCCGGTCGGGTCGGCGCCGAACGCCAGCACGTTCACCGCGTGGGGCAGCACCCGGGGCGGGGCGATGAGGTGTGAGTCCAACAGGTCGATCACGGTCCACGCCGCGGCCGTGCCGGTCGGCGCGGTCAGCCGTACCACTTCACCGGCCCGGTGGGTCCGGCCCAGCAGCAGCCGCTGCTCGTCATAGAAGTGGTGCGGGCGAAACGGCTTGGTGATGGTGGGCGTGGGCGTGGTGACCGCCGGCACGCAGGAGCACTCGGTGATCCACCAGTCGGGGTGGAGCAGGTCGGCGCCGGGGTCGTTGGTGAACGGGTACTGGTTGTAGAGCCAGGCGTACTGCGAGGTCAGCGTCATGGTGCGGGTCGGGCCGCGGCCGACGGTGACGCGCAGCGGCGCGGTGATCCCGCCACCGCCGGGCGCGTCGGGGATGCTGTACCGGACGGTGAGCGCGTTGGCCGCCGTCGGGAGGGTGAACTCGACGTACTGGCCGGGGGAGAGGCGGACCGCCCGCCGCCCAGACGCCTCGCCGGCGAGCGTGTAGGCGGCCCGGTCCGGGCCGATGAGCGTGCCGTTGGTCCGGGCGTTCTCGGCCTCCTGCTCGACGAAGTCCACGGTGGCGCCCCGGCCGGCGACCAGCGCCGGGTCGAGCCCGGCGCGGGTGACCACCGGGGCCGGGCCGGTGGGGCCGGCCGCCAGGGCGGCGCTCCCGGTCGGTACGGCCAGCGCGACGGCGGTGGCCGCCGCCGCGAGGATCCTGGCGATCGGCACGGCCGGGCGTCGGCCCGCCGCGCCTTCCACGCTCCGCTGCATCGGACTACCCACTTTCACGGGGGACGGGGGAGACGGTGGTGGCGTCGGCGCGGAGGGGTGCGCGCCCGCCGAAGGGTGCCTCATGTTATTCCTGGGGTTTGTCGACATTCAAGCGCCTGTTTGTTCGAATCTTGCGAGACGTGGATGGCGGTCCCGGACGCCCCTTCTGGGATACCCGGGGCCGAAGCCAGGTCGACGACCGTCAGGGCCTTGTTCATTTCTTGCAAGAACCTGACGTACGATTGCCGCCGTGACGAAACGGTTGACGGAGGTGGCCCGCAAGGCGGGCGTCAGCGAGGCGACCGTGAGCCGGGTGCTCAACGGGCGTGGGGGAGTGTCCGAGGCGACCCGGACGGCGGTGCTGACCGCGCTCGACGTGCTCGGCTACGAACGGCCGACCAAGCTGCGCGGTGAGCGGGCCCGGCTGGTCGGCCTGGTCCTGCCCGAGCTGCAGAACCCGATCTTCCCGGCGCTGGCCGAGGTGGTGACCGGCTCCCTCGCCCAGCGCGGCTTCACCCCCGCGCTCTGTGCCCGCACGATCGGCGGGGTGTCCGAGTCGGACTACGTCGAGATGCTCCTCGACCACCAGGTCTCCGGCGTGATCTTCGCGGGCGGGTCGTACGCCCTTGCCGACGCCACGCACGAGCACTACCGCCGGCTGACCGACCGGGGCCTGCCCGTGGTGCTGGTCAACGCCGGCGTCGACGAGTTGGGCTTCCCCCGGGTCTCCACCGACGACGCGGTGGCGGTGGAGCAGGCGTACGGGCACCTGCGCTCGCTGGGACACGAGCGGATCGGCATGGTGCTCGGGCCGGAGGGACACGTGCCGTCCCGGCGCAAGCGGGACGCCATGGTCCAGGCCGCGGGCTGGACCGACGACGCCGGGTTCGTCGAGCGCTCCAGCTTCTCGATGGAGGGGGCGCGGGTCGCGGCGACGAAGCTGGTCGAGCGCGGCGTGACCGGCATCATCTGCGCCAGCGACGTGCTGGCCCTGGGCACCATCCGCGCCGCGCGGCGGCTCGGCCGAGCGGTGCCGACCGACGTGTCCGTGGTGGGCTTCGACGACTCCGCCTTCATGACCTGCACCGACCCGCCGTTGACCACCGTGCGGCAGCCGATCGAGACGATGGGACAGGCCGCGGTGGACCTGCTGGTCACCCAGATCGAGGGCGCCGGCGTGCTGCACGACGAGCTGCTGTTCGAGCCGGAACTGGTGGTGCGCGGTTCCACCGCGCCCGCCCCCGGCCGCTGACCACACCGCCGGAGGCCTACTGACGCCTCCGGCCCGGAACCGCCTGCCTGGCCACCGAACGGCCGTCGACCGCTGCTCGCGGTCGACGGCCGTTTCGTCGCTGCCCGGTGGGCCGGGCCCTGGAGGGCGAAGGCCGGATCCCGGACGCGCGCCCTGAAACCCGTCGCCATCTGCCGTCACAAAGTCGTGTCCTTTCAAAAGTCAGTCGAAACCTTGCCACCATCAGTCGGCCTCGCTACAGTGACTCCACTCACACCTGGCCCCGCCCCAATCGGGGGCAGGTCGCGTGGCGGATGCAGGTCGACAGTGGGCATCCCCGCGGTGACGAGCACCGCAGATCAGCGAAGGCCATGGATACACCCGTTCCCGAAGGGATGGACAGATGTCCGTACCGCAGTACCGGAAGGCTGCGGCGATAGCGCTCGTGGCCGGCCTGGGGCTCAGCCTGGCGGCTTGCTCCACGAAGAGCGACGACGCGGCGAAGGACGCCAGCGGCAAGGTCACCATCACCGTCGACTGCCAGCCGGTCGGCGCCCAGAAAGAGCTGCTGAAGAACTGGAACGACGACGTAGCCGAGTTCCAGCGGCAGAACCCCAACATCGTCATCAAGAGCGTCAGCGTCGGCGAGCAGTGCAACAACCCGCCGGACTTCACGGCCCGCCTCGCCGGCGGCACCGTGACCGACGTGTTCTACGGGTACATGACCGATCTCCAGCAGGTGCTCGACTCCGGTCAGGCCATGGACATCACCGAGTACGCCAACAAGGACACGATCCCGACCTGGGACAGCGTCGACCCGGCGCTCAAGGGGGTCTTCACCGACGGCGGCAAGCTCTACGCCGTCCCGGTGAAGAACTACTCGATGGGCCTGGTCTACAACAAGGTCCTGTTCCAGCGGGCCGGCCTCGACGTGAACAACCCTCCCAAGACCTGGGCGGAGGTCCGGGAGGCGGCCAAGAAGATCTCCGCGCTGGGCAACGGCATCGCCGGCTACTCCGAGTACAGCGCCGGCAACACCGGCGGCTGGCACTTCACCTCCCTGCTCTACTCGCAGGGCGGTCAGGTGCTGACCGAGGACGGCAAGAAGGCCGACTTCAACAACCCGATGGGCAAGCAGGTCCTGCAGAACCTCAAGGACATGCGGTACGGCGACAACAGCATGGGCAGCCGCCAACTGCTCCAGTGGGGTGACCTGCTGACCAACGCCGGCGCGGGCAAGGTCGGCATGTTCATCGGCGCCCCGGACGCCACCCAGGCGATCGTCAGCCAGTTCCAGGGCAAGTTCCAGGACTGGGCGATGAGCCCGCTGCCCGGCCAGGACGGCCCGGCGAAGGCGACCCTCGGCGGCGGCGAGGGCTACTTCTTCAAGAAGGGCCTCACCCCCGACCAGGTCAAGGCCGGTCTGAAGTGGATCGCTTACCAGAAGTTGACGCCGGGCAAGGGCCAGTTCGACTACGTCCGGTCCAAGCCGCAGAACTACCCGGTGGGCCTGCCCCAGCCGCTGCTCTTCGCCAACGGGAGCGAGGCGCAGAAGCAGGAACTCGAGCTGCGCAAGGCCAACGCGAACGTCGACACCGCCAACTTCGCGCTCTTCGAGGCGAACCCGGTCCCGATCAAGGGTGAGCCCCGCAACGCGCAGGCGATCTACGCGGTGCTCGACGCCGCGATGTCCGGAGTGCTGACCAACCCGAACGCGAACATCGACGCCCTGCTCAAGACGGCCGAAGAAAAGGTCAACCAGCTGCTGGCCGCCGGCAGCTGACCAGCCGGGGTGGGGGCCGGCGCACCGGCCCCCACCCTCCGCCCCGCACCGTCCGGCCACCGACTTCCGCAGGAGTTGCCTTGGCGATCACCACCGTCCCGGGTACCACCAGGCCACCGGGTCGCCCAGACCCGCCGTACCCGTCACCGCGCCGACGGACCGGCCTCGGCCGCAAGGTACGGGACAACCTCACCGGGCACGCGTTCCTGATCGGGGCGTTCCTCTGCTTCGCGGTCTTCTCCTGGTACCCGATGGTGCGCGGCGTCGTGATGAGCTTCCAGCGCACCCGCCGAGGCGAGACCACCTGGGTGGGCTGGGACAACTACGCCCGCATCATCGACGACCCCAGCTTCTGGACCGCCTGGCAGAACACGTTCTACTTCACGGCCCTCGCACTCGTCGTCGGCTACGCGGTGCCGTTCTTCGTGGCGATCCTGCTCAACGAGTTCCGGCACGCCAAGGGCTACCTGCGGATCCTGGTCTACCTGCCGGTGATGCTGCCGCCGGCTTCGGCGCTCTTCCTGTTCAAGTTCTACGCCTACGACCCCAGCGAGGCGGGACTGTTCAACGCGATCCTCACGGCGCTGCACCTGCCCACGTCCGAGTGGATGCAGTCGCCCGGGATGACCATGCCGGCCATGGTGCTCGCGTCGACCTGGATGAACATGGGCAGCGCGGTGCTGATCTACCTGGCGGCGCTGCAGAACATCCCCGGCGAGCTCTACGAGGCGGCCGAACTCGACGGCGCCGGGATCTGGCGGCGGATCCGGCACGTGACCATCCCGCAGACCCGGCTGATCCTCGCGCTCCTGGCGATGATCCAGATCGTCGCCACCATGCAGCTCTTCATCGAGCCGCTGATCCTGGCCAACGGCGCGGGCACGGGCGACTCCGCGACCTCGGTGGCGTACCTCATCTACCAGCACGGGTTCTTCCAGAACGACCTCAACGGCGCCGCGGCGCTCGGCGTGATCATGCTCGTGGTGCTGGCCGGCTTCTCCGCCGTCTACGTGCGGCTGACCGCGAAACAGGACTAGGACGGACGAGGAATGGCACAGGACTCCGGGACCCGGACCCTCATCTCCCAGGCTCAGCTCCAGCGGGGGCGCGGCCGGGTGCTCTACTGGACGCTGCTCGCCGTCGTCGTGGTGGTGTTCACGCTCGTCTTCATCGGCCCGCTCTACTGGATGGTCACCGGCGCGCTCAAGTCCGGCCAGGAGATCGCGCAGACCCCGCCGTCGCTGTTTCCGAAGGATCCCCAGCCGCAGAACTACGTCGACGCGTGGAACAACCTGGACCTCGCCAAGCTGCTGTTCAACACGTTCTACTACGCGACCGGGGCGGTGCTGTTCCAGCTCGTTCTCGACACCGCGGCGGCGTACTCCCTGTCGAAGCTCCGGCCGGTCCTCGGCAACGTGATCCTCGGCCTGATGCTGGCGACGCTGATGATCCCGGCGATGGTGCTCATCGTCCCCCAGTACGTGACCGTGATCGACCTGCCGATCCTGCACCTCAACCTGCTCGACTCGCCGTTCGCGATCTGGCTGCCCCTGGTCGCGAACGCGTTCAACATCTTCCTGTTGAAGCGGTTCTTCGACTCGATCCCGGAGGACCTGATGGCGGCGGCCCTGGTGGACGGGGCGACGCCGCTGCGGACCCTCTGGTCGATCATCCTGCCGATGTCGCGCCCCATCCTCGGCGTGGTCTCGATCTTCGCGGTGACGGCGGTCTGGAAGGACTTCCTCTGGCCGAAGCTGGTCATGCCGTCACCCGAGACCCGGACGGTCAGCGTCGGCATCTACGCCTTCGCGGGCGGCACGCCCATGAACGTGGTGATCGCCGCCTCGGTCATCGCCGCGATCCCGACCGTCATCATCTTCCTGATCTTCCAGCGGAACATCATGTCCGGCCTGACCACCGGCAGCCTCAAGGGCTGACCGCACCGGCACACCACCGGCGAGACCTCCCGCGGCGACCGACGACCGTTCGCCCGACACACATCCAGGGTCCGGCGCACATGCCGACGTACCGACGCAGAAAGCAGGTGCTCGTGTCCACACCAGACAAAGGTCCGTGGTGGCGTGGAGCGGTGATCTACCAGGTGTACCCGCGGAGCTTCACCGACGGCGGTGGCGACGGCATCGGCGACATCGCCGGCATCCGGTCCCGGCTCCACTACCTGTCCGAGCTCGGCATCGACGCGATCTGGTTCAGCCCCTGGTATCCCTCCCCGATGGCCGACGCCGGCTACGACGTGGCCGACTACCGCGACATCGACCCGGTCTTCGGCACCCTCGCCGAGGCGGAGGCGCTGATCAGGGAGGCGCACGCGCTCGGCATCCGGACCATCGTCGACGTGGTGCCCAACCACTGCTCCGACGCGCACCCCTGGTTCCAGGCCGCGCTCGCCGGCGGACCGGACGCGCCCGAGCGCGACCTGTTCTGGTTCCGCCCCGGTCGCGGCCCGGACGGCGACCAGCGGCCCACCGACTGGGTCGGCGAGTTCGGCGGACCGACCTGGACCCGGACCGTCAACCCGGACGGCACCCCCGGCGACTGGTACCTGCACCTGTTCGCCCCCGAGCAGCCCGACTTCAACTGGGACCACCCCCGGGTGCGCGCCGAGTTCGAGGACATCCTGCGGTTCTGGTTCGACCGCGGGGTGGACGGTATCCGGATCGACTCGGCCGGGCTGCTGGTCAAGGACGGGACGCTGCCCGAGACCCGGCCGGACCGGCCGCATCCGTTCCGCGACCTCGACGGGGTGCACGAGATCTACCGCGGCTGGCGGCGGGTCGCCGACTCGTACCCCGGCGACCGGGCGCTGATCGGCGAGGTGTGGCTGCCGGACCGGCAGCGGTTCGCCAACTACCTGCGCCCGGACGAGCTGCACGCGGCCTTCAACTTCGACTTCCTCGGCTGCGCCTGGGACGCCTCCGCGCTGCGCGAGAGCATCGACGGGACGCTCAGCGCGCACGCGCCGGTCGGCGCGCCGGCCACCTGGGTGCTCTCCAACCACGACGTCACCCGGCACGTCACCCGCTACGGCCGGGCGGACACCCGGTTCAGCTTCGCCGCCAAGCGTGAGGGCATCCCCACCGACCTGGAGCTGGGCACCCGCCGGGCCCGGGCCGCCGCGCTGCTCTCCCTGGCGCTGCCCGGCGCCGCGTACGTCTACCAGGGGGAGGAGCTGGGGCTCTGGGAGGTCGAGGACATCCCGTACGAGCTGCGCCAGGACCCGATGTGGGAACGCTCCGGCCGGGTCGACCCCGGCCGGGACGGCTGCCGGGTGCCGCTGCCCTGGGCCGGTGACGACCCGCCGTTCGGCTTCAGCCCCGACGGCGCGGCGGCCGCGCCCTGGCTGCCCCAGCCGGCCGACTGGAAGGACCGCACCGTCCGCGCCCAGACCGGCGACCCGCACTCGATGCTGGAGCTCTACCGGACGGCCATCGCGATCCGACGGTCCGAGGCGGCGCTCGGCGACGGCGGGCTCACCTGGCTGCCCGCCCCCGACCGGGTGCTCGCCTTCGCCCGCGAGCCGGGCTTCACCTGCCTGGTCAACCTCTCCGCCGCCGCCGTGCCGCTGCCCGGGCACGAGCGGCTGCTGCTGGCCAGCGGACCGCTCGACGACGACCGGCTGCCGCCGGACACCGCGGTCTGGCTGCGAACCGGCTGACCCGTCTCCGGCGTCGGCGGCCCGTCCCGGCCGCCGACGCCGCCCGCCGCGCCACCTGAACAGGAAGGAGGGGAGGAACCACCGCACCGCACGGGGGACCTGGCCATCCGACGAAAGGGAGCGCACCCCTCATGGCCGATCACACCACCCCGCACCACCCGCGCCGCAGCCGGCTCCGCGCGGGGCTGGCCGTCCTCGCCGGCGCCGCGCTGGCCGCCACGTCCCTCACGGTCGTGGCGCTCACCACCACCGCCACCCCGGCCCGCGCCGCGGGGCTGTCCCCGTTCGACATCGCCGGTCGCGGCGCCACCGTGCCGTTCCTCGAACAGGAGGCGGAGCAGGCCGTCCACACCGGCACCCGGATCGGCCCCGACCGGCGCTACGGCACCCTCCCGTCCGAGGCGTCCGGCCGGGAGGCGGTCACCCTCGACGCCGTCGGCGAGTACGTCGAGTTCACCCTCACCGCCTCGGCCAACGCGATCACCTTCCGGTACAGCCTGCCGGACAGCCCGGCCGGCACCGGCCGGGACGCCAGCATCGACCTGCGCGCCGGCGGCGCCCTGGTCAAGGCGGTCCCGGTCACCTCCCGGTACGGCTGGTACTACGGCGGGTACCCGTTCAACAACAACCCCGGCGACACCAACCCGCACCACTTCTACGACGAGGCCCGCGCCCTGTTCGGCACCACCTACCCGGCCGGCACGAAGATCCGCCTCCAGGTCTCCTCGACCGCGCAGTCGCCCACCTTCACCATCGACCTGGCCGACTTCGAGCTGGTCGGCGGGCAGATCGCCAAGCCCACCGGTGTGCTCGACGTGGTCACCGACTTCGGCGCCGACCCGACCGGCGCGACCGACTCGACCGCGAAGTTCCAGGCCGCCGTGGATGCCGGCAAGGCGCAGGGCAGGACCGTCTGGATCCCCGCCGGCACCTTCACCCTCTGGGACCACGTGGTGGTCGACGGGGTGACCCTGCGCGGGGCCGGGCCCTGGTACTCGGTGCTCGGCGGCCGGCACCCCACCGACCGCAAGCGGGCCGCCGGCATCTACGGTAAGTACGTGCCCGGCGGCGGCTACGGCGGCGAGATCCGGCCGCACGAGGCCGGCGGGCCCAGCCGCAACGTCACCCTGCGGGACTTCGCCATCATCGGCGACATCCGTGAGCGGGTGGACGAGGACCAGGTCAACGCCCTGGGCGGGGCGATGTCGAACTCGGTGGTGGACAACCTCTGGTTGCAGCACACCAAGGTCGGCGCCTGGATGGACGGCCCGATGGACAACTTCACCATCCGCAACAGCCGGATCCTCGACCAGACCGCCGACGGGGTCAACTTCCACTGGGGCGTCACCAACTCCACGGTGACCAACACCTTCGTCCGCAACACCGGCGACGACGGCCTGGCCATGTGGGCGCAGAACCTGCCGAACGTCAACAACGCCTTCACCTTCAACACCGTCGGCGTCACCATCCTGGCCAACAACCTGGTCACCTACGGCGGCCGGGACATCCGGATCACCGACAACGTCACCGCCGACTCGGTCACCAACGGCGGCGGCATCCACGTGGCGAACCGCTATCCCGGCGTGAACGGCCCGACCGCGGTCGCCGGCACGATCACCGTCGCCCGCAACACCCTGATCCGCAACGGCAACTCCGACTACAACTGGCGCTTCGGCGTCGGCGCGATCTGGTTCTCGGCGCTCAACGAGCCGATCCAGGGCGCCACCATCAACGTCACCGACACCGACATCCTGGACAGCTCCTACGCCGCGCTGCACTGGATCGAGGGGCAGACCAGCGGGATCAACCTGAACAACGTGCGCATCGACGGGGCGGGGACCTTCGCGCTCCAGGTGCAGGCGCCCAGCCAGGTCAGCTTCACCAACGTCCGGGCCACCGGCATCGCCCAGGCCAACCCGATGTACAACTGCGTCGGCAGCGGCTTCCAGATCACCCAGGGCGCCGGCAACTCCGGCTGGTACTCGGCGAGCCCGTACTGCGGGCCGTGGCCCGAGCCGCAGTGGGGCAACGGCCCGTCCACCCCGCCCACCCCGACTCCGACCAGCCCCACGCCGAGCCCGACCCCGACCACCCCACCGCCGTCCGGCGGCAACCTCGCCCTCGGCCGGCCGGCCACCGCCTCCAGCAGCACCCAGACGTACGCAGCGGCGAACGCGGTGGACGGCAACGCCGCGACCTACTGGGAGAGCGCCAACAACGCGTTCCCGCAGACGCTGACCGTGGACCTCGGCGCGGCGCGCACCGTCGACCGGGTGGTGGTCAAGCTGCCGGCGGGCTGGGAGCGACGTACCCAGACGCTGTCGGTGCTCGGCTCCACCGACGGGTCGACCTGGACCACGCTGAAGGCGTCGGCCGGCTACACCTTCGACCCGGCCACCGGCAACACCGTGTCGATCTCGCTGCCGGCGGGGGAGCGGCGACACCTGCGGCTCAGCGTCACCGGCAACACCGGCTGGCCGGCCGGGCAGGCCGCCGAGTTCGAGGTGTACGGCGGCACCAGCACCACCCCGCCGCCGACCACCACGCCGCCCCCGACCACCCCGCCGCCGACCGGCAACCTGGCCGCCGGCCGGCCGGTCAGCGAGACCAGCCACGCCGACGTGTACGGCGCGGCCAACACGGTCGACGGCAACGCCGGCACCTACTGGGAGAGCGCCAACAACGCCTTCCCGCAGTCGCTCACCGTCGACCTCGGCGCGACGTACCCGGTGTCCCGGGTGGTGCTGAAGCTGCCACCCTCGTCGGCCTGGCAGGCCCGCACCCAGACGCTGTCGGTGCTCGGCTCCACCGACGGGTCGACCTGGACCACGGTGAAGGCGTCGGCCGGCTACACCTTCGACCCGGCCACCGGCAACACCGCCACCATCACCTTCCCCTCCGCCGGGCGCCGGCACCTGCGGCTGACCTTCACCGGCAACACCGGCTGGCCCGCGGGCCAGCTCGGCGAGTTCGAGGTGTACGCCACCTGACCGCCCCGGGGTCCCCGCGGCGCGGCGGGGACCCCGTCCACCCCCCACCACACCCACCTCTCCACGTTCCCGGAAGAAGGTGTCCCTCCACCATGTCCAGATTCCGTACCCGGCTGGTCGCGGTGCTCGCCGCGGTCGCGCTGGCCGTCACGGGCCCGCCCCCGTCCCCGGCCGCCGCGGCCGGCGGCCCGAACCTCGCCCTCGGCCGCACCGCCACGGCCAGCAGCGTCAACGGCCCGTACGCGGCCGGCAACCTCACCGACGGCAACGCCGGCAGCTACTGGGAGAGCACCGGCGGCACGTTCCCCCAGTGGGCCCAGGTCGACCTCGGCTCCGCCCAGTCGGTCGACCAGGTGGTGCTGAAGCTCCCCACCGGCTGGGAGTCCCGCACCGAGACCCTGTCGGTGCAGGGCAGCACCGACGGCGCCAGCTTCAGCACCCTGGTCGCCTCGGCCGGGCGCGCCTTCAGCCCGGCCAACGGCAACACGGTCACGCTGAGCTTCCCGGCCACCAGCACCCGCCACGTCCGGATCACGGTCACCGCCAACACCGGCTGGGCCGCCGCACAGCTCGCTGAACTGGAGGTGTACGGGGCGGCGAACTCGTCGGCCAACCTGGCCCTGGGCCGGACCATGGCGGAGAGCAGCCACTCCGACGTCTACGGCGCGGGCAACGCCAACGACGGCAACCCAGCCACCTACTGGGAGAGCGCCAACAACGCGTTCCCGCAGTGGATCCGGGTCGACCTCGGCGCCGCCGTGGCGGTCAACAAGGTGGTGCTCAAGCTTCCGACCGGCTGGCCGGCGCGCACCCAGACGCTCACCGTGCAGGGCAGCACCGACGGGTCCACCTTCGGCACGCTCGTCGCCTCCGCCGGCTACGCCTTCAACCCCACCAGCGGCAACACGGTCACCGTCACCTTCGGCACCGCCACCACCCGCTACGTGCGGCTGCTGGTCACCGCCAACACCGGCTGGCCCGCCGGCCAGCTCGCCGAGCTGGAGGTCTACGGCCCGGCCACCGGCGACACCCAGCCGCCCAGCGCGCCCGGCAACCTCACCCTCACCGAGCCCGCCGCCGACCAGGTCCGGCTGACCTGGACGGCGTCCACCGACAACGTCGGCGTCACCGGCTACGACGTCTACGCCAACGGCACGCTCCGCACCAGCGTCGGCGCGTCGACCCTCTCGTACACCGACACCCAGCCGGCCGGGTCGACGGTCTCCTACTACGTCCGGGCCCGCGACGCGGCCGGCAACCAGTCGGCCAACAGCAACACCGTCACCCGCACCGGCAACACAGGGGACACCACCGCGCCGACCGCGCCCGGCAACCTCGCGTACACCCAGCCGGCGGCCGGGCAGGTCCGGCTGACCTGGACGGCGTCCACCGACAACGTCGGCGTCACCGGCTACGACGTCTACGCCAACAACGCCCTGCGCGGCAGCGTCAACGGCACCACCCTCACCTACACCGACACCCAGCCGGGCACCGCCACCGTCTCCTGGTTCGTCCGCGCCCGCGACGCGGCCGGGAACGTCTCGGCGACCTCGAACACGGTCACCCGGACCGGCGGCACCCCGGGCGGCAGCAACCTGGCCGTCGGCAAGCCGATCACCGCCTCCTCGGTGGTGCACGTGTTCAACGCGGTCAACGCCAACGACAACGACGTGACGACCTACTGGGAGGGCGCGCCGGGGGCGTACCCGAGCACGCTGACCGTCGCCCTGGGGGCCAACGCCAGCATCAGCGCCGTCGTGGTCAAGCTGAACCCGGACCCGGTCTGGGGGCCGCGCACGCAGACCTTCCAGGTGCTCGGCCGGGAGCAGTCCGCCGCCGGGTTCACCACGGTGGTCGGCTCGGCGACGTACTCGTTCAACCCGACCAGCAGCAACACGGTGACCATCCCGGTGAGCGCCACCGCCGCGGACGTGCGGCTGCAGTTCACCGCCAACTCCGGCTCGTCCAACGGCCAGGTCGCCGAGTTCCAGGTGATCGGCACCCCGGCGCCGAACCCGGACCTCACCGTCACCGCCGTGTCCGCGGCGCCGTCCGCGCCGGTGGAGACCGACCCGGTCACCCTCTCCGCCACCGTGCGCAACGCCGGCACCGCGCCGGCCGCCGCCTCCGCGGTCACCTTCTACCTGGGTACGACGAAGGTCGGCACCGCGGCCGTCGGCGCGCTCGCGGCCGGGGCCTCGGCGACCGTCGCCGTCGACATCGGCGCGCGCAACGCCGGCAGCTACGAGGTGACCGCCACGGTCGACGAGGCCAACACGGTCATCGAGCAGAACGAGTCGAACAACAGCCGCACCGGCTCGCTGACGGTCAGCGCGGTGCCCAGCTCCGACCTGGTCGCCGGGGCGGTGACCTGGTCACCCGGCACGCCGAGCGCCGGCGCCGCGGTCAGCTTCGCGGTGTCGGTCCGCAACCAGGGCACGGTCGCCTCGGCCGGCGGCGCGCACAACATCACCCTCACCCTGCTCGGCGACACCGGCGCGGTGGTACGCACCCTGACCGGCTCGTACAGCGGCACCCTCGCGGCCGGGGCGACCAGCCCGCCGGTCAACCTGGGCAGCTGGACGGCGGCGAACGGGAAGTACACGGTGCGGGTGGCGCTCGCCGCCGACGCCAACGAGCTGCCGGTCAAGCAGCAGAACAACACCAGCGACCGGCCGCTGTTCGTCGGGCGGGGCGCGAACGTCCCGTACGACACGTACGAGGCCGAGGAGGGCCGGGTCGGCGGCGGGGCGCAGGTGCTCGGGCCGAACCGGACCATCGGCGACCTGGCCGGCGAGGCGTCCGGACGCCGGGCGGTCACCCTGAACACCACCGGCGCGTACGTCGAGTGGACCACTCGGGCGGCCACCAACACCCTGGTCACCCGCTTCTCCATCCCGGACGCCCCGGGCGGCGGCGGGATCGACGCGACGTTGAACATCTACGTCAACGGGGTGCTGCACAAGCCGATCAACCTGACCTCGAAGCACATCTGGCTCTACGGGGCCGAGGCGGGCCCGAGCGACTCGCCGGGCGCCGGCGCACCCCGCCACCTGTACGACGAGGCCAACGTGATGCTGAACTCCACCGTCCCGGCCGGCGTCACCATCCGGCTTCAGAAGGACCCGGCCAACAGCACCACGTACGCGATCGACTTCGTCAACACCGAGCTGGTGTCGCCGCGGGCGAACCCGGACCCGGCCCGCTACCGGGAGCCGACCGGATTCAGCCACGCCGACGTGCAGAACGCGCTGGACGCCGTCCGGATGGACACCACCGGCAACCTGGTCGGTGTCTACCTGCCGCCGGGCACCTACGACACCGCGCAGAAGTTCCAGGTGTACGGCAAGCCGGTCAAGGTGGTCGGCGCGGGCATGTGGTACACCCGCTTCCAGACGCCGACCAACCAGCAGAACACCGACGCCGGCTTCCGGGTGGAGTCCTCGGCGAGCGGGTCGACCTTCGCCCACCTGGCGTTCTTCGGCAACTACACCAACCGGATCGACGGTCCGGGCAAGGTGTGGGGCGAGCTGAAGGACGTCGACAACATGACGCTGGACAGCGTCTGGGTCGAGCACACGGTCTGCGCGTACTGGGGGGTGAGCGTCAGCGGGCTGACCATCCGGGACAGCCGGTTCCGGGACACCTTCGCCGACGCGGTGAACATGACCAACGGCAGCACGAACAACCTGGTCACCAACTCGGAGGGCCGCTCCAACGGCGACGACGCCTTCGCGCTGTTCTCCGCGACCGACCAGGGCGCCTCGGGCGGCAACCACGGCAACGTGTTCGAGAACCTGACCGCCACGCTCACCTGGCGGGCGGCCGGGGTGGCCGTGTACGGCGGCTACGACAACATCTTCCGCAACCTCTACATCGCCGACATGCTGACGTACTCGGGCATCACCATCAGCTCGCTCGACTTCGGCTACCCGTTCGTCGGGTTCGGCGCCAGCCCGCCCACCCAGTTCCAGAACGTCTCGCTGATCCGGGCGGGCGGGCACTTCTGGGGCGCGCAGACCTTCCCGGCAATGTGGCTCTTCTCGGCCTCCAAGGAGTTCCGCGGCATCCGAGTGTCCGACGTGGACATCGTCGACCCGACGTACTCCGGGATCATGTTCCAGACCAAGTACAACGGCGGCCAACCGGAGAATCCGATCACCGACACGGTCTTCACCAACGTGTCGATCTCCGGGGCGAAGCGCAGCGGCGACGCCTTCGACGCCAAGTCCGGCTTCGGCATCTGGGCCAACGAGATGCCCGAACCGGGGCAGGGCCCGGCGGTCGGCTCCGCCACCTTCACCAACCTCCGGCTGACCGACAACTACCAGGACATCAGGAACACGACCACCACCTTCACCATCAACCGGAACTGACCCACCGGTCAGCGGGCCGCCGGGAGGACACGTCCTCCCGGCGGCTCGACCTATAGATGAACATCACTCACACGGGTTAGAGTGTGGGCCACCGGAGCGAGAGGGGGCACCCCGATGCGTCGAACGACACGGCTGACGGCCGCGGCGGTCGCCGGCGTCTGCCTGACACCCTGGACGGCCGCGGCGGCACGGGCCGAGACCGTCGTCCCGCGGCACGCCGTCGTGGTCTGCCAGACCGCCAGCTTCTACGACAACTACGACTCGGCCCGCGGCCCGTACGGGCTCAAGCGCACCCTCACCTACGGCGACAAGATCGGGCACACCCCGGGGGTGCACCCGGTCTACAACGGCTGGGCGGCGTCCTTCGACTTCGGGCCCAACGACTGGGGCTACCTGCGGCTGGAGTGCATCGGAGGCTACGACTCATGGTGAATTCGACCCGGCTCGCCGCCGCCGCCCTGGCCGCCGCGCTCGCGGTGACCGCCCTGCCGACGGCCGCGCAGGCGGCCGACGGCACGATCGGGCAGCGGGAGACCGTCTGCGCCAGCGACCTCCTCGTCCGGACCGACCCGAACGGCGCGTGGATGGGGACGCTCTACCGTGGTCAGACCTTCCTGGTCGAGGGGCCGCGCAGCGGCGGCTACGTCTACGGCTTCGCCTACGGCCACGTCAACCGGCACGGCTGGGTGCAGGACGGCTGGTTCTGCTGATCCGGGCCGCGCCGCTCACGGGCGCGAGCAGGCCGCGCCGTCCACCGTGCAGCCCTCCGGCCCGGTGGCCGTCAGGTCGGGGTCCCGGACGTCGAACCGGATGGTGGTCGACCCGCCCGGTGGCACCGCCGCGCCGGTGAAGGTGACCACCGTCCCGTCCTGCGTCGCCTCGGCCCCGTTGACGCTGCCGACGGTGGCGCCGTCGCCCAGCGTCACGGTCACCGTCCAGCCCGACCGCGCCGCCGTCCCCGGATTGCGCACCACCACCTCGCCCCGGTAGCCGAAGACCCGGTCGGAGACCGTCTCGTAGGTGGCGGTCAGCGGGGCGGCGGGCGACGGGCTGCGGCTCGGCGTACGGGTGGGGGAGGCCGACGGGGTCGGGTCCGGTGCCACGCTGCGGCGGGTGGCCGACGGCGTCGCCCGCGACGGGGTGGCCCTGGGCGTTGCGCTGCTCGCGGAGGGCGCCACCAGCGTCGCCGACGGCGGCGCGGCGGCCGGTGCCGGCTGCTCGGGCCGGGTGGCCCAGACCGCAGCCCCGGCGGCCAGGCCGAGCACCGCCAGCACCGCGGCCGCCAGCACCGCCCGTCGCCGGCCGGCCCGGCTGCGCACGTCGCCGAGCAGCCGGACCACCGGCAGTTCGGCGGTCAGCCCGCCCTCGGCCCGGCGCAGGTCGACCTCCTGGAAGGCCAGCCAGTCGAGGATCGCCGGAAGCCGTCCGGTAACCGCCCCCTGGTGCTGCTCGGCGCGCCGGTCGGCGTCCCAGTCGCCCTCCTCCAGCACCTCCCGCACGGACAGCCGGGAACCGTGCCCCGTGCGGACGATGTCGCAGGCCAGCCGGGTGCTCCGGGCCGCCTCGCGGCAGCGCAGCACCAGCCGCTCCGGCGCGCGTAGCTCGACCACCTCCACCTCGGTGTCGGCGTCGTACCCGGGCAGCCCCGCGGTGCGCAGCAGCGTACGGTCACCCAGCGACTCGCTTCCGGCGAACCACTTGGCGAGCAGCGCCCGTTCCGTCAGGGCCCGCCAGATCCGTGCCGGCGGGTGGAACAGGTCGACCTCGGTGGCGATCTCGATCACGCGGAGACTCTAAGGGTCGCCCGTCCCACGATGTCGGACGGGCGAGCGGCTAATCCGCGGGCCGGTCCGGGCCGTCTTCGTGCCAGCGGGCGCGGAAGGCCGCCTCGCCCGCCTCGTGGCTGGCCTTCTCCTCGTAGATCGCCCGGCGCAGGGCGGTGCGCGCTTCCGCCATGATCACCACCTCGACGGCGACGAGCGCGACGCAGATCGCGGTGAGCAGGCCCAGCGCGCCGAGCGCGGGCAGGTGCCGGCCGGCCGGCAGCCCGGCGCCGAGCGCGGCCAGGGCGGCGACCCGGGTCCACGACACGGTCCGCAGGGTGCGGAGCTGGAACGCCATGTCCGCGGCGAGGTAGAGCAGCACGCCGGAGAAGAGCAGCGGCACTGCCGGTCCGTGGCCCCGCTCGGCCACCCCGCCGGCCGGGTCGGTGATCGTCCGCACCAGCTCCTCCGCGCCGATCGCGAACAGGATCACCCCGGCGATCATCGGCAGGTAGAGGTAGGCGTACGCGTCGCGGGCCATCGCCACGCGCGGGCGGCCCTCGGCGGCGTGCAGCGCGATCCGGGCGGCCGGGCCGATCACGTCGAAGTGCGCCCACCAGAGCGCCGCGGTGAACAGGATGCCGAAGATCGCCGCCGGGATGGCCGGCCAGGTGACCGGCTTGCCGATCAGGTTGCCGCCGACGCCGACCGAGATGACCGACTCGCCCAGCGCGATGATCAGGATCAGGTCGTAGCGCTCGGTCCAGTGCTCGGCGGAGGTGATCTGCCAGCCCCCGGTGCCGGCCAGCAACCCGCTGGCGTACTGGATGACCACCACGGCGATCCAGAGCCCGTCGCGCAGCCACAGCCCGAGGTCGGGATCCGCGACCCGCGCCGGGAGCAGCGCCGCGACCAGCAGCAGGCAGGTGGTGATCAGCACCTCGGGGACGAACTGCCAGACCTTGCGCCGGGCCGCCGGATCGCCCCGGGTGGCGTACTCGAACAGCGACAGGTGCACACCGCGGATCACCACGTAGCTGATGGTGACCAGCATCGGCCCGGCGCTGCCCTGCTGGAGGCTGCCGAAGGTCTGCGGCAGGGCCAGCGCGAAGGTGAACAACGCGATCATGCCGATCACCATGAGCACCGGGACGAAGCCCTCACCGAGCCGGAGCCGGGTGGCCACGGCGCTGTGCACCACCCAGCACCACCAGAGCACGGCGAGGACCAGCATGGCGTGCAGCAGTTCCCGCGGGGTCACGTTCGCGGCGGTGGCCCGGGTGATGATGAAGAAGGAGACCACGAAGACGAGGTCGAAGAAGATCTCGAACTTGTCCACCCGGGCGGCCGGGGCGATCCGCATCGCAGGGCCCAGCCCCTTGCCCCACCCGTCGCGGCCCACCGCCCGAGTCTGTCAGCGCCGGGTCGGCCCGAGGGGCGGAATCGACCGGCATCCGCAGCGGCACCGGGACGGCGTCGTCAGGTCGTGGACCGGCCCAGGTAGGTGAGCGGGCCCGGATCGGGCACCGGGATCACGTGGAAGCCCAGCCGGTCGTAGAAGCCGCGGGCGCGGACGTTGGCGGTGACCATGCCGAGGTGCAGCGCGGGCGCGCCGGCCCGCGCGGCGGCGGCCAGGAAGGTCTCCAGCAGTCGCCGGCCGTGGCCGCGCCCCTGGTGGCTGGGGAGCAGGTCGATGTGCAGGTGGGCCGGGTAGCCGGCCAGCTCCGGCAGGGGCATCCGCTCGGGATGATGATGCAGGGCGATTATCTCCTCGTCCGGGGTGCGCGGCTCACCGGTCGGCGCAGGGTAGCGGTGCGCCAGCCGGGGGATCCAGACCCGCCGGTAGGTGCGGACGAAGGCGGGGGTGTCGGCGGTGCCGACCACATAGCCGACCACCCGGCCGGCGTCGGCCAGGACGAACGCCAGCTCCGGTTCGAGGTGCAGGTAGGGGCCGGCGAAGAGGTCGGGCATCAGGTCCTCCGAGGCGTACCGCCCGCGGGCGTCGCCGCCGGCGTCGGCGGTGCGGACGCAGATGTCGTAGACCGCGTCGTGATCGGCGGGCCGGTACGGCCGCACGGCCGCCGTGGATGTCGTGGTGCCGCTCATGCCGGGACCGTACGGCGTGATACCGCTCTCATCGAAGGCCCGGAACTCACTCACCCAGCCGCTGGCGGGCCAGGAACTTCGGCACCACCATCCGCCACGCCTCACACACCAGCTCGGTCATCTGGGCGTGGTCGAGCCGGTCGAGGTGGCAGCAGACCCAGTTGAACCGCAGGTCGGAGGGGCGGGGCAGGAAGAACAGCGCCGGCTCGGCGGCGATCAGCCCGTCGCGCTGCTCCTTCGGGTAGCCGAAGCCCATGCTCTGCTCGTCGCGGCTGAACGCGACGTAGACGATCGCGCCGACCCGGAACTTGATCCGGTCGTGGATCAGGTGCTCGCTGGTGCGCGGCAGCGTGCGGGCCAGGGCGCGGACCTCGTCGACGGTGACCACACCCAGGACGCTAGCCCCACCCTCCGACAGGTCAGCCGGCCGCCGGGGCGGCGTGGGCGAGCGCGGCCCGGAGCGTGTCGGCCAGCGGGTGGTCCGGCTGCTCGATCCACTGCTGGACGGCGACCCGCAGGGTGGCCAGGAAGGTGGCGGCCAGGATCCGGGCGCGCAGCGCCGAGTCGGGGCCGGCGAGCCGGCGGGCGATCTGCCCGGCCAGCTCCCGCTCGATCGCCGTGTACGCGGCCACCTGGTGCGCCACCAGGCCCGGGTTGCCGTGCAGCCGGCGGCGCCGGTCGAGCCACGACCCGGCGAGGTCGCCGTACAGCTCGTCCGCCTGATGCAGCGCGGCGGCACTGAGCGCCGCCCACGGCGGCAGGTCGGCGGGTTGCTCGGCGATCAGCTCCAGCAGCCGGCGCAGCCGCATGGTGTCGCCGTGGAAGAGCGCCTCCTCCTTGCTGGAGAAGTAGTTGGAGAAGGTGCGCCGGGACACGTTGGCCGCGTCGGCGATCGCCTCGACGGTGACCCGGTCCGGCCCCTGCTCGGCGGCGAGGCGCAGGGCCGCCTCGTGCAGGGCGAGGCGGGTCGCCGCCTTCTTCCGCTCGCGTAGCCCGGTGGACTCCTCCATGGCTGCCCAGCGTACGTGATCCGTTTCTCAATGAGCAAACTTGCCTACTGCGCAAGATTCGCGAATGATTGCTTGAGGCAACCAAGGCAGGGGAGGGGAACGGTGGACGCGACCAGTCGAGAACTCGTCACCCGGTTGCAGGACCTGCTGACCGGCGTGCGACTGCTCAAGCAGCGGCGCGTCCACGACCGTCCGGCCGTGCCGCCCGGCATGGTGGGCCTGCTCCGGCACATCGACCGGGGCGCGGCCACCGGCTGCCACGCCCGGGACCTGGCGGAGCGGAGCCGGCTCGACCCCTCGACGGTCAGCCGGGCGGTCGCCGCCCTGGTGGCCGACGGCCTGGTCGACCGGCGCACCGACCCGGAGGACCGGCGGGCCAGTCACCTGACGGTCACCCCGGCCGGCCGGGCCGCCCTGACCGAGGCCTACGAGTGGTACGGCGCGGTGCTCTCCCGAGCGCTCGCCGACTGGACCCCCGGCGAGGTGGCGGCCCTGTCCGCCGCGCTCGGACGCCTCACCGGCGACCTCGAGGTCGCCCTCACCCGACACGACAACCTGGAGGACGCGCGATGAGCGCACCCACCGCGACGGCCGACGCCGAGCCCATGAACCGGCGGCAGACGCTGGAGGCCCTAAGCGGCCTGTTGCTGGTGCTCTTCGTGGCCATGCTGAGCAGCACGGTCGTCTCGACCGCCCTACCGAAGATCATCGGAGCCCTCAACGGCTCGCAGACCCAGTACACCTGGGTGGTCACCGCCACCCTGCTCACCGCCACGGCGACCACTCCCATCTGGGGCAAGCTCGCCGACCTGTTCAACAAGAAGCTGCTGATCCAGGTCGCCATCGTGGTCTTCCTGGCCGGCTCGGTCGCGGCCGGCTTCGCGCACTCCGCCGGCCAGCTCATCGCCGCCCGTGCCTTCCAGGGCATCGGCGTCGGCGGTCTCCAGGCCCTGGTCCAGGTGGCCATCGCGGCGATGATCCCGCCCCGCGAGCGCGGTCGCTACAACGGCTACCTCGGCGGCGTGATGGCCCTCGCCACGGTCGGCGGCCCGCTGCTCGGCGGCCTCATCGTGGACACCTCCTGGCTCGGCTGGCGCTGGTGCTTCTTCGTCGGGGCGCCGGTCGCGATCGTCGCGCTGATCCTGCTCCAGATGACCCTGCACCTGCCCACCGCGCGGCGGGACAACGTGAAGATCGACTACCTGGGCGCCACGCTGATCGCCGCCGGCGTCAGCCTGCTGCTGATCTGGATCTCGTTCGTCGACGACTCGTTCGCCTGGCTGTCCTGGCAGACCGGCGCGATGGTCGGCGGCTCGCTGCTGCTGCTCGCCCTGGCCGTCCTGGTGGAGTCGCGGGCCGCCGAGCCGGTCGTGCCGCTGGAGATCGTCCGGGAGCGCACCACGGCGCTGGCCATCCTGGGCAGCCTCGCGGTCGGCATGGCGATGTTCGGTGGCGCGGTCTTCCTCGGCCAGTACTTCCAGATCGGCCGCGGCTACAGCCCGACCGAGGCGGGCCTGCTCACCATCCCGATGATGGCCGGCGTGCTGCTCTCCTCGATCGTCGCCGGCCGGCTGATCACCGCCTCCGGGAAGATCAAGCCGTACATCGTCGCCGGGTCGATCATCCTGGTCGCCGGCTTCGCCCTGCTCGGCACCATCGACCACGAGACCTCGCTGGTCCTGGTCGGGGCCGCCATGTTCATCGTCGGCGTGGGCGTCGGCATGACCATGCAGAACCTGGTGCTCGCCGTGCAGAACACCGTGGCGCTCAAGGACATCGGCGCGGCCAGCTCGAGCGTGGCGTTCTTCCGCTCGCTCGGCGGCACCATCGGCGTGTCGGTGCTCGGCGCGGTCCTGGCCCGCCAGGTCACCGACCGGATCACCCACGACCTGGCCGCGGCCGGGATCCCCACCACGGGCGGCGGCAGCAGCACGCTCAACCTTGCCGCCCTGCCCGCGCCGGTCCAGCACATTGTGCGGGCCGCGTACGGTGACGCGACCGGGCACATCTTCCTGATCTCGGCCGCCATCGCGGTCGTCGGGATCCTGGCCGCGCTGCTGCTCAAGCCGATCAACCTGCGGTCCAGCCTGGACCTGCCCGACACCGCCCGCTCGGTCGCTGTCGCGGCCGACGCGGTCGACGGGGCGCCCGCCTTCGACGAGGTGGCCGTGGACGTCACGGGCCCGGGCGAACGCGCCCGCCGCTGACGCTCCGTCGTCCCAGGGCCGTCGCCGATCCGGCGGCGGCCCTGGTCCGTGCCCACCGGGCCGGCGTACGCCGGCCGTGACCGAATCGAGGCGCTGTGGACACCACGCAGCCCGCGCCGCCCCCGCCGGTGGCCGCCAACGCGCGGCCGGCCGGGGCGCTGCGCCGGGCAGTCCGCGAGCTGGCCCTCGTCGCGGCGCTCTTCCTGGCGTACAAGGCCGGTCGGCTGATGGTGGCCGGGCGGTCCGGCACCGCGCGGGAGAACGGGGAGCGGATCTGGTGGCTGGAGCGGCTGCTCCACCTGCCCAACGAGGCCGCCGTGCAGGCGCCGCTGCTCGTCCACGAGCTGCCGGTCCGGCTGGCCAACTGCTACTACGCGTACGTGCACTTCCCGGCCACCGCGCTCTGCCTCGTTTGGCTCTACCTCCGCCATCGCGAGCACTACCGGTGGCTGCGGCGGGCGCTCGCCGCGCTCACCGGCGCGGCGCTGGCCCTGCACGTCCTCGTCCCGCTCGCCCCGCCCCGGATGACCGCGCTCACCGGCCTGGTGGACACCGGCAGCCGGTACGGCCCCGCCGTCTACGGCCCGCCGGAGACCGACACGCTGAGCAACCAGTACGCCGCGATGCCCTCCCTGCACGTCGGCTGGGCCGTGGCCGTCGCCGTCGCGCTGGTCGCGGTCACCGCCGGGCGGTGGCGGTGGCTCTGGCTGGCCCACCCGGTCGTCACCCTGCTGGTGGTGGTCGGCACCGGCAACCACTACTGGCTCGACGGGATCATCGCGGTGACGCTCCTCGGGCTGATCCTGGCGGCGCTGCCCCGGCCGGGCGCGCCCGCCCGCCCACCGGCCGGGCCGGTGCCCGCCGCGCGCCTGCGCCCGCACGTGGTCCCGGCCCCGCGCCGCCCGGGCGGCGCGGGCCGCCGACGGAGCCCGCGGACCCCGTCAGCGGCCGACGGCCGGCTCAGGCCACCCCGGCGGGGGTGACCGCCGCCCGGCTCACCGGCTGGTGCACACGGTGCCGTTCAGCCGGAACGCGCCGGGCAGCACGTTCGGCCCGCTGTACGCGCCGACGAAGCCGGCGCTCGTGCTGCCGCCGCCGGCGGCGAGCCGGCGATTGTCGGCGGTGCTGGTCACCCTGACCTCGCTGCCCACCTGCGACCAGTTGGCGCTCCAGCCGCTGCTCACCTGCTGCCAGCCGGTGGGCCAGGTCCAGGTGAGCGTCCAGCCGTCGAGCGCGCTCGGACCGGTGTTCACGACGTCGACGGTCGCCACGTAGCCGTTGCCCCAGTCGGTGTCCTTGCTGAAGCGCACCGCGCAGGTGCTGCCGGCCGGGCTGCCGGTGGCGAAGGTGAGCGGCGGGGAGGACCAGGAGACCCGGCCCGCGGTGTCCCGGGCGAGCACGTTGACCGTGTACCGGGTGCCCGGGTCGAGGTTGCCGACCGTGAGCGAGGTGCCAGGAGTCTCGCCGAGTTGCTCGCTGATCGCGCCGTGCTGCCGGTACACCTCGTACTTGGCGATCGGCGCGCCGTCGGGCGCGGCCGGCGCCCAGGACAGGGCCGCCGTCCGGTCGGTCACCGTGCCCGCAGTGGGCCGGCCCGGCGCTCCGGGCTGTCCGCCGGCCGCGCCGGCCGGGCGCAGCACGAGCGTGGTCAGCGAGTACGCCGGCAGCGTCCGGCTGGTCGCACCGCCGGACCGGCCGGTGGCCACCCCGCCGGCGCCGTTGGTCAGCGTATGCACGGTGGGCGCCTCGTCCGCGGGGGTGAACCCGGCGTAGTCGATCTCCACCGGGTGGGCATTGTCCGGGTCCTTGTTCAGCAGCAGGACCGCCAGGCTGCCGTCGGGCCGGCGGGTCGCGTGCGCGGTGACCAGCGGCTGGTCGGTGCCGGCGCGGACGAACTGGTCACCCGCCCGGGCGAAGAGGTTCATCATGGACAGCCCGTGGTACGGCGCGAACGGCGTGTTGAACGGCGGCTCGCAGACCGACCCGTCGGCGGTGCACCCGCCGCTGGAGAGCATTCCGAAGTCGCCGTAGTCGGTCTGCCCGGCGACCTCCGAGACCGTGCCGATCCCGTTGTGCGCGTTCCACCACTGCACGGTGAAGACGCCCTGCTCCAGCAGCCCGCTGTAGGCGTCGGCCAGGAACAGCGCGCCCGGCTGGGTGTTCTGGCCCGCGCCGACGTTCAACTCGGTGAAGCTGATCCCGATCCGTCCGGCGTCGGGGCCGGCGTAGCGGGCGATCTGCTGGCGCAGCAACCAGGCGGCGTCGGGGATGTGGCCGGTCTGGGCGAGGGACTCGGCCGCGGTGCCGCCCGGGTACCAGTGCACGTCGACGAAGTCGATCTTCGGCCCGGCGAGGGAGAGCACGGTCTGGTTCCAGGGGCCGGGGTCGGCGCCGGCGGTCAGCCCGTCCGGCCAGTTCGCCGGCATGGTCAGCACAGCGCCGACCTTGATGCTCGGATCGACCGCCTTCATGGCGTCGGCGTACTCGACGACCAACCGGGCGTACTGGATAGCGCTCTTGTCCGGGTGGTCGTCGGCCTCCCAGGCCGAGCCGTAGTGGCCGTTGCCGTAGTTCTCGTTGCCGACCGTCCACCACCGCGCGCCGTAGCCCTTGGTGACGTTGGCGTACCGCACCCACTCGGCGGCCTCGGCCGGCGTGCCGTAGTTGGCGATGATCATCGGCTGGGCACCGACCCGCTTCGCCGCCGCCACGAAGGTGTCGAAGTCGGTGTTCGGGGCGACGTACCCGCCGGGGGCGGTGTGGGTCCGCCAGTGGTAGATGTCGGCGTACGAGCCGCCGGGATACCGCAGCATCTTCACGCCGGCCGCCCGCAGCAGGTCCGACGTCTCGGTGCTGCCCAGCTGCTGGTCCCAGATGGCGTGGTTGACGTCCAGCGCGGTCTCCGGCACGGTGGCCAGCCCGGCGCGGGCGTTCACGGTCACCGTCACCGGGTCGGCCACCGCGCCGGCGGCGGGTGGGTCGACGGCGGCCGGTGCCGCGGCGGCGAGCAGCAGGACGGTGGCGTACGCGGTGAGGCGGTGCGCGGGGGATGGGGTTCTGCTCATGCGGGGGTTCCTTCGTGGATCGGGCGATCGTCTGTCTGCGTCGCCCTCCCGGAGACCTGCCGGTGTCCGGGTGCCCAAGGAACGACGATCGGCCCCGCGCGGTGAGCCATCGACGCACCCGAATCCCACGGTGGTCGCGGGCGCTCAAGGAACGGCCCCGCCTACACGGCTTAATTTATAGACAGGAGTCTTTACTGTTAACAAGGTTTAATTTATGTTCATTGCCATCTCCACTCGCCCCGAAGGAGTTGCCGCCATGCGTCGAAGAATCACCCTGCCGCTGCTCACCACGGGTGCCGTCACCGCCACCCTGGCGGTCGCCGGCCCCGCCCAGGCCCACGGCTACGTCTCCTCGCCTCCCAGCCGCCAGGCGCTCTGCGCCCAGAACCGGGTGCCCGACTGCGGCCAGATCAAGTACGAGCCGCAGAGCGTCGAGGGCCCCAAGGGCCTCAAGAGCTGCAACGCCGGCATCGCCCAGTTCGCCGTGCTCAACGACGACAGCCGCGGCTGGCCGGCCACCTCGGTCGGCAGCTCGGTGACGTTCACCTGGGTCAACACCGCCCGGCACGCCACGTCCAACTGGGAGTACTGGATCGGCAACACCCGGGTCGCGGTCGTCGACGGCGGCGGTCGCCAGCCCGACGCCACCGTGTCGCACACCGTCAACCTGGGCAGCTTCTCCGGCCGGCAGAAGCTGCTCGCCGTCTGGAACATCGCCGACACCGCGAACGCCTTCTACTCCTGCGTCGACCTGCAGATCGGCGGGGGTGGCGGCAACCCCACACCCACCCCGTCGCCCACGCCGACGCCGGCCCCGACCACCCCGAAGCCCACGCCCACCCCGACCGGCTCGCCGGCCCCGGGCGGCACCTGGACCGCCGGGCGCGCCTACCAGGTCGGGGACACGGTCACCTACAACGGCCTGACCTACCGCTGCCGCCAGGCGCACACCGCGATCCCCGGCTGGGAACCGCCGAACGTGCCGGCGCTGTGGCTCCAGATCTGACCGGACGGGTGCGGCCACGCTCCGCGTGCGCCGCACCCGACACCCGCCGTACCCGGGATCGGAGGACCGGCATGCGCCGCCCGCTCGCCGCACTCCTGCTCGCCGTGCTGCTCGGTGCGGCCGGCTGCGCCGCCCAGCCGGCCTCCACCGCGGCCACCCGCCCCGAGCCGGCCGTCGAGACCGCGACCAGCGGCATCGACGCCCTCTTCCTGGCCATGATGGTGGCGCACACCGAGCAGACCCTGGAACTCGTCCAGGTCGGGCTCGACCGCGGCACCGACCCGGAGGTCCGCACGCTGATCGCCGCCGTCCGGGCCACCGAGACCGACGAACTGGCCACCATGCGCGGCTGGCTGCGCGAGGCCGGCCCGTCCGCGGCGGCGGCCGCCGAGCGGCACGACCACTCCGGGCACAGCGACGCCGCCGCCGGGCTGGCCCGGCTGCGGACCGCCCCGGCCGACCAGGTCGACCGAGTGCTGCTCGACGTGCTCGCCGCGCACCAGCGGACCGCGGCGGACCTGGCCCGCGCCCAGGTCCAGGCCGGTACCAGCGCCCGGGTACGCGACCTCGCCGGCCGGATCGAACGGTCCCGCACCGCCGAGGTCGCGTTGCTGGCGAAGCTGGGCGCCCGGTAGGCGGGACGCCGGTCAGTCGGGCAGCGACCGGGCCACCAGCAGCGCCCACCCGAGGCAGCCGAGCGCCGCGGTGTTCAGCACCGCCCGGACCACGTTCCAGCGCACCCAGGTGCTCTCGAACGCGGCGCGCAGCTCCGCCGGGTCGGCCAGCCGGGCGGCGCCCGCCTCCAGCCGGTCGTTGAGCGGGACGTTCACCGCCGCGGTCACCGCGAGCACCAGCACGTAGAGCACCAGGGCGGCGATCAGCCAGGGCAGCGGCCCACGCCGCCCGGCGGGCAGGTGCAGCAGGACCGCCGCGAGGGTGCAGACCAGCGCGCCGCCGAAGCAGAGCGCGAACCAGCCGTTGAGGATGGCCTGGTTGATCGAGCGCATGCCGGCCACGAACGTCCGGTCGTCCAGCCGGGCCAGGCCCGGCATCACCGCGTACGCGAAGGCCGCGAAGAGCCCCGCCGTCAACCCCGTGGTAACCGTGGCCAGCAGCAGCACGCCGGCCCGGATGTTCGATGCGATCATGGAGACCATTGGACACCGGGAAACGGTGGACGCTCCATGGCCGGAACGCCCCGGACCATGCGCGAGCGTCTACGCTCGCCGGGTGGACGTCCTCGCCGACGTGCTCCGCGGGCTGCGCGCCCGGGACGCCTTCCTGCTCCGCACCGTGATGGACCCGTCCTGGTCGATCCGGGTCCGCGACGCCGCCCCGCTCAGCGTCACCACGGTGGTCCGGGGCAGCGCCTGGGTGGTGCCCGACGGCGCGGCGCCGGCGCTGCTGCACCCCGGGGACGTGGCCGTGCTGCGCGGGCCCGACCCGTACACCGTGGCCGACCACCCGGACACCCCGCCGCAGGTGGTGATCCATCCCGGGCAGCGTTGCACCACCCTCGGCGGGCAGGAGCTGACCGAGACCATGGCGCTGGGCCTGCGTACCTGGGGCACCCGGCCGGACGGCGCCACCACCCTGCTCACCGGCACGTACGCCAGCAGCGGCGCGATCGGCGCCGGCCTGCTCGCGGCCCTGCCGCCCCTGGTGGTGCTGACCGCCGCCGACGGCGACCTGCCGGTCGTGCCGCTGCTCGCCGCGGAGCTGGACCGGGACGGCCCCGGGCAGGAGGCGGTGCTGGACCGGCTGCTCGACCTGCTCGTCATCGCGGTGCTGCGCACCTGGCTGGCCCGCCCCGGCGCGCGGCCGCCCGGCTGGTACCGGGCCTACGCCGACCCGGTGGTCGGCCGCGCCGTCCGGCTGGTCCAGCACGACCCGGCCCGGGCCTGGACGGTGGCCGGCCTCGCCGCCGCCACCGGCACCTCCCGGGCCGCGTTTGCCCGCCGGTTCACCGACCTGGTCGGCGAGCCGCCCATGACCTTCGTCACGAGTTGGCGCCTCGCGCTCGCCGCCGATCTGCTGCGCGACACCGAGCTGACCCTCACCGCGGTGGCCCGCCGGGTGGGCTACAACAGCCCGTTTGCGCTCAGCGCGGCCTTCAAGAGAGTGCGCGGCGTCAATCCGCGCGACCATCGCGCCGCGGTCTGAGCCCACCCCGCGCCGCCGGTGATCCTGGTAAACCAGCCGCGCGATGTCGCAGCCGGTCGCTACGCTTCCTGCCGGACGCCGCCCCGGCGCACGTCAGCCCGCGCCCTCACCCGCGCGTGGCGCCGCCACCGCCCCCGACCGAAACCGAACCAGGAGACTGTTTGTGACCCAGCAACCTGTCGCGACATCGAACAAGCTCGACGCCGCGGTACTCAAGGTGGCCGGCGTCGTCGTGCTCGGTGCGATCATGTCGATCCTCGACGTGACGGTCGTCAGCGTGGCGCTGCCGACGTTCCAGAACGAGTTCGACGCCTCGTACGCCCGGGTGGCGTGGACGATGACCGGCTACACGCTCGCGCTGGCCACGGTGATCCCGCTCAGCGGGTGGGCCGCCGACCGGTTCGGTACCAAGCGCCTCTACATGGTGGCGCTGGCGCTGTTCACCATCGGCTCCGGGCTCTGCGCCACCGCCGACTCGATCGGTGAGCTCATCGGCTACCGCGTGCTCCAGGGTCTCGGCGGCGGCATGCTCATGCCGCTCGGCATGACGATCATGACCCGGGCGGCCGGCCCGCACCGGATCGGCCGGCTGATGGCCGTCCTCGGCATCCCGATGCTGCTCGGCCCGATCGGTGGCCCGATCCTCGGCGGCTGGCTGATCGACACCGCCAGCTGGCACTGGATCTTCCTGATCAACCTGCCGATCGGCGTCATCGCGCTGATCTACGCCCAGCTGGCCCTGCCGAAGGACGCCCCGGAGCCGTCGGAGTCGTTCGACTTCCTCGGCATGCTCATGCTCTCGCCCGGCCTGGCCCTCTTCCTCTACGGCGTCTCCTCGCTGCCGGAGGCCGGCACGGTCCGCGACAACAGCGTCTGGCTGCCCATGCTGGTCGGCGCCGTGCTCGTGGTGGCCTTCGTGTTCTACTCGTTCCGGCCCCGGCACCCGCTGCTCGACCTGCGGCTGTTCCGCAACCGCAACCTGAGCATCGCCACGGTGACCCTGTTCGTGTTCATCATCGCGTTCATGGGCGCGGGGCTGCTCTTCCCGAGCTACTTCCTGCAGATCCGCGGCGAGTCGACGCTGACCGCCGGCCTGCTGATGGCGCCGCAGGGCCTCGGCGCGATGTTGACCATGCCGATCGCCGGCATGCTGGCCGACAAGGTGCCGGTGGGCCGGACGGTGCCGTTCGCGCTGGTGCTCATCGCCGCCGGGTTCTTCACCTTCACCCAGGTCGACCCGCACACGTCCTACTGGCTGCTCTGCGGCTCGCTGTTCGTGATGGGCCTCGGCATGGGCGGCACCATGATGCCGATCATGACCTCGGCGCTGAAGACGCTGCACGCCGCCGAGGTGGCCCGGGGCTCGACGCTGGTCAACATCCTCCAGCAGATCGGCGGCTCGGTCGGCGCCGCGGTGATGTCGGTGATCCTCACCAGCCGGCTGAACGGCTCGGAGGTGATCCCCGGCGCGACCGACCCGAGCGGCAAGCCGGTCACCGAGGCCAGCCTGGCCATCGGCACGCAGCTGCGGCCGGAGCTGCTCCAGCAGTTCCCGGTGCCGCCGTCGCTGATCGAGCGCGGGCTGGACTTCGCGTCCAGTTCCTTCGCGACCACCTTCTGGGTCGGCTTCGGGCTGGTGCTGCTCACCTTCATCCCGGCCGCCCTGCTGCCGCGCCGGCGCGAGCCGTCGCACCTGCTCGACGGCGGGACGGGGGAGGAGCCGCGGCCGACGCCGGTCGCGATCCACTGACCGTCCGGTCGGGCCGCAGGGCACTGCCCTCGGCCCGGCCCTCGGGCGGCCTTGCCGTAGCGGGGCCTGACGCCAACGGGCGTCAGGCCCCGCCGGCCGTCCAGGGTCCGGTGGCGCGGCGGATGTCGAGCAGGTGGTGCTCGGCCTCGTGGACCGTGTGCCGGCCGAGCCAGCGCAGTGTCCGCGCCTCGCGCCGGGGCCACGGGTAGACGCCCGTGCGGTCCAGCTCGACCTCGCCCAGCGTCGCGAAGCGGGCCGCGAACTCCGCGGCTGCCGTGGCCAGGTCGGTCAGCACCAGCTCCGGATCCTGCGTGTTGTAGCGCTCGGTGATCACCAGCTCGTCGCGGCCCATCGGCGCGAACTCCGGCTCGTCCACGCGCAGCGCCAGCGCCAGCCGCTCACCCTGGATCCGGAACACGTCCCGGACGTGGCAGGCGTACTCCAGCGGCGACCACACCTCCGGGGCCGGTCGCCGGCGCGGGTCCGGCGCCCCGTTGAGGGCGGCCGGGTAGTGCTCGGCCACGTCGCGTAGCCGCTGGGGCAGCTCCTCCGTGCCGAGCGCGGAATAGACGAACAGGCACTCGTCACAGCGATCCACGCGTTCAGGGTAGGCGGTGCGTGATCGTCCCGGGGGGCGCGCTCCTGCCGCCCAGGGGAGGACGGTGGCGGAATCCGCCCTCGGCCGCGGACGTCGCGGCGCAGGATGGGCGGAGTGGGCCGGCGTCCGGCCGCAGCGAGCAGACGGGAGCCGCCGATGACCCCCAACCGGGAGATCGTCGCGGACGCCTTCGCCGCCTGGTCCGCCGGCACCGGCAGCATCACCAGCATCTTCGCCGAGGACATGCGGTGGGAGATCATCGGCCGCTCCGTGGCGGCCGGGCTGTACCAGCCCGCCCGCCAGTTCATCGAGGAGGCGCTGACACCCTTCGGCGCGCGCTTCACGGCGGAGGATCCCTTCCGGCCCGTGCGCATCCGGGGCATGTACGAGGACCCGACCACCGACACGGTGATCGTCGCGTGGAACGGCGCGGGCACCACCACGATCGGCACGACGTACACCGACACGGTCGCCTGGTTCCTGCGGATGCGGGACGGCAAGGTGGTCGAGGGGACCGCGTTCTTTGACAGCATCGCCTTCAACGAACTGTGGCAGGACGTGCCGGTGCGGCCGCTGGGCGTCAGGCGGGAGCGGTGACGCGGGACGGTCTCGACGAGACTGGACGGCATGCTGACGACGGTCGTGCCAATAACCCCCGCCCACGACGGGCTCGAGCAGGTAGCCGCTCTGTTCGACGACTACCGGGCGCACTACGGCCGGCCGCCGTCGCCTCAGCTCACCCGCGCCTGGCTGCACGACCAGCTCGCACAGCACCGGCTCGCGGCCGCCGTCGCCCTCCGCGCCGAGGACGTCTGCGGCTTCGTCACGACGGCGGTCATGCCGGCGTCCCTGATGCTGGGCACCGCGTGGTCGATCCGCGACCTCTACGTCGCCCCGCGCCACCGCCGTAGCGGCATCGCGCACGCCCTGCTCCAGCACGTCGTCGACGAAGCCCGGGCCGCCGGCGCGCAGCGCGTGTCGCTACAGACCGAGACCGACAACATCCCGGCCCGCACGCTCTACACCGAGGTGGGCTTCCAGCCCGTCACCGGGCTGGCACTGCTCAATCTCACCCTTGCGCCGGACCAGCGGGATTCACCGACGTCCGGCTGATCGCGGTACGGCCGCGGTGTGCTGCCGCGCCGGAACCACGTACGCCAGGATGGGCGCGTGGACTTCGAGCTTCACCGCGGTGAGTTGCTGGCGTACTGCTACCGGATGCTGGGCTCGTTCCACGAGGCTGAGGATGTCGTGCAGGAGACGATGCTGCGCGCGTGGAAGGCCAGGGACCGGTACGACCCCGCGCGCGCGTCGCAGCGAACCTGGCTGTACCGGATCGCCACGAACGCGTGCCTGACCGCGCTGGAGGGACGTGCGCGGAGACCGTTGCCGTCCGGGCTCGGCGCACCGAGTGACGATCCGGAGGCGCCGCTGACGCCCTCGTCGGACGTCCCGTGGCTGCAGCCGTTTCCCGACGCGCGGGTCGAGTTGGAGACGCGGATGGACATGCGGCTCGCGCTGGTCGCGGCCACGCAGGCGCTGCCGGCCCGTCAGCGGGCCGTGCTCCTGCTGCGCGAGGTGCTGGAGTTCACCGCCGCCGAGGTCGCCGAGCAACTCGGCACCACGGTCGCCGCGGTCAACAGCGCGCTGCAGCGCGCCCGCTCCGCTCTCGGGGAGGTGGGGGACGCCGGCGAGGTCACCGAGCCGGACGATCCGCGGGTGCGCGCGGTGGTCCACCAGTACGTGCGGGCGTTCGAGGCGGCCGACGTTCCCGGGCTCGTGCGGCTGCTCACCGACCAGGCGATCCTGGAGATGCCGCCGGTGCCCCTCTGGTATCGGGGCAGCCGCGACTACGGCCTGTTCATGGATCGCGTGTTCCGGACCCGGGGCACCGGCTGGCGCGTGAGGCAGCTGAGCGCCAACGGGCAGGCGGCGCTTGCCGCGTACGCGCCGCAGCCCGGCGGTCCACACCGGCTGCACACGTTGCAGGTGCTCACCGTCGCGGGCGGGCGGGTCACGCACAACGTGGTGTTCGCCGATCCCCGCGTGTTCGAGGCGTTCGACCTGCCCACGCGGATTTCTTCCGAGGATCTTCGTCAGGCGCGATGAGTCCGGCCGGTGCTGCCGGTACGTACCGGTGAGCACCTACGAAGGGACATCATCGTGAGCGTCATCGTCATCCAGTTCATCACCCTGGACGGGATCGTGTCGGACCCGGACGGGTCCGGGGGCACACCCGCGGGTGGCTGGGCCTTCCGGCACGGCCCGGAGACCGTTGCCGGGGACAAGTTCCGCCTCGGCGGGCTGCTCGACCAGGGAGTCATGCTGCTGGGGCGGACCACCTGGGAGCTGTTCGCCCGGCTCTGGCCCGGACGCGACGACCCGTTCTCCGCCCGGATGAACGCGGTGCCCAAACTGGTCGCCACCGGCACGCTCGCCGACGTCTCGGCGTGGGCGAACTCCGAGATCGTCGACGGCGACCTGGTCGACGCGGTCAAGCAGGAGCGGCGCGACGTCATCGTGACGGGAAGCCTGAGCGTGGTGCACAGGCTGATGGCCGAGGACCTGGTCGACGAATACCGCCTCCTCACCTTTCCCACGATCCTTCGCACCGGCCGGCGGCTCTTCCCGGCGGAAGGTCCGCCCGCGTACCTGCAGTGCCTGTCGGCGGAGCAGGCGGGCGCCGCGGTTCTCGCGCGGTACCGGCGGGCACGCTGACGCTCGCCGCGTGCCGTGCGGAAGCAACCGTGGCCCGGATTTCGGCCGCCCTTGACCTCGAGCGTGCTCAAACTCCTACCGTCATCGTGACGTCAGAGCTGCTGGGGACCGCAGCCGGAGAACGGCGTACGGACCGTTCGTGGGAAGGGGGGTATGCAGGTGAAGGTGCTGGTGACCGGCGGGGCGAGCGGACTGGGACTGGCCATGGCGTCCGCCCTGGCCGCGGCGGGAGCGGCGGTCGCGCTGACCAGCCGGTCCGGCCGTCGTGCGGACTCGGTCGCGGCCGGACTGCCGGGTGCGGTCGGCATCGAGCTGGACGTGCGGGACGAGTCGTCGGTGGCCAGGGCGGTCGATGAGGCGTGGTCGCGGCTCGGCGGCATCGACATGCTGGTGAACAACGCCGGGATCGGCATGCGGACGGTCAACCCGCGCTTCATGACGCATCCGCAGGGTTTTTGGGAGGTGCCGGTCGAGGGCTTCCGTGCGGTGATCGAGACCAATCTGACCGGCTACTTCCTGGTGGCGCGGGAGGTCGTGCCGCGGATGCTGGCCGCCGGCGGTGGCCGCATCGTCAACGTTTCGGTGAGCCGGTCGACCATGCACCGAGCCGGGTTCGTCCCGTACGGGCCGTCGCGTGCCGGCAGTGAGGCGCTGTCCCGGATCATGGCCGCCGACCTGCGCGGCACAGGCGTGACCGTCAATCTGCTGCTGCCCGGGGGCGCCACCGTCACCGGGATGCTGCCCCTCGACGACGTGTCCGACGGCCAGAGGTTCCTGGAGCCGGCGGTGATGGGCCCGCCCATCGTCTGGCTGGCGTCCGACGACGCGGCCGGCGTGCATGACGAGCGCATCGTCGCCGTCGAATTCGAACGCTGGCTGCTCGACCGCAACGGCAGACGGTGAGGGGTGGAGACGGGCGCGTTCGCCGAGGGCTCGGATCGTGGCGTGTGCCGGTGCGCGGAAACGGTGAAGGGCTACGGTCTCAGGCCCGAAGTCCCTTCCCGGTGGCGACGACCGCCTTCTCGAACCACGCCGCGGTGTCTGCCTCCGAGCGGGTCCAGACCGCGACGCACTGCACCACCCGGCCGTGGTGCACGCAGCCGTAGCGGTGGGGGAAGCGCGTGCCGTCAGGCAGCGTCATGGTGGCGGTGACCGCGCGGCCGGCCACGCCGGCCCCGCCCGGCAGGTCGGCGGCGGCGTGCCCGTCGGTCACCTGGCCCTCCTCCACGTCCCGGTCGCACGTCTCGAACAGATCGAACAACTGCCCTACGGCGTCCGCCGCCACGGACTCCGTCGGGTAGACCACGGTCTCCTGGGTGACCTCGACGAACTCCTCCGGCGGGGTGCCGTCCGGGGTGCCGAAGACGTGCGTCACGGCGACCAGACGCCGGTCCAGCAGCGGCAGCGGTCGGCCGCAGGCCACCCCGTCGGAGTCGAGCTTCTCGTCCCGGTAGGCGGGTTTTTCGGCGAGCCCGGCCAGACGCCGGGAGGCGGCGTACCGGTCTCGGAGCCCGCGCGCGGCGCCGCCGTCACTGGGCGAGGGAGCGACCAGAGCGGTGGCGGACACCGTGGGGTTCGACGCACCCGTGGCCGGAGCCGGGTCGCAGGCTGCGGTCGAGGAAAGCGCGGCGAGGAACGTCACCGAAGCGGACAGACGTCGGATCATGCCGGCGAGCATAGGCGGCGATTGACCTTCACCGGTCGTCCAGGTGTGAGTGGACACCAAGACGAGGGCGTCGTCGAGCGACGTGCTGCCGCGCTCCGGGTTGGGGTCAGATCGCGGGGATCAGCACGCTCAGGCAGGTGACGCAGCCCTCGAGCTTCTCGTACTCGCTGATGTCGACGACGACCGGTGTGAAGCCGAGGTCCGCCACGAGCGCCGCGGTGCGCGGCGCCGACGCGGCCAGCAGCACGAGGTCACCCCCGAGCGGTACGACGTGGCAGCCGGCCTCCTCGTCGACCGGGCGCACCGGCTCGCGGAGCGCGGTCGCGTCGAGCAGCTCCGGCAGCGCGAGGAGAGTGCCGTCGGGCAGGGCGGTCACGGCCGACTTGAGGTGCAGCACGTGGCGCAGCGGGACCTGGATCACCGTGCGCCCGCGGGACGCCAAGTGGGCGCGCAACTGGGCCACACCCTCGTCGTTGGTACGTCCGCCGCGGCCCACGTACACCGTGGTGCCGATCTGCAGCACGTCGCCGCCGTCCAGCGTCCCGGGAGCCTCGATGCGGACGACCTCCAGCCCGGCCTCGCGTACCGCCTTCTCCGTGCCGGGGATCTCCGGACGGCGCTCGGGCGCGCCCGGCCGGGTGATCACCGCCAGGCCGGCGCACACCACGACGGTGTCCTCGACGAACACCGAGTCGGGGCAGTGCTCGGCGGGATCGACCTCGCGCACCTGCCAGCCGGCATCGGCGAGCGCGGCCCGGTACGCCGCGTGCTGACGCCGGGCCCGCGCGACATCCACGTCGCTGCGCTCGATGTGGGTGACCAGGCCTTCGGTCAGCCGACCGCTGGGTCGTCGGACCAGGGCGATACCTCGGGACATGCCACCAGTCTGCCGACCACCGTCGGCCAGCTCAAGCCAGGCGGGTGGCAACCTGCGCCGAGCCGGCCACGGCCGGCTCGCGTAGCAGGAACACGTCCACCGGATCCTCTGTCTCGAGGGTGAATCCGTGCCGCTCGTACAGCCGCCGGGCCGAACTGCCCTGCAGCACGTTCAGCCGGACCTTGATGCCGTCGCGATCGCACTGCTCCAGCAGCCCATGCAGCACGGCTGTGCCGATGCCGCTGCCCTGCAGATGCGGTGCCAGGTAGAAATGCTCCAGCCAGTGGGCGTCCTCGGCTGGCCGCAGCGACACACAGCCGGCGAACGCGCCGCCCACCTCGATCAACCAGGTGTGCGCCGGAGCGAAGCCGTCCCGTAGTCGCTGCCGCACCCGGTGCTCGTCGTACCGCCCGAGCCGCTCCAGGTCCGCCCGCAGCACTACGGCCCGCAACTCGGCCACCATCTCGACGTCTGCTGCCGAAGCCGGCCGAAGCTCCCAGTCCGCCATGATCGCCAGGCTAGCGCGCCGAGCTCCTCCGCCCTTCGTCGAGCCTCCGGGAACCACCAGTGATCGTTTGTCGGACGAGCCCTGGCGCCGGCGACATCCGGCAGACTGCGCTTCGCCCGGACGAACCCCGGTCAGGGGTCGGGAAAGGATGCGTCGCCGAAGAGCACGCGGCGGGCCGCGGCGCGCCCCGGCGGCGTCCGCAGCAGCGTGAACGCCGCTGCCGCGACGGCGGGCGTGCGCACCTGGGCCAGTGCCCGGCGCAGCGTCAGCCTGCCCCGGAAGCGGGCGCGCAGGGCGGCTCCGTCGTAGCGGGTCAACGGTTCCGGGCGGCCCGCGCGCAGGGCCTCGTCGAGGACATCGGCCGCGAGTGCCGACAGCCGCAGGCACGGATCGAGGCCACCGGCGGTGAGCGGAGAGACCGCACCCGCCGCATCGCCGACGAGGAGCCCGTCGGCGCACCCTATTCGGCGCAACACCCCACCGACGGGGATCGGGCCGCCGCGCCGCTCGACCTCGTCGGGGCGAGCCACGGCCGGCAGCCCGGGGGCCGAGGCGGCGAACCGGTCCAGTGCGCGCCGGAGACCGCCGGGAAAGCGGTCGGCGTAGCCGGCCACGCCGACGTGGGCGTGCCGGCCGTCGTTGACCACCCAGGCCAGGTAGCCCGGAGCGAGCGAGGGGTCCAGGACGCAGTGGAACGTCGGCGGCTCGTCGCCGGCGGGGATGCCGAACACCTCCTCGGCGCCGACCAGCAGGTGGTGGTTGCGGTCCAGGCCGAGATCCCGGGCGACCCGGGAGCGGGCGCCGTCGGCGCCGACGACGAACCGCGCCCGGACCGCGATCGGCCCGGCACCGCCGGCCAGGAGGAAGGAGCCGTCTCGTCGGCCGTCGTAGCGGGTGCCCAGGGCGATCCGTACGCCGGCGTCGGCCGCGGCGCGGGCCGTGGTCGCGTACAGCGGCGCCATGTCGGCCACCCGGTACTCGTCGCGCGTGCTGACCAGGGTCACCGGGTGGCGCAGCCCCGGCGGGTAGAGCATCACTCGCCGAATGGGTGGCCCGAGGCACTCGGGCGGCAGGGCGAAATCGTCGAGCGTGCGCCGCACGAAGATTCCCGTCGTGCGGATCGCACCGGTGAGCGTGGGTCGCCGTTCGACCAGCAGCACGTCGTGGCCCCGCTCCGCGAGCAGCGTGGCCGTGTGCAGCCCGGCGAGCCCCGCCCCGACGACCAACACGTCGACAGGCGCTCGGGCGGTTCGCGCCCTCACTTGTCAGTCCTCGGGGAGTCAGGTTCGGGGACCGGTCGCTCGGCTGCCATTTATCGACTGTCGCTCGTATTCTATCGAATGTCAATAAGTGTGGACGGTTCGGCGGCAGCATCGCCTTCGACGAACTGCGGGAGGACGTGCCGGCGTACCGCCTAGGCTGATCGAGGGGAGCCGGGCGAGAGGCGGACGTGGTGGGCGCTGGCGGCAAGGACCGGTCGACGGGGAGGCGGAACCGTCTGCTCCTGGCCGGCCTGCTGGCCGTGGTCGGGTTGATCCTGCTGCTGCTCGGCCTCACCGTCGCCAACGGCGCCGTCGCCGGCGTCGAGGTCGTGCTGGCCCTGCTGCTGCTGCTCGGCAGCTACGCGATCCAGTACGCCGCCCGCCGCGACACCCTCTATCGGGACGAGCGGCGGCGGTGACCGGGCCGGACCCGGAACCCGGCTAGGCTGGCCGGCGTGGATCAGGAAGACCGGATCGCGCTGCTTCTCGACTACGAGAACCTGGCGCTGGGTGTGCGCGACCATCACGGTGGCCGGGCGTTCGATTTCCGCCCGATCGCCGACGCCCTGGCCGAGCGCGGCCGGGTGGTGGTGCGACGGGCCTACGCGGACTGGTCGTACTTCGACGAGGACCGGCGGATGCTCACCCGGTCGCACGTCGAGCTGATCGAGATACCGCAGCGGATGGGCGCCTCGCGCAAGAACGCGGCCGACATCAAGATGGCCGTCGACGCCGTCGAGATGGCCTTCGAGCGGGGGTACATCTCCACGTTCGTGATCTGCACGGGGGACAGCGACTTCACGCCGCTGGTGCACAAGCTCCGCGAACTCAACAAGCGGGTGATCGGGGTCGGTGTGGAGAACTCCACGTCGGCGCTGCTCCCGCCCGCCTGCGACGAGTTCCTCTTCTACGACCGCCTCGAAGGGGTCGACGTGCCGCCCGCGGCCGGCCGCCGTGGCCGGGCGGCCCGCCCGGCCGAGCCCGAGACGCCGCCGCGGGCCGAGCCGTCCGTTGAGCCGCCGGCCGAGGTCGCGCCGCCCGCGGAGGAGCCGGCGCGGGACGTTGACACGCTCGCCGTGCTGGTGGCGCAGACCGTGGCCGGCATGCAGGGCAGCTCCAGCGGCGAGGTGACCGCCTCCGGCCTGAAGCGCACCCTGCTCCGCAAGGACCCGACGTTCACCGAGTCCGACTACGGCTTCCGCACGTTCGGGGAGCTGCTGCGCCACCTGGCCGGGCACAACGTCATCGAGTTGGCCGCGGGACGCGCCAAGGGTGACCCGGAGGTGTCGCTGCCCGAACGGGGCGACCGGGAGGTGGCCTTCGCGCTGCTGCGGTCCGTGGTGGTGGACCTGGCCGGCGAGGGCGGCGCGGTGGCGCTGTCCGGGCTGAAGGACCAGCTCCGCCGGGCGCGGCCGGACTTCAGCGAGAAGAAGCTCGGCTACCGCAGCTTCCTCCAGTTCTGCAAGGCCGCCGCCACCAGTGGCGCGGTGGAGCTGCGGTGGAGCCCGGAGGCCGAGGACTACCTGCTCACCCCGCACACCCCCTGAGGATCGGGCCTGCCCTCGTTCAGGTCCGGCGGCACAGCAGCGGGTCCAGCACCGGCAGCCGGAGCGGGTCCAGGCAGATGCCCGACACGGCCGGGTCGGTCGGGGACGGCGAGCCGGTCGGTGTGGGGCTGCCGGTGGGGCTCACCGCCGGTGGCGGGTTCCCGGTCGGGCTCACCGGCGGCGGGGCCGTCGATGGCACCGGTGCCGCGGGCTTCGTGGCCCGGGACGGCGTCGGAAGCGCGATCGGCGCGTTGACCCGGATCGGAGTCCCGATGACGGTTGGGCTCTGGGCCCCGCCGGCCGGACGGGGGAGCCGGGCGGGATCGCTGGCCGGCGACTGGGCTGGGCCGTCGTTGCGCATACCGGGTGGGCTGGGGACCGGGTCCCGCGCGTAGTCGTCGTCCGTGACCCGCGCCGGGCTGCCCGTGGCCGGCCCCGCCCGGTGCACCGGCCCGGCCGCCGCAGGCCAGGTGCCCGCGGACGCCACCCCGAGGAGCACGGTGACCGCCACGGCCCCGGCCGCGACCAGGCGCTCCGGACGGCGCCGTGCCGTCGGGGCGTCCTGGACACCGAGCGGTCGAGGTGGCCGCGGCCGGGCCGCGCGGTGGGCGGCCAGCAGCGTGTCGAGCTGCTCGGCGACCGCGTCGCGGGTCCCGGTGGCGGCGGCGTACGCCAGGGTGAGGTAGAAGCGGAAGTTCGTCGCGCCGGTGACCGGCACCCGCAGCCCGGCCGGGCGCCGGCCGTCCCCGGGGTGCAGCAGGGTGACCGGCAGGTCGGGGTGGTGCCCCGGCCCGAGCAGGTCACGGTGCGCCCACTCACGCCGGCCGGCCCGCCCGGCGAAGGCGACCCGCCGGTCGGTCACCACGACGATGCCCGTGTCGACCACCCGCAGTCCGGCCGGAAGCGGGCCGTCGGCCGGGTCGAGCAGCTCCGCGGTCAGCGTCGGGTCCGGCGCGGGGAGCCCGGGCAGGTGCCGGGCCTCCGCCTCGACCAGATCCGCGACCGGCAGGATCCGGTAGACCACCTCGCCGTCGTCGAGCCGCACCGGCAGCTCGGTGTCGGTCAGGGCGCACCCGTGGAACCCGCTCGCCTCGATCCGCAGCCGCTCCAGGTGCTCGTTGCGCCGGCGCCAGTCCCGGGCCGCCGCCTCGTACGCGCGCCGCCCGCGTTCGTTCTCGCGCCGCGCCCATGCAATCTGTCGTCCCAGCTCGGGGTGACGCCCGACCGGGGTGGACCGTCTCGCCGTCACACCCGGTACAACGTCCTCCACCCAGGGTGGACACGTGAGGATGGCTATCGTCCGCTTTGGTTACGGTACGTCCGTGCCTACAATCGGCGCATGCCGCAGATCGTCCAGTTGCTGGCCTCGCCGGTGCACCGCTACGTGGGTCGCCCGGCCGACGGCCCGGCCCCGGCGCCGCCAGGTGAGCTGGTCGAACAGGTCCGGATCCGGGCCGGCCTGGGCATCGTCGGCGACCGCTACTTCGGCCGGCCGGCGCACCGCCAGGCGAGCGTGACCCTGATCGCGCAGGAGTCGCTGCCCGCCGGCGCCGACCTCACCCAGGTGCGGCGCAACGTGCTGACCAGTGGCATCGCCGTGGACGAGCTGGTCGGCCGGGTGCTCACCCTGGACTCCGGCGACGGGCCGGTGAGCCTGCGGGTGCACCGGGCCGCCCCGCCCTGCGCCTGGCTGGACGTCACCGTCGCGCCCGGCACCTGGAAGGCGCTGCGCGGCCGGGGCGGGGTCCGCTGCGCGCCGCTCACCGACGGGATCCTGCGGGTCGGGCCGGTCGAGGTGACCATCGATTCCTGACCGCCTCCGGGAACTTTCCGATCCCGCCGGCCGACCAACCTGCGACCGGCCGGTCGGCGACGGGGTGGCAGGGAGGACGCAGGGATGAACCGAGCGGGGCCCGCGCCCGTACCGTGGATCATGACGGCGGTGGACCGGCGGGCCGGTCGCGGATGAGCCACGAGGCCGACGACGAGCAGGTGACCCGGTGGGCGCACCGGGCCGGCCGGGGCGACCAGCAGGCCGCCGCCGCGTTCGTCCGGGCCCTCCAGGGCCCGGTGTGGCGGTTCCTCGTACACCTGGCCGGCCCCGCCGAGGCCGACGACCTGACCCAGGAGACGTTCCTGCGCGCGCTGCGCCGCCTGCCCGGTTTCGCCGGACGGTCGACGGCGCGTACCTGGGTCTTCACCATCGCCCGCCGGGTCGCCGTGGACCACGTCCGGGCTGCGACGGCGCGCCCCCTTGTGGCCGCGCTGCCGGACTGGCAGGCGGCCGCCGAGGCGGCCGGGGCGGTCACCCCGGGCGGGGACGAGGCGGTCACCCTGCGCGGGCTCATCGCCGGGCTCGCCCCGGAGCGGCGGGAGGCGTTCGTCGCCACCCAGGTGGTCGGCCTCTCCTACGCCGAGGCGGCCCAGGTGTGCGGCTGTCCGGTCGGCACCATCCGGTCCCGCGTCGCCCGGGCCCGCGAGGACCTGGTCGCCGCCTGGCAGGACGACGCCCGGCCGGCCCGGGGCGGCCGGGTGGTCTGACCCGGGCCGAGCGCCGGGCGGCCGGTCAGGCGGCCCGGCTGTCGCGGGCCTGCGCGGCGTACGGCGTGGGTGGCAGCAGGCGCAGCGGGGCCGGCTCCGGCGGCTCCTCCGTCCGCAGCGACCAGCGCGACCCGGACGACCGGCCCGGCCGGGGCGGCGCGCCGCCCGGGCGCCACCGGGGCCGGGCGAGCAGCACCATCACCACCCAGCCGACCAGCAGAAAGCCGTGGCTGACCAGCCGCTGCACCGCCACCTGCCCGGTGATCAGGTCGTTCACCGACAGCAGCACCAGGGTGGCCACGAACGCGCTGAGCATCGGCAGCAGCCCCGCCGGGGCCGAGCGCCGCAGCGCGACGTAGAGGAATCCGGCGCCCACCGCCACATTCCAGGCGGCCGACTCGTGCCACAGGTGCTGGCCGCTGGTGTGCGCGTGGTCGATCACAGCCTCCCGGCCGACCTGGGCCAACCCGAGCACGAGCTGCACCGCGCCGAGCAGCCCGAGCACGCCGCGCAGCCCGAGAGCCATCCGCTCCCACCACCCGGGCCGGGCCGGTGGCGCCGCGGCGAGCACCGCGTCCACCAGGTCGGGCACCTGCGGTGCGAGCCGGGTACGGGCCCGCCGGGTCACCGCAGCGGCCGCCTCGAACCAGCCGCGGCAGCCGGCGCAGCCCACCAGGTGCGCCTCGGCCGCCGCGCTCTCCGATCGGGTCGCCTCCCCGTCCAGCTGCGCCGACAGGATCTCCCGCCACTGCTCACACGCCATGTACAGGTAGTCGTCGGGGCCGGCCGCCTGGTTCCCGACGGGGTGCCGTCACCCGCGACCGGTGTGCCATCGTGGTCTCCTTCCGGTCCGAGGGACGGGTCCGTGTGGGGAGGTCTGGCGATGGGGGAGGGCTCGTCCGGGCCGTTGCACGGCGTTCTCGTCGCGGACTTCTCCCGGATCCTGGCCGGGCCGTACGCGACCATGCTCCTGGCCGACCTCGGCGCCGACGTGGTCAAGGTGGAGGCGCCGGGCGGCGACGACACCCGGACCTGGCAGCCGCCGCTCCGCGACGGGTTCTCGACCTACTACCTCGGCGTCAACCGCAACAAGCGCTCGCTGGTCCTCGACCTCGCCGACCCGGACGACGCGGTGCTGGGCCGCCGGCTCGCCGACCGGGCCGATGTCATGATCCAGAACTTCCGGCCCGGCGCGCTGCGCCGCTTCGGCCTCGACCACGACACCGTCACCGCCGCCAACCCGCGGCTGGTGTACGCCTCGATCAGCGGCTTCGGCGCGGCCGGCGGCGCGGACCTGCCCGGTTACGACCTCATGGTGCAGGCGGCGTCCGGGCTGATGAGCCTGACCGGGGCGGCCGACGGCCCGCCGTACAAGGCGGGGGTGGCGGTCTTCGACGTGATCGCCGGGCTGCACGCGGCGGTCGGGATCCTGGCCGCGCTGCACCACCGGGCGGCCACCGGCGTCGGGCAGCACGTCGAGGTGGACCTGCTCTCCTCGGCCCTGTCCGGCCTGGTCAACCACGCCAGCGCGCACGTCGCCGCGGGAGTGGTGCCGCACCGGCTGGGCAACGCCCACCCGAGCATCATGCCCTACGAGCCGCTGCCCACCGCCGACGGCGAGCTGGTGGTGATCGCCGGCAACGACGGCCAGTTCCGCGTCCTGTGCCAGGTGCTCGGCCTGCCCGGCCTGCCCGACGACCCGCGGTTCCGGCGCAACCAGGACCGCACCGCGCACCGTGACGCGCTGCGACCGTTGCTGGTGGCCGCCCTGGCCCGCCGGACCAGCGCCGAGTGGTTCCGTGAGCTGCGTGCGGCGGGGGTGCCGTGCAGCCCGATCAACACCGTCGCGGACGGGCTGGCCCTGGCCGAGGGGCTCGGGCTCAACCCGGTGGTCACCGTCGACGGCGTGCCGGGGGTGCGCCACCCGATCGGCCTGTCGGCCACCCCGCCCCGCTACGACCTGCCGCCGCCAGGGCTGGACGAGCACGGCGCGGAGCTGCGTGCCTGGCTGGGCGGCTGAGCGGTCAGCGCTTCGCCGCGGCCAGCAGGTCGTCGACCAGCCCGGTCGCGGTCTGCGCCGCGGTGGCGGAGCCCGGGCGGGCGGCGCTGCCGTAGAGACCCTCGACGACCAGCCAGATCCGGTCGGCGAGCCGGCCCGGGTCGGTCACGCCCAGCCGGGCCACCAGGGCGTCGATCTCGGCCCGGGTGTCGCTCAGGTAGTCCCTGGCCACCCGGCCGGGCTCGCCGGCGTCGCCGGGGAACTCGGCGAGGTAGAGCCGGAACGCGCAGCCGCGGAAGTCCGGCCGGGTGGCGGTGGCGGCGATTTCCGCGACCAGCGCCCGCAGCCGCGCCGCCGGGTCGTCGGGCAACGCTTCGGTCGCCGCCGCGCCGGCCCGCTCCCGCTCCCGGCGGCACGCCCGCAGGTACGCGGCGACCAGGTCGTCCTTGCTGGGGAAGTGGGTGTAGAGCAGGTTCTTGCCGCAGCCGGCGGCGTCGATCACCTGGTTCATCCCGACGGCGCGGACGCCGTGCCGGTAGAACAGCTCGCCGGCGGTGCGCAGGATCCGCTCCCGGCTGCCCGGGGCCGCGCTGCGGGCCATCGCTCCTCCTTCGCTCGGCTGTGGCGAGGATAACGGACCGATCGGTCCGGCAGCGATTGACCGGGGTGCGATCTGCGGCGCAGTATCGGACCACTCGGTCCCGGACCGATCGGTCCGGCAATGGTCCCAGGAGGCAGCGATGCGCGACGCGGTCATCGTCGAGGCGGTACGGACCCCGGTGGGTCGGGCGAAGCGGGGCGGGGCGTACCTCGACGTGCACCCGGTCGACCTGCACGCGCACGCGCTGCGCAGCCTGGTGGCCCGGGTGCCGGGGCTGGACCCGATCGAGATCGACGACGTGGTCGGCGGCGCCGTCGCCCAGGTCGGCGAGCAGAGCACCAACACCACCCGGCTGGCCGCGCTCGCCGCCGGCTTCCCCGAGTCGGTGCCCGGGGTGACCGTGGACCGGCAGTGCGGCAGCAGCCAGCAGGCGCTCAGCTTCGCCGCCCAGGGCCTGGTCGCCGGGGCGTACGACGTCGTGGTCGCCTCCGGCGTCGAATCGATGAGCCGGGTGCCGATCGGCAGCGCGGCCGTCGTCGACGGGGTCCGCACCGACTTCGCCGGGCCGGGGGTCGCCGCGCGCTACCCGGGCGGGCTCGTCCCGCAGGGCGTCGCCGCCGAGCTGATCGCCCGCAAGTGGGACCTGTCCCGCACCCGGCTCGACGAGTACGCCGCCACCAGCCACCAGCGGGCCGCCGAGGCGTGGCGGCAGGGACGGTTCGCCGGCCAGGTCGCCCCGCTGCCGGGCATCGACCTGGCCATGGACGAGACCATCCGGCCCGGGACCACCGTGGCCCGCCTCGCCGAACTGCCGCCGGCCTTCGCCGCCGAGCGCTGGACCGCCCGCTTCGGCGAACTCGACTGGAAGGTCACGGCCGGCAACTCCAGCCCGCTCAACGACGGTGCGGCGGCCCTGCTGCTGACCACCGGCGAAACCGCCCGACGGCGGGGCTGGCGGCCCCGGGCGCGGATCCACACCGCCACCGTGGTCGGCGACGACCCGATCATGATGCTCACCGGCATCATCCCGGCCACCGCCAAGGTGCTCGCCCGGGCCGGCCTCACCATCGGCGACATCGACGCGTTCGAGGTCAACGAGGCCTTCTCCTCGGTCGTGCTGGCCTGGCTGGCCGAGACCGGCGCGGACCCGGCGAAGGTGAACGTCGACGGCGGCGCGATCGCCATCGGGCACCCGCTCGGGGCCAGCGGCGCCCGGCTCGCCACCACCCTGCTGCACGTCCTCGAGCGCACCGGCGGCCGCTACGGCCTGCAGACCATGTGCGAGGCCGGCGGCACCGCCAACGCCACCATCATCGAACGCCTCGACGGCTGACCGGGCGGCGGCGGGTCGTTCAATCGGCGATGCCGGTGAAGCCGGTCACATGCTCCGCCCGGAGCCGGACCAGCAACTCGCCGGGCACGGCGTTACGCCGGCCGTACTCCTCGGCCCGCTCCGCGCCCATGTAGCGGGCGGCGATCCGGGTGGACCAGGGCAGCGACTCGACCGGGTCGTCGATGACCGTGACCGGGCCCCGCACGGTGACGAACGCGTAGGGCGGGCGCTCCTCGTCGACGGTCAGCGCGGCCCGGGGGTCGCGGGCCAGGTTGCGCCCCTTCACGCTGCTCCGACCGGTGTTGAAGACGAGATCGTCGCCGTCGAGCACGAACCAGATCGGGGCCACGTGCGGGGAGCCGTCGGCCCGCACCGTGGCCAGCTTCCCGGTCCGGGTGCCGGCCGTGACGAAGGCCCGCCACCCCTCGTCGCTCATCCGCTGCGCCATGCGGCCATTCTGGCCCAGCGCGCGGACAGCCCGGGCCGGCGGCCACTCCCAGCCAGTTCACAGCCGCGTGACCTGTCCGGTGGGCTCGGCCCGGCATAGCCTCGGACCGGCCCGCGCCCATCCTGACCTGGGGAGATACCGGTGTCGTACCCGACCACCGCCGGAGCGTCCGCTCCGGCCCGGCCGCGCCGGTCCGCGCGGCGGCCCTGGCCGCGCTGGGCCCGGTGGTGCGTGGCGGTCGGCACCACCCTGATGACGGTGAGCGGCGTGGCGCTCGGCGGCAGCGCCTACCTCCTGCACGCGGCGACCGGCGAGGTCACCCGGCAGAACCTGCTGGGCGCCGCGGCCGCGCCGATCGAGCAGCACCGGACGATCACCGGGGCCAAGAACATCCTGCTCGTCGGGGTCGACGCCCGCCCGAACCAGGACCCGAGCCAGCTCACCCGCGCGGACTCGATCATCCTGCTGCACGCCCCGGCCGACCACACCCAGGCGTACCTGGTCTCGCTGCCTCGCGACTCGCTGGTCACCATTCCCGCCTACGACAACGGGGCGACGCCGTTCCGGGGCGGGCAGAACAAGATCAACGCGGCCTTCGCATTCGGCAGCCGGGGGCTGACCGGCCCGACCGCGCTCTCGCACGGCTTCGAACTGCTGGCGCTGACCGTCCGCGACCTGACCGGCATCACCCCCGACGCCGGGGCGATCATCGACTTCCAGGGCTTCAAGAAGATCGTCCAGGTGCTCGGCCAGGTCTGCATGTACGTCGACGAGACCACCACCTCGATCCACGTCGGGCACGACGCCTCCGGCAAGCCCGCCGCGCCGTACGCCATCAACCCGGACGGCACGGTGAACCACCGCATCCCCGGCGTCACCCCGAACATCTACACCAAGGGCCAGCACTGCCTCGACCCGGCGCAGGCGCTGGACTTCGTCCGGCAGCGGGACCTGCTGGCCAACCACGACTTCGACTACGGCCGGCAGCGCCACCAGCAGCAGTTCGTCAAGGCGGTGCTGGCCCAGGTGGTCAGCCAGGGGCTCGACTCACCGACCAAGCTGCCCGGGCTGCTCTCGGCCGTCGGCCGGACGATGACCGTGGACGACGGCGGCATCCCCCTCGCCGACTGGGCGTTCGCCATGCGCGGCGTCAAGCCCGACAAGATCACCACGCTCAAGACCAACGGCGGCACCTTCAACAGCCGTACCGTGCCGGGCGTCGGCAGCGCCGAGATCCTCAGCCCGACCAGCGTGCAACTGCTGCGTGCGGTGCGGGACGACACCGTCGCCGCGTTCGTCGCGGCCCACCCGGACTGGGTGGCCGACTCCGCTCCGGCGGCCCCGGCGCACTAGTACTCCAGCTAGCTCGTGATCGTGCTGGTGGGGTGGTGTGGTCGGGGTGCTCCAGTTGGTCGTGGGCGCGCGGCCGGATCGACCCTCCGACGTCCACTGCTGCGTGGAGGCCGGACCCGCGTGGCACCTGCCGTCGTCTATCCGAGGGTGAGCATCGCCTCGCTGACCTCGCCGATCGCCGCATCGGGGATCGCAGTGGCAGCCTCCTGGAGGATGAGCAGCCGTGCCCCGGGGATCTCGCGCGCGATGGCCTCGCCGTTGCCGAGGGGGAAGAACGGGTCGCGGCGGCCGTGGACGACGAGCGTGGGGACCTTGATCTCGGGCAGGCGCTCACGCCAGCGTGGTGTGCAGTCGAGCCGGGAGAACACCAGGCCCATCTGGTTGGCCATCTGGACCGGTGGTGCGGTGCCCGGGGTGCGGTCCCAGATGCGGGCGGCGACTGCTCGCGCGGCGGCGGGGTCGTTGCCAAGGATCTCCGCGCCGGCGGCGGCGAACTGGGCGACCGCCTCGCGGTCGGTCCAGTCGGGCATCGGACGGGTGAACAGTCGGCTCATCGTCGACTGGTCGTGGTCGGGGAGGTCATCGTCGGGCGGGCCAGGGGCGACCGCGCGGGTGCCGACCAGGGTGAGCGCCGAGAACGCGCCCGGGTGGTCGAGCACGGCCACCTGGGTGACCATCCCGCCGACGCCGATCCCCGCGAGGTGCGCAGGCCCCCCGCCGAGCGCACCGGCAAGGGCCGCCGCGTCGGCGGCGAGGTCGCGCAGGGTGTAGGCGGGCGTCTGCGGATCCGTCGTTGTCGACTCCCCGCTGTCGCGCAGGTCGTAGCGCACCACACGGCGCCCGCCAGCGGCGAGGCGTTCGCACAGCGCGTCGGGCCAGGACAGCATCGTCGTCCCGCCCGCGAGCAGAACCAGTGGCGCGTCGTCGTCACCGAACGACTCAATGCCCAAAGCGATCCCATTAGCGTTGACAGTGCTCATCGGATCACCCGGGAGACGCCGTAGGTCAGGTGCGCCGCGGTCGATGTCGAGATCACGCTCCGCTGCACCAGCGTGCGCGACGCTGCGCCGACGAAGCCGTCGAGAGAGACCGAGATGTCAGCGATGATTCGGATCATGCCAGGGTAGACCCGATCCGCCGCCGAAACTCATCGCTCACACCTGAAGCCTGTGGCGGATGCGAACTCGATAGCACGACGCGCGAGGCGGCACGTCGGACGGATACACGATGTCGCCACTGGTCCGCCCGGTCCGCCTGGCGACGTCGCCACCAGGCCCGAGCCCAGGCCAGCCATCACCGGAGGCAAGCCGCGAATCAGACATGACGATCACGACCTACGGCTGGAGTAATAGCCCCGGCCCGGGCAGGTGCCCGAGCCGGGGCGTCGATCAACGCCGGGACTTTCCGGCGGCGTCAGGTGCGCGGTGCGGCCACGGCGGCCTGGGCATCGACGATGCCCCAGCCGTACAGCGGCGTGTAGACGCCGCGCAGACCGGCGACCGGGGTCCGGGCGGTCGACATCAGCACCGAATACACCTCGGCCACGCCGCGCCCCTGGGCGGCGAGCAGCGCCGCGACCCCGGACACGTACGGCGTGGCCATCGACGTGCCGGCGTAGGCGTCGTAGTCGCCCTGGCCACAGGTGGCCGCGCCGGTGCCCACCGGGACGCTGGACCAGATGTCGTCGTCGCAGTTGACGAGGCCGGCGCCACCGGGCGCGGCGACGACCTTCAGGTCAGCCTTCACACCCAGGTTCGAGTACCACGCCTTGAGCTCGTTCCGGTCGGTGGCGGTGACGCAGAGCGCCCCCGCCTCCCAGGCCGGGGTGTCGCACAGCGGCGCGGTCTCGTTGCCGGCGGCGGCGATGACGGCGACGCCCTTCGCCTGCGCGTACGCGATCGCCGCGGTCGTGTCGGACTCCAGACCGGTGAGGGTGAGAGCCTGGGTGCCGGGCAGCGCGCCGAGGCTGAGGTTGACCACCTTGGCGCCGTGGTCAGCCGCGTAGCGGACGCCGGCGGCGATGTCGGCGAAGCTGCCGCTGCCCGCCTCCAGCACCTTGATCGGCATGATCTTCGCGTCGCGGGCGACGCCGGCGACACCGACACCGTTGCCCGTGGCCGCGGCGGCGATACCGGCCACGTGGGTGCCGTGCTCGTCGCTGGCATCGGGTACGCCGTCGGGGCCGCGCCAGTCGCCGTTGCCGCATGAGCCCGTCCCGCAGTCGACGAAGGTCGCGCCGGGCACGAGCTTGCCGGCCAGATCCGGGTGGCCGAGATCGACGCCGGTGTCCACCACCGCGATGACCACGCCCGCCCCCGTGCTGGTCGCCCAGGCCTGCTCGGCGTGGATCTGCCGCAGACCCCACTGCTTGTCGTACAACGGATCGTTGACGGCCGCCTCGGCGGGCGCCGCCGCGGCCGCCACCAGCGCGGTGACCACGGCGGTGCCGGCCAGTAACCGGGTGAACGACATCAGATCTCCCCTTCCACGGACAGCACTTCATCTATGGATCGGGGATCGGGCGCGAAACGCAACAGCGGCCGGGTCGCCCGGCCGTGCCGGCGTGACGCCGGGGTGACGGGGACGGGCCGAACGGCTGCCGCCGGGAACGTGTCCGGCGTGCAGGCGGGTGGGCAAAGTCGTTGGCGAACCGCGCGGGGTCGCCTATGGTTGGCCGATGTACCTGGTCGGGCTGCAGTCCGCGACCGCCGCCACCGCGGCGGCGCCCGCTGCTGCCCGCCGCCGGCGTCCTGAGGCCGTGCCCGCCCGTCCGGCGGGCGCCCGCTCCGTCGCGCCCATCCACGGCCTGCCGAGCCCGATCCCCACCGACCGTGGCCCACCCGGATCCCGATCATCCGCGTACGGCCACCAGGGCGAAGCCATCCGGCTTCGGCCCTTTTTCTTTTTCCTGGAAGGGGATCCGAAATGGGCACCGACCTGCACGACGACCGGCTCACCCGGCTGCGCGCCACGCTGACCGACGACTTCGCGGCGCAGACCGCCCGACTGACCGAACTCACCGCGGACACCGGCGACCCCGGCGAGGCCCACACCCGCGCCGCGCTGATCGCGGCCACCCGGCAGAGCCTGGGGCAGATCGGCGACGCGCTGCGCCGGATGGCCGACGGCGGCTACGGGCGCTGCGAGCGGTGCGCCGCGGCGATCCCGGTGGAACGCCTGGAGGCCGTGCCGCACGCCCGCTTCTGCGTGCCCTGCCAGCAGAAGCACGGCTGACCCGGTGAGCGCCGGGCCGTCACCGCGCGGCCCGGCGCTCCGGCAACCGGCCGCTGAGCCAGTCCAGCAGGACCCGCTCGTAATCCGGGCTGATGCCGGCCAGGTCGTCGCGTCCGTCGAGGGTGGGCGCGTGGTCGCAGCCGGCCAGCCGGGCCACGGTCAGCTCTGCGTCGCGTGCGGCGCGCCGCCACACGATCAGGCTCTGCTCGATCGGCGTCCAACCGTCGGTCTCGCCGTAGCAGAGCAGCACCGGGCCGGACACCTTCGCGAAGACCGGCTCCGGGTCGAAGTCCATGTCGACCCAGCTGCCCGGCGCATCGGGCAGCTCGCGGGGGAGATGCGCCAGCGGGAACCAGGGCTGCCGTACAGCGACGTCCAGCTCCGCCTGGGCGGTCGTCCGGGGCACGTCGCCGCGCAGGAACCCCTCCGCGACACCGCGCAGCCGGTCCAGCTCGGCGAGGTCGGCCTCGCCGTATCCGTGCCGGCGCAGCTGCTCGGCGGTGCCGTACCGCATCTGCGCGGCGGGGCTGACGCCGCTGCAACCGATCAGCACAAGGAAATCGACCGGGTGCCGGGTGGCGGTGAGCGTCGCCGCCCAGGCGCCCTGGCTGAAAGCCCACAATCCGACCGGACCGTCGCCGACCTGATCGCGCAGCAGGTCCAGGGCCGCCGCCGCGTCGTCGGTCTGCGCGATCAGTGGCACGTCGTGACCGTCCACCCGAGGACGTCGGTCGTACCGCAGCACCGCGATCCCGGCCGGCGGCAGCAGCCGAGCCAGATGCTCGTAAAGGAAGTACGACCGCCGGTCGGCGTGCGAGCCGTGCAGCACCACCAGGCCGCCGCGGACCGGCCCGGCCGGCTGGTCCAGGGTGGCGGGCAGCCCCAGCGCACCGACGGTCAGCTCCATGCTGGGCAGTCAACCACGCCGCACCGTTCCCGGCCGTCCCTTGCCAGCGGGTGTGGGGAGGGCGCGGGCGCCAGCCTGCGTACGCTGTCCCGGTACGCCGTCGCGACCGTGGAGACCCGCCGATGACCAGCCCGCGCACCGTCCGGACCGCCCGCCCCGCCGATGTCGCCGCCCTCGTCGATCTTATCGAGTCGGCGTACCGCGGGGAGCGCAGCCGGGCCGGCTGGACCCACGAGGCGGACCTGCTCGGCGGGCAGCGCACCGACCCCGACATGGTGGCCGAGGCGGTGGCGCACCCGGAGGGCACCGTCCTGGTCGCCGAGGACGGCACGGGGATCGTCGCCTGCTGCCAGTTGGAGCACCGCGATGACCACGTGTACTTCGGGATGTTCGCGGTCTCCCCGGGGCGGCAGGGCGGCGGGCTGGGCCGGGAGCTGCTGGCGGAGGCCGAGCGGTTCGCCCGGGACCAGTGGCACGCCGGCGAGATGCGGATGACGGTGATCACGCAGCGGGCGGACCTGATCGCCTGGTACGAGCGCCGCGGCTACCTCCGTACCGGCGAGCTGAGCCCGTTCCCGTACGGCGACGAACGGTTCGGCGTGCCGCTGCGACCTGACCTGGCGTTCGAGACCCTGCGCAAGAAGCTCGGTTGACTTGAACGCGTCGCCGGCCACTCCGGCGGCCCGCTCACCGACCTCGTGTCGGTCCGTCCGGCGCCGGGCGGAGCCGCCGGACGGCCCGGAGAATGCCCTGGTGGACCGCCACGCCGACGCCGGCGTTCAGCAACGCCAGTCCGGACGCGGCGACCAGTCCCGGCGTGACGTCCATCGTCTCCGTGGCGACCAGCAGGACGGGCCATCCGACGGCGGCGACCGTCAGCGGCAGCCACCACCAACGCCCGAGCAGTAGGCCGAGGAGGATCAGGCTGGGAATCATGTTCTCGACTCCGGCGGCGCGTCGGCCAGCTCGGCGATCACCTCGGCGTGGCAGCGCTCCGGCACGCACCAGCACCCGAGCCGACGCCCGCGCAGCTCGGGCAGCAGGGCCAGCAGGTCGGGCCGGCCGAGCAGGTACGCCCGGTACTTCGCGACGACCTCCTCGCGCGTGCCGTCCGGGCCCGGCCGGAACGGGCTGGACAGCGGGGACTGCGGCAGCCGCCAGCCGCCGCGCGACATGGCTCGCCCGACGTAGACCACGTCGGCGTACGCCGGGTCGTCCCGGTGGCCCTTGAGGTTGACGACTGTGGTTGCCCCCATGGCCTTCAGCTCCTCGCGTTCGCGCCCATGGCGTCAGTCTGACGGTCAGCCGCCGGGCGCGGGTACCGGGCCGGTGGAGTCGCGGACGACGAGCGTGTGGCCGGTGGGCCGGCGTCGCGGCCGGGCCGACCTCGGCTTCAGCGCGAGGGTCAGCGCCATCCGCCCCATCCCGGTCATCGGCAGCCGGACGGTGGTCAGGCTGGGCGCCAGGTCGGCGGCGACCGACACGTCGTCGAAGCCGACCACCGACACCCGCTCGGGCACCGGGATGCGCCGGGACCGCAGCACGGAGAGCACGCCGATCGCCATCGCGTCGTTGAGCGCGATGATCGCGGTGCTCTCCGGGTGGTGGTGCAGGATCCGCTCGGTGGCCACCCGGCCGCCGTCGCGGGTGAAGTCGGAGTGGACGACGGCCAGGTCGTCGGGGGAGTGTCCGTGCGCGGCGAGCGCGGCGGTCACCCCGGCGAGCCGGTCAGCCACGGTGGTCAGGCCCGGGGTGCCGGCGGCGACGGCGATCCGCCGGTGGCCGAGGGCCAGCAGGTGGGCGCCGATGGCCCGGCCGCCGGCCTCGTTGTCCGGTACCACCGCGTCGACGCCCAGGGCGTGCCGTCCGATGACGGCGACCCGTCCGCCGGCCCGTTGGAAGCCGGCGAGTTCGGCGCGTGCCTCGGCCTCCACGCGCGGGTCGTCGTAGCCGGACCCGGCGATGAGGATGATCCCGACCTGCTGGGCGATGAGATGCCGAAGCTGGCGTAGCTCGTTCTCCGGGTCCCGTCCGGAGTGGGCGATCTGGACCAGCAGGCCCTCCTCGGCGGCGACCTGGAGCACGCCGCTGGCGATCTCGGAGAAGTACGGGTCGTCGATCTGGTGGACGATCAGGCCGACGGTGGAGCTGGCGCCGCCGGCGAGGGTGCGGGCGTACGGGTTGGCGACGTACCCGAGCTCCCGGGAGACCTGCCGGACGTGCCGGGCCACCTCCTCGCTGACGCCCTCCCGCCCGGCGAGGGCGCGGGAGGCGGTCGCCAGCGAGACGCCGGCGCGTTCCGCCACGTCGACGAGACGCAACCGTGGTCCGGGTCGGGGCATGGGTAACTCCTGGGAGACATTGATCCGCACCGCGCTCTTGCCTGTGGCGTAGGGCACAGCATAGGGTACGAAAGCGCTTACGTAAGCGCTTTCGTACGTGCGGCACGGCCGCCGTCCTGACCCGACACATCGCCAAACTCGCACTCCCTGAGCACCGGTTCACGCCCGGTACGTAAGCGATTTCGTCACCGCACCACCGCACCACCGCACCGACGAAGGGAGCACCTCCACATGAGAAGACCTCGACGCGTCGCGGTCGCGGCCACCGCCGTGCTGGCGCTGGCGCTGACCGCGGCGGCGAGCCCGGCCCGGGCCGACCGGCCCGGACCGCATGACGTCCACCCGGCCCTCTGGTCGCACCTGGTCGCCTTCTACGACTTCGACCACCCGGTGGTCGGCGATCCCGCGCTCGAGCGCGACCTGGGCCGGTCCGGCACCGAAATCGAGCTGGTCAACGGCGGCGCGGCCATGCGGGTGCCCGACCAGGCGTACAAGGGCAGCGGCGACGCGTTGCAGACCCGGCAGGTCAACCCGCAGGCCGCCGGCAACGACGACTGGAAGGCCGGCATCTGGTCGTCCAGCGGCGTCCGGACGCTGCGCCCGTTCAGCGGTGCCGAGGGCACCACGGTGATGGGCTGGTTCAAACGCGAGATGGACGGCCCGGCGCTGAACTCCACCACCGCCAACCCGACCGACCGGTTCAACGCGATCGGCCTGGCCGGCGTGCTGACCGGCGACTCGGACGGGCACGGCGTGCGGGCCCTGCTGGAGCTCATCGACGTGAGCGGTAAGCTGCGCCTGGTCGCCCTCGGCCGCCGCGTCGACGGCGGAGCCTCGCAGACCTTCGCCGCGAACGAGGACTGGCGGACCCTGCTGCCGAAGGGGGAGTGGGTCCACCTGGCCGCCACCTACGACTTCACCACCGGCACCATGGCGCTCTACCGCAACGGCGAGCCGGTCGACGGCTTCTACACCACCGCCGGCGACCCGTGGCAGCTGAACGGGCCCGGCCCGCACGTCACCAGCGCCACCGACCCGCGCGGCATCAAGATCGGCGGGAGCTTCCCGCAGAACACCCTGGAACGCAACCCGTGCGACTGCCGCATGGACGGCCTCATGTTCCTCGACAGCGTGATCCCGGCGAGCGACGTCGCCAAGCAGTACCGCTACATGGCCCGCTGACCGTTCCTCGGTCCGTCCCACCGAGAAGGAGAACCCGCGTGTTCATTCGCGCTGGCAGCACCGGCAGGCTCTGCAGAGCCGCGCTCACCGCCGGGGTCACTGCCGCCACCCTCGTCCTGTCCACCCTGGTCGCCGCACCCGCCCGGGCCGACGGCGCCGTCTACGACCCGATCCCCGAGTCGCAGATCCAGTCGCGGCTCGGGCTGGTGCTCCAGGCGTACGCGAGCTTCCCGCAGTCCACCCCGAACCCGGCCCCGGTCGACCAGCGGCTGGTGCGCAAGGCCCGGATCAACACGATCAGCGAACTGCCCGACGGCTCCGGTCGCCGGGCCGTGCCGGACCTCAACGGCAACCTCTACCTCGTCGAGAACGGCACGCCGCACGTCTACCTGGACGTGGCGGCCACCTTCGCGCCGCAGTTCTTCTCCGGCCGCGGCCTCGGCCAGGGCTTCGGGTACGTCGCCTTCCACCCGGACTTCGGGCGCAACGGCCGCTTCTACACCATCCACACCGAGCAGGCGTCCCTCGCCACCCGGACGCCGGACTACGCCCAGCCGAACACCATCTACCAGGCCGTGATCACCGAGTGGACGGCCACCGACCCGGCCGCCGACACGTTCGCCGGCAGCCACCGGGAGGTGCTGCGGATCGGCTTCGGCGGCCAGATCCACGGCGTCCAGGAGATCAACTTCAACCCGACCGCGAAGCCGCACGACCCCGACTACGGGATGCTCTACCTCGCCGTCGGCGACGGCGGCCAGGGCGCCCGCAACAGCGACCCGCAGAACATGGGCCTGCCGCACGGCAAGCTGCTGCGCATCGACCCGCGCGGCACCAACGCGCCCAACGGCCGGTACGGGATCCCGTCCGACAACCCGTTCGTCGGGCGGGCCGGCGCGCTCGGCGAGATCTACGCGGTCGGCTTCCGCGACCCGCACCGGTTCAGCTGGGACACGGCCACCGGCCGGATGTACCTGGGCCACATCGGCGAGCACGCCATCGAGTCGATCTACGAGGTCCGGGCCGGCGACAACTTCGGCTGGAGCGAGCGCGAGGGCAACTGGGTCTTCGACAAGACCGCCACCAACCCCTGCGACAAGCTCTACCCGCTGCCGGCCGACGACGCGAAGTACGGCTACACCTACCCGGTGGCCGCCTACGACCACGACCCGGCCGCGGGCTGGAACTGCACCTCCGACGTCGGCGTCGCGGTGGCCGGCGGGTTCGTCTACCGCGGACACACCGTGCCCGCCCTGATCGGCAAGTACGTCTTCGGCGACCTGGTCGACGGCCGGGTCCTCTACACCGAGGCGAACGAGATGCGCCGCGGCGAAGGGCTCGCCCCGATCCACCGGTTCGCCCTGTACACCACCGCCGGCGACCTGGTACGCATGCAGGACCTGTCCAGCCCGGGCGCGCCCGGCGACCCGAACCGGGTCGACCTGCGCTTCGGCACCGACGCCGCCGGCGAGCTCTACATCCTGGCCAAGGCCAACGGGAAGGTCTGGAAGGTGGTCGGCACGAAGACGGTGGCGGAGGGCGACGTGGGCAGGACCAAGGTGGTCCACACCGGGGGCGCGGAGAACTGGATGCCGGTCACCCCGTCGAAGTGGCAGTTCGAGGGCGACCAGGTGATCCTCGCCGAGGCCGGCGTGAGCCGCCCCGGCCCGCGCCGGCCGTTCGAGTACGCCATCCTCAACAAGGGCCCGGCCTTCTCGTCGGTCCAGATCGACGCCCGGGTACGCCTCGACACGCCGGTCGAGGTCACCAACCGGGACGTGATCATCGTGTTCGGCTGGCAGTCGGACACGCAGTACTACTACGCGCACCTGTCCACCGACAACACGATCTACCCGCACAACGGCATCTTCAAGGTCAACAATGCCGACCGGGAACGGATCGACCACCAGTGGAACGGGCGCTCCCGGGGCGCCAACCCGGCGATCACCGACGCGGACTGGCACAAGGTGCGGGTCGTACACCTGCCCGCCACCGGCGAGATCGCCGTCTACGTCGACGGGCACAGGGATCCGCTGCTGACCGCGAAGGACACCACCTTCACCTCCGGTCGGGTCGGCTTCGGCTCGTTCGACAACATCGGCCGTACCCGTCTGTTCACCGTGACAGGCACGCCGGCGGCCTGACGTACTACCAGCGTGGGGGGCGACGGGCACGACGCCCGCCGCCCCCCGCGGCGTTCGAGGGATGTGGATGTTCTGCTTGAGTTTCGGAACCCTGCGCCCGGACTTTTGATGATCTGAGGCAAAAGTTTCCCAAGGATCTATCTATCTTTCTACTGTGGTCGACGATAGTCTCTCGCCGAGAGCACCCCGCGTCCATGCGCTTGCTCCCGGCTACCTGGCTCGTCGAGATCCGCCTCCACTTCCGCGCTGGAACTGGAAAGGAACCACATGCCCAGCCAACCTCCGGTCGCGAGAACCCTGAGCCCGCGCCCCTCCCGCCGAGCAGGCACGGACGCCCGCCGACGTCTGCTGCGCTGCCTCGTCGCCGCCGTCCTACCGGCGGCATCCCTGTCCGCGGGCTCGCTCGCCGTCGGCACCCCGGCATGGGCCGCGCCCACCAGCGCACCGGCCGTCCTCACCCCGACGGCCCCCACCGGCACCAACGGCTTCTACCGAGGCCCGGTCACCGTGAACCTGTCCGCGACCGACGCGGTCAACGGTGTCCAGCGCCTGGAGTACCGACTCGGGAACTCGGCCCCGTTCCAGACTGCGGCGTCCGCGGCCGCCCCGTACCCCGCCAGCCTGACCGGCTCGGTCCAGATCACCCAGCAGGGCACCACCGCCGTCGGGTACCGGGCCATCGGCGGCGACGGCTCGGCCGAGGCTGTCCGCACCATCACCATCCGCGTCGACACCGTCGCGCCGGTGGTCAGCTGGCCCGGCATCGTCGACGGGCACGCCGGACACACCGCGACGCTGATTCCGACCCGGACCGACCCCGCTCCCGGCTCCGGCGGCGTCTTCATCCACCGCATGTGGATCGACGGTACCGAGGTCACCCCACTGCCCGTCGCCACCTCCACGCTGACCACCGGTGGGCACACGATCAGCGTCGTGGCCAGCGACGCGGCCGGCAACGCGGCACGCTTCGATCAGGCCTTCGTGGTGACCACGTCCTTCGCCGATCTCGACGTCCTCATCGCCGACTTCGTCACCAGCGACGCGATCAGCGCCGCCGCCGGGGAGAGCCTGCGCGCCGCGTTGGCGGAGGCGGCTAGCCTGGCGGACGCGGGCGACACCAACCGGGCGGTAAGCGCCCTCAACCAGTTCGTCGCCACCGCGCAGCGAGTGACGGAACCCGGCGCCTTGCGGGACACGCTGGTCGGTGACGCACGCTACCTGAAGCAGCAGGTCACCAACTCGCTGCCGGAGACCCCGACCACCGGCATGACCGTCACGCCGACCGCGGGACCGAACCCGATCCCGGCGGCCACGCCGCTCGCGGCGTCGACGAACTTCCCCGGCGCCAGCTTCCGGGTCCTGTACTTCTCGGCCACCAAGGGTTTCCGCCACGACCACATCCCGGACACCGCCCTGCTCCTCGAGCGGTTGGGCGAGCAGTACGGCTTCGACGTCGACATCTGGGACCCGAGGCTCGCCCCGGCGTCGCTGCCGAGCACGCCGTTCACCTCCGCCGCCGACCTGGCGAAGTACAAGACCATCATCTTCTCCTCGCCGGTGGACGGGACGAACCCCAACAGCGCGCCGGACGCGGACGCGCTCAATGCCAGCGAGCTGGCCGCCTTCAAGGCGTACATCCAGGCCGGTGGCGGGTACGTCGGGCTGCACGGGGCGTCGGACGCGATCCACAACGTGCCCTGGTACCGCGATTTGGTCGGAGCATGGTTCACCAACCACCCCGGCGGCCAGAACGGCGAAGGTACCTGCGGTAGCTGCATCAACGTGCGGGTCAACACCGAGGACCCCACGAACTCCGCCGTCGCGCACCTGCCGAAGACCTGGCTCACCATCGACGAGCTGTACAACTTCGACCACAACCCGCGCTCTGAGGTGCACACGCTGCTGAGCCTCGACGAGTCGTCGTACCAGCGGAGCTTCAACAGCGGGAACGCCGCGACCAACCCGCTGCGCCTGATGAACGGGGACCACCCGATCGCATGGTGCCAGGAGTACGACGGCGGACGCGAGTTCTCGCTCATCCTCGGCCACGACCGCGCGCAGTACTACCGCGACCCGTTCACGCGGATCCTGCTGAGCGGTATCCACTGGACGGCCGGGCAGACCGAGGCGAACTGCTCGACCTTCCGGCAGACCCGGACGCTGATCAGCGGCGACGCTGTCGCCGGTGCTCTGGACGCAGAGTCGGCCGCGGCCGCCTCCGCGCTGCTCGACGACGCCCAGGCCGCCTACCTGGGGCAGGATTACCAGGCCGCGACTGCGTCCCTCAACCGGATCATCGCGATCGCCGGCACTCCCGCCGCCGGCAGAGAGGCGGCGCGTGCCGAGCTCGACCGTCAAGCCCGCCAGCTGCGGGACTGGATGTTGTCGTTGAAATCGTTCTGACCCCTGCGTTGCGGCCGGCCCCCTGCGGGCCGGCGGCAACGCAGGCGAGGACGTCCAAGGCGTCCTGCAGCCGGTCGGCCAGCACGGCAGCGGCCTCGTTCAACCACCGCGCCGGGTCGTGCAGCGCCACGTCGACGACTCGGCGAGCTCCACCAGGGACGCCGCCGCCAGCGACGGGTCTCGCTCCAGCAGCGCCACCTCGGCCGCTCCCGCGCCCTTCTACGGGCCGAAGGTGGCGCCTGCCTCGGCTGGTCCGGTCGAGTACCCCAACCTCGACGAGGGTCCGGCATGGTCGTCGGTCCAGATCGACGCCCGGGATCGCCTCGACGAGCCGGTGCAGGTCGCCAACCGGGACGTCATCATTATCTTCGGCTGGCAGTCGGACGCAGTACTCCACGCGTGCCGCAGCAGGTGTCTCCTGCGACGGTGTGACGGCAGGAGACCGCGCTGATCTGGGACCGTCAGGATCGTCCGCCGTGCCTCGCGGTGCGGTCGGGTTCCGATCTCGACGACCGAAACCGTAGGCCAGGCAACGGTGTGCGTTGACACGGCGCGCCCAAAACACCCACGACATCGTCAGTAGAGCCTGAAATTGGACCACCTCTATCGGCCCGGTGGATCTGGCGAGCATGTGGTGAGTTCGGCCGCTTGCCGGCGGATGAGAACCGCTCATCGCCCGATCGAAGCCGCTCAACTCAATTACGGCACCGAAATGCTGCGCCTTGCCGCGAAAACAATTAATGTGATCTATGCGTTGGCAATCAGATGAACGGCCGGCGATCCCGGCGCCTGACTGCCGAACGCACAATCCTTGGTCGACCATTCGCCTCGCGGCCTTCCCTGCCCGGGCAACTGCCGCAAGCAGAGCCACCACCACTGAGGGAGTCATTCCTGATGAGTCATTCACGCAAGCCCCTGGTTACCACTGGGCTCGCCATCGCCGCCGGCCTGACAACGGTCGCCGCCCTCACCGGACCGGTCGCCGCGGAGCCGGGCTCCGACGCCTCCACACGGGCGACCTCGGTCACCACCGACCAGGTCGTTACCTGGGGTGCCAGTGCGGACCGCACCGGCGGGTCGTTCACCGACCAGACGGTCCGCAACATCGTCCACACCAGCATCGGCGGCACGAACCTGCGCATCTCACTGTCGAACGTGTTCGGTGACCGCATCGTGACCTTCGACTCGGTCTACGTTGGCGTTCAGAGCGGGGGCGCCAGCGTCGTACCGGGCACCAACCGGCAGGTCACCTTCGCCGGCAGCAAGACAGTGAGCGTTCCTAACGGCGCCGAGGTCCTCAGTGACCCGCTGCCGGGCGACGTGCCCGCCGACACCAACCTCACGGTCAGCATCCACGTCAAGGGCGCCAGCGGCAGCCTGACCGGGCACAACCTGGCCATGCAAACCAACTACATCTCCGGGGCCGGCGATCACGCCGCGGACACCGACGGCACGGCCTTCACCCAGCAGGCGACCCGCTGGCACTGGGTCGATGCGCTGGTCGTCGACCAGCAGCAGCAGGTCGACACCGTGGCTACGCTCGGCGACTCCATTACCGATGGCTACGGCTCCACGCGCGACGCCAATCACCGGTGGCCGGACTACCTCGCCCGCCGGATCGCGGAACAGCCCCCGGCGCACCAGTTCGGGGTCATGAACGAAGGCATCTCCGGCAACCGGGTGCTCACCGACGGCGCCGGGGTGAACGTCCAGGCCAGATTCGACCGGGACGTGCTCTCCCAGCCCGACGTTCGCACCGTCATCCTCATGGAGGGCATCAACGACATCGGCGGTGGTGTCGCGACGTCGGCCGACCAGCTGATCTCGGCCTACCGGATCCTGATCGCCCGCGCCCACGCCGACCAGACCTGCATCCTGGGCGCCACGCTGACCCCGTTCGAGGGCGCCGGCTACTACAGCCCCGCCAAGGAGGTCATCCGTGAGCAGGTGAACACCTGGATTCGGACCAGCGGCGAGTTCGACGGGGTCATCGACTTCGACCAGGTCACCCGCGACCCCGCGAACCCCAAGCGGTTCCTGCCGGCCTACGACGTCGGCGACCACCTGCACCCCAGCGACGCCGGCTACCAGGCGATGGCCAACGCCGTCGACCTCAGCCACCTCGAGTGCAAGCGATAGCAAGACCAGTGCTCCACCTCGGCAGCTCTTCGCACCCACCCGGTCAGCGCTGAGGGGAGACGGCCGTAGGGCCCGCGCCGACGTGGCGCGGGCCCTACGTGCCGAGCCGATTCGCGGGCGCACTCGGGATGCAGGCGAGGATGTGGGCATGGAGTTCTTCTGCTACCACCGCGACCGGCTCGGCTCCCTGGCCTTGCGGGAGGAGTTGCTCGAGAATCACTGGTCCTACATGGACCGGTATGCGGCGGAGATGATCGCCCGTGGCCCGACCTTCGCCGCCGACGGCGACACGCCCACAGGCAGCGTGCACATCCTCGACCTGCCCGATCCCGCCGCCGCCCGAGCGTTCGCCTTCGACGAGCCCAACTACCAGGCAGGCGCGTACCGGGACGTGCTCCTGCGCCGGTGGCGCAACCTGCTGGGGCGGACCATGTGGGACTTCCCCGGGGGTCGGACCGGCGGCAACCGCTACCTGGTTCTCGGTCTCGGCGCGGGACAGGCCGCCGACCTCGACGTGCCGCCCGACCGGCCGGACCTGATCGCGTACGGGCCGCTGCTCTCCGACGACGGCGCCGCCTGGCTGGGCACGGCGGCCCTGGTCCGGGCAGCGGACCCGGGTGAGGCGCACGCCGTCCTGACTCCGGACCGGTACGCCGAGATCGAGGTGCACGCCTGGGCGTTCGGCGGGCGGCCGTCCTGAGGGCGACGGCGCAACGGCACCATGCTCATGATGCGCGACAGTTGCCCCGTCTGAGAGCTTGACGACGTTCTATAAAGTGCGGTGAGATTGTCTCGCGATTTCGGGGGAGGGCGTCGGTGCGATTCGTTGCGGGCGTCGCAATGCTGGCCTGTCTGGCGGCATGCCAGTCGACTCCCAGGCAGACGACCTCCGACGGGTCCGACCCGATCGTCACCACCCAGGCGTCACCGACGTCGATCACGCTGCCGGCCGAGGCCTTCGACCTGCCGTGGCGTCAGCTCGATCGTCATCTCAGCCAGGATGGACGATTTGAGGCCAGGCACGTCAACGAATGGGTGGTGGTCACCCGGGACGGCGAAGAGTTCGGCCGTTTCGGCACCGCTGCCGAGCGCATCCTCGGCGCGGACTTCTCGCCGGACGGACATTATCTCGCCGTAGCGCATCCCGACACGGTGATCCTCTATGACTTGAGGACAAAGCAACCGAAGGCCTTGTTCACCCCGTCCGTGGAGAGCATTCGCTTCTCATCCGACAGCGCCTACCTGGTCGGCCGGGAGGACTACCAGCAGGTCCGCAACGGGCGCCTCGTGGTGATCGACGTGGCGACGGGGAAATGGGTGACCTCGCCGGTGCCGCCGCAGATAGAGGTGTCCAACGATCCGGGCAAGTACTGGTACTCGGGATCGCTCGCCGTTTTCGATCACGGAAAGCAGGTCGTGGCCGCCGGCAGCGACGGGTTCCTGCACTGGGCGGTCGAGAGTCAGAAGCTTTCCTGGGTGCCGTGCGGCTGCGGAGCGGACACCGGCGCGGTGAACCGTGCCGGCAGTCTGGTGGCCCTGGTGATTCCGGACAACAGGCTGTCGCTGTGGGACGTGGCTGGCCGACGCGAGCAGCGGGTTTGGGCGCTGCCCGAGCGACCGCCGCTGAACGGGGACTACCAACTGCGGTACTTCGGTGTGGAGCCGCACTTCACGGAGGACGGGAAATGGCTGCTGCTCGACGGAGGCGAGGGCGGGCAGGTCTGGTCGGTACCCGACGGCGTCCGCGTGCAGATCCAGCCACGCGGCCAGAACTGAGCCCTTGGCGGCGGGTGCTGCAGTCCGTCGGCAACGGCTGGCGGTTCGTGGTCGGCGGCACCGTCCTGGCGGTCATCGGCACCGCGGCGGGCCTCTATGTCCCGAAGGTGCTCGACCCGCAGGACGAGCGGCCGATCGCGATCAACGTGGTGAGCAACCCCGCCACCGTGCCGGCCTGGGGAAACGACGTGTTCTCGATCGTCATGCCCACGACTGCACGTCCCGCCACACGTCCTCCGCTCGACTGCCCCTCGATCGTGGATTGGGCGCACCGCAACGGCGGGGTCGATCAGGAGGCCACCAGGGTGCGGCTGGTGACGCAGGGCCTGTCCGACAAGGGTGTGCTCATCCAGGGGATGCGCGCACACATCATCAGGCGTTCGGAGCGCCCTGACCCCGGCGGCACCTCACTGACCTGCGGCGGCGGGCAGGGCACGGTCACGCCGCGGCAGGTTGCCATGAATCTGGACGGGGCGGTTCCGTCGGCCGAGTACGCCACCAAGGTCGACGGCCGGTTGCCGCTCTTCGGGTTCACCCTCGAGAAGGGAGAGACCGAGGTCTTCGAGCTGACCGCCACCACCAGGGGCACGGTGGAGTGGGTCATCGATCTCGACCTCGTCGTGGGCGGCGAGTCGCAGAACGTCCAAGTGACCAACCATGGCCAACCCTTCCGGACGACCGGCTTCGTCAGTCCGCACGGATACCGGGTCATGGCCGGGACGGACCACTGGGTGGAGTGCACCGGCACTCCACCGACCTGCAGCACCACGACAGTGTCACCGGCTGACTTCCGCTACTCCTGACCGTCCCCCCGGAGCTGGCGAACGCCGCTACGGGCGGACGCGGCGAGGAGCACCGTCCGGTCCGTGGGTCAGCCGCCGGGACAGCGCCGCGCCGGCCTCGGCCAGCCACGTCGTCGGGTCGTTCAGCGCCGCCTTGACCGACCCCGCGAGCTCCACCAGGGACACCGACGCCGCCACCGACGCGGGAACCGGTCCGGCGATCTGCCCGGCGGCCACTCCGACGCGTACGCCGACGGACGTGGCCGAGTCCAGCAGCGAGCCGACCACCTTGCCGGTCAGCGAGGTCTCGTCGAACCGCCCCTCGCCAGTGAGCACCACATCCGCGCCGGCGAGCGCGTCCGCCAGTCCGAGCAGTTCGGCGATGGTCGTCGCGCCCGGCACGATCCTGGCCCCCCACACGGCCGCCAGGCCGTACGCGGTGCCGCCCGCCGCGCCGGCTCCCGGCTCGTCCGGGTCGCCGCCGGCCAGCTCGGTGAACCGGCGCAGCGCGGCGTCCAGCAGCGTCACGTCCGCCGGCTCCGCGCCCTTCTGCGGCCCGTAGACGGCGGCGGCGCCGGCCGGGCCGGTCAGCGGTGCGGTCACGTCGACCAGCAGCCGCACGCCGCCGGGCGGCGCGGGCAGCAGGTCGGTGGTGTCGAGGTGGGCCAGCCCGGCCAGGGCGCCGCCGCCGAGCGGCAGGTCCACGCCCCGGTGGTCGCGCAGCCGCAGGCCGAGGGCACGCAGCGCGCCGGTGCCGCCGTCGGTGGAGGCCGAGCCGCCGAGCCCGATGACGAGGCGGGTGGCCCCGGCGTCGAGGGCGGCCCGCGCCACCACGCCGAGCCCGTAGGTGTGCGCGCCGAGCGGGTCCGGCCGGCGCATCAGCGGCAGCCCGCTGGACTGGGCCAGCTCCAGCACGGCCGTCCCGTCGGGCAGCAGCAGCCAGGCGGCGGAGACCGGCCGGCCGTCGGGCCCCGGCACGGCCGTGGTCCGGCGCTCGGAGTCGGGCCGGGCGGCGGCGAAGGCGTCGACCGTGCCCTCGCCGCCGTCCGCCAGGGGAAGCAGCCGTACGTCGTCGCCGGGCCGCCGGGCCAGCCAGCCGCGGGCGAGGGCCCGGGCGGCGTCGCCGGCGGTGACGGAGCCCTTGAACGAGTCGGGCGCGATGACGACCCGCATCAGTCGGCGAGCACGAGCCGGAGGTAGCGGTCCTTCATGGTCGCGAGGACCTCGTCGGGGTCGGTGGCCCACACCTCGGCGTTGAAGATCTCCACCTCGGTGTCGCCGGCGTAGCCGGCCTCCTCGACCGCCCGCCGGAACGGCGGGAAGTCGATGTGCCCGTCGCCCATCATGCCCCGGCCGAGCAGCACGTCGGCCGGCAGCGGGGTGAGGAAGTCGCAGACCTGGAAACTGGCGATGCGGTCGCCGGCCCGGGCGATCTGCCGCCAGACGTCCGGGTCCCACCAGATGTGGAAGGTGTCGACGACGACCCCCACCTGCGCGACCGGGAACGGCTCGGCCAGGTCGAGCGCCTGCCCGAGGGTGGAGAGCACCGCGCGGTCCGCGCAGTACATCGGGTGCAGCGGCTCCAGGGCGAGCCGCACACCCCGCTCGCCGGCGTACGGGGCCAGCTCGGCCAGGGCGTCGGCCACCCGCTGCCGGGCGCCGCGCAGGTCGCGGGAACCGGGCGGCAGGCCGCCGACGACCATGACCAGGCAGTCTGTGCCCAGGCCGGCCGCCTCGTCGATGGCGCGCCGGTTGTCTGCCAGCGCGGCCCGGCCGGCCTCGCCGTCGGCGGTGAGGAAGCCGCCCCGGCACAGCGACGACACCCGCAGTCCCGCCTCGGCGACGAGCTTCGCGGCGGTGGCCACCCCAATCTCGGCCACCGGCTCGCGCCACAGCCCGATCGCCGGGATGCCAGCGCGGACGCAGCCCTCGACGGCCTCCCGCACCGACCAGGACTCGGTGGTCCGCTGGTTCAGCGACAGCTTCGCCAGCCGAGGATCGACCTGCGCGTTCACGCTGTGCTCCTCTTCGTTCGCGGCTGCGGGGCTCGCAGGACCGGCTCACTCCTCGCGCTCACGCCGACACCCCGGCGACGGACAGGTAGCGCCGCATCCGGGCGACGGCCAGGTCCGGGTCGAGCAGCAGCCCGGCGGCGTCGGCGAGCCGGAACACCTTCACCAGGTGCGGCACGCTGCGCCCGCTGTGCAGGCCGCCGACCATGGTGAAGCCGGGCTGGAAGCCGTTGAGCCAGGACAGGAACGCGATGCCGGTCTTGTAGTACTGCGTCGGCGGGGCGAAGACGTGCCGGGACAGCGGCACGGTGGGGTCCAGGATCTCCCGGAAGCCCGCTGTGTCGCCGGCGTCGAGGCGTTGCAGCGCCGCCGACGCGGCTGGGGCGACGGCGGCGAACGCGCCGAGCAGCGCGTGGCTGAACCGCCGGCCGTCGCCGGCGATCAGCTCCGGGTAGTGGTAGTCGTCGCCGGTGTAGACCTTGACGGTGGGCGGCAGTAGCTCGCGCAGCCGCACCTCCCGCTCGGCGTCGAGCAGCGACACCTTCACCCCGTCGATGACGTCGGCGTGCGCCTGGATCAGCGAGACGAAGGTCTTGGTCGCCTCGTCGAGGTCTGTCGCGCCCCAGTAGCCCGCGAGGGCCGGGTCGAACATGTCGCCGAGCCAGTGCAGCACGACCGGTGTGGACGTCTCCCGCAGCACCTGCTCGTAGACGCGCAGGTAGTCGTCCGGTCCGGTGGCCAGCGCGGCGAGCTGCCGGCTGGCCATGACCACGGGGGTCGCGCCGCACTCCTGCACGTAGGCCACCTGCTCGACGTACGCGGCAACGACCTCGTCCAGGGTGTCCGGCAGGCCGGTGAGCTGGTCGGTGGCGGCCCCGGCGACGATGCGCCCCCCGCAGGAGGCGGCTTCGGCGGCGCTGCGCCGGATCAGCTCCCGGGTGGCCGCCCAGTCCAGCCCCATCCCGCGCTGGGCGGTGTCCATCGCCTCGGCCACGCCGAGCCCCCAGGACCACAGGTTGCGCCGGACGCTCAGGGTCGCGTCCCAGTCCAGCCGGGCGGGCCGGCCGGGCGCGTTGTCGGCGTGCGGGTCGGCGACCACGTGCGCCGCGGCGTACGCGATCCGGCTGGCCGGCGGTGTGGCCGGCCGCCGCCAGCCGGCCGGCTCGCGCAGGGTCAGCGCCTCGGCGCCGCCGTCCGGGCGCGGCAGGGTGATCCGGGCGGTCACAGTCCGATCTCCTCGATCTCGATCCGCCGTCCCTCCCTGGCCGAACGCAGTCCGGCCTCGGCGAGCTGCACCCCCCGCACGCCGGCCAGGAAGTCCCACGGGAACGGCTCGCCGTCGACGACGTGCCGCAGGAACGCCTCCCACTGGACCTTGAACCCGTTGTCGAAGTCCTCGTTGTCGGGGACGGTCTGCCACTGGGCGCGGAAGTTCTCGGTGACCGGGAGGTCCGGGTTCCACACCGGCATCGGGGTGGCGCCGCGGTGCTGGATGCGGCACTCGCGCAGCCCGGCCACGGCGCTGCCGTGCGTGCCGTCGACCTGGAATTCGACCAGCTCGTCCCGGTACACCCGGACAGCCCACGAGGAGTTGATCTGGGCGGTGATGCCGCCGGCCAGCTCGAAGATGCCGTACGCGGCGTCGTCGGCGGTCGCCCGGTAGGTCTGGCCGGTCTCGTCCACCCGCTCGGGGATGTGCGTGGCGATGTGCGCGGTCACCGCGGTGACCGGGGCGAAGATCTGCTCCAGCACGTAGTGCCAGTGCGGGAACATGTCCACGGTGATACCGCCGCCGTCCTCGGCCCGGTAGTTCCAGCTCGGCCGCTGCGCGTCCTGCCAGTCACCCTCGAACACCCAGTAGCCGAACTCGCCGCGCACCGACAGGATCCGCCCGAAGAAGCCGCTGTCCACCAGCCGCTTGAGCTTGCGCAGGCCGGGCAGGAAGAGCTTGTCCTGCACGACACCGTTCTTGACGCCCCTGGCGGCCGCGAGCCGGGCCAGTTCCAGCGAGCCGGTCAGCCCCTCGGCGAGCGGCTTCTCGGTGTAGATGTGCTTGCCGGCCTCGATGGCTGCCCGGATGGCTTTCTCCCGCTGCGCGGTCACCTGCGCGTCGAAGTAGATCTGGTGGGAGTCGTCGGCGAGCGCGGCGTCCAGGTCGGTCGTGTACGACGTCAGCCCGTGCCGGGCGGCGATGTCGGCGAGCTTGGCCTCGTTGCGGCCGACCAGGGTCAGCTCCGGCCAGATGCGGCTGCCGTCGCGGGCGGGCAGGCCGCCCTGCTCGCGGATGGCGAGCAGGGATCGGACCAGGTGCTGCCGGTACCCCATCCGTCCGGTCACCCCGTTGAGGATGATCCCGATAGACGTGCGCTCCACGTGTGTGTCCTTCCAGTGGTTATTCGGCGGTCGTCGTCGCACCCAGGAGGTCCCGGATGCGTCCCGTGGCGCGGGCGAACTCCGGCGCCGACATGGTCTGGCCGTAGTCCCGCTCGACGGGAAGGTCGACATCGATGACCTCGGCGACGGTGCCGGGTCGAGGGGTCATGACGATCACCCGGTTGGCCAGGTAGACCGCCTCCGCGATGGAGTGGGTGACCAGCAGGACGGTGGTGCCGGTCTCCCGCCAGATCCGCCGCAGTTCGACGTTCATCTGCTCGCGGGTGAGGGCGTCGAGCGCCCCGAACGGTTCGTCCATGAGCAGCACCGGGGGGCGGTGCAGCAGCGCGCGGCACAGGGCCACGCGCTGCTGCATGCCACCGGAGAGCTCGTTCGGGTACGCGTCCTCGAAGCCGGTCAGCCCGGTCATCGCGATCAGCTCGTCGGCGCGCTGGCGTGCCTGCGCCTTCGGCATGCCCCGCATCTCGGCCTGAAGCAGGATGTTGCGCCGGGCCGTGCGCCACTCCAGCAGGGCGGCGCGCTGGAAGACGTACCCGATGTCGCGCCGCGGCCCCCGCACGTCCTCGCCGTGCAGGCGGACCTCGCCGGACGAGGGCCGCAGCAGGCCGGACACCAACTTCAGCAGCGTGGACTTGCCGCAGCCGGAGGCGCCGACGATGGCGACGAACTCGCCCGGCTCGATCCGCAGCGAGACGTCGCGCAGCGCCGTGACGTCCTTCTTCTTGGTGCGGAACCGGACCGCGACCTGGTCGATGTCGACCGCGGCGCCGGTCGCCGTGGCGTCCGCGGAACGCTGCGTGGTGGTGTTGCCGACCGTCATCGGTCTCATCCCTTCGGCGAGAAGCTCGCGTCCCAGTACTTCGACGGCGACTCCGCCTTGGTGATCACACCGGCGTCGGCGAAGACGGTGATGGTCTTCTGCCAGTCGGACTCGTCGTTGACGCCGGGAGCCTGGCCCTTGGTGGCGTCGGTGTGCAGCAGTTGGAGCGTGGCGTTGAACTGCTCGGTGAGCACCTTCTCCGACGGCAGCTGCTGGGACGCGCCCTGCATAGCCGCCACGGCGCCGGCGGGGTCCTTCTCGGCGGCGGCCCAGGCCTCGCTGCTGGCCGCGACCATCCGCTTGACCAGGCCCTGCTTATTCTTGATGGTGTCGCCCGAGGCGAGCAGGCCGTTGCTGTAGAAGGTCAGGCCGTGCTCGGCGAACTTCAGGTAGGAGACCTGCTTGCCGGCCTTCTCCTGCATGGTCGGGCCCTGGTCGGTGGCGAAGCCGAGCAGCGCGTCGGTCTTGCCGGACATGACGGCGGCCATCTTGCCGGCCGGGTCGGTGTTCTGCAGGGTCACGTCGCTGGCGGCGAGACCGTTGGCCTTGAGGAACGCCGGGAAGGTCTTGCTCAGCGCGTCGCCGGCGGTGGAGGCGATGGTCTTGCCCTTGAGGTCGGCGGGGGAGGCGATGTTCTTGTCGCTGAAGAACTGCACCGACGACGGGGTGGTCTGGAGGAAGACGCCGACGCTCTTGACGTCCATGCCCTGGCCGACCCCGGAGAGCAGGGCCGGGGTGTCGGCCCAGCCGAAGTCTGTCTGCCCGGCTGCGGTGGCCTGGATCGTCTTCTGCGAGCCCTGCCCGGCCTGGATGGTCAGGTCGATGCCGTGCTTGGCGAAGATCTCCTGCTTCTTGCCGTAGTAGAACGGCGCGTGCTCGCCGTAGGGGTACCAGTTGAGGGTCAGGGTCACCTTGTCCAGGCCCTGGGCGTTCTTCTCCTGCTTGTCGGAGGACGAGCCGCAGGCGGTGGCGGCCATAAGGAGCGCCGGCACGAGCGCGACGGCGAGAGTACGCAACTTCATCCGAGGGTTCTCCTGTTCACATCGTTGTGGTGGCGGCGTCGGTGCGGCGGCTGGCGTGCCAGGGCAGAACCAGGTACTCCAGCAGCTCGACGACGACGAAGAGGATCACGCCGAGCAGCGACATGATGATCAGCCCGGCGAACAGGGTCGGGGTGTCGAGGTTGCCGTTGGCCTGCAGGATCACGTAGCCGAGGCCCTCGTTGGCGCCGACGAACTCACCGACGACGGCGCCGGTGACGGCCATGGTGGCGGCGACCTTGAGGCCGGCGAACAGGTGCGGCAGGGCGGCGGGGAACCGGATCTTCCGGAACGTCTGGGCCGGGCCAGCGCCCATGGTCGCCGACAGTTGCAGCATCTCCGGGTCGATCGACTTCATGCCGGTGACGGTGGAGATGACGATCGGGAAGAAGGCCATCAGGACCGCGACGACGACCTTGGGCGAGAGCCCGAAGCCGAGCCACACGATGAACAGCGGCGCGATCGCGATCTTCGGGATGACCTGGGCGAACAGCAACAGCGGGTAGAGGCTCTTCTCGACGGTGGGGGAGTAGACCATGACCACGGCGGCGAGCACGCCGACCACGATGGCGATCGCGAAGCCCAGCACCGTCTCGTAGGTGGTGATCCAGGTGTGGTGGAGGAAGTAGCCCGGCTGGGCGAGGACGACGTCCAGCGCCGTGCCGGGTGACGGGACCAGGTAGGGCTTCACCAGGTCCCCGGCGGTGACCACCCACCAGACGACCAGGATGGCCACGAGGACCGCGGCGGGGCGCCACGTGTTCCGGGCGAACCGGCGCAGGCCGGCGCCCGCCCCGCCCGCGCGGCGGGCGGCCGACGCGGTGACGCCGGCGGGAGCGGTGCGCTCCGCTTGCTCGATGGTGCTCTGCGCGGCCATGACCCTCCGTTCTCCCTGGCTGGCCGGCGGTTTCCGGGTACTCAGCCGTTGGGTAGGCGCGTGCCGTCGGCAGGGCCGGGCGACCCCGGTGAGGACGGGGAAGCGGCCCTGAATGCGCTTTCAGTAAGCGCTTTCAGGGTGCTACGGTAACCACGCCGAAATAAGCCGGTCAAGAACTTCCGCAGGGGGAAAACGATGCAGCCACGGGCGCACGTGACCTTGGAAGACGTGGCCAGAGCCGCCGACGTCTCGCTGGCCACCGCCTCCCGGGCGCTCAACGGCATGCGGGTCACCCCGCAACTGCGCGACCGGGTCATCGCGGCCGCAGAGAAGCTGGCCTACACGCCGAACGCGCACGCTCGGGCCCTGGCCGGCGCCTCCCACCGCACCGTCGGCGTCATCTGCCACGACGTCACCGACCCCTACTTCGCCGCTGTCGCCGGCGGCGTCATGCGGGTGGCCGGGGACAACGACCTGCTGGTCATGCTGGCCAGCACCTTCCGCGACCCCGAACGGGAGATCGCGTACGTGTCGATGCTGCGCGCCGAACGTGCCCCCGCCATCCTGCTGATCGGCTCCGGCTTCGAGGACGCCCGCTGGGAGCGGGCGCTGGAGGCCGAGCTGAAGCCCTACCTGGACGGTGGCGGCCGGGTCGCCGTCGTCAGCCGGCACCGCAGCCTGAAGGTCGACAGCGTGCTGCCGGAGAACCGCGCCGGCGCCGCCGCCATGGCCCGCGCCCTGCTCGACCTCGGCCACCGCCGGTTCGCCGTGCTCTCCGGACCGCGGGCGCTCACCACGGTCACCGACCGGCTCGGTGGTTTCCGCGACGAGCTGGCCAAGGCCGGCGTGGCGGTCGACCCGGCCGACATCGTCGAGGGCCCCTTCACCCGCGACGGCGGGTACGGCGCGATGTCCGAGCTGCTGGCCCGGGGATCGGCGGCGACCTGCGTGTTCGCGCTGACCGACGTGATGGCCATCGGCGCGTGCGCGGCGCTACGCGACCACGGCCTGTCCGTCCCGAACGACATCTCCGTCGCCGGCTTCGACGACATCCCGATCGTCCGTGACCTCACCCCGGCGCTGACCACGGTGGCCCTGCCGCTGCAGCGCCTCGGGGAGAAGGCGATGGAGCTGGCGCTGACCGAGAACAACGGACGAAGGCGCCGGCTCCTGCGGATGGGCGGCGAGGTCGTCCTGCGCGGCAGCACCGCGAAGGTGGGCTCGTGAACCCGCTCGCCGCCGACCTGGCCGGTCTGACCATCGACGCGGTCGAGACCTACGCCGTCGCGCTGCCGACCATCCGCTCGTTCGGCGTCTCCGGCGGCTCGGTGGCCGTCGCCGGCACGCCCAGCATCCGGGTGCTCGTCAAGGTCACCGCCGGCGGCGTCACCGGCTGGGGCGAGGCCACCCCGATCCCGGCCTGGACCTACGAGACCGCCGAGTCCATCGTCACCACCATCGACCGCTACCTCGCCCCCGCCATTCTCGGCCGCCCGGCCTGGGACCTCGACGGTGTCACCACCGCCTTCGACCGGGCCATCAACCGGGGCTTCACCATCGGGGCCCCCCTCGCGAAGTGCGCCGTTGACGTCGCGCTGCACGACCTGCTCGGCCGCGCGCTCGGCGTGTCGGTGGGCGTGCTGTGGGGGCAGCGCCGCCGGGAAACCATCCAGCTCGGCTGGATCGTCTCCGGGCAGACGGCCGCGGAAGTGGCCGACGCGGTGGCCGAGGGCAGCGGCCTCGGGTACGAGGCGTTCAAGGTCAAGGTCGGCCTGCACAGCGAAGCCGAGGACGCCGCCGTGGTGCGGGCCGTCCGCGAGGCCGCGCCCGACGCCGCGCTGTGGGTCGACGCCAACCAGGCGTACACCGTCGACGGCGCGCTGCGCATGGCCCGCCGGCTCGCCGACCTCGACGTCACCGCCTTCGAACAGCCGCTACCGGCCAACGACGTCGCCGGGCAGCGCCGGCTGCGGGAGACCTGCCCGATTCCGGTCGCGCTCGACGAGAGCCTGCGCCACCCAAGCGACCTGGCGACGTTCGTGAAGCTCAACGCGGTGGACGTGGCCATCGCCAAGGTGCAGCGCAGCGGCGGTCTGACGCTGTCCCGGCGGCTCTGCGCCCTGGCCGAGGACGCCGGGGTACGGCTGATGGGGTCGGGGCTCACCGACTCCGACCTGGGACTGGCCGCCTCGCTGCACCTGTTCGCGGCCTACGGCATCGACACGCCGGTCGACCTCAACGGGCGGCAGTTCCTCACCTCGTCCTACGCCACCGGTGAGACGGTCGAGGTGAAGGACGGGGTCGCGCGGGTGCCGACCGGGCCGGGGCTCGGCGTCGAGGTGGACGAGTCGGTGGTGCGGGAACTCGCCGTGGACGTCCTGGCCCGGTAGCGGCGACGGGTCGACCGGCGATTGGCCGGCGCCGATTCCGGGTACAGCCGCGATGCCACGGCCCGCGCCGCAGACCCTTTCGATGGAGACGCCATGACAGTCGATCTCCCCGCTCAGGCGGTCACCGCTGGAGCCGTACCCGAGGTCTGCGCCCGTCACGGTCAGCCCGCGACCCGCCGGCGCAAGACGGTTTTCCGGTCCTACACGCCGAAGTGGGTCTACGTTCTGCTTCTGTTCGGAGTGCTGCCGTTCGCCATCGTCGCCGCCGTACTGCAGAAGCGCGTCAAGGCGCCGACCTGGCCCTTCTGCGCCGACTGCGGCAGGTTGCGGACCCGCCGCCTGTTCATCGGCGTCGGCCTGGTGGTGCTCGCGGTCGTCGGCGCGGTAGCGCTGTCCGCCCTGATGGCGCCTAACGACTCGACCGCCGGCTCGATCGTGCTGGTTTTCGTGCTGCTGCTCATCGCGGGGCTCGGCGTGGCCAGCACCGCCGCCAACGGCCCGATCGCCTCTGGATACGTGTCCAACGACGGCAGCACGGTGCACGTCCGCCGCGCGCACGACCGCTTCGCCGAGCAGGTCGCGGCCCTGCAGCCGGGCCCCGTGCCGCAGCCCCACCAGGCCTACCCGCCCTACCCGCAGGCCGGACCGCCGCAGTATCCGCCGTACCCTGCCGCCGCGCCGCAGTACGGGCCCGCGACGCAGGCCTGGCCCCGTCAGGCGCAGGGCGATCAGCGGCAGTAGCGATCGGGTGGTGGGCGCCGACCTAGCTGTCGACCCGGCACTCGACACCGTGTCGATGCCGAACACCAGGGTCGACAGGCTGGAAAGCTCCCAGAGGTCGGCCCTGGTGTCCCTCGACCTGCGGATGGCCCGCCGGCTGGCCGAGTAGGACGTCACCGCGTTCGAGCAGCCGCGACGAAAAGGACGCGGGCAGTTCACGATGGACGCGTGGGCGTGAAGGCAGGCCAGGCGAGGCTCGCCTCACGGCTTCGACCAGAACGGATCGCGGCCGATGAAACCCAGCAGTTTGGTCTGGGCATCCGCGTCCTCGGGCACCGCCACTCGCGGGCCGTACTGGCCGGAGGAGCGGATGACCTCCTCCATCTGCTCCATCCCACCGAGGAGTAGAGCGCAGAACTCCGGGTCCAGCGCGTCGTCCTGGCCGGTAGCCCTAGAGAGATCCCAGGTGTGCATGAACACGTCGGTGGTGTAGAACCGGTCGATCGCGTCCGCCAGCGGCAGGCTGCCGAGGTGGGGGTTGGTGAGGTGGCGGTGCGCCGTCTCCGGATCGTCCAGCACCGCCTGCACGGCATCGCAGTGAATCTGCCAGGCGGCGACCGGGTCTTCGTTCACAGATGGCCCCTGGGGCAGTTCGATGCCGGCGCCGGAGGCGAGAAATCCGGGGAACCATTCGGTCAGGTGACGTACCACGTCGCGGGCGGTCCAGCCGGCGACCGGGGACGGCACGTCCCACGATCGGGTACCCCGGACCCGGTCGGTGAACAGCCCGGCAACCTGGCGGTGCCGCTCGGCCGGGCGGTCAGACAGCGCCATCGATGATCATCCGCTCGAGCTTCGCGTAACCCTCGTTGACACCGACCTCCATGCCGCTGCGCAGCCACGCGTTGCGGCCTTCGAAGCTGTCGACCAGGGACTGCGTCCGCAGCCGCGTACGGCCGTCGCCCAGGTCCTCGAACGACAACGTCTCCAGCGCGACTCCGTCGGGCTCGCCCTCGAACGTGAAGGTCTGCACGATGCGGTCCGGCCGTACCTCGTGGAAGCAGCCGCGGAACCAGTACTCCGTGCCGTCGTGCACCGAGACGTACCGCCAGCTGCCGCCGGTAGACGCGTCCCAGTGCTCGATCCGGGTGGCCATCGCGTCGGGACCCACCCACCGGGCGAACAACACGGGATCGGTGTGGGCGCGGAACAGCTGCTCGGGCGTTGCCGCAAAGTCACGACTCATCCGGATGACCGGCAGCCTCGGATCGGCTTCGATTGCTGTCTCCGTGATTCTGTCCATCGTCGTCTCCCTTCAACTCCGCCAAAACGGCGTCAAGGCGGCGATAGCGCTGCTCGACGCGGCTCCGGTGGCGCTCGATCCAGGTGTCCATCAGGTCGAAGGCCTGGACCTCCAGGCGCACCGGCCGGGGCTGCGGTCCTCCCGGTCGGCTGACCAGCCCGGCCTCCTCGAGCACCCGCAGGTGCTTGTAGACCGCCTGCAGCGTCATCCGGTACGGCTCGGCCAGCTCGCTCACGGTCGCGTCGCCCTCCGAAAGCCGGGCCACCATGTCGCGCCGGGTCGGATCCGCGAGGGCGGCGAAGGCCCGGGACAGCGTGTCCGTGGTCATCCGCCCTCCCTTTCAACCCGATGGTTTAAAGGACGGTAGGCAGCAGACGAACCATCCGTCAACCCTGTGGTTGAAAGTGCTCCTCGGGTTGCCCGCCCTCGATCGGTGGAGTAGGCAGTAGGTTCACTCATGTCGATCTGGGAGGCCAGATGAGACCTCGGGCCCTCGTCACCGCGACCATCGCCCTGGCCACGCTCGTGGCCGGGACCGCCGTTCCCGCCCAGGCGAAGCCGGCCGGGCCGCCGAAGGAGCCGGTGGCCGTCGGGTACGGGGGAGCGGTCTCCACCGTGGACGCCACCGCCACGGCCGTCGGCCTGGACGTCCTGCGGCGCGGCGGCAACGCGGTCGACGCGGCGGTCGCCGCCGCGGCGACCCTCGGCGTCACCGAACCCTTCTCGGCCGGCGTCGGCGGTGGGGGCTTCTTCGTCTTCTACGACGCGAAGAGCCGGCGTGTGCACACCATCGACGGCCGCGAGGCCGGACCAGCCTCGATGAGCGAGACCACCTTCATCGACCCGGCCACCGGAGGGCCGTACCGGTTCGACGAGGCCCGGATCAGCGGGCTGTCGGTCGGCGTCCCGGGCACCCTGCTCACCTGGCAGGACGCGCTGGACCGCTGGGGCACCAGGTCGCTCGCGCAGATGCTCAAACCCGCCGCGCGGGTCGCCGAGGGCGGCTTCCCCGTCGACGAGACCTTCGCCGGTCAGATCGCCGGGAACCAGGCGGCGTTCGGCCAGTTCAGCTCGACCAGCGCGCTGTACCTGCCCGGCGGGCAGCCGCCGGCGGTCGGCAGCACCTTCCGCAACCCGGACCTCGCCGGGACGTACCGGCTGATCGCCAAGCGGGGCACCGACGTCTTCTACCGCGGCGGGATCGGTCGCGATGTGGTCGCGACCGTGCAGCACCCACCGGTGGCGGCGCAGCCGGTCGGCTCGTGGCCGTACCCGATCCGCCCGGCCGGCATGACCGCCGCCGACCTGGCCGCATACCGCACCCGCTTCCCCGAGCCGACCCGGTCGGACTACCGCGGCCTCGAGGTGTACGGCATGCCCACCCCGTCCAGCGGTGGCACCGCCGTGGGGGAGGCGCTCAACATCCTCGAGCAGTTCGACCTGCGGTCCATGACCGCGACCCAGGCGATGCACCACTACCTGGAGGCCAGCGCGCTGTCGTTCGCCGACCGCAACCGGTACGTCGGCGACCACACTCAGCAGAACATGCTCCGCGAGCTGCTCAGCGACGCGTACGCCAAGGAGCGGTCCTGCCTGATCGACCCGTCGGCGGCGCTGCCCAAGCCGGTCGCGCCCGGCGTCCCCGACGGCACCTACGGCGGCTGCTCGGCCGCGGCGGTCGCCGACGTCCGCGACGACCGCACCGGCACCACCAACCTGACCGTGGCCGACCGGTGGGGCAACGTCGTGGAATACACGCTGACCATCGAGGCGACCGGCGGCAACGGCATGGTCGTGCCCGGCCGGGGATTCCTGCTCAACAACGAGCTGACCGACTTCAACTTCGCGCCGACCCAGGGCGCCGCAACCGACCCGAACCTCCCGGGGCCGGGCAAGCGCCCGCGCAGCTCCATGTCACCCACGATCGTGCTGGCCGACGGCCGGCCGTTCCTGGCCGTCGGCTCGCCCGGCGGCGCGACCATCATCACCACCGTCCTGCAGATGCTGGTCAACCGGATCGACCGGGGTATGACGCTGCCGCAGGCCCTCGCCGCGCCGCGGGCGTCGCAGCGCAACGGCGCCAGCACCCAGGCGGAGCCGGCCTTCATCACCGGGTACGCCACCGGCCTCCCGCCGGGCCACGCGTTCTCGCCCACAGCGGAGATCGGTGCGGCGACCGGTATCGAGTTCCTGGCGGACGGCCGGCTGCTCGCCGCGGCCGAGCCCGTACGCCGTGGCGGCGGCGCGGCGGCCGTCGTCGGCCGTTGGGCGCGCGACTGACGACGGGGGACCGCGGCGACGGCTCCGGCCCAGCCTGAGCCGTCGCCGTGCTCCTCGCCGCAAAGGGCCGGCCGGCTGCGAAACGAACGCCGCACCCCATTTTCGAGAGCCGATGTCGGGACTGCCGGGTCGGCTCCGACTACCTCCTGACGGCGCCGGACGGTGGTGCCGACAGTGTGGCGGAGGTCAGCGATGGGCAAGGTCGTGCTGGACGTGTCGATGTCCCTGGACGGTTTCACGGCTGGGCCGAACGTCCGCGAGGCAGAGCCGATGGGGGATGGCGGCGAACGCCTACACGCATGGATGGCCGAGCAAGGGCCCGAGGGCGAGATCGACGCCGCGGTGCGCCGAGAAGTGGACGCGGCCGTCGGAGCGACGGTCATCGGGCGACGCGCCTTCGATCTCGGCCTCGGCCCGTGGGGCGGTACCCCGTGGCCCGGCGTCCCCAGCTTCGTGGTGACCCACCGGGCGAGGCAGGACCTGCTCGGCAACAACGGCGGAACGTTTGCCTTCGACGGGATGCAGGCCGCGGTGCGGCGCGCCAAGCAGGCCGCTGGACACAAGGACGTCCTGGTGCTCGGGGCCGATGTCGCCCGCCAGTTGCTCAGGGCGAATCTGCTCGACGAGGTACGCATCCACCTGATTCCGCTCCTGCTGGGTGAGGGAACGCCACTGTTCGCCGGCGAGCAGGCCGAGCTGATCGCGGAAGGAAAGCCGGTCACTGGAAACGTGACCCACCTACGCTTCCGGGTCGCACGAGGCCCCGGCTGCCTGTCATAGGTGTGGCAGGCAGCGGAGCCAATGCCGGATCAGGCGGTGCGTTCCTGGTCGCGGACGCGGCGCCGACCGAGCAGCAGGTAGCCGAGGAAGCCGATGGCGAAGGAAACCGCCACCCCGAGGTTCGCGTACGCCCAGCCCCCGGTCCTTCCGCCGAGGCCCGTTGCCGAGAGCAGGTAGCCCTGCCAGGACAGCCACGAGGCCAAGCTGTTGGTTACCAGGCCCCAGCCGACGGCGGTGCCGGCGACGACGAGCCCGACCGCCGCCGCGCCGATCGAGCCGTATCGGCCTTCGTGCCGGTAGAGGTCCGCCTCCGCGTACGCCTGCCTGCGCAGCGCGAGGTCCGCGAGGAACACGCCGCACCAGCCGGCGATCGGCACGCCGAGGGTGATGAGGAAGCCCTGGAAGGGACCGATGAAGCTGCTGGCGATCCAGACGACGTAGATGGTGCCGAGGATCATCAGGACGCCGTCAATGCCCGCCGCCACCCACCTCGGCGCACGCAGCCCGAGGGTGAGCAGCGCCAGACCCGACGAGTAGATGTCCAGGACCGCGCCGCCGATGAGGCCGAGGATGGCGACGATCGCGAACGGCACGAGGTACCAGGTAGGGACGAGCGCCGTCAGGGCGCCGATGGGGTCGGCGGCGATCGCGCTGCTGAGCTGCTGGTCGGAGGCGGCGAGCAGCAGGCCGTAGACCACCAGGACCACGGGCGCCACGCTCGCACCGAACGTGGTCCAGCCGACGACGCCTCGGCTCGACGCGCCGCGCGGCAGGTAGCGGGCGTAGTCGGCGCCGGAGTTGACCCAGCCGAGGCCGAAGCCGGTCATCGCGAAGATGAGAGTGCCGATGAACGCCTCGACGGAGCCGCTCGGCACCGACGACACCGCGGCCCAGGAGACGTGGTCGGCGGTCAGCGCGACGTAGCCGACGGTCAGAACCGCGGTGGCGATGGTGATGATGCCTTGCAGGCGCATGATGGCGTCGAAGCCGAGGACCCCGGCGAGGACGACGATCAGGGCCACGACGAGGAACGCGACGACCTTGGTGAGGTTGCCGCTGCCCCAGCCCAGCCGGTCGAAGACGGTCGCCGTGGCCAGCGTGGCGAGGGCGCAGAGCACGGTCTCCCAGCCGACGAGCAGGACGTAGCTGATGGCCGCCGGCAAGGCGTTGCCGCGTACGCCGAACGGGGCCCGGCTGAGGATCATCGTGGGCGCCGAGCCGCGCTTGCCGGCCAGCGACACGAAGCCCACGAGCAGGAACGAGACGACGGTGCCGAGCACCCCGGCGAACGTCGCCTGCCAGAAGGAGACGCCGAAGCCGAGGAAGAATGAGCCGTAGCTGATGCCTAGGACGGCGATGTTCGCGGCGCACCATGGCCAGAACAGGTCGCGGGGTCGGCCTCTGCGTTCCTCCTCCGCGATCACGTTGATGCCGTTGAGCTCGACGGGCAGGCCGGCCGGCCCGCCAGCGCCGGGCTTCGGGCCTTGACTCTTGGTGGGGTGGACCTCTGCGGTCATGGCTTTCCTTCCGCAGTGGGCGGGTGCGACTCGGGCGGGTCGAGGAGCTGTGGACGGTACGGGCGATGACCAGTGTCCGGGTGGCGGGCCTGGATGAACAAGGGTCAGGTCCCGTGCCTCGGAGATGTCAGTAGCGCAGGGCGCGGAGGTTGGCGTTAGCTGTCGCAGGCCGACGAGACGCCGTCCGGACGCGGGCTGTCGTTCTCAGTCAGGTATTGACATCCCCTCCCGCCTAGTACTCCAACGTCACTTGGCTTCGGCGTTGGGCGTGGCGTGGGCATGAGGACGGCCACCGCGTTGATCATCGATGGTTTGTGAGGACAACCGAAGATCGTGCGGTGGCCGTGGGCCACAGCCTAGACCTTGACCGGTGGCGGGTCATCCTGGACGAGGCGGTGACGCGTGTCGCTGCCCGGTTCGTGCGGGTGGAGCCACGCCGGACCGCTGGGCAGTTCGTGGAAGGGCTGCTGTCGGACGCGGAACGCAAGACCTGCTGGTCGTTGGCGGAGCGGGCCGGCCACTGCGACCCGCAGGCGATGCAGCGGCTGCTGCGCACGGCGGTGTGGGACGCCGACGCCGTGCGCGATGACGTGCGTTCGTGGCTGGTCGAGCAGCTCGGCCATCCCGACGGTGTGCTGGTCACCGACGAGACCGGCTTCCTGAAGAAGGGTGTGTACTCGGTCGGGGTCCAGCGGCAGTACACCGGCACCGCCGGCCGGGTGGAGAACAGCCAGGTCGGGGTGTTCCTGGCCTATGTCACCCCGCACGGGCGGGCGCTGATCGACCGCCGGCTCTACCTGCCGGAGACGACCTGGTGCGAGCAGCCCGACCGCCTCACCGCCGCCGGCGTGCCGGACGACGTCGGGTTCGCGACGAAGCCTGCCCTGGCCCGGCAGATGATCGCCGCCGCAATCGAGGCTGGCGTCCCGGTCGGGTGGGTGACCGGCGACGAGGTCTACGGCGCCGACCCTGGCCTACGCGCTGACCTGGAACACCGCGAGATCGGCTACGTCCTGGCGGTCGGCTGCGACCGACGCGTGCACGTCAACGACGGCCGCACCCTCATACGCGTCGACGAACTCGCCGACCGGATCCCCACCAGCGAGTGGCAGCAGCACAGCTGTGGACCGGGAGCGAAAGGCCCCCGCGACTACCTGTGGGCGTGGATCACCACCGCCACCCAGCCAGGTGAGCACCGGTGGCTGCTCATCCGCCGCAACCGCACCACCGACGAGCTGGCCTTCTACCTGTGCTGGTCACCCCGCCCGGTGCCGCTGCACACCCTCGTGACCGTCGCCGGCTCCCGCTGGAGCATCGAGGAGCTGTTCCAGACCGGTAAAGGCCAGGTCGGCCTGGACCACTACCAGGTCCGCGGCTGGACCGGCTGGCACCGCTTCATCACCCTGGCCATGCTCGCCCTGGCCGTCCTGACCATCCTCGCCGCCACCGCGCAGCAGCCCGACGCTGACCCGGAGATCATCGCGTTGACCGTCGCCGAGATCCGCCGCCTCCTCAACGCCTTCGTCCTCGCCGCATCGCTACCGCCAGAGCACACCCTGCACTGGTCGATCTGGCGGCGAACATCCCAAGCCCGAGCCCGACGATCCCACTACCAGCGCAGACAGGCGAACTGACGTTGGAGTACTAGAGGCGGGAGATTCCCGCTTCCAGCGCCGTACGTCGCCGACGCTGGGTGGGTGGTCGACAGGGTGCCGAGTGGCTCCTGTCCCGGACTGCCCGCCCGGTGAGTGGGGTCGCTGCCTCGGCGGCGTCCCTGACGTTGATCGCCGCGTTCACGTCAGCGTCGGCGCCGCACTACCTGGAGCGGGGTATTGCGGAGGTGCGCGAGCAGTTTGAGTGCGCCCAGTACTTCGAGCAGCAGAACCGGCCGGATTAGAGCCCCGCATCTCGGTAAACAGAAGATCGCCCGCTCCGGCCGACACACCGGGTCGGCCGGAGCGGGCTAATCCGTGGGAGTCGTCAGTAGCGCAGGGCGCGGAGGTTGGCGTAGCTGTCGCAGGCCGACGAGACGCCGTCCGGGCGAGGGCTGTCGTTCTCGGTCAGGTAAAGGTCGACGCCGCCCATCTCGCTGTAGGCGAAGATGCGGGCGAAGTCGATGGTGCCCTCGCCCACGTCGGCGAAGGACCCGTTCGCGGCCATGTCCTTGACGTGGAACAGCGAGAACCGGCCCGGGTACTGCTTGATCAGCTCCACCGGGTCGGCGCCGACGCTGGACGCCCAGTACAGGTCGAGCTCCATGGCCACCAGGTTCGGGTCGGTCTCGCGGATCAGCACGTCGTAGCCGCGTACGCCGTTCTGGGCGGTGAACTCGAAGCCGTGGTTGTGGTACGCGACGGTGATGCCGGCGTGCTTGAGCGTGGTGCCGACGGTGTTGAGGGTCGCGGCCACCTTGGAGTAGTCGGCGAGGGTCCACGAGCCCGATCCGGAGATGCGGACGTACTTCGCGCCGAACGCCTTGGCGTTGGCGATGACGCCGTCGAGGTTGTTCTGAAGGTCGCCGAGGCCGATCCCGATGGAGGGAACGGCCAGTCCGGCGTCGGCCACGAGAGGCGCGAGCGCGGTGGCCGTCTTGCCGTAGAAACTGTTGACCGCGCCCGACGGTTCGGCGTTGCGGTAGCCGCAGGCGGCGAGCGCGCCGAGGGTGGCTTCGGGTGCGGTCGGCATGGTGGCCCGGACCGTGTAGAGGACGAGGCCGATGCGGTCGTCGGGTAGCGCGCGGGTCCCCGATGCCGGCTGCGGTGTGCCGATCTCGGAGCCGGCCGCCGCTCGTACGATGCTCGCGCTCTCCTCGGGTGTGATGACGTCGTCCTGACGGAGCGTGTTCGTCAGGCTGCTGACGGTGCTCACGAAGCTGCCGTGGTCGGCGAACGGGGCCTTCGCCCAGATGGCGTCCAGGATTGTGCATCCGTCACCGAGGTCGCGGTTGGGTACGCCCGAGTCGGCGCCGGCACGGCCGAAGAAGACCGTGGACGAGGTGGTGTAGCCCCACGGGCAGAGGTCGGCGGCGACCTGTTCCGCGGCGGGCGTCTCGGGTTCGGCGGCCGACGCCGGAGCCGCGGTGAGCGGCAGGAGTGTCGCGGCGAGCGACACGGCGAGCAGGTGACGGGCTCGCGGTCGATGGTGGGACGGGCGGGCGAAGCTGGAGTTCATGGTTGTCTCCCGGAAGTCGGAGGGGCGGGTGGTCAGGCCACAGAGGGGCAGCGCCACGGATGGCGGCTGCTGGAGGCTGTCGGGGGCCGCGCCGGGTCGGTGGTGGCGGGGCGGAGCGCCGCCCCGCCACCCGTGAGGCTCAGCTCACCGTCACGACCACGGTCGAGGACATCGTCGCCCCGAGGTTGTCGGTGACGGTCAGCCGTGCCGTGTAGGTGCCCTTGCGGGCGTACGTGTGACTGGCCGACGCGCCGTGCACGGCGGTCGAGTTGTCGCCGAAGTCCCACGTGTGATCGCTGATGGTGCGCCCGGGTGCCGGCGAGGCGGTCCCGGTGAACGCGACCGCCAGCGGCGCGGTGCCGGTGGTGGGCGTGGCCGAGGCCGAAACCGTGGCGTCGGTCTGTTCGCGGACGCCGGCGCCGTTGAAGCGCAGCCAGTCCAGCGCCATCAGGTCGGGAGTGCCACCCGTCTGGTTCGGGTTGACGAAGACCAGGTGGAGGGTGGTGGTGCGGCCCGGATCGGTCAGCTCGACGGTGGGCGAGACGAGGTTGTCCCAGCCGCCGGTGCCGCCGATGGTGGCGCGGCCGAGGAGCTGACCGGTGGGGGAGTCGGCCCGGAACTCGATGTCGCCGCCGCTGCTGCCCGAGGCGACCCCGACGGTGACCGAGTCGATGTTCCGGAGGTTGACCGGGCCGAAGTTGATCCACTCGCCGTGATCGATGTCGCCGACGCGCTTGCCGGCGCTGGCCGTCGCACGGTCGAGCACCTGGATGCCACTCTGGCCGTCGAAGTGCTCGGCCTCCTTGCTCTTGGTCTGCAGCTCCGCCCGGGTCGAGCCGACCAGCTCCGGCGCCCCGTTCGCCCCGCCGTCGGTGTACTGCGCGGAGAGCAGCGTGTAGAGGTTCTGTCCCGGGCCGTGCCCGTCGCCGCCGTTGCTCTCGGTCACCGCCACCCCGGCGCACCCGACGTAGTTGTCGAGCGGGTGGGCGTGTGAGTCGTGGCCGAGTTGGGTCTGTACGACCACCTTGGTGCAGTCGATGCTGCTCTCCTCGGGGTCGGTGACCGTCACCGTGTACGGGATGCGGTCGCCGAAGTCGAAGAAGGCGCCGTCGGGGACGCTGAGGGTCACGGTCGGGCGGGTGTTGCCGGCGGTGATCTCCTGTACGGCGACGGCGGTCTGCCCGTTGGTGGCGGTGACGGTGAGTCGGGCGGTGTAGCGCCCCGGTGTGCTGTAGGTGTGGCTGGGGTTGGCGGCGGTGGAGTCGACGCTGCCGTTGCCGTCGAAGTCCCAGGCGTAGGTGATCGCGGTGCCGTCCGGGCCGCTGGATCCGGCGCTGGAGAAGGCGACGGTCAGGGGCGCCGGGCCGCTGTCCTTGTCGGCGGTCAGCTTGGCCACCGGGGGTCGGCTGTTGGCGACGTAGTCGATGCGGTAGATGCCCGCGCCCTCGTTGCTGCCGCCCCGACCGCTGCCGCTGCCCTCGCCGAAGTCGATGACGTAGAGGGAGCCGTCCGGCCCGAACTCCGCCTCGAACGGCTGGATCCACGACATGTTGCTGAGGATCCCGTTGATGGACTGCAGGTCACCGGGCTTGGTGGGGCCGAAGCGGGGGTCGCTGAAGGTCTGGGCCGTCTCGTGGATCGACAGCGTCTTGAACCACCGCCGGGTCAGCTCGTAGACGATCCACTTGCCCTCGAAGTACTGGGGGAACTTGGTGAGCCGCGGGTTGGACGGGTCGTAGTCGTAGACCGGTCCGCTCATGGGGCCGCCGCCGCCGGTGCCGAGCTCCGGGAACTGCGGGGAGGCGGAGTAGGCGTACCAGACCAGCGCCGGCTTGGCCGCGGGGAGGTTGGTCAGGCCGGTGTTGTTGGGGGAGTCGTTGACCGGCGCGGCGCAGTTGAACTTCGGTCCGGAGGTCGAGGTGGCGAAGTCGTAGTCGTTGAACGGGATGTTGTTGCCGATGCAGTAGGGCCAGCCGTAGTTGCCGGCGCTGGTGATCCGGTTGAACTCCACGGTCCCTTCCGGCCCACGGTTGGGGTTGGCGGCCCGGGCGTCGGGGCCGTAGTCGGCGACGAGCAGCGCGCTGGTCTTGGAGTCGACCGTGATGCGGAACGGGTTCCGCATGCCCATGGCGTAGATCTCGGGTCTGGTCCTGGGCGTGCCGGGGGCGAACAGGTTGCCGTCCGGGACGGCGTACCCGCCGTTGGGCAGGGGCTTGATCCGCAGGATCTTGCCCCGCAGGTCGTTGGTGTTGCCGGCGGTGCCCTGCGCGTCGTACGCGCGGCGGCTGGCCCGCTCGTCGATCGGGTTGAAGCCGCTGGACTCGAACGGGTCGGTGTTGTCGCCGATGGCCGCGTACAGGTTGCCCTGCTGGTCCATCGTCACCGAGCCGCCCATGTGCGAGTTGGCCCGGGCCTCACCGCGCCAGGTGGGGATGGTGAGCAGGCGCTTCTCCGAGTCGGGGCTGACGGTGTCGCCGTCGACGGTGAACCGGGACAGGTTCAGCTGCTTCTCCACCCGGTCTGACCAGAGCAGATAGAGCCAGTTGTTCTGGGCGAAGTGCCGATCGAGCGTCATGCCGAGCAGGCCGTCGGACTGACTGGTCTGCTCGGGCGTGTACGCGAAGTCCAGCAGCGTGGTCACCGCGAGGGTGTCCTGGTCGACGACCTTCAGCGCGCCGGTGCGCTCGATGTAGAAGACCCGGCGGTCCGGCGCCACGGCCAGCTCGAACGGGTCGGAGAGATCCTGGTTGACCAGCGGGACCCGCTCGAAGTTGTTCGTCCTGGTGGCGCCGCAGTCACCGGGAGCGGCGCCTGCGGCCCACCTGATGCCACCGAGCAGGTGCTGGAGGAAGGCCGGCTCCTGGAACGACGAGGCGCTGTGCCCGCCGGCGGTGAACCAGGACCGGCCGCCGTCGTAGTTCTGGCACCACGAGTACGGGTGGTCGACCCCCTCGTTCAGCCCGGGAATGCCGTCGCGCACCTTGATCTGGGCGAGGGTGTGGACCTTGCCGGTGGGGTTGGCCCGCCAGTTGTACCACTCCTCGCTGCGCTCCCAGAGCTCCGGCAGGCCCTTGGTGGACGGGTGGGCGTGGTCGAGGACCTTGATCCGGCCCGGGAAGGTGCCGCCCGTGGCGGAGTAGTCCGCGTGCTGGTCGAAGATGGTCCCGACCAGTCCCTCGTACCACGACCAGTCCCGCTCGCTCGCCGACGCGGCGTGCAGGCCGACCCAGCCACCACCGTTACGGATGAACTTCTGGAGCGCGGCCCGCTGGTCGGCGTCGAGGAGGTCGCCGGACGCCGGGGTGGAATTGGTGTTGTTGAACACGAGGGCGTCGAAGCGGGCGAGGTTGGCATCGGTGAACGCGCCCGCGTCGGTGGTCGCCTCGACGGCGAACCCTTGTTGTTCGCCGAGTTGCCGGATGGCGGTGACGCCGGCCGGAATGGAGTCGTGGTAGAAGTTCGTGACCTTGGAAAAGACCAGCACCCGGAAATTGGCGTCGGTCGCGGATTCGGTGGCGGCCGCTGCCGTGCTCGGCAACAGGAGTGTGATGGCCGCGAGCAGGGCGAACAGCAGTGTGCGTTGGCGTCTCATACACGCGCTCCTTGGTGGGGACGGTGGTAAGAAAGCGCTTTCCACGTTTACTGAACCCTACGAGATCCATTTCGACGGGTCAATATTGCGGCGGCGTCCGCATTTCGGCCACTGCGGCGGTTTAATGGCACGCCGATAACCACTCCCTCGGTCGGAGGGAGTGGTTATCGGTGGTCAATTGAATGTCGACAACAAAATGGTGGCCGGACACCAGAGCCGGCAATTCCGGCCGGTCCTGGTGTCCGTCAGCACTCCTCCCGGCGGTTCCTCAGAACCGCAGCTTGCGCAGGTAGCGGTAGCCGACCTCGGCCGTCTGCTGCGGCGTCACGTCGGGGGTGTCGTTCTCGACGATGTACTCGAGCACCGAGTGCTCCCGGAAGATCCGGGCGAAGTCGATCGTCCCGGTGCCCAGGTCGGCCATGTCGCCGGTCGAGGCGTCCCGGTCCTTGACGTGGTACTGCAGGACGCGCTGCGGCGCGGAGCGGATGACGTCCAGCGTGAAGCCCTCGGGATCCGCGACGCCGTCACCGGAGTTGATGCCACCGGTGACCGCCCAGTAGAGGTCGACCTCCAGGTGCACGAGCCGGGGATCGAGTTCCGCGGTCAGCACGTCCCAGGGCCGCTTGCCACCGCCGAGGTCGATGGTGAACTCGTGGGCGTGGTTGTGGTAGCCGTAGCGCAGGCCGGCCGCCCGCGCGGCGGCGGCCTCGCTGTTCATCTGCTCCGCCCAGCGCTTCCAGTCGTCCGCGCTCTCGGAGTACAGGTACGGCACCACGATGAACTGCTGGCCCAGGGTGACCGCGTTCTGGATCTTCTGCTCCAGCTCGGCCGCGCTGCCGCTGATCCCGTCGTGGCTGGAGCTTGCCTCGATGCCGATGCCGTCGAGGAACTGGCGCAGCTGGGCGGCGGTCCGGCCGAAGTAGCCGAGCGCCAGCTCCACGCGCGGATACCCGATCCGCGCGAGGTGGGTGAGGGTGGCGTCGTAGCCGGGCGAACCCCAGAGGGCGTCGCGCACCGTCCAGAGCTGCATGCTGATCATGCCCGGGGGTACGTGGTGCCGCCCGGTGCGGTGGGTGGTGGCCGACGCGGCCGTCGCGCCGACGCCGGACGCCGCGAGCCCGAGGCCGGCGAGGGTGGCCAGGGAGCCGCGCAGCAGGCTGCGCCGGTCAACGGAGCGCCGCAGCGCGGCCATCCCGTCGTATCCGTAACACATGGTTCCTCCTTCTCACGTGCTATGCGGTGGGGACCAGGACGACCTGGTCGGTGCCGGTCAGGGAGGGCAGGCCGTCACCGCCGGGGTCGGTGTAGGACGCGACGAACACCGCGGTGAGGTTGTCGTTCTCCGGGTCGTGGCCGGACGGCACCGTCGTCTGGATCGAGCCGGTGCAGCCGTTGGCGGTGGTCTGCGGGTGTCCGTGCTGGTCGTGGCCGAGGACGTAGGTGACGCTGACGCGGGAGCAGTCCACGGGCTGGTCGTCGCTCACCCGTACCTCGAACTGCACCGTGTCGCCGAAGGCGAACGGCTGACCGTCGGCCGGCTTGACCAGCTCCACCACGGGCGCGGCGTTGCCGACCACGATCCGGACCGACGCGGACGCGGAGAGACCACCGGGGTCGCTGACGTTGAGCGTGGCGTTGTAGAGGCCGTTCTCCCGGTACGTGAACGTCGGGTTCGACTCGCGCGAGTCGACCTTGCCGTCGTTGTCGAAGTCCCACGCGTACTTCAGCCGGTCGCCGTCGTAGTCGGTGGTGCCCTCGCTGGAGAACGTGACGGTCAGCGGGGCGACGCCGTTCGTGGGCGTGGCCGAGGCCTGGGGGACCGGGGTGTGGTTGCCCGTCCAGCCGGTGTAGTCGATCCGGGCGAGCTGCGCGTCCGGGTTTTCGCTGAAGTAGCCGTCGCCGTACTCGAGCACGTAGAGCGCGCCGTCCGGGCCGAACTCCAGGTCCATCGGGTTGTCGAAGGTGAACGACGGGAGCACCGGCTCGATACCGGTCAGCGCGCCGCCGGAGTTCAGCCGGAAGCCCTTCACGTAGTCCCGGGTCCACTCGTGGAACAGCGGCATGCCGTCGTAGTACGCCGGCCACGCGACCGGGGCGCGCCCCTGCGTCGTCGGTCGGGCGAACTGGTACGCCGGCCCGGCCATCGGGCCGATGCCGCCGGTGCCCAGCTCCGGGAACTGCGCCGACGGGCCGTAGTTGTACCAGACCTGCGGCTGCTGCACCGGGGGCAGGTTCCGTAGCCCGGTGTTGTGCGGTGACTCGTTGACCGGCGCGGCGCAGTTGAACGGCGCCCCGGACCGGCCGGTGGCGAAGTCGTAGTCCACGTACGGCAGCTGAGGGGTGGCGCAGTAGGGCCAGCCGTAGTTGCCGGCCTTGCGCGCGGCGAGCCACTTGCCGTGCCCGGCCGGCCCGCGCAGCGGGTCCGGCGCGCCCGCATCCGGCGAGTAGTCGCCGACGTACAGGTCACCGGTCTCCCGGTTCAGCTCGATCCGGAACGGGTTGCGCAGGCCCATCAGGTAGATCTCGGGACGGGTGCCGGCCGTGCCCTCCGGGAAGAGGTTGCCGTCCGGGATGCTGTACCCGCCGGTCTGGCCGACCGTGATGCGCAGGATCTTGCCGCGCAGGTCGTTGGTGTTGGCCGCGGTGCGCTGCGCGTCGTACGCCGGGTTGCGGCCCGGGCGCTCGTCCAGCGGCGCGTAGCCGCCGGACTCGAACGGGTTGGTGTCGTCACCGGTGGACAGGTACAGGTTGCCCTTGGCGTCGAAGCCGATGTCACCGCCGACGTGGCAGCAGATGCCCCGGTCGACCGGTACGTCGAGAATCTGCTGCTCGGTGGACAGGTCCAGCTTGTCCTTGACCAGCCGGAACCGGGAGAGCCGGATGGCGCCCTTGAACTTCGCGAAGTCCGCGGCGGTGCCCCAGGCCGGCGCGTCGCCCTCGTTGACGTCCGGGGTCGACGGGTCGTCGACCGGGGTGTTCATCGGCGGGGAGTAGTACAGGTAGACCCAGTTGTTGCCGGCTCTGCCGAAGTTCGGATCGATCGCGACGTTCTGCAGGCCCTCCTCATCGTGCCGGTAGACGTCCAGGGTCGCGGCGATCGTGTTGCGGCCGGTTGCGGAGTCGTGCAGCCAGACCTCCCCGGCGCGGGTCACGTGCAGCACCCGGTTGTCGGGCAGCACCGCGAGGTCCATCGGCTCGCCCGGGTGGTCGTTGAGGGTCACCTTCTGGAAGTCGCTGTCCGGCGGTGGGCTGGCCGCGTCGGGCGCGGCTGTCGCGACGGTGGGGGTGGCGACGAGTGCCGTGGTCGTCAAACCCGCTATGGCGAGCGCGAGTCGTCTCTTCATCTGCCTCTCCTTGTGCTCGGGACCGGACCGGGGCAGGTCGAGGGGTCAACCACTCCCTGCTGGACCTGTGTGCGGGCATGGCTGAGCCGCCCGTGCCGAGCGCACGCCGCCACCGCGGCGCCGGGTAGTGCTGGCGGCCTGCGGCTGCGTGGTCGGGGACGGGCGGAGGACGTGGTAGGGGACAGGTGACGGTCGGGTGTCGGCCGGCAGCAGGGCCGCCAACGTGGCGGTTAACCGCGACGAAACACCATCGATGTGGCCGACGCTACAAAAGACATGGCCATGTGTCTATAGCTTTCATCGGGTTCGACCGAACTTTCCTCCGCCATGGACGAAAGTGGTGCTCCGTGATGCCTGCTCCCCGAGATGCAACCGGCGCTGGACGTGCGGTCGAGGCGGATGACCGCCGCCCGGACCGCCTCAGCGTGGCTACTTGTCCCGTGGGGCGGCCGGTTCGATGGGCAGCTCTGTGCGTGCCTCGTGGCGATGAGGACGATGGCGGCGAGGACTGCGGCGACCGCGACGGTGGCCAGCAGTGGTGGCGCGAACAGCAGCGGCGCCGACAGCACGATCAGCGTGAGCAGGGCGACCGGCCGCTCCGGCGAGACGCGGCCGAAGACTGTGTGCTCCAGGAGGGCCCGTCCCACGACGAACAGCGCGGGCCCGCCGAGGAGGACAACGACCCACGGAGGTTGGCCGTGGCCGACCGGGTGGGTGATCACGAGTTCGTCGCCGACGGCGGTGACGACGACACCGGCCACCATCGTCAGATGGGCGAGTGCCATGGGACGGGTCAGCCGCACGGGATCAGCGGCGACGGCGATGGCGTCGTCCAGTAGTTCTCCGGCGCGGTGGACGTAGATCCTCCAGAAGGGCACGATGCTGAGGATCGACGCTGCGAAGGCGGTGGTTCGGTCGGCGGTGAAATCTGTCCGGGTGCCGGTGGGCCAAAGGCGAGGTGATGCCGGTGCACTACAAGATCAACGACGAGGCGTTGGCCAAGCGGGCGCTCGCCACCATCCGCCAGGTCCTCACCGCGCCGACCGACGTCGACCACGCCCGGCGCGCCGGCGTGGAACTCATCCCGGGCCTTGAAGACGTACTACTTCCCCGGCCGTCCCGCGCCCCGCGCTGACGAACCGGGCGACGGGGGAGAGCCGGTGGCGGTGGGCACGGCGCTGCGGACGAGCCGATCAGCCGGCCGTCAGGGCTGCCCGGCGGGCACCCTCTCCTCGCCGGGTAGAGGCCGGCGGGGCGAAATGGAACGCGCGGTCTGGCCGACTGCGTCCCTCCACCACCACGCGTTCGCGCCGACATACAGGCAGGGCGCGGACGCGGACCGGTCGTCGCGGACCCGCGCGAGGTCCGCTCCCGGCATCAGTACGGTGACCTGGCCGTCCTCGCCGGCGAGCAGGTAGCCGTACCGGCCGTCCCGATCCGCTGACGGTTCGCGCGCCGGCTCCCCAGTGAGATGGCTATCTACGGTGCGCTACGGCCCGCGGCGACGCCCTGCTCGCGCCGTCGATCACCCGCCGGTTGATCTCCGAGTTCACCGCCCGGGCCGCCCATCCCGACCCGGGGCCGCGGCTGAGCGCCCTCACCGAGCGGGAGCGTGAGGTGATGGCGCTGGTCGCCGCCGGCCTGTCCAGCGACGAAATCGCGGCGCGGCTGGTGCTGAGCCCGGCCACCGCGAAGACGCACGTCAGCCGGATCATGACCAAGACCCAGGTCCGGGACCGGGCCCAGTTGGTGATCCTCGCGTACGAGTCCGGCCTGACCGTCCCCGGCTGGCTCGCCCGTTCCTGACGGCAACCCGCAGGGGTGGCCGCGTCGGCCGTTTCAGGTCGTACGGCGGGAGCGGGCCAGAGCAAGTCCACCGAGGACCAGGCCGACCAGACCCACCACCAGGGCCACGTAGGCGCCGCCTCGCCCGTTGCCGGTGCCGATACCACTATCGGAGGTGGCCACGACCAGCGCGCCGAGCGCCATGCCGATCAGCCCCGCCACCAGGGCCACGATGCCCCCGAGTGGCCCGGAGCCGGTGCCGAACCGACCGCTGGGACGGGCCAGGGCCAGCCCGGCGACGACCACCCCGATCAGCCCCACCACGGCACCCGTGCTGGCGCCCAGTCGCCCGGCGCTCATGGTGGTGACACTGGCGGCGGTCGGCTCGATCGCGAGGTGCGCGGCCGCGGGCGCGGCGAGGCCGAGCGGGCTGGCGGCGAGCAGGTGATGGATGGACATCGGGAATCCCTTCGCTGGCGGAACGGGTACAGGCGGCAGCGTATGTACCGGAGTGGTCACGCGTCGTCATGCCGGAGTTGCCGATGGGCGTACCACCCAGGTTGTGGACGGCCGGGACGTCGTACCGCCGGGGTTGTCTCTCCCGGGCCTTGGCGTGAATTCAGGGGCGCGACCCGGCGGGCGGTGTCCAGTAGGCTCGGCGCGTGTTCACGCTCGTCGAAAAGCTGGCGGAGATCTTCGCGACCTACGGCGCACGCCTGCTGGATCGCCGCCGGACGGGGCGCGACTCGGACGTGGCGCGACACCTGCTCGGCATCGTGCTGCTGATGCAGGACCTGTGCCTGCGGGGCGAGCGCGTGCTGGCCCTGGCCGGGCGGTTCGGCGACGGCGCGGCCGACGCGGCGACGGAGGCCGAGTTCGGCCAGGTGCTGGCCGAGCAGGTCGAGACCGTCGGGCAGCTGCGCGAGGCGGTCGACGACTCGCGCATGCTGCTCAACACCGTCGACGCGGGTCTCTACCTCGAGCTCGCACCCTTCCTGGACGTCAAGTCGGGCCTGCTGACCCGGTGGGAGCAGCAGCGGCGGACGAGCACGTTCTCGACCACGACGCTGTTCTTCCTGCCGTCGGCGGCGGTGGACCGGGTCGCGGGCGTGGGGAAGCAGGGCGACGTGCTCGCCGGGCTGGCGTCCGACCGGGCCGACTACGTCATCATCCTGGCGGAGACGCTCCGCGAAACGCGGTCGGGCGAGGTGCGGGACATCCGCCGGGTCGACCCGGAGCAGGCACAGCGGCTGCACGGCGACATCGACGGCGCCCGGGCCGAGCTGACCCGCGCGCGCGACCTGTGCGCGCAGGTGACGTCGCTCGTGGAGCAGGCCGTCGGCGCCGACGCGATGGCGAACCTGCGCCGGTCGTTGCTGCGCGACGCGCGGATGACCCGACGTGCACAGTGACGATCTTCGGCCGGGCCGCCGACGCCGGCGGCGTCAGGTGCGGTCGCGGGTGACCCGGTAAAGCTCCGGGTCGCGCGGGTAGACGCCGACGCGGGCGAGGGCGTACGCCCCGATGCCGGTGGCGCGCAGGCTGACCTGCCGGAGGCCGAGCAGGGCGGCCAGCCGCTCCGTGTTGAACATCAGGCGCTGGAACAGGCCACCGCCCACCCCGTCGGGAATCCGGATCTCGTCGACGGCGATGTCGCCGTCGGCGAGGACGAACGAGGTCTGCAGGAACGCCCGGTGGCTGTCGCCCAGCGGGACCCACAGGTTGATGCTGCCACCGCCGTCCGGGTAGAGCGCCACATCGGCGGTCGCGTCGGGCACGCCGCGGGTGAGCGTGGCGTGGAACGTCGCCGGGGTGATCGGCATCCAGCGCCTCCAGGCCGCGACGAACTCGTCGTCCAGCCCGACCACCCTCAGGCCGGGCTCCAGGCGCGCGAAGTCGGCCACCTCGATGCGGGCCGCGTCGGGGCGCTCGTCGCGAACCGCGGTCAGGGTCGAGGGCAGGTCGGGCAGCTGTGCGGCCTCGGCCAGCAGGCCGTCCCACAGCGGATCCACGCGCCACGGCGGCAGGAACACGCCGTCCCCGACGCGCCGCCAACCGCGGTCCCACCAGCCGACCGCGGCCACCGGCCGCAGCCCGAACCGGGCCGCGCCCAGGATGAAACAGCGCACGAGCAGGAACGTGCCCGCGAGCGTGTCGTAGTCGATGTGCCCGGACTGCACCCGCCGGCCCTGCGCTTCGGCCTCCCGCAGCATCTCCGTGTAGGCGACGAGCGGCGGCATCTGGGCGACGGCGTACCGCATCCGGGTGTCCAGGATGGTGTCCGGGCTCACCGGCTGGAACACCACGTCGGTCCCGGTGATGATGAGCGGCCACAGCTCCGCACCGGCGCCGATCGCGAACTCGAGCGCCGGCGCGCCGTCGGGCGCGTAGATCCGCCGGACCCGCCGCACGTCGTCGGCGACGAGGTGGACGCTGTCGCCGAGCGCCGGAACGTGGATCGTCATCCGGTTCTGGAGGAACGTCTCGCGAACCTCGGGGACGAACGCCAACGCGGCGAGGATCTCGTCGGGGGTCACGCCCTGACATCGTACGGTCTCGTCGCCAGCCTCCCGGACCTCGACGTATCCGTTGGCCGTGCGGCGGTCACGACAGTCCTGACACGAGTGCGGCGACGTCCTCGGCGCAGCCGTAGGACAGCGTGACTCCGGCGCCACCGTGCCCGTAGCAGTGGACGACCGGACCGCGGCCGGTGAGCTCGGTCTCTAGCCGTACGGTCGGGCGTCCCGGACGCAGGCCCACGCGGTGGTCGAGGATGCGGGCCCGGTCGAGCGCGGGTACGAGCCGGACGCACCGTCTCAGGATGTCGGCGGTCGTTCCCGGCCGGACGGTCACGTCCTCGTCGCGTTCCTCGGCGGTGCCACCGAGCAGCACGGTGTCGCTCCTGGGTACGACGTAGACCAGGTGCTCGGGATCGGTCTGGTCGAGCAGCCATTCGGTCAGGCCGACCTGTGCGACGACGAGCACCTGGCCGCGCACCGGTGTGAGGGTCTCGTCGTGGACCAGCTTCCTGGATCCCAGCCCGGTGCAGTTCACCACGGCGTCCACGCCGTCGAACGCCTCGGCCAGATCGTCCACGTGCCGGATCCGGACGGCGACTCCCGCCGTCTCCACCTGGCCGAGCAGCCACGGCAGATGCACCGCCATGTCCACCACCGGGACGCTCAGTTCGTAACCGTCGACGTAGCCGGCGGGCAGCCGCTCGACGCCAACGCGACCCAGCTCGGGAACGGCGCCCCGCCACCACGGGTCGGCGGTGTGCCGGCGGAACAGCTCCCGCCCGAGCCGCATCCGGACGCCGGCGGACGGATCGGCGGTCAGGCCGCGCAGCATCCGGTAGGTGGTCGCCGACCATCGGGTCACGTCCGCCTCTGGGTATGCGCGGTAGGGGTACCAGAGTGCCGCGGCGACCGACGACGTCGTGCCGCTACCCGTCTCCGCGGCGACCACGTTGACCTCATGGCCGGCCTGCGCCAGGCGGAGCGCACTGGTCAAGCCCACGACCCCGGCACCGACGACCCTGACCTTCATGGCTTGAGATCACACCACATCCGGGTGCCACACCGGGAGCTCAACCCGTGGGTGCCGGCGCTCCGGCCGCCCGGCCGCGGGACAGGCGCGCGTCGACACCGGCGACCCCCGCCAGCACCGCGGCGGCCGTGGCGCCGACCGCGAGCGGTGGCAGGCCGACCGCGGCCGGCAGCAGCAGTACGAGGGCGGCCAGTCCGCCGACCCGGGACCAGGCGATTCGATGGAAGAGCTGGTACACGAACAGGGCGTTCCCGGCGAGGAACAGCGCGGGTCCGCCGAGGATGGCGGTGAGCCAGACGGGTGGGGTCTCTCCGAGTGGGTGGTTGATGAACAGTTCCAGCCCGACCGAGGTCAGCACGATGCCGGCGATCATGAAAAAGTGGATGTGTGACAGGGCCGGGCCGAGCCGGCCCGGTCGGCCGGCGTTGGTGATCGCGGCCGCCAACAGCCGGCCGGCCCGGTAGAAGTAGACCCCCCAGAGCAGCACGGTGGTCCCGAACGAGAGCAGGAATGCGGCCGTCTGGTCGAGGTCCAGCCTGGTGCCGCCGAAGGCCACGCCGAGCACCAGGATCGACTCGCCCAGGGCGATGAGCAGGAACTGCTGGTACCGCTCCGCCAGGTGCTCGCCGGCGAGCGACCGGTCGGGCAGCCGCCACCGACCGAGCCTCGGTGTGAGCCAACCCAACATCAGCCCGGTGTAGTCGAGCGCGACGGCCCGGGTCCAGAGCGCCGCGCGTAGCCATGGCGACGCGACGAGGCCGCCGAGCAGCCACGGCACCGCGCCCATTCCGAGCCAGAAGATCAACCGGTTGGAGATGAACCACTCCGAGGGGTTGACCACCCGGAGGAACACCGGCCGGCCGAGCTGGACCACCACGTACGCCCCGGCGAACAGGATCCCCTGTTCCGCGAACGCCCTGGGCATCGCGATCGCCATCACCAGGGCAGCCAACATGCCGAGCACGACCACGAACTGGATCGCCGGCCGATCCGGGTCCGGCCGGCTGGTCGTCAACGCGGTGAACGACCAGACCAACCAGGTGGCCAGAAGAAGCAACAGCGCCTAGGCCACAGCGAACAGCAGGCCGGACCGGTCCGCGTCGAGCTGGCTGATCAACCGTTGGGACACCCGGCTGAGCGCGAAGACGAAGGCCAGGTCGAAGAAGAGTTCCAGGAAGGTGGCCCGCTGGGAGCTGGCTTCTTCCCCGCGGACGAGCCGGGACTCCCCGCCGCCGGTCACCGAAGCCTGCTACCGCCGACGACCACGGAACCCCTACCCGCGTCGGTGATCTTCCTCGTCCAACGAGTCACCAGGTCCGCGGTGACTAGATGATTGAGTCCGAAGTCTGAGCTGTGTGGCTGGGCAGCTTGACTTGGACACGGCGAAGGGTATCGATGTCAGTTTGTGAAGACAGACCTCGATACCCTTCTGACCGCACTCTACGTGTTCCTCGACGATCACGTCATCGGCCGTCGCCGGATCGGTCGCCCGCCGCTGCTGTCCGACGCCGAACTGCTGTGCCTGGCCATCGCGCAGGTCCTGCTCGACTTCCCCCGTGAGCGGCACTGGATCCGCTACGCCCGTAAGCACCTGCGTCACCTGTTCCCCTACATCCCCGACCAGTCCGGATACGGCAAGCGGCTACGAGCCGCCGGTCCGCTGATCGCCGCAGCGATCCGACACCTGGCCGAGAACACCCCGACCGGGGTACCGATCCTGCGGCTGGTCGATTCCACGCCCGTGCCCTGCGGAGCCTCTCGCGAGACCGCGAAACGCTCCGACCTGGCAGGCGACGCCGGCTACGGCTACTGCGCCTCCCACTCCCGCTACTTCTGGGGCATGCGCCTGTATCTGGTCACCACCGTCGAGGGCATGCCGGTGACCTGGTGCCTGGCCAACCCGAAACTCGACGAACGCGACGTCCTGGCCGCCCTGCTGCAAGTCGACCACCACCTTGTCCAGTCCGGGCAGGTGATCCTGGCCGACCGGGGCTTCGCCGGTCAGACGTTCGAGGCGTTCCTCGACGACCTCGGTGTCCACCTGCTGCGCCCCGCCCGCAAGGGCACCCGGGACTCGACACCGAGCTGCACCGAACAACGTCTGCTGCGCATGCGCCAGTGGATCGAGGCGATCTTCGACACCCTCAAAGGCCAGCTCAGTCTCGAACAACACGGAGCCCGCCGCCGGGCCGGCATCTACGCCCGCGTCGGCCAGCGTCTGCTCGCGATGGCCACCTGCATCTGGCACAACACCAACACCGGCGCACCCAGGAAACGATCACTCATCGCATACGACCACTGACCAGCCCGAACTTCGGACTCAATCATCTAGGGCGTGTCCTGCCGATCATGAGCTCCGTGGATCGTCCGGGGCAGCGCCGACACCCAACCGGATGCCATAGTGCCGCGATGGAGGCAGACCTGCACAGTTACTTGAAGGGCGGCCGCGACGCGCTGCTGTGGAAGCTCGACGGGCTCAGCGAATACGATATTCGGCGTCCGTTGACCCGAACCGCAACCAACTTGCTCGGTCTGGTGAAGCACTCGGCGGCCATGGAGATCCTCTACTTCGGCGTCGTGTTCGGCCGGCCGTTCGAGCAGGAGCTGCCGTACGTCGGCGGCGGAGCGGAGATCAATGCCGACATGTGGGCGACCGCGGATGAGACCCACGAAGAGATCGTCGCACTGTACCGTCGCGCGATCGCCCACGCCGACACCACCATTGAAGCCCTTGCACTGGATGAGGTCGGCCGCGTGCCGTGGTGGGGCGATGCAGCGGTCACGTTGCACCACGTCCTGGTCCACGTCATCGCGGAAACACAACGGCACGCAGGCCACGCTGACATCGTGCGCGAACTCATCGACGGCGCGGCCGGGCTGCTGCCCAACAACGACAACCTGCCCCCCGCCGACGAGTCATGGTGGCTGGACTACCGCCAGCGAGTGGAGCAGGCTGCCCTCCGCGCCAGCAAACGCAGCAACTAGGTTTTCTGTCGATCATGAAAGCCAGATGATGGCGGCGATGAGGACGAGGCTGGCCCGGTAGAGGGATGCGCGTTTGGCGTAGCGGGTGGCCAGGTCTCGCCACTGCTTGAGGCGGTTGAAGCAGGTTCCACCACGTTGCGCTTCCTGTAGACCGCCCGGTCGAAGGCGGGTGGCCGCCCGCCGGCGCTGCCCTTGGCGGCCCGACGGGCGACCTGGTCCGAACGTTCCGGATGACATGCCGGATCCCGCGGTGCCGCAAAGCGCGGCGGATGGAGTCCTGGGCGTAGCCCTTGTCGGCGATCAGTACGTCGGGGCGTTTGCGGGGTCGGCCCGGTCCCGGCTCGTTGACGCAGATCGCGTCCAGCAGCGCCAGCAGCTGGGGGTTGTCGCCGGCCTGACCTGGGGTGAGCAGAATCGACAACGGCCGGCCACGTCCGTCGACGGCGAGGTGGATCTTCGTGCTCAGCCCGCCTCGGGACCGGCCGATGGCCTCGCCATCTTGCGCACCAGGCGTCGCCGCACTGGTCGGGGAGCCCCCTTTTGCGCGCGCCAGCGGCATGCTGGTGCGCCCGCACGATCGACGAGTCGATGCTGATCGTCCACTGCACCGGTGTCCCGTCGTCGTGCACCTGCGCCGCCGCGAGGATCCGATCCCACGTCCCGTCGGCCGTCCACCGACGCAGCCGTTCGCGGCAGGTCTTCCACGGCCCGAACCGTTCCGGCAGGTCACGCCACGGAGCACCCGTACGCAGCTTCCACAGAATCCCGTTGATGACCTGACGGTGATCCCGCCACCGCCCCCGCGCACCACCCGGCTCGGGCAGCAACGGCGCGATCACCGCCCACGCCTCATCGGTCAGCTCACCACGACGCACCACCGGCACATCGTCAACGACCAACCCCTACAAGATCGGCAGGACACGCCCTAGGCGCTCAGGTCAGGGTCTCCCCACCATCGGCGGTGATCGTGCCGGTGCTGTGCCGATTCCGCATCAGGTACAGGTAGGTCTCCGCCACATCACTCGGTTCGCCGACCCTGCGTCCACCAGGAGCTTCTCCTCCAACGCCCGGTACATACGGGCACCCCCTGGGACCAGCCGGTGCCCGTATCCCGATTCGGCAGACGGGCCGCCAGAAGTCGCTGGCGCAGGTGGACGATCAGCATGAACTCCTCGATCGTGCGGGCGCACCACATGCTGCTGGGGCCTCGGCACGTGGCATCATTGTCGGATGACTTGGACTGCCCCTGAGGTGAGCCGTCCCAGTGACATCCTCATCGCACCGGAGGCCGATCACCTTCGGAATCTTCTCGACTGGCATCGCGCCACGCTGCTTCACAAGTGCGCCGGCCTTGACGCCGAACAGCTGGCGCGGACGCCATTGGCCTTCACGAATCTTTCGCTCCTCGGCCTGCTCCGGCACATGGCCAAAGTGGAGCGCACATGGTTTCGGACGCTCTTTCGCGGCGAACCGTTGGAGACGCTCTACTCTACGGCGGGTTCGCGCGACGCCGACTTCGAGGGCATCGACCCGGCGAGCGCCCAATCCGACTATGCCCTTCTGATCGAGGAGACAGAACTCGCCCGCAAGGCTGTGGCCACGGCTTCGATGGACGACACCTTTGCCTTTCCGGACGAGGACGTGGCGTCGCTGCGCTACGTGTACCTGCAAATGATCGCTGAGTACGCCCGCCACAACGGGCACGCCGACGTGCTGCGACAAGCCATCGACGGAGCGAAGGGCACCTGAGTGTCCCTGGCGGTGGCGGCTGATTTTGCGGGGCCCGGCGAAGTTGCCCGTGCAGTAATGTCCGTGGCGTGGCCACGTTCCTCGTCCTGCTTCGCCGATCCGGCCCTCAATGGGACCCGTCACGGCCCATGCAAGAGCAGTCCGACTGGCCCGCGCACGCGGCGTTCATGGACGAACTGGTGAATACGGGCTCCGTCGTCCTAGGCGGGCCGCTGGCAGACGAGCATAGGGTGGTGCTCGTCGTCGACGCCGAGTCTGAAGACCTCGTCCGCGCTGCCCTCGCCCGCGATCCGTGGAGCGAAACGCATCTACAGGTTGACAGTGTGGAGTCGTGGACAATCCGGCTCGATGGACGGCGTGCGTAACAGCAGATCGGCTCCCAGATCGGCCAGGTGTGCTGCCGAGGCGGGCTGATAAGGAGTCCTTTGAAGACAGCATCTAGTGGCCGGCGTAGAGGGCTTCGATCTCGGCGGCGCGGTGCTGCTCCACCACTTCCCGTCTGATTTTCAAGGTGGGGGTGAGCTCACCGTTGGCCTCGGTGAAGTCGTCGGGCAGGATGCGGAAGGTCTTGATCGCCTCCGCCTTGGAGACCGGGCTGTTCGCTCGGTCGATGGCAGCCTGGATCTCGCCGCGCAGGGCGGGGTCGTCGCGCAGGTCGGCCACCGATGCGTGCGGGTGGCCGTGAGCGGTTCGCCACCGCGACCACGCCTGCGGGTCGATGGTGATCAGAGCGGCGGCGTACGGCTTGGCGTTGCCGACGAGCATGCAGTTGCTGACCAGCAGGTCCGCGCGTACCCGATCCTCCATCGGTGCGGGCACGATGTGCTTGCCAGCCGCGGTCACGAGGATCTCCTTGGTGCGTCCGGTGATCCGCAGATAGCCGTCCTCGTCGAGGCTGCCGAGGTCGCCGGTGCGAAACCAGCCGTCGGCGGTGAACGCCGCGCGGGTGGCCGACGGGTTGTTCCAGTAACCCTGGAACACGACCTCGCCGCGGACGAGGACCTCGCCGTCGTCGGCGATCGCCAACTCCACGCCCGGTAGTGGCCGGCCGACCGTGCCGATCCGCATCGCCGAGGGCCGGTTCGCCGCCAGCGCCGGAGACGTCTCGGTCAACCCGTATCCCTCCAGCGCCGTCAGGCCGGCGCCGCGGAAGAAGTGGCCGAGCCGCTCACCGAGCGGGGCGCCGCCGACGATCGCGACGGTGCACCGGCCGCCGAGCGCCGCCCGCAGCTTCCGGTAGACCAGCAGGTCGAAGACCCGCCGCGCCAGCCGGAGCATCGGGCCGGGGCCGGCCGGGCGGTCGAGCGCCCGGCTGTACCGCACCGCCACCTGGTCCGCCATGGTGAAGAGGCGACCCTGGTGGCTCTCGATGGCCTTCTGCTGCGCCCGGTTGTACATCCGCTCGAACACTCGCGGCACCGCGAGGACGAACGTCGGCCGGTATCGACGTAGCTGACCCATCACGCCGCTCATGCTGGCGCTGTGCACCATCGTCGCCCGGGTCTGCACCATCCCCACCTGGATCATCCGGGCGAACGCGTGCGCCAACGGCAAGAAGAGCACCGTCGACGCCCTCTCATGGAACAACTCCGGCAGGGCCGCGACCGCGTTGCCGACGTCGAGGCCGATGTTGCGGTGCGTCAGCACGCAGCCCTTCGGCCGGCCCGTCGTCCCGCTGGTATAGACGATCGTCGCCACGTCCCCGCCCGACACCGCCCCACGGCGGGCCTCCACCTGCTCGTCGTCGACGGCCCGGCCCCGGCCCGCCACCTGTGTCAGGTCACCGGCGTCGATCTGCCACACCTGCCCCAGCCCGGGCAGCCTGTCCCGCACGCCGCTCAGCATCGCGGCGTGTTCAGCTGTCTCCACCACGCACGCCACCGCGCCGGAGTCGGCCAGGATCCAGGCCAGCTGTTCGGCGCTCGCGGTGTCGTACACCGGAACGGTCACCGCGCCGATCGTCCACGCCGCGTAGTCGACCAGGGTCCACTCGTAGCGGGTGCGGCTCATCAACGCCACCCGGGCACCCGGCTCGACCCCCGCGGCGATGAGCCCTCGCGCCAACGCCACCACGTCGTCGCGGAACTGTCGGCAGGTCACCGCACCCGCGTCGCCGACGGCGGACTGCTGCGCGGGCCACGACTGGACGTCCGGGTTCGGGCGCAGAAACTGCACCGTGTCCGGTTTCCGCCGGGCGTTGTCCCAGACCACGTCGGCCAGCCCCACCGACTCGCCGCCGGTCACCTTCGGCTTTACCGCGACGCTGCCCCGCATGCCCGTACGCCCCCTGGCTCTAGACCGATGCGTCCCCGCAAGCCCTATCGGGTGCTCTTCAGCTTCTTGTAGAGCTGCTCGGGCTCCTGCGAGAAGTCGATGCCCTTGTCCCGCGCCCGGGAGAAGTCGTCGATCATGTGCTGAACCTCGCCCGGGGTGAACCGCCGGTCCTCATCACCCTCCTTCTTCAGCCACTTGATCACGTCGTCGTAGTTCTTCCAGTCCCGTTTGCCCATCAGGCGCTCGATGTCGGTGACGTCGTAGTCCTTCTGCATCGCCTGACTGGCCGGGTCGTGAATCTTCATTACCTGCGCCTCCCCGTGGTCGGTGCTCCGCCGCGCGATTGCCCGAGGTATACGCGGGCAAACGCTCCGCTCCGCCCGTGCTGATCCGCACCGGGCCCGCATGCCGGTAGGCCAGACTGCATGGGTGAAAATCACCGCGCCGACAATCAGGTGGACGCCGTGGCGGTTCGTGACCGTGTTCGGTGTTGTCAGCCTGCTGTCGGACGTCGTGTACGAGGGCGCCCGCTCGGTCATCGGCCCCTACCTGGCCACCCTCGGCGCATCCGCGGCCCTCGTCGGCCTGGTCACCGGCGTCGGGGAGGCGTTCGCCCTGGCCGGACGGCTGGGCACCGGACCCCTCGCCGACCGGACCCGGGCCTACTGGCCGCTGGTCCTGGTCGGCTACGTCCTGACCCTGGTGGCGGTGCCCGCGCTCGGGCTGACAAGCGCGTTGTGGCTGGCTGCATTGCTGTTCGTCGCGGAGCGTGCCGGTAAGGCGATCCGTGGCCCGGCGCGGGATGTCATGCTCTCCCACGCCGCCTCGGCGGTGGGTCGTGGCAAGGGCTTCGCCGTCCACGAGGCGCTCGATCAGGCCGGGGCGGTTGCCGGGCCGTTGCTGGTCGCCGCCGTGCTGGCTGCCACCGCCCACCACTACCGGCCCGCGTTTCTGGCCCTGGCCGTGCCGGCTGTGGCGGTGCTGCTCCTGCTGTTGTGGCTGCGCGCCGGCGTGCCCGATCCGGGTCGCTTCGAACCGGGCCCCCCACCCGGTGCGGCGCCCGCCCCGCCGGGCGCCCGGCTGCCCCGCGTGTTCTGGACGTATCTGGCCTTCACGGTGCTGACCACGGCAGGCTACGCCACCTTCGGCGTGCTCAGCTTTCACCTCGCCACCCGGCACGTCGTACCGGTGGTGGTGGTCCCGGTCGTGTACGCCGCCGCAATGGGCGTCGACGCGCTCGCTGCGCTGGCCTCCGGGTGGGTGTACGACCGGGCCGGCTTCCGAGTGCTGGCCGCCGTACCCCTGCTGACAGCCCTGATCCCGCTGGCCGCCTTCACCACCACCTCGGCGACCGCGGTCGCCGGGGTCCTGGCCTGGGGCGCCGTGCTCGGCATCCAGGAATCCACCATGCGTGCCGCCATCGCGGACATCGTCCCCGCTGCCCGGCGGGGCACGGCCTACGGGATCTTCGCCGCCGGGTTGGGCGGGGCGACGCTGGTCGGTGGGCTGCTCACCGGCGCCCTCTACGACTACTCCATCACCGCCCTGGTCATCGTCGTGGCCGGCATTCAGGCCGTCGCCCTGGCCCTGTTCGTCGCGACCGTTCGCCCGGCCACCCGGCCTGTCCGCCCGTCACCGCAGGGAAGTGGTGGCGTGGGTCCTTGATCATCTGCTTGTAGACGACGTCGGATAGGCGTCGTTTCAGGCAGCGCATGGCTTCCATCGGAGTCTTGCCCGCGGCGAGTTTGCGCCGGTAATACGCACGCCCCTTGGTGTCGTGGCGCAACTGGACGATGGCCATGATGTGCAGGACGCGATTGATGCGCCGGTTCCCGGCCCGGACAGCCGGTGGCGTTTCTGGTCACCGGACGAGGCATCCAGAGGTGCGGTGCCGTTCCAGGAGGCGAAGTGCCCACGCCTGGCGAACCGGCTGACGTCACCGATGTCGCCGATCAGTCGGGCGGCGCCGGACGGGCCGATGCCGTTGAGCTCCTGCAGGGTGCTGCCGGTGGCCGCAACGAGTGCGGTCAGCTCGCTGGCCGAGCGCACCGGCTGAACCCACAACGCCCGCATCGGCCGGGGGCAGCCCGCTACGGAGCGTCAGAGCGACTTGGGCCGCCCAGCTTCCGGACATGCCGACGAGCGGAGGTCGCTACAGGCGGCGACAGCGGGTAATAGCCTGCCGTCCATGCCGCTGCGCACCAGTCGTGTGATGACGTCACTGTTCCTCGTCCACGACGACCGGGTACTGCTGCTCTACAGGCGAGGATCTCGTGCCATCTCTGATTCTTGGGTGGGTATCGGGGGTCACGTCGAACCGTCCGAGATAGGCGAACCCACCTCCGCGGTGCTACGGGAGATGCATGAGGAAGTGGGCCTGGCGCCGGAGGATGTCACTGACCTCTCGCTGCGGTACATCGCGCTACGAGACACCGGTCGCGAGGTTCGCAGCACGTACTACTTCACGGCCCGACTTAAGGACGGCGTAGCGCGGCCTCAAACCTGCTCCGAAGGGGACCTCGTATGGTTTGATCACTCGATCGGAGTCGACGATCTGGACATGCCGCCGACGGCGAAGATTGCGCTTGGCCACTGGCTGCACGAAGGGCGTCATGACAACGTCATTCGATCCATTGTCATGGGAGTGGACGGGCCAAAGGTCGTGGATCTCGCCCACAGGTAGTTCTCCCCGGACGCGCGCATCTGCCGCGAAGCGCTCGTCACGGAAGGTAACCGGATCGCAGGGTGCCTGCATCCGGACGCGCCGATGAGCGGTAACCGTGGTCGTGGCTATGCTCCGTCAATGACCGAAACGGCTTCACAGCTCAACGTGCCGGCGGCTCGGACTGAGGTCGAGGCTCTGCTGTCAGTTCTCGAACGCAACCGGCGGACCTTTGCCTGGAAGACCTCAGGCCTGGACGAGAACGGCCTGCGCACGACGACGGCTGCCAGTGCGATGACGCTTGGTGGTCTGATCAAGCATGTGGCGCTGGTCGAAGCAGACTGGCTCGCTGTCAAGCTTGCCGGCCAGGAGTACGGAGCGCCCTGGGACGCAGTGGACTTCGACGCTGACCCTGACTGGGAATGGCGTACTGGAAGCCTGGACGCTCCCGATGACCTCTACCGAACATGGCGAGACGCTGTCGAGCGGTCGCGCGAATTGGTTGCTGAGGTCGTCGGGAAACGTGGACTCGACGGACCGGCGTCCTTTACCTGGCCGGACGGGCGTACTCCGACCGTCCGCGACATGTTGTTGGACATGATCGAGGAGTACGCGCGACACACAGGCCACGCAGACATCCTGCGTGAGGCCGTGGATGGCCGCGTGGGCGAAGGTGCGCCCGAGAGCTTCACAATCTAGAACGTCCGCATCTGCCGCCGATCCGGCCGGCGGCCCACGTTCAGCGGTCACTCAGCGTGTCGGCAGAGGAGAACCAGCAGTCTGCCATCGTCTCGCGTCCGGGGCCTCCACGTCGCAGCCCCTGCACATTTCGCGTACCTAAGAGGTCCTAACAAAATGATCTAGGGACTTCGCTCCCTTATGGAGCAGGATCTACAGTGTTCGGCCGTGAGGCGTGGTGAGCAGCCGCCGTGGGTCGTGCCGGACGGGCTGTGGCAGCGCATCGAGCCGTTGCTGCCCAAGCCGCAGCGCAACCCGCGGACGGGTGGATGTCGCTAGTACCGGGTGAGTATGTGTTCGCGTGCACCTATTGCGATGGGGACGGTTGCTCCGACTGCGATGGGGGCCTCGTGTACGTGGACGAGGAAGAAGCGGAGGAGTGGCTTGAGGAGGGCTTCAAACCTCTCGCCGAGCCGGGTCCCGACGGCACGACAGTGCGGCCGGAGTATCCGGTGAGCAAGCCCCCGGAGCCCAATCCGGACCCGGTGCGCTGGGAAGATATGTCCGAGGCCGATAGGCAGGACATCATCGTCGACCAGGTGAACTTTGAGAAAATTGGGACCGACGAGCTGGAGGCCGTCTTTCAGCAACTCGATCCAGAGCATCAGGCCGTGTTGGCCGAAAGGATTCGAAAGTTCGCCGACGATGCGGTCGGCGACGAGCACTGGGACTCCGACAACTGACGGGCGCGGCGTCGCCGGGCCTCGTGATGCCCAACGCCGTGCGTCCCCATCTCCTCCAACCGGTGAGGCAAAGTCGGCTGTCCGCAGTCTGCGACTGGGCCCGTAGGTCGGCTGCTGCGCTCGACCTCGGCGCAGGAGTGGACGTTGACCAGCGGAAAACGTGGTCGTTGGGTTGTTGGCTACCCTGCTCGGGCTGATGTTCTGCCGGGTAACCGCATAGGGAGTAGCGCGAGCCAGCCCATCTCCGGGCCGTCGGCCCCTGGGCTCGTCGGCGGTCGAGCACGCGCAGACGGCGATGGCAGAGGATCGCCGCAATGGCAGGCCGCAGCGCGCTGGCGCGCCGCCCCTGCCGCCGACGGCGCAACGCGGGCCGGGCGGCGACGGCGGACCGATGAGGCGAGGTCACCACCTCTCCAATTTCCGTGGCCGTTGGGGGTCCACGACGCACTCATTTGCCGCCGACCGGGCGTCACGGACGATGACCGCTGCGCAGGCGCCCAACGTCCGGACGTGCCGAATAGCGGATGCCTCCGTCCTGATGATCGGCACTATCGTGATCGCGTGACCATGGTGCGGCAACGGCAGGACTACTTCGATGCTCTCGGCTGGGTAACCCAGCTGATGACACAGGTGCGGAGTGAGCACCTCGAAGCCCGCACTCCCTGCGAAGATTTCGATGTTCGAGGCCTGCTGGGTCACCTCATCGGCACCGCACACCGTGGACTCGGCACCGCCCGGGGCATCCCGACACGGGGCATCCCGCACGTGATCACCAGCGTTCCGGATGCGGAACTCGCCTCCACGTATGCAACGTTGGCGGCCTCGATCCGAGAGGCGTGGTCGCCGCTGGCGGCTTCTGACGGGGTCGTCGCGCCTTGGGGGCCCTGTACGGCTGCGGAAGCGGCACGCGGCTTCACCGTCGAGACGATCACGCATGGATGGGACTTGGCCGTGGCCACCGGCCAGCCGAGCGATGCACTGAACGGCATTGCCGATCGCTGCCTCTCCTACGCTGCAGCCGCCATCCCCGACCGACTCCGAGGAGTCATGTACGACGCGCCCGTTGCCGGGGCGAAGCCCTCATCCACGACGGAGCAACTCGCGCACCTTCTCGGTCACAAGAGAGAGCCTCGATGACATTCGAGGAGGCATCCGGGGATGACCGTTGCTCACCGAGATCAGGTGCGCGGATCTGCCGCACCACGAGCATGATCTCCGCCCACGAACGCCGATCCTCCACGGCGAGGCTCTGTGGCTCGTCGAGGACGCCCGCGTCGCGGTCATCGACCTGAGTCAAGGTGTTGTCAGGGAGGTTACCGTACGGCGTTGTCTGCGCCGCGGCCCTGGTGTCCGAGGGTGTGCTGTTCGCCTTTACCGACGGCTCGCTGGTCACCATCGACCGCGCTGGCATCGTCGGGGCCATGCTGCTCGAGTCAGGCCGGAGGTGGTCCGTGTTATGCCTGGCCCCCGGTACGAGGCGACGGCTGGCTGACGCGGATGTCGGCGAGACGGCCACGCAAGACCCCGATGCCCAGGCCGACGAGCCAAACGGCCGCGAGGAGTCGGAACGCCGGTTCTGGCCGGACCAGCGGTGGCAGCACGATCGAGAGGGCGGACGCCCCCACCAGTGGGCCGCCGAACCTGCCGTAGCCGAACACCCATCGCGGCCGCCGGTCGGAACGCCACGCGGCCGCCGAGGCCGCGGTGATCAATATGCCGGAGCCCAAGAGGTGTATCGGACCGCCGAGTACGAGCGTCGCCTTGCCGAGTCCGGCGATGACCGTGTCACCGGCCACCGTAACGACCTCCATCAGGGCCAGCGAGCACACGACCGAGGCCAGCAGCGCCGCAGCGGCGAGTGCACTGCCCCAACCCACACCGGCGGCCGCACGAGTACCGCCAGGTCGCAGCGCGGCGCGCAGTCGGTATCCGAACCGGTACAGGGCGATCGCCGCTAGGACCTGCAACGCCGACTGGGCGAGCACCGCGGTGCCGTTGGCGCTGTAGAAGTCCCGCAACTGCGTTACCGATGCCTCTGGCAGATAAAGGCTCTCTCCCGCATTCAAGACGCTGCCGGCGGCGATGCTGGCGACGAAGGCGACGACGAATACGATGCCCCACCAGCCCCAAAGTCTGCCGATCCCGCGGCCCGCACGGACTCCGCTGCCCGCTTCCCTGACCGTCTCTTTCACGATTCGCCCTTTCCGTCTGGCTGGACCCCGTCCCCTGGCGGTGGCCAGCGGGGAATGTCAATCGATCAGCCATGCTGCCGGGGCGAAGACGTTGTGCCATCCGGCGCAGCGCGGCTCTCGGCATACGCCTCAGCGCGTATGCCAGTACGCGTCGGCACGTAGCCGCCTGTGGTTGGACAGATCCCACGACCGGCCACGCGGCATGCTCGGGCGTGCGACAGCCGCGGCAGCGGAGCAGCCAGGTTCAACGCAACCGTGCCGGATCTCCTGTCACCCGTGTCGTCGTGCCTGACGATGCGGCGCGCGGCGCCGGAGGTCCTCAATCGCCGCTGACAACGGGCGGCCCCCGACGGTCTGGCCAGTGGGGCGCGAGTCAGGCGCTGCCCGGGGGCGGGTTGGGGGCATCATCATTCTGGCGTGCACGAAGGTTCCGAGGTCAAGGTGGCTCACCTCGCCTGCGGCGTCGCGCTCGACCCGCAGCCGCTCGCCGGGGAAATAGCCGCTGAGGCCCTTTCGACGGCCGTCGTGGTCGGGCGCAGCCGGGTGCCGCGCCCGCCTCCGGACAGCAGCGGGGCCAGCTCCAGGACGCCGTCGGCCAGCGGCATTAGCACGTAGGGGCCGGCCCCCAGTACCAGGGGACTGCGAGGTTCAGCAGCTCCGGGTCGGCCGCGGGCAGCGGCGCCACGGCGCTGGGATCCGGCTCCCGCTCGGCGACCGTCCGCAGCAGGTCAGCGGCGGTTCGCTGGGTCGCGAACGGCACGGTCGGAGTCCGCCGTCGTGCGCCACCGTCCGTCGGCGTGCGGCGCGGTTTGTCACTCCGTTGGGCGCGCACCCACGCCCCGTCCCGGCCTGCGGTGGTCTGCGCCACCGTGATGGCCAGCCTTACCGCGGACCAGCCCACCGACGACATCGCCCTGCTGGCGATCCGCGCCGCCGAGGGCAACGCCGCGACCGGGTTCTGATCACAGCGCCGACCAGGCCCGTCAGCCGGCCTCGTGGTTCCGCTCCGGCTCAGACCTGTCTTTGCGCGGCGACCCGGACTCGCCGCCCGGTCCCTGTCCGGCCCCGCCGGTCGGGTCCGGCCCACCCTGCTCGCCGGTCAGCTGCGCGTCGGGCTGATAGCGGTACGCCGCCTCCCGTACCGCCGAGTCGGACTCTAGACCGGCGCCGAGCGCGCCGCCGACCGTCGCCAGCGAGCTGGCCAGCCAGCCCAGCTTGATCTGGTGGGCGGCGCCGGCCGGTCGGCCGGTGGATTCAGCGAGCAGGTCCCAGGGGACGAGGGCGATCGCCCCGATGATGGTCAGCGCGGCGAGCGCCACGTACAGCGCGAGGACGCCGATCACCACGGTGAGCACGGTGACCACGTTGAAGAGAACGACCTGCTCCCGGGCACCCGGGTCGCGCGGAACCCGCTCCCAGAGGCGCGCGCCGAGCACCATGGTCAGCACCACCGCCAGGACGGAGCCGGCCGCGAGCAGGGCGAGCCGCAGGTTGCCCAAGGCCGCCGACAACTGCCAAATATCGGAGGTCACCAGGGCGAAGACGGCGGTCGCGAAGGCACCGACCAGCAGCCGGGAGAGCCGGACGGCCAGCCGCCACGGCCGGTTCGCCCGGAGCATGCCGAGCAGCAGCCGCAGGTTGCCGCCGATCACCCCGGCCAGCAAGCCGATGCCGGACGCCTGGTGGTTCACGCGCGCGCCGAGTTCCCGGGCCCGCCGTCCGGTGGCCAGGCGCCGGCGGCGCGAGCCGGCCCGTGCCGGGTCGCCGACCGCGTCGGTATCGCCGAGCAGTGCCGCGAGGAGCCGGTCCCCGGCCTCGGCCATGCGCCGGGCCACGGCGACGGGGCCGAGCGCGGGCATGGAAAGGACCGCGACGCCGTGGGTGGTGCTGGCGTGCGCGACCACGGGCCGCCGCGCGGTCTGCAACGGCAGGTCCGTCACGCAGAGGACCAGACTCCAGCCCTCGGCCAGCATCCGGCGTCGGGCTGCCTCGATGAGCTGGCCGAGGTCGGCCGGCCCTTCGACGAGCCGCGCCACCTGGAGGCGTACCGCCCAGTCGACCTCCGGGACCCGGTTGCGGAGCCGGTCGGCGAGCTCCGTGGTGGCCTCCCGCGCCAGGTCGGCCGCGGCCCCGGGGGCGGCCACGACACCCACGACGACGGACCCGCGCCCGGTCACCACACTCCCGGAGCCGGCCCGGCCGCTTCCCCGGGCGCGGCGCGGGTCCGTGGCGCCGTCGTCAACACTCGAGGTCGTCCTTCAGGATGCTCATTGCCGTCTTCAGTCGCTCGGTGTCGAGCGGCAGCAGGTCCTCCTTGATGACCGCCCGGGCCGGTGCGTCCACCGGGTTCAGGACGTACATCCACTCGATGGACCTGGTCGATAGGAGCGTGGACGCTACGGGTGACCCGGACGAAGTCGTCCCCACCCCGGGTGCAGTCCCGGTCAACGCCCATCGCCGCCTCGCGTCCCTGTCGGCCTGGTCCAGCTAGTGCCCGTTGGGCGCCGATTCATTCATCGGCGCCCGGGCGGCTACGCCCGGACCCGCCGGTCAGGGCTGGTACTGGCTGCGGGTGCGGGGCAGCCACTGGGGGTGCTGGTCGCGCAGGTAGCGGATCAGTCCCTCGCGTAGGTCGCAGCGCAGGTCCCAGGCGCTGGCGCCGTCCGCGGCCGAGGCCTGCACTTGGATGACCACGGTCTGCGGGGTGGCGTCGACCATCTGGAGCACCCACTGGTCTCGATCCCACAGCGGTGAGGACTCGACCAGTCGGCGTGCCTCCCGGCGCAGGTCGTCCAGGTCGGCGGTGTGGTCGACATGGATCTGGATCTTGCCGACCACCCGCGACTCGTTCCTGGTCCAGTTCTGGAACGGCCGCTCGGTGAAGTACGTGGTCGGCAGGATGAGTACCCGTTCGTCCCAGAGCCGGATCACCACGTTGGTCAGCTTCACCTCCTCGACCCGGCCCCATTCGCCGTCCACCACCAGCACGTCGCCGACGTGCATCCCGTCGGCGAAGGCGACCTGGATGCCGGCGAACGCGTTGCCGAGCGCGGTTCGGGCGGAGAGGCCGATCACCGCGCCGACCACCCCGGCCGAGGTCAGAATGGAGATGCCGAAGAGGCGTACCGGCCGGAAGGTCATGAGGATCAGGCCGATTGCGGCGACCGTAACCACGGCGACGGTGAGCCGCCGCACGGGGCGGATCTGGGTCCGGGCCCGCCGGATCCGCCGGCTGGTGACCACGTCGCTCGGCAGCCGGCTGAACGCGACCGCTTCGACGACGCTCAATGCCTTGATCACCAGCCACGCGCTGAGGGCGATCAGGACCAGCAGGATGGCGTGCCGCAGATAACGCTGCCACTCGGCCGGTCCGGGCGGCAGCGCGTAGTACAGCGCCCCGACCAGCAGGACCGCGGCCGCCGGGCGGCGGCAGGCGTGCCGCAGCGGCTCCAGCAGCCACTTGTAGCGGCCACGGGCGCCCCGGCGGATCAACACGCCGGAGACCAGGTCCACGACCACGGCCGCCGCCAGTGCGGCCAACACGATCAACGCGGTACGCATCAGAGGCCGTTCACCGTGATCCCGATGCCGCCTCTCCCGGGCTCGCGACCGCACCCGTGCGTTCAGGGTGCCATCAGATCCGGTGGCAGGCGGCGGATATCGAGAATGCCAGACGAGACGGTCGGCCTGCCCGCAGGCTCCCTGCGAGCCGACGCAGGATGCGTGATCGGCACCCTATGGCCGGCCGCTGACCTGCCGGGGCCGCTCACGTACAGGATGCGGGCAAGGTGAACGCGGTCCACACGCGGGAGGTACATCGGCGCCGGTTGTGTCCGGTCCGCCGGCGCGGTCTCTGCGGTCTCATCCCTGGCCGTGACAGATGCACGGATCTGCCGCCGTCCGGGCGTTCAGTGGGGAAACGCGTGGGGGATGCGTGCGTTGAGGAGTTCGTCGCGGAACGCTTGGATGCGTGTGATGACCTGTCGCCTGCCGATGGTGTTCTCGATGCGGTCGAGGTAGAGGCATCGGGCGGCGAGTTGTCGAGGTCGACGGTGAAGTAGATCGCCATCAGCGGGTTGACGAACAGGTCGCCTCCGCCGGTGCGTCGGGTGAACCGCACGTCTCCGAACGCGCCGCTGGTGGCGGCGGCGATCTGTCCTTGGACGATGCTCGGCCGGTCCGGGGTGGCGGCCTGGGCGTCGGCGACAGCGTCGCGGTACAGCGCCGCTTCCCGGCTGGAACCGGGGATGGACAGGGCACCGAGGTAGCCGCCGTCGCGGTCGAGTGCGGCGAGGTTCTCCAGCACCTGGGCGTGGTTGACGCCGTCGTAGGCGTCGATGCCGAAGCCGAGGCTGGTCACCAGCTTGACCGGCACGTCCAGCGCGGCCACGGCGGCCAGGCTGGTGATGTCCTCCACCGGGGTGCCGAGATCGCTTTTCGTCGCCGCGCAGCAGGACGTCGGTGCCGCCATCGACCAGCACCACCGCATCGATGTTGAGTTGTTCGACGAGGTACCGGCAGGCCGCCCGTAACGGCTGGACGCCGAGCGGCGGAAAGGCGTAGACGGTCGACGGCAGTTCCTGATCCGCCAGCCACCGGGCGAGCGTCCGTTCGGGGAAGTACCAGTCCGGGCTGGTGGTGTCCGGCTGCACCGCCGCGACGTGCTCCGCTACCCACGCGTCGCGGTCGATCAACTCGAGCTCGGAGAAGGACAGGCTGGCCAGGTGTACCTGTGCACCGCCGCGCCACAGGGCGAACGCCAAGGGCAGGCCGGCGTACACGTCGAACCCCCCGCCCGCTCCGGCGATGAGGATGCTTCGCGCCGGAGCCAGCGCGGCAAACAGCGGCGGAACGGCCAACGAGAACGCACCGGGGTCGGCCAGCAGCGCGGCGGTGTTCATCACCGCTCAATGATCAGCCACGGCGTCTACAAGGGCGAGGCTGGCTGCGCAGCGCGTTCTCGATCTGCAGGTACCGGCTCGGTGGGCCGCGCCGTGAAGAATCGGGTGATGTCGTCCGCTGCGGTGGGGGACAGCATCATCGCCTGGACTCGTGCGGACATTTCGGCGATCGGGTGAGTCCTGGTGAACATCGCCTCTTCGTACGCCCGGATCGCCGAGTCCGGGTCGGCGGGGTTGGCGGCGAGTTCGCCGGCGAGTTCGGCGGCGTCGAGCATGGCCTGATTGGCGCCCTCGCCGAGCGGCGGCAATGAGGTGCGCGGCGCCACCGATGACAGGCGGCGGGTATCTACACGGTGACGACGATCTTTCCCCTCGCGTGGCCCGCGGCGACGTGCCGAATCGCGTCGGGCGCAGCGCTGAGGGGGTAGGTGCGGTCGATGACCGGCGTGACGGCGCCGGACTCGATGTGTCGGCGCAGCTCATCCAGGTCTGCGGCGCCTACCTTGGCCATCAGGTTGCGCAGCCGCTGGCGGGTGACCATCGACAGCAGCGGTGCGCGCAGCATCGCCCGGTCGAAGCCGGCGAGCAGCGGACCGCCGCCGTTCTCTCCGCCGACCAGGACCAGCGTTCCGCGGGGCGTGAGCGCGCGCCGTAACAGCCGCAGCGGCCGGTTGCCGGCGGTGTCGATGAGGACGTCGTAGCGGGCGCCGTTGCGGTCGATCTCGTCGCGGGTGTAGTCGATGACGTCGTCGGCGCCGAGGGACCGGACGAGGTCGGCCTTTCCGGCGCTGCACACACCGGTCACGGTGGCGCCGTACGCCTTGGCGATCTGCACGGCGAAGCTTCCGACGCCGCCCGCGGCGCCGATCACCATCACCTGCTGCTCCGGCTGGACGCCGGCGCAGTCGCGCACCGCCTGCAGCGCCGTCACGCCGGAGATGGGCGCGACCGCGGCCTGCTCGAACGTGGTGTTCGCCGGCTTGTGCGCCAGCCGCTGGCGGCGCGCGGTGGCGTACTCGGCGTACGAGCCGCTCTCGCAGACACCGTAGACCTCGTCGCCGGGGTGCAGGTCGGTCACCGCCGCGCCGACGGCCTCCACCACGCCGGCGAGGTCGACGCCGCGCACCGGCACCTTGGGTCGGCGCAGGCCGAACCCGAACGCGCGCACCAGGTACGGGTGGCCGGTCATGAGGTGCCACACGCCGGGGTCCACACCGGCGGCGCGGACCCGCACGAGCACCCCGTCGTCGCCGGCCGGCGGCTGGTCGATGTCGCGCAACTGCAGCACGTCGGCCGAGCCGTACGCGTCCTGGACGATGGCTTTCATGGTGTCTCCCGCTCGGGGGTGTCGGGGTACTGGAACACGTCGTCGAGCCGCACGCCGAAGACCTGCGCGATGAGGAAGGCAGTCTCCAGGGAGGGTGAGTACCGGCCCTGCTCGATGGCGATCACGGTCTGCCGGGTCATGCCGATACGGTCGGCGAGTTCGGCCTGGGTCATCTCGCCGTGCGCGAAGCGCAGCGCCCGGATCGAGTTGGTCACGCGGGTCGGCTTCACCACTGCGGCAGCCGCCCGTGGTACATGCCGATCTTCGCGACCGAGCCCAGGACCGCCGACAGCACGAACGCCAGATAGATCACGTTGGCGATCCAGAACCGGTCCCACCCGGCCATTGCCATCAGCATCGCCGCGACCGCGCCGGCCACGAGGAACGACTGGCCGACGTGGTCGCCGAGCTGGCCGATCTGCCGGTCCCGAGCGTCGGCCACGCGCGCCGCCTTCGGGCTCACCATGCCGATCGCTATCTCGGCCACGATGTTCGCCACGATCGACGCGCCCACGGTCCATAACAGCGCCGCGGCGTAGGGAACGTCGGCCAGAGGCCGCCCGCCCGTGCGGCCCACGACGATCGTCACGTAGATCGCATACGCCACCACGGCGACGACCAACATGATCCACGCGCGCTTCTCTCGGTGTGCCATGACCCGCTCCTTGATGTACAAAATCTTCGACACGGTGAAGGTAACTCATGCTTGACGCCGTGTCCAGAATTCTTTACACCGAGCTGAGTTGGGCCCTGGCCGCCGAGCGCATACCCACCATCGAAGGACTGCGCCCGAAACGCCCTCAACTGCCGCCGACCGGGCATGACAGGTATGGGGCGGAGACGCGGTGGCGCTCAACGCGCGGTCGTGCCGATGAGTGGGCACACTCGCCGCGATGAGCCTGGCTGTCGCCACTGGGGGATCAGTGGTTGCGGGGATCGGGCCAGGCCCGAGGACGGGCTTCGCCCCACGCCCGATCCCCGGGTCACCGCCCCGCGTCTCCAGTTCAGGTCGATGCGCAGACCCGCGTCGTCAACCGGCCACGCAGCTATTGCTCTCAGGCTGCGGGTCTCCCTCGATCAGACGTCGTCAGGATGTCACCGTCACCTGTCCGCCTGGCGGAGCATCTCGTCTATTTCGAGATCGGGCATGAGCTCCCGGACCTCCTGCGCACAGCGGCAAGCGACCGCGAACTTGGCAGCCCACGCCAGCGCCTCCTCGCGCGAGGCCACGTCGACGACCACAAACCCGCCAATGACCTCCTTGGTCTCCGGGTAAGGGCCGTCGGTGACCATCCCGTCCGTGGCCACGACGCTCGCCCTCTGGCTTTCCAGCCCGGTTCCGAACACCCACACGCCGGCGTTCACGGCCTCCTGGACCACCGCGTGCGCGGCCTTGCCCACGTCGGGTATCTCCTCGTCGGGGATGTGGTCCATCGCGCCTGCATCGAACGAGATCAAGTACCGCCTCATCCCATCACTCCTTGTCCCAGCGGCCTCCTCCGGCCGCCTCCCACTCGTTCTACGAACGGCTCACCCCGGATCCGACGCTATGCCAGAAGAATTCTTCAGGGGACCTCCGCCGCTCGGCGCCTGCGGCCGCCATGCCCCTGCCGGCGTAGATCATCGCCGCCGCCACCGGCTACGAGCAGTCCCACCGCACTCATCTGCCGCCGACCGTGCGCGACGCAGCGTCACACCGAGTTGGCCCAGGTTCTCGTCCGCACGTGCCGAATTGAGTGCGGTCAGTGTGTTTGGGCCGTCCAGACCGGCTGCTGGGGCTCGTCGTTGTGCACGACGATGTCGACGTGATCGGTCGGGCGGACCGTAGCCAAGTAGAACTGTTGAGAGGGGATGTAACGCTCGCGCCAGCGCCGTTCGACTTCGGCCCGAGATGACACCCGGCGCTCTCGGACCACGGCACGACCCACGGTCTTCTCGAGCGCGGTCGACACGAAGATGCGCAGGTCCCACCGATCAATCAGTTCCGGGCGCATGAGGAAGACGCCGTCGAAGACCAGCACGGCGTCGGCGGGGGCAGTCGTGACCGGCGGGGACAGCGCGGTATCCGCCGTGCGGTCGTAGACCGCGTGTTGGAAGCGTCGATCTCCGCCCGGGCCGAGCGGATCGAGCAGAACCCGGTTCAGCGCTTCGTGGTCATGGGCGTCGAAGTAGCAGCCTTCGGCCGAGTACTCGCCGCGCGGGTAGCGCTGTGCCCGCGGGAAGAGAAAATCGTCGATTGTCGCGCGGATGACGTCGCGGCCCTGTGTGCGCAAGACGACGGCCAGCTCGTCGGCGAGGGTGGTTTTGCCCGCGGCGGGCGGTCCGTCGATGGCAACCCGCGTCGGGTGTGTGACTGCGATCGATCCGACTGCCTCAGCCAGGCGGCGGAGCATCTCGTCGCGGGTGCCTTGGTCCATGTCCTGCCCCGTCCTACCGGCTCGGCCGACACCCGCGGGAAACCCGATGACCGTTTCTTGGACCCGCGATCCTTCTGGAAGTCTGCGCCGAATCGCGCTCAGTTGATCCTCAGCCATGACCGAACAATTATCAGCCGTCTCGCGTCGACCGGCATACATGGATCAAACGGCAGCAGGACGCGGTCCGGACGACATCCTCATCTGCCGCGGATGGTGCGGTGAGCCCGAAGGTCGTACCCACGTCCTACGGTGGGACCATGGACTGGAAGATTGAACTCATCCCCGTTCCCGTGACCGATGTCGACCGGGCCAAGGCCTTCTACCAGAAGGTGGGCTTCAACGCCGACCACGATCACAGGGTGCACGAGGGCCTGCGGTTCGTCCAGCTGACACCACCCGGCTCCGCCTGCTCCATCGTGATCGGCGAGGGCATCACCGACAAGACTCCCGGCACACAGGAAATCCAGGTTGTGGTCGCCGACGCCGAGGCGGCGCGCCGGCAACTGCTCGACGCCGGCGTCGATGCCAGCGAGGTCGAGGTGCAGCCATGGGGCAACTTCGTCTACTTCGGCGATCCTGACGGCAACAGGTGGTCGCTGCAGGCGATCGAGTCACGCCCCAACGGCTGATCGACGGCCTACAACAGCCCTCGCAATGCCTGATGTACCGCTGAGTGTGCGCCGATCTGCCGAGATCAGTGCATCAGTGTGTGAGGGATGCGGCGCGTTGGGAAGCTTCGATAATTCGTTGCTCGCTTGTTGGAGGGGACCGTCCGGCACGCACTCGGCGGGGCGGGGCGGGTGCGGGTCCGGCCCGTCACGGCGGGTGAGGGGGATAAATGGCTTGCACAGACGCCGGGCTGAGAGTTTGACTGCTGGCCATGCCTTCCCCCTCACCGATATTCGTCGCGGGTACGGGTCGTTCGGGGACGTCACGGATCGCCGACATCATCGGCGAACATCCGCTTATCCATCGGATTCCCATGGAGACCCGGTTTCTCATCGACCCGGGTGGCCTGCGGGACCTGGCCGACGCGCTCACCGATCGATACGACCCCACCCTCGGTGAGGACGCCCTGCACCGGCTGAGCGACTTCCTCACCGTACGAGTGCCCGGCCGGCGCGACGATCGCGGCAAAACCGTTCCCGAGCTGGTCGGTGAGCGGCGCTACCGGGACGCGGTGCAACAGCTCTGGCCGCAGTTGATCGCGTACACATTCGACGAACCGGCGCCCGCGGAAGGCTTCGGGAACGCCGACCGGCCTGCCGGGCCGTTCGAGCCGCCGAGCCGCCGGCGGGTAGTCCCCAGGTATTTCAGCGACCGGGGCGAACTGCTTGGAATCTTGCGGGGCTTGATCGACACCATGTTCGGCGGAGCAGCCGCCGACGCGGGCAAGCCGACCTGGTGCGAGAAGACACCGTTCAACCTGCTGTGCATGGAGTTCCTCTGGGAACTGGTCCCCGAAGCGACCATCGTGCACATCAAGCGTCACCCGGTCTCAGTGCTCGCATCCCACCTGGCCCAGCCATGGGCGCCGCCCACCGTCGACGGCGCGCTCGCCTACCTCAAGCCGGTCTACCACCGGTGGCTCACCTGGAAGAACACGGTCGACCTGACGGGCAGGCGATACATCGAGGTGAAGGCAGAAGATCTCGCGGCCGACTGGCCCAGGCAGCGCAAGGCCCTGTTCGAACGGCTCGATGTCGACGACTTCGCCACCCCTTCAACGTTTCAGTCGCACAAGCTGACGAACCGCAACAACCAATTCGACGACGAAACCCGCAAGTTCATCGAAGAAGCACTCGGCAAGGTCATCCCGGCCATGGGATATGAGTGACCGCTCCGGCTCTTCACCTTGAAAACGCCGCGTCGCGCCTGTCGAACGCCCGGTAAACGCTGCTTCGGCCGAACCGCATCGCAGACCACTCGTTCCTCACTTTCCGGCCGTCTTTTGAGCCCGTGGGCGGGTGCACGCTTCTGCCGCTGGTCAGGCGTTGACAGCTCGCCGAGCGGGGCACGTCCGACTCTGCCGAAGTGCGGTCGTCGCGACATGCGCATTCTGCGTGCGTCGGTCGGGTGCACGTGCTGTGCGGGTTGGACCGGGTGGAGGATTGGTGGGCAATCGGACCCGGTGACCTGAGGGACCTCTGGAGAGGTTGCTCGACCTTCGATGAGTTCCAGCGCGGTCCCGAGTCTTCATGAACATCCACCCTCCGCGCGCGAATAAAGGAGGCACCTTGAAGCTTTTGCTTACGTCAGGCGGCGTCACGAACCCAAGCATCCACTCGGCGCTCGTGCAGCTCCTCGGCAAGCCGATCGCCGAGTGCCACGCCCTATGCGTCCCGACGGCACAGTGGGGTCACCCGATGTGCGGTCCGGGATCGGTGCGGGGTTCCGTAGCCGCCGAGCCCGTGTTTCGGTACCTGTCCGGTCTGGGTTGGGCGTCGCTCGGTGTCCTCGAGCTCACCGCACTGCCCACCATCGGCGCGGAGCGATGGGTTCCCTGGGTCCGGGAGGCCGACGTTCTCCTGGTCGACGGCGGCGACGCGACGTACCTGTGCCACTGGATGCGGGAGTCCGGGCTGGCCGATCTGCTGCCATCGCTGCCCGACACGGTCTGGGTGGGAGTGAGTGCTGGAAGCATGGTGATGACGCCCCGGATCGGAACGTACTTCGTTGAGTGGCCGTCCGCGCCGGACGACCGCACCCTGGGAGTCGTCGACTTTTCGATTTTCCCGCACCTGGACGCTTTCCCAACGAACACCCTGGCCGACGCAGAGCGGTGGGCCGCCGAAGTCGGTGTCCCGGCCTACGCCATCGATGAACAGACGGCCATCAAGGTCGTCGACGGCTCGGTCGAGGTGGTTTCCGAAGGGCAATGGAAGAAGTTCGGGTCATAGCCGCCCGGCATCCGTGACGTCGCGTCGTTGGACGTGACCCATCGACTTGCAGCACTTCCGAGAGCGCCCGCCCATGTCGCAGGTCGCCTGCGCTCTCGGATCTGCCGCGGTCAGCCGCATCGGTCGTAACGGTCGTGGCGGTCGGACGTTGGGTCATCCGAGCCACCGGTCGAACCATGCGCGGGTGCGGCGGAGTACGTCGAGCTGGTGGTTGCGTTCGCGGATCGAGTGGTTCTCTCGGGGATAGACGACGTACTTGTGCTCGACTCCGAACCTGCGTAGCGCGCGGTGGAAGAACTCCGCCTGTGCTACCGGAACGTTGGTGTCGTTCTCGCCGTGGAGGATCAGCACCGGCGTGCGGACCTTGGAGGCGTACGAGATCGGGCTGAGCCGGTCGTGGCGGTGTGGACCTGTTCCTTCCCAGCCGCTGCTGCCGCCGAGGGCGGACTCGAACGGCCCCTGGTCTCCGGTTGCGGCGAGCATTCCCCAGTCGCTGATTCCGGCGCCCATCACGGCGGCCTTGAACCGGTCGGTCTGCCCGACCGCCCATGCGGCCATGAACCCGCCGTGGCTCCAGCCGCCGATGCCCAGCCGGTCGGGGTCGGCGACGCCGTCGGCGATGAGCAGGTCGATGCCGGCGCAGATATCGGTCCACTCATCGAGGCCGACTGCACCGGCGACGCATACCGCGAAGTCGTGGCCGTGCCCTTGGCCGCCGCGCGGGTTCGGCAGAAACACGGCGTAGCCGGCGGTCGCCAGCCACTGGCCTGACGGGTGCCAGCCAAGCTGGAGCCGGTCGGCGTGCCGGTCGTACGGGCCGCCGTGAACCAGTGTTACCAGTGGAAAGGGCCCATCCTTGTGGGACCGGCCGGCGGGCAGGATCAGCAGGCCGTCCAGCGTCAGCCCGTCGGATGCCTCGTACGACAGGCGTTCCTGGACACCCCACCGGATGTTGCGGAGTTCGGGCCTGAGGTCGGTCAGCCTCGTCAGCGGCCCGCAAGTGGGGCCGGCGTGGACGTTTCCGGGCTCGTAGGAGGTGCTGACCACCGCCGCGACGGCGTCACCGTGCCGGTTCGTGGTCAACGACGTCGGGAGGCCGTCGACCCGGGACACCTCGACGAGGGTGGGCCCGGCCGGATCGAGCCGGTGGATCGCGGTATCGAGCCCGTCGGCGACCAGCGCCAGCGGGGGACCGGTGTCGACCTGGACCAGGTTGCTCGGGCAGACGGTCGTGCCGGCGGTCAGACTGCGGTGCTCGCCCACCGGCCCGCTCACCGGTACGGCGACATCGAGAACCGCGTGTCCGCCCACCAGAGCTGGCGGGGTCTTCGCGACATAGGCCAGGTGCCAGCCGTCGTCGGCGGGCCACCAGACGACGGACGACGCGTCGGCCGCAGCCGGGCCGAGGTCTCGCGTCACGCCGCTGTCCGGGTCGAGCAGGTGCAGACCGGGCTCCACCAGGCCCGGGTCCACGTCGGGGGTCGACCAGGTCAGTACCGCCAGCATTCCATCGTCGGGCCGCTGGGCCACCTCGACGACATGGCGATCGCTGAACGTATCCGGTGTCCGGACCTCGCGGCTCCGTACGTCGAGCAGCCGCAGCCGGTCCGGGCGTAGGCGTTCGCCCCACACCCGAGCGTCGTCACGCTCCCTGTCCCGGCGTTCGTCCTCAGCGGACGGTTCATCGGCTGCGATCACCACGACACGGTCCGGATCGGCCAGCGGGAGGTGACCGGACACCCCACCGGTCCAGGACGTGACCGCCTGCACGACACCGTCGACGAGCCCCAGCCGGTGCAGTTGCGTCGTGCCACGCTCGGCCCGGTCGGAGAGAAAGTAGATCAACAGCGAATTCGCGGCCCACCGCGGCGCCGAATCGTGCGCCTCACCCGAGGTCAATCGTCGCGGCGACCCGGTTCCGTCGGCGGCAGCGATCCAGAGTTCGCTGACCGGGTGATCACCGGCCCGCCCGACCGGGGTGACCACGTAGGCGACCCACTTGCCGTCCGGCGACAGCGCCAATGCCTGCGGAATACGACCGTCAACCACCAACTCGGCGGTGAGCTGTGCACGGGCCACCGATGCACAGTAGCGATCGATTCTCACGGCGGCCAACCGCTGCCGCAACGCCTCCGCAGCATGGCTTCGGCGTCCTCTCAAGCAGTCCCGATTTCAATAAACAACGCCAGGAGGAGATGATCTCGCTACTTCATCGGATGCGCACATCTGCCGCCGATCGCGCGTGCTGACCGGCAGCACGGCGCGTCACGGGAGCAGCCCTGGCGCACGAAGGCCGGCGGGCCGGGCCAGGTCGGGCAGCGCGAAGAACGGCAGGGCAGCAGGCTGGGCTGCGATGGGTGGCTGGGCGCTCCCCCAGCCGTCACGTGCTTAGCGCGTGCGTGTCGCGTTCCGAGGCCAGGATGGTGGTGCTTAGCTCGTGCACGAATGCCCGGACGTGATCGGCGCTGCCGGGGTCGGTGTCCTGGCCGGAGTTGTACCACCAGCCACGTGCCCAGATGATGAGGTCCGCCCATCGAGGGTAGGCGGTGATGGTCTGGTCGGCGGCCTGCCGCTTGGACAGTTGCCGGCCGTTCCGGAGGCGTTGGAAGGCCCGGCAGAGGGTGAGCACAGCGTAGGACTGGGCTCCGGGGGTGGTCATCTGGATCACCCAGGTCGGCCAGTCGCGGACGTGGTCCAGCAGGGCCGAGCGGACGAGGTTGGGGTCGACGGCGGGTAGCAGCATGTCGGGCGGGGGTCCCAGCAGGCTGCGGCCGTGCTCGTGGACGGCGGACCAGGTCACGACGCGGTGGGTGGTGGCGGGTAGCAGGTGCAAGGATTCCCCGGGGCTGACCCGGGCGATAACGTGGTCCCGGCGGGCATCGCCGTGCGCTGCGTGGCGCGCGGCGTCCAGGGATACGTATTCCACCTCGATCCTGCCGGCCCACTGCGGGTGCCGCCGGTCAAGGTCCGCGTGCAGTCCGGCGAGCACGGCCAGGAGGCTCTCGTCCGGGTCGCCGTCGAGTACCGCGAGCAGATCAAGATCACTGCGGTCTGCGGCGAAGTCGCCGGCTACCAGCGAGCCGTGCAGGTACAGGCCCAGAAGCCTGCCGGCCAGCGCAAAACTCCACGCTTCACGAAGATCGGAGAGAATCATCTCGGGTGGTGCCACCAGGTCATCCTGCGCTACGGGCCGCCAGCCCGCCACCGAGTACGTGGGTACCCGCTGACGCGACCCGCACCGACCAACAACGCCGCCACCCGGTGGAGAAGGGGCCTGCCGATTAGCGGAGGCGCAGGCATGCGCGCACATGCCGAAGAGCGGATGTCCGATCTAACCTGCGCCGACGAGCGTCCCGCCTGGCGCCCGTCGTTCACGCCATCGCCAGTAGGGCGATGCCCATACCCGCGCTCATCACCCCGTGGCACAGCGCCGACCAGTCCAGCGGACACGCCACCGCGTCCCTCGTCGCCGCGGACAGACCACCGATGCGCATCCCGCGGCCAACCCACCAGAATGCGGCGAGCACCAGGTAGCCCCCGAGCAGCGCACTGACCCATCCGGCACACCCGACCGGCGCATGACCCATCCCGGCCATGTCCATGCCGCCGTGAGCGCCGGCGGAGGCGTGCCTCGGTATCGAGGCACCCATCCACACCATGGTCCCTGTCGCGGTGGCGAAGAACACCGGGACCGCACGACGTCGCGACGTCCGCACCGCTGGCACCACGAACCACCCCGTCGACATCATGAAGATGACAATCCAGGCAACTGCCGGGACTGTCGCGCCCCACGGCCAGATCATCACGATCATCGATAGGCCCATGACCAGGTGCAACATCTCGGAGAGTCGGTGCTCCGCGACCGGAGAGAGCCACGCAGCGGGTGGGCGCAGGCAGCGGAGCAGGTGAAAGACGGCCGCCCCTGCGAACGTCACCGTCAGCAACCATCGGAGAGGGGCAATGCCGATCATTAGAGACCTCCCGCGCATAAGCGGGAGGTCTCCGTGCCCCCGCGATAGGTGGCGGAGCATCCGCGCGCCCTTACCGACGGGCCGGGGCCGATAGCGATGCGGCGCACATGCGGGGCCTTTGGTTCGGTAGATCGGCGCACTCGGCGGGCTATTTCATCCGATCGGCAGGCACCGAGCCTCAGTGGCAGCAATGGTGCTCGCCGCCGGTGGGCGCGGTGGTGCCCAGGTCGTCGTCACGGCCGGCGGCGAGGCGCGACCACTGCGAGGTTGGCCGGCCGTCGAGCCGGAACTGGTCGCCGTCGGTCCGGAAGCGCTGCGGCCAGCCTTCCGGCGAGTCCTCCCAGTCCTCCTGGCGACCGTAGACGGTCATGTCGAGCAGGCCGTACGACGGTGCCATCGCCTCGACGCCCCGCCCGGTGGTCCAGTAGGTCTCGAACACCCGGTCGCCCTGGCGCAGGTAGCACGCCTTCATCCCGAACGCGCGTCCGGCGGCGAGGGAGTCGAGCGACTCGGCGGGCACCGAGTACCAGGGCGCCTGCCAGCCCATGAAGTCGCGGTAGCGCGAGGTTTCCTCGAACGGGCCCTGGCAGAAGACCGCGAACGTGACGTCGCGCGAGTGCAGGTAGGACAGCTCGAGCACCTGGCCGGTGAAGAACGTGCAGCCCTCGCACTGGTCGGCGGCCGGCCTGCCCGTGTGCCACATGTGGTAGGACGCGAACAGCTGGGTCCTGCCCTCGAAGACGTCGAGCAGGGGCACCGGGCCGTCGGCGCCGACCAGATGGGTGGTCGGGTCGACCTCGACCATCGGCAGCCGCCGGCGGGCCGCGGCGATGGCGTCGCCCTCACGGGTGTGCGCCTTCTCGCGGAGCCGGAGCTCGTCGAGTTGCTTCTGCCAGGTCTCGCGGTCGGTGAGCGGGGGTGTCGCTGGTGTGGTCATGGGTTCCTCCTTGTGCTTTGAGCTATGAGGCTAATAGTGGCTGCTAGGATGGGGCAAGTATGAGAGGGAGGTGTTCGGTGCCGGTCCAGCGGGGTTATCGGCAGGCGTGCGGAGTCGCGCGCGGCCTCGACATCGTGGGGGAGCGGTGGTCGCTGCTCGTGGTGCGCGAGCTGCTGCTCGGGCCGAAACGGTTCACCGACCTCCAGCAGGCGCTCCCGACCGCCAGCCCGAACGCACTGTCCGACCGGCTGCGCGAGCTGGCCGACGCGGGCGTCGTACGCCGTCGGCAGCTGCCACCGCCGGGCAATGTGCGGGTCTACGAGTTGACCGCGTGGGGTCGCGGCCTCGAACCGATCGTGGTCGCGCTGGGCACCTGGGCGCTGGCCGCCCCGCCGACCGCGGAACAGCTCTTCGTGAGCGCGGACAGCGCCATGCTGAGCATCCGCACCTTCTTCATGCCGACGTCGGAGCGGCCCGAGGCGACGCTCCGGATCGAACTACGCGACCACGGTCCCGCCGGGGTGTTCGGCGTGCGCCTCACGTCGGCCGGCGCCGAGGTCGCCCACGAGCCGCCCGACGAGCCGGACGCCGTCCTGGTCACCACGACGGATGCCCTCCTCGCGGCCTTCGGCAGCGACGACCTGGCCGGGCTCGTAGCGGCCGGCGCCGTCATCATCGGTGATCCCGAGGTCGTCCGCCATCTCGTCGCGGGGGTGCGGGTCCCGGCCTCCACAGATAAGTACTGAAACGGCACCTCCGGCCAAGGAGGGCGGGCGGATCGCCGCCAGAGGTTGTCCGAAAGGTGACGCGCCGCTCGGGCTCGCCCTGCTTTGGTCGACACTCCGGCCCGGCGTCGACCAAGGTCACGTCTACGCATCTGCCGCTGTTCGCGCGGTCGCCGCGCGCGGTGCGCTGCCAGGCCAAGTTGGCGACGGTCGGTAGTGAGCCCTCGGTCCTCTCTGCTGACCGCCTTGTGACAGCGGCATGGGGCGGCCTGACCTACGGCCTGTTTCATAACTCGGTGGAGTTGTGAGACAGCGCCCTTCTCGGGCGTCCGCGCCTTGCCCCGGGTGGGGTGGGTGCGGTTCCTGCGTCGTCGGGGCTGGTTTCGCCCGCGCGTGTGCGCGGGCCAGAGCCTTCCCCTCGGCCGGCGTTGGTGACCGGGCCCCCTGCGGGGAGGTCCCGGACCTGGGCGTGGTGCTGCTCGGCCCAGACAGCGAGGTTGACTGCGGCGTTGTGGTCCCGATCGGCCTGATATCCGCACGCCTGGCAGGTGAACGTGCGCTGGTGCAGAGGCATTGCGGGGGCCACGGTCCGGCATGCGGAACAGGTCTTGGTCGACGGGTACCAGCGGTCGACCAGGGCCAGTTGGCCGGCGCGCCACTGCTGCTTGTAGGCCAGTTGGCGGGCCAGTTCGCCCCATGCCGCGTCGGCGACCGCCGACGCCAGGCGGGCGTGGTGGCGGCCTAGCCGGGCCGCGGCCTTGGCACGGTTGTTGGAGCCGCGCTGTTTGCGGGTGACCTTCCGGGACAGGCGGCGCTGGCGCGCCACCGCGGCCCGGGCGGGCCGTGGCCAGCCGTCGACCCGCAGGACCTGCGTGCCGTCGGCGCGCGCTGCGGCGACGAACGTCGACAGGCCCCGGTCGACACCCACCCACCCTGCGGCGCCGGTGTTCGGCTCGTGGCGGCGGGCATCGTGCAGGTCGGCGGCGTCGCAGGTCAGTGACACCGCCCACCGGCCGGCCCGGTGGCTGACCGTCGCGGACACCACCTTCGCCCGCCCCTCGGCCAGCATGCGCCGCACCCGGCGGGTGTCCTGCCGTACCGCCAGGGCGCCGATGCCAGGCAGGGTCACGGTCCGCGGCACGTGCTCACCGACCCGGATACCCGCCCGACCTGCGGCAGAGGTCCTGCTGCGGATGCGAAACGACAGCGGTGCGCGTTTCTTCGACTTGAACCTCGGAAAACCGACCCGCCGACCCCGCCGGTGGCCGGTGCGCGATGCCGTGTACGCGGACAGGCCGCGGCCGAGACCGACCGCGGCTTCTTCAAAGACCTGCTGACACACCTCGCCCCGCCATGCCAGACCGGTCACCTGCACCGTGACGGTGCCGTCACCGGCGGCGACCATCACCCGGCCCGCGTCACCCGACCGTTTCCACCCGTTGAACGCGTTGATCAGGTCGAAGCCCGACCACGGCACCTCGCCGACCGTCCCACCGCGCTTGCCGTCCAAAGCGTCCTTGACCAGCCGCAGGCACTGGTTGTAGCCGAACCGGGCCGCACCCGCATGCCGACGCAGCACAATCTCCTGCTCGCCGGTCGGATTCAGACAGAACCGGAACGTGGTGAAACGGGCCACGGCAGCACACCATGCCACACACCACCGACAAACAGCCCACCACTTGCACCGACCCAAAAACCCCACGGGCCGACCAACAACAATGGCTCACAACGCCCAGCACCAGCCGCTCACTTATGAAACACGCCGTAGGCGAGATTCACCCCCCGGGACTTCCGCACGCTTGCGCAGTTGCTGGGCCGTCCGGCGTCCGACGGGCCGCTGCCGGTCTTGGCGGGAAGGTGGCCGTCCGATCCTGCTGCCGCCGATGCCACAATCCGCTCGTGGATCCCTCGTCCTTTGGCGCGTTTTTCGGCCGACCGTCGGCCGTTCCTGTCCCCGTCGATTGGGCGGCGGTGGAGTCGTGGCTCGGTCTTCGCCTGCCCGGCGACTACAAGTCAGTGGTTGCTGCCTACGGGCCGCTCGACATCGGTGAGTTCATCTGGTTGCACACTCCCTGTATCCAGGAGGGGCATTTCGACTACGCCACCTGGCTGCGGGACACCCACCGCCACTGTCGCATCTCCTCCCGTGAGGCCCCGCCGTATGAGCCGCCGGCTTTCCATCCTGCGCCTGGTGGCCTGCTCGCCTGGGGGATGACGCGGTCGGCCAGCTATCTGTTCTGGGACACGGGAGTGTCCGAAGATCCGGATCGGTGGCCGGTCGTCGTCTTCCACCAGGATGCCGTCTACCAGGGCGTCAATCCGTGGCGCAGCTACGAAATGCCATTGCTGGACACGCTCTCCGCAGCCGTTCGCACCGGGCTTCCGCTGCCCGGCGGCGGGAGGGTCGGGCCGCTGCCGACAACCGCGCGGCGGACTGCTTTCCTCACCGACGCCGCGCGATGGGCCCCACCCGTGCCCCGGCCCGAAGTGGTACCCGTGGCGCAGCGGCGGGCCGCGCTGACTGAGGGCACCGGGCTGGAGGCGCTGAGGCTTCTCGTGCCCCCGCCCGAGGTTCCCTACCTTGGCGGCGGCACCTGGGAGGAGCTGTTCGAGGAGCTGGGCACGCGGCTGCCCGCTGAGTACATGGCTCTGATGGACCGCTACGGGGCTGGGTGCTGGTCGAAGTGGCTGAATTTCGTCACGCCGTTGCGCACCAACGGCCGCGGGTTCGCATACCACGCCGCCGAGGTACTGGACGGGTACCGCAGCCTTCGCGCAGGCTTCCCCGAGTACCACCCGCTGCCTGTCTGGCCTGAGCCCGGGGGCTTCCTACCCTTCGCGAGCTCCATCGACGGTGACCAACTTGGATGGCTGACCGAGGGAGACCCCGACAGCTGGCGGTTGATCATTTCTCCCCGTCATGCCGACCAGGGGCCGCCGCTGCCCGGTAACCTGACGGACACACTGCTGGAGTGGCTGCGCGGACGCTTCGCCAGCGAGGGACTTCCTGGCCTGGACAAGCTCGACGATCCGCTGGAGTTCATCGATTTCGAGCCGTGGGACGACGAAGCGTACTGGTAAGAGGGTCTGCTGGCCGGCGTCCAATGCACTGACCCGCCTGACACCGCCCGGCGGCGCACGATCCGGCAGGCGGGGCGTTCTCAATCTGCGGCTGCCGGCTCGGTGGTCCGCGCCGTGAAGAATCGGGTGATGTCGTCCGCTGCGGTGGGGGACAGCATCATCGCCTGGACTCGTGCGGACATTTCGGCGATCGGGTGAGTCCTGGTGAACATCGCCTCTTCGTACGCCCGGATCGCCGTGTCCGGGTCGGCGAAGTTGGCGGCGAGTTCGCCGGCGAGTTCGGCCGCGTCGAGCATGGCCTGATTGGCGCCCTCGCCGACCGGCGGCATGAGGTGCGCGGCGTCGCCGATCAGGGTGATTCCCGGCTGGTTGGCCCAGCGTGTACCGCTGGGCATCGCTTGGATCCTGCGAGGCGTCGGCGCGCTGTCGCCGGCTTCGATGAGTGCGGTGAGGCTTGAGTCCCAGCCTTCGAAGAGGTCCAGCAGCGCATGCTTACTGCGGTATGTGTCGATGTCGCGATCCTCTGCGCGCAAGGAGATCCCGACTCGTATGCTGCCATCGCCGAGGCGTTGCGCTGCAAGGATCTGGTTCACGCCGACGCACCACAGGTTCCCGGGGCCGACCAGCTCAGCGAGATCCGGGTGGCGGCGGTCGGCGTCGCTGATACTCAGCTCCACCAGAGTGGCCACGTAGGACAGGTCTGCGTCGGTCAGCAGCGACCGGACGACCGAGCGTGCGCCGTCCGCGCCGATGAGGATGTCGCAGTCGGTTCTGTGGCCGCCATAGAACGTCAGCCCGAAGCCCCCGTCAGGGCGTGGTGTCGCCGCGACGAGCCGGTGTTGCCACGCAACCGCGTCGCCCGGGAGCGAATCGAGCAGAAGATCACGCAGTGTGCGGCGGTCGATCTCAGGACGTCCGGAGAATGAGCCGGGATGTGGCTTGTGGTGCACGAGGGTGCGTCCGGCCGGGTCGAGGATCCGATGTTCCTCGCCCTCAGGCCGCGCCTCCGACCGGAACCGGCCGGTGAGACCCGCCTCGGCCAGGGCCTGTTGCCCGGACTCCGGGTGCAGGTCGAGCATTCCGCCCTGCGATCGCGCGGATCGGCTTGCCTCGCGTTCGTACACCACCGCGTCGATGCCGCGCCGGTGCAGGATTCGTGCCAGCGTCAGGCCGCCGAGGCCGCCACCGGCGATCGCGATTCGCATCTTCATCTCCATTACCGTACACTGTATTGGTGGATACGCCGTAGGTAGCGGAGTGTTGCCCGTTTGGGAACGGCCCGAGCCTCAACCGCGGGCGGCGCCGGTGCCGTTGAGCCGCGCGAAGATCGCCGCTACGGCCATCCGCCTTGCCGACGCGCACGGCCTCGACGGACTGTCGATTCGCAAGATCGCCAAAGAGCTCGGTGTCGGTCCGATGCGGCTCTACGACTACGTGATCAACAGATCCGAACTGCTCGATCTGATGGTCGACGCCGTCTATGCCCAGATCGCCGAGGCCGGCCAGCACACCGACTGGCGCGCCACGGTACTGGCCATCGTCCACCGGACCCGTGACGCCGCCCTTGATCATGAGTGGTTCTCCGACCTGCTCGGCGGAAGGCCACACCTGGGACCGCATGCGCTCGCCGTGGGCGAATCGACCGCAGCGGCGCTCAGCCAGGCCCCCGGCGTACGCAACATCGACGACCTCCAGCGGGCCCTGGGCGCCCTCAACGCCTTCATCATCGGCGCGCTCCGCAGAGAGGTCACCGAGCGACGCACCGCCCGTTCCACCGGCACCGACCTGACCGCCTGGCAGGCCAGCCTGGGGCCCTACCTGACACGCATGCTCAAAACAGGCCGCTATCCCACCGTCGCCCGGCTCGTCATCGACGGCGCCCACCTCAACGCCGAGGAAACCTTCAACCACAACCTGACCACGATCTTGGACGGCATCACCAGCCATCCCCACCCATGACCTACCGCTCGCAGGCCAGTGGTCGGCTGAGCACGATCCAGCTCGATCGGACATCCGGATCTGCCGCCGGCGGGCGGCCCCCGACGATCGGGCCAGCGGGGCGCGAGTCAGACGCTGCCCGGGAGCGGGTTGAGCGCACTATCGTTCTGGCGTGCACATCCGCTTCGACGTCCCAGCCGACCCCACGTACCCGGGCCGCGTGGCGGCCGCGCTCAGCAGTGTTCGGCTGCGCAAGTACGGCTATATCGGCGCGGTGCTGGCGGCGGTCGGGGTGATCGGCTTCGCCGTCTCGCGGGGGTTTTCGTGGGGTGACCGGATCTCGCCGCTGTGCCTGGCGCTGGTGGTGGCTGGGCTGCTGTCGATGCTGTACTCGCCGTGGGTGCGGTGGCGGGCCCGGCGCCGCTCCGGTCGCTACGCCGTCGAGGGCGCCTACGACATCACCGACGACAACATCATGATGCGCAGCGGCTCGGAGTCCGGCGGCATCGCCTGGGACGGGGTCGTCCAGGTGATGGACACCCCTGAGTTCTGGATCGTGTACGTCGACCGGATGCCGGCGACCGTGATCCCACGTCGCCTGATGTCCGCCGAGGACGCCGAGACGTTGCGAGCCTTCATGGCCAAACGTGGGCTGCTCCAGCTGCGGTGAACCATGTGCCGCGAACCGATAGCTGCCACCAGACCTTCATCAGGTAGCGGCACTCTCCCTGCAACCGGTCATCAGCGAGCCGATCATGAATCACGCGCTGTGCCCGGCTCCGTTGGGCAGAGGCCCGCGACTGCCCGTGCCGGCCGGGCGTGCCCGTTGGCGCGGCAGCCGAGAGTCAATGGCGGTCGGCTCCTGGACGTGGCCGGCCCGCCGGCCGGAAGCACAGCAACGGACCCGACCGGCGTCGGCCGTCATGGGTGCCGCTCAGCGGGCCTTCTTCGTCGCCCGCTTGCGGGGCGGCGTCAGCGAGTCGGCGATCGCGGCGATCGCGGACGGAACGAGGCGGTAGTACGCCCAGACGCCCCGCTTCTCGCGCTCGAGCAGACCCGCCTCCGTAAGGATCCGAAGGTGATGACTGACCGTCGGCTGGGAGAGCCCGAGCGGCGCGGTGAGGTCACTCACCGACGCCTCGCCCTCCGGAGCGGACTGGATCAGACTGAGCAGTCGCAGCCGGGCCGGGTCGGCGAACGCCTTGAGCACTCCCGCAAGCCGTTCAGCGTCGGCACGCTTGATCGGTTCGCCGGCCAGCGGCGAGATGGCAGCTGTAGCAGTTTTCGCAGTTCCCACATCCTCCATCGTTGCACCAACAACCTCCCTAGGCCGGTGGAACGAGGACGATGACCGCGGATGCCTGCGCATCTGCTCGCCGACCTACGTCCTATGGCGCGGGCGGGCGCCGCACTGACCGCTCCTGCCCTCGACGCCGAAGCGGCTGGCCTGCTTGCGGGAGGTTGCCCATCAGCTTTGGCCCGGGAAGCCGGGACAATTCTCCACCTCGGTGGTGGTCATCGGCGCGCCGCCGGACCGGCTCCCAACCGCGCGCCACGTTGGCCGGAGTGAATTCTGGCAGGGCTCAGAGCCAGGGTGGTGGGCCCTCGGGGGTGAGGGTGTGAACGTCGAACAGTACCGCCGCCTCCACGCCCAGCGCCGGCCCGCCGTGGCGGGCCGCCCAGGTCAGGAACGGCCCGGGTTCAGGTCCGGCCACACCCAGGCCCTTGGTGTACTCGGCGTGCGCGGCCAGCGAGGCGATGCCGCGCCGCAATGGTTCACCGGTGACATCCACGCCGTGTGTGGGGCGGTCCGCGCCGGCGAAGCAGACGTAGCGCACACCACCCCAGGGTGGCAGCCCTTCGTCCACCAGTTCCGGGAAAACCCACCGGTTGCCGGCGTCGCGGGCGGCGTCGAGCGTCGCCAGTCCCACTGCCCGGTGGTCGGCCTGGTTGGTCATACCGCCCACCATGCGGACGGTGAACGCGCCCGAGACGATGACGTCGGGCCGGTGGCGGCGGATCGCCCGCACAATATCGCGGCGCAAGTCCAGACCGTACTCGACGACGCCGTCACGGTGGTCGAGGAACTCCACGACGTTCACGCCGACCTCGCGGGCCCCGGCGCGCTCCTCCTGCTCGCGCAACGGCCCGGCCTGCTCCGGGTGCATCGCGTCGATTCCCGCCTCGCCCCGGGTGGCCAGCAGATAGGTGACCTGCTTGCGCTGCGCGGTCCAGCGGGCGATCGCCGAGGCCGCGCCGTACTCGATGTCGTCAGGGTGTGCGGCCACCGCAAGACAGCGGTCCCAGTCCTCCGGCAGTGCCGGTAGAAGGTTGTCCACGGTCCAGACCGTAGCGGCCTCTTCGCCTATCCGGCACCGCCGTGTCGGCAACACTGACATCCCCGGGTCGAGCGATACTGACCGGGTGGACTCCGTTCGGCTCCACCCGCAGGCGCGGGCGGCGATGCGAGTCCAGCAGCGTGTCCCCCTCACGCGGGCGAACCTGCCGGCGGCACGGCTCAGCATGGTCCAGGCGACTCCCGCCGAGGTGGGCAGCGGACCGGCGATCCGGTCCGTGGCGGCCGTCGACGCCGGCGGCGTGCCCGCCCGCCTCTACCGCGACGGCGACGACGACGCACTGCCGGTGGTCCTCTACGCGCACGGCGGAGGCTGGGTGATGGGCAGCGTGAACACCCACGACGGGCTGTGCCGGCACCTGGCGGCCAAGTCCGGCTGGGCGGTTCTTTCCGTGGACTACCGGCTCGCTCCCGAGCATCCGTACCCGGCCCCGGTGGACGACATGGCGCGCGCGCTCACCTGGCTGCGCGGACCCGGGGCGGCGAGGCACGGCCTCGACCCGGGCCGGATAGCGGTGGCCGGCGACTCCTCGGGAGGGCACCTTGCGGCGGTGACCGCCCGGCGCGCCCGGGATGCGGGGACCCGTCTCGCGGGACAGCTTCTCATCTGCCCGGTCATCGACCCTGCGGCGGACTATCCGGCGCTGGACGAGTACGGCCTGGACCGGGAGGAGATGCGGTTCTTCTGGGATGCGTTCGCCCCGCCGGGCGTGGACCGTACGCAGCCGGATCTGGACCTCCTGCGGGCCGACCTCACCGGCCTGCCGCCCGCCCTGGTCATCACCGCCGAGCTCGACCTGTTGTCCGCCGAGGGCGAACGGTATGCCGCCGGGCTGCTGGCGGCGGGCGTTCCCGTCACGGCAGTCCGGTACCAAGGGCTCATCCACAACTTCCCGCGGAAGCTCGCCCTGTTCGACGCCGCCCATGTCGCTCTGGCCCAGCTGACCGCTGTGCTGCACCGTTGGTGAAGGCCCGTACGGGCCGAGAACGATCTCCGGCAGGCTGAAGCGGCAACCAGGGTGTTCCCGGCCCAGTCGCTGGACGCTCCTATGCCGCGTCAAGTGGTTGGGATGGGGTTTCGAGGCGTCGGTAGAGGTCTCGGGCGATGTAACGCTTGAGGCAGCGTTTGATCTCGCGGTCGGTTTTGCCTTGGGCGCGGCGGCGCTCGGCGTAGGCGCGGGTGCGTTCGTCGCGTTGGAGGCGGGTCAGGACGACGGTGTGCAGGGCGCGGTTGAGCTGGCGGTCGCCGCTGCGGTTGAGTCGGTAACGGATGGTCTTGCCGGATGAGGCGGGGATGGGGGCCGCTCCGGCGAGCATGGCGAACGCGGCGTCGTTGCGGCAGCGCCCGGGGTGGGACCAGGCGGTGAGCACGGTGGCGGCGACGATCGGTCCGACGCCGGTGAGCTGCAGCAGGTCCGGTCGCCAGGAGCGAACGATCGCCCGGATCGCTTTCTCGTGTGCGGTGGCTTCAGCTTCGAGGAAGCGGACGCGGCGAGCGAGGTCCCGCAACACGGTCAGGCAGGTGAACACCTCGACATCGGCGTTGGTGGTGGGGCGCAGCCGGGTGGCGGTGGTGAGCATGAGGCGGGTGCTCTGGCCGCGGAAGCGGGCCCGCACCACCTCGGGGGCGGTGATCACCAACGCGTGCAGTTGCCGCTGGGCGTCCGAGCTGGCTTCCACGGCTGCGCGGCGGGCGGTCAGTCGTGCCTGCAACGCCGCCCGCTCGGGGCCGGTCTTCGGCTGCGCCAGGCGGGTGCGGGCGAGTGCATCGCGGGCAGCGCGTTCGGCGTCGATCGGGTCGGACTTCGCCCCGGCTCGGCGCGCCGGTCGCACCGGCCGGTCCAGTTCCACGACCAACTCCCCGGCGTCGGCCAGGTGCCGGGCCAGACCGGCCCCGTAACCACCGGAGCCCTCCAGCGCCCAGGCCCGCAGCCCCGAGTGCTGCCCGGCCAGGGCCACCAACTCGGCATAGCCATCCGGGTCGGTGTTCACCGTGGCCCTGGCGAGGACCCCGCCGGTGCGGGTGTCGAGCACCGCGGCGGTGTGCGTGTCTTTGTGCGTGTCGACGCCGATGACGACCTCGACCAGATCTGCCAGCATGGACATGCGTTCTCTCCTCACCGTGGGGACGCAAGGGTCCGGTCCGGTGCGGAGATGGCAGGACTGTGATGAGACACGCCAGCCGCTAACTGGCGGTCAAGCTCCTGATCAGGCCAAACGTCTCCCGCCGGGCCGGCGCCGGCAGCAGCAGGCGGACAAGTCCCGCGAAAGGCACGAAGCCAGTCAGACGAAGAGTCACGCCCACTGCTGCCGACCATCAGCCCATCACCTGCGGACCGACCCCGCCAGCCTCACAGTCAGCCGAGCGGTATGGCGCCGAGAATGCACAGCCCAAGCTCGACCCAACCCAAGCTCGACGAACCGGACCGATGAGCCCAGCGCCGACGGGCAGTTCCTGCTGGGTCCGATGTCTCGTCACAGGAGGAATCATGAGCACCACGGAACGGCGAGGCCCTGTGAAGGCCGCCATCACCGTGTCACTGGACGGCTACGTCACCGGTCCCGACGATCGTGAGGGGCAGGGGCTCGGCATCGGCGGCGAGCGGCTCCACTACTGGGTGATGGGCGGCCCGTGGACCTACGAGACCGAGCGCGAGCCCGGCGCCGGCATGACCGACGAGGACCGTGCGTACTTCGACGCGCTGCTCGAGGGGACGAGCGCCGGCCTGTGCGGCCGGGGCATGTACGACAGCGCCGGGGCCTGGGGCGGCCGGAATCCGTTTGGAGGCACGATGGTCGTGCTCACCCACCGCACGGCGGACCAGCCCGACCCGAGCACCGGTTTCCTCATGGTCGACGGGTTCGAGGAGGCGCTGGCGGCGGCCCGGCGGGCGGCCGGCGACAGCGGCGTGGCCATTGGCGGGGGCGCTGACGTCATCCGGCAGGCGCTTAGGGCGGGGGTGGTCGACGAGCTCGGCATCACCACCGCTCCGGTCATCCTGGGCCGGGGGAAGCGGCTCTTCGAGGGCTTCGACCAAGATATAGACCTCAAGATCCTTTCGGCCCACCACGCGCCGTACGCGGTTCATGTGCGGTACGCCGTCGTGCGCTGATCCCGCGTGCGGGGGAGGCCCACCCCTGAGGACGGCCAGAATTTAGTCTTCACGCGTCGCCGGCAGGGGCGTACCTCATGCGGGAACCGGACTGACGGTGCTGCTCCTGATCTACCCTTGGCGGGGCCAGGATCGGGGAAGCGGGCGACGCGCGGTCCGAGGAACCGGCGGCTTTGACATTTCGCGGGCCGGCCTACGGACGATCAACGATGGTTAGGCGTAGGCCGGTCCCTGTCTCCTCGATGAGCACGCGTTCGCCGTGGCTGTGGTCTGGCAGCATCGCGTCGTACAGTTCTTCGTTGCTGATCTCTACAGTGCCACCGGCCCGGCCGATGAGGACGTTGAGTACGGCGCGCAGGTTGACGTCGCTGAGGTACCGCATGGGGGGTCTCCGTAGGTACTACTGCTCGAGCGATGGCGACGAATGGTGCGGGTTAATGCGCCGGGCGTGGACCCGGCTTAACGCTGCGGCGAACAAGGACACTCGCGTGTTGCCTTCCCGTGTGCCTGAGGTCGTGACAGGCCGGGTCGTGCCGGTAGGAGCCGGTTGGGCTGGGCGACGATCGTCCCCGCGCGACGAGCCCTCGGCCCGGAGGCCGGTCACCTGTTCTCACGGGTCGTGGTGGCGCGGCGACGTCCGCCTGGCCACCGGTCCCAGCAGGGCCACTCTCACCGAGCTGTGGAATCGCCGAGCTCGGCGGGGTCGAGTCGCAGGGTCGCGAGCAGCCCGGTGTGCCGAGTGGTGTCGACCTCCTCCGGCAGCTCCCGCTCGACCCAGTCGGCTCTGGTGTGCTGGCCGCGCCGACGCAGCACGGAGACGATCGTGTGCCGGGCGATTGTCATGATCTGCTCCTCGATGGCGATGGTGGGAAGACTGCAGGTCCTTCGCTGCCTCGGCGCAGGTGCTGTCGGCGCGGACGCCGGTTCCCTTGGCGCGGAGTGTCCGGCCGGTCCAGCGTCGGCTATGCCGGAAGCGACCGCGGCAGGGTCGCCGGGGGCGGTGCGGAGACGGCCGCCACCCCCTCCCAGGTGCGCCTGCCCGCGAGGTCGGCCGTCGCCCCGGACATCGTGTGCTTCGACGGTGCGCAGCTGCGGAGCATGGACCATGTTGTCTGCGGTGGCGGCGCGCGGCATCGCCGCCTCGGCCAAGTCGACCGGGGTGTCCGGCGGGACGGCCAGCAGGTCGACCCGATCCTTCCTGAGGCAGATGGCGGTCAGCAGGCTGGCGGGCTGACTGGTGAAGTAGCCCAACCGCAGCACCCGGCCGCCGATGGTCGGGCAGACTGGATTGCCGTCCCAGATCTCGGGTTTGAGAAGTAGCCGGACGGGCCCGTGCAGCGGGTCGATGGCGAGGACGAGGCCGGGGTGCTCCGACGGCTCGGTCGGTCGGGCCGCTGCGGATCGGGTGCGTTCGGGTACGAACACGGCATCCTCTTGGGCGGAGCCGGCGTGGCGGGCACCTCAGGAGTGGGATGTCGTCGATTCCCGGTTGGCCCCAGCCTACGCCTGTCCGGGAAGGTCAGATCGGTGACGCCGCAATAGGGGGCCGAGCTCACCCGAGGTCTGGGTGGGCCTTGAGATCAACACCTAGTTCTTTATCGGCGCGGTGCCGCTAGTTCCGACGACAGTCTCCTACTTCCGCCGATCACGACGTGACATTGGCGGCTGATCGCGACCCGTACCGGAGTCAGGTCATCGCCAACTGCCGCGATCAGCGCGCTGAGGTGCCCGTAGATCAGTTGACGGACGCCGCGGAGCGGTTCCGGTCAGCCACACAGCCGCGAACAGTGCGCCGGCCGGTTTCACGCTGGAGGGCCGGTGGGGATAGGAGGTCCTGGTCGCAGAAATCAGGTTCGTTCGGGTTCGTCGGCCCGAGCACGATGTCGCAGTGATCTGGGGCAGACGCGGCGGCCCGGTTCTTCTGCCTTTGGCGGTGGGTGAGGACGAGCTGCTCGGGGCGGTGCGGGTCGCGGTTGACGGCGGAGTCCTTCACCATTCCACCCGCACCCCGGCCCAAGCCGTACGGGGTGGTCGTTCTGGGTTAGGGTTTGGCGGGCGGGGCGAAACGGCTCCGACGCTGCCCGACGAGCGGCCAGACCCATCCCGCTCATCTACCGCACCCGGCTTGCAGATGCGAGCGGGTGAGTCGCGCTGGCGCGCAAACTCTGGAGTAGCTGTTGACTGATGTGACCGTGCAGAACTCAAGTCCATTCCGGGAAGCACCGGGAGCAGAAGCGCCTTTCGACCACACACCTACCGTCGACGTGAGTGCGGCTGCGATGACCCGACTGCGCACCCCGTTCGGTTCCGAGGGTAACGCCAACCGGAAGCCGGCGGCGGCACCCATCGCTGCTCGCTAGTGCTGTGACCACGAACGTTCACGGTGTTGGGTGACACGCCGCCTAGCTAGGCTGAACGCATGACTCATGGGGCGGGACCGATCGAGCCGTCCGGGGTGTGGGCCACAGCCGTGGGCGTGGCCCGGGTGAGGGCAATGGAGACGGCACGCGAGCAGCCGCTGTTCCGGGACCCGCTGGCGCTGGCCTTCGCCACGGCCGGCGGGAGAGGCCCCGGGACGCCGCCGCCCCCGCGCGCGGACGAGGCGGCGCGGCGCCGCTGGCTCGGTGTGGCCTTCTCGATCGTCATCCGGACGAAGTTCCTGGACGACCTGCTGGATCGGGCGGTCGCGTCCGGCGTCCGGCAGGTCGTGCTGCTCGGAGCCGGGATGGACAGCAGGGCCTTCCGGATGGACTGGCCTGCGGGTACGCGGTTGTTCGAGGTCGACACGGCCGAACCGCTTGGCTTCAAGGCCTCGGTGCTGCGTCAGGAGCGTGCCGTTCCGCGCTGCGAGCGGATCACCGTCCCGGTCGACCTACGCGAGGACTGGCCCGGCGCCCTTGCCGCGGCCGGGCACGATCCGGCGCAGCCGACGGTGTGGATCGCCGAGGGACTGCTGATCTATCTACCCGAGGACGCAGTGGAGTCGCTGCTCGAACGGGTCGGCGCGCTGTCCGCTGCAGGCAGCAGGATGGGCCTCACACTGGGCTCGCGCGGTGTGGTCGAACGCTTCCGCGGGGATGCCGCTTCGGGATCGGCAGCGTCGATGTGGGTCTGGGAGATGCCGGAGGACCCGGTCGGCTGGCTAGACGGCCTCGGCTGGGAGGCGGAGACCTTCACCCTGCGTGAGCGCGCCGAGGCCTACGGGCGTCCTGTGCTCACCCCGCCCCAGCAGGACGAGGGCGCGGGCGGGCTCGTCTCGGCGGTTCGCGCCGCGCCCTGATCACATGAGCCGCCGCACCCTTACAAGATCTGCCACCGACACAGCCTGACCGCCACGACGCCGTCCGACCAACAGGCCAGACGGCGTGTCAGCCAACACCGTGAGCGTTCGTGGTCCCGGCACTAGACCATTCACGACGTCACGGAGCTCGCTGTCCAGGTAGCCGAGCATGGGCGCCAGTTCGTGGACCGCCTGCCGCGCAGAGGGCATGCGCACCTCGATCAGCGCCAAGCACAGCTCTGGCGGGTGCACCATGAAGCGCAACATCCAGTCGAACGCGGAGCCGATGGTTTCGGGGCTCGCCGCGCCCCAAATCGTCCGGCTTCGACCATGAGAACGGACAGCGCTTCGACAGCGTTTCGGGAGGCGTTCGGCCGTGTCCGCGTGGTGAGATGTTCAAGAGTTCAACAGCGCTGGGCTTCGTCCTGCAGTGCTGTCGAGCACGGGCTCAAGCGGACGGCGTGACCGGGGACCGCAGGCCGAGCCACTGCTCGGCGTCCCAGGCCTGGAACCGCTCTACCTCGGTGAACCCCAGCTTTGCCGCGAGGCGCATCGAGGCGACGTTGGCGGTTTGGGTGGTGAGCACCACCGGCTCGCCGGGGAGGACGCCGTCGAACCAGTCGAGTGCCGCCGCGCACGCCTCGGCGGCGTACCCGAATCCCCACGCCCGCGGCAGGAACAGGTAACCGAGATCGGCCTTCCCCACGGCAGCCGGGCGGCGGTGCCCGGTTGCTCTCCTGAGCAGGATCTGGCCGATCATCGCCCCGTCGAGATCAACAACGAAACTCCCGGGCCACCGCTCGGGCGCCCCGGGCATCTCGCGCTCGAGCTCGTCACGCGGGCGGGGGCCGCCGAGGTAGGTGTGCACCTCTGGCGACGCCAGCAGCTCGATGAACGCCGCACGGTCCCGGGCCTCGGACCCACGGAGCACGAGCCTCTCGGTCCGGATCGGCTCAGGCGGCCAGGCGGCGGGTCCGAGCTCTGTCATGTCGGCCAGCCAACCAGCAGACTCGGCAGCGATCAAGGCTCGCGGACTGATCAACCCACCGACCCGGGCCCCACCCGCACCTACGGGGCCGGGCCCTACAAGCCACGCCTGCGTAGGTCCAATGCGACGGCGCCGTCGGTGTCGAGGCCAGGGGTGCCCCGGGTACGGGGCACGGAACCACTCCGTACCCGGGCACCGTCACCTGATCTGGCACAGAACATCGCCTTTCCCGCAGGCGCAGGTTCACCGGTCCTCAGGGCCGCCGTCCGCCGTATCGCACGGGCCTGCCCTCACCGCATGTCGGACGGGGTCCCCCTCGATGGCAGATCGGTGAGCGCGCCCCCGGCGGTTGGTGCCAGTCGACGTGCTGGATGTGAGTCCCTGTCCGTGAAGTCGCCAGCGCCGGGCCGAGAAGATGCTTCAATCGGACTGAAGCAAACAATGGCTGGAACACGCACGAAGCTTCCCGCTGAGGAGCCCGAAATGCCGATGACCGCCACCGACAACCACGCCGTCGCCCAGGCAGTGCACGACATCGGGTCTGCCCTCTGGTTCGGCGGGACCGTGATGGGCGTCGCCGGAGTGAACAAGGCGGGCAGCGATCTGCAGGACGGCATCGACCGCATCCGGGTCGCCGAATCGGCGTGGGGTCGCTTCGGACCCGTGCAGTGGCTCGGCATCGGCGCCACCCTGCTCGCCGGCGCCCAACTGGCCCGCGTGGGTGGGCGACGCATGGCGTTGCAGAAGGGCTTCGGGACGGTGGGCGCCCTCAAGGCCGGGCTGGCGCTCGCCGGCGCCGCAACCACCGCCTACGCCGCGTACTGCGGAAGCAAGATCGGGCGGCTCGCCGAGGAGGCGCATCAACGCGGTGACAAGGTCGAGGTACGAGACGCGACGCTGTCGACGCCGCAGACTCCGTCCGAGATCGCCGTCTGGCAGCGACGGCAGCGGCTGACCCAGTACCTGGTGCCCGTGCTCGCCGGCGCGAACATCGCCTGCGGCTCGTACCTCGTCCAGTCGTACCGGATCGGAGCCACCGGCAAGGGAGTGCTCCGGCGACTGCTGCCGGACTGAACCCTCCAGCCGCAGGGGTTCGTGCCTGATCATCAACTCTGCCACGAAGACGGAGCCACGTGAGACGTGGTGGTCGTGATAGCCGGTGTCATGTTCGTCGGGCCATCTAGGAGATCGCCCAGACGCCGAGATGATCACCGGTGTGAACGTCGTTGCACGTCCTCTCCCATGTGGTCTGGCGCAGCCCGTCTTCCCACAGATCGGGTCGTCCCGCGACAGCCTTCACGACCGACATCAGCTCCGCTGGATCAAGGGGCGAGTCGGGTACCTCGAACGGCACCGTTGCATTCACCCTGCTCTCCATCTCCGATGGTCCATACGAAATATGTTCCTGGCGTACGGACCATTCGCGGTGCTGGCCGGATGATGCCCAGAGACAGCGAGGTGGCGAGATGATGGGCTGGAGCTAGCCGACCGCGCGCCCCGCAAACGCCGGACGATGTCTGGCCCTCATTACCCGAAGGAGGCCGACGGTGGCTCGGACATCTCGGGGATCGGCGTTCCGGCACCGGTTCGCCACGGCCACGGCCCCTCGTCGACCGCTGACCCGGTCGGCGGTCGGCGGCTTGGCCGCGCACGTGTTCTTCGAGTTGGCCGCCGGTGTCGGTATGCCGCTGGCCTCGGTGATCGGGCCGTACCGCGCGGCCACGGTCTGGGGATTGTGCACCACCGGCGTCTGGCGCACCGCGGGCAGTCCGTCGCCCTCCGCGGATCGACTGCTGGCCGCAGCGAACGGCTTCGGCCTGGCCGCGGTGACCGCCCACGTCGCCGGATGGCCGAGCCGGACCCGATTCGGCGTGCCCTGGCTGCAGGACTGCGAAGGGCTCGGGCCTGACCTGATGCGGTACTACAACCCCATCATCTATTTCTCCGGCCTCACCTGCCTGCTCGCGATCCTCCGCGAGAACCGGGCTGCGCCTGCCGGGCTGCCTGCGCTCATGCTCGGCCTCGTGCCGGCGCTCGTGATGATGCAGCACGCGGAGCATCGGCGGCTGAAGGCGCAGGCGCGTCTTCACCGGAGCTGGTGGAATCGTAGGCTGTAATTACGTAACGGCGAGCGGCAGACGCTGAGAAGGGTGATGGCGGCCCCTCGTGAGCAGGCGTAGTGAGAGGGGCCGGGCGGTCCCCGCCGCGGGCCCGGGTCGCATCGGTCCCGCCGGGCACCGGTGCGAGCGGCGATCATCTGGGAAACGGGGCGGGCCGGACCGCGCACGACGTGCGCGCGGTGCTCGAATATTTCGCCGACCAGACCACCGCCGGCTGAGCTCCGGCCGTCCCATCCCGGTCGCTGCGGGTACCGTCACGACTCCTGTCGTCCGTACGTCTCGCGGCGGTCCATGGGCTTCCCGAGCGTGCTGCTGAGAGTGCAGCGGGTGCGTCACGCGGCGAGTGGGGATCTGCCCGCGCTTGCCGCCGACGCTGCCCGTGGTCTCCGCGCCACCGGGGATGCACCTGTATGTCGTCGATCACGAGCGGCGGGAGTTGCTGCCCTGCAGCTGCCGGGCGCTGGCGGCGGCGAGGTGCTCACCATCGAGGGAACACTGGCGGGCGGGTCTACACCTCCATGGCCTCCTGCCCGGCGGACGGGACGGCGAGCGGTGACATCCGGCTGTGGGTGCCGCTGCTCAACGGCATGGAGCGCCTCGACCTTCACCGATGAGCGCTGGCACACGATGGCGGCAGGCGCGCCGTGTGTCGACGCGCGGTGCCTGGTCGTTCGTAATGCGCAGGGGGCGGCGGTGGCGGCCGTGACGGTGTGGTCGGCGGGTGAAGGCAGGCTAGGGCTTATCGAGCCGATGGGGTGCACCCGGCACACCGCGGCCACGGTTTCGGCCGAGCGATTACGGTCGCCGCAGCACGTGCACTGGGTTCGTCCAGCGTGGTCGTTTGCTCCCGAGCTCCAACGTCGGCGAAGGCAGCACGCACGAGGGATTCACAGACGAGGAGCGGGCCGCGATGAAGGACCACGCCAGGAACTGAAGCGGTCGCGCCGCGGCTCGCGCGCGGGCAAGGCGGCGGAGGCGGCGCGGGACGTGCTCACCAGAATCGCCGAAATGCGGGACTCGGACCGGTCAGCTCGGCCGCGACCATCTGGATGTGGTGATAATGGCCCAGCGCGTCCATGCCGTCATCGCAGCCAGCGCCCGGTCCTGGCGCCAAAGCTCTGGTCTGGGATGCCCGCCTACGCGCTGGACGGCAAGATCGTCTGCTTCTTCCGGAGCGGGGAGAAGTTCAAGACGCGTTAGGCGACGCTCGGGTTCAGCGACCAGGCGAAGTTGGACGAGGGAACGATGTGGGGGACCGTTCGCCCTGACCGAGGTGACAGCCGAGGTGGAGGCGCGGATCGGTGCGCCCGTGAAGCAGGCGGTGAGCTGAGGCGCGCGCCCCAGCGAAGCCGACAGCCTGACACCGGGCCGGACTTACGGCTGGTGAAACGGCCGTTGACGGCCCGCTTGCCGATGGTGGCTTCCGTTGGCAGGACGGAGGCGGACCGCGCTCCGGCCGGGAGGGCTCTGACCCCAGCGTTCAACCCTAGACACCACAGTGGGTCGGTCGTGGCCCAACGACTAAAGGAATGACCATGACCCAAGCCACCTTGATGACTTGACCATTACTCCATTGGCAGCTCGCCACGCGCTTCACAGGCAGCGCCTTCGCGGGCTCTTCTGTTACACGGACACGCCGTTCTTCCAATTGATGACCATCACAGTATTTCGGCCATCGACCTGCCTTGTTGTCCCCGAACACCCCGTCTAGCGTGAGCTTTCTCAACGTTCAACGGGGGAGCGGCGAGATGCAAGTTGAGATAGGACTTCTGGGCGCTGTGGAGCTGAGGGTTGACGGTCGGGTCGTCACCCCAGGTGCCGGGAAGCGGCGGGCGATGTTCGCCGGACTCGCGTTGGCGGCGAACCGGACCGTCTCCCTGACCCGCTTGTCCGAGCTGGTCTGGGCCGATGCCCCACCGGCCTCCGCGACGGCGAATTTGCGTTCTTATGCGGCAGGACTACGCCGGGTGCTGGGTCACCGATTGGTGGCTCGCCCGAACGCGTACCAGTTGCATCTTGAGCCGCATGAGCTGGACGTCGTGGAATTTCAACGGCTGGCCGAGGATGGCCGTGGCCGGCTGGCCGACCGAGACCCCGTTGGCGCCATCGCGGCGCTGACCGCAGCTCTGGGCTGCTGGCGAGGCGCGGCGGGTGAGGGTCTTCCGCGCGGCACTGCGCTGGACAACCGCTGGGCAAGCCTGGAGGAGCAGCGGCTTCAGGTCGTCGAGGAGTTGGCTGACGCCCGACTGTCGGCCGGGAAGCATGCGGACCTGGTTGGCGAGCTGCGAGAACATCTGGCGGGCAATCCGCTGCGGGAGCGGGCGTGGGGGCAGCTGATGCTTGCGCTGTACCGCTGTGGTGACGTACCGGCGGCATTGACGGCCTATCGTCACGTCCGCGCCGCAATCGGCGAGCAGCTCGGTATTGAGCCAGGCGAGGAGCTCGCCGCCTTGCACCGCGCGATTTTGGAACGCGCACCGGAAATCTCTTTCACCCAGTCGTCGACCAGGCCGCCAGCGTCGCCGACGCCAGTCGTCGAGCCGGCACTCAACAGCGGTGTGGCCCGGCCAGTGCCCCGCGAGCTTCCGGCGGACCTGGTGACGTTTGTCGGGCGTAGGAGGGAGACCGTGGAGATTGCCACCGGGTTGACTGGCGACGGCCCGGCCGTTGTGGTTGTCACTGGCCCGCCGGGCAGCGGAAAGACCGCGCTTGCTGTGCACGCTGCCCACGCGGTGGCTGGTGAATTCCCCGACGGGCAGGTTTTCGTAGACCTCGGTTACCGAACCTCAATGACTTCGAGCGAGGTGCTCGCCCGGGTACTGCGTGCGCTGGGCGTTGCGCCCGCAGACGTGCCGGATGATGCCGACGAGCGAGCCGGCTGGTTTCGCTCGCTCACCGTTGGACGTCGGCTCCTTCTGGTCATTGATGGAGTCGCTGGATCGGCCCAGGTGCGGCCCCTGCTACCCGCCGGTCCCGGCCCCGCGTTGCTTGCTGTGGGCCTACGGTATTTGGGCAGCCTAAACGGCGTAGGACGCGTCGCCCTGCGGCCGCTCGGTGCCACGAGCGCGAGAGCGCTGCTCGCCGCACTCGTCAGCGCGGACCGGCTGGTCGCCGATCCGGTCGCCACCGACCAGCTGATCTGCCTCTGCGCCGGATCGATGCTGGCGTTGCGAATTGCCGGCTCGAAGCTGGCGAGGTGGCCCGACATTCCGGTCGCTGCCTTGGTCGGCCAGCTTGCTGATGGTGGGGGACGGCTGGACCTGCTCACCTACGACGACCTGTCGGTGCGGGCAAGTCTGGCAACAGGTGTCCGCCTGGTGTGTTCCGAGGATGAACTGGTCGGTCGGCTCCTTGAACTGCTCGCCGCCGGCCCGGAGGCTATGGGGATGGTGAATCGAGCCGCGATGCACCTCGGCGTCTCCGCCCAACGCGTTCGCCGAGCCTTGGAGGACCTGGTCGACGCGCACCTGGTCACGTGGGACGGGCCCAGCGGCTATCGGCTACCGCCGCTGGTTCGGGAGTACGCCGTGGAACTGGCTGCAGCGTCGTCCGAGCCGGCGCCTCCGCCGGTCCGGGGGAATCCGGCCCTGACCCTGCTGACTGGATCAGGGTGAGGCTGGGTACCGCCGCCATCCCGCCTGCGCCTCCGGTGGACCGGGTGATCTCTGCGGTTCGATCTTGCAGCCGGCGATGCGGGTTCGACGGACGTCCGGGAAGCCCTGATGAGGGTGCGCGGGCGACCGAGACACGCCCATCGCACATGGCGCTTCCGCTTTTTGGTTACCTGCCGTTACCGCCGGGGCCGACTCGTCCGGTGCCGCTGAGGCCGGTGGTCTGCTGGATCCAGTCGGCGATCCGATCGACCCGGGACGTCGTCTCCTCCTGGGAGTGTGGGCACGCCGGACCGTCGGACTCCACGGACACCAGCGTCTGGCTGCCGTCCGCATTTTCGGCGAAGTACGGCGCGCCGGAGTCGTAGGCGCATGCGCTGGTGTTCGCGGCTGGGGCGTAGCCGACCACCATGACCGAGTCGCCAGCAACGCGCGTGATCTTGAACTGGCCGGTCTGCAGATGAGCGACCGGTGTGGGATTGACTGAGCCGGTGGCGCCCCAGCCGGTCATCCGCAGGATGCTCCCGGTTCGTGGCGTCGTGGTGCTGACCGGCAACGGGCTGATGTCGGTGATGGGGGTGGCCAGCTTGGCAAGTGCCACATCGTGGCGGGACGCCTGCCGCACCTCCACGACATCGACGAGGTAACCAGTGGTGGCGGTGAGGTCAGCACGACCGACGGTAGCGGTGGTGGCGTAGGGCACCGGCCCGCTGACCCGGCTCCCCGAGGCGTTGTGGAAGCAGTGCCCCGCTGTGATGATCCATTGAGGAGCGACGAGGGCCCCCGAGCAGGCGCTGTCGTAGGTCGTCCCGTCGGCGCGCGGGATGTTGGTCATGGTGAGTTTTGTCGAGAAGAGGTACTGGCCTTCCGCGACCGGAGTCCCATTGGCGATGGCGTGGGCTGCGGCGGGGGCGATCAGTGCAGCGGAGGTTCCCAGTACCGCGATGGCGGCGCTCGTCCTGAGGAGCCGCGCAACGCCTGGCAGACGGATCATCGGGCGAAGGTAGCACCCGAGGGCGCCAACGTCGGCTGCTCTGCCGATACACCGCGTGCCGTCGCCAGTGTGCAACAACGATAGGCGGCTATATACGAACTGATCTTAGCGTGCCACCCAACGTGTCTTCATTGAAGCGGAGGGTGACGGGTGAGACAGAGACTACGCGGGCCGCTGGTCCTGGCCCTAGTGCTGGCCTTGGTGGCCACGCTCGGCGGAATGGAGACGCTTCGCCGGCAAGCTTCGGAAGGGCGCAGCACGGCTAGCGCCGGGGAAGACGAAAGCTTCCTGGACCGGCTCGGCCGGGCCGCACGGAACCTTGTCGACGGCGGGGACGGACGGCCGCGGCCGGAGCAGGTCATCGCGGGCCTGCGGCTGGACCAGAAGCCGAAGCCGGGCGTGGTGAAGAAGCCGGCCAAGCGGCTGAAGGAACTGACTGGCCGCCGCACGGCGACCACCCAGGTGTTCGCAATGTCGGACGGGCGGCTGCAAGCGGAGGTGTCGGCCGCCCCCCGCTTCTACCGCGACGCCAAGGACGCTTGGCAGCCGATCAACACGACCATCTCGCCGTCGAAGGCGGGCGGCTTCGCTGCGGCGAACACCAGCAACACCTTCACCAGCCGGTTCGGCGGCACCACCGGGAAGCTGGCGCGGTTCGAGCTGGACGGCCAGCAGGTGACCCTCGGCCTAGCCGGTGCGCCGCGGCCCGCCAACCCGACGCTGAAGGGTGACACGGTCACCTACGCCGGCATCTTCGACGGCGTCGACCTGTCTTACGAGGTGACCGCGACCGCGCTGAAGGAGCGAATGGTGCTGCGCAGCGCGGCCGCCGCCTCCGCGATGACATTCACCCTGGACGCGGGCACCCTCAAGGTGGCGCAGCGCAAGGACGGCTCAGTCGAGTTCCGATCCCCGCGGGACAACCGCGTGCTGCTGGTAATGCCCGCGCCCTTCATGTTCGACTCCAAAGCCGACGCCTCCTCGCCGTACGGCTACGCCTACAGCACCAAGGTGACCCAGGCGCTGCGCGCCGAGGGCGGCCGGTGGGCGATCGACGTGGCGGCCGACAGGGACTGGCTGGCCGACCCGAAGCGGGTCTGGCCGGTGACGGTGGACCCCACCATCAAGATCCAGCCAGACGCGAACACGGGCAAGGACACGATGGTCACCGAGGACACGCCGCAGCAGCCTTTCGGCTCGGTGTGGCGGCTGTCGGTGGGCACCAGCAACGCGGGCGCTGCGCGCAGCCTGGTGAAGTTCGACCTGAGCGGGGTCCCGGCGAACACCACCATCGACTCGGCATCGCTGCAGATGTACTACGACACCACCCACACCACCGACGCCTACGACGTGCCCCTCGAGGCCCGGGAAGTCACCAAGGACTGGAACGAGGATACGGTCACCTGGAATGACATCAACACCAGCATGGGCGCCGGCGCCGCCACCGTGGAAATGGTCGACGATACCAACACCGCCAAGGTGGCGATCAAGGGTGCCTGGCCCGCCTCGACCAACAACCTGACGAACGACGCCGTCAACAAGACCTACCTCTACAACAAGGACGACGTCGCTGGGGACACCTACACCTGGATCCCCAACATCCCCGAGGACGGCACCTACACGGTCGAAACCCACTACGTCCCGGCAACCGACCGGACGGACAAGGCCCAATACGCTGTCACCTACGACGGCGGCACCACGCAGAAAACCATCAACCAGAAGCTGCCCACCAACGCCGACTGGGCAAGCCTGGGCACATACCCGTTCAAGGCCGGTACCGCGGGTCGGGTGATGCTCAGCGACGCCAACACCAGCAGCAGCACCTCGGTGATTGTGGATGCGGTCCGGCTGACGAAGTCCGGCGGCCTGATGCGGGCCAAGGAAGCCAACGTCTGGCACACCCTTCCGGCCACCACCCTGGTGCAGAAGTGGGTCAACGACCCGACCAAGAACTTCGGCTTCATGCTCAAGGCGGTCGACGAGGACCGACTCGGCCACGGCGGCCCCCGCTACGAAGCCGCTGAGGACGCCTACAACGGCGAGACCGCGAACATGCCGAAGCTGACGATCAACTACGGCAAGCCAGGCGTGGTGCTGGACACCCCCCGGACCCTGTACCCGACAGGCGCCGCCCTGCACTGGTCGACCTACACCGGCTCTGACCTCGCCGAGTACCAGGTGCACCGGTCGACCAGCCCGAACTTCACGCCGACCGCGGCCACCCTGGTCGCCCCGGTCAAGGGCGCCACGTCGTTCACCGACACCACCGCCACGCCGACCCCGGCCGGCTCCACCGACCCCTACGGGCAGACGTACTACTACCAGGTGGCGGTCAAGACCACCGGCGGGGCCATCATCGCCTCCACCGCTGCGACGGCCAAGCTGCCGAAGTCGGGGCAGGTGGTGCAGAGCATTCCGGCCAGCGCCGACGCCACCATCTCCTCGAAGCTGCCCAGCAAGAACCTGAACACCCTGGATGGCAAGACCCAGTTGAATGTCGGCAACAACTCCGTCGACTACACCTACAGCCGCGGGCTGCTGCGTTTCGACACATCGTCGATCCCAGCGAACGCCCGAGTACTGTCCAGCTCACTGAACCTGTGGTCCACCGGCACCGTCTTTGGGACCTCGCAGCAGTCGAACTACAAGGTGCACGCGCTCACCAGCGCGTTCGACCCCGCCACCGTGACGTGGTCGAACAAGGACGCCACGCACACCTGGACCGCCGGTGGTGACTACAACGCCACCGAGCTGGGCTCCCTGGGCGCGTTCGGCATCGATGACCCGCCGAAGTGGCGCCGCTGGACCCTCAACACGTCGACGGTCCAGAACTGGATCAACGGGACCACCGCGAACAACGGCCTGCTGGTCAAGCACGCGGACGAGGGTGGCCGCCTCAAGGAAAACACCACCTTCCTGTCCAGCGAGGCGTCGACCGACGCGCTGCGGCCGCAGCTTCAGATCGTCTACACCCAACCCGACGCCGTCCAGACCTACTACGCGCCGACCACCCCGTCGGTGATGACCTCCGACGGCACCTACAGCATCCCTGTCACCCTCGCGAATCCGACAACCACGAAGTGGCTCGCCAGCGAGTGGGTTCTCACGTACAGCTGGGCCCTGCCCAACGGCGACCCCGTCCCGACCGCCGGGACCTCGCTACAGACCGCTCTGCCCTCGGACGTCGCACCCGTCGGCTCCCCGGCGACGGACGGTGCCAGCTCGGTGGACGTCATGGCTCAGGTGAAAGCCCCGGCACCCAGCGCCGACGGCAACCGGCGCGACAACTACACGCTGAAGTGGGAGCTGGTCAAGAAGGACGGCACCAAGCTGACCGGGATCGGCCCGCTGGCGCAGGACGTCGCGGTCGAGGAGCCGACCTCCGACCAGCTCGGCCTGGAGAAGTTCTACTCCTACGCGGGCAAGAACACCGGCGCCGGCGGCACCCTGATGAACAACCTGTTCGCCGGCAACTCGGTGTGGTCGTACAACGCGTTCAGCAACCCCTCACGCGGGCTGTCGACCTTTGTCCGGATGTCCTACAACTCCCTCGACACCTCCGATTCGGTGGCCGGGTACGGCTGGTCGCTGCAGGCGTCCTCGATGATGCGCCTGGGCACCCCCCTGGACTTCCACCCCAACCCGAACCCGACGAAGGTGACCTTCACCGACGGTGACGGCACCAGCCACCGGTTCAGCCGAAACGACCAGACGGGGGAGTGGATCAGCCCGAAGGGCGTGCACCTCTACCTGCAGAAGGTCACCAGCCTCGACTGCAAACCCAACACCCAGGAGCGGCGGGCCTGGCTGCTGACCAAGCCCGACCGCACGCGGTTCTACTACGACTGCGAGGGCTTCCTCACCAGCGTGGTGGACAACAACGAGAACGAGATGGTGTTCACCTACGAGGAGCGCCGGTCGAACAACAAGCCGACCAAGTTCCTCCGCTACATCACCGACCCGGCCGGGCGGACCACCCTGACCATTGACTACTACGCCAAGGGTCAGGACTACATCTACATCGGCGACACGGACTGGCTGCCGAAGGCTGGGACCAACCTGACCAACCCGAAGATCATCGACCACGTCTCGCAGATCACAGACATCTCCGGGCGAAAGATCACGTTCGCCTACACGGACAAAGGTCTGCTCGGCCGGATGATCGACGGCGCGGGCTCCAGCGGCTCGATGGGCGGGGAGAAGACGTTCCAGTTCGCCTACGACATGACGCAGGGCAACAAGAACGTCAAGCTGGTCAGGGTCACCGACCCGCGGAACCACTCCACGGAGGTGGTGTACAACTACCCGAAGGCCGGCGACGACCCGAAGTGGCACTGGACCACGAAGTCGTACAAGGACCGGACGCTCAATCTCACGCAGTTCGCGTATCGGGACCCGGACGCCACCGACGACATCGAGACGACGGTCACCGATGCCGAGAACCACGCCACCACGTACCTGATGGATGGCTTCGGCCGGCCGAGGAAGACCACCAACGCCAAGCAGCAGACCACCACGCTTGAGTGGGACGGGGACCACAACGTTCGGACGCTTGTCGAAAACAACGGCGCCACCTCGACCTGGACCTACGACGCCAAGACGGGTTACCCGACCGAGATCAAGGATGCCGAGGCCGTCAGGAACGGCTGGCCAGGGACCCGGATGGCCTATCAGTACCAGCTCAACGGCTACGTCGCCGACCTGATTGAAAAGACCAGCCCGGAGGGCCGGAAGTGGACGTTCGGCTACGCCGCCGCCGGTGACCTCGAGTGGGTGGTCGACCCGGTAGGCAACAGCACGTCGGACCAGGACGACTACAAGACCTCCTATACGTACGACGAGTTCGGCCAGCTCCGGACGGCGAGGAACGCCAGAGGCTTCACGACCCACTACGACGCATTCGACGCTAACGGCTACCCGACGACCATCACTGACGCCAAGCAAAAGTTGACGACCTTCACCTACGACGAGCGCGGCCAGGTGAAGACGGTCACCGATGCGTACGGGAAGGTGACCTCACAGGAGTACGACACGTTCGGTCGCCCGCGCGAAAACCGGGTCCCGAAGGACCAGAGCGCCAGCGACTTCATCGTCACACCAGCGCCGAGGTATGACGAGAACGACAACGTGCTGGAGTCATACGCGCCGAACGGTGCGGTCACCTTGGCCCAGTACGACGAGGCCGACCAGATGGAGTACACGCTGGCGCCGGTCGACGAGGAGGACGACCCACAGCGGAAGACGTCCTTCACCTACGACAGGGTCGGCAACCTCAAGACCACCACCGAGCCGAACGGCAACCTGACCCCGGAGGTGGACGGTGACTACGTCACCACCAACGACTACGACGAGATCTACCAGCTGACGGGCGTCACGAACGCCAAGGGACACAAAATCTCGTACGAGTACGACGACGTCGGCAACGTTTGGAAGGTAATCGACGCCCGCAAGAACGCATCCAGCGCGACCGACGACTACACCACGATGTATGAGTACGACAAGGCCCACCGGATCACCAAGGTCACGGACGCGCTCGGCAAGTTCACCACCACCAGGTACGACCGCGACAGCGTAGTGACGGCAAAGATCGATGAGCTTGGCAACACCACCGAGATCATCTCGAACCAGGTGGGCAAGCCGAAGCAGGTCAAGGTGCCGCACAAGAACGACAACGGCACCATCACCTACCGCATCACGGAATACACGTACGACGAGGTCGGCAACCAGACCAAGGTAATCAGTCCCAGAGGCACGGCCACCTCCGACCCGGACGACTTCACCACCGAGACTGTCTACGACGAGCTCGACCGGGTGAAGGAGACGCGCACCGCGTACGACAGCAACGACGTCCGCTACAAGACCGCGGACGTCACCACCTACAAGTACGACGACGTCGGCCGGCTGACCACCGTCAGCATGCCGCCATCGACCGGTGAGTCCGTCCGCAACAACACCGTCTACACCTACTGGGACAACGGCTGGAAGAAGACCAGCCGCGACCCTTGGGACATTCTGACGTCGTACGACTACAACAAGCTGGGCGCCCAGACAGAGCGGACGCTCACGCCGGCAGGCGAAGACCCGCAGGAGGGGTCGTCCAACCGGACGATGACGTGGTCGTACTTCCCGGACGGCAAGCTGGCGTCCCGGTCCGACAGCGGCGTGCCGGTCGGCCGGCACGTGGTGTTGGTCGACAACTCCGACTTCAACAACACCAGCGCCACCGGCACCTGGACCGCAGCCACGACCGCGGAGGACAAGTACGGCCACAACTACGCCACCCGCCCGGCGGGGACCGGTGAAAACACCTTCACCTGGCAGCTGAACGTGCCGCAGGCGGGCACATACGAGGTGTTCGCTCGCTACCCGAGTGTGTCCGGTGCTGCGGTCGACGCGAAGTACACGATCAACCACGGCGGGGGCGACACGGCGCGGACGGTCAACCAGACCACCAACACGGGTACCTGGGTGAGCCTCGGCTCCTACAGCTTCAGCGAAGGTAACAAGCACAAGGTGTCGCTGGCTGACCAGGCCAGCGGCACGGTCGTCGCGGACGCGGTGAAGCTGGTTCGCGAGAACTCAGGTGAGGTCGACGACGAGAAGGCCAGATACGCCTACCGGTACGACCCGAACGGAAACCTCAAAACCATCACCGACTCGTCTCCCCACGCTCGGGTCGACACCTACCTTGTGGACTACACGGAGCTGAACCAGGTTCAAGCGGTCACCGAGACCAAGTCGGGAGACGAAAAGAACAGAACCGATTTCACCTACAACGAGAACGCGGCGCCGCTGACCACGGAGCACGACAAGCAGTGGGCCAGCTACGACTACGACCCGCGGGACATGGTCTCGACGGTGGTGAACGGTACGTCCCCCACGGACCCCGACAAGAAGGTCAACACCTTCACGTACACCGACCGGCGTGAGCGGCTCCATGATGTCAAGGGCAACGGGAATACCGTCGACTACACCTACTACCTTGACGGTCAACTGAAAACCCAAGTGGAAAAGAAGCCCAACGGGACGGTGGTATCGGAGCACAGCTATACCTATGACCTGAACGGCAACCGGTCCCAGGATGTGGCCCGGAAGATGAACGCCGACAACCACTCGGCGTACCTCAACACCACCAGCACCTACACGTACGATCCGCGCGACCGCTTGGCCTCGTTGACCAAGACCGGCGACGGCGCCGGCACCGAGACCTATGTCCACGATGCCAACAGCAACGTCGTCACCCAGACCGTCAAGGGTGCCACGACGACATTCAACTACGACCGCAACCGCCTTCTCACCGCGACCGGGGGCGGCGTTACCTCGTCCTACAACTACGATCCGTTCGGCCGTCTCGACACGGTCACTGCCGTGGGAACAGTGATCGAACGGAACGTCTACGACGGCTTCGACCACATCGTCGAGAACCGGAAGAAGAACAGCACCAGCACCGCCACGACCAGGTACACGTACGACCCGCTGGACCGAACCGCCACCAAGACCACTGACGCTGGTGACGCAAAAGAGAAGACCACCACGTTCAACTACCTCGGCCTGTCGAGCGAGGTGCTGGACGAAGAGGTTGCCGGCAAGCTCACCAAGTCGTACCAGTATTCACCGTGGGGACAACGGCTCTCCCAGATCACCCAGAACAGCGACGGGACTCAGGAGAACGCCTACTACGGGTACGACCAGCACACCGACGTCGAGCAACTGACCGACGACACCGGCGATACGAAGGCCACCTATGGCTACACCGCCTACGGCAGCAACGACGAAGCCCAATTCACCGGCGTCGACAAGCCTGACGTGGCCGATCCCACCAAGGAGGCGTACAACCCGTACCGGTTCAATTCGAAGAGGTGGGACGCCAACTCCCAGTCCTACGACATGGGATTTCGCAACTACAGTCCAGGCCTGAACCGCTTCCTGTCACGAGACAGCTTCAACGGAGCGCTCGGGGACATGAGGCTGAGCCTTAATCCCTGGACCGGTAGCCGCTACGGATTCGGCGGTGGCAATCCCATCAGCATGATCGAGGACGACGGCCACGATGTCATCGCCCCCGGACCGCTCGACAACGAACCGATGTGCGGCGAAGGGTGGAAGCACCAAGCGCTGTGCTGGGGCTCTATGCTTCCCTTCGGCCTCGGTGACGCGGCAGCATCGACGGACGCACAGCTGTACCGCGAAGAAGGAAACATTGAGCGGGCAGAGGCGCTCGAGAATGCCGTGGGGGCCAGCATATCGATAACCCTCGGTATTGGGCCGGCCGCTCTATTCCGGATCCCTGCAATGGCGCGTGGGGCGTTTATCGCTGGAGCCGAGACGACCGTCGGACGAGTGGCTTATGGTGGCAACGCCCTTAGCCGCTACGCTCAGGGTGTTCGAAAGACCCAGAATATTCGGGGCGGCAACATCTCGGTTTGGGAATATGAGGTAGACGGCAAGACGCAGCTTCACTGGCGGGTGAGCGAGCGAGGAGTCGGCCACGCCGAGCAGCTTGTCTGGAAGGATCTCAAAGCCCAAGGAGTCAAGCCGGGCCAGGTTAAGAGGATTTACAGCGAACTGGAGCCTGATGATGCGATGCCGGGCGGGTACTGCAAGCAGATGATCGAGAGGGAGTTCTGTGAGTCTCCCCCGGAGGTCTCGTGGAGCTACGACTACCCGGGCGGCTTCGATGACACGGCCAAGGAGGCTCGGAGGAGTGCAGTCGATGCGTTGAAGGGCGGTATCGACGACTTGTTCTCAGCCGACTCCGACGGCCGTACATGGGAGGTCTAGCCAGCTTCAATGATTAGATAGCTTCGTTGGGTTTGGAGTGGTGACTTCGCGCAGCCGGAGTCACCACTCCTCACTCTTCCATCTAGAGGCATGGTGCCCTACAATGGGTTGGCTGTTGGCTATGTGAATGCTGGATTGGAGGGTCAGTGTCGATCGCCGGCGAATCGGGACGGCAGCAAGAAGAGGCGACGGTGCGAGTTCCGGCTAATATCGCTCGTCACTGGCTCATCAGTGATGGTGACAAAGCCCTCTTGTCGGAAGTGGGCCTGCCGCTTTCACTGGAGCCTTTTTTTGAAGCGGACCTTCAAGAGGCCGTCAATCCACTCCTGCAAGAGCCTGGCCTGGGCCACCTTTATCGGATCGGCTGGGATAAGGGATCCTATTTAGGCCTGCAAGCGAGACTTGGCAAGGTCTATGCCGTGCGTGATCGCGCAGATGCGCCGACCTCTTTCGTCAATTCATCGCTTTCCCTTTTTGTCGAATTTATGCGGCAAGTGGGACGCCTGCAGGGGCAATATGCGAAGATGACGGATCGGGATATCGATAGCGCTGTCTCGGAGTTGAAGCGGAGTTTGTCCGCACTGGACGAAGCGGCCTTTGCCGATTCTTCCTGCTGGTGGTCACTGGTCTTCGAACAGATGGAATCCGGGCTTTACTAAGGGAATCGGCGAACCAAGAACGGTCGCTCGGCGATCTGGCGGTGGCGCAGCGTCCCCCGCTGGGGGTTCCTGTCTGCCAGCACTCTGCCGAAAAGTGCGGATTGAGCAGCAGGTCGGCAGGTCCGCGGCGTCAAGCTTGCTCGCGGGAAGCCCGACCAGGGCGGTCGGCAAAGGATTTGTCGGAGTTGACGGTTTCTAGACCGCCTCAGCCTGGCCCTGACGGATTGGCGACCACCGTCTCGCCGCCGGTAGGATCCTCCTTTCGGGCATCGTAGGCGCCATGTGCAGGTCGGGAACGACTTCGGGCGATCCAATCTGCAGACTCGCGAGCGGTGCGCGGATGTCTACGGGCTCTGCACTGTGGTGAGTCAGCCAGACCGGATGGTGAGCAGCGGGCTCGCGACGAGGCGGGCATTCGTGTCCGGATCTTCGCAGGCGCCTCCGACAAACGGCCCTGCTCCGCCCGTCCGGCAAAGGCCGTCTCCCGCGGTGGGAGACGGCCTTCGCTATGCGCACGCGCTCAGCCGGGGATCTCTCGAGGGTCGCGGCCGCGGGGGTAGGTGTTCTTCTCGCCGATGGTGCCGTCCTGCTTCTTGATCACGTGCTCGGCGTCGCGCTGCTTGGCCATCTCGCGGCCGGCGGCCTCCGCCTCCGCCTTGGTGTCGTGGACGCTGCTCGCGCGCTGGTTGCCCTCCGGACGATTCTTCCACTGGCCGTCCTGCGGGTACGTCTCGATATCGCCCTTAGCCATAGTCGTGGCCTCCCTGGTTGTCATGGCCGGTTACGAATATCTGCCCCGAGTGAACGCTTCCTGAAACATCCAGCATGTAGGTCCTCGCGGGAGCCACGATCGGGAGGCTCCGCCGAAGCCGAAGCCGAAGCCGAAGCCGAAGCCGAAGCCGAAGCCGAAGCCGAAGCCGCGTGCCCGCCGGGACCGGCGGACGACGGGGACGAGTTGCGAAGGAGGGATCTCAGTGGTTGGCGCTCGCCCGCGCAACGTTCTTGGTATGTGACCCGGACCCGCACGGATCCTGACGACCAGCACGGCGTGTCCTCACCGACCACGCGTGTTCCGGGTGCGGGGGGGTCCTTCATGGCATCTCACCCCCTCGTGAACCGCGATCAGAATGTGGCGATCGGGTTGACCGGGCTGCCGGACGTGCCGGCGAAGCGGACCGGCGCGACTGCGAGGTGGAAGTCCCACTGGCCGAGCTCGGCCGCCGTCGTCGCGCACACCTCCAGGTCGCAGTTGTCGAGCAGCCACAAGCCCATCGCGACCAGGCTCACGGCGTGAACCGGCATCAACACGTCTTCGTACCCCGACGGCTGAACGTCCTGGGGGGTGTCAGCGCCGATCAGCGCGACCTGCCGTTCATGCAGCCACGGCAGGCAGGACGCGTGCCAGCCGGCCTGCGTGAAACCGCTGGCCGCACCGGCCTCGTGCCGGAAGCGGCCATATCCGGTCCGCAGGAGCACCGCATCGCCGGATCGCACCCGCACACCCTGGCGACGCTCGGCCTCCTCGAGATCGGCGGGAAACACACCCTGCCCCGGTTCCAACCACGGCACATCGCGGACCCTCGCAATGTCCAGCAGGACACCACGCGTGATGATCCCGTTCGCCGCCGCCGTGACGGCCGCCCACGCCGATCCCGTTGCGGCATCCACCATCGAGTGCGACCGCCCGTTGTACATGATGCCGTCCCAGAAGATGTGGCACGGCGAGTCGACGTGGGTGACGGTGTTGCCGTGGAACGCGATGCCGAGCCGCTCAGAGGAAAAGCCCCACCGCCGGTCGGCGTGGAAGCCGGACGGCATGTTCTCGGCACCCGGCATGTCGGCGGCGCACGGGCACGTCGTCGTCGACCGCTCCATGTCATCCGGTACGGCAACCTCCCATGCGCACGACACGCTCCTGCCGTGGCGCACCGCCCGCGCCGCCGCCAGCCGGACGTCGTCGGTGATGTGGTTCAAAGTCCCGAGCTCGTCGTCGTCGCCCCACCGCCCCCAGTTCGACAGCGTGCTGAAGTACCCGAGCACATCGTCCTGTGTGGGCATCGGTCGCCCTGCCGTCATCCCAGCATCGACTCCTCCGGTCACGCGCCTCGAGGCACCGCAGGCAGGGTATCCCGCCCTCTCCTTATCGCCGTCGCCTCGATCACCCAAGGTGCGCATTAATTTGAGCCAGGCCGGGAGTGCCCCGAATAGCGCGGCGGACGGCGCCTGGCCGCCCCACCACATCGACGAGCTCACCGACAAGGTCAAACGGCAACGCCCACATCGCTACCGCGAAAGCCAGCCTCAACCCCGCCCGCCGCGCCAACGTGAGAGGCGTACGACCCACCGGGCCCGCCACCATCGCAGGTAGCCGCGCGACCCTGCGCAAGGCGTTCAACAACGCCTCGCCCGCGAAGTAGTCAGCAACCCCGATGGCAGCTAAGGGCGGGTGTCAACTGGGCGGCCCGCTGGTGGGGGGACGACGTCGCGCGGCGGTTGCGGCGTCGGGCGGGCCCGAGCGCGCACCAGGTGGTGCAGCACCACCAGGGGAGCCACGCCGGCCGGGTACCAGGCCAGGTCGACGGGGTCGAACTGCACACCCAGCGCCAGCCTCGCCGCCAGGCTCCGCGCCGACAGTTCGGCCGGCACCCCGGTCAGCTGCGCGCACTCCACCACCCAGCAGAACACGGTGGCGACCGTCCCGGCCGGCACCGGCGTCATCCGGGGCCGCAGGAACAGCACCCCGGCCCAGACCATCGAGGCGTACAGCGCGGTGCCGGAGTACTGCCGCAGCGCTCCATCGTCCACGACACGGATCAGCAGTGCGAGGCCCAGGAACAGCAGCGCGGCCACCGGCATGAGCAACCGCACCGTACGGGCCGTGATCGACATTCTCGCGAAGGTAGCCACCGCCCCAAAGTACGGCTAGCGCGGCACCAGTCCGGCGGCCAGGTCCGCGGCGGACACCGGCGTCCACGGCGTCCCAGCCGGCCCGTCGAGCAGTAGGGCGGCCGAGCCTTCAGCCACCTCGCCGTCGAAGAGCACCGTCAGCCGGTCCTGACCCACCGTCGCGACGAACGCCTTCGCGGCCTGGGGCCGCGGCGACGCGCCGTCCCCGGTGTCGCGGCTCGCTGCCGCACGGACCGCGGCCACGGCCTCGGCGCCGCCGACCGGCACCTGCGTGGTGGTGCCGTCCGCGTGCGCGACGACGATCCGCTCGGCCCGCGCAGAGGCGTGCCAGGCGGCGAGGTCCAGCAGGGTCGGGCGGGTGTCGGCACGGAAGTGTTCCCACAGGTCGGCGGCGAGCCGGCCGAGCCGCGCGCCGTACCCGCCGACGTTGTGCCCGTACCCGGCGGTCGACAGGCTCGCGTCGATCCACATCACCTCGCCGGTGCGTACGTTGAGCACCAGCGGCGCGAGCGATCGGGCGTCGCCGCGCAGGTGGAACCGCTGCACGACCCGGGCCGGGTCGAACTGCCGGCCACCCCGCTCCGGCAGGGAGAAGCCGGCGAACGCAGCGTCCAGCGCCTCGAATGGAACGTCGTTGTAGCTGAACACCACGGGCACCGCCCACTCCACCTCCGCCGACAGCAGCGCGGCCCGGTCGAGGTCGAGGAACTCGGTGGCGCCCAGCGGCGGCGGTGCCGACGTCAGGTCACCGGAGTGCACCGCGGCGCGGCCCTTGAACCGCAGTCGGGTGTAGTCACAGTGGCCCTGTGGCATCCACTCCTGGTCGTAGAACGCGCAGGACAGGTCCAGGTCGACCCGGAACTTCTCGCCGTCGGTCCAGTGCAGGAAGAGCCGCAGCACGTCCAGATCGGGTAGGTGGCGGACGCTGCCCCGCGGCCAACCGGTCAGCTGCGCGGAGCCCGCGCGTTCGCGACGCGGGGCGGGCACCCGGCTCAGCGCGGCGTCGAGCACGGCCACGTCGAACCGGTCCAATCCACCGGCCCGGTCGACAAGTTCGGCGTCGACGCTCGCCCGGATCTCGGCGATCGCGTCGGCGGGCAGCTGACGTCGCTGTTCCGGCGCGCTCCACGCCCGCACCACGTCACCCTTGGGGAAGAACGTGCGCCGCGGCGTGCCCCGCTCCGGCGGCGTACCCCGCTCCGCGCCCCGCACCGGCGCGGGCGGCCGCCGTGTCAGCCCCAGCGCGCGCCCCAGCGCGGCCCCGAACGTGCCGACGTGCCCGGTCCCGACAGCCTGCGCAACCTCCGCCATCGACGCGTCGGCGGCCACCTCCACCGCCTCCAGGACGGCGACCGTGGCGTCGCGGCCGGTCAGCGCGGCGGCCGCGTCGGCGAGGACGGTCGGCGACACCCGGGGCGCGACCTGCCGCGCGGCGTCCAGCACGACGCGCTGCGCGTCCGGGTCGTCGCCGGCCAGGCGCAGCAAATGGTCGAGCCGCCGCCACAGGTCGCCGGGCCGCTGGACGAGCAGGGCGGCGGCGTCGGCCGCGTCCCCTTCGGCCACCGCCCGCTCGACCAGTGCGGCGAAGGTGCGAACCCGTACCGACACCGTGCCGTCGGCGTGCCAGGACAGGATCAGCCGCTCGGGCGCACGCTCACTGGCGGCGATCATCGCGGTGCCCAGCGCGCCGCCGGCCGGGGCGCGGGTGCCGCGCAGCGCGGCGAACGCGACCGCCGCGTCCGGGTACGCGGTGACCCGCTCGAAGGGGTGCAGCCGCTCGGCGAGCCGCTTCCAGACGGTGGGGTGGCGTGCCATGTCCTCGGCCGCCGTGACCGGGTCGAGGGACCCGACGAAGGCGAGCACCGCGCGGCGCAGTGGCCGGGGCAGCGCCCGTACCCGCGGCGCGCCGACGGTCACAGCCGGCTCGTCGACCGGCCGGTACGTCTCCGACGGCGGGTTCTCGCGGCGCCGCCGCGGCAGGACAAGGCCGGGATCTCCACCCGAGTACACCCACAGGGCGCGCGCCACGTCGGTGGCCGTGCCCCAGCGGGCGGGGGCCTCGGCGAGGACCCGCTCCTGGGCGGCGGTGAGTGCCGTGTGGTGCAGCGCCTCCGCGATCACCACTGCCAGGGTCTCCCGGGCGGGCACCACCGCCGGCAGCCAGTCGAGGCGGTCCGGCGCGGTCGCGGCGACGAGTGTCCGCAGGTCGGCCAGGTCGGCCTCGCCGAGCGCCGTGGGCCGCCCCACCAGGTCGTCGCGGAGCCGGACGGCGGTGCTGGTGGGAGAGTGGTCAAGGGTGAGCCGGCGCAGTCGCACCGGCGGTGCCGTGGACGACGCCGGCGCCGCCGCTTCGGCCACGAGTGGCAGGTAGGGGTTGCCGGCGGTCAGCCGCCGCCCGCAGATGGGGCAGGCGGTGTATGCGTCGGCGTCGAAGCAGTCCGGGCAGACCAGGTGCCCGCAGGGGTCCAGCGCGTGGACCCGGCCCTCGGCCCCGCACAGGATGCACGGTGCTGCCTCGGTCTGCAGCAGATGCACGATGAGCCGCTCGACGTAGAGCCGGTCCGTGTCGTCCGGGGTGTCCGGGAAGCGGCGGAACAGCGGCACCTGTTCCCGGTCGGCGCCGACCAGTTCGGCGGTGACCGCGCAGACGAAGTCGGCCCAGCGCATCCTGGTCACCGGGTCCAGCAGGGCGAACCGCCGCCGGATCGCCGCGTCGAGCAGCCAGCCCGTGGCGGCCAGGTCGGCCTCGAGGTTGGCCACCCAGGCGTCGCCGTCGGCGGGCGGCGCGGCGGCTGGCGCAGGCAGCGCCACTGCGCCGGCCCGGCGCAGCAGGATCGTCGCGAGCGCGTCCATCAGCGGCGTCCTCCTCCCGGTCTGGTGCGCCGGCGGTCGGCGCCGCTGCGGCAGACAGATGCCGGGGCGGAGAGTCGGCACGCTGCATTCAGTCGAAGAAAGGAGAAGGAAGCGCACGTGGGAGCCGCCCCGGCCCACCGATGCTACGGCCGACGACCGAGGTTTCGCGACCCGTGTTGCCGCCGGGTCAGCGGCTCGATCAGTCGGCGGATGGATGACACGCCTTCGAAGGAGACGACGCTGTCCAACACCTGGTCGGCCACAGCGGATGGGGCTCTGGCAGGCTGCTCAGCATGCCGGATCGCCTGCTCGATGACGAGGCGTTGGAATCGTCCGCGGTGGTGGCCAACTCGGCGATGAACCGGGAACGCCAACTCGCCGGTGTGAACAGCTACACGCGCGAACTCGGGTTCAACCCACTCCACTGGATCACGGCTCGGATCGGGCAGTCCCCACAGACGACGATCGGCTGGCTGGACCTGTGTTGCGGGACCGGCCGCTGCCTCCTGCAGGCCGCGGACACACTCGCCCGGGACGGCCTCGATCATCTCGTGACGATCGTCGGCGTGGATCTCGTCGATTTCTTCGACCCCACCCCCGTCCGGGGCGCGGCGCTGCAGCTGACCTGTTCGTCCATCACGTCCTGGTCGCCACCGCGTCGGTTCGACCTCATCACCTGCGTCCACGGACTGCACTACCTCGGCGACAAGCTCGCGGTGCTGACCAACGTCGCCAGCTGGCTCACTGACGACGGACGGTTCAGCGCCGATCTCGACCTGGACAGCATCCGCCTCGCCGATGGCCGGCCCGCCGGCCGGAAACTCGCCAGCGCACTCCGCGAGGCAGGCTTCACCATCGACACCCGCCACCGCCGAATCGGCCGGAACGGGCCCGGCGTCGTTTCACTGCCCTACACGTACCTCGGCGCCGACGACCGCGCTGGACCCAACTACACCGGCCAGCCGGCGGTCAGCTCCTACTACGTCGAAACCCACCCGTCACGGTCGTAGGTCTCCCGCAACCCCGACAGGACGCCGGTGCGGACAGCCGGGGGTAGTAGAGGGTCTCGAGTCACCAAGACAGCCAACGCGACCGCGAACAGCGAGGCGAGCATCCAGCGCGGGCGTTTTGATTCGCGTGTGGGGCTTGATCGGACCACCGTTCACCTCTACGAGTGACATAGAGGATGAACAATTCCGCGCGGTGGCCAGGAACGCCGAGGTTGTCAACCGGCGGGATGGCGAATCGGGCTCGGCTTCCACGTCGAAGCATCGGTGCGCTTGGCGCTGGTCGTACCTCATCAAGCAGGCCAACGTGCCTGGGCGGGTGGCTTATGGTGAAGCCCGGGGCGGCCGTGGTGGCCCACGCTGGTGTGAGGTGCGCGCCCCCGATCAGAGCCGTAGGGCCTTCACTTTTCCAGCTGAAGGATGGACCCATGACAGCGAGAACATCTGCCCGCGCCGGAACGCTCGCCGTGCCGACCCGGAACATGCGCGCCGCCGGCCATTGCTGAAATGGACTGGGCGGGATGGGGTCTGTTCGGGTTGGTCGCCACCGCGGCGCTCACCGCGGCGTTGATCACTGCTCAACTGGCCGGCCTCACTCGTCTCGACCTTCCCCTGGTACTCGGGACCCTGGTCACGGAGGACCCCGACCGGGCCCGGGTCATCGGTTTCTTCATGCACCTCGGCGCCGGTCAGGGCTTCGCCCTCGGTTACGCGGCCACGTTCGCCCTGCTGCACCGGGCCACCTGGTGGATCGGGGCGCTGCTCGCGACGCTGCACGTCGGTATCGCGCTGACGGTGATCCTGCCGCTGCTTCCGGGTGTCCACCCGCGGATGGCCTCCCAGCGGGCGGGCCTGACCAGCACGGCCGTGTTGGAGCCGCCCGGCCTGTTCGCCGTCAACTACGGCATCCAGACCCCCACGGTCGCGGCTGTCATCCACGTCATCTACGGAATCGTCCTCGGACTACTCCTCCAAGCCGATTGACCGGGCACGCGCGACTCGTGAGGGAGCAAGCTCCATGACGGACGCCGCTGCTCCTCGGCCCCCGGCTCCGATCAGCGACTACGGGCTGATCAGTGACACCCGCACCGCTGCCCTCGTCGCGAGCGACGGCGCGATCGACTGGCTCTGCGTGCCCCGCTTCGACGCCGAGCCCCTGTTCGGCCGGCTCGTCGGGGGAGCGGAAGCAGGAACCTTCCGGGTCGGCCCCGCCCGGCCCGGCCCGGTCGTCGAACGGCGTTACCGGCAGGACACCGCCACCTTGCAGACGACCTGGGCGGTGGGCGGCGGCCGCCTCACCCTCACCGAGGGCATGGTGGCCGAGGTCAGCGGCCGCCTGCTGCCGGCGACAATGATCGTGCGGCGGCTGTCGGCCGAGGAGGCGGCAGTCGACGCCGTCGTGGAGTTCGACCCTCGCCTCGGCGTACGCCACCGCCGGCCCCGAGTTCACCACCGGCGCAAGGCCCTGGTGTGTGACTGGGGTTCGCTCGCGGTCTCGCTGGGCAGCACACCCGAGCTCGCCATCGAGCCCGGGCGGCCCACCTCGATCACGGTCGGCCCCGGCCGACCGGTCACCCTCGTACTGGCCGTGGCCCACCGCGAGCCCCTGATCCACGTCGACCCGGAGGCGGCCTGGGATCTGCTCAGCGAGGACGAGAACCGATGGCGGGACTGGGCCGCCGAAATCGACGAGTCGCTGCCCTTCCGCGAGCACGTCGTACGCAGCCTGCTGACCCTGCGGCTGCTCACCTACTCGCCCTCGCAAGCTCCGGTGGCCGCACCCACGACGTCGTTACCCGAGGATCCCGGCGGGATACGGAACTGGGACTACCGCTACGTCTGGCCCCGTGACGCCAGCATCGGCGTCAGCGCCTTCCTCGCCGTCGGCAAGCCCGAGGAGGCCCACGGTTTCCTCGCCTGGCTGCTGCACGCCAGCCGGCTGCAACGGCCACGCCTGCCGGCACTGCTCACCCTGCACGGCCGCCGCGTGCCGGCGGAACGGGAGCTGCCCGGCTGGCCCGGCTACCTCGGCAGCGTCCCGGTACGGATCGGCAACGGCGCCGCCAATCAGCACCAGCTCGACGGCTACGGCTGGGTGATCGACGCCGCCTGGGCGTTCGCGCAGGCCGGACAGCTCCTCTACAGCGAGACGTGGCGGGCGGTACGCGGCTTCGCCGATGTGGTCGCCCGTTGCTGGCAGGAGCCCGACGCCGGCATCTGGGAGGTCCGCAAGCCCGCCCAACACGTCCATTCCAAAGTCATGGGCTGGCTGGCCCTGGACCGCGCCCTACGCATCGCCGACACCCACCCACTGCCGGACCGCCAACGCCGACGCTGGACGACAACACGGGACAAGATCGCCGCCGAGGTCCTGCGGCAGGGCTTCGACCCCACGTCGGGCTGCTACGTCCGCAACTACGGCTCCCAGGACCTCGACGCGGCCATGCTCGTCCTGCCGCTGCTGGACATGGACAGCATCGAATCGCCCCGGGTGCAGGGCACCATCGACGCCATCCGGGCCCGGCTCTCCGCCGGTGGTCCGCTGCTCTACCGCTACTCGCCGGGACGTGACGGTCTCCCCGGCACCGAAGGCGCGTTCCTGCCCTGCTCGTTCTGGCTGGTCCAGGCCCTCGCCCGCACCGGGCGCCGCCGCGAGGCCGTCGAGCTGTTCCAGACCATGCTCGAGTACGCCAGCCCACTCGGCCTCTACGCCGAAGAGATGGACCCCGCGACCGGCGCCCACCTCGGCAACTATCCCCAGACGCTGACTCACGCCGCGCTCGTCCAGGCCGCACTCGCGATCCGAGACGCCCCAGACCAGAAATCCTGAGTCCGCTGACCCGATACCGGGCCGTCACGACCGAAGCTCCCGCGGTAGCGGGCTATGACGCCGATGGCGGGCCTGCGGCCGGGCCGGTGCCCGTAGGGTGTCATCAGGCGAGGACGGTGCGGAGGTCCGGAGGACGTCGATGGTGACCGAAGGCGGCGCCGACACGGCGGCTCCGACCCCACGGGACCCCGGCCGCCCCGCGTTCCTGGAACTCTTCTTCGACCTGACGTACGTCTTCGCGATGATCTCCCTGGCCAGGACGCTCGCCGCCGACGTGAGCTGGACCGGCGCCGGCCAGACGCTGGTCCTGCTGCTCGCGTTCACCCTGGTCTGGGCGGTGACCACGTGGGCCGCCGACACCCTGGACCTGACGCGGCCCGCGGTCCAGGTGCAGTTCATCGCGGTGGCGGCCGGCAGCCTGCTGCTGGCGGCCGCGGCACCCGACGCCTACGACGGGCGCGGCCTGCTCTTCGCGATCACGTACCTGGCGATCCACCTCGGTTCGAGCACCTACTACCTCCTGCTCGTGCCGAGCGCGGCCGAGCCGCGTCGCAGCGGCCGGATCTTCTTCTGGTACACGATCGCCGCCGTCGGCTGGATCGGGGGCGCGCTGGCCGCCGGCCACGCCCGCCTCCTGCTCTGGGGGGCGACCGTCGCCATGGAGTACGTCGCCGCCTCCCTCGGCTGGCCGCTGCCGAAGCTCGGGCGGTCGCAGCCGCAGGAGTGGCGGCTGGTCGGCGAGCGGGTGGCGGAGCGGTACCGGCAGTTCGTCATCATCGCGCTCGGCGCTTCCATCTTCATCATCGGGTGGACCTTCAGCCTGAGCGACTACACCATTGACCGGGCGTGGGCGCTCCTGGTCGTGTTCACGATCGTGGTGCTGACCTGGCGGATCTACATCTACCGGGCCGGCGAGCTGCTGACCGAGGCCATCGCGCGATCGGCGAACCCGTCGCTGCTCACGCAGTCCGCCGCGGTCACTCATCTGATCATGGTGGGGGGCATCGGCGGTATGGCGGTCACGAGTCAGCTCGTCGTGATGCGTCCTTTGGGGGAGACGCCGCCCTCGTGGGCTGCGGTCATCCTCGGCGGACCGGCGCTGTTCCTGGTCGGCCGCGGGGTGCTGGACTACACCGTGTTCGGTCGGATCTCTCGGTCGCGGCTGGCCGGGTTGGTCCTGCTGGCCGGCGCGGCGCCGGCCGCGGGCCTGCTGCCGCCGGTCGTGGTCGCGCTGCTCGCCATGAGCATTCTGGCCCTGGTCGCTGCGGCGAACCTGGTGAGCACCCACCGGCACGCCCGCGCGCCGGCGCCACCGGCGCTCGGGTGATCCTCACCCGGTCGGCACGGTGACCCGGATCGACCGCGAGTGTGCGGGCAGCGACTCCCAGGCCAGGATGAGCAGCAGGATCAGATTCGCCACGGCCAGGATGGCCAGCGGCGGAAGCAGCGTCATCGCGGGGCCGATGGCGCACAGCACCACGATCCCCAGCGCCCGGGACCAGAGGACCCGTCCGGTGACCACGGCGTCGAACAGACAGCTCCCGAGCAGGAACAGCGCCGGCCCGCCCAGGATGGCGGCGATCCAGGCGGCCGGTGCCGCACCGAACGGCTGGTCGTTGACCAGCGAGACGCTGGTGGACAGCACCAGCACCCCGGCCACCATCACCAGGTGGCTGTACGAGGTGGAGGTGCCGGGCCGGACCCGCTCCACCACGGTGACGGCGGGCGGTGCCAGCAGCTGCCGCACCCGGTGGAAGTAGAGCTGAAAGAGCACGACAGCGCCGGCGAACCCGACGAAACTCGTGGCCACCCGGCCGGCCTGAAAGTCACTGCCGGCCAGCCCGATGCCGCCGCTCAGGACCAGCTCGCCGAGGGAGATGATGAAGATTTCTCGATGCCGCTCGGACAGGTGGGCGCCGGTGAAGATCTGACTGGCCAGTTCGGTGCGACCGAGTTTCGGCGTCGGCCAGCCCAACCGGGCCGACCCGAGGTCGACCGCCACCGCGACCGACCAGAGCAGCAGCCGGGCCGTTCCGTGCACGAACGCCCCGGCCACCCATGGCAGCGCCGTGACGCCGAACCAGAAGAACACTCGGATGCTCCGGGCCTGGATCGGGCGGTTCACTCGGGTACTGGGGATGAGGACGGCGTCCCGGACGAGATGGATGCCGAAGTACGCCGCGACGAGCAGCCAGCCGTAGTCGGCGAAGGCATACGGCACCGCGACCGCCATCAGCAGGGTGCCGAACATGACCGCCAGGACCGTGGCCTGGATGATCGGCAGCCGCGGGTTGAACAGATCGGTGAGCCACGCGGTCAGTACCCAGACCCACCAGGCGGCCATCAACAGGACGGCGGTCTGGGCGGCGCCCCGGACGGTGAGGTCCTCGGCGAGCCCCGCCGAGAGCCTGGAGAGCATGAAGATGTAGACCAGGTCGAAGAAGAGCTCCAGGAACGTCGGATAGTCAGGCCCGCCGCGCCGGCGAAGGATCCGGGGGAGCGGGCTGGGCCTCACGCGTCTGCCTCCTTCAGCACGCCCCTCGGGGAGCGGAGGCACGTTTCCTTCGCCAACCTACAAAAGCGGCGGTCGCCGGAGAGCGGAAACGGAGCAGCAGGGCGCAAGCCATACACCCGTCATCGGCCCGACACTCCCGCTGGCCGCGGTGAAGCAGGAACGCGCCCGGGCGTTGCGCGTGCAGCGCGGAGGAAATCCCCGCCGTCCGACGCGGGGGAGGATGTCAGCTCATGTCGTTCTCGAACGCGGTGAGCTCCTCGTTGTGGCCGGCTTCGGCGGGTTCGTGCCGGGGGTAGGCGCCTGCGCCGGGATGAACCTTGTCGATGAGGTCGAGGTATTGCGGGTTGCGGGCGATGAACTTACCCACGACCGGGCAGATGATGGTGATCTTCTTCCCGCTCTCGCGGATCTCGTCCAGCACGCGAGCGACGAGCTCCGTGGCCACCCGATGGTGTCGGTAGGCGGGGTCGACCCAGGTTGACAGCAGCACGACACGGCCGCCCACGAACCGGTACGGGAGCTCGGCGATCGCTTCGGCGCCGAGGGCGGCGATCCAGCGACCGCGCTCCGCGTCGTTGATGACATCGAGCTCCCAGCTGGATTCCACATCGCTGAGACTTGTCTCGTTCAGAGCAGCGATGAGCGCCGCGTTGTTCTCTTCCCGGGTGGCCGCCTCGGCCTCGAGATTGATCGTCATTGTCACGCCTTCTCAGGGGAGCTAGTAGGTGGGTTCAGGACGAGTGGGGGTGACCCTGGGTTGCTCCCGGGTGCTCGGGATCGATGAGATCGGCGTACTCGGGGTTGTGCTTGATGAAGGTGCGCACGATCGGGCACATGTTGGTGACCGTCTTGCCTTGCACGCGCACGTCGTCCAGGACGCGTCGGATCAGCTCGGTGGCGATGCCCTGTTTGCGGAACTCGGGGAACACCGAGGTGGCCAGCAGCTCGAGTCGGTCGTCTCGGGCGACGTTGTAGGTCAGCCCGCCCACCACTCGGTCCCCGACGATGGCGTCGTAGATGCCGAGTTTCTCGTCGTTGACGACTTGAAGGTCGAACGCGGGCGCGTGGGGATGGTCGATCACCTCGTCGATGAGGACGGCCTGGTCCTGGCTGAGAGTGCCTTTCTCGTCGGGGTGCTCCAAGGTGTAGCGGGTCGGCTCGGTCGGGTCGGTCATTGGGGGTGTGCCCTCGTTGAGGGTCATCAGCTCACTCCCGGGTCGTGTCGGTAGTCGTACTCGCCCAGCCGCATGTCGTCGACGGGAGGTGAAGGCGCAACCATCGACGTACTTCTCGCTCCTGCGGGGGTCGTTCTCGTGCCTGGGTGTGCCGGGCCCTTACGAGCGAACGCGGATGATCGTCTTCCCGGTGATCCGCTCGGTCGGATTGAGGGCGGCGACGGCGTCGTCGAGGGTCGCGACGTTGCCGATGTTCGTCCGTAGGCGTCCGTCGCGGACCCGCCGGACGACCTCACCCAGTTGAGCGCGATCGGACACGACGACGAAGTCGACCGCCAGGCCGTCCGCGGGCCGCGCCTCCGGCGGCCCGACGACGGACACCAGCGTTCCTCCGGCTCGAATCAGGCTTGCGGACCGCTTCCCGATGTCGCCGCCGATGACATCGAAAACCAGATCGACTCTGCCGACGTCTTCGAGGACGTCGTTGGCGAGGTCGACGAACTCCTGCGCGCCGAAGTCGAGCGCCTTTTCACGGTCGGCAGTGCGTCCGGTGCCGATGACGTAGGCGCCGGCCTCGCGTGCGAGCTGCGTCACCATCGTCCCGACTGCGCCGGCCGCGCCGTGCACGAGGACGCTCTGCCCCGCCTGAAGGCGGCCGTGGTCGAACAGTCCCTGCCACGCCGTCAGGCCCGAGATCGGCAGGCTCGCGCCCACAGTGAAGTCGACGTCGCCGGGCAGCGGCGCGAGGTTGCGTGCCTCGACGGCCACATACTCCGCCAGGGTGCCATCGCGATTCCAGTCCGTGAGGCCGAACACCCGCTGTCCCACCGACAGTCCCGTCGTGCCATACCCGAGAGCGGTGACCACTCCGGCCAGCTCGTGCCCCGGGATCGACGGCGTCCGGTCACGGCCGAGGCGATCGGTCCAGGTCGAGGGCCACGCCAGCTCAGTCGGGACGAATCCCGACGCATGAACCTGAACGACGACCTCGTTCAGCGCCGGTTCCGGCTCAGGCCGCTCCACCCGCGTCATCCCGGCCGTTCCCGCGGCCTCGTCCGTCACCGCAATCGCCTTCATCCGGCGTCTCCCTGTATCCAGTCCTCGTTTGCACGGTCACGAGGTGCGAGTTTCGATTTACCAGCATGAGCGGCGCCAGGCCTCGGTGTCTTCTTTCCGCCGAATCGCGATTTGTGTTGGCAACACCCGGTTGCCGGGAGTGGCGCGACGTTCGTAGAACCCGGCACCGGTGGGCACGCGGACAGTTCGTCGCTAGCGGAGGCACCCAGCCGGACGCCCCGAACCTAGTCGCCGTGCAACTGGTCGGTCAAGTCCACTCTTGAGGCCAAGCGGCTGCTACTGTGGCGGTGGCTTACCCAGGTTATACACCGTAACAGCGGCACCTGGCCAGCTACGTCCGGACATCTGCTCGGACTTGATGGTCCATGAAGGTGTGGGGCTGCGGGAACACAACCGGCCCGTAAGGTGTCTGTACATTTGCGCGTCCAGGTGCGTGTCACCTGGTTCCCCAGCTTCGCGTCGAAGGCGGGAAGGGAGAGCTGTGCCCCAGCACACCCAGCACAAGAACCCGGAAGCCGTTTCGAGGCTCGACCCGGAGCAGTACCGCGTGACCCAGCAGGACGGCACCGAGCGCCCGTTCGCCAACGCCTACTGGGACAACCACGAGCCCGGCATCTACGTCGACGTCGTCTCCGGCGAGCCGCTGTTCGCATCGGTCGACAAGTACGACAGCAACTCCGGCTGGCCGAGCTTCACCAAGCCGATCGCCAAGACGAACGTCGTCGAGCGCGAAGACCTCAGCCACGGGATGATCCGGACGGAGGCCCGCTCGCTGCACGGCAACAGCCACCTCGGCCACGTCTTCAACGACGGTCCCCCCGACAAGGGTGGATTGCGCTACTGCATCAACTCCGCGTCGTTGAGGTTCATCCACCTCGACGACCTGGAGAACGCAGGGTACGGCGAATACCGCACCCTGTTCACGAGTGACACCGACGACAAGTAAGGAGACGACGTGACCACCGAGAAGGCGATCCTCGCCGGCGGCTGCTTCTGGGGGATGGAGGAGCTGTTCCGCCGCCAGCCCGGCGTCGTGTCCACGCGCGTCGGCTACAGCGGCGGCGACGTCCCGAACGCCACCTACCGCAACCACGGAACCCATGCGGAGTCCATCGAGGTCGTCTACGACACCGAGAAGACCGACTTCCGCGCGCTGCTCGAGTTCTTCTTCCAGATCCACGACCCCTCGACGAAGAACCGCCAGGGCAACGACATCGGCACCAGCTACCGCTCGGCGATCTTCTACACCAGCGACGAGCAGAAGCGGGTCGCCGAGGACACGATCGCCGACGTCGACGCCTCGGGCCTGTGGCCCGGCAAGGTCGTCACCGAGGTCACCCCGGCAGGCGACTTCTGGGAGGCCGAGCCCGAGCACCAGAACTACCTGCAGACCTACCCCAACGGTTACACCTGCCACTTCCCCCGCCCCGGGTGGAAGCTCCCGAAGCGGGCGACGGCCTGACACCTCCGGCGCGCGGACTCCGGGTCCGCGCGCCGGCCCGGGCCGAGGTGTCGGTGACAACATGAGCGATACCGTGCCGGGTCGTGGCGTCGAGAGTGCGGCTAAGGGAGCCCTGAAGATCATCCCAACCGTTCAGTACGGCCGCGCTGGCGGACAGGGCGCGAGGCATGCTCGGAAGGACACCCAGCTGCTTCTCGGTGGCCTCGGGGACAGGCCGGGATCAGCTGCGAGTGATGCGTGTGACGTGCAAGCGCATGTCAACGAGCGTTGCCACACGCTGACCTCCGGCGCGCCGCTCACGACGCATCGCCGAGCAACCCCTGAGCGGTAGTTTTGACATAACGAGGACTAAATAGTCCGAGAATGGCTCGTCCCACCGATGATCTCGCGGACATAGCAGCCGGTCAGCCAACTGGCAGCCCATGCGCTCGTCGTTCACTATCACTCGAATGCGACATGACGCCCAATGGACTCCAGAGTCCCATTCAGCAGGGATTATCTGGCGCGCTGGATACACTTGAGCGATGAGCGACGAGCAGGTGGCTGCGCCGACGAATCGGCGGAGGATCAGTCAACGGGGCATTGCGACCCGAGAGCGGATCCTCGAGGCGGCGAACCGGCTGATGTTCGTGCGCGGAGTGAACGCGACGACCCTTGACGACGTCCGCGAGGCAAGCCAGACCAGCAAGTCTCAGCTTTACCACCACTTCGCCGACAAGCAGGAGCTCGTGCGTGCGTTGGTCAAATATCGAGGCGCGCTTGTGCTTCAGCGCGAGCGCGGAGGCCTCGAACGACTGAGATCGTTCTCAGGGCTGGTCCGGTGGCGTAACGCGCTGGTCCAGGCCAACTCGCTGAACAACGGCAAATACGGGTGCGGCCTCGGGTCGATGGCGGTCGAGCTGTCCGATCAAGATGAGCAGGCTCGATCGATGCTGTTGGAGACGTTTGCGGCATGGGAGAAGCTGATCAGTGATGGCCTGCACCGGATGCGGGACAGCGGTGCACTGCGCCAGGACGCCGACCCGGAGAAGTTGGCCACGGGGTTGATGGCGGCTCTGCAGGGCGGCTACTTGCTGGCGAACGCCGCGCACAACGTCGCACCCATGGAAGTTGCGCTGGACATGGCGCTGGAACACATCAAATCGTTCCTCTCGCAGCCGTCCGGCGAGCCGACCCGTTAACTGAGCCCTTTTCATCGTGATCAGGCCGGTCACGGCGGTGTGAGCAGCCCGGAGGGCGAGGCTGCAGGTGCGACAGCAGTCGAACCACGATCCGATGCCCCGACCGGGAGCCTCGCGGTGCTGTCTCACCCCGCCGCGATCCCGCTGCGCCGTCTTCGATGAGCGCTCCAGCACGCCCGACGAGCGCCGACTGGCCAGGCGCCGGACGGGCCGGGGGCGCTGCGTCGGGGGAGCAACGCGTGCAGGCTCGGTATCCAGCGAGCTGGGCGCTGGCCGCCCTCGGGTGAAAGTCGAACGTTTCCGTGCCGAGGTCCTGGCGCGACATGATGGCCGGCAGTAGGTGCCGGCCGTCTTCACCGCGGTGAGAAAGATGCCATCGAGTCGTTCCTCGCGTCGTTGGATCGCCTCGTACCGCGACCGCGGATCACTGAGCACCGATGTTCCTCACGTTGTCCGGATTTGAGTCCCCCCAGTCGCGGGAGGGCGTAGCCGCCCTGATGCGTGAACAGCGGCATATCCTAGCCTTAACGGACTGATGAGTCCATCTTCGGATTTGGCGATTGAGCGAGTTCAGCTGGGGGATCTTGGTCCTGACCGCAGCTTAACATGCCCTGGGTGATGGTTCGCGAAGGGCCGAGCGGCTCTGGCGACGAGCGATCATTTGGACTATCCAGTCCGCAGAGGCTAGCCTGCGGAGGTACTCGGTCACGGGGTGACTACGCCCGGCCACAGCCCTCGCTCAGACTGCGGCTCGGCTGCTGCTGGATCCGCGTACCTGGACCCGTCACTACCAGGATCTACAGGAAGGCGCGGCTGATGGAAACCGATCGGGATCGTATCGTCGCATCCGCCCGAGCTGTCCTTCCGGCCAATGAGCGCCGGCGCACGGACATGATCACCCGCGGCTTCACGTTCGTCGCCGATGAACCGCACAACGGCGCAGTCGGCGAAGGCCCGACGCCGACGGAGTACCTGTTGATGGCGCTCGCGTCGTGCACTGCTCAGACGCTGCGGCAGTATGTCGACTACAAGTACGACACCGCCGGTGACATCACCGTCGAGATCGACTACCACGAACCCGAGCAGGAAGGCGCACAGCGCTACCTGCAGCGCACGATCACGCTGAGCGAAGAACCTGACCCCGACGATCTGAAGGTGATGCATGAGATTGCCGAGAGGTCCCCGGTGACCCTGCTGATTCAGTTCGCATGGAGCGTGAAGACCGAGTTCGTCGGGCCGCGCTGAACTCAGGCCGCTTGCTGCTCGGCTATCACGGCCGAGCAGCAGGCGGCTGTCGTTGCGCCCCAGGCGGCGGCAGCGTGTCCGTCGACCGCGACAGCTTGAACGCGATGCGGCGCATTGCATGCGGCGCAGGTCCTGGTCCTGGTGGACGGCCGGTGACTTGTGCCGGTAGCTCAGAGCAGAGTCGGTGCGGTCGGCTCGGTGATGCTGGAGCGTCTGCCGAGCAGGGCGAACTTATCGGAGGTCGTGTCGCCGGAGATCGGCAGCCCGTGGCGCTGCAATGCCTGGTTCACTCGTGCCCTGACGAGGTCGCGGTAATGACGTGGCGTGCGCGAGCCGTGCGCGTAGAGCTCGGCGTACGTGCGAAGCAGTTCGGGATGCTGGCGGCGCAGCCAGGCGAAGAACAGGTCTTTGACGCCGCGCATCAGGTACGGCGGCGTCGGGAGAATGTTGCCTGCCCCTGCGTCGGCCAGAATGCCGATCAGCTCGCCGATCTGCTCGGTGCTGCCTTTCAGTTCGGGCAGGACCGGCGCGCGCTGATCCTGCCGGCCTGCACGCTCGGCGACCGCTACGGCCGCACGCGAATCCTTTCGTGGGTATCGCCGGGTTCACCATCGCGTCGATCATGTGCGCGGTCGTCCCGACCATGAACTCACCTGATAGTCGCCCGCATCCTGCAGGACATCGGCGGGCCTCGTCGCTTCCTCCGCAACAGCTGGGGCAAGCGCGATCAGTACTGAACCGAGCGGTCGCGTGCCCGCGTTGCGGCACGTGATCCAGCTATCCATGCTGGCCCGGCCAGCGCGTCGGAAGGTGACGTGTGACCGAAACCAAGATGAGCGGCCGAACGATCTGGAAGCGGAATCTAGCGCCACCGCTGCAAGCCTTTCTGCGGACTGAGTCCGGCAGCGCCGGCGTGCTCGTGGCCGCCATCGTCGCCGCACTGCTCTGGGCCAACATCGACCTCGACTCCTACGAAGCCGTCTGGCGCACCCAACTGTCCCTGCGCCTCGGGCACCTCGAGCTCTCCCGCGACCTGCACACCTGGATCAACAGCGGCTTGATGACTCTGTTCTTCCTGGTCGTCGGCCTTGAGACGCGGCGCGAGTTCGACCTCGGCGACCTACGCGACCGGCGACGTTTCGTGCTGCCCAGCGTGGCCGGCGTGATCGGAATGCTGATCCCGGTGCTGATCTTCCTGGCGATCAACCACGGTGGGCCGGGCGCGCATGGCTGGGGTGTGGCCATGTCGACCGACACCGCCCTCGCGTTGGGTCTGCTGGCGCTGCTCGGTCGGGGCGTGCCCGACCGGGTCCGGATCTTCCTGCTCACCGTGTTCGTGGTCGACGACTTGATCGCACTCATCGTCATCGCCCTGGTCTACAGCGACGACATCAAGATGATGCCCATCGTGGTGGCCGTAGCGGCGTTCGCGGTCATGCTGGCCATCCGCGCAGCCGGCGTCCGACGGGGCTCAGCGTACGTGCCGGTCGCCATCGTGATGTGGGGCGCGCTGCTGGTCAGCGGAGTCGACCCGGTGGTGGCCGGACTGGCCATCGGGTTGACCGCGTTCGCCTACTCTCCCGGCCGAGCTGAGCTCGAGCAGGTCAGCGGACTGTTCCGGTCGTTCCGTGAGCAGCCGACGCCCAAGCTCGCGCGTTCGGCTTCGATCGGCCTCGCGAATACGCTATCGCCCAACGACCGCCTTCAGCGCATCTACCTCCCTTGGTCCAGCTACGTCATCGTGCCGCTGTTCGGCTTGGCCAACGCCGGCATCAGCATCGACGGTCCGTTCCTGGCCCGGGCGTTCGCGTCACCTGTCACCTGGGGAGTGCTGCTCGCGTATGTCGTCGGCAAGCCGCTCGCCGTGATCGGCACCTCGGCGGGGCTCACCTGGATCTCACGCGGCCGTATCCGTCCGGCCGTGGGCTGGGCGGGCGTGCTCGGCAGCGGCACGATCGCCGGTGTCAGCTTCACGGTGTCGCTGCTGATCGCCAGCCTGGCCTTCACCGGCGACCAACTGGCCGAGGCCAAAGTCGGGGTGCTCAGCGCCGCGATCGTATCCTCAGCGCTGACCTGGATCGCGTTCCGCGTCACCAACATGTTGCCCAGTGACAAGCGCACCCGGGCGCTCTTCGGCGAGATGACGGAGCTGGTCGACCTCATCCCAGACGTCGACGAGACGCGGGACCACGTCCGCGGCCCAGCCGATGCGTCGGTAACGCTGGTGCAGTACGGCGACTTCCAGTGCCCGTACTGCGGGAAGGCCGAGCCAGTCGTCCGGGAGTTGCTGGGCCACGCCGACCTGCGTTACGTGTGGCGTCACCTGCCTCTGTCAGACGTGCACCCGCAAGCCCGGCTGGCAGCCGAGGCCACCGAAGCAGCCGCCGCTCAGGGCAAGTTCTGGCAGATGCACGACCTGCTGCTCGAACACCAGGACAAGCTGAACATCACCGATCTAGTCAAATACGCCGGCGACCTCGGTCTGAATCAGAAACGCTTCCACGACGATCTGATAAGCCACGCCCACGCCGGCCGCATCGAAAGCGACATCGACTCGGCCGACAGCAGCGGAGTGTCCGGTACCCCGACGTTCTTCATCAACGGCCGCCGCCACTACGGCGCCTACGACATCACGGCCTTGACCGCCGCCATTCGTATGGCCCGAGCCCGGGCCCGCCTGGGCCGCGAGGCACCAGCGAACCCGGAAAATAAGCGCGTTCCGTTGACTCGACAGAACGCCGGTCAGTCGTGGCGGTGACGCACGATGTAGTCGATGTAGCGGATCGTGTCCTCGCGGTCGTCCTCGCTGATCGAGTCCCACAGGTCCGCCAGCCAGTAGAGCGAGCCCGACAGCATCCAGGCCCACCCGCGCACCCAGGTCGCCTCGTCGAACCCGAGCGCCTCCCGGTAGGCGGCCCGCGCGCGGGCATCGAACAGGCTCCAGCCCGGCCGCACCTCGACCGCCGGGTCGCCGCGGCCGAGACCGCCGAAGTCGATCACCCCGGTGAGCCTGCCCCGGTCGACCAGCAGGTTGCCTTCCAGGAGATCACCGTGCAGCCATACCGGCGGTCCGGGCCACTCCTCCGCCGCCATCGCCTCGTCCCACGCCGCGGTCACCGCCCGCCCGTCGATCCGGTCGCCCAGCGCCGCGATCGACCGGCGGGTCAGCTCGTCCCGCTGCACCAGAGGTACGCCGCGCTGAATCCCCTCCTTGACCGGCCCGCCCATCGGGTCGATCGCGATCATCGCGCGCACGAAGCCGGCGAGGTCGACGGCGAGGCCGACGAGGTCCTGCCCGGCTTCCGGGTTGCGCCCGTCCAGCCACGGGACGACCGTCCACGGCCACGGATAGTCCCCGCCCGGCCGGCCAACCGCGACCGGCACCGGCACCGGCACCGGAAGATGCGGCGCCAGCCGCGGCAGCCAGGTCGCGTCGGTCGCCACCTGGTCGACCGCCCACTGCGCCCGCGGCAGCCGTGCCGTCAGGGAATCGCCCAACCGGAACAGCGCGTTGTCGGTGCCGTTCAACGGCTGCGCAACGATCGGCAGGTCCGACCATTCGGGGAACTGCTCGTCGATCAGGGCGCGTACCTGCTCGACGGCGACGACGATCTCTCCAGGGCGCATCGGCGCGACCGTAAAACCCGCTTGACCATGCCGTCAATCGAATTCGGTGCACGCCGAACCGTGCGCCGGATCGACCGCATGTACCGCGGCCTCGGCCTCGGGCGGCGAACCCGCCGGTCCACCGTCGGTGTGCAACCGACCGGCGAACACCTCGGCTGTTTCGCCGTCGTACCGATGTGATGGAGCGGTGCCGAACAAAGGACGGTCGGGATGCCGGTGGCCGCGAACCATGGACCCACACCCACGTCCAGCGCTGTCTGGCTTCATCGCTTTCACCCGTGTCGGATCAATCAGCACTCTCGCGTCGCTGAGATCAGCTCAGTGGATCAAGCACAGTCGGCAAGCCGCCGGGGGTGGCGACGATGAGCCCGTTCGGTTTGTGCAGATCCGAGCCGATCTTCACAGGTGAGTTTCAAAGCGCCTACGCCAATGGAGGCGGCGACTCCTCCCGGCGGCCGCCGCGATCGCTGTCTTGATGTCCCCAGCGAGGGCAGTGACCCGGACCTTCCCCTGGCACACCGCGACCTCGTCGCGGCCGCCATCATCGCCGACCGTGTTCCGGGCAGCGGTTCCACCATCCCGGCAGCGGTGGTGTTGCCGGAGATGGTCACGCACCGTCGAGCCGGCGGGCACCTGCCCGGCGCCGGCCGGTCCCGACGTGGCCCACTAAGAGGTCCTAACAAAGTCGTACGGTGTGTCGGTACGTGATGATGCAGGTGGCGAGGGCGAGGAAGGCGTCGTGGATGTCGTCGCGGCGTTCCCAGCGGATGCGTAGCCGTTTCATGCCGTGGTACCAGGCGATCGTGCGCTCGATGACCCACCGGACCGTTCCCAGACCGGAGCCGTGGGGCTGGCCGCGGCGGGCGATGCGCGGGCGGATGCCGTTGGCGCGTACCGCTCTGCGGTACTTGTCGTGGTCGTAGGCGCGGTCGGCGAACAGCTGGTCAGGGCGCTGGCGGGGCCGGCCGCGGCGGCCTCGTACGGGCGGGATCTTGTCGATCAGCGGGAGTAGTTCGGTGACGTCGTGGCGGTTGCCTCCGGTCAGGGACACGGCCAGGGGGATGCCGGCGCCCTCGGTCAGGACGTGGTGCTTCGAGCCCGGGCGGGCGCGGTCGACCGGGCTCGGGCCGCTTTTGGGCCACGTCGGGCGGCCCGCACATGCGAGGAGTCGATCACGGCGCGGGACCAGTCGAGCTTGCCGGCTGCCTGCAGTTCAGCAAGCAGCAGCTCGTGCAGACGCTGCCACACCCCGGCCCGGTTCCACTCCTCCAGCCGCCGCCAGCAGGTCATCCCGGAGCCGAACCCCAGCTCCTGGGGCAGGAACTCCCACTGGATGCCCGTGTGCAGCACGAACAAGATCCCGCACAGCACCTGCCGGTCCGGGATCCGCTTACGCCCCGGGTGCCGCGGGTTGCGCACAGGTTTGGGCAGCAACGGCTCGATGCGCTGCCGCAGCCCGTCCGGCACGATCCACGGCGGCTGCTCACCACGCCTCACGGCCCGACATCGTAGATCACCCTCTACAAGGGACGGCAACCCAGAGATCATTTTGTTAGGAACTCTAAGGGCGGCGCGAGGATCAGTTGGCCCGCGGAGGCCCGCCCCGCCAACCGGGGGAGTCCCCAAGGCGAGGATCCACAACAAACCCGGTGAACGTCAGTGGACACCGCACTACGTCCTGTCCTGCCGATCGTGCGGGTCGGCTATCCGGTACTCCCAGCCTTCACGCCAGGCGAAGTCGGCGTTGATCAGATCCTCTAGCGGAACCCCGTCGATCTGGTGGTCGAGGGCCCATCGGGTGGCGACATGTCCGATCACCAGGACACGCTCGCCAGCCCACCGCAGATACCGGTCATCGAGGAATCGACCAACCCGGTGTACGGCCTGCCGCCAGCTTTCGCCACCAGGGTAGGGCTCATCGAGATACCGATCCCGATGCTCGTGCAGCTCGGCGGCGGGCATGCCGTTGCGGTCGCCGTAGTCACATTCGCGCAGCCGCCAGTCATGCAGGATCGGGATCTGAGTTCCCGAGAAGGCGATGTCCGCCGTTTCCGCCGCCCGGCGCAGATCCGAGACGAACACTGCGGCGATGCCGTCGTCTCGCCTGCGCTGACCAAGCTCCGCTGCCAGCACTCGTCCTCGCGGGGACAACCGACCGGGCAGCCACCCGGTGGCGATGCCACGGTCGTTGTCCTCGCTCCAGGAGTGAGTTTCAAAAACGATCTCCGTCGACATGCGGCGAGGCTGCCGGTGAGGTGAGAGGCCCGGGGGGCAGCTGATCCGGCGAGGCGCCGATCGACGAATTTTCCAGCTTCACTGACGCCGGCACTGCCAGCCGCGGAGGTCACGCGCTGGCCACGGCATTGACGCCGTCGCCCAGGTCGGCGGTCGCTTGAGCCCGTGCGGGCGCGAGTGTCTGTCGCCGGGTCAGGACCGGGTGCCGCGGGACGTCCATTCCTGCCGGTGGAGGTTGTCGAATCCGTCGAGCAGCAGGTCGAGCGCGAACTCGAATTCGAACTCGTCGTCACAGCCCTGGCCGACGACGGACCCCTGGTCGTGAGCGGCGGCCATTGCTATCTCGGCGATGTGGGGATACCTGCTGGCCAGTTCGCGGAACGCGGCCGCCTGCGTCTCCGGGTCCTCGGGCAGCGGTGAGGCGGGAAACAGTTCCTGGGTGAACCCCCACACCCGGCTGCCGAGAGCGTGCATCACGTGGTGGGTGAGGTCGACGGAGAAGCCCCCGGCCCGGAACATGCCAACGATCGAGTTCAGGTAGTCCAGCACGACCAGAGTGGGCTTCGGGCGGGACTCGATGACGCGCCACGACCAAGGGTGGCGCAGGAGGGCACGTCGCGCCGAAAGGATGCGCTGCCGGATCGCCGACTTCCAGTCGGTACCGTCGGCCGGCGGGTCGATCTCGCCGACGATGACGTCGACCATGCCGTCGAGGAGTTCCTCCTTGTTGGCCACGTGCTTGTAGAGCGCCATCGGTACGACGCCCAACTCCTGGGCGAGGTTGCGCATGCTCACGGAGTCGACGCCGCTGTGGTCGGCGAGCGCGACGGCGGCGTGCAGCACCCGGTCCCGGTTGAGGGGGGCCCGGCGTGCGCCGTCCAGTTGCTGAACCATCCGTCGCCTTCCCCTTGAAGCGGTCGCCACACGGTAGCGCCTCTTGACGGTGTACGCCGTACACCCTGCTCTCACCACTAGGTGTACGCCGTACACCTCCGGGCAGGGGCGATGTGGCCGGCTGGACGGATGACCAGCAGATGAAGGGATGTGCCATGACCCCCTCGGCCAAACGAGAGTGGCTGGTACCCGCCGGCCTGATCATGCTCAGCGCCGTTCCCGTGATCGCGGGCGCCGCCCGGGCCGCCGAACTCACCGGCGGTGCGACGGTCACCCCGGACAACGCCCGGTTCTTCGCATCGCCCGCACCCGTGCTGGCGCACATCATCGGCGCCAGCTTGTACTGCCTCCTGGGCTCGTTCCAGTTCGCCCCCGGCTTCCGCCGCCGCCGGCCCGGCTGGCACCGTCTCGTCGGACGGTTGCTGATCCCCTGCGGTCTGGCGGCCGCTCTGTCGGGCCTGTGGATGGCGCTGTTCTATCCCCGCCCGCCGGTCGACCACGTGCTGGTGACTCCGATGCGGCTCGTCTTCGGCACGGCCATGCTCTGCTGCATCGTCCTCGGCTTCGCCGCCATCCGGCGTCGGGACATTCCCCGCCACCGCGCCTGGATGGCACGCGGCTACGCCATTGGTTTGGGCGCGGGCACCCAGGTCCTGACCCACCTGCCCTGGATGCTGTTGGCCGGCCAGCCGACCGGGATCGGCCGGGCGCTGCTGATGCTCGCCGGCTGGGTGATCAACCTGGCCGTCGTCGAATGGGCGCTGCGCAGGCGGCCGACCAAGGCAACCCGGAGCATCCAGCGCCTTGCCGACGCTCCTGCCGGCGTTCTTGCCAGCCAATGACGGGGATACACGCAGCTATCCGGATATGTCGACGGCGCTCACGTCAGCCGCCTCGTCTCCGAAGAACACCCTGACCGCGGTCAGCACTTCCTGCGCGTCGTTGGCCATGGCCGTACGCGCCTGGACGAGCAGCGCCTGGCGTTCGGCCTGCCGCTGCCAGTCGAGGTCGGCCAGCAACTGGTCGATGTCCGGCACGTGCCGTTCGCCGGTCAGCGCGCGGGCGGGTGGCCGGAGGTCCATGAGGTGGCAGAGCAGTCGCAGCGGCCGGTGCCCGTACACCCGGGTGCCGCTGGGCAGGCGCGGCAGGCCATAGGTGAGTAGCCGCGCCACGGCGCCGTCGAGCAGCGGGGTTGCCCAGTGGGCGTTGTCGAACAGGCTGTTCGAGGAGGCCTGGGGCAGGCCGAGGTGGGCCACCACCTGGTCGACCTCCTTTGCCGCAGTCCCGGCGACGACGAACACGTGGGGCGAGATGCGGCTGCGGCGGAAGACCTCCGACCAGGCGCGGCGCGGCCGGGACAAGGTCACGTGCGTACCCGTACCGGTGTGGCCCGCGCTCATGCCGGGCGCCCGTCGTGATCGTGCCGCTGACGGGCCACGGCGAGCAGGTGGTCGAGGGCCTTCCGCGACCTGCCGGTTGCCGTGGCGAGTGCCCCGAGTGGATCGCTGTGCCCGCGACCGGCCAGGTCCTGCAGGACCGCGAGGAGGTCGTACTCGTAGCCGTGCGCGGTCGCGCCCCGTACCTGGGCCAGCTCGGCGAGCCGGTCCTCGATGTAGCGGCGGACCATCACCTGGTACGCCCCGACGCTCGGCAGCTCGTGATACTCGGCCACCATGTTGTCGACCTGGCGGCCTACCCGGTGCAGAACCGCTGAGGTGATGCCGCGTGCCCGGACCTCGGGCGTCGCGTCGTCGGCGACGTGGATGACAACTTCGTCGGGTCCGTTGATCTCGCCCGACCCGGCACCGGTACGCCAGCGGGCCGTGACGATGTAGCCGTCGTCCCGGCGGGACAGCTCGTCGGACCGGTCCGGTACGGCGTGGAGGCGATTCTCCTGGGACATGCATTCCTGCCTCTCCGGCGCCTCGTGGGCACCATGTCGGTCGGGCTGAGGGCCGGGGTTCAGGGCGTGGGAGTGGCCGCGGTCAGGAAGCTGCCGAAGAACACCATGAGGGTGAAGAGGATCATCGGACCGACAAAGACGTAGCCCAGGACGAGGCCGGCGACGGCCATGCCGTGGCCCGACCGGGTGCCGTCCCGGGTCTCCCGCAGGGCCAGGTGGCCGAGGATGACGGCCAGGACGCAGGGCAGTCCGAACAGGCACCAGCCGCCGAGCACACCGAGAATCCCCAGCACCAGCGACGCCGTGGCCATGCCCGACGTCAGGATGGGCTGCCCCATCGGCCGCTGCGGGCCCTGCGGGTAGCCGCTGCCCTGATAGGGCATGACCGACACCGGCGGGTAGGCGATGGGAGCTGCGGACACCGGCGGGTAGGGCGCGGGGACGGCAGGCGCCGGCGGGTACGGACCGTGGCCGGCGGGCAGCGGCGGCTGCGGGCGGGTGGGGTCGAGGCCGGGCTGCGGGTAGGTCATCGGTGCGGTTCCGTTCTTCCGTCGAGGTGGGTGAGCAGGGCGCTCACCTCGGTGTGCAGGCGACGCAGCTCGGCGGCCGTCGGCGCCAGCTCGTAGCAGTGGTGGTGGGCGGCGGCCGACAGGGCCGCCCACGTGAAGGCGACCCGTCGGGCGACGGCGGGGCCGGGCCCGAAGCGGCCGCGCAGCATCAGCTGCTTCGCCCGGCCCTGCCGGCACGCCGCCACCACCGGGCGGGTCCGCCGCCAGTAGGCGTCGATGCCGCCTTCGAGGGCGAGCCGGATCAGGCAGGCGCACGCCCGCGGCCACCAGCCGGCGGTCACCGCGGCCGCGCCGAGCGGGCCGGTGCCGCGCAGCATCTGGTCGGCCGCCGCCAGGCAGTGCCGGGGCGTCGGCGCGGTCACGACCGGACCTCAGCGCCGTTGCGGGGTCCGGGCACGGCAGCGTCGGGAACCCGCAGCGCCGCCGCGAGGTAGCGGGCGTCCGCGACCAGGACGGGCAGGTCGAACAGGTACGCCCCGTGCACGCCCTCCCGGCACGCCTTGTACGCGCCCACCGCCCGCGACCCGTGCCGGCGACTCAGATAGCCGAGCACGTCACCGCCCCGGTCGGCGTCGTCGAACAGCGCCAGCGCGACGGTGGTGGTCAGCCTGCGCGACGCGGCCACGACGGCCGTCTCGATGTCGTCGTGCGGCACGCCCCGGGCAACCCGCCGGCGCCACACGATCCGGTGGCAGGCCGCCTCGATCGCCGAGCGGCACAGCTCGGCCACCACCGGCCCGCGCACCTCGGAGGCGATCTCCTCGGTGCGGGCCAGCGCGTACGCGTCGTCCAGGTAGCGGGTCACCGGGTCGGAGCCGGGCCGCAGGGTGACCACCGACCGCTCCGCGCGGGTCACCTCCACGATGCGGGACCGACCGAGGTCGAGCCGGGCGAGGGCGTCGGGCAGCCGGGTGTCGTGGGTGAAGACGACCACCTGCCGCTGCTCGGCCAGCTCGGCGAGTACCCGGGCCAGCCCGTCGACCTTGGCCGGGTCCATGCTCTGCACCGGGTCGTCGACCACGATGAACCGGAACGGGCTCTCCGGCGCGCAGCCGCGCGGCAGGAACGTCGCCAACCCGAGGGCGTGCATCTCGCCCTGGCTCATCACCCCGAGAGCGGTGCCGTTGTCCGCGCCGTCCACGCTGACCGGGATCACCACCCGCCGCCGGGTGTTCATGCCCGCCAGGGTCATCGCGCCCAGCTCGACGTTGCTCTCCTGCCGCAGCTGCGCCCAGATCCGCTGCGAGTGCTCGGCGAAGGGCGCCACCCGCTGGTTGCGCAGCTCCGCGCCGGTCTCCTTCAGCCACGCCCGCGCGGCCTTCAACCGTGCGAGGGCTCGTTCCCGCTCCGGCAGCGTCCCGGCCGACGCGACCCAGGCCCGCAGCTCGACGGCCGCCGCCTGCCAGCCGGTGTCGCGCTCGCGGAGCAGGCCCTCCGCGTACGCCTGGGCGGCCTGCGCCACCACGAGCACCGCCGGGTACCGCGCGGTCAGATGGTCGGCCAGCTCCTCCGGCCCACCCGGTGCCAACCGCAGCGCCGTCACCGCCGCGTGCAGGTCGCCAACCGGCACCCCGTCGGCGTCACCGGTCGGCACGTCCAGGTCGTCGATCAGGTAGTGCGCCCGCTGCAGCAGCGCGGTCAGCCGGGACGCGGCGGCCTGGGCGGCGAGGGTCCGGTCGCGCAGCTCCGCCAGGGACTCGGCCGCGTTGATCCGCCAGTTGTCGTCGAGGCGGCCGGTCGCGCAGACCGGGCACGGCCCATCACCCTGGTCGTCGTGGTGCTCGACGGCCAGCCGGAGCAGCTCGGCGCTGCGCAGCGACGCCCGCGACCGGCCGCCGTCGTGCCGGCGCGCCGTCGCGGCGGCCTCCCGCAGCTGCCCGGCCAGGCGGGTCACCTCGTCGGCGTCTGGCACCTGCATCGCCACCAGCTGCCGGCAGAGCAGCACGGCTTCGTCGGCGGTCGGGTCCTCCGGCTCGTCGAGGATCGCGGTCAGTGCCGTCAGGTCGAGGGCGCCCCGGGTGCGCAGCAGCGCGGCGGCGCGCCGGGCCCGGTCGTCGTCGATCCCGGCGAGGGTGTCGGTCAGGGTGGCGCGCTGTCCGCGTACCTCCTTGATGGCCGCGTCGACGGGGCGCGCGGCGGTCATCAGGCGGCGGTCGGCGTCGGTGATCGCCTCCAGGCCGAGGATCGCGGAGATGGCGTCGAAGAGCTGGCTCTGCGTGCCGGCGGTGAGCCGGCCCAGCTCCGCGGCGGTGAGGAACGGCCGGTACAGCTCCAGCGGCCGGGCCAACCCCAGCTCGGTGAGGTCCCGGTGGGCGCCGTGTGCGCTGGTGACCGCCACCTCGGCGTCGCCCAGCTCCGCCTCGGACGGCCAGGAGCGGACCACCCGGGTGGGCGTGGCCACCCCGTCGACCCGCAGCTCGACGGCGATCCGGCACGGGTCGCCGGCGTGCAGGTTGCGCCACCCGGTACGCCACACGCTGTTGCGGTCCGCCCAGCGCGCGCTGTCCCCGGTCAGCGCAAGTTCCACCGCCTCGGCGAAGCTGGACTTGCCGGAGCCATTGCGACCCACCACCACGGTCAGCCCCGGGCCGGGCTCGATGGCGAGGGTGCGTTCGGGGCCGACGCCGCGGAAACCGGCGACGGTGACCGAGGAGAGCCAGATCCGCTCCCGCGGCTCGTCCGCCGCGGTGCGCTGCGGCTCCAGCGCGGTCGGCGTGCCGGCGAGCGCTGCGTCCAGGTCGGCCTCGCCGCTGAGTGCGGCGAGGGCCACCTCGGCGGTGTCATCGGGTACGCGATCCGCGGCGAGCCGGTCGAAGATCAGCTCGACCAGGGGTTCGGTGTGGTTCATCAGGCGACCTCCGGGGAGGGCAGGGAAGGTGGATGGTTCCGGCTCGGGCCGGTTCGCTGGCGGTGGTGGTGCGACGACGGTCCGCAGTTGCCGTCTTTGAAGTGATCGGCGTTCAGGCCGGCAGCGCAACAGGAAAGTCGGGGGCGGCCGGTTGCTTGAGCAGGCCGGCGACGGCATTTCGACTACCGCGACGACCCGCCAAGCCGAGGGTCGGCGTGGCGGCCGGCAGCCCGACCGGCTGGTGCGGGTGGAGTCCCGGACCGGCCCAGATGGCTCGTACAGAGGTCATCGTCTTCTCCTCCAGGCGCGTGGTGTCCGCGGGCCGACGACTCGTCGACCCGCCCGGTGGGTGGTAGGGAAGCTGGTGCGCTGTGGTGCTGTGTCGGCAATGGAGCAGCCGGCAGGCCCGGCGGATCGACCGGCGGGCCGGGTCAGTGGGGGAGGGCCGCGTGCCAGTCGTGCAGGAAGGCGTCGACCAGGGCATGGGCCCGTGGGCGTACGTCGAAGGTTTCCTCGAGCCGGCGACGGGCCATGTGCGACAGGCCGTCGGCGGCCTCGTTGAGGGCGTGCCCGCTGTGCCCCTTCACGTGCTGGAAGGACAGATCCGGCCGGTGACTCACCATCTCGGCGAGCCGGACCAGTGTCGGCCGGTCGGCCCACCGGCGCTGGCGCAGGCTGTAGCCGGCCGGCATCGACGACACCTCACCGGCCTGCCAACGGCGCAGCCAGCGCAAGGCGACCGTGCTGTCCAGCAGCACCGTAATCCCCGCCGGCGCCTCCTCGTACGCCGAGAGCAGGAAGTCGACCGCGCGCAGCTCGTTGATCAGGACCCGGGACGCGCCGGTGGGGTCGAGCCGGCCGGTGCCCCGGCCGCGCAGGCCGTAGTGGCCGTCGCTGACCACGTACGCGATGCCGCCGGCGCGGCCCTTCCAGCTGGCGTCGGTCGCGGCGACGACCGGCGCGGACGCCGCCGCCCAGCGCCCGACGCGGCCGCGACCACGCTGCTGGTCCGGCTGCGGCCGGCAGGCCGTGCCGTGCGCGGCGGCGAGCCGCTCGGCGGTGTCCAGGAGTCCGCCGGCCGAGTCGAGCTCGTCGTAGTTCGCCGCGGTGAGCGCGAGCGTGACCGCGTCGCCGATCCGCTGGCAGTCCGAGCAGGTGGTGCGGTGGACGTAGCGGCGCAGCGGCATCGCGCGGGCGTGCAGGGGAGCGGTGAGCAGGTCCATGGCGCGGAGAAACTCATCGGGACGCACGATTTCTCCTTCAGAACTCGGCGACGTCAGTGACGGCGGCGGTCAGCTTGTCCCCGGAGCGCTTCGTGCTCGCCATCTCCTCCTCCTGCACAGAGGCGGAGTCGCCGGTTACCTCGAAGGTGTTGATGATCGGATCCTCGGCACCCTTCACCTGATAGGTCACCTCGTACGTCTTGGACGGGTCGAGCCCGCTGCCGGTGTACGTCACGTCGATCCGGTAGGTGACGTTGCAGCCGGCGCTGCCGAAGCACTGCTTGCGCAGGATCTTGACCTTGAGCTTGAAGCCGTTCTTGGTGGGCGTGTCGTAAAGAGGAAGGGCGGGGGCCGTCGTCGCGGGCGCGGTGGTCGGTGCCGACGCCGTGGGCGCCGCGCTGGTCGGATCGGCCGTCGTGATGCTCGGCGCGGCCGAGGACGCAGCATCGGCGGCCGGCTCGGCATCGCCGTTGCTCAGCGCGGCGATCCCGACCCCGCCGCAGCAAAGGGCGATGACGAGGGCGATGCCGCCGACGATCCAGGCCCGGGCGTTGGGGCGCTTGGCGGGAATGGTCGGGCTGGGCGGGCCGGCGAGCGTGGCGTTCTGCGGCTGGGCGGCGAACGGGGGAGCGGGGGCACCGGGCGAGGTCGGCGCCGACTGTGGCGGCATGCCGGCCTGGTTGTCAGGCTGATGGGGCGGCGTGGGCTGGGTCGGGTCGGACATAACGGTCTCCTCTGTCTGCATGGAGGTTGCGGATCGGCGGGGATGACACGGTGGTGCTGATGTCGTGGACGGATCAGGTGGACGGGATGCCGACGACCTCGACCTCGACGCCCTCGTAGCGGAGGGACTTCACCGCCCGGTAGAGCGCGACCTGGGCGAAGGTAAAGAGCGAGTCGACGGTGAGCGTCTTGCCGGAGCCGAGTGCGATCGCGTAGATGACCTTGCGGGGACGGAAGTCCAGGTCGATGGCGCGAGCCGGTCGCTGCTGGCGGACCATCTTGACGAGCGCGGCTCGGGCGTCAGCCTCGTACCGCAGCGCGTCAACCGACACCTCGCCCTGAGCAAAGAGATGGCTCAGCGGCGAGCTGCCCTTGGCTCGCTTGACGTGGATCAACTCGTCGTCCGGCCCGAGCAGGTCGCAGGCCTCGATGCCGCGGTGGTGCTGGCCTGTCCGCAGCAGGCGCCGGTCGAGCAGTGTCAGACCGCATACCGTGGCGGCGTGGTCGTTGTAGTCCGCTTCTTCCGGCAGGTCGGCGGTCCACGCTGGCAGCGCGATGCTCGCCGGCCCGGCCAGGATCTGCTCGATCTCGTCGCGGAGGAACTCTCGGTGCTTGTCGCCGATCTCGTACCAGCCGCCCTCGTGCAGCAGAAGCTGACTCGCGCCGTGCGGGAGTTGGGCGGTGATCCATCGCGACGCGGCCGTCGAACCGATCTCCTCCGCTCCAGCCGTGTCGGCGTAGAGGGTGATCTGCCCGTTGCAGAGGGAAGCCCACCGTTCGCCGTCGGGCACTCCATTGGTCTGCGTGAGGATGTCGGCCAGCGTGAGCTCCGACAGGCGCGCCGCGCCGAGGCCGGACTTGGGCACCCGCATCTTGTACGACTGGATCCGCTCGACTTCGTTGAGAACCCGGCCCGGCACGGCCAAACCGATCTCGTCTGGCTCGGGTGAGGCGAGCAGTCGGTCCAGCTGCTGTTCCAACTCCGACAGCCGCGGGTCTCGGGCGGGCACGGGACGGATCTGGGTGATGAACTCCAGGTCCTCGAAGGGAGCTTCCTGCTTGCAGACGCGGTTGATCTCCCGCAGGTCGGCGAGCAGATTCTCCGGCTCGACGCCGAGGTGGATGCGCAGGGCCTCGCTGCCTTCGACCGGGGTGGCCTTGCGGGTGGACCGGCAGACCGTCAGGTTCGGGTTGAACGCTCGACCGCAGACCTGCCCGACGATCTCGCCCCACTTGTCGATCCCGTACATCCGGATGTGCTGACCGCCCGGCACCATGTTGCGGTCGACCCGGCCGGTCGTGCCGAACACCCGCCGGCGTACCCGCTTGATCTCGTCCGGGGCGAGCGAACGCACCGCGAAGCCGATCCCGAAGCCAGCGTTGGCAAGGTCGAGGTCGATCATGTGCCGGCCGACGGTGCCGTAGGCGAGCGCGTAGATGTGGTCGTCGACCGCGACGAGCAGCGCGGCGCCGCCGCTGCTAAATCCGACGTCGATCGTCTCCCCGGTCAGCGAAGCCAACACGTCACACCAGTCGGCGCGCTCGCGCGGCACCGTGCCGTGCACCAGCAGGGCCGGCGCGCCGGCGACCAGGCGCTCCTCGACCGTGAAGTCGTGCTTGCGCAGGTAGCGGTGGTCCAGCGCGTCGTGCAGCCCCTCGACCGTCGGCGGCATCCGCTCCAACTGGTAGAGCGAGGTCGGGTAGGTGCCGGACGGTGGCTCGGGCAGGTCCAGGTCGAAGAGGGTCGGTGGGTCGTTCGGCGGCCGGGTGGCGTCCTTGCGAGCGGCACGGCGTCTGGCCGGTCTGGGCGTGGTCGGTTGGTTCGCACGGCGCATGTCGATCTCCTCGCGGCGAGAATCGGGATGGCGGTTGTGCGGGGGAGGGGTGCGCCGGGGGCGGGGCTTCGCGGGACCCGCCCCTGGCGGGAGAGGTCAGCTGAGGGCGACGTCGACGCCGCCGGAGAAGGCGGAGTCGTGGAGCTCGAGCTTGGTGAGCTTGACGTTCTTCGGGATGTCGAAGACCAGGACGCCGGTCACCTGGTTGCCGGGGTTGATCTCGTTGAAGAAGGTGCTCTGCTCCTGGTTGGCGTAGAGGCCCGCCTCGGTGTCGGTGGAGTACTGGGTGCCGTCGGCGGTGTAAGCCTTCTGGCTGCTGCCGTCGAGCAGCTGCGACTCCTTGCCGATGTTCTTCACGTTGACCGTGATCAGGCAGAACTGGCCCTGGGCCTTGTCGCCGAGCATCGAGCTGCCAACCTTGGCCACGCCGCACTTGGACGACTTGACCGTGAACTCGAACTTCCCGTCCCGGGCGGGCTGGCCTACCTTCGCGGTCTTGGCGGGCTTGTCGTCGCCCTTGGCGCCTTCACCGCTGCCGGAGTTGCCGGCGTTGTCGGTGGTGCCGGAGCCGCAACCCAACGCGACGAGGCCGGTGGCGAGCAGGGCGAGGGTGGTGGTCTTGCGCATTCTGGTCTCCTTGACGGGTCTGATGGCGTCGGCCAGGACTGGCGCTGGTGGCCGCCCGGTGCCGCATCTCATAAGAGCGGCAAGCCGGCAGACAGGCGACAACGCGTCGTGAGAACCCCTGGTATCAAGTCCGTAGTGGCGGAGTCAGATAACCCCTCTTATCACCGAGTGCGGGTTGCTCTAGATCCTCATCCCTCGGTACTGTCGCGGCGCGGACAACCGGACGGGTGGGAGGAGGTGGGGACAAATGTCGTCGACCGTCACGCTGGGGCAGATCGCCAGGTTTGCCCAGGTGCGCCGCCCAAGCGTCAGCAACTGGAGGCGCCGGCATCCTGACTTTCCTGACCCGGTAGGCGGTTCGCCTGGGCAGCCGCTCTTTGATTCGGCTGAAGTGGCCCGGTGGCTGGACCGTCGCCCGGTGCCGGCTTCGCGGGAGGGTGGCTCAACGGCCAGCACCTACGGAGACAGGTTCCGGGCAAGCATGGACCGTGGTGCCAACCTTGATGAGGCCCAGCTCGATCCCGACACATTTGCCGATGTCGCGCTCGAGTTGATCGCGCTGCGAGTGGCCCACCAACGCCCACTGCCCGCCGACCTCGCCACCCTCGCGGAGCTGTGCGTCAGCGCCGAGGTTGAGCACCCCGATCTCGTCGGCCTGCTCAGCCATGTCGGCGCTCGCGGCCAAACGGCGTTGTCGATGCTTGATGATGTCGAGCGTCTGGTGTCAGAGCTTGGTGCGGCGGGCGCTGCCGAGGAGGTGCTCTCCGCAGCTGGTCGTCGTGGCTGGTCCGGTGGCCCGGTTGAGACCCCCGCCGAGATCTGCGACCTGATCCTGCGCTTGGCGAAAGAGATGCTGGGAGATCTCACCGAGCTTGCCGTAGCTGATCTCGCGGCCGGCCCAGGGAAGATGCTCACCACCATGATGGGCGCCGGTCGCCCACGCGAGATCCGGTGCGCCGAGGCAGACCCGGTGGCGGCAAGGTGGCTGCGTCTGAGGTCCTTCTGCCACGGCCACCAGATGATCACGGTCCTCACCGACGGACAGGACACGGGCAGTCTCTCGGGTTCGGACCTTGTCTTTGTCGACCCGCCGTTCCAGCCCGGCGAGCAGGACCACCATGAGGAACACCCGCTGTCCTGGGCCTCCCGGGTGGTGGAGTGCCTCAGCGACGAGGCCGTTGGGTTCGCCGTCGTGCCGGAATGGACGCTGACGCGCACAGGTACATCACGCCGGCTTCCGGTGACGTGGGTACGCGAGCAACTCGTGCGTCGAGGTTGCGTCCGCGCGATCATCCAACTGCCCCGTCACATTCACCGCTTCATCGGCGGCACGGACCTTGTGCTGCTGGTGCTGGCGCCCGACGAGGGCGACACGACGCGAGACGTCGTTGTCTGCGACGCCGACCAGGTCCGGTCCCAGTACGGCGGGTCATGGATCGAACAGACAACGCGGCTCGTGTGCGGGTCGCGGGAGTCGCGCGAAGCTGAGCCATGCACGGCGATTCCCCTGTCCGACCTAGCGGGCAGGCGGTCACTCCTGCCGTCACATCTGTTGGCACCCAAGGCGGCACCTGAGGACCACGTGGTGGCGGCGGTGCGGGCACGTGAGTCCGCGGCGGCAACCTTCAAAATGGGCGCGGATGACGCGATCACCACGCTGGAGCGGATCGGGGTGACCTCCCGCGCGCAGGGCATGACGTACCGCACGATCGGCGAGCTGCTACGCGGCCGGCAGCTCATCCGTCTGCCGGGCCATCGCATGCCCGATGCTGACCTGGGTCGCAGCGGACAACGGGTTCTGGGTCGCGAAGAGCTGCTCGGAGAGATGCGCGTCGGCGAGCGTCGCATCGACGTTCTGGCACTCGGGCAGTACGCCGCAGCCGCGATCACCGAACCGGGCGACGTTGTCGTCATGGCCGGCGACCAGCTTCGCGTCATGGTCGACGCTATCGGCGGCAGTGTCCTGCTTACCCCCGTGCAGGGCTTGCGCATCCCCGGCTACGTCAAACACTCGTCCCTGTACCGAGACGAGCCTCAGCAGGCATGGATCGGGCCGTACGCGCTAGCGGCCCTGCTCGGCGCGGCGCGCAACGCGGCACGCACCAGTCCACGCGTGCGCAGCGTCACCCTGCACCAGTTGGAGATCCCCGTGCTGACCGCGGTCGACTACGGCCACCTCGATCAGGCGTCCATGATGCTCAACGACCTGGTAGAGCAAGCCCGAAACCAGGCCGCGGCGTTGGATCTGGTCCGTCAGCGGATCGCCGCCGGCGTCGCCGACGGGGCGATGAGCCTGCGCTTCAAGCCCAACACGTCGAACACGAACATCTGAGGAGACAAGACAGTGCCCCCACGCGCCCGCAAGCCGACAGAGCCGCAGTCGGCCGACCTGAAAGACACTCTCTGGAAGTCGGCCGACAAGCTGCGCGGCAGCATGGACGCCGCCGAGTACAAGCACTTTGTGCTCGGCCTCATCTTCCTCAAATACACCTCGGACGCGTTCGACGACCGGCGGGCGCAGATCGAAGCCGAGCTGGAAGCAGAGGGCATCCCCGAGGCGAACCGCGCCGCACTGCTGGAGGACCAGGACGAGTACGCGGGCCGCGGCGTCTTCTGGGTGCCGCAGGCCGCCCGCTGGGAGTCTCTCGCACATCGCGCCAAGACGGCTGCCGGCCAGACCAGCATCGGCCAGCTTCTCGATGGCGCGATGAAGGCTGTCGGCGACGCCAATCCCGATCTCAAGGGCGCCCTGCCGCAAGGCCTCTACAACGGGCGCGGCGTCGACGAGCGCCGCCTCGGCGAACTAGTCGACCTCATCCACAAGCTCCGCTTCCGCGACCAGTTCGACGCCGACGGCAACCGCCGCAGCGCACGCGACGTACTCGGCGAGGTGTACGAATACTGCCTGGAGAAGTTCGCGCTCGCCGAGGGTCGACGAGGCGGCGAATACTTCACCCCGAAGAGCATCGTCAAGCTCATCGTCGAGATCCTCGAACCACAGCCCGGCGAGCGGGTCTACGACCCGGCCTGCGGCTCGGGTGGCATGTTCGTGCAGGCCGAGAAGTTCATCGAGACGCACGGCGGCAAAGCATTCGACATTTCAGTCTTCGGCCAGGAGCTCAACCAGAACACCTGGCGGCTGGCGAAGATGAACCTGGCCATCCACGGCATTGAAGCCAACCTCAGTACGAGGTGGGCCGACAGCTTCCATGAGGATCAGCACCCCGACCTGCGGGCCGACGTCGTCATGGCCAATCCGCCCTTCAACGTCTCGGACTGGGGCGGCGACCGGCTTGTCATGGACCCCCGCTGGGAGTACGGCATCCCGCCGGTCGGCAACGCCAACTACGCCTGGCTCCAGCACATGGCGCACAAGCTCGCCCCGAAGGGCCGCGCCGGCATCGTCCTCGCCAACGGCTCCATGTCCAGCAAGCAGTCGGGCGAGGGAGATATCCGCCGCGCCATGGTCGAAGGCGACCTCGTCGCCTGCATGGTCGCGCTCCCCGGACAGCTCTTCCGCTCCACCCAGATCCCGGCCTGCCTCTGGTTCCTATCCCGAGACAAGAGCCCTCAGGGATCGAAGCGGCTCGCCAACCGCACCAACCAGGTGCTCTTCATCGACGCCCGCAACATGGGCGTCATGGTGAACCGTACCGAACGCGACCTTACCGTCGACGACCTTCGTCGCATCGCGGACGCTTATCATTCCTGGCGCGGCACTGACAAAACCATTGAGTACGCAGATGCTTCGGGCTTCTGCAAGTCAGCCACCTTGGACGAGATCCGCGAGCATGACTTCATCCTCACGCCCAGCCGTTACGTCGGCGCCGCGGAAGCCGACACCAGGGGCGACGAGCCGACCGAGCAACGGATCGCGCGTCTGACGAAGGATCTCTTGGCGCATTTCGACGAATCTGCCCGTCTCGAGGCAATCGTCCGTCAACAGCTTGAGAGGCTCTGATGCACCTCATCAAGGGTCTGGCTGAGTGGCCCGCTGTCCCGATTCGGAACCTTTGTGTGAAGGTCACCAGCGGCGGAACGCCTAGCCGCAAGGAATCCTCCTATTATTCGACCTCCGGCATTCCGTGGCTCAAGACTCAGGAAATTCGCGACGAGATTGTTTGGGATGCTGAGGAACATATTACTGAAGCCGGATTGGCTCGGTCCTCGGCAAAGCTCCTTCCGGCCAACACGGTGCTCGTGGCAATGTACGGTTCCCCCACAGCGGGGAAGCTCGCGATTCTTGGCGCGCCAATGGCGTGCAATCAGGCATGTTGCGCGCTCATCGTTGATCCGGATAAGGTAGATCATCGCTTCCTCTACTACAGTCTCCTAGCCGGCCGCGATACTCTGATCTCGCTTGCCAATGGTGCTGCACAGCAGAATCTAAGCACGGGCATAATTGCAAGTGCGTCTATTTCTGTGCCCCCGCTGTCTGAACAGAAAGCGATCGCATCGCTGCTTGGTGCGCTCGACGACAAGATCGCGGTCAACGAGCGGATTATGCAAAAGGTTGACGAACTCGGGAAGGCACTCTTCAAGGCTTGCTTTGCTGAGGCCCTGGCGCATTTGACATTTGGACATGGCCTTCCGGATACGTGGAAGATTTCAACGTTGGGCGAGATGACCTCAGTCTTCGAGTCAGGAAGCCGACCGCGGGGCGGCGTTGCAGCGTATTTGGATGGCGTGCCGAGCATAGGCGCCGAAAGCATTGTCCGGCTCGCGTCGTTTGACTTCGACAAAGTCAAGTTCGTCCCGCTCGACTTCTTCTCAGCAATGAAGCGTGGGGTTCTCGAAGATCGGGACGTCCTGCTCTACAAGGATGGCGGTCGTCCTGGAAAGTTTGAGCCACACGTCTCGCTATTTGGCGAAGGTTTTCCCTTCTCGCAGATGTGCATCAACGAGCATGTCTACCGCCTCCGGTTTCGGCGTCCTCTCACACAGGAGTATGGGTACTTCTGGCTTTCTTCCGATCCAATTCTTGACGAGATGCGGATGCGAGGTACTGGCGTCGCCGTTCCAGGGCTTAACTCTACCGCCGCTAAAGGATTGCCGATGATCGTCCCATCAGATGACCGTCTTGATCGGTTTGATACGACAATTGGCCCGATGGTGCGGCGTGCACTTCTGGCAGCCCGAGAATCTCGAGTCCTAGCGCAGGTCCGAGACACGCTCCTGCCAAGGTTGATTTCTGGCGAACTCCGAATCAAGGACGCCGAGCAGTTGGTGTCCGAAGTTGCCTGACTCTCCGTGCGCATAGCACTACAACGAATCTCACCCCGCAGAACAGCCGCAACGATGGAGTAGCGATGATGTCATCGCGAGACCCGGCCTTCCCGCACGACGAATCCGAGGCCGAGTGGGAGTATCACGTCAAGGATCAGCTTGGCGAGTGGTGGCAGCCCATGACCGGCGCCGAACTGGCGCCGTCGCGCAAGGGCGATGGCGCGCGGAAGTCTTGGGGCGACCTGATTCTCTACGGCCGGCTACGCAACGCGGTCTCGCGGATCAATCCGCAGTTGCCGCAGGACGCTGTGGACGAGGTAGTGGCGGAGTTCGAAATGCGGACTTCGGCGGACGCTTTTACAGAGCGGTACCGCCTTCACGCGCTGCTGACGCGCGGGGTGAAGGTCGGGTACGTCGATCCGGCATCAGGGGAGAACCGCACCGACACTGCCTGGGTGATCGACTTTCTCGATCCGTACGGCAACGATCTGGTGGCGGCCAACCAGGTGACGATTAGGGATTCGCGCCGCAAACGCCGGCTTGATGTGGTGGCGTATGTGAACGGTCTGCCGCTGGCGGTGTTCGAGTTGAAGAAGGCTGGCGCGACCGACGGCACCCGCGAGGCGTACGACCAGCTCATGACCTATAGGCGTGAGTTTGGTGCGACCGCCCTCGCTGTGCCGGTCTTCACTGTTGCCAGCGACGGCATCACCGCACGGTTCGGCACACTGTTCACGCCGTGGGAGCACATGGCGCCGTGGGACATTGACGAGCGTGGCGAGCCCGTTGACGTCAGCGACGGGCGAGCGCTGGAGACTCTGATCGGTGGAGCGTTCGACCCCAAGCTCTTCCTGGACCTGTTGGTCAACTTCACCGCCTTCTCGCGAGAGCGGGGTGGCGCGATCGACACGGTACGGCTGGCGAAGGCCCACCAGATGTTCGCGGTCAACACGGCGGTCGACAAGACGATCACAGCGGTGGGCGGCGACGGCAAGATCGGCGTCGTGTGGCACACCCAGGGCTCCGGCAAGAGCATGGAGATGGCGTACTACACCGCGAAGGTGATGAAAGAGCCGGCGCTGCGTAACCCGACGATCGTGGTGCTCACTGACCGGATCGACTTGGACAGCCAGCTCTTCCTCACCTTCGCCGCCAGTGACCTGCTGCCTGAGACACCCGTGCAGGCGGACACGAAGGAGCAGTTGATGCGCCTGCTGGATCGGCCATCCGGCGGGATCATTTTTACGACGCTGCAGAAGTTCAACCGCTCCAAGGCGGACAAGGAAGCGAACATCGACTTCCCCCTGCTGTCCAAGCGGCGCAACGTGCTCGTGGTTGTGGACGAGGCGCACCGCAGCCACTACGACTTCCTCGACGGCTACGCCAAGAACCTGCACGACGCGCTTCCCAACGCGGCGTTCATCGCCTTCACCGGCACGCCGATCTCCAGAGCCGAGGCGAACACCCGGGCGGTCTTCGGCGACTACATCGACGTGTACGACCTGACCCGCGCCGTCCGTGACGGCGCCACGGTGAGGGTCTACTACGAGAACCGACACATTCCGGTGCACCTCCCCGAGGGCGTGAACCCGGTGGCGTTGGACGAGGAGGCCGAGGACCTGACGGTTGACCTCGACGAGGAGGAGATCAAGCGCGTCCGGCGGGCGTTCGCGCAGTATGAGGATGTCGTGGGCCACGCCGATCGGGTACGGACGCTCGCCCAAGACATCGTTGAGCACTGGGAACGCCGTCGGACCGAGATGGTCAAGCTGACCGGCAAACCCGGCAAGGGCATGATCGTCTGTTACTCCCGAAAGGTCGCAGCTGACCTTTACAAGGAGATCACCGCGATCCGCCCGGAGTGGCACCAAGAAGACGACGACGAAGGCCTGATCAAGGCCGTATACACCGGCAGCGCCAAGGACCAGGAGCCGATCGCTACCCACGTCCGTTCGACCGGCGCAATCAAGAAGATCCAGCGTCGGGCCACGGATGCCGACGACCCGCTGGAGCTGGTGATCGTCCAGTCGCTATGGCTGACCGGGTTCGACTCGCCGCCGCTGCACACCATGTACCTGGACAAGCCAATGCGCGGCGCCGCCCTGATGCAGGCCCTCGCCCGAGTCAATCGTCGGTGGGGCGAGAAGCCCAGCGGTCTGGTGGTGGACTTCCTCGGCATCGCCGACGACCTCACCAAGGCGCTCGCCGAGTACACCCGGACCGACATCGACGAGAAGCCGATCGGAAAGGACATCAGCGCGGCCGTCGACATGGTGGTTGAGCTGCACGGTGTGATCGGCAGTCAGCTTCATGGCATCAACTGGAGGGCCAAGCGCGACTCCGGCAGGCCGCGTGCCTTCTACCACGCCGCGCTCGACGTCGTGGACTACCTCCGCAGCCCGGAACCAGACCTGGAGGAGGGCAAGCCCACCCTCGCCGACCGCTACGCCGACACCGCCCGGAAGATCGCTCGGGCCTACAGCAACTGTCCGCGTGAGGACAAGCTTCGACCGTTACGTGCGGACCTGGAGTTCTTCGAAGCCGTACGCCTGTATCTGGCCAAGTTGAAGGCCGAGGAGCGGGCGGAGCGGGGGCTCGCGACTGCGGCGGACGTCGAGCTGGCGATCCGGCAGCTGACGGCGAGCGCGATCGCGGTGGACGAGGTTGTCGACATCTACGAGGCCGCCGGCATCCAGCGCCCGGATTTGTCACACCTGGACGAAGACTTCATGCGCCGATTGCGCGAGAGCCAGCGTCCCAACCTGGCCATCGAGGCGCTGCGTCGGGCGATCGAGCGTGAGGTCCGTTCGGCCCACCCCCACAACGTTGTTGCGCAGGAAGGGTTCACCGCCAAACTGCTGAAGACGATGCAGCGCTACACCTCCGGCGGTCTGACCGCTGCCGAGATCATCGCTGAGCTGGTCGCGCTGGCCAAGGAGGTCTCCGCAGACCGCGGCAAGGCCGCCGAGATGGGCCTTACCGAGGACGAGTATGCCTTCTACACCGCGGTCGCGCAGAACGGGTCAGCAGCGGAACTGCTCGGGGACGTCGTGCTTGGACAGATCGCAAAGGATCTGGTCCGCGAACTTCAGGACCTTCCGATCGACTGGTGGATCCGGGAGCAGGCTCAAGCCTTGGTGCGCAGCAAGGTCAAGCGACTGCTGGCCCGGTACGGCTACCCACCGGACGCCCGTCCTGAGGCCGTCGAGCTGGTGCTCAAGCAGACCCGTACGTACGTAGAAGATCAGGCGTAGCGGTCATGAAGGATCGTGCTACGGGCTGTGTACCCGTTGGTGCACCGGGAGATACGGTCGGCGGCATGCTGGCCCGAACCTGTCGTGATGAGGTGCTCGAGGCTGCCCATGAGCTGGCTGCCCGAAGTGCCGACGGCAGCTTCACGGCGGAGGAAGTCGTACGCCTGCTGATCGGGCGAGGAAGCACCTTCGCGGAAAGCACGATACGGACTCACGTCGTCTCCCGTATGTGCGTGGATGCTCCAGCCCATCACGCTGTCCGCTACCCTGACCTGACTCGCGACGGCGGCGGGCGCTACCGCCTTGTCGAGATGGCTCAGCGGATTGGGACGTCGGTGGCCCCGCTCGCTGCGGGAACCAGTGATACCACTCGTGGCGACGAAGAGCCGCTCCCGGAGGTTCCCGCCGGAAGCAGCAAAGTGCAGCGGCAGGCAGAGACGGCGATCCTGGACGGGCTTGCTGATCTGTTGGGCTACGAGGTCATCCCGAAGCGACTTCACCTTGCTGGTGGCGAATACGTGGACGTAGATGGCGTCAGCCATGCCCCGCCGACTCTTGTGGAAGCCTGGGCGCACCAGGGGCCGCCTAAGGGCGGGCAGAAGCAGAAGGTCTTGGCGGACGCACTCAAGCTCATTCACGTCGGTAGGGAGTTGGGCGGCCATCACCGATTGATTCTCTGCTTCAGTGATGAGCAGGCGGCACGGTCCTTCCGGCCCGAGGCGCGGACCTGGTACGCGGCTGCGCTAAAGGCTCACCACGTTGACGTAATGGTCGTCGATCTATCGGCCGAGTGGCGCGAGCGGATCCGAATCGCCCAGCAGCGGCAGTTCCGGTAGCGCGGGGAGGACCGGAGTGGTTGACCGCAGGTTGACCGGGGCGAGTGGTGAGCACTACGTCTGCTATGCCTTGGCTCGTCAGGGCTGGGTCGCAACCCTCACCCGGGAAGGACTTGAGCGCACGGACATACTCGCCGTGAGTACCGTCTCCCGCCGTATGGTCGAACTTCAAGTGAAGGCTGCCGCGCCAGCCGGCAAGGTTTCGTGGATGCCTGGAGCGAAGGACTTCACGCCAGCATTCGACCACGAGTGGTACGTCTTCATCGCTCTCACGCGCGACCTGACGCACGCCCCCACCTGCTACATCGTTCCGCGGCTCCACGTGGCAGCAGCAACGTGGATTGTTCACCGCAACTGGCTTACCCACCCAGACGCGCAGCCCGGGACCCGAAACACGAAGCTTGCGCAGGCCCGGATCAACGCGGAGGTCTGGAAGGGCTACGAGGGCCGTTGGGATCTGCTGGAACACTCAACCAGCTCCGTTCCGGTGCTACTTCCCCATTGGGTCCGGGAGCGTGCGGGAGAGCCTCGGGTCGGTTTGCCGCCAAGCCATCCCTGGGCCTCGACGCTGCCTCCGGACTGGGAAGGGCCGTAGCTTGGGCAAGCTTCCAGTGTTTCCTCTTGTCGTCTCGCGTCGGCCCGAGCCGGCGTATCCCCTCATTGCGGAGGTTTCCATGGCACTGACGCCACAATCGCAGCTTCGCCTCTGGCTCATCCAGACGCTAGGAGATCTGGGCGGAGCGGCGGAGCGGCGATCGGCTTTGCGAGCGATGGCGAAGGCGTTCCAGGACCAGTTCACTGACGACGACTGGCGCTCGCCGCCCAAGCGACCTTTCGAGGCCAACTGGGAAAACCGCACGTCATTCGAGCGCGGCGAGATGGTTCGGGAGGGGTTACTGCTGCCGATGCAGAAGGCGGGACGCGGCCGATGGGCCCTCACCGAGCGGGGTTGGACGTTGCACCGGCAGGCTTCTCGGTAGCGGGCGACGCCTGACACGCACGAGCTACCCGTAGGAAATTCGTCGATCAGGGCGTGACAACTCTGATCTTGACGGCTGAGACAAAGGCGGCCCAAGCCGGCGGTGGGAAGGCCAACGTCGGACCCGTAGGGTCCTTGCTGTCGCGCACGCCAACCAAACCCACGACGTTGTCGGCGACCTCGACGCAGTTGCCACCGTTGTCGCCGCTGCGGGTGCTCTTGCGCCAGACGGCGCCGGTCAGGTCAGCCATGGCGCATCTCCCCGATGATTCTCTTGATCATGTCCCTCGATTCTGCCTGATCGAGGGCGAGCGCATCCAGACCCTTCCACACATCCTCGTAAGCCCGAAGCTCGTCCGGCTTGTCGAGGTAGAGCGCCCCGGTGAGCGACTCGCTGTACACGACGGATGGTTCAGGCGCTGCTCTACCGCCTTTAGTAGCGGGGAAGTCTAGTAGGACGAAGGAGCCCGCGACCGCGCCGCTCTGGCGGGTACACCAGTCTGCTGCCCTGGCAGGTGCGCGAGCGCCGGTTCAAGCCGGTCGGGCTCGGACGTCGCGGCCTCGACCCCGACGACGTGTACACCTTCCTCGACCGGTCGCCGGCGACATGGCCGCCGTCTACGCCGCCCTGGCCGCCAGCGCCCGGGAGACCGCCGTCATCAAGGACGCGCTGCGCCGGTGGCAGTCCGACCAGGCCCGCGACCGCGACGTCCGGGGACACGACCGATGACCCAGCGGTACGTCATCCACCTGCCGATTGTCGCCAGCGACCTGCCCGCCGCGCAGCGCCTGGCTCGGGTGCTCGGCCGCTGGGTGCTCGTCCTGCCGCAGGCCGAGCCGGGCGGGACCACCGTCTCGACGGAGGACGACCAGAACGTGCGCCACTGGGTCTTCTGCGATGCGCTCCTGCCCAGCCGGCGGCGCTGCCTGCTCCGGGCTGACCACGACGGTCCCTGCTCCCGCCGCCTCCGCCGCTGACCAGCCGTGCGGCCACCACGCCTACCAACGTTATGCCAGGCGCTCGCCGCTGGCGTAGCGAGGATGATGAGCCGAGCCACTTTTCGTCACGGCTGGCTTCGTTCCGGCGCGGGTCGCAGATCCAGAACGTCGGGAACCCCCACCGCCTCGCTCTCCCCTCGCCGCAGCAGGTTCAGCAGGTCCTCCTGTCGCGGCTGGCCGAACGCCAGCCGGTAGCGCGCCAGGTCGGCCTTGAGCCGGTCGAGCTTCGCCTGGTCGCGGCTGAGCGGGTACGGCAGGACGTGTCGTTCGATCTTCGCCGGCCCTGGGAACACCCAGTACGGCGCGAAGTCTCCCAGCTCGCCGGAGACCGCTCGTGCCGCGTCGTAGAGGGCCTTCCACACGTCCGGGTCGGGGGAGCGCAGGGCGTCCGCGCGGTGCGCTGCGGCGACGTTGCGGCGTACGGCGTGGCCGCCGAATCGGTGCACCCGGCCCTCACGCTGCTCGAAGTCCACGGGGTTGGCGGGGGTGTTCCAGTGCACGACCGCCGAGCACCACTGGTGGAAGTCGATGCCCTCTTGGCCGGCGCTGGTGGTGGCGACAACGAATGGCCAGAACGGGCTGTTGAAGGCCCGGCGTACGGCGACCTTGCGGTCGACTTGGGATTGTTCCTCGCCGCGGCCGCCGTAGCGCAGCGCGAACCGGCCGGGCAGCCTGATCGGCTGCCGGGGGCGGTGCGGGTCGAAGGCGACGTACGTTGACGGGCGGCTGGCGATCGCCTGGCGCGCCTCGTCGGCGAGTTTCCACAGCTCTTCGTCGTTGAGCGGAGTGTCGGACGCCGTGCTGCGCAGCGTGTGCAGGTGCTCGTCGAGGACGGCCTGCAGACCGCCGGCAGCGCAGTACCGCAACACCGCCTGCCAATAGACCTGGCCCATCGAGAGGCTCTCGAGTAGTTGCGCGGATTCGGGCCGGTTGAACAGAGAGCGCAGCCCATTGGCCAGCAGCGCGGCGGCGCGCCAATGTCCGCCGGGTGTGACGGCGCTGCCGGGGTGGATCAGCCGCGACAGCGCCCGCCAGGCGATGTTGCCGGGGCCGTGCAGGCCGATCGCCGCGACAGTGTCGAGCAGCCCGTCCGGCTGGCCCACCGCCGGGTAGCCGGCCTGGCCGGCCAGCTCGCGGGCGCGGGCCACGTGCCGGTCCAGACCCGTGGCCGGCCCCTCCTCGTCGGAGGACGCTCCCCCCAAGGCCGCGGCGGCGTCCTCGACGCCGGCATCACCGCCCGGCCACCGGAAGACCAGCTCCCACGGCTCCGCCGGACCAGCCTCGGTCGTTGCCGGCCGGGCGGCAACGCGAGCGCGTAGCCGCTCCCGGACCTCCCGCTCGATGACGGCGAGCGTCGGGGTCTCGTCCGGCCGTTGCCGGGCTACGTCGAGCGGGTCGCACAGGGCAGCCAGGGCGGGATGCGGCCAGAACAGGGCGAGCGCGCTCATCGCCGCCGGACGACCGTGCTCCATCCGGTAGTCGAGGTGGCGGTGCCCTTCGCCGGCGCGGCCCAGCCGACGCTCGGCTTCGTAGCTGAGCAGTCCTGCCACGGCGGTGGGGGTGGCGTTCCAGGAGGAGAACAGCAGCCGCTTGGTGATGCCCTCCCGCGCCGCCGCCGCGAACGGCTCACCGAGCGCGTGATACGGCAGCGACGGCGGTAGCCACAGCAGCTGCCACCAGCCGCGGTCGACGGTGTCCGCGGCGAGCTGCCGCAGCCGACTGTTGCCGAGATCGACCGGTGCTCGGCGGCTGATCGCGTCGGCGTCCAGCAGCTGCGCGGAGGCCAGCAGCGCGGACACCTCCGGGTGCGGACGGTCGTCCAGCGCCGCGCGGACCTTGTCGCCCAGCTGGTAGCCGTCGAGAAAGTTCAGGAAGTATGGGGCGGACTTCCAGTACTCGACAGTCATTGGGGCGCCTACCGCCTGGGCGATCTTGCGCATCGCGACGTAGCTGCGCACGTCCGGGACGTCGAGATCGTCGGCAAGGCTCAGCTGTTCGCGCAGCATCCCGTCCTGGCCCAGCATGGGCCGTTCGGTGCGGCACATGACCCGCAGCAGCAGGCTGCGCAGCCAGTCACGCAGGTCGCCGCAGGGCTCGCCGCGCACCAGCGCCTCCCGGTACGACTCGAACGCCTTGGTCACGTCGGCGTGCCACGGCTCGTCGTCGCTGAGGAATCGCAGCACCTGCCGGAAGTCGGCGTAGTGGTCCTCGCCGGCGGCGGCCTCCTCGGCGAAGGTGAACGGCTTGTACGGGGTGGCCGACAGCAGCAGCACCCGGGCGGCCCGGTAGTTGAACAAATGTCGGGCGAGTTCGGCGCCCTCGCCGCCGGCTGGGTCGAGCAGTTCGCGGAACCGCTGGAACTCGTCGAGAATGATCAGGTCGGGTTCGAGAACCTCGACGCCGGCGGTGGCCAGCGCCGTACGCAGGTCGCCGGTGAGCTTGCGGGCGGTCTCCCGCAGCGCATCGGGTAGGACAGCGCGCCGGCCGATGCCGTCGAGCAGCGCCTCGAACTGGTGGAGCAGGCCCCGGCGGCGGGCCTGACGCAAAAACTCCCTGGTGATGGTCCGGTCGAGCTTCCCGCCCAGGTGTTCGCGTAGCCGGTCGCACCGCTCCTTGAACCGTTCGGGATTCGCTACGCCCGCCTGCAGTGCTCGCAGCGCCGCCCGTCCTCGCCACCCGTCCCAAGAGCTCGCCTGCTCCAAGATTAGAAACAGCAGCGCCCGTTCTTCCGCCGTGCCGGTCCGCCAGCCCTGGTCGAAGGAGGTGCCGGGGGTGAACGCGACCAGGTTGATCGGCTTGCCGACGGTGGCGGTCGCGGCGTTGAGCTGGTCTGCGTACTTGGCGAGCAGGGTAAGCCGGCTGGAGAGGGTGACCGTCTCGTCGGGGGTGACCCGTAGCCGGTCGATGTTCTGCCGCGCGACGTCCTGGTTGGAGCAGACGTAGATGACGTCGACCCGCTCGACGCTGTCGTCGTCCTGCAGCCGCTGCAGGGTCTGCGCGATGACGCCTCGCGCGACGACGCTCTTGCCGAGCCCGGTTTCGTCGGCGACCAGGAACCGGCGGGTCGGGTCGGCGCCGAAGTACCGGTCGATGACATGGGCGACGCTGGCGCGCTGGAAGTCCTTCAATCCGGCCATGACCGGGCCGGCGTCGTACCGCTTCACGAGGGCACCGCCTCTGTCATCGTGTCCCGCGCCTGCGTGATGACCCGCCACAGCTGGACAAAGCCGGGCGGCAGCAGACGCTCGCCGTTACCGCCGGCTTCGATGCGGGTAACCAGTCGGGCCAGGTCGTCGAGCTGCTCCGGCCGGTCGACGAGAGCGTTGAGCAGCAGCTCGAGAATTCCGGTTGCGCCAGAACGCCAGGCGCCGTGTCCACCGGCCTCGCCGCCGATGGTGGCGACAGCCTCGGTGCCGAGGCCGAGCATGAGCAGCAGGAACTTCAGGAACTTCTCCGGCGAGTCGATCTGCGCGGCGATGACATGGTCGAGCCGGTGCGCGGGATCGCCGACCAGAGCAGCGAGGACCACTGTCTGTTCCCGACCGGTGCTGTCCTCCACGCTGACCACGACGAACGGGGTGATGTCGACCAGCGCAAGCCCGCTGAACGTCGCGTCCATCGGCTGTCCCGGCGTAAGCACCACCGCCTCCCCGCGGCGGGTGTGCAGCTGCGCGGTAGTCCGCACGCCCGGCGCGTCGGGTAGGGCATCCTCGGACGCCAGCCGGATTCCGTATCCGTCGGCCTCCGGCGTGACGATGGCCGACAGCGGGATGGCAGCGATGTCGCGGATCAGATCGCGAAGGGCGACCGCTTCCGGCTCCGGTTCGGCGGCGTCGTGGCGTTCGTAGGGTTCGAGGATCTCCCGGAATCCCGCTTTGGGTCCGAGGAGAGCGTCGATGCCCCACAGGGTGCGCCCACCGACCAGTTCCACCAGCAGTTCCACATTGCCGCCGAACGCCGCGTCGGTGGCGTTGGCTGAGCCGAGCAGGAAGCGCGCCCGCTGGCCCTTCTCCACCACGTACACCTTCGCGTGCAGCCCGGTGAGGACATACTGTCCGGACGGCGCCCCCTCCACGGGCAGACCGGCCAGGGCATTGATCACCAGCGCCTCGGAACCGGCCAGACTGTCGTCGGGCAGGCAGTCGAGCGTCTCTTGCCGGCTCACCACCGCCCGCCGGCCGCTCGACGCGCACCGCGCCAGACCACCGGGCGTGCAGAACGGCGAGATGACCAGGTGACGTGTCCCGTCGAAGTCCGGTGGCCGAGCGCCGGGCACGCCAAGGGCATGGAAGTACATCTCCTGCGCGCCCTCGGGGTACTCCCACTCGGCGCGGCGCAGGTCCTCGCCCAGCGCCTCGAGCGCCGCCTGCCGAAGCGGCGGCAGCGGCGCGACCGCCAGCCGCATCGCCTGGCGCAGCAGCTCGAACAGGGGCCGGTTGCTGCTGGCTATCCGGGTGCCGATCGCACCGTCCAAGCGCAGGCACACGTCCCAGCTGCGGTCCTTGGTCAGGTTGCGGCTGAGCACGAGCAGCCGCAGTGACGCCTCCCCGGTCGTCTCGTCGTGGAAGCGCAACGCCCACAGTTTCGGGTGGAACAGGTGACCCGGCTTGGGCCGGCGCACCTGATGCACCATCGGCTCGACGAACGCCAGGAGCGCGGAGCTCGTCGGTGGCACCGTGATCTGCCCTGCCTGACAGAACACGTCGATGCGGTCCGCGCTGTGCCGCACCCCCTTCATCACCGCGATCGGATCGGACGACTCCCGCAGGCCGTGCGCGGCGAATGCCAGCGGGGTGACCAGCAGACTCTCCAGGTCCAGGGTGAAGGTCAATGCCACGGCGCGGGACAGCCGCGCGCCCGCCGGCGGGCGCAGCGCGTCGAGCAGAAGAGCGCGGGAATCAGGCGAGAGCATCGGCGGCCTCCGGTAGGTCGGCGGCGCAGCCGTCGTGGATGTCGGCGAGGATCCGGCGCACCTGCGGCCACCGGTACACCAGTTGCCGGCTGCCCGACGAGCCGCTCCAGGTGCGCAGCAGCTTGTCGTTGACCAGCCGCGACTGGCCCTTCTTCACCGACCGTTCCCGTTCGCCCACCAGGTTGCGCAGACTCTGGTCGGTGGCGGCGTCGCCGGCGGCGCCGCTGGTGACCGCGTCGAGCCACCGGTCGATGAACCGGCGTGCGGCGGCGTTCCCGACGATCCGCGGATTCTGAAGCTCGAGCCGGAGCCACATGCTCGACCGGTCCCAGCCCTTTAGGTCGTGCTCCGCCGTCACCCGCTCGTTCCACTCCTGCAGCGCGCTCTGGTACCAGGCGACCGGCGCCTCGCGTTCGGTCAGGCCGGCCTTCTCGTACCGTTCGGCGACGAGCAGGTTGTACAGCAAGGCCGCGCCGTGGATGGCCAGCGAGAACCGCGCCGCGTCCCGGAGCAGCGAGCCGATCGGCTCCGGCGCGGCGAGCGCGACCGGCTCCTCCCACGGCGCCTCACTGTCCCAGCCGGGACGATGCTCGGGTTCCAGCAGATACGCCAGCAGGGTGCTCGGCGCGGCGGCGAGGATCCGCTCGCGCAGCCAGCGGGCCTCGTTTGGGTGCAGCCGCAGCCCACCGGCGACGTCGTTGGGGAAGCCTGCCGGTGCCGGCGGCAGCGTCGGGTGCCAGGTCCCGCTCGACCGGTCGGTCAGCTCACCGGCCTCGGCCAGGCCGGCCGCCAGCCGACGGTCTGGTGCGGCCTCGTCGTCGCCGGTGCGGATGCCGTACCGCAGCAGCGCCGCCGCGTAGATGCTCGACGGCAGCGTACGCACGCCCACCCCGGCGCGTCGGCCGATCACCCCCTCCGTGTCGTCCCCACGCAGCAGGGCGTCGATCACCTTCCGCTCGTTGCGGTCGACCTGCGCGGCGAGCCGGTCACCGCGCAGCCCACGCCGCTGCGCCTCCTGATAGCACCACGGCACCATCAGCAGGTAGCGGGCCCGGGTCTGAATGACCGACGTGCCGGGGAACAGCAGATCGCTGAACGCGTCGCGGACCTGGCCGATGCCCAACTCGTCGCGGCTCTCCGTGTCGCTGAACAGCTTGAGCAACTCGCGGATGCGTTGCTGGTCGTCACGAGAGCTGTCCAGCCAGCTCAGCCCGGAAGCCATGGATGCTTTTCGCTCCTGTTCCTGCCATGCGGTCGGCGTCCAACCCTCGCCACGCCAGCGGACCGTCGGCGCGGGTCAACACCGCACTACCCTAAGTGTCGCCGGACTTGGTGGGAATGGTCCGATCGATGGCTGCAACGTGACATTCGGGTGTGGTCGCATGCTCGCAGATATCAACGCGGCCCGCGGCCGGTCACGTAGCGAGCCGGATAGCGGTACGGGCCGGTCCTGACGTGACCCCTCCGGCCCTGGACGGCGTGAGGATCAGCTGGCCCCGCGGAGGCCCGTCCCGCTACCCCGATGGGGAGCCGCTCACCTGCCCGACGGGAACCAGGCTCACTGTCGGGAATCTGGTGAAGGTTCGTTGATGCCGCACCCAACCCTCAGCCGGATGTGCCATCTCCGCCGATCTCTGTACGCCTACGGATCGGGCATCTGGCGCTCGCTCCGGATGGAGAAAAATATGGCAACAGACGATAGTGGCAGGGCAGGCTTAGCGTGACGCCGGCAGGCAGCGTGGGTCGGGGGAGGCGGCATCATGGCGAGCAGCATTGGCGACTGGTACGCCGACGCCGATGGACGGCATTCTGACCACGGCCACGACTGGGAGAAGGATGACCAGCCCGATCGCAACCGCGACTCGTGGCTGGACCGACTGCCACGCGAGGAACCCCGAATACCGCCGCCGAGCCGTTCGGCGCCCCGCCCAGACCAGGCCGTCAGGTGCGACGTGTGCCTGAACCTACGAGTCGTGCTCCTCGGCCGCACTACCAGGAGATCGTCAACGCTGCGCATGCACTTCGCGCGCAGCATCCCGGCATGGGCGACAAGGCACTTGCGCGGCGGCTACGTGATCTGGGGTATACGACCGTCAAGCAGTCCGATGTGCGCGCGGCCCTGCGACGGGACCCCGGCCCGGTGCCGAGCGAGCGTCACAACAAAGGACTCCAAGCCAAGCGACTCGGCAGCCTTGCCGTACCCGTGGGCCAACCCGTTGCAAGCGGCCGAATGAGTGACTTCGTGGTGGCAGTTCGCACCTTCTGGATCAAGGCACCAGATCTCAGCCCTGAGGCGTTGACGAGGCTATTGCACGGACGGGGGTGGACGGCGTTCACCCAGGACGATGTCCGCAAGGTGCTGCGGGCGCTGGACTCCGGGCTAGACCGTGACCGCAAGCCCTCTCGAACGGCCGCAGGGAAGGGCGGTGCCGTGAGATCGAAGCGCAAACGTAGGGGCGATGTCGCCACCGCTGTGCCGCGATCTCGCGCCGACATCTGCCCATCCTGCGGGGTGGCCGTGTCGAGCTCGGGGCAATGCCGCTGTTCATAGCGGCCTGCCTCCGTTGTGCCCTGACGGCGTCGGCCGCGGCGGGATGGCTGGACGGGTGTTGTAGACAGCTAGAAGGCCCGAGAAGGTCGGCGCTCACCCAAGGAACTGGGCCTCGGGCGCCGATCCGGTGGTGAGGGCGTGACTGGCGATCAGGTCGCACTCGATCTCGAGCAGTTGGGTAGGGGAGCAGCCAGGCAGGCCTGCCCAGGAGCTTTCGAGGGCTTGGCTGAACACCGCGCGCTGCCGGTGGCCTTCGCGTCGGCTCTTGGCGGCATGGGCGGTCAATCGGGCATGGATCTGTCCTTGACCGATGTACACGAGGCACGCCTCGCCCGGGCGGCGGATCCGGTAGACGCCCACCATCGGCTCCGACACCAGCCTCGAGCTCCAGGAACTCCAGGGGAGCTCGGCCCAGTCGCGGGCCGTCGGAGCCCGGCCAAGGTCGAGGGCTGGCCGGTGATCGGCGGGCCGGGAGGCGTGGGGGTCCTGGTAGCCGCGCGCTCTGCGGCCTGCTGTCACGAGCGCTGCATTGTTACCGGTGGACTTGACCCACCCGTCGGGCATGCGTCCGAAGTTGGCCGTCGGTGAGCGACCGAATTGCGCTCGGTGCTCCGAGAGGAGCACGCACTCCGCCAGCTTGCGCTCTCTGACGTCCCCGGCGAGCTCGGCGATGGAGAACTCGAACTCCGCGCCGTCCGCGGTGCGCATGACCCAGAGGCAGGGAGCGGCCGTGTGTGGGTCGTTGTATGGCATCTCATCGCGGTTGAACACGCATAGCTGACCGAGTCGGCGTCGTAGCTCAGCGGTCTGCCCGACGTAGGCGAGGGCGCTGTCACCGATGCGCCTCACCCGGTAGAGCCCCGGGCTTCGGGGCACTTGCAGGCGAGCGTCCCGGTCGCCCAGCGGAAGCCAACCGCCCCACGCGAGAGGCGGCATCGCCGGGCTCGAACTCAAAGGCGGCCACCTGCGCGGAAGTAGGCGAAGGTCCTTCCCACCTGCTGGACCCAGAACGCCTCTCGAGCCTGCTTCGAGGCGCCCTTTGGGAGCAGACCCATGTCTTGCGCGAGCTGGTAGAAGCCGGGGCCGGCGTCGTTCGCATCAAGGTAGATCACCAGAGCCGACATCATCGCCCCGACAACTGGATGCGTCTCGTGGACGATCCGGCCCAGCAGATAGCCCATCGCAGCACGCTCGGCCTGTTCCGAGAAGTCGAACGCCGGGCAGCCTGTGCGCCGCGCTAGCGTCACGCTCATCTCGGTGTACGACGTGTTGCGCTTTATCAGCGCGCGCTCGCGCAGGAACTGTTTGCCCGCGCCCACCAGCACGTCCCACTCGTCATCTTGGCGACCGTACGTCGACACCCGATCAGCCTCCCGTGGGTCGCGGATTGACCGAATCGGACTGTAGGTGACGGCAGCATGGCTATACAAGCGCCCCTGCCGCAGAAGTCAGCGGCGGCATCCCAAAGACCCGGTGCCCAGCGAGCGCAGGACCTACTGCAATGCGAGGTTACTGCGGCCACGCCGAACCGCTGCTGGGGCGCGGACTTCACCCCGGGCAGCTCCTCGTCACCGCGGGAGACAACCCCCACCGGCTGCGGTCCGAAGCCGCCTTCGCCCGACTCTGCGCCGTGGCGCCAGTCCCGGCCAGCTCAGGGCGCACCGACTGCCACCGACTGCACCGCGGCGGGCGACCGCGACGCCAACAGCGCCCTGCGGCGAGTCACACTGATCCCGATGCGCTGCCACCAACCCACCAGGACTACGTCACCCGCCGGATTAACGAGGGCAAGACCAAGAACGAGATCATGCGCTGCCTCACGCGCTACATCGCCCGCGACGAACCGGTCCTCGGAACCGATGCCGGCGTCTCCGTCGTTCCTCAGGCGGTCACCGAGCCGAGGCCGAGGCCGTCGAGCAGGTTGATGAGGTCATCGTCGCGGGTCACCTCGTAGCCACGCTCGCGCAGCTCCGCGACCAGTTCACCCTCGCCGTCGAGCGGAACCCTCAGGTACTCACCGTTGTGAACCGTGAGCACGACTTCGCCGTACCGGCCCTGCAGGTCCTGCGGCAGCGCGTCGAGCGCCCATTCGAGGAACAGCGCGTCGATGTCGGGTAGGCCGACGTCCCAGCGGTAGCGACCGGTGAGGTCGTCCCCTGCCTCGCACAAGTCGCGGTTGAGCTGCAGGAAGACAATGTCGTGGCCGGCCGTGCAGAGTCCGTCGATCAGGGTCCGGCGGTGGCTGCGGCCTCCGTCCGGGGTGTCGGTGATGCCGGGGCCGAGGAACCCCCAGAAGCTGTACCTGATCCTCACTTCGTCACCCACCAGTCTTCGATGAGCAGCGCGTCGAGGCCGGATTCGACGAGACAGTCCAGAGCCATGTCGGGTGTGCCGCAGATCGGCTTGCCCTTGATGTTCAACGAGGTGTTGATCAGGACGGGGCGTCCGGTGATCTCGCCGAAGGTGCTGAGGACGTCGGCGAGGAAGGGGTGCTGTTTGCGGGTGACGGTTTGCACCCGGGCGGTGCCGTTGATGTGCACGATTGCCGGTAGTTGGTCGCGGGTCAGGTCGGTTACGGGCGCGGCGAGCGACATGAACGGCGAGGGGTGGCGCAGGCGGACGTAGTCGGCGGCTTTGTCGGCGAGGACGACCGGGGCGAACGGCCGGAATGGTTCGCGGAACTTGACGGTGGCGTTGAGTCGTTCGACTACACCGGCGTTCAAGGGCGAGGCGAGGATCGACCGGTGCCCTAAGGCCCGCGGCCCGGCCTCCAGTTCGCGGGTGAACAGCCCGACGATCTCGCCGTCGGCCAGGCGCCGGGCCAGGTGGTGCGCGGGTTCGGTCAGGCGGGCCGCGTGGAGACCGGGTCGGGGTGCGGCTGGCAGCGTCAGGCCGGGGTAGGCGGGGCCGAAGTAGCAACGCTGGGCGATGCCGACGGGCGGACGGCCGGTCACATTCAGCCAGGCTGCGGCTGCGGCGCCGATCGCGGTGCCGGGGTCACCGGGTGCTGGCGGTACATGCACCTCGTCGACGATGCTGGCCTGGGCGATGAGACCGGCCGCGACGCAGTTCATCGCGACCCCCACCGCCCAGGCAGAGCAGTCCGGATCCGGTCAAGTGGCGGGCACGGGCCGCGAGATGCAGCATCACCTGTTCGGTGCGCTCCTGCAGGGCGGCGGCCAGGTCGGCGTGGACGGGCTCGACTGGCGCCGCCGGCGAGCGGGGCGGGCAGGTCGCGGCAACGAAGGTGGGCGTGACTCGGCCGTAGCGGCTGGAGTGCACCCGCAGGGCGAGCAGTGCCGGATCGATGGTGAACCCGTCCGCGGTGAGCCGGATCGCCCGGGACATCAGGTCCCGGAAGCGGGCCGGGTCACCGAGGGCAGCCAACGCCATCACCGTGCCTTCCTCATCGCCGCGTCGCCAGCCGAGGTGCTCGATGACGGCCCCGTAGGCGTATCCGAGGGAAGCCGGGTCGTTGATCGCATGCCGCAGGTCAAGGATGACTCGTGGGCCGTCCCGGCGGGCGTGCCAGGTGGTGGTGGTCTGCAGCTCACCGAGGCTGTCGACGATCATTACTGCTGCGTCGTCGACGCCGGAGGCGAGGAACGCGTACAGGGCGTGGGCGCGATGGTGCTGCACGGGCTGGAGGCGGCCGGATCGCCCCGGGTACTTCCGGGTACACGGACCCCGACCGAGCGTGGTCATCAAAGTCGCTCGGGATGTGCCGTCATGCCTGCCCACCTTCGACAAGAGCCGGACCCCGTCAATGAAGATCGACACGCCGGGCGCGGGCCGTCCTGGGCGCCAGCCAGAGCAGGGGCAGACTTGTTGCGTGAGCGCCGCTGCGAACCTTCCGAAACGGGGCCAGACGCACCGCGCGGACCGCGCAGGTGTCGCGGCGGTACTGACCGCGGTCCTCGAGGACCTGGGGTGGGAGTTCCGGGAGCAGTCTGTCGCCGACTACGGAATCGACGCCCACATCGAGGTCGTCACGCCCGACGACGATGTGACCGGCCGACTGATCGGCGTTCAGATCAAGAGTGGCCCTTCGCACTTCGGACGGGGCAAGCCCGGCAAGGGTGAGATGACCTTTCGCGGCAAGGGCATCCACCTCAACTACTGGCTAGGGCACAGCCTGCCGGTCATCGTCGTGCTGTATCACCCCGACCGACGCACGTGCTACTGGCAGGTCATCGACGAAACGACAGCCCGGCCGACCGGCAAGTCGTTCCTGGTCGCCATCCCGGAGACGAACGTCCTCGACGCAAACGCGCGGGAGCCGCTCGAGCACATCGCCAGGCGCACCGGGCAACCGGCACGCGAGGCGTTCGACCGTTTTCTGGACCGGCTGCCAAATGATGTCTGCCGCGGGCTGCGCCTGGCCGCTGAACAGGACCCGCTGAGCGCGGCGATGATGGCGCAAATGCTCGCCGACGGCGTCGTCAACCCTCCGATGATCGCCGCGCAGATCCTCGCCGCCGAGCCGACCTGGCTGTTGAACAGCCCCGCCCAAGCGCAGCTTTGGGCTGCCGCGGGCGCGTTCGCACTCAGCCACGGACACGCGGCGGTCGCGGCGTCGCTGCTGCTGCGCGCCGCGGACGTGGGAGGCCGACAGGCGGCGCGCCGACGGGCGCTGGCCGGTATGGCGATGCTGGAGGCCGAGCAGCGGGAGCGGGCCCGGCCGGTACTTGAGGAGGCCCGCAAGGCAGGCGCGGTGCTGCTGTCCGACTGCGGGCTGGCGTACCTGGAGATCGCGCCGGGTGACGCCCGCGCCGTGCCCGCACCGGCGTCCGTCCTGAACGCCACCGAGCAGGAACTGCTCGAGGAGCCGGCAGCATTGGCGTTCCTGGCGGAGCTACGGATTCGCGAGGGCGACCTGGACGAGGCGGTCCGGCTCCTGGAGCTCGGCGTCGCCACCCCCGGGCGGGAAGCACTGCAGCTCCGTCTGGCCGACGCGCTGAAGCGGCGACGGACGGTCCGCCGCGGTGGCGCCGGCGCGGCGGACGGCGCAGCGGCACTCCGTCACGCTCGGGCGGCGCTGCAGGAGATGCGCCGCTGGGCAGGCCCAAGCCACAAGGCCCTCGCCGAACTGCTCGACCTCGAACTGCTTACGGGAAGCGCCCAGCAAGTCATCGCGGAAGCGCTGCCGGCCGTCGCCGGCGGCAACGCGTTGGATTGCGAGGCTGCCGCGCCCGCCATCGCCACCCGCGGCGCGGCCGCCGCGACCGTGACCGAAAACAAGACCGCACTCGAACACTTCCGGGGCCTGCTCGCCGGGCATCCGCGGCTGGCGTTCGTGGACGCACACGTGACCGAAGCTGACACCTCGGACCCGGCTACCCGCCGAACGGCGTGGCACGCTGCACTCGCCGCCGCCGACGATGACCAGATACGCGCAGCTTGCGCGCTGAAACTGGCGGACCTCGGCGTCTGGCCGATCCCCGCGCTGGACGGCCTGCGTGCCCGCTCGGTCATACCCGACCTGCCCTACCAACTCGCTGCCCTCCGCGCGCAGGCCGTCACCCGCGACGCCGCAGCCGTACTGCCGGAGCTCCGAGTCCTGGCCGCCCGTGAAGTGACCGCTGTCGCCGACCTCATCCGCCTCGTGGCAAAGGAGCACGGGACCGAACATGCGTGGAAGGAGTGGCACCGCCAGCAGCGACAGTGGCAAGACCCGATGTTGATTGAGATGCTGCCCCGGATGCTGGAGTTGCCGGGCAGCGCTGAAATTGACGACCAGGTGATCTCAGACTGGCTGGCCGACCCTCGCCTGTCCGCTGATGTCCGATCGGAGGTTCGTCGCAGCGTCGTCACGCACCTAGCAGATCGGCGCGACTGGCCCCGGGTTGCGCGGTTATGCCACGCTGGGCTGGCGCAGGGCCAGAACGACGCGTTGATCTGGCCCCTGCTCGCGGCCCTGTACTACCAGCGAAACGTTCCCGAGGCCCGTAGGATCCTCACCAGCTATCGGCCCACCCCGGTCAACCAGGTACAAGTTCGCCTGTGGGGACAGCTGCACGTCGGCGACGACTTAACTCCCGCTGACGCGGCCATCGCCGCCGACCTCGCCGAACAATACGCGCACGTCCCCGCTCTGGCCGCAGCGTTTGCCGCCCTGCTGACGCGTGAGCTGCGCCGCGTCGAGCGAGACCAGGTGCCATGGCCGTCCGAGTTCGTAGACCGGGTCCGACACGTGGTCGACACCATTACCGCTGCCGGTCACGGCCCGCAGCAGGTCTCGGACGAGGAGCTTCGCCGCCGGTTGGAAGACGCGCAGGACGAGCAACTGCGCGTTGCCCAATCTCAAGTACTGCGGAAAGACATGCCCCTGGCCACGTTCGCCAGCATGGCCCGCCGTCCGTACGGGCAGTTGCTGCTGCAGCGCTCGCTCGGCGCCGTCATCGCAGCCGACGACCATTCGGCCCTACGGGCCGCTGGTGCCGAGGCAGCGGCAGCGGCACTGGCGGCGGGGGGCGGCGTGGCCGACTTGTCCGCGCTACACCTGCTGCAACTGCTTGGCCGGGACGGTCAGCTTCTGCGGCACCGGCTGCCTGACCTGAGAACAACGACCAGCACCGTCGACGACGCGATCCGCAGCCGCGACGCGATATGGGTGTCCGTCGGCGCCAGCCACCTCGTCCGCCTCGAAGGCGGAGTGGTCAAGCGTGAGGAGGTGTCGGCGACGGGCCGAGCCTTGCTACGCCGGCGGGCAGCCGAGCTCGAGGACATCGCCGCGGCGCTGCCACATGATCCGGTCCCTGCAGGTTCCAACCCCGGCGACGACGTCATCACGCTGGCTGAAGGCGAAGGGCTGGCGATGTACTCGGACGACTGTGCGCTGCGAGCGCAGGCTCGCGCGCGAGGAGTACCGGCGTTCGGCACGACCGACCTCATCGCCGCCGCTGGACTGTCCGCGGAGAAGGCCGCTGAGGTGATCATGACCCTGGCCGCCGAGTACGTGGTCGACCTGCCCCTCACCGGGGAACAGGCGGCCGCGCTGCAAGCAGCCACGGGATGGGCCGACGGACCCGGCCTCCTCCAGCTGAATCGTCAGCAGTGGGCAGCAGCCCGGCGACCGGATCTCTGCCTGGCGTACCGTTGCCCGCGCTGCAGCTGCCGAGGCGCCGCAGGAACTCGTCAGCGTGACCCGCGTAGCCCTGGGTGGGGCCCTCGCGCAGTGCGATCCGGGCCGGATGCGACAGCGGTACCAACAGGTGGTGGTCACCGCGCTGCTCGCTGCGCACGAGGCTGGCAGCGCGGTACCGGCAGACTTCCTGGCCCAGTTGGCTGAGCCGGCGTCCCCGGAGATCGTCCCGGAGCCGATGTACGTCAACCTCGCCTTGGTCGAGGCACTTCAGGCGGAGGGAGCCACCGATGCGGGTGCGGTGGCCGCGAGGTTGCTGCCGCAGTTCGTGATTGGCCCTGCGGGCTGATCGCACGTATGGCTGAGCGGGCAGGGGTGGATGTTATGCAGACAGCCCAGCTTGCGTCTGATGGCCCAGCCTGGGTCGGCGCCCTGAGCTATCCGCTCCTGTGGTCGCCGCCTAGAGGTCGCGACAGGCTTCCTCTGGGCTGACTTGCGCCATGTCTGCGACGAGCGGGTACCGGTCGGCAATTGATTCTTGAGCGCCGAACGGCCTGCACTACAACGGTCAAGGCACCACGGGGCCAGCCCTTTCCGGCATGAGGGACCTTCGCTCAGGTGCCCGCTGTGGAGCGTCGTGGTTTAGGCGCCGCCCGCCGAACGGCGGACCGGATCTGCGCAACGGTGTCGGAAGGGCCCAGTTCGTGCCGCACGTCCAACAGATAGCCCGTGGGATGGCCGACGATGATTTGCCTCCGCTGATCGAGCGCTGCTTACTGCCCCGACCAGACATCCCGCGACCACGCCCGCGCTGGTGACGACTGGCGGCAGGTGGACAGCGTTGGCCACAACCCCCAACGCCGCCGGGGGTGCGAGCGTCTGGAGACTGAGTACGGCTCGGACCGGTAGCAGGCCGAGCCGACCGAGCGTGCGTTCCATTTCATCGAGCGGCTGCGCGACCTTACTCTCCACGTGGTTGCGCAGTTTGGCCGCCCGCACGTTTGGGTCCCGGAGGCCGCTGATTGCCACGAAGTCCGGTGTGAGCGAGTCGAGGAACTCGCGATAGCGCATGAGCTGCGGCAGCAGCCTCCGTCGTGCCTCGATGATCCGCTCGACCGGCACTTCGGCCAAGTCGCGCGGAAGTACTGTCTGCAGAGCCAGTACCGCGAACACCTGGCTGTAGTCCGTCTGACCCTCCGGCGCCGTCTCGATGTCGTCGGCGAGCAGGACCTGTGCCATCGCCTCGATCGTCCAGCCCGAGGTGGCGGTAGAGACCAATGGCTGATCGGTGACGGGCGTCATTCCGTTTTCCCGGGCGACCACGTCCGCCAAGATCGCCAAGTAGACCCCGGCCAAGCGGCGGTGCATCGCCAGGTCGCTGATACAGAGCACCTTTCCGTCGGACACGCGGCGCCACTGGTATCTGCGGGACACCAGCAGCCCGTCCTCCGCCAGCCGGTGCGCCAGCCCGTAGGACATCTTGCCGGGGTGGACCTTTTCCAAACGGGTATCGAGCGGCAGGAGTTCATCGTAGACATCCTGGGTGTGGAGGGATTTGACCCCGATCGCCTCGGCCCCGTATCGAGGTATCAGCTCGTCCTTGTGCCGGTTGAGAAAGTCGTAAAACAACGCGTCGATCTGGTTCTCTGTGTCCACGCTGCGGCTATTCAGCCTCGCGAGGAGGTCGTCATCCACCCAGGATCGGCGGCTTCCGTGCGCGGGCCGCACGTCGATGACGAAGTCGAGTTCGTCCCGGAGCCATTTAACCGTGTCCGAGTCGCGCAGGCCGTAGTAGCCGTGTGGACGGATCCGGCCGAGCTGGGGCCAGTGCAGGGCTGCGGCCTTCACCCAACTGTCGCCGGGCAGGTTGACGTACGGGAAGTAAAGGGCAACATCGCTCACAGGAACCACAATGCCCTCTTGGCGCTACAGCCGGGAAGGCTCGCGAGAGTTACGGTCCCCAGCCCACGTACCGGCCCAACGCCGGGCCGCGCCGCAGCCCCGCCGCTTGTGGATCGGGATCGCCATCAACGACCCGGTCCCGGACCCACCGAAGGCCGCCGCCGCCCGCGAGAACCTCGAACAACGCTACGGGCGCGGGGTAGTCGACTCATGGCTCATGAAACCCGGGGACGAGCGCGCGGTGCGACCGGGGGACGAGGTTCTACTGGTTCAGGCCGGCCCTCTCCGTCAACAACCGGGCAGGAACTCGCCCATCAGCCCGCCAGCAGTCGTGGCGCGTGTCGTCCTGGACGAAACTGGCCCAACTGCCTTGCTGGTCTGGCCGCAGGGCGCCGAGGACGGCCTCGAACCGCGAACCTACGAGCAACTGCTGGATGCGGTCGACCATGTTGGCGGGGAGATCGACTGGGACAAGCCGTTCCCGGCGCGTTCGCCAGCGGCGGAGGTAATCCGAACGCTGTTCGAACAGCGGGCGGCGCGATCTGCACGGCATTGAGGGGGCGTTACAGCCGTTGTGCCGTCCGCCCTCAGGCCCACGCATGAGGGGGTGGCGCGCCGACCGCCTGCATGGCTGCTCGCCGAGCTAACCGCCCTGCTCCCGTCGATTTTCGAGGGCTATCGCGGCAGTACTGTCCGCGCCATGATCCGGAAACTCATGATCGTAATGCCCCTTTGCCTGCTCTCCCTCGCTGCTTGTAGCAGCAACGCCGATAAGCCCGAAGCCACTCCGTCCTCGACATCGCCAGCTCCTGCCGCCAGCACGGCGTCGGAGGCGGCGGCCAGCCCGACCGCTCAGGCCGCCAGCGAGGAGGCGGAGCTTCGCCAGGCGGTGGTGGCGTACTCGGACGCCTTCCTCGACGCGAAGCCTACGGCTGGCTACGAGCTGTTCTCGGCCAGATGCAAGGAACGCGTGACCCTCAGCGAGTTCACCGGGATGCTGACGGCCGCCAAGCAGATGTACGGCAAGGCGATGCCAATCAAGACCTTCGAGGCGCAGATCTCAGGGGATCTGGCCCGAGTGACCTACACCTATGACGTGCCCGCCCTGAACCAGAACAAGGAGCCGTGGGTGCGGGAAGACCGCACGTGGAAGCAGGACGACTGCTGAGCCTTGCATCAGGCTCGGCGCGCTCAGCCGCGCCAGCCTGAGCGATCGTTGGCGAGGCTCCGGTGGTGGTCCATCGGCGAGGATGAAACCGAGCTCGACCTCCACCACCGGAACCTCAAACACTCAGCGCCTTCGTGGCGCCGTATCGGTCGGAGTCGGCATCGAGGCTCCACTCGTCGACCATGTCGGTCAGATGGCCGAGCCGTTGTTGAAGGCCAGGTACTTACCGCGGCTGACTGCTACCAGGCCTTTCCGCGGATCGGGGGCACGTCGAGGTTGCGCTCGCCGCCGCGGTGCTCGGCGAGGAGCTGCCGACGGATCGAACGCCAAGTGACGCGCTCCTGCCGGTGGGCGAGTTTACGGTGCGACTGGAAGGTGCAGAGCCGACAGCCGCAAAGGTTCGGGGCCTGAGCCGAGGGCTGCCGGTAGCAGCGAGTGCGGTTCCAGGCGGGCGAGGCGAGGAACTTGTCGAGGTCGCAGGGGCCGGAGCCGTGTCGGTGGATGTCGGTGAACCAGCGACGCAACTGCGGATCCAGCTGCTGCACTCGCTCCGGTCGGTGAACGTCGGTACGGGCCATGTGACGATCGCCTTCCGGCCGCCCGCGCTCCGTGCGCGGGACTTAGAGTTCCTAACAGAATGATCTCTAGATCTGTTGTCCCTTGTGGAGTCTGATCTAGGATGTCGGGCCGTGAGGCGTGGTGAGCAGCCGCCGTGGATCGTGCCGGACGGGCTGTGGCAGCGCATCGAGCCGTTGCTGCCCAAACCTGTGCGCAACCCGCGGCACCCGGGGCGTAAGCGGATCCCGGACCGGCAGGTGCTGTGCGGGATCTTGTTCGTGCTGCACACGGGCATCCAGTGGGAGTTCCTGCCCCAGGAGCTGGGGTTCGGCTCCGGGATGACCTGCTGGCGGCGGCTGGAGGAGTGGAACCGGGTCGGGGTGTGGCAGCGTCTGCACGAGCTGCTGCTGGCAGAGCTGCAGGCGGCCGGGAAGCTGGACTGGTCCCGCGCCGTGATCGACTCCTCGCATGTGCGGGCCGCCCGACGTGGCCCAAAAGCGGCCCGAGCCCGGTCGACCGCGCCCGCCCGGGCTCGAAGCATCACGTCCTGACCGAGGGCGCCGGCATTCCCCTGGCCGTGTCGTTGACCGGAGGCAACCGCCACGACGTCACCGAACTACTCCCGCTGATCGACAAGATCCCGCCCGTACGAGGCCGCCGCGGCCGGCCCCGCCAGCGCCCTGACCAGCTGTTCGCCGACCGCGCCTACGACCACGACAAGTACCGCAGAGCGGTACGCGCCAACGGCATCCGCCCGCGCATCGCCCGCCGCGGCCAGCCCCACGGCTCCGGTCTGGGAACGGTCCGGTGGGTCATCGAGCGCACGATCGCCTGGTACCACGGCATGAAACGGCTACGCATCCGCTGGGAACGCCGCGACGACATCCACGAAGCCTTCCTCGCCCTCGCCACCTGCATCATCACGTACCGACACACCGTACGACTTTGTTAGGACCTCTTAGAGCTCCTAACTCTTTGAGTGTTGGAGTCGTCGCCAGCAGATGATGGCGCAGGCGAGGCTGAGGAATGCTTCGTGGATGTCGTCGCGGATCTCCCAGCGGATGCGCAGGCGGCGGAACCAGTGCAGCAGAGCGATGGTCTGCTCGACGACCCAGCGTCGGGTGCCGAGGCCGGAGCCGTGGGCGACGCCGCGTCGGGCGATGACCGGGGTGATGCCCTTGGCCCGCAGGTCCCGGCGGTAGCAGTCATAGTCGTAACCGCGGTCTGCGTAGATCCGCTTCGGTCTCTGCCGGGGCCGTCCGCGCATGCCTCTGATCTGCGGGATCTTGTCGACCAGGGGCATCAGTTGGGTGACGTCGTGGCGGTTGCCGCCGGTCAGGCTGACGGCGAGGGGGATGCCGCCGGCGTCGGTGATGACGTGGTGTTTCGAGCCTGGCTTGCGGCGGTCGACCGGGCTCGGACCGGTTTTGGGCCGCCTTTGAGCGCCCGGACGTGGGAGGCGTCGATCACCGCCCGGGACATGTCCAGCTGCCCGGCGGCCCGGAGTTTGCCCAGCAGGATCTCGTGCAGTTGTTGCCACACGCCAGCGTCGTTCCAGTCCCGCAGGCGGCGCCAGCAGGTCATCCCCGATCCGAAGCCGAGTTCCTGGGGCAGGTACTCCCACGGGATCGCCGTGTAGAGCACGAACAGGATCCCGCACAACACTTTGCGGTCATCGAGGGGCTTACGGCCCGGGAACCGGTGCCTGCGCGGCGGACGGGGCGGCAGCAGCGGCTCGATCTCGGCCCACAGGTCGTCCGAGACGATCCACGGCGGCTGCTCCCCCTCCTCACGGCCGAGCACTCTACTCGATCGTCTACTGAGGACCGCACACCTAGATCATTCTGTTAGGAGCTCTTAACGCCTGGGTGGCATGTCGATCACCTCCAAGGGGTGGGGCGGACGCCTGGTATGCGAGTGGTGGGGGCGTGCCCGGCTCCCAGCTCAGCCGGGGGAACCCCCGTTACAACTTTTGGGTTGCGCCGTACATGTTAGGCCCGGGCTCCGACGGGATTTGACCACCTAGCCACGGCCGCGTCCTCGCCTACCAAGCAAGCTCCGAGCTGGCGATAGACGGGGAGCAGGGGGATACCGGACCTGTACGCCGGTAGCGGTGGGCCGGCTGCGCGGCACGGGCGTGCACGACTCGTGGCTAGTGGGGCATCTCGTCCATTTGCTGCTCCCGCTGACCTTGCCGCAGGCACGGCGGTTCGTTCCCCTGTTCGACCCGAAGGCGGACAGGCGCCCATAGGTCTCCTGGTTCAGCTCGTTGATGGAGGCCCGAGCGGCGTACAGAACGTCGTACCCGGTTGACATAGTGACCAGCGGACTTGTGACGGCGGCGACGGCCATGAGGGAGTTGTCAGAGTGGGGGAGTCGATGACAGGGACCGTACCGCTGGATGCGATCCAGAGCGACCGGGCTGCCGGTGTTCTCCTCGCTGCGGCGTGCGGTGACGCGCTGGGCGTGCCGTACGAGTTCCGACCGCCGCTTCCGGCGACCGAGCAGCCTGAGATGCGCGGTGGGGGACTCGGCCCGTACGCGCCGGGTGAGTACAGTGATGACACGCAGATGGCAGTGTGCATCGCGGAGGTGTCCGCCACCGGGGCGGACCTGCGCCGCAGCGACTCCCTCGACCGCATCGCCGGCAACTTCCTCCGGTGGAAACGGGAGGGCGCCAGCGACATCGGGGCACAAACCCGCAAGGTCCTCGACGCGGTCTCGCACGTGAGCGGACCGGGCATCGCCGCGGCGATGCGAGACGCAGCCGCCGATCTGCACCGGCGGACTGGCCGCAGCGCCGGAAACGGGTCCCTGATGCGCACCGCGCCGGTTGCGCTGGCCTATCTCGGCGATCCGGAGGCAGTCGCGGAAGCCGCCCGCGCAGTCAGTGAACTGACCCATTACGACCCCCTGGCCGCGGACGCGTGTGTGCTGTGGTGCGCCGGGATCCGCCGGGCGGTGCTCGACGGGACCTTCGACGGGGTACGCGAGGGTCTGGACCTGCTGCCCGCGCAACGCCGTGACCGATGGTCGGGCTGGCTGGCCGAGGCGGAGTCCAAGCCGCCGGAGCAGTTCCGACCCAACGGGTTCGTGGTCCCCGCGTTGCAGGCCGCCTGGTCGGCGATCACACACACCGACATTCCGGTCCACAACCCGGGCCACGGCAGCTTCCCCTGCCAGCATCTCGAACGCGCTCTGGCGGCAGCGGTCCGCGTCGGCGACGACACCGACACCGTCGCGGCGATCGCCGGGGCACTGCTCGGCGCCCGGTGGGGCTCCTCCGCGGTGCCCCTGGCCTGGCAGCGCGTCGTTCACGGCTGGCCGAACCGGCGCGCGGCGGACCTGATCCGCCTGGCCGTGTTGACGGCCCAGGGCGGCCAGGCCGGCCATGGCGGTTGGCCGGGCTGTGCCCGCGCGCCACGGCAAGCGGTTGCACCGTTGATGCTGGCGCACCCGCACGACCCCGGGGTGATCCTCGGCAACCTCCACACCGACGCAGCCGCAGCGCGCGCCACCGCGGTGATCTCCCTGTGTCGCGTTGGCTGCGACGATTTCGACGACGTGCCCGTCGCAAACAGGGTCGGGGCGTGGCTGGTCGACCAGCCCGGCGCCAACGCACACCCGCACTTCGTGGTCGATCAGGCCGCCCGCATGCTGCTCGAGTTGCGCAAGGAGGGCCATGTCGTGCTGCTGCACTGCGCCGCGGGTCAGAGTCGCACGCCGGCGGTCGCCGCCCGCTACACGACATTGACCACCGGCACACCGGCGCGCGCCGCGCTGGCCGAGCTGCTCGACACGCACGCCTGGACACTCAACCCGGAACTACGGCAGGTCGTCGAACAGCTGTGACGCGCTATGCCGCGGCTGCTGTAGGCCGCACAGGCACAGGCGAGAAGCCGGATGCAGGCGAGGCGGACCTATGGCCCGGCCCATGAAGGGAGCGGCCCACACCACCTGCCGGAACAACTGTGGTGCGGCTCAGGGGACCGCCTGCCCATGGAGACCGGGATCCCGGGGGGAGCGGGATGGGAGCAGACGGGTGCACGCAACGACAGCCAGCTGCACACAAGGGTACCGAACAGCAGTGAACGGCGCTCGGGCCCACCTGCAGTTCTGCGCTCCCGCAGGTCGGCGGCGGTGCGACGTCCGGCTTCACACCGGAGTGCTCTGCGGTGTAGCACAGCAGTCGACGGTAATCTATGTCGTCTGGCGGGGGAGTATGCGCAGGTCACGGCCGTAAGGAGCTGCTGGGTGTCCCGGCATTGCAAGTGGGAGCAGATTGGGTGCAGGTTGGCTAAGTGGTCGCCGCGCCCGAAGTGCTCACCGATCCCGGGAAGGGAAGAGGCCTTCGACCTGCGGCGATGTGTGCGAGCGGTGCGGCGTGACCTCCCAGAGAAGACCGAAGTGGTCAGCGTTAGCTGCTCCCCCGCCTGGCTGCCGCGGCTTGTCGTCCTGGGTCCGCCGACGCCAGTCACTGGGGCCGTCCTCCATCGACGTGCGGCTTTCGATCCGCCATGGCGAAGTCGGTGGGGATTCCGGCAACTGAGATTCGAATCCCACCGGCAGCCCTCTGAACAGGGCTTCCTGGGCGGTGACCTCTTCGGCGGGGCTGAAGTGGTCAGGCGAGGCTGCATCGGTCGGTGCTCGACCGGACGTCGACCTTGCGCAGCGGACCTGTTCGGGGCGGTCGCTGGGCTGGCTGGCCGCCCGGTCGGGGCCCTGTTCGTTGCATCGTCCTGGTCGGGTACCTGACTGTGGGTGAGCGGTTGGGTACCTGGGCGGGTCCTGTTAGCGGGACTTGTTGGCTGAGTGATCGATGTTGAGATACGGCTGCGAGGCTAGCGTCAGCGGTTCATGGGTGACACGTGGGGGATTGATCTGTGGCGTACCGTTTTAATGCTCCGCCGAATTGGCCGACGCCGCCGGCGGGTTGGGTGCCTGGCCCTGGGTGGAAGCCGGATCCGGCATGGGGGCCTCCGCCGCCGGGATGGCAGCTGTGGGTTGCCGAAGCGCCGCCTGCGGTTCCGGTGGCGCAGCAGCAGCCGGCTGCCGCACCTGTAGTGGCTGCATCCGGGCCTCCGTCGGTCCCGAGGCCACGTGCCGACGACGCTGAGATTCCGCTGTTCGGGGCGCGCGGCAAAGCGCGGGAGTTGGCTGCGGAGGTGACGAATCTGCGCGCGGAGCTGGAGCGGCTCCGTGTGGAGATGAACCGTCTTGGTGTGCTGCCGGCGGTCGAGCTGGAGCAGTATCGAGAGCGGTTGAGGCGCGAGATCGCGGAGCAGGCTGCGGCGGCTCAGGTGCAGAAGGCGGATCTGGATCGCCGGTTGCGTGAGCTTCGTCAGCAGGTCGTGGTGACCGAGGAGACGGCGCTGCTGCAGGAGGCCGGCGTCTACGAGTATCGGCATCCTCTGTCGGACGCGGTCGCCTACCAGGCAGCTCTGGCTGGGCTTCAGGGCCAGATCAAGACCATGACCAAGCGGGAAGGCGGAGCGGTCCTGGCCGCGACTGGCTGGACGGTGAACGGTTCCGCGGCCGAGGGGCGGGTGATGGTGCGGGACTTCTCCAAGCTGATGCTGCGGGCCTACAACGCCGAGGCGGACAACCTGGTCCGCGGCCTGAAGCCCTACAAGCTCGACTCGGCCGTCGAGCGCCTGGGCAAGGTGGCCTCCACCATCGCCAAGCTGGGCAAGACGATGCACATCCGCATCTCGGAGGACTACCACCGACTGCGGGTTCGCGAATTGGAGCTTACGGCGGACTACCAATCGAAGGTCGCCGAGGAGAAGGAGCGCGAGCGGGAGGAGAAGGCGCGACTGCGTGAAGAGCGACGGGTTCAGCAGGAGATCGAACGCGAGCGCGCTCGTCTGGACAAGGAGCGCCAGCACTACGCCAACGCCCTCGCCGCCTTGCAGGCCAAGGGCGACGTCGACGGCGCCGCCCAGATGCAGGAGCGGCTGGCGCAGATCGACACCGCGATCGAGGAGGTGGACTACCGGGCCGCCAACGTCCGCGCCGGCTACGTGTACGTCATCTCGAACCTAGGAGCGTTCGGCGAAAAGATGGTGAAGATCGGCATGACCCGGCGCCTCGACCCGCTCGACCGAGTGAAGGAACTCAGTGACGCCTCCGTACCGTTCAACTTCGACGTGCACGCCCTGTTCTTCTCCGACGATGCCGTCGGCATCGAAGCCAAGATGCACGCTCGCCTGGCCGACCGCCGAGTCAACCTCATCAACCAGCGACGTGAGTTCTTCTACGCCACGCCACAAGAGGCCAAGGAACACCTGCTCGAGTTGACCGGCAGCCTGCTGCAGTACGAAGAGATCCCCGAGGCGCTCGAATACCGGCAGAGCCTGACCCAGGCCAAGGGCCGATGATGGCGACCGTCGAGAATCCACACCGGAGCTAGGAAGCTACCTTGACGACCACCCGCACCCGCCGCCTCGCCATCGCGGCGGCCGCGATGCTCGCGCTCGCCGGCTGCGGCGACGACCCGGCCCCCACCCCGCCGCCGGCCAGCACACCGCCGAGCCCCACGCCGCCCGCGACCACCCCGGCCGCCCCGACGACCAGCCCGACGCCCGACACGGCGGCCGCCGAGGACGGTCCCGCTGACGCGGCGCTGGCGTTCGGGAAGTCCGCTCCCATCGCGGATCTCGCGACGGCCACCGCCTACGGATTCCGGCAGCCAGTCGCCGCCAGCGCCCCCCGCCCAAATGGGCAGCCGGGGCTGACCTGGGCCGCCGCCGACGTGAAGGTTTGCGCGATGAAGAACCTCGACGACGAGTACGACGGCATCACCGTCACCAACGACCGGTGGAAGCTCGTCTACGCCGACGACACCGAGATGGGCGCGTCGAACATCACCTACAACCAGTTCCCACAGCCGGAATACCCCACAGGGGAGAAGGACCTGCCGGACGGGAAGTGCGTGCGCGGCTGGATCACCTTCCGGGCGCTGAAGGACAAGCGGCCGGCCTACGTGGCGTACGAGCCGGAGAACCAGCCGGGAGCGCGTTGGGCCGTGGAGTAGGACCACCACGCAACGAATTGGCTACACTTATCGAGGCACATAAAAATCCACGGAGCAAGGGTGAACTTCGAGCAAGAGCATTTTTTCCGCGATATCTATTCAGCGTCCCTTGACATGTCAATCAGGCAGGTCATCGAACTGGTGGACACAGGGGCGCTTGACTTGAACCCGGCGTTTCAGCGGGGGGACGTCTGGAGCCAAGCCCAGCAAAGCCATTTCATAGAATCCCTGCTCACAGGACTGCCCGTTCCTGCCGTATTTCTGGCCGAAGAACCTCATGGCAGAAGCTCGGTGATCGACGGCAGGCAGCGCCTCATAGCGATCAACAACTTCGTCAAGAACGAGCTTCGGTTGACCGGGCTAGAGTTCGCAGACGAATTCGACGACATGATGTTCGACGGACTCCCGCACACTATACAAATGCGCTTCCTCACCAGAAGCTATGTACGCTTCATCACAATCGACGAGCGCTCTGACCCAATCGCAAAAAACGTATTGTTTGTCCGACTGAACACCGGAGGTGAATCGCTATCACGACAGGAAATCCGTAACGCCAGATTCCCGGGGATTCTTAACGAAAGTCTGAAGGAGCTCGCCGGGGACAGCTTCTTCCGTGCTCAGATCGGGCGTAACATCCGTGGCGGCCGGAGTCGCACTGGCATGGCGGACGTAGAGTATGTGCTCCGTTTCTTTGCCCTCCTCAACTCAGAGGAGCGGCATGAGAAAAGCCTATCGGTCGCCATGGACCGATTCATGGCCGAGAACCAACACGCCTCCCCCTCCGATACGGGAGCTCTCAATAAGCGCTTTTTGCGGGCGCTCCGGGCCTGCGAAGCACTCTGGGGAGAGCATGCCTTCCAGCTTTATCGGCCAACCCTGGGCTGGCGATTCATCGGCACGCCCTTGGTTTATGACGCACAGATGATTGCCTGTGATTCACTTCCAGACTCCATCCTGGGGAAGGCAATTGAACATAGAGATTTGGCCATTCATGAAATGGCAAGATTAGGCGAGGAGTATCGGTTCCAGGGAACGGCGCGGACAAACAGCACGTACCTTATCAAAAAATTCTCCATATCAATTAGGGAAATGCTGGAAGAAATCGCTCACAGGTAGGCAGCATGAGCGCCGTAGATAATCTCCTAAGCCGACTGTCGTCCATCGACGCCGCCCTTGCTGCCTTGAGTGCCTCACCTGCCGCAAGCGCGGCTGTCTCCGACCACCTGATGCGAGGTATCGCGGTTCACGGGCTCGTAGCGGTCGAGTCATTCCTTAAGGAGAGGATGCTGGAGTGGTCTGCAACGCTAGCAGCTGCCAGAATCCCGCCAGGCAGCCTGCCTGGCGGGACGACTCTTTACGAGAACAGGGTATTAGAGGTTTTGCCGAAAAGAATTAGGGATGCAGAGTATTCGAACAGCGCCCATCGCTCCCTGCTCCTTCAAGAGATCGGGCATTCCCTCACTTCGCTGTATTCTGGCACGTTCATGCCGCACCACATGGCGTTCATGTGGGCCGGCTCAAATATCCGCGCATCGGATGTGGAGGCCATAGTTTCTTTGGTCGGCACGCCAACAGATAGGGTCTGGGGTGCCCTGACCCGCATTTGGCAGCAGGTCGATAAGTACGCTCCGGGAAACGCGAGCTTTAAGACGGTTTTTGAGCTACTGTGCGAGTTGCGCCATGCTGCCGCTCACCAGAGCTCTCCCGCCATTCCATTGCTGCACCTGCGAAGCACCTCCCGAAATGCCAAGCTGGTCTGCCTATGCATAGACGTAGCGGTTTCACGAAATCTACGAAACATTGGTGGACTAGCCTCCAAAAATAACTCGAATCAACTCCACATCAGGAGGATCGTCAAGGACGGGAAGAGATGGCCCGAGTACGGTCCTGGCCGAAAAACTGCAGTCAAGCGACATCCTTCCCTCGCTGAGGCTCTGCAAGCAGCGATTACCCGAGCCTCAACCGCCGGGGAGTTAATCTTGGTAACCGACAAGGCCGAGGACATCTTGGATTGGCGGTTTCCCGTCGCATTTTCATGACACCCGCTGTTCACGGCTGGTACTGCCGATTTCCTCTTTCCTGGATCAAGGCGCCGCGCTTCGCGCGGTGCGGGGCTGGCAAGCCCGGCCGGTGGCTTACCGCCCCGGCGCCTACGGCGCCGGGGCGGTAAGCCACTGAGAGCCGCCGGGACGCCAGCCCACCCCACGCCAGAACCACGGCCAGGCCTTCCGAAAAGGCCGAGACGGAAGCCCGCATGGCTGGCTTGGTCGAACCTCAAGGCTTCCGACTGCCGCGCTAGTCCAGACCCGGGACGGGCTTGGCACCGAATCACGATCCCGGCGTCAGGAGGGCTCCGGCACAGCGCCCGCCGCACCGGACAGCTCGGCGCCGGTGGGCAGGCGATAGCGGAAGCAAGTGACCTCCAAGTCGTCCTCATGTGGCTTCCAGGTGGTCCAGCGGCGTACCCGTCCGCCCTCGGTCGCGATATCGCCGTTCGGAAGGCGCGACCACCGGATCCGATCGACGACCACGAGATGGGTTTCGGCGTCGTAGGGGTGTCGTAGCTCGTTCTTTCAGCTCCACCGTGTCCGCGGTACCTGGCGAGCCCTTAACCTCGATGTGAAATCCCTCGGCACCCTTCAAGGCCCGCAGGTCGTACGGCTTGCCTATCTCCTCAATCTCGTAGCCCTCGTACAGTGCGGCGGCTCGATCGACTGCGTGCCGTTAGGGCCTGCCTGAGAACCGGATCGGCGATGTACCCAGATCCGCGGCGAGATCTCGTCTTCTGCGCAGGGCTGCTCGCCGGCCTAGCCGAGTACACGGGCCGTAAGGGACGGACACGCGGTACGGCGGCCAGCTCCGGAACGGCGTCGAGAATCGCTGCACGGAACTTCATCAGGTACGCCTGCATCACTCGCACCGGACGGCTGGTGTAGAAGGCGAGAAAGAAGTACAGCGGCCCCCCTGGTACGTCCCGTCGAGCTTCTGCTTGATCTGGCGAAGGGCTGGCTCCGCTTGTTGGAAGGCCGTCTGGTCGACAGGTGCGGGCAGCGGGGTGTAGCCGGTCAGCTCATACCGCCAGGAAGGTTGTGGATCGTGGTTGGCGGGCCGGCTCTGACCGTAGGTACCACGCGCCTGCCAGACAAACTCGTCCTCGTACGGTCCGTCAACGGCTCGCGAAGAGCCGACGATGCCTGGCACCTGATGCCGTGTCTTTTGCCAGGGCAGAACGATGTCTCCGGGCTAGAGGGCCGTGACTAGGGCGTACGACCAGTTGGCCCGTCCGGTACCGTCCCGCTGCGACGCTTGGACGTTCGCGCCGAGGTCATCCCGGTCCGTGATCTCAAGCCAGTAGCACCCGGCAGAATCGTCCCTCCACCACTCGTTGAGCCGCACCCCGCCTAGTTCCTCGGCTCGGCGTGGTGTTGGCAAGGGGCTGGCCGGTGCGGAGGCGTCGAACTGGCCATGACGCCGCCGGCGAGGGCGGCAGCGAGAGCGGCGGAGTCCGTCACGCCGTACCCCCGCGACCTCAACCCGTAGCCGCTTGCGGTTGTTGCCGGCCTTCCGCGCCCCGGGCGCCTGGCCAATGCGGCCCTGCCGGCGGGTGAGCTGAAGCCGGAACGCCGTCAGGTCGTCGACCTTTGCAAGCGTGACGGGACGAACGAGTGAGGTTCCCCCGGGATGTGGACACCGGGGTATGCCGCGATCTGGCGCAGCGTAGTCGGTGTGAGGGTCTGTTGTGGTCGGCGGGGCTGAGGTAGCCCAGCGCGGAGTGGCGGCGTCGGTGGTTGTAGAAGGCGATCCACCGGAACACGTCGCGGCGGGCGTCGGTCTCGCTGTCCTAGCGACGGTGGTCGACGTCGAGTTCCCGTTAGAGGGTGGCGAAGAATGCCTCGGCCAGGGCGTTGTCATACGACGAGCCGATCGGCCCCATCGACGGTCGGATGCCGTGCCGTTGGCAGGCGTTGGCGAAGTCGGCGCTGCCGTATTGGGCGCCCCTGTCGGAGTGGAAGATCACACCGTCGACCCGGCCGCACCGGGCGGCGACCGCGGCGTGCAGGGCGTCGATGACCAGGGCTGTGCGCATGTGGGTGTTGATCGACCAGCCGATCAGCCGTCGGGTGGCGATGTCGATGACGGTGGCCAGATACAACCAGCCAGCACCGACGCGCAGATAGGTGATGTCGCCGCACCACCGCTGATCGGGTGCGGTGGCGGTGAAGTCCCGGCGGATCGGTCCGGCGCCGGCGCGACCGCCGGATCCGGGACGGTGGTGCGTTTGCGGCGGCGCAGATGCCGGCCGACCACGTCGCGCTGCCGCATGATCCGCTCGACCCGCTTGCGGCTGACCCGCACACCATGGTCGTGCAGCTTGACGGTCACCCGAGGGGGATCCGTAGGTGCCACCGGAGTCGGCGTGGATGACCTTGATCTGCTCGGCGAGGGCATCCTCGTCGGCGGCGCGAGCCTGCCGAGCCGGCTCGCTGGCGCTCCAGCAGTAGAACCCGGAGCGGGACACCGCCAGGACCCGGCAAAGCCGCTTGACGCCGAACGTGGCGCGGTGGGCGGAGATGAACCGGAAGCGGCTGCTCACCGAACCATCTCCTTAGCGATCAACGGCCAGGCGGGCCGACGCCGTAACGCCACAGGCACAGGCACAGGCCTAGGCAGTGTCTTCAAAGGATCTTGATATCGGATGATGTAGCCGTGGGTCGTCGCTACGAGTTGTCTGACGTCGAGTGGGAGTCGTTGTCGCGGTACCTGCCGTCGGCGGTGACGGGTGGTCGGCCGCGTGCGGATGATCGGCGGGTGCTCAACGGGATCGTGTGGAAGATCCGGGCTGGAGCGGCGTGGCGGGACCTGCCCACCCGTTACGGCTCCTGGCAGTCGATCTACACCCGTTTCCGCAGGTGGGCGCTTGACGGGACCTTCGCGCGGATGCTGGCCGGGGTCCAGGCCGACGCGGACGCGGCCGGGGACATCGACTGGCTGGTGTCGGTCGACTCGACCATCGTGCGAGCCCACCAGCACGCAGCCGGGGCTAAAGGGGGCGCCGAGAAACGGACGAACCACAAGATCACGCCCTCGGTCGAAGTCGAGGTGGACTGACCACCAAAATCCACCTGGCCTGCGACGGTCTCGGGCGGACCCTGGCGTTCGTGCTCTCCGGCGGCAACGTCAACGACTGCAGCCGCTTTCCCCAGGTCATGGCCGCGATCCGGGTCGGGCGATCGGGGCCTGGCCGACCTCGGGTCCGCCCGGACCACGTCATCGCCGACAAGGGCTACAGCTCCAAAGCGATCAGGGCCGACCTGCGCCGACGCGGCATCGGACACACCATCCCCGAACGCGCCGACCAGCAGGCCAACCGCCGCCGGCGCGGCAGTCGAGGCGGCCGCCCGCCGACCTTCGACACCCAGCTCTACAAACACCGCAACGTCGTTGAACGTTGCTTCAACCGGCTCAAGCAGTGCCGCAGCGTGGCGACTCGGTACGACAAGACCGCCACGTCGTACCAGGCCACGGTCACCATCGCCGCGCTACTGCAATGGTTGTGAGCCTTTGAAGACACCGCCTAGCGCACGGTGTGCGGCAGTTGAGTGCACATCCGCGCTGGTGCACTGCATCTCAGAGCGCGCCGTCGAACGGGCATAGGCTTAGCGCCGATCCAGTTCCGATGCTCCTCTGAACGACGAAGCACGACCGGACGGGGCGCGGGTGCTCGCCCGCAAGTAGGGACCCGCAGACGCTGGCATGCTGCACCCAGCGGCCGTCACTTACGTGGCGTCGGACTGGGGGTAGACGTCGTCCTGGTTGGTCGCCAGTGCGGCCGGCAGCGGAAGCCCATACTTGTCGCACAGGAAGCGGGTCTGGCAGTACCGCTGGGCGTCGGCGGCCACGCTGCCGAGGATCGCGGAATTCATGCCGGCACCGATGAGGACACCCACGAACGGCACGACCTTAGCGACGTCCTTAACTGCGACCTTGGAGCCGGCCGGGCCTAGCTGCTGCATCAACTTCTCAAGGGCGGCCAAAAGGCGATGGTCCGTGCGGAGCTTGGCTGACCAGTTTATGCGTCCCTTGACCGCGTTCGCCGCCCGTGCGGTCTCACGCAACGGCTTGGCCTTGGCCGCCTGCGCCATGAAGGACCGGCGTACCAGGCGTTGGATGAAGGCCTGTTCGGCGGGGTCTTTGGCGTCGTAGCCGTAGGAGTACGCGATGCGCGATGCGATCGACGTGCTCAGGACCTGGATGACGAGGATGTCCGCTGTCATCGCGACGGGGATCCCGGCGATGGGGACCATGGCCAGCAGGCCCATGGCGCCACCTTCGAACGCGCCGGCGGTCCGCCACTTGAGGTTGTTGAGGGTCAGGAGCCGGTCGCAAACCTTGAGGTCCTGCTGCCGCAGTTCGGTGAAACTGTTGAGTTCGAGGCCACGCTTGCGAGCGAGCTTCTCGACGCTCTTCGGGTCGTTGAGCTCCAGGGCCCAGTCGTTGACCAGCTCGAGCATCGCTGCCGTGGCTTCGAGAGCCGGCCGCACGGCCATGCTGGCGACCGCGTCGCCTGCACGACGGATCGGTTCCATGACCGCCTCCGGCACAGATTCCGTAGCCCGGCTTACGGCGTTTCGCGTGACCTCACCGGTGCGATCGAGCGTGGCGCTCGCCCAGTTCGGCAGACCACGGCGGTTGTTGCGGCGCTGCCAGTGCTCGTTGAGCGTGTCCCATACCAGCACCTCGTACGCGCTCATGGGGGTTGCGCCGTCGACGAGTAGCTCGGTGTACATGCTCATCGAGGCTCCATTTCGAGGGTGATCACTGGGGCCATGATGGCACGACCAGCCAGCACGTGGTGAAGCCCCAATGCGGAGACAGACGGAGTACGGGCAAAACGGGCCACTCGACGCTCAGCGTCGCGTCACCTCCGCTATCGAAAGCTAGACGGCGGCCCTACGGCCAGGCAGATCAGGCGCTATCTCGACCAGCGCCTGATTACCAGGACTTTCCAGCGCGAGCCGGCGGAACGCCTTGATCTCGCGAAGATGGCCCGTCGTTCACGTTCGCAACGAGCGCGGCTTCACCGGCGTGTACGCAGACCCGGTAGCCGAGCTCACGTAGCGGCCGCCCATCGGGCAGGGGAGGGCGTTCGGAGCCCACACCCGAGATGCCGGTCATCACCGTTCACGAGCTCAAGCGCTTAACCCGCGACGCCGCTGAGCGATCCAACTCGAACTTGCTCACGGGCCCGCTAACAGGTACCTACGACCCCAGCAGCGTGGGCACCATGATTCTGAGGCCTACGCCAAGTCTTACCGGACGCCATCCGTCGGCAGCTACCAAGCAGCTCGGTGGTACGAGCGCGGATCGCGGCAGACATGCCATGTTCTGGGGTTGTCAAGTGGTTGGTCGGAGATGGGCCCAGGCGGTTGCTTCGTCGTAGGCGGTGTTGGTCCTGAGGCGTAGGCGTGGAGGATGCCGACGAGGCGGTTGCCGAGTTGGCGTAGTGCGGCTTGGTGGCCGGTGCCGCGGGGTGCGCAGGGCGTCGTAGTAGGCGCGGGCGCCGGGTGAGCCTTTCAGGGCGCAGAAGGCCCACTGATGGATGGCGTCGCCGAGTCGTTGGTTGCGGGCGTAGCGGGCCAACACGACCGTGCGGGTGCCTGAGGCGCGGGTGATCGGGGACGTGCCGGCGTAGTTCTTGCGGGCTTTGGCGTCGGTGAAGCGGTGGGGGTCTGCCGAGCATCGCAGCAACCGGGAGATCTGGCTATTGCTCATGGCGGGCCAGTCGGTGCTGGCCAGCACGTCGGCCAGGCCCTGCACGACGGCGGGCGACCACGGCGGATGCAGGGTCTTGGGGGCCACGCCGTTCATCAGGGCCTGCCACCCGGCGCTGCCAACGACCGGCCGGGTCGTCACGACAACGGGTGTGGCGAAGGCGGCCTCCCAGGTGATGACAATCGCCGGACCGGTGGCTCCCACGAGGGCGGAGCGGCGAGGTCCGGGAGATGCGCCTCACGGCCTCGCGAACCGGTCACGGGTGCTCCTCGGCCGGTGTCGCCCAGGTCTGCAGGGGCAGGATCAAAGCCAATGGGCCGCAGGCGTGGATGAAGGTGAACATCGCCGCTGCGACCCATGGCGAAGGCAAGCTCTGCGCGCTGGCGTACACTACCCAGGCGGCGAAGTCGCCGGCGAGGGCCAGCCCGCCTACGCCGAGCGCGAGCCACCAGCCCGGCCGCGGGCGGCCGGCTCGCGGCGAGAACGCCCACCACACCATGATGGTCGGCAAAAGGGCGATGAGAATCGTCAGCGTTCCGCGATCGAGCAGCGAGACGATCCCAGACGCCGGCAACGCCCGCCACGCCTGTTGGGCGGCCAGCACGATGGACAAGCCCACGAGCACCGTCGTCAGGGCAGCGAGCAACGCCCGCAACCACCCTGGCCGCTGCCACTGGCCCGCGGCCGGCCAGCGGCGTCGACCGTTCCAGTGCATGTGCCCGGTCTCTCCAGCGGGCACGGCCTCCCAGTGCCTCTGCGGGCGAACGCACGCTGGCTCACCTGGCACCTGCCTCGGCGGGACCACCCCGCACACCGGTTCGGTTACGTGCTGCACGCCGGCCGCCGGCACCCGGTTTTCATCCACGGCTGGCACCGCTGTCCGGAAGGCGAGACCGCAGGTAGCCGGAGTCCAGCAGCTCACGCACAGCGTGCCGAATGGACTCCGGCCCCTCCATCTCGTGCAGATCACGTACCGCGCGACGCGCGATGTCGTCGTCTCCGGGATCCGGCTGCCCCGACACGATCTTTGCGATCGTCGCCGTGCCGTCCGGCATCGCGTGGGCGTACACCAGCAGACCGATGGCCCGCAGCCCTACGCGAGAATCGGCGGCGGCGTCGGCGGGAACCGGTACGGTGTGCCGAGGTTCGGCCCAGGACAGAGGCAGGCCACCGAACTCATTCAGCTCCCACAGCGACGTGTCCAGGCTGCCCTCGCTGTCGTGGGCGGCGCGCTGCAGCAGCGCCAGGCGGAAATCCTCTTCCTCCCGGCTCAGGGCGCCCCGGTCAGCGACGGCCGCGAGGTGGGTCAGCCCGCTCGGCCGGGTCAAGGCGAAGGCAACCATCCCGATGGCTCGCAGACCGAGCTTCAGGTTCTCGACGACCTCGCGGGGCACACTGACGTATTTCTCGGCGGCGGCCAGCAGGTACGGAATCGCACCCACGGGCGGCTGAGTATCAGCGAACACGCAGTCTCCTTCTCGCTCAATGTAAGCGTACGCGGGCGCCGCCAGTAGTTGTTTGTTGTGCAACTCGGGGGGCCCGGTTGCCCAGCATCACGCCGGCGGACCTACCGCGCGGCGCAGCATCGGATCGAGCAGCCTGCTTTAGGTCGACCACCGGGTCCGGGCTCGTATCTCATGCACGCCACCTGCGTCTGGCCGTGTCGTGAGATCCACACCGGCCGGCCGCCGGTCCCAGCGGAATGAGCAGTAACGGTAGTCCCAGTTGCGCGATCCGTCGAACTGTTCGGGCAGGGAGGCTCCCCCGATGCGAGCCGCTACCAATCCGCAGCGGCCGAAAACTTCGGTCCGCATCCCCCCGACGGGGTTCTTTCCGGATCGAGCCGAGTCGTCGGGACGCCGTGCGGCAGCGGCTCGGTGCCGCTGGTCGGATACTGGCAGAGTGACGGAGGAGCTGGTTAGCGGGTCGACGCGGTGGACGATTCATGGTGAGCGGGTTGTAGACGGCAGCCGGCGGTCGCGGTTGAGCATCGCGGATGTGGAGTTGCCGGATGGGGTCTGCTTCGAGCAGTACGTGATCCGGGCGCCCCGGTCGGCCATGGTTGCCGTGATTGACGGCCAGGAGCGCCTGTTGCTGATGCGGCGGCACCGGTTCGTGTTCGACCGGTGGGTGTGGGAGCTGCCGGGTGGCTATGTCGATGAGGGCGAGGATCCGGCAAAGTGCGCGGTCCGAGAGGTCGAGGAGGAGACCGGGTGGCATCCGGGCGCAGTAGAGCCGTTGCTGTCGTTTCAGCCGTGGGTGGCGACCGCGGACGCGGAGAACTTGCTGTTCCTTGCCCGGAACGCGGAGCACACCGGCGCTGCGGTGGACGTCAACGAGACCGAGCAGGTGGCCTGGATTCCGCTGGAGGAGGCGCGGCATCTCGTCTCCGAGGGTGAGATCGTGGGTGCCGGTACGGTGATCGCGGTGTTGGAGCTGGTGGCGCGCAAGGCCCGGGGTGAGCTGTAGTCAGCGACGTTGGCCGAGCGCAGCGTCAACCCGGGTGATGAATTGTCGTACTGCTGGCCGACGGCGGTGGGGCATCAAACGGGTTTGCAAATCGCGCAGGTAACGGACGGCACGAGCTGACCGTAGTTGTGTGGTCAGGGTGAGGGCTTCCGCGCCGATGGCGCTGGCACGTTCGAGCTCGCCGTGACGGGCGTGGACGGTGGCCAAGAGGGCGAGGTTGAAGGCCTTGCCGCGTACGTAGCGTTCGTCCATCTTCAGTGAGCGAGCGGCGAAGCGTTCGGCTCGGCGGTGTTGACCGAGTGCGTTGAAACAGTGGCCGAACTTGGCTGACAGGTACGCCTCGTCGAAGTAGCCGAGCCACTGGGGGTCGCTGCTGCGGTCGGCCCGATCGAGGGCTTGCTCTGCTTGGTGCAGCGCGGTGGCGCAGTCGCGTTCGTCGAGAGCGACAGCGTGAGCGTGAGCTTCCATAACCAGTGCTTCGGCAGTCAGCACGGTGAGGCCAGCCCGCTGTGCTGTCTGCCGGGCGGCGCGGGCAAGGTCGACGCCGGTGGCGGCGTGCCCGAGGTAGGTGGCTTGGTGGCTCATCGCGGCGAGGATCTCGGCACCCAGGCTGGCGTCGTCGGCCGTTCGGGCGAGGTCGAGGGCATGGGTGAGGTATCGCTGGGCAAGGCCATGTTCGGCCATGTCGTACGCCTGCCACCCGGCGAGTTGGGTCAGCTCGGCAACGGCGGCGAGCAGCTTGCGGCCAGTCGCCGGATCGTAACGGCCCTCGGTCACCAAGGGCGCGACCTCGTGGCGAAGGAAGCGGGTGATGTTGTTGCGGCCATGCCCGCCGCCGTATTGGTTGTCGAGTCGCCGATAGGTGGCGGTCATCTGTCGGATGGTGTCGATGTCGGGTTGACCAACTGTTCGGCGACCCTCCTGCTCAACGGGTTGCGCCATGGTGGCGGTGAACCAGCGTAGGGCGGGCAGGGTGTATGCGGTGGAGCTGAACACTGTCTGGCGAAGCATGTCTCGACGGTTCACGTCGCCTTCCCATAGCTGCGTGGCGGCCCGGACGTCATCGCGCCAGGACCGGTTGGCCGGCAGGTCGCTGTGCCGGCTGCGGGGGTGATCCGCCATGGCCGGGCGATATGCCTGCTGGCGAGGCGCCAGGCCCAGCGTCATCCGGGCTTCGTCGGGCATGCCACAGCCATTGGCGATCCGCTCCAACACGTCGATTGAGGTCACCCGTCGGCCGGCGATAATCCGGCTGACGTAGCCCTGCTCCAAGCCGACAGCCGCTCCGATGCGAGTTTGACTCGCGCCGGTATGCCGGGCGAGCAGCCGGAACAGTGCACCGATATCGCGGGCGGCCAAAATCGTGTGCATGTCCTCGCGCGACCAGAGGTCGTCGGGTATCCGAAGATTTCCCAGCAGCACAACGGCTCCCAGCGTTGTCAGGCGACTACCCATGGTGCTCAGCCAGGAGCCTATGGCCGGTGTACTGGCAAGGTCGAGCCCGCTCATGTCACCGTGACATGACCAGTCGACATAGTCACCGCATCCCACTCGGCGGGACCGTGTCCGGCATGGATTTCGATGCCGATGACCCACAGGGTGTGATGGGGCTGGACACCGTCTACGGTTCTGACGCCCCGGTCGGGCTCGCCTTCCCGACTCTCCATGAGGGGACGGGCTCGTGACGATCCGATGCCACCTGTACCTGTTGGTGCGATGGCTGCTCCGGCAGCACGAGCCACCACCACCGCCCGGGACCGGGCAGCGGTACCAGGACGCCGAGCACGCGGCGGCGCAACAGCGGTTACTCGACCACGCAGCACAGCTACGACGATCCCAAGGCAACCGTGAGCCGGCGCAGGACATGCTGGCAGAGCAGCGGTGAGCCGAATGGCGGCCGGCGATTCCGGCCGGACGACTCCGAGCAGACGGCACGTCTCGTACGAGGAGTACCTGGTGGCGACGGCCCTCACTCTTGCCCGGAGGCACCGGCCGGTTTGGTGCTGGCGGAAGTGGCGGCGGATCTGCCGCTGCGGAGCCGATCTGCCCTGCCGCGCCCGACACGGAATCCCCATCAATCGCGGCCACTGGCCAGGAGAGGAGACGTCGTGAAAGACCACCGGGAGCAGGCGATCCTGGCCGTGCATGTGCGAGGGCTCGACGGCATGTGCACCGGCTGCCGCGCCTGGTGGTCGCGGCTGACGCCGTACCCGTGCTGGCAGGTGGATTGGGCAACCAGCCAGCAGGCCCGAACGATCACCGCTCGCTTCCTGGAGGGTGTCCGGTGACCATCCACGGCCCGGTCATGCCGATCTGGAGCTGTGGAGGCTGCGACTTGCCCTGGCCCTGCCCGACGCGCAAGCGAGAGCTACGGGCGGAGTACGCCGGTGCTCCGGTGTCGTTGGCCCTCTACCTCGGCTCCTATCTCGTCCAAGCCACCGAAGACATGCCGTGGACGCCGGCCGGCGTGCTGCACCGCCGCTTCCTCGGCTGGACCAGGGAAGGCGCTCGGCCGACGCCAGCAGTACAGCAGCGATGTACAGCAACCGTGCCAGCCGAACCCGGCCGCGAAGCACGTCAGCAGCCCGGATGACCTCACAACACTCGATCCGGCTGGCTCGCCGGCAAACCATAGCTTCGGGGTTCGAGTCCCTGGCGGCCCACCATTTACCCCCTCTGATGCGATTCGCCTGGGAAGAGATCATCGGGCACAACCAGGGCACAAACTAGCCGGGATCTTGGCTTGCGGGCGTGCTGGGCTGCTTGCCAGCAGCCTGACGTAGGAGCTGCCCGACGACCCCGCGCGGACGGTCCTTCTTCGGCAGCCAGTGGACGTAGGTCTTCAGATTGATCCGCAGGTTGGCATGCCTCAGCGCCTTCTGCACGTCCTGAGCCTCGAAGCCGTTGCTCATCAGCGTAGTGGCGAAGAAGTGCCGCGGAGAGTGGAAGGTCCCGTCCTTCGGCCAGCCGGCAGCCTCACACCAGCCTGACCACAGTTCAGCCCAGTAGCGATCGTTGACGAGCTTTCCCCGAGTCGAGGTGAAGAGGAGCGCTACCGGGCGGACCACCCGCTCGCCGGTGGTGATGTCGGGCAGCTCGAATTCCGTGGTCCCTACGTCGTCAAGGCGGCCCACAAGCGGCCCACAAGCGGGCCGCGCCGGCCCGGCTCCGGCCTGCTGGCGACCTCCGGCCGGCATCGGCCGGACCGGCCGGCTACGCTCACGGACACCAGGAAGCCTTAAGACCTTGGGGCTCCGCCCCGAACCCCGGCCCTCCTCAGAGATCGCCCGCGGATCTCCTCGCCGAGCACCCCGAGGGCTACCAGTCTTCCTGGACGGGGACAAGATCTACAGTCCCCGGAAGACAGTGCCTTGTCCGTGAAGATTGTCTTGTCATTCTCCCCTGCCCCACAGACTTGACCAATCTTGGGCGGGGGCCGGCATATTTGTCTGGTCAACGACAGGAACTCGGAGGCGTGCCTCCTACCCTGACGGCTCTCGTGGTCAGACGGAGGGAACTCAGTGCCTCGACGTCAGGTCCGGGTGTTGGCGCCCGGAAAGGTACGGGGATCGGCGTGGGTGACGGTCTCCACGGTGGCGGCCATCCTGGCCATGGCCATATCCACGGTCACGGCGATCCTGGCCCTTTGGATGAAACTCGCGGACAAGCAGCAGGACCTGTTGGCGAAGTTGTCCATCTGGTCTGCCGGGCTTGGTGGTCTGGGATTTGTCGCCGCAGTTTGCGGGAAGCTTGCTGATGTTCGAGCTGCGAGGGCGAGACAGGACGCGCAATGGCATGCGACGGTGCGACAGCTGCTGCGGGAGTGCCCCGGCGGGGTGCTGCCCAGACTGGCCGAGCTGTCCGACTCGGATCTCGGCGCTACCCCCACCCGGTACACGGCTGGCGGCGCCGCACCATATGTTCGCCGTCCCGTCGCTGACGGCAAGCTCGGCAAGCTGCTAGCCGAAGCAGGGCCACCGTTCGGGTTCGTGGTAGTCGTAGGTGCGGCTAAATCGGGCAAGTCGCGTACGGCCGCGCAGGCAGCCCGCTCAGCCTGGGGCGGAGCAGATCCTCCGATGCTGCTGCCTCGAGACGGGGAGGCGTTGGCGCAGTTGATGCGCCTGGACCCTCCGTTGGCGTTTACGACGCCTACCCCTGTCTGGCTGGATGACCTCACGGCCGCAGACCTCTCCCACCTGAGCACTGATGTCCTCAACGCCCTCGCTGAGCGTGGATGCCTGGTGGCGACGATGACCGAAGACCGCTGGAACCAGATCCTCAACACCGGTGATGACATCACTGTCACTGCACGTGCCGCTCTGCGCCGCGCCGCCAAAGTTCCCCTTGAATTCGAGCTGACGGGCTCCGAGGTGGCCGAAGCGCGGCAGTTATACCCGCAGGAAACGGTCACGGGCAGCATCGCCGAGGCTCTCGTCGGCGCCCAGGCGTTGCTGGACAAGTATCGCGCCAGCCGTAATGATCAGCCGGCGGGATGCGCCATCGTCCAAGCAACGGTGGATGCGCGCCGCGCAGGCTTGTCTCGCCCGATCAGGAGCGAGGAACTATTGCGGCTGTTTCCGCTGTATCTGCGTCGCGTCCGGGTCGACCTCGATCCCACTACCGCCCTGTTCAACGAGGGGCTGGCCTGGGCGAAGCAGCCGGTGGCCTCCCAAGTGGCCCTCATCACCAGCGTTCCGGCAGGCCACCAGATTCTGGACTACATCGTCGCAGTCGACGATGGACAAGAAGAACATGCCCCACGGCCAATCTTGGACAAGATCTGGGCCGAGCTCCTCGCAGTCACCGAAGCCCGCGACGCGGTAAACATCGGGCTTGGCGCGCTCGTGCGCGGTAATCCTGAGGCAGCAGTCGTAGCGATGCGAAAGGCCAGCGAATCTGGTCATCCAGACTTGGCGCCGGTTGCGGCGGTCGGCCTGGGGCTGCTCCTCAGCAAGCAGGGTGATCCGCATGGTGCCCGGGATGCCTACCAACTGGCCATCGACTCCGGCCACGTCCGACATGCGCCATGGGCCGCGTACAACCTGGGGCACCTTCTCAAGCAGCAGGGCGACCCGCAAGGCGCCCGGGACGCCTACCAACTGGCCATCGACTCCGGCCACGCCGACCACGCACCGAGGGCGGCAGTCAACCTGGGGCAGCTTCTCAAGCAGCAGGGTGATCCGCATGGTGCTCGGGACGCCTACCAACTGGCCATCGACTCCGGCCACGCCGACTATGCGCCAGCGGCGGCGAACAGTTTGGGCGTGCTCCTAGCAGAGCAGGGCGACGCGCATGGTGCCCGCGATGCCTACCAACTGGCCATCAACTCCGGCCACGCCGACCACGCACCGAGGGCGGCAGTCAACCTGGGGCTGCTCCTGGCAGAGCAGGGCGACGCGCATGGTGCCCGCGATGCCTACCAACTGGCCATCAACTCCGGCCACGCCGACCAAGCGCCGAAGGCCGCGTTCAACCTGGGGCGGCTTCTCAAGCAGCAGGGCGACCCGCATGGTGCCCGCGATGCCTACCAACTGGCCATCGACTCCGGCCACGCCGACCAAGCGCCGAAGGCCGCGTTCAACCTGGGGCGGCTTCTCAACGAGGAGGGTGATCCACAGGGCGCTCGGGCGGCCTACCAGTCGGCCATCGACTCCGGGCACGCCGACTACGCGCCAGCGGCGGCGATCACCCTGGGCGCGCGGCTTATCCGGCAAGGTGATCCGCAGGGTGCTCGGAACGCCTACCAGTTGACCATCGACTCCGGGCACGCCGGCCTAGCGCCGATGGCCGCGTACTACCTGGGGCAGCTTCTCAAGCAGCAGGGTGATCCGCCTGGTGCTCGGGACGCCTACCAGGCGGCCATCAACTCCGGCCACGCCGACTATGCGCCAGCGGCGGCGAACAGTTTGGGCGTGCTCCTAGCAGAGCAGGGCGACGCGCATGGTGCCCGCGATGCCTACCAACTGGCCATCAACTCCGGCCACGCCGACCACGCACCGAGGGCGGCAGTCAACCTGGGGCTGCTCCTGGCAGAGCAGGGCGACGCGCATGGTGCCCGCGATGCCTACCAACTGGCCATCAACTCCGGCCACGCCGACCAAGCGCCGAAGGCCGCGTTCAACCTGGGGCGGCTTCTCAAGCAGCAGGGCGACCCGCATGGTGCCCGCGATGCCTACCAACTGGCCATCGACTCCGGCCACGCCGACCAAGCGCCGAAGGCGGCGAACAGTTTGGGCGTGCTCCTGGCAGAGCAGGGCGACGCGCATGGTGCCCGCGATGCCTACCAACTGGCCATCAACTCCGGCCACGCCGACCACGCACCGAGGGCGGCAGTCAACCTGGGGCTGCTCCTGGCAGAGCAGGGAGACCCGCATGGTGCCCGCGATGCCTACCAACTGGCCATCGACTCCGGCCACGCCGACCAAGCGCCGAAGGCCGCGTTCAACCTGGGGTACCTTCTCAAGCAGCAGGGCGACCCGCATGGTGCCCGCGATGCCTACCAGGCGGCCATCGACTCCGGCCACGCCGACCACGCACCGAAGGCCGCGTTCAACCTGGGGTACCTTCTCAAGCAGCAGGGCGACCCGCATGGTGCCCGCGATGCCTACCAACTGGCCATCGACTCCGGCCACGCCGACCAAGCGCCGAAGGCCGCGTTCAACCTGGGGCGGCTTCTCAACGAGGAGGGTGATCCACAGGGCGCTCGGGCGGCCTACCAGTCGGCCATCGACTCCGGGCACGCCGACTACGCGCCAGCGGCGGCGATCACCCTGGGCGCGCGGCTTATCCGGCAAGGTGATCCGCAGGGTGCTCGGAACGCCTACCAGTTGACCATCGACTCCGGGCACGCCGGCCTAGCGCCGATGGCCGCGTACTACCTGGGGCAGCTTCTCAAGCAGCAGGGTGATCCGCCTGGTGCTCGGGACGCCTACCAGGCGGCCATCAACTCCGGCCACGCCGACTATGCGCCAGCGGCGGCGAACAGTTTGGGCGTGCTCCTAGCAGAGCAGGGAGACCCGCATGGTGCCCGCCATGCCTACCAACTGGCCATCAACTCCGGCCACGCCGACCACGCACCGAAGGCTGCGTACAACCTCGGTCTGCTGCCCGAGCAACGGATACCGGGCCGCCTCGACAGCAACGAGTGACAGGAACAGCGCCGGGCTCGGTGGGACAACGGGAGAGGATGGTGACGACCGGCGACCGGGGAGGACGGGTGAACCTGGATCGCGTTGGCTAAGGCGATCATCGTGCCCTTGGTGCGTGGCCTGCGTTACGGGCGGCGCTGGCACCAGCCGAGGAGCGCGCGGTTGTAGCTCCGGCCCCAGCCAAGCCAACTGGCCAGATGGCGGAAACGTCAGCAGAAAGTCAGCTAACACCTGACAGGGCCATCGATGAGCCGCAGATGGTCGCCGACCCTGCGCTGTTGCGGCCCAGGGACAGCGGCCGACACTGGATGACAGGACCGACGGCCGTTCGGGACGAAGAGGTCAGCCAGAGGGCCACGTTCACCCCTCCGACATCCGAAAGGTGGGACCCGGACGCCGCAGGCGTGACGCCGTTGGAAATCCGGGTCCGTTGAGTCGCAGTCCGCTTCTTGTCCGGACTACAACATCACCTTCAGCCGAGCAGCCGGGCCTTCTGCTGCTCGAACTCCTGGGGAGACAGCAGTCCCTGATCCCGTAGCGCGGCGAGTTTCGCCAGCTCGTCGGCGACCGACACTGGTGCGGCCGTGTGTGACGGCGCGTTGTGGCGGGCAGCGATTGCCTGCTCGATCACGGCGCGCAGCCGCTCGAACTCGGGCATCTGCTTCTTGGTGAAGACCACGGAGTTCTCGTCTCGTGCCGCATCGGTTGTCTGCTTACCGAACGCCGACCGAGACCCGCCCTGCCCGGGGATCTCGAACTGAATGAATCCGTTGACCAGGCTGCCTGCAGGTTTCCACTGCACACTGCTGACCGAGCCGAGTGGCATCCGCTTTTCGCCCTTGCCCACTGAGGCGCGGGCGAGGAAGCCCTTGCGGGTGATGGTGATGTAGGTGCCGTCGAAGTGAACCTGCCCGGTGTGGCCGTTGGCGGTCACTGCGGCGGGCTGGGCGTGGGGTGCATATGTCACGGTCATGAGTGTTGCTTGTAATTTCCTAGGTGACACCCGGGCGATCGGAGGACCACCCATCAACCGGGCAGAGGTCCAGGACGCCTGCGGCGGCGTCCGAGTGAGCAACCGCGCCGGACCAAGCTCGTCCAGCCGCTGGGTGCTCCGCCTTTACCGGGCAAGGCATGTCCACTCCTGCCGATGAAGGCAGGCGGGATGACCAGCAGGCAGGGGCGGGGCGGTGGACCGGAGCGACGGGTCGGCAAGATCGTTGGGCACACGTCGGGCACAAATGACGCCGCCTTCCGCAAATCGCCGGCGGCGTCGAAGGCCGCGTTGACGCCCCCGGGTCGCGTCCCGCCACAGGTCGCGCCACGGAGTCCGCGGCCATGATCCGGTCGAGGGCCCTCACCGCGAGTGCCGCCAGGTCGTCGGGCAAGTCGAGCCGGCCGCTGTCGAGCAGGAAGTCGGGCGCGCACCGGGAGGTGATCGGCTGTCCGCCAGGTCATTGTGCGGCCACGATCGTGGCTGCGGCGACCCCCAGGGCGGGCGAGGTCTACGTCGAGGTAGCCCTCCTTGCCGGCTTCCCGGCTCAGCGCCTCGTCATGCTCGATGCCGCCGACGTCACTAAGAGTTCCTAACAGAATGATCTCTAGATCTGTTGTCCCTTGTGGAGTCTGATCTAGGATGTCGGGCCGTGAGGCGTGGTGAGCAGCCGCCGTGGATCGTGCCGGACGGGCTGTGGCAGCGCATCGAGCCGTTGCTGCCCAAACCTGTGCGCAACCCGCGGCACCCGGGGCGTAAGCGGATCCCGGACCGGCAGGTGCTGTGCGGGATCTTGTTCGTGCTGCACACGGGCATCCAGTGGGAGTTCCTGCCCCAGGAGCTGGGGTTCGGCTCCGGGATGACCTGCTGGCGGCGGCTGGAGGAGTGGAACCGGGTCGGGGTGTGGCAGCGGCTGCACGAGCTGCTGCTGGCCGAGCTTCAGGCGGCCGGGAAGCTGGACTGGTCCCGCGCCGTGATCGACTCCTCGCATGTGCGGGCCGCCCGACGTGGCCCAAAAGCGGGCCGAGCCCGGTCGACCGCGCCCGCCCGGGCTCGAAGCATCACGTCCTGACCGAGGGCGCCGGCATTCCCCTGGCCGTGTCGTTGACCGGAGGCAACCGCCACGACGTCACCGAACTACTCCCGCTGATCGACAAGATCCCGCCCGTACGAGGCCGCCGCGGCCGGCCCCGACAGCGCCCTGACCAGCTGTTCGCCGACCGCGCCTACGACCACGACAAGTACCGCAGAGCGGTACGCGCCAACGGCATCCGCCCGCGCATCGCCCGCCGCGGCCAGCCCCACGGCTCCGGTCTGGGAACGGTCCGGTGGGTCATCGAGCGCACGATCGCCTGGTACCACGGCATGAAACGGCTACGCATCCGCTGGGAACGCCGCGACGACATCCACGACGCCTTCCTCGCCCTCGCCACCTGCATCATCACCTACCGACACGCCGCACGACTTTGTTAGGACCTCTAAGAACGCCATTCCCGGTGACGCCGCCTGCCCGTGCGGGCGACACGCTGTGCTAGCGGCCCGCCGCTCTCTTACTCGAGCGGTAGCGCGGCTACCTAAACGAACTCGCTCTGGGAAGTTCTGCCGCAACTGATCGATGTGGTCAGCATGGGCGATGATGCGGTCATGGCCGGCACCAACTGGATCCCCCTCGCCAGCACCGCGCTAGGCGCGGTCATCGCCTTAGGTGGCACGCTTCTGGCTGGCGTACGTAACGATCGCAGTCAGCGTCGCCGGGATCGGGAGTCGGACCGCCTCAAGACGTACGTCGACTTCGCCCTGGCGCTTGACGAAGCCCACGCAGCTCTGCGCGAGGTCGCCCGCACCCGGCGCGACGAGCCCGAGCGGGGCACCACAGCGTCCTCCGCGGTCCATGCGGCCGGGATGTACGGCGTGCGCGAACGCCTCCTCATGTCGGCGAGCCCGGCTTTGGTGACGGCCGGAGAGGCCGCCTTCGATCGACTGATCGGCATCCGCAACGCAGTTCGGTCCGGCGTCGTGCTGTCCACCCGCGAGTACCACGACGTGTACCATCCGTTCGCCGAAGCGCTGTGGACGTTCCGGGTCGCAGCCAGGGTTGAGCTCGGCCAAAACCGTCTGAATCCAAATGATCTCAACCGCGGGTCCTGGTCCGAACGGGAGCGGTGCGCGCTCTGCGGCCAGGTCGGCGATCTCGTCTGAACGGGCGCTCCTGTCGGCGCACATTCAGTGACATCATCGTCACATGGCGAGCAACGGTCGGACCCCGGTCCGGGTCCTTGCCATCGACACTCATTGGTCATCGGCGCGTGGCGGCGTCAGCACGTTCAACCGCGAACTGTGCCTCGCCCTGGCCGACTCAGGCGCCGCCGACGTCTGCTGCCTGGTCATCGATGCCGACCCGGACGAGATCGCGGCGGCGCGGGATGCCGGAGTGCGGTTGATCACTGCTGGGCGCCGGCCTGGATGGACCGAGAGCGAGCTTCTGATGCGGCGCCTGCATTCGCTGGGGGACTGGTTGCCCCAGATAATCATCGGCCACGGCCGGGTGACCGGGCGCTCCGCCGAGACGCACCGGGACGACTCGTTCCCCATGGCCGTGTACTTCCACGTCGTCCACACTGATCCGGACCGGATGGGAGGGGACCGAGCCGAGATCAAATGGGAAGAGGAACTTCCACAGATGGTCACGGCGGATCGGGTGCTGGCGGTCGGTCCAGCGTTGTGGCGGCGAGCTGAGAACGACCTGCGGTCGAAAGTTCCCGTCCCGATCCGGCTAGATCCCGGTTTCGACCTCATCGGCGAACCGGCCCAATGCCCTCCGCCGAGTGGCGCCCGCAAGGTCCTCATCGCGGGCCGGCTGGAGGACTACGACATCAAAGGTCTCGATGTGGCCGCCCGGGCGGTCGCCGAAGCGATCAACCTGTGTGCCGGCAGCACACGCGGCGTGGCGTTGCGTCTCCGAGGCGTGCCGCCGGGCGAGCAAGCCAAGACCGAGGAGAAGGTTCGGCAGTGGGCGGGGTCAGCTCTGCACATCGACCTACGCAGCTACTCGAGAACAGCAGCAGACCTGCAGGACGACCTACGCCGGTCCGTTCTCGTTCTGATGCCATCTCGAGCGGACGGATTCGGACTCGTCGGGCAGGAAGCGATCGTCGCGGGCGTCCCGGTTCTGGTCAGTGAAGAGAGCGGCCTCGGGGAGCTGCTGTGCGACGAAGCGGCCGACCTCGCTCGCGACTTGGTGCTGCCCGTGCACCGCGACGGCCAGGACATCCGGCCGTGGAGCAAAGCCATTGCCGCCGTCCTCGACGCTCCTGAGGCCGCCTTCGCGCGAGCCGCCGAGCTTCGGGAGCGGATGAGCCGGAAACGAAGCTGGGCGGAGGCCGCCCAGCGGGTCCTGCAGGCGTGGGCTGCGTCGCCCCGCCGGATCGGTCGGGATCCGCTGGTGAAGCTTCCTCCCCGGACGGCGCTGCTCTGCGCGGACGGGCCCGCCAGTCGTGCCTTCATGGATCGGCTACAGCCGGTGTTACGCGACATGGTCGACCACATCGATCCCCAAGTGCCGCCCGACGGCGGGGCCGCGAAGCCCGGCCGGGCCGGCGACTCTGGGGCCGCTTGGAGTCCAGACATCGTGCTGTGCGTGCTCGGTGAGGACAATAGCGGCGACGGCCGCCCGCGCGGGCTCACCGACACGCTGACCGAGGCCCGTCGCCTCCGCCGGCCGGTTGTCCTGATCCAGATCAGGCCGGACGCGGCACCCCCGATCGACCTGCCGGGCAGCCACACGATCGACGCGACCGTTGATTTCCTCGAGTCGCTGACGGAACTGAGTAGTCACCTGGCCGGTCTCAACGACGGCCCCTCGCCCGCCGTAGAGGTGGTGCAGGAGGCGGCCACAGTGACTGCGGAGCCGACCGAGTCCGGCCGTGCGGCGTCCGGGCGCGGATTCTTGCCGATCAACGAGATGCCTGGCATCGCGTCGGCTCGGTTTTACGACCGCGCCGAGACAGTGGCCCTGGTCCTGCGCGAGCTGGTCGGCACCAAGTACCGGCTAATCATGCTGAAGGGCCAGGACGGGGTTGGCAAGACTGCGGTCGTCCGGGCGATCCGCGACGGGCAGGAGGCGGCCGAGGAGCCATCGTTGCGCTCCCTGCTCTACTTCTCCGTCCGCGGCTACCGGTGGATCTCGGCGGCGGCGCTGCTGGCCGACCTGGTCGATCTGGCCGACGAGGCCGACCGGGAGCCACTGCTCACGGAGGTGAGTACGGCGCCGTGGCGAGCGGTCGCCGACAAGGTCATCTCGAAGCTCGGAACGGCTCCGGTCGCGGTGGTGATTGACGATGCCGACCGCCTCTTCGACCAAGACGGTAGGTGGACCGACCTCGACCTCCGCGATCTCATCACCCATTTGGTGAGCACCTCGGGTCATCCCGTCTCGGTGCTCATGCTGGTCCGGAAGGTCCCGGCCGCACTCCGAGCCGGTCGGCACACGATGCTGGTCGACATGGAGGATGGCCTGCCGTTCCGCTTCGCCGAGGACCTGTTGCGCAAGATGGACGCCCGCGGCACGCTGGGGCTGGCCACGGCCTCTACGGCGCAGTTGGAGTGGCTCCACGACGGAACTGGCGGGTTGCCCCGCTCGATGGAGCTCGTGGCCGGGCTCCTGACCCTCGATAGGAGCCAGACTGTCGATCAGGTGGCCGATCTGCTGGAACATGCCGACGACGCACCCCGAGCGCTATTCGCCGAAATCTTCGGCCGGCTAAGGCTGGAAGAGCGCCGGGTCCTGCAGGCACTGGCGGTCTTCGTCCGTCCGGTTTCCGCTGACGCTGTGGCAGATCTGCTGGCCGAGGCGCACCCGACGCTGCGAGCGGCGGCGTCGCTGGAGTACCTGCGGCATGCTCGCCTTGTGCACAGCTACGGCGATCGCTACTACCTCCCGACGCAACAAGCCGATCTCGCCCTGTCCACGCTGCCGACCGAGGAGAGCGCCGGGCCAGCGAGCCTGCTCACCAAAGAGCACCTCCGGCGGAGGGGCGTGACATATTTCCAATCCCACCGCCGGGAGCCGGCGAACGCCATCGGCGATCTGTGGCCGCAGTTCGGCGAAATCGAACTGCTGATGCGGACGCATGACTGGGACGAGGCGATGAGCCTAATGAACGAAATCGATGACGCGTATCTGTCGCGTTGGGGACAGAGTCATGTCCTGACGTCATGGCGTAAGACGTTGAGGTACGTCCTGGATCGGCCGGAGTCGCACGGCTCCAACCTGTCTTACCTGCGAGCGGCCATGCGCCAGTACGACGGGGACACTGGTGGGCTTGAGGATGTCGACGAGGCTTACGGCTTGGCGCACACGCTGGGCGATCGGAAGAACGCCATTGTCGTCACCGTACAGTGGGCCAACCTGCTAGCCGACCGCGGCGAGCTGGCCGAGGCGGCGGAAAAGTACGGCGAAGCGATCGACGAGTCGCAGATTTACGGTCAGCCCGGCCTTGAGGTAAAGGCAAGGACCGGACTGGCCACGTGCGCCGCCAAGCACGGCAACTTCGATCTCGCCGAGCACCAGATGGACGAGGTCGCCCGGCTGAACGACAGCATGAGCGTAGGCCCGAGCAGCGACGATCGGCGCGCCTCCCAGCTGATTAACCAGGCGTGGTTGCGTAGCCTACGAGGCGACCACGTGACCGCCCGCGGACTGCTGCTGAAAGCGCGGGTACTAGCGGAAAGATCGTGCAACGACGCGCGCAGCGCCTGGGTGCTCGGTGGTCTGGCCGCGAACGCGCTCGCCACGGGCGACTACAAGCGGGCGACCCGGCTCGCCCAAGAGGGCGCGCGGACAGCCCAGCGGCTGGACAACCACCGGCTGCTGCGGGAAATCAACGCGACCCGCGGCTTCGCCCTGCTCGCTGCCGGCGACCTGGCGGCGGCGGCAGAGGTCGCCGACACCGCCGCCGGTTACGCCTCGCCGGTGACTGCGGTCAGCGCGTTAAACCTGACCGGCCTGGTGGCTTTCCGCCAGGGCCGGAATGATAGGGCCCGCGCCGCGTTCCGCGCTGCAGCTCGGCAGCTGTGGTCGAGGAACCAGCGAAAGGACGACTATCAGCTGCTGGACGCCGAGGGGCTGGCACTCACCGGCTTGGCGTTGGTTGATGACGCTTTCCCGGACGAGGCGGAGCGCGCCTTCCGCCAAGCGCGCGATCTCACCCGGGAACGGGGCGTCGTGGACCATAACGAGTTCTTGCTAGGCCTATTCGGAGATGACGCCGACGAGGCCATCCTAGCCCCGATCAGGGCCGCTGCAGGGATCGGCTTCTAGGCTTGGCGTCAGGCGGCCAGGATCAGCGCCCACCGTGGTGCTCCGAATGGTGGCCCGTCCAGGTCAGCCCACCATTCGCCGCCGACCTCCCGGATGGCGACGATGGATACTCGCAGTTGGTCCTTGAAGCGCGCGGGGTCGCGGTACGTCAGGTAAACGTACTGACCGGGCACCAGGAATCGGGCCTCGGGATTGAACTCGCAATCGACTTGCCAATGGCTGCGTGACCAGCGTGGGTCATCGTTGTCGGTGAAGCCGTTGACCATCGTCACCACCCGTCATTGACGGTATGCGGATCGTATCGAGCGGGTCCATGACGACATTGACGGCAGAACACCGCCGTTCACCTAGTACGGACGTGTCGTGGTCCGGCCCTGGGACACGCCCACGCGATGGTGGTATCGCGGCAGGGCATGACCAAAGATCTACGGGCATGCCGCCACTGGGGAGGATCGCCACCACGGGAACGATTCGCGCCGTCATCATCGATCCGCTGCCGCTGCTGCGGCACGGCGTCGCCGGAGCGCTGGCTGACCTCGACTGCTCAGTGGACACCCCGGACGACCTGCTCGCCTGGGCGCGCGGCCCGGCAACCCGAGTGGTAGTGCTCAGCCTCAGCGGCTCCGCCGAGTGGGATCTGCTAGCCGACCTGCGCACCGGCCGACCGGAAGCCCTTCTGCTGGCCCTGCTGGATCGGCCGGACACCCCGGGGTACGTCCGAGCATTCCGCGCCGGAGCGATGGCCGTCCTGCCGCGCCAGTGCACCCCGGACTCGCTGCGGCAGTCACTGGCCGCGCTGCTCGGCGGACTCTCGATCGTCCCGGTCATGGCGGTTCGGTCGCTCGCCGCGGGAAGCGCCTCGGCCGACGACCGGCCGTCGCCGGAGGAACTGGCGTGGTTGCAGCGGCTGGCCGGTGGCAGCACGGTGGCCGAGCTGGCGCGGACCGTAGGCTACTCCGAGCGGATGATGTTCCGCCTTCTCCGCGCTCTCTACCGCAAACTGTCGGCGCGCAACCGCACCGAGGCCCTGATGTACGCACAGAGCAGGGGCTGGATTGAGTCGGCGGACTTGTGATCCACGCGTGGGATGAAGATGCCGGCCGCCCGGTAAGCCGCATCAGCGACGAGCAGTCGCACTGATTGGCCGGATCGCCGGAGTGCGGGTCGGTGCAGGATTCGCCGAAGTGATGTGGGTGCCGAGTTGGTTCACGGCCCAGAAGATGGCGAGTCGTCACGGCGGGCCGCCAGCCAGCGAAGAAGGGTCGGCGAGATCACGGGCGCCCCGGGCGGCAGGCCGGCGCCGACCAACGGTGTCATAGCCACAGACGAACCTCGCCATTGTGGTGTGCGCCCACTCGCCGCCATGGCACTCAGTGCTGACGATCTATTGGGGTCTCTAGGATCGGCGTCATGGAACAACCGCCCGGGGCCTATGATCATTCACGCCGGTGGACCCTGAGTGCGGCGGCCCTTGGTCGCCGGCATGATCGAGCCATGGTGTCGGTCCATGAGCGTCTGCACCACAGAACGCCCTGGGGCCTGCTCACGCGCTTCGCCAAGGATCTCGCCGAACACGGTGTCGCTCCCGATCGGCTGCTACGTCTCTTTCGGTACGGGCGGGACCAAGTGCGACGGGTTCATGAGGGTTTACGCGACGACGCTCTCCATCAAGGCCGACCCCTATGGGCAGGAATTTCTGCAGGAGGCGCCCGGCTACCGCGATCACTACAAGCGCGGCCGGGCCCTCATGGGCGAAGTTGAGTTCGACTTCGGCCGTTTCGTCATGGATGCGCTTCTCCGCTTCTGCATGGCGCCGGCGGCATTCTTGCCCATCATGAAGAACGGGTTTGACAAGCTGCGCATCGCTGATATCGGCGGACTCGATGTCTCGCCGGATCAGCGGCTCGACAAGCTGTCGGGATTGCGACTCCCATCGTGGAACCCGGAAGGGTTAACGAGTATCTCGAGCCCGGCGGAGCTGGACGGCTTCTACGATTCGGTGGCTCGGGACATGAACCGCCTCGGTTTGCCGACGCTCGATTCCGCGGCACGGCGGGAATTCCTCCGGCACCTTCTGGGCGAGGTCGAACGGCTCGCGCCGACCCTGCGTGAGCGGATTGAAATCGATGACGTTCGCGACCCGATCCTGGATGATGTTGACGAACACGAGCGGGAGGTCCTGCTGCTACGGGACACCGGACCCCTCCCGGTGGACCTTGTGCCCTTGGACGACCTGGCCGAGCGCGCTGCGGACCTGGTCGGCTCCCACCCCCCGCCTCGGCGTCCACGTGATCGTTCTGTGGGTCCGCGCCGATCTGCTTAACCGGCAGCTCAGCTGGCCCGATGCCCCCACCGGCAAGAACGAGTTCGTCGTGGCCGTCGCGTCCGGAGGGCCGGTGGCTCGGCTTTGCCGGTTTCCGGTCTCCGAACCTGGACCGGTCCTGGACGCGTTCACCATGCCCACCCTGTGCCTGTCGACCGCGGCCACCCTGATGAGCGTTCCGGCCGAGTTCAGCCCGGCCGGGATCACGCGCCTGTACGCCCTCGCCGATCGGCCGGTGATGCCTTTCCTTCTGCGTCAGGGCGCCGTGGCCTGGAACGTCGGCACCATCAGCGGTCTGCGTCGGCTACACGGCGCCAGCGTCTTTCCCGGCATCGTGTGGTTTCAGATCACAGGCGACGCCGGCCGGGCGTACCTGCTGCGATGGCTGCAGTCGCTCGGACGTCCGCCCGCCACCATGGCAGCAGCCTTTCCTTCTCGCCCTTCGGTACGGGCGGAGACGTTCGGTGCAGGTGCATATCGGACCGCCTTCTGAGCGATGATGACCACAGGCGGGCGGTCTCAAGCCTCTGCCGGCTCTTCCGCGGCTTCCTGGGCAAGCGGCGGCCGCCGAATGGCACTAGCCCCGACGGCCCTGATGCTCCCTACAGCAACGGGGCCCAGGCGGCTAGGGACAAGGCCGGGAAAGCTCCCGGACTAACGCCCGACGTCAGTGACGTGGACGGACCCGCTAGACGGGGCGCCCAGAACTTGGCCTCCACGATGCTGTGCTGGAGAGGCTGGCCGTCCGGCAACTCGAGTCCTTACGCTTCGGTCATGCATCCCGAGGATGATGGTGGATCCCTTGCCGTGAACACTGTGGTACCTACGCCCAGCGGTTGGACCACGGTTGGGGGTCTGCGAGCCGGCAGCACTGTCTTGAGCGAGAGTGGTCACCCCATACAGTTGGCCGAGGACGCAGAACTCTTAGAAGGGGCGGATTGCTATGCGATCACCTTCTCCGATGGCGAAAGAGTTGTTTGCTCAGCCCGCCAAGCGTGGACGTTGGAGCGGCGGACCGGCAAGGGGACAAGATTCGATACAGTCAGGGCGACCAGTGAGCAGGTGAGCCAGGATTATCTACGGCCATCGGGGGACAAGCGTTATCGGCTGTCCGCTGGCGTGGAGTGGCAATTGCCTGAACGTGAGCTTGCCGTTGAGCCGTATCTCTTGGGCCTTTGGTTGGGTGATGGGAAGGCGCGCGATGCTGGTATCGCGATGGACTATCGTCTGCGTGGTGAGTACGAAAATTTGCTTAGCCAGTTCATGCATCCACATGAAGAGGTTGTCTGGGAGAAGGAAAGGGGCAACGCTGGAGTATTTAGGATTCGGCGGCGCCGCGGCCTTTGTCCCTGGGGTCATGAGTACGGCGAAGACATGGTCCGCCGGAGTTGTGGCCCTTGCAGGCGGGGCGAACCCAGGGCCGGGCGCAACGAATCTTTACGGGAACGTCTACGCATGGTTGGCGTACTCGGGCGGAAGTACGTTCCCCTGGATTACTTGAGGTCGTCGGCCGAGCAACGCCACAGTCTGCTTCAAGGACTGATCGATTCTGATGGTAGTTTGGAACGGGCAGGAAACAGTACGCGTGCATGCTTCACGAATGCCGACCGGCGGCTAATCGACGATGTTGAATATCTGCTTACTACTCTCGGTTATAAGTGGTATGAAAGGTATGATAAGCCGGTAAATGCCTGGCGGGTCTACTTTGTGCCCTGTGCAAGTAGGCCAGTCGCGCGACTGGCCCACAAGGTCGCTGCCCACGAACTGACCGGCAGCAATCCGCGCTCCCGACGTCGCCATATCTCAACGGTCGAGCGAGTGGCGTCTGTACCAACGAAGCGCCTCGGTGCTGGTGTAGAGAGCAATATGTTCCTAGTAGGTCGGCGTGCAGTACCTGCCCATTTTGGATCCCCGTCTGCTCGGGGCTGACGCTCGAGAGCGGGTCACGTGCCGATGCTGCCTTGCCGCTGTCGGACAGCAGGGACACGAAGCTGTGCCGCGGCTCGCGGGGAGTCCAGTCGCGCGGGTCAAGGCCCGCTTTGGCGGCGACCGGACGGAAGGCCCGAAGCACATTGTGCGGGTCGAGGGCCGTGCCGGCGGCGGAGGGGACGACGAGACGGTCGGCGGCAGGCCGGTCGGCGATGGTTGACCGGCTCGGCGAGGCAGCGAGAAGGCAGCGAAACCCGTATCAAGGGCTGCGGGTCACGTCCGCGCTGGTGGTGTAGGAGACGGCCATCGCGGGATCCGGCTCGGTCGGATCCCGGGTCGTCGCCGGTTCCTTGCCTGGGTCAGAGAGAACAACGCCCAGGACTTGCTCGATATCGAGCGAGCGTTCATGACGAGCAGGTGAGCGGGCGGTAAGGAGATACGAGACGCTCCTCAGGGTCCGCCGGTCCAGCTGACATTAGTGCCGGCCGCCGCAAGATCGAGACGGGCCCGTGTGTGAGAACCTCAGGCATCTCTGCCGTCGAAAAGGCGGCGGAGCGCGGCGCCTGCGGTGGGGAAGGCAAGTCGCAGAGTGTGCGCCGTGAGTTCTATACCCCACCAGATGAGGGCGACGAGGTACCCGACGATGAGTGCCCCGTTGGTGTCGTTGGTGAAGACGATGGCGTAGCCGATCCCCAGGCCGGGTGCGGTGATGGTGCGGATGGTGCGGCTTCGACTGGCGGTGAGGGCGGTGGCGACGCCGAGGAGCGCGGCTCCGGCGCTGCCGATGAGGCCGGGCATGCCGGTCAGGTCGACGGGTGGGGTGATGGTGAGTGCTGCTCGCATGAGGTAGATGCCGGTGGTGGCGATGGCGGCGTGCAGGATCGCTGGCCGGGTGCGCGCGAGCCAGGCGGGAAGGGTGTTGGCGGGGATGCGGGGTGCGGTCGCGGCGATGACGGCGGCGCAGACGGCGAGTGGCAGCGCGGAGCTGAGGGTCCATTTCAGGTAGGGGCTGTAGTCGTATCGGACGGAGGTGCCGGTGGCGAGTCCGTAAAGGCCGGCGGTGACTGCGCCGCCGATGGCGGCGGCGAGGTAGCCGCGTCGGATGAGACTGCCGGTCGCGGGTTCGGGTGTTGCCGTGCTGTGTGCGCCGGCGAGCCAGGTGGTGGGGGCGAGGTGCGCTACGGCGAGCGCGGTGAGCATGGCGAGTGCGCCGGCGGCGCCGAGTTGCGGTAGGGAGGTGCGGACACCGACGACCCGCAGGAACGTGGTGGTGATGTCCGCGGTGAAGATGGCTTGAAGGAGCAGGGTGAGGGAGCAGGCGCCGAGCAGGAGCGCGCTGGTCAGATCCCGGACGCGGAGCCGGACCCGCGGTAGGTGAGTGGTTGCGGCCGTGAGGGTGTGCTCGCGTGACGCCGTGAGGGTCAGGGCGCCCTCGGCGAGAGCATGGGACTGGTCGGCCAGGACTGCCGCGGTGAGACCGGTGGCTGTGGTGAGCCGGTCTTGCAGGCCCGGTACCGCTTCGGCTTGGCGCAGGATGACGCCGCTGAGGTGCTGGCTGTCGACGTCGGCCGCTTCGAGGGTGTCCCGGACCGCGACGTGAACCCCGTCGAGGAGGGGCTGCGCCGCGATAGCGACGTCGTCGTGGGTGATGACCGCGGGCTTGCGGGGCGCGGGGAGCAGCACCGGCGCGCGGTCCTGCACGTTCAGGAGCTGTCTGGCCTGGCGGACGGATTCCAGCAGCGCTGAGCTGTCCTGGTCCTGCGGAGGCTGGGCCATCTCGTCTCTCAGCGGGTCGTCGTCGGTGGTGGCCACGTCAACGATTCGCTGGGCGAGAACCTGGTCGAGGTCGCGGGGCAGGTCGATCGATCGTGTGGCCAGCTCGCGGTATCCGTCGGAGCTGGTCTGAAGGATGGTCAGGGTGACCGGGTGGCGGTCGGCCTGGCAGACCAGCAGGCAGGAGCCGTCAGGTGCGGTGAGCCCGTGGGCTGTGGTGTAGGCGGCGAGGGCTGCTGGTGCGGTGACCATGGCAGGGGCGGGCAGGCTGGCGCGGGCTGCCGCTTCCGCGAGTTGTGCCCGGCGGCGGGGTCCCCAGTTCGGCGGGATGGTGACCGTGAGGGCGGTGATTGGCTCACCGGCCTGGCGGGCGGCCTGGTCGGCGATATGCCACAGCTGTGCGGCGAGCAGCTGCACGCCGTCGATCGACTGGTCTGCTGCTGATCCGCCGAGCAGCTTCAGCGGATCGTTGACGAACTGATGGTTCGCCGACGGCTGGGACGCTGCGGACACTCCGACCTGGATGTGGCCGGTGGGGTCGAGGGCGACGCTGTGCGGCATGGCGAGGCGGCCGTCGAGCATGACGGGGACCCGGGCGCCGGCCCGGTCGATGGTTGCGGTGATGGCCGACGAGTTGAGATCGATGGATAGTCGGCTGCCCCCGTTTGGCATGTGCGGCAGTCTCTCCCGGCGGGGGAGTGGATCGTCAACTTCAGTCCCGCGCAGTGATCCCTCGTGCGCGTATGGTGAGAATCCTTCTCCGCGAGGTGGCCATGGACAGTCATCCTCATGTATGCGGGGGAAGGTCAGCATCGGCGCGGGTGGAGGCGAGAGAGTGCTGCAGGAGTCGGGGGATAAAGCCAATCGGCTGGCCGAGTATGCGCGTCCCACGGTCTATGCACCGCACGAGTCGTCAATGCGTCGGCCGCCGGGGCGGCGGTCAGCGGCTGTGGTCCGGGCAGTCCGCGTCGGCGTGGGTGCCCTCATCTTCTTGGTCGGCGTGCCTGCGCTGCTGTGGACCGTCGGTGGCGACCCTGTGCGGCGGCTTCCGACGTGGCCGCAGATCGTCGCCTGGTTCGACGAGCCGAGCGGCCGGTTCACCCCGAACGTTCTTGCCGGCGGGGCCGTCTGGGCGTTGTGGCTGCTGTGGGCCGTGTTCGCGCTGCTCCTGCTCGCCGAGCTGTTCGCGGTGTTGACCCGGTGGCGGATCCCGGCGCTGCGGCTTCCGGCACCGCTGCACCGGCTCGTGTTCGGCCTGGCCGGCACCGCCGCCATCGCCGTCACCTCCGTCGGATCCCTCACCACAGGGCAGGGCGCTGACAGGTCAGCGGCCGTCGTCGCCTCCGCTGAAGGCGGCGGTGTCATTCCTCGGCAAGCGGTCGCGCGAGGTCCCGCGCTGATCCGGGTCGTAGACACCCGCTACGTCTACACCGTCGAGCGACACGACACCCTGTCCACAATCGCCAAGCAGTGGCTCGGCGACGCGAACAGATGGCCGGAAATCTGCCGCCTGAACAAGCACCGCCACTTCCCTCGAATCGGCGGCACCCTACGCGACTGCAACCTCATCTACCCCGGCTGGGAACTCCGGCTCCCCACCGACGCCCGCCCACCGGAGACCGCCACACCGGCGGCACCGCCCGCTCCGCCCGCGCCATCACCCTCGACCGCGACCCCGTCGGCATCGCCAAGTGCCGCCTCAGACTCGTCGAGTCCTACCGTGCCGTCCGCCACGCCCGATCAGGAAGCAGCACCAATCCCGAGCAGCACACCATCGGCGACCCCGAGCGCCCGAGAGTCCACCTCGCCGAGCCCGAAAGACACCGCCACCGCCACCGCGCCGGCGTCGCGGTCCGCCTCGCCAGCCGCGGGCGACACACAAGGCTCGACCGCGGCAACTGACGAGCACGGGGTGCAGCTATCACCATCCAATTGGCTGCCCTGGTCACTCGCCGCCGCGATCAGCGCCGCCGTCGCGCTGGTCTGGGCGCAACGCCGCCGCCGATACACCGGCGACCCCGAAGCCGACCCACCCACGCAACTGCCACCGCCAGTGCTGCAGCTGCGCCGCGCCGTGGCCCGCGTCCCCGAACTGCCGCAACCCGACGGCCACCACACCGAGCCGCCCGCACTCCTGCCCGACCTCGCGCCGCTGCCGCCGGGCGGAACCGGCATCGTCGGCGACGGCGCCCACGCCGCTGCCCGCGGCGCCCTGGTCGCAGTCCTGGCATCCGGCGGCCCGCACCACCCCGACGCACGTGGCGAAGTCATCATCGACGCCGCCACCCTGGAAACACTGCTCGGACCCGACACGGCGTCCCTCAGCCCATGGCCCCGACTGCACATCGCCGACAGCACGGGTGACCTGCTCGCCTTGATGGAAGCCAAACTCCTGCACCGCAGCCGCATCCTCGACGAACACGCCCTCACGGACCTCGACACCCGGCGCCAACAGGCCTCCGACGAGGAACCGCTGCCGCCGATCATGCTCCTCACCCAAACCCCGCCCGCAGGCGCCCGCATGCGCGCCAAGACCGCACTCGCTCTCGGTGCCGACCTGCACGTCTCGGCGCTGCTGCTCGGCGAATGGACCCACGGCCCTACCGTCGAGGTCGGCCCCGACGGCCACGCGACACTGGTGTCCGGCCAGGCGGCAGAGTCTCTGCCGCCGCGCCTGCCCGTACTCGACCACGACAAGGTGATACAGATCCTCACGACGCTGCGGGAAGCCCAGACCGGGGAACCGCCCGCTGTCGCATCACCCGCCGTACCGGTCTCGGTCGTCCCACTGCACGCCCACCGAACCGACACCAATCCCACCGAACAGCCTGCGGTCACTACACAGCCCGACGCGGACACCCGCAAAGCACAGCTCCGGGTGCTCGGCGAGCCACGCATCGACAACATCACCCAGCCCGGCCGGCCGCTGCGCGCCAAAGCCCTCGAACTCGCCGTGTTCCTGGCCTGCCACCCCGACGGAGTCACCACCCGCGACATCGGCGAATACCTCGAACCCGACGCCCGCCTCAGCCAAGCCGACCAACGCGTCCACACCAACGCCAGCAACCTGCGGCACGTCCTCGGCCGCGCCGGCACCGCAGACACGAAGAACGCCTACGTCATCAAGACCGCGGGACGCTACCGACTCGACCCGGCCACCGTCGACGTCGACGTCTGGACACTTCGCGACCTCCTGCGGACCGCAGCCATCGCCACCGGCCCACGACGCCGCGACCTGCTCACCGCCGCCTGCAACCTCTACACCGCGCCACTAGCCGACGGCCAAGACTACGAATGGCTTCAACCACACCGCGAAGCCGTACGGCGCTGGGGAACCGAAGCCCACCTCCTGCTCGCCGACGACCTCATCGACACCGACCCGCAGGCCGCATCCGACCTGCTCGACAAAGCCATCGGCCTAGACCACTACAACGAAGCCCTCTACACCCGCGCCATGCACGCCCGCCACGCCCTCGGCGACGTCGACGGCATTCGCACCCTGCTACGCGCCCTCACCAAAGCCCTCGCTGATCTCGACGCCGAACCCCAGGGCGAGACCATCGCCCTGGCCACTCAGTTCGGTGGCAGCCTGGCCGAGAAGTAGGCGGCACCGGCCTGGAGGCACGGGTTGACGCCAGATCGAGCGTCGAGCAGCGGCCAGTGGGGCCGACGGCAGAGCGGAGCGCCAGCGGCCCCCGGCTCTTGGCGCCTGACCGGACAGAGTGGGCCGATGGGTAGTTTCTCATCCGCTCATGGGCACTACAGCTAGTGCCGTGACCGCAAACCCGCGCTCGTGCCGCGACCGGCTCATTTCCTAGGCGCGGTGAGCTAGACGGCCGGTCAGGCACGGGCACGATGTCGAACGGTGGGCGGTGAAGTCGGAGACAGCTGTCATACTCCCGCGTCGTGAGTGTCGATAAGTTCTGGAACGTGGTGGCGAAGGCTCGGGAGTCTGCGGCCGACCCCTCGGACGCCGAGGACATCGCCGAACAGACACTGCGGCTGCTGACTGCCCTGCCGATCGACAGGATCGCGGAACTGGCGCAGCCGCTGTGGGACCTGCGTGCGCAATCGTACCGGTGGGACCTGTGGCAGGCGGCCTATCTGATCAACGGCGGTTGCTCCGACGACGGCTTCGAGTACTTCCGCGGCTGGCTGCTCACCCAGGGGCGAGAGACGTTCGAACGCGCCGTGGAAGACCCCGATACGCTCGCCGACCTGCCGGTCGTCCAACGCGTTGCGGTCGACGGCGCGTTCGATCTCGAATGCGAGACGATGTATGGCATCGTATGGGACGCATATGCGGCTGTGACAGGGTGCATGGAGCTGCCCAAGCCGGTCACCGGCAGATACCCGGAGCTCGGCCAGGGTTGGGACTTCGAGGACGAGGACGAGGTCCGCCGGCGTCTGCCGAGGCTCGCGGCACTTTTCATGGATAAGTCGCGCTAGCGGATCTGCCACGGAGCACCGTCATAGCCGACGTGCGTGCGCACCGGCCGGTCGTCGGCGTGAAGTATCCAGATGTCACCGGGACGCCCCGCGCCAAACCGTTATTGCCACGACGACCTCCGTTGCGCCAGGGCACAAGCTGTCGGGCCATCCAGGCCGCGGGCGGCCGGGCCGGCGAACCGGTACCCGACCACCCGCGTTCTGATCGCCGGCGAACCTACAGGTCCAGGGGCTCGATCCAGATGTTGCGGTACTGGACCGGGTTGCCGTGATCCTGCAGCCGAATTGCACCCGTCGCCGGGCCTTCGGGCCGGCTGCTGCCGGTCGGGCCGAGGATCTCGACGTCGTCCTGCACCTTCACGCCGTTCCAGACCACCGTGACGCGCGGGTTCTCGACCTTCTTGCCGGCCGCGTCGTAGCGGGCCTGCCGGTAGACGATGTCGTACGTCTGCCAGGTCTCGGGCGGCAGCGCCGCGTTCACGTCGGGGGCCTTCTGGTTGTAGATGGCCGCGGCGTCGTTCTTCTGAGGCGGGTCGATGCCGAACGAGTCCAGTATCTGGATCTCGTAGCGGTCCTGCAGGAACACGCCGCTGTTCGCGCGTGCCTGGCCGGTCACGTCCGGCGGGTACAGCGGCAGGTTGAACTCGAGGTGCAGGCGGAAGTCCCCGAAGGCCTGCACCGTGCGCAGGTCACCGTTGCGCACCGTCATGGCGCCGTCGGCGACGGTCCAGGTCGGTTCGCGTCCGTCGGTGTGTTGCCATTCGGTGAGCTCGCGGCCGTTGAACAGCGTGACGCGCTTGCCGTGCGGCCGCACCGCGAGCACGTCGAGATTCACGTGTCCGGAGTCCGCGGCCTCCTTGCGGTACTCGACCACGTTGCGCCCCTTGTTCAGCGGCACGGTGGAGGTGACCGTCCCCCATTCCTCCCAGGTCACGGTCGAGGGGAAGACCGTCTGCTCGACGCGTTCGCCGTTGACGTACAAACTCAGCTGTTTCTGCCCGGAGTAGGGATTCGGGCCGTTGCTGTAGCGCATCGCCAGGTCGTAGCTGCCGCTCTCGCCGACGTCGACGGAGATCCGGGTCGACGAGCCGTTCTCGGTGAACCCGGCGGCGAAGCCCGCGCCGGAGTAGGCGGCGTGGTCGGTGGCCATACCGACCGCGACCGTTCGGCCCTCTTCGGCCTCGAAGAATGTCTGCGGTTGCACCACGCGGCCCGGGATCTCGTTGAGCGTGTACCAGGCCTCAGTGTTCCACAGCTCCTCGCCGCCGGCGGAGGAGAACGGACGCGGCGAGCGCACGTGCACCACGCGGTTCTCCTTCAGTCCCGGGATCTGCAGCTCGACCGTGCGGCCGTCGGCCGACAGCTCGGCCTTGGCCACCTTGAGTGTCTCCAGCTCGAGCTTCGGACCGCCGTACTGGCTCGTGGCGCCGTAGCGCCACTGCTCCACCTGGTACGCGTCGGCGAGCTGCTGCGCGGTCTCGGCGGACAGCGGCTCGGTGTACTCCAGCTCGAATCCGACATGCGACGCGCGCATCTGCTTGACCTCGAAGACCGAGGTGCCGTTGGGTGTCAGCTTCTGCAGGCCGTAGGTGAGCTTGCCCTCCTGGCCCCAGTTGCCGCCGGCGCCCAGGCCGCCGACGTAGAGCGCGCCGTCGGGGCCGAGGGCCACCTCGTTGATGCCGGACTCCAGGCCCTGCGTGTGCCGGAACACGGCGCCCTGGTACTGCCCCTCGATCTCTTCCAGGAAGACGCGCTGCAGGCCGCCGTAGGTCACGTCACCGACGACCAGCTGCCCCGCGTACGGCCCCTGCTTCAGCAGCACCGGCGTGGACGGCGAGTTGGCGATCTCGTTCTGCGGCAGCCAGACGATGGGACGGGTCACCGCCTTGTCGTCATACGGGCCCGCGGGGGTGGTGTAGTGGTTGTAGAACGCCCCTTGCTTGATCTGGACCAGCTTGTTCGCGGGCAGCCAGCCCCCCTGGTTGTCGGTGACGAGGACCTCGCCGCGCGGTCCCCAGCCGATGCCGTTGGGGGTGCGCAGGCCGCCGGCGACGTACGTGATCTCGCCGGTCGCGGCGTTCACCTTGATCGACGTGCCGCGGTTGCGCGCCGGCTGGGGCACGGTGGTGGCGCCACCAAGGTTGATGGCGACTGACAGGTTGAGATAGAAGTACCCGTCCCGGTAGAGCAGGCCGAACGCGAACTCGTGGAAGTTGCCGCCCCACGGCCAGGTTGCCACCCTCCGGTAGTCATCGGCGACGCCGTCGCCGTCGGTGTCGCGCAGGGCGGTCAGCTCGTGCTTCTGGCTGACGTAGACGGTGCCGTCGACCACCGCCACTCCCTGCGGTTCGCGCAGCCCTTGCGCGAACTTGCGGTAGGTGACCTGTTCGGGGCCGGTCTTGCCGGTGACGCCCTCGACCAGGTAGACCTCGCCGGTCGCGTTGTCGGTGCCACCCCAGGTCGAGATCACCAGATCGCCGTCGGGCAGGAAGGCCATGCCGGTGACCTGCGGCTTGAAGCCTTCGGGGCGCAGGTCGGTGAGCGTGTAGCCGGGGTGCACCCGATCCAGGGGAAGGCCGTCTCCCGCCGAGTCGGTCGCACCCTCGCAGTACTTCCATCCCGGGGCGGTGACGCGTACGACGTCGGCCTCGGTGCTCAACGCGGAGGCCGGCACGAGTTCGAATCCGCTCGCGCCCGGGGGACGCCACTCCAGCCGCAGCACCTGGCCGCCGCCGTTCTCGAAGAACTCGACGAACAACGGGTGCAGGCCGGCGGTCAGGGTGAGCGACCCTTCCTTGGAGGTTTCGCCGTGCAGGCCGCCGTGGTCGACGACGAGCTTGTCGTCGATCGTCAGCCGCGACCCGTCGTCGCTGGTGAGGCGGAAAGTGTACTCCCCGTCGGTGGGCACGGTGAGGTTGGCGATGGCGTGGCTGATGAACCGGTCGGACAGGCCGAACTCGTCGGTGCTGGTCCAGTTGATCTGCGGCATCAGCTTGTCGACGTTCGGAGTCTGTGCGGGTTTGAGGGTGCACAGCGCCGACAGTGGTACGACCATGTCGTATGAGCGCAGGGTGACGCCGGGTTCCTGGGGCGGGACGTCGGCGTTGACGGGCGCCGCCGCGGACGGGGTGACGGGGACGGCAGCTAGCAGGGTCGCCAAAGCGGCACCTGCGGCCGCGAGCGCGGCTCTCCGGCGTCGGTGCCGGCCGTTCGGTGCGGTCATGGTTCCTCCTGGTGCGAGTGGTGGGGGCCCGGCCGGGAGGATCGGTGGGGCTCGCCTCCCTTGGCCGGCGTCTTCGATCTCGCAGCACAAAAGATCGATGAGCCACACGCTAATCTTTAGATAGATACGATTCAACTTTTGAATTTTTGAATGAAAGTGGGTTGCTCCGGGATAGGTGCCGAACCACCGAAAGGTCACGGCTTGTCGATCAGCCCCGCCGGTGCGGCATCGCCCTGCCCGATGATCGAGGCGCCCGGATGGTCGACCAGCATGATCCGGTGGCAGCCGTCGAGTTCGACGTACGTCTGCGGCTCGCCGCCGGTCACCGACCACAGCAGCGCGAGTCGGCTGGCCTGTTCGCCGCAGGGCGTCACGCTCCGGCCGCCGGGACGGCACGCTCGACGCCTGGCTCGCCGGCATCCGAGTTCGCGCACGGAACCGTGCTGCCGGCGGACCCGCTGACCCGTCGCACCCGTTCACCAGGCCGTGACCTGGACGACCATCGACTCGATCGTCATGGTCGCCAGACGCCGGGGCGCCTTCACCTCTGTGTCAACGGTATAGAGATCAAGACCGGCCGGTGGTGGGACTACTCGATGAACCCCGACGGCATGTACGGCGACAAGGGGACGGCCCGGCAGTGTCGATGCCGAATTTAGGCAACGTGACCCAAATGCGGGGCGGGGGAGGTGACGAGGACGGCCAGACGGCTGTCGAGGTTCTCGATCTCGGCTTGGAGGGCGAGCCAGCGTCGGCGAGGCTGCGCAGCGCGATTTTGGTGGTGGTCGCCGGTCCAGACACTGCCCAGGCCTCAGAGCGGCACAGATGGGGATGTGTTCGCACGCGCTGGTAGCCTGACGCGTCGCGCGCGAGAGGTGGAGTCTGCCCGGTACTCAGGATGGTGCTGCCTAGATCGGTCGCGGTGGTGGCCGTCTGCATGGTGACCGCGTGCGGTTCTTCAACGGCTCATACAGCCGATCGATCAGCGGGCAAAACGACCCCATCCACGGCACAGGCGACGGGCTCGGCCGCAGCCACGAGGCCAGCTTCCCCAGCAGTTCCGGCGACCGGCGGACGCGGCTACTCCGCGACGCTGTCCGCACGCTTGGTGACAACGGACTCACTGCCGCCCGGATTCACTGTGGAGATCGCGACAGTCATGCCGGCGGATGCTGGAGAGCAACGCCCAGGCGGTCAAGCACCCTGTTCGGCCAGCATGATCCCGCTGCTGTCGGCCACGCGGTTGAGCGGGACTCCGTCAGCGATGGCCGCAGCCACCCTCGGCTATGACGCGGGTCCCGATGGCTTCTGGGTGGGAAACGAAATCCTCAGGACCTACGCCGGTGACGGTGCACGGCGAGCAATGACCGACCTGCGAACCTTCATCAGCCGTTGCCCCACCCTCGTCGTGTCGTCCGGCCTTGGCATCGGCGACAGGTACCGCTTCGCAGTGGCACCAGGGCCGCGGCTGGGCGATGACAGTATGTACGTCAGCAGCAGCATGATGTCCGGTTCTGACACGCTGGAGGGCGACAGCATCCTCGTCCGGATCGGAAACACTTTGGTGGTCGTCCAAGAGCAGGGCAACGAACCCGGCAGCGACAAATACCTCCGCCAGGTCGCCGAAGCTGCGCTCCGCAGATACCAGACGACCGGATCCTGAATGGCCTCCGGGCTTCGAGACCAGGATGGCTTGCGACTTCAGTGGTGGGAGTAGACCGTTACGCCGTCTACCGGCAGGAGCATCCCAGCCGCGTGCTCGTGCTCCAGCTCGGCGCGACGGAGTTCCACCGCAGAGCCGACAGCACCTGGTCAGCCGGTCCGGCCGTTCATCTGCGCTCGATCGCCTCGGAACGGCAGGGGACGCAGCGGCCAGCGGGCTGACCAATATGCCCAGGCCGCTGGCACCGGCCGCCGGCGTTTGGCGTGGCCGCGCGTCGCCAGTCGGTCCCGGCTGGCACCGGAGCCCGCCGACTCGTCGGCAGAAACCGCCGCCACGCTGGAGGCCTCACGGGCGCGTCGCCCTTCAATTGGTCTTCAATACTTCGGGTGACACGCTGGCTGTCACCCCCGGCAGGCGAATTTGTCACCCCCGCCGGTTGTTCTGTCACCCCCACTGCGGCTGTAGTCCGTCGGTTCGTGTACACCAGCCGATAGACGCGGGTGGCGATGCCGGCGACCTTCGACACGACGAGGCGACCCAGTTGCACGAGCTTGGCCAGGCATCGTTGCACCGTGCGCTCGGAGCAGCCGACGTACTCGGCGAGGGTGGCCACGGAAGGCCAGGCGTTGCCCTCACGGTTGGCATGGGCGGCGATGGCGATGGCCACCGCTCGCTCGTTCTTCCCAAGATCTTTCGTGGTGATCAGGGCAGCCTTGACGGCTTGACTCATGGCTTGCGTATCTCCGTCCGTCTGGGTCCGGGATGCCTGTCGTGGCGCCCCGGGCCGATCTCTGGGTTGGCACCGCCGGCGCTTCGTGCGGCGGTGCGATAGGTAGGCGAACTCAGCTGCTGCGGCGTGCTTCACCGTCCGGGAACCTGTCGACGATCGGCGTGAGAGCCGGGTCTTGGCCGCCGCGGGGGCGGGGTATGCCGGGATACCTGAGTCGGCGGTGAAGGCGCGTCGTGCGATCGCTCACGGCCGGAATCTATGGCGGAGCTTGTAGGCCGAATCCGGGACTGGCATCTCTTGCGCCTCTTCGTCAGCAGGCCCTGTCAGGCGGTGGGGTGATGGTGCGGACTGCCGCCGACGGATCAGCCACCGGCGGACCCGATCGACGCTCAATCCGTCGCCGGGGTCAAGCCACATCAGCCGGGACCGCCAGCGGACGTCATCGGCGCCGCAGATCCGATATGACTCACGGGTTCCCGGCAGCTGAGCGCACTGCTACAGCGGGCCGCCGCCCTGGTGCTGGAATCACCGCACCGCAGGTCACCGCACCGGAGGTCACAGCACCCCAGGTCACAGCACACGTGTCTGCGGTTCCGCCACGACGTCGGTTGAGCCGCACGCAATCTGCGGCCCGGAGCGGCTGCCCGACGGGCGGATCCCGGCTGCACCTGCCCGACACCGTACGGGCGCTGAGTCCGTTACCCGAGGCTTGGCTCGGCGCGCCCGGCCGGCCCAGGGAGCCGACCAGCCCTCGGCGCGGGACTCGCCGCCACCGGCTGCCGCAGCGGGACGCGGGCTGTCCCCCGTCGCCGGGCAGGCGTAAACGGTGCAGGGCTGCTCCGTTGAGGGCGATGACCGATCGGAGCGGAACGCTTCCGCACGTCAGGATGCTTGCTGAAGATCAGCAGTCCGGTTGGCGCGGCGCTCGATGAGCTGTCACGCGGCGGGGGCAACTGGCGGAGTGCTTGTACGCGAAAGCTACGGTATTCCTCGTGGACCACGGCTTCGACTGGCTCCGTCAAGGCGAGGGCGGCATGCGGGCTACGCTGCCAACGCCATCTGCACGTGCACGGCCGAGGCCCTAACGCACGCGTGGCGCGGTGACCGGACGTTGCCGTCATCGGCGACATGACGATCATCGCGCAGGAGTACGAGAAGTGGATCGCTAGTCGCGGTTCGGCAGCGACGGGCTGACGCAGGGAGGCCTGGTATGGGCGCCGCGGTGGTATAGGACGAGGAGCGGCAGTGCGCAGCCAAGCACTTGCGGACACACCTATCGTTCGGATCAGGCGGATTCCAGAACACCGGATGGGAAGAGGGAAAAACTAGACGAGTGATTCCGAATTGATCAGTGGTCGTACGCGATCAAGGAACGCTTGACGGGTGCGTTGGTCCGCCAGTTGTGCCAGATCGCTGCGGCCATCGCGAGGAGCCGCTGCGCGACGCGCGCGAACACTCCGGCCGGGGTGCGCCCACCGTGTCCTTCCAGGTTGAGCTGGCCTTTCAGGGTGTCGTTGACCGACTCGATCCACTGCCGGACACCGGCGAGGTTGCCGAAGCGGCGTTGCTCGTCCTTGCGGTCCGGGCGGGCCAGCAGCACCCCGACCTGCTCGGCGGCGTACCGATCGATCTGCTTGCCGGACAGGCCCTTGTCCGCCAACACCACCATGCCGCTGCACAGCGAGCCCAGTTCGCGGGCGTGAGCCAGCAACTCCTCGGCCACCTCCCGCTCTCCGATCTTGGGGTTGGCCAGGCACCACGCCACCGGCATTCCCTCGGCGGTGGTCATCAGGTACAGCTTCAACCCCCAGTACCAGCGCGAATGGGAGGCGCAGTAGCCGTACCCGGCGATCTCTGCCAACGCCGAACGCTGCACGGTGGGCCGAGACGTGCCGCACGGGACCGGGGTGGCATCCAGCAACCGCAGGTCGTCGCGCCACGACGGGCACAGCGTGGCCAGGTACAGCGTGGCCCGGCAGATCAGCGGCGCGGCGGCCTTGACCCGCTTGTGGTATCCGGGTTGTTTGGGCAGGTACGGGAACAGATGCCCGAGCCGGCCGTAGCACAGGCGCAGCCAATGGTGCTCCGAGCGGGCACCCAGCAGCACCTGGGCCACAGCCAGGCATACCAGCTCGGAGTCGGACAGCCGCTTGGGTCGGCCCGGCCCACGTCGATGCGGCGGGATGACGTGGTCGTCGATCAGGACGTACAGTGCGGTCAAGAGGGTGTCGAGGTCTGTCTTCACAAACAACCATCGATGCCCTCTCTTCTTGTGCTGGTCAACCCGCCACGCCGCCCAACCCAGAGTTGGGAATCACTCGTCTAGGTGGATCGGCATGAGAAGAAGCGGCTCCGCGACCGCATCGGTGAGCACCTGGACGTCTCCGGTGCGCGCCTGAAGGACGACGAGGTGACTTTCCTGGCCAACTTCGTCGACGAGTACGACGAGACCTACAAGGGCCGTTCGGAGACTCGCACCACGAGCCGTGATGGCTGGAGCTCCGACGGGAAGTACACGCGGCGGGAGACGTTCACCGACACGTTCACCGACGACGTCGGCATCCGCCGCGACTACGAGTACCAGGATGATGACGGTCAGAGCGGGGCGTCGTCGAACGAGATCAGGGATGCCCGAGGGATCCTGAACTGGTTCAGAGATCGCTCCTGACTGGTCGAGTGGATGCTCGCTGATGTGATTAGTTGACGATGCGACGAAGCGCTGCGATCTGATTGATCCAGCTGCTCAGGCGGGTGATCCTGACGACGTCGCGGGTCTTCGGGGCTTGGATGACAAGTCCTTCGCCGAGGTACATGCCGACGTGACGTGGGTTGGCCATGGTGCCTTGGCTGCCCGGGATGAGGATGAGGTCGCCCGGGAGCAGGAGCGCCGGGTCGGTTACGGCCCTACCGGCGTTGGCCTGGTCGGTGGTGACGCGGGGGATGGAGATGCCGGCCGCGCGGTACGCCGCCTGCATCAGCGATGAGCAGTCGCACTGTTTGTCCGGGTTGCCGGAGTGCGGGTCGGTGCATGATCCGCCAAAGTGGTACGGGGTGCCGAGTTGATTCACAGCCCAGAAGATGGCGGTCGTGACGGCGGGCGGGGTGTTGCCGGGGAGCGCGAACCCCTCCGGGAGGGCGGCGGGCGCATCGGCGGCGCAGTTCGTCAGGGTGTTGGTCAGCTGCTCCACCAGGTGCACAGCGTCGTCGGTCCACACGGCGTACGCGTCGGGGAAGGCCGAGGCCTGGACTGCCTGGGCGGCCTGGGTGAGGGGCATCGACTCCCAGCCGGGAACGGTCAGGAGTTTGTCGAAGAATCTGCCCGCCTGGTAGGCGGGCTTGGACAGTTGCGCGACGCTGCCCCAGCCCTGGCTCGGGCGCTGCTGGAACACTCCGATGGAGTCGTGGTCGTTGTTGTCGCCGAGGTGGGGCAGGTTGCGCAGGCCTGATTCCTGCATGGCGGTGGCGACGGCGATGACCCAACCCCAGCGGGGTGCGCCTTTGGCAACGCCGACGTCGATGATGGTCGCGGCGTTCTCCAACTGCTCGGTGTCCCAGCTGCCGGCGCTGGGCGGCTGCCCGGAGGTGCGCACGGCGGGCGGGACGAAGATCGAGCATCCGCTGGATCCGCCGCCGGTGATGGCCGACAGCAGCAGCATGGGCAGTCCGAAGCAAGCCACGATGACGACGGTGACTGCTCCGATGACGGTCTTGATCATGGTGTTGCCCTTCTGGGAACACAAAAAGGGCCGGTCTCCGCGCGGACGCGCGGCCGGGACAGTGACGCGGGGATGCTGACCAGCCGGTGGAGAGAGCGACTGCCGCGGGTCGTGTCGTGGGCGGATGTGGCTGTTTATCGGGTTGGCCGCCCGGTCTGATCCCTCCTTGATGGCTCGGTTGTGACTTGGGTAAGTCGCGTTCTGTGGGTCGGGGGCGGCGGCACGGGCCACCGCCGCCCCCGGCTGGGGGTGGATGAGGAAGGTCAGACCTTGAGCAGGTCGAAGGCGGCCACCTTCAGGTCACCGACGTTGCCGGTAACAACCCGGTTGGCGCGGACGGCGTCGTTCTTGGCGGGCTGGTAATGGTCGAGGTATTCGGTGATGGCCTGGTAGCCGGCCCAGCGGCTGCCGGTGATGGGTTTCTGGGTGTCGGCCTCGCGGATGAGGTACTTGAGGGTGCCGAGCCGCTGCTTGGCGTTGTTGCGGGTCTGTTCGGAGGCGTTGTCCTTGACCGGCCACACCTGCGCGACGACCTTCTCGAACTCGCGCATGGTGAGTTCGGTCTGGAGCATCCGTTCGGCGGCCTTCTCGAAGGTCTCTACGTACTTCCACATCAGGCCCAGTGCCTCGCGGGCCTGGCTGATCTGGGAGTTGACGTTGGAGGTGTGCCGGAACGTGTAGTGGCCGACCGCATGTGCGAAGGCGGCGCGTTGGGTGTTGGCGCAGACGACTCGGATTGGGCTGGCGTCTACTCGCAGGGCGGCGGTGCCGTCGTGGGAGGTGGTGCCGATCAGGTAGATGTCCAGGCGGTCCACCCCGGCGATCTCCATCGCGTCGGGCAGCTTCATGGTGACGAACACGCTTTTGCCGCGGCGGAGGCGCCGGCGGTCTCGAAGTGGGCGCCGCCCACCTGATCGACGAGGCGGTCGAGCATCTCGGCGCACTGCTCGTTCTGGACCACGGTGTAGTCGGTGCCGACGATGCCCAGGTACTCGGTTTCGCCGGTGGCGGGGTTGCGGCGTACGGTCATGCGCTTGTCGTCGGCGGGGATCTGCACCTCGACGCCGTCGACGGTGTCGATGCCGACGGTGGGGATGGTGCGTACGCCCCAGTCGCCGAGTCGGGCGGCGGCCATGATCTCCTCGGCCTTCATTGTGTTCTGGGTGACGGTGCCGAGCTGGTGCCAGGCCGACAGGCGGGCGCTGGCGAAGGCGGTGGTTCCGTCCGCGAACGTTTCGAGTTCGTGCGGCACGGGTTTCTCCTCTCGATGCTGTGGGGCCGAGCCCAGCGGGCTCGGCCCCCGGGGTGGATGGGGATGGTGGGGGTCAGGACTGCTGGGCGGCGGTGCCGTTGTCGGCTGGCGTCGGGTGGGCGAAGGTCAGCGGCGCGTCGGAGACCAGGAGGATGCGGCCGGCGGCGGCGGCCTTGGTGCAGTTGTTGCGCACCGCCCCGGAGCTGACCGTGCGGCCGAGTTGCCCGCCGATCGCGGTGGCGATGTCCTGCGGGGTCATCGCCTGGCCCGGCTTGGCGGCCAGGACGTCGAGGGTGAGCTTTTCTAGCTCGCCCCGGCCGAACGGCTGGCTGCCGTCGGTGTTGACGGTCCCGTCGCCGCGCCGGCCCACGCTCCTAGCGACGCCCGTCCCGCGGGTGCGCGTGGGCAGGGTGACGACGTGGGTCTCGCTGTCCGGCCCGACGACGTGCAGCGTGCCATCCGGGCGGATGAGGGGCAGCACCGCCGCGGTGGCGCTCGGCGCGGTGGCCAGCCCGCGGATGACCTGGTGGCACAGCGGGCAGCGGGGCGGCTCCGGGTTCGGGTCGACCTCGCTGGCCTTGGTGGGGCCCGGGATCCACCGCTGCGGTGCGCCGGGTAGGCGGCGGGCGGCGTCGGCCTGCTCCATCGCGGTGAGCAGGCGGGTCGCGGTCGGCTGACCGATGCCGCTTTCCGCCACGATCACATCGAGGGTCGCGCCGGCGTCGCCGTAGTCGGCCAGGACACCTTTGATGGCCATGACCTTGCGGTCCCCGGGACGCGTCGCCTGCACAACGGCGACGGTGGGACTCTCGTCGTCCCTCGTGCTGTCCTCGCCGCCGGCGTCCTCGTCGCCGTCTTCGGTCTGGCCAGCCTCGTCCTCCGTGTCGGCGCCGGCGTCGTCCGGGGCAGTCCCACCCTCGCCGTCGTCCGGCTGATCGGTTCGCTCGGTATCGCCGGTGTCTGGCTCGTCGGCCGCGTCGTCAAGGTCCGGGTCGGCGAGGTTGGCCTCGTCCGCGATGCCGGCGCGCTCGTCGGCGCGGTCGACGTCGTCCGGGGCTGCGTCGGGGTCCTCTACCTGGCTCGCGAGGGTCCACTGGGTGGGCGTGCCGTCGGCCGGGTCGGCGTCGGTGTCCACCGCGACGATCACACCGGCGTCGGCCAGGGTCTTGATCGCCTTGTCGGTGGTCGACCGGGCCTTGCCGGACTTGGCGGCCAGTTCGTGGACGTTGCCTCGGCCGAGTTCGGTCAGGGCGTCGAGGACAGCCTGCGTGGCAGGCGTCAGGGACAGACTTTCCATGTGCGATTCCCTCCTTGGGAACTAGGGGTTGGAACGCCCGCCGCGCTGTTCTGTCGGGCGGTGGTGCGCCGGGTCGCGGGCAGCGGTCCGCACGGCAGACGCGTGGAGCTGGGCGCTGCCGTAGTCGGGTGCTGCTGATTGCGGCTCGGTGACCTGACGCGACGTGGTGCCGCCGAGGGCCGGTGGCCGGCGGCGGTGGGCTCGTCGGCTCCGGCCCGCAGGAACCTAGGCGCAGAGGTGGGCGAGTTCGACCGGGGTGAGCTGGCCGGGGGTGCGGCTGCGCCAGGCGTCGGAGTGGCGCAGGTGCCACCAGCGCAGCAATGACCGGCAAGCCGAGGCGAGGTCGTCACAGACCGGCAGCGGGTAGGTCAGGCCGGGCTGGGTCTGGCGATGCTGCAGGTTCGTGTACGCGGTCGGAGTCCAGCCCGCGTCGGTCTGGGTGACCTCGCCGACAAGTCGGCACGGGTAGGGGATGTCGAAGGCCCTGGCGGCCTCGGCGTCGGGGAAGACCAGCCACGTGTGCGGCTCCTGCGGATTCAGGACGGCCACGCCGCGGGAGGGGTCTCCGGGTTGTAGCAGCAGATGCCGCTCGTCGGCGGGGCCGATCGGTCGGTGGTTGCGCCAGCCGCGGTAGGCCGTGACGAGCATGGTCCCGAGGACGATGTGCCGCTCGCGGGCGGCGAGTGCGTCGGTCAGCGCCTGGTGGTAGCCGGACAGGTGTAGGTCGGCGCGGGCGGCCAGCTGCTGGTGGGCTGCCTCGGCAAGCTCTCCCAGCCGGGTGAGGGACTTGTCGAGGGTGGCGGTGCTGTCGTTGAACCCGAGGGCGGTCTGGTGCAGGACGCGGGCGAGGTCGCCGAGGGCGTCGAGGGTGGCGGTGTCATGGCGCCACAGGTGCTCGGGCAGGACGTCGTTGGTGTCGGCGGCGATGCGCCGTAGGGCGGGATCTGTCAGAAACACGCGGTCTCCTTTGCTGGCGGGGCGGGTTGTGGGCATGCCGAAGGCCGGTCGTAGCGGGGCTGCGACCGGTCCTTGGTGTTCGGCGATAGGGGTTTAGGCGATGGCGACGGCGCACAGTCGTGCGCTGCGGGGCAGGTCGCGCAGGTAGCCGCATGCCTCGTTGAGGAAGCGAAACCGGTCAGCCATGGAGTCGCTGGCAGAGAGGAGGAGACGGCCGTCGGTGGTGATCAGCGCTTCGCCGATCAGGGCGATGCGCCAGTACAGCCCCGCGTAGGTGGCTTCCCCAGCCTGGTAGACGGGCAGCTCGTAGGGGTCGAAGGAGTGGGCGAGCATCGCCAGGACGCGGGGTTGCTGTTCGAAGCGGCGGCGGGCCTCGGCCAGGGGGACCTTGGCCGGGTCGGCGTGGTGCTGGGCGAGGTAGTCCTCCCAGGTCCGCGCCGGGCGGGTTGTCGCAGCGATGTGCGTGTTCCAGGCGTGCCAGCGCCGGGCGGCACGTTCGGCGGCCTTGGCCGCGGTGCCGGTCAGGTCGAGGCGACCTTTGCGGCCGCCGGCGGCCAGGGTGATCGAGCCGAAACGGCGGGCGGTGTGGAGCAGGTGGTAGCGGAAGAAGCGGGTCAGCCAGCCGATCAGGGGGCGGTGGCGGACATGGTAGCGGCGGGTCGGGGTGCCGTTGGCGTGCAGCACGTCGTTGACCTTCTCGGAGGCGGCGAACCAGTCCATGTCATCGCCGGGGGCGAAGCAGACGGTGACAACGCGAATGGTGAGCTGCCTGGGCTTGACCATGACAGGGTGCTCCCTTCTTGAATGGGTGGGCAGGGGGTGGATGCGTGGTGGTGCCACCGGGCCGCGGCGTCTGAGCCGGCGAGCTGCCGTGAAGGGCGCGAGGCGTGGATCACGAGCCGACCGAAGGGGTGGGCTGTGGGTGATCCCGCAGGCGCGGGCAGGCTGCGGAAGGGGCAGACGGGCGGCGGTGCGAGCAAATAGAAGAAGCTGCACCGTAGCTGCGTGACCTGACAGCACAGCCCCTGTCAGGAATCACGACCATGCCTCTGAGCTGCACTGACAGAACCGCCTGCGTGGCTGTCAGGTTGACTCCACCGATAGCTGGCAGTGGGCGTCCGCCAAGCGCTCGGTCGGCGCGATCATGCCCAGGTGGTGCGACGGTGGAGGCGACGGGACCGGGAACAGGCCGTCGCGGGACTGCTCAGCGCGGCTCTTCGTGCTAAACCCGCCCCCGGACCGGCCGCTGGCCTCACCATGCTGCACACCGGGCGTCGCCGCACTTGCCGGGGAGCGCCTTATTGCGGGCGCCAGCGGCATGCTGGTGCACCGGCGTGCGGCAGTCCTTCGCGCGGTTTCTCGTGGCTGCCTGGAAACAGCCCCAGCAGATGGCCCCCGCCCTGCCGTCGGTCGCCGCCGCTGGTGGGCTACCGGAAGCGTGAAGGTTAGTTTCGTGTCGATAGGCACCTACGGCACGAATATCCAAACAGGCGTGGACCGGGCCGCGGGCAGCCGCTAGCTTCCTCAGTCATGTGGAAGATTGTCAATGTATCGCTCCGCCCGGTCGCCGCCGTCGCCGCCGCCGCGCTCTCCGTCGTCCTGATCGGGACCGCGCCGGGCACGGCGTACGCGTACGCCGACTCGGCCACCGGCACCATCAACACCTCCGGCACGGCGCTGAGCGTCCGGTCGGGACCAGGGACCGGCTACGCGGCCTGGCGCACCGTGTCCGACGGGTCGACGGTCACGCTGCTGTGCCAGACCAACGGCCAGTCGGTGACCGGCACCTACGGCACCACGACGCTGTGGGACCTGCTGTCCAACGGCGGCATGGTCTCCGACGCCTACGTGCACACCGGCTCGGACGGCCAGGTCGTTAACAGCTGCGCCTACGTCGGCGAGGAGCCGTCGTCGAAGACGAACCCGCGATCCGCCAACGGCGCGATCGACTGGGCCTTCCAGCGGTACCGCTCCACCGCCTACGAGAACCTGTGCTTGGCCTTCGTCGCCCAGGCGTACGGGTGGGGCGGCTCGGGCTGGAACACCGCGGAGATCGGCGGTGACTGGGAAAGCAGCAACGGCTACCTGAAGACCTCCGGCATCCCGCCGCGGGGCGCGCTGGTCTGGTACCACAACTCAGTGGGCACCGGGCACGTGGCGATCAGCCTGGGCGAGGGCAAGGTGATCGGCACCTCGGTCGGCGGCGGGGTCGGGGTGGCCGGCTACCTCGACCACGGCTCCTACCGCGGCTGGTCGGTCGCCTACCTGCCGGCGGCCTGGTGATGCCGGAAACGCCGGCCGGGCCGGGGCGGCGACCCGGGCGCCGCGACCGGCCAGAGGCCACCCTGCTGGACCGGAGGCGACTGCTCGGCCGCGCGGCCGGCGCGACGCTCGGCGCGGTCAGTGCCGGGCTGCTCGCGGCCGGTCCGGGCAGGGCGGCCCTGCCGGAGGTCGACATGGAGGCGCTGATCAAGGCGGCGCAGATCGACCGAGGCGGGCGGACACCGCGATCACCGCCGGCAGCCACGACAGCGTGCTCCTCGTCGAACGGGCGCTGCGGGACCGGGGCCTGCTCGCCGTCACCTACGTGGACGGTCACTTCGGCACCAGCACCGTGGCCGCGTATGCCGCCTACCAGCGATCCCTGGGGTACGCGGGCCTCGACGCCACCGGCCTGCCGGGGCTGACCTCGCTGCGGACACTGGGGGACCAGCGGTTCACCGTGGTCCGACCGCTGACACCGGGTAGTGTCCTGGACTTCCGTGGCGCCCGTGTGAACAGCCGGACCAGGACGATGCTGCTGGAGGCCGAGCGGTTGCTCGGCCGCCAGTTGGCGATCAGCCAGGGCTCGTACAGCACGAGTGACCCGACCTCGGCCGGCACCCACGACGGCGGCGGGGCGCTGGACCTCGCGGTGGACGGCATGTCCGGCATCTACCGCACCACGGTGCTCCGGCACCTGCGCCGGGTCGGCTTCGCCGCCTGGTTGCGGACGCCCGCGCAGGGTAACTGGCCCTACCACATCCACGCGGTGGCGCTGGCCGACACCGACCAGTCGGCGCCGGCGCAGCACCAAGCGGGGGACTACTACCTCGGGCTCAACGGACTGGCGAACCGGGGTCCCGACGACGGGCCGGTGGTGAGCCCCGTGCTCACCTGGGAGGAATACCAGCGGAGCTGATCCGGCGCCGTAGCGGACCCACCGCGGACGAGGTGCCCGGCGTCCCGTCTCCCGATGTCCGGGGGACGAGCCGTGCGTCCGTCACTCAGCCGGTGCACCACTTCTGGTTGGCGGTCCCGGCGCACTCCCAGAGCTGGAGCCACGCGCCGTCTTTGCCGGCTCCTGACCACCGGATCTCACACGAGCCGCTGTAGAACGCGTCGGAACGACGCCAGAGATCATCGAAGCGCACGAGGCCACGCCGCCGCTGAGGCTCGGAGACGACAGTTGCCTGTCGATCGCGTTCTCGCCATCAGGTGATCTGGTCGCCACCGCCATACAAGAGCAGGTCACGATGTGGGACGCGCGATCCGGTGTCCTCCACGCACCTCGGGGTGCTCGGCCGCGACAAACCCCGAAACCCCGGCACGCCTAGGTCCCGTCGGGAGTTGTGATCACGGTGGTGTGAAGGCCGGCCGGCCGGCCGCTCCAAGCTGCCACCCAGTTACATGCGGAACTTCAGGCAGACTGCTTAGCCTGGGCGGCGTCCCCAAGCCGAGATCAGCGGCGCGAGGGTGAGGTCGAGCTCGCCGGCATCGACGGCGGCCAGGTGCGCGTCGATCTCGAGGTCGTTGGCCAGCCCTGCGGCGAGCAACTCGGCGCGGACCATGCGCACCGTCGCGGTCTCCAGCCGGTCGCAGGCTACCCCGCCGACCGGGAAGCAGCCGGCCGCCGTGACATCGACTAGGCCCGCCGCACGCAACGCCCGCGGCAGCGTACGGCCGTATCGCAGATCGGCGCCGCGGCGGGTCATCAACTCCCGGACGGCGCGCCGCAGCCGGTTGGCGCGCCGCTGCGCCGGGCCAACCTCATCGAGGCAGGCCAGCGGCTGCAGCTCGGTGTCGGCATCCTCTACCAATAGCCAACCGCCGGGCCGCAGCGCCGCCACCAACGTCGCCAACGCCCGGGCACGGTCGGGCACGTGAACGAGCACGAGCCGCGCGTGTACCAGGTCAAACGTGCCTGGCCGCGGCGGCGGGTCCCCGACGATGTCGTGCCGGAGTACCTCGTAGCCGCCGTGCGGGTCCAACCAGGCCGGATTGATGTCCGTGGCCAGCACGTAACCGGTTGGTCCGACGGCCGTGGCGAGTGCTTCGGGAATGCTGGGGCCCCCGGCACCAACTTCCCAGCAGCGCCAGCCCGCCCTCACTCCGAGCCGGTCGAAGTGCCCACGCGTGACACCGTCGAACAGCTCGGCCAGCCAGGTGAACCGCTCGCCCGCCTCCACCCTCGCGTTGTCGAGCAGGTAGCGGTGATCCGGGGAAGACCCAGGCGAGTCCGGCGATGGGGGCCTGGACCGCGCGCCAGCAGGATTCACCGGCCCGCCCGCGGTCGTGTCCGGCTCGGACCCGGGGTCGACGACTGGCTGCGATGAATTCATGCCCACATCCTCACGCCCGACCGCGTGCTGTGTCAGCGCGACACGGGATCAAACCAGACACAGCCCTGGCTCCAGCCAACCAGGCCGACCCCTCACTCTCGAAACGATCGCCCACTCATCCGGGACCTCGGTGTCCCAGCGCTCCCCGGTCGCCTGGCCGCGCTGCGCCGACTCGTATTCCAGGCTCCGGCGCCGATCGTCGTTGCGGCACATGTTGCCTATTGGCGTGCTGACGTGAAGGCTTCGCCGGTGTCACTGGGTGCCAACGCCGGACAGAGAAGTGTCAAGCCCCGGGTTTGATGGAGAGTTGGTTAGCTGGTTTTCAGGGGTGCGGTGACCGGCTGGGTCATCGCGTGTAGTGCCTCGTGTTCGGCGGGCGGGATGTGCCCGAGCTCGCCGTGCAGCCTGCGGTTGTTGTACCAGTCGATGTACTCGACGGTGGCCATCTCCAGGTCGTCGAGCCCGCGCCACGGGCCGGTGTTGCGGACGAGTTCGGCCTTGTAGAGGGAGTTGAACGCCTCGGCCATCGCGTTGTCGTACGAGTCGCCCTTGGACCCGACCGAGGCGACGGCGCCGGCCTCGGCGAGCCGCTGGGTGTAGCGAATCGCTCGATACTGGACTCCCCGGTCCGAGTGGTGGACCAGTTTACGCAGGTCAGCACCCTGACTCTCGCGGCGCCAGATCGCCATCTTCAGCGCGTCGAGAGCCAGGTCGGTGTAGAGGCTGGTGGCGACCTGCCAGCCGACGATCATGCGGGAGTGCACGTCGAGAATGAACGCGGCGTACACCCAGCCCACACTCGTGCGCACGTAGGTCAGGTCGGCGACCCACAGCTGGTTCGGATGTTCCGCGGTGAAGTCCCGTTTGACCAGGTCACCGGGGCGGCCGGTCTCGGCTGCGGGCCGGGTCGTGCGTGGTGACTTGTCGCGCAGCAGCCCGCGCAGCCCAGACTCACGCATCAGCCGCTCCACGGTGCACCGGGCCACCGGCACGCCCTGGCGGCGCAGCTCGTGCCACACCTTGCGAGCGCCGTAGACACCGTAGTTCTCCGCATGGATCCGCTCGATCATCGCGGTCAGCTCCTCATCGCGCCGCGACCGGGCCGAGGCCGGGCGGGTCTTGGCGGCGTAGTAGGTCGACGGTGCGATCTGTGCCGGCGTGTCTTCGAGCGCCTGCAGGACCGGCTGGACACCGTGTTCGACCCGCTGGGAGTCGACGAAGTCGACCTTCATCGCGACGGACGGTCCAACTCCGCCGCGAAGAAAGACGCCGCGGACTTCAAAATCTGATTCGCCCGCCGCAGCTCACGATTCTCCCGTTCCAACACGGCGAGGCGTTCCGCGTCGCTGCTGGTGATGCCCGACCGCTCACCGGCGTAGGTCTCGGCCTTCTTCACCCACGTCCGCAACGCCTCCGGATGAACCCCGAGCTGACCGGCGATCCGCCGGATCGCTCCAACCGCGGACGCCGGATCCCGGCGAGCCTCGACCGCCAACCGCGTCGCACGCTCACGCAGCTCATCGTTGTACTTCTTGGGTGCGGGCATCGCTGGTGTTCCTCCCAGGTTTCGATGTCTCCATCAAACCCGGTGCGGGACAAAGTGCCAACAATCGCTGGTAGTCACATCAGGGCCTGTCAGAGCACGAAGACGCCCTCGTCGTAGTTCGGGTTGTCCGCCACCGGATGGCCGTGGTCGCTGGGCAGCGCCGTGAGCCGGACCCGGCCGGTGGCGCCGACCGGGAGCCAGACCGCTTCGGCGGGGTCGTTGTGGTGGGTGGCGGTCGCGGCCGGGACGTCACCGGGCCGGCCACGCAGGAGCCGGTGGAGGTGTTCTTCGCGCTGCTCGCTGCCGAGCCAGAACAGCACCGGGTATCGGGGGCAGCCGCGCCGGATCAGCTGCGCGTACCGGTCGAGCTTGGTGACCACCCGGCTGCGCAGTGCTTCGGTGCCGGTGTCGGCTTCCAGGAAGAACCCGACGGTGGTGTCGGCGACGCTCCACAGGCCGTGTCCGTCGGCGGTGATGGTCCGGTACTGCTTGGTGGTCAGCGTTTCGGACCACCACCGGTCCAGCCGCGCCTCCGGGTGCTGGCGGGCGTGTGCGGTGAGCCGGACGAAGAATTCGTTGGCGGTGAGCAGGTGGGTCAGGTGCGGGTTGGCCGACAGCCGCTGCACAGTTTGACGGCTGGTCCGGGCGGTGGGTTCCGGCCGGTTGTGGGCGGCGGCTTGGAAGCGGTGCCCGTGGTGGCCGAGCGTCCAGTGCCATGGTTGGCTGCCGCCTCCGGTGCGGGCGAACCGGAACCGGTCCAGCAGGCCCAGGGCGGCCAGCTCACTGAGGCGGATCTGGCAGGTACGGCGGGCCTGGAACAGCATGCGGTGGATCTGGTCGGTGGTGAGGACCTGGTGGTCGTCGAGGAGTTGGAGCAGCCGGCGGTCGCGGCTGGTGATGTGGGGATAGATGGCCAGCAGGCTGGCAGAGCGTGATTGCGGCATAGGCGGTTCACCCCGTGAAGAGAGAATCCCGTAGGGAGTCGGGATAGGTTGATCTTGGCTTCGGTCCTGTCGGCCGGCGGGTTTGGGCAGCTCAGGCGCCTGACAGGCCGGGCGGAGGGGACTCGTGTGGGGCCTCGTGTCGCGGACACCCCCAAACGAGCCCCCTGTGCCGCACCCAGCCGAGCCCTCGAACGAGCCGGCCCGGGATGTCAGCGGTCGCGTTCGGTCATGCGCCGCTTCATCGCCGTGCGGGCGAGCTGCTGCATCGGCGGTTCACCGTCGGTGCGGCTGTGGGCGGCGGCGCATGCCTGCCGGATCGCGGTTGCCTCGCCCACGACCGGCGCCGGCTGGTTGGTTGCGAACGTGAAGCTCGGTAGTTCCCGGTTGCCGACCAGCAGGCGGGCGGCGGCGGTGTAGACGTCGAGGTGGGCGAGGTCGTGCTCATCCAGCTCGGGTTTGGTGTGCCGGGACAGCTCCCGCGCGTCGGCGGGGTCGACGGTGAAGAACAGCTTCGACCGTGCGTTGGCCGATATCGCCGCGGCGACGTCCTTGGGTAGTTGGGCGAGGTCCTGGTGGGCGAGGACGAGCCCGAGGCGGAACCCGCGTGCCTCGGCCAGCATGTCCCCGACGCTGCCCGGCAGAGTCAGGAAGTTCTGACACTCGTCGACGTAGAGGCAGGCGTCTTTTCGCTGGTGCTCGGGGACGGTGGCGCGGGCGATGGCGGCCTGCCACACCCGGGCCACGATCAGCGAGCCGAGAATCCGGCTCGTCTCCTCCCCGAGCATGCCCTTCGGTAGCCGGCACAGCAGGACACCGCCGTCGAGCACGGTGCCCATGTCGAATGAGCTGTGGGCGTTGCCGATCACGCTCTTGACGAAGTCACGCAGCAGGAACGCGCGTAGCCTGGCGAGGACGGGGGCGATGACTTGGCCGCGGAACTGCTCGTTGATGCCGTCGTACCAGAGCCAGAACCCGCCGAGCCCGTCCGGATCGTCCAGACCGTGAGTGAACCTGGCCCGGAACTCCCGATCCTGCAACAGCGACGGGACCAGGCTCAGGGTGGGTTTGGCGTGCCGCATCAAAGTCAGACACGCCACCCGCATCGTGTCGTCCATACGGGGCCCCCACTGGCCCTGGAAGATCTTCGCGAAGATACCCACCAGGTTGTCCACCGCCAGGTGCGGATCGCCCTGGTCGTCGAGGGGGTTGAAGCAGCCCGGGTTCTCCTGGTCCGGGTCGACGATCACAATCTTGTCGGCGTGGGAGGCGGGGAGCCGGTCGAGGACGTCGGTGATCAAGTCCCCGCGCGGGTCGATGACCACCGTCCCGCGGCCGGCCTTGATGTCACCGAGGATCATGTTCAGCAGCAGCGTGCTCTTGCCGACGCCGGTCTTGCCGACCACATGCACGTGCTGCCGCGCGTCAGTCACGGTCAGGCCGACGCTGTGGCGGCCGATCTGCGACCGGCCCAGCACCTTCACGCCTCGCCCGCCGGAGGGCACCTGCACGGGCGCTGACACGGCCTTGGCCCGCGCCCGGTCCAGGCCCGGCACGGCGAGGTCTTGCGGCAGCGCGGCGAGGGCCGCGAGTTCCGGCACGGTGGCCAGGAACCCGCGCCGCAGCCGCCGGCCGGCGAGGGTGGCGACCGGTTGCGGCATCTTCATGCGCCGCAGCCGGTTCGGGCCGGTGTAGGTCGCGGCGGCCGCGGCGATGGCGTGCCGTAGCCCGAGCAGGCGCGAGCGGACCTGCGTGGCCCGCTCTGGGGCCGGCGGTGACTTGTCCGCGTCCGCGGCCACGGCGAAGCGGACCGCGATCTCGAAGTGCGGCACCCGCACGGCCTTGTCCACGATCGTGCGGGCGTCGGCGCCGGCCACCGGGTCCCGCTCTACCGCCCGCGCCGTCGTGGCGTGTGCCGGGCTGTGAGGCCGGGACGGGCCGGGCGTGAACACGTCGAGGAGCCACAGGAGGGGTTCGATGGCCAGCCGCGCCGCCCCGGAGACAGCGCGGGCGGCCACATCGGGCCGCCCGTGCGGATGATTGCCGGTGCTGGCCGCCGACCGCCTGGCCGCACGCACGCGGCGGACGGATGCCGGACGGGCGAGGACCTGCACGCACGCATGTTCCCGGTCGCGGACCTCGGCGCCAGCTGAGACCAGCGCCCGCAGCGGATCGGGGTCGTGCTCGCTGCGCAGCGGCAGCACCTCGGTGTGCTGCGGCCAGTGCGCCCCACCCACCGCCTCGCCAACCTCCGCCGGGATCGGTGCGGCGGCGTCGACGATTGTCAGGGTCGCGGCGGGCCAGGCCGCGCGGACGGCAGCTTCGACCGCGCCGGCCGGTACTATGCCGGGCACCCACACCCGGATGGTCAGGGAGCGGCCGGTCCAGGTGTACTCCCACCCGACGTGCGGGTAGCCGTAGAGCCTGTGCCGCCACCCTGGCGGGGTGAGCACGCCGACGAGGGTGGTCCAGAACGCGGCGGCTGCCTCCTTGGTGACCTCGGGTGGGGCGGCGATGGTCAGCCACCGCGCGCCGGTCACGAGTCGCTTGTGTCGCCAGGCGAGCAGTTGGTCATGGGCGAACACCGCGCCGACGATCGCGGTGGCGGTGAGGACGCCGAGCCATGGCCGGGCGATGATCCAGTGTGAGACCTCTTCGGTCCAGGTCGGGTGGGTCATCACTCGGCCTCCTCGATCCCGGTGACGGCGATCTTGTGCTCGGCGGCCGAACCGACAGCGCGGAACGGAATCCGGCTCCGGCCGGCGACGAGCAGGCCCTCGCCGCGGGGCGCCGACAGCAGCAGCCGCGATTCACCGGCGGTCAGGTTGAACGCCTCCGACACCGCGTCGATGGACTGGGTGCTCTGGCGCATCAGCACCTGGGTCGCGGCGTTGGACACGACAGCGAGGCCGAGGTCGGTCGACAGCACGTCGGCCGCGTCCTGGGTGATCACACACAGGCCCGCCGCGCGCTTGCGGGCGGCCTTCGCCATCCGGAACAGGAACCGGCTGCCTTCGCCGTCGCGCATCAGCAGCCACGCCTCGTCCACCACGACGAGCTGCCGCCGCCGGCGCCCGCCCGCGGTGGGTGTATCGATGCCTGACCAGATCGAGTCCAACGCGAGGAGCGTGCCGACGGTGCGCAGCTCGTCGGGCAGGTGCCTCAGCGACCACACCACCAGGTGCCCGGCCGGGGTGGTGGTGGTCGGCCCGTCGAAAAGGCTGGCGAAGTTTCCGACCGTCCAGGGGGCGAGACGCGCGGAAAGGTGCCCGGCGGCAGGGTCGTCGTCGGCGGCGAGTACGGCGGCCAGGTCTCGCAGCAGCGGCGCGGGTTTGGTCCAGGTGGCGGGGTCGCCGTTGATCCCGGCCTGGTGGTAGGTGGCGGTGATCGCCCGATCGAGGGCGGCGCGTTCGGCCGGCGGCGGTGCCGACCCGAGCATGACCGAGACCAGCGTGTGCAGAAACAGGCCGCGGCGGGTGAGGGTGTCGGGCCGGTCGTCGGCGGGCAGGTCGAGGGGGTTGATGCGGACGCCGGGCTGGCCGAGCTGCACGACCGTGCCGCCAACGTGCTCGGCCAGGGGCGCGTACTCGTCCTCCGGGTCGATCACGCTGACCGCCGTGCCCTGGTACAGGTTGCGCAGCACCTCCAGCTTCACGAAGTACGACTTCCCGGCACCGGAGCGAGCGAGGACGACGCTGTTGTGGTTGTCCTGCGCCCACCGGTTCCAGACCACCACCCCGTTGGAGGCGGTGTTGACCCCGTAGAGCACGCCCTCAGGCGGGGCGACGACGCCGGGGGAGGGGGCGGCGAGATCCGCTGAGGCGAGGGGGAATGCCGCGGCGAGGGCGGTGGTGTCGAGGATGCGGCGCATCCGTAGCGGATCCACACCGACCGGCAACGTGGAGATCCAGCCATGCTGGTGGCGGAACGTCGCCGGCTGCAAGTCCAGGAGCACGCTGGCGGCGGCGGACTTCACGCCCGCGGTGAGCGTGGCCAGTTCGTCGAGGGTGCGGGCGTGGATGGTGACGTAGATGCCGACCTCGAACAGCTTCGCCGCCCCGCGGGCGACCCGCTCGGCGAGGTCGGCCGCGTCGGCCGCTGCCGCCTCCACCATCGGATCGCCCAGCCGCCCCTGGTCAGCGTCGAGGCGGCGGGAGGACTCCAGGCGGGCGCGCTGACGCTTGAGCATCGGCGCCGCAAGCTGCGGCACAACGGGCTCCAGGTGCACCGCGACGTCGACGCGGCCAGGGTAGGCAAGCAACGGATCCAACCAGGCGGGGCCGACCTCGGCCGGGTAGCCGCACACCGCATACGTGGCGGCGTAGCCATCGCCGACCTGCACGTGCCACGGCGTGACCGACAACGCGGCCGGGGAAGGCATCCCCTCCCCGACCGCAGAACTCTTTCTCTTGTGCTTCAGCAGGTTCATGGTGTGCTCCGTAGGGTGATCGGGGCGCCGGGCACCGCGCGGGGGCCAGGCGGCGGGGAAGAGAACGGATCGACCGCGGCCGCGAGGGCTGCCGCGACGGCGGGCCCGTCCAGCGCGGCGGCTTCGACGCCGAGCCCGGACAGAGCGCGCACGGCCGGGTCGGCCGCGTGCGCGCCGGTGACGACGGCGAGGACCTGGCGGCGCAACGGATCCCGCTGGCTGTCGAGGTCCACGAGGAACTCGGCGTAGTCGTCGGCGGCGGCCTCCAACGCCGGATGCGGCAGACGCGGCGCACAGTCGACGGTCGCCTGCGCGTAGACGGTCAGGTCGTGCCGTTGCGCGGCCACCACGATCTGCGCTGGCCCGGTCAGGCTGTTGAGGAACCGACCGAACCCCTCCAGCAGCGCAGCCTGCTCGCTACCGGTGCGCAGGTGGATGTTCGTGGTGCCGCAGGCGATCAACACCTTGTCGCTGCCCTCGCTGGTGAGGACTCCTGTCCGGCTGATCGCCGTGACCGGAGAACGCAGCGGCGCCGGAAGGCACGGCGCGCCCGCTACCGCCGCGACGGAGCTGACCCGAGCCTCACCCGGCGCAAGGGTGCGTGGGCTGCGGCTGAGGGTGAAGCCGTGTCGCAGCCACACATCAAGAGGCAGGCCGTCACGGCGGCCGAGCGCCACCACGACCGCGACGGCGAACACGACGAACCCGGCGACGATCCACGCCGCCGGCGGGAGCAGGTGCCCGAGCGTGCGGTGGAGACCGAACCCGGCAAGCCCTGTGCCGCCGATGATGCCGAGTTGCCGGAACGTCAGCCCGAACGCGATCCGGTCGGGCTCGTTGACGTTGGCCGGGACGACCGCGCGCGGGTGAGTGTCCTCGACAGTCATCGCCCACCCCGCACAGCAGCACCTACACGAGCCAGCGGCAGCGGCAGACGGCGGGTAACGCCCTGAATGAACACCGCACGCAGCAGAACCTCACCCGTATTCGACGACCCGGAACGCGCCACGTAGCGGCGCATCATCCCGGGGATCTTGATCGTGACCCAGAGAACGACAATGACGAGCATCAGGTTCACCGCGTCCGAGCCCGGAAGGCCGAGCAGGATCGGCAGGTTCGACTCCGGATCGATCAGCAGGTCGATGCCCGCCGTGAACGCGACCGCCTGCAGCGTGGGTGTGGCCAGGCAACCCAGCAGGCTGCGCCACCACAACTGCGCGGCACCCTGCGTCCATGGGGTGGCGTAGCACGCGAGGGCCACCGGCGCGATCCCGGCCAGGACGACCAGCACCCCAATCCGCGCCAGCCAGGTGCCGACGAGCATGAACATCAACACGACGATGAGCAGCCCGATGACAGCCATCAGCAGGGCGGAGCCCTCGTCGGTCATCGCCGCGGCGATACGAGCTCGAACGAAGGTGACCGCCTCGATGGTCGGCGCGGACGTGCCGGCGATCGACACCGTCAGGGCGTTGGCGACGTCGATGAGAACACCGGTCAGCGGGACCGCGAACGCGGACAGCACGAACCCGACGACGAGCCGGGGGAGTAGCTCCTTGATGCCGTAGCGCATCTCGACCGAGTCGCCGACCATCGCAGCGATACCGACGGCGATGATCGCGAGGATGAAGCAGGCGCTGACTACCAGGGCGCTCTTGTCGGCGATCGAGGTCACCTGAGGCAGGACGGTGACGTCCGGCGACACAAAAATGGAGGAGGCCAGGAAGGCCAGCAGGCCGCCGAGGAGGTCGACGGCCTTCTCGGCGAGCCAGCTGACCAGGCCGTTCATCATCCAGTCGACCATGACCGCCCGCCTCAGCCGCCGAGGATGCCCTGCAGCACCTGCAGGATCACCGGGGCCAGTACGGCGAGGGCGTAGCCGACCAGCGCGGACTTGACGTTGCCCTTCGCCTGCTCGACCTGGGCCGGGTCACCGCCGGCGGCCATGTACCGCAGGCCGCCGATGACCAGGAACATCGTCGCGACCAGCGCGATGATGCCCATGACCCAGCCAGTGATGTTGGAAATGACCTGGGCAATGGACTTCGGGCCTCCACCGCCAGGGGCGGCAGCGGTCAGAATCAGGTCGTTGAGAACAGAGATCGTGTGCATTGCGGCGCTCCACAGGGATGTGTGGGCCGCCGCGGTGGGGACCGGGCGAAGGACCGTGAGGTCCGGTGGGGGCGCTCCTCCCTTGCGTGTAGCGAAGGGCTGCGATGTGTCAGTACGCCGCGCCAGTCATGCCGGACCGATGGCCTCGCCGGATTCAGGTCCCCACCCCGGCGGGCATGCCGTGGATGACATGCACCGCCCAGATCTCGACTGTCAGCTCCGATGAACTCGCCACCCGCCTGTCACACCCTGACAAGACCAATCAGCGACTCGCCGAGCTCACGGTCGACCTGACGACGACGGCCCTTGCCTGCGGATTCGGCGAATCGATCCTTAATGCCGGCACACCGCTGGTAACGCAGTGCCAAGCCGGGTGGCGGCGGGAGGACGGTTTGCGCCACTTGCCGCGCACGAACGCGCTCCGGCGCCATCAAACGGACACCAGAGGGGCGTCCTTCGCCGGCGAGCTCGGGCCCGTCGGTGGACTGGCGGCTGATTTCCTACGGTGTGCGGATGTCCTTTCCTCAGTCGAGCCCTGTATCGGCTCCAGCAGCGCCGAGAAGGAGGCGCCTCGCGCGGCTGCGCGCTCGGCGCTGGCGAGCATCGGCGTTGGCCCTCGCACTTGTCATCGTGGCGGGCATCGCAGGTGCCGCGTATCTCTGGCTGCGCGACAACGAGCGCCATCAGGTCTGGGTTGCCTCAGTCGATCTTCCGGCGTACCGCCAACTCTCTCCCGCGGACGTGCGGCTCGCATGGGTCCGTGCGGGAGAACTTCCGCGCGACTCGCTAACCAAGGACTCCGCCGTCCTGGGCAGGTACAGTCTGACCGCCGTCGGCCGAGGAAAGCCACTGTCCGCAGCGCTGTTAGGCCCGGAGTTGTCCGGCGCAAATCTGCAGGGCCGATCCGTGGTGAGTCTTCCCGCATCGGCGGCCGACATCGGTGGCGCGTTGATCGCCCGCGGGGGCCGGATCAACGTGCTTCTGTCGAGCACCGCGAGTGAGGGGCCGCGCAGTGGAGTTCTGAACGACGCGATCGTCCTCGACGTGCGGCCGCTCGGCAAGCAGCCTGACGCCTACATTGTCGTCTTGGCGGTTCCGGCGTCGACCGAGTCCGTGCTGCTGGCCGCGGGCGGGACGGCGAAGCTCATCTTCGTGCGACCGGCCACGACGTCACCCTGACGGGTGATCACTCTGGTTGATCGCGACGGTGTCGCTGCCGGTGCAGTGATTGAGGTCGACCCCACTCCGGCGGCGAGTTGTTCACAATGAAGGCGGCGATCTGCGTGAAGGCGGCACGCTCGTCACGCACGTCGGGCGGGGTGGGCCACTGCTCCAGTAGCAGATGCCGGTAGAGGTCAAACGCGGTCCGCTGTTGCTCGGCCAGCTCCTCGGCGGCGGAGAAAGAGAGCGTATAGAACAGGTAGGCGACCAGGGTGCCGCCGATGAAACATGTGGCGAATAGCAGCGGCGAGCCGCCGCACAGCAGGCTCACCGCTCCTCCGGCAGTCCCAGTCGCGGCAGACAGGAACGCGACGACGATCGGGAATTCGTAGTCGACGATGTACTCCTCGTACTCCGCCCGAAACTCGGCCGGCAGGAGCGGGAACAGTCGAGGCCAGAACTGGATGGTGTCCATGCCGTAGCGCGACAGAGCGTAGCGTTCGCCGGCTAACAGGATGTTACCCAGCGTCGTGGGGAGGACGTCGCCGTCCTCGTACGGCTCGGAAGCGTCCTCAATAAGGGTGTAGCGGTGGAACGCCCGCTCATGGTCATCGTTGTCGCCTTCCCACAGCTCCCATCTGCGCTGGGCGTGCCAGCTGACGCCCGGCGCCCTCCAGCCGAAAAGTCGAACCGCAGGGTAGCCCTCAAAGAGCTGTACGATGGCGCGCCACTGACTGGCGACCGCCACGGCCAGGAACCAGACCGCCGCTGAGATCACCAGAAGGACGACAGCCTTGCTGATGACGTCGAGCCGACTCCACCACGCGCCGACGATCTGCATCGAGCTGACGTTCTCAATGATCACAAGTGTCAGGACGCCCGCGAACACCGTCGTGGGAAGCAGCGCATTGAACAGGAATCGGCGGCGGAACACCGCGGACAACGTGGCGAGGGTGCCCGGGATCATCTGCTCAGCCATTGGGCGGGTTCAGCCGGACGGCGCGGGCCCCGCACCGTGGACAGTATTGAAGGTTCGGAGCCCGTTTCGCAGTCCACGCGCACTTCGTGCACCTAAAGCGGACCTTCGGTTGACGTCGGGGAATGCCGGCAGGCCGGGAGCCTCCAGGAGCCATCGACACCCCCTGTTGCGGCCGCGCCTCGTTCGTGCATCACCTAACCCGATGGTCGCCCGGATTCGCCGCGATGTACAGAGGGCGGCCGCATCGGCACACTCTGCGCAGCTGGGCAGCTGCGCGGATCGAGGGCGTGTGCGGTGCGCCAACCGCCTCTGGGCGTGCGACGCACCGACACTTCCGAGTCCAAACTTTCGCGTCGAGCCTGTGACCGGCTGGTTGCTGACCGAGCCACTGGTGGAAGCAGCCCTGCACGGCGATACCCGCCGCCAGGGCGGTCAGCAGGGCATGGACCAGCCAGCTTCCGGACATCCGCCGGATCGCGACGGTGAGGTATCCGGCGGCGAGGAACAGGAACATCGCGGCAACGATCAGGAGGCTCGCGGTGCGGGGTATGGCCGGGCAAGCTACGGACGCCCCGCGCGCATCCTCTGCCCGGCTGCCTACAGGTCCTCCTCGTCGTCGCTGGGCGCCGGATGGCCGCTGTACGCCTCCCACGCCTCCCGCAGCGTGTCCCACGCCGGCCTGGACGCGCGGTGCTTGTCCAGGTGCTCGGCGAACTGCTGATACTCGGTGCCCGTGGTCGGCCAGCACTCGTCTTCGGCCACGTCGTCGGCGAGGTGACCGATCGGGTGGTTCACGCCGCGCTGGTCGGTGAGCCACGCGGTGAAGCTCCCGGCCGGTGCGGGCTCCGGCGGCGGGGTCAGCGCCAAGCCGATGCCCGGGTTCGGGCTGCCGGGGTGCACGCGCACCGGGACCCCGGCGATGTACGCGGCGGCGATCAGCGCCCCGTTGGTGACGTAGCCGACGCCGGCGGCCTCGCCCTGGTGCTTGAGGCCGTAGGAGGTCGGCCAGTCCCGGTCGCCCGTCGGGTGCAGCGTCTTCAGCCACGCGTGCGCGGTGAGGACCTGGTCGAGGTTCTCGACGAGGTTGGCACGGGACGCGGTGTGGTCGAAGCCGGGGCCGTCGTACTTGCCGTAGCCGAAGTCGCAGAGCATCGGGTGGGCGTCCATGACGCGGATCAGGTCGGTGAGCGTGGGCGACGGTTCAGCCATGCGTGGTCCTCCTACGCGGCGGCGGTGGGGTGGTGATCCGAGACTGCCCGATCGGCGGAAACTCCGCCAGCTTCGGCGCCGCACGTGGCCCCTTGGTGGGCAACGGACGAGTCGCACATTCGTCTTTGGGCGGCATGGCCCGGTGTGCAGTGGCGGACTATTGGCCGGCGGTCAGTTCGGTTAGGTCGACGGTGTTGATGAGTTCGGTGATTGCCGGCTCGTTGGCGATGTTCAGGGGTAGCAGCTCGCCGGTTCGAGGTCGCGGGTTGAGCAGCAATTCACTGCTGGCGTCGTTGACGATGGCAGCGGCGTCGGCGTCCGCCCATCGCACACCGTTCAGCGAAGCACGGTGGATCCTGGTGGCGAGAAGGCAGGACACGAGGGGTCGGCCGTAGCTGTCCGGCCCCTCGTGGCGCAGCACGGCCACCCGCACGGAGCCGATCGCGGGTGCGACAGCGAAGGCTTCCCGGGCCGTGACGAGGATCTGCCCGCAGACGAACTGCCTGTAGTAGGCGGCGCGGTCGCGCTGGGGCAGCTTCCGCAGGGACAGGTTGCCGGCCTGGGTGGTGGTGGGCATGCGCTCGGGCACGACCTGCTCGACGGTAGGCACGAGAACTACGAGGGAGACCTCGTCCCCGGTGACTCCGACGGCGGCGCTCGGGGCTTCGTTGTCCTCGAAGGCTTCTTCCAGGGTTTCCAGCACAACATCCGCGTCGTTGCTGCACAGCTGCTGCCACCGCTGATCGAGGTATTGCTGCCAGCCGGCCCTCTGCTCCAAGAGGCTGGCCCACTGGCGCTGCACCTCGACGTCGGCCCACTGCGCGGCCTGCTGCTTGGCCTGGGCCCGCTTGCTCCGCTCGAAGATTCCGACTCCGGCCAGGGCGTGCTGTTCGTAGTGCCTGTAGACGCTGGCTCGGTCGGGTGGTGCGGGCTCAGGTGCGACCGGTCGGCTGGCGGCAGGGAAGCTCACCCGGTGCAGGTCGAGGATGCGCAGGAACGCCTGCGCCAGGCGCTGGGCCTCCTCCGCCCGCTGCGCCTGGGCGGCCTGACGCTGCTGCGCGGCGAGCTGCCGTTGATAGGCCGTCGGTGACGTGCTGCGGCCACCGGAGCGGCTACGACCGCCGCCGAGGGAGGTGTAGAAGCCGACCGGGCCGACACCGGTGGAGAAGCCCGTACGACCGCCGCCGACGTGGATCCTGGCAGCCCGCGGGCCGAGGCTGGTGCGGATCCCCCGCGATGAGGCGCGGACGCGTATACCGGGCGCGAGCTTGATGGAGAATCCCACCCGCCGACCGTAAACCCGGCAGTTAAGATCCTGACCAACGTGTCGCTTGACAGACACACCTCCGGCCAGTTGTCCAGTATCAATTGTTGACACGCTGGTTCACACTGCGTTGTGTGACTGACCTGCCTCCCCAGGACCCGTGGCGCGGCCAGGCTCCGCCGCCGCCCCCTCCGCCGCCGCCGCCGTACGACCCGACCATGGCCTTCGCGCCGCCGCCGCGCCCGTCGTGGTGGCGCCGCCAGTCGACCGCGGTGAAGGTGCTCCTAGTCAGCGGCGTCGCCGTGCTCGCCTGCTGTGGTGGCCTGATGGGCATCGGCATCGCCGCCGGCCCGCCCACCCCCGAGCCGAGCAAGTCGCCGAAGACCGCGGCCCCCCAGGAGGTCCAGGCGGTGGCGCCCTCGATCACCACCGAGGCCAGCTCCGCGGCGCCGGAGCCATCGCCTTCGCCGACCACGGCCGCGCCGACCAGCGCGAAGCCGTCGCCAAAGCCGAGCCCGAAGAAGACCACCGCGCCCGCGGTCTACTACAAGAACTGCGACGCGGTGCGCGCCGCCGGGAAGGCTCCGCTCCGCAGGGGTCAGCCTGGGTACCGCACTGGCCTGGACCGCGACCTGGATGGCGAAGCCTGCGAGCCGGACGGCGGCAACGGCGACACCGGCGGCGACACCGGCGGCGGCGGAAACAACGACCCCCGCTTCAGCACCTGCGCCGAGGCTAAGTCCCACGGCTACGGCCCGTATGTCCAGGGCGAGGACCCGGAGTATTACTGGTACATCGACCGCGACAACGACGGCGACGTCTGCGAGTAGCCGCCTTCAGCGGCGACGGTCCGAGGATCCCCTCCGGGGCTTGGCTGGGTCAGCGGCGAGTCGGCCATCGGCAGGGTCGGGCGGCCAGCTCCGTGCTGGGTGGGTCGATGACACGTCGCCCCACCCAGCGGGGACCTGGCCTGCGACGTCACCGAGGAATCGTGACACGCGAGGTAAAGGCTCTTTCAGCGGCACAGGCATCGCGACGCCCGGCCCGGATGCGCCCCGAGCGCGCAGCTGGGGGTGCGCATTCACATGATCGACAGGACACGCCCTAGACCAGTTCCCCGATGAGGCGACGATCTACGCCGGCCGCCCCTGGTCCCCCGGCGCGTGCCGAGGCTGTGGTGGACGGCCAGCGGTCTGACTACGTGCGTGCAGTCAGCCTGGCGCCCACGGCAAGTAGGCGTCCCATTCCGGGCAGTGGATTACGGCGGCGCACGCCTCGGCTGGGCCTGGTGTTCGGCCCCCGCGCCACGCCGACCAAACCTCAAGCACGTCCCAGGAGTAGCCAACAGCCGTCCCTTGACCGAGTAGTCCGCAAGAGGTCCACGGACACCGGGGGAGCAGTGTGAGGTGTCGAGAAGCATCTCCGCTGCTAGACCCCCACGTGCCCAGTTGCCTACATGTCGACCAGGTTAGGCGTTGTCAGGCCGCTCTGGCGGGTTCGCGGCGGGCGGAGGAGCGGGTCGGGTCGGATAGGTCGCCCCGCGTTACGGCGGCGGCCACGACGCGTTCGGCGCGGCGTCTGCGCATGCGCAGGACCGGTGCGGTCACGCCTCTCTCGGCGGCCAGTTGCTCGATCAACGCGTCGCCGAACCGCGTCGCGCTGATGAGCTCCGCGGCCTCGGCGGTGATCAGGCCGGCGGCGGCTGCTCGGCCGAGTAGCAGGTCCGGGTGCCCGTAGGGCATCCTCGGCGACCGTGAGCCGCTGGGCAGGTCCGGCGGCAGCTCCTCGCCGTTGTCGCTCTTGACGACTGTGGTGCCTGCGCGCCATGCCGCCCAGCACAGTCGCAGCCATAGCCTGGGCGGGGCGAGGTCCGCCGTGCGCAGCGCTTGAAGGAAGCCGGCCAGGACTTCGGAGTCAACGTCGTCGGAGTGCCCGGGGTGTCCGCGGCTGATCTTTGCGGCGAGGTGCGTCAGTGCGGGCAGAGCCACGCCGATTGCGCCGACGACCCAGGCTGGTCCCCATTCGCGGGCGTGGTGGGCCAGTTGCCGCCACAGCTCGTCGGTGGTGTCGCTGTCGTAGCGCTCGTCCACGAGCAGCTTGCGCAGCTCGTCGAGTGGCATGGTCGTGTCCGGTAGACCAGGCACTGGGCGGGCGTCGAACGCCAGCGGCGCGGGTTCGCAGGCCAGCAGCTCGAAGGCCTTCTCAGCCGTGGTCAGCGCCGTGTCGGCCGTCCTTGTGCGGGCGGTTGATGCCATGGTGGTGTCCCCTCGACGGAGCGCTTCGCCCTGCGCGAAGGCCGAGACCTCGATTGGGACAGCCAGACCTGACACCACTAGCGATTGTCCGACCGGGACAGGTTGTGCCCGGTGGTGTCAGGTTCGCGGTGTGCCGACCGCCCGCACGGCGGGGTGACTGGCTGTCACGCGCCGCGGTGACTGGTGCTGTCAGGCCGGAAGCGGGTTCGATCGGGTTGTCAGCGGCGCACTGGGGATCGTCAGTACGCCCGCCGGTCCGGGGGCCACCGTGCCCATGACCGATGCCAACCGCCACAGCCCGCCGCTCCCGGTAGGGGACGTGGTGCCCGGCGACCCGCCCGTGCCGATCACCGTCTGGCCGGTCCCCGCCCCGCAGCCGGGCGAGACCATGTCCAACGCGATGGGCGTCCGGCTGGTCCACAACCTCACTCACCCGTCCGACCTGATCATCGACCTGGCCGAGGGGCCGCAGCTGGCCTGCGCCATCATCGCCGCACACCGCCGCACCCACCTGCAAGCAAATTGCCACGGGCGCTGGGGCCGCGAGGCGGCGACGCTCATCGTCACCGGATGGCTAGTCGACAACACCGATTCACCGTGCGAGTTCTTCGGCCGCTGCCACGAGAGCCTCGTGCCGGGCGGCTGCGTGGCGGTGCTGCTCCCGCACGGCGATCTCATCCTGCCGGTCGACATCGTCACCGCCGCCAAGCGGGCCGGCCTGGCGTACCTGCAGCACATCGTGGCGGCCGACCAACCGCCCCGGCGTGGCCAGCACACGCAGCTGGACATCCACACCGACGTGCTGATTCTGACCCGCAGCGCCCACCATGCACAGGTGGGAGGCGGCGGCGATGCCTGAGCCTCTGCCGATCACGTCGGTGTGGCTGACCTGCCAGCAGCCCTCCCGCGACCAGCGACGGGGCCGGTACGTGCCGGAGTCGTCCACGCACCCGGGGAAGATGCTGCCCCACCTCGCCGCGCACGCCATCGCCTCCTACACCGCCCCGGGGGATCTGGTGCTCGACCCGATGTGCGGGTCGGGCACCACGCTGGTGGAGGCCATGCATCTCGGGCGGCACGCGCTCGGCGTGGACATCGAACCGCGGTTCACCGCCTTGGCGGCGGCCAACGTTGCCCTCGCCGCGTCCCAGGGCGCCGCCGGCATGGCGACGGTGATCACCGGCGACGCGACCGGCCTGCTGGAGCTCGCTCCCGTGGCGGCGGTCGGTGAGGTCGGGCTTGTGCTCACCTCCCCGCCATACGGGCGGTCCACCCACGGACTTGTCCGGGCAACTGGCACGGGGGTCAGGAAGCGCGCGCACCTGTACGGCGACCGCCAGCGGGGCAACCTTGCCTACGTCGGGTGGTCGGGTCTGCTCGACGGGTTCGCCGCGATCCTGGCCGCTAGCTACCAGCTGCTGCGCCCAGGCGGCACGGTGGTCATCACGTGCCGACCGGTACGGCGCAGCCCGGATGACTTCATTGACCTGCCCGGCGAGTTCCTGGCCGTCGCCCAGTCGGTGGGGCTGATTCCGGTGCAGCGGTGCGCGGCGATGCTTGCCGCCGTCCGCGACGGGCAGATCGTGCACCGCGCCTCGATGTTCGGGCTCATGGCGGTACGCAAGTCCAGGGCCGAGGGCGTGCCGGTGCACCTTGTCGCACATGAGGACGTGCTCGTCCTGAGGCGAGAGGCCAGGTGAACTCCCGCGTCACACCCGCCACGGGCTGATACCAGTGGGCCGGGGCTGTCAGGTCCTGCCAGACAGCAACGCCTGACAGCCCCAGCCACACCAGCAGTATCTGCGGTTAACTTGAAGCCTCTTCTCCTTATTCCTGCTGCTGATCTGCTGCGTCCGCGACGGCATCGCGCCCACCCTTCCCGGTCGGCCGCCGTTCACCCCAGGCTCAGACCCTCAGCGCTCATACCCGCCCCTCGCCTCAGCGGCGACCGGGGCACGGCACCCGTATCCCTGCAGGCGGCCACCATCCGGTGGCCGCCTTCCTTCATTCACCACGAGGGCACATGCTTCGCGCCGCGGCCACGCCGCCTCCGCCGGCGGTGGCCGCAACCGCTGAAAGCCCCGTCCGCGCGAACCTGACCGGTGGGCTGGCCAACGTTGAGCACACGTTGATCACGCTGACCGCCAGCGTCGAGGGCGCCGGTTCGACCGGTACCTGGATCCCGACCGCGACTGAGCCGTCGACCGCGCCGACCGTCTGATCGGGCTCCCCCGGCAGGGGAGACGCAGGGTCCAGCGCCCACCCGACGCGCCCACGCGGCTCGTCCGGCTCGCCGACCATCCGAATCCTGCCCCGATACCAAGCTGAATTGGAGATCGTCATGTCGTTTCCCCACAACAAGTTGACCGTGCGGTCCCCGGCCGACCTGGTGGCCGCGGTGCCGTATCTCCTCGGTTTCCGTCCCGGCGACGGCAGCATCGTCGTCATCGCGAGCAGGGACCGGCGGATCGTCTTCGCCGCTCGAGGTGACCTGCCCGCCCCCGGCGCCCCCGCACGCCAGATCCTCGAGGTAGCCGCCAACCTGGTCACGGTCCTGCGGCGGCAGCAGCCGATCACCGACCTCATGATCGTCGGATATGGAACCGAGCACATCGATCCGGCGCTGCACACCGTTCACGAGGCATTCACCGCCAGCGGGATGCCCGTCCTGGAGCTGCTGCGGGTCACCGGTACCCAGATCTTCAACCTCACCTGCGACAACCCCGACTGCTGCCCGCCGCAGGGAACCCCATTCGATCCCACCTCCTCGCTCATCGCCGTGCAGGCAACCGCCGCCGGGCAGGTCGCGCTACCGAACCGGGCAGCCGTGGCCGCCCGGTTCGCACCCATCGGCGGCGCCGCCCGCGACCGCATGCGCCGCGCCACCACCGCGGCGGTCACCCGCCTGACGGCGGTGAGCGCCGCCGGCGCCGCCGCTGCGGACGAAGCCGGCGCCCTGGCGGTCCGCGACGCGCTGCGACAGCACGACAACGGCGAGCGCCTCACCGACGACGAGGTGGCCTGGCTCACCGTGCTCCTGAAGCGGTCATCGGTGCGGGACCTTGCCGTAGACCGCACCCAGCCGCACGACCGGCACGTCACGTTCTGGGCCGACATCACCCGCCGCGCCGAGGAGGCGCTCGTGCCAGCACCGGCCACCCTCCTCGCCATCACTGCATGGCGCTGCGGCGACGGAGCCCTCGCTGGCATGGCAGCAGACCGCGCCCTGCAGGCCGACCCCGAATACCGGCTCGCCGACCTGCTGCTGCAGGCGCTGCACGCCGGCCTCCCGCCATCGGTGTTCGAGCAGGCAGCCGACACCGACCGAGCCAACCCATCCGACAAGTAGCCGGAACCACTCAACGACAGGAGGCACCAAGTGGATCCCACCCGCAGCATGCTGCTCGCCCTCGCCAGACACGCCGAAGAAGCCCGGCTGCGCTGGCACGCCGAACGCGCCGCCATGCGGGCCCGCGGCGAAACGCCGACCCGCAGCGAGGCTCACGCCTACCACGTCCAGGCCAACCTGTGCCTGATCATCGCCATCGGCGCCGCTGACCTTCCGCCGAACTACCGCATCTACGACACCACCCTGTCCCGCGACCCCCTCGCCGCGGCCGAGCAGCTACGTCAGGTCGCCTCCGCCTACGACCACAGCGGCCCGATAGAGGCCGCACACGAACCCGCACGCCTGGACTACAAGGCCGCCTTCGCCGAACCCGTCACCCCACAGGAACAGCAGTACATCGACCTGCTCGCCGGCCTTCCCGCCGCACGCCGCGACAAGATCGTCGACCTCGCCGAGCAACGCGCCCGTCAGCCCGAGGCATGAGCCCGAAAGTCGGGCGACCCCACCGGGCCCATCTGCCGCTCGCTGCGGCACCACCCGCGCAATTCCTGCCGGACCGCCTTCGGCCGAGCGGCCCTGTGAAAGGAACCGATGAGTCTCTACACCCTCGCACCCAAACCCGGCTTCGACCGCTACTCCATTCAGGTCGGCTGGAACCCACACCGCACCTACTTCGCGACCGTCGTCGACTTCGCCTGGGACCCCGTCACCGATCCCGACAAGGAACCCGACACCGTCCGGCTCGGTCTGATCGAGGCGATTCTCGACCCGATCGAAGTGCTCCTGGCCGTCGAAACCTACGCCGACATCCCGGCGGACCTGGCCGGCACACTGCGCGCCGATCAGGCCGCGCACCCCGTGCGCCGCTAGCACGAACACCCGCGGCCAGGCGGCGCACCTCGACGCACCCGAACAGCATCGCGTTCGTGACAGCACCCTCTGATCCGCCGGTCGTGGCCAGGTCGTCGCGTGTCGGATCCCTGCTGCTCGCCATGTCGCCTGAGTTAGCACGCCGGCCGCTGCCTCCACCGGTGCAGCCATTGCCGTGCCGTCAACGATCGGCAAGCAGCAAAACGGCCCGCCACATGGCGGGCCGTCGTCGTATCAGGACCCGGGACGCCTCGCCTAGGAAACGCCGCGTCCCGGGTTCTCCATTGAGATGGAGGAGTCCAGTGTCCCTACCACTGATCATGATCGCCACCGCCTTGGTGGCATTCACCCTCGGCGGCCTCACCATGTGGCCATCCGTCCGCGGGCTCCGGAACCGGCTCGCCGACGCTATCTGGCAGCTGGAACATGACTCGGTCACGGGCATGCTCAACCGCGCTGGCCTGCTCGCCGCACACGCCACCCTCGCCAAGGTCGCTTCCTCTCAGCCGATTGTCGTCGTGCTGATCGACCTTGACGAGTTCAAACCGGTCAACGACACCCACGGGCACGACCGAGGCGACGACGTCCTGGCGGCCATCGGTGGCCGCATCACCGACATCGCCGCACTCCACGGCGGCGCCGCCGCCCGGCTTTCCGGCGACGAGTTCGCTGCACTGCTGCCCGTCCGCACCGCCGACCTGGCCCGCATCGCCGACGCCTTCGTCGCACTCATCGCCCAGCCCGTCAACCTCACTACCGATGGCGCACCCGGCATGGTCACCGTCACCGCCAGTGTCGGTATCGCCCTGGCGGAGAGCACGGACCCGTTCGAAGAGGTGGCCCTCCGTCGCGCGGACATCGCCATGTACCACGCCAAACACCGCGGCCGGAACCGCCACGCAGTCTACGAGCCGGGGATGGCGATGCCCGACGTCAGGCGCCGTCGAGGGCCGCGGCTGCGTGACCGCCGGCTGAGCAACGAGGCGACGGCGTGACCGCCGCGCGCGAGGAGATGGCCTGCCAGATCTGCCTCTCCCCACTGAACATCCTCGGCACACCGCCCACCTACGTACACCCGATCCAACTCGCCACCGACGGACACGAACCCGTGCCCGTACCGGTCAGTCAACTCGACACGGTCCATCGCACCTGCGACTTCTGTGGGGACCCGTACCCGACTTGGACGCTCGTCGGCGGCGAAGTCACCGCCGTCGCCATCGGGGCGGCCGCGGGACTGGTGCAGAACTTCGGCCAAGCGTGGGCGGCGTGCGCGACGTGCCAGGTCTACATCGACGATGGCAGGCACCACAAGGTCGTCGACCGGGCGCTGCAGGCGTTCGGCCTCGGCGACCACCCGCAGGTGCTAGAGCGCATCGGGCAACTGCACCGGGCGTTCCTGAACGCCCGGGTCCCGGGACGGACGCTCATCACGACCACCGCCTGGCCCGCCACTCTCATCACCGCCCGCGAGCTGCCCAAGGTACGCGACCGGCTCGCTCGCCTCTACCGAGCCGACGATGACCTCCCATTCGCGCTCGCATCCACCGACGTACGCGACCACATCGCCGCCGGCTTGGACCGAGCCCGGTTGTTCTGGATCGACGGCGACTTCACTGACCTGGCCGAGTACGCCGCAGAGAAACTCCCCGACGTCACCATCAGCCGCGACCTCATGCCCTCCACCGACGGACTGCTCGTGTGGTCGCGACCCGTGACGCGGCGGGAGATCGCCGCCGCCTCCTGGACCATCACCAGCGACGGCTGGCGGCTAATCAACTACCGCACCCTCGGCGGCGGCCTGGAGGGCACACCGCTCCAGCGACTGCGCGAACAGGTGGGTTGGCTCGCCCCGACGAGCACCATTCAGGTACACGAGCAGCACCAGCTGCCCGGCGCTGATCCCGCTGCAGCGTTGGTCGCCACCTGGCTGCTGGTCGTACAGCAGGCCGCCAGCGTTACAACGGCAGAAGTCGACAAAGCCATGCGCAAGTCCTACGCCCGCACCAACCGACCAGCGCCCGAGGTTCGGGTCGTCCGTATCGGCGCCAACCGCGGCACTCGACCGCCGCTTGGACGATCGGCGTCAAGCGACCCAGGGCACCCTCAGAGCAGCCGGTTCTGGGTGTCTGGCCACTGGCGCAACCAGGCATACGGACCCCGCAGAGCGCTGCGCCGCCCCATCTACATCAGCCCCTTCCTCAGAGGCCCTGATGACGCGCCGATCAAGCTCAGCACGACCGTGCGCATGCTCAGCAGCCAAAAGCCGATGTCTTAGGGTCACGACTAGAACACGCTGATCAGGTCGTGGCAGGGGCTTTGCCCCCTGCCACGAGCCCTGGCAGTGACGTGGGCCCGAGTGCATATCCCGACCTTGCCCTGACACGCATGGGATTCATGGTGCCGAACAGGGGAGAGGCATTGCTGCGTCGACGTTCGTCCCTGACGGGCGGCGCTCGATGAACGCATCGCCGCTGCCAAACGATTCCGTAGACAGATCCCTTACTGCGCTCGACGGAGCCGGTACCGCTCCAACCGATCGGCCCGGTAGCGGTCGAGGGTGTGCGCGGCGTCATCGAGCCGAGGACATCCGGCGTCCGTGCACTTCGCGCACAGGTTCCGCTCGTGGAACTCGATGCAATACGAGGCGAGGACGACTTTGAACGGGACTTGCGTCAGAAACTTCTCCTCCATCACTGGGCCCGACCTTGAGAGCGGTACCGCTGGCCGAGGGTGAGGAGCGGGGTGCGCTGGTACTCCATCGTCGGCTCGACTGCCCAGTAGTGCGGGCGGCCGGCGTTGCGGCGGGCCTGGACCTCGGAGACGGCCAGCGGACCGAGCGCTCCGGAACGGTTCGGGTAGGCGGTCGCTGGGCCGGACTGATCGACTGGTAGCGGACGGCGTTTGAACGGCCAGAACCTCATGAGATCCCTCCTGGCTGTGGGTTTGCGGACGCCTGCGAAAGGTAATCGAACTCGTCCTACTCGTACAACCCGTCTTATACGTCCTGCCCGTACCCTACGGCCTACTCAGGCTGCGCGTCCATAAGGTCCGGCTCATGGTTGACGAGATGTCTCCGGTGGCGCTCTACATCCAGCTCGCAGACCTCCTCGCCAAGCAGATCGAGGACGGGAAGCTCAAGCCGCGCCAGCCGGTCCCCAGCGAGACCCATTTACAGCAGGAGTACGGCGTCAGTCGCGGAACGGTCCGGGCGGCTGTCCGCCTGCTTCGGGAGCGGGGTCTGATCGTGACGTTGCCGGCTCGCGGTTCTTAGAGGGCATCCCGTTTAGGTGTGTGGCGGTGTGTCCGTCTCGGGGTGGTCGTCGCGCCAGGATGGAGTCGTCTCGTGGGTCAATCGCCGGCTCATGTTGTCGATCATGGCCCAGTGGATGTGGGCTCGGGAGTGCTCTGGTGACGTCTCGTAATCGCGGACGAGTCGTCGGTGGAGCATGATCCAGCCGTTGGTGCGTTCGATGGCCCACCGCTTGGGCAAGGGTTGGAAGCCCTTCTGGCCTGGTGTTTTCGGCACGACTTGCACGTCGATGCCGTGGGCGGCGCCGCGGGCGATGGCAGTGGCGCGGTAGCCGGCGTCAACCCACACTGTGCTGATGTGACGGTGGGTGGCGGCGAGGCGGTCGATGACGTCACGGCCGGCGGCGGTGTCGGAGACGCTGGCGGCGGTGACGATCACCACCAGCAGCAGACCGAGGACGTCGGTGGCCAGGTGCCGCTTGCGGCCCTTGATCCTCTTGCCGGCATCGATGCCCTGGCTGGCTTCGGGCACGTTGCTGCTGGTCTTGACGCTCTGCGAGTCGATGATCGCCGCGCTGGGCTCCGGGTCACGGCCGGCTGCCTGCCGGACCTTGCCGCGCAGCAGGTTGTGGATCGTCTCGGTGGTGCCGTCAGCGGCCCAGCGAGTGAAGTACGAGTGCACGGTCTTGTACGGCGGGAAGTCGTGGGGCAGGTACTCCCAGGCGATGCCGGTCCGGTTGACGTACAGGATCGCATTCACGATCTCCCGCAGGTCATGCACCGGTTTCTTCAGGCCCAGGCCGCCTTGAGCCGCCCGCCAGGCGGTCATGGTCGGTTCGATCAACGCCCACCTGGCATCAGACAGATCGGTGCGATACGGACGGCGAGGGGTCGTCATCCACCGATCATCAGGGCGCAAGATCCTCGACTCCAGCAAGGCAGCAACCAGCGTGTATCAGATCAGATCCACACGAGATGCCCTCTTACGTTGCCGACCGGAAGCCGTAGCCGTACCCGTCTGAACTACCGGAGTAAGCGTGCATGGCCGTGACCATGCCTAGCGGGCTGAAGTGCGGCTTCCGAGGCCCCAGCCGACTCGCCGATTGCGGTTGCACCGGCCGCCGCAGCGGCGCCGTCTTGTCCGAGATGGCGAGGACGGCTGACTGCTGCCCGCAGCGGCGATCATCATGCACGAGCGCGTTGATCTTCACCCGCGGCAGCTTGGTTCGAACCTGCGCCGGAGAAGGCCTGCTGCCGGCGACCGGCCCAGTGCGGGGAGCACGATAAACGTCAACTATGTGACCCGCCGCGCCTCACCGGCGCCAGCAGTCGACGGGGGAGTACGGCGGTCCTGCTCCCGCCACTGGCCGGCGGTGTCGGCGCGCAGCAGACGATCAATCATCTGCAGGGCCTCCGGCTCCGAGTCGAACTCCCAGCGCAGCACCTTCCCGGACTCGGTGTCCCCGGCCCGGGCCATCACCGTCCAGCGCGTCTCACGGACCAGCCACACGTCGCGCCGGGTCAGGCGCCCCCAGATTCCGTTCCACCACCGCCGTACCACCTGCTGCACGAGCTGATCGTACATACGTTCGACCAACCGTGAGATCGGGATGGGATGGGCTTCATCTGCCCTGCGACGACGGGTCACTCACAGGGGTCCTCGGAGCCTCGGCCGTAGGGCTCGCAGCAGTCCGGGCGGTGCCGGTAGACCCGAAGATCACGCCCGCTGCGGCGCCCATGCTCCGGCGTGATCTCGTACAGGCAGGCCTGCCACACGACGGTCTCCTCGCCGCCCGGCACCACCTGGCCGTCACCCGGCCCGCCGCGTAGCAGCACGTCCACCCTCCGACCGTACGTGGGGGATGACGACGCGGCGTGGCGTCCGAGGCTCTGCTGTCGGATTCGGAGGGCCGGTTGGGGGAGAACCGGTCCCCGCATCTGTTAGCTGCGGGGACCGGTCGTCGGTGGCCTGTGGCGGCGGCTGCTCCACCTGCGCGTGGCCGTGGCCAGCAGCCGTGCGGTGACCTCGCCGACTGTGTTCAGATTCGCCGCTGGTGGCCGCAGCTTGCCAGGGCGGACTGCGTGCTGTGGAGAACTTCGGCGGCTGTGGAACACACCCTGATCATGACCGAAGGGTGCTAACACCCTCCGTGACCAGGCGGGTTGCCGCCGGAATGTGCTAACGCCCACGCGAGTGGTCCGCCTGGTCCGCATCCAGGCACCCGAGCGCTTTCTCCTTCTTGAGGTCAGGGCGGTGGTAGGGAGCCCGGTCGGTCCCAGCAGGTTGGGCCCGACGTGGCCGGGACCGGGGCGGCGCATCCTTTGTTGGACGGGCTTGCGATAACTGTGCTGCGCCCGCTCGTGCATTCATTGTCGCGGATCTCCGCCCGAGGCGGCCCGGTTCCCTCCCACGATGACGTGGGGAGGGGGAGATGAGACGGGCTCACGACCGGTGTGGGGGAGGCTCGTGGTGAGCCCCGCCCGGACGCGGGCGGGCACAGCGGCGGACCCGGTGCTGCGCCGGCCCGTCGCGCCGATGCTCGCCGCGCCGGTGGACGCGGTGCCGGAGGATCCGAACCTGGTGCATGAGCCGAAGTGGGACGGGTGGCGGGCGATCGCCTTCCGCGAGACCGACACCGTGTCCCTGCAGTCCCGGGCCGGCCGGAACCTGACCACCTACTTCCCGGACATCACCCGCGCGATCCGCACAGCCATCCCACCCGGCGTCGTGCTCGACGGTGAGCTGATCGTCTGGGAGCGCGGGCGGACGAACTTCGCGCAGCTTCAGCGCCGAGTGACCGCCGGTCGTGACCTGCTTCGCGTGGCACGCGAGTTCCCCGCCCACTACGTGCTGTTCGACCTGCTCGCGGATGTCGGTGGGCAGGTGATCCTGGACCTGCCGCTATCGGAGCGTCGGGCCCGGCTGGAGCGGCTGCTCGCCGACGCGCCGGCGCAGCTGACTCTGACCCCGCAGACGGGCGACATGCGGCAGGTGGCGGACTGGCTGCTGAACTGGACCGTCGCGGCGGGCATCGAGGGCGTGGTGAGCAAGCGCCTGAGCGGCCGGTATGAGCCGGGCCGGCGGGGCTGGTCGAAGTTCCGGACTCGGATCGTCACGGAGGCCATCGTCGGTGGGCTGACCGGCGGCATTAGCAGCCCGGAGACGGTGTTGCTGGGCCGGTTCGACCGGCGGGGGCGGCTGCGGTACACCGGGCGCTCCCATCCGCTGACCTCCGCTCAGGCCGCCGAGCTGGCTCCGCTGCTCTCGCCGCCGCGGATGCCGCGCCCTGGCTCTGTCGTTCACCCGTGGCCGCAGCCGCTGCCCGCATCGTGGTCCGGCCAGCTGGACCGGCCCGAGCCCTTGCCGTACATGCAGGTGGAGCCGACGGTGGTGGCGGAGATCGACGCTGACGTGGCGTTCGAGCACCAGCGGTGGCGCCACCGCGTGCGGTATGCCAGAGCGCGACCGGACGTGTCGGTCTACGACGTGCCGCTACTCCTCGGCGAGGGCGCAGACCCGTTCGGGATGCCGGCCGGATGACTAACCAGCGCTGACCCGCTTGGGAGCGTCAGGTCCTGGGGCTACAGGCCGGTGAACCGGGCGAGGACCGGGGCGTGATCAGGGACGATGACCGCCTCCCGGCTGCGGGTGGAGGCGCCGATAGAGGTGATGTCGTCGACGAGCGATTCGATGCTGACCAGGCGCAGCTGCAGGTCGCGGGTAGCCAGGATGTGGTCGATGAGTTCCCGGCGGCCTTGGTAGATGCGGGAGTAGGCACGGGTTGGAGGCAGTCGTCGTCCGACGTTGTATAGCCGGACCGCGTCGCCCTTGTCCGGCCGGTTGACGTCTCCGTCGGCTGGGCCCTCGAGCAGGACGGTGGTGACGGCGTCCGGTCCGTCGTTGAGGTCGCCGCACAGGATCGTCGGCATGCCCGGCGGCCCGTCGACGGCGGCCGCGGTCAGGACCTCGTTGAGGTGCACGCGCAGCGCGACGGCCTCGGCGGTGCGGCGTAGTAGGGCGTAGCCGGCGCCGCGGGCGCGTTCGTCTTCTGTGAGAGGGTAGCGCCGCCCGCCGGGGTAGGTGAGCAGCTTGCTTTTGAGGTGGGCGGTCAGCAGCCGCAAGCCTGGGCCGCCGCAGTCGACGTGCACCTGGATCGCTCCGCGACCCAGGTGGGCCAACGTGGTGCCGTCAACGTCGGGGACCGCCGGCAGCCCGGCCTGCGGCAGCGCGAGGATCTGCGCTTCCTCGGTGAGGGCGTGCCGGGCGAGGACAGCCACCCGGATGCCACGGCCGTCCGGGTGGGAGGACACCAGCGCCTGCCAGGGCGCGCCGAGGGCTGCCCGGAGGTCTTCAACGGCTGCCGGAGAGCCGACCTCCTGGAGGGCGACGACGTCGGCGCCGGTGCCCGAGATGAGCCCGGCCAGGTAGGCGAGCTTCGCGGCGTAGGTTTCCGTCGCCGGCGTGTCGGTGTCGTCGGGGCGGAACAGGTTTTCCACGTTCCAGGTCATGACGATCAGGTCGTTGGCCACCGTCGCTCCCAGAATCCAGGTGCTCTACCAGCCTGAGACTCGCGCTGTAGGACGCCGCCGAAGCGGCCATCGCCGCTGCGTCGCCATGTCGACACGCGCGAGCGGCAGTACCAAGAGGCTTGCCCGCCGGGCCGCTGGCGCGGCGCCGGCAAGCTGGCATGGGACCAGTATTCGCAGAAGGCTCTTTCTCTCTTCACAAAGGCGACCGTCGATGGACATGCTCGGCCGAGATGGTCGCTGTTCATCGCGCTGCCGAGGAGGCCTTCATGCCAGTCACCCGACAGTCCACCCGACCCGTACTGCGGCGAGCCGTCACCGCCGTAGCCGCCGTGGCCCTGACCGGCGCCTACCTAATCGCCATGGACGCCGCGCCAGCGCTCGCGACGCCTCCTGGCATCCCCTCCAAGTCGACCGCCCAGTCACAGCTCAACGCGCTGACCGTCCGGACCGAAGGCTCGACGAGCGGGTACTCCCGGGACCTGTTCCCGCACTGGATCACCATCAGCGGCGCCTGCAACACCCGCGAGACCGTCCTCAAGCGCGACGGCACCTCCGTCGTCACCGACAGCAGCTGCGCCGCGGTGTCGGGCCGCTGGTACAGCCCGTACGACGGCGCGACCTGGTCCGCCGCCTCCGACGTCGACATCGACCATGTCGTGCCCCTCGCCGAAGCGTGGCGATCCGGCGCCAACGGTTGGACCACCAGCCGGCGGCAGAGCTTCGCCAACGACCTCAGCCATCCGCAGTTGATCGCCGTCACCGACAACGTCAACCAGGCCAAGGGCGACCAGGACCCGTCCACCTGGCAGCCGTCGCTGTCGTCGTACCGGTGCACCTACAGCAAGATGTGGATCACCGTGAAGTACGCCTGGGGCCTGGCGCTGCAGTCGTCGGAGAAGTCCGCCCTGCAAAGCATGCTGAACACCTGCAGCTCCTGACGTCCCACGGAACTCGCCCTCTCAGCCCGGCGGTTCGCCCCTCAGGGATCGGCAGCCGGCAGAAGCACGTGCCGGCGTCCGAGGCGAGCGGGCGATGCAGCAGCTGGGATCGACGTGGGGAACGGGCGGCGGACTCAATCACGGGCTTTGCCGCCCAGTCCACCACTCAGGTCCCGCCGTGGGCCCGCCTCGGTGACCGGCGCGTGCCGTTGCGCTGCCGGCACGGGGAGAGGCGAGGTCTGAGCCATGTGGCGGCGCTGGCCCTGAAAGGCCAGGTGGCGGCCCATCGATAGCGTTGGGTCTATGGCGTTGGGAGTGACCGTGAGCTGGTGAGGATCTAGGGGAGGGGCGTATGAATCGGTGGACCTTGGCGCAGGTGGATCAATGGCTCGACTGGGTTCACGACCGCCACCACGAGTTCGACTACCGCTACATCTACTTCGCGTACCTGGCCGCTCGTACGCCTGAACCGCGCAACGACGAGATCACCATGACGGTTGAGCCCGACGGTGCCAGCCGGTGCCTGCGGCGGTGATGGCCTGACGGTAGGTGTGGTCGACGAGGTCACCGGCGGCGAACACCCCGGAAGGTTGGTGCGGGTTCCGGGGGAGTCGACGGTGACGTAGCCGTCATCGTCGAGCGCGACCTGGCCGCGGAACAACTCGCTGCGCGGGTCATGTCCGATGGCCACGAACACGCCGGTGACGTCCAGACCCGGGTGGCGCCGGTGTGGACGTCGCGCAGCCGGGCACCGGCGACGGGGCCGTCGTGGCCGAGGATCTCCTCGACCACGCTGTTCCACGCCACATGGATCTTGTCGTTGCTCAGTGCTCGGTCGGACATGATCCGGCTGGCGCGGAAGGTGTCCCGGCGGTGAATGATGGTGACGCTGCGAGCGAAGAGGGTGAGGAAGGTAGCTTCCTCCATCGCGGTGTCTCCGCCGCCGACCATGGCGATGTCCTGGTCGCGGAAGAAGAACCCGTCACAGGTGGCGCAGGCCGACATGCCGTGGCCGAGCAGCTCCTGCTCGCCGGTGACGCCGAGGGGTCGCCAGGCGGAGCCGGTGGCGAGGATGACCGCCTGTGCCTGGTGAGCCTGCTCGCCGACCCATACCCTCTTGATGAGGCCGGCAAGGTCGACGCGGGTGACGTCGTCGGGGATGAACTGGGCGCCGAAGCGGTCGGCCTGCTTGCGGAGGTGGTCCATCAGCTCCGGGCCGGTGATGCTGTGGGGGAAGCCGGGAAAGTTCTCCACCACGGTGGTGGTCATCAGCGCGCCGCCGGACTGGCTGCCTCGATGCCGCGGGGGCGTGACTCAATCGCCTGCAGCGACCACCTTTTGCCGTCAAGATCGCCGAAGTAGACGAAGTTGCCCCGTGGCTGCACCTCGACCTCACTGGCATCGACGCCGGCGTCGAGCAGTTGCCGGCGCCTCGGCGTCGGCGACCACAGCCTGGATCGAGGCTGAGCGCCGCCGCTCAACGTCCAGCACAACGACACTCCGGAGGTCCGGCAGCGGCTAGTTGACTACCTGATCCAGCATGGTCGTACCGACCTGCTCATCTTGGCCGTCTCGCACGCCTGACACACTCGAAGGAAGGAGATGACCATGACTGACCCGTACAGCCGCATCCATCGCCGAACGGTTGCCGCCCTGGCCCTGCTCCCCGCGTTAACCCTCGGGATCACCGCGTGCGGCAAGGACCCCAGCGACCAGGCCGACACCAAGGCCATCAGCTCGGCACCCACCAGCACCCCCGCCGCCCTACCGACGCAGGACTGGAACCGGCTCGCCTGCCAAACCCTGACCCACGACATGCTCGCCCTGCTCGACAACCTCGGAGACACCCGCAAGGCCGCCGAGAATGCTGCCAAGTCGGACGACGACGTGATGCGACAGCATGGGCGAAAGCTGCTGGACGCGGTCACCGCCCGAGAGACGGCCGACCTCAACAGCGACCAGAACGCTGCGGTCGACGCGAACCTGAACATCAGCCAGGCTGCCCTGGACCTGGCCGAGGCGTGCTCGACCCTGTACGGCGACGGGAACTGGTGAGCAGCCCCGTCGGATGCCCGGCCGGCCCGTGGCAGTCCCCGCAATGACACCTGGACACCCCGTAAAGGCGTGGCCCGCGCTGGTCGGCGTGGGCCGCGACCCGTGGCAGGTATGCGCCGTCGGCCTGCCGACGAAAGCCCTCGGCCGGCACCGCATCACCGCAGACCAGTACCGGCAACTCCGCAACGCCCAGGACGGAGTATGCGGCATCTGCGGGCGAGGAAACCTGCGAGGGGCCGACGCGATTCCCCTCTACATCGATCACGACCATGTCTGCTGCCCTGACCACCACAACACCTGCGGGAAGTGCATCCGGGGTCTGCTCTGCTCGGGCTGCAACGGCTTTCTAGGTGAGATGGAGTTGTGGGGCAAGATCCCCAGCATCGGCGAGGACGGAACGTGGGAGCGGGCCGCACTCGCCTACCTGGAGCGGGCCGGCTGTCCGCTCACCGAGGAGCGGAAGGCCGCGACGGCGACGCGTCACCGCCGGAAGGTGGCGCTGTGGGATCCGCCGTGCCGCTGCCGGGTATGCGACGCGAACTGGAAGCAACGGCGGGAGCAACGCCAAGCGGAGATGCTCGCCAGGTTCGGGTTTCCGGCGCCACCAAGGTGACACCCGCGCAGGGCTGGGCTGTCACGGCATATGTTCTGCCGGTGTAGCCGGCCGGCCAGCCCCAACCTGCCGGGCAAAGAAGGCCCACACCCCCGACTTGCTGATCGAGCACATCCAGGAGGTCCGGTACGCGGCCGCGGATCAGCCGGAGGACTAGCAGCAACGCCGTTCAGTTAGGCCGGTGGCTGGTGTGTCAAGGTTCGTTGGTGATGACGTCGATGTTGGTGGTGGCCTTGTAGGTGCGGCGGTCGATGTTCGGTCCGCGGGCCTGGTATTTGGAGTTCGAGCGTTTGATCATTCGGGTTTTGGTGCGGATGCGGCGCTCGGGTAGCAGGTTGGCCAGGACGCGTTCGCCGATGGCGCCGACCAGGTCGATGACGGTGTCGGCGATGACGCCGGCGGCCAGGGTGATCTGGTCGCGGGCGGCGTTGAGGGCGGTGGTGAAGCTGGCCCGGTCCGGGTCGAGGCCGGGCCGGCTGTCGGTGGCGTCGGTCATCGCGGTGCGTAGCACCTGGTAGGTGATGAGCAGGGCGTGGATTTCCTGGTCGATGCCGTCGGGGGTGCGGGCTCGCAGGACTCGTCCGCCGAGGATGCTGGATTTGAGTTCGAGGTAGGCGGTCTCGATCTCCCAGCGCTGGTGGTAGAGCCGGGCGAGGTCGCCTGCCGGGTGGCGGCGGGCGTCGAGCAGGGTGGTGATCAGCCGGTAGTCGCCGGTCTGGCTGCCGCCGGTGGTGGTGATGCTGATCCGGGCATCAACGACTCGGACCCGCAGGCCGCTGACGGCTGAGAGCCAGGATCCGTCCGGATAGCGGCCGAGCACAGGTAGTTTACGGCTGCTCTTGCAGCGGATCAGCAGGTCGGCCCCGGTCGCGGCGATCCTGGTGATCAGGTCGGCGCTGGCGTAGTTGCGGTCGCCCAGCAACAGCATCCCGGAGCGCAGACTGCGGGCCAGATGGTGAGCCTGGGCGATCTCGCCGGTGCTGAGCGGGTCGAACACCGCGTCGAGCACCGAACGGGTGCCGCAGGCCAGCAGCGCGCTCAGCCGCAGCGTGGGATAGCCGGAACCGCCGTTGTTGCCCCGCTGCTTGGCGTAGCGGCGCAGGTTGGCCGGCGAATCCGCGACGGTGAGTACGGTGCCGTCGATGACGACCGGCATCAGGCCCCGCCACCACACGGTGGCAGCGCTGGTAGCCGCTGGGCCGCGCAGCAGTTCGAACAAGGCCCGCATGGGCGCCGGACCCAGCCGCTGCCGGGCCTGGCGCAGGGCGCTGCCCGACGGGTCGGGCACCGGCAGCGGATGCAGACCAGCGACGAGTTTCGACCACACCTGCCGGTAGCCGAGATCGGCGAACAGGCAGCCCGCGATCAGCAGATAGACCACAACCCGGGCAGGCAGCAGCCGGATCCGCCGCTGCGTACGCCGGGTCGCAGTCAGAACCTCATCGATCATCTCGAACGGCAACAGCCGGGTCAGCTCACCGAGGTGACCCGCCGCGAACGGCCCCGTCGCTACCCTGACCGTCCGGGTTATGGCAATCTGATCCACCAAGCGGAGTTCCTGGTTCTGGGTTGTCTTGGAGTGACAAACCTTGATACCGGAACTCCGCTCCTTACTTCCTGATCAACACACCCCTTGACCGACCTCGCCAACGCCTAACTGAACGGCGTTGGGACTAGCAGACCCAGATGTTGGTCGAGATCGTCAACTGACCGGTGACATGATGCGGCCCGCCACCCGCCCCGGGGTAGCGGGCCATCGTTCACGGTCACAGCCCGGTCAACGCCGCCTCCACCTTCTTCGCCAGGGACGGCTTCACCTTCCCCGACACCCGCACGAGCACCCGCCCCTGGTCGGCCTCAGACGGTGCCGTCGACGCCGGTGGTTGCTGATGGTGAGGCGGCTGCGCGGGCTGCTGGTCTGCTGTCGCCGGAGGCGATCCACGCGTTGTTGAGAGATGCGGACGGGCGGGGGCTGGCCGGGCAACCACGACGCCCCGGCGGGCGCCGGGCCGTTCGAGCCCGGCGAGGCCGAGGTCATCGACCCGGGCGCACCGGCCCTGTGCGCCACCAGACGGGCATGTCGGCGTCGGTGAAGTGCCCGAACCGCAGCTTGCGGACGCTCGCCAGCAGGGCGCCGTACTGGGCGCGCTCGTTGGTGGGGTGGACGAGCTGCTGGAGTACGTACCGGTTCGCGTCGGGATGGTCGCTGGCGTCCAGCACGCTCGACGTCTCGACGAATACCTGGTTCGTGGGGTCCGCTGCGAGACTCGCGCACGCGGCGACCGCCGCCTGTTGACCGACGGGATGTGCCAGGAGCCGGCTCAGCGCCTCGTAGCGCTGCATCCAGGCGATCCCGTCGGCGACGATGGTCTCACTGAGCAGCCGCTCGGCGATATCCGCCCACGCTCGGTGGGGCGTGATCACCATCCCCGGTACGGCCGCCAACCGTCGAGTCAGCTCGTCCCATTCGACACCGGTCAGCAGGTCCGTCGAGGAAGCCGCCCGGTCCACGAGCTCGTCGAGGCGGTCCGACGCGGCCAACCGGTCCGGCGCCCGCGCCAGTGCCGGCGACACCTTCCTGTGGACGTCGCGTCCCGGTGGATGGCGTCCACGAGCGCGACGAGATGGTGCGACGGCAAGTCCAGCAGCTCCTCGTACCGGCGGATGGCCAGGTACGGGGCACCCACTGCCGCCGTCTCCCAGCGGGAGATCTGGTAGATGCTGGCCTGCCCGGCCCAGCAGCCGCCCTGGAACGCCTCGGCGAAGGCCGCCGACCGCAGCCACCGTTCACTCGGCCCGTACAACCGGTTGACTCGCAGCAGCCAGCCCACCCGGTGCTGGTGCGCAGGCAGGCGCGGCCGGTCGGCCGGTCCTGCAACCGCCCGGTACGGGCGGCCATGGCGGCCGGTGGTGCTCCTGCCGGCTCCCACGCGGCCATTTATTGCACGGCCGACTACGGTGCGCAACGCCTAGGCCACTACCAGGCAGCATCGCTGATCCTGGTGGCACGCCCCGAACGGCGTGCCACCGGTCGTCCACCCTGACGGCTGGAGCACCCGCGAGCGCCTCTACCGCAAATCACGACAGCGAAGGAGAGCCAGTGCAACGACGTACCCGAGTCCAACGGGTCGGACTAGCTGCCCTGCTCGTCACGCCAACGATCCTCATCGGGCTCAGCGCCCCCGCGAACGCCACCACCGTCCTGAACCGCTTCGAGCGCAGCTGCTACTTCAGCTGCAGCCCGTGGGTCCAGGTCAACGGACCCTACAACGCCTCGGTCGGCAGCGGCTGCGTCACCAAATCCTGGACCGGCACCACAACCGTCCGCAAGTCGTGGCCCGGCGCCCGGTGCTGAGGCACGATCCCGCGCCCGTAACTCATCATCACGCCGTCGTCCCGTTCCACCCGCCAGCCGTCGCGAACGGCCCAACCCAGAAGGAGCAGTGATGTCCCCTCGAAGCACGTGGCGTTCCCTCCGCGCGATCGGCACCCCCGTCATCGCCGCCATCGCCCTGATGCTCATCGCGTCCGCCACCCCGGCGTCGGCGGCAACCGCACGTAGTTCGGTCTGGGTCGGATCGCCGATCAACGGCAATTGGGCGGTGTGGGACAGCGCCTGCAACGGCGCGACATACCCCTCCAGCGACTGCAGCTGGCCCACCGTCCACCACACCTTCCGCAACGGCATGCCCTACGTCGGGGACTGGAGCGTCGACCTCGGCGTGAGCGCCGGCCAGGATGTGCAGCTGTACGCAGCGCCGAACGAGACCTGGCGCACGATCAGCGCCAAGGTCGAGACGGTGGTCCTGGCCTGCGCGGCCCGCAGCGGCGAGACGCACGAGCAAACGCGCGCCCGGGGTGGCAACGCCGTCGTTGTCGGTCTGTACGAGGGCGGCAGCCGCATCGGCTGGGTCACCTACACCCACGTCAATCCGACCGTGGGCGCCGGGCAGTGGATCGGCCGGTGGGATACCCGCGTCGGCACGGTCGGGAACTACACCTCGAACAGCTGCTGGACCGGAGTCCACCTGCACGTCGAAATGACCAACGAAACGAACTACTCCTGCTTCAACCGGGGCTGGGGCTCCGGACAGGCCGTGAGCCGGACCAACTTCATCGGCTTCCTCGGCGGCGCATACCGCACCGCCCCCCGTCAGGCCTGCCCGTAACAGCTCCAGTACCTAACGCCGAGAACGCCGTGAGGCTTACCGAAAGGAAGCCTCACGGCACAGCGTCGCCGCCACAGCGGCCCGCGCCATCGATCGCGGCGCGTCACAGAACGGGGCGGACCGGCACAGTGTGCGTATGGCGCCGTCGAGAACGAACACTGCGGCCAGGCAGCCCCTCCTCGGTGAGGCGCCGCCGCCCCAGCTTGCAACTCCGCCGCCTTCTGGGCTGTCGCTCGCCGCTGATGTTACTGCCAGATCCCGGCCCTTAGTAGCTGCCGAATCTGGTGCATCGGTGCATCTGTCGGCAGGGATCTACGGATGACAGGTCTTCGTGCCGCCGTGCCGGCACCCGACCCGTACGAACGCCCGCGACGGGCCGGAGACACTCCGCCCGGCACCCAGGGGCCATTTATTGCATAGGCGGTGACTCTGTGCAATGCCCCCGCCGCTACTCGACACCAGAGCCGATCCTGTTGGCATCCACGCACCGACCGCAGTACCAACATGGGAGGTTTAGATGCACAGCCACGACATCGGTCAGCCGACCGTCGCCGCCCCGGCACCGACCCGGACCCGCCTCACGCGAAGGCTTCTTAAGGGTTCCGGAGCTGCCCTCGCCGCCCTCGTAATACTCCTGACGATCGCACCCCCGGCACAGGCGTCGTCGAGGTACGGCCAGATGTACTACGAAGCTGACTGCTTCGACGGGACGGTGGTCAAGCCACCTCAGGGCTATGAGGCCACCTCGGACGGAAGCCTGATCATCCGCGACACGTCGAAAATGGCTGCTGGATACCTGACCTTCTACCATTCCAAGCAGTGCTTGACCTCCTGGTTGGAGTGGTGGACGTGGGACAGCCGGTTCCACGGGGAGATCAGCATCTGGAACAACGGCGGTCAGAACCAGAAAGCCTGGACCTCCGCGGGGCAGACCTGGAGCCGGACGCGGATGGTCGACGACTACAACGGGCTGTACACGTGCTCCGGCATGCAGGTGTATCTCAATGGCGGTTACCGACGCTGGCAACCGAGCTGGTGCTGGTAGGGCAGCCCCAGAGACACCTCACGGTGGGCCAAGCCGGCGTAGGCGGCCAGATGTCCTGGTGTGATGAAGGGCCTGCCGTCGCCGACTCCTTGCCGAATCCGGGCTGAGATCCTGACGCGAGCCGGCCATCGGCGTCAGGACCCCGGCGCGATGATGCGCATCAAGATCTTCTTCACCTCCCGCGGCGACCGGGTCACGCTGAATGACCTCACGCAGGCTGTTGGCCAGCCTCGGCAGCATCATCTCGGCTTCGGCGTGTCCGGGAACCGTGACGATCTGCTCGTCCAGGGCGCCCGATGAGGCGATTGGCAAGCCTGGTCCGTTTCTGTCCGCGGTCTCGCGCAAGTCGATCGCCCCAGCGCGACAGCCTGTGGCAGTGGGCCGACGACCCGGACACCCGGGATCGCGAAACCTAGACGAGTGATTCCGAATTGATCAGTGGTCGTACGCGATCAAGGAACGCTTGACGGGTGCGTTGGTCCGCCAGTTGTGCCAGATCGCTGCGGCCATCGCGAGGAGCCGCTGCGCGACGCGCGCGAACACTCCGGCCGGGGTGCGCCCACCGTGTCCTTCCAGGTTGAGCTGGCCTTTCAGGGTGTCGTTGACCGACTCGATCCACTGCCGGACACCGGCGAGGTTGCCGAAGCGGCGTTGCTCGTCCTTGCGGTCCGGGCGGGCCAGCAGCACCCCGACCTGCTCGGCGGCGTACCGATCGATCTGCTTGCCGGACAGGCCCTTGTCCGCCAACACCACCATGCCGCTGCACAGCGAGCCCAGTTCGCGGGCGTGAGCCAGCAACTCCTCGGCCACCTCCCGCTCTCCGATCTTGGGGTTGGCCAGGCACCACGCCACCGGCATTCCCTCGGCGGTGGTCATCAGGTACAGCTTCAACCCCCAGTACCAGCGCGAATGGGAGGCGCAGTAGCCGTACCCGGCGATCTCTGCCAACGCCGAACGCTGCACGGTGGGCCGAGACGTGCCGCACGGGACCGGGGTGGCATCCAGCAACCGCAGGTCGTCGCGCCACGACGGGCACAGCGTGGCCAGGTACAGCGTGGCCCGGCAGATCAGCGGCGCGGCGGCCTTGACCCGCTTGTGGTATCCGGGTTGTTTGGGCAGGTACGGGAACAGATGCCCGAGCCGGCCGTAGCACAGGCGCAGCCAATGGTGCTCCGAGCGGGCACCCAGCAGCACCTGGGCCACAGCCAGGCATACCAGCTCGGAGTCGGACAGCCGCTTGGGTCGGCCCGGCCCACGTCGATGCGGCGGGATGACGTGGTCGTCGATCAGGACGTACAGTGCGGTCAAGAGGGTGTCGAGGTCTGTCTTCACAAACAACCATCGATGCCCTCTCTTCTTGTGCTGGTCAACCCGCCACGCCGCCCAACCCAGAGTTGGGAATCACTCGTCTAGGTGTCCACAAGGTCTCCGGTTTCAAGTTCTGCTTGATCGCTGAACCATCTACCGAAGACCTCGTTCATTTTCGATCTCCGACACGCGAAGAACGCACCGCCGTCCGCGCTGCAAACGCCGCCAACAGTAAGACGGAGCGCGCCGCCGCACTGCGCCGCCGTCGACGCCTACCGCGCCCCCTCGCCGGTGGCTGCGACTACGAATGGGTCGAGCTTTACCGCTAGACGGCGCGAACGGGCCCTTGACGCGGCGGTCACCCTCACCTCGGAACTGGAAGCCATCCGCCGAAGCAGTGGGCCGCACTCGACACCGCGATCCCCCACTACCCCTGGGTCGAGCAGCTGTACCAGGTGGCCATGCGCACCCGTGCGCACCTCGGTGACCTCGAGGCCGTGCGCGCGCTGCGCCGAGCGCTGGCCCGTCAGCTCGCGAAGATTGACGCCGAACCCTGGGACGAGACCATCACCCTGGCTTACACCCCGATCGCCAACCTGCTCGTCGTCGACGAACGCTGTACGCTCAGCGCGAAGTAGGCGCCGTCGTGAGGCCCTATCAACACACCCGCCGGTGTTCACGGACCTAAGGGACGTCTCGTAACTGGGTGAAGGCGTTGCCCGACGCCGGACCGGTGGTCAGCCAGCGAGGATGATGTTGTGGAGGTTGGCGATGCCGGAAGTGGCGTCGGCCAATGTGTGGGCGGCGCGGCGGTAGTCGCGCAGGATCTTGAAGCACTTCATCCTGGCCAGGGCGTGTTCGACCCCTGCTCGGACCCTGCGGTGTTCGACGTTCAGGGCTTCCTTCCAGTCCGGGAGGTCGCTGCCGTCGGCGGGCTTGCGGTACGGCATGATCACCTCGGGGTTGCCGCGGTAGCCGCCGTCGGCCATCACCGGGCGCCCGTCCAGTTTCTGGTCGATGCCGCTGGTGCGGTAGACGATGGTGTCGTTGCGGTTGCCGGGTTGTGGGTCGCCGATGGCGATGACCAGGCGGGTGCTGGCGTCGATGGCGACCTGCAGGTTCGCCGAGTAGCGGTAGTTTTTGCTCCGGGCGGCCAGGCGGTGATCGCGGGTGGGGATCAGGGTGCCGTCGACGATGGCGATTTGCTCGACTGGCCGTTTGCGCACCGGCGCGAGGGCCAGTAGCGGCGCAAGGGTGTCGATGACCCGGTGCGCTGCGGAGTGCGACACCCCGAACAGCGGGCCGATCTGGCGCATCGTCAGGTTCGTGCGCCAGTAGGTGGCCACCAGCAGCACCCGGTCGGCGAGGTCCAGGGCCCACTGCCGGCCCGGCCGGCCGTCGGCGATGGCGTCACCGCCACGCTCGGCGACCAGCCGGACCAGCTTGCGGAACTGGGCGGGCTGCAGCCCGGTGAACGGGAAGATCCACTCAGGGTGGGTTGCGGTGATCACCTGCACCCGGGCATCCTGCCCGATCATCCTCAAGAGACGGACGCCAGGGTTACGAGACATCCCTTAGCCAGCGGTCCGAGTATTGATCTGAGCGCTTCCGCTCTTTGCGGTACACCGATCCCGCTCGGTCAGGCTGGTGGCTGGGACGGTGACGACAGCAGCCAGTGCGCGGTTTGCCGGACGGCGGTCGGCAGTTCTGTTCGCTGCTGCAATTCAATCAGCAGCTCCCGATGGCGGTCTGTGCCGATGCCGTAGGTGAGGCCGTGGAGGATGGATTCAGCCGTGCCCGACGGCGCGGTCGACCACGCCGCAATCTGTTCAGCAAGGATCTGCCGCCAGCTAGCGAGCGAATACCTGCCGGCGCAGTGCGGCGTGGCCCAAGCCGCGGCGTGGCGCAGGCTCGCGTTGGAAGCGCGGCTGGCGAGAATGGTCCGCATAAGTGGCCTGTGTATGTCGACATGCAGAGTGGTCAACATGCTCAAGGCCGTCGCTGCCATCTCTTCGACGCGGCGGGACAAATCACTTTGGAGCTGCATCAGCAGCGCCCCGGCCACGGGCTCACGGTACGGTGTCGCGGAGATCAGCATGGTGGCCATCAGGCGCTGATCCGGATTGGCGTGGAACAGCGCCTGCCCGACAAGTCGTGCCAGGACGGGATCCCGGCCGCGGTGGTCGCCTAGGCGGACTTGTGCGAGGTCGGCGACGCGCTGGCTTACCACGTGCGCCCCCGTCCGCTGGGCGGTAGCGCCGTTGGCCGGGGCGTACGAACCCGTAGCGCGAAGGCCTCCCGGTAGCGGGGGCTGGGCCGGCATGCGGCGGTTGAGTGCCGTCGCGACTTGGGCTAGCAGCGGGGCTATCGAGGAATCGGGTGCCGAGTCGGACATTGCCTGCCGAACTGCCCGGGCGAGCCGGACGTAGTCATCCCCGGCGAAATGCCCATGTCGTATCTTTCGTACCGCGGCAAGCAGGCCAGCGTAGCGAGCACGCTCGCTGCTCGGGTTCTCGATCTGTCGAAGGACATATCTGTTCGCGTCGTCGTGCGCCACCACATCGAGGAGGGAAACGGGCTCGATGACGGCTGGAGAGGACTGATCGTCGGCCATGCCAACGCACGCCGCTACGGCATGCGGACGGGCTACGGGATGCTCCAACAGGCGGCTGATGGCCTCCTGCCGTTGAAGCCATGCAGTGTTCTCAGAGACCACAAGCTCGCTCAGCACCTGCCCGGCGATCACAGTCCACAACCCTGGGGGATAGAGCACCAAGGCCGGCTGCGCGGCGATCAGCTCCGTCAGTACGCCCCAGTCGGCTCCCGTCATCTCGCCGGGAGCAAGGGCACGGTCGAGGAGTTCATAGAGGCGGCTCTGATCGTCTTGCCGGCCAGGCGTGACGTCGAAGGTCAGCCCCTCGCTGCGGCGCATCGCGTCACTCACCACGACGAACGACTCGGGAGGCACACCCAACAGCTGTTCATATCGGCGGAGAACTCCCCGGCTGGCTGTCGTCGTACCCTGCTCCCACCGGGTGATCTGCGACGGGGCAAGGCCCGATTCCGCGCTTAATCGAAAGGCGCGAGCGAAGTTGCGGGCCAAATGGAAGTCAGCGTTCCCGGCGAAACGCCGGTTGCTGCGCAGCACCCAGCCCACATAGCCGGATCCGCTGGTCGCAGACATGCTTCCACCGTCCACGATGCGCGTGATCGAATCAACCCGTCACCCCCTGTCGCAAATTTGTCGCCAACGCCCATTGATGAAAGTTCCTCCGTGCTCAACTGTCCTCTGCAAGGCGAGTCAGCCACCGTCTTGATCGCTGCCGGTTGGCGCCGCCGGCAGGGTCGTATAGGCGGTCTGATCATGGCTTGTAGGTCCTCAACCAGACGGATCTTGGTTCCCATCCGCAGGATCAATCGAGGCCGCGCAATCGCTCCGCCGCGCCGCGTCTCAGGCCACATCCTGGTCGACCGACAGCGGCCAGTACCGCCGCTGGGCGATCCGACTCGATGCACGTCGGGCCCGGTTGCTGTTGGCGGCGCGGCCCGCCAGTGCCACCCCGAAGTCGGCTTGAAGGCACGCTAAACGGTTGCAGCTGCCGGAGAGGCATGCAATCGATCAAGCGGATCCTACCTGCTCGTTCCAGCATTGATGGCGACGGAACGGCCGCGAGGTACGGCGGCCGTCCCAGGTGTACGGGCATTCGCACTCCACCGGGGACGGCTCTGGACCAGTCGTATCTCGCAGTAGCGTCAGCCCATCGGCGATTAGCCTAGGGGTATCCAATGAGCAGGCATCACAGCACGAACTCCGCCGCCACCGCTGGCCCGGAGCGAGCGAGCGCCGACTCGTGTGGTCGGAGGCAAGACCCTGACGAAGCAAGACCGCTGCCGCGGCTGCAACGGCGGCGTTCGCAGAACGGCTGGGCCTCGAGGCAAGTGATCTCCTGATTCCGGCGGTCAACTCGGGGTCTCACTCCCGGTGGGGCCACGCAGGCATTCTCGCCCAAGTCGGCAGGTGTCCAAATCTTTCCGCGTCAAGCGGCCCGACCTCGAGGTCAACCGCGTCGTTCAAAAGAGTCTCCACAAGGGACTGTTGGCCGCCAAGGCAGCGACGGCAGATATCGGTAAACCCGATTGAGGGGTGGTTTGCATGACGAACGTTTCGGGTGGCGACCGGCTCGAGCGTGATCCGCTCCGGATCGATTGGCCACTGGATGATATGGTCACTCGCGAATACAGCGCTCGTCATTTCCGGCGCAAGTTGGCAGAAGCGGGGTCTACGAGCGGCTTGGGCCGCCTGCGCGCCAATCTGCAGGTCGACGACCAGGGTCAGGATGACGTCTACTACTCCGAAATGAACAAGAGCGGAGACAGCCCTGTCAATTTTGACGTCGATGCTCAGGAGGCCACTCAAGATGCCATAATGAAATTTCTGGCCGATCACAACAGTCAGATGGAACCAGTGTGGGCGGGGGAAGACGTCAAGTACGTGGCCATGAGGAGGCCGCCGCTCGGCTCCCTCGTGTGCCGCTGCGATTCCGTCGATGGCAGTACCTTGGTAAACAACACCTGGATGGGTGCCGCCTCTGTGACAGCAGTCGAGGTATATTTCGGGTCCTGGTCGCGTCTCGAGGCCCTGTCCATCACCTCAATGACCGGGATGACAATCTCCGTCGAGAACCACACCCGTCGCGTCGCCGCTGATCGACAGTCCGTCGGGGGGGCCACAGCCCCCCGACTGCGGCCGGCCGAAGGGGAGGTCTACTACGCAGATCACCTGACCGGCTTCCGTGCGCGAATGATCGAACATCGGCCGGACAGGCACCCGGGCAGCATCGCGGCTGTGGCTTATAGCAAGAGTCGCGCCGAGCGGATAATGCCCTACGTCGAAGCGGCGTGGCAGGTCTCGTCGATCAGCGGCGGCAAGAGGCTCAGAGGTCGGTACTTCAATGCTGCCGGAAATCCTATCGTCTTCGGCCTGATACTCGGCCAATTGGAAGTCGTTCTGGAGCCTGAATCGACTACACTGCACGACTCGGCGTTTCTCGCCGTTCACGAAATCCTAGGCGGCAACGTCGTGCGACTGGAAGACCTTGAACCCCTGAACTACATTGAGCTGTATCAGAAGCATGCGCCGAACCTAGATGGAACCTTCAAGCCGGTACCGCCATACATCGCTTACGTCGGCGATCAGCTGCCCCCTTGGATAATAGATGCGCATGCAAGCAACACCAGGCCCTTAAGCCGGGAGACGAGCTTGTAGGCCCACGTCGGCGCTTGAGTCTCGGGGATGCGCCCTTCGCCGTGACCGAGGGCAAGTAGCCGGGTCGTGGGGCGGGCTGGGCCGGGCCTCGACCTGAAGATCGACCTGCCCCGCAACGTCAGCAAGACACAGCTTCTCGATCCGCTCCGGCCGCTCTTCCCTGAGGAGGACTGAGCCGGCCGGAACTCGACGACCTGGCGGTGAGGTCAGGATGTGCGGTGAAGCCCACGTCCCCCCAAGCCCGGCACTGCACATGGGTGCGGTCGTCGTTCGACCACCAGGCCTCGTAGCGATAAGCAGATGGAGGTAGGCCACCCGGTACGACGGCCACCAGCTCAGCGAACGTGTATTGCGTTCCGCGGGCCTGCCCGCGCAGCAGATCGCGCAGGTCGTTGTATTTCGACAAGTCCCTGCTCTCCTAGACGTCTTCGGACCGACTCAGCCGGTTCGGCTCTCGTTTCGCGCCTGCCGCTGTTTCGGTGGGACCGATCGCGACTGGCGGAGGTCGACCTCGAACACGAAGGGCGCGGCGGCGCTGAGGGCGGTATCGGCGTCGAAGAAATAGAGGGTCGGCTCGACCAGTGCCTTGGTGACGACCGCCAGTCGCCAACCCGCGTCCTCCCGCGCCGATCGCTCCTCATTGCGCGTCAGGAGCACCTTCGGGGCCAGGCCGCTGACCCCCTTCACCTCGACCCGATGTACCTCACCGTCCTGGGCCGTACACGTGAGGTCCCATCCCACATTCTGCTTGCTCACGTCCTGCACACGCCAGCCATCGCGCTTGTAATGCCTGCTTACTGCCTTCATTCCCGCTGCTTCCACCTCAGCATTGGTGGTCGGGTTGCCGAAGCCCGCGCCAGAGGCCGTCACCGTGATCTTCTGCGGTTGAGGAGGAAGGAGCTTCTCCAGCACCGCGAGTTCGGGCTTGGTCACAGCCAGTGAGCCTTTCCGCGTAACGGGTCGTGGCGTTGGGTGATCAGGTTGTGCGGTTGTGCTCGACGTGCAGGAGTACGAGGGCCGCCGCGGTGATCCTGCCGATGCTCCAGGGGCACAGGCTGACGTTGCGCAGCGCTTTGAAGGTGGTCTTGAGCAGGGAGTTGCCGCGTTCGCCGATGGCGCGGACGCCGTTGTGTGCCTTGTTGAACTGCTGCTGCACGGTGGTGCAGGAGCCGTTCTTCGGCTTTTTGAACGCGGTCGTGATCGTGTCGGCTTCGCCTTCGTAGCCGAGGTCGCCGAGTACCCGCCGCTGGTCGTTGGTCCAGGTGACCAGCAGGGGCAGGATGTCGTGTTCGCGTAGGGCGGTCGTGTCGTGTTCCCGGCCGGGCCGTACTGGTGAGGTCCACAGCGGCCACCCGTCCGGAGCGGTCACGACCTGCACGTTGCCACCGTGGTTGTCGTGTTTGCCGGACCACCACAGGTCCACTCCCGGCGTCGGTCCGGGGGTGCGACACCGGTCGGTCTCAATCAGGGTCCCGTCGATGTTCACGTGCGCGTAGCCGGCCATCTTCGCGGCCAACAGCACCGATTCCAGGCCCGGCGCGTGCGCGGCGAGGACCCGGATGCCCTCGTGCAGGTAGGCGTAGCCGGTCGATGAGCTGACCTGGTTGTCGATGGCCAACTGCTTGACCCGAGTGCCGTCAAGGAACCAGCGGATCACCAGGATCGCCTGCTTGAAGCAGCTCAGCGACCGCGTCCCGGTACGGGTCCCGAGCCGCTGCCGTTGCCCGTGCAGGAGCCCGGACAGGAACAACACGGTCTCCTCGCGCACGGACAGCTCGGCGGTGTATGTGACACTCATGGCGACGCAGGACCCCTACTGAAGTTGATCTGTGAGAGGACCACTTCATACCGGGGTTCTGCGTCTTTCCCTCGCACCGCAACAGGTTCGGGCGTGTCCGCACCGACCGCCAAGGCGGCTACCCGCCGCACTCACACCGTTACGCGGAAAGGTTCAGTGGGTTGCCCATCTGAGGCTGTCGGAAGACTTCCAGATCAGCCAGACGACGGTTGCCCTTCAGGGCAGTGCGGGGAATCGGCTCGTCGAACAGTTGGATGTCAACAGGCACGAAGTGTTTGGACTGCCGCCGTAGCCGCTCGTCTCGCCAGTACCCCGGATCCTCGTGCGCGATGTCGAAGTGGCCTGCCGGCCCGAGGACGGTTCCTCGCCCCCACAGCCCCGGCTCCGGATAGGTCCGACCCGGCCCGGTCACCCAGAACAGAACCTGCTGCCCTTCAGCCATCAGCGCGCTGCGGTAGTTAGATCCGACCGACCATCGATCGATGGTCTCTCCACCGTCCTCAATAAAGGCTGCCAGATCCCATACCTCGGGGTTGCACTTCAGCATCCAGGCGCCCAGGCGTTCGACGGTCACCAGGCGATTCGCGTCCCTGCCGCGTTGCCCAGCGAACTCAAGGATCTGGTTGGATGTCGCATCTCCGGCTGTCATTGGTCCATCCTCCTAAGACTGCCGGCATGCTTCATCACCGGATCGGTTGAGGCACTCTGTCTCTCGGGAGTTCCGCTGCGACATCCGCCGGACGTCCTGCCTGAGTAGAGGGTCGCGTCACCAAAGCGCGGTCCCAACAGCATTACCTGAGCCGGCGTGAGATCAAGCTGCGGGTAGCCTCGCTGAGCTGGGTACCGATGAAGTCGTTCAGCTTCTCCGGATCCGGAGCGACGCGCTGTGCCTCCTCGAGCTCTTCCCAGGTGTCGTAGTCGTACGGATTGCCGGCTGTTACCACCCCGATACCGTGCATGCGGGCCACCACCGCAACCTCCTCGACGTCGTGCTTCAGCACCGACGCCTTGTCCGGCGGAACGTAGAACAGCACGTATGCGCGGGTGGCTGCACGACGGTGAGCCAGAGCCTCGTACACTGCCTGAACGTTGACGGCGCTCGGTGACTTGACCTCGAAGGTGTTCACGTCGAGATGCTTCCCGGGCACGTATTCGAACGTGCGCACCTCGACCGTGGTGATGTCCGGTCGCGTCCATATGCCGTCGGGTCGGCCTCCGCCGAAGGCGGTGATCTCCACGGCCAGCAGATCCTGGCGGTGCTCCTGCGCCCAGTCGCGCTCGATCACGGTCCGCATCGGCGGGTACAGGTCCGGCTCATTGGTGATGGCCGCCTCGATCATCTCGGTGTCCGGCGTGCCCCTCTGGACGACGACGGACACCAGATCAGCATCGGCAGAGGCTTCTGGGTGGGAGCGGCGGACCACGCCGCCCTTGCCTCGGCCCCGGCTCACCAAGCCCTTGTCGACGAGAGCGTCTCGCGCCAGGAAGTAGCGGTTCCGGTTCCACTTCAGGTACTGACGGAGCGCTGGATTGCTGACCGCCGATCCGTCCACCGGCAATGCGTTGAACAGCGTGCACTCGTCCTCTGAGAGCGCCGAGAGGTCCGCTGCCATTTCTCGACGGTATCGACGTTGTCCCATGGTAGGCAATGGGACGACGGGACGCTGGGCGGGATATGAAATTCGATGCGATGACCTGGCCCCGGTCGCACTCAACCTATTCGGCGGCCGCGGTGGAGTACCGGTCCCCCTGCTTGCCGAGCAGGTCGGCGGCCCCGTCAGCGTCGGCGTTCAACCGGCCTGGACACCCCGAGGGCCCGGAAGGCGTGACCGCGCAGATCCGCAGGGAGTGCGGGCCAGCCACCCCGAGGCCACCCTCCGGGCCCTTCAGCTGCGCGTTGACGATTACCCTTGGCCGGTGGCGTCCACGGTTTGGTTCGTTGGGGTGTCGACAGGCAAGTCGTTAATCCATGAGGCGTTCCCGAGCTGGATGGCCGACCTTGGTCTTGACGTACGTCTCGTCGGTCGCGACGTGCCCCTGGCTGCCCCTGGTGAGACGTACCGCGCCTTGATGGCCGAGCTGGCCGGCAGCGATGGCGTGCTCGGCGCGGTCATCACGACGCACAAGGTGGCCGTACTGCGCGAGGCTGGCGACCTGGTCGACTGGCTCGACCCGTTGGCGGCCGAGTGCGGAGAGGTCAACGCCATACGCCGTGAGGCGGGCAGGCTGGCCGGCTTCGCCCGAGACCCGACCTCGATCGGGCGAGTCGTCGACGACATCTGGCCCGACGGAGAACACGTCGTCTGTCTGGGAGCCGGCGGTAGCGCGATCGCGCTCGGCCGTCATCTGCTTGCCCGTCCCGTGCCGCCGGCCCGCCTGGTGTTCACCGACTGCAGCGGTGCGGCCGGCCGCCATCTGCAGTCCGTGCTCGGTCCGTGGGCCGAGTCCCGGCGAGTTCGCCTCGAGGTGCATATCGGTGCAGGGCCCTGGGATCACCTCGTCGCGTCCGGTCCGCCCGGAACGCTCGTCGTCAACGCCACCGGACTCGGCAAGGACCGTCCTGGTAACCCCCTGTCGCCGGTCGCCGAGTTCCCGCCCGCTGCCCTGGTGTGGGACCTGAACTACCGGGGTGACCTGGCCATGCTGCGGCAAGCCCGCACTCATGATGGGTTGGTAGTACACGACGGCTGGCAACTGTTCTGCCACGGCTGGGCCGCCGCGCTCGGCCCAATCCTCGATCTGCCGAACGAAATGAACACCGCCGGCCGGTTCGCCATGCTCGCAGCACCCCTACGTGCACGGCCTGAAGCTTGCCGCTGATCGGCCACCGGGTACGCCGCGCCGAAGTCCAGAACATGTAAGACCCGCTCACCGCACGTCCCGCCGCCAGCCAGCCCGACGCGCCGCGAGGCCGGGCAAGGAACTCAGACTGCGCGCAGCGGTTGCCATCACGTGTCACGACACCATCTATGGTAGGGGTGCCAACGTGGGGGAGGAAACAAGACGTGACTGCCGATAGCAACGCGCCCGTGCCGGTGTGGGCACTCGCCACCGAGGACGTGAGCGTTCCGAATGTGTTAGGCGATGAGGGCATGACACCCGCACGCCTCGCAGAGTTGAGAACGGTTTTGGCAACACTTGCAGCCGCTCCGATCGCGACGCTGGAAGCGCACCCGATTCCGGCCAAACGCGATCGGAATGGCGGAATTCCGCTTCATGCAGCTAGCCCACTCGCGCAGCAGTTAGCGCAGCTCGTTACTCAGACGGCGAAGTCGGCGCCGCCGACGCTGAACGTCGCCGCTACCGGTGACGTGCTCTACCGAATGGTCGTTCCGGCAAAAGTCGCCGCACAGGTCGGCAAAGGACTCGTACAGCCCATGGCTTCCAAGGCCGCTGCGGGAGGTATTCACAGCGCGCTGGTCAACTCCACCGGAATCGCAGCGCAAGCCACTTTCGTTCCCGTTGCTGGTAGGGCAGCAGTTACGGGAGCGGCAACTGGCTCGGCCGCAACCGCTGGTGTGGCAGTCGCGAGCGCCGGGGCATTGACTGTGGCCGCGCCACTCGTGCTCATGGCCGTCGCAGTCAGTGTCAGCGCTTACGCCGATCACCAGCGCAAGGAATCGATCGAGCGGATCACCGACCTGCTAGAGCAGCTACACGAAGACAAGCTCGAAGACGAGCGTAGCGAGCTTGACGGTTGCCGTGACGCCATTGATAAGGCCACTTCAATCCTGCTTGACCAGGGTCGCATCGGCCTGTCTCTAGGTCTTGACTCCGCAGTGCACGCAATAGGCAAGTCGATTGAGCGGACTCGCAGACGGCTCGCTAAGTGGCAGGACGCGCTGGCTGGGCTTCCGGATGGCCCGGTCGAAGTCGGAGCCCTCACGAAAGAATTTCCGGGCATCAACGAGGAAGGCGGCACCTTCCGCGCCCACCTTGAACTTGCGAGGCTCGCGATCGCCCTCAAACGCCGGGTGCTGGTCCTTCAAGCCGTTGAGCATGCACAACTGGAGGGTGCGAGCCACCCATTCAAGACCTTCGTCCGAACGTTGCAAGACGACGAGCGTCGCGTCGACGAATTAGAATCAGGAATCACCTCCATTCTCCTTCGGCTGTCGACTCTCGAACTGAAGGGTCCCAGCGGCTTCCGAAACATCATGTTCACGAAAGGGGAGGTGGACGACCTTCTCAAGGCTGCGTATCGCCTTCGCGCCCTGGGCGATCGCCTCAACGTGGGGGTCCACCAAGCTGACGTTGCGATTGAGATTGAACGAAGCGGCGACGGATCGCTCGTAGTATTTCCCGCTGTCGCTGCTTGACCATCCTCGAAGGCCGCAAAACTCAGTTTGACGGCGCGTGTCCAACGAGCGCTGTAACCGGGCGCCATTAAGAGCGTGTCTCAGGTGGTGAGTTTGAGGTAGCGCTTGTGGCAGGTCAGTGCGGCGGCGAGGGTGATGAATGCGCAGTACAGGCCGGGGTTGCGTTCGTAGCGGATGGTCAGCCGGCGGTAGCCGGTGAACCATGCGAAGGTCCGCTCGATGACCCACCGGTGCCGGCCGAGGCGGTTCGGGGACTCGATGCCCCGGCGGGCGATGCGGGGTCGGATGCCACGCTGGCGCAGCATGCGGCGCAGGTGCGGGTAGTCGTATCCCTTATCGGCGTGCAGCTTGTCGGGCCGTCGTCGGCGGGGGCCGCGACGGGACTTGACGGCGGGGATGGCCTGGACCAGGGATTCCAGGCAGCGGCTGTCGTGGGTGTTCGCCGCCGACACGCCCACGGACAACGGAAGCCCGCCGCGTTCGGACAAGGCGTGGATCTTGCTGCCGGGTTTGCCCCGGTCGACCGGGCTCGGACCGGTCAGAGCGCCCCCCTTTTCGCCCGCACGTAGGCGGCGTCGGCGGTAGCGCGGGACCAGTCGATCAGCCCTTGCGCGCCGAGCTGGTCCAGGGCGGCCACGTGCAGCCTGCGCCACAGCCCGGCGGCCGTCCAGGCGGTGAACCGGCGGTGCGCGGTGGCCCTGGACACCCCGAACCCGGGCGGGAGGTGCCGCCACGCGCAACCGGTGCTCAGCACGTACACGATCGCCGCGAACACAGCCCGCGCGTCGATCGGCGGGGTTCCCCCACCCTGCCGACGCCGAGGCGGCGGCGGGATCAACGGGCCCGCCAGATTCCACAACTCGTCAGGCACCCACTGCCGGATCAACCGCTCGTCCACAGTAGAAGTGATCTACCACGAAGGTCAGCCGACCGCCACCCGAGACACCCTCTAACCCTGATTCTTCACGGGCTGAGGGTTCCGGGCGGGCGCGGCAGCCGGTTGTTGTCTATTGTAGACAGATGGTGGCGCGGGGCACGTTGCGGGACCGGCTGTCGCGTCGGTGGGCGCTGGCTCTTGGGTCTCCTGGTCGTCGGGATCGGGGTGCGCCTGGTCAGGTGGCTGGCAGTGGTAGGCGGCGGATGCGGTCGAAGGCGGTAGCAAGGTCCGCGCCCCAGGGCCAGGTGGCTGGTAGGCCAACGGCAGCGGCGAGCTCGGATCAGCCGGGCGGGCACCTGCAGCAGTCGGTAGCGCAGCGTTTTCGGCTCGGCTTTGGCCAGGCTGGTGGCGGCCAGTGCGTACAGGCGCAGCCAGCAGACCAGGTCGACGGCGATCGTGACCGCGGCGCACCAGGCGGTGTTGACCGTCCACGAGTGTGATGGGAACCGATCGAGGCCGGTGTCTTTGGCGGTGCGCACGCCGTCTTCGACGCGGGCGTGGACCCGGTGGCGGGCGTCGGCACGTTGCACCGAGATCGCCCGCGCCCCGAACCGGGCGGTGTTGGTGACGAACGCGGAGTACTTGTAGTCGCCGGTGTCGAACAGGGTGGGCTGCTCGAACGGCAGCAGCACTCGGCGGCGCACGACAAGGCGCATCGAGGTCGGCCAGCCCAGCGTTGGGAGCCGTGCCCGCAACTGGTCGGTGATGTCGGCGCAGTCTAGGCCGTCAATCACGGCCCCGGTGGTGTTGGACAGACACGGCGTCCAGCAATCGTCGGCCAGCTGGTTGGCGGCGGCGCGCACGTGGTCGTCGACATCGAATCCGACCGAGTACTGCACGGCGCGTCGGGCGGCGTTCAGACTCGTGAGCCAGTCGATCAGTGCATGCGAGGCACCGGCGCCATCGGAGGTGATCAGCAGGTCGTCGCGGCGGTCGGCAGGTATCTGCATGATGGCGGCGCGCACCACGCCGATCAGATCGGCGGCGGTGTTCGCCCCCGCCGAACCGGGCCGGGGCAGCAGCACCGCCAGCTCGCCGGTGCTGTCGATCCAGCACCCGAGGCTGTGGAACCCGAACGTCTTCTTGTAGGTGCCTTCGGCGTTTCCTTGGCCGAGTGGGCGATCGTGAGCGTGCTGTCAACGCGAAGCACGATCGTACGCCCGCAGCTGACAGCGCCGGCGTAGCTCGACGCGGGTACTCCGGCGGGCAGCCGGTTCCATAGGTGCGCCCGCGCGGCGGCGCGGACGTCATCGATGCGGTGCAGGTCGCGCTCGCTGATCTCACCGAGAGCGCGCAGGGCGGTGGTATCCGAGGCGACCGGCCCAAACACCTGGCCCTGGGCGCGCAGGGCTTCGATGTCGACGATGTCGGTGCCGCCTGCGGCGATCGCACAGGCGATGTCGGTGAGCACCCGGCCGCGGTCGTGGACTGCCCGGAAGCCTGGCCGGGTAAGGATTGTGGAGATGGCATGGGTCAGTCCGGTGCGGTCGGCGAGCATCCGCAACGCGGCCACCCCGACCAGGCTCACCACGCCGTCGCCGTCGCCGTCGGCGCTGACGCGGAGATCTTTGGACCATCCGGTAAGCTCATGCACGTCGGAAGTGCCTCCGAGCTAGAGGAATTGGTAGACGTCGCAATCACCATTTTCCCTTGTGCGGCAGGCACTTTCGCGTATCCAGACCTCACGAAGCGGTCACAAGGCTACGACCGAGTGCATGTCTAGGGCTAATGGCGCGACGCCTCGCGGATTGGCCACGCCCGCGGCTGTTCTTCATCGGTTGTCTGCCGGCCGGTAGATCAAGACCCAGTTGGCCGTCGCGCGGGCTTGCCCTGGCACAAGACGGTCACTGCGTCGCGGGCCACAGAACTCGTCGTGTTGATCTAGGGTGATGCGGTGACCGCCAAGCCCGTGACGACAGTACTGTTCGACTTCGCCTGGACTCTGTTCGCCAGGGACTCGGAGCGCTGGGTGGGCAACGCGGCGGCATCGATCGACCGGACATTGGCTGCCGGCGAGGCGCACCGTATTGCTGGCGACTTCGCGGAACTGTTGCGGGAGACGGCCACGGATCCGGCCCACATCGTCCGGGATCTGGATCCGCGAGTCTGGGATCGGGCTATCCTCGCCGTGCTGGAACGGATTCCTGGGGTGGACCAGGCGCTGGCATCGGTCTTGCACGAAACACACGCCGAAGCGATCGAGCCGTACGCCGATGCCGTGTCCCGCACCGGGTTTGATGGAGACATCGAAACCTGGGAGGAACACCAGCGATGCCCGCACCCAAGAAGTACAACGATGAGCTGCGTGAGCGTGCGACGCGGTTGGCGGTCGAGGCTCGCCGGGATCCGGCGTCCGCGGTTGGAGCGATCCGGCGGATCGCCGGTCAGCTCGGGGTTCATCCGGAGGCGTTGCGGACGTGGGTGAAGAAGGCCGAGACCGACGCCGGTGAGCGGTCGGGCATCACCAGCAGCGACGCGGAACGCCTCGCCGTGTTGGAACGGGAGAATCGTGAGCTGCGGCGGGCCAACCAGATCCTGAAGTCCGCAGCGAGTTTCTTCGCGGCGGAGTTGGACCGTCCGTCGCGATGAAGGTCGACTTCGTCGACTCCCAGCGGGTCGAACACGGTGTCCAGCCGGTCCTGCAGGCGCTCGAAGACACGCCGGCACAGATCGCACCGTCGACCTACTACGCCGCCAAGACCCGCCCGACCTCGGCCCGGTCCCGGCGCGACGAGGAGCTGACCGCGATGATCGAGCGGATCCACGCGGCCAACTACGGCGTCTACGGCGCTCGCAAGATCTGGCACGAGCTGCACCGCCAGGGCGTGCCGGTGGCCCGGTGCACCGTCGAGCGGCTGATGCGTGAGTCTGGGCTGCGCGGGCTGCTACGCGACAAGTCACCACGCACGACCCGGCCCGCAGCCGAGACCGGCCGCCCCGGTGACCTGGTCAAACGCGACTTCACCGCCGAACATCCGAACCAGCTGTGGGTCGCCGACCTCACCTACGTGCGCACCAGCGTCGGCTGGGTCTACGCCGCGTTCGTCCTCGACGTGCACTCCCGCATGATCGTCGGCTGGCAGGTCGCCACCAGCCTCTACACCGACCTGGCTCTCGACGCGCTGAAGATGGCGATCTGGCGCCGCGAGAGTCAGGGTGCTGACCTGCGCAAACTGGTCCACCACTCGGACCGGGGAGTCCAGTATCGAGCGATTCGCTACACCCAGCGGCTCGCCGAGGCCGGCGCCGTCGCCTCGGTCGGGTCCAAGGGCGACTCGTACGACAACGCGATGGCCGAGGCGTTCAACTCCCTCTACAAGGCCGAACTCGTCCGCAACACCGGCCCGTGGCGCGGGCTCGACGACCTGGAGATGGCCACCGTCGAGTACATCGACTGGTACAACAACCGCAGGCTGCACGGCGAGCTCGGGCACATCCCGCCCGCCGAACACGAGGCACTACACGCGATGACCCAGCCGGTCACCGCACCCCTGAAAACCAGCTAACCAACTCTCCATCAAACCCGGGGCTTGACACCGTCGCCACCCTGTCCGCATTGCGTGATAGCGGTGTTCGCATCGGCGTCGTCAGCAACGTCGGCTGGGACATCCGCAAATGCTTTGCGCGGCACGGACTCGACGGCTATGTCGATGCGTTCGTACTGTCCTACGAGGTCGGCTTCGTCAAACCGAACCCTCGGATCTGGGGCGCTGCCCTCGAAGCCCTTCAGGCCGCACCTGGCCAGACCCTGATGGTCGGTGATCATCCCGCTGGCGACGGCGGATCGGTTTCCGCTGGCATACCAGCGCTGCTCCTGCCCATGGTGGATTCGCCCGCGCAGGAACGCGGCTTCGAATACGTGCTCAGGCTTGCCCAGGTTCCGTCGTGACGGTCTGTCGCCGGTCCATTTGTCTGAGGCTGCCGGGGGTGGAGGGGGCTCAGTAGAGGTACACGTCGACCAGGATTGCGACAACCCGGCGAGGAGCGCGTACGCGGTGGTGCGTCGTGCGGGTTGGGCCGGAAGCGCCGCCAGAGCGCTCGCAGAGCGGTGGTGTCCGAGGCGACCGGTCCGAATACCTCTGCTTGAGCCCGCAAGGCTTCGATGTCGACGATGTCGACCCCGCCCGCGGCGATCGCACACGCCATGTCGACCAGGACCCGGCCGCGGTCATGGATCGGCCGGAACCCAGGCCGGGCAAGGATTGCCGATATCGCCTGCGTCAGACCGGTGCTGTCGGCGAGCATCCGCACCGCGGCCACTCCGACCATGCTCACACGCCGTCACCGTTGGTGCCGACGCGAAGATCTGCCGACCATCCGGTAACCTGATGCACTTCGGAAGTGCCTCCTCGCAAGAGATCACGGTAGATGTCGTAATCACCATTTCCCTTGCGTCGCAGGCACTTTCGTCTATCCAGACCTCACGAAACGGTCACAAGACCACGACCTCGTGAATGTCCAGGGTTAAAGTCAGCGTCGGGTTGCCTTCAGGGCGGGGCCCACTTTCAAGCCGTCCAGGTGGGCCGGCTGGGACCGTCAGAATCAGCCGCACGTCGCGCTCCACACTCCGGGTCCCGCCGTCCTGCGGCTGTGGCGGGCCGGGTGGCCCGGCTGGCGCCGCCCGGGCAGGAACACCTCGACGAGCCGCAGCAGCGGTGCGGCCGGGTTGATGGTGGGGGTGGCGGTCTTGCCGTGGAGCCGACTCGTAATGCGTGGGTCCTGGCATTGCGCGTCGCCCCGCCCGCTGCAAGCGGGGCCGACGCCTGATTGTGCCGGGCTCAGGCGGCGCGCGAGCGGAGCCGGCTGTCTGTTGCCGACGTCTTGCACCGCATCAGCTTGCCCGTGCTGGTGCGCCGCAGGGCGCCGGCCGGGCTGCAGAAGGCGCCGGCGTGTGCACCGGTGCGGATCGATTCCTGGCTCTTCACAATGCAAAGTGTCATCGGTGACGCTGATGGCGTCTGCGATGCTGTGGGCGTGGAGTACGTGTCCAGAGTGCCGCGACCGCCGCTGGACGGGCTGATCGATGACCTTTACTACCTGGAGGGTGCGCCGCCGTACGCCCGGCTGACGCTGCCGCCGATGCCGGCGGCGTTGCTCATCGTCAACCTCGGGGCGCCGTTCCGTATCCGCGCCGGCACCGACATCGAGGCAGCCGAGTACGCCGACGGCTGCGTGGTCACCACGCCCACCCGCGCGTTGGAGTTCGGCTACCCACTCCGGACCCGGTCCGTCGGCGTGCACTTCAAGCCGTGGGGCTGGCGCCGTTCCTGCCGATGCCTGCGGCCGAGCTGTGTGACCGGCCGGTGACGGTAGAGCAGGTTTGGGGCCGGCCCGCCATTGCTGAGCTGCGAGACCGGCTGGCCACGGCGGACGGACCACACGAGATGCTGACGGTGCTCGAGGACGAGCTGATGCGACGGCTGTGCGAGACCGCCGGCCTGAGGCTGGTCCGCCATACGAGCAGCGTCATCGCGGCGACCAGCGGGGCGGTGGCGATCGGCGACCTGAGCGTGGCGGCGGGTGTCAGCAGCACTCATCTGGCACAGCGGTTCAAGGAGCTCATCGGCGTCACGCCGAAGCGGCTGGCCCGCACCTGGCGGTTCGCCGCCACCGTGTTCGCGATCAACCCCGCCGGGCCGATCGACTGGGGCGACCTCGCCGGTGGCGCAGGCTACTTCGACCAGGCCCACTTCGGCCACGAGTTCCGGGCGCTCACCGGGCTCACGCCGACCCGGTACGTCGAAGTCCGGCGGCGGTTCCTGCGTGAACATCCCGGCCACGCGCTGGACGGCTGGCCGCTGCCGGCCGATTGATTTCTTAGAGGGCATCCCGTTTAGGTGTGTGGCGGTGTGTCCGTCTCGGGGTGGTCGTCGCGCCAGGATGGAGTCGTCTCGTGGGTCAATCGCCGGCTCATGTTGTCGATCATGGCCCAGTGGATGTGGGCTCGGGAGTGCTCTGGTGACGTCTCGTAATCGCGGACGAGTCGTCGGTGGAGCATGATCCAGCCGTTGGTGCGTTCGATGGCCCACCGCTTGGGCAAGGGTTGGAAGCCCTTCTGGCCTGGTGTTTTCGGCACGACTTGCACGTCGATGCCGTGGGCGGCGCCGCGGGCGATGGCAGTGGCGCGGTAGCCGGCGTCAACCCACACTGTGCTGATGTGACGGTGGGTGGCGGCGAGGCGGTCGATGACGTCACGGCCGGCGGCGGTGTCGGAGACGCTGGCGGCGGTGACGATCACCACCAGCAGCAGACCGAGGACGTCGGTGGCCAGGTGCCGCTTGCGGCCCTTGATCCTCTTGCCGGCATCGATGCCCTGGCTGGCTTCGGGCACGTTGCTGCTGGTCTTGACGCTCTGCGAGTCGATGATCGCCGCGCTGGGCTCCGGGTCACGGCCGGCTGCCTGCCGGACCTTGCCGCGCAGCAGGTTGTGGATCGTCTCGGTGGTGCCGTCAGCGGCCCAGCGAGTGAAGTACGAGTGCACGGTCTTGTACGGCGGGAAGTCGTGGGGCAGGTACTCCCAGGCGATGCCGGTCCGGTTGACGTACAGGATCGCATTCACGATCTCCCGCAGGTCATGCACCGGTTTCTTCAGGCCCAGGCCGCCTTGAGCCGCCCGCCAGGCGGTCATGGTCGGTTCGATCAACGCCCACCTGGCATCAGACAGATCGGTGCGATACGGACGGCGAGGGGTCGTCATCCACCGATCATCAGGGCGCAAGATCCTCGACTCCAGCAAGGCAGCAACCAGCGTGTATCAGATCAGATCCACACGAGATGCCCTCTTACAAGAGCGACAGCTCACGACACGCTAATTTGGGGGCACCCAAGGCAGAGGAGAGCCCCGTGGGCAAGGTGGTCATGTACAGCTCGGTGTCGGTGGACGGCTTCGTCGCGGACGAGAATGACCGGCCCGGACCGCTGTTCGACTGGTTGTCCAGCGGTGACGTCCCGTTGGACGAGAGCGGCGAGGTGAAGGTGTCGCAGACGTCCTACGACTACACCCGGCCGTACTGGGACCGGATCGGGGTGACAGTCGTCGGCCGCCACGTCTTCGACCTGACGGACGGCTGGGACGGGAAGCCTCCGGGTGGGATCGACCACGTGGTCGTCGTGACGCACCGGCCGGAGCCCGAGGGCTGGGACCCCGAGGCGCCGTTTCACTTCGTCGACGGCGTCGAGGCAGCCGTGGCCCAGGCGCAGGAGCTTGCGGGTGACCGCATGGTCGAGGTTGCCGCTGGTGACGTCGGTGGCCAGGTGCTTGCCGCGGGTCTGGTCGACGAGATGCGCATGGACGTCGTACCCGTGGTGTTCGGGTCCGGCAAGCGCTACTTCGGGTCGGTCCACGCGCAGCACCTGTTGGAGGATCCTGACGTGGTGATTCAGGGCAACCGGGTGCTTCACCTGCGCTATCGCGTGCGCCGTTGACCGATGTGAGCGGGTACCCGAAGAAGTCCACCGCGAACGGTGACACAAGATCGGGCCTCCGGCTGCGTTTGCGCATCGCTGTCCCTGGTCGGGCAGCCGACGCCGATCTCGCCCCGGCACCTCACCTGCGGCGAGTTCCAGCCCGACCGAGACAGCCACCGGCCCGAAGACCCGCGACCGGAAGTTGGTGTTGCGCAGCGGGCCGCCGTTCGGCGCGGTGAAGACCAGCTCGTCCCGACCCTTGCCAGCGACGTGCGCGGCCGGCTTAACTGCAGCCCTCAGTCAGGGCGCCACGAAGGCAAGGTGCTCGGCGACGGGACTGCTTGGGTCGCCCCGGCTCTGGCTATCAGCGACAGCCCCGGAGAATCTCCGGGGCTGTCGGCTGTCGTCGCAAGGTCACGCTTCTCTGCTGCCGGCGGCCGGTCAGAGGGTGACGACGGCGTCCTCGGCGAAGGTGAACAGGCCGGCGTCGAAGGTGATCGTCTTCAGCTTCGTGCCCTTCGGCACGTCGAAGTAGACGTTCGCCTTCACCGAGTTGCCCGGGTTGATCTCGTCGAGGAAACCCTGCCCGTCGGTGTTGCCGTAGATCCCGGCCTCGCCGTCGGCCTCATACTCTCGGCCGGTGGCGTCCTGGGCGGTGAGGGTGCCGTCGGCGTGGAAGGTGTGCGCGCTCTTCGTGACGTTCTTGACGGTCACGTTGACCTTGCAGAAGGTGCCCTGCGCCTTGGTGTTCAGGAACTGGCTGCCCACCTGGGAGATCCCGCACTTCACGCCGTTGACGGTGAACTCGAAGTCACCGCCGCGCACCTTGTCGCCGACGCCAAAGGTCTTCGGCTTGGCCGGTGCCGCAGTCGTCTTCGTCGGCTGCGGCTTGGCCGGCGTGGGGGCCGACGTGCTCGGGGCGACGGCCGCGGGGGCGGAGGTGCTGGGGCTGGCAGCGGGGATGTCGCTGCTGGCGGACACATCGTTCTTCTTGTCGTCGCCGCTGACCAGGCCGATCACCATCGAGCCGCCGCAGCACAGCACCACGAACGCGCCGACGCCGATGAGGGTGGGGATCAGCCATGGCCGCTTGCGGGCGGCGGGGGCCGGCGCGCCGGGCGGCGGCGGGAACGGGTGCTGAGGGATCTGCCCGGGCGCCGGCGGCGGGAACTGGCCGGCGGGCACCTGCGGGAACTGAGCGGTGGGCGGCATCGGCTGCTGGCCGGTCGGCGGCTGGTTCTGCGCAGGGTCGTAGGGGGTGGTCATTGAGTGGTGTTCTCCCAGGTCTTGATTTCGCGCTGCCCCGTTAGTTGAGCGCAATACTTTCCACCCTGACACATTTTGCCTCAGGCAACGGTCCTCCGGCTGGCCTGACCCACACGCCCGGTCAGCGCGAGAAACACCCGATCTGGTGACCCGGCCGTCAGCCGTTGAGCCGCGAACTCGTTCACGCTCCGGTCGCGGCGTCCCAGAACGGGTCGGCCTCATCGCCGAGCAGCAGCGGCACGTCATACACCGACAGTTCCAGCCGCGGACGCACATACCACACCCGGTGGTGCCATCGCCGGTGCTCGAAAGCGGTGTCCACTTCGATTTCAGCCACCACCGTCGGCTCCACCTGCACGTAGCGCAGCGGCTCGGGCAGGTCCAGCGGCCCGCTCCAGCTCGCCGGGTGGCCGTAGCTCCCCGAGCTACGTCTCGACGCGCTCAATTCTTCACCATGACTCTCACTGCGTGGTTGACCGCATGCAGCATGCGGGATATCTTTCCGTAGTAGGCAAGCGAATTCCATGTTGGATGCTGCCGGCTCCCTCGCACCGAAAGCTCCGCCCCATGCGACGACACAGCTCACCGTCGCCGCCTACGGCAGCCGACTTCGCACCACGTCTGGCGTCAACCCCCCCCGGCCGCATCGCGACGCTCTCAGCTAGGAGCCACCATGCTGAAACGCCCCGCACTGTCGGTTCTCCTCGTCGCCGCGGTCACCGTCGCATCGGGCCTGGTTGGGGCGGTTCCCGCTGCCGGCCGGACGGGCGGCGACCCGGTGCACCGGCGAGTGGTGGACGTGGGTGACAGCATCGTGATCACCGGCGAGACCTACCGGATGCGGATCATCAAGGACGGCTTCCGGTACTCGTTCGACAGCTCCTCCGGCGCCACGGTTGCACCGGCCCATCCGGACTCTGGTCTGCGGATCAGGTACGCCGGCGGGCAGGACGTCAGCGACGCCGAGGACACTCGGCTCGTCTCCGGTCCGATGTCCGGCACTGCGGTGCTGGACGTGACGATGACGGACGGTTCTCAGGTCAGAGTGCACGTACTTCCATTCGACAGCTACGCGCGGATCCTGGTGCCGGACCTGCCCGGGTCCAGCAGCACGATCGACTTCCGTACCGGTGCGGTCGCCCCGGCGTACGGGCTCGGGGACTATGGGTCGTTCGCCGACGGCCAACCCGAGCAGGGGACGCCGTGCAGTGGAAACGTCGAGGCCAGGCCGAGTACGGAGTTGACGGGGCTGGTGCTGGACAACCTGACGAACGAGGGCAGTTGTAAGCGTTTCGTCAGCAACTTCACCGTGTTTCCAAAGCAGCGGTTCGCTCAGGTGTGGTTCGAGGATGGGCGGAAGCGAGTCGGCCTCACCGGAACAGAGAACCGGCTCGGCGCCGCCGACGTGGACTCCGTCGACAGCCTGTACTACTTCGTCGGCCGTGATCTGCCGCAGGTGTACGCCGACTACAAGCAGGCCCGCAACCGGCACGGGTACCTGGACTCCCGGCCCGACGAGTCGTTCTTCGGACTCGGCTGGGAGGCATACGGCGCACTCGGCTGGGACACCTACCAGTCGTCCGTCGTCGAGACGGTGCAGGACTTCGTAGCGCACGGCTATCCGCTCAGTTGGGGCGTGGTCGGATCCGGCTTCTGGCCCGGCCCCCGCGGCAACAAGGTCGAGGGCACCACGAACAGCTTTGGCATGTGGGACGACACCGCCGAGGACGGGCGCGCGGACGGACTGCCGAACCCGCGATACCCGGATCCCGACGCGGTGAAGCGGCTCTTCGCCGAGAACGACATCAAGCTGCTGCTGGGGGCCCGAAACAACTTCAAGGCTCTGCCAGCCGACGGCGGAAACTACAACCTGCGCTACGACGGACCATTCCTGCAGGAGGCGCTGGAGCGCGGCTACCTGCTGCGCAACGGCGACGGCACGCCCCGCGTCGTGACCCGGGCGCAGTTCCCCTCCGGCTCCAGCTACGTGCTCGACGGGTCTGATCCGGAGGCGGTGCGCTGGTTCGTCGACCGGCTGCGCGCGTGGGGTGTGGACGGGTGGAAGGAGGACACCATGCTCTACGACCCGAACCTGCACCTCGACGGCAACTGGAACCCGGTGCAGACCGCGATGCACGATGCCGGTGACCTCGTGATGGTGCGCAACGCCGCGTACTCCGTGCCGGGCGACGTCATCCGGATCAACGACACCATCTACGGCACCGGCGAGGTGTACCACGAGGACCCGGACCGGATGCCCGTCAACCTGCTCAACTACGCCGCGTCCGGCGCCGGCAACCTGTACGGCGACTATGTGGGTGGCACCCCCGGGCCGTCGTTGCGCGACCCGGCCTACCAGCAGTACTTCGTGCGTAACGCGCAGTTCAGCGCGATGTTGCCGGTGATGGCGTTCGGCAAGGGCCCTTGGGATCTCGGCCGCAGCGACTACGCGGCAGCCGTGAAGGAGTTGGCGCTGTGGCACGAGGCGCTGCGGCCGTACATCTACGACGCGGTGCTGGACGGGTACGAGAGCGGGTTCCCCACCGCTGTGACCCCGCTGCCACTGGCCTTTCCCGACGATCCGAACACCTACGCGCTGGCGAACGACACCACCCGCCAGTACGAGTGGATGTTCGGTGAATCCCTACTCGCCACGCCGGTGTTCGGCGCGGACTTCGAGACAGCGCAGGCGCGGGACGTGTACCTGCCGGCCGGAAAGTGGATCGACGTCGAGACCGGAGCGGTGTTCCGCGGGCCGACGACACTACGGAACTACGCGATCGGCCCCGACCGGATCCCCGCGTTCGCCGGCGGCAAGGGCGTGCTGGTGACCAAGCGGTCCGCAGCGCTGACCGCCGAGGTGTACCCGGTGTCGACCGGATCCCGCTACACGTCCGGGCGTGGGCCGGACGCGATCACCGTCGAGAACGCCAACACCGGCTGGGACACCGGCTCCCTCGCCGTCGTGGACAGCACCAGCGGGGAGGCGGTTGCCTACCGGGTCGACCAGGTGACCGGTGCGTTGCGGTTCCCGGTGACCCCGGGGCACACCTACCGCCTCGCCGGCGGCGGGACGGCCGAACACACCGTCGGGCTGGACAGGACTTCTCCCGCGCAGGTCACCGGAGTCGGGCACCGCACGGTGGGCGGGGTCACCACGCTGACCTGGGACGCCACCGACAACGCGCGGTCCTACGTCGTGACCGCCTCGCTGAAGCAGGAGTGCGATGTGACGCCGGAACGGATCGTCGGCTCCTCGACCGGCACGAGCCTGGTGCTGGGCAGCGATGGTGTCGCGGGCACGTACCGGGTGGCGGCGACGAACAGTGCGGGCAGCGGCCCTCCGTCCACGCCCCACGTGATCGCAGCGGCGACCGGTGGTGGCGGCACCGCGACGGTCGTCGTGACCAACGAAGGAGCTCCGCCGACCTGCGATGCCGGCAATCCCGCCTACAGCGAGGAGGGACGCTGGCTGTCGAGCAGCCTGAAGGGTTTCGACGGCTCGGGTACCCGCTACACGTCGACCGCCGGCCTGACCGTGACCTGGCGCGCCGACCTCCCGGCGGGGACCTACCAGGTCGACGTCTGGTCCCCGAAGCACAGCACCTGCAGCGCGAGTACGACATACACCGTCGCCGGCACGAGCGTCCCCGTCGACCAGTGCGCTACCGGCGGCGCATGGCATTCGATCGGTACGCATCAGCTGGGGGAGGGGATCAACTCGGTCACCCTGACGTCCGGCCCCGGCACCACCCGCGCGGACGCAGTCCGCTTCACGCCGGCCGGATGACCCCTCGCCCGAGGATGGAGTAAGAGGAGATGTTCGCTCGTCCCCCACATCACGTCCTGCTCGCGATGATCACGGCGCTCCTGGTGCCGATCGCAGTCGTGGTCCCGTCCTCGCCGGCAGCGGCCGCCGAAGCGGTGGTCGTCACCCCCTCGACCCCCGGCGCCTACGCCGAGACCGGAACCTGGGCGAACGCCCGGGACCCCGGTTACGAGGGCTCTCCATCGCGGTACAGCCGGACCCCCGGTTCCACGGCCACCTGGACCGTCGTGGCGCCCGCCTCCGCCAGGTACGACCTTGCCGTCTACTACAACGCCAGCGTCGACAACGCGAAGGCGGACTACGCCTGGACCGGAGGGCCGGACACCCCGACGGTGGTCAACCAGGCGATCGGCGGCAATGCCTGGCGCCAGATCGGCTCCACCTACCTGGACAAGGGGCAGACCTTTACCCTGACGGTCACCGCCACTGCCGGTCCGGCGGTGACCGCTCCCAACCTGAACGTCATCACCCGCGCCAACGCCGTGCGGTTGCTCGAGGTGACCGGCGACGACCAACCGCCGGGCACCGAGTGCGGTACGCACGACACCGCGACACCGGTCGTCGACGCGCCGGAGCGGCGCTTCCCCTCCTACCGCCTGTCGCAGCACGGCACCATGGTCTCGGTTGCCGGCGACGGCTGGGCGATGGCGATCGATCGTCGGGGCTTCCGCTACGGACTCGAGGTGGACGGCGCGCCAGTCGCCTCGCCCCACCCGACAGCCGGGTTGCAACTGGCCGTCCCGGGCGGTGCACCGTGCGACGCCGTCGCGGCGACGCTCACCGCGGCGGACGCGTCGAGCGCGCGGTTCTCCGTGACCTTCGCCAACGACCGGCAGGCAGACGTGACCGTGGTGCCCGCGGACCATTCCGTGAACCTGCGGATCGCCGCCGGCGACTCGAACACCGGCAGCGTGCGGGCCCAGGTCGCCGGTGGCATGAACCCCGCGTACGGGCTCGGTGACCTGGGCGGATTCCGGACCGACCTGAACGCCTACGGCATCCGCAACCTCGACTACTACGCGCAGAACAGCGCTGGCACGACGAACCAACGCTTCGTCTCGACGTTCACGGTCTTCCCCGGCCGGAAACTCGCCCAGGTCGTGCTCTCGAACGAGAGCCTGGCCGTGCAGGTCGACAACGCCGCGACCCTGCTCGGTGTCAACGGCCCACAGATGTCCGGGCTGCACTACTTCTTCGGGGACATGACGACGATCTACCGGCGCTACGCCGAGGTGCGGCGGAGCGCCGGCTACGCCGACGCGAAGCCCGACTACGCACTCTTCGGCGTCGGCTACGAGTCGTACGGCGCCCTCGGCTACAACACCAACCAGCAGACCATCACCAGCTCTGTGACGGCGTACCTGGACAAGGGCTTCCCCCTCGGCTGGGTGGTGACCGGCTCCGGGTTCTGGCCGTACGGATCGGGAAGTGCCCAGGGCACGACCTCGAGCTTCGGACTGTGGGGCGCGAAGTATCCGGACCCCGACGGGTACAAGAAGTTCCTGCATGACAACGGGATCAAGCTGCTGCTCGGAGCTCGGCAATCCTTCCGGGCGCTGCCGGCCGACGGCGGCACGTACGACCCCGCTCTGGACGGTGACGGCACCGCCGTGGGCATCGAACGGGGCTACTTCATCAAGGACGCGAACGGCAAGCCGCGGGTGTTCCGGCCGGTGTCGTTTCCCAACACCGCGATGTACCTCATCGATCCGGACAACGAGGAAGCTGTCCGGTGGTTCGTGGCCCGCAGCCGGGAGTGGGGAGCGGACGGGTACAAGGAAGACCACATGTTCGACGGCACCGCGAACCGGTACGTCAACAACGCGCTGGTGAACCCGATCAACGAGGGCCTCGACGACGACGGCAAGCTCATGATGGTGCGCAACAGCGCTTTCTCGGTGGCGGGCTCCATCCTGCGGATCAACGACACCGACTACAACCAGGGGCCGGGGGACCGCGACCGTACGGTCGTCAACGGGCTGGCCTACGCGGCCAGCGGTCAGCCCAACTTCTATCCGGACATCGTCGGCGGCCGGATCATCGGTGATCTGGAGACCAACCGGTCCAAGCAGCGGTACCTGACCCGGAACGCCATGCTGGCCGCCATGTCGCCGGCGATGTCCTTCGGCAACGAGCCGTGGCGGATGAACGATCCCGCCCTGGTGGCGGCGACCCGGAAGGCCGCCCAGTGGCACGCCGAGTATCAGCCCTACATCTACTCGGCGGCGGTCACGTCGTACGAGACGGGCTTCCCCTCGACGGCGACGCCGCTTCCGGTGGCCTTCCCCGACGACCCCAGGGTCCGCGACCTGGCGTCCGCGGCCAAACGGCAGTACGAGTGGATGCTCGGCCCGTCACTGCTGGTCGCGCCGCTCTACGGCGGCGACACCGACACGGCGATGTCCCGTGACGTCTACCTTCCGGCCGGCGAATGGATGGACATCGAGACCGGCGAGCGGTTCACCGGCCCCACCACCCTCACCGCCTACCAGCAGCCGTTCGGCAAGATCCCCGCCTTCGTCGGCGGCACCGGCATCCTCGTCCACGACCCCGGAGCGCGGGATCCGGGCGACGCCGTCGCCGCCGGCGATGTGCGGGCCAGCGTCTACCCCGTCGCCGCGCCCGGCGCCACCCTCACCCACACCGGCAGCGACGGACAGACCCGAAGCCGGATCACCGCGAAGAACACCTCGTGGTCGACCGAGGACATCGTCGTCCGGGGCTCGTCGGGCGCCGACATCGCCTTCAGCAGGGACCCGGTCACCGGGGCGGTCGAGTTCCCGGTCGAGGCGGGTCTCGACTACGTCGTCTCCGACGCCGACTCGCCGGAGTGGGGCCTCAAGGTCGTCGACGTACGCCCGGCCGGACCGGTCGTCACCGGCCGGGCGCTGCCGGTGCAGTTCCGGCTGGTGGACCAGACCGGTGCCCCCGCAGGCCGCCTCGTCGCCGAGGTGGCGCAGGTGGCACCGGACGGCACCGAACGGCAACCGGAGTTCGAGACGGACGACCAGGACCGGGTCCATACCGTGCTGACGACCCAGGCCGGCGTTACGGGAACCTACGTCGTCGTGGTGAAGGCGGCGGACGGGCGTCGGCTGGCGCATTTCACCGTGAAGTTCACCTGACACGCTGACGAGGAGATTCTGGTGACGACACCTGCGCGAGCGTGGGCCAGTGCGGCTCTGGCGTCGATTCTGATGGCGACCGTCGGGCTGACGGCGGCGTCCGCCGCGGCCGGCGCCCCGTCCGCCGAAGCGGCGGCGGCACCGGTGTTCGCCGACGACTTCACCACCGGGCTCAGCCGGTGGCGGGCGCTGACCGGGTCGCTGACCGAGTGGACGGCGACCACCGCCCAGTTCCCCTACGTCTCGATCGACACCCGCACCCAACCATCCGGCCGGTACATCACCCCGGTCACGCCGGTGGGCCTGCCCGACGCGTACGAGTTGCGCACCAGGGTCCGCGTCGAGGCGGCCAGCGACTCACCCGCCGTCTCCGTGCTCGCCGACTTCCGAGAACCGTACGCCGTCACCCAGAACAACGTCGCGGCGCAGCTGACCGGCTGGTCCGGGGTGCAGGTCTCCCGCCCGGTGACGCAGACCGTGTGTCGCGGCCCCGCCCCGGTACGGCAGGGGGAGTGGCACGAGTTGGTCATCCGCCGGGCCAACAACATCTCGGTCGTGGAGATCGACTCCCAGCGGGTCGCCGTGGTGGCCGCGCCTGTCGCCGGTGGCACCGTCGGCCTCGGGGTCTACCACGCCCAGGCGTCGTTCGCCGCCGTCGCGGTCACCGCGCTGACCACCGTGCCCGCCGACCACCCCACCACCACGTCGGGCTGTTCCTGGACCGGACCGGGCGAGCCCGATGCCGACCAGCCGATCCTGGTCAACCAGAGCGGTTACAACCTCGGCCAGGCCAAGCGGTTCACCGCACCCCGCGCGGTCGACGGTGACCGGTTCCGGATCGTCGACGCGGCCGGCACCGCCCGGCACGAGGGCACCGTCCGCGGCCAGATCGGTGACTTCACCGGCTTCGACCCCGCCGAGCCCGGACCGTACACGGTGGAGGTGCAGGGCGCGGCCGGGACCGGACGGTCCATGCCGTTCGGCATCGGCGCCGACTGGATCGAGCGTGTCTCCTACCACCGGGCGGTGCAGTTCATGACCGACGTGCGCTGCTACTACGGCGACTTCAGCAGGATGGTCTACGGCGGCAGCGATCCGCAGAACTGCTACCTCGGCGTCGGCTGGCGCGACTCGCACCAGATGTCCTTCGAACTGCCGTCGCTGATCGACATGTACCTCGCCAACCCCTCTGCGTTCGCGCAGATCAAGGACCCGGAGGCACGGTACGTGGGGCTGCCGGTGCAGCTGCCGGCGGACACCCCGGAGATCGTCCGGCTGATCCACTGGGCGCTCGAGGTGTACCTGGGCGGTCGGGTCAACCACACGCTGCTCAAGGAGCAGCTCGCCGCCTTCGTCTACGCCTATCCCTACCTGGCCGAGCACATTCCCCTCAGCGTCTACGAGCGGGCGCGCGACTACCTCTTCCCGATCTGGGACGACCCCGCGAAGGACCGCTTCGCCTGGTACGACATCACGCCCCACACCGCAGACCTGCTGCAGGTCTACACCCAGGTGGGTTCCGGCAAGGGTGAGCTGCCGCCGGGCCACTCCGTGTGGCCGAACGTGATGATGTACGAGGTCGCCAAGCGGGAGGGCCGCGCTGACGCGGACCGGTACCTGGCCGCCGCGAAGGCCCAGGCCGCCTGGCTGGTCGGCAACCTCGACGTTGCCGACCCGAGGGTCACCAAGGGCCAGCGGCAGGGGGAATACCACCTGGTCACCGGCCTCGCGCGGCTGCTGCTGGCCTACCCCGACCAGGCGCCGCCCGGCACTCGGGACTTCATCCGGCGGTGGGCCGAGGTGGTGGTGGAACGCTCGGCGAACCTGTGGGACTTCCGCAGGTACTCCGCCGAGCGATGGACCATCCCGCCCTTCACCGGTGGTGGTTCGGCCGTCGACCCGAACGAGACGGGCAATGTGGCGGGCTTCGCCGCCCCGGCGCTGGCCGCCGCGCAGGTGCTCGGCGACGACCCGCTCGCCGGGCGGCTGCGCCAGATCGCGGTGGCCCACGTGGACAACATCTTCGGCCGTAACCCCACCGGACGGCACGCCTCGTACCGCGGACCGACGGAGCAGTGGGGCTTCGAAGGCGTGGAGCGCGGCTGGTACTCGGAGTTCCAGGGCGGCGCGGGTCGCCTCCAGGGTGCCCGGGGGGTGCTCGACGGCAGCCCCAAGAACGGCCACTACCCGTACAACCCGGGTGTCGGCAACATCGGCCACTCCGAGGGCTGGGTCACCTTCAACACCGCCTGGAACGAGACGTTGGCCTGGCGGGCCGCCGACAGCACCACGGTCGGGGTGGTCGACGCCGCCGGTACGCCGGTGCACCGGGTACCGGAGGGCGGCCGCGCGAGCGTACGCCTGACCGCGCCGCTGAACCTCGACCCGGCCGCGCTCGACCGAGCCGACCTGCAGGTCCGGGTCGGCGACGGCGCACCGCGGCGGCTGATCGCCGTGCAGGACGGGCCGAACGCCACCACGTACACGGCGGAGTTGGACCTGGCCGCGCTCGGTGTGACCCTCGGCGACACGTTGACCGTCTCCTACGGCCTGGGCTACTTCACCCGTCAGATCACCGTGACCGTCGCAGCTCCGCTGTGCGCCGGCCGGGAGCCCACCATCGTCGGCACCGACGCCCCGGACCGTCTGGTGGGTACGGCCGGCGCCGACGTGATCGTCGGCCGGGGCGGCGACGACGTGATCGTCGGCGTCGGCGGTGACGACGTGATCTGCGGCGGTGCGGGCGCGGACCGGCTGGTCGGGGGCCCTGGCGACGGGACCCTGTTCGGCGGGCCCGGCCCGGACGTCGTCGTCGGCGGTCCGGGCGACGACCGGCTCCACGGCGGCGCCGACCGGGACGTGGTCGTCGGCGGCGGCGGGACCGACCTGATCGACGAGGACGGCCCGGACGCCTGACCCGGTCGCGGTGCCGGGCGGCTGAGCGCTCGGCACCGTACCGGACCGGTGCAGCTGTGCGTCGCCCGTCAGCCGTCGACGGCCCGCGCCAGCAGCGCCGTCGCGGTCGCGCGGTCGGGGAGGCCGGTGGTGTCGCCGGGGGCGGCGACCACCCCGGCGGCGAGTGCGCTGCCCAGGCCGGCTGCGTCCGCCGGCGAGGCGCCGCGCAGCCGGCCGGACAGGTAGCCGCCGGCGAACGCGTCGCCCGCGCCCACCGGATCCACCACCGCCGTCGCCGCGCTCGGCAGGTGCCGCGCCCTGCCGTCGGCGCCCGCGTGGTAGCAACCGTCCGCGCCGGCCTTCAGCACCGTCTCCCGCACCCCCGCCTCGGCCGCGGCGGCGAACACCTCCTCCGGATCCTCGGGGTCGCGTACGCCGAGGACCGGCCCGGCCTCGTCGGTGCCGAGCAGCAGCACGTCGACGTACGCCAACCGGGCCCGCACGTCCGCGGCCTGCCGGTCGACGTCGCCGAGCGCGGGACGCAGGTTCGGATCCAATGCCACCGTGATGCCGGCCGGCCCGGCCGCCCGCAGCACCGCGTCGACCGCCGTCCGCGGTCCGGCGCCCAACGCGATCGTGATGCCGGAGACGGCGACCAACCGCGGCTTCGCGGCGAGTAGCCGGGCCGCGTCCGACGCGTCCAGGTTCGCGGCCGCCGATCCCGTCCGGTAGTAGTGGACCCGCCGCTGCCCGTCCGGCAGCACGTCCTTGAGGAAGAGGCCGGTCGGGTGAGCGGCGTCGACCGTCACCAGCGAGGTGTCCACTCCGGCCACCCGGGCCGCCGTCAGGACCCGGACGCCGAGCGGATCTGCGCCCACCCGGCTGCAGAACCCGGCGCTGACGCCGAGCCGCGCGGCGGCCGTGCAGAGGTTCAGCTCGGCGCCCGCGACGTGCACCTCGACGGTCGCGGTCGCGGCGAGCGAATCGCCGGGCGGCGGCTGAAGCAGGGCCATCGCTTCGCCGAGCCCGACGACCTCCAGGGCCGGCTCGCCATGCTGGTCTCGCGTCACCCGCGTCACCCCGAACAGTGGTTTAGCTCGTGCATAGTGCAGAATAAGGTGCCACATGTCGCAAGACGATTCCAGGGAGGGTCAGCATGGCGGCCGAACCGGGCAGTAACCAGAGCGTCGAACGGGCTCTGACCGTGCTCCGCGCCCTCGCGGCCGGCCGCACCGAACTCCGCGTCTCCGACGTCGCCAAGGCCACCGGACTCGGCCTCTCCACCGCCTCCCGCCTCCTCGCCACCCTCGAAGGGATGGGCTTCGTGGACCGCGATCCGGTCAGCGGCCTGTACCGGCTCGGGCTCGACATGGTCTCCTTCGGCGGCGCGGTGCTCAACAGCCACCCGGTCCACCGCGAGGCCCGGCAGACCGCCCAGGACCTCGCCGCTGAACTCGGCCTCGGCGTCAACGTCGCGGTACGCCGCGGCGACCGGCTCTTCTACCTGCTCAACTTCGAAGGCCGGCAGGCGCCCCGCCCGTTCGTCCTCGCCGGACAGTACAACCCGCTCCACGCCACCGGGCTCGGCAAGGCGCTCCTGACCGGACTGACCGGGGACGAGCGGCGCGCCATGCTGCCCGAAGCGGTACTGGGTGCCTACACCCACCGCACCATCACCACCCACGAACAGCTCGACGAGGAACTCAACCGCACCCTCGCCCGGGGGTACGCCACCGAGATCGAGGAACTCGCCCTCGGCCGCGCCTGCGTTGCCGCCGCGATCCGGGACGGCTCGGGCTCCGTGGTGGCCGCCCTCTCGGTGTCCGGCCCGCTCTCCGCCATCGACCTGCCGGCCCGCGAAACCGAGCTCGTCCGGTCGGTGATCGAGGCGGCCGACTCCATCAGCATCAACCTCGGGTACGTCGGGCCCGCCCACGTCGTGCCCCAGCAGGCCGCCGCCGCCGAAGTCGTCTCATGACCGTCCAGCTCGGCCGCGTCATCGCCATCATCCGGCTCCCCGGCCCCGAGGACGTCGTCCGCGCCGGCCGCGAACTCGCCGAGGCCGGCCTGGACAGCATCGAGGTCACCCTCACCACGCCCGCGGCGCTCGAAGCCATCGCCGAACTGCGGACCGCACTCGCCGGCACCTGCGCCGTCGGCGCCGGCAGCGTCCGTACCCCGGCGGACGTGAGGGCCGCCCGTGCCGTCGGCGCCGAGTTCCTCGTCACCCCGACCACCCGCGTCGACGTGCTCACCGAGGCGGCCGCCGTCGACCTGCCGGTGGTCTGCGGCGCCCTCACGCCGACCGAGGTCGACGTCGCCTGGTCGTCGGGAGCGGCCCTGGTCAAGCTCTTCCCCGCGAGCCAGGTCGGTGTCACCTACCTGCGGGAGCTGCGGGCTCCACTGCCCGACGTGCGGCTGGCGCCGACCGGCGGAGTCACGCCCGAATCGGTGCCGGAGTGGGCCGCGGCCGGCGCGGTCGCTGTCGGCGCCGGCAGCGCACTGGTCAGCCCGGCCGACGTGGCCGCCGGGAACTGGCCGGCGCTCCGGCGCCGTGCCCGTGCCTTCCTGGACACGGCGGCGGCGGCACCCTGGCCGGAATGAGGCCCCGGCCGGTGGCGGGTGCGGTCGCCGGCTGTCGTCCGGATGCCGTCCCGGGTGGTGTCCGGCCCTTCGTCAGGTGCCCGCCAGGACCTGTACGACGCTCTCGTCGACCGTGATGCCGAGGCCGGAGCCGGTCGGCACGTCGCATCGCCCCCCGACCGGCGTCACCGCGTCCGGGGCGACGGCGGTGAGCGGGTTGGTGCCGATCCAGTGCTCGAGCACGGCGAAGTTCGGCATCGCGGCGGCGCACTGCACACTGGCGAACCAGTGCACGGCCGAGCCGATGCTGACGTGCGGGGTGGCCTGCGCGCCGAACGCGTCGGCGAGCGCGGCGATGCGCATCGTCTCGGTGATGCCACCGGCCCGGCACACGTCGGGCTGGAGCACGCGCAGCGCGCCGGCGCGGAGGAATTCCAGTGCCCGGTGCCGGGTGGCCAGCGAGTCCAGGGCGAGGGGGATGTCCAGGCGCCCGGCGAGGGTGGCGTACCCGTCGAGGTCCTCCGGCGGCAGCGGCATCTCGAAGAACCCGACGCCGAGCTCCTGAAGGGCGCGGCCGACCCGCAACGCCTGCGGCACCTCGTACTGGCCCGCGGCGTCGGCGTAGACGGCCGCCTGGTCGCCGAACACCTCGCGGACGGTCTGCACGGACGTGATGTCGTCCTCGGGGCGGGCGCCGATGGCCACCTTGACCGCGTCATACCCCAGGTCGCGCAGCCGCTCCGCCTCCTGGCGCACCCTCCGCTGGCCCTCGGCGCCGGAGCCGGCGGGCGCGGCGGGTACGCCGGAGGCGTACAGCCGCAGCGTGCTGCGGTATCGGCCGCCGAGCAGAGCGTGCAGGGGCTGGCCGAGGGTGCGGGCGAACGCGTCCCACAGGGCGATGTCGAGGCCGGCGAGGGCCTCCAACCAGAAGCCGCTGTCGTGACCGCGGACGCGCATGCCGGTGTAGACGCGGTCCCAGGTGCGGCTGATCTCGTCGAGCCGGGAACCGACGGCGAGCGGTGCGATCAGGTCGTCCAGGATCGCGGCGGTGGCGCGGGCTCCGACGGGCGCTTTGGCCTCGCCCCAGCCGACCACCCCGTCGGAGGTCTCGACCCGCACCAGCACCGCGTCGATGGTCTCGCTGTAGACGTAGCGGCGGCGCTCCATCGGCGGGTACTCCACCAGGGCGCTGCCGTGGTCGGCGCTCCACGCGCGGGCGCCCCAGTACGTCTCGGCCGGCTTGGCGCGTACCGCGTAGCTGCGGACGTCGACGACCTTCATCCGTTCTCCTCAGTGGTGCGATCCAGGGCGGCATGCAGCAGCGGGGCCTGGCCCCACGGAAAGACGCCGAGGGCGCGATGGTGATAGTCCTGGGCGGCGCCGACGGGGGTCGCCTCGGACACGGCGAGCGCCCCGCCGGTGAGCCGGCGGAGGGTGGCGTGCCAGGCACGATCGGCCATCGCCCGGTGGGCGGGGTCGACCAGCCCGGCGTCGATCGCGCGCGGCACGACCCAGGCGAGGTAGGCGGAGGTGCTCGCCTCCACCGGGGCGTCCGGGTCGTCGACCACGGTTGACCACTCGCCGTCGCGCTCGTACGCGGCCAGCGCGTCGACCAGGCGGGCGAGCCGCTCGGCGAGCCCGTCGTCGGGGACGTGGACCAGGGTGTCGGCGAGGCCGAGCAGCGCCCACGCCTGCCCGCGCCCCCAGGCGACGCCGTTGCCGCGTTCGGCCCGCGCGTCGTAGCCGTGCTGGAACAGGCCGTGGGGCAGTTGCAGCGCGCGGGCGTACTCGGTGGCGTGAGTGACCGCCTCGTCCGGGTGACCCAGCGCGGCGAGGCCGGGCCCGTCCGTGTGCATGCAGTCCACCCAGACCGTCGACGACCAGGGTGGCAGGTCGGGGCGGTGCAGGCGGGGCCCGCCGGGGTGGGCCGGTCGGGCGTGCCGGACGGCGGCGAGCCAGCGGTGGCAGGCGTCCGTCACGTCGATGTCGGGTCGGCGGTCGGTGAGGGCGAGCAGCGCCTCGACCGCGATGAGGTGGTCGGTGGGGTCCGGCGGCGCGGTCAGCGACGGCGTGACGAGGTCGACCACCCGTCGGGTGAGGTCGGGCCGGTGCAGCGCGTCGGCGGCGCGGAGCAGGGCGGTGAGCGTACCGCCGACGCCGAAGCCCCAGATCCGCGGCGTGGTGGCGGCGGTCGCGTCCGCGATCGCCGTCACCAGCCGGGTGTCGTGCGCGGTGGTCACTTGATGAGGGCCTGCACCGCCCGGCCGGCCTCGCGCATCGCGTCCGCCGGCTTGCTCCTGCCCACCAGCACGGCCTGCACCTGCTCCGAGATGGCGGTCTCCATCTGGGCGTACTGGGGGTACTTCCAGAACGGGTTCGGGGTGGCGGTGGCGGTGATGCGCTCGCTGAACTGGGAGGTGAAGGCATCGGTCTTCACCTGCTCCGAGGCGAGCGCCTTCGTGGTGGTGGGCGGCAGGGACAGGTCCTTGAAGTAGCCGATGACGGTCTGCTCGTCGGACGTGAGCCACTTCGCGAAGTCGGTGGCGGTGTTGGCGCCCTCGCCCTCGACCACGACGACGGCGTGGCCCCACTGCACGGCCCGGGGCTTGTCACCGGAGTTCTTCACCGGGCGGGCGATCGGGTCGAGCTTGTCCGCGATGGACTTGTCGGGGGAGCCCTTGACGACGAAGTCGCGGCCGACGATGGCGTCGTCGTACATGGCGGCCTTGCCCTGGGCGAACAGGGTACGCGCGTCGACCCGCTCCACGTCCGGGGCGATCAGCTTCTCGTCGTACAGCTTCTTGTACCAGGCGACCGCCTCGATGCTGGCGTCGTCGCCGACGGTGACCTTGTCACCGTCCAGCAGCGGACTGCCGAAGGTCTGCATCCAGATGAGGATGTCCTTGAGCTGGGCGATCTTGGTCGACGCGGCGTACGGGATGACGCCCGTGCCCTTGAGCGCCCGCAGCGCGGTCTCGAAGTCGGCGATGGTGGCCGGGGCGGTGGTGATGCCGGCCTTCTGCATCAGGTCCCGATTGGCGATCAAGCCGATGGCGGCGGTCGTCCAGGGCAGGCCGACCTGCTTGCCCTCGACCTGCCCGGAGCTGAGGGCGGCCTCCGTGTAGCCGGCGTCCTTGGCCACGCCGCCGAGGTCGCGGAGCTTGCCGAGCGCGGCGAGGCCGGCGAGCCAGGCGATGTCCATCTGCGCGGCGCCGGTGAACTGGCCGCCGCGCACCTGGAGCGTGAGCTGGTTGAGGTATGCGTTGTACGCCAGTGGCACGCCCTTGACGGTGACGCCCGCCTTGCTGCCGTACCCGCTCATCAACTGCTCGATCTTGGCCTTGGAGGCGTTGTCGGCCAGGCTCCAGGACGCGAATGAGAAGTCGGTGGCGGACTTGGCCTTGTCCTCCTCGGGACCTTCGGCGCTCGGCGCGCAGGCGGCGACGCCACCCAGGCCGAGGGCGCCGACGCCGACTCCGACGAGGCGGAGCATGTCCCTGCGGGAAAGGTTGCTGTTCATTGCTGGACCTCCGGGACGGGTGGGGTGAGCTATCCCTTGATGGCGCCGGCGGTGATGCCGCCGACCAGGAAACGTTGGAGCGCGATGAACGCGACCACGACGGGCAGCGACGCGAGCAGCGACGCGGCCATGAGTTCGGCCCACTGCGCGGTCGCCTCACCGAGGAACGCGTTGACCAGGCCGGGTGGCAGCGTTGTCTTCTCGCGTCCGGCCAGAGTGAGGGCGAAGATGAAGTCGTTCCAGCCGCGCACGAACGCGAACAGTCCGGCCGCGATGAGGCCGGGTGCGGACAGCGGCAGGATGATCGAGTGGATGGTGCGCAGCCGGGACGCGCCGTCGACGCGGGCGGCCTCGACGAGGGTGTCGGGGATGGTGTCGAAGAAGCCCTTGAGCATCCAGACGCACAGCGGCAGCGTGAACGTGGTGAACGACAGCACCAGCGCGGTGTAGGTGTCGAGCAGGTGGTAGGCGCTGAACAACGCGTACAGGGTGACCAGCAGCAGCGCCTGGGGGAACATCTGCGAGGACAGCACCAAGTACATCAGGCTGCGCCGGCCACGGAAGCGGAACTTGGAGAAGGCGTAGCCCATGTTCGCGGAGACGATGACGCTCAGCACCGCGGTGACGACGGAGACGATCAGGCTGTTGACCAGGTAGCGGACCAGGTCGGGTTCGTCGGCGAGCCGGGCGAAGTTGTCCAGGGTGAGCTCGGTGGGGAAGAACGACGGCGGGTAGCGGAAGGTGTGCTGGGCCGGGGTGAACGCGGTGGCGAGCATCCAGTACACCGGCAGCAGCCCGAAGCCGCCGAGGATGACGACGGCGGTCCACGCCGCGGCGCGGGAACCGCGGCTCTCCCGTGCGGAGCGCTTGCTCACAGCTGTCCCTCCCGCTCGGACCGACGGACGTAGATCGCGACCATGGCGAGCAGCAGCACCATCCAGAGCAGCCCGAGCGCGCCGGCGCGGCCGAGGTCGAAGCCCTGGAAGGCGGTCTCGTAGACCGCGGTGGCGAACGTTTCGGTGGCCCCGGCCGGGCCGCCGCCGGTCATCACGTAGATCAGGTCGAAGTGCTGGAAGTTCCAGATCAGTTCCAGCAGCAGGACGATGCCGATGATGCCGCGCAGGTGCGGCAGGGTGACGGCGAAGAACCGCTGTATCGCGCCGGCGCCGTCGGTCTCGGCCGCCTCGTGCAGCTCGACGGGTACGGTCTGCAGTCCGGCGAGGAGCATCACCATGATCCATGGGAAGCTGGCCCAGGTCTTGGCGACGATGACCGCGGTCATCGCGGTGCCCGGCTTGGCCAGCCAGGCCTGCGGGGCGTCGATCAGCCCGAGCGCCTCCAGCGCGCCGTTGGCGAGGCCGTAGTTCGCGTTGAAGATCCACATCCACAGGAACGACACGACGACGCTGGGCACCAGCCACGGGATGAGCAGCAGGCCGCGGAGCGTGGCGCGGCCGCGGATGCGGGTGTTCAGGGCGAGCGCGAGAGCCAGGCCGACGAGGAACGGTGCGATGGTGGCGCCGACGGTGAAGACCAGGGTCTGCCGCAGCAGCCGCCAGAAGTCGCCGCCGAGCAGGTCGGTGATGTTCTGCATGCCCACGAACGTGCGGCCGGGCTCGACCAGGCTCTGCTCGAAGAACGCGGTGACCAGCGAGGTGACCAGCGGGTAGAGAACGATCGCGGCGAGCATCGCCAGGGCGGGCAGCATGAGCAGCGCGGCGAACGCGCCGTCGCCGAGCCGCCGCGGCGGCCGGTCGCCGGCCGGCGGGGACGTCGGCACGCGGTCGGTGGTCCCGGGACGGGCGGTCTCGGTGCTCATCGCACGGCCTGTAGACGGGTCGGGACGCGGTCGGCGGGGCCGAGGTAGCCCAGGCCGGTGCTGATGGCGTCGGCGGCTTCGATGACCATTCGAGACAACTCGGCCTCCCGGGTGTCCAGGGCGATCGCGGAGAGCGGTCCGGAGACCGACAGCGCGGCGCAGACGGCGCCGGTGCGGTCGAGGATCGGGGAAGCGATGCAGGCGCGGCCCAGCGCCAGCTCCTCGACCTCGGTGGCGTAGCGGCGTTGGGCGGCCCGGGCGACGGCTTCGTCCAGGGCGGCGTGGTCGGTGATTGTGGACGGGGTGTACGCGGGCAGGTCGGGCAGGAGCGTCCGGCGCTGTTCCGGGTCGGTGCCGATGAGCAGGCACTTGCCGATCCCCGTGGCGTGCAGCGGGTTGTGCTGACCGATGAGGACGAACGACCGCGGGGCGAGGGTGCCCTCGAAGTTGCACAGGTAGAACAGTGTCGCGCCGGTGCGGATGGCCACGTTGGCGCCGAGGCCGAGCTCGGCGGCGAGGTTCTGCGCCCGCTGGCGGGCCTCGCGGTGCACCGGGTGGCTGTTGAGGGCCACGCCGGCCATCGTGATGAGCGCGGGGCCGAGCTGGTAGAGGCCGCTGACCTGGTCGCGTTGCACGAGGTCGCAGGCCTCCAGTGTGGCCAGCAGGCGGGACGCGGTCGACTGGCCGAGGCCGGCGTGACGGGCGACATCGGAGACCCGCAGCGCGGGCTGGCCGGCGAGGAAGGCGTTCAGCACGGCGGTCGCCTTCTCGACGCTCTGGTTGGTGCCCTGATCACTCGCCATCCGGCATCTCCTTCTGGACGTCCCATCCATCGCTGTGTCAGAGTGGCCCTCATGTTGCATCGTGTCAACCGCCCATTGCATACGAGTTGCAGAGACGTGTTGCTGGGGTGCCTTTATGACATCTGAGCATGCATCGCTGACCATCGAACCCTTCAACCGCACGGTCGAACTCGACGGTCACGGCCACCCGCAGGGCCGGCACCTGCTCGGCGCGCCGGTGGCGGCGATGACCGGCAACCACGCCGTCCGCACCGCGGTGCGCCTGCCCGAGCCGCGGCACGGCGCCGACGTCAGCACCGCCGAACTGCGGGTCCACGCGGACGCCGCGCAGTGGTACGCGGTCCGCCTGCGGGTCCGCACCGGCGTGCGGTACCTGTCGGTGCTCCGGCACGCCGACGGCTGCGACGAGCTGCTCAGCGACGACATCTGCGCCTTCGACTTCGACCGGTGGCTGCCCGTCGAGGTCACCGTCGCCGACGGCCGGATCACCGTCACCGTCGACGGGCGCATCGCGGCGACGGCCACCGATCCCGAGCCGTTGGACGGGGGCGGCGTCGGGATCGGGGCCACCGCGACCGTGGCCGGCTTCGGCCCGGTCGAGGTGGTCGACCTCGGTCCCCGCGCGACACCCGGCCCGGGACGTCCGGCCACCGAGGTCGACCTGGCCGCCGCGCTGGTCGAGCCGTACACCGCCGTGGAGGGCGCCGCCCACCGTCTCGAGGTCAGCGCCGTACGCGGGAACGACGGCCGCTGCGGATACGCCGTGCAGCTGCTGATCCGGGGCGAGCACGGCTGGGAACGCGCCGGCGAGCCGCTCGGTGAGCGATGGCTGGTGCTGTCCGGCGACGGCGGCAGCCGACGCGATCCCCAGCGCACCCTCGACGCGCACCCCGTGTGGTTCAACGCGGTCGAACCGCTCGGCGGGGACGCGGTGCGGCTGCGCGGCGACGGCGAGCTGTTCACCCTCACGGTCACCTGGCGGATGGCCGGGCCGCACCCTCTGGTCGACATCGTGCTGACCCCGCGGGTCGACGGCCGGTTCGTGGTCGCCTACCGAGCGTTCGACGCCGCGCCGGAGGACGACATCGACGAGGTGCTGTGCGGGCCGTTGCGGCACGCCCGGATGATCGGCGGCCCGGCCTCCGTCGGCCGCGACGAGCTGTTCGCCCCGATGTGCCTGGTGCAACGCGGCCCCGTCACCACCGGCCTGTTCGCCCCTGCCGCCGAGCTGCCGTTCGCGTACGAGTCGGCTCATGGCGACGACGACCAGCCGTTCGGGATGAGCCTGCGCACCCCCGACGGCCGCGTCCAGCCCACCCTCTACGCCCCGCAGTACGGGCGGCGGGCCGACCTGCGCGCCGGCGAGCCGTACCGGTTCACCATCGGCGTGTACGCCGCCCGCACCGGGCTGTACGACGCCTACCGCCACCTGCTGCGCGGCGAGTACGGCTACACCGCGTACCGGCGCAACATCCACGCCTCGCTCACCGACACCGTGCACCACCTCATCGACCTGATGAAGGCCGGACCGGCCGGCGACGACCGGGTCGACTACCAGGGCTCGCCGAGCGGCTGGTGGAGCCGCGCCAAGGGGTTCATCGACATCGAGAACGACCAGGCCGTCCGAGCCACCACCACGTCCGTGCTGCTCGGCGCGTACCAGCTCACCGGCGACGACGAGCTGTACGAGACGCGAGCCCTGCCCACCATCGAGTTCCACCTGTCCCGCAACGGCTACGGCTGGACCCCGCGCGAGGACGCCACCGTCTACGGCGACCCGACGAAGAACGCGCTCGGCGGGACCCCGTTCGGCGCCCCCGCGCTCGCCCCGCTGCACACGCTGTCCCGCGGCACGCTCACCGCCGCGCGGGACCTGGCGCTGTCCGCCCTGGACGCCCAGGACTACTGGCTCAAGCGCAGCCCGATGAGCGCCCCGCTGGCCGCGTACCGGATGACCCGGGACGTGAAGCTGCGGCGGCAGGCCGAGGAGGCCGCCGACCGGTACGTCGCCGACGAGCTCGACCAGCCGTACGGCGGCGAGGCCGATCCGCACGACTTCGCGATCTACTACTGCCGCGCCTGGGTGGACCTGCTCGAGTTGTACGAGGAGACGGGTGGGCGCCGCTACCTGGACGCCGCGTACGCCGAGGCGAAGCGGTTCGTGACCATGGTCTTCGCCCGACCGGTGCCGGACGCCACCGTGACCGTGCCGCAGCGGCCGCTCTTCGTCGACCGGCAGATCGAACTCACCGGGTGGTGGGACCCGGCCGCTCTGTACCCGTACCCGGCGACCGATGCGCCCGACGAGGAGGTGCCGGCCTGGCAGGTGTCACCGACCGGGCTGAGCATCGAGGCGGTGAACACGTACCGGTTCAACGGGTTCACCCTCAACCCGGCGTGGGCGCCGTTCCTGCTCCGGCTCGCCGCGCACACCGGCGACGACCTGCTGCGCGACGTGGCGCACAACGCGCTGGTGGGCCGGTTCACGAACTACCCCGGCTACTACTACCGGCAGTTCACCGTGCATCACCTGCGCCCGGACTTCCCCTACACCGGGCCGTTCGGGAACACCACCATCTACTACCACCATGCGCCGGCCCAGCTCGGTATGGCCATCGACTACCTGATCGCCGAGCACGAGACCCGCTCCGGCGGCGCGATCCGCTTCCCGGCCGAGCTCGAGCAGAACTACGTCTGGTTCGCCTACCGCGTCTACGGTCACGCACCCGGCCGCTTCCACGGCGAGGACGGCGTGTGGCTGTGGCTGCCCAAGGGCCTGGTGCGGCTGGACTCGGAGCAGGTCAACTGGATCGCCGCCGAGGGCGGGGACCGACTGTGTCTCAGCCTCACCAACGCCGCCCCGACCGCGACCACCGTGACCGTGACGCTCGACGCGGCGCGGGTGCCGATGCGCCCCGGTGTGCCGTACCAGGCGACGGTGATCCGTGACGGTGGCGCCGCGGAGCAGGCGAGCATGGTGAACCACCGGCTCACCGTCGACGTCTCCGGGCACGGCATCACCGCGGTCGTCCTCCACGGCGTGGGCCCCCTCGACGTACCGCTGCACCGCGCCGCCGCCCCGGTCGGCGCGCACCACTTCGGCGACGGCCCGGTCGGTCCGGTGCGGGGGATCCTCATTCCCAAGCCGGACGGCAGTCGCTACCACGCCTACGTGCAGGCGGCCAGCCACGAGCCGGCGACCCTGCACTGGTCGCTCGACGACGGTGCCACCTGGCAGCGGGCCGAACGCACGGTGCTCCCGAACGAGTGGACGGTGCCGGTGGATGACCTGTCCGCCGCGTTCAGCTACGTCGTGCAGGTCGGCGACCGGCGGTCCGAGCCGGTACGGCTGGCCTGCGGAAAGGAGGCGTGATGCGGGTCCGTGAGGTGCACACCCATGTGCTGAAGGTGCGCGCCGACGAGGCCTACCTGGGGCTGAAGCGGGACGGCAGCAGCATCGGTAGCGGCTACGAGGTCCGCGAGCCGTGGCGCAGCCTGTACTCGTCACGGTACGAGACGTTGCTGGTGGAGGTCGTCGCCGACGACGGCACCACGGGATGGGGCGAGGCCCTGGCGCCGGTGGCGCCCGAGGTGCCGGCCGCGATCGTCGACCTGCTGCTCTCGCCGGTGCTGGTCGGGATGGACGCCACCGCCCCCCGTCCGGCCTGGTACCGGCTGCGTGACCTGATGCGCGAGCGCGGGCACCTGGTGGGCCACCAGGCCGACGCGCTCGCCGCCGTCGACATCGCGCTGTGGGACCTCACCGGCCGGCTGACCGGGCTCGGTGTCGCCCAGCTGCTCGGTGGTGCGTTCCGGAATCGCCTGCCCACGTACGTCTCCGGGCTGCCCCGGCCGACCGACCCGCAACGAGCGGCGCTGGCCCGGGACTGGGCCGACCGGGGCGCGACGGCGGTCAAGCTGCACCTCGGCCACGGCGTCGCCGCCGACCTCGCCACCGTCGACGCCGTCCGCGACGCCGCCCCCGACCTGCGGGTAGCGGTGGACGGGCACTGGGCGTACGGCCTGGATGAGGCCGTCGCGCTGGCCCGAGGGCTCGCCGAGCAGGGTGCCTGGTTCCTCGAGGCGCCCCTGGCACCGGAGGACATCGCTGGGCACGCCGAGCTGGCCGCCCGCGGCACGCTGCCGGTCGCGGTGGGCGAGGCGCTGCGCAACCGGTACGAGTTCGCGCAGTGGCTGGACGCCCGGGCGATGCGAATCGCCCAGCCGGACGTGGCCCGCACCGGGATCACCGAGGCGATGGCGATCGCCGAGCTGTGCGCCGCCCGGCACGTACCCGTCGCGCCACACCACTCGGTCGGCATGGGGGTCTCCCTCGCCGCCGGCCTGCACGTCGCCGCGGCGGTCGCCGACCTCGCCGCGTTCGAATACCAGCCGACCTCCACCGAGGTCGGATCCCGCATCCTCACCGGTCCGGTGCCCGTGCACCCGGCCGCGTTCGACCTGCCCGCGGGACCCGGTCTCGGCGTCGACGTCGACGCCGAGACGGTTCGCGCCCTGGCCAAGGAGTCCTGAGTGCCTCACACCGTGCACGGCCTCGTGCCGATCCTCGCCACCCCGTTCGGGCCCGACGGCGCCCTCGACCTGCCCAGCCTGCGCCGCCTCACCGAGTTCCAGCTCGCCAGCGGCGTCACCGGCGTCGCCGTCTTCGGCATGGCCAGCGAAGGCTTCGCGCTCACCACCGAGGAGCGGACCCGGATCCTCGACACCGTCACCGAGGTCGTCGCCGGCGCGGTCCCGGTCGTCGCCGGGATCAACGGCACGTCGACGGTGAACGCGATCGAACAGGCCGGCGTCGCGGTGGCCGGCGGCGCGTCCGCGCTGATGGTGCTTCCCCCGTTCATGGTGAAGCCGACCCCCGACCAACTGCTCACCTTCTACGGCGACGTGGCCACCACCGCCGGGGTGGAGGTCATGGTCCAGGACGCGCCCGGCGCCACCGGCGTCACCATGCCGCCCGCCCTCATCGCCGAACTCGGCAAGCTCGACGGCGTCACCTCCGTCAAGGTGGAGTCGCCGCCGACCGCGCCCAAGGTGGCCGCGGTGGTCGCCGCCCGCGCCGACGACCGGTTCGCCGTGCTCGGCGGCCAGAACGCCCAGTTCTGCCTGGAGGAGTACGCCCGCGGAGCGATCGGCACCATGCCCGCCTGCGAGTTCCCCGACCTGCTCGGCCCGGTGCTCGCGGACTGGCAGGCCGGGAGGCGGGCCGATGCCCGCGCCGGGTTCGCCCGACTGCTGCCGCTGATCCTGTTCGGCCTCCAGCAGGGCATCGCCTGGGCGGTTCACAAAGAGGTGCTGGTGCGGCGTGGCCTCATCGCCGACGCCACCGTGCGCTCGCCGGCCCGCCCGCTCGACTCGGCCAGCCGCGACTCGCTCACCACGATCCTCGCCGACCTCGGACTCGCCCGGTGAGCGGACGCGGCATCCTCGTCGTCGGCGCCTCCTCGCCGATCGGCACCGCGATCGCCCGCGCCTTCACCGCGTCCGGCGATCGCGTCGTGGGCGTCTCCCTCGAGCAGCACAGCGACCCGGCCTTCGTCAGCGAGCTGGTGGCCGACTGCGCCGACCCGGAGGCCGCGACCGGTGCCGTCGCCGAGGCCCACCGCACCCTCGGCCGGCTCGACGTGGTGGTGCCCGCCGCCGCGGTCATGCCCGTCGCCGCGGCGGCGCAGACCACCGACGCGCAGTGGCGGGCGGCCCTCGACGCGACCCTCGGCTCGATGTTCTACGTCGTCCGCGCGGCCCTGCCACTGTTGCCTCGCGGCGGCGCGGTCGTCGCCGTCAGCTCGGTCAACGCCACCCTCGCCGCGCCCGGCCTGCCCGGCTACGCGGCGGCGAAGGCGGGCGTGGAGGGACTCGTCCGTCAGCTCGCCCTCGAGTACGGTCCCGCCGGCCTCCGCGTCAACGCGGTCGCCCCCGGCATGATCGGGAACGCGGACCTGCCCTCGGTCACTGAAGGTTACCCACTGCGGCGGGTCGGCCGACCCGAGGACGTGGCCGCCGCCGTGTCGTTCCTCGCCTCGCCGGCGGCCGACTTCATCACCGGCGTCGTCCTGCCCGTCGACGGCGGCCTCTCCATCGCCTCACCGGCGGCGTGGCTCCGCCCTGACCTGAGAGCAAGATGGCTGTGACACCGGACTGGTCGGTGCTGGGCGACCTGCGCTGTGAGCTGGGGGAGTGTCCGGTCTGGGACGAGCCATCCGCCCGCCTGCACCTGGTGGACATCCACGCCCGACGGCTCTGGACGCTCGATCCCGCCACCGGCGCCGCGTCCGCCGCGACGTGTGGCCGGGCGGTCACCGCCCTGGTGCCGCGGGCCGACGGGGGATGGCTCGGCGTCTCCGGGCGGGACATTGGCACCCTCGATCCCGGCGACGGGGCCTTTCAACCGCTGCTGTGCCTACCCGGGCCGCCGGAGCTGGCACTGAACGACGCGGTGTGCGGACGCGACGGCAACCTCTACGTCGGATCGATCGACCGGACCCGGGCCGAACGCGCGGCCCTGTACCGGGTGGAGGGCGATCTGAACCACCGCATCCTCGCCGGGCGGGTGGGCGCGTCCAACGGCGTCGACACCAGCCCGGACGGGCGCCTCCTCTACCACGCTGACAGCTTCGCCGACACGGTCACCGCCTACGGGCAGCACGGCCGATCCGTTTACGCCGTGCGGGTTGCGCACCCCGACGGGATTGCCGTCGACGCAGACGGCGGAGTCTGGGTGGCCTCATGGGGATCTGGCACGCTGTTCCGCTATACGCCGGACCTCGCTCCGGACCGCGCGCTGTGCGTGCCCGCGCCGCTGGTCACGAGCGTGTCGTTCGGCGGTCCTGGCTATCGGTGGATGTTCGTCACGACCGCCCGGTCGGACGGTGCCGAGCTGTCCGGAGCCGTGCTCACCGCGGACGTCGGCGTAGCCGGTCTTCCGCCCGCCCGCTTCGCCGTCCAGCGCTGAAGACGGCTGCGGTCGCCTGTGAGCCGGTTGGCCGCTGCCGGGGGAGCGGGTCGGGAGCTTCGGGATGCGGTGAGCCGACTCGCGTCTTTGCTGCCTGGGACCCGTCGCGGCCATCGGCGATAAGCGTGTGCCGCGCAGGGCACAACCACAGCATCACGATGCTGGGGTTGATGCCTGAGCGAGGTGGCCCGCACGGTTGTGCGAGCTGTCTGAAGGCGCGTTGGTAGGCGTTGGGGCCAGCCAGTGTCGCGCCCGCTTGCCGCCGGGCCGACTGCTCCTGCCGCCAGCTGCGGAGCAGCGCGCCGCCCGCAATTTTGTCTGACTACTTCCGCCAGGCGGGGGCCATCCGCTCGGACATCTCCCGCCAGAACGTCCGCAGATCCTGCCGGTTTACCGCCTGCCAGTCCGCCCGCCCGGGCGACCGGAGCGAGCGCCCGACGAGGTCGATTTGGTGGGCGCAGAAGGCCTCGTCCATCTGGTACGGCAGCTCGTCTCCCTTCGGCGGCAGCGGGCACAGCCGGAACGGGCAGTCGTCGATGCAAGTGGCGCCCGGCTGTACGTCGTGGGCTTGGCGGCGGCTCAGGTTGACCCGCATGGCGGTGCGGTCGATGGTGAGGCACGGGGGCAGCTCGGCCCGGCTGGCACGGGTGAGCCGGCGCGCCCGCTGATCGTTGTCCCGTCCCCGGTCGGCGAGGTTGAGCAGCAGCATCACGTCGGCCAGCAGCCGTTGAGCCCGCGGTTCCAGGACGGCCCAGCCGTGCCACGGCGGCAGCCAGGACGCCTGGTGCCGGCGGACGCCCGGCTGAGGGCTGACCGAGCCGATCCGCCCGACGATCTCCCGCTCGTCCAGCCAGCAATGCCGCTCGGGATGGCGGTCGATGAGCGCCTCGACGCACAGGTCCGCGACCTCGAGGACGAGGGGGTGGGCCGTACCGCTGCCGGGCTGCGGGGCGAGGAGCCCGCCCCCGGCGATGGAGGTCCAGAAGCCCACCAGGCCGCGCGGGTCCGAACCGTGACCCCGCTCGCGCAACGCTTCGCCTGGGTCGCGGGGGAGAGCGAGCAGGGTGAGCGCCTGGATGAGCACAAGGTGGGAGTACCAGAACCGGGAGTGCCGCAGCGCCTTCTCGGCTTCCTCGATCAGCACACTGCGGTGCGCCGGGTACGTGCGACAGTTGGCCGCCATCCGGAACCCCTGCGCCAGGGTGATCTCGTAGACGCGGGCCCCCTCCCTGAAGTCGGAGGCCAGGCGGTCGACCCAGCGGCGCAGGATATCCTGGACGACGCCCTGCCAATCCGGTTCGCCGGGGGTGTGGGCGGCCTCGGCGAAGAGGAACAGGGGCGGGGCGAGCCAGGTGCGCAGTTCCTCCAAGCGCTCCCGGCCCTGGGTGTCGGCCGCCTCCGGCGGCTGGTCGAGCAGGTCGCGCAATGCGCGGACCGCGGCGTTGCCGCCGCTGGCGATCTGGCGGGCTGCGGTCAGCCGGGGCAGGTACGACGTCTCGTGCGCCATCATCTGGAACAGCTGCCGGTACTGCGGTGTGGGCGGCTGTCCCCGGGATCCAGTGGGTTCCGGGGGCCGGTCCCGTAGTTGCCGGGCGGCGTCGCCGTACCGGTGCACAAGGGCGACCTTGGCGTCCTCGAGCGGGCGGTCGGTGACCGAGCCGTCTCCCTGGTAGTTCGGCCAGGCGCCGAGGATCGCGTCCGCCAGTTTCCGGTGCGCAGTGTGTCCGCTGGCGGCGTCCATCTCCAGCGCGGCCGCGAACAGCTCCAGGGCTCGGGTGCGGTTGCGTGTCCCGGTCGCCGCGGCACACAGCCGGTGGACGACAGCAATGGACCGGTCCCGGGTGGTCCTCGTGTCGCGGGCGCTCGGCGACGGTCCCACCCTCAGCCGGAGGGCATTGCGGAGCCATAGCAGGGTTCCGTGCGCCACCGGTGGCGTGCACCGCCCGTCCAGCCGCTCGAATGCGCCCGCGCTGCGGGTGTAGAGGGTGAGAGCGGCGAGCAGCTCCCGTCCTGGGCCGTGGTTCTCGGTGAACGCCTGCTCCAGGAAGCCGTCGTCGCGCAGGGCCGCGGCGAGGTAGCGCGAGCCGAGGTACGCCTGGACCACCCCATTCTGGAAACGCACCCCGTCCTGCCGCTTCACCACGATGCTCAGCTCTTCCCCGGTGGTCTCGGCGAGCCCGAGGTCCTGCGGGTTGTCGGCACTGAGCTTGTGCAGCCGGGCCCGGAGCTCGGCCAGAATCCACCGCCGGGCAGCGTCCTTCACGCCGTCGGCGCTCATGAGATCGGTGGTACGCACCGACAGCCGGTTGTCGCGCAACCCGATGCAGGCAAGCGCGGAGAGCACCTCGAGCGCGTCGGTCCGTTCGGTCTGCGGCATGCCGTAGTCCTCGTACAGATCCCCGGCGACGATGGCCGCCCACCACTCCTCCAGCAACGACCAACGCAGGGCGGATCTGCCCAGATCCGTCGGCCCGACCCGGTCCAGGCGGTCCACCTCGTGCAGCTGGCTGATGACCCGCAGGTAGAACGGTGAGTCGGCGACGTCGGCGGCCTTGACCAGCTCGGTGATCCGCTCCCACTGCTGGCCAGCGTCCGAACGGTGGCTGCCGGTCTGCACGTACTCCAACGCGGCACCGATGGAGAGCGGCTCCAGTTGCAGCAGCAGCGCGTCCAACCCGCGCAGCGGATCGTCCGGCCGCGAGGCGACCACCAAGGGGAGCCGCTCACGAACCGCGCCCCGCACCGCCTCACGGAGCACGCTGTCCCGATCGGCGGGCTGGCCGGATTCGGCGAGCACCTCCTCCAGGCCATCGGCCAGCACCACGATCCGGTTCTCCAGCCACAGCCGCCGCCACACCTTGTCGGCCTCGCCCGCGGCGTGCAACTGGCTGTCGATGGTCTTTTGGAACTGTTCTAGGGCGAGCTGATGGAAGTTCAGCTTCGCCGGGTCCGTGACGGTGCGCAGGTCGATCCCGACCGGCACGACGTCGCTGGCCATCAACATCTCCGCGAGGCGCACCAGGGTCGCGGTCTTGCCAGTGCCGATGCCGCCCACCAGCAGCAGCGGCCGCCGGCGGTGCTCGTCGCGGAGCCGCTGGACAATCAGCTCGCACAGTTCGTCCCGACCCACGACGTAGCTCGCTTTGCTGTCGCGTTCGGCGGTGGGAAGCACCATCCGAAGATTGCGCAGCGCGTGGCGGTCGTACCAGCGACGGACCGGGACGTATCGCCAGAACAGGAAGACCGCGAGGCCCAGCGCCAGGATGAGCGGGCCCTTGACGAAGCCCTCCACCTGCCCGCAGTAGTACGACCTCGGCTGGTCCCCAGCACACCACTTCGACATCCGTAGGAAACCGGGCTCGCTGTTGAGGACCGCCAGAACCAGGGAGAAGACGGTCCACACCACGAGCGCCCCGGCGGTGGCGACGATCCCCCACCGCAGCCCGCGGTGGTGCCGCCAGCTCATCCGGTGGTCGGGCCGCTGGTCCGTGTGTCGGCGGCGGTTCCGCTCGGCCTGCCGTTCCCGTCGGGTACGCCACCTGCGCCGGCGCTGGCGTATCCACAACTGGGCCGCCCAGACCGGACCACGTTTCGGCCCGCGCATGGACACCCCCATGATCCACATGGCTGGTACCGGCCAGAGGCAGTGAGCCCCTCCAGGCCCACGCTAGTGCTCGTTCCGGGGCTATTGCCTGGTTCCGGTAAATCCCGCGCCAGTCGGCGCACTGGCCCCGCGCAGTCCGTGGCGGCTTGAACGCGGGGCGTCCATGAGCACCAGGTAGCAGTCGCGCGAGGGGCGCTCCCGAATCCGATCCGCGTGCGGGCCGCCGAACAGCTCCGGGGCGTTCCGGGCGGTAGGGTGCGCCGCCGCCTGGGCGGCGCACCCTCGCTGGTACCGCAGGGCGGTGCCGTGGTCGTGTCGTCAGGTACCGAGGTCCCGGAGGAAAACGTCGTTCGCGCTATTGGTGTCGTTGGGCACCAGGTTGGTCGCCACTCCGCTGAAGAAGATGAGTCTGCCGTTGGCGCTGATCGACGGGCCGCCGGTCTGGCTGTTGCCCTGGGTTCCGGCGGTGGAGACGCTGACGCGGGTGGTGGTGCCGGCTACGCGATCCCGCAGGTAGACGTCCCACAGGTACCCGTTGGTGTCGCCGGCTACCAGGTTTGTTGCTCCCGAGTCGAAGACGACGTAGCGGCCGTCCGCGCTGATCGCCGAGTTATAGCTGTCCATGTTCGCTTGGGCGCCGCCGGTCGCGACACTGATCCTCGTCGTGGTGGCGGCGACGCGGTCTCGGAGGAAGATGTCGTAGCGGCCGTTGGTGTCGCCGGCCACCAGGTTGGTGGCGTACGAGTAGTAGGAGACGTAGCGGCCGTTAGCGCTGATCGCGGGGTGGTAGCTGTCGCTGTTCGCTTCGGCGCCGTTGGTGGCGTAGCTCAACGCGCTGGTGGTGGCGGTGGCGAGGTCGCGGACGAAGATCTCAGATCCGTTGTAGGTGAACGGCGTCGTCATGTTGAACGCCGTCGAGGTGAACGCGACGTAGCGGCCATCGGGGGTGATGGCCGGCTGGCGGCTCTCCCCATAGGTGTCGCCGCCCGTGGTGGAGACGCTGATCCGGGTCGTGGTCGCGGCGACACGGTCCCACAGCATGATGTCCGGCGACCAGTTCTCGTCGCCCGGTACCAGGTTCGTCGCCCACGAGGTGTACGCGACGTAGCGTCCGTCGCCGCTGATCGTCGGCTCGTAGCTGGGGTAGTCGCCCTCGGCGCCGGCGGTGGAGACGCTGATCCGGGTGGTGGTTCCGGCGACGCGGTCGCGGAGGAAGACGTCGTCGGAGAAGTTGGTGTCGCCCGGCACGAGGTTGTCGGCGTCCGATACGAAGGCGACGTAGCGGCCGTCGGCGCTGATGACCGGGTCGTTGCTGTTGACGGTGTATTGGGCGCCGGTCGACTGGGCGCCGCCGGTCGCGACGCTGACCCGTTCGGTGGTGCCGGTGGCCCGGTCACGGACGAAGATGTCCGAGCGGCCGTTGGTGTCGCCGGGGACCAGGTTGGTGGCCTCCGACGCGAAGGCCACCCAGCGCCCGTCGGAGCTGATCCCGCGGCCTCCGCTGTGGCCGTTGCCCTGCGTCCCGCTGCTGGAGACGCTGACCCGGGTGGTGGTGGGCGCGGTGGCGGCCGCGGGGACGGCGTGGATTCCCACGAACGTCACAGTGGTGGTCGTCAGGATGGTGAGCCCGATGCGTAGATTCCTCATGTCGGCTCCAAGGAACAAATTCCGATGTTCAAGGGGGCATGCTCTCGCCCTCTTTCGTCCACCACGAAGCTGCCGTTGGTCTGGTTGTCCGTGGTCTTGTGCTTGAGCGTCGGCTTCGACATCTGGTGCAGGATTTTGGCCTGGCGTTCACAGATGTGTCGAGTGTTCGGCGCACGCGTAGTAGCGATTGTCGGTGGCGTGGTTGCCGTCCAATCGCTATTCTTTCCGGGCCTAGTGCCCGGACGCAGGTCAGGGTGGTCCTGCTATCGGCGGAGGTCAAGGCCCATCTGACACAAAAAAAGAGGAACGACAGTCGGAGTCAGCATCTGGCACAACGCCGTTTTCGGTCACGCGGCGGGAGAGCCAGCAAACCCCTTGCCCTGCAACGGGTCCGCCGGCCTTCCCGCTGCCAAAGCGGCTGTTCCAGCAACTCGGTCACGTGACTTTCGAGCACCAATGCCGATTAGCGGATCTGTTGCGGCTGGAGGGCGAAGCGACGGATTCCCATATAGCCGGACTTGCCTTATGAAATCATCATGTCGCACCGCGCGAGCAATAGTTCATGGTGCGCAACTGTCCACGGAACACCCGCTCCGCCGGGCAACAAGACATCTGGGCCCCCTGACTGAGCGCGGCGGGGGCCGCGGCTCCGACCCGAACCCGGTCGACCTCAGCGGACCCCACGGCCCTTGCCCAACCGCTGTTAGCGAGTTGTCGGTGGTGCTCAGGCGTGGAAGCGAGCGATGACGGGGGCGTGGTCAGGGACCGTGGCGGGACGTAGCGTGTCGGTGCATTCGGTGATCGAGCCGATGTCGTCGACGAGGCTGTCGACGCTGGCGACTCGTAGGCGCAGGTCGCGGGAGACGAGGATGTGGTCGATGAGCTCGCCTCGTCCTTGATAGATCCGTGAGTACGCCCGCCCCGTCGGCAGGAGCGGGGCGAGGTTGTACAGCCGGACGGGATCTCCCTTGTCGGGCCGGTCGATATCTCCGTCGCTGGGGCCGATGAGCAGGGTGGTGGTGACGGCGTCGGGTCCGTCGTTGAGGTCCCCGCAGAGGATGGTGGGTACGCCGGGTTCGCCGTCGGTGGCGGACGCAGTCATGACCTTATTGAGCTGGACGCGGACGGCGACGGCTTCCGCGGCCCGCCGCACCAGGGCGTAGCCAGCGCCGCTGGCTCGCTCGTCTTCGTTCTTCGGGTAGCGGCGGTCCCCGGGATAGGTCAGCAGCTTTCACTTGAGGTGGCAGGTGAGCAGCCGCAGGCCGCCGCCGACATCGACGTGGACTTGAAGGGCACCGCGGCCCATCCGTTTCAGGGTCTTGCCGTCGACATCGGGCACCGCGGGCAGGCCGGCGTCGGGAAGTTTGACGACCTGGTCCTCGACAGTGACGGGGTGGGGCGACAGGACGGATCGCCGCCGCGCACGCGGCCGGGGTGGTGCACCGTGACGTGAAGCCGGGCAATCTGATCGTCACCGCCACTGGCACAGTGAAGATCTGCGACTTCGGCATCGCCCGCCTACCTTGGGCGGACGGGGAGAAACCCTTACCGAGCCGGCGACCAAGCTCGGCACCAGCTCGTACATGTCTCCCGAGCAGGCCCTCCGCCGGCCGGTGGACCACCGCGCCGACCTGTACGGGCTGGGCTGCACCCTCTACGCCATGCTCGCCGGCCGTCCGCCGTTCGTCGGCGAGCCGCTCGGCGTGCTGCATCAGCACGTCAACGAGCCACCCCAGCCGCTGCGCGAGCGCCGGCCCGACGTACCCGCCGAGCTGGACGCCTTGGTCGCCGAACTGCTGGCCAAAGATCCTGCCGATCGGCCGCCCGGCGCGGCCGAGGTCCGGGACCGCCTCGCAGCCCTGCTGCCACCGGGCCGGCACGCCGGTTCCTCTCGTGCCGGTCACGCCAGCGGACCCGGGCGGGCCGGGACGGTCCATGCCGGTGATCGCTCTTCCGCCCACGCCGGACGCGCAGTCAGCCGGGCACCCCCCAGACCGGACCACCGCCCGGCACGGCATCGGCGCGCGGCGCTGCTGGCGGCGGCCCTGCCCGGCGTCGCGCTGCTCGCCCTGACCGGCGTCACGCTGCTCAACCGCGACGACCACACCTCGACCGGGGGACCGACCAAGCCGCCGGCATCGGCCACCACCGCCGTGGCGCCCCGCGTGCCGGCCGTGCCGCTCACCGTCGCGTCCGCCACTCCGACGCTGCGGGCCGTCGCGTCGGCTGCCCGCAATCCGGTCAGCCCGACACCGAGCCCTCGGGCCACCTCCCGTAGGCCGAGCCCCACCCCACCCGCACACCCGATCGCTAGCATGCGCCGGTCGATCCGGGAGCAGGTGGAAGCCGGCCGGTTGAACCCGGATGCCGCGAGGGACCTGCACACCAAGGTGGACGCGATCGCGAAGGAGATCGCCGAGAGCGACCCCGACCAGGCCGAGGAACAGCTCAAGAAGCTGCGCGAGAAGCTGACGAGCTGCGACGCGGCGGCAAGCTAACCGGCGGCGGCTATGACGCCCTGACTGCCGGCGCCGACCGGATCGCCGCCGACCTGCGGTAAAGACATCGAGGTAGCCGCTGTGTTAGCCGCTTGGCGATCTTGCTCATGGGCGGTGATGTCGGTCGGCCACAGCGGTGTCGGGCTCAACCTGCACATACCGCAGTGGCTCCGGCCCGGTCCAGTCCGTCCTACGCGATGCACTGACCCAGGAGCTCCCCTATCCTCCGGGCGGCCGCCGCAGCGGTAGAGAGGGCACGATATGGCCATTCCATGGTTTCGGTGCCGCCCCGCCAAATGGGACGAAAAATCGTCCCGTCCCCTCAAAGGGGAAGTCTCGCGGCCCTGGAGTGACGTCGTTGCCGTAGCCCACGTAGGCTGTAAGCCAATCAATGGATAGCTTGTGCAGTCTGTGGCGGTGTGGTTCTTCCCATTGAGATACATGCCCGGCCTGTTCAATATCGTACATCAACTTGCGGTGTCCGGAGATCGCGTCGTAAAGATCTGGCACCCAGAAGCGGCCCCGGCCGTCATTCTTGGCCTCTGGCTTTTGATTCGCCTGATCGTCATCTAGCCCGTTGATGATGAGGACTGGTATGTCGTTCCCGAGATTCGGGTTCGCCTTCACAAGGGCATCGTTCCAGCCCCACCAGAACCGGGTCGGATGCCGGGAAACCTCCATCGAGGTGCCTGTTTCGAAGGTGCCGGTTTCGCTGTCCATATATGCTTGCCATATATCTTCAATGAGTTCGGCCTGTTGCCGTAGACGCCTGTCGATTGGCAGTGAGGGGATGGTTGGATCGGTGGCCGGCAACGGACTGAGGCGTGGTTTGGGCATTGTCTCCTTGGTCACGATTCCCATGGGCGCGCCGTAGAAGCCCTTCGGGCTGGATACCGGCGGAATCAACAACGGGCCGAACTGCGTAGGCTTGACCGCGATTGACGTTGGACTTGGCGGGCCGCCGGGCGGGAAGATCGGTGCGAACAGGAGAAGGCCCCTTACCTTCGAAGGATTCTGCATCGCGTACGGTCCAACCACGTAGGCCCCTGCCGAGTAGCCGATGAGTATGACCTTGAACTGTCCGGTCACTCCTTGGACATGCTTAACAACTTCATTGAGTTCGTGCCACTCGGATTCTGAGTGACCGAGGTGCATCGGATACTCCGGCGCGCACTGGCTTGCCTTGTCGAAGATGAGGCCCTGTTGGGACGGCAGGATATTGCATTTATTGTTCATTACGTCCGGGCGAGAGGATTTTCCCATGCCCTGCACTTCCATGATCCACACATCAATGCCAGCCTCCGCGATCGCCCTCGCCCAGCTGAATTTCCCTCCTGCAACCTCGCTCTGTAGGTCCAGCGATACGAGCGCGGGGGTTGTCCTGCCAGCCACCATGACAACCTGCGGGCGCGCGTTGGCGTCCTCGAAGGGGCCAGACGCAAGCCGCCGTACGTGGATGAAAGCCTTGTCATCGAAGTTTGCCGGAATGCGCGACTTGATAGGCACCGAGAAATTGTTTTCACTCATAAGGCCACACCGCCCCCTCAGTCCGGTGGCCGAAGGCGAAGCCCGCCCACGTGGCGGCGCCCGCCGTGGCACCAACGGTCCCGGCGATGCAGGCAACCAACTGGCGCCGACGCATGCGCCGCTTTTCTCCCTGCGTCATATCGATCCCCCCTTGACCCCGCTATGCCCCGAGCGCAACAAGCCTCTGCGTTGGCGCGGGCCCCAAGTGCAGCATGACCGGGTTGACCAGCTCGACGAGGCAGAGTTCCTAAAAGTCCTCACCTGATGTGGCGTACTGCGGTAGTCACCTCCGTGGTGACTACCGCTCCTGCTGGGCTTCCCCCTGAGATGTGGACACCCTGAGACTGGACGCTGGTCCAGAGGAAGGGGTGTCCCCGTTGGGGCGTCCATCGAAGTACACGGAAGAGTTCCGGCGTGACGCGGTTGACCTGGTCCGCTCGTCGCAGCGGCCGGTCAATCAGGTCGCGCGTGAGCTCGGGATGAGTCACGAGACGCTGCGGAACTGGGTCCGCGCTGCCGAACGCCGGACGGGGGCGTCTGCGACCGCCTCGGGTGGGGACGGGCTGTCGGTGGCCGACAAGGACGCCGAGATCGCCCGGTTGCGGCGTGAGGTCGCGGAGTTGCGGCAGGAGAAGGAGATCCTGCGCAAGGCAGCCGCCTATTTCGCGAAGGAGATGGATCGGTGACCAGCCGCTTCCGGTTCATCTCCACCCACCGCGCCGGCTTCGGCGTCAAGCGGCTGTGCCGGGTCCTGGCGGTTTCCCGCTCCGGGTTCTACCGCTGGGCAGCCAGCGAGGCGGCCCGGCAGGCTCGCGCCGCCGACGAGGACGCCCTCGCCGAGCAGATCATCAGGGTCCACGCCGACTCCGGTGGCACCTACGGGTCGCCGCGGGTGACCGTCGAGTTGCGCTGCCAGGGTGTGCGGGTCAACCGCAAGCGGGTCGAGCGGATCATGCGGCAGCGGGACGTCGTGGGTCGGCATCTGCGCCGCCGCAAGCGGACCACGATCCCGGATCCGGCCGTTCCGCCGGCGCCGGACCTGATCGGCCGGGGCTTCACCGCCGCCGCTCCGGATCAGCGGTGGTGCGGAGACATCACCGATCTGCGCGTCGGTGCCGGCTGGTTGTATCTGGCCACGGTCATCGACATCGCCACCCGACGGCTGATCGGCTGGTCGATCAACACCCACATGCGCACCGCCCTGGTCATCGACGCCCTGGACGCCGCGGTCGCCGCCCGCGGCGGCCGGGTCGACGACGTGATCTTCCACTCGGACAGGGGCGCCCAATACGGCAGCGGCGCCTTCGCCGACGCCTGCCGCCGCCACGGTGTCCGCCGCTCGATGGGGCGGATCGGCTCGTCGTACGACAACGCCCTGGCCGAGGCGTTCTTCGCCACCCTCAAACGAGAGTTGGACGTCGACCACCGACGGTGGGCAACCGAGGCCGACGCCCGCCGCGACGTATTCCGGTGGATCGCCTTCTACAACCACCGACGCCGCCACTCCGCGCTGGACTACCTCAGCCCCGCCGACTACGAACAGACCCTCACATCCACTACGCTGCACCAGATCGCGGCATAACCCGGTGTCCACATCCCGGGGGGAACCTCAGTCAAGAGGGTATCCAGGTCTTGCGTCACAACATGATCCTGGATGCCCTCTCCTCATGCCCAGACATCGACCCCTGACTTCGGAACTACTCGTCTAGTCGTCGTGGCGGTGAGTGCTGCCGCGTTGCTGGTGGCTCTTCTTGGTCGAGGCGAGCCACCGGAGGTGTCGCGCGGTGAGCGATGGGTGGCCGGCCTGGTCTGGCTCATCATGGCCGGCGACGCGGCATTCGGCGAACATCGGCCTGTGTTCGAGCGTCAGTGGAAGGGAGCCGCCGCGGCGCTTCTCGCCTTGGCCCTCGGTGTCCGACTGTTGCGCCGCTACAACTGGCGGAGGCGTGGTCGAGCGGCGGCAGGCGCTCTAAAACCAAGGACTGAGGCGCCGGGGCCCGACGCGGCCCGCAAAATGCACTAACCAAATCCGAAGATCGTCTAGCCGGACGTGTCACCCACGTCCCGAAACTGATCTGTCACGCAGGTCCTGGGACCCGACATTCGCCGGCAGCCGGCCGTCCCGTCGGGATCTGGGTGACAGATCGGTATCGGAACCTGGGTGACAAATCAGCGAGTGGCGCTTCCGGCTAGCCGGCTCTTGCCCGCTGTGGTCGGCGTCGTGACCGACGCACGGTGTCGAGCAAGGCGACCCCGGCCAGGACGAGGGCAGCGGCGATCGCGGCCCCGAGCGGCGGCACCAGGATCATCGCCGGTGAGATGACGGCGAGCCCGAGGATTCCGATCGGCCGATCCCAGGACAAGCGGCTGGAGACGGCGTACTCCAAGAAGGCGGGCCTGGTGAGGAACAGCGCGGGTCCGCCGACGATGAGTACGATCCAGGCGAGCGGTGTGCGTCCGAGCGGATCCGAAATCACGAATTTGTAGCTGACCGAAATCGCAATGACGGCGGCGACCAAGACCGGGTGGGCGAAAACCACTGGGCGTCCGTGAACCGGTCCGAAGGCTTCTGCGAGGACCGTCGACGCCTTCGATTGCAGATCCCCGCCACTGTAGAAGTAGATGCGCCATAGCAGCACCGTGGTGGCGAACGCTGCCAATACCGCTGCGAAGTTGGCAACCTGAGACCCGCTCTGGTGGAGCGTCAGCCCGCTAACCAGGATCAGCTCGCCGAGCGCGATGGTGAAGAATTGCCGGCACCGGTCGATGAGGTGCTCACCGGAGTACTCGTACTCCGTCACACGCGCCCGGCCCAGCCGTCGTATTGGTAGGCGGAGACCGGCAGCGACGAATTCGACGGCCACCGCCAGTGCCCACAGCACCCCACGGGCCCAACCATCCATAAGCGCGCCCGCGATCCACGGCACTGCGGACGCGCCGAACCAGACGGCTTCTCGCGCCTCAGGGCGCTGCATCTCGCTGCCACGCAGCAGAAGTACGAGGATGCCGGAGGCACCGAGCTGGATGGCGAGGTACGCGCCGGCGAAGTAAAGGCCTCGTTCGCCGAACGCTTCAGGCGCCGCGGCGGCCATCACCAGGGTGCCGAGCAGTGCTCCGAGGACCAGCAGCTGTATCGACGGTTGTTGCGGGTCGAACTTATCGCAAACCTCCGCGGTAACGGCCCAGACCGCCGACAGGGGAAGCAGCAAGATCAGCGCCTGGACTGCGCCGTCCAGCTCGTATTCTCTTCCAGCAGAGCCGAGAGCTGTGCGAGCGCGAGAACGAACACCACGTCGAACAGCAGTTCCAGGAATGTCGCCTTCGGTTGCTCGGGCCTCCGCCGCAGCCGGCCTTGCCTGCTTGTCATCGATCAGCTCGTTTCCGCCGGTTCTGCCTATGGAGCAGTCGTACCACGAGACAGGCGCTGGTGGATGTGGATGCGCTGCCGCCCGGCTGGACCGGCCTCACTCCGCATCTGGGGAACAAGGCGGGCCGTTTTGTCGGCAGCCGGCCGCCCAGTCTCAGACGTCGGCGGCCACATCGGCTACTGGGGCGGTCGTCCGGCGCGGCGGTGTCAGGTCCGCGCAGACCAGCTCCCGCGTCACGGGGTTATCGTACATATGTGCGATGACCCCGCGCTTCTACTGGCAGAGATCTGCCCTGACGTGCAGACCGCACCACTGCGGCACGTCGGCCAACCAAATCCGCCACCCGCCCCGATCTTTGCGGACTTCGAACCGCCACGGGTGAGCCCGGAACCATCCGAAGCGCCTACAACAAGATCTTCACCGGCGCTTCCGGTGGCTCCGCTTGCTGCCGGTGAGTCGTCACCGCGTCCCGGACTCGCCGTGCCAGCACCGTCCTGTGCGCATCGGGGGCAACGCATACGAACACGGACGTCCGAGTCAGGAGCCGTCGCGGACGCGTACAGCTCGTCATGAACCTGACCTTGTGCCTCGGCGGGCGAACCGTAAGTGGGTGTCAATGACGCATGTTGACCCGTAGGCCAGGGAGCAACCCTCGGCTGAACGAACCGACCCGGCCGCGGCGCTTGAGCTCATTGAGCAGCTCTTCGGTCCCGTCGCGTTCCTTCAACTTAGGGCGGTGACGACCGACCCTGGTGAGCGGTTCGTACTCGTCGCCGAGCGCCAGAAGAATCTCGTCCAACACCGGCAGCTCGATGTTAGCGAGGTGGGGTTCCAGCAAACTCAGGATGTGCTCAGCGGGCGCTGCGGCTTCGCTGAGCTTGACCAGCAGCTCCACCGAGACGTTATTACCCTTGGCCGCCCACTCGCAGATCGCGATCACGCCCTCCTTGGACAACCGGCCGTGTACGAACTCTGCGTCATCGGCGATCGCCCGCTTGACGGCCGACGCCACGCGTGGACTCCGCATCATCTTGGGCAGGTCGTCGCTCGATAGCGGTAGCTCGCACACATAGGACACCAGGCCTTTCGACGCTGCGAAGTACTCCTCCCGGAACGCGAACGGGCAACCGCTCACGCGCATATGTCTCGGCAGCATCGGGCACCAGTTCGGCGGCCAGCAGCGCCGGGAGCAGCTTGAGCCCCGGCGCCAGTCAGGCATTCGGCCGGATAACCAAGGAGCGCTGACCCCGTTGGGAGCGCCAGGTCCTGGGCTACAGGCCGGCAGGCCACGCTGCGGCTGACCGGCACCGTCGTCGGCGGGCCGCTGCTGGACATCCCGGCGGGCACCGTCATTTTGGCCGAAGCCCGCTGCGAGCGCCGCTCGGCTTGTCGCCGACCCCCACCGCGACGCCGACGCAGCCCACTCCCTCGCCGACCCAACCCACCGCGGCGCCCTCCTCGACCGGCGACCCGGAACGGCCCCCGACCGGCAGCCCGGACCCGATCCTTCCCGTCACCGGCGGCGACTCCACCCGTCTGTGGTGGCTCTTCGGCGCAGGCGCGGGAATGGTCACCATCGGCGTCACCGCTCAGCTGATCGCCCGCAGGCAGAGCCCCAACCTCGACGCATGACGTTACGGCGATAGGGGGAGAGGGTCCCGACCTATGTGTCGGGGCGCTTCCCGCGCGGCGTACGGGGTTTCCCGATCACCGCAACCGTCGACGTGGATGCCTGACCGCCGTGCGGGATCTCGTTCGGCCTTGTCCAGGATCTCCGGTACCCGGTGGAGTGTCACCCCCGCCGAGGATTAGGTACCGCATCAAGTGCGCGATCGGCTTGCCTTCGGACCACTCGAAGTGCGCGTGCGGGCGGATTTCGGTGGCATCGCGCAGGGCCAGCAGGATGGCCGCGATCGTCGAGCTGTTCATCGGCGTGGTGTTGGCATCCTGATCGGCGACGCGCTGATCTACCTGCTCGGCACCGGGACGTGGCAGCTCGGGCTGATCGTGGTGCTGGCTGTCCTCGTGGCGGCCTTCGTCGGCCGCAGTCCCGCCCTGAGCGTGCAAGCGGGGGCGACGGCCTTTGATCGGCACGCTGTCGCCGTCGACACCCAATCTCGAGATCCCACGATTCGCCGACGCGATCATCCGTGGAGCGGCGGCCCTGGTCGTGACGGCGGTGCGGTTGCCGCTCAATCCGCTGCGGCTGATCAACCGTTCTGCCGGTCCCGCGCTGAATCTGCTCGCCGACCAGCTCGACGCCACCGCTCATGCGCTCCGGGAGCGCACGGGCACAGACCGCCCTCGATCGGCTGCGGAACAACAAGAAAGAGCTCGGTGCCTTCTACGAGGCCGCGCAGGGAGCGCGGGAGGGCGCCACCCTCTCCCCGGGTATTGGAGCGCCCGAAAGGGGCCGCTCGGCCGGTACGCCGATGCGGTGGACCTGATCGATCGCGCCATACGCAACAGCGGAACTCTCATCCGCCGGGCGGTGACCCTGATTGAGAACGGCGAGGCGGTCCCGTACGACATGCCCGAGGCGGTGTCGGCGCTCGCCGAGACCGTCCAGATCCTCCGGCGTGAGTTGGCTCACGGAACGTCGGAGGCCAACCGGACGCGGGAGCAGGCGCTGCGGGCGGTGACCGGGCAGCGCGCGCCTACCGGTCCGGGTGGGTTTCTCCGGCGCGGTGGTCGTCGCCCAGATTCGTACCGCAGTCAGCGACCTGTTGGTGGCCACCGACCTGTCCTGAGCAAAGCCAACAACCTGGTCCAGCACACCTTCGGCCCACTCGCCCCAACGGCGAGGCCCGGACACGACGGGGGCGGACGGCGGATCCGCCGACGAACCCGACGTCTCAGAGTAGTTTGCGGCGCGCGGCGCCGGCTCACACACCTGAGCGTTCGGCGCACGGCCGACGAGGGTGCCAGTCCGGCCAGGAGCGAGAAGCCGCGTACCCGGGCTCATCAACGCAGGCGGCAAGAGCCTAATCCCTGCAGGGGTGACGGGCCGCCCGGCCGGTGGCGCGGGTCACTCCGTGGAGAGGCGGTGTGAAAAGGGCGTGAAGAAACGCCCGATCACCGTGATGGTCGCGTTATAGCCCCTGTCCGTCCGCCCGATCCGGCGCTGTGATTGCCCGGCGCGACCACGAAGACGGTCGCCCGACAACGTCCGGTAAGGGGAGTCAGCCGTGTCTGACGTGGTGTTCGTGCTGGTGACGGTGGGGCTGTTCGCGGCGCTCGCCCTCGTGGTGAGGGGTGTGGAGAAGCTGTGAACGCGGTGAACGCCGCCGGTCTGGTGCTGGCGATCGGCCTGGGCCTTTTCCTGGTCGTCGCCCTGCTGTTCCCGGAGCGCTTCTGATGACCATGACAACAGCCGGCGTCGTCTTCCTGCTGTCCCTGGTGGCGGTGTTGGTCGCGGTCCACCGACCGTTCGGCGATCACATGTACCGGGTGGTGTCCGGCAGCCGGCAGTCCCGGGTCGAGCGTGGGATCTTCCGACTGGTCGGGGTCAACCCGGCCGCCGAGCAGACCTGGGGCGTGTACGCCCGCAGCGTGCTGGCCTTCTCGGCCGTCTCGATCCTGTTCCTCTACCTGTTCCAGCGGGTGCAGGACAAGCTCTGGCTCTCGCTGGGCTTCGACCCCGTGGCGCCGCACGGCGCCTGGAACACCGCGGTCTCGTTCGTGACCAACACGAACTGGCAGTCGTACTCAGGTGAGTCGACCATGGGGCATCTCGTGCAGATGGCCGGCCTGGCCGTGCAGAACTTCGTCTCCGCCGCGGTCGGCATCGCCGTGGCGGTGGCCCTGATCCGCGGGTTCGCCCGCAGCCGCACCGGCGAGCTGGGCAATTTCTGGGTCGATCTGACCCGGATCACCCTGCGCATCCTGCTGCCCGTCGCCGTGCTCGGCGCGCTCGCCCTGATGGTCGGCGGCGTGGTGCAGAACCTTTCCGGCGGCACCGACGTCACCACCCTGACCGGCGGGACGCAGCACCTCACCGGTGGGCCGGTGGCCAGCCAGGAAGTGATCAAGGAACTGGGCACCAACGGTGGCGGCTTCTACAACGTCAACAGCGCCCACCCGTTCGAGAACCCGACGGCCTGGACGAACTGGCTGCAGATCTTCCTGATCCTGCTCATCCCGTTCAGCCTGCCCCGGGTCTTCGGCCGGATGGTCGGCCAGAACCGCCAGGGCCACGCGATCGCCGCGGTCATGGCCATCCTCGCGCTGGCCAGCGTCACCCTGACCAACGTCTTCGAGCTGGCCGGGCACGGCACCGTCCCGCAGGCCGTCGGCGCGGCGCTGGAGGGCAAGGAGGTCCGGTTCGACGTGTCGAACTCCGCGACCTTCGCCGCCGCCACCACCCTCACCTCGACCGGCGCGGTCAACTCTTTCCACGACTCGTACACCGCGCTGGGCGGAATGATGACGCTGGGCAACATGATGCTCGGCGAGGTCGCGCCCGGTGGCGTCGGCTCGGGCCTCTACGGCCTGCTGATCCTGGCGGTGATCACGGTGTTCGTGGCCGGTCTGATGGTCGGCCGGACCCCGGAGTACATCGGCAAGAAAATCGGTTCGCGCGAGATCAAGCTCGCCTCGCCGTACTTCCTGATCACCCCGGCGCTGGTGCTGGCCGGCACGGCGGCGGCGTTCGCCACCGGCAACAACGCCACCGCGCTCAACGTCGGCCCGCACGGCCTCTCCGAGGTGCTGTACGCCTTCACCTCGGCGAGCAACAACAACGGATCCGCGTTCGCCGGAATCACCGTCAACACCACCTGGTGGGACACCGCGCTCGGGCTCTGCATGCTGCTCGGCCGGTTCCTGCCGATCATCTTCGTGCTCGCCCTGGCCGGTTCGCTGGCCCGACAGCAGCCCACCCCCGCGTCCGAGGGCACCCTGCCGACCCACCGACCGCTCTTCGTCGGGATGGTCGTCGGCGTCACGGTGGTCCTCGTGGCGCTCACCTTCCTTCCCGCGCTCGCGCTCGGTCCCCTCGCTGAGGGGCTGTGACCACCATGAGGAACGAGGACATGTCCGTCACGCCCGTGACATCTGGCACCGGCGAGGAGCCGGTGGCCGGCACCCCCGCCGTCCACGGCAACCGGGTCGGCGGGGGCCTGCTGGACCCAGAGCAGCTGATCCGGTCCCTGCCGGACGCGCTGCGTAAGCTCGACCCGCGCACGCTCTGGCGCAACCCGGTCATGCTCATCGTCGAGATCGGGGCCGTCTTCACCACCGTCCTGGCGGTGGCCGACCCGTCGGTCTTCGCGTGGGCGATCACCGTCTGGCTGTGGCTCACCGTGGTCTTCGCGAACCTGGCCGAGGCGGTCGCCGAGGGCCGGGGCAAGGCCCAGGCGGCCGCCCTGCGGCAGGCCAAGCAGGACACCGTCGCCACCCGTCTCATCGGCTGGACGCCTGGCGCGGCGGCGAACGCCTACCGCGACGAGGCCGTCCCCGCGCCGCAGCTCCGGCAGGGCGACATCGTCCTGGTCGAGGCCGGCTCCATCATCCCCGGCGACGGGGACGTGGTCGAGGGCATCGCGAGCGTCGACGAGTCGGCGATCACCGGCGAGTCCGCTCCCGTCATCCGGGAGTCCGGCGGCGACCGCAGCGCGGTCACCGGCGGCACCAGGGTGCTCTCCGACCGGATCATCGTGCGGATCACCCAGAAGCCCGGCGACAGCTTCATCGACCGGATGATCGCCCTGGTCGAGGGCGCCAACCGGCAGAAGACCCCGAACGAGATCGCGCTGAACATCCTGCTCGCCGCGCTCACGATCATCTTCCTGCTGGCCGTGGTGACCCTCCAACCGCTGGCGATTTTCGCCAAGGGCTACCAGGCGGCCGCCCCCGACGCCGGCGCGATCACCGATGCCGGCGTCAGCGGCGTGGTGCTGGTGTCGTTGCTGGTCTGCCTCATCCCCACCACCATCGGGGCGTTGCTGTCGGCCATCGGCATCGCCGGCATGGACCGCCTGGTGCAGCGCAACGTCCTGGCCATGAGCGGCCGGGCGGTCGAGGCGGCCGGCGACGTGAACACCCTGCTGCTGGACAAGACGGGCACGATCACCCTGGGCAACCGGCAGGCGGCCGAATTCGTTCCGGTCGAGGGGGTGACCGCCGGCGAGGTCGCCGACGCCGCGCAACTGTCCAGCCTCGCCGACGAGACCCCGGAGGGTCGTTCCGTCGTGGTGCTCGCCAAGAACGAGTTCGGGCTGCGCGAGCGCGAGCCGGGACTCATCCCGCACGCCGCGTTCGTGCCGTTCACCGCGCAGACCCGGATGAGCGGCGTTGACCTCGGCGCGGAAAGCGTTGACGGCGGCGTCCGCCGGATCCGCAAGGGCGCCGCCGCCGCAGTGATGAAGTGGGTGCGCGAGAACGGCGGCCACCCGACCGAGCAGGTGGGCGAACTGGTCGACGCGATCAGCGGCACCGGCGGCACCCCGCTGGTGGTCGCCGAGCACGTCGACGGCGAGCCGGCCCGCGCCCTCGGTGTCATCCACCTCAAGGACGTGGTCAAGGCCGGCATGCGGGCGCGCTTCGACGAGATGCGCCGGATGGGCATCCGGACCGTGATGATCACGGGCGACAACCCGCGGACCGCCAAGGCCATCGCGGACGAGGCCGGCGTGGACGACTTCCTCGCCGAGGCCACCCCCGAGGACAAGCTCGCCCTGATCAGAAAGGAGCAGGAGGGCGGCCGGCTGGTCGCGATGACCGGCGACGGCACCAACGACGCGCCGGCCCTCGCCCAGGCCGACGTCGGCGTGGCCATGAACACCGGCACGTCGGCCGCCAAGGAGGCCGGCAACATGGTCGACCTCGACTCCGACCCGACGAAACTCATCGAGATCGTAGAGATCGGCAAGCAGTTGCTGATCACCCGCGGCGCCCTGACCACCTTCTCGATCGCCAACGACGTCGCCAAGTACTTCGCGATCATCCCGGCCATGTTCGCCGGCATCTACCCGAGCCTGGACACGCTGAACATCATGCGGCTGGCCAGCCCGGCCTCGGCGATCCTCGCCGCAGTCATCTTCAACGCGATCATCATCGTCGCGCTCATCCCGCTGGCCCTGCGCGGCGTGCGCTACCGGCCGGCCAGCGCGTCGAAGCTGCTCAGCCGCAACCTGTGGCTCTACGGCCTCGGCGGCATCCTCGTGCCGTTCATCGGCATCAAGCTCATCGACCTGCTCATCCAGCTCATTCCGGGGATCTCGTGATGCGCCTCCCTACCTGGCTCGCCCAACATCTGGCCGCCCTGCGCGCGCTGCTCGTGTTCACCGTCCTGCTCGGCCTCGCGTACCCGCTGGCCCTGGTAGCCGTCGGCCGGATCCCCGGCCTCGACGGCAAGACCGACGGCTCGCTGATGAGCGTGCACGGCACGACGGTGGGCAGCTCGCTCATCGGCCAGTCCTTCACCGATGCGAACGGCAACCCTGTGCCACGCTACTTCCAGTCCCGGCCGTCGGCGGCCGGCGACGGCTACGACCCGACCGCCACCGCGGCCAGCAACCTGGGCCCGGAGAGCGTGGTCGACACCATCGCCGCCAACCCCGACGACTCCACCCGGAGCCTGCTCACCCAGGTCTGCGCACGGAGCAGGGCCGTCGGCGAGCTGGACGGCGTGGACGGGCGGCGCCCCTACTGCACCCCGGACGGTGTCGGCGCGGTGCTGGCCGTGTTCCGCGCCGACGGACTGACCGGCCCGATCACCCGGGTCGTCAGCATCAACCAGGTCGCCCCGGCCACCCCCTTCATCGGAAGTTACCAGGGAGTGCCCGTGGAGCTGGCCCAGCCGGACCGGGACTACGTCGCCGAGGGCGGGATCATCACCCCGATCCGTGGCGACGCGCCGGCCCGGCCCGCCGTGCCGGCCGACGCGGTCACCGCCAGCGGCAGCGGCCTCGATCCGCACATCAGCCCGGCATACGCGGAAATCCAGGTGACCCGCGTGGCGCGCGAGCGAGGCGCGGACCCGGCGGCCGTCCGCCGCCTGGTACAAGAGCACACCACCGGCCGGGCGCTCGGCTTCATAGGCGAACCCCGCGTGAACGTCCTGGAACTCAACCTCGCGCTCGACAAGGAGTTCCCCGCCCGCTGACCGGCCGGCGCGGGCGGGGCCGCACCCGGTGGCTCCGCCCGCGACGTTCAACTGTCCGATGACCGGGGGCCCGCCAATCAGGAAGGATTGTTTCCGTGCCAAGGGGAGAGCTACGCATCTACCTCGGGGCCGCCCCCGGCGTCGGCAAGACGTACGCGATGCTGGAGGAGGCCCAGCGGCGGGCCGAACGCGGCACCGACGTGGTGCTCGGCCTGGTCGAGACGCACGGCCGGCCGCACACCGCGGCGATGATCGGGGACCTGGAGGTGGTGCCCCGGCGCACCCTCACCTACCGGGGCGCCGCCTTCACCGAGATGGACCTCGACGCCGTCCTGGCCCGCTGGCCGGAGCTGGCGGTGGTCGACGAGCTGGCGCACACCAACGTGCCCGGCTCCCGAAACGCGAAGCGCTGGCAGGACGTCCAGGAACTGCTCGACGCCGGCATCAGCGTGCTGACCACGGTGAACATCCAGCACCTGGAGTCGCTCAACGACGTCGTCGCGCAGATCACCGGCACGATCCAGCGAGAGACCCTGCCCGACCAGGTGGTCCGTGCCGCCGAGCAGGTCGAGCTGGTCGACATGACCCCGGAGGCGCTGCGCCGCCGAATGGCCCACGGAAACATCTACCGCCCCGACAGGATCGATGCGGCGCTCGGCAACTACTTTCGGGTCGGCAACCTGACCGCCCTACGCGAGCTGGCCCTGCTCTGGCTGGCCGACAAGGTCGACGAGCAGCTCGACGCGTACCGCGCGCAGCAGGGGATCTCGGCCACCTGGGAGGCCCGCGAGCGGGTGGTGGTCGCGCTCACCGGCGGGCCGGAGGGGGAGACGCTGATCCGCCGGGCGGCCCGGATCGCCGCCCGCGGCAAGGGCGCGGACCTGCTCGCCGTGCACGTGGCCCGCAGCGACGGGCTGGCCGGGGCCGACCCGGCCCGGCTGGCCCGGCAGCGGGTCCTCGTGGAGAGCCTCGGCGGCACCTACCACCAGGTGCTCGGCACGAACGTCCCGGCGGCGCTGCTCGACTTCGCCCGGGGCGTCAACGCCACCCAGCTGGTGCTCGGCGCGAGCCGGCGCGGCCGCTTCGCCCAACTGCTCTCCCGGGGCGTCGGGGTCACCACCACCGCGCTCTCCGGGCCGATCGACGTGCACCTGGTGACCCACCCCGAGGCGGGCCGGGGCCGGCGGGCGGCCGAGATGCCGGCCGCACTGTCCCGGCGCCGCCGGCTGCTCGGGTACGCGCTCGCGGTCCTCGGCATGCCGCTGCTGACCCTGCTGCTCGCGGCGCTGCCCGACCTCACCCTGACCAACGACATCCTGCTCTTCCTCGCCGGCGTGGTCGGGGTGGCGCTGGCTGGCGGGCGGTGGCCGGCGCTGGTCGCCGCGCTCGGCGGCTCGCTGCTGCTGAACTGGTTCTTCACCCCGCCGTTCCACACGCTGACCATCGCCGAGGCGGACAATCTCCTCGCCCTCGGCGTGTTCGTCGGGGTGGCCATCGCGGTGAGCTGGGTGGTCGACGTCGCCGCCCGGCGTACCCGCGAGGCCGCCCGAGCCTCGGCCGACGCGCAGACCCTGGCCACCGTGGCCGGTGGGGTGCTGCGCGGCGAACGGCCGCTGCCCGCGCTGCTGGACCGGCTGCGGGAGACCTTCGCGCTGCGCGCGGTGAGCGTGCTGGAGCTGGTGGCGGAGGCGGAGGGGCGGCCCGGCTGGGCCCGGGAGGCGGCCGCCTGGCGGGTGGTGGCGAGCGTGGGGGAGGCCCCGCCCGGCAGCCCCGGCGCCGGGGAGACCGCCGTGCCGGTCGACGACCGGCTCACCGTGGTCCTCGCCGGCCGCCGGCTGGAGGCCGCCGACCGGCGGGTGGTCGAGGCTTTCGCCGCCCAGGCCGCAGTCGCGCTGCGCCAGGAACGCCTCGCCGCGGCGGCCGCCGCGGTCCGTCCGCTCGCCGAGGCCGACCGGATGCGCACCGCGCTGCTCGCCGCGGTCAGCCACGACCTGCGTACGCCGCTGGCCTCCGCGAAGGCAGCCGTGAGCAGCCTGCGCAGCCCCGACGTCGAGTTCGACGCCGCCGACCGCGAGGAACTGCTCGCCACCGCCGACGAGTCGCTGGACCGCCTCGGCCGGCTGGTGGCGAACCTGCTCGACATGAGCCGGCTCCAGGCCGGCGCGCTCGGGGTCACCGCGACCGCGATCGGACTGGAGGACGCCGTACCCCGGGCACTGGACGAGCTGGGCCCGGCGGCGGCCGACGTCACCACGGACATTCCCGCCGACCTGCCGGCCGCCGCCGCCGACCCGGGCCTGCTGGAGCGGGTGCTGGTCAACATCGTGGCCAACGCGCTGCGGCACAGCCCGCCCGGCCGGCCCCCCACCATCACCGCCAGCGCCCACGCCGGGCAGGTCGAGCTGCGGGTCATCGACACCGGCCCGGGCATCCCCGAGGACCGGTGGGAGCACGTCTTCCTGCCGTTCCAGCGCCTCGGCGACCGGGACAACCAGACCGGCGTCGGGCTCGGGCTAGCGCTGTCCCGCGGGCTGGCCGAGGCGATGGGTGGCAGCATCACCCCAGAGACCACCCCGGGCGGGGGGCTGACCATGGTGTTGCGGCTGCCCGCCGCCGAGGAGAGGGGCGAGGGGTGACCCGCATCCTGGTCGTGGACGACGAGCCGCAGATCCTCCGCGCGCTGCGGATCAACCTGCGCGCCCGTGGCTACGAGGTGCAGGTCGCCGAGACCGGCGCGGCGGCGCTGAAGACCGCCGCCGGGCACCCGCCCGACCTGGTGGTGCTCGACCTCGGCCTGCCCGACCTGGACGGCGTCGAGGTGATCAGGGGCCTGCGCGGCTGGAGCGCCGTGCCGATCATCGTGCTCTCCGGCCGGGCAGGCAGCGAGGACAAGGTCTCTGCGCTGGACGCCGGCGCCGACGACTACGTCACCAAGCCGTTCGGGGTGGACGAACTGCTCGCCCGGATCCGGGCGGTCACCCGCCGGCTCGGCGGCGCCGCCCCCGCCGGTCCCGCGCTGCGGATCGGCCGGCACACGGTCGACCTGGCCGACCGGACCGTGACCCGCGACGACGGCGCCGAGGTCAGGCTCACCCCCACCCAGTGGGCCATGCTGGAGAAGCTGCTGCGCAACCCGGGCAAGCTGGTCAGCCAGCGCCAGCTGCTGCACGACGTGTGGGGACCGGAGTACCAGCACGAGACCAACTACCTGCGGCAGTACATGGCCCAGCTCCGGCGCAAGCTGGAGGACGACCCGGCCCGGCCCCGGCACCTGATCACCGAGCCGGGAATGGGCTACCGCTACCGGCCCTGATCCAGGCCGCCGGCCGCCTCATTGCGGCACGGGGGCGTAGCCCAACGCGCCTCTTGCCCCGCGGCCCACCGGCCGCGAACCTTCGCGTGCCGTCGAGGGGGAGAGGCTCACTCGCCTTGGAGTTGCTCCGCATATCACTCCTCCACTGATCTGTGAGTTCAAAGAAGGCCGCAGGTTAGGGGCTGACCTCGACGTGGCGTTCGGAGCCTCGACCAGGTAGCCACCACGCGCTTGCGAGCAACATGTAGGCCAGCGCCATGGACAGCGGCGGCCGGGCAAGCGCCGGGCAGGCCGACCTGCTCGAACCAGGGCTGAATCAGATCGAGGCAGTTTCGTGGTCTCGTCTAGGCAGTGGTGTGCGGGTTGGTATGCCTGTGGAGTGTCGGAGCAGGGGAACAACAAGCAGCCTCGGGTAGGCGGCGAGAGGCCAGCGGAGGACGGTGGGACGGCGTCTCGGACATCGCCGGCGGGTCACCGGACGGCGAGGCTGGGGTTGCTGCTGGGCGCGTTGGGTGTGGTCTACGGCGATATCGGCACCAGCCCGCTGTACGCGCTGAAGACGGTCTTCACCCTGGACCGCGGCCTAACACCGGACGCTCCTGACGTATTCGGCGTGATCTCGTGGGTCTTCTGGTCGATCATCCTGATCGTGTCGGTCAAGTACGTCATCTTCATCCTGCGGGCCGACAACGAGGGCGAGGGCGGAGTGATGGCCCTGGCCGCCCTCGCCCGAAGGGCGCTGCTCAAAGTCAGTGAAAGGCGCGCCGCCACGGTGCTGGCGCTCGGGGCGCTCGGCGCCGCCCTGTTTTACGGCGACAGTGTGATCACCCCGGCGATTTCGGTGTTGTCGGCGGTGGAAGGTCTGGAGGTCATCTCCCCACGGTGGGAGGTGGTGGTGCTGCCGGCGTCGGCGGTGATCCTCACCCTGCTGTTTGCCATCCAGCGCTGGGGCACCGGACGGGTGGGCGCGGTGTTCGGGCCGATCATGCTGCTCTGGTTCGCCAGTCTGGCCGTCGCCGGCGCGGCAGAGGTGATCCGTCACCCCAACGTTCTAGCCGGGCTGTCACCGACGTATGCGGCGCTGTTCGTCGTGCACCACCCGGTCATCGCGTTCATCGCGATGGGCGCCGTGGTGTTGGCAATCACCGGCGCCGAAGCGCTCTACGCCGACATGGGACACTTCGGCCGCGGCCCGATCCGCCGAGCCTGGTTCGCGATCGTGTTTCCCGCATTGACACTCAACTACCTCGGCCAAGGCGCACTGATTCTCCGGGCACCGGACAGCCGGGACAATCCGTTCTTCCTGCTGCTACCAGGCTGGGCGCAGCTGCCGATGGTCGTCCTGGCCACCGTAGCCACCGTGATCGCGTCCCAGTCGGTGATCTCCGGAGCGTTCTCGGTGTCCCGGGAAGCAATGCGGCTGGGCTTCCTGCCGCACCTGCGCATCCGGCAGACCTCCCGCCGCCAGTACGGACAGATCTACGCCCCAGGAGTGAACTGGGGCCTGTTCGTGGCGGTCCTGGTGGTGGTGTTCGCGTTCGGCTCGTCCACGAACCTCGCCGCCGCCTACGGAGTCGCGGTCACCGGCACCTTCATGATCACCACGACCCTGTTCCTGGTCGTCGCCCGAACGCGATGGCGCTGGAGCACCTGGCGGCTGGCCCTGTTCGGGGTCGTCTTCGGCAGCATCGAGCTGACCTTCTTCACCGCGAACCTCGCCAAGGTCACCCACGGCGGTTGGCTGACCCTGCTCATCGCGATCATCCTGTTCACGGTCCTGCTGACCTGGCGGCGCGGAGCCGAACTGGTCACCGCCCGACGGATCGAACGGGAAGGCCCACTACGGGAATTCATCGACACCCTCCACGCCACGGACATCCCGTGGGTGCCGGGCACCGCGGTGTTTCCCCACCCGAACAAGGAGACAACGCCCCTGGCGCTACGCGCCAACGTCGCGCACAACCACGTACGACACGAAAAAATCGTGATCATCACCGGCCGTACCGCGAACGTCCCGCACATTCCGTGGGATCAGCGACTGACCATCGACGACCTCGGCGACCCCAATGACGGCATCATCCACATCACCGCCGTCTTCGGCTTCCAGGACCCCACCGACTTCCCCGAGGTTCTGCGGCGCGCCGCGGGCCCCCCTCTCGCCAGAAGGATCGACCTCGACCAAGTCTCCTACCTCGTCTCGAGGATCACACTGCGTTGCACCCGTCAGCCCGGCATGGCCATCTGGCGCAAACGCCTGTTCATCGCCCTCGCCCACAACGCCGCTAGCCACGCCGAGTTCCTTCACCTACCAGAGGAACGCACCATCGTTCTCAGCGCCGAAGTCCCCGTCTAAGCCACCCCGATCAAACCCCTTATGCGCTCCCAGTTCGAGACCAACGACGGTCATGCGGCGCGAGGGCCGGTTGGGAGGCTGGTGATGCTGCCGTAGAAGCGATGGGTTTCCTCCACGACGCGCTCCAAGTGCTGAAGGTCAATGGGTTTGGTGCCGTAGGCGTTGGCGGGGGCGGTGTAGCTGGCCAGCACGTCGGCATCGATGGAGGAGGTGGTGAACTCCACGATCGGGATCGCCTGCAGCCACGGGTCGGCCTTGACCGCGGCGAGGACCTCCCGCCCGTTCATGCGGGGCAGGTTCAGGTCGAGCAGGATCAGTTCCGGCCGACAGCGTCGTGGTACTGACCCTAACGGCGCAGGAAAGCCATTGCTTCCACCCTGTCGGCGACGTGGCGCAGGCCGACGGGTAGGTGGCGACTGGCGAAGGTGTCCTCGATGAGGGCGACATCGGCGGGGCCGTCCTCAACCAGCAGCACCCGCAGCGGACCGGACATGCCACGCGAGGTCTTTGCGGCAGTATCCACGGCTGACGCGTAATGCCTGGGCCGACGAGCCCGATCCGTGCGCCTTTCCGGCGCATCACGGTGTGGCCTGAGGCGCGCCGCCGGAGTGATGGATTCGATGACCGGTGAGTACTCTGTGCGCTGCTCTCAAGATTCACCCAACTGCAAGCGTGAATCGGGGGTCGACGCAGGGACGGAGCCGACATGAACAGCCGACGTGAAGCTGGCGGAGAAACGGGCCGCAAGCCGGGCGGCGCACATGCTTCCCGACCCGAGCAACGCCGCACCCGTCCGACGATCAAGCCCCTTCCCGAGCGTGTCGACGCGCCCGCAACGGCCCGACCGGCATCGAGGACCCTCACTCGATGGCTGCTCCAGCATCGGGTACAGCCAGCGGGCCCGGAGACCGGTGAGTCGCACGCCACGCCGCACACGTGGTGGAAGGTGATGTGCCTGACCGGCGTCGACTACTTCTCTACCCTGTCGTACCTGCCGGGCATCGCCGCGCTCGCGGCGGGGGCGTTGTCACCGCTTGCGACGCTGCTGATCGTGGCGTTGACGCTGTTCGGGGTGCTCCCGATGTACCGGCGGGTGGCGCGGGAGAGCCCGCACGGACAGGGTTCGGTGGCGATGCTGGAGCGGCTGCTGCCGTTCTGGAAAGGCAAGTTGTTCGTTCTGGTCCTGCTGGGCTTCGTGGCCACCTCGTGGATCATCACGATCACCCTTTCCTCAGCGGACGCAACGGTGCACCTGCTGGAGAACCCGGTCCTACCTGAGGAGTTCCCGCACGGCACGACCGCTGCGGTGGTGGTGACGGTCGTATTGCTGCTGATCCTGGGCGGGGTGTTCCTGCTCGGTTTCAGCGAAGCCGTCGGCGTCGCGATCCCGCTGGTTGCGGTGTTCCTCGCGCTCAACGCCGCGATCGTCGCTGTCGGCCTGGTGGACATCGCCCGCGAACCGGCGCTGCTGTCCGGCTGGACCCACGCGCTCACCGGCGCAGGCGGCGTCGGAGACGTTGTCGGCCCGGCGGTACTCGCCTTTCCGCTGCTGGTGCTGGGCCTGTCCGGTTTCGAGACCGGCGTCAGCATGATGCCCCTGGTCAAGGGCGACGGCGCTGACGACGCGCAGCGGCTGGGCGCGCGGATCCGTAACACGAAGAAGCTGCTCACCGCCGCCGCCCTGATCATGTCTGGCTACTTGATCACCACCACGTTCGTCACCACCGTGCTGATCCCCGCGCGCGAGTTCCAACCCGGCGGCGAGGCCAGCGGCCGGGCGCTGGCCTACCTGGCCCATGAACGGCTCGGGGAGGCGTTCGGCACCGTCTACGACGTCAGCAGCGTGCTGATCCTCTGGTTCGCCGGGGCGTCGGCGATGGCCGGTCTGATCAACATCGTGCCGCGCTACCTGCCGTCGTACGGCATGGCCCCGGAGTGGGGGCGCGCCGTGCGACCGGTGGTCATCGTGTACACGCTGATCAGCATCGCCATCACCGTCGCCTTCGCCGCCGACGTCGACGCCCAGGCCGGTGCCTACGCCACCGGCATCCTGGCGATGATGGTCTCCGGCGCCGTCGCCGTCACCATCAGCGCCGCCCGCAGCCGGCAACGGGCCGTCACCGCCGGATTCGCGGCGCTGACGGCAGTGCTGCTGTACGCGCTGGCCGAGAACGTGATCGAGAAGCCGGACGGCATCGCGATCTCCGGCCTGTTCATCGCCGGCATCATCACCGTCTCCCTCATTTCCCGCGTCTCCCGTACCACCGAGCTGAGGGCTGAACGCACCGAGTTCGACGAGGCCGCCCGCCGGTTCGTCGCCGACTCCCTCGCTCACGACGGACGGCTGCACCTGATCGCCAACCGACGCCAGAAGGGCACCGCCGGGGAGTACCGCCTCAAAGAGCAAGCCCAGCGCGGAATGAATCCCGTGCCCGGCGCCGCCGACGTCCTGTTCCTGGAGGTCGACGTGGTCGACCCGTCGGAGTTCAGCGACGTCCTGCACGTCAGCGGCGTAGAAGTCGGCGACTACCGGGTCCTGCGCGCCACCGCCCCGGCCGCGCCGAACGCCATTGCCGCGATCCTGCTCGCCCTGCGCGACGCCACCGGTGTGCGCCCCCACGCCCACTTCGAATGGTCCGAAGGCAACCCCGTCGCACATCTGCTGCGCTACCTGCTTCTCGGTCGCGGCGACACCCCACCGGTCGTACGGGAGATCATCCGTAAGATCGAACCCGACCCGGCGCGCCGGCCCGGTATTCACGTCGGCGGCTGACGACATGCTGCCCGGGCCTTTATGCATCATCGCGTTGGCTGCGATCGCACCGACGTCGCATGGTGCACCATGGAGCGGCTGAAGCGCTACGCCGGCCTCGACAGGCTTGTACTCCAAGCTGCAGCGGCCTCGCGCAGGTCAAGCTGGGCCACCGAAAGATCGACTTGGTGTAATCCCTACTGCCTGCACTCGGCCACCGCCTGCCCACCAGCCGAGCACGAATCGGTGTTCTACGCTCACCACCTGCCAGACCAGTAGGAGCGGTTCGGGAAGCTGCTGATGCGCAAGCCGGCCGCCCGGCGGTCGCGGGCGGCCGGCTGCCTGGTGTGTCAGGCGATCTTCCGGCGGTAGACCCTCATGGCGAACGCGTAGGCGACGACGAGGATGCCGGCGCACCAGGCCAGGGCGGTCCAGATCTGGTTTCCGACTGGCTGCTGTTCGAACAGCGCGCGGATGGTGTTGACGATGGCGGTGACTGGCTGGTGTTCGGCGAAGGCTTTCACCGGGCCGGGCATGGTGTTGGTGGGAACGAACGCCGAGCTGATGAACGGCAGGAAGATGAGCGGGTAGGAGAAGGCGGTGGCTCCGTCCGTCGAGGACGCTGCCAGACCCGCGATCATCGCGACCCAGGTCAGTGAGAGGGTGAACAGGGCCAGGACGCCAGCGACCGCGAGCCAGGCCAGGACTCCGGCCGAGGTTCGGAAGCCCATGAGCAGCCCGACCAGGATGATGATGACCACGGAGATGGCGTTGGACACCACCGAGGTCAGCACATGTCCCCATAGGACGGACGAGCGTGCGATCGGCATGGAGTGGAACCGTTCGAAGATGCCGCTCTGCATGTCGTTGAACAGCCGGAAGCCGGTGTAGGAGATGCCGCTGGCGATGGCGATGAGCAGAATGCCGGGCATCAGGTAGTTGGTGTAGTTGCCGGTCTCGGCCTGGATCGCGCCGCCGAACACGTAGCGGAACAACAGCAGGAAGGCGATCGGCATGATCGTGACCGTGATGATGGTATCCATGCTGCGCGTGACGTGCCGGATGGAACGCCCGAGCATCACCCCGGTATTGCTCAAGACGTGTGCGCTCATGACTGCTCCTTCGTCCCGACAGTGGCCAGGAAGATCTCCTCCAGGGTGGGCTGGCGTTCCACGAGTTCCGCTCTCGGCGCAGGCAGCAGCTTGCGCAGTTCTGCCAGGGTTCCGGAGACGATGATTGTGCCCTGATGCAGGATCGCGATCCGGTCCGCGAGCTTCTCCGCCTCCTCCAGATATTGGGTGGTCAGGAGAACCGTGGTGCCGCTGTTAGCGAGGCTTTGGATCTCCTTCCACACCTCGATGCGGGCCTCCGGATCGAGTCCGGTGGTTGGCTCGTCAAGGAAGATGACCGGGGGGTTGCCGATGAGGCTCATGGCGATGTCGAGGCGGCGGCGCATGCCGCCTGAGTAGGTTGACACTCTGCGGCCTCCTGCGTCGGTGAGGCCGAATCGTTGCAGCAGGTCGTCTGCGACTTGGCCGGAGTTCGTCACCTGGCGCAGTTTGGCGACCATGATGAGGTTCTCCCGACCGGTGAGAATCCCGTCGACCGCGGCGAACTGGCCGGTCAGGCTGATCGACTCGCGGACCTGCTCCGGCTGGGCCACCACGTCGAATCCCGCGACGCCGGCCGTGCCGGCATCCGGTTTGAGCAGCGTGGAGAGGATGCGTACGACCGTGGTCTTGCCGGCGCCGTTGGAGCCGAGCAGTGCGAAGATGCTTCCGCTGGCGACGGTGAACTCCACACCTTTGAGGACTTCGAGATGTCCGTAGGACTTGTGCAATCCACTGGCGTGGATGGCCGCAGGTGGCGTTTCCATGGGGGTGACTTCTCCCTATCCGACAATCACGTTGGACGGTTCGACGCCGAAACCCTTGAGCGCGGCGTAGGTCAGCTTGTCCATGCGCGCACCGTCGAAGTTCACAGTGCGAAGGGCCTTGTAGTACTTCTTGCTCCAACCCCCGCGGAAGGAACAATCGCGCAAGATCGTGCCCTGCAACGAGACTCCCTCGAGTGCTGCCTGGTCGAATTTCACGCCGGTGAAGCTTTCCCCGCCGAAGTTGAGGCCGCGCAGATCGGAGTAGGTGAAGTCCACGCCGGTGAAGGTGCAGCGCTCGAAGACGGTGCGCTTCAGGTCCGTCTTGCGGAACGCGACGTCAGTGAGCGCGGCATCTTCGAACCGCACCTCGTGAAGTCCGGACATGCTGAAGTCGGTGCGCGTCAGACGTGCCCTGCGGAAGGTGGAACCCTTCAACTCGGCCGTCGTCATGACCGCATCGGTCAAGTTGGCGCCGTCGAAGTTCGTGTCCTTCATGTCGCTGCTCTTGAACTTGCTGCCGGTCAGATCGGCGTTCGAGAAGTCCGAGCCGCGCAACGCGCTCGCCCCGAACCTTCCCGCCCGCGCCGAGACGCCCGAGAAGTCACTGCCCTCCAGGGCGCTCGCGTCGAACCGGGTCACCACCTGACGCTCGAGAACCCGTGAGAGGTTTGACACCTCCTGCACCGTCTCCTCGATGTCGCCGATGCTGTCGACGGTCATCTCGAATGCGGTCGCTTCGTCCTTGCCTTGGGCCCGCAGCTCACCGAACCGCTCCTGCAGATCCGACAGGAGGTCTGCTTTCAGCTCGCCGACGCTTTTCGTGCCCTCATAGGGAGCGAAGACGCCGTCGACGTACTCGCTGAGTTTGTCGGTCATGGTTGTTTCCCCTCACAGCAGCGTGTCGAGCACACGCTTGGCGTACTCCCACGCGGACTTGTTGTGCGCGTAGGCCGCGCGGCCCTTTTCCGTGATCTTGAAGTATTTGCGCCGTCCGCCCTGGGATTCGTCGCCCCAGTACCACGTGATGTCCCCATCGGCTTCCAGACGCCGGACGCTGGAGTACATCGTGGCTTCCTTCAATTCGTATTCGCCCTGCGAGCGTTCGGCGATCAGCTTGACGATCTCGTAGCCGTAGCGGTCTGCCTCCGTCAGCAGCCGCAAGATCATCGTGTCGGTGCTTCCCCGCAGCAGGTCGGACGCGACCTTGCTCGTGCTCATACCTCACCTCCTCAACTACACCGTAGCTCGCACTACTGTGACAGTCAAGGTAGTCGGTCAATCCTGGTATGTTGGCGAGCGGGGCCGTTCTCGAGGCGGCCTCCGTCGTGACCGCCGTGGAAAGGACAGCTGCATGAACCTGCCGTTCAGCCACGGCGACATCGCACTGCTGATCGAGCAAGCCGCCGAAACCGGCGACCTCGCCGAACTGCGGCGTCTCGCCGATACGGGCAGCAAAGACGCCCTCGACCAGCTGGTCGAATCGGCGACAGAACAGGAGGAATTCGGCGAGCTTCGCCAGTTGGCGGCCGCCGGAAGCCGGGATGCCGCCGACATCCTGGCCGAGCTTGAGGGCGAGACCGGCGCGTAGGACGCCAGCCGCCATCCGGTGCGCACTGCACGAGTACTGCCACGGGCCGCGGCTTGGCGGGTGGCGGCGCGGCTGCCGGGGTTCGGCTTTCCTGTTGAACTTCGTCTGAGGTTTGCAGGTTGTGGAGCGGGCCGGCCGGGACTGGCGGGTGCCCGTCCCGGCCGGCAATCGGATCAGCTCACCTGCTCAGGAGTGGTTGCCAGCCGTCGCGGTAGCGCAGGCCGCGAGGTTGCAGTCGGATCTGGTCGTGCACTGTTCCGGAGACCGGCTCGGTTCGTATCGCCTGGGGCCGGTCCACCACGACGCAGACGTCCTCGCCGGGCCACCACCAGCCGCAGGAGCGGGCCAGGCCGGCCCAGGCGTTGAGGTGTTCGGCCTCGTCCGGCCCGTACCGGGCAAGGCCGAGTCGATGCAGCACGTCGTAGTAGGCGATCCATGACGCGTCCTGCTGCCCGTACCAGCACACGGGTACCGGGCCGTCGCCCGCGAGCGCCGCACGCACGGGTAGGTAGTACCCGTGCGCGAGGCTCCGGTGCAATGCCGTGCGTAAGCCTTGGTGCAGCACGACAGCGAGCGGAACGCCGCTGTCGAGCGCCTGCAGCGGCGCCAGTTCGGGCCATGGTTCCCTTGTCTTGCTCGTACGCACGGGTGACAGTTCGGGATCGGTGTGAGTGGCGCCCGCGCTCAGCGCCCCGCGTAGCTGGGAGGTGATCATGGCGAGATCGCTTGCCAGCGGTGGTGTCCCGCGCGGCCGAGGATCCCGGATGCGCTCGTAGAGCTGATCGAGGGTCGGCCAGCCGGTGACCAGGAGGCGCGCCTTGTCCGGCGAGTCGACCCATTCGAACCGGGGTCGCGGCCGCGATGCCCTTGCGTAAATGGCGGTCAGGCAGCGCTCGGCGGTCGACTTGTCAGCTGGCTGCGTGGACAGGGCATGGTCGAGCCATTCCTGGCGGATCCGGATGGCCTGCTGCCACAGGTCGTGAGGGTCGCCGCTGCGAACGGCCCGTGGAGGTTTCGCGGCGTCGTTGCGCCGCACGGGGGCGCTCACCGCGCCAGGGCGTCGCCGCCCTTCCGGTTGAGGTGCCACGGGTTCTCCGGACAGGGACCCCAAAGTAGAATTGCCCTGTCTGGAAGGAAGACTATTGCCACGCGCGAAGAGGAATTTCTCTCCCGAATTCCGTGAGGAAGCGGTGAAGATGGTGATCGAGACGTCTCGTCCGATCGCTCAGGTCGCCCGGGAACTCGGGATCGGGGAAGGAACGCTCGGGAACTGGGTCGCGGCGTACCGTCGGGACCACGCCGGTGACGAGCCGGCGCTGAACATCAGCGAGCGGGAAAGACTGCGGCAGTTGGAGCGTGAAGCGCGGGAACTGCGTATGGAGAACGAGTTCCTGAAAAAAGCCGCCGCGTACTTCGCCAAGGATCATCGGTGAGTGAAACGTTTGAGTTCATCGACGCCGAGTACGCGCACGGTTCCGCCCAGGACATTCCCACTGTGAGGCCGTCAGTTGCCGCGATGTGCGTTTGGCTCGGCGTGTCCCGATCCGGCTATTACGAATGGCGTGACCGGCCCGAATCAGCGACCGCCCGCCGGCGGGAGGAGCTGAAACACCTCATCATCGTGTCCTTTGAGGAGTCCGACGGCACCTACGGGTACCGACGGGTGCACGCCGACCTGGCCGCGTGGGGGGTCACCTGCGGCCCGGAGCTGGTGCGGTCCATGATGCGCGAGCTGGGCCTTGTGCCCTGCCAGCCCCGGCCTTGGCGGCACAGCCCTGACCGACAACGACGGCCAGGACCGGCGTCTGCCGGACCTCGTCGGGCTCGACCACGTGCTGTTCCTGCTGGCAAGCTGGGCCTCGAGGTGCGCACCGACGCCGAGATGGCTCTGGGTCGACGATGGCTGGAGGTCGCGCCGAAGGGCTCGCAGACCTCGTTCGCGCTCCTCCGCGGCACGGACTTCGAGAAGCAGACCCTGGGCGGTCCGGCCCCTGCGACGCTCAGGAGCCCGGACGTTCGGGCCCTGTACACGGAATTGACGGCGAAGGGCGTCGACGTCTCCGAACCGAAGGTCGAGCCGTGGTCGACCTGGGTCGAGATCACCGATCCGGACGGGTGGCGGTTCGTCGTCGGCGAGTCAAGCTGACGACGGGCGAGCGGGACCGAACAGGTAGCCTCTCGCTCGGTCTCGAGTGTCAGGAGGACCCGTGACGCAACCCCCAGCGTTGACGCCAGCCGTGTTCGCCCTGATCCTCGCCCTCACACAGGGGGAGCGGCACGGCTATGCCCTGATGGCCGATGTAGCGGAACTGACGCGCGGCGGGATCACCCTTGGTCCGGGGACGCTCTATCGCTCGTTGCAGCGTATGCGCGTGGATGGATTGGTGGAGGAGATCGACGCCGGGTCGGACACCGCCGCAGCCGACCGCCGGGCCGAACGGCGGCGCAGCTACCGGATCACACCGGAAGGCGCCGCCGCCGTTCGGACCGAGGCTCGCCGGCTGGCCGACCTGCTCGCCAGCGACGCCGCGCGCGCCCTGCTCACAGCAACACGAGAGGACGAATGAGATGTCCGGCTCCCTGCCCGAGTTCCCGGGCGTCACCCCGCAACTGACGGTGTCCGACACCGACGCGGCGGTGGCGTTCTACCGGGCCGCTTTCGGTGCCGACGAGTTGCTGCGCAACCACGCGCCGGACGGTCGCGTGATGCACTGTGAGCTGCTCGTCCATGGCGGACGTCTGCTGCTGCACGACGAGTTCCCGGAGGCCGGGAACTTTTCGCCCACGACGTTGGGCGGCTCTCCGGTGGCGCTGCACCTCTACGTAGCCGATGTCGACGCGGCGTTCGCTCAGGCCGTCGCCGTGGGCGCGGTGGCGGAGATGGAGCCGACGGACGCCTTCTGGGGCGACCGCTACGCGCAGGTGATCGATCCCTTCGGGCACCGCTGGTCCCTGGCGACGCAACAGGAAGACCTGTCGGCGGAGGACATGAACCGGCGCGCCGTGCAGTGGACCGTACAGCACGGGGAGCCGCATACCTGAACACTCGCCGTCGTTCTCGACAAGGCAGTGCCGGTTCACTGCAACTTGTGCGGCTACGGCCCGAATCCGGGGCGCCCGGACCGCGATCGCTTCAGGACATGACCGCGTAGGCGGTCGAGGGGCAGGAGGTAGCTGGGACGTCATGGTTCAGGAGTCAGCACGATCTTCGGCGGTTGCCGGTAGTGAACCGTTCACGCGGGACGGGACGACGTGGTTGTCGTACAGCGCTCTTGGCGCCTACACCTTCTGGCTGTACGCCTTCGGGCCGGCGCTGGCTCTGCTGCGCACGGAACTCGGCTTCTCGTACACGATGATCAGCGTCTACTCGGCGGTCTGGGCGGCTGGCTCGATTCTGGCGGGCGTCGTCTTCGCTCCGATGGCAGCGGCGCTCGGCCGGCGGCCTCTGTTGGCGTGGTCCGCCCTGGTGACCATCAGCGGCGCCGCCTTGTTCACGCTGACCCGGTCCCTGCCCATCACCCTGCTCGGTGCCGTGATCATGGGTCTCGCCGGCACCACCGTCCAGACCACCACGCAATCGGTGCTCGCCGACCGTCACGGCCCACGCCGCGATCAGGCCTTGGTCGAGATGAACATCGGCGCGGGGATCTGCGCTGTTGTCGCGCCGCTGGCTCTCGGCCTGAGCCAGGCGACCACGTCCACGTGGCGTACCGCGATGGCGCTTCCGGCCGTCGCCATGATCGTTCTTACCGTCGTGTACCGGCACCAGCCCCTGCCGACCCCGTCCATCCGCCCGCTCGACACGACAGGCACGGGCGGAACCAAGCTGTCTGGCGCCTGTCGGGCGCTGTCCCTTCTCGTCGCGGTGGGCATCGGGGTCGAATTCGCCGTCGTGTACTTCGGCACCGAACTGCTGACGGCGGCCAGCGGGCTGTCCGTCACCGCGGCGGCGGCGGCCATGACACTGTTCTACGCCGGCATCCTGCTCGGGCGTGTCGCGGGCGCTGCCCTGACCCGGCGTCCCGGGCGGACGGCCGCTCTGCTCGCACTGTCGCTGGCGGTGACCCTCGCCGGTCTGATCGCGCTGTGGCTCGCCGATGACGCCCCTCTCGCGCTGCTCGGCCTCTTCGTCGCCGGCCTGGGCATCGCCAACCAGTTCCCCCTGGCCCTAGCGCTGACAATGGCTGCGGCGCCGGGAAACACCGACGCCGCCAACGCCCTCACCCAACTCCTCGGCGGGATCCTGGTCCTGGCGGCTCCGTTCCTGCTGGGCTTCGTCGCCGACCACCGCGGATTGGCTACCGGATTCGCCGTTGCGCCCGTCCTCACCGCGATGTCCGGCATTCTGCTGTACATAGGGTTTCGCGGGGAGCATGTGGCAACTCCCATTGGTTGAGGAGCCGCCCGGCGTCGAGTTCTCACGGGACGCCGTTCGGACGAGGAACGACGGCATGGCGGACAACGTCAGCTCGGCTACCGGACCTGTAGCCACAACTACAAGTTCCTGCGCACGCCGCAGCGGGGTTCGTCGGCGGAGAGGAATGCTCAGTTACGGGAGGTCGGTGGTGCCGTCCGTCACCAGCCGGGCGGCCGTGTCGGGTAGCGCCACCTCGTGCCCCTGTGCGCACTTCACCACGACGCCGAGCGGTCTCCCGCAGCCGGCGTGCACGAGTTCGACGCCGCCCTCCCGGCCGAGCCGCTCCCCCCACTGGATCAGAGCAACGAGCACGGGGAAGAGCTCTCGTCCCAGTTCGGTGAGGACGTACTCGTACCTGGTCCGCTTGCCCGGGTCCTGGTAAGGCCGTCGCTGCAGCAGACCGTCGGAGACAAGTTGTTTGAGCCGCTTGGCGGCCACCGCCTCGGTCAGGCCGGTACGCCGGGCCAGTTCGTCGAAGCGTCGTCCGCCGTAGTAGATCTCGCGCATCAGAATCATCGCCGACCGGGTGCCGATCAGCTCCAGCGCGTGCTCGATGCGGCACCAGCCCTCGGCCTGCCACGCGTCGCGATCGGCGAAGCGGCCGGTCAAGGCGATGACGGCGTCGGTGTTGGGCCCGGCCGGCCCGGCTGGCTGTGTCACGGCTACCACACCCCATCTGGCTAGGCGTTTGCATAGCCAGGGGTGCTACCGTTCTGGCTATGGTTTCCACTAGCCAGCCTAGCACCGCCGCAGAGCCCCGCCCGGCGCCCGCGACCGAGGTACGGCGACGATGGCTCGCCCTCTTCGTCGTCTGCCTGGGCGTGATGATGACCTTCGTCAACGTGTCGTCGACCATCTCGGCGCTGCTGCCGATCCAGGACGACCTGCACATCTCCGCCAGCACGCTGGTCTGGGTGAGCAGCGCCTTCAGCCTCGCCGTGGTGAGCCTGGTCCTCGCCGCCGGCACGCTGAGCGACCTGCTCGGGCGGCGGCGGGTCTTCTGCTACGGCGTCGCTCTGTTCACGCTCGGCAGCGCGCTCGCCTTCGCCGCGCCGAACGCCGGTCTGCTCATCGCGGCCCAGGCCGTGATGGGCGTCGGCGCCGCGGCCGTGTTGCCGTCGAGCCTGTCGATCGTGAGTCACGCCTTCACCGACCACCACGAGCGGGCCGGCGCCATCAGCGTCTGGGCCAGCTGCGCAGGCCTCGGGCTGGCAATCGGACCGCTGGTGGCGGGCGCGTTCTTGGACCAGGCCTCCTGGCACGCGGTCTACCTCACCAACCTCCTCCTCGGGGTCCTCGCCCTCGCGCTCGCTCCGCTGTTCGTGGCAGAGAGCAAGCACCCGGCCCGGCGACTCGATCCCGCAGGCGTGCTGCTGGGCACCATCGCGATCGCGTCGGCGACCTACGCGATCATCCAGGGTGGCGCCAGCGGCTACGGCCGGCCCCCGATCATCGTGGCTTACGTGGTCTTCGCCGTCTCGCTGGTGGCCTTCGTCCGGCTCGAACTCCGCCATCACGACCCCATGCTGGACCTGCGGCTGTTCAAGAGTGCCTCGTTCACGACCGTGATGAGCATCGGCGCCGTCACCATGTTCGGCTTCGTCGGCATTTCACTGCTCACCGTCCTCTACCTGGAACGGATCGCCCACGCGAGCGCCCTGGAGACCGGGGTGAAGGTGCTGCCCATGTTCGTCCCCTACATCGTCGTCAGCGCATTCGCCGGACGCCTGGCCCGCCGAGTCGGCATCGCCCCCGTGCTCGCCGCGGGGCTCGTCCTCATGGGCGCCGGGGCCCTCGCGCTGCTGATGGTCGGCCCATTCAGCGGGTACGGGGCGATGTGGCCCGGGCTGCTCGTCGCCGGCGTCGGCTCGGCGCTGCTGGTGGCCCCGTCGACCGCCGCCGCCGTCAACAGCGTGCCACCGCTGCAGGCCGGCATGGCCGCCGGCTCGGTCAACATGTTCCGCCAGCTGGGCAGCGTGCTCGGCCCGAGCATCCTCGGCACCCTCGCGACGACCCGCTTCCCGAACTACCTGCAAGAGCAGCTCACGACGGCCGGAGTGCCGTCCGGCACGGCCGAAGCGGTCGTCGCGGGAGCCACGCACGGCGGCAGCACCGGTCAACTCCCCGCCCCGCTGGCACACACGCTCTCCCTGGCCGTGCCGCGGGCCTTCACCGACGCCCTTCACCTCGGCTGGCTCGTCGGCGGCGTCGTCCTGCTCGCCATGGTGATCCCGACGGTGCTGTTCGTCCGGCACCGCCCGGCAACTTCCTGATCATGGTCGCCCCGCTCGTCACTGACGATCGAGAGGGCCGTCCCGGCTCAGGCCTGGACGGCCCCCTCTGCCGGCAGGGCCTCCTTGATATGCGGCTGCTCGGCCCGCTCGCCCAGTACCGCTTCGCCAGCGCACATCAACTGGTGCAGCGACCAGCGACCCTCTTGTGGGCGCTGCTGCCCCTGCTCCAAGAGGGCCGGCCGCGCGAGCCCACGGTGCCGGGCAGACGGTGTCAAGAGAGGCAATCCATCGCCGCTCGCCGACGGCGGGCGCCTTCACCCGCGGCGGCAACCTAAACCCGCCCTCCCGGCCCCGGCGGTGCGAGCGCCGCCCGGGCGCCGGGCCGGGGCCAGGGCGGCGACCCGGCCCCGGCCCGGCGCTCAGGCAGCGTCGACCTGGACGCCCGGCCGGCCGTTCTCGACCACGAAGCTCGCCCGGGTGGAAACCGGGGCGCCTGGGTCGGTGACGTACGGCACGACGCGATAGTCGGTGCGCCACTGCTGCTGGTCGAGCTGGCAGCGGACGTATCCGCGCCGGCCGTTGTAGAACCGCATGTGGGGGTTGCTGGCGAGCCATTCGGTGCCCCGCACGTCCATGTCCGCGCCGTTGCCACCAGAGGTGATTGAGGTGCCGAGGAACTCCACCCCGACGGTACGAGACGATTGGTCGTCGAAGTTCTGCTTCAGGTCGGCGACCATGCTGCAGTGCGCGTCCCCGGTGACGACGACCATGTTCTCCACGCCGCGCTCGACCACACCGTCGAAGAGGCGCTGCCGGGCCGCCGGGTAGCCGTTCCAGTTGTCGTCCGACAGCCGCTTGCCCGGGCCGGGGTCCCGGTCGGCCTCGGCAATCACGGTCTGGTTGCCCAGCACGTTCCATCGGGCTGTCGAGGCGGCCAGGCCGTCGAGCAGCCACTTCTCCTGGGCGCCGCCGAGCATGGTCCTCGACGGGTCGTCCGTGCCCGCCGGCACCTGGTCGGAGCGGTACTGCCGGCCGTCGAGGATGTTGAACTCGGCGAGGTTGGCGTAGCGGAGTCGCCGGTACAGCCGCATGTCCGGTCCCTGCGGGATGCTCATCCGGCGCAGCGGCATGTGCTCGTAGTACGCCTGGTACGCGACCGCGCGGCGCTGGTGGAAGCTCTCCTGTGACTGTTTCGGGTCCTCCGAGGTCCCGTCGGCGTAGTTGTTCTCCACCTCGTGGTCGTCCCAGGTGACCGCCCACGGAAACCGGGCGTGTGCCAGTTGCAAGTCCGGGTCGGTCTTGTACTGGGCGTGCCGGATCCGGTAGTCGGTGAGCGAGAAGATCTCAGCGGCGGGTAGGTGGGGGCGGCCGATCGCGCTGGCCCCGGGGCCCTCGTAGATGTAGTCGCCCAAGTGCAGGACCAAGTCCAGGTCCTCCTCGGCGAGGTGACGGTAGGCGCTGAAGTGCCCGGCCGGCAGGTTCTGGCAGGACACGAAGCCGAAGGCGAGCCGGCGCCGGTCCGCGTCGTAGGCAGGCGCGGTGCGGGTCCGCCCGACGGGGCTGAGCTGCGTACCGACCCGGAAACGGTAGTAGTACTCGCGATCAGGGCGCAGGCCGGTGACCTCGGCGTGCACCGAGTGGCCCAGCTCCGGCGTGGCTGGCTCCGCGCCGGCGCGGATCACCTGCCGGAAGTGCTCGTCCTCGGCCACCTGCCATTGCACTGGGACGACCCGGGGCGGGATGCCGCCCGACCCGTCGAGGGCGAGCGGGTCCGGCGCCAGCCGGGTCCACAGCACCACCCCGTCGTGGAACGGGTCGCCGGAGGCGACGCCCAGAGTGAACGGGTTGTCAGCGAAACTGGGGTCGGCCCACGCCGGTGCCGAGGAGAAGCCGGCGATAGCGGCGGCAACACCCGCGCCGGCCGCGCCGGTCAGCCCGAGAAATGCACGCCGGTGAAGAGGGGGCATCCGACAGTCCCTTCAGGGTAGTGAATGATCACCACCGATTCTTGGGACCAAGATTGCCGGCGGGTGGCCGTACGGGGGCCACTGGCGGACGCGTCCGCAGACATCGGACGGTCAGCTACGAGGACGGGAAGCTCGACGGCCCCGCCGGCAAGGGCATCGAAGCGGTGCCGCCCGATCCGGGACGAGACCCGTAGCGGGGTGGAAAGGTCCGCACCGAACCGCCGCCTGACCCATCCTCCAGCGATGCTCAAGGCCGGTCACCTGCCTGAATCGAACGGATTGTCGCCTCATCGCTTGCCTACCGCCGACGGGATCGCGTCCCGGCAAGTGGGGTAACTCGCTCGCGTGAGACTCCCGTAGCAGAGGCCCGCATTTGGCCTCACTGACGGATGCGTGGCTGAGAAGCCTGACCTCCGGAATCCCTGCCTGGGTGCCATCGGGAGCAGTTCTCAGTATCGCCATGCACGTCGAGGAACCAGGTGAGGTTGCTTCGGTGTGTTACGAGCGGTGATGCGCGTTTCGCCCGGTTAGGGTGGTCCCGCCGTCGGTGAGACGAGGTGGGGAGGGCTCGTGGATTCGTACCCTGCGGTAGAGGCCCACGGATTGATCGGTGATCTGCAGACCGCGGCGCTGGTGGCCACGGACGGGACGCTGGACTGGTTCTGCGCGCCTCGCTTTGACTCGCCGAGCATCTTCGGTGGGCTGCTCGATCGGCGTAAGGGCGGGCGCTTCAAGGTGTCGCCGGAGGGCGTCGAGTACGTAAGCAAGCAGTTGTACCTGCCCGGCACGCCGATCCTGATTACCAGGTTTCTCAGTGCGGACGGCGTGGGTGAACTCGTGGATTTCATGCCCGTCTCAGGAAATCAGCCTACCGACCGCCACCGCCTGGTGCGGTTGCTGCGAATGGTCCGAGGCACCATGCAGTTCCGAATCGACTGCCAACCCCGCTTCAACTACGGGCGGGATCCGCACGAGGTCGACGAGTACCCCGCGGGGCACGTTTTCCGCAGTCCTGCGCTCTCCCTCGCCCTGAGTATGGTGCGATACCCCGAAACTCGGCCAGGCGAGCAGGAAATCCAGCGGAGCGAGGAGGGCGGCACGTGGGGGATCACTACCTTGGGCGCGGGCGAAATGGCGGGTGTGGTCCTGGAAACAGGAGTGTCGCCTGACCGGCCTCGCTTCTTCACCCCAGGCGAGGTGCGGGACATGCTGGTGCAGACCCGCGACTTCTGGCGGCGCTGGCTGGGCCGCTCCCAGTACACCGGCCGATGGCGGGAGATGGTCGAGCGGTCGGCGATAACCCTCAAGCTCATGACGTACGCGCCGACCGGAGGGCTGATCGCCGCCCCCACCGCCGGGCTGCCTGAGCGGATCGGCGGGGAGCGCAACTGGGACTACCGCTACACCTGGGTTCGCGATGCGTCACTGTCTGTGCACACGCTGCTCGGCTTGGGCTTCACCGACGAGGCGTGGCAGTACGGGCAATGGTTAGGCGACCGGATCCGGGAGGCCGAGGACCGGGAGGTGCCGCTGCAGATTATGTACCGCGTCGACGGCTCACCCGATCTCACCGAGGAGATTCTCGACCACTTCGAGGGATACCGCAGATCAGCACCCGTGCGGGTGGGCAACGGTGCGGCCGACCAGTTGCAACTCGACATCTACGGCGAGGCGCTCAACGCCCTTCACGTCGGCGACAGTCACGGCCTGCAAACCACGCACCAGGGGTGGATGAACACGGTACGGCTTGTGGACTGGCTCTGCGAGCACTGGGACCAGCCCGAGGACGGGATCTGGGAAACCCGGGGCGGCCGCCAGGACTTCACCTACGGGCGCCTGATGTCCTGGGTTGCTCTCGACCGGGCTGTCCGCCTCGCACATCAACGCGGACGACCCGCCGACACCGACCGGTGGTTGCGTACCCGAAACCAGATCTACGGACAGATCATGTCCCGTGGGTTCCACCCGGGACGCGGCACCTTCGTGCAGCACTACGCGACCGACATCCTGGACGCGGCACTGCTCACCATGCCCTCCTCGGGACTCATCGCACCGACCGACCCGATGTGGCAGTCAACCCTGCGGGCCATGGATGCCGAACTCGTCTCCGACAGCCTGGTCTACCGATACGACCCGAACGCCTCACCCGACGGCCTGCCCGGCCAGGAGAGCACCTTCACCATGTGCACGTTCTGGTACGTGCAGGCTCTCGCACTGTCCGGACGGCTCGACGACGCAACGCTGACCTTCGAGAAGATGCTCACCTACAGCAGCCCTCTCGGCCTCTACTCCGAGGAAATCGCCCCCACCGGCGAGCAGACCGGCAACTTCCCGCAGGCGTTCAGCCACCTCTCCCTGATCGGCACGGCCGTGGCCCTCGACCGAATGCTCGACGCCCGCCCCTGAGTCGCCCTGGCGATTTCCGGGCCGGGCCCCGCTGTCGTCTGGCTGACCGGAGGCATCGCGACCCACGAAGGCGCGAACACGCTTGGCCTCCGGTCACCGGACCGTAGCGCCTAACCACTGCGCGCCATTCAAAGGCGGCGCTTAGCCTGTGGCCGGCAACTCGGCGATCCGTGCGCCGAGGTCCAGCTCCAGCGGGCCCGGGTCTGAAAGCCCCGGCCGAACAACTCCTTCGACCGGTCCTGCACCTGCGGGGCGGCGACCAACTCCTGGAACCGGCGGCCGTCGGCGCGTACAGCGTCGGCCGGCGGCAGCGTCAGCTCGTTGATCGCCTGCTTCGTGGCCTGTATCGCCGCCGAGGGAAAGGACGCGATCCTTCGGGCCAGCCCGGCCACGAACTCATCGAGCTCGGCGTCAGGCAGTGCCCGGTTGATCCACCCATACCGCTCTGCGAGATCAGCGTCCGCGTCCTGCGCGCCGAGGATCACCTCCATGGCCCGCCCCCGGCCGAGCAGGCGCGCCAAGTGCTGTACGCCACCAGCCCCGGGTGCCACGCCAAACCCGCACTCGGGCTGGCCGAGCAGCGCGTTCTCCCGCGCCGCGAAGCACATGTCGCACGCGAGCACGAACTCGCTGCCCGCGCCCCGAGCCCGTCCTCGCAGCTTCGCGATCGTGACGACCGGCACCTCGCTCAGCTTGCGTAGCACCATGCCGAGAAAGGCGTCCTGCGGTCCTCCGCCCGCCTTGGCCGCTTCTGCCGAGTACTCGGTCACCTTGGTCAGATCGACGTGAGCGATGAAGAAGTCCGGGTCGGCGCTGTCGAAGACGACTACCCGCACCTCGGTGGTCTTGGCCAGCCGGCCGAGCAGCGTGACCAGGTCCCGTACCAACTCCGGGCCGATCATGTTGATCGGCGGCGCGTCCAGCGTCGCCGTCAGGACGCCATCGCTCAGCTCGGTACGCAGGGTCTCGAACGAGGCGTTCACCCACGTGCTCCTCTCCGTTGCGCAACCCGAGCCGCGGGCGGTGGGATCCACGGGCAACCAGCGCAGGGCCCCGGGCCGCCGGACGGATCGGCGCCCGATGGTCGCTGCCGATCGTACGAACTGACTCCGCCCGGCCGTGGCGCTTCGCCGGATCCCAAGCACGCCCCGCGGCCCTGTTCGAGCACTCGTAGAGCTTGTGCCTGTTCCGGCGCCGGCCGGCGGGTGTGCTGACAAGCAACGATCTCAACCTGGACCCGCCAGTCTTCGCCGGGCCATGGGCTGGCCGTTGCTGACCGCGACGCTCGCTCACCGCCAACCACAGGCCAAGCGTCTTCCAGCGCTCCGGCCACCCTCTTATTGAGGTCTCTGAGTATGTCGGGGAGGAGGGGTGCTGGGTCAGGAACGCGGAGCGGCAGTAGGCGTGCCACCCGCCGCTGATTGGCTCTCGCCTGGGAAAGGCACGCCAGGGGAAACTGCAGATCCGTTGCCCGTACTTGAAGGAGTAGTGATGCAGGTAGCCGTGGTCACCTTCGACGGGTTCAACGAACTCGACAGCTTCATCGCCTCCGCGCTGGTCAACCGATGCCGTAAGGACGGCTTGGAAGCCTTCATTACGACGCCGACGCCGGTGGTCACGTCGATGAACGGCGTCGAGGTGGCCGGGCAGCGCCCGATGGAGTTCGTGACCGAAGCCGAAGTCGTGCTGATCGGCAGCGGAGTGAAGGCGCGAGACGTGGTCGCCGACGAACGGATGCTCTCCAGGTTGCCGCTGGACCCTTCGCGACAGCTGATCGGCGCGCAGTGCTCCGGAGCGCTGGTGCTCGCCCGGCTCGGGTTGCTCGACGGCATGCCGGCGTGCACAGACCTGAAGAGCCGGCCCTTTGTCGAAGCCTGCGACGTCACCGTGCTGAACGCGCCGTTCCACGCCGAGGGGAACATCGCTACGGCGGGCGGGTGCCTGGCGTCCCAGTATCTCGCCACGTGGGTGATCACCCGAATCCTCGGGGAGGACGCTGCGCGCGACGTCATCGGGTACGTGGCTCCCGTCGGCGAAAACCAGGAGACTGTCGAGCGCGCCGTGCGTGCCGTCCACGCGGGCGAAGCTGCACTGGGCTGACGCTCCGCGGGATCAGCCTTGTAGGGGGCCAACAGTGGCGACGACGATGAGCTGCGCGATCCTCCTCGGCGCCGTAGTCCTCGGCGACCCCATGGGCTTCCCGCTGTCCGCGCCAGCCCTCGGGTAGCAGACGTGCCCGCCGTTTCATCTGCTCACCGACGGCGTCCAGCTCAAGACCGTGCCGTCCCGGCTCACGCCATCGGCCTGCGCCACCTCCTCCCCGACGACGGCCAACCAGTCGGGCCGCCACCGATCATCACCCGACCCGGCCATACGGGCGTCCCGATCGAGACTCGTCGACAGCACCGGCCTAATCAGCCTCGCCGGCCGGCAACACCCCGTCGGCTGCCACCTCGCTGGCAGGCGCGTCACCGTCCGACTCAATCGCGGCATCACGCAGATCACCGCCGACGACGTCCGGCTGCACAGCCTGCCGAACCCCAACCGCCGCCGAGATCACCGGCATTCGCGACACTCGCCAGCCCGGCTCTGACCCGTATGAGTGATCACCACCCTCAACGAGCCACGAACGACGGAAACCACTCCACCACGAGCCCTACTTCGAGATCTGAATATGTGATTAGAGCTGCTCGAACGGCGCCTTATACCTGGTCGGTCGTGCCACCTGCACACAGTCAGGATCCAGCTCGTGCAGTGGCCACCAAATCATCCGGCCGGCATGACGGCGGCCGATTTTGCCTGACCGGTCTGAACAAGAATCGTGGCCGGCTTCATCCCGCTCGGTCTCCTGCCGTTGCACCTCGCGCCGCCTCCGCGACAAGACCGACGGGTCTCGATGAGCATCGGCACCGCGTCAGCCGCACACAAGCGACGCGCCCGACATTGGAGGTGAGCGGCTATCGCCGGCAGCCGGGAGCGCGGTCCGCGGCATGAGAGTACGGACTTCCCGCACCGGGCGAACGGGTCGCGTACGCCCGCTGTCGCGGGGGTGTGTATGGCCGCACCTCGGGGACCAGGCGATAATCCCCGTGTGCTCGCGCCGTATGGAGAACACTCCGCCTGGGCTCGCATCGTCCTAGCCGCGAGCGTCGGCGCCTTCGTGGTGGGCGAGGTTTCGCGGGCGCTCCGCGTACGGCACGGCGCGACCCGTATCAATCTGCGTGCGGAGATGCTGTTCCGGGCGATGTTCTTCGGTGGAATCCTGCTGCTACCTGCCGGACGAGCGGTCACACCCGGCGCCACGATCGGCGGCCCGTGGCTGTTCGCGCTCGGGGTGGTGATCGGGTGGCTCGGCCTGCTGCTGCGTTGGTGGGCCTTCGTGACCTTAGGGAAATACTTCACCGTTGTAGTGACGACCAGTGAAGACCAGCCCGTCGTGGATAGCGGTCCGTACCGGGTGCTGCGGCACCCGAGTTACACGGGCCTGCTGCTCGCCGTCGCCGGGTGCGGCCTGATGTTGGGGAACTGGGTCGGCACTGCCGGTGCGGTGGTCGTAATCTCGATCGCCCTCATCTATCGACTTCGGATCGAGGAGCGTGCCCTGATTGCGGAGCTTAGGGACGTCTCGTAACTGGGTGAAGGCGTTGCCCGACGCCGGACCGGTGGTCAGCCAGCGAGGATGATGTTGTGGAGGTTGGCGATGCCGGAAGTGGCGTCGGCCAATGTGTGGGCGGCGCGGCGGTAGTCGCGCAGGATCTTGAAGCACTTCATCCTGGCCAGGGCGTGTTCGACCCCTGCTCGGACCCTGCGGTGTTCGACGTTCAGGGCTTCCTTCCAGTCCGGGAGGTCGCTGCCGTCGGCGGGCTTGCGGTACGGCATGATCACCTCGGGGTTGCCGCGGTAGCCGCCGTCGGCCATCACCGGGCGCCCGTCCAGTTTCTGGTCGATGCCGCTGGTGCGGTAGACGATGGTGTCGTTGCGGTTGCCGGGTTGTGGGTCGCCGATGGCGATGACCAGGCGGGTGCTGGCGTCGATGGCGACCTGCAGGTTCGCCGAGTAGCGGTAGTTTTTGCTCCGGGCGGCCAGGCGGTGATCGCGGGTGGGGATCAGGGTGCCGTCGACGATGGCGATTTGCTCGACTGGCCGTTTGCGCACCGGCGCGAGGGCCAGTAGCGGCGCAAGGGTGTCGATGACCCGGTGCGCTGCGGAGTGCGACACCCCGAACAGCGGGCCGATCTGGCGCATCGTCAGGTTCGTGCGCCAGTAGGTGGCCACCAGCAGCACCCGGTCGGCGAGGTCCAGGGCCCACTGCCGGCCCGGCCGGCCGTCGGCGATGGCGTCACCGCCACGCTCGGCGACCAGCCGGACCAGCTTGCGGAACTGGGCGGGCTGCAGCCCGGTGAACGGGAAGATCCACTCAGGGTGGGTTGCGGTGATCACCTGCACCCGGGCATCCTGCCCGATCATCCTCAAGAGATGGACGCCAGGGTTACGAGACATCCCTTAGGCGGCACCCGGGACTGCGCAGGCCAGATGAGAGCCACACGACCAGCGTGGGCAGCCGAAATGAGAGCGACAGCCCGGGCGCCTCGATCGAAGCCTGGCCGGGCCACGGTCGTAGCTCAATGAATTCAAGTAGCCAATGAGCGGACGTTCGATATACGGTTCCGTTTGCCAGCGGCGGTCGGGAATCTCGTCCCAGGTCTGTTGCCGGCCGTCCGGGTGGACCAGCCTTTCAGCGCCCAGTGCGACGGCCCGGGAGTGACTGAGCCTGCGGGCGACGACGGGGATGACGATCGCCGCGGCGAGGATGTGTGCCAGGGCGAGCATCAGCTTTGTCGAGGTCACGGTGACGCCGGCGAGTAACGGCCCAGCCAGGGAAACCGCGGTCAGTGCGATGGTGGTCCACAAATAGGCGCGTGCCGGGCGGCGGCCGTGCCGGGCGAGAAGCACCGCGAGGATGGTCCCCCAGAACCCCGCGGCGGCCGTGCCCATGGCGAACATGCCGATGGTGATCGGCCCGGAGACGGAGGCACCGATACCGCCTGCCTCCATCGGCACCCCTACCGCGCGGGCCGCCAAACCGTAGAGCTCGGTCGCGATGGCTGCGGCCAGTCCGGCCAGCGCGCTGACCAGCCACACCGACCGCGTGGCAAGGACGTCGGTGGACGGGACTGTCCTGGTACCCATGATGGTTCTCCCTCTGTCTGGCTGTGGTGTGCCGTTGCCAGATGGACGGAGCGGTGACGCCGGGCTCGACATCGCCGGCGGAGAAAAATCTCTGGTACGGATGTCGAGGGCGGCGCGCCCGCTCCGTTCGTGAGGTGACAGCGCGCCGGCACGGTGCGTGGACCGGAAGGACGATCCTGATGAAGTACATGCTGCTGATCTACGGCAACCAGGAGAAATGGAGCTCGATTCCGGCGGAGAGCTGGCCTGAGGCGATCGCCAAGCAGGACGCGTTCAACAAGAAGTACCAGGGGACCGGCGAACTGCTGGGCGCATACGGCTTGGCCGACGCCGCGGCGGCGCGGCTGGTTCGGCGCGCGGACAGCGCCCCGGCGGTCACCGATGGGCCGTACTTGGAAACGAAGGAGTACCTCGCCAGCCTCTACCTGCTGGACTGCGAGAACGAGCAGCGGGCGTGCGAGATCGCTGCGGACATACCGTGGGCGGACGTCGAGCCGGTCGAGGTGTGGCCGGTCCTGCACGAGGCGGCCGCCGACCTGTGATTCCTGATCGGGGCGTCGAGGACCTGCTGCGCGAGCTGGCGCCGCAGGTCCTCGGCGCGTTGGTTCGCCGATACGGGCAGTTCGACACGTGCGAGGACGCGACGCAGGAGGCGCTCGTTCGGGCCGCGATGCGGTGGCCCACCGAGGGGATACCGGACAACCCCCGCGGCTGGCTGGTCACCGTTGCTTCCCGTCGGCTGCTCGACGAGGTCCGCAGCCACCAGTCTCGGCGGAAGCGAGAGAACGCGATCATCGCCGCGACCCCGCAGTCGGAACTGCTCGGCCGGCCCGCGGACGCCGACCCGGGCGCCGACCGGGACGACTCACTGACCCTGCTGTTCCTGTGCTGCCACCCGGCGCTGTCCCCGCCCAGCCAGATCGCGCTGACCCTGCGCGCGGTAGGCGGCCTCACCACCGCGCAGATCGCTGCCGCGTTCCTCGTCCCGGAGGCGACCATGGCGCAACGCATCAGCAGAGCAAAACAAAGCATCAGAACCAGCGGTACGACCTTCACGATGCCCGAAGGATCGGAACGAGCCGAGCGGCTGCGCGCCGTGCTGCACGTTCTGTACCTGCTTTTCAACGAGGGCTACACCGCCAGCACCGGCCCGGACCTCACCGCGCCCCAGCTGTCCGGCGAGGCGATCCGGCTCACCACCTGGCTGCGCCAACTACTCCCGCAGGACGCTGAGGTGGCCGGACTGCTGGCCCTGATGCTGCTCACCGAGGCGCGCCGGCCCGCCCGCACGACATCGGACGGGGCACTGGTGCCGCTGGCCGAGCAGGACCGCAGCACCTGGGACCGAACGCTCATCGGCAACGGGGTCGCACTCGTCACCGAGGCGCTGGCCCGAGGCCCGGTCGGCCCGTACCAGGTGCAGGCGGCCATCGCCGCAGTCCACGACGAGGCCGAACACATGGACGCGACCGACTGGCCGCAGATCCTCGCCCTGTACGAACTGCTGGAGCACCTCGCGCCGGGTCCGATGGTCACGCTCAACCGTGCCGTCGCCGTCGCCATGGTGCACGGCCCGTCGGCAGGGCTGGTTCTGCTGGCAGCACTGGAATCCGACAACCGGATGGTGCGCCACCACCGCCTCCTCGCGACCCGCGCCCACCTGCTCGAACTGGCAGGCGAGCACACCGCCGCCGGAGCCAACTACCGCGAGGCCGCCCGACGCGCCACCAGCCTCCCAGAACGGCGCCACCTCACCACCTGCGCCACCCGACTCGATCATGACGTCCTAAACACAAGGTGATGAACGAAGACCCTCAGCCTTGGGTCGATAATCTGCCGTCAAACTACGGAACTCGATTCGTTCCAAAGCATCCGCTCATGCTGCCGAGCGGGCGTCAGGGTCCGCACCTGCGAGACCGACAAGTCAGCCGATCGCTCGTGGCGATGAGAGAGAGCGTCGTCCCGCCGTGTTAAGCCGAGTTGATATTGCGAGGTTGTTTGCGACCGACTCCGGAAGTCACCAGACGTGGGGAATTAGGCGAGCACGGCTTGCTGCAAAGTCTCGGTAGCGGTTGCCAAAGGGATGTCTCGTAACCCTGGCGTCCATCTCTTGAGGATGATCGGGCAGGATGCCCGGGTGCAGGTGATCACCGCAACCCACCCTGAGTGGATCTTCCCGTTCACCGGGCTGCAGCCCGCCCAGTTCCGCAAGCTGGTCCGGCTGGTCGCCGAGCGTGGCGGTGACGCCATCGCCGACGGCCGGCCGGGCCGGCAGTGGGCCCTGGACCTCGCCGACCGGGTGCTGCTGGTGGCCACCTACTGGCGCACGAACCTGACGATGCGCCAGATCGGCCCGCTGTTCGGGGTGTCGCACTCCGCAGCGCACCGGGTCATCGACACCCTTGCGCCGCTACTGGCCCTCGCGCCGGTGCGCAAACGGCCAGTCGAGCAAATCGCCATCGTCGACGGCACCCTGATCCCCACCCGCGATCACCGCCTGGCCGCCCGGAGCAAAAACTACCGCTACTCGGCGAACCTGCAGGTCGCCATCGACGCCAGCACCCGCCTGGTCATCGCCATCGGCGACCCACAACCCGGCAACCGCAACGACACCATCGTCTACCGCACCAGCGGCATCGACCAGAAACTGGACGGGCGCCCGGTGATGGCCGACGGCGGCTACCGCGGCAACCCCGAGGTGATCATGCCGTACCGCAAGCCCGCCGACGGCAGCGACCTCCCGGACTGGAAGGAAGCCCTGAACGTCGAACACCGCAGGGTCCGAGCAGGGGTCGAACACGCCCTGGCCAGGATGAAGTGCTTCAAGATCCTGCGCGACTACCGCCGCGCCGCCCACACATTGGCCGACGCCACTTCCGGCATCGCCAACCTCCACAACATCATCCTCGCTGGCTGACCACCGGTCCGGCGTCGGGCAACGCCTTCACCCAGTTACGAGACGTCCCTTAGGCGGCATCTGCCCGGCGCGGTCGGCCTGGCCCCTTTTGCCACCATTGCGGCTTACGCTGGCGGTCGCGTTGCCAGTGATCCCATGGCAGGCGTCGAGGCGCTGACGTCGGTCGGCCACACCGCTGCCATGCCTCTTGGAGTGGCGGGTTTATCTTCCGACAGCAGTGGCCGGGGTGGCGCTTCCGCCGTCCCGGCCATCTGGCTGACCGCTTCGCCCTACTCGCCGGGGTAGCGCACCCCGATCTCCTGACGGACGGCGTCCATCGTGGCCATCACCGCGATCGACTGCTCGTGAGTCATCAACGGACTCTCGACCTCACCCTCAACAATCAGCCGCTCGGCTTCCGCCGCCTGGTACTGCATGCCTCTGCCGGTCACCGGCTCGTCGAACCGTTCCAGCTCCTGTCCCATCACGTTCTTCACGGTGACCAGCGCGGGGGAGTACCAGACCGAGCCGATCTCGATCCGGCCCTCGGTCCCGAGCACCACGGCGGTGTTGGGGCCTCTGGTCTCCATGGAGGAGTACGACGTCGAGATGGCACCCTTTTCGTGACGCAGGACCGTCGCCACACACACGTCGACGCCGGTGTCCCTCAGGGTGCCGCGCCCGGTAATTTCCACGGGGGTCCCCAGGATGTCGTGGGCAAAGGACAGCGGGTAGACGCCGACGTCCAGCAGGCAGCCGCCGGCGAGGTTGGGGTTGTTGAGCCGGTGCGAAGGGTCGGACGGGAGCCGCTGCGTGTGGTCTGCGTGCAGCGACCGGATGTCGCCCAGGAGGCCGCGTTCGATGACCGACCTCACATAGGCCATGTGGGGAAGGAAGCGCGTCCACATGGCCTCCATGACGAGGAGACCTTTGCTGCGGCCGAGCTCGAACACGGTACGAGCCTCGGCGGCGTTGACGGTGAATGCCTTTTCGACCAGCACGTGCTTGCCGTTGTCGAGGGCGGCCGCCGCGTTGGCGGCGTGGAAGTTGTGCGGGGTCGCGACGTAGACGATGTCGACGTCGGGGTCGGCTACGAGATCTTCGTACGAATCGTGGGCGCGCTCGATGCCCCACTTCTCGGCGAAGGTGCGAGCGTTGTCCGCCGACCGCGACCCGACCGCAGCGACGCGGTGGCCGTGCGCGACGAGGTCGCGTGTGAAGGCGTTGGCGATGCCACCGGTTGCGAGGATGCCCCAGCCCACCTCGCCCTTGGACATGGGATTCGGTTGTACGTCGATCATGCGGTCTTCCTGTAGTCGAGGACGACCTGGAGGGCGTCCTGAGGGCTGTTGTCGAGCAGTTCAAAGGCGTCCGACGCGCTCTTCGCGGGGATGACGTGGGTGACGAGGTCGTCCAGGGCGAGCTTGCTGTCGTGCGCCAGTGACAGAACCGTGCGCGACATGCGCAGGTCGTTCCAGCGGTGCTGAAGGTGCGCTGCCACCCCGGAGATCTGCGAGCAGATGATGGCGATCCGGTTGTGGTGGAACTCCTCACCCAGCCGCAGAGGAGTCGCCGGACCTTGGAAGAACCCGCTGGCGACCACGCGGGAGTTGTAGCCGACGGTGCGGACGGCTTCGTGGAGCGCCTGGTAGGCGCCGCTCATCTCGATCACGACGTCCGCTCCCCGGTTGTCGGTGGCAGCGCGCACTGCCGCGGCGACGTCGTCACTGGTCGGGTCCAGCGTCTCGTCGGCGCCGAGCCGCTTGGCGAGGGCGCGCCGCGCGGGTACCGGGTCGACGACCGTGACCCGCGCGCCGTTGAGGCGTGCCAGCTGGGCGACAATCTGGCCGGGCACGCCGGCTCCGAAGACGACCACCGACTCGCCGAGGTGGATGTCGGCGTCGAGGATCGCGTTGAAGGCGATCGCGCCGATCCGCCCGAAGACGCCCATCATCGGCTCGACGCCGGGCAGGATCCGCGCCCTGGCGTACTCGACCGGGCGCACGACCGCCGATCGGTGACCCCACGATCCCCAGACCAGCTCGCCAACGAGATCCTCGTCGCTCGCGGAGCCGACTGCGGCCACCCGGCCGACCTCTTCGTACCCCCAGGCATCGATGGGGTAGGACATGGTCGAGTCGCCCGGGACGAACAACTTGCGGTCCGGGTCCCATTCACTGGCCAGGTAGGGGTTGGTGCCGCGATAGGCCGTCAGCTCGGTGCCAGCGGAGATCCCGGAGTACACCGTCTCCAGCAGGACCTCTCCAGGACCCGGTGTCGGGTCCTCGACCTCCACCACGTCGACGGTGCGTTGGGCGGAGAAACGAACAAGGTGTCCCACGGGATTTCAGCTCCTGTTCTGGGTGGGTTGATCGGCGATCAGGCGGAAGACGAGCGCCTGCTCGGGGTACAGCATGGGTGCCTGCAGCCCGATGGCCTCCAGCGCTTTGCCGGAGATGACGGGACGGTCGAGCCACCAGGAGGGCTTCCCACTGCGAGTGCGGACGAGGGCGCCGGCCGAGAGCGAGATCGGCTCAACGCGGTAGGACAGGTTCGGATCCAGGGCCGGCAGCCTGATCCGGCCCTGCTGCGCGGCCGCGGAGGTATCGAGCGTGACGAAGGTGAAGAGCGCCCGCGTCCGGTCCTGGCTCACCACACCGTGGGCCCAGTAGGTGTCGTCGGGGTAGTCGCAGTGCACCGCCGTGCCACTGTGCAGCAGATCGCGCTCCTGCTTGTACAGCGTGACCCAATCGCTGAGCTCGTTCAACTCTTTGGGAGAGGCGTCGCGCAGGTCCCACTCGATGCCGAAGTGGCCGAACAGGGCCGTGGCGGCCCGGAAGGCCAGGGAATGCGTGCGGTCGGTCGTGTGGGCGGTCGGGGCACCGACGTGGCTGCCGACCATCTCGGCTGGCAGCACAAGACCGGTCCATCGCTGGATCCTCTGCCGCTCCAGCGGGTCGATGCAGTCGCTTGCCCATACCCGATCGGTGCGCTGGAGCACCTCGAGGTCGACCCGGCCTCCGCCGGAGGAGCAGGACTCAATTTCGAGCCCGGGATGCCGACGCCGCAGCTCGTCCATCAGGGCGTACGCCGCAAGGGTCTGTGCGTGCACCTTTGCCTTGCCGGTACGGCGATCGCCGGGCTCGACCAGGTCGCGATTGTGGTCCCACTTTATGTAGTCGATCTGGTACTCCGCGATGGCCGCGCTGATCGACTCGAGTACGTAGTCGAAGGCCTCCGGAATGGCGAGGTTGAGCACGTGCTGGTGGCGGCCCGTGAGGGGGAGGCGCCCGTCGCCCGGCGCCAGAATCCACTCAGGATGGGCACGGGCGAGCTCCGAGTCGTCGTTGACCATTTCCGGCTCGAACCAGAGCCCGAACTCCATGCCCAGCCTCCGGACGGCCTCGACCAGCGGGTGGAGACCCTTCGGCCAGATAGCGGGGTCGACCCGCCAGTCACCGAGCCCCTTCCGGTCGTCGCGGCGGCCCAGGAACCAACCGTCGTCGAGGACGAAGCGTTCCGCCCCTACCTTGGCGCCAAGCGTCGCCAGCTCGACCAGAGTGTCCAGATCGTGGTCGAAATAGACGGCCTCCCAGGTGTTCAGGACGACGGGCCTGGACGACGTCGGATGGGTGGGCCGCGCCCGCAGATGCTGGTGGAAAGCGGCCGCTACCGCATCCAGTCCGTTGCCGTGAACGGCGTACAGCCAGGGGGTCGTGTAGGTCTCCCCAGGCTCGAGGGTCACCTCACCGGGAAGGAGGACCTCGCCGCCGCCGAGAACGCGCAACCCGTTGAGACCGAGCTCGGCGAAGGTGACGTGGTTGCCGCTCCAGGCGGTGTGAACGGCCCACACCTCACCACTGCGGAAGCCGAAGTTGGTGGTTCCCGCCGCCAGCAGGATGCTCGCATCGGAACCTGTGCGGCCGCGGCGACCCTCGCGTACGTGCGTCCCGGCATGGAATTGATGCCGCTGCGGGGTGCGCTCGCGCAGGTGGCGCCCGGTGAAGTCGAGAATCTCCTGTGCCTCGGTCGGGATCGGGAGTACCAGGCGCATGCCGTTGACCGTGAAGGTTCCGCTCTGTGCGGTGTTGGTCAAGGTCGCCCTCAGGCGCGCGACTCCCTCGGCCGAGAGCTCGATGGTCGTCGTCAGAGCGACCTGGACGGCTTCGTCGACCGCGCGGCTCACGAGTACTTGGCCCTGGTCCGGCTGGCCGGACAGCTCGTGCCCGGTGGCGACGAAGTGGGTGCTGAACGCGGTCCCAGCCCGGTGTCCCTCCAGGCCGGGGGTGCCCATCCAGCCGGCGGACTGCTCGGGTAGCACACCGGGGTAACGGTGCTGCCCAGGTAGTCCGTCCGCGCCGTACTGCGCCTCGCTCAGGGTGGCGAGGAACTGTTCGTGGGCGCGGTCGTCGTCCAGTCGCGCCCCCCAGTGCAGAACCCGCGGCACGCCCGAGCTGACGTCGACCACGAGCGACGTGGTCGCGGCGGTCAGCGTGCGAACAGACCGGACGTAGCCGGCTGTCGATACACTCATGTGCGCTCCAGTTATTATTTCACCGCGAAACTAAGCGGAGAGCATGCCACACGGATGGCCGGCGGACGACCCCCTGTTTTCAGGCGGTTCGGCACCAGTCCGCGGATCAGGAGGATTGATGCACCCGGAGCTGCCTGACGCATCGAAGGCGGTGGCGGTCGACATCCTCGTGCACGGCGCCCAGTCGCGGGCCCAGCTGGCGAAGAAGACCGGTCTGTCGGCACCGACGCTGACCCGCCTCGTCCGGCCGCTGCTAGAGGCGGGTCTCCTGGTGGAGTCCGACTCCGTGCGCGCGCCCGGCCGCGGGCGGTCGTCGATTCTCCTCGATGTCGTCGCCGACGACTACCGCTACGTCGGTGTCAAGCTCACCAGTGAATCGATCTACGCGGTGCTCACGAACCTCCGGGCCGAAGTGCTGGACAGCGAGACGCTCCCCGAGCCGTCGCTGAACGTGCCCGACGTCGTGTCCTCCGTCGCCGGCGTCGTCACCCGGATGGAGGCGAAGGCCGGCCGGCCCGTGCGGGGCGTCGGCGTGACCGTGGGCGGCAGGGTGGACAACGGCGAGACGGTGGCCGACTCGCCGTTTCTGGACTGGCATGAGGTGCCGTTCCGCACATTGCTCGCCGAGCAGGTCGACGCCCCGTTGTTCCTGGCCAACGATGTGGTGGGCCTGACAATGGCGCAGCAGTGGTTCGGCTACGGCCGCACGTATCCGGACTTCGCCCTGCTGACGGTCGGTGCCGGTGTGGGGTACGGGCTCGTGATCAACCACGAGGTCGTTCCCACCATGGTGAGCCCGATCAGCCACCTACCGGTCGACCCGCACGGGCCGCTGTGTCCCGCCGGCCATCGCGGCTGCATGATGGCCTTCGTGACCTCTGGGGCGATGACCAATGCCGTCTCCCTCGCCCGCGGGCGGCCCACCACTTACGACGAGGTCCTCGGGCTCGCGGAGGCTGGCAACCCGGCGGCCGCGCGCGTCGTCGCGGAGGCGGCATACGCCGTCGGCCGCGCGGTCGCAGCGATCACCTCACTGACCGGTGTCCAGCGCATCATCCTGTCCGGCGAAGGCGTGCGACTTGTCGAGATCGCGCCCGACAGCCTGCGCGCCGGCCGCATCGAGTACACCGACGGGCAGGGGAGCGGCTTGGACCCGGTGATCCGGCCGATGGACTTCCTGGAGTGGGCTCGAGGGGCGGCCGTGGTGGCGATCCAGGCCAGCTTCCCGTCGAACTTGTCTGCCACCCCTTGACGGCATAATTTCGCGGTGAAACTATATCGGCCGAATCCCCCCTTGTGCGTAACAGGGCACGTTCACCGAGAGGCCGACGCATGCGCATCCCACCTCTGAAGATCCTGGCCGCCACCACAGCTTGCCTTTTGCTGGCGGCGTGCACCGGAGGGGTTTCCTCCTCCTCCGACAGCGACTCCAAGTCGCTCAAGTACCTGATCGAGGAGCCGGAGGACGCGGAAGCCCTGGAGGCCCTCAAGGAGCACATCGCTGACTTCGAGAAGAAGTCGGGCATCGACGTAGAGATCACCACGCTGCCCTTCGACAACATGCGCACGGTCCTGCAGACCCAGCTCCGCTCCGGTGAGGGACCCGACGTGTTCAGTTGGGGCTCGGGTCCGGGCTTCGGCGGAGCGCTCGTCAAGGCCGGCCTGGTGCAGGACCTGACCGGCGCCTACGACAAATACGACTGGAAGGTCTTCGACTTCGCCAAGGAGCGAGTCACCTACGACGGGAAGGTCTACGGGATCCCGGGAGAGCTCGAGACCATCGGTCTCTTCTACAACAAGAAGATGTTCGCCGATCTCGGGATCAAGCAGCCGCAGAACCTGGCTGACCTCAAGAGCGCCGCAGAAGCGGTTCGCAAGGCCGGCAAGGTACCACTGGCTGTCGGCGACAAGGAAGGCTGGGAAGGCGGGCACCTCCTCAGCATGGCCCTCTCGAGCGCCATCGGCGGGGACGGGATGGAGGCCCTCTTCAGCGGCCAGAAATCCTGGGAATCCCCGGAGGTCGTGGCAGCGCTGCAACTGTGGGCCGACTTCAACAAGGCGGGGTATCTTCCCAAGTCGCCCACGTCGGTGGATTACGACACCTCGACCGCGAAGTTCTTCTCGGGGGAAGCCGCGATGATCCCGACCGGCAGTTGGCTGGTCGGCGAGATCGACGACAACGTGCACTTCGAGGTCGGATACATCCCCTTCCCCGCATCCACTGGCCCCGGGATCTTCACCGGTGGCCTGGGCTCGGGGCCCTGGATCTCCAAGACCGCCCACAACAAGAAGGCCGCAGAGGAGTTCCTCGACTTCCTCGCGTCAGAGGAGCACGGCCGCTGGACAGTAAAGAACCTGCACACGATCCCCCCGAGGCCCATGGACACGGCTGACCTCGGCGTCTCGCCCCTGCTGGCCCAGGTGCTGGACGACACCGCCAAGGTGAGCGCGGGCGGCGACTTCGGCTACAACATCGACGTGATGGCCTCCGAGGTTCTCAACAAGGCGATTTACGACGGCGTGCAGGCCGTCCTCACCGGTCAGAAGACCGCTGAGGAAGTCGCCGCGAGTCTCGAGACATCGGCCAAGCGGTGACCACACGCGCCCCTGCCACGACGACGGCTCCGGCGCCGACCACGGCGCCGGAGGGCATGGCGACGACTCGTCGCCGCTGGCCCTGGCGAACCATCAAGGCGGAGACTCCGCGCGTTACGCGCAGAGCACAGGCTCGGCTGGGCGTGCTCATGGTGGTTCCGTTGGTCGCCATGGTCGCGGTCTTCCTGCTGCTGCCCATGGCAAACGCGGTCTACTACGTCTTCGTCGACTTCAACGGCTTCGACCCCAGCCCACCGTGGATCGGGTTCTCGAACTTCACGGAGTTGGCGCAGGACCCGGAGGTGTGGGCCGCGTTCAAGAACAACGTCCTCTGGATCCTCATCGGCACGTCCGCCCCCATCGTGTTCGGGCTGGGCCTCGCCGTGCTGGTCTGGAACATCCGGCGGGGGAGTGTCTTCTACCGGATCGCGTTCTTCCTGCCGTTCGTGCTGCCACAGGTGGCCGTCGGTGTCGTCTGGGGCTGGATCTACGAGCCTTCCCGAGGCTGGCTCAATCGTTTCCTCGAGACGGTGGGCCTGGGTTCCCTCGCCAGGGGATGGCTCGGTGACCCGAACAGCGCGCTGTACGCCGTACTCGGCACCGCAATCTGGGCCACCGTCGGCTTCGTCTTCGTCATCTTCCTGTCGGCGTTGCGGAACGTCGACGTGGACCTCGTCGACGCGGCCCGCCTCGACGGGGCGAACGCCTTCCAACGGCTGCGACACATCATCCTTCCGCAGATCATGCCGGTGTTCCTCATGGTCACCACCATCACGCTGGTGGGCGGCTTCAGTGTTTTCGACATCGTCTTCGTCATGACCGGCGGCGGCCCGGCGGGCGCCACGGAGGTGCTCGGCACCTACGCCTACAGCAGCGCGTTCCAGCTCAACCGGATCTCCTACGGCACCACGCTCGCACTGATGATCACGGTGATATCCATCCCGTTCGCCGTCTGGATGAACCGCCTGCAACGCAAGCTCTCACTCCAAGGGATGGGCGCATGAGCTACCACACCGCTGGGTCCACGAGGCGGAACCGTTTGCTGCTGACCGGCAAGCACCTCCTTCTACTCGGCCTGTCCGCGCTGATGCTGTTCCCTCTGGTGCTCACGATCTCGACAGCACTGAAGACCAGCCACGATGTGAAGGTGAACCCGTTCGGCCTGTTCTCGTCGTTCTCCACCGAGAACATCGTGAAGGCCTGGACGGTGGGGGACTTCGGCAGCTACGTGATCAACAGCTTCCTGCTGTCGGTGCCGAGCACGCTCCTCGTCGTAGTGCTCTCGACGATGGCCGGGTACGCGTTCGCCCGACTGCCGTTCCCCGGGCGCAGCCTGCTGTTCTACCTGGTGGTCCTGGGCCTGCTCGTACCGTTTTTCACCTACATGATCCCGCTGTATTTCCAGCTCCGCAGCATGGGACTGCTGGACAGCCTGCTCGGGGTCAACCTGGTGCTGGCCAGCACGGGCCTGTCATTCGGCACGTTCTTCATGCGGGCGTTCTTCTCGGACCTCCCTGTCGAACTGGACCAGGCCGCGCGCATCGACGGCGCCTCCGAATGGCAGATCTTCCTGAAGGTGATGCTCCCCCTGGTCAACTCGGGAATCGGCGCACTCGCCGTCTTCACCTTCTTGCAGAACTGGAACAACTTCCTGGTGCCGCTGCTGTACATGCCAGGCGGTGAGTACCGCCCGCTGACGACGGGCCTGTACCTCTTCCTCGGTGGGCGCTCCATCGACATCGGGCCGCTCGCGGCGGGCACGCTGATCACCATCCTGCCCGTCGTGGCGCTCTTCATCGCCATGCAGAAGCAGGTCACCCAGGGCTTCCTCTCCGGGGCCGTGAAGGGCTGACCCGCCCCCTCTGCCTTCCCTAGAGTCAGGACGCAACATGCACGACGTACTTGATCCGCGGGACCTCGTGCCGGACGAGGCCGAGCAGCTCGCCCTCAGCGGGTACCCGGTCGGTGACCTGGGGGCCGCCGCCCGTGAAGCGGCGACCGAGGGCGACCTCACCGGGCTGACCGAGGTGCGGACGCGGCTCGCGCGGCTCGAGCGGGATCCCGACTGGGACTTCGAGGAGCCGGAGGACGACCGCGTGCTGCTGGAGCACGCTGCCACCGCGCCGGCGAGTGAGGTCGACCAAGAGCTGCTGCCGGAGCGGATCCGAGGCGCTTGGCTGGGCCGCGCGGTGGGCAACACGCTCGGCAAGCCGGTGGAGGGCCTGACCCGCCCGGAGATCGAAATCTATCTCCGCGCCGTGGGGCAGTGGCCGCAGACCGGCTATCTTCCGCTGCTGGACCCGTTACCCGACGGGGTCGGCGCGCTGCACCCGTCCGCACCGGTCGCGACGGCCGGTCGCTTCGTCGATGTGCCCCGCGACGACGACATCGACTGGACCATCCTGGCCCTGCACGTCATGGAGACCCACGGAGCCGGCTTCACGACGGAGCAGATCGCCGCCGCGTGGCTGGACCGGGTGCCGTTCACCCAGACCTACACGGCCGAGCGGGCGGCGTACCGCAACCTGATCGGTGGTCTGCGCCCACCCACCACCGCGACCATCGACAACCCGTACCGAGAGTGGATCGGCGCACTCATCCGGGGCGACGCCTTCGGCTACGTGTCGCCGGGCGATCCGGCGGGCGCGGCTCGCCTAGCGCTCGTGGACGCCCGGCTGAGCCACACGGCCAACGGCAAGTACGGTGAGATGTGGGCGGCCGCGCTCGTGGCCGCGGCACTCGCCGTCGACAGCATCGAGCAGGCCCTTCGCCACGCGCTGGCTGTGGTGCCACCCCGTTCCAGACTCCACTCAGCCCTCGCTCATGTGCTTGCGCTGCGTCAGCAGGGCGCCCGGCGAGTCGAGGCGCTCGACTGGGTGGACGAGGCGCTCGGCGACTACCCCTGGGTACACACGATCAACAACGCGGCGCTCATCTCGATCGGCCTGCTGTGGGGCGGGCACTTCATGGACGCGGTCGGCCTCACCATCTCAGGTGGCCGTGACACCGACTCCAATGCCGCGACAGTCGGCAGCGTCTACGGCGCGCTGCACGGTCCCGACGGCATCCCGGCGGAGCTGGTGGGGACCACGCACGTTCACGTCCGCAGCGCCGTGCGGGACTTCGACCGCATCACGATCGCGGAGCTGGCCGCCCGGACTGCGCGGCTCGCGAGCACGCTCACGTCCGCCAACAGGGGGAGCTAACACATGACCTGGCGGGTCTTCGAGGACCAACCCGCACTGATCGGCCATCGGGGGATGGGGCAGGGCCTCGTTGCCGGGTATCGGGAGAACACCGTGGAATCCTTCCGCGCGGCGGCGGAGGCTGGCCTCGACTGGGTGGAGCTCGACGTCCAGCGTACGGCGGACGACGACCTCATGGTTACCCACGACCCTGTCCTGCCCGACGGACGCTACATCGCGGAGATGACGAGCGGCCAGGCGGCCCAGCACGGTCTGGTCCGGTTGGGCGACCTTCTGGAGCAACTGCCGCTCACTCTGGGTGTGGTGTTCGACGTCAAGTCGGGGTTGCACGATGCCGCTCGGTCCGCGGACGCGACCACCGCGACACTCCTGGCGCGCTCCTGTGAGCGCATCCTGGGGGCCAGGCCTGCGCTCGCTCTCTCGTTCGACCCGGGAGCCTTGAGACACATGCGCGAGGCCGTGCCCGACATGGCGCTCGGTCTGCTCACGTGGAAGCAATTCCCCATCGGGCATGCCGTCGCGGCCGCCGCCCACCTCGACGTGCAGGTGCTCGCCGTACACACCAGCTCGTTATGGCGCGCCCCCTCGGCAAGCGCCACCGCGCCGTCGATCGAGACGGTCGTTGAGAAAGTCCATGCCTCGCAGCGGCAGGTGCTGGTCTGGTGCCCGAACACGCGCGAGGCGCTCGACTTCGCGGCGGCACATGTCGATGCCCTGGTGGTCGACGACGTGCCCCGGCACGTACAGCAGTTGTCCGAATCCAGGAGTGCGGATCACTCATGCGCCCGGTAGCCCTGTCGCCGCAGTTTCGCGAGCGCTCCCTCGCCGCGATGGCCGCCGACGGCGTCGACCTGCTTGTCGTCGGCGGTGGCGTTGTGGGAGCGGGCTGTGCGCTAGACGCCGCCACCCGGGGACTCCGGGTGGGACTGGTCGAGGCGCGGGACTTCGCCGCGGGAACGTCCAGCCGCTCGAGCAAGCTCATCCACGGCGGCCTTCGATACCTTGAGATGCTCGACTTCGGGCTGGTCGCCGAGGCGCTGAAGGAACGGAGCCTGCTACTCAACGATCTGGCGCCACACCTGGTCCGTCCCGTGCCGTTCATGTACCCGCTCATGCATCGCGGATGGGAGAGGTTGTACGTCGGAGCGGGTGTCGCCCTCTACGACGGGCTGAGCCTGCCGTCCCGGCGCCCGCGTGGTGTCCCCGGGCATCGGCATCTGAGCCGGCGTAAGGCACTCGCCCTGGCACCGGCGCTCCGTGAGAACGCGCTTGTCGGGGCTGTTCAGTACTACGACGCCCAGGTCGACGACGCCCGGTACACACTCTCCCTGGCCCGGACCGCCGCCGCCTACGGCGCCCACGTCGCGTCACGGGCACGGGTGCTGGATTTCACCAGGTCGGGCGACCGGGTGACCGGAGCTGTCGTACACGACCCGGAGCGCGACCGGACGATGACGGTCGCGGCGAAGCACGTCGTCAACGCGACGGGCGTCTGGACCAACCAGACGCGGGCGTGGGCTGGTGGCGCCGTCTCCCCGTCCGTGCGCGCCAGCAAGGGAACGCACCTGGTCGTGCCGCGCGACCGGATCAACGCTCAGACCGGAATGATTTTGCGCACCGAGAAATCGGTCCTGTTCGTGATCCCCTGGGGACGCCACTGGCTGGTGGGTACGACGGACACGGACTGGGGCTACGACAACGACGACTGTGTGGCCACGCGCGACGACGTGGACTACCTATTGGCCCGGGTCAACACCGTCCTGCAGCGCCCGCTCACCCACGCGGACATCGAGGGTGTCTACGCCGGGCTCCGGCCGCTGCTCTCGGGCGACTCCGACCTCACCACGCGCCTGTCGCGGGAGCACACCGTGGCCAGCCCGCGGCCCGGTCTGACCATCGTCGCTGGCGGCAAGTTCACGACCTACCGCGTCATGGCCCAGGACGCGGTCGACGCGGCGGTCAACGACCTGCGTGGGCTGCTCCAGTGGCAGGCGCCCGAGTCGTGCACGGCGAAGATCCCGCTGCTCGGAGCGGACGGCTACCCGGCGCTGTGGAATTCTCGGCATGCGATAGCCGAGCGCGCGGCATTGCCTGTGCAGCGGGTCGAACACCTCCTCGGTCGCTACGGATCCCTGCTGCCCGAGGTTCTAGCCACGACTGACGACGACGCCTCCCTCGCCGAGCCGGTATACGGAGCGGAGGACTACCTGCGCGCGGAGATCATGTACGCGGTCACGCACGAAGGGGCCAGGGACCTCGAGGATGTGCTGACCCGGCGCACACATATGCGGATCGAGACCTTCGACCGTGGACACCGCTGCGCCGAGGAGGTGGCGGGCCTCGTAGCCCCGGTGCTCGGGTGGAGCGCCGGGCGTGTCGCGACCGAGGTCGAGAACTACCGCTCGCAGGTCGCCTTGGAGCGGAAGCACGCGGACCTGCCCGACGAGCAGCTCACCGATTTCTTGCAGGCGAAGGTCGCATGACAGCCGAGCAGGTCCTGGCCCGTGCCCGCACGGCAGGCTACGAACGAGCCGGTGTGACGCCGGGGGTCGCGCACATCGGCGTCGGCAACTTCCACAGGGTGCATCAGGCCGTCTACCTGGACGAGCTGTTGGCGCAACGTACCGACCACAGCATCTGGGGAGTGCTCGGCGTCGAACTCCTCGGCAACCAGCACGCTACACATCGCGCGTCGGCCTTCGCAAAGCAGGGAAACCTCTACAGCCACACCGTGTTCCATCCCGACGGCGCGCGGGAGTGGCAAGTTATCGGCTCGATCGTCGATTACCTGCACGGCCCCGCCGACCGGGCCGCGGTGGTCCATGCGCTCAGCATGGCGAACATCCGGGTGGTCAGCCTCACCATCACCGAAGGCGGTTACCACCTCGACCCGGTCACCGGCGAGTTCCACGTTCACGAGCCGGAGATAGCCGCAGACCTCGCCCGGGAAATTCCGGAGACGACGTTCGGCGTGCTCACCGCTGCTCTGCGCGCGCGAAGGAACGCCGGAGCAGGCCCCTTCACCGTGCTGTCCTGCGACAACTTGCCGGACAACGGGGCGGCTGCTCGAGCAGCGACCCTGGGTTTCGCCGAGGCTGTCGATCCGGGGCTCGCGCGCTGGATCGAGCGAAATGTGACCTTTCCCAGGTCCATGGTCGACCGCATCGCTCCCGCCGTGACCGCGTCCACCCGAGAAACACTTAACGCAGTCACCGGCCTACCGGACCGGGTGCCGGTCTTCAGCGAGGCCTACCGCCAGTGGGTCGTCGAGGACGAGTTTTGCAGTGGGCGTCCCGCCTGGGAGGAGGTGGGCGTGGAGGTGCGGGCGGACGTGGCGGCGTTCGTCACCGTGAAGCAGCGGCTCTTGAACGCGGCCCATTCGATGCTCGCCTATCCCGCGCTCCTCGCTGGGCACACATACATTCACGAGGCGGTCGCCGATCCTCTGTTCGCCGGGCTGGTCAGCACCTTCATGGCCGAGGATGTCGCGCCATGGCTGCGCCCGCCGAGCGGCGTGTCGTTGGCAGCGTACGCACGTCAGGTTTTGACCCGTTTCGGCAACCGGGCCTTACCCGACACGGTCGCGCGCGTCGCCAGTGACGGAGCGGCCAAGCTTCCGGCCTTCGTCCGCGCCACCGCCATCGAGCTGTTGCATGGGGGTGACGTCCGCCGGCTGGCGCTGCTAGTTGCTGCCTTTCGGACTTACGTCAACGCCTACGACGGGCGGGGTGGGACGGTTGCGATGGAGCCGAACCTGCACGACAGGGATTGGCGGCTCTTGCGGTCCGCCGACCCGCTGGATGCGTTGGAGGCGGGTCCCTTCCAGGGCTGGGGACTGGCCGGGCACGCGGGGTTCGTGGAGTCTTACCAGACGAGTGTCGTCACGCTTGCCTCTGCGGGCGTGCACGCTGCTGTTCGCCGCGCGGTGGCCTAGCTTGATCGTTAAGCCCAAGGGCCTTGCGGAATCCTGACCCGGCCGTGGCGACGTCGTCGGAACCGCGGTATCGAGGAAGGCACCCGGATCGTCGTGGCCGGACCCGACCGACCCGACGAACTCCCCGACGGGTACTACGTGCGACCGACCGTGTTCGCCGACGTTACCAACGACATGACGATCGCACGCGAGGAAATCTTGGACCGGTCCTGTCGGTCATCACCTACCGCGACGAGGACCCACGCCGTCGAGATCGCCAACCACCACCTACGGCCTGCACGCCTACGTGTTCTCCAGCGACCCCGCGCGAGCACGCCGCATCGCGTCCCGCCTCGATGCGGGCCGGGTGTCAGTCAACGGCGGTTACGAACCAGTGTCCCCGTTCGGAGGGTTCAAGCAGTCGGGCCTCGGCCGCGAATACGGCAGCTTCGGTCTTGAAGGTTTCCTGGAACCCCGGGTCCGTAATGCTGTGACGGGCACGGCCCGACCCCGTAGCTGGTATGCGTACGAGTACATCCGCAACTCGTGGCGCATCCAGCACGGGTCCGGCCGACCTGCGCAGAGCCCCAGGTCAACGCGCTGAGCACTGACATCTCTGTCGCGAAGCTACATCGAGCGCCCAGGCCCATGCATTACCGCTGCCCAGCAGTTCGACTCTCGGGCGGGGCCGGTTGAGCTCAGCAGGAGATAGTCGTTCCGACGGTCGCGGGGGTGGACCTCGGGAGCCTGCTATCCGCGCTCGTCCGAAGGCTGCTCTTTCGTCAAGTGGAGCAGCCACCCCTCGCCGGTGCGGATGAGCGCGTATCGCCGGCGGCCGGTGCGGCCGTGCAAGGTAAAAAGCATGCGGCGCTCGGTGCGGTCGTGCTCCTCCCACGTGCCGATGTCGGCGATCGACTTGTCGGCGTCCTCGTAGGTGAGGTGATCAAGGTGGTGGTCGGGCACGGCGATCGCGAGCCGGTTGTCACTGGAATCGTCCGGCAGGCCGCGAGGCACCGCCCATGAGCGCAGCACTCCATTCTCCTCGAGCCGCAGGTCAAAGTGCGGTCGTGGTTTGCGGTGGTGGTGCAGGACGAAGACGCGCGGCACCCTTGCCATTGTGGGCCCCCGCCGACTCTGCCGCCCGTCAAATGCGCACGCTGAGTTCGTTACCGCTCAACAGTAGAGGCGACCTTCGCACCGACGAGGTCCTGGTACAACGCCCAGTCCGGCTCGGTCTCGGCTGCGGCGTGCACATCCGCGTCCACGGGTCAATGTTCATTGCCAACGCTCATGTTGGGCAAGGCTAAGGGACGTCTCGTAACCCCGGCGTCCGTCCGATCAGGACGATCGCCGATGATGCCTGGGTGCAGGTGATCTCCGCAGCGCGCCCCGAGTGGATCTTCCCGTTCACCGGGCTGCAGCCGGCTCAGTTCCGCCGCCTGGTTCCGCCTGGTCTCCGAGCGCGGCGGGGACGCCATCGCTGACGGCCGGCCGGGCCGGCAATGGGCCCTTGACCTGCCCGATCGGGTGCTGCTGCTGGCCGCATACTGGCGCACCAACCTGACGATGCGATCGGGCCACTGTTCGGGGTGTCGCACTCCGCCGCGCACCGGGTCATCGACACCCTCGGACCGCTGTTGGCCCTGGCACCAGTGCGTCGGCGCCCGGTCGACCAGATCGCGATCGTCGACGGCACGCTGATCCCGACCCGGGACCACCGGCTGGCCGCGCCGAGCAAGAACTACCGGTACTCAACCAACCTGCAGGTCGCTATCGACGCCAGCACCCGCCTGGTCATCACCCTCGGTGACCCGCAGCCGGGCAACCGCAATGACACCATCGTCTACCGCACCTCCGGCATCGACCAGAAACTGGCCGACCGCCCGGTCATGGCCGACGGCGGCTACCTGGGCAACCGCGAGGTGATCATGCCGTACCGCAAGCCCCGCGATGGCACGCCGCTGCCGGCCTGGAAGGAAGACCTGAACGCCCAGCACCGCACCGTCCGCGCGCAGGTCGAACACACCCTGGCAAGGATGAAGTGCTTCAAAATCCTGCGCGACTACCGCCGCGCCGCCCGCACACTGACCGACACCGCTTCCGGCATCGCCCACCTGCACAACATCATCCTGGCAGGGTGACCCCAGACCCCTGCCGGGCAACGCCTCCACCGTGTTACGAGACGTCCTTTAGGGCGGGTAATAGCCCATTGCCGATCCGTTTGCACAAGCCGGCGGGCCACCCACGGGCCATAGGCCGGTGTGACTTCAAAGTGAACCAGGCCAACCGGCGCTGCGCCGACCCGGCGAAACGCGGTACCGATCTCTGCGATTCCAAGCTGACCGCCTGGAAGCCACAAGTGGGAGCCACCGGGGCGAACTGGGCCGGACGGACCGGAACGGATCGAGTTGCCGCGCGCCTGAGGATTAGGACCAGGCGGACCGGCCGTGACCAGTGCGGACGTACTTCTCGGCACCCGCAGCACCGTCGTGTAGTGGAATGGGTCCGCACGGAGCAGGCACTGGCGGACCGCACACAGGGTGCGGCAGCGGCGAGGATGGACGTGCCGTTCGACGAGGTGGCCGAGAGTGTCGCTGCCCGCATGGATCGCGAGCAGGTCCACCACTGCCTGCAAGGGCTGACCGCCTTACAGCGGGAGGCGGTCACGCTTGCCTACCACGGCGGCTACACCTACCGCGAGGTCGCGGAACATCCCCCGCTGGTGACCGGGTCGGTCACCAGCGGGCGCTCGTGCGTTACTGCTCGAGGGAGTGGGTCGCCACACCGCGCCCGGTCTCGAGCGCCCCGAGCAGCATCGGCAGCGATCGGTGCAACTCCCGCTGCCAGTACGGCCAGCTGTGCGTGCCGGGGCCGTAGAAGTCCGTCGTGACGGAAACGCCGAGCTCGCGCAGCTGGGCGACGAAGTCCATATTCTCCTGGTGGATGAGCGCCTCCAGACTGTTGGTCTGGCCCGGCGGGTCGAATGGTCCGCCGGCCGTGCCATCGCCGGTGGCCACGAAGAGCGCCGTGTGCCGCAGCTGCTTCGCCAGGTAGTACGGGTCGTGGGCCTGCCAGATGTCCCGTTGCGCGACCGGGTCGCCCCACAGCGCGTACGGGTCCAGCCCGGTGCGTCCGAAGAACGGCAGCCAGTAGGACGGGTCCTTCAGCGGGTGCACGACGCCGCTGAACGAGGCTGCCGCGCGGAACATGCCCGGGTTGCGGGCCGCGTACGACATCGCCCCGAAGCCGCCCATGGACAGGCCGGCGATGACGCGCTTCGGGCCCGCGCCATACCCGCGCTCGATGATCTGCCGCACCTCGGTCAGATGGAACGTCTCCCAGGCCGGGGCGCCGCCCTGACCGCCATTCCACCAGTCGCTGTACCAGCCGGCGGCACCCGCCTCCGGCATCACGACCAGGACGTCCCGAAGTTCCGGGATGCTCGCCACGTCGGTGGAGCGGGTCCAGCTGACGTACGAGTCGCAGCAGCCATGCAGCAGGTAGAGCACCGGCCAGTGGTCCCCGGGCGCCCGCTGCTCCCACCCGTCGGGCGTCAACAGCCGTACCTTGGCGGCGGTGCCGAGCGCCGGCGACTGGATCGTCAGATCGACCAGGCGTGGCCCGACAGCCGTCTCCTCGGCCACGTACGCGCCGTCGGAGGCCTGGATTCGCGCGGCGGCGACGACGCCGGCTGCCGCCGAGTCGGGGGCCGCGACGGCCGCGGGTCCGGCCATTCCGGCCAACGCGAGCCCGACCGCCACGGCGGCGCTGATCGCCGATAATCTCCTCATGACTCCTCCTCCGTGACTGCGGGGCAGGCTGCGCCGCGCGGCCCTTCACGGTCCGGACGGAACGATCCCGATCGTTTCCTGCAGGTGGCGGGAGGCAAAGCCGTCGAGCGTCGACCAGCGGCCAGCGGACGGGCGTGAGCGGTGATCGGCAGGTGCTGCGCGACGAGCGGTCCTGCTGCGAGTCGATGCGTGACGTCCCCAGTGCTGCGGCGCAGGACCTCCGGCGGCCGCGACAGGTCGACCACGGTCGTCGGCTCTGTGCCGTGCTCACCGGCGATCACCGCGGCCCCGCGAGGCACCTCTCTGGACTCGGCTTTCTGCCGGTCGACGCAAAAGATGCGTGTGCCGTGACGGAACTTCTTGATGTATCGATGACAAGAACCTACGTTCGGGCGAGGAGCACTTGTCATGTAACGCGCTCTGGGAGGCGCCAGACCTCGCCGGGGAACGAAAGTCCGATGCAGACGGGAAGCTGACGCGCTAGGACCGGCAGCGCCGCCTCCATCGGTGAGACAAGGAGGTTCAGCGTGGGTAGCAGGAATCGTTTCCTCGCGGGTACGTCGATCCTCGCCGCCGCGGTCCTGGGCGCAGGTTTCGCGGCGGCGCCGGCCATCGCATCGCAATCGTCGTGCGTCGCGGCGGACGGCCGGCCGACCGTCCGCTTCCTCGACTACGACAGCGGCGTGGCGAACCGGACCGTCGACGGCGGCTGCTCGATCAACGACCTGATCGACGATGAGCGTGCCTGGGCCAACCACGGCGGATTCGTGGCGCACGTGACGCATGTCGCCCGGAATCTGGTCGGCGCCGACGTGATCACCACCGAGGAGGCTGCCGCGCTGACCGAAACCGCGGCACACTCCGACGTGGGGAAGACGATGAGCTATGTCAGCCTGTTCGACGGGACGGCCGAGTCGTACGCGAACTGGGGCTACGTCGGCGGCCGTGGGTTCGCCCTGCGCGACGACGGGTCCATGGTGACGACCAACTCGCCCGCCGGCGGCGGGCTCGGCATGCTCTGGTACCGGGCCGCCCAGTTCGGCGACTTCTCACTGCGCCTGCAGTTTCGCGACGAGCGGGGCGGGGACGCGAACGCGCGGTCGAACAGCGGAGTCTTGGTGCGGTTCCCCGGCGTCGATCCGGCCACCACCCCCCAGTGCAACACGACCGATCCGGCATGGGTTGCCGTGAACTGCGGCCACGAGATCCAGATCAACGACTCGCCGGAAATCGGCAGCAACGACCCGCGGAAGACCGGATCCGTGTACGGGTTCGCCGACCTGAACCTCGCCCAGGCCCGCCCGACGGGCAAGGAGGTCTGGAACGACCTCGAGATCCGGGTCGTCGGCCAGCACTACACCGTAATCCGCAACGGGGTGGTGATCAACGAGTTCGACAACGTGCCCGGCCTGCCGTTCCCGGGCCGTCCGACCGACCCGGGCACCAGTGGACGGCAGTACGCCCAGGGCTACATCGGCCTGCAGAACCACGACGGCGGCTCAGTCATCGCCTTCCGCAACGTACGGGTGCGGGACCTCGGCTGATCCTGGCCGGGTGGCGGGTTTTGGGCTGCGGTGATCCGCCGGGCTATCCCGTGCCCGGCGGATCACCGCGCCGCACGCCCGGCGTTCACCTCACCTTCGAGAGCCGCCGCTGTATCGGTGCCCAGGCGGCCGACGCCGCCGCCGTGCTGGCCCGCGCCGTCAACAAGCTCGTGCAGAGCGGCGAAGTGCCCGCCGACCAGCGGTGGCGGGCACTCGAACTCCTGGCCGTCGACTGCCTGGCCGGGCAAAGATGCCCGGCCGCCTGCGGCTCCGCCCGTCCGAAGAGCAGATCCGGGTCCTTGCCCGGCACCGCGACGCAGTGCCAGCGCAGCACAACGTCCCGCTCCACGGACACACCACACCTACGGAGCCCCCCGACGCGACAGCTTGTCCAGGTCGCGCACGCAGAAACCGTGGTGTTCCCATTCCTCGTTGAGCACAGTGCCGAGGCATTGCCGCATGCGCCGGCCCTTGGCATACGGGGGCCATCTGTCGTCGTCCGGCACCGGCGCGGGCTTTGCGAGCTGCTCGGGTGTGACCTCGGCCAGCCACGCCTCAATCTCTGACGCCTGCCGATCGCGCACGGTTAGCACTTCGTCGAGACCCGGCCGGGCGGACCTGTCAAGCCCCAGCCCCTCCTGATCCGGCACGAACGGAGATGCCAGTCCCATCGCCGTGAACGGCTCGGTCAGCCCGAGTACGCAGCGCCGAAACCACGAATCGTGCACGAAGACGAGATGACGCAGAGTCTCGACCATCGACCACTCGCCGTCGACGCCGAGATCCTCGCTGCCCTCGGCCATCGACCCGGCCCGCTCGGTAGTCGTCGCCCACGCATTCCGCAGCTGTCGCCAGGCCTCGCGCAGGTCGGCCGGTTCATCGGAACGGATCAGCAGCCGCACCGGGTGCCGGCGGTCGAGCTCCGCCTCGACGTACGACATCACCTCCACGCCGTTGACCACCAGGTTGGTGACCAAACCATCGATCTCAACGTCCTGCATGACCACACCGACCAGCCGCGCCCTACTCAGGTCGCACTCGCGGAACTCCGCGCCCGTGAGGTCTTCGTCGTTGAAGCGTCGCATGCGGACAGATTAAGAGTTCCTAACAAAATGATCTCTGGGCCTTCCGTCGCTTGTAGAGCCTGATCTACGATGTCGGGCCGTGAGGCGTGGTGAGCAGCCGCCGTGGATCGTGCCGGACGGGCTGTGGCAGCGCATCGAGCCGTTGCTGCCCAAACCCGTGCGCAACCCGCGGCACCCGGGGCGCAAGCGGATCCCGGACCGGCAGGTGCTGTGCGGGATCTTGTTCGTGCTGCACACGGGCATCCAGTGGGAGTTCCTGCCCCAGGAGCTGGGGTTCGGCTCGGGGATGACCTGCTGGCGGCGCCTGGAGGAATGGAACCGGGTCGGGGTGTGGCAGCGGCTGCACGAGCTGCTGCTGGCTGAACTGCAGGCCGCCGGGAAGCTGGACTGGTCCCGCGCCGTGATCGACTCCTCGCATGTGCGGGCCGCCCGACGTGGCCCAAAAGTGGGCCGAGCCCGGTCGACCGCGCCCGCCCGGGCTCGAAGCACCACGTCCTGACCGAGGGCGCCGGCATCCCCCTGGCCGTGTCGCTGACCGGAGGCAACCGCCACGACGTCACCGAACTACTCCCGCTGATCGACAAGATCCCGCCCGTACGAGGCCGCCGCGGCCGGCCCCGCCAGCGACCTGACCAACTGTTCGCCGACCGCGCGTACGACCACGACAAGTACCGCAAGGCGGTGCGCGCCACGGGCATCCGCCCGCGCATCGCCCGCCGAGGCCAGCCCCACGGCTCAGGCCTGGGCGCGTTCAGGTGGGTGGTCGAGCGCACGATCGCCTGGTACGACGGCATGAAACGGCTACGCATCCGCTGGGAACGCCGCGACGACATCCACGAAGCCTTCCTCGCCCTGGCCACCTGCATCATCACGTACCGACACGTCGCACGACTTTGTTAGGACCTCTTAAGCCCGGGTGGGGACAGCAGCAGCGCGAGTTCCCGGCGTTGGACCATCACCGACGGGCGCGTCCTTCCCCTGTAGCGCAGTTGGCCCCGTCGATCGGACCGGCCGAGGAGCAGCGTGCTCGGATTGGCGAGGCTGACGGTCGCCCGCCGATGATCGCCTCGGTCGCCGCGCAACCGGAACTTTTGCGAGCCGCACCGGCTGGGCTCGTACCGGCCGTCCAGTCGCTTGACGACCACCCCCTCGATCCCGGCCGCGGTGTAGGTGGTGAGCCAATCGCCCACCTCGTCCATGTCGGTGGTCTGCGGCGTGAGGGGCAGGTGCATTGGCGCCCACTTCACCTCCTGGAACGGCACCGCCCCCATCGACGCATCCTCCGGCGAACAGGTACGACACCGGCTCTCCCGCGCCGGCAACCGACAGATCAACCGGGTGCTGCACATCATGGCCACCGTCCAGCTACGCAACCCCACCGAAGGACGCGCCTACTTCGACCGGAAGAAGACCTCCGGCAAGACATCGATGGAAGCGATGCGAGCACTGAAACGACGCCTGTCCGACATCATCTACCGGCGCATGATCAACGACCCCGCAGCCACGATGGCGGCAGGCTCGAGAGGACACCGGGGAACGACTACTGACTCCAGCGTGACCAACTCGCATCCCCAAGCCGGCTCTTCGGAGAAGTCACCTCCCGGACCGCCGAGGCCCAGCTTAGAACCCTGCTCCCTACCGATCCTGGGCACGTTCACTCCTACGCCGACGGCCGTCATTGCCGACGTTCGGCCGGGGATCACGTTGGGAGCAACCGGGAGCATAGGACGGCGATGAACAAGCCCTGTGTCCAGACCTGCCGTCTATATTTTCCGCAGGTCATAGGCCTGCTGCGTCGTTGATCGTGCTTGATTGACCTCTTCGGGAAGACCGAAGTGGTCAAGCTGCCGGCACTACGGGTTCGAATAGCCTCGCCCGCCGCTCCGGCGGCCCCAGCGCCTGGTAATTCGGCCGTTGGGCCTCTATGCGTATCGCCCAACGGGTTTCCCCGCCGGCGTAACCATCCTCGAGGCGGCCGCCGCCCTCGCCGCCTGAGCAAGTCTGCTGGGTAACCCCTGGCGAAAGCAAGACGAATGTCACCGACGCCGTGAGCGTGGGCCTACGTCGCCGTTGGCGTGAGCTTGAGGGCCGCCCACCCGGGCTGTCGTTAGAGCCTGGAAAATAAGGGGTTTGGGCGGTTGCCGGTCCTGGCGAAGATCGATAATCGGGACGACGCCGGCGTGGCGGCGTGACATGGCGAAGGGCCTTCGGTACGAGCAAAGGCGACTAAACGAGCACGACCGAAGGCCCAACCCTGTCTGTATAACTTGTCGCCGGCGTCGCCGCACCTACCACCCCGGCCACCGTTGACGATCACCTGCCCACCGCCCGGCCGCGGCACTATCCGTCCGACACTACGGATGCCGAATGGCAGGTCCTGGCTCCGCACGTGCCGGCCGGGACCGGACGCGGCCGGCCGATCATCTACCCCCGCCGGGACATCGTGGACGCGATCCGCTACCTCGACCGGACCGGCTGCCAGTGGGACGCGCTGCCCGCCGACTTCCCGCACCACAAGCTCGTCTACCACTACATCACGACGTGGACCCGCGACGGGACGCTCCACCGCAACCCACGGAGGCGCCAGGAGAGCCTCAATTGATCCCCAGGTCGTTAGCTGGGTGCCGTTGCGTTGCCTGGGCGGGAGACGCGTCAGGCCGGGGTCGGGGTCCGCGGTCAGAGCGCCCGGGCTAGCGCATGGGTCGTAGCCGGTGTTTGAGCTGGCTGTGATCGGCCTCAATGGGATTGTTGGCGTGCCGCTCGACGTGATGCCAGGCCGAGGGGACGAGTTCGTCGAGCACGGCGGGGTAGACCGGGGCCGCGTCGGTAACGACAGAGGCGGTGCAGCGTCCCGGAGAACACCGAAGTGGTCAAGTTGGCGCTGCAGTGGCGCGGACACTCATCGGTGCGTCCTCGGTCTCGGCGTGGCAGCTGGCCACCATGCAACGTGCCGCCGACCGCCACGGCTGGACTCGCGTCGTCTCCATCCAGAACCAGTACAGCCGTTCAGCGCGAGGAGGAACGAGAGATCTTCGGGCTGCTCGCCGGCATTGACGGATCGCAACGCCGGGAACTACGTTCGATATAAGGACGAGAGTTCGGATAGCGAACTGCGGTCGTCGACGGTCCCTTGGAGGCGGGGAGGCTCATGGCGAAGGTCGTCTCGCTGGCCGAGGGTGTGGCGGACCTGGTCCGCGACGGGGATGTGGTGGCTCTGGAAGGGTTCACACACCTCATTCCGTTCGCCGCCGGCCACGAGATCATCCGTCAGGGCCGGCGGGATCTGACCCTGGTCCGGATGACCCCGGATGTCATCTACGACCAGCTCATCGGCGCGGGTTGTGCCCGCCGGCTGGTCTTCTCGTGGGGCGGCAACCCGGGGGTGGGATCGCTGCACCGTTTCCGCGACGCGGTGCAGAACTCCTGGCCGGTACCGCTCGAGTTGGAGGAGCACAGCCACGCGGGCATGGCGAACCGGTACGTGGCCGGGGCTTCCGGGCTGCCGTTCGCGGTCCTGCGCGGGTACACCGGCACCGACCTGCCCCGGCACACCGACAACATCCGACCCATCACCTGCCCGTTCAGCGCCGAGGTGCTCACCGCGGTCCCGGCGCTGCGTCCCGACGTGACAGTGGTGCACGCCCAGCGTGCCGACCGGGCCGGCAACGTGCAGATGTGGGGCATCACCGGTGTGCAGAAGGAGGCCGTGCTTGCGGCGCGCCGGTCGCTGGTCACCGTCGAGGAGGTGGTCGACCATCTCGAACCCGTCCCGGAGCAGGTCATGCTGCCCGGCTGGGCGGTGACCGCGGTGGCCGAGGTGCCGGGCGGCTCTCATCCGTCCTACGCCCAGGGCTACTCCGTCCGTGACAACGACTTCTACGTCGCATGGGACGCGATCAGCCGGGACCGAGACACGTTCCGCGATTGGATGGAGCAGCACCTGCTGAAGGCTGAGGTGCGGGCGTGACCGTTGAATACACCGCCGACGAGATGATGACCGTCGCCGCCGCCCGGCAGTTGCGGGACGGCAGCACCTGTTTCGTCGGCATCGGCCTGCCCAGCACTGCGGCGAACCTCGCCCGCGCCACGCACGCTCCGAAACTGGTGCTCATCTACGAGTCTGGCTGCCTCGGGGCGAAACCCGACCGGCTCCCGCTGTCGATCGGGGACGGCATCCTCGCCGACACCGCCGACGCCGTGGTCTCGGTGCCCGAGGTGTTCAACTACTGGCTCCAACCGGGCCGCGTCGACGTCGGCTTCCTCGGCGCCGCGCAGCTCGACCGGTACGGCAACATCAACACCACGGTCATCGGGGGCGACTATGACGACCCGAAGGTACGGCTGCCGGGCGCCGGCGGCGCGCCCGAGATCGCCGCGTCCTGCGGCGAGGTCGTGGTGGTCGTACGGCAGAGCCTGCGGACGTTCATCGACCGGGTCGACTTCGTCACCTCGGTCGGCTACGGCGCGGGGCCGGGCGACCGGGAGCGGCTCGGCCTGCGCGGCGGCGGCCCCCGGGTGGTGATCACTGACCTCGGCGTTCTGGAGCCCGACCCAGACACCTGCGAATTGACCCTGACCCGGTTGCATCCCGGGATGACGGTCGACCAGGCGCGGGCCACCACCGGCTGGAACCTCGGCGTCGCCGACCATCTGACGACGGGCGAGCCGCCGACCGAGCTCGAGCTCACGGTGCTCCGCGCGTTGGAGGCAACGAAGAAGGGATCGCCTCGGTGAGGAACGATGCCGACATTCTCGACGCCGTGTATATCGCCACGATCTGTATCGGAATCGGCCAGGGGCTGGCCGTCGTGCTGGAAGCCTGACGGGAGAGGACGATGACCCAGGACACCGTGCGCCGGATCGACAGCGGTCTGGCGCTGCCCCAGTACCGGCGCGACGACGTCGACGCCCACCCGCCCCTGCTCAGTCCCGGCTACAAGTCCACTCTGCTGCGCTCGCCGCGGCAGCCGCTGACCTACCTGCGGCAGCGACTCAACGAGGTCACCGGGCCGCTGCTCGGGGAGGGGCGGCTCGGCGAACTCGACCACGACCTGACCCGCCAGCACGAGGGCGAGCCGCTGGGGCAGCGGATCATCGTGCATGGCCGGGTGCTCGACGGCGACGGTCGTCCGGTGCCGCAGACCCTGGTGGAGATCTGGCAGGCCAACGCCGCCGGGCGCTATCGGCACGCGGTGGACAACTGGCCGGCCCCGCTCGACCGGAACTTCGACGGGGTGGGGCGGGTACTCACCGACGACGCCGGGCGATACCGCTTCATCACGGTGCAGCCGGGCGCGTACCCGTGGAAGAACCACGGCAATGCCTGGCGGCCCGCGCACATCCACTTCTCCCTCTTCGGCCGCGCCTTCACCCAGCGGCTGGTGACGCAGATGTACTTCCCCGGCGATCCGCTCTTCTTCCAGGACCCGATCTTCAACTCGGTCCGCGACCTGAAGGCCAGGGAGCGGATGATCGCCCGCTACGACCACGCGACGACCCAGCCCGAGTGGGCGCTGGCCTACGAGTTCGACATCGTGCTGCGCGGCCGGGAGAGCACCCCCTTCGAAGACGAGGACGACGATGAGTGAGCAGCTGGGGGTCACCCCGTCGCAGACGGTCGGGCCGTACCTGCACATCGGTCTGCTCTGGCCCGACGGCCCGTACGTCGTCCCGGACGGCACGCCGGGCGCGTTCTGGGTTCGCGGGCAGATCTTCGACGGGGCCGGTAACCGCGTCGTGGACGGGATGGTCGAGATCTGGCAGGCCGATCCGGACGGCCGCTTCGACCATCCAGACGATCCCCGCGGTGCCCGGCCGCCGTCCGTGTCGGGGTTCCGGGGCTTCGGGCGCAGCGCCACCGACGCGCAGGGGCGGTACGAGATCCTGACCGTCAAGCCGGGCTCGCTGCCCGCTCCGGACGGCGGTACCGAGGCGCCGCACCTCAACCTGTCGGTCTTCGCGCGGGGGCTGCTGCACCGCGTCGTCACCCGGCTCTACTTCCCCGACGAGTTGGCGGCCAACGACACCGATCCCGTGCTGCGCAGCGTCGACCCCGACCGCCGCCATACGCTGCTCGCGAGCGAGGCCCCGGAGGGGCTGCGCTTCGACATCCATCTGCAGGGGGAGCATGAGACCGTCTTCTTCGCCGTCTGACGGGATGCTCGGCGGCCTCTCCGGTGATCCCGCCGTCGACGCTGAACTCACCGACCGGGCGCTGCTCCAGGCGATGCTCGACGCGGAGGCGGCGCTCGTTGGCGCCGCCGCTGACCGCGACGTGGCACCACGGTCGGCGGCCGAGGCGATCGCCGCGCAGTGCCGCGCCGACCTGTACGACCCCGCGGCGCTCGGTCGCGCGGCCGAGGACGCCGGCAACCCGGTCGTCCCACTGGTCCGCGCGCTAACCGCGGCGGTGCCCGAGGACGCCCGGGCCTGGGTGCACCTCGGGGCGACCAGCCAGGACGTGCTCGACACCGCGCTCGTCTTGGTGGCGGTGCGCGCGACCGGGCCGTTGCTGGGCCACCTCGATGCGGCCGCCGGGGCGGCGGCGCGGCTCGCCGAGGCGCACCGCGACACCGTCATGGTCGGCCGCACGCTCGGGCAGCAGGCGGCGCCGACCACGTTCGGGCTCAAGGCCGCGGGTTGGCTGGTCGGGCTGGTCGAGACGCGTATGCGGCTGCGACTGGTCCGGGCGGCGTTGCCGGCGCAGCTCGGCGGCCCGGTCGGCACGCTCGCCGCGCTGGGACCGGCCGGACCGGCGGTGGCGGAGCGGTATGCCGATCGCTTGGGCCTCGCCACGAGTCCGCTGCCCTGGCACACCCGCCGCCAACCCGTGCTCGACCTGGCCGCCACCCTCGGCGGGCTGCTCGCCGCCACCGGCAAGGTCGCGCTCGACGTCGGGCTGCTCGCCCAGACGGAGGTCGGCGAGGTCGCCGAGGGCGGTGCCGGTCGGGGCGGTTCGTCGGCCATGCCGCACAAGCGCAACCCGGTCGACTCGGTTCTGGTCACGTCAGCCGCACGGCGCGCGCCCGGCCTGGTTGCCACCGTGTTCGCCGCCGCCACGCAGGAGCTCGAGCGAGCCGCCGGCGCCTGGCACGCCGAGTGGGAACCGCTGCTTGACCTGCTGCACCTGGCCGGTGGCGCGGCCGCCCGGACCGCCCGGATGCTGGGCGGCCTCGAAGTCCGCCCGGACCGGATGTGCGCGAACCTCGACGCCACTGGGGGTCTCGTGCTGGCCGAGGCGGTCGCCGCGCGGCTGGCCCGCGCGCTCGGCCGCAGCGGCGCGCACGACGCCGTCGCCCGAGCCGCCCGACGGCCGCCGTTCCGGGATGCGCTGCGCGCCGATCCGGACGTGCGTGCCCACCTGAGCGAGCCCGAGATCGGTGCGACACTCGACCCGCACGGCTGGCTCGGGTCGGCGGGGCTTTTCGTCGACCGGGCGCTGGCCGCGTACCGGACGGGGGCGTCGTTGTGATGTCCCGACTGCACGCCACCGTGGACGGTTCAGCCGACGCGCCCGTGCTGCTGCTCGGCGGCTCCCTCGGCACGACCGGCGCTATGTGGGAGCCTCAGCTGGCGGCCCTCGCCGCCCATTTCCGGGTGATCCGGTACGACCACCTCGGCCACGGCCGCTCCGCGGTGCCGCCCGGTCCGTACACCATTGGGCTGCTCGGTCGGGAGGTGCTGGCCCTGCTCGACGACCTCGATGTGCGGCGCGTGCACTACGCCGGGCTCTCCCTCGGCGGCATGGTCGGGATGTGGCTCGCCGCGCACGCCCCCGAGCGGGTGGACGGGCTGGCGCTGCTCTGCACGTCGGCGTCGCTGGGCCCGCCCGAGCGTTGGCGGCAGCGGGCGGCGACGGTGCGCGTCCATGGTCTGGAGGCGATCGCCGACGCCGTGGTGTCCCGCTGGTTCACCCCGGCCTTCGCGGATTCCCGGCCGGAGGTGGTCGCCGAGCACCGGGCCATGCTGACGGCTACGCCTGCTGTCGGTTACGCCGCGTGCTGCGAGGTTATCGCCGCGATGGACCTCCGTCGCGACCTGGGCAGGTTGTGGTCGCCGCCGCTGGTCATCGCGGGCGCGGACGACCCTGCCACCCCCGTGGAGCACGCCGCCCGGATAGTCGCGCGGATCGCGGGAGCGCGGCTCGTCGTGGTCGACCACGCGGCGCACCTGGCCAACGTTGAGCAGCCGGAGCAGGTCGGAAAGCTGCTCCTGGAACACTTCGATCAGGAGACGCGGTGACGGGTGAGCCGAGCAACGATCGCGAGCGCCACGACGCTGGCATGGCGGTACGCCGGCAGGTGCTGGGCGACGCGCACGTCGACCGGGCGGTCGATGGCACGGACGAATTCACGGCGGACTTCCAGGACTTCATCACCCGGTACGCCTGGGGTGAAATCTGGACGCGGCCCGGCCTGGACCCGCGGACCCGCAGTTGCGTGAGCCTGGCGATCCTCGCCACCCTGCATCACGACGAGGAGTTGGCGGTGCACGTGCGCGCTGCGTTGCGCAACGGGCTGACCCCGCAGGAAGTTGGTGAGGTGCTGCTCCAGGTGGGCGTCTATGCTGGCGTACCGGCGGCGAACCGGGCGTTTAAGGTTGCCCAACAGACCCTCCGACAGGAGGCCGGGTGACCGAGGACGCGGCGCGGGCTCCGGAGTTCGTTCAGTCGCTGGAGCGCGGACTTGCGGTGATCCGGGCGTTTGACTCCGAGCATCCGCAGCTCACACTCAGCGAGGTGGCCCGGGCGACCGGGCTGACCCGGGCCGCCGTGCGCCGGTTCCTGCTCACGCTGGTCGAGCTCGGCTACATGCGTACGGACGGTCGGCTCTTCTCGCTGCGGCCGCGGATCCTCGAACTCGGTTACGCCTACCTGTCGAGCCTGAGCCTGCCGGAGGTCGCGCAACCGCACATGGAGACGCTGGTCGTGCAGGTCCACGAGTCCTGCTCGGCGTCGGTGCTGGACGGCGACGAGGTGGTCTACGTCGCCCGCGTACCCACGAAACGGATTATGACGGTGGGGATAAGCGTCGGTACCCGCTTCCCGGCCTACGCCACCTCGATGGGACGGGTGCTGCTTGCTGCGCAGCCTGCCGGATGGCTGGACGACTACCTCGCCAAGGCCGAGCTGAAGCCGCTGACCCGGCGCACCATCACCGATTCGATGAAGCTGCGGGCCGTCCTCACCAAGATCGCCTCGCAGGGGTACGCGATCGTCGACCAGGAGCTGGAGGAGGGGCTACGGTCGGTGGCCGCACCGATCCACGGCGAGAACGGTTCGGTGATCGCGGCGGTCAACGTCTCGGCACACGCCAGCCGCGGGTCCTCTGAGGTGATCCGCAAGGAGCTGCTGCCGCCGCTGCTGGCGGCCGCGAAGCGGATCGAGGAGGACCTGCGGGGCGGACTGAGCCGGTAAGACCTCGGGTCGCCCCGGCGAAGGACGCCCCCCAGGGCCGCCTGCGTCGACCGGCTGGGTCGGATGGATCATCGGCTCGAGTCCGTGGCGGGCTCGATGCCTCCGTCACGGTTCGGGGGCACCTCGATCGCTGCCACCTCGGGCGCACGCATCGTCCGTTCACGATGAAAGTCGTCGTGATCACCGTCCCGAGGGCACGGCCAGCCTGTGCTTTCCGGGAGGACGATGACGCGGTCAAGGATGGATACGAGACGCCCCACAGACCAACCTTTAAGACGCATGTGCTGCCTCCTGATCGGGACTGGCAACGGCACCACCTTCATAGATGATCGTCGGGCGGCGCGTCAACGGGCAGCGGGCAACTCCGTCCGTCAGGCTTGCGCGGCCTGGGAGGGCTCACTGACCCTGTCGGCGGTGCGTTGCAGATGCTCGCGCATGATCGACCGGGCCCACTCGGCGTCGCGGGCGGCGATCGCGTCGACGAACGCGCTGTGCTCCTCGGAGCCGCGGTGACCCATGAGCGGCTCCACCACCTGTGCCTTCAGCAGTGACATGAGCAACGGGCCGTGGAACGACTGCACGAGCATCTCGATGGCCGGGTTGTGCGTGCACGCCGCCACCCGGATGTGGAAATCGGCCGACATGGACATGACGTACTCACCACGGTCGAGGGCTGCCTGTTGGCTGCGAACCATGTCGCGTAGTGCCGCGATGTCCTCCTCCGTGGCGCGTTCGACGACCAGCGAAACGATGCCGAGTTCGAAGACCTGTCGTGCCTCGGTGACCTGGGCCGCGGTGAGCGGGGAGAGGTGGAGCAGGTCGGCGAGACCCGCGCCGATCTGCTGGGACGTCGGCGACGTCACGAACGCGCCGCCGCGCGCGCCGACGCGGATGTCGATCAGACCGCCGGCCTCCAGGATGCGAAGCGCCTCTCGCACAGTCACTCGGCTGACCCCGAACCGCTCGCACAGCTCTCGCTCACTGGGCAGCCGGTCCCCGGGCTTTAACCGGCCCTGCCGCAGCAGCAGCTTCACCTGATCGACGATGGCCTGCGACACGCGGTTGAGCGACACTGCCTTGAACATGTCGACCTCGCCGGTGCCGGCATGCTCGGTCTTTCCGGATGTCATGAGGCTCGTCCCTCGCATTCGATGGCCGTCTGTTCCTCGGTCCTAGGGCCTGACGGAAATAATGTCATACCACTCACCAACCTCTGCGACCGCTCGTGTATGCCTCGCTACCCGATACCCGTTGTGGGCGACTTTCGCCCGCCCGGTACGTGGCCCGGATCCGGTGGATCAGAGGCTTCCGCTGAAAGGCCAATGGTATGATGATTTGCACTCCGACGCCTGGTGGGGTGCCCCACGCTCCTCCTCCCGGGCGTGGTCGTGCCCGCCGTCGCAGATAGCCGGTTCTGGCGAGTGGTCGGAAGGCCGAGAGGAAGACGCGCAGACCGGTCCTGGGACGCCAATGGGTGAGATGTTTCGGCAGTACTGGATCCCGGCCCTTCTCGCCGAGGAACTGCCGGAGAACGACTGCCCGCGGGTACGCGTCTAGCTCCTCTTCGAGCATCTGTTCGCCTTCCGCGACAGCGACGCCGCTACGGCCTGATGGACGGGTTCTGTGCGCACCGCGGCTGTTCGTCGGCGCGCGCCGGAACGCCGAGGACGGCAACTACTACTGGAGCATCACGCCGTGGATCATGCCGAGCTTCACGATGGTCCCCCGTGTGGCGACCACCCGGTACATGGCCACTTCTGGGTCCCGATCGACGATGAGAACTGCTGGGTCTACACCCTCGCCTACCACCCGGTCCACGCGCTGAGCCCGGCGGAGCGAAGGCTAGGTTGAGCCGGGTTTAAGGGTCGACGCGGTTGGTTCCTCTGATGCGGACCTGCACGCCATCCGCCAGGAGAAGGCGTCCATCATGTCGTCGCGGCGGGCCAGCAGGAGGAGCACACCGCCGACCAGGGTGGCGAGACCGCCGAAGCCCAAGGCGTAGCGGGCGCCCAGCCACTGTCCGATGTAGCCGACCGCTGGCGCGCCGACGACGGTGGTGCCCTGCCAGCCGATCGACCACAGGGCCATGATCCGGCCGCGCATCTGCTCGATGGAGTCGGTCTGCAGCAGCGTCTTGGTGACCGAGTTGAACGTCACCGCGCCGGCACCGACGAGGCCAAGCAGCGGGTAGGCGATTGCGAGGTTGGGAGCGGCCGCAGCGGCCAGGATGACCACGCCCCACAGGGCCGCCGAGACTGCGACGGCCCAGATGTTGACTGTACGGCGGCGGGCGGAGAGCAGGCCGCCGAGGATCGAGCCGGCGGCGAGGCTGGTGAACGCCCAGCCGTAGGCGCGGGAGTCACCCTGGAACGTCGTCGAGGTGAACAGCGGCAGGGTGACCTGGAACTCCCACGTGAAGGCACCGCTGACGGCGACCAGGATCAGTGGCGTGCGAAGGTGCGGCGTGCGCCGGACGTAGTTGAGTCCGGCCCGGATCTGCCGCTTCGCCCGGATCTCGGGCGCTGACACGATCAGCTCGGACACCCGTAGCAGGTGCAGGCCCGTGATGACGGCGATGTAGGTGGCCGCGTTGATGAGAAAGCACGCACCGACACCGAACGTGGCGATCAGCAGGCCGGCCGCTCCGGGGCCGATCACCCGGGCCGCGTTGACGAGGATCGAGTTGAGGGCGATGGCGTTGGCCAGGCGGTCCCGACCGACCAGCGTGTTGATGATCGTCTGCCGGGTGGGAGTGTCCACGATGTCGACGACGCCGACGGCCAGGATCAGCGCGGTCAGCGACCAGACCGCAATGGTATGGGTGAGGGTCAGCACCCCGAGCGCGGCCGCGATCAGAAGTTCGGCGGCGGCGGTGATCTGCAGCAGGCGTCGCTTGTCCCAGCGGTCGGCGGCGAGCCCGCCCCAGGCTCCGAGCAATAGCAGCGGAGCGTACCGGCAGGCCGTGATGAGCCCCAACGCGCCGCCGCTGTGGGTCAGGTTGAGTACGAGCCAGCCCACGGCGACGTTCTGCATCCAGTTTCCGGCGACGGAGATGCTCTGCCCCGCCATGAACACCCGGAAGTTGCGTACCCGCAACGACAAGAACATGCCGGAGCGCGTCCGCCGCAGCGGTTGGTCAGTCACGCGAGCGGGAGGCGGGGTCGGGTCATCGGCATGCGCCTCCAGGTCTCGTCTCATGGAGGAAGTTACCCGAGGGCAAATGGTAGTACTATTTGTAGGCCAAGCCAAATAGCCGTGCGTACTGGCCACGGCGAGCACGCCTGGTCGAATTGTCGGAAATCCCGGAGAAGTGCGAACAATACCTTCTACCCGAGTCCCGCCGTAGGGCTTCTGACCGCGGGTGCCCGCCGCAGCGCTCGTGCGTGCGCCCGCCGAGCCGGTGATTCCGTACGGTCCCACTGCTCCGCGACCTGTTTACCTGATGGTCAGTCCGTTATACAGTTCTACCTCGCGGGGCAGACTCACGTCGGCTGAGTGCGCTGGAGGTACCGATGGCCCAACGTGTGGGCGCTGAGTTCGGCTGGCGGGCGCTGGTGGGATGGATCCACTCGTACGGCATGCTCCACTCGACCCCGCTCGATCTCTACCGGATCGTTCCCGACGGCTACGGCTTCCTGTTCACGACGCTCGGCAAGAAGGACCAGTCGGCCGAGGAGACCGACGCGGCGCTCGGGCGGCTGCTGGAGACCGCGCAGCTGCTCGCGGCCAACGGGGCAGAGTTCTTCTGTATCAACAGTTCCCCGATGGTCACGCATGGCGGCCCCGGGGCGGACCTGCGTCTGATCGCGTCCATCCGCGAGGCCACCGGCCGTCCGGGCACCACCACGACCACGGCGGCCATGCGAGCCATGCGGGCCATGGGGATCACGAAGATCGCCATGTGCAGTCCGTACCAGGCGCGCAATGCCAAGCTCATTGCCTTCCTGGAGGCGAACGGTTTCGAGGTCGTCGGTTCCTACGGCATGACGGAGGAGCTGACCCGCATCCACCGCCTGCCGGGCGAGGTCGCGTACCGCGTCGGGCGCGACGCGTTCCGCGCCGCGCCCGGCGCCCAGGCCCTGTACATGGCTGGCGGCCGGCTGCGCGCCATCGACGTGATCGAGGAGCTGGAGACGGACTTGAAGGTCCCAGTCATCGCCAGCACCCCGGCCATCGTCTGGGAGGTGCTGCACTACTTCGGCACCACCACACCGATCGACGGCTTCGGGCGCCTGCTGTCCGAGTTCCCGGCGCTCGCCGAGGGGGACCGCCAGTCCTGACGCCGCACCGGCCACCCGCGACCAACCGTAGAGGAGCATTCATTGCCATCGGTTCTCGAACGACTGGCGGACATCGTTGCCGGCGTCTCGCCCGAGCAACTGCCCGACGAGGTTGTGCACGAGGCCGGCCGGCGGCTGCTCGACGCCATCGGATGCATGCTCGGCGGGTCGGCGGCCGGACCCGTGCGGGCCGCCTTCGACGCGGTGGGTACGGCGACCGGTCCGGCCACCCTGGTCGGCGACGGCCGCCGCGCCTCCGTCGCCGACGCCGCGCTCGCCAATAGTACGGCTCTGCGGTTCCTGGACTATATGGACGGCCATCCCGGGCCGTACCCGTGCCACCCGTCGCTGCTCGTCCCGGCCGTGCTGGCGGCGGCCGAGTCCCACCGGACCGGCGGCCGCCAGCTCGCCCTCGCGATAGCGTTGGGCTACGAGGTCGACATCCGGATGCAGCTCGGTTCCGGCGACCCCGACATCACCGCACATGGGTGGAGCGGAAGCACAAACCTCGCCGTGGCGGTGCCGTCAGCGGTGGCGGGGATCTTCGGACTGGCCCGCGACGAGCTCGTCCACGCCCTGGCCATCGCCACCGTCCACGGACCCACGCTCGATGCGAGCGGCCGGGGCCAGATGGCGCCGAGCAAGTCATGTGTGGACGGCATGGTGGCGCAGTCGGCGGTCACGGCAACCCTCCTCGCTCGACACGGCATGCGTGGCAAGGTGACGGCGTTCGAAGGCGAGGACGGTTTCCTCAACGGCGTCGCCGGGCGGTTCGACGAGGAGGTACTTCTCGGGCCGATCGACCACTTCCGGATTCTCGACGCCTACACCAAGCAGTACAACGCGGTGAAATGCGCGCAGTCGGCGGTCGATTCCGTGGTCCTGTTGCGCGAGAGTGTGGCCGGCCGGTGGGACGAGGTGGACCGGATCACGCTGCGGCTCGCCGAACGCGACTGGCGTAACCAGTCGGACGACGTGGAGGCCCGCCGCCGACCGGGCAACCGCGACACGGCCAACCACAGCGTCGTCTACTGCCTCGCCGCGGCGGCCATCGACGGACAGCTGCAGGCCGAGCAGTTCGGCCCAGACCGGCTCGCCGATCCCCGCATCCACGCGCTCATCGATCGTACGGTCATCGCGCCGGACCCGAAACTCACCTCGTACTGGCCGAAGGCGAACCCGGCCTCCGTGGAGATCCGCCTGCGCTCCGGCGAGACGTTCACGCACACGACCATCTACTTTCCCGGTCATCCGCGCAATCCCATCAGCGACGAGGAACTCGAGGCGAAGTTCCGGTCGCTCGCGACGCCGGTGGTGGGCGCCGAGCGCGCCGGCACGATCGTCGAGCAGGTGCGGCGGCTGCCGGAGCTGACCGAGGTCGGGGGTCTGCTTGCCATGTTGTCACCGGGTTCTGGTGTGGAGGCTTGATTCGATGCGTGTGCTGCTGATTATGAACGGATCCCGGGCCCGGTACGCGGGCGGCGCGGACGAGGCACGGTTGCGCGTGTGGCAGCCGTACTGCGCGCCGGGAACTCAGCTCGAGATCGGGTATCTGCCCGATGAGGACAGCAGCGGCGGAGTCGCGCGCAACTACGAGTTCGGCACGGCCGACGCGGCGACCAAGCAGGCAGTGCTGTACCCCGACCGCTGTGCGCAGGCCGCGCAGGAGGGGTACGACGCGGTCATCATGCACTGCTGCTCGGATCCCGGGCTGGAACGGGCCCGCGCCCGGGTCTCGATTCCGGTGATCGGGCCGGGCGAGGCGACGTTGCGGGCCGGCGCGATGCTCGGCCGCGCGATCGGGATGACGGTGCCCAGCGACAAGTCGGTGAAGCACCATCGCGAACAGGTCACCGAGCTCGGGCTCGACGACCGGCTACTCGGCATCGAACCGATCAACCGTCCGATCGGCGCGTACGCCCGACAGGATCCGCGGGCGATGACCGATGCGCTGGTCGCGGCGGCGCAGCGGCTGGTCGACCGTGGTGCCGATGTCATCTGCCCGACCGGCCTCGCGTTCATCCCGGTCCGGGTCGCGGCGGCCGAGGTCGCCCGTCGGGTCGGAGTTCCGGTGTTGGATCCGGCTCTGCTCGCCGTACGCGCGACGGAGACACTGGTCGCTTCGGTAGCCGCGGCCCGGACTCCTCCGCTCGGCTGACACCCAAGCGCCATCCGGTTCTCCCGCGCGAGACACTCTTGACCCCTTGTGATAATGGTCATACGGTTATACCTAACTCACCGAGCATTCAATGTGGCCAGGGAGGCGATCGTGCGGATCGACGCAGTACGCGTCCTGGCTCGGACGATGCAGCGGGTGGACCCGCAATGGCGCACGTCGTCGTACAAGGCTTCAGAAGTGGGCGGTGTGTACTTCGCGGTCGAGGCCGGAGGCCAGGTCGGCGTCGGCGCCTCCGCGGCCCATCCGCGCCGGCTCACCATCGAGGAACTGACCAACCAGCTCAACGACGTCGCCGCTACCTTGATCCACCAGCCGCTCGAGCAGGCCCGGCGCATCCTCGGCGGCCGGCCGTTGGCCGGGCGCGCGTCCATCGCAGTCGACCTCGCCCTGCACGACCTCGTCGGGCGGCTCGCCGGGTTGCCGGCCGAGACGTTGTGGGGCGGGCCGGTCCGTGACCGGATCAACCTCGTCCGGATGGTCGGCATCAAGGAACCGGAACTCCTCGTCGACGCCGTACGTCCGCTGTACGACACCGGCGTACGGGCCTTCAAGCTCAAGGTGGGCGACGGGGTCGAGCGCGACATCGACCGCGTACGCCGGGTCCGCCAGGAGTTCGGCGAGTCGTTGACGCTGATGATTGACGCGAACGGCGCGTACGACCGCGAGAACGCGCTGGCGCTCTGCCAGGGCCTCGGCGAGCTGGACGTCCATTGCGTCGAACAACCGCTGCCGTACCGCGACTTGGCGGGGATGACTGAACTGCGGGCCAAGTCTCCCGTCCGGCTCATGGCCGACCAGATGGTCGAGAGCGCGGACGACGTGGTGCGGGTCGCCCACGCCGGCGGCGCCGACATCGTGTCTTTGAAGCTCACCAAGATGGGCAGCGTCGACGAGTGTGTTCGCGTCGCCCATGTCTGTGCCGCCACGGGGCTCGGCGTCCACCTCGGTGGCTGCGCCGCGCCCGGGATCGTCGACAGCGCGTTGACCCGTCTCGCGTTGTCGACCCCCGATATCGACATCTTCGCCGAGGTCGGCGAATCGTCAGCACTGGTCGATGACCAGGCGCTCGGAGTTGTCTACACCGGCGAGTACGCCACCAGCGACGGAAACCCAGGGCTCGGCGGCATCCCACCGGTCCTCCGATCAGCCCCCGCGTGTGGTCGCGCCGCCGCCCTTACTCAGCACTGATTGGAGGAACTGAATGAGCAGTCCCGACAGCTCAAGACACACAACGAAGCGGCGGCGGCTCGCCGCGCTGCTGCCGGTCGCCGGTGTCTGCCTGTTGGTCACGGCGTGCGGCGGCTCGACGCCCGCGTCGACGACTTCTGCAGAGAACCTCAACGACAAGACCGTCGACCAACTCTACGAAGGAGCCAAGAAGGAAGGCACGCTCGTCCTCTACGCCGCCGACTCCGGCAAGGACCTCATTCCGGGCTTCGAGAAGCAGTACCCCGGAGTCAAGGTCCAGTACTTCCAGCAGCAGGGTGAGCAGTCGGCGGCGAAGGCGGCAGCCGAAGCCCGCGCCGGCGTATATAACGTCGACGTCATCGACACCGAGCAGAACACGAGCTACTCGCTGTCGCAGACGGGTATTCTCGCGAAGTACAGCCCGCCCGCGGGCGCCGATGTCGACGCCAAGTATAAGACCCCGTACTTCACCGGCTACCGGGTGCAGCTGAAGCCGATCGCGTACAACACCAAGCTGGTCGCGACGGCCGACGTACCCAAGAGCCTCGACGACCTGAGCGACCCGAAGTGGGCGAACAAGATCTGCGCCGAGCCCAGCGAGGTGTCGGTCTTCGCCGACATGGTGCAGGAGCTCGGCCAGGACCAGACCGAGCAGTACTGGAAGACGCTGACGTCGCACGGCCTGCGGTTTGTCAGCGGCCAGACCAACCTGGTCCAGTCCGTCCTGAGCGGCGACTGCCCGGTGGCCGTCTCGGCCAACCTGCACACCGTCGCCAAGAACGCCGCGAAGGGCGCGCCGATCGGTTGGGTGAAGACCGATCCGCTGTACGGCAACTACGGCGCCGTCAACGTCGCGGCCAAGGCCCCACACCCGTACGCGGCCCGGCTTTGGGCGAACTACGTGCTCTCGCCGGTGGGCCAGCAGGTCGTCATCGACGCCTACCGCGTGCCGTCGAACCACTCGTTGGCGCCGAAGGAGCCCGAGTTGGCGGACAACAAGTACAACGCCGTCGTGGCCGGCGACGAGGTGATGAAGAACTTTTCGAAGTACAACACCCTCTACTACACCACCACCGGTCGGCCCGTCACCGGCGGCTGATCCTCGGTCGCAACCGCGGGGTCGGGGGGGTCTCCCGGCTCCGCGGACCGGCATAAGCCAAGGGCGCGCGGTCTGGATTAGTCGTGCTCTTGATCCGCCGGGTTGCCGGCAATCGCGAAGGTTGGAGCACGATGATCGTGGGAACGACAACTGCAGAGGACCATGCTGAAACCATTTCGCCCGAAGTCGACGGCCGCCCGGACGGCGGTCCCGGCCGCCGGTTCCGACTCCCGGTGAAGTTCGACATCAGTTGGCTCGTGCCGCTGGCGATCGCGGTCCTGATCGGATACCTCACGGTCGTGCCGATCGCCATGATGATCCGCGACAGCCTCCGGGACGCGAACGGAGCGTTCGGGCTCGACAACTACAAGCTCATCCTCACCAGCCACACGTCCTGGTCCCTCATTGGACAGTCGGTGGTGTTCGCGCTCGGCGCGGCCCTGTTCGGTACCGCGGTCGGTGCCGTCCTGGCCTGGCTGGTCGAACGCACCAACGTTCCCGGCCGCCGCATCTTCTACGTTGCCGCCCTGGTGCCGCTCATCATCCCGGGATCGCTGTCGACGTTCGCCTGGGTGCTGCTGCTCAGCCCGAACGTCGGCTGGATCAACGTGGTCATCAAGAACATCACCGGCCTCGACAGGGGGCCGCTGAACGTGTACAGCATGCCGGGCATGATCTTCGTCGAGGGCCTGCACCTGAGCTCGTTGGCCTTCCTGCTCATCTCGGCCGCGCTGCGGTCGATGGATGCGTCGCTCGAGGAGGCGGCGTCGTCCTCGGGCGCCCGGGTACTGACCACGGCCCGCCGTATCACCATGCCGCTGTTGCTGCCGGCTCTGGCCTCGACCCTCCTGCTCGGCCTCGTGCGGGCCATCGAAGGGTTCGAGGTGCCGGCCATGCTGGGTCAGCCCGCGCACATCTACGTCCTCACCAGCCAGATCTACCTGGCACTCAACACGTTCCCCATCAACCTCGGTGTGGTCGGCACGTACTCGACCCTGCTGTTCATCGTCGCCGCGGTCGGCGTGATCTTCTACCTGCGACTGCTCGCCCGCGGCGGCTACAGCACGGTGACCGGCAAGGGATTCCGCCCGCGCGTCATCGACCTCGGCCGGTACCGGTACGTGGCGTTCGTCTTCGCTCTGTTCTACGTCGCGCTGCTGTGCCTCCTGCCGGCCGTGATCATGATCTGGTCGTCGTTCCTGCCTTTCTACGCGGCACCCAGCGGCGAGGCGATGCACCTGTTGACACTGTCGAACTACCGCACGTTGTTCTCCGACCCCATCGCGTTGCAGTCGGCGCGCAACAGCCTGATCCTCGGACTCGGCGCGGCGACCATCGTGGTCCTGCTGAGTGCGGTGTCGTCGTGGATCACCGCCCGTACCCGGATCAAGGGCCGGCAGCTGCTGGACGTGGCCGCGTTCCTGCCCATCGCGATTCCCGGGCTCGTGCTCGGCGTCGCGATGATCGACCTCTACGCGGCGTCGCCTCTGCACATCTACGGCACCATCTTCGTACTCATCATCGCCTTCGTGATCCGCTTCCTGCCGTACGGCATGCGTGCCAGCTCGGCCAGCATCGTGCAGCTCCACACCGAGCTGGAGGAGGCGGCCATGGTGTCCGGTGCCCGCTGGCTGCAGCGGTTCCGGCGGGTCGTCCTGCCGTTACTACGGCCCGGACTGTTCGCGGCCTGGATCTACGTCTTCATCGTCTCCACCCGCGAGATGTCCTCGGCCATCATCCTGTCCAGCCAACAGAACATCCCGTTGGCTGTCCTGATCTACAACCTCTACACGAACGGCAACTACACCGCCCTGTCCGCGCTCGGGGTCTGCATGATTCTCGGACTTTCCCTGCTGGTCGCCCTGTTCCAGCGACTCGGTGGCCGCCTGACGGCCTGACCAGCGACGGCATAGCCATGGCGACGGGCGGCCGTCACCTGGCGGACCAGTCAGGCGGCGGGCCACCGCCCACTCGGCAAAGGAGAAGCATGACTGACGCACCTGCCGCGACCCGACAGCTGGCCGAGTACGCGGCCACGGTCACCGCCGACGACATTCCGGTCGAGGTCATTGAGGCGGCCAAGCTGGTGGTGCTCGACACCGTGGGTGTGGCGATGGCCGCGGTCGACTTTCCCATCGGGCGGATCCTCACCGACTATGCCGCCGCGATGGGCGGCGCACCCACGGCCCGGGTGCTCGGTACCGACCTGGCGACGTCGCCCCAGCTCGCCGCTCAGATCAACGGCACGCTCGCCCACGGCCTCGACTACGACGACCACGGACACCTCAGCACGCACGTCCTGCCGGCGGCGCTGGCGGTAGGGGAGTCCCTGGGCTCGTCCGGCGCCGACCTTCTCACCGCGTACGTGGTCGGGCGCGAATGTGGGTACCGCCTGTCGTCCGTCATCGAGGCCAAACGCAAGCAGAAGCAGGGGCCGACCTACCGGGGCTGGTACCGCGTCGGCGTGGTCGGACCGGTGGCGGCCGCGGTCGCGGCGAGCCGGATGCTGGGACTCGACCCTGAACGGACGCGTTACGCCATCGGCATCGCGAGCTCCAGCTCGGGTGGGCTGCGCCGCAACCTCGGCACGATGACGAAGGCCCTGCACGCGGGCAACAGCGCGGCCGCCGGGGTCACCGCGGCGATGCTGGCCGCGCGTGGCTTCACCGCCGACGCGGAAGCCATCGAAGGCCCGCTGGGGCTCGTGAACGCGATCTGCCTGCCGGGCGAGGCCGAGTGGGTCCCGCTCGCCCGCCTCGGCGCGCCGTACGAGCTGTCGCAGAAGCTGGGGGTCAAGTACTTCCCGGCCTGCAGCCCGAGCCACAAGCCGTTGGCGGCGATGCTGCAGTTGCGCCGCGACCACGCCATCGACCCGGCCCGAGTGGCGTCGATCGAGGCGGATCTGCACGAGTTCTCGCTCCGGCGGCTCGATCCTGCTGAGGCGATCGCGACTGGGTACAGCCTGCCGTACCTGCTCGCCATCGCGTTGGTCGACGGCCGGGTCGGGCCCGACCAGGTGAACGGGGACCGGCTGCACGACCCGGTCGTCCGGCAGCTGATGGCGAAGGTCGTCGCCGATCCCGACGCGGCCCCGGCGGGTGCGCCGGAACGGGTGACGATCCGCCTTGACGACGGCACGGTGCTCACCGCCGAGTGCGGGTGCAAGCCGGACCTCAGCGAACCCGGAGAGATCGCCGCGAAGTTCGACGACTGCGCCGGGCGGCGGTTGGACCTGCACGGCGTCACGCAACTCAAGGAGGCCATCCTGGACCTGGGCGCGGTAGCCGACGTCCGGGACCTGACGGCCATGACAACAGGGAAGGCCGGGCCGGGTCCATGTTGATCATGGACCCGGCGGGCATCGACCTGTCCGGCGGGCGGCGGCAGCACCTGGTGCTGGCCCGCGCCCTGGTGACGGAACCGCCCCTGCTGCTGCGATGCAGGCCCGCGTCATGGCGGTGCACGGCTTCGTCTTCCTGGGCACAACGATCGGGATGCCCATCGCCGGGTGGATCTGCGACGTCGCCGGGCCACCTGCCGGCATGGCGACCGCCGCCGTCTCCGCGCTAGCGGTCGCGGCGCCGCTGCCCGGGCTGCGGCAGGTGCCTATCTCGGCTGTGGCACTGGACACGTCGCCCCTGCCCTAATAGGTTAATGGCCAAACCATTCACACGATCCGGATCCGGGGACGCGCAGCGCGGACGTCCTGCGCGCGACGGCGCACCGGCCCCGGCCCGAGGGCTGCTTCGCGTGGACGGTCCAGCATTCCGAGCCTCCAACTGAAGAATCCTGAGGAGAACTGAATGTCAACACGCAACAGGATCGCCGTGGTCGGATTGGCTGAGGTCCATCCGCCACAGGGGATGAGCCAGCGCATGATGGCGAGCGAGGCGACGCGCCTGGCCGTCGAGGATGCCGGTCTGAAGATCAGCGACATCGACGGTGCGATCGACCTGCGGCGCACCGGTGGCGGTGGCGACCGCGCCAGCTACAGCGACACCTTCACCCGGTTCCTCGGAATGCAGGCGCAGTTCTACTTCACGATCGGCCGTGGTGGCGCGCTCGCCGGCCTGGCGACGGCTGCCGCGACCGGCTTCCTGGACCGCGGCCTGGCCAACTACGTGGTCTGCGTCGGCGCCGTCGACGACTGGTCGAAGGCCGAGCAGACCAAGAAGCAGGGCCACCGCGGCATGCAGCACGCGGAGAAGGAGGGCTACTGGGGCAAGCCGCTCGGTGACCTCCGGGCCGCGAGCCACCACAGCTGGATGGCCGCCCGCCACATGGCCGAGTACGGCACCACCAGCGAGCAGCTCGGCGCGATCTCCGTCGCCCAGCGCGCGTGGGCCTGCCTCAACCCCGACGCCAAGATGTACGGCCGCCCGATCACCATCGAGGACCACCAGAACTCCCCGTGGGTCGTCGAGCCCTACCACCGCCTCGACTGCAGCCTGATCTCCGACGGCGCGATCGCGTTCATCCTCACCACCGAGGAGCGCGCCAAGGACCTCAAGCAGCAGCCGATCTGGGTCTCCGGTCAGGGCTTCGGTGAGATCGCCGCGTCGTACTGGTGGGAGAAGAAGAACCTCACCCACATGGCGGTCGCTCCGGCCAAGGAGAAGGCCTTCGCGCAGGCTGGCATCACCCTGGACGACATCGACGTCGCGCAGCTCTACGACTGCTTCACCGGCGAGGTGCTTCTCCAGCTGGAGGACTACGGCTGGGCGGAGAAGGGCCAGGGCGGCAAGTACGTCGAGTCCGGCGCCACCGCGCCCGGCGGCCGCGGCATCCCGGTGAACACCGGTGGCGGCCTGCTCTCGAACTGGCACCTCGGCGACCTCGTCGGCTACGCCGAGGCCGTCCAGCAGCTGCGCGGCACCGCGGGCGACCGCCAGGTCAAGGACGCCAAGGTCGCTCTGACCACGGGGCACGGCGGCGAGCTCGTCTCGCCGAGCATGTGCTCGATTCACACCAGCACGATCCTGACGGTGGACTGACATGACGAACGAAGGCGCAATCGTGACCGAACCCAAGAAGTGGAACAAGCCGCGACCGAATATCGACGCCGACAACGCCGAGTTTTGGGAGGGCCTCAAGCGCCACGAGCTGCTGCTGTGGACCTGTGAGGAGTGCGGCGCGGCGTACTGGCCGAAGTGCTACTGCCGCAATCACGACAACAAGCCGTTCGCGGCGAACCTGTCCTGGAAGCCGTCCAGCGGGTACGGCCGGATCTTCGCGATGAACCGGCACGAGTACGCGTTCCACGCCGGCTTCAAGGAGGACGTGCCCTACTTCTACGCGCTCGTCGAGCTCGACGAGGGCCCGGTGATCAGCTCCACGATCATCGGCGAGCAGCCGACCCACCCGATCAAGGACATCGGCCGCCGCGTGAAGATCGCCTTCGAGGACCACCCCGAAGAGGGCTTCACCCTGCCCCGCTTCGAACTGGTCGCCGAGTAACCGTGACCTCGACGGAGCACGTTACGGCGGCCATCCGGGACGTCCGCCTGAGCCGGGTCGTCATGCCGAAGGACGACCCGAACTGGCGGTTCGCGCTGGGCGCCCGTGCCGAGTCCGTCGGCATCCTGCTGGAAATGCAGGATGCCGACGGGCACGTCGGGCTCGGGTACGCCTCCGAGGTCCCGCACCTGGGCTACAACATCGACGTCATGGAGGCCGTGGTCCGCTCGCAGGTCGCGGCGATCCTCGCCGCCGGCCCGCTGGACCGGCGCAGCCTGGTCGGCTCGCCGTGGAAGCAGCAACTGCCGGCGCCCGTCCGCTCGCTGCTGGACATGGCGTGGCACGACCTGCTCGGCAAAATCGCCGGCGTCCCGCTCTACCGGCTGCTCGGCGGCGCGGAGAACGTCAGCCTGCGGGTCAACCGCATCCTGGCGCTGAAGACCCCGGACGAGATGGCCGCGGTCGCCGCCGGCCTGGCCGCCGAGGGCTACGACCACTTCAAGATCAAGGTCGAGAACAAGCCGCAGGCGCTGGACATCGCCCGCGTCGCCGCGATCCGCGAGGCGGTGGGCGACAAGGCCGTCATGACCGTCGACGCCAACCAGAGCTACACCGCCAAGGAGGCGGTGACGTTCGGGCAGGCGATCCACAAGTACGGCGTGCAGGTCTTCGAACAGCCCGTCCCGCAGCGCGACATCGACGGGCTGCGCTGGGTGCGCGAACGCTCCGACCTGACCATTGAGGCCGACGAGGCCGCCGACTCGCTCGAAGCGGTCGTCGCGATACTGCGCAAGGACGCGGTCGACGCGGTCTCGCTGAAGCTGTCCAAGCTCGGCGGCATCGACTCGCTGCTGCTGGCCGCCAACCTCTGCGCGGCCCACAGCATCCCCTCGCGCATCGGCGCGCACGTCGGCAGCCGGATCATGAACGCCGCCGCCCTGCACGCCGCCGCCGCGCTGCCGCACCTCGAACCGTTCGCCGAACTCGGCGAGTTCGCCCGCCTCCAGAACGACTGCGCCACCGGGCTCGAGGTGGTCGACGGCGGGATCACCGTTCCGACCGCCCCCGGGCTCGGCGTCAGTCTCGTCTGAGTACCGACCCCCCAACCGAACAGGACGACCATGGCATCCCCGACTGCGACCGAGACTCCGACCGACCGACCGCTGGACCCGATGGCGCTGCTCAACGTGAGCAGCGCCGCGGTGGTCGGAGCCTCACCCGGCAAGCACTACTCGACCAGCGTGATCGCCAACCTGCTGCAGTTCGGCCTGCCAGCCGAAAAGGTCATGCCGGTCAACCCGAAGTACGACGAGATCGACGGCCTGCGCTGCTACGCGAGCCTCACCGACCTTCCCGAACGGCCCTCGCTCGTCGTGTCCCTGGTCGGGGTGGAGCGCGTCGACGCCGTCCTCGATGACGCCATCGAGGCTCAGGTGCCCGCGATGCTGGTCATCGCCGACGGCTACTCCGAGATGGGTGCCGAGGGCACCGCCCGGCAGGCTCGCCTGGCCGAAAAGGCGGCCCGCCACGGGGTGACCCTGCTCGGACCGAACAGCCTCGGCTACGTCGCCCCCTCCCGCGGCGTGGCGGCCTGGGTCGGAGGCCAGGTCCCCGAGCGCCTGACGGCGGGCCGGGTCTCCCTGGCGTTCCAGTCCAGCGGCATGCTCAACCTGGTCCTGAACCAGGTCGCCCACCGCAGGATCGGCCTGGCGGCCGCGGTCTCGGTCGGCAACGAAGCCGTCATGGACCTGGCCGACTTCATCCGCGCCTTCGCCGACGACGCCGAGACCGACGTCCTCGGCATCGTCCTGGAGAGCACGACCCGGCCGCGGGCGCTGGCCCAGGCGCTGTTACACGCCAACCAGGCCGGCAAGACCGTCGTCGTGCTCAGTATCGGCAAGTCCGAGCGGGGCATGAAGAACGTCTCCTCACACGCCGGCCGCATGGCCACGTCGGGCCGGGTGTGGTCCGCGCTGTTCCGTCAGGTCGGCGCACTGGTCGTCGACGACCTCACCGACTTCATGGAGACCGTCGCCCTCACCGCCGGCCTGTCGGCAGAGGCTCGCGGCGGTGGGCTCGCGTTGGCCACCATCTCCGGCGGCGACTGCGGCCTGCTCAGCGACATGGCCGAGAACCTCGACCTCGAGCTCAGCGACGTCACGCCCGAGACCCAGGCGATCCTGGACGAGCAGCTGTCTCGGACGAACATCCTGGCCAACCCGCTCGACGTCCGGAACACGCGGACGTCCGCGCCGAAGGTGTTCTGGGCGAGCCTGGCGGCCCTGGCCGCCGACCCGAACATCGCGACCGTCGCACTGCGGCTCAACCTCGCCCTCGCACCGACCAAGCAGCACGAGGAGATGTACACCCGGGTAGCCGAGCACATCCGCGCCAACGGCGCCGAATGCGTCTTCACCTCCCGCGTGACGGAGACGTCCTCGGAACGCTGGTTCGATCTGTTCGCCGAGCTCGGCACGCCGTTCCTCACCAGCTACGACGGCGCGCTTAAGGCGTTCGCCAACCTGCAGCACCACCGCCGCGACGCTCACTACATCAACGAGGACGGCGCCTTCACGGCGCTGCCCGAGGTGGTGGCCGAAATGCCCGAGGGGCAGCCGCTGTCCTGGCAGCAGACCATGGACTGGGTCGGCCGCACCGGGATGCCCTTCACCAGGACGGTCCAGGCCATGAGCGTCGCCGAGGCGGTCGAGGCGACCGCGACGATGACGTTCCCCTTGGTCGCGAAGGGCATCGTCCCAGGCGTTGCCCACAAGAGCGACCTGAAGCTGGTCGAGCTCAACATCGCCGACGTCGAGGACCTCGAGGCTCGCGTGACCGCGTTGTTCGAGCGCATGGCCGGCCTGGCGGTGACCGACGAGGTCGCCGTCGAGATCCAGGAGATGGCCGGCGGCGGTGCCGAGTTCTTCCTCGGCATGCACTCGGACCCGATCCTCGGCCGGATCATGTCCTTCGGCCTGGGCGGCATCTTCCTGGAATTGCTGCACGACGTCGCCTACGCCGTACCGCCGGTGTCCGCCGCGCAGGCGACGGCGCTGCTGCAGAGGCTGCGCGGCTGGGACGTTCTGCAGGGCGCCCGGGGGCAGGAGCCGCGGGATGTCGCAGCGCTCGCCGACGTCATCGCGACCGTGTCCGCGGCCGTCGCCGACCCCGATTCGACCGTCTCGAGCTTCGACTTCAACCCCGTCCTGGTGATGCCCGCCGGCAGCGGCGTCGTCGCCGTAGACGCGTACGTCGAGGGCACCAAGTAACCCGCTATTCCTAAGGAGTTCTGATGGTGATGACCACTGCCGACCCCGTCGGCATCGTGGGGGCGGGCGCGATGGGCCTGCCGATCGTCCGCTACCTCACCGAGGCAGGCTTCCGCGTGCTGTGCTGGGACCTGGACCCGGGTCGCCTTAACGATGCCGTCACCAACGGCGGCGAGGCGGCCTCCGGTCCTGTGGACCTGGGCGTGTGCCGGGCGCTGCTCGTGTTCGTCCCGACCGACGAGGACGTGCGCTCGGTCGCGCTGGAGTTCGCCGAGGTCGCCTCGCCGGGCGCGTACTTCGTGATCCACAGCTCGGTGCGCACCCAGACCTGCCGGGCCCTGACCGAGGAACTCGCCCCGGCCGGGATCAAGGTCGTCGACGCCGCACTGACCGGTGGCGTGCGCGGTGCCCGGGCAGGCGAGATCAACCTGCTCGTCGGCGGTGCCGCGGAGGACGTCGCGGCCCTCGAGCCGGTCTTCGCGCCCTGGACCAGCCACGTCAACCACCTCGGCCCGTCCGGGAACGGCCAGATCGGCAAGACGGTCAACAACATGATCCACTGGGGTCAGATCGTCTGCATCGTCGAGGCGCTCTCGCTGGGCCTCGAGCTGGGCCTCAAGCCGGAGCAGATGCGCCCCGCGCTCTACAACGGACCGACCGACAGCCGCACCCTCCGCGAGCTCGAGGAGATGCGGTTCACCTGGTACGAAAAGGACACCGACAACGCCGTCGAGATGGCCTCCGACATCGACCGGAAGCTGTACTTCAGCGAGATCGTCCGGACCTTCATGCGCAGCATCAACGTCGCGAACGTCGCCGCCCTGCTCGACGGCGAGAGTGTCGTCGAACTGCCGGAGATCACCATCTGACCGCAGCGCACGGCCCCACGCGAAAGAGGGACCTACTGACACATCCGTGGGTGGGTTGGCGTGATCAAGTGATAGTCGATGGTGAAGATCTTCTCGGTCGGGCGGTCGGTGACCGGGCCGTGGTTCTCGTCTGTCGGCAGGGGGTCGCCGGCGGCGAGCGAGCACAGCGAGGCTTGCCCATAGCTAGCGGGCGAGGTTCGCGGTACGCCCTCGGGGTGGCCGTTCTTCCCACGCCTCCAGTGTTGGCGTATCTGCCGCGCCAGAAACGGATCCCCAGACCACCGGTCCGCCCTCAACGCGGCGAATATCCGCTTCCGCTGCACCGGATCGTCAGTGCGCCGGGTGATCGCCCGGCGCACCTCGGCCTTCGCCGCCTCCATGCTCGCCGCGATGTCGGCCATCGCGTCGCGGACGGTTTCCTTCCACGCGTTCGCCAGCACCAAACCGCGTGTGGGTGCCGTCCGCCAGCCACCGATCCCGCACCTGTCGATCCCGTAGTCCGGCTCCGACACGGTTGACCGAGCCGTAACGCTGCCGCACCTCGCTGCGCACCCGGCCCAACCGGCGGGCCTGCTCCACCAGAGCCGCGTACTTGCCGGGGTTCAGTCGGGCGGAGTAGGCGATGCGGGTGAACTTCACCGGTCATCTCCCACGGTCAGGACCGCCCCTTCGAGTTCCTTCTCGTAGCGGCGCAGACCGTACAGCCGACAAGAGAAGGTGTGCACGACCGCCAACAGGTCCTTGGACGACGGGCCACGATCCGGCCCTCCACCTCCCACCGACGCGCCGTGCTCACCGAGCGGCCCACCCGCTCGGCAAACTCGCCCATCCGATACACGCTACCCACGACGGTCAATCGTCGGCAGCCCTACACAGGAAAGCAACCACTAGTCGCAGCTCCACGAGAGTGTTGGACAGTTGGTGTTCGATGCTGATTTCGATGGCGGCGCGGTGACGCATGATGCGGCGGGAAAGTCCGACGAAGGCTGGGATGCGGCTGCGGCGCGCCCAGCCGATCGACTGTGCGGTGACCGCCAGCCGTGGGAACCCCTGCCGGGACAGCTGAACTGCCCCGCGCGGTCGTTCCTTCAGCGCCCATGCCCCTATGCAGACGGGGATGGGTGCGTTCGATCCAGTCCAGCTGGGTTTGCTGGGCCTCGGTCAGGTCGTCAGGGTCCTTCCGCAGTGCCCAACGGGCGTTCTTGAGCGCCTTGGACACCTCGCTGGATCGCCCGTTCCCGCCGCGGGCGGTGTTCCACACGTCGCGGCGGACCTGGTCGAGTGCCTCGGTGGCCCAGGCCGCCACATGGTAGCGGTCGGCGCCGCGGACCGCGATCGGGCAGCGCTCGTCGATCACATCAGTGATCCACTGGGCGCCATCGGTGGACACGTGGGTGATCTGGCACAGCGTTCGGGACCCAGTAAGAGCCCCGCCCGACGAGCTCTCGGGCGGGGCTCTTTCGTGGCGGCGTCAGAGCTTGAAGCCGAACCGCTTCGCGAGCCAGAACGCCAGGCCGCCGATGACGATGCTGGCGCCGGAGAGCATCGATCCGTAGGCGCTGAGCGCCCCGGCTGTGCCGTCCTTCCACATGTCAAGCAGTTGCGTCGCGACGACCGGCGTCGCCGCCGTGTAGAGCATCGAGGCGATCGACACGTCGCGGAAGGCGTGGAAGAAGACGTAAAGCCACGATCCGATGATGGCGGGCATCAGCAGCGGGAACAGGATGCGCCGGAAGACGTTGAGTGTGCCCGCGCCTGCGACGCGGCTCGAGTCATCGATGTCCGGGCTGATCTGCAACAGCGCCGGCTGTAGGTACCGCATGGAGTACGGCGCGTAGTGGGCGACGAACGCGAACACCAGGATCCAGAGTGTTCCGTAGATGCCGATCGGGACCCGTAGGAAGGTGATCAGGAAGGCCAGCCCCAGCACGGTTCCGGGGATCACCATCGGTACGGACAGGATGTGGTCCAGGCTCTGTCGGCCCCGTACCTTCGTGCGGACGATGATGTACGCGGCGACGAGGCACAGCAGAGTGGCCCACGTCGCCGAGACGACGGCGACGTACAGGCTGTTCGTCACCCCGTCCCAGATGCCGCGATAGTCCGCGACCTGCTCGTAGTTCTTCATGGTGAACTCGCCGAGGCCGTCGCCCTGACCGAGCTGTGGCCAGAATGAGGTCATCACCATCGCGAGGACCGGGGCGACGTAGCCCAGCAGGATGACGAAGGTGACTCCGCCGGCGACCCATCGCCAGTGCCCCAGATCGGCCTCGCGTGCGCGGAACGCCTTGCCGGTCACCGTGGCGAAGCGCGAGCCGAGCTTGGTCGCCCGGTGGTACAGGTAGAGACCCAGGGACAGCACCACGACGAGCATCGTTCCGAACGCGGCCGCGGTCGCGTAGTCCGGCCGGAAGCTCTTGCGCAGGCTGCTGTAGATCTCGGTGGTGAACGTCCGGATGCCAGCCGAACTGCCGAGGAACAGCGGGATCTCGAAGGCCTGGACGGCCCGCACGACGACCAGGATCAGGACTGCGAAAATGCTCGGCGCCAGCAACGGGCCGGAGATGCGACGCAGCACAGTGGATCGGCGAGCGCCGGAGGTCAGTGCGCTCTCCTCGAGGCTGGCATCCATAGCGCGGAACGGGCCGACCAGCAGCAGGAAGACCATCGGCGCCCAGGACCAAGCCTGGATGATGATGATGCCCGGCATGCTCTGGACGACCGGTGCCCAGCCGATGAGGTCTTCGACCGGCCCGCGGGCGATGCCGGCCCCCTTGCCAAACAGCAGGATCCAGCCGGTGGCCTCGATCATGCCAGGGATCGCGAAGGAGAAGAACACGCAGGCGTAGACGAGGCCCTTGCCCGCCATGTTCGTGCGAGCCACGAACCACGCCATGGCACTACCCAGCGCGAGGGCCAGCACGCTGGCGCCCACCGTGAAGACGGCGGTGTCCCACGCGACGTCCTTGAAACTGTCCGATGCGACGAGATCCCGGTACGCGCCCAAGCTGATCGCGCCGCCCGCCGTCACCGAACCGCCGGGAGTGAAGCTCGTCCAGATCATCAGGACCAGCGGTGGGAGCACAAGCATCGCCGCGACGACGACGATGACGAAGAACGACGCGTTGGAGCCGAACCGGGGGAGCGTGAAGCCCGTCCGCGTTGCTCGTGCACGTTGCAATGTGGTCGGTGCGGTCGCAGTCATGATTGAGGTCTCACTCTCGTCACTTCCACCACGGCCGCGCCCGGACGGTTTGTCCCGGCGCGGCCTGCGGTCGAGTTGCCCGTCAGCTGAAGGTCTTCTCGAACAGTTCCTGCCAGGTGGTGAACGCCTTCTCGTAGTCCTTCGCCGTCTTGTAGGTCTCGTCTGGAACCCACGACTTGAAGCCGAGGTCCTCGTCGGGCCGCGGGTATTGCTTCTTCTCGTAGATCTTGCCGCCGTCCTCGCTGAGCAGCATGTCGGTGAGCAGCATTGCCGCGCACGGGTGCGGCGCCTTCGCGAAGACGCCGGCATAGCCGACGTTGGCGGTCACGGGCTCGATGGCCACCCACTTGATCGGGGAGTTGTCCTTGATCAGCTGCTGGGCGTGGTTACGGAAGATGCCCGGCGACGAGGCCACCTCGCCTTTCGCGATCAGGCCGGCGAGTGCGGATCCGGACACCGACTCGATGCGGATGTTCTGCTCGCCGAGCTTCTTGAGGTATGCCTTTCCGGCGTCTTCGCCGAGGGTCGTCAGCACGTTGCCGATGAAGCGCACGCCCGTGGTGCTGTCGGTCAACGCCAGCTTGCCCTTGAGCGCCGGCTTGAGGAGATCGTCCAGCGTCTTCGGGACGTCCGCCTCGGACACCTTGTTCGTGTTGTAGGCGAAGGAGACGTACGACGCGCGGTCGCCGATGCCCAGGATCTTGCCCTCGTCGTTCTTGAGGGTGAAGCGTTCGGAGTACTTTGCCGTCACCGGGCTCGTGAACGTCGCCAGGGCACCGATGTCCGCGAGCTCCCGGTAGGCATCGGAGGAGAGCTCGAGGATGTCGCCCTGCAGGCGGTCGGCCTGGCTCTCCTGGACAACACGCGATGTGATGTCGCTCTCGTCGCCGCGGAAGGTCTTGACCTTCACGTCCGGATATTTTTCGTTGAAGGCCTTGATCATGTCGTCGATGACGCCGCCGGCGAGCGAGGTGTACCAGGTGACCGAGCCCTCCTTTTTGGCGCAGTCGGCGAGGTAGGTGTCGCGGTCGCTGCCGGTGTAGGTGAAGGCGGTGGCGGCGGCATTGGTCCCCCCGCCTGCCCCGCCGTTGCTGCCTCCACAGGCGGTGAGCAACGACGTGAGGGCCACGGAGATCACGGAGACGACAGTGGCGGTCCGGAGATGGATATGCATTTCAACCACTTTCGTTGTAGTTGGGACGGTTCCGCCGGCGTGCTCGTCCGAGGTAGCGACCTCGCACGTCATTGAGTTGAAGGTCTAATGGTCATGCCACGTGGTTTGTATCACGCTCTGACGATGCTGTGAACCCCCAGCTGCGAGTGCGACGGGCTTCCGGAACGGGGCTTATGCACGGGGCGTTGTGGTGGCCCGACAGCATGACTATGGTCAGTCCATAAGACCTAACCGATGGCGAGAGGAAGGCCGATGCTGGAGGTTGCGAGCCTGCGCAAGACGTTTGACGGTGAGCGTCAGCACAGGGGCCGCAAGGGCAGCGCCGAGACCGGCGGCCGTGTCTTCGCTGTCAACGACGTGAGCTTCGTCGTGGAGGAGGGTGACCTCGTCACGCTCGGCCCGATCGCCGCCACGTCGGATTGGCCGAGCAGGACGATCGAGGCGCTGTACCCGATGGCCGCGAGCAGCCGGACGCGTTCCTCGCCGCCTTGCTCGCCGGGTTCCGACGCCAAGGCGACGACGATCCGCCACGCGGCTATCCAGTTGGACACCCCGGACGAGCTGGGCGGCGTGGTGACGGCCATCTACCAGGTGTCCTCCCGTGGCGGCTTGGCACTAGGGGACGCCCTCGTCGGTGGTGTGGCCGGTGTGATCGGCCCGGTCGCCGCGTTGACCGCCGAAGGGCTCGCCGCGGCTGCCATCGCCGCCGGTGTGCTGTCCCGGCCCAACGCAGTGCGCTCCTACCCCGCCGCGACGCAGGAGGCGGCCCATGTATGAGCACCACCACCAGGGCCACCACCACCATCACGGCCTCCACCGCCACGGCCATCACGACGATCACGGCCACAGCCATGCGTGGGAGACCGAGCCGGTACCTGAGGACGCCGAGGAGATGGACGGCATCGAGCGCCTGACCTTGCACTCGGCCGGCCTCGACGTCGGCTCGGCAACGTCGCATCTGACGATCTCCCGGCTGGTGCTCAAGCGGCTCGGGGTCGAACTGTCCAACCAGTTCGTCGTCGCCGAGCGCACGGAACTCTACCGCTCGCAGGTCACGCTCACTCCTTACCGGGACGACTCGCTGATCGATGCGGCAGCCCTGCAGGGCTTCTTCGACGCCGCGTACCGAGAGGCCGGCTTCACGCCGGTCGAGATCGACACGGGCGTGATGATCGTGACGGGCGAGGCCGCGAACCGGCCGAACGCCGAAGAGCTCGCGACGACGTTTGCCGCCCGGTCCGGAGCCTTCGTCTGCGTAGCGGCTGGCCCGCACTACGAGGCGCTGCTCGCGGCCCACGGATCCGGCGCCGTGGCACTGTCCGCTACCGGCCAGCGTGTCCTCAACGTCGACATCGGCGGGGGTACGACCAAGCTGTCGGTCGTGTCGGCGGGCGAGGTTCTGCACACCGGCGCCTTCAGCGTCGGGGCCAGGCTGGTCGCCTTCGACGGCAGTTGCCGACTCACCCGTGTCGAGCCGCCCGGCCGGTGGATGCTGGACCTCCTCGGCTCGTCCGCGGACGTGGGTGACGTCCTCGACGAACCCGTCCTCGACGCGCTGACCGGTCTGATGGCAGACCTGGTGCTCCAGGTCATCGACCGACAGCCCCCCGACGAACTGCTCCACCGCCTCTGGGTGACCGGCGAGCTGCCGGCCGAGACGTTTGACGACATCGGCACCATCGTCTTTTCCGGCGGCGTGTCCGAGCACATCTATGGACGCGAGACCGGCGACTTCGGCGACCTCGGCCTCCGGCTCGGCACAGAGCTGCGCAAGCGGCTGGCCGCCAGCGGCCTGGGCGCGCAGGTGATCGAGCCGGCGCAGGGCATCCGGGCCACCGTCCTCGGCGCCGGGCAGCACAGCGTCCAGGCCAGCGGGATCACCAGCTTCCTCGACGACGGCGTCCTGCCCGTGGCCGGCCTCAAGGTGGTGGCAGCGACGGCGGGCAAGTCCGCCGGGCTGGCCGAGGCGCTCGCGGCCACCGCACGGCGATTCGAGATCGACGGGCATGCCCCGCAGGTGGCGTACGCCCTCGCCGTCACAGCCGATCCGGACTACCGGCTGCTGCGCGGCATTGCCGAGGAACTCGTCAAGGTGGCCGACCCGGCGCGCCCGCTCTACGTCGTCCTCGACGCCGACGTCGCCCACGCGCTGGGCCGCATCCTGCGGGTGGAAGTCGGTTGGGCGGGTCCGCTCGTGGCGGTCGACGGCGTCGCGGTCGGCGAGCTGGACTACCTCGACATCGGCCGCCCGCTCGGCGCCGTCGGCGCCGTCCCGGTGACGGTGAAATCCCTGACGTTCCTGACGCGATAGCGATCAACCCGAACCCAAGTCCTGGCGAGCAACCAGAAGGAGAGCAAGCGATGAGTGTCGAAGCTGCGGTCGAGCCGCGGGCGAGGTTCGTCTACGACGAGTGGATGGAGAGCCTCGGCGTCCCGATCCACACCGGCTATGCGGTGTCCGACCTGCGCACCGTCGAACTCGGCTGGTGGGAGGAGCGGCAGTGCAACACCGCCTTCGTCCAGCTGATGGGCCAGGAGGGCGTGAGCGAGACCCGCGTCACCGAGATCCCTCCGGGCGCGACGCTGCAGGCGTACAAGGTCGGCATTGACGAGGTCGTGTACGTCCTGATGGGCAACGGCAGCACCCAGGTCTCCGACGGCAGCGGCCACTCGCAGTCCTTCGAGTGGTCGGCGCGCGCGATGTTCCTCGTTCCCGCCAACACCACCCGCCAGTTCCGCAACCTCAGCGGCGACACGACCGTCCGCCTGGTGCACTACACGTACCTGCCGCTGGCGCTGTCGGTCGTCACCGACCCCGACTACTTCCTCAACAACCCCTACCGGCTGCCGGCGCCGATCACCGTCGACGGCGACGCCTACTCCGACGCCCGCACCGTGCCGGGCGGCGAGGGGTACCGGTGGATCAACGGGCAGCGCGGCAAGGGTGTCGCCTACTGGTACGGGCGTCTGTTCCCCGACATGCTCGCCTGGGACCGGCTCGACACCAACGAGGAGCGGGGCGCAGGTAGCCGCACCGTCCGGATCCAGTTCGCCGGCACCGACATGAGTGCGCACATGTCCGTCTTTGCCTCCCGCACCTACAAGAAGGGCCACCGCCACGGTCCCGGTCGCGCCATCCTCATCCCCGGCGGCGAGGGCTACTCGGTGATGTGGCCCGAGGGCGGCGAGAAGGTGATCGTCCGCTGGCAGGAGGGCTCGATGTTCGTGCCCCCGAACCGGTGGTTCCACCAGCACTTCAACCTCGGCGCGAACCCCGCCCGCTACCTGGCGATCCACCCCCCGATCCAGCTGAACGGCTACACCGAGAAGGTCGTCAACGCGAACGACCAGATCGAGTACGTCGCCGAGGACCCCGAGGTGCGTGCGATGTTCGAGCGCGAACTGGCCGAGCGCGGCCTGACCACGCTAATGCCGGACGAGGCGTACACGAACCCGGACTATGTCTGGAAGTGATCAGCAAGCGCAACGGGGGGCCGTCTGAAGGCGGCTCCCCGTTCTGCTGATCAGCAGGTCGCTGGCGGTCAGAGACCGCCAGCAGGCGCCCGAAGCTGGTCCGCTTCTCGCCGACCATGAAGTGGCGGTGCGTGTGCCACACCCGGGCCGGGACGGTGTGCAGGACCGGCACCTCGAGGTCCTGCTCGAGCACGTCGACGATGTCGAGCATGCGCCAGCCGCCGCCCATCATGTACGGGTGCGCCTCTACGCCGCTGAGACGACTTCGGTTCCCGCATCCTTGAGGACTGCGTCGAACAGTTCGGTGAATTCCCGTAGCGGTCCCGGATCAGGAACCGCGCCCGGCAGCCGCCGTCCTCGAGGTCGATGACCAGATTCTTCGCGGCTTGCGCCATCCAGGATGCGGTCGGGTGGGCGGTGGCACCCAGGATCCGGATCCGCCGATTGGCGTGCTCGATCACCGCGAACCCGTACATCCGCGCCACGAACGGGGTGACCGTTTCCAGGAAGTCGCAGGCCGGCAGGGCGTGGGCCTGGGAGCGCTGGAAGTCGGCGCAGGCGCGCGGAGCCCGCTCCCCTTGTGGCCGCGTCGGCGTCGGCTGGGCCTCTGAACTGGACGGCGCTCTTCCTATCGGCCGCCATGTGTGATAGCAATCAAATCCGTAATGGATAGTCCATATTTCCATCAGTCCAACGTCGTCCTGGTTTGAGCAGTGGACGACTGCCCCGGAGGAGACGTGAGCCATGAGTCGGTTGACGAGGAGTGCGGCGAGGAAGCCTCGCGCCGTCGCATGTGTGTGTGCGTGGATGGTTGGCTTGGCGCTCCTCGCTGCCTGTGAGGGCTCGGGGGACCAGGGGTCCGCCGACGTGCTGGCCGTCGCGACGTACACCGGGGCGGACCGTCAGGCGAAGTTGCTCGAGGGCGCGAAGAAGGAGGGGGAGCTCGAGCTCTACACCAACCCGACCGGTGACATCACCGACGCCATTGTCGCTGCCTTCGAGAAGAAGTACCCGGACGTCAAGATCAAGGTGACTCAGGGTGATTCCTCCGACCTTGCCCGGAGGATCTCCGAGGAGTCTTCGGGCGGTCGGCACACCGTCGACATCATCGAGACCACGACCGGCGCGCTCGGCGCGCTCGGTGATGCCGGGCTGCTCTCCAAGTTCACCTCGCCCGAGGAAGGCGCGTACGCCGCCGACGCGGTACGCGATCACTATGTGGGCGTCCGCGAGTCCTACCTCGGGCTCGGCTACAACACGAAGCTGGTCGCCGCTACGGACGTTCCGCGGACGGTCGAGGACCTCCTGAACCCCAGGTGGAAGGGGAAGATCGTCCTGCCCACCAGCGCGACTGGCGTGCGATGGATCGCCGCGCTGGAGCTCACGAAGGGCAAGGAGTTCGTCCAGCAGATGTCCAAGCAGGACATCCGGGGCCAGAACGTGTCGGGACGGGCGCTGGCCGACCTCATCGTGTCCGGCGAGGTCGCGCTTTCGCCGACAATCTACAACTCGCACGTCAGTGTGAGCCGGGCCAAGGGCGCGCCCATCGCCTGGCAGCCGGTCGAACCGGTGATCGCCGTACCGACAGCCCTCGCCCTCGCGGTCAACGCGCCGCATCCGAACGCCGCCATGCTCTATGTCGACTTCGCGCTCTCGAAGGAGGGCCAGGAGATTTACCGTTCGAAGGGCTACGACTCCGCTCGCACCGACATGGCCGGTGACAAGTCCTTCCAGAAGATCTACATCGACACCAGGGACGACTACTCGAGCGCGTTCCCGCAGTGGGAAAAAGACATGCGCGATCTGCTCCTGAAATGACGGACGAAGAGAGAGCCGAGCTGATGTCGATCGTGCGTCCAGTCGTCCGCACGTGGTCCCTGGTGCGGCCACCGTTGCCCCAAGCGGAGACGTGGGTGGCCACCGTGGTCGGATCGCTGCTGGTGATCCTGGTGGTCCCGCCGCTGGTCTTCCTGGTCAGCACCAGCATGCACAGCTGGGACGGCCTGCGACCGGGGCCTGTTTCGCTGGAGAACTTCCAAGGCATCCTGTCGGATGGCGTCGCCTCGCTCGAACTGCTCAAGAACTCGCTGATCTACGCCGGGGGCAGCACCGCGATCGCCATCGTCGCGGGTTCGGGGCTCGCCTGGCTCGTGGAACGGACCAACACCCCGGGCAAGGGCGCGATCTACGTCGCGGCCTTCGTCTCGCTGGCCGTGCCGGGCGTGATCAACGTCATCGGCTGGATCCTGCTCCTCGGGCCTGACGCCGGGCTCATCAACACCCTGGCGCATCGGATCGGGCTCGAGGGTGGTTTTTTCGACATCTTCTCGATGGGCGGCATGGTGCTCGTCGAGAGCCTCTCGTGGACGCCGGTTGTCTTCCTGCTGATGGTCACGCCCTTCAAGTTCATGGACCCGAGCTTGGAGGAGGCGGGTCTGGTGTCCGGCGCGTCCCGGTGGACGGTCTTCCGCCGGATCACGATCCGGATGGCGCTCCCCAGCGCGCTCGCCGCCCTGATGCTGAGCCTGATCCGTACCTTGGAGTCATTCGAGGCCCCGGCACTGATCGGAATCCCCGGTGGGGTCAAGGTGCTGACCACCGAGATCTACCTGCAGATCAAGAGCGGTCTGGTGCCCGAGTACGGCTCGGCGTCGGCGTACGCCGTGATCCTGATCGTCCTGGTCGCGGTGCTGCTGTGGGGCTACAGCCGGCAGACTGCTTCGGGCGAGCGGTTCGCGACCGTCACCGGCAAGGGCTTCCGGCCGGCTGTGGTGGACCTCGGCCGGCTGCGCATCGTCGGCGGGATCATTTCGTGGGCGACGCTCCTGCTGGTGCTGGCCCCGCTGCTGGTCCTGGTCTGGGCCTCGCTGCTGCCCTACTACCGAACCGTGTCCTGGGAGGCCCTCCAGAGCCTCACCCTGGACAACTACGCCAGTGCGCTCGGGCGGTCCGGAATCGTCCGGTCGGTCGGCAACACCCTCGTGGTCAGCGTGGTGAGCGGGGTGGCAGTGATGGCCATTTCACTCGGTGCGGCCTGGGTGATGGCGCGTACCTCGATTCGCGGTCGGCGTGGCCTCGACCTGCTGGCCTCGCTTCCACTGGTGGTCCCGGGCGTCGTGGCTGGCATTGCCGTTCTCCGGACCTACATAGCGTCGCCGATCCCCGTCTACGGCACCATCTGGATTCTGGCGATCGCGTTCACCATGCGATACCTGCCGTACGGCATGCGCTATGCCCATGCGGGCATCGTTCAGATGCATCCCGATCTGGAAGACAGCGCCCGCACCAGCGGGGCGGCATTCTGGGCCCGCATCCGTCGCGTGGTGCTCCCACTGACCCTGCCGGCGATGGCCGGAGGCTTCATCTTCACGTTCCTCAACAGCAGCAGCCAGCTCGCCATTCCTCTGCTGCTGTCGGGGCCCGACAGCCAGGTCATCTCCGTGGCGATCTTCGACCTGTACCAGAACGGGGCAGTGACCGAGCTCGCGGCGTTCAGCGTCGTGGTCACCGCAGCGATCGTCGCGCTGTCGAGCGCCGCCTACCGCATCACACGGAGTCAAGGACTCTGAGAGGACATATCGGATGGTCGACATAACCCCCGCCGCCGGGGAAGCCCCGCATCGCGTCGAACTGCCGACGTGCCGCATCGGCTACGTCAACCCGCTCGACATCATCGACACCTGCCCGTACGAGTTCTATCGCCTGGCGCCCGACAACGCGATCGCCTCGATGATCAGCATCGGGCTGTCCGGCTTCTCCGGGGACGCGGCTCGCCAAGCCGTCGACTCCAACCTGACGCGCTGTCTTGCGCAGCTCGCCAAGCGTCGGGTGGACTTCGTGGTCCTGGGTGGCCTGCCGATGCTCTACAACCTCGGCCCGGACTACTCCGCGGAGTTCCGGGAGCGCTGCCGGACCGAGTTTGGCCTGCGCGGCGGCACCAGCATCGATGCCGTCAACGCTGCCTTCCGAGCCCTTGGCGCACAGCGGGTCGTGATGACGAACAAGTGGGACGACCAGCTCAACGCGCGCGTCGCGGATTCGCTCGCGTCGGCGGGGGTCAATCTGGTCGGCACGGTTGCCCAAGCCCACACCGCCGACCAGGTGAAGAGCAGCTTCGAGCAGGGGGTCGACGTGGCGCTCCGCTTGGTCGAACGGGCGTTGCGCCAGCACCCGGATGCCGACTGCGTGTTCATCGCCGGTGGTGCGTGGCTGGTGGCGCCGCTGGTCGCCGACATCGAACGCGAGTTCGGGGTGGCAGTTGTCGCGGGCCAGCAGGCGAAGATCTGGTACTCGCTAAACATGGTGGGCAATCACGTCGACCGGCCGGCGTACGGCCGGCTCATGACGACGCCGGCCCAGCCTTCCCACCTGGCATGACCCTCTCTCCCACTCACTCGAGGACGGATCACATGAAGCTTCATTGCAGGGCGCGGCGCCTCGCGGCGCCCAGGGCGGCGATCCTGGCGCTGACGTTGGTGATGGGACTGGGCCTCGCCGCCTGCGGCGGTGACAACAGCAACGCCGGCGCCGCGGCCGAGATCTGGCCCGAGAAGACGATGGACGAACTGGCCGACGCTGCGGCCAAGGAGGGCGAGGTCAACTGGTACACCGTGTTCACCAAGGAGAACAGCGCGCCCATCATCGGCGCCTTCCAGAAGGCCTATCCGGGCATCAAGGTGACCACGTTGCGCCTCAGCGCCAACCAGCTCTCCAGCCGGATCCTGACCGAGCAGCGCGGTGGTCAGTTCAACGCCGATGTCGTCTCGGGCAACGCCACCTACATCGGACAGTTGCAGAAGGCTGGTGCCCTCCAAGGCTTCCATGTCGCGGGCCTTCCCGCGCTGCCCTCCGGGCTGACCCTCCCCGAGGGCTACGAGGGTGTGGTGTACATCAATACCTCGGTCCTCGCGTACAACCCGCAGGCCGTCAAGGCGGCGGGCCTCACACCCCCGACGACGTGGCAGGACCTCACCAAGCCGGAGTGGAAGGGCAAGTTCTCGATCGATCCCGAGTCCGTCGACTGGTACGACAGCCTCGTTTCCAGCATGGGACACGACCAAGCCCTGGAGCTGGTCAAGGCACTCGCTGCGAACTCGCCGCGGATCACCCCCAACCACACGCAGCAGCTGACCGAGATGCAGGCGGGGGAGACCCTGGCTGCCGTGGCAGCGTACGGACCCGCCTCGGCGGCGTTCAAGAAGACCGACCCGACGCGGACCGACTTCGTGAACTCGAACCCACTGCCGGCCGTGCTGACACTCTCGGGCCTCGCGAAGAATCCCCCACACCGCAACGCTGCCATGTTGTTCCAGAGCTGGCTGCTGTCAGCCGAGGGCCAGCAGGTCGTCGTCGACGCCGCGGGAAAGATCTCGATCCGTGGGGACGTCCGTAACAACACCACGCTATGGGACCCCAAGACCTGGACACCGGCCTGGGCCGACCCGTCGCGCCCGCCGGACGAGTACAACAAACTCAGCTCGGAGTTCGACAAAGCGGTTAACTCCTGAGGCGCGCCATGAAGATGATGTTCCTGAGCCAGTCTCCCTTCACCGGGGACCAAGACAGGCACGAGCGCGTGGAGAAGCTGCTGCGCGGCTACGCGTCGCCGGGTACCGAACTCGACCTGTGTTACCCGGACGACTTTGCCGGTTCTCGCGTGTTCCAGCGGATGGGTGAGCAGAGCGTGCTCACGGGTCTGCACCATGCGCTCGAGACCCCGGCGCTGGTCCGAAAGATTGTGTGGGCGCAGGTCCAGGGGTACGACGCCGTTGTGCAGAGCAACACGTTCGACCCCGGGGTCGAGGCGGGTCGGTTGGCCGTCGGCATCCCGGTCGTCGGGCTGTTCCGTACGTCGTTGCACGTGGCGACGACGCTCGCGACCCGGGTCGGGGTGATGGTGCCGCTCGACGGGCACGTCCCCTATACCTGGCGGCTGATCAATGGCTACGCGATGGACCGGTTCGTGACGAGCGTGCGTCCGATTCAGGTCTACGGTCAGGACTTGGTCTCCCGGCGCGAGGAGATCGAGTCGCTGGCGGTAGCCGTGATGAAGGAACAGGTCGAGCGCGATGGGGCCGAGATCATCATCCCGCTGGGTGGCGCCCTGATCCCGTACGTCGTCTCCCCCGAGTCGCTCAGCAGGCAGGTGGGCGTCCCCGTGCTGAACACCAAGTCGGTCGGCATCCGGTTCGCCGAAACCTGCGTCGCGATGGGCATCTCGCAGAGCGGAGCCGCCTACCCCCGTGCCGACCTGAGCCTGGACGACTTCGATGGCCACGCTGCAGCGCGCTGAGGCGGGGACCGCCTCAGCGGGACCGCGTACCCTTGTGACCTGGCTCCGACGGCGGGTGAGCACGCAGTCCGTTGTGTCGATCGTGGCCGTGCTCGTGGTGGGTTACCTGACCATCGTGCCGCTGGTGACCATGCTCTACTCGAGCCTGCGTTCGGACTTCCTCGGCACGACCGGTACCTGGACTCTCGAGCATTACCAGCGCACACTGACCGACGCGGCGTTCCGCGAGACCCTGGTGACCTCGCTGACCTACGCCGGGGGCGTCGCACTCGCTTCGGTCACCGTCGGCTTCGCGCTGGCCTGGGTCTATGTGCGGACCAACGCGCCGGCCAAACGTTTCGCACTGGTCGCCTCATTGGTGCCGCTCATCATCCCGGGCATCCTCAACACGGTCGCTTGGGGCCTGCTCTTGGCCCCCGACACCGGTCCCGTCAACGTGCTGCTCCGATACCTTGGCCTGCCGGCGTTCGACCTGTACTCGATGCACGGCATGATCCTGGTGCAGTCGATGCATGTCGCGCCCATCGCATTCCTGATGGGCGTCGCGTCGCTCTCGTCGATGGATTCCTCGCTCGAGGAGGCGGCCGCAGCCTCGGGAGCGCACCCGGCGACGGTTTTCCGCACGATCACCTTCCCGCTGATTCGTCCCGCCGTCCTCGGCGCGATCTTCTTGATGCTGGTGCAGACGATGTCCTCGTTCGAGGTGCCGCAGCTCATCGGCTCCGCAGTCCACAAACGAGTGTTCTCCACCGAGATCTTCACGTCGCTGCGCTCGTTCCCGCCGGACTACGGGTCGGTCTCGGTGATCGGCGTCATCGTCCTGGTGATCGCCGTGCTCGGGCTCTGGGCAGCTCGGCGCCTTGGTGGTGGTGTCGAGGGACAAGGGACGATCACGGGCAAGGGCTACCGGCCCACACTCACCGATCTTGGCCCCTGTCGGTGGGTCGCGGTACTGGCGATCATGGTCTTCTTCGTCGTGACGACCGTCCTCCCGATGCTGATTCTGGCCTGGGCTTCGCTGCTCCCGAGCTACCGGCCTCTGGATCCGGCGGAAATCAAGCACCTCACGTGGGGCAACTACAGCGAGTTGTTCAACTCGTCCAGCATCTTGGGCGCGATGACGCACAGCCTGGAGATCGCCCTCGCTGCCGGGGTGGTTGTCACCGCCATCTGCGCGGTCTCGGCCTACGTCATCGTGCGCACGCAGCTGCCGGGCAGGGCGACTCTGGACGCTTTCGCGACGGTGCCGATCGCCGTGCCGAACATCATCCTCGGCGTGTCGACCCTTTACTGGTACCTGGTGGCGCCGCTCCCCGTGCGGCTGTACGGAACGCTCGCGATCCTGGTGGTCGCGATGGTGACGCATGCGCTGCCCTATGGCATGCGTTACCTGGTCCCCGGCGTGAGCCAGATCAAAGCCGAGCTCGAAGAGGCCTCGCTTGCATCGGGGGCCGGGTGGGCGAGGACGTTCCGGCGGATCTACCTGCCGCTGCTCGTCCCGGCGATCACGGCCTCCTTCCTCTACACCTTCATCATCTCGTTCCGGGAGCTGTCGTCGGCGATCTTCCTCTACACCCAGAAGACAGAGGTCGTGTCGATCTCGGTCTTCGAGCTGTGGTCCGACGGCCAGTTCACCGTCGTCTCAGCGCTCGGCGTCGTCATGACCCTGATGGCCTGCGTGGTGATCGGCGCCGTCAACCTCCTGAGCCGGCGCTTCGGCGTCCGGACGTCGTAGACCGTTCCCGACGGGCGGGCGCCGTCCCGCTCCTCCTGTGCAGTGAGAGAGGTGTGGTTGGCGTGATTCGGGTCGAGGGCCTGCGTAAGAACTTCGGGAAGGCCTCCAACGCCGTTGGTGCGGTGAACGGTGTGAGCTTCGAGGTCCCTGCCGGCTCGCTGGTGAGCCTCCTGGGGCCCAGCGGGTGTGGGAAGACCACGACCCTGCGGATGATCGCGGGGCTGGAGCGTCCCACGGCCGGCCGACTGGTGATCGACGGCGAGCTGGCATTCGGCGACGCGGAGAACGTCTTCGTGCCGGTCAACAGGCGCGCCATCGGCATGGTGTTCCAGTCGTACGCGATCTGGCCACACATGACCGTAAAGCAGAACGTCGGCTACCCGTTGCGCGTGGTGCGGCCGCGCCTGCCGAAGAGCGAGCAGAAGGAGCGGGTGGCCGAAGCGCTCGACCTCGTGGGTCTCGGTGCCTACGCGGCTCGCAGCGCCACCGCGCTCTCTGGTGGTCAACAGCAGCGGGTCGCTCTCGCTCGAGCCCTGGTACGCCGCCCGAAGATCCTGCTACTCGACGAGCCGCTGAGCAACCTCGATGCCGAACTCCGGGACCGGATGCGTGACGAAATCCGGCAATTGCAGCAGCAGCTCGGGATCACCACCGTCTTTGTTACCCACGATCAGGCGGAGGCGCTGGCGATCTCCGATCAGGTGATCGTGATGGATCAAGGCCGGCTCGTGGAGTCCGGCACGCCCGAGGAGGTCTATCGGCGACCGACGAGCCATGTCACGGCCCGCTTCCTCGGGCTGTCCAACCGACTGCGGGGTGAGGTCGTCGCTGTCGGTGAAGGGACCGTCCGGGTGCGGCTCGGTGACAGCACGCTGGAGGTGGCTACCCCGGTGGCGGTGCCGACGGGATCGCCGACAGTGGTCGCCATACGTCCATCCGGACTGCGTATCGACCGTCGGCGGATCTCTGCGGATTCGTGGCCTGGCACAGTCCAGCGCGGCATCTTCCGCGGCGACGCCTGGGACTACGCCGTCAAATTGGGTGCGGCCACGGTCTTCGTCCGCAGCTATGACCTCGACGCGCGGCTCCAGCCCGGCGAGGCGGTCTTCGTCGAGGCCCGACCAGGAGCGGCGATCCTGGTCGAAGACCTGGTGGCGGACGAGTCCCGGGGGTGACCGGGCCGAGGTCCCCGTCCGACCCTCAGCTGCTGGCCCGGATCCGTTGAGTGAGCGGGACCGCCCGATCCACGGCGCCGGCGCAGGGATCGATCGCCCGGTCTCGAGGAGCTTGCCGACGGCCAGGTAGTCCTGCGGAGAGCCACCGTGTCGATCGACACGAGCCGGCCGGTCCGGTAATAGCGGACGGACGAACTGCTGCTTGCGGCGTGGTCGCCTCGCCGGCTCCGGTGGTGGGTCGGGTCAGCCGGCCGGACTCGCCCACTCGCAGACCAGGTCGATGTCCTGCTCGCGGTAGAGGTCCGGGCCGCGGAGGGCGGGGCCGCGATCGGTCACGGTTCCTTGCAGGAACGCTTTCGAAAGGGGCGGTGGCTGGTATGGCGGGCGTGGCTCCCCGCCAACCACGGTGACCTGCCCCCGTCGCCGAGAAGTCGCAGGCTTGCCGCAAGCCACAGCCCCGCCTGGCCCGCCCGATTACCGGTTGTGCCTGCGGCGCAACGTTTCGTCGCAGCCGTCCTCCTCGTATTTTCTCGCCCCGAGGTAGAGACATTCCAGGGGTTTGGGCTTATGGTCATACCACCAAATGGTTTGTTGCAGGGTCCAGTCGAGCCAGTTGGATCGACTGATCGCAGGGCGCAGAGGTGACCATGGATCAGGGCCATGAAACCGAGGTTCCGCTCCGCGGAATGCTCATTGATGGCGAGATCGTCGAGGCGTCTGACGGGGCGACGATGCCGTCGGAGAATCCGACGACCGAGGCGCGGCTGGGAGCGCTGCCGATCGCGACCACCGCGGATGTCCACCGCGCCGTCGAGGCGGCGCGGCGCGCATCCAGGAGTTGGAGCGAACTGCCGTGGGAGGAACGCGCGCGCGTGCTGCACGTGTACGCCGACGTGCTCGATGCTCACCGCGAGGAGTTGGCGCTGCTCGACGCGCTCGACGCCGGCCTGCCCGTGAAGAGTATGCGTGCGGACGTGACGAGCGCCGTCGCTGAGATCCGCTACTTCGCGGGCCTGGCGAGCGAGACCAAGGGGACCACGTTCCCGTCCGGTCCGGGCGCGGTGACCTTCACCGAGTTCGTTCCGTACCCGGTCGTCGCGCGGATCGTCCCGTTCAACCATCCGATCAAGTTCGCCGCCGGGAAATGCGCGGCCGCGCTCGCCGCCGGCGCTCCGGTTGTCATCAAGCCGGGGGAGCAGACCTCGCTGTCGGCACTTCGCCTGGGTGAGTTGGTCAGGGACGTCTTTCCGGCTGGCGTCTACAACATCGTCACCGGCCCAGGCGCGACGGTGGGTGCCTTGCTCGCAGGTCACCCAGCGGTGCCGCGAGTGGCCTTCACCGGCAGCGTTGCCACCGGCGCCCGCATCACCGAGTTGGGAGCGCCGTACATCAAGCACGTCAGCCTGGAGTTGGGTGGCAAGAATCCTCTGATCGTCATGCCGGACGCCGACCCAGCGGACGCCGCGAGGGGCGCCGTCGGCGCGATGAACTTCGCCCGCTCGATGGGACAGTCCTGCGGATCCACCTCGCGTGCGTTCGTGCACGGGGACATCTACGACGACTTCGTGGCGCACCTCGTCGAGGCGGTCGCTGGCCTGAAGGTCGGGGATCCGCTGGACCCCGGAACCGACATGGGGCCGCTGGCCTTCCGCGCGCACCACAACAGGGTCCTGGAGTTCATCGAGGCCGGACGAAACGACGGTGCCAAGCTGCTGTACGGCGGGGGCCTGCCCACCGGCGTCAACCGCGGATTCTTCGTCGAGCCCACCGTGTTCGGAAACGTCGACATGACGATGCGGATCGCTCGAGAGGAGATCTTCGGCCCGGTGCTCTCGGTGCTGCGCTGGACCGACTACGAGCAGATGCTCGACGACGCGAACGGACTCGACGTCGGCCTCACCGGCAACGTCTGGACCAACGACATCTCGCTGGCCCTGAAGACCGCCCGCCGTATCGAGTCGGGCTACATCAGCGTCAACGGGACGGGCAGGCGACCGTCAGGCTCGCCGTTCGGTGGATTCAAGCAAAGCGGAATCGGCAAGGAAAGCTCGCTCGACGAGCTCCTCAGCTACGGCCGGGAGCGCGCGGTGAACATCACGCTGCGGTGAGAGCGGACCGAACAGAGAGACAAGAAAAACGCCGGCGATCAGCCTGGTTGAGCGAATCGACTAGCGAAAGTAGGGGAGCTTTGTACAACACGATTCTGATCGACAAGAAGAACCGTGTCACCACCCTCACCCTCAACCGTCCAGAGAAGCGCAACGCGATGAGCCCTGAGCTGCACGCGGAGATGGTCCAGGCGCTCACCGAACTCGCGCACGACGACGAGACGGCGGTGCTGGTGATCACCGGCGCCGGCGAGTCCTTCTGCGCCGGTCAGGACCTGAAGAAGTACTTCCACGAGATCCGCGACACGCCCGCGGCGCGCGAGGCGGCCCGCAAGAACTCCCATGACTGGCGCTATCGGATCCTCAATCACTTCCCGAAGCCGACGATCGCCGCGGTCAACGGCTACTGCTTCGGCGGGGCCTTCACCGTGGTGGCGTCGTGCGACATCGCGATCGCGGCCGACGAGGCCACGTTCGGCCTGTCGGAGATCAACTTCGGCCACATTCCCGGCGGGATGGTCGCAAAGATCGTGGCCGACGCGATGATCCCGCGCCAGGCGCTCTTCTACATCCTGACCGGCCGCAAGTTCGACGGTAAGACCTCGCGCGACATCGGTTTCACGACGATGTCCGTGCCGCGCGCCAATTTGATGGACACGGTCTACGAGATCGCCGAAGAGCTGAAGGCCAAGGACCCGCTCGCCCTGCGTGCCTGCAAGGAGGCCTTCAAGCAGGTCGACCTGCGCCGGATCTCGCACGAAGAGGCCCTCTCGTGGCTGACGGCCAAGAGCGACCAGCTCATCCGGAAGCAGAGCCAGCGTGGGGGCACCGACGGCATCGAGAGTTTCTTGAAGAAGGAGTACCGCCCCGGCTTCGGCCCGGCTCCCCAGGTCAACGCCTGATGGCCGAGTTCTCACCACCCCGCACCGGCGCCGTCGACGCCTTGCTGCACCCGTCGTCGATCGCCATCGTCGGGGCCAGCGAGCGGCCTGGCGGGTGGCCTCAGCGCATCCGCGACAACCTGCGCCGGTTTGGGTACGCCGGCGTGGTGCACCCGGTGAATCCCAACCGGGAGATCGTCTGGGGCGACATCTGCTACGCGAGCCCCAGCGACCTGCCGGAGCCGGCCGACCACCTGATCGTCCTGATCCCGGCGAAGCATGCGGTCGAAGCAGTGCGTCAAGGGGCGAGGGCCGGCTCGCGGAGCGCGACGGTGTTCTCAAGCGGGCTGGACGCGGACCAGCTGGCAGAGCTGCGAGCGATCGCCGACGAGACGGGCATGGCGATCTCCGGGCCGAACTGCCTGGGGAACATTTCCGCAGTCGCCCGAATGGTCACGACGACCGACTCCCGGCTGGACAAGATCAAGGATGGTCCGGTGGCTGTGGTCGGCCAGAGCGGAGGCGTCGTCACGGCGTTGCACCGTGCGCTGGTCAGCCGCGGCGTCGGCGTGCGCTACATGGTCTCCAGCGGCAACGAGACCGCTCTCACCACCGCGGACTACATCCGGTACTTCGCCGCGGACGACCAGGTCCGCGTCGTGGCGGCCTTCGTCGAGAGCGTGCGAGATCGGGACGCCTTCTTCGCGGCGTGCGACGAACTCGCCGCTCGTGGGAAGCGCCTGGTGGCGCTCAAGGTCGGCCGGTCGGAGGCGAGCCGGCTGGCGGCCGCCAGCCATACGGGCGCCCTGGCCGGATCGTTCGCCGCCTTCACGGCGGTGGCGGCCGCGCACGGCGTGGTTGTCGTGCCGTCGCTCGACGTCGCGGTCGAGGCATGCGAGCTGCTGTCGCGGGTGCCGGCCCCGTCCGGCGGCAGCGTCGGTGTGGTCGCGGTGTCCGGCGGCGTGCGAGAACTGGCCCTCGACAGCGCCGCACTGCACGGGGTCGAGCTTGCCTCGCTTGCCGAGGCGACCCAGGAGCGGATATCCAAGATCATCGGGCCGGACATGGAGGTCAGCAACCCGCTCGACAGTGGATACGCCGGCCTCTCCGACCCGGCGAACCTGGTGGCGTGCGTCGAGGCGATGGCCGACGACCCCGCGGTCGGAATGGTGTTGCTGCAGGAGGAGTTGCTCGGAGTGCGGGCGCCGCACAAGGAACGAGCCCTCCGGTTGTTCGACGACTCCTTCCCCGGAGGAAGGACGGTTGGGGCACAGGTGCCTGTCGCGCTGTTCTCGATGACGTCCACCAACGTCACGGAGATCGGCCGGGAGATCCGCGACTCGCTGCCGAACCTCGCATTCGTCCAAGGGATAGACAACGCGGTCGCGATCGCCGGAGCGTTGCTCTCGGTCCGGCCGCACCTCACTGCGCCGGGGGGCCCGGCTTCCGCGACCACGTCAGCGACCGCCGACCCAGCCCGCTCGCTGCTGCGTGAGCTGCCAGAGGTCCTCACCGAGGCCGATGCCAAGCGTCTGTTGGCCCTGTACGGCGTGACCGCTCCGGAGGAGGCAGTCGTCGCTTCCCCAGAGGAGGCGGCGGCGTGGGCCAGCGGACACGGGCCGGGACCGTTCGTCGTCAAGGTCGTCGCCTCCGGCCTGCACCACAAGTCGGAGAGCGGCGGGGTGCGGCTGGGTCTCGTCGACCCCGAGGCCGTGGCGTCCGCCGCCGCCGAGGTGGTGGCGAAGCATCCGGGGCTCGACGGACTCCTCGTCGCCAAACAGGTCGTCGGCGGGATCGAGCTGATCGTCGGCTTCCAGAACGACCGCGAGGTGGGGCCCGTCGTGGCGGTCGGTCTGGGCGGGACCGCTGTGGAGCTGTATGGCGATGTCAGCCTCCTACCGGCCAGGTGTACGCCCCAGGAGGCGAGGGTGGCGCTCGACAAGACGGCCGCGGGTCCTGTGCTTGCCGGCTGGCGCGGAGCGGCAGGCGGTGACGTTGATGCGGCTGTTGACGTGATCTGCGCCATGGCCCAGTTGGCGGGGGACCTCGGCGACGAATTGGAGTCGGTCGAGATCAACCCCCTCGTCGTACTGCCGCCGGGCCAGGGCGCGATGGCGCTCGACGCGTTGTGCCTCGGGTTGCCGAGGGAGGCCGCATCGTGAGCGCAGACCGACCGGATCAGGCGGCCGAGCCGGGCATGACCTTCTCGGCAAAGGACGGCGTCGGCCTGCTCACTCTTGACCGTCCGGCCAAGCACAACGCACTCAGTACCCGCATGCGGTCGACGCTGCTCGAGATTCTCGAGGCCATCGGCACCGACAATTCTGTCCGCGTCGTGGTGCTCCGAGGCAACGGCCCGTCGTTCTGTGCCGGCGTGGACATCAAAGAGGCCCGTCCGCCGGAGCCGTCCAAGCGGAACGCTCTCTGGACCCGGGAACACGACAACCTCGGCGCAGCCATCGGCTGCCTACCCGTCCCGGTCGTCGCGGTGCTGCGCGGGAACGTGCTGGGTCGCGGGCTCGACCTCGCGCTGGCAGCCGACCTCCGCATCGGTACGCCGGAGGCTCGCCTCGCCTACCCGGAGGTCGAGCGCGGGATGATCGTCGGCGGGGGTGGCGCCCGTCGGCTTGTTCGTCTCGTAGGGGAGTCACGCGCCATGGACATGGTGCTGTGCGGAAAGATCCTCGACGGCCGAACGGCGCACGAGTGGGGCCTGGTGACCCGGCTCGTAGACGACTCGGAACTCGAGGAGGCTGCCTTGGCCCTGGCCTATCGGCTGGCCAAACAGCCGGCGCTGGCCACGTACATGGCGAAGGTGACCGTTCGGAGCGCGTTGGACGCATCGGCTGCGGTGGGTGCGTGGACGGACAGCGCGTTCAACGTTCTCGGACTCTCCGAGTAGGTCCCGGGTCGTCGAGCAGGTCTCGGCGCGTCGGTGAAACCCCTGTCGAACCGGCTTCAGTGGCGGAACGGAAGGCAAAGGAGCAAACACATGAGAAAGATGAGCATTGCGGCTCTCGCCTTGGTGATCGGAACGTCGGCGCTGGCCGGGTGCGGTAGGGATGCGTCGGCCGACGTGTCGGCGGAGGTAGCGAAGATCGATCAGCAGTCGGGCCCCGCCCGAGAGCAGGCGCTCTACGCCAAGGCCAAGGACGAGGGCGGCGTCACCTGGTACACCGGGTTGATCCCCAACCAGGTGGTCATTCCGATCAAGGAGGCGTTCGAGAAGAAGTACCCGGGCGTCGAGTTGAAGTATTACCGCGGGGGAAGCTCCGAAATCGCCCAGAAGATGCTGCTCGAGGCGAAGGCGCGCGCTCCCAAGTCGGACGTCTGGGACGGTGCGCACGCCGGCGAGGCGTTGAAGGGTGCCCGAGCCGCCGAGAAGTACGACTCGCCGTACGCCGAGGACTACCCGAACGACCAGAAGGACCCGGACGGCTACTGGACTGCGGTCAACATCTACGTCAAGGGCATCGCCTACAACACCGACCGAGTCAAGCCGGCGGACGCGCCGAAGACCTTCGACGACCTGCTCGACCCGAAGTGGAAGGGGCAGGTGGCCTGGACGCCGGAGGCGACCGGTGGCGCGGACTTCATCGGCAACGTGCTGAACACGCTCGGCGAGCAGCAGGGCGAAGAGTTCCTGCGGAAGCTGGCCGGCCAGAAGCTGAAAGTCGTCCAGGTCAGCTCGCGTGAGCTTCTCAACCAGGCGATTGCCGGGCAGTACCCGATCGTGCTGCAGGTCTTCAACAATCACGTCGCACTGAGCAAGAAGGACGGCGCGCACGTCGCATTCTCCGCCCTCAACGCCGCGAGCAAGGAACTCAACCCGCTGGGCCTGACGGCCGGCGCCGCGCACCCGTTCGCCGCTCGTCTGCTGATCGACTTCCTACTCTCGCCCGAGGGACAGGCGGTCTTCCGCGACGCTGCCTACATTCCGGCCAGCCCGGACGTGAGACCCACCGACCCCGATCTGGACCCGGAGTCCGGCCGCTTCAAGACGACGCTGCTGAGCCCGGCGCAGATCGAGAAGGACAGTGGCCGGTGGATGGACCTCTTCGACAAGGTCAACGCCGGCTAGCCAGATCACGCCCGTCGCCGGGGTACCGGGTCACCGCCCCGGCGACGAGTGAGGAGGAGTACATGAGAAGCCGGTTCGTTGGTTGGGTTGTCCTAGTGCTCGGCGTCGTGCTCGCCGCCGTGATGGCGCCCATCCTGTGGCAGTTGATCGCCGGTAGCCTCACCGAAGGCATGCTGGTTGACTCGCGGGTGTGGACCCTGGAGAACTTCAGGGAACTCTTCGGTGACAGATCGAACATCCACGCCGCGGTGAACACCGTCGTGTTCGCCATCGGGTCTGCGCTGCTCGCGATCCTGATCGGCGGAACCCAGGCATGGCTGGCCGAACGTACCAACGCGCCGTTTCGCACCCTGGCCTACCTGGGCGCAGTCATCCTGATCGGCACGCCGTACCTCGTCTACGTGATCTCGTGGACGCTGATCCTGGGACGCAACGGGCTGGTGAACTCGATCCTGGGACAGCTAACAGGTTCGGACAATCCGTCGATCATCACCGTCAACAGCCTGCCGGGGATGATCTTCATCGAGGGGCTGATCTGGTCGCCGCTGGCCTTCTTGCTGATCGTCAGCGCGTTCAAGCGGGCGAACCCCGCCCTCGAGGAAGCGGCCCAGATGTCGGGCGCCGGCACCTTCACCGTGTTGCGCCGAATCACCCTCCCGCTGGCCTGGCCTGCCATCCTCGCGGTCGGTCTGCTGGCGTTCGTCCGTGTGATGGAGGCGTTCGAGGTGCCCGCCGTCGTGGGCCTGCCGGGCGGCGTCGAGGTCGTCACAACGAAGGTCTACCAGACGATCCGGCGCGGGATCACCCCCGACTACGGCTTCGCCAATGCCTTGTCGGTGACCCTCATGCTCGTTGTCGGCGTCCTGGTGTGGCGCTACAACCGTCTGTCGAAGAGGGCCGAGCGCTACCAGGTGGTGAGCGGAGAGGCCTACCGGCCGGGCGTCATGGACTTCGGGCGATGGCGCTACGCCTACGGCGCCGTGTCCGTGGTGCTCTTCGGAATCCTCGTCGCCCTCCCGATCGTCGTCCTGGCATGGGCCGCCTTCGTGCCGGTCTTCCAAGGCTTCAACTCGAGCATGTTCAATTTCGTACTGCAGAACTTCCGCTGGGCTCTGAGTACCCCATCGCTCGTGGAGGGGGCGATGAACACCATCCTGCTGTGCGCGATCGCGTCCGTGGCCGCGAGCCTCATTACGTGCCTGGTGGCGTGGCTTGTCGTACGGCGGGCCCCAGCCAGTGCGCTGCTGGACCAGTTGGTGAGTGTGCCTCTGATCATCCCCGGCATCGTTGTCGGCATCGCGATCGCCCAGGTCGGCCTGGCCTCGCCCATCCCGATGTACGGGACGATCTGGATCCTGATGTTCGGCTACTTCGTGACGTTCCTGCCGTTCACGATGAGGTTCGCCTACGCCGGAGTGATCCAGATCAGAGCCGACTTGGAGGAGGCTGCGCTGGTGTCGGGAGCCAGCCGGTTCCGGCTGTTCGTCCGGGTCGTCCTCCCCCTGCTGGCGACCTCGCTGCTCACCGGAGGAATCTTCGCGTTCATGCAGGGTGCCCGGGCGCTTTCGATGCCGATCTTCCTGGCCTCGCCGGACTCTCCGGTCGCTGCCGTCTCCTTGTACGACGCGTTCGTCAACGGCAGTACCACGCAAGTCGCGGCATTCGGACTTCTCTGGATGCTCGTGATGGTAACGATGTCCGGCCTGATCTTCGCTTTCGCGAAGCGAAGCAACGTATTGCTCTACTGACTCTCCGCGTCGCGATTTCGCGGGCACCGGGAAAGGGTTCCGGTATCTCGGCTACGACACCGTTCACGTCTTCGACAATGCCAGCGGCCCTGCCGCGTCTGACGTCGGCTCCTCACGCCGGGTCGGGCGCACTCGCACGGCAGACGGCGGCGGGTTTCCAGAAACCCGCCGCCGTGGTGGTCCTTCCGGCCCTCAGGGCGATCGGACGGGCTCGGGGTCGGACACGTCCGCCGACGTTGCCTGCGTCTGGACGCGGGCTGCCGTGCGGTCGAGGTGAACACGCATGATTTGCTGAGCCCGCTCCAGGTCACGGTCCCGGATCGCTTCGGCGATCTCCAGATGCTCTGTGGTGCCCCGTTTGCCCATGAGCGGTGCGGCGACCTTGGCCTCGTGAAGCGACATCAACATCGGGCCGTGGAAACTGTGCACCAGCATCGCGATGGCCGGGTTGTGGGTGCACTCAGCCAGGCGTACGTGGAACGCGGCCGACATCTCCATGGTGTACTCGCCGGCGTCCACGGCCTTCCGGCCCTCTTCCACCATCGCCAGCAGCGCCTGCACGTCGGCGTCGGTGGCTCGCTCCATCGCGAGCGGAAGCACGCCCAGCTCGACGATCTTGCGGGCCTCGGTCACGTTGGGCGCGGTCAGGCGGGACACGCTCAGCAAATCGGCGAGCCCTTCCCCGAGCTGTTCGGGCGAGGGCGTAGTCACGAAGGCGCCGCCGCGGGCCCCGACCCGGATCGTGACTAGTCCGCCTGCCTCCAGCATGCGTAGCGCTTCGCGGACGGTGACCCGGCTGACGGCGAACCGCTGGCACAGGTCCCGCTCACTGGGGAGTCGGTCGCCCGGCTTGAGTCTGCCGTCATGGATCAACATCTTGATCTGGTCGACGATGACTCGCGACGCGCGGTCGATGTTCACGCGACTGAACATGTCGTCGGACGTGTCGGAGCCCTCGCTGATCCTGAAGTTCGACGCCATCGTTGGCTCCCCGGTCGGGTGAAGATTGATGGACCAATGGTATGCCATTGGACGCGCGAGCCCGGTGATCCTCGCTGACCCTGACCGATCTCGTGAAGTCGTACGGGAGCCGATGCGGGCGCCCGGCGGCAGGGGCTCGGTATTCGCTGTGAACGGCTTGAGCTTCGATGTCCGGCCTGGTGGGCTGTTTCACCCTTCCCGGTCATGCGTCGAACAGGGTGATGGGTCCGTCGTCGCCGTAGTCGCGCAGGGACACCGCCAACTGGGACGCCGGCGTGGCTCGCGCCGACGATGAGTGCTCCGCCGCTCACGGTTGTTCGTCCGGAAGCTCGACGGTCAGCCGTCCAGGGCTCGGTGACGGTGATCTGGCAGCACAGGCGGCTCGTCGGCCGGCGGTCCGACACCGCGAGGTCCAGCATGTCGTCCTCGAGATCGTTGGCAGGACCGACGAGCGGCAGGAAGTCCTCGTCGACGTAGGGTCGCACAGGAGCTGTTACCTCCGCATTCGCCGACGATGCCGCGCACGCCGTTCCTGACGGCCGTGACCATGACCGAGTCGCCAAACCGTCGCATCTATCGGGGTGGGGTTCCACCGACGGTGACAAAGGTGACCTTGGGCACTAGACGGCTTCCTCTCGGGTAATGGTCTTACCATGCTGCCTTCTGACGTTCTCTGGCGCATCTCTCTTTGCTTCTTGACCCACAGGTAACGCTTCTGTAACGTCTCGAACCAAAGGTTAGACCTTTAGTCCTTGGCAGGATCTACTCGTCGTGACCACCACCACAGGAGGCGCTGTGCGACGATCACCTTCCGGTCGTACCCGGCGAGAGTCCTCGGCGTATCAGATGACCCGTACGGGACCAGGCACGACGACCGCGCCGCGGCCGTGGCCAGGCGCTCGGTCACGGAGGTCGTGCGTCGCCTACTGGCGAGCTGACCACCCCGGTGGCGGGGAGAAAACGTCCAGTTGGCCGCTTCGGGTGGCCCACGTCCAGCCCATCGTCACGGGACCAAACGGGGTCGCCTCATGAAGACGGCGGCAAACGGGCCATGGCGATGCCCTCGTGGACTGGGAGTGCCCCAAGTGCCTTACAAGCTCGGCGCCAAGGTCGGGCTGCGGCAGGACTGAGCCGCGGGCTGCGATCAGTCCGCTGGCTGCTATCAGGAGGACAAGATGTTGCGCATCGACAATCTCGTCAAGACCTTCGACGGCGAGCGTCGCCGGCGTCGTGCACTTTCGTCCGGCACTGAGGAGCGGGTGTTCGCCGTCAACGACATCGGCTTCAAGGTCGAAGAGGGCGAGCTTTTCACCCTGCTGGGCCCGTCCGGGTGCGGCAAGACGACCACCCTCCGTTCCATCGCCGGACTTGAGAGCCCTGACTCCGGCACCATCGAGGTCGGCGACCGGGTCTTCTTTTCGGGCGCTGCGGGCAGGAAGACGGTCAACGTGCCCGCGAACGAGCGCGGGCTCGGCATGGTCTTCCAGTCCTATGCGATCTGGCCGCACATGTCGGTGTTCGACAATGTGGCGTTCCCGTTGCAGGTGAAGAAGCGCCGCGAGCGGCCGGGCAAGCGGGAGATCGCCGAGCGGGTGATGCGGGTGCTGGAGACGATGGAGCTAGGCAGCTATGCCGACCGTCAGGCCACCAAGCTCTCCGGCGGGCAGCAGCAGCGGCTCGCCCTCGCCCGCGCGCTCGTCATGGAGCCCCCACTGCTGCTGCTCGACGAGCCGCTGTCCAATCTCGACGCGAAGCTGCGGGAGTCCCTGCGTTACGAGCTCAAGCGGCTGCAGCGGGAGCTCGGCATCACCTCGGTGTACGTCACCCACGACCAGACGGAGGCACTGGTCCTCAGCACCTCGATCGCGGTGATGCGCAGCGGCAAGGTCGTTCAACTGGGCCGGCCCCGGGAGATCTACGAGAATCCCAACTGCAAGTTCGTCGCCGAGTTCATCGGCACGTCGAACTTCATTGCTGGCAACGTCGTGGCGAAGGACGGCGAGCGGTACTCCGTCGGCACCGAGGACGGGCAGCTCCTGGTCGATTCGGCGGCGGACCTACCGGTCGGCGCCGACGTCATCGTCTCGATCCGGCCCGAGGCGGTGGAGGTCAGCACCAGCTCGCGGGCGGGTGCGGTGCCAAACGAGTGGACGGGGACCGTGCTGACCCGGGCCTTCCTCGGGGAGGCCGTCGACCATGTGGTCAAGGTCGGCAAGCACGAGATCCGGGCCCGGGGCAACCCCTCGGTCTCGATCGAGCAGGGGACCTCGATCTACCTGCACCTGGATCCCAGCAAGCTGGCCCTGGTGCCCGTGGGTTGAGGCGGTCACGCGTGGCGCTGACCGTGGTCCTGCATAACCGTGACTTCAACCCCTACTGGGGAGTGGTCCTCTCCGAGATCGGCACCCGGGGCACCGTCGCCGCCAACCTCTGCCAGGTCTACGACCTGACCGGCGCCATCGCGTACACCGGCCCGGTCGGTGTCGGACAGGCTGTCGCGCCGCTCGTGCTCAGCCCGCTCGGTGGGGCGGCTGGTAGAAGGCGATCACCCGGCACCGCAGGCCTCGTCCGGTGTCTCGATCTGGCCCGTTGACGTACGTCACACCTGTGGGATAATGGTCAGGCCATTAGGCAACAAGGAGGACGTGCCGCGTGCCGAAGGTCGTGGATGTGGGCAGTGACGGCGACGAGCGTGTGATCGACGCCAGCGTCGGCGAGAACGTCATTGAGCGCGCTCCGTGCACCGGCGTCCCCGGCATCATCGGCGCTGCGGCGGCAACAACTCCTGCGCCACCTGCGATGTGGGTCCGCGAGGGGTTATTCGAGGCCGTCGGCGGGCCGGGTGACCTCGAGGAGGACCTGCTCGACCCTCGGTGTCACCAGCCGCCGCGACTGCAGCCGCCTCGGTTGCCAGATCGAGATCACCGACGCGCTCGACGGGCTCACGGTCGAGGTGCCGCCCACGCAGTCCTGACCACAAGCAATCCCTGGCCACACAGGCCCCTTTCATCCCGCCCATCGGTTTGATAGCCCTCAGACAGGTCCTGGAAGGAACGAGATGCTCCGCGCCGAGATCAACGAGCTGCTGACGCGTACCGGCCCCGGCACGCCGATGGGTGAGCTCTTCCGCCGCTATTGGCAGCCCGTGCTGCTGGCCGAGGAGCTACCGTCCAACGACTGTCCGCCGGTGCGCGTGAAGATCCTCTCGGAGCGCCTGATCGCCATCCGCGACAGCAACGGCAACTACGGCCTCATGGACGAGTTCTGCGCGCACCGTGGCGTCTCGCTCTGGTTCGGCCGCAACGAGGAGGGCGGGCTGCGCTGCCCTTACCACGGCTGGAAGTACGACTACACCGGCCAGGCGATCGAGGTTCCGAGCGAGCCGGAGACCAGCAACTTCTGCGCCAACGTCAAGCTCAAGTCCTACCCGCTGGTGAAGCTCGGCGACGTGCTGTGGACCTACCTGGGCGACCCGGAGAAGCAGCCGCCGCTGCCGGAGTGGGAGGCCTACACCGTCCCCGAGGGCCAGGCGTTCACGTCGAAGCGTCTGCAGGAGTGCAACTGGCTGCAGGCGCTCGAGGGCGGCATCGACTCCAGCCACGTCACATTCCTGCACTCCGGCAGCCTCGACCGCGACCCGTTGTTCAAGGGCTCGAAGGGCAACCAGTACAACAAGGGTGACCTCAAGCCGTTCTTCGAGGTCGTCGACTACGAGGGTGGCCTGCTCATCGGCGCCCGCCGCAACGCGGAGGAGGGGTACTACTACTGGCGCGTGACGCCGTGGGTGCTGCCGAATTTCACGATGGTGCCGCCGCGCGGCGACCACCCGGTGCACGGCCACTTCTGGGTGCCGATCGATGATGAGAACTGCTGGGCCTACAGCTTCGACTACCACCCCACCCGTCCGCTCACCGAGACCGAGGTCGCGGCGATGCGGGCCGGCAAGGGCGTCCACAGCGCGAACGACGCGGCGTACCGTCCGCTCGCCAACAAGGACAACGACTACCTGATGGACCGTGAGGCGCAGCGCCGCGGCGAAACCTACTCCGGCATCGAGGGCATCGCGCTCCAGGACTCCTCCCTGCAGGAGTCGATGGGCCCGATCGTCGACCGGACGAAGGAGCGCCTCGTCGCCACCGACGCCGGCATCATCAAGGCCCGCCAGAAGCTCCGCAAGGCTGCGCTCGCGCTGTCCGAGGAGGGCACCGAGCCGGTCGGCAACCGCGCGCAGGACCAGAAGGTCCGCTCGGTCGCCATCGTGCTCCCGGCCGACCAGTCGTTCGTCGAGGGCATCGGCGAGGCGATGATCGCCAAGCCGGGCGTCCCGCAGACCACCGTCTGAGGCGGGCGCGTCGATGACCGACCAGCAGCTGTCGATCCCGGCAGGCGTCAGTGCGTGCTCCGAGGCGACCACCGCCAGGGAGGCGGCCTTCCGCATCGACTATCCCTTGGCGGCGGCCCGCAACACGCGGGTGGTCGCCCTCGACCCGGAGGCGGAGCGGATCGTCCGTCGAGCCTCCGAGCTGGAGTGGGGCCAGGCCCGGTTCTACTCCGTCGTCGACCCGGGCCACACCCTGGTCGCCATGACGGGTGAGTCCGTGCCGCTGGCCGACGCGCTGGAGGACAGCAACACCGTCGTGATGGTCTCCGTCGACGGCGCCAACGTCGAGGCGGTCGGCACCATCGGCGCGGCCTGCAAGGTGCGCGGCATCATGACCGCCGGCCTCGTGGTCGCGCCGGGAGCACTCACCAGCGAAGCGCTGTTCCACCTGCGGCCGCACGCCCGGATCCTCCTGGTTCCGGCCGAGGAGGACGACCTCACCGAGCTGTTGAGGGCGACGCGCGCATGAGCGGGATGACCGTCCCCCTGCTGCAGGCGATGAAGGCGGCCGGCGAGAAGAGCGTCTGCATCGTCGCCTGGGACTACCAGATGGCCAGGATCGCCGACCGGGCCGGCGCCGACATCATCTCCGTCGGCGACACGGTCGGAGTCAACCTGTGGGGCCAGCCGCACCCGCTCGAGATCACCTTCGACGAGCTGCTGGTGGTCGCCAAGGCGGTCCGCCGCGGGGTCAAGGATGCACTCCTGAGCTGCGACTTCCCGTACGGGCCGCTGCAGTCCGGTGACGCGGTGCCTGCCGCGATCCGGCTGGTCAAGGAGGCCGGCGTCGACCTGGTCAAGCTCGACGGCGCCGCTGACTTCCCCGAGGCGGTCGAGGCGGTCACCCGGGCCGGGATCCCGGTCTTCGCGCAGTTCGGCATCACGCCGCAGACGGCGCTCAAGTACGGCGTGGAGTACGTTGCGGCGCACACCGTCCAGGTCCCCGACGAGATGCTCGGAGAGCTTGTCGATGAGGCCAAGCGGCTCGAGGCGGCCGGTGCAGTCGCCCTCAACTTCACCAACTCGGGGCCGGTGGTCGGCCCGGCCGTCGTACAGGCCGTGTCGATCCCCGTCCTCGGTGGCTTCGGCGGCGGCCCATGGCTCGACGGCCGGATCAGGATGTCCACGGCTGCGATCGGATACTCGGCGAAGTGGCTCGACGAGGAGCCGGACACTTACGCCAACGTCGCGCGGGTCGCGTACGACGCGCTGACTGAGTGCATCACCGACATCCGTGAGGGCCGTCAGATCCGCGGCGGCATCCCCGTTCCGAAGCAGTAGGAGACGTCATGCCCATCGTCGAGCTCGACGGCATCCGCACGCGCTACGAGGCGGTCGGCCAGGGCCCAACGCTGCTGATGTTCAGTCCCGGCGGCTTCGACTCGAGCCTCGAGAACTGGACCTCCTTCGGCCGCTACCGCGACCTGGGGTTCATCGACGCGCTCTCGCCGCACTACACCTGCATCGTCTTCGACCGCCGCGAGTCCGGGCGCTCCGGTGGGCGGCTCGAGCGCCTCTCGTGGGACAAGTATGTCGCCCAGGCGATCGCCCTGCTCGACCACCTCGGCGTCGAGCAGACCCACACGATGGGCGGCTGCGTCGGCTGCTCGACGGCGGCGCTGATCGCTGTCGCACAGCCGGAGCGCGTCCGCAGCATGGTGCTCGTCTCGCCGGCCGGCGGCGTCACCTATCGCGCTGCCCAGCACCGCCGGTTCACCCAGCACCTGGGGTTCGTCGCCGAGCACGGCTTGGCCGCGGTCGTCGAGCTGGCCCGGTCGACCGGAGCCGGGTTCAGCAAGGACCCGCGGGTCGGCCCGTGGGCGGCGGTGCTGCGCAGCGACGACGAGTTCGCGAAGGCCTACGCCGAGGCGGACCTCGCGCGCTACGCGACTATCGTCAGCGGCACCTCCCGACTGCTCTTCGACCGCGACACCGTGCCCGGCCCGGAGCCGGAGGATCTTCAGGTGCTCGACGTGCCGGCGCTGATCGTGCCCGGCGACGACACCTCTCACACTCGCTCCGCCGCGCGCTACCTGCAGGAGTGCCTGCCCGACAACGACTACTGGGACGTCCCGGTCGCGGAGCAGACCCCCGAGGCGTCGCAGCAGCGCGTGCTGGACTTCCTCGCGAGACACTGATGCTCATCCTCGTCCGCCACGGCGAGAGGGCGTGGAACGCCGCTGACCGGTCCGCCGGCTGGGCCGACATCCTGCTCACGCCGGCGAGGTCCTTCGGGGTCGCGATCGGCCGGTCCTGCAGCACCTGCGTCGCACCGTGGTGGAAGTCGCGGACGAGGAAGACCAGCAGCGCGGTGAACGCGACCCCGTGCTGCCTGGCGGTCAGGTACGTCGTCAGGGCCATCTCGGCGACGTCATACTCGAGGTCGCGGACCATCTTGCGGAAGCCCTTAATCAGGACCGGCTCGTCAGCGCACGAGAGCGTGTAGCCCGACGGTGTCGCCTCCCCGTCTATCAGCGCACGGTTGGCGCCCTGGGGGCTGGTGAGGGTCGCCAGCTCTCGCATGACGCTCCCTCTGGGACGGCGGGGACGGCGGGAAGCGTGGGTGGAGGTGGGCCGCAGAAAGGTTCGTGACCGACCCCACCCGTCGATGATATGTTGGTCAGACCATTCTGCCAATCTGTTGTGATGGAGTGCCGATGCCCGACCTGGTGCGCGCGGCGGTGCGGACCGCGCCGCGGACGACAGAGATCCGCGAGTTCCCCTTCCCCGCCGTGGGCGACGACGAGGCGCTGCTGCGCGTCGAGGTCGCTGGGATCTGCGGGACCGACGTGAAGCTGTACGACAACCCCGTGATCGGCGGGCCTGTGATCATGGGCCACGAGAACGTCGGGATCATCGAGCACGCCGGGCCGGAGTTCACCCGGCTGCACGGGGTGATGGACGGCGACCGCGTCTTCGTCGAGCACTACGTCGGCTGCTACCACTGCGAGTGGTGCCGGATCGGCGAGTTCCGCCACTGCGAGGCGACCGACTGGCGCACCAACTCCGACGCCCGGCGCTACGGCTACACACCAGCGACGAACGACGGGACGCTCTGGGGCGGCTTCTCCGAGTACATGTTCCTGCCCTGGAACGCCGTGGTGCACAAGGTCCCCGAGGGCGTCACCGCCGAGCTCGCCGGCCTCGTGACCCCGATCTCGAACGGCATCGAGTGGGCGCTGCGCGCCGCGGGCGTCGGCTATTCCGACACCGTCCTCATCCAAGGCCCCGGTCAGCAGGGCCTCTCCCAGGTCGTCGCCTGCAAGCAAGCCGGCGCCTCGCAGATCATCGTCACCGGCACCGCCCGCGACAAGGCGCGCCTCGAGCTCGCCCGGGAACTGGGCGCCGACCACGTCATCGACATCCTTCAGGAGGACCCGCTCGAGCGGGTCATGGAGATCACCCGCGGCCGCGGCGTCGACTTCGTCCTCGACTGCACCTCCCGGGCCGGGGTCGGCCCGGTGCTGCTCGGCGTCGACGCCCTCAAGCGCCGCGAGGGCGTGCTACTCATCCAGGGCGAGCTGGCGGCCTTCCCCGACTTCCCGGTCAAGAAGATCACCGAGAAGGCGATCACGATCAAGAGCGCTCGCGGGCACTCCTACGAGGCGTGCGAGCTCGCCCTCGAGCAGCTCGCGTCCGGACGCTTCCCGCTCGAGAAGCTGGCGACGCACCGGTTCGCGCTGGAGGACGTCGACTTGGCCATCCGCACGCTCGGCGGCGAGGGCGTCGAGGACGTCATCCACATCTCGCTCCTGCCGGGGATGACCCGCGAGCAGGTCGCTGCCCTGGGAGCGGGTGCCTGATGGCCGGCCTCGTCGTCACCAACCCGCCGCGCGCCGACCGCGCCGTCGTCGAGGGCCTCGCCGAGTACGGCGTCGCCACCATTCACGAGGCGCAGGGCCGCACCGGCCTGCTTGCCTCCTACATGAGCCCGATCTACGCAGGCGCCCGGGTCGCGGGCACGGCCGTGACCGTGTCGGTCGCGCCCTGCGACAACTGGATGCTCCACGTCGCCGTCGAGCAGTGCCAGCGCGGCGATGTCCTCGTCGTCGCCCCCACGTCGCCGTCCGACGCCGGCTACTTCGGCGAGCTGCTCGCCACCGCCCTCGCTACCCGCGGCGTGCGCGGGCTGGTCATCGACGCCGGCTGCCGCGACGTCGCCGAGCTGACCCACATGGGCTTCCCGGTCTGGTCGAAATGCGTCTCGGCGGAGGGGACGGTGAAGGAGACGCTCGGCGACGTCAACCTCCCGGTCGTGTGCGCCGGGCGCGTGATCAACCCGGGCGACGTCATCGTCGCCGACGACGACGGTGTGGTCGTCGTACGCCGTGAGGAGGCGGCCGAGGTGCTCGCCGCGTCGAAGGTGCGCGAGGAGAAGGAGGCGGTCTCGCGGGCCCGGTACGCCGCCGGCGAGCTCAGCCTCGACGTCAGCTCGATGCGCGAGCGGCTCGTGCGCAAGGGCCTGCGGTACGTCGACTACGAGGGCCACGTGAAGGAGGCGGAGGCGTGATCATCGACGTGCACGGCCACTACACGACCGCGCCCTCGGCGCTGCAGGAGTTTCGCGACGCCCAGCTGGCGGGCGGTTGCGCCACGCTGGCGCCGGTCTCCGACGACCAGCTGCGCGAGAGCGTCGAGGGCAACCAGCTGCGTATCCTGCGGGAGCGCGGCGGCGACCTGATGGTCTTCTCGCCCAAGGCCTCCGGCATGGAGCATCACGTCCCCGACGCCGCGACCGCTGACGCCTGGGCGCGGGCCTCCAACGACCTCGTCCACCGCGTGAGCGAGCTCTTCCCCGAGCACTTCGCACCGGTCGCTCAGCTGCCGCAGACGCCCGAGGGCAACCTCGCCGGCGTCGTCGCCGAGCTGCGCCGCACCGTCGGCGAGCTCGGCTTCGTCGGCGCTAACCTCAACCCCGACCCGTCGGGCACCTGGGCGGGCAAGCCGATGACGGACGAGTCGTGGTTCCCGGTCTACGAGGTGCTCGAGGAGCTCGACGTCCCGGCCATGGTGCACGTCTCGACGGCGTGCAACCCGAATTTCCACACCCTCGGCGCACACTACCTCAACGCCGACACCAGCGTCTTCGTGCAGCTGCTGCAATCGGATCTGTTCCTGCGCTTCCCAGGGCTGCGCTTCGTGATCCCGCACGGCGGGGGAGCGGTGCCCTACCACTGGGGGCGCTACCGGGGTCTGGCGATGCGCAACGGCTGGCAGGACCCCGCCGAGCTGCTATCGAACGTATTCTTCGACACCTGCGTCTACCATCAGCCCGGCATTGACCTGCTGCTCGACGTGCTGCCGGCGGACAACGTCCTCTTCGCCTCCGAGATGCTCGGCGCCGTCCGCGGCGCCGACCCGGACACGGGCGTCGCCTGGGACGACACTCTCACCTACGTGCGCGCCGCCGGCCTGCCGGAGGAGGCACTCGGCAAGGTCCTCACCGACAACGCCCTGAGGGTCTACCCGCGGCTGGCCGCCCGCATCGGAGTACGCGCATGATGCGACGCCTCCCGCTCACGCTCGCATGCGGAGACTACGACCGCACGCGTGCCCTGCTCGAGGGCGACGTCCGGCCCGACGGCATCGACCTCACCTACCTCCGGCTTCCGGTCGAGGAGACGTTCTTCCGCATGCTCCGGCATCGCGAGTTCGACGTCGCCGAGATGTCGTTGTCGACGTACGCGGCCTCGCTGGCGCGGGAGGACCGCCCGTTCGTGGCGCTGCCGGTGTTCACCTCGCGGATGTTCCGGCACTCCTCGGTCTACGTCCGCGAGGGGATCACCTCGGTCGAGGAGCTCAAGGGCGGCGTCGTCGGCGTGCCCGAGTTCCAGCTCACCGCGTGCGTCTGGGTCCGCGGGATCCTCGAGGAGCACCACGGCCTGCCGGCCTCCTCCGTCCGATACGTGACCGGTGGCCAGGAGTCGCCGGGTCGGATCGAGAAGGGCGCCGTCTCCGTGCCGTACGACGTCTCCGCGATTCCGTCCGACCGGACGCTGTCGCAGATGCTCGGTGCCGGCGAGATCGACGCGCTCTACACCCCGCGGGTGCCGTCGACCTTCGGGGCGGGGGTGACCCGGCTCTTCCCCGACGTGGTCCGCGCCGAGCGGGCCTACTTCGAGGCGACCAGGATCTTCCCGATCATGCATGTTGTCGTGTTGCGCCGGGAGGTCTACGAGGCGAACCGGTGGGTCGCACAGGCGCTCCACAAGGCGTTCGTCGCCGCCCGCGACCTGGCCTACGCCGGCCTCTCGGACTCCTCGGCGCTGCGGTTCCTGTCGCCGTGGCTGGTCCAGCACGCCGAGGCCGACCGGGCGCTGCTCGGCGACGACTTCTGGTCCTACGGTCTGTACGCCAACCGGCACGTGCTCGAGGCGTTCCTGCGCTACCACCACGCGCAAGGGCTCTCGCCGCGGCTGCTCACCCCGGAGGAGCTGTTCGCGCCGGAGACGCTTGAGAGCTTCGTCATCTGATGGACGAGCTGCGCCTCGCCTGCACTCGCATCCTCGGTCGGCGCTGCTCGCCGGGCTGGCCGAGGTGCCCGTCAAGCCGGTCTTCGGCGCCTACGACATCCCGGCCTAACCGTCTCCCGGTTGCCGGAACCCCTCCCCCCCCGCATGCGGGGCTGGTCCGCTCGGCCGGGGCCGGCTGGGTGCTGGCCGGCACCCTGTGGATGCCTCGGTGTGCGTCCTGCGCGGTCACGGTATCGTCACGGTCCGGGCCGACGTACCATCGGTGGTCGCGCAGGCGCTGGCCCTCGACGAGCTGCTCTCCGTCAGCGTCGAGCTGGCGCGGCTCGGTGCGACCCGGCGCGACGTCGCCCCGGACGACCTGCCCGACCTCGGGCCGTCGTTCAACGTCGCCGCGCTGTGGCGGCACAACGTCGCGCTGCTGGAGCGGCAGGGCCTCGCCGACTTCGGCTGACCCCGCCCGCGCCCCGCTCAGGAGGCGCGGACGAACTCCCGGAGGGCGACGCTGGTGTCGGCCGCGGCGTCCGCCGGGATGCTGCGGCCGGTGTCGAGCAGCTTGCGGACCGCCATGAGTCGCGGGGCGCGTTGACCGCGTCGATCGAGAGTAGCCGGCCGTCGCGGTAGTAGAGCGCCGAGAACTGCTCGCTCGCCGGCTCGCCGCGTAGGACGACCTGGTCGTAGCCGGTGTTGATGCCCGCCATCTGCAGCCTGAGGTCGGCCTGATCGGACCAGAACCACAGGACCCCGGTGCTCGGCGGCTCGACGTCGAGCAGCGTCGCGGCGGCGACGTTCGCCTGCGCGATCGCGTTCTGCACTGACTCCAGGCGCAGCGCGCCGTGCTCCGGGTGGGCGGTGACCGTGCAGTCGCCGGCGGCGACGATGCTGGGGACGCTCGTGCGGGCGAGCTCGTCGACGACGATGCCGCCGACGCACTCCAGGCCGAGCGACTCGGCGAGTTCGGTGTGCGGCACGAGGCCGATGCCGACCACGACGACGTCGGCGGGCAGCACGTGTCCGTCGCAGAGCTCGACGCTGTCCACGCGGCCGTCGCCACCGAAGCCCGCGACCGCCGTGTCGAGGAGCACCTTCGTGCCGCGACGGCGGTGTGCGGCGGCGTAGAACTCGGACATCTCCGGTGCCACGGCGCGCGGCATCAGCCGTTCCGCGGCCTCGACGACGGTGACGTGCTTGCCGGCCGCCGTCGCGGCCGCAGCGGCCTCCAGGCCGACGAAGCCGCCCCCGACGACCACGACGTTGCCGGCGGCCCGAGTTCCGTGCGCAGGGCGGCGGCGTCGTCAACGTCGCGCAGGTAGTGGATGCCCGCGAGGTCCGACCCCGGCACCTGCATCCGCCGCCGCGCGCCGCCGACGGTGAGCGCGAGCCGGTCGAAGCCGAGCGTGCGGCCGCTGGGCGTCGTCGCCACGCCGGCGCCCTTCTGCGGGTCGGTCAGGCGGATCGCGTCAACCCACTCGCCGCAGACCAGGTCGATGTCGTGGTCGCGGTAGAAGTCAGGCCCCCGCAGCACCAGTCCGTCCTCCGGCAGCTTGCCCTGGAGGTAGGCCTTCGACAGCGGCGGACGCTGGTACGGCGCCCGCGACTCGCGTCCGATCAGTGTGATGCCTCCGGTGGCCCCGAGGTCCGCAGGCTTGTCGCCAGCTGCAGGCCGGCCTGGCTCGCTCCGATGACCAGCGTGCCGACCCGTTCCACCGTTCCCCCATTGATTAGACCGTTACACCTTACATCGAAGGCAGACTGTGTGTGGAGGCGGCGGAGGAGCTGGGTGAACGCGTGTCTTTCGGGCGGAAATTTGCGGCGGCTCGACAATTCGAACGGTCTCAAGAAGGTTAGCGGCGGTGAGTGACTCGGGGTCGAGAGAGCTCTCCGGTCGCGACGCGAGTGCTGCGACTCGCCGAGGGGCCACAGCCGACGTCCGACACGAGCGGACTCTTGAGACTTGATTCGATGATTGGTTAGACCAATAGTCAATTTTTGTGGTACGTTCCTGTGGGGGGCCCACCCGGGGTCGCGCCAGTCGCTGAAGCGCGATTCGCGGACGTCGCACGAAACCGGGGCAGCGAGCTCTCTTCCCAGAAAGGGTGATCTTGCTGTGGTCCAGGCCGAGAACGTGACCGGGCCCCAGCGGGGCATGCTGATCGACGGCGAACTCGTGATGGCGCTGGACGGTGCGGTGCTGCCGTCCGAGAGTCCCGCGACCGAGGAGATCATCGGTGAGCTGCCCGATGCGACCGCCGAGGACGTCGACCGTGCCGTGCGGGCCGCCGGCCGGGCGAGCAAGGAGTGGTCCGCGACGGCCTGGTCCAAGCGCGGGGCCGCATCGTACGCGGCGGACCTTCGGCGGAGCGCGGCCAGGCGACGCGCTGGAGATCGTCGGATCGCTCCTCAGCGCTCGGACCTGACACTCGCCTGCGGTTGACCTCACCCGGAGCGGTCATACCTTTAACCAGTTGAACTGGAGGAAAATCCGTGGCCAAGGACGCACTCGTCTCCGACGAGCTCGCCAAGAAGTTCAAGACCGAGAAGGACTCACCTTACGTGCGCTGGGTGCGCGACGAGGGCCTCGACATCATCGCCGCGCACTACGTCTACGACCTGAACACCGTCGAGCTGAAGCCGTGGGCGCGCCGCGGCGGTCGGGGCGTGTTCATCAACCACGAGGCCTCGCGGACCTCCAACGACTGCTACGTGTGCGAGATCCCGGGCGGCGGGGAGCTCAACCCGCAGCGCCAGCTGTTCGAGGAGATGATCCTCGTGCTGTCCGGCCACGGCTCCACCTCGGTGTGGAACGACGCCGGCCAGAAGGTCACCTTCGAGTGGGGCCCGGGTTCCCTCTTCGCGATCCCGCTCAACACCTGGCATCAGCACTTCAACGGCTCGGGCACGGAGGCGGCCCGGTTCGTCTCCTCGACCAACATGCCGCCGGTCCTCAACCTCTACGACGACGTCGACTTCGTCTTCAACACCGCGCACGACTTTCCGAATCGGTTCGCCGGTGAGCCCGACTACTTCGCGGACAAGGACGAGGTCGACGGCTTGCTGCTGAAGACCAACTTCGTCGCGGATGCGGTCAACCTGCCGCTCATCGCGGCCAAGGAGCGCGGCGCCGGCGGCGGCCACATCCGCTTCTCCATGGCGCGCGGCTCGATGAACAGCCACATCTCGCAGTTCCCGACGGCGACGTACAAGAAGGGCCACCGGCACGGTCCGGGCGCCCACGTCATCATCCTGTCCGGCGAGGGCTTCAGCCTCATGTGGCCCGAGGGCGAGGAGCCCAAGCGCTACGACTGGAAGGCGGGCAGCATGATCGTGCCGCCGAACATGTGGTTCCACCAGCACTTCAACACCGGCACCGAGCCGGCTCGCTACCTCGCCTTCAAGCACGAGGTGGTCTCGGTCCGCAACGCCCAGGGTGTCCCGAAGGCCTGGATCAGCCAGCGCGTCGGTGGTGATCAGATCGACTACGCCGACGAGCACCCGCTGGTGCGGGAGACCTTCGCCAAGGCGCTCGCCGGGAACGGTCTCGTGCCGCAGATGGACGCCGCCTACGAGGCCGAACTGGCCGACCTGCCGCCCAAGCCGTGAGCCGACAGTGAGCGTATGGGTAGGGCACGGGCACCACGACCGGGACGACGACCACGACCATCACGACGGTGAGCCCGACTCCAACGTGATGTGGGTGCAGGACAACGTCGTCCTGCACAGTGTCGGCGTCGACATCGGGTCGGCGACCACCCAGATCGCGTTCTCCCGGCTCCACCTCCGTCGCCACGCGGCCGACCTGACCAGCCGCTACATCGTGGTCCGGCGCGAGCTGGTCCACGACGGCGGGACCCGGTTGACGCCGTACGCCGACGGCAACCTGATCGACGCCGTCGCGCTCGGCACGATGCTCGACGAGGCGTACGCCAGCTCCGGCTGGACCGCGGACGACATCGACACCGGGGCGGTCATCCTCACCGGCGAGGCGCTGCGGCGCGCCAACGCCGAGCTGATCGGCAAGGTCGTCGCGCAGCGGGCTGGGCAGTTGGTGTGCGCGACGGCCGGCCATCACATGGAGGCGCTGCTGGCCGCCTACGGCTCCGGCACGGTGCGCCGCTCGCACGACGAGGCGAGCGTGCTGCTCAACGTCGACATCGGCGGCGGCACCACCAAGCTGACCCTCGTCGAGCGGGGGCGCGTGGTGGGCACCGCAGCGTTCCTGGTCGGCGGGCGGCTCGCGGTCGTCGACGACGGCGTGCTGGTGCGGCTCGAGCCGGGCGGCGCGCGGCACGCGGCCGCCGCGGGCTTCACCTGGGAACTCGGCGGCGCGGTGTCGCCGGCCGAGCTGGTCCACGTCGGCGAGGTCATGGCCAAGGCGGTCGCGGATGCAATCGCTGGCAAGCCCGATCTCTACCTCACCGACCTCCTACCGCTGCCCGACGCTGTCGACGGCGTCGTCGTGTCCGGGGGGGTCTCCGCCTACCTCCACGGCCGCGAAACCCAGTCGTACGGCGACCTCGGGGCCGCCCTGGCCGACGGCCTCCGACGCCGCTTCTCCGAGGGCAGCCTGCCCGGGCCGCTGCTGGCCGGCGAGGAGGCCATCCGCGCGACCGTCGTGGGCGCCTCCGAGCACACCGTGCAGCTCAGTGGCATCACCGGCCATCTGAGCGACCCGGAGGCCAGCTTGCCGCGGCGCGACCTGCCGGTGGCGCATCTCGACGACGCCGTGGGAGACGAGGTTGACGAGGTCTCGGTCGCCGACGGCGTACGGGGGGCGTTCGCGGGGCGCGACATCGGGCCCGACCAGGAGGCGGTGCTCGCCGTGACGTGGGGGGCCGGAGCGCCACGCTACCCGCGGGTCGCGGCGCTCGCCCGCGGGCTCGTCGCCGGGCTGGGCGACCGGGCTGCCGCCGGGCGCACGGTCTACCTCATGCTCGACGGCGATGTCGCGATGACGCTGGGGCGGATCCTCACCGAGGAGCTCGGCGTGGAGGCTGCGCTCGTGGTGCTCGACGGCATCCAGCTGCGGGAGTTCGACCACGTCGATCTCGGCCGGGTCCGGCCGATCTCCGGAAACGTCCCGATCACGATCAAGTCACTGGCCTTCACGCACGGACGGGACTGATCTGGCTGTGCCGTGCGCCTTCCATAGGATGTGGGTGCGGCGCAGGTAGGCCCAGGTCCGAGCGCGGAGCGGCCGAAGCCGCTGCGTCCATCCCGATTGCGGTGCGGGCCGAAAACGTCTCGGCGACCCAGCCGATCATGGGGCTGTTCCCTGGCGAGGGGTGTTCCGCGGCGAGACGGAGATCGACCTGTCCGCGCGGGAGTTCGACATCCCCGCTGCTCACCCGCGCCGGGCAGTGCCTGATCCGCTACCAGATCCTTGACGAGTTGTGGGACGGCGAAGCGGACATCCGCTCCAACGGCAGCTCCTCGACGCCACCAACCACGTGCTCGCCGCCAGCCCCGGCCCTGCCAGCTCGAGGAGTGCCTGCCGCGCGCGGAGTACTGGGACGTCCCGGTCGGCGAGCAGACCGAGCAGACGGCGCCGGCCAGCGTGATGCGGTTTGTCGACGGGGTGTAGGTCAACCGAGTGACTCGCCACGCTCCAGCGCCGCGATCTGGTCCAGGCGGTGCTGGTGCCGGTCTCCCTTGAAGGGGGTGGCGAGCCAGGTCGAGGTGATCTCCGCCGCCTCCTCCGGACCGACCACCTTGGCACCGAGCACGAGGACGTTGGTCTTGTTGTGCGCGCTCGAGATCTCGGCGAGGAACACAGAGTGGCACAGGCCGGCGCGAATGCCCCGGATCTTGTTGCACGCGATCGCCTCTCCGCCGCCGGTGCCGCCGATCACGATGCCTCGCTCGGCGCGAGCTTCCACGACCTGCCGGCCGATGTCGGCGCAGAGCGGCGGGTAGTCCACGACCTCGGTGTCGTGCGCCCCGCGGTCGTCTACCTCGTGACCCTCGGCCGTCAGCCACCGGATCAGCTGAGCCTTCATGGCGACGCCGTTGTGATCCGCTCCGATGGCGATCCGCATGGTCTAACTCCTCAAGCGGTCAGCTGGTGCGTGCTCTGCGGGAACAGGTCCGTCACGGCGGGCGGGCGGTCGAGAATCCGCTGGCGTACGGCGTGTGAGATGAGTTGTTCTATCATCGGCCGGTTCGGGGCGATGCCGTACGGGAGGGGATCCTCGCCGGTGAGCTCCATGACCCGCTGGTACATCCGGTCGGTCGGGGTCGGAGCTTCGATCGCGTCCGCGCGCAGCTTCTCGACGTAGCGCCGCTTGGCCTCGGCGAACGCCTCGAACAGCGCGTTCGCCAGCGCGGGATGCGCCTCGAGCAACTCGTCCTTGACGACCACGAGATGGTTGATGGGGTACAGCCCGCGCTGGCGTAGCGCCGCGAAGGCCGCCTCCTCGGCGTCGGGGATCAGCGGGACCAGTGGGCCGCTCGCCTCGACGCCGACCGCGGCCGCCAGCTCGCCCGTTGTCACCGACGTCTGTAGGTCTTCCCCCGGCCGCATCGCGACCACATTGGCCGGCCGTCGGTACTCCGCGACGTGCTCGTCGCCGGAGGGCACCCACGTCACCTTGTCCAGGTCGACGCCGTATTCGTCGGAGAGGATGCCCCGCGCCCACACTCCCGTCGTGACGGTGTAGCCCCGGTTGACGCCCACCCGGCGGCCCTGCAGGTCGGCCGGGGTCCGGACGCCGGCGGTGGGGTGGTGCACGATGGCGCCATGGTGGAAACCGCGCACCAGGAAGATGGGCAGAGCGGTGAAGCGCTTGCCGTGGGCCCTGGCGCAGAGGTAGGTCGTGAACGCCATCTCGCAGACGTCGAACTCCAGCTCGCGCACCATCCGACGGAACGCCTGGACGAGGACGGGGACCTCCCGGAAGTCGAGGCTGAAGCCCTGGGGTGTGACACCGCCGTCCTTCAGGGCCTGGTTGTTCCCCTGGGTCCGGGTCACGGTCGTGAGATGCAGCGGCGCCATCGTCCTGCTCAGCTCCCTCGTGTTCGCCGGGCTGCCGGAACGTGCCCGTACCCCTATGCTGAGGCGACCGTAGCATAACTGTTAGACCATAAGACCACAGCGCTGGTGGGGGTCATCGATGTCGGATGCCGGGACGTGGCGGAGCTGACCCGAATCACCTTCCCGGCCTGGTCGCGGTGCGTGTCGGCGACCGGAACGATCAAGGAAACACTCGGGAGCGTCAACGTGCCGCTCGTCTGGGCCGGTCAGCTGGTGCGGCCCGGTGACGTGATCGTGGCCGACGACGAGTTGTTCCCCCCCCGGAGTCGACCGCGTCGGCGGTGGTCTGAGGGCCGGCGCCGCCTGCCGACGGCGGGGCGTCAGGCCGCAGGCCTCAGGAGCAGCTCCTTGAGGGGCACGTCGGAGGCCGCCGCACCTTCCGCTGGAATCGACATGCCGCTGGCGAGAGCCTTGCGTACCGTCAGGTAGTCGCGGGTGTTGTTGACGGCGTTGATGGCCAGCAGTCTTCCCCCGCGGTAGTACAGGACCGAGAAGCTCTCGCCGTCGGGATCGCCGCGCACCACGAGCTGGTCGTAGCCGATCGGCACACCGGCGATCTGCAGTTTGAGGTCGTACTGGTCCGACCAGAACCATGGCACGTCGGTGTAGGGCTGCTGCCTGCCGACCAGCGTTGCCGCTGCCGCCCGTGCCTGGGCGACGGCATTGGGCACGGACTCCAGACGCATCCGCCCCTCGCCCGTCAGCGGGTCGGGCGCCGCGGTGCAGTCGCCCGCCGCGACGACGGCGGACTCACTGGTACGGGCGTACTCGTCGACCACGATCCCGCCGTCGCACCGGAGGCCGAGCTGTTCGGCGAGTTCGGTGCGCGGGACGACGCCGACGCCGACGACGACCAGACCGGCGGGGAGCAGCTCGCCGTCGACGAGCCGGACGCCGGTAACCCGACCGTGCTCGCCCTCAATCGCGGCGACGCCGGCGCCGAGGCGGATCCGCGTCCCGCGCCGGATGTGCGCCCGTCGGTAGAACTCCGAGATCTCCGGCGCCACGGAGCGGGCGATCAACCGGTCAGCTGCCTCCACCACGGTGACGTTCGCGCCTTCCGATCTGGCGACCGCGGCCACTTCGAGGCCGATGAAGCCGCCGCCGACGACCACGACGTCGCGTGCCGCCGCCAGGTGGGTCCGGATCTGGGCGGCATCGTCGACACCGCGCAGGTAGCAGACGCCGTCGAGGCCGACGCCGGGCACGTGGAGGCGTCGGGGGCGGGCGCCCACGGTCAGGGCGAGCCGATCGAACGTCAGTGTGCGACCGCGATCGGTCAGCGCGGTCCCGGAACCGGGTGGGCCGGAGGGGGAGAGGTGGAGCCGGGTGACCCGCTCCGCGGCCAGCACCGTGATCCGCTGCTCGGCATAGAACGACCCGGTGCGCAGTGGGAGGGTGGCGATGTCCGCGGTCCCGGCGAGGAACGCCTTGGACAGCGGAGGACGCTCGTACGGGGGGTGCGACTCGGCACCCACGAGGGTGATCGCTGCGTCGTGACCGTAGTCCCGCAGGGAGGCGGCCAGCTGGACACCGGCCTGGCTCGCGCCGACGATCAGTACCCCGCCGTTCACGGCTGGTCTTCCGGCACCTCGACGGTGATCCCGTCCAGGGCCTCGCTGAGTTTGATCTGGCAGGACAGGCGGCTCGTGCTCCGCCGGTCCGACACGCCGAGGTCCAGCATGTCGTCCTCGAGGTCGTTCGCCGGGCCGACGAGTGCCGCGAAATCCTCGTCCACGTAGACGTGGCACGTGGCGCAGGACAGGTTGCCCCCGCACTCCCCGATGATGCCGGGGACACCGTTCCTTACGGCGGTTGCCATGACCGAGTCCCCGACCGCTGCGTCGATCATGCGCCGCGAACCGTCGAGGGCGACAAAGATGACCTTGGGCACTTTCGCGTTCCTCTCGGCTGCATCTCGCGTCCTGCGAATGGTATGACCATACTACCCTAAGCCGCCAACGGGTACTCCGGCGGCGAGGAAAGGGTTGCCGACCCGGAGGAGTGCCTCTTGCGGTCCGGGCCGCGCTCAGCCACTGTGGTGGGTCCGTGGCGCTCCCGTCCGGCGGTGATGCCGCGGGTCGACGTCAGCATCCGGCCGAATGGAGCCGTGTGACCATGCCCGCCGAACTCGCCGACCCGCGCCGGACCGTCGCCCTGGCATGCCGCATCCTCGCGAACTCCGGCCTGGTGGAGGACATCCTCGGCCATGTCAGCGTGCGGGTGGGCCACGACCGGATGCTCGTCCGGTGCCGGGGACCGCAGGAAGAGGGTCTGCTGTTCACCCTCGACCGGGACGTGCACTTGGTGGACCTCGATGGGAGCGGTGACCTTCCGGCGGGCTGGGTGGTCCCCAATGAGCTGCCGATCCATGGCGAGCTGCTTCGCGCACGGCCCGAGATCGACGCGGTCGTGCACTGCCACCCGCCTGCGGTGCTGCTGGCCGGGGTGGAGAAGGTGCCGCTGCGCCCCGTCTTCGGCGCCTATCACATCCCCGCCGCTCGTCTCGCCGTCGACGGAATACCGGTCTACCCGCGGGCTGGTCTCGTACGCCGCCCCGAACTCGGCCGCGAACTCGTCGAGACGATGGGGTCGTCCACCGTGTGCCTCATGCGGGGTCACGGGATCACCACCGTCGGGTCGGGAGTGCACGCCGTCGAGCAGGCCGTCGTGCGCGCGTTGGCCGTCGACGTACTCGCCCGGGTCAGCGTCGAGCGGGCACGGCTCGGCGACCGCGCGGCCGACCTCACCGCGGAGGATCTCGCGGAGCTGCCGGACCTCGGCTCATCGTTCAACGACCTGAACATGTGGCGTCATCACATCGCCCGACTGCGGCTGGCCGGGCTGGCGTTGGAGTAGGAAGGCGGTACGTCACGATGTGGTCGCGGGCTCCGCCTCGGCCGGCTCCGGCGCTCGGACGCGGCGCAGTTGTGGCAGCACCGCCAGCGTGGCGAGTCCTGCGGAGATCCCGGCGACCAGGAGACCCGCCCGCGCCCCCCACTGCTCGCAGACCCATCCGGTGATCGGTCCGCCCAGCGGGGTGCTGCCGAGGAAGACGATGCCGTGCAGGGCCATCACCCGGCCCTGCATCGTCGCTTCGGCGCCGAGCTGAAGCAACGTGCGGGCGAGGGTGTTGACGCAGATGTTCGCGACGCCGAGGCCGACCATCACCACCAACGCGATGCCGAGTCCCGGCGCGAGGGCGGCGATCAGGTTGACGGCCGCGAAGACGCCCGTCCAGACGAGCAGCGACCAAGCGGTGACGCTCGCGCGGGCGGCGCTGGCGAGCGCCCCGAGTACGGCGCCGGCCCCGAGCGCCGATGTCAGCCAGCCGTAGACCTCGGGACCGCCGCCGAAGGTGTCGCGTGCGAGCAGCGGCAGCACCACGCGGAAATTCTGGCCCAGCAGGGCCACCACGGCGACGAGCAGCATGCAGGCTCGTAACTCCGGGTGCTGCCAGACGTAGCGCAGGCCCTGCCGTGCCTGGCCGCTCTCCCGCAGTGCGCGCGGCCGGCGATGGAGTTGCCGGGGATCCACCCGTACCAGGCCGACCAGGACGGCCGCGAAGGACAGCGCGTTGATCGCGAAGGCCGCCCCGACGTTGACGCCGGCGATGAGGAGGCCGGCGACGGCGGGGCCGACAAGGCGCCCGGCGTTGTGGACGGTGGAGTGGAGCGCCTGGGCGTTGACGTAGTTCTCGGGCTCGACCAGCTCGGTGATGAACGCGTGCCGCGCGGGCACGTCAATGACGGTGACCAGACCCAGTCCCAGCGCGAGCAGGTAGACCATCCAGAGCGTCACCGCGTGCGACAGCACGAGCGCCGCGAGCGCCGCGGCGAGCAGGGCGCTGACCGCCTGGGTGACCATGATCGCCCGACGCCGGTCGATCCGGTCGACGAGTACGCCGCCCCACAGGCCGAGGAGGAGCATCGGCAGGAACTGCAGCGCGCTCGCGACACCCAGCGCGACGGGGGAGTGCGACAGGTCGAGCACCAGCCAGTCCTGCGCGACCCGTTGCATCCAGGTGCCCGCGACGCTCACCGCGTGCCCGACGAAGAACCGCCGGTAGTTGGGTACGGCCAAGGAGCGGAACGTGCGCTGTCGTGCCGCCACCAAGTGGTGGACCAGCAATCCGCCGAGTCGACGCAAGAGGTCCCTCCCCGAGATTGGCCCAATGGTATTACGTTCTAGCCGAGGCTGGGCTCCCGGGCAATGCGCCGCCCCTCACAAGGCGGATCGGTCCCGCCTCGCCCGCCAGACCGACATGTCGACGAGGGGGCTCATGGAGACAACGGTTGCCGTCAGCGTGATCCACCACCTCGGGCCGCTCGGCGCGGGCCAGGTCGGCAAGACGGCGAACAATCTCGTGCACTGGGCGTAGATCTGCGCGATAACCGAGGCCCCGGAACTCGCCCGCCGGTTCGGGGTCTCCGTACCCGTCCTGCGCCGAGCTCTCATCGATGGCCGACCGATTCGCGCAGGCTGCGCGAGCTGGACCAGATGCGGCTGACCTGGCACGCGAAGGGCCTAGCCAACACGGCTGCCATGGCGCATTGTATACAACCTGACATTCCCATCGCCGAGACGGCCCGCGAGGTTCTGCGCGGATCGCGGTAGGGGGCGCCGCCCGGGTGCTAGCAGGAGGTCCGCTCCACCCCCTTGCCCGACGCGTAACATTCCGGTAAACATTTGGATCAAAGATTAGACCTTTAGTCCCCTAGTGCTATTGACTAGCGTGACGCGGAACACAGGAGGCAACAGTGCGCGACGACTACCTGCCCGGCGTGCTCGCGAACGAGAAGCGGCACGGGGGCTGAGCCCAGGAAGAACGCGGCACGCACACATCGATTTCACGCGGGGGAACCACACATCCACATGTCGCTGGGCCGGCAGGCGCTCGCCCACAGAGCTCGCAGGAGAGCAGCGATGCGACACCACGTAATCGTCAGATCGGTGGCCATCACGGCCGCCGCCCTCCTCCTTGCGGCCTGCGGCGGATCGCCCACGGCCTCCGACAACGGGTCCGCCCGCGGCAACGACGCGGCAAAGCAGACCGCGGCGAAGGCGCAGGAGGTCTACGACCGCATCAACGGCCTCACCGGGGAAGAGCGGCGCAAGACCCTCGTCGAGCTTGCCGAGAAGGAAGGCAAGCTCTCGATCTACACCTCCAACACCGACATGGACAAGTTGGTCGAGGGGTTCGAGGACACGTACGACATCGACGTGAGCGTCTACCGGGGGAACTCGGAATCGGTCCTCCAGCGGATCCTGCAGGAGCAGCAGGCGAACTACCTCGGCAACGACTTCGTCGACACCAACGCCGGCGAACTCAACATCCTGAACAAGGAGGGAAAGCTCTACCCCTACAAGGGCGAGCTGCGCGACAAGGTCCGCAAGGAGGGCCAGGCCGAGGGCTGGACCGCCTCCCGGTTCAACGTCTTCGTCGTCGGCTGGAACACGAACCGGGTCAAGCCCGGCCAGGAGCCGAAGTCCTTCGAAGAGCTGGCCGACCCGAAGTGGAAGGGTCAGGTCTCGATGGAGGTCGGCGACGTCGACTGGTTCGCCGGCCTGTACAAGTACTACCAGGACCAGGGCAAGTCCGAGGCTGAGGTCAAGGACCTCGTCACGAAGATCGCCGCCAACTCCAAGGTCGCCAAGGGTCACACGACTCAGGGTGAACTGCTCTCCGCCGGCCAGTTCGGCGTGACGGTCTCGTCTTACAGCCACACCGTGGATAAGGCTGCCGACAAGGGCGCGCCGGTGACCTGGCACCCCGCCTCGGGTGTCCCGGTCCAGCCGATCCTCGTTCGCCCGAACGGCGTGGCGCTGATGAAGACGGCCACCAACCCGGCTGCCGCGGTGCTCTTCGCGGACTGGGAGCTCACCGAGGGGCAGAAGATCCTCGCGGACGCCTTCCGTATCGGGTCGATTCCCACCGGCAAGGACCCGCTGGCCGGCCTGAAGGTCGTCGCCGTGCCCGAGCAGGAACTGCTCGACAACGCCAAGAAGTGGGACAGCCTGTACGCCGAAATCCTCGAGGCTGGGCAGGAGATCAAATGAAAACCGTAGGACTCTGGCGCCGGGGAAGACTGGCGTGCGTGCTCGCGGCCGGCATCGCGCTCACCCTCGTCGGTGGCTGCGGCGGCTCGCCCACGGCGGGCGGTCCGAAGGCCGGCGGTAGCGACGGGCCGACGGCCGCGGAGAAGGTCTACGCCGAGATCGCCGGACTCTCCGGCAAGCAGCGGCGGGACAAGCTCGTCGAGCTCGCGGAGAAGGAAGGCAAGCTCGACCTCTACACCTCGATGACCAGCGATGTCGCCGACGCCGTGACCGGGGAGTTCAGTGACAAGTTCGGCATCGACGTCAACGTCTACCGGGCCGGATCGGAGACGGTGCTGCAGCGGATCCTGCAGGAGCAGGGTGCCAACTTCCGGGGCAACGACGTGGTCGAGACCAACGCGAACGAACTCTTCGCGTTGAACAAGGAGCACTTCCTGGCCGAGTACAAGGGCGAGCGGCGCGATCTCGTGCCGGAGGCGGGACGGTTCGAGGGGTGGACCGCGACCCGGTTCAACCTCTTCGCGCCGAGCTGGAACACCAAGCTCGTCCCCGCCGGGCAGCAGCCCAAGACGTGGGAGGATCTCGCCGACCCGAAGTGGGACGGCAAGCTCTCCATGGAGCTGGCCGACTACGACTGGTACCTCACGCTCTACGGCTACTGGAAGAAGCAGGGCAAGAGCGATGAGGAGATCGACCGACTCTTCGCCGCGATGGCTCAGGGGGCGAAGATCGCCAAGGGGCACACCGTCCAGGGCGAGCTCCTGTCGGCCGGGCAGTTCTCGGTGGTCGCCTCGAACTACTCCTACATCGTGGAGCGCGCGAAGAAGAAGGGCGCACCGGTCGACTACCTGCCCTTCGTGCAGCCCGTGATCGCCCGCCCCAACGGCGTCGGACTGATGAAGACCGCCCAGCACCCGGCGGCCGCGATGCTCTTCGCTGACTGGCTGCTCGAAGAGGGGCAGAAGCTCCTGGTGGACGAGGGACTGACGCCGGCCATCGTCGAGAGCAACGACCCGCTCAAGGGCGTGGAGATCGTCCCGGTGGACGTGAAGACGCTGGTCGAGCACGGCGACGAGTGGAGCAAACGCTACGAGAAGGTCGTGTCCAACGGCGAGCAGGTCAAGGACAAGTAGCTGATCGCGGGCGGCGGCGCAGTCGGCGCCGCCGCCCGCCTGATCCGGTAGACAGGCTCCAGGAAGGGTGAGGGCATGACCACCACGGCATCACCAGCCTTGCCGGCCACGAAGCCGGAGATCCGACGAGCGCGCCGGTGGTGGCCAACTCCGAAGCTGCTCATCATCGTCGCAGTCGTCGGAGTCATCGGCTATCTGGCTCTCGTGCCCCTCTACTACCTGCTCTGGGGCACCTTCTTCGACGCCAACGGCTTCAGCCTGGGCGGCTTCGCCCGCGCGTACGGCGACGGGCGAATCGGCGGCTTGGTCGCGAACTCGCTGTGGTTCGCGATCGGGGCGGCCGTCCTCGCCCTCTTCGTCGGCACCTCGCTGGCCTACCTCAACGTCCGCACGGACGTGCCGTTCAAGGCGTTGTTCTTCGCCGCGTCCATCATTCCGTTGATCATTCCCGGCATTCTGTACACCATCGCCTGGATCTTCCTGGCCAGCCCGGACATCGGCCTCCTGAACAAGGTGATCGAGCCGATCTTCGGGCACGGCATCGTCCTCGACATCTTCACCGTCTGGGGGATGATCTGGGTCGAGGGCCTGCACCTGTCGCCGATCGTGTTCCTCCTGATGGTGGCCGCGTTCCGCGCCATGGACCCCTCGCTGGAGGAGTCGGCGCTGATGAGCGGGGCCACCCGGTTGCAGGTCTTCCGCAGGATCACTGTGCCGCTGACCCGTCCGGCGATCATCGCCGCGGTGCTCATCATGACGGTGCGCAGCCTGGAGAGCTTCGAGGTGCCGGCGCTGCTCGGTCTGCAGAACGGCATCTACGTCTTCACCAGCCGCATCTACTTCGTCCTGCGGACGTATCCGCCGGACCTCGGGGCGGCCGGCGCGCTGGCGGTCGGGCTGCTGGTGCTCGCGATGATCGGGGTGGCGATCTCCAACCTCGCGGGCCGGTCCGGGAAGAGCTTCCAGACCGTGACCGGTAAGGGATTCCGGCCCCGCCCGATGGAGCTCGGCCGGTGGCGGCCGGTGATGGGAGCCGCGATCCTCGCGTACTTCTTCTTCACTGTGGTCGGGCCGCTGCTCGTGCTCCTGTACACCTCGTTCCTCAAGTTCTACCAGCCGCCATCGGCCGCGGCGTTCAAGTCGATGTCGCTGGACAACTATCGCCAGCTGCTGCACCTGTCCCAGGCGATGACGGCGCTGAGGAACTCCGTCTACCTCGGCCTGAGCTCGGCCACCCTGGTGATGGCCGCCATGGCCATCGGCGCCTGGATCGTCGTACGGTCGCGAATTCCCGGCCGGCAGTTCGTCGACCAGCTCGCCTTCGTGCCGCTGGTGATCCCCGGCCTCGTCCTCGGACTTGCGCTCTCGTTCGTCTACCTGCGCAGCCCCATCCCGATCTACGGAACGCTGTTCATCCTGCTCATCGCCTACTGCACCCGCTACATGCCCTACGGCATGCGCTACGCGGTCACGTCGATGCAGCAGATCTCCGCGGAGCTGGAGGAGTCGGCCCAGGTCAGCGGCGCCAGCTGGTGGCAGACGTTCCGCCGGGTGCTGCTTCCGCTGCTGTCGCCAGGTCTGCTGGCGGGCTGGATCTACATCCTCGTGGTCTCGTTCCGCGAGTTGTCGAGCTCGATCCTGCTCTACAGCCCCGGCAACGAGGTGCTCTCCATCCTCATCTTCGAACAGTACGAAAACGGGCAGTTCACCGTCCTGTCGGCGCTCGGCGTCGTCATGGTGCTCACCCTCGTCGTCCTCGTCACCGTCGCGTACAAGCTCGGTGCCAAAGTCGGCCTCAAGCAGGACTGATCCGCCGCTGCCAGGAGGGCAAAGTGCTCTGTGTCAAGAACCTTGTGAAGACCTTCGACGGAGAACGGCGGCGACGGTCGCGAGCCGCGGGTGCCGAATCGGCCCGGGTCTTCGCCGTCAACGACATCAGCTTCGACGTCGAGGACGGCTCCCTGTTTACCCTGCTCGGGCCGTCGGGCTGCGGGAAGACGACCACCCTGCGCTCCGTCGCCGGCCTCGAACGGCCCGACTCCGGGACAATCGAGGTCGGCGGACGGGTTCTCTTCGCCGACGGCTCGGGCGCAAAGACGGTGAACGTCCCCGCGAATGAACGGGGCCTGGGCATGGTCTTCCAGTCCTACGCCATCTGGCCGCACATGTCGGTCTTCAACAACGTCGCCTTCCCGCTGCAGGTGAGAAAGCGCGCGGACCGGCCCGGCAAGAAGGAGATCGCCGAGCGGGTCATGCGGGTGCTCCAGACGATGGAACTGGCCGACCTCGCCGATCGCCAGGCGACCAAGCTCTCCGGCGGGCAGCAGCAGCGGCTCGCCCTCGCCCGCGCCCTGGTCATCGAGCCCCCGCTGCTGCTGCTGGACGAGCCGCTGTCCAACCTCGACGCCAAGCTGCGGGAATCCCTGCGGTACGAGCTCAAGCGGCTGCAGCGGGAACTCGGGATAACCTCCGTGTACGTCACGCACGACCAGGTGGAGGCGTTGGTCCTCAGTACCTCGATCGCGGTGATGAGGGGCGGCAACGTGATGCAGCTCGGGCGCCCCCGCGAGATCTACGAGAACCCCAACTGCCGGTTTGTCGCCGAGTTCATCGGCACCTCGAACTTCATCGCCGGCACCGTGTCGGCGCGGGAGAACGACCGCTTTGTCGTCGACACGGCCGACGGACGCCTCCTGCTCGACTCGGCCGCGTCGATCCCGGTCGGTACGGAGGTGGTCGTTTCGATCCGGCCGGAGGCGGTGGAGGTCGGCGTCACGTCCCGAGCGGGTGAGGTGCCGAACGAGTGGACGGGCACGGTGCTGACCCGTGCGTTCCTCGGCGAGGCCGTCGACCATGTGGTCGCCGTCGGCAAGCACGAGATCCGCGCACGCGGCAACCCGGCGGTGTCGATCGAACCGGGGACCGAGGTCTACCTCCGGATGGATCCCAGCAAGCTGACGCTGGTGCCGGTTGGCTGAGGTATCCCGATGAGCCTGCCCCAGGTGCTGCGCAACCGCGACTTCAACCTCTACTGGACCGGTGTCGTCCTCTCGCAGATCGGCACCCGCGGCACGGTAGCGGCCAACCTCTACCAGGTCTACCAGCTCACCGACTCGATCGCGTACACCGGCCTGGTCGGTGCCGCGCAGGCGGTCGCGCTGCTGGTGCTGAGCCCGCTCGGTGGGGCGCTGGCCGACCGAGCGGACCGCCGCCGCCTGCTGCAGGCGGCACAGGCCGTGGCGATGCTCGTCGCCGTGGTCCTCGCCTGGCTGACGCTCACCGACCGGGCGCAGGCCTGGCACGTGGTCCTCTCCGTGGTGCTGACCACCGCGGCGGCGACGTTCGACCAGCCGGCCCGGCAGGCGCTGATCCCGGCCCTGGTGCCCAAGAACCAGATCGCCCAGGCGATCGCCCTGCTCAACCCCTCGCGGGAGCTGGCGATCCTGGTCGGGCCGCTGATGGCCGGCCTGCTGATCGCGGCTGGTGGACCGGGCCTGATGTACGTGGTCGACGCGGCGTCGTACGGCCTGCTCGTGGCGATCCTCGCGATGCTGCGCATCCCGGTCCTGCAGCCGTCCGCGGAGCGTCGCTCCGTGCTGGGCTCGATCGTCGAAGGGGCGCGGTACATCGCCCACCGGCCGCTGATCTACAACCTCATGGCGCTGGACCTGTCGGCGACGGTGTTCAGCGCCTACCGGGTGCTCCTGCCTGCGCTCGCGGTGGACGTCCTGCACGTCGGCGCGACCGGGTACGGCGTGCTGTCCGCGGCGCCGTCCGCCGGCGCGCTGCTGGCCACGTACTCGGTGTTCCGCACGGTCGAGCGCAGCCGCCGGCAGGGCAAGGTGCTCCTGGTGTCCACCGCGCTGTACGGCGTGGCGGCGCTGCTGCTGGCCCACTCTCCGGTGTTCGGCCTGGCCGTCCTCGCCGCCGGGTTGCTCGGTGCCTTCGACGCGATGGCGACCACCATCCGCCACGCCGCGGTCCAGATCGACACCCCGGACGAGTTGCGGGGCCGGGTCACCGCCTTCTACCAGATGTCCTCACGGGGTGGGCCGGCGATCGGGGACGTCGTCGTCGGAGCCTTCGCCGGCCTGGTCGGACCGGTGGTGGCCCTCACCGTGGGCGCGTTCGGCCCCCTCATCGTCGCGGGCTCGTTCTGGTCGCGAGAGAACGTGGTGCGGTCCTACACCGGGGTGGTGTCGGAGGACGAAGCGGTCCACGATGCGCCCGAGCCGGCGCGCGAGGCACCGGCTCCGCAGGCCACGCCGGGTAGCAGCTGACCCACTCCCGCTCGCCGGCAGATGTCGACCCGCCCCCCGGTACATCTGCCGGCGTCCCGCTGCCGGGCACCGGACCAGTGCCGGTGCCCGGCAGCACCTCACTTGGGTTGGCACACCACGTCGACGAGGGCCGGCCGGCCGGTGCCGAGCACGTGGTCGGCCGCTTTGCGTACGGCGTCCCGGACCCGGGCCGGGTCGGTCATCGGACCGTCGGCCCACCAGCCGAACCCGCGCGCGATCGCGGCGAAGTCCGGAGCCGGGGCGTCGATCGCCATCCCGATGCTCGCCCGCTCCATCGGGGTGCCGCGCTGCCGCGCCAGCCGCTCCTGGTGTTCCCAGTCGTTGTAGTAGGCACGGTTGTTGAACATGACCACGAGCAGCGGGAGCTGGTAGCGGCTCGCCACCCAGAGGGCACCCACGTCGAACATCAGATCACCGTCCGGCTGCAGGTCCACCACGAGCCGACCGGTGCCCTTGTGGGCGAGCGCGACCCCCAGCGAGATGCCGATCTGGGTGGCGGTGCCCAGCTGGCGGCCCGGGTGCCGGTACGGCCGGTCGAAGTCCCAGGTACGCAGCGCCCACTCGGCGGCCGTACCCGCAGTGAGCACCCAGTCGTGGTCGCGGACGACCTCCCATACGTCCGCGGCGAGCCGGGAGGTCGACACGGGGGAGCGATCCGCCGCCTGGTCGGCCTTGCGTCGCCATCGGTCCCACGTGGAGCGATGCATCGCCGACAACCGTTCGCGCCAGTCCGCCCGCTCGGCCCGGCGCTCCGGCGACTCGCCGCCCAGTATGCGCCGGCATTCGGCCAGCAGCAGGGGCAGCGCCACCGTGGTGTCCGCCGTCACCTGCAGATCAGTCGGCACGAGTTCCGCGTAGTCCTCGCTCCACGAGGAGATGCCCACGTCGTTGAAGCCGAGGTCGAGCACGGTGCAGCCGGCCGCGAGGCGGGAGGTGATCCGGCGGGTCGTCGACTCGAGACGCTGGCTGGCCTTGCCCATGTCCTTCACGTCGACGAAGAGGACGCAGTCTGCGCCCTCGATCGCCTCCGACCCGGTCACGTTGAGTTCGTGGCGATTCGGGAAGTTCAACCGCCAGTGCGTCTCGACCGCGCCGATCCCGACCTCCTCGGCGAGGTCGACGAGAACGTCGAAGGAGCCGGGATGGCGCCCCGGGTAGCCGAGCACCATCACCGGCCGGCGCGCCGCGCAGAGCCGCTCGGCGAGCGAGCTCATGGCGTCGGGGTCCGGGGCGATGGGTGAGGGCACCGCGGCCAGTCGGGGCAGGTCGTCCAGGGGCACGGGATCGGCGATCGGGTCCTCCTGCAGACCGGCGTCGAGCGCGACGTAGACCGGGCCGCGGGGTTCCTCCCTGGCGATCCGGTGGGCGCGCGCGAGGACGGTCGGCACGGACGCCAGCGAGCGGGGCTCGTGGTCCCACTTGGTGTAGGCGCGTACCGCCTCGCCCTGCACATTGGCCGAGTGGATCCAGTCGATGTTCGGCCGCCGCCTGGCATGGTCGGCGGGGCCGGAGCCGCCGAGGACGAGGACCGGCGTCCGGTCGATGTAGGCGTAGTAGACGCCCATGGTGCCGTGCAGGAGCCCGACCAGGTCGTGCAGGATCACCGCCATCGGCTCGCCGGTCGTCTTCGCGTAGCCGTGCGCCACGCCCATGGCGATCTTCTCGTGCGGGCACTCGATAATCGTGACCTCGTCGCCGCCGTAGTTGACCAGCGAGTCGTGCAGCCCGCGGAACGACGAGCCGGGGTTGAGGGCCACGTATTTCAGTCCGAGCCGGCGTAGTACGTCGACCATCGCGTCGGAACCCCAGACCGGCTCGTCGTACGGGGCGAAGTTGGTCAATTTTGCCTCCTCAGTTCGTGGCGGACCACGTACGGTCCATAGCCGCGAGGACCTGGTCGACGGTTCGCACCCGGCACACCCGTGGGAACACCTGCTCCACAAAGAAGTCGCGTTGCGGCTGCCGGCCCGTGAGCCCGTCGCTGACCACCACGACCTGATAGTCCATGTCGCGGGCGGCGTACACGGTTGACGCGATGCCGACGTGGGTCGAGCCCCCGACGATGAGGACCGTGTCAACATCGCGGGCTCGCAGGGACGCGTCGAGATGGGTTCCGTGGAACGCCGACCACCGGTGTTTCGGGATGTCGTAGTCCTCCGGACGCTGTCCGAGTTCGGCCAGGGTGCGGTACATCGGCGAGCCGGAGCCGTGCGGCGGGCGCACCGGCCTCGGGTTGTCCACCCCGAACGGACGGTGCTGGTTGTCCACGTCGGCGAGCGTTCGGGCGAAGTCGGCCCCGTCGGCCCGGTGGTCGGCTCGGGCCCACGCGACCACCGCGCCGCGCGACCGGCACCCGTCCACGAGACCGCGCACGGGACCGATGACGGCCGATTCCTGGGCCGCCGCCCGGTAGTGCTCGAGCAGGTCGAAGACGACGAGGGCGGTGCGGGCCGGATCCAGGAGCTCCTCGTCCTGCCGGCCGGGCACCACCTGGCCGTGGTTCACCACAGCGTCACCGTCACAGTCTTCTCACGGGTGTAGGACAGCAGGTCCTCCAGCGAGTTTTCCTTGCCCAACCCGCTGCTCGTCCAGCCGCCGAACGGGGTGCCCGTGGGACGCCGGCCGGTGCCGTTGACATAGACGTACCCCGTCTCGAGGGCGGCGGCGGTGCGGTGCGCGGCGGTCACGTCCCGGGTCCACACGTTGGCCGTCAGGCCGAGCGGCGTGGCGTTGGCGCGGCGGACCACCTCGTCCACGTCGCGCCAGGTGAGCATCGACATGACCGGGCCGAAGATCTCCTCGCGGACCGCGGTCATCCCGTCGGCGAGGTAGGTCAGCACCGTGGGTTCGATGAAGAAGCAGCGCGCCAGTCCGTCGGGACGGCCCCCGCCGTGCGCGACCGTCGCCCCCTCCCGCAGTGCCGTCTTGAGGTAGCCGCGGACCCGCTCGTAGTGCGTCCAAAACGCGAGCGGCCCGACCTCGGTGAGCGGGTCCATCGGGTCGCCTATGCGCAGCGCGGACAGGCGCGCGACGAGGGCCTCCAGGAACTGGTCCGCGATGTCGGCGTGGACGAACAGCCTCGAGGTCGATCCGCAGGACTGGCCGGTGCAGCGGGCGATGTTCATGCCGGCGACCGCCGCGTGCGCGGCCCGCACCACGTCCACGTCGGGGAAGACGATGATTGGGTTCTTCCCGCCGAGTTCGAGGCTGATGTGCTTCACAGCCTCGGCCGCGCCGAGAGCACGGCACGTCCGGAGGGGACGGAGCCGGTGAACGCCACGCGGTGCACCTCGGGATGGGCGACGAGTGCGGCACCGGCGGTCGTACCCCGGCCGGTGACGACGTTGAGCACGCCGGGCGGGAGCACGTCCGCGGCGATGCGCGCGAACTCGAGGGCGGAGAGCGAGGTCTGCTCACCGGGCTTGAGGACGACGGTGTTGCCGACGGCCAGCGGCGCCGCCACCTTGCCGGCGGCGAACTTGAACGGATGGTTGACCGGCACGATCCGCGCGACGACCCCGTACGGCTCGCGCAGCGTGTACGAGAGGGTGTCGCGGGTGGGCGGGGCCGTGCTGCCATTCGTCTGCGGCGCGATGCCGGCGTAGTAGAGGATCTCGGCGACCGCACCCGCGACGTCGCTGCGCATTCCGGCGAGCGGAAGGCCGCCGTCACGTACGTCGAGGCGAGCCAACTGCTCCGCCTCGCCGTCGATGCGGGATGCGAGTTCCCTCAGTAGCGAAGCGCGCCCGGCCCAGCCCAGGTCCCGCCAGTCCGCGGCGGCGGCCCGGGCGGCGGCGACGGCGGCGTCGACGTCCTCGGCGTCGCCGTCAGGAACCGTCGCAATGAGTTCCTCGCTGGTCGGGTCGACCGCCTCGATGCGACCGCCGGCCGGCGCGTCGACCCACGCCCCGCCGATGTGCATCAGCCGGTGCGGTACGGGGGCGCTGCGCTCGCTCATCGGGGTGCCACCCGGGCGTGGACGACTGCCGTGGCCCCTTCCTGCGCGGCGAGAAGCGCGCGGCGCAGGGCCGGCCCCAGGTCGTCCGGATCCTCGACCGGGCCGGTGGCCCAGCACCCGTACGACCGGGCGAGCCCGGCGATGTCCACCGCAGGGTCGGCGATGCGCATGCCGATCCAGCTGTTCTCGACCGGGCGGCGGCGCTGGCGCGCCACCTCGGCCTGATGTGGCTCGTCGTTGTAGAACGAGCTGTTGTCGTTGACGACGAGCAGCGCCGGCACCCGGTAATGGGCGGCGGTCCACAGGGCGCCGGAGGCCATGAGCAGGTCTCCGTCCCCGATGATTCCGACGCCGAGTTGGCCGCGGTCCCGGGCGGCGAGGGCGCCGCCGACGAACGCACCCGGCCCGTAGCCGACGCCGCCGCCACCGGAGTGTCCGAGGTACGAGCCGGCCCCGGGTAGCTGCCACAACCCCTCCGGCCAGGTCCTGGTGTTGCGCAGGCAGAGCAGATGGTCCACGTCGCGTACCGCCTGCCACGTCTCGCCCACCAGCCGGGCCGGCGCGATCCGCCGGTCGGCCCAGCGCGCTCCGACCTGCTCGCGCTGCCGTTGCCGCAGTCGGGCGGCGCGGGTGGTGACCTCCGCCCGCCGGGCCGTCGCCGCGGCCGGGTCCACCCGCTCCGCGAGGGCCGCGTGCAGCAGCCGCAGCCCGAGCAGCGGGTCGCTCAGCAGCTGGACGTCCCGGGGCACTGGTGTCGCGAAGGCGTTGCTCCAGGCCCGCAGTCCCAGGTCGCCGTGCGACAGGTCGACGACGGTCGGGCCGTCAGCGCGAAGCTCCTGCCCCGCGCCCCGTGCCCCGCGTCCCGCGACACGCAGCAGGGCCGCCAGGTCGACGACGTCGACGGCGAGGACGACGTCCGCCTCATCCAGGACGCTGCGGTCCCCCGTGCAGTTCTGCGGGTGGCCGGTGGGCAGCGCCGACCAGTTCCGGTCGTCGTGGTAGGCCGCGCCGAGCAGCTGGACCAGCGCGGCGAGGGGAGCGGTGGCCGCGGGGTCGAGGGCGATCCGCCCGGCCACCACGACCGGGCGCCGGGCTCGCGCGAGCACGCCCGCCGCCCGGTCCAGGGCTTCCGGATCCGGCGCGAAGGCGGGGGCGGGGGCGTGCCGCATGGGATCTGGCACCGGCACCGGCCGGTCGAGCCGTTCCTCCTGGACGCCGGCGTCCAGGGAGACGTACGCCGGTCCCCGCGGTGCCGACATCGCCCGCTGCCGGGCGCGTAGGACGTCGGCCGTGAACGCGGCCGCGGTCATGGGTTCGGCGTCCCAGACCACGAAGTCCCGTACCAGCTGCGCCTGAGTCGTCGCCGAGTGGATCCAGTCCACCGGCCGGCGCCGCGCGGGATCGGCCGGACCGCTTCCGCCGAGCAGCAGCAGAGGAGCCCGATCGCACCACGCGTTGTACACCGCCATGGATCCGTGCATGAGGCCGACCAGGTCGTGCACGGCGGCGACCCCGAGCTGCCCGGTCGCCTTCGACCAGCCGTGCGCGAGTGCCACGGCGATCTCCTCGTGTAGGCAGAGCAGGAGTTGCGGGGTGACATTCCCGCCGTGGTTCACCACGGAGTCGTGCAGCCCGCGGAAGGACGAGCCCGGATTCATCGGCAGGTACGGCACCTCGAGCGCGCGCAGCACGTCGACGACCACGTCGCTGCCCCACGCAGCAGGCCCCCGCCCCTCGGTCAGCCCGGTCGGGCGCTCCACAACGCCGCCCGCCTCGCCAAGGCCGGGATCCACGACCGGGGTCACCGCTGGCCCACCACTGTGCCCGGCCCCGCCGCCGCCTCGACGGCGGCGAACAGGTCCTCCGCCGTCAGCTGTGCGGGGTCCGCGGCCAGCCCGGGCCGCCGGGCCACCGACGCGAGGACCACCTTGCGGGCGCGCCGGCCGTCGAAGCCCACGCACCGGCCGGCGAGTTTTCCGTGCAGGGCTGAGTCGTCGGCCAGGTGCCGCAACGGGGGCCAGAGCGCGGCGAGCTCAGCCAGCGACGACCCGATGATCCGGGAGAGCACCTCCTCGTCCGGCAGGTCGAGTTCCAGCACGAGGTCGGCGCGGGACAGGAAGGCCTCGTCGACGGCTGCGCTGAAGTTCGTCGTGGCCAGCAGGAGGACGTGCGGGCACGTCGCCCGCAGCGCGTCGAGCCCGGCGAGCACCGCGTCGGTGGCCCGGTGCACGTCCACCGGATTGGTCTCGAAGGAAGCCGTGCTGCGGCGTACGGCGAGCGCCTCCACCTCGTCAACCAGAACAATGGTGTGGGGGCGACGCGCGGCAAGTTCGGGCAACGTCTCGGTGAACAGCCGACGCACCGCCCGCTGGCTCTCGCCGAGCAGCTCGCCGGGGAAGGCGTGCGGGTCCACCTCGACGAAGGTTGTCGCCCCCCGCCGGGCGACCGCCATCGCGGCGGCCTGGGCCAGCCCCTGACACAGCGTCGTCTTACCGGTGCCCGGCGGGCCGGAGAGCATGATCAGGCCGTGCGGCGGGCCGGACAGCGACTGAAGCGCCCGGCCGTGCCGCAGTATCAGCACCGCCGTGCCGAGCAGTTGTTCCTTCGTACCGGGCGGCACGATGATCGAGTCCCAGGGCCCGTCGTGGTGGTCGGCGGGTAGGACGTGGATACCTGTGATGCCCGGCGGTAGGCGGACGTCGGCCATTCCCGGCTCCGGATTCAGGGCCAGGTGGGGCGTTCGAGCGCCGGCCACTGGATGGTGGTCGGGTCGCCGGCCTGCCGGTCCCGGAGGTGGGTGGGCGGCTCCTCGAAGAGCACGAGTGGGTCGCAGAGCGCCCGCATCGTCTCCAGCAGGCTGTCGAACATGTGGATCCGGACGACCTTCGCCGTCTTCTCCGGGTCGTCGTTGAAGTGCTGGTGCCAGAGGAAGTGGTCGACGATGATCAGGTCGCCCTTCTTCCAGCGGTGGTTCGTGCCGCCCTCGGGCTCCGTGCCCAGGTAGGTGTGTCCTGACCCGTCCAGGACGTACAACCACGCCTCGCCCGGGTGCCGGTGCATCGACTGCCCACGGCCGGGGCCGATCTCGAACATCGCCATCGTGATGCCGGACGCCTGGTAGCCGATCGCGCGGTCGAGCAGGAATGTGGTCCGGGTCCCCCGCGGGGTGTTGACCATCTCCAGGTCGTCCCAGCTGGTGTGCAGTCGGCCGGCCCGGCGGGACTGCTGTTCGCGGCCGAGACGGCGGACCCGGCGCGCGTACGCGTCGTCCCCCTGCAGATGGAGGGTGTAGGCCGGGCGTCCCGGCAGTTCGGCGCAGGGGGTGTGGCCGACGTCCTCCAGGATGGACATGCCCATCGTGTCGAGCATGGGCTCACTCGAGAAGGTCAGGTAGCGGGCGGTCCCCGTGCCGTCGTTGCCGGACCGGTGCCAGGACCAGGCGGGGATGTGCAGCGAGTCGCCGGGACCCCACTCGATGCGCTCGCCGTCGATCTCGGTCCAGCCCCAGCCTGCTACGACCAGGACCATCGCGTCCCAGGAGTGACGGTGGACGGTGGTGGTCGTCCCCGGGTCGAACTCGTGGACCAGGGCGTCCATCGTGCGGGTTGGACGATCCCCGTCCACGCCGACATAGACACCGACCCGGCTGCCCCGCTCGTTGGGACGCATGACCACGTCGTCGTGGGCGACGACGTCCCGGTGGTTCTGCCGCCAGTCTTCCAGGAAGTTGGCGCGCCGGGTCTTCTGGACGTGGTAATGGCTGACGCCTGTCGTCGTCCGGGTCGTCACGAGTGTACCTCCAATGGACTAACCATTGGCTGTACTCTGTCAGTTCGGCGTGGCTTGCACAAGGGCATTCATGGGTGACGGTCTACCGCTCTTCGCCGTGGCGGCCATGGAAGCGCGGACCCCCGGGAAGCGGCCGCACCGCCTCGGGCGGCCGGGGGATCCACCGCGACGTCCGTGCGCAGTAGTCGTCGAACGCTCCACCGAACCGCTCGCGCAAGCGCTTCTCGTCCTTGCGGACCCGCTCGGCGAACCACCTCAGGTGCCAGCCGACCAGACCGGCGGCGAGCGGCGACCGGGACGTGAGTGCCAGCCCGCTCAGGAAGAGCAGGTGGCCGCCGTACATCGGGTTGCGCGTCCAGCGGTACGGCCCGTCCTCGACGAGGCGCGCCGGCATGCCCTGCGACATCCCGGGGGGCCCGCCCGCCCTGGACAGCCGGTAGGCGCCGGCGAGCCGGTAGGCGGCGTATCCCGCGGCCATGAGGGGCAGGCCGGTGGCCCGTAACCGCCGACGGCTCAGCGCCTGTTCGACGCCGACTACCAGGGGCCAGATCACAAAGGTACGGGTGGATGTGGACGACACGGACATTCTCATGGGGGACCTCCGGAGTGGGAAGAGGCGGGGGATCGGACGCGTACGACAGCCGTGCCGGCGGTGATGAGCGCAGCCGCCAACCCCATCGCGGCGGTGAGCGGAATGACCGCGAGCGCGCTCGCCACCACGAGCGGGGCGGCGAACAACGCCGCCGCCCGGAATGCTCCGGCCGTCGCGATCGCGTCGCCGCGCTCTTCGGGATGCACCGAGTCGGTGGCGATGGCGGGGCCGATGGTCTGCAGCACGCCCGCGCCGAGCCCGGACACCGCCAGCAGCGCGCCGGCGGCCCACCAGGTGTCGGCGGCCAGGGCCACCAGGCCGGTGGAGGCCCCCGTGGCGAGGGTGCCGAGCACGAAGGAGCGCACCATCCAGCGATCGCGCACCCGGGCAACGAGCGCGGAGCCCACGACCGACGCGCCGTTGGCGACCGACACGAGGACGCCGATGGTGGAGCCGGGCTGTCGGGCGGCGTCGAGCGCCACCGGAACGTAGCTGGAGAGCAGCCCTCGCCACGCGCCCGCACTCACGCCGGCCCAGCAGCCGACGTCCACGCCCGGGCGACGCCAGATCCTTCCGGGGGACTGTCCGGTGGCGGGCGGAAGGGGGGTAGCCGGTCGATCGCCAGCGCTGGCACCACGGCAACCGCAGCGATCGCCGCGCCCACCCCGAGCGCCGCTCGCGGCGAACGCTCCACCAGCAGCCCGGCGAGGACGGGTCCGGCGAGCAGTCCGATACTGGAGACGAAGTTGATCGTCGCGAGCGCGCCGACGGCGGGTGCGTCGTTCCGCACCGACGTGGGTCTGACTACCGGTCCAGAAACAGGCGCGAGCGAAGCCCTGCAGCACTTCGGCCAGGGTGAACGGAACGAGGGCGGCCGACGCGACGACCAAGCCGTTCGAGAGGAACAGGGCGGCCGCGGCGGCGACGACGAGGACCCAGTCGCCGACCAGCCGCATGGCCGCGCCGAGGATCAGCCGGGTGGCCATCTGGGCGATCGCCGAGAGGGCGGTGAGCACACCGACCTCGACCGGTGAGTAGCTGGAGCGCAGCGCCAGTAGCGGTAGCGCGACGGACGCGATGCCGAGCGAGCAGGAGAAGACCGCGGCCCCCCCCCCCCCGCGGACGCGATGGTGTCGCGCGAGAGGCGCCGCAAGGCCGCTGCCGACCACACGAGGTGTGGTCAGACCGAGGCGCTGGTCAGCTGCTCGGCGTCCAGGGTCCGTTCGGAGGCCGGCTCGAAGTAGTGGACCGTGTCGTACCCGAGGTGCTTGAAGACCCGGTTCTGCGCGTTGAACAGCCGCAATGGCCTGCCGTCCGCCGCGAAGAGTTGGCACACGTGGTTCTGCGGGACGTACAGGGTGTCGCCCTGCTTGATCTCGTACCGCGTGGGTTCCAGCGCGATCCGGGCGTAGTACTTCTCGGCGATCTCCGCCTCGACCTCCCACTGCAACGCGTAGCCCTCGCCGTCGAGCACGTAGTACACCTCGTCGGCCATCTTCCAGTACTTGCCGCTGTGGCCGCCGGCGGGAATGTCAAGCTCGAAGGCGTCCACGCTGAAGATGCGCGCGTCGGTGCGCTGTGGCGAGGACATGACCCGGATCCGCCCGAGCGGGGTGTCCTCCCACGTCGTCTCGGACGGGGAGATCACCTTCTTGCGCTCCAGGACACCCGGGGTCCAGATACGCGACCAGTCCTCGCGCGGGCCGAAACGTTCCTCGTTCTCGACCGGCCCGGAGCGCCCCTGCTGGATGAGGCCCATGAACATCCAGGTGCACTTCGCTTTGACGACGAGCGCGAGCGCACGCTCGGAGTACGGGTTGAAGTGCCGGTGCACCGAGTCTGTGTGCACGAAGACCAGGTCGCCCTTGCTCCAGTCGTAGCGCTGGTCGTCGTGGATCTCGTACCCGCGCCCCTCCAGGATGTAGAAGGCTGCCTCGTTCTGGTGGCCATGCCCGTGGTTCGACGACTCGGGGGGCAGTTCGACGAAGTGCACCTGAATAGTCTGAGTGAGGAAGTCCTCGTCGCCTGGGCCGATGCGCCACCAGGTCCGACTCTTCGCGCTGTCGCCCGAGTGCGCGACCTTAGCGTCGTCGACGACGACGCTGTCGTCGCGTACCCGGTCGACCGCCAGTTGCCGGTGCCGGAACTCGTTAAGCCCGTAGGTCTGCGACGTTAAACCACGTACGAACACGCGGCCGCTCTTGCCCATTGGTCCTCCGGTTCTCGCTGATGGCGCCTGCGCCAGCGGGCACCAACCCGCTCGGATCAGTCACACCGATCCAGCCAGGCGGCTCGTCAGTTCCGCGGCCCGACCGGGTTGGGGCTCCGTCCCTAGGCAGTCGAGCGTCCGTTAATGGTATAACCTTTACTGAACCGCAGGCAAGGCTGCGCAAGGCCGACCACCGGTGCCCGCGGGCGAAGGGCCGTCGCGCTGCAGACCCGAACCCGCCGACAGAGGCGGCCGGTCGGCCAGCGGGACGGAGCCCCATCTACCCGCCCGACGGGGAGCAAGGCTGGGAGCAGCGCGTTGCACTGAACGGCGCTCGACTGCACCCAACGGCGCTCAACTGCATCCAACGGCACCCGCCTCACCTGCGGTCTAATGTTTCCTGATGAGAAGCGGTGCAGCGTCCTGTTTCACACGGAGTGCTCAGCCGTATTGAGCAGCAGTCGACGGCTTGCTATGTCGCCTGGCAGGGGAGTATCCAACGGTCAGCGCGGTAAGGAGCCGCTGGATCGCTCGGCCTTGCAGGTGGGTGCCGATTGGGTGCAGCTTGGCGAAGTGGTCACCGCGCCGGAAGTGGTCAACGAAGCCGGGCGGAGAAGAGCGCTCTGACCTGCGGCGATGTAGGCGGGCGGGCTCTGTTGCATTGAGCGTCGGCAAGATCGAGGCAGACTTGAGCTGTGAAGGCGTCGACTCGTTCTCGCCCGTGGCAGCCGCCGAAGTCGGCGTTCGCTGGCTTTCGCTTTCCACCCGAGGTGATCGTCGTCGCGGTCCGCTGATACCTGCGGTTCAACCTGTCCTACCGCGATGTCGAAGAGTTGCTGGTTGAACGCGGGGTCCGGGTCGATCACGTCACGGTCTACCGGTGGGTCCAGCGGTTCATGCCGCTGCTGGCCGACGCCGCCCGGTTTGCCCGCCACTCGACGGGTGACCGGTGGTTCGTGGACGAAACGTACGTGAAGGTCAACGGGGTGTGGCGGTACGTGTACCGAGCGGTCGACCAGTACGGGCAGGTCATCGACGTGCTCGTCTCCCCTCGACGGGACGCTGATGCGGCTCGGCAGTTCTTCCGAAGGGCGCTGTCGACGATGAAGGTGACACCGAGCGAGGTCGTCACCGACGCCGCGCCGGTCTACCCCAGAGTGCTCGATGAGCTGATTCCCCAGGCATGGCACCACGTCGAAACGTACGCGAACAATCCGATCGAGGCCGATCACAGCCGGCTGAAACACCGGCTGCGGTCGATGCGCGGACTACGAACGGACCAGACAGCACGAGTGATCATCGCCGGCCACGCCTTCATGCAGAACCTGCGACGCGGCTATTACGAGATCGCCGTCGAGGTTCCACCGGTACGACGCATCGCCGCTGCGTTCACCGAACTCGCCCGAGCGGTCTGACTCCGAACCCGATACCGGGTACAACGCGCACACCGAACCGGCAACGCAACAGAGCCGGATCCGCTCATGAGTTTCCCGGTCGGCGCCGGCCGCCGGTGCGGCGCGTACGCCTGCCCGGTCGCCAGCCCTCGCGGCCGTCGGTGTGGTCGTGCGGTCTTCCCGGGGCCGTCTGGGGATGTGCCGCCGCCTGGTGCCCGGCCGGTGAGCCGTGCGTCCGCAGCGGCCCGCCGCTGGTGTTTCGCTTGGAGAATCGCGCGTACGAAAGCCGGGATCGACAGAGGTTCGCCGGCCCCGCCCGGCCGGCTGTGTTCGTCCTGCCCCGCAATCACTGCGAGAGAGTCGCGGCCTGAGTCTCGGCGTCGTCGTCGGCGGTCACGTCGCCGCGAGCAGCGCCATGATGTTCTTCTCGCTGACGTTCGGGCCGGTCAGCTGACCGGCGACGGCGCCGTCGCGCAGCACCAGGACGCGGTCGCAGGAACCGACGAGTTCCTCCAGGTCGGAGGAGATCAGCATGACCGCCAGCCCGTCCACCGCGAGGTCGTCGATGAGGGCCTGCACTTCGGACTTGGTGCCGATGTCGATGCCGCGGGTGGGTTCGTCGAGCATCAGGACCCGGGGGTGGGTGGCGAGCCAGCGTGCCAGCAGCACCTTCTGCTGGTTGCCGCCGGAAAGTTCCCCGACCGGCTGGTGCGGGCTGGTCGCCTTGATCCGTAGCCGCCGCATGAAGGTCTCGACGATCCGGTCGAGCCGGGCCTCGGAGACGATGCCGGCGCGGGAGAGTCGGGGGAGTGCGGCGAGCGCGATGTTGTCGCGGACCGACAGTGAGGCGATGATGCCCTCGGTCGTACGGTTCTGCGGCAGCAGTCCCACTCCGGCTCGGACGGCGCCGGCGATCGAGCGCTGGCGCAGGCGGGCGCCGGAGACGGTCACCTGCCCGGCGTCCAGCGGCATCGCGCCGGCGATCGCCTTCGCCGTCTCGCTGCGACCGGCGCCCAGCAGGCCGCTGAGGCCGACGACCTCGCCCGGTCGGAGGTTGATCGACACGCCGCCGAGCACGTGGCGGCGGGTGAGGCCGGTGGCCTGCAGGATCGGCGGGTCGGCGGGCTCGACGGCTGATGCGCCGCCGCTCGTGGTCGTCCCGAGCGTCACCCGGTGGCCGAGCATCAGCGACACGAGTCGCATCCGGTCGAGGCCGGCGAGGGGGCCGGTGTGTACCACTCGGCCGTCGCGCAGCACGGTGGCCCGGTCGCAGATCCGCTCGATCTCAGTGAGACGGTGGCTGACGTAGACGATCGACCGGCCCTGGTCGCGCAGCGTGTCGAGCATGCTGAGCAGCCGTTCGGACTGGTCGTCGTCCAGGCCGGCGGTGGGCTCGTCGAGGACGATCACCGAGGTGCCGGTGGCGACCGCGCGGGCCACCGCGACCAACTGCTGGATTCCGGCGTCGAACGACTCGAGGGGCCGTCGTACGTCGATCCGCAGGCCGCAGTCGGCCATGACGTCGCGCGCCCGGGCGTTCATCCGCGCGACGTTGATCAGGCCGAGCCGGTGGCGCGGTTCGCGGCCCAGGAACAGGTTGCGGACGACGCTCATCTGGGGAACGAGATTGGCCTCCTGATGGACCGCGCCTATCCCGGCGCGCTCGGCGTCGCGGGGGGAGGAGAACCGTACCGGCGTGCCGTGCAGCCGCAGCACCCCGGCGTCCGGTCGGTCGATGCCGCAGAGCACCTTGACCAGCGTCGACTTGCCGGCGCCGTTCTCGCCGAGGATGGCGTGCACCTCGCCCCGCCGGAGCGTGAACGAGACGTGGTCGAGGGCGCGTGTGCCGGGGAAGTCGCGGACCACGCCCGCGGCTTCGATCACGGTGCTGCTGCCTGCCACGGTGCCTCCTCGTAGCGGCCGGCGAGTCGGCTGAGGCGAATGATTGCGCACGGCGGGTGCAAAGGTAAAGACGTCAGGGGCGGGCGACGTGCAGCCGGACGGCCCGGTTGGCCAGTTCGTCGAGCACGTCGCGGGGGGCGGCGTCGTCGGTCACGAGGTGGTCGATCTCGTCCGTGGGGACGGTCTGCACCATGGTGTCGACTCCGATCTTGGTGTGGTCGGCGAGTACGACGATTTCCTCGGCGGCCGCGGCGAGCGCCCGGTCGACGCTGGCGACCTGCATGTTCGGCGTGGAGACGCCCCGTTCGGGGGTGAGACCGTTGCCCGAGATGAAGGCCCGGCGGACCCGTAGACCGGCGAGCGAGCGCTCGGCGGCGCTGCCCACCAGCGCGAGGATGGCGCCGCGCAGCGTGCCGCCGGTGAGGACGACCTCGACCCGCGGCGCGTTGGCGAGCGCCTGGGCCACCAGCAGCGAGTTGGTCACGACGGCGAGCTCGGCGTACCGGGTGAGCTGTTGGGCGAAGAGTTGGGTGGTGGTGCCGGCGCCGATGACGATGGCGTCGCCGTCCTCGACGAGCGAGGCGGCGAGCTCGGCGATGGCGGCCTTCTCGGCGGCGGCGACCTGGGCCTTCTGGGCGTAGGTGGGTTCGCGGGACAGCGCGCCGGGTGGGGTGGCCAGCGCGCCGGGCAGGGTTGCGCCGCCGTGATGGCGGTTGAGCAGCCCGTCGGCCTCCAGGATCCGCAGGTCACGTCGCACGGTGACCTCTGAGGACTGGACGGCCTGGGCGATGTCCCGCAGGGAGACCGCGCCGTTGGCGTGCATCAGTTCGAGGATGCGTTGCCGGCGCTCGGCGGCGAACATGGTTCGCCGGCCCTCGGTCGCCGTCCGGGAGTCGTCGCCAGGTGCCACGTTGTCCTCTCTTCGTGAACGGGTCGGTCTGGTTCTGATCGTACTCTTCACGCCTCCCCACCCTGGTGAGAGCGCTCCCGGATCGTTTCTGACCGGATCTGATCGAATGGTATTGACTTGAGATCGTGACGGTGATTGATTGTTTCCCAACGATTTCAGGCAGGCTCTCCCGCCCGGCCTGGCCGGCCCGATCGCCGTCCCGGGCCCGGGCGCTGCGGCCTGCCCTCTCACGCCACGCTCGTGAGAAAGGGGCCCTGAACGATGAGAAGAGCAGCCACCGCGCTGATCGCCGCGGCCTGCGTGATCGGCGGCGTGCCAGGGGTCGCGCGCGCCGAGGCGACCTGGCATCCGGGCACACCACCGATCGCCACACCGTGGACCGGCCAGGTGTCGCCCGACAACGCGCTTCCCGACTACCCCCGCCCGCAGCTGGTCCGTAAGAGGTGGGAGAGCCTGAACGGAGTCTGGCAGTTCGCGGGGGCACAGGAAGGCGAAGCCCCGCCGATCGGCGAGCCGCTCAGCGAGCGGGTGCTCGTGCCGTACCCGATCGAGTCGGCGCTGTCCGGCATTCAGCGGCACGAGGACCGCATGTGGTACCGGCGCTCCTTCCAGGTGCCGGCGAACTGGCGGATCGGCGGCGACGAGCGGCTGCGCCTCAACTTCGGCGCCGTCGACTACGACGCCACGGTCTGGGTCAACGGCGTCCAGGTCGCCACCCACCGCGGCGGCTACGACAGCTTCAGCGTCGACGTCACCGACGCCCTGCGCGGTCGGGGCGCCCAGGAGCTGGTGGTCGGCGTCGAGGACCGCACCGACAAGACCTGGCAGCCGATCGGCAAGCAGCGCAACGTGCCGGACCGGGGGATCTTCTACACCTCGTCGTCCGGCATCTGGCAGAGCGTCTGGATGGAGCCGGCGCCGGCGAGCCACGTCGACCGGCTACGGATGACGCCCGACGTGGACGACGCCAGCCTCCGGCTCACCGCGCAGGTCGCCGAGGGCGACGGCCGTACGGTCGAGGCCGTCGCGTACGCCGGCAACAAGGTCGTCGGCCGCGCCTCGGGACCGGCCGGCGCCGAGCTGCGCGTCCCGGTACCGAACCCGCAGCTCTGGTCGCCCGACTCGCCGTACCTCTACGACCTGACGGTGCGGGTGCTGGACGGCCCGAAGGAGGTCGACCGGGTCGAGTCCTACTTCGGCATGCGCGAGGTGACCAAGATCAAGGGCGCGGACGGGAAGCTCCACCTGGCCCTCAACGGCAAGATCCTGTTCAATCTGTCCACCCTCGACCAGGGTTACTGGCCGGACGGCATCTACACCGCACCGACCGACGAGGCGTTGCGCTTCGACATCGCCGAGACCAAGCGGCTCGGCTTCAACACGATACGCAAGCACATCAAGGTGGAGCCGGACCGGTGGTACTACTGGGCCGACCGCCTGGGCCTCATGGTGTGGCAGGACATGCCCGCCATGCGTACCGGCGGTATCCCGCCGGTCGACGCGCGGCAGGAGTTCGAGCGGCAGCTGAAGGAGCTCGTCGACGAGCACCAGAGCTGGACGTCTATCACGGTCTGGGTGCCGTTCAACGAGGGCTGGGGCGAGTGGGACCGCACCGCTACCGGCCGGATCGCCGACGAGCTGCGCGCCCAGGACACCAGCCGGATGGTCAACGCGCACAGCGGCGTGAACTGCTGCGCCTCCAAGGGCGACTCGGGGCGCGGCGACATCATCGACTTCCACCAATACCTCGGCCCGGCCTCACCGATCCCCAGCGGGGACCGGGTCGCTGTGGACGGCGAGCACGGCGGCCTCGGGCTGGAGGTGCCCGGCCACATGTGGTTCGGCGACGGGCACGGCTACGAGATGACGCCGGACAGCGCCACCCTCACCCGGCGCTACGTGGAGAACCAGCGCGACCTGCTGACCGTGGCCAACCGGTGCGGGCTCTCCGGCGGTGTCTACACCCAGACCACCGACGTGGAGCACGAGGTCAACGGGTTCTACACCTACGACCGCCAGATCCAGAAGATGGACTTCGACCGGGTCCGGGACGTCAACCGCGCCATCGTCCGCTCGGTCGACGGCACCGGCGCGAACGCACCGCAGCTCCCGCCGGGCGCGCCCGGGCTGACCGGGGTGGGCTGGTGGCCGCTGGACGAGGGCACCGGCACGGCGACCGACGACAAGGCCGGCAACCACGACGGGACGCTGATGAACGGCGCGACGTGGACCACCGGCCACTCCGGCAGCGCGGTGCAGCTCAACGGCCTGAACCAGTACGTCGACACCCGCGCCGCGATCCTCGACACCACCGGCAACTACACCGCGTCGGCCTGGGTGAAGCTGGACAGCCTCGGCGGGTTCGCCACCGCGGTGAGCCAGGACGGCAGCAACCACAGCGCCTTCTTCCTGCAGTACTCGGGCGCGGACAACCGGTTCGCGTTCAGCTTCGCCGGGGCCCGGGCGCTCGCGCCGACCGCACCGGAGACCGGCCGCTGGTATCACCTGGTCGGGGTGCGGGACGCCGCCACCGGCACGCTGACGCTCTACGTCGACGGGCAGCAGGCCGGCACGGCCAGTTCCTGCCTGGGCGAGGCGTCCAGCGGACCGACGGTCATCGGACGGGCCTGGTACAACAGCGGCCCGGTCGACTACTGGCGCGGCGCGATCGACCAGGTGCAGGTCTACGACCGCTCCCTGTCCGCCGCCGAGGTCGCCCAGCTCTACGCAGCGGGAGCCAGCAAGTGAGGCAGATCCGCCTGGTCGCCGTCGTCGCCGCGGTGTTGACCGCGGCGGCGACGGCCGCCCCCGGCGCCGCCGCTCCGCCGCAGGGCCCGCCGCCGGTTGCCGCGTCGCCGTATCCCACCGTCGGCGCGGGCACCCACTTCCTCGACCACCGGCGCTACCTGACCGGATACGCCGAGCCGGCCTGGTACGAGGCGAACATCCCCTTCGTGGACCTGCCCGACCAGCAGATCCAGGACGTCTACTACTACCGCTGGCGGGTGTGGAAAGAGCACCTGCGCTACGCCGGCCCGACCGACGGCTGGGTGCTGACCGAGTTCCTCGACTGCTGCGGGTACGCCGCGCCGTACCAGGCCATCAACGCCGCAGCCGGGCACCACGTCACCGAGGGCCGTTGGGTGCGCGACCGGGGCTACCTCAACGACTATCTGGCGTTCTGGCTCACCGGCCCTGGGCAGCGGCCGCAGACGGTCAACCCGGAGGCGCCCGACTGGGCGCACGAGTACAGCTTCTGGGCGGCGACGGCCGCCTACCAACGCGCGCAGGTGACCGGCGACTTCGCCTTCCTCCAGCGCCTGCAGGACGCCCTGATCGCCCAGTACCGCGATTGGGACAACCACCTCGATCCGGAGCTGGGGCTCTACTGGCAGCGCCCGGTCTGGGACGCCAAGGAGCTGTCGCCGGCGAGTTACGCCTCCAGCGACCACTTTGGCGGCGTGCACACCTTCCGGCCGTCCATCAACGCCTACCAGTATGGCGACGCGCTGGCGATCAGCGCGATCGCCCGGCGCAACGGCGACGAGAAGATCGCCGCCGAGTACGCCGGGCGTGCGGCGGCGCTCAAGGCCAACGCGCACCGGTGGCTGTGGGACCCGGAGGCGAAGTTCTGGCTGGACATCGTCGACGAGAACAACCCGAGCCACGAGCGGCAGCAGGTCCGCACCGAGGTCGGCTTCATCCCGTGGCAGTTCGGCCTGGCCGAGCCGGCCGACTCGGTGGCCTGGCGGCAGCTGCTGGACCCGCAGGGCTTCGCCTCGGCGTACGGGCCGACGACGGTCGAAAGGCGCAGCCCCTATTTCATGAGCGAAGCCGCCCAGGGGTGCTGCCACTGGGACGGACCGTCCTGGCCGTACAGCACCTCACAGGCGCTGACCGGCCTGGCGAACCTGCTCGACGACCAGCCGGCGCAGACCGACATCGGCCGCGACGACTACTACGCCCTGCTGCGGACCTATGCGCTCACCCAGTACCGCGACGGCCGGCCGTACGTCGCCGAGGCACACCACCCGGACGAGAAACGCTGGATCTACGACGGACACTCGCACAGCGAGGACTACCTCCATTCGTCGTACACCGACCTGGTCATCTCGGGTCTGCTCGGCCTGCGCCCACAGGACGGCGGCACGCTGAAGCTGAAGCCGCTGGTGCCGGACGCCTGGGACCACTACGCGATCGAAAACGTGCCCTACCACGGACACAACGTGACGGTGCTGTGGGATCGCGACGGTTCCCACTACGGGCAGGGCGCCGGGCTGCGCGTTTACGTCGACGGCGCGCTGCGTACGGTGGCCGCCGAGCCCGGCGCGCTCACCGTGCCGATCGGCGCGACCGTACCGGCCCCGCAGACCGTACGCCTGGTCAACGACGCGGCGAATTCCCTGCGTACCGGCTACCCCAAGCCCATCGCGTCCTACACCTCGCCGTATGACAATCCCTGGAACGCCCTCGACGGCAAGGTGTGGTTCAACGAGGTGCCGCAGAACACCCGGTGGACCAACTACCGGTCGCCCAACGCGCAGGACTGGTACGGCGTCGACTTCGGCGGCCCGACCCGGGTCCAGGACGTGCGCTGGTATGGCTACGACGACGGGGGCGGCGTACAGGCCGCAGCGGACTACCGGTTGCAGTACTGGACCGACGGCGCCTGGGTCGACGTCGCGGAGCAGCGCCGTTCCAGTCAGCAGCCGGTCGGGAACGGCCTCAACCGGATCACCTTCCCGGCGCTGACGACCGACCGGATCCGGCTGCTCTTCACCAACCCCGTCGGGGCGTTCGTCGGCGTCAACGAACTGCAGGCATGGAGCACCTCCAGCGCGGCCGCCGGATTCGTCGTCGGCGACGGCGGCGATGCGTCGGTGCGGCCGGGCCAGGCCACCACCGTGACCACCACGTTCACCAACCGGTCCGACCGGCCCGCCGAGGACGTCTCGGTCAGCCTCGCGGCGCCGTCCGGATGGACGGTGACGCCCCTGGACGCCGTGCTCACCCGGCGCGTGCCACCGGCCGGGACGATCACCAGCAGGTGGTCGGTCCGCCCGGCGGACGGTGTGGCGCCGTGCGACGACGCGGCGCTGACCGGCGAGGCTGTCTACACCGTCGGCGGGGTGCGGCAGCTGACGCATGCCCGGGCGACCGTCGAGGTCGGCTACGACCCGGCGCAGCGGCGCGGCCTGCGCGGCGACTACTACGTGAGTACGGGACCGGGGGTCTTCGACTTCGGTGCGCTGAAATCGTCCGCGGTCGACCCCAACCTCGACTTCGACGATCTCGAACCGGTCCTGCGGCAGCGCACCGGCCAGTCCGACGACGTCACGGTCCGGTGGACCGGCTCGATCGTGCCCAGGTACTCGGAGACCTACACCTTCTCGATGATCGGCGACAACGGCTTCCGGCTGTGGGTCGACGGGCAACTGTTGATCGACAACTGGACGGACAACTGGGACGTCGAGCGGACCGCCGCGCCGATCGCCCTGCGGGCGGGGACCAGCTACGACATCAAGGTCGAGTACTTCGAGCACTACGGCGGCTCGAACCTGCACCTGCGCTGGCAGAGCCCGAGCCAGCCGAGGGGCGCCGTCGAGACCTGTGCGCTGTATCCCCCTGCCGAATGAAGCATCCCTTAGCGAAAGGACCTCTCATGTCCAGGACATCTGGAGTGGCGGCGGTCGCGCTGGCCGCCCTGCTGGCCACCGCGGCGTGCGCCAAGAGCGAGGACAGCGGCGACACGCCCGCACCCGCCGGCAGCGCGGGCCAGCAGGTCGTGCAGAGCGCGGGTGCCACCGGCCCCACCTGCACCCTGCAGAGTTTCGGCGGGCAGAAGTTCGACCTCAAGAAGGACGTGGTCGGCTTCTCCCAGTCGGAGAAGGAAGCCAACCCCTTCCGCATCGCCGAGACCAAGTCCATCAAGGACGAGGCCGCCAAGCTCGGCATCGCCAACCTGCGGGTCACCAACGCCCAGTCCCAGTTCTCCAAGCAGATCTCGGATGTTCAGCAACTCATCGCCCAGGGCGCCAAGCTGCTGGTCATCGCGCCGCTGAACTCCGACGGCTGGGAACCGGTGCTGAAGCAGGCGGCGGAGAAGAAGATCCCGATCATCACCGTCGACCGCAAGATCAACGCTCAACCGTGCACCGACTACCTCACCTTCATCGGGTCGGACTTCTACGAGCAGGGCAAGCGGGCTGCCGACCAGATGATGCAGGCCCTCGGCGGCCAGGGTGAGGTCGCCATCCTCCTCGGCGCGCCCGGCAACAACGTCACCACCGACCGGACGAAGGGTTTCAAGGACCGCATCCAGGAGAAGGCACCCGGCATCACCATCTCCTTCGAGCAGACGGGCGAATTCACCCGGGAGAAGGGTCAGCAGGTCACCGAGCAGCTGATCCAGTCCCGACCCGGCACCAAGGGCATCTACGCCGAGAACGACGAGATGGCGCTCGGCGCGGTGACGGCGCTCAAGGGCGCCGGCAAGTCGCCCGGCCAGGTCAAGATCGTGTCGGTGGACGGCACCCGCGCCGCCGTGCGGGGCATCGTCGACGGCTGGCTGTCCGCGGTCGTCGAGTCGAACCCGCGCTTCGGCCCGCTCGCCTTCTCCACCACCCAGAAGTTCCTCGACGGGGAGGGGATCCCGGCCACCGTGATCATCAGTGACCAGGAGTACACCACGGCGAACGCCAAGGAGAGCCTGGGAAACGCGTACTGATGGCGACCGCGGTTCTGGAGGCCCGGGGAATCTCGAAGGGATTCCCCGGCGTCCTCGCCCTCGACGACGTGTCCTTCCGGCTGGACGCGGGGCAGGTCCACGCCCTCGTCGGCGAGAACGGCGCCGGCAAGTCCACCCTGATCAAGGTCCTCACCGGCGTGTACCGGCCGGACCGTGGGATGCTGCTGCTGCGCGACGAGCCGGTCACCTTCGACAACCCCCTCGCCGCCCAGCGGGCCGGGATCTCGACCATCTACCAGGAGGTCAACCTGGTCCCGCAGATGAGCCTCGCGCACAACCTCCTGCTCGGGCGCGAACCGCGCAGCCGGCTTGGGGTCATCGACACGACGCAGCTGTACGCCGAGGCCGAGCGGGTGATGACCCGGTACGGCATCCGCACCGACGTGCGCCGGGCGCTGCGCTCGTTTGGCATGGGCACCCAGCAGATGGTGGCGCTCGCCCGCGCGGTCTCCATCGAGGCCCGCGTGGTGATCATGGACGAGCCGACGTCAGCGCTGGAACCGCGAGAGGTGGACACCCTCTTCGGTGTCATCGCCGACCTGCGATCCGAGGGCATCTCGGTGATCTACGTGAGCCACCGCCTCGACGAGCTGTACCGGATCTGTGACCGGGTCACCGTGCTGCGCGACGGCCGGGTCGCGCACGACGGGCCGCTCGACGAGCTGGCCCGGGTGGACCTGGTCGCCCTGATGCTCGGCCGCGACCCCGCCGAGATCCGGCGCGATGGCGCGACGAGGTTCACCGGCGAGCACACCACCATGGCCGGCGAGCCGCTCGTCGAGGCCCGCTCGGTGTCCCGCCGACCGGTCCTGCGCGACGTGTCCGTGCAGGTCCGTCCCGGCGAGGTGGTGGGCCTGGGCGGGCTGCTGGGCGCCGGGCGCAGCGAGACGGCCAAGGCGATCGCCGGTGCCCTACCGGTCGACGCCGGCACGGTGAGGGTAGCCGGGCAACAGGTACGTCGTGGCTCTCCGGCGGCGGCGATCCGGGCCGGCGTCAGTCTCGTCCCCGAGGACCGCAAGGCCGAGGGGATCGTGCCGACCCTGTCGGTACGGGACAACATCGCGCTGGCCGCCCTGCCCCAGATGTCCCGCTCCGGAGTGGTGTCCGACGCCCGGATCGACCGGATCGTCGACAGCTTCATGCGGCGGCTGCGCATCAAGGCCGCCTCGCCGTACCAGAAGGTCTCCGAGTTGTCCGGCGGCAACCAGCAGAAGGTCCTGCTGGCCCGTTCACTGGCCACCGGCGCCAAGGTTCTGCTGCTCGACGAACCCACCCGGGGCATCGACGTCGGCGCGAAGGCCGAGGTGCAGGCGCTCATCGACGAGCTTGCGGCCGAAGGGCTCGGCGTGCTGCTGATCTCATCCGATCTGGAGGAACTCGTCGAAGGGGCGGACCGGGTTGTGGTCCTGCGCGACGGCGCGCTCGCGGGCGAGCTGAGCGGCGACCAGGTGACGGAAGAAGCGATCATGGCAACGATTGCCGCGACGGGAGAGACCGATGGCTGAGCTCGCGGCCGCGCCGCACGTGTGGGGAGGGCGAGCACGCCTGCTCGCGTGGCTGCAGGAGTACGGCGTCTACGCCTCGGTGCTCGCGCTCCTGCTCTTCAACGTGGTGTTCACGCCGCACTTCCTGGAGGTGGCGAACTTCCGGACGCAGCTCATCCAGGTCGCGCCGGTCGTGATCACCTCACTCGGCATGGCGCTGGTGATCGGCACCGAGGGCATCGACCTGTCCGTCGGTGCCGTCATGGCGCTCGCCTCGGCGATGGTGGTGCTCTACCTCGGCTACGGCGCTCCGGTCGCGATCGTCGCGGCCCTGATCGCCGGCGCGGCCGCCGGCGCCGCCGGCGGCGCGCTGGTGGCGTACGTGGGGGTGCAGCCGATCGTGGCGACGCTGGCGCTTCTGGTCGGCGTACGCGGCGTGGCGAACGTGCTGGTGCCGCAGCTGACCGAGTTCCGCAACCCCACGCTGATCACCCTGGGCAGCCGGTCGGTGCTGGGACTGCCGCTCGTGGTCATCGTCGCGGCGGTGCTCACCGTGCTGGTCGGGTTCCTGATCAAGCGCACCACCTTCGGCCGGCAGCTGGTCGCCGTGGGCGGCAACCGGGCCGCGAGCCGGCTGTCCGGCCTGCCGGTCCGACGCGTCCTGATCACGGTCTACATCATCTCCGGCCTGCTCGCCGCGGTGGCCGGCGTGCTGGCCACTTCCCGGCTGCAGGCCAGCGACCCCACCTCGCTGGGCCTGCTCATGGAACTGTCCGCGATCACCGCCGTGGTCGTCGGGGGCACCCCGCTCACCGGCGGCCGGGTCCGCGTGCTCGGCACCGTGATGGGTGCCCTGCTCATCCAGCTCCTCCAGGCCACGCTCATCAAGCACAACCTGCCGCAGTCCTGGACCCAGATGGTCCAAGCGGTCATCATCCTGGCCGCCGTCTACGCCGCCCGAGGGAGGCGCGCATGACCACCACAACGACCACCGCTGCGGACGCGGACCGCCCCGGCACCGATGCGCGGCGCGGGCCGGGCATGCTACGCCGCGAACGGATCGGCCACCTGCTGCAGCACCACGGCGCGCTCATGGTGCTGGCGGTCACCGTCGTGGTCGGGGCCGTCGCCTTCGATTCGTTCGCCACCCCGCAGAACACCGCGAACATCGCGGTGTCGTCGTCGTTCCTGGCCATCGTCGCGATCGGGATGACCTTCGTCATCATCAGCGGCGGCATCGACCTCTCCGTCGGCTCGTCCTTCGTGCTCGCCGGTGTGCTGGCCGCCTACGGCTCCCGGTATGGGCTGCTCGTCGCACTGCTGCTGCCGCTCACCGTGTGCGGCGCGATCGGACTGGTGCAAGGGCTGATCGTGGCATGCACCGGCATGGCACCGTTCATCGTGACCCTGGCCGGGCTGCTCGGCATGCGGGGCCTCATGCTCGCCGTATCCGACGAGGGGGCGAACACCTACCTGGTGCAGAACGACGCGTTCAGCGCCCTGGGCCAGGCGTCCTTCCTGGGCCTCACCGTGCCCGTCTGGATCACGCTGGGTCTGGCCCTGCTGGGCGGGGTGCTGCTGCAACGCACCGGCTTCGGCCAGAACGTCTACGCCATCGGCGGCAGCGAGGAGGCTGCGGTCCTCATGGGCGTGCCGGTCACCCGGGTCAAGGTCCTCGTCTATCTCATCTCCGGGCTGCTCGCCGGATTGGCGGGCGCCCTCAACGCCGCCCGCCTGTCCTCCGGGGTCACCATCCTCGGTGCCGGCATGGAACTCGACGTCATCGCCGCCGTGGTGATCGGCGGCACGCTACTCACCGGTGGTTCCGGCGGTCTCACCGGAACGATGGCGGGTGTGCTCCTGCTCGGGGTCATCCAGAGCCTGATCAATCAGATCGGCGTGCTCACCTCGTCGTTCCAGCAGGTCGTCAGCGGCGCGTTCCTCGCTCTGGTGGTGGTTACCCAGCGGATCCTGCACCGGGCCCAGCGGCTGTCCTGAGGGCGGCCACGGGCTGCACCAGCGCCAGGGGCGCAGCAGGACGCCGCCTGACGAGCTGCGGCTGACCGGCCGTTGGTGGTTTCGGACCATCACCGGCAGGTCCCCTTGGGCGACGAGCCGCCGCCCAAGGGGACCTGGACGAGATGGATGTGGGCCCCAGACGGTGCCCGCTCGTCGGAGAGGGCGAGGCACCATCGTGCGAGATCCCGCAGCCCGGCTCGGTCGCCGAAGATCTCAACTGAGCCGTCCACGATCTCTACGGACAGTGTGCCACCCTCCACGGGCGCCACAACGCCGCGCGCTGTCGTAGCCGGGGACCGAAACGCGATCTCATCCACGCAGCGAGTGTGCCCCACGCTCAGCCGTCGCTGCCTCGCCGTGCCACCCCGCAGGTGGAGGCGCTACGTAATACATCATTTGAATGGCGACACCCCCAGCCACCAGGCCGCCTAAAGGCTGTCTCGTAACTGGTTGAAGGCGTTGCCTGCAGCGGGGTTGATGGTTGCGAGGTCAGAGCGATGTTGTGCAGGTGGGCGATGCCGGAAGCGGTGTGGGTCAATGTGCGGGCGGCGCGGCGGTAGTCGCGCAGGATCTTCCAGTTCTTCATCCTGGCCAGGGCATGTTCGACCTGCGCGCGGACGGTGCGGTGCTGGGCGTTCAGGTCCTCCTTCCAGGCCGGCAGAGGGCTGCCGTCGCGGTTCTTGCGGTACGGGATGATCACCTCGGGGTTGCCGCGGTAGCCGCCGTCGGCCATGACTGGCCGTCCGGCCAGTTTCTGGTCGATGCCGGAGGTGCGGTAGACGATCGTGTCGTTGCGGTTGCCGGGCTGTGGGTCACCGAGGGCGATGACCAGGCGGGTGCCGGCGTCGATGGCGACCTGCAGGTTCGTCGAGTAGCGGTAGTTCTTGCTCGGCGCGGCCAGCCGGTGGTCTCGGGTGGGGATGAGGGTGCCGTCGACGATCGCGATCTGGTCTACCGGGCGCCGGCGGACCGAGGCCAGGGCAAGCAGCGGGCCGAGGGTGTCGATGACCCGGTGCGCGGCGGAGTGCGACACCCCGAACAGCGGGCCGATCTGCCGCATGGTCAGGTTCGTGCGCCAGTACGCGGCCACCAGCAGCACCCGATCCGGCAGGTCCAGGGCCCACTGCCGGCCCGGCCGGCCTCTTCTCGGCGAGGGCAAAGGCGATTATCAGCCCCGACGCCAAGGCTAGTGCGAGCGATCATCGTCGCTGGGGGCGTCGGCGGCGGCCGCGGCGCGGGCCGCCTCGGCGAGGATGACGTCGGTGAAGAGAGCGGTGACATCGAGGCCGACGATAGCGATGGTGTGGTTCTGGCCGGCAGGCATCTGGCGGGCGGACTCGTTGCGGACGTAGCCGAGTTGGCGATGGAGTTCCGGGCGCGCGTGCCCGGTAGTGGCGATGTGAGCCTTGACACGTACTCGAACTTTGGCTTAGCTTCCTAGAACAGGCGGCATTGAAACGATTCAACTCGCCCGGATGTCGCTCGCTATTCGCGTACGAGCCCGCCTACGACGGGGCCTCTGACATCTGCGATAGATGGGAGCAGTACTGATGACCGACCGGGCAGCGGTGACGGCGGCCTTGCGGGCGCAGCGGATCGAGACGCCCTCGTGGGCCTACGGCAACTCCGGCACCCGCTTCAAGGTGTTCGCCCAGGAAGGCGTGCCGCGAAACGCGTACGAGAAGGTGGACGACGCCGCGACGGTGCACCGGTTCACCGGCGTGGCACCGAGCGTGGCGCTGCACATCCCGTGGGACCGGGTGGACGACCACGCCGACCTCGCCAAGCACGCGCAGGAGGTGGGGATCCGGCTGGGCGCCATCAATCCGAACGTGTTCCAGGAGGACGACTACCGCCTGGGCAGCGTCTGCAACCCCGATCCGGCGGTGCGGCGCAAGGCGCTGGACCATCTGCTGGAATGCGTGGAGATCGGTGTGGCGACCGGCTCGACGATCCTGAGCCTGTGGTTCGCCGACGGCACGAACTATCCGGGCCAGGACAGCATCCAGGCCCGACAGGACCGGCTGGCCGAGGCGCTGGCGGCGACGTACGCCGCGATGCCCGCGAACATGCGGATGCTGCTGGAGTACAAGCTCTTCGAGCCCGCCTTCTACACCATGGACGTCCCGGACTGGGGCACGTCGTACGCGCACTGCCTGACGCTGGGGGAGCGGGCCCAGGTACTGGTCGACACCGGACACCATGCGCCGGGGACGAACATCGAGTTCATCGTGGCGTTCCTGCTGCGGGCGCGACGGCTCGGCGGTTTCCACTTCAACAGCCGCTTCTACGCCGACGACGACCTGATGGTCGGCGCGGCCGACCCGTTCCAGCTGTTCCGGATCATGCACGAGATCGTGCAGGCTGGCGGCCTGGACCCGGAGGCCGACGTGGCGTTCATGCTCGACCAGTGCCACAACATCGAGCCGAAGATCCCCGCGATGATCCGGTCGGTGCTGAACGTACAGGAGGCCACGGCCAAGGCGCTGCTGGTCGATTCCGACGCGCTGCGCGTGGCGCAGGAGAACGGGGACGTGCTCGGTGCTAACGCACTGCTGATGGACGCGTTCAACACCGACGTGCGGCCGCTGCTGGCCGAACTGCGCGAGGAGATGGGGATCGACCCGGACCCCATCGCCGCCTACCACCGCTCCGGCCATCACGAGCGACTGGTCGCCGAGCGCCGCGGCGGTGCTCAGGCTGGCTGGGGCGCCTGACTGGTACGACCCGAAAGGGGTGCGGCAGGTGAACCGCGTTGCCGAGCCACGTCCTGAGCTGTCCGACGAGGACGTGGCTCTCCTCTCACTGCTCGCCCGGGGACTGTCGCTGGAGGCCGTCGCCCGCCGGCTAGAGACATCGGAGCGGACGGTGCGCCGCCGGACCCGGACTATCTGTGACCGGCTGGGGGTGAACACGGCGATCGAGGCGGTGGTCTGGGCCGCGCGGCGCAGTCTGATCTGACCCGCGACCGGTGGCCCGATGCGGTGGCCCGCCGGCCGCCAGTCGAGCCCTGGCGCCCGACGCGGCTGGCCGGATCCGGACACGGGGTTGCATCGATGTTTCCAGGCGGGGCTGGTCGCCGAGGTGACCCGCGGCGTCAATGACCAGGTGTGGAACGAGCCCGCGAGGTGCGCCGCCAGTCCGCCGGGCAGCTCCGGACCATTCCACCGGAGGGCAGCGTTTTCGCGGTGCTGTCCGGAGTCGCCTCGGCCGAACCGGACCGATCGGGTCCTTGAGAGGCTGGAGCCAGCTCTGGACGCCGTACGGCGCGAAGCCCGGCACCGGCTCGATGCCGCAGATGGTCTGCCCGTTCATGGAGGTGATCGGGCCGGGCGGCACCACCGGCAGGATCGCCGTCCTCGCCGACGGGCTGACGACGGTCACTGTCGCCGGGCGGCTGGCCTGGCACGCGATAAGGCCAAGGCGTACGGGGCGCACAGCGACGGCCGGTATGTCTACCCACCGGCGTGCCCGCCGGAGCCCACACGATCAGCGCTCACCCCGCCGACGACTGACACCGCCGCAACCCGGGCCCGCCGACCAGCGCCATTGGACGGCGGTCCGCCGGAACGTCGTCGTCCGAAGCCGTGGGGCGGGCGTCTGTTCCTCCGCCGTCACTTGTGGTGTCACCGCGGCACGGTCCGCTCGCTGTTGCCCCGGCGCGGTAACCGAACCGAAACCGAAACCGAACGTGAGTCAATCGAAACTGTTACGACGGCGACTTCTCTTTCCTTTATTGACCGTCCCGCTGACTGTGTCTAGCGTCACCTCACCACCGCAACGGAGGGATCGCGGAACCATGCCGGGGATTGCCGAGCACGAGCGCCAGCAACACGTGCTGCGCCTGCTCGACGGCCAGGGCCGAGTCAGCATCGGGGACCTGATCGAACGGTTCGGTGTCTCGGCCGTGACGATCCGCAAGGACCTCGAATCGCTCGAACGGCGCCGGCTGCTGCGGCGCGTCCGCGGCGGCGCCGTGCCCCACGACGGCGCCGACGAGGGCGCCTTCGAGATGCGACTGCGTCACAGCGAGGCTGCGAAGCAGGCGATCGCCCGCGCCGCCGCGGCGCACGTCAAGGACGGCGACGCCATCTGCCTGGACTGCAGCACGACCTGCTACTACCTCGCGGTGGAACTGCGGGCCCGGCGCGGCCTGGTCGTGGTGACCAACGGGTTGCGCGCCGCCGACGTGCTCAGCGAGTCCGACGCGATCACCGTCGTCGTGCTCGGCGGCACCGTACGCCGCTCGTCCCAGTCCCTCGTCGGTGACTTCGGCGACGACCTGTCGTCGCGGGGCCGGCTCAGCGTCGGCTTCTTCGGGCTGCGGTCTCTCAGCCCCACGCACGGGCTGATGGAGTTGAGCCTGGAGGAGACCACGGTCAAGCGGCGGCTCGCCGCGGCCTGCGACCGCGTCTACGGGCTCTTCGACTCCTCGAAGCTCGGGCGCTTCGGCCTGCACCCCTTCGTCGCCACCGATCACCTCACCGGTCTCGTCACCGACGACGGCACCCCGGACGACGTCGCACGACAGTGGTCGTCCCGGGGGGTGCCGGTGGAGCGCGTACCGGTCACCAGGGGAGGAGAATCATGAGCCGCCGCCGCTGCGTCGCCGTGGACCTCGGTGCGGAGAGCGGCCGCATCGTCGTGGGCACCTTCGACGGGCGGCGGCTGGAGACGGAGATCGTGCACCGCTTCCCGAACCAGCCGCACGTGGTCGACGGGCACCTGCGCTGGGACATGACCGCGCTGTGGCACGAGATCCTGGCAGGCCTCGGCCGCGCCGGAGCCAGCGGCCGGGTCGACTCGGTGGGCGTGGACACCTGGGGGATCGACTACGGCTACGTGGACGAGCGGGGCGACCTCGTCGCCGACCCGGTGTCGCACCGGGACGCCCGTACGGAGGGGATGCTCGCGGAAGCCACGCGTATCGTCGGACGCGACCGGCTCTACGGCAGCACCGGCGTCCAGCTCATGGAGATCAACTCCGTCTTTCAGCTCCTCGCCGAGTCCCGCGCCGGCGGCCCGCCGCCGCAAGCCCGCCGCCTGCTCATGATGCCGGACCTGTTCCACCACCTGATGTCCGGCGCCAGCGTCGCAGAGTTCACGGCCGTCAGCACCACCGGAGCGTACGACGTCGCGGGCCGGACCTGGGCCACCAAGCTCCTCGACGACCTCGGCGTCCGAACCGATCTGCTGCCCGAGGTGGTGGACGCCGGCACCGACCTTGGTCCGGTCGTGTCCCCGCTGGCCGCGTTGCCCGGCCTGGCCGGCGCCCGGGTCATCACACCCGGCAGCCACGACACCGCCAGCGCCGTCGCGGCCGTGCCGTTTGACAATCCGTACGCCGGCTACGTCTCCTCCGGCACCTGGTCGCTCGCCGGCGTGGAGCTGGCGCACCCCGTGGTGGACGAGGGTTCGCGCGAGGCGAACCTCACCAACGAGGGCGGTGTGGCCGGGACGGTCCGGCTGTTGCGCAACGTGATGGGGCTCTGGGTGCTGCAGGAGTGCCGGCGCCAGTGGGCGCGGGAGGGCCACGACATCGACTACCCGGCGCTGGTCGCGCTGGCCGCCGAGGCGCCGGCGGCGCGCAGCGTCGTCGACGTCGATCACCCCTCGTTCGTACGCCCCGGCGACATGCCCGCGCGGATCCGCGCCTACTGCCGGGCCACCGGCCAGCCGGTGCCCGCCGGCATGGGTGAGGTGGCCCGGTGCGTCCTGGAAGGCCTGGCCCTGCGCTATCGCGTGGCCTTCGAGTCGATCGTGAAGGTGACGGGGCGGCCGATGACCGCCGTGCACATCGTTGGCGGTGGATCCCGCAACGATCTGCTCAACCAGTTGACCGCCGACACCACCGGACTACCCGTCCGCACGGGGCCCGTCGAGGCCACCTCCATGGGCAACCTGCTCGTCCAGCTCATGGCGCTCGGCGAGCTCGCGGGACTGGATGACATACGAGAGGTGGTCCGACAGGACGACCACGGTCGCCTCGTCGAACCGCGCGACCCCGCCATGTGGGGGGAGCACTACACCCGATTCCGCGACGTCGTCGCGTCGGTTTCGCCCGGGCAAGACCTGGTCGAGTAACCATTCCAAATCCGCCGCCCCGGGGCGGCGTCCTGCACCCGCCGGGCGGGGGCAGGCTAGAGAGGAGTATCCATGCGGATGTCGAAGAGGGCGACGACACTGCTCGCCGTCGGGCTCGTCGGCGCGCTCGCGATGGCCGGCTGCAGCAAGAAGGGTGGCGGCAGCGGGTCGTCGAGCGAGTCCGGCGGCAGCCAGAAGCAGATCAGCGTCGCGTTCGTTCCGAAGCTGCAGGGCATCCCGTACTTCGAGGCGATGAACACCGGCGGCCAGAAGGCCGCCAAGGACCTCGGTATCAACTGGATCTACAAGGGGTCCACCACGGCGGACCCGGGGGCGCAGACGGACATCGTCAAGTCCCTGATCCAGCAGAAGGTCGACGTCCTCGTCGTCGCACCCAACGACCCCGACTCGATGGCGCCGGTGCTCGCCGACGCGAAGGCCAAGGGCATCCACGTCATGACGTCGGACACCGACGCGCCGAACTCGGTGCGCGAGGTGTTCGTCAACCAAGCCAACACCGAGGGCATCGGCCAGGCGCTCACGGACTCGCTGCTGGAGAAGATGGGCGGCCAGGGCAAGTACGCCATCGTCTCCTGCGGCCAGACCGCCGCGAACCTGAACGCCTGGATCGATGTGCAGAAGAAGTACACCGCGGAGAAGTACCCCAAGGCGCAGATCGTCGACACCGTCTACGCGGGTGAGGACGAGGCCAAGGCGGTCTCGATGGCCAAGGACCTGATGAACGCCCACCCCGACCTGACCGGCCTGGTCGGAGAGTGCACCAGCTCGGCGCCGGGGGTCGCGAAGGCCGTCCGCGAGGCCGGCAAGGTCGGCAAGGTCTTCACGGTCGGCCTCGGCACGCCGCAGGCGATGAAGCCGTACCTGGCCGACGGCTCGTCCAGCGCGGCGATCCTGTGGAACGTGGAGAACCTCGGCTACCTGACCGCGTGGGCGGGCAAGCAGCTCGCCGAGGGCAAGACGTTCGCGAGCGACAACCAGGTCAGCAGCGACCTCAGTGGCGTCAAGTACTTCAGCGACAAGAAGGAACTGCTGCTCGGCGACCCGCTGCGGATCACCAAGGACAACGTCGACCAGTTCAACTACTAGCAGGCGCGGCGGGTCGGGCCCTCGGCCCGGCCCGCCCCACCGGAGGCCAGCATGACCACGGCGGACACTCGGCCAGGCGCGACCGCGTCTGCGACCGCGCCCCCGGTGCTGAGACTCACCGGCATCGACAAGCGGTACGGCGGCGTGCACGCGTTGCGCGGCGTCGACTTCGAACTGGCCCGCGGAGAGGTGCACGCGCTCGTCGGGGAGAACGGCGCGGGCAAGTCGACGCTTATCAAGATCGTATCCGGGGCGGAGACGCCGGACGCCGGACGGATCGAGATCAACGGCGAGACGCTCGCCACCGGCAGCACCACCTCGGCGCTCGGCGCCGGCATCGCCACGGTGTACCAGGAGCCGCAGCTCTTCGGCGAACTCACCGTGGCGGAGAACGTCTTCATCGGGCGAGAACGGCGGCGGGCCGGGATCGTCCAGCGCGGCCGCCAGCACGAGGAGGTCGTCTCGCTGCTCGAGCGCATGGGCCTGGACGCCGCCGTCGCCGACGTACGGGTGGCCGACCTGTCGGTCGCCGAGCAGCAGCTGGTCAGCATCGCCAAGGCCTTCGCGAGCCAGCCGCGGATCCTCATCCTCGACGAGCCCTCCGCCATCCTCACCGACCGGGAGATCGAGACGCTCTTCGCGGCGGTCCGCGGGATGTGCGACAGTGGCGTCGCGGTCATCTACATCAGCCACCGGCTCGACGAGCTGGCCCAGATCACCGACCGCGTCACCGTGCTGCGGGACGGGCAGGTGGTGGCGAGCCGTCCCACCCGGGAGCTCAGCGTCCGCGCCGTCGCCGAGCTGATGGTCGGGCACAAGCTCGAAACCGGGCAGGTGAATCGGACCGTGACCGACGCCGAGCCGGCGCTCGCGGCGTCCGGCCTTGGGCGCCAGGACGTCTTCGCCGACGTCGATCTGGCCGTGCGCCCCGGCGAGGTGGTCGCCCTCTACGGCCTGGTCGGCTCCGGCGCCGCCAGCATCGCCCGGGCACTGTACGGGATCGACCCGGCAGACTCCGGCGCCGTCCGGATCAACGGCCGCGACGTCGCGCTCAAATCCCCGGCCGACGCGGTACGGCACGGCATCACCATGCTGCCCGCCAACCGGAAGGTGCAGGGCGTCTTCAGCTCCAAGAGCATCGCCTTCAACATCTCCAGCGCACACCTGCGACTGCTCAGCCGCGCCCGCCTGTGGGTGGACCGCGGCCGGGAGCGGTCCGTCGCGCAGGACTTCATCAAGCGCATCGCCATCAAGGCACCCGGCCCGGCGACCCTCGTCGGCAACCTCTCAGGCGGCAACCAGCAGAAGGTCGTCCTCGCCCGCCAGCTCGTCGAACGGCCCCGCATCCTCCTGCTGGAGGAACCCACCCAGGGTGTCGACGTGGGGGCCAAGGACGAGATCCACCGGATCATCGTCGACCTCGCCGACGCCGGCAGCGCCGTCCTCGTCGTGTCCTCCGACCTGCCGGAGGTCCTGCAGCTCGCCGACCGGGTGCTGGTGGTGCGCGCGGGGCGGATCGCGGCGAGCTTCGACCGGGGTGCACGCCAGGCCGACGTCCTGGCGGCCGCCGCCGGCGACGACGGATCGGATCGGGCGTCCGCGGCAGGCCGCGACTCGACGACGGAGGTAGGAGCGGCATGACCGGACTTGTCCAGACCGTACCGCTGCGCCGGCGGCGCCCGATCGCCCGCGCGGTCGAAGGCCAGGAACTCGCGCTCGTCGTCGTCATCGCGGCCCTCTGGCTCGCGCTGTCCTTCGGCACGAGTACCTTCCTCACCGGCTCGAACCTGCGCAACATCCTGTTCGCCGTCGCGGCGACCGCGATCATCGGCATCGGGATGACGCCCGTCATCGTGACCGGCGGCATCGACGTCTCCGTCGGCAGCATGGCCGCCGTGGTCATGGTGGTGGTGGCCAAGCTCGTCCGCGACGCCGGAGCGCCCGCGCCGCTGGCGGTGCTGGTGGCGGTCGCGCTCGGGCTCACGCTCGGCTGCGTCAACGGGCTGCTGGTCAGCCTCGGCGGCATCCACCCGATCATCGTCACGTTCGGCACCCTGAACGTGTTCCGCTTCGTGGCGCTGCGCATCTTCGAGAACAAGCAGGTGGCGGGAGTGCCGGACACCCTGGGGTGGTTCGGCGGCGGCCAGGCCGGGCTGGGCCTGCTGGGCGTGCCGCACGCCTGGTGGCTCGCCATGGTGCTCGCCGCACTCACCTGGTGCTACATGCGCTACTGGGCGACCGGCCGCCACTGGTACGCGATCGGCAACGACGCTGACGCGGCCCGTCTCGCCGGCATCCACGTCCGCCAGCGCATCGTCTCCGCGTACGCCCTGACCGGCTTCTTCGTCGGCCTGGCGGCCTGCGTCCTGGTTGGCAGCGGCGGCCTGGTGCAGCAGAACGCCGGCACCGGGCTGGAGTTGCAGGTCATCGCGGCCGTCGTGATCGGAGGGACGAGCATCCTCGGCGGCCGCGGCACGGTGCTGGGGACGCTGCTGGGCGCGCTGCTGGTCGGCACCGTGACCAGCGCCATCACCCTGCTCGGCTGGCCCAGCGAGCTGACCGAACTGTTCATCGGCGCGTTCATCCTGGTCGCGGTTGGCGTCGACCTGGTCCGTGAGCGCCGCAGGAGGGCACGATGACGACCAGAACAGCCGAACCGGAACAGCTCAAGGACGACAAGACCGAGCCGGTCGCGGTCGGTGCGAGGATCGCGCGGGCACTGCGGTTCGTGCTCTCCGAACGGGTCGCGCTGCTGAGCGTGCTGCTTGTCATCGTCGTGGTGTGGTTCTGGTACCTGGGTCGCAACGACTACCTCGTCGCGCCGTACGACGCCGACTACCTCGCCTCGGCGCTGGAGACGATGGTCCCGCTCTGCCTCCTCGGCCTCGCCGAGTTCATCGTCATCGTCTCCGGGCGCGGCGGGATCGACCTGTCCGTGGGATCGATCGTCAGCCTCTCCGGCATGGCCTTCGGCTTCATGGTCGGCCAGTGGGGGTGGCCCGTCCTCCCCGCGCTGGCGCTGACCATCCTGGTCGGCGGGGTGCTCGGCGCGGCGAACGGGCTGCTGGTCGCGTACCTCGGGTTCCCGGCCCTGATCGCCACGCTCGCCACCTACTACGCGTACGGGTCGCTCGCGCTGGTCAGCAACGACCGGGCGCCGATCTCCACCAGGCCCATCCAAGACCTGCACTCGCTGACCCGGCCGCTCGACCTGCCCGTGGTGCCGGACCTGCCGGCGCAGATGCTGACGTTCCTCGTGCCGTGCGTCCTCGTGGTGTGGCTGGTGATCAACCGCAGCACATACGGCCGCAAGCTGTACGCGATCGGCACGAACGACGTGGCCGCCCGGTTCGCCAACCTCGACGTCCGGCAGACCCGGTTCCGCGCCTACGTCGCCTCCGGCCTACTTTCGGGGGTGGTCGCCGTGGTGACGGTCGCCCAGTTCGCCTCCGCCCGCCCCGACGCGGGCAGCGTCGGCAACGGGATGGCCCTGCCGGCAATCACCATCGCCGTGCTCGGCGGCGTGGCGATCACCGGCGGCCTGGGCCGGGTGGCCGGGGTGGTGATCGCCGCCCTGCTCATCATCTGGCTCAACGCCGGCATCCTGCTCGCCTTCGAGGGCTCGGACGGCAGCCAGTTCCAACTCCTCGCGCTCGGTGCCGTCCTCGTCCTCTCCGCGCTGCTCAACGCGATCACCCTGCGCCGCCGCGGCGGTGTGCGGTGAGCGTGCGCAGCGACGCCGGCGCCGTCCCCGCCGAGCTGGTCGAGCTGACGCTGCGCATCGGCGACCCGGCCCGGGACCTGGTCAGCCTCGCCGAAGGCAACACCTCGACCATCGCCGACGGCGAGCTGGTGGTCAAGGCGAGCGGCGCCCGGATGGACCGCGCGAAGCCCGAGGACTTCGTGGTCGTCGATCTCGACGCCGCAGCCCGGGTCCTCGGCGACCCCCGCGCCACGCAGGACGAACTCTCCACGCTGCTGGCCGTGGCGGACGACCCGCGCGGGCGGCGCGCCTCGATCGAGACGCTCGTCCACGTCGCCGCGGTGCACGCCGGCGGAGCCACCTGGGTCGCCCACACCCACCCCACCGCGATCGTCGGGCTCGTCTCGATCGTCGAGGGGGAACGGCTGTGGCAGGCGCCGCTCTTCCCCGACGAGGCCGTGGTGGTCGGCCGCCCCGCCTGGGTCGACTACCACGAGCCGGGCCTCGCGCTCGGTCGCGCCGTGGCCCGCTCGATCACCGAGCACGCCGAACGGCACGGGGCGCCGCCCCGGCTGGTGCTGCTCGGCAACCACGGCATGGTCGCGCTGGGCCGCTCGCCCGAGGAGGTCGAGGCGGTCACCGCGATGGCGGTGAAGGCCGCCCGCACCCGCGCGCTGGCCCACGCCGTCGGCACCCCGCGCTACCTGGACGCCGCCGGCGGGAACGCGCTCGCCTCCCGCGCCGACGAGGTCGCCCGGCGCGCCCTGCTCGCCGGGAAAACGGTATGACCCGGACGGACCCGCCGTTCGCCGGTCGCACCGTGCAGGCGGTCTTCTTCGACATCGGGGGCCCGATCTACGACGACGAGAACTTCGCGACCGCCGTGCTGGCGGCGCTCGACGACCTGCTCGCCGAGCAGGGCCGTCCGCCGGCCGACCGGGCCCGGTTCCGGGCCGTTTACGACGGCGTCCGGTCAGCGCAGTCCGGGTCACTGCGGCGCGCCCTCGCTGCGGAGTTCCTCGGTGACGAGCGGCGGCGCGACGACCTGCACGCCCGTACCCGGCGGTACTGGCGGCACGGGCCGGGCAGTCTCCACCCCGACGTGCTGCCCTGCCTTCGGGCCCTGCACGGGCGGGTACGCATCGGAGCGCTGGCCAACCAGGAAGCCGACGTCCTCGACGCGCTGCGCCACGACGGCGTAGCCCCGTTCATCCAGGTCTGGGCGGTCTCCGCGCTGGTCGGCCACGAGAAGCCCGACCCGGCGCTGTTCGAGTGGGCGGTCAAGGAGGCGGGGACCAGCCCCGCGAACGCCGTCCACGTCGGCAACCGCCTCGACACCGACGTTCGGCCCGCCCGCGCCCTCGGCCTCGGAACGGTCTGGGTGTTGCGCGGCGAAGCCCCTCCCGAGCCGACGGCCGAGCAACTCGCCGAGCCCGACGTCGCCGTCCCCGACCTGCGTACGCTTCCCCGGCTGATCCTCGGGGACGGGGACCGGCGCGCATGAACGAGGTGGTCATCGGCCTGGACGTCGCCACCGCCGACGTACGCGCCGTCGCGGTCACCCCCGACGGGAACGTGGTGGCGCGGGCGGCGCAACCACTTCCTCCGCCGGAGCGGGCCGGTAACGGACGCGCTGAGCAGTCGCCGGTCCACGCCGACGTGGCGGTGGCGGTCCTCGCCCGGCTCGGCGCCGACCTGCGCTGCCCGGTCCGCGCAGTGGCGGTAACCGCGACCTCCGGCACCGTCGTTCCCTGCTCGGACGACCTCGCCCCGGTCGGGCAGGCCCTGCTGTACAACGACCGCCGGGCCGGGCAGCCGGGAGCCGGGATCGATCCCGGGCTGGTGGCGGCCGCGCCGGCGCTCGCCCGCGTCGCGTGGCTGCACCGGCACCGGCCCGCGCCCCGTTACCGCCACGTCAGCGACCTCGTCGTTGCGCGGCTCACCGGCGAGGACGTGCCCACCGACACCAGCCACGCCCTCAAGACCGGTGCCGACCCGCAGACGCTGCGCTGGCCCGCGCACCTGCTCGACGCGGCGGAGGTCCCGGAATCGGCGCTGCCGCGCCTGGCGTCGCCCGGAACCCCGGTCGGCGGCCTCTCGGCGGGCACCGCGTCGGCGACCGGCCTGGCCGCCGGTGTACCGGTGGTGCTCGGGATGACCGACGGATGCACCGGCCAGATCGCGGCGGGCGCCGTGCGGGCTGGTGACACCGTCGGCGTGCTCGGCACCACGCTGGTGGTCAAGGTGGCCGCGCCGCGCCGCGTGGCCGACTCCGCCCTCGGTGTCTACAGCCACCTCGCGCCGGACCGCTGCTGGTGGGCCGGGGGAGCGAGCAACGCCGGCGCCGGGGCGCTGCGCAACGCGTTCCCGGACGCCGACCTGACGGCCCTCGACCTCGCGGCCGCAGCGCACGGGCCCGCGCGGACGCTGCGCTACCCCGTGCCGGGCCGCGGCGAGCGGTTCCCGTTCGTCGCGCCCGACGCCGGCGGCCCGCTCGACGACGAGGCCGCCGACCCAGGCGAGCACTACCGCGCGCTGCTCGACGGCGTCGCGTACGTCGAACGGCTGGCCCTCGACGTCCTCGCCGGGGCCGGCGCTGCCAGCCGCGGCGCGGTGCGCGCCGTCGGCGGCGGTAGCCGTAGCCTGCCCTGGCTGCGGATCCGGGCCACCGTGCTGGGCCGTCCGCTCGTGGTGCCGGCCGAGGCGTCCAGCGCCTTCGGCGTAGCCGTCCTGGCCGCGTCGTCCGCCGTGCACTCCGATCTGGCCGCGGCCGTCGACGCGATGGTGATCCTCGCCCGCACGGTCGAGCCGGACCCCACCGAGAAAGCCCAGCTCGACGGGGGATACGCCCGGTTCGTCGACGCGCTCGTGCGCCGCGGCTGGCTCTCCCCGCACCCGACCACCACCACCCAGGACCGAAGGATCTCCCCGAGCAGATTGAGGTATGACCGTGAACAGCACCCGAGATGACGTTCCCGCCGGTGTGTCCGCCGAGGTGACCGCCATGCTCGACAGGGCGAACCAACTCGGAGCGGACCCGACGGTGACCAACTACGGCGGTGGGAACTCGTCGTGCAAGGCGGAGGTCGTACACCCGGCCACCGGCGAGACCACGACCCTGCTCTACGTCAAGGGATCCGGCGGCGACCTCGGGACCCTGCGCTACCCCGGGCTCGCCGTGCTCGAACTCGACCGACTGCGCCGCCTGGACGACCGGTACCAGGGGGTCGAGCACGAGGACGACATGGTCGACCTCTTCACCTTCTGCTCCTTCGGCCCGGGCGGGGCCGCACCGTCGATCGACACCCCGATGCACGGCCTGGTCGAGGCCCCGCATGTCGACCACCTGCACCCGGACAGCGTCATCGCCCTCGCCGCGGCGGCCGACGGCGAGCGGCTCGTGCAGGAGTGCTACGGCGACCGGGTGCGCTGGGTGCCGTGGATCCGGCCGGGCTGGGAACTCGGAAAGATGATCGCGGAGATCGTCCGGACCCAGCCGCGGGCCGAGGGCGTGGTCCTCGGCGGGCACGGACTGACCACCTGGGGAGCGACCAGCGAGCAGTGCGAGGAGCGGGCGCTGCGGCTCATCCGCGAGGCCGCCGAGTTCATCGAGCGCACCGGCAAGGCCGAGCCGCTCGGCGCCGTACGCGCCGACCGCGGCCCGCTCCCCGAGGCGGAACGCCGGGCGCGCGCCGCGCAACTCGCGCCGATCCTGCGCGGCATCGCGGGCACCGACAGCCGCGTCGTCGGCCACTTCCGGGACGACGAGGTGGTACTGGACTTCCTCGGCCGCGAGGCCCTCGACCGGCTCGTGCCGCTGGGCACCTCCTGCCCGGACCACTTCCTGCGCACGAAGGTACGTCCGCTCCTGCTGGACACCGCCCCGGACGCGCCGCTGGAGGAGGTGGTGACACGGCTGCGGGAGCTGCACGCGGAATACCGCGAGGAGTACGCCGCCTACTATCACCGGCACGCCACCCCGGACAGCCCGCCGATGCGCGGTGCCGACCCGGCCATCGTGCTCGTCCCAGGCGTGGGCATGTTCTCCTTCGGCGGAGACAAGCAGACCGCCCGCATCGCCGGCGAGTTCTACGTCAACGCGATCAACGTGATGCGCGGAGCGGAGGCCGTGTCGACGTACGCCCCGGTTGACGAGAGCGAGAAGTTCCGGGTCGAGTACTGGGAGCTCGAGGAACGCAAGCTGCGCCGCCGGCCGAAGCCGAAGGCGCTCGCCGGCCGGGTCGCCCTGGTCACCGGCGGCGCCTCCGGGATCGGACGCGCCACCTGCACGGCGCTCGCCGCCAAGGGCGCCTGCGTCGTGATCGCCGACCTCGACCACGAGGGGGCCCGGCAGTTCGCGAAGGAACTCGGCGGCCCGGACGTCGCCGGCTGCGTCCGCGTCGACGTGTCCGACGAAGCCTCGGTGCGGGAGGCGATCGAGGCCGCCTGCCTCTCCTTCGGCGGGCTGGACATCGTGGTGAACAACGCCGGCTTGTCCCGCTCGGCGCCGCTGGAGGAGACCACCACCGAGACGTGGGACCTGCAGTTCGACGTGATGGCCCGCGGTTCGTTCCTCGTCTCGCGGGAGGCCGCGCGGGTGCTGCGCGCCCAGGCCCACGGCGGGGACATCGTCTACATCGCCAGCAAGAACGCCGTCTTCGCCGGTCCCGCCAACATCGCCTACTCGTCGGCGAAGGCCGCGCAGGCACACCAGGTACGCCTCCTGGCGGCCGAACTCGGCCCCGACGGGGTACGGGTCAACGGCGTCAACCCGGACGGCGTCGTGCGCGGGTCGGGGATCTTCGCCGGCGGCTGGGGCGCCCAGCGCGCCGCGGTCTACGGCGTCCCCGAGGAGAAGCTCGGCGAGTACTACGCGCAGCGGACCCTGCTCAAGCAGGAGGTGCTGCCGGAACACGTCGCCGCCGCGGTCGTCGCTCTCGTCGACGGTTCCCTGCCCCTGACCACCGGTCTGCTCGTCCCCGTGGACGGCGGCGTTCCCCAGGCGTTCCTGCGATGAGCGTCCGCAACCCGCTCGGCATCCACGCCGCCGTCTTCGTCGGCGGCTGGAGCCCCGAGGAACGCCGCAGCGCCGCCGCGCGGGCCCGTCGGGCCGGCTACGACGTGCTGGAGATCCCCGCGCTGGACCCCGCGGCCGTCGACATCGCCGACACCCGCGCCGTGCTGGATGAGCACGGGCTGGCCGGGGTCTGCTCGCTGGGCCTCGACTTCGACGCGGACATCTCCAGCCCCCATCCCCAGATCGCCGCCCGCGGCGAGGCGCGGTTGCTGGCGGCCCTCGACGTGGCGGCCGGCCTTGGCGGGGAATTCATGGGCGGCGTGATCTACAGCGCGCTCGGCAAGTACGGCCGGCCGATGGACCCGCGCGGGCGTGACTCGATGGTGGCCATCCTGCGCCGGCTGGCCGGGCGGGCCTCCGACCTGGGCGTGACGCTCGGCTTGGAGGCGGTGAACCGTTACGAGTCGAACGTCATCAACACCTGTGCGCAGGCGGTCCAGGTGATCAAGGACGTCGGGGCGGGCAACGTCGTGGTCCATCTCGACGTCTATCACGCCAACATCGAGGAGAACTCGATCGCCCAGGCGGTCGCCGACTGCGGCGACCACCTGGGGTACGTCCACGTGGGCGAGTCGCACCGGGGCTACCTGGGCACCGGGTCGGCCGACCTCGACGGGCTCTTCCAGGCCCTGCGGCAGGTCGGCTACGGCGGCACCGTGACGTTTGAGTCGTTCTCCCGGGCGGTGGTCTCCGCCGACCTGTCCGACCGGTTGGGCGTGTGGCGGGACCTGTGGGAGGACGCCGACGATCTCGCCGCCCACGCCCACGCGTACATGTCGGCCCGTCTCGGGCGGACCGACCCGGCGGGCTGAGACCGGCGACCGCCGGGCGCGGCCCTGACCCGGACCGGTCGTCCTGGGGAGGCGAAGCGCCCGCTGGTGACCGACCCGGTCACCAGCGGACGCGCTGGTCGAGGGAGTGGGCGCGACGCCGCACCCCGTCTCGAGCGCCCCGCTAGCCGGCGCCGACCTTCGTGTCCGGATCCGGCCACGAAGGATCTCTTCACCCGCGGAACATAAGCACGTAGCGTTCTGAATCGATTCACGACCCGCGCGGAGGCAGCCGTGACACCTCGGACTTCCGGAACCCAGCCGCTGCTGCCGCGCCGAAAGACAGTGGTCGCAGCGGCCGCGCTCCCCAACCCCAGCCCTGTGGTCCTGGCCAGGGCCTCCTTCGTCGGAACCGAGAACGGCCGCGCCGTGTTCGAGGCGGGCTCCCGCCGGTCCAGCGTCCAGCCGCTCGCCGACACCGCCGCCCAATCCAGCTGACCCCCGTCCCCTCGGGACACCCTGCAAAGCCTCGGTGCGGGACCGCCGCACAGAAGGGTGAGGACCATGACGCTCACGACGCGGCGCCGACCCGTGCTCTCCGCGCTCGTCGCCCTGCTCCTCGGGCTGACGCCGACCGTGGTGACGGCGGCCCCAGCCGCCGCCGAACCATCGGCCCCCCAGCTCGCGGCGGTCGGCCTGACCACCGAACGGGCCACCGACCCGATCGGACTCGACGTGGCCAAGCCCCGTCTCGGCTGGCGGATCGAATCCGTCGCCCGGAGCGTGCTCCAGAAGTCCTACCAGGTACGGGTCGCCACCAGCCAGGCCCACCTCGACGACGCCGGCCTCTGGGACAGCGGCCGCGTCACCTCCCAGCAGAGCACCCTCGTCCCGTACGCCGGCCCGGCGCTGCAACCCCGCACCCGCTACGTCTGGCAGGTCCGGGTCTGGGACACCACGGGCCGTAGCTCGGGCTGGAGCGCCCCCGCCTCGTGGGAGACCGGTCTCGGCGGCGCCGACGGCTGGCACGCCGACTGGATCGGGCTGCGGCCCCCCACTGAGTCCTGGACCGACTACACCGTGCAGACCACCGTGCGCCTGGAACGCGACGCGGCCGGGATCTACCTGCGTGCCCACGGCCCGACCAACGCCTACATGTGGCAGTTCTCGATCACGGGCGGGACCGCGAAGCTGCGCCCGCACGCCCGGGTCAACGGGGCGTGGAGCGTGCTCAAGGAGGTGCCCCTCGACGCGGTGGTGCCGGCCGACAAGCTGACCGCCCCGCACACCCTGCGCATCACCGCCGCCGGCGACACCATCACCACCTGGGTCGACGGCACCCAGGTCGACGTCACCCGCGACACCCGGCACCAGGGCGGCTCGGTCGGCCTGCGCACCGACGGAGCCGAGACCGGCGTCTTCTCCGACTTCTCCGTCACCCGCGGCACCGACACCCTCTTCACCGCCCCGCTCACCGATGGCCAGAACCCGTTCGGCGGCGGCACCCCCACGGCCGGCGGGCTGCGGGTCACCGGCACCACCGAGGCGATGCTCACCGCGCTGGACGCGAACCCGCTGCTGCGTCGCGGCTTCCGCGTCGACGGGGAGATCGCCCGCGCCCGCATCTACGCCACCGCGCTCGGCGTCTACCGGCTCTCGCTCAACGGCCAACGGGTCGGCGACCAGGAGTTGGCGCCCGGCTGGACCGACTACAGCAAGCGAGTGCAGTACCAGACGTACGACGTGACCCGCCAGCTCCGCCAGGGCGACAACGCGCTCGGCGCCCTGCTCGGCGACGGCTGGTACTCCGGCGCCATCGCCTCCTTCGGCACCGACCACTACGGCTCCCGGCCCCACCTCGGCGCGCAACTGATCGTCGAGTACACCGACGGGCGCACCGAGACGATCCGCAGCGACGGCTCCTGGCGCGCCACGCCCGGGCCGTTCCTGCAGAGCGACCTGATCCACGGCGAGACGTACGACGCGCGTCGGCTGCCCGCCGGCTGGGACACCCCGGGCTTCGACGACGCCGGCTGGTCGTCAGCCACCGTGGACGACCCCGCCGCCACCGGCCCGGTCGTCGCTCAGGCCGACCCGCCCGTGCGGGTAGTGCAGGAGCTGCCGGCCCGGACGCTGACCCAGCCCACCCCCGGCACCTGGATCTTCGACCTCGGCCAGAACATGGTTGGCAAGGTTCGGCTGACGGTCGACGGCCCCGCCGGCACCACGGTCCGCATTCGGCACGCCGAGGTACTGAACCCCGACGGCACCGCGTACACCGCCAACCTCCGTTCGGCCCAGGCCACCGACCGCTACACCCTGCGCGGTGGCGGAGCCGAGGTCTACGAGCCGACGTTCACCTTCCACGGCTTCCGATACGTCGAGCTGACCGGCTACCCAAGCACCCCCACCCTGGCCACGGTCACCGGCCTGGTCATGCACACCGACGGGGCGCTCACCAGCGAGTTCGAGACCTCCAACGCAATGGTGAACCAGCTGCACAGCAACATCACCTGGGGCCAGCGCGGCAACTTCCTGTCCATCCCCACCGACACCCCGGCCCGGGACGAGCGGCTCGGCTGGACCGGCGACATCAACGTCTTCGCCGAGACCGCGACGTTCAACATGGACAGCCTGACGTTCCTCACCAAGTGGCTGCGGGACCTGCGCGACGGGCAGTCGGCCAACGGGGCGTACCCGGACGTCGCCCCCCGCGTCTGCTGCGGCGACGGCGCGACCGGCTGGGGCGACGCGGGCATCACCGTCCCGTACACGCTGTGGCAACGCTACGGGGACACCCGGGTCATCGAGGAGCACTACGCGTCGATGGTGCGGTACGCGTCCTGGCTGCAGAGCACCAGCTCCGGCAACCGGCGCCCCAACGCCGGCCCGTACCTGGACTGGCTCAACCTCAACGACCCGACGCCGGCGGGGGTCATCGGCACCGCCTACTACGCCCACAGCATCCGGCTGCTGGGCGAGATGGCCGCCGCCATCGGCCGGGACGCCGACGCCGCCCGCTACGCGGCGCTGGCCACGGACATCGCCCAGGCCTTCGTCGACACGTACGTCTCGGCCGACGGCACCGTCCAGGGGGACAGCCAGACCGGGTACGTGCTGGCCATCGGCATGAACCTGCTGCCGGCACCGCTGCGCGCGAAGGCCGCCGACAAGCTCGTCGCCAACGTCCGCCGGCACGACTGGCACCTGTCCACCGGCTTCCTCGGCACCCCTGACCTGCTGCCAGCGCTCAGCGACACCGGACACCTCGACGTCGCCTACCGGCTGCTGCTCAACGACACCTACCCGTCGTGGGGCTACGAGATCGCCAGGGGCGCCACCACCGTCTGGGAACGCTGGAACTCGGTCATGCCGGACGGCAGCTTCGGCGACGTGTCGATGAACTCCTTCAACCACTACGCCTACGGTGCGGTGGGGGACTGGATGTACCGGACCGTCGCCGGCATCCAACCCGACTCCGGCAACCCCGGCTACAGCCATCTCACCTTCGCGCCTCAGCCGGGCGGCGGCCTCACCTCGGCGCGCGCGTCGTACCGGTCGGCGCAGGGCACGATCGGCAGCGACTGGAGCCTCGACGCCCGCGGCGACATGCAGCTTCGCCTCACCGTCCCGGCGAACACCACCGCGACCGTCCGCATCCCCACGCCCAGCCGGCACGCGGTCACCGAGGGCGGCCGACCGGCGGTGACGGCCGACAGCGTGCGGTTCGTCCGGATGGACGGCGACGTCGCCGTCTACGAGATCGGATCCGGCTCCTACTCCTTCGCCGTCGACCGGGTGCTCGGCGAGCTCGGCGACACCGCCGACGCGGTGCAGGCGCTCGCGACGCTGACCGACGACCTCGCGGACGACCTGGGCCAGCCGGTCGTCGCGCACCTGAACGCCCAGCTCGGGAAGCTCAGCGACGAGACCGCCACGGCGCGCACCGCGCACCTGGCCGGCGACGCCACCGACGCCGCCACCCGCGTGCACCGGGCCCTGGCCACCGCCGCCGACCTGGACCGCTGGCTGCGCACCCAGGTCAAGGTGGGTCGGGTCGCCGCAGCGAACGCCGAGCGATTCACCGCCCCGCTCACCCGGGTCGACCAGTTGCTCTCCGCCGCCTCGTCGGACCTGATCGGCGCGGTCGTCAAGCTCGACCTGCCGGTGGGTGAGCGGCTGCCCGGCGACGTCGTACCCGCGACCGTCGCGGTCACCAACGGCGGCACGAAGCCGCTGACCGGGGTGACCTCCACCCTGCGCGTACCCGAGGGCTGGACGGCGACGCCGGTTGGCGACCAGGCCACCACCGTCGCCCCCGGCGCCACCGCGGCCCACCGCTACGACCTGCGCATCCCCGCCGGGCAGTCCCCGGCGACCGTCTCCGTCGACGGGTCCGCCAGCTACCGGCACGAGGGCGGCACCGCGACGCTGCCGGTCGCGGGCACGATCACCACCGCTCCGGCGGTGGTCGTCGTGTCGGCGTCCGCGACCCCCGCCGCCGTGGCGCCCGGCGCCACCACCACGGTCACCGCGCTGCTCCGCAACCGGGCCACGGTGCCGGTGTCCGGGCAGCTCACCACCACCGGCCCGGACGGCTGGCGGGCGGCGCCGGCCACCGCCGGGTACGACCTCGCCGCCGGCGCGGAGACCACCGTGTCGGCCGTCCTCACCGCACCGATCGCGGTGACCGAAGGGCCCGCGCAGGTCACCATCGCCACCGGCGTCACCGACGCGGAACGGCGAACGCTCGCCGTCCCGGTCCGGTTCACCAATCCGCCGCCGGACGCGTACGACCACGTCGACCTCGGCGACTCGGCCTCCGAGCAGGCGCACCACCTGACCGCCTCGACCCACTCGAGTACCAACACCGAGGCCGGGCTGACCCGCCGCTACACCAACGTCAGCTACCCGGGCGGCTGGTTCGAGTTCGACCTCGCCGTGGCACCCGGCCAACCGTTCGTGCTGCGCGCCGTCGAGACGTACGACCAGGCACAGCTGAAGGACTACGAGATCGTCGTCGACGGCGTGGTGGCGCACGCCCGCTCCTGGCAGCGCACCGAAAGCGGCGCGGGCACCGTCAGCTACCAGTTCGTCGTCGACCTGCCTGACCAGACCCGCGACGGCGTGATCCGGGTGCGCCTCCGCGACACCGGGGACGGCTACGACCCATCCGTCGCCGACGTCTGGTCCGCGCCCCTGCCGTCCTGACCGCCACACCACCACCGCAAGGAGCACGCCCATGGCGCAGACACCACCACCGGTTCCTGGACAGGGGACGGAACTCAGCCGCCGGTCACTGCTCGGCTGGGGCGTCGCCGGCGCGGGAGCCGTCGCGCTCGGCGCGACCACCGCCGCGCCGGCCGCCGCCGCCCCGCCTTCGGGCGCCGGCGCCGGGCCGCTCGCGGTCGGCCGTCCGCGCACCGAGTACGCCGACCACCCGCTCGGCACCGACGTCGCGCAGCCCCGCTTCTCCTGGACCGGCACCGCCCCCGGCCACGGCGCCACCCAAAGCGCGTACCAGGTGCTCGTGGCCACCAGCCCGGACCGGCTCACCTCGGACACGGCCGATGTCTGGGACTCGGGCCGGGTGGTCTCGCCTCGCTCCGTCGGCGTGGCGTACGACGGGCCGAGGCTGGCCCCGCGCACCCGCTACCACTGGACCGTCCGGCTGTGGGACGGCGCCGGCCGGGAGACCGGATGGAGTACCCCCACCTGGTTCGAGACCGGCCTGCTCGACGAGGGCTTCGGCGCGGCCCGCTGGGTCGGTGCCAAGCCCGACGTGGCGGACGCCCCCGTGGACGTCGCCGGCGCCTCGTGGATCTGGTCCCCGGGGGCCACCGCGAGCAACGCCCCCGTCGGTACCCGCTGGTTCCGCGGCCGGCTCGCGGTTCCCGCCGGGGTCGAGATCGCGGTCGCGCACCTCGTCGTCACCGCGGACGACGACTTCACCGCCTACCTCGACGGGCGACAGGTGCTGCACGCCCCACAGGAGAGCAACGGTTGGCAGAAGGCGAAACTGGCCGAGGTCACCGAACTGGCCCGCGCCGCCGCCGGCCGTACGCTCACCCTGGCGGCGGTGGCCGTCAACCGGCCCGGGGCCACGGTCAACCCGGCCGGCCTGCTCGCCAAGCTGGTCGTGGTCACCTCCACCGGCGAGCGGTTCGTGCTGGTGACCGACGGCTCCTGGCGCAGCAGCGACACCGAGCAGCCCGGCTGGCAGGAGGTCGGCTACGACGACGCCGGCTGGGCCGGGGTGGCGGTGCTCGCCCCCTACGGGCAGGGACCATGGAGCAGCAACGTCACGGTGCCGCAGCCGCACGCCCTGGATTTGGCCGGTGCGTCGTGGGTCTGGGGTCCGGGCGCGACGGTGAACAACGCTCCCGCCGGCCCGCGCTGGTTCCGGGGCAGGCTGGCCCTGCCCGCCGGGCTTGACGTCACCTCCGCCCGGCTGATCATGAGCGCCGACGACGACTTCACCGCGTACCTGGCCGGCCAGCTCACCCTCTCCGCGCCCCAGCAGACCGACGGCTGGCGCACCGGCCGGGTCGCGGACGTCACCGAACTGGCCCGGGGCGCCATCGGCGGCGACCTGGTGCTGGCCGTGATCGCCACCAACCGGCCCGGCCCGTCAGTCAACCCGGGCGGCCTCATCGCGAAACTCGTCGTCCGGACCGCCGACAGCCAGGAGCTGGTGCTGGTCACCGCCGCCGGCTGGCGGACCACCGGCACCGTCGAGTCCGGCTGGGAGCAGCCGGGACACGATGACGGCGGCTGGTCGCCCGTGGTGGTGCTCGCCCCGTACGGGCAGGGTCCGTGGGGCAGCGGCGTCGAGCCGCCGGTGGAGGAGCGGCCCGCACCGCTGCTGCGGCGCGCGTTCGAGCTGACCAAGCCGGTGGCCCGCGCCCGGCTGTACGCCAGTGGCCTCGCCTACCAGGTGCTGCACGTCAACGGGAAACGCGTCGGTACGGCCGTGCTGGACCCCGGGTTTACCGACTACGACGACACCGTCCTGTACGTGACGCACGATGTCACCGACCTGCTCGCCGAGGGGCGCAACGTCCTCGGCGCCGAGCTGGGCCGCGGCTTCTACGGCATGACCACCCGCAACGTGTGGCGCTGGCACCAGCCGCCGTGGCACGGCGAGCCGCGGCTGCTGGCTCGCCTCGTCGTGGAGCACCCCGACGGGTCGCGGACGGAGGTCGTCACCGACGACGCGTGGCGGATCATGGCCGGCCCCACCCTGTCCAACTCGCTGTACGCGGGGGAGACCTACGACGCCCGGCGCGAGCCGGCGGGCTGGTCGACGGCCGGGTTCGACGACGCCGGGTGGACCCGGGCGGGCGTCGTGGACGCCCCGGCAGGCACCTTGCAAGCCCAGGAGCACGAGCCGATCCGGGTGGTCGAGTCCGTCGCCCCGGTCAAGCTCGCCTCGCCGCGCGCCGGTGTCTGGGTGGCCGACTTCGGCCGGACCACCGCCGGCTGGGTGCGACTGCGCGCCACCGCCCCGGCCGGCACCACCATCCGCATCCTCTACGGCGAGAAGCTGCGCGCCGACGGCACCGTCGAGGCGTCCAACGGCAACGTGCAGAGCGCCCGGTTCCAGCAGGACGAGTACGTCGCCCGGGGCGGCGGCGAGGAGACGTGGGAGCCGAGCTTCTCGTACAAGGGCTTCCGGTACGTGCAGCTCGACGGGCTGCCCGGCGTGGCGACCACCGACACCGTCACCATGCGGGTGGTGCACTCCGACGTCCGGGACGTCGGCGAGTTCCGGTGCAGCGAACCGCTGTTCGAGCAGTTCGAGCGGATGATGCGCCGTACGGTGCGCAACAACCTGCACGGCATCCCCACCGACACCCCGATGTACGAGAAGAACGGCTGGACCGGTGACGCGCAGGTGGCCGCGCCCACCATGGCGGGCCTGCTCGACCTGTCCCGGTTCTTCACCAAGTGGCTCGGCGACCTGCGCGACAGCCAGGTCACCTCGGGGCAGGTGCCGGTGATCGTGCCCAGCGGAGGCTGGGGCTACCAGGAGCTGGCCCCGGCGCCGGAGTGGACGACCGTCTACCCGTTCCTGCTGCGCGAGATGCACCGGTGGTACGGCGACGACCGGCTGCTGCGGCAGCACTGGGAGCCGGTGGCCGACTACCTGGAGTGGGAGCTGGGCCGGCTGCGCGACGGGTTGGCGGTGACGGCACTCGGGGACTACCTGTCGCCGGGCACCGGCGGCAACCCGCCGGAGGACACCCGCCTGACCGCCACTGCCTACCTGTACCGGGCGCTGGTGGCCACGGCCGAGGTCGGCGAGCTGACCGGCCAGGACGCGCAGGCCGCCCGGTTCCGGACGGCGGCGGCCGGGCTGCGGGACCGGCTCAACGAGACCTTCCTGGACCGGGCGCGCGGGCTGTACCGCACCGCCCGGGACCCCGGCTACCGGCAGACCTCCAACGCGGTGCCGCTGGCATTCGGGCTGGTGCCCGACGATCTGGTCGGCGCCGTGGTGGACAACCTGGTCGCCGACATCCGCGAGCGGGGCTGGCACCTCAACACCGGCTGCCTCGGCACCAGCGTCCTGCTGTCGGTGCTCACCGAGCGCGGCCACGCCGACGTGGCGGCCCGCGTGGCGCTGCAGCGGACGTATCCGAGCTGGGGCTACTGGGTGGACAACGGCGCCGACACGATGTGGGAGATGTGGCCCACGTCGACGCGCTCCCGGCAGCACTACTTCCACGGCACGGTCGTGCAGTGGCTCTACCAGCACGTGGCCGGCCTACGCCCGATCGCCGACGGCTGGGGGAGCGTCGTTGTCCGCCCGGACGCCCGCGCCGAGCTGTCCGCCGCGTCGGCGGCGGTCGACACGGTCCGCGGCCGGGCGTCGTCGGCCTGGCGACTCCAGGACGGTGCGTTCGAGCTGACCGTGCAGGTGCCGGTCGGCGCGACCGCCGAGGTGCACGTACCAGCGGCGCGCGCCGAGGATGTCGAGGCGTCGCCCGGCGGGCTGGTGACCGCCCGGCGGATGGCGGACGGCTACCTGGTGCACACGGTGGGCTCCGGTACCTGGCGGTTCGTGAGCAGTTCCGCGCCGACCGCCTGACGCACATCGACGGCGCCGGCCACGCGAGGAGCGTGGCCGGCGCCGCAGTGCGGGAGCGCCGACGACGCCGGGACCGCGATCCGCGCCATCGTGGGCGCGCTCGCGGATCAGCGCCGGGGCTGGTCGCTGGAGCGGCGTACGACCAGCTCCGGCTGGAACACCACGTGCCGGTGCCGATGTGTCTCGCCCGAGGAGGCCTCCTCCAGCAGCAGTTGGGCCGCGGTACGGCCGAGCTGCTCGCGGGGCTGACGCACCGAGGACAGCGGCACCGCCGCCGCACCGGCGAACTCGATGTCGTCGTAGCCGACGATGGCCACGTCGGCGGGCACCCGCAGACCGCGCGCGGTCATCTCCTGCAGCACGCCGAGCGCGATCAGGTCGTTGGCGCAGAAGACGGCGGTGGGTCGCTGCAGAGCGGGCAGGGCCAGCAGGTCCTCGGCGGCGTGCCGTCCGGCGGCCACGGTGAGGCTGGTGGTGGTTGCGACCCGCAGCTCGGCGTCGCCGTGGTCCTCGAGCGCGGCCGCAGCCCCGGCGTGCCGGTCGGCGACCTGGGCGATGGAGAACGGGCCGCCAACGTATGCGATGCGGCGGTGGCCCCGCTCCAGCAGGTGGTCCATGGCCAGCCGGCCGCCGCGCACGTCGTCGACGGCCACTGAGCAGCGGCTGGCCTGGCCCGTGCCCCGGTCGACGAGCACCACCGGGATGCCGCGGTCGATGAGCATGTCCAGGTGGGGTTGGGACCCGTGGCCGACCGGGGTGATGAGCACCCCCCGTACCCGCTGCTCCTGCAGCAGGTCCAGGTGCCGGCGTTCCCGGGCGCTGTCCTCGCCGCTGTTGCAGACGACGAGCATGGCACCGGCGTCCTCGACCGCCTGCTCGGCGCCGCGCACCAGGTCGGTGAAGAAGGGGTTGGCCACGTCCAGCACGACGATGGCGACGGTGCGGCTGTGGCCGGCGCGCAGCTGGCGAGCGGAGTCGTTGCGGACGTAGTTGAGTTCGGTGATGGCATCGAGTACCCGCTGCCGGGTCGCGGGGGCAACCGTGTCGGGCCGGTTGAGCACGTTGCTGACGGTACCGAGGGAGACGCCGGCGTGCCGGGCTACCTGCTTGATGTTCGCCGTTGCCATAGCTCCCCTCGACCGCTCGGGCTGGCTTGCCGGCCCGCCGCCGGTGCGGGCGCCGTGTCCGCAGCTGTACGGGCACCGGCCGGAACCGGTTCTACCGGCTGGTGACGCGCAGTCTATAGCGCCTAAAACGTTTCATCGAGCCGGTCCCGGGTGGCCGGCGCCCGGGTCGCCCTGAAGCGAGAGGGTCTCGCATGCCAAGGGCTCGGTCCAGCAACAGGCAAGAAATCTGGGGAAAGCCTTGACGCACGCGAATGCCTCCCCCTACGGTCCAAGCCAGTACATGAAACGATTCAGGACGGGCTCGGATGAGCTCCGGCACACCGGGCGTCGGACGGGGCGGCCTGGCGGGCTGCCATGGACCAGATAGGCGGCCGAGCATGCGTATCGCCCTGTTCGTCACCTGCCTCGCGGACACGCTCTTCCCCGAGGCGGCGAAGGCGACGGTACGGCTGTTGGAGCGCCTCGGCCACGAGGTGATCTTCCCGCCTGATCAGACGTGCTGCGGGCAGATGCATGTGAACACCGGCTATCCCGACGAGGCGTTGCGGCTGGTGCGCCGGCACGTGCGGGTGTTCGCTCCGTATGACGTGGTGGTGGCGCCCTCGGGTTCGTGTGTGGGATCGGTGCGGCACCAGCATGCGATGGTGGCCCGCCGGGCGGGGGACGAGCGGCTGGCCAGCCGGGCGGAGGAGGTGGCCCGGCGCACCTACGAACTGTCCGAACTGCTCGTCGACGTGCTGGGGGTGACGGACGTGGGGGCGTACTTCCCGCACCGGGTGACGTACCACCCGACCTGCCATTCACTGCGGATGCTGCGGGTGGGGGACCGGCCGTTGCGGCTGCTGCGCGCGGTGCGTGGCCTGGATCTGGTGGAGCTGCCGCAGGCGGAGCAGTGCTGCGGGTTCGGCGGCACCTTCGCGGTGAAGAACGCCGACACCTCCACGGCCATGCTGGCCGACAAGATGCGCAACGTCCTGGCCACCCGCGCCGATGTCTGCACGGCCGGGGACGCTTCCTGCCTCATGCACATCGGCGGGGGGCTGTCCCGGCTGCGGGCGGGGGTGCGGACGGTGCACCTGGCGGAGATCCTGGCCAGCACGGAGGGCAGCGAGACGGCGGGGGAGCGGGACCGGTTGGGGGTGCGGCCATGACCCGGACGTTCCTCGGCATGCCGGCGACCGCCCCGGCCGGCGTGGGGCACCTGCGCGGAGACGAGCCGTTCCCGGTCGCCGCCCGGCGGGCCCTGGCCGACGCCCAGCTACGCCGCAACCTGCGGCACGCCACCACGACGATCCGGGCGAAGTCGGCGGCGGTGATCGGTGAGGTGCCGGACTGGCAGGAGCTGCGCGCCGCCGGTGCCGCGATCAAGGCCGACACGATGGCCCGCCTGCCGGAGCTGCTGGAACAGTTGGAGGCGGCGGTGACCGCGGCCGGCGGCACGGTGCACTGGGCGGCCGACGCGGTGGAGGCGAACCGGATCGTCACCGACCTGGTCCGGGCCACTGGCGCTGACCGGGTGATGAAGGTGAAGTCGATGGCCACTCAGGAGATCGGTCTCAATGAGGCCCTCGAGGCGGCCGGGATCGAACCCGTGGAGACGGATCTGGCCGAGCTGATCGTGCAGCTCGGCGAAGACCGGCCCAGCCACATCCTGGTGCCGGCCATCCACCGCAACCGGGCCGAGATCCGGGAGATCTTCCTGCGGGCGATGCCCGGCGTCGACCGCGACCTCACCGACGAGCCGGCCGCGCTGGCCGCCGCAGCGCGCCGGCACCTGCGCCAGACCTTCCTGAGCACGCGGGTGGCCGTCTCCGGGGCGAACTTCGCCGTCGCCGAGACCGGCACCCTCGCCGTGGTCGAGTCCGAGGGCAACGGGCGGATGTGCCTCACCCTGCCCGAGACCCTGATCACCGTGATGGGCATCGAGAAAGTCATCCCCACCTGGGCCGACCTCGGGGTGTTCCTGCAACTGCTGCCCCGGGCCTCGACCGGGGAGCGGATGAACCCCTACACCTCAATGTGGACCGGCGTCACCGCCGGCGACGGACCGCAGGCGTTTCACCTGGTGCTGCTGGACAACGGGCGCAGCGCCGTGCTCGCCGACCCGGTGGGCCGGCAGGCGCTGCACTGCATCCGCTGCTCCGCCTGCCTCAACGTCTGCCCCGTCTACGAGCGCACCGGCGGGCACGCGTACGGCTCGGTCTATCCGGGGCCCATCGGGGCGGTGCTCTCCCCGCAACTCACCGGCGTCGCCGACAACGCCTCACTGCCGTACGCGTCGTCGCTCTGCGGCGCCTGCTACGACGCCTGCCCCGTCATGATCGACATCCCGTCGATCCTGGTCCACCTGCGTAGCGAGGCCCCCCATCCGCGCAGTGAGGCGATCGCCATGGCCGCAGCCGCGTACACCATGGACCACCCGGCGCTGTACGCGGCCGCGCAGCGCGCCGCGGGCCTCGGTCGGCTGGCCGGCCGCGCCCTACCACCACCGTTGAACGGCTGGACCACCAGCCGGGACATCCCGGCCGCGCCGCGGCAGACCTTCCGCCAGTGGTGGGCCGAGCGGTGAACGCACGCGAGCTCATCCTCGGCCGAATCCGTGCAGCCCTCGGCGAGCCGCCACCGGCTCCGGCTGCGGTCCCCCGGGACGTCCGGTCGGCTGGCGCCGCCGTCGACCTCGAGGTGCTGGTGCGCCGGCTCATCGACTACCGGGCGACCGTACACAGATGCACCGACGACGAAGTGGCGCAGGTCGTCGACCAGGTTCTCGGCGGCCGGCGCGTCGTGATCCCGCCCGGACTTCCCCGGCACTGGCTGCCCGCCACCGTCGCGGCGACGGCCGACGAGAACCACGCCGCGGAGCAAATCGACGACATGGACGGGGTGGTCACCGCGGCAGCAGTGGCCATCGCCGAAACCGGCACCATCATTCTCGACGCCGCTCCAGACCAGGGCCGCCGGGTCATCAGCCTCGTGCCGGACGTGCACGTCTGCGTACTGCGGGCTGACCAGGTCGTCGCCACCGTGCCGGACGCCCTCGCCCGGGTCGATCCGCACCGGCCGTTGACCTGGATCAGCGGACCCTCCGCCACGAGCGACATCGAACTCAATCGGGTCGAGGGCGTCCACGGCCCTCGCAACCTGCACGTCGTAATCACGACGTACCCGTAGGAGGCCGAGTATGACTCGGAAGGCGCTTCCGCTGGCATCGACCCCTCCGTCGGATCCGTCGGCGACGCCTTTCGGATCCGTCTGGGTGCCTGGCATCTCAGGCCTCGGGTAGTTTGGGCGGCTGCGGTCGGCTCGGCGAGCGAGCTGGCGTATGCCCGGAGGAGCGGTATGGGAGCTTCGGAATGCGCTGACCTCCGGGCAGCGCCCGCGTCGCAGCGGAGGGCCCCAGCACGGCGTAACCGGCGTCCACACGGGCGTCGGCCTGCCCAACACGAGGCCGGTTCAGCCGATCATTGCCGTCGGTCTCGAGGGCCCGAGAGCGGGGAGCAGGGTGGGAGCAGCCGGGTGCACTGAACGGCGTTGAACCGCGCCCAACGGGTCGGTTGTCGTCTCGATTTCGATGCGGCGGGACTTGGCCGCTGCGGCCAGTGCTAGCGTGGGCGACAGGACCTCGCGTGCTCCGGAGCTGAACGCTGGGTGCTTGCCCCGCGCCGGGGGTGCCGGTGGGCTGGAGGTCTCCGACGTCGACACCGATCGCGGCCAAGGCCTGCCGATCAAGATCGTCTGCCGCCATGCGAGCCGTTTCAGCGCGGGCCGTCCATCTATATGCACCAGTCCCAGCTGACCTCCGGCACCGCGACGGACGGCGTCTGGGAGTTCTCGGGCGACATGTCGCGTACGCCGTGCCCGGCGAGCGGATGCTCAACACGACTGAGCTCTTTGACACTGCCGGCAACGAGTCATCGGCGCCGACGGTGGACCTCTCTCTGCGGGTGACAGGAATCGCGGATCTGGGCAACCCGGCGGCCGACCTGTCCAGTGCCCGGTGGATGACGCCGCGGGTTCTCGCCAACGACGCCGACCGGACCGTACGGCTACGTATGCGCCTCACCGACGACCGCTCGGGTATCGCCCGCAGCAACACCACGGTAATGCTGTCCCCGGTCAACGACCACAGCGTTGGCGCCTACTTGATGACCATGCGGCCCGTCTCCGGTACAGCGACCGACGGCATCTCTTCGGCGACGGTGTCGGGCACGTCTCTTACCTGAGTGCCTCAAGGAGATTCCCACGCTCACCATCACCAACGTCCGGTGATCCCGGCCAGTCTCTTAGGTCTTCGAGGGGTCCGTCGCGGGTCGTCACTCGGAAGGAGCACGGCGGCCGGCGACGACGCGGATGTCCGACAGTTGGATCGCGGACGGTGCGATACCGACGTCCAATGGTCGCAGTGCGAGAGATCGGACCACGGTGACCACGGAACCAGCGGACCAGCCCCGGCCGGCGAGGGCGCTCACCTTCCCGGTCCGGCTCCGCTGTGCCGCCCCAGCCGAGGTGCTGACCGGCGAGGCGTGGGAGGACGCGGTGGCCGCGGCGCTGGGCCGTGCGTTCGCCAACGCGCGCCGCTCCCTGCCGGACCACGACGTGGTCGGCGGCGGCGTGGTCCTGCACCCGCCGGAAGTGACCGGGCCCGACCTGCTGCCGCATCAGGAGGCCGCGCTGCGGGCGCTGATCGAGCGGGCCGTCCGGCGGGCGGCCCGGCAGCAGCGCCTGCCCGTTGCTGCGGTGGCGGAGCGGACGCCGGCCCCGCGTGCGGGCTCCGGCCGGCCGGGTCACGCACTGGCGAAGGTGGCGGACGACGGCCCGCCGTACCGGATCCGCCAGAAGGTCGCCTTCCGGCTGACGCCGCGGCAGTTCTTCGAGATCCGCAAGCGGCTCGGGCGGCGGACCGGTACCGGTACGACCGACCCGGCCGACCCCATGGAGCTCTACTTCCCGCAGCTGGACGACGTGATGCCGGCCGCCGCCTGGCTGTCCGAGGCGCGGCGGCGGTACGACTTCGCCACGCTCAGCCGGGAGGTCACCGCCGCGTACGCCGTCACCCGCAGGTCTGGCGAGTACGTCTGGGCGATCAGCGGGTGGGGCCAGCTGCGGGCGGCGATCGCGGGGGCGGACCGGGACGGGAAGGTGGCCGCCGCGGTGCCCGACTTCACCCGGATCGGCTTCGTCGAGACCAAGCCGGACAGCGCCGAGCAGACGCTGCTGCCCGGCGCCTGGGTGCTCTCGGTCTTCCTCCCGCTGCCGAACCTGACCCTCGGCGATCTGGTGGAGCTCCGGCCCGAGCAGACCGTGGACGTGCCGCTGAGCGAGGCCGGTGCGCTGGTCACGCCCGAGGCGTTCGCCGCCGCGACGGGCGCCGACTGGGCGGCCACCGTACGGGCGGTGCCGGATCTTCCGGTCCCGGTGGTCGCGGTGGTGTTCGTGGTGAGGCGGGCGGTGCACGAGCGGGCGCTCGCGGCGTTGCTCCAGGCGCACCGGAAGACCTCGCTCGGCAAGGTCGTGGCGCTGACGGAGGCGGCCACCGAGCAGCTCGGCCCGACGCTCGGCCCGTTCGCCGCCGCGCTGGCCGACCCGGCCGCACCGGCGGCGGCGCGGCGCGGCGCGGCCGCCGGCTCCTGGCAACCGGGAGGCATGGGAGTGCACCTGAGCCCGGTGCTGCCCGCGGATCTGCGGACGCGGGTGCTCCGCCAGGCCAACGCGGCCTTCATCGACGCGCAGGCCGCCGAGGTGCAGCGCATCCTGCGGCTGGAGAACGGGTTCTGGTCGGCCGACCGCAAGGCCGCGTTCCGGGAGTACGTCATCGGCTGGGACCGCGGGCGGCGGGATCCGGCGCTGTTCGCGCTCGTGCTCGACGAATTGCACAAGCGCGGCGAGCTGGACACCTTCTTCGGTGCCGTGGGCGAGATGTGGTCCACCGACACCTACCTCAAGCGCCTCGTCGTCCGGTTGGTGGTGGGATCCCCGTACGCAGACGACCCGCGGATCCGGGCGGTGGTGGCCAGCATCGAGGCTCTCGTCCACAGCGGGGAGCGCGGCAGGTACGACGTGGACAAGCAGGAGATCTGGCTGCTCAACGACTCCGACAAGATCGTCCGCGCGGCCGGGGACAGCACTGACGACGCGGCCGGGGTGGTCGCCGTGGTGGATCCGTACTATTCGGAGTCCTCGCGGGTCCATCAGCCCAAGCCGGAGATCCTGGAGAAGCTCAAGGAGCCCACCCGCAAGAAGGTGAGCGAGCTCATCGGGCGGATGGTGTGCAATCCGGGCGAGCGGATGACCCGCGAGGAACTGCTGCAGAAGGCCATGCAGGAGGCGGCCAAGGAGATGCCGCCGCTGGAGGAGAAGGACCTCGTCAAGGTCACCCTCCGCAAGACGGTCCGGGTGCTGAAGCTGGAGCGGCGTACCGAGGGCGGGGTGCCCGCGGTCTACGTCCACTACCAGCCGGTGCAGAAGGTCGGGGACAACCCCTGGGTCCCGGCCGGTGAGGTGATCGTCGGGTCGCCGACCGCATTCGAGGCCTACCTGACCTACTACCACGTGCAGCACCTGCAGGAGGCGCTGACCGTCTTCCTGCTCGCCGAGACGGTGATCTTCGGCGGCGTGATGATCATCGAGTTGGGCATCGCGTCGGGTCTCCAGCTGCTGTTCTTCGTCAGCGTGCAACTGGTGATCTACCGCTTCACGACCGACGCCGAGGATCGCACCCTGCAGGGCTACCTCACCGCCGCCCTCAAGGGTGAGCTGGACGCCGTCGGGTTCAAGGGCCTGTCGCTGGCCGTCAAGCAGGTGGTCGGCTTCGGCGCCGGGTTCCTGGTGACCCGGGAACTGGTCTCCGAGGTGGCGACCAAGTGGATTGTTTTCGCCCTCCGCGGCGGCCTGACCGCGGCCGGCATCGGTGCCATGGAGGTCGCCTACCAGTTCGCCGACGACCTGCTGCGCTACTCGCACTGCTCGGGCTGGTCGAGCCCGGGCACCTACTGGACGCGGTTCAAGCACGGCTTCCTCGCCGGGCTGGTCATGGAGTTCGCGGTGGTGCCGCTGCTCTCCCCGGCGCTGCGACCGGCGCTGGAGAAGGCGGGCACGGCGGTGGAGGCGGCCCGGGCGCTGCGAAGCTCCGGCCTGTCGTGGGGCGAGACCGTCTCCGCTCTGCTCAAGGGCGCCCGCGAGGTCGAGGCGGCCATCGGCCGGACCGTCGAGCACGAGGCGGGCGCCGTCATCGCCAAGGGTTTCCGCGCCAAGTTCACCGAGATCCTCACCGCGATCGGCCGCGAATACCGGTCACGCGCGTACCAGTCCCTGCTGGAGCTGTACGGCCCGGAGCTGACCGGCGCCGCCTCGGAAGGCCTGGAACGCCTGGTCCGGACGGCCGGGGAGCGGCAGATCGACGGGCTCCTGCAGCGGCTGCTCACCAACAAGCGCGCGCCGGCCGAGGTGCTGCGGGCCATCGGTGCCGCCGACGACGCCCTCATGAGGGCGATGGCCGAGGCGGGCACCCTTTCTCAGCTCGGTTCCGCCCCGCGGGTCCTGTTCTTCCTCACCCAGGAGCCGGCTATCGCGGCGCGGGTCCTCGCCGGGCCGTTCCAGCACGGACCGGCCGCTCTGGAACGCTTTCTCCAGCGGCTCGAGCCGCTGTCGGCGGACGCGGGACGCAGTGTGATCCGGGCGCTCGCGGCCGACAATCCGCTCCCGGCCGAGCTGCTGCTCGGTGCGGCCAGGCAGGTCGGCGCGCTGGACGAGGCGGCGCTGCTGCGGCTGCGGCAGCTGCACGAGGCCGAGGTGCAGCGGGCGGCCGCCGCGGCGCCGAAACCCGCCGCGCTGCCTCCGAAGCCGCCCGCCGATCCGCCACCGCCACCGCCACCACCGCCGGCCGATCCGGTTAGGCTGTCCGATACCACGCCGCCGCCGTCCGATCCGGTCAAGCCGCCGGAGAAACCGGTGGAGAAGCCGGCCGAGACCGCCAAGCCGCCGGAGGAGCCGTTCGTCATCGAGTCGGCCACGCTGAAGGAACTCCTGGCCGAGCTGGAGAAGAAGGGCTTCACGGGCGACGACCTGCGCCTGTTCATGGGGGAGAACACGAGGCCGTCGGCCGCGCTGGCCCGGCGGGTCGCACGGCTGCTCGAGCGGTTCACGCCCGCGGAGGTCAGGCAGCTCGGCCGATTCCTGAGCCGGCACCGCGTGCAGCTCAACGACCGGACCGTCGACCTCCTCGACGAGGTGCCCAGCGGCAAGCTCGCCGCCGCCATCGAGGGCATGGAGGACATCGAGGCCGGCAAGGCGCCGTCGCGCGGGGAGTGGTCCGAGTCCGAACTCGCCGACCGGGTGGACATCACCATCCACCCCGGTCGGCCGCCGCGGCTGGACCAGATCGTCGAGACCCCCGGCAGCGTCGCCCTGCGCGCGTCGATGCTCAAGGCCGGGGTAGCCCCTCCGCCGCCGGGATACCACGCCCACCACATCATTCCGGAAGGGGAGTTCGGCCCGGGCCTCGACTGGATGCGTGAACGTCTGGCCGCGGCGGGCAGCGGCATCAACGAGGCCGAGAACGGTGTGTTCCTGGCGGCCAGCCGCACGACGGAAAACCCGGAGCTGACCCGCCTGCACAACTCGTACCTGCACGCCGGGCCCCAGGTGGAGTACGCCTACACGCTCACCCGCCGGCTCGGCGACCTGCACGGCGCGGAATTCACCGCCGAGGTGCGGGAGATCGCCCAGGAGATGGCCGAGAGCAAGTTCCGCACCCTGGACATCCCCCACGGGTGGAAAACAAAGTGGGAACCCGGGATGAGCGCGCCCGTCGACCCGAAAATCACTCCGGAGTGGATCGGCGAATGACCGAAATCTCGGCCGTTCGGGTGAACATGACCAGGTACTTCTCCTGTCGTCGGACTGGCGACATCGGTGGGCCGTCCGCCTCTCTACCGTGTGGAAGATGCGAACGGTGGTGCCTCTGGCGGCCCACGGCGCGGACGTGGTGCCGGTGCTCCGGCGGATCCTGCCGTGCGGACGCATCACCCTGGTGGGTCCCGGCGACCTCACCGGTGCCCGAGCGTCGTGCACCTGGGCCGGTACGGACGCGCGGGGACCGGTAGCCGCCGAGGACCCGGCCGGCGTCCGGGCGCGGGACTGGCTGCGCGGCCACCCGAGTCATCTCGACCCGGTCCGGCTCGACGAGCTGCTCCTGCTCCCGCTGGCCGCCGACGCCGCCTGGGTGCTGACGCGTACGCGCGGCGAGTTCTCCGCCGCCGAACTGGACGTGGCCTGGCTGATGGCGCCGGGGCTGCGGTTGCGGTGGCGGCTCGGTGCGTGCCGCCTGGAGGGCCTCACCACGCGCGAACTCGACGTCCTGCGGCTGATGGCGGACGGACTGACCGCGAGCGCGGTGGGCCGGCACTGCCGGATCAGCGCGCGAACCGTGCACAAGCATCTGGAGAACGCGTACTCGAAGCTGGGCTGCCACGACCGGATCACCGCGGTGCTGATCCTGCGGGACGCCGGGCTGCTCGGCGGTGGCGTGGTCCGGCCGGCCTGATCCGGCCGGACCACCCCGTCGGTCAGCCGTTGGCGATCGTGAACATGCGCAGCGCGCCCAGCGCGCGGCCCTTGCGGTCCCGCTGGACGATGTCGATCGCCTGCAGGGCGCCCGGCTGCTCCTCGTCGGTCTGCACCAGCAGCTTGCCGCGCTTCGCGTCCTCGAAGGTGGGCATCCGGTGCCGGCGCGGGCGGCGGTGGCGGTGACCGCGGTGCGGGAAGTGCGGCCAACGACCGTCGCGGATGTCCGGGTGGTCGTCGTCGCGGTCGTCGTATGGCGGCTCACCGATGTCCTCGACCGACAGTTTGGTCGTGAGCGGACGGTCGGACGGGAAAACCGGGAACGGCTTGCCCTTGATCAGGACCGACAACTGGCCCGGCTCGCCGTCGCCGCCCTCGGCCGCGATGACGAAGTCGTGCGACAGCAGGAGCGCGCGGTCCCCAGCGCCGAGACCACCCCGCAGGTCCACGGGCTCGAAGGCCACGAACGTCTCCTCGACCTCGCGCGGGGCCGGCATCACCAGGAACTCCATGATGTGCTCGGCGCGCAGGCTCATCGGCAGCACCGTGATGTTCCGCTGGCCCTGGTGCTGGTCGTTGATCACGCTGAAGTCCTCGCCGTCGAGCAGCGGCCGCCCGTCGTCGGCGCCGTCAGCGTCGGAGTACACGTTGGCGACCAGGCACATGTGCCCGTCGCCGTTGATGGTGGCGTTGAGCTCGGCGTTGGTCGGCACCCACGGGAACGAGCCGTTGACCAGGCAGGTGACCACGTGAGCGTCGTTCGCCCCGGAGCTGCCGGAGCCGGGCGCCACCGAGCCGACCGACCCGCGCAGCCGCTGGATGGCCTGGTTGGGTTGGGCGATGCCGATGAACGGGTTCATGACGTAGGCGTCCACGTGCACGTCGGTGACCGGCTCCGGTCCCTTGTTGGACACCCGGACCTTCACCGAGGTCTGCGCGCCGACCCGGGTCTGGGTGTCGTTGGGCCCGCCGCTGAGCGTGATGCTGAAGTTGTTCCACTGCGGATTGGTCCCGGTGTACGGGCGGGTGCCGTCGTCCTTGGTGGGCGACGACCCGAAGTCGACGCTGAGGTAGAGATCGCCGGGGATGGGTGGCATGACTGGCCTCCGGGTACGAGTTCCGGCTCAGGCGGTGTAGAGGACCTGGAATCCGGAGAGGGTGACGGTGTCGCCGGCGGCGGCGCCGTCGAGGGTGGCTAGGACGAAGTAACGGAACTGGACGGTGTCGACCACCGCGTTGTTCGGATCGACCGGCGCGTTGAGGTCGAACGGGTTGGTGTCGCCGGTGACCCGGGCGAGCCGCTCGGCCGGGGCGACGGTGGACAGCAGGCGGGACCGCATCAGCGACACCCGCAGCGTTCCGGTGCCGCTGTTCTGCCCCAGGGTGTGGAAGGACGCCATCCGCGCGCCGTGGGGCAGCGACACCGACTGCACCCCGGCGAGACTGGTCAGCGGACCGGACCGGGACGCGAACCCGGCGGTGTCCTGGACCCACGCGCCCGAGCCGGCGACGGGCGCCAGGGCGGGGGACAGGGTGAGCGTCTGCTGCACCGGCCCCGGCCCCTGCCCCAGCGCCACCAGCGCCGTGTTCACATCGGTGACCACGTCGTGCAGCGTGGTCAGGTCGGCGGCCAGGGCCCGGAACCGGGCGTTGAACCCGTTCGGGCCGCCCGCCTGGACCCGGTCCCGGTTGTCGACGTAGTCGGTGTGCCGGAACGTCGGGTTGAAGACGACATCAGCCATGCTCGGCGTCCTTTCGCAGTCGGGAGGCGGAACGGTGCAGCCGGAACTTCGGGTAGGTGTAGTCCGGATCCACCGACGGGCTGCCGGTCAGCTCGACAACGGCCGGGCGGATGGCCCGGGTCAGCACCTCTACGCCGAGCGGATGGAGGGCGTGCACCACGTTCATGATCAGGTCGTACTGGTCGCGGCTGATCGTCGAGCCGGCCGGGACGCCGGGGCGCAAGCGGATCTGCATGGCGTAGGGGCCGTTGGCTCCGGCCTCGCGGAACGCCGCCTGTACCCATACCCGACCGGCCCGCTCGCCGACCAGCTGCACCTGCGGCAGCGAGGTGGTGCTCACCCCGGCCGCGCCCGGCGTGGGCTCGAGCGGGCCGCTGGACCAGCTCAGCCGCGTGGTCGCGGACACCGTTGAGGGGTCCGGCACGACTTCCAGGGCGATCGAGCCGCCCTCGGTCACGGTGTGCGGGCCGCGGACCTCGATGAGGTCCCCGGCGGTGTGCCGGACCTCGACGGTGGTGCCGGACACCGAGACCCACGCGAATCCGGCGGCGTGGGCGCGCGCCGCCAGCGCTTCGGCCGGCAGGCTCGAATGCCGCAGCGTCAGGGCCCGGCCCTGCGCCGCCAGGGTGAGCGGCGCACCCGCGGCGACCGGCACCAGCGCGGACACCACGGTGAGCGTCCCGGCCACGCCGGCCAGGTCGTCCAGCAGCGCCAGCAGCAGGTGGGACACGCCGCGCTGCGTCCGGCGGGCCTGGGCCGTCGCGTATGTGGCTCGGAGGTCGGTGACAGTGTCGAGCAGGTTCGAATCGACCGGATCGCCGGGCGCACCGGCCACCTCCGGCCCGGCTCCCAGGGTGCCGTCGGCGGCGATCGTGCCGCCCGCGGCCACCGTGACCGGCCGGACGTGCACGGCGACCGACGCGGTGCTGGTGAACCCCTGGCGCAGCAGGTCGAGGCTGATCACGGTCAGCCCGGGCTGCACACCCTGGACGGTGGCCTGACCGCCCGCCGCCACCAGCCGGACCCGGCCCGGTCCCAGCCCGGTCGCCACCGACCAGCTCAGCTCGGCGTCCGGCGGCGGCGCGGGGGAGACGGTCAGGGTGAGCGTGGCGCCCACGTCCACCTCGGGTTCCGCACCGTCCGCCACCGGTGGGGCCGCGACCAGAGCCACGGCGCTGCCCGGCGGGCAGGAGGCGTACACGCCCGTACCCCGGGGCTGGGTGCGCACCCAGGTGAAGCCGGCCTCGTGGGCCCGCGCGGCCAGCCTGCCGGCGGACAGTCCGGGATGGGTGACTATCAGCCCACGGCCGGCGGCACGCGCGTCGTCCGCGTCCGGTGTCCAGGCGGCCGCCACCCGCAGTCGGCCGGCCTCGCCCGCTACCAGGCCGAGCAGCCGGTTCAGGGCGGCGGCGAGCGGCGGTTGCATCAGATGCGGGTCGCCGGTGGTGACCGGGCCGTAGTCGGCGCGGGCGTCGTCGTGCCGCAGCAGCAGCACCGGATCGATGCGCAGGTCGTCGGGATCGCCGTACAGGTCGTCCTCGCCGGTACCGCGGCGCCCGGCGGCGTCGATGCTCTCGCCGGGGTCCAGTGACACCGGCACCACGCGGACGACGGCGTGCCCGCGCGTCACCGGCGTGTCGGTGTCGTCCACGACGATCGGATCGGCGACGCCGCCGATCGAGCCGACCGCCTCGTTCAGCAGCGCGGTGAGTCCGGCCGGGGTGGGCAGCACCCAGCGCCGGAAGATGCGCAGCCGGCGGCGGTAGTGCTCGTCGCTCTCGCCGAGCGCCGGCGCGAAGCCGGCCCGCGCGCTCCGGCTGATCCGCACCTCGTCGACCACCGCCCGCAGTCCGCCGGACCCCGGGCCGATCACCACCGGTACGGCGGCGGTCAGGGCGCCCAGCGGCCCGGCGTCGGCCAGGTCCCGCCGGATGCCGTCCACCCACAGGGCCGCCGACGCCTCGGCCCGGTCCACCACCAGGGCCAGATGCGTGAACCGGTCCACCGGAAGCGACAGGTCGGCGTGCAGCGCGACCTCCCGGGTGCCGTCGGCGACGGTCGCACGGACGGCGCGGGGCAGGCCGCGGCCGAACTCGCCCACCTCGACCGTCCAGCCCGGTCCGGTGGCGCCCCGGCGGGACAGAACTCGGGAGTCCGGAGTGGACGGCTCCGGCTTGACGAAGCACTCGGCGGTGAAGGATGCCGTCGCGGGCAGGTCGAAGGCGGGGTCGGCGGCGACGGTGGCCGCGCCCGGACCGGCGAACGCCAGGGCCGGCCCGTACCGGCCCGGGACACCGGGGGTCGCGCTGCCGGACAGCACCCCGGGATGGGCGGTCCGGCCCGGGAAACGCCCGGTGGCGTCCTCGACGCCGGCAGCCCCGGAGGCGTCGTCGAGGTGGTGGAGCGCGATCGTGTCGTCGTCCACCGGATACGGCAACGGCGGGAACCGCGGGACGGCGAGGTCCGCGCCGATCAGGTCCAGGGTCGGCCCGATCGCGTGGTCGAGCCGCCGCTGGGCTGCGGTCCGGGCGATGTGACGGCGCAGCGCGTCCCGTTCGGCGCCGAGCACCCACAGCACCCGGGCCAGGTTGCCCAGCAGCACGCTGATCGACCACTGCTCCGCAGCCGGTCCGGGCGCCGGGACGAAGCCGGAGCCGCTGCGATGGGCCACGGTGATCCGGCCGACCCGCGCCGCCCCGGTGGCGGCGGCGGGCAGCGGCACCGGCACCGATTCGCCGGTGAGCGTCCCGGCCCGCAGCAGCACCGGCACGTCGGCGCCGCCGCCGGGCAGCGCCGGGTCGCTCACCCGGAGGGTCACGCGGGTCTCCTGGTCGAGGTCGCGCAGGCTGCGCAGGACGTACGACGGCACCGGCGCGACGCCGAACCGGGCCTGATGGTCACCGAAGTCGTACGCGGCGACGTCGGCCGCGCCCGGGGTGCCGGCGACCGGGCTCAGCGACAGGGCGAGCACGTCGCCACCGGCCGCGAACGGCTGGGTCAGCCGGCGCGACATCCGCCCGGCGGCGCCCCGGGCCACCGACAGGAGATCGGCGCTCATCGGCAGGGTCACGGCGTCACCAGCTCGAGGTCGTGCAGCTCCGCGTCGGTGCGGAAGACCGGCAGCTCGGTCGGCCCCATGACCAGGTTCTGACCGACTGCGGCGTCCACCTCGGTGCTGAGGTACGGCACGTCGCCCAGGGTGATCCGGCCGAACGCGGGCGGGTGCCGCCGCAGGTGCAGCCGCTGGACGTCGACCACGCCCGCCACCTCGACGATGGTGCGGACCACCCGGCTGTACAGCACGTCACCGCCCAGCCGCAGGTCGCTGAGCCCGGCGGCCAGCGCCTCCCGGGCGGCGGTGGCGAGGGCCGCCTGGTCGTGCCCGGGCTCGGTGACGATCCGCGCGCGGACGCCGACGTCGATGTGGTCGGCCTCGACCACGTTGGGGTGCACCCCGGCCGGCCGGACCAGGTCGACCGCCGCCGACACCCGCTCGAACACGCCCGGCACCGCGCCGGTCGTGGTCCAGGGCCAGCGGAAGTCGTGCGCCACCACGATGTCGAAGCGGTAGGGCTCGCCGATCCGCCGTTCCGCGTTGAACAGCCGCTCGGCGAAAAGGAACTCGCCGAAGAAGCTCTGCGACACGTCCACCCCGCCGAGCGGGTCGGTCAGCAGCACGTCGATCACTCCGTCGACGTCCAGGACGGTCTGGCGTACCGCCTCGGCGGTCCACAGCGACCGGGAGATGCCGAGCTGCCGTCCCCGGTAGCTGTCGTCGTCCTCGCGGCCGTCGCCGCCGGTGAGGTCCTGCTGGTTGACGACGGTGACGTCCGCGGGGCCGAAATCGGCGAGATACACCGACCGGTACGCGGGGTCGACGGTCGTGATGGCGCCGGCCGGGACGTTGCCGTCGGCGCCGCGGTGGAAGGCCTGGACGCCGACCGTGGCGACCGGCGCGGCGGCGGTGAGCGTCATGGCGGTCCGGGTGGCGTACGCCTGGCCCGTTCCGGGTGCGAGCAGGATCGTCCCCTCGCCCACCACGTACGTCCGCCCGGGCAGGCCGCCGGTGAGGGTGAGGGTCACCGTCCCGGCGGCGAAGGTGTCCCGGCGGGCCAGCCCGACGTCGTCGCCCAGCAGGTCGAGGGTGTCGCCGGTGGCGGTGGACACGAAGGCGCTGTAGTAGAAGTCCTCCAGCCGCTTCCACAGCTCGGCGTCCTCGTGGGCCGCAGCCTCGAGGAGCTTCCGCAGCGGGCTGGTCGACGTGAGGTCCGGCTCCAGGCCCAGGGTGGCCCACATCTGCCGGGCCCGGTCCATCGCGTCGCCCAGGATGGCGTCGAATCCCTTGAGGACGAACCCGTCCCGGGTCACTCCGAAGTCGCTCATCGCTCAGCGCTCCACGTCGGCCAGGACGACCGCGGTGGTGTCGTCGGTGGTCTGCACCGTCACCAGCACCCGCCACACGCGGTCGCGATGGTCCGGCGGCGCGGCCCCGGCGGGGAACTCCGGATCGTCGTCGAACAGCACGCCGGTGACCTCGCGCACCCGCGGGTCCCCGGACAACGTCCGCAGCACCTCCAGCCGGATCAGCTCCTTGAGCATGGTGCGGTCGTGGTTGCCGCTGAAGGCCTCCCGGGCGTCCAGTCCGTACGTGGCGTTCACCCGGTCGGTCCCGTACGGGGTCAGCAGCCGCAGGGTCAGCGCCTGGGTCAGGTTCGCCAGCCCCTCGACGAGCTCGACGCCGGACCCGGTGAGCACCAGGTCGCCGTCCCGGAGCAGGAAGCTGGCGCCGAATCCGGCCTGCGGTACGACGGTCATGAGACCTCCAGCACGGTCTGGCCCGCGGAGTCGACCTGCCACAGCACCGGTCGTGGCGGGGTGGCGTTGGTCAGCCCTCTGGCGGTGTCGAGCAGCACCGGCTGGCCGCCCACGCTGAGGGTGGTGCTCAGCCCGGCGGTCACCGAGGTGACCTTGAGGCACGGCGTCTCACCCGCGTTGGTGTTGGTGTTGGTGCAGCCGGTCACAGTGGCGGCGAGCAGGTCGGCCTGGACCAGGACCGGGCTCCCGGCCGCGGTCAGCGCGGACGTGGACGCCTGCGCGACGACCGTGCCGCTGTGCGCACACTTGATCCTGGAATCGGTGGTCAGGACGGCCGGCATCAGGAGATCGCCACCTTCGCACCGTCGAGTTTCATCGACACCTGCCCGTTGGTCAGCGTCAGGGACTTCCGGTCGGTGGCGATGGTGACCTCCCCGTCCGCGTTGATCGTGATCCGGGTGCCGGAATGGTGTTCGATCACCACGGTGTCGTCGTCCGGCGGCTTGGGCCGGGTGCCGACGTCGGGCAGGCTCTTGCGGCCGACCGTGATGTGCAGCGCCCGGGCCTGGACCACCCGGTGCCCGGTGGCGTCGGTGAGGTCGTTGACCCCCTTGCCGGTGGGCAGCCCGTCGCCGTCGAGCTCGGTGGGCAACGCCAGCCAGTAGTCGCCGGGTTCGTTGGGCGGCGGCTTCAGCCGGGGCTCCTCCGACCAGATCCACCCGGTGGCAACCGCGTCGTTGACCAGGCCGCGGTTGTGCGCCAGCAGGGCGCGCATCTTCGGGTAGACCGGCGTCACCAGGCCGACCTGGTGGAACGCGAACGGCGAGGCGACCGGCTTGTTGTGCAGCTCGACGTCCGCGCCGACCGCGGTGGTGACGCTGGGCGCCACCTCGCCCGCCGGCGGGTTCTGGCCGTAGTGGAGGTCGGCCAGGTGGCGGCCGTCCTTGCCGGGCCGGTACGCGGTCACCTCGCCGACGTCGATCGCGGGGTGGTCCTCCCGGCTGCGGGTGACGACGTCCTGCCAGCGGTCCACCACACCCTGGACCCCGCCGAGCACCCGGACCCGGACCCCGGCCGCCACCGCGGTCAGCACCAGCGTGCAGGTGTAGCCGTTGGCGGCGCCGTACGCGTGCGTCACCCGGCTGATCCGCAGCGGACCCGGCGGCACGTCGTCCAGTCCGGACACCGTGACCACCTGACCGGGCCGCAGGCCCGGATGCCCCAGCACGGTGACCTCCAGGCCAGTCCGCACCGGCGGTTTCGCGTCGCCGGTGCGCCGGGCGCCCGGCGTCACGTCCTCCTTCTGCGCGTCCACCCGGGACACCAGGTTGAGGCCGGGATCGATACGCACGGGCGCCGGCGTGGCACCGACCGCGGCGCCCAGCCGCACCTCGCCGTCGCCCACCACCAGCGGGACGTCGGCTGCGTCGGCCAGCTCCTGCAGCGCGGTCAGCGTGGTGGCGGTGCAGACGCTGACGTCGCCCACCGAGCCGGGGATCGTGGACTGCCGGGCCAGGGTCACCTCGGCGGCCTGGACAAGGTCGCGGACCAGAGTGAGCCGGGGGAGGTTCTTCGGCCGGTCCAGCCGGGCCGGCTTCTTGAGCAGCTTGTAGCCGGCCTCCTCCTGGCCCTCGATCACCGTGCGGGAGACCCCGCCGGCGCCGATCCCGGTGGTCACCGCGATCACCCGGCCGGTCATGACCGGCCCGGCGCCGAACCGGGTGAGCGGCTCGTCGAAGTAACCGAGGCTGATCGTGGCGATCAGCCCGCCAGAGGGATAGCCGGCGCGCAGCTGGGCAACGAGGGCCGCCGGCAGGTCGGCGAGCGTGATGGCGAAGGTGTCCGCGGCGGCGCCCTCGCCCATCTGCACCGACACCTCGGCGTCGAGGGCCAGGCCGCCGGCGTACACGTCGTTGGTGACGGTCAGCGGCAGGCCGATCCCGGCGAACGAGGCGACCGCGCCGAGCAGGCCGCCACCGCCCCCGGCCGGGGCGATCCGGATCTTGTGCCAGAGCACGAAACTCATCGCAACGCCACCCCCGCGACCACCTCGGACCGGTACGCGCCGGCGCCGTGCAGGTTGCCGATCGCGATCCGCATGCTGCGCACCACCAGCGCCAGCTCCCCGACCGGATAGACCATGTTCGGGATGATCTTGCGGCGCAGCAGCACGGTGCCTCCGGTGACGTCGTCGCGGACCACGGTCAGGACCAGGTACGCCCCCGGGGCCGGCAGGGTGATCGCGGCGAACAGCCCGTCGGGGGTGGTCGCCTCCGGCAGGACCTCCTCGGCGATGTCCACCGCGAGCCCGAAGACGTAACTGCGGTTGCCGAATGCGAGCCGGAACGACTGCGGGAAGCCCTCGTCCGGGTTCACCGGCAACCGGAGGAAGGTAGGCGTGCTCATGGCCGGCCCTCGCTCCGCGGACCGGCGATCGATCGCCGTCGTGGTCCAGGACGTGGCCTCACCGCTGCGCTCATAAGACCTCCTGTTTCACATCGGCGGGCCGGGCGTACGGGGGACGGGATTCGGCGGCGGCGCCGAGCCGGCGGCCGCGGTCGCCACCGCCAGGGCGATGTCGGCCGCCTCGCCGATCAGCGCCGACAGGTTGGACCGCGGCACGTGCTGCAGGCTGATTGACACGTCGAGCGCGTCCCGCTTGCTGGTGCTGTGCGTGATGCGCAGATCGGTGATCTGCATGTCGAGGCTCACCGTCATGCCCGAGACGACCGGGATGCCGGCCACCGCGAGCGCCGGCGCCGCGGCGGCCACCAGCGCCCGGCTGGTCAGCGCCATGGCCTCCAGCGCCTTCTTGATCAGCAGCCGGTTCGGCCCGATCAGCACGGCCTCGACGGCGATCGTCTTCACCGTGGGCTGGGTGGCCTGCGACCACCGGCTGCCCATGATCCGTTCGATGCGGTACCCCTGGCTCATCGTCATGCTCTGCACGTGGACCAGGGGGACGGCGCCGACCAGGACCGGCCGGTTGCCTGTCATTGCCGGCTCGACATCTCTCGGTCCAGCTCGGCGAAGACGCGCTCGACCACCCGGTTCACCACCGCGTCGTCCACGTCACCGACGATCTCGACCTCGACGGGGAAGTAGTAGTTGACCACCGGCCCGGTTCCGGGCGCACCGGCCGGCTGCGGCAGGGGCAGGACGTCGTCTCCGGCCACCGCTCAGTCCTCCATGGTCACGGTCAGCGCCATGCACGAGAAGTTGGCCTGCGGCACGCCGTCTACGGTGATGTTGCTCGGCGAGCCCGAGGTGACCACGCACCGGGCGAACTTGATGGACTTGAAGGACCAGTCGGTGCCAACCTTCTCCGCCACGCTCACCGAGAACTCGGTGCCGTTGACGGCCAGTTCGGTCAGGTCGGCGACCGCCTCGGCGACCGCGGGCACGGTCATCGTGAAGGTGAACGTGAAGGGCTGCCGGACGTACCCCGTACCGTCGGCCTCCAGGCTGTGGATGACCGTGTGCGGCACGTTGAACGTGGTCTGCAGGTTGGAGATCGGCGTGATCGTCTTGTCGCCGAGCTTGACTTCCAGGCGCGTGTTCCAGTCGGCCATCGCCGCGTGCTCCTTACTCGAACTTCAACGTGATCGCGATGCGGTGCACGGCCCCGGCATAGTCGACCGCCGCCAGCACCTCGACCACCCGCTGGTTCTGGGCGTCGTTGATCTGCCCCAGCTCGGACGGCGTGAGGCTCGCCGGCGGCTTGTCCAGCAGCGCCAGGATGGGCACGGTGATGTCGTAGCCCTCGATGACCTCCTGGCGTACCTGGGAATCCAGGACCGCCTCCATCTGGGCGACCAGCGCCCGCAGCCCGGACCGGCTGATCCGCAGGTTGCCGATCGAGCGGATGAGCGTGGCCTTGAGCAGGAAGGACAGGTTGTCGACGGTCCGGGTGATGTCGACGTACTTCTTGCCGCCGGGGTTGCCGGTGTAGCCCTCGCCCAGATAGATGCCCTGCCCGGGGAAGAGCGGCGGGTCGACGAGCCAGTTCACCCCGGCGCCGGCGGGCCCGCTGGAGAACGTCTCCGAGCCGTTGATGGTCTGGATCTCCGCCGGGGTGAACGGCGCCGAGCTGACGTTCACCTGCTTCAGCAGCATCGAGATGTGCGGTTCGTAGCCCGCGATGGTCCCGGCCACCGCGGCGGCGACGTCCTCGGTCGACTTGTGGGCGACGTAGACCATGCGGTCGCTGGCCAGCGCGCCGCTGACGATGGTCGGGTCGGTGGCGCCGGCCACGAGCATCGCCACGCCGATGCGTTCGGCGCCGTCGGTGCCGGTGGTGGAGACGCTGACGACGTGGTCGGCGAGCTTCCGGATCGCGCCGGTGGCGGCGGCCGCGGCGGCGTTGAGCGGCGTGTTGGCCAGACACACGATCTGCACGTCGACGGTCTCCAGCGCGGTGAGCGCCGCGTCCCAGTTCGGCGTGGCCGAATCGACCCGGACCCCGGTCACCACGGTGGGGCCGGGGCTCTGGGCGAAGCACAGGGCAATGGCACGACCCAGATCGCCGGGCGCGCGCCGGCGCGCCTCGCTCGGGTTGGTGAACACCACGGGCGTGCCGACGGTCAGCAGGTCGGCCGGCGGGTTGGCGGCCGGCGGGGTGACCGCACCGACCACGGCGATGTTGCCGAACGCCCGTACCGCGGGCGCGAACAGATCGGCAACCGGATTGACGCGTATGTACCGGACGGGCATCGGCACGGTCCTCTCGTACTGTCCTCAGTGGAACTTGCGATGGAGCTTGCGCCGCAGCCGCTCCAGCTCGGCGTGCCGCTCCCGGTCGGCCATCGCCGCGTCGGCCTCCGCCGCGGCGGTGTCGTCCGCGTCGTCGTCGTCGGCGGCGGCCGGGCGGGTCCGGCCGGTGTCGCGCTTGCGCCGCGCCGGGGGCGGCGACTCGTCGGAGTCGGGCATCGTTCCTCCAGTGCTCACGGCGGATCGGCGACCAGGCTCAGCACCTGGCCGCGGGCGAACAGGGTGCGGACGGCGGCCGCGGTGACGGCACCGCGCAAGGCCGAGCCGTCCACCACGACGGCCACCGCGAGCGGCGCGACCGGCCGGCCCAGCAGGGCGTCCTTCGGGCCGGTGCGGGTCTGCCCGGCGATCGACCGTACGGTGACCGCGGAGCGCATCGCCGCGGTCAGCTCGAGGTCGGCGCGGATCAGCACGGCCAGGTCGGCCTCGATGTCGTGCGCGTTGGCCGGATCGGACGGATCGAACGGACCGGCCGCCCGGAACCGCACCTCGGTCCGCAGGTACTCGTACGCCTCGCGCAGGTCGTCGACCGTGCTCAGCCGGTGCCGGGCCAGGAACGCGTCGAGGTCGATGAAGCGGAACTGCGCCCGGAACTCGTCCAGCGTGGTGAAGTCGTCCAGGCCGCGGCTCAGCGCCGACTCGATCCCGCCCGGATCCACCTCGGTGACCGTGTGCACGACGATCCGGGCGAGCAGATCCACCCACACCGGGTCGGCGCCGTTCCGGGTGTCCACCACCACGTCGGTGGTCAGGTACGCGGGCTGGTTGCGGGTCCAGGATCCGCGGTGCCGCTGCACCGGGTGGAACGGCACCTGCGTCTCGACACCGGTCACGGTCAGCCCGGTGATCCGGTCGATCCGTACGTGGTCCAGGTCGTACACCGAGCCGAGCAGCATCGTGAGGTCGGCGACCGGGATCGCGGCGGGCGGGGCGATCAGCGCCTGCAACTGGGCCGGATCGGCCAGCTGCATCAGCGCTCGATCGACAAAACCCACCACGGCTGCCGCCCTTCCCCACGGCGCCGCGGCGCGGCGCCCGGGCTTCAGGATCGGGCCGGTCCGGCGCCTGCCACATACGTACTAGTGCGTATTTGACTTGAGTCGGACAGCAGGATCAGGCGCGAAGCAACCGGAGGCGTGGGGATCGCGCTCCTCCACGTTCGCCGCAGAGGGATCATGAAGCCAGACGAGGACGGACGCAAGGGCACGAGAGTGCTTGGAGTGCAGCCGTCCGTACAGCCAAGCCACCCGCCAGGCGTGGGCGACGAGCGACGGCAGCCGACAGGTCGAGCAGGTCAGCTGCGCTCACCGACTCCGACCGGCATCAGTCTTGATCTTTGCAAGACTGACCGCTTCCTGTCACCAACTCGGCTGGCTCGCCGTGGTCCGCCCGGACGGCAGCTTCACCGTCGACGTCCTGCCCGCCTCCCTGGTCGCCGCGCTGGGCATGTCCCTGGCGTTCATCCCGTCACTCGGCACGGCAATCTCCGTCGCCCGCACCGAGGAAGGCGGGCTCGCCTCCGGCATCGTCAACACCAGCTACCAGGTCGGCTCAGCGCTCGGCCTGGCCGCCATGACCGCGGTCGCCTCGTCCGCCGGCGCTGACCGGTCCGGCGACCTGGCCGCTCTGGCTGATGCCGGCTGTCGTTTGGGGTTCGGTGACGACAGTCAAAAGAATCTTGCGCATCGACGTGTGACTCTGGGTCCTGCCGCGCTGGTCTCGGTATGGATCCCGGAAGCTGAGACTCGAATCCCACCCGCAAGCCTCGGCTCGCCCGTGACAACGGCGACCGAGCTGGCCCGAGCCTCACCCGGCGCGAGCGTGCGCGGGCTACGGCTCAGGGCGAACCCGTGCCGCAGCCACACATCCAGTGGCAGGCCGTCACGGCGGGCGAGCGCCACCACGACTGCGACGGCGAACACGATGACCCCGACAACGATCCACGCCGCCGCCGGGAGCAGATGCCCGAACGTGCGGTACATGCCGTGGATGACATGCACCGCCCAGATCTCGGCTGTCAGCTCGGATGAACTCGCCGCCTGCCTGTCACAGCCTGACAAGACCGGTCAGCGACTCATGTTGCCGGGCGAGGTTGGCGCGGACCGGAAGCGCAGAAAGGGCCGCTCCAGGACTTCGCCCGAGACGGCCTGGCACAACACTGAGCCAGGGAACCGGCGCAGGGCACGAGCGCAGAGCCAGGTACCGCCGAAAGGCACCTCTCCGGCCAGGTCGGCCTACCTGTAGCAATCGGCAAGTTGACGCCCGCGGGATTCCATGGCCAGCCCGGGTCGCGAACCCTGGATGACGGAACCCGACTGCGGCTACAGCTCGGCTTCCGGATCTGCCGACAGTAGGGGCGTCGGTCGCGAGCCGAGGATCATGGGGTCCGATACGGCGAAGATTATTTGGCACTACGCCAGCCGTTCCCGCTGCGGGGCTTGACCCCTGATCCTGGACACGGGGTTTATGCGGCCGGGGCCAGCGTAGCTGGCGCTGGCCGGGTGTTCTTCTCATAGGTGATCGGTGGCTGCTGTCCGAGCCGGGAGTGGCGGCGGACGGTGTTGTAGCGGTGCAGCCAGCGGAACGCGGTCAGCCGTGCTTCGTGTTCGTCGGTGAAGGCGCGGCGGCCTTGCAGGGTCTCGCGTTTGAAGGTGGCGTTGAACGACTCCGCGGCGGCGTTGTCGGCGGAGCTGCCGACGGCGCTCATCGACTGCCGGACCCCGGCTGCGGTGCAGGCCTCGGCGAAGGCCCGAGAGGTGTATTGGGCTCCGTGGTCGGTGTGCATGAGCGCCCCGGCGAGGCTGCCGCGGGTGCGCTGGGCGGCGTGGAGGGCGTCGGTGACCAGGTCGGTGCGCATGTGGTCGGCGATCGCCCAGCCGGCGAGGCGCCGGGAGTGCAGGTCGATGACGGTGGCCAGGTAGAGGAACCCGCGGTCCCCGACCGGCAGGTAGGTGATGTCGCCGACGTAGCGCCGGTTCGGCGCGGGGGCGGTGAAGTCCCGGCCGATCAGGTCCGGGGCCTTCGCCGCGGCCGGGTCCGGCACCGTCGTACGAGTTCGTCTGCGTAGTCGTAGACCCTGCACGCCGAAGCGGCGCATCACCCGGGCGATCCGCTTACGGTTGACCGCCAGTCCGGCATCCCGGAGTTCGGCGGTGATCCGTGGTGCTTCGTAGGTGCCGTCGTGAGCGGCGTGCACCGCCCGGATCCGGCCCGCGAGAGCGACGTCCGCGGCATCACGGGCGGCCCGCGCTTCGGCGGCCGAGCGCCAGTAGTAGTAGCTCGAGCGGGACACCCCGATGATCTGACACAACCGCTTCACGCCGTAGCGCTGCTGGTGGTCGGCGACGAACTGGAAGCGGTTCACCAGCGCGCCTCCCCGGCGAAATACCGGGCCGCCTTCCGCAGGATGTCCCGTTCCTCCTCCAGCTCCCGGATCCGCCGTCGCAACGCGGCGTTCTCGTCCTCCACCGACCCGGCCGCCGGCGGCCCAGCCGGCCCGGCCGCTGCGCCCCGACGCTGATCATCGGCGCGGACCCAACTACGCAACGTCTCCCGATTGACCCCAAGATCGTCAGCGATCTGCGCGATCGTCGCCCCAGGCCGAGACCGGTACAACGCGACCGCGTCGGCCTTGAACTCGGCGGGGTAGTGCTTCATCACCATCTGTCAGGGACTCCTGATCTCCCCGGACCATCACGATCCAAGGTTCAAGTGTCCAGGACCAGGGGGCACCTCCCCTGCAATTCACCGGCTGTAAGCTGCCATCGTCTTCGCGGACGTCTGAAAACGTTACTCGTCAACTCGCAGCGGTAGGAGAGCTCTGGCAGATGACGCCGGGCAACGGTTGGCGCTGGTGGCTGAGCGTGGCCGGTGTTGGGTTGGGATCGTTGCCGCTGTGGCAAGGTACGCCGTTGCTCGCTGTCGTGGCGGCGATCTGTGGCCTGACCATAGTCGGTGGGTGGGCATGGGGTACTCGTGCTGGCCGTGCGACCGGCGTGGCGCTTGGTTCCGGTTGGATCGCCGCACTGATCATCACGTTCGCCGTCTCGCAATGGCCTCACCACCTGATTGGCGCACCGTGGCTTGACTGGTTCGTGGTGTGGTTGCTGATCGGCGGTGTGTGCCTGGCCGCGTTGGTCATCGACCGGTACGTGCACGCTCTCTCGGCTGGTCACCGGATCGAACAGACTCCGCTGGCCGTCCACGCGCGGTGGGTCGCCTCTGTGGCGCCACTCGCCGGCATGGTGCTTCTGTGCGGCTGCGGCCTCGGCCTGGTCCAAGCCGACGGCGATGGTTCACTGCGGGTCGCCGTCCGAGCCGATGAGGTCCTTCCGTTGCCGGCGTCGCTGCGCCTGGTATCAGCCGACAAATGCGCCGGTGGCGGCAGCAGCGGCAACTGCACGGCCGAGTTCGTGGTGACGGCCGCCGACGGTGCCGGCCGGGCAACGACTGTGACCCGGCTCGTCGAGCACCTTCGCGGCCGCGGTTGGCCACTCGAGCCAAGACGTGGCCTCTATACCGGCGACCGCGAGACCGGCGGGATCCTGAACTGGACACCGCACCATGCGTGGCTGTACGCCGACGCCGAGCCGGCATCCATCCTGCGATCGGCGCCACCGCCCGACGCGGTGGTCGTCTACCTCGACAACCTCTGACACAGCCGCGACCCTTGCGGTGCTCGCCAGCAGCGCACTACTCACGGCATTCGCTCATTGCCGCGATCAGGGCGCCGGCTCACCGGTCGCTGAACGACCGGATCTGCCGACGAGGGGATGCTTCGGGTTCATCCGGGCCATCGAGTACGAGACCATTGGGCGGTGCCTGGCAGCCACAACGGGGCTATCGATCGCTCGGGATCTTGTCGTACTAGTCTTCGCCGCATGGCCTTGCGACCGGACGAGTTCTATGACCACGCAGTCGCCGTCGCGGATGGCGAGCGCCGGCTCCCGTTGGCACGCATGACGGGATGGGAGATCAGTCCGTTCGAGCCGGACGGACTGCGCGTAGCGCCGTTGCGCCCGCCGGTACTCCCGGAGCCCGCGCGGCACGGCGAGGATCCGTCGGACTGCAACGCTTGCCGCGACCGGGACGAAGGGATCTGGTTCAACGATCACTGGCGGCTGGGCCGGATTCCGGGAGTGGGCGTCCCGCTGGTGCTCATGCTGTATCCGCGCGATCACTACGACATGGCGGATCTACCTGACGAACTGGCCGCCGAACTGGGGCTATTGAGCACTCGCATCGTCCGCCACATGCAGGCACTGCCGCACATCTCGCGGGCCCACGTCTACCGCATCGGAGATGGTGGCGCCCACCTGCACGTCTGGTTCTTCGCTCGGCCCGAAGGACAGGCCCAATTGTACGGGTCGTGGCTGGTCGTCTGGGACGACCTGCTACCGGAGTACCCAGCGGACGTCGCAGAAGCTGACGCTCAAATCGTGGCAGACGCGTTGGTCGCGTCCCACGGAGGCCACCGGTCGCCCACCAGCAAACCGGCAGCCTGACCGGCCTGATCCACGACCCGGATGTCACCGTCACGGCTGTTGCCACCGCCGCCGTGCGGATTTGTCAAGGTCAGGTATCCGGATCTCCCGTCGACCGGTCGCTACGGACCGTAACCGGGGTGCCCGGTGTCCCAAGGTGCTGTCGTGCCGATGAGCGGAAGTTGTCAGATGGGTTCTGAACCGCTTGCCGCGATCGATGCAGGCTCGCATCACGGCAGCTAGGGCAAGGCCCTTAGCATCGGCCCCATGATCGTGGACTTCGCGGATCGGCTCCTGCGCGACATGGCCCGCCTCGACCCCTGCGCAGCGGTCGTCGAGGCTGGCGAGCAGGATGTCGACGGGCTTACCGACTACGGCCCGGAGGGCCACCAGGCCCGCGCCGACCTCGTAGCTGCCCATTCCGACCCGACAGCCCGGGTGCCGCTCGTAGGATCGCAACCATGCTCGGGCAGCGGCCGTACCAGGCAGACAACCAACCCCGTACGCTGCGGTGACGCTGAGCCAAGCGGGCAGTCTGTGGGCGACTCTCGCGGTGACGCTGGTCCTGGGAGCCCTTCACCTGCTGGCGCCGTATATCCGGCGGACGCTGCCGGTGCCCACCCAGGCGGCGACCTCGCTCGGCGGCGGCATCGCCGCAGCGTACGTCTTCCTCTACCTCCTGCCACGCCTCGCCGAGGGCAACGAGGCGGTCGCCCACGTCCTGGAGGAAGAGGTCCGCGCCGGCCGGGTGCGCGGATTCATCCTGTTCCTCGTCGCGCTGATCGGCTTCTTCACGTTCTACGCCCTGGAACGCGCCACCCATCGGACGAAAGGGCACGAGCAGGAGCCCACCCGCCTGGTCTTCGCGTGTCAACTCGGCTTCTTCGCGCTCTACAGCGGCCTGATCACGTACACCTTGGCCACTAAGCTGGACGCGGGCCTCGCACCGGCGGCGCTGTTCGCCGTCGCCATGGGGCTGCACGTGCTGGCCACCGACGGCGTGCTGGCCGAGCACTTCCCGGTCAGCCTCACCACGCGGTGGCGCCTCGTTCTCGTCGCCGGCGCCGGTGCCGGCTGGTTGACCGCGGTCGTCGCCCAGCCCACCAGCGTGGTGATGAATCTGCTCACGGCGTTTCTCGGTGGCGGGATCCTGCTCAACGTCTTCGTCGACGAACTGGCACCCGAGCGGCACTCGAGCTTCGCCTGGTTCACCGTCGGGCTGGCCAGCTATTCAGCGCTCCTCGCGATCGCGACCTTCACCACGGAGCTGGGGGCCGCATGACGGCGAGGAGAACTCAGTTACCAGCACCGTTACGGGAAGTGGAGCCGGCCGCCGGCGTTCGAAGGAGGTGGCCGGCGGGCTCGTCTCGACCGCCGACGACTACCTCGCCTTCGCCTCGGCTCTGCTCGCCGGCGGCACCCACCACGGCGAGCGGGTGCTCTCGCGGCCCTCGGTGCTGCTGATGACCAGCGACCAAATGACCCCGGCGCAGAAGGCGGTCTCCGGGTTCTGGCCGGGGTACTTCGACTCCATGGGCTGGGGTTTCGGGATGTCGGTCCGCACCCGCCGCACGCACCTGGGCCCCTCGGTCGGGAGCTACGGTTGGCCCGGCTTCTACGGCACCGCCTGGTACAACGATCCCGCCGAGGACATGGCGACGAATCATGCAGCGGGCGCACGCGGGCGACCAGAGGCTGCCGAGGTCGCACGACTTCTGGACCGCTGTCTACCAGGCGATCGACGATTGACCGCGGGCGCCGGAGACCGCCAAGTCAGGCGGCGGTGTCCGCACGCGCCGCCCGGAGACCGTGAAGGTCTTGCCGTCGCACTGTTGGCAGATCATCTCCTTGACCCGAGTCACCGGGTAGCCGCCGGGCTGGTACTCGCGGAAGTAGTCGGCGAGGTCGGTGAAGTCGTCGCCGCGCCAGAATTTGCCGGTGGTGTCGATCGCCACCGGTGCAGCGTGCCGGATCTGGCTCCCGGTGTCGAGACCGATGTTAGCTATGCCGAGTTCGTGAGCAGTCGGTGAGCGTCTCTCCGATGTGGCGCTTCAGGCAGCGCATGATCTCGGTCTTGGTCTTACCCTCGCTAACCGGAGGGCGACGTAGTCCTGGTTGGTTGGTGGCAGCGCATGCGGACCAGGGTGATGCGCCACAGGGCGCTGTTGGCATCACGGTCGCCGCCGCGATGCAGCCGGCGGCGGTCGGTGCGTCCTGAGCTGGCGGGGATGGGGCCGACTCCGCAGAGTCGGGCAAAGGCGGCTTCAGACCGCAGCCGGTGAGGGTTGTCGCCGGCGGTGACGAGCTGGCCGGCGGTGTCGACGCCGACGCCGGGCAGGGCGACCACGTCCGGGGCTACGGCGGTGAACAGGCTGGTCAGGTGGCTGTCGAGGTCGTCTATCTCGGTCTGGAGCGCGAGCCAGCGGCGGCGAGGCTGCGCAGGGCGGTCTTGGTGGCGGTGGCAGAGCTGTGGTCTGTTCCAGCGGTGTGGCATGGTGCGCGGATGATCGACAGTCGTGGGGCGTTGGAGGCCGTGGTTCGGCATGCCGTGGACCTGGAGGACGACTACGAGGACGTGGCACCTGTCGTTACGGCGTTGGCGGCGTGCGGGGATACCAGTATGGTGCCGCATCTGCAGGAGGCGCTGGACCGGTTCCTTGATGAGGAGAACTTCTACGGCCGCGACCTGATCGCCGCCGTCCTGGCGGGCATTCACGGGGTGGCGGCACTGCCAGGGCTACTGCGCGCCTCGGCCCGTGACCTGGGCGACGACCAGGACAGCTTGCAGGCTGAGATTATCGAGCTGATGCACGCGGATCGGGCGGCCAGCCGGCGCGTGGCGCGTGAGTTCGCCACCGACGATACGCCCGAGCTTCGCCGCGTGGGGCTGTGGGCGCTTGGGTTCGTGGTCGAAGCGCAAGATGTGGAGCTGCTTGCTGCGGCCGCGGCCGACACGGATCCGAGGGTCAGGTCCCTGGCGATCGGCTCGATCCCTGACCCTGTCGGCGACGATTGGGCATTCGCCGTGCTCGCCGCGGCGTTGGGCGACCTGGATGAGCAGGTGCGGGTGTCGGCGGTGAGTAGGCTCGGCTATACCGGCCGGGCTGACGCGGTGGCACCGCTGGTTGCTCTCGCCGCCGACCGGTCCCCACGGGTACGCTCCATGGTCGCGTACGCACTCGGTCGACTCGGCAATGAAGCGGCGACGCCGGCTCTGCGGCAGCTGCTCGACGACCGGCATGTCCGCGAGCACGCCGTGGAAGCCCTTGGCTCGGTGGGCGGGCCGGCCGCGGTCGACGCGCTGCTGACGTTGGCTGCCAGCCAGGACCCGCAGATGCGGGTCCAGGCCGCCAAGGCGCTCCCGAAGGGGGTCGACTCGGATTCCCGCGTGGCCCCGCAGCTCGCGATGCTGGCGCGAGACGGGGAGGCCGCGGTACGGGCGGCTACGCTCAGCGGACTGGCCAGCACCAGCCCAGCCCACGGGAGTCAACTCCTGGTCGAGTTGACGGACGACCCGGACCCGCTGGTCCGCCAGCGGGTCGCGGTCGTGGCACGGCATCTCGCGCCCGAAGCTGCCCCGGGCATCCTCCGCCGGTATGCCAATGATCCCGACCAAGCTGTGCGTCGGCTCGCCGTCACCGAACTGAACCGGCTGGCCGAACCCCAGCGTGGTTGAGCGATCAGGCACCAGCCAGTGACCCGACAGCGAAGTCCGCGTGGCAGGACACCGGCCGCTGACGGGTCGAGCACCGCCTCGGTCCGCCGGGCCTCGGCGCTGATCGTGAATTCCAAGCGGCATGTCGTCGAGGTCGGTGACCACTCCGGCACATACACCGAGCCCGGTCCTTCCGGCACTGTTCGACAGTTCTAGCCAGCATCGCATGGGCGGTGGCCGCAGGATGCCGGTGCTGGCGGAGAGGCTGGCGCGCCGCCGGCCAGCGGTCACCGGAGGGCATGCCAGGAAACACGACGAATAGCTCTCACCTCCTCTTCTGTGATTTGCGGTGTGCGAGGCGGGCGCAGGAGATGCCGAATGCTCAATGTCCGACGGCAGCTCCTCACAGGCATGCCCTTCGATCGACATGATCGTCGGACACGGTTGCCGTCTACCCCTGATGAGGGGCCCCCGCCATGCCGAGTACGCCCGCCGCTGTCCGTTTCTCCCGACTCAGGCGTCGCGCTGCCGTGGTCGCCGTTGCCGCGCTCGAGGCGCGCTGGCTCGCCGACCTGCTCAGCCGCCTGGGAGCCCGCTTCGAGGTCACCGCCGACGGGATACTCACCCTGGCCGGCGACTGACCCGCGTAGCCCGCGCCACCCACCGATGCCGCGCGGCGTGTCCATGGGCGCACAACGTGTGCAGAAGCGCATCGGTCCGGCTGCTTGCGATCCAGAGCTGCGAGGTGGGCCCGGCACCGGTCAAGCTGGGCGGTATGTCGGGGAGGGTCCATATCGTCGGGGTTGGCGCATGTTGGGCCGGGTGGAGTTGTCCAAGTCTGCATGTCATGATCCGGCCGTCCTTGCCATCACGCCACCGCCCCGCCGAACATCTGGCAGACGCGACGCGGCCCTCGAAGACCCCGAACCGGTTCGCCAACGAGGCGGCCACCAGGGCGATACCCGACAGCGCCGAAACGACGCGGCTGTGCCGACCGAGCAACGCGCCCACCTGCCGGCCACGCCCTTACGCGGGTAGTGGCCAGCCGGGCGTGGCCAGTAGGGCGCCATTGTCGTCGACGAGCAGCGCCTCGTACCCGGGTAGCGTCGCGAGCCAGGTCACCGCGGCGGGCCCCTGCGCAGCCGCTGCGGTGGCGTACACGTCCACCCAGGTCAGAGACGGGCCGATGACGGTGACCGAGCGCAGGCCCCGGGCGGGGGCGCCGGTGTATGGATCCACGATGTGTGCTCCGCGGTGTGCGGTGCCTGAGGTGGCGAGGGCCTGGTCGACGATCTCGAGGGTGGTGAGGAGCTGATCGGGCTGTGCCGGATCCTCGACGCCCACGCGCCAGGATCCGCTTACCGTCATGTCCCCACCGGCGTTCAGGTAGAACTCGTACCCCTCCAGGTGCTCCGCGGCGCGTTCGACGGCCCAGCCCTTGACGAGGCCGGACGGGTCGAAGTGGGTGCCACCGCCGGGTTCGGGCAGGTACGCGTCGAAGTAGCCGTTCGTACGCTGGCGCGCCTGTTCGCACAGGTCGAGGACCGTGTCGACCAGCGGTTCGTGTACCGGCTCTCCCCGGTTCAGGGCGCTCAGCTGGCTGTCTGGGCGGTACAGACTGAAGACGGCGTCCATCGCGCGCAGTTCGGCGAAGGCCCCGGCGACGGCGTTCGCCGCCGCCGGGGAGTCGGCACCGGGACCGCGCACGTGCACGCTGACGGGCAGACCCATGATCTGCTCGACGAACGCCTGCCGGGTCACGGCTTGGCCTTGAAGTGAGCGCCGTCCAGCGCGGCCTGGAGCGACTTCGCGTAGCCGTCGCTGGTCAGCGTCGCACCGGACACCGCATCGATCTGCGCGCTCTGCGCGGCGAGCGCCTCCGTGCGCAGCTGCGGCACCGCGTGCTTGTTGATCTCGCGGGAGCGGCTGTTCGTGCTCGGCACCGTCACCGGCGTGATCTCGGTGATCCGGCCGCCGTTGATGCTGGCCCGCACCTGGACGTTCCCCCGCTTCGTCTGCACGACCGGGCCGTCGGCGACGGTGGTGGAACCGGACCGTGCGACGGTGCCCCGTGACGTCCCGGGCGTCGCCGCCGAGCCGAGGCCGGTCTCCGCGGCCGGCGCGTTCGCGCCACTAACAGTCTCGGCCAGAGGCGAGCTGTCGGATCCGGTCGACGTCTTGTAGCTGAAGAGAAGTACCACCACGGCGATCGTGGCGAGCAACCACAAAGTGATCTTACGCATGTCGTCCTCCTCGGGTCGGAGTGTGAGCCCATGAGGATGGGTGGCGATCTACCAGGTGAAGCGTTCAAGATGAATGCGCTTCTCGGGCACGCCTGCCTGTCGCGCCGCGCATACCACCGTCTGCATCCACTCGTCCGGTCCGCACATGAACACGTCGTGCTGCGCGATGTCCGGAACAAGCTCACTCAAGGCTTTCGCATCATCGCCGAATCCGGCCGGCAACCATGAGTTCTTGCGCCCGCGGGACCCCAACAGGTACTCCACACGCAGGCCACGGACGGCCGAGAGGCGGTCCAGTTCCTGGCGGAACACCAGGTCTTCCGCCGAGCGCGCCCGGTACAGCAGCGTCGCTTCGCCCGGCGCGTACGGTAACTCTTCCAACAAGGTCCGCAGCGGGGTTATTCCAATCCCGGACGCGATCATGGTGACCCGCGCAGCCGTACGACGGGCGGCGGTCAGCCGACCGTAAGGCCCCTCAATCAACACATGAGTTCCCGGCCGTAACTCAGACACCTTCTCGCTGCCCTCGCCGCGGGATCGCACCGTGATCCGCAACGTGTCGTCATGCGGCACAGCGGACAACGAGTACGGGTGGCCGCGACTCCAACCCGGGCCGTTGAGGAAGCGCCACTGGAAGAACTGCCCCGCGTGTGCCGGCAACTGGTCCAGGTGGCGTCCCCGCATGTAGATCGAATGAACGCCCGGTGCCTCTGCGACGATTGCGGCCACTGTGAGTCGGTGCCGCAGCGTCCGCCAGGCCGGTAGGCCGAGCCGGAAGGCGACAACCGCGCCGGCGCACGCGGCGTACGCGGTCCACCAGTACAGCGTCGCGGCCCGGGAGCTGGTGAAGTCGGCCCCGGTCCAGAGCTGATGTGGCAGCGCCAGGCCGACGCCGAGGTAGGCGTAAAGGTGCAGCAGGTGCCACGCCTCGTAGCGCAGCCGCCGCCGCGCGGCCCGCAGGGAGGTGAGCACGACCATCGTCAGGGCCACCGCCCCGGCGACCGCCAGCAGCACTCCCGGGAACGTGGTGACGAGGCTCCACGCCTCCGCTGTCACGGAAACCCCACCCGTCTCGGCGTACCCGACCGTGATCAGCACGATGTGCGCGAGCAGGAGGTTGAAGGAGACGAACCCGACGACGCGGTGCCAACGGGCGAGTCTGTCCTGCCCGTAGGTGCGCTCGATCCACGGCACGCGCGCCATCAGCAGCACCTGGATGAGCAGCAGGTCCGCCGCGACCAGCCCGGTCAACCGGCCCAGCGACGTCAGGCCCTCCGCCCAGCCACGAAGCTCCTGCACGCCGCCGCCCCGCACCCAGAGCGCGACGACGATCAGCAGGCTGACCGCGCCGACCGCCGCGATCACATCGGCCCACCACGACCACACGGGCACGGGCCTGGTCGCCGCGTCAGCCGACTGCGCCCTCCCAGTCACAAGACCCCCTCCCGCACCGCCTATTCGCCCATTAAGCGGTCGGTTTTCCCATCGCCATCTCCGGGACCCGCCGACCAGCGCGTGGTGCCATCGGAGATGACTGGGCCCGTTTGCGTCTATTCACTGACGAGTCAGGACGAAGCCGTCCCCGTGTGCGTCGCCGTCCTGCGGCGACGCAGGCCTACCGCATCCAGCCCGCGCCGTGCTCAACCAGCCGGGCTGCGACACAGACCAGCAGCACCGCCTCGACCGCCCACCAGTCCCGTACGGCGACGCCCAGGGGGTCTCCGCCGTGGCGACCGCATGGCCACCGCACAAGGTTGCCAGTGATCACGCCGGCGAAGAAAAGCACCGAGTCGGTTCAGGCAGAACACGTCGAGGGTCCCGGACGCGGCGGCCGGCCCCACCAGCAACCGGACCACCGCGCGCCTGGACAGGACAAAGTCGCCGCCCGGTCCTGTTACTCCCGGCCCCAGCCGTCGCTCGTACGACTGCCTCCTCGACCCAATCCGCTCACGACGGAGAACCGCTTCTTCCCGCATTCGCGCCGTTCATGTCAGCGGCGGAGCCAGCTCGCCCTGCTGAGCCGCACGCCGATGGCCCGTCGCTGCCGGCCTATGCCAAGCGGATGGCTCTCAGGCGACGACTACGCATTGACGTAGTACCGATAGGGCCACGTCCGCCGCGCTGCGCTCCGGGTGGTCGGGACTGTACAAATAGCGGCTGATCGACCGATCAAGGGAGAGACGCCAGATGACGACCGAGATCACCTCGGGGCAGGAGCCGGCCGCAGGGTCGGTGGGTGCGGTCACGGACGAGCAGTTGATCGCGATGCTGGTCGATCGGGCTCGTGGTGACGGGCTGAAGCTGACCGGCGAGGGTGGGCTGTTGCAGCAGCTGACCAAGCGGGTCCTGGAGTCGGCGTTGGACGGGGAGATCACCGATCACGTCGGCTACGACAAGCATGACCCGGCGGGTCGGGGTAGCGGGAACACTCGTAACGGCAGCCGGACCAAGACCGTGCTCACCGACGTCGGGCCGGTCGAGGTCCGGGTGCCGCGGGACGCGGCGGGCACGTTCGAGCCGCAGATCGTGCGCAAGCGGCAGCGGCGCCTGACCGGGGTCGACGACATGGTCCTGTCGCTGTCGGCCAAGGGCCTGACCCACGGCGAGATCAGCGCCCACTTGGCCGAGGTGTACGGCGCCGACGTGTCGAAGCAGACGATCTCCACCATCACCGACAAGGTCATGGACGGCATGGCCGAGTGGCAGAACCGGCCCCTCGACCCCGTCTACCCAGTCGTGTTCATCGATGCCATCAACGTCAAGATCAGGGATGGTCAGGTCGCGAACCGGCCGATCTACCTCGCGATGGCGGTCACCGTCGACGGGCACCGTGACATCCTCGGCATCTGGGCCGGTGACGGCGGCGAAGGCGCCAAACACTGGCTGCAGGTGCTGACCGAGCTGAAGAACCGCGGCGTCGCCGACGTGCTCATGCTCGTGTGCGACGGGCTCAAGGGCCTGCCCGAGGCGGTTGAGACGGTCTGGCCACGCACGATCGTGCAGACGTGTGTGGTGCACCTGCTGCGCAACTCGTTCCGGTACGCGGCCCGGCAGGACTGGGACAAGATTGCCAAGGCGCTGCGGCCGGTCTACACCGCAGCGACCGAGGACGCCGCGACCGAGCGGTTCCTGGAGTTCGCCGACGCCTGGGGCAAGAAGTACCCGGCGATCGTGAAGCTGTGGGAGAACGCCTGGGCCGAGTTCGTGCCGTTCCTCGCCTTCGACGTCGAGATCCGCAAGGTCATCTGCTCCACGAATGCGATCGAGTCGGTGAACGCCCGCATCCGCAAAGCCGTCCGCGCCCGCGGCCACTTCCCGAACGAGCAAGCCGCCTTGAAGTGTGTCTACATGGCGTTGATGAGCCTTGACCCCACCGGCGCCGGCCGCCGGCGGTGGACCATGCGCTGGAAGGCCCCATTGAACGCCTTCCAGATCGCCTTCGAAGGCCGGCTCACCCCGGCCAACCACTGACCACCTCAAGAACCAAGATCAGCCGTTAACTTGACACTCCCCCTTGACGGAGGACAGCCGAACGAGCCAGACGTACGACGCGGGCGGCAACCGGGCGCTGATCGGCCGCTGGGACGATAACCACCGTGGAGCCGTCCGAGGTCTCCGCCGATCAGGGTTTGACGGTGGCGCTCGACCTGGACCGGTGGCGAGCTTCTCGCAGCCGCGCGGATTTGCTCGTCTTGTCCACCAAACCCGCACCGCGGCACGCGGCGTCGACTCGGCCGCGCAGTCCGAGCGGTCGGTGTAGAAGCGGGAGCACAGCCGGACCTTCGCGGCCTGCCGGAATCGGCCGGGATCAGAGCGAACGTCATCGCCGGCACTCGCAGGCCCGGGCGCCGGGCGGGGGCCTGGACGCGCTCAGCGGGCCTTCTTGGTCGCCCGCTTGCGGGGCGGCGTCAGCGAGTCGCCGATCGCGGCGATCGCGGACGGAACGAGGCGGTAGTACGCCCAGACGCTCCGCTTCTCGCGCTCGAGCAGACCGGCCTCGGTAAGGATCCGAAGGTGATGACTGACGGTCGGCTGGGAGAGACCAAGCGGCGCGGTGAGGTCACTCACCGACGCCTCGCCCTCGGGAGCGGACTGGATCAGGCTGAGCAGTCGCAGCCGGGCCGGGTCGGCGAACGCCTTAAGCACTCCCGCGAGCCGTTCGGCATCGGCACGCTTGATCGGGTCGCCAGCAAGCGGCGAGATGGCAGGGGTGGCAGTTTTCGCAGTTCCCACGCCTCCATCGTTCCACCAACACCATCGACAGGCCGGTGAAACCAGGACCCCGTTACCGCCAGTTCACGGTAGGGAGCCGTGTTAACCGTTCCAGCCGTACCCGTGAGGAGGACGGGCGGGTGTCGGCGCCAGGGCTGATCGGCCGTTGACACACCGGCGCGACCTCGGTTCGGCTTGCCGGAGTTGGCCGGCCTGGGGCCTAATGGCGGCATGCAGGCAGGCGACGACGCGGTGATGACGATCGGTGAGATCGCCGACACGTTCGGGCTGGCCACGCACGTGTTGCGGCACTGGGAGTCGGTCGGGTTGCTCGCGCCGGCGCGGGTGGTCGCCGGGCGCCGCCGTTACCGCTCGGCGGACCTCTACCGGGTTGCGACGATCCTGCGTGCGAAGGAGGCGGGACTGTCGCTGGAGCAGATCCGTGATCTCATGGCCGCCGCCGCCGGGTCGGCACGGCGGGAGATCCTGCTGCGGCACCGCGAGGACCTCGTCGCGCGTATCGACGCGCTGCGGGATTCCCTGCGGTTCATCGACGGGGGCCTTGAGTGCGAGCACGAGGACTTCACCGCGTGCCCGCACTACCAGGCGATGGTGCGGGCACGCATCGGGCGCCAGCCCGCGCCTCACGTGCCAGGATGACGGCCGACGCAAGCATCGCCGGACGGTGCAGCGGCGATGGTTAGCCGATGATCAATCGCGGCTTGCCATCACCGCTCGTCCGCTGGTACGTCGAGGGAGGGTGACGTCGCCCTGGCCGCGGCCCTGGGTACGTCAGATCGGCAGGATCATGGTCGGCGGGCGGAGGCGACGAACAAAGGAAACGCCACGAAGAGACGTTCCTTGCTTGCCCGGGAACGCTGGTCCCGTACCCATTCGGCGCTCCGCTCAGGGGTGATGCTGCCGGCGGTGACCGCTGTTGCGGCGAATCCCTCGACGATCGGCAGGAAACCACGTTCGGTGAAGATGCCGGTGTGTGCCTCGACGGTGACGTCCTGGAAACCGGCATCGAGGAGCAGATTCCGGTAGGCCCGCGCGGCCTGTGGGTTCGGGACCAAGTCAGCGGAAGCGCGCAGGATGGTTCTGGTGAGCTCGGGGTGAGACGAGTCGATCATCAGTGCATCCCAGTCCTGTCCGACAAGCACGATCCGCCCACCCGGGGCCAAGACACGACGCGCCTCCGCCAGCGCCGCAGCAGGGTCCGGCACCTCGTGCAGGACCTTGTCGGCTCGGTAGCCCGTCACCGCCTGATCAGGAATCGGGAGGGATTGCGCGGTCCCGATCCGGAACTCGGCACCCGGCCAGCGCTCGCGCGCCGTGTCGATCATCAGCTCATCCCGATCGACGCCGATCGCGGTGACGTCGCGCTCGTTGAGCTCGGCCACGGCGCGTCCCGCGCCACAGCCCACGTCAACCATTGAGGCGCCGGGGGAGAGGTCCAGCAGGTCGTAGCTGCGCTGCCGTAGCCGCACCGCGCCGGGTTCGGTCTCCGCCGCGTCGAGTCGCGCGATGAGCCGTGCGGTGGCATCCGTGATGTCCAGGTTGGTCATGACGCGATCCTCTGACTTCAGGTTGACCTGAAGTCAAGGCTGGCCACACCCGGTCCTACCGGCGGATGACGTCTCGTCGATATGCGCGCTGGAGCAGGGGGAGGGCCTTAACGTGCGGGGGGTGGACAGCCTGCTGATCTTCCGCCGGCCGCAAGCCCAGCCGACGCCGGAAGACCTCACGGACACCGGAGGTGGTCCGTCTCGATGACCACCCGTCGCCGCAGCCCGCTACCCCTCGTCCATCAACCACTCACCGGGCAACGCCCGCCGCACCCCGGCGATACCGTCCGCCGGCACCGCGCGCACCCACAACCAAGCCCCGCCGTCCGCACGCAGGACCGCCCCCAGCCCGTCGAACCACCTCATCGGCCTGCCGCCAGGCTCTGCCCAGAACGGGTAATCAGGCATCGCAGCCGGCGGAACTGCTTCTCCAGCAACGCGATGGCCTCATCGTCCAGCTCACGGTTGTCGGCGAACATCTCACCGCAGAACATCCACTCCGACAGCACCATTTCCACGCACGCCACCGAGACCCGATCGAGGAACGGCTGCCAGTTCCGCTCGGCCTCCCTGGCGGACTCAACCCGGAACACCACCGGCGGGTCGGGCTCCGTCACCGCCGACAGCGGAACGCCCCACTGCGCCACGTTCTGGTTCTCCACCCGGAAGACCAGCACCTCACCCGTGTCGTCGACGCCGACCTCATTCGGAGCAAGCAGGCGATCCTGACTCCGGGTCAGGTCATAGCGCCTGCCGACCAGCGCGTATGCCTCACACAGGGCCGCCGGCAGGGGAAAACCCAGCCGGGCTTCCGCCGCCCGCAACTCGCCCTGGTCGCGACCGTCGCCAGCCACGATCGGACTCGCATACCGCCCTGCAAACAGTCGGATGAATCGCCACGCGCCAGGGGCGTCACGAACGCTCCTCGCGAGTTCGTCGTGGAGATCAAAGCCGCCGCTCACGTGGCAGACCATAGCGGCAGCCGGAACGCCATCCCCGGAGCTCGGCACCGGGCCTGCGACGGGACCTTGACCGGAGCTCGGCCGCGCCTCGCCGCGCCAGCCGCGCGATCGACCACGGTGGCGTCCGAGGCGGCGACTCGCCGCGGGTGGGCGCGCACCGGGCAGAAGTGCGCACATGAGCATGGCCGGCGGAGCAGCGCGGCTGGAACACCCGGGCAGTGGACGCTTCCTGGAGATCAGAACCGGCCAGCCGTCACTGCAGATCTACGCCGGTAACCGCCTCGACGGCACGCTCATTACATCACGGCAGGCTGCTCCGGCAGAGCGACGGAATAGTCCTGGAGACTCAACGGCACCCCGACGCCCCGAACCAGCCCGCGTTCCCCTCGCCGGTACTCAACCCCGGCGAGACGTACCGATCGACCACCACTTGGCGGCTGGGCTCAGACGTGAAGCGGTAGCCCGCTCTGGTGCAGCCGGAACGAGTCGAGGTCGACGGGGTCGACCGCGAGCCGAAGCCCCGGAAGCTCCCGTGCGATCCGTTCGAACATGATCCGGCTCTCCATCCGGGCCAGGTGTGCCCCGAGGCAGAAGTGGATCCCGTAGCCGAAGGCGATGTGCCGGCGAACGTCGGACCGATGGATGTCGAAAGCGTGCGGCCGGTCGAACACCGCAGGGTCCCGGTTGGCTCCCCACAACGACAACCCCACCCGGTCGTACGCCGGGATCAGCCCGCCGCCTAGCTCGACGTCCTGGAACGTGAACCGGGGTGGCACGATCTCCACCGGTCCCCGGAACCGCAGTGTCTCCTCGACCACCGCAGCCGCCAGCGACGGATCCTCCCGCAACGCCTGCCACTGTTCGGGGTGCGTGAGCAGGAGGCGGATCCCGTTGACGATCAGGTCGACCGTCGTTTCCTGTCCCGCGATGAGCAGCAGCTGCACCAGGGCCACCAGCTCGTCGCGGTCGAGCTGGTCGCCCTGGTCCGCCCGTGTCACCAGGTCGGATATCAGGTCGTCTTCGGGCGCCACCCGGCGCCGGGCGGCCAGCTCGTCGAGGTACGCCCCGAATTCGAGAGTGGCCGACGGGCCGTCCGGGCTGGCCGACACGATCGCGGCGGACCAGGCCCGGAAGCGCGGCCGGTCCGGCTCCGGAATGCCGACCAGCTCGGCGATGACGTTGACCGGCACCGGGTCGGCGAGGTGCGTTATTCCGTCGATGCGCCCACGCCGGCGCGCGTCCGTGACCAACCGGTCGGCGAGGTCGCCGATCCACGGCTCGAGGCGCGCCACTGCTCGCGAGGTGAAGCCGCCGCTGACCAAACCCCGCAGTCGGGTGTGGTCGGGCGGATCGAGGTTGATGAGCTGGCGGGACTCGATTCTGGCCACGTCGGGCAGGTGGTGCGGAGCCGTCTCAGGCAGGCCAGGGCAGTGGCGGTGGATCTCGTGCCCGATTGCCGGGTGGCGCAGTCCGGTCAGGACCTCGCCATACCCGGCCACCACCCAGAACCGGTTACCCGCCGGATCGATCTGAAGGACGGGTCGCCCGCTGTCTCGTACCCGGTCGTAGAACGGGTGCGGATCGCGGCGCACCGCCGGATCCCACAACTCGGATATACCAAACGCGGCCACACCGCCTCCTTGCTCAGGAAATCCATGCGGTCATGCCCGCCGGACTGGTGCACCTCGGGCCCTCCGGCCCGGCCGAGCCCGCGTGGCGGCCATGGCAGGGCAGCCTCGAGCGCCGCTTCGCCTAGGAAGGTGAGCGTTAACATAGGCATGTTTCGGGGACGTGTCAATCCTCAGACCTACTCGCCCGTAGGGGATTGACGACGAGGTTTGTTAACGCTCACACTCCTGGCATCGGCCAATCCCGGAAGCCCGCCGCTAGTCGCTTGTCGACACTTCCGACGCCACTAGCGACCGTGGCGGCAGCCGACCGGCCGACCTGTACGTGGTGAGCCGCCCGCTCGTACCCCCACCCTCCAGACCGGACCAGCACGCCGCACGCCTACTCATCCTGCCGATGCAGATGCCGCCATCAGCCGTCTGGACAGGCGATCTGGCCCAGACACCCACGTGGAAGGACTGATTCAAAAGTGGCCCAATCCGACAAGCTCTCCGTCAATCGGCGCCAGCTGCTGCAGGCGTCGGCGGCCGGTGCGGCTGCGGTCGCCTCCTCCGCCGCCCTGCCGACGACGGCTGCGTACGCAGCGCCCGAAGCCGAAACAGCGACCGGACCGGCAGTGCTCAGCCTGACCTCACCCGACCCCGGTCCCGGCGGTACCGCCCCGGTCCGGCCGTTCCAGCTCGGCGACGTGCGGCTGGGCGACGGCCTGCTCCAGGAGAAGCGGGACCGGATGAAGAACTTCCTCCGGCAGTACGACCAGCGCCGCTTCCTCGTGCTGTTCAACAACGAGGCCGGCCGGTCGAACCCGTCCGGTGTCGCTGTTCCCGGCGGCTGGGAGGACGGCGGGCTGCTCAGCGGCCACTGGGCCGGCCACTTCATGACCGCGCTGGCGCAGGCCTACGCCGACCAGCGCGAGCCGATCTTCAAGACCAAGCTCGACTGGATGGTCGACGAGCTTGCCGCCTGCCAGGACGCGATCACCGCCCGGATGGGCGACGGCTCGGGCGGGGACCCGCAGGAGCCGCCGCAGCCGCAGATCGGCCGCGTGCCGGGCAAGTTCGGCAACGGGCTCCGGCTGAACGGCTCCAGCGCGGCGCAGTACGTGACCCTGCCTCAGGAAGCGATCAGCCAGCTCAGCGACTTCACCTTCGCCACCTGGGTGAACCTCGCATCCACCCAGAGCTGGAGCCGGCTGTTCGACTTCGGCCAGAACACCACGGTCAACATGTTCCTGGCCCCGCGCGCCGGCGTCACCGGCAACGTACCGCGGTTCGCCATCACGGTCGGCGGCTCGGGCGGGGAGCAGCAGATCAGCGGCAACGCGGCGCTGCCGACGAACCAGTGGGTGCACCTGGCCGTCACGCTGTCGCACAACACCGGCACGCTGTACGTGAACGGCGAAGAGGCCGGCAAGAACTCGAACATGACCCTCAACCCATCCAACCTGGGAAATCCGGGCAACCGGTGGATCGGGCGGTCGCAGTACGGCGACCCGATGCTGGACGCGACCATCGACGAGTTCCACATCTTCGACCGGGCCCTGAGCCAGCAGGAGGTCCGGGCGCTGCTCGACTCGCCGGCCGGCAGCACGAGCGGCGGGACGATTGCGTGGTACCGGTTCGACGAGGACGGTGGCACCGTCCTCAAGGACGCGTCGCCCAACGGCCGCGACGCCGGCGTCGTGGTGAAGCAGGACAGCGGAAAGCTGTGGATCCCCACCCACCCCGGTTATCTGGGGGCTCTCCCGGAGGACACGGTGCTCCGCCTCGGCCCGCCCAGGTGGGCGGTCTACGGCGGCAACAAGGACACCAACACCTGGGCCCCCTGGTACACCCAGCACAAGATCATGCGCGGGCTGCTCGACGCCTACTACCACACCGGCAACCAGAAGGCGCTCGACGTGGTCGTCAAGATGGCCAACTGGGCCCATCTCGCGCTGACCGTCGGGGACAAGAACCACCCGAACTACACGGGTCCGATCACCCGGGACAACCTGAACTACATGTGGGATCTCTACATCGGCGGCGAGTCCGGCGGCGCGAACGAGGTGTTCCCGGAGATCTACCAGCTCACCGGCGACGCGAAGCACCTGGAGACCGCCAAGTGCTTCGACAACCGCGAGTCGCTGTTCCAGGCGTGCGTGGAGAACCGCGACATCCTGGTCACGACGCCGCAGACGCGTCCTGGCCGGCGCCGCCCGGATCGGCTGCACGTCAACCAGCACGTCCCGCAGTTCGTCGGATACATGCGCGTCTACGAGCACAGCGCGGACCCCGAGTACTTCCAGGCCGCCAAGAACTTTTTCAAGATGATCGTCCCGCACCGCATGTACGTGAGCGGCGGTACAGGCGGCAACTTCCCCGGCTCCAACAACAACATCGAGATGTTCCAGAACCGGGACAACATCGCGAACTCGATCGCCCAGGGCGGCGCGGAGACCTGCAGCGCGTACAACCTGGGCAAGCTGGCGCGTAACCTCTTCCTGCACGAGCACGACCCGGCGTACATGGACTACTACGAGCGGGGCCTGATCAACCAGATCGCCGGCTCGCGGGCCGACTCCGCCAGCGTCAGCAATCCGCAGGTCACCTACTTCCAGCCGTTGACCCCGGGTGCCAGCCGCAGCTACGGCAACACCGGTACCTGCTGTGGCGGGACCGGTCTGGAAAACCACACGAAGTACCAGGACACGATCTACTTCAAGTCCGCCGACGGCAGCGCCCTGTGGGTCAACCTGTTCGTGCCGTCGACGCTGACCTGGGCCGAGAAGGGCTTCACCGTCACCCAGGAGACGAGCTACCCCAGAAGCGACCGCACAAAGCTGGTCGTGAACGGCAGCGGCCCGCTCGACCTCAAGGTGCGCGTACCGGGATGGGTGGAGAAGGGCTTCTTCGTCTCGGTCAACGGCGCTCCCGTCGAGGCCGACGCCAAGCCGGGCAGCTACCTGACGTTGAGCCGGACGTGGGCGCCCGGCGACACCGTCGAGATCCGGATGCCGTTCAGCATTCGGATCGAGCGGGCCCTGGACCGCCCTGACACGCAGGGGATCTTCTGGGGTCCCGTCGTGCTGCAGATCCTGGGCAACCCGGGGGGCGGCAGCTACCGCGAACTGTCCCTCTACCGTCACTTGAAGCGGGACGGCGACTACGCCCGCTCGGCGATCACGCACGCGAGCACCACCGCGGCTGGTGACATGCTGTTCACCACGCACGGTTTCACCCTGCGGCCCTACTACATCAGCGATTCGCAGGCCGTCTCGTCGTACTTCCGCCGAGTCGAGCCGACGATCGTGTTCGGGTCCATCGACACGGGCGTGCCGAACCGCAAGCGGAACGACGGGCTGCCGAACTACGACGTCCCCGTGGCGGGCATCACGTCGCCCGGTAACGACGGCCCGACCTTCCTCGACCTGGTGTGGGACCAAGCGCCCTTCGCCAGCCACGGCCAGTTCGTCTCGGCCGTCGCCGGCACCGCCGATGCGTTCGTCGCGGCGGGGGTCTTCACCGACGCGGAGAAGGACCTCGTGGTCTCGACCGCGGCCCGGGCAAGCAAGGAACTCGCCCCGTAGGAGTGCCGCGGTCGTCAGGAATTCATCGGCGGCCGAGGTACCTGGGCCTGACGGCGGCCTGACCGACGGAGTCGGTCAGGCCGCCGGGCAGGCTGTTGACGTGGCAGTCGTGGCGGGACTGTGCCTGGACGAGTTCACTGCTGCACCGCCCGAGCCTGTTGGTCTGCGCTCCGCCCGCGACCTCCTGCCCGTGTCAAATCTGCACCCGTTAGGAGTGTGAGATGAGCAAGCAGTTCTCCCGCCGGACGGCCCTGCGTCTTGGTGCGTTGGCCGCCTCGGCCCCAGCGGTGGCGTCGGTGCTTCCGGCCGCGGCCGCTCAGGGGGCAGGCTCCACCCCAGACCCGGCCGCGACCGTCCCCCGACCCGGCTGGGTTGGCCCGAACTGGTCGGTCAAGCCGTTCGCCCTCAACCAGGTCGCGCTGCATGACGGGATCTTCCAGCAGAAGCGCGACCGAATGCTCAACTACGCCCGAAACTACCCTGGCACGGGAGGCGTCTTCGACGGGCCCGACCGGATGCTGAATCTGTTCCGCGCCAACGCGGGTCTCCCCGCTCCGGGCACCTACCCAGGCGGCTGGGACACACCGCGGCACCTGCTGCGGGGCCACTTCAGCGGTCATTACCTGACGCTGCTCGCCCAGGCCTACGCCGCCACCGGCGAGGAAATCTTCATCGACAAGCTCGACTACCTCGTCGAGGAACTCGGGAAGTGCCAGCGGGAACTGGACAAGCGGGAACTCGGCCGGGTTCCGGGCAGGTCCGGCAAGGCGGTCCGGCTCGGTGACCCACATCCGAACCAGTACGTTCTGCTGCCGCCGGGGACTCTCGACGGCGTCAGCGAGTTGACCATCGCCGTCTGGGTGAACCTGGCAGTGGCGCAGAACGGGGCCAGGATCTGCCACCTTGGCGCTGGTTCCAACTCCTACCTGTCCCTGACAGCGATCGACAGCGGCCCGCGGTTCGCCATCACCAACGCCGGCAGCGCCAACGAGCAGCAGATCACCAGCGGCACGGCGCTGCCCGTCGGCGAGTGGGCGCATCTGGCGGTATCGCTTTCCACAGCGGGTGTCGGTCGGATCTACATCAACGGGGTCGAGGTCGCCACCAAGGTTCTCGCCCTGACCCCCGCCACACTGGGCCGGACGGTCAACAACTGGATCGGACGATCCCAGAACAACAACGATCCCTTCCTGAACGCCGCCGTGGACGACTTCCGGATCTACCGCCGGGCGCTCGACCCGGCGGAGGTCCAGGCACTCAGCTCGGACGGCACGCCGTCGCCGGCCCCGTCCGACCTGGTGACGTGGTACCGCTTCGAGGACGAGGGCGATACGGCCGTCGACCACTCCGACAACCGTCGCGACGCGCGCATCATCGGCACGGGCTACCCCGGCTTCCTGGCGGCGTTCCCGGAGGGCCAGTTCGTCCGGCTCGAAGCGCCCACCTTCCAACCGAACAGCGGCCCGAACGCGGTCTGGGCCCCGTGGTACACCTGCCACAAGATCATGAGAGGCCTCCTGAACGCCTACGACCTGACCGGCAACGAGGAGGCGCTCGAGATCGCGTTCAGGATGGGTGACTGGGCCCACGAGCGACTGAGTCGCATCAGCCGGGACGACCTGAACCGCATGTGGGACACCTACAGTGCGGGCGAGGCCGGGTCGATGAATGAGGTGATGGCGGAGCTCTCGGCGTTCGCGCCCGACCAGGATCAGAAGGCCCGCTACCTCGGCACGGCGAAGGCGTTCACCTTCACCACGCTGTTCGACGCCTCGATCGCGGAACGGGACGAACTGAACGGACGTCACGCCAACCAGTACATGGCTCCGAACATCGGATACCTGCGGATCTTCGAGCAGACCGACGACGCGGATTACCACGCGGCGGCCAAGAACTTCTGGTCCATGGTCGTTCCGCACCGCATCTTCAGCAACGGCGGCGCGGGCCGAAGCGAGCACTTCCGCCAGCGCGGTTCGATCACCTCCGGATTCACCTCCTCGTCCGATCCGCGGCACGCCGAGACGTGCTGCGCGTACAACATGCTCCGGCTGACGAGGAATCTGTTCTTCCACGACCAGAATCCGGCGTACATGGACTACTACGAGAAGGCCCTCCACAACCAGATTCTGAGCTCACGGCGGGACATCGACAGCGTCACCAGCACCGAGGTGACCTATCACCAGAACATGTGGCCGGGCAGGTCACGGAGGATCGGCAGCGTCATCGAATACAGCAGGTACGGCGGAAACGGCAGCTGCTGCAACGGGACCGGCCTGGAGAGCCACACCAAGTACCAGGAGTCGATCTACTTCCAGTCGGCCGACGAGTCCACGCTCTACGTCAACCTCTTCATCGCGTCCACGCTCACCTGGCCGGGCCGAGGATTCGTCATCACCCAGGAAACCGCCTATCCGACCCAGGGTGCCACCCGGCTGAGGTTCGACCAGGGCGACGGTCGACTAGAGATCAAACTGCGGGTGCCGTCCTGGGCCCGGCAGGGCTACACGGTGACGGTCAACGGAGGCCGCCAGGCCTTCGACGCTGCTCCTGGCACGTACGTCACCCTGGACCGGCAATGGACGGCAGGGGACACCATCGACGTCTCGATGCCCCTGAGCTTCCGAGCCGAGATGGCGCTCGACGACAAGGCTGTCCAGTCCATCCTCTACGGGCCGACCCTCATGGTCGTCCGCGATGGCACCCCGAGCTACCGGGAATTCAGCTTCTACAAGGACCTCAAGCTGGACGGGGACCTCGCCGCCGCCATTGCGCCGACCAACGTGCCGATGCAGTTCACGACGCACGGTTACACCCTGGCCCCGTACTACATTTCCGACCCGGTCCCCGGTGAATTCAACACCTACCACCCGTACGTGAAGCGAGTGGAGCCGGAGGTCGTGTTCGGGTCGATCAACACCGGCGTGCCGAACGACAGCATTCGCGACGCAGACGGTCAGACCTTCCTGGATCGGATCTGGGAGGCGGCGCCGTTCGCCAACCACGGTCAGTTCGTCCGCCGGGTGCAGGAGGTCTCGAGCGAGTGGCTCGCGGCCGGCCGCCACACCCAGCAGCAACGGCAGGCGATCCTTGTCGGCGCCGCCCGGGCACAGCAGGAACTGGAAGGCTGACCGGCTACCCGGGTTCTTCCGGAAGCTGCTCGCGCTTTGACAGGCTCACCAGCGTGCTCGTCCCACTCCAGCCGCTCACCGTCCGCCTGGTCCACCGCAGAGGCGAACGGACGGTGGTCGCTGTGGGGGCCATTCCGGCCGCCATCGGATACGGCCCGATACCGTACAGAACCAGCGGAGGAGCTGCCGGAAGCAGCCCCTCCGCTGGTGTCAGCTCGCCGTCATCGGAGTTCGAACAGTGCGGTGAAGCTGGTCCCGTCGTCTGCGGTGGCGATGACCGCGTAGCACGCGCCGGGTGTGGCGGGCGTCTTCCAGTCGTAGACGAACTGCCCGGCGGTGGTGTCGTAGCGCAGGACGGTGGAGCCGGAGGCGACGACCTCGATGTCGTCCGTGGCAGCCGAGGTGGAACAGGTGACCTCCTTCGCCCTCATGGTCACGGCGCTGGTGTCGCTGATTTCGTTGGCCGCGAACAGCTCGAACTTCATCGGTACGGTGCTGCCGGCCTTGACCGTGTTGAGCACGCCGTCCATGTCGACCGGCTGGTAGAACCCCTTTGCGGTCCACGGCAGCACCGTGTACGTCTGGGTGGCCGTGCCCGTGTTGCCCGCGGCGTCCGTCGCCGTCGCCGTGACGGTGTGCGTACCGACGGTGGTGCCGTAGCCGGTGATGACGCAGCCCGCCGCACCCGAGGTGGTGTCGCTCGCCGTGCAGGTGGGGGCGGGCGGGACCGCGCCGAAGTACACGACACCGATGGTGGAGTCGAACGTCGCCGTCGGGGCGACGGTGTCTACCTTGACCGTTACCGACTTCGGCTCCTCGACGTTGCCGCGGCGGTCGGTCGAGCGGAACTCCACCTGGTGGGTGCCCTGCTGGCCGACCCGGACCGGCGTACCCGGGTACGTCGTCCACTCACCGCCGTCCAGGCGGTACTGGGTGCCGGCCACGCCGAACGTGTCCTTCGCGGCGAGCGTGAAGGACGGAACCGTCCTATACCACCCCTGGCCGCCGTCAGGCTCCGCCGGCGACCAGGCCACCGTCGTCGTCGGGGGAACCGTGTCCCCCGGATCGTCGGCGAAGACCCGCCAGTCGGTGATCGCGACCGCGGACCAGGTGCTGCCGTTGCCGTTGGCCCGGATCGTGGCCCGCACCCGCGGCGTGGTGACGGCGTCGAAGGTGACCGTGTTGAACGCCGTGGTGCTCGTGCCGTACCTGGATGCGCCGGTCACGTCGCGCCAGGCGGAGGTGGCCCCGTCCCAGTACTGCAGCACCCACCCGTCGGGCTCGGCTACGCCCTCGCCGCTGCCGCGGTTGGAGTCCCGCCAGAACTTCAGCTCCGTTCCCGTGATCCGCACGGGGCGAGACCAGTCGTACTGGACCCACTGGGTCGCCGGACGATCGCCGGACCAGGTACCCCAGATCTGCGCCTGGCTCGGGCTCGTCGGGTCGGCGCCGTCGTTGAGCGCGGTGACGCTGTTCCATCCGGCGATGTAGGAGGCGGACGGCGTCGCGACCGGCGCGATGTTGCCGCTGAGCGGCCCGGACAGGTCCGCCGGGATGGTGACCGTCCTGGCGGTCTCCAGGTTTCCCGCCACGTCGGTCGCGCGGAACGACGCGGTGTGCTTGTTCCAGTCCGGCGCCTCGATCGGGCCGGTGTAGGTGGTCCACTCGCCGGTGTCGATGGAGTACTCGACGCGGGCGACGCCGGAGGTCGCGTCGCTCACGGTCACCGTGACCGTGCGGGTGGCGCTGTCCACGGCGCCGGTGCTGACCGGCGCGGTGGCGTCGATCCGTACGGCGAGGCTCTTGGCTGCCGAGACATTGCCCGCGCGGTCGGTGGCCGATGCCGTGACCGTGTGCTGTCCGTCTCCGGAGACGGTGACGTCGGCGTACCGCACGTCGGTGGCGACGACCGGCTCGCCGGCGTCCACCCGTGACTCGATGCTCATTCGCCCGCCACGGTCGTCGACGCCGGCGACCCGCACCCGCACCGCGGAGCGGAACCAACCGGCGGCGCCGGCGCTGCCGGTGGGCGCGAGCGTCAAGGTCGGCGCTGTCTCGTCGCCCTCGATGTCGCCGGGTGAGATGACGGTGACCTGCGCCGAGACGCGTTCGGCGGCATAGCCGAGCACCGTGCCGTGGATGGTGAACGTACCGGGGCTGGCGACCTGCTCCGACGTCACCGGGTCCCAGAAGACCGGCACCTGCAGCGTTTCGCTCCCGAACGCGACCGGGAGAGTGCCGGGCAGGTCAACCTCGCCCACCTCGACCGTCATCGGCGGCGGCGTGACGGACTGCGGCTGGACCGCGAGGATCTTCCACTCCTCGACCGCCACCGCCGAGTAGGTGCTGCCGTTCGTCGACCCGTCGAAGACCGCACGCACCTGCGTGGTGGTCAACGGGTCGAACGTGGTGTTCTGGAAACCCTGCGTGCTGGTCGGGTAGCCGCTCGGGTTCGGTACGTCGGCCCACTGCCCGGTGGCGAGGTTCCAGTATTGGATGCGCCAGCGGGCGGGCGCCGCGACCCCGACACCGGTGCCCTGGGGCTGGTCGTTCCAGAAGTCCATCTGGGAACCGGAGATCCTCATCGGCTGGTCCCACGTGTACTGCACCCACTGCTGAGGCGGGTTGTTGCCCGTCCACGTTCCCCACATATCCGGCGGCAGCGGGTTCGACCGGACGATCTCGTCGTTGAGCGCCTTCACCCAGTACTGGGTTGGCACGGGCTCGTTGGAGACGGTCACCTTCGCCTCCTGAGCGATGTTCGCCCGGGGCGAGAGGTCCCGTCCCTTGACCGGGGTCGGCGTGACGAGCTTCATCCGCGGCGGGGTCAGCGTGTCGTCCCACTCGACCCGGTCGATGGCGACCGACCGACGGAAGTGGCCACCGCCCACGGCGTCGGCGGTGTGGTACGTCAGGTACCACTGGCCGTTGAACTCCAGGATGCCCGGGTGGCTCGTCGTCGAGGAGACCGGCCGGAGGATGGTCCCCCGATAGGTCCACGGCCCCGTGGGCGACTGCGCCGTCGCGTAGGCGATGCAGGCGTGATAGTTCGCCGGGGTGCACGCCGAGGTCGGGCCGGCGTTGTTCCCGGCGTACGCCAGGTAGTAGGTGCCGTTCCGCTTGAAGATCCAGGGGGCCTCGAAGAAGCCGGTCAGGCCGGTGACAGCGCGCTGGATGCCGACCGGCGTCTTCATGTCCTGCCCGAACTCGAGCATCCGCAACTGGCCGAACGTGCCCCAGTAGAGGTACACCCGCTGGTTGGGAGCCACACCGTCGATGAGGATCGTCGGGTCGATGTTCTGGATGTTGTTCGTCGTGGGCACCCGCTGGGAGATCAGTGGTCCACCCACGTAGTCGCTCCACGGTCCGGTCGGACTGTCGGCGACGGCCAACCCGATGGCCAACTTGTCGGCCGCCGGGCTGTCGCGCTCGAAGACGGGGACGTACCAGTAATAGCGCCCGTCCACGCCCTGGATCATCAGGCCCGCGTAGGCGCGTCCCGTGCTCGCCCAGGAAAAAAGCGTTTCCGGGCGCGCCAGCGACGGAAAATGGGTCCACTGCCCGGACGCGACGTCGGTGGTCCGGAACGCCCCCCACTCGTTCATGATGAAGTCATTGGTGGACGGTCCGGCCTGGTCGTGGCCCGTGTAGATGTAGAGCTGGTCCTTGCCGCTGTCGTTGCCGGGGGAGCCGGCCGGCACGACCACGGGCGCCGGGTCGGCGGAGTAGTAGCTGCCGTCGCCGAGGATCGGATTGCGGGTGTTGGTGAAGGTGTACGAGTCGGCGGCGTAGGCCGGTGTGGCGACGCCGACCATGCCGCCGGCGACGAGCCCGGTTACCGCCGCCGCGGCGATCGCGCCGCGGAGCCGGCGCAACGGTCCGCGGGTTCGTGACGCGACGCCGCACCTGATGCTGTTCACGGTTCCGATCCCCTCGTCATGATGCCTCCGAGTCCTGGTATTGGGTGGTATCCGCCTGGCTCGGCCGTGTGGCCACTGGCAACCACACGCGCATAGTCGAAGGGCCCCGTTCCGCCCAATCGTGATATGGGATCAGCGGCACATCGAACGACGCCGAGGGCGCCGGCTCCAGCGAGCGCTCGGCGTAGGGCCAGGTGAGGCCCCGCCCAGGTTCCGCTGCCGCCGTCACGAGACGCACCACTGGCCGGCCATCGTGGTCTCCGAGGGGGGCCGCGGCGTCGACCCGGATGTCCGCGACGTCAGTGACGGTTCCGTTGCTGACGAGGTCCAGGTCGATGGACTCGAGGCAGTAGACCTCGGGCCCCCGTTCGACGGCGACACAGCCGCGCACCCCGTCGATGCGGGGATCGGGGTGGGTCAGGCGCGGCCGCATCGGCAGGACCAGCTCGACCACGTCCCCGGCGTGGAACGAGCGACGCACGCTGACCCACCCTGGATCGGCGTCCGTGGCGCTGACCTCACCGGATGCCGTGGTCGTCACCAGCTGGGCCCCGTCGGCCCACTGCGGTATCCGGATCGAGAGGGTCCACGGGCCGGCGGCGTCCCGTGCGGCGGTGAGGCGAACGGATCCCGAGCGCGGGTAGTCGGTCTGCACGTCGAGGGCGACGAGCTCCCCGTTGTCCAGCCGGGTCCGGATGCTGCAGCTGGCGAACTGGTGGATCTGGACCCCGTGCGCGTCCGCGGTGGCGACCAGCGCGTCGAGACTGGCGAAGGTGCGCGCCACGTTCGGCGGGCAGCAGGAGACCGAGAACCAGGGGGCCCGGAGGGATGATTCGGCGCGCATGGAGACGGTGTCCGGGTCCGGGACGGCCCCAGGACTGCGCTGGTGCAGGGTGTTGGCGTAGTAGAACGCAGTCCCGGACGCCGAGGGGGACGTGGCGACCACGTTGTAGAGCGTCCGCTCGATGAGGTCGCCGTAGCGGGTCTCGCCGCAGGCCAACAGCAGCCGCCAGCTGAACATGATCGATGCGATGCTGGCGCAGGTCTCGGAGTAGGCCCGGTCCGGTGGGAGCACCCAGTCCTCGCCGAAGGCTTCGTCCTGGTGGTGGGAGCCCTGGCCGCCGGTGATGTACGTGCGCCGGGCCACCGCGTTCTCCCACTGGGTGACCAGGGCGCGGAGGAGCTCGTCGTCGCCGGTGTCGACCGCGACGTCGACCGCGCCGGCCGCCAGGTAGTTGGCCCGGACGGCGTGACCCCGCAACACCGCGGCCCGGCGCACCGGGATGTCGTCCTGGAAGTACTGCTGGCCCCACTCGATGGGGCGCAGCGTGCCGGTGCCGCGGCGGGTGACGAACAGCTCGGCCTGCCGCAGGTACCGCCGCTCGCCGGTGACGCGCGCCAGTTCCGCAAGGCCGGCCTCGATCTCGGCGTGCCCGCACACGCTCTGGATGCCGTCGTCGCCGAAGACCTCACAGAGCAGGTCGGCGGCGCGGCAGGCAATGGCCAACAGGCCGTCGTCGGCGTCCGGCCGCGTGCGGGCTCGCGCCACCGCGGCCTGGAACAGGTGGCCGAGGCAGTACAGCTCGTGGCCCCACTCGAGGTCGGACCACCGTGGTGCCTGCCCGGGCCGCCCGAAGTTGGTGTTGAGGTACCCGTCGGGCTCCTGGGCCCGGGCGACCCGGTCGACCAGGTCCCGGAAGGCGGCCTCCAGGTCGTTGTCGCCGGTGCGGCCGATCTCCCAGGCCAGCGCCTCAAGATACTTGTAGATCTCCGAGTCGGAGAACTCGCGCCCGCGCCGCCCCTCGGGCAGGGAGCCGGCGGCGGCGAGCTCGAAGTTCCTGATCCAGCCTTCACGCTCGAGCCAGTGACCGATGTGCGCCAGTGTCCGCTCGCCGTTGACCGACTGGCGCCGGGCCCAGAAACCTCCGGTGATGCGGACCTCGTCCAAGCCGAGCGGACGCAGTCGCCCGGTCCTGGGGGCGGCGGGGACGAACCCGGTCCGACGGTGGGCGGCCCTGGGATCTGTGATCGTCATCGTGGGGTTCATCCTTTGAAGGCGCCGGACATGAAGCCGCGGACGTAGTGGCGTTGCAGGAGGAGGAACAGGACGATGCAGGGCAGGGCCAGCACCACGACTCCGGCCTCCGTGGCTCCGTAGTCGATGACTCCCTGCACCTGGACGCGCAGGTTGGAGACGGCCAGCGGGAGGGTGAACCTGCTCGAGTCATTGATCAGGATCAGCGGTGCCATGAAGTCGTTCCAGGCCGTCAGGAAGGCGAAGAGGCCGACGGTGATCAGACCGGGCTTGACCGCCGGCAGTAGCACCCGCCACAGCGCGGCCCAGGAGGAGCAGCCGTCGACGAGGGCTGCCTCGTCCAGCTCGCGGGGGATGGCCTCGAACGAGATCCGCATCATGAAGGTGGAGAACGGCAGCTGGAACATCGTCAGGACCAGGGCCACGCCGATCAGCGAATCCTGCAGATTCAGCTGGTTCAGCAGGACGTAGAGCGGGATCAGCATGGTCGCGTAGGGGACCATGAGGATCGCCAGCGTGGTCAGGAACAGGACGTTCTTGCCGGGAAAGTTGAACCGCGCGAACGCGTATCCGCCCAGCAGGGAGATCGCCAGGGTGAGGAAGACCGTGGTCAGGGAGACGAAGGCCGAGTTGGCGAGGTACTGCCAGATGCCGGCCTGATAGTGGGCCAGCGTGCGGTAGTTGCCGAAGCCCCACCCGTCGGTCTGGTTGGTGCCGGCGTGCGGCGAGACGGACGCGACCGCTGTCCAGGCCAGCGGGAACAGGAAGATGACGGCCAGGCTCCCGGTGAAGATCCAGTAGGGCGTACGCAGGACCAGGCCACCGATGCTTGTCGTGGGGGGACGGCGCACGGGACGAGGGCGTGCCGGTATCGCCTTCCCGGTGGCGGCGCTGTCGCCTACCGAGGAACGGTCGGAACGGCCGGTTCCCGGGCCTTCCGCGGTGTGAGCGCCGGCGGGCGTTGGTGCGTGCGTGCTCATGTCCCTCTCACTTCTCGTCCGGGTTGTGGAAGGCCCGTAGCTGCACGGCATTGATGACGACCAGGGCGATGAGGGCGATGACCGACAGCGCGGCGGCCACTCCCAGGTCGTTCTGTCCCTGGAAGGCCATCGTGTAGATGAGCTGGACGACGGTGATGGTGCTGTTGTCCGGGCCGCCCTTGGTGAGGATGTAGAACTGCTCGAAGGCCAGCAGGGAGCCGGTGACGCACATGATGGTGGTCAGCGCCAGCGTCGGCCTCAGCAGCGGAAGGGTGATCCGACGAAAGGTCTGCCACCGGGACGCGCCGTCGATCCGCGCCGCCTCATAGAGCTCAGCGGGGATGCCTTGCAGGCCCACCAGCATCAGGAGCATGTAGAAGCCGGCGAAACGCCAGACGATGAGAAACACCGTGGAGAACAGGGCGGCGTTGGGGCTGCCGAGAAACGTCCAGCCGAGCTTCTCCATGAGGTCCGCGGCCGGCCCGGCGATCGGCGAGTAAAGCACGTAGAACAGCAGGGACGCGGAGGCGAGCCCGAGGGCGCTGGGGATGAGGAACGACGCCCGCAGCAGGCCCTTCCAACGGCTGGACTCCTGCACCAGCAGGGCCAGGCCCAGGCCGAGCGCGATGAGCAGGACGGTGGCCAGGACGGTGTACTTCAGGGTGAAGACCACCGAGTCGGCGAAGAAGCGGTTGTCGAGAACCTTGGTGTAGTTGTCCGGGGCGTTGACGCCCTGGTCGCCGGTGAGCAGCGGCCAGCGCGAGAGCGACATCCTGACCACCAGCAGCAGCGGCAGGATGAACAGGACGGCTACGAACACCGCCGTCGGCGAGACGTAGAGCCATCCCTTGACCGCCTCACCGCGTCGTGTGGGTGATGCTGGGCTCGAGCGTCGGCGGGAGCGTCCGGCTCGGCCGGACATCAAGGACATACTCACGACGCGGCCCTCCAATAGACGTGCGCAGCGCGGGGGAGTGGACAGCCCCGCTGCCGGACCCGGCCGCTCGACGGACCGGGTCCGGCACCAGGGTGGGTGGACTACTGGGACAGCACCGAGGTGACCTGCTCGTTGTTCGACTGCAGCTTGCTGCCCTCGCCGAGGACGGCGTCGCGGACCAGGCTGAGCCACGGGCTGTTCGGGGCGTTGTACGCCTGCTGGAAGTTCATCGCGATTGGCGTCTGACCCTTGCCGGCCACCTCGTTGATGGTCACCAGCCGCGGGTCCTTGGCGGCGTACTTGTTGCTGGCCAGGTCCCCGCGGGAGACCACGTCGTTGTCCTTTGCCAGGACCTCGACCTGTGCCTCCTCCGACATCATCCAGTTGAGGAAGTTCCAGGCCTGGGCGGCCTTCTTGGAGTCCTTGGAGATGCCGATGCCGTCACCGCCGACGAACGTGGACGCCCCGCCGGCGGGTCCCGGGATGCCCGCCACGCCGACGTCGAACTTGGTCGACGACAGCAGCGTGGCCGGGTAGAACATCAGGCCCACCTTGCCCTCGGTGAACCCCGCGGTCCAGGTGGCGCCGGTCTCGTCCTTCGACGAGGGCAGAACAGCGCCGGACTTCCAGAGGTCGCGCCAGGTGTCGAAGACCTTCTTGCTCTCGTCGCTGGTGTAGTTGGCCTGCGTCCCGTCGCCGTTCATCACCTGGCCGCCCGCGGCCCAGATGGTCGGGAACCAGGTGAAGACGAGGCATCCCCCGCAGTTGAGCCCGGTCGCGGTGCCGTACACGTCCTTCTTGCCCAGGGCCTGGATCTTCTTGGCGTCGGCGGCGTACTCCTCGAGGGTGGCGGGCGCCTTCTCCGGGTCGAGGCCCGCTTCCTTGAACAGCCCCTTGTTCCAGAAGAGCATCGAAAGGTCCAGGACGAACGGCAGGATGTGCTCCTTGCCGTCGACGGTGCCCGCACCGAGGTGACCCTTGTTGATCGAGTCCTTGAAGCTCAGCCCGCCGATGTTGGCGCTGATGTCCCGGAACAGACCCTGCTTCACCCAGTTCGGCACGTAGACGATGTCGGCGGCGAACAGGTCCGGCAGCCCCTTCGACCCTGCTGCGGCGCCCACCTTGGCGACGTAGTCGTCGTTGGGGACGACGGTGAGAGTGACCTGGTTCTTGTGGCTCTTGTTGTAGGCCTCGACCAGAAGCTTGGCCTGCTTCTCCAGCGGGGCTCGCGTCCACAGCGTGAGCTGGCTGCCGTCGTCGGTTCCGTCCGCGCCGACGCTGACCGCTGCACCCGGCGCCGCGTCGCCCCCGCCGCCACACGCGGCCAGCGCGAGGACCGCCGCGCTCAGGCCGACTGCCATGACGGTACGTAGACCGCCTCGCCGGTGGAATATCTTCATCGCTACTCCTCTGCCCATCGTTGAGCGGGAGCCGCTGCACGGCCCCGGTGGTGGTGTGGTGAGAGCCTTGCCGTGTTGTTTTGTCGGTGACAGGTCGACGCCGTGCGGGTCGCGGCCCAGGAGTGCGTCCAGGTCCCCGTCGATGTCGGAGGATCGCGTGACAGGCGGTGATTGGCGCTGGCGTTCTGAAAAGACCGAAACCCTTTTCTGTTCGTGTAAAGTAGTGGCCGCCGTCACCCTCGTCAAGCACGTGGTGCGGCGTGACGCGGGGATCGGCCCCACGGCGGAGCATGGGGCCGGAACGATGGAGGAGGGCGCATGGCTGGCAAGGACCATGTCCGTGGCGGCAAGGCGGTGACCCTGACGGAGGTGGCACGGCTGGCCGGTGTTTCCGTGGCCACCGCGTCGAAGGCTCTCAATGGCCGTAGCCAGGTCGCCGCACGCACCCGGGCGCGCGTGCTCCAAGCGGCCGAGCAGCTGTCCTTCGTCCCCAACACGCTTGCGCAGGGCTTGCTGGTGGGGCGCACCGGAACGGTCGGTCTGCTCACCAGCGACCTCCAGGGCCGGTTCGTCATCCCCATCCTCATGGGCGCCGAGGACGCCTTCGGCGCGGGCCGCGTGAACGTCTTCCTCTGTGACGCGCGCGGGGACACGATCCGCGAGCAGCACCAGCTCAAGGCGCTGTTGAGCCGGCGGGTCGACGGTCTGATCGTGGTGGGGAGCCGGACCGACTCGCGTCCCTCGGTCGGCCACGACCTCCCGGTCCCCGTCGTGTACGTCTACGCCCCGTCCGACGACCCGGAGGACCTGTCGCTCGTCCCGGACAACGTGGCGGCGGGGAGGCTCGCCGTCGAGCACCTGATCAGCTGCGGGCGGAGCCGCATCGCGCACGTGACGGGTGACCCCACCTACGCGGCCGCGCAGGACCGGGTCACCGGCGCCCTGGCGGCGCTCGACGCCGCCGGGCTGGGACTGGTCGGCGAGGTGATGTACTCGGAGTGGTCGGAGCGCTGGGGTCGTGACGCGACCGCGGTGCTGCTCGAGCGGTACCCGGACATCGACGCCGTCCTGTGCGGCTCGGACCAGATCGCCAGGGGAGCGTTGGACACTGCGCGTGACCAGGGGCGGAAGGTTCCGGGCGACATCGCCGTCATCGGGTTCGACAACTGGGACGAGATGGTCACCAACTCCCGGCCGGAGCTGACGAGCATCGACCCCAATCTGCAGTTGCTCGGCCGGTCCGCGGCTCAGCGGGTGTTCGCCGCCCTGGACGGCGAGGAGCTGGGCAAGGGCGTGCACACCCAGGCGCCGCGCCTGGTCATCCGTGGCTCCACGGTGGCCCGCCGGTGAGCTGAGCCTTCACCCGTTCGGCTGGGTCGCTCGACCGGCTCGGGTGCCCTTGGTGTGTTCCCACCGGCCCACCTCAAACCCTTTCGGGCGTCGTTCGTCAGCGGTCCGATCAACGGCCATGAACTGACCTGGCCCGACATCTTGCCGAAAAGGTTTTCGTAGGTCAGGGTGGGCGCTAGTGACCGGGGTCACGCTAACCAGCCCGGAGGTGGCGCATGTCAGCTTTCGACCCCACCGGTCGGCTGGCCGGTGACATCTCCCGCGGGACCGCACCGCCACCAAGGAGATTGAGCATGATCAGTAGACGCAGGAGGAGAGTGCCCGTCTGGTCGGCCGTGGCCGCGCTGGTGGTGGGAGGGGTGGTCGGCCTGCCGTCAGCGGCGCACGCCGACAGCCCGATCCTGCCGGGCAATGAGGGCGACATCGGGCTCTACACCAACGGACAGAGCCACGCCATGGAGATCGGGGAGCCGGTCTACACCAATGTCGGCGACGTTGCTGCGCAGCTCGCGCCCGGCGTGCCGTTCACCGCGAAGAGCATGCACCAGTCGATATTCGACAAGGATCTCGCGGCCGGCGGCACCGACTACTACCTCGACCGCGTGCTGGGCGTACGGGGCACCCTCGGGTCGGCGGTGCTGATGACCAGGGGCCGCTCGCTGTACATGCGCGGCGCGAGCAACAACAACTTCACCACCATGGGCTTCGCGGGCAGCACCTACGTCGGCGGCCCCAACAACCTCGGCAACCTGTACACGGTCACCGTGCCCGGGCAGACCGTCACCGAGGTCAGCGCGAACCGGTTCAACGCGCCGAGCCACGCCAAGGGCCGCTACACGATCGGCGCCACGGGAGTCACCGCCGATCTGACGAAGTTCATCACCTACGACAACGTCGCAGTCACGGCCATCGACTTCACCAACCCCGGTGGCTCGGCGGCGACGTTCACCGTCCGAGCCGCCTCGCCACTGGCCACCCAGGCCGGAGACAGCGCAGCCGAACTGATCGGCACCCGCACCATCACCAGTGGCGCCAACAACGGCCTCATCGACACGCCGTGGAACACCGTCACGATCGACCTCACCGGCGCCGGCTTCACCCGTAGCGGCGCCAACCTCGACCGCCAGATCACCGTGCCCGCCGGCGGCTCGGTGTCGCTGTCGGTCGTCGGCGCCGTCTCCTCGGCCACGCTGCCCAAGACGGTCGAGAGCTACCAGGAGTACGCCGCGATGCCGCCGGCCCAGGCCGTGCGCACCGGCATCACCGAGTTCAACCGCCGCTGGGCCGAGGACATCCCCTACATCGACGTCCCCGACCCCGCCCTCGAGAAGGCCATCGTCTACCGCTGGTGGGGCGAGCGATACAACACCCTCGACGCCAACGCACCCGGCTACGCCTACCAGTACCCCACCACCGTCGAGGGCTCGAACCTCTACCAGAACGCCATCGCGCTGACCCAGCCGATGCACCTGCAGGACACCAAGTGGCTGCGTACGCCATACCTGCCGTACGGCCAGCTCCTCAACATCGGCGAGCTGTCCGGTTCTTCGGCGTTCCTCGACAGCCCCGGTCACACCAGCTGGAACAACCACTACTCGCAGTACCTGGGCACCGCCGGGCTCGAGGCCTACAACGTGCACGGCGGGGGCAAGGAGATCGCCAGCAAGTTCGCCCACTACTTCGAGGGCGACGGGGTCGGCCAGCTCGAGCACTACGACGGCAACAAGAACAACCTCATCGCCTACGACACCAACTTCATGCCCGGCAACGACGCCGACGCCATCTCGTTCGGGTTCCCGAAGGCCAATGCCGGCGCCCCCGGCGCACGCACGATCGAACGCCCCGAGTCGGCGTACGTGTGGGGCGCGCTCGACGCTGCCCGGCAGCTATACCAGATCGCCGGCGCGGAGCAGGCCAAGGTCGACGAGATGACCACCGCCGCCAACGGCACCCGGGACGCGGTCCTCAGCCAGCTGTGGAGTCCCGACACGCGGATGTTCCTGGCCCGCACGTCCTACGGCGCGACCAGCGCGGCCAGCTCCAACGGCAAGGCCAACCCGCTGCCCGCGTCGGCCCGTGCCCTGATCCCCGCCAAGGAGTCGAACCTCTACGACGTCTACGCCGAGGACCTCATCCCGTTCGACCAGTGGCAGAACTACGTCGACGGGTTCCGGTTCCTGACCTACGGCGACAACTTCCCGATCTTCCCGTTCTACACCGCCAACCAGTACGACCGCGCCGCCTACGGGATCGGCGGCTCCAACAACTTCTCCAACATCAACTTCACCGTGCAGTACCGCGCCGTTCGCTCGGCGCTGCGCCACTACGACCCGGAGCAGAAGTACATCACCCCGGCGTACGCCAAGCGGCTGCTGGACTGGATGGCCTGGAGCATCTACCCGAACGCGGATCTGCGCGCCCCGAACCAGGCCGAGTACTACTCCAACTGGAACCCGACCGCCAAGACCTACAACCGCAACAACCCGAACCACGTGATGCTCGGGAACATGAACTACATCTTCGTCGAGGACATGGCTGGCCTCCAGCCCCGCTCCGACGACAAGATCGAACTGTCACCGATCAAGTTCGGCTACGACCACTTCATGGCCAACAACCTGCGCTACCACGGGCACGACGTCACGATCGTCTGGGACCCCGACGGCAGCAGGTACGGTCTGGGCGCCGGCTACAGCCTGTTCCTGGACGGCGAGAAGAAGGTCAGCACCGACAAGCTCGGCAAGCTCACCTACGACCCGAACACCAACAAGGTCCAGGCCGAGGACGGCCTGACCGTCACCTTCACCGCGACGGCCGGGACCAACTTCCCGAGCGCGGTGGACACCGCCATCAAGGACGACCGCGTCGTCGAGTACCTCAAGACGACCGGCATCGACCTCACCGAGGACGCGCCGAACCTCGCGACGGGCGCCATCCTGCACTCGTCGTACACCCAGCAGGGCGCACGGCCGACGCCGTGGCGCCAGTTCCACACGCCCGGCTGGAGCACCACCACGATGAACTACACCCCCGGCGCCATCGCGGAGACCGAGCGGCCGGTGTCGCTGGCCGCCGTGACCGACGGTGTCACCGCCAACGAGCCGTACTGGGGCAACTACGGAACCACCGACAAGAACGGGTACGTCGAGCTCGATCTGGGATCGGCCAAGGCGTTCGACAACGTGAAGGTGACCTTCGTCAGCGACCGTCAGGCCGGGGGCTACCACGAGCCCTCGCGCTGGTGGGTCCAGGTACCCGACGGCAGCGGGGGATGGAAGGAGGTGCCGAACCAGTTCAAGAACCCGACCGTTCCGGCAGCCAAGTTCAACGAGGCGCTCTTCAAGACCGTGACGTCGAACAAGGTGCGCATCGCCTTCACGAACAGCCCGACCTTCTACACCGCGATCGCCGAGATCCAGGCGTTCAACTCCGGCCGTGAGGTGCCCCCCGTCTCTAACCAGGCACCCGTGGTCACCGCCACGCGCGACGGCTCCTCGGACGGCAACCTGTCCACCCGTCTGGTCGGCACGGCCTCCGACGACGGAATCCCCTACGACAGCGAGCTCAGCTTCGGCTGGGAGACCGTCTCAGCGCCCCAGGGTGCGGGCGTGATATTCGCCGACCCGAAGGCGCTGGCGACCCGGGTGACCGGCACGGTCGCCGGTGACTACGTGTTCCGATTCGTCGCCAACGACGGCGACAAGCGGTCGGAGGCAACCGTCGCGGTGACCCTCACCAAGCGGGCGGTCGCCGCGGAATTCGGCTCCTCGGCAACGGTCACCACCAGCGGTACCGCGTCGTGGGAGAACCACCAGCGAGTCAACGAAGCCAGCAACCCGAGCAGCTCGAACCCGGGCGCCGGCAACGGCTGGGGCAACTGGGGCCAGACGCAGAACGGCACCAGCGTCGCGCGGGAGGCGTGGATCCAGTACAGCTGGACCTCGCCGGTGCGGCTGTCGTCCACCGACATCTACTGGTACGACGACAACGGCGGCACCCGCCGACCGACCGCCACGACCTACGCCGTCGAGACCTCCTCGGACGGCACCACCTGGACCCCCGTTACCCTCACCAAGGGCTCGACGTACGCCAACGGGGTGGCCATCAACGCCTACAACCACTTCGACTTCGAACCGATCACGACGAGCCGGTTACGCATCCGCATCTGGGGCGTCATGGGTAGCGGCGCGGGCACCGGCGTGCTGCGCTGGCGCGCCAACGGCGAGACGGTCGACTCGGTGCGTTCGCCGGTGCTGATGCGGACCGGCGTGGGCCAGGTGCCCACCCTGCCGAGTGAGCTCGACGCGGTCTACGCCAGCGGCGCCCGCGGGAAGGTCGGGTTCAAGTGGCAGGAGATCACGCCCGAGATGGTCGCGGAGCCCAACGTCGATCCGTTCGTGGTCTACGGCACGAACGACGCCTACGGTCTGATCGCCGAGGCCCGCATCTACGTGCGGCCCGAGATGTCCCAGGGCGGCATCTCGATCCAGGGTGCCGAAACATTCGAACAGACCGTGGAGGTGGGCGAGCTGCCCTACCTTCCCGACAAGGTGGCGGTCTCGTACAACGACGGCTCCCGGGACAACCAGGCGATCGGCGTCGACTGGAACTTCGACGAGAACATCGTCAAGACCCCCGGCCGCCACACCGTCGTCGGTGACCTGATCCTGCCCGACTACGTCAGCGAGGCCGGCACCACGCGGACCACGTTGACCCTCACCGTGGGCAAGGACACGGTGGCCCCGACGACGACCCTGACCTGGTCACCGGCGGAGCCGAACGGCGACAACGGGTGGTACACGACGGCCCCGTCCTTCACCCTCCAGGCGCAGGACGCGTTCGCCGTGGCCAGCACCCAGTACCGGCTCGACGGCGGTCAGTGGACGGCCTACCCGGGTACGCCCGTCACGATCGACCGGGACGGCACCACCCGGGTGGAGTTCCGCTCGACCGACACCAGCGGCAACGTCGAGGAGCCCAAGGAGTCCACGGCCAAGGTCGACACCATCGCGCCGACGGCGAAGTTCTCCTCGGCGATCGGCGAGGTGTACTTCGGCTCGGTTCCGCCCGCCCCCACGTGCACGGCGAGCGACGCCCTCTCCGGTCCGGCGGGTTGCGTCGTCAGCGGCTACAGCAACGATGTCGGCACGCACATCCTCCTTGCCACGGCGACCGACGCCGCGGGCAACGTGGGCACCGCCGTCCAGTCGTACACCGTGCTGCCGTGGACGCTGAAGGGCTTCTACAGCCCGGTCGAGATGGACGGGGTGTACAACACGGTCAAGGGCGGCAGCACCGTGCCCATGAAGTTCGAGGCCTTCTCGGGCACCACCGAGCTGACCGACCCCGCGCTCGTCACGATGAACGCCAAGCAGGTCACGTGCAGTACCGGCGCACAGGCCGACGAAATCGAGGTGCCCGCCACTGGTGCTACCTCGTTGAGATATGACTCGACCGCCGGCCAATTCGTCTACACCTGGAACGCCCCCGTCACACCCGGCGCCTGCTACACACTCAGCGCCACGACACGTGACGGGTCAAGCCTGAACGCATTGTTCAAGCTCCGATAACCGGCAACGAATGCAACGGAGGGGCTGCTACCCGCAGCCCCTCCGCTGCCTGGCTCGGCGCGCCCGCGATGAGGGCCGAGGGGACGCTATCCCGCCGACGAGGCCATCGCCGGTGACGGGTCGAAGTTGATCGGGTTGTAGTAGTCGTTTCCCTCCTCGGGGTAAAAAGAACCGTACCTGCGGGCCAAACGCCGGGTATGCGGTGTTGCCGATCCGGCCGGGCCGATCGACGAGCCGGTCGGGTAGACGGCGATGACCAGTGCCCGGCCGGCCGGCGTGCCGTAGGCCAGGGCGGTGACCAGATCACCAGCCATCACCTGCTGCGCGTCGTCGGACCACGAAACCGAAGTCGTCGGTCATTGCTCCTCGTTCACCGTCGACGGACGGGCCTGCGCTCGGTGGGGGTGGTCGGTCAGGCGGCGCCGAGTGCCGCGAAGGACGCCTCGGCCTGCTTGCGCAGCATCGGTACGAGGTCCTGGACTGGCCGGGGCAGCCCGGCCAGGAGCAGCTCGACCTCGGCCGGCGTGGCGACGCGGTCGAAGAATCAGCTGCGCTACCCGGCCGTGGGAAGCTGGACCTGACCTACGAGGGCAGGTGTTCCCGTCCGAGTCGGGCCTGATGTTGCTCGTCTACGCGGGAGAGCGTTGCACGTCTGTACAGTTACATGACGGACGCGATCCCGGCCACCCTGCAGCCGGCGAACGAAACCCGCCCTCCGGCTCGGACCGAATGGCACAGTGGGACAAGTGACCAGGAGCCGGTCGGCGCTGCAGACGGGCGCGCGATTCCTCGGAGGCATTCAGCGATCCACCGGGGGCGCCGGGGTGACCCGGTTGGAGTTGTTCCTCGATCTGGTGTTCGTGTACGCGTTCCTGAGCGTGACGGACCTCATGGCGGAGAACTTCCGAATCGAGGGCCTGTTCCAGGGCGTGCTGGTGGTTTTGTTGCTCTGGCGATGCTGGAGCGCGTACACCTTGCTCGGCAACGTCGTCAGGTTGGACCGGGGGTCCATGCGGCCGCTCATCTTCGGGGTGGCCGCGACCATTCTGCTGATCGGGATCGCCGCACCGGTGATCTTCACCGATCGGCCAGGTGGCTTGTTCGGGCCGTTGATCTTCGTCGTCGCGTTCCCGCTGGCCCAGTTCAGCCCGCTAATGATATTGACCTACACCACCTCGGGCGGGACCCGAGGACCCCTTCTACGCGCATGGTTGCCGTTCTCCGGCGGCGCGGTCCTGCTGCTGTGCGGTGCGCTGCTCCCTCGCCACCTGCCTCCAGACGTCGACGGTGGGTCCGTTCGACTGGCCCTCTTCTTCGCCGCCGCCGTCGTCGATTTCATCGGCGTGGGCGCGATCGGCGCGGGCACCTGGCGGATCGTGTCCGTGCCGCACTGGGTCGAGCGGCACCGGCTGGTCATGCTCATCGCGCTTGGCGAGACGATTATCTCGATCGGCACTGCCCGTGGCCTCATCGGCGACCCACCGATCACCTGGTCAGTCATCGGAGGCTCCGCCCTGAGCCTCGTCGTCGTGGCGGTGCTCTGGTGGCGTTACTTCGACATCGCCGGATTCGCCGCCGAGCAGGCGCTGGAGCACCAGCCGCCAGCCAGCAGGTCACGACTGGGCCGGGACGCGTACAGCGTCCTGCACGTTGTCATGATCGTCGGCCTCGTCCTGATCGCGCTGGGGCTCAAACGCGCGTTGAGTTCCGTCGAGCCCGCCACCGCGTACCGGTGGGACCGGCTGAGCACGCTCGTCCTCTACGGAGGCGCCCTGGTCTACCTGCTCGGTCTGGTGGCCCTCGAGCGCCGTACCATTCGCTTGCTCGGTCGAAGCCCGCTGCTGGGGATCGTCCTGGTGACCGCCTTGGCTCCGGTCGCGGTCCGCCTGCCGCCGGTGGGCGCGGTGGGGCTGCTCGCCGCGATCCTCACGAGCATGGTCCTGGCCGATCTCACCGTCTTCCGCCGGCGGCATCACCTGCTGCATGCGAAGGCGGCGAAGGCGTCGGTCCGGGCCACCACCACCGGAGTCACACCAAAGGAACTCTTCCTCGATCTGGTGTTCGTCTACACGTTCATCCAGGTCACCGTGTTGATGACCCGCCACACCACCGGGATCGGGGTCGCGCGGGCCTTGGCGGTGCTCACCCTGCTCTGGGTCGCCTGGTCCCTCAATACCCAGGTGGGGAACGTCCTTCGCCGCGAGTCCATCCCCGTGCGGTTGAGTGTCCTGGTGGTCGTCGCGCTGACCCTGATGATCGGTATCGCCATCCCACAGGCCTTCGACGTGGTACCCGACGGGCTGCCCGGCCCGATGATCGTCGTGCTTTGCTACATCGTGCTGCGCGTGCTGCACCTGACCACGCTCCGGCTGGTCGTCCGCGTGGACCGGGCATCACATGCCCAGATGCTGCGCGCGGGTGCTCCGACGGTGGCCGCGCTCGTCCTGCTGGTGCTCGCCGCGCTGGCATCCCCGCGGTCGCATGCCCCCGAGGGGCTGAGCCGGCTCGTGGCGAGTCTCTGGCTGACAGCCATCGTCGCCGACCTCGCCGGGGGTTACCTGGTCGTCCAGCGGTTCTGGCGGGTGATGTCAAGCCCCGGGTTTGATGGAGAGTTGGTTAGCTGGTTTTCAGGGGTGCGGTGACCGGCTGGGTCATCGCGTGTAGTGCCTCGTGTTCGGCGGGCGGGATGTGCCCGAGCTCGCCGTGCAGCCTGCGGTTGTTGTACCAGTCGATGTACTCGACGGTGGCCATCTCCAGGTCGTCGAGCCCGCGCCACGGGCCGGTGTTGCGGACGAGTTCGGCCTTGTAGAGGGAGTTGAACGCCTCGGCCATCGCGTTGTCGTACGAGTCGCCCTTGGACCCGACCGAGGCGACGGCGCCGGCCTCGGCGAGCCGCTGGGTGTAGCGAATCGCTCGATACTGGACTCCCCGGTCCGAGTGGTGGACCAGTTTACGCAGGTCAGCACCCTGACTCTCGCGGCGCCAGATCGCCATCTTCAGCGCGTCGAGAGCCAGGTCGGTGTAGAGGCTGGTGGCGACCTGCCAGCCGACGATCATGCGGGAGTGCACGTCGAGAATGAACGCGGCGTACACCCAGCCCACACTCGTGCGCACGTAGGTCAGGTCGGCGACCCACAGCTGGTTCGGATGTTCCGCGGTGAAGTCCCGTTTGACCAGGTCACCGGGGCGGCCGGTCTCGGCTGCGGGCCGGGTCGTGCGTGGTGACTTGTCGCGCAGCAGCCCGCGCAGCCCAGACTCACGCATCAGCCGCTCCACGGTGCACCGGGCCACCGGCACGCCCTGGCGGCGCAGCTCGTGCCACACCTTGCGAGCGCCGTAGACACCGTAGTTCTCCGCATGGATCCGCTCGATCATCGCGGTCAGCTCCTCATCGCGCCGCGACCGGGCCGAGGCCGGGCGGGTCTTGGCGGCGTAGTAGGTCGACGGTGCGATCTGTGCCGGCGTGTCTTCGAGCGCCTGCAGGACCGGCTGGACACCGTGTTCGACCCGCTGGGAGTCGACGAAGTCGACCTTCATCGCGACGGACGGTCCAACTCCGCCGCGAAGAAAGACGCCGCGGACTTCAAAATCTGATTCGCCCGCCGCAGCTCACGATTCTCCCGTTCCAACACGGCGAGGCGTTCCGCGTCGCTGCTGGTGATGCCCGACCGCTCACCGGCGTAGGTCTCGGCCTTCTTCACCCACGTCCGCAACGCCTCCGGATGAACCCCGAGCTGACCGGCGATCCGCCGGATCGCTCCAACCGCGGACGCCGGATCCCGGCGAGCCTCGACCGCCAACCGCGTCGCACGCTCACGCAGCTCATCGTTGTACTTCTTGGGTGCGGGCATCGCTGGTGTTCCTCCCAGGTTTCGATGTCTCCATCAAACCCGGTGCGGGACATGATTTCGGCCAAGCATTGGACCGACCGGTACGCCCTGATCATCCTCATCGCACTGGGGGAGTCGGTCATCTCGGCAGGGGTGGCCGTCGCTGGCCGCCCGATTTCCTGGTCGGTGATCGCCGCCATCGCCACCAGCATGGTCCTACTGGCCGCACTCTGGTGGGCGTACTTCGACACGGACGCGATCGTCGGAGAGCGCGCCATGCAGGACCGGACCGGCAACCAGCGAGCGGAGCTCGCCCGCGACGCATACACCTACCTGCACCTGCCCATGATCGTCGGGTTGATGCTGGTTGCCTTCGGCCTGCGAAAGACCCTCGAGGTGGTCAGCGACCCGTCAGGACCGGCACGCGCCCCGCTGGGGCACGCCGCCCTCTTCGCCGGAGTGCTCGCCTATCTCCTCGCCAACCAGGCATTCTGGTGGCGCATCCGGCGCGAGCTCCGCTGGATCCGGGTCACCGGTATCCTGCTCGTGGCGATCCTTGCGCCGGTAACCAGCCTACTGCCGCCGCTCTGGGCGCTGATCATCCTGACGGCCACCAGCGCCGCTGTCATGATGACCGACTCCCACCACGCCGCCCGGCTACGGCAACGGCTGCACGAGCCGCCACCGTCGACCATCCTGACCGACGCGCGGCCCGCCAGCCCCAACAGGTAACCCACACCAATGACACCGGTGGGCAGTCGCAATGTGGGAGCGTCTCGCCGAGCGCCTGGACCGAGTCTGGCCGGACATCGGTCCTGCGAGAAGTCTCTCAGAGGTCCAAACAAGATGATCTCTGGGTCTTCCGTCCTTTGTAGAAGATGATCTACGATGCGGGGCCGTGAGGCGTGGTGAGCAGCCGCCGTGGATCGTGCCGGACGGGCTGTGGCAGCGCATCGAGCCGTTGCTGCCGAAGCCTGAGCGCAACCCGCGGCATCCGGGACGCAGGTGGCGGCGGATGGTCCTCGTCAACCCACACGTCGAGGTAGTAGACGTGCCTTGCCCGCTGTGGTTGGCGAGAGTTGCCGCAGGGGCGTCTGTGTAGCGGCCGGTGTGCAGGACGCCTTCCAGGATCACGTGGTAGCCCAGGCCGAACGTGTCCTGGCGGTGGCGGCGATGAACGCGGGCGCGACCCGGTTGGCGTGGTTGCTGTCGCGCTTGCGCAGCATGACCGGCGCAGGTAGTCCTGCTCCAGCTTACCTACCGCCCTATGTGTCATTGAGGGCCTTGAGCTGAGCGAACGTCATGCACATGTTCATGACGTTGGTGCGGGCGACGGGGTTGATGCCCGCCGCCCTGCGGCTGCCCTTCACACCACTGGTGCCGACCCAACCCACTGCACTCGGTCATCGCCTAGCGGATGCTTCAGGCGCGGATCGCGGTAGATCCGGATAGCCGGTTGTGTTGATCGGCTCAACGTCAGCGTTTCGATGCGTGGGTGGGGGCTCGGTCGTTGGAGCAGATGAAGTCGCTGTCCCCAGACAACATCGGTGCTCGCCGCAGATTGCGCGATGTCGTTGATACGCCAATCGCCAGCGCCGCGCGACGCATCCGCGCTGTTTGGGAAGCCTGTACGGTCGGTGAAGGCGTCGCGGAAGGCCGGGTAGTACTCGTGCAGCAGCGATTCGCAGCGCGGCGGGCTGCGTCAATCCAGTGAGCTACGGTGATCGCAGGGGCGCGAGCTGCACGGTCCAAGTCCGGGCTGTCCCGACGACCGCAATTGCCCGGCAGAGGAGGTCGCAGCCCAGCTGCGGACTTCCTTCTGCGAAGCCGCGGTTGATGAAGCTGATCGCTCTCGGATGGTCACCCGCTTCAAGAGCATTCTCCAGCCCAGCGGTCAAGACTGCGGCGAGCGCGGCGTGAAAGCTGTCTGCCCCTCTTTCGCGGAGGGTCTTGGCGGGCTCGCGCAATGGTGACGGAGAGACCGCGGGCGGGGCTAACACGAAAGTCATGTCCTTCTCCTGTATGTCGGTGTTGCTCGGTCAGGCCAGCCGGATTGGCGCCCACCTGCCGCAGCCGTGTCGCAACGGCCTCGTCGTACCGCGCTGGGCGGGACTGGCTGATTGTTGCTGGCAAGGTAGCGGCTGATGACCCGGGCATGATCCCTGACGGGACGCCAACGCGTCGTTGTGCCTGGGGCAGACGTTTCCCGAAGGGCCGCCTGAAGGGATGACCCGCCACTGGACGCCAGCCATGCCTCCGACCATGATGGTCTGCCTCACGGCGTCGCTGGTCGTCGCCTGTAACGGACGCGGCGTTGTCGGTCAGCACACTGAAGTGTCGGTGGCAATCGGATGGTCTGCCAACGCTCGGCCCTCAAACCTCAAAGTTGTCCTGTGGACACTGCTGAGACCTGGCAGCGCGCCCGGTAGGCGCTGGCCCGCCAACGATGTTGACGGACTGATCCACCACCCACTCTACGCGCACTACACGCACTGGTGCCGCTGCCAGCTCAGGGAGCTGATTCCAGCGATGAATGTGGCTGCCTCTCGGCGAGGATCGATACGACCTCGTCTCGTGTCCATTGTCATGTCGCCCAGGTGTGGTCCATCGTCCGAGCCTCGCCTGTGTCGGCGACCTGCGACCTACAGCAGCGGTTGCACGACGGTAGATCCGGCTGCGCGAGTCGACCGAGGAGCCCGCGACAGCGCCACTGCACCTGGCATCTCCACTCGAGTAGCTTCTACGACATGGCAACTACCGTGTTACGCGTCCGGCTCATCGGCGGCGACCGCATGGACCTCACGTACGACAAACCGGACGTCTCCGACGAGGACGAGCTTGTGGAACACGTGATCTCGACCCTGGCGCAGGATGCGGGAGTGCTACGCACTAAACACGGTAATCGGCTCGTCGCACTCTACGGCCGAGGCGTCGCAGCGATCGAAGTTGCGCCTCGCGGTGCAGTGCTGTGACGGAGGCCGCGCGCATGGGGCTGCCGGGAGCGCCGAATTCTGTGTTATGGTTGCCTGGTTGCAGTTTTGATTTCCGTAGACGTTTCGGCGCCTGATGGGTTAACCAAAACCCATCCAGGTGCTTTTTTTCGTTTCGTGTCGTTTCCGGCGCGGGTGATCAACGCGGTGGCGCGAGTCCGCACAGAGCGGTCTCCAACAGCCTGCGAAGGAGCAGACATGGCTACAGGTACCGTGAAGTGGTTCAACGGCGACAAGGGCTTCGGCTTCATCAGCCAGGACGGCGGCGGCGCCGACGTTTTCGCCCATTTCTCGGCGATCTCCGCGAGCGGCTTCCGCAGCCTGGCGGAGAACCAGCGGGTGGAGTTCGACATCACCCAGGGCCCGAAGGGCCCGCAGGCGTCGGATATCCGCTCGCTCTGATCCACGCTTCGCCGCGGCGGCCTGACTGGTTCAGCGGGCCGCCGTTCGGCGCTTCATCTATATCATTTGTTCAGGTTCGTTTTTGCGATGCCCGTGGCCCGGCTACCGGCAACTGCGCCGCTTCGCCCGCCGATTTCCTCGTGCGGTGTGGGCAGACCAGAGCACAGCGGCGCTGCGGGCGTTGACCGAGCATCGTGAGGACCTGGTGCGCACCCGCACCCAGACCGTCAACCGGCTGCACGTCCTGCTCGCTCAGCTGCTGCCCGCCGGCGCCGCAGCCAACCTCACGGCCGACGGCGCAGCGGCCCTGCTGCGAACCGTGCGTCCCCGCGAGCTGCTGGCCCGCGCGCACCGCCAGATCGCGGTCGACCTCGTCGCCGAGATTCGACGCCTCGACCGGCGCATCAGCGTCGCCGTCGATGCGATCACCGCTGCCGTCGCCGCGTCCGGCAGCACCCTGACCCGCCTCTACGGCGTCGGCGACATCGTCGCCGCCATCGCCCTCGCCCGCACCGGGTCGGTCAGCCGGTTCGCCTCCTCAGCCCACTTCGCGTCCTTCGCCGGCGTCGCCCCGATCGAAGTCTCTACCGGCGACGTGGTGCGCCACCGGCTCTCCCTGGCCGGAGATCGCCAACTCAACCGTGCCCTGCACGTCATCGCCATCACCCAAATCCGCGGCGACACTGCGGGAGGGGCCTACTACCAGGGCGAACGACAAACCGGCAAGAGCCACCGCGAAGCACTGCGCTGCTTGAAACGCCGGCTCGCCGACGTGGTTTACCGGCGCCTGCTCCGCGACACGGACACCTCACGCGGGACTACCCCTTGACAGAGAGAGGCGCCGAAGAGCTCAGCTTCTTCCGGTTGGTTTTAACCGGTTGCGAGCGTGCCGCCATAGCTGCTCGAACTCGCCGGCGGACAACGTCTCCAGCAGAGGCTGGATGTCGGCGTCAGGCGGCGGGAACGGCGCTTCAGGTACGACGCCATATCGCCTCTCGTAGTTCGCTACAGCGCCCTCGCCGCCTAAGTCGCGTGCCGCCAGCACTTCCGCAAGAGACGCCGCTGCCACTACCGCTCCATCGCCGCGCAGCTCAACGTGGCGCAGGGACCACCGATCGGTGTCGAGTTCGTCGTAGCTCCAACGATCCTCTTCCGGCCGATACCAGCGGACGTAGCTCAGCACGTCGTCATTGTGGTGCCCGCCTGGCCGGCATGTCGCCGTGGACTGTGGGACATCCCCGGCCCTCACCAAGACGACCGAGGGGCGTGCCGGCGGCGAGCGGGCCGACGCCGAGAGCGGGGTCCTGCGCCGGGCCGCTGCGTCCGTGTCAGGGGGCCGCAGGAGGCCGGAGCGGGGCCGGTGGGCACGAAGACGTACGCGGGCACGGAGCTGCGCCGTCGGGCCACGATGGCGCCGGAAAACGGACGTGGCGCCCGCCGGAGATCCGGCGGGCGCCAGGGTCACGTGTGTCGGGCGGGTCAGCGGCGGCTCTCGCCGCTGGTGATCTCCTCCCGCTCCGGTCGGGGTTCGACCGGCGGGTGCCCCGGCGAGACCGGTGGCTCGGCCGGCTTTTCGATCGGGTAGAAGAAGCCCCGGATGGCCGGGCCGAGCGCGCCGAGCCGGTTCATCTTCTTGGGGACGGCCCAGCAGGCGTAGTCCAGGGCCGGGGCGTGGCCGTCGTGCCCGTCGACCGGGGTGAGCGGCTGGTGGACCTCGACGAACCGGCCGTCGGGCAGCCGCCGGATGATGCCGGTCTCCACACCGTGGGTCAGCACCTCCCGGTCGTGCTGCTGCAGGCCCAGGCAGAGCCGGTAGGTGACGTAGTAGGCCAGCGGCGGGAGGATCAGCAGGCCGATCCGGCCGGCCCAGGTCATCGCGTTCAAACTGATCTGGAACTTGTCGGCGATGACGTCGTTGGCGCCGGAGATGGTCAGCACGAGGAAGAACGCCACGGCCATCGCGCCGGCGGCGGTCCGGGCAGGAACGTCCCGGGGCCGTTGGAGCAGGTTGTGGTGACGGTAGTCCTTGAGGTGCCGCGCCTCCAGGAACGGGTAGAACAGCGAGATCGCGATCAGGATGCCCGGCAGGACGACCGTCGGCCAGAAGATCGGCGGGATGACGTACCCGTCGCCGATCGGGATGGAGATCTCCCAGGCCGGCATGAGCCGGGTCGAGCCGTCGAGGAACATGACGTACCAGTCGGGCTGGCTGGCGAACGAGACCACCCACGCCTCGTACGGGCCGAAGTACCAGATCGGGTTGATCTGGAACAGGCCGCCCATCAGCGCGATCACGCCGAAGACAACCATGAAGAAGCCGCCCTGCTTGAGCGCGTAGCGCGGGAAGAACCGCTCGCCGACCACGTTCTCGTTGGTCCGGCCGGGGCCGGGCCACTGGGTGTGCTTCTGCTTGAACAGCAGGCCCAGGTGGACGCTGATCAGCGCCACCAGCAGCGCCGGGATGAGCAGCACGTGGACGATGAAGAGGCGGCTGACGATGATGGTGCCCGGGAACTCGCCACCGAAGATCGACGAGCTGACCCAGGAGCCGATCACCGGGATCGACAGGATGATGCCGGAGGCGATCCGCAGACCGGTGCCGGAGAGGCCGTCGTCCGGCAGCGAGTAGCCGGTGAAGCCGGCCAGGAAGCCGACCCAGAACAACAGCGAGCCGACGATCCAGTTCGCCTCCCGCGGCTTGCGGAACGCGCCGGTGAAGAAGACCCGCAGCATGTGCACCACGATCGAGGCCATGAACAGCAGCGCCGCCCAGTGGTGCATCTGCCGCATGATCAGCCCGCCCCGAACCTCGAACGACAGGTCCAGGCTGGAGGCGTACGCGGCCGACATCGGGGTGCCCCGCAGCGGGGCGTAGCTGCCGTCGTAGACCACCTCGCTCATCGACGGCTCGAAGAAGAAGGTCAGGAAGACACCGGTCAGCAGCAGGACGATGAACGAGAAGAGCGCGATCTCGCCGAGCAGGAAGGACCAGTGGTCCGGGAAGACCTTGTTCAGCAGCTGGCGCAGCGGGGTGGCCACCTGGAAGCGGTCGTCCACCGCTCCGGCGGTCTTGGCCGGCAACGCGGCCGCATGAAACTTCCGGCGCTTCATGGCCGCTCCTAGAAGTCGGGACCGATGGTTTCGGTGTAGTCGGACCTCGCCACGAAGAAGCCCTCCTCGTCCACCTCGATCGGCAGCTGCGGCAGCGGCCGGTTCGCCGGGCCGAAGATCGGCTTGGCGTTGTCGGTGATGAGCAACTGCGACCGATTCCGTGGAAGAACCAGTCAGCAGCATCCCCCAGCGCGAAGACGACCACGCCCGACCGCCACAGCCGACCATCCATTGACCCGGCGGCCCAACTGCTTCACCTCGGCGTTGCCTACCTGCACGTGGCCCCAGACTGCCGCATTACGGTCAGGTACGCGGGCGAAACGCCCGTATAGGGGCAAGCGACGTCTTCCGGTTCTGAGGTCTCCAAGATCCGGACTATGCACGGAATGATCAAGCGGCGGACACTGCCTCGATCTAGGCCCGCCCCAGGTCAGGTCGGGTGCGTCGGCTCTAGCGCTACTGCCTTCCTAAACCGTGTATCGCAGGTTCGAACCCCGGTCCGGGGCGTCAGGTCGCACCTGTATCGCGAGGATGGCGTCCGCCCGCGTCGGGTCAACCGCGAGGTCGTACGCGTCGATCTGCGAACGGCTGTCCCAGGTGACCCGATCGCGGCTGGCCATCAGCGTGTCCGACGCGGAGTCCAGGCCGTACGTGATTCCGCCGCTGGTGCCGAGGAGGTGGAAGTCCGCGTGCCCGGCAAGTGAGAGGGAGTGCCAGGCGCCGCCGCCGTCGCGGCTCTCGACGAGGCCGAGATGAGCGGGCCCGGGCTGTCCCGGCGCGGGATGGCCAGAGGCGAGGAAGGAATCCGGCCCGACGACGGCGAAGCTCATCGTGTCCAGGCGCCCTGGCCGCCCCGTCGCCGTTCCCTTCCTTCTCTACGCGGGCGTCCGCTGGGCCGGCATCGCCTGGTTCGGGCGGAGCTTCCCGCGCTACGGCTGTCGCCACGCGTTTACTGGGCCTACGGCATTGCCTTCCTGCTCTACAGCACGGTCCTTCGCAATCTGCCGTGGCCGCCGTTCACGTGGTTCGACATCCCGAACGTGACCCACTGAACCTTTCCGCGTAACGGTGTGAGTGCGGCGGGTAGCCGCCTTGGCGGTCGGTGCGGACACGCCCGAACCTGTTGCGGTGCAAGGGAAAGACGCAGAACCCCGGTATGAAGTGGTCCTCTCACAGATCAACTTCAGTAGGGGTCCTGCGTCGCCATGAGTGTCACATACACCGCCGAGCTGTCCGTGCGCGAGGAGACCGTGTTGTTCCTGTCCGGGCTCCTGCACGGGCAACGGCAGCGGCTCGGGACCCGTACCGGGACGCGGTCGCTGAGCTGCTTCAAGCAGGCGATCCTGGTGATCCGCTGGTTCCTTGACGGCACTCGGGTCAAGCAGTTGGCCATCGACAACCAGGTCAGCTCATCGACCGGCTACGCCTACCTGCACGAGGGCATCCGGGTCCTCGCCGCGCACGCGCCGGGCCTGGAATCGGTGCTGTTGGCCGCGAAGATGGCCGGCTACGCGCACGTGAACATCGACGGGACCCTGATTGAGACCGACCGGTGTCGCACCCCCGGACCGACGCCGGGAGTGGACCTGTGGTGGTCCGGCAAACACGACAACCACGGTGGCAACGTGCAGGTCGTGACCGCTCCGGACGGGTGGCCGCTGTGGACCTCACCAGTACGGCCCGGCCGGGAACACGACACGACCGCCCTACGCGAACACGACATCCTGCCCCTGCTGGTCACCTGGACCAACGACCAGCGGCGGGTACTCGGCGACCTCGGCTACGAAGGCGAAGCCGACACGATCACGACCGCGTTCAAAAAGCCGAAGAACGGCTCCTGCACCACCGTGCAGCAGCAGTTCAACAAGGCACACAACGGCGTCCGCGCCATCGGCGAACGCGGCAACTCCCTGCTCAAGACCACCTTCAAAGCGCTGCGCAACGTCAGCCTGTGCCCCTATAACATCGGCAGGATCACCGCGGCGGCCCTCGTACTCCTGCACGTCGAGCACAACCGCACAACCTGATCACCCAACGCCACGACCCGTTACGCGGAAAGGCTCACTGATGAGGCACATGTGATCCACACTGCTCTTCTCGGCGTTAGCGCCGACTAATCTAGGTACGGGATGAAAAGTCCGGCGGTGAACGCACCGAACCTGCGGAGGCGGCAGACGCTTCTGCGGTTGACGCTGCTGGTCGCCTTGGCGTTCGGCGTGCTCGGCATGCACACCTTCGGCCATCCGCCCGACCTCGAGCGCCCCGCCGTCGGCCATGGCACGACCGCCGGACACATGATCGAACCTGTGCCGGCGCCAGCGCAGGGCCACGACGGCTCGCACGGCCATGGCGACGATCTTCACGCTTTCACCGTGTGCCTGGCTGTGCTGGGCGCGGTGCTGGTCCTCATCTCTGTGGTGTTGCTCCGGCGGCGCCGGCGGGACCTCGCCATGCCGGCCGGTGCCTGGCCATGGGTGACGGGCAAGTGTCGAGCTCCACCACGACGCCCCATCGGGCTACATCTCACCGTCCTGTCGGTCCTGCGGACATAGGAAGCGCGCGATCCGGGCTGCCCGGATCCGACGGCTGTTTCCGAAAATCTAGCGACAAGGACCACGTACCTGATGAAGCGAACCATTTTGCGCCGCAGCGCCTTCGCCGGCGTCGCCCTGTCTGCTCTGCTCGTCACCGCAGCTTGCAGCGGCGGTGACGACATGGCCGGCATGGAGCACGGCAACAGCGCTCCGTCGGCGAGCACCTCGTCCTCGGCCAACGCCACCTTCAACGACGCGGACGTCATGTTCGCTCAGATGATGATCCCGCACCATCGGCAGGCGGTCGAGATGGCCGACCTGGCCCCGAGCCGGGCGAGCGACCCGGAGCTGAAGGACCTGGCTGCCAAGATCAAGGCGGCCCAGGATCCCGAGATCACCACGATGAAGGGGTGGCTGACGTCGTGGGGGATGCCCACCGACCTCCCCAGCAACCACAGCATGCCGGGGATGAGCTCGGGTCCCGGTCACAACATGCCCGGGATGTCGGCCTCCTCCGGTCATGACATGCCAGGGATGAACTCGGAGATGCCAGGCATGATGTCCGAGCAGGAAATGGCGGACCTCGCCGCTGCCACGGGCACCGAGTTCGACAAGCAGTTCGCCGAGATGATGATCGGCCACCACAACGGCGCCATCGAGATGGCCAAGACCGAGCAGACCAGCGGCAGCAACCCCGAGGCCAAGGCGCTCGCCGCCAAGATTGCCTCGGACCAGGCCGCGGAGGTGCAGACCCTGCAGAAGATTCTCGACCGCCTGTAAGCAACGTCCCTCCGACCGGGCTGCATCCCCACGGCGTCGCGCCGTGGGGATGCGGAACCCCTGCACATCAATCCACGAGCTGGTAGCCAGCCCGCTGAACGGCGGCATGGACGTCGGCGGCACCCAGCGGGTTCTGGCTGAGAACGGTGATCGTGCCCGGGGCCACGTCGGCCTGGACATCGGTCACACCCGCGATCTCGGAGACGTGCCCGGTGACCTTCTTGGCGCAGCCGCCGCAGGTCATACCCGAAACCTGGTAGGTGCTCCGGGCGCCTGCGGTGGTGTCTGCGGCCGCAGGGGCGCTGTCGATCGTGACAGTGCCGCAGCCGCAGCTCGATTCATTGCCGCACATGTAGATCTCCTCGATGTTGCAGCCGTCTACGCAATCGTCCGCGCCCCCGAGATCGGCTGGGCCGCCGGTCAAACCTGGCTGGTCCTCGCCGGCGCCGTCGTCGCCCTGGCCGGATTCGTCGCCCTCCAGGCGGTACGCCGCGAGCCGCTGATGCGCCTGTCCATCTTCCGCGCCCCCAACCTCGCCGCCGCCAACATCGCCCAGCTGCTGCTCGGAGCCGCCTGGATCCCGATGTGGTTCTTCCTCAACCTCTACCTGCAGCAGGTCCTCGGCTACAGCGCCTTCCCCAGCGGGGCCGCTCTGCTGCCGATGACGATCCTCATCATGATCGGCATGATCGCGCTCGCCCCGCGGGCCATCGCCCGGTTCGGCCCGAAGCCCATGGTGGTCACCGGCCTCGCCATCCTCGCCATCGGACTCGGCTGGCTCGCCCTGGTCCGCCCGGACGGCAGCTTCACCGTCGACGTCCTGCCCGCCTCCCTGGTCGCCGCGCTGGGCATGTCCCTGGCGTTCATCCCGTCACTCGGCACGGCAATCTCCGTCGCCCGCCCCGAGGAAGGCGGGCTCGCCTCCGGCATCGTCAACACCAGCTACCAGGTCGGCTCAGCGCTCGGCCTGGCCGCCATGACCGCGGTCGCCTCGTCCGCCGGCGCTGGCCGGCCCGGCGACCTGGCCGCTCTGACCGACGGCTACTCCGCCGCCTTCGTCGGCGCCGGCATCATCGCGGTCGCAGGCGCCCTCATCGCCGGACTCACCCTCCGCGCGGCGAAGCGACAGCCCGCCACCGAGGCCGAGCCAGCACCCGTGGCCTGACCGACTGCAACCCACTGACCGCCTCTCCGACGCCGGTGGACCAGTCTGATCCCGACTGATCCACCGGCGCCGCCATTCGATGAGCGCCCACACGGTTCGGCCACGATGGTGAACTGTCCAAGGCTGGGGAGAGCAGGAGCTGGCATCGCCGACGACGCGCCCTCGAGCCCGCCAGGCCCACGTGCAGAGCGAGGACCAGAACCACAGCCAACGCGAGGAGGGCGTTCTGGAGACGGGAGCGTGGGGAGCGGCGCCGCTGCCCGCGTGTCACGCCGACGGTGTCCTGAGGGTTCGCGCCGGGGGATTCGAGCTGCCAGGCTACGGCAAGCGGGTTGCGGCTGCTGAACCGTTCGAGGTCGCGGGTGATGATGTCGCGGATCTGAGTAAGGCCGTCTTCGTCCGCAGCGTCGATGCGCACTGTGAGGGAGTCGCCGTCGGCCGTGAGCGTGGCGTGGCCCCATGGGGCGAAGGTGACCCTTCCGCTGGAGTCGCTCCACTCGGCGGCCACTCGCACCTCCCTGCGCGTGTGCAGGTGCATGCGGGCGGAGTGGCCGTCGCTTCCCATGGCGGCGGCGTGCTTGCAGAACTGGACGAGGTAGCGGCTGGCTCTGTTCGTCTGGATCTGGGCTTGCAGGACTGGCACGGCGTTCCTTCTCGGTCGTGGTCTGTCGGGGAGCCGAGCGCGCCGGTCCGCGGGCCGGCTTTCGGTGTGGCGGGGGTCGGGTTGGAAGGTGCCCCGGTCAGGCGGGCCCTGCCTCATGCCGAAAGTATAGAGACAACCTGTCTACGTCAACTGCAACCTGTTCTGCCAGTGAACGACGTGTAGGATGCGGGTGTGCCCAAGCTGTGGACCGAGACGATCGACGCCCATCGGGCAGCGGTTCGGGACGCTGCCATGGATGCCATGGCCGCGCTGGTGGCAGAGCGCGGGCTGGTCGCGGTGACGATGTCGCAGATCGCCGAGCAGGCCGGCATCGGGCGCGCCACGCTGTACAAGTACTTCCCGGACGCCCGGGCCGTTCTGACCGCCTGGCACGAACGTCAGATCACCGCGCACCTCGACCAGCTCACCGCCGCCGTCGACCCCTCCGCCCCGGCCATCGTGCGCCTGGAAGCTGTCCTGCACACCTACGCGCACATCCAGCACCACTCGGCGCGCCACCACGGCGGCGAACTCGCCACGCTGCTGCACCGCGGCGAACACGTCGACCGCGCCCAAAAACGACTACGCGACTTCGTCGAAGAACTGATCGCAGAGGCCGTGCGAGACGGCCACCTCCGCGACGACGTGGCCGCCGACGAATTGACCACCTACTGCCTGCATGCCCTCACCGCAGCCGGTGCCATGCCCCGCCCAGAGAGCATCCAACGCCTGGTCACCGTCACCCTGGCCGGACTGACCGCACATCGCCCGTAATTTAGCCGCTGTCTAAGGGACGTCTCGTAACTGGGTGAAGGCGTTGCCCGACGCCGGACCGGTGGTCAGCCAGCGAGGATGATGTTGTGGAGGTTGGCGATGCCGGAAGTGGCGTCGGCCAATGTGTGGGCGGCGCGGCGGTAGTCGCGCAGGATCTTGAAGCACTTCATCCTGGCCAGGGCGTGTTCGACCCCTGCTCGGACCCTGCGGTGTTCGACGTTCAGGGCTTCCTTCCAGTCCGGGAGGTCGCTGCCGTCGGCGGGCTTGCGGTACGGCATGATCACCTCGGGGTTGCCGCGGTAGCCGCCGTCGGCCATCACCGGGCGCCCGTCCAGTTTCTGGTCGATGCCGCTGGTGCGGTAGACGATGGTGTCGTTGCGGTTGCCGGGTTGTGGGTCGCCGATGGCGATGACCAGGCGGGTGCTGGCGTCGATGGCGACCTGCAGGTTCGCCGAGTAGCGGTAGTTTTTGCTCCGGGCGGCCAGGCGGTGATCGCGGGTGGGGATCAGGGTGCCGTCGACGATGGCGATTTGCTCGACTGGCCGTTTGCGCACCGGCGCGAGGGCCAGTAGCGGCGCAAGGGTGTCGATGACCCGGTGCGCTGCGGAGTGCGACACCCCGAACAGCGGGCCGATCTGGCGCATCGTCAGGTTCGTGCGCCAGTAGGTGGCCACCAGCAGCACCCGGTCGGCGAGGTCCAGGGCCCACTGCCGGCCCGGCCGGCCGTCGGCGATGGCGTCACCGCCACGCTCGGCGACCAGCCGGACCAGCTTGCGGAACTGGGCGGGCTGCAGCCCGGTGAACGGGAAGATCCACTCAGGGTGGGTTGCGGTGATCACCTGCACCCGGGCATCCTGCCCGATCATCCTCAAGAGACGGACGCCAGGGTTACGAGACATCCCTTAGTCCGGTTCATGGGCTCGCTGAGCAAGCCGCCCGACTACCGGATCCCGCGGGGCGGCGCTCACCATCAGCACGTGGGAATGACACCCTCGTGCCGCGTCCGGCGTCGGTAGCGATCCTGAAACGGCTCGGCCGCAGCTGCCGGGCGTGCCGGAGTGGGCGGAAACCCTGGCCCCGGGGGTACCGGGACGCCAGCGGGCCGGACCAGTCTCGCGGGTCAACCTCGTTAACCGATGTTGGCTGCGGGCTTCGTCTCGTGCACGTGCGGGTGTTCGTCGTGTCGGTCCGGTTGATCCGCGTGGTCGGCGTGGAACAGGGCCTCCGCGAGCAATGCCCGTACGTGGCTGTCGGCCGCGGAGTAGTGCACGAAGGTTCCTTCCCGTCGGCCCTTCACCAACCCGGAGAGACGCAGCTTCGCGAGGTGCTGACTGACGGCGGTGGGACTCGCTCCGACGAGCTCCGCGAGGCAGGCAACCGACGACTCGCCCTGCAGCAGAGCCCAGAGGATCTTGATCCTGGTCGGGTCGGCGAGCAGTCGGAAGCCTTCGGCGGCCAGGTGGACCTGTTCCTCGTTGGGCATCTGAAAGTCGGGCAGCGTGGTGTGCACGGCACCCACCATAGCTGTGCTCCAGCACTCGTCTGCACATCTGCCTGCTTACCTTCATGCCTACGCAGGTAACGTGGCTTGTCGTGACCAGCTCAACGCTCGCCTCGCCACCTGTCATCACCGGCCGCCCCGCCGGCCCCGGTCTCGTCGCCCGCTTCTGGGCGCCGGCCGAGGTGCGATGGGCGGCGATCGCCACCGGGCTGTTCGCCCTCGGCGGTGTAGCCCAACTGCTCGACGCGCCCCCGGCGCTGTGGTGGCCTCTCTACCTGGCGTGTTACGCGGCCGGGGGTTGGGAGCCCGCGCTCGCGGGCCTGCGCGCGCTGCGCGAGCGGACCCTGGACGTCGACCTGCTGATGATCGTGGCGGCGATCGGCGCGGCGAGCATCGGCCAGGTGTTCGACGGCGCGCTGCTGATCGTCATCTTCGCCACCTCCGGCGCGTTGGAGGCCGTCGCGACAGCTCGGACCGCCGACTCGGTGCGTGCGCTACTCGACCTTGCCCCCGAACGGGCCACACGGCTGCTCCCCGACGGTGGTGAGGAGGTCGTCGACACCGCCGACCTGCTCGTGGGCGACATGATCCGGATCCGTCCCGGGGAACGGATCGGCGCAGACGCCCTGGTGCTGGACGGGACCAGCGACGTCGACCAGGCCACCATCACGGGGGAACCCTTGCCGGTGGCCAAGACGGCCGGGGACGAGGTGTTCGCCGGCACCCTGAACGGGACCGGCTCAGTCGTGGCGCGAGTGCACCGGCCTGTCGGTGAATCGGTGATCGCCCGCATCGTCGCGCTGGTCGACGAGGCATCGGCCACCAAGGCGACGACTCAACTGTTCATCGAGAAGGTCGAACAGCGCTACTCCGTCGCCGTGGTCATGGCGACCCTTGCCCTGTTCGGCGTCCCTCTCGCCTTCGGCGCCGAGCTGCAGCCCACCCTGCTGCGCGCCATGACTTTCATGATCGTCGCCTCACCCTGCGCGGTGGTGCTGGCGACCATGCCACCCCTGCTGTCCGCCATCGCCCTCGCCGGCCGTAACGGTGTGCTCGTCAAATCCGCCGTGGTCATGGAACGGCTCGCCGACACGAGCCTGGTGGCGTTCGACAAGACGGGAACCCTCACCACCGGTAGCCCTCGCCTCGCCGGCATCCACCCCGCGGCCGGTGTCGACGCCAGCGAGCTGCTCCGGCTGGCCGCCGGGGCCGAGAACCCGAGCGAGCATCCGTTGGCGGTGGCCGTCGTGACCGCCGCCCGGGAACGCGGGCTGCCCGTCCCGACCGCCACTGACTTCGACTCCACCCCGGGCCGCGGCGTCTCCGCCCTCGTCGACGGCAAGCGAGTGGCGGTCGGCGGGCCCAACCTGCTCGACGAAGGACCCGAAGCCGACACCGCCGAGATCCGACGCGCCGTCACCGACGTCCAGGCCGCCGGCCACACCGCCGTCGTGGTCGCCGTCGACGGACGGCCGCGCGGCGTGCTTGCACTCGCCGACCACATCCGGCCTGAAGCCGCCGCCACCGTCGAAGCCCTCACCGCCCTCACCGGCGCCACGCCCGTCCTGCTCACCGGCGACAACCTCGGCGCGGCCCGACACCTCGCGGCCGAAGCCGGTATCACCGACACCCATGCCGGGCTACTGCCCGCCGACAAAGTCGACCGGGTCCGCGACATCCAGGCCCGGGGACAACAGGTCCTCCTCGTCGGCGACGGCGTCAACGACGCACCCGCCCTGGCGACCGCAGACCTGGGCGTGGCCATGGGTCGCCAGGGATCAGACCTGGCCCTGCAAACCGCTGACGCCGTGCTCGTCCGCGACGACCTGAACACTCTGCCCGCCGTGATCGCCCTGTCCCGGCGGGCCCGCCGAGTGGTCAAGGCGAACCTCCTGATCGCCGCAACCTTCATCGTCGTCCTGGTGACCTGGGACCTGCTCGGCCACCTGCCTCTGCCCCTGGGCGTCGCCGGCCACGAAGGCTCCACTGTCATCGTCGGCCTCAACGGACTCCGGCTCCTACGCCAATCCGCCTGGAGACGTAAGAGATCCGGCCACGACCTCACCGACTACAGGTAGGCCTCGGCGGCAGCCAAAGCCGGGACGGCACGGCTTGAGCACCGCCCGCTGGCCGCACGCGTACAAGTCCGCCTCGCGACCCGCGACGAGTCGTGGCCTGACTGCTCCAGCGCGCTCGCGATGTTCACGCGCCCGTCTCCGGCTGGGCCGGCTTGCGGGCGCGGATGCGCTCCACCGTGCCGGCTTTAATCCGTTCGGCCTCCTCGATCTGGAAGCCGGCGGCTTGGACGAGGGATAGCTGCCGGCGGGTGAAGTGCTCCCCGGCTGCGCGAATCGTGATCCGTTCCAGCAGCCACTGTGCGGCGTGGATCGGCGGCCAACTGCTGGCGATGTGGTCCATCAGCAGCAGCGTGCCGCCGGGCACCAGGACCCGGCGCATCTCGGCGATCGCGGCAGCGGGGTCGGGGATGGTGCACAGCGACAGCGCACACACCACCGTGTCGAACGACGCGTCGACGAAGGGCAGTCGCTCGGCGTCGCCTTCGCGCAGGTCCATCTCGCGGCCGAGATCGGTGGCGCGCTCGCGCGCGATGGCCAGCATCGCCGGGCTCAGTTCGATGCCGGTGATGGTGGCGTCGACCCGGTAGTGCGGCAGGTTACGTCCGGTCCCGATCGCGACCTCGAGAACCCGATCGTGAGCGCGCTGGCCGAGCCGCTGGCGTCCACCGGCGAACCAGATCTTCTCGAACAAGGCGATCTGCTTGTCATAGCTGGGCGCGCTCTTGTCCCACACCCGCTTCTGCCGGGCGGTCGGAGTTTCACTCATCTTGCGCTTTGCCGTGTTGGTCATGACAGTCCTTGTCTACGAGCTGGCTGGGGAGGAGGCAGTCGGCATCGGAGGCGGCGGCGCCGATGACGCCCATGACCGCCTGCCGCACCCGGGTGGCGGCCTGGGCCGGGTCGGGTTGCCCGGCGTCGAGCCAGGCGATGATCGCCTCGATCGCCACGACCGGTGCTAGCTGCGCGGCCCACCGGGCGAGGGCCTGGTCCGGGACGACGGCGGAGATCTGCAGGTGGGCGGCGGCGGTGATGTCCGCGCGGAACTTCTCGATGCGCTCCTTGAACTCCGCCTCTCGTAGGGCGTGCCGAAACAGCAGGCGGAACCCGGCCGGTGATTCGATCGCAGCACCGAGCAGGCCGTCGATGCTGGCAGCGGTGAACCCACCGACCGGCTCTTCGACGCGGGCATCCAGCCGAGCGCACATGCGGTCCAGGACGGCTTGGTAGAGGTCCGTCTTGGAGGCGAAGTGCCGGTAGAGGATCACCCGCGTGATCCCTGCCTCGGTGGCGATGTCATCCAGGCTCGTCGCGGCGAAACCCCTACGTGCGAATGCCTCGGTCGCGGCGGCCAGCATCTGTTCCCTGCGCTGCGCGCGGGGCAGACGTCTTGTCCGCTCCGGCTTTTGATCAACCATCATCGGGCTCCGAACGATGTATGTCTACTCCAGAGTGTACTCATGACTGTGTTGACTTAAGAGTGCACAAGCGGCAGGGATCGGTGAACGATGTCCGGTCTCGGGACCTGCGTGACAACTCGGTATCAGGACCTGGGTGACGCGCCGCCGCGCGTTGATGGAGTTGAGTGTGATGGAGCAGCGGTTTCAGGCTGCCCGGTGCATGCGGGCTCAGTACGCCTGGCCGCACACCTTCCAGGCGCCATCCTCCTTCATCAGCGGGAATACGTGCTGGTCGGTAGAGCCGCTGTCCAGCGTCAGGGTCATGTACACCATCGCCACCCCGCTGTCGTTGAAGCTCCTCGCGTGGACAGCGTTGACCTTATGGCCGCGGATCTTCGGCTGCTTGGCGACGCCCTGGACGAACGCGTCCCTCGTGTATGTGCCGCGCGTGTCGCTGCACAACTGCCCGTACGCCGCGTCCGCATCGCCGGCCTCCAGGTGGCTCACGAACGACTCGGCGGCCTGCCGCGCCGGAGCCGCCGCGCCCTTGGCCCCCTTGTACAGGAAGAAGCCGCCGATGCCGGCGCCACCGCAGCACAGCACGACGACCACGCCGACGACGATCAACACGGTTCGCAGCGTCCGCCGCTTCGGCGGTTGGGGCACCTGGTACGGGTGGGTCATGGGAAGGAACGGTAGGGGGTGCGAGAAGTCCTCGATGCCCCGTCGAAGTGATCCGCGTCTCTGCCCTGGCAGCATGCGCCGGCCGATGTTCAAGATCCGGACCATCTGCGGATGGGCAGGGGCTGCGGGCGCGCAGATGAGCGCGACGATGCCGACTAGCCGGAAGTGTCACCCAGGTCCCGAGACCGATCTGTCACGCACGTGCTGAGACCCGACAGCGTGCTGCCGTCGAAGTGGTGAGAACTTTCTGTACGTCTTCAAGGCGGCCCTGAACGGGCCGCACGCGCTGCCGCCTGGGCGCGCCGGCCGCTGCCGCTGTCGCTCTGCGGCCGTCACGCCTGACGCCCGGCGGCTGGCGCGGACAGCGGGAAGCCCGGGAGGGCCGCCGCAGAAGGACAGGCCGTTGACGGGTGAGGTGATGGGCCGGCAGCCGGCCGGGCCCCGCGACCACGAGCCCGCGCGGCGTGGGGAGGGCAGGCCAGCCGCGTCGGCGAGCTGGCGGCGGTCGCGGGGTTGCGGTTAGGGCGCCTCCGGCGGGGGCGCTCCGGCTCCAGGATGGCTGGGGCTCCGCCGGCGGGTCACGGTCCGTGGTTGGTTGCGCGGGCCATCCCGCCTGCCGTCGACCCGGGCGAGCCGAGCAGGCCACCGCCCGACCCGCCAGCGTCCGCACGAGCCGTCAAGGTCCGCTTGACATGGCGGGCCGGGCGGCGGCCCGCTCCCCAGAGAGCGGGTCGACGGCAGACAGTGAGGATGGTGGGGTGGGTCGCCGGGTTGGTCTGACTCACCGGCAGCGGTTGCTGTCCTCATCCCGATTCGTCGGCCGGCTCGGTGGCCCCGGCAACTGCATGTCACCGGTCAGGCGTCGTGACCTGATAGGAGCATGCGCGAGAGGCGCCCACCACTGTGTTGTCCGCATCGCCTGACCGGTGACGTGTCCACGTGTTCTCGACTCGACCGAGAAGGGCGGACCTCACCAGCATGGCAGCCAAGAAGCGATCTGTTATCGGTGGTGTGGACACCCACCGCGACACCCACCACGCCGCGGTCATCGGCAGCACCGGCGGACTCCTGGGCGACGCCGAGTTCCCGGCGACCGCCGCCGGCTACGCGGATCTGCTGGCCTGGATGCGCTTCTTCGGTCGAGTCAGGGCCGTGGGTGTGGAGGGCACCGGCAGCTACGGCGCTGGCCTGGCCCGCTACCTGACCAGGCTGAACCTGCCTGTCGTGGAGGTGGATCGGCCAGACCGCCGAGCCCGCCGCGCACAGGGCAAGTCCGACCCGATCGACGCTATCGCTGCCGCCCGGGCCACCCTCGCCGGGACCGCCATGGGCACCCCGAAGACCCGCACCGGACCGGTCGAGGCCATCCGCGCCCTCAGGGTCGCCCGCTGAGGCGCGGTCAAGGCCCGCACCCGCCGCACTCAACCAGATGCGCGGCCTGGTCGCGGCCGCCCCTGAACCCTTGCGAGCCCATCTGAGCAGGGTCAGCGCCGCCGTGCTGGTCAGTCGGTGTGCTGCGCTGACCTACGACCCGGGCAGGCCTAACGAGCCGGAATACGCCACCGCCGCAGCCCTGGTCGGGCTCGCCCGCCGGGTCACCACCCCTCACCGAGGAGATCACCACCCTCGACCGGCAGGTGGCACCCATCGTCCAGAAAGCGGCACCCCGCACCACAGCCTTGTTCGGCGTCGGCCCCGACGTCGCCGCCCAGCTGCTCACCACCGCCGGCGACAACCCCGACCGCCTTCGCTCCGAAGCCGCCCTCGCCCACCTCTGCGGCGCAGCACCCATCCCGGCCAGCTCCGGACGGGTGCGCCGCCACCGCCTCCACCGAGGAGGCGACCGCGGCGCCAACCACGCCCTGCACACCATCGCGCTCTGCCGCCTGCGCTACGACCAACGAACCCGCGCCTACCTGCAACGACGCACCACCGAAGGCCTCAGCAAGCAAGAAATCCTCCGCTGCCTCAAGCGCTACATCGTCCGCGACGTCTACACCGCCCTGGTCGCCGACTTCACCGCCCTAACCACTTGACCTCCATAGGAGTCTCCGATGCCTCTGTCGTGACGCCCGTGCCGTGCGTGAAAATCTGGGGTGGTCGCCCGCCGACGTCGTTGATGCTTGGCATCTTGATGCCGTATAGGAGTCTGACGCTGGAAGCGTGATCTAGGGGCCGTGCATTGTTGCTTTGAGCACGCGAGTCCGCCTCTGTCCTTCCCCGCAATGCTTCCGCGGGTGACCGCCTGGTGGATGCCCGGCAACGAAGGGTGGTGCCCGTGGAGGAGATCACTGAAGAACCGGTCCAGGTCGTGGCGCGGGTCTGCGCGATCGACATCGGCAAGGCGGGTCTGGTGGCGTGTGTGCGGGTGCCGCATGACACCAGGCCGGATCGACGGGTGCAGGAGATACGCGAGTACGCGACGGTGATGCCGGCGTTGCTGGAGTTAGCGGACTGGCTGCGGGTCGAGCGGGTCGAGCTGGTCGCGATGGAGGCCACGTCGGACTACTGGAAGCCGGTGTTCTACCTGCTCGAGGCAGAAGGCTTCGAGTGCTGGCTGCTCAACGCCAAACACGTCAAGAACGTGCCCGGTCGGCCGAAGACCGATCGGCTCGACGCGGTGTGGCTGGCCAAGGTCGTCGAACGCGGGATGTGCCGGCCCAGCCTGGTGCACCCCAAGCCGATCCGGCAGCTGCGGGACGTGACCCGCTACCGGCGCAGTCTGGTACGCGAGCAGACCAGGGAAAAGCAACGTCTGGAGAAGACCCTCGAAGACGCGCAGATCAAGCTGGACTCCGTCATCAGCGACCTGCACGGGGTTTCTGGTCGGCAGATGCTGCAGGCAATGATCGACGGCCAACGGGACCCGAAGGTCCTCGCGGAGATGGCCCACGGTTCGATGCGCCGCAAGATCCCTCAGCTGCGGGAGGCGTTGACCGGCCACTTCGACGAGCATCACGCGTTCATCTGCGCCACCATGCTGCGCCGCATCGATGCCCTCGCGGCCGACATCGCCGACCTGGACGCCCGGATCGAGGCGATGATCGCCCCTTTCGCAGCGGTGGTGGAGAAGCTGGATGAGGTCACCGGCATCGGCGTGCAATCCGCCCAGGAGATCATCGCTGAGATCGGCGTGGACATGACCGTCTTCCCCACCGCCGCGCATCTGGTGTCCTGGGCGAAGTTCAGCCCCATCGACGCCCAGTCCGCCGGCCGCAAGAAGGCCAACTCCACCGGCAAGGGCAACCCCTGGCTGGCCGCCACCCTCGGCGAGGTCGTCGCCGGGCTGTCCCGCACCAGCACCTTCCTCGGCGAACGCTACCGTCGCCTGGCCCGCCGACGAGGCAAGAAACGGGCGATCGTCGCAGCCGGCAACTCAGTACTGACCATCGTCTGGCACCTGCTCACCGACCCCGACGCCCGTTACCAGGACCTGGGCCCCGGCTTCCACGAGTCGAGGATCAGCAAGCAGCGCCGTCAACGTGATCTCATCCGTCAGCTCGAACAGCTCACCGGCCAGAAAGTCGATCTCCAGCCCCCACCGCAACCAGCCATCGCCTAATCAGAAGCCCTCAACCCGACCCGGCTCCGCTGCGCTCCGCCGGGTGCTGCCGCCTGCCCACCCACTCACCGATTTTCGAGTCAGCATCGGGATGGCTACTGGCTTAGTGAGGGGCTTTGCTCGCCGAGGGCTGGGGCGGGATGGCTGTCATGGTTCCTCTGCCGGAGCCGCGCCCCGCCAAGGGCGTTCAGACCCACACCCCAGATGAGCAGGACGGCGAACCACTGGACCCAGTTCAGTGCACTCATCTGGCCGGAGAGCAGGTGCCGGACGGAGGAATACGGAGTCAAGGCTTGGGCCGGCGTGAGGACGTCGATGGCACCCAGCAGGAACCACAGGCCGAGCGGCAGGATGATGGTGGCGATGAAAGCGATGGCGGGACGCCGCATCAGCAGGCCGAGTCCGGTGCCCACAAGTTGGGCCACCACTTGGACGAGAACACTACCTACCGCGATGGTTCCGACGTGCCGCCACGGCTCCTGAACGCTCGACGTGGTGATCGTGAGGGCTACGACGCACACCAGGAGGCCGAAGAGACCCACGACGGCGGCGAGCAGCGTTGCGGCCAGCAGGGTGGATGTGAGGCGGGTGGTCCCGGGTGCCCGCTTCAGGTCTCGGGCGAGCAAGATGCCGAAGGCCGGCACGATGATGGACATCAGGCTTTGTGCCACGTCGGAAAGGTTGGCGAAAGTGCGATCATCAGGCGGGCTGGCCATACCAAGCCCTGCGGCGGCTACCAGTCCCAGCAGCAGGGTGACCGCGAGTAGAAGCCGGCGCGCCCGCGTCCCGACGGAGCGGCGGAGGGCGTTGAGAGTTGCCTTGCCGAGGCTGGTGGAGGTGCCGAGGGCGTTGGGAATGCCTGAATTAGTCACTGTGTCCCCGTTCGACAATAGGACTTCAGTCTCTCCTATCAGGGCGCTCTCAGTCACTGTCGATTCAAAGAATGGCAACAGTGCATGCCGATCCGCTTGGTGACAGAGGGAGTGACGACGGGGACGGATTCTGCCGGACGCACAGGGACTATCGCGGACCGCTCTCGCCCCTGAAGGTGACTATGACGCCAGCTCACCGCGGGACGATCATTCCTTCACACCGAACGGGTCGCGAGGCGAACTTCTCCGGGGCATCGGCGACCGTGCCGGCGCGTCGCGCTCTGAACCTCAGGCCCGCCGCGCACGCGGCCGGCCGCACGGACAGCGCCAAGATGGCAGCGGGACCTGGCTGCATGTGATCCTCTGGCGTGTGAGCAGTTCAGATGACGAGGCATGGTCGGCCTAACTGGAACGCACTCGCGGCCTCGCCGAACAGATCCTTCGCGCGGACGACCCGTAGGGCCTCGGCTTGCAGTTCATGGGCGAAACGCTCGATGTCATGACCATCGGCGAGTACGCAGGCAGCATTTACTGCCTACGGGGCGCGCTCACCGACTGGGTTGAACTCAAGCCAGACGAGGAAGAACGCGCCTTCGCCGAGATGGCTCGCGCCGCCCGCGAATGGCTAGCACTGGATCCGCGCGACAGCGGCACGGTTCGCAGGTACTTCGACTATTGGCTGTACGACGTCTGTGGCTACGAGCGGCCGTGGGCCCAGCCCACTGATGACTCCGGCGCACTGAGTGACTATCTGAGTGACGATCACGACGGACGCCGGTGGACGAGGACGCACGACGGGGGACGCCATAGCGGCGAGAGACGGGTGAAGCAGCAGGTGGCGGAGCCGCGTTGGTTGCCTGGGGGTCAAGGGGGCGATGAGGGCCAGGTCCAGCCCGTCTCGCCAGGCCATCGAAGGACGACCAACAGTGACCCAACTAGAGCGGTCGCAACTCCTAGTAGACGAGGCCCGCGTTAGCACAGGCTGTAGTCAGCTCGAACGAAGCCTCCTGCGCCTCGCCCTCCCTCTCAAGCGCGACCTTCGCTCGTTGAACCGGGTCACCGCCTTTCAAAGCATGGGCCGCCTCACCGAGCTTGGCCCGATCATCAAGCATCACACCAACCCGGGCGATATCGTCCACGGCCGAACGCTTCGACCGGCAGGATCGTGCCTCTCATAGCCCAGATGCTCGGTCATCTCCTCGTTCAGCGCGGTCTCGAGCACCGTCTTCGTCAACTGCTTGAGCAGCCCATCCGGGCCGGTCAGCGACAAGCCCTGCTCCTTGGCCAGCCGAACCAGCTCCGCGGCGGCCTGCTCCTCCGCCGATGGCTCAGGCTTCCTCTTCCGTGGAGTCACATCGTTCAGTGTCGCGGTGATCACGGCACCTTCCTCGCCAGGCACCACGCCCGGCGGGTCAGGCCGGAAACACCGTTAGATCCACAGTCCCAGCAGGTCCGCCAGCACCAGCAGGGTTGCGGGTCGCCGCATCGTGGGGGAGAGGACATCCGGCCGGGGCGAAGATCCGCGACAACGAATGGCAAGGGTCGGTGGTGCGCAGCGTGGCCCGATCGCTAAGGATCTGGGCGTGGGCTAGGAGCCGACGAGTGAGACCGAGACGGAGTTGGCCGGCCCGCCGGGCGTGGTCGTCTTCGATGTGGCCGCCGCGCGGGCTGCGTGCTTGCTGAGCTCTGCGGCGGGCCCGAAGGGGCACCGACGAACTAATCCGAAAATGACCGTGCCGAGACGGGCGGCAGCATCCCGGCGTAGCGCAGCGGAGCCGGGATGAGGGGTTGTTGGTGTGGTTATGCGGCGGGTTGGAGGGTGACCTGGTAGCCGAGGGCGTTCAGGCCGCGGATGTGGTTGCGGATGGCGCGTTGGGTGCCGGCGCGGTTGTCGTAGTGTCCGGGGCCCAGGTCGCTGAAGGTGGATTGTTCGTCGGAGAGCAGGTGCCAGACGATGGTCAGGATGGATCGGCCGACCGCGACGACGGCTTTTTTCTTGCCGCGGCGGCGGGCGAGCCTGCGATATCGCTCGCCGAGGAAGGTGTCGGTGCGTGATGCGCCGACGGCGGCTTCGCCCAGGACGCGGGCGAGGTAGTGGTTGCCGTGCCCGGTGGAGCCGTTGCCCTTGTTCTTGCCGGCGGATTCCTTCACTCCTGGGGCGAATTTGGCCCAGGAGGCCAGGTGCGCGGCGGTGGGGAACCGGGTCATGTCCAGGCCGATCTCGGCGATGATGGCGTGGGCGGCGGTGGCGCCGACACCGGGGACCTCATCCAGCCGGGCCACCGCTGCCGTGAAAGGGGCAACCAGCTCCTCGATACGGGCCTCGACCGCCGTGATGTCGGCGTTGAGCGTGTCGATGTGGGCGAGCATGCGGGCCAGCAGGAACGCGTGGTGGTCGCTAAAGCGCCCGACAAAAGCCTCGTGCAGGTCATGCAGCTTGGTGCGCATGCGGGTGCGGGCCAACTGCGCCAGGGTGTGCGGGTCGCGTTGCCCGGCGACGAGGGCGTCGAGCATCGCCCGGCCGGAGACGCCGAAGATGTCGCTGGCGACCACGGACAGTTTGATCTGGGCGTCTTCGAGGAGCTTTTCCACCCGGTTCTTCTCCCGTCCGCGCTCACCGATGAGGTCGACGCGGTAGCGGGTCAGGTCCCGAAGCTGGCGGATCGCGGCGGGTGGAACGAAACTCGGGCGGATCATGCCGCGTTCGGCTACCTTGCACAGCCAGACCGCGTCGAGCTTGTCGGTCTTCGGCCGGCCCGGCAGATGCTTGACGTCGCGGGCGTTGACCAGCCACACCTCGAACCCGGCTGCTTCCAGCAGGTAGTACGGCGGCTTCCAATAGTCCGACGTTGCCTCCATCACGACCCGGGTCACGCCGAGGTCGGCCAGCCAGTCACCCAGCCCAGTCAGCGACCGGGTCATCGTGGAGACGGTGCGTATCTCCTGCACTCGTCGTGTTGATCCAGTCGGGCTGGGCAGCCGCACGCAGCACACCACCTCGGCCTTGCCGATATCCAACGCCGCAACCCGCTCCACGACCTGCGCATCGTCTGGTGCCTCCTGCATCTGCGACCTCCCTTGCCATAGCACGGTTGACCGGGGTCGGTCGCTCGCAGGAGTCGCAGGGACGGGGAACGAAGCTAATCCGCGTGCTCGAAGCAACAGTGAAGGGCCCAACAGCGCGACTCCCAGCGCCCGACTAGACGACGGCCTCAAGGACCAAGGAGTAACGACGTCGACGAGCGACCGGACCCCCATTTTCAGCCCGGAACGGGCCGCCCACCAGGGGCGACAGGGACTAGACGAGTGATTCCCAACTCTGGGTTGGGCGGCGTGGCGGGTTGACCAGCACAAGAAGAGAGGGCATCGATGGTTGTTTGTGAAGACAGACCTCGACACCCTCTTGACCGCACTGTACGTCCTGATCGACGACCACGTCATCCCGCCGCACCGACGTGGGCCGGGCCGACCCAAGCGGCTGTCCGACTCCGAGCTGGTATGCCTGGCTGTGGCCCAGGTGCTGCTGGGTGCCCGCTCGGAGCACCATTGGCTGCGCCTGTGCTACGGCCGGCTCGGGCATCTGTTCCCGTACCTGCCCAAACAACCCGGATACCACAAGCGGGTCAAGGCCGCCGCGCCGCTGATCTGCCGGGCCACGCTGTACCTGGCCACGCTGTGCCCGTCGTGGCGCGACGACCTGCGGTTGCTGGATGCCACCCCGGTCCCGTGCGGCACGTCTCGGCCCACCGTGCAGCGTTCGGCGTTGGCAGAGATCGCCGGGTACGGCTACTGCGCCTCCCATTCGCGCTGGTACTGGGGGTTGAAGCTGTACCTGATGACCACCGCCGAGGGAATGCCGGTGGCGTGGTGCCTGGCCAACCCCAAGATCGGAGAGCGGGAGGTGGCCGAGGAGTTGCTGGCTCACGCCCGCGAACTGGGCTCGCTGTGCAGCGGCATGGTGGTGTTGGCGGACAAGGGCCTGTCCGGCAAGCAGATCGATCGGTACGCCGCCGAGCAGGTCGGGGTGCTGCTGGCCCGCCCGGACCGCAAGGACGAGCAACGCCGCTTCGGCAACCTCGCCGGTGTCCGGCAGTGGATCGAGTCGGTCAACGACACCCTGAAAGGCCAGCTCAACCTGGAAGGACACGGTGGGCGCACCCCGGCCGGAGTGTTCGCGCGCGTCGCGCAGCGGCTCCTCGCGATGGCCGCAGCGATCTGGCACAACTGGCGGACCAACGCACCCGTCAAGCGTTCCTTGATCGCGTACGACCACTGATCAATTCGGAATCACTCGTCTAGACTTGGGTGAGTCTCAAGGTCTTGCCGATCGTCATCGGCGGTGGGGCAATGGTCTGTGTTGCCCCTCCGAGACGCACCCCCACGTTCGACTGCCTCTTACTGACGATCGGCCCGTCCTCCGACGTGCGGGAACCCCGCAGAGCCGATCTGACGACGGGACCTGCGCTCAGCGAAGGCGAAGCCCGGAGAGCAGGAGTTCGACCAGGTGGCGCGCCTCGTAGCGGGGGTCGCTGCCCGCGCCGATGCAGAGATTGCCGACGCCGCGCAGCAGTCCGTAGGCGTCGATGTCGGCGCGGATCTCGCCCGCTGCGACGGCGGCGTCGAGCAGCTGGTCGCAGACCGGGACCAGGCGGTCGAGGAAGTAGGCGTGCAGGGCCTGGAAGGCGGCGTCGTCGGACCGTAGCGCCGCGGCGAGGCCGTGTTTGGTGATCAGGAAGTCGACGAACAGGTTGATCCACCGCACCAGGGCGGCGTGCGGTGTGCCGCCGCCGGCGAGCAGGGACGGACCTGCCTCGGCGCATGCCTCGATCTGGTGTCGGTAGACGGCGACGATGAGATCGGCCCGGGTGGGGAAGTGGCGGTAGATGGTGCCCACGCCAACCCCCGCCTTCGCGGCGATGTCGCGTACGGGCACGTCGACCCCGGAGGCGACGAACGCCGCCGCGGCGGCGTCCAGCAGGGCCTTCTCATTGCGCCGCGCGTCCGCTCGCTTGCGCGGAACCGGTCGCTCGGCGGCGCTCTCGATGTCGGCCAAGGCTCCGTTACCTCCGTCACACCACTAGGCATCCGGAACAATGTTCCGTATGTTGTTTATCGGAACCACGTTCCGCTTGTTGAGCGTACCGACCCGGCGGACCAACCACCAGCCGACGCGCTCTCCACGTCTTGAGGAGGACCAGTCATGCGCTACCGCAGCTTGGGCCGCACGGGTGTGCAGGTCAGCACCCTCGTGCTCGGTGCGATGAACTTCGGCAGGATCGGCAACACCACCCAGAAGGAGGCCACGGCCATCGTCGACGCGGCACTCGATGCGGGAATCAACCTCATCGACACCGCCGACGTCTACAGCGGCGGCCAGTCCGAGGAGATGGTCGGCAGGGCCATCGCCAGCCGCCGGGACGATGTCCTGCTGGCAACCAAGGCCACCCTGCCGATGGGCGACGAGCGCAACCACCGGGGCGGTTCGCGCCGCTGGCTGGTCACCGCGCTGGACAACAGCCTGCGCCGCCTCGGCGTCGACCACGTCGACCTCTACCAGATGCACCGGTGGGATCCGACGACGAGCGACGAGGAGACGCTGTCAGCGCTGACGGACCTGCAGCGCTCGGGAAAGATCCGCTACTTCGGCTCCTCGACCTTCCCGGCCTACCGCATCGTGCAGGCACAGTGGGCCGCCCGGGAGCGGCACCTGAGCCGTTACGTGACCGAGCAGCCGAGCTACTCGATCCTGCAGCGCGGCATCGAGACCCACGTGCTGCCCGTGACCCAGGAGTACGGCATGGGCGTGCTCGCCTGGAGCCCGCTGGCATCGGGCTGGCTGTCCGGCGCGATCCGCGCCGGACAGGAGATCACCACGAACCGCTCGGGCTTCATGCAGCAGCGTTACGACACCAGCATCCCCGCCAACCGCGCGAAACTCGACGCCGTCGAGCAGCTCGCCACGGTTGCCGACGACGCCGGGCTCAGCATGGTCCAACTCGCGCTGGGATTCGTCACCGCGCACCCGGGCGTGACCAGCGCGATCATCGGCCCTCGCACGGCGGAACACCTCCGCTCGCAGCTCGCCGCCGCGGACACCGTGCTCTCCTCCGACGTGCTGGACGCGATCGACGCGATCGTCGCTCCCGGCGTCGACCTCGCCGCCCACGAGAAGAACGACACCCCGCCCGCTCTGCTCGACCCGGCGCTGCGCCGCCGCTGACCGGTCGGCAGCGAAGCGGCCGGGCGATCTTCCGCTCACGGCCGCCTGGCACGCGGCCGGGCCGGGCTCACGGTGACCGCATCCCGGCCCGGCCGGGTCCCGTCGTGGCGGCCTGGAACAGCGCGGCCGTCGACCGGAGGGGGTGGGTGTTCCCAGGCCCAGCGGCTCAGGTCGCGCGCCGGATCCTTACTCACGGCCAGGCGGTCGCCGACCGGCACACCGAAGGGTACGTACCGACGCCCGCAGCGCTCGCCGAGCGGATCTACGAGGCCGGAGTTCCCGACCTGGCGTCGCCGCCGGCGGAAGCCCGGGTGCTGGAGCCCTCCGCCGGGGACGGCGCAATCGTGCACGAGATTCTGAAGGCGAACTGGGACCTGGACGTGTTGGCGCTGGAGCCGAACCGGGCGCGCTTCGCCGTACTGCTGAGCAGCGGCGCCGGCTGCCGACAGACCACGCTGGAGGGGTACGCCGACAACCGTGCCACCGCGGTTTGACGCCGTGGTGATGAACCACCCTTCACCGTCGCTGGCGCCGACTCCATCTGGATCGAGCACGTCACGCTGGCGTAGGGGCTGCTGAAACCGGGCGGACGGCTGGTGGCCATCATCCCGGCCGGGTTCAGCCACCGGACCGGCACACGGTTCGACGCGATCCGGGCGCTCGCCCGCGACCACGGCGGCTTCCGCGCGCTGACCACCGCCGACTTCCCAGGCTTCGGCGTCGGCGTCGGGGTCCTGTGGCTGGACAAGCCACCGGCCGACGACGACCGGCCGACCTGGGATCCTGCCCTCAATGGGCTCCGTCGGCGACTCGTACGACAACGCGCGGGTGGAGAACTTCTGGTCGACCCTGCAGATCGAACTGGTCTACCGCACCTCCTGGTGGACCCGCGACGAGGCCGAGAACGCGATCTTCGCCCACATCGACGGCTGGTACAACACAGGCCGCATCCAAAGGGGACTTGGCTACCTCCGCCGCGACGAGTGCGAGACCGCCTGGCGCACCCGCCATAACCAACCGGCCGAACCAACTATCGCCACCCCTGCACCAGCCCGCAGCAGGTAACCGCCGCTCCATCGAAGCGGGGGGAACTCACTGCTACATTCTAACCGACAACAGGACGCCAGAGTCCAGACACGGGTTCCCGGAAGCGCTGCTGGAGAATGCCGGATGATCGTGCGCACCGGCAAGCCATGCCATCACGCTTCCGCCCTGGCCTGCTCGCGACCGATGCAGGCCGCAGAACTGGGCATGGTCAGGGCTAGGCGCACCCCGCTTGCGAGTGGTTGCAGCGACATCTTAGGCTGGACCAAGTAGTCCACACCGCCTCGTGGTCGACGGAGCGGCCGAACTTCTCGAAGCAACCGCCTGCCGCTACTCGAGGACGGAGCGTGCAGGAGCCATCAGCCGCGGGACCGACTGCGGTGGCGGGCATCGAGGCCCGACCGAGATTGCGACATAGTCGGCAAACGGCGCGACGAATCCGACACCACCTAGACGGAACAACCGCCCACGCCAGCACCGCATATACGGCACGGAACGACAATCCAGCTTCGCCGAAAGCCGAACCTCAAGAAGGAGCAAGAACTGAACGACACCGAGCGGCGCGCCGAAGATCTGGCGATCCTCGAACAACTCAACCTCGACTACATCCACTCGGACGAGGCCAGCGATGCCAAGCGCTTCAGTGAATTCCTCGCCGAAGATTTCATCGTGCAGACGCCGGGTGTCACCCGCAACCGCGAGGAGTACCTCGAATACATCGCCAAGCCCCGACCCATCAAAGACATCGCTCTGCGCGACTTCAAGATCCGCATCCTCGGCGACGTTGCGCTGATCCACGGCCGCGTCACATACACCATGATCGCCGATGGAGTGGTGCAAGAAGCGCTGTACACGGACGTGTACCAGAAGCGCGAGGGCACCTGGGTCTGCGTCTCCGCCTGCGCGATCGCTCCGGGCGCCTGACCCGCCACCATGTCGACCGGGCGGCCGCGCACTGGTTCTCATGCCGTTAGATCGCAATGTGAGTTGGCTTGAATGCCCGCATGACTCGCGCGGAACATCCTCGGGTGCTTACAGAACGGAGCCCTGCCAGGAGCATGCGATAAGTGAGGAGAAAATGTGATCGAACCCGAAGTGGCGACGCCGGCACACCACGCATCGCAGGTGTCCGTGGTCACGTCATCGTCGTGCACCGCGGCCGTCCCGATCGAGCCTGCAGCTGTCCGCGCCACCGCGGAACCCGGTAGCAGGCGGGGCTGGGCGTCCGTCGGTGCGGTAGCGCTCGGCGCGTTCGTCATCGTCATGACGGAGACGCTTCCGGTGGGGCTGCTGCCGCAGATTGCCGACGGACTGGATGTCTCGCTCGGCCTCGCAGGGCTGATGGTGCTCGTGCCTGGTTTCAGCGCCGCGGTGTCAGCGCCGCTGTTCTTCCTCGGTTCCAGCCGCTTCAACCGGCGCTCGGTCATCCTTGTCCTGGGTCTGACGGTGCTTGTGTCGAACGCGGTCGTCGCGGTGGCGCCGAACTTCGCCCTGGTGCTGATCGCCCGTATGCTCTTCGGCGCCACCCTCGGAGCCTTCTGGACCGTGGTCTCACCGGTCGGACCCAAGCTCGTGGGCCGGGCCGGCGGCACTCGCGCCATCACCATCATCGCGGCGGGTATTTCAGGTGGGACGGTGGTGGGGCTGCCTGCGGGACAGTTCCTTGGCAACCTCGTCGGCTGGCGTCTCGCCTTCGCCATTGCGGCGGCGGCGACACTGCTTGTCGTGGTTGCGCAGACGGTCGTGCTGCCGGATATTCCCCCGGACGGGCGTACGCACCTGCGTGATCTCGTGGGAGTCGTGACGCGACGGGCCGCCCGGTTTGGGATGGCAGCGGGCGCGGTGGTGTTCATCGGACAGTTCACCGCATGGACGTACATCACCCCCTTCCTGATGGACCACACACAACTGTCCAGCGACGTGATCTCCCTGCTCTACGTCATCTACGGCTGCGGTGGCATCGTCGGCTCAATCGTCGCCGGATCGCTGTTCAAGCGCGGAGTGATCGGCAGCTTCGCCGGGGCGGCGACGGTGGTGGCCGCATTACTCATCGGGCTGGCGTGCGCGGGCTCCTTACCCTGGCTGGCTGGCCTGTTGCTCGTGCTGTGGGGCCTGTTCTGGGGAATCGTGAACCCGGGAACGCTGGTCTGGATACTCGACGCGGCCCCGGAAACCCCGGAGGCCGCCTCGGCGGTGAATGTCACGAACCTTCAGATAGCCCTGGCGGCAGGGTCTGGCCTCGGCGCGATCCTTGTTTCGTCGACAACCTTGCAGATGGTGTTCCTCACGGCGGGCTTCATTGTCCTTACCTCCGCCGTGCTCGCCGCTGTGGCGGCACGGATCGTGACACTCGCCCGGAGGGAATGAGGAGATCGAAACGAGGCGTGGGGTGGCCTGGCACGTAGACGTGCCCACCCCGAAACAACGCCAGAAGCGCCGGCATGGTTCAGAACAAGAGAAAGACGGCTCGATGCAACACGTGACCCTAGCGACCAACCTGGGCCGCCGGGACAGAACGCTCCGGCTTGCATTCTTATCTGCGGTGGTCTCACTGGTGGCCGTGTTTGCCGCAGTGGGCTCGACGATCCCTCTCTTCAACATCTACCGGGCCGAGGACGGGTTCACCAACGCCGACATCTCCCTGACCGTCGTCGCCTACTCCGCCGCTACTCTCAGCACACTGCTAGTGCTGGGACGACTGTCCAACCATGTGGGCCGACGGCCGGCAGCGATCGCCAGCCTCGGCCTGCTCATACTGGGTTGTCTGCTGCTGTTGAACGTGCACCACATCGGCATCCTGATCGCCGGTCGGCTCCTGATGGGCCTCGGCGCCGGGCTGGCCAGCAGCAGCCTCACCGCCTACATCGTCGACGCCGCACCCACCAGGCCGACCTGGCTGGCCTCCGTCGCTTCCAGCCAAACAGTCATGCTCGGTCTCGCCGTGGGCGCCATCGCCTCCGGCGCCCTGGTCCAATTCGGCCCCTGGCCACGTGACCTCATCTACCTGGTTGTCATCAGCCTGCTCCTACTGTCTGCCGCGCTCGTCGCCATCAGCCCGGAGACCGTGACTCCCTCGCCGGGCGGTTGGCGTTCACTGCGCCCTAGCGTTCGGGTACCGGTCCACATCCGGCATCTGCTCCCCGCCGCGGCCGCGGTGTTGCTAGCCACCTGGGCAACAGGGGCCTTCTACCAGGCCTTCGTGCCCGCACTGGTCGAAGACCAACTTCACACCAACAGCTCGCTCGTCCTTGGACTGGTGTTCGCCGCATACATGGGCCCCAGCGCTCTGGGCGCCCCCCTTGGCGGCCGGTTTTCACCAGCGGCAGCTCAACGCATCGGCATGATCGCCTTCCTGGCCGGATGGATCGGCATCATCACAGCGATTACCACCGCCACACTGCCGTTGTTCATCACCGCAACTATCGTTGCGGGAGCCGCTCAAGGCATCGCCATCAGCGCCGCCACCCGCGGCCTGCTGTACGGCAGCACCATGCACGACCGGGCACCGATCTTCGCCGTCGTATATCTCCTCAGCTACAGCAGCGCGACCATTCCCAGCCTCATCGCCGCTCAACTCTCCAGCGTCTTCTCGGTGCCGCACATCGCGTTCGGGTACGCCGCACTTGCCGTCCTCGCCACCGCGTTCACTGTCATCGCTGCGCGCAACTCGCACAGCGACACGACCAGCCGGCCCAATGAGTAATCAGAACGAAGCCTCACCGTCATCCAGCCGTCACTCGACGCCGAGCAGGGGAACGCGGCCCGCCCTCGTCCAATCCCGTCGTCGCGCGGATCGCGCGCTCGGCTTCTTTCTCGACCCAAACGGGCTCGGCGACTGGTGGAATCGAACCGAATTTCGGGCGAGTATCACAGCCCCATCGGTGGCTTGGTCTGGGGTGGAATCAACCAGCGGCGAGCCGCCACGAGACCGGCACGCTGCGGGCCGGCGGCGCCTCGGGGCGGTCGCGCGCGTCTCGCACGGCCACTCGCAGAGCCTGTAGGGCAGCCCTTTCTTGCCATCTGCGATGCGGCGTGGGTCGTCGTCGGTCCCGATTGCGCCGTACCGCAGCGTGGCGGAGGCGATCGCCACTTCGTGGCTCAGTCGAGCAGCCAGCCGTGTAGTTGCGCGCCGTACGGAGTCAGGGCGAGCGCCGCCAGGGCTAACCGGGCCTCTGTGCTGATGGCGAGCCAGTCGAACGCTTTCCGGTCGCCGATCCGCCAGCTGCGGATGAGGGCTGCCATCCCGAGAACCAAGGTCCCGAATGCGAGCGGGTAGACGAGCATCGCCACCATGCGACTGATCCCGAACACCCGGCGCGTTCGGATGGTGGTGGAGTAGCCGAGTCCGGCGTGCTCGCGACCTCGGCGGCGGTGGCCTGGGCGAGTTCGGCCAACGCCACGAGGACCTGGATCGCGCTGTGTGCGGGAGGGCTTTCCGTGTGCGTGTCGGTCACGCCGGTTGTCCCTTCATCGTGGATCCGGGTCGAGGGGGTCCACGCACTGATCCACGCTTCGACGGCGGCGGTGATCAAGTGCATGGACCGCATCTCGGGACAGGCCAGAGGGCTTGCTTCGGCACAGCCGGGTGTCGTTGTGGCCGGATTCGGCGAAAGCGAGGGCTTGGCGGTGGAAGGTGCCGAGGCCGCCAGCTGGCGGAGGCGACGATGGTTCTTGCGCGCATGGCGCTCGCGGTCAGCGCGGTGCCGCCGAGCACCCACCGGCGCAGCGTGTGCTGTCCCGGTTGGCGCAGTGGACGGACGCCGGTGGTTTGACATTACATAGACGTACTGTTATTTGTTAATAAGGTTTCCTAATGCCCATGGCGGTAGCCGGAGCCGGTCCGACACGCAGGCCACCGACCGGGGACAACCCCTGTCCCTCCTCATCCCAGGAGAGCCCATGCTTCCCAAGCGGACAGCCGCCTACCTCTCAGCGGCTCTGCTGATGTCCGCCGCGGCGCTGGGCTACGGCCTGACGTCGGCCAGCGCCGCGACGGCAGGGCCGATCACCGGCCTCGGCGGGAAGTGCGTCGACGTGGCCGGTGCCAACCCGGCCAACGGCACGCCGGTCCAGCTGTGGGACTGCAACGGCACCGCGGCCCAGGCATGGACGGTCGGCAACGCCGACGGCTCGGTCCGCGCCCTCGGCAAGTGCCTGGACGTCACCGCAGCGTCGATCGCCGACGGCGCGAAGGTGCAGCTGTATGACTGCAACGGCACCGGCGCGCAGAAGTGGACCGCCAGTAACGGCGCGCTGGTCAACACCGGCTCCGGCAAATGCCTCGACGTCACCGGCGGCAGCACGGCCAACGGCACCCGCCTGCAGATCTGGAGCTGCGTCGGCAACGCCAACCAGCGGTGGACCCTCCCGGGCGGCGGCACCACACCCAGCCCGTCCGCCCCGGCCGGCACCCCCCTCGACGACCCGGCGAAGAAGGACGTCGCCATGCAGCTCGTCTCGGCGGCGGAGAACTCCTCGCTCGACTGGCGCGCGCAGTTCTCCTACATCGAGGACATCGGCGACGGGCGGGGCTACACCGCCGGCATCATCGGCTTCTGCTCCGGAACCGGCGACATGCTCGAACTGGTGGAGGCCTACACGAGAACCAAGCCGGGCAACGTGTTGGCGGGATACCTGCCGGCCCTGCGCGCCGTCAACGGCAGTGACTCACACGCCGGCCTCGACCCGAACTTCCCCCGCGACTGGCGCACCGCCGCCACCGACCCCGTGTTCCGGGCCGCCCAGGAAGCCGAGCGGGACCGCGTCTACTTCAACCCGTCGGTCCGCGACGGCAAGGCCGACGGGGTACGGGCACTCGGCCAATTTGCCTACTACGACGCGGCCGTGATGCACGGCTACGAAGGCATGCGCGCGATCCGCAGCCGCGCCCTCACTCGGGCGAAGCCGCCGGCGCAGGGCGGCGACGAGCGGACCTGGCTGCACGCCTTCCTCGACGAGCGCGTCGCCGAGATGAGGAAGGAGGAGGCCCACTCGGACACCTCCCGCGTCGACACCGCTCAGCGGGTCTTCCTCAACAACGGCAACTTCGACCTGAACACGCCGCTGGTGTTCGCCGTCTACGGCGACCAGTACCGCATCGGCTGACGCCCCGCCTCCCGATCCGTCAGTCCTCGCCGTCTGCCCGGACAAGCGTGCAGTTCACGGCAGACCCTTCTCGACCGCTTCGACGGAGGCAGCCTCATCGAACCGAAAGCGGCTACCGGCGAGGAGTAGGCCGACGCCGGAATCGTGCCACGCTGGCGGCCGAGTCTCGTCCAGTCACTGGTACCGGCCGTCGTAGCGGACTCCGCTCCGGGTATCCGTGAAGCTGACGCCCACCCGCACTCCGTCCTCGACGATCCACCGAACCGTGTACGCCGCCCGGTACGTCGGCGGCCAGAATGAAGAGAAGGTCCCGTCACCCGTAACAGACCACTCGCCAGCTGACGGTGTGCCCCTGTCGACGTAAGTCGTTCGACCATCCGCCGTGAACGATTGAGTTGCACCGTCGTGGAACACAAGCTGTGCAGCGGTCAGGGCGGCGATCATGTCCACCGCATCGACCGGCTGGCCATCGACAACGTCCCCACCGGAGGGAACAGGGTCCATCGAACTCTCCTGACATCGGGCAAGGCACTGGCCGCCGTCATCTCGCAGCGGCTACGACATGTCGAACGACCAGCTCGGAACAATCTCTAGAAGCACCCTATGGACGCTATCGTCCATTACACTCTCGCTGCGGAGGCATCCGCCAGATACGGACGCACCGCCACGACCGTCAAGTGCGCTGCTGCTGCTGCTGCTGCTGCTGCTGCTGCGAACACCGACGGCCAGCGACGCTTGCGGACCGGCGCCACGCTAGCCTATTCTGGACGCGATGGTCCAGTTTATATATCCCGGATTGCGGGCGACCACGTCCCTATCGGGGAGAATCTCATCACCGGGGCACTCGCTGACGAGGACGTCATGGGCGGGTACCACATCGACATCCACCGGCCGAGTGGAAGCACGGGTGGCAGCGGGATCACGGCCGCCCGGCCACTTGGGGAGGGGCGCATGGCAGTGATCACACGCGGCTTCGGTGGCCGCAGACGCGACGACACCGACCTCCCGCCCGGCCAGTACCGCACAGACGACTTCCCGGTGCTGTCGGCGGGGCCGACACCGCGCATCGGCCTCGACGAGTGGGAGCTTGCCGTCGTCACCGAGACCGGCGAGCAAAGCACGTGGTCATGGGCGGAGTTCACCGCCCTTCCTGCCGACGAGCCGACCGTTGACATCCATTGCGTCACGCACTGGTCGAAGTTCGGCACGAGCTGGCGAGGCGTCTCGGTGGACACGTTGCTGGCCGACGTCGAGACTGCGGCCGAGTACGTCGTCGCCCACTCCTACGGCGGCTACACCACGAACGTCCCGCTCGAGGATCTTCTCGACGGCCAGGCCTGGGTGGCGTACGAGTTCGACGGCGAGCCGCTGGTGCCGGTGCACGGCGGGCCAGCTCGTCTCCTCATTCCTCACCTGTACTTCTGGAAGAGCGCGAAATGGCTGCGCGCACTGGAACTGCGTCTCGACGACGAGCCCGGGTTCTGGGAGACGGCCGGCTACCACAACTACGGCGACCCATGGCGCGAGCAGCGGTACCGGGCAGACTGACCTGGCAGCCGGCGAGCGTCGCCGCCACGCGGGCGGAGACTGCGACGGCGCGGACCCTGGTCCTCGACGTCGACGGCTGGACAGGTCACGTGCCGGGCCAGCACGTCGACGTCCGGTTGACGGCTCCCGACGGCTACACGGCGTACCGCAGCTACTCGATCTCGTCGGCCCCGCGGCCCGACAGCCTCGAGGTGACCGTCCAGGGGGTGACCGACGGTGAGGTCTCGCCGTACCTCGTCGACGTTGCAGAGCCGGGTGACCAACTCGAGATCCGTGGACCGCTCGGCGGCTGGTTCGTACGCCAACCCGCCGATCCGCGCCCGGCGTTGCTGATCGGCGGCGGGTCCGGCGTTGCGCCCCTGATGTCGATGGTGCGTTCGGCGACGAATCCCACCAGGCTGCTCTACTCGACCCGATCCCCGTCCGATGCGCTGTTCACCGCCGATCTTGCAACTGTACGAGCCGCAGGCGATGGGCACGTCGCCGTCACACACGTCTATACCAGGGTCGCGCCCCCCGGCTGGCCGGCCCCACCCCGACGACTGGACGCGGACGCCCTCGCCCGCGTCGCCTGGCCCCGCGATGCCGACGCTGTGGCGTTCGTCTGCGGGCCCACCGGATTCGTCGAGACCGTTGCCGACCTGCTCGTCGACATCGGCCACGATCCCGCGAACATCCGCACTGAACGTTTCGGACCCACCGGAGGATGACCATGTCGACCACCAACGTCGGAGCCGACGACGCACCCTGGGTGGACGGCAACGCCCTCGCCGGACCGCTCGGCGAGATCATGGGGACCGACCTCACCGTTGCCGAGCTCACCTGCGCCGGGTGCCGGACGACCCGTCCGCTGGCCGCGATGCGCGTGTTCGACCGAGCGCCCGGCCTCGTCGCCCGATGTCCCGGCTGCGAGGACGTCGTCATGCGCGTGGTGCGCACGGCCGGCCGTGTCCTGGTCGACCTGCGTGGGTCGCTCGTCCTCAGCCTCTCGGTGCCGACTGCCTGAGCGCTAGGAATGCAGCGGTGCGAGGTTGCGTGCCTCGACGGCCACATACTCCGCCAGGGTGCCGTCGCGATTCCAGTCCGTGAGGCCGAACACCCGCTGTCCCACCGACAGTCCCGTCGTGCCATACCCGGCCGGCCCGAATGGGAGGCAGGCCAGAGGTGATGCGAAATCGGCTTGGACTCAGCCGGCCCGGGGGAGCGCCAGCGTCCGCAGCCTGATAGCCCATGCGGCCAACAGCGGCAGCGTCAGACAATGGAGGGCTTGAGTCCCTGGGGTGCCAGCGAGGTCGGCGGCCTGTCTCGTGCTAGAGAGCGACGGCGAGCGGCCGCTGGTCTGGGCCGAGGGTGTCAAGGTGGGCCAAGGCCTGCTCCAGGTAGGTAATGCGGTGAGCGAGGGCACTGCTGCCCGGGGCCGAGGGTGGCGGCGTGTCGGGCCAACGGGTTCAGGATGGCTGGCGTGCGGCGTGAGTTCGGATGAGTCCCTCGACGCCGCGGAGGAAGGTCTCGGAGATCAGCACCCGGTCGAAAAGACAGCCGGCCGCCATGGCGCCATCGCGGAGCATGACGAAATGCCGCGCGGCGGGCTCGGCCTCGGTTTTCTCGATGTTCGCCATCAAGGTGTTGATCGTGTCGAGGAACCACTGCCGATGCGTGAGGACGGCCTGGTGAACGGGGTGGTTGGGATCGGGATACTCAGCGACGGCGTTCAGGAAGGCGCAGCCGCGGAAGCCGGTGGTCTGGATGTCACGGGCAATCGACTCTGCAACGGTCCGGAGGGCGTCGGGCGCCGGTAGGCCGGCGGCGATGGCCGTGTCCAGCTGGTCGCGGATGGCTTGATCGGCCGCCTGCAGATAAGCAAGGACGAGATCCTCCTTGCCGGGGAAGTGCCGATAGAACGTGGCCCGGGTCACTTTCGCCTCGGCGATGATCCGATCGACGCCGACCGAGTGGATCCCCTCCCCGTAGAAGATCCTGGTCGCCGTGTTGAGGAGCCGTTGTCGCGCCTCGGACGGCCGGACGGGAGTCTCGCTACGTGCCATTAACCCATAGTAGCGACAGAACGTTCGGTCTTGACCTCGATCCGTCGCGCTCCGGCATTCGTCGCGGGTGGCGTGGCGCGATGGCCTCGCCCAGCCCGGCCGGAAGCACGCCTGCGCGCTCTTTGGCGCGGCGGCCAGCACTCAAACGGTCGCGAGCAGAAGGGTAGAACGTTCTGTCTTGACAGTCGGGTGCAAAGGTCGTCATCATCAGGGAGACAGAACGTTCGTTCTCTAGGGTGGTGTTCCCGACCGCCACGCCTACTGGTCGCGGTTACCCCTCACTCGCCACCGAAAGGACCACCATGACCACCGTTACCGCACCCGCCATCTCGACGACGGCGTCCACCCTGCGGCGGCTGTACTTCGTCCGCTTCGCGTTCGCCATCGTCTGGGCCCTCGTGATGTTCACGACCGCCACCCACCTCGGCCCGCTCGCCGTCACATTGCTCGTGCTCTACCCGCTGTTCGACGTGGCCGCCGCCGTCACCGATGCCCGCGCGTCACGCGCCACCGGATCGCCCACCCTGCTGTACGTGAACGTCGCGGTCAGCCTGCTTGCCGCGGTCGGCCTGGCCGTCGCCAGCTCGTCCGGCATACCTGCGGTCCTGCGCGTGTGGGGTGCCTGGGCCGTTGTGGCCGGGCTGGTGCAGCTGCTCGTCGGTGTCACCCGCCGCCGGATGGGCGGCCAGTGGCCGATGATCATCAGCGGTGGCATCTCCGTACTCGCCGGCGGTTCGTTCATCGCCAGTGCCTCCGCAGGCAACCCGATCCTGACCAACGCGATCGGTTACGCCATCCCCGGCGGCATCTTCTTCCTCATCTCGGCCATCCGCCTCGGCCGCGCCGCCAATGCGAACTGACATGGAAAGCGCTACGTATGACGTCGTCGTCATCGGCGCGGGGCCGGTCGGCGAGAACGTCGCCGATCGGGTCGTGCAGGGCGGACTGACCGCCGCCATCATCGAGCGAGAACTCGTCGGTGGCGAGTGCTCCTACTGGGCCTGCATGCCGACGAAGGCGTTGCTGCGCAGCGCGACCGCGCTCCGGGCAGCACGTCAGCTGCCCGGAGCGCGTGAGGCGGTGACGGGCCACCTGGACGCGACCGCCGTGCTGCGCCGTCGCGACTCCTTCACCTCACAATGGTCGGACGATGGGCAGGTGTCGTGGCTCGACTCGGCCGGGATCGCGCTGTATCGCGGCCAGGGACGGATCAGCTCCGACCGGGTCGTCGAGGTGACCGGCGAGGACGAAGCCTCGACCTCGCTCACCGCTCGGCATGCGGTCGTCGTCGCGACCGGAAGCAGCGCACTGATCCCGGACGTCACCGGTATCCGCGCGGCGGCACCGTGGACCAGCCGGGAGGCAGCCGCCGCGAGCAAGGTTCCGGGTCGGCTCGCCATCATCGGTGGTGGCGTGGTGGCGTCGGAGATGGCGACCGCGTTCGCAAGTCTCGGATCCGTGGTGACGATGCTGGTCCGTGACGGTGTGCTGCCGCTGGCGGAGCCGTTCGTCGCTGAGCGGGTCACGCAGTCGTTGCGGGCAGCCGGTGTGTTCGTAAACCTCGGTGCCGAGGCCGCGTCAGTGAACCGCAAAGACGACGGCACGGTGCACATCACGCTCACCGACGGCGAGCAGGTCGAAGCCGACGAACTCCTGGTCGCGACCGGCCGTACGCCGAACACGCGGGACATCGGCTTCGACAGGATCGGCCTGAAGCCCGGCGCCTGGCTCACGGTCGACGACACGTTGCGGGTCGTCGACGACGGGGCGTTGATCGGCGATGGATGGCTGTACGCCGCCGGTGACGTCAACCGGCGCACCCTGCTGACCCACCAGGGCAAGTACCAGGCGCGCGCAGTGGGCGACGCCATCGTGGCGCGGGCCAAGGGCGCAGCGGTTGAGGAAGGCCGGTGGGGTCGGCACGTTGCTACTGCCGACGAGCGTGCCGTGCCGCAAGTCGTCTTCACCGACCCGGAGGTCGCGTCGGTGGGGCTGACCGCAGCCGCCGCCGAGGCCGCCGGCCTGCGGATCCGGGTCGTCGACTACGACCTGGCCGCCGTCGCGGGAGCCGCCCTGCACGCCGAGGGATACCAGGGGCATGCCCGGATGGTCGTCGATGAGGACCGGCAGGTGATCGTCGGCTTCACGATCGTCGGTCCGGACGTCGCGGAACTGCTGCATGCGGCGACGATCGCGGTCGTCGGTGAGGTTCCGCTGGATCGGCTGTGGCACGCCGTTCCCGCGTTCCCGACGGTCAGCGAGGTCTGGCTGCGCCTGCTGGAAGCGTACGGCCGCTGACAGCTAGTACCCGGGCTAGCGCCCGGCGTCGGCGGGCGACCTGCGGACAGCGGTCAGGCACCAGGTGGCATAGGTGAGGGTGACATCGCCGTCGACCGCGGCGGCGACCGTCGACAGGATCTCGGCGAGATTGTCTGGTGGCATGCTCGCGAGGCCGCCGGAAGTCGGGATAAGTTCGAGCAGTTCCTCGCGGGTGTAGGTGCGCTGCCAGTCGTAACGGCGGATCTCGGGTTCGGCGAAGCAGCCGGATGCGCGGACTCCGTCGGCGGCGCGGTCGTAGAGGGCGCGATAGCCGTCGAGGATGGAGCCGGACGGCTGGCGGTAGGGCAGGTCGGGCGCCGCCCGGCGTAGCGCCTCAGCTAGCGCTGCGGCGATCGGCGGCGGCAGTTCGTAGACGTGGCCGAACGGCGCGAGGACGCCGCCCGGGCGCAGTACCTTCGCGGCCTTGGCGGCACCGGCGACGGGGTCCACCCAGTGCCAGGCTGTGCCGGAGACGATCGCGTCGAAGGTGCGGCCGGCTGGCTCCCACGTCTCGAACGTCGCGACCTCGACGTCGATGCCGCTCGCGCGGGCGAACTCGGCCATCCGGGGGTCGGGCTCGACGCCGAGGACCGTGCGCCCGGCGGCGCGGAACTGGCGGGCTTCAATCCCGGTCCCGCAACCGACGTCGAGCAACGCGGGGCCCGGCGCGGCGGCGACGATGTGCTCGATCAGCGCGCTCGGATACGGGGACCGACTGCGGTCGTAGCGCCCTGGATCGCTTCCGAATGACTCTGCGACGCGGCGCGCTTCGTGAGGTCGCGGCGGTAGAGTGGCCATATGCCCACTCTAGTGGGCGATCGCCCACTAGGAAAGCGAAGCATCCCATGCCGACCGGCCTGGCTCTGCGCGATCCGCGCCAGCAACTGTTCGACGCGGCCGCGCGGGTGCTCACCCGCGGCGGCGTCGCGGCGCTGACCAGCCGAGCGGTCACCGACGAGGCCGGAGTCGCCAAGGGCGTGCTGCATCGGCACTTCGCCGACTTTGACGCGTTCCTGGTCGATCTGGTGCTCGACCGCATCGCGCGGGTCGAGGCGCAAGGTGCCGCGCTGCGCGATGCGGCCGGGACCGGGACCGTTGCCGGCAACCTCACCGACGCGATGTTCGAACTCTTCGAGCCGGTCATGTCCGCGATCGTCGTGCTCACCATCGCCCGCGACGAGCTGCGCAACCGCCTGCGGGCGGCCGGCACCGCCCGGTTCCCCGTGGCGGGCGAAGCGGTCGCCGCGGTGGCCGGCTATCTGGCAGCCGAGCGTGACCGCGGTCGGGTCGCCGCCGACGTGGACGTGCAGGTGCTGGCGCCGACCCTGATCGGCGCCGTGCATCTGCTGTTCACCGAGCACCGCGGCGGCGAGCCGCCGGTCGAAGATGTGCACAAGGTCGTGGTGACCGTCCTGCGCTGACGAGTATGCCGGAGCGGGCCTTGGGCGGCGGTGCGCTGCGCCCGCAGGAAGATCGAGAACTGTCAGCCTGATCCACCGAGCGGGGTTGCTGGTTCGGGTCGTCTTGGAGTGACAAACCTTGATACCGGAACCCCGCCTCTCACTTCCTGATCAACACACCCCTTGACCAGCCTCGCCCACCCCTAACTGAACGGCGTTGCAGCCAGTACGGCAGCCGCCGTTCGAGATCCCGCCGCTGTGAGTGGGTCGACGTAGAGGCCACCGCTTGATCGTCCGTACGTTGTGGACACCTCAGATCTGGCGGCGGCCGCGGGCCGCAGCGCAAACCCTGCTGCTTGGAAGCGGGTCATGGCCAGCGGCGCCGCCCTGCCGCTCGGTGATCGCACTGATCAGCTCGCCCTTGCGCAATGCTCGGATGTTTCGCGGGCCGGTTCGGGCGGGTGGAGCGGCGTCGTGCGGCGGCGGCACGGCGAGTGGCGTCACGAACTCCACCTGGCGCCGCGCCGGCAGGTGACCGCGCTCGGCGGCAAGCAGGAGGCTGTGGGCGTACCCGTCCAGGGCCGCGGGGATCGCGGCCTGGCGCGCGCAGACACGGGCCCAGCCGTCCTCGTAGGCTGCGCTCTCGGCATCGCGGCCGGGCACCGCGGAGTCGACGGACTGGCGGATGAGCTGGAGCGGGCCGGTAGCCGCCACGTGCAGTTCGCGCAGGTCCTCCCCGGCATCGTGGAAGGCGATGCAGCCGTTAGGCGAGGTGAGCGTGCAGCGGACTCGCCGCGGGCAGCGCCCCGTGCAGGGTCTCCAGCTCGCGCAGGGCGCGGACGGCGAGATCGGCGCGGGCCTGGTGACCGTCCGGACTGTAGTCGGTGAGCCCGTCGACCTCCTGCTCGCCGACCTCGACCACTGCCGCGCACGGGTCGAGGCGGGCCACCTCGCGCAGGACCCGGCTGGCGAAGTCCTCGACCACGGAGGCGATGCTTGTCCTGCATGGCGCATAGGGACCTGCGCAGGATCTGGCCATTCCCTCTTCCGATCATGGAGTCGGTGCGGCAGCGGCACGCGCCGCAAAATGGTTGGACGGTGTCACGGGCGGGCTGGTAACTTCCGTCGCGCCGTGACACTGCCTGAGGAGGTGAGACCCGTGAACGTTTGTATCGATGTGGGTGCTCCCCTCGTCGTCACGGGCCGGCTACTGACGTAGGTGTCGCCGGGAGCGCCCTCAACAATGGCGATCCCGAAAGGCACCAAATTATGAATCCTGTGGAAGTCAGCCACGCCGTGCTGATTTCGCGCGTCGCAACCGGCCAATGGCATGCGCTGGAGGACGACCTCGTAGTCGGCCGCGGCGAGGCGTCGCACCGGCCGGACGGGCGGATGTTCGTCAGCATCGACGCCTGGCACGGCGCGGCCTTCGACCGGCTGGCTGAGACCATGCTGACGGCCCTGCAGAGGCCGCTACACACGGTGGTCGACGAGGCCGACCTCGGCCTGACCGCCCAGTGGCAGCGAGCCGGCTTCACGACGCGGCGCCGCGAGTGGGAGTACTCGGTGCCTACTGACCCACGCGTCACGGGCCTCGACTCGGCTCTGCCGCCGTCCGGCGTGACGGTAAGGGCCTTCGGCTGTGCCGAGGAGGCTCCGCTACGCGCCCTGGACCGCACGATCCGCGACGAGGTTGAGGCCGGCCCCGGATGGCAGGACATGCCGGCCGAAGTACTGGCCCGCCCCGTGCTCGATCCGTCGAAATACGCCGTGGCCGCACAGTCCGGCCGATACGTGGGTCTGCTGCGGGTCGCGACGGTGACCCGGCTGCCACGCATAGGGCTGATCGCCGTCCGGGCCGACCATCAACGCCGCGGCATCGCCCGAGCGCTGCTGGCACACACGCTGGGTGCGCTGCATCGCATCGGCAAGGAAACGGCATCGGCCGAGGTGACCGAATCCAACGAGGCCGCAACGGCACTGTTCGAGGCCATCGGCGCCTGGCGCACCGGCAGCAACCTCGAACTGGTCCTCCGCTGACCGCGAACGAAAGAAGGCGCTGACCATGGCAAGAACATCGAACGGTATCGAACTTGAGGGCACCGTCCTGGAATGCCTGCGCAACGCCACCTTCAGGGTGGAACTCCAGAACGGCCACAAAGTACTGGCGCACATCAGCGGAAGAATCCGTAAGAACTACATCAAGATCCTTCCGTACGACCGGGTGCTCGTAGAGCTGAGCCCCTACGACCTGACACGAGGCCGAATCGTCTACCGCTACCGCAGCTAGGGCCGTTCCTGGCGGTGCGGGCAACCCGCCTCCCGGCCGATCGCCCGCACCGCTGGATCCGCCTTCAGCTGCCCACAAGCCGGACCCGGAGCCTGGCCGCGGCACGGGCGGCCATCACCCGGCCGTGCCGACGGCAACGGGCAGCCCTAGCACCTCGGCTCGCTGCTGCTCCTAACGTCCTGTCAGCGCCTTCTTCCACCCGGGCCACCGCGCTATTCGATCACCGGAGCCCGAAAGAAAAACGGATACGAGGGCGCCACCCGCGAGGAGTGACAGAGAGTAGCGCGCGATTGCGGCAGATGTGTGGGGTGGAGTCCAGTGGTTCGCCGGCTGGTTGGTATGTCGACGAATTGCCGAGCTTGCGGGTGGCATCAGGGCGGTGACCGCATGGGGTCACGGCGAGAAACCTCTCGACCCAGACCTCGGCGATGCTGCATGCGTTGCTCGCCGGATCCTGATGTGCACCCCGGACCCACCTCCACGCCGCGTCGATGATCGGAGACACTTTCACCGTGCGAAACGACCTCGACCAGATCGAAGCGGCGTTCGTCGGCACGCCACTTGCCGGCCTGCCGGTCGGGCACGGCCCGTCGGGCACGGTCCTCGTCACCGACATCGACCCCAATCGCCTGCACAAGGCCTGGCAGGCTGCCGACGCACTGGTGCCGGTCATCGGACGCCGGCCCGTGATGGTCACCAGCGACTTCGACGACGGGCTGAGGATCCGGCCCGAGCCCGAGCCGGGTCCGTCGGAGTCGGAGCTGCGCGCGTTCGCGGAGGCCGCCGAGTCTTCCGAACCCTGGCTGACCTACCGCCACTACAGCGAGGACGAGGAGATCGACGAGGGCGAGGTCGAGTACTACGCGCGCGGCGTGGCCGGCGTCGACCTGGACCTGACGGCCCTGGTGTCGGATGTGCTGCTGCCGACTCCGCGTCAGGCGCTGGAGAGGGCGCTGTACGACCGGCTGCTCGCCGACGCCGACCTGTACGCCCGGGTGCTTGGCAGGGTGCGGTTCCTGACGCAGACCGACTACTGGTACACGCCGCACAGCGTCCTGCTCATGCTGATGCCCACCAGCGACGTCCGCAGCTCCGGGTACTGGGTGGACTTCCACGGTGCGCTCACCCCGGAGTACCAGCAGAGGCTCGCCGCGGTGTTGGCGCAGTGGCGTCGCCGGTGGGACGCCCGCCTGGTCGCGTCATGGGGCACCATGCTGCAGTTCCAGGTGGGTCGTCCCCCGGCGCCGGGTGACGAGGCGTGGACCGCGGCCGGCCAGCTCAAGGCGCTCGCCCCGAACCTCGACCTGCACCGGTGGGAGGTCGCCGTCGCCCTGTCCGCCGGTGACGCGTGGTTCGTGCACAACCGGCCCTGACAAACTCGACCAGACCGTGACCCGCCGAGCTCGGCTGTCGCCTGCGGACTGAGCCGCTCCTTGAGGTCGTGACCCTAGCTCCGCCGCGCCGGCCCCCTCATCGGCACGTCCGGATGTAGCGCCCGGGCGTTCACCTTCGTCGCCGGTATCGGGCCGGCCTTGACCTTCGTTCGTACGCGGTCATGTGCGACCGCGCGCGGACCGCCGCCTGATGCAGTCCGGGACAATGCCACCTTGCCTCTCGCCCCAGCTCAGGGCCACGGCGGCGGCTCATGGGAGGACGATCGTGAAGTCCCTGTGAGTTTTGCGGTTCAGCGGAATGCCGATCTTGACGGGGCGAGCGATCTCCCCGCGGCTGATGCCCAGCCCTTTGGGCGATGAGCCGTTCGGGGCGAAGGGGCACAGGGTCGTCGAAGACGGCCGACACCTGGACGGGCCAGGGGCTTTCGGGAGGGGACGGGGTGAGCAGTTCCCAGCATGAGTCCCACTCCAGGGCGAACCGGTTGCGCCTGGCAATCAGCGGGTCGAGAAGAGCGCGGGCCAGGAGGGAAGGGGAGTTGCCGGAGTAGTGCTTTAGAAGGATCGGATCCAGGTACCGGACCGGGACGCGATCGTGGACGGTGATTTTGCTGGTGCGGTCGCAGGAAACGCAGGCGACCAGGAGCCAGATGTCGAGGAGTGTGCTGTTGGCATTGACACGGAACTTGCCGTCGCTGGGGCTGGCGAGGTCGGAATGGCAGTGGACGCGGCGGAACGTGAGCAGGGGAAGGCGCGTGCGACGAAGGGGCCAGGACAGCACGATATGAGGACGCGTAGACATGATCTCTCCGAAGACCTGACGGAAGGCATGGGAAAAGAGCCGACGGTGACGTCGGCGACCGATGCACGGGAAAGGTGTCAGGTCTAAAGAGCAGGCGGTGTCACGCGGGGTGAAGTCCTCTGTGAGTGGGTCGGAGAAAAAGATCGAGTTGCAAGGTAGGGCGGACGGGCTGGCGAGGCCACCCATTTTTGTCCTGGTGCCGAGCACTGAGGGGCGGGGCGGCGAGCTGGGCGTCGACCACGCGCCGATCCTCCCCCCGGCCCCGTTCTGCGGTATTCCGGCCCTTTCAGACTTGTTTCTCCCGCTGGCCTTCGCCCTGTCGCTGAGCGGCGCGGCCGCTGATGTCATCAGCCGCGAGGAGCACTCGCCGTACGGGGCGACCGCCTACCAGGCGGTGTTGCCGCACCGCTCCGCCAAAGCGAAGGCAACGGCTTTTGATCAGATGCACGCTCGTGCCGCAGATCGCGCGTAAATAGGTGTGACGGTCCTTCGGTGGCCGCTCGAGGTGCGGTCGCGCCGACGACCGGGTCGTGGCGTTGTCAGGGGAGAGCCGGCCCGTGTGTTACCGCAGGAGCGAGGTAGGCACCATGAGGTCCTCGGAGGTGTAGAACTGACCGTGCCGGCTTGAGCCGGGCGGCCGACGGGGTGCGCTGATCACCAAGCGCAGGCCGCGTAGTCCTTCAGGAAGCAGCCGTAGAGGTCTTCGCCCTGTTCGCCGCGGACGATTGGGTCGTACACGCGGGCCGCGCCATCGACCAGGTCCAGCGGGGCGTGGAAGCCGGCATCCGCCAGTCGCATCTTCGTCGGGTGGGGCCGCTCGTCGGTGATCCAGCCGGTATCGACGCTGGTCATGAGGATGCCGTCGGCCAGCATGTCCTGGGCGCTGGTCCGAGTCAGCATGTTCAGCGCGGCCTTGGCCATGTTGGTGTGGGGGTGGCCTGGCCCCTTGTAGCCGCGGGCGAACTGGCCCTCCATCGCCGACACGTTCACCACGTACTTGCGGCGGGCGGTCGCTGCGGCCATCGCCGGTCGCAGCCGGCTGACTAGCACGAACGGCGCGGTTACGTTGCACAGCTGCACTTCGAGCAGCTCGACCGGGTTCACCTCGTGCACCCGCTGCACCCAGCTGTTGACCGGGTCGAGGTCTGGCACCAGACCGCCGGCGTCGATGGCGGTGGCTGCCGCGATCCGTTCTGGCGAGGCGGAGCCGCTGGTCAGCGCCAACGCGGTGAGCGCGTGCGGGGTGAGGGTGGCCGACTTCGGCGGGGCGGTCAGGCTGCCCGTCGGGTCGCCCCGGCCGGCCGGTTTGGCGAACGTGATCATCTCCGGCAGCGGGCCGTCCGGCAGCGCCGCCGCCTCCGCGGCGACGAGCTGCGCGTACGCCCCGGGCGTGCGGCGGACGGTCTGCGCCGCGTTGTTGATCAGGATGTCGAGTGGTCCCTGGCCGCTGACCGAGTCAGCGAGGGCGATCACCTGGGCGGGGTCGCGCAGGTCGATCCCGACGATTCGCAGGCGGTGCAGCCAGTCCCCGCTGTCCGGCATCGCGGCGAATCGGCGGACCGCGTCGTGGGGAAACCGCGTGGTCACCGTGGTGTGCGCGCCGTCGCGCAGGAGCCGCAGCGCGATGTACATGCCGATCTTCGCCCGGCCGCCGGTGAGCAGCGCGCGCCGGCCGGTCAGGTCGGTGCGGGCGTTCCGGCGCTCCCGATTGAGCGCAGCGCAGGGCGGGCAGAGCTGATGGTAGAAGGCGTCCACCTCGCGGTAGCGCTGCTTGCAGACGTAACAGCCGCGCGGATTGTGGAGGAAGCCGGCCGTGGCACCCGCGGTGGGGGAGACGAGCGGGATGCCCTGAGTCTCGTCGTCGATCCGGCCCGGGGCGCCGGTCGCGGTGGCCGCCGTCACCGCGCGGTCCGCCGCCGCGATCGCATCCCTCCGTTCCTCGCGTCGCCGCTGCTTGATCATCTTGTAGAACTTCGCGGTGGCCCGCTGCACCCGCACCACGTCGGGGTGATCGGGAGGCAGGTCCTCCAACGCCTCAAAGACGCTGAGACAGGTCTCCAGCAGGCTCCGATCGATGCCGTATTGACCGGTTTCCGTAATGTTGTCCGCCGCCATGCCGTCGCTGTCTCATCCCGTTTCCTGCGCCGGATCTGCCCGGCCCACCCCAAGTCCGACCCGGAACTGTACGCACCGCAGGGCCTCTGACGCACCCCGCGTCGCGGAAGGGGCCGTCGCCGACGTCGAAGTCACACCCGCTGGTACCAACCACGCGCTGAGGCGCCTGCTGCCAGCGATGCCGTCGTGCCCCGGACGTGCTACATCGACTCCCATCAGTGGCCTTACTGCAGTCGATGGCAATCACGGTGAATCGCTCGGCGAGTCGCGGTGCCACGTGACGCCACATGAGGCGAGTCTCGGGTGCCGTGCAGGAGGAGTACCGGTCTTCCTCCGCCGCCGCGACGCCCATGGATCGTCGTAGCGGTCGCGGCGATCTCGAATTCCTCGAAACCCTCGAACACCGGCAGACCCTCGAAGCCGACAGATTCGCGCCCCCGATCAGCCGCTCTTCACCACGGTCGTGGCGGTTACCGCGCGGCCGCGGCCCGTCGACGCGCCACCCGGGATGAGCTCCGTGTCCGTGCTTCCGGAACACTGCGTCCCCCGGCCAGCTCCGGAGCGAAACCACTGCCCGGCAGGCAACCGCCGGCGGGGGTGCGGCGTGACTAGGGGTACGACCAGGCGGGGAGGGAGGGGACGCATGTCAGGCGAGGAAAGCTTCGACGCGTTCTACCGAGGTAGCAGGCAGCGGCTTTACGACTGCCTGTACGCCCTCACGGGCAACGCGGCCGAGGCGCAGGACGTGGTGCACGAGGCGTACGCCCGGGCCTGGCAGCGGTGGTCGACGGTCGGCGAGTACGCCGATCCGGAGGCCTGGGTACGGACGGTCGCCCGCCGCGTCGCGGTGAGTCGCTGGCGGCGGGCCCGTTCGGCGCTGCATGCCTACCGTCGTGCCGGCCCTCCGCCGGACGTGCCCGGCCCCAACCCGGACAGCGTCGCGCTGGTCGGCGCGCTCGCCCAGTTGCCGCCCGCTCAGCGGACCGCCTTGGTGCTGCACCACCTGGTCGGCCTACCGGTGGCCGAGGTGGCGCGGGAGACCGGCGTGCCCGACGGCACCGTGAAGGCCCGCCTGTCCCGCGGCCGGCGAGCGCTCGCCAACCTGCTCGAGGCGACACCTTCGGAGGCGCACAATGTCTGACGGATTCGAGAGCACGTTCGCGCCGCTGCGGGGGCAGCAGCCGCCGGCGCCGTTCGCGTCCCCCGGGGCGGTTCGCCGTCGCGGACGGCAGCGCTCGCAGCGCCAGGCGGTCGTTGCCGGCCTGGCCGTCGTCGCCGTGGCGGGGGCGGGGGCCGGCTCGGTCGCGAACCTCGGGCCGGGCGACGGCTCGCCAGCCCCCGGCGCCAGCCGGACGACCGTGGCGCCGAGCGGCACCGGGTCGCCGAGCGTGGTGCCGAGCCCGACGGCCCCGGCAACGAGCGCCCCGCCGAGCCCGAACGGCAGCGGCAGGCCCGACCCCGGCGTGGCGGACCTGGGCGCCCTTATGCTCCGGCCGGCGGATCTCGGGCCGGGTGCGTGGCGCAAGCAGTTGCCCAGCGAGCCGTTCTCCGGCGACACGTGGCGCTGGGCCGATCTGTGCGCGGCCTACCGCAGCTCCGACTACCAGTCGCTGCGCCGGCAGGCGGACCTCGACTTCACCGGGTACGCCACCGGCTCGGCCGGGTACGTATACGAACACCTGCACCGGTATGCGGGCGGGTGGGGTCCGCGGGCGCTCGACGACGTACGTCACGTGCTGGCCACCTGCGCCGGCACGGCGGCACCGTCGACCGCGCCCGGAAGTCCGGCGCCCCGCAGGTTCACCGTCGTGGCCACCGGCTTCGCCGGGGACGAGGCGCTGCTCGTCCGCGAGGAGCAGTGGTACTACGAGGGTGAGACGCTTGCCGCCGATCCGATCGTGACGCTCGTCGCGGTGGTCCGGGTCGGCGACATGGTCGCCACCGTGATGTTCTCGCCCGACCGGGACGAGCCGTACGCGCGGAGGGTCGCCACGGCGGCGGCGGGCCGGCTCGCGGCCGGGTAGCCGAAGGCGGACGCGCGTGGCGACAGCTCGGGCCGGGCGGCGGCCGGTCAGATGCCGGAGGTCGCGGCGGCGACGGCTTCGGCGATCAACCGGACTCCGTGGGCGTCGTCGCGTTGCAGCAAGGCGTGGCTGGTCGCGTCGGTGACGGCCCTGTCGTGCTCGTCCAGGAGCAGGCGCAGCAGTAGTTCGGCGATGTCGTGGCGTTCGGCTTGGCGGGCCAGATCGTGGCCGGTCATCGCTCGGTCGGACCACCGTGGTGGTAAGGCGGCGGTAATGGTGGCGAGCAGGCCGGAGTCGGGGTCTTGCATGGCGTTCAGGGTCACGTTGCGGACCTGGGAGCGGCGGGTGCCTCGTGGCGGGTCGGGCCTGCGGACCCTGACCGGGAGGTGGCTTTGGTGGTCGTGCGAGCCACTCCGCTGGGGAGCTGGTCGCCCTTGTGGACGCCGAGGGTGGCTAACGCCGCCTCCACCAGCGTCGCTGGCCGGACGCCTCGGCCGTCCTGGATGCCAGGAGGGAGCTGGCGGTTGCCTTGCCGATGGTTAGGCTGATCTCGTGGGTGGCGCTGTTGATAAGGATGCCTTCGCACTCGGGATCGGCTGCGGCCATCTGTAGGAGAACGTCGCCGGCCAGGCCGGCGTTGAATCGAGGACCGAAGTTGCGTAGAGCGGCCTCGGGGTCCGCGTAGGCCAGTATGCGTGGACGTCCGTCGCCGTGGGTGGTCCTGCCCGCACCGAAGTTACCGTCAGCCCTGAGCTGGCCCTGCCGATCTTGCGAGGGCGTCCCGATGGCTACGATGCCGATGGTAGAAGACCGGAAGAGAGTGAGGAAACGTTCGTAGCTCTCCGGGGTCTTGGTTTCCGCATGCTCCGTCATGACGTCGGATAGCGGTGTGTCACTCATGCGCGAACGCTAGCGTGTAGCCGCCTTGGGAGCGAGCCCGCCGTCGTCGCGCCCGTAGGCTCTGTCGTTAGGAATGGCTGAGCCATTTTCCGTTTCTCCAGTGCTCCTCATGCACGTGCCGCATCTGCCATTCCGATGCTGGCCGCTGAAGACCGCTCGGTCAAGTGTCGGGCTCACGGCGGAGGTCCCGCCCGTCCAGCGGTGCCAGTGCGTCGAGAACCTGTCGGCGGAAGCGTCGCGGCGGCGGGGAGCTGGCCGAGATTGCAGGCTGTCAGACCGCCGTTGCGGGCCACCACGAGGCCCGGTGCGGGCATTGCTGGATGCGGCTGTGGTCGGCTCGGTGAGCTGGCCGAGTATGCCCGCAGGGAGCGGGCAACGGCTCTGAGTTCCGCTTCAACGTCTGACACCCGGGCTGGGTGACGACCGGGCCGGCCGACGCCGGACGCCCACGGACGATGTTCGACTGTTCCGCCGGCTCGCCGGCTACTGGCCCAGCTCATCGACGGCTGATCATTCTTTCGGGACGAAGAGCCGCTGCTCGTGTCGGCGTTCATTCATCTCCACTGGTCGGCCGATGCGCCGAGCGGGGGTTGCACGGCGGCGCGGCGTTGCGCCTCGGCGACCTTGCCGTGGGAGACCCGCACGGACGGCATCCAATGGACGTTGCCGAAAGTGGTTACGACCCGAATGAAGGGGATGCCGCGCTTCCGGCAGACGGCCGCGAGGTGGCGTTCGATGGACTGCTTGGTGCGCCGCCACAGTTCGCCGGAGAAGTGGTTCCAGACGACGTGGTGATCGTGGTCGTAGCAGTCCAGGCACAACGGCCGGTCGAGCCGCGGATCGTGGGCGTCGTGGCGGCGAAGCAGAGGTGGAGACCCGCGCACGTGACTGCCACCCGGGTGGGCCATACGTCAGGGCGGGCGCCGCGCGAGCGAACGCCAACATGATTCACACTATCCTCCGGGCCATGACTTTGATCTCACCGGATGGGCGCGGCGTCGACTCCGCCCTAGACCCCTCGGCGGAGCAGATCCGGGACATGGGTGCGCGCGCCGTCGAGTGGGTCGCCGCCTACCACGACTCGATCCGGGACCTGCCCATCGCCCCGCGAACCACCGCTGCCGCGCTGAAGGAACTGCTCGCCGAGCCGCTGCCCGTCGAGGGCCGTGACTTCACCGACCTGCTCACGGTCTTCCGTGACGTGGTCGTGCCCGGCAGCCGGCACAACGGGCATCCCCGCTTCTTCGGGTACGTCTCGGCGCCGGGCACCGCGGTCGCCGCGGTTGCCGACTTCCTCGCATCGGCGCTGAACGCGAACCTCACCGCGTGGCGGTCGGCACCGGCTCCCGCCGAGCTGGAGCACGTAACCATCGACTGGATCAAGGAGGCCCTCGGCTGCGACCCGAGGGCCGGCGGCCTATTGATGAGCGGCGGATCGATGGCCAACTTCACCGCGCTCGCCGCCGCACGACACCGCCACTGCGGCGACGCGGTCGCCACCAATGGTGCGGCCGCCCATCCCGTGCCGCTGCGGGTCTACGCCTCCACCGAGACCCACCACTCGATCCACAAGGCCGCCGCGCTGCTCGGCATCGGGCGGGCGAACGTCCGCGAGATCCCCGTGGACGCCCGCTTCCGGATGGATGTCGACGCCCTCGTCCGCGCCATCGAGGAGGACCGGGCCGCCGGGGCGGAACCCTTCTGCGTCGTGGCCAACGCCGGCACCGTCGTCACCGGCGCGGTCGACCCGCTCACCGAGATCGCGGCGGTCGCGCGGCGGTACAAGCTCTGGATGCACGTCGACGGCTGCTATGGCGGGTTCGCGCGGCTCGCTCCCGCGGCCCGTCCGCTCTTCGACGGCATCTCGGAGGCCGACTCGATCGCCCTCGACCCGCACAAGTGGCTCTACCTGCCTGGGGACTGCGGCTGCCTCATTTACCGCGACCCCGAGGCGGCGCGGCCCGCCTTCAGCCTGGACGCCGATTACACCCGGGTCATGCAGACCGAGCCGGCCGAGGCATTCGCCTTCTGGGACTACGGCCCGGACCTGTCCCGTCGATTCCGCGCGCTCAAGGTCTGGATGGCGTTGGCGCACGCCGGTTCGCAAGCTGTGGGCGACGCGATCGAGGGCAACCTCGACTGCGCCCGTCATCTGGCCGAGCTCGTCGACGCCAGCGCCGACTTCGAGCTGCTCGCCCCGGTCGAGCTATCCATCTTCTGCTTCCGCTACCTGCCGCCGCACGCGCGTGCTGGCTCCCGGTCCCAGGCCGACGAGGAGGAACTCGACCGCCTCAACGAACGGATCATGGTGGCACTGCAGCAGGCCGGCAGTTCGTACCTGTCGAACGCGACCATCAATGGCCGCTTCGCGCTGCGGGGCTGCGTCCTCAACTACCGCACCACCCGCCACGACATGGAGGTCCTGCTTGACGATGTGCGCCGCGCTGCCGAGCAGGCGCGCTGACGACGACCCCAGGTCAGCCTCCGCCGCGGTTAAGGGCTGGCATGAATTCGTAATCCGCGCGGGGACCGGCTGCGAAAGTCAGGCAGCCAAGGCTGGGCTGGTCTCATCTCGGAATGGGGGAGAGCCGCGGCCAGCGCCCCACCTTGCCCGACAGTCACCTGGGATCGGATCGGGGGATCTGGCGGCTCCGCCTTGAAACTCGCCCCGTGGTTTGCGCATTGAAACCGCGACCCGCGAGATATCGCCTATCTGTGTCCAGATCTGTCAGGCGTGCGCTGTCGTCTGCGCAAAGTTCAGCGGAGACGAACAGATGATGCGGTGCGCCGAGCAGTGCCGCCGGTGCGCCGACTCGTGCACCCAGATGGCCGCCGTCGCCGTCTGAGCCGTTCCGCAAAGCTTCATCTGGAGTCGGCAGCCGAAGGCGCCGTAACGGCACCGACTGAGCGCAGCGGTGCCGGGATGGCCGACGGTGGAGGCAGCGGAGAGGAAGCAAATTGTCAGCTCCGGGCCGTCAGATCCCATCACCCGACGGTTGTCTTCCAGCACTGCTCCTCGGCGCGGAGTGGCCAAGCGTCGACAACAACGGATCCGGATCCCATGACGGGGGGCAAAGCCCGCGGCGAGCGTGCAGCGCCGAGGCGACAGCCGTGGCTGACATCAACTATGGCGGCCATCGCCGGGCATGCTCGTCTCTAGCCTTCGCCGCGGACATAGGGGACGTGAGCGTGGTGTCGAGCGGGGAGCCGCCCTGGGTGCGTGTGCCGGGTTCCAGCGGGTAATGGTCCCCAGCATGCCGACCGTCGACGCAGCGACTAGGAGCGAGCGATGGGCACACGACACGCCACGGCCGATGACCTCGCCTCCGTAGGCCTCTCGGTCCTGCGCTCCGCGCTGGCGACGAACATCTTGTGGATCGGTGCGCTCAAGTTCAAGCAGTACGAGGTCGAAAACGACGAGCCCTTGGTCACCTCGAGTCCGCTGTTCTCGCGTTTCCGCGAGAAGCTGGGCGCCCAAAAGCTCAACCGACTCATCGGGGTCACGGAGATCACCGTGGGCTCTCTGATCGCCGCGAAGCCGCTTGCGCCCAGAGCGTCGGCGATCGGTAGCATCGGGGCAGTCGGGATGTTCCTCACCACGCTCAGTTTCCTGGCCACGACGCCCGAGGCTCGGCAGGAAGGGCAGGGGATGTTGAGCCTTTCACAGCTCGGGCAGTTCCTGTTGAAGGACACGGTGCTCCTCGGTGCCGCTCTCCTTACAGCTGCCGAGTCGATGCGCGCCGCTCGCTACCGATAGCCCACGACAGGGCATATTCGGTGCCCTGGACGCGGGGGACCATGACAGCGCCGCCGCAGTATCTTCCACACTTCATCCTGGCGAAGCCGTTCGATCCGGCTGTGCGGTAGACGATCGTGTCGTTGCGGTTGTCGGCCAAGCGGACCCGGTGAGCATCGGTGGCTGCTCATCCGCCGTTCGGCCCGGTCCGGCGAGGTGCCAATGACGTCCGATCGCCCGCGGAACACGAACCGCGCATCTCGCCACGGGTGTCGGCGCAGCACTACCTCTGCGGCGTGTCCAGCAGTTCCGCTTTGGCGCCGCGGCGAATCAGCCACAGGGTTGGCGGCCAAGCGGCAAAGAAGCCGATGATCGACCCAATCTGAACAATGAGCCAGAACACCGGACTACTAGGCTGCACGGTCTCGTGGAAAACCATAAACTCCATCAGCGCCAGCCACCCTAATAGGGCGAACTCGAAGACGGACACGCTCAGCAGGTCTCCCACGAGAAACCTCCGCATTGCGGCCCACGCTCTTCGACCGCCCATGTCAGCCTCAGTGGAGTATCGGAAAACAAGGCCTACCGCCACTGCGGCTACATAATCGCCGATGAATTCGGGCCACAATCTCTTGCCAAACATCTCGAGGCCGAAGCCGAAGACGACAAGAGTAGCAATGATGGCACCCAGAACGCAGTGCGTCGCGCAATGTAGGATTCCGATTATCGTGGCAGCATGTCGCGACCTCTTGGGCGGGATGCGATGCCGCTCCAGCCATCGGGGAGACTGAGGTCTACCCCACTGTCGGTAGGCCAGGACGGCTGCCGGGCCAAAGTAGAGGGCGGTTGCCGGCCAGACAATCTCCATGACCTTGACCGGCTGACGATATCGAAGAACAAAGTGGTCAATAACGATGACGGCGGCGCTGGCAAAGCCGACAGAGAGCACAGCCCACGAGAGCACCACGAGCCATGTTGGTTGCAGAACCATCTCCTTTTCGCGCCAGGGCACTCAATGCAATGCCGGTGACGGGGGAGGCTCCCCAGCGGCGCGGTCTCGGCACAGAGCACGGTCACCGCGAGTGGCCGCCCGTCCGCATTCCACCACGCCGACGTACGTCTGCCGGGCCAGTCGTGTGAAGCCCGTCGTCGCGCCCAGCATGCCGGGAAAGCGGTCCAGCAGACTGTTGTCGTTGGCGAACTGTGCAGGCCGTCCAGTACGGGCCTGGGAACCCGCAGCAGAGTGCTGCGCCGGGACCACGGCGATGGTCAAGTGATTAGCGGGCGGCCCCGCCGCTCATCGCGATGTCGCCGTTGAGGCCGGAGGGATAGAAGCCGCCGGAGTTCGCCGGGCTTGCGTTGAGGTACACGATATTCAGGACCGACTGGGCCGAGCGGCCGTAGGCCATGCCGTTGGCGTCCGTGGGAATGAGGTTCGCCTCGGCGCTGGTGCCGATACCCTGGTCGTCGTCGACCGGTCCGTCGAGACTGTTGCGGGCGTCGGAGAGCTTCTGCACGCCCGCGAAGACGGCATCGTCGATCATGCCTTCGTTGTAGAGCGCGGAGCGGACGATCCCCGCGTGGTACGCCTCCGTGGCGAGCAGACCCGCGGCAGCGTCCAGATACGTCTTGTTGGACAGCAGCGGGGCCGCTCCTTTGAAAGCAGAGACGCCGACGTCCTCGAACAGGAACGCGGCGAACAGGAAGTTGAGATCGTTGGCGTACGGGTCGAAAATCTCGCCCGACTTGATGAGCCCGGCCGCGGTGGCCGCCGCGGTGAAGCTCGTGTCAAGAGAGATCGCCGGTCGGGAAACAGCGTGCTCCCCGAGGGCAGACCGCAGGAAGGCCACATGCTGCTGCTCGTCCGAGGCGATCTCCCGTGCGAACTTGCGCACTACCGAGTTGCTGAAGTTGACCATGCCCCCACCGGTCACCTCACCCCGGGTGCCGGTACCGGTGGTCATCTCGTCAGGCAGCCCCTGCCCCGTCGTGGCGCGAAGGTAGAACTCGGCCTCGAGGTATTCGAGGTTGAGGGCGAAGTTCAGGATCGTCGCGTCACTCGGCCCCGAGCCGTCCGGCGATCGCTCGGCGGGATTCGTCGGGTCCGTCATCGACGCGAGCTTCCGTCGATCGTCATCCGACTCCGCGCTGCGCGAAACCGCCTCTTTGATGAACTTCTTTACCATGGAAGTCGGCCCCCGTTCCGATCCACGACACGTTGGGTACTCCATCGATATGTCCCGGCGTGCCGCACGCTACTGCCGTCGGCGCTCACGCTAGTTCGTGGCTGTCTCGGCCGTGCTCCTTCCCCGAACCGTCATCCGCGCGAGGTGCACGGCGGGGATGGTCGCACCACGGCGCAGGCCAACCAAGAGCGATGACAGATGGAACCGAAGACGATCGCGAACTTGCCCTGCGACGCGGGATCCACCGTGCCGGGAACCCGCCCGTCGCCAGGGGGTCAGTTTTCACGCGTGGAGGCCGACCTGTACGGATCCGCCACGACCTGCGGGTTGGTACTCGTCGACCTGCCTTGACGTCCGCCAGCTTCCGCTGCCGTCCGTGGCATGGCTGTTCCATTGGCGGTGGCGCTCGTTTCTGTCGGATCCGCTCGCTCGGATGGCTGTACTTCCGCGGTACCCGTTGCCGCGGTCCGACGGGGCCCCGCACGAGATCACCCTCGCTGGCCGGCTTGGCTGACGGGTGGCGTCGCGAGCTTCAGGCTGTGGCGGTGGTAGAACCCGTGCGCGGCCGGCGGCTCAGTGACCAGGAGGGGCACAGCTGCTGAGGATCACCCGTCGTGGTACCGGCTCAGCAGTTCGATTACGGCGGGCCATGGTCGTGCTCATTTCGGCCGGAAGGACGAACTTCAGCTTCTCGATGCGATTGAGCCTCCGCATTCACGGGCGGGCTGTTTGTCAGGGGTCAAGGAGTCGACGAGGACCAGATCCCGGACAACCTTCGGTTCAACCGTCAAATTTCCCGCCCCCGATCTGGGCGGGGTGTGGGCGCAAACTGGGAGCCGATAGGCCTCGCTGTCCCGGGCCAGCGCTGACACGAGCCGATCCGCTAGGCCTGGCTGCGTGCGCCTGGTGGACTACCTGCGGGACGAGCACGGCCGCGGTCGACGGGCAGCGTCTGGGACTGCCCCGGCTGGAAGCGGCCGAGCGTCAACGGCTCCGTCACTGGTTCGGTTTCAGTATCGCCCACCATTAATATGGGCAGGTAGGAAGCCCACCGCCGGAACCTCCGGGCTCCGGCGGCAGATCCGCGCACCTGATCTCGGTGAGGAACGGTGATCCGCAGATGCCTCCTCGAATGTCATCGAGGCTCTCTCTTGTGACCGAGAAGGTGCGCGAGTTGCTCCGTCGTGGATGAGGGCTTCGCCCCGACAACGGGCGCGTCGTACATGACTCCTCGGAGCCGGTCGGGGATGGCGGCTGCGGCATAGGAGAGGCAGCGATCGGCAATGCCGTTCGGTGCATCGCTCGGCTGGCCGGTGGCCACGGCCAAGTCCCATCCATGCGTGATCGTCTCGACGGTAAAGCCGCGTGCCGCTTCCGCAGCCGTACAGGGCCCCCAAGGCGCGACGACCCCGTCAGAAGCCGCCAGCGGCGACCACGCCTCTCGGATCGAGGCCGCCAACGTTGCATACGTGGAGGCGAGTTCCGCATCTGGAACGTTGGTGATCACGTGAGGGATGCCCCGTGTCGGGATGCCCCGGGCGGTGCCGAGTCCACGGTGCGCGGTGCCGATGAGGTGACCCAGCAGCCCTCGAACATCGAAATCTACGCAGGGAGTAGGGGCTTCGAGGTGCTCACTCCGCACCTGTGTCATCAGCTGGGTTACCCAGCCGAGAGCATCGAAGTAGTCCTGCCGTTGCCGCACCATGGTCACGCGATCACGATAGTGCCGATCATCAGGACGGAGGCATCCGCTACTCGGCACGTCCGGACGGCAACCGGGCCAGCTCGCCGTGACGCTGCGTAGCACGCCCCGCTGCAGATCCGTGCGACTCCTTGTGTGGTTGTTGCGTCGGCTGCCACTGCCGTCTCGCTCGGCGGTTCCGCTCGTCGTGGTGCCGTGTAGGCCGTTGGCGGCCGGTCAGGTCGGTGTGTATCGGAGGGTGTCCGCGACCGGGCGCCGGGCGGCGGCCGTGGCCGGGATGGCGGTGAGTGCGGCGATGGCGAGCAGGACTCCCAGCCCGGCGGCGAACAGCCAGGAATCGGGTGGGTAACGGACCTCGCCGAGGCCGACGGCCAGGTACAGCCCCATGCCGGCCGGGATCCCGGCGAGGACGCCGGGTATCGCGGGAAGCAGCTGCGCGACCGTCATGCCCACGGTTACCTGTGCTGGTGTGGCGCCGAGTGTGCGGGCGACGGCCAGGGGGTGGCGGGCGTCGAGGACCGCCGTCCAGGCGCTCACGGTGGCGTTGATGAGCGCGAGGACGCACAGTACGACGATGACGAGGAACATGGCCTGGTTGGTCCGCGCGTCCCGCGGCCTGGGCAGCTCGACGTCGCCGAGCGGGATCAGCTGGTCCTGCGCCTGAGCCATGAGCACGGCGACGAGCGTGGTCGTGGTGACCAGGCTGTTCACCATGACGAGCCGGGCGCGACGTGGCCGGCGGGCGTTGATGCGTACTCCGATCAGTAGGGCGGTGGGCAGCCGGCGGGACAGCCAGACGCGCCACCGGCGGCGCCGCGGCGGCGTGGCGGCGTCGGTCAGCGCGTGGACCGTGTCGGTGGTGGTGGCGCGCACCACGGGCGCCAGGGTCGCCGCGGCGGCGATGGCGAGGGCGAGGACGGTGCCGGCGACCACGGTGCGTAGCGGGGGCGGGTGGACGCCGACGGCGCCGAGTAGCCCTGCGCCGGGGTTGGTCAGCGGGGGAGCGGCGAGCCAGCCGGCGGCCAGGCCGGTGCCGGCGGCGGCGAGCCCGATCACGAGGTACTCGGCGAGGTGGACGGCGGCCACCATTGCCGGTCCGGCGCCGACGGCCTTGAGTAGCCCTACCCGGCGGCGCTGGCCGCTGATGCGGCCGGCGACGATGCTGGCGACGCTGGCCACCGCGAGGGCGGTGAGCAGCCAGCTGCCGATGAGCAGGGCCTCGTGTGCGCCTTCGACCAGCCTGCCGTCCTGGTAGGCGATCTCTTTCCAGCTGGTGTATTCGATCCCGCCGTCGCGCTTGTGGGTGAACGAGGTGCTGGCCCGCGGGTCCGCGTATCTCAGGTTCAGGGTGTACGACAGCGGCCGTGCGCCGGCCAGCGCGCCGATCTGGCTACGGTCGACCCAGACCAGGCCGGCGTTTTCGGTCAAGGGGCTGCCCGCATCAGCGCGCCAGTCGGCACTCGGGTACACGGCCCTGGCGGCGGTGACCGCTGTCCCGACCACCCGCAGCGGGTGGCCGTCGATGTCGACGGTGTCGCCGACGTGTACGCCGACGGCGTTGGCGAAGGTGGGCTCGATGACCACACCGCCGGGGCGTACCCAGGTGCCGGCGGTCACCGCGGGCCGGTCGAGCGCCGCCGGGGAGTTGTCCCGGCCCTCGACGACCGCGTGCACGGTCTTGCCTTGTGCGGTCAGCATCAGATAAGCGATCGGGTACGGTCCGCTGTGTGCGGTGACACCGGGTGCGGTGGCCAGCGGCGCGAGGGCGGCCAGGGCCTCCGGGCCCGTCGCCCCCGGCATCGCCACCACGTCGGGGCCCGCGGTGGCGGCCCGGGTCCGCTCGTACGGCTGGGCGAGAGCATTGTTCAGGGCGAGGCCGAGGGTCAGCGTGCCGATCGCGGCGCTGATGGCGAGCAGCAGCAGTACGGTCTCGGTGCGCCGCCGGCGCAGGTCCCGCACCAGCAGCCGACACACGAGCAACAGACGCCCGGCCACCTCAGCGCCACCCGCCGTAGACCGTGCCCGTGCCGCCGGTGGTACCGGCGAGCAGGCTGTCGTCGGCGAACGACCCGTCACGCATGGAGATCACGCGGTCGGCGACCGCGGCGATGCGCGCGTCGTGGGTGACCACCACCAGAGTCTGCCCCGCCGTACGCAGCTCCTCGAACAACCGCAGCATCTCCAGGGTGGCGGCGCTGTCCAGGTTCCCGGTGGGCTCGTCAGCCAGCACGACCAGCGGCTCGTTGCTCAACGCTCGGGCGATCGCGACCCGCTGGCGCTGGCCGCCCGACAATGCCGACGGCAGGTGCCTGGCGCGGTCGGCGAGCCCCACCCGGTCCAGCAGAGTCAAGGCGCGCTGCCGAGCCCGGCGCGGCGACTGTCCGGCCAGCAACGCGGCCAGCTCGACGTTCTCTACCGCGGTCAACTCGTCCATGAGGTGGAACGACTGGAAGACGAAGCCGATGTGTTGCCGCCGCAGCCGGGCCAAGCCGCGCTCGCTCATCCCGTCGATCCGATGCTCGGCCAGCCAGACCTCGCCGTCGGTCGGGCGTTGCAGCCCGCCCAGCAGGTGCAACAGGGTCGACTTGCCGCAGCCGCTGGGACCCATGATCGCGAGCGTCTGCCCGGCGGGCACCTCCAGGTCGACCTCATCGACCGCGCGGACCAGTGCGCTTCCCCGGCCGTACCACCTGGTCACCGCGCGCGCCCGTAGCAGCGCCGACCCGGTCATGCGGCACCACCGGGCATGCCCTCGCGGCCCTCGCTCCGCGTCATCGGTTCCCCTTCTGTTCAGTCCGGTCGCGTTCGGTCCACATCCGTTCGCACGCTTCCAGCCACTCCAGGTCGGCCCGTAGCCGCAGCACGACCCCTTCCAACAACAACCCGACGACCGGATCCACCGACCGCTCCAACGCAGCCCGCTGGCTATCCCGCAGCCGGCGCAGCAGCTCCCGCCGCTGCGCATCGACGAGAGCCAGCGGATCGGCCAGCCGGGCGGCAGCGGCGGCCACCAGCTTGAGATGGAACTCGCTGAGGTCCGGCTTCGGCCAACTCACCTCGGCCAGCCACGTGGCAACCCGCCGCTGCCCCGCCGAAGTCAACGCGTACACCCGCCGGTCCGGCCGGTCCGGCAGTCCCTCGGCCCGCTGCGAGGTCACCAGCCCCGCCTTGGCCAGCCGGGCCAGCGTCACGTAGATCTGCCCGGCGTTCATCGCCTCGCCGAGCGGGCCGAGCGCGCCACGAATCCGGCTACGCAACTCGTAGCCGTACGCCGGCTCCTTCGCCAGCATCGCCAGCACCACGTCCTGCACCCAGCACACCCTCCGTAGATCAACAATAGATAACCGCTATCCATGACGCTGTCAATCGGACGGGGCGGGCGCAGCAGACAGAGCCGGCCGCCTACCTCAATGTGTCCTGGGGATGTGCTAGAGACGGGGAGGATCACAGCCCTCGCTGATCAACGACGCCACGTGCACGCACATCGGCAGAGTCGGGCGGTAGCGACTGGTGGGCGCGCGGTCAGCGGCAGATCCGTCTGCGCGATCATGGTCTGCAAATACATGACGGTCACGAGGGTTTCGCTCGCGCGGATCGATGGTGGCGTTGCCCAAGGCGGCGCCACCACGTGAGTCGCGGCTATCGTGCTCCGCATGCGCGTTCCCGGTTGGCTCGACGACACCCGGACTTCTTACGACACCGTGGCGGTCAGCTACGCCGACCTGCTGCGGGACGCCCTCGCCGGCGAGCCTTTTCAGCGGGGCATCCTGGCGCTCTTCGCCGAGCTGGTGCATGCCCAGGGTCCCGGGCCGGTCGCCGATGTCGGCTGCGGTCCGGGCCGGATCACCGCCTACCTGCAAGGCATCGGCCTGGACGCGTTCGGCGTCGACCTGTCGCCCGCGATGATCGACGTGGCTCGGCGGGACCATCCCGGCCTGCGATTCGAGGTTGGCTCCATGACGGCTCTCGAACTGGCTGATGGTTCCTTGACCGGCCTGCTCGCGTGGTTCTCGCTGATCCACGTCCCCGACGATGAGGTTCCCACGGTCATCGCCGAGTTCTTTCGGGTGCTGCGGCCTGGCGGGGCCCTGCTGCTCGGCTTTTATGCCGGTGACAGCAGCAAGCTCAAGACGGAGGGCTACGGCGGCCACCCAATGAATGTCTACGTGCACCGTCGTTCACCGGGCCGGGTCGCGGCCTGGCTGGACGCTGCCGGCTTCACTGTTGAGGCGGAGATGTTGCATCGCCCGGCCCCGAACGTCGACGGTGGCTTCGTCTTCGTCCATCGGTGAGGAGGCGATGAGCCTACTCTGAGCGGCGAGCGGTCCAGACAGCCTGTCAACGAATCGGCCGAACCGGCGGCTCGCCGGACGCAAAGTGACTGCCTTGGCACTTCAGCTTCCGTCTGGCGTCGCCGGCGGCATGCCGAGCGGACGGTGGCCTCGGCGCGGTGGCGGAGGACTTCACGATCAGGGTGAGCCGGGACCAAACGTTGCGAGTAGCCGGGAGGGGTCTAGACCCTGGCTTTCACAGATTTGGACGTAACAGTCTCACCGTGAACGCTCTTGGTCAGGGGGTCATCGACGGCCGGGCTCCCGCCATCTGCCACGGCATGACTCATGGACTGTTCACGCGAACGGTGCAGACGACGCCGTCGAGTGCCCAGGCGCACCGTCGCTGCGCCCAGCAGGGTCGCGGCGGCCAGCGGCAGCCACAGCGCCGCCGCACCCAGGCTGAGCAGACCGGTGATGATGATGGGATCGACGGCCCGGGCCAGGCCGTAGCTGAGCTGCCAGCGGGCGAGCGCGCGCCCCATCAGGTGTGGCGGTGCTGACTCGATCACCAGCGGCACGCTGCTGCCGGTGTAAAGAATCTCACCCAGCGTGTAAGGCACGATGACCAGCGCGACGAGCACCGTGCCGGGGCCGCCGCCGGTCGCCCCGCCGAGCCAGAAGGCGAGGTAGGAGGCGGCGAGCAACAGGCCGGACCAGAAGAGCACGATGCGGTGCGGCCGCTTCGCGAGGCGCACTACCACAACCAGCTGCAGCGCAATCACCATGACGGTGTTGGCGACGAAGATGCCCGAGGGCCACGCCAGCGACGCGTGCAGGCCCTGCACCAGCAGCAGCGGCAGGGCGATCTCGAGGATGTCGGCGTAAAACGCGTACGGAATGCCGGCCAGGGCCAGGACGGTAACGATGCGTAGGCCGGCACCGCGCGCTTCCTTCGTTGCCGCAGCCGGGGCGGGGGCCGGAACATCTTGATGGGGCAGCGGCACCCGGGCGATCACCGCCGCGCCGAACGTGCACCCAAGCGCCGTCGCCAGCGCGAGCCAGCGGAGCACCTCCGGCCCGCTCGCGACCAGAACCGTGCCGAGCAGGGCGCCGGCGCCCAGGCCGGCGTTGCGCAGCGAGCGGCCCGCGGCCAGCGCCGCCGCACGCTGGGCCGGGCCGGCCAGCGCGGCGACCAGCGCGGAATTGGTGGGTGGAGCGATCTGCGTGCCGACGCCGATGAGCACCGCACCGATCGCGAATCCGGCGGTGCCGGGCACCAGGGCGAGCAGGAGCGACCCCACCGCTCGCACCAGTAGCGCGGCGACGGCGGGGGCCCGCCGCGCTCCGCGGTCGATCCACCATCCGGCGAGCGGGACGGCGCCGAGGCCGGCCAGCATGCCGACGGTCAGGGTCATACCGGCCTGCCATGCGCTGAGCCCGATCAGCACGGCGTAGATCACGATGAACGGGCGCAGCATCCCGGAGGTCGCTGCCTCTACTGTGGCGCTGAGCGCGTAGCGGCCGCCGCCCGGGATGCGGACCAGCTCACGAAGCGTCGTACGGGTGGTCGTCACGGCTCCGATCGTCCGGCCATACGGCTGCGAAGGGACGCAGGTTGGCCAGCCTCGTCAATTCATGCCTCGTCGATTGACAAACGACGTCAATCGGTCTGCCCGGGCGCGGGCCCCTGCCATGATCGGTACTGTGGTTACCTCGGTCGACATCGCCGGCGTACCGGCCGATCGGATCCGGATAACGCCGTCGCCGCTCTCAGAGCTCGGCGCGGTGCTGCACGTGCTCGCGGAGCCGCAGCATCATCCGGACACCGCCGCGGCGGTTGCGATGATGGCGTCTGCCCTTCCCGCAGAGCTGGCTGCAGACCTCGAGGAATTCGGTCTGCTCTGGCAGTCCGGCCGGGCCGACTTTCTGTTCCCGCCCGATCCACGGCCGAGCCTGCGCGAGGAACTGGACGACGTCGACCGCCTGGACGACGAGCGCTGGGTCGCTGCGGCGCTCGCCGCCCATCGGGCCGTCTCACCGGCGCCGCGAATGTGGTCGCCGCTGCGTGACCCGATCGTGCGGCAGCGGGCGCTGGCCGCGGCCCGCGCCCGAGGGCCGCGGCAGGCGGCGTGGGCCGAGCGGGTGCTCGCCGATCCGGCCGCCGAGCGCGAGCGGGTACGACGCTTTCTGCTCGCCTGCGAGTCCGCCTTCTTCGGCACGGTCTGGAAACGCGTCCGCCCAGCGCTCGCCGAGGAAGCCGACCGTCGACGCTTCGACCTGGCCCGCGAGGGTATCGGCGCCCTCGGCCGGATCTCGCACGCAATCGGGGTCGACACCGAGCGCGGCATTCTGACGATCGACAAGCTGCAGGACCAGACCGCAGACGGTCGCGGCGGCGGGATGACGCTCATCCCGAGCGCGTACGGCGCACCGCATATGACCGTCGTGTACGCGCCCGGCTGGCTGCCCGTGCTGCAGTACCCGGCACCGGGCTGGGACCCGCGCCCGGTGTTGCGGGTGGACGAGCTGGATGCTCGGCTGACCGCGCTTGCGCACCCGCTGCGGCTACGTTTCTGCCGCACGCTCGCCCGAGGTCCGCACACGACCGGCGAGCTGGCCGACTACTGGCGGGTGACGGCGCCGGAGGTGTCCAGGCACCTCGCGGTACTAAAGGCGGCCGGGCTGCTGATCTCGGCGCGCCGCGGCCGCTACGTGACGTACCGCCTGGACATGGAGGCCTGCACCGGCCTGGGGCAGCAACTGGTGGACGTCCTCGGGCGCTGAACAGCCAGGACGCGTAGGCGGGCAGGATGACGAGGTCGACGTTGCTCATTGCTCCCACTTGAGGGATCCGGGGCACAAACCGGCCCCGACCTGCTGGCGGCCTCCGGCCAGCGTTGGCCGGCCGGCCACGCACAACAGGGGAGCTGCGTGCCAGATCCGTGCCAGGTCGGTAGGTCACGTTGGGTGATTGACGGGGACTGGCGGGAGTGCGACCGCGTCGCCGGAGGTCACGACCGCGTTGGCCAGGACGATTCGAGAGATCTCCTTGGCAGTGTGGGAGTCGGGCGACGGCTATCGACAGTTGCGGTGACAGCAACGATCCGCGACGAGCGCGGCCGCCGGCGGTCGGGTTCGAAACCTGCCGCGCCCACCACAAACCACCAGCAGGAACCGCGCCGAGAAGATCATTCCGCGAGGCGGTGACAGCAATGGTGACAGCAGTAGCGGTCACGAAAGTCGTCCGTCGAGCTTCCCGGGCGCCTGCCGCATGACATCAAGGTTGGCGTGCGAGTGGATCTTGAGGGTGATCGTCAGATCGGCGTGCCGGGCGATGGCCTGGACGACGTGCGGCGGGCCGCCCAGCTCCATCAGCAGAGACACGACGGTGTGCCGTAGGTCGTGCAGTCGGATGTCCGGGCAGCCGGCCGAGCCGCCGGCCGTGTGATCCGACAGCTGATGTGCGACAGATCCAGCAAGCCAGGGGCGACAGGATGGCCGCCGAGGCAAGGTCCTGTCATGCCGAGATGCATGCGTTCCCCGACAGTTCGGCCGACCAAGCGAAAGCGATTGTGGCCGGCGTTGCGGACCCGTGGCGGTCACTCGAACGTCAGGCGAGCGTTCCAGGCACCGCTCCAGCCACCCCGCCAGACTGCGAGTCCGGCGTAGGTGAACACGCATCCCACTCCGACGCCCCAATCAAGATCACTGCGCCAGAGGGTGGGATCGGTCAGAGTGTCGCGCAGACCGTCTACGCCGATGACCATGAATTCGTCGCTGGCAGCCTCGGAGTAGCGGCGTACCTCGATCAAGCCATCGCGGACGAAGGGCAGCAACACTGCCAGATGCCGATCGACCCAATCCAAGCGCTGCCTGGCGTCCAGCTCAGCCGGCGGGCCGTCCCAGATACCGAACGGCCCGGTCAGCATCCCGCTAGCCTCGGCGGCGCAGACCAGGACCTCGCGCTGACCTACGTCCAACTCGTCCCAGCGAAGAAGATCGCCGCCGTTGGCCGTGGGGTATGCCTCGTCGAACCACTGCTCCCGAACGAACCGAGGGGCGGACAACCGGAACTGGGATGGCAGATGCGGTGACCAGAGCCAGTTTTCCGCCTTCGCGAGGACCGCGCGCAAGCCGCTGCCCTCCACCGCCATGTCGGAGACGGAGGGAGCCAGGCCGGCCGACTCGTGGACGGTCAGCAGGCCATGGTCGACGAGATCCGTGGTCACCGCGGCGAGCAGCGGCACCAACATGCGCTGCTCGTGCTCGGTATAGCTGCGCGGCGGGGGCGCCCCATCGACCCCCGCCCAGCGCAGATCCACCCCGTAGACCTGCACCGTCCCGGCGAGCCAGCTGTCCGACATCGCACGACGCAGCAAGGTCTGCTGAGCGGGTGTGAACGAGCCCCACGAGTGCATGACCCCTCGCCTTCCTCCCCGACCGCCAGCCACTAGCGCCGACCATCACCGAACTGCCAGCCGGAGGGCTCGGTGGCCGATACTAATCTGTCGCCATCAGCGCGCTGAGGTGTCGCAGATCAGTTGGCGAACGAGTGTCGCGCATCAGTCGACGGAGGACAGCCGAGCCGCCGGCCGATGTCGGGTCTCAGGACGTCCGTGACAGATCAGTCTCGGGACGTGGGTGACACGTCCGGCTAGACGATCTTGTTACTGGGCTGGGTAGCGGATCTGCTCGGTCGTCGGAACTACGGGCGGGCCCAGCCGGCGAGTTCTCTGGCCCCGGTTGCTGTGGTGGGGTCGGGGTCTTGGGCCAGGGCGTTGCAGAGGATGAGGAAGTCGTCCACGGTGCCGGTGAGCTGGCCGAGCCAGTCGGGGAGGAGGTAGTTCACGACGGCGTTGTGGAGGTGGTCGAGGTGGTCGAGGCCGATGGTCAGGAGATCGTGGGCTGTGGTGGTTGCTCGTGCGACGAGTCGTGTGCCGTGAATGTCGTTGCGGCATAGCAGGGCCAGGCAGGTCGCTTCGACGACGGCGGTGTCGCCGCGGTCGAGGAGGAGCCGCTGGAGGATGTCGGCGATGTCGTCTTGGTTGGCCCAGGCGGCGAGTTGTTGTCCTGCGGCGGCCCGGGTTGACCAGTCCGGGCTGTTGGCGGCCGTGATTGTTCCCTGAGGTGGGGCAGCGGCCTGCATGAGCTCAGACTTCCACAGGGGGTTGTGCTGTGGGGGTGCGTCGGGCTGGTTCCGGCTTGCGGGCCTTGAACCGGGCGATGTCCTTGGCGGTGGTGCGCGCGACTTCGGTGACGAGCTGGTCGCCGTCGTGGACGCGGAAGGTGGTGTCGGCGGCTTGGACGGTCAAGGTTGATCCGGCGTGGGCGATGCCGACGTGGATGCGTTCCCCGGCGATGACCAGGGATCCGCGGCAGCTGACCCCGCGAACGCCCTCGGCTGCTGGCGCGGACAATGGGAAGCCCGGAGGGCCGCCGCAGAGCGATAGGCCGTTGGGTGGGCAGTTGGTGGGCCGGCAGCCGGCCGGGGCGCGGCGGCCGTCGCACCGCCGCGCCGTAGGGCGAGTCACCGCCGGCCGTGGTAGGGATGCGGCGCGGAGTGTGCGGGGCCGCCCCTCCAGGGTCAAAGGCGCTTCGCGTCGCTGCGCGACGGCCCTGCGGACCGCCCCTGACCTCGCCTCTGCGACCCCTCGGGCCGGCGTTGCCGGCAGGCCAGGGGCCTGCCCGGGGTGCACGCGCCGCATCCCCACCACGGCCTCATCCCGTTGTCAGCCAGCCTCGTTACCGCGTCAATAAACGCTTGACGTCACGCGCCGGTTTTCCATCGGCTTCGGCTCCCTATGTCATTGCGACGACTTGCGCCGGCCGAAGCCATGCGACCACTGGATAGCGAGCATGCCTGCGCCCGTCAGCAGCCAGACTACGAACCCCCAGTGCAGCAGCAGCCCGACGCCCGCTACGAGGTAGAGCGCCCAGCCGACGAGAGCAGATAACCTGCGGAGGCGGGCGTGCGTCACGACGCGATCCTAGGTCAGCCAGCCCAAGGGGAACTACCGCGTTGAGCCGTTCCCGTCGCGTGCCCGATCAAGCGGTCAGCAGCAGTCAACAACGGCGAATCCTCGGGACGAGAGGACGCCACCGCAGGTCCCTGGGCGCGCCAAAACGGCAGGTCCGACGACCCCGCCGCAAACGGTCAATGCAAAACTGACGGTGGGGCAGAGGTCGACGGAGCGGCTTCTGGTCCGGGAGCATGTAGCCGTGAGTTTTGATCTCATGGTCCTGGCCATCGAGCCTTCCGCGACGGCAGACGATGCGCGACAGATGGCCGATCACTGCACCGGCATGGAACACCTTGACGGCGAACTTGACCAGCGCATCGTCGCCTTCTACGAGGAACTGCGTGAGCGCTTCCCAGATCATCCGCCGTACGACCCGGAGTCGCCCTGGATGTCCGCCCCTCTCGCTGTCGGCATCGACCACGTGAGCATGAACATCAGCTACTCGCCGAGGGGCAGCGAGGCGATAGACGTCGTCCTGGACCTGGCGGAGCGGCACGGCCTGGTCATCTACGACCCTCAGAGTGACGAGGTCACCGGCTTGCCTGGAGACTAGGAGGGTCCCGGCGGGACCGGCGCGCCGTGAGAGGCGCCAGGACGAGAACGGCAACGCCAAGTGCGGCGGCGCCGAGGGCCCACCACCAGAAGAATCCGGAAAAGACCGAGGCGATGAGAAGCCCCATGCCAAGGCCGGCCAGCAGGCCGAGTCCGAACAAGGCCCGTGGGGGCAGGGCGAGGTACGGCAGACGCCGTACCACGAGCACTTCCAGCCAGGTGCCGCCCAACGCCAGCAGTGCCGCGCCCACCCCGTCTACGGCGGATAGTCCGTGGCCTTCGCTGACCGGCACGAGGACTCGACCCTCGTCACCGGCGGGGACGAAGAGGACGAGCACGCCGGAGACGATGAGCAGAGCGGTGACTGCTACCTGGGTGCGTGGCGCACCACCGATATCGTGAGACATCGCTTCAGTCTTGGTCATCCGGCAGTTCCTCGGCAGGAGCCGAATCGCCGAACATCGACGGGCCGACGGTAATCGCCGCATCGTGAGCCCGCCCTCCTCGCCGGACCCGGCGCGATCGGTCGCACCGACCAGCGGCAGAAGCGGATGCTCGGTTCGCCGGTCGGCGCGGACGGGGTAGCGGTGCGCCATTAGTCCTTGCTGCCCGGAGTGGGTCCCTTATTCGCGTCCGACCCAGGTGGCGACGCAGGCCTCATTGCCCTCGGCGTCGGCCAGGATCCACCACATCGGCGCGTGCGCGTCGGAGACTAGGCGGCCGCCCGCAGCCAAGGCGGCGGCGATGCGGGCCTCAGCCTGATCGTGTGGGACGGCGACATCGAGGTGCAGGCGGTTGCGTTGTGGGCGCGCCGCATCCATGTGCTGCAAACTGAAGCCGGGGCCGCGACGCGTTGGGTCGAACAGGTAGTCCTCGCCGAGCTGGCGATAACCGAGCAGCGCTCGCCAGAACGGCAGCACATCCGCACCGACAAGCGCGTCAAGGGTGACGTTGATGAGCTGCACGGCGCTCGGGTCGGCCGGGATGTCCAGTTGCTTGGCCGCGGCCGATATCCGCCGGGCCAGCGCGACGTGACGCACTCCCAGGCTCACGGTAACGCCGGCGCGACGCAGGTCGATAGTGACGTACTGCTGTTCGTGCTCGTCGGCGAGCCGGCCGATCTCAGCGACGAGCTCGATGCCTTTGTTCAACGAGCCGGTCAGGAAATAGGTGGAGACCACATGGTAGAGGCAGCGCCAGTCCTCGACACCGTCGGCCGCGTGGAACTGCCCAGCCGTGATCTGCCCAGTCATGCAGGCGAACCTAACAGCGGATCCTCACCGCGCTGCAAGCCCTCGCCGATGGGCGGGCCGCATCACCTGGGACGTGTCCGTGGACTCGACCAGCGCCCGAGCCCACAGCATGCCGCTGGGGCGAGGAAAGGAAGATCGTGCGGTTGTTGCGTTCTCGGGCGGCGATGATGGTGAGGATGGCGTGGGCGAGCATGACCAGCGGGCTGTTCCCGTGCCCGCAGACACGCCGGACAGCCCAAACCAGCCTTGCTTCATCGCCGACCATCTACATAACCGACCCATAGCGGCCACCGCACTAGCGGGCGGCCTTGTCACGGATGGGTCGCGCGTGCCGGAAGGCGACCAGCAGGGCGGTGACGAGGCCAGCCACCAGCAGCACCCTTATCACGTTGAACAGCACCGTGTCGCCCGTGGAGTGGGGTGGGAAGATGTCCTTGACGAGCCAGCCGACGCCCACCCCCAGCCCAAGGCAGGCGTGCATCGCGGCTCGAAGGCGCGGCAAGGGCTGCGAGCGGCCGAAGATCCGGGGCACCGCCGTGCCGCCACGGCTCCTGGCGAGCAGCACGGTGGCGACGGCCAGGTTGGCCGCGGCAACCACGATGGCCAAGACCAAGTCCACGGATCCCATGGCGCCACACGCTATCGCACGGGTGCCCGAGGCCGGGATCAGCGGAAGTCGAACTCCTCGTAGTGGATCGAGCGGCTGGCACGCCCATCCGGCGGAAGGCGCGGGACAGCGTCCGCGTGATGCGCGACGGGCCAGTCCGCTACCGCCGACGCGGCCAGCTCATCCATCAGCCGGCAGCGGGCGTGCCGGCCGGCCGCACTGGCGGAACGTCAAGAGCAATGGGCGGCTGAGGCGGGACGATCGTCGTCGGGGTTGCTCGCCGTTTGGCTGGGGCGATCGCTGCCGCGCCGCAGAACTGCTTGCCCTCGGCGGGGGGATGGGAGCAGTGCGGCGGAGGTTCGAACCCTCACCCGACTTTCGGACCCAGCCGTCACGCCCCGCCCCGCCGGTGCTTGTCGGCGGCTTGGATGGCGTGCAGGACCGCTAGACGGATCACCCAGTAAAGAACGAAGATGCTCAGCGCGTAGAAGAAGACGGCTGCGAATGTGGCCTCCATGGTCGGGAACCGTAGAGGTCAGCGGCCAAGGCCGCTACAGCCATTCGTACAGCCAATGTCATCCACAGACGCCGACGCTGCCCGACAGCGGCGGACGGGCTGACCAGGCGTATACGCGGTAAACCCGCCGGCCGCTGCAGCGAACCTCTGCAGAGACTCTGGATCGACTCGCATCTTTGCACTTCGTCATATGGGTTTTGCCTGCTGGAACGCTGATCCCACCAGCGAGTCGGAGTCAGGCGGTGTCCAGGCGACCGCGCTGGTGCAGGACGAACAGCAGCGCGATGGCCGGCACGACGAGCAGGAGCGCTGCGGCGGCGACGAGGGTGAGCGACGCCAGGGTGGCGTCGGGAGCCGCGGCCTCGTCGATGCGTAGGTGGGTGCCCAGTAGGTACGGGTACTGCGCGACGCCCCAGCCGACCACCACCGTGCCGGCCGCGCCGACGGCGAGCGCCTGCAGCAGCCGGGGCGCGGCCCGGTGAAGCAGGGCGATGCTGGCCAGCCCGCATGCCGCGGAGACCAGCACCAGGGGCAGGCCGCGGCCGGTCAGCCCGGAGAACAGACGGCCGGCGTCCGCGTGCAGGATGGCGATGCCCGCCAGCGCCACGGCGCCGGTCGCCACCGCGGTGGCCTGGGCTCGACGGCGGAACCAGCGCTCCAGGCGGGTGTCGGCCTGGGTACGGGCCTCGGCGGTGAGGAACACCGCGGCGACGAACGCGCACACCCCGACCGCGAGCACCCCGCCGAGCAGCGACGTCGGGTTGACCCAGCTGGTCACGGGATTGCCGTGTCCGTCGGCGGGCACTCGCCCGGAGGCGATTCCGCCGGCGACCGTGCCGAGGAAGAACGGTGTGATCACCGACGAGGTGGCGAACGCCGCCCCGGTCGCCCGCTGTTGGTCGGTGTTCACCACCACCTTTCGGAATGCGAACCCGCTGCCCCGGATCACGATGCCCAGCGCGGTGAGGCCCAGCGGGATGTAGAGCGTGGTCATGATCGCGGCGAAGGCGGACGGGAAGCCTGTCCAGAGCATCACCAGGCAGAAGATCAGCCACACGTGGTTGGCCTCCCACACCGGTGCCAACGTGTGGTCGATGAGGTGCCGGGGTGCCTGCCCACGTCGCGCACCACCGGCGGTGAGATCCCAGAAGCCGGCACCGTAGTCCGCGCCGCCGAGCACGGCGTAGGCGGTGACGCCGATGAACAACACGACGGCGGCGAAGGTACTCACGCCTGCCCTCCCGTGGGCGCCGACTCCGAGGACCGGGGCGGGCCGTAGGGCACGTCCGTCTCGGTAGCCCCGCCCTGGTCGCGCCAGCGGCGGCGCAGCAGTCGCAGGACGTACACGGTGGTGGCGCCGACCGCGGCATAGAGCGCGACGGTGGCGGCGAAGAACAGCCACAGGTTGCCGGAGGTGGTGACCGCGTCCCGGGTGAGGAGGTGACCGCGGACCGTCCAGGGCTGCCGGCCGACCTCGGTGACCACCCAGCCCGCCTCCAGCGCCACCACCGCGAGCAGACCGCTGACCGTGGTGGCCCGTAGGAACCATCTGCTGCGCGGCAGGTCGCGCCGGCGCCACCAGGCCAGCGCGTACCAGGCGGAGAGGGCCAGCAGCGCGGAGCCGATGCCGACCATCACGTCGAAGCTGAGGTGGACGATTGTGACCTGCCGGTCCGACGGCCGCAGCTCGGCGGGTATGGCGTCCAGGCCCTGGATGCGGGTGGACGGCGAGTAGCCGGACAGGAGGGAGCCCCCGGAGGGGATCTTGATGCCGCCGTGCGTCTCTCCGTTCGCGTAGTAGCCGCCCAGCACCTCCGGCACGTGGGTGCTCGTGGTCGGGACGGCCTCGATCGCGGCGAACTTCGCCGGCTCGTTTCGGAAGACCTCACGCGCGGCGATGTCGCCGACGAAGACCTGCACCGGGGTGGCCAGCGCCGCGACGGTCAGCGGTATCAGCAGGCCGAGCCGGTGGTAGCGGTCGCGGCGGCCGCGCAGCATCCCGGCCGCGTAGACGCCGGCGATGACGAACCCGGCGACCATGTACGCGGCCAGCAGCATGTGGATGGCCTCGTACCAGAACGCGTCGTTGAAGATCACCTCGAGTGGGCGGACCTCCACGATCTTGCCGTCCCGCATGGTGAATCCGCCCGGCTGGTTCATCCAGGCGTTCGCGGCGACCACCGACAGCGTGCCGCCGATCCCGGAGAGCACCACCGGGACCCCGGTCCAGAAGTGTGGCCATGGGCGCATCCGCCGCCACCCGTAGACGTAGATGGCGACGAAGACCGCTTCCAGGAAGAAGAACAGACCCTCGATCGCGAATGGGATGCCGAACGCCGCGCCGTAGTTGCCCATCAGTCGCGGCCAGAGCAGCCCGAGCTCGAACGACAGCACCGTGCCGGAGACGGCGCCGACGGCGAACAGCACCGCCGCCACCTGTGACCAGCGCCGGGCCAGCAGCAACGCAGTCTCGTCGTTCCGGCGGATGCCGCGGGCGTTCGCGATCAGCATCAGGAATGTGAAGGCCACCCCGAACGGCACCAGGATGATGTGGAAGCCGAGCGTGAAGGCCATCTGCTCGCGCGCCGGCAGCAGCTGCGCCGGATCGGCGAGCACGAGGCTGGCGCCGAGGGGCACCAGTGAAAGGCCAGGCATGGCGTGTGCTACCCGTTGACGACGGCCGGAAACCTACCGAAAGAGTGAGGATTAGGAAAATTCATACAGCTACGTCGACTGGCTCTTCGGGCCGCCCGCCCTCACGCCCGAGCGGTTATCACCAGCCACCACCGCAGCCACACGTCAGTCGGCCGCGAACCACCCGTCACCCGTGTCAGCAATGGTGCTGCGCGATGCAGTGAGGCTTTCCAAGCTGATCTTGCAGCTCAGGGCAGGTACAGGCTGGCCGCACATCGATGATGACGAGGCTCCAGGTAAGACAGCAGTTGACCAAAACCCGATGCCCCGACCGGGAGCCTCGCCTGTGCTGTCTTACCCGTCCACGATCACGTTGTCCGGCCGGACCCTGAACCACCTCGCCGGCCGCATCCGCAGCCACCGTAAGCAGCATCGATCTCGCTGGCGGCGCCTCGATGCGGGACGGCAGGCATTGCTTGCTCTCGCTCATCTGCGTAACGGCGATACCTACACCCGCCTCGCCGCCGGCTTCGAGGTCGGCGTGGCCACCGCCTGGCGGTACGTGCAGGAAGCGATCGCGCTGCTCGCGGCGGCCGCCGACGACCTGGCCACCGCGATGCAGCAGATCCGGCGGCTGGCGTACGCGATCCTGGACGGCACGCTGATCCCGATCGACCGCATTGCCGATCAGAAGCCGTACTACTCCGGCAAGCACAAGCGGCACGGAGTGAACGTGCAGGTCATCGCCGACGCGGCGGGCCGGCTGATATGGGCCTCGCCGGCATTGCCAGGCTCGGTGCACGACCTGATTGCAGCCCGCACCCACGGCATCATCGAAGCGCTGACCAGCGCAGACGTAATGACCTTCGCGGACAAGGGCTACCAAGGTGCCCCGCGGCAGCGTGCGGACCCCGTTCAAGCGGCGCCGTTATCGGCCGAAGCTGTCACGTCGGCAGAAGGCCGTGAACCGGGCGCACGCGAAGATCCGCGCCCGCGGCGAACGGGCGATCGCCACCCTCAAGACTTGGAAGATCCTCGCCAAGCTGCGCTGCTGCCCACGCCGCGCCACCGCGATCGTGCAAGCCATCCACGTACTGCACCACGTCGAAGCCAACCGCTACCCAGGATGAAGAAGGGCTCATTGTCGACGTAGTCCTGCCTCACCTCTGCCACGCCAGTTACGCAGGTCTTCGGCGCCGGATGACTGCGACGCCGGTTGCTTCAGCGCACGGCCACAGGTCCAGGTGGTAGTCGAAGTGCGGACCCGGTTCGATCGAATACGCCAGTGTCGGCGCTGCGGGCGGGCCCGACGGCAGGTGCGAGACTCGGATCCGGTACTGCCCGGCCGGGATCTCGACACGGTGCTGCGGCCCAGGAAGCTCCATGCATCCGAAGACGTGTACGACGCCGCTCGGCACGGTGAGATCCGCCTCCACGACGTGCTCGGCATCAGCCAGCAACGGCGGGCAGGCGTGGTGCACCTGCAGGGCCGTCTCGACGTGGTCGCTACGGGCCGTGCCGATCGCGATCGAACATGGGCCGTCCAGGCCGATGCGCCATACCTCGACCGCCTCGTCCGACCAGGCCTCCGGCCAGTCGTAGTCCTCGTCTTCCTCGGCCGCGACCTGCCCATCGACATCCTGGACGTAAAACTGGGCATGATCGGCGAAAACGACAGCACGGCGTACCTGATCCACCGCCGAAGCCTATTCGGACCAGGCACGCTGTTGCCCACCGCACCACCTTGATCGTGCGGGCCATCCTCGTTCTGCGCCCCACAGGAGCCAAGCGCTGTGCAGGATGAAAATGGCTCAGTTAAGGGACGTCTCGTAACTGGGTGAAGGCGTTGCCCGACGCCGGACCGGTGGTCAGCCAGCGAGGATGATGTTGTGGAGGTTGGCGATGCCGGAAGTGGCGTCGGCCAATGTGTGGGCGGCGCGGCGGTAGTCGCGCAGGATCTTGAAGCACTTCATCCTGGCCAGGGCGTGTTCGACCCCTGCTCGGACCCTGCGGTGTTCGACGTTCAGGGCTTCCTTCCAGTCCGGGAGGTCGCTGCCGTCGGCGGGCTTGCGGTACGGCATGATCACCTCGGGGTTGCCGCGGTAGCCGCCGTCGGCCATCACCGGGCGCCCGTCCAGTTTCTGGTCGATGCCGCTGGTGCGGTAGACGATGGTGTCGTTGCGGTTGCCGGGTTGTGGGTCGCCGATGGCGATGACCAGGCGGGTGCTGGCGTCGATGGCGACCTGCAGGTTCGCCGAGTAGCGGTAGTTTTTGCTCCGGGCGGCCAGGCGGTGATCGCGGGTGGGGATCAGGGTGCCGTCGACGATGGCGATTTGCTCGACTGGCCGTTTGCGCACCGGCGCGAGGGCCAGTAGCGGCGCAAGGGTGTCGATGACCCGGTGCGCTGCGGAGTGCGACACCCCGAACAGCGGGCCGATCTGGCGCATCGTCAGGTTCGTGCGCCAGTAGGTGGCCACCAGCAGCACCCGGTCGGCGAGGTCCAGGGCCCACTGCCGGCCCGGCCGGCCGTCGGCGATGGCGTCACCGCCACGCTCGGCGACCAGCCGGACCAGCTTGCGGAACTGGGCGGGCTGCAGCCCGGTGAACGGGAAGATCCACTCAGGGTGGGTTGCGGTGATCACCTGCACCCGGGCATCCTGCCCGATCATCCTCAAGAGACGGACGCCAGGGTTACGAGACATCCCTTAGTCCGCGACGTGGATGACGATCTTGCCGCGGCGTTTGGCCGTCTCGAGCGCCTCGTAACCTGAGCGCGTCTCAGTGAGGGGCAGTACGCGGTCCAGCACCGGCCTCAACCGGCCGTTGTCGACGAGTTCGGCGATGGAACGCAACGCGTCGTGGTCGGGCTCGACGATGAAGTACACGCCGCGGACGCCGTGCCGGGCTGCTTCCTGCTGGTCGGGTGGAGTGACGAGGGTGACCAGGACACCGCCGGGTTTCAGGACCGACCAGGACCGCGACTGCGTGGCTCCTCCGACAAGATCAACGACGACGTCCACGTCGCGAACGTGATCCTCGAAGCGGTCGTGCGCATAGTCGATGACCTGCTCGGCGCCCAGACCCTTGACGAATTCCAGGTCGGCCGCCGCAGCCGTGGCGCTGACGCGAGCACCGAGACCGGCCGCGAGTTGCACCACGTAGCTCCCCACGCCGCCGGCGCCGCCCTGCACCAGCACGTGCTGGCCGGCCTGCAGGTCGGCGTGGTCCACCAGTGCCTGCCAGGCACTCAGCGCAGCCAGTGGTAGCGCTGCTGCGTGGTCATGGTCAATGGTGGCGGGTTTGGCCGCCACGACGGCCGCGGGCAGGGCGATGTACTCGGCGGCCGCGCCATCGCGGGTGAAAGGGATCAACCCGTAGACTGCCTGACCCTCGGCGAGGCTCTCCACCCCCGCGCCGCACGCCGCGACGACGCCGGAGAACTCGTGCGACGGGATGATCGGGGTGCGCTCGGGTCCTGTCCCGTCCGAGGTGTGGGTCCAGGTTTGCGGCCAGGTGAGCTCGGTGGGTGTCATGGAAGCAGCCTTCACGGCCACCAACACCTCACCAGGCCCCGGCTCGGGCCGCGGCGCCTCTTCGTACACGAGTTGCTCCGGCCCGCCCCTGGTGTGCGCTCTCACGGCGTGCATCGTGCTCATCCGACGACTGCTCCTTCCCGGCCGCATCCTGGCCAGCCCGCCGCCTCCGGTGGGGCTGGGAACCAGGCTGACTCCCGCATTATCTGGCGGTTCGGCAGCAGCGAGGCCGAACTTCCGTAACCCCTTGCCCCTCGGCGCAGTAAGCGCGTTGGATCGGGCAAGCTGCTCACCTGTCCCGGCGGCGCTGTACCCGCAAGACGAACGCGCCCGTGGCGCCGGCTACGCCCTGCCGCAGTTCGGCCTCGGCGGCCACCAGCACGAGCTGGGTCTGATCGACCGCCGCTACGCCGGCGCCATGCCGGGCAGCGCGGATCTGTACCGGCACGTGGACGACCTGGCCCGCGCCGTGTGGGCGCTGCTGGCCGCCGGGGCGCGCGAGCACCAGCCGATCAACGAGCGCGTCCCGGATAAGGGCCGCGCCAGTCGCCGCTTCTTGATGCCTGACGTCGGATATTTCTCAAACTTCTTTGAGTTGTCTCGGCCGAACGAGATTGGCGACGATCCCTGAGTGGATTACTTTGCCACGCTACGTTGGTAACTCAAGGATGATCAGTTTGCTGTCAATCGAGCAGTGCCCGCAGGAACACCCGTTCGTCCTCCGGGACATATGAGGCGTAGTAGTCGTAGAGATTCTGGCGGGCGATCCGTGCCGCCGCGGTGCCGTCGCCAGCTCGTACCGCCTCAAGCACCTCGGCGTGATGGGCGATGCTCTCCTCCATCTGCGCGGTGCGGTCGAGCGCATGCACGATCTTCTCCGCGATGAGGGTGAGCGCCACCGACCGCACCACCTGATTGCAGACCTGGAGCAGTCGATTGCCACTGGCTCTCGCGACGGCGTCGTGGAACGCCACATCGGCCCGGCTGAACTCCTCGTATCCGAGGGACACGCTGTCGCGCATCACCTTCAGCGCTGTGTCCATCTCGCCGAGCTGCTCCTCGGTGCGCAACTGGGCAGCGAGCAGGTTGGCGGTCGCATCCAGCAACATGCGGAACTGGATGAGCTCGGTGAGGGTCAGCTCGGAGAGTCGGGCCAGAGTGGTCATCGACTTCTGCAGGGTGGCCGGGGAGGAGGGCATGATCTCCGCACCCGCCGGGTCGCCGGCCCGGGAGCGGACCATGCCGTTGCTCTGGAGGACCCGCAGCGCTTCGCGCACGGTCGCGCGGCTGACCGAAAACTGCTGGACCAGGTCGCGCTCGGACGGCAGTCGTTCGCCCGGGCGCAGGTCACCGCGGAGGATTGCCTCCTCGATCTGCTGCACGATCCGTTCGTACGCCCGCACGGGCTGGACCGGCTGAAATCGCGGCCGTTGGGCCACTGGCTACCCCTCGTTCTCAAAGTCTGCAGAAGCGCTCGCGACGCAGCGGGATCGCGGTGGTGGGGCGAAGCGATCCGACCAGATACGGCCGTCTGCCCGGAATGGTAACGCCCCACGGCGCTCGGCCGGCGCGACGGTCCGGTCACGCCGGCCGATTCCGCGAAGTGTCGTTCTCCGGGTCGGGATTAACTCCTGGTGGCTGCTCGGCGTCGGATCAACAAAGCGCCGGCCAGCCCGCCGAGCCCGACCAAGGCCAGCCCTCCGTTGACGAGCAGGGGGGAGGGGCCGTTGCCGCCGGGAGAGGCGGCGCTGCTGAACGAAACCGGATGCCGCGATTCGTCGGCCTTCTTCTCCTCGGCTACCGGGGCGCTCGACTGGGCGGCCGGCCCGGTGGCCGACGAGCCGCCGACCGGCGGGGCGCCGTCGGAAACCTTCGCGCTGGCGGCGGCCAGCGACTCGGCCGTGACCTCCGGCGCCTCGCCGCGCTGGTCCGCCGGCAGCGAGGTGACCTTCTTGCACGCCGAGGGGTACCGGTCGCAGTAGCTCAGTGCCGTCCCGACGGTGGTGGCGTTGAGAATCGCGTGCCCGACCGCCCGGGTCAGGGTATCGGCGGCCGCGTTGAAGATGCGGTTGAGCTGGCCGCCGTCGGCGTTGACGCGCAACGGGGTGCCGTCGCCGGTCGAGATCGCGAAGACCGTGTCGCCGTCGCTCAGCGTGTGGATCGGGTTGATCGCCCGGGCCAGGCCGTCGTGCGCGTTGGTGGCCATCCGGGCGGCGGCGGCCTTCTCCAGCGGCGCGTTGGTCGCGACCACCGCGATCGTGGTGTTCATCGACGGTTCCTCCGCCTTGGCGCCGGACGCGCCGGGCGGGTTGCACTCCTGCTTCTTCGGCGTCTCCAGGCCGCGGAACTCGCCGGCCACCTCGTACCGGGCGGCGAGCAGCGAGCAGTCCCGCGGGTCCACCGGGGACCCGACCGAGTTCACTACGACGATGGCGCCGACGACGACGCCGTTGTCGAGGACCATACTGGCCGTGCCGACACCGCCCTTCAGCCCACCCGAGCGGGCCCCGGTGCCGCCGCCGACCACACCCTGCGCGACGGCGCTCGCCTTGGCGTTGTCGGCTGCGAGCCAGCCCCAGCCGGGGGTGGTACGGGCTCGGAAGTTGCCGCCCCGGCCGAGATCGAAGATGTCGGCGGCCGGCACGATCGGAGCGACTCCGTTGCCGACCTTGACTCCCTCGCCGCGCTCCTCGAGCCAGCGGATGACGCCGTCGGCGGCGGACAGCCCATACATGCTGCTCCCGCCGAGCATGACCGCGTTGACGCCGGGGTTGGAGTTGAGCGGATCGAGCAGGTCGGTCTCCTTGGTGGCCGGCGCGCCGCCTTCCTGGTCGACGCCGGTCACGGACATGCGGGGGGTGTAGACGACGGTGCTGCCGGTGAGGTACGGGGCTCGGGTGGACTGGACCTGGCCGACCTGGATGCCTGGGACGTCGGTGATCGCGTTGTACTTGCCGGGCAGGCCGGGGGTGTCCGCCGCCGCGGCGGGACCCGGAATGCCGACGGTGGCGACCGAGAACATCAGCGCCCCGGCGAGCAGTGCGGCGGACCGCGAAGCCATGGATGTCATGAGATCCCCTCTGTGTGGAGTGGTGTCGGATCCGCTGCGGTGTCCGCATCGGTGGACCCCGGTTCCAGCGAAGACCGTGGGGTTGAGCTCTTGACCTTTCCTGCGGGCGAGTGAGAGCGTGGGGTCCACTGAGGCTACTGGTCAGACCAGGCAAGGTAAAGAGCGTCTGCATAGATCCGCATAGATCCGCATAGAACGGAGAGCTCGACGTGCAGGATCTCCGCGTGGCAGTGATTCCCGGCGACGGCGTGGGCCCCGAGGTCGTCTCGGCGAGCCTTCCCGTGCTCCGTGCGGCCGCCGCGCGCGCCGGCAGCATGCTGGACGTTGTCGAGCTCGACTGGGGCGGTGACCGGTATCTGCGTACCGGCCGAGCGATGCCGGCGGACGCCGTCGACGTGCTCCGCGAGTTTCCCGCGGTGCTGTTCGGGGCGGTCGGCCGGCCGGACGTGCCCGACCACGAGCTGATCTGGGGCCTGATCATCGGGGTGCGGCAGGCTCTGGACCTCGCGGTCAACGTCCGGCCCGTTCAATCCTGGGCCGGCGTGACGACTGTGCTGCGCGAGCCGGAGGGGATCGACCTCGTCATCGTCCGGGAGAACACCGAGGGGGAGTACGCGGGCATCGGCGGTCGCGCGCACACCGCCACTCCGCACGAGGTCGGCATCGAGGTGGCGGTCCACTCGCGGCCAGCTATCCTGCGAGCCGCCCGGTACGCCTTCGATCTGGCACGGACCCGGCGGGGCAGGGTGAGCCTGGTGACGAAGTCGAACGTGCTCCGCCACGGCTATACGCTCTGGGACTCCGTCGTCGCCGAGGTGGCGGCGGAGAACCCTGACGTCGAGTGCGAGAACGTGCTGGTCGACGCAATGGCCGTCCGGCTCGTCCAACAGCCCCGCGAACTCGACGTACTGCTGTGCAGCAACCTGTTCGGCGACATCCTCTCCGACCTCGCGGCCGTGCTCGTCGGCGGGATGGGCATGGCGCCGAGCGCGAATCTGCTGCCCGGCGGCGATGTGCCGGCGCTCTTCGAGCCAGTGCACGGTTCGGCCCCGGACATCGCCGGGCGTGGCGTGGCCAACCCGGTCGCGTGCATGCTGTCGGGAGCCATGCTCTTCGACCACGTCGGCCTGCCGGTGGCCGGGCGAATCGTGCGCGATGCGGTCGCGACTGCGCTGCGCGATCCTTCCCTGCACACCCCCGATCTCGGTGGCATCGCCACCACGAAGGAAGTCGCGGCGGAGATCCTGGCCGTCGTGGAGACCAGCACCGCACCGTGATCACGTCCCACCCGTCCGTTCGCCAGCCGGACCGGCCCCGCCCGGCCCCCGCACCAGGAGAAAAGCCGTGACACGACCGCTCGCCCGGCTCGTGACGGTGACCGCGACCGTTACGCTCGCGATCGCCGCCGCGGGATGCTCATCGGGAACTTCGGGAGACTCCGCCACCACCTCGAGTCTGTCGGTCGGCTTCGTCGCCGAGCCGGCCAACCTCGACTTCACCAGCACCGACGGCGCCGCGATCCCGCAGGCGCTGCTCATCAACGTCTACGAGGGCCTGGTCAAACTCGACCAGGACGGCAAGGTCGTGCCGTTGCTCGCCGAGTCGTGGGAGGTCAGCTCCGACCGCAAGACCTACACGTTCCACCTGCGCGACAATGTCACCTTCACCAACGGCAAGAAGTTCACCGCCGACGACGTCGTGTTCAGCATCAACCGCGTCAAGACCGACTGGAAGGTCTCGCTGAAGTCGGCGATGGACGTCGTGGCCAACGTGGAGAAGAAGGACGACACCACGGCGGTCGTCACCCTGGCCAAGCCGAGCAACTCCTGGCTGTACAAGATGACCACCCGGATCGGCGCCATGTTCAGCCGCGACGGGGTCGCCGACCTGGCCAACAAGCCGGTCGGCACCGGCCCCTACAAGCTGGATTCCTGGCGTCGCGGCGACGCGATCACCTACTCGGCCAACGAGAACTACTGGGGCACGAAGCCGAAGGTGGGCAAGGTCGTGCTCAAGTACTTCAAGGACGCCACGGCCTTGAACAACGCGCTGCTGACCGGCGGCATCGACGTCATCTCCGCCGTCCAGGCCCCCGAGTCGATCCAGCAGTTCTCCGACACCTCGAAGTACGAGGTCATCGAGGGCACGACGACCGGCGAGGTGGTGCTCTCGTTCAACAACTCGAAGGCTCCGCTCAACGACAAGCGGGTCCGCCAGGCGATCCGGTATGCCATCGACCACAAGGCGCTGCTGGACACCGCCTGGGCCGGGCGGGGCCAGCTCATCGGCACCATGGTGCCGCCGACCGACCCCTGGTATGAGGACCTGACCAACCTGTACCCGCACGACCCGGCGAAGGCCAAGGAACTGCTGACCCAGGCCGGACAGAGCAACCTCAAGCTGCGGATGCGCATCCCCAACCTGCCCTATGCCGTGGCGTCGGCCCAGGTGGTCAAGTCGCAGCTCGCCGCGGTGGGGATCACCGTGGACATCGAACCGCTGGAGTTTCCCGCCCGGTGGCTGGACGTCGTGTTCAAGCAGGCCGACTACGACATGTCGATCATCAACCACGTCGAACCGCGCGACATCACCGCCGTCTTCGGCAACAAGGACTACTACCTGCGCTACAACAACCCTCAGGTGCAGGAGCTGTTCGCCAAGGCCGACGCCGGCACGGAGGACGAGCAGGTCGCCGCGATGAAGGAGGCCGCGCGGATCATCTCGGAGGACGCCGCCGGTGACTTCCTCTTCCTCTTCCCCAACCTCATCGTGGCGAAGAAGGGCACGACCGGTCTGCCGAAGAACCTGGTGTCCGAGTCCTTCGAGCTCAGCGTGCTGTCTCCGTCCGAGGCCTGACCCGATGGGCCTGTACCTGCTGGTCCGCGCGGCGGTGCTCGTCGTGAGCACCGCCGTCGCCTCGGTCGTCGTCTTCGCGGTCATGGCGGTGCTTCCCGGCGACCCGGCCGAGGTCGCGCTGGGTGTCAACGCCACGGCGGAGGCGGTGGCGGCCAAACGGACCGAGTTCGGCACGGACCGGCCCCTGACCACCCAGTTCCTGGACTGGGTGTCGGGCCTACCCGCCGGTGACTTCGGCGTCTCCTACGTCACCACGGACCGTATCGGTCCGCAGATCGTGGATCGGCTGGGCGTGACGCTCTGGCTGGTGCTGTTCGGGATGCTGATGGCCATCGTGGTGGCGGTGCCGCTCGGCACCGCCGCCGCGGTACGCCACCGCAGCGTCGGCGGGCTGCTCCTGTCCGGGCTCAGCCAGGTCGGCGTGGCCGTGCCGGCGTTCCTCGCCGGCATCCTGTTGGTGTACCTGTTCGCCGTCACCTGGCAGGCACTTCCGTCGGGTGGCTACACCCCGCTGGGGGAGGACCCCGCCACCTGGCTCCGGCAACTGCTGCTGCCGTCCCTCTCTCTCGGCCTGGTGCAGGGCGCGGTACTCAGCCGGTACGTCCGATCCGCGGTGCTCGACGTCATGCGGGAGGACTACATCCGTACCGCCCGCGCCAAGGGACTCGGGCTCTACCGGGCGCTGTGGAAGCACGGCGCGCGCAACGCCGCGATCCCCGTGGTCACCGTGCTCGGCCTGCAGCTGGCCACGCTGCTGATCGGGGCCGTCGTGGTGGAGCGGGTCTTCACCCTGCCCGGCCTGGGCAGTCTCCTGCTCGACGGTGTCGCCAACCGCGACCTGCTGCTCGTGCAGGGCACCGTCATGGTGCTCGTCGTCGCCGTACTCGGCATCAACTTCGTGGTCGACGTCCTGTACGCCCTGCTCGACCCGAGACTGCGGGGGGTCCGATGACCGCACTCGACAACCTTCCTGCCCCCACGGACCGCGAATACCGCCGATGGCGCCGTGTCAACGCCAGCATCATGGTCGGCGGCACTCTGGTGGCACTGGTGGTGCTGGCAGCGCTGACCTCGTTCGTCTGGACGCCGCACGACGCCGTGCACGTCGACGCGGCGCACCGGCTGGCGCCCGCGTTCAGCGACGGTTTTCTCCTCGGCACGGACAAGTTCGGCCGGGACGTGGCGAGCCAGCTGATGGTGGGTGCCCGTACGACGCTCTTCGTCGGGATCGTGGCGGTGGGCGTCGCCGCGGTAATCGGCACCCCGCTCGGCGTCCTCGCCGGCATGGCTGGTGGCTGGCTCAGCGAGGTGGTCATGCGGGCCAACGACCTGCTCTTCGCGTTCCCCGCGCTGCTGCTCGCGATCATGCTCGGCGCGGTCTTCGGCGCGAGCACCCTCACCGCCATGATCGCGATCGGGGTCGCGACGATCCCGGCGTTCGCCCGCGTCGCCCGCGGCCAGACCCTCGGCGTCATGCACACCGAGTACATCCTCGCCGCCCGCGCCGCCGGGCGCTCCCGGCTCGCGATCGCACTGCGCCACGTGCTGCCGAACATCGCCAGCATCCTCATCGTCCAGGCGTCGGTGTCGTTCGCCATCGCCATCCTGGCCGAGGCCGCGCTCTCGTTCCTGGGCTTCGGCACCCGACCACCCACCCCCTCCTGGGGCCGCATGCTCCAGGAGTCGCAGGAACTCCTGTTCTCGACGCCCCGCCTGGCGTTCGTGCCCGGCATCGCCATCGCCCTCGCCGTACTCGGCTTCAACCTGCTCGGCGACGGGCTGCGCGACTGGCTGGACCCCAAGCTGCGGGAGCACCGATGACGGCCGCGGCGCGGGCATCCAGCAGCGGGACCGCGACGGACGCCGTGCTGGCGGTCGACGACCTCGGCATCCGGGTAGGTCCGGTTCCCCTCGTGGAGGACGTCTCGCTCACCATCGGCAGCGGCGAGCGGGTGGGATTGATCGGTGAGTCCGGGTCCGGCAAGTCCCTGACCGCGCTGGCGCTGATGGGCCTGCTGCCCGAGGGCCTGCGGGCCACCGGATCGATCCGCCTGCGCGGAATGCCCGAGAACCTGCTGCGGACCGGTGAGCGCCGGCTCGCGAAGGTCCGTGGCAGGACTGTGTCCATGGTGTTCCAGGAACCGATGACCGCGTTGAATCCGGTGATGCGCATCGGCGACCAGGTCGCGGAAGTGATGCTGCTGCACCGGACGCGGCAGAGCCGGGCCGAGGCGGTCGCGGCGGCGGTCGAGCTGCTCGACAGGGTGCGGCTGCCGGACCCGAGGGCGACCGCCCGGGCCTTCCCGCATCAGCTCTCCGGCGGCCAGCGCCAGCGTGTGATGCTCGCGATCGCGCTGGCCAACGACCCGAGGCTGCTGATCTGCGACGAACCCACGACGGCCCTGGACGTCACGGTGCAGGCGCAGATGCTCGACCTGATCCTGGAGCTGGCCGCCGAGCGGGACACCGCGCTGCTCTTCATCACCCACGACCTGGCTGTCGTGGCCACGGTCTGCCAGCGCGTCCTGGTCATGTACGGGGGCCGGGTGGTGGAGACCGGCGACGTGTACGACGTGTTCACAGCGCCCCGGCACCGCTACACCGAAGGGCTGATCGCCGCCTCCGACCTGACCGTCGTCGACGAGCGTGGGCGTCTGCGGACGATTCCCGGGGCCGTGCCCAACGGCGGCGAGTTCCCGGACGGTTGCGTCTTCCGCACCCGATGCGGTCGGGCGACCGATCGGTGCGAGCGGGCGCCGGAGTGGTCCGGTACCCCCGCGCGGGGGTACGCCTGCTGGCACCCGGTGGGGGAGAACCGATGACCGAGACTCCGCAGATCGGTACGCCCGTGCCCGCCTCCGTCACCGCTGACGCGGTGCCGGTGACCGGGAGCATGGGACGGGACCTGGTGATCACCGCCCGGCAGGTGACCCGCCGCTACCGGCGTCCCCGCCGCTCGCTGACCCGGCCCGGCCCGGCGGTCGAGGCGCTCCGCGGGGTCGACCTCGACATCGCGTACGGGCAGCGGCTCGGCATCGTGGGCGAGTCGGGCTCGGGCAAGTCGACCCTCATCCGGCTCCTCGCCGGGCTGGACCGCCCGACCTCCGGCTCCATCAGCTTCGCCGGGCGGGACATCACCCGGCTGACGGACCGGTCTCTGAAGTTCCTTCGCCGTGACCTGCAGATGGTCTTCCAGGACCCGATGAGCTCGCTCGACCCCAGGATGACCGTCCGTGACATCGTCAGCGAGCCCCTCGTGTCGCTCGGCCACCCGAACCCCAGGGCCCGGGTAGCGGAACTGCTCGACGCCGTCGGGCTCCCGGCGGCAGCCGCCAATCGATACCCGCACCAGTTCTCCGGTGGCCAGCGACAGCGGATTTCGATCGCCCGGGCTCTCTCCCCGCATCCGAAGGTCCTGGTCGCCGACGAGCCGGTCAGCGCCCTCGACGTCTCGGTCCGGGCGCAGATCCTCAACCTGCTGATGGACCTCGTCGACGAGTTCTCGCTGACGCTGGTCTTCGTCTCCCACGACCTGTCGGTCGTCCGGCACCTGTGCGACACGGTCGTCGTGATGCACGAGGGCGAAATCGTCGAACGCGGCCCCACCACCGCCATCTACGAGCGCCCGACCCACCCCTACACCCAGGCGCTGCTCGCCGCTGCGCCCACGCTGCGCCAGGCCCTCGCGGCCCACGCGGCGGACAGAGACCGGAAGGAGCCGCAGCAACGATGAGCGTCTCGGCCCAGGTTGACACCATCCGCGTCGACGAGGAGGGCGTGGTCGCCTTCACCCAGGCTCTGGTACGCATCCCCAGCGTCAACGACCCCGCCAGCGGCCGGTCCGAACAACCGGCCGCCGACCTCGTCGCCGCCAAGATGCGCGAGTTCGGCTGGGACCCCGTCGTCTCCGAGCCCGCGCCCGGCCGCCCCAATGTGGTGGCCGTCGTCGAGGGCGGTGGTGGCGACGGGCCGACCCTCATGTTCGAAGGGCACACCGACGTCGTCACCGAGGGTGCTCTCGACACCTGGACCGTCGACCCGTACGGGGCGGAGATCCGCGACGGACGGCTCTACGGCCGTGGCTCCGCGGACATGAAGGCGGGTGTGGCGGCCATGCTGTACGCCGTCCGCGCCCTGCAGCTGGCCGGGCCGTTCCCTGGCCGGATCAAGGTGTGCGCTCTCGCCGACGAGGAAGGGCTGATGCTCGGCGTCCATCACTTCGTGGACTCCGGGCTCGCCGCGGACGTCGACGCGGCGATCGTGTGCGAACCCGAGGCCGGCGAGATTTGCCCGGTGTCCAAGGGGGCGATCCGGTTCCGGGTGGACTTCCACGGTCGGATGGCGCACGGCGCCATGCCGCAGCACGCCCGCAACCCCATCCGTACAGCCGGGGCCTTCGTGCTGAAACTGACCGAGCTGGAGCGGGAACTCCAGTCTCGGCACGGCGCGCATCCCCACCTCGGCCTGCCGTACGTCACCCCGACGGTGGCCACCGCGGGTGACCTCGACCAGATCAACGTGATCCCCGCGTACGCGACCGTTGCAATCGACGTCCGCACCGTGCCCGGAGTGGACCACCCGTCCCTGGTCGAGCGGGTCCGCGGCATCGCCACGGCGCTGGGGGCGGACGAGGAGGTGCGCGCCGAGGTCGCGGTCCTGGTCGACCGGCCGCCGGTGGACACGCCCGTCGACGCCCCGGTGGTCGCCGCACTCGCCGAGGCGCACACCGTCGTGACGGGTGAGGAGCCGATGTACGGGGGAGTGCCGGGCACCACCGACGGCACGATCCTCACCGCCCGCGGCGGCGTGCCGAGTGTCGTCTACGGGCCCGGCGGCAAGTGGATCGCCCATCAGGCCGACGAGTACGTCGAGCTCGCCGACATCGTCCGATCCACCAGGGTCTACGCCGAGGCGGCCCGCCGGTTCCTGAACGCGCCCCGCCCGGTCGGTGGGCGGTGACCGCCCCGATGCGACCTGGGCCGAGCAACACCCTGACCGACGTCGCCGGTGTCCGGGTCGGTCACCATCAGCGGATCGGTGACGGCTGGCTCACCGGGACGACGGTGGTGGTCGCGCCGCCCGGCGGGGCGGTCGCCGGCGTCGACGTCCGTGGCGGCGGCCCCGGCACTCACGAGACCGACGTGCTCGACCCGCGAAACCTGGTCGACCGAGTGCACGCGATCGTGCTCGGCGGCGGCAGCGCGTACGGGCTGGCCGCTGTCGCCGGTGTGATGGACCGCCTGGCGGATGCCGGGATCGGCTTCCCCGTCGGCACCGAGCCGGGGCAGGTGGTGCCGATCGTTCCCGCCGCGGTCCTGTTCGACCTGGGTCGCGGCGGCGACTTCCGCGCCACACCCGGCCCGGAGTTCGGGGCCGCCGCCTACGACGCCGCGACCGACGGGCCGGTCGCCCTCGGCACCGTCGGGGCGGGCACCGGTGCGGTGGCCGGCGGCATCAAGGGCGGTGTCGGCTCGGCCAGCGTGGTCGTGGATGGCGTGACCGTCGGCGCGCTGGCCGTGGTGAACGCCGTCGGCTCGACCGTCGACCCCGCCACCGGCGAGCTGTACGGAGCACGGTTCGGCCTGGCCGGCGAGTTCGAGGGCACGCGCCCGCCCGACCAGCGGGAGCGTGCCGCCGCCCTGGAGGCCGCCGAAGCGCCCACGGCGGCCGGCCGTGGCGTCGGCGCGTCGTTCCACACGACGATCGGTGTCCTGGCGACCGACGGGACGCTCACCAAGGCCCAGTGCCAGAAGCTGGCGGGCATCGGGCACGACGGCATGGCCCGCGCCATCCGACCGGTCCACTCGATGTTCGACGGCGACACCGTCTTCGCCCTGGCGACCTGCGCCGGTCCGGGCCTCGACCCGGTGGCGTTCAACGCGGTGCTCGCCGCGGCCGCGGACGCGTTCGCCCGGGCGGTGGTCCACGGCATCCTCGCGGCGGGCAGCGCCGGGGGATACCGCGCGTACGCCGACGTTTTTCCCAGCGCCGTTCAAGGATGGAGGCGATGATGAGCCTGTCCGAGGCACCGTTCCCGGCCGGCCTGCCGGTCGGCGGTGGTTGGGTCCCGGCGCCGACCGCGCCCGTGCGCTTCCCGTACGACGGGTCGGGGGTCGCCGAGGCACCGCTCGGCGACGCCGAGCTGGCGCGCACCGCGCTGGACGTCGCGGTGGCCAGTGCCGACACGGTGGCGCGGCTTCCCTCGCACGTTCGCCGGGCCGCGCTGCTGCACACCCGCGACGCGCTCGCCGCCCGGCGCGAGGAGTTCGAGCGACTGCTGGTGCTGGAGACCGGAAAGCCGCTGGTCGACTGCCGGACGGAGGTGGCCCGTACCCTCGTGACGCTGGAGAGCGCGGCCGAGGAGGTCGCCCGGCTGCACGGTGAGACGGTGCCGCTGGACCTGCTGCCGTCCGGCGAGGGACTGATCGGTTTTTGGACGCGCCGGCCGATCGGCGTGGTCGTCGGCATCGCCGGGTTCAACTATCCCCTGCTGCTCGCCACCCACAAGATCGCGCCGGCGCTCGCTGCCGGCTGCCCGGTGGTGTGCAAGCCCGCGCCGCAGACGCCGCTTGCCACGCTCTGGCTGGTGCACCTGCTGCGCGAGGCGGGCGGGGCGGTGGGGCTGCCGCCGGAGGCGGTGCAGCTCGTCACCGGCGGCGTGGACGTGGGGGAGATGCTGGTGACCGACCGGCGGGTGGGCGCAGTGTCGTTCACCGGGTCGGCCGCCGTGGGACACACCATCGCCCGGGCGGCCGCACCGACCAAGGTCCTGCTCGAACTCGGGTCCAACGCCGCCCTGGTGGTGGCCGCCGACGCGGACCTGGCCGCCGCCGCCGACGCCGTGGTACGCGGTGGCTACTACGCCTCCGGCCAGGCGTGCATCTCCGTGCAGCGGGTGCTGGTGGAGGCGCCGGTCGCCGAGGAGTTCCTCGGACTGCTGACCGATCGGGTCTCCGCCGTGACCGTGGGCGACCCGCGTGACGAGGCGACCCGGGTCGCGGCGCTGATCGACGCGCGGTCGACCCGGCGGGTCCAAGACTGGATCGGCGACGCCGTCTCGGCGGGCGCGAAGGTCGTGGCGGGCGGTGACGTCGACGGGCGGATGCTCCGGCCGACCGTCCTCGCCGACGTGCCGGACGGCCTGGCCGCGTGGGACGAGGAGATCTTCGGCCCGGTGGTGTGCGTACGCGCGGTCCCCGACATCGACAGCGCGTTCGACTTGGTCAACCGATCGAGGTACGGCCTGCACGCGAGCGTCTACACCCGGTCGCTGGCGACCGCCTTCGCCGCGGTCGAGCGGCTGCAGGTGGGCGGGGTCGTGGTGAACGAGGTGCCGGGATTCCGCGCCGACAACATGCCCTACGGCGGGGTCAAGGACTCCGGCATCGGCCGGGAAGGCCCTCGTTTCGCGGTGGAGGAACTCACCGTGACCCGGATGGCGATCATCCGGCCGGCCTGAACCCCCTGTCGACGTCATGGGCGCGCATCACGCGGCCTGTCCATGAGCAACTGCTGCAGAGGATGAGGAGTGAGCCATGCCCGCGTATGAAAAGCTGTTTCGGCTCGACGGTCGAAGGGCCGTGGTGGTCGGCGCCGGCAGCGGCATCGGCCGCGAGTGCGCCCGGGCGCTGACGGCGCACGGTGCCGAGGTCATCTGCGCCGATCGCGACGCTGAATCCGCCGCCCTCACCGCCCAGATGGCCGACGGCTCCCCGTACGTTCTGGATGTTCTGGATGCTTCGGCGGTGTCCCTGGCCGCGGCTGAACTGGGCGATGTGGACATCTTGGTCTTCACCGCCGCCACGAATGTCCGTAAGCGTCTGCTGGACTACACGCAGGAGGAGTTCGACCGGGTCGTCGGGCTCAACCTTGCAGCCTCCTTCGCGCTGGTTCGCGCCTTCGGCGCAGGGATGGCGGAGCGAGGTAGGGGCAGCATCATCGGCTTTTCCTCCATCCGCGCCTACACCGTGGAACCGGGTCAGGGCGTCTACGCGGCGACAAAGTCTGGTCTGGTGCAGCTGCTGAGGACCGCCGCCGCCGAACTTGGGCCGCGCGGTGTCCGGGTCAACGCGGTCGCCCCCGGCGTCGTGGAGACGCCCCTCACGGCACAGATCAAGGCCAATCCGGAGTGGTACGACGCTTACGCCGCCAAGAGCGCGCTCGGGCGCTGGGCACGACCGGAGGAGATGGCGGGTGCGGTGGTCTATCTCGCCGGCGACGCCGCGAGTTTCGTCACCGGCACCTGCCTGATCGTGGACGGCGGGTGGACCGCGGTCGACGGCCGTTTCGAGCCGCCCAACTGAGCCTGCTGACGCGCCAGCGATGCACTCGCCATGACCGAGGCAGTGTGTGCACCCGCTTCCCGTGTAGCGGAGTGCAGCCGGTCCAACGGGCGGCGCGGGGCGGGGCGGCATGATCGCGCGGCGGGAGGTGGCTGTCCCGCGGCCGAGGCGGCGTACGAAGCGCGACGATCTCCGGCCACCTGGCTGCGGCAACGTGTCACCGAAGGACCCAGTTCCCGCGCCGCCGCGGTGCGATGGCGGGAACTGCGGGTCAGGTTCGGCCGGGTGGCGGGGTGAGACTGCACGGACGGACTCAGACATGCAGGGTGGGGCGGTAGATGAGTTCCTGGCTGCGAAGCCTCGACGAAGTGCACCGACAGCAGGTACTGCTTCATGACGCGACACTCCGATGACTCGACGGTGGGATGGTGGCGGGTCAGGCGGCCAGGCGGCGCGCGACAGCGGGGATCACGATCGCGGCCGCGACCAGGTGGGTGAGCATCAGCAGCACCTTGGTGGCCACCCCGGCGTCGGCGATCACGTCCGGCACCAGCGACAGGACCGTCAGCACCACCGTCGTGCGGACGAACGTCCGCCGGGGACGCCGGGCGAAACGGGACAGTAGCGCGGCGATGACCACGCCGATCAGCGAAAACGAAGCGGTCAGCACGCCGAACCCCGCCACCGGGATCGGGGCGCCGGCGATATCGAGGCTGACCCCTGCCGCGTGGCCGGCGGCGGCGACGGCCATGGTGGCGGCGCTCGCGGCAACCGCGGCGACGACGCCGCTCCGGATCATCGCACCGAAGGTCGAAGTGGTGGCGTGGGTCGTGTTCACGGTGGTGGTCATCGTGGCCTCCAGTGGGTGTATGGACCGGCTCGGTACCGGCTCTCACCAGGACGACGAAGAAGACCAACCCCAATCGACAAGCCCGCCAAAACTTTCTCGAAAACTTTCGCTGGTCACCGGGAACAAGATCACGTGCACGTTCTGCCGCTCCCGGTGGACTGGCGTTCATCACCGCTGGTGATGCACGGTGATGTATGACAACCTCTGCTGCTTCCGCTGCCAACGTTGTACCGACTGATCAGCTCGTTCTGCGTGCCGCGGTGTCCGCCTTCTTGGGCCGCTCGCGGCCTTTCGCCATGCACACGGCCCGGGTTCTGTCCGTAGTGGGGCGTGACCAGGCCGTTGATCAAAGCGCCGTTCGACATGGTCGTCTGTCGATCGCCAGTCGTCCATACGGTATGTATGCTTGCTGACCGAGACCTGCCCCTCCAACTCATGCCATCCCACCCGTTCGCCGGGTGACGCTGGTCAGATCGGAGTGACTTGGGCTGCTCACACGCTCAGGACTGTCCCCTCTTCCCCCTGCTCAACGCAAGCTTGAGCGCCTGGCGCAACCACTACTGCGACAGTGCGGAGGGTTGGCGGACATGTGCTCGGTACCAGCTGTACAGGACAGGCCAGCTCGTGCCGATCACGCTCCTGCCCAATGGAGTCGATGCGTTCAAGCCCGTACCTGCGGCAGTACCCAGGTCCACTCAACCGGCGAACGCGCGCCGCCCGTGGACATCAGCAACATCGCGAGAGGTATTGGATGGATCACCGGCTGCGGAAAGCGCAGGTGCTACGGAGCCGACTCCACCGGTAAACCACCCGGATCGCTCAGGCGCGCGAGACAAGGTCAGCGATGCATGGGTGCTTGCCGTCGCCGATGATGCGAAACGCCGCGGCGGTGAACGGCTGCACGTGTGGGTGACGAGCCAGGAGACGCCGTGGGCTGCTCCTTTTCCCATCCCGCAGCCAGGGGAGCCTTCTCACGCCGACGGACCGGTGGGGGTCGCCGTCGCGTGGTTCGAGCCAGCCAGCGCCGCGTGGACGGAGACCCTCACTGGCTCGCGGTGCGAGGCGCAGGTGGAGGCGGCGATCTTGTTGGGCCTGCCGCGCTGGGCATCGGCGACACATCCGGCGAGGGTGGCCACCTGGGGTGTGGGTCTGGGCGCTACGGGTCTCGCGTTGCGTGACCCGACCGGTCATGTATTCGCCTACGGCGTCGCCGAGATACCGTCCACCTGGACGACCGCCGCAAGGGCGCTGGGCGCCGTCGCCGCCGTCTACGGAGTTGGTCCCCTGCAGCAGACAGTGCACCCCGAGCCGCTTCCAGCTCAACGGCTCACCGAGGCGCGACGCGACGGAACCGTCGCCGCCGCATGGGTACCACTGCTCGAGTGACGGGTGGCCAGCGGTAGCACCGCCAGGCGTATGAATCGTCAGGATTCGACGTTTGTGCGTAGGCGCCCGAACCGTACGTGTCGCGGCAGGCGACGTCCATGTCGACCGGAGGACGGGACGTCGGCGCGACAGGCGTCCGATGTCGAGTTCGCGACCGACCTCAGCGCGGACGTCCGGCTGGCCAAGTCGGCGACTATCCCGTCGAACTGTGCGGCCGCCGACGCGCTCGCCTGTTTGACTGCAGCGGACTGCGCTTCCCGGCTGGTCTCACCCACATCGCTTCAACACGTTCGCCGGTCCACAACGACAGCACCCTCGCTGGCCGGAGGCGTAGGGCGCGCCGGTATGGGATCTGCGCGTGCCGCGCGGCGCGAACGCTCGGCGCGCACGGGCAACGGCCGTCCGACCGCGACCAGGCCGTGGTGGGGCGTGACCAGGCCGTTGATCAAAGCGCCGTTCGACATGGTCGCCTGTCGATCGCCAGTCGTCCATACGGTATGTATGCTTGCTGACCGAGACCTGCCCCTCCAACTCATGCCATCCCACCCATTCGCCGGGTGACGCTGGCCAGATCGGAGTGACATGGGCTGCTCACACGCTCAGGACTGCCCCCTCTTCCCCCTGCTCAACGCAAGCTTGAGCGCCTGGCGCAACCACTACTGCCACAGTGCCGAGGGTTGGCTGACGTGCGCTCGGTACGAGCTGTCCCGGACGGGCCAGCTCGTACCGATCACGCTCCTGCCGAATGGAGCCGACGCGATATTGCTGGGGCGCGTACCCGCCGGTGTGGGGTCGGACACGGCACGCCAGGCACCCCCGTCACGGCTCGATCCGGGGTCCTCGCAGCGGTTCGAGCCGGTGCCGGCCCGGGAGCCCAACCCGCTACCGGCACCCGCTCAAGGCTTCAGCCCTGGCTCGTCCGCACCGGGTTCGCACCCCTCCAGAACCCCATCGGCCCCAGCGGCGCCTCGGCGGGTCCGGTGGTGGACCCGACTCGTAGATTGGATTGCAGGTCCCGCATGACTGAATACTGGCCCTGGTGGGCGGGGGCTGTCGGGCTCGCTCTCACCACCATCAACTACGCCGTCACGACCGATCGATCCTTCGGGGTGTCCGGTGCGTGGGACCGCGTGCTGCACTGGCGCGCCGAACGCCGGGTCGAACGCGTGAACGAGCAGTTCGCTGACGAACGTGTCCTCGCCGAGGCTCTCGCCGCGGCCGCCGCCGACCAGTTCGGAGCCGGTTCGGCGGCACCTGCTGCGCCTCCCGCCCCGCACGGCGACGCGCGGGCACCGCGACAGGACGGGCGACCACCTGCCTCCCCGAGCTCCTCACTGGCGAGCCTGCTCCCGGCACCCTTGGTCAGCCAGGTCGCCCTGCTCCTGTCAATCTTCGGCGGCGGGTGGATAGCGGCGGTTACCGCCGGCCGGTTCCAGCTCCGCCTCGACATGGGCGACGCCTTCGGCCAGATCGTGACCGACAAACCGATCGAAATGATTGGCGCGTTGTTCGTCGGCGGTGTACTCGTCGGCTTCGGTACCCGTCTCGCCGGAGGGTGCAGCAGCGGTCACGGGCTCAATGGCTGTGGCCGGCTACAGCCGGTCAGCATCGTCGCGACTGCCGTCTTCTTCGGCACCGGCGTCCTCGTGTCGTTCCTGCTGTGGAAGGTGATCTGATGCGTACCCGGGGCGGGATCACCGTCGCTAACGTCATCGCTGGGCTGGCTCTCGGCTATACCGTCGCGAACATCGGGTTCGGTGACTACGCCGAACTGAACCGCATGTTCACCTTCCAGGATTTGCGCATGTTCCTGGCCTTCGCCGGCGCCGTAGCGATCATCGTCGTGGTATTCGCCGTATTGCGCGTCCGCCGGACCTCAGGTCGCATCCACGCCGGCGTAATCCCCGGCGCAATCTTGTTTGGCACGGGCTGGGCGATCTCGGGTGGCTGCCCGGCGATCCCCATCGTGCAAGTCGCCAGCGGGTACCTCCCCGCCTTGGTCACGATCGCCGGCATAGTCGTCGGCATCCGGCTCTGCCGTTGGGGGAACACGAGGTACTTCCACCTCGACAGCGGATCCTGCGAGCGGTAGCCGAACGCGAGCGACTCGGACGGCACGTCTCCGCGATGGTCAACTTCCGATTTGCCTGACTTGGCTCACGCTTTGCTGAGTTGGGCGTCTGCGGGGCTGTTACCTGGGGTGTTGCGTCGGGAGGCAGCCACTCGTCAGCAGCCGAGCATGCGTGGAAGGCCGCGGTCCGCGAGGCGGTCACCAGGAGTGGCTTGGTCCGGATCAAGCCGAGGTTGGATGCGATGGAGGGCGTATTCGGGTTCCGAAAATGGCGCGGTCCACCGCAAGCGGCAGACGACCAAGTCGATCACTATCGAGGCGACAAGCGCACCGTTCGCAGCAACAAAGTGCGTCGCTGTTGTGGGCTCGCCGGACGATCGGGCTGTATGTCGGCATTCTGATCCTAGTGACGGACGCCGCCGCCAACGGGTACGCCGTTTACGGCCTAACCGGTGCAACCGCGACTGCCCGGATTTCACAGACCATCATCAGCCTCCTCGCGCTGGCTGCAGTGACCACGGCTCCACGCGTCCGCCCTTGGGTGCAGCGCGTCTCGCTGACGAGGGCATGACCGGTACCAAATCAACGTCCGCACATGCCGCTGACCGCGCTGGTCGCAACCGGTAATGCGTCGCTACTCGAGGGTCAGTCCCACCCGACGCCGTATGAAGGCCCTCATAGACTTTCTTGGTGCAGGACGAGGACCGTACGCTGCCGGCCGCGCTGGCCGCAGCTCACGCTGAAGGCTTCTCCACCGACCATGACGGTCACGACTTCGAGCCGTACGACAAGTTCATGTGGTCCGTCGAAACGCTTGAGTGGTGGCAATCCTGGACCGGCAACCCGACCGCCGGCACCGCACCGTTCCGAGTCTTCGGGCAAGACGGGTCTGGCGGCCTGGCTGCCTTCTGGATCCGCGTGCCTGATGCCCCGATCGAGACCCAGCCCATCGTGTTCCTTGGTTCCGAGGGCGAGCTGAACGTGATCGCCAGCAACCTCGGCGACTACCTGTGGCTGCTAGCCAATGGCGTCGGCCCCCTCGAAACCGTCGACGGCATCCACCGCACGACCACGCCCATCCCCCCGCTTACCGCGATCGCACAGCGCTACACCCGCACCGGCGACACGCACCGAGCCACCGCGACGGTGATCGATGCAGCCCAAGCCGAGCTCCGCGCGCTAACAACGCTGGTCGACACGACAGCGCGGTAGTTGCCGGCCGTACCCCGTTCACGGGTTCTGTGTCCCCGGGCGGGGCCAACACACGGTGGCCGGGGGGCGAGCTTTCGTCGTCGTGGCTTGATCGGAGATGATCACCGAGTGGCTGGGTTGATTGAACACTTGGAGTCGTTCCTCGGGCTCATCGCGGGTGGTAGCCGAGGCGACGATACGACGCCGGAGGGCGTTCAGGTGGCGTGGTTTGGCCCCGACGTCCCGTTCGGCGGGGTCACGACCCTGGTGACCGTCGGGCTGTCGCGGCGTCATCTCAACCTGCCGAGTGACGGGGCCTTGCACCAAGAGTTGGTGATGCACGTTCCAACCGATGACTACCCGGCCCGGGCAGCCGGGCTGTTGTTCCAGGTGGCCGGTGAGTTGGTGCGCCGCAGGGCCGGCTTGTCGAATGGCCAGGTGATTGGCCCGCGCGGGCCTCTCTTCCCGGGCGGCCAGACCACAGCCATCGTGGCGATCAGCCCGAGATATTTGCCGGAGTCCTTTGCCGTCTGTCACACCGAACCCGCGCCAGTGGTCTTCACGTGGTTGGTTCCGATCACCACGGGTGAAGCTGAGGTAATCCAGAAGTTCGGGTGGGGGACGCTGGAGCAGTCATTCGCGGCTCAGGATCCTGACCTGGCTGACCCCGGTCGGGCAGAAGTGGCGCTGGATGGGTTGGGCTCGTAGGCCTCAGCGGGCGGGTGATCGAGTTTCCGGATCTGCCGCTCGCAGCGTGTTGGCGTACGCTGCGGGGTGGGGTGACCTGGCGCGCATTGTCGGCGCGCAGTGGGGGAAGCGGCGAGACGTTGTCCCCGGTCCGGTACACGTGCACGCCGTAGTTCCAGCGGTGCACCTTGCCGAGAAGTACCACACGGTTCTGCTGACGTAGCAGCATGCGCCGGCCAGAAGTGACCTCAAGCCGTAGATGCGGGATGTCGCGGCCGGTGACGACCAATCCGAGGCCCCCGTCGGCCGCGTACAAATCGACGCGGTGCACCGACCCAGCTTAGGCAGCTGCTTCAACCATATGGGCGGCGGCGACTTCGACCGCAGAGTTGGTGGCGCCGGGCGCACTCACAGCCGCGATCCGCGCGGCGCGCAGCGTGACGGTTCGAGCTGCCGCTCGCCATCCGGAACTGCCGATGAGCGCGCACTGGATCATGGGCGTTGAAGTATCCCGGCTCCCCGACGTCCGCGGGCCGTCAGCCGTTGAACGTGCTCCAGGCGGTGGTCCAATCGCGAGTGGCGCGCAGGCTTGCCCGTTGACGGGCGCCGACGAACACGTGGGTGCCGCCGTGCAACCCGGCGGTGAGAGCGACGAGCCCGGGCGCGACGTAGAGATGCGTCGGGTCGGCGGGCACGGCCAGCGGCTGCAGCGGCACAGCGATGAGGTGTCGAGTGAAGCGTTCGAGTTGCTGGTTGTCGAGGACGGCGCGCCCGGTGACGCGGCGCCGGTGTCAGCGGCCCCGCAGCTTGTCCCACACTGTCCGTCTGGGTTGTGGTTGCGCCGAGGGCAGCACGTCTTCGGCAAGCATCCGCCGGGCCGCGTCGCGCGTGGCGGCGGACAGGTCCGGAGTCACGCACGCAAGCTGCGCCAGCGACGTCGCGATGAGCACGGGCCGGGTCTGTTGCGCCGTAGACGCTTTCTCGAAGCGCTCGGCCACCAGCGCGGCGACGCCGGCCCGTTGCGACGGGTCCGTCCACGCCGAGGCCACCAGCGCGTAGACGGCCGCCTCGGTGGTCCAGTCCTCGACGCCGAAGACGATGTCGGCCAGCAGCCCCGTTTCACCCTGGTGCAGCAGGCCAAGGCAGCACCACGCCTGTACGGTCCGCTCCCACACGGACATCCGTGTGCGGCCGGGCGACTGCGGCGGGTGGACGAGCAAAGACAACAATTCTTTGACGGGTACCTCGCGCAGCCGCGCCGCCGCATGCAAGGTGACCGCAGGCGGGCCCCAGGACCGTTGTGCGGCAAGCTCTGTCACCACCCCTGCGGCGTCCGGGTCGGGCGGGGGCAGGGCCGCGGTCTCCCGGGTACCGTCGTAATGCCAGAGCACGGCGCCGCCTGGGCGCAGGGGTTGGCGCGGATCGGGTTCGCCTGGGCGGCCCATGGCGATGACGATGCCCGGGCAGCGTCGCCGTACCAGGGCGATCGCGCTCGGCGGCTCCATCGCGGAGATCCCGATCTCCGTCGCCATCTGTTGGGGATTGAGTCCGGCGACGGCGTTGATGCTCGACGCCTTGCCGGCGGGCACAAAGCCTAGCCACGCAATGTCGCGGGCCTCCTCGAAATAACCGGCATTGACGCGCTCCATCAGCTGGCCGAGGTCACGTGCGCCATGATCAGCAGGCATGCGGGTCAGCCTAGACCGCCACCGCCGGCGACGCTGCCCGAGCGGTCCGGCCCGCGTCTCGCGACTGTGAAACATGTTCACCGATCTGGCCGTGCTCGCGGTAACGATATCGCTACGGTGCTGATGAGGGCCGCGCCGAAAGGGCTCGTGACAGTCCAGCCGTTACAGGGCAAGATCAGCCTCGATGTCCGCGACTCGCTACCGGACTGGGCAGCGCTGCGCCCATCTGGTTTCCACCCCGCCGCCACCATGCTCGGCCACCCTCATTTGCCGCTGACCGCGCGGTCAGCCATCGACGGCGACGCTTTCTCCTTACGCTGGCAGCATGGCCACGTGGACATGGTCGGATGCCTGGGTCTTTTCGTCGATCAAGGGCACCGGTCCGGACGATGGTTACACGCTGAGCGAGATCCTCAAGACGGCCGACACCATCAATCACGCCGTCCTGACCGAAGCCGAGTTCACCCGTGCAGTGCCCCGCCTTCTGGCCGTGGGCCTAATCGGGGCCGATGCCGAAGCCGACCGCTACTGACTTACTGAGACCGGTCGGGCACTGTACCGACAGCGGATGAAACGACGCGGCCTGTTCGGCTGGATGGACGGGATCCCTCCGGCGTTGGGCCGACTCGGCGAGCCGCAGGACAGCGCTTGGTCTCTGCCCGCGGGTGCCTTCGACCAGGCGGTTCGTGAGTACCTCAAGCAGGCCGAGCAGACCCTCAAACGGCTGATCGGTCCAGCAGCCCAAGATCCGCCAGTGTCGTGATGCAGCTTCTCGGTTACTCCGCGAGCGCCTCCCTGACGCGTGGACGCAGCATCCAACGGACGTACTCTTTTGCCGCATATTGAGCACTACGCAGTGGGCTGTCCCTTCGGTGGGAGGTCTTTTCAAGTGTCCACGTGGACACCGGACCTTATTGCTGCGCGTCGAGGTCGCGCAGTGCGAAGCGGAGGTGTTCCCACTCTTCGTCGAAGATCACGTGGAGGCAGTGCAGGACCCGCTCCTCGTGTTCGGGTGACCACACGGTCGGCCGAGGCTCGGCGAGCAGCTCCGGCGTGACGCTCGCGAGGAAGTCCTGCACCATGGCCTGCCGCTCGGCACGCAGATCGAGCACCTCGGCGAGACTCGGCTGCCCCGTGGCAAAGATCGACATATCGAATCCATCCGTCTCGTACTCGGCGTGCGGCTGCCCGAGCGGATGGAAGGGCTGCGGCAGGCGCAGGATCGCCTTGCCGAGCCATGCGTCGGTGGCGAACGCGAGGTGGCGCAGGGTCTGCGCGAACGACCACTCGCCATCGATCGAGACGTCGGCGGTGCCCTCGGGCATGGATTCAACCCGGTCGACCGCGGCCGCCCAGGCCCGTTCGAGCGCCGCCCACGCCGTGCGCAGGCCATCGGAATCCTTGGCATGCTTCAGTTCGCGCCCGGGAAACCGCCGGTTGAGTTCGGCCTCGACGAGCGGCACGACGTCGACACCGTTGATCAGCAGTGCGCCGTCCGCCAGCCACGGCGCATCGATATCGAGCCCGCGCACATCGACGCCGCGCATCACGGCACCGGCCAGCGTCGACCTGTTGAACCGCGCGCCCCGCAGGTCCCTATCGACGAACGTTGTGACGTCCTGGGCCACGGCGCCTTCCCTCCCGTTGGCGATCGCGGCGATGCTAGCGGGCGGGTCCGACAACGAATGCGCGACGCGGCCAGCCCGAAGTCAACGAGCATCGACCGGCGCAGGGTGACTGACCCGGACCAACTGGTGCGACGACGGCGACGGTACAGCTGGTCACCACCTTGGAAATGGTTCCGTCCGGCGAGGGCCAAAGATCGGGGGGCGCGTCGCCAAGATCAAGCATCCGCTACTGCCGCTGACCGCGCGACTTTGCCGAGACGGGTGCGTCGTACCGCTCGCCGCGGTCTCCGCCGATCTGCCGGGCCTGCTGTGGCCCCCGCAGTATCCTTCCTGAACGCCAGCCAGATGGCCCACGACGGGCTACTGACGGAACGGGCGGGTCATGGCTGCAAGGAGGGAATGCTCGCTGTCGTCACCGGCGAGCTGCCAGGTGAACGTGCCCCGCAGCCCGTGGCTCGCCGCGAACGCCGCTCGCTCCTGGATGGAGTCGGCGTCCTCGTAGCTCACGAACGTCTGGGTACCAGGGTGGTAGAGCCACGGTGTGCGGGCCACCGGATGGCGGTGGCGCTGCCATGCCGGGTCGGGCAGCAGGTCACGGCTGATGTCGCGCCAGTTGCCGACATCGACGGTACCGATCTGGGGCTGGAACAGGCCGGCTTGCTCGCCGGGTGAGGCGACGCGGAATCCGCGGCCGTAGAACGGCACGCCGAGCACGAGCTTGTCCCGTGGTACGCCGTGGCGCTCGTAGTAGTCGACCGCACCTGTGACGTTGTTCCACTGCCGCAGGCCGGGTTCGAGTGGGTCGTCGGCGACTTCCGCCAGTGGCGCGTTGAACGTAGCGATCTGGGAGAAGCCCGTACCGAAGTCGTAGGTCATGAGGTTGACGAAGTCGAGGAGTTCGGCGAGTTCCGCGAGTTCGAAGCTGTCCGCCGGGTCATATGGGCCGGCCGACTGCAGCCGTCCGGCCGGCAGGGCGGCGGTCAGCAGGCGATCCGGGCCGAGACGGTCACGCAGATCCTGGGCGAGCAGCGTGCAGTTGCGCCGGTCCTCGGGCCGTCGGGTGAGCTCGGCAGGGCCTCCCGATACCGGAAACTCCCAATCCAGATCCACGCCGTCGAAGCCGGCGGCGAGTTCCACGCATTCGGCTACCAGGTCGGCGCGTGTGCGTGCGGTCAGCGCGGCATCGGAGAACCCGCCGGCACCCCAGCCGCCGATCGAGATCACGATGCGCAGGTGCGGATGCGCCTGCCTGATCGCGGCGAGCTGCGCCGGCGCCGTGGAAGGAAGCGTCAGGCGGCCGTCCTCGATCGTGGCGAATGCGTAGAACAGGTGGGTCAACAGGTCGGCGGGAAGGTGCTCGATCGGGTACTCGTGGGTGTCCACTCCGGGAAAGTAGGCACCCAGAACCGTCTGCCCCATGATCATTCGCCCACGGTAGCAGCCGCGGGTCAGAGCCGACTCGGTGAAACCGGCGCGATGGGCTGCAGGTTCGGCGGCCGGGATCTGGCTCGGGCCCGCGGCCAACGCATGGTCAACCCGCGGGGTGGGAGCAGATCAAGGTCGCTCTCCGTTGCCGTTCGCGGTACGGGGCAGTTGTCGTGGCGCGAACGAGCGCGGTCGGGATAGCCTTGGGGCATATGGCTACCTATCGCAGCGCCTCAGTGCTTCTCTCCTCGGACGGCACCAGGACCCCCGGCACCGCCGCGCTCTTCGCCGAGCCCGCCCGCAAGGGTGGGATCCCGCCGTGGGCAGGCGACTTCCGGCCGGCCAACAGCGCCGGCAATGGCCCCAAGAACGCGGTCGGGAAGACCTTCACGTTGGAGCTGCCCGACGGCAGCACCGGCAAGGTCGTGGTCCAGAGCCTCAAGAGCGGGAAGGGAGGCGTCGTGCTGGCGTTGATGGGCGAGGACGCACCCCCCTTCTGATCAGGAAATTGATCGCCGCCGACGCCACCGGCTCGAGACGACCGGTATGCGGCCCCATCGATGGCAATGCGCTCGGTTAGCTGCCGGGCGCATTGCCTTTCCCGTATTGGGCGTCCGCGAAGGTCAGGTCCACTGATCTGCCGCTGGCCGAGCGCTGGGCGCCTGCGCCCGGCGCGGGATCTCCGGGTAGATGCTGAACCCTGCCCCTCCGTGCCCCTGCCCAAAGGGCAGCCGCAGGCGGCTCGGCGAGTCCGGTTGAGCATATGCCCGGGGGAGCGCTGTGGGAGCTCGGGAGGCGTTGACCGTCGGCAGCGCCTGAGTCGTAGTCGAGGCCAACTGGCCAGCTGGCGGTCCACACGGCACCGGCCCATCCGCCAGGGAGCCGGTTCGCCGCACGGCGTTGAAGTCGATGCCGGCCGCCTTGCGGATGACGCTGCGCCCACCATCGGCCCCGACCGGGTATGCCGCGCTCGGATCGGCTGTCTCTCGGCGAGCTTCTGACTTGTGCAGCTGCGCAAAGGCGTCCTTGTGTCGGTGGTGACACCGCGGCGAGGGTGAGCGGAACCCGTGCCGCAAGGAGTCGGCCGGGCGCTGGACCACCTTGCAGGAGCAACAGATGCGCAGACTCAAGGCACCACCCGCCCTCGCCATCCTGGCGACGGCCGCCCTCCTCGGAACCACCGCCCAGGCCGCGAACGCGGCGACCCCGTCGCCGACGGGCACGACGACGGCCACGGAGGCATCCGTCCCGGCCACCGTGGCGCTCGCTACGGACACGCCCGCGCTCGTGGACGACCTGGCCGACCCGGTCGACGCCACGATCGCGCCGGACAAGGCCGCCAAGGCCCACCTCGCGGGCCACAAGGACCGCTACAAGATCGCCGACCCGGACGGCACGCTCACCACGGCGAGCGTCGACACGCAGGGCGCGCGGGAGACGGTCCGGCTGAACCAGAAGTACAAGGGCCTGCCCGTGTTCGGCGCCCAGTACGTGGTGCGTATGGAGAAGAAGGCCGGCAAGCGCACGGTGACCGGCACGTCGGGCAGCTACTTCACGGACCTCGACGTCGACACGACGGGCACCCCGATGCCCGCGGACGTCGCGATCTCCCGCGCGGTCGAGGACGTGCGCAAGAGCCTGCACCCCGGTGCGGCCGTCGTGGCCGGCGCCCCGCGGCGCGGCACGAAGACCGACGCGGCCCACGCCGACCTCAGCGGCACCGACCAGGGGCTCGTGGTCATGCCGACCGGCGCCGGCGTGCTCGCGCGGCGCGTGCTCGTCAAGGGCAAGGACGCCGTCACGGGCCAGCCCGTGCTCCGCGACGTGTACGTGGGCGCGACGAACGGGGTGACGCTGCTCAGCGTCAGCCGGATCAAGTCGTTCGCCACCGCGCAGCAGGCCGCCGCCCTGGCCGCCGGTGGGACGGCCGTCGCGCCGCAGGCCGTGACGGAGCCGCCCCCGTCGGGCAACGGCACGACGCCGGTCGTCGGCGAGGGCAAGAGCCTGCACGGCGCCGCAGTGTCGGTCCCGCTCGTCCGGGTCGACGACGCCAGCCTCTACCTCATGATCGACCAGACCCACACCCTCGCGGACGGCCGGACGGTGCCGATCACCACCTTTGACGCTCGGGGCCGGGACTACTACGAGCTGCTCGACGGCCAGTTGCCCGAGGGCGTGGGGCCGTTCGCGTCGCCGTCGAGCACGCTCGGCGCCGACCTGACCGACGCCGGCGCCGTGGACGCGGCCTGGGACGCCGCGAAGGTGTTCGAGTGGTTCCAGACGGAGCTCGGGCGCAACAGCCTCGACGACGACGGCATGCCGATCAACTCGATCGTCGGCATCACGTACGGCGGCTACCCGTTCGTCAACGCCTACTGGGACGGCACCCGCATGGTGTACGGCAGCGGGGACGACGAGTACCTGCCGCTGGCCGCCGACCCGGACGTCGTGGGCCACGAGATGACGCACGGTGTGGTGGAGAACTCCGCCAGCCTCGTCTACGCCGGCCAGCCGGGCGCGCTCAACGAGGCGATCGCCGACTACTTCGGCAACGCCATCGACCTCGACGCGGCGGGCACGTCGATGTCCGACCCGGAGGCGAGCCTGATCGGCGGCGACCTCTGCCGCACCCTGGCTCCCGCCAAGTGCGCCCTGCGCAACCTCGACGACGGCGCCACCACGGCGGACTTCCAGCACCTCATGGACACCCCGCAGATGGACGACGGCGGCGTGCACCTCAACTCGACGATCGTGTCCGGGGCGCTGTGGGACCTGCGTCAGGCGTTCGGCGGTGCGGTCGCCGACAAGATCGTCTACCGCGCGCTCACCGACTACCTCACGCCCATGTCCGACTTCGTCGACGCCCGCGACGCGGTGCTCGCCTCCGCCAGGTCCTTCGGCCTGAGCAACAAGGACTTCAAGGTGGTGCAGGCGGCGTTCGACTCGCGCGGGATCACCGCGAAGTGGAAGGCGAACCTGTACGGCAAGAACACCGACCTGCTGGTCGACCGGCTCAACACCGGGTTGTACATCGACACGAAGGCGAGCATGGCCGGCGGCTGGTTCACCGTGCCGCGGTCGGACGCGAACCACACCGAGCCGATCTCGATCTGGGTCGGCCGCACCGACGGCAAGGTCGCGCCGTACCGGATCTCCCCGAACGACGGGAACAATCACACCTTCCCGTACACCGATGGCAAGCGCGTCGTGTGGCTGTCGATCATGAACAACCCCGACTCGCCGACGTGGGAGACCAACCGCATCCTGTCGGCGCCCGTCGGCGGCGGCCAGGTCGAGGAGCTCTACAGCTCCCCGTACCGGATCGACGGCCTGGGCTTCGACGGCGACGTCGTCGCGTGGAGCCAGTACGACCCGGCGCAGGGGTACCTCGACGTCGTGCGCTACCTGCAGGGCAACTCGCGGACCGTGCACACCCTCGCGCACCCCGACTGGGTCGGGAACGCGACGGCACCGAGCGTCAAGAACGGGAAGATCTCCTACGTCCGGTACGAGGACTACGCGGAGCCCAACCCCGACGGCACCTGGTGGTCGCTGGGCGTCGAGGTGTACGACGTGGCGACGGGGAAGACGACCTTCGCCGGCGGTGACCCTGGCGCCGAGACGATGAGCTACCCGCAGCTGTCCGGCACCGGCGTCGCCTGGGTGACCAACCGCGACTACGGCCACTACGTCGACGGCGAGTGGAGCAAGGGGACGTTCAACGACTCCGTGCGGCTCTTCGACTTCGCCACGGGCACCAGTAACCTGCTCTTCGAGGAGAACTCCCCGCAGGCGATCCGTGCCGACGTCGTCACGCTGTCCGACACGACCCTCACGACCACCGAGGAGGCCCCCGCGGAGCTCTGGCTCGCGACCGGCGGTTACCCGGACAACTCGCTCAACCCGAAGCTCAAGCAGTACACGTTCGACGGGACCTACGTCGGCCCGGCGTCGTGCAGTCCGGGAGCGCAGATGTTCGCGACGGCGGGTGCGGGGCGCGAGGTGATCTTCATGGACTCGTCGGCGGGCGGTTTCGGCCTGGCGTACGCGACGGGAGCCAAGTCCTGCCAGTGAGCCCCTGCTAGGCAAGCGCGATGCACGACAGCGCGCCGGGATCTGCCACATGGAGGTCCCGGCGCGCGGTGGCAGTGAGCCTTGACGTGGGGCCGCGGGATTCAACGAGCCTTCATCGCCCGGTGCCGCCTCCTGTCAGCGACTCCTTCAGCCACCCCCGCTCCGCTGCCAGCAGCGCGATCTGGAACCGAGTCCGGGCGCCGAGCAGAGAACCCGCATCGCTGACGTGTTTCTGCACGGTGCGGCGGCTCACCTTGAGCACGCGGGCGATCGCCTCGTCCTTCATCCCGGTCGCCATCATGTGCAGGATTTCCCATGTTCGCCGGTCCGGCCCCACGGTCGTCAGACTGCCCTTCGGGGCCGGCCCATCGTGTCGGCTCGCCAGCGACACCGGGTCGGCGCGCTCCCACACACTCTCGAACAGCGCCACCAGCGCCACCACCAGCGCGGGCGAGTGCACCACCATTGAACCCGCCGCCGGGCGGTCCCCGCGCACGGGCAGCAGAGCCGCCACCCGGTCGAACACCACCAACTTCACCGGCAGCCGTGACGCCAGCCGCAATTCCCCGCCCTGACCCGTCCCGCGCAGCGCCGTCTTGAGGGACACCGCGTCGGTAAAGCCCTCCGTCTCGTACACCGACCGCATCCGCACCCCGGGCGCCACCCCCGACTCCGCGACGGACGCCTGCGTGGCCGTCACATACGGCGGCTTGGCCAGATGCAGTACCTCGACCGAACTGCCCTTCAGCAGCTGACCGTAGCGCGCCGGCACCTCGTCCTCGCGCTCCAGCACCTCCACCAGATGCGCAGCGCGCGGGCCGGAAACCGCCTCATACACCTCGTGAAGCCGCTCCACGAGGCCCTCGACGCGGGCCAGTTCGGCCCGCCGCCGGGCCACCAGGGCGCTGAGCGATGACCGCGGGGGGCCGGCCGCCCATCGCGGTGCCGTGGCGTCGATCTGCAGCACCAGCGCGGAGTCCGCAAGGTGCCGCAGTGCTCGTTCCGCCTCCGCCGGGGACACCCCGACCGCCGTCGCCACCTCGGTGACGTCCGCCGACGGCACGGCCACCAGGTGCTCCAACACCCGCCCGGCCAAGGGATCCAGACCGGTTACCGCCCACGGGCTGCCTGCAGTTCCGTCCATGCGTTCTGACAACTCCTGTGGTCCGAGCTTGTTCCGCTTCGGCGGACACCATCGGTGTGGTGGTCAGGCCGCCAGGGCGGCCTCGTAGTCGGCGGGACTGCGGTGGCCCAGGCTGCTGTACAGCCGGTGCAAGTTGTACCAGCCGTAACGGCGACGAGGACGCCCGTACCTGCCGGTGTCCCGAAGGAGGAGAAACGACCGAGCGGCATTCGACTTCCGCGAAGTGCGCGTGCCGCTGGCGTCTACCACGGCGGCGTCGCAGCGGGTTGTCGTCGGGTTCAGCCACTGCGACGCGCGTACGCCTCCTGGGGCAGGCGGTAGGCCAGGTTGGCAGCCGTCTCGGTCGCCTCGTCCTCGGTCAGCCGGTGTTCCACCACGAGGCGGGCCAGGTAGCCGGCGTCGATGCGCCGGGCGAGGTCGTGCCGGGCCGGGATGGACAGGAACGCCCGGGTGTCGTCGACGAAGCCGCTGGTGTTGTAGAAGCCGGCCGTCTCGGTCACCAGTTCCCGGAAGCGGCGCATCCCGTCGGGGCTGTCCAGGAACCACCACGGCGCGCCGAGACGTACCGCGGGGTAGACCCCGGCGAGCGGGGCGAGTTCCCGTGAGTAGACGGTCTCGTCGACGGTGAAGAGGATGACCCGGAAGTTCGGATCGCGACCGAAGGCGGTGAGCAGCGGCCGGAGGGCACGGGTGAACTCGGCCGCGATCGGGATGTCGAAACCCCGGTCGGAGCCGAAGGCGGCGTGGATGTCGGGGTCGTAGTCGCGGAGCACGCCCGGGTGGATCTGCATGACGAGCCCGTCGTCGCACGACATCCGGGCCATCTCGTAGAGCATGTGCCCGGCGAACGCCGAGGACGCCTCGGGGGTCACCGCGCCGTTGCGCGCGTCGGCGTAGATCCGCCGGGCCTCGGCCGGGCTCAGCGGCTCGGCGGCGGCGCTGACGTGCCCGTGGTCCGTGGCGCGGGCGCCCGCCGCCACGAATGCCGCGCGCCGCGCGAGCAGGGCGGCCAGATAGCCGTCGTAGTCGCCGGTGTCCATCCCGCTCAACTCTTGGAGCCGCTCGAGCTGGCCCGTCCAGCCGGGGTGGCCGACATGGGTCAGTGCGTCCGGCCGGAAGGTGGGCACGACGCGTTCACCCAGCCCCGCTTCGCGGAGCCGGGAGTGGTCGTGCAGGGGCGAGGTGGCGGAGTCCGTGGTGGCCATCAACTCGATGTTGAAGGCGTCGAGCAGGGTACGTGGCCGGAAGCCCGGCTCGGACAGTCGCGCGTCGATGAGGTCGTAGAGTTCGTCCGCGGTGTCGGGCCCGGGGGCGAGGTCGAGCTTGAGCACCTCGGTGATCTCGTGTTCCAGCCAGTAGCGGCTGGGCGTGCCCTGAAACAGGTGCCAGTGGGCGCAGAAGAGCCGCCAGATGGCGCGGGGGTCGGCCTCGACCGTTGTCCCGTCGAGGCGGGGGACGCCGAGTTGGTCGAGTGTGACGCCCTGCGAGACGAGCATTCGGGTCACGTAGTGGTCCGGCACGACCAGCAGGTGAGCCGGGTCGGAGAACCGCTCGTCGTCGGCGAGTACGGCGGCGTCCACGTGCCCGTGCATGCAGAGCAGCGGCAGCTCCCGCGTGGAGTGGTAGATGCGACGGGCGACGGCCCGGATGCCGTCGCCGGCCGGTAGGGCACGGTCGGGGTGCAGACGCAGTTGTGCCACCAACGTCTCCTCTGCGGCTTCGATTGGAACTGGCCCTGCAAAGGATTGCATCGACCGGCTTGCGCCACAAGGCCGCGGTTTCACGAGCCCAGAGACATTCGTGCGGGAGAGTATTGACAGAGTTCTGCAATCGGTTTCAGACTTCCGACGTAACGGTTCCGCGACCGAGGAGGTGAACCGTTGCGCGCGACGATCCGTGAGGTGGCCCGCGAGGCCGGCGTCTCGCCGTCCACCGTGTCCCGGGCGCTGTCGATGCCCGGGCTGGTCAGCCCGGTTACCCGGGAACGGGTGCTGCGCGTGGCCCAGCGGTTGGGCTACGAACCCAACCGGGCCGCGCGAGGACTCATCACCGGGCGCACCGGCAACCTGGGGCTGATCGTGCCGGACCTGGCCAATCCGTTCTTCCCCACCGTGGTGAAGGGCGTGCAGGCCAGGGCCCGGGAGGCGGACTACGCCGTCCTCCTGGCCGACGCCGACGAGGACCCGACCGTCGAGAGCGAACTCGTCCGGGTCCTCGCCAAGCAGGTCGACGGGCTCATCCTCTGCTCGCCCCGCGCGCGTGAGGAGGACATCCGCACGCTCGCCGCGACCACCACCCTGGTCATGGTCAACCGGCGCTTCGGGCGGGTTCCGTCCGTCGTCTTCGACAACGCGGACGGCATGCGGCAGGCCGTCGCGCACCTGCAGGCGCTCGGTCACCGCCGGGTGGCCTGGGTGGGTGGGCCGCGTACCTCCTGGTCCAACCGCGACCGGATGCGGGGCCTGCGCGCCGCGACGGACGCGGCCGGCATGGAACTGCTCGTGGTCGGCCACTTCCCGCCCCAGTTCGAGGGCGGGGTCGCCGCGGCGGATCTCATCATCGCCTCCGGCGTCACCTCGGTCATCGCCTACAACGACCTCATGGCACTGGGCCTGCTGGGCCGGCTCCAGGCCCGTGGCGTTCACGTACCGCACGACATCAGCGTGGTCGGAATCGACGACATCCAGATGTCGTCGATGTCGTCACCCACGCTCACCACCGTCTCGCTCACCAAGGAGCAGGCCGGCCGTGCCGCCGTCGACCTGCTGCTGTCGCTGCTGGAGCGGCCCGACGACGCACGCAACGTGCGCCGAGAACTGACCACCCAGCTGCTGGTCCGCGGCTCGACCGGGGTCGCACCGACCGCCTGACATCCCGGCCGGCAGGCCGTCCCACCCACCACCACCGTGACTGACGACCGAAAGAGGGGATATTTCATGGGTATCACCCGGCGGAGCGCCCTCATCGCCGCAGCATCGTCCCTGCTGACCGTCACCGCCGCGTGCGGCGCCCCGGACAACAACTCGGGCGGGGCCGGCGGCGACAGCAACGGCGAGGTCCCCGACAAGCCGAAGAAGGCCGTGGCGCTGAACGTCCTCGACGTCGCGGGCAACCTGCAGCTGACCCAGGGGATGATCGACGAGTTCGTCAAGAAGAACCCGGACGTCATCTCCCGGGTCACCTACTCCAAGTCGCCCGCCCCAGAGCTGGCCGGCAAGATCAAGGCCCAGCAGAACGCCAACCGGGTGGACATCGGCCTGGTGCTCACCGGCGTGGACGGGCTCTCGGCCGGCATCGACCAGGGTCTCTGGCTCGACGTCCTGCCCAAGTTTCAGAGCCGGTTGACCGGCATGAACAACTACCTCGCGCCGGCCGCCGCGATGCAGAAGCTCGCCGGCAACGCGGGCGTGACGGTCACCTACTACCCGTCCGGCCCGCTGCTGGAATACCTGCCGGCGACCGTGTCGACCCCGCCGACCAGCGCGGAAGAACTCCTCGCCTACGCCAAGGCCCACCCCAAGAAGGTCCAGTACGCCCGACCGTCGAACTCCGGTCCCGGACGCACCTTCCTGATGGGGCTGCCCTACGTCCTCGGCGACAAGGACCCGAAGGACCCGGTGAACGGGTGGGACAAGACCTGGGCCTACCTGAAGGAGCTCAACCAGTACGTCGACTACTACCCGTCGGGCACGAGCGAGACGATGAAGAACCTGGCCAACGGGTCGGCGCACATCATCGCCTCAACCACCGGCTGGGACATCAACCCCCGCGTGCTCGGCACCGTGCCGAAGGAAGCCAAGGTCACCTCCCTGAAGGGCTTCCACTGGGTGACCGACGCGCATTACGCGGTGATCCCCAAGGGCGTGTCGAGCGACACCCAGGCCGCGGTGCTGGCCCTGCTGGCGTTCATGCTGACCCTGCAGCAGCAGGCCAAGGCCTACGACGACGGCTACTTCTACCCCGGCCCGGCCGTGCAGGGCGTCCAGCTGTCGGACGCGCCGCAGAAGAGCCAGGACGCCATCCGGGACTACGGCCGGCCGGAGTACGAGTCGCTCATCGCGAACAACCCGACCGAGGTGCCGCTGGACGCCAAGGCGCTGGTGGCGGCGTTCGACCGGTGGGACCGGGAGGTCGGCAGCGGAAAGGTCAAGCAGGGATGACCAGCGGCACAAAAGCCTTCTCCCGGCTCCGACTCGAGGGCGTGTCGCGTCGCTTCGGTGACCATGACGCGTTGCGTGACCTCGACCTGACGATCGAGGCGGGCGAGTTCGTCGCCCTCCTCGGTCCCTCGGGCTGCGGCAAATCCACCGCGTTGAACTGCCTCGCCGGACTGCTGCCCCTGACCGGGGGCAGCATCTGGCAGGACGACCGGCGGATCGACACGCTGCCGCCCGAGCGCCGCGGCTTCGGGATGGTGTTCCAGAACTACGCACTGTTCCCGCACATGTCGGTCCGCGCAAACATCGCGTTCGGGCTGCGCATGCAGCGGCTGCCGAAGGACGAGATCCGCCGCCGCACCGAGGAGGCGGTCCGCCTGGTACGCCTCGAGGAGCACGCGGACAAGCTGCCCGGCCAGCTCTCCGGCGGGCAGCAGCAGCGGGTGGCCATCGCCCGCGCCGTGGTCCTGGAGCCGTCGCTGGTACTGATGGACGAGCCGCTGAGCAACCTGGACGCCAAGTTGCGCCTCGAGATGCGTACCGAGATCCGCCGGCTGCACCAGTCGCTGGGGCTCACCACGGTCTACGTGACGCACGACCAGGAGGAGGCGCTCTCGCTCGCCGACCGCCTCGTCGTGCTGCGGGCCGGCCGGGTGCAGCAGATCGGGACCCCGCAGGAGCTGCACACCCGCCCCGCCAACTGGCACGTCGCCGACTTCATGGGCTACCGCAACCTCTGGACGATGCGGGTACGGGAGGCGGCCGACGCAACGGTAGCCGTCGAGCTGGACGGTGTCCGGCTCGTTGGCGACCCGGTCGGGCCGGCGGCGCCGGGCGACGACGTGATGGTCGCGGTGCGCCCCGAAGACGTCCGGGTCGACCGGGCCGGCGCGACGACCAACGCGGTGCCGGCCGAGATCGAGGTGGTGGAGTACCAGGGGCGGGAACTGGCGGCCGAGGCGGCGACCGCCACCGGCCTCCGGGTCCACCTGCGTACCGACCAGCGGGTCGCGCCCGGTGACCGGGTGACGCTGAGCATCGACCCCCAGCGGCTGCTCGTCTTCCCCGCGGACCCGGCCGGCGCGACGGCGCCCGCCGAAGCGGCGGCGGCCGCGGTCGAGGAACCAGGGCTGGTCGGATGAGTGTCACGACCTCCACCCCCGTCGCGGAGTCCGCCGGGCCGCCGCCGCGCACGCGGGCCCACTGGCAGCACCGCCTCGCCGAACGTGGCGTCGACCGGCACCTGTGGCTGCTGACACCGGCGCTGCTCTTCGTCGTGCTGCTGTTCCTCTACCCGTTCTTCTACGGGCTGGGCCTGTCGTTCCAGCCGATGGAGGGCGGCCCGTTCAGCGACTATGCGCGCTTCTTCAACGACGCGTACCAACGCGGGACGATCTGGACCACGCTCGGCCTGTCGCTGCCCGCCGCACTGCTCAACGTGGCCGCCTCGGTGCCCATCGCCTACCGGATGCGGGGGCGGCTCCGCGGCAAGCGGCTGGTCACGATCCTGCTGGTCGTGCCCATCACCCTCGGCACCGTGCTCACCGCACAGGGTCTGCTGAACTTCCTCGGCCCGACCGGGTGGTTCAACCGGGCGCTGACCGCGGTGCACCTCACCGACGAACCGGTTCGGCTCGTCCACAACTACTGGGGCGTCTTCTTCTCCCTGGTCATCACCGGGTTCCCGTTCGCGTTCCTGCTCGTCCTGTCGTACCTGTCCGGCATCGACCCGACGCTCGAGCGCGCCGCGGCGACCCTCGGCGCCGGCTGGTGGCAGCGGTTCCGGATGATCACCCTGCCGCTGCTGATGCCCGGGCTGGCCACCACGTTCTGCCTGACGTTCGTGCTCGCGTTCAGCGTGTTCCCGTCGGCGGTCCTGGTCGGCAACCCGGCGGGGGAGACCCGGGTCATCTCCATCGCCGCCTACCAGGCGGCCTACGAGCAGTACGACTACCCCTACGCGTCGGCGATCGCGATGGTCATGGGACTCATCGAGCTGGTGGTCATCTCGGTGGTGCTGTTCGCCCGCACCCGCTTCTACACCGGATCCACGGGAGGCAAGGGCTGATGGTCACCACCACCGCGGCAACCGCGGCCCCCGACGTGCGGCCCCGGCGGCGCATCGTCGCCCGTCCCGCCGCCTGGCTGGTCTGGGGCGCGGTCATCTTCTTCTTCCTCAACCTGCTGGGGATCGTCGGGTCCGTGCTGGTCAGCTCGTTCGGCCAGCGCTGGTTCAACACCTGGCTACCGGACGGCTACACCACCAAGTGGTACGGCGAGGCGTGGACCGAGTTCGCGCTGTTCCAGGTGATCAAGGTGACCCTGGAGGTGTCCCTGCTCGTCGTGGGGCTGTCGCTGGTGATCGGCGTCCCGGCGGCGTACGTGCTGGCGCGCCGTGACTTCCCCGGGAAGCGGGCCATCTACCTGGTCTTCCTGCTCCCGATCCTGATGCCGCCGATCACCTACGGCATCCCGCTGGCGACCGTGCTCTACAAGTTCGGGTTCGCCGGCCACCTCTCCGGCGTCGTGCTGGCGAACCTCGTCCCGTCGGTGCCGTTCGTGATTCTGACGATGACGCCGTTCATCGAGCAGATCGACCCGCGGATCGAGAGTGCGGCCCGGATGTGCGGGGCCGGCATGTGGTCGGTCTTCCGGCACGTGCTGGCGCCCCTGCTGCTGCCCGGGATGCTGGCGTCGGCGATCCTCGTCCTGGTCCGGACCGTCGGCATGTTCGAGCTCACCTTCCTCACCGCCGGCCCGGACTCGCAGACCCTCGTCGTCGCGCTCTACTACTCGATGTCCGCGGCCGGCATCCGGGCGCAGCAGTCGGTGGACGCGATGGCGGTCATGTACACCGCGATGATGCTGGTGCTGCTCGTGATCGCCCTCCGGTACGTCAACCCGACCCAGCTCGTCGCCCGGGTCAAGGAGGAGCCGGAACCGTGAGGATCACCGACGCCCGGGTCATCGTGACCTGCCCGGGACGCAACTTCGTCACGCTGAAGATCGTCACCGACGAGGGGATCACCGGCGTCGGTGACGCGACCCTCAACGGTCGGGAACTGGCCGTCGCGTCGTACCTGCGCGACCACGTCGTGCCGCTGCTGATCGGCCGTGATCCGGCGCGGATCGAGGACACCTGGCAGTACCTGTACCAGGGCGCGTACTGGCGGCGCGGCCCGGTGACGATGAGCGCGATCGCAGCGGTGGACACCGCGCTGTGGGACATCAAGGGCAAGGTGGCCGGCCTGCCGGTATACCAGCTGCTCGGCGGGCGGTCCCGCGACGGTGTGACGGTGTACGGGCACGCCAACGGCGAAACCGTGGAAGACGTCGTCGTCGAGGTGGCCCGTTTCGCCGACCTCGGCTACCGCGCGGTGCGGGTGCAGTGCGGGGTGCCCGGCCTGGCCAAGACCTACGGCGTCAGCCGCGACAAGCTCTTCTACGAGCCGGCCGATGCGGCGCTGCCCAGTGAGGCCACCTGGTCGACCGAGCGGTACCTGGCGCACGTGCCCACCGTCTTCGCCCGGGTCCGCGACGAGTTCGGACCTGACCTGCGGCTGCTGCACGACGTGCACCACCGTCTGACTCCGATCGAGGCGGCGCGACTCGGCCGCAGCCTGGAGCCGTACGCGCTGACCTGGATGGAGGACCCGGTCCCCGCCGACTTCCAGGAGGGTTTCCGGCTCATCCGCCAGCACACCACCACCCCGGTCGCGGTGGGGGAGGTGTTCAACACCGTCTGGGATGCCGCCCAGCTGATCCGCGAGCAGTTGATCGACTACATCCGCACCACGGTGGTGCACGCGGGCGGCCTCACCCACCTGCGGCGCATCTTCGACTTCGCGGCCCTGCACCACGTGCGCAGCGGCTCGCACGGGGCGACCGATCTGTCCCCGGTGTGCATGGCCGCGGCCCTGCACCTCGACATCGCGATCCCCAACTTCGGGCTGCAGGAGTACATGCGGCACACGGAGCAGACCGACGAGGTCTTCCCGCACGGGTACCACTTCGAGGGCGGCTACCTGCACCCGGCGGAGGCGCCCGGCCTCGGCGTGGACATCGACGAGGAGGCGGCCGCCCGCTATCCGTACTCGCCCGCGTACCTGCCGGTCAACCGGCTGGAGGACGGCACGGTGCACCCGTGGTGAGGGCGCGAAGCGAGGAATCGGCATGAGTCTGGTTGTCCTGTACGGGAGCGACGACGTCGCGGTGGCCACGACGCCCATGAACGCGGGGGAGCCGCTGGTGCTGCCGGGGGTGACGGCCACGGCCCTGTGCGAGGACGTGTCCGCCGGGCACAAGGTCGCCCTGCGTGACCTCGCCGCCGGCTCGCCGGTACGCAAGTACGGCCAGGTGATCGGGCGGGCGCTGGTGGACATCCGCGCGGGCGAGCACGTGCACGTGCACAACCTCGGGATGCCGGAGGATGCGGCCGCCCGCCTGGCCGGTGGGGAAGGCAGGCCGGTCCCGCAGCTCCCCGCCGACCTGCGGCGCACGTTCCAGGGCTACCGCCGCCCGGACGGTCGGGCCGCCACCCGCAACTACGTGGGCGTCCTGACCACCGTCAACTGCTCCGCCACCGTCGCCCGGAAGATCGCCCGGGTCACCGAGGACGACGCGGAAGGGCTGGACGGGGTCGACGGCGTCGTCGCGCTGACCCACGGCACCGGGTGCGGCATGGCCGCCGAGGGCGAAGGGTGGGATCTGCTGCGCCGTACCCTCGCCGGTTACGCCCGCAACCCGAACATCGGGGGCCTGGTCGTGGTGGGGCTCGGCTGCGAGGTGAACGCGGTGGCCGGGCTCATGGCCGACCTCGGCGTGGCCGAGCACGTGCCGGTGTCGTCGTACACCATCCAGGAGCTGGGTGGCACCTCCGCCGCGGTGGCCCGCGGCGTCGAGCTGGTCCGGGGCATGATGCGGGACCTCGCCGGCGCGACGCGCACCGGGGTGGGGGTCGAGGAACTCGTGCTGGGCCTGCAGTGCGGCGGGTCCGACGGCTGGTCCGGGCTCACCGCTAATCCCGCCCTCGGCGTGGCCTCGGACCTCCTGGTCGCGGCCGGCGCGACGTCCGTGCTCGGCGAGACGCCGGAGATCTACGGCGCCGAGCACCTGCTGGCCGCACGGGCGACGAGCCCGGAGACGGCCGAGGCGCTGCTCGAGCGGATCCGGTGGTGGGAGGAGTACACCGGGCGGCAGGGCACCACGATGGACGCCAACCCGTCGCCGGGCAACAAGGCCGGTGGCATCACCACCATCCTGGAGAAGTCGCTGGGCGCGGTGGCGAAGGCCGGGCGCAGCCCACTCGCCGCGGTCTGCCGGTACGCGGAGCCGATCCCGCGGCCCGGGCTGGTCTTCATGGACACCCCCGGCTACGACCCCGTCTCGGTGACCGGGATGGTCGCCGGCGGGGCGAACCTCATCTGCTTCACCACCGGGCGCGGCTCGGTCTTCGGCAGCCGCCCGGTCCCGACCGTCAAGCTCGGCACGAACGCCGAACTGGCCAGCCGGATGGCCGACGACATCGACCTGGACTGCTCACCGGTCGTCGAGCAGGGCATCTCCGTCGAGGAAATGGGCCGGCGGGTCTACGACCTGCTGCTGGACGTGGCGTCGGGCCGTCGCAGCGCGAGCGAGGAGTTGGGCCTCGGCGGCGAGGAGATCGTCCCGTGGCAGTTGGGAGCCGTGCTATGAGCGACGCCGCGCCTCGGCTGCGCCTCGACACGCTGGACCGGCTCGGACGGGGCGGGGCGTTCACCCCACCTGCGGTGGATCCGCGCGCGCTGCGGGTCGGCATCGTGCACCTCGGGATCGGAGCCTTCCACCGCGCGCACCAGGCCGTCTTCACCGAGCTCGCCGCGGCGGCGGCCGGCCGCGACGACTGGGGCATCGCCGGGGTCACCCAGCGCTCGGCGTCCGTACGCGACCAGCTGACGCCGCAGGACGGCCTCTACTCGGTGCTGGAGCGTGGCTCCGGCGCCGCCGCGCTGCGCGTCGTCGGCAGCGTCCGCGAGGTGCTGCACGGGGCGGGCGACCCGGCGGCGGTCGTCGACCGGATCGCTGATCCCGCCGTACACCTCGTCACGCTCACCGTGACCGAGAAGGGCTATCGCCGCGACGGCACCGGCCGGCTGGACCGGTCGGATCCGGAGGTGGCCGCCGACCTCACGGGACGGCCGCCGCGGACCGTCGTCGGGCAGCTCGTCCGTGGGCTGCAGCGCCGGGCTGCCGGGGCCGCCGGGCCGGTCACCGTGCTCTCCTGCGACAACCTGGTCGGCAACGGCGAGGTCCTGCGCGGGCTGGTGCACGACTTCCTGGACGCGCTGCCGGCGGCCGAGGCGAGCCCGCTCGCCGACTGGATCGCCGCGTCGGTACGCTTCCCGTCCTGCATGGTCGACCGCATCGTGCCGGCCACCACCGACGACGACCGCGCCGAGGTCCGAGCGGCGCTCGGGCTGCAGGACCGGGGCGTCGTGGTGGCCGAGCCGTTCCGCCAGTGGGTGATCGAGGACGACTTCGCCGCCGACCGGCCCGCCTGGGACCGCGCCGGCGCGGTGCTCACCGACGACGTCGCCGCGTGGGAGTCGGTCAAGCTGCGCATGCTCAACGCCACCCACTCGCTGCTCGCGTACCTGGGCGCCCTGCGTGGCCACGACACGATCGCCGCCGCGCTCGCCGACGACGAGCTCGCCGTCGCCGCCGAGGCGCTGATGGTCGAGGACGTGGCACCGACCCTGCGCGTGCCGGACGGCCTGGACCTGGCCGACTACCGGCGGCAGGTGCTGGAGCGGTTCGCCAATCCGGCACTGCGGCACCGGACGGTCCAGGTGGCCATGGACGGGTCGCAGAAGCTGCCGGTCCGGCTGCTCGGCACCGTCCGGGACCGCCTGGCCGCCGGGGCCGTGCCGCGGCAGGCGGCGCTCGCGGTCGCGGCCTGGATGGCGTACGTGGCCGAGGGGCGGGACGTGCGCGGCCGGGAGTTGCCGCTCGACGACCCGCTGGCGGACCGGCTACTGGCCGCCCGCGCCGCCGGCGCGGGCAACCCGGGGCGGCTGGTCGACTCGCTGCTCCGCGTCGAGGAGATCTTCGGCGCGGACCTCCCCGAGCACGACGGCTTCCGAGCGGCGCTGACCGAACACGTCGGGCGGCTCACCGTGAACCGGTGAGCCCCGGTTCGGCCAGCAGTCGCGCTACGACGTACGGGTCAGCCGCCACCACCAGGACGGTCCCGCGATGTCCGCCTCGGCGCGCAGGTCGGTCGTCACGGCACCGAGGCCGGTACGGGCGGTCACCGTGCCAAGGTGCTGACCGGTGCGGACCTGCGATCCGGGCGCTGTCCGCTCGACGGCGACCGTGACCCGCAGCCCCGGCCAGCCGATGACCTTCACCGCGCTGGCGGTCCGTACCGGGACCGACCCGCCCCACGCGGCCCGGACCTCGCCCACGCCGGCCGCGGGCAGCACCTCGTACGCCCGCACGAGCCGCTTGGCCGCGGCGAGCAGCTTGCGGGTGACGGCGTTGACCGCCACGAGCTGCTCCGGGGTGTCCTTGCCCGGCTGGCCCAGTACCGCGCCCACGATGGTGAGGGTCCGGCCGGCGACGGCGAGACGGGCGGCGAAGACCAGGTTTCCGCCGGCCTCGTCGGTGGACCCGGTCTTGATCCCGAACACTCCGTAGGTGCCCAGCAGGTCGTTGTAGTTGCGGACGGTGCCGGCGACCGGCAGGGTCGCTTTCCGCTGCGCGACGATCTCGGCGAAGGCGGGCAGCTTGAGCGCCTTCTCGGCGAGCATCGTCTGGTCCGCCGCGCTGCTGACCGTGGTGGGCTCGAACCCGCTGGGGTCGGTGTAGTGGGTGTCGGCCAGTCCCAGGCGCGCGGCGGTGGAATTCATCTTCGCCACGAAGGCGTCGACACTGCCGGCGTCCCACTTACCCAGCATCGCGGCCACGTTGTTGGCCGACGGCAGCATCAGGGCCTGCAACGCCTGCCGCTCGGTGAGCCGCTCGCCGGCAGCCACCTGCACCAGTGACTGCCCGCTCGGGATGCGGGAACGATAGTCGGCCACGTCCGCGGCGGTGACGGTGATGGCCGGGCCGGGCTGGCCCACCTCGAGCGGATGGCCGGTGAGCACCACGTAGGCCGTCATCACCTTCGCGACACTGCCGATGGGGACCGCCGCGTGCCCGCCGGACCGCCCCAGCGTGCCGAGCCCCACCACATCCAGCTGCGCCTGGCCCTGCCGCGGCCAGGGCACGCCGATGACCTGTCCGGGGATGGACAGTGCGGCCGGCACCGAAAGCTGCAGCGCGGCGGGCGGCGGCTTCCGGGTGAGCTGGACGCCGGCCAGCGCCGCCAGCGCGGCCAGCAGGACAGCCAGCACGATGACCACCAGCCGTCGGCGTGACCGAGACCGGTTCGGAAGCGAGGACGCCGAATGGTAGACCGACAACGAAACCCAATCCCCCTCGAACGGGCGCCGGACGGCCATTGCGCAGCAACTGACCGCTGCGGCATGCGGTTGCCGCAGCCCATCGCGAAACAGAGATCTTATGCGGCGCACCCGGTGATCGTGATCCTGGATGCCGGACCACGCTCACCGGGTGCGTGTGCCGCCTCAGGCGTGGCCGTGCATCGTGAGGACGACTGCCTCACCAGCGCCCACGGTGATCCGGGCGCGCCCCGCCTCGGTCGTGCCCACCGTCGGCTGGAAGCCGGGCCAGGCGCCGTCCGCCGACACGGTCCGACCGTCGATGCGTACGGCCGGCGCGTCGAGGGTGCGGCCCGCGCCGCTCGGGTCGTCCGGGGTCATCCGGTCGAGCTCGTACGTCGCGCCGGGCGCTGCCACGTCGACCGACGTCGGCTGGTCACCCTTGTTGATCAGGAACAGCCGCCGCTCGGACGCCGCGCCGTCGACGCGCCAGGCCTTGACCTGCCCGCCCTGCGCGGCGTTGACCGTCACGGGCACCGGCCGGAGCCCGGTGGTGCCCTGTGCGAACCGGGAGAACAACAGCAGCGCGTAATACTCCGGCGCAGGGGCCGGCGATCCCATGGCCGGTGAGGGGTCGAAGTTGATCGCGTTGTAGTAGCCGTTGCCCTCCTCGGGGTGGAAGAAGGCCCGTACCTCGGCGTTGTGGAAGTTCACCCCGATCGCGCCGGTGCCGCACTCGGCGTTGACCGACGGGGCGTGCGGCGGCTGAGGGCAGGCCGCGTTGAACATCGCGTCGAGCGCCCAGAGCGCGCTGGCCGCGACGTCGCTGACGCCGTGGGCGCCGCGTCCGGCGGCGGTGTTCAGTTCCTCGACCCGGTACGCGAGGCCGTGGCGGGCCGCCTCGTCGGCGTGCGTGTAGACCTGGTAGTCGAAGTTGTCCAGCCGCTCGTCGGAGAGCAGCTCCGGGATGGTCGGGCAGCGGTACGGGTCGGAGGCGCAGGTCCGGGCCAGCGGGTAGAAGTGGTCGGCGGCCCACGGGCCGAACGTGCCGGCCTTCGCCTTCGTCGGCCCGGCGGTGGCGTCGAGGATGGCCGGCCAGTCGCCGAAGAAGCGGGTCTCCACGCTGCCGTCGGCGATACTCCGCCAGGGCGAGATGGGCTCACTGGTGTTCGGCGTGACGAGCGGGTACGGCCCGGTGACGTCCGCGCGCGAGTAGGCGGCGAAGTCACTCAGGTACTCCTGCAGGTCGTAGCCGTAGGAGAGGTCCGGCTCGTTGCCGAGCGACACGGCGGCGACGTAGTTGTCGGCACCGGCGAACGCCGGTTGGACCCCCTGCGTGACGAAGGCCTTGGCGTGCTCCGGGCCGCGCCAGGGCCGCCCGGCGGTGGCCGGCGCCATGGCGGTGCCGAGGGTCACCGCCCAGCGCGGGGTGTCGCCGCCGTCGCCGTTGGTCGCGTCGAGGGTCGCCCGGATGTCGGCGAGGTCCTCCGGCGTGATCACGTCGTTGGCGTTCGCCGCGTTCGGGTCGAACCGCACGATGTCCTGCGACGAGCCGCCGATGCGCAGCATGCCCGTGTCGAGGTTGCGCAGCAGGTTGACGAAGGCGGGCCGGGCGCTCGGGCCCATGTACCGCTCGATCAGCGACCACTCGACGCTGAACCCGACGAAGTGCGCGGGGACGGACCCGCCGCCCACCATCCGCCGCGGGTCGAGCCGTACGGACGCGTGGGACTCCGCCGGGTCGGCGGTCGCCGCGGCGCTCACGCCGGGGCAGGCGAGCACGGCCAGGGCCACGACCGCGGCGGCGCCGCGGGCCGGATGTCTTCTCATCAGGTACGCCTCTCAGGTTCGGGTTCAGGACAGGGTGAGCGCGGCGAACCGCCAGTACTGGCCGGCGTTGTCGGCGGCGAAGTCGAGGTCGACGGTGCGGCCGTCCGCACCTCCGTCGACCGGGAACGTCAGCCAGGTGAACTGCCCGGTCGGCGACGGCGTCGCCAGATGCGCGAGGGCGCGACCGCCGCTGGAGACGGTCATCGAGTCGGCGGCGAAGCCGGCGTCGCCCACCAGGAGGGCGACCTGGTGCGTACCGGCCGGCACGGCGAGCCGCAGCGTCGCGGGCGTCTGCCCGGTCACGATGTCGCGGCGCAGGTTGTCCGGGCCGCCCCGGTCGCGCGACTGCGGCGCGGTCCCGACCCAGCCGTACCCCCGGCCCGCGTCCCAGCCGTCCGCCGGCGACAATCGGCGGTAGGTCGGCAGCAGCGGGCTGGTGGCCGTACCGGCGTCAAGCGCGAAGGACACACGGTCACCGCGCGGCGCGGTCACCACCGGCGCCTCCGGCCGGCCGTACAGTGGCGCGCCGGTCGCCGTCACCACCGCGGCGAGCGTCGCCACCTGCGGCGACGACGGCGGCGTCACGGAAACGGGGATGCTCACCGCGCCGAACGCCGGCACCTCGCGCGCCGTCGACCCCGAGGTCCAGCCCTCCGGTACGGCCAGCCGCGCGTCGACCGGCACCGGACGGTCCGTGCCGTTGGCGACGGTGACCAAGGCCTGGCCCGCCTCGCCGGTGAACAGCGGCTGGCCGGGGACGGCCAGGCCCTGCACGGAAACGTGCCCGGAGGCCAGGACGGTCAGGTCGTCGACGTACGTGGGGACGACCGGTGGGTTGGTGTTCCCGCCGACCGCCTGCACCGCCACCTTCGGCGACCCGGCGAGGCTCGCGGTGCCGAGGGGATACCAGTACTCGCCGTCGCCGGAGTACTCCGCGGTGACGTCGGCGCCCCGGCGCACCAGGCGAAGCCGCGCCGACCGTCCGTCGTACGGCACGGACGACCGGGTGCCGATCTTCCCGCCCGACTCGCTCAGGAACTCCAGCGCCCGGCGCCCGTCGACCCAGCCGAGATCCGCCTTCACGTAGGTGTCGTCGTCGACGTACGCGTAGAACCCGACCTGCTGGAAGTCGGCGGAGAGGTCGGGTGCCTCGACGGTGACGGTGGCGGTGAAGTCGGACTGCGGCGTGTCGGTACGCACGAACAGGTTCCGCCCGTCACCGCCGGCTCCCGTCTCGCCGCCGCGCAGCGTCGACAACCGCAGCGCGCCGGGCCGGTCCCGCAGGCTCCAGCCGGAGTCGTCCGGGCGGACGATCTGCCAGCCGGGGTCCAGGGTGCCGGAGGTGAAGTCGTCAGCAGCCGGGCTGGTCACGCTGTCGTTGCTGCGCACGGTGAAGGGCACCGGCAGGGCCTCGGTGTCGGCGTCGACGACGGCCCGCACGAACCCGGTCGAGGAGACGTGGTCGGCGGTGAGCGTGCCGGTGAGCGTGACGTCGACGGTGGTTTCGCCGCCGGCGGGCACCGCGAACGGCACCGGCTCGGCGGTGAAACCGGGTGGTGGTTCGACCACCACCGTCCCCCGGCCGCCGTGGCCGAGGGCGTCCACGACGGTCACCCGCTGGCGCAGCGTCGCGGCCCGGTCCAGCGGTGCCGCGAGGACGCTGGCCCGCGCGATGCGCACCGGCGAGAACATCACCCGCCAGCCGAGCTTGTGCTCGCGGTAGAAGGTGTCGAGCCCCTTGGTGTGGAAGGGCGGGACGGGCTCCGGGTTCTGCCCGGAACCCCAGGTCGGGGTGCACCAGAACTCGGTGGAGGTCCAGTACATCTTGCCGATGAGGTGCGGGCGGTTGTTCAGCAACCGGTTGTGCTCGTCGACCACGAAGGCCTGGTAGTACTCGGTCCCGCGGCCCACCCCGGGGCGCTGGTGGACGGCCTCCGCGCCGTACTCGCTGAGCAGGATGGGCTGGCCGGTCATCTTCTGCAGGGCGTCGAGATGCGAGGTCAGGCTCTCCAGGGTGGAGTACCAGCCGGCGTAGTAGTTGGTGGCGAAGAAGTCCTGGTAGGGGTACGCCCGGTCGCTGGTGTGCCGGTGGGAGACCTGGGTGTAGAGCCGGGTCGGGTCGAGGCTGCGCCCGTGGGCGATGACGTTGCGCACGTAGTCGACCGCGCCGTCGGTCTCGGTGGCGTTCTCGTTCCCGACCGACCAGGCGAAGAGGCTGGGATGGCTGCGGTCGCGGTCGATCATCCGGCCCAACGTCCGCTTGCCGAACTCCTGCACGTCGGGCCGGCCGAGGAAGCCACCCGGTTGCGAACTGATGTTGTTGATCTCCTCGATGACCAACAGGCCGTACCGGTCGGCGGCGCGCAGCTCGGCCGGGGTGGTGGGGTAGTGCGCGGGCCGGAAGAGGCGGAAGCCCTTGTCGTGCAGCTGCTTGATCTCGCGGTCGGCCAGCCCGTCCGGCTGGGTACGGCCCAGCCCGGGGTAGTCGGCGTGCCGGTTGAACCCGGGCAGGTCCTGGATCGGCTTGCCGTTGAGCAGCAAATCGAGGCCGTCGACGGAGACGGTGCGGAAGCCGGTCTGCTCGACGAGTTCCCGCCAGGCGGCGTCGCCCAGCGGGCGGAGGCGCACGGTGTACAGGTTCGGGTGGTCCAGGTCCCAGAGCGCGGGAGCCGGGACGTCGAGCGCGATCGGCGTCGCCGCGCCGCCGCCGGCGGGCAGCGTGGTGCTCACCGGCGTCGGGCCGAGCACGCGCCGGCCGTCGGGCCCGTCGAGCGTCAGCATCGCCGCCACCTGCTGCGGCGAGCCCGTCGCGTTCACCCCGGTCGGGCGTACGGTCAGCCGGCCGGCGGCGGTGCCCTCGGCCCGGGTCTCGGTCAGCGCGACGGCGGGGGTGCGCTCGAGGCGTACCTCCTGGAGCAGGCCGCCCCAGTTCCAGTACAGGCCCTGAACCGGGCGGGCGTACTCGCCCATGGTGGAGACCCGGTTGTCGACCACGACGGCGATCGTGTTCGTACCGGCCCGCACCGCCCCGGTCACGTCGAGCCGGGTGGGCAGATATCCGCCGGTGCTGGCGCCGACGTCCACGCCGTTGACGAAGTACCGGCAGGTCCAGAAGCAGGATTCGAAGACCAGCGCGGTCTGCTCGCCCAGCTCGGGTGCGTCGAGGTCGACCGTCCGGCGATAGACCCCGACCACGCCGTTGTCGTCGTTCCACTCGGCCCGCACCGCCCCGACCGAGTCGGGCACGGCGATGAGCGGCCAGTCGCCGGCCTCCTGCTCGGGCCGGACCGCCGGCGGGACGGCCCCGTCCAGAGCGCCGTCGGGCAGATCGGCGCCGGTGGCGAACCGCCATCCGCCATCGAGGCCCTGGATGCCGGGACCGGGCGGCGGGGAGACGGTCACGACCCGCTTGGTCACGCTGCGGGTGCCCGACGGGGTGTCGGCCTCGGCCCGCAGGTCGTGGGCGCCGTCCTGGAACCAGGTGGCATCGGTCGCGGTGGCCCAGATCGGCGCGGTCTTCGTCTGTCTGGCGTAGACGTCGGTCAGCTCGGACAGCTGCACCTCGTCCAGGTAGAACCGCACGGCGGTCGTCCCTGGCGGAGCGTCGACCTCAAGGTCCACGGTGCCGCTGAGCTGCCGGCCGGTCGGCGCGGTGAACCGGAGGGACGGTTCGGCCGCGCCGACGCCGGCGGGGGGTGCGACCAGCACGAACGCCAGCGCGGCGGTGCAGGCGGACAGGCAGGCGACGATCGGTCTGGGGAGCCGGATCCTCATGGCAGCGTCCTCGCGGGTTCGACGGACCGGGCGGTCTCGCGCATCGGTCAGGTGCCTGCGCTCCGCGTGCCGCAGTTCTGAAACCGTTTGCGGTTACCTGATGGCAACAAAGGGTACGGGCGCCCGTCAATGCATCCGGGGGGATGAAACAAGTTTCACGCGCCGCAGCGATCGGCTCGCTCGGTCGCCCGACCGGCGGCTTCACGCTTGCACCCGGCAAGGATCGCCGGGGACGTCGATCAGGACTGAAACAAGTTTCAGGCTTGTCACGCATTGACCGGCGGCCAAGTGTTTGGTGTCGTGAACGTCGGACCGCAAACGGTTTCAGGTCCGCGCGGTCCCCGACGAAGGTTCGGAGGAGAGGCCATGCCGCCGATGACGGATCCCGCCATCACCCGACGCGGACTGTTCGGCCTGGGGGCGGCCGCCACCGCCGCCACGACGCTCGCCGGCGCTGCTGGACCGGCGTGGGCGGCGGCGCCGGACGGCCTCGCCCCGCCGGGCGACGCCGCCGCGGAGCTCCTACGGCAATGGCGGGAAGCGCCGGGCAGCCATCCGTTGCTGCCGGACGTGTCGACCGCCGGCTACCGGCTCGGCCGGCGGCCGCCGCGACCGCCGGTCACCACGAAGGTCACCGACTTCGGCGCCCGGCCGGACGGGACGGACTGCGCCACGGCGTTCAACGCCGCCGTACGCCACGCGGGCGAGCACGGCGGGGGAGTGGTGCTGGTACCGCCGGGGACCTGGACGCTCTCCGGGCCGGTCTGGATGCACTGGTCGGGCGTGGTGCTGCGCGGGGCCGGTCGGGACGCCACCGTGCTGCACTTCACGCATACCCTCGACGACGGCTACCGGCCGAACCGCCAGTCCAACGGCAACAGCCGCTGGTCCTGGACCGGCGGACAGATCTGGTTCGTTTCGCCCGAGCGCCGCGCCCGCTCGGAGGCCGAGGACTACGCGGGGACCGAGGGGTGGCTGCTCGGTGACGTGCTCGCCGAGGTCGGCAGCGCCTCCCGGGGCCAGCGGACCCTGGTGGTGTCCGGCACCGGCCGGCTGACCCCCGGCGACATGGTCGTGCTGGAGTGCCAGAACCCGCCGGACGCGAGCCTGCTGCGGCACCTCGCCGGCGACGTGCCCGGCACCCGCGACTACGACTGGCCCCGCGGCGCACCCCAGCTCGTCACCGGATCCGGCGGGCAGTACGTGCAGTACGCGACCCTGCAGTGGCCGGTGCGGGTGGAGGCGGTGCTCGGCGACCGGGTGGTCCGGCTGGCGCAGCGCCTCAAGTACGACCTCCGGCCCGGCTGGCCGGCCCGGCTGCGCGGGATCGGGCCGACTGTGACGGACGCCGGCGTCGAGGACCTCACGATCCGGAACGAGCTCATCCCGCAGACCGCGCACAACCGGCACCCGGGCTCGAACGGGGTGTGCTTCCAGGCGGTCCACGACTGCTGGGTGCGGGACGTCAGCGTGGAGAACTGCGATCTCGGCTTCGGGCTCACCACCGCCAAGTCGATCACCATCACCGGGGTCACCGTCGGCGGGCGGGCCGCCCACCACAGCTTCGCCTGCCGGATGCAGTCGAACGACAACCTGGTGGAGGACTTCGAGATCGAGCGGTTCACCGTCCCGGTCGTCTCCGGGGCGATCCACCACGGCCTCAACCTGGAGGGGCTCTCGGCCGGCAACGTCTACCGCGGCGGGCGCATGGCCGAGGGGACGTTCGACACCCACCGGGCGCTGCCCTTCGAGAATGTCCGGACCAACATCACGGTGGAGAACAACGGACGGGTCGGCGGATCCGCGGCGTCGGGGCCCCTCTTCGGCGCCCGCATGGCGCACTGGAACGTCCGCATCACCAACGACCGGTCGTATGCGATCACGATCGCCGACGTGGCGCCGCGCAGCGCAACCGTCGGCGTGCAGGGCGTCGGAGACACCAGCAGCGGCCTGACCCGCGACTTCTCCGGCGACCTGGAATCCCTGCTCGCCGACCACGGATCGGCGCCGTCCGTTGCGGACCTCTATCTCGCCCAGCGCGGTCGGCCCTAGCCTTCAGGAGGACGAGATGCGTCACCTTCCAGGTCGAACGCCGGGACGACGGCTGCGGCGGTGCCTGATCGTGGGAGCGCTGGTCGCCGGGCTGGCGGCGTACCCCGGTGCCGTAGCAGTCGCCGGGGACGCCGCGCCGGTGACCACCGACCTCACCCTCACGGCGACGGTGAATGGGGGCAACGCCCGGCTGGCCGAGGACTTCCAGGGGTTCTCGGTGGAGTCGGCGGACTTCGCGCACGGGTTCCTGACCCGGGAGCGGATGGCCGAGCGGCTGCGCACGCTGGGCCCGGGGGTCCTCCGGCTGGGCGGCTACTCGATGGACCTGGTCTGGCCTGCCTTCGGGCGGTGGGCCGACGCACCGGTCCCGCCGGAGGCGATCGGCGGCACCGTCGACCAGTCCGATCTGGACCACCTCAAGCAACTGGTGGACGCCTCCGGCTGGAAGGTCACCCTCGGCGCACCGCTCAAGAAGATCATCGACCCGTCCAAAATCAAAAACCCCACTCGGGACCCGTCGCCCGACGTCAGCCTCGAGCAGGTGGTGGCCGAGGTCAAGGCCGCCTACGACACCCTCGGCGACGACCTGCTGGCCGTGGAACTCGGCAACGAGTACGACAACGTCACCACCCTGACCGGGGCCGAGATGTGGGCGACGGCGAGGCGGCACCAGGATGCGATCCACGCAGCCGTGCCGCAGGCGCGGTTGCGGATCGCCGGGCCCTCGCCGAGCGGCGCGAAGAGCAGCACCCGGGAGGACGAGTTCGTCACGGCGGCGCTGGCCGATGGATCCGTCAACCCGCAGCATGTGCTCGCCGAGCTCTCCTCGCACTGGTACCCCTGGAGCCACTGCAGCGGCCGGACCATGACGATCCCGCAGCTGATGTCGGCGGAGACGCACTTCAACAGCCGTGCCAAGCTGGCCGGGATGCGGGCTGTCAGCGCCCGGTTGCACGACACCGTCCGAACCACGATCAACGAGTCGAACAGCGCCTCGTGCAGCGGGATGCCGGGGGTCAGCAACTCGTACGCCACCGCGCTCTGGTCGCTGGACTACCTCCTGCAGACCGCCCAGAGCGGCGTCGACCGGCTGCAGTTCCACACCAACACCGCCGCCATCTGCGGCGACTTCAAGGCACGTGAGTCCGCCGACTACCCGATCTCCTACCGCTACTACGGCGCGTTCTGCGCGGCCGGCCAGGCGGCGCTCGACGCGGATGAGCTCTCGGCGAACCCGCTCTACTACGGCATCTGGGCGTTCCGCCAGGTTCCCACCGGCCAGTTCGTCGACCTCGACCTGGCCGACAGCGCCCTCGACCGGATCCGGGCGTACGCCGTCCTGGGCCTCGACGGCGCCCTCACCGTCGTCCTCATCAACGTCCAGGACCCCGCCGTCGTCGGCAGCACCGCCGACACCGTCGCGGTGAATTTGCCGGCGGCCTACCGCGACGGGCGAGCGGTGACCCTCCGGAGCAGCGCTCCTGACGGGCTCGCCTCCCTCGACGCGAGCCGCATCACCCTCGGCGGCCAGCAAGTCTCGCCCGCCGGCACCGCCACCGCCACGCCGGAATCAACCGTGGTGCCGGTCGACTACCGCTCGGCAACCGTCAGCGTCGCGCCCGGCACCGCGCAACTCGTCACCTTCTCGCACTGACCGGCCGGAGGCCCGGACCAACCATCGCCCACGGGAGCCGCACATGCAGAGTCCAGCGCCGGATCCGCGCCAGCCGCCGCGCGGCGTCAGTCGACGTACCCTGCTCGGCGGCCTCCGACTCACCGCCGCCGCGGTGACAGGCGCCCGCATCCCGGGTCCCGCGGCGGCGGCCCCGGCCGACCCTGGCCTCAGCGTCATGGTCGCGGGAACCGCGGCGGGCCGCGGCATGCCGCTCGTCGGTTACAACACCGGCCATTTCCTACCCGGCGGCAACACCAGCGCCTGGCTGGCGTACTCGCGCGTCAACGCGGTCCGCTTCTTCGCCTCCTTCGAGGACTGGTGCCCCGACGAGGCCTTCGACCCGGGTGCGGGGATTTCCGACATCGATGCCTTCGACGCGGCTAAGGAGGAACTGCGCCGCAGCCCGGAGGAGAACCGCTTCCTCGACTGGGCGCTGCTGCGGGAGGTGTTCGAGCACCACGTCTACTCGAACACCAACTTCTACCGACTGAACTATCAGCTCGGCGAGTTGAAGCGGCTGGGCATCACCCCGATCCTCGAGGCCGCCCAGCTGCGCTGGAACAGCCCGTGGTCTGGGCTGTGGCAGCAGTGGCAGAAGCACTACGCGTTCACCTACCACCTGGCCGGCAACTACGACGTCGAGCGCTTCAACTTCATCAACGAGCCCGACCACCCCAGCGCCGCTCGGGACATCGTCGATCAGCAGGTGTACGTCCGCGGCCTGCAGATCGCCTCGGACGCCGTGCACTGCGCCATCGCCGACGTGAACCAGCGGTACGGCAAGAGCCTGCGCGCGCTCGTGCACGCACCCGTCGTCACCCACGTGTCCAGCTCGCGGGGGAACGACCACATGGACGCCGACCCGGACGCCGACGCCCGCGACGACGAGCACGGCTGGGGTGAGATAGCGCTGCGCAACCTGCGCACCGACTACCGCGGCAACCGGGTGGACTACGACATCTTCTCCGTGTTCGACACCCACCAGTACAACAAGGCGGCCGAGACCTACGCGTACGAGTTCGCGATGATGCGGCAGCGGATGCGCGAGTACACCCCGACCGGCGTCGCGCTGCCGATCGTCTACTCCGAGTTCAACCGCCGCAACACCAGCGCGTTCGAGACCAGCGGCGACGACCTCGACACCCCGCTGATCTACGGCGATCTGGCCCGGATCTGGGGTGCGGCGGTGACCGCCCAGGCCGAGGGCATGATCGTGTTCAAGTTCCAGGACACGATGCGCGCCAACGGCATTCCGTACGGCACGGGCTGCTACCACGTCGAGCACGACGGCGTCCACGACATCCACGGCGCCACCAAGACCGCCGAGGTCAACCGCCTCTTCGCCAAGGGCTTCGCGGGCGAGCACCGGCGGCTGCTGAGCGCCACCACCGGGGACGGCGGGACGATTCCGGTCAGCTACGACCCGCGGACCCGCTGCCACCATCTCTGGCTACCCCACCCCGGCGGCAGCCCCGCGGGGCCGCTCTCGCTGGACCTCGGCGGCTTGGGGCTCGGCGGCGGACAGGTCGTCGTCGAGGAGGTGAGCCCCACGCACAGCGGGGGTATCACCACGATCGCCGCGCTGCCCGCCGACGGCCGGATCACCCTGGCCCAGCCCGCCGACGCCGTCTGGCTGGTCACCGTGGCGGATGCCGACGAGTCCCGCTCCACCGAGGCGTACGCCGACGCCTCGGTCGTGCAGGGCGGACCGCCCGCCGGCGGCGTGCCGGAGAGCCTCGCCGTCGCCCTCGACCCGGGCGGGTCCTCCGCCGTGAGCTACCTCGCCTTCGACGTCGGCGGCGGCCCGGCGGCCCGCCGAGCCGTGCTCGAGGTGTTCGGAAGCAGCACAGACGCGGCACCGCTGACCGTGATGGTGTACGCGATGACCGACACGTCCTGGGCCGGACGCGAACTGACCTGGGAGTCGGCGCCGTACCTGGATCCCAGCGCGGTCCGGCCCACCTCGGTGGGTGACCGGCTCCACCCGGCCGGCCAGCTCACGGTCGCCGGCGCCCCCGGTCCCGCCCGGCTCGACGTCACCGACGCGCTGCGCCACGCCCGTGGTCGTTCCCTCGGTTTCCTGCTGATTCGCGAGCGGAAGCGGGCCGAGGACACCGCCGACGACGGCCGCCGACTCGTGCTTTCCGGACGTGCCGCGCCCCGGCCGGACGTCCGCCCTCGGCTGCATCTGCACCACTGACGCAGCAAACCGTCCACCACCGCAAGGAGAACCGATGAATCCACACAACGAAGGTGGAACGGGGACCGCCCGCGCGGCGGCACCCGCTCCCGTACGACCTCGCTTCCTGCGCCGGTCGCTGGTCGCCGGCGCGCTGGCGACCGGGCTCGTGGCGGCCGCCGGCCTGCCCGCGATCGCCGACGACACCGCCACGACAACCAGCCTCACCCTCACGGCCACCGTGGACGGAACCAACGCGGTGCTGGGGGACGGCTTCCAGGGGTTCTCGGTGGAGTCCGCGGACTTCGCCCACGGCTACCTGACTCGGGAGCGGATGGCCGAGCGGCTGCGGACGCTCGGCCCCCAGGGCGTCATCCGGCTCGGCGGCTACTCCATGGACCTGGTGTGGCCCGCGTTCGGCACATGGACCGACGCGCCGGCCCCGCCCGAGGCGATCGGCGGCACGGTCGACCAGAGCGATCTGGACCACCTCAAGGAGCTGCTGGACGCCACGGGCTGGAAGGTGACCCTCGGCGCGCCGCTCAAGAAGATCATCGACCCCTCCAAGATCAAGAACCCCACCCGGGATCCGTCACCCGCCGTCAGCCTGGACCAGGTGGTGGCCGAGGTGACGGCCGCGTACCGGACGCTCGGCGACGACCTGCTGGGCGTGGAGCTCGGCAACGAGTACGACAACGTCACCACCCTGACCGACGCGGAGATGTGGGAGACGGCGAAGCAGTACCGGGCCGCCATCGACCAGGCGCTGCCGCACGCCGACCTGAAGATCGTCGGGCCGTCGGCCAACACCGCGAAGACCAACACCCACCTGGAGGGGTTCGTGTCCGCCGCGCTGGCCGACGGGTCCACCCAGCCGCAGCAGGTGCTGGCCGAGCTGTCCTCGCACTGGTACCCGTGGAGCCACTGCGGCTCCTCCACGGTGACCGTCGACCAGCTGATGTCCCCGCTCACGTACACGAACACCCGCAACAAGCTGGCCGGCATCACGGCCGTCGACGATCAGCTGCACGGCACGATCCCGATGACCATCAACGAGTCGAACACCGCCTCGTGCAGCGGGATGCCGGGGGTCAGCAACTCGTACGCCACCGCGCTCTGGTCGCTGGACTACCTCCTGCAGACCGCCCAGAGCGGCGTCGACAGGCTGCAGTTCCACACCAACACCACCGGCGTCTGCGGCGACTTCAAGCCCCGTGACTTCGCCGACTACCCGATCTCCTACCGCTACTACGGCGCGTTCTGCGCGACCGACCAGGCGGCGCTCGACGCGGACCAACTGTCCGCGAACCCGCTCTACTACGGCATCTGGGCGTTCCGGCAGGTGCCCCAGGGGCGGTTCGTCGATCTCGACCTCGCCGACGAGCACCTGGACAAGCTCCGCGCCTACGCCGTCAAGGGGAACGCCGACACGCTGACCGTGGTGCTCATCAACGTCCAGGACCCGGCCCGGGTGGGGAGCACCAACGATGCGGTGACGTTGAACCTGCCCTCCGCCTACCACATCGGGAGCCAGGTGACGCTGCGGAGCACCGCGCCGGAGGGGTTCGCCTCGCTGGACGCCGGTCAGGTCTCGCTGGGCGGCCAGACCGTGTCGCCCGCGGGCGTCGCCAGCGGCACCCCGCAGGCCGCCGGCGTTCCGGTCGACCAGCGGTCGGCGACGGTGACCGTCGCGCCGGGCACCGCGCAGATCGTCACCTTCTCGTAACCGGTCAGGGGCCGGTCCCGCCCGAGCGGGACCGGCCCCCCGTACCGGATCCTGTGCCAGCCGCAGCCCTGGGAGCGCGCGATGACCACGGAACACAGCAGGCGTAACGTCCTTCGGTGGGCGGCGGTCACGGGCGCCGCCGGAGCCCTGACGCCCCTGGTCGGCGGCCGGGCCTACGCCGATCCGACCCCCAACGGGAACCCCTGGGCCCGCGCCCAGTACATCAGCGCCAAGGTACGGCGGCCCCGCTTCCCGGACCGCTGGTTCGACATCACCCGCTTCGGCGCGGCGGGTGACGGCGCCACGGACTGCACGGCCGCCATCCGGCGGGCCGTCGAAGCGTGCCACGCCGCCGGTGGCGGGCACGTGCTGGTGCCGGCCGGACGTTTCCTGACCGGCCCGATCCACCTGCTCAGCAACGTCGACCTGCACGTCACCGCCGACGCCGTGGTGCTGTTCAGCCAGAACCCGGCCGACTACCTGCCCGCCGTGCTGACCCGGTTCGAAGGGGTCGAGCTCTACAACTACTCGCCGCTGATCTACGCGTACGGGCAGGAGAACATCGCCGTCACCGGCGCCGGGGTGCTGGACGGCCAGGCGGACAACGCGCACTGGTGGCCGTGGAAGGGCAAAACGGAGTACGGCTGGAAGCCCGGCGACCCGAAGCAGGACGACGCCCGCGCGCGGCTGTTCGCGATGGCCGAGCAGGGGGTGCCGGTCGAGCAGCGGGTCTTCGGCGAGGGGAACTACCTGCGGTCGTCGTTCGTCGAGCCGTACCGGTGCCGCAACGTGCTCATCGAGGGCGTCACGATCGTCCGCTCCCCGATGTGGGAGATCCACCCGACGCTGTCGACGAACGTCCTCGTCCAGGGCGTCACGGTCGACTCGCACGGCCCGAACAACGACGGTTGCGACCCGGAGTCCAGCCGGCTGGTCGTCATCCGGGACTGCACCTTCGACACCGGCGACGACTGCATCGCCATCAAGTCCGGGCGCAACGCCGACGGGCGCCGGGTCGCCGTACCCAGCGAGGACATCCTGATCGAGGGTTGCCTGATGCGCGACGGCCACGGCGGCGTGACCATCGGCAGCGAGATGTCCGGCGGCGTGCGCAACGTCTTCGTACGCGACTGCGAGATGTCCAGCCCCAACCTGGACATCGCGCTGCGGTTCAAGACGAACTCGGTCCGCGGCGGGTTCATCACCGGCTTCCACGCCCGCGACATCCGCATCGGCGAGGTCGCCAGCGCAGTGATCGACATCAACTTCTACTACGAGGAGGGGCCCGGGTACGGGTTCAACCCCGTCGTGGGTGACATCGGCGTCCAGGATCTCACCGTGCGCTCGGCCGGTCGGGCCCTCAACCTCCGCGGCTACGCGGACGCGCACATCCACGGGGTGACCCTCACCGACGTCGACTTCGGAACGACCAGCCGGCCCGACGTGGTCGAGAACGTGGACGACCTCGTGCTGCGCAACGTGCTGGAGAACGGCGCGCCGCTCGAACCGACCACGGCATGACGGTGGCCGCCGCTCGGCGCGGCCGGCGCCGAGCGGCGGCTCAGGCGCTGCTCACCAGTCCGCGCGCCGCCCTGACCTGGTCGACCGACCGGCGCAGCGCCGCGACGATCCGCGCCTCGGTGTCGGTCCCGATCCGGGCCACCGGCACGGAGAGGCTGATCGCATCGGCTGCCGGTGACCGCAGGGGCACGGCCATCGCGACGCAGACGATGCCCTCGGTGCTCTCCTCGCGGTCCACCGCGTAGCCGCGCTCGCGGATGGTGGCCAGTTCGGCGTGCAGCGCCTCCGGTGTGGTGACCGTGTGCCGGGTCAGGGCCGGCAGTGGCCAGGCCAGCAGCGCGTCGGCCTCCTCGTCGGCGCGCTCGGCGAGCAGCACCTTGCCGAGGGCGGTGGCGTGGGCGGGCAGGTGCCGGCCGATGGCGCTGTAGAGCCGCAGGGGGTGCACGGACTCACGCTTGGCGAGGTAGACGACATGCGGCCCGTCGAGCCGCCCGAGGTGGACCGTCTCGCCGAACTGCCGGGACAGGTCGTCGAGCACCGCGCCGAGCAGCCCCATGGCGTCGTCCGCGGTGAGGTAGGCGGCGCCGACCTGCAGTGCGCGGATGCCCAGCCCGAACCGGGTGCCGGTCAGGTCGCTCTCCACCCAGCCGCGCTGGACGAGGGTGCGCAGGATGCCGTGCAGGCTGCTCTTCGGAATGTCGAGGGCGCGGGCCAGGTCGACAAGGGAACGCCGGTGCGGCGAGGCGGCGAGTGCTTCGAGCACCTCCAGCGTCCGGCCGGCGGACTTCACCGGGAGGAAACCGTCGGGCGAGGTCATGGCGGCCACTGTAGCGGGGTTGACAGGGTGATGGACGCCGATAGGGTCAAGTATGTGACTAGCGTTCATCCTTCTGAACCATTTGATCTGACGTCCGACGGCGTGGTCGCGGCCGTGGGAGCCGGTCGGATCCTGCCCGTGGTCGTGCTCGACGACGCCCGCGACGCCGCCCCGCTGGCCGCGGCACTCGCCGAGGGGGGACTGCGCAGCGTCGAGGTCACCTTCCGCACCGACGCCGCCGCCGAGGCGATCGGGGCTATGTCGGAGCGGCCCGACCTGCTCGTCGGCGCCGGCACGGTAGTGACCCCGGCCCAGGTCGACCGGGCGGTCGAGGCCGGCGCGCGGTTCGTCGTCAGCCCCGGCTTCGGGCCGGCCGTCGTCCGGCACTGCCAGCAGCTCGGGGTGCCGGTCTTCCCCGGCGTCACCAGCCCCACCGAGATCATGATGGCGCTGGACGCGGGGCTCGACACGGTCAAGTTCTTCCCCGCCGAGCAGCTCGGCGGCCTCGGGATGATCAAGGCGCTGGCCGCGCCGTTCCGCTCGGTGCGGTTCATCCCGACCGGCGGGGTGAACACCGACAACCTCACCGCGTACCTGGCGCACCCGGCGGTGCTGGCGGTCGGCGGCACCTGGATGGTCGCCCCGGACCTGATCGCCGCGGGCCGCTGGGACGAGGTCACCCGCCGTACGTCGGCCGCGGTGGCGGCCGCCCGTTCCGCGTCGGAGGCGTGAGATGCTGCGGATCCGTCCCGCCGACGACTGTCGGTACGACCTCGTCTCCCTCGGCGAGATCATGCTGCGCCTCGACCCCGGCGAGGGGCGGGTGCGCACCACCCGCAGCTTCCAGGTCTGGGAGGGCGGCGGCGAGTACAACGTCGCCCGGGGACTGCGCCGCTGCTTCGGGCTCCGCACCGCCGTGGTCACCGCCTTCGCCGACAACGAGGTGGGGCGCCTGCTCGAGGACCTGGTCCTGCAAGGCGGTGTGGACACGTCGTTCATCACCTGGATGCCGTACGACGGGACCGGCCGCACGGTGCGCAACGGCCTCAACTTCACGGAGCGGGGCTTCGGCGTACGCGGCGCTGTCGGCACGTCCGATCGGGGCCACACCGCCGCGAGCCAGCTGCGTCCCGAGGACGTCGACTGGGACCACCTCTTCGGCACCCTGGGGGTGCGCTGGCTGCACACCGGCGGCATCTACGCCGCCCTGTCCGCCACGACCCCCGACACCATCGAGGCGGCGATGCAGGCCGCCCGCCGGCACGGCACCGTCATCTCGTACGACCTGAACTACCGGCCCAGCCTCTGGCAGGCCATCGGCGGCCAGGCGCGGGCACGGGAGGTCAACCGGCGACTCGCCCGCTACGTCGACGTGATGATCGGCAACGAGGAGGACTTCACCGCGTCGCTGGGTTTCGAGGTGCCCGACACCGACGCCTCGCTGTCCCACCTCGACGTGGCCAACTTCGAGCGGATGATCCAGGCGGTCACCAAGGAATACGACAACTTTGCCGTGGTGGCCACCACCCTGCGTACGGTCCACAGCGCGACGGTCAACGACTGGGGCGCGGTCGCCTGGTCGGCGGAGAGCGGTTTCGTCGAGGCCACCCACCGGGCCCGCCTGGAGATCCTCGACCGGGTGGGCGGCGGCGACAGCTTCGCCTCCGGGCTGATCTACGGGCTGCTGACCACCGGTGATCTCGGCGCGGCGGTGGAGTACGGCGCGGCACATGGCGCGCTGGCCATGACCACCCCCGGCGACACCTCGATGGCCAACTTGAAGGAGGTCGAGGCGCTCGTCCGTGGTGGCGGCGCCCGCGTCCAGCGGTAGCCGAAAGCCTCGGGCGGTTCAGTCCGCTCTTCACGGCATGGATGGGGTCCCGCGACCGTTTCGGTCGCGGGACCCCACCTACGTCACCAGGTCGTGGGCTTGCCCTTCTGGAACAGCCACACGTCGAAGAAGGCATCGAGGTTCTGCCCGGATTCCCGCTCGGCGAGGGCGATGAAGTCCGCCGTTGCGGCGTGGCTGTACCGGTGGCTGGCCGCCCACTCGCGCAGGATGCGGAAGAAGGTGTCGTCGCCGACCTTGCCCCGCAACGCGTGCAGGGTCATCGCCCCCCGGTTGTACGGGATGTTGCTGAACATGTCCTCGGGACCGGGGTCGGCGAGGACGATCTGCCAGAACGACGACGACGCTGCCCGACCGTAGTTGCTGCTGCTGTTGAAGGTCTGGCTGACGGATGCGCCGCCGTTGTACTCGGTGTACATCCACTGGGCGTAGGTGGCGAAGCCCTCGTTGAGCCAGATGTCCGACCACCGTTGCGGGGAGACGGAGTCGCCGTACCACTGGTGTGCCAGCTCGTGTGCCATCGTGCCGACGCTCGCCGCGCTGGAGAAGATCGGCTTGGTCTGGGTCTCGAGGGCGTAGCCCACGTCGGGGGCCCGGTCGATGATCGCGCCGGTGGAGGCGAACGGGTACGGGCCGAACTTCGAGGAGAAGAAGTCGATCATCTTTGGGATCTGCGCGACCGCTGCGGCGGAGCCGGCGACCTGCCGCGGGTCGATCGCGACGTACACGGGGACCCCGCTCGGCGTGGTCGACTCGGTGACCACGAAGTTGCCGATGGTGATCGTCGCCAGGTAGGTGGCCATCGGCTCGGTCGAGTCCCAGGTGAAGGTGGTCCAGCCGTCCCGGGTCTCCTTGGTCAGGAGTTGGCCGTTGCCGACGGCGGTGAGCCCCTCCGGCACCTTCGCGGTGAACCGGAAGGTGGCCTTGTCGGTCGGGTGGTCGTTGGTGGGCAGCCAGGCCGGGGTGCCCTGCGGCTCGCCGGCGACGAAGGCGCCGTCGTCGGTGGGCACCCAGCCTTCGATCGACCCGTCCGGGTCGGTGATCGGACCCGGCACGCCGGCGTACCTCACCACCACGGTGAAGGTCTGCCCGGTCTTGAGCTTCGGGCGGGGCGTGACGACCAGCTCCTGGCCGTCTCGGGTGAAGTCGTCAGCATGCCCGTTGACCGTCAGTGACGAGATTTCCGGGCCGCGGAAGTCCAGGTTGAACCGGTCGAGATCCTGGGTGGCGATCGCGGTGATGGTGGCGGTGGCGGCCATGAACTTGGTTGCCGGGTCGTAGGAGAAGTTGAAGTCGTAGTGCTGGACGTCGTATCCGCCGTTGCCCTCGTCCGGGAAGTACGGGTCGCCAACGCTCGCTGCACCAGCCGAGTAGCGAGGGGCTCCGGGGTTGCCAGGTGCTGCGCCGGCCGCGTCCGGTACCACCATCGACCCGATAGTCACCAAAGCAACCGTGGCCAGCGCGGGACCGCGCAAGCGTGGGACTGTCATGTGAATCATCTCCCGTGGACTGACGCGGCACCGGTGGCCGCCAAATGCGTACGCCCAATCCACTCGCACCGAACCGGCATCGTCAAGGTCTCCAGGCCACCCCGCCTTCGCTGTTCGCCCAGAATGATGGCAAACCGGCTACTCTCCCGGACCATCCCACCTCGACCCCTGAAGCGCAGACCGGTCAACCGCCGGTCGTTGCCTCGCTCTGTGTCACCGCGCCGCCCGCCGCACCGCGGCCAGAGCCTCGGCGGTCAACTGGTCAGCCGGACGAACTTCTCCCAGGACCCCACCGCGGTGCGGTTGGCGATCAGTGGCCGGGTACCGGCCTGTTCCGCGGTCACGTACCGGTTGTTCGCGTTGGCCAGGAGGCTGACCGTGCCGTCGGTGTTGGTGATGATGCGGAACTTCTCCCAGGACCCCACCGCGGTGCGGTTGGCGATCAGCGGTGAGGCGCCGGCGTTCTCCGCCGTGACATACCGGCCGTTGACTCGGGCGCGGAACGCCACGAACCCGCCCCCCTCATCGATCTGGTCGAACTGCTGCGATGTACCGGCCATGGTCCCGTTGGCGATCAGAGCTGAGGCGCCGCCGTTGTCCGCCGTGACGTACCGGAGGTTCACGTTGGCGAGCAGGTTGACAGAGACCGGCGGTGTGACGACACGGAACTTCTCCCAGAGGCCGATGGTGGTCCGGTTGGCGATCAGCGGCCGGGTTCCGGCCTGTTCCGCGGTCACGTACCGGTTGTTCGCGTTGGCCAGGAGGCTGACCGTGCCGTCGGTGTTGGTGATGATGCGGAACTTCTCCCAGGACCCCACCGCGGTGCGGTTGGCGATCAGGGGTGAGGCGCCGGCGTTCTCCGCCGTGACATACCGGCCGTTGACTCGGGCGCGGAACGCCACGAACTCACCGCCCGCATCGATCTGGTCGAACTTCTCCCAGGGACCGATCACGGTGCGGTTGGCGATCAAGGCCGAGGCACCGGCGTTCTCCGCGGTCACGTAATTGTTGTTGATGATCGCCAGCAGGCTGGTCGCGGGGCCGCCGAGCAGTCGGGCCAGGGCAGCGTAGTCGCCCTTGAAGACGTCCAGATCGGGCGTGGAGAAGTCGGAGCCGGGGATGGGAGTGCCCGCGGCGTGCTGCCAGACGGTGAAAGACGACCAGCCGGCGGGCAACGGCGGCGGGTTCTGCGAATAGTTGGCGATGAACAGCGGGTTCGCCGCGAAGCTCTGGCTGCTGTCCGTGCAGGGATTCCACCAGTTCGTGTTGGTGTAGATCATGGCCTGCCGACCGGTGCGTACCGCGATCTCGGTGACGAAGTCCCGGACCCAGGCCACCAGTTGGGCGGGTGTCATGTTGTAGCAGTCGTTCAGGCCCCAATCGGTTCGGGGCCACTCGATGTCCAGCATCGGCGGGAGGCTGCGTCCATCGGCGACGTAGGGGGCGAAGCCGAGCAGGACGTCCGCCTGCTGCTTGCCGCTGCTGAGGTCGGGGCGGGCTCGGTGGTACGCCCCGGTGTACAGGCCGTTGGCCCGGGCGCCGGCATAGTTGGTGGCGTAGAAGGGATCAGGATTGTTGTGCGGCACCGCTCGGCCGTCCTGCTCGCTGACCCGGATATAGGCGAACTTCGCGCCGCCCCGGGCTGCCGCGGCCCAGTCGAGCGACGGCCCCTGGAAGTAGGACACGTCAAGGCCGGTGATCGAGTATCCGCTCGGGGTCGGCAGTGCATGGGCCGGCGAGGCGCCGCCGACCAGCCCCACGAACCCCAACGCTGCACCCAGCAGCACAGCCAGACCTCTGCGTACCATGGCTCGCCTCCAGACACCAGCCAAGGCGCTACGCCGCGTCCGCACAGAGCGTAAGCGCGTTACGGGACGCGCAGGTATGGGTCACATGTCCATAGCTGTCGCTCGTCTGGCCGGGTTGGCATGTTTCGGCTGCGGGCTGACGATCTGCCGCGAGCTGCGCACTCGATCGTGTTCGTCGACGCGTGCTAGTCCCAACGCCGTTCAGTTAGGCCGGTGGCTGGTGTGTCAAGGTTCGTTGGTGATGACGTCGATGTTGGTGGTGGCCTTGTAGGTGCGGCGGTCGATGTTCGGTCCGCGGGCCTGGTATTTGGAGTTCGAGCGTTTGATCATTCGGGTTTTGGTGCGGATGCGGCGCTCGGGTAGCAGGTTGGCCAGGACGCGTTCGCCGATGGCGCCGACCAGGTCGATGACGGTGTCGGCGATGACGCCGGCGGCCAGGGTGATCTGGTCGCGGGCGGCGTTGAGGGCGGTGGTGAAGCTGGCCCGGTCCGGGTCGAGGCCGGGCCGGCTGTCGGTGGCGTCGGTCATCGCGGTGCGTAGCACCTGGTAGGTGATGAGCAGGGCGTGGATTTCCTGGTCGATGCCGTCGGGGGTGCGGGCTCGCAGGACTCGTCCGCCGAGGATGCTGGATTTGAGTTCGAGGTAGGCGGTCTCGATCTCCCAGCGCTGGTGGTAGAGCCGGGCGAGGTCGCCTGCCGGGTGGCGGCGGGCGTCGAGCAGGGTGGTGATCAGCCGGTAGTCGCCGGTCTGGCTGCCGCCGGTGGTGGTGATGCTGATCCGGGCATCAACGACTCGGACCCGCAGGCCGCTGACGGCTGAGAGCCAGGATCCGTCCGGATAGCGGCCGAGCACAGGTAGTTTACGGCTGCTCTTGCAGCGGATCAGCAGGTCGGCCCCGGTCGCGGCGATCCTGGTGATCAGGTCGGCGCTGGCGTAGTTGCGGTCGCCCAGCAACAGCATCCCGGAGCGCAGACTGCGGGCCAGATGGTGAGCCTGGGCGATCTCGCCGGTGCTGAGCGGGTCGAACACCGCGTCGAGCACCGAACGGGTGCCGCAGGCCAGCAGCGCGCTCAGCCGCAGCGTGGGATAGCCGGAACCGCCGTTGTTGCCCCGCTGCTTGGCGTAGCGGCGCAGGTTGGCCGGCGAATCCGCGACGGTGAGTACGGTGCCGTCGATGACGACCGGCATCAGGCCCCGCCACCACACGGTGGCAGCGCTGGTAGCCGCTGGGCCGCGCAGCAGTTCGAACAAGGCCCGCATGGGCGCCGGACCCAGCCGCTGCCGGGCCTGGCGCAGGGCGCTGCCCGACGGGTCGGGCACCGGCAGCGGATGCAGACCAGCGACGAGTTTCGACCACACCTGCCGGTAGCCGAGATCGGCGAACAGGCAGCCCGCGATCAGCAGATAGACCACAACCCGGGCAGGCAGCAGCCGGATCCGCCGCTGCGTACGCCGGGTCGCAGTCAGAACCTCATCGATCATCTCGAACGGCAACAGCCGGGTCAGCTCACCGAGGTGACCCGCCGCGAACGGCCCCGTCGCTACCCTGACCGTCCGGGTTATGGCAATCTGATCCACCAAGCGGAGTTCCTGGTTCTGGGTTGTCTTGGAGTGACAAACCTTGATACCGGAACTCCGCTCCTTACTTCCTGATCAACACACCCCTTGACCGACCTCGCCAACGCCTAACTGAACGGCGTTGGTGCTAGTCCTCGAAGTCGAACGCGAAGGTGCCCTCCTCGATGCGGTCGATGAGCTGGCTGACATCGTCGGCTTGCCGGATCGCGCTTTCCCATCCGCTGCTGGTGATGTCGACCAGCAGCACCGGTGCAGGGTCGCTGCGCAGGTCGAGCACGAGTTGTTCGCGGGAGCCGTCACCGCCGATGATCGCGACGCCCGGGTGCGCCTCGGTGGCTTCGTCCCATGCGTCATGCAGTTCGATCATTTCGCGTGGCGAGTTGAGGCAGACGTAGGCTCCGCTGGGCATCCAGCCTCGCCGGAACCACGACTTACCTTGGAGATAGGTTCGCCACGCGGCAGGCAGAGGTCGGCACAGGGCCTTGTCGGCGTCGGTGAACTCCTGGTCGTTCACTGGGCCGCGGTACTCGGCTTCCTCGATGATCGCGCCGACGAGGTGGGCGTTGAGATCGGCGAGATCCTCAGCGGGGATCCAGTACTCCAGCACATCGCGGCCACCGGCCTGGTGAACGTCGTAGCGGTCCAGGTACGACCGCTGCACGTCGAACCGGGTTACGTAGCCGACACCCTCGGCGGGGACGCTCCACTCGCGGGCGATCTTCGTGGCGTACCAGCGGTTGAGCACGGGGTAGAAGATCGGCCGGTCCGGCAGGCGTGGTGGCCAAGCCCGCCACCCCGACGCCGCCACGAGATCGAGTTCGGCTCGCCCGGTGGGCCGCCACAGGGTGATCGTGTCGGAGTTGTCGATCGTCTTCTCCTCGCCAATCGCCATTGTCCTGTGCTCCTGGTGGGCCACGCGTCCAACCTTCTGGTGGCTATCGGTGCCGAGCGCTGCCGATGCCGGGCCAGGGAGGTCGGTCGTCTACTGGACGGCTCTCGTGTCTCCGCGCCTCACGTCCATGAGGTACGCGAGCACGTCCGCAGCGCGAGGCAGCAGGATCGGAGGGTCGGCTTGCCGCATGGCAAGAATGGCAGCCGGAGCGGTGGAGCCGTGTGCCCGGGATGGTCGCTCGAGTTGTACTGGCGCAGGACGTTGGTCAACCTGGTGAGGTCCGGGACCGGTAGGGGCGGGCTTCTTCGGGGTGTTGCCCAGTTCGGTGCAGGCGTCTCGCCAGGCGTAGGACTCGTAGGCGGAGCTCGTCTGTCGGCGCGCGGTGCACGGCCATCTCTGGCCGCGAACCAGGCGACCGCACGGCGATGGCGGTGGCGGCTCTCGTCGGCGCAGATTTCGGCGTAGGCAACGGGAGAGCGGTCGTCGATGACGGCGTGCATGAACGCGGTCCCCGATTTGCCGTTGCCAGATCTGGTTGCGGGCGGCGGTGGCCTCACGGTGGTGTTTGCCCTGGGCCCGGCCGGCATCGCGCCACCCGCAGCCGTCGGGGATTCGGCCGAGTTACGCGTCTACGCGGGTCAGCCGACCTGCTGGTTGTCCTTCAGCGCACCCCACCCGTGCCAGCGGTCGATCTCGATCAGAGCGCTGACCCTCCGGCGGTCGCGCCGTGGATACGCCCCGCCGTTGTAGTGCTGGGAGAGCCGGTCGATGTCCGCCAGGTCCTCGTCGTCACGGATTTCGACGACGCGCCCGACAATGGTGACGTGGGTGTACCAGGCTTGCTCATCCAGCACCGTCAGGGTGACCCGAGGGTCGTTGCGGAGATGGCTCAGCCGGCGGCGACCCTCGTCCATGTTCACCATGATCCGGCCGTCGTCCCACAGATACCAGGTGGCCGCGGAGACCGGCTGACCATCCGGTCGGAGCGTGGCGATGACGGCGGGGTTCGGCTTCCGGAGCATGGTGATCGCAGGTTCGGGCAGCGGCGGCTTCGACATGTTGTCCTCCTTGCGACAGCGTCACCCCGCAATGTACGGAACCGCCGGGCCGATCGGGTCGGTTATGGTTTGGCCGCCGCCCGCGCCGCCGACTAGCTTTGGCTGCCCAACGGCGCGGTCTCCGCACCATGGCCAGCCTGTTTTCTCGTTCACCAGGGTAGGCCCGCGCTCGACATGCCGACGGTGCTCGGGCTGCTAGAGGAGTCGCACCGCGGCACGCAATCACCGCGACTGGCCTCGTTTGCCGGCCTGAACCGGCACCTGATCGCGCTACAGAACATCGTCTGGAAGGAAAACCGTGCCGACCTACCGCCATCCGGGCACCGTCATCACTGACCACAGCTTCCGGGTACCGCTCGACTCCAGGAACCCTGCCGGTGAGCAGATCGAGGTGTACGCCCGCGAGGTCGTGGCCGCCGGCCGGGAGCGGGAGTCGCTGCCTTGGCTGCTGTTCCTGCAGGGCGGCCCGGGCGGCCGGTCACCGCGTCCGGTGGGACGTGACGGCTGGCTGGACCGGGCGTTGGACGAGTACCGGGTGCTGCTGTTGGACCAGCGGGGCACCGGCCGTTCCACGCCCGCCGATCGGCACACGCTGCCGCTGCGCGGTGACGCGGCAGCGCAGGCCCGGTACCTGGCGCACTTCCGGGCCGACTCGATCGTCCGGGACTGCGAGCTGATCCGCCGGGAACTGCTTGGTGAGGCCGGGCGGTGGAGCGTGCTGGGCCAGAGCTACGGCGGCTTCTGTGCCCTCACCTACCTGTCGTACGCGCCCGAGGGCATCCGCGAGGCCTTCGTGACCGGGGGCCTCGCCGGTCTTCGCAGCACGCCCGAGGCCGTCTACCGGGCCGCGTATCCTCGTGTGCAGCGCAAGGTCGAGGCGCACTACGCCCGCTACCCGGAGGACGTCGAAACCGTCCGTGCCGTGGTGCGGCACCTGCGGGAGCAGGAGGTGCGGCTGCCCGGTGGCGGGCTGCTGACCGCCGAGGCGTTCCAGGCGCTGGGCATCATGCTGGGCACCGGCGGCGGTTCGCACTCCCTGCACTACCTGCTCGAGGACAGCTTCCTGCCCGGGGCGCCTGGCCGCCAGCTCTGCGACTCCTTCCTCGCCCAGGTCGAGAGCCACCTGTCGTTCGCCAGTCGCCCGCTCTACGCTGTCCTGCACGAGTCGATCTACGGTCAGCGGTCGGTGTCCCCGCTCGGTACCGGATGGGCGGCCCAGTCGGTACGCGCGGAGTTCCCGCAGTTCGACATCGACCGGGCACTGGCTGACGGCGCCCCGGTGCTGCTGACCGGTGAAATGATCTATCCGTGGATGTTCTCCACCGACCCGGCGCTGGCCCCGCTGGCCGAGGTGGCTGAGCTGCTCGCCCGGCAGGAGGACTGGCCCGACCTCTACGACCCGGGGCAACTGGCGCGCAGCCACATCCCCGTGGCCGCGGCCGTCTATCACGACGACATGTACGTCGACACCGACGAATCGATTGCCACGGCCCGCTCGGTGCGCGGCCTGCGTACCTGGGTCACCAACGAGTACGAGCACGACGGCCTCCGAGTCAGCGAAGGCAAGGTCCTCGACCGGCTGATCCGGCTGGTCCGCGGCGAACTGTGAGGCTCCCTGCGGTAGGGGACGGCTCGTCGCAGTGTGCGCAGCACAGGTCGACACTGCTGAACTGGTATCGAGCAGGGGCCTTGCACTGCTGAATACGTTCCCCGTCGTCCTGATCGTGGTCACCGAGGGGGCGGTCTCATCCTTCTCCTGGCTCCGGTGCGCCCCAGCCGTCGGGAACGGACAGTCCGGCGAACCGTCGGGCCATGATGGCGGCGCCGATCTGTGCGGCCTGCGGACCGAAGGCGGAGCGCAGCACCGGGGGCGGGGTCCGCCAGGCGAGGGCCGCGCGCAGGGCGTCGCGTACCGGGTCGAAGAACAGCGCGCCCGCGTCCGCCAGCCCACCGCCGAGAACGATGCGGGCGGGGTCGAGGGTCAGGGTGAGGGTGGCCAGGGCGATCCCCAGCGCCTGGGTCGCGTCGTTCCAGACGGCGGCGGCGACCGGATCGGTAGCCACCGCGTCGGCGATGGCTCGGCTGTCCGAGCCCGGGGTTCCGCCGAGTCGCGCATAGCGGCGGGCCAGCCCGCCGGCGGAGGCGTAGACCTCCAGGCATCCCCGCTGCCCGCAACTGCACGGCTCCCCGCCGGGGTAAACCGGCATGTGGCCGACCTCGCCGGCCGAGCCGGTCGCGCCCGGCACCGGCTCGCCGTGCACCACCACCGCCGCGGCGATGCCGGTGCCCAGCGGCAGCAGCAGGAAGTTGTCCAGCCCACGGGCCGCCCCGGCCACCGCCTCGGCGACGCCGGCCGCCCGCGCGTCGTGCCCGACCGCCACCGGGAGCCCGAGGTCGTCCCCGACGAGGGCGCGGAGCGGCACGTTGCGGAACCGGAGGTTGGCGGCGTAGCGCACCACCCCGTTCGTCTCGTCGACGAGGCCCGGCGTGACCACGCCGATCGCGGCGGGTGTGGCGCCGAGATCGACCGCGTCGTCGCGCAGTCGGAGGCACAGGGACCGGACCGCCTTGACCGGGTCGTCGTCCGCGCACGACGGCACGGTCAGCGTGTGCCGGCGCCGGCCGTCCTCGCCGACCACGGCCCCCTTGATGGTGGTTCCGCCGACGTCGACGGCGAGGACGCAATGGCCTTCGGGCTGGGTCACGCGATCACCCGGTCACCACGGCGAGGTCCGCGGTGAAGTCGCGGTCCAGGGGGAACACCGGTCGCACCACGTTCTGGTACGGCAGCCGCGCGAGGTCCTGGTCGACGCCGCCCGGCGTCAGGGCGAGCAGCCAGTCTCCGGCCGCGTCGAACAGTTCGGGTTCGAGATAGCCGATCTTCACCACGACGAGATCCATCTCGTCGACCTTGATGCCCAGCCGTGCGTAGGAGTCCAGCAGGCGGTACTGCATCCGGCGGGAGGTGACGAAGACGCTGAGCCCGCCGACCCGTACGCTGACGCACCGCCCGCCGTCGGGATCGTCGGCGACCGCCTCGAGGATCCCGTCGAGCGGGAGCGGCCCCGGGTCCCGGGAGTCGATCCGCCCGCCGACGGTCACCCGGACCGGCGAGCCGAGCGGCTGGTCGGCGATCTGCGCCACGGCCTGCGGGTCGACCAGCGAGGCGAACACGGCACGACGGGAGCCGTCGCGGATCTCGGGGCGGGCCAGCATCCGTTGCGGGGCGAAGGTGACGTCGTCGGCGCCGCCGGCGCCCGGGTTGTCGCCGGAGTCGCTGATGAAGAACGGTCGCCGGGCCGGATCGGCGACCGCGGCCAGGGCGGTGTCGAGGCACTCGTCCATCGAGCCGGTGGGGGCGACGAAGGCGAACTCGTCGCGGGCCGCCCAGAAGTGCCCGCCGAGCTCGCGGGCCGCCTCGGTGGTGGCGGTGGCGTCGGTGCCGGTGACGACGACCGCGCCGCGGCAGCGCGGCTGGTCGGCCCAGGCGAACCCGATCCAGATTGCGGCGTCGACGACGCCGTCCCGGGCCTCGACCTCGGGGATACGCGCGTAGAGGCCCCGGGCCGGCTCCTCGCGCGTGCTGGTCATCTCGCCCGGCAGCAGGATCGGCACGTGCACCAGCGCCTTGTGCGGGCGCTGCTGCCGGCGCAGCGCCTCGACCAGGTTCCGGGCGGCGCGCTCACGGGTCTCCCACACGTCGACGTGCGGGGCGGTGCGGTAGCAGGTGAGCAGGTCGCAGGCGTCGAAGAGCACCTGCGAGACGTTGCCGTGCAGGTCCATCGCCGCGGAGACGAACGGCTCCGGCCCGATCACCGACCGGATGGCGGTGACGAGGTCGCCCTCCGCGTCATCGCGTCCGACGACGGTCATCGCGCCGTGGATGTCCAGCAGCATTCCGTCCAGGGGGCCGGCCGCACCCAGCTTCTCCACCATCTCGGTGGCCCAGACCTCGTACGTCGCGGGGTCCACCGCCCCACCGGGCAGGGCCCGGGCGTGCACGAGCGGGATCCACTCGACGTCGGCGGCCCACGGCCGGGCGGGGGAGAGCCAGTCGTATCGCGCCAGCAGCGCATCGCCCCGGGTGACCTCGAAGTCGTCGGCGGTGCTCAGGTGCGGCGAGAACGTGCTGGACTCGATGTGGATGCCGCCGATGGCGACGCGGAGGGGACGGGGCACGGGTGTTGCTCCTCAGGAGGGTCGTACGTCGGTCGTCGTGCGCAGCAGGTGCCCGAGGCCGACCAGGGCCGCATCCGGGCCCGCGACGCTGGCTTCGATGGTCAGGGACTGGGTCATGGACGGTAGGCAGCGCTCGTAGAGCATCCCCCGGGTCGCGGCCACGTAGACGTCGAGGCTGGACAGCGCGCCGCCGATGACGACGGCGTCGGGGTTGAGGAAGTTGACCAGGCCGGAGAGGGCGACGCCGAGCTGCCGGCCGGCGTGGCGCACCATGGTCACCACGGTCGGGTCGGCGTCGCTGACCGCTGAGACGATCTCCCGGATCGTGGTCGCCGACGAGCCCTGCTCGGCCAGTTGGCGGGCCAGGGCGGCGCCGCTGGCGACGGTCTCCAGGCAGCCCCGGCTGCCACAGGAACACTCCCGCTCGCCGCTGTCCGCCACGCGGACGTGGGTGACGTCGCCGCTGAGGCCGCGCCCGCCCCGGTAGATCTGACCGCCGCTGACCAGACAGGCGCCGATGCCGGTGCCGGCCTTGACGTAGATCATGTCGTCGAACTCGTCTCTCCGGGTGACGTACTCGCCGATCGCCGCCGCCTTGGCGTCGTTGTCGACGACCACCGGCACCGGGAAGCGCTCGGCGAGGCGGGCCCTCGCGTCGACGCCGCTCCAGCCGGGCATCCGGGCCGGGCCGACCAGCCGCCCACCGGGGAACTCGACCGGGCCCGGTAGGGCCACGCCGACCCCGAGCAACTCCTGGCCGGGCGCGGTCGCCGCCTGGAGCCGGTCGAACGTCGCCCCGACGACCTCGAACACCTCTGCCGGCCCGGCGGCGATGTCGATGGCCACCTCCTCGGTGGTGCGCAGCCCTCCGTCGGGCGCGCACAACCCCACCCGGGCGTGTTTTCCGCCCAGTTCCGCGACGGCGAGGATCCCCTTGGTCTCCCGCAGGCGAAGGATCCGGGGGCGTCGTCCGCCGGTGGACCGACCCACCCCCTCCTCGAGGATGACGCCCTCCTCCAGCAGCCGGCGTACCACGCTCGTGACGGTGGAGGGGGCGACCTGCAACGCCTCGATGAGGTCGGCGCGCGAGGTGACCGTGCCGCTGGCCAGCAGGCTCAGGGTCTGGTCTCGCAGCGTGGCGGAGATCGATGGTTCCAAGGGTGCCTCTCCTTGTTCGGGCGGTCCTCCGGCGCCGCCTCAGTGTCGCAGTGCCCGGCAGGGTGCACGCCGGAGCCCACGCGAAGAGTATCGGTCGATGCTTCGCCGACTTAGATCGTAGCCTGGCCGAAGTCTCCGAATAAAGAGGGTAACTTTCGTTGACTCCAAACTTCGGCCCGGATACATTCTCCGCGTCGAACGTCGAGGAGCAGCAGCAGGCGGCCGAACGCGTGGCACCGCCGGTAGCGCCCGGAGACGCGGGGCAGTGCACATCAATCGAGGAGATTCATGAGGAGCAGATTTCCCCGGCGAGCCCTCCGCGGCGCGGTGGCGGTAGCCAGCGCGGTCGCCCTCGGGGCGGGCCTGGTCGCCTGCGGTGGTGGCAGCGGTTCATCGAAGGACGGCGGGAGTCAGGGCAAGGACACCGTGACCGTCGCCTTCCGTACCCCGAACTGGATCCTGCCGATCTCGGCGCCCGGCTTCACCCAGGGCGAGAACGCCATCTTCGGCCAGGCGCTGTACCGGTCCCTCTACCAGTACAAGCTGGACGGCACGGCGCAGTACAACATCGACCCGCAGCGCTCGATGGCCGAGGCGCCCGTGGTCAGTGATGGCGGCCGGACGCTGACCATCACGCTGAAGGACAACACCTGGTCCGACGGCAAGCCCGTCACCACCAGGGACATCCAGTTCTGGTACGACCTGGTCAGGGCGAACAAGGACAAGTGGGCGTCCTACCGGGCCGGCGGCCTCCCGGACAACATCGCGCAGTGGTCGGTCAAGGACGACAAGACCTTCTCGATCACCACCACGAAGGTCTTCAACACCGCGTGGTTCGTCGACAACCAGCTCAACAAGATCACCCCGATGCCGCAGCACGCCTGGGACAAGGACTCCGCCACCGCGGCCGTGAGCGACCTGGCCAGCACGCCGGAGGGCGCGAAGAAGGTCTTCGACTTCCTCACCGCGGCCGCCAAGGACCCGAAGACCTACGACTCCAACGAGCTGTGGAAGGTCAACAGCGGCCCCTGGAAGCTGGCGAAGTACGTGCCGAACGGCGAGGTCACCCTCGCCGCCCAGCCGAACTACTCCGGGGTGGACAAGCCGAAGCTCGCCAAGATCGTGCTTCGGCCGTTCACCGGCGACGACGCCGAGTTCAACGTCCTGCGCGCCGGTGACATCGACTACGGGTACGTGCCCGCGGCCAACCTCTCCCAGGAGGGCTACCTCAAGTCCAAGGGCTACACGGTCTCCCCGTGGTACGGCTGGTCCGTCACCTACCTGCAGCTGAACTTCAACAACCCGAAGACCGGGGTGCTGTTCAAGCAGCCGTACCTGCGGCAGTCGCTGCAGATGCTCATCGACCAGCCGACGATCAGCAAGGTGATCTGGTCCGGCACGGCCGCGCCGACCTGCGGCCCGGTGCCGGCCAAGCCGGGCACCAACGGCGCCGACGCCGCCGGCTGCGCGTACTCCTTCGACCCGGCCAAGGCGAAGGAGCTGCTGGAGAGCCACGGCTGGAAGGTGACCCCGGACGGGCAGACCACCTGCCAGTCGCCGGGCACCGGGCCGAACCAGTGCGGCGACGGCGTCGCCGCCGGCGCGGCGCTGAACTTCACCGTGACCAGCCAGACCGGCTTCGCGGCCACGACCAAGATGTTCGCCGAGATCAAGTCGCAGATGGCCAAGCTGGGCATCCAGCTGACCATCAAGGAGGTGCCCGACTCGGTCGCGGTCACCCCGGCCTGCAAGCCGGCGGACGCCACCTGCTCGTGGGACATGTCCTTCTTCGGCTCGCAGGGCAGCTGGTACTACCCGGCCTTCGCCAGCGGTGAGCGGCTCTTCGCCACCGGCGCCCCGGTGAACCTGGGCAGCTACAGCAACCCGGAGGCCGACAAGCTCATCGAGGCCACGCAGTTCTCCGGCGACGAGAGCGCGCTCAAGGCGTACAACGACTTCCTCGCCAAGGACCTGCCGGTGCTCTGGATGCCGAACCCGGTGTTCCAGGTCTCGGCGTACCGGTCCGGTCTCAAGGGGGTCGAGCCGCAGGACCCGATGAACTTCATGTACTTCCAGGACTGGTCCTGGAAGTGACCGATCACTGATCGTCCCGGCCCCGGCGGCGCCAACCGCGCCGCCGGGGCCCCGACCAGGGAGGAGGCACGGCCCAGGTGGTCCGGTACCTCATCACGCGCTTGGGTCAGGCCCTCGTCGTCGTCGTGCTCGTCACGGTGATCGCGTTCCTCATCCTGCACCTGCTGCCCGGGGGCGCGGCACGCGCCACTCTCGGCAAGGAGGCGACGCTGGAGCAGCTGGCGGCCTTCAACCACGACATGGGCTACGACCGGCCCTGGCTCCAGCAGTACGGCATGTACGTGCAACGTCTGCTACAGGGCGATCTGGGCTACTCGTACCAGCTCAACCAGTCGGTCGTCGAGGCGATCAGCCAGCGGCTGCCGAAGACGATGGTGCTGTCGCTGCTGTCGACCGTGCTCGCCATCGTGCTGGCGATCCCGCTCGGGGTGATCCAGGCGGTACGCCGCAACCGCTGGCCCGACTACGCCATCACCTCGCTGTCGCTGCTGGCGTACGCCACGCCCATTTTCTTCATGGGCCTCATGATGATCATTCTCTTCTCGCAGGTCTGGCCGATCCTGCCGCCCGAGGCGCCGCAGGGGTTCACGGTGGCGGAGGTGCTCGCCGATCCGGCCGGGCTGGTCCTGCCCACGATCACACTCGCCATCGTCACCATCGCGGTCTACTCGCGGTACGTCCGCTCCGCCATGGTCGACAACCTCAACGAGAACTACGTCCGCACCGCCCGCAGCAAGGGCCTCTCGGAGCGGCGGGTGGTGCTGCGGCACACGCTGCGCAACGGGTTGTTCCCGGTCATCGCGCTGCTCGGGATGTACCTGCCCGCCCTGTTCAGCGGGGCGTTGGTCGTCGAGTCGCTGTTCAACTTCCCCGGCATGGGGCAGCTGTTCTGGCAGGCGGCGCTCAAGCGTGATTTCCCGATCCTGCTCGGGGTCACCGTCATCATCTCGATCGCGACGGTGGTCGGCGCGCTCGTCGCCGACCTGCTCTACGCCGCCGTCGATCCCCGGGTCCGACTCCAGCGGAGCGCGTCATGACCACACTCTCCGAGCCGATCCGCCCGGGTGCCGTCCCCGACCAGCCGGCCGACGCCGATGCGCCGGTGCGCGGCCTCTGGCGGCAAGGGCTGGCCGTCTTCTGCGAGAACCGGCTCGCCCTGGTGGGCCTGGGCCTGTTCGTCCTGCTGGCCGGGATCTGCTTCCTCGGTCCGCTCTTCTACCACACCGACCAGGTGCACACGGACCTCACCGCGGTACACCTGGCCCCCGGTGAGCAGGGGCATCCGCTCGGCACCGACGGGGTCGGCTACGACCAGTTGGGGCGGCTCATGCTCGGCGGGCAGACCTCGATCATCGTCGGGCTCGCCGCCGGGATCCTCGCCACCGCCGTGGGCACGGTCTGGGGCGCCGTCGCCGGGTTCGCCGGCGGCTGGGTGGACTCGGCGATGATGCGGGTCGTCGACGCGATGATGTCGATCCCGTCGCTGTTCCTCTTCATGCTGCTCGCCGCCATCGTCACACCGAGCGTGTCCATGCTCATCGTCATCATCGGCGCCTTCGCCTGGCTGGGACCGGCCCGGCTGGTCCGGGGTGAGGCACTGACCCTGCGCTCCCGCGAGTACGTCCAGGCCATGCGGGGGATGGGCGGCACCGGCGGCCGGGCGGTGCGCCGGCACATCGTGCCGAACGCCATCGGGACCGTGATCGTCAACGCGACCTTCCAGGTCGCCGACGCGATCCTCTACGTCGCGTACCTGTCCTTCCTGGGCCTCGGCGTCCCCCCGCCGGCGGCGAACTGGGGCGGGATGCTCTCCGACGGCCTGGCGGACACCTACAGCGGCCACTGGTGGCTGCTGTACCCGCCCGGCATCGCCATCATCCTCATCGTCCTCGCCTTCAACTTCATCGGCGACGGGATGAGGGACGCCTTCGAGGTCCGCCTCCGGCGACGCTGAGCAGGAGCAGAGAATGAGCGAATCGACCGTCCGACACGCGCCGGCAGCCGGCGAGCCGTCAGTGGTCCAGCCCCTGCTGGAACTGCGCGATCTCGACACCGACATCGCGCTGCGCCACGGTACGGTGCACGCCCTGGACGGGGTCAGTCTCCAGGTCATGCCGGGGGAGACCCTCGGCATCGTGGGGGAGTCGGGCAGCGGCAAGACGATGACCGCGCTCTCGATCATGGGCTTGCTGCCGCCCGGCGGCCGGATGACCGGGGGACAGATCCTCTTCGAGGGCCGGGACCTGCGCTCGCTGCCGGCGGACGAGGTACGCCGGATCCGTGGTGTCCGGATGGGCATGGTCTTCCAGGACCCGCTCACCTCGCTCAACCCGACCATGCGCATCGGCGTCCAGGTCGGCGAACCGCTGCGGGTGCACCAGCGGGTGGGCCGGGCGGAGGCCCGCGAGCGGACCATCGAGATCCTGCGCCGGGTCGGGATGCCGCGCCCGGAGCGGATCGTCGACAACTACCCGCACGAGCTGTCCGGCGGGATGCGGCAACGGGTCGCCATCGCGATGGCCCTGGTCTGCTCACCCCGCCTGCTCATCGCCGACGAGCCGACCACGGCGCTCGACGTCACCACCCAGCGGCAGATCCTCGAACTCATCGACGACCTGCGGGAAGAGTTCGGGATGGCCGTCGTCCTGGTCACCCACGACCTCGGGGTAATCGCCGGCCGCGCCGACCGGGTCGCCGTCATGTACGCCGGACGGGTGGTCGAGACCGCCGCGACCGGAGAGCTTTTCCGCTCGCCCCGGCATCGATACACCGAGGCGCTCATGGAGGCGCTCCCCGAGTCGGCGGTCCGGGAGTCCGGTGAACACGCCCGGCTCTACAGCATTCCGGGCCTGCCGCCGGACCTGTCCCGGTCCCTGACCGGCTGCCGCTTCGCGCCACGCTGCCGGCACGTCACCGACGAGTGCCGGACCACCGAGGTGATGCTGTCGGCTGGCGAGCACCAGCACGCCTGTCTGCACCCGGTGCTGGCGGGGTCCGCCGCACCGCTCAGCCGGCCCGCCCCGGTGCAGGTGGAGCCGGTGCCGGATCCGGCAGCCCCGGCGGCCGGACCCGGTGAGCCGGCGGCCAAGCCCGTCCTGTCGGTGCGGGACCTGGTCAAGAACTACGCCGCGCACGGCCGTGGGCTGCTGCGCCGGACCGCCGGGCAGGTGAGTGCCGTTGCGGGCGTGTCGTTCGACGTCGGCCCGGGCGAGACGTTCGGACTGGTCGGCGAGTCCGGCTGCGGCAAGTCCACCGTGGGCCGGCTGGCCGTCGGGCTGGAGCGGCCGACCGCCGGACAGATCCTGCTGGACGGCACGGACATCGCCGGCCTGGCCGGACGGGAGCGCCGCCGGATGCACCGGCAGGTCCAACTGATGTTCCAGGACAGCTACGCCGCGATGAACCCGCGAATGCGCGTCGACGCCATCCTCGCCGAACCCCTCGAGATCCAGAAGGTGGGCGGCCCGGCGGCGCGGCGGGCGCGGATCGCGACGCTGCTCGACCAGGTGGGGCTGTCGCGGCGGGTCCTGGAGCGCTACCCCCACGAGTTCTCCGGCGGTCAGCTGCAGCGCATCGGGCTGGCCCGTTCGCTGGCCCTGCAACCCCGGCTGATCGTCGGCGACGAGCCGGTGAGCGCGCTGGACGTGTCCATCCAGGCGCAGGTCCTCAACCTCATGCGGGACCTGCAGCGTGAGCTCGGTCTGGCGTACGTCTTCATCAGCCACGACCTGTCCGTCGTCGACTACATGGCGGACCGGATCGGCGTCATGTACCTCGGCAAGCTCGTCGAGGTCGGGCCCGCGCGGGACGTGGTCCGAGCCGCCCGGCATCCGTACACGCAGGCGCTCATCGACGCCGTCCCCTCCGTCACGCCGAACGCCGCGACCGAGCGCGACGGGGTGACCATCCGGGGCGAGCTGCCCAGCGCGCTGAACCCGCCCACCGGGTGCCGGTTCCGGACCCGTTGCCCCCTGGCGCAGGACATCTGCGAGACCGAGCCGCCGCTGGCCGGCGACGCGCACCAGGTGGCCTGCCACTTCCCGCTGCGTCCGAAGTCGACCGCGGCGTCGGCTCGGGCCGGGGCGGCCGCATGACCACGGTCGAGATCTGCGTGAGTGACGTGCCGACCGCGCTCGTGGCCGAGGCCGCCGGAGCCGATCGGCTCGAGCTCTGCGCCGACCTCGGCCAGGGCGGCACCACTCCGAGCCTCGGAACGGTCGAGGTCGCGCTGCGGACGTTGCGCAGGGTAGGCGTACGGGTTATGGTCCGTCCCCGTGGCGGTGACTTCCGGGTGAGCGAGATCGAGGAGCAGGTCATGCTCACGGACATCGAGGCCATCCGCAGCCTGCCCAATCCGCACAATCTCGCGGTCGGGGTGGTGGTCGGTGCCGTCACCGCCGCCGGTGGCCTCGATCTGGCCGTGCTGCGGCGCCTGATCGAGGCGGCCGGACCGCTGCCGGTGACGGTGCACAAGGCCTTCGACGAGGTCGGCGACCAGCTGAGGGCGATCGAGGAACTCATCGACCTCGGGGCCGACGCGGTGCTCACCTCCGGCGGGGCGCCGACCGCGCTGGCCGGTGCCACGCAGTTCGCCGCACTGCGGCAGCGGGCCGGCGACCGGTTGCGGATCATCGCCGGCGGCGGCATCCGGTCGCACAACGTCCGGCAGGTGCTCGCGGAGACCGGAGCGCGGGAGGTGCACCTGCGAGCACCGGTGCGGCGCGACGGACGCGAGGCCACCGACGGCGACGAGGTACGTCGGGTTGTCGACGCCACGCGTGCCCAGACGGGACCGAGCGCCGGTCGATGACCGTTACGCTGCGCAGGGCAGTCCAGCGGGGGAGTGCCCATCCTCATGAGCGGGAGTCAGCGACGGTGCCGAAGGCCTACTGGATCACCACCTACCGGTCCATCAGCGACGAGGAGAAGGTCGCCGCATACGCGGAGCTGGCGGGGCCGGCGCTGCGCGCGGCCGGCGGCACGTTCCTGGCGCGCGGCCTGCCGGCGTACGCGTTCGAGGCCGGCGCGCTGGAGCGTACGACGCTGATCGAGTTCGACAGCGTCGACGCCGCGGTCGCCGCCCACGAGACCCCCGCCTATCAGGAGGCGCTGCGGGCGCTCGGCGACGGCGCCGACCGCGACCTGCGCATCATCGAAGCGACACCCTGACGCCGGGCGACGCCGGCCCGGTCGCGCCGGCGGGTAGGGCCCGGCGCGACCGGTAGTCCGGTCAGGACAGCTGCAGCCGGGGCTCCAGGATCACCTCGAACAGCCGGTCCCACGGCAACTCGACGCGCGCCGACTCGAAGCGTGCCAGGGTCGCCGTGAACGTGTTAACGCCTCGCCGGCCCAGCACGATGCGGTGCCCCGCGAAGTGGTCGGCGAAGTACCGCTCGGTCAGCGGCACCAGCCGTTCGCGCACCCAGCCGTCGAAGTAGGTCTTCTGCGCGGCGGTGAGCGCGAGCGGGTCCCAGCCCTGCGCCCGGGCGTGCGCGTACGCCTCGACCTGCACGATGTTCTTCCACGGGTCGTCCTTGACGAACCGGTGGAGCAGGTACTCGGCGTGCGCCTGGCCGGGCCCGTGCAGGTCGGGCACGCCGTACCCGCTGCCGGAGGAGCGGAGGAAGGCCCACCGGGCGGTGCCGTGCCCGAGCGCCAGGCCGAGTGCGTTGCCGCCGGTGTTCCACCCCGAGTACGACAGCAGGGCCGCGAGGTCCAGGCGGCTCTCCATCCGGGCGACCAGGTCGTGGTCCGCCTTGTTCACGATCAGCGGGTCCACCACGATCACCGGGGTGCCGGCGGCCAGCAGCTCGCCGATCCGCCCGACGAAGGCGTCCAGGTCGGCGGCCCGCTGCCCGGGCGCCGCCGAGGGGGTGTTCACGGCGAGCACGATGTCCGCGTCGCCGCTCACGACCCGTCCCCCCACGGCGGCCACGTGCCGGCGGATGTTCTCCGCGAACGGGATGCCCTCCAGTTGGGCGGTCCAGTCCTCGCCCGAGACGCCGGCGTACTCCACCCGGTAGGTGGGCGTCGTGCCGGCCGCGATCACCCGCGCGACCAGCAATGCGTCGACCTCGTCGGCGCCGGGGAAGATCTCCACCCGGTCGCCGACGCCGAGTTGGGCGACCAGCGCCTCCAGTTCCACCCGCTCCGCCCGGGCCAGGCCGACCGGCGCGGTGTCGTCCTCGGAGAGCACGAGGTGGCTGATGGTGCCGTCGGCGACCCACTCGACCATCAGCCGGTTGACCTGGTGGTTGCGGGCCCGCGCGGCGAGATAGTCCTCGACGACCTGGTCCGGGATCTTCACCCGGACGGCGTCGAGCTGGGCCCGCAGCTCCTCCTGCCCGAGGTTCACCACCTGGTCGTAGAGCTTCGCCCAGCTGACCAGCAGGTCGCGGTACTTGTCCAGCTCGGTGCCGGTGCTGGTGACCGCGAGGCGCTGGATGGTGTCGTGCACCTCGATCACCGCGTCCGGCCGGGTCGCGCGCAGGTTCCGGATGGCGGCCAGGTTCTCCAGGGCGGCGGCCAGGGTCGGTGCGGCGGTGCGCGAGGCGATCAGGCCGCCGTAGGCGAGCATGCTGACCGAGATCACGTACCCGTCGACGCCGTCGGTGGTGCCGAGCCAGCGGGCGATGGCGGCCCCGTCGCCGGGGGTGAAGAAGCGGCCCAGCAGTTCCCGCGGCGGCAGTTGCACCCGGGCGCCGGCGCTCGCCGCGGTCATCTGCGGGGCGTAGGTGTTGACCGGCCGATCGTCCAGCGGCACCAGTGCCACGGTCAGCTGCCGCTCGGCGGGCCCGGCGAAGGCGGGTCGGCTGAGGGCCACGGTGGTCAGCCCGGCCACGCCGGTGGCCAGGAGGGTACGTCTTCTCATGCTCACTCCCTCTTACTTGGGGCGCCCGCCGCGCGGGGGGTGGCCGGCACGAGCCAGCGGGTGATCCACAGCGGTGAGGTGACGGCGTTGCCCATCACCACCGCGTGCGCACCCGCCTGGAAGGCCTGGCCGATCTGTTCCGTGGTGCGGTACCGCCCTTCGGCGAGCACCGGCACGGGCAGCAGTGCGGCGAGTCGCGCCACGAGCCCGAGGTCGGGCCCGTCAGTCGGTGGGCTGGCCGGGGTGTAGCCGGACAGTGTGGTGGCGACGGCGTCCGCGCCGGCCTCGACGGCGGCGGCACCCTCGGCCGTGGTGGAGACGTCGGCCAGGACCAGTGCGTCGGTCCGTTCGCGGATCGCTTCGACCGTGTCGGCGAAGGTGCGTCCGTCCGGTCGGGGGCGGTCGGTGGCGTCGACCGCGACGATGTCCGCCCCGGCCATCGCGACCTCGAGCGCGTGGGTCGGGGTCGGGGTGATGAAGACGTCCTCGGTGCCGTGCTTGTAGAGCCCGATCACCGGTACGTCGACGGCAGCGCGTACCGCCCTGACGTCGTCCGGTCCGTTGATCCGGACCGCCACCGCGCCGCCGTGGACCACCGCGGCCGCCACCCGGGCCTGGACGTACGGGTCCCGCATCGGGTCGTCAGGGTCGTCGGGCAGCGGCTGGCAGGACACCACCAGCCCGCCGGCCAGGTCGTCGAGCACGCTCACCGGCTAGCCCCTTCAACGTCGCGTCCGTCCATGGCCAGTCGGGCCGCGCCGACCAGGACGGCGTCGGCGCCCAGCGCGGCGGGCAGCAGCGGAACGCCGGCCCAGCCCGCGGGCAACTCGGCCGAGTAGGCGGCCGAGGCGGCGGGCAGCAGGGCGCCGGCCGCCCCGCCGGCCACCAGGACGGCCTCCGGATCGAGCAGGGTCACCAACCCCGCGAGGGCCGCGCCCAGTGCGGCTCCCGCCCGGTCCACGACCCGCTGGGCGACGGCGTCCCCGGCCGCCGCGCGGTCCGCCACGGTCCGGCCGGTGACCTGGGCTCCGGTCTCGAGGGAGTACGCGGCGGCCAGCCCGCTGCCGGAGGCGATCGCCTCCAGGTGCCCGTGCCGGCCGCACCCGCACCGCAGCCGCTCCGCCCCTGGGGCCGGCAGGTGCGCGACCTCGCCGGCGGCCCCGCGAGCACCGGTCTCGACGCGGCCGTTTCGGACGACCGCCCCGCCCAGCCCGGTGCCGACGGCCACCAGCAGCACATGTGCGCGGTCCCGTCCGGCGCCGGCCCAGCATTCGCCCAGCGCGGCGGCGTTCACGTCGTTGGTGACCCGCACGGGTCGACCCAGGCGGGCGGCCAGCGCGCCGGCGACCGGGGTGCCGGTCCAGCCGGGCAGGCTGTCGGTGGCGTACCGGATGCTGCCCGTCGCGGGGTCGACCGTGCCGGCGGTGCCCACCCCCACCGGCCCGGTGCTCGCGCCGAACAGGTCGGCGGCCAGCCGCGCGGCGGCGTCCAGCACGGCCTCGGGCCCGGACCGCGCGGGCGTGGGCACCTCGCCGCGCTCCAGCACCTGCCCGCCCGGGCCGACCAGCGCGGCCGCCGTCTTGGTGCCGCCGATGTCGATGCCGACCACCGGTGTCGTCATCCCTTGAGGCCGGTGTGCGCGAGGCCCTCGACGAACTGCTTCTGCGCGATGACGAACACCACCAGGACCGGCAGCGCGGTCATCGACGCCGCGGCCAGCTGGACGTCCCACATCGGGCCGCCGTAGGCGTCGACGAACTGGGTGAGCGCCTGGGGCAGCGTGAACTTCTCCGGAGAGGAGAGGAACACGATCGGTTCCAGGTAGAGGTTCCAGCTGTGCAGGAAGGTGAAGATGGCCACCGCGCCCAGTGCCGGCCGCGACAGCGGCAGGGCGACCCGCCAGAAGGTGGCGAAGCGACCCAGCCCGTCGACCCGGGCCGCCTCCTCCAGCTCGCCGGGGAGGCTGATGAAGAACTGCCGCATGATGAACGTCGCCAGCACGCTCGGCGCGCCGAAGATCGGCACCAGGATCAGCGGCCAGTGGGTGTTGACCAGGCCGAGCTTGAAGAACATCTGGAACAGCGGCACGATCGTCACCTCGCTGGGAATGAGCAGGCCCGCGAGGACGACCAGGAACAACACGTTCTGGCCGCGGAACCGGATGCGCGCGAAGGCGTACCCAGCGAGCGCCGACACGGCCAGGGTGCCCACCGTGACCACCAAGGCGATGTAGAGGCTGTTCAGGTACTGCTGCCCGAACGGCTGCAACTCGAACACACGCCGGTACGCGTCGAGCCGCGGGTTGGTCGGCAGCAGGTCCGGCGGGAAGGCGAAGATGTCCGCCACCGGCTTCAGCGACGAGGTGACCATCCACCACGTGGGGAAGACGAACGGGATCGCCAGGACCAGCAGCACTCCGTAGAGCACCAGCTTGGTCCGCCGCGACAGGTCACGACTCATGGAAGACCCACCTCTTGCGCATCTGCCACTGCAGCACGGTGAGGGCGAGCACGATGACGAACAGCACGATCGACAGCGTGGCGCCGTAGCCGAAGTGATGGAACTGGAAGGCCTGCTGGTACAGGTAGTAGACGAGCACCGTCGTCGAGGTGCCCGGCCCGCCCTGGGTGAGCACCGCGATCTGCGCGAAGACCTGCAGCGATCCGACCACGGTGATGATCGAGGTGAGCAGGATCGTCGGGCTGATCAGCGGTACGGTGATCCGCCAGAACTGGCGCAGCCGGCTCGCCCCGTCGACCTCCGCGGCCTCGTACAGATCGGCCGGCACGCCCTGCAGGGCGGCCAGGAACAGCACCATGTTCAGACCGACGTTCTTGAACACCTGCACGACGATCACCGACAGCATCGCGGTGCCCTCACCGCGTAGCCAGTTCGGCCCGTCCACGCCGACGGTGTCGAGCAGGCTGTTCAGCCCGCCGTTGTCCTGCAGCAGGAAGCCCCACACGATGGTCCAGGCCACCAGCGAGACCACCACGGGGGAGAAGAACAGCGTGCGGAACAGGATCGTGCCCCGCAGCCGCTGGTTGAGCAGGACGGCCAGCAGCAGCGCCAGGCCGAGGTTGAACACCACGAGGCCCACCGAGAACAGCCCGGTGGAGCGCAGCACCGCGCCGAGGTTGGGATCGTCGGCGAGCGCCTCGTAGTTGTCGGTGCCGACGAAGTCGAAGGTCCCGGCGAGCACGTTCCACTCGTGCAGGCTGTACCAGACCACGAGGACCAGCGGCAGGATCACGAAGACGGCGCTGCCGAGCAGCTGCGGGGTGATGAACAGGTAACCGGTGAGCTGGTCCCGGCGGCGGGTGGTCCAGAACGGCCGGGCCCGGCCCGGGGCGGGCCCGGCAGTCGCCGGGCCCACCCTGGTGTCCGTCTGGGTCATGATCGTCAGCCCTACTTCGCCAGCAGCGGCTGGATCTTGGCGCAGACGCCGTCGAGCACGGCCTTGACGTCCGCATTCGGCTGCCACAGCGGGTCCAGGCCGGCGCGGACCTGCTGGCTCAGCTCGGCCTGGCCGGCGTGGCTGGGCTTGACCACGCCGTTGGTGATGCCGTCGATGACGACCTTCTGCAACTGCTCCGGCTTGAGCTTCGGGTTCGTCTTGGCGAGCGTCTCGGCGGTCAGCTGAGACTGCCGGGGCGGCGGGAAGAACTGGGCGAGCTTCGCCGAGTTCGTGGGGTTGGTGAAGAAGGACAGGAAGTCGGCGGCCTGCTTGGCGTGCGGGCTCTTCTTCAGCACCCCGATGCCGGCCTGGCCGACCACCGCGTAGTTCCCCTTCGGCCCGGCCGGCAGCGGCACCAGGTCCCACCCGAAGCCGCCGTCCTTCAGCAGCGAGGCACGGGAGATCTGGGTGATCGTCATGGCCGAGTCACCGGCGAAGAAGTCGGCCGTCGTGCCCGGGCCGGGCAGCGCCTTCTGGGTGAAGGTGGCCTTGTGCAGGGTGGTCATCGCCTCGACCATCTCCGGGCTGTTGAACCCGCAGGTCTTGCCGTCCTCGCTCCAGGCCCGGGCGCCCCACCCGGTCCAGAAGGTGGACAGGTTGTCCCAGCCCTTGTAGTCGAAGTCGCGGATGACCAGGCCGGCCTTGCCGGACTTCGCCCCCGCCGCCGCGGCGGTGGCCAGGGCAGTGTCCCAGGTCCACTGCCCGGCCGCGATCAGCTCGGCGGGGGTCTTCTGACCGGCCTTCTTGACCATGTCGGTGTTGACGAAGACCCCGAACGGCGAGGTCGAGAAGGGGTACGCGTACAGCTTCCCGTCGTTCTGCCAGAGCTTGAGCGTGGCGGGGGAGAGGTCCTCGTACTGGTAGCCCTCGGCCTTCTTGAGCGTGTCGTCCAAGGGCTGCAGCGCGCCCGAGGCGACGAAGTCGGGGGCGGAGTTCTCGAACACCCACGCGAGGTCGGGCGCGTTCCCGCCGGCGATCTGGGTGGTCAGGGTGGTGGTGTAGTTGTCGAACGGCAGCGGGTCGAACTTGATCTCGGCGACGTCCGGGTGGCTCTTGCGGTACTCGTCGGCGATCTCGTTGAACAGCTTGAGGTGCGCCTCGTTGGCCGACCACACGGTCATCCGCAGCTTCGCCGGGCCGCTGTCGGCGGCCTCGCCACCGCCGCCGCAGGCGGTCAGGGCGAGCGCGCCGGCCAGCGCCACGGCGACGCCGCGCAGGGCCTTTCCTGCTCTCACAATCTTCTCCTCACCGGGGGTGTGTGTTCAGTAGCCCGCGATCCGCGGCCAGCGCTGTTCCACGCCGGTCGCGGTGAGGCGGTCCTGGAAGTCGGCCAGCAGACGGGGAGTGTTGCGGACCGAACGCGGGGACTCGCCCCGCGCCAGACAGAAGTCGGCGAGCAGGCCGGCGACCTCGCCGACGTTCCACTCGACCGGGTGCAGCCGGTAGCTGCCGTTGGTGACGTGCGTGGTGCCGATGTTCTTGCCGGCCGGAAGCAGGTTCTCCATCCGCCGCGGGATCAGCGCGCCGAGCGGAATCTCGAACGGGCAGGAGCCGACGTCGATGTAGTTGTCGCCGCCGGTCGACGGGTGCAGGTCGATCCGGTACATCCCCACGCCCACCGCGTCCGGGTAGCTGACCGCGCCGTGGTCGCCCCGGACCGCCAGGGACAGGTCCTGCTCGACGACGGTGTACTCCGCCCGGATCCGGCGGGACTCGCGGATGTACGGGGCCTGGGCCAGCCCGTCGGAGCTGCCGGTCACGTCGCCGCGCAGCCGCAGGCCGGGGAAGCCGGTGCCGCCGTCGGGCCGGGGCGCCTCCGTCTGCAGCCAGTAGAGCACCGAGTACGACAGCTCGCGGGCCTTGGCCAGGTGCCACGACGCGTTCGGCACGTCGATGACCGGACCCTCGAAGTAGTCGATCATCGGCCAGTTGACCAGCGTGATGTCGCTGCCGTACGCGCCGTCGGTGAAGTTGCGCCGCGCGGCGATCCGCCGGAACGTCCACAGGTTGCCGTCGCCGGGGTTGACGCGTTGATCGGCGTTGACGGTCAACGGGTCGTCGTCCGGGTTGGGCGTGAAGCTGCGCTCGACGATCTCCAGCGTGCGCGGGTGCGGCGACTTCCAGGACAGCAGCCGGTCACCCCAGAAGTCGGGCTTGTAGTCGCGCCAGAAGTCGTATCCCGAGGGGCGGTCGATGGTGTGGTCGCCGTCGACGTGGTCGATGGCGAAGCAGACGGACACCGCCTGCATGTTCATCGGCTGGGCCTCGGCCGGGGCGCTCGGCTCACCGGTCTCCGCCTGCGACTCGAACCCGGTGACGTACTCGGTGCCGGTCAGCGGCAGCAACTCGCCGGTCTCGGTGGCGTCCAGGACGTACGGGGCGACCACGTCGATCCGCTCGTCCCGGTCGCGGTGCGCCAGCGTCACGCCGGTCACCCGGTCCCCGTCGGTCTCCGCGGCGACCGGCCGGTACGGCTGCAGCACCCGCAGCCGGCCCGCGCCGAGGAACGGGGCGAGCATCTGTTCGAGGACAGCGACGGCCACCCGAGGCTCGTGGCAGAGCCGGCTCACCCAACCTGCGCCCGGGTTGAGGTCGGTCCAGGCCCGGGACCGTTCGGTCAACGGGTAGTGGCGACGGTAGTAGTCGCGGATGCCGTTGCGCAGCGCCCGGTAGCTGGCGGTGGCGCCGAACTGCTCGATCCAGGAGTGTTCGTCCGGCGGGACGGCCTGGCTGGTGAGTTGCCCGCCGAGCCAGTCGAACTCCTCGGTCAGGATGACGGACCGGCCGGCCCGGGCCGCGGCGAGCGCCGCGGCGACGCCGCCCAGTCCGCCCCCGACGACGAGGACGTCCGCACGCATGAGTACCACTTGCTTCCTTCCAGTTGCGCGGCCGACCGCTCAGCGTCGGTCGACCGCCCGATCAGGGGTGCCGAGGGTGCTGCCCTCGACGAGTTCGCAGGGGAGAAGTCGCTGTTGGAGGCCGCCTGTGCTGCCGTCGATGACGCCCGTCAGCACCTCGACCGACTGCCGGCCCATCTCCTCGCGGGGGATGCGGAACCCGGTGAACGTGATGTCGGTGGGGACCGGGACGGTCGGGTCGCCGAGGGTCACGATCGACAGGTCGCCGGGCACGGCCAGGCCGCGCCGACGGGCGGCCGACTCCAGCGCCACCGCCGTGGCGAAGTTCTCCACGAAGACGGCGGTGGTCCCGTCGGCCATCAGGGTGTCGAGGGTCGTGCCGGCATCTCCGGCCGGCGCCGACAGTTGCCGGGCGCTCTCCGCGGTCGTCGCGGCGGCGCGGAACCCACGGAGCCGGTCCTCGGAGGATTCGGCGGTGGTGCCCATGCTCAGGTACGTCAGGCGGCGGTGACCGCGCCGCAGCGCCACCTCGACGAGCCGGGCCACCGCTGAGGCGTAGTCGGCGCCGACGTAGGGGACCGGCCCGCCGGCGTCGTCGCGGCGCCCGACGGCGACGTACGGATATCCGTCGCGGTTGAGCCGGTGCAGCTCCGCGCCGTCGATCTCGCGCCCGAGCAGGATGCACCCGTCGGCCAGGCGCAGCCGGTTGTCGTGGTGGAAGATGCGTCGCCGGCCGTCCACCACCGGCGCGCTGGTGAACAGCAGCAGGTCGCAGCCGACCCGTTCGGCGTACTCCTCGATGCCGAGCAGGAACGGGTGGAAGAAGTCCCGGCTGCCGCTGGGGAAGGCGGGCTCGTACGTGAAGACGCCGATGATCCGGTTGAACCGCGAGGCGAGGCGGCGGGCCACCGGGTCGGCGGCGTACCCGGTCTCGGCGATGACCCGCAACACCCGGTCGCGGGTCTCCGGGGCGATGCGGACCTCGGCGTCGGTCCGGTTGTTGAGCACCAGCGACACCGTCGCCTGACTGACGCCGGCCATCCGCGCGATGTCACGTTGGGTGACACGTCTGGGGGGAGTGGTCACGTCGGGTCCTTCCGGTGCGGCTAATGCGTATTAGCGCTCGGCGTTGGGAAGGAGCCTGGCGGGTGGACCGGCATGTGTCAAGGGATGGCCGAGAGATTTCCGCGGGATGAACCCGCTGGAGTAATGCGCATTAGCTATCGGGCGCCAGACGGGTTGGTCGACGGCCCGGGCGGATCGGCGCGTCGCCGGACCGCCTCTTGACAGAAGCGCCGCCGGGCGCACAACATTTGAGAAACATAGATGCTAATACGTATTAGCGCGGCGATGCCACCGTGCCTCCGCCGGTCGATGTCCCCTGTGTCCTTACTGAGAGTCATCCCAGGCTGCTCGTGAACCGTCACCGCGTCCGATCGAACCGACAGAAGAGGAAGCCGCATGACGAGACCATCCGCCCCGTCGTCCCGACGAGCTGTCCTGGCGACCGCCAGTGCCGGCCTGCTCGTCGTCGCCATGGCCGGCGCCGCACCGGCCACCGCCGATCCCGGGCTCGACTTCCCCCAGTTCACCTACCAGGGCACCGCGTTCGACAAGAGCACGCTCGCCTACAACCCGACGAACGAGTTCATCTTCCCGAGCGTCATCCGGGCCGCCGACTACTTCCCCAACCCGCTCGGCACCTACTACCTGTACTACGCGCCGCACGAGCGTCCCGGCGGGATCGCCCTCGCGTACTCCGACTCGATCGACGGGCCGTGGACCGAGTACGCCGCCAACCCGCTGATCGGCAACACCTGGCTGCCGTACTACTCCACGGTCAGCCACATCTCCTCGCCCCACGCGGTCTGGATCGAGGACGAGCACAAGCTGTTCCTATACTTCCACGGCGAGAACTCGATCACCCGGTACGCGACCTCCGACGACGGCATCCACTTCAACTACGGTGGCACCGCGGTCAGCCGGAACGAGACGACCGGCGGTGAGACCTCCTACGCCCGGGTGTTCGAGCAGTCCGTGCCCCGCCTGGGCATGCGGTACCTGATGCTCTTCATGGACAATCCCACAGCGGCGGCCCCCGGACCCACCGGGCCGGTGTCCCGGCGGATCCGCTGGGCGGTCTCCAACGACGCGCGGAACTGGAACATGCAGCCCGAACCGATCGTCACCCCCCAGGGCGACGAGGGCCCGAACGCCTCCGGGCCGTTCTTCCTCCGCTGGAACGACCGCAACCTGGTCATCTACCACGCCGCAGACGGCAACATGCACGCGGTCGACGTCGGCGAGGACTTCGACCAGGAGGTCCACCTCGGCGTCGTGCACGACTCGATGACCGCCGCGCCCGACCTCGGCCGATCCGCCGCGCCGACGTTCTACTTCGACGGGCGTACCGCGCACATGTACTACGAAGCCGGCGCCCGGCTCACCGCCACCATTGGACACGCCACCGCCACCCTGGCCGACCCGCTGCCGGTACGGCAGCTCGACTGCGCGGCGGACCGCCCGGTCCTGTGGCCGCCGAACCACGAGCTGGTCGAGGTCAACGTGACCGTGAACCTGCACGACGGTGTGCTCGGCCCGAACGCGTTCACCCTGACCGGCGTGACCGGGGGTGAGGCCGCGGACGTCAGCGGCTTCGCCACCGGCACCCCCGACACGAGCGGCATGCTGCGGGCCGAGCGGGCCGGCAACGGCGGGGACCGGGTGTACCACCTTGCCTACGCCGGCCACGACGAGATCGGACGACCGGTCGGCTGCACCGTCACCGTCACCGTCCCACACGACGAGGGAAGCAACTAGTCGCCGGTGGTGCCCCGCCGACCGGCGGGGCACCACCAGCGGTTCCTTGATCTCGCCGGGTTGGGTGGACCTTGGTCTCAGCGGCCTCCGCTCGCTGGTGGTGACGAGGTCTTCCACCCGCCGCCACCAGCGGAAAGAACTTCCAGCTCCGGGTCCTGCGCAGAAGGATTTCTTTCGATCCGTGCCGTTGGTACTGTGCTGCCGTGCCGCCCCCGCCTACCGTCAGCGCCCCACCGGATGACCGCGCGCCGACCACAGAGTCCACCCGCCCCACCGTCAGACGAAGAGAGACCGCGCGCTTCACCGAATCCGGTCTCGGGTGGCTTCTGCTGCTGCCGTCGGTCGTGGTCTTCGCGCTGTTCGTGTTCTGGCCGCTGGGCCGCACCCTGTATCTGTCCGTGCACGGCAACGACCTCTTCGGCGCCCCGTCGGTGTACGTCGGTGCGGAGCACTACCGGGAGATGCTGTCCGCCGACTTCGGCAAGGTGCTGGCCACGACGGGCCTGTTCACGCTGTTGTCCGTGGTGCCGGCCGTCCTGGGCGCGCTGTTCGTGGTGCTGCTGCTGGAGGCGCGCATCCGCGGCGTACGGGTGCTGCGCACCGCGTTCGCGCTGCCCTTCGCCTTCTCGGTGGCGACCGCGTCGGTCGTCTTCGCCGTCATCTACAACCCGGCGATCGGCGTGGCGAACGGCGTGCTCGGATCCCTCGGGATCGACCGGGTCAACTGGCTCACCGACCCGTCGATCGCGCTGCCCGCCGTCTGCGCCGCGACGGTATGGATGAACTTCGGTTACAACGTCCTCGTGCTCTCCGCCGGCGTCGCGGCGATCTCCCCCGAGGTGGTCGAGGCGGCGCGGCTGGACGGCGCGACCGGCTGGCGGCTGGCGTCCCGGATCACCGTGCCGCTGCTCTCTCCGCAGCTGTTCTTCCTCGTCGTGGTGTCCACGATCCACGCGTTGCAGAGCTTCGGACAGATCCACATCCTGACCAAGGGCGGCCCGGACCAGGCCACGACGACGCTGGTCTACTCGATCTACGAGAAGGCGTTCGCCTTCGGGTCCTCCGACTTCGGATCAGCCAGTGCTCAGGCCGTCGTGCTGCTGGTCGTCATGCTCGGCTGTACGGCCGTCCAGTTCGGCATCCTCGAGCGGCGGGTCCACTATCGATGAAGAAGTTCAGTTTCGGGCAGGCCGCCGTCTACGTCGTGCTCGGCCTGGCCGCCATCCCGGTCCTGTTCCCCATCTACTACGGCTTCGTGGGCGCCGTGATGGGTCCCGGTGACCTGGCGACCTACCCGCCCGCGCTGGTGCCGCACCAACTGCACTGGCAGAACATCAGCGACGTCTTCCGCTCGGTGCCGCTCGGTCGCTTCTACGTCAACTCCGCCGTCCAGGCCGGGGCCATCACGGTGGCCCAGATCATCACCAGCATCCTGGCCGCGTACGCCTTCGCGTTCCTTCGCCTGCCGGCGAAGGCGGTGACCTTCGCGTTGTTCCTCGCCACCCTCATGGTGCCGTGGGAAGCGATCATCATCCCCAACTACCTGGCCATCTCCGGCTGGGGCCTGGCGCGGGGCGGGATGACCTACCTCGGTCTCGTGCTGCCCTTCCTCGCTTCGGCGTTCGGCACGTTCCTGCTGCGTCAGGCCTTCCTGCAGTTCCCCACCGAGCTGCGGGACGCGGCGGCGATCGACGGGTGCGGTCACTGGCGCCTGTTGTGGCGGATCATCGTGCCGCTGTCCAAGCCGTCGATCGCGGCGGTCGGGGTCTACGTCTTCCTGTCCGCCTGGAACCAGTACTTCTGGCCGCTGATCCTGATCCGCGACTCGGAGTACCAGACGCTGCAGATCGGCATCTCGCAGCTCAACGACGCCGAGGCGGCGCAACCGGGCCTCGTCCTCGCCGGCGTCGCGCTGTCCCTGCTGCCCACCCTGGCCGTCGTGCTCTTCGGCCAGCGCTACATCGTTCGCGGCCTCACCGCCGGCGCGGTGCGTTAACTCTCAAAGAGGAGAAACCCGTGAGACACCCTAGGCTCCGCCGGAGCATGACGGCATTCGTCGCCCTGGTAGCCGCCGCCGCGCTGACGGCGTGCGGTGGTTCCGGGTCCGGCACCGATTCCGGCAAGGACGCGCTCGAAGCGCCCGGCGCGGAGGTGCTCGAGAAGGCCACCGACAAGACCACCATCGAGTTCTGGCACGGCATGAAGGGCGCCAACGCCGCGGCGATCGACAAGCTGGTCGCCGACTTCAACGCCCAGAGCGGTGGCAAGGCCGAGGTCAAGGCCATCTACCAGGGCAACTACGACGAGACGATCGCGAAGTACAAGGCCTCGGTGCAGCAGAAGAGCACGCCCGCGCTGGTGCAGATCTACGACATCGGCTCCCGCTTCATGGTCGACTCCAAGCAGACCGTGCCGATGCACAAGTTCATCGACAAGGACAAGTTCAACGCGGGCGACATCGAACCGAACATCGCCAACTACTACTCGATCGACGGCAAGCTCCAGTCGATGCCGTTCAACACGTCCACCCCGCTGCTGTACCTGAACAAGGAGGCCTTCGTCAGGGCCGGCCTGGACCCGACGAAGCCGCCGCAGAACCTCGACGAGCTCGGTGAGATGGCGAAGAAGCTGACCGTCAAGGACGCCGGCGGCAAGACCGTCCAGTACGGCTTCGGCGCGGCCATCTACGGCTGGCTGGTGGAGCAGCTGATCGCCACCGACGGCAAGGAGTACTGCGACAACGGCAACGGCCGCAAGGGCCTCGCCACGAAGGTGCAGTTCGACCAGGAGACCGGCGTGCGCGTCGCGCAGTGGTGGGCGGACCTGGTGAAGGGCGGCTACGCGACGAACACCGGCCGCAAGACCGACGATGCCCAGGCTGCCTTCAAGGCCGGCACGGTGGCGATGCACCTGGAGTCCACGGGCGCCATGCGCGGCTACATCGACGCGGCCAAGGGCAAGTTCACCGTGCTCACCGCGCCGTACCCGAAGGCGAGCAGCTCGGCGACGGGCGGGCCGATCATCGGCGGCGCCTCGTTGTGGATCAACGGCGTCGGGCACAGCGACAAGGAGAAGCGGGCCGCCTGGGAGTTCGTGAAGTTCGCCGTGCGCGCGGACCAGCAGGCCAAGTGGCACACCGGGACCGGGTACGTGCCAGTCAACGCCAAGGCGCTCGACGAGCAGATCGACAAGGACTGGGTGGCGCAGTACCCGCAGTTCAAGACCGCCGTGGACCAGCTGCACGCGCTGCCGCCGTCGGTCGCGTCGGCCGGCTGCCTGCTCGGCGTGATGCCGCAGGCCCGCAAGGCTTCCGAGGACGGCCTGGAGGCGGCCATCGTCGGTAGCAAGCCGGCCGACCAGGCGATGAAGGACGCGGCGGCGAGCGTCCAGCCGGCGATCGACAGTTACAACAAGTCGGTCAGCTGACCAGCAGACACCACCTCGGCGCGAGGGGCCGGCTCCGGCGGAGCCGGCCCATCGTCGTCGCTGCTCCGGGTTCGGGGCGCTCAGACGATGTACGCGTACAGGTCGACGATGGTGCCGTCGGCGCGGTGCAACCCGGCGGAGTCGCCGTGCGTGCCGTTCCAGAACGCCGTGGTGCGCCCGTTGTGACAGGCGGCCGGGTCGTCATCGCCCGGGCCGATGTGCACCCGCAGCAGCCCGCCCGGCGCGATGACGTAGCCGTCGCCCACCACGATCCGGTCGGACGCCTGGTTACGCAGGTACCAGCCGCTGACGTCCACCGGCTGGTCGGAGACGTTGCGCAGGACGACGTGCTCGCCGGGGGAGTGGCACCTGACGTCGGTGATGACCACGCCCGCCGCACCGGGCACCGGTTCGCCGCCGTGCAGCATCTCCTTCAGCGCGTACGGGTAGTTGGTGATCATGCCGGCGACGCCGAGGTCCAGGGCCCGTCGCCAGAGGGCCGGCGAGTCGACCGTCCACGGCACCAGCGCCATGCCCGCCTCGACGACCCGGGTCGCGTCCTCGGGCCGCAGCCGGCGGATGTCCGGGTTGACGGAAAAGATCCACTCGGCGAGGTCCGCCAGCCGCCCGCCGGCCGGCACCTCGTAGGTGATCAGCGAGACCGGGACGTCGGGAAGCTGCGTGTGGAAGTCCCGGACGGCCTGCTCGTCGAAGGACCCGACGATCAGCGGCCGCCGCCCAGCGCCCGGCTCGATCCAGTCGCGGCGCCCGCGTAGCCGAGCGGCGACCGCCGGCGCCAGCCCGGGGTTCAGCGCCGGCGACTTCAGCTCAAGGTTCAGGCCGACCCGGCCGTCGAGCAGGTCGAGCAGTTCGTCCAAGGTGAGGATGCGCTGGCCGGTGAACTCCTCCGCGTACCACCCCCCGACGTCGAGATTCTTCAGCTCGGCGAGGGTGAAGTCGTGCACGTTCCACGGCGCGCGGTCGGCAAACGCCAGCCGGGCGTCGGTGGTGCGGGCGAGCGTCACATCGTGAATGATCACCAGCTCCCCGTCGGCGCTGAGCTGCACGTCGGTCTCGACGTAGTCGGCGCCCTCGGCGATCGCCAGCTCGAAGGCGGCGGCGGTGTTCTCCGGGGCCATCCCGGACGATCCCCGGTGCGCGTACGTCGCGGCCCGCCTGATCGGCGGGGTCGCGCCTGCCCGCGGAGCCGGCGCGACCGTCGGCCCGGCGTGACGGGTGGGCCTAGATGACGGACTCGTGCTCATCCAAGAACTCCCTGGGGAACGGGGCCGACGCCGTCGGCTTCCGCCTGACCCTAGTGCGGTGTCCACTAACGTTCACCGGGTGTGCGGTGGGTGTTGTGGATCCTCGCCTGTTGGGCGAGCGACTCCCCACCGGGTGGTGGGGCGGGCCTCCGCGGCCAACTGATCCTCGCGCCGCCCGGTGTGGGCGGCGGGGGTCACGTCGGGACTGGCCGACACCGGGGAGGTGTCGGCCGGCTCGACGGTGCGTGAGCACCCCGGGGCACCCGAGCGGGTGTGGGGGTGGTGGTTCCGCCGCCCGGGGTGCGGGTGGCGATGGTGGCCGCCGCGACGAGGTCACGGTGCCCGGCAAACGTGCAGTGCGGGGGCAGGACAGGGTCCGGCCGCGGGGTTTCGGCACCCGCCGCCGGCAGGCCGGGCAGGTCGACGAGGTGCCACGTTCGTCGACGAGGTGCACGGTGATGCCGGCCAGGACAGCTTTGTCGGTGAGGACCTGCAGGAGCCGGCCGATCTGCCACTGCCGCAGCCGCAGGTTGTGCCGCCGCCCCGCGTCCAGGTCCAGCACGCCACGCGGGTCCCCCACGTGCAGCACACCGACCCGCTGACGTACCGCCCAGGACACCACCTGACAGGCGGCCTCGTGTTGGGCCTGACGCACCCGGCGCCGATGCCGGCCCTCCACCAGCCGCGCCCGACGCCGGTACTGACGCCACCGCCGCGACCCCTTCTGCCCCGGCTTCGGCGCCCGCCGGGCGACCGCACGACCGCGGGCCTTGATATCCGCCAGGTGCACGCGGTGCTCGGCGCGGACCGCCCGCCCCGACACCAACAACCCCGCACCGTCCGGGCCCGCCACCGCGTACGGATGAATGATCCCCAGATCCACCCCCGCCACCCTGGCCGGGTCCGGCCCCTCACCCGGCGGATACGCCGCCACCGGCACCTCAGCGGTCACGTCCAGGAACAGGCGGCCACCCTCACACAACAGCGTGACCGACCGGACCTGCTCAACCGGATACGGCAACTCCCGCGCCAACCGCACCCACAGCGGCGGGGCGCCTCTAGAGCAGGGGATCCGGACCCGATGCCCGTCGAGGGTGAACGTGCCGTGATACCAACGCACCGGCACCAACCCGCGGCGACGCCGCGGGAAACGCGCCGACACATCACCATCGTTGCGCCGCTTCGCCGCCGCGAACCAGGCATCGGAAAACCGGCGCAACACCGACCGGGCACCCGTCGAATCCAACTCCCCGAACGTGCCCGGCCCCGACACCGCCAACTCCCGACACAACTCCTGATAGCCCACCAGCGGCGCATCCCGGCGGCGACGCCGCCACCCGTTGACCTCCAACACACACGCCCACACGTCGCCGGCCGAACGCAGCAGCCCGAAACACCGCCGCCGCTGCCCTGACGTCACCCGCAACGCCACACGCGCGGTGCGATGCACCACCCGGGGCGCGGCAGGATCCCGACGACGAGGCACAACCACACCCAACACCACCAGTACGACAAAACTCCCCGGCAACCGACCCGGCGAACGTTTGTGGTCACGGCACTAGCCGAGCGAGAGTTCGGCCCGGTCGGGTGTCATGGCTGGTCGCCGTGGGGCTTGCCCCGGCGCCGATCCCGGGTACATCCGGCAGGGAGGGGACCGACGAGACTTCGATGTGGAGGAGATCGCCGCCGCGCTGGAGGACCGGAGCGCATACGACCACCGGTGGCCGATTGATCCAGCGACGGCAGAGGCGCGCCGACTCCGTAACGAGCTGTACGTGGAGTACGCGCACCTCGTTTCGGCCTGGCAGCAGGTTCGCAGGGTGCGATCGCGATGGTCATTCACGGAGGTCTTGCGGAGCCATTCGTATACAACATACGCTCCCCGAATCGCCCACTCGAGGAGCCCCCAATGACGAACCTCAGTGAAACGGGCCTGCGAAGGCTCCATCCGTTCCGGGCAGCTGTGGCGGCGGTCGCCGTCGCCTGCACCGTCGTAGCGTGCTCGCCGGTGTCGAACGACGAGGGCGGCGCCAAGTCCGGCGAGGACCAGGCGACAGGCCAGGACAACTTCGGTACGCCGGCGGACCCGGCCGCGGTGAAGAAGGGCGGCAAGCTGGTCATCGCCCTCTCCGCGGAGCCCGACGCGCTGGACCCGACGCTGTCACGCAGCCTCTACTCGCGCTACGTCTTCCAGGCGATCTGCCAGAAGCTCTACGACGTGAACGAGCAGGCGCAGGTCGTGCCGCAGCTGGCCACCGCACTACCGACCACCAGCAGCGACGGCAAGACGGTCACCATTCCGTTGCGCCAGGGCGCGCGCTTCGCGGACGGCACGCAGTTCGACTCCGCCGCGGTCAAGGCCACCTTGCAACGGCACCTGACCAACGCCCGGTCCGCGCGAAAGAGCGAGCTCGGTCCGATCGACACCGTCGACACGCCCGACGCCAACACCGTCGTGATCCACCTGAAGCAGCCGTTCGCACCCCTGGTCGGGGCCTTGGCGGACCGGGCCGGCATGATCATGAGCCCGAAGGCGCTGCAGAGCCTGGGAGACAACTTCGCCACCGCGCCAGTTTGCGTCGGGCCGTTCAAGTTCGCCAAGCGGGTACCGCAGAACTCCATCGACGTGGTGCGAGACCCGAACTTCTACGACGCCACCAAGGTCAACCTCGACGCCATCTCGTGGCACATCCTCAGCGACGCGAGCATTCGGGCCGCCAACCTGCGTTCCGGCGACGCTCAGGTCGCCGACAGCATCTCCACACAGGACTACGGCGCGCTGCGCGGAGATTCCTCGCTCAGCGTCCTGCAGTCCCAGTCGCTCGGGTACCAGGGTCTCACCTTCAACATCGGCAACGTCGACGGCGTCGGCACCACGCCGAAGCCGATCAACCGCCCGATCGCGCAGAACGCCAAGATCCGGCAGGCCTTCGAGTACGCCCTCGACCGGAAGGCACTGGTCCAGGCCGTCTTCAACGGACTCAACGCCCCCGCCTGCTCGCCGATCTCGCCCGCGAGCCCGTTCTCGTCCGAGGAAGCGCAGGCCTGCCCCCAGCACGATCCCGCCAAGGCCAAGCAGTTGCTGTCCGAAGCCGGCGTTCAGACGCCGTACCCGGTGGCGATGCTCATCTCGAACTCGCCCGACTCGCTGCGTCTCGCGCAGGCGCTGCAGGCCATGGTCAAGGACGGCGGATTCGACCTCAAGATCAACCCGGTGGAGTACTCCTCACTCCTCGACGAGCAGGACCGCGGCAACTTCGAGCTGCTGCAGCTGGGCTGGAGCGGGCGGATCGACCCGGACGCCAACATCACCAACTTCGTCGGCACCGGCGGCAGCCAGAACGTCTCCGGCTACAGCAACCCGCAGCTCGACGCCGCACTGACCCAGGCTCGGCAGTCGAACGACCTCGAAGAGCGTAAGAAGCTCTACGGGCAGGCGGTGACGATCCTCCAGCAGGACGACGCGCTGATCTATCTCTACCGGCAGCGGAACCTGACCGCCGTCTCCAAGAAGATCCAGGGCCTGCAGGTCTTCCCCGACGGCGTGATCCGCGCGGCCTTCGCCGGATTCACCAAGTAGGTCGCCCCGTGGCTCGGTATCTGATCACACGCGCCTGGCACTCAGCGTTGACGCTGCTGTTGTCGACGATCGTGGTGTTCCTCGGGGTGCGGGCACTGCCCGGGGACCCGGCCCTCGCCCTCGCGGGCGAGGACCGGTCCCCGGAGGCACTGGACGCCATCCGGCACCACTACGGGCTCGACCAGCCGCTGCCGATCCAGTTCGCGCAGTACGTGGAGCGCCTCGTGCAGGGCGACTTCGGGGTCTCGATCCGAACCGGGATACCGGTCTCGTCGATGCTCACGACCGCCGTGCCCGTCACGGTCGAGCTGTCCCTCCTGGCGATCCTCCTCGCCGCCGCGCTGGGTGTCGGGGCCGGGGTGCTCGCGGCGGTGCGCCGCGGGCGTCCCGCCGAGTGGCTGGCCAACGGACTGGCCCTGGTGGGACTGTCGGTGCCGCACTTCTGGCTCGGACTGCTGGCGATCCTCTACCTCTCCGTGGCAGCGGGGCTCTTCCCGGCCTCCGGATTCGTGCCACTGCTGGAGGACCCGGTGGGCAACCTGCACCACATCATCCTGCCGACCGTGATTCTCGGCGCCGGCCTCGCCGCCATCATCATGCGGCAGACGCGTTCGGCGATGCTGGAGGCGCTCTCCTCGGACCATGTCCGTACGGCGAAGGCGAAGGGTCTCCGGCCACGGGCCGTCATCACTCGGCATGCCCTCCGGAACAGCCTCATCGTGGTGGTGACGATCGTGGGCCTGCAGCTCGGCGGCCTGATCTCCGGAGCGGTCGTCACCGAGCAGATCTTCGGGCTGCCGGGCTTCGGCAAGATGACCATCGACGCGGTGTTCCAGCGGGACTATCCGGTGATCCAGGCGGTCGTCCTGCTCACCGCGACGGCGTACATCGTGATCAATTTCCTGGTGGACCTGCTCTACTCGGTCATCGACCCGCGTATCCGGGTGACGGGGGAACCGGCATGACCGTCCTCACCGTACCGATGGCGGAGGCCGGCCCCGCCGGCACCAGCCGGCGCACCCGGGTCCTCAGGCGACTGCGCAGGAACCCGCTCGCCGTCGTGAGCTTCGTCGTCCTCGCGCTCGCGGCCGTCGTCGCCCTGCTCTCGCCCTGGATCGCTCCGCACGAGGTCCAGCAGACCGATTTCGCCCACACGTTCTCGCCGCCGGGCACCCCCGGTCACCTGCTGGGGACCGACGACCTGGGCCGGGACGTCCTGTCCCGCATCATGCTGGGGGCGCGGGCCTCCCTGCAGGTGGCACTGCTGGCGGTGGCCACCTCCTTGATCATCGGGGTGCCGCTCGGGCTGGCCGCGGGCTACTTCCGGGCCTGGGACGCGGTGATCTCGCGCTTCACCGACCTGCTGCTCGCGTTCCCGTTCCTGATCATGGCAGTGGGGTTGGCGGCCATCCGGGGCGCCAGTCTCACCAACGCCGCCGTGGCCATCGGGATCGCGCAGATCCCGGGGGTGATCCGCGTGGTGCGCTCGGATACCCTGCGGCTCAAGTCGCTGGACTTCGTCGCCGCGGCGGTCGTCGACGGCGCGAGCGACCCGTGGGTGCTCGCCCGGCACATCCTGCCGAACGCGACGTCGGTGATCCTGGTGCAGGCCACCGTAGCGATCCCGACCGCGATCCTGGCCGAGGCGGTGCTCTCGTTCCTGGGCCTCGGCATCCAGCCCCCGTCCCCCAGCCTGGGCACCATGCTGGCCACCGCCCAGCAGTTCGCTGCCCGCGCGCCCTGGGCCGCGGTCCTGCCCGGCGTCGTGATCATGGGTCTGGCGTTGGCGTTCAACGTCTTCGGCGACGCCCTTCGGGACGCCCTCGACCCGAAGGGAGACCGGTGATGACCACGGTTGAACGGGCGGGCACCGCCTCCGCCGCGGTCGGCATACCCGTCCTGGAAGTACACGATCTCTCGGTCTCGTTCACCACCGAGGGCGGAACCGTCTCGGCGGTGGACCGGGTGAGTCTGGATCTCGCGTCCGGGGAGATCGTCGGGATGGTGGGCGAGTCGGGCTGCGGTAAGAGCGTCACCGCGATGAGCATCGCCGGCCTGCTGCCCGACAGCGCCCGGGTCTCCGGCTCCGTGCGGCTGGAGGGCACCGAGCTGGTCGGCGCCCGGGAGTCGGTGCTGCGCCGCGTGCGTGGCAAGGAGATCGCCTATATCTTCCAGGAGCCGATGACCTCCTTGAACCCGGTGCTCACCGTGGGGCGGCAGATCGGGGAGGTTCTGCAGGTACACGAGCGGATGTCCAAGCGGGCCGCCCGGGCCCGCGCCGTCGAGCTGCTCTCGCTCGTCGGAATCCCGTCCGCCGGGAAGCGCATCGACAACTACCCGCACCAGCTTTCCGGGGGCATGCGCCAGCGCGTGATGATCGCGATGGCGGTGGCCTGCGGCCCGAAAGTGCTGGTGGCCGACGAACCCACCACCGCCCTGGACGTCACGGTGCAGGCCGGCATCCTGCAGGTGCTCCGGGACCTGCGGGACCGGCTCGGCACCACCATCCTCATCATTACGCATGATCTCGGCGTGATCGCCGACATCGCGGACCGCGTCGTCGTCATGTACGCCGGACGGGTGGTGGAGCGGGCACCGGTCACCGACCTGTTCGCGCATCCGTACCACCGGTACACGGCCGGGCTCCTGGCGGCTTCGCCGACGCCGGGCAAGCACGCCGGTACCGAGCGGCTGCAGGAGATTCCCGGTCTCGTGCCGGTCCTGTCCACCCAGCCCGACGCCTGCACCTTCGCCGACCGCTGCCCGGCCGCCGATGAACAGTGCCTCGACTCCGCCCCGGCCCTGCAGCTGGTCAGGACCGGGTCCGCGGTCCCGGTGACGGACCACCTCGCGGCCTGTTGGCACCCCTGCCCGTCACCGCGGACGCAGCCCCAGGAGACAACCGCATGACGCCGCAACCGAACGCCCTCGAACTCGAGGACCTGGTGATGCACTTCGGGCCGGTGCGGGCTGTGGACGGGGTGTCACTCACGATTCCCAAGGGCCGGGTCACGGCGCTGGTGGGGGAGAGCGGCTCGGGGAAGTCGACCGTGGGCCGGTGCGTGGTGCGGCTCGAGAAGCCCACCGCGGGCGTGGTGCGAATCGCCGGGACCGATGTCACCCAGCTGACCCGGCGACAGCTACGCCGGCACCGCAGTGACGTGTCGATCGTCTTCCAGGACCCCGCCGGCTCGCTGGACCCGCGCATGCTGGTCGGCGAGATCGTGGCCGAGCCGTTGCGGCTGTCCGGTAAGCGGATCATCCGCCGCGACCGGGAGGCCCGCGTCGCCGAGGAACTCGGCAGGGTGGGCCTGCGGGCGGAAGTCGCGCGCCGGTATCCGCACGAGCTTTCCGGCGGCCAACGTCAGCGGGTGAGCATCGCCCGGGCTCTGATCTCCGAGCCGAAGCTGCTCATCGCCGACGAGCCCACCAGCGCACTCGACGTGTCGGTGCAGGCGTCGGTGCTCAACCTCCTCGCCGACCTGCAACGGGACATCGGGTTCGCCTGCCTCTTCATCACCCACGACCTGTCCGCGGTCGAGTACCTGGCCGACGACATCGCCGTCATGTACCTCGGTCAACTCGTGGAGAAGGGCCCGCGCGAGCGGATCTTCACGCGCCCGGCCCACCCCTACACCCAGGCGCTGCTGGCGGCCGCGCCGGTGGCCGACCCGGTCCGCCAACGGCAGCGTCAACCGGTGCTGCTCGGCGACGACCTACCGTCCGCGCTGGACCCGCCGTCCGGCTGCCGCTTCCGCACCCGGTGCCCGCTCGCGTTCGACCGGTGCGCCACGGAGGTACCCGCACAGGTGGAGTTCGCCGGCGGCATGGCCGCCTGCCACCTGGTCCAGCCCGACGGCACCCGGCCCGACGTCCGGGCCGCCGACCCGAGTGAGGTGTTGTCATGACGTTCACCACCAGGCCGACCCTGCAGGGAACCTTCGGGATGGTGTCCTCGACGCACTGGCTCGCGAGCCAGTCCGCCATGGGGATCCTCGAGCGAGGTGGGAACGCCTTCGACGCCGCGGTCACCGCCGGGTTCGTCCTGCACGTCGTCGAACCACACCTGAACGGGCCCGGCGGTGAGGTGCCCGCCATCGTGGCCACCGCGCAGGACCCGACCCCGAGGGTGCTCTGCGGGCAGGGGCCGGCGCCGGCCGGCGCCACCATCGCGCACTTCCGCTCTCTCGGGATGGACCTCATCCCCGGGTCCGGCCCGCTCGCCGCGGCCGTCCCCGGCGCCGTGGACGCCTGGCTCCTGCTGCTGCGCGACCACGGCACGCTCTCCCTCGAGGAGGTGCTGGAGCCGGCGATCGGCTACGCCGGCGCGGGCCACCCGCTGGTCGCTCGGGTCGGCGACACCGTGGCCGCCGTGCAGTCGCTGTTCGAGGAGCACTGGCCCACCTCCGCCCAGCTCTGGCTGCGCGACGGCAGGCCGCCGGTGGCGGGGGAGCTGTTCACCAACCGGGCGTACGCGCAGACCCTGCAACGACTGGTCGACGCCGGCCGGGCAGCGGGCTCGGACCGGGAGGCGCAGATCGAGGCCGCACGCCGCGCCTGGGGTGAAGGCTTCGTTGCCGAGGCGGTCGACCGGTTCAGCCGGGAACCCTTCCAGGACTCCAGCGGAAGCGCGCATGCCGGCCTGGTCACCGGCGCAGACATGGCCGCCTACTCGGCCACCTGGGAGGAACCTGTCACCCTCGACTGGCACGGCTACTCGGTGGCCAAGACCGGTTTCTGGGGCCAGGGCCCCGTGCTGTTGCAGACCCTGGCGGTCCTCGACGCGCTGGACGACCCTCAGGCGTACGACCCGTCGACCGCGGCCGGAATCCACGCCCAGGCCGAAGCCCTCAAACTCGCCTTCGCCGACCGTGAGGCCTGGTACGGCGACGGTCACGTGCCCGCGAAGGCGCTCCTCTCCCGCGAGTACGCGCGGGAGCGGGCCGGCCTCATCGGGGAACGCGCGTCAGCGGAGCTGCGACCGGGCCGCCCCGACGGCGCCGAGCCGCGTCTGCCGGCTCACGTGCGACGCAGTGCCGGACGCCGGGTCGACCTGGCGGACCCCACGACGGGCGAGCCGACGGTGCAGTCGGACGGGGTGACCCGCGGCGACACCTGTCACGTCGACGTGGTCGACCGCTGGGGCAACATGATCTCCGCCACGCCGAGCGGTGGCTGGCTGCAGAGCTCTCCCACCATTCCGGACCTCGGCTTCCCCCTCGGCAGCCGGCTCCAGATGTTCTGGCTGGAGGAAGGTCTCGCCTCGTCGCTGGCACCGGGACGCCGGCCGCGCACCACGCTGAGCCCGACCATGGTGCACCGCGACGGGAAACCCGTCCTGGCGTTCGGCACTCCCGGCGGCGACCAGCAGGACCAGTGGCAGCTGCTGTTTTTGTTGCGCCATCTCGGCGGAGGTCGGTCTCTGCAGGAAGCCATCGACGCGCCGATGTGGCACACCATCAGCCTGCCGGCGTCGTTCTACCCGCGCGACATCGAGCCCGGCGTCCTCGTCGTGGAGGACCGGCTGGACGAGGATGTCCTGGTGGCGCTGCGCGCGTACGGGCACGAGGTGCGGCTGTCCGGCGGGTGGAGCCTCGGTCGTCTCTGTGCGGTGACCCGCGATCCGGACACCGGCGTGCTGGCGGCCGGAGCGAACCCGCGCGGGATGCAGGGCTACGCCTGCGGCCGCTGAGGCCTCAGCGGGTTCCGTATCCGGCCTCGGCGTTCTCGTAGGCCGCGGCGGAAGCGGCGTCGAGATGGGCCAGTGCGGCCCGCTCGGCCCGGTCACCGTCACCCGACTCGATGGCGTCGACCAGTTGGATGTGCTCGGCCCACGAGTGTGGTGCCCGTTCCGCGGCGCCCAGCCGGAAGACCCACTGCACATGGAGGTAGAGCGCCTTGGCGATCGACAACAGCCAGGGGTTGCCGCTGATCTCGAGGATCCGCAGGTGCAGGGCGCTGTTCAGCTCGGCGACCCGGGCCAGGTCCTGCAGTTGTGTCGCCTCGCGGCCCTGGTCCAGCAGGCGCCGCAGGGCGGCCACGTCCGCCGCCGTCGCCCGCTCGGCCGCCAGCCGGGCGGCCAGCGACTCCAGGCGCTGGCGGACGGCGAACATGTCCGCGATGGTCGCGCTGCTCGGGGAGGCAACCACCGCCCCGCGGCGGGGCAGGATCACCACGAATCCCTCCGCCTCCGCGACGCGCAGTGCCTCCCGGACGGGGTTGCGAGAGACGGCGAAGTCCTCGGCAAGCCGATCCTCGGTCAGCCGCTCGCCGGGAAGGTAGTCGCCGTTGATGATGGCGGCCCGCAGTGCGGCGAGGACCTGGTCGCGTAGCGGCAGGTGTTGAGCGCCGAGCTTGCCTCGCAGGTCATCAGCCAACCTGACCGCCTCTCCGTGAATCGTCCAGGCAGAGCGTATACGAAGAACAATTTGGGGAGGATAGCCGACCGTGCTGAAAACATCGCCACCCGTCATGCGCTTTCGCGCCGCGGTGAAGGGGAACCGGAACCTCGCCCGGCGGCGGCAGGCCCTCGTCGTCGTGCTCACCTTCCTGACCGGCGGCGCCGACGCCATCGGCTTCCTGGCCCTCGGCGGGGCCTTCTCGAGCGTCATGACCGGCAACATGGTCCTGCTCGGGCTCTCGGCGGGCAGCGGCGACGCCGACCTTGCCCTGACCTCCGGCTGCGCCATCGTCAGCTTCATCACCGGTGTCCTCGCGGGCGCCCGCCTCGCCGGCTCGGCGCAGCCGGACGACCCCGTCTGGCCACGCCGGGTCACCCACACGCTCGTCCTGGAACTCCTGGTGTTCGTCGTCTTTCTCGTCGTGTGGGTGGTCAACCTGCCCAGTCGTTCGGAGCAGGTCGATCTTGGGCTCCTGATGCTGTCGGCAGCGGCGCTCGGCATCCAGAGCAGTGCCATTCAGCGGTTCGGCGTACCGGGCCTCTCCTCCACGTACCTGACCGGCACGCTCACGAGTCTGATCGCGGGGGTCGCTGCCCGAAGCTCGTGGCAGAGCCTGCGGCCCAAGGCCCAGGTCCTGTTGGCACTGATCACCGGTGCCGTTGTCGGTGCCCTGATGGCCAGGTACCTGCCCGCATGGTCGCCGGTGCTGTTGATCGCGCCACTCGTGCTCGTCATCGCCGCGTCGGTTGGCGCCGGTGGCGGGCAGCGCCCCGGCCCGTAGTACGCACCTGCCCCGGCGTACCCGACCGTTCCGCGGCCACGCCTCCCGGGGTCGCCCGATCGGGATGAGGCAGGGTCACCCACCGCCGCGGGAGGGTGTGGGGAAGGCGTACCGAAGCGGCTGGTAAGTGGTGATTCGACGGGGAGGAATCAGGTGGAATACCAGGACTTCATCAATGCGGTGGCCACCCGGGCAAAGGTGTCCACCGATCAGGCGGCGACAGTCAGCCGCGCGACGTTGCAGGCGTTGGCAGATCGGATCAGCGCCGGCCAGGCTGAGCAACTTGCCTACCAGCTGCCCGACGGGCTTGACGACTGCCTGCGCAAACCGCTCCGACAGGACCAGGTCAAGGCGTCGCTGGGGTTCGCAGATTTCGTGCAGCGGGTGGCGGACCGCCCGAACGTCGACCGTGCGCTCGCCGAGGCCGGGGTCGGCCCGGTGCTCACCACGCTGCGTGAGGCTGTCACCCGCGACGAGTTCGAGAACGCGGTGGCCCAGCTTCCGAAGGAGTTCCGGCAGGCGATCGAACCGGTGGGTGCCGGCGGCGGGCGGCGCCCCGGCTCGTAGCACGCACGGTCGCCTCAGTAGCGCGCGCCCTTGTCGCGACGCCATGGCGTGCAGGGTGAGCATCGAAGACCTCGATGCTCACCCTGCAAAGCATTCGGGCTGTTCACGCTGACCGATCCCGGATAGGGTCCCCGCCATCGTCTCTGGCAGGAGGTTTCCGGTGGTCAGGAAGCGTGCGCTTCGCGTTGTCGTCGGTCTCGCCGCACTCTCGCTCGCCGTAGCCGGCTGTGGACGCTCGACCAGCGGTCAGACGCCGCAGGCCGGTGGCTCCGCCTCGGTCGCGGCCGACGCCAAGGCAGCCGACCTGGTCCCGGCTGCCCTCAAGGAGAAGGGCGTCCTGCGGGTCGCCACCGCCGAGGGCTACCCGCCGATGGAGATGTACAAGGAGGGGACCCAGGACCTGATCGGCGTGGACCCCGAGCTGGCGGCGGCGATCGCCGGGCGGCTCGGGCTGAAGCTGGAGATGACCAACGCAAGCTTCCCCGGCCTGATCCCTGGTCTGCAGGCCGACCGTTGGGATCTGGCGATGTCCTCGATGAGCGACACCGAGGAACGCCGTAAGGCCGTCGACTTCGTCGACTACTTCCAGGCCGGTGGCGCGATCATGGTGGCGAAGGGCAACCCGGCCGGGGTGAAGGACCTGGCGGACCTGTGCGGCCGCGCCGTGGTGCTCGCCAAGGGCAGCTCCAACCTCGCCATCGGCGAGAAGCAGAACGCCTCGTGTGCCAAGAAGATGACCATCTCGCAGAGCGAGGACGCCCCGACCGGTCTGCTGCAGATCGATGCCGGGCGCGCGGTGGCCACCATCGTGGACTACCCGGTGGCCAAGCTGCTGGCCCAGCAGAGCGGCAAGTACGAGGTGCTGGAGGCCCAGTACGAGGCCGGCCCGTGGGGCATCGCGATCGACAAGAAGGACAGCCAGCTGCGGGACGCCGTCCAGCGGGCGCTGCAGGAGCTGATCGAGGCGGGGGAGTACGCCAAGCTCCTCGAGAAGTGGGGCGTGCAGGGCAGCGGTGTGAAGACCGCGACAGTCAACGACCAGAAGTGAGCACACCGGTGGATGCGACCGTCACGGGCCCGGCTTCGGCCGGGCCCGCCGGCCCGGAGACGCCGGAGGCGAACCGGATCAGCCACCCGCTGCGACCGGGGCGCTGGGTGGCTGCCGGCGCAGCCGCCCTGATCCTGGCCTGGCTGGCCTGGACCATCGCGGTCAACCCGAACCTGCACTGGGACATCGTCGTCAAGTACCAGTTCGACCGGGTCATCCTCGAAGGGCTCTGGGTCACTGTCCAGCTCACGGTCGCGTCCATGGCGATCGGCGTGGTGCTCGGCGTCATCGTGGCGCTGATGCAGATCTCCGACAGCCGGATCCTGCGCGCCGGCGCCATGGGCTACGTCTGGTTCTTCCGCGGCACGCCGCTGCTGGTGCAGCTGATCTTCTGGTTCAACATCGCGCTGATCTTCCCCGAGATCGGGCTGGGCGTGCCGTTCGGCGGTCCGAAGCTGGTGACCTGGGAGACGAACACGCTGGTCACCGGATTCGTCGCGGCACTGCTCGGGCTCAGCATCAACGAGGGCGCCTACATGAGCGAGATCGTCCGGGCCGGCCTGCGCTCGGTCGACCCCGGCCAGCAGGAGGCCGCGGCGGCGTTGGGCATGTCCCGCATGAAGATCATGAGGCGGGTGGTGCTGCCCCAGGCGATGCGGATCATCGTCCCACCGACCGGCAACCAGTTCATCTCGATGCTCAAGACCACCTCGCTCGTCTCGGTGATCGCCGGCGCCGACCTGCTCACCGTCGCCCAACGGCTCTACCTGACCAACTTCGAGGTCATCGCCCTGCTGATCGTCGCGTCCCTGTGGTACCTGGTCCTGACCACCGTCGCCAGCATCGGCCAGTACTACCTGGAACGCCGGTTCAGCCGCGGCTTCGGCGCCACCGCGCCGGTACCCCTGCGCGGACGGATCGCCCGCAACCTGCGCTTCACCGGGAGCGCGCGATGACCCCGCCGATGGTGCAGTGCCGCGCCCTGCGCAAGAGCTTCGGCCGCTTGGAGGTGCTGCGCGGCATCGACCTGACCATCGAACGCGGCCGGGTGGTCTGCGTGGTCGGCCCGTCCGGCTCCGGCAAGTCCACCCTGCTGCGCTGCCTCAACCACCTCGAGGAGCCGCAGGCGGGCCGGGTCTACGTCGACGGCGAGCTGATCGGATACTCCGAGCGCGGCGGCCGGCTGCGGCCACTGCCGGACGGGCGACTGCGCCGCCAGCGCGAGTCGATCGGCATGGTCTTCCAGCGCTTCCACCTCTTTCCGCACCGCACCGCCCTGGAGAACGTGATGGAGGGGCTGGTCGCGGTGAAGGGCGTCCCGACGGCCGCCGCACGGCAGCGGGCCGGTGACCTGCTCGACCGGGTCGGGCTGTCCGACCGCGCCCACCACTACCCGGCCCAGCTCTCCGGCGGCCAGCAACAGCGGGTAGCCATCGCCCGCTCGCTGGCCATGTCGCCGAAGCTGATGCTCTTCGACGAGCCGACCTCGGCGCTCGACCCCGAACTGGTCGGGGAGGTGCTGGAGGTGATGAAGGACCTCGCGGCGAGCGGGATGACCATGATCGTGGTGACCCATGAGATGGGCTTCGCCCGGGAGGTCGGTGACCACTTCGTCTTCATGGACGAGGGCCTGATCGTCGAGCAGGGACCACCCCGGGAGGTGCTCGCCGCGCCGCGGCACGACCGTACCCGTGCCTTCCTGTCCAAGGTGCTCTGATGGCGCGGCTGCACCTGCTGATCACCGGCGGGGACGTGATCGACGGAACCGGCTCGCCGGCCCGCCCCGCCGACGTGGGCATCCGCGACGGGCGGCTCGTCCTGCTGCCACCGGGCAGCCGCGCTCCCGCGACCGAGGTCATCGACGCGACCGGGCTGGTCGTCACGCCGGGCTTCGTCGACGTGCACACCCACTCCGACCTGCTCGCCGGCGACGACGAACAGCGGGAATTGCTGCGCCTCGCGCCACTGCTCCAAGGCGTCACCACGGAGATCTGTGGCAACTGCGGCATCAGCCCCTTCCCGGTCCCGCCCGAGCGCACCGGGCCGGTGCGGGAGTTGATCGCCGCGACGTTCGGCCCACCCGCGTCGGCGTACGCGTCGTTCGCCGAGTTCGCCGACGCCCAGGGCGTGGCCCGGCGCAATCACCTCGCCGCCCTCGTCGGCCACGGGACGCTGCGCGCCGCGGTGATCGGCTTCGCCCAGCGCCGGGCCACTCATGCGGAAATCGGGCGGATGTGCGGCCTGCTCGACGAGGCGCTCGCCGCGGGCGCGGCCGGCCTGTCGACCGGCCTGATCTACTCCCCGGGCGTCAACGCCGGCACCGACGAGGTCATCGCGCTGGCCCGGGTGGCGGCCGCACACGGCAAGCCGTACGTGACACACCTGCGCGACGAGATGTCCCAGGTCGAATCCGCACTCGAGGAGGCGATCGAGATCGCCGCCGCGGCCGGGTCGGCGCTGCAGGTCTCCCACCACAAGACGGCCGGGCGGCGCGCCTGGGGCGCCACCGTCCGCACCCTCGCCCGGCTCGAACGGGCGCGCGCCGACGGGTTGGACGTCACCTGCGACGTCTACCCGTACACCGCCGGCAGCACCGCCCTGCACGCGATGCTCCCACCGTGGCTGATCGCCGACGGGGTACCGGCGATGCTCACCGCCGCCGCCGAGCCGACGGTCCGCGACCGGATCCGCCACGACCTGGTCGCCGGCCTGCCCGGCTGGGAGAACACCGTCGGCAACGGCGGCTGGGACCTGATCCGCGTCGCGTCCGCCCCGAACAACCCCGACGCCCAGGGGCACACCATCGCCGACCTGGCCGCCGCGCGCGGCGTCGACCCCGTCGACTACGCCTGCGACCTGCTCGCCGCCGAACACGGCGACGTCACCATCCTCAGCCACTCCATGCACGAGGACGACGTACGCCGGGTGCTGGCCAGCCCGCTGACCATGCTGTGCTCGGACGGCGTACCGAAGGGGGGCCGACCCCACCCGCGGTGGGCGGGCAGCTTCGCCCGGGTGCTCGGCCACTACGTTCGCGAGGTGGGGCTGCTGGAGTTGGCGCAGGCGGTGCACAAGATGACGGTGATGCCCGCCGGGCGCTTCGGCCTACGAGACCGCGGGCTGCTCGCTGACGGGTACGCCGCGGACGTGGTGGTCCTCGACCCACAGCGGATCGCCGACGGTGCCACCTACGACGATCCGCTGGCGCCCCCACAGGGCGTGCGGTGCGTGATCGTCGGCGGCCGGGTGGTCGTGGACGGCGGTGCGGCTACCGACGCTCGGCCCGGCCGGGTGCTGGCGCTGGCGGATCGGGTGCCGGCTGTGCCGAGGCGGCCATGAGCGCGGCTCACGGCGGCCAGGCGGTGCGGGTCGGGGCGATGGTGCGGCGGCTGGACGACGGCCGCACCCTGACGACCGACCCCGACCTGGTCCTGCCGCTGGCCAGCGTCGGCAAGGTGCTGCTCCTCGGCGAGGCGGCCCGGCGACTCGCCGACGGGACGCTCGCCGCGGCCCAGCCGGTCGAGCTGCTCGAAGCAGACCGGGAGGTCGGCGGCACCGGCCTGATCGACCAGCTGTCGCCCCGGTGGTGGACGGTCGCCGACCTGGCCACGGCGGTCGCCGCGGTCAGCGACAACGCCGCCACCAACGCCCTGCTGCGGCTGGTGACCCTGGATGCCGTCCGGGAACTGGCCCGCCGCGCCGGGCTGCAGCACACCGCCGTGCACGACCGGATCCGCGCCGAGCGCGGCCCCGGCATACCGGAGAGCTTCGCCACCGGCACCGCGCGCGAACTCTGCGCCTTCCTCGCCGATGTGGCGAAGGGAACCTGGCAGAGCCCGCAGGCGTGCCAGCTGCTGCGCGGCTGGCTCGCCGGGAACACCGACCGCACGATGGTCGCCGACTCGATCGGCCACGACCCGTGGTCGAGCGACGGCGTCCGGGTGGAGAACAAGACCGGCACCGACACCGGGGTACGCGCCGACACCGGGATCGTGTCCGGCCGGCACACCGTCGTCTACGCCGTGATCGCCGCGTTCGCGCCCGGGGCCGAGCGGGCCGCCGTGGCGGAGCTGCGGCGCTGGGGTGCGGCGGTCGACCGGCTCGCCGGACCCCACCGTTCCGACAGCTCCTGACTCAGCGTCGCCGCCGCGTCGCTCAGCCGCTCGACGAACCTGCCCACCACCGGATTGGGGTTGCCGGGGCGCAGCGCCACGCCGATGTCCCGATACAGCTTCGCGTGGGCGAGTCGCCGCACCGCCACGCCACCGGGGTTGCGCAAGCCGAGCGACGGGACCAGCGCCACCCCGACACCGGCCCGGACCAGACCCAGCACCACCTCGTAGTGGTCACTGCGGCAGCGGATCCGCGGCGGGAAGCCCTCCGCCCGCGCCGCCAGCTCCAGCACCGAGACCTCGCCCTGCACGCCGAGGGTGGTGATCCACGGCTCGGCGGCGAGGTCTCCGAGCCGAAGCCGCCGCCGGCGGGCGAGCGGGTGGTCGGCGGGAAGCACCACCAGCTGCGGGTCCACCATCAGCGGCTCGACCTTCGCGTACGGCGACTCCTGCGCCGGACTCAGCGGATGGTCGAAGACCACCACCAGGTCCAGCTCACCCTGGTGGAGGCGGGGCAGCAGTTCGTGTGGCTGCCCCAGGATCAGCGCCAGCTCGACCTGCGGGTGGTCCCGGGTGAAGCTCGACAGCGCGCGCGGCAGCAGCTCCGTGCCGGCGGTGGCGAAGAACCCGATCCGCAGTAGTCCCCGTCGGCCCTCGCCGTGTGCGGACAGCTCATCGCGGGCCGCCGACATCAGATCGACGATCTGCTGCGCGTAGTCCGCCAGGCGCTGGCCGGCGGCCGTGAGGCGCAGACTGCGCGGCCCCCGGTCCACCAGCGCCACCCCGGCCTCCTGCTCCAACGTGGCGAGCTGGTGGGAGACCGCGGACGGGCTCAACTGAAGCCGCTCCGCGGCGGCGACGATGGTGCCGTGGCGGGCGATCTCCAGAACGATCTGCAGGCGTGCGGTGTTGAACATCGGCCGGTTGCCTCCCTGCTCCGAGGCGGTGCGGTCCGCCGTCGACCGCCACCCGGCCCACACTCTCGCATGCCATCCGTACCGGCCGGCCACCTGCCCGCCCGCGAGCAGAGTCGTCTGCCGCACGAGCGAGGAAAGGCGGCCTCTCCGGTGTGTTGCTCGGCCACCGGGGTACCCGCAGGGCCCGTGAACCAGCTCAGGGGGAGGCGCGCATGAGTGACGCGATCGGACATTCGGGCCGATATGGCCGTAGCGGCAGCCCGACCGACCGTCTGGCGCAGGACGTGGCGGACGTCGTCCGCGAGGAGATCCGCACCGTCCGCGGGCAACTGACCGAGGCGGCTCTCCCGGCCGGGCTGGGGATCGTGCTGCTGGCTGCCGCGGGCGGTTGCCTCGTCCTCGGCGCCGGCGCGGCCTCCACCACCGTCCTGCGCCTGCTGGAGGTGTTCCTGCCCCGCCGGCTGGCCGCCGCAGGCCTCACCGCCGGCTATTTGGCCACAGCGGTGGTCCTCGGTGCGAAGGGGCTGGAACAGCTGCGCGCGGCAGGCGGCAGTTCGGCCCGGCTCGCCGACCAGGTTTCGGACGTGGTGTCGGCGACCGCCTCCCGGGTGGTCCCGGCCGGCACCGACGCCGCTCGTGACGAGCTGGGCCGGTAGCACGGACCGGAAGGAGGGAATGTCATGGCGGACAAGCACGAGCAGGCCGAGCAGATGCGCGGAGACGTGCCGTCGACCGTCGCGCGCTCGGACGACAAGGCGGTCCGCACGTACAAGAAGACGCTGGAGTCGGCCGAGGACACCTACGGCGACGGGGAGCGGGCGCACCGCACGGCGTTCGCGTCGTTGAAGCACACCCACGAGAAGGTCGGCGACCACTGGGAACCCAAGGAGCACAAGGGGCCGTCGGATCCGCAGGCGGCGCTGGGCACCCCAGCCTCCCGCGAGCGGACCCGCCCGACCGCCCAGGGTGTCGACGCCAACGCCAGCAAGGGGCACCTCGAGGACGTGGCCCGCCGGGTGGGCATCGACGAGCCGCAGAACCTGGACAGGGACGAGCTGGTGCAGGCCATCGAGAAGGCGAACGCCCGGGCCACCGCCCGCGCCCGGCGGAGGTGAACTGACGGCCCGCGATCAGCCCGCGTCACCCGCGCACCGGCCGGACAATGGCCACGGGTCGCCTGCTGCCACCCGTTCCGCCGAGGCCGCCTACAACGACAGGGCGGTCAGCTCGGTCCGGCTGGTGACGCCGAGCTTCGGGTACGCCTTGTACAGGTGGTACGCGACGGTCTTCGGGCTGAGGAAGAGCTGCGCGGCGATGTCCCGGTTGGACAGCCCCTTGCCGGCGAGCCGGGCGATCTGCAGCTCCTGCGGGGTGAGTTCGGCGGCGGCCGACGCGGCGGGTTGCGGGGCACGCAGGCCGGTGGCCTCCAGCTCGCCGCGCGCCCGCGCCGCCCACGGCGCCGCGCCCAACTGGTCGAACGTGTGCAGGGCGCGGTGCAGCCGGCCGCGGGCGTCGGCCTTGCGCCGGGCGCGGCGCAACCACTCGCCGTACAGCAGTTCGGTGCGGGCCTGCTCGAACGGGCGACCGCCGGCCTTGAGGGCGAGCAGGTAATCCTGCTCGGCGCCGGAGAGCAGCGCCCGGCATCGGTACGCCAGGCCCGTCGCCCACGGCTGGTCCACCCGCTCCGCCCAGGCCGAGAAGCGGGCGTACGCCTCCTCGGCCTGCTCGGGCACCCCGGCCCGGACGGCCGCCTCGACCAGGTCGGGCACGCTCCGGTACGCGCACACCTGGTGGGCGTACGGGTTCTCCCGCAGGGCGGCGAGCCGGGCGACGGCGGACTCGGCCCGGCCCTGGCCGAGGTCGAGCAGTCCGAGCGCCCACAGCGTCCACGCCCGACCGGCCGCCTCGGTGCCCGCCGCTGCGCCGTCCAGCGCCGAGGCCACCAGCTCCAGGCAGCGCGGCTCGTCGCCGGCCACCGCGGCCAGCACCGCCTGCACGGCCAGCAGCTGGCTGACCCAGAGCGGCTGGCCACCGTCGCGGGCGACCCGGACCGCCTCGTCGAGGCTGACCGCGGCGTCCCGGTGCCGGCCGTGGAAGAACTCCGCCTCGGCGAGGAAGAACAGCAGCGTGGGCAGCAGCCCGAGGATGCCCTCCGCCCGACAGCGGGCGACCAGGCCGGCGGCCAGCTCGTACGTCTCGGCGTCCTGCGCGGCGACGAAGCCGAGCCCGCAGAGCTGCACCCGGTCGCGGGGTTCGGCGCTGACCTCGGCGGTGATCGCGGCCAGCGGCAGCGGTCGGCCCCGGACCGCGGCGACCTGGTAACGGGCCACCGGATGGTCGAGGGTCGCGAGCTGGTCGAGGCAGGCGCCCAGGTACGGCTCGCCGAGGTACCAGGCCGGGTGGAACGCCGCCACCAGTAGGGCGTCCCGCTGCGCCGGGTTGAGCGTCGCGCCCTGGGTCATGAGGTCGTACGCGGTCTGGTGGCCGCCCTGCCAGAACCAGGCGTGGCCCTCGATCCAGGCGACGCGGGCGTGGAAGGCCGGCTCGTTCACCAGGCCGGCCGCCCGCTCGGCGAGCCGGACCGCGTCGGCGAGGTGCCCGGAGTGCAGGCCGCTCTCCGCGGCCAGCAGCAGCCGTCGCGCCCGGGCGGCCTCGTCCCCGCTCAGTTCGGCGGCCCGCTCGAACGCGGCCAGCGCCGCGCCGTAGCCGCTACGCCCGCGGGCCTGCTCGGCGGTGCGTTCCAGGGTGGCGGCCACCTGCTCGTCCGGTCCGGTGGTGGCCGCGGCGAGGTGCCAGGCCCGCCGGTCGGCGGCGTCGGGCGCGGTGAGCACCTCGGCGAGCGCCCGGTGCACGGCGAGCCGCTCCGGATATGTGGCGGCGGCGTGCACCGCGGCGCGGACCAGCGGGTGACGGAACCGCACCCGCCGACCGGTGACCACGACGAGCCGGGCCTCCTCCGCCGGCCGCAGGTCCGCCGGGCCGCCCCCGAGGGGTGCGGCGGCGCGCAGCAGCACGTCCAGGTCGCCGGTGTCCTCAACGGCGGCGACGAGCAGCAGCGTCCGGGCGCCCGCGGGCAGCCGGTCGACCTGGCCGTGGAACGCCGCCTGCAACCGGTCGGTGAGCGGCAGCGGGCCGCCGGCGTCGTCGGCCCGCACGACGCGGGGCAGCTCGATCAACGCGAGCGGGTTGCCCTGCGCCTCGCCGAGCACCCGCATCCGTACCTCGGGTGCGAGCTGCGGGTCGAGAAGCCGGACGGCGTCGGCCGGCGCGAGCGCGCCGACGGTGAGTTCGGGCAGGCCCGGGGCGGGAAACATCCCGTCCCGGGCCGCGAAGATCATCACGACGCCCTCGGCGTGCAGCCGGCGCGCGGCGAAGAGCAGCGCCTCGGCCGAGACGCTGTCCAGCCAGTGCGCGTCGTCGACCAGGCAGAGCAGCGGACCGTCCTCGGCCAGGTCGGCCAGGAGCGACAGCACCGCGAGCCCCACCAGCAGCCGGTCGGCCGGGGCGCCCCCGCCGAGTCCGAATACGGCGGCGAGCACCGCCCGCTGCGGTGTCGGCAGCCGGTCGAGGCGGTCGAGCGCGGGCCGCACGAGCTGGCTCAGTCCGGCGAACGGCAACTCGGCCTCGAACTCGGCGGCGCTGGCCCGCAGCACGCGCAGCGGCTGGCCCGGCGGCGACGTCAGCTCGGCGGCCCAGTCCAGCAGCGCGGTCTTGCCGATGCCCGGCCCACCCCGCAGCACCAGCGCGGCGCTCTCCCCGGTCCGGGCCCGCGCCACCAGGGCCGCGATCCGGTCCTGCTCTGCGGCGCGGCCGTGCAACATTCCCGCACCCTACACAGGTACGGAGTACCTAAGCGCTACCGATTCCCGCGGGCTTGATCATCCCTAGCGTCGTGGTCATGGAACTGATCGAGAAGTACCTCGCCGCCTGGAACACCACCGACCCCGCCGCCCGCCGGGCCCTCATCGACGAGGTCTGGACCACCGACGGGACGTACACCGACCCGCTGGCCGCCGTCGCCGGACGCGATCAGATCGACGGGCTGATCGCCGCCGTGCAGCAGCAGTTCGCCGGGCTGGAGTTCACCCTCGGCGGCCCGGTCGACGCGCACCACGACCTGGCCCGGTTCACCTGGCACCTCGGCCCGCGCGGCGGTGAGCCGATCGTCGTCGGATTCGACGTCGCGGTCATCACCGACGGCCGTATCGCCACCGTGCACGGCTTCCTGGACCGGGTGCCGGCATGACCGTCCTGACCGCGCGGCCGGCGCCGGTCACCGCCCCGGCTGCCAGTTCGAAAGCCTTCCTGCCGGTGCTGCTGACCTCGACGTTCATGACCGCGATCGACGCGTTCATCGTCAACGTGGCCCTGCCGGCGATGCAGCGCGACCTGCACGCCGGTCCGGCCGCGCTGGAGTGGGTCGTCGCCGGCTACGTACTCGCGGTGGCCGCCGGCCTGATCACCGGCGGTCGGCTGGGCGACCGGTACGGCCGCCGCCGGATTTTCGGTCTCGGCGTGGCGCTGTTCACCGCGGCCTCGGTGCTCTGCGGGCTGGCGCCCACCGCGGGCGTCCTGATCGGCGCCCGGGTGCTGCAGGGGCTGGCGGCGGCGCTGCTCATGCCGCAGGTGCTGGCCATCGTGCGCACCAGCGTCGCGCCGGCCGAGCAACCGAAGGCGTTCGCCCGGTACGGCCTGACGCTGGGCCTGGGCGCCGTCTTCGGCCAGTTGATCGGCGGCCTGCTGATCCGGGCGGATCTGTTCGGCCTCGACTGGCGGCTGTGTTTCCTGATCAACCTGCCGATCGGGGTTGCCGCGCTGGCCCTGCTCCGGCGGGTGCCGGAGTCCCGCCAGCCGGCGACCCGGCTCGACCTGGCCGGCGTGGTCCTGGTCAGCGCGGCGCTGGTGGCGCTGGTGCTGCCGCTGGTGGAGGGGCGCGAGCAGGGCTGGCCGACATGGACGTGGCTGAGCCTCGCCGCGTCGGTGCTGCTGTTCGCGCTCTTCGCGGCGACCCAGCGGCGCAGCGGGCAGCCCCTGGTGGACCTGACGCTGTTCCGCGAGCGGGCGTTCTCGGTGGGGCTGGTGGCGACCCAGGTGTTCTGGATGGGGCAGGCGTCGTTCTTCCTCATCCTGGCGCTCTACCTGCAGGTCGAGCGGGGCCTGTCGGCACCGGAGTCGGGTGTCGTCTTCATCGCCATCGGCGCCGGCTACCTGGCCACCTCGACGTACGCCCACCGGATCGCCGCCCGGCTCGGCCGGCAGGTGGTGAGCGTCGGCGCGCTGGTGATGGCGGTGGGCCTGTACGGCATGTGGGAGGCGGCCGGACACGGCATCGGCTGGCTCGTGCCGGGGCTGGCCGTGGACGGCATCGGCATGGGCATCGCGCTCGCGCCGCTCACCACCACGGTGCTCGCCCGGGTCAGCCCACAGCACACCGGCGCCGCCGCCGGGGTGCTCGCGGCGGTGAACCAGACCGGCAACGCGGTCGGGGTGGCCGTGATCGGGATCGTCTTCTACCAGGCCGCGGATCTGACCGGCGGGTTCCGGGCCGGACTGGTCGCGCTCATCGCGCTGGAACTGGCGCTGGCCGCGATCATCCAACTGCTGCCGAGAAAATGACGCCGACGCGCTGGCCGTCGTCCCGAGGACGGCGGCCGGCGCGCCATGCGCCGATCGTTCGAGCGCCGGCGGTCGATACATGGTGACCAGGGGGTTCGCTGTCGTCGACGAAGTACGACGACAGCATCCGGGTTTGACGGCGGCGCGCGCCGCTGGGGCAGAGGCTAGCGGCGGCGTCGCGGGCAGTCCGGTGATCTGCGTATCCAGGTCGAACTGCGGACGCGACCGGGTGTCGGTAACCGCCGCTCCTGGTCCTTCGGGGGCGTTAGCCTGGTGGCAGGGCGCGCGCTATGGCGCATTGGTCCTGCTCGCCCGGTTCGGGCGAGTCGACGGGCCGTTACGAGCGCCGGACGCCGATCAAGGGCTGCCGGGCCGCTGCCGGCAGAAACAACACTGGGGAGAGCGATGAGCGACACCGCCTCTGATGTCACGGTGGCCTTCGTACACGGCGCCTTCGCCGACAGCTCCAGCTGGAACGCGGTGATCGGCCGTCTTCAGGCGGCGGGGGTGACCACGACGGCGATCCCCAATCCGCTGCGCGGGATCACCGAGGACGCCGCCTACGTGGCCAGCGCTCTGCGTCAACTGCCGGGCCGGGTGTTGGTGGTCGGTCACTCCTATGGCGGGGCGGTCATCACCAACGCCGTGCCGATGGCCGACAACGTCGTCGGTCTCGTCTACGTTGCCGCGTTCGCTCCCGACGAGGGCGAGACCCTGATGGACATCGAGGGCGGGTCGAAGGACAGCGTGCTGACGTCCGCGATCCAGCCACTGCAGTACCCGACCGCCCAGGGCACCGAGACCGAGTTCCGCATCGACCCGGCCAAGTTCCACGACGCATTCGCCAGCGACGTCTCGGACGCCGACGCCGCGGTGATGGCCGCGACGCAGCGGCCCGTCTCGTCACTGGCGTTCTCGACACCCTCCGGGCCGCCGGCGTGGAAGGCCCTGCCCGCCTGGGCGGTCGTGGCGATCGGCGACAAGGCGGCAGGCAGCGACGTCGTCCTCAAGATGGCCAAGCGGGCCGGCGCCACGATCACGGAGGTTGAGGCCTCGCACGTGGTCATGGTGACTCAGCCGCAGGTGGTCGTCGACGTCGTCATGCAAGCCCTGGCCTCCGTAGCCAGGTGACGCCGGAGGTCGGACCCGATCCGGCCCATCCGGGCCGGCGTGCTCGCGCTGTGTGAAGCCGAGGTCGGGCGACGGGCCCGGTGGTGAACATCGGGTGCAGCTGCGAAGAATCGTGCCGTCAGGCATTGACACGCAGAAGGTTTCCTTCAACGATGCCTATCCATGAAGACGAGTCGCGTGGGAGCCGGGGTCCGTCGCACGCTGGTGTGCTCGCTGCTCGCGGGGTTGCTCGCGGTGTTTTCGGGCGTGGTGTCGCCAGCGGCGGCGAGCGTGTCCGCGACATCGGCCGCCCTGGCCGGCTACCCGGTGTGGGCGCATTTCACCGACCCGACCGCCGGACGCGACTACACCATCCTCACCGAGCTGCAACGGCTGATCGACGCCACTCCGGCGGGTGCCACGATCCGGGCGGCGATCCACTCCCTCAGCGTCGATTCGGTGGCCGACGCGCTGGTGCGGGCCCAGACCCGCGGCGTCACCGTGCTGGTGGTCCTCGACGGTAAGAACGCGACCTCGACCGACCCCGCCATCACGACGATCAAGCAGTTGACCAACCACCAGTTCTGCCTGAACAGCAGCGGCGGTCACGGCTGCATCAGCACCAGCGCCGCGGGCGACATGCACACCAAGCTGGTCACCTTCTCCAGCACCGCCGACCCGAACGGCGTCGCCCGCGGCAACGTCGTCTGGTTCGGGTCGAGCAACCTCACCTACGCCACCGGCCCGGACGCGTTCAACAACTCCGTCACCGTCTACGGCGACGCGGCGCTCGCCGCCGGCCTGAACGCGAACTTCACCGACCTGTGGAACCGGCGGCACTACAGCGGCAACGACTACTACGACTCCGCGTCCGGTCGGGGCTACTACCAGGCGGCAGCAGCCGACGCGTACGCCTCACCCGAGGGGGTGGGGCAGACCGACACCATCGCCACCCGGCTCAACGACCTCACCCCGGACGCCAACTGCCGACTGCGCGTGGCCATGGCGGCGGTGACCACCGGCCGCCCACAGATCGTCAGCCTGGTCGGCCGGTTCCGCGCCGCGGGGTGCAAGGTCTGGATGGTGATCGGTACGAACGCCGACGGTGGCATCGCGATGAGCCAGTCGGTCTACAACGAGCTGCTCGACGCGGGCGTGTCCATCCGGCGCAAGGACAAGGTGCACGACAAGTTCTTCGTGGCCTACGGCAGGTACGGCAGCGCCTACCAGTACCGCGTCTACACCGGCTCCCAGAACTGGACCCAGGACGCGCTGAACGAGAACGACGAGATCTTCGTCAAGATGGCCCCCGAGAGCGGCAGCGCGCACCCGCTCTACGACGGCTACTACACCCACTTCAACGACGCGTACAACACGGGAGTGACCTGCGCGAAGAACAGCTTCCCGTGCCGATCCTGACCGCTGCCGGCCAGCGGGTCCGCGGCGCCGAGCGGGGCGGTCGCTACCGCGCCCGAGCCCGGTCCGCGAGCCAGTCGTCGAAGGTCGTGGGCGCGATCCGGGCATCCGGGCCCGGCAGCAACACGTTGCCCGCCATGTCCGCGCCGAGAATCCCCTCCCACGTGGGGACGAGGGTCATCTCGCGTCCATCCGCCTGCTGGGTCCGGCGCGCCATGTCCACGAGATCGTGACGATCGGGGCCCGCCACGTCACGGTGGCGTCCCTGGGGCGGCCCACCGGCCACCTCGGCGAGGACCTCGGCGACGTCACCCGGGGCGATCGGCTGGATGAGCAGCGGCGCGAGGTAAGCGGTGCCGTCCTGTTCCGTCCAGGTGGCCACGGTGGCGGCGAAGTCGAAGAACTGGGTGAAGGGCACGATGGTCCACGGCACGTCGCCGGCCGAAACCAGTCGCTCCTGCTCCCGCTTGCCGAAGTAGTGCGCGTTCCCGGCGATACGGTGCACCTCGACGATGGAGAGCAGGACGTGGTGCCGGACCCCCGCCTCCTGCTCGGCCCTCAGCAGATTCCGGGTGGCGGCGGCGAAGTACGCCACGGTGGCCTCGCGGTCGGCCGGTGGCGCGCTGATCGCGTCGACGACGACGTCGACCCCGGTCAGCGCCTCGTCCAGCCCTCGGCCGGCCACCAGGTCGACACCGTGCGACCGGCTGATCGGAACGGGGTCGTGGCCGTGCCGGCGCAGGGCGGGCACGGTCAGGGAGCCGATGTTGCCGGATGCGCCGGCGACGGCCACACGCATGTCTGGCTCCTGTCTCAGATCCGGTGCGAGGCGCTCCGGACGTGACCGGGCACCGGCCCACTGAGGAGCACTGCCCGGAAGATGCCCGGACGGCTCCACACGCTCGCGGATCGGCACGCCGGGCCGACACCTCACGCTGAGCTTCAGGGTAGGGGAGGGCGGCGTGCCGCGAGCCCGGAATCGAGCGACGCGACCGGGCCGCCGGTGCGGGGCACCGGAAGGGGCAATGCGCGTTCCGCGCGGCGCTCGGCTCTCCACCCGATGGGTCTGTGGCCGGCCGATGAGTTTGGGATGCTGCGACGGTCTACCCGTCGACACCACCTGACTCGAAGGGACCCCCGATGGCAAAGGTCATCTCCACGCTGTTCATCTCGGCCGACGGCGTGGCCGAGATCGACCCCGACTGGCACTTCCCGTACTTCGACGAGAACATGGGCCGCGCCGTCGGCGAGGACTACGACACCGCTGACGTGCTGCTCATCGGCCGCGAGACCTATGACAGCTTCGCCGGGGCCTGGCCCGACCGTGAGGCCGCAGGTGGCGAAGACGCATCGTTCGCCAAGCAGCTCGGGGACGTGCGCAAGGTGGTCGTCTCGCGCCAGCCGCTGGAGTTCTCCTGGCGCAACTCGGAGCTGATCAAGGGTGATCTCCTCGAGGCCGTCGCCGCCCTCAAGGCCGATGCCGGCGTCAAGGGCGTCCTCATCCCGGGGTCGATCTCCGTGGTGCAGCAGCTGCTCGCCGCGGGCCTGGTCGACGAGCTGCGCCTGCTGGTGCATCCGGTGGCGGCACGCAAGGGCCGCAAGCTGTTCGACGAGGGCGACGCGCCGTACCACCTGCGGGTGACGGCGACCGAGGTGTTTCCGACGGGCGTGATCCGCGTGATCTACGCACCGACCGCGGCGCCGGCGAAGGTCGGTTACGCCGATGTCAAGGACCAGGTGCCCGAAGGAAACTAGGGCCATAATCCGATCTTCGACGCGCTGAACGGTCACCCCGGTCCGGGCGCCACCGCCGACTCGACACAGGCGGAGGCGGCCAGACTGCGGACTCTCGGTGCCACCGCCATCGACCTGGGCCAGAGCGTCCCGTGGACGGTCCTCGCCGGCCCGGAAGGCAATGAGTTCTGCCTCCTCGCCCCAGGCTGACCCCCGCCCCCGGGGCGCGATCGGCGGCCCGGATCTCACGTCCCCGGTGGGTTGTCCTGGTCGGCGGGGATGAGCGGCTCCGGCGCCGGCGACAGGATGTGGCGGCCGGCGTCCAGGTCGGTGAGGTCTCCGGCGGCGTTGATGAGGCCGATGTGCGAGAACGCCTGAGGAAAGTTGCCCAGGGCCTCCCCGCTGTCCGGGTCGATCTGCTCGGCGAACAGGCCCAGGTCGTTGGCCCGCCCGGCGAGCCGCTCGAAGAGCTGCTCGGCCCGGTCGCGCTCGCCGGCCAGCACCAGGCAGCTCACCAGCCAGAAGGAGCAGATCAGGAAGCCGGCGGGGTCACCCTCCCAGCGGCGCAGCAGGCCGTTGTGGGACAACCGCTCCTCGATCACCCGGATGGTGGAACGCATCCTCGGATCGTCGGCGGGAAGGAAGCCCACCAACGGGATCAGCAGCACCGACGCGTCCGGCTCATCGCTGTCGAACGCCCCGCTGAAGGCCGATAGCCGGTCGCTCCAGCCCCGGGTCAGCACGGCTCGGCGCACCTCGTCCCGTGCCGCCGCCCACCTGGCGACGTCCGCCTCGGAGCCCAGGTGGGACCCGAAGCGGACGGCTCGGTCCAACGCCGTCCAGCACTGCACCTTCGATGACACGTAGTGGCGTTCGGCGTCGCGTTCCTCCCACATCCCGGCGTCCGGCAGGTGCCAGTCCCGCGCGGCCCGCTCGGTGATGGCGCGCAGCAGTTGGGCGATCTCCGGCGGCATCGGGTCGAGGAACTGCCGCATCAGCCACGCTGCGGCGAGCGGCTCACCGTGTACGTCGTTCTGCCGTTGCCGCCAGGCGTCGTTGCCCACCATCACCGGGCGGCTTCCGGCGAAGCCCGCCAGGTGGTCGAGGTGGTGTTCGGTGAGGTCCCGTTCCCCCTCGACCCCGTACATGATCGGCACGATGCCCTCGTTCATGCCCATCGACCGCACCAACCACCCGACGTGCAGGCTGAGCTCGTCGGCGCAGGCCACCCGCCAGAGCGCCTCCAGGGTAAAGCTGAAGTCGCGTACCCAGGCGTAGCGGTAGTCGTAGTTGCGTTCGCCGCCCAACTTCTCGGGCAGGGACATCGTCGGGGCGGCCACCACCGCGCCGCTGGGCCGGTAGGTCATGCCCTGCACCACCAGCGCGCTGCGTCGCACCTGCTCCCGGTAGCGGCCACGGTAGTCGTGCAGGTCGATCCAGGACCGCCAGCCCTCGGCGGCGTTGTCGATCGCCTGTTCGGCGTCGAGCACAGCCGGCGGGCCGGCGTCGTAGGCCGGCGCGTACCCCAGGGTGAAGCATTGCGTCTCGCCGGCCCGTACCGTGAACGACCCGAACGCCTCCCCGAGCTCGCACACGAGCGGGATGGTCGTCCGCAGGTCCAGCCGGGCCGAAGCGGCGATGACGACCAGCGCGTCGTCGTGCTGCGCCAGCTGGGGGACCATCCGGCCGTACTCCAACCGTGGCCGGTAGTGCATGCGCAGCGGGACCTCGCCGGACAGCCCCCGCACCACCCGGGCCAGCACCCTCGGCGAGTGCAGCCCGACCTCATGGCCCCGCGCTCCCGGCCCGAGCGCGAGCGCGTCGGTCACCGCCACACTGCCGGTCGCGGTGGTGAAGACGGTGCGCAGCACGAGCGTATCGGTCAGGTAGGCACGTTCCGTGCTGAACCTGCCCTCGGGACGGATCGCCCAGTGCCCGGCGTCGTCGTCGAGCAGGCTGGCGAACACGGACGGGGCGTCGAACCGGGCGGGGCACCACCAGGTCACCGAACCGGCGCGGTCCACCAGCGCCGAGCTGCGACCATCGGCCAGGAAGCCGTGGTCCGCGATCCGTCCGCACCCCATGGAAGGAACTACCCGAGCCGAAGGCAGTGACACCGCCACATCTCGCCCCGAACGCGTCCTCGAGCGACGGGATGACGCCCGGAAACTCAGTCGGCGCGGGAGCCGTCGGCCACGACGATCGAGACGGGAGTGCCCGATTCGACGGTACGGGAGACGGTGCAGAGCCGGTCGTGCGACTGCTGCAGCGACCGGGGCAGCGCCTCGCGCGCCCGGTCACCGTCCGCGTCCGCCGGGAACGTCACGGTGAACTCGACCATGAGGTTCTGCATCCGGTTTCCGCCGGCCTCGTCCCGAACCTTGTCGCCGGTGACCTTCACCGAGAACCGGGTCGGCTCGGCGCGGCGGCTGGTGATGTGGTCCACGTCGATCGACGTGCAGCCTCCGATGGCCGCCAGCAGCAGTTCCACCGGCGTGAAGCTGCCGTCCTCGCCGGTGCCCATCGACAACGACCCCCCGCGGACGTTCCGCACGACGTAGTTTCCCAGGCTGGTGCGCTCGATATCCACCGAGCGGAAGGTGTCCGCACTCATGACCGGCACGCTACCTCCGCTCGGTCGGCCAGCACGACGACGGGGTATCACCGGCGGCGCGGCGTGATCAGCCCCGACTCGTACGCCCACACGACGAGCTGGGCACGGTCGCGGCAGTGCAGCTTCGTCATGGCCCGGTTGACGTGTGTCTTGGCGGTCAACGGGCTGATCACCAGGCGCTCGGCGATCTCGTCGTTGCTCAGCCCTCGGGCGACCAGCTCCACCATCTCCTGTTCGCGCGCGGTCAGCACGTCCCGGCCGGCCGCCGGGTCGGCCAGCGGCGGGCCGGCGACGAACTCGCTGATGAGCGTCCGCGTGACCGCCGGCGCGAGCAGCGCGTCGCCGCGCGCCACGATGGCGATGGCCTGCAGCAGGTCGGCGGGGTCGGCGTCCTTGAGGAGGAACCCGCTGGCGCCCGCGCGGAGTGTGGCGAAGACGTAGGAGTCGAGCCCGTAGTTGGTGAGGATGAGGACGCGGACCGCGGCGAGGTCGGGATCGGCCGCGATACGCCCGGTGGCTTCGATGCCGTCGAGTCCGGGCATCTGCACGTCCATCAGCACGACGTCCGGCCGCAGGCGTCGTGCCAGTTGAACGGCCGAGGCGCCGTCGGTGGCCTCGCCGACGACCTCCAGGTCGTCCTCGGCGTCGAGCAGCACCCGGAATCCGGCCCGCATCAGCGCCTGGTCGTCGGCGATCAACACCCGGGTCATGCTTGGCCGTCCAGCGGGAACGTGGCCCGTACCGCGAACCCGCCGTCGTCGCGGGCGGCGGCGTGCAGCAGGCCGCCCAGTCCGGTGACCCGTTCCCGCATGCCGCGCAGGCCCACGCCCGGTGTCACCGGCCGGACCGACGACGCCTGGCCGTCGTCGGTCACCGAGACGGTCAGCTGCGCCGGGGCGTACTCGACGTGGATCCGCGCGGTGGCGGGGCCGGCGTGGCGGGCCACGTTGGTCAGGGCCTCCTGGACGACGCGATATCCGGCCTGGTCGACCTCGACGGGCAGGTCCCGGGGCTGACCGGTGACGGTCACGTCCACCGGTACGCCGGCCGCCCGGGTCCGCTCGGCGAGCTCGCCCACCCGGGCCAGCCCGACGCGGTCCTCGTCGGAGGGTGAGCGCAGCACGGCCAGCGTGGCCCGCAGCTCCCGCATCGCGGCGCTGCTCGCCTCCTGGATCGCCAGCAGCACGGCCGACGGTTCCTCGCCGTGCTTGCGGGCCAGGTGCACGGCGATCCCGGCCTGCACCTTGATCACGGAGATGCTGTGGGTCAGCGAGTCGTGCAGATCCCGCGCGATGCGCAGGCGCTCCTCCCCGGCGCGCCGCAACGCCATCTCCTCGCGGGTGCGTTCGGCCTCGATCGCCCGCTGCTCGACCTGTTCCAGGTAGGCGCGGCGCTGCCGCGCGACGAGCCCGGCGACGTTGGCCGCGAAGAACCAGCCCAGCAGCAGGGCGGTCCGCTCGACGATCTGCTGGCCGGGCCGGCCGGCGGGCGCCACCGAGACGTCGCGGGCCAAAAAGCCGCCGAGGAAGACGAGGCTGGCCAGGGCGGCGACCGCCCGGTGCCCGCGCCACGCGGCGACGTAGACCGTGCCGAGGACGGCGAACGCGGCGGAAACCCCGGCGTGTACGCGGATGTGGAGGGCCAGCATGGCGACGGTTACCACGCTCAACGCCGCCACCGGGTACCGCCGGCACACCGCCAGGGCCGCCGCCATGGCCAGGACCAGAGCGATGTCGACCGGCCGCACCGGCGCGGCGTCCGGCGCGAGCGCGGCGTTGGCGAGCAGGAGGCCGCCGAGGGCGAGGCCGCCGAGGGCGTACGGCAGATCGCGGCGCATGATCGAACTCTAGAGCGGCCGTCCGCGGGGAGCATCCCCCTTCCGTGGTAGCTGTGGCGTACTGCGGACGCGGTATCGGCGGCCGGGCAAGTGCCTGCGGCGGCACGACGCTTTCCCGGCCCGCCGAGGCGAGCATCGAGCCCATGACATACCGCTTCTTCACCCCCGCTCCCGCGAAGGCGGCGACCGGTCTCACCGCGGAGGTCTACCGGCAGCTGCGGGACGAGTTCCTCGGGCCGGTGCCCACCTTCCAGGCGCTCTCGGCCGTGCCGGAGTTGCTGGCCGCGACCTGGGCGCTGCTGCGCGAGGCTCTGCTCGCCGGCGACGCGTCCCGGGTCGACCGCGAGCTCGTCGCGTCGGCGGTGTCCCGGGCCAACCGCTGCCGGTTCTGCGTCGACGCCCACGTGATGCTGCTGCACGCGCTGGGCGAACACGGGTTGGCCGAGGTCATCGCCCGGGGCGGGACGCCAGCGGAGCCGTGGCACGCCGAACTCGCCGGCTGGGCCGAGGCCAGCCGCAGCCCAGGGGCCGCCGGCTGGACCAGCCCGTACGGCCCCGAGCTCACCGGCACCCTGCTCGCCTTCCACTTCATCAACCGGGGCGTCTCGGCGCTGCTCGACCCGGATCTGCTGCCCGGCGGCCTGCAGCGCTCACCCGTGGTGCGGTCGGTCGGGGGTCGCCTCTACGCCAGGACGGCCCGGGAGCGGAAGGAACCGGGCCGCAGCCTGTCCCTTCTCGACCCCGGCACCACGGTGCCGCCGGCCTGGGCCGGGGACAGCCCGGTCGGCGTCGCGTACGCGGCGTTGCGGAACCTCGCCCTGCGCGGCGGAGACCTCCTGGGCGACGTGGCCCGCCAGACCGTCACGGCCACCGTGCGCTGGGAGGACGGCCGGCACCCCCTCCGGCCCGGGGACTGGGCCGTCGACCTGGTCCGCGACGTGCCGGGCGCGGACCGGGTGGGAACACGCATCGCGCTGCTGGCGGCGTTCGCGCCCAGCGCGGTCACCGTCGGCGACGTCGCCCTCTGGCGGATGTCCCATCCGGACGACGCCGACCTCGTGCGGCTGGTCGCGTATGGCGCGATCACGGCCACCGATCACGTCGCCCGGGCACTGACCCCGTCCCCTCGCTAGGAGATCATCATGCGCAAGGCCCTCGTCATCGTCAGCGCCCTGTTGCTCGTCGCGTTCGCCCTGCAGTTCGTGTTCGCGGCCGTGGGCGCGTTCACGAAACCCGCGGGCGACGGCGCCTACGCCCTGCACAGCGTCAACGGCTCGGCCGTCATCCCCGCCCTCACCCTGCTCACCATTTTGTTCGCGGTGCTCGCCAAGGCGCCGGGGCGGCTCATCGGACTGGCGGTCCTGCCGCTCGGCCTCGTCGTCGTGCAGGCACTCCTGGCCATGTTCGCGAACGCGGCCACCGACGCCGCAGGCGCCAGCACTCCGTTCGGCCTGACCATCGCCGGGCTGCACGCGGTCAACGGCATCGTGGCGGTGCACGTCGTGGTCGGCGTGCTCCGGGGGGCCCGAGCGCTGGCCAGCCCTGCGCCGGCCGGCGTCACCCCCGTGCCGGTCCGCGAAGGGGAGCCGGCATGACCACCGGCTCCCTGCTCGCGGCCGACCTCGTGATCGCGGTCCTCGCGGCCGCCGGGTGGCTGGGCGGCGGCGCCGCGTCGGCTGCCCGGCGTCGTCCGCTCGCCCTGGGGCTGGCCGCCTTCGCGCTGCTCGCCACGGTCGCCCGCGCGATCACGATCACCGCGCTCGCCCGCGCCGGCTGGTGGTTCGCGGCGGAGAAGGTCCTCATCGCCGCCCCGCTCTCGCTCGCGGCGGTGGTCGTCGCCGGGCCGCGGCTGCTGCGCACCCCGCGCGACATCCGGTCCGTCGCGGTCCCGCTCCTCTTCGCGGGGTACGCGCAGATCGGCGCCCTGCTCGTGACGGTCCTGCACGGCTATCCGGCGTCGGCGGGCACGGGGCTCCTCGCGGTCTCCGGCGTACTCGCGGCGACCGCGGTCTCGTGGCGCGTCCTCGGCGCGCGCCCGTCTCCGACGGTGTCCCGGAGCGCCGTCGCGGTGGCGGTCGCGGCGCTGGTGACCGGAACCGGGCTGGCCGCCGCCCCGGGCGCCGCTCCCGGCGTACCCCATGATCATGAACTTCGGGATGCGCGGGCCGTGGGCGAACCGACCCGGCGGTTCACCCTGACGGCCGGGACCGCCACGGTGCGGGTGAGCGGCCGTGACGTCGCGGCGTGGGCGTTCAACGGGCAGGTTCCCGGGCCGGAGCTGACCGCCACCGTCGGCGACGTGCTGGAGGTGACCCTGCGCAACCGGGACATCGCGCGGGGCGTCACGCTGCACTGGCACGGATACGACGTGCCGAACGGTCAGGACGGGGTGCCCGGCATCACGCAGGAGGCCGTGCTGCCCGGACAGGAGTTCGTCTACCGGTTCCGCGCCGACCAGGCCGGGACGTACTGGTACCACACCCATGCGGTGTCCGACGTCGGCGTGCGCAAGGGCCTCTACGGTGTCCTGGTGGTGCGCCCCGCGCCGGCGACCGGCGTCGACGTCACGGTGCCGGTGCACACGCTCGAGAGCCTTCCGCTGCCCGCATCGAGAACCGAGCCGGTCGAGGCGGGGGTGCCCGTGCGGCTACGGCTGATCAACACCGACAGCACCACCCACCGGTACGCCCTGTCCGGGACGCCGTTCCGGGTCGCCGCCATCGACGGATCCGACCTGCGGGGCCCCACGTCGCTCGTGGACACCGCCGTGCTGGTGCCGGCCGGGGGACGCTACGACCTGGTGTTCACCGCACCCGCCACGCCGGTGGCGCTGTTCGTCGACGGACGGGCGGTCTATTCGGCCGGACCGGTGTCGGCGAGCACCGAGGCGTGGCCGGTGCTGGATCCGCTCACCTACGGCGCCGCTTCTCCGGTGCCCTGGTCCCGGTTCGACAAGGAGTTCACCCTCGTTCTCGACCGCGGCCTCGACCTGCGCGGACTGCTTCCTCGGTACGCCCACACGGTCAACGGCGCGGCCGATCCGGACATCCCGCCGCAGGTCGTACGCCTCGGCGACGTCGTCGCGTTCACGATCGTGAACCGGTCGCAGTTCGTGCACCCGTGGCATCTGCACGGGCATCACGTCCTGGTGCTCTCCCGCAACGGAAGGCCGGCGACCGGGAGCCCGTTGTGGCTGGACTCGTTCGACGTGCGCCCCGGCGACGTCTGGGAAGTGGCGTTCCGGGCCGACAACCCCGGGACGTGGGCGCACCACTGCCACAACCTGGCGCATGCCGACGCCGGGATGACGCTGCACCTGATGTACTCGTGATCCTCGGCTGGTTCCGGCTCGGCGACGAGGGTGCGCACGGCGGCGAGGTTCACGCGGCGGACCCGCTCGCACGACATCTGGTCATGGCTCGCCCGCAGCGCTGTTCGATCCGCCCACCCGGGCCTGCTTTCATCGCACCGGTCAACGGTAGGTTGTCCGGGGCGGAGGTGGGGCTCGGTGGCTGGGCGGTCTCTGGGCCGGGATTTTCGATGGCTGTGGGCGGCCTACGCGGTCAACGCCTACGGCTCCGGCCTGGGGTTCGGGGCGTTGCCGCTGATCGCCGTGCTGGTGTTGCACGCCAGCCCCGCTCAGGTCTCCGCGCTGGCAGCGGTGGGGCCGGCCGTGGGCGCGCTGATCGCGTTGCCGCTCGGGCCGTGGGTGGAGTTCCGCCGCAAGCGACCGGTGATGATCGCCATGGACCTGGCCCGGTTCGCGGTCATGCTGACGATCCCGGTCGCCTACGCGTTCGGCCGGCTCAGTTTCGTTCAGCTGCTGGTCGTCTCGGCAGTGGTCGCCGCGGCCAAGATCGCCTCCAGTGCGGCGAGCGGCGCCTACCTCAAGGCCCTCGTCCGGCCGGACGACCTGCTCGTGGCCAACGCCCGCTTCGAGTCGACGACGTGGAGTTCCATCGCCGTCGGCCCGCCGCTCGGCGGCGCGGCGGTCGGCCTGTTCGGGCCGGTGACCACCGTGCTGGCCGACGCGTTCAGCTACCTGCTCTCCGCGCTGGGCATCACGGCGATCCGCGGCCGGGAGGAACCCCCGCGGCGCACCGACGAGCGCCGGGCCCGGGCCGGCGAGTTGCTCGACGGCTGGCGACACCTCCTCACCCATCCCGGCCTACGGGCGCTCTACGCCAACCAGCTGCTCGTCAGCGGACTGATCATGGCCACCGAGCCGCTGCTGGCCGTGCTCCTGCTCGGCCAGCTCGGATTCCCACCCTGGCAGTACGGCCTCGCCTTCGCCGCGCCCTGCGTCGGCGGACTCATCGGCTCACGCCTGGCCCGCCGTGTCGTGGCGCGGTACGGCCAGCACCGGATCCTTCGTACGGTCGGCGCGCTCCGCGCGGTCTGGCTGATCGGCCTGGCCTTCGTCCAGCCCGGGGTGGCCGGCCTCGTGACGGTGATCGCGGTCGAGCTCGCGATCATCATCAGCATGAGCCTGTACAACCCGGTACTCGCCACCTATCGACTGGAGCACACCCCGAAGGACCGCGTGGCCCGCACCCTGTCGGCCTGGTCGATCGGCAGCAGCGCGTCCATCGCCATCCTCAGCGCGCTCGGCGGACTGCTCGCCGACGCCACCAGCCCCCGCACGGCTGTCACGGTCGCGGGACTGCTGATCCTCGCCAGCCCGCTGCTGCTGCCTCGCCGCCCGGATCCCGCCCGCGTACCGGTGCGCCACGCCGTCACGGTCGACTAGACGAGTGATTCCCAACTCTGGGTTGGGCGGCGTGGCGGGTTGACCAGCACAAGAAGAGAGGGCATCGATGGTTGTTTGTGAAGACAGACCTCGACACCCTCTTGACCGCACTGTACGTCCTGATCGACGACCACGTCATCCCGCCGCATCGACGTGGGCCGGGCCGACCCAAGCGGCTGTCCGACTCCGAGCTGGTATGCCTGGCTGTGGCCCAGGTGCTGCTGGGTGCCCGCTCGGAGCACCATTGGCTGCGCCTGTGCTACGGCCGGCTCGGGCATCTGTTCCCGTACCTGCCCAAACAACCCGGATACCACAAGCGGGTCAAGGCCGCCGCGCCGCTGATCTGCCGGGCCACGCTGTACCTGGCCACGCTGTGCCCGTCGTGGCGCGACGACCTGCGGTTGCTGGATGCCACCCCGGTCCCGTGCGGCACGTCTCGGCCCACCGTGCAGCGTTCGGCGTTGGCAGAGATCGCCGGGTACGGCTACTGCGCCTCCCATTCGCGCTGGTACTGGGGGTTGAAGCTGTACCTGATGACCACCGCCGAGGGAATGCCGGTGGCGTGGTGCCTGGCCAACCCCAAGATCGGAGAGCGGGAGGTGGCCGAGGAGTTGCTGGCTCACGCCCGCGAACTGGGCTCGCTGTGCAGCGGCATGGTGGTGTTGGCGGACAAGGGCCTGTCCGGCAAGCAGATCGATCGGTACGCCGCCGAGCAGGTCGGGGTGCTGCTGGCCCGCCCGGACCGCAAGGACGAGCAACGCCGCTTCGGCAACCTCGCCGGTGTCCGGCAGTGGATCGAGTCGGTCAACGACACCCTGAAAGGCCAGCTCAACCTGGAAGGACACGGTGGGCGCACCCCGGCCGGAGTGTTCGCGCGCGTCGCGCAGCGGCTCCTCGCGATGGCCGCAGCGATCTGGCACAACTGGCGGACCAACGCACCCGTCAAGCGTTCCTTGATCGCGTACGACCACTGATCAATTCGGAATCACTCGTCTAGTCGGCGCTCCGACGAATCCTCAGAACTATCGGCTTGAGTGGCGGCTGGCGCACCCGACGGGGGCGACGTACGGGCGGACGCTGTCGGGTGCCAGACTGCGAGGTCGGGGCGACCCGGCGGGACACGTGCGGATCGGCCCCGACCGGGGGAGGCCGTGAACCGGGAGGAAACACATCGTGGGTGACCAGACCAAGCCGGAGCCGCAGCCGCTGAGCACGGGGATCAACCCTGCCGTGCCACCGAGCGGTCCGGGCTGCGTGGAGTGCGAGTCCTCCGGCGGGTGGTGGTTCCACCTGCGCCGCTGCGCGGCCTGCGGCCACGTCGGCTGCTGCGACTCCTCGCCGAGCCAGCACGCGACCGCTCACGCCGCCGCGACGGGTCACCCGGTCATCCAGAGCTTCGAACCCGGTGAGTCGTGGTTCTGGGACTACTCCAACGACCAGTTCCACCCCCACGGGCCGAGGCTCGCCGAGCCGGACTCGCACCCGGTCGACCAGCCCGCGCCCGGTCCCCGGGGCCGGGTACCGGAGGACTGGACGACCCGGCTGCACTGACCGGGGGCCCTGGAAGCCACGTCACATCCACCGGGGCCGGCTCGTCCGTGAGGCGAACAACGACAGAGGAGGGCTCTTGTTCGCCGCTTACGTCACGGTCACCGTTCTCGCCTCGGGCTTCACCGGCATCGCCGCCGTCACCTACCTGATCGGCCACGACTATCCGAAGGCCCAGGTGGACATGAAGCGCCTGCCACGGTCGTGGGTGCCGGTGCTGGGCACGTTGCTGGCGGCGGGCTCGTTGGGGCTGCTGGCCGGGTTCGTGGTGCCACTGCTGGGGACCCTCGCCGCCGCCGGTCTCGTGCTGTACTTCGTCGGCGCGCTCGTCGCGCACCTGCGAGTGGGTTCCCGCCAGCTCGTCGGATGGGCCGTGTTCTTCGCCACCGTGGTGGCCGCACTGACCGTGAACCTGACCTACCACTGGTGATCCCGTGACCGGCGGCCCGCCGTCGGCGTCGTCAGCCCCGGTACTCGACCAGGCAGAACTCGTGGTCCTCCGGGTCGGAAGGGCCCCTGGCAGCGGTGACGCTGCCAGGGGCCTTGAGGCGAATCAGTCCACGTCAGCCGTCGGACTCCGCCGCCGGGATGTAGGCGCCCGGCACGTCCTCCGGCGCGAAGATCTCGTCCTCACCCGGGTACGGCTTCTTCCAGTCGTGCGCTTCGTACCACGTGAAGTGGTTCATCTGCGCGGGGTTGGCGTAGTCGGGCCTGGCGTCGGGTCCGGTCAGCCGCTGGTGCGACTTCCACTCGCCCCACTGCGCCGCCACCTGCTGCTTGTCCGCCGGCACCGTCGCCGACGGTGCGGGCGCGGCGAGGGGGTTCTGCGGCGCGGGAGTGTCCGGACCGCAGGCCGGCAGCGTCGCCAGACCGGCGGTCAGCGAGGTCCGGTTGGGCACGGCGGTGAACGGCGTGAGGTCGGGCTTGCTGGTGAAGGCCTGACGCATCGGGGTGGCCGCGCTGTCCTTCTGGTTCATCGGGTGGATCCCGAGGATCTGCTCGATGGTCCGGATCATGGTGATCTGGGTGTAGTAGCGGCTGTCCACGACACCGCGCTGGGCCCAGGGGCTGATGATCTGGATCGGGGCGCGGTGGCCGTCGACGTGGTCGAGGCCGGCCTGGGAGTCGTCCTCGACCACGAAGATCGCGGAGTCCTTCCAGTAGCGGCTGTGCGAGATCGTGTCGACGATCCGGCCGACCGCGAGGTCGTTGTCCGCGACCTGGGCGGCCCCGTTCGGCGGGCCACCGGTGTGGTCGCTGGAGAGCCAGAACATGTTGAGGTTCGCCGGCCCGTTCTTCTCGAAGTCACGCTTCCAGATCTCGTACCGGTAGATGTCCGGGACGCTGGTGTCGAACTTCGGGAAGCCGGGCACCGACACGCTGTTGAGCGACGGGATCGGCGAGGACGACACCATGCGGTAGGCGGTGTCCTGCCCGGTCGCGGCCATGTTCCTGGTGTCGCAGTACAGGTTCTGCCAGCTGGAGCCGGTCGGCTTGGTCAGGAACTGGTGGAACTCACCGAAGTTCCGCACGGTCCTGCCGGCCGCCTGCGCGCCGGTCCAGATGAAGCCCGTCCGCTGGTGGCCGAGAGCGTCGTCCTCGGTGTCGTAGCTGCGGATGTACTCGCCGGCCGTGGACTCGGTGTACTCCGGGTTGTCGGCCTGCATCAGCCAGTTGTGACCCTCGGCCGAGTTCGTGCCGATGTCGTAGGTGTTGTCGTACAGCCCGAACTGCTTCGCCATCGCGTGCTGGTTCGGCGTCACGTTCTCGCCGAACTGCGCCAGCGACGGGTCGCCGTTGCCCCGCGGGTCGTCGCCGAGGACCTGGTCGTACGTCCGGTTCTCCTTGACGACCAGGAAGACGTGCTTGATCGTCGAGGGGTCGCCGAGCCGCTGCGGCACGGGCACCGGCTTCGCCTTGTTGCCGTTGGCCAGCTTGACCGAGCCGCCGGTCCAGCCGTTCTGGCTGAAGACCTTGCCGGTCTCGGACCTGATGGCCTTGTCGCTCGGCAGCGGGAACCGCTGCAGGCTCGACGTCGTGTCGTGGGTGCCGTGCCCGGCGCTGTTGGTCGGGCGGCGGGCGTCGATACCACGGGTGTTGGAGATCAGCAGGTCCTCGCCGACGGTGGTGATCTCGGCGGGGAAGTAGTCCGTCGGGAGTAGGCCGACGTAGCTGACCGGCTCCAGCGGGGTGGTGTACCGGTAGACGGCGACCGCGTTGGCGCGGCCGAGCGTCACCAGCAGGTGGCCGTCGTCGGTGAGCGTCACGGCGTTGGGCTGGTAGCCCACCGTCGCCTCTGGCCAGGGCCGGGTGGCGATGGTCTGGACGACCTTGTCGCGCGCGGTGTCGATGATCGACACGTCGTCGCTGTTGGTGTTGGTGACGAACAGCGCCCCATTGTTCGCGTACAGGGCGGTGGGGTGCAGGCCGACGTCGATGCTCGCGACGGCGGCGGCCGGGTTCGCCAGGTCGATGACGCTGACCGTGCCGGTGGTGGTGGAGGCGGTCACCTGGTCGGCCGGCACCTGGGTGTTGTACGAGTTGATCGTCGGTTCGCCGGGCTTCGCCGGACGCCCGCCCTCGTTGCTGACGTAGAGCTTGCCGCCGACCATGATCATGTCGCGTGGGGCGTTGCCCACGGCCCAGCTCTGCTGGATGGCCCCGGTGGCCGTGTCGATGGCGACCACCCGGTTCTGGCCGTTGACGGCGGAGTACACGGTGGAGCCGTCGGGCGAGAACACCGCCTCACTCACCAGCGCGCGCTTGGCCCCGTCCTGCGGGATCCGGATGAACGCCGGGTTGGCCAGGGTGCCGTCCGGGTTCACGGTGAACGTGCGGTAGCCGTCGGCCTGGCCCAGCCACAGCCGGGAGCCGTCGGGCGAGTACGTGGGCCCTTCCTGGCCCACGTCGTTGCCGCTGATGCGCAGGTTCGCCGCCGCGTTGTTGCCGACGAGCTGCTGCACCTTCCAGGTCTTCAGGTCCACGATGGCCAGCGCCATCCCACCGTCGGCGACCGAGGCCGCCAGGTGTGTGCCGTCCGGGCTGACCGAGGAAGACATGATCTTGCCGTTGTCGACGACGAGACGCTCGCCGATCGGGTCGATGTACTGGTCGTCGGACACGACCAGGCCCTTGTCGGTCAGCTGGCCGACCTGGTCGGTGCCGAACTGGAGCGTCTGGGCGAAACTGATGCCGGTGCCGGCGGCGACGACGACAGCGGTGGCGCCTGCCGTCATCAGGGGTAGCCGGCGGCCGATGCGTCGACGGAGAAGTCCGGTTAGGTCCTTCTCCACACGCCGACGGCGGCGTGTTACCTGCATGGAGTCATCCCTTCGTGGTGTGGAGCAGCTCGACGTTGCCGTCGAACTGCCAGAGCGGGTTCGGTGCGTCCCCGGTCGGGGTCCGCACCAGGAAGTAGCCGTTCACTTCCTTCGGTCCGTCGCCGTCGGCCACGAACCGCCCGTCGGGGGTGACGTTGAGCTGGTAGATGGCCGTCCCCGCGGCCTCGACGTCGGGGAGGTGCCAGGAGACGACGCAGCGCCAGTCGTTGCCCGGCCCTTCGGCGGCGAGCTTTCCGCCGCCCTTGTTGCACGTCGCCGTCGCCTTCAGCTGCGCTTCGGTGACGTCGGGGCGGTGGAGCTGCTCGGTCTGCATGCGGTAGAGGTGGGCGAACGCCGCGGCGACCGAGCGCTGCACCTTGTCCTGCTCGATTCCGGAGCCCGTGGCCGGCGTGGCCACGGCCACGACCCCGACCGTCACGGCGAGCAACCCGACCAGCGGCAGGACTCCGACGGTGACCACGCGGCGTCCCGAGCCGTCAGCGGTCAGGTTGGTGAAGTCGCGCCGCAGGAACAGCAGGTAAGCCAGCGCCGTCGCTACTACCGCCCACGACAGGCTGACCACGATGCCGATCAGCAGCGGGCCGAGCTGAGCCGGACCGGTGAACAGACCGTTCCAGGCGATGAAGGCGTAGCCGGGCAGCGCGAGACGCACGGCGACGGGCAGCGGCAGCATCTGGGCGAGCTGCATGGCGAGCGCGACGAGCGTGGGCAGCAGCAGTCCCATCGGGGACCGCCCCAGCGCGACGGACCCGAGTAGTCCGATCGCGGCGAGGGCCAGGGTCGGGGCGAGTACGCACACCCAGGCGAGCAGGGTCCTTCCGGCGGCATCCCCGGGCGTCAGCAGGTGCCCGTCCAAGCCCACCAGCGGCTGGTTGCCGACCGTCACGACCCCGCCGGCCGCGCTGGAACCGGCCAGCCCCGCCACGAGCAGCAGGATGACGGTGAGACTGGACAGTGCCTTCGCGGCGAAGATCCGCCGAGGCGACCGGACCGCCACGAGCAGGTGGCGCCAGGTGCCGAGCCGGTCCTCGGAGGCGAACACGTCCCCGGCGACCACCGAGGTCAGCAGCGGGAGCGCCCAGGTGCCCGCGAAACCGAGCGTCACCAGCGATCCCGCCCACCCGGTGGCGTGCATCCAGCGACCGAAGAGGGTGTCGACGGGTAGCGAGCTCTGCTGGCTCACCGCGGCGACGAACAGCGCCGGCGCGATCCAGCACGCGAGGACCAGCAGGCGGATCCGCCACTGCGAGACGAGCTTGACCAGCTCGAAGCGGTAGCCGCGCGCCACGGAGACGCGGCGGGCATCGGCGACGCGGGCGTCGGCGGCGGTCGCGGTCATCGGCTGGCCTCCTGCTGCTCGGTCAGGGCGAGGAACGCGGCCTCGAGCGGTGACACCACGGGCGCGAGTTCGCGCACCGCGACGCCCGCGTGTACGAGCCGCACCACCAGGTCGTCCAGGGCGGGCACCAGCGCGTGCACGACGAGCACCTCGGCGTCCGGCCGCGCTCCGACACCGTCGACGACGCGGATCCCGGCGGTGTCCACCGCCAGCCGGCGGGCGGCCTGCGGGTCGGAGGTGAGCAGCCGGTAGTCGAGTTCACGGTTCTCGGCGGCCAGCTTGCCCAGCGGTCCGGAGAAGACGACCCGTCCGGCGGCGAGGATGGTGACCTCGGAGCACAGGGCCTCGAGGTCGTCCATGCGGTGGCTCGACAGCACGACGCTGGTTCCGTCCGTCGCCAGCCGGGTGAGGACACCGTGTACGTGCTTCTTGCCGGCCGGGTCGAGGCCGTTGGCGGGTTCGTCGAGCACGAGCAGCCGGGGCTTGGTGAGCAGGGCCGCGGCGAGCCCGAGTCGCTGACGCATGCCCAGGGAGAAGCCGCGCGTCCGGTCGTCCGCGACATCGGTGAGCCCCACCTGGTCGAGCAGGTCGTCGATCCCCGACGCCCGCACGTCGTGACCGCGAAGGGCGGCCAGCGCGGCCAGGTTCTGCCGGGCGGTGAGCGAGGGGTAGAGGCTCGGCCCGTCCACGAAGCCGGCCACACCCTCGGGAGCGGCGAGCGCCCGCCCGACCGGCGTACCCAGGATCTCGAGCCGGCCGCGGTCGGGGGCGGCGAGGCCCAGCAGGAGGCCGAGCAAGGTGGTCTTGCCGGCGCCGTTGGGCCCGACCAGGCCGTGGATCTGTCCCTGCGCCACGTCGAGATCGATGCCGTCGAGTGCGACGACGTCGCCGAAACACTTGGTGACCCCGCGAGCCCGGATTGCGAGAGGTACGTCCATGAGCCCCTTCTTTCGTTGCCTCAAGCAAGTTAGGTGCGGCACCACGACGGAGGCAGGGACAGCTGGCTGAACGTTCATGGAACGGAAGGGGGCCGGCGTCGATCATCTGGCCGCGGCAGCGCTGCAAGTCGCGCTGTCCCGCCTCGCTCCGGTAAACCAGGAGCGGTTCACGGCGTGGTGCTCCACGATGGGCGCATGGAAGGCGACGAGGCCCTCGCCCGTATGCAGGAAGCCGCCGTGCTGTGGAGCGTCTGCCAGGGCACGGCGGCGCAACTGGTCGACGCCGCCTGCGAACTTCTGGTCGCCGGCCTCGACGGACTCAACCTGGCCATGCTCGCCGGCGTCCACGTCCGGCACGCCGACGAGGAAGTGCCCGACATGCTGGAAGCCGCGCTGACGGAGGCGGGGCTCAGCTACTACCCGCCGGGCAGCCGGGCCGGGCAGGAAGCCGCGGTCCGGGTGATGGCTTCGCGGGCCGTGGCCGGGCTTCTTCCGCCCCTGGACCTCGCGACGTGGGCACACTCCACCATCGGCCATGACACGTTGGCGCTCGCCGAACGCCTCGTCGAACTCGACGACGTGTACGACACACTCGAATACACCGACCTGACGGAGAAGGACGTCAGCGACGAGATCCTCGCCGAGGCCCGACGGATCGTCGGGAACGCCGGAACCACAGTCGACCGGGAGTGTGTCCCGACCGGGCCCCACGGCATGCCGCCGGCCGCCTAGCATCGAGCGCTATGCGTGTCCTGATCGTGTCCGCGCCGCTGATCGGACACGTCTTCCCGCTCGTGCCGCTGGCCGCCGCGTTGCGCGAAGCCGGGCACGAGGTGCTGCTGGCCACCGCCGCCGACGGGCTGGACGTGGCCCGCTCCGGCCTGCCGGTGCGCGATGTGGCGCCAGGGTTCGACTTCGGCCGCATCGCTCGGGGCGTGCTGCTGCGCCACCCGCTGGTGGCCCGGGCCGAGCTGGCCGGCCGGGGCGGCACCCGGGGCGCCGGGCTGCTCTTCGGCACGGTCAACGACCAGCTCGCCGACGGGGTGGTCGCGCTGGCCGAGGAGTGGCGGCCGGATCTGGTGGTGCACGAGCCGTTCGCGGTGGCCGGCGCCGTCGCCGCGGCCCGGCTCGGCGTCCCGGCGGTCCGCCACGAGAACGCGCTCTTCGACGGCCGGGAACTGATCCGGGCCACCGTGGCCCGGTTCGCCCCGGCGCTGCGCCGGCACGGCCTGACCGAACTGCCGCCACCGGCCGCCGCCGTCGCGGTGGCTCCGCCCAGCGTGCTGCGTCAGGACGGCTGGCCGATGCGCTACGGCTCGTACGTCGGCGGCGGCGACCTGCCGGACTGGCTGCGCGAGCCGGGCGAGCGCCCCCGCGTGCTGGTCAGCCGCAGCACCGTGGCCGGGCCCGGCTCGGGCGGCCCGATGCGCGCCGTGGTCGCCGCCGCGGAGCGGGTGGACGCCGAGTTCGTCCTGGTCCGGCCGGATGAGCGGCTGGCCCGGTCTGCACTGCCCGGCAACGTCCGTACCGTCGGCTGGATCCCGCTGGCGGCGGCGCTGCCTACCAGCGCGGCGCTGGTGCACCACGGCGGCGCCGGCAGCATCTTCGGCGCCTTCGTCGCCGGGGTGCCCCAGCTGGCCACTGTCGGCGCCGGCGACCGACGGCACAACGCCGAACTCGTCGCGGCGCGCGGCGCCGGCATCGCGGTCGCCGCCCGCGCCATCACCCCGGCCCTGCTGACCCGGCTGACCACCGACGCCGCGCTGCGCGACGCCGCGACCCAGGTCGGCCGCGAGATCGCCGCGATGCCCGAGCCCGCCGAGCTGGTGCCCCGGCTGGCCGCGCTGGCCTGACCGAGCGGGCCCGGCGGGGGAGCCGGGAGCGGTCCGGTGTGATCGAGACCGACCCCGGCCACACCGCCGCCGTCTGGCTGGCCGGACGCGCCTGTCCCGACCGGCCGGCCTCAGTCCGGGTTCGGCGAAGGTCCTAGCGGGAGGCCAGGGTTTGTTCGGCGTACGCCCAGAGCCGGTCGGCGGCGGCCAGGTCCACCGAGTGCTCGGCGACCCCGGTCATCGGTTCCGGACCGCCCGGGACCACCTCCGACTCCTGGTTGTCCTCGAAGTAGCGGCCGGTGACGCCCTCGAGCAGCGGCGACGCGGCCAGCAGCACGGTGGTGGCGGCCCCCTGGGCCGGGGTCTTGTAGTGTTCCGGCACCGCCACGTTGCCCGCCTCGTCGGTCGTCACCCCAAAGGAGCGCAGGGTGTCCTCGCCGAGGTGACGCTGCAGGTTGGTGATGATGACGCCCGGGGCCAGGGCATTGGCGGTGATCCCGTCGGCGGCCCAGCGCTGAGCGATGCCGACGGCCAGCAGGACGTCGGCGGTCTTGGACTGGCTGTACGCAATCCACGGGTCGTACGGGCGGCGGGCGAAGTGCGGGTCGTCGAAGTCGACGCCGGCGCGTAGCTGTGCGCCGGAGCTCACCACCACGACCCGGGCGGAGCCGGCGGACCGGAGGTTGTCGTGCAGGCCCCGGGCGAGCGCGAAGTGGCCGAGGTAGTTGGTGGCCAGTTGCAGTTCCCAGCCCTCGGGGGTCAGCTGGCGGTGCGGTAGCGCCATGATTCCGGCGTTCGCGATCAGGGCGTGCAGCGGGCCGGTCCAGCCGGCGACGAAGGCGTCGACGGAGTCGAGGTCAGCGAGATCGAGCGCGGCGGCCCGGACCGTGCCCGGGCCCGGTCCGGCGAACTCGGCCACCAGGTCGTCGGCGCGGGCGGGGTCGCGCGTCGCCACGGTGACCTCCGCGCCGGCACGGGCGAGGGCGCGGACGGTTTCCAGGCCGATGCCGGAGGCGCCACCGGTGACGATCATGCGGTGCCCGGTGAGGTCGACGCCGTCGATGACCTCGTCGGCGGTGGCCCGGGCGGTGAACCCGGTGGTCAGGCGTGTGCTCTCTGTCATGACGGCAACGCTACGACCGGCGGGCCTGGACGGCCTATAGTTTGGCGTCCGCAGAAGTTTAGTGAGCGTCCGAGGGAGTGTGGTATGGACCCGTTGGAGGACGTTCTGTCGCTGACCCGGGCGACGAGTCACCTGTCAGCCAGTTTTTCCGCCGGAGGACGGTGGGGGGTCCGGTTCGACCCACCCGCCGGCGTGAAGTTCAACGTCGTACGGCGGGGCGCCTGCTGGCTCGCGGTGGACGGGGTGCCGGATCCCCTCCGGCTACGCGAGGGCGACTGCTTCCTGCTGACCCGTCCGGTCGCGTTCACGCTCGCCAGTGACCTGGATCTGCCGACCGAGCCGGCGGGACCCCTTTTCGTCGCGGCCGTCGACGGCGTGGCCCGCGCCGGGGACGGCGACGAGGTGTTCCTCATCGGGGGAGCGTTCTCCTTCACCGACCGGGCCCAGGCCCTGCTGCTCGACGGCCTGCCGCCGGTCATCCAGGTGGCAGCCGAGACGCCGGAGGCCGCGGCCGTGCGACGAGCGGTCGGAGAGATCGACGCGGAACTACAGCGGAACGCCCCGGGGGCGAGGCTGGTGGCCGAGCACCTCGCCATCGTCATGCTGGTTCGGATCCTCCGCCTGCACCTCGCCCGGGACGCCGGTCATACCTCCGGGTGGTTGGCCGGCCTGACCGACCCCACCGTGGTGGCCGTACTGCGACGAATGCACGCCCGGCCCGCGCACGCCTGGACGGTGGCCGAGCTGGCCCGCGCCGTGGCTGTCTCCCGATCCACCCTGGCGGCCCGGTTCAAGCAGGTGGTCGGCAAGGGCCCGCTGGAGTACCTCACGGCGTGGCGCATCGAACTCGCCGCCGACCGCATCCGCCGCGGTGAGGAGACCAACGCCACCATCGCCCGCGAGGTGGGGTACGGCTCCGAGAGCGCCTTCAGCGTCGCCTTCAAACGCGCCACCGGCCTCTCGCCCCGCGCCTATCGCGCCGCCCTGGCGCGGTCAGAACAGGGGCGGACCCGAGCGCTCGCTGGGTCGTGACAACGAGCGCCGGGGCGGAGCCGTCCGCACCACCGGCCGAGCTACACGTGCTCGGCGACGGTCAGGAGACCGCGGCCTTCACCAGCTCGATGACCTTCTTCTCCACCGCGGGGCTCCACTTCTGCAGCGCGTACGACACCGGCCACAGGTCGCCGTCGTCGAGGTTGGCGGTGTCCTGGAAGCCCAGGGTCGAGTACCGGTAGTTGAACTTGCCCGAGTCCTGGAAGAAGACAACGATCTTGTCGGCGGCGTTCGCGTAGGCGGGCATCCCGTACCAGGTCTTCGGCGTCAGTTCCGGGGCGGCGGTGGTCACGGTCACGTGGACGCGCTCGGCGAGCTCACGATCTTCCGGCGCCATCTGGGCGATCCGGTCGAGGACGGCTTCCAGCCCGTCGGCCTTCTTGGCGCCCTTCTTGCCCTCGGCGCGCAGCTCGGCGGCGCGCTCCTTCATCGCCGCACGCTCCTCAGCGCTGAAGCCGTCGGACACGGTGGAGGTCTTCGCGGACATTGTTCGAGCTCCTTCTTCGCCGTTCAAGGCTCGGCGTGACGCCGGCTACCTGGTGAGAAGGCTAGGCCCGCCCGCAACCTGGCGCTTCTCGATTCCTGATCACCTCGCGGTCGACGTGGCCGCTGATCGCCTCCTTCAGCAGCCTGGGCCCTGCCCATCGTGTCGGCCGACTCGTCTGGACCGGGAGCGGTTCAGTCGACGAGTACGCCGGGGTTGAGGATCCCGTGGGGATCGAGGGCGGTCTTGGCGGCGCGCAGCGCCAGGGCGAACGGTTCGGGACGCTGGCGGTCGTAGCCGGGGCGGTGGTCCCGCCCGACGGCGTGGTGGTGGGTGATGGTGGCGTGATGGCGGTGCAGGACGTCGGTCGCGACGTCTTTGAGGTGGTCCCAGACGGCGACCTCGTCGCCCGGCCGGCCTGCCGCCAGCAGGGTGAAGTAGGGCGCCGCTCCGTCGGGATAGATGTGCGTCAGGCGGCAGTTGACGGTGGCGGGATGCCCGGTGGCTTCGCGTGCGGCGGCGCCGACCTCGTCGCGGACGGCGTCGATCAGGGCGGGAAGGCGGTTCCAGGTGGTGGCCGTCTCGAAGGTCTCGACGACGGCCCCCATCCGGGCGAGGCCGTCGCGCAGGTACGGCATCCGGAGGAACGCCGAGCGCCAGGCGCCGACGGCCTCGTCGCCCCCGCCGCCGGAGCTGACGGAGGGCGAGCCGCCGTGCGCGCGGGCCAGGTCGAGTGCCTGGGCGAGAACGGTTTCGACGGGTACGGCGGCCGACTCGAAGCCGAGGACGAGTATCGACGAACCGTTTCGGGCGGCGCCGGACAAGGCGGCCTCGCCGGGGTCGAGCAGGCGGCAGTTGGCGGGGGAGAGGCCGGACTGGGCGATCGCCCGCACCGCGCGCAGCGCGGCGGGGAAGTCGGCGAAGACGACCGAGGTGGAAGCCTTGTGGTGGGGGCGGTCCTGAAGGCGCATCCACGCCTCGGTGATGACGCCCAGGGCGCCTTCGGAGCCGAGGAACAGCCGGTCGGGAGACGGTCCGGCGCCGGACGCGGGCACCTGCCACGAGGTGCCGGCGCCCGCCGGGGTGATCACCCGCAGGGACTGGACGAAGTCGTCGATGTGCGTGTGGACGGTGGCGTAGTGACCGCCCGCGCGGGTGGCGAGCCAGCCACCGAGGGTGGAGAACTCGAAACTCTGCGGGAAGTGGCGCAGCGTCAAGCCGTGCGGCCTGAGCTGGTTCTCCAGTGCCGGGCCGAGGGCGCCGGCCTGGATACGGGCGGCCCGGCTGTCGGTGTCGATGTCCAGAACCCGGCCCATCGCGGTCAGGTCGAGGGACAGCACCGCTCGGTGCGCGTCGCCGCGGTATTCCACGCCCCCGGTCACCGAGGAGCCGCCGCCGTAGGGGATCACCGCCACGCCGTGGTCGCCGGCCCACTCGAGAAGGTCGGCCACGTCCTGGTCGCCCGCCGGCCGGGCGACCAGATCGGGTATCCGCCCGGGCCGGCCGCGCAGGGCGCGGATGACATCCCGGTACGCCTTGCCCATGGCGTGTGCGGTGCGGGCTTCCGGGTCGGCGGTGACCAGATGCGCGAGACTCGGCGGCGGCTCGACGGCGGGCCGGCCGATGCGCAGGTCGGCGACCCGCGGGACGGGCAGCGGGCGCGGGAGCGTGCCGGGGAGCAGCGCGCCCATCGCTTCGCATTCGGCGTCGTCGGGGTGTTCGTCCGCCCATCCCCAGCCCCAACAGGAACGGGCGCGGGCAGCGCGGGGGGAGGTCGCAGCGTGGGCTGTCGCCATGTCCGTATCCATCCGATCCGCCGAATTAACCTGGCGGTAATTTACCGTAGGGTAATATCGCGGGCGTGGCAACGTCCTCCCGCTCCCGAGCCGGCACCAAGGGCGTTCCCCGTGCCGTCCGCGAACAGCAGATCCTCGCCGCCGCCACCGAGGAGTTCGGCCGCCACGGCTACGAGGCGACCTCCCTGGCAGCTGTCGCCACACGGGTCGGGGTCACCAAGGCGCTGCTGCACCAGTACTTCGGTTCCAAGGAGAACCTCTATCTCGCCTGCCTGACCCCGGTGGGCGACCAACTGCTGGACGCGATTCGCGCCGCGATGGGCCAAGGCGAGATCACTGCCCCGCGCACGCCCCTGCTGGTTCTCCACGCGCTGTTCACCGCCCTGGAGGGCCGGCGGGAAGCATGGTTCGTGCTCTACGACCCGTCGCTGCCCGCCGACACGGAACCCGCCCGGCGGGCGGCGCACTACCGGATCGCCATCGATCGGCTCGCGGCAACCGGTAGCGCCGGCGTGCTCCGCGCCGCCGGCTCCGCCGACCCCCTCGACGCTGACGCCCTCAAGTACGCCTGGCGCGGCATGGTCACCGCGCTGGTCCGGTGGTGGATCAACCATCCCGACCAGTCTCCGGACGCCATGGCCGAACGCTGCGCCCGCCTCTTCGCCACCACCCGAGCCGCCCTCACGGCTGGTTGACCCCGCTCCGCCGCGATGCCTCAGACCAGGAACTTCTCCCGCATCCGTGCGCCCAGGTTGATCCCGCCGACGACCCGAGGACCGGTCGGGTCGTGAACGTCCACGGTGTTGTTGCGGCGCATCAGCTCGCGGACCGAAGGTGGCAGCCGGGGCGGGTCGTCCATGGTGGCGAGGATCCGGCCGGCGGTCGAGATGAGTCGATCCGCCAGGGCGGCGGCGTCGGTGTCCACCCGCACCCGGCCGTACTCCCAGCCGGCGGTGGTGAGGTCGAGCACCTCGAACACGCGGGTCACGAGCGGATTCGGGTCGGTCACCCGGTCGAGTCGGGGTGCCCGGCTGCCGAGCACCGCGACGGCGGCGGCCACCTGCGCGTACGGGTGGAGTCCGCACGGCAGCGCGAACAGCGGCCACCGCAGCGCCGGGCCGGCCTCCTTCCACAGGGGCCGGTAGTTCCGGCGGTGCACCAGGAGCCGCCGACCGGTCCGTCGATGTACGTCGTGGGCCTGGGCCTGTAGGTCCGCGTGCGCTTCGTCGGCCACCTCGCTCACGATCCGGGCCGCCACCACCAGGCCGTCGTCGCCGTCCAGCATCTGGGTGACGGCCTCGACCTGTTCGGAGAACCGCACCTGAGCGCGGGCGCCGAACCGGTACCGGACGTCCCGCAGCAGCGCCTGCTGCCGCTCCGGGTCGAGTTGGACCCGCCTGCCACCCATCAACTGCCGGAGCCACCGCATGTCGCCTCGTTTCCGCAAGCCGTTCCGGGCCGCGGCAATGCTAGTGCGTCGGACGTCCCTCGTATGGTGGTGGGATGGCTGAGCGATCTCTGACCTTGATGGCCGTGCACGCGCACCCCGACGACGAGGCGACGAGCACCGGCGGCATCCTCGCCCGGTACGCGGCAGAGGGCATCACGACGGTGCTCGTGACCTGCACGGACGGGCGGTGCGGCGACGGGCCCGGCGGGGTCAAGCCGGGCGACCCGGGGCACGACCCGGAGGCCGTGGTGGCGATGCGCCGGGCCGAGTTGGCGGCCAGTTGCGAGGCGTTGAAGGTCACCCACCTGGAGACGCTCGACTATGCCGACTCCGGGATGATGGGCTGGGCGACCAACGACATGCCCGGCGCGTTCTGGAACACGCCCGTGACGGAGGCGGCCGACCGACTGGCCGAGCTGATCCGGCGCTACCGGCCCGACGTCGTCGTCACCTATGACGAGAACGGCTTCTACGGCCATCCGGACCACATTCAGGCGCACCGCATCACCATGGCCGCGGTCGAGCGGACGGACATCCCCGCGAAGGTCTACTGGACCACCGTGCCGCGCAGCGCCTTCGAGGACTTCGGCCGCATCATGAAGGAGATCGGCGTCGAGTTTCCCGAGCCCGACGCGTCGGAGGAGATGCCCCAGCTCGGGCTGCCCGACGACGAGATCACCACCTGGGTCGACACGAGCGCCTACGGTGCCCAGAAGTTCGAATCGTTGGCCGCCCACGCCAGCCAGGCCGAGAACATCTTCTTCCTGCAACTAGGTCAGGAGCGGTTCACCGAGCTGATGGGCGTGGAGACCTTCGTCCGGGTCCGCGACACCACCGGTGCGCCGTCGCGCGAGGACGATCTGTTCGCCGGGCTGCGCTGACCGCGCACGCCCGGTGGTCGGGGCCGGGTCCATGAGCCCGGATCAGATCAGTGGGCCGGGGTGGGGGCCTCCGGCGGCCGCTGGGCGGCGTGGCGGGCGTCGGCCAGGGCCACGCCCAGCAGCACGAACCCGGCCCCGAGCGCGGCGGTCAGCGGCGGGGCAGCGGACAGGGGCAATGCCAGGGCGGCCAGAGCGGCGATGGCAATCACCCGCCGCAGGGAAAGCCGGTCGAACACGACTCGTTCCAGGCGGATACGACCGTAGAGGAACAGGGCGGGGCCGCCGAGGATCATCGCCAGCCACGGCGGCTCGGGGTGACCGCCCGGGTGAGTGAGGACGACCTCGAAGCCGACAGCGGTGGCGACGATGCCCACCACCATGACGACATGGGCGATGCCTGTGGCGCGTCCGGCGGCGAGCCGGTCACCGGCGACGGCCACGGCCTCGGCGAGAACCTGTCCCGAGCGGTAGAAGTAGATCCGCCACAGCAGAACCATGGACAGGAACGCCACGACCAGCGCCGCCGAGGTCGACAGGGTGACCGGATGGTTGGTGAATGTGACGCCGGCGGCGAGCACGGTCTCACCGAGGGCGATCAGCAGCAGCTGCTGGTAACGCTCGGGTAGGTGGTGGCCGCTGTCCATCGCCCAGGCGCTGACCGGCGGTCTGGCCATGCCGGGAACGGGCCAGCGTAGCTGCGCGACGACGATGTCCACCGTTACGGCGCCCGCCCAGAGCGCAGCGCGGGCGCCGCCGCTCACCGCCGCGCCGGCCAACCAGACGCCGGCCGTGGCGAGGCACCAGAGCACCGACCTGACATAGAGATTCCCCAGCGAGTGCCGGCGCACGCTCGGCAGGAGGATCAGCGGCCGCAGGCAGTTCAGGATCAGGTACGGCAGCACGAACGCCCACCCCCGCCCGACGAAGGCGTAGGGAACTGACGACGACATCACCATCAGGCCGAAGGCGCTGGCCAGCACGATCCACTGGATCTTGCGGCGACGGGGGTTGAACCAGCTGGTGATGTGGGCGGTGGTGATCCACAACCAGATCAGCGGTAACGACAGCACCAGCAGGTAGGCGAGCGACAGCCAGCGGACACCGTTGTCCGCTCCGATCATGTCGCGTACGACGCGGTTCACCACCCCGGACAGGGCGAACACCAGCACCAGGTCGACGAACAGCTCCAGGAAGTTCGCCTGCCGGATCTCCTGGCGTCGTTGCAGCAGATCCTGGCCGTCGAGATGCCCCATGCCCCCTATGGTCGCGTGTCCCACCGCAGCTCAGTGGCACAACACCGGGCTGGTGAGCCGGTCCGCGCCGCTCGAGCCGCGTCACTCCGTGAAGGCGGTTTGTGTGTCGGCGTCTGTTTCCTGGGAGGCGGCCCACGAGGCGAGCAGGCGAAGCGCGTCCTCGGAGGGGGAGCCGGGCTCTGCGGTGTAGATCGTGAGAGTGAGCCCCGGTTCCGCCGCCATCTCCAGCCCTTCGTAGGCCAGGGTGAGGTCGCCGACGACGTGGTGGTGGTAGTTCTTGACGCCGGTGCCGTGATGCCGGACGTTGTGAGCTCCCCACCGTTTCCGGAACTCATCGCTGCGGGTGGAGAGTTCGCCCACGAGGTCGTGGAGATCCTTGTCGTGGGGGTCGCGGCCGGCTTCGGTGCGGAGGATCGCCACGCAGACGTCGGCGGCGAGGTCCCACTCCGGGTAGAAGCGGTGCGCCTTCTCGTCGAGGAACGTGAACCGGGCGATGTTGGCGGGGCGCTGCGGGTCGGCGTACACGTCGGCGTAGAACGCTCGGGCGAGCCGGTTCGCGGCGAGCAGGTCCATGCGGCCGTTGCGCACGAACGCGGGGCCCTGGGTGACCGCCTCGAGGGTCCATTGCAGGCTGGGGCGCGGGGACCACTGCCTCGCCGTGCGGCGGCGGGGCCGCATCAGCGCGCTGCTGCCGTCCGCCGCCCGTGCGAGGTCGAGCAGGTGCGCCCGCTCGGCGTCGTCGAGCTGGAGCGCCCGGGCGATGGCGTTCAGCACCGAGGGCGACACGCCGGCGAGGGCGCCTCGTTCGAGCTTCGAGTAGTACTCGATGCTCACCCCGGCCAGTGCCGCGACCTCGCTGCGGCGCAGTCCGGGGACCCGGCGGTTCCTGCCGGCGGGCAGGCCCGCCTGTTCCGGGCTGATCTTGGCGCGGCGCGAGACGAGGAACTCGCGGACCTCGGTGCGGTTGTCCACGCCTCGACCGTACGTGTCACGGCTCGTCGGAGGGGTGCCCTGTCAGTACACCTTCCAGCAGAAACTCCCCGAACAGGCACCGCCGGGGTTTGCTGGATGGCGATGAACGGAACCGCTGGCCGCCGCCGCCCGGGTGGGGCGATCGTTGTCGTCCCTGGCGGGTTGTTTCCCGGATGGCCGTACTCCCTCGCCCTGGCTGGGTATGCGGGCGGGTGGCCGTCGGTTCGCGGCCGGACCTTTGAAAGGAAGAACCTCATGCGTGGTGCAGTCCTGCACGCCCCCGGCGACGTCCGGGTGGAGGAGCGCGAGGATCCGCGGATCCTCCTCCCGACCGACGCGATCATCCGCCTGTCCGCCACCTGCGTCTGCGGTTCGGACCTGTGGCCGTATCGCGGCATCGAGGCGGTCAAGGGGCCGTCTCCGATGGGCCACGAGTATGTTGGCGTCGTCCAGGAGGTCGGCGGCGAGGTCAGGAACATCAAGCCCGGCCAGTTCGTCGTCGGCTCCTTCTTCGCCTCCGACAACACCTGCCCCATCTGCCGCGCCGGCTACCAGAGCTCGTGCATCCACCGGGAACCGGTCGGTGGACTGGGCGCCCAGGCCGAGTACCTGCGCGTCCCGCTGGCCGACGGCACCCTGGTCGCAACGCCCGAGATCCCCTCGGAGGACCTGGTCCCGGACCTGCTCGCGGCCTCCGACGTGCTCGGCACCGGCTGGTTCGGGGCCGTGGCCGCCGAGGTCGGGCCGGGCAAGACCGTCGCGGTCGTCGGCGACGGCGCGGTCGGTCTGCTCGCCGTGCTGGCGGCGAAGCAGCTCGGGGCGGAACGCATCATCGCGGTCAGCCGGCACGAGCCCCGCCAGAAACTGGCGGCCCACTACGGTGCGACGGAGATCGTCACCGAGCGCGGCGACGAGGGCGTCGCGAAGATCAAGGACCTCACCGACGGCCTCGGCGCGCACTCGGTGATCGAGGCCGTCGGCACCCAGGAGTCGATGATGCAGGCCATCCGCTCCACCCGGGCCGGCGGTCACGTCGGCTACGTCGGCGTCGCCCACGGCGTCGAACTGCCCGGCGACGAGTTGTTCTTCTCCCACGTGCACCTGCACGGTGGCCCCGCCCCGGTGCGGCGCTTCCTGCCCGAGCTGATCGACCTGATCTGCAACCGGCAGATCGACCCGGGCAAGGTCTTCGACCTCACCCTCCCGCTCGAGCAGGCCGCCGAGGGCTACCGGGCCATGGACGAACGCCGGGCCATCAAGGCCCTTCTCAAGCCCTGACGGCCGGCGCCGCCCGGAGAGGGCCGCGTCCGCCTGACCGGATCCGACAACAAGCCGCTGCAGCCAGCACAGGGCGAACCGCACAGGAGGAGACGTTGGAGATCCTGACCAAGCAGCCGTCGGTCAAGGGACCGGCCGACTGGTTCACCGGCGACGTCTGGTTCGACCAGATCGTTCCCATGACCGGACCGTCCATCGGCCGGTGCAACGCCGTGCACTTCGCCCCCGGCGCCCGCACCGCCTGGCACCGGCACGCCAACGGCCAGCTGCTGCACGTCACCGAGGGCGTCGGGCTGACCCGGTCGCGCGGCGGCGAGGTCGTCGTCATCCGCCCCGGTGACGCCGTCTGGTGTCCGCCCGGAGAGTGGCACTGGCACGGCGCCGCCCCCGACCACTTCATGACCCATCTGGCCATCTGGGACGGCCTCACGCCTGGGCAGGACGGGCCGGAAACGGAGTGGGGCGAGCACGTGACCGACGACGAGTACCGCCAGCCCGCATGACCAACCGACCGCCGGTCGCGTCATCGCGCGGCCGGCGGCCCACCCACGGATCACGAGAAGGAGTACGACATGTCCGGAACCGCGCAGCAGAGCCCCGCCCAGAAGATGCTCGGGAACTTCGCGCCCAAGCTCGTCTCCCTCACCGACGACGTGCTCTTCGCCGATGTCTGGGAACGCGCCGACCTCGCGCCGCGCGACCGTAGCCTGATCACCATCGCGGCCCTGGTCGCAAGCGGCAACAGCGAACAGTTGCCGTTCCACCTGAACCTCGGCAAGCAGAACGGCCTCACCCAGGCCGAGATCGTCGAGGCCATCACCCACCTGGCGTTCTACGCCGGATGGCCCCGGGCCATGTCCGCCATCGCGGTGGCCAGGCAGACCTTCGAGGGCTAGGCGCCACCACGGTTCGCGCCATCACCCGACAGCCCGGTCCCACCGGCGGGCCGTCCGCCCGGCCCAGCAGCTGTCCGGCCCGTGCGCGTGATCGACGGCGCCCGCAACGACCTGCTCCGCCGGCGCCTGCGGGCTGCCGGTGATCGCCGGGCCGGTCGAGGGCCGCCATGCTCGGTAACATCCTGGTGCAGGCCCGGGCCGCCGGCGTCGTCGGTGGCGACCTGCCGGCACCGCGGGCCTTCCTGCGGAAGACCCGGCGCCTCGTCGGGTACGAGCCGGGGGGCGATCAGGCGGCCGCGGAGACCGGAGATCGCCGGGTGTGACGGCGTCGTCACGGGTGCCGCCGTGGCCGTTGCCGAAACCGGCACGATCATCCTCGACGCCGGGCCGGACCAGGGGCGGCGGATCATCAGCCTCCTGCCCGACCTGCACATCTGTGTGCTGTGGACCCACCAGGTGGTCACCACGGTGCCGGAGGCGCTCACCCGGGTCGACCCGCGAAACCCGCTGACCTGGATCAGCGGGCCGTCCGCCACCAGTGACATCGAGCTCAACCGCGTGGAGGGCGTGCACGGGCCCAGGAACCCGCACGTCGTCATCGTCGCGGGCGCGGGCACTTCCTCGTCCCCGGCGCTTGGCGGCAACCCGAGCGATGCCAGCGCCGCTGATCCCACAGCGACCAGGTTGGGGTGAACGTGATCGCGGTCGATGATCTCTAGTCTGGTCGACGTGACGGAATTCGACTGGGCCGCGCTGTCGGCGGCGAGGAACGCGAGGCTCGACGCGGTTCCGGACATGATCAGGCACGCGCTGCGGGTCCTCGAGGACCTCCTGGAGGAGATCGACCACGCGTGCACGTTCACGCTTCTGAACGGCCCGCTGAACGACGGCGACGTGGTCGCATCGGTGAACGCGCTGCTGCCGGAGCGCTGCCGCGTATCCGGGTTGGAGTCCGTGAGTTCCTGGTCGACGCTGGTTCGTGAGGCGCTGCCCGGGTTGTTCCTTCCGGGGCGGCAGCCGCAAGCCTGGGCGGAGTCGTCGGCTGCCCGGGAGCTGGCCGAGGCGCTCACCGACTGGGCGGTGGCACTGATGGCGAGACTCTGGCCGGACTCCGCCGAGTCCTGGGCCCTGACGGTGCACACCGACGACTGGTACGAGGCGGCCTACGTCGATCTCGTGGTCCGTGCGGGCGACCAGGTGTGGCTGCTGCATCTCGGCGTCAGCGACTGATCCACTGCCAGCTGCAGAGTCGGCCCGGGAGGCGTGGCGCAGCCCGGCGGCCCGGTTTTCGTACCAGGCTCGGCGTGGGCGCCGCCCCGGCTGCGCCTCGGTGGGCAGCGTGAGGCCGGCGCGTACACTGGCGCTGGTTTCGTGCCGGGGGTCGGCCTCGGTGCTGTGCCGGGGACTGCCGGGGCGTGGCGGTCGGGGGCTTGCGGGAAGGGTGAGTGCCGTGCGTGGTCCCGCGATGACGGATGTGGCCCGCCTCGCCGGGGTTTCCCACCAGACCGTGTCGCGGGTCCTGAACGGGCATCCGAATGTGCGTGAGCAGACGCGGCTGCGGGTGCAGGCCGCCATCACGGAGTTGGGCTACCGGCCCAATCGCGCCGCTCGTGCCCTGGTGACCGGCCGGTCGCAGGTGATCGGTGTGGTGGCCCAGAACACGACGCTGTACGGCCCGGCGTCGCTGTTGGCGGCGCTGGAACAGACCGCGGCCGAAGAGGGCTTCGCGGTCACCGTCGGCAGTGTGCGGGACCTGGACCGGGTTTCCATCTCGGCGGCCGTGGAGCGGCACCTGGCGCATCGGGTTGCGGGGATCGTGGTGATCGCGCCGGTGGAGTCGGCCGGGGAGGCGCTGGAGCACCTCCCGAAGGACGTCCCGTTGGTGACCGTCGACGGTGACCCGCGCCGGCCGATGCCCCTGGTGACGGTGGATCAGGTGGCCGGCGCACGGGAGGCGACGCGGCACCTGTTGGAGGCGGGACACCGGACGGTGTGGCACGTGTCCGGTCCGGCCGACTGGTTCGACAGCGCCGGCCGCATCGAGGGGTGGCGGGAGGCCCTGCGCGAGGCGGGCGCCGAGGTGCCGCCGCTGGTTGCGGCGGACTGGTCGGCCGCGTCGGGCTACCGGTGCGGGCAGATGCTGGCGCGGATGCCCGAGGTGACGGCGGTCTTCACGGCCAACGACCATCTGGCGCTGGGCGTCCTGCGGGCTGTGCACGAGTACGGCCGCCGCGTGCCGGACGACATCAGCGTGGTGGGTTTCGACGACGTGCCGGAGGCGGCGTACTTCATTCCGCCGTTGACCACGGTGCGGCCGGACTTCGCCGCGGTGGCCCGGGCGAGTCTGGACCTGTTGCTGGCTCAGTTCGAGTCCGACACCGTCGGTGAGCTGCGGCAGACCATCGCACCGACCCTGATCTCCCGGCAGAGCGTCGCCGGGCCGCCGCGCTGACCCGGCCAATGTGTCCCTCGGCGCGGCCCCTGTGCCGAGGCGGTGCCGCCGTTGGCCTCTTCGGCCTCGGACGTTGTGACCGCTAACAGCTTCTGACCTGACACCCGTCGTTCGGCTGTTCGTGGCGCCGTTGCGGGCGGAGCCTTCTCGCGTCGGCGACCCTGGCCGGGACCGACGGAATGACGCCAGCGCCGGGCATGCTGCCGGTGGGCGCAGAAGGGCCCATCGAACGTCGGTCGTGCCGTTACCGGACTGTTGCGACGGCGTCTTGACCGACGCCAATGTGAGCGCTAACAATGTGAGCCACTGCACGCGGAGGTGGAAATGATGGGTGTGGACGGACCGGGGGACCGGTACGTCGTCGGGGTCGACTACGGGACGCTGTCGGGCCGGGCGTTGGTGGTGCGGGTCGGTGACGGCGCGGAGCTGGGCACCGCGGTCCACGAGTACCGCCACGGCGTGATCGAGTCCACCCTGCCGGGTGGCGTCGAGCCGCTCCCGCCGGACTGGGCGTTGCAGGACCCCGAGGACTACCGGGACGTGCTGCGTCACGCGGTGCCGGCCGCCGTTGCCGCCGCGGGGATCGACCCCGGTCGGGTGATCGGCATCGCGACCGACTTCACCGCCTGCACGGTCCTGCCCACCCGGGCCGACGGCACCCCCCTGTGCGAGGTGCCAGAGCTGCGTAACCGGCCGCACGCCTGGCCGAAGCTCTGGAAGCACCACGCCGGGCAGGCGCAGGCCGATCGGATCAACGCGCTGGCGCACGAACGCGGCGAGGCGTGGATCGGCCGGTACGGCGGGAAGATCTCCGCGGAGTGGCAGTTCGCCAAGGGCCTGCAGATCCTCGACGAGGACCCGGAGATCTACCGGCGCGCCGAGCGGTTCGTCGAGGCGGCCGACTGGATCGTCTGGCAGCTGTGCGGAGTGGAGACCCGCAACCTCTGCACCGCGGGCTACAAGGGCATCCGCCAGGACGGCCGGTACCCGTCCCGGGACTTCCTGACCGCTCTGGACCGCGGCTTCGCCGACTTCGTCGACAAGCTGGACGGGCCGGTGTTGCCGATGGGCGCCCGGGCCGGTGCGCTCACCGCCACGGCGGCGGCGTGGACCGGGTTGCCGGCGGGGATCGCGGTCGCCGTCGGCAACGTCGACGCCCACGTCACCGCCGCCTCGGCCCAGGCCCTGGTGCCCGGCCACCTGGTGGCGATCATGGGCACCTCGACCTGTCACGTGGTCAACGGCGCCGAGCTGGTGGAGGTGCCGGGCATGTGCGGCGTCGTCGAGGGCGGGCTCAGCCCCGGCGCCTGGGGCTACGAGGCCGGGCAGAGCGGGGTCGGCGACATCTTCGGGTGGTTCGTCGAGCACGCGGCGCCGGCCGGCATGAACTCGCACGAGCGGCTCTCCGAGCTGGCCGCGGCGCAGCCGGTCGGCGCCCACGGGCTGATCGCCCTGGACTGGTGGAACGGCAACCGCTCCCTGCTGGTCAACCACGACCTGAGCGGTCTCGTCGTGGGAATGACCCTGGCCACCCGGCCGGCGGACGTCTACCGGGCGTTGCTGGAGTCGACGGCGTACGGCACCCGGATGATCATCGAGGCGCTCGTCGAGGCGGGCGTGCCGATCCGGGAACTGGTGGTGGCCGGCGGCCTGACCTCCAACCGCCTGCTGATGCAGATCTACGCCGACGTCACCGGCCGGCCGTTGAGCCTCATCGGTTCGGCGCAGGGGCCCGCCCTGGGCTCGGCGATCCACGCCGCGGTGGCCGCCGGCGCGTACCCCGACGTCTACGCGGCCTCCGCCGCGATGGGCCGGGTGGACCGCGACGTGTACCGGCCGGACCCGCAGCGAGCGCGGGCCTACGACGCGCTGTACGCCGAGTACCGGACGTTGCACGACCACTTCGGACGCGGCGGCAACGAGGTCATGTCCCGCCTGCGCGCGATCCGCAACGCTGCCGTCAACCAATCGGCGGCACAGGTCACGACGCCGCTGGAGGTGGTCGCATGAGTGGCCGGCCCGATCAGCACATCCGGCGGCTCCGGGAGAGCGTCGCCCGGCTGCACGCCGAACTCACCCGGTACCGGCTGGTCGCCTGGACGGCGGGGAACATCTCCGCCCGGGTGCCCGGCCACGAGCTGATGGTGATCAAGCCGAGCGGGGTCGACTACGACGACCTGGCGCCGGAGAACATGGTCGTCTGCGACTTCGACGGCCGGGTCGTCGAGGGTGACCTCTCACCGTCGAGCGACACCGCCGCCCACGCCTACGTCTACCGTGCCATGCCCGAGGTGGGTGGGGTGGTGCACACGCACAGCACGTACGCGACCGCCTGGGCCGCCCGCGGCGAGCCCATCCCGTGCCACCTCACCGCGCAGGCCGACGAGTTCGGCGGGGAGATCCCGATCGGCCCGTTCGCGCTCATCGGTGGCGACGACATCGGCAAGGGCATCGTGGAGACCCTCACCGGTCACCGCTCGGCCGCCGTGCTCATGCGCAACCACGGCGTCTTCACCATCGGCCGGGACGCCCGGGCCGCCGTGAAAGCGGCGGTTATGTGCGAGGACGTCGCCCGTACCGCACACCTGGCCCGGGCGCTCGGCGAGCCGGTGCCGATGGCGGCCGCCGACGTCGACGCCCTGCACGACCGCTACCAGAACGTCTACGGACAGCGACCTTCCTCACCCGCGAGCCCCTGACGGCCGCCACGATCGCGCGGCGTTCCCCCGGGCCGTCCGCGTCGCACCACCCCCGACACCACCTTTGACAGCACCACCACCAGCGCAGGTCGTGCGCCTTCGGCGGCATGGCTCGCGGAACGCTTACCGAGGAGATTGCGGTGAAGAGAATGAGAACCCACCTGCCGTCCCGCAAGGTCGTCGCGGTGCTCACCGTCGCGCTGCTCGCCGCCGGCATGGCGGCCTGCGGCAACAGCGACACGGGCGACAACGGCGACGACGGCAAGATCACGTTGGGCTTCTCCCAGGTCGGCGCGGAGAGCGGGTGGCGTACGGCGAACACCACCTCGATCAAGGAGGCCGCGGCGGACGCCGGCTTCGACCTGAAGTTCGACGACGCGCAGCAGAAGCAGGAGAACCAGATCAAGGCCATCCGCAACTTCATCCAGCAGAAGGTCGACGTGATCGCCTTCTCGCCGGTCGTGGAGTCCGGTTGGGACACCGTGCTCAAGGAGGCCAAGGACGCCAAGATTCCGGTCATCCTCACCGACCGGTCCGTCGACTCGGCCGACAAGTCCCTGTACAAGACCTTCCTCGGCTCGGACTTCGTGAAGGAGGGCCGGCTCGCGGGCGAGTGGCTCGTGGAGCAGAAGAAGGCGGCGACCGGCCCGGTCAACATCGTCGAGCTGCAGGGTACGACGGGTTCGGCGCCGGCGAACGACCGGAGGAAGGGCTTTGCCGAGGCGATCGCCGCCAGCCCCAACCTCAAGGTCATCGCCTCGCAGTCCGGCGACTTCACCCGCGCGGGCGGCAAGCAGGTGATGGAGCAGTTCCTGAAGGCCAACCCCAAGATCGATGTGCTCTTCGCGCACAACGACGACATGGGCCTGGGCGCGCTGGAGGCGATCACGGCGGCCGGCAAGGTGCCCGGCAAGGACATCACCATCATCACCGTCGACGCGGTCAAGGACGGCATGCAGGCCCTCGCCGACGGAAAGTTCAACTTCATCGCCGAGTGCAGCCCGCTGCTGGGCCCGCAGCTGATGGACCTGGTCAAGAAGGTGCACAACGGCGAGGAGGTCCCGCCCCGCATCGAGACCCAGGAGACCACCTTCACCCAGGAGCAGGCCAAGGAGGCGCTGCCCAACCGCAAGTACTGACCGGACGAGGGGCGACCGCCCCGCATCCGAGGCGGCGGCCGGGCCCTCGGGGCCCGGCCGCCGCGCAGGCCCAACAACCTCAGGAAAGGCCCGGTGGCATGACAGGGAGCCATCCAGTCCTGACAATGGCGGGGATCACCAAGTCGTTCCCCGGGGTACGGGCGCTCGACAACGTGGACTTCCGCCTCTTCCCCGGCGAGGTGCACGCGCTGATGGGCGAGAACGGTGCCGGGAAGTCCACCCTCATCAAGGTGCTCACGGGCGTCTACGGCATCGACGGCGGCACCGTGTCGCTCCATGGTGAGCAGGTGTCGTTCAGCGGCCCCATGCAGGCCACCGCGGCCGGTGTGAGCACCGTCTACCAGGAGGTCAACCTCTGCACCAATCTCTCGGTGGCGGAGAACATCTTCATCGGCCGGGAACCGCGCCGGCTGGGTGCGGTCCGGTGGGGCGAGATGCGCCGCCAGGCCCGGGCCCTGCTCGCCCGGCTCGACCTGGACATCGACGTCAACGCACCGCTGGCCAGCTATTCGCTGGCCGTGCAGCAGATGGTGGCGATCGCCCGGGCCATCGACATCAAGGCCCGGGTCCTGGTCCTCGACGAGCCGACCTCCAGCCTCGACGCCACTGAGGTCGCGCAGCTGTTCAGAGTGATGCGCCAACTGCGCGACGGCGGGATCGCGATCCTGTTCGTCACCCACTTCCTCGACCAGGTCTACGACATCGCCGACCGGATCACCGTGCTCCGCAACGGCCAGCTCGTCGGCGAGTACGCGACGACAGAGCTGCCCCAGCTCACCCTCGTGGAGAAGATGATCGGCAAGGAACTGGACGTGTTGGAGCGCCTCGACGAGCAGCCCCGGCGCGACGTCGCCGCCGCGGCGGAGGGCGCACCCCTGCTCGACGTGCAGGAGCTGGGACGCCGGTCGGCGGTGGCGCCGTTCAGCCTGGCCATCCACGAGGGAGAGGTGGTCGGCCTGGCCGGCCTGCTCGGCTCGGGTCGTACCGAGGTGGCGCGGCTGCTGTTCGGCGCCGATCGCGCCGACCACGGCAGCGTGCGGGTGCGCGGCAACCCCGCGTCGCTGCGCACGCCGGTGGCCGCCATCGGTCACGGCATCGGCTTCTGCTCCGAGAACCGGCGGGCCGAAGGCATCATCGCGGAGCTGTCGGTGCGGGAGAACATCATCCTCGCCCTGCAGGCCGCCCGGGGCTGGCTGCGCCCCATCCCCGGCCGTCGGCAGGACGAACTGGTCGAGCGGTACGTGCGGGCCCTGAGCATCCGGCCGGCCGACCCGGACATCCCGGTGGGGAACCTCTCCGGCGGCAACCAGCAGAAGGTCCTGCTCGCGCGCTGGCTCATCACCGAGCCTCGCCTGCTGATCCTCGACGAACCGACCCGGGGCATCGACATCGGGGCGAAGACCGAGATCCAGCGCCTGGTGGCGCAGCTCTCCGACGGTGGAATGGCGGTGCTGTTCATCTCCGCCGAACTCGACGAGGTGCTCCGCCTCAGCCACCGGATCGCCGTGATGCGTGACCGCGAACTGGTCACCCAGCTCACCAACGACGAGAGCGTCGACGCCGACCGGATCATGCAGGCCATCGCCGCCGGCGCGGGGCACGAGGGGGTGCCGTCATGAACCACGGAAGGACCGGCTACCGCGCGTTGACGACACACCGGCTCTTCTGGCCGGTCGTCGTCCTCGTCGTCATGCTGGCCGCCAACACGATCTACCGGCCCGGCTTCCTCTCCGTGCAGCTACGGGACGGTCACCTGTACGGCAGCCTCATCGACATCGTCCGGCTGAGCGCGCCGCTGATCCTGGTCGCGCTCGGCATGACCCTGGTGATCGCCACCGGCGGCATCGACCTGTCGGTCGGCTCGCTCTGCGCGATCAGCGGCGCCATCGCCTGCCTCTACATCAGCCGGCAGCCCGACCAGAACAGCATCGGCGGCGTGCTGACCGCGCTGGCCCTGGCACTGGGGGCGGCCCTGGTGCTCGGCGCGTGGAACGGCGTCCTGGTCGCCGTCATCGGCATCCAGCCGATCATCGCCACGCTGATCCTCATGGTCGCCGGCCGGGGCCTCGCCCAGCTGATCACCGAGGGGCAGATCCTCACCATCAACTCCGACCCGTACAAGGCGATCGGCGTCGGCCACCTGCTGACCCTGCCCCTGGCCATCTTCCTGGCGCTCGCCGCGGCCCTGGTCATCGCCGCGGTGACCCGCCGGACGGCCCTCGGCCTGATCATCGAGGCGGTCGGCGGCAACGCGCGGGCCAGCCGCCTGGCCGGCATCCGGTCCGCGCGGATCACCTTCCTCGTCTACGTGATCAGCGCTGTCTGTGCCGCCGTCGCCGGCTTCATGATGACCGCCAACGTGTCCAGCGCCGACGGCAACGCCGCCGGCCTCTGGGTCGAACTCGACGCGATCCTCGCGGTGGTCATCGGCGGCACGTCGCTCGCCGGTGGCCGGTTCTCGCTGAGCGGCACCATCCTCGGCGCGCTGATCATCCAGACCCTCACCACCACGGTGTACGCCATGAACATCTCGCCCCAGACGTCCCTGCTGTTCAAGGCGGTCGTGGTCATCGCGGTCTGCCTCATCCAGGCGCCCGGCTTCCGGGCCCGGTTCGCCCGACGCAGAGCCCCGGTGGTCACCCCGGCCACCGTCAACGATCAGCCGAAGGCGGAGGTGCCGGCATGACCACGACGTCCCTCACCGGCGGCCGCAGCTGGTCGCGCCTGCCCCGGCGGCACGTGCCGGTCCTGGCCACCCTCGCCCTGCTGCTGGTCCTCTACGGCGTCGGGGTCTCCCAATACCGCGCGTTCTCCAACATCCAGGTCATCTTCAACGTCTTCATCGACAACGGGTTCGTGCTCGTCGTCGCGGTCGGCATGACCTTCGTGATCCTCACCGGCGGGATCGACCTCTCCGTCGGCTCGGTCGTCGCCATGACCGCGATGGTGTCGGCGTTCCTGCTGCAGGAAGGGTTGCCGGCGGCGCTGGTGCTGCTCATCGCGCTGCTCATCGGGCCGACGCTCGGGTTCCTGATGGGCTGTGTGATCCACTTCTTCGACATCCAGCCGTTCATCGTCACCCTGGCCGGGATGTTCTTCGCCCGCGGCATGTGCACCTTCATCAGCGGCTCGTCGATCCCGATCACCGACGGGTTCTGGACCAGCATGTCCCAGGAGAGGATCGGCAACCCGAGCGGCAACTTCGTGTCGATCAGCGTGCTCATCGCCTTCGCGGTGGTCGCCGTCGCCGCGTACACCCTCGCCTACACCCGGCTGGGCCGCAACGTGTACGCCATCGGCGGCAACGCGCAGTCGGCCCTGCTCATGGGGCTTCCGGTGGGGCGGACCCGGATCGCCGTCTACACGATCAGCGGCCTGTGCGCGGCGATCGGCGGGATCCTGCTGTCGTTCTACACGCTCTCCGGCGCCCCGCTGATCGCGGTGGGCATGGAGCTCGACGTCATCGCGGCCGTGGTCATCGGCGGGACCGTGCTCACCGGCGGCTCCGGCTACGTCTTCGGCACGGTGCTCGGGGTGCTGGTCCTCGGGGTCATCCAGACACTGATCACCTTCGACGGCAGCCTCAACTCCTGGTGGACCAAGATCGTGATCGGCGGTCTGCTCTTCGCGTTCATCCTGCTCCAACGTCTGATCGGAATCCGCTACAAGTGACCGACCATCTCGCGGAAGGCAACCCCATGGCAACGCACGCTGAGCCTGAGATCTGGTTCCTCACCGGCAGCCAGGCCATGTACGGCGAGGACACCCTCCGACAGGTGGCCGACCAGTCGCGGCAGATCGCCAAGGCGCTCGACGACTCGCCGCACATTCCCGCCCGGGTCGTCTGGAAGCCGGTCCTGACCACCAGCGCCGACATCCTGCGAGTGTGCCGCGACGCCGCCGCGCAGGGCGCGATCGGGGTGGTTGCCTGGATGCACACCTTCTCGCCGGCGAAGATGTGGATCGCCGGCCTGGACGCGCTGCGGACACCGCTGCTGCACCTGCACACCCAGGCCAACGTCCTGCTGCCGTGGGACGACATCGACATGGACTTCATGAACCTGAACCAGGCCGCCCACGGCGACCGGGAATTCGGGTTCGTCCAGACCCGCCTCGGGGTGGCGCGCAAGACGGTCGCCGGGCACGTCAGCGACCCGCGCGTGGTCTCCCGCGTCGGTGCCTGGGCGCGGGCGGCGCTCGGCTGGTCGGCGATGCGGTCGCTGCGACTGGCCCGCTTCGGCGACAACATGCGCGACGTCGCGGTGACCGAGGGCGACAAGGTGGAGGCGGAGCTGCGCTTCGGCGTCTCGGTGAACACCTACGGCGTCAACGACCTCGTCCGGGTGGTCGGTGAGGTCGCCGACGCGCAGGTGGACGACCTCGTCAAGGAGTACGACGACAGCTACCGGGTGGTGCCCGAGCTGCGCCCGGGAGGCGATCGGCACGACGCGCTGCGGTACGCCGCCCGGCTGGAGCTCGGCCTGCGGGCGTTCCTGGAGGCCGGCGGGTTCCGGGCCTTCACCACCAACTTCGAGGACCTCGGCGGGCTGCGTCAGCTGCCCGGCATCGCCGTGCAGCGCCTGATGGCCGACGGCTACGGCTTCGGCGGCGAGGGTGACTGGAAGACCTCCGTCCTGGTCCACACCCTCAAGGCCATGGCGGTCGGGGTCGACGGCGGCACGTCGTTCATGGAGGACTACACCTACGACCTCACGCCGGGCCGGGAACTGGTCCTCGGCGCGCACATGCTCGAGGTGTGCCCGAGCATCGCCACGGGCGTGCCGTCCGTGGAGATCCACCCGCTGAGCATCGGTGGGCGGGAGGATCCCGTCCGACTGGTCTTCGACGCCGAGCCGGGTCCCGCGGTGGTGCTCGGCCTGGCCGACATGGGGGAGCGGTTCCGGCTCGTCGCCAACGAGATCGACGTGGTGTCTCCGCCGCAGCCGTTGCGCCGGCTCCCGGTGGCCCGGGCCGTCTGGCGTCCCCGGCCGCACCTGGCCGGCTCGGCCGAAGCGTGGATCACCGCCGGCGCCCCGCACCACACGGTGCTGTCACGCGCGGTGGGAGTCGAGGAGCTGCACGATCTGGCCGAGATGAGCCGGACCGAACTGGTCGTCATCGACGCCGACACGAACCCACGCCGGTTCGCCGAGGAGATCCGCTGGAACCAGGCCTACTACCGGCTCGCCAAGGGATTCTGAGGCAGCGACGGCGGGCGCCTCGCTGCCCTTCCCGTTGCGCCCGGCGGCCGGGGTGCCGGCCGCCGGGCCGGGGGAGTGCTCCGGTCAGCAGGTGGAGTTGGTCTGGGTGAGCAGGCCGAGCCGCCAGGGCAGGCTGTTGTAGTCACCGCCGGCGCTCGGGTCCAGCCCCTGGTAGAGGTAGCGCAGGTTGCAGGGGCTGACGGCGAGGGTCTGGTCGTGACCGCTGCGGATCATCTCGCCGTGGCTGATGTCGCGCGTCCAGGCGCCGCCCGGGAAGGTGACGTTGTTGGCCCGCGCGAACGGGTTGCTCTCGGCGTCGGCCAGCGGCTGCCAGGGTCCGGTGATCGCCGGGGCGGTCCAGGAGCGGAAGTACCGGCGGCCGTCGCTGCCGATCGCCTCGACCAGCAGCAGGTACTGGTTGCCGACCCGGTAGACGTTGGACGCCTCGAACAGCCGGTTGCGGTCGCTGTCCTGCATGGCGATGACCGTGTTGGTCATGCCGTTCGGGAAGTTCGCCAGGGCCGTCTGCGACCGGTAGAGGTGCCCGTTGTCGTCGGAGGAGAACAGGTAGCAGTTGGCCGAGTCGCAGATCACCCACATGTCGACCCAGTAGCCGTTGCCGATGTTGTCCCTGATGATCTGGGGCATGTCGATGTAGAAGTTCTTGGGCGCGCTCCACCCGGCCGGGTTGCTGATGTCCGGGTTGGTGGAGTACGACGCGTTGCCGGTCTGGTAGACGAGGTACCACAGCCGCTGCGGTGCGAAGTAGAAGACCTGCGGGGCAGCGCGGTAACCGGCGCCGATCGGGGTCTGGTCGAGATAGGTGAACGGCGCCGAGCCGGCCTGGGACCAGTCGGTGAAGCTGGTGTAGACGAGGTTGTAGCCGGAGGATCGCGCGGTGCTGGCGAAGACGTGGTACCTGCCGTTGTAGTAGACGACGGAGGGGTCCTTGATGCCAACGATGCCCCGGCCGTCGTTCTTCGGGCCGATCAGGGCGCCGCTGGAGGACCAGCGGAAGGTGCTCGGCAGGGTGCCCGTGGGCGGCGGTGAGCTGGGCGGGGGAGAGCTGGGCGGGGGCGTCGTGCCGGGCGGCGGGGTGGTCGTGCCGCCGGTGCAGGTGGTGCCGTTGAGGGCGAAGCTGGTCGGCGCGGGGTTGCTGCCGGTCCACGAGCCGTTGAAGCCGAACGACACGGCGGCGTTGGTGCCGATGCCGCCGTTGTAGCCGACGTTCACGGCCCGGACCTGGCCCCCGCTCTGGGTGATGGTGGCGTTCCAATACTGCGTGACCTGCTGACCGGCCGCGTAGGACCAGGTCAGCGTCCAACCGTTGACCGGGTCGCCCAGGTTGGTGACGGTGACGTTGGCGCCGAAGCCGCCCTGCCACTGCGAGGACACCTGGTAGGTGACCGAGCAGCCGGCGGCGGCAGCCTCCGCGGGCAGGGTTACGGCCGCCGCGGCGGCGACCAGCCCCGCGGTGGCCGCGAGCGTCACCGCCCTGACTCTCCACGTCGTACGCATCGAAGGTCCTTCCATGGTGGGTGGGGTATGCCGGCCCGGACGGCGGGAGGGGAAGCGCTGAACGAGTGATCCGGCCGGACGGAGCCGCCAGCGAGCCGGACCGCTGCGGGTGCGGTCGACCGGCCTCCGCGCGATGGGGCGCGATCGGGTCGGACGAGATCTCAGACGGGTGACCGTTGCGGCTCGGATCCGTCACCCACGTCGGCCGGGATGTGCCCGGTGCCCTTCGACGTCGGTGGTCCGAACAGGAGGATGCCCTCGGCTCCTGGGCGCAGAACATAGCATGTTATCGATAACATGCTCAACCGCGACGGTCGGTCCATTGCCGCATAAGCGGAAGAGTGGCGTGCTCCGCATGGCCGCACTGGTCGCCATATCGGTAGGTCGCGATGTTACCGATAACAGGTCCTATGGCCGGGTGAGAGCAATGGGCCCAGCCACAGGTCGACCTGTGCGCCGGTTTGATCTACCTTCCGTCCTCGGCAGGGCTCAGCCATGTGAAAGAGTCATCCGGCGAGCTCTCGAAGGATGCTTGTTCGGTCGTCACTCCATAGTTCGATCGAGTAGCGCAGGCCCGCAGCCGCGAGGACGGCAGCGAGTTCGTCCACTCGGGATGGGTCGACGACCCCGCTGAAAAGGCACTCATCGGGCGACGGCTCGACCAGTTCGATGCACACCCACTCGTGCTCGACCTCATACTCGGTTCACGAGCTTGCGCGGGCCCGCCATCCGGCACGTACGAAAATCTCCGCCACGGCCTTCGCCCCCGGGGCACGGGGGAGGCGGCCGTAGACGTTGTTGTCGAGAACGGCCAAATGGTCGGCAAGGCGCGGCCCGGGCGTACCGCCAGAATTGAGCTCCATGTTCCCTCCCAATCTCCCGTCGTGCCCAGCGCGAGCCCTGACGTCGCGGAGCCGGTGGCGCCTCCCCGGTTGGCCGCGCCATCGGCGCGTTCACAGCATCGACACGGGCACCAAGCGCACCGCCTCGACGCCATCAAGGCGTCCGATCTCCGGCAGCCCGGTCCCACCCTTCCCGTTCAAGGGAAGCTGGAGTCGCAGCGAGGGGCGCGCCGCCTGCGGATCGAGTTGTGTCGCGAGATCGCCCTTGCCCTGGCACTGCTTGCGCAGGCGCTCGTAGGCGGCGTCACGGTCCTCGAACTCGATCGATTCACCGTGGGGTAGCGCCCGGACGGCCTCCTCCACGGAGGCTCGCTGCTCTTCCGTAGCGGTCGGTTCCAGCCGGACGATCGCCCCGATCCGCGCTGGCAGGGGATCAACGTCGGCGATCTTGAGGCCGACCCACTCGACGCCGTCGACCGTGCCCATCACCAGATCGACTGCCTCGGCGACCGACGCGTCCGTGACAGTCGCGCGAAGGGACTCCGGCAGGTTCTCCGGACCGAGATCCCCCAGCAGGTCCGGAGAGTCTTTCCGCAGTTTCTCGTAGGCCTGATCGCGGGTCTCGAAGGCGATGCCCTCCACGCTCGGCATCGCGCGTAGCCGCTGCTCCACCACGTCTTTCTGGGCTGCCGTCACGTCGTGGTCGAGCAGGACGGTCAATGTGGTGTGCCCGGTCGCCTTCGGCTCGGAGGTGCAAGCGGACGGAGCGGTCAGGAGTAACAACGCCAATACCGGCGCAACGCGACGCATGGGTCAGATCGTAGGTGGGCGTGCGGCATCGAGTGATCCCTGGGACGTGTTGAGCGCAGGGGGGGAGGAATGCCGGGACTTCAATCACGGAGCAGTCCGTGCGCAGCGGCGTAGGTCGCAAGGCGGTCCGCCAGCTCGTAGGGACGGCTCAGCGCGGGGGTGTGCCGCCGTCGATCTCGTCCGGGGTGATGCCCAGGCGCTCTCGCGCGACGCGGCGGAGGAAACCAGCGGGGAACAGGCGGTCATCGCGACAGATCAGGACCCGGGTGGGGACATCGGGCCAGGCTCGCAGCGGCGACGGTTCCCCCATCCGGGCCTCGGACTGCGTGCGCGCCCGCTCCAGCGCCTCCGCGGCCAGCTCCGGTGGGACATCCTGGTAGAACAGGGCGACGGCATCGTCGTAGTCGCCCCGCACCTCCTGGTCGTATCCCGTGTGGACCCAGTAGTCGGCGGGCGCTTCCGCCGGCGCGGGGATCATGGGCGCGATCAGGACGAGCAGTTCGACCGCCACCCGGTCGCAGACGAGCGGGGCTGTGAAGCCGCCGAGCGATTGCGCGACGACGATCAGATCGGTGCGGCCGCGGATCGCCCCGACCACGGCGTCGGCGTATTCGGGCAGGCCGGCCGAGTCGTCGTCGCACGGCAGATCCGGCGAGACAGTGTCATGGCCCCGGGCGCGGAGTTCGGCCTCCACCAGATGCCAGTACCAGCCGACGTCGCCAGCGCCGTGGATCAAGACAAATGTCGCCACCCAGCCTCCTTGGCAGAGCCTCCGGGCCAGCACGCGCCGTCTGGTTTCGGTGTGAGTCGACCGGCGGGCCGCGGTTGGCTGTTCCGTGGGTGAGGTTAGTACTCCAACGTCAGTTCGCCTGTCTGCGCTGGTAGTGGGATCGTCGGGCTCGGGCTTGGGATGTTCGCCGCCAGATCGACCAGTGCAGGGTGTGCTCTGGCGGTAGCGATGCGGCGAGGACGAAGGCGTTGAGGAGGCGGCGGATCTCGGCGACGGTCAACGCGATGATCTCCGGGTCAGCGTCGGGCTGCTGCGCGGTGGCGGCGAGGATGGTCAGGACGGCCAGGGCGAGCATGGCCAGGGTGATGAAGCGGTGCCAGCCGGTCCAGCCGCGGACCTGGTAGTGGTCCAGGCCGACCTGGCCTTTACCGGTCTGGAACAGCTCCTCGATGCTCCAGCGGGAGCCGGCGACGGTCACGAGGGTGTGCAGCGGCACCGGGCGGGGTGACCAGCACAGGTAGAAGGCCAGCTCGTCGGTGGTGCGGTTGCGGCGGATGAGCAGCCACCGGTGCTCACCTGGCTGGGTGGCGGTGGTGATCCACGCCCACAGGTAGTCGCGGGGGCCTTTCGCTCCCGGTCCACAGCTGTGCTGCTGCCACTCGCTGGTGGGGATCCGGTCGGCGAGTTCGTCGACGCGTATGAGGGTGCGGCCGTCGTTGACGTGCACGCGTCGGTCGCAGCCGACCGCCAGGACGTAGCCGATCTCGCGGTGTTCCAGGTCAGCGCGTAGGCCAGGGTCGGCGCCGTAGACCTCGTCGCCGGTCACCCACCCGACCGGGACGCCAGCCTCGATTGCGGCGGCGATCATCTGCCGGGCCAGGGCAGGCTTCGTCGCGAACCCGACGTCGTCCGGCACGCCGGCGGCGGTGAGGCGGTCGGGCTGCTCGCACCAGGTCGTCTCCGGCAGGTAGAGCCGGCGGTCGATCAGCGCCCGCCCGTGCGGGGTGACATAGGCCAGGAACACCCCGACCTGGCTGTTCTCCACCCGGCCGGCGGTGCCGGTGTACTGCCGCTGGACCCCGACCGAGTACACACCCTTCTTCAGGAAGCCGGTCTCGTCGGTGACCAGCACACCGTCGGGATGGCCGAGCTGCTCGACCAGCCACGAACGCACGTCATCGCGCACGGCGTCGGCGTCCCACACCGCCGTGCGCAGCAGCCGCTGCATCGCCTGCGGGTCGCAGTGGCCGGCCCGCTCCGCCAACGACCAGCAGGTCTTGCGTTCCGCGTCCGACAGCAGCCCTTCCACGAACTGCCCAGCGGTCCGGCGTGGCTCCACCCGCACGAACCGGGCAGCGACACGCGTCACCGCCTCGTCCAGGATGACCCGCCACCGGTCAAGGTCTAGGCTGTGGCCCACGGCCACCGCACGATCTTCGGTTGTCCTCACAAACCATCGATGATCAACGCGGTGGCCGTCCTCATGCCCACGCCACGCCCAACGCCGAAGCCAAGTGACGTTGGAGTATTAGGCGGCGATGCTGACATTCTCGGCGTCGCGTCGGGTTGATTGGCGGAGCGGTGCCAGGTGCCGGCGACGCCCGATCCGCACCGCACCGGTCAATCGGGGTGGCGGTGATCGCCGACGGATCGCCGCCCGAACTTGCCGGCGACCGCATGCTCGGTGTCGGTGACTTCTCCCGTCTCCAGGAGCTGCTTCAGCCTGCGCAGGTTCGCGGCTACCTCGGCGCCGGGCGGCTTCCCGGCCAGGGTCAGCACTACGCGGCCCAGTCTTCCGAAGGGTGTCTTCAGCACCTCGTGAACCTCGGTCCGGCCCGGGTCGGACCCTGGGGTGAACCGGACCGTCCAGCGAGATCTCATGACGGGTGCGGCGGTCGTCTCGTACCGGAGCAACTGGTTTGTGCGCTCCTCGGTGAGCCGTACCGTGGATTTCAGTCTGACGCCGAGTGGTCCCCGAATTGTCCATCGGAATGTTGCTGGCCCGATTTGTTCGCTGGCCATGACATCGCCCAGGAAGCGGGGCAGGTTCCGAAAGTCGCGGTAGAAGTCGAAGACGTCCGCGACCCGGCGCTCGATGGTCACTCTCGCCTCGGCCGGATTCTCCCCTGCGCGGTGTGGTGAGTGGCGCATCGCTGCCTCCGACGGATTGTTCCCACTACAGCCCTGCTGCGATCCAGGCCGTCTGCCCGGGTGCCCGTCCGCTAAACATCGAGCGGCCGTGCCCCCTGGCCGCCGGCCCCACCCCGACGGCGGACGACCCCGGCGCGGCCCGCGACGCCAGCCCTGAGCGCTCGGTCAGTCGGCCACTTGTGCCGTGGGTTGCGCGCCCGGGGCGCTGCGGCAGGGCCGCCGTGGCTGCCTGCTTCAGGCGGGCGGTGACTCTCCGGCGCTGTTCAACGGAGTGCCGTCGAGAGCGGTGTCCGTCAGCGTCATGTTCAGGCGGACGTTGATTTCGGTTCTGCTGTGGGGCCAGCGGGTGAGCGTGAAGAGGATGAACCCGCTTCTGTGCTGCCCCCTGACCATCTCGCCCAGCGGGCGGCTGTCGATCCCCTCGAAGAGCCAGGCGTGCAGATCTTGAATGTCGTCCTCCTGCCAGCCCGGCAGATCGGCTGCGTGCGCTCCCAGGGCGAGCTTCTCTGCCAGGTAGGCCGGATCGGCGACGCTCCGGAACTCGATATCGAGAAGATCGAACGTGTGCCCTTTGCCAAACTGCCAGTCGGCTACGACATGGGTGACTCCCTGCGAGACCGGCCGGGCTTCCAACATCCACCCGTACTCGTCGATGAACGGGGCGTGGCGTTCCCACCACATCCGCTCGTCCTCGCGCCGCACGATCCACGGAAAGGGGATCTCGGGAACGTCGGGCCACTCGACCTCGGGGAAGTCCCAGCCACCGAGCCATGACTGGACCTTCTCCCGGTTCGCGACAACCTTCGCCCTGAGTGCGTCCACGTCCTGTCGCTTCGATCGGCGGAACAGCAAGGTGCCTCCTCAGCGGTCCCCGTGGGCGCGGGCGGTGGCGCCGTCCAATAGGGATTGTCGCAGGCGTGGCAATGGTCTGGCGCCGTGCCGGCGGGTGCCGCCGGAGCCCCGGACGCAGTGGGGTTGACGCGTCGGCTGCGCACAGGTGCCGGCAGGATTGGTCAGCGCCAGCGTGGTGGTTCGCAGGATGGAACTCAGCAGTACGACGAACGACCCCGCGGAATGTGCGGCGACCCGCCGGCCTCACAGTTCCGTGTGCTGTCTCGTCGAACTGGCGAAGGCGGACGCGACCAAGGGAGCCGGCGACACCATGACCACCCGATCCGAGCCAGGAGACGGCCGGCCCGATCCGAGCTTCGGCGCGATCATGAGCGAGCGGCAACGGCTGATCAATCTGGCGTACCGGCTCCTCGGCTCGCTGGCCGACGCCGAGGACGTCGTCCAGGAGACGTACGCCCGCTGGTACGCCATGTCCCCGAAGCAGCAGGAAGCCATCGACTCGCCCGGAGCCTGGCTGACGACCGTCGCCAGCCGTATCTGCCTCGACCTGCTGCGCTCGGCGCGCGCCCGGCGGGAGCGCTACGTGGGCGAATGGATTCCGGAGCCGCTGCCCGAACCGACGGAGTGGCTCGGCGGGCGGTCGGACGGCATCACCGCCGACCCGGCCGACCGGGTCACCCTCGACGAGTCGATCAACATGGCCTTCCTCGTCGTGCTCGAGTCGATGACTCCGGCAGAGCGCGTCGCGTTCGTCCTGCACGACGTCTTCCGCTACTCCTTCGCCGAAGTGGCCGAGATCGTCGGCCGTACCCCCGCGGCGTGCCGCCAACTGGCCTCGTCGGCCCGGCGTCGTATTCGCGCGTCGCGGGCTCCGGCGACTCCGGTGGTCCGGCAGGCCGAGATCGTCAGGGACTTCAAACAGGCGTGGGAAGCCAAGGACATCGACGCCCTCATCGGCCTCCTCGACCCGAATGTGACGGCGATCGGCGACGGCGGCGGCCTCGTCAGCGCCGAACTCCGCCCGATCGAAGGCGGCGAGCACGTCGCACGCGTGCTCGTCGACGTCACCGGCAAGGCGCCCCACCTGCGGATCGTCGAGCGTACGGTCAATGGCCGGCCCGGCCTCGTGGCCCAGCAGGACGGCGTCACCGTGACGGTGATCGCGTTCGACATGGCAGGCGACCGGATCACGCACATCTGGGCGGTCCGCAACCCGGAGAAACTCCGGCCGTGGACGACGGGGTGACGGGCATCTGCAGGTCCAACCGCCGCCGCGTCGGCTGCGGAATCCGCTGTCCGGTTGTCGGAGCACGGTGATGGACAGCCGCAGTGGTAATGACTCTGGACTTCCCCGTCCTGCTGCGGCTGATCGACGAACGGTCGACCGCGTTCCGGGCCACGGTCGCCTCCGCGCCCACCCTCGACGTGCAGGTGCCGACCTGCCCCGGGTGGACGCGCTGTTCGATCTGGTGCGGCACCTGGGCGAGGGGCGCACTGCCGAAGGCCGGCCCGGATCGCGGTTGCTGGGCGTGGTGGGGTACGTCGCAGTCGCCGCGGACCTGAGGTTCCGTCGCTCGACACCAGCTCCAGGAGATCGCGGTGCACACCTACGACGCTCAGCTCGGCCAGCACATCGGCATCGCTTTCAAGCCCACAAGGGCGGACCGACGGCACGTCTCCGAGCTGGCCGTCCACAGGCCGCCGACCTCCGTCATAGGCTGCATCTCGCACGTGATGGACGGGAGGTCGAGGTGGCCGAGACGACGCTGACCGACGTGCTGGCCGAGCTGGCCGCGCTCGAGGACCCGAAGACACGCGAGGTGAACGAGAGACACGGTGACGATCACGGTGTGAACCTCGGCAAGCTGCGCGCCCTCGCGAAGCGGCTGAGGACGCAGCAGGAACTCGCGCGCCAGCTCTGGGAGACGGGTGACACCGCGGCGAGACTGCTGGCGATCCTGGTCTGCCGCCCGAAGGCGTTCGAGCGTGACGAGTTGGACGTCATGTTGCGCCAGGCGCGCAGACCCAAGGTGCACGACTGGCTCGTGAGCTACGTGGTGAAGAAGAACCCGCACTCCGAAGAGCTGCGCGTGGCCTGGTCCGCCGATCCGGATCCGGTGGTCGCGAGTGCCGGCTGGGCGCTGACCACCGAGCGTGTGGCGAAGAAGCCCGAGGGCCTCGACCTCGCAGGACTGCTCGACGTCATCGAGGCGGAGATGAAAGGCGCCCCGGATCGCCTGCAGTGGGCGATGAACCACTGCCTGGCTCAGATCGGGATCGAGCACGCCGAGCACCGTGCCCGGGCGATCGAGATCGGCGAGCGCCTGGAGGTGCTCAAGGACTACCCGACCTCCCCGGGCTGCACGTCTCCGTTCGCGCCGGTCTGGATCAGCGAGATGGTGCGCCGACGGCACGACTAGCCGGCGCGTCGCGGTGGTCGGTCCCGACCCCCTCTGGCAACCCCGCGAAGAAGCCTGACTAAAGTCAGGCATATGAACTCGGAGCTCATCGCCACTGTGCGGCGGTTCAACCGGACGGTCACCCAACGGGTGGGCGCCCTCGACGATCAGTACATGTCCCGCGACCGGCCGCTCGCGCAGGCGCGGCTGCTGTGGGAGATCGGCCCCGACGGCGCCGAGGTCGCGGCGCTGCGGGCCCGGCTCGGGCTGGACTCCGGGTACCTCAGCCGGCTCCTGCGCACCCTGGAGGGCGACGGGCTGGTGAGCGTCGGCCCGGCCGCGCGGCCCGGCGGCGACGGGCGGGTACGCGTCGCCGCACTGACCGAGGCCGGACGGGCGGAGTGGGCCGAGCTGGACGAGCGTTCCGACGAGCTGGCCCAGTCCATCCTCGAACCGCTCAGCGACCAGCGGCGCGAGCGTCTGGTGGCGGCGATGGCGGAGGTGGAGCGGCTGCTCGTCGGCTCGATGGTGGTCGTCGAGCCCTGCCCGCCGGGAGATCCCCGAGCCCGCGCCTGCGTGCGGGCGTATGCCCGTGAGGTCGCGCAGCGCTTCGACGACGGATTCGACCCGGCGCTGAGCAAGCCGGTACGCGACGAGGAACTCGTCCCACCCGCCGGCGTGTTCCTGCTCGCCACCCTCAACGGCGAGCCGGTCGGCTGCGGGGCGGTCAAGCTCCACCCCGACGCGCCGGCGGAGATCAAGCGGGTGTGGGTGGCGGACACCGTACGCGGTCTCGGTGTCGGCCGGCGGCTGCTGGACCAGCTGGAGCGGTACGCCGCCGAGCGCGGCTGGACCGCTGTCCGGCTCGACACCAACCGCAACCTGACCGAGGCGATCGCCATGTACCGCGCCGCCGGCTATCGGGAGATCGAGCCGTACAACGACGAGCCCTACGCGCACCACTGGTTCGAGAAGTGCCTGGCGCCGTGACGTGACAGGTGTTCATATCGGGGCTATAGGACCCGATGGGTATGGCCAGAAAATCTGCGCCGGATACGCCGCCGGCGGCGTGGACACCTGCCAGGGCGACTCGGGTGGTCCGATGTTCCGCCGCGACGCCACCAACGCCTGGATCCAGGTCGGCATCGTCAGCTGGGGCAACGGCTGCGCCCGGCCCAACTACCCCGGTGTCTACACCCAGGCGAGCTACTTCTCCTCGGCGATCGCCTCGGCCGCCGCGAGCCTCGGCGGCTGACCGTACGACCGGACGGGCGGCCCGGCTCACGACCAGCCGGGCCGCCCTTGCCTGCGCCTCGTCGGCAGGCCGGGTCAGGCGTAGAGCGGACTGCCGGTCTCCAGCAGCGACTTCAGGTCGCTGAGGACCTGGGCCCAGCCGCCACCGGCGCTCTCGACCTCGCCGTTGACCTGCGCCATGGTCTGCGGCGCGCCGGCCAGCTCGTGGGTCACCGTCAGCGAGGTGACGCCGTTGCCCCGCTCCGCGATCTCGTAGGTCAACCGGGTGGCCGGCTCGTCCAGCCAGGTCGGCCGCCAGGTCTGGACCAGCCGGACCGGCGGGTCCACCTCGATCACCTCGCCCTCCACGGGCACCTCCGGCATGCCGGCCTCCCGGTGCTCGGGGATGGCCAGGGCCCGGTACCGGCCGCCCGGCCGCAGGTCGTAGTCGGCGATGCCCTGGTAGCCGTACTTCCGGGTCCACTCCGGCTTGGTGATCGCGTCCCAGATCGCCTGCGGGGTGGCCTTGATGTAGACCCGGTAGACCTTGGTCGTCCCGGCCGTCGTCGTGGTGGTCATCGGTTCTCCTTCGGGTCGTCGCGTTCGAGTTCCGCCTTGAGCTCCAGCAGTGTCGCGGTGTGGTGCTCGGTGTACTTGTCGATCCACCGGTCGTGGATCGACCGGATCGGCACCGGGTTGAGAAAGTGCAGCTTCTCCCGGCCCTGGCGTCGGGTCACGACGAGGCCGGCGTCCTCGAGCAGGCGCAGGTGCTTCATGACGCCGAAACGGGTCATCGCCAACGCGGACTCCAGCTCGGTCAACGTCTGGCCGTCGCGAACGAAGAGCCGGTCGAGCAGGGCGCGTCGGGTCGGGTCGGCGAGCGCCTTGAATACCAGATCGTCGTCGTCGCTCACGGGACCAGCATAGGTGACCAAAAGGTCACATGTCAACGATCGCCGGGCCCGTGCCGGGGCCGGGGCAAGCCGCAGAATAGGGATCGATTCGCTGTTCGACCGACTGGTGCTCCGGCCCGGGGTGTTCGGTCAGGGCGAACCGGCCGCCTTCCTGGCCGCTGCGGACAGTCACGGGGATCGTGCTGCCGTCCTCGAACGCCAGCGTGAAGGCGGGGTCGAGGTCGCAGAGGAAACGAAGCCCCTCGTGCTCGTCGATGTCATCGCTGATCAGGTGGCCCTCGGCGTCCCAGCCGCCGGCAGTGGCGGCAATGACCACCGCGATCTCCGCGACGAACGCGGTGGAGGAGTTCGCCCACCAGTTCAGCTGGCAACGGCCCTCGAAGCGATCCATGCCCGCCATCATCGTGCTTCGCCCGACCAGGGGGCGGGGCTCGCGGCAAGTCCGGTGCAGGCGTGCAGGTCCGCGTACTCCCGGCGGATCCGGGCGGCGCCATCCCCTCCGGCGAGTTCGGGTCGACCCACGCCTCGGGAGATCACCGCGGGCACCAGTTCCGTCTTCGAGATCGCCGAATCGTCGAGGGTCACCCGCAGCACACCCGTGTCGTTGCTGTACGCGTCGTCCCGCCACCAGAGGAAGTTGCCGAGTCCGTACTGGACGAAGGTCTTGCCGAGCCATCCGTCGCCGAGCAGCAGGTGGGCGTGGGTGCCGACCACGAGAGTGGCACCCGCCTCGGCCATCTCGCCGGCGAACGCGCGAGCCTCGGGGGGTGGACACGCCTCGCCCTCCGTGCCCCAGTGGACGTAGACGATGACCACGCCGGCCTGGCGCCGGGCGGCGCGCACCGCGGCGACGGCGCGCGGCAGGTCCCGGGTCATCGCGATGCCGGCCCGGGTGTCTGTGGCTCTCCACTCCGACCACAGCTCGGAGACCTGGCTGAACCCGAGTACGGCGATTCTGGTACCGCGTATCTCGGTGATCCACGGCCGGTACGCCGCCGCCGCGTCAGCGCCCGCCCCGACGGCCGGCACCCCGGCGGCCCTTGCCGCGTCCACGGTGTCGGCCAGCCCCGTCCGCCCGTAGTCCAGCACGTGGTTGTTGGCGATCGACACGACGTCGACGCCGGCGGCCTTCACCGCGGCATACGCGCTTGCCGGTGCCCGGAAATGGAACTCCTTCGGCTCGGGAACCCCGCGCGCGGTGACCGCCGTTTCCAGGTTGACCATCGCCAGGTCTGCGGCCGACAGGGTCGACGAGATGGACCCGAACGCGGTCGCCGGATCGGCCAGCAGATCCGCCGTACGGTCGGCGAAGTGCACGTCGCCCGCGAAGGCCAGGGTGATCTCGGCGGGGTGCGACGGGGACGCCGCCGCCGGGGCGGAGCGGGTGGGCGCACCCGCTGGCGGGGTCCGGGCGGCATCGCACGCCGTGACCGCCAGGGTCACCGCCAGCGCGACGAAGGATCGTGCCCACTTCACTCCGGCAGCGTACGGAAACCCGCCCGACCCCGGGCCTGCTTGGCGGGATTGCCGTCGGCCTGACCTGCGGGATGTCGAAACCGAGAGGCAAGTAGGAGACAACGGGCCGGCACCCGAGCTCTCGGGTGCCGGCCAGCGTCAGTTCCCGTCATGGGCGAGGGCTACCCCGGCCCTGTGAGCAGCACCCCGGCGTAAGGATGAACCGGCTCAGGTCATGCGACGAAGCGACGACGCCGTTGCGCGAGAAGCAGTACGAGGCCGACCGCGACGAGACTGCCTCCCGTCGCGGCGAGTCTGCCGAGCGTCGGACCGGAGATTCCCACGTCGGTCACCGGCAGGCTGGGGCCAGGTGTCCCGCCGGCCGCCGGGCAGGTCTGTGCCAGGTCGAAAGTTCCGTCGCTACCCGTGATCACCGCCGTGGCGTTGGTGAGGGCGAACGGATTCACCAGCTCGCCGGTGGAGGACAGGCCGGCTGGCGTCCTGATCCACGCCCTGTTGCCGACGATCGCGCGGTCAGCGGCGGGTGTGGTCGTGATGGTCTCCGTGACGGGACCACCCTCGGTGGCGAACTCGATGGTCAGTGAGATGAAGGTGCCCTGATTCGCAGCCGGCAGGGCGAAGACCCAGACGTCCTCGGCCTGGAAGGGGCCACCACCGAGGTTCGGGTCGCACGTATGAGTGCCGAACGCCGCCGCCGTCGTGCCGGTGTCCGCCGGGTCGATGTTGATCGTCGTGCCACCCCCAGCCCATGCTGGTGCGGCAGACCCAAGGCCGATCACGGCGGCCAGCACGGTGGCTCCCGCTAGGCGGGTAAATGATGGTGCGGTCAACTGAACCCCCAGATGGTGTATTTCTGTTAATAGCTTGTGAAATGGGGCCGACCCGGGTGCCAGATAACCAGGATCGCCGGTGCCGATTGCCCGAATCCAGCTCTTCCCTCGGGGGCCGGAGGTCTGTGATGGGCGACCGGCTTGCGGGTTGCAGGGCGCGGTGAGCCGGCGGCGCACGGGCTGGGGGTCACGCTCGATGCCGAGCTGGTGGTGGTCGTACCCGCCTCCTAGTCTCGGTGGGTGACCGTGCACACGCTGTCCCGCGGCGACGCCCGCCGCCTCGCGGTGCGCGCCCAACTGCTCGTCGCCCACCGCCCGAGCGACATGTTCGACGTCGTACGCCGGTTGACGCTGTTACAGAACGACCCCACGTCGGCCGTCGCGCCCAGCGCGGATCTGGTCCTGTGGAGCCGTCTCGGCTCCTCGTACTCCCCGGCGCAGCTGCGCGACGCCCTCGACGAGCAGACCCTGCTGGAGCTGCACGGCCTGGTCCGTTCGCCGGAGGACCTCGCGCTCTACCGGGCGGAGATGGCCGAGTGGCCCGGCCGCCCACCGCTGCGCGATTGGCAGGAGGGCCTGCGTGACTGGGTCGATGCCAACAACGGCTGTCGGCTGGACATCCTCACCCGGCTCCGCGCCGACGGCCCCCTGCCCGCTCGCGAGCTGCCGGACACGTGCGTGGTCCCATGGCGCTCCTCCGGCTGGACGAACGACCGCAACGTCCGGAAGATGATCGATTTCCTCGTTCAGCGGGGCGAGGTCGCGGCCGCCGGTCGGCGCGGCGCCGATCGGCTGTGGGACCTCGCGGAACGGGTCTACCCGGACGAGGTGGTGCCCTACGAGGAGGCGTGCCGGATCCGTGACGAGCGGCGGCTGCGCGCGCTGGGCATCGCGCGCGCCCGGGCTCCCGTGAGCCCGGGCGAGCCGAACGACGTACGGACCGCGGGGGAGCCCGCGGTGGTCGAGGGCGTGAAGGGCCAGTGGCGGGTCGACCCCGAGCTGTTGGACCAGGCGTTCACCGGCCGCGCGGCGTTGCTGTCGCCGCTGGATCGGCTCGTCTTCGACCGCCGGCGGATCGCCGAGCTGTTCGAGTACGACTACCAGCTGGAGATGTACAAGCCGGCCGCCAAACGCCGCTGGGGATACTGGGCGCTGCCGATCCTGTACGGGTACCGGTTGGTCGGCAAGCTCGACGCCACCGCCGACCGCAGGGCCGGTGTGCTGCGGGTGGACGCGATCCACCAGGACGTTCCGTTCACCAGGGAGATGACCGCCGCGGTGCGACACGAGATCACCGAGCTGGCGAACTGGCTCCGGCTGACCCTGGCCCTGACGGCCTGAACGCGCGGCGCCGACCCAGCTCACCGGCTTCGATCCTCGCCGCTGGGCGGGTCCGATGCCGGGACAGCTCGGAAGGTGCGCCGATCCGGCACCGGGGGTCAGGGCCGATCGGCGATCATCACCCGGCTGTGGCGCAGCGAGATGGCGCGGCGGATCGGTAGGCCCAGCGCCCGCGCGGTGTCGAGCAGGTGCTCGTCCCGGGTGACGGTGTAGCCGTGCCGGGCGAGCAGGGCGGCCATGGCGGCGGGCGTCCAGGTCGAGCGCCACGGCTCGTTCGCCCAGACGCTCGACCGGCCGGTGGAGGCCGTCAGCAGCCGGGCCAGGACCCGGCCCAGGTTGGTGGAGGTGGCGGGACTCTGGAAGTTGACGATCAGGCGACTGCCCGGCGCCGAGCAGGCGGCTAGCGCCGCCACCGTGGCGGCCACCTCGGCCCTGGTCAGGTACGGCACGACGCCCTCCCAGATCCAGGTCGTGGCGAGGTCGGCGCGGTGCCCGTGGGCCGCCAGTGCCTCGGCCGGCCGGTCGCGCCCGAAGTCCACCGGGACGAACGTGGGCGGCGCGCCGGCCAGGGCCGCGGCCCGGTCGCGCTTGTCCTGCTGGGTGGCCGGCTGGTCGACCTCGAAGACCGTCACCCCGGCGAGTTCCGGCATCCGCCAGGCGCGGCCGTCCAGCCCGGCGCCCAGAATCACCACCTGGGGAGACGGATGGGCCCGTACGGCGTCGTCGATGGCAATCGTCCGGGGCACCATCAGCCCGGCGCTGGCGCGTACCGTCTCGTAGTCGATCCGCTGCTGCCACGTCCGGGGCGGCACACCGGCGCGTACCCACTCGACGGCCTCCCGCTCGTCCGGGCGCAGCAGGGGCAGGGCGGTCGGATCCGCGAAGCTGCCGGGGGCGATCAGCGCGTCGGCGGCGGCGCGACCCTGGCACACCAGCACCGCGGTGCGGCTCGCTCGCGGAGTCTTCGGCATCACGTCCTTCTTCCGGCGGGGACGTCGGCTCTGCGGCCGACGTTAACGCCGGCCTCGGTCCCGCACCGCTGACATTTGTCACGGCCCAAGACGTCGTCACGAAGCCATCCACCTGATGCCGGCGGCGCATCCGACCGTGCTGCACGCGTTATTTCAGGTCTTGAAATTAATCATCATCGAAAGTTAGGCTCCGGGAGCGGGAGCTGATCATCCCCGCCCGTGTCTCCGAGACGCGAGTACCACCCTCCACTCGCAACCACGGACGGCACCGACACCGGCGCCTGCCGTGAGGACACTCCTCTGACAACCTGGAGGCGCCGTGAGGCAATCCATCACTGCGGCACTCGCCGTCGCATCGGCAACGGTCACCGTGCTCGCGGCCGCGCCCGCGTCGCCGGCGGCGGCGGCCGCCCGCGGCTCTGTCGTGACCGGGACATACTCGACCGGCGCCGAGCACCCGTGGCAGCCGTTGCCCACCAGCCGCGTGGGCAGCGACCCGGGCGGACCCGCCGACGCGACCATCGTGGTCGACCCCAGCAGGCCGCGTCAGCCCTACCGCGGCGTCGGCTTCTCCATCGACGAGACGAGCGTCTCGAACCTGTGGAAGCTCGACCCGGCGAAGCGGGAAGAAGCCGTCCGCCTGCTCGTCGACCCGAAGACCGGGGCGGGCCTCGACCGGTTCCGCGTGACGATCGGCAGCCCCGACCTCATCGAGCACCTGCCGTTCTGGTCCTACGACGAACTGCCCGCCGGCGTCACCGAAGACTTCGAGCTGAACCACTTCTCCATCCAGCGCGACATCGACCTGCACATCATCGACACCATCAAGTTGATCCAGCGCTACAACCCGCACGCCACGTTCTTCGCGTCCGCCTGGAGCGCCCCGGCCTGGATGAAGACGAACAACCGGTTCACCGGCGAGGTCGCTCTCCGGCCGGGCAGCACGACCAGCTACTACCAGGTCGGTAAGCTGCGCGACGACTGCATCGACGTGTTCGCCCGCTACTACGTCAAGTTCGTCCAGGCGTACGCCCGGCACGGCATCAAGATCGATGCGTTGACCCTGCTCAACGAGCCCGGCATGGACGTCGTCTATCCGGCGATGGACATCAGCGTGGAGCAGCAGCAGAAGCTGGCCATCGCGGTCAAGCGCGAACTCGCCGCGGCCCGGCTCGGCACCCAGCTCTTCGTGCACGACTTCAACTTCTGGGACTGGCGGGACCCGAACAGCACCGAGACGAAGAACTACTACCGCATCTTCGAAGACGCACCGGATGGCTCGGTGACCGGAGCCCAGGTCCGGGCAGCGGCCGACGCCATCGCCTTCCATCCTTACTGGGGCGACCCGACCGTCATGCGCGAGGCGTACGAGCAGTACGGCAAGCCGGTCGAGATGACCGAGACCGGTAGCGTCTCCCCGGATGACCTGCTGAGCTACTTCCGCCTGGACGCCAGCTCCTACATCATGTGGGCGCAGACCACCGACCAGGATGGTGGGACGCTGCACTGGACGCCCGCCCGCGACAACAACGTCGACTGGGCAGAGGTCGGCCGGACCACGAAGTGGCCCAACCGCCTGGTCACTGTCAACACCACCACCCGCGACTTCACCGTCCGCGACGAGCTGTACCAGTTGGGGCAGTTCGCCCGCTACCTCAGCCCGGACGACGTACGCCTGGCGTCAAGCGCCCCGGCGAACGGCATCAGCAACGTGGTCTACCGGGACAGGGCCAACAACTTCGTCGCCGTCCTCCGCAACAGCAACGCGGCTGACACCAGGGTACGCGTGGTGCTCGCCGGTCAGTCCTTCGTCGCCACCGTACCGGCGCAGTCGTTCGCCACGTTCCGATGGAAGGGCGAGCGGCCGCGGACGAAGAACAATCAGGCCCCGGTGCTGAACAACGTGGCCGGTGTGGTCGCCGACCAGTACAGCACCGTGCAGGTGCCGCTGACGGCGACCGACGCCGACGGCGACCCGCTCGCCTTCTACGCCACCGACCTGCCGGACGGCGTCGGCATCGACGGCACCACCGGGCTCGTGACGATCCGCCCCACGGTGGCCGGCGAGCAGGACCTGACCTTCGTGGTCACCGACGGCCAGGCGAACGACGAGGTGACCGTACACGTGACGGTGCGACCGCACGGCGCGCCCGTCGGCGCCCGGGTGGAGGCCGAGTCGTACGTCGAGCAGCACGGCTGGGTCGAAGGCGGCTGCTGCTTCGTCGAGAGCAACCCGGCCGCCAGCGGCGGCCGGAACATCGGCTGGACGGCCGCCGGCAACTGGGTGAAGTACCGCATCGACGTTGCGCAGGCCGGAACGTACGACCTGGAGCTGCGGGCCGCCAACGGCACGGGTGCCGTCGCCGCGAACGCACTGTCGTTCCGCGACGCGAGCGGCCAGGTGCTCGCCACCGCGTCGGTGCCGGACACCGGCGGCTGGGGTACGTACCAGTCGGTGCACGTGCCGGTGGCTCTCCCCGTGGGCGATCAGCTGGTCACGGTGTACTGCGAGACGGGCGGGTTCAACCTCGACTACTTCCGGCTCGCGCCGTAGGTCGGCTTCCCCCGCGCTCACGCGGCGAGGTCGAGTCCGCCGGACTCGACCTCGCCGCGGACGTCGTCCGGAGCGATGTGCCGGCCGCGAGAAACCGGATCCGCCGGCCGTCCACCGGCGTAGCCGCCACATCCACCTCAAGCGGCAGGAAGCCGCCGTCCAGCATGCGCAAGATGCCCTAAAGTTCGGATAAGGGATGTTTCGGGCAGCGCGTCGCGAGGGGCGGTAGGAGTCCTTTGACAGCCGGTACAGGGCAACAGGGTGAGGCTGATCTGCTGGCGGACCCGCCAGGCCCGCCACCGACCCGGCGTTCACGCCGACGAATCGTCACGGTGCTGATGCTGGCGCTGGCCGTGTTCCTGCCCATGCTCGCGCATGTCCTCGAACTCAGATCGAATCGGGTGGCCGCTCCGCCCGTGATCAACACCTATCACGTCAGCCCGACCGGGGATGATGCCCTGGATGGCTCGTCGCCCGCCACAGCATGGCGATCACTCGACAAGGCCGCCGCGTTCGCCTTCAAGCCGGGAGACAAGCTCCTCCTCGAAGGGGGCGCGCACTTCCGCGGAAGCCTGAGCTTCGGGCCCGGCGACGCGGGTGACGCGGCAAATCCGGTCGTCGTCACCACCTACGGCGCCGGTCGCGCCATGATCGAGGCCTCCGGCGGCCCGGGGATCAGGGTGCACAACACCGCCGGCGTCGAGATCCGCGACCTGGTGATCGTCGGGGGCAGCGCGGACAGCAGGACCACCGGCGGGATCGAGCTCTACTCCGACGTGACAGACGGCCGGAGACTCGACCACGTGGACATCTCCGGGGTCGAGGTGAGCGGATTCAAGAACGGAATCCAGATCGGTGCCGGCCCGCGTTCCACCGGCTTCCGAGGCGTACGGATCCGTGCCGCCGACCTGCACGGCAACACGGAGAACGGGCTGATCAGCTTCGGACCCCGGTTCGACGCCGCCGCGCCGCGCTATGCGCACGAAGACGTCGTCGTGTCGGAGGTCGAGGTGCACCACAACCTCGGCGACCCGGCCAACCACTTCAGCAACACGGGAAGCGGAATCGCGCTCGGAAGTGTGCGAGGCGGGCGCATCGAGCGGTCCAGCGCGCACGACAACGGGCGGTCGGCCGCGGCGCCCGAAGGTCCGGTCGGCATCTGGACCTGGGATTCGACCGCCGTGGTCATCGAGCGCAACGTCTCGTTCCGCAACCACACCGCCGGCCAGAAGGACGGCGGCGGCTTCGACATGGACCAGAACGTGTCCTCGTCGATCCTGCAGTACAACCTGTCCTACGACAACGACGGCTCCGGGTACCTGCTCTACAGCGGCCAATCCAATGCCGCGCACACCGGCAACGTCGTCCGTTTCAACATCAGCCTCAACGACGCCCGCAAGCTGCCGGAGTACGCCGGAATCCACCTGGCCGGGTCGGTCAACAACGCCGAGGTCTACCACAACACCGTGGTGATGGAGGGGAAGGGCCGGGCGCCCGCGGCCGTCCGCCTGCACAACTTCTTCCGTGGCTTGTCCAACGTCGCCCTGCGCAACAACCTGATCGTCTCTGGCGGGACGAACCTGCTGATCGCCGACAAGTTCCCGACGGCCGCTGTCCTGTTGCAGGGCAACAACTTCTTCGCCGAATCGGGCACCTGGGCCGTCTCGTGGGCCGGTGCGTCCTATGCGGATCTGGAATCCTGGCGTGCGGCGACCGGGCAGGAACGTCTCGGGGGGAAGGCGCGCGGATCGAGCACAGACCCGCGTTTCGCGACGGCCAGTCGCTCCGGCTCGCCGGCCCAATGGGCGGAAGCCGTCACGCCGCGCCCCGATTCGCCGCTGGCAGGCCGCGCCCTCAACATCCGTTCGCTTTTCGGCGTCGATCCGGGACCGGTGGACTTCCTGGGCCGGCCGATCGTCGGGGCCGGCACCGTCGGGGCCATCCAGCCCGCCCCCTAGTCGCCCAGGAGCCGCTCCCACAGCAGCCCGTCCCGCCAGCTCCCGTCGAGGAAAATCGAGGAGTGCGCGACGCCGTACGGGGTGAACCCGTTGCGGCGCAGCACCCGCTGCGACGGCAGATTCTCCAGATTGGTGGAAGCCTCGGCGCGGTGCAACCCGAGTTCGTCCGTCATCACCCGGAGCACAAGCCCGACGGCGTGCCCGGCGTGCCCTTGATTCTGGGCGACGCTGGCGATCCAGTATCCGACGGAGCCGCGGCGCAGGTGCGGCTGCGGCAGGATGCCTGAGACGGTGACCTGCCCGATCACCTGGTCGTCGGCGAGCACCACGCCGGGCCAGACCGCGCCGGCCCGGTATCCGGCCAGCAGGCTGTCGATCCGCTCCGCCTGGCCCTCCGGGGTGAAGAAGCCGGCCGGCCGGGCCGGTTCCCACGGCCGGAAGGCCTCGACGTCCCGCGCCCGGTGCGCGGCGATCGGGGCGGCGTCGGCGGGCTCGATCAGGCGGATCCTGGTGCTGCTGCGCATGGGCTGATCCTCGTCGCAGGTGCGTCGGATGAGACGGCCAGCCTATGCAGCGCGTTGGTCGAAGCCGAACTCGACGAAGCCGAGCGGCGTGCTAGTTCGCCAAGCTCCTGGTCGTCGGATCCGGCGTATCGAGCGATCGGGCCGTCGGAATGGCGGCATGCGCCGTCAGGTCGTCGTCGAGTCCGGCGGGATTCAGCAGCTGGAAGCGCCACGCGTCCCGGCACATCGCGGCGAGGTCCCGGGTCGTGCGCCAGCCCCACTTCCGGGCCGCCGCGCCAGGGTCGGCAACCAGTGCGGCCACATCGCCTTGCCGTCGTCCGACGATCTCGTACGGCAGGGACCGTCCGCACGCCGCGCTGACCGTCCGTACGAGGTCCAGGACCGACGTCCCCACACCGGTTCCGAGATTGAGGGTCTCCAGTCCCGTCACCTCGTCGAGGCGCTCCAGTGCGATGCGGTGCGCCTGGGCGACGTCCATGACATGGATGTAGTCGCGCACCGCCGTCCCGTCCGCGGTGGCGTAGTCGCGGCCGAAGATGCTCAGTCGTTCGAGCCTGCCGACTGCGACCTGCATGAGATAGGGCATCACGTTCTGCGGGATGCCGCGGGGGTCCTCGCCGAGCAGTCCGCTGGGATGTGCGCCGACCGGGTTGAAGTACCGCAGCGAATAGGCCGCCAGTTGCGGTTGCTGCCGGCAGGCGTCGGCGATGATCTGCTCGCACATCCATTTCGATCTGGCGTACGGGTTCGTCGGCCGCGGCGGGGCCTGCTCGTCGATCGGGATCCGAGCCGCCTCCCCGTAGATGGAACACGACGAGGAGAAGACCAGGCGGTGCACGCCGTTCTCCCGCATGCTTCGCAGCAGGCTCGTCGTGCCACCGACGTTCGTGTCGTAGTAGTCGACGGGGATCCCCACCGACTCGCCGACCGCCTTCCGCCCGGCGAAGTGAATGACCGCGTCGATGGCGTTCTCCGCAAGGATCGCCGAGAGCGCTCGAGGATCACGTACGTCGGCCTCGTAGACGCCGAGCAGGGGACGGCCCGCCACCTTCTCGACCCGGGTCGGTGCCGCTCGTGAGCTGTTCGCGTAGTTGTCGACGACGCACACCTCGTAGCCGTGCTCGAGCAACTCGACGCAGGTGTGGCTCCCGATGAAGCCGGCGCCGCCGGTCACCAGGACGGTCTTCGGACCTGACATGGGAATCTCCTTCCGGTGCGTCCGCGCATCGGGGGTTATCGGGTATGGAGCGGCACCGCCGGGCCGGCGTAGCCGGCGATGGCCGCGGCGAGCGGGAGGAGCGCCACCACGCCGACGAGCAGGGGCCCGGCGGCGGTCGGAACGGCCGACCGTAGGCGCAGCCCGGCGGCCCGGGCTGCCTCCACCACATGCAGGGCGGGCACGGCGAGGCCCGCGGCCGCGTAGCAGAGCGCGCCGAGGATGCAAAGGAACACGTACCCCGGCGTGTGTGTGGACCGCTCGCCCAGCAGGGCGGCCGCGGACAGCACCACGGTGATCACCGCATAGGGCAGGACGAGTCGGGTGGGGAGTGGCTCCAGGCCGGTGCGCGCCTTGGGGGTGACCTTGAACGAGACCTGCCTGGGCCGCGCGTTCAGCCGGGTCGCGGCCAGGACCCCCCACACGACGTACGGCCAGCGGGTCAGGGCGAACAGGACACCTTCCCAGCTCAGGACCGGCACGGATCGGGGGCGTAACAGCCCTCGCCGGCGGAGCAGCAAGGTCAGGAGCGGCAGCCACAGCGATACCGCGGCGAGATGGGCCAGGAACTCCAGGTAGTTGACGTTGACCCACGGCAGCCCGGTGACCGCGGCGAACGGGGGCAGGGCGAGGCCGACGACCGTCGCGATCGCCAGCAGCGGGTAGTAGGACAGCTGAAACGCGAAGCGCAGCCGCAACGCGGCGCCCATCCGCCGCAGGTGATCGGGCGCGAGGTCGTAGCGCAGCGTGGTGAGGCTGCGCGACCACTGGAACTCCTGGATCAGCATGTCGGCGACCGTGAGCGGGCCGTCGCCGTGCGCCTCGGCGTCGATGGCGAAGGCACCCTGCCAGCCGGCGGAGGTGAGCAGGAACGTCGTGGAGAAGTCCTCGGCCAGTTCGGGGCCGAGACCGCCGATGTCGCGCAGCGCCTTCGTCCGTACCGCGTAGTGCGAGCCGATGCACAGGGGGGCGAGGCCGCGGTTGTGGCCCAGCTGGACCGGGCCGTGATAGGTCGCCTCGCGGTGCAGCCGTCCCCGCGCCGCCCACGAGTTCGCGCTGTTGGCGTCGCAGACGCTCGGTGCGGCGACGTAGCCGATCGCGGGATCGGCGAATGGTCGCGTGATCGCGGCAAGATAGGTCGGCTGGGGCACGTGGTCGCAGTCGAGCTGGGCCACCAGGTCGTAGTCCCGGTAACCCCAGTGGTCGTAGAAGTAGGCGAGGTTGCCTTCCTTGCAGCGGGTACGGCGAGGCCAGGTGGCCCGGTGGTAGGCGGCGACGCCACGCCGACTGGAAACCCGGACCCCTCTCGCGACGCACCATCGCAGAGCCTGCTCGGACGGGTCCTCGTCGCAGAGCCAGACGTCGTACGGGTAGGGGTACCGCTGGGCCAGCATCGCGGTGAGGGTGCGGTGGACGAGCGACCAGGGTTCCGACGGTGCGCGGGTCACCACAAAGGCCACCCGCAGCCGTGGCACGCGGAGCGCGGGATTGACCTGCCGGAATCGCGAGACGGCGAGGAGGTAGTAGGCGGGCAGCCCGGTCAGATACAGCAGAAGCAGACTGTTCAGGGCCAGCCCCGCCCAGCCGACGCGGTGCGAGGGCTGCCACCACCACAACCAGAAGGCCACGAAGCAGGTCGCCCAGCCGGTGGTCAGCCCGGCGACCGCCACCCGGTCGCGCCGGCGCAGGGTCGATACGAAGGTGGATGCCCGGGCGGCGCGCAGCTGCCGGACGGGCGCGAGGGTCGGTCCACCGGGCCTGGCGCGGAGGACGTTGCCGCCCGAGAGATTCCGGATCTCCGTTTCCAGCGCCTCTGGCGCCGGCCGGGTCGGCGCGCTCATGCCGTGGTCCGTGCCCGCGGCCCGGCCCAGATCTCGGGCGCTCCTCCCGATCGCCGGACGCCCTCACCGGGGCAGTGGTGCCGACCGGAGTGTTCCCTACCGGGTGCGTCCGTCCGTCGAGGCCCGCCGGCTCGCCGATTCCCCGAAGTCTGCACGTGCACTTGCGTCCCCGTATCTAGATCGATCAACATCGATGTCATGGCGCTCAGTGATTCCAGGTCTGTCCGACAGGAGGCGTCCTGGATCAGCGCGAAAGCGACTAAAGCGATGCTAGCGGGAGCAAACTCCCAAAAACCGAATACCGGGGCGTAAGGGACACCATCGGGGGGCGCCGAACCCCGGAGACGAGGAGCGCGCGCGGGCGCTCGACGAACCGCTCAGCCGGTCATCGTCCGCGGCCGCGTCATCGAGTGGTCGATCATGTCGTCGTCGGTCCTACCGCCGGCTCGGCGGGTCGATCGACCAGCGCGGCCAGCTTCTTCGGGGCCAGGACGCAGTAGCTCTCGGTGAGCAGCTCGCCGACCTCGTCCCAGTCGACCCCGCCGTCGAGCACCATGCCGACGACGTCGGCGCCCCAGTCGGGCTTGTAGAAGGGATGGCCGCCGGCGAGCAGTGCGGCGATCTCGTCGCCGGGGGAGCGGAAGGTCAGCACGCAGATCGGTTCGTCCGAGGCGGCGGCACGGGCGTGGGCGGCCGGGTGGTCGGGGCCGACGGTGAGCACGTGGGCGAAGGTCCGCTTACGGATCCGCCAGCGGGTGCCCACCCACGCCGGTTCCTCGTAGGCCTCCGGCAACCCGAGGCAGACGGGCCGGAGCCGATCGAGGATCTCGGGTGGGACGTCGCCAGGATCGCTCACGCCCCGGGACGTTACGCCGCCCCTCCGACAGTTCCCCGCCCCGGCTGCAGTTCGTCGAGCGGCACGTCGGGGTCGGCCAGTCGATCGAGGTCGACCGGCTGGGCGCCCGCGACGAGCCGCCGGATCGACGGAACGACGTCCCACACGTTGACGTTCATGCCGGCGAGCACCCGCCCGCCGGCAGTCCAGAAGGCGATGAACTCGCGCTTGGCGACGTCGCCCCGGACGACGACCCGGTCGGACGCCCCGGGCGGGGCGTGTCCGACGTACTCCATCCCCAGGTCGTACTGGTCGGTGTAGAAGTAGGGCAGGTCGTCGTAGCTGACCGCCTGCCCCAGCATGGCGCGGGCCGCTGCGGGGCCGCCGTGGAGTGCGTTGGCCCAGTGCTCGACGCGCAGGCGCTGGCGCAGCACGGGATGGTAGGCGTTGGCGACGTCGCCGGCGGCGTGGATGTCCGGGTCGGCGGTGCGCAGGGACGCGTCGACGACGATGCCGTTCTCGACGGTGAGGCCCGCCGCTGTCGCCAGCTCGGTGTTCGGCTGCACGCCCACGGCCACCACCACGGCGTCGGCGGGCAACTCCGCGCCGTCGGCCAGCAGGACCGAGGAGACCCGGCCGGTGCCGCGGACCTCGCGGACCTCGGTGTCGAAGTGGAAGGTGACGCCGTGGTCCCGGTGCAGGTTGGCGAACACCCGGGCGATCTCGTCGCCCAGCACCCGGCGCAACGGCAGCGCGGCCGACTCGACGACGTCGACGGTGGCGCCGCGCTGCCGGGCGGCGGCGGCGACCTCCAGGCCGATCCACCCCGCTCCGACGATCACGAGGTGCGCACCCTCGACCAGCGCCGCGGCGATCCGCCGGCTGTCGGCGAGGGTACGCAGCCGCAGCACCCCGTCCAGGTCGACGCCGGGTACCGCGAGGTGGCGGGGCGCGGCGCCGGTGGCCAGCAGCAGTTTGTCGTACCGGACGTGCCGGCCGTCGGCGAGCCGGACCTCTCCCGCGGAACGGTCGACGGCGACGGCGCGGGCGGTGGTGCGCAGGTCGACGTCGTGCTCGGCGTACCACCCGGCCTCGTGCACGAACACGCTGTCCGTTTCGGCGCCGCCGGTCAGCAGGCCCTTGGACAGTGGTGGCCGCTCGTACGGTCGCTCGGGCTCGTCGCCGATCACCACGATGCCGCCGTCGAAGCCCTCCTCCCGCAGCGTCTGCGCGGCCCGCGCGCCGGCGAGCCCGGCTCCCACGATCACGAACGTGCCGGTCTTCGACATCGGTCCAGCTCCTTTCGGGGGTACGGCGATCAGCGGGGGCCGACCCGGGCCAGGGTGAAGAACTCGGCGCGCGAGCGGTGGTCGTCGCGCAGGGTGCCGAGCAGGGTGGACGTGATGGTGCTGCTGCCCACGGCCTGGACGCCGCGCAGCGTCATGCACAGGTGTTCGGCTTCGATGACGACGCCGACCCCGCGTGGGCGGAGCTGGCTGGTCAGCCAGTCGGCGATCTGTTTGGTGAGGCGCTCCTGGACCTGCGGCCCGTGAGCGAACAGTTCCACCACCCGGGCCAGTTTGGACAGCCCCAGGATGCGTTCGCCGGGCAGGTAGCCGACGTGCGCGACGCCGACGAACGGCAGCAGGTGGTGTTCGCAGACCGACCGGATCGGAATGCCCCGGGCCAGCACCAGCTCGTCGTAGCCTTCGTCGTTGTCGAAGGTGGTCAACTGGAACTCGCGTGGGGTGAGCAGCTCGGCGTAGGCGCGGGCCATCCGGCCCGGGGTGTCGGCGAGCCCGTCGGCGGAGAGGTCCACTCCGAGCGCGGCCAGGAACTCCGCCGCCGCCCGTTCGGCGGCCGCCGGGTCGCGGCGGGGGCGCTGGTGCTGCACGTGCAGTGCGGTGACACCCATCAGGAGCTCTCCTCGTCTGCTGCACCGAGCGGGATTTTCGCCAGCGCTCATTGGTGTTATCGATCATGCTGCCCCAGCGCGACCGGAATTTCAATAGCCTTCGTTGGTGATAACCTCCAGACTGTGAGCACGGGGGAGCGTTGGAGCGCGATGGCCGCTCTCGTCGACCGGTCCCGACGGGCGCTGTACGACTACGTGTGCCGGGCCGACCACCCGGTCACCCGCGAGGAGGCGGCCGAGGCGCACGCCATGTCCCGCAATCTCACCGCTTTCCACCTCGACAAGCTCGTCGAGTCCGGGCTGTTGCGGGCCCACTACCAGACGCCGGCCGACCAGCCCCGGGGGCGCGGCCGGACGCCGAAGGTCTACGAGGCGGCCGGCGACGGCGTCGCGATCACCGTTCCCGAGCGGCGCTACGAACTCATCGCCGAGATCCTCGCCGACGCGGTCGCCGACGACCCGCACGACGCCCCCGAGGCGGCGCGGCGGCACGCCCGGCAGCGCGGCCGGGACATCGGAGCACGGGTACGGGACGCCGACGAGGACCTCATCGCCGTGCTCGCCGGCCTGGGCTTCGAGCCCGAAGCGCTCAGTGACCACGTGTTGCTGCGCAACTGCCCGTTCCACGCCCTGGCCAGCCGGCAGACCGCCCTAGTGTGCGGGCTCAACCACGCGTTCCTCGCCGGCGTGCTCGACGGTGCCGGACGTGCCGACCTGCTGCCCCGGCTCGCGCCGCGTCCCGGGGCCTGCTGCGTCCGGCTGGACGGCGTGCCGGACCGGTAGCCGCGTCTCGGCGCGCTGCCGGTCAGGGTGAGATGCGGACCTCGACCGAGCTGATGTACCACCGGAAGTCGGAGCTGCTGTCGATGGAGACGTCGTTGGTGCCGCTCTTGTCGAAGGAGCGCGTGCCGGCGCACACGATCACCGACTGGCCCGCCGGCACCGGTCCCGCGCTGAACAACTGCGCGAAGTAGTGGGCGCCGCGGGTCAACTTCTCCTGGTGGAAGCTCTCGTCGTCGTCGGTCGTCTCGTCGAGGTTCGACATCTCGGCGTACGACGGCTCGGCCACGTTGGGATGCAGGACGTCGAGCATCAGGAAGTTCTGCTGGCTGGTGTGGGAGTTGGACCAGCCCCACTCGTCCGTCGTCTCCAGCCGGTGCGTCGCTTCGACGCACTGCGCGTCGATGAGGATCTCGACCAGACCGGTCGTCGGCGGAACGAACGCGAAGGCTATCGCGCTGAAGGCGTCGCCGGACGCGTAGTCGAAGTCGCCCGCGTCCCCGTCCTCCATGGTGATGGAGATGCCGACGTCCCCGACCGACGGGTTCAGCGTGTGGACGCGATCGACGACGAAGTTGTCGTTGTGCACCGGGACGAAGCCGAAGTTGAACCCGAAGAAGGGCGGCCGGAACACCTCCCACCGGTGCGGGTCGTCGCTGTCGTCCGGCTCGAAGACGCCCCAGGGGAGCGCGCGGTCGTGGAACGGCGACAGGCTCAACCACTTGTCGAGGTTGTTCGAGAGGTGGTAACCGGGGCTGACGTTCTCGTCGGTGGCGAACACGTCGCTGATCGCCCGGTGGTAGTCGGCGGCGATCGCCACGATCGCTTCACGGCGGACGTCCCGGCTGCGCAGGAACGCCTTGGCCGTCCGCCGCCGGGCCCGGTTCACATCGTCGTAGCTCGCCGTCAACCCTCGGGGCGGTTGAAGCAGGTCACGAAGGGTCAGGCGTTCCTGTCGCATCAGGTCCCGCAGGTCCGCCCAGGTGTCGTCGCCCAGGAGGCGCCGCAGCTGGTGACTCGCCTCGGCCGACGCCTTCTCGGCCCTGCTGCTGCGCTTCCGGGTGACGGCCCGGAGGCGTTGTTCGCGCTCCTCCGCTGCCGCCTCGGCCGAGCGCCGGGCTTCCAGGGGGAAGTGACGGAAACCGTGAACTGCCAGGTCGGTGCTGACCATGGGAACCACCCATCAGAGCCTTGCCTACATCCTGCTGCGGAAAGCTCCGGCGGGCCATACGGGTTGTGCCATGCTGGCAACGCCGCATCTCCTGGCAAAAGGTCCCAATCAACGCGGCCCCACGGAAGTGGATCTCTGCCGTATGGTGCGCTGATGCGTCGCCGCGTACCACTCACCTTGCTGCTCGCACCGCTGCTCGTCACCGCGTGCACCACCGATCCGGCCGCCCCGGCCGCCGGCTCCTCCGCCCCCACGACCACGCCGAGCCCGACCGTCCCCGCAGTCGACTACACCGCCTGGCAGGCCGGGCGCTCCGCCCCGGTGGCCGACCGGGTCTACCCCGCTCGGGGCACCGACGCGCTGGACGTCCTGCACTACGACCTGGCGCTGGACTGGGCGCCGCCGACCAAGACCCTCACGGGCACCGCCACCCTGCGGATCCGGCCCACCAAGGACGCTCAGAACCTCGCCCTCGACTTCATGCCCTACCAGGTCGACGGGGTGACCCTGGACGGTGCGACGGTCACCGGCGCCGTGGCCAAGGAGAAGCTCACCGTCACCGCCCCGGTGGTCGCCGACAAACCGGTGACGCTGGTGGTGAAGTACCACGGCCGGCCGAAGACGACGCCGATGCCGTCGCACCGCAAGGACGTGGAGGACCTCGGCCTCACCGTCACCAAGGAGGGTGGCCTCTGGACGATGCAGGAGCCGTTCGGGGCCTTCACCTGGTATCCGGCGAACGACCAGCCGTCCGACGAAGCCCTCTACGACATCCGGGTGACCGTCCCGGCGGGTTGGTCGGCGATCGCCAGCGGCACCCCGGCCGGGCAGTCCGGCAACACGTTCACCTACCGCAGCGCCGACCCGGTAGCGACCTACCTGACCACCCTCGCGGTCGGGAAGTTCCAGAAGCTGACCGCGAAGGGCCCCCGTGGCATTCCGCTGACCTACTGGTACCGCAAGGGCGCCGACGACAAGCTGCTGCCGTACCTCAAGAAGTCCCCCCAGTATCTGGCCTGGCTGGAGAAGAAGTTCGGCCCCTACCCGTTCCCCTCCGGTGGCGTCGTGGTGGTGGACTCGGCGTCCGGCATGGAGACCCAGCAGATGATCACGATGGGCCGGAAGATCGAGAACACCAAGGCCCGCCGGGACCGCTGGGGCGGCGACCTGCTGCACGAGTACGCCCACCAGTGGTTCGGCGACTCCGTCACCCCCACCACCTGGACCGACCTGTGGCTGAACGAGGGCTGGGCCCAGTACGCCCAGGACCTGTACACCAAGGAGACCCGGCACCTCAGCGACGCCAGCCTGGACGGGTACCTGCGGGATGCCGACGCCGCCATGCGCAAGAAGCTCGGCCCGCCCGGCAAGCCCAACCCGAAGAACTTCGCCGAGGGCAACGTCTACCTCTGCCCGGAGGCCATGCTCCACGAGATCCACCGGCAGTTGGGCGACAAGGCGTTCTTCGCGCTGGCCCGCGCCTGGGTGCAGGAACAGCGCAACACCCAGCAGGACCGGGCCTCGTTCATCGCCTTCGTGAACAAGCAGACCGGGCGCGACTTCACCAAGCTCATCAACACCTGGCTGGACTCGAAGACCACGCCGAAGCCGATCACCGTCACCTGAGCCAGGCTCCGCGGCACTGATCGCGGCTGGTTCGGGCAGCACCCGCGCGGCGCTGCCCGAACCGGCCGCTCCGGCCAACGCCGGCCGACCCTGCGGTCAGGAACTCCCGAGACGGGGCACGACCGGCCGGACCACGACCGGGGCGCCCGGGGCACCGCCGGCGCGACTCCGGTACGCCGGGACGCCCACGCAGGTGAAGAGCAGTGCCGCCAGGTCCGCCGGCTCGGACAGCAGAGCCGGCACCTCCGAGTCGACGAAGGTCATCCCGGAGGCGCTCGCACCGAGCGCGTACGCGGCCAGGTGCAGGCGGCCCTCCACCAGCCCGGCGGCGAGCTGGGCGTCCCGGTAGCTCCGGTCGTCGAGTGTGGACAACCGGGTGGCCGCGATGACGACGTACGCCGCGTCGGCGGCGAGCGACTGGTCCAGGCAGATCCGGAGCAGCTCGTCGCGCAGGTTCCCGGCCCGCAGCGGTGTCGTGAGGTCGGGCCACCGGTAGAGGCCGGGCGGCACGTCGTCGACGCCGTGGACGGCGACCCAGTGCGGCACGGCCACGCCACGCAGGGCCGCGGTCAGCGGCCACTCGAGCAGATGGCGCGGCAGCGTTCCCGTCCGGTCCATGCGCCGCTGCGAACCGCGCCGGCGCACCACCTCGTCGAGCGGGTCGGAGGGCGGGAAGTCGGGCAGCGCGGGGGCCTCCGGCCAGGGTGCGCCGATCTCGTCCCGCTCACCGGCGCGCTGGGCGGCGGTGCACAGTGGCAGCTCGACCGGGGGCAGCACGCCCGCGACGGCCGGCCCGGTGGGTTCGATCGCCGGCTCGCCGTCGCCGAAGGACAGCAGGGCCAGCGGATATTCGTGCACCCCGTCCGCGCCGACGAGGTCGCGGACCGTGGCGTCGGGGAAGAGCGAGCGCAGCCGGGGCGTCAGGCCGGCGGTCGCGGCCGCCGCCGACAGCTGCGACAGCAGCGTCCCGGCATCCCAGTAGAGGTGCCGCCATCCGCGCTCGGCGTAACGCCATCCGGTCCGCCAGGGCACACCGGTCACCACGAGCGTGGTGACGTCCCCGGCGGCGGCGGCGGGGGCGACCTGGACGAGCGCGTGCCGCGCCGCGTCGTACCAGTGCACCCCGTCCGGCACCCCGGCGACACCGCGGGTGCTCGCGTAGAGCTCCAGGGGGAAACGTGCCCCCGCCGATCCGGAGGCGCGGTAGAGGATGCGCCGGCCCTGGCGGTCGGCGGTCCGCACGACGCCGGCGCCGAGGAAGAGCACGCGGCCGAGTTGCGCCGCGTCGACCGGCCGCGCCGGAGCGGGTACGCCCGCGAGAACCGCCGTCGCGGGAATGCCGGGATCGGGGAGGTCGCGCGGCAGAGCCAGGACGGGACGATCGTCCGGGTAGCCCTTCATCGGCGACGGCACGGTGGCCGGATCGTTCGGAACGAGATCGTTGCGGATGCGTGGGTCGTCCACGGCCACGTCCCACTCGCGGTCCGGCACGTACGACGTCAGCCGGTGCAGCAGCCCGGCGCCGGAGTTCAGGTCCACCGGACCATCCTGCCAGCATCCCGCGGGCCCATCGGCGACCAGGCCGGGGCGGACGGCGGCTGACCGGCCGGCCGGATCACGGCCGACGCCGACCCGGGGAGCGGCCCCGGTCCGGTCTTCCCCCGGCCCGGCTGCCCGCACTGCCGGGGCCCCGCCCCGCACTGCCCGGGCCCAGCCGAACCGGGCCGCCCGCCCGGCAGGTGGTGCCGGTCTCCGGGCCGGCGACGTCCGCCCGACGAGGCGGGCGGCGGACCGCGGCGCGGGCGGTGATCGTCGCGGCAGTCCGGCTCGCCCGGCGTGGCGCCGCCGGCGTCGTCGCCGCGCCTACGCCCGGCGGCGTCAGATCGTCCACCTCGCGCGCGTGCCGCAGTGGCGACAGCAGCAGCGGGACGGGCGCCAGGGCGAGGCCGACGCCGATGACCAGCAGGGTCGGGCGGACGCCGAGGGTCTCCCCGAGGGCGCCGCCGAGCAGGCCACCGAGCGGGAGCGCACCCATGACCAGGAACCGCATGGTGGCGTTGACCCGGCACTGGAGCCGGGCGGGCACGGTCGCCTGCCGGTAGGTGGTCTGGGCGATGCCGTAGACGACCTGGCCGATGCCACTGCCGAGCAGGCCCACGACGAAGAAGGCCAGGCCCCAGCCGCGGCCCGTCAGCGGAACCAACAGGTTGAACGGGCTGCTCACCGCGACGGAAAGCCAGATGACGCGGGCCAGGCCGACGCGACGGGCGAGCCGGCCGGCCGTGACGGCGCCCAGCAGAGCCGCGGCGGGCGCGGCGGACAGCAGTACGCCGACTGCCCCGGGCGCGACGCCCACCGTGTCGACCAGGAACAGGATGATCAGGGCGGTGGCGGCGGTGAACAGCACGTTGACCAGGGCGCTCGTGGCGGCGATCGCGCGCAGCACCGGATCCCGCAGGACGAAGGCCAGACCCTCCCGGGCCTGGTGCAGCGTGCCCGCCCGCGCGGGCTGCCGGGGCATCGGCTCGCGGACCCTGATCCGGGCCAGGCAGGCGGCACTGACCAGGAAGCTCACCGCGTCGACGAGCAGTGTGTTGGTCGCGCCCACCAGTTGCGTGAGCCAGCCACCCAGGCTGGGGCCGGCGACCTGCCCGGAGGAGCGGACGGTCTCCAGCGTGCAGTTGCCCCGCAGCAGATCCGTCCGGTTCAGCACCTTCGGCAGGTACGACTGGTGACCGATGTCGAACAGCACCCGCATGGCGGCCATGACGGCGGCCGTCGCCATCAACAGCGGCAGGGTCAGCCGGCCCAGCGCGGCCGCCACGGTGACCGTGACGAGCGCCGCGGACCGGACCAGATCGGTCGTGATCAGCACCGGCCGGAGCCGTCGCCGATCCAGCCAGACGCCGGCCGGCACCCCGAGCAGGAGGAACGCGCCGTTCTGCACGGCCACCAGCACGCCCAGTTGCAACGGTGTGGCATCCAGGAGCAGCACGGCGATCAGCGGGAACGCGATCGCCGTGACGTCGGTGCCCAGTTGGGTGACCGTCTGGCCGGCGACGAGCAGCCGGAAGTCTCCGGACCGCCAGGGCAGGCCGTGGGGTCGAACTGTCATCTGCGCCCTCGCACGTGCATCCCGGGTGCGTCCGTCCCGGCGATCCGAGCGGCGACCGGCCGCGGAGGCGGGACGGCGCGCAGGGGTCACCGTGGCGAGACGGCTGGGTGGAGACGGACCGTCGGCGGACACCGCCGCCGGGGGAGCCGGCCACCGGCCCGCCGGTCGGCGGCGGGCGGGGGCGTGCGAAGAGCGGCTCGGGGCGTTGGGGGAGACCCGCGGCCCTCGGTCAGAGGTTAGCCCAGTGGCGTCCTCCCGGGGCCCGGTATGCGGGTCAGCGCGCCCCGGCTGGGCGGGGCCCCGCGCGCCTGCGGGGCCCCGCGCGGCCTCACCGGCCCTGGAGGGCCTTGACGTTGTCGCCGAAGGTCCAGCCCTTCGACCCGTCCCAGTTGAGCGACCAGGTCATCAGGCCCTTGAGGCCGCCCCGGTAGGTGTTCCACGCCTGGGCCACCAGCGACGGGCTCAGGTACCCGCCGCCGGCCCCGGTCTGCGCGGGCAGCCCGGGGACCTGCTTGTCGTAGGGGACGCGGATGGTGGTGCCCTGCACGACCAGGCCGGTGTTGAGGCAGTCGGTCTGGACGACGAAGCCCTGCACGGTCCCGGCGGAGTACGAGTCGCCGGCGCAGCCGTACATGGAGCCGTTGTAGTACTGCATGTTCAGCCACCAGAGCCGGCCGTTGTCCGCGTACCGCTTGACGATCGGCAGGTACGCGCCCCAGATCGAGCCGTAGGTGACGCTGCCGCCGGTGACGTACGCCGTCTCCGGGGCCATGGTGAGCCCGAAGCCGGCCGGCATCTGGGCGAGCACCCCGTCGATGATCCGCACCAGGTTGGCCTGCGAGGTGGAGAGCTGGCTGATGTTGCCGCTGCCGGTCAGCCCGGTTTCGATGTCGATGTCGATGCCGTCGAAGTTGTACCGCTTGAGGATCGGCACGACGGTGGCGACGAACCGGTCGGCGACCGCGCTGGAGCCGAGGTCGATGCCGGCGGTCGCGCCGCCGATCGAGAGCAGGACGGTCAGCCCGGCGGCCTTGGCCTGGCAGACCTCGGCCGGAGTGGGCACCTTCACCCCGGCGTCCATGCCGTCCTCCCAGAGCACGGTGCCGTCGGAGCGGATCACCGGGAAGGCGGCGGTGACCACGTTGTAGCCGTGGGCGGTGATCCGGGAGTCGGTGATCGGGATCCAGCCCATGCCGGGATGCACCCCGTTGGCCGCGCCGTCCCAGTTCTCCCAGTAGCCCTGGAGCACCTTGCCGGCGGGCCGGGACTTCAGCGCGCAGGTCGTCCCGCCGGGCGGCGGCGTGGTCGGGGCCGAGGTCGGGGTCGGCGTCGTGGTGGGGGACGGGGACGACGTCGGCGTGGGGGTGGGGGAGGGCGGCTTCGTGGTGGGGCTCGGGGTCGGGGCGCCGCCGTCGCAGGCGCCCAGATCGGACCAGAGGGCCGGGGTGGCCGGCGGGGTCCAGCCGGCGCCGGCTGGCGGGGTGTGGGTGACCAGCGCCTGGTAGAGGCGGGCGGCGTAGGTGGCCCGGCTGCCCGCGGTCCAGGTCACCCCCTCGGCCCAGGCCGGGACACCGGTGCAGGCCACCAGCGCGGTCTCACCGGCGGTGGCGGCGATCCCGGTGGCTGCCGGCAGGGCGGCGGTGGCGGCGAGCAGGGCGGCGCCGCCGAGCAGTGCGGTCAACCCGCGTCGAAGTCGCATGACATACCTCCTCATCGATGCGCCGGAGGTTATCAGTTAACTTTGTTAAATGTAAATGCCGGTCGGATCAGGGAGTGGCCAGCTCCGGACCCTCGCGCTACCGGCGGACCCACTCGGCAGCCGCGACGCCGAACAGGACGAGCGTGGCGACCAGGCTCAGGACCAGGTTCGGCAGGCGCGGGGCGGCCGGCACGACAGCGACCGCGGCGAGCAGGCCGACCACGTGGGAGAGCGGGATGCGCCCGAGGACCTCGTGGTCGAGCGTGGCCCGGCCGATCAGGAACAGCGCGACGCCGCCCAGCACGAGCGCGGTCTGGTTCGCCGACGGCCGTGCCCCGGGCTGTGCGATGACCCGGCTGAAGCCCGCCGCGAGGCCCACCACGCCGACCACCATCAGCCAGTGGGCGTACGGGTTGGTCTGTACCAGCCGGTGCCGGTGCGGGGCCCCCTCGATCGCCTCGCGCAGCCGGGCGCCGGCGCCGCGCGCGTAGCTCCACCACAGCAGCACCGCCGCCACGAACGCAGTGGCGAACGCGCACACGCGGTCCGCGCTGAACGGCATGTGGCTCAGGGCGAGGACCGTGACGAGGATCAGCTCGCCCAGGGTGAGGACGTAGATCTGCTGGTACCGCTCGGCCAGGTGCTCCGGCACCACGTCGTACTGCGGCAGCGGGGGCCGGCCGGGGATCGGGAACCGGAAGCCGAACGCCACGTAGTCGACGGCCAGCGCGGCCAGCCACACCGCGAGTCGGGCACCGGGGTGGGAGACCAGGCCGCCGGCGACCCACAGGACGCCCGAGATGGTGGTCCAGAACAGGACCCGGATCGGCCGCTCCCGCTCGGGACGGCCGCGCAGCGCGGGGATGAGCACCAGCGCCCGGGTCCAGTTGATGCCGGCCCAGGTCGCGCCGAAGATCAGACCGTGGCCGCCGAACGCGGTCGGCAGGGCGGCCGACATCAGCATGCCGCCGAACATGATGCCCAGCACCACGAGCTGGATGGGGCGCTCCTGCGGGCTGTAGAGATCGGTGAACGAGGTGGTCGTCACCCAGACCGCCCACAGCGTCGACAGGGTCAGCAGGGCCTGTGCCAGGCCCGTCCAGCCGTTGCCGGCCATCTTCTCCGACGTCAGGGCCAGGCTGGCGATGAGCGCGAGATCGAAGAACAGCTCCAGCAGATCCGAGCGGGATCCCGCCATCATGGTCCGCGTTATGGGCCGACGTCCGCCATCCGTCACAGCAGGCCTTCTTGATCTCGCGGCGCCGAGGGACCATGCCCCGGGGCCGGCCGGCGCCGCCCCGTGGCCCAAGCTAACCGACGCCCACCGCGGTGATCGGCCGAACGCGGAACCCGGGGCGTGGCGGACGGCGGCCCGGGTTCTTCACTGCTTGGTTCATCGCATTAACCTTGGGTGACGTATCCGGGGCGGGTCGCCGCGGTGGTGACAGGAGAGGTAGGCGGACATGGACGCCAGACGCACCACCGTGCGCGACATGCGTCGGGCCAACCGGTCGGTCCTGCTCACCCGGATCTGGCTGGACGGCCCGTTGAGTCGGCACGAGCTGGGGCAGTCCACCGCGCTCAGCCTGGCCAGCGTGAGCAACCTGGTCGGCGAAATGATCGCCGAGGGCCTGGTCGAGGAGGCCGGCTCGGTCGAGTCCGACGGCGGCCGCCCCCGGGTGCTGCTCCGGGTCGCACCCGGCTACGGCTACCTGGTCGGCGCCGACGTCGGCGAGACCCGGGTGCAGGTCGAGCTGTTCGACCTGGCGATGACCGCCCTCGCGAAGGCGGAGTACCCGATCGCCGCCGCCGAGCCCGACCCCCGGCAGGTCACCGACCACCTGCTGCACGGTCTCGCCGCGGTGATCGAGCAGGCCGGCGTCGACCCGGCGGCGGTGCTCGGCTTCGGCGTCGCCGTCTCCGGCACCGTCGAGCGCACCGCCGACGCCGTGGTGCACGCGCAGACCCTCGGCTGGGACGGCGTGCCGCTCGGCGCCATGCTGCGCGCCGGCACCGAGATCCCGGTGCACATCGACAACGGCGCGAAGACCCTCGGCCAGGCCGAGATGTGGTTCGGCGCCGGGCGCGGCGTTCGGCACGCGGTGGTCGCCCTGGTCGGCTCCGGCGTCGGGGCCTGTGTGGTGGCCGACGGCGTGGGCTACCGCGGCGCGCACAGCAGCGCCGGCGAGTGGGGCCACACCACCATCGTGTACGGGGGCCGCCGCTGCCGCTGCGGCAACCTCGGCTGCCTGGAGGCGTACGTCGGGGCCGAAGGGGTGCTCGACCGGTTCCGGCTGGCCAACCGGGGCCGCCCGGCGGCCGGCGGCGACGAGGAGAGCGCCTTCGGTGAGCTGCTGCGCGCCGGCAGCCGCACCGCCGCGAAGGTGCTCGACGAGACGGTCGGCTACCTCGGCGCCGGGGTGGCGAACCTGGTGAACCTGTTCAACCCCGAGCGGGTGGTGCTCGGCGGCTGGGCCGGCCTGGCCCTGGGCGAGCGCTACCTGCCGCAGATCCGCGAGGTCACCGCGCGGCACGCGCTGCGCCAGCCGTACGCCCAGACCTCGATCGAGCTGTGCCGGCTCGGACCGGACGCGGTCGCGATGGGCGCGGCCACTCTGCCGATGGCCCGGCTGCTACGCGACGGCGGCGTGCCGCGCGAACCGGTCGCCCGGGTGGTGCCGGCGCAGGCGCGGCGGCCCCGGACGCGGACCCGCTGAGTCGCCGGGCCGGCGGCGGGAGCGCCGCCGGCCCGGCGCCGGCTCAGGACGGGAGCGTCCACTTCTGGTTGGCCCCGCCGGTGCAGGTCCAGATCTGCGTCTTCGTTCCGTCGGCGGAGGTGTTGCCGATGACGTCCAGGCACTTGTTCGCCTGGGGGTTCACCAGGTCCCGCCCGGCCGTCCAGGTCCACCGCTGGGCGGCGCTGCCGTTGCAGGTCCACAGCTGCACCCTGGTGCCGTCGGCGGTGCCGCCCCCGGCCACGTCGAGGCACTTGCCCAGCGAGCGGAGGGTGCCGTCGGCGGCCCGGGTCCACTGCTGGTTCGCCCCGCCGGTGCAGCTCCAGATCTGCGCCGGCGTGCCGTCGGCGCTGGAGTTGTCGGTGACGTCGAGGCACTTGCCGCCGATGCCGGTGATCGGGCCGGTCGGCGTGCCGCCGCCACCGGACTGGGTGCCGGACCAGGTGAACGTGGCGGTGGTGCGGGCCGGCAGGGTGTAGGTGAACGACTGCCCGCCCCAGACCACCTTCACCGACTGCGCGGAGGTGCCGCCGTTGTGCGCGAGCAGCGCCTTGGACCCGTCCGGGTTGCGGTACGCGACGTTCTGCACGGTGCCGTTGGCGGTGGAGTCGATCCGCACCGCCCCCGGCCGGACGAACTTGGTCAGGTGCCCGGTGGTGTAGTACTCGATCGTGTAGTCGACCTGACCGGCGCGGGCGCCGCCCTCCTGGACGGTGATCAGGCCGGTGCACGTGCCGCAGCCGCCGTTGTGCGGGCCCATGAACTGGTTGACCGCGAGGCTCCACTTCACCACGCTCCGGCTCCAGTTCCGGGCGTAGTTCACGATGTCGGCCATGTCCTCGTTGTGCTGGTTGGTGATCCAGGTGCCGCCGGAGTGCTCGGTGCTGAACTGCGGCACCGCCGGGTACTGGCCGTGCACCTGGCTGCCGACCGCCGGGTCACCCCAGTAGCCGTGCCAGGCGATGCCGCCGAAGAGCGGGTCGGTGCGGACCGCGCTGTCGGCGAGCAGCCCGGAGCCGATGGTGCCGTAGTCACCGTAGTTCCAGTCGTGCACGAGCACCTTGGTGGTGATGCCGGCGGCGCGGAACGCCGGGTAGACGAAGTTCTTGGTCAGCTCGACCAGGCCGGAGGAGTTCCAGCTCATCCCCGGGTAATCCATGGCGGTGGGGTTCCCGGCCTGGCAGCAGTTCGGCTCGTTCTGCACCGAGAGGTAGTCGACCTTCACGCCCCGGGCCGCGTACGCCTGGATGGTCTTGACGAAGTACTGGGCGTAGGTGGCGTAGTACTCCCACTTGAGCCAGCCCATCTGGTCCATCCGGCCGTTGTCCTTCATCCAGCCGGGCGCGCTCCAGGGCACCACCATCACCCGCAGCGCCGGGTTGAGCTGCCGGGCCTGCGCGGTGAGCAGTTCCACGTTGGTGTCGTAGCCGTTGGCGCCGAAGTCGTTCAGGTCGCAGCAGGTGTCGTCGAGCGAGACGTTGCCGGGTCGGGACAGGTCGGAGGCGCCGATCGGGTTGCGCACGTACGACAGGCCGATGCCGTCGGTGGGGCTGAACAGCTTGCGCATCACGTCGTCCCGGGTGGCCGCGCTCACCGGCCCGCCTCGCAGCAGGTACGCCGTGGTGTCGGTGATGGACGCCCCGGCGCCCTCGAAGGGCTGGTAGCGGGTGTTCTCGTCGACGGTGATGGTGTGCGTGGCGGCGGGGCTGGTGGCGGCGAAGCTCAGCGGGCTCTGCTGTTGCAGGCCCCGGGTGACGGTTCGTCCGCCGGAGTCGGAGGTGGTGGTCAGCCAGAGGTTGACCGTCTCGCCGGCGGCCTGCGCGGCGGGTGGCGGTGCGAGGGCGAGCGTGCCGGCCGTGAGGCAGAGCGCGAGGGCGGCGCGGCCGGCGAGGCGGGGAACGGTGGTGGGGGACACGGATGCTCCTTCCGGATAAATCAACATCCGTGAATGAGGAAACCCCTCGCACCTGCTTATGTCAAGACGTGAAAAAAGCGCCCGACGTGGGTGTCCGGGCGCGGCGGGGCAGCCGCCCGGGAAGATCCCGCGCGGCCGCCCCGAGCGGCCGGGTCAGCTCTCCCCGCGCACCCGCCGGATGGTGTCGCGGTACCAGAGCGCGCTGCGCTTGGGCGTGCGCCGCTGGGTGTCGTAGTCCACCCGGACGATGCCGAACCGCTTGTCGTAGCCGTACGCCCACTCGAAGTTGTCCAGCAGCGACCAGGCGAAGTAGCCGCGCACGTCCGCACCGGCCTGCCGGGCCCGGGCCACCGCCCGCAGGTGCTCGGTCAGGTACGCCACCCGGTCGTCGTCGGCCACGAACCCGTCGGCGTCCGGCTTGTCGTCGAAGGCCGCCCCGTTCTCCGTGATCACCATGGGCACGCCCGGGTAGTCCCGGTGCAGCCGGACCAGCAGCTCGGTGAAGGAGTCCGGCACGATCTCCCAGTCCATCGCGGTGCGCGGCAGGTCCCGGCGGATCACCCGGCGCACCGGCCGGCCGTCGTCGTCCCGCTCCCGGCCCTGCTCGTCCACCCCGGAGTGCGCCTGCCCGAAGTAGTAGTTCACCCCAAGCACGTCGATCGGGGACGAGATGACCTCCAGGTCACCGTCCTCGACCGGGATGCGCACCCCCTCGGCGGCCAGGTCGGCCACCACGTCCTCCGGATACCGGCCGCGGAAGAGCGGGTCCAGGTAGATCCGGTTGCCCAGGCCGTCCGCTGCCCGGGCGGCGTCCCGGTCGGCGGGGCTGTCGGTGGCCGGGTCGGCGGTCGCCATGTTGAGGGTGATGCCCAGCTCGATCGGGCTGCCCGCCGCCGCGCGCAGCCGCTGCGTCGCCAGCCCGTGCCCGAGCAGCAGGTGGTGCGCGGCGGCGATCCCGGCGCCCAGGTCCCGCCGGCCCGGCGCGTGCAGGCCGTAGGCGTACCCGAGCATCGCCGAGCACCACGGCTCGTTCAGCGTGGTCCAGGTCTTCACCCGGTCGCCGAGGGCGGCGAAGACCAGCTCCGCGTAGTCGGCGAAGCGGTGGGCGGTGTCCCGGTTCGGCCAGCCGCCCGCGTCCTCCAGCTCCTGCGGCAGGTCCCAGTGGTAGAGCGTCACCCACGGGTCGATCCCGCGGCCGAGCAGCTCGTCCACCAGGCGGTCGTAGAAGGCCAGCCCGGCCGGGTTCGCCGGCCCGCGCCCGCCCGGCTGCACCCGCGGCCAGGCCACCGAGAACCGGTAGGTGTCCAGACCCAGGTCCGCGATGAGCGCCACGTCCTGCGGCATCCGGTGGTAGTGGTCGCAGGCCACGTCGCCGTGGTCGCCGTTGGCCACCGCGCCCGGCACCCGGCAGAAGGTGTCCCAGATCGACGGCGTCCGGCCGTCCTCGGCCACCGCACCCTCGATCTGGTACGACGAGGTCGCCACCCCCCACCGGAAGGTCGGCGGAAGGGTGTCGATCGGGTCGGCCTGCCCCGTAGCGGTGGGGTGGGTGAGGTCGGTGTCCATGGTTCTCCTCGCGGTAGCGGGTCGTTCGGTCGGACGGGGAGCGGGGTCAGCGGGGGGCCGCGGCGGCGACCGGGTGCAGCCAGCAGGCGACGTCCCGGCCCGGTTCGGCGGCGCCCAGTGCCGGCACCTTCTTGTCGCACGGGTCGAACGCCTTCGGACAGCGCGGGTGGAACGCGCAGCCCTCCGGCATGGCCCGCAGGTCCGGCGGGGAGCCGGGGATGCCGGTCAGCTCCCGGCGCGGTCCGCGCAGCGCCGGGAAGGAGTGCAGCAACCCCTCGGTGTACGGGTGCAGCGCGTGCCGGTACAGCTGGGCGGCGGGCGCCTCCTCGACGATCCGGCCGCCGTACATGATGGCGATCCGGTCGGAGAACTCGACCAGCAGCGACAGGTCGTGGGTGATGAACAGCACCGCGAAGCCGAGGCGCTCCCGCAGCTCGGCGAGCTGGCCGAGGATCTGCCGCTGCATCACCACGTCCAGCGCGGTGGTCGGCTCGTCCATGATGACCACCTGCGGCTCCAGCGCCAGCGCCATGGCGATCATCACGCGCTGCCGCATGCCGCCGGAGAGCTGGTGCGGGTAGCTGTCCAGCCGGTCCGCGGCGATGCCGACCAGGCGGAGCAGGTCCCGGGCCCGGGCCAGCCGGCCCGCCGCCGTGCTCGTCGGGTCGTGCGCCTTGATCACGTCGAGCAGCTGGGTGGAGACCTTGTGCACCGGGTTGAGCGAGTTCATGGCGCCCTGGAACACGATCGAGGTCTCCGCCCAGCGGAACCTCCGCAGCTGCGCCGGGCTGAGGGTCAGCACGTCCACCGGCGGGCCGTCGACCGGGTGGTAGATCACCTGGCCGCCGCTGACCACGCCGGGCGGCGGCAGCAGCCGGGTCAGCCCGTACGCCAGGGTGGACTTGCCGCTGCCGCTCTCGCCGGCCAGCCCCAGCACCTCGCCGCGGTGCAGGGTCAGGTCCACATCGCGTACGGCGTGCACCGCCGCGTCACCGAGCCCGTAGTCGACCCGCAGCCCGCGGATCTCCAGCACCGGATCACTCACTTGAGCCTCCCTTCGTTCGCGACTGCGGGGCTCCGCTTCGCTGCACTCCTCGCGCTCGCTTGAGCCCTCCTTCGTTCGCGACTGCGGGGCTCCGCTTCGCTGCACTCCTCGCGCTCACGGTGTGACCTCCTCTCGGGGGACAGGCACCGTACGCGGGGTCGGGGCCAGCACGGGGGTGAAGCCGACCCGCATCCGCACGCTGCGACCGTCGGCGGTGCGGATCCGGGTCTTGCCTGCGCTGCGCAGCCGGGGGCTGACGAACTCGTCGATGCCGAAGTTGATCAGGGCGAGGGCGGTGCCGAGCAGCGCGATGGCCAGCCCGGCCGGGACGAACCACCACCAGGCGCCCTGCGCGAGGGCCTGCTGGCCCTGCGCCCAGAACAGGATGGTGCCCCAGTTCCACGACGAGATCGACGAGATGCCGATGAAGGCCAGCGTGATCTCCGACATGACCGCGAAGATGACCGTGCCGACGAAGCCGGACGCGATGATCGCGGTGAGGTTGGGCAGGATCTCGAACAGGATGATGCGCCAGGTCCGCTCGCCGGTGGCCCGGGCCGCCTCGACGTAGTCACGGCGCCGCAGCGACAGCGTCTGGGCGCGCAGCACCCGCGCCCCCCAGGCCCACGAGGTGAGGCCGATGATGAGCGCCACGAGCGTGTCGCTGGCCTGCTCGACGATCGACGTCACGATGATGATCAGCGGCAGCGCGGGGATGACCAGGAACACGTTGGAGACTGCCGACAGGCCCTCGTCGGCCGCCCCGCCGATGTAGCCGGCCGTCACGCCGATGAGGATGGACAGGATCGTCGCCAGCACTCCGGCGAGCAGGCCCACCACCATGACGCTGCGCGCGCCGACCAGGATCTGGCTGAAGATGTCCTGACCGAGGTGGGTGGTGCCGAACCAGTGCCGGGTCGACGGCGCCTGGAGCACGTCGGCGCTGCGCGCGTCCGGGTTGTACGGCGCCACCCACGGCCCGATCACCGCGAAGAGGCAGTAGATGCCCAGGATGACCAGGCCGGTCGCGGCCTTGGCGTTGGCGACGAAGCGGAACCGGCGCCGCTTCGCCCGGCCCGGCGCGGCCGACGGCTGGGCCATCGCACCCTGACCGGGGATGACCTGCTCGATGCTCGACGGTGAGATGGTCATCGCTCAGCTCTTTCGGGTCCGCGGGTCGAGAAGCAGGTACGCGACGTCGGCGAGCAGGTTCGCCACCAGCACGGAGATCGTGATGATCAGGAAGATCCCCTGCATGAGCGGGTAGTCCTTGTAGCCGACCGCCTGGAAGAGCTGGTAGCCGAGGCCCGGGTAGGAGAACACGATCTCGACGAGCAGCGTGCCGCCGACGATGAACCCGAGCGACAGCGCGAAGCCCGAGACGTTCGGCAGCAGCGCGTTGCGGGCCGCGTAGCTCAGGGCCACCCGGCGCTCCGACAGGCCCTTCGCGTGGGCGACGGTGATGTAGTCCTCCGACGAGACGGTCACCATCATGTTGCGCATGCTGAGGATCCACCCGCTCATCGAGGAGACCAGGATGGTGGCGGCGGGCAGGACACTGTGCTTGATCGCGCTCGGGATGAAGTACCCGTCGAACGCCGGCACGAGGCCCGCCTCGTAGCCGCCGGAGGACGGGAAGAAGCTCCCCGGCCCGGTGAACACGGCGATGGCGACGAGACCCAGCCAGAAGTACGGGATCGAGGACAGGAACGTCGTGGCCGGCAGCAGCCCGTCGACCCAGGAGCCGCGCCGCCAGCCGGCGCCGACGCCGAGCCCGGTGCCGACGAGGAAGCTGATGATCGTGGTGATGCCGACCAGACCGACCGTCCACGGCAGGCTGTCGCCGATCACTGTGGACACCGGCGTGGGGAAGAAGGTGAACGACAGCCCCAGGTCACCGTGGAGCAGCTGCCGCCAGTAGTCGAGGTACTGCTGCCAGATGTTCTCGTGCGCATCCAGCCCGAACAGCACGCGCAGCGACTCGATGGCGTCGGCGCTGATCCGGCCCTGGTTGCGCGAGATGAGGGACTGCACCGGGTCGCCCGGCACCAGCCGCGGGATGAAGAAGTTGAGCGTGATGGCCGCCCACGCCGTGAACAGGTAGAAGGCCGTGCGCTGCAGGAGGAATCTCATCGTGGCTCCCCCAGGGTTGCGGTGTCCGTCCGGTCGAGCGCTGCCGCGGGCGGTGGCACGGCCGGGTCGGCGTCAGGCGCGGCCGAGCCGGGGGCGTCGGCGGCCACGGTGTCCGGGTCGTAGAGCCAGCAGGCCGCCCAGTGATCGGGCCGGTCGCCGATGGTCAGCCGCGGCGGCAGGTCCACCGTGCAGCGCCGCATGGCGTGCGGGCACCGGGGGTGGAACCGGCAGCCGGCGGGCGGGGCGATCAGGCTCGGCGGCTCGCCCTGGCCGCGGTCCTTCCCGGCGGCCGCGTCGACCGCGGCGCCGCCGCCGGTGATCCGCTCCGGGTCCGGCGCCGAGTCGGTGAGCAACCGGGTGTACGGGTGGGCCGGGTTCTGGGTGACGGTCTCGCTGTCGCCGCCCTCGACCATCCGGCCGGCGTACATGACGATCGTCTCGTCGGCGAAGTAGCGGGCCGAGGCGATGTCGTGCGTGATGTACAGGATGGCGATGTTCAGCCGGTCCTTGAGGTCCTGCAGCAGGTTCAGCACGCCGAGGCGGATCGAGACGTCGAGCATGGAGACCGGCTCGTCGGCGAGGAGCACCTCCGGGTCGGCCCCGAGCGCCCGGGCGATGGCGACGCGCTGCCGCTGGCCGCCGGACAGCTCGTGCGGGAAGGCGTCCAGGTAGCGCTCGGGCGGGGTGAGACTGACCCGGGTGAGCAGCTTGGCGAGGGCCCGGTCCAGGTCCTCGGCGCCGCGCCCGGCGTTGCCGTGGATCCGCAGGGACCGGGTGAGGTGGTAGCGGACGGTGTGCACCGGGTTCAACGAGGCGAACGGGTCCTGCAGGATCAGTTGGACCCGCCGCACGTACGACCGGAACGGCCGGCCGCCGCGCACCTTGGTCGACGTGCCGTGCAGGCGGAGGTCGCCGGCCGTGCGGGGATAGATCTGGGCCAGCAGCCGGGCCACCGTGGACTTGCCGGAGCCGGACTCCCCGACCAGCGCGGTCACCCGGCCGCGACGCAGCGCGAACGATACGTCGTCGACGGCGTGCACGACGGCCGGCGTCCGGGAGAAGAGGTCACGCAGCCGCCTGCGGACGGGGAAGTGCTTGGTCAGGCCGACGGCCTCCAGCACCACCTCGTCGGCCGGCGCCGCCGCGCTCTCGCTCAACGTCATGCCGAGTTCCTGTCTGAGCGTGGGGTGCGCCTCCCCGGACGGCCGGGAGCCGGCCGGGGAGGCGGTTGGCGAGGTCAGCCGTTGGCGGGCTTGAGGTGCAGGACCACGTCCAGCGCGTTGGGCTGGGTGGGCTGCATGGCGCCGTACGGGTTCGAGTCGTCCGGCCAGCCGGTCCAGTTCTTCGTGCTGTACGCGCCGCCGATGTTGTCCGCGCCGACCGGGATCATCGGCATCTGGTCGACGAAGATCTTCTGCAGCGTGTTCATGGCGGTGGTGCGCGCGGCCTCGTCGGTCGCGTTCGCGTAGGCGACCAGGGCGTCGGTCGCCTCCTTGTTGTTGAAGCGGCCGAAGTTGCCGGCGGGGGAGGCGGTGCCGATCGGCTTGAGCTGCCGGCCGTCCATGATCGTCCGGTAGATGTCGTACGGCGTGGCGCCGCCCTCGGTCCACCGGAACGTCGCCTCGAAGTTGCCCTGCTCGACGTTGCGGAACCAGGCGTCCTGGTTGGCCTTGTCGACCGTGGCGGCGATGCCGATCTTCGACAGGTTGTCCTTCACGATCTCCAGGCTGGTCTGGTAGTCCGACCAGCCGGCCGGGTCGGTCAGCTTCAGCGTGACGGCCTTGCCGGTCTTGTCCTTGAGGGTGTTGCCCTCGAGCTTGTAGCCGGCGCCGGTCAGCAGCGCCTTGGCGCCCTCGACGTCGACCTTGTGCTCCTGGCCCTTGAACTCGGGCGCGACGAACGAGTCACCGGCCGGGCTGGGCAGGCCGGTCACGCTCTTCACCTGCGGGTGGAAGTAGCCGGCCTCGGCCGTGGTGAAGATGTCGGCGCGGTCGATGACCATGTTCATGGCGCGGCGCAGCGCCGGGTCGTCGAACGGCTTCTTCGTCGTGTTGAGGTAGAGGCCGTGGATGCCGAGGATCGCCGGGGCCCACACCTTGTGGTGCTCCTGGTCCTTGGCCACGAAGACGGCCTGGTAGTTGGGGATGAAGACGAAGCTCCACTCCGACTCGCCGTTGGCCAGGGCGGTGGTCTGCGCGCTGTTGTCCGTGTAGGAGGTGTAGCGCAGTTCCTTGACCTTCGGCAGGTCCTGCCAGTAGCCCTTGTCGCGCACCGACAGCGTCATGCTGGCCGGGGTGAAGGACTTCAGGGTGTACGGGCCGCTGCCGACCGGCTGCTTGACGGTGTCGGTCGTCGGGTCGCTGATCTTCTCCCAGATGTGCTTGGGCACGATCGGCACCCGCCACAGCACCTTCTGCTGGTTGACGAACTGCGGGCTCTCCATCTTGATGGTGACCTCGTTGCCGCTGGCCGTCGCGTCCGTGTAGGGCACGCCCTGGTCGTTCAGCGCCGGGTACTTCTTCACGAGGTTGTAGGTGAAGGCGACGTCCTCGGCGGTGACCTTCTGCCCGTCGGACCAGGTGGCGTTGTCCCGGATGGTGACCTTCACCGAGGTGTAGTCCGACGACCACTCGGCCTTGGTGGCCAGCCACGGCTTGAACGGGTCGGCCGGCTTAACCGGGTTCCACATCATCAGCGGCTCGTAGATCTGCCAGCGGTAGCCCAGCGACGCCGCGGCGGACGTGGTGAGGAACGGGTTGTTGTTCTCGGCCTGCGGCCCGTTCGGCATGCCCACGTTGAGTACCGTGGCCGCCTGGCCGTTCTTCTTGTTGGCGTTCGGGCTGTCGCCGCACGCGGCGACGCCGGTGGCCATCGCGCCGGCCAGCGCGACGGCGAGGAGTTGCCTTCTTCTCATGGAGGTCTCCCTCGGTGCTCCCGCAATCCTGGGGCGGGATGTGGTGGATGGAGGGTGTGCGGTGTTACCACCGGCGGACGGGACGCCCGCCGGTGCGGGTGGAGCTACATCGGTGCGAGGTCAGGTGGTGCCCGTCGAGGCGCGGACGGTGAAGCTGGTGGGGATGACGGTCGGGGCGTGGGGCAGCGGCGCGCCGGCGAGGTGGGCGATGAGGGTACGGGCGGCGGCAGCTCCCATCTCCCGCAACGGCTGGCGGACCGAGCTCAGCGGTGGGTGGGTGTGCCCGGCCAGGGGCAGGTCGTCGAAGCCCACCACCGCCACGTCCTCGGGGACCCGCCGGCCGGCGTCCCGCAGCGCCTGGAGCGCCCCGGCGGCGGAGAGGTCGTTGTGGGCGAAGACGGCGTCGAACGGCACGCCGTCGGCGAGCAGGCCTTCCACGGCGGCCCGCCCGCACTCGAAGGTGAAGTCACCCTCCACGACGAGGGCGGAGTCGATGGGCAGGCCCGCGTCGGCGTAGCCGTCCGCGAAACCGGCGAGCCGTTCCCGGGTGCAGCCGAAGCGGCGCAGGCCGGTGACGACCAGCGGCCGCTTCCGGCCGTGCGCCAGCAGGTGCGCGGCGGCGGCCCGCGCGCCGGACTCGTTGGTCGTCCGCACCGACGGGAAGCCCGGCTGGTGGCCGCGGTCGTCGATGAGGATGACGGGCAGGCCGCGCTCGTGCAGCTCGGTGATGTAGTCGAGGGTGCCCTCCGGCTCGACCACCAGCAGGCCGTCGAAGGACTTCGCCGATACCTGGGAGGCGAACCGCCGCATCGACTCGTCGCCCTGCGTGCAGGTGAACAGCAGCATGCCGTAGCCCTCGGCCTCGACCACGTCGGCCGCGCCCTGGAGCACCTCGCCCATCCAGGGCCAGGTCAGGGCGGGCACCAGCATGCCGACCACCCGGGTACGCCCGCGGGCCAGGCCGACCGCGCGGGCGCTCGGCACGTACCCGAGGGCGTTGATGACCGCGCGGACTCGGTCGGCCGTGCGGACGTGCACCTCGCCCTTGCCGTTGAGCACCCGGGAGACGGTCGTCTTGCTCACGCCGGCGCGGGTCGCGACGTCGGCGATGGTGATCGGCACGTGACGCTCCCGGGGCGCAGGGGTGTGGTAGATGTTTCGGAACCGGTTGCGGAAGCGGTTCCGTCGCAGTCAACCGAAGTGGCAGCGGTCACGTCAATAACGGGCGGATAACGAAACATGGCTAAGTTCGAAACCTGAAAAAAGCGTCCCTGGACAGCGCGGCCGATCAAGGGTGCGAGCAGTGTCGATGCGAAAAACGGGTTGCCCGCGGCGGGCGGCCGCGTCCCCGCGGGTCGGCTCCGAGGCGGTCTGCCACCGGGTCGCTGGGCGCCGTCCCTGCTGGACCGGATCGGCGCCTTCGCCGCCGGGTCACCTCCGCCGGTCAGGCCGGCCGGGCGCGGGCATAGACATCGCCCGAGTTGGCCTCGTACGGCAGTGCCCGCAGGTACGCCGCCACCTCGTCCGCCGACCGCCAGCCGGGCAGGGCGAACGCCATCTCGTCGCCGAGCGCCACGGTGAAGTCGGTGAAGCCCAGCCCGATGAGCCGGTCGAGGCAGCGCGCCGCCAGGTCGCGCGCGATGGTGGTGAACTCGAACGACAGCGCCGGCAGCGGGCGGCTCAACCCGGCCAGCACGGCGTCCTCGAAGCCCTCCACGTCGATCTTCACGAAGGCAGGCACGCCGTGCGCCGCGACCAGCGCGTCGAGCGTGGTGCCGGCCACCTCGATCTCGGCGTCCCAGACCTCGTGTGCCCAGCCGCCGGCCCCGTGCGCGGCCCGCAGGAACCCCGCCGACGCGGTGGAGATCGTCGGGTTCGCGGAGTTCACGTGCAGTCGCACCGGCCCGGTCCGCGCCCCGCACGCCGCCTCCACCACGGTCACCCGGTCGTCGCCCGCGTAGAGGGCGCGCAGGGCGCGGGTGCAGAGCGGCTGCGGCTCGACGGCCACCACCCGGCCGCCCAGCCGGCGGAAGCTGCCGAGCCGGTCGCCCACGTGCGCGCCGACGTCGAAGACCAGGTCTCCCGGGCGGACCAGGGGCGCGTAGAACGCGTCCATCGCCGCCTCGCGGGCCGGGTCGCCGTAGTACGCCTCCAGCGACCGGCGCAAGCCCGACATGGTGGGATCCGCCTTGAGCGCCTCGATCACCCCGATATGACCGCCCATCACCTCGACGCTAGCCGCGCGAGCCCGTTCGTGAGCCCCTTTCGGATGACCGGCCGGCGCCCCTCAGCCCAGCCTCCTAGGACGCGCTAGCGAGTGAGATGCGGTCCCCACCGAGCGATCACTCGGGCGACCCGGGCATCCTCACGGCGTCTCGACGACCTCCTGGCGGAGGGGCCAGAGGGCTGCGGGAACGTGCTTGAAGGCAGCGCTGAGAGACGAGATCGCCGTCAGCGCCCGGTGGGTTCCCGGCCCGTCGCGAGCAGGCGCCGGATCTCCGCGGCGGCCGGGTGTGCCGGTGCGACGGCCAGGAAATGCCGCAGCGTGTCTCCCGCCTCGACGGCCCGGCTGTTCCGCTGCGCCAACCCCAGCACCAGCAGGCCGTCGGGGGAGTCCGGCTCGCGGGCGAGGACGTCCCGGGCGGTTCGTTGCGCGGCGGCGCCGTCGCCGGCCCGGAGCAGCGCGAACGCGAGTCGCAGCCGGACGCTGTCGTCGGGCCGGTCCCGCAGCGCCTCCTGGTACATCTGCGCGGCGGCGTCGTACCGGTCCTGTGTCTCCAGGTCGTGGGCGAGTTGGAGGGCGACCGCGACCGGGTCGGCCGGTGCCGGCCGAGCGGGCGGGTCGAGTCGGTCGGCGACGATCGCGACGGACGCCACGAGGGCCACCACGCCCACCGACGCCACCCGCCACGCCCGCCGGGCGCCCCGAGCGTCCAGCGTCCAGGGTGCCGTGGAGCCGGTCCGGGCGGCACCGGGCCGGAGCGTCCGCAGGGCCGCGTAGCCGCCGGCCAGCAGCGCCAGCAGCGGTACGCCCCAGAGCAGCAGCCGGACCCCGCGAGCCGGTGGTTCGGTCAGCACATCCGCGCCGTACCGCTGGACGAACCACCGCCGGATCTCGGTCCGGTCCCGCCCCTGGGCGATCTGGTCCGCCACCACCTGCCGCATCGCCGCCGCGATCGGTGACCGGGAGTCCGCCACCGACTCGCCCTGACAGGCCGGGCAGCGCAGCCCGGCGGACACCGCGCGCACCGGGTCCTGCCGGCCGGGGTCGCCCGCCGACCGGGCCAGCGCCACGCCGGCCGCCGCGGCGAGCGTGACGAGCGCGAGCGCCACCAGGGCGCGCCGCCACCTCATCCGGCCAGCAGCGGTGCGATCCGCTGCTCCAGCCACTGCCGGGTCACCACCCCCTGCCGCCGGTCGACGAGCCGGCCGTCCCGGCCGACCACGAACGTCTCCGGCACGCCCCGCACGCCCCACTCGACCGCCCGCGTGCCGTCGGGATCCGGCACCACGGTCAGCCCGGTCGCGCCGGTCTCGTCGAGCAGCGCGCGGACCGCGTCGGTGCCGTCTCTGATGTTCAGCCCGACCAGCCGGACGCCGCGCGGGGACCAGCTGCGCTCGGCGTCCACCAGCAGCGGCAGCTCGTCCCGGCACGGCCCGCACCAGGAGGCGAACACGTTGACCAGCACCACCTGGCCCCGGGCGTCGGAGAGCGCGAAGCGGCCACCGTCCAGGGTGGCGCCGGAGAGCGCCGGGGCGGGTCTGCCGGCCACCGCCGTCGCCTCCTCGGGGTTCGGCGTGGCGGGCGCGCGCAGGCCGAAGGCGATCAGGGCGCCGACGGCGACGGTGAGCGCGAGGACGGTCGCCGGCCCGACGCGCAGCCATCCGGGACGCCGCGCGGTCGGCCGCCTCACGTCGCGGCTCCCGGTCCGACGGCGACCGGGGCGGACCGCGGCCGGTCGGCGCCGGCGTCCGAGCGGGTTCGCGAGCGGGCGGTGGCGGCGGCCGCGAGGAACCCGCTGACGGCGGTCAGGGCACCGCCGGCCCAGATCAGGCCGACGAGCGGGTTCACCGCCAGCCGCACGGTGGCGGTGCCGCTGTCCTCGCTGACGGCGAGCAGCGTGACGTACGTGTCGCGCAGCGGGCCGGTGCCGATCGCGGGCACGGTGACGGCGGTGTCCCGGGCGGGGTGGTAGCGCAGCGCCGGCGTGATCGTCCGCGCGGCGTGGCCCGACGAGGTGAGCGCCAGCCGGGCCCGTACCGCCATGCCGTCGCTGCCGCCGGTCCGGTCCACCCCGACCAGTCGGACCGCGACGTCGCTCACCCGCAGGGTCTCGCCGACCCGCAGCGTCCGTTCGGCGTCCCGGCCGTACGCTGACGAGCCGGCGACGCCCACCGCGACCAGGGCGAGCCCGGCGTGCGCGACCAGCCCGGCGAGCCGGCCGGGCCGTCGGTGCGGGCCGGACCGGCGCAGCCGGTGGGCCAGGTCGCCGGCCAGTCCGGTGAGGACGAACCCCGCCGCGCCGAACGCGGTGAGCGCGGCCGGGCCGGGCCGGCTGAGCAGGCCGACGAGGGCCACGGCGCCCAGGCCGGCACCGGCGGGGACGACGAGCCGCCGCAGCGCCGCCGACCGGTCGCGGACCCGCAGGGCCGGCGCCACGCCCATCACCACCAGCACCACGACCGCCAGGGGCACCGCGGTGCGCTGGTAGTAGGCCGGGCCCACCGAGGAGCGCGTCCCGCTCAGCGGGGCGGTGAGCAGCGGCAGGATGGTGCCGATCAGCACCACCGCGGCGATGGTCACCAGGAGTACGCCGTGGACCAGCACCAGGGTGGCTCGGGAGAGCGCCCGGGGGCGCCCAGGGCGGGTCGGCTCGGGGACTCGCCGGCCGGTCAGGACGGCCGACACCACCACCGCCAGCAGCACGAAACCGAGCAGCATCGGGCCCAGCGGCGAGTCCGTGAAGGCGTGCACGCTGGCCACCGCACCGGATCGGGTGAGGAAGGTGCCGAGCAGCACCAGCAGGAAGCTCGCACAGGCGAGCGCGCCGTGCCAGGCGGCCCGGCCGCGGACCAGGGTGGTGTGCAGGAACGCGGTGGCGGTCAGCCAGGGCAGCAGGGAGGCGTTCTCCACCGGGTCCCACGCCCAGTAGCCGCCCCAGCCCAACACTGCGTACGACCACCAGGCGCCCATGCCGATGCCGCCGGTCAGCGCCGCCCAGGAGACCAGCGCCCACGGCCGCGCCGTCCGCACCCAGCCCGGTCCGTCCCGTCCCGCCAGCGGCGCCGCCAGCGCGAGAGCGAAGGGTACGACCAGGCCGAGGTAGCCGGCGTAGAGCAGCGGCGGGTGCACGCCCATGGCCGGGTGTTGCTGGAGCAGTGGATTCGGTCCGGGGCCGTCGGCCGGCACCGGGCTCACCGTGCGGAACGGGTTCGCGGCGAAGGTGGACAGCGCGAAGAAGAACACCATGACCACGCTGACGACCACCATCGCGTACGCGTGCAGCCGCGGCGGGTACGCGCGCCGGGCCAGCAGCGCGGCGTACCCGCCGAGGACCAGCAACCACAGCAGCAGTGAACCGTCCAGGGCCGACCAGAGGCTGGTCAGGGTGTAGTAGAGCGGGACGTGCCGGCCGCCGTTCTCGGCCACGAACCGGACGCTGAAGTCGTGCCGCAGCAGCGCCGTCTCCAGCAGGGCGCAGGCCAGGGCGGCGGCGGCCAGGGTTGCGGCGGTGCCGCGCCGGGCGGTGCGGACGGGCGCGCCGAACAGGGCCACCCGCAGCCAGAGCAGGGCGGTGAGGCTCGCGCAGGCGAGCCCGACGGCGAGGCCGGCGGTGCCGAGGTCACCCAGCATCGGCCGGAACCACGGGGGAGGACGACGGCCGGTACTCGTTGCCGTGGCGGACCACCACGTGGTCCGAGCGGAACACGCCGTCGGACGACAGCCTGCCCTCGACGACCGCGCCGGTTCCCTCCCGGAAGGTCTCCGGGGGTGCGCCGCGCTGCTCGACGGTGATCTCGTGGCCTGCCTCGGCGAGGCGGAACACGACCAGGTCGCCCTGGTGGCGCAGCGATCCGGGCACGACGTCGCCGCCGAGGCGGACCCGGTGGCGCGCGACGCCCGGATCGTCGAGCAGCTCGCCCGGCGTCCGGTAGTACGTGACGGTGTCGCGGAGCGCGCTGGTGACCAGCAGTCCGCCGGCGGCGAGCAGCACCGCGACGAGGGCGATTCGGCCCGCCCGGTGACGCATCATCCGACTCCCGCCGGAGTGCGTTCGGCGGCGGGGGAGGGCTCGGGGGCCAGGCGGCGCTCCAGGCGGACCACCCGGTGCAGCAGGAGGCAGAACGCGGCGAGGGTCGCGGCGGCCACGGCGAGGAGCAACGCGGCGGCCATCCGGGGGTCGATCGGCGGCCGGTGCGGGGCCAGCACCGTCGCCTGCTGGTGCAGCGAGCGCCACCAGAGCACGGAGAAGTGCACCACGGGCACGAGGACGAAGCCGGCGACGCCGACGACCGCCGCGGGCCGGGCCACCCGGTGGTCGCCGCCGTCGCGGGCTGCCCAGCGCTCGGCAAGCGTCCGGCGCAGGGCGAGGTAGCCGGCGTAGGCGAGCAGCAGCAGGGCGGTGCTGACCAGCCGGGGATCCCAGGCCCACCAGGTGCCCCAGACCAGGTGCCCCCAGACGGCCCCGGTGCCGATGGCGGCGGCGGTGAGCACCACCCCGAGCTCGGCCGCCGCCCGGGCGAACCGGTCCCAGCGCAGGTCCCCGCCGATCAGGTACGCCCCGCTGGCCGCGAGCACGACCGCGAACGCGGCGTACGCCACCCAGGCGGCGGGGACGTGCAGGTACATCAGGCGTTGCGCGTCGCCCTGCAGTTGATCGGGGGGCGCGAGCCATCCGCCAGCCACCGTGGCCGCGGCGGCGAGCCCGCCCGCGGCCCAGGCCATCGTCCGGCGCGCCGCGGCCGCTCTGGCGGTGTCCGTGAGGAGGTCCACCGTGGAGGCTTGCATCATCTCCCTGTCCGCGCCCCTGAGGCGCTTGACCGAGAAGGTGGGGACTGGAGACCCACCATAAAGCGGTGGTTGTCCCATATGCCGCCATTCGGAGAAAAGGTATGGAGGTCGCTAACCGGTACTAAGGTCCTTGCCGGTGAAGACGACAGCGGAGACCACCTCGCACCCGGGCCGGCGGCAGCGCCGACCCCGGTCGGTGCTGCCGTTGCTGTACGGCCCGCTGCTGCTCGCCGGTTGCTCCGGCGGCAGCCCGTCGGCCCTGAATCCGGCGGGGACCGGGGCCGCGCGTGTCAGCGGCCTGTGGTGGCTGTTGTTCTGGATCTCCATGGCGGTGTTCGCCGAGGTCATGGCGTTGCTCGCCTGGGCGCTCGTGTTCCGGCGGGGCGCCGCCCGGGTGCGTCACGGCCAGCCGTTGCGCTTCGTGACGATCGCCGGGGCCGGGCTGCCGTTCATCATCCTCGTGGCGGTCTACGGCGTCGGTCTGCGGGACCTCGCCGCGCTCGGCGCAGGTCCGGGGCAGGACGCGCTCACCGTGGAGGTCACCGGGCACAAGTGGTGGTGGGAGGTGCGCTACGTGGGCGCCTCCGGCGCCACCGCCAACGAGCTCCACATCCCGGTGGGGGAGCGGGTCCGGGTACGCCTGCGGACCGAGGACGTGCTGCACAGCTTCTGGGTGCCGCAGTTGATGCCGAAGACGGACCTGATCGCCGGCGAGACCCGCGAGACCTGGCTGGAGGCCCGGCGCGACGGCAGCTACCGCGGCCAGTGCGCCGAGTACTGCGGCACCCAGCACGCCCACATGGCGTTCCTGGTGGTGGCCGAACCCCGCGCCGCCTTCGACGCCTGGCTGGCCCGGGTGGACGCCCCGGCCCGGGCGCCGCGGACCGAGGCCGAACGGCGCGGTCAGCAGACCTTCGTGCAGGGCACCTGCGCGGCCTGCCACACGGTCCGGGGCACCGGCGCGCAGGGGCAGGTGGGGCCCGACCTGTCGAACGTCGGCTCGCGGTGGAGCATCGGCGCCGGCGCGGTGCCCAACGACGCCGGACACCTCGGCGGCTGGATCGCCAACTCGCAGACCGTCAAGCCGGGCAACGCCATGCCCCCGCAGCCGGTTGACGCCGCCCGACTGCCCGACCTCATCGCCTACCTACGGTCGCTGGAGTAGGGCCGCCATGTCCACGACCACCAGCAAGGAGCCCGGCATCGGCCGGGACGACCTGGCCCGGCTGGCCGAGCACTGGGACGAGCCCCGCTCGCTGCGCGCCTGGTTCACCACCGTGGACCACAAGAAGATCGGCCGGCGTTACCTGGTCACCGCCGCGTTCTTCTTCGTCCTCGCCGGGCTCAGCGCCCTGGTGATGCGTACCCAGCTCGCCCGGCCCGAGGCGGGCGTCGTGTCGCCGGAGGAGTACAACCAGCTCTTCACGATGCACGGCACGGCGATGATCTTCCTGTTCGCCACGCCCATGCTGTTCGGCTTCGGCAACTTCCTCGTCCCGTTGATGATCGGCTCCCGGGACATGGCCTTCCCGAGACTGAACGCCTTCGGCTACTGGGCGTTCCTCTTCGCCGGGCTGTTCATGTGGGGGAGCCTGCCGTTCGGGGCGGCGCCCAACAACGGCTGGTTCGCGTACGCGCCGCTCAACCAGGTGGAGCACAACCCCGGCCTGCACATGGACGTCTACGCGCTCGGTCTGCTCTTCCTGGGCATCTCCACCACCTCGGGCGCGATCAACTTCATCGTCACCGCGCTCAAGCTGCGGGCGCCGGGGATGTCGCTCAACCGGGTGCCGTTGTTCGTCTGGGCGATCGTGGCCACCGCGTTCATGGTGGTCTTCGCCCTGCCGGCGCTCAACGCGGACAACGCGATGCTCTTCTTCGACCGCCGGTTCGGCACCCACTTCTTCGACCCGTCCGGCGGCGGGAACGTGCTGCTCTGGCAGCACCTGTTCTGGATCTTCGGGCACCCCGACGTGTACATCATCGTGTTGCCCGCCCTGGGCATCGTCTCCGCGGTGCTGCCCGCGTTCACCCGCCGGGGCGTGGTCGCCTATTCGCTGATCGTGCTCTCGATCGTGGCGATCGCGATCATCTCGTTCGGGGTCTGGGTGCACCACATGTTCGCCACCGGGCTACCGCTGTTGTCCTACAGCTTCTTCAGCGCGGCCAGCACGGTCATCACCATCCCGTCCGGGATCCAGATCTTCGCCTGGCTGGCCACCATGCTGCTCGGCCGGTTGGTGCTGCGGGTGCCGCTGCTCTTCGTGATCGGGTTCCTCGTGACCTTCGTGCTCGGCGGCTTCACCGGCGCGATGTTCGCGGTGACCGCGTTCGACCAGCAGGTCACCGACTCGTACTTCGTGGTGGCGCACTTCCACTACGTGCTGATCGGTGGGGCGGTCTTCCCGATGCTCGCCGGCATCTACTACTGGCTCCCCAAGATCACCGGACGGATGTACCACGAGGGGCTCGGGCGGTGGGCGTTCTGGCTGGCCTTCACGGGCATGCACGTCACCTTCTTCCCCATGCACCTCTACGGCCTGTTCGGCATGCCGCGGCGCGTCTACACCTACCGCAGCGAGCCGGGCTGGGACGGGTGGAACCTGGTCAGCACCGTCGGGTCGTACCTGCTGGCGCTCGGGCTGCTGCTGGTGCTCGTCGGCGTGGTGCACGCGGTGCGGCGGGGCCGGCCGGCGCCGGCGGACCCGTGGGAGGGCGACAGCCTGGAATGGTCGACGGCGTCACCGCCGGAGCCGTACAACTTCCCGGTCATTCCCCGGGTGCACAGCCTGCACCCCACCTGGGACGAACGGACCGTCGAGTCGACCACCACCGGCGCGACCGGGGACCGCGTCCTCAGCGAAGGCCGGCGCACCCTGTTCACCAGCGAGCTGGACGCCCGCACCGAGCGGGCGGTGGAGATGCCCGAGTCGTCGTTCAAGCCACTCGTCCTCGCCGGCGCGCTGCTGGTCTTCTTCACCGCCCTGCTGCTGGCCGCGTACCCGATCGCCGCGGTCGCCGCGCTGGTGGTGGCGGCGACGATCGCGGCCTGGCTCTGGCCGCCGCGCCGCCCCGACGAGGAACTCGGGGTGGCGTCATGACGGACCGGGGTGGGGTCGTGGCCGCGGCCACCGGCGTCGCGGCGCTGACCACCGAGGAGCCGGTCGGCCGGCCGACCGGCTGGTGGGGCATGGTGCTGTTCGTGGCCACCGAGGCCACCCTCTTCGCGTGCCTGCTCGGCAGCTACTTCTACCTCCGCTTCCAGTTCGGTCCGCAGTGGCCGCCGGGGGGCGTCGACAAGCCGAAGCTGCTGCTCCCGCTGCTGATGACCGCAGTGCTGGTGCCCAGCAGCCTGCCCGTGGTCTGGGCCGAACACGGCATCCGGCGGGGCCGGCGCGGGCGGCTGCGGGCCGGGCTCGCCGCCACCCTGCTGCTCGGGCTGACCTTCCTGGCCCTGCTGGCCGTCGAATACGCCGAGGACCTCAAGCACTTCACCATGACCACCGACGTCTACGGCTCCCTGTTCTACCTGATCACCGGCTTCCACGGGCTGCACGTGCTGGTCGGGTTGACGATGATCGGGTGGCTGCTCGCCGCCTCCCTGCGCGGAGGCAGCTTCGGGTCCCACCGCCACGAACGCGTCCGCAACGCCGCGATCTACTGGCACTTCGTCGACGCGGTGTGGGTCGCCATCCTGTTCACCATCTACCTCTCCCCACGGCTGTGATGACCACCGGACCCGGCCCACACACCCGACTGGCCGGCGGGCTGCTGCTCTGGTACGGCGTGCTCGGCGGGGCCCTCGCCTGGTCCGCGCACCTGCTCATCGCCTGGCCGTTGGACGAGTTGACCTGCGCCGCGGGCCGCGAGCGCGTCGCCGGCGTGCCGCTCTGGCTGGCGGTGTGGCTCGCGGTGGTGATCCCGGGCCTGGTCACCGTGGGATCGCTGCTGGTGGCCACGCTGGTGTGGCGGCGTACCGCCCGGGCGTCGTCGGCCGGCGCCGAGGACCGGGCCGTCGACCGCTCCCGGATGCTCGCCATGGTCGGGGTCTGGGCGAACCTGCTGTTCCTGACGATCATCGTGCTCGGCGGGATCGCCGTGCTGGTGTTCCCGCCATGTCAGGGCTGACCGTCTACCGGGCCCACGGGTCCGGCCCGGGCGACGTGGCCGACGGGCTGCTGACGATGCTGTCCGTGGCCGTGGTCTGCCTGCTCGCCGCCGGCTACGGCCGGGGCGTGCAGGAGCTGTGGGCGCGGCGGGGCCGTGGCCGGGTGGTGGCGGTCCGGCGGGTGACGGCGTTCGGCACCGGGCTGGTGGTGGTGCTGGCGGCCGACCAGGGGCCGGTGCACCGGCTGGCGGAGTCCTCCTACGCCGGGCACATGACCCAGCACATGCTGCTCCTGCTGGTGGCGGGCCCGCTGCTCGCGGCCGGTGCGGCGGGACTGCCGCTCACCCTGGCCGCGCCCCGCCCGCTGCGCCGGCTGCTGGCCCGCGTCCGGGCCGCGGCGCCGGTGCGCCGGCTGCGCCGCCCGGCCGAATACGCCCTGCTGGCCGCGGCGGCGCAGACCCTGGCCCTGTGGCTGTGGCACCTGCCGGGCCCGTACGTCGCCGCGGTGGACCGCCCGATCCTGCACGCCGCCGAGCATCTGAGCCTGGTGGCGACCGCCTGGCTGCTGTGGGCGCCGGTGCTCGGCCCGGCCCGCCACCGGGCGCCCGCACCGGTGTCGCTGCTGCTGCTGGTCGGCACCATGCTGCCCGCCTCCGCGCTCGGCGCGGTCCTCACCTTCGCCCCCGAACCGGTCTACCCCGCGCGCGTCCTCGGCCCCGACCCGCTCGCCGACCAGCAGCTCGCCGGGCTGCTGATGTGGGCGCCGATGGACCTGGTGGTCCTGGTGGCGGCGCTGGCGGTCTTCCTCGGCTGGCTGCTCCGGCTGGACCGGGAGCGGCCCGACCGCCTGGCCACGGCCGGGCCGGGCCGGCCCGGCGCGCCGCCGGCGACCGGCGCCGCAACCGAAGGGATGGTGCGATGAGCCGTCGTCTCTGGATGCTGGCAACGGTGCTGGCGGCGCTGCCGGTCGTCGCCGCGACCGGGTGCGCGTCGACGTCGCCACCACCACCGCCCGAGTCCCGCGTCGGCCGGCCGGACCGGGGCGCGAAGCTGATCGCCCAGTACGGGTGCGGCTCGTGCCACACCATCCCCGGGGTCGACCGGGCCGGTGGGCTGGTCGGCCCGCCGTTGACCCGCTTCGGCGCCCGGTCCTACATCGCCGGTGAGCTGCCCAACAACGCGGACAACCTGCGACGGTGGATCACCGATCCGCAGGCCGTCGAGCCGGGCACCGCCATGCCGAACCTCGGCGTCAGCGCGATCGACGCGCAGGACATCGCCGCGTACCTCTACACGTTGGACTGACGGATGCGGCGACCACGAGCGGTGACTCTGCCCGCCACGCACCCGCGCCGGGCACTCGCGGTCGGGTCCGTGCTGGCGCTCGCCGTGGGCCCGGTGGCCCTCGCGCCCGCGCCCGACCCCACACCGACGCCGGCCGCCACCACCCCCGCTGTCGACCGCGGCACCCAGCTCTACCTGGAGCAGTGCGCGAGCTGCCACGGGGTGCAGGGGCAGGGGTCGCAGCAGGGGCCGTCCCTGGTCGGCGTCGGGCCCGCCTCGGTGGACTTCCAGCTCTCCACCGGCCGGATGCCGGTGTCGCGCGAAGTACCCCAGGCGCGGCGCCGCGAACCCGTCTTCTCCGCCGACGACATCTCCGCGCTGGTCGACCACGTGGCCAGCTTCGGCGGCGGCGGCCCGCGGATTCCCCGGGTCGCCCCCGGCGACCTGGTCTCCGGCCGGGACCTCTTCGCCGCCAACTGCGCGCCCTGCCACGGGGCTGCCGGCTCGGGGGCCGTGCTCACCAACGGCTGGAGCGCGCCACCGCTCTACGACGCGTCGGCCACCCAGGTCGCGGAAGCGGTCCGGGTCGGGCCCGGGCTGATGCCCGCCTTCCCCGCCCAGGTGCTCACCGATCAACAGGTCGACGACCTGACCAGCTATGTGCGGCGGCTGCGCACCGAGCGGCTGGACCCGGGCGGCAATCCGCTCGGCCGGCTCGGCCCGCTGGCCGAGGGGTTGCTCGCCTGGCTGGTGGTGTTCGGACTCCTGGTGGCCGGCGTGCGCTGGCTGGGCGGGAGGGCCGGGGAGTGAGGCGCCCGAGCCCGTCACCGGCCGAGCAGGCCGCGAGCCGCCGGATCGTCGCCGCGTTCCTGGTGAGCGCCGCCGGGGCGGTCGGTTTCGCGGTGACGTACGGGCTGGGTGGCGACACCCGGTGGGAGGGGGTGTGCCTGGCGGTCGCCTTCGCCGGCCTGGCGGTGGGGCTCGCGGTCTGGTCCCGGCGGCTGGTCCCGGTCGGCGGGTACGTCGAGGAGCACGAGGGCTTCACCCCGCCCCCCGCCGAGCAGGCGATGACGGCGGCGGTCTTCGCCGCGCCGGAGAGCCCGACCCGGCGGTACGGCCTGCTCGCGGCGCTCGGGTTCGCGCTGACCGCCCTCGGTGTCGCCGCGCTGTTCCCGCTGCGCTCCCTGCTCCCCTGGGACCGGGGCCGCCCGCTCCGGGCCCGGAAGGACACCCCTTGGGGGCCCGGCGTACGGCTGGTCGACGACACGGGACGACCCTTGCGGCCGGACGACGTGCCCGCCGAGACGATGGTCGCGGTCTTCCCCGAGGGAGACCCCGACGCCGGCGACGCCCCCGCGTTCGCGGTCCGCCTCGACCCTGAGCGCTTCTCCCGCCCGCCCGCCGGCGGCCACCTGGGCGGCCTGGTCGTCTGGTCGCTGCTCTGCACCCACGCCGGCTGCCCGGTGCGGCTCTACCTCAAGGGCACCGGCCGGGTGCTCTGCCCCTGCCACCAGTCGTCGTTCGACCTGCTGGCCGGGGCTCGGGCGGTCGGCGGTCCCGCGGCGCGGCCGCTGCCCGGACTGCCGATCGAGGTCGGCCCGGACGGCTTCCTCCGGGCCACCGGCGACTTCACCGCGCCGCCCGGCGCCGGCTTCTGGAGCCGGCCATGATCATGAACCGGCTGGCCCGCGCGCTGGACGACCGGCTCCGGCTCTCCCCGATCACCCGCCGGGCGCTGGCGAAGGTCTTCCCCGACCACTGGTCGTTCATGCTCGGCGAGCTCGCGCTCTACTCGTTCGTGGCGCTGATCCTCACCGGCGTCTACCTCACCTTCTTCTTCGACGCCAGCTCCGCCGACCGGGTCTACCGGGGGTCGTACGCCCCATTGGACGGCAGCACCACCTCCGCCGCCTACGCCTCCGTGGTCCGGCTGAGCTGGGACGTACGCGCCGGGCTGCTGATCCGGCAGACCCACCACTGGGCTGCCCTGGTCTTCCTCGCCGCGATCGTTCTGCACCTGTCCCGGATCTTCTTCACCGGGGCGTTCCGAAAGCCGCGCGAACTCAACTGGCTGATCGGCGTGACCATGCTGACCCTCGCCCTGGCCAACGGCTTCACCGGCTACTCCATGCCCGACGACCTGCTCTCCGGACTGGGGCTGCGGATCATCATCTCGGTGGTGGAGTCGATCCCCCTGGTCGGCACCTGGCTGGCCGCCCTGGCACTGGGCGGGGAGTTCCCCTCCGACGAGATGATCCCGCGGCTGTTCATCACCCACGTGCTGCTCGTACCGGCCGTCCTGGTCGCCCTCATCTCCCTGCACCTGGGCATCCTGGTCCGGCAGAAGCACAGCCAGTTCCCGGGCCCGGGCCGGACGGAGCACAACCTGGTCGGGTCACGGTTCTGGCCGAGCTACACCCTGCGCTCGCTCGCCCTCTTCGCCTGGATCCTGGCGGTGCTCTTCGCCCTCGGCGGCCTGGCACAGATCAACCCGGTGTGGCTCTACGGCCCGTTCGAGCCGGCCCAGTCCACCTCGCCCGCGCAGCCGGACTGGTACGTCGCCTGGGGCGACGGCGCGCTGCGCCTCTTCCCGCCCTGGGAGTTCCGCATCGGCGGCTACCTGGTGCCGGCGCCGTTCTTCCCCGGCGTCGTGCTCGGCGGACTGGCCTTCCTGGCCCTCTACGCCTGGCCGTTCGCCGAGCGGCTGCGCACGCGCGACCGCCGCCAGCACCACCTGCTCGACCGGCCCCGGGACCACCCCGTGCGGATCGGTGTCGGCGTGGCCGCACTGACCTTCTTCGCGGTGCTCGTCGTGGCCGCCGGCGACGACATCCTCGCCCGGCTGCTCGGGGTGCCGGTCTACGACCTGCTGTATCTCTTCCGGGTCCTGGTGCTCGCCCTGCCGATCCTGACCGGCGCGGTCGCGTTCCTGACCGCACGGGCGCTGCGACGGGGCGGCGCGACCTCGCTCGGCGGCCTCACCCGGGCGGACCTGCGCCGTGCCCGCCGTCCCTCCCGGCGACCCTCCGTGCGCGACGACGAACCCGAGACGCCCGCGCCGGACCGGCCGGGGGAGCGGATCGAGCTGTGGCCGGAGGGAGAGGTGTGGCGGTGGCGCTACCGCGACGAGGCCCGCGGACTGGTGCTCACCGCGAACCGGGTCGTGGTGTCGGAGGAGGAAGCGGTCGAGGCCGCCCGGCTGGCGTACCCGGGCGTGGACCGGGTCGTGGTGCCGGGGCCGCCCCCACCGCCCCCGCCCGGGCCGGTCCGGGCAGCCCTGCGCCGGTGGGGACGGGCGGCAGCCGCCGGATCGCTGCTGGTCGCCGCGCTGATCGAGCGCAGGCGCGACCGCCGCCGGCAGCGGGACGGCGACGAAGCCGATCCGCGGGAAAAGGCGGACGCCGCGCCGCGCGGCGGCGAACCGACGTGACGCTGGGCCGGTCGCGCTGTCGGTGCTCGACGGTGAACCGGGCAATTCTCCTCTTTTGGGGATGAAGTGTGTTTAGCTTCTGGAGAGAGGGTTGCCCTGCGCCGGGAGGGAGTGGCATGCACGGACGTGAGCTGCGCGGTCTGCTGCCTCCGTTCCTCCTGCTCCTGATCTTCGAGCGGCCCGGCCACGGGTACGACCTGATCGACCGGCTCAGCGCGATGGGGATGCCCGATGTGGAGCCCGGCCAGGTCTACCGGGTGCTGCGCGGCCTGGAACGCGATCGCTCGCTGATCTCCGTGTGGGAGACCGCCGGGGCGGGGCCGGCACGGCGGCGCTACGAGCTCACCGCCGAGGGTCGCCAGGCTCTCCGGTCGTGGACGGTCCGACTGGCGCAGCTCGATCAGGTCATCGCTGCCTGTCTGCGACGCTCGGCGGGCGCCTTCGCGGGGACGCGGGTCGGCCCGGCTGACCGGTACGCCCCTTCCGGACGCTGAACGGAGGATCATGCAATCGCCCGTGATGCCGACAGTTCACCGCGCGTTCGCCCGGCGAGTGGCACCGGCCGAGGCGCTCGCCGGCGACGCGGCGCGGATCGCGCGGGCCTGCTACGAGATGGCCGTACGCTTCCATCGCGGCGGAAAGCTGATCGTCTTCGGCAACGGGGGGCCGGCGACGGACGCCCAGCACGTGGTGGTGGAGTTCGTCCACCCGGTCATCGTGGGCAAGCGGGCGCTGCCGGCGATCTCGTTGACCAACGACGCCGCCACCCTCACCGGGATCGCCCGGGCGGAGGGCTTCGACGAGGTCTTCGCGGCTCAACTGCGCCTGCTCGCCGCCCCGGAGGACATCGCGCTCGGACTGTCCGTCGACGGCCGGTGCGCCAACGTCCGGCGGGGCCTGACGACGGCCCGCGACCTCGGTCTCCTCACCGTCGGGCTGTTCGGCGGCGACGGCGGCGACCTCGCTCGGGACGCCGTCGCCGACCATGTCATCGTCGCCCGCTCGGAGGACCCGTGCATCGTGAAGGAGGTGCACGTGACGATCTATCACATCCTGTGGGAGTTGGTGCACGTGTTCTTCGAGCAACCTGGACTGCTGGAGCCGGAGGCGGTCCGGTGAAGCCGCGGCCGGTGCCGACCACCCGGGCCGTACCGGAGTGCCACGACGACGTGTGCATCACCTGTTCCGACGCGGCGGTGGCCGTCCGGGTGCGGGAGCTGATGGCCGACGGCCTGGCCGTGGTCGACACGGACGCCGGACCGGAGGAGGTCAGTGTGGCCCTGGTCGAGGCGGAACCGGGTGACGTCGTGCTGGTCCACGCCAAGGAGGCCATCGCCGTCGTGGAGAAGCGGTCATGAGCGCCCGGGTCGAGGGCGCCGTCGGGGCCCTGTACCCGTTCCTCGACACCCGGCCGACCGACGTGGACGCGGTGCTCGCCGCGGTGGCGAGGTCCACCGCGGAGAAGGCGGCGGAGATAGTCGCTCTCCGCGAATCCCTGGTCGCCGAGCACGGGCAGCGGCTGGTCGACTGCGCCCGCCGGTGCGCCGCGGCCTTCCGAGCCGGCGGCACGCTGTACGCGTTCGGCAACGGCGGAAGCAGCACGGACGCCCAGGATGTCGCCCAGTTGTTCCTGCACCCGCCGAAGGCCGCCCGCCCGTTGCCGGCCATCTCGCTGACCCAAGACGTCGCGGTGATCACGGCGCTATCCAACGACGTCGGGTTCGAGGTGGTCTTCGCCCGGCAGGTGGCGGCGTTCGGCCGGCCCGGGGACATCGCGGTCGGGCTGTCCACCAGCGGCGGGTCGAACAACGTCCTGCGGGCGTTCGAGGAGGCGGCCCGGCGCGGCATGCTCACCGTCGGGTTCGCCGGGTACGACGGCGGCCGGATGGCGGAATCCGAGGTCATCGACCACCTCTTCGTGGTGCCGTCGGCGTCGGTGCACCGGGTCCAGGAGGCGCAGACGACGGTCTACCACGTGCTCTGGGAACTCACCCAGCAGGCGTTGGCCGACGAATTCTGACCGGTTGCCGTGGAGCTGACCAGCGTGCAACGGGTGCACGTCCGCGTCGAGGGCATCGTGCAGGGGGTCGGGTTCCGGCCCTTCGTGCATGCGCTGGCCACCGAGTACGAGCTGGCCGGGTTCGTCGGCAACGACAGCGCGGGCGTCTTCGTCGAGGTCGAAGGGGACGGAGACCGGCTGACCGCCTTCGTGGCCGACCTCAGCCGGCGGGCACCGACACTCGCCCAGGTCGAACGGCTCACCACCGACGCGGTGCCGCCGACCGGCAAGCCCGGCTTCGCCATCGTCACCAGCGTCACCGGCGCGGGCCGGGATGCCCTGATCTCCCCGGACACCGCCACCTGCCCGGACTGCCTCGGGGAGCTGTCCGATCCGACGGACCGGCGGCACGGCTACCCGTTCACGAACTGCACCAACTGTGGCCCGAGGTTCACGATCGTGGAGGACGTTCCGTACGACCGCCGTACCACCACGATGGCCGAGTTCCCGCTCTGCGCCGACTGCGCCGCCGAGTACGCGGACCCGGCGAACCGTCGCTTCCACGCCGAGCCGGTGTGCTGCCCCGCGTGCGGTCCGGCCCTCCGGCTCGTCACCGCCGACGGCACCACGGTTGCCGGCGAGCCCCTGGACACGGCCGTACGGTGGCTGCGGGACGGCCGGATCGTCGCGGTCAAGGGTCTCGGCGGCTACCACCTGGCCACCCGGGCCGACGACGACCAGGCCGTCTCGACGCTGCGCGCCCGCAAGCACCGCGAGGAGAAACCGTTCGCCGTGATGGCCGCCGACCTGCGGTCCGCGCGCGTCCTCGTCGACGTGGCGCCGGCGGCCGAGCCGGTGCTCACCGGCGCCCGCCGGCCCGTGGTGCTGCTGCCCCGCCGCGCGGACGCCCCGGTCGCCGATTCGGTGGCCCCGGGCAACCGCGAGCTGGGTGTGCTGCTGCCGTACACGCCGCTGCACCAGCTGCTGCTCGGTCGGCTCGGCATGCCGATCGTCCTGACCAGCGGCAACGTCTCCGATGAACCGATCGCCCACCGCGACGACGACGCCCGCCGGCGGCTGGCGCGGATCGCCGACGGTTTCCTGACGCACGACCGGCGGATCCACGTCCGTACCGACGACTCGGTGGTGCGCGTCTTCCGGGGCCGTGAGCTGCCGATCCGGCGCTCCCGTGGTTACGTGCCCGCCCCGATCACCCTGCCCTGGCGGTTCCCGCGGCCGGTGCTGGCCTGTGGCGCCGAGTTGAAGAACACGTTCTGCGTGGCGAAGGGACGGCGCGCGTTCGTGTCGCATCACGTCGGCGACCTGGAGAACTACGAGACGTTGCGGGCGTTCACCGACGGAATCGCGCACTTCACCCGGCTCTTCGACGTCCGACCGGAGGTCGTCGCCCACGACCTGCATCCCGAGTACCTCTCCACGAAGTACGCCCTGCAGCGCGACGACGTCGAGCTGCTCGGCGTCCAGCACCACCATGCCCACATCGCGTCCTGCCTGGCCGACAACGGCGACCCCGGACCGGTGATCGGCGTCGCCTTCGACGGTCTCGGGTTCGGCCCGGACGGCACGCTCTGGGGCGGTGAGCTGCTCGTCGCGGACCTGACCGGGTTCGAGCGGGTCGGCCACCTGGGCGCGGTGCCGATGCCGGGCGGGGCCGCGGCAGTACACGAGCCGTGGCGGATGGCGGCGGCCTATCTCGACGAGATCTATGGCGACGCTGTGCCGGACCTGCCGGTACGGCGCCGGCACGAGCGGCACTGGCCCGCAGTCGTGGCACTGGCGCGGCGCGGGACCAACTCGCCCCCGACCTCCAGCGCGGGCCGGCTGTTCGACGCCGTCTCGGCGCTGCTCGGCCTCCACGATCGCGTCACGTACGAGGGGCAGGCCGCGATCGCCCTGGAGCAGCGCGCCGATCGCGACGAGCGCGGCGGCTACCGGGTCGAGGCGGCGGGCCCGGTCCCGCTCCTCAACGTCGGACGCGGACTGGTCCGGTGCGTGGTCGACGACCTGCTCGCCGGGGTGGACCCCGGCCGGATCGCCGCGCGCTTCCACCACGGACTGGCCGACGCCGTGGTCCGGGCGGCGGGAGTCGTCCGGGAGCGCACCGGCCTCGCCACGGTCGCGCTCTCCGGCGGGGTCTTCCAGAACGTGCTGCTGCTCGATCGGGTGGTGAGCGGGCTGGAACAGGACGGCTTCCGGGTGCTCGTGCACTCGCGGGTGCCGCCCAACGACGGCGGCATCTCCCTCGGTCAGGCCGCAGTGGCCGCGGCCCGGGCCGCACCCGCCGCCTGAGCGGGAACCGCGGTCAGCAGATGCGGGGGAGCGGGTCCCCGACCAGCATGTCGACCACCCGGGTGCCGCCGAACGCCGTGTGGAGCAACACCATCCCGGGCGGGTCGGCGGTAACCCGGCCGATGACCGCCGCGCCGTCGCCGAGCGGATGGCCGCGCAGCGCCGCCACGGCGGCCTCCGCCTGCGTGCCGTCCACCACGGCCACGAGGCGTCCCTCGCAGGCCACGTAGAGCGGGTCGATGCCGAGCAGCTCGCACGCGCCGGTGACGGCGGGACGCACCGGCACCGACGCCTCGTCGACGACGACGGCGACCTCCGCCGCCTGCGCCACCTCGTTGAGGATGGTCGCCACGCCGCCCCGGGTGGCATCCCGCAGCAGCCGCACCCCGGGAGCCGCGTCCAGCAGCGCATCCACCAGGCCGGACAGCGCCGCGGTGTCCGAGGCCAGGTCGGCGGCGATGTCCAGCTCGCCGCGGGCGAGCATGATGGTGACGCCATGGTCGCCGATCGGCCCGGAGACGATGATCGCGTCGCCCGGGCGGACGTGCGCGGTGCCCAGGGGCACCGGCCGCTCCAGCACGCCGACGCCGGCCGTGTTGATGTAGCAGCCGTCGGCCTTGCCCCGCTGCACCACCTTCGTGTCGCCGGTGACCACCTGGACCCCGGCGCGCTCCGCCGCTGCGGCCATGGAGGTGGCGATCCGCCGCAGGTCGGCGACGGGAAAGCCCTCCTCGAGGATGAACCCGGCCGCCAGGTACAGCGGCCGGGCGCCGCTGACCGCTAGGTCGTTGACGGTGCCGTTGACGGCGAGATCGCCGATGTCCCCGCCGGGAAAGAACAGTGGCGACACCACGTACGAGTCGGTGGTGAAGGCCAGCCGGCTGCTGCCCACGGAGAGCACCGCACCGTCGTCGAGCTCCTCCAGCGTCGGGTTCCGGAACGCCTCGACGAACAGCCCCTCGATCAGGCTGTGCGTCGCCTTTCCGCCCGCGCCGTGCGCGAGCGTGATCCGGCTCTCCCTGATCTTCGGCGCTCGCCGGCGGGCCCGTTCGATGCGCTCCAGCACCTGCTGCTCCGGCGACAGCCGCCCCGGTTCGTGACCGGCCGCCGCCTCGGCGTCGGTCACTGCGCGCTCGGCCCAGTCGGCGGTGCGTTCGGTCGTCATACCCGGGTCGCCTCCGTGAGCCGCTGCCGCGTGAAGCGGCCGAAGTTGTAGTAGGCCGCGCACGCGCCCTCCGAGGAGACCATGCACGTGCCGATGGGCGTCTCCGGTGTGCACGCGGTACCGAACACCTTGCACTCCCAGGGCTTGAGCACTCCCTTGAGCACCTCGCCGCACTGGCAGGCCTTCGGGTCCGCCACGCGTACCCCGGGCACGTCGAAGATCCGCTCGGCGTCGTACGCCGCGTATTCCTCCCGCATCCGCAGCGCCGAGTGCGAGATGAAACCGAGGCCGCGCCACTCGAAGTACGGGCGCAGCCGCATGACCTGGCCGATCGCCTCCAGCGCCCGCAGGTTGCCGTCCCAGGGCACCACCCGGGTGTACTGGTTCTCCACCTCGCAGCGTCCCTCGGCGAGCTGTCTGAGCAACATGAAGACCGACTGCAGAAGGTCCAGCGGTTCGAACCCGGCGCACACCAGCGGCTTGCCGTAGTCGCGGGCGATGAACTCGTAGGGGCGGCAACCGATGACGGTGGAGACGTGCCCCGGCCCGAGAAATCCGTCGAGACGCAGGTCCGGTGAGTCGAGGATGGCCTTGATCGCCGGAAGGATGGTGACGTGGTTGCAGAAGACCGAGAAGTTGTCGATGCCCTCGGCGGCCGCCCTCAGCACGGTCATGGCGGTCGACGGCGAGGTGGTCTCGAACCCGATCGCCATGAACACGACCTTGCGGTCCGGGTTGGTCCGCGCGATCTTCAGGGCGTCCAGCGGCGAGTAGACCATCCGGATGTCCGCACCCGCCGCCTTGGCGTCCAGGAAGGAGCCGTTCCCGCCCGGGACCCGCATCATGTCGCCGAACGCCGTCATGATGACGCCCGGTTCGTTGGCGATGGCGATGGCGTCGTCCACCCGGCCCATCGGGATGACGCAGACCGGGCAGCCCGGCCCGTGCACCAGCGAAACGCTCTCCGGCAGGTAGTCCTCGATTCCGTGCTTGTAGATGGTGTGCGTGTGGCCGCCGCAGACCTCCATGAACTTGTACTGCCGCCCCGGCTCGCACAACGCGGCGATCTGGGTCGCCAACGCCTGGGCCTTGTCCGCGTCGCGGTACTCGTCAACGAAACGCATCTGATCTTTCCTAGGTGATGTCGGATTCGGCGAGCGCCTGCAGCTCGTCGGTGTAGGCCTGTCCGAGGCCGTTCAACATGGCCAATGTGGCGGCCGCCTCGGCTTCGTCGATCTTCGACATGGCGAAGCCGACATGGACGAGCACCCAGTCGCCGATACCGACCTGGTCCGGGCCGAGCAGGCCGATGTTGATCGCCCGCCGGACACCCACGACGTCGACGATGGCGAGGTCGTCGCGGCCCGCCTTGATTTCGACGATCTCGCCCGGGATTCCAAGGCACATCGAGCTACTCGTCCTCTCCGGTCACATCTTTTCGATCTTGATGTAGCGCCGCAGCGCGGGAAGTTCCTTCCAGAACATCCCCATGACGGCCGCGCCGGCCAGCAGCACCAACAGCTTCCGCACAGCTCACCTCCTTCGGTCCACGCCGGGCCGGTTCAGCCCGGCGGCAGGTTCGGCATGATCGGCAGGATCGGCTCGTGTTTCCCGGGTTGGATGCCGGTGGAGCGGCGGGCGTCCACCGTCCCGTCGTCGTGATGGCCGTCCTGTTTCCTCCGCCGCGAGTTGCCCTCCTCCACACCCTTGGTGTGCGCCGGGGCGTCGAGTTCGACATCGGGATCGCCCACTCGGATCTCGCCCATTCCCGCCTCCTTCATCAGTCGTTGCCGGACGGCCGATCGTGTCGTCGGCCGAGATCGTCGAAGAACCCGGGAATCTCCCGCCACACTGCGCTTCCCCCCGACATGCCCGTCCAGTGCCGGCGGATCAGCGCGACAAGTCGGAAGCAGTCGTCGACGGGCACCACCCACTGTTGGCCGTCGCCGCGCGGCGGGCCCGTCCACACCAGGAACGCCTCGACCCGTGGCTTCAGCTCGGCCAGCGCGGGTGATCGTGCCTCGATCGCCCGCCAGGCGCCGGCATCGATCTCCGACTCGGTGGTGCCGAGCGGGCTCGGGTAGTGCGCGAGCACTCGGCCGTCCTGCCGCTTCACGAAGAACACCAGACCGACCGGCACGCTGAGTTCGGCAACGGACAGGCCGGTCAACCGTCTGCCGTGGGTGGGGACGAGCTGGTACCGGCCGGCGCCGGCCGCCTCGCGGTCGAACAACAGGGAGCACGGCGTGCAGGCGCACATCAGCTCCCCGTCCTGCTCGTCCCACACGTGCCGGTGTTCCGGGCCGACCGGCCCGGCGCACATGCCGCAGCGCTCGACCGTCGCCGCGCGCTGCCTCGCGCGACGGATCGCCCGCTGCAGGGCGCCGGCCGTCATGCCGTGCCGTCCAACGCCAGCGGCCCCGCGGCCTGCTTCACCTCGCTCGTCGTCGCCTCCGCGGTCCGGTCCGGCCGCTGCCACAGGGCGGCGATCGGGATCAGTGCCGGAGTCGGCGCGGGCGCCGCCACGTCGACCGCGGACAGCTCCGGCGCGAAGGTCAACACCTGTTCCCGCACCAGGTCACGCAGCGCCGCGCCGCCACCGCCGCACGAACTCGCCGACAGGCTGATCCGCGCCACCTCGTTCTGGACGCCGACCAACGCGATCTCGGCGCCCTGCGCGCGCAGCTGCGGCCGGAGATCGTCGACCGCACGGGCCACGCGCCCTTCCAGCGGATCCGGGTGGATGCGGTGCAGCAGCAGCAGGTGCCGCAGCAGCTCGTCGTCGGTGAGCCGGTCGAGCGCGCCGGCGCTGTCGGCGGCGAGATCGGTGACCCGGGCCAGCGCCTCGCCGTACACCTCGGTCAGGATCTCTACCGCTTCCAGCGCCAGCTCGGCGGTGCGGCCGGGGGTCTGTTCGAGCTGGCCGAGCACAGCGTCCAGGCGGGCCAGCCGCGGCTCGACGGCCGCGTCGGCGAGACGCTGGAGGTCCGGCTGCTCACCCATGGGACGCGCCGAACATCGGCGAGTGGATCTTCTTGAGGGTACGACCGCCGCCGACGTACATGTGCACCCCGCAGGGGAGGCAGGGATCGAAGCTGCGCACCGCGCGCATGATGTCCACGCCCTTGAAGTTGTCCGGGCCGTTCTCCTCGAAGATGGGCATGTTCTGAATCGCGTCCTCGTACGGACCGGGCGTGCCGTAGCTGTCGCGGGGACTGCCGTTCCACGGCGTCGGCGGGTACGGGTGGTAGTTGGCGATCTTGCGGTCCCGGATCACGAGGTGGTGCGACAGCGCGCCCCGGACGGCCTCGTGGAAGCCGCAGCCGATGGCGTCGTCCGGCACGTCGAACTCGGCGAAGACCCGCATGTCGCCGCCGCGCATCCGGTCCATCGCCTGTTCCAGGAAGTACAGCGACATCGCCGCGGAGTACGCGATGAAGTAGGCCCGTGAACGGTCCCGCTCCAGGGCGTTCGACCAGCGCGGGATCTTCCACTCCAACGTCATCTCGGGCAGCTGCTGGCTCTTCGGAAGCGAGATCAGCACGCTCGTCCCGGTCGACTTGACGTACGGCGTGTCGACCATCTTCGCCAGCGCCGTGGTGTACAGCCGGGCGAAACAGCCGCCGCCGGTGTCGAGCGCCAGGTGCTGTCCCGTGATCTTGTCGAACCAGCGGGGGCTCATCACCCAGCTGTACTTGTCGTTGAAGTCGCGCTTGCCGGGATCGGGGAGTGTCGTCTGGTTCCAGGGATGGCGGATGTCGACCGGGTTGCCGAGCGGGTCATGGCTGACGAACGGCTCCTCCTCGCCGACCCAGTCCTTGTAGTACGAGCTGCCGAGCAGGATCCGGATGCCGAGGTTGATGTCCACGAGATCGGTGGTGAGCAGCTTGCCGTCGACGACGATGCCGGGCGTGACGTGCATCGCCCGCCCCCAGTTCGTCATGGTCTCGTACCGGTAGTCGACGACGTCGGGATTCTGGAACGCGCCCCAGCAGCCGAGCAGGACCCGGCGGCGGCCGACCTCCTCGTAGCCGGGCAGCGCCTCATACCAGAAGTCGAAGATGTCGTCGTTCATGGCGACGGCCTTCTTGACGAAGTCCAGGATGCTGATCAGCCGGCTCAGGTAGTCGGTGAACAGCGTCGGCTGGGGCATCGTGCCGACTCCGCCCGGATAGACCGTCGAAGGGTGGACGTGCCGGCCCTCCATGAGGCAGAACATCTCCCGGGTCGTCCGACTGACCTTCAGCGCCTCCTTGTAGACCGCGCCCTCGAACGGGTTGTACGCCCGCATGATGTCGGCGATCGTCCGGTAGCCGTGGATGTCCCGACCCGGTGCCGCGGTCTTCTCCGCGAGGGCGAGCACACTCGGATTGGTCTGCTTGACCATCGCCTCGCAGAAGTCGACGAAGACGAGATTGTCCTGGAACAGGGTGTGGTCGAACATGTACTCGGCGGCCTCGCCGAGATTGATGATCCACTCCGCCAGCGGCGGAGTCTTGATGCCGTAGGCCATGTTCTGCGCGTAGACGGAGCAGGTCGTGTGGTTGTCGCCGCAGATGCCGCAGATCCGGCTGGTGATGAAGCCGGCGTCGCGGGGGTCCTTGCCCTTCATGAACACCGAGTAGCCGCGGAACAGCGACGACGTGGTGTGGCATTCGGCGACCACGCGGTTCGCGAAGTCGATCTTCGTGTAGACGCCCAGGTTGCCGATGATGCGGGTGATCGGATCCCACGCCATCTCCACCAGTTCGCCGGGTTTCTGGCCGGCGGCCGGCTTCGGCTTCGTCGCGGTCACGGTCGGTTCCTCTCGATTGCTGCCTGTCGCCGGGGATCTGCCGGACCGTAGGGGCGCCACCGGGGGTTGTAGCCGCTGGTGAGTTCCGGACCGTTGTGGTGCCACTTCGGTTCCCGGTTGGCGGTGGCGTTGGTGATGCCGCGCAAGCGGCGGATCACGGCGCCGTACGGCTTGATGAGCAACGTGGACAGGCTGCCGCCGGGAGGCATGTCCATGAACGGCATGAACTTGTCGGGGAATCCCGGCATGGTGCAGCCGATGCAGATGCCGCCGACGTTGGGGCAGCCCCCCACGCCGCCCATCCAGCCGCGCTTCGGGACGTTGCAGTTGATGACCGGCCCCCAGCAGCCGATCTTCACCTGGCACTTGGGCGAGTTGTAGTCCTTGGCGAAGTCCGCCTGCTCGTAGTAGGCGGCCCGGTCGCAGCCCTCGTGCACGGTCTTGCCGAACAGCCACTGCGGCCGCAGCATGTGGTCCAGCGGCGGGGGCGGCGCCGAGCCGGCGGCGTGGTAGAGCACCCAGGTCAGGGTCTCCATGAAGTTCTCCGGCTGGATCGGGCAGCCGGGCACGTTGACGATCGGCAGGCCGCCCTCGGACCGGAAGTCCCACCCGAGATAGTCGGCCAGGCCCATGCACCCCGTCGGGTTGCCCGCCATGGCGTGGATGCCGCCGTACGTCGCGCAGGTGCCGGCCGCCACGACCGCCCAGGCCTTGGGCGCAAGGCGGTCGATCCACCAGTTCAGGGTCAGCGGCTCACCGGTGTTCTCGTCGTTGCCGAAGGACGTCCAGTACCCCTCGCCGTTGATGTTCTCGTTCGGGATCGACCCCTCGATGACGAGGATGAACGGCTCGGTCATCTCCCCACGAGCCGCTTTCCGGTACGGCGCCAGGAACTCCTCGCCGCCGGCCGTCGGCGACAGCACCTTGTTGTGCAGGTTGACCTTCGGCAGCCCGGGAATGAGCCCGAGAACGACGTCCTCGATCGCCGGCTGACCGGAGGCCGTCATCGCCACGGAATCCCCGTCACAACTCATGCCCTCGGAGATCCAGAGGATGGTGACCTCGTCGAACCCGTTCTCCCGGGGAATCACCGCGGTGTCGCGACTGCTCTGCGTCATGTGCGTGGCCTCCCTTGCATCCGATCCCGCAGCCGGTCGTAGATGGCAGCCAGCGGCGCCGCGAGGGCCAGCGCCGGGGGCTTGTCCGGCGCGTGCGGGTGCGGGCGCGTCGGGGCCCGCTGCTTGCCCTGGTCGATCTCCTGGCCCAGCTCGCGGAGGGCCTGCTCGTCGGTTCGGCTGCACAGCAGCGGCATGAGCTCGCTCTCGTCGTCCTGCACATGCCGGGCGACGGCGGACCCCAGCTGCTCCATCAGCTCGTCCTGTGCGCGATCGCCCACCCGGCAGCGGTCCAGTTCGAGGAGCAACTGCTTGATGGGCGCATGCCCGGCGAGGTGACGGTCGACCTGCCCGTCGGCCAGCACTCTCGCGGCGAACGGGTAGAAGAGGACCTCCTCGAGCGCGGCGTGCTTCGACAGTTCGCGGACGAGGATCTCCACGACGCCCCGCCGCTGCGCGTCCGACTTCGCCGCCCGGTAATCCCGGAACAGTTGTTCCACCACGCGGTGGTCGTGGCGCAGCACCTCGGTGGCGTCCATCAGACCGCTCCCAGCGCGGAGTTGTCCACCGTGATGGACTCAAGTACGACGTCGTCGCTGCCGTTGACCTCGATATCGACGCCGCCGCACCGCGGGCAGGCCACCATCGACAGGTGGTCGCGAATCGGTTCGCTCCGACCGCACTCGTGACACCGCACGGTCATCGGCTCCAGCACCAGGTCGACCGCGGAGTCCGCGACGACCGTGCCGGCCGCGGCCACCTGGATGCCCTGCGTGACGACACCGGGGTCGATGGCGTGGCCGCCGATCCGCACCCGCAGGGCGGTGACCCGCCGCCCGGCGGCTCGGCGCACCGCCGCCGCCACGATCGCCTCGGACAGGCCGGTCTCATGCATCGGCGCTCACCCCCTCTCGGCTGCCGCTCGCTGCGGCCTCTCCTGCCGCTCGACCAGCGGGGAGCCGCGCGGCTTCCTCCTGTGCGACCCCGAGCACCATCCGGACCGCCTCGTCGATCGCGGCCGCCACCGGAGCGGACAGCCCCATGCACTCGTCCAGGACAGCGGGCTGGCAACCCACCACCAACACCCGATCGACCATGCCGCCCAGGCTGCGCAGCAGCCGCAGCACCGACTCGGGGTCCATGCCGTGGGCGTCGGCGGCCGGTGCCTCCAGCACGTCGGCCGGGCGCAGCATCCAGCCCGGGTCGTCGAGGTCCACCTGGATGACGGCCAACGTCCCGGGTGGCTCGTCCAGCGGCAATGCGTCCACCAGGACCAGCACGTCGTGGCGGCTGTCCAGCAGATCGTAGGCCAGATGCATTCCGCGGATCCCGTAATCGGACACATCCACCCCCGGTGGGAGGACCGCGTCCCGGAGGCGCCGGGCGACCTCGACGCCGAACGCGTCATCGCCGAGGAAGATGTTGCCGATGCCGGCGACCAGGATTCGTCCGCCGTCGGGATTGCTCACGGCGCTGCCACCTCTCCGGACAACGGTTCCACCTCTTCCGGCCGGAAATGGCGCAGCCGCCCGTACCACTGGTGCAGCTCCGCGCCCGGGTCGTCGTCCACCGTCACCGCCAGGAACCGCGTCCCGTCCACGTCGAGCAGCACCTGCTCCACCCGGCCGGTCCGGCCCTCCAGGAACATGTCGTGCGCGTCCGTGCCGCGCCGCCGTGGTCGTAACCGGACCCGGCTACCCCGCGCCAGCACAGTGCACCCGACCAGGACCGTCTCGGTGTCCGGCGTGCCTCCGGCGTCGGTGTCGGACGCCCACCACGGCCGTTCCGGGTCCGGGGCGGCGTCGCCGCCCCGGCGTACGGGCTCCAGGGCCCGAATCGCCCCGTGCAGCCGTTCGAGCACCTCGGGCGGCATCGCGTCGACCCGGTCGAGGATGGCGGCGGCACGGGGGTCGGTGGCCCGGGCCTCCCGTTTCTCGGCGTCGGACAGAGTGAGCGTACGCAGCGAGAGGATCTCGTCGATCTCGGTCGCGTCGTGCAGGTCGCCCGGGCTCTCCGGCGCGATCCGCGGGTGGTCGTAGAGGATGATGGGTGACGAGAGCAGCACGTCGGCGGTGCCCGGCTCGCCGGCGAGCACCGGAAACGTGTGCACGTTGCGGCATGCCCGCGCGGCGTGCGCCGCCCACTCGGGCGGGTCGAGCAGGGACAGGAACCGCCCCCGGCTGACGGCGGCCAGCGTGTGGGCCGCGAGCAGGCAGCAGCGCAGCGCCTCGTCCCGCGGGGTGTCCGGCGCCGTCGTCCGGTCCGTGTTCTCGACCCGGATCTCGAGCCGCAGCAGGCGGAAGGGCGTCTCACACGGGACGGCGGAGGCGGTGACCGAGGCGGACAACGGCCATCGTCGGCGCACCACCCGTCCGACCGGCTCGCCCCGGCCGTCGACCAGCGACTCGACGTCCTCCCCGCCCGGCACCCGGACATCGAGGCGGCGGCCGTGCCGCAGGTCGCCGACCGACGCCTCGATGTCGAACTCCCGCGGCACCGCCTCGTCGAAGCTGAGCTCCGTGCGCCCGCCGACCTCGATCCGGTCGACCGGCCGGTACCCGCCATCGGCCGTCCGTCTTTCGGCCACCTTGCGTTGCAGGTGCAGGAACCGCAACCGGATCCGGACGCTCGCCGTGTCCGGCGCTTCCACCAGGCACGCGGTCTGCTGCCACGGTGACTCCGCGGAGCCCGCCACGCCGCTGTCGACCAGGCCGTGTGCCGCTGCCCACTCCGGGGGCAGCAGGACCCCGAACTGCCAGCGGACCCGGTTTTTGATCGACGACCGCCGATAGGGGTAGAGCAGGTAGCCCTCGTACAGGATGGCGTCCGCGACCGCCTCGACGCCGTCGAGACGGGGGCTGGGGCAATCGGTCCGCATGGTGGTCGACCCCCTTCAGGGGCACGCAGGAACCCGCTCCGGCAAGCGGTCACCCCGGTCTACCCCGTCCCGTCGTGCGACCGTAAGTGCGCGCCGCCGGTAGGTGACGAACGCACTCATCGGACCGGGTGAAGCGACGCCTGGTGCCCCACCCGAGACGGGCGGGGCACCAGGCGTCGGCTGGTCGGTCAGGTCTGGTTGCCGGGCACGTTCTTGTAGTCCTGCGGGCTGATCCCCTTCGGGCGCGGGTCCTTCTGCCGCTGGCCGCCGCCCTGGTTGGCGTTGGCCGACCCACCGAGTTTCCGGATCATCTCGTCCTTGTTCATCTGGTCGACGTTGCGCATTCCGGCGCGTTCCGCCTGCTTGCGCAGTTCACCGGTCTTCATCTGGGCGGGATCGCGGGCCATCGTTCCTCCTTCGGTCAGCGGACGAACTGGGGACCCGGTCGGCGTCCGCTCAGGCCCGCTGGCCGGTCGTGCCGGTGACGGCGTCGTCGCACCGTTTGGCCGCTGTCGTCCGTCTCGCCTGTCCGTGGTTGGCGGTTCACGGTCCCGGCTCGCTTACCCGCCGACGGGCCGCACCAACGTTGGTGGGCGCCGGTCCGGGCGGGTCCTCGATCAGCACCGGCCTCCGGCGGCGGTGGGGGCGGCTCTGTGCCGGATCGGCGGACCGCCGGCAGCACCAGTGGCGTGCCGGTCTCCGGTTCTCGATGATCCGGTGGGGGAGGCCGAACACCGCCTCCACTACGACAGCTCTATCCGCCGCCGAGCCGGTGGCGCAGCGCGAGGTGGAGCACCAGCCGCCGGTCGGGATCGTCGAGGGCCGCGCCGAACAGCTCGCGCAGCCGGCGCATCCGGTAGCGCACGGTCTGCGGGTGGGTGTGCAGGTCCTCGGCCACGGCGACCACCTGCCCCTGCCGGCGTAGCCAGCCGTGCAGGGTCTCGGCCAGGGTCCGGCGGGCGGCCGGCCGCAGGCCGGCCAGCGGCGCGAGGCAGGCGTCGGCGAGGTGGTCGGCCAGCCCCGGCTCCCAGCGCAGCAGCAGGGTGAGCAGGTGCTCTTCCCCGGCCACCGGGTCGGCCGGCAGCACGCCCTCCCCGCGCAGCGCCAGGGCCCGTCCGGAGATCCGGTACGACAGCCGGGCGCGGTTCAGCGCCACGCTCGGCCCGAGCGCCGCCCGCCGGCCGGTGAGGGCCTGGCGGGCCCGGTCGAGCCGGCCCGGGGTGCCCGGGTCGGGCAGCACGATCCGGACCACGTCGTCGATGACCGTGGCGATGGCGCCGCCGCCGATGGTGCGGCCCAGGTGTTCGGCGTCGTCGCCGTCGACGCTGAGCACGGCGACCGTGCGGGGCAGCGGCCAGCGGGCCGCGTCGGCGGCGGCGCGCAGCGCGGCCTCGGCCGGCGGCTCCGGCTGCACGAGCAGGGTGATCAGCCGCCGCCGGGTGGTGGCCCAGTCCTGCGCGGCGTCGCGCTGCTCGTCCAGGTAGCCCTCGGCGGCGGCGCCGGCCAGGGCGTCGACGTAGCCGAAGAGCGCGCCGGCGACCACGTACAGGTCCGCCGGGGCGGGGCCGGCGGGCGTGGTGTGCGCGACCAGGAAGGCCCACATCTCGCGGCCGCCGAGGGTGAGCACGGCGCGCAGCGCGTCGACCCGGTGCCCCTCCCGGTATTCGGTGCGGCCGAGGGCGTGGAAGACGGCCCGGGTGGCGGCCAGGTCGCGGGCCGGCTCGGCGACCGCGTCGACGAAGTCGTCCACCGCGGTCCGCACGCCGAGGGCCAGCCCTCGCCCCTGCCCGCCGGTGAGGGAGCGGCCCTGCGCCCGCATCGCGGCGCGGACACTGTCCAGGATCCGCCCGTGCAGCGGGGCGCGCAGCGCCCGCAACTGCTCGCCGACCGCCGGGCCGAGATGGGCCAGGCCGGGCTCGATGTCGAGCAGGGTGTCGGCCATCGTCGGCTCCTTTTGTCATCGCGGTGACAAACCCGGTGGCGGATCTCGCACGCCCCGACCAAGGATTTTGGCACTCGGCTACGTACGGTCGGTGCCGTGGATAGCGATGTGATCGTGGTGGGCGCCGGGCTGGCCGGGCTGGTCGCCGCCGCCGAGGCCGCCGACGCCGGCCGTCGGGTGCTGCTGCTCGACCAGGAGCCGGAGCAGAACCTCGGCGGGCAGGCATGGTGGTCGTTCGGCGGGCTGTTCCTCGTCGACTCGCCGGAGCAGCGGCGGATGGGCATCCGGGATTCGATGGAGCTGGCCTGGCAGGACTGGACCGGCAGCGCCGCCTTCGACCGTCCCGAGGACCACTGGCCGCGGCGGTGGGCCGAGGCGTACGTGCACTTCGCGGCCGGGGAGAAGCGGGCCTGGCTGCGCGGCATGGGCCACCGGGTCTTCCCGGTGGTGAGCTGGGCCGAGCGGGGCGGGGGTGCGGCGCACGGGCACGGCAACTCGGTGCCCCGGTTCCACGTCACCTGGGGCACCGGCCCGGGCGTGGTCGAGCCGTTCGCCCGGCGGGTCCGCGCCGCTGCCGAGCAGGGCCGGATCCGGCTGCTGTTCCGGCACCGGGTCGACGAGCTGGTCACCAGCGGCGGCGTGGTCACCGGCGTGCGGGGCGCGCTGCTCGCCCCCGACGACGCCCCGCGCGGGCGACCCACCTCCCGGACCGTGGTCGGCGACTTCGCGTACGGGGCGCAGGCGGTGATCGTCACCTCGGGCGGGATCGGCGGCGACCACGACCTGGTCCGGCGGGCCTGGCCGGCACGGCTCGGCACCCCACCGGCCCGGATGGTCACCGGCGTGCCCGCGTACGTCGACGGGCGGATGCTGGCCGTCACCGAGGCGGCCGGCGGCCAGGTGATCAACCCCGATCGGATGTGGCACTACACCGAAGGGCTGCGCAACTGGGACCCGGTCTGGCCGGGGCACGGCATCCGCATCCTGCCCGGGCCGTCCTCGCTGTGGCTCGACGCGACCGGGCAGCGGCTGCCGGCGCCGCTGTTCCCCGGCTTCGACACCCTCGGCACGCTGCGCCACCTGCGCGCCACCGGCCACGACTACAGCTGGTTCGTGCTCACCCAGAAGATCCTGGAGAAGGAGTTCGCGCTGTCGGGCTCCGAGCAGAACCCCGACCTGACCAACCGCAGCGTGCGGCAGGTGCTGCAGCGGGTCCGCCCCGGCGCGCCCGGGCCGGTGGAGGCGTTCAAGCGGCACGGCGCGGACTTCGTCGTCGCCGACGACCTGCCGGCGCTGGTCGACGGGATGAACAAGCTGGCCGCCGAGAGCGGCGGGCCGCAGCTCGACGCCGTGGCGCTGCGCCGGGTCGTCGAGGCCCGGGACCGGGAGATCGCCCACCCGTTCGGCAAGGACGCCCAGCTGCACGCCATCCGCGGCGCCCGCCGCTACCGGGGTGACCGGCTCATCCGGGTCGCCACCCCGCACCGGCTGCTCGACCCGGCCGCCGGTCCGCTGATCGCCGTGCAGCTGCACGTGCTGACCCGCAAGACGCTCGGCGGCCTGCACACCGACCTGTCCGGCCGGGTGCTGCGCTCCGACGGCGAGCCGCTCGCCGGGCTGTACGCCGCCGGCGAGGTCGCCGGCTTCGGCGGCGGCGGCATGCACGGCTACAACGCCCTGGAGGGCACCTTCCTTGGCGGCTGCCTCTTCTCCGGCCGCGTTGCCGGCCGGGCCGCCGCAGCGGCCACCGGCTAGCCCCGATGCGGCCGGGACTCGCGGGCCGACCCGGGACGCCGGCCGGGACCCGCGGGCCGACCCCGGCGCCGTCCCGGGCTGCCGCGTGGGCGCGGACCCGGCCGGCGGTCAGGGCGCCGGGACGGCCCGCCGGCGCGCCGTGGGGAGCACCAGCGGCGTGCCGGTCTCCGGGTCCTCGATGATCCGGCAGGGCAGGCCGAACACCTCCTCCACCAGCTCCGTGGTGACGATCCGGCGTGGGTCCCCGGCGGCGACCACCCGCCCGTCGCGCATCGCCACCAGGTGGGTGGCGTAGCGGGCGGCCTGGTGCAGGTCGTGCAGCACCGCCACCAGGGTGCGGCCCTGCTCCTCGTGCAGCCGGGCGCAGAGGTCCAGCACCTCGACCTGGTGGGCGATGTCCAGGTAGGTGGTCGGCTCGTCGAGCAGCAGCAGCGGCGTCTGCTGGGCCAGCGCCATGGCGATCCAGACCCGCTGCCGCTGCCCGCCGGAGAGCTCGTCGACCGGCCGGTCGGCCAGCTCCCCGACCCCGGTGTCGGCCATCGCCCGGTCGACCACCCGCTCGTCCTCGCGGGACCACTGCCGCAGCAGGCCCTGGTGCGGGTAGCGGCCCCGGGACACCAGCTCGGCCACGGTGAGCCCGTCCGGGGCCACCGCCGACTGCGGGAGCAGCCCGAGCGTGCGGGCGACCTGCCGGGCCGGCAGGCGGTGGATGTCGGCGCCGTCGAGCAGCACCGTGCCCCGCGCCGGGCGCAGCAGCCGCGCCAGGGCGCGCAACAGCGTCGACTTGCCGCACGCGTTCGGCCCGATGATCACGGTGAAGGAGCCGTCGGGGACGGCCACCGTGAGGTCCTCGGCGACGGTGCGCCGGTCGTAGCCGAGGGTCAGCGCCTCGCCGACCAGCCGGGGGTTGTCGGGCCGCATGGTGGGGGTTCCCTTCTCGTCGGGGCCGGTCATCGCCGACCCCCGCGTTCGCCGGCGAGCAGCCAGGCCAGGTAACCGCCGCCGAGCACGCCGGTGACCACGCCGACGGGCAGCTGCCGGCCGGCGACCGCGTGCTGGGCCAGTTGGTCGGCGGCGAGCAGCAGGGCCGCGCCGACGACCGCCGACGGCAGCAGGTTCGGCCCGGGCGCGCGGGTCAGCCGGCGGGCCAGGTGCGGCGCGGTCAGCGCCAGGAACGACACCGGTCCGGCGGCCGCCGCCGCGACCGAGACCAGCAGCACCGCCGCGCCGAGCGCCGCCACCCGCACCCGGCGCACCGGTACGCCCAGCCCGGCCGCCGAGTCGTCGCCCATCTCCAGCAGCCGCAGCGCGGGTGCGCGGGCGAGCAGCACGGCGGGCAGCAGCACCGCCAGCGCGCCGAGCACCGGCAGCGCGTTGGCCCAGCCCCGCCCGTCCAGGCTGCCGGTGAGCCAGAGCGCGGCGCGGGCGGCGCCCATCAGCGGGGCGCGGGTGAGCAGCCAGCCGTTGACCCCGGTGAGGATCGAGGTGACGCCGATGCCCACCAGCACCAGCCGGTACCCGCCCACCCCGTGCCGGCCGGCCAGCCCGTACAGCAGCAGGCCGGTGGCCAGCCCGCCGGCGGCGGCCGCCCCGGCCAGCGCCGCGCTGCCGCCGCCGAGCACCACCACGACCAGCGCGCCGGTGGCCGCGCCCGAGGTGACCCCGAGCACGTCCGGGCTGCCCAGCGGATTGCGGGTCAGCGACTGGAACACCGCACCGGCCAGGCCCAGGGCGGCGCCGACCGCCAGCGCCGTGACCAGCCGGGGCAGCCGCAGCTCGGTGACGATGAAGCGGTCGGCGGGGCTGCCGCCACCGGCCAGCACGCGCAGCACGTCGGCCGGGGCGATCGGGTAGTCGCCGGCCCCGACGGCCAGCACGGCGAGGGCGAGGGCGAGCAGCGTGCCGGCCAGGCCGACGACGAGGGCGCGGGGGCGCAGGCGCAGCGACAGCCCGCCGGGAAGGCGCAGCACGATCACAGCCGGCCCACCCGTCCGCGCCGGACCAGGTACAGGAAGAGCGGTCCGCCGAGCACGGCGGTGACCAGGCCGACCTGGAGTTCGCCGGGGCGACCCAGCACCCGGCCGGTCACGTCCGCGGTGAGCAGCAGCACCGGCGCGAACACCGCGCACCACGGCAGCAGCCGCCGCGGGTCCGGCCCGGTGAGGGCGCGGACCATGTGGGGGGCGAGCAGGCCCACGAAGACGATCGGCCCGCAGGCGGCGGTGGCCGCCCCGCACAGCAGCGTGACGGCGACGACCACCGCGCCCCGGACCAGGCCGGGCCGGGCGCCGAGCGCCCGGGCGGAGTCGTCGCCGAGGGCCAGAGCGGCCAGCGGCCGGGTCACCAGCAGGGCGATCAGCAGTCCGACCAGGACGAACGGCAGCAGGCTCGGCACCGTGTCGGTGCGGGCGCCGGCGAGCGAGCCGACGGTCCAGAACCGCAGCCGCTCCAGCGAGGTGCTGTCGACCAGCATGACCGCGCTGACGTAGGAGAACAGGGCCGCGTTGAGCGCCGCCCCGGCCAGGGCCAGGCGGGCCGGGGTGGCCTGCCGGCCGCCGGCGATGGTGTGCACGGCGACGGTGACCCCGGCGGCGCCGAGCAGCGCGTACCAGACCTGGTGGTCCAGGTCGGCGACGCCGAACAGCACGGTGGCCGTGGCGACCGCGGCCGACGCGCCGGCGTTGATGCCGAGCAGGCCGGGGTCGGCGAGCGGGTTGCGGGTCAGCGTCTGCATGGCCGCCGCGGCCACGCCGAGCGCCGTGCCGGCGGCGAGGCCCAGCAGCGTACGGGGCAGCCGTCCCTGGTGCACCACGGCGTAGTCGGGGGAGGCCGGGTCGGTGAGGCCGTGCCACACCTCGGTGAGGGACAACGGCTTCGCGCCGATGGCGAGGCTGAGCACGGCCATCGCGGCGAGCAGCAGCACGCCGAGGGCCAGCCCGCCGGAGCGGAGCCGGCGGCGCCGGCCCGGGGCCGGGGCGGCGACGGCGCCACTTCGGGGTGAGGTGATGACGGACAGCGTGGACTCCGGGGGCGGGAAGGGCCTTGACAGCGACTTAGGTTAGGTTAACCTAACTTCGCTGTCCATGGTCATTCGCAGACCCGTACCGAAAGACTTCGCCATGCCCGAGAACCTGTTCGGCCGCCGGCTCTCCCGCCGTGGCCTCCTCGCCGCCGCCGGCGCCACCGGCCTCGGTGCCCTCCTCGCCGGCTGCGGCAAGGACGGCGGCGACGCCGCCACCAGCGCCGGCCCGACTGGCGGCCCCTGGTCGTTCACCGACGACCGGCAGCAGAAGGTCGACGTCGCCAACCGGCCGAGCCGGATCGTCGCCTTCACCGGGGTGGCCGCCGCCCTGGTCGACTTCGGACTCGACAAGCAGATCGTCGGCGTGTTCGGCGAGACGAAGAAGACCGACGGCAGCAAGGAGCCGCAGGCCGGCGACCTCGACGTCGAGCAGGTCGAGATCCTCGGCAATGCCTGGGGCGAGTTCAACCTGGAGAAGTACGCCGCGCTCCGCCCCGACCTGCTGGTCACCCACATGTACGACCCGGGCGCGCTCTGGTACGTCCCGGACGAGAGCAAGGCGAAGATCCTGCCGCTGGCCCCCAGCGTCGCCATCACCACCGCCCGGGTGCCCATGACCCGCCCGATCGAGCGGTACGCGGAACTCGCCCGCTCCCTCGGCGCCGACCTCGACGCCAAGAAGGTCACCGACGCGAAGGCCCGGTTCACCGCCGCCGCCGAGGCGGTGCGCCAGGCGGTCAGGGCGAACCCGGGGATCAAGGTGATGGCCGCCTCCGGCAGCCCCGACCTCTTCTACGTCTCCAACCCCACGGTCAGCACCGACCTGATGTACTTCGCCGAACTCGGCGTAGACCTGGTGGTGCCGACCAAGCTCGAACAGGGCGACTACTTCGAGGCGCTGAGCTGGGAGAACACCGGCAAGTTCCCGGCCGACCTGATCCTGCTCGACAACCGTCCCACCGCGCTGCAGCCGAAGGACCTCGCCGCCAAGCCCACCTGGGCGCAACTGCCCGCGGTCAAGGCCAACCAGGTCACCCCGTGGGACGCGGTGCCCCGCTTCTCCTACGCCGGCGCGGCCCCGCTGCTGGAGAACCTGGCCACCGCCATTCGCGGCGCCAAGAAAGTCACCACGTGACCACCGCGGTCGCCCTGCGGTACCGGTTCTACGCCGCCCGGGTGCTCGCCACCCGGGCGGTGGGCGACTGCCTGGTCCGGGTCACCTTCGGCGGCGACGACCTCGGCGAATTCGCCGGCGGCGGCCGCGACCAGAGCGTCTCGATCTTCCTGCCGCACCCCGGCCAGGACGCCCCGGTCGTCCCCGTCGAGGAGGGAGAGGACTGGTACGCGGCCTGGCGGGCCCTGGACCCGGCGGTGCGGGCGGTGATGCGGTCGTACACGATCCGGGCGCAGCGGCCCGAGCGGGGCGAGCTGGACATCGACTTCGTCCGGCACGGCGACACCGGCCCGGCCACCCGCTGGGCCGGCCGGGCCCGCCCGGGCGACCGGGTGCTGCTGCTCGGGCCGGCCGTGCCCGACGAGCGGACCGTGCGCTTCCAGCCGCCCACCGGCGCCGACGCCGTGCTGCTGGTGGCCGACGAGACCGCGTTGCCGGCCGTCGGCGGGATCCTCGACTGGCTGCCCGCCGGCACCCCGGTCCGGGCCTTCGTCGAGATCCCCGCGGCCGGCGACATCCAGCCGCTGCCCAGCGCCGCCCGCGCCGAGGTGACCTGGCTGGTCCGGGGCGCCACCGGTCCGGGCAGCAGCCTGCTGGCCGACACGCTGCGCGGCGCCCGGCTGCCCGGCGCCGCCCCGTACGCCTGGATCGCCGGCGAGGCCGGCATGGTCCGGGCCGTGCGCCGGCACCTGGTCGGCGAGCGCGGCCTGGACCGCCGCCGGGTCACCTTCGCGGGCTACTGGCGGCGCGGCGCGTCGGAAGAGGACCTCCGGGCCGAGACCGCGAGCGCCTGACGCCGCGGCGGGACTACCGGAGACCGGCCGGGGTAGAGGGAAGCGTGACCGCGCCCGGGCCGTGCCGCCGGTGGCGCCCGGACCGCCGGGACGCGGGAGGTGGCGTCGCTATCCCCGTGGCGGCGCCGGTCCCAGCTGCGCCGCTACGAGCACGCCGCCACGCACCTGGAGCCGGCCTTCACCAACAGCCGCAACATGGTCCGCCGGGTCGTCGCGCTGCTCGACGCCCGGGAACCGGTCCCGGGCGACCTGCCGGACGCGATCGAGACCTTCGGACAGGCGCTGCGCCTGCTGCACCGGGACTTCCTGGCCAGGCGGACCCCCGAGATCGCCCGCTCCCGGGCGCTGCACGCCGCCGAGTCTGAGCGGCCACCGGGCTCCCGCGACTGCCCAAACGACCGTTAAGCTCTGGGGGTGGGAACCGACGAGCTGTACCCGTCCGAGCGGCTGGCCGCCGCCCAGCGCGCCACCGCCGCCGCCGGCCTGGACGCGCTGCTGCTCACCCCCGGCTCCGACCTGCGCTACCTGACCGGCTACGACGCCCACGAGGGGGAGCGGCTCACCTGCCTGGTGCTCCCCGCCGAGGGCGAGCCCACCCTGATCGTGCCGGTGCTGGAACGCCCCGGCGCCGAGGCCGCGCCCGGTGCCGGCTACCGGATCGTCGACCACGCCGACGGCACCGACCCCTGGCCGCTGGTGCGGGCCGCGCTGCCCGGCCCGGTCGCCGCCGTCGGGCTGGCCGACCGGATGTGGGCCGAGCAGGTGCTCGCCCTGCGCGCCACGCTGCCCGGCACCGCCCAGCGGCTCGCCTCCGAGGTGCTGCGCGAGCTGCGGATCCGCAAGTCCCCCGCCGAGGTGGCCGCCCTGGCCGAGGCGGGCGCGGCGATCGACGCGGTGCACCGACGGATGGGGGAGTGGCTGCGCCCCGGCCGGACCGAGGTCGAGGTTGCCGCCGACATCGCCGCCGCCATCCGGACCGCCGGGCACGTCCGCGTCGACTTCGTCATCGTGGCCGCCGGCCCGAACGGCGCCAGCCCGCACCACGGCACCGCCGACCGCCCGATCCGGGCCGGCGAGCCGGTGGTGGTCGACATCGGCGGCACCATGCCGTCCGGCTACCGCTCCGACTGCACCCGCACCTACGTCGCCGGTGGACCCGCCCCGGCCGAGTTCACCGACTACTACGCAGTCCTGCACGAGGCGCAGCGCGCCGCGGTGGCGGCCGTCCGCCCCGGGCTGACCGCCGAGGCGCTCGACGCGATCGCCCGGGACATCATCGCCGCCGCCGGTCACGGCGACGCGTTCCTGCACCGCACCGGCCACGGCATCGGCCTCGACACCCACGAGGAGCCGTACGTCGTGGCCGGCAACCCCCGGCCGCTGGAGGCCGGCATGGCGTTCTCGGTCGAACCCGGGATCTACCTCGCCGGACGGCACGGCGCCCGGATCGAGGACATCGTCGTCTGCACGACGGACGGCGGGCAACGGCTCAACACCACCCCCACGGAGCTCATCGCGCTATGACTGTCGACCGGATCCTCCCCACCGACGAGGCCCACGACCTGCTGGACCTCGCCACCGAACTCGCCGACCGGGAGCTCGCTCCCCGGGCCGCCGACTTCGAGGAGCGCGCCGAGTTCCCCCGCGAGGTGCTGCGCACCCTGGGCCGGGCCGGCCTGCTCGGCCTGCCCTACCCCGAGGAGCACGGCGGCGCCGCCCAGCCGTACGAGGTCTACCTCCAGGTGCTGGAGATCCTGGCCAGTCGCTGGCTCGCCGTCGCCGAGGCGGTCAGCGTGCACACCCTGTCCTGCTACCCGGTGGCCCAGTTCGGCACCGAGGAGCAACGCAAGCTGCTGCCCGAGATGATCGGCGGGGAGCTGCTCGGCGCGTACTGCCTCTCCGAGCCGCAGGGCGGCTCGGACGCCGCGGCCCTGACCACGAGGGCGGTCCGCGACGGCGACGCGTACGTCGTCTCCGGCACCAAGGCGTGGATCACCCACGCTCGGGTGGCCGACTTCTTCAACATCTTCTGCCGCACCGGCGGCCCCGGCCCGAAGGGCATCTCCTGCCTGCTCGCCGACCGGAACACCCCGGGCATCCACCCGCAGGCCGCCGAACGGACCATGGGCCTGCACGCCTCCCCGGTCGCCCAGATCGCCTTCGACGAGGCCCGGGTGCCGGCCGAGCGGCTGATCGGCGGCGAGGGGATGGGCTTCACCATCGCCATGTCGGCGCTGGACTCCGGGCGGCTCGGCATCGCCGCGTGCGCGGTCGGCCTGGCCCAGGCCGCCCTGGACTACGCCATCGGCTACGCCCGCGAGCGCCAGCAGTTCGGCCGGCCGATCATCGACTTCCAGGGGCTCGGCTTCACCCTGGCCGACCACGCCACCCAGATCTCCGCCGCCCGCGCGCTGACCCTGGCCGCGGCCCGGCTGCGCGACGCCGGCCGGCCGTACTCCATCGAGGCGGCCAAGGCGAAGCTGTTCGCCACCGACATGGCGATGCGGGTGACCACCGACGCGGTGCAGGTGCTCGGCGGCGCCGGCTACGTCGCCGACCACCCGGTCGAGCGCTACATGCGCGAGGCGAAGGTGCTCCAGATCGTCGAGGGCACCAACCAGATCCAGCGGTTGGTCATCTCCCGCGCCCTGGCGAAGGGCTGATCGACGCGGTGCGCTACCGCCCGGCCCGCACAGCGTCACGCTGGCGGGCCGGGTGCGGCGTGGAAGCGCCTTTACCGGTAGGTTGCACCGCGTGGAGGAGATCGACCGCGCCATCGTCGCCGCGCTGACCGGGGACGGTCGGCTGTCGTACACGGACCTGGCCGAGCGGGTGGGCCTGTCCGTGTCCGCCGTGCACCAGCGGGTCCGCCGGCTGGAGCAGCGCGGCGTCATCAAGGGGTACGCCGCGCACGTCTCGTTCGAGGCGCTGGACCTGCCGTTGACCGCGTTCGTGGCGATCCGGCCGTTCGACCCGTCGCAGCCGGACGACGCGCCGGAGCGGCTGGCCCACCTGCCCGAGATCGACTCGTGCTACTCGGTGGCGGGGGAGGACTTCTACCTCCTGCTGGTGCGGGTGGCCAGCCCGGCGGACCTGGAGCGGGTGCTGCAGGAGATCCGGACGGCCGCGAACGTCACCACCCGGACGACAGTCGTGCTCTCCACCCCGTACGAGCATCGACCGCCGAAGGTCGGCCCGGATCAGGTGAATCAGCACCGGCTCCGCGGCATCTCGGCCGAGTCGGCGGGTTCGCAGGCGGGTTGACCCGCCCAGCCGGCGGTGATCACCTCCGCCGCCGGCCGAGCACGCGCGTCATGGGGCGACGGCGCGTGATGTCACGCCTGCGCTGGCGGCGGCAGGGACCCGAGGGCGATCGGCAACCATCCGCCTGCGCGTTGAACCACCGCTCACCGAGCCGCGAGGGCTCGAGGAGCGGGTAGCCAGTGGGGAGAAGGAGTTGGCGTTGCAACAGAACGTCGGGGCGAAACGCGGGGATCGGGCGAGGCGGCTGCTGTGGACCAGCCCGCCGTCGATGGGGATCGGGCGGTGACGGCTTCGAAGCCGGGTCGGTCCCGGCTCAATGGATGGCTGGCGGTGGCGCGGGCGTCGGCCGCCGGGACGCGGCTGCCCGCCGCGGCGGTCGAGGTGACTGCCCTCGCGGCCCTGCTGCTGGCGGCGGTGGGAGACTCCCGCCTCTGGGCGCTTCCCCCGGCCGTCCTCGCGGTCGGTCTGCTGGCCTGGACGTGGCGTGGCGGTTCGGCGGCCGCCGGAAGATCCGTGGTGGCGCGCATCCTCCTGCTCGCCTGCGCGTACCTGGTCGACGCGGTACACGGCGGTCTTGATCCCGCCGTGGCCGTCGGTGTCGCCGTCGCCGGCCTGGCGGTTCTCACCGAACCGCTGTTGGCGTCCGTGTTCGAGGCTGTCTACCCCGTTTCGGCCAACCTGCCCGGGATTGGCGCACGGCCCGAGCGTAGCCCCAACCCGAGCCGGGCGGCGCTGGTCAACGGCGCCGCGGTGCTCGTGGCACTGGTCTGCGCGTTCACCGGCGTCTTCGGGGCGATCGCGCTGGTGGTGGCGACCGCGGCGCTCGGGTTGACCCTGTTCACCGGGTTGCAGGGGCTGAGGGAAGTGCGGGCCCGGCGCGCCAGGGAAGCGAAACTGCATGCCGCGCTGACCGCCTACGAGCCGGTCTTTCTCGTGCACTGGAACGCACCCGCCGGCACCGCCTACCAGCTGGCGATGTGGTTGCCCTACCTGGAACGCCTCAACAGGAAGTTCTTCGTGCTGGTTCGCAACCAGACCAACTTCAACGAGGTGGTGGGCCTGACCAAGGCCCCCGTGGTGATGCGGATGGGGCTGAACCAGCTGGACGACGTCATCGTCCCGTCGCTGCGGGCAGCCTTCTACGTCAACACCGCGACGATGAACAACCACGTCGTCCGGTACACGAACCTGACGCACCTTCAGCTCAATCACGGCGACAGTGACAAGGTGCCGAGTCACAACCCGGTCTTCCGGGTCTACGACAAGAACTTCGTCGCCGGCCAGGCCGCGATCGACCGGTTCGCGGCCAACGGCGTGAGCATGCCCGCGGAGATGTTCACCATCGTCGGGCGCCCTCAGGTGGAGAACGTCGCCATCGCCACCGAGCCGATCGCCTCGATCGCCAACCCTCGGGTCCTGTACGCCCCGACGTGGGCCGGCTTCTATGCCGACTCCAACTATTCGTCGCTGCTCGTCGGCTACGACATCGTCAAGGCGCTCGTCGCTCGCGGGTGCAGCGTCATCTTCCGGCCGCATCCGTACAGTCAGCGGTCCGGGGAGCTGACCCGCGAGTGCGAGCGGATCCGGGCGCTGCTGGCCGAGGACCGCCGGACGAACGGACGGCCACACGTCTTCGGCGCCGAGGCCGAGGTGACGATGACGGTCGCGGACTGCTTCAACGCGTCGGACGCGATGGTGTCGGACGTGTCGAGCGTGGTGGCGGACTACCTCTACTCGGAGAAGCCCTTCGTGATGGTTGCGGTCTCGGTGCCGGCGGCCCAGTTCCCGGAGGCGTTCCCGCTCGCGCGGGCGGCCTACGTGATCGACGCCCACGACGGCCGGGTGCAGGGACTCGACGCCGCCCTCGACGACCTCCTCGGCGGCGACCCCGTCGCCGCCACCCGCCGCGAGCTCAAGAGGTACTACCTCGGGGACATTCCGGCGGACCGGTACGCGCAGCGCTTCCTGGACGAGGCCTCGCGTTACCTCTGACGGCGAGCGGCGTCGCCGCTCCACGATCGGCTCCGGTTCAGCATCTCGACGTTGAGCCGGAGCCGATCGTCGTGGTGCCGCCCAGGAAGATCAGTGCCGAGCCGCCCGGTCGGACTCCGTCCCGGTCGTCTGCGGAACCGGCTGGTTCCACCGCAGGATGACCCGCCGGCCGTGCTCGTGACCGAGCACGCTCACGGTGGCGGTGTCCAGCCGCAGCAGCCCGCCCGCGGACGGCGGCAGGCCGATCCAGCGCGCGCCGAGCACCCGCAGGCTGTGCGCGTGGCCGACCAGCGCGACGGTGCCCCGCTCCAGCAGCGGGGTCACCCGGTCGAGCACCCGGTCGAGCCGGGCGCCGACCTCGGCCGGCGACTCCCCGTCGGGGCAGCCGTCGGTCCAGATGTTCCACCGGGGGTTCTCCTCGTGGATGTCCGCGGTGGTGCGTCCCTCGTAGGCGCCGTAGTTCCACTCGGCCAGGTCGGGGTCGGTGGCGTCGACGGTGAGCCCGGCCAGGTGCGCGGTGCAGGTCGCGCGCTGCCGGGGGCTGGACAGCACCCGGACGAAGCGCCGGCCGGCGAGCGCCGCGGCCAGCGCCCGGGACTGCCGCTCGCCGTCGGGGGTCAGCTCCAGATCGGTGTACGAGGTGTGCCGGCGGCTGGCGCTCCAGGTGGTCTCGCCATGCCGGATCAGCAGGATCTCGCTCACCCGCCCAGTCAACCACGGACCGGCCGTCCAGGCTCCGGTGGCGGGAGGTCACCCGCGCAGCGACTGGGTGCCGAGCACGGTGAGCAGGGCGAGGCGTTCGGCGTCCGCGCTGCCGGGCTCGGCCGTGTAGACCATGATCCGTAGGTCGCTGCCGGCCACGGTGAGCACGTCGCAGTCGAGGGTCAGCGGCCCCACGTGCGGGTGGTCGACGGTTTTGCGCGCGGCCGCGTGCCGGCCGACCGTGCCGGCGTCCCACAGCTCGGCGAACCGGGGGCTGCCCGCCCGCAGCTCGGCCAGGAGCCGGCCCAGCCGCGGGTCGGCCGGGTAGCGGGCGGCGGCGGCGCGGAGGTCGCCGACCAGCGCGGCCTCGAACCCGCGCCGCTCCTCGGGGCCGAGCCGGACCCGCGAGCCGGAGCCGAGGAAGTGCCGCCACACGCCGTTCCGTTCCTCCCCCCGCCATCCGGACGGGTCGCCCATCAGCGCCGCGTACGGCGGGTTGGCCACCAGCAGCGTCCAGGAGGCGTCGTAGACCGCCACGGGGGTGCCGGCCAGCCGGTCCAGCAGCCGCTGCACGCTCGGGGTGACCTCGGTGGGCATGGTCTGCGGGCCGGGTGGCGCGAGCCCGGCCAGCCGGTGGAGGTGGGCCCGCTCGGCGCCGGAGAGCCGCAGCGCCCGGGCCAGCGCCGCGACGACCTGCGCCGACGGGTGGGCCGCCCGGCCCTGCTCGAGGCGGGTGAGGTAGTCGACCGAGATCCCGGCCAACAGCGCCAGCTCCTCCCGGCGCAATCCGGCCGCCCGGCGTGACCGGCCGGCGGGCAGCCCGGCGGCCTCGGGCGTCACCCGGTCGCGCCAGCGCCGCACCGCCTGCCCGAACTCCGCCTCCGCCACGCCCACCAGTCTGCCCCGTCGTCGGTGGCCGGGGGTGGCCCTGGCAGTCCCAGGAAAACGGGACGCCTGGCTGGCCACCCGGCGCCGACGGAGCCTGGTGACATGACGACGACACTGATCACCGGAGCCAACAAGGGGCTCGGTTTCGAGACCGCCCGCCGGCTGGTGGCCGCCGGGCACACCGTCTGGATCGGCAGCCGGGACGCGGAGCGCGGCCGTCGGGCCGCCGAGCGGCTGGGCGCGTGCTTCGTTCCGCTGGACGTCACCGACGACGCCTCGGTGGCGGCCGCGGTACGCGCCGTCGAGGCCGGCGGGGGACTGGACGTGCTCATCAACAACGCGGGCATCGAGGGGCGGACGGCGAACAACGGTGTGGTGGGCGCCGCGGAGGTGACCGCCGAGCAGATGCGGACGCTGTTCGAGACCAACGTCTTCGGCCCGGTCCGGGTCACCCACGCGTTCCTGCCGCTGCTGCGGCGCTCGGCCGCCCCGGTGGTGGTGAACGTGAGCAGCGGCCTGGCCTCGATCACCCGGCTCGCCGACCCAGCCGACCCGGCGTACGGCTATCCCGGCGTGGCGTATCCGGCCTCGAAGGCGGCGGTCAACATGCTCACCGTGCAGTACGCCAAGGCGTTCCCCGAGATGCGGATCAACGCGGTGGAACCCGGGTTCACGGCGACGGACCTCAACGGGCGCACCGGCACGCAGACCGTCGAGGAGGGCGCCGAGATCATCGTCCGGATGGCCCAGGTGAGCCCGGACGGCCCGACCGGCGGCTACTTCGATGCGGCGGGCCCGCTGCCCTGGTGACCGCCTGAACCTATCTTCCTAGGATGCTTTACAGGGTATGCGTGGGGGCACAGCGTTTGCGGGGAGGGGCGCCGGGGACGCAACCGGCGGAAGCCGGAACGAGCCGAGGAGGCGGGATGAGCTTCACCGACAAGGCGAAGAGCCGGGCCCAGGAGTTGGCCGGCCTGGCCAAGGAGCGGATCGGCGACGCCACCGACAACGAGCGGTTGCGGGCCGAGGGCGCCAACGAGCAGAGCGCCGCCCGGGCGCAGCAGGCCGGGCAGAACGTCGAGGAGGCCGGACGGAACATCCGGGACGCCTTCGACAAGTGACCCGTACGGCGGCGGGCCCCCGGTCACCCGGGGGCCCGCCGCCGCGTTGTGCGCGGCGGCGGGGTGCCCGATCGCGGGGCTGGTTAGGGTCGCGGAGTGACGATCCTGCGTTCCCTGGTGCTGTTCGTGCTGGCCGCGGTGGCGGAGATCGGGGGCGCGTGGCTGGTCTGGCAGGGCTGGCGGGAGCACCGGGGGCTGTGGTGGGTCGCGGCCGGCGTGCTGGCGTTGGGGACGTACGGGTTCGTGGCGACGTTCCAGCCGGATCCGAACTTCGGCCGGATCCTGGCGGCGTACGGGGGTGTGTTCGTGGCCGGGTCGCTGGCGTGGGGTGTGCTGGTTGACGGGTTCCGGCCGGACCGGTGGGACGTGACGGGCGCGGCGATCTGCCTGCTCGGGGTGGCCGTGATCATGTACGGCCCACGGGACTGAACGCGCGTCGCCCCCGCGGCCGGGTGGCTCGCGGGGGCGGCGGGGTGGTGCGGGTCAGTCGTCGCGGTGGGCGGTCCACCAGGCCTGGCCGGTGTCGGGCAGGGTGTCGATCGGGTCGTAGTAGGCGTAGCGCTTGTTGAGCGCTTCGAGGTCGGCGGACTCGATCGAGGTGCGGTAGTTCTTGGTCCAGTAGGAGATGCCGCGTTCGCGGTCGTACTCGGTGAGCATGTGCACCCAGCGCTTGCCGACGAAGGGGACGTCGCAGACGATCCGCGGGGTGGCGTAGCCGGGCAGGTAGCCCATGATGTCGTGCTGGAGCTGCTGGGCGTGCCAGACCGGGACCCGCCAGTGCTCGGCGTTCGGAATCATGTCGCACATGTAGAAGTAGTACGGCAGGATGCCGGCCTCGCCCTGGAGGGCGAAGCAGAGGTCGAGCAGGTCGGCGCTGGTGGCGTTGACGCCGCGCATGAGCACGCCCTGGTTACGGACGTCGCGGACGCCGACGTCGAGGGCGGTCTGGGCGGCCTTGGCGACCAGCGGCGTGATGGACTGCCGGTGGTTGACATGGGTGTGGATGGCGAGGTTGACCCCACGTCGGGCGGCGGTGCGGGCAACGCGTTCGAGGCCCTCGACGACGTCGGCCTGGAGCCAGTGCTGGGGCAGGCCCATGAGGGCCTTGGTGGCGAGCCGGATGTCGCGGATGGTTTCGATCTCGAGCAGCCGCATGAGGTAGGACTCGAGGTTCTTCCACGGCACGTTGGCCACGTCGCCGCCGGAGACGACGACGTCGCGGACGCCCGGGTGGGCCTTGAGGTAGGCGATGTGGGCGTCGTAGCGGTCGACGGGCTTGAGGGTGAGCTTGAGCTTGTCGACGGCGGGGGTGGAGTTGCCGACGAGGTCCATCCGGGTGCAGTGGCCGCAGTACTGCGGGCAGGTGGAGAGCAGCTCGGCGAGGACCTTGGTGGGGTAGCGGTGGGTGAGTCCCTCGGCGACCCACATGTCGTGTTCGTGGAGGCTGTCGCGGCTGGCGTAGGGGTGTGAGGGCCAGTCGGTGCGCCGGTCGGAGGCGACGGGGATCATGTAGCGGCGGACCGGGTCGGCGAGGAGCGCCTCGGTGGTCATGGGCTCGAACGGCACCATGGTGTTGAGCATCTGCGGGGGCACCAGCATGGACATGGTGGCCAGGGCCTTCTGGTCGGCCTCGAGGTCGGCGTAGAAGGTCTCGTCGACGAGGTCGCCGAGGACGGTGCGCAGCTGCTTGATGTTCTTGACGCAGTTGACCCGCTGCCACTGGGCGTTCTCCCACTGCTCGCGGGTGACGTGGCGCCAGCCGGGGAAGCGGGTCCAGTCGGGTTCGACCAGGGGGCTGCGGCGGTATTCGTACGGCTGCCCGGCGGTCGGTACGGCGACCGGGGCGTGACGGGGTTGAGGGATGGTCTCAACCGGTTGGGTCTGGGTCACGGCCCCTCCTGACATGTGGTGCGGGTGATCAACGATCCCGAAGGCTACTGGAAAATATCCGGTGAAGAAATTAGTCTGCCGGAAGTTTTCCCGCGACGCGAGCCCTGGCCAGGGGTTCGGGCGGCTTGACATTGGGGGTCGGCGTGACGTCACCGGTGGGTCTGCACCGAGTCGTGGAACCGGCGGGGGTGCTTCCGCAGGCGGCGTGGCGGCTGGACGCCGACCCGCGGATCGCCGCGAACGAGGTGCGGATCCGGGTCGAGCGGCTGAACCTGGACGCGGCGAGCTTCCGGCAACTGTCGGAGAAGCACGGCGGCGACGGGGAGAAGGTCCGCGCCGAGGTGCTGGAGATCATTTCGACCCGGGGGAAGATGCAGAACCCGGTCACCGGCTCCGGGGGCATGCTGATCGGCACCGTGGAGGAGGCCGGGAAGCGGTCCCCGCTGGGGCTGGCGCCGGGTGACCAGGTGGCCACCCTGGTGTCGCTGACGCTGACCCCGCTGACCGTCCTCGACGGGCTGGCCCGCTGGGACGGGCGCAGCGAGCAGGTGCCCTGCGACGGGTACGCGATCCTGTTCGCCCGCTCGATCGCGGCGGTGCTGCCGGGCGACCTGCACCCGGAGTTGTCCCTGGCGGTGCTGGACGTGTGCGGGGCGCCGGCGCTGACCGCGCGGGTGGTGGCCGAGCAGGTGGCGCGGCGCCGCCGCGAGGAGGACCGGCGTCCGGTGACCGTGGCGGTGATCGGCGGCGCCGGCAAGAGCGGCTCGCTGTCCCTGGCCGCGGCGCGGCGGGCCGGCGCCGGCCGTACCGTCGGGGTGGTGCCGGTGGCGGCGGAGCGGGACGCGCTGACGGCGGCCGGGCTGGCCGACGCGGTCGCGCTGGCCGACGCCCGTGACCCGGTGGGCCTGTCCACGGCCGTGACCACGGCGCTGGGCGCGCCGGCGGACGTGACGGTGGTCTGCGTGGACGTGCCGGGCTGTGAGCACGGGGCGGTCCTGGCTACCGGGGACGGCGGCACGGTGATCTTCTTCTCGATGGCGACGAGCTTCGCGGCGGCGGCGCTGGGCGCGGAGGGTCTGGCCGCGGACGTGACCATGCTGGTGGGCAACGGGTACGTGCCGGGGCACGCCGAACTGGCGCTGGAGCTGCTGCGCGGCGAGCCGGGGGTGCGTCGTCTGTTCGAGGCGCGGCTGGCGGCAGACTGAACGCCATGACGAACCCCTCGACCTTGTATCGCGGCGGAGTGCTGCACTGTCCGGCCGACCCGAGCGCGACGGCGTTGCTGGTGCGTGACGGGAGGATCGCCTGGCTGGGCGCCGACGTCGACGCGCCGGCCGCCGACCGGGTGGTGGAGCTGGGCGGGGCGCTGGTGACGCCGGCGTTCGTGGACGCGCACGTGCACGCCACCGACACCGGCCTGGCCCTGGCCGGGCTGGACCTGTCGGCGGTGCGCTCCGCCGGTGAGCTGCTGGACGCGGTGGCGGCGTTCGCCGCCGCGCTGCCGGCGGACGCGGTGGTGCTGGGGCACGGCTGGGACGAGTCGTGCTGGGTGGAGCCGGCCCTGCCGGACGCGGCGGCGCTGGACCGGGCGGCCGGGGGCCGGCGGGTGTACCTGTCGCAGGCGTCGATCCACTCGGCGCTGGTGTCGGCGGCGCTGCTGGCCGCCTGCCCGGACGCGGCGGCCACCGCCGGCTACGACCCGTCGGGTTGGCTGCGGCGCGACGCGCACCACGTGGTGCGGGCGGCGGCGCTGGGCTCGGTCACGGCGGCGCAGCGGGTGGCGGCGCAGCGCGCGGCGCTGCGGCACGCGGCGTCGCTGGGTATCGCCGCGGTGCACGAGTGCGGCGGTCCGGGGACCTCCGACGAGAGCGACTTCACCGGCCTGCTGGCGATCTCCGGCGACGGGGTGCCGGAGGTGTACGGGTACTGGGGTGAGCTGCTGGGCGCGGCGAAGGCCCGGGAGCTGGGTGCGGTCGGCGCGGGCGGTGACCTGTACGCCGACGGGGCGCTCGGGTCGCGCACGGCGCACGTGTCGGCGGCGTACCTGGACGGGGAGCCGGGGGCGTGCGGGCACGGGTACGTGAGCGTCGAGCAGGTGCGTGACCACCTGTTGGACTGCGCGGCGCACGGTGTGCAGGGCGGTTTCCACGCCATCGGGGACGCGGCGATCGGCACGGTGCTGGACGGGTTCGCGCAGGCGGCGCAGAAGCTGGGCGTGGAGCGGTTGCGGGCGGCCCGGCACCGGGTCGAGCACGCGGAGATCATGAGCAAGCGGTTGATCGCCGGGTTCGTGGAGTACGGGATCGTGGCGTCGATGCAGCCGGCGTTCGACCGGCTGTGGGGCGGCGCGGGCCGGATGTACGAGTCGCGGCTGGGTCTGGACCGGTCGTTGGAGTCGAATCCGATGGGCGCCATGCACGGGGTGGGGGTGGCGTTGGCGTTCGGGTCGGACTCGCCGGTGACGCCGCTGGACCCGTGGGGGTCGGTGCGGGCGGCGGCGGCGCACCACAACCCGGTGCAGCGGATGAGTGTGCGGGCGGCGTTCGCCGCGCACACCCGCGGCGGGTGGCGGGCCGTGCACCTGGACAACGAGGGGGTCCTGGCGTTGGGTGCGCCGGCGACGTTCGCGGTGTGGGACACCCCGGCAGGGGTGGAGCGAGGGCTGCCGGTGTTGCAGGCCGAGGACCCGGAGGCGCGCGGCGCGGACGATCCGACGCCGCTGCCGGTGTGCCGGGCCACGGTGCTGCGCGGTGACGTGATCTATCAGCAGGAAGGCTTCTAGGTGACAGGCAAGCTTGGGCTGGATCCGGCGCTGGTGGCGCGGGCGCGGGAGTTGGCGCGCCGCGCCGGTCAGCCGGTGGTGGATCTGGCGCGCAGCCACACCACGGTGTCGGTGGAGCGGGCGGTGCTGCGGCTGGCCGGGGTGACCGGCGCCGATCCGGACGGCATCCCGTGGGTGAACCGGCTCGTGGACGCGGTCGTCGCCGACGTGGGTCTGGGGCACGGGGTGGCCGCGCCGGTGTTCGACGCCCTGGCGCGGGAGCAGATCGCGGACGTGACGCTGCTGGCGCAGAAGGCCGCCGCCGGGTCGGTGCGGTTCACCCAGCCGACCGGCAAGGCGGCCACGGCGGCCCGGAAGGCCGCCCGGAAGGCGGTCGCCGCGGGGGTGCGGCAGATCGACCGGCGCCGCGTCGAGCGGGACCGCCTGGTGAAGCGGTACGGGGATCCGAAGCAGCGGCCGTGGATCTACCTGATCGTGGCCACCGGTGACATCTACGAGGACATCCCGCAGGCGCAGGCCGCCGCCCGGGCGGGGGCGGACGTCATCGCGGTGATCCGCTCCACGGGGCAGTCGCTGCTGGACTACGTGCCCGAGGGCGCCACCCGGGAGGGCTTCGCCGGCACGTACGCCACGCAGGAGAACTTCCGGCTGATGCGGGCGGCGCTGGACGAGTCGTCGCGGGAACTGGGCCGGTACGTGCGGTTGACGAACTACGCGTCGGGCCTGTGCATGCCGGAGATGGCCACCCTGGCCGGGCTGGAACGGCTGGACATGATGCTCAACGACTCGATGTACGGGATCCTGTTCCGCGACATCAACCCAATCCGCACGTTCGTCGACCAGCGGTTCTCCCGGCAGGTGCACGCCCGCGCCGGGATCATCATCAACACCGGCGAGGACAACTACCTCACCACCGCCGACGCGGTGGACGAGGCGCACACGGTGACGGTGTCGCAGCTGCTCAACGAGTACTTCGCGCACGAGGCGGGGCTGGCGGACTGGCAGCTGGGCCTGGGTCACGCGTTCGAGATCAACCCGGACCTGCCGGAGTCGTTCCGGCTGGAGCTGGCGCACGCGTTGCTGGCCCGGGAGCTGTTCCCCGACGCCCCGCTGAAGTGGATGCCGCCGACCAAGCACATGACCGGCGACGTGTTCCGCGGCAACCTGCTCGACGGGTTCTTCAACCTGGTCGGCGCCATGACCGGGCAGGGCATCCTGCTGGTCGGCATGATGACCGAGGCGGTGGTCACCCCGTGGCTGTCCGACCGGGACATCGCCCTGCAGAACGTCCGGTACGTGCTGGGCGCCGCCGGCGGGCTGCACGAGGACTTCGTGCCCGCCCCGGGCGGGTTCATCCAGCAGCGCGCCCACCGGGTGCTCGGTGAGGCCGTCGACCTGCTGGACCGCATCGGCGACCAGTCGCTGCTGACCGCGATCGCCGAGGGCACCTTCGGGATCATGAAGCGGCCCGCGGACCGGGGCAAGGGCCTCGACGGCGTCGCGAGGCACGAGGCCGACTACTACAACCCCGCCACGGACATCCTGGAGCAGGCGGCATGACGGAGAAGAAGATCGTCCGGCCGTACGGGGACACCACCGGCGACGGGATGGTGCAGGTGTCGTTCACCCTGCCCGTGCCGCACGACAAGCGCGCCGAGGGCGCCGCGGTCCAGCTCGCCAACAAGATGGGCATCGACCCGGCGATGCTGGTGCACGCCAAGCAGATGGGCGACGGGTTCACCTTCTTCGTCGTCTACGGGCGGGTGAACCACCTCGTCGACCTCGACAAGGTGCAGGTGGTGGAACGGGACTTCCCGCTGCTGTCGGCCAAGGAGGTCAACGCGGTGGTGAAGCAGCGGATGCGGCGCAAGCTGTCCGTGGTGGGCGCCTGCATCGGCACCGACGCGCACACCGTCGGCATCGACGCGATCCTCAACGTCAAGGGCATCGCCGGGGAGAAGGGCCTGGAGTACTACCGGGAACTCAAGGTCACCAACCTGGGCGCGCAGGTCAGCGTCCCCGAGCTGGTCGAGGCCGCCCGGCAGGAGAAGGCCGACGCCGTCCTGGTCTCGCAGGTGGTCACGCAACGCGACGCGCACCTGCACAACACCCGGGAGATGTCCGCCGCGTTCCGGGAGGCCATGCCCGCCGGCAAGCGGCCCCTGCTGATCGTCGGCGGGCCCCGCTTCGACGAGACCATGACCGGGGAGCTGGGCGTCGACCGGATCTTCGGCCGCGGCACCACCCCCGGCGAGGTCGCCAGCTACCTGGTCCACGCCCTGATCACCGACAAGAAGGCGAAAGCATGAGCGACTCCCGGGTCGGCCTGACCGTTACCCACCGCCGGTACGTGCCGTACTCCCACGCCCACTACGCGGGCAACCTGGTCGACGGGGCGTACGCGCTGGGGCTGTTCGGGGACGTCGCGACCGAGGTGTGCATCCGCACCGACGGCGACGAGGGGCTGTTCGCCTCCTACTCCGACGTGCAGTTCAAGGCGCCGATGAAGGCCGGTGACGTGCTCGAGGTGGTCGCCACGGTCACCCGGGTCGGCACGCGCAGCCGCACCATCGACTTCGCCGCCCGCGTGGTGTGCCGGGGCCGGCCCGACAAGAGCGAATCGGCCGCCGAGGTCCTCGCCGAGCCGATCGTGGCGGTCACCGCGACCGGCACGGTGGTCGTACCCGCAGCCGCGTGAGCGCGAGGAGCGAGCCGGGTTTGCGAACCCCGCAGTCGCGAATGAAGGACAGCTCCGCGTGAACCTCGCCGTCTGCGCCGACGTCGGGTCCACGTACACGAAGGCGGCGGTGGTCGACCTCGACGGCGGCCGGCTCGTCGCCGCGGCGGCCGCGCCGACCACCGTCGGCACCGACGTGCTGCACGGCCTGGACGCCGCGGTCGGCGCCGCCACCGCCGGGCTGCCTGCCCGGGACCTGCCCTGGTACGTGTGCTCGTCGGCCGGCGGCGGCCTGCGGCTGGCCGTCATCGGCTACGAGCCGCTGGTCACCGCGCAGGCCGGCCGGCGGGTCGGGCTGTCCGCCGGGGCGAACGTGGTGCACGTGGCCGCCGGGCGGCTCGGCGCGGCCGACCTGACCGCGCTGCGCGCCGCCCGCCCCGACGTGGTGCTGCTCGTCGGGGGCACCGACGGCGGCGACGCGGACACGCTCACCCACAACGCCACCCGGCTGGCCCGGGCGCGCTGGCGGGTGCCGGTGGTGCTCGCCGGCAACGCCGACGTCCGCGACGACCTGCACGCCCTGCTCGCCGCGGCGGGGGTGCCGGTCACCGCCGCCGGCAACGTGCTGCCCCGCATCGGGGTGCTCACCCCCGCGCCGGCCCGCGCCGCGATCCGGGAGGTGTTCCTGCGGCACGTCATCGGCGGCAAGAAACTGTCCCGCGGCAGCCGCTTCGCCCGCCTGGTGCGCGCCGCCACCCCCGACGCGGTGCTCACCGGGGTGGAGGTCCTCGCCGACGCCCTCGGCGGGGACCTGGCCGTCGTCGACGTCGGCGGCGCCACCACCGACGTGTACTCGGTGCTCACCCCCGACGAGCGCGACAGCGGCCCCAGCCAGGAGGTCGCCGGCACCCTGTGGCGGGCCCGCACCGTCGAAGGGGACCTCGGCATGCGGTGGAGCGCCCCCGGCGTGGTCCGCGCCGCCGCCGAGGAACGCCTCCTCGGCCCGGGGGAGGAGGACGACCTGGCCGCCGCGGCGGCGGTCCGGGCCGCCGACCCCGGCTTCCTGCCCGCCGACGACGCCGACCGGGCCGCCGACCGGCGCATCGCCGCGCTCGCCGCGACGGTGGCGCTGCGCCGGCACGCCCGCGGCGCCGCCACCGGCGAACGCGCCGGCCGGGACCTGCGCGACGTGAAGCTGATGGTCGGCTCCGGCGGGGTGCTGCGGCACGCCGCGCCCGACGACGCCGCCGGCGTGCTCGCCGCGGTCCTCGGCGACCACGCCGGCGGGTGGCCGCTGCCCCGCGCCGCGCGCGCCGTCGTCGACGTCGACTACGTCCTGGCCGCCGGTGGGCTGCTCGCCGCCGAGCACCCCGGCGCGGCGGCGGCGCTGCTGCGCCGGCACCTGGCCGGCTGAGCCGTCGCCGACCGCGCACGCATCGAGACGCGCCGACGCGACACGCCGTGTTGCAACACACGACAGGCCCGGGTGGGTTGACAGCGGCGGGGGTGCACGCCGTACCGTCTTTGAGTCCTACCACGGGAAGCGGCTGTTGTTCGCTTCGTCCCTTCGTCCGCTGGCCGAGCGACCGGAAGGTTGCGGCGGCCAGGTCCAGCGGGCGGGGGTCGGCGGGGCGGCGCGAACCGGCCGCGGTTACCGGTGTACGGGCAGGGTGAGAGGCACGGCCAGTAGACAACGGCCAGGCGGGGGGCAGCCAGTCCACGTCGGGTCGGTCCGAAGGTCGGCGTCGATCGTCCTCGCCCCACCGGCCGGGAAGGGCCTGGGAGCATCGGGGCGCGGCGTCAGCCGCGCCCCGATTTTCGTCAACCCGCGATCAGTCGTTGAGGACCTCGTAGACGGCGGCCGGCGCGGGATCGATCCGGCCCTCGAACGGCGCCCCGAGATCCGGCTTGAACCCGTGCCCCGAGTAGCTGATCTCCGACGACTGCTCCGGCTCGCCACCGGCGGCCGGCAGCGTGAACCGGAGGCCGAGCAGCCGTTGCTGGCCGTCCACCGTGGCCTCGAACGCGACGGCCGCCCGCTGCTGCTCGGTGAGCGCGGCGAGGCGCTCCTCGTCCACCAGCCCGCTGGTGTCCACGTCTGGCACCCGCGTGAAGTCCAGTGTGCCGCGCGGTAGCGGCCGGTCCCGGCCGGCTCGGCGGAGGCGATGCCGGCGAACAGGTCGCTCGCGTGCGCCGGGTCGCCGAACCGTTCCAGGCGGGCGCGCGCCGCCAGGTCAACCTTGCGCACGTCGATCCGGGTCCACCGGTCCCCGGTCAACGGATTGCTGCGCGCCAGGTGCTCGCCGTCGCGGTGCAGCACCTCGAACGTCAGGCGGACCTTGCCGGCGTCGCCCCCGACGGCCCGCAGTAAATCCCTGGATGCGTGCCGCCGCGCCCGGTCGGCGGGCCCGGCACGACGGTGCCACCGGTTATGCTTGCTGGTATGACCGGAGCGGTGCGGAAGTTGTCGATCTCGGTCCCGCCGGACGTCGCCGAACGCCTCGAACGGGAACCCAACGCCAGCGCCTTCCTGGTGCACGCCGCGCGGGCGCTGATGCGCCGGGAAGCCCTCGACGCCGAACTGGCCCACCAGGGCATCGCGGTCACCGACGAGGGGGTCGCCCGGGCGCGGGCGGCCCGCGCCGCCGTCGATGTCGCCTGGTCGGCCGAGCGCTACCAGGCGATCCGCGAGCGGGTGCGGCACGCCACCGCCGGCGACGAGGATCCCGCCGGCCGGGTCACCGCCGCGTGAGCGACCCCAACGCCCCGCCCGTGCGGCTGCTGCTCGACCGGTCGGCGCTGCTGGCGTACCTCGCCGGGTCGGTGCACGTGGGGGAGACGCTGCACGAGGTGATCGCCGACGGCGTGCGCTTCGGGGTGACCGCGGTCGCCGCCGCCGAGGCGTACGCGGCCGTCGACGACCCGAAGGACCGGGCGGCGCTGCGGCGCCTGCTCGCCCTCGACGCCTGCGCCGTGCTGGCCACCGCGGGCGGATCGTGGCAGGAACTGGCGTACTGGCGGGGCTTCACCGGCCGGGTCGACCTGGCCGCCACCGTGCTGGCCTGCCTCGACCACGACGCCCCGATCCTCACCGGCGAGGCCCACTACGGCGACGACGACCTGCCGGTCATCCGGCTGCCCGAGTGAGCCCGCCCGGACGGGTCGACGGCCCGTCCGGCCGGGTAGCCTTCGGCGCGTGATCGTGGTGAGGTGCCGGTGACGACGCTCGACCGGGAAGAAGCGCGTGCCACCGACGGGGCACGCCCGGGCGACGGCGGTCGTCCCCTGCCGCTGAAACTGGCCGTCCCGGCGGCCGTGCTGGCCGGTCTGGCGCTGCTGGTCGCCTTCCCCCCGTACGGGCTGTGGCCGCTCGCCCCGGCCGGTGTGGCGCTGCTCGCCGCCGCGGCGCACCGTCGGCGGCTGCGCGCCGGCGCCGGGCTGGGCTTCCTCGCCGGGGTGGCGCTGTTCGCGCCGCTGCTGGAGTGGACCAACCTGCACACCGGCTACGTGCCGTGGCTGCTGCTCTCGCTGCTCCAGGCCGGCTACCTGGCGCTGCTCGGCGCCGCCACCGCCTGGCTGTCGCCGCTGGTCGACCGGCACCGCGCCGCGTGGCCGCTGGTCACCGGGGTGCTGTGGGTGGGGCAGGAGGCGCTGCGCGACCGCACCCCGTTCGGCGGGTTCCCGTGGGGGCGGCTGGCGTTCAGCCAGGACACCTCCCCGCTGCTACGGCTGGCCGCGCTCGGCGGCGCCCCGCTGGTCACCTTCGCCGTCGCGCTCACCGGCGGGATCCTGCTCACCCTCGCCTGGCGGGACTGGCGCCACCCCGCCGGGCTGTGGCGGCCGGTGGCCGGGCTCGCCGCCGCCCTCGCCGCGGTGCTCGCCGCCGGCCCCGCCCTGCCGGCCGGGGTACGCGGGGGCGGCGACACCGTCACCGTCGCCATCGTCCAGGGCAACGTGCCCCGCCTCGGGCTGGACTTCAACGCCCAACGGCAGGCGGTGCTCAACAACCACGTCGACGCCACCCTGAAACTGGCCGAACAGGTCGCCGCCGGCACACAACGCCGCCCCGACCTGGTGGTGTGGCCGGAGAACTCCAGCGACATCGACCCGCTGCGCAACCCCGGCGCCGGCGACCGGATCACCCAGGCCGCCGACGCGATCGGCGCGCCGATCCTGGTCGGCGCGGTGCTGCTCGGCCCCGGCGAGGGTCAGGTCCGCAACGCCGGGCTGCTGTGGCGCCCCGGCAGCGGCGCCGACCTGGACCAGCTCTACACCAAGCGCCACCCCGTGCCGTTCGCCGAGTACGTGCCGCTGCGCGAGATCGCCCGGATGGTCAGCTCCGAGGTCGACCGGGTCCGCTCCGACTTCGTCCCCGGCAGCACCCCCGGTGTGCTGGACACCGGCGCGGCCACCCTCGGCGACGTGATCTGCTTCGAGGTCGCCTACGACGGCATCGTCCGGGACACCGTCACCGGCGGCGGGCAGCTGCTGGTGGTGCAGACCAACAACGCCACCTTCGACGTGGCCGAGGCCCGCCAGCAGCTGGCCATGGTCCGGCTGCGCGCCGTCGAGCACGGTCGCGCCGCGCTGATGGCCTCCACGGTCGGGGTGTCCGGGTTCGTTTCCCCGGACGGGCGGGTAGACGGGGCGACCGGGTTCAACACCGCCGCGGTGGTGGTGCGGCAGATGCGACTCGGCGACGGACGTACCCCGGCCACGACGGCGGGGGTGTGGCCGGAGGTTTCCCTCGCGGCGCTCGCCGTCGCGGCCCTGGCCGGCGCGGCCGTGCTGCGCCGCCGGCGGGAGGTCAGCCCGGAATAGGGACGACGAGCGGGAGGCGGTACACGGTGGGCTTGGTAGCCGACAAGCGCACGGTCGGCCATCCCGGGGTGGGACGGGTCCTCGTGGTCATTCCCACCTACAACGAGGCCGAGAACGTCGACCGGATCGTCGCCCGGGTGCGGGCGGCGGCGCCGGGGGTGGACGTCCTCGTCGCCGACGACAACAGTCCCGACGGCACCGGCGCCATCGCCGACCGGCTGGCCGGCGCCGACCCGCACGTGCACGTGCTGCACCGCCCCGGCAAGGAAGGGCTCGGCGCGGCCTACCTGGCCGGTTTCGCCTGGGCGCGGCAGCGCGGCTACGACGCCGTGGTGGAGATGGACGCCGATGGCTCGCACGCTCCGGAGGACCTGCCGGCGCTGCTGGACGCCGCCCGCGACGCCGACATGGTGATCGGCTCCCGGTGGACCCGCGGCGCGCGGGTGCTGAACTGGCCGCTGCGGCGGCTGCTGCTGTCCCGGGCCGGCAACCTGTACGCGCGGCTGGCGCTGGGCGTGCCGGTCTCCGACGCCACCGGCGGCTACCGGGTGTACCGGTCGGCCGCGCTGGACGCCATCGACCTGGGCTCTGTGCGCTCCCAGGGGTACGCCTTCCAGGTGGAGCTGTCCCGGCTGGCGCACCGCGCCGGTGTGCGCATGGTCGAGGTGCCGATCACCTTCGCGGAGCGGGAGCACGGCGACAGCAAGATGAGCCCGCTGATCGTGGCCGAGGCGCTGTGGCGGATCACCACCTGGGGGCTGCGGGACCGGCGGGCGTCGGCCCGCCGCCCGGACGCGTTGGCCCGCTGGCCGTGAGCGCGGACGTGTCATGCTGGAAGGGCGTGATGACACCGCCGTGCGGATGAGGTGAGATGCGCCGAGGACTGAAGTACGTACCACCGGCTCTGCTGCTGCTCGCGCTGCTGGAGCTGACCGTGTTCGTCCTGGTGGGCCGGGGCGTCGGGTTCGGGTTCGCGGTGCTGCTGGTGTTCGCGGCCTCGCTGCTGGGCCTGGTGCTGCTGCGCCGGGAGGGCCTGCGGGCCTGGCGCGGCTTCCGGGCCGCGGTGGAATCCGGGCAGCCGCCGGGGCAGCAGGTCACCGACGGCCTGGTGGGCCTGCTCGGTGCGCTGCTGCTGGCGTTACCCGGCCTGATCAGTGGCGTGGTGGGGCTGCTGTTGCTGGTGCCGCCGGTGCGGCGGCTGGCCCGTGCCGGAGTGCGCCGGGCCACCGAGCGCCGGGTGTCGTCGATGGTCGCCGGTGACCTGTTCGGGCCGCGCCGGGTGCGGGTGCGCCGGGGCGCGCCGCAGCCCACGCCGGCCCCGCAGCCGCAGCCGGTCACCGAGCCCGGCCGGGCCATCGAGGGGGAGATCGTCGAACCCGGCCGGTAAGACCGGACAGACATGACGAAGCGCCCCCGGGGTGATCCCCGGGGGCGCTTGGCGTCGTTACGGGTGCTCAGGCGCGACCGCGGCGGGTGCGGACCTCCTGGAGCCGCTCGGCGAGGATGTCCTCCAGCTCGGCGATCGAGCGCCGCTCCAGCAGCATGTCCCAGTGGGTACGCGGCGGCTTGGCCTTCTTCTGCTCGGGCTCGTTGCCGTCGACCAGGCGGGCGACGCTGCCGTCGAACTTGCACTCCCAGGTCGTCGGGACCTCGGCGTCGACGGCGAACGGCACCTCGAACTGGTGCCCCTTCGCGCAGAGGTACTCGCGGGTCTGACGCGGCGCGAGCTCCGTGTTGCGGTCGGATTCGTAGCTGACTGCGCCCAGCCGGCTACCGCGCAGCATACGCTCGCCCATGATCGACTTCCCCTCGTTCGTGGTGCTGTCTTCAGGTGTAACGGTCCGTCACCGCCGGCCCATTCCCGGCCACGCCGACAGGGCCGGCGCGGGGTCGGGATCCTCAACAGTAGCCGGTCATGACAGCTGCCCGGCGGGGTCGTCCCCGGCCGGGCCGAATCGGTGGAGTGTTTCGACCGCCAACGGGGATGTTAGCCGCCTCCACATGTGCGGAGGTGACGATGACCAGTGACGCGCCGGTCGATGCCCGACCACCCGGCGGGAAGACCTTCTTCGGTCACCCCCGGGCGCTGTCCACCCTGTTCCTCACCGAGATGTGGGAGCGGTTCAGCTTCTACGGCATGCGGGCCATCCTGGTGCTGTACCTGACCGCGTCGGTCGCCGACGAGGGGCTGGCCATCGGGGAGTCCACCGCCAACGCCGTCTACGGCACCTACAACGCGATGGTGTACCTGATGGCGCTGCCCGGCGGGTGGGTGGCCGACCGGCTGATCGGCGCGCGGCGCAGCGTGCTCTGGGGCGGCGTGGTGATCGCCGCAGGGCACTACGTGATGGCGGTCCCGGCCCGGTGGAGCGTGTTCGCCGGCATGACGCTGATCGTGCTCGGCACCGGCCTGCTCAAGCCCAACATCTCCACCATGGTCGGCGACCTCTACGACCGGGACTCCCCGCGCCGCGACGCCGGGTTCTCGATCTTCTACATGGGCATCAACCTGGGCGCGTTCATCGCCCCGCTGATCACCGGCTTCCTCGGCGAGCGGATCAACTGGCACCTGGGCTTCGGCGCGGCCGCGGTCGGCATGACCTTCGGCGTGCTCCAGTACGCGCTCGGCCGGCGCAACCTCGGCGACGCGGGCGCCCGACCGGCCGACCCCCTGCTCGGCGCGGACCGGCGGCGGGCGCTGACCCGCATCGCCGTGGTCACGGTGGCGGTGCTCGTCGTGCTGGCCGTGCTCGCCCTGGGCGGGCTCTTCACCGTCAACACGGTGGTCAACCTGCTCACCCTGGTCACCGTGCTGGTCACCGTCGCGTACTTCGCGCGGATCCTGACCGACCGGGAGATCAGCGCCACCGAGCGCAGCCGGATGAAGGCGTACCTGTGGCTGTTCGTCTTCGCCGCCGCGTTCTGGCTGATCTACGACCAGGCCGGGTCGGTGCTGAACATCTTCGCCGAGGACCAGACCGACCGGAACGTGGCCGGCTTCACCTTCCCGGCGTCGTGGCTGCAGTCGGTGAACCCGATCCTGATCATCATCGGCGCGCCGCTGGCCGCCTGGCTGTGGCTGAAGCTCGGGCACCGGGTGTCCACGCCGATGAAGTTCGCCGTCGGCCTGGTGCTCAACGGCCTGTCGTTCGTGCTGATGGCCGCCGCCGCGCAGGCCGCCGTCGGCGGCGACCTGGTCTCGCCGTGGTGGCTGGTGGCGGTGTACGCCATCCAGGTCGCCGGTGAGCTGGCGCTGAGCCCGGTGGGCCTGTCGGCCACCACGAAGCTCGCCCCGGTCAAGTACGCCAGCCAGATGCTGGGCCTGTGGTTCCTCGCCACCGCCGTCGGCGACGCGATCGGTGGTCAGGTGGCGCGGCTGGCCGACACCTGGTCCGAGCCGACGTACTTCCTGACCTTCGGCCTCGCCTCGGTGGTGCTGGGGCTGGCCGCGGTGATGTTCACCCGGCAGATCCGGCAGCTGATGGCCGGCATCCACTGACCGGGGCTCACCTCGCCGGGGTCGGCGGCAGCGGCAGCGGCAGCCCGGGCAGCCCGTCGATGCTGCTGGCCACGTGCTCCTTGCCGGCGAAGTACGCGCTCGCGTCGTCCTCCCGGGCGAACCGCCGCCCGTGCAGGTCCCGGTCGGCCTCGTAGGTCATCAGCGGCACGGCGTAGCCGCAGGTGTCGCGGATCAGCTCGGCGCGGACCACGACGATCGCCCGCAGCCCGTGCGGGTCCGGGTCGATGTCCGGGAAGTGCCGCAGCAGCTCCGGCCACCGCGGGTCGTCGCGGAACACCGGCTCGCCCCGCCCGTGCACGCGGACGATGTTCGGCGGGCCGGTGAAGGCGCACCACATCAGCGTGATGCGGCCGTTCTCCCGCAGGTGCGCGACGGTCTCGGCGTTGCTGCCGGCGAAGTCCAGGTAGGCGACGGTCAGCTCGTCGAGCACGGCGAAGGAGCCGCGCAGGCCCTTGGGGGAGAGGTTGATGGTGCCGTCGCCGGACAGGGGAGCGGTAGCCGTGAAGAACATCGGCTGCGCCTCGATGAAGCTCCGCAGCCGGCCGTCGATGCGCTCGTACGTCTTACCCACGCCCTGATCATGCTCCGCGGAGGTCACCTTCCGCTCTCCCGTCCCAGCTCGTGGCCGGTGGGCCGGCGGCGCGACCGCGCCGTCAGCCGGTGCGGGAGCCGAGCCGGGCCAGGGCGGACGCCAGATCGCTGACCTGGTCGGCGAGCTGACCGGCCCGCCGCTGGGCGCCGTCGCGGTCGGCCTCGGCCGCGGCCAGCCGTGCGGTCAGCTCGGCCAGCCGGGCCTCGACGGCGGCGGCGGCCTGCCGCGCGGCCTCCAGGTCGGCGGCGAGGGCGTCCCGCTCGGCGGCCCGGGCCGCCAGCTCCTCCCGGGCGGCCGTGGCCGCCGCGACGGCCTCCGCCCGGCCGGCCTCGGCCCGGTCCCGGGCGACCTGCGCCTCCTGCCCGATCCGCCGCGCCTCCGCGGCCTCCGCGCGGGCCTGCTCGGCCGCCGCCTGGCCGGTCTGCCGCGCCTCGGCGGCCTCCGCGCGGGCCGTCTCGACCTCGGCGCGGGCCCGGTCGGCCTCGGCGCGCAGCCGCTCGGCCCGCTCCAGCGCCTCGCCGGCCGAGCGGGTGGCCCGCTCGGCGTCGGCCCGGGCGGCGTCCCGCTCGGCGGTCAGGTCGGTGACCCGCCGGCGCTCGCCGTCGCGTTCGGCCCGCACGGTACGCAGCTCGTGGCGGGCGGCGTCGCGGTCCCGCTCGGCCTGCACCCGCAGCGCCTGCGCGGCGCCGGCCTCCCCGCGGGCCTCGTCCCGGGCCGCCTCGGCGTGCCGGGCCCGGTCGGTGGCCGCGACGGACTCCGCCTCGGCCCGATCGGCCCGCTCCCGGGCGGCGTCGCGTTCGGCCAGCGCCGCCCGGACCTCCTGGCGGGCCCGGGCGGCGACCGCGGCGGCGTCCTCGGCGTCCCGGCGGGCCTCGTCCCGTTCGGTGTGCGCCGCCGCCACCTGGGCGGCCGTCTCGGCGCGGACCTCGGCGAGCTGCCGCTCCACCCCGGCCGGGGAAAGCTCGGCGTGCAGCGCGTCGGTGAGGGTCTCCACGATCTGGTCGAGCCGGTCCACCGCCTCCCAGGTGCGGGCCACCTGCCCGGGCAGGCCGGGGGCGTTGCGGTGGCGCATCCGGGAGTTGCGCGACGCCCGCTGGCAGGCGCCGTCGTTGTCCCGGCAGTACCGGAAGGGCCGGCCGGCGCCGGCGCGCTGCGGCACGTCCCGTCCACAGTGGGCGCAGGGGCGGGTCTCGGGGGCGGGCTCGGCGTCCATCGGCGGCGAAGTCTAGTTGCCGCGGGTCACGACGGCGCCGACGGCCCGGTGCGAACGACGGTCTGGTCGCCGTGCGGCCCGACCCGTCAGTCGGCAACCTCGCGGCCGGCGTCGGCGCGGGCCGCGCGGTCGAGGGTGTAGCGGCGTTGCAGCAGCACCGCGACCACCATCACGGCGGCGGGCAGCAGGCCGAAGCCGTACCGGATCGCCGCCAGCGCGCCCGGCGACTGGGTGACCGTCTGCCCGGCGGCGGAGGCCACGAAGCCCCCGGCGGCCAGGCAGAGCGCGTAGGCGTAGGGGCCGAGCGCCGCGCCGGTGGCCTCGGTGGCGGTCCACACGCCGGTGTACGTGCCGGCCCCGTCGGTGTCGGCGGCGCGGATCACGTCGGGCAGCATCGAGAAGGGCAGCAGCTGCATCCCGGCGAACGCCACCCCGAGCACCGCCACCGCGGCGACCAGCACCGGCAGCCCGGCCGGACGGCCGACGGCCAGCACCAACGCGCCGCCGGCGAAGGCCAGCTGCCCGGCGAGCAGCGCCCGCTGCTTGCCGAACCGCCGGGCCACCGCCAGCCAGGCCGGGGTCACCAGCAGCGCCGGCGCGACGAACGCGGCGACCAGCACCGTGGTGAGCTTCGGGCGGCCCAGCTCGTACTCGGCGTAGTAGGGCACCCCGGCCAGCACCAGGTGAGTGGTGGTCGACATGGCCAGGTACGCGCCGACCAGCCAGCGGAACTGCCGGTCGCGCAGGCTCGCCGCCAGGGCCCGCCACCCGCCCGGCGGGTGCGGCGGGGCCGGCACGGCCGCGGCCCGGCGCAGCCGGTCGATCCCGGCGACGCCGATCGCCATGGCGGCGAGCATCCCGAACGCGAGCAGCGCCGCCATCCGCAGGTAACCGCCGCGGGTGGCGTCGTCGCCGCCGGCCAGCAGCGGCGCGAGCAGCCCGGAGACCAGGATGCCGAGGGTGAGCACCACCATCCGGAAGGCCATCAGCCGGGTCCGCTCGTGATAGCCGATCCGCAGGTCCGCCGGGGTGGCCAGGTAGGGCACCTGGTACGCGGCGAAGAGCAGGTTCCCGGCGACGAAGAACAGCGCGACCCAGGCCGCTGCGGCCGGGCCGCTCAGCCCGCCGGGCACCGCGAACAGCGCGGCGAACGCCGGCGGCAGGGCGCAGCCGGTCAGCAGCAGCCGCCGCCGGTGGCCGCGGCGGGCCTGCTCGACGTCGCAGCGGTATCCGATCCAGGGGTGCAGCAGCACGTCGGCGACCTTCGGCAGCAGCAGGCTCAGGCCCGCCAGCCACGGGGCGACCGCGAGGACGTCGGTGAGGAAGTAGAGCAGCAGCAGTCCGGGCACGGTGACCCAGACGCCCATGCCGAGCGAGCCGGCGGCGAAGCCGACCAGCGGGCCGCGCGGCAGGGTGGCGGCGGCCCGCCGCCGCTGGTCGAGCCCGGTCATCGCCGCCTCCTCCTGAGGCACGCCGCCCCAATCCAACGGATGCTGGATTGTAGGGGGAACAATGGCGGGATGACCATGCCCCGCCGCCGACCGGGCCGGCCCCGCCGCGACGACCAGCGACCCACCCGCGACCTGGTGCTCGCCGCCGCCACCGCGCTCTTCGCCGAGCGTGGCTTCGACGCGGTGAGCCTGCGCGACGTCGCCGCCGCGGCGGGCGTCGACGTGGCCACCGTCGCCCACCACACGGGTACGAAGGCGCAGCTCTACGACGCCTGCTTCGCCCGGGTCTTCGCCGCCGAGCGGGAGGTCATCGAGGCGGCCGGTGAGCGCACCCGGGCGGCCCTGGCGGCCGGGCCCACCGACGCGCTGCGCGCGCTGCGCGCGCTGCACGACCTGGTCGACGTGTTCGTCGACTTCCTCGAGGACCGGCCGGAGACCACCGCGCTGTGGCTGCGCCGCTGGCTGGAGCCGCACCGGCACGCCGGACTCGACCAGCGGTACGCGGCCCCGCTCTACGCGCTGGTCGAGGAGTTGCTCGCCGCCGCCGCGGCGGGCGGCGCCCTGGTCGAGCCGGCCCCGCACGTCACCGTGCGCAGCCTGGTCTGGGCGGTGCACGGGCACGTGGTGGCCCTCGCCGCGCAGCACGGCTCCGGCGCCCGGGAGCGGCGCGAGTTCCGGGCCTTCGTGCACCGCTTCCTCGACGGGCTGTACCCGCCGGCCACCCCTTGACGGGCCGCCGCCCACCGGGGATTATCCAGCGGTCGTTGGATTTAGGAGGCGGGCATGACGGCAGGGCCCAGGGTGGCGGTCATCGGCGCCGGCGCGGCCGGACTGGCCACCCTCAAGGCGCTCGCCGACGCCGGCGTGCCGGCGGTCGCGTTCGAGACCGCCGACACGGTCGGCGGCCTCTGGGTGTACGGGTCGCCCGGCTCGCCGGCGTACCGGACGCTGCACCTGAACACCAGCAAGGGGCGCACCCAGTTCGCCGACCACCCGATGCCGGCGCACTGGCCCGACTACCCGGACCACACCCGCATCGCCGGCTACCTCGCCGACTACGCCGACCGGTTCGGGCTGCACGACGCCGTGCGGCTGCAGCACACCGTCGAGCGGGTCACCCCGGCGGCGGCGGGCGGCTGGACCGTGCACGCCACCGGACCGGACGGGCCGGTCCACCTCGACGTCGAGGCGGTGGTGGTGGCCAACGGGCACAACCGGGTGCCGAAGCGGCCCGACCCGTACCCGGGCGGGTGCACCGCCGAGCAGGTGCACAGCCACGACTACCGGGGCCCGGAGCAGCTCACCGGCCGGCGGGTGCTGGTGGTCGGGGGCGGCAACTCCGCCATGGACATCGCCGTCGACGCCTCGTACGCCGCCTCGCGCACCCTGCTGTCGCTGCGCCGCGGGGTCTGGGTGGTGCCGAAGTACCTGCTCGGTCGCCCCTCCGACACCCTCAACGGGGCGCTCGCCCGCCGGCTGCCCTGGCGGCTGCGGCAGCGGATCAGCCAGACCATGCTCACCGCCACCGTCGGCCCACCCGCCCGGTACGGGCTGCCCGCTCCCGCGCACGGCTTCCTCCAGGACCACCCCACCCTCTCCGACGGGCTGCTGTCCCGGCTCACCCACGGCGACATCCAGGCCCGTCCCGGCATCGCCCGGTTCGCCGGTAACCGGGTCGAGTTCACCGACGGCCGCGCCGACGAGGTGGACCTGGTGATCTGGTGCACCGGCTACCGGGTGGAGGTCCCCCTTCCTCGACCCCGGGCTGCTCGGCGACGGCGCCGACCGGCTACCCCTCTACCGGCACGTGTTCCACCTGGACGCCCCCGGTCTGGCCTTCGTCGGGCTCACGCAGTCCACCGGCGCGGCGTTCCCGCTGGTCGAGGCGCAGGCCCGGCTGGTCACCGGCTGGCTCGCCGGCACCTGGGCCCCGCCGGACCGGGCCCGGCAGGCCGCCGTCTGCCGCGCCGAACTGCGGGCCGCCACCACCCGGTGGGGGCAGCGCCGGCCGCACATGCGGGTCGACTTCGACGCGTACCTGACCGAGCTGCAGCGGGAGCTGACCGCCGGGCGGCGTCGCGCGCAGGTGCGACGGTGAGCGGGCTGGCCGGGCGGCGGGTGCTGGTCACCGGCGCGCGGGGCACCTTCGGGCGGCACCTGTGCGCCGCGCTGACCGCCGCGGGCGCCCGCGTCGTCGGGCTGGACCTGCACCCGGACGAGGGCGGCGAGGTGCCGGTGCTCGGCTGCGACCTGACCGACCCGGCCGCCGTGCCGGCCGCGGTGGCCGCCGCCGTGGACCGGCTCGGCGGCCTGGACCTGCTGGTCAACAACGCCGGCGTCGGCGGACCCGCCCCGGCCGAGCTGCCCCCCGACGAGGTGGTCCGCCGGCAACTGGAGGTCAACCTGCTCGCCGCCTGGCGCACCACGGCGGCGGCGCTGCCCGCCCTGGAGGCGACCCGCGGCCGGGTGGTCTTCGTCGCCAGCCGGATGGCCGTGCTGCCGCTGCCCCTCGCGGCCGCGTACGGGGTGAGCAAGCGGGCCCTCGTCGCGTACGCCGACGCGCTGCGCCACGAGGTCGGCACCCACGTCGGGGTCAGCGTCGTCTACCCGAGCATGGTCGCCTCGCCGATCCACGACAGCACCGCCGAGGCCGGGCTGTCGCTGAACGGGGTGTCCCGGCTGGAACCCGTCGAGGGGGTCGTCGCGGCGATCCTGCGCGCCGCCACCGCCCGCCGGGCGCCCCGGGACGTGGCCACCACCGGACGGGGCCGGCTGGAGCTGGCCCTGGCCCGCCACGCTCCCGCGCTGGCCGACCGGCTGGTGCGCCGTACCGTCGCCGGGCGGTTGGCCGCCGGCGACCTGGACGGTGCGCCGCTGGCCGCCGGCATGCTCCGGCGGCACCGGGAGGCCCGCCGGTAGGGTGCCGCCATGCCTGTCTCGCCCTACATCGCGCGGATGCGCCAGCACATCGGATCCGACCTGCTGATGCTGTACGGGGTCAGCGCGGTGGTGACCGACGAGGCCGGGCGGGTGCTGCTGGCCCGCCGCGGTGACAACGGCCGCTGGTCGGTGCCGGCCGGCACGGTCGACCCCGGCGAGCAGCCCGCCGACGCGCTGATCCGCGAGGTCCGCGAGGAGACCGGCGTCGAGATCGAGATCGAGCGGATCGGCGGGGTGGCCACCCATCCGGTCGTCTACCCCAACGGGGACGCCTGCGAGTTCCTCAACGTGTGGTTCCGTTGCCGGGCGATCGGGGGCACCGCCACCGCCGACGGTGACGAATCCCTCGCGGTCGGCTGGTTCGCCCCGGACGAGCTGCCCGAGCTGGACGACTGGTCCCACCTGCGGATCGGCACCGCGCTGCGCGAGGACCCCCAGCCCTGGTACGCCGCACCGGGTGAACGCCACCCGGCGCTCACCCGGCCCGACAACCTCTGATCGGGCAGCCCGGCGTACGGGTCAGGGGGCGGCGACGGCGGCGCGCGAGCGGTCGGCGGCGATCCGGATCGCGAGCCCGGCCAGCACGGTGCCCATCACGTAGCGCTGGGCCCGCGCCCAGGCGGGCCGCCGGGTGAGGAACGCCGACACCGTGCCGGCGGTGAGCACGATCAACCCGTTCACGGTCAGCGCGATGCCGATCTGGGTCAGCCCCAGCAGCAGGCTCTGCACCGCCACGTGCCCGCGCGCCGGGTCGACGAACTGCGGCAGCAGCGACACGTAGAGGATGGCGATCTTCGGGTTCAGCAGGTTGGTGACCAGGCCCATGGTGAACAGCCGCCGCGGGCGGTCCGGCGGCAGCGGCGCCGGGGTGAACGCCGACCGCCCGCCCGGGCGCAGGGTCCGCCAGGCCAGCCACAGCAGGTACGCCGCGCCGCCCAGCTTCACCGCCGTGTACAGCGGTGGGACCAGCACGAAGACCGTGGCGATGCCGGCCACCGCGGCGGCCAGGTAGACCAGGAAGCCGACGGCCACGCCGAGCAGCGACACGAGCCCGGCTCGCCGCCCCTGGGTGACCGACCGGGACACCAGGTAGACCATGTTCGGGCCGGGCGTGAGCACCAGACCCAACGCCACCAGGGCGATCCCCACCAGCGCGCCGACCGTGACCATGCGTCCTCCCCGCCGTCCGTCCTGCCCGGACCCTACGCGGGCGGTACGACGCCGCCAGGGCGGGCTCGCCGGACGGCGGCGTGACGGGCGACACTACCGGGATGCCGATCGTGCTCCACGCCCCCGCCACCTCCTCCGCCCCCGGCCTGCTGCTGCGACCGTGGCGCGACGACGACGCCGAGGCGCTGCTGGCCGCATACCGGGACCCGGTGCTGCGCTCGTGGACCAGCTACCCGGTGACCACCCGGGCCGAGGCCCGCGCGTTCCTGCGCCGCAGCCGGCAGGGCTGGGCGGCCGACCGCCGGTTCAGCTTCGCGGTGCTGGAGCCCACGACCGAGGGGGAGCGGCTGGTGGCCAACGTGGTGCTCAAGGAGGTCATCCCGGGACGGCCGGCCGCCGAGGTGGGCTACTGGACGGCCGCGTCGGCCCGAGGACGCGGGGTCGCGCCGCGGGCCGTGGCGGCGGTCACCGGCTGGGCCTCCGCCCGGTTCGCCGCGGGCGGCCTGACCCGCCTGGAACTGCTGCACCAGGTGGACAACCCGGCGTCCTGCCGGGTGGCGGAGAAGAGCGGGTACGTCTTCGCGGAGGTGCTGCCGGCCCGGCCGCCGTTCCCGCGCGACGGTCACCGGCACGTCCGCCTGCTGCCCTGAACCCTGACGTCGGCCGGCAGGCTGCTCAGCGCTCGGGTCCCTCGGTGCCCGGTCCGGTCACCGGCGCCGGGCCGAGCAGGCGCAGCAGCAGCCGGGGTTCGCCCGGCCAGGCGTCGAGCAGCACCTGCCGGGGCACCTGCCGTCCGGCGTAGCGCAGCGCGAGCGCCACCACCACGATGTCGTCGAGCGGGCCGATGACCGGCAGGAACTCCGGGATCAGGTCGATCGGGCTGGCCAGCCAGAGCCCGGCGAACACGATGGCGACTTTGGCCCGGCGCGGCACCCGGGGGTCGCGGCGCAGCCGCCGCACCGTGGTCAGGCAGTCGGGGATGAAGGCGGCCAGATCACGCAGGATGCCCGGCGGCAGCCGCCGGGCCAGCAGCACCAGCAGCGCCCAGCTGGCCAGCAGGCAGGCCACCGCGACCCCGAGGCCGATGAGCCAGTCGCGCACGCCGGTGATCCTTCCCGCCCGGGGGGTACGGGCCGCCCGCCGGCCCACCAGCACGGTACGCCGCGCCACCGCGGACCGCCGGACGGGAACAGCCAGGTCCCGTCGGGCGCTGAACCAGGTCGTTGACCGGCGGATACGGTGGGTACGGGAGGTGACGGCGGTGACGACAGCCTGGGAGGCCGCGGTCGAGGCGCAGATCCGCTCGGCCCAGGAGCGCGGTGAGTTCGACAACCTGCCGGGGGCGGGCAAGCCGATCCCGGGTCGGGACCTGCCCTACGACGAGGGCTGGTGGATCCGGAGCTTCCTGGAGCGCGAGCAGCTCCCTGGCGACCTGCTCCTGCCCACCCCGCTGCAACTGCGCCGCCGCATCGAGAAGCTCCCCGAGGAGGTCCGCGACCTGCCCACCGAGGAGTCGGTGCGGGGGTACGTGGCCGCCCTGAACGCGGAGGTCGTGGCCTGGCTGCGCACCCCCACCGGCCCGCGCGTGGCGGTCCGCCCGGCCAACGCCGACGAGGTGGTCCGCGACTGGCGGGCCGCCCGGGAGCGGGCCGCAGCCGAGCGAGTGGCCCGGGCGGCGAGCCCGGAGCACGTCCCCGCCGCGCCGGCCCGCCGCCGGTGGTGGCCCTGGCGACGGCGCTGAGCAGCAGCGCGGGCAGCGCCGCCAGCAGCGTGCACCCGAGCACCCACCAGAACGTCGCCCCGAACGCGGCGGCCCGCCCGGCCCCGTCGGCCTGGCCCGCGAGCTGCCGTTGGAGCACCACGGCCAGCACCGCCCCGCCGAGCTGCTGGAAGATCCGGATGGCGCTTGGCGGAGAACGCCGACAGGGCGGCGTACGCCGACGTGGTGTCGGAGTACGCCGCCCTGATCGGGGGCGAGCTGTGCTGGCGGCTACTTCGGGTCGCGGTTGAACTTCGACGTCGCCCAGAAGTAGCCGAGCACCGCGAGGCCCAGGCACCAGGCGACCGCGAGCCACCCGTTGTGGCCGATCCCGCTGCCGAGCAGCAGACCGCGCAGGGTCTCGATGGCGGGCGTGAACGGCTGGTACTCGGCGACCGGCTGGAGCCAGCCGGGCATGGCGTCGACCGGGACGAAGGCGCTGGACAGGAGCGGCAGCAGGATCAGCGGCATCGCGTTGTTGCTGGCGGCCTCGGCGTTCGGGCTGACCAGGCCCATGCCGACCGCGATCCAGGTGAGCGCCATGGCGAAGAGCACGAGCAGCCCGAACGCCGCGAGCCACTCCAGGACACCGGCATCCGTGGAGCGGAAGCCGATGGCCACGGCGACGGCGCCCACGAGGACCACGCTCAGGACCGACTGCAGCACGCTGCCGACCACGTGCCCGACGAGCACCGAGCCGCGGTGGATCGCCATCGTGCGGAAGCGGGCGATGATGCCCTCGGTCATGTCGGTGGAGACGGACACCGCCGTCCCGATCACGGTGCTGCCGATGGTCATCAGCAGCAGGCCCGGGACGAGGTACGCGACGTACTCGGAGCGATCCGCACCGCCGATGCCCGCGCTCATCGTGTCGCCGAAGACGTAGACGAAGAGCAACAGCAGCATGATCGGGGTCAGCAGCAGGTTCAGGGTGAGGGACGGATAGCGCCGGGCGTGCAGGAGGTTGCGGCGCAGCATCGTGGACGAGTCGCGGACGGCGAGGGAGAGGGAGCTCATCGGACGGCCTCCTTGGCCTGGTGGGGGACGCGGGCGCCGCCGGTTAGGGCGAAGAACACGTCGTCGAGGTCGGGGGTGTGCACGGTGAGGGCGTCGGCGTGCACGTCGGCGGCGTCCAGCCGGTCGAGGATCGCGCGCAGTTCGCGCTGGGTGCCGTCGCTGGGGACCCGCAGGGTCAGCGCCTGGTCGTCGCGCACGGTCTCGCCCAGCGCGCCGGCGGCCCGCTCGTACGCCGCGGGGTCCTCGAAGCGCAGCTGGACGTGTCCGCCGGGGACGAGCCGCTTGAGCTCCTCGGCGGTGCCCTCGGCGGCGATCTTCCCGTCGTTGAGCACGGCGATCCGGTCGGCGAGCTGGTCGGCCTCCTCCAGGTACTGGGTGGTGAGGAAGACGGTGACGCCGTCGGAGACGAGCTCGCGGATGATCTGCCACATGTTGTGGCGGCTGCGGGGGTCGAGGCCGGTGGTCGGTTCGTCGAGGAAGATGATCCGCGGGTTGCCGACCAGGGTCATGGCGAGGTCGAGGCGGCGCTTCATGCCGCCGGAGTAGGTGGAGGCGGGCTTCTTCGCGGCGTCGGTGAGGTCGAAGCGCTCCAGCAGCTCGGCGGCGGTGCGCTGGCCGTCGCGCTTGGACAGGTGGTGCAGGTCGGCCATGAGGAGCATGTTCTCCTCGCCGGTGATCAGGCCGTCGACGGCGGAGAACTGGCCGGTGACGCCGATCGCGGCGCGTACCGCCTGCGGGTCGGCGGCGAGGTCGTGGCCGCCGACGCGGATGTCCCCGGAGGCGCGGTCGGGGGAGATGAGGGTGGAGAGGATCTTGACGGCGGTGGTCTTGCCGGCGCCGTTCGGGCCGAGCAGGGAGAAGATCGTTCCTTCGGGGACGGCCAGGTCGACGCCGTCGAGCACGATCTTGTCGCCGTAGGACTTGCGCAGCCCGTTCGCCGCGATGGCCAGGTTGGTCATGATGGGTGCTCCTCAGAGGCTGCGGGCGACGATGTCGCCGTGGGAGGTGGTGGCGCGGATGTCGAGGTCGGCGGCGCCGTCGTTCTTGAGGGCGTTGCTGACGCGGCCGTAGCCGGTGCCCGCGTCCAGGGCGGCCGAGACGCCGCCGGCGGCGCCGACCGAGATGTCGCCGAGCTGGGTTCGGAGCACCACCGTGCCGCGCACGGCCTCGGTGATCCGGATGTCGCCCCGTGCGGTGCTGATCTCCGCGGGGCCGTTGAGCCGGCCGACCTCGACGTCGCCGTCGATCGCGGTGAGGCGGACGCTCGCGGCCTCGTCGATCTTGATCTGGCGGTACGCGCCTTCGAAGACGACGTCGCCGAGGCGGCCGACGCCGCGGAGCTCGGAGCTGGCGGCCTTGCCCGCGACGCTGGAGCCGGCGGGCAGCTGGACGGTGACCTCCAGGGATCCGGAGGGGCCGAAGAGCTGGTTCTTCGCCTCGGTGGTGTGGATCCGCAGGACGCCGTCGGCGTATTCGACCCTGGTCTGCTCGGCCGTCTTCACGTCGCGGCCCTTCGAGGCGTCCGCGGGCAGGATCTCGACCATGGTGTCGGCCCGGTCGGCGGCGATGAACTGGACGCGCCCCGCGGGGATGTCCAGGACGGCGGAGATCGGGGCGGGGGTGTCGAACTTCTGCATCACGCTCTCCTGTGCTCGTTGTTTCTGACACCGGAAACGCTACGTTGCGTTCACAAGTCGAGCAACACCCTTGTTGCATGTGGGATGCGTCAGCCCAGGTAGAGGCCGGATAATCGTTGCAACGGGTCCAGTTTCAATGCAACGGGAGCCGAGTCGGCTCGTTGCATTGGATCGGGAATGAACGCTATGCTGGCGGCACCAAGCAAGCGTGAGGGGAGATCGGGGTGCCGGGAGGCAGGCTCACCCAGCAGGAACGCCAGCAGATCGCGCTGGGGCTGGCCGACGGGCTCGCCTACGCGGAGATCGCGAGACGTCTCGACCGCCCCACCTCGACCGTCACGCGCGAGGTGATGCGCAACGGCGGCCCCACCGCCTACCGCCCGGACCTGGCCCACCGCGCCACGGAACAGCGCGCTCACCGGCGCAGGCAGGCCGCTCCCCGAGGTCCGCAGGCGACTCCGCAGGCCGACGGACGCGACGCCGAGGCCGTGCGCGAGTACGAGGAGACGCTCACCACCCTCTTCATGCAACAGGGCCTGCCCAAGATGATGTCCAGGGTGCTGACCTGCCTCTACACCACCGACGCGGGCAGCCTCACCGCGTCCGAACTCGTCCAGCGCCTCCAGGTCAGCCCGGCATCCATCTCCAAAGCGGTCGCGTTCCTCGAACGCCAGGGCCTCATCCGCCGGGAACGCGACGAACGCCGACGCGAGCGCTACGTCGTCGACAACGACGTCTGGTACCAGGGGATGGTCGCGGCCGCCCGTTCCAACATCCAGCTCGCCGAGACCGCACGGCAGGGCGTCAGAATCCTCGGACCCGACACCCCGGCCGCCGCCCGCCTCGAGAACATCGCCCGCTTCGTCGACTTCGTCACCGAGAGCCTCACCCGCGCCGTGGAGCAGGCCCGCGAGATCCTCTACATGAAGCCCGAAGCGACCTCGGGCGGCACTGCCCCGCCAAGCTCAGATCAAGGGTAGACAGCCGCCCTGCTGGCCGAATCCGGTTGAACGCAGGAGGAACACTCCGTCAGAGAGCAGCACCGTGTCCACGGGAGCGGTCGTCACGGGCGCCTGTCACAGCCGCCGGACGCGCAGCACGCAGGTCAGCATCGGGAGGGTGAACTCGCCGTCCGCGGTCTCCGGTCTGCTGGCGAGGAAGGCGCGGATCCGGCTGAGCGTGGCCTCGCGTTCCTGTTCCGGCATGACCAGCATTCCCGCCCTCGTCGCCAGTGTCGCAATGAGAGAGCCGGCGGTGCGGCGCTGCCCGTGCGGGAACTCGGCCTGCTCCGGCGAGCCGAACCGGGCGGCTGCGCCAGTCTTCGGAAGGTGCGCGTCGGCCGTCTCGGCGCGCCAACTGGTGGGCGTGTCACGCGGGCCGATGGCCGCGCTCCCGCTGACCCGCGCCAGCCCGGCGACCCAGTCGACCCGGTCGTCCATGACGTTCCACAGGCCGGCGAGGATTCCGCCGGGTGCCACGACCCTGGCGATCTCGGGGCCCGCGACGGCCATGTCGAACCAGTGCATGGCGTTACCGGCCAGCACGGCATCGACGGACGCGTCCGGCAGCGGTATCGCCTCGGCGCTACCCGGCAGTGCAGCGACGTCCGGCAGTGCGCGGCGCAGCTCGGTCAGCATCGCCGGGTCAGGCTCGACCGCGGTGACGTCGGCGCCCACCGAGACCAGCGTGGCGGTGAGCTTGCCGGTTCCGGCGCCGAGGTCCAGCACCCGCGAGCCGGGCGCCGGCTCGAGCGCCCAGCGCACCGCGGCCTGCGCATAGTCCGGACGGTGCTCGGCGTATGCGGTCGCCGCCGCCCCGAACGACGAGGCGTGAAGGAGCCGTTCGTCCCGTTCCACGCGAACACCGTATCGCCTTGGCGTTGGACGACGAACGTCACGACCTGGGGTGCCGGGTAAGGATGCAGCCGGGCAGCCCGGGTGGCCCGCCCGGCTGCGTCCCCGCTAATCGCCGGCGACCACCGTGAAGGTGAATCCGGCGCTCGTCCGACGGCGCAGCGGAATGTCGCACTTGATCCGGCGCAGTACCTCCTGCCTGCTGAGGCCGAGCCCGTGCGCAATGAGCCGATCCGGGCGCACCGGCACCGGATCCTCGAAGACGACGTCCACCCGGACCGGCCACGCCTCGTCGAGCCGTACCGACGGGGCGTCCAGCCGCCAAGCCCCCGTCCAGTCCAGAGCGAAGCGGCTGCGCCGGGCCAGCAACGGATCCAACAGCCTGGACGCCACCAGTTCCGGATCGTTGACGTGGTAGCCGTGGAGCTCGGCCGGATCGAAGTAGCTGACCGGCGCTCGCTCGTGCACGGTGAGCTTGCTCGTCCGGTCGCAGGATACGCAGCGGACCAGCAGCCACACGTCCAGCAGCTTGCCGTTGGCGTTGACGCGGAACCTGCCCTCGCCGGTGGTGGCCGACCCCGACCGGCAGTCCACGCACCCCAACGACAGGAGAGGCAGCCTGGTCCGACGGACGATCCAGGGCAGCACGATATGAGGTTGTGAAGACATGATCTCTCTAGACCTGATCTCTCTAGACCTGACACGAGGCCGATTACGCGCGGCCTCGAACGCTGTATGACCGGGCGCCCGAGGGCAGCCCGGCAGAGCCGACGGGAGCGTCGGCTACCGGTGAGCGCGAGAAGGTGTCAGGTCTAGAGAGCAGGCGGGGTCACGCGGTTTTGTCCTCTGTCCTCACTGGGATGGGCCTGAGGGCAAGCTACGGGAACGCGAAAGCAAGGCTCAATTCATTTTCGGTTGCTCAGGCGAACTCAGTTGGCGGGCTTGCCGAACCAGCGGGAGAGGCGCCCGTCCAGGTCCTGCTGATCGTCCCCGACCCAGGCGACGTGGCCGTCGGGGCGTAGCAGGACGCACGGAACATCCAGTACCGCAGTGGGATCCGCGAGGTAATCGACCCGGTCCGACCAGCCGCCGACGGTCAGGCGATCGGTGCGATCCAGCAGCAGGCCGCGGCCGCGATGCAGCAGACCGTAGAGGTGGCCCTGTTTCACGTCGATGTCGCGCAGGCGGCGGCCGAGCAGGTCGGGGCCCGCGCCGAAGTCGTAGCGGATGCCGATCGCGGTGATCTTCTCGATCAGATGGCGGTTCACCTCGTCGAAGTCCATCAGTTCGGTGAGCAGCCTGCGCACGGCCTGCGGGCCCGGTTCGGGGGACAGCAGCTCCATCTGGGCGCGGGTGTTGTCCAGCACGTCCTCGGCGACCGGACGACGTTCGGCCTGGTAGGTGTCCAGCAGTGTTTCCGGCGCCCAGCCGCGGATCTGTGCGGCCAGTTTCCAGCCGAGGTTGAATGCGTCCTGAACGCCCAGGTTGAGGCCCTGTCCGCCGATGGGTGGATGGATGTGTGCCGCATCGCCGGCCAGCAGCACCCGCCCGAGCCGATAACGTTCGGCCAGCCGTGTGGCATCCCCGAAGCGGGACAACCAGCGCGGGGAGTGCACGCCGAAATCGGTTCCGGCGATGGTGCGCAACTGTTGTTTGAAATCCTCGAGGGTGGGCGGTTCCGCGCGATCGCTGACACCCGCGTTGGGGACTACGACGCGATAGACCCCAACGCCTGCGGGCCCGAAGCTGAATCGCCTGTCGGTCTCGCGGATTTCGGCCACCTTGGCGGCGATCTCCTCCAGCGGCACTCCCACTTCCATCTCGCCCATCAGCGTCTCGGTCCGCGAGGGCTCGCCGGGGAAGCCGACGCCGAGCAGTTTGCGCACCATACTGCGCCCGCCGTCGCAGCCGACGAGATACCGCGAACGCAGCTGTTCTCCGTCGGCCAGATCGACGGTCACACCCTCGTCGTCCTGCGCGAAGCCTGCCACCGCACAACCGTGCCGGACCTGCGCGCCCAGTGCGATCGCATGTTCTTCGAGCAGGTGGACGATGACCGGCTGCGGGATGCCCAGCAGATAGGCGTACGCGGAATCCAGGCCCTCGGGCGCGGGTTTGTCGATGGCAGCGAAGAAGCCGGCGGCCGGACGCTGTCTGCCGCGTTCGCGAATGCGCTCCAGCAGCCCGCGCATTGCCATCAGCTCGATACTGCGAATGTGCAGACCGACTATGCGGACGAACGACACGGGCTCGGTTTCCTTCTCCAGGACGAGTACCCGCACATCGTGCAGCCGCAGTTCGGCGGCCAGCATCGCACCGGTCGGCCCGCACCCGGCGATGATCACGTCGAACATGCGGGGCGTGCGATCGGTGCCGGAGGCCGGCGAGGGAAGTCCGGGGACGTCGACCACGGCGGAGTCGCGCTCGACCGTCTCGGTCGATGACGGCTCGGCGGTGAACTGCAGAGAGTGCATAGGTGTTGCCTTTCGGGAGTGCCCTGTTGGCGAGGCGCTCCCGGCGACACCTACGTCAATCGCCCGACCGTGACGGGAAGGGGGAGCACCCACATCGATACAGCGTTCATGGGTCTCACCTCCTCGGGCGGTGTCGCGGTCCGCTGCAAGCTACAAGCCCGAGCAGCATCCCGTCCAGTCCTTTCCAGCCGCGTGATCACGACTCCGAACGGGCCCGTGCGCGGTAGTGCTGTTCAGGTTGCAGACCTTGACACCGTCCGCAGCGTGGCCCGATTACCGGATTACCAGTTATGAAAATCCGGTAATCGGTTCGGACAAATGGGACAGAACGGCATTACATCATAATGACAGTTCCTGTGCGTAACGACTTAGGTTGGTGTATCTGGCCCGTGCGGCCCCAACCTGCCTACGCGTGATAGCCAGCCCTCGCCTCGGCCACCTCAGCGGCACGGCGCTCCCGCCACCGCCTCTGCGCCTCGCTGTTGCAGCGCCGACAGACCTTCCGGAGACGGCCGGTGGCGGGCTCCACCTCACGGTCATGCCCGTTGCGGCACTGCGGCTGCTGCCTGCGCTGCCGACAGTTCTCGGCATGGCTGAGTTGACGGAGGTGGGTCGGCTCGATGCAGTCGGGGACATTGCACACGTGATGTACCTCTAGGTCAGGGCGGTAGCCGCCGACGAACACCGCGTAGGCAGCGACATGGGCCCACGCCCGCCCTCCGACCTTCTGGTGCACGCCGCGCCGGCTGCCGTAGCCGCGCACGATCAGGCAGCCAGTCGGCAGCCGTTCCGACCGCGCGAGCAGGTACGCCTTGAGTGACTCTTCAGTGAAATGCCGGGAGAGGCCGGCCACCTGCGACAGCACCCCGCGAGCATATGGACACGTGCCGACAAGAACTGCCTGCTGGCCGGTTCACTGGCCCAGGCGGCAGTGCGGGAGCGAGTTCGACGGCGTCCGGCGGGCCCCGGCGTCGTTGTCGGCCAGCGCGACGTCGAGGAACGCGCCGACCCCGACCTGGGTGGCGTCGGCGAGCCGGGCGACGAGCAGCAGTCGCCGCCGCAGCGCCTCCGGCTCACCGGCCCCGGACTCCGCCGACCGCCGGCCGCTCGGGTGCAGCGACGCCCGGCCGCGTCGGGTCCCCCGGGCGGCGGTCTCGCCGTCGTCGAGCTGCGCGGCCAGCAGCGGCCAGACGTCCTGGCCGTCCGGGTCGAGTTCCTCGATGAGCAGGCCGGCGGTGTCCCCGAGGACGTGGTACGTCCACGGGTGGGGCAGCCGTGACAGCCGGTCGACCGCGGCGTCGACGCCCGCCAGGTCCGACTCTTCGGCCGCCCGCACTCCGGCCACCACCGCGTTCCACAGTTCCTGTTCCGCCGGGCTCGGCGGGTGCCACATCGCCATCTACGCTCCGCTTCTGACCTGTGAGGGGTCAGGCGTCGAATGTTCGGGGCGGCCAGCCGGCCGCCCGGGTCGGGGGTGGCCGGCACGGGCCCGTAGGAGGGCGAGACCCGTGCCGGCCGCGGTGATCACCCCAATCACCGCCTTCGCGCCACCGCGGGCGGCCGGCCCGCGGTGGCGTCGTCTCCGGCTGGCGAGCGGACCCGGCTGGGTGCGCCCGCCAACGTGAATCAAGTATGCGACAGATTTAACTGATTATGACGATATGAACGTTCGTGTTGCACGTGTTCACGTCCTCACTGGAGTTGGTTCGGGCTGCACCGTGGCGGGACGCGCCACGGTGGGCTCGCCGGAGTGCCGACCGGTCGTACGGCCGGGCCAGGGCAACAGTCGGGGTGGCCGCCGGGCGCTGAGGTCCTCGATCCAGCCGAGGGCCAGCACCAGACCGGTGAGCAGCACCAGGGCGACCGCCAGGTAGCCCAGCCGGCCGGACCGCCAGAAGCCGATCAGGTCGCCCACGGCGAAGCAGATCGCGATGGCGGCGTTGTGCCAGAGGTAGATGGTCAGCGCGCGGCTGTTCAGCGCGGTCACCAGGCGGTCCAGCGGCCGGAGCCGGGACAGCCAGCCCATCGGCGGCGCGACGCGCAGCAGCACCAGCACGAACCCGAACGACCAGAACGCCTGCGCCACCGGGACGTCGTTGAGGTCGCGGCCCGCCTCGGGATGGGTGGCCAGCCAGCCGACCGCGACCCCCAGGCAGAGCACCGCCAGGCCCAGCAGCGCCGGCAGCGAGAGCCGCCGCAACCGGCGGTCCTGGTGCGCGAAACCCACCAGCCAGCAGGCGCCGAAGGTCACCAGGTCGGTCAGCACCGACTCGACCGGCCCGTCGAACCCGGGCGCCGCGGTCTGGAGCAGCACCACGCCGGCCAGCGGCACGAGCACCGACCACAGCGGCCACCGCCGGTGCAGGGCCAGCAGCGCGGGGGAGAGCAGCACCAGCCAGAGGTACGTCACCAGATACCACAGCACCCCGGTCACGTCCGACGCCCACGGGTTGCCCGGCGGCTGCACCAGCGGTACCGCCCAGCTCAGCAAAGCAGGCCAGGCGGGCCGGTCGGACCAGCCGTGCCAGAGCATCAGCGGCACCATCACCAGGCCGAGGGCCCACAGCCCCGGCAGCAGGCGGCGCACGCGGCCGCTGACCGCTCGTTCCGGCGTACGGTCCAGCGAGCGGGCCATCAGCGAGCCGCCGAGGGCGAACATCACCCCCATGGCCGGGAAGGCGAAGCTCAGCCAGGCGGCGCCGAACATGTGGTACGCGATGACCCGGCCCAGTGCGAGCGCCCGCAGGGTGTCGAACCAGCGGTTCCGACCCGCCCCGGTGCCCGGCGACACGGGCGTCCCCTCCACCGGCTCGCCGGCCCGCTTGACCCGACGCCAGCCCAGCCGGGCGCCGGTCAGCGCGGTGACCATGGATCGGGCCAGCACCAGGTACATCAGCTGGCGGTAGGCGAACTGCTGGATCGGCAGGGTGAGCAGCGGGCGCAGCGGCTCCCGGTCGAGTTTGAAGGCCACCGCCGCGGTGAGCAGTTGCACGGCGAGCATGACCAGCCAGGCCACGGCGGTCTTCGTGGTGTCGAGGAAGAACAGCCCGTAGAGGGCGAGCACGTCGAGCACCGGCCCGAGCAGGGGGAGCAGCACGCCGAACAGGGCGAGCATGGGCAGGCCGAACCGGCCGAACCGGGCTCCGGCGCCCCGGTCGCGGATGGCGCCCCGGTGCTTCCACATCGACTGGAGGGTGCCGTAGCTCCAGCGGTAGCGCTGCCGCCACAGGTCGCCCACCGAGGCGGGCGCCTCGGTCCAGGCGCGGGCCCGGTCCTGGTACACCACCCGCCAGCCGGCGCGCAGCACCGCCATGGTCACGTCGGTGTCCTCGGCCAGGGTGTCGCCGCTCATCCCGCCGACCCCGGCCAGGGCGCGCCGCCGGAAGGCGCCGATCGCGCCGGGCACGGTCGGCATGCAGCCCAGCTTCTCGTAGAACCGGCGGTCCAGGCTGAAGCCGATGACGTACTCGATGTGCTGCCACTTGCCGAGCAGCCCGTGCCGGTTGGTGACCTTGACGTTGCCGGCCACCGCGCCGATCCCCGGGTCGGTGAACGGCTCGACGAGCCGCCGGATCGCGTCCGGCTCGAAGACGGTGTCGGCGTCGACGGTGACGATGATGTCGTGCGAGGCGTACAGGAGTCCGGTGTTGAGGGCGGTCGCCTTGCCGCCGTTGGGTTTGCGGATCACCCGGACGCCGGGCAGGCCGAGCGAGTCGACGAGGTCGGCGGTGCCGTCGGTCGACCCGTCGTCGACCACGATCACCTCGATCCCGGGGTGGTCGTTGGCGACCAGGGACCGGACGGTGGCGACGATGCCGGCCCGCTCGTTGTAGGCCGGCACGATGACCGACACCGGCGCGTCCGTGACTCCCCAGGGCCAGCGGTGGGCCCGTCGGCGCCGGGCCAGCCGGCCGGCCAGCAGGAGCAGCAGCAGCGTACGGGTCAACATGAGCAGTCCGACCACCACGAAGACCAGGGCGAGGCCACGCAGGATCCCGTCGGCCAGGCGGATCGCCCAGCAGACCGGGGCGGCCCGCCAGCGGTCCATCGTGGATGCCGGGACGTTGCCGGCGAACGCGGGCGCGTCCGGCCGGGCCCGGTTCATCCCCCCGCTGACGGTGGTGAAGGTGTAGCCGCGGGCGCGCATCAGCGGAATGAACCGGTCCAGGGACGCGAGGGTCTGCGACCGGTCCCCGCCGGCGTCGTGCAGCAGCACCACGGCGCCCTCGTCGCCGGGCGGCGTCAGGTTCCGCACGATGGCGTCCACCCCGGGCCGCGCCCAGTCCTCACCGTCGAGGTCGTTGACCACGGTCAGGTAGCCCTGTCCGGCGGCCTGCCGGATCACCGGCCAGTTGGCGTCGTCCACGGCGCTGGGCACCGACGAGTACGGGAAGCGCAGCAGGCTCGTCCGGATCCCGGTGGCGTGCACGATCGCCATCTGGGTCTGCGCGTACTCCATCCGCTGCCGCCACGGGGGCAGCAGGCTCACGTCGGGGTGGGTGAAGGTGTGCACGCCGAGTTCGTGGCCTTCGGCCACGGCGCGCCGGGCCAGGTCCGGGTGGCGGGCCACCTCCGACCCGACGACGAAGAAGGTGGCCGGGGCGTGGTGCCGGCGCAGGACATCGAGGACCCGGGAGGTCCAGGTCGGGTCCGGCCCGTCGTCGAAGGTGAGGGCGATGGTCCGCGCCGGCAGCCGGTAGGTGCGGGGTTGGTCGCCCCGGGCGTCGAGCACCGGGCCGCCGTCCAGGATCTCCGCGGGCACGGTGACCTGGTCCTCGGCGTCGCGGACGTGGTCGGGGCGGAAGCGGGCGTTGGCGTACGCCTCGACCAGCAGCACGGACCCGACCACCAGTGCGAGGGACGCGACGACGAAGCGGCCGGCGGTGCGGCGGTTCGGCAGGGTCATCCGACGATCTCCGGACCGGGCCCGGGCAGGGGGGGCAGGATGGCGCCGGGCTCGCTGGCCGCGGGCGGTGTCGGCGCGGCCGGCGGCGTCGGGTCGTTCGGCGTCGGGGTCGGCGACGTGGTCGGATCCGGGCTGGCGGGCCGATCGTCCGCCGGGGCGTCCACCCCGACGGGGCCGACCCGCCGGGGCGCCGGTCGCGCGTCGCCGGCCGGGCGTCGCGTGGCGGCGGGCGCCGGTGGCGCGTCCACGGTGTCCGTCGGCCGCGGAGCCGGTCGCCGGTCCGTGGGCCGGGGGGACAGGGCGACGGCGGGCGGGCGGGTGGGTCCGCCGCTCGGGGCGCCGCCGACCGAGACCGGGCCGGGCAGCATCGGCGTCGCGGGGCCGGGGAGCAGGCCGAACGCGGCCATCGGCAGGTAGCTCAGCGACGTCACCGCGGCGAGGACGCCCGCGCGCCGGATCCGTTGCCGGCGGGCGCCGGTCGCGTCGACGAAGACCGGTCGGGCGGGTCCAGGCAGGACCGATGGGGTGCGAGGGTGCGGGCCGCCGGAAAGCCGGTCGAACGAGATGCGAGAAGCCACCGGCCGAGGCTATTGGGGAAGTTGTGACTGTATGTCCCGATATGAAGGTGAAGGGATAGCCCAGTCTTTTCACCATTCGCATAACCGGAGCCGAAGGCACGGCGGCCCCAAACAGGAGCAGAGGTGCGTTGAGCACCGAAACAGGATTAACGTCCACAATGTTCCGCGAGCCACCCCGGCTCGAGGTGGCTCGCGGTGCGGTCGGTCAGCGCTCGGTGCGGTCGTCGATCTCGGTGTCCGACTCGCCGGGTCGGGCGCCGATCGCCTCCTCGGCGGCGCGTCCGCCGGTGCTCTCGTCGCCCAGGTTCAGGCTGCTGCGGGGCAGCCCGGACAACCCGGCCGGATCCCGGACCTCGCCCCGGACGCCCCGGCTGTCCTCGGTGCGGTCGTCGATCTCGGTGCCCGACTCACCGGGCCGGGCGCCGATCGCCTCCTCGGCGGCGCGTCCGCCGGTGCTCTCGTCACCCAGGTTCAGGCTGCTGCGGGGCAGCCCGGACAACCCGGCCGGATCCCGGGTCGGCGGCTCCGGCGGGCCGGCGGTCTGTGCTCCCGCGCCGCCGGCGGACTCCCGCTGACCGACGCCCCGGGCGTGGTACCTGCCCTCGTCGGTGCCGGGGTCACCCGGATCGGCCAGGCTGGTGTCGACCGGCCGGGCGCTTGGATCGGCCAGGCCCGCCCGGCGCAACATCTCGACCAGTTCGTCGTGCGGCATGCGCTCGGTGTCCGTTATCCCGGCCCCGCGCGCGATGGACCGCAGGGTGGTCAGGTCCTGATCTGCGAAGGTCTCGGCCATGCAGGTGGCTTCCCGGCACCCAAGAGAAGGAAACCTGTGCTCAGGCCCGCGCACCACCCAGTCCGAGCAGCACGGCCAGGCCGAGCGCGCTGCGCGGGGCGTACGGCACCCGCCACAGGCCGCCGTGCGCCGCCGCGTACGCCTCGTCCCGCCACGGGTGCTCCTGGGTGGGACCGCCGCCGGTGCGCAGGTCGTGCACGAGCAGCGCGGCCATCAGGGTGTTGCTGGTAGCCGGCTCGAACACCTCGATGCCGAACCGGTGCGCCCCGGCGTACGCGGCCGCGAGGGCGCGGTTGCGCAGCACCGAGCGGGTGCGGGTGGGCGGCGCCACGGTGAACGACACGGTCGCCCCGGCGTCCCGGGCCACCGCCGCCCGCCAGCGTTGCAGCCGCTTGGCCAGCGCGTAGTTCGGTCCCTGCTGCGGCACCAGACTGTCGTTGATCCCCGGGTCGGCGCCGGGCGGGTAGTTGCGGTGCAGCAGCCGGCCGCCGGAGAGCAGCCGCAGCGACCGGCGCGCCAGCCCGCGGGCGGCGTAGCCGCGTTCGGCGTGGGCGACGGCCTCGGCGGGCACGGCGTACACGTCGGTGGGGGTGGCCAGGAAGGCCAGCGCGGCGTCCGGGCGGTGGCGCCCCAGGTGGACAGTGAGCGCGTCGACCGCGGTGGCGACCCGGACGTTGGTCGCGCCGTCGGCGTACACGTAGTTACCGAGCACGAGCCGGCCGTCCAGGTCGCGCAGCCAACGGGCGGCCTGCGGCAGGCGGTGCAGCAGGTCGGCGCCGGCCTCGGCGGCGAGGGCGGCGTCGTCGTCGCCGGTGCCGGGACGCACGGGCAGGTGCAACCGGCCGCCGTACCGGTGGGCGGTGCGCAGCAGCCGGCGCCAGATCTCCGGTCGGGGCAGGTCGACGGCGACGACCGCGCCGCCCCAGCGCAGCACGGACGGCAGCGGGCCCATCTCGGCGCCCGCGCCGAGCACCACGATCCGCTGATCGCGCAGGTCCAGCCAGTCCGGGTTGGCCTGCACCGCGCGGACCGCCTCGGCGCAGCTCGGCTCGACGACGCCCGCGTCCACCCAGGCGTCGAGGCGCCGGCGCAGGTCGTCACCGCGCAGGCGCTGCCCCCGGTACGGCAGGGACAGCTCGCGCTGCACCGGGCCGGCACCGGTCACCGTGGCGGTCTCCAGCGGCGGCTCCCGGTCGGGTAGCGCGAACGCCTCGTCCAGCGCGACCTCGGTGCCGTCCGCCGCGACGTAGCGCATCCGGGCGTGCAGGGCGGCGAGCCCGTCCCGGGCGACGGTGAGCGCGGCCTCCCGGGACAGCAGGCCCGCCTCGACGAGCCGGCGGAAGTGGCCGAGGTAGCCGTGCCGCCAATCGGTCTCGTGCTCGGCGGAGCGGGCGCCGAGCGGGTCCACCGCGCGCAGAGCGTCGGCGACGACCGCCCGCCCCAGCAGGGTCGTGCTGCGCCGGCCGTCGCCGGCCGCGGGGAACACCACTCCGGTCGGGCCGTCCACGGCTCACCTCCCGCTCGTTCCGGCCGCCGCCGGCCGTGGGCCCACTCTGCCGCATCGCGCACGCCGCCGCCCCCCGAGGGCGGCCGCTCAGGTCACGTCCCGCGCACGAATCGGTCACGACGGTCGCGCTTGGGTATCGGCTCGGCCACGGCGGGATCCGCCGTGCCGTCGGCCTGCGTCAATGATCGTGACCCGTCCCCATCCCCTCTGGAGAAACCATGGTCCGGATCAGACGGTCGATGCTGCTGCTGGCGGCGATGGCCACCACCCTGACGGTCGGCGCCTGCACCGCCGACGGCGGCGGGCAGCGCAGCGGCGCGGCCCGGGAGCCGGCCCGCACGGACGGCGGCATCCCCTGGTCCGGCGCCGAGATCCGGGCTTCGGACGACCCGCTGTCCACCTTCGCCGTCGACGTCGACACCGCGTCGTACGGCTACGCCCGCCGGCTCATCATGGACGGCCGGCTGCCGGAGCGCGGCACGGTGCGGCCGGAGGAGTTCGTCAACTCCTTCCGCCAGGACTACCCGCAGCCCGCCGGTGACGGCTTCGCCGTGCACGTCGACGGCGCCCGCCTGCCGGAGACCCACGAGGCCGGCGGGGACGAGCGGCTGCTGCGGGTCGGCCTGCAGACCCGCGCCGAGGACGAGGAGCGCCGCCCGGACGCGTCGCTCACCTTCGTCATCGACGTCTCCGGGTCGATGGGCGAGCCCGGCCGGCTCGACCTGGTGCGCGACGCCCTGCACACCCTGGTGGACCAGCTCCGCCCCACCGACTCCATCGCCGTGGTCGAGTTCAGCTCCGACGCCCGGGTGGTCCGGGAGATGACGCCGGTGGCCGACGCCCGGCCGCTGCACGCGGCGATCGACTCGCTGCACACCCGCAGCAGCACCAACCTGGAGGCCGGCCTGGTGCTCGGCTACCGGGTGGCCCGGGACGGCTTCCGCCCCGGACGGACGAACCGGGTGATCGTGCTCTCCGACGGGTTGGCCAACACCGGCAGCACCGACGCGGAGCCGATCCTGCGCCAGGTGCGCGCCGAGGCGGAGAAGCAGATCGCCCTGCTCGGCGTGGGCGTCGGCAGCAGCTACGGCGACGAGCTGATGGAGCAGCTGGCCGACCGGGGCGACGGCTTCGCGGTCTACGTCAGCGAGCGGGAGCAGGCCCGCGAGGTGTTCGTGCGGCAGTTGCCGGCGACGCTGAGCGTGCGGGCGCTGGACGCCAAGGTGCAGGTGAGCTTCGCGCCGCAGGCGGTGCGCTCCTACCGGCTGGTGGGCTACGACAACCGGGCGGTGGCCGACGAGGACTTCCGGGACGACCGGGTCGACGGCGGCGAGGTGGGTCCGGGTCACAGCGTCACGGCGCTGTACGCGGTCCGGCTCGCCGAGGGCGCATCCCCGTCGGACCGGATCGCCCAGGTGCAGGTGCGCTGGACCGACCCGGCCGACCGCACGCCGGCCGAGACGTACGAGTCGGTGACCGTCGCCGACGTGGACCGCCGCTTCGCCACGGCGTCGCCCCGGTTGCGGGCCTGCTACGCGGCCGCCTGGTTCGCCGAGGCGCTGCGGGCGGACCGGTCCGACGGGCAGGTCCGGCTGACCGACCTGGCCGCCATCGCGGACGGGGCGGCCACCGCCACCGAGGACGACGAGGTGCGGGACCTCGCCCGGGTGATCCGCTCCGCCGACGAGCTGCGCTGACCCGACGCGGCCGGCGCCGGGCAGGGGAGGCGCCGGCCGGCGTCGGGTCAGCGACGGGCGGGTTTCGGCTCCGGGGTCGGGCGGCCGCGCTCGGGGTCGACGCCGACCTGCACGGCGAAGCCCGGGTCGACGGCGAGCAGCGGGCGGGGGCCGAACAGCGCCATCGCGGTGAGCAGCTGGTCGGTGTCCCGCTCCCGCCAGGTCGGCCGCCGCTGCGGGTCCAGTTCGGCGTGCTCCCGGCGCTGCCGGCGCAGCAGGCGGCGGGCGGCCGCGCCGGTCTCCGGCACCTCGCACAGCCACCAACCGCCGAGGGCGGTGGCCAGGCAGCACAGCAACAGGCCCGCCACGGAGGCCGGCCCGCCGGCGTCGCGCCCCTCGACCGCGCTCTCCACCAGCCGCGTCACCCCGACCGCGGCGACCGCGAACAGCGGCAGGGTGCCCAGGGCGATGCGCCGCCGCTGGGCCGGGGTGAGCAGCCAGCCGTCCCGGACGAGCCGGCCGACCAGCCGGCGCAGCGCCCGGCCGACGCCCGGATCGGCGAGCACGGCTGCCCAGGTCTCCGGCCGGCGCAGCGCGGCGTGCAGGGCGCGGACCAGCGCGGGCGACCGGGGCGGCGGCGGACCGTCCACCGACAGGGTGGCCAGTTCGCCGCGCCGCACCACGCCGGCGCGGTGCAGCGCGGCCATGCCAACCTGGCAGGCCAGCAGCGCCCGGTCGGTGAGGTAGGCCAGCTCGATCGGGTCCGGGGCGGCGCCGCGGGCCCGCCGGCCGGTCAGCTCGCGTACCGCGAGGGCGATGGCGAGGGCCCCGGCGACGGCCGTGACGTAGTCGAGGAGGAAGAGTGGTCCGCTGACGCCCCAGAGCATGGCGCCAAGTATGGCCCGGCCGCCGGGGTCACTCGGGGGCCGCGCGCCCGCCGCTTCAGGAGGCGTGGCTCACCTCACTGTCCCAGATCTGCGACCAGGGGCGGCGCAGGCCGCGGCAGACGAAGATCGGCCCGCCGTTCTCGTCGTTGTCCACGTCGACCCGCTGGTCGACCCGGCCGGCCTCGGTGACCTCGGTGAACCAGGCGCGCAGCCGGTCGGGGCGTTCCCAGCCGACGGCGATCACCACGTCGGCGTCGTCGGCCGGGCGACCGAACCCGGCCATGCTGTTGTGCCCCGAGTAGGCCCGGGGCAGGTCCCGGGCCGGGCCGTAGCGGGTCAGCGCGCCGGCCTCGCCGTAGTTGCCGGTGAGCAGCACCGCCCGGTCGCGCTCCTGCGGCGGCAGGCCCCGATGCACGGCGGCGACCGAGTCGGCGAACGCGGGCCAGCCGATGGTCTCGCCCGCGTCGTAGTTGACGTCGACCACGAAGCCGGGCAGGCGGTCGGCCGGCAGGGTCGGCAGCAGCAGGACCGCGCTGCCGGCGACCATCAGCACGGCGGCGGTGGCGAGCAGCGCCCGCCGGGCCCGGGTCGCGCCGCGCCGCGCCCAGTCGGCGATGACCACCGCCCCGGCCGCGGTGAGCACCAGCAGCAGCGGGGCGTCGTAGTAGCCCTTGCCGCCGGCGAGCAGGACGATCGCGAACACCACGAGCCAGGCCCAGCCGATCGCCCGGTACGCCGCCCAGGCGGGCCGGCGCAGCAGCGCCACCAGCCCGGCGACCCAGACCGGGGTGGCGAACGGGCTGATGATGACCAGTTGGAGCACGAGCGCGTCCAGCCGGCCGCTGTAGGAGCTGTCGCCGTCGGCGATCGACGAGGCGACCGAGAGCTGGGGGAGGCCGTGCGCCGCCTGCCAGGCGAGGTAGGGCACGGCGAGCACGACGGCGACGCCGGCGCCGGCCAGCAGCCACCGGTCGCGCAGCAGCCGGCGTGGCCCGGCGATCAGCAGCCCGGCCAGCAGGCCGACGCCGAGCAGCGCGGGCAGCAGCTTGTTGAGCATGCCCAGACCGAGCGCGAGGCCGATGCCGAGGGCCCAGCGGCTGTCGCCGGTGCGCAGCATCCGCACGGCGCACCAGGCGGCGGCGAGCCAGACCAGCAGGTCGACGGTGGTGGTGCTGAGCAGGTGACCGGGGGCGAGCACCACCCCGGCCGCGGCGGCGAGCACGGCGGCGGACAACTGGGTGCCGCGACCCGCGCCGAACTCCCGGGCGAGTGCCGCGACCAGCACCACCGATGCGCCGGCGATCAGTGCCGACGGGGTGCGCAGCAGCACCAGGTTGCCGGGCGCGATCGTGTCGGCCAGCCGGGCGAGGGCGGGCACGAGCGGACCCTGGTCGACGTAGCCCCAGTCGAGGTGCCGGCCGCAGAGCAGGAAGTAGAGCTCGTCGCGGTGGTAGCCGTAGCGGCCGGCGAGCAGCAGCAGCACGGCGGTGACGGCCCCGCCGACCAGCCAGGGCGCGGCGGTGCGCGGCCCGGGCGGCGGGGTGGTCGGTGCGGCGGAGGCCCCGACGCCGGGGCGGTCGAGGTCGATGACGGGTTCGGCCACCTGCTCATGATGGTCCCGACCCGCCACCTCGCGCTGCCCCGCGCCCGGCGGTGGCGGGGACAAAACCGGTACTCGGCCGGTGGCCGCCGGGCTAGCGTGCGCGGATGCGCATCCGGGAATTCGCCGAGGCCGACTGGGACCAGGTCTGGCCGATCATCGAGGACGTCATCGTCGCGCAGGAGACCTTTCCCTTCGACCCGACGTGGCCGGCCGAGGTGGCCCACGAGGTGTGGGTGGAACGGCCGCCGGGCCGCACGGTGGTCGTCGAGGAGGACGGCACGGTGCTCGGCACCGCCAAGATGGGCGCGAACCGGCCGGGTCCGGGCGCGCACGTGGCGACCGCCAGCTTCATGGTGGCCGCCGCCGCCCGGGGTCGCGGCGTCGGCCGGGCCCTGTGCGAGTACGCCCTCGACTGGGCCCGCCGGCAGGGTTTCGCCGCGATGCAGTTCAACGCGGTGGTGGAGACCAACACGGCGGCGGTGGAGCTGTACGGGCGGCTCGGCTTCACGGTGATCGGCACCGTGCCGGAGTCGTTCGCGCACCCCACGCCCGGGCGGGTGGGGCTGCACGTCATGCACCGTCGGCTGTGAGCGGCGCGGCTGCACGAGGATGGGCCGATGAACTTTGAGCCGATCGAGCTGGCCGCCGCCCTGGCGCGCTTCGACCAGCTGTGGAGCCCGCGCATCGTCACCACCGTCAACGACTACGACGTCCGGATCGCCAAGGTGGCCGGCGAGCACGTCTGGCACGCCCATGACCACACCGACGAGTTCTTCCTGGTGCTCGACGGCGAGCTGCGGATCGCCCTGCGCGACGGCGCGGACGGCGCGGAGCGGGAGGTGGTGCTGCCGCGCGGCGCGGTGTTCGTGGTGCCGCGCGGGGTGGAGCACCGGCCGTCCGCGCCGGACGGCGCGTCGATCCTGATGTTCGAGCCGTCCGGCACCTCCAGTGTCGGGGAGCGGCACGACGAGGTGCCCGGGCACGTGGATGCCACCACCGGTCACCGCCTCTGACCGGAGGCGCCTCAGCGCGCCGCCGGCGCCGGCTCCGCGGCGACCGGCGGCGCCGGCGCCGCGGCGGCCGGCGGGGTCGGCGCCGCGGCGGCCGGCCAGCCCAGCCGGCGTACGCCGGGGACGGCGGCCGTCCCGACGCAGGCGAACAGGACCAGCAGCCCGGCCGCCGCGAGGGGGACCGGCGCGCCCCAGGCCCGGGCGGCCAGCGGGGCGAGGGCGTAGCCGAGCGGCATGGCGCCCAGTGACATCAGCCAGTCGTACGAGGTGACCCGGGCGAGCACCTCGGGCGGGAACTGGCCCTGCACCACGGTCTCCCAGACCGGGTTGAGGAAGCCGAGGGCGATCAGCGCGAGGCAGTAGGCGGCGATGGTCACCGGGGCGGGCGCGGCGGCGGCGAGCAGCAGCAGCGGCGCCGCGTACGCCGCGAGGGCCAGGTTGCCCAGCAGCACCGGCCGGCGGGGTCGGGCCCGGGCGGCGAGCAGCGACCCGGCCAGCAGGCCGACCGCGCCGGCCTGCTGGAGCAGCACCCAGACGCCCTCGCCGCCGAGCCGGTCCACGGCGATCACCGGGCCGAGGGTGAGCAGCACCGCGGCGGCGCCGTTCCAGACGCCGTGGGCGAGCAGGCTGCTCCAGTACCAGTCGCGGGCCCGGACCTCCCGCCAGCCGAGCGCCAGGTCGGCGCGGAGCGAGCGGTGCGGGACCGGCACGTGCCGCACCTGGATGACGGCCAGCAGCGCGGCGCTGACCGCGAACGAGGCCGCGTCCAGCACGAACGCCCAGCCCGGCCCGACGGTCCAGACCAGCAGGCCGGCCAGGGCGGGGCCGGCCAGCCGGCTGGCGTTGGCGGTGGCGCCCAGCAGCGCGTTGGCCCGCTGCCGGCCGTCGCCGTCGACGGTGCCGGCGACCAGCGGGGAGGCGGTGGGGATGGCGAACGCCGAGGCCGCGCCGCCGACGGCGGAGGCCACCGCGAGGTGGGCGAGCGCGGGAGCGCCGCCGAGCAGTTCGACGCCGACGGCCAGTTGCGCGGCGCAGCGCACCAGGTCGGTGGCGAGGGCGACGCGGCGGGCGGCGAACCGGTCGGCGACCACACCGCCGAGGGGGAGCAGCAGCAGCCGCGGCACCATCGCGCAGCCGAGCACCACGGCGAGCGCGGCCGTCGAGCCGGTGGCCCGGAGCACGGCCAGGGCCAGAGCGGTGGGCACCACGGCGTCGCCGACCGCGGAGACGGTGCGGCCGAGGAACAGCAGCCGGAAGGGCCGGAGCCGGAGAGGATGGGTCACCCCGGCAGGATACTTCGACGTCGAATATTTAGACAACGAATATTTCGTCGTCGGCGTACCGTGGTCGGGTGACCGACCGCGATCCCGTCGACCAGCACGTCGAACGCTGGCTGCCCGTGGTTCCCGACCTGGACGCCGACGTGGAGGGCGCGGTCGTCCGGATGTCGCTGCTCACCCGGCACCTGCGTGACGTGAAGGACCAGGTGCTGGCCGAACTGGACCTCCAGGAGAAGGAGTACGGCACCCTGCACGCGCTCGCTGGCCGGGGCGGCCGGGCCGCGCCCTCGGAGATCGCCGGTGACCTGCGGATGGCGCCCGCCTCGATCACCGCCCGGGTGGACGCGCTGGTCCGCCGGGGCTTCGTCCGGCGAATCCCGTCCGAGGTGGACCGCCGCCGGATCGACGTGGCGCTCACCGACGCCGGCCGGGCCACCTGGCAGCGCGCCATGAGGGTGGTCGGCGACGAGGAGCACCGCGTCCTCGGCGCACTGACCCCGGACGAACGACGGGTCCTGTCCGACCTGCTCCGCCGGGTCACCCTGGCGGCCGGGCCGCCGCCGGGCCGGATCTGACCGGTCGGAATGTCGGTGGCCGGGGCTAGGTTGGCCACCGACCAGCCGACGCCCCGTTCCAGGGAGGCCCCAATGAGCACGCTCGTCGACCGACCGCACACCGCCCTGCTCGTCATCGACGTGCAGAACGGCGTCGTGCAGCACGCCTACGACCGGGACCGGGTGGTGGGCAACATCGCCGCCCTGGTCGACCGGGCCCGCGCGGCCGGGGTCGAGGTGGTCTGGGTGCAGCACCGCAGCGAGGAGCTGCCCACCGGCAGCGAGCAGTGGCAATACGTCCCGGAGCTGGTGCGCCGCGACGACGAGGCGCTGGTGCACAAGGCCTACGGCGACTCGTTCGACGAGACCGACCTGGAGTCGGTCCTGGCCACGCGGGGTGTCGGCCGGCTCGTCGTGACCGGGGCGCAGACCGACGCGTGCATCCGGTCGACCCTGCACGGCGCGATCACCCGGGGCTACGACGCGACCCTGGTCGCCGACGCCCACACCACCGAGGACCTGTCCGCCTACGGCGCGCCGGCGCCGGAGCAGGTGATCGCCCACACCAACCTCTACTGGCGCTTCCACTCCGCGCCCGGCCGCACCGCCGGCACGGTCGACACCGCGGACGTGGACTTCGCCGCCCCGGTCCCCGCCTGAGGCGAGCCGCGGCTGTGGCGGCGGACCAGCCGCCACAGCCGCGCTCCACGCGAGTCCCGCGACCAGCGGCACTGCGGAAAGGCCTGACCCGGAGAGCGGCACGGCGGAAAACCCCTGGCCCCGCGAGGGATGCCGCTGGCAGGCTGCCCGTCATGAGCTCACAGGCCCTCGCGGGGGCGCTCGCCGACGAGCGCCGCCGCGCCGTGTTCGCCGCGATCGTGCTCGGCGCCGGAGACGTCCCCGCCGTCGTCTCCCGGACCGGGCTGTCCGCCCGGGACGCCGCCACCGCGGTGCGCCGCCTCACCGACGTCGGCGTGCTGACCGACGACGGGGCGGGGCTGCGGGTCGACGGGCAGCGGCTGCGGGACCTCGCCCGCGCCGGCGGCCCGCCCGCGCCATCCCCGGCGACGAACCCCCGCGAGACCATCCTGCGCACCTTCCTCCGGGACGGGACGCTGACCCGGCTGCCCGCCCAACGCGGCCGCCGCCGGGTGCTGCTGGAGCACATCACCGAGCGCTCCTTCACCCCCGGCGTGCGGTATCCGGAACGGGCCGTGGACGACGCGCTGCGCCGATGGTGCGAGGGCGGTGAGGCCGACCACGTGACGCTGCGCCGCTACCTGATCGACGACCGGCTGCTCGCCCGTGACCACGGCGTCTACTGGCGGCCCTGAGCCGGGGAAAAAGCCGTTGACCGCCCGGTGAGGATCGGGCGGTGAGCACCTGGAGCACCCACCGCACCGCCCCGGACACCGCCGAGGCGCGAGCCCTGCTGTACGAGTACCTGGCCGAGATGGTCCGCCGCTGGCACGGCCGGCCCGAGCGACCGGGCGAGGTGACCGCCGCCCTCGCCGAGTCGCCGAGCGACGACCTGACCCCACCCACCGGGCTGTTTTTGCTGGCCCGCCGCGACGGACATCTGGCCGGCTGCGCCGGGCTGCGCTGGCAGCCCGGCTGGGCGGAGCTGACCCGGGTCTACGTCCGCCCGGCGCACCGCGGCGCGGGTGGCGGCGCCGCCCTGCTCGCCGCCGTTGAGGCGTACGCGCGGGACGCGGGGGCGGACCGGATCCGGCTGGACACCCGCGCCGACCTGGTCGAGGCACGCGCCCTGTACGCCCGCCACGGCTACCGGGAGATCCCCGCGTTCAACGCCGGCCCGTACGCCCAGCACTGGTTCGAGAAGGTGCTTCCCGCACGGGTTGACGACGCCGCCGTGCCGCGCTAAAACAAAAACGGGAACTTGAGTCATCCAGACTCAACTTGACACCTTCGGCCAGGAGAACCGAGGAGGCACGACCATGTTGATGCGTACCGACCCGTTCCGCGAGATCGACCGGCTCACCGAGCAGTTCTTCGGCACCACGGCCCGGCCGGCGGTCATGCACCTCGACGCCTACCGAGACGGCGACTACTTCTACGCCGCCTTCGACCTGCCGGGCGTCGACCCGGACAGCATCGACTGCACTGTGGAGCGCAACGTGCTGACCGTCCGCGCCGAGCGGCGCCGGCCGGCCGGCGACAACGTCGAGCTGGTCGCGGCCGAGCGACCGATGGGCACCTTCACCCGCCAGCTCTTCCTCGGCGACACGCTGGACACCGACAAGCTGGAGGCCGGCTACGAGAACGGGGTGCTGACCCTGCGCATCCCGATCTCCGAGCGGGCCAAGCCGCGCCGGATCGCGGTCACCGCGAACGGCAACAGCCGCCGGGAGATCAGCGCCTGACGGGGCGCCGCCAGGGAGATCAGTCAGGTCATGTGGCGGCGGGGGTGGCCGGGGAACCGGCCGCCCCCGCCGGCGGGTCCGGGTCGACCGGGTAGAGCCGGGCCAGCGCGTGCGCCGTGGCGGCGAGGCGGTCGCGCAGCTCGGCCGGCTCCAGCACCTCCACCTCCGCGCCGAGCTTGAGCAGCTCGGTGTGGGCGTGCTTGACCGACTCGATCGGCACGGTGGTCTCCAGCCAGCCGTCCGGGCCGGGCTCGCCGGCCGCCGCCCGGGCGGCCCGGCTCATCTCCGGCGGGAAGACGTAGGGCATGAACTCCAGCGCGGCCACGGTCAGCCGGATCCGGGCCCGGTCGCGGTAGACGTCCCGCTCGTAGCGCTCCGTCCACTCCCGCCAGTAGTCGGCCAGGTCGAAGTCGGCGGGCCGCTCGTAGCGCTCGTCGGAGACCGCCACGTCGAGGACCGCGCCGACGCGGTAGGTGCGCAACTGCTCGTCGCACCGGGCCACCAGGTACCACCGGCCGGCCTTGAGCACCACGCCCAGCGGGGCGACCATCCGCGTCACCTCGCGCGGCGCGCGCCAGCGCCGGTAGCGCATCTCCACCAGCCGGTCCTCCCACACGGCCCGGGCCAGCGCGGCCAGGTGCGGGGTCGGTTCGGGGTGCCGGAACCAGCCGGGCGCGTCCAGGTGGAACCGCTGCCGGGCCCGGCCACCCCGGTCGGCGAGTTCGTCGGGGAGCGCGGCGAGCAGCTTCAACTCGGCGGCCGCCACCACCGGCCCGAGGCCCAGGTCGGCGGCCGGGCCGGGCATGCCGGCCAGGAACAGCGCCTCGGCCTCCGGCGCGGTCAACCCGGTCAGCCGGGTCCGGTAGCCCTCCAGCAGCCGGTACCCTCCGGCCGGGCCGCGCTCGGCGTACACCGGGACGCCGGCGGCGCCGAGCGACTCGACGTCCCGGTAGACGGTGCGGACCGACACCTCCAGGGCGTCGGCGAGTTCCTGGGCGGTCATCCGGCCCCGGGTCTGCAGGAGCAGCAGCACGGAGACCAGGCGGCTGGCACGCACGCCGTGACGGTATCCCGCGCCGGGCATCCGGTGGCGGCCCGCCCGGCGGCCAGGCTGGTGGAGGAGTCCGGGTGAGATCGGTCGGGCGCGCCTCGTCGCGAATCGCCCGACCGGCTGAGAGTCTTTCTCACATGCTGCGTCCCGAGGTGCTGCCCCGCACGTCGGCTCATGCCGCCCTACGCGGCGGGCCGACCGACTTCACCGAGGCGTGGCTGCGCAACCGGCGGCTGTCCGAGCACACCCGCGACGCGTACCGGCGGGACGTCACCGGCTGGCTGAGCTGGTGCGCCGGCCGGGACCTCGACCCGCTGCGCGCCAGCTTCCTCGACGTCAACGCCTACGGGCGGGAGTTGGAGTCCACACCCTGCGGGCGCGGCGGCCGGCCGCTCACCCCCGCCACCGTGGCCCGCCGCCTCTCCGCCCTGTCCAGCTGGTACGACTTCCTCGTCAAGCTGCGCGCGGTGGAGGCCAATCCGGTCGCCGCCGCGGACCGTCCCCGGGTGGACCGGGACCACTCCGCCACGGTCGGGCTCACCCCGGACGAGGTCGACGCGCTGCTCGCCGCGGCCGAGGCGGAGACCGGGCCGACCGCCGCCCGCAACCGGGCCACCATCGCCCTCCTGGCCGATCTGGGGCTGCGGGTCGGCGAACTGGTCTCGCTGGACCTCGCCGATCTGGGCGACGAGCGGGGGCACCGCAGCGTCCGGTTCATCGGCAAGGGGGGCAAGGCCCGCCGGCGGGCGCTCACCCCGGGCACCGCGTACGCGATCGACAGCTACCTGGCGGCGCGCGCCGCCGCCGAGGGGGTGGCGGTGCCGGAGCTGACCGGTCCGCTGCTGGTCACCGCGACCGGCGGGCGGCTGGACCGGCACGCGGTGTTCCGGCTGGTGCGCCGGCTCGCCCGGGCCGCCGGGATTTCCGCCTGGGCGAGGCTGTCCCCGCACTCGCTTCGGCACGCGTTCGCCACCACGGCACGGGCCGAGGGGGTGCCGTTGGAGGACGTGCAGGACGCCATGGGGCACGCCGATCCGCGGACCACCCGCCGCTACGACCGGGACCGGCACAACCTGGACCGGGACCCGGCGTACGCGATCTGGGCCGCGCGGGCCCGCCGGCGGGGATAACCCCTTGACGGAGTGAGTACTCACTCCGCATGCTGGGCGGCATGATCGAATCGCAGCCACCCCGGCGCCGCGCGCCCGGCATGAGCCCGGACCAGCGCCGGGCGATGATCATCCGCGCCGCGCTGCCCCTGCTCGCCACGCACGGCGCGGCGGTCACCACCGCACAGGTGGCCCGCGCCGCCGGCATCGGAGAGGCGACCGTCTTCCGCGCCTTCCCCGACAAGGACGCCCTGCTCGACGCCGCCGTCGCCGAGGCGCTGCGCCCCGACGCCGTGCTCGCCGAGTTGGCCGCGATCCCGCTGGACCAGCCGCTGGCCGACCGGCTCACCGCCGCCGCCACCGCGCTGCTGGCCCACCTGGGCCGGCTCGGCGCCGTGCTCGCCGTCGCCCACACCGCTGGCCGACCCGGTCGCGGCCGCCGCGGGCCGGGCGTGGCGGGCGACCACCAGCCGGGTGCCCGGGACGAGGCCGCGACCGCCACCCGGGCGGCGGTCGCCGCGCTGTTCGCCCCCGAGGGGGACCGGCTGCGGCTGCCGGCCGACCGGCTGGCCGCCCTGTTCCTCGCCGTCCTGCTGCCCGGCCGCCCGCCGCTCGCGGACGACCCGCCGGCCCCGGCCGAGCTGGTCGACCTGTTCCTGCACGGCGCCCTCGCGCCGGCCGCCCCCGAGGAGAGCCGATGACCGTCACCCTCAACCACACCATCGTCCCGGCCCGCGACCACCATGCCGCCGCCCGGTTCTTCGCCGAGGTGATGGGCCTGCCGGTGCTGCCGCCCGCCGGTCGGCACGGCCACTTCGCCCCGGTACGGGTCAACGACCAGCTCACCCTGGACTTCATGAGCGTGCCCGCGCCGGAGGGGCACCACCTGGCCTTCGACGTCGACCCGGCCACCTTCGACGCGATCCTGGCCCGGCTGCGCGCCACCGGCGTGCCCTACGGCAGCGAGCCGGGCGCACCGGACAACGGGCGCACCGACCATCCACTGTGTGCCCGCGGGCTGTTCTTCCGCGACGACGCGGGCAACCTCTACGAGGTGATGTCCCCGGCCTGACCGTCGCACCCGGACCGTAGGGTGCCGGCATGCGACACGGGCTGGAGCTCTGCTGCGGAGGCCCCTCCATCACGGTGTCCGACCTGGTCGCGCTCGGCGAGTTGGCCGAGCGGGCCGGCTGGGACGGGGTGTTCCTGGAGGACTACCTCATCCACCACGCCGGGGACGATCCGCCGACCTGGGATCCCTGGCTGGTGCTGGCGGCGGTGGCCGGCCGCACCGACCGGATCCGGCAGGGCACCACGGTCACCGCGCTGCCCCGGCGCCGCCCGGCCAAGCTGGCCCGCGAGGTCCTCACTCTCGACCACCTCTCCGGCGGCCGGGCCGGGGTCGCGGTGGGTGTCGGTGACCCGGCCGACCGCGGGCTCGCCGCGTTCGGCGAGCCGACCGACCTGAAGACCCGCGCCGCGATGCTCGACGAGGGCCTCGACCTGCTGGTCGGGCTGCTCAGCGGCGAGCGGGTCACGCACCGGGGCGCCCACTACCGGGCCGACGGGGTGGCCCTGCGGCCCGCGCCGGTGCAGTCGCCCCGGGTGCCGGTCTGGGTCGGCGGCAGCACCCAGGCCAGGGCGGTGCTGCGGCGGGCCGCCCGCGCCGACGGCATCGTGCCCTACAAACTGACCGACACCGCCGGCTGGTCCGACTTCACCCCGGGGGAGGTGGGCGACCTGGTCGCCGCCTTGCCGGCCACCCGCGCCGACGGGCAGCCGTTCGACGTGGCGATCGGTGGCCGGCGGCGCCGCCCGGACGAGCGGGCCGAGCGGGCCTACCTGGCGGAACTGGCGGCGGCCGGCGCGACCTGGTGGCTGGAGTACGTCCCGGCCGGCGAGCCCGCCGAGATGCGGGCCGCGGTCGCCCGGGGCCCGCTGCGCTGACCGGTCAACGCCCGCGCGGCACGCGCGGCCGGGCGTCGTAGTCCTGGCGGGCCTGCTCGACCCGGTCGAGGTGCCCCGCGGACCACTCGGCCAGGCCGGCGAAGAGCGGGGCCAGGCTGCGCCCCAACTCGGTGATCTCGTATTCCACCCGGGGCGGGACCTCGGCGTGGTAGGTGCGCAGCACCAGGCCGTCGCGTTCGAGCTGCCGCAGCCGCTGGGTGAGCACCTTCGGGGTGATGGTGACCAGGCGGCGTTCCAGCTCGACGAAGCGCTGCCGGCCGCATTCGTGCAGGGCCCAGAGGATCGGCGTGGTCCAGCGGCTGAACACCAGGTCGACCACCGGCGCGATCGGGCAGGCCTGCTCCGGGTCACCGTCCCCCTGGGACGGCCAGGTGGTGCCGCTCACAATCGCTCCCCAGGCCGTTACTTTCCTCTAGGTACCTACTATACCCAGGCGATTAGCGTGCTCGGTGTCCACAGCACACACCGAGAGGGGCACATCATGATCGTGGTTACCGGCGCGACGGGAAACGTCGGACGGCCGCTGGTGCGGGCGCTGGCCGGGGCGGGCGAGCCCGTGACGGCCGTGTCCCGGCGGGTCTCGGCGGCTCACCTGCCGCCCGGCGTACGGGCGGTCCGCGCCGACCTGGCCGACCCGACCGGGCTGAAGGCGGCGTTCGACGGCGCCGAGGCGTTGTTCCTGCTGTTCACCGGCGAGCAGTTGACCGGCGGCGCCGACCCGGGCGCTGTCCTCGACACGGCGCGGCGAGCCGGCGTACGCCGGGTGGTCTTCCTGTCCTCGCAGGGCGTCGCGACGAAGCGCCATCCGCCGGGGCAGGAGGAGGCGGTCCGTGCGTCCGGGCTGGAGTGGACGCTGCTGCGGCCGGGTGGTTTCCACTCCAACGCCTTCGCCTGGGCGCCCGGGGTACGCGCCGGGCGGGTCGTGCACGCGCCGTTCGCCGACGTGGCGCTGCCGACCGTCGACCCGGCCGACATCGCCGAGGTGGCGGCCCTCGCGCTGCGCGACGGCGCCCACGCCGGCGGCACGTACGAGCTGACCGGGCCGGCGGCGGTCTCGCCGCGGGAGCAGGCGGCGGCGATCGCGGCGGCGCTCGGCGAACCGGTCCGGTTCGTCGAGCAGACCCCGCAGCAGGCGCGGGAGCAGATGCTGGCGTTCATGCCGGAGCCGGTGGTGGCGGCGACCCTGAGCATCCTGGGCACGCCGTCGCCGGCCGAGCAGCGGGTCAGCCCGGATGTCGCGCGGCTGCTCGGCCGGGCGCCGCGCGGCTTCGCCGACTGGGCGGCGCGCCACGTGGCCGCCTTCCGCTGACCGGTTCCGCCCGGGGGACCGCTCCTGACCGGTCCCGCCGGCCCGCCCGGCAGTCGCCCGGCGGGCCGGCGGCGGTGGTCAGCCCTGCGGCCGGGGGCAGAGGCAGAACGGGTGGCCGACCGGGTCGAGCAGCACGGTCCACCGCTCGCCGCCGGGCTGGAACTCCGGCCGCGTCGCGCCGGCCGCCACCAGGTCCTTCTCCGTCAGGGTCACGTCGTCGACGTATAGGTCGAGGTGGTACCGCTTGCCGGCGGTCTCGTCCGGCCAGGCCGGCGGCGCGTATCCGGGCACCAGGCCGAAGCCGATCGAGGTGCCGTCCTTGCTGATCATGGCGTATTCGGCCTGGCTGTGGGTGACCTCCCAGCCGAGGGCGCGGGAGTAGAAGGCGGCGTGGGCCACCGGGTCGGAGCTGTCGAGGTTGACCATCGCGAGGTCGGCGTGCGCTGTCATGCCGGTAGTCTGCCGCCGGTACCTGCCATCTGCTGTCAGGTTCGTCCGGCGGATTGCCGCGGCCTGCCGCCCGGTCGCCGACCCGCCACAACTTCCTGCGGGCCGGCCCGCCGGTCTCTACCGTCGGTGGTGATGGGCAGGGAACGGGCGGGGAGCCGACCGGCCCGGCGCCGCCGCCGGCCGGTACGCGCCGGCGTGCTGGTCGCCGGGCTCGGGCTGGGCACCTGCCTGGTCGGGGTGGCCGGGCTCGGCGTCTGGAACGTGCAGGTGGTGCTCCAGGCCAACGGGCCGGTCCGCGACACCGCCGACGCGTTCTTCCGCCAGGTCGCGGCCGGGGAGACCGACCAGGCGTACGACAAGCTGTGCCGGGAGGCGCGCGGGAAGTGGAGCCAGGTCGGCTTCGGCAGTTGGGTGCGCACCCCGCCGCAGGTCAGCGGCTACGAGATCGTCGACGTGTCGGTGCAGACCCGGGGCGGCCGGCCGCGCGGCACGGTGACGGTGCGGCTGATCCGCGACGGCGGCGGCGGCGAGGAGCGGGAACTGCCGGTGGTGCAGGAGGACGGGAAGTGGCGGGTCTGCGGGGACCCGTTCTGACCCCGGTCACCGCAGGGCCGGCTCGATCCACACGGCGGCGTCGTCGCAGGCGGTCAGGCCGACGCCCTTGACCTCCAGCACCAGCCGGAGCCCGTCGGCGACCGGCACGTCCACCGCGGCGGTGTTCCCGAGCGTCAGCTCCCGGCGGAAGACCGTCTCGTCGTCGACCTTCACGGCGAACTCGGTGCGGTAGTCGCCCGGTGCGGTGTCGGCCACGCCGACGGTGGCCTGGAACCGGGTGAACCGCTTGCCGAGGTTGAACGACTCCGCCTGGTCGTTGGTGGCGAAGCAGGTCGACGCGACGACGCTGTTCTCGTACCGCTGCCCGTTGACGGTCTCCGGGCGGTGCCGCCAGCCCTCGCCGCCCTCGACGGGCGACAGGTCGAACAACCAGGTCCCACCGCCCGCGGGGGCCGGCGCAGCGCTGGTGCGGGTGGAGGTGGTGGGTGCGGCGTCGCCGTCGTGCTGCGCCGCCGGGCTCGGTGCCGGGGCCGGTGCGGTCCGCCGGGCGTAGCCGAAGATCGCCGCTCCGGCGACCGCGACGGCCAGGCCCACCAGCGCGGTCCGGTCGACCGGCTGCCCCAGGCGGCGTACCAGGAGGTAGCCGCCGGCCAGGACGGCGCCCGCGCTGGCCGCCAGGACGATGGGCCGCCCACCGCCGGTGAGCAGCGCGGCCACCGCCGCCACGTCGGCGATCACGCCGACGCCCTGCGGCAGCAGCCGCGCGGGGCGTGCGGCCGTGGGCCCGTCCGGTGCCGTGGTCATGAAGTCTGCCCGCACGGGCCGTTTGTATCAGGCCCGCGCCCGTCAGGCGCGGGGGCCGAGGTCCCCGGAGCGGTAGTGGCGCCGGCACAGCACCTGGTAGCGCACGTCGGCGTTGTCCACGGTGTCGCCGATGACGACCTGCTCGCCCTCGCGCGCCACCCGTCCCTCGACGACCCGGGCGTTGAGCCGCCCCTCCCGGCCGCACCAGCAGAGCACCTCGATCTGGATGCGGGCCACCTCGTCGGCGAGTTCGAACAGCCGCTGGGCCGCCGGGAAGAGGCAGGAGCGGAAGTCGGTGGCCAGGCCGAAGGCGTAGACGTCGACGTCGAAGTTGTCGACCAGGTCGGCCATCTGCTCGATGTGCGCCAGGTTGTAGAAGGACGCCTCGTCGCAGATCAGGTAGTCGACGCGGACCCCCTCGGCCCAGGCGTCGCGGACCAGGTCGCGCAGGTCCAGCTCGTCGGTCACCTCGACCGCGGAGTGGGCCAGCCCGATGCGGGTGGTGACCTGCGGGCCGAGCGAGCGGTCGATGCGGGTGGTGACCAGGCCGCGCCGGCCCTGCCGGGCGTGGTTGTAGTTCATCTGCAGGGCCATCGTGGACTTGCCGCAGTCCATCGGCCCCCAGAAGAACTTCAGCGCGGCGGCGTGCAGCGGCCGGCCGTCGACGCCGCGAGCGGCGGCGCAGCCGCCGGCACGGTCGTCGCCGGGGCCCGGCAGGGGTCGGGCCAGGCAGATCGGGGCGGCGGCGTCGTCGGTCACGACGGGGCAGCCTAGCTCATCGATGCGGAAGGATCTTGCCCGCGCGCGGCGGCGCGGGCAAGCCTCACAGCACCCGGGGCGGGGTGTTGCCGGCGGCCACGATGGCCCGGCGGATCGGCACGGCGGCCAGCAGCGCGAACCCGACCACGAAGAAGATCAGCAGGGACACCAGGCCCACCCGGTACGAGGAGGTGAGCTGGAACACCAGGCCGAAGGCGAGCGGCCCGAGCCAGCTGGTGCCCTTGTCGCTGATCTCGTAGAAGCCGTAGTACTCGCCCTCCTTGCCGGTGGGGATGAGCTGGCTGAACAGCGAGCGGCTCAGCGCCTGGCTGCCGCCGAGCACCAGGCCGATGCACCCGCCGAGCACCATGAACGGCAGCGGCGCCTCGGCGGGCAGCCGGAACGCGGCGATGATCACCCCGGTCCAGAGCACCAGGGACAGCAGCACGGTCTTCCAGGCGCCGATGCGCCGGGCCAGGGCGCCCAGCGCGAGCGCGCCGCCGAAGGCCAGGAACTGCACCAGCAGGATGGTCACGATCAGGGTGTTCTGCTCCAGCCGCAGCTCCTTGGTGCCGTACTGGCTGGCCAGGGTGATGACGGTCTGGATGCCGTCGTTGTAGATCAGGAAGGCGAGCAGGAAGAACAGCGTCAGCGGGTACGCCTTGATGTTCTTCAGGGTGCGGCCGAGCTGGCGGAACCCGTCGGTGAGCACGTTGCGGCCGCCGGCCCGGGCCTCGGCGGCGGCCGCGGCGGCGGGGTGTTCGCGCAGCCAGCGCAGCGGCAGCAGGGTGAACGCCGCCCACCACACGCCGGCCGAGACGATCGACCAGCGGGCCAGGTCCAGGGTGCGCTGCGGGTTGCCCTCCTCGCTGAGCAGGTTGACCGCGACCAGGTTCAGCGCGAGCAGCACGCCGCCGCCGAGGTAGCCGATGGCCCAGCCGCGGCTGGAGATGGCATCGCGGTCGTCGGGGCCGCCGAGTTGTGGCAGGAACGAGTTGTAGACGACCACGGCGGCGCCGAAGGAGATGTTGGCGATCAGGAAGAGCACCCCGCCGAGCAGGTAGCGCTCGCCGGTGACGAACGCGAACGCGATGGTCGCGCCGGCGCCGGTGAACGCGGCGGCGGCCAGCAGCGGCTTCTTGTGCCTCGACCGGTCGGCGACCGCCCCGATCACGGGCAGCACGAAGACGGTGAGGAACACCGACAGCGAGATCAGGTACGGGTAGTAGGAGCCCGCGGCGACCCGGATGCCCAGCGGGTGCACGGCCCCGTCGCAGCTGTCGGCGCCCAGCTCGCAGCCGGCGGCCAGCTCGGTGACGGTGGTGAGGAACGGGCCGAGGAAGACCGTGATCACCGTGGTCTGGAAGGCGGAGTTCGCCCAGTCGTAGAAGTACCAGCCGGTGCGTTCGCGACGGGTGCTGCCCGGGCGGGCGGGCTCGTCGACGGCGGGGGCGACCGTTGCGGCCATCGGGGTCCTCGGGGTTCAGGCGGCCCAGTGGCCGCGGCTGCGGTAGACGTCGCGCAGCACGCCGACGTGATCGGTCATGATGCCATCCACACCAAGATCAAGTAACTCGTGCATCTCGGCGGGTTCGTCGATCGTCCAGACGTGCACCTGCAGCCCGAGTCGGTGGCAGTAGTCGAGGAACCGCCGGTCGACCACGGGCACCCGCCCGTACCGGACGGGGACCTGGGCGGCGACCACCGACGGGGGCAGCCGCAGCGGCCGCCCGTGCAGCGAGGCCATCCGCAGCCGGGCCACCCCGCGCATGCCGAGGCCGGTGGCGACCTTCGCCCCGGCCAGGGCGCGCAGCCGGGCCAGCCGGGCGTCGCTGAACGAGGCGAGCAGCACCCGGTCGCCGGCGCCGGTCCGGGTGACCGTGTCGACGGTCGGCACGACGCCGCCGTCGGCCTTGACGTCGACGTTGAACCGGACCTCGGGCCAGGCGCCGAGGACCTCGTCGAGGCGGGGCACCACGGCGGCGCCGCCGACGCGTACCGAGGCGAGGTCGGCCCAGCGCAGCTCGGCGATGCGGCCCCGCTCGCCGGTGACCCGCCGCAGGGTGGCGTCGTGGAAGATCACCGGCACGCCGTCGGCGGTGGCGTGCACGTCGGTCTCCACGTACCGGTAGCCCAGCGCGATGGCGCGGGCGAACGCGGCGGCGGTGTTCTCGTCGCCGTCGGCCGCGCCGCCGCGGTGGGCGAAGGCCAGCGGCGCGGGGGCGTCGAGGTAGCCGTGACGGGGCTGCACGCGGGAAGTATGCCGCGCCCGGGTGGCGTCCGGGTGACCGGTCGGCATCGCCGCAACGAACTTCCTCATCGTTCCCTGTAGCCCCTATTATGGGGAGCGATGGGGAATGACATGTACTCGGTGGAGCAGGTCGCGGAGCTGCTCGGGCTGCACGTGCGCACCGTGCGCGGCTACATCCGCGGCGGCCGGCTGCGCGCGGTGCGGCTCGGCAAGCAGTACCGCATCGCCCGCGCCGACGTGGACGCGCTGACCGGCCGGCCCGCGCCGGTCGCCGGCGCGCCGGCGGTGGAGGTGTCGAGCATCGTGCAGGTCGACGGCGTCGACCGGGCCGCGGCCGACCGCCTCGCCACGCTGGTGCTGGCCGGCGTCAACACCCACCACGACACCGCGCGCCCACTGCGCGTGCAGACCGTCCACGACGAGGAACGCCACCGCATGAAGATCGTGATCCTGGGCGACGCCGCCGCCACCGCCGACCTGCTGCGCCTGGTCGACGCCGTGCTCGCCGGCGACAACGGCCTGCTGACCGGGACGGAGACCGGCGATGCCTGACGTGCTGGAGGAGCGGGCCGGGGTGCCGGTGCTGGTCTGCGACCCGGCCGGCCCGCCGGTGGCCACCACCGAGGCGGCCCTCGACCTGATCGGCGGCGCGGCCTTCGGCGGCGCCGAGGTGGTCGCCGTGCCCGCCGGCCGGCTCGACCCGAGCTTCTTCGCCCTGGGCACCCGCTTCGCCGGGGAGGTCATGCAGAAGTTCGTCAACTACCGGCTGCGGCTGGTCGTCGTCGGCGACATCTCCGCGCACCTGGCGACCAGCGGCGCGCTGCGCGCCCTGGTGGCCGAGTCCAACCGCCACGACCACGTCTGGTTCCTGCCCGACCTGGCCGCCCTCGACGAGCGGCTGCGCGCCGGCTGACCGCTCAGCGCACCCAGCCGGCGGTCAGCGCGGTCACCCCCAGGCCGTCGGGGTCGGCCAGCTTGACGCCGACGAACTGCCGGGCGGCGGCGGAGGTCTGCACCCGGGGCGGGGGCTCCGGGTCGACCAGCGTCGCCACCACCGCGGCGGCGGCGTCCGCCGGCGACTGCGCGGCGGCGAACGCGGCGGCGCTGCGATCCAGGTACGCGCGCAGCGCCGGCCCGTACACCCCGGCGGCGGCGACGGCGGCCTCCGGGTCGAGGCCGACGTTGGCCACGAACTCGCTGGCCACCGCGCCCGGCTCGATCACCGTGACGCTGACCCCGACGGTGGCGGCGACCGGGGCGAGGCTCTCCATGAACCCCTCGACGGCGAACTTCGCCGCGCAGTACGCCTCGTTGAACGGCTGCCCGACCACCCCGCCGACGCTGGTCACGGTGATCAGCCGCCCCCGGGTGGCGCGCAGGTGCGGCAGGGCGGCCCGGGTGACGTGCAGGACGCCGAAGAAGTTGACCTCCATGACCGCCCGGACGTCGCCGACGGTCTCCCGTTCGAGGGTGCCGACGTGCCCGGCGCCGGCGTTGTTGACCACCGCGTCGAGCCGGCCGTGGCGGGCGACCACGTCCGCGACGCAGGCGGCCGCCGCGGCCTGGTCGACGACGTCGAGCCCGCGTACCTCCAGCAGGTCCCCGACCCCGGCGGCGTCGGCGGCGGCGCGCAGCCGGTCGGCGCGGGCGGGGTCGCGCAGGGTCGCCACGGTGCGCCAGCCGGCGCGGGCCGCGCCCACGGCGGTCTCCAGGCCGATGCCGGTGGACGTGCCGGTGATCAGCACGGTGGGTGCGCTCACGGGTGCCTCCTGCCGCCACCGTCTCACCGTCCGGACGGGCGCGGCGGCGAATCGGCGGCATCAGCTCCAGTCGGTCCGGTAGCCCTCGTGGCGCATCAGCTCCAGCAGTTCGGCGTCGGTGGGCCGGTGCACCCGGTCCAGCGCGGCGCGCAGCGTCTCGACCTCGACCGGGTCCGGCCCCTGCACCTCGACCGCCCGCACCCGGCCGCCGTCGGCCCGGTAGAGGGCGGTGGAAGGGCTGCTGTTGTCGGTCTTCCGGGTCACGATCAGCGTCTCGCCGGCACCCAGATCGGTGCAGGTACGCAGCCGGGGCGAGCCGCAGTCGACCCCCTCGGGCAACCCGGTCTCCGGTTGCGGGACGCGCAGCCCCCACATCACCGGCACGCTCCGGCCATCGCCGACGCCCAGGTCGTAGGCCACCTCGAGGCCGCCCCGGTCGAGCCAGGCGACGTTGCCGGGGCGGGCCGCCCCGTCGGGGATCAGCAGCTGCTCCCTCGGCCACGGCGACAGCCCGGTCAGGCTGATCACGTCGCGCTGGTCCTTGGCCCGGTGGTACGCGGCCCGCAGCCCGGCGTACCCGAGCCCTCCGACGACGAGCAGCACCAGGACGACCAGGGCGAGGCGGCGCGGCAGGCTGTTCATCCGACCGGCCCGCGGCGGTGCGACCGGCTGGTGTCGAGCGGGCGGCCCGGGTCGACGTGGCGGGGCCGGTCCGGCTCGTCGGGGCGCAGCGGCGCCAGGCCGGCGGTGATCGCGTCGATGATCCGGTCGGTGGCTCGCCGGGCGCGGCCCGCCGAACCGGGGGGCAGGTCGCACAGCGTCACCGGGGCGCCGAAGTGCACCCGGATGACCGGCCGCCGTCGCACCGCGCGGGCCAGGCCGCGGAGCATGCCCTTCGGCGCCCGGTAGGGCAGCACCTCGTGGGAGCCCCACTGGGCGACCGGGACGACGGGGGCGCCGCCGGCGAAGGCGAGCCGGGCGGCGCCGGTCTTGCCCCGCTCGGGCCACATGCCGGGGTCCAGGCCGATACGCCCCTCGGGGTAGACCAGCACCACCGAGCCGCGGGCCACCGCGCCGGCGGCGATCTCCAGGGAGTGGTGCGCGGAGCTGGTGCCCCGGTCGACGCGGATGTGCCCGGCGTGGCGCATCAGCGGCCCAACCACCGGGGCGCGGAACAGCCCGCCGGTGGCCATGATCCGCGGGTGGATGCCGCGGACCTGACACGCCGCGGCGAGCACCACGGGGTCGAAGGGGCTGATGTGGTTGGCGGCCAGGACCAGGGGTCCTCGGCGCATCTCGTCCGGCACGTCGCCGCTGACCTCGAGCCGGGCGACCAGGCCGACGAGGCCGCGGGCGGCCAGTTGCGCGGCGCGCCACAGCAGGGGCGCCCGCCAGTGGGTGATCGGGGTGTCCATCAGTGCTGGATGGTCGCACGCGCCAGGGTGAGCCGGAGACCCGAGGGCGGAGGTGATCAGGGTCATTGGTCCCGGGCCGGTTCGGGCCCTGCGGCCCTGCCCAATCCTCTACGACGCCGAGTAGTATTTACTACGTCTCGTAGTACGCACAGCTGGGGGTTTCAGGTGGACGCGTTGGACGTCGCCCGCTGGCAGTTCGGTGTCACCACCGTCTACCACTTTCTCTTCGTGCCCTTGACCATCGGCCTGTCCGTGCTGGTGGCCATCCTCCAGACCCTGTGGCACCGCACCGGCAACGAGCGGTACCTCAAGCTCACCAAGTTCTACGGCAAGCTCTTCCTGATCAACTTCGCGATGGGCGTGGTCACCGGCATCGTGCAGGAGTTCCAGTTCGGCATGAACTGGAGCGACTACTCGCGCTTCGTCGGCGACATCTTCGGCGCGCCCCTGGCGATCGAAGCGCTCGTCGCGTTCTTCCTGGAGTCCACCTTCATCGGCCTGTGGATCTTCGGGTGGGACCGGCTGCCCAAGCGCCTGCACCTGGCCGCCATCTGGGCGGCGGCGATCGGCACCAACCTGTCCGCCTACTTCATCCTCGCCGCGAACTCGTTCATGCAGAACCCGGTCGGCTACCGGATCAACCCGCAGACCGGCCGCGCCGAGTTGACCGACTTCGTCGCCGTGCTCACCAACAAGGTCGCCCTGATCACCTTCCCGCACACCCTGGCCGGGGCGTTCCTGGTCGCCGGGTCGCTGATCGTCGCCGTCGGGCTGTGGCACGTCATCCGCAACCGGGGCGGCGCCGACACCGACGCCTACCGCTTCGCCACGAAGTTCGGCTCCTGGGTGGTGCTGGTCGCAGCGGCGCTGGTGCTGTTCACCGGCGACATCCAGGGCAAGATCATGACCCAGGTGCAGCCGATGAAGATGGCCGCCGCCGAGGGCCTCTACACCACCGAGAGCCCCGCCTCGTTCTCCGTGCTCACCGTCGGCAGCCTCGACGGCAGCCGGGAGCTGTTCGCCCTCAAGATCCCGTACCTGCTGTCCTACCTCGGCACCGGCGACCCGCACGGCACCGTGCACGGCATCAACGACCTCCAGGCCCAGTACGCCACCCAGTACGGCGCCGGCAGCTACACCCCGATCATCCCGGTCACCTACTGGAGCTTCCGGTTCATGATCGCGCTCGGGATGGCCGCCGCCGCGATCGCCCTGATCGTCCTCTGGACCCAGCGCAAGGGCCGCACCCCGTCGAGCCGCTGGCTGCTGCGCGCCGGCCTGGTCATGCCGGCCCTGCCGCTGCTGGCCAACTCCTTCGGCTGGATCTTCACCGAGATGGGCCGCCAGCCGTGGATCGTCTTCGGCGAGATGCTCACCCGCAACGGCGTGTCCCGCAGCGTCTCGCTGGCCGAGGTGCTCACCTCGTTCACCGCCTTCACCCTGATCTACGCCACCCTCGCGGTCATCGAGTTCAAGCTGCTGATCCGCTACGCCAAGGCCGGCGTGCCCGACCTGACTCCAGCCCCTGAACCAGCCGACACCGACGACGCCGATCGCCCGCTGGCGTTCGCCTACTAACCCCCGGAGCCCACCGTGGAACTGACGACCGTCTGGTTTCTCCTCGTCGCCGTGCTGTTCACCGGCTACTTCATCCTCGAAGGCTTCGACTTCGGCGTCGGCATGCTGCTGCCCGTGCTCGGCCGCGACGACCGGGAACGCCGCGTCCTGATCAACACCATCGGCCCGGTCTGGGACGGCAACGAGGTCTGGCTGATCACCGCCGGCGGCGCCATGTTCGCCGCCTTCCCCGAGTGGTACGCCACCCTCTTCTCCGGCTTCTACCTGCTGCTGCTGCTGATCCTGCTCGCCCTGATCGCCCGCGGGGTGGCCTTCGAGTACCGGCACAAGCGCCCCGAGGCGTCCTGGAAGCGCCGCTGGGACCAGGCCATCTTCGTCGGCTCGCTGGTGCCGGCGATCCTGTGGGGCGTCGCCTTCGCCAACATCCTGCGCGGCGTGCCGCTGACCGCCGACCACGAGTACGCCGGCGGCCTGCTCGACCTGCTCAACCCGTACGCCCTGCTCGGCGGGGTGACCACCCTCGGCCTGTTCCTCACCCACGGCGCGGTGTTCATCGCCCTGAAGACCAGCGGCGAGATCCGGCAGCGGGCCGGCGCGCTGGCCGTCCGGCTCGGCGCCGGCACCGCCGTGGTGGCCGTGGCCTTCCTGGCCTGGACGCTGAGCATCCGCTCCAGCGCGGCCGCCGTCGTGCTCGCCACCGGCGCTGCCCTCGCCCTGCTCGCCGGCCTCGCCGCCGCCCGGGCGCGCCGTGAGGGCTGGGCGTTCACCGGCACCGCCGTGGCCATCGCCCTGGCCGTGGCGACCCTGTTCGCCGCGCTGTTCCCGAACGTGCTCCCGTCCACCCTGGACGCCGCCGGCACGCTGACCGCGACCAACGCCGCCTCGACCCCCTACACCCTGAAGATCATGACCTGGGTGGCCGTGGTGTTCACCCCGATCGTGCTGGCCTACCAGGGCTGGACCTACTGGGTGTTCCGCAAGCGCATCGGGGTACAGAACATCCCGCAACACTGACGATCCTGCGGGCGCGGGTGGCGCGGGGCGGGTGCGAGGGGGTCGCACCGGCCCCGCGGCGCGAGCAGGGCAGGTCAGTCGGTCGCCCGCTCGTCCGCCCACACCCGGCCGGAGTTCCACGGGTTCTCCGGGTCGAACGGGCCGTCGGAGGGCTGAGGCTCCCGGCCCCTGGCCACGTCGTATTCCGTACGCAGTCGCTGCGCCCGCCGCGCCAGCCCGGCGACGTCCACCGCCGGCCGGTACAGCGACGCCCACAGCTCCTCGTCCAACCGGATCGCCGCAGCCTCCCACGGCGCCTCCGGCTCGTCGGGCTCCTCACCGTCCTCCATCGCCGCCAGCCGGTACGCCGCCTCCGACCGGGCCCGCAACGCCAGGACGTCCGTGACCGACCGGAACGGCCACTGCTCCAGCGGCAGCGCCCACGGTCGGGTCCGGCCGATCCGCGCCACCCCCAGCGCCTTGACCAGCGCGAACAACAGATCGTCCGCCTCGACCGGATGGTCGTGGCCCAACACCTCGCGCAGGCGTGTCGCGTCGGCCCGCAGCCCCGCCGCCGCCGACCAGGTTACCAGCTCCGCGACCAGGTCGTCAGCGCTCCGTCCGACCGGCCCCGGCATGCCACGCGGCTGGTGCCGGTACACCCCGCACGGCCCGTCGGTGTCCCACAGGTGCGTCAACGGCCCCACCACACCCGGCGTCGCCGTCGCCAGCACTGCGCAGTCGCCGTCACTGACGTACGCGGCGAGGACGGGGTGACCGGTCGAGGTGGCGAGCGCCCCGGCGGGGGCGAGCAGGTCCGGGGGATCGTTCCACCCGGTGGTCTCCACCAACTGCCAGCCGTCGCCCAGCTCCCGCAGCCACCGGTGCCGGTGCCCGAACCCGCCGATGCCGTCCTGGTCGACCAGCAGCCCGCCGGGCCGCGCCAGCACCACCGTGCCCCAGTAACCCACCCGGGCACCCTATGCGCGCGAGCGCCGCGCCAACGCCCCGGTGTGGCGCCACAAGCAGCCGCACCCTCGCAGCGGCGACCCGCCGACGCGCACCTCAACGCGCCCGTGGTCGGCCCGCCGGGGCGACGGGCCGACCACGGGGACGATCAGACCAGGTCGATGCGCTCCCACTCGACCGGGTAGCCGGCCCGGGCGAAGGTGGCGGCCATCGGCGCGTTGCCCTGGTCGGTGGCGGCCACGATCGCGTCGGCGCCCGCCTCGACCAGCAGGTGGGTGGCCTCGACCAGCAGGTCGTGGGCGTAGCCGTGGCCCCGCTGCCCGGGCAGCACGCCGACGAACCCCACGACGTGGTGGGTCGGGTTGCGGGCCGGCACGACCAGTCCGGCCGGCTCCCCGTCCGGGGTGAACGCCGTCCGCCACCAGTCCCGCGGGCTCGGCATCCAGCGCAGCAGGTCCAGGTCTTCCTGCGCCGCGGCCAGCGGGCCGTGCGCGGCCGCCGCGGCCCGGTAGTGCGCGTCCAGGCTGCCCTCACCGATGCGGCACAGCATGTCCAGGATCACCGCGTCGTCCGGCTCGGGCCGGAACTCCAGCCGCCCCGGCCGGGCCGGCAGGCCGCACCCGGGAGTCCAGCGGTAGCGGTACCGCTCGACCAGCACCCGCATGCCGGCCGCCGTTGCGGCGTCGATGCGGGCGTGCGCCTGCGCGCGCACCGCGGGGTTCTCCCGCCACCCGTGGGGGAGCAGGATCGAGTACTCGGCGCGCAACGGCGCGGTGCGCAGCAACTCGACCGCGGCCTGCGTGTCGGTGAAGTCGAACCAGTCCAGCGCCAGGGGCGCGGGGTCGTCCGGCCCGGCCCACCAGGCGGCCCGGGCGACCACCACCCCGTCGCGCAGGGCCACCCAGGTCCACTCCGGGCGGAAGCCGCCGCCGGCGTAGGTCTCGCCGAGCAGGGTCCGCCCGACCAGCCCGGGGTCGGGCAGGGAGTCGAAGAGATGTTCCTCGCCCGCGACGAGCGGGCGAACGACCAGATCGGTCATGAAGGTCCTTCCAGGAAGCGGTGCGCTCCCCGGTTCAGGAACCCGGCGTCCTCGCAGGGAGGTGGGAGCGCATGACAGTCGTACGGGTCATGGCGCTCACCTCCCTCCGGTCTCGTCGAGGACGCGGCGGAACGATAGCAGAGCGCCCGCACCCCGGCCGGGGTGTTTTCCGGCCGGGGTGCGGGCGGTGGGGCTCAGCGGGCCTCGCGCAGCTCCGCCAGCCGGGCCTCGATCTCGGCCAGCTCGGCGCGCAGCTTCTCCGCCTGCTGCTCCGCCTCGGCCCGCTCGGCGGCCAGGATCTGCTCCACCGCCTCCTGCACCCCGGGCACGTCGACCAGCGCCACCATCCGCAGCGCCTCGGCCGGCTTCACCACGTACGGCTTGGCCAGCGCCTTGGCGCCCTGCTGCGCCGCCACCGTCCACTCGCCCTCGGCGTAGGCCAGCGTCACCGTCAACCCGGCCGGGCTCTTCGGCTTGACCGCCTTCACCGCCCGCCGCGCCGGCTTCGGCTCCGCCTGCTGCTCCACCCTCGGCTCCTCCCGCCGCGGCGCCGGCACCGGCGGCGCGTCCAACACGAACTCCGGCTCCGCCGGCGGCTCCTCGGCCGGTGGCTCCGGCTTCGGCTCCGCCGGCCGCCGCCCGGCCCCCTTCGGCGCGATCGCCACGTCGGTGGGGGAGAAGGGCAGCTCGTCGCGGCCGAACCGCACCACCACGAACTCCTCGGACGCCTCCGGGTCGGTCAGCTCCACCACCTGCCCGAGCTGACCCGCCATCTGCCCGGCCGCCGCCGTGAACACCACCTTGGGCTTGCGGCCGGCCGCCAGCGCCTCCCGGATGCCCTGTACCTCGTCAGTGGACAAACCCTGGCCCGCCATCACAGCCCTCTTCCGTACACGTGTCTGATGCCTGCCTTGATACCAGCCCGCACCGACAGCCGGAAGATCAACCCCCGGCGACCCAGACGGCCGCCACCTCCTCGGCCACCGCGGCCGCCTGCGCGAACCCCGCCCGCGCCGACGCGGCCCGCCGCGCCGGATCCAGCAGGTTGCGCCCGATCGCCGCCCGCGCCGCCCGGTCCGGCGACACCACCGCCACCCGCGCGCCCGCCGACCGCAGCTGCGCCACCTGGGCCGACAGCCGCGGCATCGGCCCGAACCCGGCCCGCGTCGGCGCCAGCACCACCACCTGCCGCGCGCCCGCCGCCAGGTCCGCGTTCACCGCCGAACGCACCCCGCCGTCGACGAAACGCCGGCCGCCGATGGTCACCGGCGGCCACACCCCCGGCACCGCGCAACTGGCCCCCACCGCGTCCACCAGCGCCACCTCCGAGCCGGCGTCGAAGACCACGAACTCGCCCGAGGCCGCGTCCACCGCGGTCACCAGCAGCCGCCGCGCCGGCCACTGCCGCACCGGCAACCGCGCCGCGATGACCGCCCGCCGCGACTCCTCCGACGGGGTACGCGCCGCCAGGGCCATCGCCCCGACCCGGGCCCGCGCCCGCACCGCGTCCCGGCCCCGGGTGCCCGCCCACGCCCAGCGCGCCAGCACCCCCACCCCCAGCCGGGCCGCCACCTCCTGGTGGGCCGGGCGCAACTGCGCGGCGTACAGCTCCTCGACCGGCGTGCCCGAGCACACCTGCGCGCCCACCACGGAACCCGCCGAGGTGCCCACCACCAGCTCGGCGGCGGTCAGGTCCAGCCCCTGCGCGGTCAGCCCGGCCAGCAGCCCCAACTCCCAGGCCACCCCGGTCACGCCACCGCCACCCAGCACCAACGCCCGCGTCATGTGTGACCGTCCTCTCCACCGGGTTCCGCGCCGCCCACGGTAACGTCAGCCCGACCGTCAGGGCAGGGGAGAACACATTGACCTCCGTCACCATCATCACCGGTGGGGGGCGCGGCATCGGCGCGGCCACCGCCCGCCGCCTCGCCGCCGCCGGCCACGACGTCGTCATCGGCTACCGCAGTGACCACGCCGCCGCCGAGGCCGTGCTCGCCGACGTGCGCGCCGCCGGCCGCCGCGGCCTCGCCGTCGCCGCCGACACCGGCGACCCCGAGCAGGTCCAGCGCCTCTTCGACGCCGCCGCCGCGCTGGGCCCGCTCACCGGCCTGGTCAACAACGCCGGCATCACCAGCCCGATCGGACCCTTCGCCGACCTGCGCGTCGACGACCTGCGCCAGGTCGTCGACGTCAACCTCGTGGGCTACGTCCTCTGCGCCCAGCAGGCCGCCCGCCGGATGACCCACGGCGGCGCCATCGTCAACGTCTCCTCCGCCGCCGCCACCCTCGGCAGCCCCGGCGAATACATCCACTACGCCGCCGTCAAGGCCGCCACCGACACCCTCACCGTCGGCCTGGCCAAGGAGCTCGCCCCGCGGGGCATCCGGGTCAACGCCGTCGCCCCGGGCATCATCCGCACCGACATCCACGCCCTCTCCGGCGTGCCCGACCGCCCCGACACCGCGGCCGGCCGCATCCCGCTGGGCCGCGCCGGCGAACCCGACGAGGTCGCCGGCGCCATCGCGTTCCTCCTCGGCCCGGACGCCACCTACACCACCGGCGCCGTCCTGCGCGTCGCCGGCGGCCTCTGACACGCAAGCGGCCCGGGGGAGAGTCACCCCCGGGCCGCTCCGCACCGCGCTCCTAGTGGGTGAACAGCTTCGCCGCCGTGATCACGGTCTGCACCACCCCGTAGCCCAGCAGCGCCGACACCACCACCCACGACACCACCAGACGGACCCGCTGCCCGCCACCGGCCTGCTCGTTCACGACCCGCTCCTCTCCGCCGCCACCGGCTGCACACCCTCGACACCGTCCCGGCCCGACGCCGGCTCGTGGAACCGTTCCGGCACCGGCCGGATCAACAGGTTCGCCACGAAACCGACCGCCAGCACCCCGACCATCGTGAACAACGCCGGCCGGTACGCCGCCGCCGTCAACGTGCCCGGCTTGCCCTGCGCGTCCAGGAACGCGTTCACGATCAGCGGACCGGCCACCCCGGCCGCCGACCACGCCGTCAACAACCGGCCGTGGATCGCGCCCACCTCGAACGTGCCGAACAGATCCCGCAGGTACGCCGGCACGGTGGCGAACCCACCGCCGTAGAACGACAGGATCACGCACGCCAACAGCACGAACAGCGCCGTCGCCACCTGCCCGAACAGGGCCAGCAGCACGTACAGCGCCATGCCCACGCCCAGGTACACCAGGTAGATCGGCTTGCGGCCGATCACGTCCGACGTCGACGACCACACGAACCGGCCGGCCATGTTGAACAGCGACAGCAGCCCCACGAACCCGCCGGCCGCCGCCACCGACACCGCCGAGGTCCCGTTGTCCCGGAAGAAGTCCTGGATCATCGGGCTCGCCTGCTCCAGGATGCCGATCCCCGCCGTCACGTTGCAGAACAGCACCACCCACAGCAGCCAGAACGACCGGGTCTTCACCGCGTTCGCCGCCGACACGTTCGCCGTGGTCACCAGCGGCTTCGCCGCCACCGTCGCCGGGTCGAACCCGGCCGGCCGCCAGTCCGCCGCCGGCACCCGCACGTTGAACACCCCGAACATCATGATCACGAAGTAGCCGACGCCCAACGTCAGGAACAGCCACACCAGCGCGCTGCCCGACGCCGTCGAGCCCGCGTTCGCCGGGTCGTATCCCGGGTCGTAGAACGACAGCAACTGCCGGGACAGGGGGGAGGCCACCATCGCCCCACCACCGAACCCCATGATCGCCAACCCGGTGGCCAGCCCCGGCCGGTCCGGGAACCACTTGATCAACGTGGAGACGGGGGAGATGTAGCCGATCCCCAGCCCGATGCCGCCCAGCACCCCGTACCCCAGATACAGCAGCCACAGCTGCTTCGTCGCGATGCCCAGCGCGCCGACCAGGAAACCCGCGGCCCAGAAACACGCCGAGACGAACATCGCCTTCCGGGGCCCGTTCGCCTCCACCCACGTGCCCGCCACCGCGGCCGACAACCCCAGCATCACGATCGCGATGCTGAAGATCACCCCGATCGCCGTCTGACCCGTGTCGAAGTGCGCGATCAACGAGTTCTTGTACACGCTGGTCGCGTAGACCTGCCCGATGCAGAGATGGATCGCCAACGCCGCCGGGGGTATCAGCCAACGGCTGTAACCCGGCGGCGCGACGGTGTGCCGACGATCGAGTGCGGAAAGCATGGGTGCTTCCTCTCCGGAGAATGGCGAAAATCCCACCCGTTTCATCCCCCCGCGGGGCGCTACGCCGAAACCCACCCCGCGCCGGACGGTCGGAACCCTGAGCCGAACGGTCACCCCACCACCAGGCCGCGCACCCGCCGTCGCCGCACCGTCACCGCACGTCCTGGGCGATCATGACGGCATGCCACTGCTCACCACCCCGGCCCTGCACCCCGGCGCCCTCGCCAGCCGCCCCCAACCCGACCTCGACGCGGGCGACCTGCGGCTGCGACCCTGGCGACCCGAGGACCGGCCTACCGTCCTCGCCGCGTACGCCGACCCCGCCATCCGCCGCTGGCACTGCCGCGCCATGACCGACGACGAGGCCCGCGACTGGATCGACGCCTGGCCCCGACGGTGGCGGCAGGAGACCGGCGCCGGCTGGGCCGTCACCGACGCCACCGGCGTGCTCGGGCAGATCAGCCTGCGCGCCATCGACCTGCCCGAGGCCCAGGCCGAGGTGTCGTACTGGGTGCTGCCCGCCGCCCGCGGCCGGCGCGTCGCCGCCCGCGCCCTGAGCGCCCTCACCGCCTTCGGCTTCGACCGGCTCGGCCTGCACCGCGTCTGGCTGCGCCACTCCACCGCCAACCCCGCCTCCTGCCGGGTGGCCGAACGCGCCGGCCTCGCCGCCGAGGGCACCAACCGCGGCGCCGCCCGGCACACCGACGGCTGGCACGACATGCACCTGCACGCCCGGCTACGCACCGACACCTGACCGGCGCCGCGGCGGCGGATGCGACGATGATCCGGTGAAGATCCTGTCCATCCAGTCCTCAGTCGCCTACGGTCACGTCGGCAACTCCGCCGCCGTCTTCCCCCTGCAACGGCTCCGGCACGAGGTCTGGCCGGTGCTGACCGTGCACTTCTCCAACCACACCGGCTACGGCGCCTGGCGCGGGCCGCTGCTGCCCCCGGCCGACGTCGCCGAGGTGATCGCCGGCATCGAGGACCGTGGCGTGCTCGGCACCGCCGACGCGGTCCTGTCCGGCTACCAGGGCGACCCGGCGATGGGCGCGGTGATCCTCGACGCGGTCGCCCGGGTGAAGGCCGCCAACCCCGACGCCCTGTACTGCTGCGACCCGGTGATGGGCGACGTCGGCCGCGGCATGTTCGTCCGCCCCGGCATCCCCGAGTACCTGCGCGACACCGTCGTCCCGCGCGCGGACATCGTCACCCCGAACCAGTTCGAGCTGGAGTTCCTCGCCGGCCGCGGCACCGACACCCTCGACGACCTGCTCGCCGCCGTCGACGTCGTCCGCGACACCGGACCCCGGCACATGCTGGTCACCAGCGTGCTGCACGGCGACCTCCCGGAGGGGTCGCTGGAGGTCGTCGCCGTCTCCGACGAGGGCGCCTGGGCGGTCACCACCCCGCTGCTGCCGATCAGCCCCAACGGCGGCGGCGACGTCACCGCCGCGCTGTACCTGGCCCACCTCGCCACGACCGGCTCACCCGAGACGGCGCTGGAACGCACCACCAACTCCATCTACGCCGTCCTCGAGGCCACCCTCGTCGCCGGCACCCGGGAACTGCAGCTCGTCGCCGCCCAGGACGCCATCGCCGACCCGCCCACCCGGTTCGGCGCCCGCCGGCTGCGCTGAGGTGATCGCCGCGGCGCCGGCGGGGGAGAGCGGCCCCGGCGCAGACTTCGCCGGACCGCCGTCTCCCGACCGGCCGCTCGCCTAGGCTCGGGGACGACGCAGTCCGGTTCCGCAAGACCCGCGTACGGGCCGGAACGGGCGCCCGTCCCCGCCCAGGCGCGGATGCGGAGGACGCCGGATGGACGAGACCACGTTCGCGGCGCCGGCCTGGGCCTGGGTGGCCGTCGGAGCGGTCATCGCCGTCATGCTCGCCGTCGACGTGTTCTCCCATCGCGACCACCACGTCATCGAACTGCGCGAGGCGCTGCTCTGGAGCGCCGTGTGGATCACCGCCGGGATCGCGTTCGGCCTGGTGATCTGGCTCTGGCGCGGCGGCGGGCCGGCGGTGGCGTACTACTCCGGCTACCTGCTGGAGAAGGCCCTGTCGGTCGACAACGTCTTCGTGTTCGCACTGCTGTTCGGATACTTCCGGGTGCCCCCCACCTACCAGCACAAGGTGCTCTTCTGGGGGGTGCTCGGGGCGCTGGGCTTCCGGCTGGTCTTCATCTTCGCCGGCGCCGAACTGCTGGACCGGCTGACCTGGGCCGGCCTCGTGCTCGGCGCGTTCCTGATCTGGACGGGCTGGCGCCTGGCCGTCCGCGGTGAACCGGACGTCGACCCCGACCGCAACATCGCCGTCCGGCTCTTCCGCCGGCTGGTGCCGACCGAGCCCCGCTACCACGACGGCCGCTTCACCGTCCGCGTCGACGGCCGCCTCAAGGGCACCGTGCTGCTGGTCGCGCTGGTGGCGATCGAGGCCACCGACGTCATCTTCGCCATCGACTCCGTCGCGGCGATCCTGGCCATCACCACCAACACGTTCCTGGTCTGGACGGCGAACGCCTTCGCCGTGCTCGGGCTGCGAAGCCTCTACTTCTGCCTCGCCGGTCTGCTGCGGCACTTCGGGCACCTGCGCTACGGCCTGGCCGTGCTGCTCGCCTTCGCCGGGGTGAAGCTGATCCTCGCCGAGACCCCCGTGGGCAAGCTTCCCGTCTGGCTCACCCTCGCCGTGGTGATCCTGACCCTCGGCACCGCCATCGCCTGGAGCACGGTGACCGCCCGCCGCAACGCCCGGTCCCGCTGACCGGCCGCCACCGGAACCGGACGACACGGGCGCCGCCGAAGGCGCTGGGAATCCCGGCGGCGACGTGGCACCATCGGGCAGGTGACCAGCAGTCCCGCCTTCGCGCAGCACCTGCGCGACCTCGCCCGACTGCGCCGCGTCCGCGACCGGATCGACCGCGAGTACGCGCGGCCGCTGGACGTCGAGGCGCTCGCCCGCGGCGTGAACATGTCGGCCGGGCACCTCAGCCGCCAGTTCCGGCAGGCCTACGGCGAATCGCCCTACGCCTACCTGATGACCCGCCGCATCGAGCGCGCCATGGCGCTGCTGCGCCGCGGTGACCTCAGCGTCACCGAAGTCTGTTTCGCGGTCGGCTGCTCGTCGCTGGGCACCTTCAGCACCCGCTTCACCGAGCTGGTCGGCGTGCCACCGAGCACCTACCGGGCCCGCGCGGCCGGCGCCACCGCGGAGATGCCGTCCTGCCTGGCGAAACAGGTCACCAGACCGATCAGGAATCGAGAAGCGCGCGCCACGGAGCCGCAGCTAGCGTGACCGCCATGGACATCACGATTCACTACGCCTTCCTCCCGCACACCGACGCCGACGCCGCCCTGACCTTCTACCGCGACACCCTCGGCTTCGAGGTCCGCAACGACGTCGGATACGACGGGATGCGCTGGCTCACCGTCGGTCCCCCCGACCAGCCGGGCACGTCCATCGTGCTGCACCCGCCGGCCGCCGACCCCGGCATCACCGACGACGAGCGCCGCACCGTCCTCGAACTGATCGCCAAGGGCAGCTACACGAGCATCACCCTGGCCACCCACGACCTCGACGGCGTCTTCGACCGGCTGCAGGCCAGCGGCGCCGAGGTCGTCCAGGAGCCCACCGACCAGCCGTACGGGGTCCGCGACTGCGCCTTCCGCGACCCCACCGGCAACCTCATCCGGATCAACCAGCTGAGCTGAGCCGCCCGGCTGTCGCAACCCCCGGCCGACGGAGACCGCGAAGGCGGCCCGCGTAACAGATGGAGACACGATGAGGACGGACCCCCGGTCGCCCGCGCAGCACGTTGCCGACAGCCACGGCCTGATCCGCGTGCAGGGCGCCCGCGAGAACAACCTCAAGGACGTCAGCATCGAGATCCCGAAGCGCCGGCTGACCGTCTTCACCGGCGTCTCCGGCTCGGGCAAGAGCTCCCTGGTGTTCGGCACCATCGCCGCGGAGTCGCAGCGGCTGATCAACGAGACCTACAGCGCCTTCGTGCAGGGCTTCATGCCGACGCTGGCCCGGCCCGAGGTCGACGTGCTCGACGGGCTGACCACCGCGATCATCGTCGACCAGGAGCGGATGGGCGGCAACCCCCGCTCCACCGTCGGCACCGTCACCGACGCCAACGCGATGCTGCGCATCCTCTTCAGCCGGCTCGGGCAGCCGCACATCGGCTCGCCCCAGGCGTTCTCCTTCAACGTCGCCTCGATCAGCGGCGCCGGCGCGGTCACCATCGAGCGCGCCGGCCAGACCACGAAGGAGCGGCGCAGCTTCAGCATCACCGGCGGCATGTGCCCGCGCTGCGAGGGCACCGGCTCGGTCACCGACTTCGACCTGACCCAGCTGTACGACGCCAGCAAGTCGCTCAACGAGGGCGCGCTCACCATTCCCGGCTACAGCATGGACGGCTGGTACGGCCGCATCTTCAGCGGCTGCGGCTTCTTCGACCCGGACAAGCCGATCCGCGAGTTCACGAAGAAGGAGCTGCACGACCTGCTCTACAAGGCGCCGGTCAAGATCAAGGTCGAGGGCATCAACCTGACGTACGAGGGCCTGATCCCGAAGATCCAGAAGTCGATGTTGTCCAAGGACGTCGACTCGATGCAGCCGCACATCCGCGCCTTCGTGGAACGGGTCGTCACCTTCACCACCTGCCCCGACTGCGGGGGCACCCGGCTCAGCGAGGCGGCCCGGTCGTCGAAGATCAGCGGGATCAGCATCGCCGACGCGTGCGACATGCAGATCAGCGACCTCGCCACCTGGGTACGCGACCTCGACGAGCCGTCGGTGGCGCCGCTGCTGGCGAAGCTGCAGCACACCCTCGACTCGTTCGTGGAGATCGGGCTGGGCTACCTCTCCCTCAGCCGCCCCTCGGGCACCCTGTCCGGCGGCGAGGCCCAGCGCACCAAGATGATCCGCCACCTCGGCTCCTCGCTCACCGACGTGACCTACGTCTTCGACGAGCCGACCATCGGGCTGCACCCCCACGACATCCAGCGGATGAACGACCTGCTGCTGCAACTGCGCAACAAGGGCAACACCGTCCTCGTCGTGGAGCACAAGCCCGAGACCATCGCCATCGCCGACCACGTCGTCGACCTCGGCCCCGCCGCCGGGACCGCCGGCGGGGAGGTCGTCTTCGAGGGCACCGTGGAGGGACTGCGCACCAGCGGCACGCTCACCGGCCGCCACCTGGACGACCGCGCCCGCCTCAAGCCGTCCGTGCGCACCCCCTCCGGAGTGCTCGAGGTACGCGGCGCCGACACCCACAACCTGCAGAACGTCGACGTCGACATCCCGCTCGGCGTGCTGGTCGTCGTCACCGGCGTGGCCGGCTCCGGCAAGAGCTCACTGATCCACGGCTCCGTGTCCGGGCGCGACGGCGTCGTGACGGTCGACCAGGGCGCGATCCGCGGCTCCCGGCGCAGCAACCCGGCCACGTACACCGGCCTGCTCGACCCAATCCGCAAGGCCTTCGCGAAGGCCAACGGCGTGAAGCCGGCCCTGTTCAGCGCCAACTCCGAAGGCGCCTGCCCCACCTGCAACGGCGCCGGCGTCATCTACACCGACCTGGCCATGATGGCCGGCGTCGCGACCGTGTGCGAGGAGTGCGGCGGCAAGCGGTTCCAGGCCGAGGTACTCACCTACCTGCTCGGCGGCAAGGACATCAGCGAGGTGCTCGCCATGTCCGTGGCCGAGGCCGAGGAGTTCTTCGGCGCCGGCGAGGCGCCGATCCCGGCGGCCCACAAGATCCTGCAGCGCCTCGCCGACGTGGGGCTGGGCTACCTGTCGCTGGGGCAGCCGCTGACGACCCTGTCCGGCGGCGAGCGGCAGCGGCTCAAGCTGGCCACCCACATGGGCGAGAAGGGCGGCGTCTACGTCCTCGACGAGCCGACCACCGGCCTGCACCTCGCCGACGTCGAGCACCTGCTCGGCCTGCTCGACCGGCTCGTCGACTCCGGCAAGTCGGTCATCGTCATCGAGCACCACCAGGCGGTCATGGCGCACGCCGACTGGATCATCGACCTCGGCCCCGGCGCCGGCCACGACGGCGGCCGGATCGTCTTCGAGGGCACCCCGGCCGACCTGATCGCCGCCCGCTCCACCCTCACCGGCGAGCACCTCGCGGCCTACGTGAGCGCCTGACCCGCCCACCCCGCGGTGATCATGAGGTTAGCGGCGTGATTCGTCCCATTAGCCGCCGCCAACCTCATGATCACCGGGGTGGGTACCGCTGCGGTCACTTGCTGACGCGGTACCGGCTGGTGATCGCGACGCGGTTGAAGGCGTTCATCACGGTTACCAGCCAGGCGACCGCCGAGACCTGATCCGCGGTGAGTACGGCCGCGGCGGCATTGAAGTCCTCGTCGCTGACGTGTCCGTTCGGAACGAGGGTGATCGCCTCGGCCAGGCGGAGGGCGGCGCGGTCGGTCTCGGAGAAGTAGCCGGTCTCCGCCCAGGCGGGCAGCACGGCGATGCGATCGGGGCTCTCGCCCTTCTTGAGGGCGTCGCGGGTGTGCATGCGCAGGCAGAACGCGCAGCCGTTGATCTGGGAGGTGCGGATCCTCAGCAGCTCGACCAGAAGCGGATCGAGGCCCGCTGCGGCGGCGGCCTCCTCCGCCTCCGCTGACAGGGCGATGAGGGTCTTGTAGGGGGCCGGGTGCTGCTCGCCGATGTTGACACGCTGAAACTCGGTCATGGTTCCTTTGATCCGTTCGTGTGGTCTGCGCCGCGGTGGCGGTGAGTGTTCTGGCAGGGCACCGTTCGTGCGACGTGTTGCCGCCCGCTGCGTGCCCCGGGCTATGACTTCGGGTCGTCGACCTTGAGCTTGTCTCCGGTGTTGGAGACGAAGACGACCAGGAGCTTGGCCGGCTCGGTCTGGCTGGCGTTCTCGGTGACGACGTGATCGGCGCCCGGCTGCTCGACCCAGTTCTCGCCCTGGTGGAAGGTGGTCACGGGCTTGTCGTCGAGCTTGCTGCGCACGGTCCCTTCAAGGACGTAGGCGTAGACGAACGCCTGGCCGTGCCGGTGCGGCGCCGCGCTCGCGTTGGGCGGAAGCTCGACGACCGCCGAGGTGAACGTCTTGCCCTTCACATCCGGAAGGGCCTGCTGGAGCAGCGGTCTGAGTGTTTCGGCGGGGCGCGACGACGCCGATGCTGCGGCCGTGGCCGGCCCCTCGGCGTGAGCCGGCTCGTTGGAGGTCGAGCAGGCCGTGGCCGCAGTCAGCGTGGCGACAGCCAGGAGGCCAGCGGCGATAACGGCGGTCCGGCGTCGCACAGTGATGCCTTGCATACAGGTCCTTACTGGGGAGGGGCGACTCGAGCGCATGACCCGCTCGTTCTCATTAGGGAGACGAGGTAGCCCCTCCGGGCGTGACAGCTCAGATGCGCGCGAGTTTCTCGGGATTGATGACCTTGCGGTAAGCGCTAATCAGACCGTCCGTGATCTGCACCGTGTCGACGGAGTAGACCCGGCCTTCCCGATGGAACACGAGGGCGAGCTCGCCACCGACCTCGGCGAAGTCGATGCGGTCCGGGCGCCACTGGCGTCCCGTACGCACCATGACCTCGGCGACGCGCTGGCCGCCGTAGATGAGCTTGCGTGCCGCGGAGACCTTGCCGCCGCCGTCGGTGACGTAGACGGCGTCCGGGTGCAGAAGCCTGACCAGGCCGGCCAGGTCGCCGGCCTCGTAGGCGGCGCGGAAGACCGTGAGGACGCGTTGCCGCTCCGCCTTCGACGCCCGCGGCGTCGACTGCTTCGCGTTGGCCACCCGCCGTCGTGCCCGCGAGGCGAGCTGCCGGGCACCCGGCACGGAGACGTCCAGCACTTCGGCGATCCGGCCGAACTCGACACCGAAGACATCGTGCAGGACGAAGGCCACCCGCTCCGGCGGGCTCAGCTCTTCCATGATCAGCAGCATCGCCGAACTGACGGACTCGTCGACGAGTACCGGCTGCGACGCGTCCGGCCCGGTCAGCAGCGGCTCCGGCAGCCACGGCCCGACATAGGTCTCCCTGCGGACACGGGCGCTCTTGAGGATGTCGTACGACCGTCGCGCGGCCACCGTCACCAGCCAGGCGCGCAGATCACCGACGTCCCGCAGATCCGCTCCGGCCGCCCGCAGCCACACATCCTGGGTTACATCCTCGGCATCGGCCACACTCCCCAGCAGCCGGTACGCCACACCGAAAACCGCGGGCCGGTGCCTCTCCCATTCGGCTCCGAGCGGGTCCTCCTGCTCCGACCGTCCGGGCCCGCGCCAGTCACCCATGCAGATCGCGACCTCCTCCAGCTTGCGGATCCAGCGTAGCGATCCGACCTCGGGATCTTCGAAGGCAGCTCTGGGGGAGCGAGCCAGCCCACTCAGACACGGCGGCCGTACGTCGTGATCAAGCTGCTTTGGGAATGCTGTCGGCTTTGGCGCAGGCGTCACGGGCACCGTGCTGGTGGCGGCGTCGCCGGGGAGTGAACGCGGGGGAGAGGTGTCGATGGATGCTGGGAGCAGCTCGCGCAGACCCTAGGCGACAACGGGTCGAGTTGGCTGTCGATGGCGTGCGCGAGGCAGATCATGCCTGGCATCCGTTCGTTCGGGTCCCCGTCGGTGACGACGTACCAGATGGAAACCACCAGGTAGTAGCGGCGGAACAGCACCTCCGGTTCGACGGCGGATTCCGTGGAGCGCGCACCCTCGTCGCCGAGCCCGGGTATCTCGATCTTCGGTGGCACGATGGGCCGGCGGAAGTCCCGGATCGCGGTCGCCTCGGCGTCGTGCTGGATGACCGTGACGGTCAGCTGGCCGGCCTCGGGAGCGCCCACAGGCATGGCTCCACCTGCCGGCGTCGACCGTCGTCGCTTCGCTCGCAGCGCGCCGCCTCCGCTCGGTCGAGGAACGACTGGACGTCCGCCTCGTGGCCGGTTCGGCAGCTGTACGGTCGGCGGCTGCAACGCGATCCAGCCCGGCACGGCCCCGCTCGCGCTGCCCGCCTAAGCGTCGATAATGCACATTATGTCAAGTAAGCAGTTCCGGCCCTCCCCGGTGTCAGTCGACGACCGGGTCGGTGAGGACCGCCGCCAGGACCCGTGACTGCTCCTCGTCGGGCTCGCGCGCCAGCTTGATGAGCGCCTTCCACAGCGCCCAGCCGCGGGCGCGCCGCCAGGCGTCGTCGGGCAGGCCGACCGCCTCCCGGAACAGCTTCCGCTCCGGACCGGCGAACCAGGTCCACGCCAGCACCAGGTCGCAGGCGGGATCCCCGACGCCGCAGGTGCCGAAGTCGATCACCGCGGCCAGCCGCCTACCGGAGACGAGCAGGTTGCCGGCCGCCACGTCGCCGTGGAACCAGACCGGCGCGGCCGACCACGCCGAGGTCAGCGCCCGTGCCCAGACGTCCTGGCAGGCGGCCCGGTCCACCCGGCCCCGCAGCGCGTCGAGGGCCTGTTCGACCTCGTCGCCGTAGGCGCTGGGATGGCAGCCCCGGAAGCAGGAGTGCCGCCCGCCCGCCGGGCCGCCGGCGTCTCCCGCAGCGCGGTCAGGAACGCGCCGAGGTCGCGCGCCACGGCCGACCGGTCGAGCGCCCCGGCGGCCTCGAGGGTGTCGCCGGGCAGCCAGCGCCGCACCGACCACGGGTACGGGTAGCCGGCGCCGGGCCGGCCGGTGGCCACCGGCGCGGGTACGGGCAGCGGCAGGTGGCGGGCCAGCCCCGGCAGGCAGCGGTCCTCCTTGGCGATGCCGGGCACGTAGCCCTCGGCGCTGGGCAGCCGTACGACGAGGTGGTCGCCGAGGCGGAACGTCGGTTGTCCCACCCCTGCCGGGCCACGGCGGCGACGGGCAGGTGCGCCCACTGCCGGGAACTGCGCGGCGACAAGTCGGCGTACCAGTTCGTCGTCGATGTCCACCACGGACCCAGCCTGCGTGCCGCGACAAGTGGTTTCCGGGGTCGCTCCCCCGATCCGGCGGCTGGCGGAAACGCGAAAATCGTGCATAATATGCCTTATGCATGACAAACCGGGCGAAACGGTAGGCGGATTGATCGAGGAGTTCCTGACCGCCCGGGCCACCCGCAAGCCCTCCCCGCACACGCTGGCGGCGTACCGGCGGGACCTGATCACCGTGGCGGGCCTGGTGGCGGCGGCCGACGGGACCACTCCCCTCCCCCTCGACCGGCTCCCGGTCGACGCCCTCTCACCCCGGGTCATGCGCTCGGCGTTCGCCCGGTTCGCCGCTCCCCGCGCCGCCGCCTCGGTCCACCGTGCCTGGTCCACCTGGAACAGCTTCTTCACGTTCCTGGTCGCCGAGGGCGTCGTACCCGGCAATCCGATGCCGGCGGTGGGCAGGCCCCGCACCCCGCTCCCCCAGCCCAAGCCGCTGCGGGGCGAGGACACCCCGGAGGAGCTGCTGGCCGCGGTGGCCCGGGAGGACGGCCGGCAGCGCGACCCGTGGCCGGAGCGGGACCTGGCGGTGCTGGCGTTGGCGCTGTGCGCGGGGCTGCGCCTGTCGGAGCTGCTGGCGCTGCGGGTGGCGTCGGTGGCCGGCCGGGCCGGCGAGCGCCGGGTCGACGTGGCGGGCAAGGGTGGGCGGCCGCGTACGGTGCCGATCGAGGCGGGCGTGGATCGGGTGCTCGGGGACTACCTGGACAGCCGGCGGCGGCGGTTCGGGGCGCGCTCGGTCCGGCCGGACTCGCCGCTGCTGGTGGATCGGCGGGGTGAGCCGCTGCGCCGGGGTGGCCTGCAGTATCTGGTGGAGTCGTGTTACCGGCGGGCCGGGATCGGTGACCGGGTGCCGCGGGGCGCGCGGTTGCACGCGTTGCGGCACACGTTCGCGACCCGGTTGGCGGAGGACGGGGCGAGCGCGGCGGAGATCATGCGGTTGCTGGGGCACGCGTCGTTGGCGTCGTCGCAGACCTACATCGAGGTGACGGCGGGTCAGCAGCGCGCGGCGGTGGCGTCGAACCGCACGAATCGTGCCCTGGCGGGTCTGGTGGTGCAGCGGGAGGTGCGCTGAGCGGGGCACCATGTCGGGGTGCGGGTGGGTGCGGCGCGGGCGGTGGCGGTCGACTGGGTGCGCGCGGAGATGCGCCGGGATCCGTCGATCGGTGGTGCGTTCTTCAGCGGGTCGACGGTGGGTCTGCCGGATGACGCGGTGCTGCCGTCGTGGTCGGACGTGGACGTGCTGCTGGTGCGGGACGCGCCGGCGGTGAAGGTGGGCAAGTTCCGTCACCGTGGGGTGCTGTTGGAGGTCTCGGCGCTGACCTGGGCGGAGTTGGGGTCGCCGGTGGACGTGCTGGGGTCGTGGGTGTTCGCGCCGATGTTCCGGACGGACGCGGTGGTCGCGGATCCGTCGGGTCGGCTGGCGGGGATCCGGGAGCGGGTGGCGGCGGGGTTCGCGGACCCGGTGTGGGTGCGGCGGCGCTGCGCCGGGGTGCGGCGGCGGATCGAGGAGGGGCTGTCTCGGCTGGATGAGTCGGCGTCGTTGCCGGAGCAGGTGCTGGCGTGGGTGTTCCCGACGTCGCTGCTGGCGGTGTTGCCGGCGGTGGCGGCGTTGCGGGATCCGACGGTGCGGCGGCGCTACGGGTTGGCGCGGGAGGTGCTGGCCGGGTACGGGTTCGGTGACCGGTATCCGGAGCTGCTGGCGTCGCTGGACGGCGGCGGGGTGGGTCCGGATCGGGTGCGGGAGCATCTGGCCGGGTTGGCGGTGACGTTCGACGAGGCGGCGCGGGTGGCGCGTACCCCGTTCCCGTTCGCGGCGGATCTGAGCGCGGCGGGGCGGCCGGTGGTGCTGGACGGGAGCGCGGCGCTGGTGGCGGCTGGCGCGCACCGGGAGGCGATGTTCTGGATGGTGGTGACGTACGCCCGGTGTCACGCGGTGCTGGCGGTGGACGCGCCGGGGCGGGAGCGGGTTTTGCGGCCGGCGTTCGAGGCGGCGGTGGCGGATCTCGGGGTGGCGTCGGCGGCGGATCGGCGGCGGCGGGCGGCGGCGCTGCTGGGGTCGTTGCCGCGGTGGCAGGCGATGGCGGATGCGGTCGCGGAGCGCGCTGTGGCAGGCTGAGGGTGAACGCGACTGGCGGCACGGGGATGGGCAACCATCGGGGAGCTCGTCGCGGGGGTCGACCGCCTGGGCCTCCGCGGGCGGGGTGCGGCATGTCTTCTTCGGGTACGACGACGGCGCGGCTGCTGCCGGGTGCGCCGGTGGCGGAGCAGGTGTTGGCGGAGGTCGCCGAGTCGGTGGTGGCGTTGCGCGCGGCGGGGGTCACACCGGCGTTGGCGACGGTGCTGGTGGGCGACGACGACGCGAGCGCGGGTTACATCCGGATCAAGCAGCGGCAGGCGGCGGAGCTGGGTTTCGTCTCGCCGCACGTGCATCTGCGGGCGTCGGCGTCGCAGGCCGACCTGCACGCGGTGCTGGCGGACTTCAACGCGGACAAGGCCGTGCACGGGGTGCTGGTGCAGTATCCGATCCCGGGGCACCTGGACTACGACCGGGCGCTGGCGGAACTGGACCCGGACAAGGACGTGGACGGGATGCATCCGGTGAACATGGGCCGGCTGGCGTTGGGGTTGCCGGGTCCGTTGCCGTGTACGCCGGCGGGGATCGAGGCGTTGCTGGCGTTCCACGGGGTGCCGGTGGCGGGCCGGGAGGTGGTGATCCTGGGTCGGGGCGCCACGTTGGGCCGGCCGTTGGCGATGCTGCTGGCGCAGAAGCGGCCGACGGCGAACGCGGCGGTGACGGTGGTGCACACCGGGGTGCCGGACTGGCCGCGGTACACGCGGCGGGCGGAGATCCTGGTGGCGGCGGCGGGGGTGCCGGGGATCATCCAGCCGGAGCATGTGCGTCCGGGTGGTGTGGTGGTCGGCGGCGGGGTGCGCTACGAGGGGCGGCGGTTGCTGCCGGACGTGGACGAGTCGTGTGCCGAGGTGGCGGGGGCGATCACGCCGCGGGTCGGCGGGGTGGGTCCGACGACGGTGGCGATGTTGTTCCGCAACGCGGTGCGCGCGGCGGAGCGGGCGTCCGGGCTGGGCTGAGGGCTCGCCGGGTCGGTCAGCCGAGGTCGACCAGCAGCGGCCGGTGGTCGGAGATGGTGGACATCGGGGTGTCGACGGCGGTGACCGGGGGCAGCCGGTCCATTCCGCGCCGGTCGGCGAGGATGTGGTCGAGCTGCACCCGGGGTTCCCCGGCCGGGTAGGTGGGGCGGCGCCCGAGTGGTCGCCAGCGGGACACCAGGGCGGCGGGTCCGGCGGGCAGGTTGAGGTCGCCCAGGAGGATCCGCGGGGTGGGCAGCGCGCGTAGGGCGCGCACGACGCGGCGCAGTTGCAGGATGTTCCAGCCGGGCACGAAGGACAGGTGGGTGGCGGCGACGGTGAGCGGCCCGTACGGCGTGTCGAGCACGGCGGCGAGGACGACGCGGGGTTCGTCGCGGAGCAGGACCAGTCCCCCGCCGGGGCCGGGTACGTAGATCGGTGAGCGGACGGGGGCGGGTCGCAGGCGGGTGACCTGCCAGGAGCGGACGGGGTGGCGGCTGACCAGGCCGATGCCGTAGAGGGGTTCGCCGTGGCCGTCGTCGTCGTGGGTCAGGGGGCGGAACTGTTCGCCGGGGGTGCCGACGACGGCGGCGGCGAAGCGGTGTTCGGGGGCGCCGAGGGCGCGGGCGGCGATGGCGGTGAGGTCGAGTTTGCCGCTGCGGGACTGGTCGCGGTCGACCTCCTGCAGGGCGAGGACGTCGGCGTCGAGGGCGGTGACGGCGGCGGCGAGCCGGCCGGGGTCGACGAGTCCGTCGGTGAGGGACCGGCCGTGCAGCAGGTTGAAGGTGGCCAGGCGCACCTGCACAGCCTATGTCCGCGTGGCAGGCTTGCCGGGTGCTGAAGGCCTTGCTCTGTTCGATGCTGGTGTTCGTGGCGGTCGCGTCGGCGGGGCTGTGGTTGCGGCGGCGCCGGGGACGTTGAGCTGCGGTGAGGCTGGCCACAGGCGGTCTCGTCGGGGTGCCGGGGTGGGCAGAATGCCGCCGTGGATCCTGTGTCGCTGACGACCCTGTTGAGCGCGGCCGCCGTGGCGGGCTGGGTGGACGCCGTGGTGGGCGGTGGTGGCCTGTTGCTGTTGCCGGCGCTGCTGCTGGGCGCGCCGGGGGTGCCGGTGGCGACGGCGTTGGGCACGAACAAGCTGGCCGCGATCTTCGGTACGTCGACGGCGGCGCTGACGTACGCGCGGCGCACGAAGCTGGACTGGGCGGTGGCGGGGCCGGCGGCGGGGTTGGCGGTGCTGACGGCCGGGTTGGGCGCGGCGCTGGCGGGGGCGGTGCCGGCGGGGGCGTACCGGCCGGTGGTGCTGGTGGTGCTGGTGTCGGTGGCGGTGTTCGTGCTGACCCGGCCGCGGCTGGGCGTGGTGTCGTATCCGGGGCGGCGCACGCCGGTGCGGGTGGCGACGGCCGTGGCGGTGGCGGGGCTGGGCATCGCGCTGTACGACGGGTTGATCGGCCCGGGCACCGGCACGTTCCTGGTGGTGGCGTTCACCGCGCTGGTGGGGGCGGATTTCGTGCACGCCTCGGCGATGGCGAAGGTGGTCAACGCGGGCACGAACCTGGGGGCGCTGGTGGTGTTCGCGGCGACCGGGCACGTGTGGTGGCTGCTGGGCGCGGCGATGGCGGTGTGCAACGTGGCCGGGGCGGCGGTGGGCGCGCGGATGGCGTTGCGGCGCGGCTCGGGTTTCGTGCGGGTGGTGCTGCTGGTCGTGGTGCTGGCGCTGATGGGCAAGCTGGGCTACGACCAGTGGGCGGCGTGACGGGGCGGATCGCCGGCGTGTGATCATCGGCGGGTGCCCGTCCGCGCCGAACACGATCGTGCCGTCCTCGCCGAGCTGCTGGGCCGGGATCCGGTGCTGCACGCGTACCAGCTGGGTGACCTGGACGACTTCTTCTGGCCGTACACCTCCTGGTATCGCCGTGACGACCAGGTGGTGCTGCTGTATCACGGTGTCGAGCTGCCCACCCTGCTGGCGTTCGCGCCGCCGGAGCGCGCCGGGGACCTGGCGGCGCTGCTGACCGAGGCGGCCCCGGTGTTGCCGGCCCGGCTGTGGGCGCACCTCTCCCCCGGCCTGGAGGCCACGGTGGCCCGCTGGTACGCGGTCTCCGACGCCGCCGTGCACCACCGGATGGCGCTGACCGATCCGGCCCGGCTGGCGGCGGTGGCTCCGGCCGGGGAGCCGCTGGGCCGCGCCGACCTGCCGGAGCTGCGGGAGCTGTACGCGGCCGCGTACCCGGGCAACTGGTTCGACCCGCGGATGCTGGACACCGGCCGGTACGTCGGGGTGCGGGAGGCGGGCCGGCTGGTCGCGGTGGCCGGGGTGCACGTGTGGTCGCCGACGTGGCGGGTGGCCGCCCTGGGCAACGTGACCACCCACCCCGACGTCCGGGGGCGGGGCCTGGCCGGGGCGGCCGTGGCGGCGCTGTGCGCCGGGCTGCGGGCCACCGTCGACCACGTGACGCTCAACGTGAAGGCGGACAACGTCCCCGCGGTACGCCTCTACGAACGGCTCGGCTTCACCCGGGTGGCCGACTTCACCGAGTGCGCGCTGCACCGCCTTCGGTAAGCGGTTGACCGCTCAGTCTGTCCTGTCCAGCCACCACGCCGGGTCAACAACCCGACCCTGACCTGGGCTTGTGTCTGACCGGCCCGGCGCGGCCCAGCCCCTAGCGTCTGCTTCGAGGCCGCGCCCGGGGCGGGCGCGGCGGAGCTGAAGGAGACACGATGGGTTTCACAGCACTGCCCCACGGGCGAAGAACGGCGGTGACCGTCGCCGGCACCGTGACCGCGCTGGTCGCCGCGATGGCCGCGCCCGCCTGGGCGGCCCCCGGCGTCGACCCGGCCACCGTGGACCGGTCCGCCGACCCCGGCGCCACCATCGGGATCAGCAAGGTGGTCTCGACCCCGCCGATCCCGCCGAACCCGGACGTGGTGCTGCTGGTCGACACGACCGGCAGCATGGGCCCGGCGATCGCCAACGTCCGCACCAACCTGCAGCAGGTCATCACCAACGTGCGCGGGGCGCAGCCCACCGCACAGTTCGCGGTGGCCTCCTACCGCGACGAGGGCGACGGCGCGGAGCTGTTCCGGGTCCGGCAGAACCTGACCGGCGACGAAACCGCGCTGCAGAACGCGGTCGACGGGCTGGCCGCCGGGGGTGGCGGCGACGTCCCGGAGGCGTGGGTCAACGGGCTGTTCCAGGTCTCCGAGGGGGGCATCGCCTACCGGTCGGGCAGCAGCCGGATCGTGGTCCTGGTCGGCGACGCGCCGAGCCACGACCCGAGCGCCGGGCACAGCCTGGCGCAGGCCACCGCCGCGCTGCAGGCCGACGACGCCCGGGTGCTCGCCGTCGACGTCACCGGCGGGGGCGGCGGCCTGGACGCGTCCGGCCAGGCCACCGTCGTGGCCACCGCCACCGGCGGGCAGGTGGTCGGCAGCGCCCCGGACACCGTCACCGCGGCGATCCTGTCCGGGCTGCGGGACCTCGACGTGACCGTCAGCCCGCAGGTGGTCTGCGACCCGGGCCTGTCGGTGGGCTTCGACGCGCCGTCGAAGACCCAGCAGAGCGGCAGCGACGTGCCGTTCGCCGAGACCATCACGGTCGCCGGCGACGCCCCGCAGGGCGCCACCCTGCACTGCACGGTGGACTTCCTGCTCAACGGCCTGTCCGGCGGGCCGGCGTTCGTCGAGCACATCGCGGTGACGGTCAACGACGTGACCCCGCCGACCGTGGTCGTGGACGACCGCACCGTGGAGGCCACCAGCCCCGCCGGCGCGGTGATCAACTACCCGGCGAGCGCCACCGACAACGTCGACGGTCCGCTCACCCCGACCTGCGCGCCGCCGCCCGGCAGCACCTTCCCGCTGGGCGCCACCACGGTCACCTGCACCGCCACCGACGCCGCCGGCAACACCGGCAGCGACACCGCGGTGATGCGGGTGGTCGACACCACCGCGCCGGTCACACAGTGCATGCCGACCAACAACCCGAGCGGCGACAACACCCCCGGCTCGTACAACCCGGACGGGTTCTACCAGCTGACCGCCACGGACATCGTCGACACGGCGGTCCAGGTCCACATCTCCGACGCCGCCGACCCGTCGGTGCGGTTCGGGCCCTTCCCGGCCGGCACGAAGATCAAGCTGGTGCAGGCGCCGGGCGCGCAGTCCCGGGTCAAGGACGGCACCGGCGACATCGACTACAAGGTGACGCTGCGCGGCGACGCGATCATCACCGGCGTGGACGACTCCGGTAACACCTCGACCGCGACCTGCCTGGTGGCCCCGCCGCCGAAGTGACCCGTCGCGACCGGACGTGCGGGGGTGGCCGTCGCGCCACCCCCGCACCTCGCGGTCAGCGGCGGCCCCGGCTGGGCGAGTCAAACCGGCCGGCGCGGATCTCCCGCAGCGCCCGGCGGCGGATGTCGCCGCGCAGGGCGTCCACGTACAGGCGGCCGTGCAGGTGGTCGGTCTCGTGCTGCAGGGCGCGGGCCAGGAACCCGCTGCCGGCGATGGTCAGCGGCTGGCCGTGCTGGTCGAAGCCGTGCGCCGTGGCGTGCATGGCCCGCTGGGTCGGGAAGTACAGCCCGGGGATGGACAGGCAGCCCTCGTCGTCGTCCTGGCGTTCCTCGGACAGCTCCAGCGTCGGGTTGATCAGGTGGCCGCGGTGCCCGTCGGCGTCGTAGACGAACACCTGCGCGTTCACCCCGATCTGCGGGGCCGCCACTCCGGCCCGGCCGGGCGCGCCGAGCAGCGTGTCCATGAGGTCCTGCACGAGCGCGCGCAGCTCGGCGTCGAAACTGGTCACCGGCTCGGACGGGGTGCGCAGCACGGGGTCGCCGATGATCCGGATCGGGCGCATAGTCATGCCCGGAAGGCTATCGGCCCGTTACCCCGGCGGGTGCCGCACCCGCCCGGTCGCGGACCAGGACCTCGATGCCGTCGAGCAGGCGGGCCAGCCCGAACTCGAAGGCCCCGGCCTGGTCCCCGGCGGCCTGGTACTCCTGCCCGGCGGCGGCGCCCACCCGGGCCGCGAGGGGGAACCGGCCCGGGTCGAGCACCTTCTCCAGGTACGGGGCGTGCGCGTGCCACCACTGCTGCTCGGTCATCCCGGTCTGCCGGCTGGCCTGGGCGGCCTCCACGGCGGGACGGGCCGCGCCGTGCACGTAGCCGGTGATCAGGGTGACCACGGCGTCCATCTCCAGGTCGGTCAGGCCGATCCCGTCGACGGCGCGCAGCTCGTACTCGTACTTGGCGATCAGGTTGGGGCCCAGCGGCGGCCGGGTGGTGGCGACCTGCAGCAGCCACGGGTGGCGCAGGTAGAGGGCGAAGTTCTCCCGGGCGATCTGCGCCAGCCGGCCCCGCCAGCCGCCCGGCACCCGATCGGGGCGGGCGGTCTCGCCGTAGACGGTGTCGAGCATGACGTCGAGCAGTTCACCCTTGCCGGGCACGTGGGTGTAGAGGGTCATGGTGCCCACCCCGAGCCGCTCGGCGACCCGCCGCATGGACAGCGCGCCCAGCCCCTCGGCGTCGGCGACCTCGATGGCCGCCCGCACGATCCGCTCCACGGAGAGGTCGCCGCCCTTGCGGCTGGGCTTGTCCCGGGTACGCCAGAGCAGCGCGAGGCTGCGCGCCGGGTCCCCGGTGCCGCTGTACTCGGTGGCCACCCGCCGACTGTACCGACCCACCTTCTCGCCGGAGGTACGGCGGGCTGCGCGCCTCCGCCGCCGGGTGGGCGCCCGGGTCAGGCCGGCGGGCGGGTGGGCGTCAGGCCGGTGTCGGCGATCCGGTCGCGCAGCGGGCGGCGGCGCAGCGCGGCGAGCACCGCGTTCAGCTCGTCGGCCAGGGGTACGGGCAGTTCGTCGTCGAGCCGTTTCATGGCGGTGGTGGTGGCCGCCCACTCGGCCTCGATCGCCGGCAGCAGCGCGTGCGCCCGGTCGGTGAGGGTGACGATGCGCTGCCGGGCGTCCGCGCCGGGGGCGAGGACGACGAGGCCGGCGCGGGCCATCTGGGCGACGGTCTGGCTGGCCGCGGAGTGGGTGACGCCGACCCGGGCGGCCAGGTCGCGGATCGCCAGGGGCCCGTCGGCGACCAGCGCCCGCACCAGCGGTGAGTAGCGCGGCCGGTAGTCGGCCAGGTCGAGGTCGGCGTAGACGGCGGCGACGTCGCCGTCGAGCATCTCCAGGACGTGGCGCAGCAGGGTGCCGAGGGCCTCGCGGTCAGGGGCGGTCACGTCCGCTAATGTAACAGTGCTGTTGTATCCGGGCCGTGGGAGGGCAAGCCGATGTATCCACCGATCGAGCCGTACGCGCAGGGCCGGCTCGACGTCGGCGACGGCCAGCGGATCCACTGGGAGACCTGCGGCAACCCCGACGGCCGGCCCGCCCTGGTGGTGCACGGCGGCCCCGGCTCCGGCGCCGGCGCCTCCTGGCGGCAGCTGTTCGACCCGGCCGCCTACCGGATCATCCTGTTCGACCAGCGCGGCTGCGGCCGCAGCACCCCGCCGGCCAGTGACCCGGCCACCGACCTGTCGGTCAACACCACCGCCCACCTGCTGGCCGACATGGAACGGCTGCGCGCGCACCTGGGCGTCGACCGGTGGCTGCTCTGCGGCGCCTCCTGGGGATCGTCGCTGTCCCTGGCCTACGCCCAGCGCCACCCCGACCGGGTCACCGCGCTGGTGCTGTTCAGCGTGGTCGCCAACACCCGCCGCGAGATCGACTGGGTGACCCGGGACATGGGCCGGATCTTCCCCGAGGAGTGGGCCCGGTTCCGCGACGGCGTGCCCCCGGCCGACCGGGACGGCGACCTGTCCGCCGCGTACGCCCGGCTGGTCAACGACCCGGACCCGCGGGTGCGCGACCGGGCCGCCCGGGACTGGTGCGCCTGGGAGGACGTGCACGTGTCCCTGGCCGGCGGCTACCAGCCCAGCCCTCGCTACGCCGACCCGGTGTTCCGGGCCGGCTTCACCCGGCTGGTCACCCACTACTTCAGCAAGCTGGGGTTCCTGCCCGACGGGCAGCTGGTGCGCGACGCCGGCAAGCTCGCCGGCATCCCGGGCGTGCTGGTGCAGGGCCGCCTGGACGTCAGCGGCCCGCCGGACATCGCCTGGCAGCTCACCCGGGACTGGCCCGACGCCCGGCTGGAGATCGTCGAGTCCGGCGGCCACGGCAGCGGCCACGGGGTGGGCGAGCGGGTGGTCGCCGCCCTGGACGCCTTCGCCCGCGCCTGACCCCCGGCGGCCGTTCAGCCGGCGGCGAGCAGGGCGCGGACCGGGGCGGCCTTCGCGGCCGCCTCGGCGACCTCGGCGGCCGGGTCGCTGCCCCAGGTGATGCCGCCGCCGGCCCACAGGTGCAGCCGTTCGGCGTCGGCCGCGGCGGTGCGGATGGTCAACCCCAGATCGATCCGGCCCGCCCCGACCCAGCCGAGCGCGCCCATGCTCGCGCCGCGGCCCACCGGCTCCAGGGCCGCGATCTCATCCAGCGCGGCGAGCTTCGGGGCGCCGGTCACCGACCCGCCGGGGCAGACCGCGCGCAGCAGGTCGGCCAGGCCCAGCCCGTCGGCGGGCGCCGCGGACACCGTCGACTCGGCCTGCCACAGGTCGCACCACTGGCGTACGGCGAACAGCTCGTCCACCCGCACCGAGCCGGTGCGGGCCACCCTGGCCAGGTCGTTGCGTTCCAGGTCGACGATCATCACGTGCTCGGCGCGTTCCTTCGCCGAGGCGAGCAGCTCGCGCCGGCCGGCCGGGGTGGCCGGGCGGGTGCCCTTGATCGGCCGGGTGACCAGGCGGCCGTGTTCGACGGCGACGAGGGTTTCCGGGGAGGCGCAGCCGATCGCCCAGCCCAGCCCGGACAGGGTGCCGCCGTAGCGGGCGCCGGGCAGCGCGGCCAGCCGCGCCAGGGCGGGCAGCGGGTCCCCGGCGTACCCGGCGGCGGCGTGGCCGACCAGGTTGACCTGGTAGACGTCGCCGCGCCCGATGGCGCCCCGGACCGCCGTCACGGCCTGCGCGTGCGCGGCGCGGGTCCAGCTGTCCCGCCACTGCCCCAGCCACCAGCCGCCGGCCCGCCCGGCGCCCAGGTGTGGGGCCGGCCGGTCGCCGTGGCCGTAGACCACCACGACCAGGTCCGGCAGCGCCGGCAGCGGGGTGGGGGCGCCCGCCGCGCCGCCGGCGGCCCGGGCCCCGGCCGCGGTGGACAGGAACAGGGCGGCGCCGCAGGGTCCGTCCGGGTCGTGGACGGCCGGCCGGGCCAGGTCGGCCAGGGCGACGCCGTGCGCGGCGAGGAAATCCTGGGCGAGCGTGGCCGGGTCGCCGCCGTCGGCGAGCCACCATTCCAGCCGGGCCCGTTCCACGAGCCGGTCCCGGCACTCGGGCGGGGCTCCGGGCACGTCGACTCCCATCTTTGGGAGCGCTTCCACGCCGTCCGGTTCGTTCCACCTCATCCGTTCAGCCGATTTCGGGTGAACAAGCCGCATCCTTGCTCGATAGCGCGCACTTGCGCTTGGTACTGTGCGTCACTGGTCATGTGAACCATGACACAGTGCCCCCACAGTCCGGAGAACCCGATGTGCCAGCACCTACCCACCTGCCCCTCCGCCGAGGCGACCGATCGCGAAGCCGCACGCGTCATCGCCTGCTTCCCTGAGCAGGGCTGGAGCCTGCTCTGCAACGGTGTCATCGTCTTCGAGGACACCGGTGAGCTGCTCCCCGACGGCAGCACCATCGCCCCGCACCGCGGCCCCGCCCGGCACGCCCTCGTCGCCTGAACGATCACGCTCCGTCAGGGAGCGTACGCGTTGGCCCCACCGGTCGACGCGCCGGCCGGGGCGGCGGCAGTGCACCGCCCCGGCGCGCTGCGCCTTCAGTTCTCGAACGCCTCCGGCGCGGGGCACGAGCAGACCAGGTTCCGGTCGCCGTACGCGCCGTCGATCCGCCGCACCGGCGGCCAGTACTTCCCCGCCCGGTCCACCCCGGCCGGGTACGCGCCCACCGACCGCGGGTACGGGTGGGGCCACTCGTCACCGGAGACCATCGCCGCGGTGTGCGGCGCGTTGGCAAGGGGGTTGTCCCCCGCCGGCCACTCCCCCGAGCCGACCTTGTCGATCTCCGCGCGGATGGCGATCATCGCGTCGCAGAACCGGTCCAGCTCGGCCAGGTCCTCGCTCTCGGTCGGCTCCACCATCAGCGTCCCGGCCACCGGGAACGACATCGTCGGCGCGTGGAAGCCATAGTCGATCAGCCGCTTCGCCACGTCGTCGACGGTGACTCCGGTGGCCTTGGTCAGCGGCCGCAGGTCCAGGATGCACTCGTGCGCCACCAGGCCCTTGTTGCCGGCGTACAGCACCGGGTAGTCGTGCCGCAGCCGCGCCGCCACGTAGTTCGCCGCGAGGACCGCCACACCGGTGGCCCGGGTCAGCCCCTCGGCGCCCATCATCCGCAGGTACGCCCACGGGATCGGCAGGATCCCCGCCGACCCGTGGTTCGCCGCGGAGATCGCCGGCCGGCCGTCGGTGTGCGCGCCGAGCGGGTCGCCGGGCAGGAACGGCGCCAGGTGCGCCCGCACCGCCACCGGGCCCACCCCGGGGCCACCGCCGCCGTGCGGGATGCAGAACGTCTTGTGCAGGTTCAGGTGCGACACGTCCGCCCCGAACCGCCCCGGCTTCGCGAAGCCGACCAGGGCGTTGAGGTTCGCGCCGTCGACGTACACCTGGCCGCCGGCGTCGTGCACCTTCGCGCACAGCTGCGCGATGCCCGTCTCGTACACCCCGTGCGTCGACGGGTAGGTCACCATGATCGCGGCCAGCGCGTCCCGGTGCTTGTCAATCTTCGCGTCGAGGTCGACCAGGTCGACGTTGCCGTCGGCGTCGCAGCCGACCACCACCACCCGCATGCCGGCCATCACCGCGGACGCGGCGTTGGTGCCGTGCGCCGACGACGGGATCAGGCACACGTCGCGGTGCCCCTCCCCGCGCTGACGGTGGTAGGCCCGGATGGCCAGCAGCCCGGCCAGCTCCCCCTGCGACCCGGCGTTGGGCTGCACGCTGACCGCGTCGTAGCCGGTGACCTCGGCCAGCCACGCCTCCAGCTGGGCGATCAGCTCCCGGTAGCCGGCGGTCTGCTCCGCCGGGGCGAACGGGTGCAGGTGCGCGAACTCCGGCCAGGTGACCGGCTCCATCTCGGTGGTGGCGTTCAACTTCATCGTGCAGGAGCCCAGCGGGATCATCCCCCGGTCCAGGGCGTAGTCGAAGTCCGACAGCCGACGCAGGTAGCGCAGCATCGCCGTCTCCGAGTGGTGGGTGCGGAACACCGGGTGGGTGAGGAAGTCGCTGCCGCGCCGGAACTCCGCCGGCAGCTCCGCGTCCACCTCGCCGTCCACCCCGGCCACGCCGAACGCCGCCCACACCTGCGCCAGGTGCGCGGCCGTGGTCGTCTCGTCGCAGGAGATACCGACCCGGTCGGCGTCGACCAGCCGCAGGTTCACGTTGCGCCGCGCGGCGGCGGCCACCACCTCGGCGGCCCGCCCGGGCACGGTCGCGGTGACGGTGTCGAAGAACGCGACGTCCGCGACCTGGACGCCGCCGGCGCGCAGCCCGGCCGCGAGCCGCGCCGCCGCCTCATGGGTACGCCGGGCGATGGCCCGCAGCCCGTCCGGGCCGTGGTAGACGGCGTACATGCCGGCCATCACCGCCAGGAGCACCTGGGCGGTGCAGATGTTGCTGGTCGCCTTCTCCCGGCGGATGTGCTGCTCGCGGGTCTGCAACGCCAGCCGGTAGGCCGGATTGCCGTCGGCGTCCTTGGACACCCCGACGAGCCGGCCGGGCAGCATCCGCTCCAGCCCGGAGCGGACGGCCAGGTAGCCGGCGTGCGGGCCGCCGAAGCCCATCGGCACGCCGAAGCGCTGGGTGGTGCCGGCGGCGATGTCGGCGGCGATCTCACCGGGCGGGCGCAGCAGGGTCAGCGCCAGCAGGTCCGCGGCGACCGTCACCAGCGCCCCGACGGCGTGCGCGGCCTCGACCAGCGGGCTGTGGTCGCGGACCGCCCCGGACGCCCCCGGGTACTGCAGGTGCAGGCCGAAGAACTCCCCGGGCAGCTCGTCGCGCTCGACGTCGAGCACCCGCACGTCGATGCCGAGCGGCTCGGCGCGGCTGGTGATCACCGCAATGGTCTGCGGCAGGGTGTCGGCGTCGACCACGTACACCGGGCTCCTGCTCTTCGACGCGCGGCGGGCGAGGGTCATCGCCTCGGCCGCGGCGGTGCCCTCGTCGAGCATCGAGGCGTTCGCGGTGGCCAGCCCGGTCAGGTCGGTGACCATGGTCTGGAAGTTCAGCAGCGCCTCCAGCCGGCCCTGGCTGATCTCCGGCTGGTACGGCGTGTACGCGGTGTACCAGGCCGGGTTCTCCAGCACGTTGCGGCGGATCACCGCCGGGGTGTGCGTGCCGTGGTAGCCCAGCCCGATCATCGACACGGCGACGGTGTTGCGGGCGGCCAGCGCACGCAGCTCACCGATCGCCTCCCGCTCACTGGCCGGTGCGGGCAGGCCCAGGGCGCCGTGCCAGCGGATCACCTCGGGGATCGCGGCGTCCATCAGCTCGTCGATGGAGCTGTGACCGACGGTCTCCAGCATCCGGCGCTCGTCGTCCGGGCCGGGGCCGATGTGCCGGTCGGCGAACTGCTCTGCGGTCATGCGCTGCGCTCCTTGCGGGGGCGAGGTCGACGGGTCGGCCTCCCCCTGAGTCGCGCTGACGCGCTCCACAGCGCCTGCCCACGTGGTCCTTTTGCCTGAGAGGTTCCGGGGAGAATCTGCCCCTTCGGCGCCGTCCGGGTGGTTCCCGGGCGGTCTCTCCCACGTGGGTGGTACCGGCATGGTCAACGCTACCAGCGACCATGTTTCCGGCTCACGTCGTACCCCGCCCGGGCGTCGATCACACGGCGGCGGGGACCGGCCCGGCGGCGACCCGGTCGGCCAGGGCGGTCAGCGTCGCGCCCAGCGGCGCGTCGAGGGTGACGCTGGCGTGCCCGTCGCCGCGGGTGGGGCCCTGGTTGACGATGGCCACCGGGATGCCGAGCTTCGCCGCGCGCAGCACGAACCGGCGCCCCGACATGACGGTCAGGGAGGAGCCGAGCACCAGCAGCGCCCGGGCCCGCTCGACGTGGGCGAAACAGTCGGCGACCCGGGGCGCGGGCACCGTCTCGCCGAAGAACACCACGTCGGGTTTGAGCATGCCGGCGCCGCAGATACCGCAGTCGACGGTGCGGAACCGGGCCACCGCCTCGTCGGGCAGGTCCACGTCGCCGTCGGGGTTGACGTGCGCGACGCGCGCGTCGAAACCGGGGTTGGCCTCGGTCAGCCGCCGGTCCAACTCGTCGCGGGAGGTCAGGTTGCCGCAGTCCAGGCAGGTCACCTCGTCGAGGCGGCCGTGCAACTCGATCACGCCGGTGGCGCCGGCGGCGGTGTGCAGGCCGTCGACGTTCTGGGTGATGATGCCGCCGAGCAGGCCGGCGCGTTGCAGCCGGGCCACCGCCCGGTGCCCGTCGTTGGGGGCGGCCCGGGCGATCATCCGCCAGCCGAGGTGGCTGCGCGCCCAGTAGCGCCGCCGCGCGTCCGGGTCGCGGGTGAACGCCTGGTAGGTCATCGGGGTGTGTCGGCGGGCGGCGCCGCTGGGCCCCCGGTAGTCCGGGATGCCCGACTCGGTGGACAGGCCGGCGCCGCTGAGCACCACCACGTCCCCGGCGCCCACCAGCCGGGTCAACGCGTCGAACGTCTCGGTCACCCGTCCATGCTGCCTCGCCCGCCGCCGCACGGCGAGCACCACCCCCGCCGCCGCGGGTGACGTTCCCGGCTCCCGTTCCGGCCGGGATCCGCCCGGTCAGGGGCCGCGGGGCTAGGTTGAGGGCATGCGCGTCGTCATCGCCGGGGGCCACGGGAAGATCGCCAAGCTGCTGGAGCGGGAACTCGCCGGGCGCGGCGACACGGCCGTCGGGTTGATCCGCAACCCCGAGCACGCCGCCGCGCTGCGCGCCGCCGGCGCCGAACCGGTCGTCTGCGACCTGGAGCACACCGACGTCGACACCGTCGCCGGGCACCTGTCCGGCGCCGACGCGGTGGTCTTCGCCGCCGGGGCGGGCCCGGGCAGCGGCACGGCCCGCAAGGACACCGTCGACCGGGCCGCCGCCGTGCTGCTCGCCGACGCCGCGCAACGCGCCGGGGTCCGCCGCTACCTGCTGGTCTCCTCGATGGGCGTGGACCGGCCCCCGAGGGCCGGCACCGACGAGGTGTGGGCGGCGTACCTGCGGGCGAAGAAGGCCGCCGAGGACGACGTCACCGGACGGGACCTCGACGTGACCGTGCTGCGCCCCGGCCGGCTCACCGACGACGCACCGGTCGGCCGGATCACCCTGGCCCGGCACGTCGAGCCCGGTGCGGTGACCCGCGCCGACGTGGCCCGGGTCCTGCTCGCCCTGCTGTCCGCCCCGGCCGCCGTCGGGCTCACCCTCGAACTGGTCGGCGGGGACACCCCGATCGGTGAGGCGGTCCGCGCCGCCGCCGGCTGACCGTCAACCGGCGGCCGCCCAGCTCGCCTCGTCCCGCACCCCCCACCGCCACAGCGCGGCCAGGACCGGACGCAGCGACTCCCCACGCGGGGTCAGCGCGTACGCGACCCGGGGCGGCACACCCGGCTGCTCGTCGCGCCACACGATGTCGTAGTCGGCCAGCAGCCGCAGCCGCTCGGTGAGCACCTTCGCGGTCACCGGACCCAGCCCGGCGCGCAGCTGCGTGAACCGTTTCGGGCCGTCCAGCAACTCGCGGATGATCATCGCGTTCCAGCGGCCACCCACGATGTCCAGGGTCCGCGACAGCGGGCAGTCGCCCGCGACGAGTTCCGGCGACCGCCAGTCCGTGGCGTCCACTCCCGCCCCCCGTGGTTACTTGAAGGAAACCCACCCGCCGGTGCCAGCCTGACCGTCCCGACCGTCAGGAGGCAAGCATGCGCACCCCCGTCGTCACCGTCACCGTCCTCGGCGGACCGACCGTCCTGCTCGAGGTCGCCGGAGTCCGGCTGCTCACCGACCCCACCTTCGACCCGCCCGGCACCCGCTATCCGCTGCCCGGCGGCACGCTCACCAAGCAGCGCGGTCCGGCGCTGCCGGCCGCGGCGCTCGGCGCGGTCGACGCGGTGCTGCTCAGCCACGACCAGCACCCCGACAACCTCGACCGGGCGGGCCTGGCGCTGCTCGCCGACGCCCCGTGCGTGCTCACCACCCCGGCGGCGGCCGGCCGGCTCGGCGGCGCCGCCGTCGGCCTGCCGCCCGGCGCGCACGTCGAGGTCGCCGGCCGGGTCACCGTCACCGCCACCCGGGCGGCGCACGGTCCCGGCCCGCTCGACGCCGCGCTGGGCGAGGTGACCGGCTTCCTCGTCCGCCCGTCCTCACCCGCCGGAGCCGCGCGCCCACCGGCCGTCTGGGTCAGCGGCGACACCGTCGACCTGGACACCGCCGCCGAGGTGGCGGCCGGCGGCCCCATCGGTCTGGCCGTCCTGCACGCCGGCGCCGCCCGGCTCGCCCCGTTCGGGCCGGCCACCCTCTCCTTCACCGCCGAACAGGCCGTACGGGCCGCCCGCCTGCTCAGCGACTGCCCGGTCGTGGTCGTCCACGACGACGGGTGGAGCCACTTCACCGAGGGGCCCGCCGACGTGGCCGCCGCGTTCGCCCGCCACGGCCTGGCGCACCGGCTGCTCGGCGCGGCGCCCGGCCGACCGGTCACCGTCGCGCCGACCGGCTGACACCCGCCGGTGACGGTCCGACCCACCGGGCCACCCGGGGGGCCGGACCGTCGCTCAGCGCTGGTGGCGGGGCAGCGCCACCAGCGGCTGCCCACCGCCGACCGGCCGCACCTCCCGGGCGATCCGCTCCATCGTCCGCGACAGCTGCTCGCTGCCGTCGTCGAGGTGCCGCGCCGCCGCCTGCATGTGCGAGATCATCATCTCGCCGAAGATCCGCAGCGCCTCCCGGGTGGCCACCGAGTCGTCGAAGTTCACCCCGGCGTTGCTGCGGTACTCCGTCACCGCCCGCTCGGCCTCCTGCTTCGCCTCCTCCGCCGCGGCCTGCATGTAGCTCTCGTACTGCATCCGGGCGTACTCGGCCACGCGGCGGGCGTAGTCGTGGGCCTGCGCGATGATCTGCTCGGCCTCCCGCTGCGCCGCCGACAGCAGGTTCACCTCCTTCGCCGCGGGCACCGCCGCCGCGTTGTCGGCGCTCGGGATCACCCCGTGCCGGTGCAGCTCCAGGTGGTCGTTGAGCCGCTCGTTCTCCGCCCGCAGGTTCGCCAGCTGGGTGGCCAGCAGGTCCAGCTCGTCGGCCACCTGCACCCGGAAGCGGTCCACGTCGGTGTGGTCGTAGCCGCGGCGGGTGAACGACGCCGACCCGAACTCCCACCGGCGGACCCGGTCGGCGGTGAGGCGCACCTGCACCCCACCGGTCACCTGACCTTCGTACCTGCTGATCGGGGTCGCGCTCACCGGACACCTCCGGAATCGTCAGGGGCGGTCGCCGTCCGCAAGGCCGGCCCGTACCAGTGCTTGCCGAAACCCTCGTGGTGCAGCTGACCCGGCTGGTAGCCCGCCCCGGTCAGCGCGGCCACCGAATGGCTCACCATCTCGTCGGAGCCGCACACGTACACGTGCCGGGAGCGCCAGTTACCGTCGGCCAGGACCTGGTCCGCCACCTGCACGAACTCACCCGGCCGGCGCGGGTCCGACGCCGGCACGTACGTCACCCGCAGCCACGGGTACGAGGCGGCGAACTTGTCGATCGCCTCGCTGTCGTAGAACTCCAACCGGGACCGGGCCCCCACGTACAGGTCCACCCGGCGGTCCACACCCTCCGTCGCGACCTGCTCCAGCAGGGACTTCACCGGCGCCCAGCCGGTGCCACCGGCCAGCAGCAGCAGATCCGAGGACCCGGCCGGCCACAACGTCAACCGGTCGCCCACCGGCGCGGCCAGGTGGAGCTGGTCGCCCACCGCGCACCCGTACACCAGCCGCGACGACACCGCACCACCCGGCGCGGCCCGCACGTGCAACTCCAGCGTCCCGTCCGGGCGGGGAGCGTTCGCCGGGGAGTAGTAGCGCCACGACCGCACCGCCGGGTGCGACACCCCGATCGACTGACCCGGGGTGAACGGCAGCAGGTACTGCGGGCGCACCGTCAGCACCGCCACGTCGAACGTGCGCCGCTCATGGCCGAGGATCTCGGCCACCCACCACGGCGGGGACTTCGTCTCCGCCGCCTGCGCCGAGTCCATCATCACCTGCGCGACCAGCCCGTACGCGGCCGCCCAGTCGGCGGCCAGCTCGTCGGTCCACGCCTCGCCGGAGAAGTGCCGCAGCGTCGCCAGCAGCGCCTCACCGACCGCCGGATAGTGCTCGGCGCGCACCGCGAACTTGCGGTGGTCCGCGCCGAGGTCCTGGAGGAACCCGACCAGCCGGTCCACCTGGTCCACGTGGGACACGATGTGCCCCAGCGCGTTGACCAGGCGGTCCCGCTGCCCGGCCATGTTCGTGGGGAACATCTGCCGGGTCTCCGGGTGCGCCAGGAACAGCGTCGAGTAGAAGTAGAGCGGCACCTGGTCGCCGTGCGCGGCGACCAGGGACCAGCTCTGCTTGAGCCGTGCCGCGTCCACGCTCAGGCGTTCCCCGCTGAGACAACCTGGTCCTTGACCTGGCCCAGCACGACGTGCACGTCGGCGATCACATCGCCCGGCACGCCCAGCTCCGACAGCGTCGCGATCAGGTGCTCACCGACCTTCGCGTAGTGCGCCGCCGGGATGTTCAGCGGCTGGTGCGCCTCGGCCAGGCCGCGACCGGCGTACTCGTTCGGGCCGCCGAGCACCACCGCCAGCATCAGCGCCAGGTGCCGCCGCTGCTCGGACATGTTCACCGCGGTGAAGTAACCGGCCAGGTCCGGGTCGGCCAGCACCTTGTCGTAGAACAGCTCCACCGCGGCCTTCACCGCGGCCGCACCGCCGATGCGCTCGTAGTGCGAGATCGGGGTGGTCTCTTCGGTCACCGTCATGGTGGTTCCTTCCCGGGAGGGGGTCACGCGGGTAGCGCCGCGGAGGGGCAACCGGCAGCCCGCACGCGTCGCACCGGCTCCACCGAACGGCCACGCGCAAGCGACCGTGTCGGACCATAGCGTGCCCGCCGAAACGCTTCAGCCCTGCCCTATCCGATTCCCGACAACCGTCGATCACGGACAGTCAACCAACCCGCCCGAACCCTCGCGTCCCGCGACCACACCGCCACGCTGCGTGCCACACCACACCCGCGGGAGTCCACTTCGGACACCGGGCGGCCGACGACTCGCCGAGAGCGTTTGCGCACGTCACAGCCGCTCTCCCGGCCGGAGGAAACGGTCCCGTGGGCCGGCTTCCACCCGATCTGTCGACCGACACGCCCCGTGATCAAAAAAGGGACCGCGCCGTACCCGTTTTGGGCGTGGCGCGGACCCCTAAAGCGACCGGGCCGGTCAGCCCGCCCGACGGCGCGCCCGCCGCGCCGCCAACTCGTCACCCACCGACTCCGAATCCGGCTCCGCCGGCGGGGCGGCCGGCTCCGGCTGCCCACCCACCGGCTCCGCCGGCAGCTGCGACAGCGAACCCTGGATTTCCTTGAACGCCCCGCCGATCGCGATGCCGAACACCCCCTGGCCGCCCTGCAACAGGTCCACGACCTCCTCCGGCGACCGGCACTCGTACACCGTCGTCCCGTCCGAGATCAACGTGATGCCCGCCAGGTCCTCCACCCCACGCGACCGCAGCGCGTCGATGGCCTTCCGGATGTTCTGCAACGACACCCCGGCGTCCAACAGCCGCTTCACGACCTTCAACACCACCAGGTCGCGGAAGGAGTACAACCGGGACGTCCCCGACCCCGACGCGTCCCGCACGCTCGGCACCACCAGACCCGTCCGGGCCCAGTAGTCCAACTGCCGGTAACTGATGCCCACCGCGTGACACGCGGTCACACCCCGATAGCCCACCTCACCGTCAACGACCGGATCAGGCTGCTGCTCCGTACTCGCACCAGGATCTCGCGGCTCGTGCATCCGGACAACCTCCCCGCCCGTGCGGTGACACGTCGTCTCCCCGTACGCGCACCCCTCGACACCGCAACCCTAGCGCCGGCACCCGACGTCACCCCGCAGGAGACACCGCGACACGCCGCACCGCCACCCGGAAGATCACCGACGGCGGCCAGCCGCCACCCACCGTGACAACCGCCGCCGCGTCACCACCGGCCCACCGGCCGGGCACCTCAGCCCGCGAAGTCCTCCGGACGCACCTGCTCCAGGAACTCCCGGAACTTCTCCACCTCGTCCTCCTGCTCGTCCGGGATCACGATCCCCGCCTCGGAGAGGACCTGCTCGGCACAACGAATCGGCGCACCGACCCGCAACGCCAACGCGATGGAATCGCTCGGCCGCGCCGACACCCGAACGCCGTCACCGATCAACAGATCGGCGTAGAAGACGTTCTCCTTCAACTCGGTGATCTCCACCGCCCGCAACGGCGCCTGCAGCGCCGCCAGCACGTCGCGCAGCAGATCATGCGTCAACGGCCGCGCCGGCTTGACCCCCTGCTGCTCGTAGGCGATCGCCGTCGCCTCGACCGCGCCGATCCAGATCGGCAGATAGCGGTCCCCCTCGACCTCCCGCAGCAGGACGATCGGCTGGTTGCTGGGCAGCTCCACCCGAACTCCGACCACGCTCAGCTCGCGCACCGCCGCCTCCGTGTCGTTGTCACCTACGCCCGCACCGCGCCCTTCCCTGCACGGTACACGGACCGCGACACGGGAGTCCCATGCGCTACGTGCACCACGCCTCACCGGAAAGGGTTACCCCGGCAAGCCTACGACACGCTTCCCGGCGCAGATCTTTCCGAGCCCCACCCACGGCGAAGGCCGGGCGCCCCCACGACACCCGGCCCGAACCAACCTCACCGACCCAACGTCGACCGCAGCCCCACCCGCACCAACGCCGCGTGCAACTGCTGCGACAACGCCAGCAACTCCCGCGCCGTCTCCGCCGCACGGGCCCGCGCCGCCGGATCCGACTGCCGCGCCAACGGCGCCACCAACTGTGCGAACAGACCGACCTCCCGATCCGCCGCCGTCCGGTACGCCCGCAGGTGCCGCGGCTCCAACCCGTACGCCGCCAGCCCCGCCACCGCCCGCGCGATGATCAACGCATCCGCGTCGTACCACCCCGGCGAATCCGGCACCAGCACACCGAGCCGCTCCAACTCGGCCAACGTCGACTCGTCGATCCCGCTCCGCGAGATCAGCTCCGCCCGGCCCAGCCGCACCTCCGGCGACTCGGCGGACTCCGCCACCTCACGACCCGGCACCTCACCACCGGGACCGACCGCCACCAGGTTCGGCCGCTGCCGACCCGACGCCGCACCCGACGAGTCCCACTCCGCCAACTGGTCCCGGATCACCCGCAACGGCAGGTACTGATCCCGCTGCGCGGTCAACACGAACCGCAACCGCGCCACGTCGTCCCAGCTGTACTTCCGGTACCCCGCCGGCGTCCGCTCCGGCTCCACCAGGCCCTCGGCCTCCAGGAACCGCAACTTCGAGATCGTGACGTCCGGAAACTCCACCCGCAACTGCGCCAGCACCTCGCCGATGCTCATCAGCGGAGTCCCCCGCGCCTCCCCGGGCGACGTCGAAGCCGCAGGCCCGTTCACCCCCGGCCGGCCTCCTCCTCCGGACGCGGACCGGCGATGAACACCACCCGGAACTTACCGATCTGCACCTCGTCACCGTTGCTCAGCGTCGCCGCCTCGACCCGCTCCCGGTTCACGTAGGTGCCGTTCAGGCTGCCCACGTCCCGCACCGTGAACGTGCCACCGTCCCGGTGGAACTCGGCGTGCCGCCGCGACACCGTCACATCGTCGAGGAAGATGTCACTGTCCGGGTGCCGGCCGCTCGTCGTCACGTCGTGGTCCAACAGGAACCGGGCGCCCGCGTTCGGACCCCGGCGAACCACCAGCAGCGCCATACCCGGCGGCAACGAACCGGACATCCGGCTCGGCACCACATCGGTGTCCGGGCCCTCCAGCACTTCGTCGAGCGAACCGAGATTGAGCGTCGAAGTGACGTCGAGCGGGGGGAACTCGTCGTCTGGGCGCGTCATGGGGACCACCTCACGGATCTGTTCGGTCGGCGTCGGGTAATGGCGGGTCTGGCCGCCGGGCCGAAACACACCCGGCGGCTGGCTCCCCGGTGCCCGGGAAGGCGCATTCCGCAACGCTCAAACTATTGGGTCTCGGTCAACTGGGCGAGCCTAGCCAGCGCCGAAAAACAGGGCAACCGGACGCGCGGAGCCTACCCCGCCGCCCGGAACACACGAACTCAGCTCTCAGTGAGCTCGCGGTACGCACCAGCGGTCAACAAACCCTCGACCGCCGACGGATCATCCGGAGTGATCTCCACCAGCCACCCCGCACCGTACGGATCCGTGTTGATCACCTCAGGGGTGTCAGCCAACGCCTCGTTGCGCGCCGCCACCGTGCCGCTCAACGGCGCGTAGATCTCCGACACGCTCTTCGTCGACTCGATCTCACCCAGCGACTCACCCGCCGCCACCACCGCGCCCTCGTCCGGCAACTGGACGAACACGATGTCACCCAGGGCATCCTGCGCGAAGTGCGTGATACCGACCCGGACGGCAGCGCCGTCCCCACCAGCCACCCACTCGTGCTCGGCGGTGTACCGCAGATCCTCAGGAATCACCAGCTGCGTCCTTCGTCATCGGTGCACCGGGGGGAAAACCGGCGCGGCCGCGACCGGTCAGGAAACCGGCCGGGCGTGTTCCAGCTTGATCGGCGCGTGCAGCTGCGAAACCTCCACAGCCTCACTGTCCACCGGCGTCACGTTACCGCCGGCCTCCTCCACCGATGCGACCACCCCGCCGGGAATGTTCAACGCCGTACGCAGCGTCGCCGGATCACCGATCACCGAGATCACGTACGGGCCGGTCAACCGCCGCCCGTCCACCACCAGGCCACCACCCGGCGCGTCCACGAAATACGTCGACGCGATGATCCGCACCGCCGTCCCGCCCGCACCCGCGATCTGCATCGCCTCCGCGCCCGCGCCCCGCAGCTCCTGCACCGCGTCCAGGATCCGCGCCGACGAGATCGCCTTGTCCGGCCCCTCGAACCGCACCGACAGGCCCGGCCCCACCGCCGGCAACGTGCCCGCCAGGATGCCCAGCTCATCCGCCCGCCGCGTCGCCTCCTCCAGCGCCGCCTGCCGACCCTGCTCACCCGAACGCAGCTGCCGCTGGCTCTCCTCCAACGCCTCGATGTCCTGCCGCAGCCGCCGCTCCCGCGAATCCAGATCCGACGAGATCCGGACCAGGTCCTCCTCCCGCGTCGCGGCCAGCGTCGGATCCGCCGACGTCGTCTTCAGCTGCACCACCAGCGTGAACCCCAGCAACGCCAGCAACACCGCGATCATCGCGCCCGCCGACGTCAACCGCCGCGACACCGGCACCGGCTTCGCCTCCGCCGCGGACGCCCCGGGCTCCTCAGCCGGCGACGGCACGCCCTCCTGCTCCGCCGGCTCCTCCGGCCCGGCCGGCGCCAACGGGCTCAACTCGTCCGGATCGGGCGCGTCCGGGCGCGGATCCGGCTCACCGGCCGGACCCGACGGCCGCGCCGGCTCCGCCGGCTGCGGCCAACCCGTGCCCGTCTCCCTGTGCTCCTCGCTCATCGCCACAAACCTACGCCCGGAACAGGTGCCGGCGGATCGCCGCCACGTTTCCGAAGATGCGCACCCCGAGCACGACCACCACACCGGTGGACAACTGACCGCCCACCCCCAACTGGTCACCTAGGTAGACGATCAGACCCGCCACCAGCACGTTCGAGATGAACGACACCACGAACTGCTTGTCGTCGAAGATCCGGTCCAGCTTCGCCCGCACCCCGCCGAAGACGGCGTCGAGCGCCGCCACCACGGCGATCGGCAGGTACGGCTGCAACGCCGCGGGCACCGTGGGATCCAGATACACCCCGAGCACCACACCGGCGAGCAACGCCAGCACCGCGATCATCGGCCACCTCCGGAGGGGCTGGGAGAGGTACCCGAGCCGGACGGCCCGGGACTGGTCGAACCGGCGACACCCGAACCCGACGGGCTCGGACTCACCGAAGGCTCGGCGTAGCGTAGCCGCGGCTGCGGAGCCGCCGGCAGGGTGAGTCCGTCCGCGTCCTTCACCCGGAACGACAACCCCGTCGTCCGCTCCACATCGCGCATCAACTCCGCCGCACGGCTGTCGTCGAACCGGTCCCGCATCGACCCCGGCCCGATCGCCGTCACCTCGTACGGGCTCGTCACCGGCCGGTAGTCCACCAGGATCGCCTCACCCGCCGAGCGGATCGTCGACGTCGCCGTCAACCGCTGCCCGTTGATGGCCACCGCCTCCGCGCCCGCCGCCCACAGCGCGTTCGCCACCTTCTGCAGGTCGGAGTACAACACCCGGGACGGCCCCGCGTCCGCGCCGGTCACCGCGTCCCGGTCGGCCGACGCGTCGGCCAGCCGCACCACCACACCGTCACCACGCACCCGGCCCAGGCCCGTGCCCGCCTCCAGGTTGCGCAGCCGGGACGCCTGCGAGCCGCTCAACGCCGCGTCCCGCTGCCGACCGACCTCCTCGCGCAGCTGATCCGCCCGCGCGGTCAACCGGTCCGTCTCCGCCTCCCGCTGCTTGATCTCGGCGATCAGCCCGGCCCGCGCCTTCGCCCGGCCCGGTTCCTCCGCCACCGTCTCCCGGTACGCCACCGCGAACAGGAACCCGATCACCAACAGCACCACCACGCTCACCGGCCGGGCCAGCACCCGCCGCAGCCGCGACGGCGGCACCGCCGCCCGCCGAGCCGCCGCGTCGCCGTAGCCGGGATCGAGCGGGTTGCGGAACAACTCGGTGAGGAAGTCCGGCGCGTACACCCGCGCGGACGGGTCACGACCCTTGTCCCGAGGCGGCACCGCGGTCACGCCGCCGCTCCCGCTCGCCGGGCGCGCATCGCCCGGACCAGGCGGTTGGCCTGCACCACGTACATGGCCCCGGCCACCCAGTAGAGGACCAGGCCCCACCACGCCAGCCCCCAGCCGATCGCGCCGGCCGCGGTGGCCACGGCCGGGGCGGCGGACGCCAGCAACAGGATCGGGAACGCGGCCAGCAGCAGGAACGTGGCGGTCTTGCCCACGTAGTGCACCGGCGGGGGGCCGTAGCCGTAGCGGCGCAGCACGCTCAGCGACCCGAGCAGCAGCAGCTCGCGGGCCAGCAGCGCCCCGGTGAACTGCCACGGCACCACCTCGCGGGCGGTGAAGGCCAGCAGCGTCGCCAGGATGTAGAGCCGGTCGGCGAGCGGATCGAGCAGCTCGCCCAGCCGGCTGACCTGCTGCAGGCGGCGGGCGATCCAGCCGTCGACCCAGTCGCTGGTGCCGCCGATGGCCAGCACCACGATGGCGGCCACGTCGGCCTTGACCACGAGGAACAGGTAGAGGAAGAGCGGCACACCGACGAGCCGGACGAAGCTGATCAGGTTCGGCAGGGTGAGGACACGGTCCCTCACGACCGCCGCACCGCCGGGAGCCGGGTGCTCCGATGGAGCCGGCCGACGCGACATCGAACCCTCCCTTCGCAGCACGGTCCGACGGCCGAGTGATCGGCCGTCGCAGGGACGTGCGCGTTGCCGGCCGGTCAGACGCCGGCGCCCTTCTGCGATCCCGGGCTGGGACCTCCCCCTTGCGGCCCAGGATGCGTCGATCATGGGCCGGCCAGTTGCGCTGCCACTATATCGGGCTGCCTCGACCGGCTCCGGCCCCCGCGCTGTCCGGGTGCGGAGCTCCGCTTTGTGTGCGGCGCCGCACAACCCGTAGGGCATCCTAGGACACTAGTTGAGTGACCTGTCGCAGGTGTGCCCTGGACGGAGGTCAGGAGGTCAGGCGGTGCGGGCGGTGGAGTCGGAGCCAGCCTGCGGGGCGTTCATCGACGCGGCCTGGCCGAACGCCACCAGCGCCAGCAGGAGTTCGTGCTGCACCCGGTTGGGCATCCGGTCCAGCACCGCCTGGACCGCGCGGTGCCGCCGCTCCGTCAGCTCGCGCAGCAGGGTCTCCGCCGCGGCGGTGGGGACCAGGCGCACCTCGCGCCGGTCGCGGGGGTCGGCCACCCGGCGCAGCAGGCCGACCGCCTCCAGCCGGTCACAGAGCCGGCTCGCCGACGAGGGCACCACGTCGAGCAGCTCGGCCAACCGGTTCACGTTGGTGCCGGGATGCGCCATGATCAGCGACAGCACCCGCAACTGCGTCGGCGAGACGCTGACGTTGTGCCGGGAGCTGGCGGAGTCGAGCACACCGACGAGCGCCTCGGCCGCCGCATCGATGGCCGCGGCAAGATTCGGAGGTCGCTCCACCCGCTGTCCCCTGCGATCGTCCCGCTCGTGTTCGCTCCGCCGGTCCGTCACCGCCCGCCGAGGTCGTCCGGAGGGCTGGAACCGCGCCAGTCCAGGCAGACGACGACCGCGTCGTCGCGGAGATCCGCGTCGGCATGGTACGCGTGCAGTTCGCGCATCACCGTACCAACTGCCTCGGTCGCCGGTTGCAACCGAGTGGACCGCATCGCGCGCGCCATGGCCCGCTCCCCGTACGGCTCCTGCCCGGCCGGCTCCGCCGCGTACACCCCGTCGCTGACGACGAAGAGCCGGTCCCCCGGCTCCACGGTGAACTCCTGCACGTCGTAGCGGGTCTCGGCGAACATGCCCAGCGGCAGTTGCTGCTCCAGCGCGATCGGGGTGACCGTCCCGCCGCGCAGCCGCAACACGTGCGGCGAGCCCGCGTCGACGGCCCGCACCACGCCCCGCCGGTTGTCCAGCTCCAGCAGCAACGTGGCCACGTGCCGGCTCCCCCGGTGCTGGTAGAAGATGGTGTCCGAGGCCAGCTCGGCCTGCTCCACCAGGCTCCCGCCGGAGCGCCGCGCGTTGCGCATGGCGTTGACGGTCACCGCGGTGAGCAGCGAGGCGGCCAGGCCGTTGCCGGTGCCGTTGAGCACCGTGACGGTGAGCCGGTCGCCGTCGACCGACCAGTCGAAGTGGTCGCCGCCCACCGTGTAGGCCGGTTCGAGCTGCCCGGCCAGCACGAAGTCGCCGTGCGTGACGCTGCGCCCGGGCAGCAGGTCCCACTGCATCTCGGCGGCCATGCTGAGCCGTTCCCGGCGGCGCGCCCGCCGGTAGCGGTCGGTCTCCCGGTCCGCCGCCCGCAGCGCCACCGCCAGGTCGTCCGCGACGTCCCGGACCACCGCCACGGTCGCCGCGTCCGGGGCGGTCGGCAGCTCGACCATCAGCACGCCGAGCCGCTCCCCCCACGCCGACAGCGGCAGGTAGGCCCGGCACCGGCCGTCCTCGCCGGTGTCCAGCACCGGCTGCTGGCTGCTGAAGCAGCGCTGCGCAACGCCCTGGCAGGCGAGGAAGCCGCCCTCGGGCAGGTCCGGGTCCAGCACCGGCCAGAGCCCGGTGAACCGGTAGTCGGCGACGAACACCTCGGTCCGCGACGCACCGAGCACCCGGCGGACCGCCGCGTCGGCGGCCTCCGCCAACTGGTCGGGGGGCGCGGCGCGCAGGGCACGCGACACCGCTCCGGACGCGTCCGGCATGCTGAGATCCTCCGATGGCGATTATTGCTGTAGAGCAAGAATCATACGGAGGCCGCCGACCGCGGTCCGCCCCGGCTCCGGCCTGCGCCGCGACGGCGTCGATCCCGGGTGGACGGTCCCGCGCTCAGTCGGCCGGCTTGGTGGCCAGCGCGCCGTAGAAGGCGTCCGGCACCGGCTCCGGGGTGCCGGCCGGCCGCCACCGCGCCACCGGCACGATGCCGTCCGCCGTCGGCTGCCACCGACCCAGCAGCGGCGCGAACCGGGCGGGCGCGCGCATCCGGAACGCCGGCCCCATCATGGCCAGCGCCTCCGGGTACGCGGCGAGTTCCTCGCTGTCGAAGTCGATGGCCAGAAAGCTGCCCGGCGCGACCGCCTCGTACAGCTCGTCGAGGGTGCGCACCAGCGTCTCGTCGTCCAGGAACGCGGCCAGACCGAGGAAGACCACCCCGACCGGCCTCCTCCCCCACCCCGGGACGAACCGGTGCAGCTGGGCGGGGTCGACCGTGCCGATGTCGGCGGCGTCGCCGTAGCCGTAGCCGGCCCGGTCGCTGTCGGCGAGCAGGCGCTGGCCCAGCCGGACCGTCACCGGATCGACGTCGGTGTAGAGCACGGTCGCGTCCGGGGCCACCTCGTGCACGTTGCCCCGGGTGGGCACGCCCGCCCCGAAGACCAGGAAGCCGTCCACCCCGGCGTCGGCGATCGACCGGACCGCCCGGCCGAGGAAGTCGCGCAGCGCGCGGAAGATCTCCGCGCAGGGCCCGTACGCGCCCTCGAAGGCGGCGGCCGCGGCCACGTCGACCGGGTAGTGGTGCTCGCCGCCGAGCCAGTGATCGATCATGCGGGCGGTGCTCGGCTGGTCGGGCTCGGCCATCGACGAGGCTCCCTCTCTCACGCGATGGTCGCCAGCGTACCCAGGGGTCGGCTCACGCGGTATCGCCCCGGCGACCGCCCGCCGGCCGGGATACTGGCCGCGGGCGGCCGACGGCGAGGAGGTACGGCGTGAACTCGGCGAACGGCGCGGCCGTGGTGGTCGGGGTGGACGGCTCCGAGCCGTCGCTGAAGGCCGTGCGCCTGGCCGCGCAGGAGGCGGCCCGACGACACCGCCCGCTGCGGGTGGTGCACGGGTTCATCTGGCCGCTGCTGCGCGTACCCGTGTCGGCGCCGGCGCAGGGGCCGCCCGGTGGCGGCCTGCGGCACCAGGCCGAGGAACTGGTCAGCGCGGCGGTCGCGGAGGCGGAGGCGGCCGCGCCCGGGCTGCGGGTCTCCGGCGAGATCATCGACGGGGAGGCCGCGGCGGTGCTGCTCGGCGAGTCACCCACCGCCGCCGCGATCGTGCTGGGCGACCGCGGCCTCGGCGGCTTCGCCGCCCTGGTGGTCGGCTCGGTGGCGATCCAGGTCGCCTCGTACGCCGACTGTCCGGTCCTGGTCGCCCGCGGCACGCCGCGCCCGAGCGGCCCGGTGGTGGTCGGGGTGGACGGCTCCACCCTGTCCCGCGCCGCGGTGGAGTTCGCCGCCGAGGAGGCCGCCCTCCGCGGCGCCCGGCTGCACACCGTGCACGCCTACACCCACCCGGCCTCCAGCGGCCCCGGCGACATCCAACCCCTGGTGTACGAGGAGGGCCAGTTGCGCGGCGAGGAGTACCGGGTGCTGGACGACTCGCTCAGCGGCCTGACCGAGCGCCGGCCGGAGGTGCCCGTCACCCGGGCGGTGGTGCACGCCCGGCCGGTCGCCGCGCTCGTCGAGGCGTCCCGCGAGGCCCAACTGCTGGTCGTCGGCCGGCGCGGCCGGGGCGAGCTGACCGGCCTGCTGCTCGGCTCGGTGAGCCAGGGGGTTCTGCACCGCGCCGACTGCCCGGTGGCCGTGGTCCGCGCTCCCGGCTGAACGGTTGGCCCCGCCCGCGGCGGGTAGTCGGTACGGTCAGCCACAGCGACCGGAGGAGGCAGCGATGCCAGGACCACGGCCGGGCAGCAACGCGTACGACAAGGAACGCGCGCGGCTGCGGGATCTGATCGAACAGTCCGGGCGGGCCGCCGACAAGGAGGCGAACCAGGTCGCGAACCGGATCCTCCAGGACGACCGCGGCCAGCGGGGCGTGGTGCGGGGCGAACGGACCTTCGGGCCCAAGGGCGAGCGCGAACCGGGCGACCCGAAGTGAGGGCAGCACCCGTGGTCGACGGCGCCATCGCTGGCGCCGTCGGCAGCGCCGCGTTGAACGTCGTCACCTACCTGGACATGACGCTGCGGGGACGCCCGGCGAGCAGCACCCCGGAACAGACCGCCGGAAGGTTCGCCGACGCGGCGCACGTGGACCTCGGGCCCGGGGAGAAGGCGGCGAACCGCCGCTCCGGTCTCGGTGCGGTGATCGGTTACGGCACGGGCGTCGCGGCCGGTGCGCTGTTCGGGCTGCTGGCCGCCCGTCGTCGGGTGCCGCTGCCGCTGGCCGTGGGGCTGCTCGGCGGCGGCGTGATGGCCACGTCGGACGGCTCGATCGCCGCGCTCGGCATCAGCGACCCGCGGACCTGGCGCAAGGCCGACTGGCTGTCCGACGTGGTGCCGCACCTGGCGTACGGAGCGGCGGCCGCAGCCACCTGGCGGAGGCTGCGGCCGTCGCGGCGTTGCTGATCAGCCCCGCTGATCGCTCTCGTCCTCGGCCACCGGTTCGCCGGCCGGCCCGTACGGCGACACCTGCCCCTTCGGAACCGGCCGGCCCGTATCCGCGTTGGACGTTCCCTTGTTCAGCGGATGCCCGCTCGCCCCGATCGCGACCTTCCGGCTGTCCTGGCTGGTCGCGCCCTTGTCGTTGCGGCGCAGTTCCTCCTGCTGCGGCTTGACCACAGGTCTCTCCTTCCCCGGGAGCACACGGCGTGGGCCGCGCACCTGGCCCGGGTACCCGCCGCCGCCGGGCGCATTCCGGCTCCGCCGGGGGCGTCTGGGCCGGCCCGGGGCGGGTACCCACAGCGGATGCCAGACGATCGGAACGTGGCGCGGGCGCTGCTGGACCGGCAGTCCCGCACCTACGCGGAGGAGGCGGGCATCAGCCTCGCCGACCGGCCCGGGCCGCTCTACCAGTTGCTGGTGCTCACCACCCTGCTGAGCACCCGGATCCGGGCCTGCGTGGCCGTGGCCGCGGCGCGAGAGCTCTTCGCGGCCGGCTACCGCACCCCTCAGGCCATGGACGCGGCGAGCTGGCAGGACAAGGTCGACGCGCTCGGCCGGGGCCACTACCGGCGCTACGACGAGCGGACCGCCACCATGCTCGGCACCGCAGCCCGGCTCTGCCTGGACCGGTGGCACGGGGACCTGCGCCGGATGCACAAGGAGGCCGACGGCGACCGGAGTGCGTTGCGCCGGCTGCTCACCGAGTTCCCCGGCATCGGCCCGACCGGGGCCGACATCTTCCTGCGCGAGGCGCAGGCGGTCTGGCCGGACCTGCGCCCGTACGCCGACCGGCGGACCCTGGCCGGGGCGCGCCGGCTGGGCCTGCCGGCGAACCCCGGGGGCCTGGCCGGGCTGGTCGGTGAGGCCGACTTCGGGCGGCTGGCGTCGGCGTTGGTGCGGGTGGCGCTCGGCGAGGAGCCGGCTGGCGAGATCAGCCGCACCGCGACGGCGCGCTGAGCCGGCCGCCCCGGGCCTTACTTGGCCGGGCCGGGCTTGGTCAGGTTCCAGGCGAGCGCCGAGGCGAGCAGGGCCAGCAGCACCACGCCGCCGGAGATGCCCTCGCCCTCCCCGCCGTTGCTGCGATGCCCGGTGGCGCCGAAGTAGATCACGGCCAGCCCGGCGAGCACGGTGATGAACGTCCGCAGTCCTCGGTCCTTCACGTTCCGGACGCTACGGCCATCCGGCGCCCCGAAAGCCCGTTTCGCACGCTTGTCCCCCGGTCGGGTGTCACTCCTCCCGGCAGCCGACGGCGGGCCCGCGCAGGCGTACCCGGCGGATCACCCGGCCGGCCACCTCGACCACCTCGACGGTGAGCCCGGGCAGCCGGATGAGCTCCCCCGGACCGGTGGGCAGCCGGCCCAGCCCGGCCAGGACCAGTCCGGCGACGGTGGTGTACTCCCGGGTCAGTGGGAAGGTCAGCTGCACGCCGGCCTCGGGCAGGTCGTGCAGTGGGAAGTCGCCGGGGAGCAGCAGCGCCCCGTCCGGTTCGCGGACCGCCTGGTGCACGTCCCGGTCGGTCTCGTCGTACAGCTCGCCGACCACCTCCTCGAGCAGGTCCTCCATGGTGACCAGGCCGTCGACCCCGCCGAACTCGTCGATGACCAGCGCCATCTGCTCGTGGCGCTGGCGCAGCTGCCGCATCGCGTCGGCGACCGGCAGCGTGCCGGGCAGCAGGACCGGCGGCCGGGCACGCTGCCCCACACCGGCGCCGTCCGCGTCGACCAGGTCGCGGATGTGCACCACCCCGCGCACGTCGTCCAACCCGCCGGGGCCGGTCACCGGTGCACGCGACCGGCCGGTGCCGGCCAGCCGGCGCATCGCGTCCGCGGCCGACAGCTCCACCGGCAGCACCGTCACCTCGCGCCGCGGCACCAGGACCTCCCGCAGGGTACGGCCGGCGATGTCGAAGGCCCCGGACAGGATCTCCCGCTGCTGCGCCGAGAGGCCGCGCTGGCTGACCAGCATCTCGCGCAGCTCCTCCTCGGTCACCTCCTGCCGGTTGGCCCGAGGATCGCCGCCGGCCAGCCGGACCAGCACGTCGGTGGCCCGGCTGAGCAGCCACACCGCCGGGCGGGACACCCGTGCGAGCAGGTCCAGCGGCGCGGCGCTGAGCAGCGCCCAGCGCTCCGCCGACTGCATGGCCAGCCGCTTCGGGGCCAGCTCGCCGACGACCAGCGTCACGAAGGTCAGCACCACCGTCACCAGCACCACGGCCACCGGACGGGCGGCCTCGCCGAGGAAGCCCAGCGGGCCGACCAGCGGCCCGGCCAGCGACACCGCGGCGGCCGCCGAGGCGAGGAACCCGGCCAGGGTGATGCCGAGCTGGATGGTGGCCAGGTAGCGGTTCGGCTCCCGGGCCAGCCGGGTCAACCGCGCCCCGCTGCGCCCCGAGCGGCCCAGCCGCCGCAGCTGCCCCTCGCGCAGCGTCACGATGGCCATCTCGGCGCCCGACAGCGCCGCGTTGACCAGCACCAGGACCAGCACCAGGACGAGCTGGCCGGCCATCAGTCGGTCTCCAGGTCGTCCAGCGAGATCGCGTGCGTCATCAGCCACCGGGCCAGCGCGGCCATCCCGAACAGCCACAACGGCGCCGACTCGGTGGTGCCGTTCGTGGCGAAGACGGCGAACCGCAGGTCCGGTGCCCGGTACGCCTCGATGCGCCACCGGTGGTTCCTGTCCCGCCAGACCGCCGAAGGGTCCATGGCGTCACCGTAGGTGACCGGATGCGGCCCCCGGTGCCGCTTGGCTCACCCGATGGTCAGCCGGGCGGCCGGACCACCTCGCGGGCGTCGTCGGGCAGTCGCCGGGTCGCGCCGCGCCGGTCGAGCAGTTCCAGCAGCGGCACCGCGACCCGGCGGGTGGTGTCCAGCGCCTGCCGGGCGGCGCTGAGCGTGAACGGCTGCGGCAGCCCGGCGAGCACCCGCACCGCGTCGTCCAGGGCGCCGGGCAGCAGCACCACGTTGTCGGCGACCTTGAGCAGGGCTCCGGCGCGCACGGCGGCGCCGATCTCCCGGGGGCCGAGGCCGAGGTCGGCGAGGCGGTGGGCCTCGGGGGCCTGGAACGGGCGGTCGCCGTACTCGGCGCGCACCCGGGCCACCGCCCGGGCCACCGGTTCGGGCAGCGCGTCGCCCGGCGCGGCGGTGACCCGGCCGGCGCGCAGCCGCAGCGGTGGGCGCAGCAGCGCCTCCACCAGCGCCCGGTCGGGGAGTTCGAGGCGCTGCCGCAGCACGTCGACCGGCACGCCGGCCGCCAGCGGGTGCTCGCGGGCGTACCGGGTGACCTCCTCGGCGAGCCGGCGGCCCAGGTCCCGCCAGTGGTCGGGGTCGGCCAGCCAGTCCCCGGCGACCGGCGCGGCGGTGGCCGGCACGCCCATCCGGGTCAGCTCACCGGCCCGGACCAGCCGCCGCCGGCGCAGCTCGCCGGCCAGATCGGGCCGGCCGTCCAGCCCGGCCAGCACGGCGGCCCGGGCGGCGGCCGCGCCCCGGCGGCGCAGCGGTGGCGGGTCCACGTCCAGCACGGTCACCCCGCCGGCGACGTGGTGCCGGCCGGGGTCGCGCAGCAGCGCCCGGTCGCCGATCAGCAGCGGCAGGGGGCGGGCCAACCGGAGCCGGACGGTGTCCGGGCCGAGCGGGCGGACCCGGGCGGGCACCGCGGCCGAACCGATGTGCAGGGTGAGGCCGGCCGGCAGGTCGGCCGCCGGATCACCGGCGAGCCGCACGTCGAGCAGGTCGGTGCGGCGGAACCGGCCGGGGCTGAGTAGGGCGTCGCCGCGGGCGACCCGGTCCCGGGGCACCCCGCGCAGGTTCACCGCCACCCGGGCCACCGCGTCGACCTCGACGTGGGCGGTGTTCAGCGCGTGCAGGCCGCGAACTCGGACCGGTTCCCCGGTGGCGGCGAGTTCGAGCTGGTCGCCGACGCGCAGCCGGCCGCCGCCGAGGGTGCCGGTGACCACCGTGCCGCTGCCGCGGATGGTGAACGAGCGGTCCACCCAGAGCCGGACCGGGGCGTCGTGGGCCGGGTCGGGCAGCCGCGCGACCAGCCGGTCCAGCGCGGCCCGCAGCTCGGGCAGGCCGCTGCCGGTGACCGCGCTGACCGGAACCGCCTCCACCGCACCGAGCGAGGTGGCGGCGATCTCCGCCCGGGCCCGGGCCAGGGCCGGCCCCGGGTCGGCCAGGTCCGCGCGGGTGACCGCGAGCAGCCCGTACGACACCCCCAGCGCGTCCAGGGCGGCCAGGTGCTCCGCGGACTGCGGCATCCAGCCCTCGTCGGCGCCGACCACGATCAGCGCGGCCGGCACCGGCCCGACGCCGGCGAGCATGTTCGGCACAAACCGCTCGTGCCCGGGCACGTCGACGAAGGCGATGGTGCCGCCGGCGGGCAGTGCGGTCCAGGCGAAGCCGAGGTCGATGGTCATGCCACGGCGACGTTCCTCCGCCCACCGGTCCGGTTCCATCCCGGTCAGCGCCCGAACCAGGGTGGACTTGCCGTGGTCGACGTGCCCGGCGGTGGCCACGACCCACACGGTCAGGCCCCCACCCGCAGGATGGCCGCCCGCACGTCCGGATCCGCGTCGGCGGGCACGCAGCGCAGGTCGAGCAGGAGCCGGCCGTGCAGCACCCGGCCGAGGATCGGCGGCGCGCCGATACGCAGTGGCTCGGCGTAGCGCTCGGGCAGGCTCAGCGCCCACGAGTCGAGTTCCACCCCGGGGGCGCCGCCGCCGCCGACCACCGCCCCGCTGGGCACCACCTCGGCCTTGCAGCCGTCCTCGCCGAGCCGGTCGCGGAGCCGTTCGGTGCGGGCGCGCAGCGCTCCCGGCTCGGCGTGCAGGGCCTCCCGGGTGGGCGTGGTCGGCGCCTGCAGGGTGGCGGCGAGCGCCGCCAGGGTCAGCTTGTCCACCCGCAGCGCACGGGCGAGGGGGTGCCGGCGCAGCCGCTCGACCAGGTCGGCGTCGCCGAGCAGCAGGCCGGCCTGCGGCCCGCCGAGCAGCTTGTCGCCGCTGGCGGTGACCAGGTGGGCGCCGGCGCGCAGCGTGCCGGCGGCGTCCGGCTCGTCGGGCAGCAGCGGGTCGGGGGCGAGAAGCCCGGAGCCGATGTCGGCGACCACCGGCACGCCGAGGGTGGCCAGCTCGCCGACCGGCACGGCCGAGGTGAAGCCGGTGACCCGGAAGTTCGACGGGTGCACCTTGAGCACGAACCCGGTGCGTGGACCGACCGCGGCGGCGTAGTCGGCGAGCCCGGTGCGGTTGGTGGTGCCCACCTCGCGCAGCCGGGCGCCGGTGCTCTCCAGCAGGTCCGGCAGCCGGAACCCGTCGCCGATCTCGACGAGTTCGCCGCGGCTGACCACGATCTCCCGGCCCGCGGCGAGGGCGGTGGCGGCAAGCACCAGGGCGGCCGCGCCGTTGTTGACCACGTGCACCGCCGGCGCGTCGGGCACGGCGGCGGCGAGCGCGTCGAGCGCCTCCCGGCCGCGCCGGGCCCGCCGCCCGGTGCGCAGGTCCAGCTCCACGTCGGTGTGCCCGGCGGCGGACACCAGGGCGTCGACGGCGGCGGCCGACAGCGGGGCGCGGCCCAGGTTGGTGTGCAGGACGACGCCGGTGGCGTTGAGCACCGCCCGCGGGATCGGCGCGGGCAGGTCGGCCAGCGCGGCGTCGCGTACCTGCTCGGGGGTGAGCTCGCCGGCGCGGGCCCGCTGCTGCGCCCGGACGATCGCGGCCTTGACCCGGTCGCGGCCGAGCGTGCCGGCCGCGGCGGCCAGGGCCGGGTCGGCGAGCAGCGCGTCGGTCCGCGGCACCCGCCGCCGCGGGTCGACGTCACGCATCGGGTCTCCCAAGAGAAAAGCTTGGCGGAGACGGACGGGAATCGAACCCGCCTGGCCCGGGTCCCGGACCACACCGGTTTTGAAGACCGGGAGGGGCACCAGCCGCCTGAACGCCTCCACCGAGCACTTAACCACATGGGATCTCCGGCCGCCCGCGGAGGACCGGACGCACAACCGGATCAGGGCCCGGGGGTCTGGAAGTCGGGCCGTGGCTCGCCAGGAGCGGTGGGCAGGCGGTCGCCTGTCCTGCCTATCCCCCGTTCGGGCCGGCGCCCGGCCCGCTGACGTCTGGTTCCTGGCTCTCCCGTTGCCGCGCCCGTTCCCGCTGCGGCACCACGGTGTACTTCGGGTCCCTCGCCGAGGCGACCCCGCCGTGGAAGATGCCGAACCGGGTGCAGACGGAGGCGGCGAGCAGCGCGCCGCCGGAAAGCGCGGAGAGCGCCCGGCTGCGGCGCCCGACCAGCGCGCCGACCACCCCGGCGGCGGTGAGCGCGCGCCCGGCGCGCAGCAGCTTCCCTGCGGTGCCGACCGTGTAGGGCTCGCTGAGCAGACCCATCCGGGTCTCCACCCGGTGCGAGCCCCACAGCTCCAGCGCCGCGCCGGCGACCGCGAGGCGCCGCGCCGGCCCGGCCTCGCCGGTGGGCGCGGCCAGCAGCCCGACGCCGGCCCCGCTGGCCAGCGCGCTGCCCGCGAAGATGGTCGGCAGTTCCGGGTACGCCTCGTGCCAGGACGGCACGGCCGTGTCGGCGAGCAGAACCCCGGTGTACGTGGCCAGCGCGGGCGCGGCGACCGCGGCGACCAGCCCGGCGGCGTTCCCGGCCGGCGGCAGCAGCTTCCGGCCGAGCCCGAGCAGCCCACGCTCGGGCAGCCGGGGCGCGGCCTCGGCGACCGCGGCCACCCCGGCGGCCGGCCCGAAGGCGGCGAGGATCCAGGTGCCCACCGACATCGGCGAGGTCAGCTTCGCGACCCGGAGCATGTGGTGGAACCGGCTGGGCCTGCCCAGGTCGTGAATGAGGAAGAAGGTGCTGGCGGTGACCGCGGCGAGCGAGGTGACCCGGCCGGCGCGGCGCAGCGCGGGCCGGCCGGTGAGCTGCCCGCCCGCGGCGAGCAGCGACGACCCGGCGGCGAGTCCGCCGGTGAACAGGTAGGCGGCGATGTCCCACTTCCACACCGGCGCCTTGAGGATCGGCCGGCCGTAGTAGGAGGTGAACTCGGCCGGTGGCACGTTGAGCTGCTCACCGCCGCCCCGGCCGCCGCGGCGGCGGGGTCGTTCGGCCGGCTCGACGTCCCGGGGCGGCTGCGGGGCGAGGCCCGCCTGCCGGGCCCCGGCGTCGGTGCGGGCCACGCCCGCGCCCGGAGCGGGGCTCACCTTCGGACCGTGGCCGATGTGCCCGCCGGGGCCGCCGAGGCGGTGCGGGCCCTCGACGGCGAGCCGGTCCCGGAAACGGCGGAACAGGGCGCCCACCGGGGGGCGGTCCGGACTCACGATGAACCTCCGACGAACGCGGCGACGGCCGCCGCCGCCATGGCCAGGGCGGCCAGCCCGGCCCGCTTCCACATCTTCGGCAGGTCCCGGGTGGTGACCACCGGGTCCGGCGGCAGGCCGTAGACCTCCGGCTCGTCGAGGAGCAGGAAGAAGGCGCCGTCCCCGCCGACGCCGTCGGTCGGGTCGTCGCCGTAGAGGCGGGCCTCCGGCACACCGCGCTCGTGCAGCTGCGCCACCCGCTGGGCGGCGCGTTCCCGCAGCTCGTCCAGGGGCCCGAACTGGATCGACTCGGTCGGGCAGGCCTGCGCGCAGGCCGGCGTCTTCCCGGCGCCCAGCCGGTCGTAGCAGAGCGTGCACTTCCAGGCCCGGCCGTCGCCCTTGCGCTGGTCGATCACCCCGTACGGGCAGGCGGAGATGCAGTAGCCGCAGCCGTTGCAGATGTCCTCCTGCACCACGACGGTGCCGAACTCGGTGCGGAAGAGCGAACCGGTCGGGCAGACGTCCAGGCAGGCCGCGTGGGTGCAGTGCTTGCACACGTCCGACATCATCAGCCAGCGGAAGTCGGCGCGCGTCTCGACGCCGGTGGACCGGCCGGGCGGCTGTGCGCCGGGCATGCCGAGGAACTCCGGGCCGGCCGCCATCCGCGCCGCCGGCTCCGGCCGGCCCGGCGGCAGCCCCGGATCGGTGCCGGTGTCGGTGGCCGTGCCGGCGGCGGTCGCCGCGCTCGCCGCGCTGCTCGGCGGGCCGGTCGGGTTGTCCGCGAAGGGCGGGGTGCGGTGCCCGGCCGGGCGGGGCTGCTCGATGAACGCGACGTGCCGCCAGGAGTTGGCGGTCAGCGCGCCGGTGTTGTCGTACGACATGCCGAGCAGGTCGAAGCCCGAGTCCGGGACCTCGTTCCACTCCTTGCAGGCGACCTCGCAGGCCTTGCAGCCGATGCAGACGCTGGTGTCGGTGAAGAAGCCCAACCGCGGGCCGGCCTCGACCCAGCCCGCGTCCGGGGCCGGGTCCAGCGGACCGTAGAGGCTGTTGACGTCAGGCATCCCCGCCCCTGTCCCGTGCCGCGCCGGCGGATCCGTCGTCGGTGCTGCCGGCGGCGTCGTCCCCGCCGGCCGCGTCGGTGGTGACCAGGGGCACCCGCCGGTCCGGCGTCATCCCGGCCCGTCGCTGGTAGTCGGCGACCAGGTCGAGCAGGGCCGGCCCGGTGGGCCGCCGGCCCGGCCGCACGTCGCAGGTGCCGACCTTGCTCTCCTGGATGAGCACGTTCGGGTCGAGGGTGATGCCGAACAGGTCGTTGGCCGAGTCGCCGGTGACCAGGCCCTCGCCGCCGAAGTGGTACGGCAGCCAGACCTGGTGGATCACCCGGCCCTCGACCCGCAGCGGGGTGAGCCGGTCGGTGACCAGCACCCGCGCCTCGATCACCGCGCGGCCGCTGACCAGGTGCGCCCAGCCGAGGTGCGCCAGCCCCACCTCGGCGGCCAGCTCCGGGGACACCTCGACGAACATCGCCGGTTGCAGCTCGGCCAGGCGCGGCACGGTCCGGCTCATCCCGCCGGCGGTGTGGTGCTCGGTGAGCCGGCTGACCGTGAACACGTACGGGAAGACCTGGCTGTGCGCCTCCGGCGGGCTCGGGTTCATCCGGTTCACCGGGTGCTCGTAGACCTTGCGGGTCGGGTTGGCCTGCTGCCCGTAGAGCGGGTTGCGCACCGGCGACTCGGCCGGCTCGTAGTGCGTCGGCAGCGGCCCGTCGAGCACCCCGGTGGGCGCGTACAGCCAAGCCTTGCCGTCGCCCTGCATGACGAACGGGTCGTCCCCGGCGAGGGCCTCCGGCCCGGAGGCGCCCTCCGGCGCTCGATAGCTCGGCGGCTTGGTCTTCTCGAAGTCCGGCACGTCGTAGCCGGTCCACTCGCCCTTGTCCGGATCCCACCAGACGTACTTCTTGCGCTCGCTCCACGGCCGGCCCTCCGGGTCGGCGGAGGCGCGGTTGTAGAGGATGCGCCGGTTCGCCGGCCAGGCCCAGCCCCACTCGGCGGCCACCCAGTCCTGCTCGTGGCGGGACTTGCGGCGGGCCGCCTGGTTGACGCCATCGGCGTAGACACCGGTGTAGATCCAGCAGCCGACCGCGGTGGAGCCGTCGTCCTTGGCCTCCGGGAAGCCGCCCAGGGGCCGGCCGGTGGCCACGTCGTAGCCGTTGATCTCCTTGAGCACCGCCTCGGCGCTCGGCTCGGCCTGCGGGCCGTGCGTCGGGTAGTCCCAGGCCAGGTCGAGCAGCGCCCGGTCGCGGGGCTTGGTGGAGCCGGCCAGCTTCTCGCGCAGCACCCGACCGAGGTGGTAGAAGAACCACAGCTCGGAGCGGCAGTCGCCCGGCGGGTCGACGGCCTTCTCCCGCCACTGGAGCAGCCGCTGGGTCTGCGTGAAGGTGCCCTCCTTCTCCACGTGCGACGCCGCGGGCAGGAAGAACACCTCGGTGCGGCACTCCTCCGGCACGATCTCGCCGGTGGCGACCTCCGGGCTGTTCCGCCAGAACGTCGCGCTCTCGATCATGAACAGGTCGCGGACGACCAGCCAGTCGAGGTTGGCCATGCCGAGCCGCTGGGCCCGGCCGTGCGCCGAGCCGACCGCCGGGTTCTGGCCGAGCAGGAAGTAGCCCTTCACCTTGCCGTCGATCATGTTCAGCACCTGCTGGTAGGTGCCGTGGTCGCCGGTCATCCGGGGCAGGTAGCCGTAGCAGAAGTCGTTCTCCGGCGTCGCCGCGTCCCCCCAGTACGCCTTGAGCAGGCTCGCCGCGAAGGCCCGGGAGTTGCCCCAGAAGCCCTTCTGGCCGGGGTGCCGGATGCTGTCCACCCACTCGCCGAACGTCGGGTGGTTGGCGTGGTGCGGCATCGGCAGGTAGCCGGGCAGCAGGTTGAACAGGGTCGGGATGTCGGTGGAGCCCTGAATGCTCGCGTGCCCGCGCAGCGCCAGGACGCCGCCGCCCGGCCGGCCCATGTTGCCCAGCAGGGTCTGGATGATGGCGCCGGTGCGGATGTACTGCACGCCGACGCTGTGCTGGGTCCAGCCCACCGAGTAGACCAGCGCGCCGGTCCGCTCCCGGCCCGAGTTCTCTGTCCAGGCGCGGGCCAGTTCCAGGAACTTCTCCTCCGGGATGCCGCAGACCCGGGCCACCATCTCCGGGGTGTAGCGGGAGAAGTGCCGCTTGAGGATCTGGTAGACGCAGCGCGGATGCTGCAACGTCTCGTCCCGCAGGGTCTGCCCCGGCACCGGCGGGCCGTGCGACTCCTGCTCGAGCCCGGCCGCGCTCTCCCGCTCCTTGCCGGTGCCCCGGTTGCGGGCGTGCTCCTCGTGCCCCTCGTACTGCCAGCTGGTCTCGTCGTACGAGCCGGTCTCCGGCCGGTAGCCGGAGAAGAGCCCGTCGAGGTCCTCGGTGTCGGCGAACTGCTCGCTGACGATGTTCGCCGCGTTGGTGTACGCCAGCACGTACTCCCGGAAGTCCAGCTCGTTGTCCAGGATGTACCGCACCACGCCGCCGAGCAGCGCGATGTCGGTGCCCGCCCGGATCGGCAGGTACGTGTCGGCGAGCGCGCTGGTCCGGGTGAACCGGGGATCCACGTGGAAGACCTTGGCGCCGCGCTTCCTGGCCTCCATCACCCACTGGAAGCCCACCGGGTGGGCCTCGGCCATGTTGGAGCCCTGGATGACGATGACGTCAGCGTTGACCAGGTCCTGCTGGAAGTCCGTCGCGCCGCCGCGACCGAAGCTGGTCCCCAGACCGGGGACGGTGGAGGAGTGTCAAATGCGGGCCTGGTTCTCGATCTGGAGTGCCCCCATCGCCGTGAACAGCTTCTTGATGAGGTAGTTCTCCTCGTTGTCCAGCGTCGCCCCGCCCAGGCTGGAGATGCCCAGCGTCCGGTTGAGCGGGCGGCCCTGGTCGTCGACGTCCTCCCAGGTCTCGTCGCGGGCGGCGAGGATCCGGTCGGCGATCATGTCGAGCGCGACGTCGAGGTCCAGGTCCTCCCACTCCGTGGCGTACGGCCGGCGGTAGCGGACCTTGGTCTGCCGCAACGGGCTGGTCACCAGGTTCTTGCTGGCCGAGCCCTTCGGGCAGAGCCGGCCGCGGGAGATCGGGCTGTCGGGGTCGCCCTCGATCTGGGTGACCTGCCCGTCCTTCACGTACACCCGCTGCCCGCAGCCCACCGCGCAGTAGGGGCAGACCGACCGGGCCATGCTGTCGGCCGTCTCGGTGCGCGCGGTCAGCGCCGCCGAGCGGGCCGACTGCGCCGCGGCGCCCCGGCCGAGCGGGTCGGTGCCGGTGAGCTGCCGGTAGACCGGCCAACCCTGAATGAAGGTCTTCAGACCCATCCCGGCACACCCCCTCCCCGGCTCGCGGGTAGCTGACCTTCTGAACATTAGGCCAGCCGCCGTGCGCCCGCGACCCGAGCCGGAAAACAGCGGCGCCCCGGCCGGATGGCCAGGGCGCCGCTGGGCGTCGGTGTGCAGGTCGCCTCTCGGCGAGTGGCGCGACGCGGCTCCAGCCGAACGGTATTCCGCGAAGGCAATTTAGGTGAGGCCCGGGGACACTGGGCACACCGACGCTCTGCACAACGGTACTGGGTCGGATGTTCTTCCGTGCCGTCTCGGTGACTGCGGTCACGGGTCCGTTCTTGCGGCTCGGGAGTGGTTGCGGGCTCGTTCTTGCGGCTCGGGAGTGGTTGCGGTTGGGGCTGGGGGCGAGGGTGACCGGCTCCGGGCGGTCAGGCTTGATCCCTGCGCCGGTCACCCTCGCCCCCAGCCCGTCGTGGTCCTTCGCCGCGCGTCCGTTGCGGTCTTTCCCCGGGTACGCCGCTGACCGGCACCCGGTTCGCGGGTGCCGGCCAGCGTTCGTTTGCTTGTGTCAGCTGTTCCAGTACTGGGCCACGATGTCGGCGGCCTGCCGCTCCCACTGCGCGTACGCATCCGGGTAGGCCGAGACCTGCACGGTCTGCGCGGCCTCGGTCAGCGGCATGTCCTGCCAGCCGTCGACCTGCTTCAAACCCTTCAGGAACGCGAGCGTCGAGTACTCAGGGTCGGTGATCTGCTCCGGCGAACCCCAACCGCTCGACGGGCGCTGCTGGAACAGGCCCAGCGAGTCATGGTCATTCTTGTCGCCGAGGTGGCCCAGGTTCTCCAGCTTCGACTCCTGCAGGCTCGTGGCGATCGAGATGACCGCAGCGCGCTCCGGGAGACCGGCCTTCTTCGTCGCGGCGATGATCGCCTTGGCGTTGGCGATCTGCTCATCGTTCAGAGCGATCTTCGACTGGGCGCCCTGCACACCATGCGGGATCAGCTTGCCCACGTCCGGCTTGTCGGCCTGCACCACCGCCGCCTCCGACAGCCCCGTCACCGGCGCCGCCTCATGATGATTCAGCGGACCCGCAGCCAGGCCACCGGCAAACGCCAGACCAGCAATACCCAGCACACTCTTACGCAGCGTCGTGTTCATGAGAAGTAGCTCCATTCGGGGGTTGGCGCACACACGCCGACGGGGGTCGGCTGGGGTGGCGTGCGCAAGCACCGTCGGGCGCTCCAAGAAGTCATCGGGGGGATCATCGGCACGCGGGGCCGGGGAGCCTCTTCGTCGCGCCGGGACCATGTACAACGACCGGCCGCCCACCATCATTCCGGGCTCGGCACACCCACCTCGTGGGGCGGGCTGGCCACCCCGCCGGGCGGGGCGTCTTCCTCGGCCGTTCACCCCGATACAACGACCCGCACCCGCCCGCCATTCCGCCGCCAGAGTGCCGCCGACCACCCCGGAAACGGACACCCCGCCCAGGCCGGCCCCGCAGCACCCACCACTTCACCCCCGGGTAGCCCCACCTACCGCGACGGCGCGGCCGTCGGTGGAACACCATGGAGGTCACCGGGCCCCGGAGACACACATGGCGTTCCACCCACCTACGAGGGACGGGCCGGAACCGGACATAGGTCCCACACCCGCCGGCCGGTCGCCGACCCGTCAGCAGGGCGATCCCGGGCCAATCCGCCCGGCGGCGGGGGCCGACCCGGACGAGCGCGTGCCACGCTCGGGATGGGGTAGTCGGCGGGTCACCTGGGCCGCCAGCTCGCCGTTCTGGCGGTGGGTGCGAGGTCAGGGCGATGGGAAAACGCGGGACAGGGGTTACCCTGACAGCATGTCGGCCGCCAGCACCGCGTACCTCGCCCGGCCCGGGCGACCCGCCGTGGTGGCGCGCACCCTCGCCGAGCTCGCCGGGCCCACCCGCGGCATCGTCGAGCTGCCGGTGCGCCTGATGTGGAGCAGCGAGCGGGCCTTCGACCTGGCCGACCCCGACGACCTGCTCTGGATGTACGAGAACGTGCTGCGCGAGACCACCCGCGTCGAGGATCTGCGCGAGCTGATCGACGCCGGGACGCTGCGCCGGGTGTGGCCGCTGTTGAACCTGCCCCGGGGCGTACGCCTGGCGTGGGAGAGCCGGCACCGGGGCCTGCGCACCGCGTGACCCACCTGCACGACTTCTACCGGGAGGTGGCCCGGGTGGCCCTCGCGGCCGCCGGACCGCACCGGTTCGTGCTCGGCGGCGGGGTGGCCTGGGCGGCGCACGGCCTGGTCACCCGCCCCACCGAGGACGTGGACCTCTTCGCCGACGTGGAGGGCGCGGCCGCCGCGGCGGCGGCCGGGGTGCGGACCGCCCTGGAGCGGGCCGGCTACCAGGTGGCCGACGCCGACCCGGACAGCGAGCTGGGTGAGCTCTTCGACGGCTACGACCGGGACCTGCGGGACTTCGTGGTGAGCCGGGACGGCCGGCAGATCCGCCTCAGCCTGGCCCGGCTCGACCGGTACCGCAGCCCTGTGGTGATGGACCTGGGCCCGGTCATGGACGTCCGGGATCTCATCGCCAACAAGACGGCCGCGCTGGTCAACCGCCGCGAGGTCCGCGACTACATCGACGTCTCAGCCGCGCTGGACCGGTACGCGGTGACGGAGCTGCTGGAACTGGCCCGGCAGGTGGACCCGGCGCTGGACGTCGAGGACGTCCGGGCGGCGGGCCGCTACCTGGACCGGGTGCCGGACCGCCGGTTCGCCCGCTACGGCCTGGACCCCGGCCAGATCGGCGAGGTGCGCCGCCGGATGGCCGCCTGGCCCCGCTGACCACCGGCGGCCGGCGGATCACCTGGTGAGCTTGCCCCCGGTCACGCCGAGGATCTCCCCCGTCACGTAGCTCGACTCCTGGGAGGCGAAGAAGACGTACGCGGGCGCCAGTTCGGCGGGCTGGGCGGGTCGGCCCATCGGGGTGTCGGTGCCGAACTGCTTCACCTTCTCCTCGGGCATGGTGGCCGGGATCAGCGGGGTCCAGACCGGGCCGGGCGCCACGGCGTTGACCCGGATGCCCCGGTCGGCCAGGTTCAGCGCGAGCGCCTTGGTGAAGTTGGCGATGGCCGCCTTCGTGGTGGCGTAGTCGAGCAGCTGCGGCGAGGGGTTGAACGCCTGGATCGACGAGCTGTTGATGATCGCCGAGCCCTCGGGCAGGTGCGGCACGGCCAGCTTGCAGAGCCAGAACATGGCGTACACGTTGGTCTTGAAGACCCGGTCGAACTGCTCGGTGGTGATGTCGAGGATGCCGTTGTCCTGCGACATCTGGAAGGCCGCGTTGTTGACCAGGATGTCGATACCGCCGAGGTCGGACAGCGTCCGCTCGACCAGGTTGCGGCAGTTCGCCTCCTCCCGCACGTCGCAGCGCACGGCGACGCCCTTGCGATCGGCCTGCTCGATCAGGCTCACGGTCTCGCGGGCATCGGCCTCCTCGTCGTCGCCGAGGTAGGAGATCAGCACGTCGGCGCCCTCCCGGGCGTACGCGATGGCGACCGCCCGGCCGATCCCGGAGTCACCGCCGGTGATCAGCGCCCGCTTGCCGGAGAGCCGGTCGCTGCCCCGGTACGACTCCTCGCCGTGGTCCGGCTTCGGGCCCATCTGCTGTTCGCTGCCGGGCGCCGGCTGCTGCTGGGCGGGTTGGCCCTGCTGCTGGCCGTACTGGCGGGTGGGGTCCTGCTGGGTGTACTGGTCCTCGCTCACCGGTTGCTCCCTCGCGCCGTCGTTCCTCCCCCGCCCTTCCCGCCGGACCGGGGGCGAAACAGCCGGTCACGTGCCCGCGCCGTCACACCGCGGTAGCCGGCGGCGCTGGTGGTGTGAGATACCTCGGGGCGATGTGGCATCTGTGACAGCCGGTCGTTATGGTGCGCAACGGCGCCCACGAGGCGCGTCCACCCCCATGGAAGGGCACTCATGACCTCCTCCTCCGGCGCCTCGCGCCGCCAGGTGCTGGCCGTCGCCGCCGCCGCCGCGACCGCCCCCCTGATCGCCGGCGCTCCCGCCGAGGCCAACCCGAAGCCGTCGAAGACCTGGGACCTCACCGTCCTCGGCACGTCGGACACCCACGGCAACGTCTACAACTGGGACTACTACCGCGACGCCGAGTTCGACGACAGCAAGCACAACGACGTCGGCGTCGCGAAGCTGGCCACCCTGGTCAACCAGATCCGCGCGGAGCGCAAGGGCAGGGCGACCCTGGTGCTGGACGCCGGCGACACCATCCAGGGCACCCCGCTGGCCACCTACTACGCCAAGCAGGAGCCGATCACCAGCACCGGTGAGACGCACCCGATGGCCAACGCCATGAACGTGCTGAAGTACGACGCCGTCACGCTGGGCAACCACGAGTTCAACTACGGCCTGCCGCTGCTCGCCACCTGGATCGGCCAGCTCGGCTTCCCGGCCCTGGCCGCGAACGCGATCAACGAGAAGACCGGCAAGCCGGCCTTCCTGCCGTACGTGATCAAGGAGGTCGCGCTCGGCGGGTACGACTCCCCCACCCTGAAGGTCGGCATCCTCGGCCTGACCAACCCCGGCGTGGCCATCTGGGACAGGGCCAACGTCGAGGGCAAGCTGGTCTTCGCCGACATGGTGGCGACCGCCGCCAAGTGGGTGCCGGTGATGCGGGAGCGCGGCGCCGACCTGGTCATCATCTCCGCCCACGGCGGCGACAGCGGCACCTCCAGCTACGGCCCGGAGCTGCCGAACGAGAATCCGGTCGCGCTGATCGCCGAGCAGGTGCCCGGCATAGACGCGATCCTCTTCGGCCACGCCCACAGCGAGGTGCCGGAGAAGTTCGTCACCAACAAGGCCACCGGCGCGCAGGTGCTCACCTCGGAGCCGTCGAAGTGGGGCCAGCGGCTGACCCGGATGGACTTCACCCTGACCCGGGAGAAGGGCCGCTGGCAGGTCGTCGGCAAGCGGTCGACCATGCTCAACACCAACACCGTGGTCGAGGACCCGGCCGTGCTCGCGGCCGTCCGCGGCCAGCACACCAAGACCATCGGGTACGTCAACCAGGTGGTGGCGCAGTCCAGCGTCGAACTGTCCACCGTCGAGTCGCGGTACAAGGACACCCCGATCCTGGACTTCATCAACCACGTCCAGGCCGAGGTGGTCACCCAGGCCCTGGCCGGCACCGCGTACGCGGGCCTGCCGGTGCTGTCGCAGGCGTCCCCGTTCAGCCGCACCGCGGTCTTCCCGCAGGGCGACGTGCGGATCCGCGACGTGGCGGGGCTCTACGTCTTCGACAACACCCTGGAGGCGGTCGTGCTGACCGGCGCCGAGGTGAAGGCGTACCTGGAGTACTCCGCGAAGTACTTCGTCACCGTCCCGGCGGGTGCGGCGGTCAACCCGGACACGATCAGCGACCCGGCCGTGCCGGACTACAACTACGACGTCATCTCCGGGCTCGACTACGACATCGACATCTCGAAGCCGGTCGGCCAGCGGATCACCCGCCTGGTGCTGCCGGGCACCGACACCCCGGTCGCCGCGGACGCGCAGTTCGTCATCGCGGTGAACAACTACCGCCGCAGCGGTGGCGGCAACTTCCCGGGCATCGTGAAGACCCAGGTCTACAACGAGCAGCAGGAGATCCGCCAGCTGCTCATCGACTGGGCGCAGGCCAAGGGCGTCATCGACCCGGCCGACTTCTTCGTGCCGAACTGGAAGCTGGTCCGCGAGGGCGTGCCGGTCTTCTGACCCGTACCACCTGTCGACGGGCCCCGGGTGTCGCACCCGGGGCCCGTCGCCGTCTCCGGGTCGGTCAGCCGCCGGCCCGCAGGTCCCACTCGTGCTGCCCGCCGGTCGGATCGGGCCGGTCCCGGCGCGGCTCGGTCTCGCTCTCGGTCGACTCCAGCCGCTCCTCGGGACGCACCCCGGGTGGCAGTTCGCCGAAGCGGACGTGCCGCAGGAAGGCGTACTCCTCGTCGGTGAACGACTCGCGCGGTTCGCTCATGACCGCATTGTGCGCCTGTCCGCCCACCCGCCGCATCAACCGACCCGGCCCGCTGGGCCGCCCGTCGTGCCGTGACTACCGCGGGCCGGGGGCGGACCGCCCGGCCGTCTCCGGCCGCCACGGCGGCAGGCGGTCCAGCAGGGCCAGGCCGGCCCGCACCGGGCGGCGGGCCAGGACCCGCTCGAAGCCGACCTGCCCCAGGCAGAACCGGACGAACATCCGCCAGCCGGGCGGGGTCGCCAGCAGCGCGTGGAACACGTCGGGCCGCCGCGTGAAGACCTCCAACAGCCGGTGCCCGGCCCGCATTTCCGGGACCAACCGGCGCCGGACCTCCCGGTCGTAGGCGTCGAGGTCGCCGCCGGCCACCGCCTCGCCGGCCAGCCGGCCCGACCGCAACGCGAAGCTGATGCCCTCCCGGCTCCACGGCTCCAGCAGGCCCGCCGCGTCACCGGCGACCAGCACCCGGTCGCGGCGCAGCGGCGAGTCCTCCGCCCGGCACCGGGTCAGGTGCCCCGAGTCGTGCTCCGGGGTCACCCCGGACAGGCCCAGCCGGGCCACGAAGTCGCGCAGGTAGGCGCGCGTCCGCTCGCCCTCGCCCCGGCCGGCGATGACGCCGACGGTGAGCCGGTCGCCCTTCGGGAAGACCCAGGCGTACGAGCCGGGGACCGGGCCCCAGTCGAGGAGCACCCGCCCGCGCCAGCGGTCCTGCTCGGCCGGTGGGATCGGCAGCTCCAGCTCCAGCCCCAGGTCGACCTGCCGCCAGGTCACCCCGACGTGCCGGGCGGTCACGCCCGAGGAGCCGTCGGCGCCGATCACCGCGCGGGCTCGTACCGTGTCGCCGCCGGCCAGCCGTACGCGTACCTCGTCGGGGTCCTGCTCGACGGCGCGGACGGTGACGCCCTCGCGGACCTCGGCGCCGGCGGCGACCGCGGCGGCGCGCAACCGGTCGTCGAACTCCTCCCGGCGGACCATGGCCACCAGCGGCGCGGAGTGGCGGCGGGTGAACTGGCGTCGCCCGTCCCGGGTGAAGGTGACCCGGTCGACCCGGTCGTGCGCGGGCACCTCGATCCGGTCGGTGACCTCGGCCAGTGAGGTGCCGATCAGCCCGCCGCCGCAGGTCTTGTACCGGGGATGGGTGGCCCGCTCGACCACCAGGGTACGGACGCCGGCCCGGGCCGCCGCGTGCGCGGCGGAGAGACCGGCCGGACCGCCACCGACGACGACGAGGTCCCAGATGATCACGGGTGCAGCCTAGGCCACCGCGCGGTCGACGCGCCCGGCACGCGCCCCCGCGCGACCCCCCCCGATCGGGTGGGCATCATCGGACCCCGCCCGGGTAACCGCCGGGCGCAGGCCGCCCGCCGGTCGGGCGGTCCACGCCGAGGAGGGAAGCGATGCAGCAGGTACAGCTGTCTGCGGTCGAGGAACGGGTGTACCAGGCGGTGACCGCGCTGGAGGTGCGGGGGCACGTCCCCTACCCGGACCTGATCGCCCAGGAGACCGGTATGACCGAGGAGGAACTCCGCGAGCCGCTGCACGTGCTCACCGAGCGAGGGCTGCTGCACCGGGAGGACTCCCCGATGTCCGGGCTGGACTTCGGACCGCGGTGGTGCGCGCGTCAGATGACGTGACATCGTCGTTTGCCCCACCGGGTGCCGGGTAGCGATCGGGGATGCGTGATCGACGGTCAGCGGGGGGCACGATGAGCACGGACCGGTCGTCGACGCCGGTGGACGACACCGGGTCGGACGACCGGCGCCGCTGGAGGGCGCTGAGCGTCGGCCTGGTCGCGGCGTTCATGACCCTGCTGGACGTCAGCATCGTCAACGTCGCCGTGCCGTCGATCGACCGGGCCATCCACGCCACCCCCAGCGACCTGCAGTGGGTGCTGTCCGGATACGCGCTGACCTTCGGCCTGGTGCTGGTGCCGGCCGGGCGCTTCGGCGACGCGCGCGGCCGGCGTACCGCGTTCGTGGTCGGGGTGGCGCTGTTCACGGTGACCAGCGCGCTGGCCGGGATGGCCCGCTCGCCGGAGTGGCTGATCGCCGCCCGGCTCGTCCAGGGCGCCGCCGCCGGGGTGGTCAACCCCCAGGTGAGCGGCATGATCCAGCAGCTGTTCCGGGGCTCCGAGCGGGGCCGCGCGTTCGGCCTGCTCGGCGCCACCATCGGCATCTCCACCGCCGTCGGCCCGCTGCTCGGCGGGCTGCTCATCGAACTCGGCGGGGAGGAGCACGGCTGGCGCTGGGTCTTCTTCGTGAACATCCCGGTCGGCATCCTCGCCGTGGTGCTGGGCTGGCGGCTGATCCCGGCCCGTCCGGCCGGCCAGCCGGACCGGCACCGGCTGGACCCCATGGGGGTGGTGCTGCTCGGCCTCGGGGTGACCCTGGTGCTGCTGCCGCTGGTGCAGCGGGCGCAGTGGCGCGGCGCCGGCAAGTGGGTGCTGATCCCCGTCGGCCTGCTCTTCCTGGCCGGCTTCGCGTTCTGGGAGCGGTGGTACGGGCGGCACCGGCCGCCCCTGTTCGACCTGCGGCTCTTCCGGTTCCGCTCGTACACGCTGGGTTCGCTGATCGGCCTGGTCTACTTCGCCGGGTTCACCGCCATCTTCTTCATCTTCACGCTCTACATCCAGGTCGGGCTCGGCTACAGCGCGCTCGCCGCCGGCCTGGCCATCACCCCGTTCGCGCTCGGCTCGGCGGCCGCCTCGGCGGTGGGCGGCCGGGTCGTCACCCGCTACGGCCGGCCGCTGGTCGCCGCCGGCCTGCTGGTGGTGGTGCTCGGCCTGCTGGCCACCGTGTGGGTGCTGCGGCACTCGCCGCGCCACTCGGTGCCGCTGCTGACCGCCGTGCCGTTCCTGCTCGCCGGGCTGGGCAGCGGCCTGGTCATCGCGCCGAACCAGACGCTGACCCTCTCCGAGGTGCCGGTGCCGCAGGCCGGCAGCGGCGCCGGCATGCTGCAGACCGGGCAGCGGATCGGCTCGGCCGCCGGCATTGCCGGGGTCGGCGCCTTGTTCTTCTCCTCGCTGGCCCACAGCCGGGGCGACTTCTCCGTCGCCTACCGCCACTCGCTCCTGCTGGCCGTCGGGATCATCGCGCTGGCCCTGGTGGCGGCGCTGGTCGACGTCTTCGCCGGTCACCGCCCTTCCGGCGACTCCCCCTCCTGACCGGTCGGTCACCCGGCGCGGTCGGCGTACGGGCGGCGGGCGCCGGGCAGGACCGTCCGTGATGGAGGGCCGTCCGGGCGAACCAGGACGGAAAACCCGGTGAAATCCGCACGGCAGAGGCAGCGCGGAGCGCGTCGACGGCGGTAGATACCTGGGTCATGACGAACACCCTCGACCGTCGTACCCTCCTCCGCCTCGCCGGCGCATCCGCCGGCACCGCCGTGCTGACCGGCGCCAGCCCGGCAGGCGTACCTGGAGTGGATGCCCGTGCGGGTTGGCGCGGACGGGGCGATCTACCGGCGGTTCCGCTTCGGCCGGCTGGCGGAGCTGTCCATGCTGGACCTCCGCTCGTACCGGTCGGCGCAGGCGTCCGGCACCGCCGTCGACGACCTCGGCCGGACGATCACCGGCGACGCGCAGATGGCCTGGCTCAAGGCGGGGCTCTCCGGCTCCACTGCCCGGTGGAGCTGGTCGGCAGCCCCGTGATGATCGCCCGGCTGGACGTCGGCGCGCTGCCCTCCTGGCTGCTCGGCCCGCTCGCGAAGCTGCTCGGCATCCCGGAGAACGGTGCGGTGCTCAACGCCGACCAGTGGGACGGCTACAACGCCGACCGCAACGGACTGGTCGACCACCTCCGGGGCACCGGCACCCGCGACGTGGTCTTCCTGACCGGGGACATCCACACGTCGTGGGCCAACGAGGTGACCACCCGGTCCACGCTGTTCGAGCCGGCCGCGGCGGAGTTCGTCGTCCCGTCGGTGACCAGCGACAACATCAACGACTTCCTGAGGCTGCCCGCCGGCAACCCGCTGAGTCAGCTCGGCGCCGGGCTGATCCGCTCGACCAACCCGCACGTGCGCTGGGCCGAGCTGGACGGGCACGGGTACGGGGTGCTCGACGTGACCCCACAGCGCTGCCGGATGGACTGGTACCACGTGATCGACCGGACCAGCAGCACCAGCGGCAGCCGGTGGGCGGCCGGCTGGTCGGTGGGGACGGGCTCCTCCCGCCTGCGCGCCGAGAGCGCCCCGGTGTGAAGACGGCGCTGGCCGGCACCCCGTGTTCGGGTGCCGGCCAGCGTTCGTTTGCTTAGGTCAGCTGTTCCAGTTGTGGGCGACGATGTCGGCGGCCTGCCGCTCCCACTGGGCGTAGGCGTCCGGGTAGGCCGAGACCTGCACGGTCTGGGCGGCCTCGGTCAGCGGCATGTCCTGCCAGCCGTCGACCTGCTTCAGACCCTTCAGGAACGCAAGCGTCGAGTACTCAGGGTCGGTGATCTGCTCCGGCGAACCCCAACCGCTGGACGGGCGCTGCTGGAACAGGCCCAGCGAGTCGTGATCGTTGCGGTCGCCGAGGTGGCCCAGGTTCTCCAGCTTCGACTCCTGCAGGCTCGTGGCGATCGAGATCACCGCAGCCCGCTCCGGGAGACCGGCCTTCTTCGTCGCGGCGATGATCGCCTTCGCGTTGGCCGTCTGCTCATCGTTCAGAGCGATCTTCGACTGGGCGCCCTGCACACCATGCGGGATCAGCTTGTCACCCTGCACCGCCACCGCAGCCGGCTTGGTGCTGTGCACCGGCTCGGCGTGGGCGGCGATCGGACCGGCGAACACACCACCGGTGAAGGCCAGACCAGCAATACCGAGCACGCTCTTACGCAGCATCGTGTTCATGGGGGGACAGCTCCATTCGGGGGTTGGCGCACACACACCGACGGGGGTCGGCTGGGGTGGCGTGCGCAAGCACCGTCAGGCGCTCAACAGAAGTCTTTGAGGGGGTCGAGCGAAAGTCTTGGGGGATCATCCAGCGCGCGGGGCCGGGGGGCCTCTTCGTCGCGCCGGGACCATGTACAACGACCGGCAGCCCACCATCATTCCGGGTCCGGCGCACCCACCTCGGCGGGCAGCCCCGGGGGGCCGGTCACCCTGCGGGGCGGGGCGTCTTCCTCGGTCGTTCACCCGGATACAACGACCCCCGCCCGGCCGCCATTCCGCCGTCAGAGTGCCACCGACCACCCGACGAACCGGACACCCCGCCCAGGCCCACCCCGTCGGTGGAACGGTATGGAGGTCACCGGGCGGCGGAGACATACATGGCGTTCCACTCACCGCCCAGCGATGGACAGCAAACCGGACATATGCCTCAGGTTGCAGGTCGACCTTACTGACAGACGAAACCGGCCGGCCCCTGGCGGGGCCGGCCGGTTCGCGGAATTTGTCACCAGAGCTGCTGGACGATGTCCGCCGCCTGCTCCTCCCACTGCGCGTACGCGTACGGGAAGGCGGACACCTGCACCGTCTGGGCCGCGGCGGTCAGCGGCAGGTCGTGCCAGCCGCCGACGTTCTTCAGGGCGTTGAAGAACGCCTTGCTGGCGTAGTCCGGGTCGGTGACCTGCTCGGGCGTACCCCAACCGGACGACGGGCGCTGTTGGAACAGGCCCTCCGAGTCGTGGTCGTTGTAGGTGCCGAGGTGGCCGAGGTTGTACAGCTTCGACTCCTGCAGCGAGGTGGCGACGCCGATCACGGCGCCCCGCTCCCCCACGCCGGTCTCCTTGGCCGCCTTGACGATGGCCTTGGCGTTGTCGAGCTGCGCGTCGTCGAGCGGGATGCGCGACTGGGCGCCCTCGACACCGTGCGGCATGAGCTCCTCCCGGCTGGGCCGGTCGGCCTTGGTCGGGACCTTGTCACCACCGGTGGTCAGGTCGGACTTCACCGTCTCGGTGCCGGTCTTCTTGCCGGTTGCCAGGCCGATGGCGGCCACAGCGCCGGCGTGCGGGCCGCTGGTCACCGGGGCGGCGACGGCGGTGGGGCCGAACGCCAGCCCGCCGAGGCACGCCACGCCCGCGATGGTCAGCGCGGTGCGGCGGTTCGGGCTCGTGGCGATGGCGGTCCTCGCGGTGGCGGCCTTTGCGATGGCGGTCTTCGCGATGGCGGGGAGCCATCGAGTGAAGTGCTGCTTCACGATGGTTGCCCTTTCGTCGTTACGACGCGCTCCGGGGTGAGCGCCCCTCGGGGGAACTACTCGCCGGTACGGGTTTGCGCTCCGGCGGTACGGGGGACACAACCAGCTCGACCTGTCGGGCATTCCGGAAATGCCGGGGTCTGCCGTCGCTGCGGCCCAGGTCACCCGGGATTCCGGACACTCGTGACGGGGCGTACGCCGGGGGCGGGAACCGGCCTAGCCGGCCGCGGGGACGCCGAACCGGACCAGGACGTGCCAGAGCTGCTTGAGATGCTGGAGGGTCACCTCGGCCGGTCCCCGGTCGGCCCAGCGCTGCGGCTCGCGCACCACCGAGGCGGCGGCCCGGCCGATCAGCGCGGCGTGCACCGGCTCCCCGGGACGGGCGAACTCGGCGTGCACCCGGGCGGCGAGCGGCGGGATGGCCGGCCCCCGGAAATCGGCGTCGACCCCGTCGACCGGGAGTTCGAACCCGGTGTGCCAGCGCAGCGCGAAGCCGTGCCGCCGGGCGAGCCCGGCGAGGATCCGCCCCTCCTCGGTGCCCTGGAACGACGGATCGACCACCACGGCCTCGACGTCCCGGACCAGGCTCAGCTCACCGTGCACCTGCGCCTCGATGTAGTCGTCCAGCGCCCGTCCGGCCGCCTCGGACGCCCGCTCCCGGCGGCGCAGCAGCGCCCGCAGCAGCGTGCCGGTGTCCATGCCGGCCACGCCCAGGCTGATCCCGGTCGCCTCGGTGGCCTCCAGCAGCGCGGCGAGCACCGGCTCGAACACCGTGACGGTGCCGAGGTCCTTCGGCCCGGTGTGGCTGTCGCCGAAGCTGAAGGTGGCCCGCGCGAGCGTCGCGGGGCGCAGCCGCAGGTGGCAGGAGCCGAACCGGGGGCAGGCGCCGTCCGGGTGGTCGAGCAGGTTCAGGCCGCCGTACTTCGGGCGCTCGGCCGAGGGCACGCCGGTCCGCTGGTACGCCCCGCCGAACAGCGTTTCCTCCCAGCGGTCCCGGTCGCCGCCGGGGAACGCCGTCAGGCCGCCGTTGGAGATGCCCGTCTCGAACTGGCTGCGGTAGACGCCCTCCTGGTCGAGCGCCTCGGCCACCGTCCGCCCGTCGCGCAGCAGACGGTCGGGATGGAAGTTGAGGGTGAGGCGGCCGTGTTCGGCCACCGCCGCGACGATCTCCTCGGAGCGGTACGCGGCGCCGGAGCCGGCGAGATGCCGGGCGATGACGGCGAGCGCGGCCGGCCGGTCCCGCAGGGCCACGTCGCGGACATGGCGGAGGGCGGCGGCCTGTGCGGGGGTCAACGTCACGTCGGGCACGGGCCCGAGTATCGCCGGGCCTGGCGGCAGGGAGCCACGCGGATTCTCAGGCGTCGGTGCCGAAGCCGTCCAGGGCCGCCCGCTCGGCCTCGCCGCGCAGTTCCTCGAAGACGGTGAGGTGCAGGCCCGCAGGGCCGTCGAGGCGGGCGTTGAGCGACTGCCACGGGGTGACCGTCGGCGGGGCGACCTCGGTGGCGCCCGCCGCGACGAGGCGCTCGGTCACCGCCCGGCTGTCGTCCACCTCGAAGGCCACCCGGAGCCGGGGCGCGACCTGGCGGCCGACCTCCACCTCGTCGATCATCCGCTTCTGCGCGGGGTTCGCCAGCTCCAGCGTGGCCCGGCCCGCCTCCAGGATCACCACCCGGGCGCCGTCGCCACCCGAGTACGCCGCCTGCTCCGGCAGGCCCAGCGCGTCCCGGAAGAAGGCGACCGCGGCGTCGTAGTCCTCGGCCTCGACGACCAGGCGCAGCTGGCGTACGGTCGGCGGCCGGTCGGCCCGGGAATCGTCCATGACGAAGGATCCTAGCCGCGTCCGGCGGCGCCGAGGCGGGCGAGGAAGTGGGCGTTGCCGCCGGTGGCGGCGAGCTGGCGGAGCAGCTGGTCCAGGGCCGCCTGCCGGTCCAGCACGGACAGCGCGGAACGCAGTGCCCGCAGGCGATCCCGCTCGACGTCGGTGAGCAGCAGCTCCTCCCGGCGGGTACCGGAGGCGCGCACGTCGACGGCGGGGAACGTACGCCGGTCGGCCAGCGACCGGTCCAGCTTCAGCTCGGCGTTACCGGTGCTCTTGAACTCCTCGAAGATGAGGCTGTCCGCGGCGGACCCGGTCTCCACGAGGGCCGAGGCGATGACGGTCAGCGAACCGCCCTCCTCGATCGCCCGGGCGGCGGCGAGCAGCTGCTTGGGCGGGGTGAGCGCGGCCACGTCGATGCCGCCGGAGAGGGTGCGACCGGCCGAGCGGACGGTCAGGTTGTAGGCGCGGCCCAGCCGGGTCAGCGAGTCGAGCAGCACGACCACGTCGTGGCCCAGCTCGACCAGGCGCTTCGCCCGCTCGATCGCCAGCTCCGCCACCGTGGTGTGGTCCTGCGGCGGACGGTCGAACGTGGCCGCGATGACCTCGCCCTTCACCGACCGCTGCATGTCGGTGACCTCTTCCGGCCGCTCGTCGACCAGCACCACCATCAGGTGACACTCCGGGTTGTTGCGGGTGATCGCGTTCGCGATCGCCTGCAGCACCATCGTCTTACCCGCCTTCGGCGGCGAGACGATCAGCGCCCGCTGGCCCTTGCCGATCGGCATCACCAGGTCGATGACCCGGGTGGTCAGCACGTTCGGTTCGGTCTCCAGCCGCAGCCGCTGGTGCGGGTGGACCGGCGTGAGCCGGTGGAACTCCGGGCGGCGGCGCGCCTGGTCGGGGGGCGTCCCGTTGACGGTGTCGAGCCGGACCAGCGGCGCGTGCCGGCCCTTGCCGGGCGCGGCGGCGACCGCCCCCGTGACGAGGTCGCCGCGGCGCAGGCCGTAGCGGCGCACCTGCCCGGCGGTGAGGTGGGCGTCCGCGGCGGAGGGCAGGTAGCCGTCGACCCGGAGCAGCGCGTGGTCGTCGATCGTGTCGACGATGCCGCTCACGGGGAGCGGCGCGGAGGTGTCGGTCATCGAGTGCCTTTCGATCGGTGGCCGTCCCCGATCGGGACGGGCGGAGGGGGGATGGTTCAGCGGATGCGCGAGGCGGCGGGGTCGCGGCCGGAGCGCATGGGCGGGGCGATGGACTCACGGCACGAACGGCTCGCGGCACCAGCGAGGCCAGTGCGCCGAGGAGAGGCTGACCACGACCGCGGTGGGTGCTGTGGGCCGGCCGACCCATGACGGCGCTGCGGGAAGGGACGGCCGAGGCCGGTCCGGCGGAGGCCCGTGCCGGGTGTCGGGCGGCCAGGGCCGGCGAGCCGACGGTGGGCCGCGTGCTGACGACCGGATCGGCGAGGCGCCGGACGGGCTACCGCTTGCGAGGAGAGGCGGATTCCGGGTGGCGCTGCGCGCCGGCATCCGGATCCGTCGCCAGGTTAACCCGGAACACCGCCGCCGGCAAGCGGATCACGGCCGGTTCGGCCGGAACCGGGGCCGGCGTTACAGTGAGGGACGCACCGACCGGGAAGGCCCGCACCGTGACTGCTACGACCGTGGTCGACCAGGTCCATCTGGGCGACCACGTCTGTTGGATGCACGACGACGAGAGCGGCGCTCTCGATGCCGTCGGCCGCTTCGCCGCCGCCGGCCTGCGCCTCGGTCACAAGGTCGTCTGCTTCACCGAGACCTCGCCGCCGCAGGCGGTGCGCGCCCGGGTCGACGCCGTCGGCGTGCCGACCGAGGCCGCCGTGGCGGCCGGCCGGCTGCGCATCGTGCCCGCCGTGGAGGTCTACCCGACCGGCGAGCGGCCGGCTCCGGAGACGATGGTCGCCACCGTGGCCGACGAGGTCGACCGCGCGCGGCAGGAGGGCTACCCGGGGATCCGGCTGGCCGGTGACATGGCGTGGGTGCTGCGCAGCGGCACCACCCTGGACGACCTGCGTCGCTACGAGACCGCGCTCAACCCGCTCTTCCTGGACGGGCGGATCGCCGGCCTGTGCCTGTACGACCGGCGGCGCTTCCCGGTGGACGGGATGCGCGCCCTCGCCGCCGCCCATCCGGGCACGGCCGGGCCGCAGAACGCGCGGACCTGGGCGCCGCTGCTGCGGGCGTACCGGACGATCGACCCGCCGGGGTTGCGGCTGGTGGGGCAGGTGGACCGGAGCAACCGGGAGGCGTTCACCGCGGTGCTGGAGAACGTGACGGCCGACGAGCGGACGGCGGGACGACCGCCGGTGGTGGATGTCTCCGACCTGAGCTTCGCCGACGTGGGCGCCGCCACCGCGCTGGTCCGGGCCGACCGGGCCAGCGCCACCGGCATCCGGCTGGTCGGGTGCCGGCCCGCCCTGCGCCGGCTGCTGCACCTGCTCGACGACATGTCGACGGAGCACCCGGCGTGAGCACACCCACCGACCTGACACCGGCCGGCTTCCGTCACGAACTGGCGTTCTACACCGACGCCGCGAGCCTGCTCACGGTCACCGTGCCGTTCGTCCAGGAGGGACTGGCCGCGGGTGAGCCGGTGCTGGTGGCCACGCCCGGCCCCCAGCTCGCGCTGATCCGCGCGGCGCTCGGCACGGCCGGCGACGCCGTCGGATGGGCCGACATGACCGAGGCGGGACGCAACCCCGGCCGCATCATCCCGTTGGTGCTGCAGGCGTTCGCCGACCGGCATCCCGATCGGCGGTTCCGGATCATCGGCGAGCCGATCTGGGCCGGCCGCACCGCCGAGGAGTACCGGGCCGCCGCCCAGCACGAGGCCGCGATCAACTGGGCCTTCGCGGGCCGTGCGGGGAGCATCCTCTGCCCCTACGACGCGGGTCGGCTCGACCCCGGCGTGCTCGCCGAGGCCCGCTGCACGCACCCGCTGCTGGTCGACGGCTCCGGGTGCCGCCGCATCGCCGGCTACACCCCGGTCGAGGTCACCGAGCGGCACAACAAGCCGCTGCCCGCTCCGCCCGAGCGGGTCGCGGTGCTCCGCTACGACCTGGCGACGTTGCCGCAGGTCCGGCGGTTCGTCGCCGACCAGGCGGCGTCCGCCGGGCTGGCCGCCCACCGGGTGGCCGACCTACAGATCGCGGTCACCGAGCTGGCCACGAACAGCGTGGCGCACGCCGGGGGCGCCGGCACCCTCGAGGCGTGGTGCACGGACCGGCACCTGGTGTGCGAGGTCCACGACGACGGCTGGCTGGCCGACCCGCTCGCCGGGCGGCTCGCCCCGGCGCACGACGGCATCGGCGGGCGGGGGCTGGTCATCGTGCACGCGCTGTGCGACCTGGTGCTGGTGCACACCACCGCGGCCGGCACCACGTTCCGGCTGCACATGCTGAGGGAGGGCCCATGACGGGAACGGAACCGGCGCTGCGGGCGGTCGGCCGGGTCGAGTCGCCGTTGACCGACCCGGCGGCGGCGCCGAAGCAGGGCGACGAGGGCGCGCCGGAGGCGTCGCTGGTCTTCGACGAGGCGTACGCCCCGGCGCTGGCCGGGCTGCGGCCCGGCGCGGACGTGCTGGTGCTGACCTGGTTGGACCAGGCCCGGCGGGACGTACTAGCGGTGCACCCGCGCGGCGACGTGTCGCGGCCGGAGACCGGCGTGTTCGCCACCCGCTCGCCGCACCGGCCCAACCCGATCGGGCTGCACCGGGTGCGGGTGCTCGACGTGGACGGCGTACGACTGCGGGTCGCCGACCTGGAGGCGGTCGACGGTACTCCCGTACTCGACGTCAAGCCGGTGCTCGACGGCGAGCGCTGAGGCCGGCGCCGCCCGGCCGGGCCGCTGACCCGGCCGGGAGGTCGGCTCAGTGTCCGCGGGCGATCCACTCGTCCAGGTGGGGCGCCTCGGCGGCGATGCTGGTGTCGTCGCCGTGTCCGGTGTGGACCACGGTGTGCGGCGGCAGGGTGAGCAGCCGGGTGCGGATCGACTCGACGATGGTGCCGAAGTCGCTGAAGGAGCGGCCGGTGGCGCCGGGGCCGCCGGCGAAGAGGGTGTCCCCGGTGAAGACCGCGCCGAGGTCGGGGGCGTACAGGCTGCACGCGCCCGGGCTGTGGCCGGGGGTGTGCAGCACCCGGAGCGTGGTGCCGCCGACCTCGACGGCCTGCCCGTCGGTGAGGTCGCCGTCGGGCGGGGTGTCCGGGTGGACCAGGTCCCAGAGGACCCGGTCGGCCGGGTGCAGCAGCACCGGCGCGCCGGTGGCCCGGGCCAGTTCGGGCGCGACCCGGACGTGGTCGTCGTGGGCGTGGGTGGCCAGCACGGCGAGCACCCGGCGGTCGCCGATCACCGCGCGGATGGCGGCGACGTCGTGCGGGGCGTCGACGACCACGCACTCGGCGTCGTCGCCGATCACCCAGACGTTGTTGTCGACGTCGAAGGTCTGCCCGTCGAGGGAGAACGTGCCGGAGGTGACGGTGTGGTCGACGCGGGCTGTCACGGGAAGACCACCACCGACCGGAGCACGTCACCGTGGTGCATCCGGGTGAACGCCTCCTCGACCTGGTCGAGGGCGATCTCCTCGGTGACGAAGGCGTCCAGGTCGAGGCGGCCCTGCCGGTACAGCTCGGTGAGCATCGGGAAGTCGCGGCTGGGCAGGCAGTCGCCGTACCAGCTGGACTTGAGGGCGCCACCGCGGCCGAAGACGTCCAGCAGCGGCAGCTCGATCTTCATCTCCGGGGTGGGGACACCGACCAGGACGACGGTGCCGGCCAGGTCGCGGGCGTAGAAGGCCTGCTTCCAGGTCTCCGGGCGGCCCACCGCCTCGATGACCACGTCGGCGCCGAACCCGCCAGTCGCGGCGCGGATCGCCTCGACCGGATCGTCCTCCGAGGCGTTGACGGTGTGCGTGGCGCCGAACTTCCGGGCCCAGTCGAGCTTCCGGGAGTCGGTGTCCACCGCGATGATGGTGGTCGCGCCGGCCAGGGCCGCGCCGGCCACCGCCGCGTCGCCGACCCCGCCGCAGCCGATCACCGCCACCGAGTCGCCCCGGGTCACGCCGCCGGTGTTCATGGCCGCGCCGAGACCGGCCATCACGCCACAGCCGAGCAGCCCGACCGCGGCGGGCCGGGCGGACGGGTCGACCTTGGTGCACTGGCCGGCGTGCACGAGGGTCTTCTCGGCGAACGCGCCGATGCCCAGGGCGGGCGCGAGCTCGGTGCCGTCGGTCAGCGTCATCCTCTGCGCGGCGTTGTGGGTGTTGAAGCAGTGCCACGGGCGGCCCCGCCGGCAGGCGCGGCACTGCCCGCAGACGGCCCGCCAGTTGAGCACCACGAAGTCGCCGGGGGCCACGTCGGTGACGCCCTCCCCCACCTGCTCCACGATGCCGGCGGCCTCGTGGCCGAGCAGGAACGGGTAGTCGTCGTTGATGCCGCCCTCGCGGTAGTGCAGGTCGGTGTGGCACACCCCGCAGGACTGGACGCGGACCACCGCCTCGCCCGGCCCCGGGTCGGGCACCACGATGGTGGTGACCTCCACCGGCGCGCCCTTGCGCAACGACACGACTCCCCGGACTTCCTGACCCACAGTGCCTCCTTCGTTCGCGACTGCGGGGCTCGCCGACCCGGCTCGCTCCTCGCGCTCACCGGGCCTCCGTCGTTCGTCCCCGGACGAACCTACCGCCGATCTTCACCGGCGGCCCACCGCCGACCGGCGGGTTATCCCGCGCGTCGGCGGGTACGCGGGGGCCCGGTTCTCCGGCACCGACGGGAGTGATCATGAAGTTGACCCATGCGCCGCTGCGGATCGTCATCGGCGCGTTCATCCTGAATTCCGGGCTCTCCAAGCGGTCCCTGGAGGGCGAGGCCGCCGCCGGTATGCACGGCATGGCGGTCGGGGCGATCCCGCAGTTGCAGCAGTTCGAGCCGGACCGGTTCGCCAAGCTGCTCTCCCGCGGCGAGATCGCCCTGGGCGCCGCGCTGCTCATCCCGTTCGTGCCGTCGCTGCTGGCCGGCGCGGCGCTCACCGCCTTCGGCGCCGGGCTGGTGCAGCTCTACCTCAAGACGCCCGGGATGAGGGAGGCGAACAGCCTGAAGCCGTCCCAGGCGGGCACCGCGCTGGCCAAGGACAGCTGGCTGGTCGCTGCCGGGCTGACCCTGGTGCTGGACTCGGTCACCCACCGGAGCCGGTTCCACTGACCGGTCGGTGCGCGGCTCAGGCGGGCGCCGCGACGGCGACGGCGGCGCGTTCGGCGGCGTACCGGCGGCGGGCGGCGTTGCGGTAGCGCAGCACCTGCACCGCGCCCAGCCCCCAGAGCAGGTACTGCACGGCGAACGCCCAGCGGAACGCGGACAGCGGCGGCGTGCTCCGGCCGGCCGGGGTGGCCAGGTCGAGCACCACGCCGACCGCCAGGATCAACAGGATCGAGGCGACGAACCCGCCGACGTTGACGATGCCGGTGGCGCTGCCGATCCGGTGCACCGGGTTGAAGGTGCGCGCGTAGTCGAAGCCGATCACCGAGCCCGGGCCGTTGACCGCGAGGACGACCACCAGCGCCACCAGCAGCCCGTGCGGGGCGCGTCCGGGCCAGGCCAGCACCACCGCCCAGACGGCGGCGGTGCCGGCGGTGATGGCGAAGACCACCGCCGAGCGGTGGAACGGGTGCCGGGCGCACAGGTGCGCGATGACCGGGCCGCAGACCAGGGTCACCACGGTCATGAGGGTGAGCAGGGCGGCCGCCGCGGTGGGCGAGAAGCCCTGGCCCTGCACCAGGAAGGGGTAACCCCAGAGCAGGGCGAACACCGAGCCGGAGAACTGGGTGACGAAGTGCGTCCAGAGACCCAGCCGGGTGCCGGGCTGGGCCCAGGCGTCGGCGAGCTGCCGGCGTACGGTGCTCAGGCCGGGCGCGAGCGCGGTCGTGTGCCCGGCGTGCGGGGTGTCCCGGACCGCGACGAGCACCAGCAGCAGCACGGTCGCGCCGAGCGCGGCCGCGGTCAGGAACGCGGGCGTCCAGCCGGTGTGGTGCAGCAGCGCCACCAGGGGTACGGCGCCGAGCACCGCGCCGAGCTGCCCGACGGTGCCGGTGAGCTGCACGAGCAGCGGGTTGCGCCGGCCGGGGAACCAGAACGCCACGATCCGCAGCACGCTGATGAAGGTCATCGCGTCGCCCAAGCCGACCAGCACCCGGGCGGCGACGGCGAGCCGGACGTCGGTGGCCACGGCGAAGCAGAGCTGCCCGGCCACCATGAGCGCGCCGCCGGCCAGCAGCAGCCGGCGCGAGCCGAACCGGTCGAGCAGCACCCCGACCGGGACCTGCATGGCCGCGTAGACGGCGAGCTGGGCGACGCTGAAGGTGGCCAGGGCGGCGGCGTTGATGTGGAAGCGCTCCGCCGCGTCGACCCCGGTGACGCCGAGCGAGCTGCGGTGGAAGACCGCGGTCACGTACGCGGTGAGGGCCACCGCGAAGACCAGGGCGGCGGAGCGGCGCGGGGCGACCGTCGGGGTGGCAGCGCTCACCGGAGCGTCCGCAGCACGGTCGCGGCGTTGTCGATGTGGGCGCCGACCGCGTCGAGCCAGGCCCCCGGGTCGTCGCCGTCGAGGGCGGCGAGCTGGCCGGCGTGCTCGGTGAGGGCCACCTCGGCCCAGCCCGGCGAGAGCCGGAAGCTGGCCTCGCCCATCCGCAGTTGCCGGTCGCGCAGCCGGTGGTAGAGCTCGGCGAGGATCTCGTTGCCGGCCGCCTCCACCACGGTGGCGTGGAACGCCCGGTCGGCGGCCATCAGCGCGGTGACGTCACCCTCGGCGTGCGCCCGCCGCATCTCGTCGAGCCAGCGGGCCAGGTCGCCGCGGATGGCGGCGCGGCGCGGCCAGACCTGCTCGGCGGCGTGCAACTCGACCAGGCGGCGGGCCTCGATGACGTCGGCGATCTCCCGGGCCGAGACCGGCCGGATCAGCGCCCCGCGCTTGGGGTAGAGCTTGACCAGGCCCTCGGCCTCCAGGCGCAGCAGCGCCTCCCGGACCGGGGTCCGGGACACCCCGGTCGCCTCGGCGATCTCGCCCTCGCTGATCAGCAGCCCGCCCGGGTAGACCTGCTCGAGAACGGCCCGCTTGAGGTGCTGGTAGGCCCGCTCGGCGGCGGAGGGCCCGGCCGTCCGCGCACCGGACACCGGGGTGGGATGCGTCATGTATCTATGGTGCGCCCCGGCCGGTGAGGCACCGGCGCCGCACGCCACGAACGTGGCCCGGGCCACGTCAGCGCAGCGTGAGCGCCCCGTCGGGGGCGCGGGTGAAGCGGGTGCCGGAGGGCCGGCCGAGGGCGTCGAGGAGGTCGGCGAGCCAGCCGGCCTCGGCGGGCGTGGCGGGTTGCAGGCGCATCCGGCGCATCCGGACCGGGATGAGGCGCAGCCGCCGCAGCTCGCCGGTGGCGGCGTCGAGGGTGGGCAGGTGCAGCAGTCGCAGCTCCGGCCGGTACGCCTCCTGCCCGCCGATCCCCTCGTAGTCGTCGATCAGGTCGCCGCAGCCGTAGAGGATGAGCCGGCCCCGGTAGCGCTCGACCGGCCGGGGATGGTGGGAGGAGTGCCCGTACACCACGTGCACTCCGGCGTCGACCAGCGCGTGCGCGAACTCGACGTGTTCGTCCGGCACCTCGTGGCCCCAGTTGCTCCCCCAGTGCACGGAGACCACGATCAGGTCCGTCGGCCGCGCGGTCCGGGCGATCCGGTCGGCGAGCACGCCGGCCGTCGCCGCGGACACCTCCGGCAGATACGCGACTCCGGGCCGGCCGTCCCCCGCCGCCCACTGCGGGAAGACCCCGCTGGACGCCGCGCCCACCGACCAGACCAGCAGCCGGCGGTCGCCGGCCAGCGCCACGATCGCGGGTCGCCACGCCTCCTCGGCATCCCGGCCGGCGCCGGCGGTCCGGATACCCGCGCCCCGCAACGCGTCCAGGGTGTCGGCCAGCCCGGTGGGACCGAAGTCCAGCACGTGATTGTTGCCGAGGGCGCAGACGTCGAGCCGGGCGACGGTGAGGCAGGGCAGGTTCGCGGGGTGCATCCGGTAGTGGATGCCCTTGCCCGGGGCGTACTCGCCGCGGGCGGTCACGGCCGTCTCCAGGTTGACGATCCGCGCGTCCGGGCGTTCCGCGTCGAGCAGCCGCAGCGCGTCGCCCCACGGCCACTCGGGCGGGGCCGGGCGCGGCACCGGGCCGGCCACCGACTCGGCCAGCGCGACGTACCGGCGGGCGTCGGTGACCAGCTCCTCCCGAAGCGCGGACGGCCCCGGGTGCGGCAGGATCTGGTCCACGCCCCGCCCGGTCATCACGTCGCCGGCGAGGAACAGCGTCACCTCGGCCATACCGGGGGTGTTCCCGCCGTGCGCCGCGCCACGCGTGAGTCCGGCCGGCCGGGGTACCAGGGCCGCCATGACGACGGACGTGACGATCGTGGTGGCCACCCGCAACCGGCGGGAGCAGCTCCTCGCCCTGCTGCCCCGGCACACCGCCCCGGTGATCGTGGTGGACAACGGCTCCGACGACGGGACCCCGGCCGCCGTCGCCCGGGAGTTCCCCCGGGTGCGCGTGGTGGAGCTGGACCGGAACGCGGGCGCCGGGGCCGCCCGCAACGTCGGGGTGGGACTGGCCCGCACGCCGTACGTGGCGTTCGCCGACGACGACTCGTACTGGGCGCCGGGCGCGCTCGACCGGGCGGCCGCGCTGCTGCGCCGGCACCCGCGTACCGCGCTGCTCACGGGGGAGGTGCGGGTCGGCGCGGCGGCCCGGCGGGACCCGGTCTCGGCCGCGATGGCCCGGGCGCCGCTGGGCACCGAGCCGGGCGCGCCGGGGCCGACCGTGCTCGGCTTCCTGGCCTGCGCGGTGGTGCTGCGCCGCGACGCGTACCGGCAGGTGGGCGGCTTCGCCGAACGGCTCGGCACGTACGGCGAGGAGGCGCTGCTGGCGATGGACCTGGCGGCGGCGGGCTGGAACCTCGCGTACGTGCCGGAGCTGGTGGCCCACCACCTGCCGGTGCCGACCGGGCGCGACCCGCGGGCCCGGCGGCGGGTGGAGGCGCGCAACCGGGTGCTCACCGCGGCGCTGCGCCGGCCGGGGTCGGTGCTGCGCGCGGTGGTCGCCGAGGCGTGGCGGGACCCCGCCGGGCGGGCCGGCCTGCGCGACGCCGCCCGGCAGGCCGGCTGGGCGCTGCGGCACCGGCGGCGGCTGCCGGCCGGCCTGGAGACCGCGCTCGTCACGCTGGCCCGGGCCGAGGCCGTGGCACCTCTTTCCGCCGGAGTTCCCGAGCCGCTCGGGTCCGCGGCCGCCTGAGCTGGTTATCGTGTGGGCGCAGCTGACCGGCCGGCGCCGAGGAGCACCGATTTGACCACCACCGCGTCCTTCCGCTCCTGGTACCGGCCGATGCGGGCCCGCCGGCGAGACGAGAAGCACCGGTCCGCCACCCCGCTGGAGCTGTTCTTCGACCTCTGCTTCGTGGTGGCGGTGGCACAGGCCTCCACGGGGCTGCACCACGACGTGACGGAGGGGCACCTCGCGCACGGCCTCGTCGGCTACCTGAGCGTATTCTTCGCGATCTGGTGGGCCTGGGTGAACTTCACCTGGTTCGCCTCCGCCTACGACACCGATGACGACGTCTACCGGCTGACCGTCCTGGTGCAGATCGCCGGGGCGCTGATCCTCGCCGCCGGCGTGCCCCGCGCCTTCGGGGAGGGCGACTTCACCACGATCACCTACGGCTACGTGGTGATGCGGCTGGCCGCCATGGTCAACTGGCTGAGGGCGGCCGCCGGCGACCCGGCGCACCGGACCACCACCCTGACGTTCGCGGTCGGGGTGGCCGTGGTGCAGCTCGGCTGGCTGCTCCGGCTCCTCCTGCCGACCGGCTGGCTTTTGCCCTCGTTCGTGGTTCTGGTCCTCGCCGACCTGCTGGTCCCGGTGCTCGGCGAGCGGCACGGACAGACCACCTGGCACCCGCGGCACATCTCCGAGCGGTACCAGCTGTTCACGCTGATCGTGCTCGGCGAGGTGGTGCTCTCCACCTCGGTGGCGATCCAGCGCGGGGTGGACGCGGGCAACGAGAAGCTGTGGGTGCTGGCGGCGGCCGGCATGGTGATCGTCTTCGCGGTCTGGTGGCTCTACTTCGACCGGCCCAACCCGCTGCCGCCCGCGTCACTGCCCGGCGCGCTGTCCTGGGGCTACGGCCACTACTTCGTCTTCGCCTCGATCGCCGCGGTCGGCGCCGGGCTGGCCGTCGCGATCGACCACGACCTGCACACCGGGCACGCCTCCGGCCGGGTCGCCGGCTACGCGGTCGCCGTGCCGGTCGCGATCTACCTGATCGCCCTCTGGGCGCTGCACCTGCCCGCCAAGCGCGGCCTCGGGCGGGTGCTGTTCCCCGCCGCGGCGGCGCTGGTGCTGGTGGCGCCGTGGCTGGCCGCTCCGGTCGAGGTGATCGCCGGGGTGCTGGTGGTCCTGGTGGCCGTCACGCTGGTCATGCGGCACCGGGCCGCGACCAGAACCTCCTGACCAGCGCCTCGAACTCCGCGGCCCGCTCGATCTGCGGCATGTGCCCGGTGTCGGGGAACAGGTGGCTCTGCGCCTTCGGCAGCCGGCTCCGGGCGTACGCCAGGTGGGCGGCCGGCAGGATCAGGTCCCGGTCGCCCCAGACGACCAGGGTGGGCAGGTCGAGCGCGGCCACCGCGTCGAGCAGCTCGGTACGCCACTCGGGGCGTACCCCGCGCCAGGTGCCGAGGTCGCGGACCAGTTCCAGCATCACCCGGGCGGCGTGCGGCTGCCGGGCCGCCGCCAGTGCGGTGGCGATCCGCGCCTCGGTGACGTACGCCGGATCGTGGAAGATGGCCCGCTCGGTGCGGCGGGCGATCGCCGGGTGCGGGCGCAGCAGCAGCCGGGCGAGGGGCCGCACGGCGAGCAGCCGCAGCGCGGCGGTCACCTCCCGGCCGAAGCCGGCGCTGTTGACCAGCACCAGGCTGGCCGCCCGCTCCGGCGCGTCGGCGGCGAGCCGCATGGCCACCGCCCCGCCGAGGGAGTTGCCGACCAGGTGCACCGGGCCGGTGATCCCGGCGGCGTCCAGGAAGCCGGCGACGGCCGCGGCCAGGGCCGGCAGCGTGTGCGGGTCGTCCAGCGGCGCGGAGCCGCCGTGCCCGGGCAGGTCCACGGCGAGCACCCGGTGGTCGCCGGTCAGCGCCGCGTGCAGGGCGGTGAAGTCCTCCAACGTCCGGCCGATGCCGTGCAGCAGCACGACCGGCGGTCCGTCGCCGGCGATCCGGCAGCGCATCCGCCGCCCGGCGACACTCAGCTCGTCGGCGGGCGGCGGGGCGAGGGTCACGCCGGCCGTCCCGGGTCCGACGGAACCGGCTCGGCGGCGGGTCGCGGGGCCGGCACCCGGGCCGGGCGCGGTCGCATCCCCAGGGCCAGCAGCTTCCCGTACCCGGCGGGGGCGACCCGGGCCAGCAGGTCGGGCAGCTTCGCCGACCAGCCGATGAGGACCCGGCCGCGGCGGCGCTCGACCCCACGCAGGATCACCTCGGCGGCCGTCGCCGGGTCGATGGAGAGCAGCTTCTCGAACTGCTTCCGGCCGGCCTCGTACTCCTCGGCGGAGACGCCGCTGCCCACCCGGGCGCTGGCCGCGATCCGGGTGCGGATGCCGCCCGGGTGCACCGACGTGACCCCGATCCCGTCGTCGACGAGTTCGTGCCGCAGCGCCTCGGTGAAGCCGCGCACGGCGAACTTGCTGGCCGAGTAGGCGGCCTGCCCGGCGGGCGCGATCAGCCCGAAGAGGCTGGAGACGTTGACCAGGTGGGCGCCGGGCTCGGCCTTCAGCGCGGGCAGCAGCGCGTGGGTCAGCCGTACCACGGCCCGGAAGTTGATCTCGATGACCCAGAGGAACTCGTCCAGGGTGACCTGGTCGAACCGGCCGCCCAGCGCCACCCCGGCGTTGTTGACCAGCAGCCGGATCCGCGGGTGCGCGCGGTGGATCTCGGCGGCCACCCGGTCGGTGGCGCCGGCGTCGGCGAGGTCGACCAGGTGGGTCTCGATCCGCCGGTCGGGGTGCGCGGCGCGGATCGCGGCGACCACCGCGTCCAGCCGCTCGGCGTCCCGGTCGAGCAGGACCAGGTCGGCGCCGCGCCGGGCCAGCCCGTGCGCCAGGGCCTCACCGATGCCGCTGGCCGCGCCGGTCAGCACCGCGGTGCCACCGGGGAAGACGAAGTCACGCATGACGCTCCTCTGGGGTCAGGCGACGGGCGCGGGACGGTCGGCGACGGTGGCGGGGGTGCCCGCGCGGGAGAAGCGCACACCGGAGTCGGTCAGCCGGCCGTGCCGCATCAGCAGCACGTCGCGGGGGTAGTTCTGGTGCAGTCGCCACGGCGCCGTGGGGCCCTGCTTGGGCAGCCGGTCGACGGCGCGCAGCACGTATCCGGACTGCAGGTCGATGATCGGCACCAGGTCGGTGGAGTCCGGGGCGAGCGGGGTGACGATGTGCTGGCCGGTGTCGTCGAGGTGACGCAGCAGCCGGCAGACGTACGTGGCGACCAGGTCGGCCTTGAGCGTCCAGGAGGCGTTGGTGTAGCCGATGGTCATCGCGAAGTTCGGCACCCCGGAGAGCATCATGCCCTTGTAGGCGACGGTCGAGGCGAGGTCGACCTCGGTGCCGTCCACGGCCAGGGTCATCCCGCCGAGCGCGAGCAGGTTGAGGCCGGTGGCGGTGACCACGACGTCGGCGGGCAGTTCCGCGCCGGAGGTGAGCCGGATGCCCCGCTCGGTGAACGTGTCGATGGTGTCCGTGACCACCGCGGCCTTCCCGGCGTGGAGCGCGGCGAACAGGTCCCCGTCGGGCACCACGCAGAGCCGCTGGTCCCAGGGGTTGTAGCGGGGCGAGAAGTGCCGGTCGACGTCGTAGCCGACCGGGAGCTTGCCCTTGGCGGCTCGGCGGAGGAACTTCTTCACCAGGCCCGGCGCGCGCCGGCTGAGCTGGAAGTTGGCCACTCCGAGCGCCACGTTCTTCCAGCGGGTCACCGCGTACGCCGCCTTGGCGGGGAGCCAGCGCCGCGCCGCGTCGGCGAGCGGGTCGCGCGAGGGCAGCGAGATGACGTACGTGGGTGAGCGCTGGAGCATGGTGACGTGGCCGGCCCGCTCGGCCAGGGCCGGGACCAGGGTGACCGCGGTGGCGCCGCTGCCGATCACCACCACCCGCTTGCCGGCGTAGTCGAGGTCCTCGGGCCAGTGCTGCGGGTGCACCAGCCGGCCGGCGTAGCGCTCGACGCCCGGGAACTCCGGCGTGTAGCCCTCGTCGTAGCGGTAGTAGCCCGAATTGACGAACAGGAACGCGCAGGTCAGGACGACGTCCTCGCCGGTGTCGTCGCGGTGGGCGTGCACCGTCCAGCGGGCGGTGGCGCTGTCCCACTCGGCGCGGAGCACCCGGTGGTGGAAGCGGATGTGCTGCTGCACCCCGTGCTCGCGGGCGGTCTCCCGGACGTACTCCCGGATGGCGTCGCCGTCGGCGATCGCCTTCGGGTTGGTCCACGGCTTGAACGAGTAGCCGAGGGTGAACATGTCGGAGTCGGAGCGGATGCCCGGGTAGCGGAACAGGTCCCAGGTGCCGCCGACGGCGCCCCGGGCCTCCAGCACCGCGTAGGTCTTGCCGGGGCACTCGCGTTGCAGGTGGACGGCGGCGCCGACGCCGGAGAGCCCGGCACCGACGATGAGGACGTCGACGTGGTCGGAGGCCATGGCATCTCCCGTTCGAGCGGCAGTGGACCGGACACTATCCACCGCCGTCGACGGCAGTCAACACCCTGTCGAGAGGAATCGACAGGGTGTCGAGCGGGTGTAACATCGGCCGACATGAGCCCCGCCCGTACGTCGACCGGCGCCGCGCCGACGCGCGGGCGGCGCTCCGGCCGCTCCACCGGCGACGACCGGGAACTGGCCATCCTCGCCACCGCGGAGCGGCTGCTGCGGCAGCGGTCCTTCGGCGACATCTCGATCGACGACCTGGCGCGGGGGGCCGGCATCTCCCGGCCCACCTTCTACTTCTACTTCCCGTCCAAGGACGCGGTGCTGCTCACGCTGCTCGACCGGGTGACCGAGGAGGCGAACGCGGCCGCGGGCGACGTGCTGGTCCGGCTCGCCGACGACCCGCGGGCCCGCTGGCGGGAACTGATCGCCCGATTCCACGCCACCTTCGGCGGCCACCGGGACGTGGTGCTCGCCTGCGCCCAGGTACGCGGCACCAACGCCGAGGTGCGCCGGCTCTGGGCCGAGGTGCTGGAACGCTGGGTACGCGCCGTCGAGGCGGCCATCGAGGGGGAACGCGCGCGCGGCGCGGCCCCGGACGGGCTGCCCGCCCGGGACCTCGCCATCGCGCTGAACTCAATGAACGAACGGGTCTGGTACGCGACCTTCGCCGGGGACGGGCCGGCCGTGGCCGAGCGGGACGTCGTCGACGTGCTGCTCGACGTCTGGCTGACCGCGATCTACCGGACCACCACGCCGCCGCCGCTCTGAGCGGCGGCGTGGTGCTCGCGCAGGTGCGCCATCGTCAGGTCGAAGTCCGCGGCGGAGAGCACCGGCCCGTTGTTCTTGCGCACGCCCGCCAGCCTCGACCGCTGCTGCACCGGCGCCTCCCACGCGCCGTCCCCGGTGAGCACCCAGGCGGCGTTGCGGACCGTCGCCGAGCCGAGGAACCGGGCCGCGCGGATGTCGAACCCGGTCACCTCGGACCAGGGCAGCAGTCGGGAGCGGTGCACGTGGCGGAGGAGCAGGCCGCGCTCGTTGCGGAAGATGCCCACCAGGTAGAAGCGGACCGCGATGGTCAGCCAGAGCCCCAGGAAGGCGACCGCGCCGAGGATTCCCGCCGCCGTCGTCAGGTCGGTGCCGCGGGCGACCGCGCGGAGGCCGGTCACCGTGACCACGGACGCCATCGCCGCGCCACACAGGATCAGGAATCCGGCAAACGCCTGCCGCAGCCCCCAGGGATCGACCCGCCGCCATCGCCGCATGGCGGTCAGGCTAGCCGGTCCGGGCAAAGTCCATGATCCAGTTTGTCTCCCAGGTCTGTTCGCCGTCGGTGGAGAATGCCTGCTCCCAGCGGCAGGAGGTGGGCGTGCTCCGCGACCAGATGAACCGGCAGCGGATCGGCCGTCCCTCGTCGGTGTCGTCGGCGTAGAACGTGCCCACGCCGTCGACGAACCTGCCGACCATCGGCGGCAGTTCGAGCACCCCGCGCCTGCTGTTCATCCAGTAGATCGACCAGAGGCCGCTCTCCGCGTCGCGGATGCGGACCGTCGAGCCGGAGAAGCCGCGGGTCGGGCAGCGCATCTCGTCGAAGCTGCCGGCGCCGTCGAAGAACGTCCGGGCCACCGAGGTGCCGGGGAACTCGTCCCAGTCGTCGCTGCCGACGTGCCGCTCGCGCAGCCGCCGGTTGGCCACGTCCCAGGTGCCCACGAGGAAGTCGAAGTCGCCCATCAGAAACCCACTGTTCCCTCGGCGTGGCTGTCGGCCAGGTAGCCGGCCAGGTCGGGCCGGTCGGGGGCGAGGACGTGCCGGACCCAGGCGGCCCGCTCGTGCTCCAGCACGCCCAGCTCCCAGACGCAGCCGACGCCGGGGCGGTCCAGCGGGATGAAGTGCGCCGGGTCGTCGTCCGGGCAGTCCAGGGCGGGCTGGCCGGCGACGGCGGTCCGGCACTCCACCACGTTGTCGAAGAACCAGCTGTACGCCAGCAGGTAGGCGCCGGTGTCCGCGCCCCGGTGCAGCACCACCCAGCTCGCCGGCGGGGTGCTGCCGTCCGGGCCGGGCAGCAGCTTCGGCAGGTACGCGTACGCGGCCTCGACCACCTCCGGTTCGAGGCGGCGATCGGGCTGGTCGATGTGGTAGCGCTTGACGTGCCGGCCGGCGACCTCGACGGTCCCCGGCACGGTCAGTTCCTTGTTCTGGAATGCCATGCCGGAACGGTAGGACGGCTCCCCTGACAGCTAGTGTCAGTGGAATGCGGGCCAGCCGTCTTCTTTCGATCCTCCTGCTGCTCCAGGCCCACGGCCGGCTCACCGCCGCCGAGCTGGCCCAGCGGCTGGAGGTCTCCGTCCGCACGGTCTACCGGGACGTCGAGTCGCTGCACGCCGCCGGCATCCCGCTCTACGGCGAGGCCGGGCACGCCGGCGGCTACCGGCTGGTCGACGGCTGGCGGACCCGGCTGACCGGGCTCACCGGCGAGGAGGCCGACCGGCTGCTCTTCGCCGGGCTGCCCGGACCGGCCGCCGAGCTGGGCTACGAGTCGGTCGTGGCCACCCTGCAACTCAAGCTGCGCGCCGCGTTGCCGCCCCCGCTGGCCGACCGGGCCGGCCGGCTCCAGCAACGGTTCCACCTGGACACCCCCGGCTGGTACTCCGACGGCGACCCGTCGCCCTACCTGGCCGCCGCGGCCGAGGCGGTGTGGCGGGAACACCGCATCCGGGTCCGCTACCGGAGCTGGACCGGCGAGGTGACCCGGGTCCTCGAACCGTACGGGCTGGTGCTCAAGGGCGGCCGCTGGTACGTGGTGGCCGCCCGGCCGGACCGCGCCGAGCCGGCCACCTACCGCGTCAACCAGATCCTCGACCTGACCCCGCTGGACGAGCCGTTCGACCGGCCGGAGTTCGACCTGCCGGCCTGGTGGCGGGCGCACGTGGTCGCCTTCCGGGCCCGGCTGCACCGGGACGAGGCCACCATCCGGCTCTCGCCGCGGGGCCGGGAGCGGCTGCGGGAGATCGCCAGCGACGCGGTGGTCGCGGCGGTCGACGCCAGCGCCGGGCCGCCCGACGCGGCGGGTTGGGTGCGGGCGGCCGTACCCATCGAGTCGCTCACCCACGCGCACGGCGACCTGCTGCGGCTCGGCGCCGAGGTGGAGGTCCTCTCCCCCGCCGCGCTGCGCGACCGGCTGGCGGAGACCGCCACCGCCCTCGCCGCCCTCTACCACCCGCCGCCGGGCTGACCCGCGCCGCCGGCGGGGCGGGCGGACAGCCGCAGGACCACGGCGCCCGCGACCGCGCCGAGGGCCTGGCAGGCGGCCACACCGAGCAGCAGGAGACCGACCCCCGAGCCGGTGCAGGCACCGGCGAGCGCCGCGCCCGCGGCGGCCGCGGTGCTCTTCAGGCCGGCGCCGACGGTGAACACCTGGGTGTGCGCCGCTGGCGGCGCCTCGCGCTCGCGCACCGCGAGCACCGCGCAGAACAGCGGCCCGTTCAGCAACCCGACCAGGGCGAACAACGGCAGCGTGGCCCACACCGCCGGCACGACCGGCACCAGCGCGAAGGGCACCGCCATGGCGAGCAGGCTGGCCACGACCACCCGCTCGGGCGGGTGGGAGCGGATCGGGTAGCGCGCGCACCACAGCGAGCCGACCAGGCCGCCGACCGACGCCGCCGCCAGGAACAGCCCGGTGTACGAGGTGTGCTGGAACCGGCCGGCGAGCAGCGCCGCGACCACCGGCAGGGCGCCGACGCCGAGCTGCCCGAAGCTGCTCGCCAGGGTCACCGCGCCGAGCCGGGGACGCCGCCACAGCAGGGGGATCCCGCCCAGCGGGTTGAGCCGGCCGGGTACCGCGTCGCGGTCCGCGCGCGCCGGACGGTCGGGGATCGGCAGCGTCCACAGCACCACGCCGCCCAGGGCCACCAGCGCGGCCAGCACGACCGTCGCGGCGCCGGCCCCGGCCGCCCCGGCGGTGACCGCCGCGATCGCCGGTCCGGCGATGCCGGCCAGGTTGTACGACGTCGCATCGACCCCGAACGCGCTGTCCAGCCGGTCGGGCACGAGGTCGCGCAGCAGGCTGGTCAGCCCGCCGAGCATGACCGGGGCGAGGCAGCCGGCCAGCACGACGAGGGTGATCGACAGCGGGCGGGAGTCGGCCGCCGAGGCCACCGCGGCGACCAGCGCGCCGCCGTAGCCGAGCAGGGCGAGGGTGTAGAAGGGCCGGCGCCGGCGTACCGCGTCCGCGACCGCGCCGACCACCGGTCCGGCCACCACGTGCGGGACCATCAGCGCCGCCACCAGCAGGCCGCCGTACGCCGCGCTGCCGGTGCGCTCGATCGCCAGCAGCACCAGGGCCACCCGGGCGCCCTCGTCGGCCAGCCGCACCAGCACCGCGGCCGTGACGTACCGCCCGAGCACCGCACCGGGGCGATCGCCCACCCGGGACCGCGCCGGCGTCGCGACCACCATTCCCGCCCCCTGACCGTCAGGACCGTCCATCCATATCGGCACTTACCCTCCCCCGGTCGGAGAAACGCCCCGGGCGATCGAGAGGTTTGCGTCGGGATCGATCTGACCGGCGACGCGAACCTCGTGATCAACGGGGCGGAGCGCGGGTCAGCGGAGGTCGCGGAGGATCGTGGCGAGGGTTGTCAGGGCGCGGTCGATGTCGGTGGGTGGGTTGGCGGCGTAGCCGAGGACCAGGCCGGCGGGTTGCGGGCGTTGGGCGTGCCAGGAGAGGGGTTGGACCTTGACGCCCCGGCGCAGCGCAGCCGCGGCGAGCGCCGTGTCGTCGACCTCGCCGGGCAGGGTGACCAGCAGGTGCAGGCCGGCTGCGGCGCCGTGCACGACCGCACCGGGCAGGTGCTCGCGGACCGCCCGGATCATCGCATCCCGGCGACGGACGTGCCGGCGGCGCAGCAGCCGCAGGTGGCGCTCCAGGTCGCCGGAGTCCATCAGCTCGGCCAGCACCAGTTGCGGCAGGGCCGCGTTGCCGAGGTCGGCCATCCGCTTGGCCGCCACCAGGTCCGCGTGCAGCCGGGGCGGAACCAGCACCCAGCCGATCCGCAGCGCCGGGGCGAGCAGCTTGGAGACGCTGCCGGTGTAGCAGACCCGGTCCGGCAGCATCCCGCGCAGGGCCGGCACCGGCGGGCGGTCGTAGCGGTGCTCGGCGTCGTAGTCGTCCTCGATCACCAGGCCGCCGCGCCGGGCCCAGCGCAGCAACCGGCGGCGCCGGTCGCCGTCGAGCACCACCCCGGTCGGGAACTGGTGCGCCGGGGTGAGCATCACGGCGGGTGCGCCGCTCTCCTCCAGCCGGTCGACCCGCAGCCCGTGGGCGTCGACCGGCACCGGCGGGGTGTCCAGCCGCCAGTTGTTCAGGTGCTGGCGTACGCCGAGCGAGCCGGGATCCTCCACGGCGACCGTGTGCACGCCGTCGGCGTGCAGCACCTGGGCGAGCAGACCGAGCGCCTGGGACACCCCGGCCACGACCACCACCTCGGCCGGGTCCACCCGGATGCCGCGGTTGCGGGCCAGCCAGGTGGCGACCGCGAGCCGCAGCGCGGGGGTGCCCGTCGGGTCGCCGTACCCGAAGGCGGCGGGCGCCAGGCGGTGCAGCACCGCGCGTTCCGCGCGCAGCCAGGCCGCGCGGGGAAAGGCCGCCAGATCGGGTACGCCGGGCGTCAGGTCCAGCTCCGCCGGAGCGTTGCGCAGCGCGTCGAAGACGGCGGTGTCCGGCCGCGCGGCAAACACCTCCGGCGGGCGGGGTGGCGCCGGGGCGCGGGTGACCACGGCGGCCGGGGTGGCCACCACGACGGTGCCGGCCCGGCCCCGGCCGACCACGTGCCCGTCCTCGGTGAGCCGCTGGTACGCCTCCGTCACCACGCCCCGGGAGACGCCCAGCTCGGCGGCGAGCACCCGGCTCGCCGGCAACCGGGCGCCCACCGGCACCCGGCCGTCGGCGATGGCGGCCCGCAGCCGGGCGGCCAGCCAGTCGGCGCGGCCGCCGGGCGGGGCCTCCCCGACGTCGAGCTGAAGGAAGTCGGCGCCGGCCGTTATGGACCCCTCGGTCACCGACGGTTTGGCCCTGTCCACCGGACCATTATGGCCGCAGGCTGAATCGCATGAGCATCGCCTTCCTGCTGACCACGCTCGTCGTGGTGATCACCCCGGGCACCGGGATGGTCTACACCCTCGCCACCGGCCTCTCCGCCGGCCGCCGGGCCGGTCTGGTCGCCGCCGCCGGCTGCACCCTCAGCCTCGTCCCGCACCTGGTCGCCGCGGTGACCGGGCTGGCCGCCCTGCTCCGCGCCGGCACCCCGGCGTTCCGGGTGGTTACCTGGCTGGGCGTGGCGTACCTGCTCTGGATGGCCTGGGCGGCGCTGCGCGACCGCAGCCCGCTGCCGGTGGACGAGCACCGCCCGCCCCGCCCGGCCTGCCGGCTGTTCCGCGACGGGGTGCTGCTGAACCTGCTGAACCCCAAGGTCACCGTCTTCTTCGTGGCGTTCCTGCCGCAGTTCGTCCCGCCGGACTCGCCGGACGCACCGGCCCGGATGCTGGCCGCCGGCGCGGTGTTCATGCTGACCACCCTGGTGGTCTTCGCCGGGTACGCGCTGCTGGCCGGCGCGCTGCGCCGCCGGGTGCTGGCCCGGCCCCGGCTGACCGCGCTGCTGCGGCACGGCTTCGCCGGCAGCTTCCTCGCCCTGGGCCTCGGCCTGGCCCTCACCGCCCGATAGGAGTTCTCCCGTGCGCTTCCGGCACGCCCCCGAGGTCTGGTCGACCTTTCCCGAGCTGACCTGCGGCGTCCTGCACGCCACCGGCCTCACCCCCACCGCCGACGTCACCGCGCGGCTCGCCCCGTACGCTGACACCGCCCGTGCCCGCCTCGCCGCCGGATCCGAGGGCGGCTTCCCGGAGATTCAGGCCTGGCGGCGGGCCTTCGCCCGGATGGGTTCGCCGCCGACCCGCTACCGCTGCGCGGCCGAGTCGCTGCTGCGCCGGTTCCGCCGCGACGGGGCGCTGCCCCGGTTGCACCCGCTGGTCGACCTGGGCAACGCCCTGTCCCTCGGGTACGCCGTGCCGGTGGCGGTGCTGGACCTGGCGCGGATCGCCGGGGACCTGACCGTGCGCCCGGCCACCGGCACGGAGACCTACCTGACCCTCGGCGGGGACGCGGAGCATCCCGAGCCGGGTGAGCTGGTCTTCGCCGACGCGGCCGGCCACGCCCACTCGCGGCGCTGGACGCACCGGCAGAGCGGCGCCTCGGCGGTGCGCACGGAGACCGCCGAGGTGCTGGTGGTGATCGAGGCGATGCACGACGACGGCCCCCGGGTCGTGCCCCGGATGCTCACGGAACTGGCCGCCGCGCTGACCGAGGAGTGGGGGGTACCGGCCCGGACCGCGCTGCTCACCCCCGAGGCACCCGCGTTCGCCGCGCCCGCCGCGCGCACCGCCTGAGGCGCCGGGGCTTGCTGTGGCCTCATCGCCCCGAGGGCGCGGGGTGCTCCCGGTGGTCGGGCCACCGGGAGCACCCCGCGGTCAGGACAGCTCCGGCGGGTCCAGCCAGGTCCACGTGATCCCGTCGGCGGAGAGCCAGGCGCCCTTGCTGTCCGGCCAGCCGGTCTGGACATACCCGCCCGGCACCGGGCGCGGGTCGGCCCCCGGTCCCAGCGGGGCGGGACGCAGGGTCACGCCGTCGTCGGAGCTGGCGAACATCAGCGGATCCTCCCCGGCGGAGATGCCGGCCTGGACCACCAGCACCCCGTCGGGCCGCACTGCCGCCCGGATCGTGCGCTCGCCGACCTGCCCCGTTCCGGCGGCACGCGCCCAGGTGTCGCCGCCGTCGGTGCTGCGCCACACCACCAGGGCGCCCCGCACCCGGCCGACCGCGTACACGGTGTGCCCGTCGTGGGTGGCGACCGCCGGGCCGCCCACGTCGTCGGAGGCGGTGAGGTCGTCCGGGAACTCGTGCCGCGACCAGGTGCGACCGCCGTCCCGGCTCGCCTCGACCGCGCTGCCGGTCCAGATGATCCGGCCGCCGTCACCCACGTGTTGACCGGTCCAGCCGCTGACCCAGAGGCCGGCGCCGGCCGGCGCGCTCTCGACCACCGCCGCGTTGCGCAGCGTCGAGCGCTTGCGGAGCTGAGCGAGGTCGCCGGTGGCCGGGTCCACGGCGATGAGCGGATCCTCGCTGGGGCCCGGCACCTGGCCGAGGACCCGCCAGCCGGCCGGCAACGCGTCCACCCGCCGCACCGTCACCTCCCGCCAGGTGTTCCCGCCGTCGCTGCTGGCGATCCACCGGGCGGACCGGCTGTCCGGGGCGGAACGGGAGACGTACCAGGCCACCACGGCGCGCGGCCCGGCGGCACGTAGGTCCACCATCGCGTTGTCCGGCACCGGCAGTGGACCGGTGCGCCAGTGCCGGCCGCCGTCGTCGGTGCCCGCCCAGCTCAGCGGGCATCCCGTGCGGCACTCCGTCCAGCGCAGGTAGACATGGTTGAGGTCACCCGCCGCCGGCGTGCCGGTGAGGATCTGCCGTCCGGTCCCAGGTGTGGGCGTGGCGCCGGGGGTGGGGATGAAGTCCGGGGTGCGGTCCGCGCCGAACCTGGCGGCCGGCGGGCTGGAGCCGTCGGGCCGGGCCGCGACGGCGGCACCCGAGCCGGTGACCAGCAGGGCAACCGTGGCGACAGTCAGGATCCGGCGCCGGCGCCGACGCCGTCGGGCCCGAACGACGACCTCCTCGAAGTGCCCCTTGAAGGTGGCCTGAGCTGCGGCGTTCAGGCCGGTGAAGTCCAGCTCAGGCATGGCGGGCCTCCCGCTCCGGTCGGGCCGGGGCCGGTCGGGCCGGGGCCGGGTCACCGTCGCCGAGGTCGTCGGCGAGTGCACGGCGGGCCCGGACCAGGCGGGTCTTCACCGCCTCCACCGAGCAACCCAGCACGGTGGCCACCTCGGTCACCGGCAGGTCCGCGAGGTGGTGCAGTACGACGGTCTCCCGGGCCTGCCGGGGCAGCCGCTGCAACGCCGCCACCAGGGCGACGTGGTCCGGGGACAGCGCCGGGGCGCTGGGCTGGGCTGGGCCGGGTCCAGCCGCCCGGAGCGGACCAGCCCGTGCAGCAGCACCCGGCGACGGTGCCGGGACCGGGCGACGTTCAGCGCGCCGTGCGCAGCCAGGCCTCGGGGTTGGTCACCTCACGGAACCGGGCCGGCCCGGCCAACGCCCGGACGAACGCCTCCTGCACGACGTCCTGCGCCTCCGCGTAGTCGCCGGTCACCGCGTACATCTGGGCCACCAGCCGGGCCGCCGAGGCGGCGTACACCTGTCTGACGTGTTGCTGTGGATCCACATCGTCCCCTCCCGGGTCGGTCGCTTCGTTTCCTACGACCGGCGGGCGGGCGGTGAGGTGACATCGCCGTCGGCGCGGCGACGGCCGCCGGGCCGAGGTGGGGCGGCCGACCTGCGGCCGCGGTCAGGCGTCGGGGCGGTCCCGATCGTCGGCCGCCATGATCTCGTCGAACTCGGCCGGGGTGATCTCGCCGGTGCGCAGCCGGCGGGCGTTCGCGGCGAACCGGGCGATCGCGGCGCCCCGCGGATCGGGCGGGGTCAGCAGGCCGGTGTCGACGGCGAGCGCGGTCGCCTCGTCGGCCACCTGGCGCGGGTCGTCGGTGTCGACCGGCTCGCCGTGCAGCTCACGCAGCGCGGCGGCGAGCCGGGCGTGGGCCGTGTCGCCGGCGCCCCACCAGCGCCGGGCCAGGTCGACGGTGCGGCCGAGGCTGTCCTCGCCGACCCGCTCGGCCCGCAGCGCGGCCCGCATCATGCTGAGGAAGGTGACGGTGACGGCGTCGGAGTCATCGGCGATCATGCGTTGCACCCTAGCGACCGGCTGCGACAAAACCGGTGGGGAACCCGACCGGCGGCGGCATGATCGGGGCATGGAGCGACGAGCGGCCCGGGGACACCGGAACATCCCGCACACCGCCGACGTCCGCATCGAGGCGTGGGCGCCCGACCGCGAGGGCTGCGTGGCCGAGGCGGTCACGGCGCTGGTGGACACCTTCGTGGACACCACCGGGGCCGTCGCCGACGGGGAGACCGGGTTCCGGGTGCCGGCTGGCAGCGACCCCGACCTGCTGGTCGGCGTCCTCGACGAGGTGATCTTCCGGCTGGAGACGGAGGGGGAACTGCCGCTGGCGACCGAGGTGCGGCCGGCCGACGACGGCGGCCTGGCGGTGCGCTGGCGGACCACCGGCACCGACGCGGTCGAGCTGGTCGGCGCGGTGCCCAAGGCGGTGTCCCTGCACGAGCTCTGCTTCGCCGCGGAGTCCGACGGCTGGCGTTGCGCGGTGACGCTCGACGTCTGAGCCGGCTCAGCCCTTGACCACGCCCAGCGGAACGAGCCGGGCCACCCGCCGGCACAGGCCCGCCCCCTCGGCCGCCGCCACCACGGCGGCGACGTCCTTGTACGCGGCCGGCATCTCCTCGGCGAGCCCGCGCCGGCTGGCGCCCCGCACCGCGATGTCCTGCGCCTCCAGCTCGCGGCGCGGGTCGTGGCCGCGTACCGCCTTGGTGGCCTGCTTGCGGCTCTGCACCCGGCCCGCGCCGTGGCAGGTGGAGGCCCAGGCCGGCGAGCCGGGCACCCCGGTGAGCACGTACGAGCCGGTGCCCATCGAGCCGGGGATGAGCACCGGCTGCCCGACCGGGCGCAAATCGTCGGGCAGGTCGGGGTGCCCCGGCGGGAGGGCCCGGGTGGCGCCCTTGCGGTGCACGCAGAGCGGGCGGACCGCACCGTCCACCTGATGCGTCTCGATCTTGGCGAGGTTGTGCGAGATGTCGTACACCAGCTCCAGGTCGCAGCCGGTGACCCGGGCGAAGACCTGCCGGGCGGCGTGGGCGAGCAGCTGCCGGTTGGCCCGGGCGTAGTTGGCCGCGGCGGCCATCGCCCCCAGATAGGCCCGGCCCTCGTGGGACGAGACCGGCGCGCAGGCGAGCTGCCGGTCGGGCACGTGGATGCCGTACCCGGGCATCACCTTCTCCATGCTCCGGACGTAGTCCGTGCAGATCTGGTGGCCCAGGCCGCGCGAGCCACAGTGGATCATGACGCAGACCTGGCCGGCGCGCAGCCCGAACGCGCCCGCCACGGCCTCGTCATAGACCTCCTCCACCGCCTGCACCTCGAGGAAGTGGTTGCCGGAGCCGAGGCTGCCGACCTGGCGGGCGCCGCGCTCCACCGCCCGCTCGCTCACCTGGGCCGGGTTCGCGTCGCCCACCGCGCCGTAGTCCTCGCAGCGGTCCAGGTCCCGCTGGACGCCGAAGCCGCGCTCGACGGCGTACCGGGAGCCGCCGCGGAGCACCGCGTCGAGTTCGGCCCGGTTGGTCAGGTGCCAGACGGCGCCCTTGCCCATGCCGCGCGGGGTGGACTCGCCCAGGCCGTCCATCACGGCGTCCAGCCGGGGCCGCAGCGCGGCCCGGTCCAGGTCGACGGTGAGCAGCCGGACCCCGCAGGAGATGTCGAAGCCGACCCCGCCGGGCGAGACCACGCCCCCGTCCGCCACGTCGGTGGCGGCGACCCCGCCGATCGGGAAGCCGTAGCCCCAGTGCACGTCCGGCATGGCGTAGGAGGCGCCGACGATGCCGGGCAGGGTGGCCACGTTCGCCACCTGCTCCAGCGACTTGTCCGCCCCGGCGTCCGGGAGGAGATCGCGGGACGCGAAGACCACCCCCGGCACCCGCATCGGGTCGTGCCGGTCGATCCGGAACCGGTACGGCGACTCCTCGACCAGGTCCATGTCCGCCCGGCTACCCCGCGCCGGAGCGGTTACACCCCGTCTGGTTCGGCTCGCCCGATCCGGGTAGTGCGGCAGCATGCCCCAGCGATACGAGGACTACGACAGGATCGCCGTCATCACCGGCGCGGACTCCGGTATCGGCAAGGCGTGCGCCGTGGCGCTCGCCGAGGCCGGTTTCGACATCGGCATCACCTGGTACGGCGACCCGGACGGCGCCGAGCGTACCGCCGCCGAGGTACGCGCCACCGGCCGCCGCTGCGAGGTGGCCGAGCTGGACCTGACCCGGCTGCCCGGGGCGGCCGCGGTCATCGACGAGCTGGCCGAGCGGCTCGGCGGGCTCGGCGTGCTGGTGAACAACGCCGGCACCGGGCTGGCCACACCCTTCGTCGAGGTGGGCTGGGAGCAGTGGCGGGAGGTGCTCGCCGTCGACCTGGACGGGCCGTTCCTCTGCTCCCAGCGGGCCGCCCGGCGGATGCGGGCGGCGGGCCGGGGCGGCCGGATCATCAGCATCACCAGCGTGCACGAGCACGCCCCGCGGGTCGGGTCGTCGGCGTACTGCGCGGCGAAGGGCGGGCTCGGGCTGCTCACCAAGGTGATGGCGCAGGAGTTGGCGGCCGACGGGATCACCGTCAACGCGGTCGCCCCCGGCGAGATCGCCACCCCGATGACCGGGCAGGAGGACGTGGACCCGTTCACCCAGGACCGGCCGGGCGTGCCGGTGGGGCGGCCCGGGGACGCCCGGGAGGTGGCGGCGGTCGTGGCGCTGCTCGCCACGCCGGCGGCGGCGTACGTGACGGGGGCGTCGTGGCCGGTGGACGGGGGGATGTTGATGATGGGTCCCCAGGCGTCGTCGTTGCCTGACGATTCGTGGCGGTCGGTGTGAGGGGTGGGGCCGACCGTGCCCGGCTCCGGGCGGTCAGGCTTGATCCCTCCGCCGGGCACGGTCGGCCCCACCCCGTCGTGGGTCAGGTCGCGCGTCGCTGCCGGCCTCGGCTGTCACCTCGAGACTTGATCCGGTTTCGGGGTAGTGGCAGGCGGTGGCCTGGTTGCCGCCGTCCCGGCTGACCAGCGCCGGTTCCTCCGTGGCGCACCGCTCCTGCGCCTTCCAGCAGCGGGTGCGGAAGCGGCACCCCGAGGGCGGGTTGAGCGGGGTCGGGACGTCGCCGGTGAGCCGGATCCGCCCGGCGGGGCCGAGGGCGGTGACGTCGGGGATGGCCGACAGCAGGGCCCGGGTGTACGGGTGCTGCGGTCGAAGGTAGATGTCGTCGCGGTCGCCGATCTCGACGATCTTGCCGAGGTACATGACGGCGACGCGGTGGCAGAAGTGCCGCACGACGGCGAGGTCGTGGGCGATGAAGACGAACGCCAGGTCGAGGTCGCGTTGCAGGTCGCGCAGCAGGTTGATGACCTGGGCCTGGATGGAGACGTCCAGGGCGGAGACGGGTTCGTCGGCGACGATGAGCTTCGGGCGCAGGGCCAGGGCGCAGGCGATGCCGATGCGTTGGCGTTGCCCGCCGGAGAACTCGTGCGGGTAGCGGTTGTAGTGCTCCGGGTTCAGGCCGACCAGTTCCAGGAGTTCCTGGACGCGTTTCTTGGTGCCGCCGGGCGGGTTGATCCGGTTGACCTGCAGGGGCATGGCCACGATCCGGCCGACGGTGTGCCGGGGGTTCAGCGAGGCGTAGGGGTCCTGGAAGATGATCTGCAGGTCCTGCCGCAGGGGCCGCAACTGCGCCCGCCGGGCATGGGTGATGTCCCGCCCGGCGAACTCGATGGACCCGGAGGTCGGTTCCAGCAGCCGCACCAGCATCCGCCCGGTGGTGGTCTTCCCACACCCGGACTCACCAACCAGACCCAGGGTCTCCCCCGGCCGCACGTCGAAGTCCAGGCCGTCGACCGCCCGCACCAGGCCGCCGGCGCGGAAGCCGCCGCGCACCGGGAAGTGCTTGGTCAGGGCACGGACCTTGAGCAGCGGTTCGGTCATCGGGCCACCCCCACCTGGGCGATCTCGTCACGATAGAGGCGCTGCCGGGCGGCCTCCGGCAGGTGGCAGGCCACCAGGTGCCCACGCTCGGTCGCCGGAAGCAGGTCCGGCACCTCGGTGCGGGAACGGTCGCCGTTGCGGCCGGCATAACGGCAGCGGGGGTGGAACGCGCACCCCGACGGCAGATTGATCAACGACGGCGGGTTGCCCTTGATCGGCACCAGATCCGCGTCGGCGTCACCGTGCAACGACGGCACACTCGACAACAACCCCCACGTGTACGGATGCTGCGGCCGCCGCAACACCTGCTCCACACTCCCGTGCTCGACCGCCCGACCCCCATACATCACCAGCACGTCATCAGCCACCTGGCTGACCACACCCAGGTCATGAGTGATCAGAATGATCGCCGACCGGAACTCCGCCTGAAGATCACTGAGCAGATCAAGGATCTGCGCCTGCACCGTCACATCCAACGCCGTCGTCGGCTCGTCGGCGATCAACAGATCCGGATCGTTCACCAGCTCGCGATCATCGCCCGCTGCCGCATACCACCGGAGAACTCGTGCGGATACTGATCGAACCGCTTCGCCGACTGCGGAATCCCCACCCGACCCAGCATGTCCACCGCCCGGGTGCGGGCCTCCCGCTTCCCCGCCCGCGGATGATGCACCCGGTAAGCCTCGGCGATCTGCTTCCCCACCGTGTAGTACGGGTGCAACGCCGACAACGGATCCTGGAAGATCATCGCCATGTCCCGGCCCCGCAGCCGCCGCACCTCCTCCTCCGCCATACCCACCAACTGACGGCCACCCACCGAAATCTCCCCCGAGATCGCGGCCCGCTTGCTGCTGTGCAAACCCAGGATCGCCAACGACGTGACGCTCTTGCCCGACCCCGACTCCCCCACGATCCCCAGAGTCCGACCCCGCTCCACGGCGAACGACACACCGTCAACGGCCTTCACCACACCGTCCTCGGTGTCGAACCGCACCCGCAGATCCCGGACCTGGAGATACGGGCCCTCGCCCGTACGCGGCACCGGAAGCTCCACCATGTCGATTTCTCCCCTCAGCTCAGCCGGACCCGCGGGTCGATGACCGCGTAGAGCACGTCGACCACGATGTTGGCGATCACGATGAACACGGCCGCCAGCAGCACGGTCGCCATCACCACCGGCAGGTTGAGGAACTGCACCGCCTCCACGGTGGCCTTGCCCAGCCCCTGGAGGCCGAAGATGGTCTCGGTGATGAAGGTGCCGCCGAGGCTGGTGCCGATGTCCAGGCCGGCGATGGTGACGATCGGGGTGACCGCGGCGCGCAACGCGTGCCGGGTGTGCACCTGCCGGGCGGAGAGCCCCTTCGCCCGCGCGGTCCGGACGAAGTCCTCCGACAGGGTCTCCAGCATCTGGGCCCGGGCCAGCCGGGCGTAGAGCGCCGAATTCAGGAAGCCGAGCGTCATCCAGGGCAGCAGCAGCCCCACCGCCCACCGGGCCGGGTTCTCGGTCAACGGGGTGTAGTTGGGGAACGGCAGCAGCCCGGTGGCGTACACCAGCAGGTAGAGCAGGATCAGGCCGAAGAAGTAGACCTGCATGGACGCGCCGGCCAGGGTGACCCCGATGGCGGCCCGGTCGAGGGCCGTGCCCCGGCGCAACGCCGACAGCATGCCCAGCGAGACGCCCAGGGTCAGCCACAGCACCGCGCCGCCGAGGACGATGCTGAACGTCACCGGGGCGCGCTGGACGATGATGCTGGTGACCGGCTGGTTGTTGCGGAACGAGTAGCCCAGGCAGGGCGCCGGGCAGTCCTGACGGAAGTCCCCCTCGCCGTACGTGCGGCCGACGAAGACGCCCTTGACGAATTCCGCGTACTGGCGCGGCAGCGGCTGGTCGATGCCGAGCCGCCGCTCGACCTGGGCGATGTCCGCGGCGGTGCAGTTCTTGCCGCACATCACCTTGGCCGGACTGCTCGGCACCGCGAAGAAGAGGCCGAAGGTGACGAGGCTGATCACGGCGAGGGTCACCGCGGCGACGAGCAGTCGCCGGACGACGAATCGGAGCACGGGAGCACCTCCCCCGGTGGACGGGTGGGGACGGTCCGGCGTGGACCGCCCCCACGGGACGGTCACTGCTTCACGTGGATGCCGTTGAGCGAGATGATGCCGAAGGCGTCGCTGAGGAACGCGTTGCCGACCTTCGAGCCGTGCAGCTCGTAGGTGGCGTCGTAGTAGCAGGGCACGACCGGCGCGTACTCCCGCATGATCTTCTCGTCCAGGGCCATCCAGGCGGCGTCCTGCTGGGCGGCCGGCAGGTTGCGCACCCGGTCGACCTCCGCGCTGACCGACGGCTCGTTGAGGTACGAGACGTTGTTGTTGCCCTCGTCGACGATCTCCCGGCCGTCGTAGACCGGCGGGATGACGGTGGAGCCGGTCGGCCAGTCCGAGCCCCAGCCGCTGAGGTAGAGGTCGTACGGGTTGTCCTTACGACCGATCTCGTCGTAGTAGCTGGTGCTGTCGATGGGCTTCATGACGATGTCGAAGCCCATGTCGGTGAGGTTCTTCCGGATCGCTTCGGCCTGCTGGGTGCGCAGCTCGGTGTTGGAGTGGGCGAGCACCAGCTTCGGCTTCTTCCCGGCCAGCAGCTCGGTGACCTTCGCCTTGTCCCCGTTGACCGGGGCGTTGAACACGTCGTACTTCTGCCAGCCGGCGGTGGTCGGCGACATGAGCGTGGTGGCCGGACTCCCGGCGGCCTGCCCGCCGATCGCCTTCAGCGCCGCGTCCTTGTCCACGGCGTAGTTGAGCGCGCGGCGGACGGTCAGGTCGGTGACGCGCTGGGTGTTGATGCTGAGCACCCAGGTGTACTGGGTCGGGCCCTTGACCACCCGTTCGGCCACGCCGGCGGCGGTGGTCCGGGGCAGCACGGCCGGCGGCACGTCGGTCCAGCTCAGCGCCGCCTGGTCGGCCGGGGCGTCGGCGACCAGCCGCTCGGCGATCTGCGCCTGCTCAAGGCCGAAGGTGACCCGGATGGCGTCCGGGTAGGCGTTGCGGATCGGGTCGGTCTTCGGGTCCCAGTTCGGGTTGCGCTCCAGCTCCAGCGCCACGTCCCGCTCGTACGACTTCACCTTGTACGGGCCGGAGGAGAAGGGCCGCAGGTCGTAGTTGGCCCGGGTGTCCTTGGCGGCGGGCACCGGGGCGGTGGTGGGCAGCGCGGCCGCGTACGGCAGGTCGCAGTGCGGCTGCGGGAAGGTGAACCGGATCGTCCGGTCGTCGGGCGTCTCGACGCCGTCCGGCGTCGCCTTGCCACCGTCGTACGGCCCCTTGTAGGTGGCGTTGTACGCGCCGTCCGGGTAGAGCCACTGCTGGATGTAGTGCGGCCCCTCGTTGAGGTTCGCGGCGAACGAGCGGGCCAGGCCGTAGGCGACGTCCTTGCTGGTCACCGGGAAGCCGTCCTCGTACTTCACCCCGTCGCGCAGGGTGAAATCCCAGACCTTGCAGTCGTTGTTGACGTCCTTGCCGGGGTTGGTGGCCAGGTCGCCGACGAGCAGCAGCTTGCCGGTGCCGTCCTCCTTGTAGCCGTTGAGCGCCCGGTAGAGCAGGCCGCCGGTGACCTGCTGCACGTTGACGTAGTTGCGGGCCGGGTCGAGGTGCTCGAAGTCGGAGTTCTGCATGACGGTGAGCGTGCCGCCGGCCTTGGCGCCGTCGACCGCCTTCGCCGGCCCCTGGTTGTCGGCCGCCTCGTAGGAGATCGAGCCGGTCTGGGTCTTCGCCTTCTCGTCGCCGCCGCCTCCGCCGTCGGTGGTGGCGCTGCAGCCGGCGGCGACGAGCGCCGCCGCGGAGAGGACACCGGTCAGTGTCCGGGTTCGTGCGCGCACGGGTGTGCTCCCTTCCCGCCCGCCGGCCCCCGCCGGCCGGGCGTGTCGATGGCCGTGGGGGTTACCGGGTGGACCGGGGATCCAGCGAGTCGCGCAGCGCGTCACCGAGGAGGTTGAACGCCAGGACCAGCAGGAAGATCGTCAACCCGGGGAACAGGGTGTACCAGGGATCGCTCGCGACGTAGCCGATGCTGTTGTAGATCATGCGGCCGAGGTCGGGCGTGGGTTCGGTGACGCCGATGTTGACGAAGGCCAGCGCCGCCTCGATGGCGATGAACTGCGGCACGTTGAGCGAGACGGTGACCAGGATCGGGGCCCAGATGTTCGGCAGCAGTTGCCGGAACAGCAGGTGCCCGGTCCCGGCGCCGGCGGCCCGGGCGGCCTCGACGAACTCCCGCTCGCGCAGCGAGATCACCTGGCCGCGGACCAGCCGCGCGGTGTAGGTCCAGCTGAACAGGCCGAAGGTGGCGATGATCAGGGCGACCCGGAAGGCCGGCGGCGGCGCCTCCCGTTCGGTGTAGAAGCGGTCCTGGAGGATCGGGATCACGGCGAGGGCGAAAATGAGGAACGGGAACGCCAGGGTGAGGTCGATCAACCAGTTGACCGCGCTGTCCAGCCAGCCCCGCGCCCAGCCGGCCAGCACGCCGACCGCGACCCCGATGAACGACGCCAGCAGGGCCGAGGCGAAGGCGATGAACAATGACGTGCGCAGGCCGTACACCAACTGGAGCAGGATGTCCCGGCCGCTGCCGGGTTCGAGCCCGAGCCAGTGGTCGGCGCTGATGCCGCCGGCGTAGCCGATCGGCATTCCGAAATCGTTGAGCCGGCCGACGAACTTGTCGGTCGGGTCGATTCCGCTGAGCCGGCCGAGCAGCGGCGCGCCGAGCGCGACGAGGGCGGCGACGGCCAGGATCAGGGCGCTGGCCCGCGCCGTCTGGTCCCGCTTGAGCCGCAGCCAGGCGAGCTGATTGGGCGACCGGCCGATGATTTCCCGGCGGCCGGCGGCGGGCGCTCCGGCGACACCGACGGCCGGGTCCGGAGCGGTCGGATCGCCGGGTGCGGTCAACGACGGTGGGTGGGACAGGTCGCTCATGAGGAGCCCTCCCGATGGCGAGGAAAACGTCCTGCCACCCGACGGTAAACCGCCGTCGAACAGCGCATTGAATCGTTCCGGTAACGGCCGGATCGGTTGCCAGGAACCGACAACGATCCGGTTTACGGAAAGCGTCGCCGCAATAACGGCGTACTTCGGTTGTCATCCGTTCGGCCATTCGCCCCACAGTTCCACATTGCGTTTCCGCGGGTGCCGGATCCGGTTGTCAGCCGTTTGGACATTCCCCGGAGCCGATGTCACGGCCCTCGCTCAGGGGCGCCGGTCGACGTAACACTTCGTGGCGTTTCGCGTTCACACCGTCCACCTAGGGTTCTCGTCGGCCCCGGTCACACGACGCCCCCGGGCCACCATCCCGGCCCCGACCCCGGGGCCCGACGGAAGGACGACCCATGCCCTTCGCCCGAACCACCGCCACCCTGGCCCTGGCCGCCGCGCTCGGCGGCCTCGCCCCGACGGCCACCCCGACGGCGGCCGCCGCGGCGCCCCGCCCCGGCCCCGAGACCCCCTCGGCGCTGCTGCTCACCGTCGACGCCGGCGGCGACGTGCGCGCCACCGTGCTGATCTGCGGCCCCGCCGGCGGGCTGCACCCCGACCCGGCGACCGCCTGCCGGCTCGTCGCCCGCGTCGACGGCCACCTCGACGCGCTCGACGTGCGGCCCGGCCCCTGCACCCGCGAGTACGCCCCGGTCACCGCCCGCGCCGTGGGCTTCTGGCAGGACCGGCCGGTCACGTACACCCGGACCTTCGACAACCGGTGCAACCTGCGGCGCGGCACGGACGCGCTGTTCGACTTCTGACCCGAACCGGCCGGCGCCCGCCGCGTGCGGGCGCCGCGCCGGCTCAGCGGTCCATCGAGATCGAGGCCCGGCCGATGGATGCGAGCTGCGCCGCGAAGGCCACCAGCGCGGCCGGCACCCCCACCAGCACCGTCGGGCCGGTCGACAGGCCGGCCAGCCCGGCCAACAGGGCGGCGCCGAGGCCGAGTAGCGACGCGTTGACCGCGCCGACCAGCGCGGCGGCGATCAGCAGCGGGTGCCCCCGGCGGCCGGTCCGGGCCGGCGGGGCGGAGAATGGCGGCGGGCGCGAGGGTCGCGGCCGACGGTGACGGGCGGGAGGCCGGGCGAGGTGTCCGAGGCGGTGGACCAGCAGGCGGCGGGCGCTGCCCGGGAGCTGCGGGCCGACTGCACGCGCTGCTTCGGGATCTGCTGCGTCGCGCCCGCGTTCGCCGCCTCCGCCGACTTCGCGGTCGACAAGCCCGCCGGGCAGCCCTGCCCGAACCTGCGCGCCGACTCCCGCTGCGGCATCCACCGGGACCTGCGGCAGCGCGGCTTCCCCGGCTGCACCGTCTTCGACTGCTTCGGCGCCGGCCAGCACGTCGCCCAGGGCACCTTCGGCGGGCGGGACTGGCGGGCCGATCCGGCGACCGCGCGGCGGATGTTCGACACCTTCGCGGTGATGCGGCCGCTGCACGAGCTGCTCTGGTATCTGACCGAGGCCCTGGCGCTGACCCCGGCCGGCCCGCTGCGAGAGGAACTGGCCGCCGCCCTCGCCGAGACGGGACGGCTCACCGACGGCACCCCGGAGGAGTTGCTCGCCGTCGACGTCGACGCGCACCGGGACCGGGTCAACCGGCTGCTCTCCCGGGCCGGCGAGCGGGCCCGGGCCGGCCGGGCCGGGGTGGACCGGCGCGGCGCGGTGCTGATCGGCGTGGACCTGCGCCGGGCCGGCCTGGCCGGCGCCAACCTGCGCGGGGCCTGCCTGATCGGCGCGGACCTGCGCGGGGTGGACCTCGGCGCAGCCGACCTGACCGGGGCGGATCTGCGCGGCGCGGACCTGCGCGGGGCCGACCTCGGCGACTGCCTGTTCGTGCACCAGTCCCAGCTCGACGCGGCCCGCGGTGACCACCGCACGGTCCTGCCGACCGGCCTGCGCCGCCCGGCGCACTGGTCGTTGACTGTCACCCCGGTCCCGTCGCCCGGCGGCCCGCGGTCCTCCGGTGGACGGCCCGCGGGTGGGCGTCCGACCGGCGGGCGGTCCGCGGGCCGACGCCGCCGCTGACGGCGCCACCCGCGGCGACCGGCGAGCCCGCGCTGACGGCGCCGCCGCCGAAGGGCGGAGCCGGCGGCCAACCACGCCGACAACCTGCCACGCGGTCGGCCCGGCGACGGCAGCGCGGGCTCGCCGCGCTCCGGTGCGGGCCGGCCGGGTTTCGCCGCGACGGGGGCGGGTAGGCGGCGTCACCGTGGCGACGGACGGGAGGCCGACCGGTGAAATACGAGACACGGCAGGGCAAGCAGCCGGTCGACCCGGCGCACGCCGAGGACGAGGCCGGCCAGGCCCGGCTGGTCCAGGTGGAGGCGGACACCGACGTGCCGGCGCCGGAGCCGGGTGCGCCGAAACCGGACGAGGTGACCGAGGACGACGGTTCCGGCGTGGCCGGCGGGGCGTCGGGCAGCAGCTCCGGCGGCTCCTCGATGCCGACCCACCCGGACGCGGCCCGCTGAGCGTTTGCCCCCGGCCGGGGCGGGCAGGAGTGCCACATGACGAGTGAAGAGTCCTTCGGCCGCGCCGCCACCGACGAGCCCGACGGCGCGACCGCGTACGAGGCGTCGCTGCGCCCGCCGGGCGAGTCCCTGCACAGCACCGACGACACCGGCGACGACTTCGCCGACCTACCGGCCGAGGAGCACCGCTCCGCCCGGGAGGTCAGCCGGGCCGGCTACGACGTGGCCGACGTCTCGGGCACCACCGACCCGGCGAACGAGCCGGAGGAGATCGAGGAGGGCCGCCCGGAGCGGTGAGCGAACCCCGCAGTGCGGCGTCAGCCTCGGCGTGACGCTACGGCTCGCCACGAGCCGGGCGGTCACGGCGTCGCGGACGCCTCCGGCACCGGCGTCGACGAGTGACCCGGTTCCGGCCGGGGCGCGACGCTGATCGCCCCGGCCGGGCAGAGTTCCACGGCGAGCCGTACCCGGTCGACCGCGTCGGCCGGCGGCTCGGTCCGGCGGAGCAGCACGAGGCCGTCCTCGTCGTCCTGGTCGAAGACCTCCGGCGCGGTCACCACGCAGTTGCCCGCCCCGCAGCAGCGGTCCCGGTCCACGCCGACCCGCACCGCGCCGCTCACCACGTCACCGGCAGCGCGTCGAGGCCGTAGACGACCGAGCTGTCCCGGGTCGGCAGCCGCCCCGCCGTGGTGGCCGGCCGCAGCCGGGGGAATCGGCGGGCCAGCTCCACCAGGGCGATCCGCAGCTCTGCGCGGGCGAGGGGCTGGCCGATGCACTGGTGCACCCCGAAGCCGAACGCGACGTGCTGCTGCGCCGCCCGGTAGGGGTCGAACTCGTTCGGCCGGTCGAAGGCCGCCTGGTCCCGGTTGGCCAGGGAGAGCACCGCGATCGCCCCCTCCCCGGCCCGGATCAGCCGCCCGCCGACCTCGACGTCCTCGGTGGCCAGGCGGGGCAGCCCGGTGCGCACGATGCTCAGGTAGCGCAGCAGCTCGTCGACCAGGCCCTCGGCGTGCCCGGGGTCGTCGCGCAGCGCGGCGTACCGGGCGGGGTGGCGGAGCAGCAGCAGGGTGCTCAGCCCGATCATGTTGGCGGTGGTCTCGTGGCCCGCGATGAGCAGCAGCACGGCCATGCCGACCAGCTCGTCGACCGCCAGCTCCCCGGTGTCCACCCGGTCCCGGGCCAGCCGGCTGAGCAGGTCGTCGGCGCGTTCCCCGCTGGCCACCTTCGCCTCGACCAGCCGGTGCAGGTAGTCGCGCAGTTCCCGCACGTGCCGCTGGACCCGCTCCGGCGGGGCGTCCCGGTCGATCAGCGTCCGGCTGCGCTCCTGGAAGAAGCCGTGGTCGGCGTACGGGACGCCGAGGAGGTGACAGATCACCATCGACGGCACCGGCAGGGCGACGTGCGTGACCAGGTCGGCGGGCGGGCCGGCGGCGTGCAGCTCGTCCAGCGCGCGGTCGACGGTCTGCCGGATCAGCGGCTCGATCCGCCGCACGTTCCTGATCATGAACTCGGCGGTCAGCATCCGGCGCAGCCGGGCATGCTCGGCACCGTCCATCCGGAGGAACCCGCCCCGGCGGTCGCCGAACGCACCGGGCGGGATCCGGCGCAGCAGCGGGAAGCCCGGCCGGGTCAGGTCGGCGCTGAAGCCGGGGTGACGCAGCAGGTACCTGACGTCGGCGTGCCGGGTGACCAGCCAGGCCGTGGCGTCGGTGGGCAGCCGGACCCGGGTGACCGGGCCGGCGAACCGCCGCCGCTCCCCCGCGTCGAGCGGGACGAGCGGGTCGCGGTCGAGGTTGGTCGGGGGCCAGAGCGGCAGGTCGGTCAGCGGCGCAACGGTCACGCGGACACCTCCGGGGGGCGACTGTCCGTGACGGCATCGATCCGCTACGTTACCCATCGACCGAGGTCGACACAACCGCCCGGCGGTCAGCGAGCCGGGGCGGCCTCCGCTCGCGCCTCGGTCATCCCCCGGTTGGCCAGCGCGTCGGCCCGCTCGTTCTCCGAATGTCCGTTGTGGCCCTTCACCCAGAGCCAGGTGACCTCGTGCCGGGCGCAGGCCGCCTCCAGCCGCTGCCACAGGTCGGCGTTCTTCACCGGCTGCTTCGCCGCAGTCAGCCAGCCGTTGCGCTTCCAGGAGGCCAGCCACCCGGTGATGCCGTTGCGCACGTACGTGCTGTCGGTGTGCAGCCGCACGGTGACCGGACGGGTCAGGCTCTCCAACGCCCGGATCGCGGCGGTCAGCTCCATGCGGTTGTTGGTGGTCGGAGTGGCCTCGCCGCCGCACAGCTCGCGCTCGTGCCCGCCCCAGCGCAGCAGCACGCCCCAGCCGCCGGGGCCGGGATTGCCGCTGCACGCCCCGTCGGTCCAGATCTCCACGACCCCGTCGGTCGCCGCCTCCGCCATGCCGGCAACCTACCCGGTACGCCCGCATCCACGGCCATCGGACCCGCCCGGCGGCACCCGCGGGCAGCGAAGCCGGCCCGTCCCCGATACCCTTCCCGGCATGATCAACTCCTACGCCGGCCTGGACGATGCCGGGGTTGCCGTCGCCGCGGCGCTTGCCGGCGCGGACCGGGTGCGCGACATGTACGGCCAGCGGCTCAGCCGCATCGACAAGGGCGGCGGGGACTTCGCCACCGAAGCCGATGTGGCGGCGGAGCGGACGATCCTGGACGTCCTCCGGGCCGCCCGGCCCGACGATGCGGTGCTCGGCGAGGAAGGCGGGCGACAGGGCCCGGTCGACGCCGCACGGCGGTGGCTGGTGGATCCCCTGTGCGGCACGTTGAACTACGCCACAGGCACCATGCTGGTGGCCGTCAACGTGGCGCTGCGCGATGGGGCGGCGGCGGTGGCGGACCCGTTCGCCGGTGAGGTCTTCTTCACCGACGGTGCGACCGCGCGGGTACGGCGCGACGGGGTCGATGCGGAACTGACGCCCACGCCCGCCACCCGACTGGTGGACGTCAACCTGGATCCGCCGTTTCCGAACGCGCCCGGATTCCGGGCCGTGGACCTGCTGGCTCACCCCGACTTCGTCGAGGGGTTCCGGCCGCGAGTCGTGTCCACCACGCTGGCGCTGGCCTGGGTGGCGGCCGGCAAGCGCGCCGCGTACGTCACCGACGGCAGCGACCTGTCCGGCAGCGTGCACTTCGCCGCCGGCATCGCGCTGTGCCGGGCCGCCGGCTGCGTGGTCACCGGGATCGACGGCGCCCCGACCGGGCCGGGTGGCCGCGGCCTGCTGGTGGCGGCGGACGCCGAGACCCACGGCCGGCTCATGGACCTGATCCGCAGCCGACGCTAGTACGGTGACCGCGGTTCACGCCCGGGGCAATTTCGGGCGACATCCGCGGGGCGGTCTGGCAGGCTCGCTGATCATGGACGGACGTTGGGACGACCTGCGGGCCGAGGTACGCACCGCGATCGGCGAGCTGGTCACCTCCGGCCGGGAGACCGGAGTGGAGGTGGCCGCCTACCTGCACGGCGCGCCGCTCGTCGAGGAGCAGGCCGGCCTGGCCGACGCCACCACCGGCCGGCCGCTGACCGCCGACACGCCGATCCACGCGGTCTCCACCGGCAAGGGCCTCACCGCCACCGTGGTCCACGTGCTGGCCGAGCGCGGACGGCTCGACTACGACCTGCGCATCGCCGACGTGTGGCCGGAGTTCGCCCGCCACGGCAAGGACGGCATCACCCTGCGGCACGCGCTCACCCACACGGCCGGGCTGCCGGCCCTGCCCGCCGACATCACCGCGGAGGACTTCACCGACTGGGACCGGATGTGCGGGCTGCTGGCCGACGCCACGCCGCGGTGGGCGCCGGGCGAGCGGGTCGCGTACCACGCCTGGACGTGGGGCTGGCTGGTCGGCGAGGTGGTCCGGCGGGTCACCGGCAAGCCGGTCTCGCAGGTGCTGGCCGAGGAGGTCGCCGGGCCGCTCGGGCTGACCGGGGAGCTGTTCCTGGCGGTGCCCGAGGCGGAGCTGCCCCGGCTGGCCCGGCTGGAGGACGCCGGCCTGGCGGCCCTGATGACCTACGCGAGCGCGAACCTGCCGAACTTCGACGCGGTGGCCCCGCCGGGGGTACGTCCGGACGGGACGATCGGCAGCCGGCCCGACGTGCTGCGGGCCGACGTGCCGGCGGTCGGCACGATGACCGCGCGCGGGATCGCCCGGATGTACGCGGCGCTGCTCGGCCCGGTCGACGGCGTACGGCTGATCTCGCCGGACCGCCTCGCCGAGGTGTCGGCGGTGGCGGTGCGGGGCGAGGACTGGGTGTTCGGCGCGGAGGTGACCTTCGGCCTCGGCTACGCGGTCGAGGCGGACGGCTCGTTCGGCACCGCGGGCAGCGGCGGCAGCCTCGCCTTCGCGTACCCCGACCTGGGACTGACGGTGGCGGCGTTGCGCAACCGGCTCGGCGCGGGCGACGGCGACCCGATGGAGGGCCTGCGGAGACTGGTCCGCGACGCGGTGGTCGCCGGCTCCGCCTGAGCGCGGGCCGGCGAGCCTCGCTCGAGGCGGGCGGGGCGCTCCGGCGTGGACGGTCCCTGCCCCCCTCGGCAGGGCTCATCGTCGTCGCGGACGGATCGGCACACCGGACAAGTCGGCGCACCGGACAAGATGGCCTGTCTCGCCGATCAGGTGTCGCCATCGGGCCGAGTGGGCCGGTCGGGGGTGGCCTGCACGGTCACCGCGGCGGGCGGCGAACCGGCAGAGACGCACACCGTTCGGGGAAATCCTCGGCTGGCCCGGTGGAGACGGCCGATACTTTACGAAGCAAACACTCAGCCGAACGGCCACGGCCACGTCATCCGAAACAATTCCCGGCCGGTAGCTGTAGGTAAAGGAAATTGCCGCGGCTTTCGTCCGGCATGCATTTGCAGCGCCGTCGTGCGGCGTTGTGGTGAACGCTTTCCGACTCGCCGCGATCCGTCCACAGTGGCCAGCCGTCGGTCCGATTGAGTAGTCACTCAGCGCAACACAAGGGTTACCTAACTCCGTTTCGCCGCAGGCAGCGGCGGGGTCCCCGCCGGCGCGACGCCGGGTGAGCGAGTGTCACCTTCACGACTGTTCGAGTGTTAGACACCGCGTCTTCGCCCTTCGTACTCTCTGACGACACCGCAGCCACCCCGTCAATACCCACGGCGCCGGGACCGAACCGGAGACGGTCCCGCACGCATTTCCAACTGGCTTCCGCGCTGTTTCCGAGCTGTATTTCCGGCGGCTCGTCATTGCCTGGAAGCAGACCTCATGGAGGGTCGAATGACCGAGGTTGCACATGCGCCATCGACGGACGACGACGAGGAGTCGGCGACTTCGGGCGGCGAAGTCCGGCGGCGCCGGTACCGGCACGACCCGGAACCGACGCCGCGCTATCTGCACCGGCCCGCGGCGGAACAGCAGGTGCGGCTGAGCGTCGTCGTACCGACCCGCAACGAGGCGGAGAACATCCCCACCCTGCTGTCCCGCCTGGGCGGCGCCCTCGCGCCGCTGGGCGCGGAGATCATCTTCGTGGACGACAGCGACGATGACACCGTCGAGGTCCTGACCCGGCACGCGCCGGACGCCCCGGTCGCCGTACGCGTGCTGCACCGTCCGGCGAACTCACGGGCCGGCGGGTTGGGCGGCGCGGTGCTGCTCGGCGCCCGGCACGCCCACGGCGAGTGGGTCATGGTGATGGACGCCGACCTCCAGCACCCGCCGGAGTCCGCCGGCAGGCTGGCCGACATCGCGATGCGGCACGACGTGGACGTGGTGATCGGCACCCGCTACGCCGGAGAGGGCTCCAGCGAAGGACTGGGCGGCGCCGCCCGGGAGGCCACCTCGTCGTGGGCCACCCGCCTGGCGAAGAGCCTGTTCCCGCGCCGGCTGACCACCATCAGCGATCCGATGAGCGGCCTGTTCGCCTTCCGCCGGGCGGCCGTCGACCTGGACCGGATGAACCCGATCGGCTTCAAGGTGCTGCTGGAGCTGCTCGTCCGCCACCCCGGCGCCCGGATCGCGGAGGTCGCCTACGAGATGGCGCACCGGCACGCCGGCCGCTCGAAGGCGTCCGTGCGGGAGGGGCTGACCTTCCTGCGGCACCTGTGGCGGCTGCGCAGCCAACGGCTGGTCGGCCAGATGCGGGAGCGCCCGGCCTCCACCCGTGACCGCCTGGCGGAGCTGATCAGGATGGTCGCGTTCGGACTGGTCGGGCTCTCCGGCATGGCGGTGAACACCGCCGCCCTGTGGTTCTTCTACGAGCCGGCGAACCTGCACCACCTGCTGGGCGCGGCGCTGGCCACCCAGCTGTCGACGACGTGGAACTTCGTCCTCATCGACCTGCTGATCTACCGGCGCAACCGGCAGGGCTCCCGGGCCGGCCGGGCGAGCCGCTTCTTCCTGCTGAACAACGTGCTGCTGCTGTTGCGCCTCCCGGTCCTGCAGGCCCTGGTCTGGGCCGGCGTCGGGATCCTCACGGCGAACGCCCTCACGCTGGTCGCGCTCTTCCTCGTCCGGTTCCTCATCAACGACCGGGTGATCTACTCCACCGTGAGCACCGGCCGGCGCGACCCGGTACGCATGCTCGTCAGCCTGACGGCCCCCGCGGCCACCGCCGCCCCCTCAAGGAAGCGGTACCAGTACCTGAAGTACCGGTACGACGTGGCCGGCGTGGTCACCATCGGCTCCCAGATCATGCTGCCGGAGCTGGAGTTCTTCCGGGCCCAGTGGGTGGCGGACGCGGACGTCGACATCGCGGTGCGGGTCAGTGACGTGGGCGGTCGGGGGCCGCGACGCCGGGCCGCCATGACCGAGTACGCGAACGAGTCGGTCCTCCGGTACGAGGAGCACCTGGGCCGGCTGGGCGCGAACTTCCGGATCAGCCTCGGCTCGCCGATCGACATCCAGGTCGGACCGCTGCTCGCCCGGTCGCCGCACGTGGTCTACACCAACATCATCGAGGCGCTGCTGCGGTTCGTGCTCGTCTCGCGGGGGCAGATGCTCCTGCACTCGGCGTGCGTCAACCTCAACGGCGTCGGGGTGATGCTCTCGGCGCTGACCGACACGGGCAAGACCGCCACGGTGCTCCGCCTGCTGCGCGACCACGGGGGGCACTTCCTCTCCGACGACATGACCCTGATCGGCCCCGACGGAGTGGCGACCTGCTTCCCCAAGCCGCTGACGATCAGCGCGCACACCCTGCGCGCGGTGCAGGCCCAGGATCTGACCCCGGCCGAGTGGCGCCGGCTGCAGTTCCAGAGCCGGCTGCACTCCAAGGGCGGCCGCTCGCTGGCGCTGACCCTGAGCCGATTCAACGTCCCGATCATGGGCATCAACGCCATCACCCAGCGGCTCGTCCCCCCGCCCAAGTACAGCGTCGACCGGCTGGTGCCCTGCCGGATCGGCACCAGCACCCGGGTCGAGGAGTTGTTCATCATCGAGCGCGGTACGCCGCGGATCAGCGAGCTCGGCCCGGACGAGACGCTGGACCGGATGATCAGCAACACCGACGACGCGTACGGGTTCCCGCCGTTTCGCTACCTGGCGCCGGCGATCACCATCGACGGGCAGGGCTACGCGCAGCTGCGCGAACGCGAACGCGAGATCCTCGCCGGGTTCCTGTCGCACGTGCGCAGCCGGGTGCTGGCCTCCGACCGGTTCGGTTGGGCCGACGAGATCCCGGACCTGTTGCGGGCCGAACGTGGCGACCTGCCGGCCGAGCAGCAGGTGGTCCTCCCGGCCTGGCCGCGGTGGAGTGGGGCGCTGGCCCCGAGTGGAGCGCGTGCGTGAGTGTGACCCCGTCCCCGGTCGGGGAGATGGAGCACGACCGTCGCGAGGCGACGGTCGTGCTCCACCCCGTCGTCCGGTCGGTGCCCGTGCCGGATTCCCGCCCCGACGGTGCCGGTGGGGGCCGCCGACGGCGCCGGTGGGCGGTGCCGGCCGCCCTCGTCGCCATCGCGGCGCTGGCGCTGCTGCTGCGGGTGTGGCGGCTGGACGCCCTCGGCTTCAACAGCGACGAGGCCGTCTACGCGGGGCAGGCCGCCTCGCTCGCCGGGAACCCGAACTACACGCCGTTCTTTCCGGTCTTCCGGGCCCACCCGATGCTCTTCCAGACCCTGCTGTCACCGTTCTTCCGGTCCGGCGAGGTGGACGTGGCCGGGCGGGTGGTGGTGGCCGTGCTCGGCGTGTCGACCGTGCTCGCCGTCCACCTGCTCGGCGCCCGGCTCTACGGCCGGCGGGTCGGGCTGGTCGCGGCGCTGCTCGTCGCCGCCATGCCGTACCACGTCATCGTCACCCGTCAGGTCCTCCTCGACGGGCCGATGGTCCTGTTCGCGACGCTCACGCTGTACTGCCTGGTCCGGTTCGTGCAGAGCCAGCAGGCGGTGTGGTACGTCGCCGCCGGCGGCATGCTGGGCCTGACGATGCTGACGAAGGAGACGAGCATCGTCCTGGCCGGCGGCGTCTACGCGTTCCTGGCGCTGACCCCGACCGTGCGCCGGCCGGTGCGGCTGTCGCTGCTGGCCGTCGCCGCCATGGGGGTGGTCTTCGCGACCCACCCGGTCGTGCAGGCCCTGGCCGGTCGCACCCAGACCGGCAAGAGCTACCTGGTGTGGCAGCTCTTCCGTCGACCCAACCACTCGATGGGCTTCTACCTCGAAACGGTGCCGCCCGCGATGGGGCTGCTCGTGGTGGCGGCCGCCGCCGGCGGCCTGTGGTGGCTGCGCCGGCGCCGGTCCTGGCGAGAGACCCTGCTCCTGTCGTGGATCGCCGCGCCGGTGCTGTTCTTCCAGCTGTGGCCGGTGAAGGGCTTCCAGTACCTGCTGCCCGCCGTCGCGCCCGTCGCGGTGCTCGCCGCCCGGGCGCTGACCGGGATGCCGGTTCCGGAGCGGGTCCGCCGCCTGCTGCGGAGGGCCGGCGGCGCACCGGGGGCCGGACCGTCCCGGGTGGTGCGGGGGGTGCGGACGGGCACCATCGCGGTGGTCACCCTGAGCCTGCTCGTGCCCAGCTGGAGCGCGGTCAACCGGGCCGACAACGCCACCTTCCTCGCCGGCTCCGGTGGGGTGCCGGGCGGCCGGGAGGCCGGCCGGTGGCTGGCCGCGAACACGCCGGAGGGGTCGGTGGTGCTCACCCTCGGTCCGTCGATGGCCAACATCGTCCAGTACTACGGCCACCGCCGCTGCTACGGCCTCTCGGTCAGCCCGAACCCGCTGCGGCGCAACCCGTCCTACGAGCCGCTGCCCAACCCGGACTGGTGGCTACGCCACAACGACCTGCACTACGTCGTCTGGGACTCGTTCTCCGCCGGACGCTCGACGTTCTTCGCCGAGCGGTTGACGGTCCTGATCCGCCGTTACCACGGCCGCGTCGTGCACACCGAGAACGTCGACGGGACCGACTCCACGGGCCGACGGGTGCCCGTTCCCGTGGTCATCATCTACGAGGTGCGTCCATGATCCACCCCATTCGCCCGCGCCGGCACGCCGGTCGTCTGGTGGCCCGCGTACTGCTGGTCGCCGCCCTGCTGGTGCTCGCCAACCCGGCCGCCGCCCACGCCGCGTCCCGGACGGCGGCCCCACCGAACCCCACCACGCCGATCGACCACTTCGTCTTCCTGATGCAGGAGAACCACACCTTCGACAACTACTTCGGCACCCGGCCGGGGGTCGACGGCATCCCCCCGGGCACCTGCATGCCGGTGAAGCGGGGCCGGGCCGAGCCCTGCGTCAAGCCGTTCCACCTGGGTGAGCTGGGCAGCCTCGACCTCGACCACACCGCCGAGGCGTTCCGGGTGCAGTATCACGGCGGCCGCATGGACGGCTTCGTCGAAGGGGTGAGCACGCAGGGCAAGGACGGCCGGCTCGCGATGGCCTACTACGACGACCGCGACCTCCCGTACTACTGGAACATCGCCGACGAGTACGTCCTCTTCGACCGCTTCTTCAGCTCGTCCAACTCGGGCAGCATCCGCAACCACATGTTCCGGGTGACCGGCGGCCCGGGCGCCAGCGGAGCGTCGGAGTCGATCCCGGCGCGGGGATGGGGCGACATCCCGACCATCTTCGACCGCCTGGAGGCCGCCGGGATCAGCTGGAAGTTCTACGTGGAGAACTACGACCCCACCATCACCTTCCGCTCCCGCACCAGCGCCGAGGACGTCGACCGGGGAGCGCAGGTGATCTGGGTGCCGTTGCTCGGCTACGCCCGCTACGTCGACGACCCCCGGCTGTTCAGCAAGATCGTGAACCTGGACCAGTACTACGACGACGCCGCCAAGGGCCAGCTGCCCGCCGTCTCCTTCATCGCGCCGGCCGGTGACAGCGAGCACCCGCCGGGCAGCATCCGGGCCGGCCAGAACCTGGTCCGCACCCTGCTGACCCAGCTGATGCGCTCACCCGACTGGGACTCGTCGGCCTTCCTCTGGTCGTACGACGACTGGGGCGGCTGGTACGACCACGTGCCGCCCCCGCAGGTCGACGCCTACGGCTACGGCTTCCGGGTGCCCGCCCTGCTGGTCAGCCCGTACGCCCGGCGTGGCCACGTCGACTCCACCACGCTCGACTTCACCTCCGCGCTGAAGTTCATCGAGGTCAACTGGCGGCTCGCACCGCTGGCCGAGCGCGACCGCAGGGCGAACACCTTCCTCGACGCCTTCGACTTCGACCGACCACCCCGGCCGGCGGTCCTGCTCGGCACCGAACGCACACCGCCGGTCGTGACCAGGCCGGACCCGGTGCCGGTGTACGCCTCGTACGCCCTCACGGGCAGCCTGGTGGCGGCGCTGGTGGGTGCGGCGGCCCTGCGGCGGCGGCGATGGACGTGACCGGGCGGATCGCGCGGGCCGCGCTGCTGACCCTGGTCGCGGTCGTGCTGGGCCTGGCCGTGTCGCCGTCGGCTGCGAGCGCCCGGCCCGCCTCGACCAAACCGGGCGTGCTGCACCTGCGGGTCGTGCCCCCGCTGGCCGGGGTGGTGGTGCGGGTGGACGGGCAGACCGCCCGGTCCGACGCCCGGGGCCGGCTCCGGATCCGCGTCCACAACTTCGTCGACCTGGAGCGGCGCCTCGTCGTTCCGGAGACCCGGATCGACCCGACGCGCAAGGTCGTCTTCGACCGGTTCCGCGGCGACGTGGACGCCGGGGCGCGCGGCAAGGAGGTGGAGCTCGGGGTGCGTACCGCCCGGCTGGTGTCGTGGAGCTTCATCGACCGGTTCGGCGACGCCGTGCCGGCGGGCCGGGTCACCGCCATGCGGCTGCGCAGCAACACCGGCGAGATCCACGACCTGACCGGCCCAGAGTTGACCCAGCCCCGCTGGGTGTCGGAGAGCCGGACCCAGCAGGGCCCCCAGGGGCTGGTGTCCAAGCAGCTGTACTACGTCGTCGACAGCGCGATGGTCGACGGCACCTCGGTGGTCAACCGCGCGGGACAGCGGTTCGTGCCGTGGGAGCAGCAGGCGTGGGTGGTGCAGTTGCTCTTCTTCCGGGTCGCGTTCACGGCGACCGACATGTTCTTCACCCGGCAGGTCGGTGAGGGCATCGAACTCACCCGCGCCGACGGCGCCGTCGAGCGGCTGCCGTTCGGCCGGGACGGCACGGCGGTGGTGCCCGACCTGCCGCGCGGCACGTACACGATCACCGTCTTCGGCGGCGGCGTGTCGTTCGGCCGCCCGGTCAGCATCAGCAAGGACCAGGAGGTGGCGCTCACCGTGATCAGCGGGGCCGACCTGGGCCTGGTGACGTTCGCGGTGCTCTTCGTCGCGGTGGGCCTGGTCCTGCTCGGACGGCCGCACCTGCTGGCTCGGCTCCGCCGGCCCGGCCGCGGCCCCGCGGCGGCGAACCGGGAAGGACGCGCGGGACCCCGGCACCGCAGGCGGTTGCGGTGGTCGCGGGCGGACCGGGCGTCGGTACCGGCCGGCAAGGACCGGCCGCCGGCACCGCTACGGGCCGGGATCATGCTGGTGCTGCTGCTCGCCGCGCTGGCCGGCCCGCTGCTTCCGGCCGGCGGCGCACGTGCCGACACCGGTCACCGGCAGGACACCCCGCACCCGTCGGCGACACCCGTCCCGGTCCTCGCCTACTACTACATCTGGTTCAACCCGACATCGTGGAACCGGGCGAAGATCGACTACCCGCTGCTCGGGCGCTACTCCAGCGACGACGTCGAGATCATGCGGCGGCACGTGCGGATGGCGAAGTCGGCCGGCATCAACGGGTTCCTGGTGTCGTGGAAGCACACCCCGCAACTCGACGAGCGCCTGGCCAAGCTGATCGAGGTCGCCCGGGAGGAGCACTTCCACCTGGGCATCGTCTACCAGGGGTTGGACTTCGCCCGCACTCCGCTGGCCTTCGACACCGTGCGCACCGACCTGTCGTACTTCGCGACCCGCTACGCCACGGACCCGGTCTTCGACATCTTCGGCCGGCCTGTGGTGGTGTGGACCGGCAGCGACCGCTTCACGGCCGCGCAGATCCAGGCCACCGTCGGCGGCGTCCGCGGGAAACTGCTCGTCCTGGGCAACGCCAAGAAGCTCGAGGACGTCGAGTCGAGCCAGGGCGTGCTCGACGGCCAGGCCTACTACTGGTCCTCGGTGGACCCGGTCGCCGGCGTCAGCCAGCGCAAACTGGCCGAGATGGCCCGGGCGGTGCACCGGCGCGGCGGGTTGTGGATCGCCCCGGTGACCCCGGGCTTCGACGCGCGCCTGGTCGGCGGCAAGCGGGCGGTACCCCGCCGCGCGGGTGACACCCTGCGCGCCTCCTTCGCCGCGGCGCGCCTCTCCGACCCGGACGCGATCGGGGTGATCAGCTGGAACGAGTTCAGCGAGAACACCCACATCGAACCGAGCGAACGGTTCGGCGCGTCCGACATCAACGTGCTCGCCGACCTGCTCGGCGTACGCGTCGACGTGGCCGTGCCGGCGGACAGCAGCGAGCCGGCCGACGGCGACCACTGGGGGCTGAGCGCCTGGGGGGCGTTGCTCGTCACCGGCGCGGCGGTGGTGGCGTTACCGCTCGGGGTGCTCGTGCGGCGACGTCGGCTCCCGGCCGGGGTCCCCGGTGGCCGGCCGGGCCTGGACGACGACGCCGACCACTGATGGTGAACCGCTCCTGGGGAGGCCGCGGCCCTGCCTCGACGACTGGCAACACGAGCTGGAGGTCAACCCCATGAAGCCACCCGGAGCGACCCGGTCACGGGTCACGTCCGCACTGGTCGCCCTGCTCGTCGTCGGGGCGCCGACCCTGGCGGCGAGCGGCCGGGCGAGCAGCGCCTCCGCCACCTGCCGCACGTCGACCCCGGCCGGCGGGCCCTACACCGTGCTGGTCTGCCTCACCCAGCCCGCCGGGGGCGGCACGGTGGTGGGCGACGCCGGTGTGGCGGCGACCGTCAACGTCACGGTCGGCAGCAGTCCCGGCCTGGCGAAGACCGAGTGGTCACTCGACGGGCTGTACCTCATCACGGACTTCCAGTCACCGCACCAGTTCACCCTCTCCTCGGCCGACTTCGCCGACGGGGAACACGTCCTCGGTGTCACGGCGAAGATGCGCGACGGGTACGTCACCGGGGAGACGGCGATCACCGTCACCTTCGCCAACGGCAACGTCACCGCCCCGCCGAACACCCGGCAGTGGTCGGTCCCGGCCATCCAGGCCCGTGGGCCGCAGGAGCCCTTCGTCGTGGGAGCCGTCGGCGACGGCGCCGGTGGCGAGACCAACGCGGTGAACGTCACCAACGCGCTCGTCGGGTGGAACCCGGACCTGTTCCTGTACCTGGGCGACGTGTACGACGAGGGCACGCTCACGGAGTTCAAGAACTGGTACGGCGGCCCGACGGAGTTCTACGGCCGGCTGCGCGACGTCACCACTCCGATCGTCGGCAACCACGAGTACGACGGCAACACGGCCGACGGCTACTTCCACTTCTGGGACAACATCCCGCACTACTACAGCTATGACGCCAACGGCTGGCACTTCATCGCCATCGACTCGACCAGCAACTACAACAAGGTCGCCCCGGGCACCCCCCAGTACGAGTGGTTCGCGGCGGACCTGGCCGCCAACCGCAGCCCGTGCACGGTGGTGTTCTGGCACCATCCCCTGTTCAGCGTCGGCTCCGAGGACCCCGCGCCGCGGATGCAGCCCATGTGGGACCTGATGGCCGCCCACCACGTCACCCTGCTGCTCGCCGGGCACGACCACAACTATCAGCGCTGGACACCCATGGGCGCGGGCGGCGTACCCGCACCCGACGGCATCGTGGAACTCGTGGTGGGCGGCGGAGGCCACTCGAGTCAGGGCTTCGCCAGCTCGGATCCGCGGGTGGTGAAGACCAACAAGAGCTACGGCGCGATGCGGATGGAACTCCTCGGCAACCGCGCCGAACTGCGGTACCACGCGGCCGGCGCCACCGGCACGACCCTGGTCGACTCGTCGACCGTCTCCTGCAAGGGCACCGACGGGCTCGCCCCGACCGCACCCACCGGCCTGTCCGCCACGGTCGACCCGACCCCGTCGGTGCGGCTCGCCTGGACCCGGGCCGTAGACAACTACGGCGTGACCGGCTACCGCGTCTACCGCGACGGGACCGCAGTGGCCGACCTCCCCGCCACCGCCGGCGGCTGGACGGACACCGCCGTCGCCGGGGCGACCCGGTACCGGTACACCGTCGACGCCGTCGACGCGGCCGGAAACCGGTCCGACCGCAGTGTCGAGCTGGCCGTGACCACCTCCGGGCCGGACACCACGCCTCCCACGGCGCCCGGCGGACTGGCCGCCGCGGCCTCCCCGGACGCAGTGACGCTCACCTGGTCGGCCGCCACCGACAACGTCGGCGTCACCGGGTACGAGGTGCGCCGCGACGGCGTACCGGTCGCCACCGTGGCCGCCACGAGCTACGCCGACAGCGCCGTGCCGGCGAACGAGCCGCACCGGTGGACCGTACGGGCGGTGGACGCGGCCACGAACGTCAGCCCCGAGGCCGGCCCGGTCAGCGCGGTGCGGGACACCCTGGCACCGGCGGCGCCGCCGAACGTGCGGGTCACCGGCGTGACGCCCGGCGCGGTCGGCCTCGCCTGGGACGCGTCGACCGACAACGTCGGCGTGGCGCGGTACCAGGTGTTCCGGGACGGCAGCCTGCTGGCGGAGACCTCGTCGGGCCCGACCTTCGTCGACGACACGGTGGGCGCCGCCCGCACGTCGTACACGTATCTGGTCACTGCGGTCGACGCCGCGGGCAACGTCTCCGCGCCGGGCAACCCGGTGACCGTCACCACCGCCGACGCCGACCCGCCCGGCACGCCCGCCAACCTGGTGGCGTCGGCGTCCGGCCCCAACCAGGTCGTGCTGTCCTGGGACCCGGCGACGGACGACTCCGGCGTGGCGGGGTACCGGGTGTATCGGGACGGGACTGCCCTCGCGACCACGACCGGGACCGCCTTCACCGACACCACCGCGCTGTCGGAGACCTCCTACTCGTACGCGGTCTCCGCCTTCGACGCGTCGGGCAACTCCTCGAACCCGAGCACGCCGGCCCTGGTCACCACGCCGGTGGCCGCCCCGGTCGTGACGGTGGCGGACACCTACGCCAAGGCCTCCAGTCCGACCAGCAACTACGGGAGCACCCCGGTGGTGCGGGTCGACGGGGATCCCGCCACCAACGCGTACCTGAAGTTCACCGTGTCCGGGCTGAGTGGCGCGGTGCTCCGCGCGCGCCTGCGGATCTGGGTCGCGGCCGGCTCGTCGAGCGGGTTCGCGGTCCGGCCCGTCGCCGACTCCACCTGGTCGGAGGCGTCCCTGAACTGGAACAACGCGCCCACCGTGGGCGGCACCCCGGTCGCCGCCAGCGGCCGGACGACCAGCGGCACCTGGATCATCGTCGACGTCACGCCGCTGGTCAGCGGGAACGGCACGGTCACCGTCGGGCTGACCTCGAGCGGCGCCTCGTCGAGCAGCTACGGCAGCCGCGAGTCCGCCACTCCCCCGCAACTGCTCGTGGACGCGACGTCCTGACCGACCGTGGCTGACGTCGAAATCCGCGTCCGCCGTTCGTATCGGAGGTGGAGGGTCGGCAGCGGGCCGGCCCCGAACCCGCGAGGAGCGGCATGCGCAGGATCGTCGTCACCGACAACGTCAGCCTGGACGGGGTGATGCAGGCGCCCGGGCGTCCCGACGAGGACACCCGGGACGGCTTCACCCGCGGCGGCTGGGCGCTGCCCTATCAGGACCCGGTGCTGGGCCGGAAGATGGGCGAGGGGATTGCGTCGACCGGCGCGCTGCTGCTCGGCCGGCGCACCTACCTGGACTTCGCCGGCTACTGGCCGCGGCAGACCGGCAACCCGTTCACCCCGGTGCTCGACGCGCTGCCCAAGTACGTCGCCTCGACCACCCTCACCGAGCCGCTGCCGTGGGTGAACTCGCACCTGCTGAACGGGGACGTGATCGAGGCGGTACGGGAGCTGAAGGCACAACCCGGCCCGGACATCGCGGTGCTGGGCAGCGGGGAGCTGGTCCGGTCGCTGCGCCGGCAAGGGCTGGTCGACGCGTACGTGCTGCTGGTCCACCCGCTGGTGCTGGGCAACGGGCGGCGGCTCTTCGCCGACGGCGACGCGCCCGGCGAGCTGCGGCTGGTGGACAGCGTCACCACGACGACCGGGGTGGTCGTCGCCACCTACGAGCCGGCCTGATCCGCGGTCCGCGGTCCGTCCTCCGGCACGGGGGCGGAGGCCGGACCGCGGCCCAGCCGGGCGCGCAGCCGATCGACGGCGTCGCCGAGCACCGCGCCGGTCATCGGCAGCAGCGGGCTGGACCGCATCACCGCCAGGTCCTCGGCTGGCGAGGTGGCGCCGTCGAGGAAACGCAGCACCCGCTCCGGCGGGTTCCGGTCGAAGAGCCGCTCGAAGAACGCCACCCCGTCGACGTGCCCCCGGTCCAGGGCGCGCAGCGCCACCGCGTCCATCCACCGGTGCCGCCCGGGGTAGGCGGGCGCCGGCACCGGCGGCCGCTCGGCCGCCAGGGCCCGGGCCACCTGCTCGGCCTGGCGGAGCATCGCGGAGAAGGTGAACCCGGTGGACGGGCGGGTGGCGCCGCCGGCGGTGCCGAGCCGGACCACCCGGGGCGAGGGGCGGGTGACGAACGGCGCGTCGGTCATCGGGATCACCCCGTTCTCCACCTCCCGCACCCGCAACCCGGTCAGGTCGAGGCCGAGCAGCCCGGCGTAGCCGCGCAGCGCCGCGTCGTAGCCCGCGTCGGTGAGCACGTCGGGCGCGAACTCGGTGTACTCGACCAGGGCGTACCGGTCGTCGACCGGCAGCACGTAGCCGAACGAGACGCCCCGGGCGGGCTGCGGGGTGCGGAAGTCCATGAGCACCGCGCGCTCCGGGTCGAAGACGGGCCGGTCGGCGGCCAGCCACCAGCCGCGGAAGTGCTGCACCCAACTGGTCCGCCCGGGCCGGGCCGGTGGCCGGGGGCGGGAGTCGAGCACCCAGCCGGCCCGCACCAGCGGCCGCCCCTCGGGGTCGTGCACGGTCACCCGGTGCCCGTCGTCGGCCAGCGCGCCGGCCGGCGCGCCGATCCGCACCGCGCCCAGCCGCCGCTCGGCCGCGGCAGCCCGGTCGTAGACCGGGCCGGAGCGGAGCATGGCGTACCGCAGCGGGGTGAGCGGCAGGACGCGGCGGCCGGCGGGCGTGACCACGTCGACCCGCGACCAGCTCGCGCTCAGCAGCGGGTCGAGGTCGCCGCCGGGGGCGCCCCAGAACGCCCAGGTGCGGTCCTGGCCGCGCCGGCGCACCGGGTCGACCACGGCGACCCGCAGGCCGGTCAGGTCGTGCCGGTCCAGGGCGGCCAGCACCAGCGAGGCGGCGCCGCCGCCGCCGACCAGCGCGACGTCGGCCTCGACCGGGGTTGGGTGCACCCGCTCACGCTGCCACATACCCGGGTGGGCCGCCGTCCGGGACCCGCCGTCCCGCGCCGGGCGCAGCGCGTAGATTCGCAGGAGATCATCGAGGACGGGGGACGGCATGGCGCAGGCGCCGCTGCGGGTGGGGTTGCTGGGGTACGGGATCGCCGGGCGGGTGTTCCACGCCCCGCTGGTCGCCGCCACGCCCGGCCTACGGCTGGACGCGGTGGTCACCCGGGACCCGGAGCGCCGGGCACAGGTCCACGCCGAGCACCCGGACGCCCGGGTGCTCGACGACGCCGACCAGCTCTGGCGGGCCGCCGACACCCTCGACCTGGTGGTGGTCGCCACGCCGAACCGGCAGCACGTGCCGATGGCCCGGGCCGCGGTGGCGGCCGGGCTGCCGGTGGTCGTCGACAAGCCGCTCGCGCCGACCGCCGCGGAGGGCCGGGCGCTGGTCGCCGAGGCGGCGGCCGCCGGGGTGCCGCTGACCGCGTTCCAGAACCGCCGCTGGGACGGTGACTTCCTGACCGTCCGCCGGCTCGTCGAGGCGGGCGAGCTGGGCCGGGTGACCCGCTTCGAGTCCCGGTTCGAGCGGTGGCGGCCGGCGATCAAGCCGGGCTGGCGGGAGAGCGCCGCGCCCGGCGAGGCCGGCGGCGCGCTGTTCGACCTCGGCGCCCACCTGATCGACCAGGCGGTGCGGCTCTTCGGCCCGGTGCAGCACGTCTACGCCGAGGTGGACCGGCGCCGGCCGGGCGCCGAGGTCGACGACGACGCGTTCGTCGCGCTCACCCACGCCGGCGGGGTCCGCTCCCACCTGTGGATGAGCGCGGTCACCGCCCAGCTCGGCCCGCGGTTCCGGGTGCTCGGCGACCGGGCCGCCTACACCATCTACGGGCTGGACCCGCAGGAGGCGGCGCTGCGCGAGGGCGGCCGGCCGGGCACCCCGGGCTGGGGCGAGGTCGACCCCGACCGGTACGGCCGGCTCGGCGCCGACGGCGAACTTCGGGCGGTGCCCACCGAGGCGGGCCGCTACCGGGACTTCTACGCGCAGCTGGCGGCGGCGCTGCGGGACGGCGCGCCGCTGCCGGTGGACCCGGCGGACTCGGTCGGGGTGGTCGAGCTGATCGAGCTGGCGCACCGGTCGGCCGCGCAGGGCGTCACCCTGCCGGTGCCGCCACGGCCCTGAGCCCGGCCCCGCTCAGGCGACGGTCGCCGGGGACTCCCGGCCGTCCGGGGCCGGGTCGGCGTACGCGGCGGCCACGGTGGCCCGGTCGAACACCCGCCAGGTCGCGGCGATCACCGCCACGGCCACCACGAACCCCACCCAGTAGGGCGCGGTGAGCCCGTACCGGTCGGCGACCACCCCGCCGAGCAGCGCGCCGACGCAGTTGCCGCCCGCGGCGATGAACAGGGTGGTGCTGCCCACCCGGCCCATCAGCGCGGGCGGAGTGAGCCGCTGGCGCAGCGAGTTGGCGACCATGTTCCACAGCGCGCCGTGCACGCCGAAGGCGAACAGCGCCAGCCCGACCACCACGGCGCTGCGCGAGGCGGCCAGGGCCAGGTGCAGGCCGGCCTCGATGAGCAGGCCCACCCGCACGGTCCAGGTGGCGGTGATGGTGGCGACCAGCCGGTCGCCGACCGCCGCGCCGAGCAGCCCGCCCGCGGCCATGCAGGTGAACAGCGCGCCGTAGCCGACCGAGCCGAGGCCCAGCCGGTCGGTGGCGAGCAGCACCAGCACCGCGAGGGCGGCGGTCAGGGTGACGTTGAGCAGCCCGATGAGCAGGGCCATGGTGCGCAGCAGCCGCTGGGACAGCAGCCAGCGGAACCCCTCGGCCACCTCCGCGCGCACCGAGCGACGCCCACCCGCCCCGGGGGCGCCCCGGTACGACCCGGCGAGCAGGCCGACGAGGACGGCGCTGAGCGCGTACGTGCCGGCGTTGACGGCGAACGGGATGGCCGCGGCCACCACGAAGAGGAAGCCGCCGAGCGGACCGGCGACCATGTTCTGCATGATCTGGGTGCCGCCGCCGAGCCAGCCGTTGGCCCGCTCCAGCCGGGACCGGGGCACCACCGCGGGCACGACCGCCTGGGCGGCGCTGCGGAACACCACCTCGCCGGTGTTGACCACGAACAGCACCGCGTAGAGCAGCGCCACCCCGGCCCGGTCGCTGAGCATCGCGGCGGCCAGCACCGCCAGCACGGCCACCCGCAGCCAGTCGATGACCACCATGAGCCGGCGCCGGTCCACCCGGTCCACCAGCACCCCGCCGGGCAGCGCGAAGAGCAGCCACGGCAGCCAGGCCACCGCGGCGCCGGCGGAGACGGTCAGCGGGTCGTCGGTCTGCGAGGCCACGTAGAGCGGGGCGGCCACGGTGGCCATCCCACTGCCCAGCGCCGACATGGTGCTGGCCGTCCAGAGCCGGGCGAAACGCCCGTCGAGCCGATCCCCCGTGGTCCCCGTCGTCACGGCGAGCGAACCTACCAGGAGTCGGGTGCTACCCGAACCGGGTTTCCCGCCGCACGCCGGCCCCGGTCAGCGCCGGCCGTCGACCCGGTTGCCGGCGTCGCCGAAGACCCAGCCGCTGGTCTGCCCGATGAAGTCGGCGGGGAAGCCCAGCTCGATCTCGGTGGTGGCGCTGAGTCGCCGGACCGCCTCGTCAGGAAGGTCGACGGCGAGTGCCCCGAGATTGTCGGTGAGCTGCCCGACGGAGCGCGCGCCGACGATCGGGTGCACGGCGCGCGAGCGGGCACGCACCCAGGCCAGCGCGACCTGCGACGGGGTGGCACCGAGCTCGTCGGCGACCTCCTGCACGGCGCGGGCCGCCGCGTGATCGCGGTCGGTGAGGGTGGCGGTCGCCAGGCGAGCGCTGTCGGCCGCCTCACGCCGGGTGTACTTGCCGGAGAGGATGCCGCCGGCAAGCGGGCTCCACGCCGCCACGGTCATCCCGGTCACCTCCGCCATCGGCAGCAGCTCCCGCTCGGCGTCCCGGTTGAGCAGGCTGTACGGCACCTGGAGCCCAGCGAACGGCGTCCACCCGCGCCACTCGGCCAGCACGTTGGCCCGCGCCACCACCCAGGCGGGGGTGTCGGAGATGCCGACGTAGAGGATCTTGCCGGCGCGGACCGCGTCGTCGAGGGCCCGCATGGTCTCCTCGACCGGGGTGTGCCGGTCCCACAGGTGCACCCAGTACAGATCGATGTAGTGGGTACGCAGCCGGCGCAGGCTGGTCTCCAGGGACAGCACCAGGTTCTTGCGGTGGTTGCCGGCGGCGTTGGGGTCACCGCCGTCGCGGGAGACGGTGTACTTGGTGGCCAGCACGAACTGGTCGCGGCGGCCGGACAGCAGCTCGCCGAGGAACTCCTCGCTGGCGCCCGCCCGGTAGTTGATCGCCGTGTCCACCACGTTGCCGCCCGCGTCGGCGTACAGGTCGAGCATCCGGCGGCACTCGTCCAGCGGCGCGCCCACGCCACCCTGCTCGCCGAAGGTCATCGCCCCGAGGAACAGCTCGGACACGCGCAGGCCGGTGTTGCCCAGGAGTCGATACCGCATGGGCCCAGACCCTAGCGTCCACAGTGCCCGCCCGGAGCCCCCCTCAGCTGCCTCGACCACCACCGGGACACCGTCGCCGACCGGCTCGCCGGGCTGACAGACGCGCGTCGAGCCGGTCCCCCGTGGTCCCGGCGACGGCGAGCGAACCTACCAGCCGTCGCCGGCCGGGCCGACGGGGTTTCCGGTCGACCCGGCCGGCGAGCATCCCGGCTACAGGTACGGGCGGGTGATCAACTCGATCGCGTGACCCGCGGGGTCCTTGAAGTAGACGCCCCGACCGCCGTGCTCGTTGTTGATCTCGCCGGGGCGGCGCATCTGCGGATCGGCCCAGTGCGTGATGCCGCGGTCACACAGCCGCCGATACGCCCGGTCGAACAGATCGTCGTCGACGAGGAACGCGTAGTGCTGCATCTGGATCTCCACCGGCGGCTCGGCGAACTGGAGCAGCACGCCACCGTCGAGCTGGACGTTGGTGAACACGCCCCAGGACGGCGCTTCGGGGAGTTCCAGCAGCTCCCGGAAGAACCGGGCGGACTCGTCGCGGTCCTTGGCTGCGATGATGGTGTGGTTGAACGTGACTGTCATTCGGCTGACCTCGCTGTTGTTCGACACTTGACGGGACCTGTCGCGCGCGAACGCGCGTGGAGGCCCGCGTGCCGAACGGAAGGGCTGCCCGCTCCGCAGCCGCCCGGCGATCAGCCGACCACTGGGTCGCCGATCCGTGCGTGGCGTGGCGCCGGTCCGGTGTTCACGGTCGATCACGCTACGCGGTGTGATCAACTGCGGCAACGGCGTAGCGCCGTCCCGCGGTCGAGCATGGGAAGATCACCCATGCCCACCACGAATCCCTGGCTCGCCGGCCCCGCCCCCACCGCCCGCCTCGACCGCGACCGCCTGCAGGAGCGCATCCTCAACCTGCTCTCCACCCAGAACATGTGCGTGCTGGCCACCGCCGGCCCGGACGGCCCGCTCGCCACCCCGGTGCGCTACTTCCACCTGGACTTCACGCTGATGTTCACCGCGGTCGCCGACTCACCGAAGATGCGCAACCTCGCTGCCGACCCACGCGTCTCGGTCGGGATCTTCGCGCCCCTGGTCGGCCAGGCCAGCAGCCGCGGCGCGCAGGTCTTCGGCCGGGCCCGGGTGCTGCACCCCGGCGACCCGGACTTCGACCACCACTGGCCGGCGTACCGGTGGCAGTCCGACCACGTGGAGCGGTCCCGGTCGCTGGACGAGCCGCCGGCCGGGCCGCTGGTCGTGGTGCCGGCCGAGCGGATCGTCTACACCGAACACTGGCTGCGCCGCGAGGGCTACGCGCCCCGCCAGTTCTGGCGGGCCGCCGGCCCCCGCTGAGCCGCCGGAGGCGGATCTCCCGTTTCCCGTACGCCTTGCAACCGGATGGATCACAGTGGTGGCGTGGTGGAGGAGGTGGCATGACGGGACTGCGTACCGACCTGTACGAGCTGCGGATGGCGGCCAGCTACCTGCGCCGGGACATGACGGAGCACGCCACGTTCAGCCTCTTCGTCCGCCGGCTGCCGCACCGGCGCGGCTTCCTGGTCGCCGCCGGGCTGGCCGAGGCGCTGGCGTTCCTGGAGAGCTTCGCCTTCGACGACGCCGAGCTGGGCTACCTGCGCGACGTCGTCGGGTTCGACCAGCCCGCCCTGACGGCCCTGGCCGGGCTGCGGTTCACCGGGGACGTGTGGGCCGTGCCGGAAGGTCGCGTGGTCTTCGCCGACGAGCCGCTGCTGGAGGTCACCGCACCGATCGCGGAGGCGCAGATGGTGGAGACGGGCGTGCTGAACCTGATCACCTTCCACACCACGGTGGCCACCAAGGCGGCCCGCTGCCGGCTCGCCGCCGGCGGCGCGCAGCTGATCGACTTCGCGTTCCGCCGCACCCACGGCATCGAGGCCGGCGCAGGGGTGGCGCGGGCGTCGGCCATCGCCGGCTTCGCCGCGACCAGCGACGTCGAGGCCGCCATGCGGTACGGCATCGCCCCGTCCGGGACGATGGCCCACTCGTACGTGGAGGCGTTCCCCGACGAGCGGGCGGCGTTCCGGGCGTTCGCGACCGACTTCCCCACGAACCCGATCTTCCTGGTCGACACCTACGACACCCCCGCGGGAGTCCGGGCCGCCGTCGACGTCGTCACCGAACTCGGGTTGACCGGCCCGGTCGGCGTACGGCTCGACTCCGGCGACCTCGGGGCGCTGGCCCGGCAGGCCCGGGCGATCCTGGACGACGCCGGGCTGCGGCAGGCCAGGATCTTCGCCAGCGGCAGCCTCGACGAGAACGTCATCGCGGGGCTCGTGGCGCAGGGCGCACCGATCGACGGGTACGGCGTGGGCACCAAGATGGGCGTCTCGTACGACGCGCCGTCGCTGGACAGCGCCTACAAGCTGGTCGCCTACGGCGACCGGCCGGTGCTGAAGCTGTCCCCGGGCAAAGCCACGCTGCCCGCCGCCAAGCAGGTCTTCCGTGATCCGACCGGCGCGGCGGGCGATGTGGTGGGGTTGCGCGCCGAGCCACCACCGGGTGGCCGAGAGCCCCTGCTGGTGCCGGTCATGCGCGGTGGCCGCCGGCTCGACCCGGCCGACCCCGCCGACGCGGTTCGCGACGCCCGTGGCCGCTTCGACGCCGATCTCGCCTGGCTGCCCGAGCCGGCCCGCCGGCTGGCCGACCCGATGCCGCCGACCGCGACGGTCAGTCCTGCGCTGGCGGCGCTGCAGGAGCGGGTGGCCGCGCGGCTCGGGCGCGGCTAGGTGGAATGACCATCAGGGGTGGTGGACGCCGGCGACGGTGACGGCCATCCGGTCGCCGCCGGTCCGGACCGCCGCGCCGGCCTCCGCCGGGGCCTGTCCGGTGAGGACCAGCGCGAGGTCGCGCCCGACCGGGATGATCCAGTGCGCCTGCCACCAGGCGGCGCCGTCGTGCGCGTACGCGAGTTCCACCACGTCGATGTCGTCGTCCAGCACCCGCCGGTGGACGACCCGCTGCCCTGGGGCAACCAAGGCATCCGGCCCGGCCAGTCGGGCCAGCGGCACCGGCCCCTGCGGGAAGATCATCGCCTGGTCCGGGCCGAGCAGGTAGCACGGCGTCCCGTCCCCTGGTTCGGTGGGTGACTCCACGGCGAAGCCCGCCGGCCACCAGAGGCTGAACGGCCCCACCTCCAGCCGCCAGTCCCCGTCCGGGCCAGCGTCGACGTCCACCACGCCGGGCACCGACGCGGCGCCGGGCCCGACGACCGCCCGCCGCTCACCTCCGTCGCCGACGACGGTGACCTGGATCGTCGACGACCCGGCCGACCCGGTGAACCGGTACGGCCAGTACGGGACCAGCCGGGCGCCGTGCCCGGCCAGCCTGACGAACACGTGCCCCACGCCGACCTCCCCGAAGAAGACCGCTCAGGATAAGCCTCAGGATCGGGGGCCGGAACTGGGCCGCACCGGGGAGTGACGGTCAGGCGGGGCCCGCGTGGCGCAGCTCGACCTTGCGCACCTTGCCGCTGACCGTCATGGGGAAGGCGTCCATCACCCGCACGTACCGCGGGACCTTGTAGTGCGCCAGCCGGTCCCGGCAGAACTCGGCCACCTCCTCGACGGTGAGTGTGTCGTGCCCGTCGCGCAGGATCACGCAGGCCAGGATCTCCTCCCCGTAGCGCTCGTCGGGGACGCCGACCACCTGCACGTCGGAGATCTTCGGATGCCGGTAGAGGAACTCCTCGATCTCGCGCGGATAGACGTTCTCGCCGCCCCGGATGATCATGTCCTTGATCCGGCCGACGATGGTCAGGTAGCCGTCCTCGCGCATCACCGCCAGGTCGCCGGTGTGCATCCACCGCGCCGGGTCGATCGCCTCGGCGGTCTTCTCCGGCTCGTCCCAGTAGCCGAGCATCACCGAGTAGCCCCGGGTGCACAGCTCCCCCGGCTCGCCCCGGGGCACGGTCACCCCGGTCGCCGGGTCGACCACCTTGACCTCGACGTGCGGCAGCACCCGCCCCACCGTGGCGGTCCGCCGGTCGAGGTCGTCGTCGTGCCGGGTCTGGGTGGACACCGGCGAGGTCTCCGTCATGCCGTAGCAGATCGCCACCTCGGCCATGTGCATCCCGTCGATGACCCGCTTCATCACCTCGACCGGGCACGGCGAGCCGGCCATGATGCCGGTGCGCAGGCTGGACAGGTCGTGGGCGGCGAAGTCGGGCAGGGCCAGCTCGGCGATGAACATGGTCGGCACCCCGTACAGCGAGGTGGCCCGCTCGGCGGCGACCGCGCGCAGCGTCGCGGCCGGGTCGAAGGTCGGCGCCGGGATGATCACGCAGGCGCCGTGGCTGGTGGCCGCCAGGTTGCCCATCACCATGCCGAAGCAGTGGTAGAAGGGCACCGGCAGGCAGATCCGGTCCCGCTCGGTGTAGCGGACCAGCTCCCCCACGAAGTAGCCGTTGTTGAGGATGTTGTGGTGCGACAGCGTCGCGCCCTTCGGAAAGCCCGTGGTGCCCGAGGTGTACTGGATGTTGATCGGGTCGTCGCAGCTCAGTTCCGCCGCCCGGGCGGCCAGCCGCTCGACCGGCACCGCCGCCCCGCCGGCCACCAGGTCGTCCCAGCTCGACTCGCCGAGCCAGACCACCGTGCCCAGCGCCGGGCAGGCGTCCCGGACCTGGGCGACCATGCCCCGGTAGTCACTGCTCCGGTAGCCCGGCGAGGAGACCAGCAGGCTCACCCCGGACTGCTTCAGCACGTACTCCAGTTCGTGCCGCCGGTAGGCCGGGTTGATGTTCACCATGATCGCGCCGATCGTGGCGGTGGCGTACTGCACGAGGACCCACTCCGCGCAGTTCGGCGCCCAGATGCCGACCCGGTCACCCTTGGCGACCCCCGCCGCCAGGAGGCCGCGGGCCAGCTCAGCCACCGCGCGGCCGAATTCGGCGTACGTCCAGCGCCGGCCGCTCGGGCAGTCGACCAGGGCCTCCCGCTCCGGGTACGCCTCGACCGCGCGGGCCAGGTTCGCGCCGATGGTGTCGCCGAGCAGCGGGGCGTCGGAGGTCCCGCTGGCGTAGGAGGGCAGGCTCACCGGAAGTCCTCCTCGCGGTACTCGCCGGCCGGCCGCGCGTCGGCGGCGGCGTGCTTGTCCCGCTCGGCGGCGCGCAGCTCGGTCCGGCGGATCTTGCCGGAGATGGTCTTCGGCAGGTCGGCGAACTCCAACCGCCGCACCCGCAGGTACGGGGCCAGCCGGGCCCGCGAATGGGCGAAGAGCGCCGCCGCGGTCTCCGGGCCGGGCGCCCACCCGGGCGCGAGCACCACGTACGCCTTCGGCACGGCCAGCCGCACCGGGTCCGGTGACGGCACCACCGCCGCCTCGGCCACCGCCTCGTGCTCCAGCAGCACGCTCTCCAGCTCGAACGGCGACACCCGGTAGTCCGACGCCTTGAACACGTCGTCGGTGCGCCCCACGTAGGTGAGGTAGCCGTCGCCGTCCCGGGAGGCGATGTCCCCGGTGTGGTACCAGCCGTCGCGCATGGCGGTGGCGGTCAGCTCGTCGTCGCCGTGGTAGCCGACCATCAGCGCGGTGGGCCGGTGCGCCAGGTCCAGGCAGACCTCCCCGTCGTCGCCCACCTCCCCGGTGACCGGGTCGACGAGGCGCACCACGTAGCCGGGCAGCGGACGCCCCATCGAGCCGGGCTTCACCGGCGCGCCTGGCGGGTTGCCGATCTGCGCGGTGGTCTCGGTCTGCCCGTACCCGTCCCGGACGGTGACCCCCCAGGCCGCCTCGACCTGCTCGATCACCTCGGGGTTCAGCGGCTCCCCCGCGCCGACCACGCTGCGCGGCGGGCGGGCGAGCTGGGTCAGGTCGGCCTGGATCAGCATCCGCCACACCGTCGGCGGCGCGCAGAAGCTGGTCACCCCGCACCGGTCCATGGCGGCCATCAAGCCGGCCGGGTCGAAGCGCGAGTAGTTGTAGACGAACACCGTGGCGCCGGCGTTCCACGGCGCGAACACGTTGCTCCAGGCGTGCTTCGCCCAGCCCGGCGAGGAGATGTTCAAGTGCACGTCCCCGGGGCGCAGCCCGATCCAGTACATGGTGGACAGGTGCCCCACCGGATACGAGGCGTGGGTGTGCTCGACCAGCTTCGGCCGGGCCGTCGTGCCGGAGGTGAAGTAGAGCAGCAGCGGGTCGTCGGCCCGGGTCGGCCCGTCCGGGCTGAACACGTCGTCCGCCCCGTACGCCTCGGCGTAGTCGTGCCAGCCGTCGACCGGGGCGCCGACCGCGATCCGGGTGTAGTCGCCGGCCACCTCGGCGAACTTGCCGGCGTGCTCCGCCCCGACCACCACGTGCCGGGCCCCGCCGCGCGCCAGGCGGTCGGCCAGGTCCGCCGGGCCGAGCAGCGGCGTCGCCGGGATGATCACCGCGCGCAGCTTGATCGCGGCGAGGATGGTCTCCCACAGTTCGAGCTGGTTGCCGAGCATGAGGATCAGCCGGTCACCGGCCCGCACACCGCGAGCGCGCAGCCAGTTCGCCACCCGGTTCGAGCGGCCGGACAGCTCGGAGTACGACCAGCTGCCCTCGCCGCCGTCCGCCTCGACGATCCGCAGCGCGGTGTCGTCGTTGCCCTCGGCGAGCACGTCGAACCAGTCCAGCGCCCAATTGAACTCGTCGAGCCGGGGCCAGCGGAACTTCTCGTACGCGATCTCGTGGTCCGTCCGGTGCGCGAGCAGGAAGTCGCGCGCCTCGCGGAAGGCCTGGGTGCCGGCGGTGGCCATGGGGATGTCCTTCCTGTCCCAGGCGCGCGGCCGGGAGGGGACGTCGCCGCGCGCAGTACGCTGATCCTCGATCGAGTGACGCAGGTCTCACCACCCCCGGACGGGGGTGGCCGGCGGGGAGGTGGCCAGGTGGTGACGCTCTACCCGCGCGACGACGCCGACGAGGTGCGGGGCGGCCTGCTGACCCTGCGCCGCGGCACCGGCCTGCCGGTCGCCTTCGGCGGGCTGGTCCAGCCCGGCGGCCGGCCCCGGATGACCATCACCGAGCTGGCGGGCACCAGCACGACCGCGCTGCGCGGCCTCGCCATCCACGCCGGCGCCGGCCTCGGCGGCAAGGCGCTCGCCCTCGGGCTGCCGCTGCGGGTCGACGACTACCCGGTGGCCCGCTCGATCAGCCACGAGTACGACGCCCCGGTCTCCGCCGAAGGGCTGCGCTCGGTGGTCGCCGTGCCGGTGGTGGTACGCCGCGAGGTCCGTGCGGTCCTCTACGGCGCCGTACGCCAGCGCCTGCCCCTCGGCGACCGCCTGGTGGCCGCCGCCATGGACGCCGGCCGGGACCTGGAACGCCGCCTCGCGGACCGGGACGCCGCACGGGCGGCGCTGGCCGCCCTGCCGGCCGTGCCGCTCGGCCCGGATCCGGCCGGGCCCGAGTGGGAGCAGGTCCGCCAGGCGCACGCCGAACTGCGCGCCCTGCTGGCCCGGATCGCCGACCCGGAATTGCGCGACCGCCTCGACGCCGTCGCCGACCGGCTCGCCGGCGCGGTACGCCGCCCGGGACCGCCGGCGGCGGTGACCCTGTCGCCCCGGGAGACCGACGTGCTGGCCTGCGTCGCGCTGGGCTGCACGAACGCGGACGTGGCCGGGCAGCTCGGGCTGCGGCCGGAGACGGTGAAGAGCTACCTGCGCTCGGCCATGCGCAAGCTTGGCGCCCACACCCGTCTCGAGGTCGTGGTCGCCGCCCGCCGCGCCGGCCTCCTCCCCTAGCCCGGCCCAGCCTGCCCGCCGTGCGGGAGCCGACGCTCCTCGGTCGTGCCGACCCGCACACTGCCTAAGGCGTCCTAGGAGGCTAGCTGAATTCTCCCTGGACAGGGAGATGCATCGGCGCGGACGCGCGAAGTCGGGTCGGGGCCGCCCACACCCGTGGCGCCAGCCCCGATCCGGCATCTCAACGGCGGGCGGTGCGCCTCAGCAGCGGGACGAGCACGGCGGCGGCCAACAGGTGCATGGCCACCAGGGTCAGGGTCGCCGTCGTCCCCACTCCCCCGCTCAGCGGGCCGAGCAGCGACAGCAGCAGCGCCAGCCCGGCCACGCCGGTCCAGACGGCCCGTGCCCGAGCGGTGAACCGCTCCAGCACGGCCAGCAGCGCCCACCCCGCCAGGCCGGCGAGAACGGTGCTGAGGGCGACCGCGACCGGGGTCACCTTCTGCTCGGTCCCGCCGTTGCGGGCGACCAGATCCACCCCGGCCACAGGGACGGCGGCGACCCACAGGGCCAGGGTGGCGACGGTGGCGGCGAGCACCGCCAGGGCACGGTCCCGGCGGCGGCTGGCCGGACGGGTGGCGGTGCCGGCGGTGCTGGTCGGCGTGATCGTGGTATCCATCGGTGCGTACCTCCATCAGTTCAGGTCGGTCACCGGGGACACTAGGCCCGCGCCGGGGTTCCGGGGATCCCGCCGCGGACCGGTTCGGCGCTCCGTCCCGGGGACCAGGTCCGGCCGAGATCTCCGTCTGGCGACCGATGAATCCGGGTCGGTGGGCGGCCTAGCATCCGGGCGTGAACTGCCGGTCCCGCTCCCGTTTCCTGCTGCTGCTCGACGGCGGCATCGCCGCGGTGATGCTCGCCGTCGCCCTGACCGTCGTGCTCGCCCCGGGCACCCCTCCGGCCTCGGCGGGTGGGACCGCCGCGGCGGTCGGCCTCGCCACCGCGCAGGCCAGCTGTCTGCTGTGGATCCGCCGGCGACCGGGGTACGCGCTGGCGGTGGCCGCGCTCGCCGGCGTCGGGCTCGAGGCGCTCTGTCCCCCGCTCGGCTGGCTCGGCCTGGTCACCGTGCCGCTGGCGTACGTGGCCCGGCTCCGCCCGCCGCGGTTCTCGCTGGTCGCATTGGGGCTGCTGCTCCTCCCGACGCCGTGGGAGCTGGCCACCGGGGGCTGGCGGGACCTGCTGTTCGCGGTGACCGCGCTGGGTCTCGGCTGGGCTCTCGGTGAGCTGCAACGGGGGCACGCCCAGCGCCGCCGCGACCGGCAGCGGCAGGTGCTTGCCCGGGAGCGGGATCGGATCTCCCGCGAGCTGCACGACGTGGTGGCCCACCACGTGGCGGTCATCGCCGTGCAGGCCGCCGCAGCCGAGGACGTCTTCGACGCGCACCCGGAGCGGGCCCGGGCCGCGCTCGGCGCGATCAACGCGGCGGCCCGGTCGGCGCTGACCGAACTGCGGGCGATGCTGCACGCGCTGGCCACCGACGACGGCACCGATCCGGACGGGCCGCAGCCGGGCCTGGCACAGCTCGACGCCCTCGCCGACGCCGTCCGGGCGGTCGGCATCGAGGTCACCATGGACCGGGACGCCGGCGCCGAGGACCTTCCCGGCGGGGTGCAGCTGTCGGCGTACCGGATCGTCCAGGAGTCGCTGACCAACGCGTTGCGGCACAGCCACGCCACCCGGGCCGACGTCAGCGTCCGCTACGACGACGGGGTGCTGCGCCTGGCGGTGGTCGACGACGGCACCGCGGCGCCTCGCTGGCCGGGTGCGGGTGGGGGCCGGGGCATCGTCGGGATGCGCGAGCGGGCCCGGCTGCTGGGCGGCACGCTGGAGGCCGGTCCGCTGCCCGCGGGCGGGTTCCGCGTCGAGGCCCGGCTGCCGGTGGGGGTGGCACTGTGAGCGCGAGGAGTGAGCCGGGTCTGCGAGCCCCGCAGTCGCGAACCGAGGTGGCACTGTGAGCGCGAGGAGTGAGCCGGGCCTGCGAGCCCCGCAGTCGCGAACCGAGGTGGCACTGTGAGCGCGAGGAGTGAGCCGGGCCTGCGAGCCCCGCAGTCGCGAACCGAGGTGACGCGGTGAGCGTCCGCGTGGTGATCGCCGACGACCAGGCTCTGATCCGCGCCGGGCTCGCGATGATCATCGACGCCCGGCCGGACCTGACCGTGGTCGGCGAGGCCGCCGACGGGGTCGAGGCCGTGGCGGTGGCGAACCGGACCCGTCCGGACGTGGTGCTCATGGACGTGCGGATGCCCCGGCAGGACGGCATCGCCGCCACCCGGGACCTGGTGTCCGGCGGCAATTCGGCCCGGGTGGTCATGCTCACCACCTTCGATCTCGACGAGCACGTGTACGCGGCGCTGCGCGCCGGGGCCAGCGCCTTCCTCCTCAAGGACACCCGCCCGGCCGACCTGGCCGAGGCGGTGCGGGTGGTGGCCCGCGGCGAGGCGCTGCTCGCGCCGACGGTGACCCGCCGGCTGCTCGACCGGTTCGCCGACCGGCTGCCCGGCGGGGCCGCCGACCGGGGGCGACTCGCCGCCCTCACCGCCCGCGAGGTGGAGGTGCTGACGCTCGCCGCGCGGGCACTGTCCAATGCGGAGATCGCCGAACGGCTGTTCCTGAGTACCGCCACCGTGAAGACGCACGTCTCCGCCGTGCTCACCAAACTCGGCCTGCGCGACCGGATCCAGGCGGTGGTCTTCGCCTACGACGTGGGCCTGGTCCGCCCCGAGCCGCCGCCCGGCTGACCCACCCGCCGGTCGAGCCGGGTGCGGTGCACGCCCTCGCGCAGCTCGTCGTCCCCCATCACCAGCCACACCAGGCCGCAGTCCTGCGGACCGGTGACGTCGACCTGGCAGAGGGTGCACGGTTCGCTGGGGCGGATCGGGCAGCTCGCCGTCGGCCGGGACGTCCGCGTCGCGGTGCTCACGCCTCCAGGGTGCCGCGCCCCCGGGGGCGCCCGTCAGGGCCGTTGGTCCCCACCCGGGGACCGCCCCGAGCCGGACCGGACGGCCACAGCCGGGTCGAACCGGACAGACGCACCACGGACCGTCCGGACGGGACGTCGCGCGCGAGGCGGGACGGGCCGTCCGGCCCGGCCGCCCGTGGTGGGCGGGCATGTCCGTCGCACCCGGGAGCGACCGGGAACACGTGACGGCAACGAAGATTTCTCAATTACGCCTAGTGACCGCCGCAACCCTCCTAGTGTTGGCCACACCGGTGCTAGTCACGGAGTTGGCCACCCGAACGGCGTCCCACGCAGACAGCGGACGAAAAGTGAGGGAAGACGCGGATGAAGGCAAAGACAGTTCTCGGATCGGCGGCGGTCGGCGTGGGCCTGGGCACACTGCTGCTCCCGGCCGCCGCCCTCGCGGACACCACCGTCTCACCGGCCACCACCCCGGTCGGCGGGACCGTCGTGCTCACCACGACGTCGTGCAATCCGAAGGCGGGCGACGCGATCTTCCGCGTCACCGGTCCGAACCGGGACCAGAACGTCAGGTCCACCACCGCCGCGGCGGGCGGCGGGCTGAGCGCGGAACTCTTCACCGCCGGGTTCACCCTCGGCACGTACACGGTCACCGCCACCTGCGGTGACGGCAGCAACGGCGGCACGGCCAGCTTCACGGTCACCCCGATCGGCGGCGCGCAGGCCGGCGCCGGCGGCCGGGACGGCGACACCGGCGTGCTGGTCGCAGGCGGCGCGTTGGCCGCCGCGGCGGTCGCCGGCGGGACGTACGTGATGGTGCGCCGCCGCCGGCGCGCGACCGCCGTCGCCTGACGGCCCGCCACACCATCCCTGAGCGGGTGCCCGCGCCGGTCCGACCGGCGCGGGCCACGCGTCCCCGATGGACGGAGGTGGGACCCTGTCGTCGCAGCGCCACCGGACGGACGGGCCGTCGAGAGCCCGCACCGCCGCCATCGTCGCGGCAGTCACCCTGGCCGGCGCCACCGGCGCCGGGCTGGTCGCCGCCGGCCTCGGCACCACCTCGGAACCGCCGCCCCAGCCGGGCGCCTCGGCCGCGCCGACCGCCGAGCGCTCCGGCTCGCCCGGCCCGGTGCTCCCCCGCTCGAAGCCCGTCCGCGTCACCATCCCCCGCATCGGCGTCGACGCCGACATCGTCCCGGTCGCCACCGACGACAACGGCGCCCTGGAGGTGCCGCCGCTGGACCATCCGGAGATCGCCGGCTGGTACCGCCGCGGCCCCACCCCCGGCGAGGCCGGCAACGCCGTGCTGGTGGGACACGTCGACACGCTGCACGGCCCGGCCGTCTTCTTCGACCTGGGCCGGCTGCGTCCCGGCGACACCGTGAAGGTCACCCGGGCCGACGGCCGGGTCGCGGTGTTCACCGTGGACGGCGTCGGCGCGTACCCGAAGGAGCGCTTCCCCACCGAGCGGGTGTACGGCGGGGGCGCCGAGGCCCGGCTCCGGCTGATCACCTGCGGCGGCCGGTTCGACCCGCGCACCGGCAACTACCCGGACAACATCGTGGTCTTCGCCACCGCCGCCCGCTGACGCGGGCCCGACACCGCCGCGGCGCCGGCAGGCCGTACGGTAGGCCGTCAGTTCCTCGGCGGGTGGAGGTGCGCGGTGGGCCGGTCGGCGGCACGGACCCGGTGGGGCGGACAGCTGCTGCCCGGCCTCGTCGCCCGCCTGCTCGGGCGCACCGACGAGGCGGCCGGGCCGGCACCGCGCCGGGCCAATCCCGACGCGGTGGTCGACTGCGCGGTCTACGCGGCCGGCCGGCGGGAGCCGGGCCGTCCGCACTACGCCGACGCGTACGAGCGGGCCCGCCGCACCCGGAAGGCGTTCGTCTGGCTCGGGCTGCACGAGCCGGGCGCGGCGGTGATGGCCGCGGTCGGCCGGACCTTCGGGCTGGACGAGCTGCTGGTGGCCCAGGCCCTCGCCGACGGGCACCGCCCCACCGTGCAGCGGCACGGTGACGTGACGCTGCTGGTGCTGCGCACGGCGGGCTACGTCGAGCACACCGAGCTGACCGCCACCTCCGAGGTGATCGACACCGGCGACGTGATGGTGTTTCTCGGCGACCGGTTCGCGCTCACCGTCCGGCACGGCGCGACCGGCGCGCTGGCCCCGGTGCGGGAGGACGTGCAGCGCCGGCCGGGCCTGCTGGCCGAGGGTCCGTGGGCGGTGGCGTACGCGGTCTGCGCCCCGATGGTCGACCTCTACCTGGAGGTCGCCGGGCACCTGGAGCGGGACCTGGAGCGGGTCGAGGAGAGCGTCTTCGCCCGCGACCGGGACGCCGACATCCAGCACATCTACCAGCTCAAGCGGGAGGTGGTGGAGTTCAAGCGGGCGGTGCTGCCGTTGCAAGCGCCGCTGCGCGCGCTGCTGGAGCGGCGGGGCGAGGGCCCGCCGCCGGCGCTGCACCGCTGGTTCGCCGACGTGGAGAGCCGGCTCACCCGGGCGGTGGACCGGATCGGCTCGTACGACGACCTGCTGAACTCGATCCTCCAGTCCCGGCTGGCGCAGCTCGCCGTGGAGCAGAACAACGACATGCGCAAGATCGCGGCGTGGGCGGCGATCGCCGCGACGCAGACCGCGGTGGCCGGCGTCTACGGGATGAACTTCGCGCACATGCCGGAGCTGGGCTGGCGGTACGGCTACGCGGGCGCACTCCTGCTGATGGCGGCGGCCGCGGTCACCCTGCACCGGCTGTTCCGGCGCTCCGGCTGGCTCTGAGCGGTCGCGGCCGGTCCAGGTCGGACAGCTCGGCGTCGAGCAGCTCGGCGAGGCGGTCCACCCGCCACGGGTCGGACTCGGCCGTGATGCCGCGGCTGGGCATCTCCACGGTCATCAGCAGGTAGAGGTGCAGCCGGTAGAGCCCGAGCCGGCGGCGCGCCCCGGCGTCCAGCGGGAACGGCGCGACCGCCCGGTAGGCCCGCACGAGCGGATCGTCCGGCTCGTCCTCGGCGCGCCGGAACAGCAGCGGCGACACCAGGTCCAGCAGGGGGTCGCCCCAGAGGTGGCGCTCGCCGTCGACCAGCCCGCTGAGCCGGGGCGTCCCGTCCGGGCCGTCGATGGCGAGCACGTTGCCGGCCCAGCCGTCGAAGTGCAGCAGCGCCGGGCGGCGTACCGCGTCGAGGACGGCGGCGTGCCGGTCGACCAGCTCGCGGATCCGGGCCGCCGGCACGGGCAGCGGCACCGCCCAGTCCGCCGCGTCGGCCAGCAGGTCGTCCAGTATGGCCGTGTAGGCGCCCCGCCAGGTGGGCGCGCCGGTCCGGCCGCCGTCGTAGCCGTAGTGGTCGCCGGTGACGCCGTGCAGCGTGGCGAGCGCCCGGCCGAACTCGGCCCGGACCGGGCCCACCTCGGCGCCGGCCTCGGTCAGGTCCCACAGGGTGCGGCCGGGCAGCAGGCCGGTGAGCAGCCAGTCGCCGAGCACCGGGTCGCGGCCGTGGTGCAGCAGCGGCGGCACCGGCACCCCCGGCGCCCGCGCCGCGACCAGCCGCAGGTAGCGGGCCTCCGCCCCGATCATGTCCCGCTCGTAGCGCAGCAGCGGCACGCGCGGCGGCGGCCCCACCTTGAGCACCACGGTCTGCCCGTCGTCCAGGGTCACCCACCACACGGCGGCGAACCCCCCGCCGGTCAGTGGCCCGCAGCCGGTCACCCCGGGCGCCGGGCCGAGGGACGCGGCCACGTAGCGCCGGACCTGGTCCGGGTCGAGGCGGCGTTGGGTCGGGCTCATCGCCGGGCTCATCCGGCCCGCCCACAGGTGATCGGGTTCATGTCCCGCACCAGGCTAGTGGTCGCGGCGCGCGGGCGGTGTCCCCGGAGCCGCCGTGGCTTCGTAGGCTGGCGCGCATGATGTGGCGGCGGTACGTGGCGATCGGCGACAGCACCACCGAAGGGCTGGACGACCCGGACGGGGCGGGCGGCTACCGGGGCTGGGCCGACCGGTTCGCCCTCGCGGTGGCTCGCGCCCAGGGCGGCCTGGAGTACGCCAACCTCGCCATCCGCGGTCGCACCACCGCGCGGATCCGCAGCGAGCAACTGCCGGTGGCGCTGGAGCTGGCCCCCGACCTGGCGACCGTGGTCGCCGGCATGAACGACGTGCTGCGACCGTCGTTCGACGCCGACCGGGTGGCCGAGGACGTGCGCGCGATGCAGCGGGCACTGGTCGGCCAGGGCGCTACCGTGCTCACCTTCACCCTGCCCGACCCGGCGCCGGTCATGCCGCTGGCCCGCCCGCTGCGCGGCCGGGTGCTGGCGCTCAACGCGGCGGTTCGCGCGGCCACCGCCGAGACCGGAGCCACCCTGCTCGACCTGGGCGCGCACCCGGTGGCCTCGGACCCGCGACTGTGGAGCGACGACCGGCTGCACGCCAACACCGCCGGCCACGAGCGGATCGCCGCGGCGCTCGCGCACACCGCCGGCGTGCCCGGCTACGACGACTCGTGGTCGCAGCCGCTGCCGCCGGCCGCCCGCCGGCCCCGGCACCAGGCGGTCCGCGCCGAGCTGGCCTGGACCCGGCGGCACCTGCTGCCGTGGCTGGGACGGCACCTGCGGGGGCGCTCCTCGGGCGACGACCGGGTGGCGAAGCGGCCCGTACCGCTGCCGGTGGAGCTGCCGGCCTCCTGAGCCGCCCGACCACGCGGAGCTGAGGTCCTGAACCGGGCCCTGGCGACAGTGCCGAGAGCTTGCCATGCGGTGAACAGGTGACGAGGATCACTCGGAGGATCGGTCCCCGGCCCCGACGGACGGAGACCTGGCGACAAAGGAGTCCCCCGATGCCTGATCTCAACCGGCGCACCCTGCTGCGCGGCGCCGCCACCGCGGCCGGCGGCGCCGTCCTCGGCGGCCCGTTCATCGGGTTCGTGGCGCGCGGCGAGGCCGGTGCGGTCGGCCGGCGTCCGGCACCCGACCCGACCCTGGGGCCGGTGCCGGACCTGCGCGACGGCAAGGTCCGCCTGCACCTGCCCGACGGCTTCCGGTACCGCTCGTTCCACGACACCGAGTTCCCCGTGACGCTGGACGACGGCACGCGGCTGCCCGGCCGGCACGACGGCATGGGCGCCTTCCGCGGGCCGGACGGCACCGTCCGGCTGGTCCGCAACCACGAGGTGAACAACCCCGGCCCCGCCTTCGGCGACCCCGCCGCGGCGTACGACCCGATGGCGCAGGGCGGCACCACCACGGTCGAGGTCACCCGCTACGGCGAGGTCCGACGCTCGTGGACCAGCCTGAACGGCACCATGATGAACTGCTCCGGTGGTCGGATGCCCTGGGGCAGCTGGATCACCTGCGAGGAGACGGTCAACGGGCCGGACGTCGGCCCCGACTTCACCGGCGCCTCCAACGTGCCCCTCACCCAGCCGCACGGCTTCATCTACGAGGTACCCGCGGACGGGCAGTCGGACCGGGCGCCGGTCACCGCCGCCGGCCGGTTCGCGCACGAGTCGGTGGCCTACGACCCGCGCGGCGGGCACCTGTACCTGACCGAGGACAACTTCGGCTTCCCGTCCGGCTTCTACCGGTACACGCCCCCCGCGGACCCGATGAAGTCCGGCCGGCTGGCCGACGGGGGCCGGCTGCAGATGCTCGCGGTGCGGGGCCGCCGCAATCTGAACCTGGCCGCGGGGCAGCGGCCGCACGCGACGTACCCGGTGCAGTGGGTGGACATCGACGACCCGGCACCGCGATTCCCGTACACCCCCGGTCAGGTCGCGCCGACGACGAACGACCAGGCGCTGACGTATGTCTCGCGGCAGGGCTGGGACCGGGGCGCCGCCTACTTCTCCCGCCTGGAGGGGTCGGCGTACGACGACGGCGTCGTCTACTTCACCGCCACTCAGGGCGGTGGCCCAGCGGAGACCTCGACCGGCCCCGTCGCCGACGGATACGGCAACGGGCACGGCCAGGTGTGGGCGTACGACTGCCGGGCGCAGGTGCTGCGGTTGCTGTACGAGTCGCCCGGGCCCGATGTGCTGGACTTCCCGGACAACGTGAGCACCAGCCCGCGCGGCACACTGGTGGTCTGCGAGGACAACGTGAACGACAACTACGTCCGGGGGCTCACCCCACGCGGCGAGTTGTTCGACATCGCATTGAACCGGTTGGTCAGCAGCACCGGAGCGGACCGGTCCAACGACGAGTTCGCCGGCTCCACCTTCAGCCCGGACGGACACACCCTGTTCGTCAACATCCAGGCGAGCCGGGGTATGACGTTCGCGATCTGGGGTGACTGGTCCCGGATCGGGGTCTGAGACGCGGGCCGCGGCGGGTGGGGTGCCCCACCCGCCGCGGCCGGGTCATGCGGATCCGGGCGCGGGGAGCAGGCGACCGGACACGGCTCAGTGCTCGATCGGCCGGCGGGTGCGCGCCCGCTTCAGCTCGAAGAACCCGTCGGTGCCGGAGACCAGCAGCACCCCGTCCCAGAGCCGGCCGGCCTCCTCGCCGCGCGGGATCGGGGCCAGCACCGGCCCGAAGAACGCGTGCACCCGCCCGTCGGCGTGGGTGACGTGGATGGTCGGCGTGCCGAGGTCCTCGCCGACCGGCGCAAGCCCGGCGTGGTGGCTGGCCCGCAGCGCCTCGTCGTGGTCGGTGGTGTCGGCGGCGTCGGCCAGTTCCGCGGGCAGGCCGACCTCGGTCAGCGCCGCCACGTACAGCTCCCGGCCGATCGGGGCGCGCTCGTGGTGGATCCGCTCGCCGAGCGCCGTGTAGAGGTCGCGCAGCACCTCCGGGCCGTACTTCTGTTCGGCGGCCACACAGACCCGGACCGGGCCCAGGCCGGGCTTCAGCCACTCCCGGTACCACTCCTCCAGCCCCTCGCGCCCCTCGTTGAGCAGGGACAGGCTCATCACGTGGAAGCGGATCGGCACGCTGCGCACCCGCTCCACCTCCAGCAGCCAGCGGGAGGCGTTCCAGGCCCACGGGCAGCGCGGGTCGAACCACATGTCGGCGGTGGGCATCGTCGTCTCGGTCCCTTCGGAGGTGTCGGTTGCCGTGTCGACGGTAGGCCGCCAAGTGGCCTATCAGCAGAGCCAATCCACGGGCCGATGACTGAGCCAATCGACGGGTCGTCCGCGCCGGGTTTGACCACCCGGCGCGGTGGGAAGACACGCGCGCCGCGCGGGCCGGCCGGCCCGACGTCGCCGGACGCGCCCACCACCCGTCCAGGCCGCGGCGGACCGCGAGGAGGAACGATGGCCCAGGCGGCCACCAGACCGAGCAGCGCCAGGAAAGCCACCGGGGCGCGCAAGGCCCCGATGCCGAACAAGGCCGCGGCGAAGAAGGTCGCCACCGCCACCAGGCGGGCGACCGGGACGACCGCGGCCAAGGCCCCCGGGCAGAAGCCGACCGCGACCACCGCGCGGGTGGCGCGGAAGAAGGACACCTCGGCCACCACCGCGACGCCCACCCGGCGGCCCACCGCGAAGGCGGTCGCCGCGAAGAAGAGCACCACCGCGGCGAAGAAGGCCCCCGCCGCGAAGGCCGCGGCCAAGAAGGCTCCCGCCACGAAGGCCACGACGAAGAAGGCCACCGCCGCGAAGGCCCCCGCCAAGAGGGCGCCCGGCACCAGGTCGACGGTGAAGAAGGCCCCGGCCACGCGGACCACGGCCAAGCGGACCCCGGCCCCCAAGGGCACGGCCCACGCCGCCACCGTCAAGAAGGCCGCCGACCGCGCCGCCAAGGCCCGCCGGGTGGCCGAGACGCGTACGCCGGCGAAGAAGGCGACCACCATGGAGTCGTTCGGCACCCGGCGGACGGCCCGGACGAGCGCCCGGTGAGCCGTCGGCGAGAATGACCGGGTGGCGAAACGTGGTGCCCGCCGGAGCGCGGCCGACCCGACCGGCGGGCCCTGCCCGTGCGGCTCCGGCCTGCCGTACCCGGACTGCTGCGGCCCGATCCACCGGGGCGTCTCGGCGGCGGCCACCGCCGAGGCGCTGATGCGCTCCCGGTACAGCGCCTTCGCCGTGGGCGACACCGACCACCTGCTGCGCAGCTGGCACTCCCGCACCCGGCCGGCCCGCCTGCGGCCGGACCCGGCCACCCGGTGGACCCGGCTGGAGGTGCTCGACACCGACCGGGGCGGCCTGTTCGACGCCGAGGGCACCGTCCGGTTCCGCGCGCACTACCGGGAGGCCGGCCGGCCCGGCACGCTGGAGGAGCGGAGCCGGTTCGTCCGGGAGGACGGCCGCTGGGTCTACCTGGACGCCCTCCCGGACTGACCGCCCGTCAGCGGCCGGCGACCGCGGCGCGCAACGGCAGGCCGAGTCGCCCGACGGCCGCCCTGACCAGCTCGTCCGGCGGCGCCGCCACCTCCAGCACCACGCCGGACTCGTCCGGTCCCAGCGGCTCCAGGATCGCCCGCTGCGAGTCGAACAGGCTCGCCGGCATGTAGTGCCCGACCCGCCGGTCCAACCGGTCCCGGATCAGCTCGGCCGCCCCGTCCAGGTGCAGGAACTCCACGTCCGCCGGCCCCTGCCGCAGCACGTCCCGGTACGCCCGCTTCAGCGCCGAGCAGGTCAGAACGGTGGACACCCCCTCGGCGTGCCGGTCCGCCATCCACCCGGCCAGGGCGCGCAACCAGGGCCAGCGGTCCTCGTCGTCCAGCGGGACGCCGGCGCGCATCCGGGCCACGTTGGCCGCCGAGTGGAACTCGTCGGCCTCGGCGAAGCGCAGGCCGGTCAGCTCGCTGATCCCCCGGGCCACCGTCGTCTTGCCCGCCCCGGACACGCCCATCACCACGACGTGCCGGGTGGGCGGCCGCTCACCAGTCATGGACGGTGCCGTCCTTGAGCCGGTTGAACGGCAGGTACGCCGGCTGGTACGGGTACCGGGCCGCCGCCTCCTCGTCCAGCTCCACGCCGAGGCCGGGCTGCTCGCCCGGGTGCAGGTAGCCGTCGGTGAAGGTGAACGACTGGCGGAACACCTCGTTGGTGAGCGGGCCGTGCTGCATGTACTCCTGGATGCCGAAGTTGTGGATGGCCAGGTCCAGGTGGAGCGCGGCGGCCATGCCGACCGGCGAGATGTCGGTCGGGCCGTGGATGCCGGACTTGATCTGGTACTGGGCGGCGTAGTCGAGCAGCTTGCGCATCGCGGTGATGCCCCCGGTGTGGGTGACGGCGGACCGGACGTAGTCGATCAGCTGTTCCCGGATCAACGTCTGGTAGTCCCACACGGTGTTGAAGACCTCGCCGATGGCGAGCGGGGTGGTGGTGTGCTGCCGGACCAGCCGCAACGCCTCCTGGTTCTCCGCCGGGGTGCAGTCCTCCAGCCAGAACAGGTCGTACGGTTCGAGCGCCTTGCCGAGCTTCGCGGCCTGGATCGGGGTCATCCGGTGGTGGCCGTCGTGCAGCAGCGGCAGCTCGGGGCCGAACTCGTTGCGGACCGCCTCGAACACGGCCGGCAGGTGGCGCAGGTACGCGCGGGTGTCCCAGTCCTCCTCGGCGGGCAGCGGGATGCGCTGGGCGGGCTCGTAGTCGTACCGCTTGCCGTCGATGCTGGGCTGGGCGGCGACGCCGTACACGGCGTTGATGCCGGGCACCGCGGTCTGCACCCGGATCGACCGGTACCCCAGCTCCAGGTGGGCGCGGATGGAGTCGAACAGCTCGGGCAGGTCCCGTCCGGAGGCGTGCCCGTACGCCATGATCCCGGTCCGGGACGCGCCGCCGAGGAGCTGGTAGAGCGGCATCCCGGCGGCCTTGGCCTTGATGTCCCAGAGCGCGACGTCGACGGCGGCGATGGCCGCCATCGTGACCGGCCCGCGCCGCCAGTAGGCCGACCGGTACAGGAACTGCCAGGTGTCCTCGATGCCGTGCGGGTCCCGCCCGATCAGCAGGGGGACGACGTGGTCGGCCAGGTAGGACGCGACGGCCAGCTCCCGGCCGTTGAGGGTGGCGTCGCCCAGCCCGGTGAGCCCCTCGTCAGTGGTGATCTTGAGGGTGACGAAGTTGCGGTCCGGGCTGGTGACGACGACGTCCGCTGCGACGATCTTCACGCGGGTGCCTTTCTTCGGGGTGGGTCAGCGAAGGGTGCTGCCGGGTTGCCGGTCGTCCAGGAGGGACAGCTCGTCCCGGCGCGGCAGGGCCTCCCAGTCGCCGGATCCGGCGACGGCGAAGGCGCCGAGGGTGACCGCGCGGCGCAGCCGCCCGGCCAGGTCGAGGCCGTCCAGGTGGCCGGAGAGGTAGCCGGCCGTGAAGGCGTCCCCCGCGCCGACGGTGTCGACCGCCGTCACGGGCAGCGCCGCCGCGTCCCGGCGGCCCTCCCGGGTGTACGCGCGGGCCCCGTCGCCGCCGAGCTTCACCAGCACGGTCGACACGCCCCGGGCCAGCAGCCCGGCCACCAGCGTCTCTTCGTCGGCGCCGGCCGCGCCGACCAGGTCCAGCTCGTCGGCGGAGGCGACCACCACCGAGGCGTACCCGGCGAGCGGGGTGAGCACGGCCCGCGCCGCGTCCCGGGACCAGAGCTTCGCCCGGTGGTTGACGTCGAGGCAGACCAGCGTGCCGGCCCGGGCGGCGGTCTCGGCCGCCCACGCGGTGGCCGCCCGGGCGGAATCGGAGAGCGCCGGGGTGATCCCGGTCAGGTGCAGCACCCGGGCGCCGGCCGCCAGGGCGGGCCGCAGGTCGTCGACGCCCAGCGCCGACCCGGCCGAGCCGGCGCGCTGGTAGAGCACCCGGGTCAGGTCGGCGGTGCGCCGTTCCAGGAACATCAGCCCGGCGGGGCGCTCGGGGTCGCGGACCACGTGCGTCACGTCGACGCCCTCGGCGCGGAGCTGACGCAGCAGGAAGCCGCCGAGCTCGTCGCCGCTGACCCGGCCGGCGAAGGCCGCCCGGTGGCCGAGCCGGGCCAGCCCGACGGCCACGTTGGACTCCGCCCCGGCCAGGTGCGGAGTGAGCGCGCCACCGGCCGTGAGCGGCCCGGCCGAGCGCAGCGAGACCAGCGCCTCGCCGAAGGTGAGCAGGTCGACGGTCATGCGACGGCGGCGACGTAGGCGCGCGCCCGGGCGCGCAGGGCGTCGAGGTCCCCGCCGGAGGCGGCGTCGCCGACCAGCGGCCCGCCGACGCCGACGGCGATCGCCCCGGCGGCGAGGTAGCCGGGCAGCTCGGCCAGCCCCACCCCACCGACGGCGACGAACGGGATGTCCGGGAACGGGTCGCGCAGCGCCTTCAGGTACGCGGGCCCGCCCAGCGAGGCCGGGAAGAGCTTCACGGCCGCGGCTCCCGCCCGGACCGCCGCGTACGCCTCGGTGGGGGTGAGCGCGCCGGCCGCCACCGGCAGCCCGCGGCGGGCCGCCTCCCCGATGGAGTCGACGACGGCCGGGGTGACGACGAACTGCGCGCCGGCCGCGGCCACGTCGGCGACGGCGGCCGGGGTGAGCACGGTGCCCGCGCCGACCAGGGAGCCGGGCGGGGCGGCGGCCCGGATCGCGGCGATGGCGTCGAGCGCCCCGGGCGTGGTCAGCGCCACCTCGACCACGCGGACGCCCTCGGCGAGCAGTGCGGTGCCGGTGGCGATGGCGGCGGCCGCGTCGGTGCCGCGGATGACCGCCAGCAGGCGGGTGGCGGCGAGTTCGGCGGTGAGGTCGAGGGTCATCTGGTCACCATTCCGCGTAGGAGCCGTCCCGGTGCCGCCACATGGGGCTGCGCCAGGCGTGGCCGCGCTTGTCGGCGGCGCGCACCGCCGCCTCGTCGATCTCGATGCCCAGGCCGGGCCCGGTGAGCCGCTCGACGTATCCGTCCACGAAGGTCAACGGCGTCTTGTCGAGGCAGTAGTCGAGCACCTCGGCGCCGAGGTTGTAGTGGATGCCGATGCTCTGTTCCTGGATCAGGTAGTTCGGCGTGGCGAAGCCGACCTGGAGGCAGGCCGCGAGGGCGATCGGGCCGAGCGGGCAGTGCGGGGCGAGCTGGACGTCGTACACCTCGGCGAGCGCGGCGATCTTGCGGACCTCGGTGATGCCGCCGGCGTGCGAGAGGTCCGGCTGGGCGACCGCGATGCCGGCCTGGAGGACGGGCAGGAACTCCTGCCGGCTGTAGAGCCGCTCCCCCGTGGACACCGGCGTGGTGGTGGAGCGGACGAACTCGCCGATCAGGTGCGAGTTCTCCGGCACCACCGGCTCCTCCAAAAAGAACGGCCGGTAGGGCTCGAGCAGCGGGGCGACCCGGCGGGCGCTGGCCAGGCTGAACCGGCCGTGGAAGTCGACCGCCACGTCCCGGTGTTCACCGAGCACCTCGCGGGCGGCGGCCACCCGTTGGACCACCCCGTCGAGCTCGGCCACCGAGGCCACCGCGCTCATCCGGCCGGAGGCGTTCATCTTGACCGCGGTGAGGCCGGTCTCGACGGCGGCGCTGATCTGGTCGCGGACCTCGCCGGGCTCGTCGCCGCCGACCCAGCCGTACACCCGGATCCGGTCCCGGACCGGGCCGCCGAGCAGCTGGTGCACGGGCGCGCCCCAGTGCTTGCCGGCGATGTCCCAGAGCGCCTGGTCGAGGCCGGCCACGGCGCTGGCCAGGATCGGCCCGCCCCGGTAGAACGACCCCTTGGTCAGCACCTGCCAGTGGTCCTCGATGCGCAACGCGTCCCGGCCGATCAGCAGCTCGGCGAGCTGGTCGACCGCGGCGCGGACGGTCTCGGAGCGCCCCTCGCAGGTGGCCTCGCCCCAGCCGACGATGCCGGACCCGGTCTCCACCCGGACGAAGAGCCAGCGGGGCGCGACCAGGAAGGTCTCGATGCGCGCGATGGTGGTCACGGTGCTCAGCCCTTCGTCGCGCCGGCGGTAAGGCCGGAGACCACGTACTTCTGCACGAACAGGGCGATCACCATGATCGGCAGGGTGACCACGGTGGCCGCGGCCATCAGGCCGCCCCAGTCGATGCTGGCGTAGCCGACGAAGTCGAAGATCGCCACCGGCAGCGTCTTGGTGTCCGCGCCGGAGAGGACCAGGGCGAACATGAAGTTGTTCCAGGAGAAGATGAAGGACAGGATGCCGGCGGTGGCGATGCCCGGCACGGACAACGGCAGGGTGACCCGGCGGAACGCGCCGATGTGGGTGAGCCCGTCGACCAGCGCCGCCTCCTCCAGTTCCTCGGGAAGGCCGTCGAAGAAGCCCATCATGATGTAGACGATCAGCGGCAGCGAGACGAACATGTGGCTGAGGATCAGCACGGTGAAGCCGCCGACCAGCTGCAGGTTGGAGAAGACGTAGTACCAGGGCACCAGCAGCGAGACGCCGGGGATGACCCGGGCCATCAGCACCACCAGGGCCGACTTCTTCATGTTGAAGCGGCTCATCGAGTAGGCGGCCGGGACGCCGAGGATCAACGACAGCACGGTGGCGGCGAACGCCACCCACAGGCTGTTGCCGATGAACTGGACGTAGTGCGACTGCTTGAGCACGGTCGCGTAGTTGTCCAGGGTGGGCGAGAAGACCAGCGCCTTGCCGGTGTCGTAGATGTCGACGTTGGTCTTGAACGACGCGGCGATCATCCACAGCAGCGGCGTGACCAGCGACAGCACCACGACGACGAGGGCCACCACCCGGAACACCCGGTACGCGGGACTGGCCTTCATCGCTTGGCCTCCTTGCGCCGGGCGGTCAGGGCCCACATCGACCCGATGATGATCAGGAAGAAGAGGATGAGGACGGTGGACGAGACGCCGTACTCGTTGTAGTCGAAGCTCAGCCCGTAGGCGTACACGTTGAGGGTCTCCACCTCGTGGAAGGAGCCGCCGCCGCGGCCCTTGGTGGCGTAGAGGATGTCGAAGGTCTTCAGCGCGTCGATGCCACGCAGCAGGATCGCGACGATCACCGTGGGCATCAGCAGCGGCAGGGTGACGTGGCGGAACCGCTGCCAGGTGCTGGCGCCGTCGATCCGCGCCGCCTCCTGGGGCTCCTCGGACAGCGAGCTCAATCCGGCGAGCAGGATCAGCACCACCATCGGCGTCCACTGCCACACGTCGATGAAGATCGTGGTGGGCAGGGCGGAGTGCTGGCCGGCAAGCCACGGCTGCGGGCCGATCCCGAACCAGCCGAGCACCTGGTTGGCCAGGCCGATGTTCGGGTCGAAGATGAGCCGCCACATCATGCCGACGGCGACCGGGGTGGCGACCAGCGGCATGAGGATAGCGACCCGGACCCACTTCTGGCCCTTGAACGGCCGCCACAGCAGCAGCGCGATGGCCATGCCGAGGACCACCTCGAACAGCAGCGCCACGAGGGTGAAGCCGGCGGTACGGCCGACCGCAGGCCAGAACCGGTCGGTGTCCGACAGCACGTCGAGGTAGTTCTGGAAGCCCACGAACTCGCTCTCGGCGCGGACGGACCCCTCGGCGTCGGTGAAGCTGAGCCAGGCGGTCCAGCCCAGCGGGATCACGATCAGGGCGCCGACGAAGGCCATCGCGGGCGCGGCGAAGAGCCACTTGCGGTGATCGTTGGCCCAGCGCGCCCAGCCGGGCGTGTCGGGCATGACGCCGGCGCCGCCGGGCGCGCGGCTGGGGGTGGTGACGGTTGCCATGAGATCTCCGGGGTGGGCGGACCGACAGGGGTACGCGGGTGGGGGGCGAGCGCCCCACCACCCGCGCGCGTGTTACTTGGCCTCGTCGTCCAGGAACTTCTGGAAGGCGTCGTTGGCGGTGTCGGCCGCGGCCGCCGGGTCCTTGCCGGTGATCGCGTCGACGATCGGCTGGCCGACGAGCTCGCGGGCCTGGCCCACCTTCACCACGACGGGCCGGTCATGGGCGACGCCGCCCTTGGTGCTCGCGCTGATGGCCTCGACCAGGTCCTTCGGGTAGTTCGCGGTGCCCTCCGGGTTGGCCCAGACCGAGGTACGCGCGCTCGGCACGCCCGCCTTCTGCTGAGCGAGGGTCTGCTCCTTGCCGGTGGCCCACTCGACGAACTTCCAGGCGTTGCTCTTGTTCTTCGAGGCGTCGTTGATGCCCAGCGCCCACGACGGGATGTTGTACGGCTTGGAGCCGGCCGGGCCGGCCGGGAACGGCGCGAAGCCGACGGTGTCGGACACCTTGGACTTGGCCGGGTCGGTGGCGTTCTTGTAGAGCGAGTTGGCCTCGGTGTAGAAGGCGGCCTTGCCCTGGGTGAAGATGGCCATCGCCTCGGGCCAGCTCATGTCGGTGCTGACGTTGGCCGGGCCGGAGTCCTTGATCAGGCCGCCGTAGAAGGCGTACGCCTGCTTGGCCGCGTCGCTGTTGACGGTCGCCTTGCCGCTGCCGTCGACGAAGTCGCCGCCGAAGCTGTAGAGGAAGCTGGAGAACTGGGTGACCGCCGGCGACTTGCCGGTCCGGGCGACGAAGCCCGCGGTGCCCGGAACGCTGGCCTTGATCTTCGCGGCCGCGGTCTTCAGCTCGTCGAGGGTCTTCGGCGGGGCGCTCAGGCCGGCCTTGGCGAGCAGGTCCTTGCGGTAGTACAGGACCTCCTGCTCGGTGATGATCGGCACGCCCACCGGCTTGCCCTCGTAGCTGGTGGCCTCGACCGGGCCGGACTGGAAGTCGGAGTAGTCCCAGTCCTTGTTGGACTTCACGTGGTCGGAGAGGTCGGCCAGGTACTTGTTCTTGGCGAAGAGCTTCCCCTCCTGGAGGGGCCGGTACATCATCACGTCGAGGTCGGACGAGCCGGCGTTGAGCTTGACGTTGTACTGGTCGGAGAGCTGGTCCTCGCCGAGCTGCGTGATCTCGACCTTGAGCCCGGTCTGCTTCTCGAACTCGGGCAGGGCCGCCTTGATGTTCTCGGTCCAGACGTGGTTCGCGAGCGTCACCCGCACCGTCTTGGACGCGCCGCTGTCGTCACCACCGCCGCCGCAGGCGGCCAGGCCCATGGCGACGACCACGGCCAGAGACGTACCGAATATCGATCGACGTCGCACGTCATCTCTCCTTTTCTCGTGGTCGCCGCCCCGGGGGAAGAGCGCCACAACGCTGTAACGTCCGCTTAACGACCGGATGCTAGGCCGAAAAAGCGGATTTATTCAAGGGTTGATTGCCAACTGATATGCTCCGACCCGTGGATCACTCCTCCTCCGGGGGCGAGACCGGGCTGCACGCCCGCGTACTCGACGAACTCGGCACGGCCGTCTGCGGCGGCGAACTGGCCGCCGGCTCGGTGCTCAACATCGACGAGCTCGTCGACCGGCACGCGGTCTCCCGGTCGGTGATCCGCGAGGTCCTCCGGGTGCTCGCGTCGATGGGCCTCATCGAGACGCGGCGCCGGGTCGGCGTCATGATCCGACCCGCCGAGGCGTGGAACGTCTTCGACCCGCAGCTGATCCGCTGGCGGCTCGCCTCCGCCGGGCGGATGGCGCAGCTCCGCTCGATCACCGAGCTGCGGACCGCGGTCGAGCCGCACGCCGCCTGGCTGGCCGCCGGCCGGATCTCCCCCGACGACGCCAGCGACCTGGTCGGGATCGCGGCGAAGATGTGGGCCGCCGGCCAGGCCGGTGACGAGGACCGGTTCCTCCGCCTCGACATCGAGTTCCACCGGCGGGTCCTGGCCGCCTCCGGCAACGAGATGTTCGGCAAGCTCCGGGAACTGGTCGCCGAGGTGCTCACCGGCCGGCACCACTACCACCTCATGCCGCACCACCCGGACCAGCAGGCGCTGCAGCTGCACGCCGACGTGGCCTCGGCGATCCAGCGCCGCGACGGCGAAGCGGCCCGCCGCGCCATGGTGCAGATCATGGAGCAGGCGTTCGACGAGATGAAGTCGATGTGGGAGCAGACGACCGAACCGGACCCGGTGGGCTGACCACGCATCACCTCGCGCGGTCGGCGACGCCCGCTCAGCCGAACGCGACCCCCGCCAGCCAGCGGTCCAGCAGCGTCGCGTCGCCGAGGACCTCGACCACTTCGGTGTCGACCGGGCGCCGCCGGTAGATCATCAGCAGCAGCTCGGTCACCGGGCCGCGGACCGCCACGGTGGTCTTCTCGTGCGCCCGCCGCCAGGCGAGGGTGTCCCCGGTGAGGTCCACCAGCCACTCCGCGCCCAGCTCGGCGGGCACGTCGGTGGCGTGGAAGTGCAGGGTGCGGCCCGGGCCGAGCAGGTCGCGCCGGTGCGGATAGATGTCCAGCATCTGCGGCAGGGAGCCCAGCTCCATCCACTCGTCCAGCGCGTCGACCGCCACCGCCGGGTCGACGGCGAAGTCCACGCCCAGCGCGAGGGCGGCGTCGGCACGGTGCAGCAGCGTCTCGTTGGCGAACCGGCGCGCCCAGAACACCCCGGCGGCCGGCACCGGCAGCGGCGTCCAGGTGGCCACGTCGGGGCCGGCCTCACCGAGCGCGTCGGTGAGGGCGGCGGCGCTCTCCACCAGCCAGGGGCCGACCACCGCCGGCTCCTCCCGGGCGTAGGGCGCCAGGTCGCGGAAGTGGGCGTCCGACGGCGGCCGCTCGGCCCGGCTGCGGACCACCCCGGCCGCCCAGCGCTGGCCGCCGCCGAGGTGCCGGGCCAGTTGGCCGACGTTCCACCCCGGGCAGGAGGCGACCGGCGTGGTCAGGTCGGCCCCGTCGAGGTGGGTGCGGAGAAGGTCGCTCTGGGCGACGATCTCGGCGCGGTGGCGGTCGAAGCTCAGGGCGGTCATCAGCCCAACCTAGCGGCCGACCGGACGCCCCACGGGGAGCCGCCGGCGGGCGTTTCGGCCATCCCGGCGGCCGGTCAGGGCGTGCGGGGCAACGGCTGAGCCAGCTCCCCGATCTCCCGCGGCAACTGCGCCAGCGCGTGCTCGAACTCCATGTGCCCGACCACCCGGTGCAGGGTCTGCAGCACGGCCCGCGCACCGCGCTCGGCCAGGTCCGGCGCCGTCCCGGCGCGGTCGGCCACCCGGCGCAGGAACTCGTCGTAGCCGAACGCCTCCGGCTCCTCCGGGCGGGCCCGGGCCAGCAGCGGGCGCAGTTCGTGCGCCACGTGGTCGGCCAGGTCCGCCGCCTCGCCGCCGCTGATCCGCTCGGCGAGGGTGCGCAGGGTGGCCTCGGTCAGGGATCGCGCGGTCTCCGCCGGCACGCCCGCCCGTGCGGCCACCTTCGCCACGAACTCCAGCTCCGCCATCGTCGGTCCTTCCGTCCCGGTGACCGCGTGGCTACCCACCGGCGACCCCCACAAACGACCGCGCTCCCCACTCGTCCGGGCAAAAGACCGGAAACGGGCGTCCGCCCGGGCCGCGACGGCCATGATCGGGACGTGGCCGCCAGGATGCCGACGCTCGTGCCGCCGATGCTCGCCGGCGCCGGCGCGCTGCCCACCGGGCCCGGCTGGGGGTACGAGTTCAAGTGGGACGGGGTCCGCGCGGTGGCGTACGTCGACGGCGGGCTGCGGCTGCTCAGCCGCAACGACCGGGACGTCACCCGGGCGTACCCGGAGCTGGGCGAGCTGGCCGACCTGCTGGCCGGGCGGCGTGCGGTGCTCGACGGCGAGATCGTGGCGCTCGACGCCGGCGGCCGCCCCAGCTTCTCCGCGCTCCAGCGCCGGATGCACGTGCGGGCGCCGGCCGCCACGCTGGTCGCCTCGACTCCGGTCCGCTACTACCTGTTCGACCTGCTGCACCTCGACGGGCGGGACACCACGGGCCTGTCGTACACGGAACGCCGCGCCGCGCTGGAGGAACTGGGGCTCAGCGGCGAGAGTGTCGAGACGCCGCCCTACTGGACCGGCGAGGCCGGTCGGGACCTGGCCACGGCGGCGGCCGAACTCGGCCTGGAAGGGGTGGTCGCCAAGCAGCTCCGCTCGCCGTACGAGCCGGGCCGCCGGGGCTCGGCGTGGGTCAAGGTGCCGCTGAACGAGACCGTCGAGGTGATCGTGGGCGGCTGGAAGCCGGGCGCCGGGCGCCGGGCCGGCACCATCGGCTCCCTGCTGCTCGGCATGTACGACGAGCACGACCGGCTGCAGTACATCGGGCACGTGGGCACCGGCTTCACCCAGACCGTGCTGCGCGACCTGGCGGGCCGCCTGGAGCCGCTGACCCGGCCCGACCCGCCCTTCGCCGACCCGGTGCCGCGCGAGCAGGCCCGCCACGCCGTCTGGGTCGACCCGGTGCTGGTCGGCGACGTCACCTTCCGGTCCTGGACCCCGGACCGCCGGCTCCGCCACCCCTCCTGGAAGGGGCTGCGCAGCGACCGGGATCCCGCGGAGATCCGGCTGCGGCGGTGACCCGGGCTCACCCGCCGGCTCGGCGGGCGGGCGTCAGGCCAGGGCGCGGGCCGCGCTGACGATCGCGTGGGCGCCGATGCCCGCCCGGTCCATCTGCTGGGTCGGGGTCCCGGAGCCGGGCAGCCCGCGTACCGCCAGGTGGCTCACCCGCACCGGCTCGGCCAGGTCGGCCAGCGACTCCAGCACGGCGGAGCCGAGCCCGCCCTGCGGGTAGTGGTCCTCGACCACCACCAACCGGCCGCCGGTGTCGCGCACGGCGTCGAGCAACCGCTGCCGGTCGAGCGGCTTGACCGAGTAGAGGTCGACGACCCGGGCGTCGATCCCCTCGCGGGCCAGCTCGTCGGCGGCCGCCAGGCAGTTGTGCACGGTCACCCCGGCGGCGATGAGCGCGACGTCGCTCCCGTCGCGGAGCAGCTTGCTGCCGCCGATCGGGAAGTCCTCCCCGTTGTCGTAGAGCACCGGGTACTTGCCGCGGGTGGTGCGCAGGTAGCTGACGCCCTCGCAGTCGACCATGGCGGCGACCAGGGCGGCGCAGGAGACGGCGTCGCTGGGATAGAGCACGGTCGACCCGTGCACGGCGCGCAGGGCGGCGAGGTCCTCCAGACCCATCTGCGAGGGGCCGTCCGGGCCGATCTCCACGCCGCTGTGCGAGCCGGCGAGGGCGATGTCGGCCCGGGAGATGCCGGCCATCCGGATGAAGTCGTAGGCGCGGGAGAGGAACGCGGCGAAGGTGGCGGCGAAGGGCCGGTAGCCGCGGACCCGGAGTCCCACCGCGGCGGCGACCAGTTGCTGCTCGGCGATGAACATCTCGAAGAACCGGTCCGGGTACGCCTCGCCGAACTTGTCCGCCCGCGTCGAGTCGCTGACCTCGCCGTCGAGGGCCACCACGTCGGGCCGTACGCCCAGCGCGAGCAGCGCATCCCCGTACGCGTTGCGGGTGGCCACCTTCGCCCCCTTCTCGTATCGGGGCAGCTCCGGCGCCTTCCCGGCGGGGGTCGGTGCCGGCGGCGCGGCGGCGGGCCGCGGGCCGGCGACCCGGATCTGCCGCACGCCACCGAGGGCCTGGACGGCGCGCTCGGCCTGGTCCGGCTCGAGCGCCTTGCCGTGCCAGTCCGGCCGGTTCTCGATCTCCGGCACGCCCTTCCCCTTGACCGTCCGGGCGAGCACCACGGTCGGACCGCTCGCCTGCCGGGCCTGCCCGAACGCCTCGTCGATCGCCGCCAGGTCGTGCCCGTCGACGACCAGCGGGTGGCAGCCGAACGCCTCGACCCGCCGGCGGTAGGTGTCCAGGTCCCACTCCAGCTCGGTCGGTCCCCGCTGGCCGAACCGGTTCACGTCCACGATCACGGTGAGGTTGCGCAGCCCGTAGTGCCCGGCCTTGTCCAACGCCTCCCAGATGGAGCCCTCGGCCGTCTCGCTGTCGCCGCAGAGCACCCAGACGTGGAACGGCAGCTTGTCCAGGTACTGCCCGGCCAGGGCGATGCCGACGCCGACCGGCAGCCCCTGGCCGAGCGAGCCGGTGGCGGTGTCGACCCAGGGCAGGGCCGGGGTGGGGTGGCCCTGGAGGCGGGAGTTCGCCTGGCGGTAGGTCTCCAGCAGTTCCTGCTCGCTGATCGCGCCGGTGGCCCGGAAGACCGAGTACAGCAGCGGCGAGGCGTGCCCCTTGGAGAAGATCAGGTGGTCGTTGGCCCGGTTGCCCGGGTACGACCAGTCGTAGCGCAGGTGGCGGGAGATGAGCACCGCGAGCAGGTCCGCGGCGGACAGGCTCGACGTGGGGTGCCCGGAACCGGCCCGGGTGCTGCATCGGATCGAGTCGACCCGCAGTTGGGCGGCGAGGTCCGCCAGCCCGGTCAGCTCCTCCTCGCGCAGGGTGCGCTCTGCTTCCATCGTCACGCCGCGTCGCCTCCGTCCCGACCAGCACACCGCCGGCCGCCCCGGGCCCGCCCCGGGGGACGACCGGCGCCGGTCGCTTCCGCCCATACCGTAGTCAGAAAAGCAATGAATTGTCGGGCAACTACCTATTCGGCCGACGCGGTCCGGCGGGTGGCCAGCCGACCCGCCAGCAGCAGGTACGGCAGCACGGCCACCGCGAAGGCGACCGCGTTGCCGGCCGCGCCCGCGACGACGCCGTACCCGGCGTAGACCGCGATGATGGTCAGGTCGGTGGACATCCCCGCCAGCGAGGTGACGGTCGCCCGGTTCGGCCCGCTGATCCGGGCCTGGAGCCGGACGTCGGCCAGCACGGTGGCGAGCTGGAACGCGGCGAACGCGACGCCGACCAGGACGAACCCGGCCGGGTGCCGGAGCAGGGCGCCCGCGGCCAGGGCCAGCGCCGCGCCGGCCAGCAGGACGGCGAAGCCGCGATCGGTCAACCGCTCCCCCGCCGGGGCCAGCAACCCGCCCACGGTGGAGCCGGCCCAGACCAGCAGGAGCAGCACCGGCACGGTGGCTGCCGGGACCCCGGTGTCCCGGGCCAGCAGCGGGGTGTACTCCTCGAGGCCGCCCCAGATCGCGGCGACCCCCGGCACCAGCAGCAGCGCCGACCGCACCACCCGGTCGGCGCGGGCCTCGGCCAGTCCGCCGCGCAGGCTGGCCAGCCAGCCGGGCTCGGCCGCAGCGGGCTGGTCCGCGCCCGGATGGTCCGCGCCGGGTCGGTCCGCGCCAGGCCGGTCCGCGCCGGCCGGGTCGGGGCCCGCGGGCTCCGACCCGCGGTGCTCGGGGAACCGGGTGGCGACCGCCGTGGCGGCCAGGCACGCCGCCACGCTCGCCGCGCCGACGGCGGGATAGCCGCCGAGAGCCAGCACCGGGGCGGCCAGCGCCATCGCGCCGACCACCCCGAGCAGCTCGGCGGTCTTCGCCCGGCCGGCCAGCCGGGCGTACCGGCCGGCGGCGCCGAGCCGGTCGAGTTCCGTGAAGACCAGCGCCTCCAGGGCGCCGGAGCGCAGCGCGCCACCCGCGCCCCAGAGCAGGAAGCCGACCGCGAACGCCGGGTAGGACGGGACGAGCACCCAGAACGCGAAGCCGGCGGCGGTCAGCAGCGGGGCGAGGCAGAGCAGCAGCCGCCGGGAGACCGCGTCGGCCCAGGCGCCCGAGGGCACCTCCAGCAGGATGCCGGCGGCCGACCAGAGCACGAAGAGCGAGGAGATCTGCCCGACCGACAGCCCGGTGTCGGCGAACAGCAGCGCGTACACCGGATAGAGCAGGACCAGGTCGGTGAGGAACGCGTAGGCGTAGAGCGTGGCGGCGAGCCGGCGCTCGGCGGGCACGCGCGCGGAGACGATGAGCATGAGGCCTTCCCACGGGGACGTGACGGACACCGGACGTGCGGTGTCCGCGGCGGCCCGCGGGCTCGACTCTCAGCAGGGCATCAATGTCGCCAGTGCACGCGCCGATGGTAGCCGGCACCCCGGCGGCGCCGCCGTCCCGCGCAGACAGACCGGGGTGGGACCCCGCAGGGCCCCACCCCGGTCGGCAGGCGGTCGGTCAGCGGCGGGACCGGTCGACGTCCGCCTGCGGAATGACCATCGTGGCCTCGTTGTCCGCGGCCTGCTCGGCCGTGGGCTGCCGCGGGGTGGTCGGCTGGGTGCGGTCCGGGTCGCCGTACGGAGGCACCGGCTGGGTCGGCTCCGCCGCGCCGTACGGGGCGACGGGCTGGGTCCGGTCCGCCTCGGCCTCGCCGGCCACCGGCTGGGTCAGCTCGGCCTCGGCGTACGGGCCGCCCTGCCCGCCGAACCGCGCCTCGACGTCCCGCCGCCCGGCCTGGTACGCCCGGGCGTGCGTGGCGATGGTCCGCGACTCCTCCTCGGCCCGGGCCAGCCAGTTCTCCCACCGGCTCTGCATCGGACGGACCAGGCCGCCGCCCACCCCGACGATCAGGATGCCGCCGACGGTGGCGAGCACGGCGATCAGCACCGGGGTGGTGACCGTGGTGGCGACGCCGATCTGATTCAGCGCGGCGATGACGCCGAGGCCGAGGATGAACACCGAGGCGATGTTGGCGAGCACCCGGCCGTAGGAGAGGCCGCCCAGGGCGCTGGAGATGATGTCCTTGACCGCCCGGGCGATGGCCGCGGCCACCACCACGATGACGATGGCGACGAACGCCCGAGGCAGCCAGGCGACGACGCCGGCGATCAGGTCCGAGATCGGGTTCGGGCCCCAGATGCCGAAGGCGAGCTGCAGGGTCACCAGCAGCACCGCGTAGTAGGCCAGCTTGGCGACGATGTCGCTGGCGTCGTACTTCGAGCGGGCCAGCGCCGTCTTGATCCCGCCGCGCTCGACGGCCCGGTCGAAGTGGACCCGCTCCAGGACCTTGTCCACGATCTTCAGCACGGCCTTGGCAATCAGCCAGCCCACGATCAGGATGGCGATGAAGGCGACCGCCTTGGGCAGGAACAGCATCACCGAGCGGAACGCGTCGCCCACCGCGTCCCCGAAATTGTCTCTCATCGAAGGGCCTCCACGCACAGGGTCAGGGTCGGTTCGCCTGGAGCTACCCGAACCCGGCGTCGGGGAAACCCGGTCAGCCCCCGGGGCAGCGGTAACGGACCTGCGTGCCGGCCTGCACCGGCGACGGCTCGACGATGTTGACGGTGGCGGTCCCGGTGGTCGCCCCGACGCCGCTGAACGTCCACTTGAGGGTGAGGGTGGCGGTCCGCTGGCCGCGGCCGACCCGCTCGGTGAGCAGGGCGCCCGGCGGCGCGTCCGAGCGGAACCACTGGTAGCGGATCGCCCCGCCACGCAGACGCCGGCAAGCCCGCCGGTCAGATGGCGGTGGCCTGGGCGACCTTCCACTCGCCGTGCACGGGGACCAGGGTGAGCACCACCCGGTTCTGGTCCACCTTCTCCCCCGCCGTGGTCACGTTGCGCCGGTACTGGTTGAGGTAGAGCAGCAGCTCCACCCGGTCCGGCTCGGCGCTGACCACGCCGGTGGCGGAGACCTCGGCCAGCACCACGGCCTGCTGTTTCGTGGCGGTCGTCTTGAGCGCCGTGGTGGTCTGCGCGTACTCGTCGGCGAACGCGCCGGTGGCGAAGGTGCGGCCGTTGGCGACGCTGTCGTCGAAGGTGCGGTAATCGTACGAGAAGAGGGCCTTGGCGGCTGCCGGCGCGGTGGCCAGGGCCTGGCGGACGGCCTGGTCGCGCTGGCCGGCACGGTGGTCGGCGGTCCAGCCGGCCACCCCCACGGCGACGGCCAGCAGCAGCGCGACGACGAGCAGCGGCACGGGCCGGAGCCGGGGTCGACGCAGGACGGTCGGTAGGCGCATCGGTCTCCTCCTGTCGGTCATCCGACGAACTGGAGCTTGGTCACGAGCCAGTCCCCCGAGTCCCGGTCCCGGACCAGGTCGAGCTGGATCCGGTAGTGCGACGGCCGCCCGTCGGGCGCCTTGACGTTGCGGACGGTGGCGTCGACCGCGACCAGCACCACGGCGTGCCGCCGGTCCCCGGAGACGAGCCCGGCGCGCAGCACGGTGCCCTGCGACTGGACCTTGTTCTCCACCACCGCGGCCCGGACCTGCGCCTGGCCGCGGGTGAACTCGTCCTTGAAGTCGCCCGTGGCGCCGGCGGTGATCCGGCTCAGGTCCCGGTCGACGCTGGCCGCGCTGACCGAGACGAAGTTGACGGCGGCCTGGCGGGCGGCGGCCACCGCCTCCCGGCGGGCCTGGTCGGTGGCCCGGTCGACGTACCAGCGGTGGCCCTGCACACCGGCGCCGGCCAGGGCGGCGGCGAGCAGCACGACGAGCAGCGCGATGAGCGCCCGGGCCCGGCGGGGCGGGGCGGTGTCGTCCGGCTCGGCGGTGGCGTCCGGCTCGGCGGGCTCCGGATCGGGATCGGGCAGGTCCTCGACCTCCGCCGGGTCGCCGACGACGGTGAGGTCGCCGCCCTCGATGGGGTCCTCGACCGGCTCCTGGTCGAGCCGTTCCAGCACCCGTTCGATCGGCTCGGCGGGTTCGGGCACCGCCCGGTTGACCAGGCGGCGGCGCGGTGGGGTCGGGCCGCCGGCCTTCGCCCCCTTGATGACCTTCAACGTGGTGTTCCTACGGCTGGGCACCGCCACCTCCTCGGGTTCGCCGGTCACGGGGTCACCCCGGCGAGCAAGAGCTGTTTCCAGGACTGGGCGCCGGCGGTGCGGTACTGGCCGCCGGTGCCGCCGAACTGCAACGGGCGGCCGTCCGCGCTGAGCACCAACCCGGTGGCCGGGTCGTACCCGGGGTCGCCGCCCGGGTCGGCCTGCGGCGGCGGCGCCGGGTCGGCGCCGCCGGGCCGCGGTGCGTTCCCGGCGCCGCGCACGCCGGCCCCGGCGGCCCGCTCGCCGGCGTCGCACCCGGTGCCACCGCCGGAGTAGACGCAGGACGGCGGGTTGCCGGCGTTGACCACCAGGCCGAGGTGCGCGGTGCCGTCGCCGGGGGTGACGGTGAACCCGCCGGCCACCGCTATCGGGTACACCACCAGCAGTTGCTCAATGCCGGGCAGCCGCCGGGCGGCGATCCCGTTGACGGTGACCAGGTTGCCGAGCAGCAGCCCGACGTCGGGCTCCAGGCCGCGCAGCAGCGCCCGCAGCTCGACGCCGGCCGGCGGTCCCCCGGCCAGCAGGCGGCGCAGGTCGGGGTCGGCGGCGCGGAGCGTCGCGGCGAGCTGCGCCAGCCCGGCCGACCAGCGGCGCAGGGCCTCGGTGGACTCGGCCTGGGTGGTCAGAACGGTCCGCGCGTCGCGGATCAGGGCGAGGGTCTCGGGCAGCCGCTGGTCCGCCTCGGCAAGCAGGGCGTCCCCGGCGTCGAGGAGCCGGGCCAGGGCCTGCTCGTTGCCCTCGAACGCGGTCCCCAGCTCGGTGACGAGCACGGTCAGGTCGTCCGGGTCGACCGAGCGGACCAGCGCGTCCAGGTTGGTCAGCAGGGTCTCCGGGGCCAGCGGGAGGCCGGTGCGGTCGGCCGGGATCACCGCCCCGTCGCCCAGGTACGGCCCGTCGTCGCGTTCCGGCCGCAGGTCGAGGTACTGCTCGCCCACGGCGGACCGCTGGGCGACCACGGCGCGCAGCGCGTCGGGGACCCGGACGCCCCGGTTCATGCGCAGGTCGGCACGGACCCCGTCGCCGTGCAGGTCGACCGCGGTGACCCGGCCGACCGGCACGCCGCGGTAGGTGACCGGGGCGTTGGCGAACAGCCCGCCGGCGCGGGCCAGGTCGACGTGGACGACGTAGCCGGCGTGGAGCAGCCGGTCGCCGAGGCCGACGTAGCGGATGCCGACGTAGCCGACGCCGAGGATGCTCACCAGCACGAAGGCGAGCACCTGGAGCTTCACGGTGCGTCCGATCACGGGATCAGCCCTCCCCCGAGCACGTCGGTCAGGTCGCCGATCTGGCCGGTGACGGCGCCGGTCAGCGGAAGCACGCACTCGGCGGTGAGCACGGTGCCGTCGGGCAGTTCGGTGCCGGCGGGAAGCGCGGTGCCGGGCGGCACCAGGCCCTTGGGCAGCAGCAGCCCGCCGAGCGGCACGGTGGAGCCCGGCTTGAGCAGCTTGCAGCCCTCCGGCAGCCCGCACTCCTCGGGTGGGGTGAAGATGGGCGGGAAGTTCTTCAGGTCCGGCAGGCACCGGATCAGCGGCAGGTCGGGAAGGATGCCGCCGCCGGGTTTGGCGCCGGGCCGCGCCGGAGCGCCGGTGGCGGGCCGTCGGGGCGCCGTCGGGACGGCCGGCCGGGACGTCCGCGGCGCCGGGGCGGGCGCGGCGGCCACCAGATTGGCCAGGATGGTGGCGGCGTCCAGGTCGGCCGTGACCGAGAGGTTGACGAAGTCGCCGACGATCGCGCCGGTGACGTTCGGCGGGAACGGGTACGACAGCATGAAGTCCAGCGACTTCGGCAGGTCGTCGCCGGCCCGGGCGAGCTGTTCCAGGATCGGTTGCAGGGAGGTCACCGCGGCGACCGTGTCCTCCCGGCTGCGCTCCACCACCCGGGTGCCCACGGTGCCGAGCCGGCCGAGCGCGGTGAGCGCCTTGCTGAGCTGGGCGCGTTGCCGCGCCAGGACGGTCAGGCCCGGGGCGAGGGAGTCCAGCGCGTCGCCGACGACCTGGCGTTGCCGGGCCAGCCGACCGGTGAGCCGGTCGAGGGCGTCGATGGCGCGGACGATGTCGGCCTTCTGCCGGTCGAGTCCGCCGAGGAAGGTGTCGAGCTGGGTGAGGGTGTCCCGCAGCGCCGGTTCACGACCGGCGAGGGCCCGGTTCAGCTCGGCGTTGATGGTGCGCAGCTGGGCCAGACCGCCGCCGTTGAGCAGCAGGCCCAGGGCGGCCAGCACCTCCTCCACCTCGGCGCCGCGGCTGGTGCGGGCCAGCGGGATGAGGTCGCCGTCGGCGAGGTCGCCGCGGGCCGGCTCGGCCGGTGGCGGGGCCACCGCCACGTACTTCTCGCCGAGCAGGCTGCTCTGCCGGACGGCGGCGGTGGCGTTCGCCGGCAGCCGCACCGCCCGGTCGATGCGCAGCCGGACCCGGGCGTGCCAGCCGTCCAGGGAGATCTTCTCGACGCTGCCGACGGTGACGTCGTCGACCTTCACGGCGGCGCGGGGCACCAGGTCCAGCACGTCGGCGAACTCCGCGGTGACCGTGTAGCCGGGGCCGGACGGCCGGCCGCCGGGCAGCGGCAGGTCGGCCACCTCGGGCAGTCCGCAGCCGGCCGGCAGCAGGACCGCGGCGAGCGCGCCGGCCAGCAACCGGGACAGCCGCGACGGCTGGGCGGTCATGCCGGGCCCCGCAGGATGCCGCCGAGCGTGGGGTCGCTCGGGATGGAGGAGCCGCCCGGCGCCTCGTCGGCGGTAGGCGCACCGGGGGAGCTGATGGATCCCGGTGAGGACCCGCTTCCCGCCGGGGCGCCGGGCGGCAGCTTGAGCAGCTTGCGCAGCTGGTCGGTGAGGGGCAGCCCGCGCTGCCGCAGGGTCTGCGCGAGCTTGGTGCAGATCGCCGGCACCTCCGCGACGGGAAGCTGGGCGGCCATGAGGGAACAGGCGAAGGTGGCCGGGTCGTACGGGCCGAGCGGGTTGTCCCGGGTGTCCAGGGTGCCCGAGCGGGGGTTGTAGGCCAGGTTGAGGTTGCCGATCGCGAGCGGGGCCACGTCGAGGATCTGGATGACCGCCCGCTGCTGGTTGACCAGGACCTTGGTGATATCGGCAAGCGCGGTGACGTTCGAGGTCAGCGCGGTCCGGTTCTGCCGGACGAAGGTGGTCACGTCGGCGAGCGCGGCGGCCAGGTTGCGCAGCGCCCGGGCCAGCTCCTCCTTCTCCCCGGCGAGCTGCTCGGCGACGTCGGCGAGCTGCTGCTGGAAGCGGCGTACCTCCTGGTCGCTGCGGGCCAGGGTGGTGGTGAAGCGTTGCAGGTTGACCACCGTGCCGAAGAGGTCGCCGCGCCCGTCCGACAGCGTGGTCAGCGCGCGGGAGAGCCCGTCGAGGGTGGCGTGCAGGTCGGGGCCGTTGCCCTCCAGGTTGGCCCGGCCGGTGGCGACCAGGTCGGACAGGGCCCCGTCGGCGTTGGCGCCCTGCGGGCCGAGCGTCCGGTTGAACTCGTCGAGCGCGGCGTAGATGTCGTCGATCTCCATGGGCGCGGCGGTCCGGTCGACCGGGATCTGCGCCCCGTCGTCGAGCGCCGCGCCGCCGGTGTACGCCGGGGTGAGCTGCACGTACCGGTCGCTGACCACGCTGGGCGGGACGATCAGCGCCTGCGCGCCGGCCGGCAGCCGCAGCTCCGGGTCGTAGCGCATCTCGACGCGGACCACCCGCCCCTGCGGGACCACCTTCTCGACCTCGCCGACCCGGACGCCGAGGATCCGCACGTCGGAGCCGGCGTAGACGCCGACCGCGCGGGTGAAGTACGCGACCACCCGCCGCTCGGGCGGTTGGTGGCGCCACACCGCCGCCCCGACGGCGACGGCGGTGAGCAGCACGGTGGCCGCGGCGAGCGGGCGCCGCCAGCGCTGGATCCGACCGGGCATCAGCGACCTCCGGTGGCAGCGGGCAGGTACGGCTGGAGCAGGCCGTCCACGTACGAGTCGAACCAGCGGCCGTTGCCGACCACGTTGGCGAACGCGGTGACGAACGGCCCCATCCGGCGGATGGTCTGCTCCAGGTCGTCGCGGTTGCGTTGCAGGACGGCCACCACGTCGCGCAGCTTGCGCAGCGCCGGTTGCAGCCGGGTGCGGTTGTCGGCGACCAGCCCGGAGAGCTGGGTGGCGAGCTGATCGGTGCCGACCAGGAGCTGGTGGATGGCGTCCCGCCGCCGGCTGACCTCGGTGAGCAGCTTCTCCCCGTCGGTGACCAGCTTGCGGAACTCCTCGTCCCGCTCGGCGAGCACGCCGGTGACGCCCCGGGCCCGGGACAGCAGGGTGCGCAGCTCCGCGTCGCGGGAGGAGACGGTGCGGGACAGCCGGGACAGTCCGGTCAGCGAGGTGCTCACGCTGGGCGGGGTGTCGGCGAAGGTCTCCGACAGGGTGGTGAACGCCCGGGCGAGCTGCTCGGTGTCGACCTTGTCGAGGGTGTCGGCGAGGCCGGTCACGGCCTCCACCACGTCGAACGGGGCGGCCGTGCGGTCCAGCGGGATCTGTCCGCGCTCGGGCAGCTTCCCCGGGCCGGCCGGGGCGAGAGCCAGGTACTTCTGCCCGAGCACCGTCTTGATCCGGATGGTCGCGCCGGTGTCCCGGCCGAGGCGTACGCCGTCGTCGTCGACGCGGAACCGCACCCGCACGTACGGCTGCGGCCCCCGGGCGAGTTCCACGTCGGTGACCGCGCCGACCCGTACCCCGGCCACCCGGACCTCGTTGCCGGTGGCCAGGCCGCTGGCGTCGTGGAACGCGGCGGCGTAGGTCCGGCCGGTGAGCGCGGCGATCCGGTCGAGCTGGAACGCGCCGAGCAGGGCGGCGATGAGCACGGTCAGCCCGACCGCGCCGACGACCACCGGGTTGCGTTCGCGGAACGGTTTCACCGGGCACCTCCGGTGGCGCAACGGGCGGCGGTGGCGTCGACGCCGGGCACGGTGAGCGGCGCCCGGCCGTCGACGGCGAGCCGGCCGTCGAAGTCGCAGAGGTAGAAGTTGAACCAGGAGCCGTACGAGGCGACCCGGGTCAGCGACTCGTACCGCTGCGGCAGCCGGCCCAGGGTGGCGTCGATGACGGCGGAGTTGCGGTTCAGCGTCCCGGCCAGGTCGTCGAGGGCGCGAACGTCGGCGGCGAGCGGCGGCCGGGTCTGGCGCAGCAGCCCGGCGGTGGTGTCGGTCAGCTCACCGAGGCTGACGAGCGCCTCGCCGATGGCGGTGCGGTCGGCGGAGAGCCCGGAGACGAACTGCTGGAGCTGGGTGATGCTCTGGTCCAGTTCCCGGTCGTGCGCGGCCAGGGTGCCCAGCACCTGGTTGAGGTTGGTCACCACCCGGCCGATCACCGCGTCCCGGTCGGCCAGGGTGCTGGTCAGCGAGGCGGTGCGCCGCAGCAGGCTGGCCACCGTGCCGCCCTCACCCTGGAGCACCTGGACGATCTCGTACGCCAGCTTGTTGACCTCGGCGGGGTCGAGGGCGGTGAACAGCGGCCGGAATCCGTTGAACAGCACGGTCAGGTCGAGCGCCGGCTTGGTCTGGGTGAGCGGGATGAGACCGTCGGGGCGCAGCGGGCGGGGGTCGCCGGGGCCCTCGGTCAGCGCCAGGTAGCGCTGGCCGACCAGGTTGCGGTAGCGGACGGCGGCGCGCACGCCCACGGCCAGCGGCACGTCCCGGTCGACGGTGAAGGCCACCTCGGCCAGCGTGTCGTCGACCACCCGGATGCCGGCCACCTTGCCCACCCGCACCCCGGCGATCCGCACGTCGTCGCCGGCGAGCAGACCGGTCACGTCGGTGAACCGGGCCCGGTAGGTGGTGCCGGCGGGCGGGAACGCGCCGAGGGTCTGCGCGAGCAGCGCGGTGGCCAGCAGGGTGACCACGGCGAACAGCACCAGCTTCACCAGCGCGGGGGTCGTCTTCCCGGTCATCGGGCGCTCACCACCGCACCGCGCAGCAGCGGGCCCCAGAGCAGCACCGCGAAGTCGGGCACCTCGGCGGGCGGTGTCCCGGTGAGCCCGCCGACGAGCGGTTTCACCAGGTCGCGCTCCTCGGCGGTGCCGGCCCGGCCCATCGCCGGGGAGGCCGGCGCCGCGGGCGCGCCGCCGGCCGGCACCCCGACCGGCAGGGGCGCCGGGGTACGGGTGCCGCTGTAGTCGTAGCCGTCGGCGACGGCGACCTGCGGGGCGGGCACCCGCGGGTGCGGCAGCCCCCGGCAGTCCGGGCCGTCGTGGGCGCCGTAGACCGGCTCGTCCCGGCCCCGCTCGTAGGGGCCGCCGTCGCGGGTCACCTCCAGGGTGATGTGCATCCGGCCGCCGGCGAAGACCTCCTCGACCCGGGGTTGCAGGGTGACCAGCCCGTGCACCAGGCACGGGTACTCGGGCGCGTATGCGGCGAGCAGTTCCAGCACCGGGCGGCTGACCTCGCCGAGCCGGATCAGCTGGTCGCCGTGCCGGTCCAGGAAACCGCGCGCGGTGTCGGCCGTGTCGGTGGTGTCGGCGAGGAACGCGGCCAGCTGGTCGCGCTGGTCGCCGATGGTGCCGACGGTGACGGTGACGTCGCGCAGCAGCGCGAGCAGGTCGGGCAGCGCCGCGTCGTAGCTGTCCAGCACGGCGGCGAGCTGGCGGAGGTCCTCGGTGATCGTCGGGAGCTCGGGGTTGACCTGCCGCAGGTACGCGCCGAGCTGGGCGAGATTGCCGCCGAGCCGGTCACCGCGCCCCTCGAGGGCGGTGGCGATCGCGCCGAGGGTGGTGGCGAGCTGGTCGGGGTGGATGGACTGGAGCAGCGGCAGCGCCTCGTCGAGCACCCGTTCCAGCTCGACGGCGGTGCGGCTGCGGTCCTGGGTGATCACCGCACCGTCGCGGATCGGCCCGGCGGTGCTGCCCGGGGGCGGGACGAGTTCGACGTACCGCTCGCCGAAGAGGGTCTTGGGCAGCAGCCGGGCGGTCACGTCGGCGGGGATCCGGCCGGTGGTGGCGGGGTCGAGGGCCAGCCCGACCTCCGCCCCGTGGCCGTCGCTGCGCACCGAGCGGACGGCGCCGACCACCACCCCGCGTACCTTCACGTCGGCCCCCTCCAGCAGGTGCAGGCCGGCGCGGTCGGCGCGCAGGGTGACCCGGTCGACCGGGGTGAACGCCCCGCGGTACTGGAGCACGGCGGCGGTCAGCGCCGCGGTGAGCAGGGCGACGAAGACGAGGCCGAGGAGACGGTGTCGCATGGTCACCCCGCGATCCGGACGGTGGTGGTGGCGCCCCAGATGGCCAGGGACAGGAAGAAGTCGACGACGTTGACCGCGACGATCGCGGTCCGCACGGCCCGCCCGACGGCGACGCCGACTCCGGCCGGGCCGCCCTGGGCGTTGTAGCCGTACCAGCAGTGCACCAGCACCACGATCACGCTGAACACCAGCACCTTGCCGAAGGACCAGAGCACGTCCTCGGGCGGCAGGAACAGGTGGAAGTAGTAGTCGTAGGTGCCGGCGGACTGTCCGAAGTAGCCCACCGCGATGGTGCGGGTGGCCAGGTAGCTGGCGAGCAGGCCGACCACGTACAGCGGGATGACGGCGATGAAACCGGCGATCATGCGGGTGGTGACCAGGAACGGCAGCGAGGGCACGCCCATCACCTCCAGCGCGTCGACCTCCTCGGAGATCCGCATCGCGCCGAGCTGGGCGGTGAAGCCGCAGCCGACGGTCGCCGACAGCGCCAGCGCGGCGACCAGCGGCGAGATCTCCCGGGTGTTGAAGTACGCCGAGACGAAGCCGGTGAACGCGCTGCTGCCGATCTGGTCGAGCGCCTGGTAGCCCTGGAGCCCGACCTCGGTGCCGGTGAAGAAGGTGAGGAAGCAGATCACCCCGACGGTGCCGCCGAGCACGGCGAGCGCCCCGGTGCCGAAGCTGACCTCGGCCAGCAGCCGGATCACCTCGCGCCGGTAGCGGCGCAGGGTGCGCGGCGCCCAGGCCAGGGCGCGCAGGTGGAAGGCGAGCTGCCCGCCGAGGTCGTCGAGATAGCGCAGGACCGCCACGTCAGCTCCCCTTCTGCGGGACGACCTGGAAGTACACGGCCGTGACCACGAAGTTCAGCGCGAACAGCAGCATGAAGGTGATCACCACGCTGCGGTTGACCGCGTCACCGACGCCCTTCGGCCCGCCCTTCGCGGTCATCCCCTGGTGACTGGCGACCAGCGCGGCGGCGGCCCCGAACAGCAGCGCCTTCACCTCGCCGACCAGCAGGTCTGGCAGCTGCCCGAGGGCCTGGAAGCTGGCCAGGTACGCCCCGGGCGTGCCGCCCTGGAGCACCACGTTGAAGGCGTAGCCGCCGGTCACGCCGACCACGCTGACCAGGCCGTTGAGCAGCACCGCGACCAGCATCGAGGCGAGCACCCGGGGCACCACGAGGCGGTGGATCGGGTCGATGCCGAGCACCTGCATGGCGTCCAGCTCTTCGCGGATCTTCCGGGAGCCGAGGTCGGCGCAGATGGCCGAGCCGCCGGCGCCGGCGATGATCAGCGCGGTGACGATCGGGCCGGCCTCGCGGACCACGGCGAGCACGGAGGCGGCGCCGGTGAACGACTGCGCGCCGAGCTGCCGGACCAGCGAGCCGAGCTGGAGCGCGATGACGGCGCCGAACGGGATGGACACCAGCGCGGCGGGCAGGATGGACACCGAGCTGATGAACCAGGCCTGCTGGACGAACTCGCGGACCTGCACCGGCCGGCGGCCCAGCCCGCGCAGGGTGTCCAGGCAGAACGCGAAGAACTCGCCGGTGTGGCGGACGGCGGCGACCGGAGCGCTCATACCGTCACCTCGTTCCGCTCGGCGTCCCAGCGGCCCTCGAACGAGTCGGGCGGCGGGGTGACGCCGTGCTCGCGGCACCACTGCCCCGGCGGGCGTTCGGCGCGTCGCGGCCGCCCGTCGGACGGGGGCAGTTGCAGCGGGATCGGCGGCAGCGGCGGTAGCTCCACCCCGGCCTGCGCCTCGGCCGCGAGCTCCTCGGCGTCCTTCTCCTCGGCCATCCCGATCGGGCCGATCCGTTGCGCGTTGAGGAACTGCCGGACCACCGGTTCGGTGCTGGACAGCAGCATCTCGCGTGGCCCGAACATGGCCAGGTGGCCGTGGTAGATGAGGCCGATGTTGTCCGGCACGGTCCGGGCGGTGTTGATGTCGTGGGTGACGATCAGGAAGGTCGCCTCGGTGCGCTGGTTGAGGTCGACGATGAGCTGGTTGAGGTACGCGGTGCGCACCGGGTCCAGCCCGGAGTCCGGCTCGTCGAAGAGGATGATCTGCGGGTCGAGGACGAGCGCGCGGGCCAGCCCGGCCCGCTTGCGCATCCCGCCGGAGATCTCGCCGGGCAGCTTGTGCTCGGCCCCGACCAGGCCGACCATGTCCAGCTTCTCGTTGACCACGGCCCGGATCTCCGACTCGGACTTGCGGGTGTGCTCGCGCAGCGGGAACGCGACGTTGTCGTAGATGGTCATCGAGCCGAACAGCGCGCCGTCCTGGAACAGCACGCCGAACAGCTTGCGCACCTCGTACAGCTCGCGCTCGGAGAGCTTCGGCAGGTCCCGGCCCTCGATGAGGACGGAGCCCCGGTCGGGGCGGAGCAGCCCGACGAGCGTCTTGAGGAACACCGACTTGCCCGTGCCGGAGGGTCCCAACAGGACGGAGATCTCCCCGGCGGGCAGGGTCAGGGTGAGGTCCGACCAGACCGGGTGCCCGCCGAAGGACTTGGTCAGTCCGCGTACCGCGACCTCGACGCCCATCGTTTCCCTCCCTTCGGGTCTCACCTGGGACATCGGGCGGCGCCGGCCGGGCGCAACAACTACTTTGCGTCACCCGTCGGGGACGACAGGCAAGCTATGCAAAACCCCGGAGGTGTCGATAACGTGCCGGAAACCGGCCGGCGATGAGGATGTTCCACGAACGCCATGACGACAGTGATCGAGTCCGAGCTCGTTCGTCGGGCCGCCGCGGGCGACCCGGCGGCGGTCGAGGCGTTGCTGGTCGGCGTGCGTCCGGGACTGGTCCGTTACTGCCGGGCCCGGTTGGGCCGGGTGGGCGGGGCGTACACCACCGCCGACGACGTCGCCCAGGAGGTCTGCGTGGCCGTGCTGCGCGCCCTCCCCCGCTACCGCGAGCAGGGCGTCCCCTTCGCCGCGTTCGTCTACGGCATCGCCGCGCACAAGGTGGCCGACGCCCAGCGCTCCGCCGTCCGGGACGCCGCGGTCACCCCCACCGACACCCCGGTCGAACGGCCGGACGCCGCGCCGGGACCCGAGCAGCAGGCGGTGGCGAGCGACCTGGCCCGGCGGCTGTCCGCACTGCTCGGCCGGCTCCCCGACGTGCAGCGGGAGATCATCCTGCTGCGGGTCGCGGTGGGACTCTCCGCCGAGGAGGTGGGGGACGTGGTCGGCATGTCGGCGGCCGCGGTCCGGATGGCCCAGTCCCGTGCCCTGGCCCGCCTCCGTACCCTGGCCGGGGGCTCACTGGACGAGGTGGCGGCATGACCGGGCGGACGCCGGGCGACGGCGACGAGGCGATGGACCTGGGGACCATCGCCCTCGACGACGTGCTGCTCGACGCCCTCGGCCGGGGCGAGGCCGCGCCCGAGGGCGACGCCCTCGCCGGGCTCCTCGCCGCCTGGCGGTCCGACCTCGTCGAGGAGCCGGCAACCGGGGTACGCCCCGCCGCGCCGGCCCCCACCGTCGAGGCGCCGCCGCGACCGGCCGCCCGCCGTCCCCGCCCCTGGGCGCTGCGGCTGGCGGCCGCCGCCGTGGCGCTGCTGGCCCTGGTCTCCGGGCTGGGCATCGGCAGCCGCGACGCCGGGCCGGGCAGCCCGCTCTGGTCGCTGACCCGGCTGCTGTATCCGCAGCAGGCCGAGGTGCGCGGCATCGAGGACACCATCGGCCGGGCCCGCGCGGCCCTGGACGCCGGCCGGCTCGACGACGCCGAGGCGCTGATCGCGCGGGGTCGCCAGGACCTGGCCCGCGTCGAGGACCCGGCGGCCGTCGCCCGGCTGGGCGCCGCGCTCGACGTACTGGCCCGCGACCTGGCGGCGGCCCGGGCGGCGACCGCCCCGCCGAGCACCGCGGCGGTGGGCACCGCCCCGGCCACCCCCGCGCCCACCGCCGTACCGAGCCCCGCCGTCACCGGTACGCCCCGGCCGGCTCCCGCCACCTCGGGCGGCAAGCCGAGGCCCGGGTCGAGCACGGCGCCGGCCCCCGCCGACAGCCCCCTGCTGCCGCCGCCCCGGCTGCCGCTGCCGCTGCCATCGGTGTCGGTGTCCGTGTCGGGGCTGCCAGCGCTGCCCGGGCTGCCGCTGCCCACCAGGGGCGGGCTGCTCGACTGAGCGCCGCGACGCATCCGCGCGACGCACCCGGAGACTCCGTTACTGTGCTGCCGTGAACAGCGCACCAGCGGCGGATGGGACCGTCACCGAGGGGCGCCGGGCGCGGATGACCACGAGCCGGCGGCTGAGCGTCATGATGCTCGCGATGACCGTGCTGGTGCTCACCGGCGGCGGGGTCGGCGCGGCGGCGCTGTCCCACACCGCCGCCGTCTCCAACCGGCTGGCCGACCAGATCTCCCCGGCCCGCACCGCGGTGAGCCGGCTGGAGAGCGGGCTGCTGGAGCAGGTGGCGGCGGTCCGCGGGTACGTCGTCACCGGCGACCCGGAGCTGCTGCGCCCGTACGAGGAGGGGGTCGCCGCCGAGCGCGCGACCGCGCGGCGGGCCCGCGACCTCCTCGCCGACGAGCCCGAGGCGCGCCGTGAGCTGGACGCGGCGCTGGCCCTCGCGGACGGCTGGCGAGCCGAGTACCCGGCCCGACTGATCGCCGCCCGGCGGGCCGGCACGAGCGCGGCGGAGCTGGCGCCGGTGGTGCAGCGGAGCGGGCTCGCGTTCGACGCCGCGCAGGCCGCGCTGACCAGCCTGGAGGCCCGGCTGGACCGGGTACAGGCGGCCGGCCGGGCCGACCTGGACCGGGCCCGCGCGCTGCGCGACTTCCTCTTCGTGGCGATCCTGGCCACCCTGCTGCTGTCCAGCATCGTCATCTCGGTGCTGGTCCGCACCACGGTGCTGCGCCCGCTGGACCGCCTGGGCGTCTCGGTGCGGCAGGTGGCCGGCGGCGACTTCGAGCACCGCCTCGCCCCGGAGGGGCCGGCCGACATCGCGCGGCTCACCGCCGACGTGGAGACCATGCGGCAGCGGGTGGTCGACGCGCTGAACACCAGCCGCCGGCACCGGGACGCCCTCGAACAGCAGGCCGCCGAGCTGCGCCGGTCCAACGAGGACCTGGAGCAGTTCGCCTACGTGGCCTCGCACGACCTGCAGGAGCCGCTGCGCAAGGTGGCGTCGTTCTGCCAGATGCTGCAACGCCGCTACGCCGACCAGCTCGACGACCGGGCCCGGCAGTACATCGGGTACGCGGTGGACGGGGCGACCCGGATGCAGAACCTGATCAACGACCTGCTGGCGTTCTCCCGGATCGGCCGGGTCTACCGCGACGACCGGGAGGTGGACCTGGCCGCGACGCTCGCCCAGGCCGAGTCGAACCTCTCCGAACCGATCGCCGAGGCGGGCGCCGAGATCGTGGCGGACCCGTTGCCCGTGGTGCACGGCGATCCGACCCTGCTCACCATGCTCTGGCAGAACCTGCTCGGCAACGCGGTGAAGTTCCGCAGCCCCGACCGGGCGCCCCGGGTCCGGGTGACGGTCGGCGAGGACGCGGCCGGCTGGGAGTTCACCGTGACCGACAACGGCATCGGCATCGACCCCCGGTACGCCGACAAGATCTTCCTGATCTTCCAGCGGCTGCACCCCCGGGGCACCTACGACGGCACCGGGATCGGGCTGGCCATCTGCAAGAAGATCGTCGAGTACCACGGCGGCACGCTCCGGCTGGACGACGGATACGCCGAGGGCGCCCGGTTCGTCTTCACCCTGCCGAAGCCGGCCGCGACGGCGACCGTGCCGGAGCAGGCGAGCAAGCGGGCGCCGGTGGCCCCGGCCTGAGCCCGGAGCCACCGGCGGCGGCTCACCCGGCGCGGTGTTCCCGGTCGGCTGCCCGGCCCAGCGCCACCATCCGCAGCGTCTCCTCGCGCCGGCGCACCAGCAGCACCCCGGCCAGGAAGGTGACCGGCGGGACGAGCACCAGCATGAGCCACTGCGCCGGGACCAGTGCGATGGCGTGTCCCATGTGCATGGTGGAGACCGACCAGCCGGCGAGCGCGGTGTCGATGAGCAGGGCCAGCGCGGCGACCGGAGCCAGCAGCACGGCGATCCGCCGGCGCACCGCCGCGGCGAGCGTGGCCACGGCGACGACCACGGCCAGGGCCGCGGCGGCGAGCCCGGCCACGTAGAGCCAGATCACCAGCTCGCTGCGGGCTTCCAGGTCGTAGAGGACGTAGACGGGGTAGCCACTTGCGGACTCCTGGAAGGGCGGCCGGGCGCGCTGGCTGACCGTCAGGATCGACACCACAGCGAGGCAGGCCGCCACCAGCACCGCCAGCCGGCGAACGCCGAGGACCGCGACGGCCCGGCGGGCCGGGGCGGGCGCGGTGAGCGCGGCGGTCGCCACCAGGGCGAGGGCGAACTGGGGCAGGGTGTCGACCACGTCCGTCGGCTGGTCGCCCACTCCCGGCCCGACCAGCCCGAGCCACCCGCCGACCCCGGTCCAGGCCAGTCCGGCGGCCACCCGCCGCAGCCCGACCAGCGCCGTGACGGCGACGGTCGCCCAGCCGGCCACCCGCAGCCAGTCCACCGGATCCGGCCCGACCGGCCGTACCGATGGCGGCAGGGACGGGTCTGCCACCAACTGGTCGAGCACGCTCCTGCCGGCGGCGGCGCAGAGCACCAGCGCCACCAGGACGCCGGTGACGGCGGCGGCGTCGGCCCAGGCCGGGTCGGTGAACCCCCGTGCGCCCACCCGCAGCCGGGCCCGCAGGCCGGCGCCGACCAGGTCGACCGTGTCCCGGAGCCCGGGGCGGGTCTGCCCGGGCCGCGCGTCGGCCAGGAGGACGGCGACCATCTCCTCCTCGTACGTCCGGCGGTGTTCCCAGGGGTGGACGGCGAGCAGCCGGCGGTAGCGGCGCTCGAGTTCGGCGGCGCTCACGCCACGCCTCCCTCGGGCAGCAGGCCGGCGGCGCGCAGCCGGCGGCCGGCGGTGTCGGCGTTGCGGCGCAGCCGGGCCACCTCGTCGCCGAGCCGGGTGGCACCCAGCGCGGTGAGCCGGTAGTAGCGGCGCAGCCGGGACTGCACCACCTCCTCCCGGTCGACCTCGATGAAGCCGTCGGCGCGCAGCCGGTCGAGGACGGCGTAGAGGGTGCCGGCGCGCAGCCGGACCCGGCCGTCGGAGATGCGCAGCACGTCCTCGATGACCGCGTAGCCGTGCCGGGGTGCCTCGGCCAGCGCGGTGAGGACCAGGAACGTGGGTTCCCGCAGGGGGCTGTCTCCCATGCCGGCGAGCAAATACCGGCTATCGGTATATACACGTTCCCGTCACGCCGCGGGCGGCCGCCCGTCCCCGTCGGCGGCGGCCGCGGCGACGTTCTCGGTGACCGGGCCGAGCGCCGGTCCGGCCGGGGTGGCCGGTTCCGTCGGGCCGGCCCGCTCGTCCGCGCCCGGCCCGCCTCCGGCCGGCGCCTGCTCGCCGCCCCCGGCGAGCCGGTCGAAGAAGCGCAGCAGCTCGACCGGGAACGGCATGACCAGGGTGCTGTTCTTCTCCGCCGCCACGTCCACCACCGTCTGGAGCAGCCGCAACTGGTACGCCCCCGGCGTGTTCGCCATCGCCCGGGACGCGTCGGCGAGCCGGCGGGACGCCTGGTACTCGCCGTCCGCGGCGATCACCCGGGCCCGGCGTTCCCGCTCCGCCTCGGCCTGCCGCGACATCGACCGCTTCATCCCCTCCGGCAGCGACACGTCCTTGACCTCGACCCGCTCGATGAGCAGGCCCCAGGGCTTCTCGGTGGGCGCGTCGATGACCGCCTTCAGCTCCGCGTTGATCCGGTCCCGGTCGCGCAGCAGGGTGTCCAGGTCGGCCTTGCCGATCACCGAGCGCAGCGCGGTCTGCGCGACCTGGAGCACCGCCGACGGGTAGTCGCGGACGTTGACCAGTACCTTCACGGGGTCGACCACCCGGTAGTAGACGACCGCGTCGACGGTGAGCGTGACGTTGTCCCGGGTGATCACGCCCTGCGCGGGCACCCCGATCACCGTGGTCTGCATGCTGACCCGCACCATCCGGTCCGCGACCGGGAGGATCAGCTGGAAGCCGGGCTGCCGGATGCGCTCCAGCACCCGGCCGAAGCGGAACACCACGCCGCACTGGTACTGCTGCACCAGCCGGATGCTCAGCGAGGCCACGAGCACCACGAGCGCGACGACGATGACCAGCACGACGACGGCGGCGGCTGCCATTGGTCCCCTCGATCCCGGAGGCGCCCGCCTCCTGGCCGCGCGCCTACCCGCTTCCCCGCACTTCATGCCTGCCTGCTTCGGCGGGGGCGCCGACCGTGCGGATCTTGGCGAGTTGCCGTCACCAGCGAACGGAAGCTCTCCAAGATCCGTAGGCGATCCCGCCGCCGGAGGTCAGTGGCCAAGGTTGCGCACGTAGGCCCCGTCGCGGAACGCGAAGAGGACGAGGTCCGTGTCGTACACCTCGCGGAAGTGGCCGCCGTACCCGTCCTCGGCGACATGCGGCGCGAGGAGGTCGAGGATGGTGGTCAGCTCGCCCATGTCGTCGTCCAGCCAGTAGTTCCGGCTGTGCAGGCCCCACCGGTACACGTCGCCGGCCGCGGTGAACCCGACCCGCTGCCGCCGCAGCGACGCCACGTCACCGCCGGGCAGGTAGCTGTCCGGGTCGGGTGACAGCAGCGGGTACGGGTGCTCGTCCGGGTCCAGCGCGGCCGGTCGCTCGTCGCGCAGCCCGAGATGCCACCGGAGCGCGTCGAGCACCTCCGGCGGCGTCTCGTCGTCCAGAAAACAGGTGAAGACCACCTCGTAGTGCAGGCTCACGAGCCGCCCTCCCCGACCGGATCGCGTCCGCCGGCTGCGCCCTGGTCAGTCCTGCACAGAGCGATGCTCAGCGATCCACCGCTCCACGTCCCGCTTGCGCCAGACCTTGCCCATCTGAAGCACGGCGATCGGGTCGGGGAAACCCTTGGTGTTCGTGATGACGTTGACCCGCTGGCGGCTGATGCCGCCGAGCATGTCTCGAATCTCCGCCGCGCCGACGAGGTCCATGACATTGACGCTAGACAGCGGCGTGTGTTATGCGAGCGACAACGTCACAGGACGTTGACAGATGACTACGGCGGCCGGGAGCATGAGGACATGCGCCGGTTCACCAATCCGCCCGTCGTTGATGCCCTCCCCGCCCTGCTCGCACACCAGATGATCCGTCCGATCTGGCACTGCCGGCGAGGCTGCGGGACCTGGCCGTGTCCGAGGGCGAGGCTCGCGCTGCGGGCGAGCTACGACGGCGATCCGGTGGGGTTGGCCGTACACATGGCCGGCTGCCTGTTCGACGCCGCGGGAGACCTCTACCGCCTCAATCCCGACGACATGCCCGGCGCCGATGCCTTGTATGTGCGGTTCGTGGGGTGGACGAGGCGACGACTGATCGAGTGAGGCCTCCCGGAGCCTGGCGGCGAGACCGCGTGCGACCTCGTCGCGATGTCGCAGGTCAGAAGCGCCGGGCCGCGGGGATGCCGCGCGGTGGAGGCTGGCGCAGCAGCCAGACCGGGTTGCCGGCCCCGATGATCACGCCGTCCCGCGCCCGGACCTGGGTCCGCAGGTAGGCGCCCTCGCCCGGCGTGGCCGGCAGGTCGTGCCAGCCCTGGCGGAGCTGCCGCCAGGGGACCTTTCCGATCGTGATCGCCGGGGTCGGGTCGGCCGCGCCGGCCAGGTCGACCCGGCCGGTGACCACCTCCAGGGTCGCGCCGGCGGGCAGGTCGGTGGCGCGCAGCCGCACGGTCAGGTCGCCGGCGTCGGTGGTCAGGACGGCGCCCATCGCGCTGCGGCCGCCGATCTCCAGATCTAGGGCGCCCCGGTAGCGGGCCAGGTCGGTGAACCAGGCCTGCCCGGCGCGCAGCGCCGCCACCAGGTCGTCGCGGCCGGTGGAGGCCGCCCAGACGTAGGTGACGTGCCGGTCCCGCCCGGTCCGCCAGTCGGTGCCGTTGTGGTCGTCGGTCACCCCGACCGCGGTGACCGGCACCGCGTTGCGCGCCGCCACGTCGTACGCCCAGAGGTGGTCGTCGACCGGGTTGCGACCGATCTCGATCAGGTCGACGCCGAGCGCGTGTCGCTCGACCAGCAGCCGCGCCAGCGACTCGCGCCGTTCCACGTCGAGCGGGTGGTTCCAGCAGACCACCCCGCCGTGGCCGTGCAGGAACTCGACCATCCGCTCGGTCGCCCCGACGTCGTTGTCCCGGTACGGCGGGGACGGGAAGCGCGGCAGCGTCTGGTCGCCACCGAACCAGTTGAGGTGCCGGACCATTGACACCTCGTAGGCGCGGTGGTGGGTGACGCCCGGGTACGCCTCGGCGTAGCCGCGCAGCACCTCGGCGCGCAACTCCTCACCGGCCTGCCCGGCGCGCCGGGCCCGGTCGAAGACCAGGCGGTCGACCACGAAGGCGCCCCGGGCCCCGGCCGCGACCTGCACCCCGAGGCGCAGCCCGCGCAGCGAGTTGTCCCCGGCCACCAGGTCGGGCCAGAGCCGCCGAACGTCGGCGAGCAGGTCGAGGGTGTGCCGCCGCCAGGCGCCGGTCGGCGCGGGCAGGTCTACGGTGCCGTGCCGGCCGTCGGTGCGGTGCCGCGTCGCGGTCGCCGGGCCGAGGCGGTAGCGGAGCAACAGCTGGCCGGCGGGGCGGCCGGCGCCTGCCGGGTGGTGGGACAGCGCGATCTCGACGATCAGCGCGGCGTCCGGGCTGGCGGACTCGGGCAGCACGTCGAGGTCGAGCGTGGTGTCGGAGATGTTCCCGGTGTGCGTCCAGTTCCACGCCTTGCCGGCGTACCAGAGGGTGCCGGCCCCGGCGGCGGTGAGCCGCAACGCGCGACCGGGGTCGTCGGCGGCGGGCGGGGCGGGCACGAAGTCGGCGGCGGAGGCGGTGAGCCGCCCCTCGGTGGACGCCTGCCAGGTCCAGACGAGCCCGCCCTCGGGTTCCTCGGGGCCGTCGAAGTGGACCACGCGGCGGTGGTCGTGGGCGGCGACGCGGAAGTCGTGGTCGGTCCACCAGAGCACGTCGACGGCGTTGCGGCGGGCCTGGTCGAGGTGAGCGGCGTAGCTGGCGATGCCCTCGCTGAACGAGGCGTGCAGGTGCATGGCCATGCTGATCGGCCGCCGTCCGCGCGCCGGCGGCGGGGCGTCGCCGGTGGCGGCCAGACCGACCGGCACGCCGATCCCAGCGACCGCGAGACCACCGGCGGCGGCGAGCAGGCTCCGCCGGTCCAGCCGTGCCCGATCCCCCATGCCGCTCCCCCGCTCCCGTGCCGGCCCGGGCCAGCGTACGGGCCGTTGTGCCGGCCGGGGATCCGGCGATCGTGCCGGGCCGGCGGCGGACGGTGGAGGACGCCGGGTCAGGCGGCCTAGCGGGCGGCCAGGTCGACGACCCGGCGGGCGGCGGCCACCATGGCCCGGTCGGCGAACCGCCCGTCGGGCAGCACCACGGTGCCGGAGTCTCGGGCCTGCGCGTCGGCGACCGCGGCGAGCAGTTCCCGGGCCCGGTCCACCTCCCGGTCGCCCGGGCGGAACGCGTCGGCGATCACCGGCAGCTGGCGCGGGTGGATGGCGGCCCGCCCGAGGAAGCCGAGCCGCCGCCCGGCCGCGCAGGAGGCGGCCAGGCCGTCGAGGTCGGCGACGTCGGCGTACACCGACATGGCCGGCGGCGGCAGGCCGGCCGCGCGGGCCGCGACCACCACCCGGCCGCGGGCCCAGAGCAGGCCGTCGTCGTCGGCGACGCCCAGGTCGGAGCGGAGGTCGGCCTCGCCGAGCCCGAGCGAGGCCACCGCCGGGTGGGCGGCCGCGATCGCGTACGCGGACTCCAGCCCGACGGCCGACTCGACCAGCGGGTGCAGCGGGGTGTCGACCCGGGCCGCCACGTCGGCCACGGTCGCCGGGGACTCCACCTTGGGCAGGCGCAGCCCGGCCAGCCCCGGCCGGCCGGCGACGGCGGCCAGGTCGGCGGCGACGTCCGGGCCGGTCAGCTCGTTGACCCGGACCTGCACGGGCAGCGGCTGCGGGTCGGCGAGGAAGTCCGCGACCGCCGCCCGGGCGTACGCCTTGCGGCCGGCGACGACGGCGTCCTCCAGGTCGAGGATGACCGCGTCGGCGCCGGCGGCGACCGCCTTGGCGAACCGGTCGGGCCGGTCGCCGGGCACGTAGAGCCAGGTGAGCAGCATCAGATCACCCCGCGCTCGCGCAGCGCGGCCAGCTCGTCGCCGGTCAGGCCGAGCGCGCCGAACACCGCGTCGGTGTCCTGGCCGTGGCGGCGGCCGGCGTGCCGGATCTCCCCGGGGCTGTCCGACATCCGGAACGGCACGTTCTGCATCCGCACATCCCCCAGTTCCTCGTCGGGGACGGTGACCACGGTGCCCAGCGCCGCGTACTGCGGATCGGCGAGGATGTCCCGCACGTCGTAGACGGGGGCGACGGCGGCCTGGGCCGCCTCGAACGCGGCCACCACCTCGTCCCGGTCGCGCTTCGCCACCCAGGCGCCGACCGCCTCGTCGAGTTCGTCGGCGTGCGCGGCCCGCCCGCTGCCGGTGGCGAACCACGGCTCGTCGACCAGTTCCGGGCGGCCGACGAGCCGGACGACCCGCTCGGCGATGCTCTGCGCGCTGGTGGACACGGCCACCCACCGCCCGTCGGCGCAGCGGTAGGTGTTGCGGGGCGCGTTGTTGTTGGACCGGTTGCCCAGCCGCGGCTGCACGTAGCCGAGCTGGTCGTACCAGGTGATCTGCGGGCCGAGCATCGCCATGATCGGTTCGATGATGGCCAGGTCGACGACCTGGCCCCGGCCGGTCAGGTCCCGGCCGCGCAGGGCCAGCATGACCGCGTACGCGGCGGCCAGCGCGGTGACCGAGTCGGCCAGGCCGAACGGAGGCAGGGTCGGCGGCCCGTCGGGTTCCCCGGTGGCCGCGGCGAAGCCGCTCATCGCCTCGGCGAGGGTGCCGAACCCGGGCCGGGGCGCGTACGGGCCGACCTGCCCGAAGCCGCTGATCCGGGCGATCACCAGCCGCGGGTTGACCGCGTGCAACTCGTCCGGGCCGAGGCCCCAGCGTTCCAGGGTGCCGGGGCGGAAGTTCTCCACCAGCACGTCGGCGTCGGCGAGGAGCCGGCGCAGCAGTTCCGCGCCCGCCGGGTCGGAGAGGTTGAGCGTGACGGTCCGCTTGTTGCGGCCGAGCACCTTCCACCACAGGCCGACGCCGTCCTTGGCGGGGCCGTGCCCGCGGGACGGGTCGGGCTTGGCCGGATGCTCCACCTTGACCACGTCGGCGCCGAAGTCGCCGAGAAACGCGGCGGCCAGTGGGCCGGCGAAGAGGGTGGCCAGGTCGACGACCTTGACGCCGTGCAGCGGTGCGGACGTGGTCATGGGGTCCCCTTCGCCGGGTCGACGGCGGCGAGGAACACGTCCCCGTTGCCGAGCGCGGCGCCGCCGTCGGGCGTACCGGCGGTGCGGCCGCTGACCAGCAGCCGGCCGTCGGGTCCGACGGTGGCGTAGGCGTTTTCCTCGCCGAACGGGTCGGCCGCGTCGTCGCGGGCGGTGCCGTACTGGGCGACGGCGACCTGCCGGCCCCGGGCGTCGAGGCGCAGGGTGAGCACGTCCGCGCCGCCGGCCGGCACGCCGAGGGTGCTGCCGGTGAAGCCGACCACTGCGAGGGTGCCGTCGGCGAGGGCCAGCACATCGGTGCCGGCGTCCGCGCCGCGCCCGCCGGTGACGGTCCGCCAGCGCTGCGCACCCGTGGCGGTGTACGCCACGGTGAGCACGTCGCCGGCGGTGGCGCCGGTGGCCACCACCTGGCCGGCGCCGGTGACGGTGACCCCGCCGAGCAGGTCGTCCCCGGCGCCGCCGGCCACGGTGAGCCAGTTGTGCGCGCCGTCGGGGGCGAACCCGGCCAGCCAGCCGTCGGCCCCGCCCAGGGCGGTGGTGCCGGGCAGCGCGCCCGAGGTGCCGCCGGCCACGTAGACGCCGTCGGCGTCGGCCGCGACGGCGTACGCCTTGTCCTCGCCGGGTCCGCCGAACTGCCGGCTCCAGGCCACCGTGCCGTCCGGCGCGATCCGGGCGAGCACGGCGTCCTTGTCGCCGGCGCTGGCCCCGCCGAATGCGCCGCTGGTGTAGCCGGCGACGTACGCGCCGCCGTCGGGGGCGGCGGCGACCGCGTAGAACCGGTCGGCCTTCGCGGGGTCGCCGGCCTGGGTGAGCCAGGCCCGCTGCCCGGTGGCGGTCAGCTTCGCCACGAACGCGTCGTCGGCGGGGCTGCCCGGGTGCCGACCGTCGAGGTCACCGCGGGTGTACCCGGCGGTGAGCACGCTGCCGTCGGGCAGCGGCACGGTCCCGTAGAGCCGGTCGTTGGCGGTGGTGCCGAACTGGCTGGTCCAGCGGACCGTGCGCCGGTCGGCGGTGAGCCGGGTGAGGACGGCGTCGAGGCCACCCGCGTACGGCTGGCCGGCGACGCCGCCCGAGGCCGCGTAGCCGAGGGTGACGTCGCCGTCCGGGTGGGCGGCGACGCCGCCGGCCCAGTCCGCGCCGACGGTGCCGTACAGCGGGGCCGGCAGCCCGGCCGGCGGGGTGACGCTGAGCGTGGCGGCCAGGTGCTTCAGGCCGTCGACGAACGCGGGCCGCCAGACGTCCCAGTCGTGCCCGCCGTCGAGGACGCGGAACTCGGCGGCGACGCCGTCGGCCCGGCGCATCGTGTTGTAGAGGGTGGCGGCCTCGTAGTCGAGGTCGTGCGCAGCGTCGGCCGGGTCGGGGTTGGCCCACTCGTCGTCGCCGACGGCGATGAACATCCGCACCGGCGACTCGGCGTCGAGGTTGGGGAGCAGGGCCTGGTAGTTCAGCCGCTGGTACACCTCGTCGGAGAAGGGCTGGTCGCCGTCGCCGAACGCGCCGAACTCGCGGGCCGAGGAGTCGGCCGGCGGCAGCGGCCGGTAGACGGCGGGGCTGAGCAGCAGCGCGTTGGCGAAGAGGTCCTGGTGGGCGAGGGCGTAGCGCAGCGCGCCGGCGCCGCCCATCGAGTAGCCGCCGACCAGCCGAGCGTTCCGGTGCGCGGCGGTGCGGTAGGTGGCGTCGACATGCGTGACGAGATCCCGGGTCAGGGCGGTCTCCACCGGCCGGCCGGGGCGGTCGGCGCCGGTGTACGCGGAGTCGACGTACCAGTTGCCGCGCTCGCTCCACGGCGCGTCGGGCAGCACGGCGATCACCGGCGGCACCTCGCCGTCGGCGATGAGCCGGTCCAGGTCGCTCTTCACCCGTGTCCACGCCTGCATGGTGTCGCCGCGCCCGTGCAGCAGGTAGAGCACCGGATAGCGGGTGCCGGCGTGCGCCGCGTCGGCATAGCCGTACGGCAGGTAGACGGTGTAGTCGATGCCGGCGCCGAGGGCCGACGAGGGGGCGGTGGCGGTGGTGAGGGTGCCGGACCGCTCCCGGCCGGCGACGGCGGTCTCCGGCGCGAGGCCGGCGAGCCCGACGGCGGTCAGCAGGGCGACCAGGGCGGCACCGGGGCGCCACGCTCTTCTCATCGGAGGGCTCCTTCGGGCAGGTCGGCGGCACAGCGGAAGCCGAGCGAGGTGGAGCGGGTGAGGCCGGCGCCGGTGAGCAGCAGCTTCACCGACACGTCGGGCGGCTGCGGGCCGCCGTCGAGGTACCAGTCGGAGCCCTCCGCCCGGTACGCGCAGCCGCCCTTGAGGATGACGAAGCGGGTCCGCCCGTCGGAGTGCTCGCTCTCGGTCAGGTTCCACACCAGCGGCTCCCGCCGGACCAGCAGGCCCGCCTCGGCGGCCACCTGCCACTCGTCCTCGGTGGGCAGCCGCAGCCCGGCCCAGTCGGCGTACGCCCGCGCGTCGGCGAGGTCGACCCCGGTGACCGGGGCGTCGGCGGGACCCTGCCCGGCGGTGAACCGTTCCGGCCGGACCGGCCGGTAGCCGGTGGCGGCGAGGAAGCGGGCGTACTCGCCGTGGGTGACCTCGTGGGTGTCGATGGCGAAGCGGCCGAGCCGGACCTGCCGGCGCAGCGTGCCGGTGTGGTGCAGGCGGGGCGGCAGCGGCTTCCACTCGTCGACGTACGGGGTCTCGCCGTAGAGGCCGGTCTCCCGGACCCGGTGGCGGACGGTCAACTCGTGCCGGCCGCCCTCGACGGTGACCATGCCGTCGGGCAGGGCGGCGAGGGGCGACCACGGGGTGCGGGCGCGCACGGCGGCGCGGGCCGGGAAGGACGGGTCGCCGGTGGGCGGCTCGTGCCGGGGCACCGGGGTGTCGGTGGCGACCACGGCGGCTATCGCTCCGGCGGGCAGCGGCCCGCCGACGGCCACCCGGCCGTCCTCCAGCTCGCTGACGGTCAGCTCGGCGCCGGTGACCAGGTCGACGAAGCGCCCGGGCCGGCGGTCGGCGAGCAGCCAGGGCCCGTCGTGGTCGCCGCCCCGGTTGACCACGGTCCACAGCGGCTCGTCGTCGTGGGTCCAGCGGGACGCGTACACCTGGCCGTTGCCGGGGTGGTCGGCGAGCGGGACCCAGTCCTCGGCGCGCAACCAGGCGGCGTGGCTGGCCTGCACCCGGCGCATGGCCCGCAGCACGGCCCGGTCCCGCTCGTTCCAGCCGACCCAGACGCCGAAGACGCTCTCCCAGACCAGCACGCCACAGCCGTTGAGCCAGGCGGAATGCAGCTCGTCGAGGTGGTCGCGGTGCCAGCGGCGGGTGTGGTGCAGGACGTGCCGGCGCTCGAACCACTTGGCCCGCAGCACGCCGGGCGTGTCCGAGTCGGCGAACCACTGCGCCCAGGACATCGCGTGGTCTTCGATCCGGGCCAGCGGCACCCGGCTCTCCCCCTCCAGGACCAGGCCGGGACGCACCGCGTCGAGGGCCTTGCGCAGCTCGCCGGCGCCCTCCTTGAGGGTGTCCAGGAAGACGCCGTCGACGCCGAGGGTGGCGCCCAGCGCGGCGACCTCCTCGGCGTCGACGCCGGGCTCCCGCCTGGTGCCGGTGTCCCACGGGTTGTAGTCGACGAACACCCGGACCCCGGCGGCCTGGAAGGCACGGACCACCTCGGGCAGCTCGGGCACGTCGCGGTACCAGTCGAACTGGTTGCGCTCGTCCAGCCCGATCACCGGGTACGCGTGCCAGAGCACCACCCCGTCGAAGCCGCCGAAGTCACGCCGGGCGGCGTCGAGGAACGCCTCGACGGTGAACTCGCCGCGGTCGTGGTCGTACAGCGTCTCGTCCCAGAGCCAGGCGAGGCAGACGGTGAAGCAGTCCCCGGCGATCTCGTCGTAGTGCGCGCCGGTGTAGCCCAGCCGGGCGCGGGCGTCGGCCCGCCACCGGGTGAGCTGCTCCCGCCACGCCGGCCAGTCGGCGGGGTCGTCGGGGGCCGCGAAGATCTTCGCCTCGTCCAGCGTGGACAGGTCGGCGTGCCCGCCGAGCGGCACCTCGGTGGGCCGGTCGATCGGCCGGGGCACGTACGGGTTGAAGCTCACTCGACCCCTCCGTAGGTGGCGGCGGACAGCGCGTCGATGGCGGCCCGCTCGGGCAGGGCGGTGGACGCGCCGGGGCGCTCGGCGCAGGCCGCGCCGGCGGCGCACGCCCAGCGCAGCACGGCGGTGGCGGTGGCCCCGGTGAGGCCGCCGCGTTCGGCCAGGGCGACCGCGAGCGCCCCGGTGAACGCGTCGCCGGCGGCCGTGGTGTCCACCGCGTCGATCTTCGGGGCGGGCACCTCGATCCGGGCGCCGTCCCGGTCGGCGTAGGCGGCGCCGCGTGCGCCGAGGGTGAGCACCACGCGGGGCACCAGGCCGACCAGGGCGTCGAGCAGCGCGGCCGGCTCGTCGGTGAACACCCCGGCGACGACCGCTGCCTCGTGCTCGTTGACCACCAGCACGTCGACCAGGTCGAGCAGTTCGGTGGGGAGCGGCCGGGCCGGGGCGGCGTTGAGCACCACGGCGGCGCCGCCGGCTCGGGCCCAGCCGGCGGCCCGGCTGACCTCCGACAGCGGCACCTCCAGTTGCAGCAGCAGCACGTCGGCCGCGGCCACCGCGCCGCGGTCGGCGTCGTCGAGGGTCAGCGCGGCGTTCGCGCCGGGGGCCACCACGATGCAGTTCTCCGCCGCGTGGTCGACGGCGATCAGCGCCACCCCCGACGGCCCGTCGACCGTGCGCAGCCCGTGCAGGTCGACGCCCGCCGCGGCCAGGTTGTCCCGCAGCAGCCCGCCGAACCCGTCGCCGCCGACCGCCCCGACGAAGCCGCAGGCCGCGCCGGCCCGGGCGGCGGCGACCGCCTGGTTGGCGCCCTTTCCGCCGGGCACCATCCGGAAGTCGTCGCCGAGCACCGTCTCGCCGGGCCGTGGCAGCTGCGGCGCGGTGACCACCAGGTCCAGGTTGGCGCTGCCGACCACCACCACCCGGGCGCTCATGCGGGCCTCCCCACGGCAAGGGCGAGGGTACGGTCGGCCAACTCGTCGAAGCCGATGCCGTCGAAGCCGGCGATGCTGCTGGCCAGCCGGTTGCGCAGTGGCGCGACCCAGCGGCCGGGCAGCCGGGCGGCGCCGGTGAGCGCCCCGGTGACCGCGCCGACGGTGGCCCCGTTGGAGTCGGTGTCCCAGCCACCGGCGACCACCGCGCAGATGGACCGCTCCAGGTCGCCCCGCCCGTACGCCAGGGCCGCCGCGACCAGGGTCGCGTTGTTGCGGACGTGCACCCAGTGCAGGTGACCGTGCCGCGCGTAGAGGGTGTCCACGATGCTCTCCCAGTCGTCCCCGGTCGCGCCGAGGGCGCGCGCCTCCCGGACGGCGGCGGTGAACCGGCTGCCCGGGGGCAGCACCGACTCGCCGGCGTCCAGCACCGCGTCGACGTCAGCGGCCACCGGCGCCGCCGCGGCCATGGCGGCCACCCAGATCGCCCCGTACGCCCCGGCCCGGACGTGGCTGACGGCGGCGTCGCGCCAGGCGGCCTCGGCGGCCCGGTCGGGGCGGCCGGGGTTGGTCCAGCCGTACACGTCGGTGCGGATCTGCGCGCCGATCCACTCCCGGAACGGGTTGTGCCGGCGGGCGGTCTCCGGCGGGGTGAGGCCGAGCAGCAGGTTGCGGTAGGCGACCCGCTCGGCGGTGAAGACCCGCCCGGCCGGCAGCCAGTCCAGCCACGCCTGCGCCACGTCGGCGCTGGTGAAGCCGGGGCCGTGGGTCTCCAGGACGCGCAGCGCCAGCAGGGCGAAGTTGAGGTCGTCGTCCTCGGGCATGCCGGCGATGTTCTCGGCCAGGCTGGTGGGGGCGCTGCGCCGGTTCCACGGCCAGCGGGCGGCCACCTCGGCCGGGAGCCCCTGGGCCGTGAACCAGTCGCGCAGCGGCCACCGGCCGGTGGCGGAGAGGATCTCCCGGATCCCGTGCCGGGGGATCTTCTCCACCGGCTTGCCGAGCAGGCAGCCGGCCGCCCGGCCGAGCCAGGCGCCGTGCAGCCGGTCCCGGTCGACGGCGGTCGGCAGGTCCCAGGCGCCCGGCCAGGTCTTGCGGACCGCGTCGAGGTCGTCGGGCTCGTCCGCGGTGTCCGGTCCGGGCAGCGCGTCGGCGGCGTCGAGCAGGTCGACGGCGAGGGCGCGCAGGCCCGGCGACGCGGGCACCGGCGAGGCCCCGCTGACCGGGGCGGTGACCTCGCCGCCGGCCGCCGCCCAGCGGTCGGCCAGGGCGGTGACGTCCCGGCCCTCGTCGCGGCTCGCGGCCAGCTCGTGCGGCAGCAGGTCCTCCGGCTGCACCCAGGTCAGCCGCAGCCCGGCCGCCGGAGTCCCGGCAGCGCTCATGCCAGCCCGCCGAACCGCTCGGCACGCCGGGCGAAGCGCTCCCGGTCGCGGTCGAACACCTCGGTGGCCACCCGGGCGAGGACCCGGGCGGGCTCGACCAGGTCGGTGCGGGACGCCGTCGCGACGACCTCCGACCACTCGGCCGGCACCGCCGCCGCGCCCCCGAGCGCGCCGGCGATCGCGCCGGCCATGGTGGCGGTGGAGTCCGCGTCCCGGCCGTAGTTGACCGACCCGAGCACCGCGGCGCGGTAGTCGCCGCCGGCCACCACCAGCATGCCCAGCGCCACCGGGAGTTCCTCGATGGCGTGCAGCCGGCTCGGGCGGCGGGCGCCCAGCCCGGGGCTGCGGTACTCCTCCCCCACCGTGTCGTAGGGGGCCACCGCGGCGCGCAGCGCCGGGATGGCGGCCTTCCAGTCGTCGTGCCCGCGGGCCTCCTTGACCACCGCGTCGATCGCGGCGCGGGTGCCGTCGCGGGCCAGGTCGAGGGCGGCGGCGACGACATCGTCGACGTTCGCGCCGGGGGTCGCGGCGGCGGCGACCGCGGCGGCGAAGACCGCCGCGGCCTCCCGGCCGTAGCTCTGCTGGTGCGCCCCGGCGATCTCCACGGCCTCGGCGTACGCCCCGGCCGGGTCGCCGGCGTTCACGATGCCGACCGGCGCCATGTACATGGCGGCGCCGCAGTTGACGATGTTGCCCACGCCCGCCTCGCGCGGGTCGGCGTGGGCGTGGTGCAGGCGGGTGACCAGCCACCGCTCGGCCGCGGCCAGGCGGTGGAAGGTCACCCCCTCCCGCTCCAGGTCCGGGATGTACACCACCCGCTCGATCAGGTCGGGGACGAGCAGTTCCACCACGTCGTACGCGTCGAGGTGGTCCCGCTTGGCCGCGTACGCCCGGACCAGGGCGTGGGTCATCAACGTGTCGTCGGTGATGTGCCCGTCGCCCTTGTGGTACGGCGCGAGTGGCCGCGCGGTGGCCCAGTCGGCGTGGTACGGGGGAACGATCCCCTCGACCCAGCCGCCGAAGCGGGCGCGGATCTGCTCTGGAAGGGCCGTCTCGGTGGCGCCGCCGAGGGCGTCGCCCACCGCGGCGCCGACCAGGCAGCCGACCGACGTGTCGAGCAAAAGTGACATGGTTACCTCAGAACCTGCTTGCCACCGTCGACCAGCTGCGTGCCGAGCTGGTCCAGGGTGATCTTGTTGGCGAAGTACTGCTGGAGGGCCGGGGTGGCGTACTTGGTCTTCCACTCCGGGTAGCCGTCGGCCTTCTGGAACGGGGCGACGGTGAGGTCGGCGGCGCTGTCGGCGGCGACGTCCCAGCCCTGCTTGCCGCCGGTGGCCTTGACCAGCTCCTGGTTGGCCTGCTTGCCGGTGGGCACCAGCCAGTCACCCTTGGCCAGCGCGGCCATGTTGCTCGGGTTGAGGAACCACTCCAGGAACTGCGCGGCCTGCTTCTTGTGCTTGCTGTCCTCGGTGATGGACAGCGTCTGCGGGTTGGCGGCCTGCTTGGCCGAGAGGCCCTTGATCGGCGGGAGGGTCACCCACTCGAAGCCGGCGGGGGCCTGCTCGACCATCTGCTGGCGCAGCGAGACCGAGCCGGGGAGCATCGCGTACTTGCCGCCGAAGAAGCCGGGCAGGGTGTCCGCGCCGCTCATGCCGAGCGCCTCCGGGGAGGCCGACTTGCTGGTGTAGAGCATGTCGTGGATCCGCTTCGGCACCTCCTTCTCCGCGTCGCCGACCTTGACCTCGGTCTTGCCGCCGTCGCTGTAGAAGAACTTGCCGTCGTAGTTGAGCGCCAGGTTCAGCACCCGGTTGGTGGGCGACTTGAGCGCCCAGGCCGCGCCGTACTGGCCGGGCTTGGTGAGCTTCTGGGCGTTGGCCTGGAACTCGTCCCAGGTCCAGCCGCCGTCGGCGGGCGGGACCGCGATGCCGGCGGCGTCGAGCAGCTTCTTGTTGGCGATGACGACCTGCGACTCCAGCAGGAACGGCACGCCGGCGACCTTGCCGTCGAAGGTGGCGGTGTCCCAGACGCCCGGGTCGATCTGGCCCTTGAAGTCGTCGCTGAGCAGCTTGGAGACGTCGGCCAGGTAGCCCTGCTTGCTGAACTCGCCGATGGCGGAGGCCTCGTAGTGCACGATGTCGGCCACGTCACCGCCCTCGAACGAGGTGACCAGCTGGTCGTGCACCGAGTTCCAGTCACCCTGGACGTACTCGACCTGGATGTCCGGGTGCTCGGCGTTCCACTTGGCGACCAGGTCCTTGTTGGCCTGCAGCGACTCCTTCTGCCAGGCGAGGCTGAGGAAGCGCAGCTTGGCGGGGCCGGACGAGTTCTCGTCCTCGCCCCCGCCGTCACCGCACGCGGTGAGGGCGCCGAGGCCGACGACCGCGACCGCGGCGGCCGCGGCGAGTCGACGGAACCTGCTACGGAGCATGGGGGTTCCTCCTTGGTGGTGGTGGTTGGGGGATGTGGTCAGCCCTTGACCGCGCCGGCGAGCGACCCGGACGAGAGGCGGCGTTGCATGACCGCGAAGAAGATCAGGCTGGGCAGGGTGGCCAGGAGCGAACCGGCCGCCAGCGGACCCAGACGGGCGGTGCCCTCGATGCCGACGAACCGGGCCAGGGCGACCGGCAGGGTCGCCAGCTCGGGCGTCTTGACCAGCACCAGGGCGAAGAAGAACTCGTTCCACGCGGAGATGAAGGAGAACAGCGCGGTGGCCACGATGCCCGGGGCGAGCAGCGGGAAGACCACCCGGCGCAGGGTCTGCAGCCGGCTGGCGCCGTCGACGCTGGCCGCCTCCTCCAGTTCGCGCGGGATGTTGCGGACGAAGCCCTGGAGCATCCAGAGCGCGAACGGCAGCGCCCACACCACGTAGATCAGAACCAGCCCGGCGTGCGTGTTGGCCAGCCCGACCTGCCGCAGGATCAGGAAGATCGGGATGATCAAAAGCACGAACGGGAAGAGCTGCGACAGCAGCACCCAGCCGAGCGCCACGGTGCCGAGCCGGGTCCGGAACCGAGCCAGCGCGTACGACGCGGGCAGCGCGACCAGCACGGTGAGCACCGCCGAGGCGAGCGACACCTGAAGGCTGTTGAGCGCGGCCCGGCCGAGCTGCTGCTCGGTGAAGGCCTGCACGAAGTTCTGCACGGTGGGGTTGCTCGGGATGAGCGTGGGGTGCAGCTGGACCAGTTCCCGCGGCGGCTTGAACGCGGTGGAGAGCAGCCAGACCAGCGGGAACCCCAGGAAGATCAGGTAGCCGGTCAGCGCGACGTACTGGAGGGTCCGCCCGGTGCGGCTCGGCTTTCCGAACATGTCAGTTCGCCTCCCGGAGTCGGCGTCGCAGGTAGACCGCGAGCAGCGCGACGATGATCACGACCATGACGTTGCCGAGGGCGGCGGCGTAGCCGTAGTTGCCGTAGCGGAACGCCTCCTCGTAGGCGAAGAGCATCGGCAGCATGGTCTTGCCGCCCGGCCCGCCCGCGGTCAGCACGTAGACCAGGCCGAACGAGTTGAAGTTCCAGATGAAGTCGAGCGAGGTGATCGCCACGACGACCGGCGCGATGGCGGGCAGCGTGACGTTGCGGAACCGGTGCCAGGTGGAGGCGCCGTCCACCGCGGCCGCCTCGTGCAACTCGCGCGGCACGCCCTGCAACCCGGCCAGGAGGACGACGGTGGTCTGCGGCATGCCGGCCCAGACGCCGACGATGATGACCGCGACCAGCGCGGTGCTGAAGTCGCCGAGCCAGTTGGTGCGCAGCCCGTCGGCGCCGATCCGGTGGAAGAACTCGTTCAGCAGGCCGGCGTCCGGGTGGTAGACCAGCTTCCAGAGGATGCCGACGACCACCGGCGGCATCGCCCAGGGCACCACGGCCAGCACCCGCGCCACGCCGCGGAACCGCAGTTGCTGGTTGAGCAGCAGGGCCAGGCCGAGCGCGAGCACGAACTGCAGCACGGTCACCCCGACCGCCCAGAGCAGGCCGATCTTGAACGAGTTCCAGAACAACTCGTCGCCGAGGAGCTCTCGGTAGTTGGCCAGCCCGGTGAAGCTGATCTCGACGTTGCGCCCGGCGCGGGCGTCGGTGAAGCCGAGGTAGATGCCGCGCACCAGCGGGAAGACCGAGAGCACCACGATGGGCAGCAGCGACGGGAGCAGCAGCAGGTAGATGCCGAGCCGGTCGGAGCGGGACCGGGCCGCGCGCGGCCCGTCGGCGCGGGCGACGTCGGGCCGTTCGGCCAGCGTGGTCATGCCGTCACCTCCGGGGTACGCGGCGCGGGCGCCGGCTCGGGGACGAGGAGCGGGGTCGCGGCGCTGGAGGCGCGCACGGCGAGACTGGGGGCGACCTGCTCGCGGCGCGGCAGCAGGGTCGGGTCGGCGATGCGCTGGAGCAGCAGTTCGGCGGCCCGGCGACCGCGCTCGGCCGAGCCGAGGGAGACGCTGGAGAGCTGGGGGAACATCATCCGGGCCAGCTCGGTGTCGTCCATGCCGACCAGCGCCACGTCCTCGGGGACGCGCCGGCCGGCGGCCAGCAGGGCGTGCAGCGCGCCGACGGCGATCAGGTCGTTGGCGCAGACCAGCGCGTCGGGCCGGGCCCGGGTGAGGAGGCGCTCGGTGGCGGCCCGGCCGGCCGCGTAGCGGAAGTCGCCGACCTCGACCAGGCGCTCGTCGAGCGCGATGCCGTGCCCGGCGAGGGTGGCCCGGAAGCCGGCGTCGCGCGCCGCGCCGGGCACCGTGTCCAGCGGGCCGTTGACGAAGCCGATCCGCCGCCGCCCGGCCGCGACCAGGTGGTCGACGGCCAGCCCCACGCCGGTACGGGAGTCGGTGCGGACGTTGTCCACCGGCGCGTCGGCGGCGAGCTGGCCGACCACGACCACCGGCACCGGGCTGTCGACGAGCGCGGCGAGGTGGTCGTCGGTGACCCGGATCGGGGAGACGATCATCCCGTCGACGTAGCGGTGGGCCAGCCGGCGCAGGAGCGCGGTCTCGTTGTCGATCCGCCCGCCGGTCGCGTGCACCAGCAGCTGCCGGCCGGACGCGGCGACCACGGACTCGATGGCCCGCATCATCTCGACGTACACCGGGTTGCCGATGTCCTCGACGGCGAGCGCGACGAGCCCGGTGCGCTGCGACTGGAGCGAGCGGGCGATGGCGTTGGGCACGTAGTCGACCTCGGCCGCGGCCTCGCGGACCTTGCGGACGGTCTCCGGGCTGCCGCCGACGCCGTTGAGCACGCGGGAGGCGGACGCGATGGAGACACCGGCGCGGGCGGCGACGGTGTGCACCGTCGGCCGGCCGTCGGCCGACTCCTGTAAACGTTTACGACCCACGCCCCGCACCTCCACCTGTTTGCTGTAAACGTTTCCGGGAGTCTGCGCCCGACTCGACGGTCAGGTCAATAGGCCGTTACGAAAACGTTTCCAACCGCCCCTGACCTGGGGCGGGACGCGGGTCGGCCGGACGGGTATCGGCACGACGATCAGCACTCGTCGGATTTGTCCTCTGGCGCGTCGGCCGATCCTGGCAATATTCTCCACTTCGCGCGCAGCAGTTGGAGTTCCTTTACATGCCCGCACATCCGTCGGGCCACTGAGGAGATGCCATGCACTTCGACCACCCCGAGCTGGACCGTCGTACCCTGCTGCGGGCCGGCCTCGGCGCCGCCGCGGTCGCGGTCGTCGGGAGCGAACTCGCCTTCCCGGCCGCCGCTCAGGCCGCGCCGGGCGCGGACCTCGACTGGATCATCAGCTGCGACGAGTGGGGCGCCCGCCCGCCGGCGGACCCGCTGTCGATCAGCGCGATCGCTACCAACAAGATCATCGTGCACCACATGGCGTTCCCGAACAGCACGGACTACTCCGAGGAACACGCCAAGCAGCTCGCCCGCGACTGCCAGGACCTCCACATGGACGTCAACCGCTGGTCGGACACCGGGCAGCACTTCACGGTCAGCCGGGGCGGCCACGTCCTGGAGGGCCGGCACGGCAGCCTGGAGCGGTTGCAGGCCGGCGACCGGCAGATGATCTCGGCGCACTGCCCCGGCGAGAACGGCCGGGCCATCGGCATCGAGAACGAGGGCACCTACGTCACCGACACGCCGCCCGACGAGCTGCTCGACGCCCTGGTGAAGCTCTGCACCACCGTCTGCCAGCAGTACGGACTGCACGCGCACGACATCTTCGGTCACTGGGACTTCCGCGCCACGCAGTGCCCGGGCGCGATGTTCTACCGGGAGTTCCCGGCGCTGCGTCGCCGGGTCTTCGCCAAACTCGGCACCGACCTGGCCGACGTGCCGGCCCGCCGCTGGCCGGACATCTGGCGCTTCGTCGGCGGCCCGGTGGTGCAGGTCGCGCAGCGCCTGCTCACCTTCCGCGGCTACACCGTCCCGATCACCGGCGTGTTCGACGCCGCCACCGTGGCGGCGGTGCAGGACTGGCAGGCACGCAACGGCATTCCGGTCGACATCGACGCCACCCTCACCGCGCCGACCTGGGAGACCCTCGCGCCCGAGCTGGACAAGGACGCCACCGGCATCCCGGTGCAGGCGGTGCAGTTCATGCTCAACTCCAAGGGCTACGCCGACGTGGCGATCACCGGCGAGTACGACTACCCGACCAAGAAGGCCCTCAAGGACCTGCAGGAACTGCACGGTCTCGACCCGAACGGCAAGGTCAGCACCACCACCTGGTGCGCCCTGGTGGGGGGTGTGGTGCGCCAGTCGTTCCAGAAGAACTGACGGCGCACCGGCGGGGAAAGCGGTGGAGGTGGCAACGGCGCCACCTCCACCGCTGTCCACATTCGCTCGCCGCGCCTCGTTGGCCTCCACCCGTCGCGGTGCGACGATGCGCAGGTCACGAGACCGAGGAGGCGAGATGACATCCAGATTGAATCCCTACCTGAGCTTCGAGGACGACGCCCGGCAGGCGATGGAGTACTACCAGCGGGTGTTCGGCGGCGACCTGCGCGTGAACACCTTCGGCGAGTTCGGCAACCCCGACCCGCAGGTGGCCGACCGGATCATGCACGCGCAGCTGGAGACCGACCAGGGCTTCACGCTCATGGCCTCCGACACCCCGCCCGGCATGGCCCGCACGGTGGGCGACAACATCACGATCAGCCTGAGCGGCGACGACGCGGACGACCTGCGCCGCTGGTGGGACCAGCTCTGCGACGGCGGCACCGTCTCGATGCCGCTGGAGAAGCAGATGTGGGGCGACGAGTTCGGCATGTGCGTGGACCGGTTCGGCGTCGCCTGGATGGTGAACATCGGCCAGCCACAGGCCTGACCGCCAGGCGCAGGTGGCCCGAACGGCGGTGTCCACGGTGGCGTGACCGGCGTTAGCGTACGCGGATCACGGATCCCGCCGGAGAGGACGACAGTCATGGACGGCAGCCCTCGCGCACACCTCCGACGCCTGGCCAGGCTGGCCACCGCGGCCGCCCTCGCGGTGGCCGGCCTGGGGCTCGTCGCCCCGCCGGCACACGCGGAAGCCGGGCCCAAGGTCTCCGTGCTGACCCGAAACCTCTACCTGGGCGGCGACCTCACGCCGTCGATCACCGCGCCGACCCTGCCGGCGTTCCTGGCCGCGAACGCCGCCCTGCTGGGCCACGTGGACCTGGTCGACTTCCCGTCCCGGGCGGCGCTGATCGCCGACGAGATCCGCGAGCGCGGGCCCGACCTGGTCGGCCTGCAGGAGGTGGCGCTCTGGCGCACCGGGCCGCTCGGCGACCCGGCCCCGGCCACCGAGGTCCGGTACGACTACCTGGCGCTGCTGATGGCGGAGCTGGCCGGGTCCGGCCACCGGTACGACGTCGTCGTGGTGCGCGACGAGGCGGACCTGGAAGCCCCGGCCGGGGCGCCCTACCTGCGGGACGTCCGGCTCACCATGCGGGACGTGATCCTGGTGCGGCACGGCGGCCGGGTCAAGGTGAACGCCACCTCGTCGGGCAACTTCGTCAACAACCTGGTCTTCCCGCTCGCCGCCACGGGCGGCACCGCCACGAGCGCCCGCGGCTGGACGGCGGTCGACGCCGTGCTGGGCAGCCGCACCTTCCGGTTCGTCAACACCCACCTGGAGGCGTTCCACCCCGGCGTACGCCTGCTCCAGGCGCAGGAACTGCTGCGCGGCCCGCTGAACGTGCCCGGCCGGCTGATCCTCGTCGGTGACCTGAACAGCGGGCCCGAACTGCCCGATCCGAACAACCGGCTCGCGTACCTCGCCCTGGTCGCCGGCGGGATGGTCGACACCTGGCCGATCCTGCACCCCGGCGACCCCGGCTACACCGCCGGGCTGGGCGACGACCTGACCGAGCCGGCCGACGACGTCGAGCACCGGATCGACATGGTGCTGGTCCGGGGCACGGTGGTGCCGGTGTCCAGCGAGGTCTTCGGCGCCTCTCGGCAGACCCCCGCCGGCCGGTGGGCGTCGGACCACCTGGGGCACCAGGCCGTGCTCGCGCTGCCGTGATCGAGGCGAAACGTCGGCATTCGCGCGTGGTGAACGGCACCTATCCCGAGGCATGGAACGCCATCGATCATTACCCGGAGGTAGATATGAGTCACTCTCACCTCCGGGTGTGACGCCCGGGCACGGAGGGCGAGACGTCGGCAAGCGACAGCCGGGCGCAGCCCCGGCCCGACTCCGCACATCCGGAGGAATCGCCATGCCCCGTCCCACCACCCGTGCCCGGCTCGCGGCGCTGGCCGCCGCCGCCCTCACCGCGAGCGCCCTGACGGCCGTCCCACCGTCACCGGCCGTCGCCGCCACCACCTTCACCGGCAACGACTACTGCCTCGGCCAGTGCGCCGACATCCTGCCGCCCGGGGAGAACGGCAACGCCACCCTCGCCGCGATCCTCGCGCACCAGGCGCTCGGCACCCGGCCCGCGCACTCCAGCGACCAGCTCGACGAGTACGCGAGCCTGGTCTACGGCTACGCCGGGCTCACCGACGAACAGATCGCGCAGTTCTACAACGACGCCTCGTTCGGCGTGCCCGACGGGCAGGTGGAGAGCACCGTGCGGCCCCGCGCGGACGTCACCATCGTGCGCGACAAGGCGACCGGCGTCCCGCACGTCACCGGCACCACCCGCTCGGGCACCATGTTCGGCGCCGGCTACGCCGGGGCGCAGGACCGGCTCTGGGTGATGGACCTGCTGCGGCACGTCGGTCGCGGCACGCTCACCTCCTTCGCCGGCGGCGCCCCGGGCAACCGGGAGCTGGAACAGAGCGTCTGGGCCAACTCGCCGTACACCGAGGCGGACCTGCAGGCCCAGGTCGACGCGCTGCGCCAGAAGGGCACCCGCGGCCAGCAGCTCTACACCGACGTCACCGACTACATCGCCGGCGTCAACGCCTACATCGACCAGTCCATCAGCGCCGACAACTACCCCGGCGAGTACGTCCTGGCCGGGGCCGGCAAACCGCAGCACTTCACCATGACCGACCTGATCGCCACCGCCGGCGTCATCGGCGGGCTGTTCGGCGGGGGCGGCGGCTCCGAGATCCAGTCCGCCCTGGTCCGGGTGGCCGCCCGGGCGAAGTTCGGCGCCACCGAGGGCGACCGGGTCTGGCAGGCGTTCCGGTCCCAGAACGACCCGGAGACGGTGCTCACCCTGCACGACGGGCAGAGCTTCCCGTACGGCGCGACCCCGCCCGGCGCGACCGGCGCGGTGCTCCCCGACGCCGGCAGCGTGGTCGCCGAGCCCCTCGCCTACGACCAGAGCGGCGGGGCCACCACCGCGAAGACCGGCGGCAGCACCACCACGCAGGGACTGCTCAGCGGCCTCGCCGGGCTCCGGTCGCACGGCATGTCCAACGCCGTGGTGGTCTCCGGCCGGCACACCACCACCGGCAACCCGGTCGCCGTGTTCGGCCCGCAGACCGGCTACTTCGCCCCGCAGCTGCTCATGCTCCAGGAACTCCACGGACCCGGGGTGAGCGCCCGGGGCGCCGCCTTCGCCGGGTTGAACCTCTACGTGCTGCTCGGCCGCGGCCAGGACTACGCCTGGAGCGCCACCTCCGCCAGCCAGGACCTCACCGACACCTACGCCGTGCCGCTGTGCACCACCGACGGCAGCGCACCGACCCTCGGGTCGAACCGCTACCTGTGGCACGGGCAGTGCGTGGCCATGGAGGTCCTCCAGCACACCAACTCCTGGTCGCCGACCCTGGCCGACTCCACCCCGGCCGGCTCCTACACGCTGCGCGCGCTGCGCACCAGGTACGGGCTCGTCGCCTACCGAGGGCTGGTGAACGGGCAGCCGACCGCCTTCACCAGGCTGCGCTCGACCTACCGGCACGAGGCCGACTCGGCGATCGGCTTCCAGGCGTACAACGACCCGGCCGCGATGGGTTCCGCGGCGGCGTTCCAGCAGTCCGCCTCGAACGTCGGCTACGCCTTCAACTGGTTCTACGTCAACTCGACCGAGGCGGCCTACTTCAACTCCGGGTCGAACCCGGTTCGGCCGTCCACCGCCGACCCGAACCTGCCCACCCGGGCGGAGGCGGCGAACGAGTGGGTCGGCTGGAACCCGGACACCAACACCGCCAGCTACCTCCCGGCCGCCGCCCACCCGCAGTCGGTGAACCAGGACTACTACGTCAGCTGGAACAACAAGCAGGCGAAGGACTTCGGCGCGGCCGACGGCAACTTCAGCTTCGGCTCGGTGCACCGGGGCCAACTCCTCGACAGCCCGGTGCGCGCCGCGATCGCCCAGCGCAAGCTCGGCCGGGCCGACGTGGTCCGGATCATGGCCGACGCCGCGGTCACCGACCTGCGCGGCCAGCAGGTCCTCGGCGACCTGCTGCGGGTGCTCGGCAGCGCGCCGGTCACCGACCCCGCGCTGGCCGACGCGGTGAACAAGCTCCGGGCCTGGCAGCAGGCCGGCGCCCGCCGGGTGGAGACCGCCGCCGGGTCCAAGGTCTACCAGCACGCCGACGCCATCCGGATCTTCGACGCGTGGTGGCCGCTGCTGGCCGCCGCGGAGTTCCGGCCCGGCCTGGGCCCCGACCTCTACGCGGCACTGGTGGACGCCATCGAGGTGAACGAGGCGCCGTCCGGCGGCCAGAACGGCGGCCGGGACGGCGGCGCCGTCTGGGCCGCGCAGGGCCAGCCGCACAAGGGCTCCTCCTTCCAGTACGGCTGGTGGGGCTACGTCGACAAGGACGTCCGCACCGTGCTCGGCGACCCGGTGGCCGGCGGGCTGGGCCGCGCGTACTGCGGCAACGGCAACCTGGGCGCCTGCCGGCAGAGCCTGCTCGACACCCTCGCCCAGGCGGCCGCGGTGCCGGCGACCACCGTCTACCCGGGCGACAAGTCCTGCGGGGCGGGCGACCAGTGGTGCGCCGACGCCATCGCCCAGTCCGGGCTCGGCGGCATCACCCACCCGCTGATCGCCTGGCAGAACCGCCCCACCTACCAGCAGGTCGTCTCTTTCCCGGCGCGCCGCGGTGACGACGTCGCCAACCTGGCCCAGGGGCGCGCCGCGACCGCGTCGAGCACCCAGTTCCTGACCAGCAACACCCCGGACAAGGCGGTCGACGGCAGCCTTGGCAGCCGATGGGCCAGCAGCTACAACGACAACCAGTGGATCCGGGTGGACTTGGGCTCGGCCCGCACGGTCGGCCGGGTGGTGCTGCGCTGGGAGGCCGCGTACGGCAGCGCGTACCGGATCGAGGTCTCCGCCGACGGCGGCACCTGGCAGCCGGTGTTCAGCACGACCGCCGGCAACGGCGGGACGGACATCGTGACCCTCACCCCGGTCACCGCCCGCTACGTGCGGATGTACGGGGTCAAGCGGGCCACCTCGTACGGCTTCTCGCTCTACGAGTTCGAGGTCTACGGCCGGTGACACCCGGGGGCCGGCCGGCGGGACCGCACCCGCCGGCCGGCCGCCCGGCATAGGGTCATCCGGTGACCGGCGGCACCGTACCGATCGGCCCGGCGCTGGTCGTGGCGCTCGTCGCGCTCACCCTGGCCGGCGCCGCCGTGCTGCGGCTCAGCGGGCTCGGCCGGGCCCGGACGGTGCTCACCGCGGCGGCCCGGGCCACCGTCCAGCTCGCCGCCGTCTCGCTGGTCATCGTCGCGGTGCTCCGCGCCTGGTGGAGCACCGCCGCCTTCGTGCTGCTCATGTACGTCGTGGCGGGGCTGACCGCGCGCCGGCGGATCGGGGCGCAGGCACCGGCCCGGGTCGCCCCGCTGGCCATCGCCGCCGGGGTGGCGCCCAGCCTGGCCGTCCTCCTGGCCAGCCGGGCCCTGCCGGCGACCCCGCTGGTGGTGCTGCCCACCGCCGGCATCCTGATCGGCGGGGCGATGACCGCGACCAGCCTGGCCGGTCGCCGTACCCTCGACGAGCTGCGGACCCGGCACGGCGAGTACGAGGCCGGGCTGGCCCTGGGGCTGCTCCCCCGCGACGCCGCGCTGGAGATCTGCCGCCCGGCCGCCGGGCAGGCCCTCGTCCCGGCGCTCGACCAGACCCGCACGGTCGGGCTGGTCACCCTGCCCGGCGCGTTCGTCGGGGTGCTGCTCGGCGGGGCCGGGCCGATCCGGGCCGGGGCCACCCAGCTGCTGATCCTGCTCACCCTGCTGGCCGTGGAGGCGGTGGCCATCGCGGTGGTCGTCGAGCTGCTCGTCCGGGACCGGGCCCGCACCGCGCCCTGACCCGGTGTAGCGGGGGCGCGGTGCTCGCCGCCCGCTCCGGCAGGCGATCGCCCTTCCCCGCCCGGAGGTGTAGCCGGCGCCAGGTGGGGAACTCGGCGGCGCCTGGGGCCGAGAAGGAAGGACCGGCATGGAGAGTCGCGCGAAGTCGATGGGGCACGCAATCCACCCCATCATGATCGTGTTTCCGCTCGGACTGCTCGCCACCTCGGTGATCTTCGACATCCTGTACCTGATCACCGACCGGGCGGGCTTTCAGGTCTCGGCCGCGTACACCATCGCCGCCGGCGTGATCGGCGGCCTGGTCGCCGCGGTGTTCGGCCTGATCGACTGGTCGGCCATTCCGGCCGGCACGCGCGCCAAGCGGGTCGGCGCGACGCACGGCCTCGGCAACGTGGTCGTGCTGGTGTTGTTCGCGGTGAGCTGGCTGCTGCGCCGGGGCGCGGACAACTGGGAACCGAACGCCGGCGCGCTGGTGTGCAGCTTCGCCGGCCTCGTGCTGGCCGGGTTCACCGGCTGGCTGGGCGGCGAACTGGTCGAGCGGCTGGGGATGAGCGTGAGTGACGAGGCGGGTGTGAACGCGCCGAGCTCGCTGTCCCGCCGGCCCCGCGCCCGCCGCGCCTGACCCGGGCCGGGTGTAGCCGGTTCCCGGCGGGGAAAGCCGCGCCGCCCGGACGTCGAGGTGCACCGCCGGGCCAGGGAGAAGGAGCAGCGGATGCAGGCGATCACTCTCGACCGGGACGGGGCGGAGCCGACCGCCCGCGACGACCTGGCCCGGCCCAGCCCCGGCCCGGACGAGGTGCTCGTCCGCGTGCGGGCCTCCTCGGTCAACGCCTTCGACCGGAAGGCGGCGGGCGGGATGATGCGCGGGTCGATGGACTACCGGTACCCGGTGGTGCTCGGCAAGGACTTCGCCGGCGAGGTGGAGGCGATCGGCAGCACCAGCCCGTTCCGGGTGGGCGACCCGGTGTTCGGGGTGCTCATGCGCTCCTACCTGGGCGACGGCACGTGGGCCGAGTACGTGACCGTCGGCGCCGGGGACGGCATCACCCGCGTCCCGGACGGCATCGAGCTGTCCACGGCGGGCGTGCTCGGGCTGGCCGGCGCCACCGCCCTCGACACGCTCGAGGCGCTGGCCGTCCGGCCCGACGACACGGTGCTGGTGGCCGGGGCGACCGGTGGCGTCGGCGCGCTGGCCGTGCAGTACGCGCGGCTGGCCGGCGCCCGGGTCGTCGCCACCGCCCGCCCCGGCCCCGCGACGGACTTCGTCCGGGACCTGGGCGCGGCCGAGGTGGTCGACTACACCGGCGACCTGACCGGGCAGGTGCGCGCCCTCGCCCCGGACGGCGTCTCCGCGGTGGTGCACCTGGCCGGTGACGGCGCGCCGCTGGCCGGGCTGCTCGCCCCCGACGGCCGGCTGGCCTCCACCATCGGCTTCGGCCCCGACCAGCACCCGGCGGCCGTCTCGATCTTCGGCAAGCCGGAGCGGAGGACGCTCGACCGGCTCGCCGACGACGTGCTGGCCGGTCGCGTCCGGGTGCCCGTCGACCGCCGCTACGAGCTGGCCGAGGTGCCCCGGGCCCTGGCGGAGTTCTCCGGCGCCCTGGGCAAGCTCGCGATCAGCATGCCCTGACCGGCCCGTCCTTCGAACATCTGTGCGAACATGGTGGTCGTGTCGAGCGAGGCCACCATCCTGCACGCCGACCTGGACGCGTTCTACGCCTCGGTCGAGCAGCGCGACGACCCCCGGCTGCGCGGCCGGCCGGTCATCGTCGGCGGCGGCGTGGTCCTCGCCGCCAGCTACGAGGCGAAGGCACGCGGGGTGCACAGCGCCATGGGTGGCCGTCAGGCCCGGCGGCTCTGCCCGGACGCCGTCGTGGTGCCGCCCCGGATGGCGGCCTACACGGCGGCCAGCCGGGCGGTGTTCGAGATCTTCCGGCGCACCACCCCGCTGGTCGAGGGGCTCAGCATCGACGAGGCGTTCCTCGACGTCGGCGGGCTGCGCCGGCTGGTCGGTCCGGCCGCCGACATCGCGGCGGAACTGCGCCGGGAGGTACGCCGGCAGGTCGGCCTGCCGATCACCGTCGGGGTGGCCCGGACCAAGTTCCTCGCCAAGGTGGCCAGCGGGGTGGCCAAGCCGGACGGGCTGCTGGTCGTCGCACCGGAGGGCGAGCTGGCCTTCCTGCACCCACTGCCGGTGGAGCGGCTCTGGGGCGTCGGCCCGGTCACCGCCGCGAAGCTGCTCGAGCGGGGCCTGCGTACCGTCGGGCAGGTGGCCCGGCTCGACGAGCCGACCCTGGTGTCGCTGCTCGGCCCGGGCGCCGGCCGCCACCTGCACGCCCTCGCCCACAACAGCGACCCGCGCGCCGTGCAGGTCGGGCGGCGGCGCTCCTCGATGGGCGCGCAGCACGCGCTGGCCCGCGAGCCGCACTCCCCCGCCGAGCTGGACGCCGTGCTGGCCGGGCTCGTCGACCGGGTGACCGGGCGGCTGCGGGCCGCCCGGCGCAGCGGCCGCACGGTCACCCTGCGGCTGCGTTTCGCCGACTACACCCGGGCGACCCGCGCGCACACCCTGGACAAGCCCACCGCGCAGACCGGACCGCTGCGGGCCGCCGCCCAATCGCTGCTGCGCGCCGCGCTGCCGGAGATCGAGACCCGGGGCGTCACGCTGATCGGGGTCGCCGTCGGCAACCTCGACGACGGGCACGTGCAGCTCACCCTGCCGTTCACCCGCGAACCGGGGCCGGCGCTGGACGCCGCCGTGGACGCGGTGCGGGACCGGTTCGGGTCGCGGGCGCTGACCCGCGGAGTGCTGCTCGGCCGCGACCCCGGATTCGAGATGCCCCGGCTGCCCGACTGACGGTACGGTCCACCCGTGTCGATGTTCCGCACCCCACAGGTGATCCTGTTCAGCGAGGACGTGACCCGGGCCGCCGCCTTCTACGCCGGGCTGGGCTTCACCGAGACCTTCCGGGTGCCTGCCGAGGGCGCGCCGATCCACGTCGACCTGACGCTGGACGGCTACCGGATCGGCATCGCCTCGGTGGCGTCCACCCGGGACGACCACGGGCTCGACCCGGTGCCGAGCGGGCAGCGCGCCGCCGTGGTGCTCTGGACCGACGACACTGCGGCCGCGTACGCGACGCTGACCGCCGCCGGCGCGCCGGCGCTCGCCGCCCCGCACGTCTGGCTGGACCGGCTGCTCATCGCCTGGACCGCCGATCCGGACGGCAACCCGATCCAGCTCGTCCAGCCCCTCGCGGGCGGGTCGTGAGCGCGCCGCCGCGGGCGGCCGGCCGGTTCGACCAGCTCACCTCCGCCGTCCTCGACGCGGCGTTCGGGCGGCGCCTCCTCCCTGGGTAGGAGGCGCGTCCCGGACCTGCGGCCGGCATCGGGGCTTGAGGTCGGGCGCGACCGGGCGGCCCGGCCACCAGCATCTACAGGCATGACTACCGTGCTGAACCGGGCGGGTCGCTGGCACCGCCCCCTCATGCTCTTCGTCGCGGCGATGGCGGCGCTCACCGTCGTCGCGGCGGTCGGCGTCGTCGCCGACCCGCGGGTGCTCACCGGCGCGCCGATTTGGCTCAAGCCGCTGAAGTTCGCCATCTCCTTCGTGCTCTACGGCACCACCCTCGCCTGGATGCTCACCCTGCTGCCGCGCCGCAGCCGGCTCGCCGAGTGGGCGGCCACGGTCATCGTCGCGGTGTCGGTGGTGGAGATGGCGATCATCGTCACGCAGGTGCTGCGCGGCACCACCAGCCACTACAATGGCACCACCCGGCTGAACGCCGCCCTGTTCTCGGCGATGGGCGCGGCGATCATGGTGCTCTTCGTCGCCCAGCTGGTCATCGGGATCGTGGCGCTGCTGCGGCCGGCGGCGGACCGGGTCGCCGGGTACGCCGTGCGGCTCGGCCTCGGCCTGTCCCTGCTCGGCATGCTCGTCGCCATCCCGATGGTGACCCGCACGCCCGAGTCGGCGGCCGAGGGGATCAGCGGGGCGCACAGCGTCGGCGTGGCGGACGGCGGGCCGGGGCTGCCCCTGGTCGGCTGGAGCACCACCGGCGGCGATCTGCGGATCGGGCACTTCGTCGGGCTGCACGCCCTCCAGGCGCTGCCGCTGCTCGCCATGCTGCTCAACCGCTTCCTCGGCACCCGGCTGGACGAGCGGACCCGGGCCCGGCTGCTGCTCGTCGCCGGCGCGGCGTACGGGGCGGCCACCCTGCTGGTCACCTGGCAGGCGTTGCGCGGGCAGCCGCTGCTGCGCCCGGACGCGCTCACCCTCGCCGTCACGGCGGCCCTGGTGGTGGCGACGGCGGCCGCCACCGGCGCGGTCCTGGCCCGCGGGCAGCGCCGTGCCGGCCTGGTGCTGGTCGCATGACCGGGGCGCTGTTCACCCTGACGTTCGCGGTCGCCGCGCCGTTCTGGGCGCTGATGATCCTGGCACCCCGCTGGTCGTGGACGGCCCGGATCGTCGGCTCGCCGCTGATCGTCCTCCCGGTCCTACTGATCTACGCGATCCTGGTGCTCCCGGCGCTCGGCCGGGTGCTGCCGGTGGTCACCGCGCCGACCCTGGACGGCGTCCGGGACCTGCTGGGCGGTGCGGACGGCGCGGCGGCGGCCTGGGCGCACATGATCGGGTTCGACCTGTTCGTCGGCCGGTGGATCTGGCGAGAAAGCCGGGAGCGGGGCATGCCGGCCCTGCTCCTGGCGCCGGTGCTGCTGCTGACCATCCTGCTCGGGCCGCTCGGCCTGGCCGTCCACCTCGGGCTGCGGACGCGGTGGGCCGGGCCGGCGGTCCCCCCGGCTGCCGGCCGCACCGCCTAGGCTGGCGTCGTGGGCTGGGTAGGTCGGCTGTTCGACGCGCGGGACACGCTCGCGCGGATGCTGCTGCTGGACCTCAGCGGCCTCGGCTATCTGGTCTTCGGCGCCCAGGGCCACCACGTGCCGACGGCCACCCAGTGGGCGCTCGCCCTGGTCGCGTTCGCCACCGCCCTGGTGTGCCACCGCCGGCCCCTGGTGAACCTGGTGGCGCAGGCCGCGCTGCTGGCGGTCGCCTTCCCGCTGGTCGACGACACGACGATCAACCAGGTCGGGGCCAGCTGGGCGCTGCTGGAGCTGACCATGTGGGCCGGGCGGCCCCGGACCATCTGGCTGGCCGCCGGCCTGCTGACCGCGGTCGACATGACCGACTCGATCGGCGACCCGGTCCGGCGGCTGCTCTCCGGGGTCTTCGGGCTGACCGTCGAGGTCGGCCTGCCGCTGCTGCTCGGCCTGGTCATCCGGACCACCCGGGAGCTGGCCCGGCAGGCCGAGGAGCGGGTTGCGGCGGAGCAGCGCCGGCGGGAGTCCGAGAGCCGCGCCGCCCGTGCCGACGAGCGCAGCGCCATCGCCCGCGAACTGCACGACGTGGTCGCGCACCACGTCGCGTCGATGGTGCTGCGGGTCGGGGTGGCCCGGCACGTGCTGCCGGACCTCGACCCCCGGGTGAGCGAGGTCTTCGACGACGTGCACGGCACCGGCACGGCGGCCCTGAACGACCTGCGCCGCCTGGTCGCGGTGCTGCGCGATCCCGACGGGGTACGCGGGGACGCCGCGCTGACGGCGATCGAGCCGTCGGCGCTCCCGGCGGCGCTGGACACGGCGGTGGACCGGGCCCGCCAGGCCGGCGTCACCGTGGAGGCCGACGTCGACCCGGCGGTCGGGTCGCTGGACGCGGTGCGCGGCCAGGCGGTCCTGCGGCTGACCCAGGAGGCGCTGACCAACGTGGCCAAACACGCCGGCGCCGCGGCCCGGGCCCGACTGTCCGTGGCGGTGGTCGACGGATCCGTGCACTGGGAGGTGTCGGACGACGGGCCGGGGTCGGTGCCGGCCGCGGTGCCGGCCGGCGGCGGCCACGGCCTCACCGGGATGCGGGAGCGGGTCGAGGTGCTCGGCGGGCGGCTGGAGGCCGGTCCCACCGGCGCCGGCTGGCGCGTCCGCACGGTCCTGCCGGCCGGGGGCGCCGCACCGGCCCGGCCACCCGGCTCCCCGGCCCGCCCGCCGGAGCCGCCGACGCCGCGCCCGCGCCCGGCCGGCCCGCACGCGCCGGAGCCGGCATGATCCGCGTCCTGCTGGTCGACGACCAGCACCTCATCCGCGCCGGCCTGCGCATGCTCTGCGACGCCCAGCCCGACCTGGAGGTGGTCGGCGAGGCCGACAACGGCCGCGAGGCGATCGCCCTCGCCGGTCGGCTGCTGCCCGACGTGGTCGTCATGGACCTGCGGATGCCCGGCGTCGACGGGATCACCGCGACCAGCCGGATCCTCGCCGACCGACCCGCCACCCGGGTGCTGGTGCTCACCACCTTCGGCGACGACGACCACCTCTACCCGGCGCTGACCGCCGGCGCCTGCGGGTTCCTGCTCAAGGACGCGCCCCCGACCGACCTGCTCGACGGCGTACGCCGGGCGGCCGCCGGGGACAGCCCGTTCAGCCCGGAGGTGCTGCGGCGGCTGGTCCAGCGGGCGGTGCACGCCCGCGCCGAGACGCCGGGACCGGTGCCCGGTCTCACCACGCGCGAGCGGGACGTGCTGAACCTGGTGGCCGAGGGCCTGTCCAACACCGAGATCGCCGACCGGCTGCACATCGGCGTCACCACGGTCAAGACCCACATCACCAGCCTGATGACCAAGACGAACAGCCCGAACCGGGTACGCCTGGCGCTCCGGGCGCGGGACGCCTGAACGCCCGCCGGGCTCACTCCTCGATCGCGCCGCCCACCGCACGCAGATGCTCCCGGAAGGTCAGCGCCGGGTTCTCCGCCCGGCCCGCCAGGTACGCCCCGAACCCGACCTGTGCCCGCAGCGGCTCGCCGGCCCGGATCCGGTCGGCCTGCCGGCGCTCGGTGTCGCGAATGGACTCGGCCAGGTCGAACAGTTCGCCGGCCCGGCCCGCCGGCACGAAGAGCACCCCGTCCTCGTCGGCCAGGGCCACGTCTCCCGCGTCGACCGTCCACTGCCCCACCCGCGCCGAGGCGAGCGCCTCGGCCGGCCGGGGGTCCAGCCGCCGCGGGCCGGTGGGCGTGGCGCCCAGGCTGAACACCGGCAGCCCGACCGCCCGGATGTCGCCGGTGTCCCGGTGCAGGCCCCAGACCACCAGGCCGGCCAGGCCGGCGGCCTGCGCCTCCAGCACCACCAGGTCGCCGACGCACGCCTCGTCGGTGCGCCCGTCGTTGTCCACCACCAGCACGTCGCCGGGGGCGGCGCGGTCGATCGCCTCGAGGAAGATGTCGACGCTGCCGACGTGCCGGGCCGGCAGCACCCGGCCGGCCAGCCGTCCGCCGGTCAGCACCGGCCGTACGCCGGCCGGGGCGCAGCGCACCGGGACGGCGGCCCGCAGGCAGGCGTCGGCGACGTGAGCGGTGGTCAGCGCGGCGAACCGCCGGGTCAGCTCTGCGCGGTCGATGCTCATGCGCCCGACGCTAGCCAGCCCGGTCGGCCGTGGAAGGGGCCAGTTCCCGGCTCGTGGCTCCGGTTCGTCGCCCGCGCACCGGCGGCGCCGGATCCCCGCGCCGGCTCAGGTGGGCTGGGCTGTGCGGGTCGGTGGGCGGAACGGTTCGGGGCGGGCTCTGGTGCGCCGCGCCATCCGGATCCGCCGCCGGGCGCGCGGGGTGTGCCGGGCCGGCCGGGGCAGGTGCGCCCGCAGCGGCGGGCGCCGTTCCGCCTCGCCCGCGCCGGCCGCCGTACGCACCACCCGGTTGGCGTCGTCCGGGTCGCACCCGGTGGCCCGCAGCAACTCGCTGTCCGCCGTACGCAGGTCGGTGATCACACCGTCGCCGTAGGAACGGACCCCCTGCGCCCAGGCCCGGCCGGCCAGCTCGGCGCTCTCCCGGACCAGCCGGCGGGTGTCGGTCAGGTCCTCGTCGTCCCGGCACTCGCGGCGCATCACCCGGACGGCCTGGCCGAGGCGGGTCACGGCGTCGGCCAGGACCGGCGGGATCGGCTCGTCGTACTGGAGGGCGGTGGCGGAACGGCGGGCCATCGAACGGGCGTACAGGATCACCCGCTCCAGGTGCTCCGCGGCGCGCGCGTACCGGTGGAACCGGGCGCGCCGGCGCCAGCGGACCGGCGCGAGGGTGACCACCTCCTCGGCCCCGCTGAGCGCCTCGTTGAGCCGCCCCACGTCGGCGTCGAGCCCGCGCATCCGCTCCAGGGCGTGGACCGCCGCGTCGGCGTCCCGGGTGGTCAGCGCGCGGGCGACGGCGTCGAGTTCGGTGGTGAGCGTGGAGATGATCGGCTCGGTCGCCCGGTCCAGCACCCGCAGCGGGTTGACCGGCAACAGCAGCACCACCACGCCGAGGCCGACCAGGCCGCCGACGAGCGCGTCGAAGATCCGGGGCAGTTCCAGGCCGGGTTCGACCGGGGCCAGGGTGGCGATCAGCACGGCCGTACCGCCGGCCTGGCCGACCAGGGCGCCGCCGCGCCCGGCGACCAGCAGCGCGGTCGCGATGGCCAGGGTGACCACCAGACCGGTCTGCCAGGACCCGGTGCCGAGCAGGTCGCGCAGCACGTCCCCGACCAGGATGCCGAGCCCCACCCCGATCAGCAGCTCGAAGGTACGGCGGGCCCGCTGGCCGATGGCGGTGGCGATGGTGCCGACCGCGGCGGCGGGTGCGAAGACGTGCGCGCCGGGCCCGAGCAGGCGCTGGGCGAGCAGCGCGGCGAGCGCGGCGGCCAGCCCGGCTTGGACGGCGATGACGACGGTGACCTCGAGCTGGCGCAGCCGCAGCCGGCCGGCCGCACCCCCCGCGGCGCGGGCGTCGGCCAGCGCGTGCCCGGTTCGCGCGGCGGCCCGGTCCAGCGGTGAGCGGACGCTGTCCGGGCGGTCGTCGGCCATGGCGGCGGTTACCCGGCGCGGCCCGGGTGAATCGTCCGGTTGTGGTCGGGAGGACCCCCGGGTCAGCGCCGGAAGGTGCGGTCGAGCAGGTCGAACAGAGCGGCCCAGTGCCGCTCGGTGGCCTTCTCGTCGTACATCGGCGTGTCGGACTGGGTGTAGCCGTGGCGAGCGCCGGGGTAGACCTCGGAGCGGTAGGTGACGCCGGCGGCGTCCAGGGCCTTCTCCAGGGTGGCGATCTGCTCGGCGGTCATCGACGGATCCTGGTCGGCGTGGCCGAAGTACAGCTCGCCGCGGACCGCGCCGACGCCCAGGTGCGGGCTGTCCGGGGCGTCGGTCACCATCCGCCCGGCGTGGAAGGCGGCCGCCGCGGCGATCCGGTCCGGGTGCGCCTCGACGGCCCGCAGCGCGTTGGTGCCGCCCATGCAGTAGCCGGTGACGGCCGCCGGGCCGGGCGCGACGCCCGGCTGGGCGGCGAGGAAGTCCAGGTAGGCGGCGGTGTCCCGGGCGACCACGTCCGGGGTCAGCGACCTGATCATCGGGGTGAGTTTCTCGAACAGCTCGCCGCGCCGGTTCTCGTCGCCCAGACCGAAGAGGTCGACCAGGGGGGCGCGGCCGAAGCGGTGGAACAGGTTCGGCACCAGCACGACGTAGCCGCGCGCGGCGATCGTCTCGGCCATCTCGGCCATCCGCGGGCGCAGCCCGAACGCGTCCATGAAGACCAGGACCGGCGGGAAGGGCCCGGCTCCGTCGGGCCGGACGAGCAGGGCGTCCGCCACCCCGTCGCCGGTCGGCACGTCCACGGTCGTCGTCTGCACTCTCGGGACCTCCCTGCGCTGCGCGTTCCGCCGTGCAGGCTACCCCCGCTCCCGGAGCCGGGCACGGCGAGGCCCTTCCGGTGGGCACGGCGGCGGGGGCATCCTGGGTGGATGGGAGAGGTGCGGCCGATGCCCAGCTTCGGAGACCTGTTCACCGACCTGCGCGGCGAGGACCGGACGCTGCGGGTCAGCTACCACCCGGACCGCGACGCCGTGGTGCTGTCGCTGTGGAGCGGCACGCTGTGCCGAGGCTCGTTCCGGCTGCCCGCCGACGACGTGGACCGGCTCCTCGCGCTGCTCACCGCCGTCCGGACCACTGGCGTGGACGACCCGGCCGGGTCCGGGACGGCCGTCGGCGAGAGCGGGAGCACGGCCCCGGTCCCGGAGCCGTCCGTGGAGCGCACCGGCGAGGTCTCCGGCACGGCCCGCCGTGTCGTCCTGCCGACTCCCCGGGTCGCCTGAAAGCTGAAACCGGACGAAGGGGCAGCTTTTTCTTCTTCCGCGAACTACCGTCTCGGTAGGAGTTCGGAAGGGAGGAACAATGCTTCCCGTCTCACCACACGTCATTCGCCACCGCCGCCCCGCCGCGCACGCCGCGCTCGGGATGGCCCTCCTGGTCGCCGGCCTGGCCGTCCCGGCCACTCCCGCCGCGGCCGCTGGCCCGACCACCGGCACCACGGTCACCCTCGCCGCCGCCAGCCAGCCGACCCTGCGACAGGGGTCCCGGGGCGCGGCGGTCACCACGCTCCAGAACCGGCTCACCGCCCTGCGCTACGACGTGGGCGGCGTCGACGGCATCTTCGGGCCGTCGACGCACCACGCGGTCGTGGCCTTCCAGAAGGTCAACGGCCTGGTCCGGGACGGCATCGTCGGGCCGCGCACCTGGGCGGCGCTCGACCGTCCGGACGTGCCGAAGCCGAAGTACACCCACCCGGGCTACTCGGTGGAGGCCAACCTCACCCGGCAGGTGCTCTACCTGGCCAAGGGCGGGTCGGTGGTGCGCATCCTGGACGCCTCCAGCGGCAAGGCGAGCACTCCCACGCCGACCGGCAACTGGACGGTGCAACGGCGCATCGACGGCTGGCGGCAGAGCGACCTCGGCCTGCTCTGGCGGCCGAACTACTTCTACCGCGGCTACGCGGTGCACGGCGCCAACTCCGTGCCCACCTACCCGGCCAGCCACGGCTGCGTCCGGGTGCCCGTCCCGGCGATGAACCGGCTCTGGACCACCATCCGCATCGGCACCCCGGTGCACATCTACCGCTGACCGTCGTCCGGTGCGGCGGGCCGCCGGGTCGTTTGCGGCGGCGGAGCGCGGGAAGACGCCTTCCTCAGCCGAGAGGGAGGCGTCGAGGTGGACCAGGACGAGTTCATCGGCTCGGTGGCGAAACGCTGCGGGATGTCGCCGGAGCAGGCCACGGCCGTCACGAGGGCCACGTTGACCACGCTGGCGGAGCGGATCGACGGCGGGGAGGCCCGGGATCTGGCCACCCGCCTCCCCGAGGCGCTGCGGGCGTACGCGTTCGCCAGCAGTGAGACCGGCGAGCGGTTCGGCCTCGACATCTTCGTGGAGCGGGTCAGCGAGCGCGCCGACGTGGACGTCGACCGGGCCAAGGACGGGGTGACCGCCGTCTTCGACGTGCTCCGCGACGCCGTCGACCCGGCCGCCTACGCGCAGGCGGTCGGCCAGCTTCCCACCGAGTACGGCGAGGTGGCCGACCAGACCGCGCCGTTCGTCCAGCGCAGCCGGTGACGGGCGTCGGACGATGAGCGTCGGCGACGAGAATCCGCTGCGCCGGCCGCCGGAGGCCGACGCGCAGGAGCAGCGGCAGGACGAGACGGTGGTCGGCCCGCCGGACGCGATCGAGGACGCGGTGCCCGAGGCGACCGAGGCGGACCTGGCCGAGCAGGGCGTGCTGACCCCGCCCAGCGACGACACCGGCCTGCCCGAAGCGGTACGCGGGGACCTCACGGCGGCGGACGCGCTGGAGCAGAATCAGGAGATCCCGACCCCCGACGAGGACCGCCGGGACTGACCGCTCAGCGGTCCGGGCTGTCCGCCGCGGCCATCACGCGCAGCGCGTTCGGGTCCAGGCCGATGCGCACCGGCGTCTCCCCGTAGGGCTCGCCGTCGACCTCGATCCGCGCGGGCCGGTCGGTCTCCAGCCAGAGCTGGCGGACGGCCAGGAACGGCTTGTCGCCGAGGGTGCGGCGGTGCCCGGCCGCCGCGTTGCGCGCCGTCTCGCGCAGCAGGCCGCGCCGGGTCGGCCCGCCGACCGGGTACGCGACCAGCAGCCGGTCGTCGGCATTGGCGTCGGCCGTGATCGGCCGGCCGGCGTGGAAGCCGCCGTTGGCCACGTACACCTGGTGGGTGTCGAAGCCGTGCTCCCGCCCCTCGGCGCGCACCGTGACCCGCAGCGGCCGGTGCCGAGCCAGCAGCCCGAGCGCGGTCAGCGGATACGCGAGCCGGCCGACCACCCGCTTGAGCCGCGGCGGCGCGGTCAGCATGATGTCGGCGGACAGCCCGATCCCGACGTGGTTGGTGAACCGGGTGTCGCCGATCAGCCCCAGGTCGACGTCGATCACCTTGCCGTCGGTGAACAGGGCGACGGCGGCGTCGAGGTCGAGCGGGACGCCGACGGTGCGGGCGAAGTTGTTGGTGGTGCCCAGCGGCAGCAGCCCCAGCGCCATGTCCCGGTGGGCGAGCAGCCGGGCGGCCGTGCCGATGGTGCCGTCGCCGCCCCCGGCGACCAGCAGGTCCGGCCCGAGGTCGGCGGCCTCGGCGAGCACCCGGTCCAGCTCGCCGGGCCGGTCGACCGGATACGCGCCGAGCAGCGTGAAGCCGGCCGCGCGCAGTCGGGAGTGGACGGTCTCGTAGAGCCGACGGCCACGGCGGGAGTGGGCGTTGACGACCAGCGCCGCCCGCCGCCGTTCCCGGATCGCCGCCCCCAGCTCCTGCTTGGTCCGCACGGTTCCCGACCCTATCCGCCGGCCCGCCGCTCAGGGCGGCAACGGCGGGCCGGCGTCCGGGGTCAGTGCACGGCGACGGCGACCGCGGCCGGCTCGACCTCGGCCAGCCGCGCCGGCCGGACCACGGTGAGCAGCACGGCCAGGGCCACCGCCATGCCGCCGGCCACGACGGCGGCCATCGCCACGCTGCCCGTGCCGAGCACGCCGACCAGCGGCGCGGCGAGCGCGCCGACGCCGAACTGGACCGCGCCCAGCAGCGCGGCGGCGGTGCCGGCCGCCTCCCCGTGCCGGGACAGCGCCAGGGCGGGCGCGTTCGGCATGGCGAGCCCGGCCGCGGCGAGCACCACCCAGAGCGAGGCCAGCACGGCCGCCAGGCCGCCGACGCCGGTGGCGGCGAAGCCCACCAGCACCAGACCGGCTGCGGTGCCGACGGCGAGCGCGGTGACCAGGATCCGCTGCGGGCTGTACCGGCGCAGCAGCCGCACGTTGAGCTGGGTGGCGGTGATCAGGCCGACCGCCCCGGCGCCGAACGCCAGCCCGAACTGCTGCTCGTCCAGCCCGTACCGCTGCTGGAAGACGAAGGACGACCCGGCCACGTACGCGAAGAGCGCCGCCATGGCGAGCCCGGCGACCAGCACGAGCCCGACGAACATCCGGTCCCGCAGCAGCGCCCGGTAGTCGCGGCCGACGGCGGCGAGGCCGCCGTGGCGGCGGCGCTCCGGCGGCAGCGTCTCCCGGAGCCCGACCACCGCGACCACCACCAGCAGGAGCCCGAAGGCGGCGAGGGCCACGAACACGCCCCGCCAGTCCGACCAGCGCAGCAGCGCGGAGCCGAGGGTGGGCGCCAGGATCGGGGCCGCGCCCATCACGAGCATAAGCCGGGAGAAGAGCCGGGCGAAGGCGGCGCCGTCGAACAGGTCGCGGACCACGGCCATGGCGACGACCGAGGTGGCCGCGACACCGAGCCCCTGGATCACCCGGAGCACGCCGACCACCTGGACGGTCGGCGCCACCACGCAGAGCAGCGAGGCCAGGATGTGCAGGGCGATCCCGGCGAGCAGCGGCAGTCGCCGGCCCACCGCGTCGGAGAGCGGGCCGATCAGCAACTGGCCGAGGGCGAGCCCGGCGAGGGTGCCGGTGAGGGTCAGCTGCACGGCCGCCGAGGTGGTCTCCAGGTCGGCGGTGATGGCCGGCAGCGCGGGCAGGTACATGTCGATGGTCAGCGGCCCGATCGCGATCAGCGAGCCGAGCACCAGCACGAGGCGCAGCTGCTGCCCGCGGCTCATCAGGTCACCGGGTGCCGCGGCGGTCGGGGCGGGCGAAGACTGCGCAGTGGTCACACCTGGCAGCAAATCCCCGACGGCCGATCTCATTCCCACCGTCGGCGAAGGTGCCCCAGGTCACACCGGCTCGTTGAACCGTCCGCCGCGCATTTCCACCAGGAGGAGACACCGTGCCCGACTACCCGCAGCCGGCCGCCGAGGTCGGCCGGATCGAGCCGGCGCCCCGCCGGATCCGCGCCTTCCTCGCCGGCCAACTCGTGCTGGACACCGCCCGCGCCCGGTACGTCTGGGAGTGGCCGCCCTACCCGCAGTACTACGTCCCCGCCGCCGACGTCCGCCGGGACCTGCTGGTCGACGAGGGACGCACCGAGGAGACCCGGCGCGGCACGGCGCGGCTGCACGGGCTGCGGGTCGGCGAGTTCGCCCGGGCCGGCTGTGCCCGGTGGTACGGCGACGACGCGCCGCCCGCGCTGGCGGACACCATCCGGTTCGACTGGGCCGCCCTGGACGCCTGGTTCGAGGAGGACGAGGAGGTCTTCGTCCACCCCCGCAACCCGTACTCCCGGGTGGACGCGCTGCGCTCCACCCGGCACGTCCGGGTGGAGCTGGACGGGACGGTGCTGGCCGAGTCGACCTCGCCGGTGCTGGTGTTCGAGACCGGCCTGCCGACCCGCTACTACCTCAACCGGACGGACGTGCGCTTCCGGCACCTCGTGCCGTCGCAGACCCGGACCGCCTGCCCCTACAAGGGCCGCACCAGCGGTTACTGGTCGATGCGCGCCGGCGACCGGGTCCATCCGGACCTGGCCTGGTCCTACGACTACCCCACGGCGGCCCTGCGGCCGATCGCCGGGCTGGTCGCCTTCTACAACGAGAAGGTCGATCTGGTGGTGGACGGGGAACGCCTCGCCCGGCCGCGTACGCACTTCTCCTGAGCGGCGCGGCGGGCAGCGGGCGACGCAACCGGCTGCGTAGGGTGAGGCCGCAGTCCGTGACCTCGCGGCCGGCGCCGTCGGGGTCCACGCCGCCATCGCCGAACGCGCACGGGAGGAGCGTCAGCGTGACCGCCACTGACTGGACCACGGACGTCGAGGGCACCGGCCGATACGCCGAGGTCAACGGCATCAATCTCTACTACGAGACGCACGGCACCGGGCACCCGCTGATCCTGTTGCACGGCGGGCTCGGGTCGGGCGAGATGTTCGGGCCGCTGCTGCCCGCGCTCGCCGCGCGGCACCAGGTCATCGCCGTCGACCTGCAGGGTCACGGCCGCACCGCCGACGTCGACCGCCCGCTCGACCTGCGGACGATGGCCGATGACATCGCCGCGCTCATCGACCACCTCGGGCTGGACCGGCCCGACCTGGTGGGCTACTCGCTGGGCGGCGGCGTGGCGCTGCACGCCGCGGTGGCCCACCCCGAGAAGCTCGGCCGGCTCGTCGCGGCGTCCGCGCATGTGCGGTCGGACGCCATCTACGCCGAGATGCGCGCGCAGCAGGGTCAGGTGACCGGCGCCGCCGCGCAGTTCATGACCGACACCCCCATGTACCAGCTCTACCAGCGGGTCGCGCCGCGCCCGGAGGACTTCCCCCGGCTGCTCGACAAGATCGGCGAGCTGATGGCGAAGGACTTCGACCTGACCGAGGAGGTCCGCGGCCTGCGGGTGCCGACGCTGATCGTCGCGGCCGACGCCGACATGGCGCCGCCGAGCCACTACGTGGAGGTGTTCAAGCTGCTCGACGGCGGCCTGCGCGACGGCGGCTGGGCGAACGAGGGCCGGCCCAAGGGCGGGCACGGTCTGGCGATCCTGCCCGGGCTGACCCACTACAGCATCTTCAGCTCGCCGCTGTTCGCCGCGGTCACCCTCGCCTTCCTCGACCAGCCGGCGGCGGGCTGATCGCCGTCACCCCTTGCGGCCGGTGGTGGCGATGCCCTCCACGAAGTGCCGCTGGGCCAGGAAGAACAGGATGATCATGGGTACGGTGGCGATCACGCTGCCGGCGAGGACGATCTCCCACTGCTGCTCGCCGCCGTACCCGAACCGGTCGAGGATCACCTTGAGCCCGCGGGGCAGCGTGTAGAGCTGCTCGTTGCGCAGGTAGATCAGCGGCTTGATCAGGTCGGTCCAGCTCGCCTTGAACTCGAAGACGAACGCCACCAGCAGCGCCGGACGGATCAGCGGGAAGGCCATCTTCCAGAACAGCTGCGGATAGCTCGCCCCGTCGACGCGCGCCGCCTCGAAGTACTCCCGGGGCAGGGAGAGGAAGAACTGTCGCAGCAGGAAGATGTAGAACGCCGAGCCGAAGAGGTTGCCGGCCCAGAGCGGCACCTGGGTGTCGACGAGGCCGAGCCGGTTCCAGATCAGGTACGTCGGGATCATGGTGACCGCGAACGGCAGCATCATGGTGGCCAGCACCAGACCGAAGAGCAGGTTCCGGCCAGGGAAGCGGAAGTACGCGAACCCGAACGCGACCCAGGCGCTGGACAGGGTCGCCGCAGCGGCCGCCGCCACCCCGACCACCACGCTGTTGAACAGCCAGGTGAGCAGCGGCATGGCCTGCCAGGCCTGGGCGTAGTTGTCCGGGGCGAACGGCGTGGGCAGGAAGCCGGGGGCGAAGACGTACTCGCGAGGGCGCAGCGAGGCGCTGACCAGCCAGACGAACGGCACCATGAAGATCACCGCCGCGCCCACCAGGGCGACCACGAACAGGATCCGCTGCCAGCGCGGTCGCCGGCCGTCCTCCCGGGCCGCCGGCCGGGGCGCCACCACCGGCGCCACCAGGGTGCTCGCGACGCCGGTGCCCACCGGCTGACTCGTCGTGGTCACCGGTCCTCCCCCTCGTAGTAGACGAACCGGTTGCTCAGCTTCACCTGCACGGCCGTGACGATCAGGATGATCAGGAACAGCAGCCAGGCCATCGCCGAGGCGAAGCCCATGTGCAGGAACTGGAACGCCTGCTGGAACAGGTGGATCACGTAGAACGACGCCGCGTCGCTGCTGAACGAGCCCTGGGTCTGCCGGTTCCCGAAGTACATGGTGTAGACCTCGGTGAACATCTGCAGCGAGGCGATGGTGTTGACGATCAACGTGAAGAAGAGCGAGCCGGAGATCATCGGCAGGGTCACGTGGCGGAACCGCGCCCACGGGCCGGCCCCGTCGAGGTCGGCGGCCTCGTAGAGGTCGCGGGGCACGTTCTGCAACGCGGCCAGGTAGATGATCACTGTGGAGCCGAGACTCCAGAGACTCATCAGCACGATCCCGGGCATCACCCAGCCCGGGTCGGTGGTCCAGCTCGGACCGTCGATGCCGAGCAGCGCCAGACCGCGGTTGATCAGGCCGTCCTGGGTGTTGAGCAGCAGCAGGAAGAGGATGCCGACGGCCACCGCCGGTGTCATCACCGGTAGGTAGAACACGGTACGGAAGAAGCCCTGCCAGCGGCCGACCCGCTTGAGCAGCAGCGCCAGCCCGAGCGAGATCAGCATCACCAGCGGCACGTGCAGCGCCGTGTAGTAGACGGTGTTGCCCAGGCTGCGCGCCACCTGCGGGTCCGACACGAGCTGCCGGTAGTTGTCCAGTCCCGTGAAGCGCGGCGCGTTGATCACGTCGTACTCGGTGAAGCTGAGCCAGAGGCTGGCGATCATCGGACCGGCGGTGAACACCAGGAACCCGACGATCCAGGGCGCCAGGAACAGGTACGCCCAGCGGGCCTCCCGCCGGGCCAGCGGCGTGCGGCGCCGCCGGCCCGGTACGGGAGGGGTGACGGTGGTGGCCATGGCCGGGTTCAGCCCGCGGCCTTGTCCAGCGCGGCGGTCGCCTCCTGCTGGGCCCGGGCCAGCGCCTCGGCCGGCTGCGCCTGCCCGGAGAGCACCCGGTTCACCGCTTCGGTCCAGGCCTTGTCGAACTCGGCGCCGGCCGGCGAGGCGGGCATGGCGAACGCGATGTCCTGGGCCTCGCGGATGGTGGCCACCGCGTCGTCGAAGCGCTTGTTGCCGGTCGGCTGGTACAGCTCGTCGAAGATCTTCTTGTCGGCGGCGGTGTTGCCGGTCCAGACGCCGGTGAACGGCAGGTTGGCGGCCTTGCGCGCCTCGGCCCGCGCCTTGGCGGCGGCGAACCAGGTGTCCGTGGCGGTCATCTGCTTGACGAAGGCGCAGGCCGCCTCCGGGTTCTTCGCCCCCTTGGTGATCACCCACGCCTGGCCGTTGGACATGGTCAGCGGCTTGCCCTGCCGGTCCACGAAGGGCTTCACGACCAGCTCGGCCTTGGGGCTGTTCTTGGCGGCCTGGTTGAGGAACCACTCCTCCATCGGCCACGCGGCGATCTGGTTCTTGGCGAGGGGGTTCTCGGCGCCGAAGAAATCGAAGGTGTCCCGGAAGGACTTGAACTTGCCCCAGCCGCCCTGGTCCTGGATGAGCTTGACGCCGGTGGTCAGCGCCTCGACCACCTTGGGGTCGGTCAGGTTGGCCTTCGCGCCGTCGGCCGAGATCATCTCGGCGCCGTTGGCCTTGGCCCACATCGGCAGGAACTCGGGGATCTTCGGGTCGATGCCGATCCGGCTCAGCCGACCGCCGGAGACCTTGGCCAGCTTCGCGTTGACCGCCGGCAGGTTCGCCCAGTCGGCGAGGTCCACGTCGTCGGCGGTGAGACCGGCCTGCTTGAGCAGCGCCTCGTTGAGGTAGAGCACCCGCACCTGGGAGAACTCCGGGATGCCGTAGACCGTGCCGTCGAGGGTCACCTGATCCTTGGCGGCCTGCCGGTACTGCCCGAGGTCGATGTGCTGCTTCTCGACGCAGTCGGTCAGCGGCTGGATCGAGCCGCGCTTGGCGTACGTGCCGATCAGCTTGCGGTCCATGTAGACCAGATCCGGCGGGTTGCCCGAGGCCACCGCGGAGAGGAACTGCTGCTCGTCGAAGGCACCCTCGGTGATGTTCAGCTGGACGTCCGGGTGGTCCTTCTTGAAGGCGTCCACCCGCGTCTTGGCGATCTCGTCGGAGAGGCCGAACCCCATGGTGCTCAGCGCGCCGCTGCCCTTGGCGTCCCCGCCGCCGGAGTCGCCCCCGCCGCCCACTCCGCCGCAGCCGCTGATCGCCAGGGTCAGCACCCCGGCCAACGCGGTCACCCGCAGATTCCGTGACATTGCCACCTCCCGAGAACGCACGGCCACCCTGTCCGCGCGACCTGCACTTCTCCGGTTCTCGGAACTTTCAAACCAGGGGCCGGGGAGTCCTTGATCATCCGGTGTCCGCCGGCGGAGCGGGCGGGCGTCTACCGCCGCTCCGGAAGGCGTTCGACGGTGACGGCGGCGAGCAGGAGCAGGCCGAGCAGGCCGAGCGCCGCGGCGGGTGGCAGCAGCACCCCGGCCGGCAGCAGGAGCAGGGCCAGCACGGCGACCGCTGACCGCGCCGGCCCGACCGGCTGCCCGGTGAGCCGGAGGAAGAGCAGCCGGCCGCCCAGGTAGAGCACGGCACCGCCGTAGAGGGCGACCGAGCCGGACCAGGTGAGGGTGGCGTGCCCGTCGCCGCCGTGCACACCGGCGACGAGCGCGAGCACCTGCTCGATGCCGAGCGCCAGGTAGATGACCCCGCTGATCAGCAGCAGGTGGGTCTGGCTGTAGGCGTCCGCGGCGATCCGGTCCCGCCGGTCCCCCGTGGCCGTGGCGAGGACGCGGGCGGCGGCCGGCCCGGCCCGGCCGAAGTACAGCCACCACAGGCAGGCGGTGACCGCGAAGCCGACCAGCGCCACGCCGAGGACCGGCGGCGCGGTCACCGCCGACGCGGCGCCGATCCCGGCGGCGACCAGCGACTCGCCGAGCGCGATGATCAGGACCAGGCCGTGCCGTTCGGTGAAGTGGCTCGCGCTGCGCAGCGGCCAGGTGCCGCGGCGCCCGTACGACAGGCGTTGGCCGCCGATCTCGATGACGAACGCCGCCACCCACAGCACCCCGTGCGCCGCCCCGGCCAGCAGGGCGCCGAGCACCAGCGGCACCCAGCTGGCGGCGCTGATCGCCGCGAAGAACCGGATCCGCGCCCGCAGCCCGGGCACGTCGCCCGCCGCCCGGTGGTAGAGCGTGAGGTGGACGACGCGGAGCAGCACGTAGGCGAGCGCGACGAGCAGCGGCCCATCCAGGCCCGGCCCGGGCGTCCAGGCCTCGGGCATGGCCAGCGCGGCCACGAACAGCGCGGCCATCGCGACCAGGAAGCCGCCGCGGACCATCCCGACGTCGGCCCGCGTGTGGTTGCCCAACCAGGTGTACGAGGACCAGGCGAACCAGAGCAGCACGAGCAGGATCAGCCCCTGCGCCATGCTGGTCGCGGTGGCCCGCTGCCCGACCAGCGCCATGATCCGGGTGAGCGCGAAGACGAACACCAGGTCGAAGAAGATCTCGAACGGCGTCACCGTACGCTCGGCCGGCGCCGGACCGGGCGGGCGCGGCCGGGCCGGATGCCGCCGTGCCCCGTCCCGCCGCACCTCGTCGCCCCTCCGCCACCCGACCCACCGGTCGCCTCCGCCGACGGTAGGCCCCGGGGCGCGGGGCGATTCGCGGATTCCGGTGATTGGCCGCCGGTCCTCGGGAGAGAGCCCCCGGTCAGGCCGGGGCGGCGTCACCCCACGCGGCCCGCACGAGGGCGGGGAGCACGTGCGCCGCCGGTCCGTGCAGGTTCAGCTCGCACACCGCGTCCAGCGGCGTCTCCTCCGGGTTGACCTGGATCACCGTGGCACCCAGCCGGGCCGCGACCTGCGGGATCTCGGCGGCGGGATACACCAGCCCGGACGTGCCGACGGTGAGCAGCACGTCGCAGCGGTACGCCGCCTCGACGGCGGCCTCGAAGGCCTGCTCCGGCAGCGCCTCACCGAACCACACGACCCCGGGCCGGACCGGCGCGTCGCAGCGCCCGCAGCGGGGCGGCGTCAGCGGTCGGCCCTCCCCCGGCTCCGCGACGCCGTCGGGCACGGGCGCCGGGTGGGCGCAGGCCGAACAGCGCGGCGCGAACAGACTCCCGTGCAGGTGGACCGGGGCGGCGGAGCCGGCGCGCTCGTGCAGGTCGTCGACGTTCTGGGTGACGACCACCGTCCCCGGCACCCGGGCCTCGATGGCGGCCACGGCCCGGTGCCCGGGGTTGGGTTCGGCCCGTCGGACGGCGGTGCGCCGCCACTCGTACCAGCCCCAGACCAGGGCAGGGTCGGCGCGGAACGCTTCCGGGGTGGCGAGGGCCTGGGCGTCGAACTGCTCCCACAGGCCGGTGAGCGCGTCGCGGAAGGTGGGCACGCCGCTCTCGGCCGACATGCCGGCGCCGGTGAAGACCACCGGCCGCCGCGCCCGCGCGAGCAGCTTCCCCGCTTCCGCCGTGCCCGAGAGTTCCATCCGCTCCCGCTCCCCCGTCGCCGATTCAGCGCATGACGGTCAGGTGGACTGCCACCCGGTCGCCCAGCGCGATCCCTTCGGCCCTGCGGACCGCCGTCTTCACCGGCACGACGTAGCGGCCGTCCTTGGGCCACAGCGACGTCTGCCACCCCGTCCCGCCGATCCGCGCGGTCACCGGGATCATCCCCCAGCCGTAGGTGACCGACGCCGAGGCCGCCTCCAGCTCACCGCACAGCTCGTCGGGCACGGTGACGAAGTGCCAGGGCGCGGGCCCCCGCCAGAACCACACCTCACCGCTGAACTCCAGCTCCATCGGCTCAGAGGTTCATCGGCGCCGGGTCGGTGGCGAGCTGCCGGAACCGCACGCGCGGGTCGGGCACCAGCCGCCGGGAGGCGAGGTCCAGCAGGCCGCCCACCCCGGTGATCGTGGCGGCCTGGGTGCCGTCGGGGAGGGTGAGCTCCTGGACGATCTGGAAGGTCTTCCCCTCGCCCCAGCGGAACTCGCAGGACACGTCCACCTCGTCGCCGCCGCGCAGCTCCCGCAGGTAGTGCACGGTGACCTCCAGGGCCACCGGCCCCACCCCGCCGGCGAGGAGCCGGTCCTGCCGGATGCCGGCGGCGCGCAGGCACTCCCAGCGGGCGTGCTCGCCGTACTGGAGGTAGACGGCCTGGTTCAGGTGGCCCTGCGTGTCGAGCTCGTAGCCGCGGACGGAGACGCGTACCCGGAACGGATCTGCCATGCGGTCGAGCCTAACCAGGGGTACGACACCGCCGGGCGGCCGTCAGAGCTGGTGGCGGTCGTCGGCCGGCAGCCCGGGCGCCTCCGGCGGCTCGGCGGCCTCGTCGGGCCGCCCGAGCTGCGCGACGTGGGTCGGGTCGAGGACCCGGGAGAGGAACGAGCGGGTCCGCTCGTGCCGCGGCGAGCCCAGCACCTCCTCCGGCGGCCCCTGCTCGACGACCACGCCACCGTCCATGAACACCACCCGGTCGGCGACGTCCCGGGCGAACGCCATCTCGTGGGTCACCACCATCATGGTCATGCCGTCCTCGGCCAGCTTGCGCATGACGGTGAGGACGTCGCCGACCAGTTCCGGGTCGAGGGCGGAGGTCGGCTCGTCGAAGAGCATCAGCTTCGGGTCCATCGACAGCGACCGGGCGATGGCCGCCCGCTGCTGCTGCCCGCCGGAGAGCTGCGCCGGGTACGCGCCGGCCTTGTCGGTGAGGCCCACCCGGTCCAGGTTGTCCCGCGCGATCCGCTCCGCCTCGGCGCGGCCGCGCCGGAGCACCCGGCGCTGGGCGATGGTGAGGTTGTCCAGCACGGTCAGGTGCGGGAACAGGTTGAACGACTGGAAGACCATGCCGATGCCGCGGCGGACCGCGTCGATCTCGACGTCCGGGTCGGTCATCTCGGTCCCGTTCACCCAGATCTTGCCGGCGGTCGGCTCCTCCAGCAGGTTGACGCACCGCAGCAGCGTCGACTTGCCGGACCCGGACGGCCCGATGACGCAGACCACCTCGCCGTGGCCGACCTCGAAGTCGATGCCCTTGAGCACTTCGAGCGGCCCGAAGGACTTGTGCAGGTCGCGGATCTCGACGGCAGGCTGGGACTGGCTGGTCGTCATGGGATCACCGAGCCTTGGCGTAGCGGAGTTCGAGGCGGCGTACCACCTGGGACAGCGGCAGGGTGATGACCAGGTAGGTGAGGCCGGCCACCAGCAGCGGGGTGGCGTTCACCCGGTCGTTGAGCGTGTCCCGGCCGAACTTGGTCACCTCGATGGTCTGCGCCGTCACGCCGAGCACGTAGGCGAGCGACGAGTCCTTGGTGAGCAGGATGAGTTCGTTGGTCAGCGGCGGGATCACGATCCGGAACGCCTGCGGGATGACGATCGTGCGCATCGCCGTGAAGTGCGACATGCCCAGGGTGCGCGCCGCCTCCATCTGCCCCTTCGGCACGGCCTGGATGCCGGCCCGGATGGTCTCGGCCATGTACGCCGCGGCGGTCAGCCCGAGACCGATCGTGATCGACCCGAACACGCCGCCCGGAATCTCCCGCTCCGGAAAGGCGATGGGGATGCCGTACCCGACCAGGAAGAGCACCAGCAGCGCCGGCAGGCCGCGGAACAGCTCGATGTACGCGGTCGCCACCCACCGGTACGGAGCCACCCGGGACAGCCGCATCAACGCGAGGACGGTGCCGAAGATCAGGCCGAAGGCGAACGCGCCCAGCGTGTAGAGGATCGTGTTGCGCAGCGCGACGGTGATGATCGTCGGGAACATCGACTCGATGATGTCGACGCGGAAGAACGCTTCCCTCAGCCGGCCCCAGTCGGCCGCGACGATCACCACGGCGATGACTGCCACGAAGGCCAGGTACTGGAGCCAGAGGGACAGCCGCTCACGTTGGCGGCGTCGCAGCTTCACGGTTGGGCGCTCCTTGAGAGGTGCGGGGGTTGCCGACGCGGAGGGCGCGCGCGGGGCGCGCGCCCTCCGGCCGGGCGGTGGATCAGGCGTTCGGCTTCTTGCCGATCCACTTCTCGTAGATCGAGTCGTAGGTGCCGTCCTGCTTCGCCTTGGCGAGCACCTCGTTGATCTTCTTGAGCAGCTCCGGGTTGCCGTCCTTCTTCACCGAGAAGCCGTACTGCTCACCGGTGTCGAACTCGGCGGTCACCTCGAAGCCGCCCGGGTGCTCCTTGATGTACTCGGTCCAGACCGGCAGGTCGTTGACGGCGGCCTCGATCTGACCGTTGGCCAGGGCCTGCTGCTCGGCGGCGAGGTCCTCGAACTCGACGAGCTTGAGGCCCTTCTCCTGCTCGAACTTCTTGGCGTAGTCGCGGCCGGTGGTCGCGGACTGGACGCCGACCTTCTTGCCCCTGAGGTCGTCGAGCGACTTGTACGCCTTGCCGGTCTTGACGAGCAGGGCCTGGGTCGCGTCGAAGTACGGGTCGGAGAAGTTCATCACCTTCTGCCGTTCCTCGGTGATCGTCATGCCGGCGGCGGCCGCGTCGCACTTGCCGGTGTTCAGGTCCTGACCGGACTTGATCCCCTCGAACGGCGTGTCGACGATCGTCTGCTCGACGCCCAGGTCCTTGGCGACCAGGTCCATCACGTCGACGTCGAACCCGACCACCTTGCCGCCGGCGTCCTTGGACTGGAACGGCGCGTACGGCAGGTGGGTGCAGACGGTGAGCTTGCCCTTCTCGACGAGCTTGACCCCGCTCGCCTGGGTCTCGCCGTCCTCCTTCTTGGCGCATCCCGCGCTCGCCGCGAGGGCGGCGATCGCCACGATGAGGCCGGCCTTGCGGACTGCGCTCTGGAAAGTCACGGGCGGTGTCCCTCCGATCGACCCCGGCATGACAGGCAGCCAGGGCTGGTGCAAAGACGATGTGACAGGGGACGGTACCCGATCGGAGGAGCCGCACCAAGATCGTCACGGGGTCCCGCGCCCAAGCTGTGACCGTTCCCGCCGGTGAACCCGGCACCCGGCACGCAACCGGGCGCACCTTGCGGGCAAGGACTGAATGATGGTTCACTTCTTCCGTGGCCTACCGGAGCACCGAGCGGGTGAAGGCTCGGCTGAGCGCCTCGCGCGAGCGGATCATCGCGGCCGCGCTGGAGATCATGGCCCGGCACGGCTACGCCGGCTGCTCGGTCGCCGCCGTCGCCGAACGCGCCGGCGTCGCCACCGGCAGCGTCTACCGCCACTTCCCCACCAAGGCCCACCTCTTCGCCGAGGTCTTCCGCACCGCCTCCCAGCGCGAGGTCGACGCGGTGGCCCGCGCCGCGGCACGGCAGGCCACCGTCGCCGCGCAGGTGGCGGCCGTCGTCGAGACGTTCGCCGGCCGCGCGCTGCAGTCCCCGCGGTTGGCGTACGCGCTGCTCGCCGAGCCGGTCGACCCGGCGGTCGACGCTGAGCGGCTCACCTTCCGCCGCGCCTACGCCGACCTGATCGCCGGCCACGTCGCGGCGGGGGTGGCGAGCGGCGAACTGCCCCCGCAGGACCCCGAGTTGACCTCGACCGCCGTGGTCGGCGCCCTGGCCGAGGCCATGGTCGGTCCGCTGGCCGCCGGGGTCGCCGGCCCGGGCACCATCCCGGGCCTGATCAGGTTCATCCACCGCGCCCTTGGAGTGTCGCCGTGACCACACACGAGGTCCTCAACCAGGTTCCCCCGCTGACCGGCTACGACGCGGCGGACGACCCGGCACTGCTCGACGGGCTGGACCGGGAGGGCGCCGGCTGGGCCGCCGCCGAGGTGCACGAACTCGGCCGCCTCGGCGGCGCCGCGCCGGCGATCGAGCACGGGCGGCTGGCGAACGAGCACCCGCCGGTCCTGCGCACCCACGACCGCTACGGCCACCGGATCGACGAGGTGGAGTTCCACCCGGCCTGGCACGATCTGATGCGCACCGCGGTCACCCACGGCCTGCACGCCGCACCGTGGGCCGACGGCCGGCCGGGCGCACACGTGGCCCGGGCGGCCAAGTTCTACGTCTGGCGCCCGGACGCCGGCCACGGCTGCCCGATCTCGATGACCTACGCGGCCGTGCCGGCACTGCGGCACAGCCCGGAACTGGCCGCGCGCTACGAGCCGCTGCTCACCGCGAAGGCGTACGACTTCGGGCTGCGTCCGCCGCTGGCCAAGCGGGGGCTGCTGGCCGGCATGTCGATGACGGAGAAGCAGGGCGGGTCGGACGTGCGCGCCAACACCACGGTGGCGCGCCCCGACCCGGACGGCACCTACCGGCTCCTCGGGCACAAGTGGTTCACGTCGGCGCCGATGTGCGACGTCTTCCTGACCCTCGCGCAGGCGCCGGGCGGGCTGACCTGCTTCCTCGTCCCGCGGGTCCTGCCCGACGGCACTCGCAACCCGATGCGGCTGATGCGCCTCAAGGACAAGCTCGGCAACCGGTCCAACGCCTCGGCGGAGATCGAGTACGAGCACGCGGTCGCCTGGAGGGTCGGCGACGAGGGCCGCGGCGTGCGCACGATCATCGACATGGTCAACCTGACCCGGCTCGACTGCGTCATCGGCGCGGCGGCCGGAATGCGCCAGGGGGTGCTCACCGCCGTCCACCACGCCACCCACCGGCGCGCCTTCGACCGGTACCTCGTCGACCAGCCGCTGATGCGCAACGTGCTGGCCGACCTGGCGGTCGAGTCCGAGGCCGCCACCGTGCTCATGATGCGGCTGGCCGGAGCGACGGACCGGTCGGCGCGCGGCGACGCCGGCGAGACGGCGTTCAAGCGGCTCGCCCTCGCCGTCGGCAAGTACTGGGTGTGCAAGCGCTGGCCGGCACACGCCGCCGAGGCCCTCGAATGCCTGGGCGGCAACGGCTACGTCGAGGAGTCGGGCATGCCGCGGCTGTTCCGCGAGTCTCCGCTGAACTCGATCTGGGAGGGCTCCGGCAACGTCGCCGCGCTGGACGTGCTGCGCGCCGTCGCCCGGGAGCCCCAGGTCATGGAGGCGTTCCGGGCCGAGGTGACCGCCACCGCGGGCGCGGACGCGCGACTGGACGCCGCGGTGCGCCAGGTGCGGGCCGACTTGGCCGACCACGCCGACCTCGAACTGCGGGCCCGCCGGGTCGTCGAGCGGCTCGCGCTGGTCCTGCAGGGCGCGCTGCTGGTGCGGCACGGCCACCCGGCCGTCGCCGACGCCTTCTGCGCCTCCCGCCTCGGCGGCGACCACGGCCAGGCGTTCGGCACCCTGCCCGGCGGGGTCGACTTCGCCACGATCATCTCCCGCGCCGCACCGAAGCTGGGCTGACCGGGAAGCGGGATTGTCAGATCGAAGTACAACGATGTAGGTTTCCGCCAGGCGCGAGCTGAGGAGTGGCGGATGTCTCGATGGCGTGACGTGACCCGGTCCGCGATGGTGCTGGCCGCCGTTCTGGCGGTGACCGCACTGATCGCCCCCTCCCCCGCCGCCGCGTGGGGATACGGGGTCAACCGGGTGCAGACCGCGGCCGAGGACTCATGGGCGCAGACCGGCATGGGACCCGGCTGGGTGCTGCTGAGCTACAAGGCCAACGGGCCGATGGTCGGCTACCTCTTCGCCCGCGACTTCGTCTTCGCCGACGGCGCCGTCAAGTCCAGCTTCGACCACATGGACATCCGCGACACCGGCGACGCCAGCGCCGGCAACACCGAGGGCATCACGCGCTGGCCCTGGGGCTACGCCGGCGGCAGCTTCGACGGGTGCGCCTACGCCTACGGCACGCGCAAGTTCGCCATCGAGCGCACCGGGTTCATGTCCTCGAGCTGCGCCGGCGGCCCCAACGTGGTCGGCTCCAGCAACGCCGACGGCTCCCCAGACCAGCTGCGCTGGTGGCACTCCGAGCAGGTCTTCTGCACCGCCAACGGCGTCGACCCGCTGTGCAGCCCCTACGGGGTGTGGAGCGAGAACAAGGGCGGCGGGCTCAAGGCCACCACCGCCCGCACGACCTGCGGCGCGTACGGCAACATCGGCGCCGCCGCGGCGTACGGGTCAGGACCCGCCGTCGCCGTTCACCCGCTCGGCACCGCCCCCGCCGGCGCGCAGATCGACATCCGGTACGTCACCAAGGACCGTCAGTGGATCATGGCGAAGTGGCACGGGAACCGGTTCGCCGCCGGCATCGCCTGGGCGTTCATGCCCCGATCCTGCGTGTGGTGACCTGCCACCCGGCTCGTTTTGACCGCGTCGACGTGTCGCTCAGCGGGCGCCGACGATCCGCAGCGCCATCTCGGCGTACCGGGCGGCGATGTACTCGGGGACCAGGTCGCCGCCGTCCCGATACCACCGGCCCACGTCGACGCCGAGGGAGAGCAGGGCGGCGGCCGCCATCCGTGGATCCGGGGTCTCGAAGACCCCGGCGGTGACACCCGCCTCCACGAGCTGCCGGATCGCCTGCTCGATGTGGTGGCGGATCTCGCGGATCTCGGCCAGGTGCGCGGGGCTGAGCGCCGCCAGCTCGTAGTTCACCACCCGGGTGGTGGTGTGGTCGCGGGCGTGGGTCACGACGAAGTCGTGGACCACCCGCCGCAGCGCCGTGGCCGGGTCGGCGGAGGACGCCGCGGCCTCCCGCACCAGCCGCAGCACGTGCTCGTGCCCGGACCGCGAGATCAGGTAGAGCAGTTCCTCCTTGGACTTGTGATGCACGTAGAGCGCGGCGGGGCTCAGCCCGGCCGCGGCCGCGATGTCGCGGGTCGTCGTGCCGTGAAAGCCCCGCTCGGCGAACGCGGTGACGGCCGCGTCGAGCAGCCGGGCGCGGGTCGCGTCGGCGCGGGACTGCTCGGCGCTGTCGGTCACCACGCGTCCACCTTCCCTCCTGAGCCTCGGCCGGCATTGATACCACAGCCAACCGGGCGAACCTGTTGACGACGCCCACCGGGCTGTCGCACACTCCCTCAGACACATCCTAAGCAAGCGCTTAGTAACTGCGGAGGGGGTGGCCGTGTCGGAGGCTGCGTCGACCAGATTCGCCGGCCGTACGGCGATCGTCACCGGTGCCAGCCGCGGCATCGGCCTGGCCATCGCCGAACGGCTGGTCGCCGACGGCGCCAGGGTGGTGATCACGGCACGCCGGCCGGAGGCGCTGGACCAGGCGGTCGCCCGGCTCGGCGCCGCGCACGCGGTCGGCGTCGCCGGCCACGCCGACGATCCCGACCACCAGGCCGAGGTGGTGAGCCGGGCGGTCGACACCTTCGGCAGCGCGGACTTCCTGGTCAACAACACCGGCATCAACCCGGCGTACGGGCCGTTGGTCGATCTCGACCTCGGCGCGGCCCGCAAGGTCTTCGAGGTGAACTGCCTCGCCGCCCTGTCGTGGGTCCAACAGGTCCACCGGGGCTGGATGGCCGAGCACGGCGGCGCCGTCGTTAACGTCTCCTCGGTGGCCGGCGTCCGGCCGGCGTCGGGCATCGGCTTCTACGGCGCCAGCAAGGCGATGCTGACCCACCTCACCCAGCAACTCGCCGTCGAGCTGGGACCGGACGTCCGGGTGAACGCCGTGGCCCCGGCCGTGGTGAAGACGAAGTTCGCCACCGCGCTCTACGAGGGCCGCGAGGAGCAGGTCGCGGCCGCGTACCCGCTCAAGCGGCTCGGCGCCCCCACGGACGTCGGGAGCGTCGTCGCGTTCCTGCTCTCCGCGGACGCCGCCTGGATCACCGGCCAACTGCTCGTCGTCGACGGCGGTCTCACCCTGACCGGAGGTGTCTGATGCCGGTACGGGATCGGGGCGTCGTCGTCACCGGCGCCGGGCACGGCATCGGCCGGGCGCTGGCCGCCCGACTCGCCGCCGAGGGAGCGCGAGTGGTGGTCAACGACCTCGACGCCGGCGCGGCCCGCCGGGTGGCCGAGGAGATCGGCGGCCACGCCGCTCCGGGCGACGCCGCCACCGAGCAGGGCGTCACCGCGCTGGTCGAGACGGCCCGGAGCCACCTGGGCGACGTCGACATCTGGTTCGGCAACGCCGGCATCGACCGCGGGCGCGGGCTGGACGCCGGCGAGGCGGAGTGGGCCGCCAGCCACGAGGTGAACGTCATGGCGCACGTGCGGGCCGCGCGACTGCTGATGCCCGCGTGGGTCGAGCGCGGCGCCGGCCGTTTCGTGGTGACCGCCTCCGCGGCCGGGCTTCTCACGACGCTCGGAAACCCGGTGTACGCGGTCAGCAAGCACGGCTGCGTCGCGTTCGCGGAGTGGCTCTCGGCCACCTACCGGCATCGCGGGATCGTGGTGCAGGCCATCTGCCCGCAGGGCGTGCAAACCCGGATGCTGGAGCACGCCGGGCCGCTGCGGGAACTGATCAGCCGCGACGGGGCCCTCACCCCGGAGGACGTGGCCGAGGTGACGTGGCAGGCCCTGCACGACGACCGGTTCCTGGTCCTGCCACATCCCCGGGTGGCCGACTACTACCGGCACCGCGCCGCCGACACCGACCGCTGGCTGACGGGCATGAACACGCTCCAGCGACAGCTCGAGGACCAGGGGGCGCTCCGATGAAGGCATGGCGGGTGGCGGCGCTCGGCGAGCCCCTCGACGTGCTGCGGCTCGTCGAGGTGACCGACCCGGAGCCGGGCCCCGGGCAGCTCGTGGTGAAGGTGCTGGCCTGTCCGGCCAACTTCCCCGACGTCCTCATGTGCCGCGGCGAGTACCAGGTCAGGCCCGAGCTGCCGTTCACCCCGGGGGTCGAGCTGTGCGGCGACATCGTCGCGCTCGGCGCGGGTGTGGACGGATTCGCCCTCGGCGACCGGGTGCTCGGCGGCGCCACGCTGCCGTACGGCGGGTTCGGCGAGTACGCCCTGCTGGACGCGGCGACCACCTTCCCGGCGCCGGCGGCGCTCGACGACGCCGAAGCGGCCGCACTCTACATCGGCTACCAGACCGGCTGGTTCGGCCTGCACCGGCGGGCCGGGCTGCGCGCCGGCGAGACACTGCTGGTGCACGCGGCGGCGGGCGGCGTCGGCAGCGCGGCCGTCCAGCTCGGCAAGGCGGCCGGCGCCCGGGTGATCGGCGTGGTGGGTGGTCCGGAGAAGGCGGCGGTGGCCCGCGCACTGGGCGCCGACGTGGTCGTGGACCGGCGCGACGAGGACTTCGTCGAGGTGGTCCGGGCCGAGACCGGTGGCCGGGGCGCCGACGTCGTCTACGACCCGGTCGGCGGGGAGACCTACCAGCGGTCGACCAAGTGCGTCGCCTTCGAGGGCCGGATCCTGGTGGTCGGCTTCGCCGGGGGCCGGATCCAGTCCGCCGCGCTCAACCACGCCCTGGTCAAGAACTACTCGATCGTCGGCCTGCACTGGGGCCTCTACCACCGCCACGACCCGGCCGCCGTCGCCGAGTGCCATCGCGCCCTCACGGCGCTGGCTGCCCAGGGCGCCGTACGTCCCCTGGTCAGCGAGCGCCTCCCACTCGACGAGGTGGCCGCCGGGGTGCAGCGGCTCGCCGACGGCTCCACCGTCGGCCGGGTGGTGTACGTCCCGTGAGCGGCAACCAGGTGGAGGCCGTGGTCTTCGACTACGGCGGCGTGCTCACCGGGCCGGTGCGGGCGTCCATCGCGGCATGGCTGCGCGGCGACGGCATCGAGCCGGGGTCGTTCTCGCGCACGCTCAAGGCCTGGCTGTCCCGCGACGCCCCGGACGGCACGCCCATCCACCGGCTGGAGACCGGGGCGCTCAGCGTCGAGGAGTTCGACACCCTGCTCGCCGCCGAGCTCACCACGCTCGACGGGCGTCCCGTCGACCCGGTCGGGGTGCTGGGCCGGCTGTTCGCCGGGGTCCGCCCCGACCCGGCGATGATCGCCCTCGCGCGGCAGCTGCGTGACCTCGGCGTCCGCGTCGGGCTGCTCTCCAACAGCTGGGGCAACACCTACCCCCGGGAGCTGATCGACGGGCTCTTCGACCCGGTCGTCATCTCCGCCGAGGTCGGCCTGCGCAAGCCGCTCGCCGCGATCTACACCCTCACCCTGGACCGCCTCGGCCTGCCGGCCGACCGGGTGCTGTTCGTCGACGACGCCGAGCCGCACGTGCTCGGCGCCCGCGCGGTCGGCATGCGGGCGGTCTGGCACACCGACGCCGACAGCACCCGGGCCGCGCTCGCCGAGGTGATCCCCGCCCTGCCGCCGGCGCCGCACCCCGGTGCCGACCTGCCACATCCCCACCCACCGAGGAGTTGACCGCACATGACCATCACCCGCACCGCCGTCGTCACCGGAGCGGCCCGTGGCATCGGGGCCGGCGTCGCGAGGCGACTGGCCCGCGACGGCTTCGCCGTCGCCGTCGTCGACCTGGACGAGGCGGCGGGCCGGCCGGTCGTCGACGAGATCGAGGCCGCCGGCGGCCGGGCCGTGGCAGTCGGCGCCGACGTCGCCGACGAGCAGGCGGTACGGGCGGCCGTGGACCGGATCGCCGGGAAGCTGGCCGAGCCCACGGTCCTGGTCAACAACGCCGGCATCACCCGAGACAACCTGCTGTTCAAGATGACCGCCGACGACTGGGACGCGGTCATGGGCGTGCACCTGCGGGGCTCGTTCCTGATGACCCGGGCCGTACAGGGCTACATGACCAAGGCCGGTTGGGGCCGGATCGTCAACCTGTCCAGCACCTCCGCCCTGGGCAACCGCGGCCAGGCCAACTACGCGGCCGCGAAGGCGGGGCTGCAGGGCTTCACCAAGACCCTCGCCCTGGAACTCGGCAAGTTCGGGGTCACGGCGAACGCGATCGCCCCGGGCTTCATCGAGACCGAGATGACCGCGGCCACCGCGGCCCGGCTCGGCGTGCCGTTCGAGGAGTTCAAGCAGGCCGCCGCGGCACAGATCCCGGTCGCCCGCACCGGCACGCCGGAGGACATCGCGCACGCGGTGTCCTTCTTCGTCAGCGAGGCTGCCGGCTTCGTGTCGGGCCAGGTGCTGTACGTCGCCGGTGGGCCGAAGGCCTGAGTGGAGAGGCAGGGACGATGAAGGTCTTCCAGGGCATCGAGGAGCTGAGGCAGGCGGTCGGCACCCACCTCGGCTACTCCGGCTGGCACCGGATCACGCAGCAGCAGATCGACGCCTTCGCCGAGGCGACCGGTGACCACCAGTGGATCCACGTGGACCCGGTGCGGGCGGCCCGCAGCCCGTTCGGCGGCACCATCGCCCACGGCTACCTGACGCTGTCGCTGGTGCCGATGCTGGTCTGGCAGGTGTACCGGGTCGAGGGAGTGAGCATGGGCGTGAACTACGGCGCCAACAAGCTCCGCTTCCCCGCTCCGGTCCCCGTCGACTCGGAGGTACGGGCCGGAGTGGAGCTGCTGTCGCTGGTGCCCGGCGGCGGTGGCTACCAGTCGACCGCGAAGATGACCGTCGAGCTGGCGGGCGCCGGGAAGCCGGCCTGCGTCGTCGAGACCGTCAGCGTCCTGGTCCCGTGACCGCTCCGGCGCCGCAGGACCCGCCCGGCCTCGACCTGGCCCGGCTCGCCGACTGGTTCGCCGCCTCGGTGCCCGGGGCCGCGGGCCTGTCGACCGCCCGGCTGCTCGCCGGCGGGAAGTCCAACCTCACCTACGAGGTCGGTGACGGGCGGGCGACCTGGATCGTGCGGCGGCCGCCGCTGGGGCACGTGCTGTCGACCGCCCACGACATGGCCCGGGAGTACCGGGTCATGTCGGCGCTGCACGCCACCGACGTGCCGGTGCCGGCGACCTACGCGCTCTGTTCCGACATCGACGTGCTGGGCGCGCCGTTCTACGTGATGGAGCGGGTCACCGGCACGGCCTACCGGCAGGCGGCCGAACTGGAGCCGCTCGGCCCGGAACGCACCCGGGTCATCTCGACCCGGCTGGTCGACACGCTGGTCGCCCTGCACGCGGTCGACCCGGCGGCCGTGGGGTTGGCCGACTTCGGCCGGCCCGCGGGCTTCCTGGGTCGGCAGGTGCGGCGGTGGAAGAAGCAGCTCGACGCGTCGTACTGCCGGGACCTGCCGGCCGCCGACGAGCTGTACGCCCGCCTGGCGTCCGGCGTGCCGGCCGATTCGGCGCCGGGCATCGTGCACGGCGACTACCGCCTCGACAACGTCCTCGTCGACGACCGCGACCGACTCGCCGCGGTCATCGACTGGGAGATGGCCACGCTCGGCGACCCGCTCACGGACCTGGCGCTGCTGGTGCTCTACCAACGGCTCGGCCGGCTCGTCGGCGCCGTGGTGGCCGAGGCGTCGTCCGCGCCCGGCTTCCTGACCGAGGACGAGATCCTCGACCGGTACGCGGCCGCGAGCGGACGGGACCTCCCGCGACTCGGTTTCCATCTCGGCCTGGCGGCCTTCAAGCTGGCCGCGATCCTCGAGGGCATCCACTTCCGGCACCTGCGTGGCCAGACCGTCGGCGCCGGCTTCGAGCGGCTCGGCGAGGTCACCGAGCTGCTCCTCGACGCCGGCCTGACCTATCTCAAGGAGCACTGATGGACTTCACCCTGGACCCGCGGACCGAGGGGCTGCGCGACAACCTCCTGGACTTCATGGACCGCGAGATCCACCCGGCCGAACAGGTCTTCCACGAGCAGCTCGGTCAGCTCGGCGACCGCTGGGCCTGGGACTCGGTGCCGGTGCTGGCGCAGCTGCGCACCGCGGCGCGGAAGCGAGGGCTGTGGAACCTCTTCCTGCCCGGTGAGCACGGGGCCGGCCTGACCAATCTCCAGTACGCCCCGCTCGCCGAGATCACCGGACGGAGCCACCTGGCGCCCGCCGTGCTGAACTGCGCCGCTCCGGACACCGGCAACATGGAGGTGCTGGCGATGTTCGGCACCGCTCAGCAGCGGAAGCAGTGGCTGGAGCCGCTGCTGGACGCCCGGATCCGGTCGTCGTTCGCCATGACGGAGCCCGACGTGGCCTCCTCGGACGCCACGAACATCGCCACCCGGATCGAGCGGGACGGCGACCACTACGTGATCAACGGTCGCAAATGGTGGATCACCGGCGCGATGAACCCGAACGCGCGGATCTTCATCGTGATGGGCAAGACCGATCCGAACGCCGAGCGGCACCGCCAGCAGTCGATGGTGCTGGTCCCGCGGGCGACCCCGGGCGTGGAGATCACCCGGGGCATGGAGGTGCTGGGGTACGACGACCACGACCACGGCGGGCACGCCGAGCTGGCGTTCCACGACGTACGCGTGCCGGTCGAGAACCTGATCGGCGCCGAGGGCGACGGGTTCGCGATCGCGCAGGCCAGGCTGGGCCCGGGCCGCATCCACCACTGCATGCGCTCCATCGGCCTCGCCGAGCGGGCCGTCGAGCTGATGTGCGCCCGCGCCGAGCAGCGGGTGGCGTTCGGCCGGCCGCTGGCCGAGCAAGGCGTGATCCGCGAGTGGATCGCCGAGTCGCGGGTGCGCATCGAGCAGTTGCGCCTGCTGGTGCTCAAGACGGCCTGGCTGATGGACACCGTCGGCAACAAGGGCGCGCACACCGAGATCCAGGCCATCAAGATCGCCACCCCGGCGACCGTCCAGTGGATCCTGGACAAGGCCATCCAGGTGCACGGCGCCGCCGGGCTGTCCCAGGACTTCCCGCTGGCGAAGGCCTACGCCGGCATCCGCACCCTGCGGTTCGCCGACGGACCCGACGAGGTGCACCGCAACGCCCTGGCCCGTCACGAGTTGCGGCGCCAGGCTGCCGCGCGGCAGCGGAACGGCACCGGGCGTCAGACGGCCTAGGGTGGTGGGCATGGCAGGCCTCGCCCCCTCCGCCGACGGCTCCCCGGCCCGGAATCCGCTCACCGTGCTCACGCTGGCCGAGCTCCGGCAGCGCAGCAGCGTGAAGTGGCGCATGCATCCGCCCGACGTGCTGCCCCTCTGGGTCGCCGAGCAGGACGTACCCCTCGCCGCTCCGGTGGCCGACGCGCTGCGCCGCGCGATCGACCTCGGTGACACCGGCTACGCGCACGGCACGGCGTACGCCGAGGCGCTCGGCGAGTTCGCCGCCGGGCGCTGGGGCTGGCACGGCTTCCGCGTCGACCACACGGCGGTCGTTCCCGACGTGATGATGGGCATCGTCGAGGTGCTCCGGCTGGTGACCGACCCCGGCAACGCGGTGGTGGTCTGCTCCCCCGTCTACCCGCCCTTCTACGCCTTCGTCAGCCACGCCGGCCGGCAGGTGATCGAGGCGCCGCTCGGGCCCGACCTGCGGATGGACCCCGCCGCTCTGGACGAGGCGTTCCGCCGGGCCCGGGCCGCCGGCCGCCGGCCGGCGTTCCTGCTGTGCAACCCGCACAACCCGACCGGCGTGGTCCACCGCCGGGACGAGCTCGAGGCGGTCGCCGACCTGGCCGGCCGACACGGCGTACGGGTGATCTCCGACGAGATCCACGCCCCGCTGGTGCTTCCCGGGGCGCACTTCACCCCGTACCTCACGGTGTCCGGCGCCGAGAACGCGTTCGCCCTCGCCTCCGCCTCCAAGGCGTGGAACCTCGCCGGCCTCAAGGCGGCGCTCGCGGTCGCCGGGCCGCGGGCCGCCGCCGACCTGCGCCGCATGCCGGAAGAGGTCGGCCACGGCCCCAGTCACCTGGGCGTGCTCGCGCACACGGCCGCGTTCCGCACCGGCGGGCAGTGGCTCGACCTCCTCCTCGACGGGCTCGACGCCAACCGCACCCTGCTGGAGACCCTGGTGGCCAAGCACCTCCCGGCCGTCGTCTGCCACCGCCCCGAGGGCACCTACCTCGCCTGGCTGGACTGCACCCGGCTGGGCGTCGCCACCGACCAGCCGGCCGGCGAACCCGGCGTGGCCAGCGACCTCGCCGGGCCCGCGAGGATGTTCCTCGACGACGCGCGGGTCGCCCTCAGCTCCGGGCACGTCTTCGGCACCGGCGGGACCGGCTTCGTACGCCTCAACTTCGCCACCTCACCGGCGATCCTCACCGAGGCCGTCACCCGGATGGGCCGGGCCGTCGACGCGCGCCGTCCGCCGGCCTGAGCCCCGGCCCCCACCGAGGGCTGCCGGTGGCTCGGATCACCGGCGTTCCGCCGTTTCGGGCTGATCCACTCCGGGTATCACGCCACATGCCGGCGGGCCGGAGTCCGATGTGACCGCTGCCGTCCGCCGACAGACGTGGAGGGAAAGGCAGGTCACTCGGTGGTGAATTCGTCCTTGAGGCCGACGATGTCGAGGACCGCGACGGTGATCCGGGAGGGCCTGCGCACCACCAGGGTGCAGCCGGCCGAGCCGACCCGACGGCGGACCGTCAGCAGCGCGTTGACGCCGGCGGCGCAGAAGAAGGTCACCCCGCTCAGGTCGAGCACCAGCACCGCGGGCGGTCGGCCGGCCACCAGCCGGTCCACGAGGTCGACCAGCGGGTCGACGGTCGCCATGTCGAGCGGGCCCCCGACCTCCACCACCATCGCCGGGCCCTCCCCGGCGAGCGCCAGGGACAGGGACGACGGGCGGGTGTCTGCCGACGCCGCGTGATGCTGCGCGTGATGGACGGACATGAGGTGCTCCTCCCGGTGAGGATCTCCGGACCGGGTTGATGGCCGGGCTCACCGTCGGCGGCCCGGCACTGGTCCTGGGCTCATGTCCGAACCCACCTCGACCCTAGCCCCGTACCACCCCGATTGGCACCCTGCCGACCGGGGAAACGTGGGCTCCTCAGCAAGGAAGCACTGGCCGCCGCTCCCTCAGGGGCAGGCCAGAGCAGTGGCGTCACCTTCGGTCCAACCGAACGGGCACATGGAATTCAGGAGGTAGCAGTGGTGTCCGATGCTGCTGACCCGTCTCTGGCCTCGGCCTCCGGCCGACTGTTGGCCCTGCTCGCCGATTCGCCCCACGTCGACCGGTTCCTGGATCAGATCGTCCGGGTCGCGGTGGAGGTGGTCACCCCCGCCGTGGGGTGCGGGCTGACGGTGCGCCGGGACGGTGGAGCCTTCACCGTCGCGAGCAGCGGCCGCCTGGCCGCCCAGGGCGACGAGATCCAGTACGGGGCCGACGAGGGCCCCTGCCTCGAGGCCCTGCGCCAGGGGCAGGTCGTCGAGGTGTTCGACCTGCGCGAGGACGGACGCTGGAGCCGCTACCGGGAACACGCGCTCCGGCTCGGCATCGTCAGCTCGCTGTCGCTGCCGATGACGGTCGACCGGGAGACCGTCGGTGCGTTGAACCTCTACGCCACCCACCCGCGCGCCTTCACCGACCCGGCGCGCCGGCAGGCCCTGGCCTTCACCGACCAGGGGTCGGCGGCGCTGGGCGTCATCCTCCGCCAGGCCGACCAGGCCCTCCTGCATCAGCAACTCGCCGACGCGATGGCGTCCCGCAGCGTCATCGATCAGGCCCTCGGGGTGGTCATGGGCCAGCAGCGGTGCACCGCCACACAGGCCTTCACCCTGCTCCGGCAGGCGTCGCAGAACCGTAACCGCAAACTGCGCGATGTGGCCGTGGAGATCATCACCCAGGTCACCGGCGAGTTTCCCCAGCCGGCTCCCGGATTCGTGGCGCCCCGGCAAGGGTCCTGAGCGACGCACCGGATACGGAGACGGCCGCGGAGGGTTCCGCGGCCGTCTCCGGTCGGTGCCGGAAGGGTGTTCAGCTGTTGCGCAGCGGGGCGAGCGCGGTGCTCCAGGCCACGACCTGGTCGAGGGTGGCGTTGAGGGCGTCCTGCTGGAACTGGCTGGGCTTGAAGACGCTGAAGTTCTCGAAATCGGTGAAGAGCGACAGCGCCACCTGGGACCGGACGTCGGCCATCTGCAGCTCGCCGGCGATGAGCCGCAGGTGCTCCACGGCCCGGGTGCCGCCGGCGGAGCCGTAGCTGACGAAACCGACGGCCTTGTTGTTCCACTCCGCGTAGAGGAAGTCGATGGCGTTCTTCAGGGCACCCGAGGTGGAGTGGTTGTACTCCGGGGTGACCATCACGAACCCGTCGAACGACGCGATGGTGTTAGCCCAGCGAAGCGTGTGCGGCTGGGTGTACTGGCCCATCGCCGGCGGGTACGCCTCGTCCAGGTGCGGCAGCTGGTAGTCGAGCAGGTCGATCAGCTCGAACTGCGCGTCGCTGCGCTGCTTGGCGACGTCGAACACCCAGCGGGCCACCGACTCGCCGTTCCGACCCGGGCGGGTGCTACCGAGGATGATTCCGATCCTGGTCATGTCGTAGATGCCCTTCAAAAGTCCTTGCCTGGTCAAGCACACGCTAGCCACTTGTTGCTTCGTCAAGCAACTAGCTGCGCTATGGCGGCGATCACCGTGGGACCTGTGTTTGCTCGGTCAAGCAAGTAAGATGGGGGCATGTCCGCCGCCGCACCGAAATCGCTGCGCCCCCTCAACGCCGAGGAGGAAGCGCTGGTCCGCTCCCTGGGCCGGATCATGCACGTCCTGCCCCGCACCATCGACGCCGACATGGTGGGCGACCGCCAACTGCCCCTCACCGAGTACACGGCGCTCATGCACCTCTCCGAGGCGCCGGGCCGCCAGATGCGGATGAGCGAGCTCGCGGCAGCGTGCCAGCTGTCGCTGAGCGGGATGACCCGCACCATCGGTCGGCTGGAGACGCAGGGCCTGGTCGAGCGGGCCAAGTGCGCGGAGGACGCGCGCGGCTGGAACGCCGTCCTCACCGACGCCGGTCTCGCCCGGCTCGAGGAGTCGTGGCCGAGTCATCTGGCCAGCGTGCGGCGGCGGTTCCTCGACCACTTCGAGGGCATCGACCTCGTCCAGTTGGCCCGCGCGTTCCAGCGCGTCGGAACGGCCGACTGACCCCTCCCCCGGTCCCCCGACGGCCGGCAGCCGCCGATCGGTCCGGTCGTCGGCGCCACGGACGGCCGGACCGGAAGCCGGTCAGCTCAGCAGCTCGCGGACGCGCGGGATGACCTCGGTGCCGTAGAGCTCGATGGCGGTCATCAGGGCCCCGTGCGAGAGGCCGCCCATGCCGTACTTCATCTCGAAGCGGTTCGCGCCGAGCACGGGCAGGTTCGCGGCGATCTTCCGCGCGACGGTCTCGGGCGATCCGACGTAGAGCGCACCGTCCGGCCCGACCTCCCGCAGGAGGGTCTCCCGGGTCGGCACGGCGAATCCGCGGGTCCGGGCGACTCGGCGGATCACCTGCTGGTAGCGGGGGAAGAACTCCTCGCGGGCCTGCTCGTCGGTGGCGGCGACATGCCCGGGCGAGTGCACGCCGATCGGCAGTGGGTCCTTGCCGAGCTGCGTGAGCGCCTGGTGGAAGAGGCGGGAGAAGGGCGCGAAACGGGCCGGCGACCCGCCGATGATCGCGAGCATCAGGAAATAGTCGTACCGGGCGGCGCGGATCACCGACTGTGGGTTGCCGCCGACGCCGATCCAGGCCGGGAAGGGTCCGGACTCGGTGTGCGGCACGACGTCCTGCTCGTGCAGCGGCGCGCGCATGGTGCCCTTCCAGGTGACCGGCCCGCCCTTGAGCAGCTCGGCGAAGAGCTGCGCCTTCTCCTCGAAGAGCTGCTCGTAGTCGGCCAAGTCGTAGCCGAACAGCGGGAACGAGTCGATGCTCGACCCACGGCCGAGGATCACCTCCGCCCGGCCGCCGGAGACCGCGTTCAGGGTGGAGTAGCGCTGGAAGACCCGCACCGGGTCGTCGGAGCTGAGCACCGTGACCGCCGAGCCGAGGCGGATCCGGGTGGTGCGGGCGGCGATCGCGCCGAGCACCACGTCGGCGGCGGAGAGCGGGAAGTCGTCGGTGTGGTGCTCACCGATGCCGAAGAAGTCCACGCCGACCTGGTCGGCGAGGACACCCTGCTCGACGATGTCGCGGATGGTCCGGGCGTGCGAGACCGGGCGGTCGTCGGCGTCGTGGGTGACGTCGCCGAACGTGTCCAGGCCGAGCACGAGGGGAAAGGAAGTCACGATGAGCCTCTGTCTCTGTGGTGGAAGCGGGAGCGGCTAGCCGGCCAGCGCCCGCGCGAACTCGGTCCTGCGCAGCGACACCCCGAAGACCGGGCCGCCGGGTTGGAGCAGACGGCCGGCGCGCAGGCTGTCGAGCCGGACGGCGTCGTAGCCGATGCGCTCGATCAGGTCCGCCACGGTGCGCACGGCGGCGCCGTCGTCACCGGCCACGCCCAGCGCGCGGCGGTCCGGCGCGCCCGGCGCGCGGCGGTCGTCCTCCAGCTCGTGGTAGCCGATGTGGTTCAGCGTCTTCACGACGGTCGAGCGGGCGAGCCGACGTTGGACGATCTCGCTGCTGCCGTACCGGGGATCGTCGAACATCTCCTGGACGCCGTCGACAGGCGGCCAGTAGTTCATCGTGTCCACCACGAGCCGGTCGGCGAGCAGCGCGGGGTCGAGGCTCGGGAACCGGTGCAGCGGTATCGCCAGCACCACGATCTCCGCGTCCTCGACGGCGTCGGCCGCCCAGCGGGCCTCGGCCCCGGGGGCCAGCACGTCGGCGATCAGCGCGATGTTCGCGGGGTCGCCGGAGGCCGCGATCGTCACCGGATACCCGGCGGCCATCGCGACCCGGGCGATCACCGGCCCGGTGTGCCCGGCGCCGAGCACGGCGAGCCGCGGCCGGGACGACAGGGTCGCCGTCGCGGCCGGAGCGGGACCCGCCGTCGCGAGATCGTCGTCACTCATGCCTGCCACCTCATTTCCTTGACCGGTCAAGCATATCTCCCATGCTTGACCGGTCAAGGAAGTCCCGATCACACTCCCGGGGGCGCGATGACGGTGGAGACGCGCGGTGGGCACCCGGTCGTGATCGAGGTCGACAGCTTCGGCGAGATGACACTGGGGCCGGACGGCCGGGGTCGCGCCACGGGTGCGCGAGCAGCTCGCCGCCGGCTGACCGTCACCGGTCGCCGGGGACCACCAGGCCGGACTCGTACGCCACGACGACGGCCTGGGTGCGGTCGCGGAGACCGAGCTTGGCGAGCATTCGGCTGACATGGGACTTGACGGTCTCCTCCCCCACGATTAGCCGGGCGGCGATCTCGGGATTCGACAACCCCTCGGCGATCAGCCGCAGCACCTCGGTCTCCCGGGCGGTCAGCGCACGGAGCACCACGTCCGGCTCGCGGCGGCGTACCCGCATCCGGGCGAACTCGGCCACGAGCCGCCGGGTCACCGTCGGCGCGAGCAGCGCCTCCCCGGCCGCGACGACGCGGACGGCGTCGAACAGGCGCTCGGCGGTGGCGTCCTTGAGCAGGAAACCGCTCGCGCCGGCGCCGAGCGCGTCGTACACGTGCTCGTCGAGGTCGAACGTCGTCAGCATCAGCACCCGCGGCGGCTCCGGGTCGGTGAGGAGCCGGCGGGTCGCCTCGATGCCGTCCATCCCCGGCATGCGGATGTCCATGAGGACGACATCGGGACGCAGCCGGCGGCAGATCCGCACGGCCTGCTCGCCCTCGGCGGCCGAGCCGACGACCGCGAAGTCGGGCTGGGTCGCCAGCAGTACCTCGAAGGCGGCGCGCACGACGTCCTGGTCGTCGACCACGACGATGCGGGTGGCCGTCACGGCGTGGCTCCCTTCGTCGGCAGCACGGCCTCGACGAGGAACCCGGCGCCGGGTGCGGCACCGGCCGTGACCTGGCCACCGACCATAGCCGCCCGTTCCCGCATCCCGGCCAGCCCGTGCCCGCGTCCGCCGGCCGGGGCCGGGCCGGGACCGTTGTCGTGGACCCGCACGCTGAGGTCGTCGCCGCGGTAGTGCAGCTCGACGTCGACGGCCGCGCCGGGAGCGTGCCGGCGGGCGTTCGTCAGCGCCTCCTGCACGATGCGGTACGCCGTCAGCTCCACCCCGGGGTCGAGCGGTTCGACGGAGCCGCTCACGATCAGGCGGACGCCGCCGCCCACGGCCGCGTCGCGTACCTCGTCGAGCAGGGCGTTGAGCTGGCGGAGCCCGGGTTGGGGGCGAAGTGTCGGCTCGGCGTCCACGTCCTCCCGGAGCACGCCCAGCAGCCGCCGCATCTCGGTCAGCGCGATCCGCGCGGTGTCGCCGATGGCGGTCAGCCGGCGGGCGCCGTCCGGTGGCAGACCCGGTGTGGTGAGCCGGGCCGCCTCCGCCTGCAGGGCGATCATGGTGATGTGGTGCGCCACCACGTCGTGGAGTTCCCGGGCGATGCGGGCCCGCTCGCCGCGGGCCGCGTACTCCATCAGCGACGCCGCCGACGACCGTTCGTCGGCCCGGCGGCGCCGCCGCTCGTCGCGCAGTCGCAGCGCCACCCCGGTGGCCGTCGCCAGTGCCGCGACGGCCAGCAGGATCAGGGCGACGGGCCGTCCGCCCGGCCGGTCGCTCGACAGCGGCGCCGCCGCGTACCCGACGAAGGGCAGGACCAGGGCCCAGCTGGTGCCCGGTGACCGCCGGTGGCCGGCGACCCCGTAGAGCAGGGCCAGCGCGGTGGCCCCGGCGACGGTGACCGGAGCGGAGACCACCAGGCCGGACAGGGCCGCCGAGGCCGACAGGACGGCCGCCGTCGCGGGCCAGAGACGGGCCAGGGCGACCGGGGCGACCACCGCGAGGGCGAGGAGCGCCGCGATCCCGGTCGGCGGCCCGTCGGACGCGCCCGCCACCGACTCGATCACCGCCACGGCGCCGAGGGCGGCCGTGGCCACGGCGAGCCCGATCCGCTTCACGCCCGCCATTGTGACCGGCCGCGACAGCGGTGTCGTCCATCCCGACAGGGACCCGGCCTCCCCCGCATGGGGGAAGCGGCCACCGGCGGAAGACCCCTCTGCGCCGTGACGCGCCCGCCGGTCACCGCGCCTAACGTCCCTGCCATGGAACCCACCATCGAGGTACGCGGGCTACGCAAGCGGTACCGCACGGCCGTCGCGGTGGACGGGCTGTCGTTCACCGTCCGGGCCGGCGAGGTCACCGGTTTCGTCGGGCCCAACGGCGCGGGGAAATCGACGACCATGCGGCTGATCCTCGGGCTCGACGTGCCGGACGAGGGCGAGGCGCTGGTCAACGGGCGCCCCTACCGCTCCCTGCGTACGCCGTTGACCCAGGTCGGTGCGCTGCTCGACGCGTCGGCCCTGCACCCGGGCCGGCGCGCCCGCGACCACCTGCTCTGGCTGGCGCACAGCAACGGCATCGGCCGGCGCCGGGTGGCCGAGGTGCTCGACCAGGTGGGCCTGGCCTCGGCCGCCCGCCGGCGGACCGGGGGGTTCTCGCTCGGCATGCAGCAGCGGCTGGGCATCGCCGCGGCCCTGCTCGGCGATCCGCCGGTGCTGATGTTCGACGAGCCGGTCAACGGGCTGGACCCGGACGGCATCGTCTGGATCCGGGGCCTGATGCGGTCGCTGGCCGCCGAGGGCCGGGCGGTTCTGGTCTCCAGCCACCTGATGAGCGAACTGGAGGACACCGCCGACCACCTCATCGCGGTCGGCCGCGGCCGCCTGATCGCCGACACCACCGTGGCCGAACTCCTGGCCGCCGCGTCCAAGGACCGCGTCGAGGTGACCACCGCGCAGCGGACCGAGGCGACGACGGTGCTCGCCAACGGGGGCGCGACCGTCACCGTGACCGGTCCGGAGACCGTCGTCGTCGACGGGCTGGCCGGCGACCGGGTGTCGGCCCTGCTGACCGAGGCCGCCATCCCGTTCTCCGAACTGAGGCGGCACCGGGCCTCGCTCGAGGAGGCGTACATGGACCTGACCCGCGGCGCCCTGGAGTTCGCGCCCGAGGGCGCCGCGCCGGCGGTCGAAGGGGGCGTACGGTGACCGCTCGCGAATCCTTTCCCCGCCTGCTGCTGGCCGAGTGGACCAAGCTGCGGTCGGTGAGCCGGTGGGTGGTCACGCTGGTCGCTGCGGCCGCTCTGACCGTCGGCCTGAGCTACCTCGCCGCCTCGGGCAGCAGAACGAACATCAACGAAAGCGCCGACTTCGTGAGCGGGCCGCGCGGCGGGCCGGTCGCCGACGCCTTCTACTTCGTGCACCAGCAGGTCACGGGCGACGCGACGCTCACCGTGCGGGTCGCGTCGGTGGCGCGGGAACCGGACCGGCGCGCCGCCGGCATGGACTCCGAGGGGATGACCCGGCTGGAGGATCCGAGCCCCTTCGCCCAGCCCGCCGCCGGAATCATGATCAAGGACGGCACCAGGCCCGGCTCGTCGTACGCGGCGGTGCTGCTGACCGCCGGTCAGGGCGTACAGCTGCAATGGGACTTCGACGCGGTCCGCAGGGGCGGCGCCGGCGGCGGCCCGCGCTGGCTGCGGCTCGTGCGCTCGGGCGACACCATCACGGGATACGAGTCGGCCGACGGCGCCGCGTGGCGAAAGATCGGTACGGCGGCGCCGAAGAGCCTGCCCGCAGTGGTGGAGATGGGCTTCTACGTCTCGTCGCCGGCGGCCGTGTACACCTCACGTGGCGGCGGCAGCTCGTCGGTCGGTGAGCGGCCGACCAGCGCCCGGGCCACCTTCGACAACGTGCGCCTCGACTCGGGGGGCGCCTGGCACGGCGAGGCGATCGGCGGCGCGGACCGGCTCGACGGGAAGGGCGGGATACGCGCCGGCGGCCAGGTCACCGAGGCCGACGGCACGTACACCGTGGTGGGCATCGGCAAGGTCGGTCCGCGGCCGCCGGACGACGACATGGTGGAGATCGGGCTGGTCGGCGTGGTCGCCGGTCTGATGGCCCTCATCGCGATCGGGGTCCTCTACGCCACGTCGGAGTACCGCCGGGGCATGATCCGCACGACGTTCGCGGCGACCCCGCGCCGGGGCCGGGTGCTGGCCGCGAAGGCGGTCGTCCTCGGGGCCACCGCGTTCCTCGTGGGGCTGGTGGGTGCGGTCGGCTCGTTCGTGCTCGCCATCCCGGTCCTGCGCGACCGGGGCTTCACGCCGCCGGCCTTTCCCCCACCGTCCCTCCTTGACCACTCGGTGCTGCGGGCGCTGCTGCTCACCGCCGCGTTCCTGGCCGGTGTCGCCGTCGTCGGCCTCGGGATCGGCGTGCTGCTGCGGCACAGCGCGGCCGCGATCACGATCACCGTCGTGCTGGTGCTCGGGCCGCTGATCGCCGGCATGATCCTCCCGGGCACCTCGCCGAGGTGGCTGATGTACACCACGCTGGCGGGCGGGATGGCGACGCAGCGGGCGAAGCCGCCGACCGTCACGCTCGTCGAGCCGTGGGCCATGATCGGGCCGTGGGCCGGGATCGGTGTGGTCGCGGCATGGGTCGTGGTCACCCTCGGGCTCGCCTGGTGGCGGCTGCGCAGGTGGGACGCGTGACGGCGCCGCGCTCGCTGCGGGCGGAGTGGACGAAGCTGAGGACCCTGCCGAGCACCGGATGGCTGATGCTCCTCACGGTCGCCGGGACGGCGGCCGTCGGGTTCGCCGTCACCGGGTCGCTGGACCACGCCCACTGCGACTCCCCCTGCGACCCCGACCTCACCAGACTGTCGCTGGCCGGCGTGCGCCTGGGCCAGCTCGGCATCGTGGTCCTCGCGGTGCTCGCGGTGACGGCCGAGCACAGCACGCGGACCATCCAGCCGACGCTGATGGCCGTACCGCGCCGGTTCCCGGTGGTGCTGGGCAAGCTCGGCGCCCTGGCCGTCCTCGGGGTGGGCACCGGGGTGCTGGCGGTCGCCGGGTCCCTGGTGGCCGGCCGGACGATGCTGCCAGGCGGCGGGTTCGACGCGGCGCACGGCTTTCCGGCGCTGTCGCTCGCCGACGACCTCACCCGGCGGGCGGCCGTCGGCACGGTTCTCTACACCGGGCTGGTCACCCTGCTGGGCGCCGGGCTCGCGCTCCTCCTTCGGGACACCGCCGGTGCGCTGACGGCGGCGCTGGCCCTGCTCTACGGATCGCCGGTCGTCGCCATGTTCGTCACCGACCCGACCTGGCAGCACCGCATCCACCGGTTCGCCCCGATGGACGCCGGGCTGAGCATCCAGTCGACCCGCAACCTCGCCGCCGAGCACATCGGGCCGTGGGCCGGGCTCGGCGTCCTGTCCCTGTACGCCGCCGCCGCGGTCGTCGCGGGCCTGGTCGTGTTCCAGCGCCGCGACGCCCGCTGACCGTACTCCCCGGTAGCCGGACCGGGCACGCGCGTGGAGCCGCCCTGCCCTCAGGAGCGCCAAAAAGTTTTGTTCGGTTCCTACAACGGGCGCCGCTCAGGGTTCGGCGGTTACGACATGGCGCCGCAGGCCGGCAGACGGAAAGGTGATCACTGCCGGGGGCCGTCGCCTCGCGGCGCGTACACGTGGGTCCAACGGAGGGGTCGGTCGGGTGTTCAGCCGTATCGCCATCGTCAACCGTGGGGAGGCCGCGATGCGGCTCATCCACGCCGTCCGGGAGCTGGCCGCGGAGACCGGGACCCGGATCGAGACCGTCGCCCTGCACACCGACGTCGACCGCGACGCCACGTTCGTGCGTGAGGCGGACCTCGCCTACGATCTCGGTCCCGCGTCCGCGCGCCCGTACCTGAACCTGACGACGCTGGAGCGCGCGCTGGTGGAGACCCGGGCCGACGCCGCCTGGGTCGGCTGGGGCTTCGTCGCCGAGGACCCGGCCTTCGCCGAGCTCTGCGAGAAGATCGGGGTCACCTTCGTCGGGCCGAGCCCGGAGGCCATGCGCCAGCTCGGCGACAAGATCGGCGCGAAGCTGATCGCCGAGGAGGTCGGCGTGCCAGTCGCGCCGTGGAGCCGCGGCGCCGTCGAGACCCTGGACGCCGCCCTGGCGGCGGCGGCCGAGATCGGCTACCCGCTGATGCTGAAGGCCACCGCCGGCGGGGGCGGCCGCGGCATCCGCGTGATCACCAACGAGGCCGAGCTCGCCGACGCCTACGAGCGCACCAGCCAGGAGGCCGCGCGGGCGTTCGGCAGCGGCGTCGTCTTCCTGGAGCGCCTGGTCACCGGCGCCCGGCACGTCGAGGTCCAGGTGATCGCCGACGGCCAGGGCACCGCGTGGGCGCTGGGCGTCCGGGACTGCTCGGTGCAGCGGCGCAACCAAAAGGTGATCGAGGAGTCGGCGTCGCCGGTGCTCAGCCCGGCGCAGGCCGCCGAACTGAAGACGTCGGCCGAACGGCTGGCCGTCGCGGTCGGCTACCGCGGCGCGGCGACCGTCGAGTTCCTCTACCACCCCGGCGACCGGCTGTTCGCGTTCCTGGAGGTCAACACCCGCCTCCAGGTGGAACACCCGATCACCGAGTCGACCACCGGGTTCGACCTGGTCAAGGCCCAGCTGCACGTGGCCTCCGGCGGGCGGCTGGAGGGCCAGCCGCCGGTGGAACGCGGCCACGCCATCGAAGCCCGGTTGAACGCCGAGGACCCCGACCGCGACTTCGCGCCCTCCCCGGGCCGGATCGCCCGGCTGGACCTGCCCGCCGGGCCGGGCATCCGGGTGGACACCGGCGTCAGCGAGGGTGACACCATCCCCGCCGACTTCGACTCGATGATCGCGAAGATCATCGCCTACGGCCGTGACCGCGACGAGGCACTCGGCCGGCTGCGCCGGGCGATGGCCAACACCACGGTGATCATCGAGGGCGGCGCGACCAACAAGAGCTTCGTGCTCGACCTGCTCGACCAGCCCGAGGTGATCGACGCCAGCGCGGACACCGGCTGGATCGACCGCGTCCGCGGCGAGGGCCGGCTCGTCGCGCACCGGCACTCCGCCGTCGCGCTGGCGGCCGCCGCCATCGAGGCGTACGAGGAGGAGGAGCGCGTCGAGCGGCAGCGGCTGCTGTCGACGGCGTTCGGCGGCCGCCCGCAGGTGCAGCACGCCAGCGGCCGGCCGCTGGACCTCAAGCTGCGCGGCGTCGGCTACCGGATGCGCGTGGCGCGGATCGGCGCGCACCGGTTCCGCGTCGGCATCGAGGCGGGCGCGGACGTGCGCACCGCTGACGTCGAGCTGGACCGCTTCGACCGGCACATCGGGCAGATCGCCGTCAACGGCGTCCGGTACCGCCTGCTCACCGACACGTACGGGCCGATCCACCTGGTCGAGGTGGACGGCGTGACGCACCGGGTCAGCCGGGACGAGGGCGGTGTCCTCCGTTCCCCCATGCCCGCGCTGGTCGTCGCCACGCCGCTGGCGGTCGGCGCCGAGGTCGAGGCGGGCGCACCGGTGCTGGTGCTGGAGGCCATGAAGATGGAGACGGTGCTGCGGGCGCCGTTCCGGGCCCGGCTCAAGGAATGCGCCGTCTCCGTGGGCAGCCAGGTGGAGGCCGGCGCACCGTTGCTGCGACTGGAGCCGCTCGCCGACGCGGGCGCCGAGACCGCCGACGACCCGGCCGCGGCCACCGTCGAGCTGGACCTGCCCGCCGAGGCCGTGGAGCTCCCGGCGCGGCAGCGCGCCACGCGCGGCCACGAGGACCTGCGCAGCCTGCTGCTCGGCTTCGACGTGGACCCGCACGACGACCGCCGGGTGATCGACGCCTACCTCGCCGCACGCCGGGCGGCCACCGAGGACGGCCACCGGCCGCTGGCCGAGGAGCTCGAACTCGTCAACGTCTTCGCCGACCTCGCCGAGCTGAGCCGGAACCGGCCGACGGGCGAGGACGGCGACGGCCACGTCCCCAGCGCGCGCGAGTACTTCCACACCTACCTGCAGAGCCTGGACATCGAGCGGGCCGGGCTGCCGGCGGCGTTCCAGGCCAAGCTCGCCAAGGCCCTCGGCCACTACGGGGTCACCGACCTGGAGCGCTCCCCCGCGCTGGAAGCCGCCGTGTTCCGGATCTTCCTGGCCCAGCAACGCGCGGCCGCCGACGCCACCGTCATCGCGACGCTGCTGCGCTCGTGGCTGCGGGAGCCGCCGCCGGACGAGACGCTGCGCGAGCCCGCGGGCCTCGCGCTGGAGCGGCTGGTGGCCGCCACGCAGGTCCGCTTCCCGGTGGTCGCCGACCTGGCGCGCGGCGTGGTGTTCGCCTGGTTCGCCCAGCCGCTGCTGCGCCGCAACCGCGCCCGCGTCTACGCCGAGGTCCGCAAGCACCTGCGCCACCTGGACGCCCACCCGGACGCGCCGGACCGCGCCGAGCGCGTCGCGGAGATGGTGCGCAGCACCGAGCCCTTGGTGCGGCTGCTCGGCCAGCGACTGGTGCGCGACCACCTCGACAACGCGGTCATGCTGGAGGTGCTGACCCGGCGCTACTACGGCAACAAGGGGCTCACCGGCGTCCGCAACCACGAGGTCGCGGGCTGCACGTTCGTGGTCGCCGAGCGCGCGGACTCGAGCGTGGTCTCCGCCGCGGTGCGCTTCGACGCCCTCGGCGACGCGCTGCGCGGGCTCGCGGAGCTGGCGAGCGGCGCGGAGGCGATCGACGCCGACATCTACCTCGCGTGGGAGGACCAGCCGGAGGACTTCGACGCGATGGCGGCCGCGCTGCACGAGGCGGTCAACGCGCAGCCGCTGCCGCACCAGGTCCGCCGGGTCACCACCACCGTCGCGGGGCGCGCCGGCGCGGTGATGCACCACCACTTCACCTTCCGCCCGTCGGATTCGGGGATGAGCGAGGAGCGGCTGATCCGCGGCCTGCACCCGTACATCGCGCAGCGGATGCAGTTGGAGCGGCTGCGCAAGTTTGACCTGACCCGGCTGCCGTCGTCGGACGAGGAGGTCTACCTCTTCCAGTGCGTGGCGCGGGAGAACCCGTCGGACGAGCGCCTCGTCGCGTTCGCGCAGGTGCGCGACCTGACCGCGCTGCGCGAGCAGGACGGGCGGCTGGTCGCGCTGCCGACGACCGAGGACACGGTCGCCGCCTGCCTCGACTCGATCCGCCGCGCGCAGTCGCGGCGACCGGCGAAGGCGCGCTTCCAGACCAACCGCATCGTGATCTACGTCTGGCCGCCGAGCGAGCTGACCCGCGAGGAGATGGAGATGATCGCCGGGCGGGTGCGCCCGACGACGGCGGGGGCCGGCCTGGAGGAGATCCTGTTCATCGCGCGGCAGCGCGACCGGCGGACCGGCGAGCTGACCAAGATCGCCGTGCGGATCTCGTTCAACGCCACGGGCGGCGCCGAGCTGAGCGTCGGCGAGCCGCCGGTCGAGCCGGTCGAGCCGCTGGACGACTACCGGCTGAAGGTGCTGCGCGCGAGCAGCCGCAACACCGTCTACCCCTACGAGCTGACCGGCCTGCTCGGCGACTTCGTCGAGCACGACCTCGACGACCGGCACGCGCTGGTGCCGGTCGACCGGCCCAGGGGGCGCAACACCGCGGCGATCGTCGCCGGTGTGGTGACCACGCCGACCCCGCGGCACCCGCAGGGCGTCACCCGGGTCGTGCTGCTCGGCGACCCCACGAAGTCGCTCGGCGCGCTGTCGGAGCCGGAGTGCCGCCGGGTGATCGCCGCGCTGGACCTGGCCGAGCGGATGGGGGTGCCGCTGGAGTGGTACGCGCTCTCCGCCGGCGCCCGGATCTCCATGACGTCGGGCACGGAGAACATGGACTGGGTGGCGGCCGCGCTCAAGCGGATCGTCGAGTTCACCCAGGACGGCGGCGAGATCAACATCGTGGTGGCGGGCATCAACGTCGGCGCGCAGCCGTACTGGAACGCCGAGGCGACGATGCTCATGCACACCAAGGGCGTCCTGGTGATGACGCCGGACTCGGCGATGGTGCTCACCGGCAAGCAGTCGCTCGACTTCTCCGGCGGCGTGTCGGCCGAGGACAACTTCGGCATCGGCGGCTACGACCGGGTGATGGGCCCGAACGGGCAGGCGCAGTACTGGGCGCCCGACCTCCCGGCGGCGCGCGACGTGCTGATGGCGCACTACGACCACACGTACGTGGCGCCCGGCGAGTCGGCGCCGCGTCGAGCGACGACGAGCGACCCGGTCGACCGGGACATCTCGGACTTCCCGCACGTCGTGGCCGGCAGCGACTTCACCACCGTCGGCGAGATCTTCTCGGCCGCGGCCAACCCGGACCGGAAGAAGCCGTTCGACATCCGGACCGTGATGCGGGCGCTCGCCGACCAGGACCACCCGGTGCTGGAGCGCTGGGCGGGCATGGCCGACGCGGAGACCGCGGTGGTGCAGGACGTGCATCTCGGCGGCATCCCGGTGTGCCTGCTCGGCATCGAGTCCCGGTCGGTGCCGCGGCGCGGCTTCCCGCCCACCGACGGCCCGGACACCTACACGGCGGGCACGCTGTTCCCCCGCTCGTCGAAGAAGGCCGCCCGGGCGATCAACGCGGCCAGCGGCAACCGGCCGCTGGTGGTGCTGGCGAACCTGTCGGGCTTCGACGGCTCGCCCGAGTCGATGCGCAAGCTGCAACTGGAGTACGGCGCCGAGATCGGCCGCGCCATCGTGAACTTCCGCGGGCCCATCGTGTTCTGCGTTATCTCGCGGTACCACGGCGGGGCGTTCGTGGTGTTCTCGAAGGCGCTGAACCCCAACATGACCGTGCTGGCGCTGGAGGGCTCGTTCGCCTCGGTGCTGGGCGGCGCGCCGGCCGCCGCGGTGGTCTTCTCCGGGGAGGTGAACGCCCGGACCGCGGCCGACCCGCGGGTGCGGGACCTGGAGGCCCGGGTGGCGGCCGCCTCCGGCGCCGACCGCGCCGCGCTGACCGCGGAACTGGACGAGCTGCGCTCGTCGGTCCGCGCCGAGAAGCTCGGCGAGGTGGCCACGGAGTTCGACCGGGTGCACAGCATCCAGCGCGCCGTCGAGGTCGGCTCCGTCGACGCCGTCGTCCGCGCGGCCGAACTGCGCCCGCGGGTCATCGAGGCCATCGAGGCACACTCGCGCTGACCGCCCGGCGCGATCGGCGGCGAGCGCCCCGACCGCGCCGCGGTTGCGACCCAGGCGCATGACGAAGGGCCCCGGAGCGAACTCCGGGGCCCTTCCTTCGTGCGAGGGGATTACTTGGTGAGCGGGGCCAGCTTCGGGTCGTTGGCGTACGCCTCGGCCGCGTTGGCCTTGGTGACGGCCACCGGCGGGAGCAGGTAGGTGTCCACGACCTTGACGCCGTTGTTGTACGACTTGGTGTCGTTCACCTCAGGGTTGTTGCCGGCCTGCAGGGACTTCACCATGGCGATGGTCTGCTTGACCAGGTTCCGGGTGTCCTTGTTGATCGTCATGTACTGCTCGCCAGCCATGATCGACTTGACCGACTCGACCTCGGAGTCCTGGCCGGTGACGACCGGGATCGGCTTGCCGGCACCCTTGATCGACGTGATGATCGCGCGGGCCAGGGTGTCGTTCGGGGAGAGGACGCCGTCCAGCTCCTTGCTGCCGTAGGTCGAGGTCAGCAGCTGGTCCATGCGGGCCTGCGCACCCTCGGCCTTCCAGCCCTGGATGGCGGTCTGCTTGACCTCGGTCTGCTTCGAGGCGACGACCACGTTGCCCTTGTCGATCTCCGGCTTGAGCACGCTCATCGCGCCGTTGAAGAAGACACCGGCGTTGTTGTCGTCCGGCGAGCCGGAGAAGAGCTCGATGTTGTACGGGCCGTTCGGCTTCTTCGCCTTCATGCCGTCCAGCAGGGCCTGGCCCTGGAGCTGGCCGACCTTGAAGTTGTCGAACGCGACGTAGTAGTCGAGGTCCGGGGTGTTGGTGATCAGACGGTCGTACGCGATGACCTTCGCGCCGGCGGCGTGCGCCGCGGCGACCTGGGTCGACAGCTGCGCGGCGTCGGTGGCGCCGATGACGATGACCTTCGCACCCTTGGTCACCATGGCGGTGATCTGGGCCTGCTGGTCGGCGACCGTGGTCGACGCGCCGGCGTACTGGACGTCGCTCTTGAAGCCGGCCTCCTTGAGGCCGTTGGTGAACAGGTCACCGGCGAGGACCCAGTTCTCCGAGGTCTTCGACGGCAGGGCGACGCCGATCAGGGAGTCGGCCGCGAAGCCCTTGGTGTCGCCCTTGGCGCCGCCGGTGTCGCCGTCACGGCCGGAGCCGCAGGCGGTCGCGGTGAGGGCCAGCGCGGCGATGGCGCCGATGGCCATCGATTTGCCGAACAGTTTACGCATGGCTGGTGGTGCCCTTCTGGAGAGGTGATACGGGGTGTGAGGCGGGGTGACGCGTCAGCTCGGCACCGCGGTGCGGGCCGTTTCCCGTTCCGCGCCGGGCGGTGCCGTGGGCGGGGCGGGAGTGTCGCGGCGGAACGAGCGGGTGAGGCTCCCGATGACGGAGAACTTGCCCTGCTTCTTGTTGTAGACGTCGAGCGCGACGGCCAGCAGCAGCACCAGGCCCTTGATGATCTGGACCCGGTCGGTGCCGACGCCGAGCAGCTGCAGGCCGTTGTTGAGCACGGCCATGACCAGACCGCCGACGATCGAGCCGCTGATGGTGCCGATGCCGCCCGAGACGGCCGCGCCACCGATGAAGACCGCGGCGATCGCGTCCAACTCCCAGCCGTTGCCGTCCTGCGGACCGGAGGCCGCCGAACGGGCCACGAAGATCATGCCGGCCAGGGCGGCCAGGACGGCCATGTTCATCATGACGAAGAAGTTGACCCGCTTGAGCTTCACACCGGAGAGCTCCGCGGCCCGGGCGTTGCCACCGACGGCGTAGATGTACCGGCCGCCCGCGGTGTTGCGGGTGTAGAAGGAGTAGGCCAGCACCAGCGCCACGAGGATGATGCCGGAGACCGGGAAGCTCGTGCCGACCCGGCCGCTGGCGAAGCGCAGCGAGGCGAAGACGATCACACCGACCATGACGGCCATCCGGAGCACCGAGATCCACATCGGGGCCGGATCGGCGTCCATGTCCCGGCGGGTCTTGCGGGCCTGGAACTCCCGCCACACCACGGCCACGCAGGCGGCGAGGCCGAGCAGGAGCGTCAGGTTGTTGTAGCCGGTGTTCGGGCCGACCTCGGGCAGGAAGCCGGAGCCGATCACCCGGAAGCCCTCCGGCACGGAGATCGTGTTCGCGTTGCCGATGAACTGGTTGCCGCCCCGGAAGAGCAGCATGCCGGCCAGGGTGACGATGAACGCCGGCACCCCGATGTAGGCGACCCAGAAGCCCTGCCAGGCGCCGATGACCGCGCCGATCACCAGGCCGAACAGGATGGCGGCGGGCCAGGGCAGCGACCACTCCGCCATCGACTTGGCCACCAGGATGCCGGTGAAGGCGGCGATCGAGCCGACCGAGAGGTCGATGTGCCCGGCGACGATCACCATCAGCATGCCGATGGCCAGGATGAGGATGTACGAGTTCTGGTTGAACAGCGCGATCAGGTTGTCCGATCGCAGGGTCAGGCCGTCCGTGAGGATCTGGAACAGGACGACGATCGCCACCAGGGTGAAGATCATCCCGAACTGGCGGGCGTTGGACGTGGTCCCTCCGAAGAGGTTCTTCTGCAGGTCCTTGATTCGGCTCATCGTGTCTGCATCTTCTTCGTCGAGGTCATCTGCTTCATGAGGGTTTCCGGGTCCGCGTCCTGCCGGGCGATCTCGCCGGTGATGGTGCCTTCGAACACGGTGTAGATGCGGTCGCAGAGCCCGATCAGCTCGGGCAGCTCCGAGGAGATGACGACGACGCCCTTCCCCTGGTCGGCGAGCCGCTGGATGATGCCGTAGATCTCGTACTTGGCGCCCACGTCGATGCCGCGGGTCGGCTCGTCGAGGATCAGGAGGTCCGGGTCCGTGAACATCCACTTGGCCAGGACGACCTTCTGCTGGTTGCCGCCCGAGAGCTTGGAGACGCCCTCGTCGACCGTCGGCGCCTTGGTGCGCAGCTCCCGGCGGTAGGACTCGGCCGCCTTGTACTCCAGGACCTCGTCCAGGACGCCGTGGCGCGAGATCTTCGACAGCTTGGCGGCGACCGTGGAGGTCTTGATGTCGTCGAGCAGGTTCAGGCCGATCGCCTTGCGGTCCTCGCTGACGTACGCGAGCCCGTGGGCGATCGCGTCCGCCACCGACTTCAGGACGATCTCCTTGCCGTCCTTGATGATCGTGCCCGACTCGTACACGCCGTAGGAGCGGCCGAAGACGCTCATCGCGAGTTCGGTGCGGCCCGCGCCCATCAGCCCGGCGAAGCCCACGATCTCGCCGCGGCGGACGACGAAGCTCTCGTTCTTGCAGACCTGCCGCTCGGCCGAGATTGGGTGCCGGACGTTCCAGTCCCGGACCTCGAAGAAGACCTCGCCGATCTTCGGCGTGTGGTCCGGGAACCGGCTGTGCAGCTCGCGACCGACCATGCCCCGCACGATCCGGTCCTCGTCGACGCCGTCGGCCTTGACGTTCAGCGTCTCGACGGTCCGGCCGTCACGCAGGATGGTGATCTGGTCGGCGATCGCCTCGATCTCGTTCAGCTTGTGCGAGATCATGATCGAGGTGACGCCCCGCGAGCGGAAGCCGCGCAGCAGGTCCAGCAGGTGCCGGGAGTCGGCCTCGTTGAGCGCGGCGGTCGGCTCGTCCAGGATGAGCAGCTTGACGTCCTTGGCGAACGCCTTGGCGATCTCCACCAACTGCTGCTTGCCGACGCCGATGTCCTTCACCAGGGTGTCCGGGTCCTCCCGCAGGCCGACCCGGGCCATCAGGTCCAGCGCCCTCCGGTTCGCGGACTTCCAGTCGATCGCCCCCCGCTTGCGGGGCTCGTTGCCGAGGAAGATGTTCTCGGTGATCGACATGTCCGGGATGAGCGCGAGCTCCTGGTGAATGATCACGATCCCGGCGTTCTCGCTCGCCCGGATGTCCGAGAAGCGGGTCTCCGCGCCCTGGTAGATGATCTGGCCGTCGTAGCTGCCGTACGGGTAGACGCCGCTGAGCACCTTCATCAGCGTCGACTTGCCGGCGCCGTTCTCGCCCACGATCGCGTGGATCTCGCCGGCCCGGACCACCAGGTTGACGTCGGCCAGGGCCTTGACGCCGGGGAACTCCTTGGTGATGGAGCGCATCTCCAGGAGGACGGGCAGATCGCTCATCGCTCCCACCACCTTGCCAACGGCATGGCCGCCTCCGCGGGTTATGACCTTCGCTCACTTTTCGTTGTCGTGGGCAACCCAATCTCGTCAGGAGCCCTTCCGCAAGTGCCCAAGTCGCTCATTTGCGTAACAAGTCGGTAATATCGACCGCCACGCTGAGTGACCTTTGCGACGCTCCCCGGACTTGCCGGCGAGGGGCGGGGTGGTGCTACTGATCAAGCCCATGACATCGTTGACGCGCCATCGTATAACGCTGTTTCGTGAGGCGTCTTCATGGCCCGGTCGGGCCTGGTGAGGCGGTGTGGCCGGCCGGGGCGCGAGTGTCATAATTCCGGCCATGACCGTGGACCGGAAGGCTGGTCGACCGAGCCTGGCGCAGGTCGCGGCGCTGTCCGGGGTGTCGGTCAAGACGGCTTCCCGGGCCCTCGCGGGCGAGCCGCGCGTGGCCGAGGACACCCGGTCGCGGGTGCGCGACGCCGCCGACCAGCTCGGTTACCGGCTGAACGGGGTGGCCCGCGAGCTACGCCGGGGCGCGAGCACCTCCACGCTGGTCGGCCTGCTCATCGGCGACCTGGCGAACCCGTTCTACTCCCGGCTGGCGGGCGGCCTGGAGCGCGAGCTGCGCATGCGGGGCCTGCAACTGATCACCGCCAGCACCGACGAGGATCCGGAGTGGGAACGGCGACTCGCCGACGCGCTGCTGGAGCGGCGGGTCAGAGCGCTGGTGATCGCCTCGACCGCGACCGAGCACGCCCACTTCGCGGCCGAACACCGCCACGGCATCCCGTTCGTGTTCGTGGACCGGCCCCCGGTCGAGCTGGCGGCGGACACCGTCCTGCTGGACAACCACCACGGCGCCCGGCAGGCCGGAGCCCACCTGAGCGCGATCGGCCACCGGCGGATCGGAGTGGTGGGAGACCTGTCGCGACTGAGCACCCACCGCGACCGGCTGGACGGCTTCGCCGAGGCCATGCGTGTGGCCGGCGTGGCGAACTGGGCGGACTACCTGGTGGAGAACGCGCACGACGTCGCCACCGCCGAACGGGCGGTGCTCGGGTTGCTGGGCCGCACCCCCGCCCCGACCGCCCTGTTCACCATGAACAACCGAATCACCCTCGGCGCGCTGCGGGCCCTGCGCGGCCACCCCGCCCCGCCGGCTCTGGTCGGTTTCGACGACGTGGATCTCGGCGACGTCCTGGGTGTGAGCGTCGTGGCGCACGACCCGGAGGAGATGGGGCGGCGGGCGGCGCGACTGCTGCTCGACCGGATCGACGGCGACCGCGGACCGGCCCGGCAGGTGGTGATCCCGACCCGCCTGCTGGCCCGCGGCTCCGGTGAACGGCCGCCGATCTCGACGGGACCGACCGGCTCCTAGTCCTCCGGCCGTAGCTCGTCGTGTCCGTCGGTGTGCGAGGCTTCGGACCGCCGCCCGCGCGCGCCTTCGAGCCGCGCCAGGAGCGAGAGCACGACAGCGGGGCCGTCGTCGGCACGGATCCGGCGGGCGACTTCGGTGGCGCGATCGCGACAGCTCGAAACCAGTCGTGCGGCAGTCCCTCCAGTCGTACCGTCGCACGTCTCGGCCGCCGTGCCGCCTCCTGAACCGTATTCCCGGCCCGCTCCCCCATTGACACGGACCTTCCGGCGCTCTACACAGGACCATGACACTCGTCGATGACAACGATGTCATGCGGTGTCGTCCGCGCCTCAAAGGAGGACCGCCTCATGCTCCGATCAGGCCCGCCCCGTCTACTCACGCTGGTGGCCACCGCCGTCACCACCGCGTCCGCGCTCGTCGCGGTCGCCTCGCCCGCCGCAGCGGCGTCGCTCAACCTCACCCCGTACGTCAACCCCTTCATCGGCACCGACGACAGCAACGCGCCGAACCCCGTCGGCGGCGGCGCCGGCGGCAGCACCGTCCCCGGCCCGGTGCAGCCCTTCGGCATGGTGCAGCTGAGCCCGGACACCCCCACCGCCTCACCGTCCGGCTACCGCTTCAGTGACACCCAGATCGAGGAGTTCAGCCTCACCCACTTCAACGGCGCCGGCTGCCCCAACAACGAGGACCTCGGCATCCTGCCCGTCACCGGCGCGCTCGGCGCCTCCCCCGGCACCTCCTGGACGTCCTACCGCGCCACCCAGGACAAGGCGCAGGAACAGGCCGCTCCCGGCTTCTACCGGGCCGTGCTCAGCAACTACGGCAACACCCGGGTCGAGGCGTCGGCCACCCGGCGCAGCGCCATCCTGCGCCTGAGCTATCCCGCGACCAGCGCCGCCCGGGTGCTGGTCAACACCAGTCGCAGCGCCACCGGCAGCCGCGCCGGTTCGATCCAGATCAGCGGGTCCACGGTGACCGGCAGCGTCACCGGTGGCGGCTTCTGCGGCAACAGCAAGACCTACCAGATCTTCTACCGGATGGAGTTCGACCGCGCCCCGAGCGGCGTCGGCACCTGGCTCGGCGGCACCGTCACCGCCGGCTCCACGAGCGCCAGCGGCACCAACTCCGGCGGCTACCTGACCTTCGACACCACCAGCAACCCGGTGGTGCAGGTCAAGGTCGGCATCTCCTTCGTCAGCCAGGCCGGCGCGCAGGCCAACCTCGCCGCCGAACAGTCGGGCTTCGCCTTCGACACCGTCCGCGCGAACGCCGACGCCCAGTGGAACGCGATCCTCAACCGCGTGCAGGTCACCGGCGGCTCCGCCACCGACCTGCAGAAGTTCTACACCGCGCTGTACCGCGTGTTCATCAACCCCAACCTGGCCAACGACGTCGACGGGCGGTACCGCGGCTTCGACAACGTCATCCACACCGCCGACCATCCGGTCTACCAGAACTACTCCGGCTGGGACATCTACCGCTCGTGGGCGGCCCTGATCGCCTTCCTGGCGCCGGCCGAGGCGACCGACATCGCCCGGTCCATGGTGCTCGACGGCCAGCAGGGCGGCCTGCTGCCGAAGTGGTCGCACAACAACAACGAGGCGTTCGTGATGACCGGCGACCCCGGCCCGATCATTGTCGACAGCCTGTACCAGTTCGGCGTACGGAACTTCGACACCGCCGCGGCGCTGGCCCTGATGAAGAAGAGTTCCGCCGGAGGCACCACCCAGGGCAGCCCGATCCGCGGCCGGCAGAGCGGGTACGTGCAGCGCCACTACATCGACGGCGACCCGTCCGACTCGCTGGAATACTCCGCCAGCGACTTCGCGGTGGCCCAGTTCGCCCGGGCCCTGGGTGACACCGCCACGTACGACACCCACATCGCGCGAGCGCAGTGGTGGCGCAACACGTTCAACAGCGAATCGGGCTACGTCCACCCGCGAAACGCCGACGGCACCTGGCCGTGGCCGCTCGACCCGGCCAGCCAGTCGAACTACGTCGAGGGCAACGCCTCCCAGTACACCTGGATGGTCCCCTACAACTTCGCCGCCCTGATCGACCTGATGGGCGGGCGGCAGACCGCCGTCCAGCGGCTCGACCACCACTTCACCCAGACCAACGGCGGCCAGTCGCAGCCGTACTTCTACATCGGCAACGAGCCGGAGCACGGCGTCCCCTGGGCCTACCACTTCGCCGCGGCGCCGGCCGGCACCAGCGCCGCGGTCCGGCGGATCATGAACGAGTCGTTCACCACCGGTCCGGGCGGCCTGCCGGGCAACGACGACCTCGGCGCCACCTCCGCCTGGTACGTCTGGTCCGCCCTCGGCATGTACCCGCCCACCCCGGGCGCGGACACCCTCGCCCTGCACGGCCCGGTCTTCCCGTCGATCCTCGTCGACCGGCCGGCCGGCGACGTCCAGATCACCGCCGCCAACGCCGGCCAGGGCAACCAGTACGTGCAGAGCCTCTCCGTCAACGGGACGGCCACCCAGCGCACCTGGCTGCGGTACGCCGACCTCGCCGGCGGCGCCACCCTGTCGTACGCGATGGGCGGCGCGCCGTCCGCGTGGGGCACGGACCCCGCCAACGTGCCGCCGTCCTTCACCGACGGGTCCACCCCACCCGCCCCTGCGCCGGAGCTGGGCCCGAACCTGGCCGCCGGCAAGCCGGCCAGCGGCTCGGCCGCGTGCAACACCGCCGAGGGCCCCGAGAAGGCGTTCGACGGCCGGCTCGGCAGCGCCAGCAAGTGGTGCTCACTCGCCGCGGGGACCAAGTTCCTCCAGGTCGACCTCGGCGCGAACCAGACCGTCCGCTCGGTCGTCGTCAAGCACGCCGGACTCGGCGGGGAGAACACCGGCTGGAACACCGGTGACTTCACCATCCAGACCAGCACCGACGGCAGCAGTTGGACGACCCGCACCACGGTGTCCGGGAACCGCGCGAGCCGCACCTACCACCCCTTCCCGGCCGCGTCCGCCCGGTACGTCCGGCTCAGCATCACCACACCCACCAACAACGGCAACACCGCGGCCCGGATCGACGAGGTCGAGGTCTACGGCGGCAGCGGCCCGACGAACCTGGCGTTGAACCGGCCCGCCACCGCCGACTCGCAGTGCGCGAGCACGGAGGGGCCCGAGAAGGCGGTCAACGGCAGCACCTCCGGCGGCAACGCCGACAAGTGGTGCTCGGTCGGCACGAACAAGTTCCTCCGTGTCGACCTGGGCGCCGCCCACCGCATCCAGTCGGTCACCGTCCACCACGCCGCCGCCGGTGGCGAGGATCCCGCCTGGAACACCCGGGACTTCGACCTGCAGGTCTCGGCCGACGGGTCGATGTGGACGACCGTCGCCCAGGTCCGGGGCAACACGGCCGGCGTGAGCACCCATCCGATGTCCGTCGACGGCAGGTACGTGCTGATCAAGGTCATCACCCCCACGCAGACCACCGACGCGGCCGCCCGGCTGTACGAGGTCGAGGTCTACGGCACCTGACGAGGCTCCCGCGACGGACAGCGGCCGGAGGGCACCGGCCGCTGTCCGGCGGAAAAGGGTGTGCGGATCGAGCGGCGGCCCCTCTACCCTGCCCGGCGTGACCCTGGACATCGTGAGCCTGGCGGAGCGCCCCGACCTGGCGCCGCTGCTCGACACCGGCTTCGACGGCGCCTGGCCGCAGTTCATGCTCTGGGACCCGATGGGCTCGGTCTACTACAGCGTCGCCCACGACCTCTACCCGGAGTTCGTCTTCGCCGCCGTCGACCCGGCCGAGCCGGGCCGCGCCGTCGCCCGGGCGTACGCCGTGCCGCTGCGCTGGACGGAGGACGAGCTACCCGACGGCGGCTGGGACCGGATGATCCAGCGGGCCACCGTCAACCGGCTCACCGGCGCCACCCCGAACCTGGTCTCCGCACTGGAGATCTGCGTGCGGCCGGACCGGCGCGGCGGCGGAGTGTCCGGGCTGATGCTCGCGGCGATGCGCGAGGCGGTCGCCCGGCAGGGCTTCGACACGCTGGTCGCGCCGGTGCGGCCGAACGGCAAGGCCGCCGCCCCCGACCTGCCGATGACCGAGTACGCGGCGCGGGTCCGCCCCGACGGCCTGCCGGTCGACCCGTGGCTGCGCGTGCACGTGCGGGCCGGCGGGGTGATCGAACGGGTCGCGCCCCGGTCGATGGCGATCACCGGCACCCTCGCCGACTGGCGGCGGTGGACCGGCCTGCCGTTCGACAACAGCGGCCCGGTGCGGGTGCCGGGCGCGCTGGCGCCGGTGCTGGTGGACGTGGCGCACGACCACGCCGCCTACGTCGAGCCGAACGTCTGGGTGCGGCACCGGCTGTAGCGCCGGGCGGTCAGGCCGGCCAGGCGTGGCCGATCCCTTCGAGCAGCAGGACGACGCCCTCGGTGGCCGCCTCCCGGTCCCGGGAGATCTCCCGGTATTCCGCCGAGGTCGACCAGCGCTCGAAGTCCTCCCGGCTGTCGAAGGACATGAGCACGGCCTTCTCGTGCGGCCAGCTCCCCTCCACCACCAGCGGGGACGCGTCGGCGGCGAGCAGCCGGCCGCCGTGCCGCCCCAGGACGGGCAGGAAGGCGGCGACGTACCGGTCGTAGCGCTGCTGGTCGTGGACGGTGATCTGCGCGAGGGCGTAGACGGTCACCGCCCCAGGCTATCGACCCGCACGCGCCCCCGTTGTCCCCCGCAGCGGAGGGCGGCCTCCTACCGGCCGACCGTGCGGACGGTGAAGTTCCGGAACGAGCCGACGGCGCCCTGGCCGAAGGCGCGCTCCGCGGGCGGGATGGAGACGCTGTAGGGCGCGTACCGGGGGTCGCAGACGCCCGGCCCGGCAGCGTCCGGCGGGGTGCAGCCGTACTGGAACGGGAACGCGTCGAGCAGGCTGAACAGGCCGTGTCCCAGGGAGAACGACCGGATCTTCCCGGCCAGCGGTTCGCCGCCGCCGAGGGACGGATAGATGCCGGTGTACGGGACGCCCTGCCGGTCCAGCGGCACGCCGACCTCGCCGACCCGCGCGATCACGGCACCGTCCAGCAGGTACGTCACGCTGGCGTGCCCGCCGGCCTGCCGGTAACGGATCGCCGCCCGGTGCGGCACGCCCGGCGTGATCGGCACCTCCCGGATGATCTGCGTGTACGCCTTGTCCAGGCCGACCTCGGTGGCGCCCGGGCAGTCCGGGTCGGTGGTGTTCCCGGTGACCGTGCTGGGCAGCCGCTCGATCAGCGGGAAGGCGCGGGTGCCGGAGACGAACCAGTCGAAGAGTTGCCCGGTGCAGAAGTCGATCATGTTGAGTACGACCGCCGCCTGCTGCCCCTCCAGCACCGGACTGACGTAGGGGCGCGCGGTCGGGTCGGCGACGGCGGCGGAGCCGGGCGGGCCGTACCGGCCGTGCACCACGTGCCCGCCGGTCGCGCCGGGAGTGCGCGCGGTGATGTCCACGGCGAACTCGACCGACCCCTGCCGAGGGGCCGGGAAGGTCCGGTTGCTGACGGCCATGTACTTGAGGTGGTCGTAGACGTTGAAGTCCACACCGGTCTTGAACGGCACGTCGCTGACGGTCAGCACCCCGTCGGCAATGCCGCGGGTCGCCCCGTCCAGCGGGCCGTAGATGTTCGACCATTTCCGCTCGTACTCGGCCAGGTCCACCGAGTCGTAACGCACCACGCTCGGCCGCGACCCGGGCGCCGCCACGGCGGGCGGCGACGCCGACCCGGAACCTCCGACCACGATCACGACCGTCGCCGCGCCCAGCGCCCAGCGGAGCCTGTCCTGTCTGCGCACGTCGCCCTCCCTGCTGCGGTGGCGGTGGCCGCACCGGTCCGCTCGGTCCACCTCGGACCATCGTCGGAGATGACTGCCGGCGGGACATCCACCGCACGGCGCGGCGCTGCGGCCCGGACGGCGGGCCACCCCGCCGGGGCGGCGCCGAGAGGGCGGCACCGGGCTCCGCCATCCTGGACCGTCGGGTCGGGACCGCTGCGGCACGGGAGCTGTCAAATGCCCGAACCGCCCTGGCCATATCGCCTCTGACCTGCGGATACTGGGTAGAGAGGGCAGCGGCCGAGCTGCGCCGGTTGGGGGGCAGTCACCATGATCGACCAGGAGACCCAGCCCGAGGGCACACCCGACAATCCGGCCCCGCCGGCACCCGGCGGGAGCGGCGGGAGCGGCGGGAGCGGCGGGAGCGGCGGGAGCGGCGGGTCCACCGTGCCCGCCGCCGTGTGGCAGGTGCGGGTGCGCACCAAGCTCGACGACCTCCACCAGCAGCTGAGCGGCATCGAGTCCCGCACCGGCGCGAACGCCGCCCGGGTCGCCCGGCTGCGCGGCCAGCTGTCCGGCGTGGAGTCCGTGCTCGGCCGCAGCGGGGTGGTCGAGTGGCTGCGCGGCGGCAACCTGGAGTACGCCTGGCAGACGATCCACTCGGTGGAGCGCGCCATGGTGGAGCTGCGTACGCCGGAGGAGCTGCTCGGCCTGCTGCCGGCGTACCAGGGCGCGGCCGCGCAGTTCCTGAAGGCCGACGACAAGGTGCTGACCGACTTCGACGCGTCGGCCGACGCCGCGGCGCCGGCGCGGTTCCAGGCCAAGGTGCAGGCGCTGCTGCTGCGCTACCACGCGGCGTCGGACGAGTTCCACGAGTCGGTGCGCCGGTTGCGCAACCGGATGCTGGGGCTGTCGGTCTTCGCGCTGGTCGCCGAGGCGCTGATGGTGCTGGTGCAGTGGCGCAGCCGGGACGTGCAGCTGCTGAAGCCGCCGACCGACGCGGCCGGTGTGCCGGCCTGGCGGCTGCTCTTCTTCGTGCTCATCGCCGGAGCGCTCGGGGCGTTCATCAGCGCCCTGCCCTCCATGATCACCTCACGCTCCGGCGGCCTGCCCTACAAGCTGCCCTTTCAGCAGGGCCTGCTGAAGCTGGCGATCGGTCCGCTGGTCGCGGTCGTCGGGATCATGCTGGTGATCGGCGGCCTGGTGGAGACCACGGTGAACAGCACCGCCGCCCTGCTGGGCGTCGCCATCGTCTTCGGCGCCGGGCAGCAGGCGGTCACCGCGTTCGCCGACCGGCGGGCATCCGAGCTGCTGACCCCGGTCACAAAGGGCTGAGCGGGGACGGCGGCGAGCCGCTGCCAGCCTGGGTAGCCTGAGCCGCATGATCTTCATTACCGCGAAGTTCCGGATCCGGCCGGAGGACGCCGACCGCTGGCCGCAGATCGCCGCCGAGTTCACCGAGGCCACCCGGGCCGAGCCGGGCTGCCTCTGGTTCGACTGGTCCCGCAGCCTCGACGACCCCACCGAGTACGTGCTGGTCGAGGCGTTCCGCGACGACGAGGCCGGCGCGGCGCACGTGCAGTCGGCGCACTTCCGCGAGGCCCAGCGCACCCTGCCGCCGCACCTGGCCGAGACGCCCCGGATCGTCAACATGAGCGTGCCGCAGCAGGACTGGTCGCGGCTCGGCGAGATGGCCGTCCCCGAGAGCGACTGAGGGCCGTCGCCACGTCCCCGGGCACGGGCGGCCCCCGCTCCCCCGGGCCGCCCGCCCGCCGGTGTGCCACCCCGGCCGGCGGGGCGCAGGTGTGCGGCGGGGATTTGCGGGAATGGCACGCCGGCCAGTCGGGGACCGGCGGCACCGCGGAAATCCGCACCGGGCTCGCTCGGGCCATGGTCACCGACCCCTTCTCCGACACGGGGTGACGACGCATGACACGAGAAACGACCCTCGGGGTCCGCTCGGTGGCCGACAATCTCGGGATCCAGCGGGCGACCCGGGACCGGGGTTCGGAGGGCCTGGCCCGCTTCCTGGGCTGGTTCAGCCTCGGCCTCGGCGTGACCACGCTCGCGGCGGGCTCCCGGGTGGCCCGGGCGGTCGGCGTGGACGACTCGCCCACGGCCAGGGCGGTGTTGCGGGCGGCCGGGCTCCGCGAGATCGGCCACGCCGCGGTGCTGCTGGTGCCCCGGCGCGCTGGGATGGGGGCCTGGACCCGGGTGGCCGGTGACGCGCTCGACCTGGCCGTGACCGGCCAGGCGTACCGCAACCGGTGCGGCGAGCGGCGCCGGCGGCTCGGCCTCACCCTCGCCGCCCTGGGCGGGATCACCGCCATCGACCTGTACGCCTCGGTGCGCGCCACCCGCAACCGCCGGATCAGCCCGCCGGGCTTCGCGCACGGGTCGGTGACGGTCAACCGCACCCCCGAGGAGGCGTACCACTTCTGGCACGGCTTCGAGAACCTGCCGGGCTTCATGTACCACCTCCAGTCGGTGCGCAGCACCGGTCCGGGGCGCACCCGCTGGTCGGCGAAGGCGCCGGCCGGCCGGACCGTGGAGTGGGAGGCGGAGATCGTCGAGGAGCGCCCGAACCAGCTCATCCGGTGGCGCTCCGTCGACGGCTCCCGGGTTCCCAACCGCGGCACCGTCCGGTTCACCCCGGCCGCCGGCGACCAGGGCACGGAGGTGCGGGTGGAACTGGAGTACGCGGTGCCCGGCCGCCGCCTCGGCACCTTGGTGGCGAAGGCGTTCGGCGAGAACCCGCAGCAGCAGATCTGCGACGACCTGCGGCGGTTCAAGCAGATCATCGAGACCGGCGAGATCACCCGGTCGGACGGGACACCCGACGGCACGAGCATCCAGACCCAGGCCAAGCAGCGTCCGGCCCGCCCGCTGGCGGCCCACCGGACCGCGTGAGGGAGGCACCGTGAAGGCCAACTGCTGGCTGGCACCGAACCGGGTTGCCGTCGAGGAGGTGCCGGAGCCGACGATCCTCAACCCGCGCGACGCGGTCCTCAAGGTGACCTCGACGGCGATCTGCGGATCCGACCTGCACCTGCTCGACGGGTTCATCCCGGCCATGCGGCGCGGCGACGTGCTGGGCCACGAGTTCATGGGCGAGATCGTCGAACTGGGCGCCGGGGCACGGGACGGACTGCGCGTCGGCGACCGGGTGGTCGTCGGCTTCCCCATCGCCTGCGGGGACTGCGGCTCGTGCCAACGCGGCCTCTACTCGGTCTGCGAGAACTCCAACCCGAACGCGGCGATCGCGGAGACCGCCATGGGCCACACTCCCGCCGGCATCTTCGGCTACTCGCACCTGCTCGGCGGCTACGCGGGCGGGCAGGCCGAGTACGTCCGGGTCCCGTACGCCGACGTCGGCGCGCTCAAGGTCGGCGACGAGCTGCCGGACGAGCAGGTGCTGTTCCTGTCCGACGTGCTGCCCACCGGCTACATGGCCGCCGAGATGGGCGACGTCAAGCCCGGTGACGTGGTGGCGGTCTGGGGCGCGGGCCCGGTGGGTCAGTTCGCCGCCGTGAGCGCCTTCCTGCTCGGCGCCGAACAGGTGGTCGTCATCGACCGGTTCCCCTACCGGTTGCGCATCGCCCGGGACCGGGCCGGCGCGGAGACGATCAACTACGAGGAGACCGACGTCCTGGACACGCTGCGCGAGATGACCGCCGGCCGCGGGCCGGACGTCTGCATCGACGCCGTCGGCATGGAGAGTCACCACCCCTCGGCGGCCCTGCAGGCGTACGACCGGGCGAAGCAGGCCGTGAAGGCGGAGACCGACCGGCCGCACGCGCTGCGCGAGGCCATCCTGGCCTGCCGCAACGGCGGCACCGTCGCGGCGATCGGGGCGTACGGCGGGTTCATCGACAAGTTCCCGATGGGCTCGTTCATGAACCGGTCGCTGACCCTGCGCTCCGGGCAGGCCCACGTGCAGCGCTACATGCGGCCGCTGCTGGAGCGCATCCACCGGGGCGAGATCGACCCGAGCTTCATCATCACCCACACCATGCGGCTCGACGACGCGCCGCACGGCTACGACATCTTCAAGAACAAGCAGGACGACTGCCTGAAGGTGGTGCTCAAGCCCTGAAAGTTTCCGCCGGGGCTGTTCCTCGGAGCCGCACCGGCGCAGGCGGCGGCCTGCACCCTGGTGCAGTCCGAGATCTACAACGGGGCCAACATGATCGCCTGGGCCCGGGGCCTGGAGGGCTGCTCCGGCGACGTCTACTGCGCCGGCTGACCGGACGGGCCGGGCGGGGGTCGTCTCAGCTCCCCGCCCGGCCGCGCCGGGAGCCACGCTCAAGAGCTGGGCGCTCAGTCCTCCGGTGCCGGGCCGAGCAGCCGGACCTCCTCGATGTCGATGGCGGCCTGGATCTGCCGCAGCACCACGTCGTCGATCTGGTTGGTGTTGCGCAGCCGGGTGACCTCCTGCCGCTTGCGGTCCAGCACGCCGAGGCGCAGCCGCCGGGCCATGTCACGCTCCTCGTCGACCTCGTCACTGCGCGGGGAGCGGACGTCCGCCAGGTGGTCCTGGTAGTCGGCGCGGAGCCGGTTCACGGTGTCCAGGGACGCGCCGAGTTCGGCGGCGACCTCCGGCAACGCCTCCAGGGCCGCCTCGGTCGCCCGGATCCGGGCCCAGCGCACCTCGTGCTCTCGTTCCCGGTCCCCCGTCAGGCGGGCCCAGGTGACCACGGCCGGCAGGGTGGTGCCCTGCACCAGCATGATCAGCACGATCACCACCACCGTGACGAAGATGATCAGGTCGCGTTCGTGCACGGGGGTCCCGGCGTGCGTGGTGACCGGGACGGCCAGCGCGGCGGCGAGCGAGACCGCGCCCCGGAATCCGGCCCAGCCGGCGGCGGTGCGGTCCCGGGCGTCGAAGCGGCGGGCGCGGCGGGACTCCCGGCGGTCGATGCCCTGCAGCCCGGCCACCGACAGCTGCACCCAGATCATGCGGGTGACCGTCACCACCAGGACGATCAGCACCGCGATGCCGAACGACTCCAGCGGCGAGTGGCTGGTGATGCTGCGCAGCGACCGGGGCACCTGCATGCCCAGCAGCACGAAGAGGCTGCCGTTGATCATAAAGGTGGAGAGGTCCCAGAACGCGTACGCGGTGAGCCGGGAGCGGGCCCGGATCACCTGCGGCCCCGCGTAGGAGAGCAGCAGGCCGGCGACCACGACCCCGAGCACCCCGCTGGCGTGCACCGCGTCGGCGAGCAGGAAGGCGACGAACGGGGTGAGGATGCTCAGGCCGCCCTCGCGCATCGGGTCGTCGACGTGCTTGCGGATCAGGACGACCACGCCACCGACGAGCAGACCCGAGAGGATCCCGCCGACCGCCTTGCCGACGAACTGGCCGCCCAGTTCCAGCGCGTTGGGCACCGCCCCGCCGGCGATCACCCCGACGGCCACCGCGAAGAGGACCAGCGCCGTGCCGTCGTTGACCAGGCTCTCCGTGCGCAGCGTGGTGAGGATGCCGCGGGGCATCCGCTTGGCCAGGCCGGCCACGGCGGCGGCGTCGGTGGGCGCGAGCACCGCGCCGAGCACCCAGGCCGCGGCCGGCTCGACGCCGAGCGCCTGCGCCACGTAGGACACGGCGACCATCGTGAGGATCACCAGCGCGACGGCGAGCAGGGCGATCACCACGAGGTTGGCCCGGATCTCGCGGAGGCTGATGACCAGGCTCTCCCGGTAGAGGATCGCCGGGAGGAAGAGCAGCAGCACCACCTCGGGTTCGAGGATCACGTTGTCGAACGGCGGCAGCAGGCCGAGCCCCGCCCCCATGGCGATCAGCAGCACGGGCGGCGCCACGCTGTACCGGCCGCCGATGGTCGTTCCGACGAGCACGGTTGCGCCGAGCACCGTGATCAGCACGAGTGCGCTCACGCCGTACCCCCGTCACCGTCCGCCGGACCCCACGGTGCCGCACCGCCGGGGCGCGGCGGGGTGGAACGGCGAATCGCTACTCGAAGCGGGACGGGTCGCCGGCGCCGCGGCGCAGGATCTCCGGTTCCGGCCCGGACAGGTCGACCACGGTGGTCGGCTCCAGGCCGCAGTCGCCCGCGTCGACCACGGCGTCGACCAGATGGTCGAGCCGTTCCTTGATCTCCCACCCCTGGGTCAGCGGCTCCTCCTCGCCGGGGAGCAGCAGGGTGCTGGAGAGCAGCGGCTCGCCGAGTTCGGCCAGCAGCGCCTGGGTCACCGTGTGCTTCGGTACGCGGACCCCGACGACCCGCCGCCGCGGATCCTGGAGGCGCCGGGGGACCTCGGCGGTGGCCGGCAGGATGAACGTGTAGCTGCCCGGGATGGCGGCCTTGACCTGGCGGAAGACCGCGTTGCTGAGCTTGACGAACTGGCCGAGCTGGGCGAAGTCGGCGCACACCAGGGTGAACGGGTGCCGCTCGTCGAGGCGGCGGATCTCCCGGATCCGCTGGACCCCGGCGCGGTTGCCGAGCTGGCAGCCGAGGGCGTAGCAGGAGTCCGTCGGGTAGGCGATCAGGCCGTCGCCGCGGAGCAGGTCGACGATCTGCCGAAGCACCCGGGGCTGGGGATTGTCCGGGTGCAGGTCGTAGTACCTCGCCACGTCGGTCAGCCTATGCCGCCGGCCGGGCGGAGGCGAACTCGGAAGATCCGGCGTGACCAGGTTTGGCGTAGGGACGTTCTGGAAACAGAGGGGCGGCTCAAAGAGGGGGGACCTGAACATGTCCGAAGCCAGCACCGAGCACGCCGACCGACCGGCCGAGGTGACCGATCCGCTGTTGTGGGGCCTGTCCGCGGCTGTGGCCGACGCCCACCAGCCCGACGAGGACGAGGTCTGCGTCAGCCCGAGCTGCGTCGGGGCCGCCTGGCCCTGCGCCGCCTGGAACAAGGCCCAGGAGGGGCTGCGCGCCGCCCGGGTCCCGCGTCCCGCGCCGCCGACCGCGGAGCCGGGCGGGGTCGGCCCGTCGAGCGGGCGGTCCACCGACCCGGCGCCGGCCAGGCCCGCCGAGCCGCTCGCCGTCACGGCCGCCTGAGGGGTAGCGCCGCCCGGCCGGTCGGCGCGCAGTGGCCAGGGCAAACGTCCACCGGGTGCCGGGGATGCGCCGTACCGTCGACGTGAGGCGGCAGGCGCGCCCCGGTGCGTCCGTCGCCGACCCGCCCGCGCGGTACGCCGGCACGCGTCCGCCGCGTGCCGGCCGCACCCCGGAGGTGAGCCCGTGGCGCCCGTCCCGGCGGTCCGCACGCTCGGCGTGGAGGAGGAGTACCTGCTCCTGGATCCGGTGACCGGACAGAGCCTGCCGGTGGCCGACCAGGTGCTCGCCGCTCTCGCCGGCGCCAGCCGGGAACAGAGCCGGCAGGAGTTCCGGCACAGCATGGTCGAGATGGTGACGCCGATCTGCACCGGCCTGGGCGAGCTGCGCGCGCACCTCGTGGCGCTCCGCCGGGCCGCCGCGGAGGCCGCCGAGGCGGCGGGGGCGCGGCTGGTGGCGGTCGCGGCGACGCCGGTGTGCGAGCCGCACCGCTCGGTGCCGGACAAGGACCGCTACCGTGCCATGTCGCACCGGTTCGGGCCGGTGGCGCACGATCCGGCGGTCTGCGGCTGTCACGTGCACGTCGGGGTGTCGGACCGGGAACTCGCCGTGCAGGTCTGCAACCACCTGCGGCCCTGGCTGCCGGTGGTGCAGGCACTGACCACCAACTCGCCGCTGCACGACGGGCGGGACACCGGGCACGCGAGCTGGCGCGCCATCCAGTTCGACCGCTGGCCGAGCGTCGGGCCGACCCCGCACTTCGACTCCGCCGCCGACTACGACCGGACGGTCCAGGAGCTCGTCGACGCCGGCATCATGCTGGACGCCCAGATGGTCTACTGGTACGCCCGCCCGTCCGTCGCCTACCCGACGGTGGAGGTCCGGGTGGGCGACGTCTGCCCGACGGTCGACGACACCGTGCTGGTCGCCGCCCTGTTGCGGGCCCTGGTCGACACGACGATCGACGACGTGCGCGCCGGCCGGGCCGCGCCCCGGATCCGGGGCTGCGTGGTGGCTGCCGCGCACTGGCGCGCCGCCCACGACGGGGTGGACGGGGACCTGGTCGACCTGCGCGCGGGCGGGTCCCGACCGGCCTGGGAGCTGATCGACGACCTGGTCACCACCGTGACTCCGGCGCTGAGCCGCCACGGCGACCTGGACGTGGTGCACCAGCAGCTCGACCGGCTGCGCCGCGACGGCAGCGGGGCGACCCGGCAGCGGCGGATCCTGGCCGACACCGGCGGGGACGTCGGGGCGGTCCTGGACGAGCTGGCCGCGCGCACCCTCGACGGCTGACCACCGGTGGTCAGACGGGCGGGATGCCGGACCGCCCGATCCGGGCCAGGTCGGGCTCCCCGTCGACCGTCCGGCTGGGCGGCGCCCCGGCCGGCTCGGTCGGCTCGGTCGGCTCGGTGCGGTCCTCGATCGCGGCGCCGCCGATCTCGCGCATCATGTCCGCGACGACGGCCAGGGCCGCGGCCTTGTCGGCGTACTGCCGCCCGGTGGCGATGACCTGGCCGTCGGCGCCCACCAGCGTGAACCCGTAGGTGCCGGTGTCGGCGGCGGCGATGAGGAACTTCATCCGCACCGCTTACCCGGCGAGGAGGCGGAGACACCAGGCGGTCAGTCGATGCCGTGCGACTGCAACCACAGCTCCAGCAGCCCGAGCTGCCAGAGCTTGTTGCTCCCGGCGGCGGCCTGCGCGCGGTCCGGGTCGGCGATCAGCTCCGCCACGTACGCCGGCCGGAACAGCTCCCGCCGCCGGGCGGCCGGCGCGGCGAGGGCCTCGGCGACCAGTTCGCGGACCGGGCCGTCGACGTTGCGCAGCGCCGGGACCGGGAAGTAGCCCTTGGGCCGGTCGATCACCTCGGCCGGCAGCACCGACCGGGCCACCTCCTTGAGCACGCCCTTGCCACCCTGGGCCGTCTTGTGTTCGGGCGGGCAGGCGGCGGCCAGCGTGACCAGGTCCTGGTCGAGGAAGGGAGTACGCACCTCCAGCCCCCAGGCCATGCTCATGCTGTCGACCCGTTTGACCGGGTCGTCGGGGAGCATCAGGTGGGTGTCCAGGCGCAGCACCGCGTCCAGCGCGGTCTCGGCGCCGGGGGCGGCCAGGTGCGCCGCCAGCACCTCACGGCTGGCGTCCCGGGGGCAGGCGTGGGCCGGACCGACCATCCGGCTCAGCTCGGCGTGCGTACGGTCGAAGAAGGCGTCGGCGAAGGCCTCGGCCACCGCGTCGCGGGGCACGTCGGCGAGGGGCTGGTGGTAGCCGTACCCGGCGAAGACCTCGTCCGCCCCCTGGCCGGACTGGGCCACCTTGACGTGCCGGGCGACCTGCTCGGAGAGCAGGTGGAAGGCGACGACGTCGTGGCTGCCCATCGGCTCGGTCATCGCGGTCACGGCGCGGCGGACGGCCGGGACGAGGTCCTCGTCGCCGAGCCGGATCCGGTGGTGATCGGTGTCGAAGGCGCCCGCCACCAGATCCGAGTAGTGGAACTCGTCGCCCGCCTCGCCGTCGCGGCCGCTGAAGCCGATGCTGAAGGTCTGCAGGTGGTGCTGGTCGGCCTCGGCGAGCAGGGCGACGATCATGCTGGAGTCGAGGCCGCCGGAGAGCAGTACCCCGACGGGCACGTCGGCCACCAGGCGCCGCCGCACGGCCGTGCGCAGGGCGTCCCCGACCGCCGCCGTCCAGTCCTCGGCGGTCAGGCCGGCGTGCGCCGGGTCGCGGCGGTAGTCCGGCTGCCAGTAGACGTGCTCGCGGGAGCGGCCGTCGGCCTCGACGATCCGCAGGGTGGCCGGTGGCAGCTTGCGTACTCCACGCAGGATGGTGCGCGGCGCCGGCACGATCGAGTGCCAGGACAGGTAGTGGTGCAGCGCCACCGGGTCGATGTCGGTGTCCACCTCGCCGGCCCGCAGCAGCGCGGGCAGCGTGGAGGCGAACCGCAGCCGGCCGGGCGACTCGGCCAGGTAGAGGGGCTTGATGCCGAGCCGGTCGCGGGCCAGGACGAGGCGGTCCCGCCGGTGGTCGACCAGGGCCACCGCGAACATCCCCACCAGGTGCTCGACGAAGCGCTCGCCCCACTGCGCGTACGCCACGAGGACCACCTCGGTGTCCCCGGTGGAGCGGAAGGTGTGGCCGGCGGAGATCAGCTCCTCGCGCAGCTCCGGGTAGTTGTAGACGCAGCCGTTGAAGACGAGCGTCAGCCCCAGGTCCTCGCGGACCATCGGCTGCGCCGCCGCCTCCGACAGGTCGATCACGGTCAGCCGCCGGTGTCCGAGCGTCACCCAGCCCTCGGGCCGCAGACCCTCGCCGTCGGGCCCGCGCGAGCGCATCGCCCCGGTCATCCGCTCGACCGCGGCGGAGTCCGGTCGCGAGCCGTCGAAGCGCGCCTCACCGCCGATGCCACACATGGTCGCCGCGACTACCCGAAGCGGTGCCCGGAAAACCCGATCCCGCTGGTCAGGTGGTCGCGGAGCGGCGCCGGCGCGCCGGCGCCGAGAGCGCTCTCGCGGCCACCCCCGACTCAGTCCCAGCGGGTGGCGGTCTCCGCGAACAACTCCGGGTCGCTGGCCACCGGGATCACGCAGAGCAGGTGACCGCCCGGCGCCCGCAGCACGTGGCAGTCGAGCCAGCGGGACACCGGCGTGGCGCCGAGGCGGACCAGCCGGTCGACCTCGGCGGCCACGTCGTCGGTCTCGATGTCCAGGTGGTGCCGGGGCGCGTCGTCCACCGACTGCACCGCGGTGACCAGCCCGGGCACCACGTCGACCAGGTCGGTGAACTGCGGCTCGGCCGGGTCGGTGCGGGTCGGCGCGCCGAGCGCCGCGGACCAGAACTCGGTCGCCGGCCCGGCGGCCTCGCGGGGCGCGTCGAGGATCAGGGCGTAGAGCCGGGAGCGGTGCATCCGCCGAGCTTAACCACGATCGGCGTCGATGGCAGACTCAGGCCGACGGGCTGACCGCACGCAGCCAGGCCTGGGCGATCAGCGCGTGACCGAACGGGGTGGGGTGCACGCCGTCGCGGGTCCACACCCGGCCGTCCACGTCGGCCGCCTGGAACAGCTCGTCCACCGCCACCAGCGTCGCGTCGAACTCGGCGGCGAGCTTGCGGACCACCTCGACCTTCGGGTCGAGGTCCGCCCGCCACGCGTGCTGCGCGTCGTTTAGCGGGACGACGAACGGCTCGACGAGGACCAGCCGGGCGCCCAGCGGCCGGGTGGCCTCGAGCAGATGCCGGTAGTCACGGGCGAAGTCGGCGGCGCTGGTCGGATCGTCGCGGGTGTAGCGCCGCCAGGTGTCGTTGATGCCGATCAGCACCGACACCACCTGCGGGGCGAGGGCCAGGCAGTCGGTCTCCCAGCGGGCCCGCAGGTCGCGTACCCGGTCGCCACTGATGCCCCGGTTGAGGAAGGTGGCCCGGTGGTCGGGGTGGCGGGCGGTGAACCAGGCGGAGGCCATCATGGCGTACCCGGTGCCGAGGTCGTCGGGGCAGGCCCGGTCCCGACCGGCGTCGGTGATGCTGTCACCGATGAAGAGCACCCGGCCGCCGCGCGGCACCGCCACCGTCATCCGCCCGTCCCCTTCCGCGCCACGCCGTTTCCATGATCATGCCGCACCGCCGGTCGGGCGGCCCGCACGGGTGGCCGGTCGATCGGACGCCGCCCCCGCTGACGGCCGACCCGCCGGAAAGATCTCGCATCCGGCTGTTGCGTTCTTCGGCGCGGGACCGATCAACCATTTGTGGCAGTGTGGCGACCGGAGTGTGAAAACCGCCCCAAGTTGCCCTTCAACGTTGCAATCGGCGCACACGTGATGGTTGACTGCTGCACCATGCCAGAGCCGAAGATCACGGACAGGCCGGTTTTTTCGTGAGAAGCACCGACATCACGCGGCGACGGGCCACCTGGCGGCAGCGGGCGGCACGTTGGTTGGATCCGACGGTCGCCCGGTGGGACGTCGCGCCACCGGAAACCCCCGCACCGCCACCTGCGGAGGAGGCCCGCGGGCCCGGCCCGTGGCCCGCCATCTGCGAGCAGTTCGCCCTGCGGATCCTCGCCTCGGCCTACCAGATGGGCGCCCACCTGGAGGCCGTCGAGGCCGACGAGCAGGACCCGGAGCGCCTGGAGCGGCTCTACCGCATCGACCACGCGAACACCCGGATCCGGCGGCACGCGGAGAACCTCCAGGTGCTGCTGGGCAAGCGGGTCGAGGACGCCGACCCGCAGACGGTCCCCCTGGTCGACGTCGTCCGCGCCGCCGCCTCCGCGGTCGAGCACTACCCGCGCATCCGGCTCGGCCACGTGGTCGAGCTGGCGGTGGTCGAGTTCGCCGCCGACGACGTGATCCGGGTGCTCACCGAACTGCTGGACAACGCGACCCGGTTCTCCCCGCCCACCGCCCCGGTCACCGTGTCGGCGTTCGTCACCGAGGACGGCGGCGTCCTGCTGCGGGTCGAGGACGCCGGGGTGGGCGTGCACCCCAACCACCTGACCCAGCTCAACGCCCTGCTCAGTGGCCGGCCGGCCACCCCGATCACTCTCGACCCCGCGGCCCACCTCGGGCTCGCCGTGGTGGCCCACCTGGCCGTCGCCCACCACCTGCGGGTCACCCTCACCACCCGGCCCGCCGGCGGGACCACCGCATCCGTGGCCGTACCCGGCGGGCTGCTCTGCGAGATCCCCGCGCCGGGCCCGGCCGCGGCCGCGCCCGCACCGCCGCCGGCCTGGCCATCCGCCTCGCACGGGACCGACCCCTGGAGTACGCCGATGGCCGCGCCCCACGACGGCACCAACGGGCCGACCGTCCGGCTGACCACCCTCAGCACGCCGGCCGGCGACGCGCCGGCCACCCCCGGGCTGCCCCGCCGGGTGCCCGAGAGCGTCCGCGACCGGGTCCCGGCGCCCCGGCCCCCCGCCGAACCCGGCGTGGGCTCCCCGCCCGAGGCGTGGCCGGACGAGACGGCGGCCTTCGCGGCCGGCGTCAGCGACGCCCGCACCCCCACCGACCACGAAGGACGGCAGCGATGACCCACGTCCACCCGGGAACCGGCACGAGCAACGGGCTGCCCGACTGCGCCTGGCTGATCCGGCAGTTCGCCGAGGACGTGCCGGGAGTCAACCACGCGCTGCTGGTGTCGCTGGACGGCCTGCAACTGGCCGCCTCGCGCGGCGTCGGCCGCGACCTGGGCGACCAGCTCGCCGCGCTGACCGCCGGCCTGCTCAGCATGGCCGACCGCAGCTCCGCCCTGCTGGAGCTGGGCTCCGCCGAGTACCTCACCGTCCGGCTGCCCCGCGGGCACCTGCTGTTCATGCGGGTGGGCGAGTCCGCGGGCCTGGCCGTGGCCGCCGCGCCCGGCTGCGACCTGCGGGTCGTGTCGTACCGGATGACGCAGTTCGTCGGCGCGGTGTGGCACGCCCTCACGCCGGCCGTCCGGCACGAGCTGCACCGGATGACCGCCGCTCAGGCCCGCTGACCGGCCGGAGGAAAATGATCATGCCGCTGAGGTACTGGAAGGTCCGGCCGTACGTGCTGACCGCCGGCCGGACCCGCACTCGGCAGCCGCTGCTGGTGCACACCCTGGTGTCGGTGCCCCACTACGACGCCGTGTTCGCCGCCGGCCTGCTGCCCGAGGCCCGCTCGCTGTACGAGCACGCCCGCCCCGCGGCGCGCTCGGTGGCCGAGCTCTCCGCGGTCTGCGGGATCTCGCTGGGGGTGACCCGGGTCGTCGTCGACGACCTGGCCGCCACCGACCGGCTGCTGATCCACACCGACCACCACAACGTCGACTTCCGCCTCCTGGAGAGACTGCGCGATGGCCTCCGCAAACTTGCCTGACAGCCCGCTGCTGACCTCGGCGAAGATCGTCATCGCCGGCGGCTTCGGGGTCGGCAAGACCACCTGCGTCCGGTCCATCTCGGAGATCCCGCCGATCAACACCGAGGCGTGGATGACGGCGGCCAGCGAGACCGTCGACCGGCTGGACCCCGGCATCGACAAGACGACCACCACCGTGGCGATGGACTTCGGCCGGCTGACCATCGGCCCCGACCTGGTGCTCTACCTGTTCGGCACGCCGGGCCAGCCCCGGTTCTGGCCGATGTGGGACGACCTGTGCCGGGGGGCGGTCGGCGCTCTGGTGCTCGCCGACACCCGCGACCTGGCCGCCTCGTTCCCGGCCGTCAACTACTTCGAGCAGGACAGCGACGTGCCCTTCGTGGTCTGCGTGAACCTCTTCGACGGGGTGCTGCACCACCCGCTCGAGGACGTCCGCGCCGCGCTCTCGCTGCCGGCCCGCGTACCCCTGACCGCGTGCGACGCCCGCGATCCGTCGTCGGTGGCGCGGGCGCTGCTGACGGTCGTGGAACACGCCATGTCCCGCACCCCCCGGCCCACCGCGGGCGCGCTCGCGGCGCGGTAGCTCAACCCTGGAGGAACCATGCGCAGAATCCTGATCGTCGGGGCCGGCCAGTCCGGGCTCCAACTCGCCCTGAGCCTGCAGGCCGAGGGGTACGACGTCACCGTGATGTCGGCCCGGACGCCCGACGAGATCCGCCGGGGCTGGGTCATGAGCACCCAGGCGATGTTCGGCACCGCGCTCGCCACGGAACGCCGCTACGGGCTGGACCTGTGGCAGGACCGGGCGCCCCGGATCGAGGGGCTGCAGGTCTCGCTCTCCGCGCCTCCCGGTGAGCGGGCGCTGCGCATCGCGTGCCCGCTCGACGAGCCGGCGCAGAGCACCGACCAGCGGATCAAGATGGCCGACTGGCTGGAACTGTTCGAGCAGCGCGGCGGCACGGTGCTCTACCAGACGGTGACCACCAGCGACCTGGACGGCCTGGCCCGGCTCGGCCGCTACGACCTGACCGTGGTGGCCGCCGGCAAGGGCGACCTGGTCGGCGTCTTCGACCGCGACCCGGCCCGCTCGGTGTACGACGCGCCGCAGCGCGGGCTGGCCGTGGCGTACGTGCACGGGATGACCCCGGACCCGCTGCTGCCGGTGCCGCACGTCAGCTTCAACGCGGTGCCCGGGTTGGGCGAGCTGTTCGTCATCCCGGCGCTGACCCACTCCGGTCCCTGCGAGATCCTGTTCTGGGAGGCGGTGCCCGGTGGGCCGCTGGACCTGTGGACCGAGCGGCGCGATCCGGCCGAGCACCTGAAGCTCACCCTCGACCTGACCCGCCGCTACACGCCGTGGATCTACGACCGGTGCGCCGAGGTGGAGCTGACCGACGGGCGGGCCACCCTGTCCGGGCGGTACACCCCGACAGTGCGCCAACCGGTGGCGGAGCTGCCCTCGGGTGGGCTGGTGCTCGGCATGGCCGACGTGGTGGTGGCCAACGACCCGATCACCGGCCAGGGCAGCAACACCGCCGCGAAGTGCGCGTACACCTATCTGGGGTCGATTCTGGAGCACGGCGACCGGCCGTTCGACCGGGACTGGATGACGCAGACCTTCGAGCGGTTCTGGACCGAGACCGGCGAGGCGGTCACCGGCTGGACGAACGCCATGCTGCAACCGCTGCCGCCGCACGTGCAGCAGGTGCTCGGCGCGGCCGCCGGCAACCCGGTCGTGGCCCGGCGGTTCGCCAACGGGTTCAGCGACCCGAACGACTTCCGGGACTGGTTCATGACCCCGGACGCCGCCGAGCGCTACCTGGCCTCGGTCGCCGGCTGACCGCACGCCGGGAGCCGCCGGTCGGCGGCTCCCGGCCATCCGAGCCCGGCCGCCCTCGGATGGCCGGCCGCTCGCCGGCCGGGTAAGGCGGTCACGTGGGCGCTGTCGCCGGCCGTGGCGCTGCTCAGAGGTCGCGGGTCAGGTCCGTGACGATGTCGGCGGCCGGGGCGGCCCGGGCGCCGCGCCAGCCGGTGCCCGCCCAGAGGTGCAGTCGGTCGGCGTCGCCGGCCTGGGCGGCGGCGACCCGCAGTGGCCGGGTGAGGTGGTGCAGCGCGGGGTAGCCGAGCGGGGCTGCCGCCTCGTGCCGGTCGATGAAGTCGTTGCGCAGCCCACGCGCCGGGCGGCCGGTGAAGGCGCGGGTGACCACCGTCCGGTCCCGTCGCGGGTCGACCAGCGCCTCACGGTGGGTCCGGCCGGCGCCGCTCTCGTCCGCCCGCAGCAGCAGCGTGCCGACCAGCACGCCGACGGCACCGGCGGCGAGCGCGGCCCGGACGTCCAGGGGGCCGCCGATCCCGCCGGCGCCCAGCACGGGCAGGCCGGCGCTGCCGGCGATCAGCGCGACCAGCTCGGGCAGCGGGCGCGGCGGCGGCGGGGCGTCCGGGGTGAAGGTGCCCAGGTGCCCGCCGGCGGCGCCGCTCTGCACGACCAGCCCGTCCACCCCGAGGTCGGCCGCGGCCGCCGCCTCGGCCGGGTCGGTCACCGTGACCAGCACCCGGCTGCCGGCCCCCCGCAGGTCCCGGACCACCGGCTCCGGCGGCAGGCCGAAGGTGAAGCTGACCACCGGCACCGGGTCGTCGAGCAGCAGGTCGAGCTTCGCCGCCCAGTGGTCGTCGTCCTCGGTGCGGGCCGCGTCCGCCAGGTCCAGCCCGTAGGGCGTGCCCTCGGCGGCGATCCGGGTGGCGTAGCGGCGGAACTCCACCTCCGCCACCGGCACCGGGGTGGGCACGAAGACGTTCACCCCGAACGGCCGGCCGGCGGCACGCAGGTCGGCGATCTCCGCCGCCACCGCCTCCGGCGTCTTGTAGCCGGCGGCCAGGAACGCGAACGCCCCGGTCGCGCCCACCGCCGCGGCCAGCCCGGTGGTGGTCGGTCCGCCGGCCATCGGCGCCGCCACCACCGGCAGGTCCACCCCGAGCAGTTCCCGTAGCCCGTCCACGGCACCAGTCTGCCCGGTCACCGCCCGGCGCGCCCCGCGCCCCGCACCTATGCGCGGCAGGAGCCACACCTGTGACCGGGCCGCGCCTGCCGTCAGGACGGCAGGCGTTCGCGCAGCCAGGCCGGCTCCGGGTTCACCACGGCCTGATCAGGCAGCACCACCGTCGGGACCGTCTCGTCGCCGCCGGTGATCGCCCGGACCGCCGCCGCCCCGTCGGGGTCGCGCCAGATGTTCACCCAGTACGCCCGCCGGGCGCGGCGACCCAGCCGGAGCCGCAGCCGCAGGCAGTAGCGGCAGCCGGGCCGCCAGTAGACCACCGGCCGGCCGTCGCGGGCGCTGCGCCGCCGCGCCTCCCCGGCCGGCAGCGACCTCGGGAAGGCCAGCGGCGAGAAGAGCACCGCCAGCACCGCGAAGACCAGGAACTCGACGACAGCCACCACCGGGGTGTCCCCGCCGACCGCGGCGAGCACCCCGCACACCAGCATCAGACCGGCCAACCACCAACTGCGCAGCACATCGCGGGATGCTACCCGCCGCCGTCAGGCCGTCGCGTCGGCCAGCAGTTCCAGCAGGTGGCGGTACGGCTGCCCGGTGGCCCGGGCCAGCCCGATCTCGCAGGTGCGGTTCACCGAGGCGTACCCGTCGAAGGAGCGGGCGACGACGGCCGCGGCCTCGGCGCGGGTGGCCGACGCGGTCAGCTCGGGATGCAGCAGGCCCCGGTCGCCGGCGAAGCCGCAGCACTGCCAGCCCGCGGGCACCACCACCTCGTCGGCGACGGCGCGGGCCACGGCGAGCAGCGCGTCGTCCAGCCCGAGCCGGGTGGACGAGCAGGTCGGGTGCAGCGCGAGGGAGCCGAGCCGGCGGCGCACGGTGAGCCGGGGCAGCAGTTCGGTGGCCGCGTACCCGACGGCGTCGACCACCCGCAGGTCGCCGGCCCCGGCGAGCAGCTTGGCGAAGCCCTCGGTGCAGGAGGCGGCGTCGCTGACCACCGGCAGCGCGCCGTCGCGGCTGGCCGCCCGCAGCGCCGGCGGCACCCGGTCGCGCACGGACTGGTAGCCGGCGGTGAGGCCCTTCGAGGACCACGGAGTGCCGCAGCACATGGCGGCCACCCCGTCGGGCACGAGCAGGCGGACGCCGGCCCGGTCGGCGAGGGTGAGCAGGGCGGCGGCCACGCCGGAGCCGCCCTCGGCCGGCGCGAACAGGGTGCCGAGGCAGGACGGGACGAAGACGGCGTCCGGCTCGTCGACCGGGCGGGGGTGCCGCGGCCGGCCGCCCCGGGGCAGGTCGCGCCGCCACTGCGGGACCCGTTCGGCACCGAGGACGGCGCGGGCGGCCCGGGTGGCCGCCTCGGGCAGCGCGGGCGGAAGCGCGCCGGCCAGGTCCAGCCCGCGGGCCATGCCCCGGGTGGTGGCGCCCCAGCGGCGCGCGGCGCCCCGCCAGCCGGCCTGCGCGACCCCGCCGTTGCGCTCGGTCCGCAGCCGCCTCACCAGGTCGCCGGTGTTGATCAGAACCGGGCAGGCGGTGGCGCACATGCCGTCCACCGCGCAGGTGTCCACCGCGTCGTAGTCGTAGGCGTCCTCCAACTCGCGGACGAGGGCCGGGTCGCCGGCGGCGCGGGCGGCGGCGATCTCCCGGCGCAGCACGATCCGCTGCCGGGGCGTGGTGGTCAGGTCGCGGCTCGGGCAGACCGGCTCGCAGTAGCCGCACTCGACGCAGCGGTCCACCTCCTCCTCCACGGTCGGCACGGTCTTCAGGTGCCGCATGTGGATCTCGGGGTCGTCGCTGAGCAGCACGCCCGGGTTGAGCACGCCGTCCGGGTCGCAGAGCGTCTTCACCTCGCGCATCACCGCGTACAGCTCGTCGCCGAACTGGCGGCGCACGTACGGGGCCATCACCCGGCCGGTGCCGTGCTCGGCCTTGAGCGTGCCGCCGTGGCCGAGGACCAGGTCGACCATCTCCTCGGTGAAGTCGGCGTAGCGCGCCGGGGCCGCGCCGCCGGCGAACCGCTCGTTGAGCATGAAGTGCAGGTTGCCGTCCTTGGCGTGGCCGAAGATGACGCTCTCCTCGTACCGGTGCCGGTCGAAGAGGTCGGCGAGCGCGGCACAGGTGTCGGCGAGGGCCTCGACCGGGACGGCGATGTCCTCCAGCAGCGCCGTGGTGCCGGACGGGCGGGCGCCGGCCACCGCGGCGTACAGGCCCTTGCGGATGTGCCAGAGCGCGGCGCGGGCGGCGGCCTCGCCGCTGAGCCGGGCCGGGGTGGTGAGCGGCAGGTCGGCCAGCACCGGCCGGGCTGCGGCCACCCGGGCGGCGAGCGCCTCCGGGTCGGACTCCTGCCACTCGACCAGCAGCGCCGCGTGCTCGCGGACCGGCAGGCCGCGCAGCGCGGCGTCCGCCTGCGGGTCCCGCTGCGCGACCCGCAGGGCGGCCGCGTCGAGCAGCTCGATCGCCGCCGGTGCGGCGGCCACCAGCGCCGGCATGGCGGCCATCGCCGCGCCCAGCGTGTCGAAGACCAGCAGGCCGGTCGCGGCGTGCCGGTGCACGGGTACGGTGCGGAAGGTCGCCGCCGCCACGAAGGCGAGGGTGCCCTCGCTGCCCACCACCAGCCGGGTGAGCAGGTCGGCGGGGTCGTCGTGGTCGAGGAAGGCGTTCACCCCGTACCCCATGGTGTTCTTCATGGCGTACTGGGCGCGGACCCGGCGCACCGAGTCGGGGTTGCCGCGCACCCGGTCGCGCAGCCGCAGCAGGCCGGCGTGCAGCTCCGGTTCGGTGGCGCGCAGCCGGGCGTCGGCGTCCGGGGCGCCGGTGTCGAGCACGGTGCCGCTGGGCAGCACCAGCAGCAGCGACTCCAGCGTGCGGTAGGTGTTGAACTCGGTGCCGCAGGTCATCCCGCTGGAGTTGTTGGCGACCACGCCGCCGACCGTGCAGGCGGACTCGCTCGCCGGGTCCGGGCCGAGCTTGCGGCCGTACGGGGCGAGCCGCGCGTTGACCTGCCGCAGCACCACCCCGGGCTGCACCCGCACCCGCCGGCCCGAGTCGAGGACGTCGAGGTCGCGGAAGTGCCGTCGGGTGTCGACGAGCAGCCGGTCGGTGACCGCCTGGCCGCTGAGGCTGGTGCCGCCGGAGCGGAAGGTCAGCGGGGTGCCGGTGCGGCGGCTGTGCCGCAGCAGGGCGGCGACCTGGTCGGCGTCGGCCGGGGTGACCACCGCGCTCGGGTGCAACAGGTAGTGCGACGCGTCGTGGGCCAGCTTGAGCCGGTCCGCGGCCCGGGTGGTGACCCCGCCGGGCACCACCGCCTCCAGTCCGGCCCGGGCGTCCCCGCTCAGCTCCACCATCATCGCCGCACCTCCCCCGCCCCACCCTAGTCAGGACCGGACGACGCGCCGCCGACCCCTTGCCCTGGCATCGACCCGGGTGGATACTCGCCGCTACAGCGTTCGCCGAGGTCACACCCCGAACCGACCCCGGCGGCACGGCATGGACGCCGACGCAACCGGCGGCCTTCACCGTCCGAGGAGAAGACCGTGAGAATCCGCCGAAGCCGACTCACCCCCCTGCTCGCCGCGACGGTCGGCCTGGTGGCCGCCGGCGCCTTCGCCGTTCCGGGCGCCGCCTCGGCCGCCGCCCCGAGCTTCACCGCCGACCAACTGGCCCGGGTGGACGCCGCCGTCGCCGCCTCCGGCGTGCAGGGCATCGCCTGGCGCGTGGACTCGGCCTCCGGCCGTGTGGTGGTGACCGCCGACGACAGCGTCTCCGCCGCCGAGGTCGCCACGGTCAAGAAGAGCGCCGGCGCCGCGGCGGGCGCGATCCGGGTCGACCGGGCCCGGGGCACCTTCCGCCCGCTGTTGTCCGCCGGCAACGCCATCTACGGCGGCGGCTACCGCTGCTCGCTCGGCTTCAACGTGGTGAAGTCGAACGTCTACTACTTCCTCACGGCCGGGCACTGCGGCAACGTGGCCAAGACCTGGTACACCGACTCCGGCCTCAAGACACTGATCGGGCCTACCATCAGCTCCAGCTTCCCCGGCAACGACTACGCCCTGGTCCGCTACGACAACGCCTCACTCAGCCACCCGGGCGGCTACACCGCCGCGAACGCGTTCGTCGGTGAGGCGGTCAAGCGCACCGGCTCGACCACCGGCACCCACAGCGGCACGGTGACCGCGTTGAACGTGACCGTCCGCTACCAGGGCGGCGGCACGGTCAAGGGCATGATCCAGACCACCGTCTGCGCCGAGCCGGGCGACTCCGGCGGCCCGCTCTACGACGGCACCAAGGCGCTGGGCATCACCTCCGGCGGCAGCGGTGACTGCCGCAGCGGCGGCACCACCTTCTTCCAGCCGGTCACCGAGGCGGCGAGCGCCTACGGCGTGACCGTCTACTGAGCCACCCGCCGGCCGTCGGCCGGCACCGGGAGACCCGCACCGGCCGCGCGCCGGTGCGGGTCTTCGCACGTCCGGCCGGAGTACGCCGCACTGGTGGCACGGTATTCGCGACTTCAAACTCCGCCGTTGTCACGAATTCGGGGTGTGAAAATCACGCGCCGGTCATGACTCATCGCACTTTGCTCCCACCTCCGCCGTCCGCAGGATTGACCTCACCCGATCAGCCGGTGGAGGCAGACGACATGGACGAACGGTACGACTCGTACTGCGCGGTCGATCCGCTGTTCTACGACTCGCTCGCCAGTTCCGATGTCGAGGCTCCCGGCTACCTCGCGGACCGCCCGCCGGCGCCCGGCTGGGAGTGCGAGGTCAAGGACGACTGGCTGATCCACGCGCCGGTCGGCGGTTCCCTCCCGCCCCAGGGCTGGAAGATCCACGTGTCGGCCCGGCTGGACAACGCCGAGCGGGTGCTTGTCCGGGTGATGGACTACTGCCAGCCCCGCGACATCCCGTTCAAGCACCTGCGCGGTTCGCGGATGCTGCTCATGCGCAACAGCAAGTACGCCCGCCGGGCGGCCAGCGGCAAGTTCATCACCGTCTACCCGCGCGACGACGCGGAACTGGAGCTGACCGCCAAGGAGCTGGCCGCGCTGCTGGACGGCGAGACCGGTCCGTACATCCTGAGCGACCTGCGCTACGGCGACGGCCCGGTCTACCTGCGCTACGGCGGTTTCGCCGCCCGGTACTGCCTCTCGCCGGAGGGCCAGGTGGTGCCGGCCATCGAGGACGCCAGCGGCACCCTGGTGCCGGACCGGCGCGATCCGGTCTTCCACGTGCCCGACTGGGTCACCCTGCCCGACTTCCTCGCCCCGCACCTGGCCGCCCGGAACGCCGCCACCACCACCGACCTGCCGTACCGGATCGAGAAGGTCATCCATTTCTCCAACGGCGGTGGTCTCTACGAGGCCCGCGACAGCCGCACCGGGGACCGGGTGGTGCTCAAGGAGGCCCGCCCGCACGCCGGGCTGGACGCCACCGGCGCGGACGCGGTGACCCGCCTGCGCCGGGAGGCCGAGGTGCTGCGCCGGCTCGCCGACGTGCCGCACCTGGTGCGGGTGCACGACGAGTTCAGCTTCGGCGGGCACGAGTTCCTGGCGCTGACGTTCGTCGCGGGCCGCCCGCTGAACCAGCTGGTGGTGGAGCGCTACCCGCTGGTCCACCTCGACGCCGACCGGGACGCGTACACCCGGTGGGCTCTCGACCTCCACCGGCAGGTCGCCGAGGCGTTGGAGGCCATCCACGCCCACGGCGTGGTCTACGGCGACCTGCACATGTTCAACATTATGGTCGGCGACGACGGTGCCGTCACGCTGGTCGACTTCGAGGTCGCGACCCCGGCCGCGGCGGCCGCCCGGCCGGCACTGCGCAACCAGGCCTTCGCCGCGCCCCGCGACCGGACGGGCTTCGACGTGGACCGGTACGCCCTGGCCTGCCTGCGGCTGGCCCTGTTCCTGCCGCTGACCGCGATGCTCCGGCTGACGCCGGAGAAGGCGGCCCACCTGGCCGAGGTGGTGGCGGAACAGTTCCCCGTCCCCCGGAATTTGCTCGACGAGGCGGTCGCCGTGATCCTCGGCGAGACCGAGGCGGAGACCGAGCCCGGGAGCGGGCACCGCCCCGGACACCCGGACGCGACAACGATCGACCCGGACGACTGGCCAGCGCTGCGGGACAGGCTCGCCGCCGCGATCACCGCGAGCGCCACCCCGCACCGCGACGACCGCCTCTTCCCCGGCGACATCCGGCAGTTCGCCGCCGCCGACGGCGGGCTGAACCTGGCCCACGGCGCGGCCGGGGTGCTCTGGGCGCTGCACGTCAGCGGCGCCGGCACCGACCCCGGGCACGAGCGATGGCTGATCGACCGGGTACGGGAACCGGCCTCGGGCAGCCGGCTCGGCTTCTACGACGGGCTGCACGGCGTCGCGTACGTGCTGGAACTGCTCGGGCACCGCGCCGAGGCGCTGCGGCTGCTGGAGCGCTGCCTCGACGAGCCGTGGACCGAGCTCGGCGACGATCTGACGAGCGGCCTGTCCGGGGTCGCGCTCAATCTGGCCCACTTCGCCGGGCTCACCGGCGAGCGGCGGTACGCCGACGCGGCCCGGCGGGCGGTCGACCTGGTCGTCGGCCGACTCGGCGACGTCGCATCGGTCGCCGAGGTCAGCGGTGGCCGGCACCCGTACGCGGGGCTGTTCCGGGGCGGCGCCGGCGTGGCGCTGATGCTGCTGCGGATGTACGAACTGGACCACGACCGGAACCTGCTCGACCACGCCGCGACCGCGCTGCGGCAGGACCTGCGCCGGTGCGTGCGGCGCGACGCCGGCCACCTGGAGGTCAACGAGGGCTGGCGGACCATGCCCTACCTCGCCGAGGGCAGCGTGGGCATCGGCCTGGTGCTCGACCAGTACCTGCGCCACCGCCCCGACGAGGACCTGCGCACCGCCGCCGCGGCCATCCGCCGCTGCGCCGAATTCCCGTTCTACGCCCAGTCCGGGCTGTTCGCCGGCCGCGCCGGGATCGTGAGCTACCTGGCCGAGCGGGGTGAGTTCGAACCGGCTCGCCGGCAGGCCCGGCTGCTGAGCTGGCACGCGCTGCCGTACCGGGGGGCGACCGCCTTCCCCGGCGACCAGCTGCTGCGGCTCTCCATGGACCTGGCCACCGGCACCGCCGGCGTGCTGAGCGCCCTCGCGGCGACCCGGCCGGCGAGCTCCGGCCTGCCGTTCCTGGCGCCACTGTCCGGCGCCGCGCCCGCGCGGCCCACCCCACCGGCCGGCGACTGACCGGCCCACCCAGCTCCCCGGGGGTCACTCCGGGGCGATCCGACCCGACTCGTACGGAAGGAGGTGAAACGACATGGCCCTGCTCGATCTCCAGGGGATGGAGCTGCCGGCCGCCGAGCGTACCGGCGGGGGCAGCCAGGCCAGCCTGCTGCTCTGCGGCGACAGCTCGCTGAGCGTCACCACCTGCAAGTGACCCGGCCGTCGACCGGGACGACCACGACCCGACACAACCGTCACGACAGAAGGAGAAGGATCATGGCTCTGCTCGACCTCCAGGCGATGGAACTGCCGACCACCGAGAACTACGGCGGCGGCAGCCAGGCCAGCCTGCTGCTCTGCGGCGACAGCTCGCTGAGCATCACCACCTGCAACTGACGATCGGTTCGCCTGGCCCCGGGCCGGCTCACGCCGGTCCGGGGCCGCGCCCGTGGAGGTGCCATGACCCCGGCCGACCGGCTCCTGTGGCGGGCCGTCGGGTCCGCCGGCTGGTGGACCCCGGTGCTGGCCCTGGCCACCGTGGCCGGGGCGGCGGCCGAACTGGCACTGCCCGCGGCGCTGGGCCGGGCGGTCGACGCCGCCGTCGGCGCCACCGCCGGGGAGTCCGCCGGCCGCTGGCTCGCCGCGGTGGGCGGCCTGGTCGTGCTGCTGGTCGGCGCGGGCGTGGTGCGGGACTACGGCACCGGCGCGGCGAGCGCGCGGTCCGTCGCCGGCCTGCGCCACACGTTGATCCGGCACATCCTCGCCCTCGATCCCCGCACCGCGGCCCGCCACCCGGTCGGTGACCTGGTCGGTCGCCTGGTGGGCCAGGTGGCCGACGCCGGGCAGGCGGCCCCGACCATCGTGCTGGCCGGCACCGTGCTGCTGCCGCCGGTGGGCAGCCTGGTGGCCCTCACCATGATCGATCCGTGGCTCGGCGCGACCTTCGTCGTCGGGCTGGTGCTGCTCGGCGTGCTGCTGCGCGGGTTCGTCGCCGACGCGTCCGCCGCGGTCGCCGGCTACCAGCGGGCCCAGGGGCACCTGGCCGGGCTCCTGGTGGAGGCGCTGGCCGGGGCGCGGACCATCGCCGCGGCCGGCACCACCGTGCGGGAGGTCGACCGGGTCCTGGCCCCGGTCGCCGAGCTGCGGCGGCACGGTACCCGGACGTGGACCGTGCTGGCCGGGGCGGCGACCCGGGGCGCCGTGCTCAGCCCGATGCTGCAACTGGCGGTCGTCACCGTGGGCGGGCTCTCCCTGGCCGCCGGGCGGCTGACGCCGGGAGACCTGCTGGCCGCCCTCCAGTACGCCGCGCTCGGCGCCGGCCTGGGCACCGTGGTCAGCGCCCTCAACAAGGCCGTCCGGGTACGCGCCGGCTGTCGTCGCGCGGCCGAGGTGCTCACCGAACCGGCCCGCCGGTACGGCGACCGGACCCTGCCGCCCGGCCCCGGCTGCCTGGAACTGCGCGGGGTCAGCGTGCGGGCCGACGACGGCCGGCCGCTGCTCGACGGGGTCGACCTGCGGGTGCCGGGCGGCGCGCTGCTCGCCGTCGTCGGCCCGTCCGGCGCCGGCAAGTCGCTGCTCGCCGCCGTCGCCGGCCGGCTGCGCGACCCCGACGCCGGGGAGGTGCGGCTGGACGGGACACCGCTGCCCGAACTGTCGGCGGCGGCGCTGCACGCGGCGGTCGGCTACGGGTTCGAACGGCCCGTGCTGGTCGGCGAGACGGTGGGCGCCGCGATCGGCTGCGGAGCCGAGCCGGTGGCGCTCGCCCGGGCCGCCGCCATCCACGACTTCGTCGAGCGGCTGCCCGACCGGTACGGCACGCCGTTGGCCGAGGTCGCCATGTCGGGCGGGGAACGCCAGCGACTCGGCCTCGCCCGCGCGCTGCGGGCCGAGCGGCTGCTCATCCTCGACGACGCCACGTCCAGCCTGGACACGGTGACCGAGTACCGGGTGAGCCGGGCGCTGACCGACCGGGCGGATCCGCGTACCCGGGTGGTGGTGAGCCACCGGGTCGGCACGGCCGCCCGGGCCGACCTGGTGGCCTGGGTGGCGGGCGGGCGGATCCGCGCGGTCGGTCCGCATGCCGTGCTGTGGGACGACCCCGGCTACCGGGCGGTGTTCCGGTCGTGACCACGGTCGGTGCGGTGATCCGGGCCGCGCTGCGGGCGCGGCGGGCCGCGCTCGCGCGGCTGGCGGCCTGGTCGGCGGCCGAGGCGCTGCCGGCGGCGCTGGCCGGGCTGCTGACCGCGCGGGCCGTGGACGCCGGTTTCCTGGCCGGGCGCCCGGCGGTAGGGCTGCTCTGGCTGGGGCTGCTCGCGGCCGCCGTGCTCGTCGGCGCCGTGGGCACCAACCGGGCGTACGCGAGCCTCGGCGACGTGGTCGAACCGTTCCGTGACGACCTGCTGCGCCGCGTGGTGGCCGGCGCGCTGGCCGGCGCGACGGACGGCCGGGTCGACGACGCGGCGGTGGGGCGGCTGACCCATCAGGTGGAGATCGTCCGGGACACCTGGGCCGGCCTGCTGACGGTGGTCCGCGGCTTCCTCTTCGCCGCCTGCGCCGCGATCGTCGGGCTGTTCTCCCTCGCCGCCCCGGTCGCCCTGCTCGTCACCGTGCCGGTGCTGGCCGGTCTCGGCCTGTTCGCCGCGGCCGTGCCGCCGATGATCGCCCGCCAGCGGGAGTACGTGCTCGCCGACGAACGCCTCACCCGGGTCGCGGTCACCGCGATCGCCGGCCACCGCGACGTCTCGGTCAGCGGCGCGCGGGACCAGGTCACCCGGTGGCTGGGCCGGCACGTCGACGCCCAGGCGCGAGTGGAGCGGCGGCTGGCCACGATGGCCGTCACCCGCGGCCTGAGCCTCGCCGTCGGCGGCTGGCTGCCGGTCCCCGTGGTCGTGCTCGCCACCCCCTGGCTGGTCCGGCAGGGCCTCGGGCCGGGCGCGGTGCTGGGCGCCCTGGTCTACGTCGTCCGCGGGGTGCAACCCGCCCTGCACACCCTGGTGCAGGGGGTGGCCGCCGGCGGGCTGCGGTTCACCGTCACCCTGGACCGGCTGCTGCGCACCGGCGCCCCGAGGTCCGGGGAGGCCCCGCCGGTCGGCGGGGCGTGGCCCGCGCGACCGGGCCCGCCGGCGCTGTCCCTGCGCGGCGTGACGTTCCGGTACGGGCCGCACGCCGACCCGGTGCTCGACGGCTTCGACCTCGACGTGCCCGACGGCGACCACCTGGTGGTGGTGGGTGCCAGCGGGATCGGCAAGTCCACCCTGGCCGCGTTGATCGCCGGGGTGCTGCGCCCGCAGTCCGGCACGGTCGAGGTGGGCGGCACGCCGGTGGCCGGTGCGACGGCCGCCGACCTGGCGCGGCGCCGGGTGCTGATCCCGCAGGAGGCCTATGTCTTCACCGGCAGCGTCCGGGACAACCTCCGTTACCTGCGGCCCGACCTGGCGGACCCGGCGATCGTCCGGGCGGCGGTCCGGCTGGGCCTGTCCGGGCTCGTGGACCGGCTCGGCGGCCTGGACGCGACGCTGCGCCCGGCCGCCCTGTCCGCCGGGGAGCGTCAGCAACTGGCCCTGCTGCGCGCCTGGCTCTCGCCGGCGCCCCTGGTGATCCTCGACGAGGCCACCTGCCACCTCGACCCCGCCGGCGAGGCGCGGCTGGAGACCGCGTTCGCCGAGCGGCCCGGCACGCTCGTGGTGATCGCGCACCGGGTCAGTTCGGCGCTGCGCGCCCGCCGGGTGCTGCTGCTCGACGGCCACCACGCGCTGCTCGACAGTCACCGGGGGCTGCTGGCCCGTTCGACCGCCTACCGGGAGCTGGTGGGCTACTGGGAGGGCGGGGCGGAGCCGGTCAGATCCAGCCGGACTCCCGGGCGATCCGCACCGCTTCCAACCGGGTCCGCGCGCCGGTCTTCGCCATGACCCGGGACAGGTGGTTGCGCACCGTCCCCGCCGAGACCGCCAGCTTCTCGGCGATCTCCCGGACCGGATGTCCCTCGGCCGCCACGTCGAGCACCTCCCGCTCGCGGAGGGTCAGCGGGTTGTCGGTGACCTCCAACGCCGCGACCACCAGGTCCGGATCGAGCACCACCTGGCCGCGGGCGAGCAGCCGTACGCCCTCGGCGATCCGCTGCGGCGGCACGTCCCGGCTGAGGAAGCCGACCCGTCGTCCGTGCTCGGCGAGCATCGGACGGACCCGGGCGGCGCGCCGCTGTTCGACCAGGACCAGCAGCCGCCCGCCGCCGTCGGGGTGGGCGGCGGCGATCCGGGCGAGCTGGTGCAGGGGGACGAGGTCGGCGTCGACGACGGCGACGTCCGGGCGATCGTCCCGCAGGGCGTCACGCAACGCGTGGGCCGTGGCCGCCTCGCCGACGACGTCTATGTCGTCCTCCGCGGCCAGCAGATGGGCGAGGGCTCCCCGGACCAGTCGACCCTTGAGCGCGAGCAGCGTGCGGACCATGGCGACTCCCGGACATGATTCCCCGATCTTGACCTGCCGTGCGCGCCTGATGACGCACCGTCAGGAACTTAATCGAAGGTGACCGTTGTGCGACACCCCTGTGATCCGCGTGTCGTCAGATCCAACAGGCGTCCCTGGCCCGCTCGACCGCCTCCCAGCGGTTCCGCGCGCCGGTCTTGCGCAACAGGCTGGACACGTGGTTGCGCACGGTGCCCGGTGCGAGGTGGAGCAGCTTCGCGATCTCCCCGGTCCGTAACCCCTTCGCCGCCGCCGCGGCCACCTCGCGTTCCCGTTCGCTGAGCGGGTTCACCGCGGCGTCGAGGGCGGCGAGCGCCGTCATCGGATCGATCATCCGCTGCCCGCCGGCGACCGCCCGCAACAGCTCGACCAGTTCCTCCGGCGGCACGTCCGTGGCGACCACCCCGCGAACCCGCGCGCCGAGGGCCCGGCGCAGCGCCCGGGGGGTGCGGCAGGCGGTCAGCACGACCACGGCACACCCGTCGGCACCCGGTCCGGTGAGCACAGCGGGATCGTCCACCGCGTCGAGGTCCACCAGCAGCAGGTCCGGACGGCAGGCGGCGAGCATCGCCGGCAGGCCCCGAGCGGGCTCGGTCTCACCGACCACCTCGAAGTCCGGCGTGGCGGCGAGGACCGCGACCACGACGGTCCGCAGCAGGCCCGGTTCCGCGACCAACGCGACCCGCACCGGCCGCGCGCGGCCCGGGTCCGGAGCGGACCCCACCTGATCCCGTACGTCGCTCACCCGGACACCTTGCCCCGAAACGCCGGCCGACAGTCGACTTCCTCGGGAATATCCCGCAGTGCGGGCTCTAGCGCGCCCGGGTCGCCCGGGACAAGCGGGCGTCGGGTCTCCGTCAGTGAAACGACCTGAGTGGACGTTCAGCCTGGACGGTCAGGCGGGCCCGCCCGTCGTCGGCCCGATGGTTGTCACCCGGCAAGGTCGAACCTTCGCGCTGTTGCGCGGGTGGTCGAGCGGTTACCCACTGACTTCAATCGAGGCAAGAACGAACACCGGCCGCGGGTGAAGGGACACCGCATGACCGCTCCGACCGGCCTGCCCCTCGTGCTCTGCGGCCCGATCGTGCGCCGCGCCGACCCGACCGGCGTCACCGTCTTCGTCGCCCTGCGCGCCGAGTGCACGGTGACGCTGACCGTCTTCGCGCTCGGCGTCGCCCCCGGGTACGCCCGCGGCGCCACCGTCGGCACCGGCAGCCGCGCCACCGTCAAGCTCGCCGACCGCCTGCACGTGGCGGCGGTGACCGTCACCGGGGTGACCCTCGCCCCGGGCACCCTCTACGGCTACGACCTGGCGTTCGCCGGCGGGACCAGCGCGGGCAGCCTGTTCGACCCCGACGTGGTGGCCGCCACCGCCGCGGCCGCCCGCACCGCGCTGACCTATCAGGGCCACCCGCAGGCGCCGGCCGCGATGCCGGCCGTGCCCACCTTCGTCACCCCGCCGACCGACCCGAACCAGCTGCGGATCTTCTACGGCTCGTGCCGCAAGCCGCACGGCGAGGGCCAGGACGCCTTCCCCGTCCTCGACCCGATCATCGCGGCCGCCGGCGGGGATCCCGCGCGCCGCCCGCACCAGCTCGTCCTCGGCGGCGACCAGATCTACGCCGACGACGTGGCCGATCCGCTGCTGGGCATCATCCACGGCCACGACGCGCTGCCGGCGGTCGGCAGCGAGCCGGCGGTCCCCGCGTACCAGGGGGTGGCGGCGCGGCTGGGGCTCGCCCCGGAGGCGATGCCGGTCGGCACCACCTCGCCGCCGACCGACCTGACGTACCTGCCGGGCAAGCGGGCCACCGCCATGTCCCGGGACGCGAAGTTCACCTCCGGCGCCGCCGACAGCCACCTGATGTCGCTGCGCGAGTACCTGTGCATGTACCTGCTGGCGTGGTCCGACGTGCTGTGGCCGGCGAGCTGGCCGACCTTCGAGCACGTGCTGCCCGCGGACACCCGGATCCTCAAGGACCCCCAGGGCCGCCCGCCCGGCGAGACGGTGTACGACCTGATGCGCGCCGGCCGGGCGTACTCGCCCAGCGCCCAGCAGAAGGAGATCATCGAGCGCTGGGAGCGGTGGCAGCGGCAGGCCCTCCTGCTCACCGGCTTCCGGGCCGGCCTGGCCGCGGTGCGCCGGCAGCTGGCAAATGTGACGACGTACATGGTCGCCGACGACCACGAGGTCACCGACGACTGGAACATGACCCGGTCCTGGGTGACCGACGCGGTGGTCAACTCCGCGCTGGGCCGACGGATCGTGCGCAACGCCATGGCCGCGTTCGTGGTCTTCCAGGCGTGGGGCAACACCCCGGAACGGTTCGCCGAGAGCGGCCCCGCCGGGGAGGCCGGCCGGGCCGCGCTCACCGCGCTGCGCGGCTGGTCGGCCGCGCCGAACGACGCCGACGACCTGGCCCTGCGTACCCGGTTGGGGTTGCCCACCGGGGTCACCCCGGAGGGGAAGCTGGTTCGCCCGGCCGGCGCGCTGACCTACCACTACACGGTGACCTGGCCGCGGTACCAGCTCATCGCGTTGGACACCCGGACCTGGCGGCAGTACCCGGGCGGCCCCGGCCACCCCGGCGGGCTGCTGCTCGACGACAACCCGCTCGACGAGATGCTCACCGGCGGCGGGGTGCTCGGCGACGACGGGGTCACCGTGGTCGCCCAGCCGGTGGCGCTGTTCGGCGTGCCGATCCTGGAACAGTTCGCCCAGCCCCTGGCCAGGGCGACCGCGGGGCGGTGGACCGCCGACGCCGAGGACGCCTGGGTGGCCAGCGACGCCGCCGTCCACAAGGTGCTGGCCCGGCTCTTCGCCGCCGCGCCGCCCGGCCCTGACGGGATACGCCGCCGGCGGCTGGTGCTGCTCGGCGGGGACATCCACTTCGGCTCGGCCGAGCGGATCCGCTACTCGGCGACGCTCCCCTACGCCTGCGGGCCTGACCCGGCCAAGCCCTACGAGGGGGTCAACCGCACCGAGGGCGTGCTGGCCGGCTTCGTCTCCAGCGCCTTCCGGAACGAGGACATGGCGACCCGGGCGCTGCACGACGTCGGCTACGTGCCGCTGCTCGACGTGACCGGCCGGATCGACCTGGTCGGCTGGGCCAACGAGCTGCCCGACAAGGAGGGCCAGCGGATGCGGGCCGGCGTGCGGGTGACCGTCGGCGCCGACGACACCACCGGCTGGTGGGTCTCCGGCCGGCCGTCGGTCAGCGACTACGACGCCCTCAAGGTGCTCGGCCGGCAGCCCGAGTGGAACGTCTACGTGCAGTTCCTGCGGCACGACGAGGCCGACCCGGAGGTCCGCCGCGACGGCGCCCCGGAGGCCGTGCTCGACCCGGCCGGGCTGCCCCGCGACCAGGCGCTCATCCAGTACCTGGCCGCGGCCCGCAACCTGGACCACTACAAGGGCTCCTGGGGCAACGGCAAGGAGATCGTCGGGCGCAACAACCTCGGTGAAATCACCTTCAGCTGGCCGGCCGGCGAGTGCAAGACCGCCACCCAGCGGCTCTGGTGGCACCTGCCCGAGGAGAACCGGGCCGCCGCGCTCACCACGTACACCGTGGACCTGTCGTTCGGCTGCTCGCTGACCACCCCGGCGCCGTACGGCGGGTTCGTGCTGCGCGCCGGCGACCAGGACGCAACCGGCACCGTGCTCGCCCGCTACGACGGAGTGGAACGGCCGGCGAAGCTGGTCACCGAGCGCTGGGTGAGCCGCCTCCAGCAGGACCTGGCCACGCTGGGCTTCCGCACCCCGGGGGCGACCGACGGCAGCTACGGGCTGGTCACCTACTGGGCGGTGCGGGAGTTCCAGGCGTACGCACGGCAGGAGCGCGCGGCGGTCGAGCCGGCCGGCGCGACCTCGCCCCGGTGGTCGGACCGGCTGCAACCGGTCGACGTGCCGGAGAGCGAGCGCTATCTCGGGCCGGTCAGCGGGGTGGCCGACCTGGCCACCCAGGTCGCGATCAAGCACTGGCTGGACAAGCGCCGGCGCTGCCCCGTGGTGGTGGAGTCCTGGCAGGTCACCGGGGACACCCCGCAGCGGCTGGCGCAGCCTAACGTCTGGCTCTTCGACGAGGTCACCGCCACCGACCAGCGGCTCTACTCGCGGGTGGTGACCGGCCGTCCTGCCGGCGCGGGAAACCCCCCGGCCGGGCACCCGGAACTGGTTCGGCTCGGCGCGTACCGCGGGCACGCCACCGACGCCGAGTGGAGCGGGCCGGTGCTCGACCCGGAGTCGGAACTGCTGCCCAAGGCGCTGCTGCCCAGGCCGCAGGACCACGGCAGCGGCCCCACCCTGACCTCGCTGGCCGCCGCCATCGCGGCCGGCGGCGAGGTCGGCACCCGCGCCGCCCGGCAACTCTCCACCTTCAAGGTGCTCCGTGCGGTCGCCGAGAACCGGGTGCCCGACGCGGCGGGTGGCTGGTTCGACGCGGTCGCGGCCGACGACCCGGCGGTGCTGCGGTTCGGCCCGTTCGGCTGGCGGGCGGACGGGCCCCGGACCGCGCCCACCACGCTGCCCCCGGCGCTGGACATCGGCGCCGAGCCCGGCGAGATGTGGGCGTACCTGGCCTGGCTGCGGGCCACCGACCGGGACGCCTACGACGCCCTCGGTGGGCTCGGCGGGATCAACGCGGTGCCCGGCTGGGGCAAGGACGGCGGCGGGCTGCTCCACCCCGAGCTGCGGGTGCTGCGGGCCCGGCCGGCGGAGACCGACTCGACCGGCACGGCCCGCGAGTCGGTGGGCACCACCCTGGAGCTGCTCGGGCTGCGATCCTGGCACTGGATGCACCGGTACGCGCTGGCCCTGCGCGGCCACGACGGAGTGCGCCGGGGACTGTGGACGCCCGCCCGGCAGCGGCTGCACGACCTACTCGTCACCGACTGGGACTCGCCGGACCCGGCGGCCACCCCGACCGTAGCCGGGGTGACCGGCGCCGACGGCCAGCCCCGCCGGGCCCGGATCGGCGACCTGTTCACCTCCGAACGATCGGTCGCCCTGCTCGCCTGCTGGCAGCAGTACCGGGCGCACCAACTGGTCGCGGTCGGACCGCCCGCCTCGGTCGGCGAGAAGCCGGAGTTCCGCACCCGGCCCCGGGCGGCCAGCGAGCTGCACACCGTGCTCACCCGTGCCAGGGCGGCGGGCCCGGACTTCAGCGGCCCGCCCACCGGGTGGACCGACGCGCACGAGACGGCGCTGATCACCGCGATCCGGCAGGTGGTGAGCGCCGACGCGCCGGTGGCCACCGCGCTGGCCACGCTGGTCGGCTGGCCGGCCTGGCCGACCGGGCACCGCTACACGCTGCCCGTCACGGCGCTGCCCGTGGGCGAGCGGACCCTCTCGGCCGCCCGCGGCTCGCTGCGGCTGGACCTGAGCGACCTGCCGCGGGTGACGGCATGACCGGCGGCACGCAAGGACGGGAGCTGCGATGACCGAGGCGAAGAACGTCCTCGCCCTGCTCTGGGACGAGATCAAGCTGTTCGCCGAGCCGGTGCTGGCCGCGTACGACCCGTGGCGGCGGGCCCGGCTGATGCGGGCGCTCGGCTGGGACCTGGAGGCGGTCAGCGGCTTCGACGCCGCCCGCTTCGAGGAGTGGGCCGCCACCGTCGGCGACGCCCTCGAGGCGCTCTCGGCGGTGCGCGACGACGCCAGGCTGGACAGCCTCGACGGGCTCACCAAGCTGGGCGAGGCCGTCGGCGGGGTGGTCGGGAAGATCGGCGACCTGCCCACGGTGAAGAACGGCCTGCCGGACGTGGCCGGCCTCGCCGAGGAGCTGGCCGACGACCTGGTCGACCTGCTGGTGCTGACCTACCTCCTGCGCCGGGCGCCCTGGGTGGTGCCGGTGCTCGACCTGCTCGGCCTCATCGACCCGGCCGCCGCCAACCCGCCCAGCGCGCCGATGCCGCCGGGCGACTCGCCGGTCCGGTTGCCGAAGCGCCGCGACGAGCTGCACCTGGACCGGGTGGTCGACCTGGTCCGCGACCCCGGCGACTACTTCACGCAGCGGTACGCACCGCAGGGGCTGGACACCCCCGAGGGGGTGGCCGATTTCTCCGCCCGGCTGCTGCCCCGGCTGGCCCGGGCGCTGCGGGCCTTCGGCCTCGACGCCGGCCAGGGGGTCCGCCCCGACCTCGGGCCGGACCAGGGCGAGGTGGGCCGGCGGCTGGCGGACAGCCTGCTGCGGCTGCGGTTCAGCGGCCTGCGCACCCCCGACGGCACGCCGCCGCCCGGAGCCGGGCTGGCGCCCTGGAGCCCCACCTTCGGCCTCGGGGTCACCCTCGGCCTGGCCAGTTGGGACGGCCGGTTCACGGTGATCCTCGCCCCGACCGGCGAGGCCCGCCTGGACGGCGCGATCGGCAAGTGGACGGTCGCCACCGAGCTGAGCGGATCGGGGCCGGCGCTGGCGATCAACAGCGCGGGCGTGACGTTCAGCGGCGACGCGGCGGTGGTGAAGTGGGCCGCCGAGGTCGCCCGGATCGCCCCGGCCGGGCAACCCGGCTGGATCCTCGGCTCGCCGGGCGGCACCCACCTCGCCGTCGAGCAGCTGATCATCGGCGGCAGGGCCAGCCTCGGCGCCGGACGCGACGACGTCGAGCTGAGCATCCGCGCCGGCCGGGCGGAGCTAGTCGTCCGGGCCGGCGACGGCGACGGCCTGCTGGCGAAGCTGCTCCCCGCCGACGGGCTGCGGGTCGGCCTCGACCTCGGCCTGGCCTGGTCGATGCGGGGCGGGCTGCACCTGTCCGGGGCGGCCGCGCTCGCCGCCGAGTACCCGGTGCACCTGTCCTGGCACGGCCTGGGCATCGAGGGGCTGCGGATCGCGCTGGAGGCGTCCACCGCCACCCGTGCGCTGAGCCTGACCCTGACCACCACGGTCCGGGCCACGCTCGGCCCGCTGCACGCCGTGGTGCAGAACATCGGCGTCGCGGCCGACCTGACGTTCCCGCCCGCGCTGCCCGCCGAGTCCGGGGACCGGGCCACCGCCGGCAACCTCGGCGCGGCCGACCTTCGCCCCCGCTTCAAGGGGCCGGACGGCGTCGGGCTGCGGATGGACAACGGCATCGTCTCCGGCGGCGGCTACCTCTTCGTCGACGAGGCCCGCGGCTTGTACGCCGGGGTGCTCCAGCTCGGCATGACCTCCATCACGCCGCTGGCCCCGATGAAGGGCTTCCGGCTCCAGGCCACCGCCATCCTCAACACCCGGAACCCGGACGGCAGGCGGCTCACCGAGGCCGACGGCGGGCACACCTTCTCGCTGCTGCTGGCCGGCACGTACGAGTGGTTCCCCGGGCTGATGCTGTTCTGGGGCATCTCCATCACCGGCCTCGGCCTGGTCGTCGGCTGGAACCGGCGGACCAACCCGGAGGAGGTGCGCAACGCCGCCCGCGCCGGCACCCTGGACGCCCTGCTCTTCCCGGCGGATCCGGTCGGCAACGCGCCCGCGGTCATCGCCACGCTGAGCCGGATCTTCCCGGTCGACACCACCGGCACCGTGCTCGGGGCGATGGTCCGGCTCAACTTCCTCGGCGGCCAGGTCGTCGCCGACCTCGCGGTGCTGGTCGAGTTCCCCGACCCGGTGCGCATCCTGCTGCTCGGCAAGCTGGTCATCGACTTCAAGGACGCCGGGAAGTTCCGGCTCGACTCGGCCGGCATCGTCGACTTCGCCAAGCGGGAGATCAGCGTGGACGCCGCGCTGATCGATTCGAAGCTGTTCGGCCGACCGGTCTCCGGGGAGATGGCGCTGCGCGCCCGGTGGGGCGCCGGCAGCACCTTCGCGGTCTCCATCGGCGGCTTCCATCCGCGCTACAACCCGCCGCCGGGCTTCCCGCCGGTCAAGCGGTTCAGCATCGCCCTGCAGAAGTCCGGCAAGGGGTTGAACCTGACCGCGTACCTCGCGGTGACCAGCAACACCGCCCAGTTCGGGGCCGAGCTGAAGCTGCACTTCGAGGGCGGCGGGTTCGTCATCGACGGCCGGGCCTGGCTGGACGTGATGTTCCAGTTCAAACCGTTCTGGTTCACCGCCGAGATCGGCGCGACGGTGTCGCTGAAGTTCAAGGACAAGGAACTGCTGGCGGTCAACCTGCTGGTCGGGATCAGCGGTCCCGGCCCGTGGAAGGCGTGGGGCGAGGCGCGCATCAAGTTCCTGTTCTGGGAGGTGTCGGCGAAGTTCAGCTGGACCGACGGGGACACCGCCGTGTCCGACGAGCCCAGCTCCGTCGACGCCGGGAAGGCGCTGGGCGCGGCGCTGTCCGCCCCGGAGGCCTGGGAGGTCCGGCCGACCCTCACCGCCGGGGAGCCGGTGACCCTGCGCGACCTGGCCGGCTGGAGCGGCCCGGTGCTGCTGCAACCGGGCGCCCTGCTCTCGGTCCGGGAGAACGTGCTGCCGCTGGACACCGACCTGTCCCGGATGGGCACCTCGCGGATCAGCGGCCCGAACCGGTTCACCCTGACCGGGGTGAGCGTGGGCGCCGGCGACGACAAGCTGGCCGGCACGCTCGGCGAGCCGGTCGAGGACGACTTCGCCCCCGGCCAGTTCCGCGACCTCACGCCCGAGGAGCAGCTCACCACCCCCGGGTTCGTCCGCCTGGCGGCCGGCCGGACGGTGGCGCTGCCCGACGGCACGGCGCTGCCCGCGACCGCGCTCACCACGTTCGCCGCGCTGAGCGACGACTCGGCGTACGACCGGATCGTCATCGACGACCCGGAGGCCGCCGGCCGGCCGCTGCCCGCGGCGCGCGGTTTGGCCGCGACCGGCGGCGGTGACCTGCTGGCCCGGTTCGCGGCCACCGCGCCGGCCGCGTTCGCCGGCAGCCGCCGCGCCGGGCCGGCCCGGTTCACCGGCCCGGCCCTCGGCCTGGCCGACGCCGGTCCCGGCGATGCCGGATTCACCGTCCCCGCACCGCGCCGGGCCGCCGCGCGGGCACCGGTCCCCGCGCCGCGCCCGGCCGCCGAGCCCACCGGACCGTCCCGCCGGGCCGGCACGCTGCGCCGGCCCCGGGTCCGGGTGCCTCAGCCCCGGATCGTCCCCGCCGAACTGGAGGTCCGCTGACATGGGTGGCCTGCGTTTCCTGCCCTGGGTACGCGACGGCGTCGCCCGGGTGGTCGCCGACACCGACCCGCTCGCCGGGGCCCTCCCCCGGGCCCGGGCCTCGGTCGACCTGACCGTCACGGCGCTGGGCACCGAAACCGCGACCGGGGCGACCCGGGAGATCACCGGCACCTCGACGGCACTGCTGCACGGTCCCGGCGACGTGGTCGGCGTCGACCCCGAGGAGATCATCCGCAGCTTCCCGGCCCCGGGCGCGGAGAACGTCGAGGTGTCGATGTTCGCGGCCGTCGAGTTCGACCGCCCCGACCTGCCCTGGCTCTACACCCCGGCCCGGCCGGACGCCAACGGCGGGCTGCGCCCCTGGCTGGTGCTGGTCGTGGTGCCGGTCGACGGAGGCGGCGAGCTGCGCACCGAGGCGGGCCAGGCGCTGCCCCGGCTGGCCACCACCGTCCGGCAGCTACCGACGCTGGCCGAGTCGTGGAGCTGGGCGCACGCCCAGGTGCTCGTCACCGCCGAGGACGAGGACGTCGCCGAGGTGATCGCCGCCGCGCCGGAGCGCACCCTGTCCCGGCTGGTCTGCCCGCGCCGCCTCGCCGCCGGCGCCGAGTACCTGGCCGCCGTGGTCCCGGCGTTCGAGGCCGGCGTACGGGCCGGACTCGGCGAGCCGGTGGCGGACGCCGGGCCGCTCGCCCCCGCCTGGGGGCCGGAGTCGGCGCACCCGGGCCCGGACGACGCCGTGCTGCTGCCGGTTTACCACCACTGGACCTTCCGCACCGGGCCGGACGGCGACTTCGAGTCCCTGGCGCGCCGGCTGCGGGCCCGGCCGCTGCCAGCCGATGTCGGCCGGCAGCCGGTGGACATCGCGGCGCCCGGCGGCGGCCTGCCGGCGCAGGCGCAAGAGGGTGTCGAGGGCCGGTCGGTGCTCGGCTTCGAGGGCGCGCTGGCCTCGCCCGCGATGACCCCGAGCGCCTGGGCCGACGACGTCCGCGCCGCCTGGCAGGGCGCCCTGACCGGGCTGCTCCGGCACTCCGCCGAGCGGCTCACCCCGCCGCTCTACGGCGACCTGCACAGCCAGGAGACCCAGCTCCCCGCGCCCGGCGCGGAACCGCGGTGGCTGGCCGGGCTGAACCTGGACCCGCGGCACCGGGCCGCCGCCGCGCTCGGCACCCAGGTGGTGCAGCGGCACCAGGAGGACCTGGCGGCAGCGGCCTGGCAGCGGGCCGCCCAGATCCGCGAGGCCAACGAGCAACTGCGCCGCGGCCAGGCTGCCCGGGACACCGCGGAGGCCCTGTATGCCCGCCGGGTCGACCCGGACGCGCCCGGCGCGGCGGTCGGCGACGACCGGCTGGTCGCCCTCACCCAGCCCGTGCACGACCTGGTTGAGGTGTCGAACCCGGGGCTGGCCGCCGCGACCGCCGAGCCGCTGGACCGGCGGCTCGCCGACAACCCGGGCGCGGCGGCGGCCACCTCCGCGTCGGTGCGCCGGCTGCTGCGTCCGCGCGGCCCCCTGGCGCGGCGGGTCGACACCGACGGGGCGGCCGCACTGACCCGGCTGGCCGGCGGCGCCAGCGCGGTCCCGGCCGCCCGGGTGCCGGCCGGCGGCACCGTGCTGGACACGTTGGTCAGCGACGGGCGCGGGGTCGGCGACCTGACCCGCGAGGTGATCGAGGCGGCCGCCGCGAACCCGTGGTGGCACACCGGGACCGCCGGGGTGCGCGCCCTCGCCGCGCTCGCGCCGGCCGCCGACGACCCGGTCACCCGGGTGGTCACCAACGGCGGTGACCTGCTCAGCGGGGACAGGTTCTTTCTGGGAGCGGCCGACGGCCGGCTGTTCGAGCGGCGCCGGCTCGGGCCGGACCGCTGGGTGTGGCGGGACCACGGCACCCCGCCCGGCACCGGGGTCGCCACCTCCGGCGCCGTCCTGGCCCCCGGCCGGGTGTACGTGCGAACCCACGACAGCCGGCTGTTCGAGCGCAGCTGGGACGGCGACCGGTGGGTGTGGGCGGACTGCGGCGCCCCGACGGGCGGCGTGCACAGTCGCCCGGTGGTCGGCGGTGCCCTGCTCTATGTGCTCGGCGGCGACACCGCGCTGTGGCGGTTCGACCCGACGGCCCGCTCCTGGACCTCGCTGGGCACTCCGGTCGGCGGCAACGAGCGGCTCTGGGGCACACCCCGGCCGTCCTTCGTCGGCGTGCTGGTCGCCACCAGCAGCAACCGGCTGTTCGCCCACAACGGACAGTGGCGGTCGTTCACCGGACCGGCCACCTGGGGCTCCCCGGCCGCCGAGCACCGCTACCCCAACGGGCAGTACGGGATCGAGTACGTCACGCCGGACGGCCGGCTGGTGTCGCTGTTCGCCGACGGGTCGACGTACCTGCATGACCCGGCGCCGGACGGCCGCCGGGTGGTGTCGCTGGCCCAGGAGGCGGCGCCGTTCGGCAACGAGGAGGAGGCGGCGATCGTCACGCTCGGCGCCAACCCCACCAACCCGGCCGACGTGCGCCTGATGACCCGCTACCTCTGGTACCACGACATCCAGGAGCGCTACCTCTGGGCGTGGCGCACCGAAACTACTCAGGTGCCCGCCGGCGGGTTCGGGGCGCACCGGCCCGGGCCGCTGGTCGGCGACTCCCGCGACGGCGAACTCTTCGCGGTTACCGCGGACGGCCGGCTCACCTCGTGGCGTTGGGGCTACCCCCAGCCGACCGCCTGGGTCGACCACGGCACGCCGGCCGACCCGCGCGGCAACGGACCGGTCGACGCGCCCGCCCCGGCGCACGTGCGGTTCGCCCCGAAGGTGGGCCTGCTCTCCTCGCTCGTCTTCACGCACACCGTCACCCAGGGCGCCGGCAGCCGGCCGCGTACCCAGGTCGCCCACAGCCTGGCCGAGGACGGCACGGTGCGGGAGCCGGCGCTCACCGCCGCGGTGGACGGGCCGGCCGTGCCGGCGGTCGCCCTGGCCACCGCCACCACCCTGGGCGCCGTGCTGCCCACCGCCCGGCCCACCGTGGTCACCGCCGCGCTGCTGCCCGGCACGACGGCCGGCACCTGCCGGGTCGCGTACTGGGTGGGGCGGGATGCGGACGCGAACGGGTCGGCGGCGGGCGGCTGGACCGGGCCGTACGAGCTGCCCGACCCGGTCGGCGCGGAGGTCGCCGGGCTCGACGTGGCCCTGGCCGACCTGGACGGCGACGGCCGGCCCGAGCTGATCGTGGCCTACGCGGTGAACCGGGCTGGGCGCACCGACAACCGGGTGTTCTACCGGGTCGGATGGCGGCTGGACGAGACCGGCGCGGTCGCCGACGGTTGGAACGACTCGCTGCCCACCCCGATGCAGCTCGGCAACGTCACCGCGGTCGGCATCGACGTCGTCGACATGACCGGGGACCAGACGCCGGACCTGCTGATCTTCGCCACCGGTTCGGTGGGCGGCGCGTCGGTGGCCCGCTACCTCACCGGAAAGGGCGTCAACCGGCGCGGCCGGGTCACCGGCGGCTGGACCATGGCCCGGCCGGTGCCGGACGAGGCGGCCTTCGCGACCGCGAACGGGGCCGGCGTGGCGGTCGCCGACATCACCGGCACCCGCCGCCCCGACCTGGTGGTCGCCCGGCGCACCGGCGCCACCGTCACCTGGCGGGCCGCCTTCGACCTCGACCCCGACGGCGTGCCGGTGAGCTGGACCGCCGCCGTGACGGCGACCGGAGCCGCCGACGCGGGCGCCGCCCGCGGCTGCGCGGTCACGGTGGCCGACCTCCGCGCCGACCTGGTCGCCGACCGGGCGAAGATGGGCGACGACTTCATGGCCGCGGCCGCCGCCCACCAGGGCCGGCTCGCCCCGGCCCAGGCGCTGGCCCGCGACCACCACCCGGCCCCCGTGCCGCTGGACGACGCCGCGGCGGCGGTCCGCGAGACGGTCCGCCCGGAGACCGCCGTGGCCGGCGAGGTGCTGGCCGGGCTCACCCTCGGCGACGGTGACCTGGTCGACGCCCTGCCGGACAGCGGCGACCCGCTGCGCCGGCTGCTCGCCGGGGTCACCTTCGACGTTCCCGCCTACGAGCTGCTGCGCGGGCTGTCTCAGGAGCACGTGGTGCCGAACCTGCCGGCCGTCGCGCCCGAGACGATGACCGCACTGGCCGCCAACCCGCGCTTCATCGAGGCGTTCCTGGTCGGGCTCAACCACGAGATGAGCCGGGAGATGCTGTGGCGGGAGTTTCCCGCCGACCCGACGCAGACCTGGTTCCGGCAGTTCTGGGACGTCCGCGGCGCGGTGTCCGCGGGCGCGCCGCTGACCGACATCCCGCCGCTGACCGACCCGGCCTGGCGGAACGGGCCGCTGGGCAGCCACCTGACCGCGGTCGGCGCGCCGGGCGAGCAGTCGCTGGTGCTGGTCATCCGCGGCGAGCTGCTGCGCCGCTACCCGTCCACCGTGGTCACCATGCGGGCGGCCACCTGGACCGGGCCCGAGGAGCGCACCCCGACCGGGCCGGACGTGCTGCCGATCTTCAACGCCTGGCTCTCCCCCGACCTGCTGCTGTTCGGCTTCCCGTACACCGCGGAGGTCGCGTGCGGGGCGGGCCGCGAGGACGACGGGGAGGCCGGGCACTTCTTCGTGCTCCGCGAGCAGCCCGCCGCGGCCCGCTTCGGCGTGGACCTCACCGGCGACCCGCCGCCGCCGGACGCGGTGGTGTTCGCGGCCCGGCAGGGCCGCAACGCCGCCGACACCGCCCGCGCGGTGCTGCAACGCCCCGTCCTCCTGGCCCGCCACGCCAGTGACCTGCTACCGACGCCGGAGAGCCAGTCATGAGCACCTCGACGTACGCCGCCGACCGGCCGCCGCTGTCCGGCGCGCTGACCGGCACCCCGTGGACGCTGACCGCCGCCGCCCCGGCCGTCCTGCTCCCGGTCCGCCTGGAGACCCGGTTCGCCGGGGCCACCCTGAGGATCCGGGTCTATCCCGACCAGATCCACGTGGACGACCACGAGCCCGGGCTGACCGTCGAGGAGATCGCGGCCGGGCGGGCGTACTGGGGGGACGGGCGGCCGGACGGGCCGACCGGGTCTCCGGACGAGGCGGCGTGGAACGACCTGGTCCGCCGCTTCGGCGCGCCCCGGGCCGGCTGGATCGCCCGGGTCCTCGAACCGGTCGGCGGGGTCTTTCCCGACCCGCTGACCCGCACCGGCCCGTGGTGCGAGCCGGCCCGGGCCCGGCTGCTGCCCACCCAGTGGTACGCGGTCGGCCGCACCGCCGGCGGCAAGCTCTTCAGCGGCGCCTCGGACCCGGTGACCCGGGACCTGGCGGTCGGCCCGAGCCCGGTGCCGGACACTGCGACCGGCACCATCGACTCTGCCGACGAGGCGCTGCCGATCGACGCCGGGATGCGCTGGACCGTCGACTTCGCCGCCGCGAAGGCCGCCGGTATGGCGTTCACCGTCACCGTGCCGGTCAACGCCAAGGGCGAGCCGGAGCAGGTCGAGCGGCTGCTGGTGTTCGGTCTCGACGCCGCCACCGGCCCGGCCGGCTCCGCCCGCGCGCTGGCCCGGCTGCTGGAGGCGCACTCCGCCACCGACGGGCTGGCCTTCCTCGCCCCCGACGCCCCGACCAACAACACCGGCGCGCAGACCCCGGCCGCCGCGCCGACCGCCGCGGCGGTGTCCACCTCGGACAGCGTCACCGGGGCCGCGGCGGCGGAGGCGGCCGCCGCGCTGGCCGCCGCCGCGCTGGGCGTCCCGCTGACCGCCGCGCCGGAGGACGCCCTCGCCGCCGCCCGCCGCGCCCCGGCCCGCACCGGGGCGCCCACCGGGCTGGCCCGGGGCGGCGGCGCCACTGCCGTCGACCGGCCCACCGGGCGGCTGGTCCGCCGGCTGCTCTGGCCGGCAAGCTTCGGCGGCCTCCTGCGTCACCTGCTGCCGGTGGCCACCTCGGCCGAGCGGGCCGCGGTCCGCGCGCACTTCGTCGAGCACGTGCACGCCGAGGGCCCGCTGCCGACGCTGCGAATCGGCCGGCAGCCGTACGGGCTGCTGCCGGTGGCCAGCCTGCGGGACTGGCAGCCGGCCGGGCCGGGCGAGGCGAAGGCCGTCGCACTGCTGACCAACCTGTGGCGCAAGGTCTGGCTCGCCTCCCCGGTGCCGCGGATCGTGCCGGGCCTGGCCGACCCGGAGGCCACCCTGCTGGAGATCCTCGGCACCGACGCCCGGGTGCTGGAGGTGCGGGCCCGCAGCATGCTCGGCAACGAGTATGTGAGCTGGCTGTGGCGCTTCGCCCGGCTCGGCCTCGGCCCGGACTGGCGCGAGCAGGTGGTGGAGCCGGCCCGGGACCTGCTCGCCGCGCTCGGGCTGGGCGGCCCCACCGACCCCCGGCTCTCCCTGGCGGTCTTCGCCAGGCAGGCGTACGCGCTGGGCACCCCGCTACTGGACGGGCCCGGGGCGCCCTGGGCCGGACGGGTGCGGGCCTACCTGGACGCGCTGGCCGCGGTCGGGTTGCGCGGCGACGAGGTCCCGGCCAGCCCCGGTGACGGGCCGGTGCCGCTGTTCCACCGGCTGCTGCGGGCCGCCCTGATCGCCGAGCACTCGGCCGCCGCGGACGCCTTCGCCGCCGAGGCGAACCTGCCCGAGGCCTTGGAGCCGCCGGAGCCGGAGCTGGTGGACATCCGCCCGCGCGAGCGCACCCCGGTGCTGCGCCAGCGGCTGGCCGTGCCGGTGCCCGGCACCACCGACACCATCGGCCCCTACCTGGCCGGCAGCTCCGCCGACCCCCGGCAGGTGCGGGCCACCGCCGACCTGCGGGACTTCCGCACCACGCTGACCGGGCTGCGCGACGCCCTCGACGACGGGCTGCCCGTGGCCGACCTGCACCGGCACGTGGCCGGCACGCTGGGCCTGGCCAGCCACCGGCTGGACGCCTGGATCACCTCGCTGGCCACCCGCCGGCTGGCCCAGGTCACCGCCGGCCCGGCGCCCGGGGTGCACGTCGGCGGCTACGGCTGGGTGGTCGACCTCGCGCCGGCCGGCAAGCCGACCATGGTGGAGCGGCCGGCGGACATCCCGGCGTCGGTCGCCCCGCCGAGCCTGCCACTCGCTCCGGCCGGTGCCGGCCACGTGCACGCGCCCTCCCCGGCGCAGGCGGTGACCGCCGCGGTGCTGCGCAGCGCGTCCCGCAGCCACGGCGGCGACCCGGCCCTCGCGGTGGAGCTCTCCTCCCGCCGGGTCCGCCTCGCCGAGCAGCTCCTAGACGGCGTCCGCGCCGGACTGAGCCTCGGCGCGCTGCTCGGCTACCGGTTCGAGCGCGGCCTGCACGACCACCCGGCCGGCCCGTGGGACCAGCTCCTGCCGGCGCTGCGCCGGCTGGCCCCGGTCCGCGCACACCGGGTCGACCCAGCCGACGACGGCCGCAACCGGGTCGCGGTCACCGTCGAGTCGACAGCCACCGTGGACGGTCTGGAGCTGCACCGGCTGCACACCGCCGGTGGCCTCGACGGCTGGCTGGCCGCCCGGCCGGCCGGCGAGCGCGCGGCGGTCCGGGACGTGCTGGCCGACCTGGCCGACGCGGTCGACGCGGTCTCCGACACGCTGCTCGCCGAGAGCGTGCACCAGCTCGCCCTGGGCGACATGAACCGCGCCGCCGCGGCCGTGGACGCGGCCTCCGGTGCGGCCACCAACCCGCCCGAGCTGCACGTCACCCGGACCCCGGCGACCGGGACCGCGCTCACCCACCGGGTGCTGCTGCTGGTCAACTCCGACGGGCGCTTCGACCGGCTCCGCCAGGACTGGCCGGCTGCCCGCGGGCACCACCCGCGGCTCGCCGGGGTCGCCGTGGACGTCCTCGCCAGCGTGCTGCTGCCGCCCTCGTTCCGGGTGTTCTGGCGCTATCGCTGGCACGCCCCGGACGGGGTCACCGCCACCGTCTGGCGACCGGCCAGCCTGGACCGCCTCCAGGTTCCGGCGGTGGACCTGCTCGCCGCGCCGCCGCACCCGGGCCGGCCGGACGACGCCGAGCTGGACCGCCGGATCGCCCTGGACGCCTGGGGCCCGCTGCGCCCCACCGAAATCGGCGACGACTGGACCCTCGAACTGGACTACGACCGGGACCCCGCCTGGCCGCTGGAGCGGGTCAGCCTGGCCGAGTTCCTGCACGCCGCCACCGTGCTGCGCGACCTGTTCGGCCGGTCGCGCCCGGCGGTCGCCGCGGACCTCGGCGTCGACCCCTCGGTCCCGCCGCAGTTGGACGCGGACACCAGGGCGCAGGCTGACGAGACCTGGCAGGCGGCCCGGGATGCCGCCGCCGGGCTGGCCGGGCTGCTCGCCCCGGACACGGCCGGCTGGGACGAGACGACTGCCCGGGCCCTGCTCACCGTGGCCGCCGGCCTCGGCGTGGTCGGCGCCGTGCCCCCGCCCGCGAGGCCAGGCGCGGCCGGCGCGGTCGCGGACACCGCCGCCACCACCCGGTTCGAGCTGGACCGCCGGCTCGCCGCGCACTGCCGGGTGGTCGCCGAACTGTGGGATCGCACCCCCTGCCCGCCGGGCGGGTGCACCTGCGACCCGGATACCGACTTCGACCGCGTCGACGCTCCGCCGGCCCGCCGCCGGGAGGCGCAGATCGCCCGGCTGCGCGCCCTGCTCGGCCCGGACATGCCGGTGCTGCCCCGAGCGACCGCGCCGCAGACGGCCCAGCTGGCCACCGCCCTGGCCGCCAGCGACGCGCTCCAGGGCGGGTCACCCCATCCGGTACGCCGCTGGCTGTCCCGTTACGGCCGGGTCCGCCCGGCCGTCGGCCGGCTCCAGGAGGTGCTCACCAGCGCCGACGCGCTCGACGCCGGGGGCGTGGTGAAGGTGCCCGCCACGGTCCGGGTGGCGCAGCTGCCGTACGTCCCGGGCGACCGCTGGGTCGGCGAGGCGGCGCCGAGGGCCGGCACCGAGCCGCTATCCCTGGTGGTGGTCGCCCCCGGCCGGATCGACCCGACCCGCCCGGTGCAGGGCCTGGTGGTCGACGAGTGGACCGAGGTGGTGCCGGCCGAGAAGGTGCAGACCGGGCTCACCTTCGAGTACGACGCGCCCGGCGCGGCCGCCCCGCAGGCGGTGCTGCTCGGCCTGGCGCCGCAGGGCGCGACGAACTGGCAGCCGGCGAGCCTCGCCCAGGTGCTGGACGAGGCACTGGACCTGGCCCTGGCTCGGGCCGTCGACCTGGACTCGCTCGGCGCGGCCGGGCAGTTCTTGCCCGCCCTCTACTTCCCCACCAACGTGGCCGAGGCCGCGGCCACCACCGACTTCGTGCCGGACGCGACGCTGACCCCGCAGGGCGGACAGGAGGCCAACCGATGACCACCGTCGAGGAGCCGCGCACGGACACCGCGACACCGTCGGTCACCACCTGGACCCGGCTGGAGCCGCGTACCCGCCGCGCCGACCTGGCGCCCGCCGTGGACGCCCGGATCGCCGACCCGCTCTGGCTGCTCGCCCGGCAGTGGCAGCTCGGCGAGTTCACCGGCGAGGACGCTGGCTCCCCGGTCACCGCCCGGGTGCACGCCGAGGTCGCCCCGTTCACCCGCTACCGGCCCGGCCCGTACGCCGGAGCGGTGGGACTGCCCGCCGGGGTGCCGTGGGAGGCGCTGGTGGAGCGGGAACCGGCGGCGACCGCCGGGGACCTGCGGCACGCCGTGGAGAGCGGGCAGCAACTGCTGCGGCTGCTGGCCGCCGCCGGGGCGGGCGAGATGGCCGGCCCGGTGTGCGCCGCGTACCCGGTGCCGGCGACCCCGCCGGAGGGCGCGTCGGCCGCGGATCCGGAGACCGTCGGCTACCTGCGCATCGCCGCCGGCCGGGTGCCGCACGGGGACCTGGTGCTGCGGGCCTGCGCCGAGGGGCGGTTCGCCCGCGAGGTCCCGGTGCCGGCGGCGCTCGCCGCCGCCGTGGACCGGGCCGTGGACGACTGGTACGACTGGCTGGGCGTCCCCGAGCGGCCGGCCGGACCGCGCCCCGGTTACCTGCTGCAGCTGCCCGCCGTGCTGGCTCCGGGCGGCTCCCGGCCGGCCGCGCCGCCGTGGCCGCCGGCCGACTTCACTCCGCTGTTCAGCACCCCCGGCCTGGAGGGGTCGGCGTGGCGGCGGGAGCGGCTGGAGCACGAGGCGGCCGTCGCCGCGCACGACGGCAGAGCCGAGCTGGTCCTCACCGCCCACGAGTACGACGGGAACCGGCTGGACTGGTACCACTTCGACCACGAGCCGGGCATCACGCTGGAGGCGCGGCCGGCGGTCCAGGACGTGGTGAAGGTGCTGCTGCCCACGCCGGTCGTGTACGCCGGTATGCCGTCCACCCGGTTCTGGGAGTTGGAGGACGCACGGGTCAACCTGGCCGGCGTCGGCGCCGGCGCGGGCGACCTGGCCCGGATGTTCGTGCTCGAGTACGGCCTGGTCTACGCCAACGACCACTTCCTGCTCCCGCTGGAGCTGCCGGTCGGCTCGGCCACCCGGGTGCGCTCGCTGCTGGTCACCGACACCTTCGGCAACCAGACGCTGGTGCCGGCCGCCGCCGAGGGCGTCGCGCTGTTCCGGCCGGCCGGGGCCACCGGGGGCGGGGCGGCCGACGTGCTGGTCCTGCCCGCGACCGCGGCCGCCACGGTGGACTCGGCGCCGGTGGAGGAGGTCCGGTTCGGCCGGGACGAGACGGCGAACCTGGCCTGGGCGATCGAGCGCACCGTCACCGGCGCCACCGGCCGCCCGATCGACCGGGCGGCCCAGGTGGGCCGGGCCGCCGTGCCGCCGCGCCCGCCGGCCGACCCCGACGCGGACGTGCCGGCCCTGTCGTACGCCTTCGCCACCACCGTGCCGGAGAACTGGGTGCCGTTGCTGCCCGGCCCGACCCAGGACCGACCCGACGTGGTCCGGCTGCGCCGGGTGCCCCTGCAACAGCCGAACCGGGACGGCGCGCCGGTCGCGGTGACCGGCTACAGCCGGCTGCTCGACTGGCGCGAGCGGGACGGCCGCCTCGTCGAGCTGGCCTTCCCCGAGGAGGAGGTGCCCCGCGCCGGCAGCCGGGTGCTGCGCCGCTGGCAGCTGGCCCGGTGGGCCGACGGCTCGGTGCACCTCTGGCTCGGCCGTACCCGGCACAGCGGCGCGGGCGAGGTCTCCAGCGGCCTGCACTACGACACCGTCCAACCGCGCTGACCATCCCGCCCGCGACCGACACAGACAGCGGAGAACTGCACATGACGATCATCTGGAAGAAGGACCTGCCGCTGCCGATGGCGCGGCCCCGGTACTACGACTACGAGTACCTGCGCGCCGACGACCTCACCCAGGCGCTGGACTACCTGCTGGCCCGGCAGAACCTGGCCGCCCGGCTGCTGCGCCCGGTGGGCGTGGTCAGCGGCCTGGACCTCACCCCCACCGGCGGCGACGTGACGGTCGGGCAGGGCGTGGCGATCGACGGCGACGGCAACGTGATCGTGCTGCCGGAGAGCCGGCGCAGCCCGCTCCCCGGCGACGGCACCTTCTTCGTCTGGGTCGAGTACCACGAGTTCCTGACCGACGTGCGCGACGAGGGCGGCGTGGCCGCGGAGACCCGGTGGACCGAGGAGGGGCTGGTCAGGGTCAGCGCCACCGCCCCCACCGACCCGGCGCACGCGGTGCTGCTCGGCAAGGTGACCCGCACCGGCGGCACGGTCACCGTGCAGGGCACTGGTCGGCAGGCCGCCGGGCTGCGGGTGCCGGTCGGCGCGATCGTGCCGGCCGTGGGCGCCGGGTCGCAGGCCGGCATCACCTTCCCCAGCGACCCGGGCGGCGGCTCGGGCGACGAGGCGTACGTCCGCTACTGGCCGTACAACGGGGAGAACACGATCCTGCGGATCGCCAACAACAACGACCCCGACGACCTGATCGCGTTCACCCAGTACGGCGCGGACCGGCTGCGCATCGGCGGCGGCATGCTGCACCTGGGCAGCATGGAGGGCGCCAACGTCAGCGCCGGGCAGGTGGTCAGCGCGCTGGGCTTCTGGGGGCCGGGCGTGCAGCACGCCCAGTTCTCGTTCCGCGCCGGCAAGGGCTTCGAGCTGGTCGACCGCAGCGCGGACGGCCCGAGCCTGGCCTACACCGAGGGCAGCAAGCCGTACGCGGATCTGGCGGTGAAGGAACTGCGCGCGGCGACCCTGCGTGGGCGCGGCGGGTTGTCGGTGACCGCCGAGGGCGCGCTCGGCCTGCGGGCCACCGGCGGGGTCAGCGTCGTCAAGGACGCCAACGGCAACGGTGACCTGGGCGTCGGGGGCGCGCTGACGGTGGCCGGGAACCTGAACATGCCGAACTGGACCTGGATCAATGGCGGCACCCGGCTGCACATCGGCGGCCCGGAACGCCTGTACCTGCTCAACGCCGCCGGCGTGCACGTCGGCTTCGGCGGCGTCGGGGGCGCCGACAGCGGCTGCCTCTTCGTCGAGAACCGCAGCTCCTTCGGCGGCGACATGCGGGTCACCGGCAAGATGGTGGTCGGGCCGGCCACGCCGCCGCTGGCCTCGTGGAGCGGCGGCGGGATCAGTACCTTCGACCTGTTCTCCTCCGGCGCCATCTACCTCGGCAACAGCGAGGCCAGCGGCTACACGATCAGCCTCACCGCAAGCAACGGCATCATCAAGGGCAAGTCCAAGCAGTTCGCCATCGACCACCCGCTCGACCCGCCGGACGCCACGCAGCGCCGGCAGCTCATCCACGCCGCGCTGGAGGGGCCGGAGAACGGCGTCTACTACCGGGGCGAGGGCCGGTTGGAGAACGGCACGGCCACCGTGGAGCTGCCCGTGTACTTCGAGGCGCTGACCCGGGCGGAGGGGCGCACCGTGCAGCTCACCCCGGTCTTCGAGGACGACGAGCCGGTCTCCGCGCTGGCTGCCGGCCGGGTCCGGGACGGGGTGTTCCGGGTCCGCACGGTCGACGGCTCCCCCGCGTCGCACGCCTTCCACTGGCAGGTCAGCGCCATCCGTGCCGACCTGGAGCCCCTCGCCGTGGAGGTGCCGGCATGATGCCGACCGGCTGGTGCCCGGGGACCCGCACGGTGACCGGCATGCTCGGCACCTATCCGGGGACGAGCTGCGTGCGCATCTTCTTCGGGCCGGGCGACGGGCTCCCCGCGGCGGCCTGGACCGACCCGCGGCAGCGGCTGGCCCAGGCGCCCGCCGACGCCGACCTCATCGTCTCGCACAAGGACCCGGAGGTGGACGCGGCCGCGTTCGTCGCGGCCTGGCAGGCCACCGGCCGGACCGGCCGGCTGATCCTGGTGCCGCACCACGAGCCCGAGCAGCAGACCGGCGGCGACCCGGCCCCGGCCGCGTTCCGCACCTCGTGGACCCGGACCCGCACCCAGGTGGGCGACCATCCCGCCCGGCACGACGGCCGGTTGCGGCTCGCGGTCTGCTGGACCCTGCAATGGGTACGCCGGGTCGACGCCGCCGGACGCCGAGTCAACGACTGGCGCACCTGGTGGCCGGAGCACGAGGCCGACGCGGTGGATCTGGTCCTCGCCGACTGGTACCCGTACGACCCGACGGCCCGCAACCCGTTCCGCCCGGCCGGCTACGAGGAGCCCGCCTCCGCCCTGGCGATCATGGTGGAGCTGGCCCGGGCCACCGAGAAGCCGTGGGGCATCGCCGAGATCAACCATCCGCGGATCACGACGGCGGGCGGCTACCCGGCCGACCTGGATCCGGACGGCAGCCGCTGCGCCGCCTGGTATCGGCGGATGCACGCCTGGGCGAAGGCGAAGGGCTGCCAGGTCTGGTCGCACTACCACCGGGGCGAGGGCGACCTCACCGAACGGAAGACGGAGCAGCAGGCGCTGCGCGAGCTGATCGCCGCCGAGGCGGCCGGGCCGCGCCGGCTCGCCCCGGCCCTGGAGACGTTGCGCGCCGAGCTGACCCGGCGCTGGCCGGGCGCCGGCCGGACCGTCGTCGACTCGGTCCACCACGCCGATCACCGGCCCACCGCCCGGGGCACCGTCGACGCGCTCGACGTGGACGTCACCGGCGTGGACACGGAGGCGCTGCTCGCCGCGTTCCAGCGCCACCCGTCGGCGGCGCACTGGATCCACGCCGGCGCCTCGGCCCGCGCCGACGACGGCTGGACCCGGCGGCCGTACGCCGGCACCGACCCGGGCCGGGACCGGCTGCACCTCGGGATCCGGTCCACGGAGGCGGCCGAACGGGACCAGCGCTCGTGGGGCCTGGTCGCGGAGGCCGGGTCCGACGCCACGCGGTTCCTGGCGCTGCTCAAGGACCCGGCGGTCGCGCTTCAGCTCCGCGCGCTGCCGTGGCAGTACGTCGGCGGCGGCATCCCGAAGGGCATGTCCACGCTCGGCGTGCTCAACGAGATCGTGCAGACGGTCCGGGTCATCGGCGAGACCGTCGCCGGGCAGGCCGCCGACCCGGCACCGGTCCGGGCGGCGCTGGCCCGGCTGCCCGAGCCGCGCACGACCGCCGACCCGCCGGCCGGGACCGCGCTCCCGCGCAACCCGGGCGAGGTCGACGCGCTCGCCGACGCCGTGGCCGCGCGGGTGCTCGGCGCGCTGCCGGCCCACGCCGGCGGGGTCTCCGGCGCGGAGCTGACCGCCGCGCTCCGGGCCGCGCTGGCCGACCTGGCCGAGCGAGATCGGATGGCTCCTCCGATCGGGTGAGTGGGCGGCCCGGCCGGCGGAGCGCCGTGCTCGCCGATCCCCCGATCCGGCCGCCCGGTCGGCGGACGGCCGGCACGATCGGCGCGGCATGGCGGCCGCCCGGCTCGCCGTAGCGCTGATAGCCGACTCAGGTGTTGCCTCGGTGACCTGCGGTTTCGACAGTGGACCCAGACCCGGCCGGCGAGTTCGCGCCGCCGCGTGACGCCGGCCTGAGCAGGAAGCGGAGACACCATGACCGACACCGCCACCATCGAGCCGGACTACCAGGTGACGGTCTTCGAGGAGGATGACGACCCGGAGACCCTGATCGGCGACGAGATCGAGTACGACCTCGCCGCGGACGAGGAGCAGTGACGTGAGCGCCCACCTGGCACCCGCGCTGCGGGTGCTGCGCGACGAGATCAACACCCGGTGGCCGCATCGGGACCACAGCTCGGACGGCTGGATCGGCGACGCCGCGCACCAGGCGCGCCGCTCCGACCACAACCCGGACGGCGACGACGCCTCGGTCAACGCCCTCGACGTGGACGTCGACGGGATCGACCCGCTGCTGGTGGTGCGGCACGCCATCAACCACCCGTCCTGCCAGTACGTGATCTGGAACCGGACGATCTGGAGCCGGACCCGGGGCTTCACCGCCGCCCGGTACACCGGCAGCAACCCGCACCAGAAGCACCTGCACGTCAGCGTCAGCCACCAGCGGTCGCTGGAGGACAGCCCGCGGCCTTGGGGCATCGCCACGGCGGCCGCGACCCGGCTGGGCGACCGGGTGCTGAAGAACGGGTGCCGGGGCAGCGACGTCCGCGAGTTGCAGACCCTGGCCAATCGCCTCAACGCCCGGCTCGCGGTGGACGGCGCCTTCGGCCTGCGCACCGCCGCCTGGGTCCGCGCCTTCCAGCAGGCCCGCAAGCTGACCGTGGACGGGATCGTCGGCCCGGCCACCCTGGCCGCGCTGCGGCAGGCCACCGCCCGGCCGCAGCCGCAGCCGGGGCGGGCGCCCGGGTGCCGCACGGTGAAGCACGGCAGCAGCGGCGAGGACGTGGCATTCGTCAAGCGGTTCATCGGCGCCAGCCGGTGCGGCCCGGCCGGGGTCGACTTCGACACGCGTACCGAGGACGGGGTCCGCTGGTACCAGCGGATGCGCGGGCTCGCCGACGACGGCGTCGTCGGCCGGCTCACCTGGGGGCAGATGGGTGTGCGGGTCACCTACTGACCGGACGGACCCCGGTCAGCCCTGCCGCAGCGCGGGCATCGGCACCGGCACGGCGAGCGCGGTCGCTCCGGCGCCCGCGCCGCCCTCGCAGGTGTTCGGCGGCACGGTGCCGATGCCCCGGGTGGACGGTCGCTCCGCCGCCCAGAACATGAAGCCCAGCATGCCGGCCGTGCTGCCTGCGCCGTGCGGCGCGACGCTCTGCACGTACGGGGCGGCGGCCTTCTGCACCGAGTTGGCGTAGTTGACGCACTCGGGCAGCGGCTTGCCGCCGTAGGCCAGGTAGACCGCTCCGGTGAACTTGGCCGGGGCGAGCGGGGGCACCGGCGGGCTGTACTGCGGCTTGCCGTCGACGTGCTCCTGCCAGTCCGCCTGGGCGGTGCTGGCCGAGGCGGGCCGGGCGGTGACCATGGCGTTGGCGTAGTCGAGCACCGGGGCGTCGGTGCGCAGCCAGTCGGCGGTGGCCTTGCGGTTGAGGTCGATCAGCCAGCGGTCGCCGGCGGCCACGTCGATGGTGAGCCGGGCCGGCGTGCGCGCGCCGGTGGCGTCGTAGGGGTGGACCGCCCGGTAGGCGTCGATGAAGGACTGGAGGCCGGCCAGGTTCGGGCCGGTGTTCTGCTCGTAGTCGATCTCGATGCCGACGCCGAGCCGGCTGGCCACCGCGGCGGCCCGCTGCCCGAGCAGGGTGGGGTTCTCGGCGAGCGCGGCGTCCCAGTCGTCGGTGTAGGTGATGCCACCGATGGAGAGCATCACCCGGACGCCGCGGGTCGTGAAGTACTGCACGATCTCGCTGGTCATGCCCCGCGGCACCCCGTCGAGGGTGGTGGCGTCGGTGGTCTGGCGCAGCAGGTCGAGCGGGTTGACGAAGCTCAGCACCACGAGGTTGACCGAGGGACGGCCGTCGCCGCGGTCGATCAGCCAGTGGTTCTGGCTGTCGAACTGGGCGACCGTGCGGGCCGTGCCCCAGGTGCAGAAGTCGTCGCCGCAGTGCCAGGCGCCGTAGACCTGGACCGGAGTGGCCGCCAGCGGCGTGGGCGCGGGCGGCGGCGCGGCGACGGCCGGGCCGGTCGTGGCGAGGACGAGCAGGAATGCGGCCAGGAGTACCGAGCGTCGCATGGGGACCTCCCCGACTGTTCAGTACGCCTTGTTTACAGTAGGGCGACGACCCGCGTCAATGCACTGCGGCGATCCGGTCCAGCACCCGTTGCTGGAACGCGCGGGCCGCGGGGCCGGCCGGCGGCGGCCCACCCCGGCGGGCCGCGATCGACCGGCGGATCAGCTCGGCGTCCGGGTCGTCGGCCGCGAGCCGCCGTCCGGCGTCCACCTTGCCCAGCCAGACGCCGTCCCGGCAGCGGACCAGGGCGCGGCAGGCGCCGAGCACCGCGTCCTCGGCGCCGGGTGCGGGGGCGTCGCCGGGCGGGGTGGGCAGCGCCAGCCACCAGCGCAGCGCCTCGACCAGCAACCGCCGCAGGTCGGCCGGCCCCGGGTCGGCGAAGACCTCGGCGGCGGGCGGGCCGAGCAGGGCCAGCCCGGACTGGCGCAGGATGCTGCGGTCCAGGGCGTACCAGAACCGCCCGTCGGCGGCGGGCCGGTCGGCCGGGTCGTAGGTGGCCCGGAACGGCATGGTGGGGCCGGTGTTCAGCTCGACCTCGAAGCCCGGCTCGGGGCTGCCGGAGCCGGCCACGTCCCGCCGGTAGACCACCAGCTCCAGGCCGCGCGCCGGGCAGGGCAGCGCCTCGTGCCGCAGCTGGTCCACGAGCGCCCGCTTCGCCGCAGCGGCGACCGGCCGGGCGACCACCAGGGCCACGTCCACGTCGCTGCGTCCCGGCTGGTACGCCCCCAGCCCCACCGAGCCGGCCGCGTACGCGCCGACGAGGTCGTCGCCGAGCACCGCCCGGGCCCGCTCGACCAGCTCGCCGAGGTAGCGGCGCACGTCGTCGTCCATGGCCGCATCCTGCCGCCCCGGTTCGCGGCGGCGCCGGCCGGGGTCACTCCGGCGGCTGGTCGGGGCAGCAGACGGTCAGCGCGCGGGGAACCACCTTCACCTTCAGCCGCTTCGCCGTGCCCCGTGCGCCCCCGTCCAGCTCGTAGGTCTTCGGCTCGGCGAACCGGACGCTCACCTTCCGCCCCCGGGTGATCCGGACGAAGGGCGACTCGTCGGACCGGCCGGCCGCCATCCGGCCCAGCGTGCGGGCCCAGTCCACGGCGCCGCTGGCGGTGGAGACGCCGATCTCCAGCGCGCCGTCGTCGGGGCGGGCGTCGTCGAAGGCGGGGATGCCGCCGGTGATGGTGCCGACGTTGCCGAAGAGCACGCAGCTCGCCTCGCCGTCGAACCAGTCGGCGCCGTCGACCCTGATCCGGGTGCGTACGCACTCGCCGCGGACGTGCCGCAGCCCGGTCCAGACGTACGCGATCCGGCCGAGCCGGCCCTTGAGCTTGCGGTCGGCGTCGCGGATCAGGTCGCCGTCGAACCCGGCGCCGGCCATCACCGCGAAGTGCTCCCCGTTGAGCCGGCCCAGGTCCAGCTCGCGGCGGCGGCCGTACAGGGCGATCCGGAGCGCCGCGGGCAGGTCGGCGGGGATGCCCAGGTTGGTGGCGAAGAGGTTCGCGGTGCCGGCGGGCAGGATGCCCATCGGCACGTCCGACCCGGCGAGGGTGTCGGCGCACCGCTGCACCATGCCGTCGCCACCCCAGACCAGGACCAGCTCGGCGCCCTTGTCCAGCGCCCGGCGCACCTTCTTCGGCGCCTTGCGGCTCTTCGGCACCTCGTACCAGAGAAGCCGGCCGACCCCGGCGGCGACCAGGCCGGCGCGCAGCTCGTCGAGACCGCCGCCGAACGTCTTCTTCCGGTGGGCGACGACCGCGACCACGCCGGCCGGCGGAGCGGGGGCGTCAGTGTCGGGACGGTCGGCCGTGCTCGTGCTCATGGCCCCGGTGGTACCCCACCGCCGGATTTTCCACGCCTGCCGGCGCCGCGACGCGCGCGAATACCGGTCGGCGGCATGCTGTGATCAACCGACTTCGTTCGGTACAGTACGGGCGTTGATCGCCGGCGCTGGCCGGGGATCGGAGGGGTGCCGGGATGACTCGACGCGGCGGGCGGCTGACGCGGGTCGCGCTGCGCGTCGGTCTGCTGCTCGGCGGGGTCGCCGTGGCCTGGGGCGCGCACGAGGTCGCCGGCGGCACCGCCGCCCACGCCGCCGAGCGCCCGCCCGCCGCTCCGCTCACCGCCGCCGTCGACCTGCTCACCGACGTGCTGAACCCGGTCCTCGGCGCGGTGACGCCGCCCCCCTCGTCCGACGGCGCCGGCGCCGTTCCGCCCGAGGCCGCCCCCCCGCCCGCCCCGAGCGAGCCGGCCGTCCCGCCCCGGGAGCGGCCCCGCCCCAAACCCGACCAGCGAGCCGTCACCCGCCCGGACGACCGGCGCGCCGCTCGGGCCGCCCGGCCCGGCTCGACCCGCGCCGACGGGCGCCGACCGGCCCACCCGGGGCGCGACCGCGCCACGCCGGCGCGGCGGGCACCACGACCCGGCGCCGCCGACAGGCTCGACACGGTCGTCGCGCCGGTGCGCGACCGGGTGCTCGCGCCGGTGACGCACGGCCTCCGCCCAGTCACCGATCCGCTGCGCGACGGGCTGCTCGCCCCCGTCGCCGGCGCCCTCGCGCCGGTCACCGAGCCGGTCGGCGCCGGGCTGCTCACCCCGGTGGCCGGCGCGCTCGCCCCGGTCACCAGGCCGCTCGCCCCGGCGCTCTCCCCCGTGTGGCGCGGCCTGAAGCCGGTGCGCGAGCCGCTGGATCCCGTGCTGACGCCGCTCACGCCGGTGACCGACCTGCTGGACCCACCCGCCGCTCCGGTGCCCACGCCGCCGCCCGCGACGCCCCCACCGACCACCCCGCCCGGCACCCCGCCCGGCACCCCGCCCCGCGCCGACACCGGTGGCCCGGCGCCGCACGGGCCCGCCGGTGGCGCCGACGCCGCCGGGGCCCCGGCCACCGCCGAAGGAACCATCCTCCAGCCGGGCCCGCACCGGGCGGCCCTGAATCAGCCGTCGGAGGCCACCCCCGCGTCGTCGTCGCCGTCGCCGGCCGGCACCGAGCGGCCGCGTCCGGTCCGGTCCGACCGGACGGACCGGGCCCCCGTCCCGGCCACGCCGGTCTCGTCGGGCAGCGGCGCGGCCGGGTCGGCCGGTGGCGCCCCCGGCGAGGCCGCGGTCAGCGGGGCCGCCACCTGGGCCCCGCCGGCGCTGAGCGGGCGCCACCACCGCCCGGCCGACGGTCCGGCGCCGGTGTCCCGCACGCCCCGCCCGGGCACCCGGCCCGCCTGACCGGCCCGCGGTGGCGGCCTGCCGCACCGCGCCCCGGGTCCCTCCAGCGAGTAGTTGCACGGCCGCTCGCGGCCGGCGCCGCCGACGACCACCCCGGCGCCCTCCACCTACGCGATCACCCTGGTGACCAGGAGTTCCTTCATGAGCACAGCTACACCCGTCGTCCGGGCCCGATGGTGCGACATCGGCCGGATCGCCGATCTCGTCGCCGAGGCCATCTGCCCCACCGCCCTCGCGGCCTGGCTCGTCCCGGACGCGCAACGCCGCACCGCCGTGCTCGCCGCCGTGGCCCGGATCTGGACCGAGCACGCCATGCTCTTCGGCGACGCGTTCCTGCTCCGGGACGGCACCGCGGCGACGGTGTGGTTCCACCGCTACCGGCCGATCCCGGCGCCCAACCGGTACGCCGACCGCCTGGCCGCGGCCGCCGGCCCGGACGAGGAGCGCTTCCTCCAGCTCGACGAGGCGCTCGCCGCCCAGCGTCCCGCGGAGGCGCACAACCACCTCGCGCTGCTGGCCGCACCCGGCCCGACGGCCGCGCGCCGGGCCGCCGCGGTCCTCGTCGGGGCGCAGCGCTGGATGGACACGCTGAGCCTGCCGACGTACGCGGAGGCGTTCACCGAGACCGACCGGGACCTGTTCCGGCGGCACGGGTACGCCGACCGGGAGGCCTTCACGGGGCCGGGCGACAGCACCACCCACCCGATGTGGCGGCTCTCGCCGTTCTGGGCCGGCCGGTCCGGCGGCAACGTCCGCTGGCCGGTCCGCCGGCTCGCCGGCCGGACCCGAAACGGCCGGGCCACCGGGTGGGCGCTGCGCTGAGGTCGGGGCGCCGGTGACCGGGCCGGGGCGGTCGATCGCCGCCCCGGCCCGGAACGGTCAGCGCAGCGGCGGGTTGGCGTACCGGACCAGTTCGAGGGCCTGCTCGTCGAACCAGGCGCCGGCGGCCGGGTCGGCGATACCGCCGCGCGCCGGGTCGTGGCCGGTGCCCGTGCCCCGGTCGCACTGCCCGTCGGACTGGCCGGGGGTCTTCACCCAGAGGAACGCGTCGGCGAGCGGGTCGCCGGTGGCCGTGGTGGGACGCGCGCCCAGCCCCCGGTCCGGCGGGTTGCACCAGGTCTGCGGGTCCGGCCAGCTCACCCCGGCCGGCGGCGTCCACGGCCCCTGCCCGTTGCGGCTGGTGTCCACCACGAAGTGGGCGAGCCGGTCGGCCGGCACGTCGCCGACGTTCTCGGCGTACCAGGCGTCGGTGCGGCCCCAGGTGCTGAAGTCGGCCGGGTCGGCCGGGTAGTACTGGCTGGCGCACCAGTCGAAGTGGCCGCGCGCCCACTCGGGACCCTCGGTGCCGTAGTGGATGCACCGGGAGATCCAGTTGCCGTACTTGAGCTGGCGCTCGGTGGTCTCGTAGTTGGAGACGTTGAGGAAGAAGCCGTCGGCCTTCACGACGCCCGCCTTGACCAGCCGGTCGGCGGCGTCGCCGACACCGAGCCACGCGCTGTGCGTGCCGTCGAGGTAGACGCTGGTGCGGGGCAGGGCGCTGAGCTTGTCCACGGCGTAGTTGAGCATGGCGAAGCGGTCGGCGGCGGCGGTCGCGGGATCCGCCTCGGCCGGGCGGCACCAGTCCTGGCTGCCGGTGATGGTGGTGTACCAGGGGATGATGCCGAGGCCGTCCGGCTCCAGCATGACGGCCACCTCGTGACCGCCGATGCCTCGGGCGAAGGCGTCGATCCACGCTTCGTACTCGGCCACCGAGGTGGCGCCGCCGGCCGAGTACTGCGCGCAGTCGCGGAACGGGATGTTGTAGGCGACCAGCACGGGCACGGTCTTCTTGGCGGCCGCGCGGCGTAGCTCGGCGTTGACGGTCCGGCTGACCGCGGCGGCGGAGCCGCCGGTCACCCAGACGGCCTGGGGCGTACGGATCATCGCGCGCAGTCCGGCGGCCTCCTGGTACCGGCCGGCTGCGGTCAGTTCGGCGATCTGCGCCACCGCCCCGTGGTCGGGCCGCGGGGTGTAGAAGGTCACGCCGTCGCGGATCTCCGCGCCGGCCGGTGCGGGCGAGAACGGTACGGCCGCGGCGACGGTCGCGGCGACGGCGGCGAGACCGGTCAGGGCGCGCCGCCGGAAGGGGGTCAGGGCCACGTCTTTGCTCCTGATGGACGGGGGAACGGGTGATGGGAGCGTTCCCGCAGCTCGTCAGAGCCTCCCCCGGAGCAGCCGCGACTGTCAATGTCTCAGGCTGCCGGAGCTGGCGGCCGCCGTGCCGCAGCGCGGCGAGGGCCACCCGGAGGGCGGCGACGCCCGGTGCCGTCGCCGCAGCTCCGCTAGCCTGCGAGCCGGGCAGGGACACGATTCGGCCGAGCAGTCGGAGGGTATCGGGTGCGGATGCTTCAGACCGGTGACAACGACGACGACGCGACACCGCCCCCGGGCCGGAGGCGTCGGCGGCACCGCCTGCTCATCTTCCTGGCGGTGCTCGCGCTGCTGGCCGGCTCGGGCCTGGTGGCCGGCGGCTACTACTTCGACAGCGTGCCGACCCCGACCGACCTGAAACTCCCGGAGTCGACCACCGTCTACTACGCCGACGGCCGCACGCCGCTGGCGAAGCTGGGCGCGGAGAACCGCACGATCGTCCCCTACGACCAGATGAACGACTCGGCCAAGCAGGCCATCGTGGCGGCCGAGGACCGCACCTTCTGGACGAACAAGGGCGTGGACTTCAAGGGCGTGCTCCGGGCGGCCTGGGCGAACGTCACCGGCGGGCAGCGGCAGGGCGCCTCCACCCTGACCCAGCAGTACGCGCGGGTCGCCGCCGACCTGCGCGGGGTGACCTACTCGCGGAAGCTGCGCGAGGCGGTCATCGCCTGGAAGCTCGATGACAAGTACAGCAAGGAGGAGATCCTCGGCTTCTACCTGAACACCGTCCCGTTTGGCCGGGGGGCGTACGGGATCGAGGCGGCCGCGCAGACCTACTTCGGCAAGACGGTGCGCCGGGACGCCCCGCCGCAGCAGCAGCTCACCCAGGCCGAGGCGATGGTGCTCTGCGCCATGGTGAAGCAGCCGGAGGCGGACCCGGCCGACCCCGAGGGCTCCCCCGGCTACGATCCGCGGCGCAACGCCACCGCGAAGCAGAACTCGATCGACCGCTGGAACTACATCCGCGACGGCATGGTGAAGCTCGGTTACCTCACCTCGGAGCAGGCGGCGAACCTGGCGTACCCGGACACGGTGCGGCCGATCGACCCCGACGCGGGCCGCTCCGGGCTGGACCGCCCGACCGGCCTGGTGGTCAACCACGTGCTCAGCGAGCTGCGGGAGACCGAGCCGTTCCGCGGCAAGCCGGACGAGGTGATCCGGGACGGCGGCTACAGGATCGTCACGACCATCGACAAGCGGGTGCAGGACGCCGCCGAGGCGGCGGCCGACATCCGCCGGGACACCGCCCCGGAAGCCGTCCGCGGCCAGCGGAAGAACTGGCAGGCCGCGCTGGTCGCGGTCGAGCCGGGCACCGGCCGGGTGCTCGGCTACTACGGCGGTGACAAGAGCTCCGGCGCCGACTACGCGGGCTGGTACCGCGACGAGAACGGCCAGGCCCGCGGGTTCGGCCAGCACCCGCCGGGCTCGTCGTTCAAGGTGTACGACCTGGCCGCCGCCGTGGAGAACGAGATCTCGGTGAAGCAGCGTTTCGACTCGCCGGACACCAAGGAGTTTCCCGAGTCGGGGCGGACCAAGGGCAGCCCGGCCGGCCCGATCCGCAACGCCGAGCACGCGCCCTGCCAGCCGAACTGCGCGCTCTGGGAGGCGACCGTCGCCTCGCTGAACGTCACCTACTTCGAGCTGACCGAGAAGCTCGGCACCGCCAAGGTCATCGACATGGCGAAGCGGGCCGGGGTGGAGTCGATGTGGGAGACCGTCAAGGGCAACCCCCAGCCGCAGCGGGTGGACCTGCGGGACAAGCCCGCCGAGGAGGTGGCCGGGCGCTTCTCCACCGAGGTCGGCATCGGCCAGTACGGCATCAGCGTGCTGGACCACGCCAACGGGATGGCCACCTTCGCGGCCGGCGGCAAGCGTGCCGATGCGCACTTCGTCCGGTCAGTGACCAAGGGCGACGAGAAGGTGTGGAGCGAGCAGCTCAAGCAGACCGACCTCGGCCTCGACCAGGAGGCGATCAACCAGCTCGACTGGACGCTGCGCCGGGTCCGGGCGGCCAAGCTCGACAACGGCTGGGACTCGGCCGGCAAGACCGGCACCTGGCAGGCCGGGCAGAGCACCACCCAGAACGTGCACACCTGGATGGTCGGCTGGACCGGGGCGCTCGCCTCCGCCGTCTGGCTGGGCACCACCGACGGCAAGCCGCTGCAGACGAAGGACGCCAGCTACGAGGTGTACGGCTCCACCGGGCCCGGGCCGATCTGGCGGCAGTTCATGGAGCAGGCCACCGCGGCGTTGAAGCTCGACCCGGACAAGTACCGGTTCCAGGATCCCGCGTTCCCGAACGACGCCCCGGAGACCACCGCGCCGGCGACGCCGCCGGCGACCTCCTCGCCCACCCCGTCCGCGCGGCCGACGCCGAGCGCGACCCGGTCGCGCCCGAGCCCCAGCCCCACCCCGAGCGAGCGACCGACCTCGCGGCCGACCATCTCCCCCTCGCTCAGCCCGCTGCCCAGCCTGTCGCCGTCGAAGACCCGGCGACCGCGGTGAGCGCCGGGCCGCCGCCGGCGGTGCGATGATCGGCGGCGTGGAGAACGAGAGGACGGACGCGATCGGGTCGGCCTGGGCCGCGCTCGGCGGTGACCCGGCCGACGCCGAGGCGGTGCGGCCGGCCGGCCCCGCCGGGGTGCTGCCGGCCCGGCTGCCGGTCACCGACCTGGCCGTGGCGTGCGTCGCCGCCGCCGGACTGGCCGCGCTGGAGCTGGCCCGGGCCCGCGGCGCCGGAACGGACGGCCCGCTGACCGTGGACAGCCGCGCCGTGGCGGTCGCCTTCACCAGCGAGCGGCACCTGCGGGTGGACGGGCAGGCGTTCAGCGGCTTCGCCCCGCTGTCCCGGTTCTGGCCGGCCGCCGACGGCTGGGTCCGCACCCACGCCAACTACCCGCACCACCGGCGGCGACTGCTGACCGCGCTCGACCTCGACCCGGCGCACCCCGACGACGAGGCCCTGGTGGCGACGGTCGGCGAGCGGATCGGTGCCCGCCCGGCGGCCGAGGTCGAACAGCGGGTGACCGCGGCCGACGGCCTCGCCGTGGCCGCCCGCACGCCGGCCGGATGGGACGCGCACCCGCAGGCCGCGGCCGTCGCGGCGGAACCCCTGGTCCGGCTCCGGGCCGACGCCCCCGCGGCGGCCCGCCCGGTGTCCGCCGCGCCGGCCGGGCTGCCCGCCGCCGGGGTACGCGTGCTCGACCTGACCCGGGTGATCGCCGGTCCGGTGGCCACCCGGTTCCTCGCCCTGCTCGGCGCCGACGTGCTGCGCGTCGACTCCCCGCGGCTGCCCGAGCTGGAGCCGCAGCACCTGGACACCGACGCGGGCAAGCGGTCCACCCTGCTCGACCTGGGCCGGGACGCCGACCGGGCCCGGTTCACGGCGCTGCTCGCCGACGCCGACGTGGTGGTCACCGGCTACCGGCCGGGGGCGCTGGACCGGTGGGGCCTCTCCCCCGAGACGCTGCGCCGGCACCGCCCCGACCTGGTGGTGGCGCGACTGTCGGCCTGGGGCGGCACCGGCCCGTGGGCGGGGCGACGCAGCTTCGACAGCCTGGTCCAGGCCGCCACCGGCATCGCCGAGATCGAGCGGCGGCCCGACGGCACGCCGGGCGTGCTGCCCGCCCAGGCGCTCGACCACGGCACCGGCTACCTGCTCGCCGCGGCGGTGCTGCGGGCGCTGGCGCTGCGCGCCGGCGACGGGGGCGCCTGGACCGCCGAGCTGTCGCTGGCGCGTACCGCCCGGTGGCTGCGGCACGAGCTGCCGGCCGGGGCGGTCCAGGCCGCCGCCCCGCCGGACCCGGACCCCTGGTGCGCCGAGCGGGACAGCCCCGCGGGGCGCCTCCGGTACGCGCTGCCTCCGGTCACCCTGCCCGGCGGTCCGCGTACCTGGGCGAGCCCGCCGACGCGGTGGGGCGGCGACCCGCCGGCCTGGCTGCCCCGCTGAGCGGAGGAGGAGCCGATGGCGCAGGAACCGCCGGAGCTGGTGGTGCCCGACGCGGACGCCTGGCGGGACTGGCTCGCCACCCATCACGACGACCCGGTCGGCGTGTGGCTGGTGCTGGCCAAGCGGGGCGCCGCCGGGCCCACCACCCTCACCTACGACCAGGCCCTCGACGAGGCGCTGTGCCACGGCTGGATCGACGGCCAGGTGCGGCGCCGGGACGAGGCCACCTACCGCCAGCGGTTCACCCCGCGGCGGGCGCGCAGCCCCTGGTCGGCGCGGAACGTCGGGATCGTCGCCCGGCTGGTCGAGGAGGGCCGCATGCGGCCGCCCGGGCTCGCCGAGGTGGAACGGGCCCGGGCCGACGGCCGCTGGGACGCCGCGTACGCCGGGCAGGCCACCGCCGAGGTGCCGGACGACCTGGTCGCCGCGCTCGCCGGCAACGCCCGGGCCCGGGCGATGTTCGACGTGCTCACGGCGCAGAACCGGTACGCGATCATTTACCGGCTCGGCGCCGCCCGGCGGGCGGAGACCCGGGCGCGGCGACTGGCCGAGTTCGTCGAGATGCTCGCCCGGGGCGAGACCCCGTATCCCCAGAAGCGCCGGCCGGCCGCGCCGGACTGACCCGCCGGTCAGCCCGCGAGCACGAGCCTGCGCAGTTCGGCGTCAAGGGTGGCCGCGTCCACGCCGCCCGGCCAGCCCCGCAGCAGCGCACCGCCCTTGGCGACGACCACCACGGCCGGGGGCTCGCGGACCGCGTACGAGCGCCAGATCAGCCCGTCGGCGTCGAGCGCGACCGGGTACCCGACCCGGTGCTCCCGCAGGTAGCGCTGGACGTCCTCGGGCTTGTCCTCGGTGGCCACCCCGACAAAGACGACCTCGTCCCGATGGCGGCGGGCCAGCTCGCTCAGGGCCGCCTGACGGTCGGCGCAGAGCGTGCACCAGGTGGTGAAGAAGACCAGCACGACCGGCCGGTCGGCCCAGAGTTCGGCGAGGGCCACCGGGCTGCCGTCGGTGAGCGCGCCGGTGACGGCCGGCGCGCCGGGCGCCCCGGACGGCGCCGGTCGCAGCGCGAGACCCGCCGGCGCGGGACCCGGCAGCGCCGCGGCCCCACCGGCGACCGGCTCGGGCCGGGCGGGCGCGTCGTCGCCGCCGGAGCATGCGGTCGCGGCGAACACCCCCGCCAGCGCCAGCGCGACGGCGGTCAGGCGGACGGCGTACGCCCGGGTCACGACGGCACCACCGCGACCAGCGCGGGTCCCTCGCTGTCGTTCGGGGTGAGGTCGACCGGCGGGTGGCCGTCGACGACCAGCCGATAGGCGTCCCGCGCGGCCAGCTCGACCGGCACGGCGAACTCGCAGTACGTCGGCACGCGCGGCACCTCCAGGTCCTCGGCGAAGGTCGCCACCGACCGGCCCGGGGAGAGCGAGCCCTCGGCGAGCGTCCGGCCGGCCGGGTCGACCACCTGGAACGGCGCCCGGTTGTGGAAGTGGGTGTAGGGGCCGGTGCCCGCGCACTCGACGCCCGCCGGCCGGATGTTGATGTCCCGGACGAGCACCCGCACGGTCATCGCCGACCGGGCCTCCTCGCCGTCACCGCACGCGGTGAGCGCGCCGGTGAGCAGCGACGGCAGCACCAGCGCTGCCAGCAGGCGACGCATCTGTCCTCCTGGTCGTCGGGGTCGGTGCCCGGGGCGGTGCGGCACACGGTCCGCACCGCCCCGGGTGCGGGTCAGCCGAGCAGCGCCCGGGGCCGTTCGACCCGGCACTGGCTGGTGACGGTCCTGCTCGGGTCGCTCTCCGAGGTGGCGGTGAGCGTCACCAGGGTGGTCGCGGTCGCGTCGGAGCCGGCCCCGACCGAGACGGCAACCGGGGTGCTGGCCCCGAACTCGGCGGTGGCCAGCTCGTTGGGCAGTTCCACCCGCCAGCCCTCGCCGCCGACGGTCGCCGAGAGCCGGTAGACGTCCGACTTCAGGTACGCGCCGGCGTCCTCCGGGTGCGGCTGCCCGTCGGCCACGTACGTCCCGGTGTTGGTCAGGTCGAAGGTGCAGGTCGCGCCCTTGCCGGTGGGCTCTCCCCGGGTCACCAGGTGGCCCTTGGACAGCGCCACCCCGTGCGCGCTCGGCCCGGCGCCGTCCAGCGACCGGACGGCCACCGTGTAGGACAGCACCCCGTCGCCGTCCCGGCGCAGGTTGAGCACGTAGAAGTGCAGCCGGTTGGCCTTGTCCACGTACTCGTACTCGCTGCCGGAGTTGGCCCCGGCGTGGAACAGCGCGTCGGACAGCTGCCGGTAGTCACCCATGGTGATCTTCTGCGGGGTGCCGTTCGGCTGGTAGAAGTCCACCATGTCGATGTCCTGCGGGTTCGCGTCGACCACCCACACGAACGGCGCGCTGTCGGCGTTCTTGGTCTTGCTGATCAGCACGCCGCTGTCCGGGGTGAACGAGTCCGCGCCCATCCGGTCGACGACCTCGACCGTGTAGTTGTTGTACTTGCCACCGTCGCAGAGCGGGTCGGTGCTGACGACGCACTTCGGCGAGCGGTCCTCGTTCATCGCGATGTTGAGGCCGGTCAGCCCGCCCGGTCCGGCGTCGACGGCGCGGGCGGTCACGTCGGCGACCACCATCCCCGAGGCGGCCAGCCCCTCGCGGGACAGCCGCAGCACGTGCTCCTCACCGAGCAGCCCGATCTTCAGCTTGTCCCGCACCGTGTGCAGTGACCCCATCGAGCCGCCGTTGACCGGCGGGATCTGCCAGCGGGTGTGCGGCCCGCCCGGCCCGTTGAAGGATCCGCGCGACATCATGCTCCAGATGCCGGTGTACGCGCGCTGCAACGGCGTGCCGTACGGGTTGTTGTAGTTGTCCGCGATGCTGAGCAGGTGGCTCAGCTCGTGGGCGTACACGCCCATGCCGGAGCTCTCGGCCTGTGTGGACGAGCCGCCGCCGGCGTTCGGCCAGATGCTGGCGGCCGCCTTCCACGAGCTCCACTCGACGTACCGGGTGCTCGCGTAGTTGGGCAGGGCGGGGTCCGGCGGGCCCCACGCGTCCGGCACGTCCTCCTTGGTCTGGAACATCATCTGGCCGAACTCCTGCCAGGTGGACGACTCGTCCTGGCCGGCCGAGAGGATGAAGACCAGCTCGAAGCTGTCGGCCACCGCGTCGCCGACCGCCGCGCGCCAGGCGCCCAGCCCGTCGGTGCGGATGTTCCGGTTGCAGGTCTCGCCGGAGGGGCAGGCGCCGGGGTTGAAGCGGTTGTCGATGCCGTACTGGTAGGACTTCGAGGGCATCTCGTAGGGGCCGAAGCCGGTCAGGTCCACCCCGTATCGGCCGTTGGAGTCCTGCATCCAGTACTCGTGCAGGGTGTGTCCCCGGTTGAGGTCGCCGGGCTTGTTCAGGAAGTCGGTGTAGAACCCCGCGACCTGGTTGCGGGGCACGTTCGCGGCGGTCGCCTGCGGGTTGCCGAAGACCGTCGAGCCGGCCGGCTGGGTGATGACGAACGGCTGGTCCACGTAGTCCAGCGTGACCAGCGCGATCTTGAAGTTGCGGACCGAGCCGCGCACAGTCGGGTCGGCCCAGTTCCGGTTCGGCACCTGCCGGTAGTCGTCCCAGGTCATCGTGTCGGGGTTCTGCCAGCGCTGGGGGTCGAGCGGCTGGAACGGGGCGGGGGCGTCCGGCGGGGCGCCCGGTGCGGCGGAGGCCGGCCCGGCGGCGCCGGTCGCGACCAGGACGGTCGTGACGGCGGCGGCCAGCACCGAGCGCCACACCGCACGCCTGGTGGGCAGAAGGTGCATCGAGTCACCTCTCAGGTCGGGGGCTGGGGGCGGGGCGATCAGGGGCGCTCACCGTCCGCATTGATCACGCCCGATCCCGACCCTAGGAGGCGGCCGGCGCGGCGGTCACCGTGCAGATGTCGGCAGGTGGGCCGGCGACTTCCGACACGTGCAGGACGTCACGCCGTGGGCACCGGCCCGGCGTCGGCCCGCTCGGCCCGTCGCAGGTCCCGGCAGAGCCGCTCCTCCAGTTCCGGGAGCAGCGCGCCGCGGGGCGGCCGGCACGGGCCGCCGTACCGGCCGGCCAGCCCCATGGCCAGCTTCACGGCCTGCACCCCCTCGGTGCGGGCGCCCCAGCCGAGCAGGGGGTGCAACCGGGCGTAGAGCGGCAGCCCGGCAGCCAGGTCGCGGGCGGCGCAGAGCCGGTGCAGGCGCAGGCAGAGCCCGGGCAGGACGTTGGGGCAGCGGGCGAGCCACCCGGTCGCGCCACACACCGTCAGCTCCAGCAGCACGTCGTCGGCGCCGGCCAGCACGTCGAGGTGAGGGCAGAGCTCGCGGACCCGGTGCAGCCGGCGGACGTCGTCCTCGCGTACCGCCACCACGCCGTCGGTCTCGGCGACCCGGGCGAGCAGGTCCGGGGTGAGGTCCACCGTGGCCTCGGCCGGATCGCGGCACACCACCACCGGCAGCCCGACGGCGGCCACCTCGCGATAGTGGGCGACCACCTCGGCGGGCCCGCCCGGGTAGCCGACCGGTGGCGGGGCGAGCACCGCCTGCGCCCCGGCGACCCGCGCCTGCTCGGCCCAGTGGCGCGCCTGGCGGCTGCCGTACCCCCCGACGGCCGGCAGCACCGCGCAGCCCGGCGGCGCCGCTTCGACGGCGGCGCGGACCACGTCGGCGCGCTCCCCCTCGGACAGGGCCGGGTACTCCCCCAGCGGGCCGCACGGGGCCACGCCCCGGCAGCCGGAGTCGCCCAGCCACCGTACGTGCTCCTGGAACCGGTCGAAGTCGACGGAGAGGTCGCTCCGGAACGGTGTGGGAAGGGCGACGACGACGCCCTGCCAGGGCCTGGTTGCGGCCACGACGGTTTCCCTTCTCGGCGGACCCGGCCCCGCACACGTTAGGGCCGTCCCGGGCCGCGGTCTTCCGACAGATGCCGGAACCGCTCCACGCGGACCGGGTACGGCTGTCGCGGGGGTATTGCGCGCCCGCCACCATCATCGGAAGGTAGGCCCAGGGTCCAACCAGCACACATCCGGCCCACACCGTGCGGGGACCCCGCCGGACCCGGGCCGGTCCGGGGGAAGCGCATGCGCATGGAGCTGCAACGCATCGTCGACCGGGTCGCGGCGCGGGTGAAGCGACCGGCACTCATCGAGGACCGGCGCCAGCGCGTCGTCGTCTACAGCGAACACACCGGACTGATCGACGGGGTGCGCCGCAGCTCGATCCTGCGCCGGCACACCACGCCGGAGGTGATCGCCTGGGCCCGGGAGATCGGCATCATGCAGGCCCGGCAGCCGGTCCGCACCCCGGCCCGGCCGGACCTGGACCTGCTCCCCCGGGTCTGCGTGCCGATCCGGCACCAGGACCTGCTGCTGGGCTTCGTCTGGTTCATCGACGCGGTCGACGGGATGACCGACGAGGACATCTCGGTGGTGACCGAGGCGATGCCGGACCTGTCGCTGGCCCTCTACCGGGAGAACCTGCTGGGCGAGCTGACCTCGCAGCGGGAGGCGGAAGCCACCCGTACCCTGCTGGTGGAGTCCCCGGAGGCCCGGCGGGAGGCCGTCCGCTCGCTGCTGACCGACGGCGTGGTGGCCCGCGACGGCCAGGTCACCGCGCTGGTCGCCCAGCTCGCGGTGACCCGGGACGACGTGCTGGACGACGCGGCCCGGGTCGCCCTCGAGCACGCGCTGGTCGCCACCCGGCAGTGGGTCGGTTCCCGCGAGACCCTGCACCTGGTCCGGCACGACCACGGGGTGCTGCTGCTCTGCGGCGGGCGGGCCACCGGCCGGGTGGCGGCCGAGGAAGCCGCCGCGCACCTGGACCAGTCCCTGCGCGCGGCGACCCGGGGGCTGGCGTCGGTGAGCAGAACGGTGCTCGGGGTCGGCGACGGCCGGCCCCGGCTGTACGACAGCCTCCTGTCCTACCAGGAGGCGTTCCAGGCGGCCCGGGTGGGCGTGCAACTGCCCGCCCTGGGCCCGGTCGTGCCCTGGGCCGACCTGGGCATCTACCGGCTGCTGTCCGGCGTGGACGCCCGCCACCTCGATGTCGCCCGGGTGCACCCGGGGCTGGGCCGGCTGCTCGGCGACGAGGCGCACCAGGTGCTGCTGGAGACCCTGGAGGTCTACCTGGACCTGGCGGGCAACGCCCACGCCACCGCCGAACGGCTCCGGCTGCACCGCACGACGCTGTACTACCGGCTGCAACGGGTGGAGCTGCTCGCCGAGACCGACCTCAAGGACGGCAACGAGCGGCTGTGCCTGCACCTGGCGCTGAAGCTGGGCCGGCTCACCGGCCGGTACCAGCCCGAGCGGTAGCCGGGGGCGGGACGCCGCCGCCGGCGTCCCGCCCCCGGGTCTCCTACAGGCCGGCGGCCTCCGCCGCCGTCCGGCCGCCGACCACCGGCAGGGTGATCCGGCTGCGGTCGAAGTGGACGGTGATGTGCGCCCGGCTCTGCTTGGCCCGGCTGCTGTAGCCGGAGTACGAGCCGAGCAGGACCACGCCGATCTGGTGGCCGGCGTCGAAGACGTAGTCCTCGGGGAGCAGGTTCACGTCGACCGCGGTCTTCCGGCCGGGCACCAGCGGCGTCGACACCGACGGCGAGTCGAGGTTGAGGCCGTCGATGATCCCCTTGGTGACCAGCTCCTGCGGGTTGGTCGCGACGGTCTTCTCGGTCTTCCGGTAGCAGGCGTTCTCGGCGAAGCCGCCCCAGGTGGCGCTCGCGCCCCAGCAGTCCTCGTCGGTCAGCGTCCGGATCCCGTCGCCGCTGGTGCTGAACCGCGGGCGGGTGCCGTAGTCGACCAGGAGCCCGGCGAAGCTGGTGTCCTCGCCGTCGACGGTGGCGTTGATCCGCACGACCGGGGTGCCCGAGACGTGCAGCGGGGCGGTCAGCGGCGCGGAGAGGAACACCAGGCGGTTCTCGGTGTTCGCGGCCGGGTCCGACGGGTGGCGGATGGCGTTGGTCGCGGTCATCGTGGGGGTGTCCTGGAAGGTCGCGGACCCGTTGCCGGGGCCGGAGCGGACGGCGAGCCCGCCGACGTTCCCGGCCGCCGGCGCCCGGAGGAACACCTGGGTCGGCCGGGCGTCCAGCAGCGGCCAGGCGCGCGCGGTCTCCCAGACGTCCGGCGCCCGCTCGATGTCGACGGCCGGCTCCCGCATGATGCCGTTGTCGACGCCCTGGAGCCAGTAGTCGAACCAGCGGTGCAGGGTCTCCACCCAGGCGCCCCGGCGGAAGTCAAACGGGTCGACGTGGCCGGCGCCGGTGAGCCAGAGCTTGCGCGGCACGCCCTGCTCGCCCAGCGCCGCCCACCACTTGCTGAAGTGGTCGGGGCGGACGTTGTCGTCGTTGATGCCGTGCACCACGAAGACGCTGGCCCGGACCCGGTCGGCGTGCGGCACGTAGTCCCGCTCCGCCCAGAAGCCGTTGTAGTCGCCGGTGGCGTCGTCGCCGCCCTGCCCGAGGGCGGCCCGCACCGGGGCGCAGTACGCGCGCCGGGCCGGGTTGGTGACCGTGTTCGCCAGGCTGCCCGAGTAGTTGTTCGCCCGGGTGACCAGGCCGTTGCTGCGGGAGTAGTCGTACCAGCTGGAGATGGCCGAGATCGGCACGATGGTGGTCAGCCCGGCCACCCCGTCGGCCGCGGCGGCGTTCGCCAGGGTCCCGTCGTACGACTTGCCGATCATGCCGGTGCGGCCGTTGTGCCAGTCCGCCACGACCTGCCGGCCGGCGGCGTCGAAGCCCGGCCGGCGCCCGTTGAGCCAGTCGATCGCCGTGGGCGCGCTGATGTTGTCGGCCCGCCCACCGGTGACCGGGCAGCCGGTCGAGTTGTTGGTGCCGATCATGTCGAGCAGCACCATCGCGTAGCCGCGCGGGACGAAGTAGTTGTCGTAGAACAGCGGCCAGGTGTCGTTCAGGCCGTCGCCGTCGAGGTCGGCCTTGCACTCGCTCTCGTTGCCCCGGCACACCGTCGAGTAGTACGGGCTGGCGTCCATCACCACCGGCACCTTGAGCCCGTTCTCGCTGGCCCGTGGCCGGATGATGTCCATGGCGACGATGTCTCGGGCGCCGTCGCCGTCGGTGTCCACGTCCGAGGTGACGAAGATTCGTTCCCGGACCGCGTCGGCGTAACCGAACACCGGTTGGGTGACCCCGCCCTCGACCACCAGCCGGGCGCCGTCGTCCGCGCCCGGCCCGGCCAGGGCGCCGGTCGCCGGCAGGCCGGTGACCGCGACCGCCAGGGCCACCACCGTGGCCCGCCAGGCATGTCTTCCGCTTCGCATCCGCATGCTCTCCTTCCCGCGCCGGCCGTCGACCGGCGGCGTACACAGGGGACACACCGCCGCGACGGTCGCCCCGAACCTACGGATCGACGGGTGTACGGGTCTTCGGACACCTGTGGAAGAAGCCCGCCCCCGGCTCCTACGCCTGTCGCAGTTCGCGGGGCGACGCGCAGAGTCATTGACGGAGGCTGACCCGCGAGCGCCGGGCACGGGGTCGACCCCGTGCCCGGCGCCGCCGGTGCGACTACAGGTCGCGTACCCGTACGTCGCGGAACTCGATCAGGTCGTTCGTGCTGTGGTTCTGCAACCCGACGAACCCGCTGAGGAACTGCCGCAGGTCGGTCGGCGGGTCACCGGCCCGGGACGACGCCTTCCCGGGCGTGTTGTCGAACTCGTTGATCACCACGCCGTTCCGGATGATCGTGTAGTGCTGGCCGACCACCCGGACCTCGTAGTCGTTCCAGGTCCCCTTCGGGGTCGCCCCGGCCTTGTCGAGCCCTTGCGAGTCGAAGTTGTAGATCGACCCGGTCTTCTGCGGCTCGCCGGTGGGCCCGTCGTAGATCTGGATCTCGTGACCGCAGTAGATCGCCACCCAGGCCTGGGACGACCGGGCCGAGCCGACCGTGCCGCAGCTGCCGGCAGGTCGCTCGTCCAGCGGGATCCGCGGATCCGGGAACCGGGCGAAGACCCCGCTGTTGGCGTACGTGGTGCCGGCGGAGACGTCGCGGAACTTCAGCCGCAGCGAGAAGTCCGCGAACTCGTCCTTGGCGTACCACAGCATGCCGAGCCCACCCGAGCTGCGGATGGTCCCGTCCGGCTGCAGGTTGAACGACCCTCCGGGCGCCTGCCGCCAGTCGGCGAGGGACGCCGCGGTGCCGTCGAAGAGCGACCGGTAGCCGGCGACCTTGCCGATCGGCGACTGGGCGGCGGCGGTGTTCAGCTTCGTCGCCTCCCGGTTGTCCAGCACGCCGTCGGCGCGCAGGTCGTTCACCACGTCGGACACGTGGCTGACGAACTGGCCGTGGTTGGTCCAGCTCCGCTCGTCGTCGATCAGGTCGTTGACGGTGCAGCCGCCGCCGACCTGGTGGTTGGTCACTCCGGTGTCGGTGTCCAGCATCCGCACGGTCGCCCGGCTGTCCGGCGCGGCGCAGCCGGCCGTGACGGTGATCTTCGCGGTGGAGACCTGGCCGTCGGCGTACGTCACCTTCAGGGTGGCCTCGTAGGTGCCGTAGTCGGCGTAGGTGTGCGTGGGGTTCGCCTCGTGCGACGGCGCGCTGCCGTCACCGAAGTTCCACTCCCACGCCACGCCACCGACCCGGGCCGCCGAGAACGTGACGGTCTTCGGCCGGCTCGACGTGACGGCCCGCCAGGAGGCGTCGCTCGCCCGCGGGGTCGCCTCGCCACCGGTGTAGGCGATCCGGATCAGCTTCTGGTTGCTGTGCAGGCTGAAGAAGCCACCCGCGTAGTCCAGCATGTAGAGCGCGCCGTCCGGGCCGAACTTGGCGTCCATCCAGGACTGGAGCTGGTTGCCGCCGGAGCCGCCGCGGATGATCTGGCGCAGGTCCTCGGCGAACGCGGGCGGGGCGTGCTCGTCGACCGTGGCCGGGTCGACGGTGACGGCCACCCGGTTGTTGGCGTTGGACTGGTCGCCGATGAACCACTTGTCGTCCCAGTACGCCGGCCAGGCCACCCCGCTTGCGGTGTCGACCTTCTCGCGCTGGTAGGTCGGGCCGTCCATGATCGCCTGCCCGCCGCCCTTGAGGTACGGCTGGGTGAAGGTCTCCTGACCGAGCTGGTACGTGGGCAGCCCGCTGCCGTCGGTCCGCTTCGGGTAGACCGGGCCACCGCCCTGCGGCGAGTACCAGATCATGTTGTCCCGGGCCGGCGGGAGGTTCACCAGGCCGGTGTTGCGCGGCGAGGTGTTCTTCAGGTTGTCGCAGTCGTACCAGCCAGTCAGCACGGTCGCGTCGGTGCTGCTGCGGTCACGGTACGGCTGCCGGTTGCCCATGCAGTACGGCCAGCCCTGGTTGCCGGCCGAGGTGATGATGGTGGCGGTCTCGTACTTGGCCGGGCCCAGCTCAGGGTCCGGGGCGCCGGCGTCCGGGCCGACCCAGGCCGCGGTCAGCCAGTGGTGGACCGAGTCCCAGGCGATCCGGGCGATGTTGCGCACGCCCATCACGTAGATCTCCGGGCGGGCCTTGCCGCCGCCCTCCTCCTTGCCGGTGAACAGGTTCCCGGCCGGGATGGTGTAGGTGCCGTCGGCCTCCGGGTGGATGCGCAGGATCTTCCCGTTGAGGTCGTTGGTGTTGCCGGCGGTACGCCGGGCGTCCTGGAACGAGGTGCCCTTGAACTCCTGCGTCCAGTTGTTGCCGGAGTAGCCGTTGGAGCCGCCGGAGGAGTTGCTGTCACCGGAGCCGATGTACAGGTTGCCGCTCTCGTCGAACGTCATCCCGCCGCCGGCGTGGCAGCAGCTGTGGATCTGGGTGTCCCAGTGCAGCAGGTCCTTGCGGGTGCCCTGGTCGATGGCCTGCTTCGCGGCGTCGTAGGTGAACCGGGAGACGGTCCGCTGGCCGATCCGCCGGTCCCGGTCGATGGACTCGTGCGGCATCCAGTAGACGTAGACCCAGCCGTTCTCGGCGAACTTCGGGTCGAGGGTGATGCCGACCAGGCCCTCCTCGTTCTTCACCAGTTCGCTGCCGCTGCCCCGGTTGCCCATCACCGCGAGGGTGGTGAGCAGCTTGGGCTGCTTCGTCTTCGGGTCCCACCGGTGGATGGTGCCGCAGCCGAGGCCGACCTTGGGGTCGTCCCAGCTCGCCACCGGGCCGCTCGGGCAGGCCGCCTTGCCGATGTAGAACACCCCGCCGTCGGGGGCGACGGTCAGGCCGTGCGGCTCACCGATCTGGTCGAGCTGGCCGGGCTGGTTGGCGGCGGTGAGCCGGTCGACGCGGTAGTTCGCGGCGATGGTGGCCTGGCAGTCACCGCGGACCAGGCCGGCCGACCACTTGATGGCGCCGGCCAGGTGCCCCTGGAACTGCTTGTCGCTGGTCCAGCTCGCCTCGGTGCGTCCCATCCCGGTGTAGAAGGACCGGCCGCCGTCGTAGTCCTGGCACCACGAGATCGGGTGGAAGGCGCCGTTGCCGCTCAGGCCGGCGTTGTAGGTGCCCTCCTCGACCTGCGCGACGGTGTGCACCCGGCCGGTCGGGCTCGGGTCCCAGTTGATCCACTGGTCGGCGCGGGTCCAGGTGAGCGGCAGGCCCTTGTTGGCCGGGTGCTGCCGGTCGGTGAGGTCGACCTTCGCCTGCTGCACCGTGGTCTCCGGCGGCGGTCCCGCGTCCGGGCCGATCAGCCACAGCTCGGCGAGCTGGATCAGCGGCTCCCCGCTGTTCGCCGTGACGTTGAGCCGGTAGTGCTGGTAGGCGGTGGTGTTGGTGAAGCTGAACTGCCTGGTCTGGAACCGCTGCGGGAAGGTCTCGTTGCTGCGGGTGTCCAGGTCGGTCCAGGTGGTGCCGTCCTGGGAGCCCTGCAGGGTCCAGTTCTTGGGGTCCCGGCCGGGGAAGTCGTTGGCCGAGGTCAGCGCGTAGCGGCTGACCACCACCGGCTTGGCCAGCTTCGCCGCCAGCCAGCCGGTCGGCGAGAAGGTCAGCCACTTGGTGCCGGTCGAGCCGTCGATCGCCTTCGCGGCGGTCTCGTTCGGCGGGTTCTCCGCGCTCGCGGTGGCCGAGACCGGCTTCTCGGCGTTCGGCAGCCCGGCGGCCGGCCGGGTGCCGATCAGGCCGGTGAACCAGGACGAGTCCGGCTGGGCCCGGGCGGCGTCGTGCACGCCGACGAAGCCGCCGCCGTTCTTCACGTACGCCTGGAAGGCCGCCTCCTGCGCGTCGGTGAGGGTGACGCCGTTGGCGGAGAGGAACACCACCGCCCTGTAGCGAGCCAGGTTCCCGAAGCTGAACACCGCCGGGTCGGCGGAGTCGTCCACGGTGAAGCCCTGCTGCTCGCCCATCTCGCGGATGGTGGCGGTGGCCTTGGTGACCGGGTCGTCCTGCTTGTCCACGGGGCCGTGGAAGACCAGCACCTTGACCGCCGGCGCGGCCTCGGCGGCCGCCGCGGGGGTCGGGGTGAGGGTCTGGCCCGGCAGGGCGAGCACGCCGAGCGCCAGGGCGGCGCTCGACGCCAGGGCGCCGAGCCGGCGACGGGCGCCGGGGCGACGCGGGGCGGTCGGTGGGGGCGGTGTGGTGGTGGCTCCCGTCGGGCCGGCGTCGAGGCCGACCCATCGGGAGAACCGGAAATGGCGTCTGTCGGCCATCTCGACTCCTCCTGTTGTGAGGTTTCCGGGTTCGTCGATTCCGCCGGTGACGTGAGGCGGTCACCGGAGGAAAGGCGTACGCGTCCACCGGCGCCACCCGTGGCGGGTGGCCGGTGCGGCGGTTTCGGAGGTGGAGGTCGTCCGGTGGCTGCCGGTCCTCGGCGCTGAGGGCCGGCAGCCGCGGACCCGTCAGTCGTGCTGGTGCGCGCCGCCGTCGGCGGCGGTCGCCGAGGTGGCCCCGGCGACGCCGTGCTCGTGGTCCATGCCGGGCGGCATGTTCCCGTTCTCGTCCAGGACGTGCAGCATGGTGGACATCCCGGCGTCGGAGTGGAACTGCATGTGGCAGTGCAGCATCCAGTGGCCCGGCCCGACCGAGTCGCCGGCCACCACCTGGGCGCCGAACGAGTCACCCGGGCCGAGCGTCTTGTTGTCGATCACCGGCACCGAGTCGGCGAACGGCTGGCCGTTGGGCACCGTCCCGGTCCGGGTGTCCGCCCAGGAGTGCCCGTGCAGGTGGAAGGTGTGCATGTCGTTGCCGATGCCGACCACCACGAACTCCACCCGCTCCCCCTTGCGGGCGACCAGGCAGGTCGGCCCGGGCTGCGGGTTGACCTCGGTGCAGGTGTCGGTGGCCTCGCCCCGGCGCAGGTTGATGCTCTGCCGGTCACCGAAGGCCACCGTGTAGGTCCGGTCCGGCTTCGGGTCGCCGGGCCGGCGGACCACCAGGCCGCCGAAGAGGCCGGCGGAGAGCCCCTGGGTGCCGTGCGGCCCGCCCACCACGTGGTCGTGGTACCACCAGTAGCCGGCGGTGCCCGGCGACCCGGTCCTGTTGTTGCGCGGCTGGGCGTACCAGGTGTAGGTGCGCGAGCCGCCCGACGGGACGTACGAGCCGCTCTGCACCGTGCCGTCGGAGTCCTGGGTGTACTTGACCCCGTGCACGTGCAGCGAGACGCCCAACGGGTGCTCCGGGTTGGTCCGCAGCGCCGCCAGGGTGGCCTCGGGCACCTGGTTGTGCAGGGTGATGGCGAGGCACTCGCCCTCCATCATCTCCATGAGCGGGCCCGGGTAGGAGGCCGTCTGCGGGGTGAGGCCGTAGCCGAGCCGGATCTGGGTGCCGTCCTTGGGCAGCTCCACGGCGTAGAGCTGGATCGTCCGGTCGGGCTTGACGCAGCCGTCCGGCCGCTCGGCGAACATCCCGGTGCGGGCGGCGGCCAGCCCGCCGGCGCCGACCAGGGTGAGCAGCACCACCACCGCGACGACCAGCATCCGTCGGCCACCGGTCCGGGGACGCGCGGTCCGGGGCTGCCGGGGCTCGGACTCCTCCTCGGCCAGCCGCCAGGCGCTCATCGGGCACCCCGCAGGTCGACCATGCGCTGGTAGCTGCGCTCGGCGGCGCCCAGCGACCCCGGCGGGTCCGGCTGCGTGCCCGGCGCGGAGTCCTGCTCCCAGAGGAACTCGAAGCGGCCCCGGCCGGTCAGCTCGCCGAAGAAGTCGGCGAACGGAATGACGCCCGCCCCGAACTCCACGTCGGCGTAGGAGTTGCCCTGCTGGGGGTCGGGCAGCGGGACGCCGTCCTTGACGTGGAACAGGGGGTAGCGCTCCGGGTGGGCGTTGACGTAGTCGACCGGGCGGAAGCCCGGGTACTTCCGCGCCCCGCCGTACGCCCAGAGGATGTCCATCTCGAGGTAGACGTACCGGGGGTCGGTGAGCTCCAGGAAGAGGTCGTAGAGCCGCACGTCGGGGCGGTCCACCGCGAAGCTGAACTCGATGGTGTGGTTGTGCTGGTAGAGCTTGAGGCCGCGCGCGGCGGCCGCCGCGCCCCACGCGTTGAACTCGGCGGCGGCCCGCTGGTAGCCGGCGATGGTCCGGTCGCCGGTGGGTGCCTCGGCGGTGCCGATCGCCGGCATGCCGAGGATCTCCGCGACCTCCAGCTCCCACTCCAGATTGGTGCGGAAGTCGTTCAGCCCGCGGTGGCTGCCGGCCGCCGTCAGCCCGTTGTCGTCGAGCAGCCGGCGGATCTGTTGCGGGGTGATGGCGCCGACCGACCCCTGGGTGTAGCCAGCGAACTCCACCTCCCGGTAGCCGATCCGGGACAGCTCCTCGAAGACGGCGGCGAAGCCGACCTGGGCGATCTTGTCCCGGACGCTGTAGAGCTGGATGCCCAGGTGTCCCTGGGGAATGAGCCGGCCGGCGGCGTCCTCGGCGGCCCCGGCCGGCAGCGCGCCGGCCAGGCTCGCGGCGCTGACCGCGACCGTGGAGCCGACCAGACCCCGGAGCAGGGTACGGCGGTCGATGCTTCTCCTTGCCATGGTGGTGTCCCTTTCGCTCGCTCAGCAGCAGGTGTTCGCGGCGCCGCCCGAACAGCAGGCGGTCAGCGGGGCGATCCGCACGTTCCGGAAGCTGACGATGTCGCCGGTCCCGTGGTTCTGGAGGCCGAGGTAGCCGGTGGCGTGCTGCCGCCCGGCGCCGCCCGGGTCGTCCGCCCGGGGCGGGTCGAAGACGGCGTCGGCGACGTTGGCGTACTCGTTGATCAGCTCGCCGTTGCGGAACACCGAGTAGTGCTGGCCGACCACGCGGATCTCGTAGTCGTTCCAGGTGCCCTTCGGGGTGACCCCGGCGCCGGCCAGGTCGACCCGGTCGAAGCCGTACACCGAGCCGCTCTTGTACCGGTCACCGTCGGGCCGGTCGAAGATCTGGAGCTCGTGGCCGTACTTGATGGCCACCCACTCGGGCCGGGACTCGGCCGGATGGTTCCGGACGTCCGGGAAGCGGACGAAGACGCCGCTGTTGGCCCGGCCCTCCCCCGGCGCGTCGTCGCGCCACTGGAGCTTCAGCGAGAAGTCGCCGTACGCGCTGACCGGGTACCAGAGCATGCCCAGCCCGGGCACCGGCCGGCTGGTGATCGAGCCGTCGGCGTTGCGGGCGAACCCGCCGGCGCCGACCTGCTGCCAGCGGCCGAAGGACGCGGCGGAGGAGTCGAGGATCGGCTGGTAGCCGTCCTTGCCCGCCGGCTTGCCGACGCCGGAGCGGGCGGCCGCGCTGACCAGGCGGCCGTGCTCGGTGTGGGAGATGACGCCCAGGTGGTGCAGGTGCTCGGCGACCGCCGTGACGTAGGAGACGAACTCGCCGTGGTTCGGCCAGCTCCGCTCGTCGTCGATGACGGCGTTGATGGTGCAGTCGCCCTGGACCACCCGGTTGGGCACGCCGCTGTCGACGGTGCCGAGCCAGACGGTGGGCCGGGTGTCCTTGACGCACTCGGGCTGCGGCCCGCTGGCGACCACCGTGAAGCTGACCGAGGCGGTGCCGGAGGTGTTGCCGGCCTTGTCGGTGGCCCGGTAGCTCACGGTGTGCGACCCGGCCCGGTCGACGGTGACCGGCGCGGCGTAGCGGGCGTACGGCTGGCCGTCGAGGGAGTACTCGACCCGGTCCACCCCGGAGCCGCTGTCGGCGGCGGTCAGGGTGACCGTGGCACTGCCCAGGTACGCTCCCGCGTCGTCCAGCTGCCCCGTGACGGCGGCCGTGACGGTGGGCGGGGTGGTGTCGGGCGCGGGCGGGTCGACCACCGTGAACGACACCGACTGCGGCGACGAGGTGTTGCCGGCCTTGTCGGTGGCCCGGTAGCTGACCGTGTGCGGCCCGACCTGGTTGACGGTGACCGGCGCGGAGTACGCCGCGTAGGGCTGACCGTCGAGCGAGTACTCGACCCGGTCGACGCCGGATCCGCTGTCGGTCGCGGTGAGGGTGACCGTGCCGGCGCCGAGGTAGGCGCCGTTGGCGTCCTTCTGGCCGGTCACCGCGGCGGTGACGGTGGGCGGGGTGGTGTCGGCCGGGGTCGGCTCGACCACGGTGAACGACACCTGCTGCGCCGGCGAGGTGTTGCCGGCCTTGTCGGTGGCCCGGTAGCTCAGGGTGTGCTGCCCCGGCTGGTTCACCGTCACCGGCGCCCCGTAGGCCGCGTAGGCGCCGCCGTCCAGGGCGTACTCGACCTTCGCCAGGCCCGACTCGGCGTCGGTGGCCCAGACGGTGACCGTGGCGCTACCCAGGTACGCCCCGTTGGTGTCCCGCTGGCCGGTCACCGCGGCGGTCACGGTCGGCGCCGTGGTGTCGGCCGGGGTCGGCTCGACCACGCTGAACGACACCTGCTGCGGCGACGAGGTGTTGCCCGCCTTGTCGGTGGCCCGGTAGCTCACCGTGTGCTGCCCCGGCTGGTTCACCGCCACCGGGGTGGTGTAGCCGGCGTAGGGCTGCCCGTCGAGGGAGTACTCCACCCGGTCCACGCCGGAGCCGGCGTCGGTGGCGGTCAGGGTGACCGTCGCGCCGCCCACGTACGCCCCGTTCGGGTCCTTCTCCCCGGTCAGTGCGGCGGTCACGGTCGGCGGCGTGGTGTCGGCCGGGGCCGGCTCGACCACGCTGAACGACACCTGCTGCGCCGGCGAGGTGTTGCCCGCCTTGTCGGTGGCCCGGTAGCTCACCGTGTGCTGCCCCGGCTGGTTCACCGTCACCGGCGCCCCGTAGGCCGCGTAGGCGCCGCCGTCCAGGGCGTACTCGACCTTCGCCACGCCCGACTCGGTGTCGGCGGCGGTCAGGGTCACCGTCGCGCTGCCCACGTACGCCCCGTTGGTGTCCCGCTGCCCGGTCACCGCGGCGGTCACGGTCGGCGCAGTGGTGTCCGTCGGCGGCGGCTCGACCACGGTGAACGACGCCTGCCGCGGCGACGAGGTGTTCCCGGCCTTGTCGGTGGCCCGGTAGCTCAGGGTGTGCTGCCCCGGCTGGTTCACCGTCACCGGCGCCGCGTAGGTGCCGTACGCGCCGCCGTCCAGGGCGTACTCGACCCGGTCGACGCCGGAGCCGCTGTCGGCGGCGGTCAAGGTCACCGTCGCGCTGCCCACGTACGCCCCGTTGGCGTCCTTCTCCCCGGTCACCGCCGCGGTGACCGTCGGGGCCGTGGTGTCCGAGCTGCCGCCGTCGACGACCAGCAGGCCGGTCATTCCGCCGTGGCCCGGGATGGAGCAGAAGTAGCGGTAGGTGCCCGGGGAGAGCACCACGTCGACCGTCCAACGCCCCCCGTTGGCGTCCGTCGGATCGGCCAGGATGTTCACGTCGACATCGCTGTTGTACGCGGGGTCGGACGTCTCGAAGGTCAGGGTGTGCTGCATGCCGGTGGTGTTTCCGGTGGCCGCGCTGTTCTCGAAGACGAGGGTGGCCGGTCCGGCGACCGCCGTGGTGGGGGCCGAACGGTAGGCGAGGAAGTTGTCCCCGGCCGTCCAGGTCAGCACCTGGGCCTGCAACGGGGCCGCGGCGGCCGCCGGGGCGGAGCGTTCCGGGTCGGTCGGCCGCGCGCTGGCCGGGGACGAGGAGAGCCCGGTGGTCAGCAGCAGCGCCAGTGCGGCGAGGGCGGCCACCGGTCTCCGGAGCCGGCCGGCGGAGCGCCGGTTCCGCGGTGGATGTGCGTTCATGGGTTCCTCTTTCACGGTCCGGGAGCAGCGTGCGTCGGTGGGTCGATCGGCGGAGCTGAGGTGCCGCGTTGTCCGTGCGACCCCTCCCCTGGCCGCACGGGATCCCCGGCCGTGGCCCCGGGCCACGGTCGTCCGATGTGGATGGTGGAGCGCCACCGGGCCGACGACGGTCGTCGGGCACGGCGGTACTGCGGAGCTGATGGGTTGGTCGGTAAGGGCATCGGTCGGCCGGTGAGGCTCGGCCGCCGTGGTGGCGTCGACCCGGGGTGGCCAGGGGGCTGGCCGGTCGTGGGTCCGCGGACGTGTTGCGCCGCCCGGAGGGCCTACCGTCGAGAGCTACCGTGCCGGTAGTTCATCTCGACGAAACATATTGATAGTCAGCGACCCTACTGACTTCCTCTCAGCGTGTCCATAGCTTTCGTCAGTCCGTCGACTACTTTTCTACGGAGTAGACGAAAGTGGTCGGCGAATTCCTACCGGCGCCCAGGCACCCCCTGGAAGCACCACGTCGATCGCCCGGCGGCGGGGGCCGAACGGATGATCATCCGAAGGCCGATCGGCGCCGGCGGGCGGACCGGGAAGGCGCCGGGAGGTCACCGTCTCGACGAGGGCCAATGTGCGCCATGAGCGCAGAGCGGCAATCGACGCAGAGCAGACACGCGGTCGTCCACCGCGGACAACATTAGGCCTGATCAGGGGCTATTGAAGATCATGGCTTCCTGAATTTCGGGCGACGGCGAGGTGACCGCGCGGCGTCGGTTGCCCGGGTCACCCATTGATCCCGGCCCTGGGCCGTGTGATTGTGCCCCCAGCGAGTCGCCGACCCCGGCGGCTCGGGACGGTCGATCTGTCGAACCGGGGCCACGCCGGCAGCCTCGGAGATCGACCGTCACCCCGCCTCGCCTCACCGCGCCGCCCGTCCCCACCGGGCTCCGTGCGGCGCGCCTAGGAACAGGAGCGAACCCCGTTGAAGCTCTCACCTCGCCTCGTCGCGCTCTCCGGCGCGGCGGCGGCCGGCCTGATCGCCGCCGGCACGGCCGCGGCCGTGCAGGCCGCGCCGCCCGGCCCCGCCGCCCCCGACGCCGCCCAGGCCCGCGCGATCGCCGCCGACTCGGCCCGCGCGCTGGTCGCCGACCGGCCCGCCTACCTGCACGCCAGCGCCGACGACGCTTTCGTGCAGAAGCCGGTCATCTCCTCGGAGGGCACCCAGTACGTGCCCTACGAGCGCACCTACAAGGGCCTGCCCGTGGTCGGCGGTGACTTCGTGCTGGCCACCGACACGGCCGGCAACCTGAAGTACGCCTCCGTCGCGCAGCAGCAGGCCATCGGCAGCCTCGCCACCACGCCGAAGCTGACCTCGGCCGCCGCGGCGAAGACCGCGCGCGCCCAGCTCAAGACGGTCAGCACCGTCGAGGGCACCAACCTGGTCGTCTATACCCTCGGCGCCGAGCCGGCGCTGGCCTGGGAGACCACCGTGCGCGGCACCGACGCCGAGGGCCCGAGCCGGCTCACCGTCGACGTCGACGCCCGCACCGGCAAGGTGCTGCGGACGCAGGAGCACGTCGTGCACGGCACCGGCACCGGCGCCTGGAACGGCCCCAGCCCGCTGACCCTGAACACCACGCAGTCGGGCGGCACGTACTCCATGAAGGACCCGACCGTCACCAACCTGAGCTGCCAGGACGCCGCGACCAACACGACGTTCAGCGGCTCCGACGACGTCTGGGGCAACGGCACCGCCACCAACAAGGAGACCGGCTGCGTCGACGCGCTGTTCGCCGCGCAGACCGAGCACAAGATGCTCGCCCAGTGGCTGGGCCGCAACGGCGCCGACGGCAACGGCGGCTACTGGCCGATCCGGGTGGGCCTGAACGACCAGAACGCCTACTACGACGGCACCCAGGTCCAGATCGGCAAGAACACCTCGGGCCAGTGGATCGGCTCGCTCGACGTGGTGGCCCACGAGATCGGCCACGGCATCGACGACCACACCCCGGGCGGCATCTCCGGCGCCGGCACCCAGGAGTTCGTGGCCGACACCTTCGGCGCGGCCACCGAGTGGTTCGCCAACGAGCCGTCCAGCTACGACGCTCCCGACTTCCTGGTCGGCGAGAAGGTCAACCTGGTGGGCAGCGGCCCGATCCGCAACATGTACAACCCGTCGGCGCTGGGCGACCCGAACTGCTACTCCAGCAGCATCCCGAGCACCGAGGTGCACGCCGCGGCGGGCCCGGGCAACCACTGGTTCTACCTGCTGGCCAACGGCAGCAGCCCGACCAACGGCCAGCCCGCCAGCTCCACCTGCAACGGCAGCAGCGTGACCGGCCTGGGCATCCAGAAGGCCATGAAGATCATGTACAACGCGATGCTGCTGAAGACCTCGTCCTCCTCGTACCTGAAGTACCGCGTCTGGACGCTGCAGGCGGCGAAGAACCTCTACCCGACCAGCTGCACCGAGTTCAACGCGGTCAAGGCCGCCTGGAACGCGATCAGCGTGCCGGCGCAGACCGGTGAGGCGACCTGCACGGGCAGCACCCCGACGCCGACCGCCACGACCACCCCGCCGTCGGGCAGCTGCACCGGCCAGAAGCTGGCCAACCCCGGCTTCGAGTCCGGCAACGTGAGCTGGACCGCCAGCGCGGGCGTCATCACGAACGACACCGCCCAGGCGGCCCACGGCGGCTCGTACAAGGCGTGGCTCGACGGCTACGGCACGACGCACACCGACACCCTCAGCCAGTCGGTGTCCATCCCGGCCGGCTGCCGGGCGACGTTGAGCTTCTGGCTGCACATCGACAGCGCGGAGTCGACCACGACCACCGCCTACGACAAGCTGACCGTGAAGGCGGGCAGCACCACCCTGGCCACCTACTCCAACCTCAACAAGGCCACCGGCTACGTGCAGCGGTCCTTCGACATCTCGTCGCTGGCCGGCACCACCGCCACCATCTCGTTCACCGGCGTGGAGGACAGCTCCCTGCAGACCTCCTTCGTCGTCGACGACACCGCGGTCACGCTGAGCTGACCACACCGGAGCGGCCGGCCGTCGTCCTCCCGACGGCCGGCCGCTTCGTCGTCTCCGCCGTAGCTGGGAGCGGGTCCGGGAACTGCGGATCCGCGCGGCGTCAGGCCGGGCGGGAACCGGCGCCGTCGCGGCGGATCCGGGCCGCGACGCCCTCCATCGCCCGGCTGAACCGCTCCATGTCCCGGGCGGACTGCTCCGGCAGGCCGCCGAGCCGCGCGGCGAGGGCGTCCACGTCGGCCCGGGCCGAGGCGCTGACCCGGGCGTCCAGCTCGGTGAGGGCGGCGTTCACGGCCGCCACCACATGCCCGCAGAGGGTCTCCACGGGCTCGCCGGCCAACCCCGGGTCGACGGTGACGGACTCCAGCCGGCCACCCTGGACGGCGACGGCACGGACCCGGCCGCCGGCCGCGGCGCCCTCGGCCCGGAGCAGCTCGGCCGGCGCGCCGTCGGTGTGCTCGGCGGCCCGGGACCGCATCGCGGACAGCGCCTGTTGCGTCCTGGTCAGCAGCTCGTCGAGGCTCGCGGCCGCGGAGAACGGGTCGTTGGTCATATCCGCGCTTTCTTCACGTCTTTCCGAGCATCGTGACGATAGCAACCGGCCCCGACGCAACCGAACGCCCGGCCGGGAACCCCGGCCGGGCGTTCGTGGTGCGGTGGGGTCTCAGCGCAGGCGCAGCCGCTGGCCCGGGAAGATCAGGCCGGGGTCGCCGCCGACCACGCCCTTGTTGCGCTCGTAGAGAGCGTGCCAACCGCCGGCGACGTTCTTCGCGTCGGCGATCTCGGAGAGGGTGTCCCCGGGCTGGACCAGGTAGCTGCCGGCGCCGCCGGTGCTGGGCGCGCTGCGCCGCTCGCTGCGGGTGGCCGGCCGGTCGCCGCGCGACGACCGCTCCGTGGTGGCCTTCTTCGTGGACCTCGTCGAGCCCGAGTCCTTGCTGGCGTACTTCTTGGTGGAGCCGCCCTTCTTGCCGCAGACCGGCCAGGCGCCGATGCCCTGCCCGTCGAGGACCTTCTCGGCGATGGCGATCTGCTCGCTGCGGCTGGCCAGGTCGGCCCGGCTGGCGTACTTCTGGCCGCCGTAGCCGTTCCAGGTGCTGCGGGAGAACTGGAGCCCGCCGTAGTAGCCGTTGCCGGTGTTGATGTGCCAGTTGCCGCCGGACTCGCACTGTGCGACGGCGTCCCAGTTCACGCCGGCGGCGCTGGCCGGAGCGGCCGGGCCGAGCAGGGCGGCCGCGCCGGTGGCGGCGCCGACGACGAGTGCGCCGACGGCGGTGCGCCGTTGAGCGGTCCGTCGATGACGGGCGACGTATTCAGTTGCCATGTGGGTTTCCTCCACGCCGACGAGGTGAGCTGTCGGGTTCGGGCCGAGGAGCCCGGCCGCCGGAGGCGGCTTCACCCCGAGGTGTCGTGCACCGAGGAACGTGTGGGTCCCCCGCTCCCGCCCGAGGTCCAGGTACCGCCGGGCCGGCGGCGGGATTAGGCGTTACCGGCCCGTGGTGTCCGCGATCGCGAACGGATACGACGTTAGGAAGGGTTTCCGCCCATCGCCCACCTCTTGTGAAGTTCTTCACCCGCCCGAGCGAAGGCCCCTCCGTCCGAGTTGCGCACCGTCCGAAAGTGCCTTATGAGTCGCGGCTCAGTAGGTCAGGCCGTAGCCCTGCGGGAAGAGCGGGACCTGCCCGTCGCCGGCGTTGATGGGCTGCTGACTGACCGAGTTCATCCAGGTCATGGGCAGTTTTCCGGTCGGCGCGTACCCCCCGAAGAGGACGTCGGCCACGCCGCCGCCCTCGGTGCCGGGGAGCCAGGCGGCCAGCAGCGCGTCCCATCGGGGCAGCTCGGCCGAGATGTCCATCGGCCGGCCGGAGACCAGCACCACGATCACCGGCACGCCCGCGTTCCGCAGCGTCGCGATGGTCCGCAGGTCGTCCCGGTCCAGGCTCATGCTGCCGGTGCGGTCGCCCTGGCCCTCGGCGTACGGTGTCTCGCCGACCACGGCGATCGCGGCCCGGTAGGTGCCGTCGATGCCGGTGCCGCGCTGGTTGTAGGTGACCGTCGTGGTCGGACCCACCGCGGCCCGGATGCCCTGCAGGATCGTGGTGCCGGGGGTGATCGCGCCCGACGAGCCCTGCCAAGAGATCGTCCAGCCGCCGCTCGCGTTGCCGATGTTGTCGGCGCTCTTGCCGGCCACGAAGATCTTGTTGTTGTCCCGGGCCAACGGCAGGACGCCGGCGTTGTTCTTCAGCAGCACCTGTGACTGGCGGACGGCCTGCCGGGCCAGGGCCCGGTGCGCGGCGTTGCCCACCGTCGGGGTCCAGCTCCGGTCGGTGTACGGCCGCTCGAAGAGGCCCAGCTCGAACTTCTTGGTGAGGATGCGCCGGTTGGCGTCGTCGATCCGGCTCATCGGCACGTGGCCGTTCTGCACCTCGGCGCGCAGCGTGCTGAGGAAGGTCTTCCACGCCGTGGGGACCATCACCATGTCGATGCCGGCGTTGATCGCCGTGCTGACCTCGGCCGCGGTGAAGCCGGCGGCGCCGTCGATCTGGTCGATGCCGTTCCAGTCGGAGACGACGAACCCAGAGAAGCCCAGCTCTCCCTTGAGGACCGTGGTGATCAGGTACTGGTGGCCGTGCAGCTTCACGCCGTTCCAGCTGCTGTAGGAGATCATCACCGAGCCGACCCCGCGCTGCACGGCCGCCTGGAACGGGGGCAGGTGGACGGCCCGCAGTTCGGCCTCGCTGAGCTGGGTGTTTCCCTGGTCGTCGCCGCCGGTGGTGCCGCCGTCGCCGATGTAGTGCTTGGCGGTGGCGAGCACCGAGGTGGGTCCGCCGAGGGTGCTGCCCTGCAGGCCGGTGATCAGAGTGGACAGGTTCGACGGCAGGTCCGGAGTCTCGCCGAACGATTCGTAGGTGCGGCCCCACCGGTCGTTGCGGGCGACGCAGAGGCAGGGCGCGAAGTTCCAGTCCACCCCGGTGCCGGTGATCTCCTCGGCGACGGCCTGGCCGATCTGCTGCACCAGCGCCGGGTCGCGGGTCGCGCCGAGGCCGATGTTGTGCGGGAAGATCGTCGCGCCGTACACGTTGTTGTGCCCGTGCACGGCGTCGACGCCGTAGATCATCGGGATGCCGAGCGGGGTGGCGAGAGCCGCGCGCTGGAAGCCGTCGTACATGTCGGCCCAGGACGCGGCGGTGTTCGGCGTGGGCGCGGAGCCGCCGCCGGAGAGGACCGAGCCGAGCCGGTAGGTGGTGAGGTCGCTCGCGGTGACCGAGCCCCGCTCGGCCTGCGTCATCTGGCCGAGCTTCTCGTCCAGGGTCATCCGGGCGAGCAGGTCGGCGACGCGGGTGGCGACGGGCAGCGTCGGGTCCTGGTAGGGCAGGCCGGCCGCGGTGGCCGGCGCGGGCACGGCCAGGGCGGTGACGGCGACGAGCAGGAGGGCAAGACCGAGGGGACAGTGGCGGCGGTGGTGACGGATCACGGGTCGCTCCTTCCCGGAGGAACGCTGAGGCCGTTCACCGGCACCCTATGCCCGTGGGCATCGACTGTGAACAATCCTTGCCGGTTCCGGAACCGCCCGGCGGGCCGGCGCCGGGCCGGACTACCGTGGGCAGGGTTCGCGCAAGATCGGCAGGAGGCGGCGGGACGGCATGACCGACTACGGACACGAGCTGGCCTTCGGCGGCTTCGTCACACCCACCGCCGGCCGGTTCGAACAGGTGGTGGCCCTGGCCAAGCTCTGCGAGCAGGTCAACCTGGACCTGGTCACCTTTCAGGACCACCCCTACCAGCCGGGTTTCCTGGACACCTGGACGCTGATGTCCTACCTGGCCGCGGCGACCAGTCGCATCCGGCTGGCCGGCAACGTGCTGAACCTGCCCCTGCGCCAACCGGTGGTGCTGGCCCGGAGCGTCGCCAGCCTGGACCTGCTCACCGGTGGCCGGGTGGAGCTGGGCCTCGGCGCCGGCGCGTTCTGGGAGGCGATCGAGGCGGTCGGCGGGCGACGGCTCAGCGCCGGGCAGGCGGTGGACGCCCTCGACGAGGCGATCCGAGTGATCCGCGAGGTGTGGGACACCGAGCGGCGCGGGATGGTCCGCGTCGAGGGCGAGCACTACCGGGTGGTCGGGGCGAAGCGCGGGCCGGCCCCGGCGCACCCGGTGGAGATCTGGGTCGGCGCGTACAAGCCCCGGATGCTGCGGCTGGTGGGGCGCGCGGCGGACGGCTGGCTGCCGTCGCTGGCGTACCTGCCGAACGGGCCGGCCGAGCTGCCGGCGATGAACGCGGTGATCGACGAGAGCGCCGAGGCGGCGGGGCGGGACCCCCGGTCGGTACGCCGGCTGCTGAACATCAACGGTCGGTTCGTCCGCTCCTCCAGCGGCTTCCTGGCCGGGCCCCCCGAGCAGTGGGTGGAGGAGCTGGCCGGGCTGGCCCTCGACCACGGCGTCTCCACGTTCGTCCTGGGCGCCGACGACCCGACCACGATCCAGCTCTTCGCCCAGGAGGTCGCGCCCGCGGTGCGGGAGCTGGTCGGCGCCGAACGCGCCGAGCCCGGCGCCCGGGCCGGTGCCGCCGAGGAGCAGCGCGAGGCGGTCGAGGCCGGCGGCGCCACCGCGCTCGCGGTCACCCCCACCCCCGACCCCGGGGTACGGCTGACCGACCACCGGCTCTGGGACGAGTCCACCCGCCCGGCCGCCCCGCCGGCACCGGACGGCCACGTCTACACCCCGCACGCCCAGGCCGTCGGCGCGCACCTCGTCGACGTGCACGACCATCTGCGGCAGGAGCTGGCCCAGGTTCGTGACCTGCTCGAACAGGTCCGACGCGGGGTGGTCTCCGCCGGCGCCGCCCGGGCCGTGCTCAACCAGCTCACCATGCGGCAGAACAACTGGACGCTGGGGGCGTACTGCGCCGCGTACTGCACGGCGGTGACCCAGCACCACGGGCTGGAGGACAACTCGATCTTCCCGCACCTGCGGCGCGCGGACCCGGGGCTCGGCCCCGTGCTCGACCGGCTGGAAGCGGAGCACGTGGTGATCCACGACGTGGTGGAGGGCGTGGACCGGGCCCTGGTCGACCTGATCCGCAACCCGGGCGACTTCACCGAGGTGCAGAAGGCCGTGGACGTCCTCACCGACACCCTGCTGTCGCACCTGTCGTGGGAGGAGCGGGTGATCGTCGAGCCGCTGGCCCGGCACGGCTTCTACGCCGGCCAGGTCTGAGACGGGCTATTCCCGCTCGCCGGCGCGCCCCCGCGTGAGATAGCTGACTTTTGTTTCCCTAAGTCAGAGGGGTAGCGTCATCCGCATGACGGACTTCCTCGCGCAACGCGACGCCTGGTCCACCGCGAACTGCTCGATTGCCCGGGCGCTCGACGTGGTGGGCAACCGGACCGCGCTGCTCCTGCTGCGCGAGGCGTCCTTCGGCACCCGCCGCTTCGACGACTTCGCCCGCCGGGCCGGGGTCAGCGAGCCGGTGGCCGCCGCCCGCCTCAAGCAGCTGGTCGCCGACGGGCTGCTGGAGCGGCGGCCCTACCGCGAGCCCGGTCAGCGCACCCGGGACGAGTACCTGCTCACCGCCAAGGGGCGGGACCTGCTGCCGGTGCTCGCCGCCCTGCGCCAGTGGGGCGACGCGTACGCCGTCGACGACACCGGCCCGTCGGTCACGGTGACCCACCGCGACTGCGGGGCGGCCGTGCACGTGCGACTGCGCTGCGACGCCGGGCACGACGTCCCGCCCGACGAGGTGGCCGTGCTGCCCGGCCCGGGCCTGCGGAAAGCGTGACCTCCCTTCCACACCCTCAGGAGCAACACATGAAGATCGCTGGACGCACCGCCCTGGTCACCGGGGCCAACCGGGGCTTCGGCCGGCACCTGGCCGCCGAGCTGCTGGCCCGGGGCGCCACCGTCTACGCCGGCGCGCGCAACCCGGACACCGTCGACCTGCCGGGCGTCACCCCGGTGCGGCTGGACATCACCGACCCCGCGTCGGTGGCCGCCGCCGCCGAGCTGGCCGGCGACGTGACCCTGCTGGTCAACAACGCCGGCTCGGGCACCGGAGCGGACCTGCTCGACGCCGACCCGGCGCTGGTCCGGCTGGAGATGGAGACCCACTACTTCGGCACCCTGGAGATGGTCCGGGCGTTCGCCCCGCGGATCGCCGCCAACGGCGGCGGCACCGTGCTGAACGTCCTCTCCGTGCTCTCCTGGATCGCCTTCCCCGGCGTCGGCGCGTACAGCGCGGCCAAGTCGGCGGAGTGGGCGATGACCAACGCGCTGCGAGCGCAGCTCGCCGACCGGGGCGTGCGGGTCGCCGGGCTGCACGTGGGCTACATGGACACCGACATGACGGCCCGCCTGGACGTGCCCAAGTCCGACCCGGCGGAGATCGCCCGCATCGCGGTCGACGCCATCGAGGCCGACCGGTACGAGATCGTCGCCGACGAGACCTCCCGGCGGGTCCTCGCCGGCCTGTCCGGCGGCGTCCCCGCCCTCTACCCCGACCTGCCCTGAGCCGGGACACGCGAGCCGGCGCCGGACGAGTCGGCCCACCTGGACCGGCTGATCCGCGGGTGACCGCCGGGACGTGGCGGACATCCACGTCCCGGCGGGTCGCCCGGCCTACAGGCTCCGGGCGAGCCGGTCGGCGAGGATCCGGGTGAACCGGGCCGGATCGGCCAGCTCACCACCCTCGGCCAGCAGCGCCATGCCGTGCAACAGCTCGGCGGTCTCGGTCAGCGCGGTGTTGTCGCCGCCCTGCTCGTGCGCCTTGCGCAGCCCGGTGACGAGGGGATGGGTCGGGTTGAGCTCCAGGATCCGCTTGACCCGCGGCACCTCCTGCCCCATGGCCCGGTACATCTTCTCCAGCGTGGGCGTCATGTCGTGCGCGTCGCCCACCACGCAGGCCGGCGAGGTGGTGAGCCGGGTGGAGAGCCGGACCTCCTTGACGCTGTCGGCGAGCGCGCCGGTCATCCAGGTGAGCAGGTCGGCGTACTCCTGCCGCTCGGCCTCGGCCTGCTCCTTCTCCTCGTCGGTCTCCAGGTCGACCTGGCCCTTGGCGACCGAGCGCAGCGTCTTCCCGTCGTACGCGCCCACCCGCTCGACCCACACCTCGTCGACCGGGTCGGTGAGGATCAGCACCTCGTAGCCCTTGGCACGGAACGCCTCCAGGTGCGGGGAGTTCTCGATGGTGGCCCGGTTCTCGCCGGTGGCGTAGTAGATCTCGGTCTGGCCGTCCTTCATCCGCTCGACGTAGTCGCGCAGCGTGGTCAGCTCGGCCGGGTCGTGGGTGCTGGCCGCCCGGACGAGATCCAGCAGGGCCTCGGTGTTGTCCGGGTCCTCCAGCAGGCCCTCCTTGACCACCGCCCCGAACTCCGACCAGAAGGTGCGGTACGACTCGGCGGACAGTTCCTTGAGGGTGGCGAGGACCTTCTTCACCAGGCGGCGGCGCACGGCGCGGATCTGCCGGTCCTGCTGGAGGATCTCCCGGGAGATGTTCAGCGACAGGTCGTGCGCGTCCACCACGCCCTTGACGAAGCGCAGGTAGTTGGGCATCAGCGCGTCGCAGTCGTCCATGATGAACACGCGCTTGACGTAGAGCTGCACGCCTCGCCGGCCCTGCGGGGAGAACAGGTCGAGCGGGGCGTGCGAGGGCAGGAAGAGCAGCGCCTCGTACTCGAAGGTGCCCTCGCCGCGCATGTGGATGGTCTCGAGGGGGTCGGCCCAGTCGTGCGCGACGTGCCGGTAGAACTCCTTGTACTCGGCCTCGTCGACCTCGTCCTTCGCGCGCGCCCAGAGCGCCTTCATCGAGTTGAGCGTCTGCTCCTCGCGGGTGGTCGCGCCGTCCTCGCCCGGCTTCTCCACGGTCATCCGGATCGGCCAGGCGATGAAGTCGGAGTAGCGCTTGACGATCTCGCGGATGGTCCACTCGGCCGTGTAGTCGTGCAGGTTGTCCTCGGTGTCGACCGGCTTGAGGTGCAGGGTGACGGAGGTGCCCTGCGGCGCGGTGTCGACGGCCTCGACCGAGTAGGTGCCCTCGCCGGTGGACTCCCAGCGGGTGCCGCCGGCCTGCCCGGCGCGGCGGGTCAGCAGGGTCACCCGGTCGGCGACCATGAAGGTCGCGTAGAACCCGACGCCGAACTGACCGATCAGCTCCTGCGAGGCGGCGGCGTCCTTCGACTCGCGCAGCTTGCGTAGCAGTTCGGCGGTGCCGGACTTGGCGATCGTGCCGATCAGCGCGACCACCTCGTCGCGGGACATGCCGATCCCGTTGTCCCGCACGGTCAGCGTGCGGGCGTCCTTGTCGACCTCGATCTCGATGTGCAGGTCGGCGGTGTCGACCTGGAGGTCCTTGTCGACCAGCGACTCCAGGCGCAGCTTGTCCAGCGCGTCGGAGGCGTTCGAGATCAGTTCGCGCAGGAAGACGTCCTTGTTCGAGTAGATCGAGTGCACCATCAGCTGGAGCAGCTGACGGGCCTCGGCCTGGAACTCCAACGTCTCTACCCGGTCGCTCACACCGACTCCCTTCCACCAGTTCGCGGGGTGTTCCGGCGGAAAGGATACGAGGCGTGACGGTGGCGGCACCGACCGGTCGGACCGATGGCGGCCACCTGGAAACGCGACTGGTCCAACCAGTTGACGAGTTGATGTGTGCGGGGCCACACTGCTGCCCATGGCCTTCGCCCCCGTCCCCCGCGCCTCGGTCTCCGACCACGTCTTCGGCCAGCTCCGCGACGCGATCGTCAGCGGTCGCTACCGGCCGGAGGAGACCCTGCCCGGCGAGCGGGAGCTGGCCGCCGCCTTCGCGGTGAACCGGCACGCCGTCCGGGAGGCGCTGCGCCGGCTCCAGCAACTCGGCCTGGTCCGGGTCAGCCAGGGCGGCGCGACCCGGGTGCTCGACTGGCGGGTGCACGCCGGGCTGGACCTGGCGCTGTCGCTGGCCCGCTCGGCTGACGTACTCCCGGTCGACACGCTGGTCCGCGACATGCTGGAGATGCGGGCCTGCGTCGGCATCGACGCGGCGCGGCTCTGCGCGGAGCGCGGCGACCCGGAGGTCACCGCCGAGCTGGTCCGGGCGGCCGAGGAGTACGGCACGCTCGCCCCCGACCTGGACCTGATGAACGAGGCCAACATCGCGATCTGGTGGCTGATCGTCCAGGGCAGCGGCAACACCGCCTACCTGCTGGCGTTCAACAGCCTGGTGGCCGGCACCTTCGCGGTCGGCGACGTCCCCCCGGACGCCCGGGCCGCCGAGCTGCTCGACGTCGCCGGCCACCGCCGGCTCGCCGCCGCGATCGAGGCCGGCCAGGGTACGGCAGCCGCCCGCCACGCCCGGGCCCTGCTGACCGCCCCGGTCACCACCCCCACCAGCCCCGCCGCCAGAAGGGAAGCCCGAGCGTGATCCCCGCCGTGCTCTACGCCGTCCCGGCGTTCCTCCTCCTGATCATCATCGAGGCGGTCTCCTACCGCTTCCTCCCCGACGACGACGAGCGCGGCTACGAGCTGCGCGACACCACCACCAGCCTCTCGATGGGGCTGGGCAGCCAGATCATCGGCTTTCCCTGGAAGCTGCTCACCGTCGGCATCTACGCCGCACTGTGGATGGTCGCGCCGGTGCACCTCTCCCCCGGCCACTGGTGGACCTGGGTGATCGTCTTCTTCGCCGACGACCTCGCCTACTACTGGTTCCACCGGCTGCACCACGAGGTCCGCGTGCTCTGGGCCAGTCACGTGGTGCACCACTCCAGCGTCTACTACAACCTCTCCACCGCGCTGCGGCAGAGCTGGACGCCGATGACCTCGTTGCCGTTCTGGCTGCCCCTGGCGCTGCTCGGCATCCCGCCGTGGATGATCTTCCTGCAGCAGTCGATCAGCCTGCTCTACCAGTTCTTCCTGCACACCGAGCGGGTGGGCGTGCTGGCGCGGCCGATCGAGTTCGTCTTCAACACGCCCTCGCACCACCGGGTGCACCACGGGTCGAACGCCGAGTACCTGGACCGCAACTACGGCGGCATCCTCATCGTCTGGGACCGGCTCTTCGGCTCCTTCGAGCCCGAGCGGGCCCCGGCCCGGTACGGGCTGACCAAGAACATCCAGACCTACAACCCGCTGCGGGTGGCCACCCACGAGTTCGCCGCGATCTGGTCCGACGTCCGGCACGCCACCTCGTGGCGGCACCGGCTCGGCTACCTCTTCGGCCGGCCCGGTTGGCAGCCGGCCCGGTGAGACGCCCCTGGTTGGCCCTGTTCGGGGTCGTCGCCCTGGTCGAACTGGTCGGGGTCGCGGTCGACTCGACGCCGGCGCAGTGGCTGGCCAAGCCGCTGCTGGCTCCGCTGCTGCTGGCGTACCTGTGGGACCGGCGGCGCCGGGTGGACGCGGTGGCGGTGGGCCTGGTCGCCGCCACCGCCGGCGACGTGGCGCTGCTCGTGCCGGGGCAGGCCGCGTTCCTGGCCGGCATGGGGTGCTTCCTGGTCACCCAGGTCGCCTTCCTCACCGCCTTCCTCCGCCACCGCCGGCCCCCGGTGGCGGCGGCCGTCGGCTACCTGCTCGTCTGGGCCGGCGCCAACGCACTGCTCTGGGACGCGCTGGGTGCGTTGCGGCTGCCGGTGCTCGGCTACAGCCTGGCGCTGTCCCTGATGGCCGCCACCGCGGCCGGGGTGTCCCGGCGCACGGCGGCCGGCGGGGCGCTCTTCCTCGTCTCCGACCTGCTGATCGGCGTGGGGGCGGCGGGCAGTGACTTCCCCGGGCGGGACCTCCTGGTGATGACCACCTACGCGGCGGCCCTCCTGCTGATCACCACCGGCTGGGCCGCCGCCACGGCGGCGCGGCCGGCACGGCCCGCGTCGCCCGCCGAGGCCGCACAGCCCGTCTCCTGACCGACCGCGGACCGCTTGGGTGGCGGTGTCCGGTGTCCCCGGGCACCGCCACCCGCCGCGCCGCGCGTCGCTCACCCCCGTGATGGCGGCACCGGCTCAGCTCACCCGCACCGGGGTCGAGAGCAACTCGTTGTCGGCCGGGAGCGCGTCCCGGTTCTGCAGCACCGCGGCCACCGCCCGGAAGGTGATCTTCCCGGCGGCCCGGTCGTCCGCCGTGACCGTGTAGTCGAACGAGAAGGTGGTGCTCCTGCCCGCCGCCATCACCGGAACCGGCTGCGTATCGACCCCGACCTGCTCGTATCCGAACGGCCCACCCCGGTCGAGACGGACCTCGACGTTCTCGGCGTACCGGGTGTTCCGGACGGAGACGGTGACGGTGACGGTCTGCCCGGCCCGGGCGGTCGACGGCACGCCGAGCCGGTCGATCGACACGTCGTGGGTACGCACCACGACCGGGTGCGAGGCCGACGCGCTCCGCCCGTCGACCGTCCGCGCCGTGAGCCGGACGCTGTAGTCGCCGTCGGCGGTGAACCGGTGGCGCGGGAACTGGGCGTCCGACGTGGTGCCGTCGCCGAACTCCCAGCGGTAGGAGGCGATCCCCAGGCCGGCCGGATCGTGGACCGAGGGCCAGAAGGAGACCGTGTCGAAGACGCTGGGCTCGTACCCGGGGGGTGAGAAGTCCACCTCCGGGTCCGGCGCGACGTCGAGCCGGAAGTTGACCTGCTCGGCGAAGTCCGCCCCGGTCCGGAACAGGTAGGTCGTGCCGGCCCGGGCCTCGAAGGTCACCGGCGCGTAGCCGTACAGCGGCCGGCAGAACACCTCGGCGAGACTGTCCAGCGAGCTTCCCGTGTAGACCGCGATGCCCGGGTAGTCTGGGCCGGTGCCGGCCGTGACCATGCCGGTGCTGGTCGGCGTGTAGGAGTACCACACCGTGCGGGTGGAGCCGAAGCAGGACGTCGGCTCGCCGTCCTCCGCGGTCGCGGTGCTGAGGTCCTGGACGTTCGCGTACGGCAGCGCGTCGACCGGCAGCGCCGCGGCGAAGTCGTCGTTCACCACCGCCAGGCTGAACTCCGCACTCGCCGGAGCGGCGAAGGCCGGGCCCAGCAGTGCGATCACCCCTGCGACGGCGATGCGTGCGACATGACGTTTGATCACTGAAACTCCCCGTGTCCCTACTGGACGTGACGTTCCGACCGTAGGGCGCGACTGCCTGTGCCGTGGTTAAGGCAACCTCCGGTTACGGTTAAGACGGCGTCCGTTCCGGCCTCCTCGTCCGGCCGTCGATAACCTATTGAGCCGATAGGTTTACTAGGTTAGCCTGACGTGAGCTCTTTCCCCATACCTCGGGAGCTCACATGGCCTCCGCACGTCCCCACACGCGGCCCAGCCGCCGGACCCTGCTGATCGGCGCCGGCGCCGGCGCGGCCACCCTCGCCGCACCCGGCCTCGTCGGCGTCGCATCCGCGCGGATCCCAGGTGGACACCGTGCTCGAGTGGTACGACGTCACCGCGGCGACGATCGGGGTGATCACCGGGCCGCTCCAGGTCAACAGCAGCCGCACCTGGGCGATCGGCTGGATCGCCGCGTGGCGGGCGGTCACCCGGGCCGGCGGTGGCGCCCCCGCGGACGCCGCGCTCGCCGGGGCCGTGCACGAGGCCCTCACCACGCTGGCGCCGGCGCGCGCCGCCGACCTGGACGCGGCCCTCGCGGCCACGCTGGACCGGCTGGGCCCGGCCGCGGTCGCACGCACCGCCGTCGTGACCGGCCGGGACGCCGCTCGCGAGGTGCTCGCCGAGCGGGCCGGCGACGGGCTCGACCTCGCCTCGGTCAACCGACCCTTCACCCCGCCGGCGCCGGGCGTCTGGCGGCCGACCCCGCCCGGCTTCGCCGCCGCGGTGCAGGCCGGCCAGGGCGACGGCCGGCCGTTCCTGATCGACGACGTGCGGGCGTACCTGCCCGAACCGCCGCCCGCGCTCGACAGCGATCGCTACGCCCGTGACCTGGCCGAGAGCCGGGCGGTCGGCGCCGCGGAGACCAGCAGCCGCACCGATCGGCAGACCGACGTGGCCCGGTTCTGGGCGCGGACCTCGCTGAACGGCTACACCGGGGCGCTGCGCGCCGCCGTCGCCGCGCCGGGGCGGGCCCGCGGGACGGCGCGCCGGGCGGCGCTCGTCGCCCTCTTCCATGCGGCGACCGTCGACGCCCAGATCGTCACGTACGCGGCCAAGTACCGGGACCTGCGCTGGCGCCCGGTCACCGCCCTCCGGACCGGCCACATCGCGCCGGATCCGGCGTGGGCCCCGCTGATCACCACCCCCGCCCATCCGGAGTATCCCAGCGGGCACACCACCTACGCGGGGGCCGCCGAGATCGCCCTGCGGGCCCTCGCCGGGCCGCCGGACGGGCCGGTGGCGCTCACCAGCCCCACCGCTCCCGGCGTCACCCTCACCTACCGGGACTGGCGCGAGCTGACCCGGGACAACGTCGACGCCCGGGTGTGGTCGGGCATCCACTTCCGGCACACCGACGAGGTCGGCGCGACGGTCGGCCGCCAGGTGGCGGCGGCCGGGCTCGCCCGCTGGGACGGCCGACCGCTGTAGCCGCACCCGGACGCTCCGCCGCGTGCTATCGGGTCGCCTCCCGGGCGAGGGCCCGCGTCACGACCGTCAGGTCGTCGCCGCCGAGGCCCTGCTCGGCCGCGCGTCGCCACTCGCCGGCCAGCGCCTCGGCGGCCGGGAACCGGCCGGGCGGCACCTCGCGCAGCGCGAGGTCCACGTCCTTGAGCGCCAAGGCCAGCGAGTATTGCGTCGTGTAGTCGTCCCCGGCGATCCGGTCCAGCTTGTCGCCGGCCCAGGGCGACACCAGTGGGCTGCCGCGCAGGGCCCGGTGGACCGTGGCGCGGTCCAGGCCGAGCACGTCGCCCAGGGCGACGGCCGCGGCGATCCCCTCGTTCACGAAGGCGAGCAGCAGGTTGTTGACCAGCTTCAGCCGCGACCCGGCGCCCACCGGCCCCACCCAGACGGTCTGCTGCCCGACCGCGTCGAAGACCGGCGCCACCCGGTCCCGCACCTGCTCCGGGCCGGAGGCGAGGACGACGAGGCGGCCCTGTTCGGCCGGCCCCCGGCTGCCGGCCACCGGGGCGTCCACCAGGGTCACCCCGGGGCGCTCGGCGCGCACCAGCTCGGCCAGGCGCGCGGTCTCGGTCACCCCGATGGTGCTCATCTGCGCCCAGACCGCTCCCTCGGGCAGCGCGGCGAGCATCCCCTGGTCGACGGCGATCGCGCGCACCGCGGCCGCGTCGGTCACCATGGTCACCACCACGTCGGCCCGGCGTGCGGCGTCGGCCGGGTCCGCGGCGACCTCGGCGCCCTGGTCGCCGAGCGCGCGGGCCGGCTCCGGGTGCCGGTTCCACACCACCGTCGTCAATCCGGCCCGGATCAGGTTCGCCGCCATCGGCGACCCCATGCCGCCGAGCCCGAGCACCGACACCCGCGTCATCCGCCGCTCCCCGCCTCGCCTACCGGGCAGCCTAGGCGTGCCGGAGGCGGGCAGCATCCCGATCGCGGACACTCGCCCGACGGGGACGCGGCCGGTCGGTCCAACCGGGGAACGTCACCGCCGCCGACCCGATAGAGTCCCGGGAACAGACGGCCCGCCGCCCCCGGGGACCTGTTGGGGAGCGGTGTGGGCATGGGTCGACGGCCCGGCGAGGAGCTGCGGGACCGGCTGCGTCGCCGCGACCCGGGCTACCGCCTCATCCGTCGGGCGGTCCGACTGACCGTCGTCGCGTCTCTCACCTTCTACGGCTGCCGCTACGGCCTGGGCGACGTCACCCTCGCCACGTACGCCCTGTTCGGCACGGTCGCCACGGGCAGTTTCGCCCAGCTGCCGGGGCCGCCCGCGGTACGGGCGCGCACCGTGCTGGCCGCCGTACCGGTGGCCTGGGTGCTCGTGGCGGTCGGCACCGTGCTGGCGGTCAGCACCGCGGCGGCGTCCGCCGGGATGCTCGCCGTCGGGTTCGCGGTGGCGTTCGCGGGGGTCGGCGGGCCACGCCTGGTCGGGCTGGCCAACGCGCTCCAGCTCTTCTACATCCTGGCCTGCTTCCCGCCCTACCAGCCGGACACCCTCCCGGCCCGGCTGGCCGGGGTCACGCTGGGCGTCGTCCTCGTCGCGCTCGCCGAGGTGACGCTCTGGCCGGACCCGGCGCCGGCCACCTTCCCGCAGCGCCTCGCCGCGGCGGCCGGCGGCCTCGCGGACCTGGTCGACGCACTGGCGGACATGCTGGTCGCGCGGCCCGGCGCGGCGGAGGAGGCGGCCCGGCGGCACGCCCGGGCGGCACAACTGCTCGACGAGGTGCGGATGCCCCGACTGCCGATGACGGCACGCCCGACCTCGGCCGGTCGCCGCGACCGGGCCTGGCGGGACGCGGCGGCGGCCGCCCAGGAGGTGCTCGCGGTCGCCGGGCCCCTCGCGTCCCGGCCGGAGGTGCCGGGCAGTGGCGACGCCGACCTGGCGGGCGTGCTCCGGCGTTGCGCCGCCGCGCTCCGGCGCTCCGCGGACGTGGCGGTACGGCGGCCGGGGGCACCGGCCGTCGACGAGCCGGAGCGGGCCGCCGCGCTGCCGCCGTCGTGGCGGGCGGCCCGGCCGGCCCGGCTGCGCGTGGACGCGGCGGTCCGGACCCTCCTCGACCAGGTCGCCACCTACGCGACGGCGGTCCGGATCGCCACCGGTCCGCCGGAACGTCGCGCCGCGCGGCCGCCCGAGGCGGGCCCGGACCAGTTCTGGTACGCCGGGCGCAGCACGTGGTCGCTGTACCGGCAGCAGTTCCGGGCGCACCTCACCCCGCGGTCGGTTTACCTCGAGGGCGCGGTCCGGCTCGCCGTGGCCCTGACCGCCGCCCGGGTGGTCGCCGGGGTGGTCAACCTGCAACACGGGTTCTGGGTTCTCCTGGCGACGCTCAGTCTGATGCGGGCCTCCGCGTCGGACACCCGGACCACGCTGCGGCCGGCGTTGATCGGCACCCTCGCCGGGGGCGCCGCCGGCGGCCTGCTCCTGCTCGTCTCGCCGGAACGCCAGGCATACGCCGCTCTGCTGCCGCTGGCGCTGGTGCTTGCCTTCGGCGTCGGCCCCCTGCTCGGCCTGGGCTGGGCCCAGGCGCTGCTCACCCTGCTGCTCATCGTCGTGTTCGCCCAGCTCAACCCGGCGTCCTGGCAACTGGCCGGAGCCCGGGTGGTCGACGTCGCGATCGGCGCCGTGGTGGGCGTCCTCGCCGGCCTGCTGGTCTGGCCGCGCGGCAGCGGGGGCGAACTGCGCCGCAACGCGGGCGCCTACCTGGCGGCGAGCGGGCGGGCCGTCGAGAAGATCGTCGAGGCGCTGGCGGGTACGGCGGACGCGCGCGGCGCGGTCGACGCGGCCCGGCGCGCGGAGGCCCTCGCCAGCGCGTCGTTCGTCCAGTACCACATGGAGCGCCACGATCCTCGGCCGTCCCAGGTCGACTGGGACCGGGTGCTGGCGGCGGCGCACCGCGCCAGCCACGGCGGGCAGGCGCTGCTCGCCGACCGCCGGCCCGGCGCGCTGGCCCCGTGGCCCGGCCCGGCGACGGCGCTGGTCACGCGGGCCGGCCGGCTCCGGGACGACTACGCCGACCTCGGCCGCCAGGTGACGCGGGGCCGGATCGACCGGCCGCCCGCGCCCACGGACCCCGCCGGGGACATCGCGCGGCAGGTGCACGGGCTGGTGCGCGACGGCGAGGACCGGCCGGAGGTGCTGTCGCTGGTGGAGGTCGACGGCTGGCTCGACGACCTCGGCGGTCACCTCCGCCGCGCCGCCGCGCCACCACCGTCCCGGGCCGGCTGACGAGCCCCGGCCGGCGGGTATCCTGCTCGGCGTCGACCGGCGGGGAGGTGGGGGCGTGACCAGGGAGACCGGGCGCAAGCTGGTCGCCTCGAACAAGAAGGCGCGGCACGACTACACGATCCTGAAGACGTACGAGGCCGGAATCGTGCTGGCCGGCACCGAGGTGAAGTCGTTGCGCGAGGGGCGGGTGTCGCTGGTCGACGCGTTCGCCCAGGAGCGCGACGGCGAGATCATGCTGTACGGACTGCACATCGCCGAGTACGGCTTCGGCACCTGGACGAACCACCAGCCCCGGCGCACCCGGAAGCTGCTGCTGAACCGGGTCGAGATCGCCCGGATCCTGGAGAAGCTGCGCGACGGCGGGGTCACCCTGGTGCCGCTGTCAATGTACTTCTCCAACGGCTGGGCCAAGGTCGAGCTGGGCCTGGCCCGGGGCCGCAGGTCGTACGACAAGCGCCAGGCCCTCGCCGAGCGGGACGCCAACCGGGAGATCGCCCGCGAACTGGGCCGCCGCCTCAAGGGCCGCCGCCCGTCCTGATCACCCCGGCCCACGCGGCCCGCTTCCGCGCGTGCCGACACACAAGGCTTCTTGTACATCATCCGTTGTGGGTCTAGCCTGTCGTCATGTCGGACGAGCCGAGCACCCTGCACCTGACCGACCCGCGGGCCATGCGGGCGCTGGCGCACCCCACCCGGATCCGGCTCCTCGGCGAGCTGCGCATCCGTGGCCCGCAGACCGTGGGCATGCTCAGCGACGTCACCGGTGAGGCGGTCGGCTCGGTGAGCTACCACCTGGGCAAGCTGGCCGAGCACGACTTCGTCCGGGAGGCCCCGGAGCTGGCCCGCAACCGCCGGGAGCGGTGGTGGCGGGCCGCGCACGCGCGTACCGACTGGGAGCCGGTGGAGCTGCTCGACGACCCGGAGCGGCGGCTCGCCTCCGGCCTGCTCCGCCGGGCCGTCCTCCAGCGCTACGTCGAACGGTTCGAGGCCTACCTCGACGCCGAGGCGTCGCTGGACCCGGCGTGGGTGCGCGGCACCACCAGCAGCGACAGCTTCCTCCACCTGACTCCCGACGAGCTGGTGGAGCTGCGCCGCGAGCTGTCCGAACTGGGCGCCCGCTGGCAGGCGCGCAGCAACCCGGACCGGCCGGAGGCGCGGACGGTCACGCTGATCTGGCAGGCCTACCGGGGGCCGCAGTGAGCCGCCGGTGGGGGCCGCTGGCCGGGCTGCTGGCCGCGCACACGGTCTCGCTCACCGGCAACATGCTCACCCTGATCGCGCTGCCGCTCTATGTGCTGGCCGAGACGGGCTCCCCCGCCGCCACCGGGCTGGCCGGCGCGTTCGCCACCGCGCCGGTGGTGCTCGGCGGCGCCTTCGGCGGCGTGCTCGTCGACCGGATCGGCTACCGCCGGGCGAGCGTGCTGGCCGACCTGGTCTCCGGCGTGACGGTCGCCGCCGTACCGCTGCTGCACGCCACGGTCGGGCTGCCGTTCCCGGCGCTGCTCGGGCTGGTCTTCGTCAGCGGCCTGCTCGACACCCCGGGCCAGACGGCCCGGACGGCGCTGCTGCCCGAGGCGGCGACCGAGGCCGGTGTGCCGATCGAGCGCGCGATCGGCTGGTTCGGCGCCACCGAGCGGGGCGCCCGCCTGATCGGCGCGCCGGTGGCCGGCCTGCTGGTCGGCGCGCTCGGCGCGCTCCCGGTGCTGGCCGTGGACGCGGCGACGTTCGGCGTCTCGGCGCTGGCGGTGGCGGTGCTGGTGCCGGGGAGCCTGCGGCCGTCCGGCGGCCCCGGCGAACCCTCGGCCGGCTACTGGCGGGACTTCGCCGCCGGGCTGCGCTTCCTGGTCCGCGAGCCGCTGCTGCGCGCCATGGTGCTGCTGGTGCTGGTCACCAACCTCTTCGACGCGACCAAGAGCAACGTGCTGATGCCGGTGGTCGCGGCGCGGGACCTCGGCGGGGCGACCGCCTTCGGCGTGCTGGTCGGCGCGATGGGCGGCGGCGCGCTGGTCGGCTCGCTGCTGTTCAGCGCCGTCGGGCACCGCCTGCCGCGCCGCGCCACCTTCGTCACCGCCTTCGCCGTCTGCGGGGCGCCGCCCTTCTGGGCCCTCGCCGCCGCCCCGCCACTGCCGGTGATCGCCGCGGTCTGCGTGGTGTCCGGCCTGGCCGCCGGCGCCATCAACCCGCTGATCGGCGCGGTGGAGCTGGAGCGGGTGCCGGCGACCATGCGGGCCCGGGTGTACGGGGTGATCGGGGCGGGCGCCTGGGCCGCCATGCCGGTGGGCGCGTTCGGCGCCGGGCTGGCCGCCGACCGGTTCGGCACCACCGCCACCCTCGTCACCGTGGGCGCCGGCTACCTGCTGGTGGTGCTCACCCCGCTGCTCGGCGGCCCGTGGCGGGACCTGCGCCGGCCGGCGCCACCGGAACAGCCGCAGTCGGACCGCTCACCCACGCCCGCCGTCACCGGGGCGGAGTGACGGCGGCCGGCAGCCGGCCGGGACCGCGCGCGGCGACCCGGCCGGCCCGGGCCGGCACGCCGGTCTCCCCGATGACCGCTCACCCGGGGAGACCGGCGTGCCGGGTCAGGCGGCCACGCGGGCGAGCAGGGTGAACGCGCGGACCGGGTCGTCGGTGAGCTGGGCGTGGTCGGCGTCGGCGATCAGCGCCGCCCAGTTCTCCGGCGCGCTCCCCCGCACCACGGCGGCCTGGGCGGCGTCCCGGGCGACTCCGAGGATCGCCTCGACCAGCCCGGCGTCCCGGCGGTCCGCGCCGAGCTGTCGCCCGAGCCGGTCCAGCACCCGGGGGGCGTCGCGCAGCGAGCCGTCGGCGTTCCAGCCGGCCGGGGCCAGGGCCGCCCGCACCTGCGGCCGGTCGGCGGCGACCGCGGCCAGCCGGTCCCGGCCCGGGTCGGTGCGCAGGCCCCAGCCGAACGGGAACAGCGGCCGGTAGTCGGCGTCGCCAACGTTGACCGGCACCTGCGCCTCGTCCCGCGGCCAGCTCACCGGCAGCCGGCCGGTGAACGGGCGGCGGCCGAAGAGCACGTCGGCCACGCCGGCGCCCTCGCTGCCCGGCAGCCAGGACGCCACCAGGGCGTCGATCTCGCCGAGCTGGTCGGTGAGGACCTGCGGCCGGCCGGAGACCACCAGGACCACGCAGGTCGGCAGCGCAGTGCAGACCTTGTCGACGACCGCCCGGTCGGCGGGCTGGAGCCGCAGCGACTTCTCCTCCTGCTGCGGCACGCTGCACCAGCCGCACTCCGGGCCGCCGACGTCGCCGTAGCCCTCCGCGTACGGGGTCTCGCCGACCACCACGACACCGACCTGAGCGCCGTCGGTGGGGGCCGAGGCGTCGGCGCTGTAGGTGACCCGGGCCCCGGGGGCGACCTCGCGGATGCCGTCGAGGATCGAGGTGCCGGGGACGGCGTCGGCGCCGGAGACGCCCTGCCAGGTGATCGTCCAGCCGCCGGCCTGGTTGCCGAGGTCGTCGGCGTTGCGCCCGGCCAAGTAGATCGAGGCGTCGCGGCGCAGCGGCAGGGCCCGCCCGCTGTTCTTGAGCAGCACCTGCGACTTCGCCACCGCCTCCCGGCCGACGGCCCGGTGCGCCGCGCTGCCGACCTGGTCGACGTTGTCGGCCGAGGCGTACGGGTGCTCGAAGAGACCGAGCTCGAACTTCTTGGTGAGGATCCGCCGCACGGCGTCGTCGATCCGCGCGGTGCTCACCCGCCCGGCGGTCACCTCGGCCAGCAGCAGTTGCTCGAACTGCTCGGCGTTGTACGGCTCCATGAACATGTCGGTGCCGGCGTTCACCCCGACCCGGACCTTGTACGCGGTCAGCCCGCCGTTGGTCGGCTCGGCGGGGTCGGGGATCTGGTGGATGCCCTCCCAGTCGGAGATCAGGAAGCCGTCGAAGCCCAGCCGGCCCTTGAGCACGTCGGTGATGAGTTCGCGGTGGGCGTGCATCTTCGTCGGGTTGCCGAGCCCGTCCTCGGTCCAGTCCACGCTGGAGAAGGAGGGCATCACGCTGCCCACCTTGTGGGCCCGCACGGCCGGCAGGTACGGGGCGAGGTCGACGCGGGCGAAGTGCGCCCGGTCGGTGACGGTGACCCCCTGGTCGATCGGGTACTTCTGCTCCCACCAGGGCTTGCCCTCGTTCGCGGCGGCGACGGCCTCGTCGTAGTCGGTGTCGCCGTCGCCGGCGTAGTGCTTGGCGGTGGCCAGCACCCGGTCGTCGTCGTCGAGCCGGCCGGGCCGGCCCTGGAGGCCGTCGATGACGGTCTCCATCGACACCACCAGGGCCGGGTCCTCACCGAAGCTCTCGTAGCTGCGGCCCCACCGCTCGTCCCGGGAGACGCAGAGGCAGGGGGCGAAGTCCCACGGGATGCCGGTGGCGCGTACCTCGGCGGCGGTCGCGTGGCCGACCCGCTCGACCAGTTTGGGGTCACGGGTGGCGCCGAGCCCGACGTTGTGCGGGAAGACGGTGGCGCCGACGACGTTGCCGTGGCCGTGCACGGCGTCGATGCCGTAGATCATCGGGATCTGGAGGCGGGTGCTCAGCGCCTGCGCCTGGAGCCCGTTGACCATCTCGACCCAGGCCGCCGGGGTGTTGCTGGCCGGCGTCGAGCCGCCCCCGGAGAGCACCGAGCCGAGCTGCCAGCGGGCGACCGCGGCGGGGTCGTCGGCGACCGCCGCCCGCTCGGCCTGGGTCATCTGGCCGATCTTCTCCGCCAGGGTCATCCGGCCGAGCAGGTCGGCGACGCGCCGCCGCACCGGCAGCCGGGAGTCGAGGTACGGCAGGCCGTGCGCGCCGACCACCACGGTGGGCCGGGCCGCGACGGTGGCCCCGTCGGCGGCCAGGGTCAGCGGCACCGTCTCGGCGGTCTCCGCCGCCCCGTCCGCACGCACGCTGACCGCGACCGAGCGGGTGGCGCCGGACGGGCTGCCCGCCGGGAAGGTGAGCGTGCCCGAGGCGGCGGCGTAGTCGGCGCCGGGCGTGGCGGTGCCGGCGCCGGTGGCCCAGCGCACGGTGACCGGCGCGGCCAGGGGTCGCCCGTCGGGGGTGGACACACCGACGTCCACCGGCACCCGGCTGCCCTCGGCCGCCGCGTACACCGACCGGCCGGTGGTGACCGTGGCCGTGCCGGCGTCGGCGGCCGCCGCGGGCGGGGCCGGCAGCAGGGCCACCACCAGGGCGCCGGCCCCGGCGAGCGTGGCGGGTCTGGACAGTCTCATCTCGCGCCTCCCCCAGGACCGGTCGCCCGGTGCCCCGTCGGCCCCGGACCGCCCACGTCCCGGTTCCGGATCCTCCCGAACCGCATCGCATCGCGTCAATATTTCCGACCGGTTCCGGAACCGGTCGCGGCAACCCCGGGAAGCGCTCTCTTGACAGGTCCGCACTTCGTTCATAACTTCATCGAAGTATATCTTTACGGTTTGTTTACCGTTCGGCGACTCAGGTCCGCCGCAGCGGGGACGACCGGAAACCGCAGGGAGGCACCCCGTGCGCAGCATCCGCACCATCGCCGCCGTGGCCCTCGCGGCCGTGGGCCTCACGGCCGCGCTCACCACCGTCAGCGGCGCTCCCGCCGTGGCCGCGCCCGGCGCGGTGACCTGGTCCGACGACTTCAACGGCGCGGCCGGCACACCGCCGGACGGCAGTCGCTGGCGGTACGACACCGGCGGCAGCGGCTGGGGCAACAACGAATTGCAGTACTACACCAACAGCACCCGCAACGCCGCCCTCGACGGCAACGGCAACCTGGTCATCACCGCCCGCAAGGAGAACCCGGCCGGCTACTCCTGCTGGTACGGCAGCTGCCAGTACACCTCGGCGCGGCTGCTCACCAACGGCACGTTCAGCCAGGCGTACGGCCGCTTCGAGGCGCGCATCAAGATCCCGCGCGGGCAGGGGCTCTGGCCCGCGTTCTGGATGCTCGGCAACGACATCGCCACCAACCCGTGGCCCAACAGCGGCGAGATCGACATCATGGAGAACATCGGCCGGGAGCCGTCCACGGTGCACGGGAGCCTGCACGGGCCGGGCTACTCCGGCGGCGCCGCGCTGACCGGTCAGACCTCGCTCCCGGGCGGCCAGGCGCTCGCGGACGCCTTCCACACCTACACCGTCGACTGGGCGCCCGACTCGATCACCTGGTACCTGGACGGCGTGGCGTACTCCCGCAAGACCCCGGCCGACGCCGGCAGCAACCGGTGGGTCTTCGACCACCCGTTCTTCATGATCATGAACGTCGCGGTCGGCGGCAACTGGCCCGGCTCGCCGGACGGCAGCACCATCTTCCCGCAGACCATGGTGATCGACTACGTCCGGGTCCAGGCCTGGGACAACGGCGGTGGCTCCACCACCGGCGCGCCGATCGTCGGGTACGGCAACAAGTGCGTCGACGTCGCGTCCGCCAGCACCGCCAACGGCACCCCGATCCAGCTCTGGACCTGCAACGGCACCGCCGCCCAGCGGTGGACCTGGAACGCCGACGGCTCGGTGCGTGCGCTCGGCAAGTGCATGGACGTGGCCGGCGGGTCGACCGCCAACGGCGCCAAGGTGCAGCTCTACGACTGCAACGGCACCGGCGCCCAGCGGTGGACCTTCACGGCCGCCGGCGACATCGTGAACCCGCAGTCCAACAAGTGCCTGGACGCCACTGGCGTCAGCTCCGCCGACGGCACCCGATTGCAGATCTGGGACTGCACCGGCGGCGCGAACCAGAAGTGGCGCCGCTGACCGCGACCGCCTTTTCGCAGGAGTGACCCCGGGGCGGACGGTACAGACCCGTCCGCCCCGGCGTCGCCGCGACCCGAAGGACTCGAGGGGTCCGGTGCTCACCCGTCGAGCGGTTCGATCACCTGCTTGCGCGCGTGCTGGTAGATGACCGAGCTGCGGAACCCGACGATCTCGCGGCGTCCGCTGAACTTGTCCATGAGGAAGGCGTGCAGGCTGTCCACGCTGGGCACGGCCACGTGGACCAGGAAGTCGTCGCCGCCGGCCACCACGAACACCGACACGACCTCGGGCAGGCTCATCGCGTACTTCTTGAAGCCCTCGATGACTGTGCGGCTCAGCGGACGGACCTGCACATGCAACAGGGCCTGCACCCCGCGGTTGAGCGCGGCGAGACTGATCTCGGCGTGGTAGCCGGTGATCACGCCGCGTTCCCGCAGCGCGCGCACGCGTTCCAGGCAGGTCGACGGCGCGATGCCCACGGCGCGGGCCAGTTCGCGGTTGGTCTGCCGCGCATGTGTCTGGAGATGCTGGATGATCGCCGTATCAAGTTCGTCCACGACCGAGATCGTGCCACCTTTTCCGAACGACGTTCGGTACGGCCCGGCGATAACCGTCCATCTGCCTACTGTCAACCCCGATCCGGCAGGCGGATGACAGGAGGAACCATCGTGGTCACGGCGGAGATCGACAGCGGGTCCATGCACGAACACGTCGTCGTCAGGCGGGGCACCCGGTCCGGCCTGCCGATCATCGTCGCGGTGCACTCCACCGCGCTCGGGCAGGCCATCGGTGGCTGCCGCCTGGCGCGCTACCCGCACTGGCGGGACGGTCTCACCGACGCGCTGCGGCTCTCCGCCGCGATGTCGGACAAGTGCGCACTGGCCGGGCTGCCCAACGGTGGCGGCAAGACGGTCGTCGCCCTCCCGCCGGGCCGGACACCGGACGGGGCCACCCGCCGGGCCATTCTGCACGAAGTGGGCGATGTCATCGCCGGTCTGGCGGGCGCCTACGCCACCGGCCCGGACGTGGGATCCGGACCGGACGACATGGTGACCATCGCCGAGCGGACGCCGTACGTGTTCTGCCGACCGGTCGACGCCGGCGGAAGCGGCGACTCGTCCGCGCACACCGCCGCCGGGGTGCTCGCCGCGCTGCGCGCGTTGTGCGCCGAGCGGTTCGGTTCGGCCGACCTCTCCACGCGCAGCCTCGCCGTGCTCGGCCTCGGCCGCGTCGGCGGCCACCTGCTGCGGATGCTCGCCGGCACCGGCGCGACTCTGGTCGCCAGCGACCTCGACGACACCCGGCGCCCGCTCGCCGACGCCGCCGGCGCCGCCTGGGTCAGCCCGCAGGACTGCCTGACCGCCGACGTGGACGTCCTCGTCCCCGCCGCCCTCGGCGGCCTGCTGACCGCGGACTCGGTGCCGAAGCTGCGCTGCACCGCGATCGCCGGGCCGGCCAACAATCAGCTCGACACCCCGGCCACCGCGGACCTGCTGCACCAGCGGGGCATCCTCTGGGCGCCGGACATCGTCGTCAGCGCGGGCGGCATCATCCATGCCACCGCCGTCGAGCTGCACGGCGAGACCTCCGAGCAGGCCGCCGTCCGGGTCCACGGCATCGCCGACACCCTCACCGGCGTCCTGCGTACCGCCCGTGCCACCGGCTCGACCCCGGCCACCGCCGCCCGCTTCCGGGCCTGCCAGCGCATCCGGGACGGCCACCGATGAGCCGTACCCGCCGTCGCCCACGCACCCGCGCCCGCGCCCGCGCCCGCGCCCTCAACCTCGGACCGATCTGGAGCGTCACGGCATGACCTTGAACACCAAACTCGTGATCGTCGTCCGCGCCGACCTGCCGGCCGCGCTGGCGGCCAACGCGGCGGCGGTGCTCGCGCTGAGCCTCGGCGGACGGCTGCCCCACCCACCGGCCGCCGACGCCAAGGACGGATCCGGCGGGCGGCACGCCGGGCTGAACCCCCATCCGGTGCCCATCCTCAGCGCCACCGCCGACCAGCTCCGCGACCTGCACCGCAGCGCTCGCGCCGACGACGATCTGATCACCGTGGGCTTCAACGAGGTCGCCCGACAGGCCCGGACCTACCACGACTACCTGGCCGCGCTCGCCGCGACGCCCGCCGAGGAGATCGACTACGTCGCCGTCGCGGCGTACGGCCCGCGTAACCGGATCACCGCCCTGACGAAGCGACTCCCGCTCTACGCCGCGGACGCCACGGTCGGCGCACGGCCGGACCGGACGCACCGAAAGGCGGGACTGTTCCCCACCGCCGAGGACGGCCGGTTCAGCACGCCCGCCAACGTCGGTGAACGGCAACTGCTGCACGACATGCTCCGAGCCCAGCGCCACACGCTCGCCCTGAAGTGCGCCGGCGTCGAGGAAGCCCTGGCCCGCCGGACGGTGCCGCCGTCGACGCTGTCGCTTCTCGGCCTCGTCCGGCACCTCACCGACGTGGAGCGCCGCTGGTTCCGCCAGGTCCTGGCCGGGCAGGACCACCCCCGCGGTTCTCGTCCCGGACCAACCCGGACGGCGACTTCGACGACGCGGTACCCGAGCCCACCGTCATCGCCGCCGCCCACCGGGCCTGGCACGACGAGGTCACGTTCGCCGACACGTTCATCGCCGACGCCCGCGACCTCGACGTCGAAGGTCACGACGCCTGGCGCGGTACCGTCTCGCTGCGTTGGGTTCTGGTGCACCTGATCGAGGAGTACGCCCGCCACAACGGGCACGCCGACCTGCTCCGCGAACGGATCGACGGGACGGTCGGCATGTGACACTGCCATGATCAGGAGCATGACGCCCCTCACCCCGGACCCCATCCGCACCGAGCGGCTGCTCCTGCTGCCGCTGCTCGTGGAGCACGCCGAGGAGATGGCCGCCGCGCTGGCCGACCCGCGGTTGCACACCTTCATCGGCGGCTCCCCCGCCGACCCGCAGGCTTTGCGCGCCCGCTACGAACGGCTCGTCGCCGGTTCCCCCGGCCCGGCCGTCTCCTGGTGCAACTGGGTGATCCAGCTTACCGACGAGGAATGCCTGGTGGGCACGGTCCAGGCGACCGTCAGCGGCCCGGCCGACGAGCGCCTCGCGGAGATCGCGTGGGTGGTGGGAACCCCCTGGCAGGGGCGGGGCATCGCCACCGAGGCGACCCGCGCGCTGATCGGCTGGCTGGGGCAACGACGGGTGGGCACGGTGATCGCCCACATCCATCCGGAGCACCGGGCGTCCGCCGCCGTCGCCACCGCCGCCGGCCTCACCCCGACCGACATCCGGCACGAGGGCGAGATCCGCTGGGTACGGGCCGCCAGCGGCTGACCCGTAGCCTGGCGTCATGACGGAAGTCCTGCGGTACGCCGCCTTCACCACCGACCCGACGGCGGGCAACCCCGCCGGCGTGGTCCTCGACGCCGCTGACCTCACCGACCCGCAGATGCAGGCCATCGCCGCCGACGTCGGATACTCCGAGACGGCGTTCCTCACCGCCACCGGGCCCGGCGAGTACGACGTCCGCTACTTCAGCCCCCAGGCCGAGGTGCCCTTCTGCGGCCACGCCACCATCGCCTCCGCCGTGGCCGTCGCCGAGCGCGGCGGCACCGGCGAGCTGATCTTCCGTACCCCGGCCGGAACGGTTCCGGTGGCGACCGCCCGGGACGCCGACGGACGGCCCACCGCGACCCTGACCAGCGTGGCGCCCTCCGACGCGCCGGTGGCGCCGGAGGACCTCGCCGAGGCGCTCGCCGCCCTGGGCTGGGGCGCGGGGGACCTCGATCCGGCGTTGCCGCCCCGCGTCGCGTACGCCGGCGCGCACCACCTGGTCCTGGCCGCGGCGACCCGGGAGCGGCTGGCCACGCTCGACTACGACTTCGACCGGCTGCGCGACCTGATGCTGCGGCAGGACTGGACCACCGTGGCGCTGGTGTGGCGCGCCGCCGGCACCCGCTTCGAGGTCCGCAACCCCTTCCCCGTCGGGGGCGTCGTCGAGGACCCGGGACCGGCGCAGCCGCCGCCGCGCTCGGCGGCTACCTGCGTACCCATGGCCTGGTCGAGCCGCCGACCACCCTGCACCTGCACCAGGGGGCCGACCTGGGTCGGCCGGGCCTGCTCGTGGTGGACGTGCCGGCCACCGGCGGCATCCGGGTGACCGGCAACGCCGTGGTCATGCCCCGCGCCCGAGGGCTGAGCACGCCGGGGCCCGGCTCCCCCCAGGAGAGCCGGGCCCCGGACGCGTCGCTCAGTCGGTGCAGGACGGTGTGTCGAAGTGCCCGGGGGTGGTCGGGAACGCCGTACCGGCCCCCTGGTCCTTGTTGTCCCGCGGATACACGTAGGACAGCTCCAGGAAGGCGGAGGTGCCCGCCGTGGTCACGTCGCCGGGGCTGCGTCCGGCGCCCGTGGCCCAGGCCAGCCCGGTCAGGAAGTCCTGCATGGCCGGGCTGTGCTGGCGGATGTCGTTGAACCCGCCGTACGCCGAGTTGCAGTGGGTGAACAGGTTGTACGCGCCGTTCCAGTCGAACAGCCGGTCACCGTTGTTCGGCCCGTTCTGCGTCACGTCGCCCTGGAGCACGTCGCGGTCCCAGCCGCCGTAGATCCAGTCGGTGCCGTGGTGGTGCTGGTTGTCGGCCAGGACGTCGTTGTCCAGGTTGGTCGCCTCGAACCAGCGGCACGGGTCGACCGTGCCGGCCGCCAGGTCCACCGGCCAGGCCCCCGCCGCACAGTTGTCCGGGTAGGAGCCGCGCGGCCGGAAGTCCAGCAGGTCGGAGCCGAGCACCGCGGTGACCGCCGGGCCGCTGGTCGCCCCGGCCCCGCCGAACAGGTGGTCGACGTACTGGTCCTGGTCGCCCCGGGCGGCGGCGCTGAACACGCCGTCCACCCGGCACTGCGGGTTGGCCGCGTCGAGCACCGGGTCGCAGCCCTTGCCGCCCCAGAGCACGTCCGAGCCCTCGCCGCCGAACACCTCGTCGCCGCCGCTGTCGCCGTTGGCCACGTCGTCGCCGAAGCCGCCGTGGATGTTGTCCGCGCCGGCGCCGCCCCGGATGAGGTCGGCCGCCCCGGCGGTCAGCCCGGCGTACGGCATGGGCGCCGAGGTGGCGCTGCCGATCCAGGCATCCCCGTCGGTGTCGTGCAGCAGGTCCACCCGGCGGTCGTACCCGCCGGCCCGGAACCCGGTGAACGACTCCTGCGGGACCGAGGAGAGCGTCAGGCTGAAGCCCAGCGCCGCGACGTCGTCGGCGTTGAGGAACTGGTTCACCACGCCGCCCCGGTCGCCGAGGATGGCGTCCTGGCCGTCCTCGCCGTAGAGGGTGTCCGCGCCCAGCTCACCGAAGAGGTCGTCGTCGCCGGCGCCGCCCCGGATCAGGTCGTCGCCGTCCTGGCCCCAGGCCCCGTCGTTGCCGGCGTCACCGTAGAGCTGGTCGTTGCCGTAGGCGCCGGCCGGCTCGCAGGTGGCCTGGGCGGTGGTGCAGAACCGGGTGGACGGGCCGGGCAGCGCCGGGTCGTGGGTCCGGGCCACCGTGGTGTCGGCCGGCACCGCGCCGGTCGGGTACCGCTCGGTGTAGACCCGCTCGGCCGCCTTGCCGCCGGCCGTGGTCACCGTGCGCAGCAGCGAGCCGTTGTCGGCGAGGAGCACGTCGTCGGCGCCGTTGCCCTCGACGACGTCCCCGGTGTCCCGGAACCCGGCGGCCGCGCTGCCGCCGATGAGGTCGTCCTGCCCGGCCGGCGCGCCGGCGCCGACCAGGTCGGCCGGGGCCGCCGGGTCACCCGGCCAGCCCGGGTCCGGCAGCGGCGAGACCGTTGTCCGGCCCGCCGCGCCGAGGGCGGTGTCGCCGCGCAGCGCGTCCGCGCCGCCGTTGCCCTCCAGGTAGTCGCCGTCGCCGTCGCCGGTCAGCGCGTCGTCGCCGTCCTGACCCCAGAGGGTGTCGACGCCGTCGCCGCCGCTGATCCGGTCCGCGCCGAACCGGTTGGCGGTGGCCGCCGCCCGGTCCAGCAGCACCACGATCCGCGGGCCGAACGGGTTGCCGTCCGCCCCGAGCCGGACCGTCACCGCCGTGGGCTGCTCACCGGAGAGCGGGCGGAGCACCGCACCGTTGTCCCCGATGACCGCGTCGGACCCGGGTCCGCCGAACACGGCGTCCGCGGTGTCCGGCTGGCCCGTCGTGGCCGCCCCGGTCCCGTCGTACGCGGTGCTGGAGCCGCCGACCAGGTCGTCGTCGCCGGTGTCGCCCTCGACCCAGTCGGAGCCGGGACCACCCTCGGCGAAGTCGGCGCCCGCGTCGGCGTGCACCCGGTCCGGGCCGCCCTGCCCGAGGATGACGTCGTCGGCGTCGCCGCCCGAGATCAGGTCACCGCCGCTGGTGCCGGCCAGCGGGGCGAACCCGAGGTCGAGCAACGTGACCTTGCGCGCCGGGCCGGTCCGGCCCTGGGTGACCCGGGTCGCGTCGGCGGTGGCCGGCGTGAACCGAGCGTTGTCCCCGGCGATCAGGTCGGGGTCGCCGTCGCCGTAGAGCTGGTCGCCGGTGTCCGGGCGACCGTTGCCGGCGAGGGGCTCCTGGGCGGAGCCGCCGACGATCTCGTCCCTGCCGAGGCCACCGTGGACGCCGTCGGCGCCGTTGTTGCCCTCCAACTGGTCGTCCCCACCGTCGCCGTCGACCCGGTCGTCGCCGAGCCCGCCGTACGCTATGTCGCCGTCGGGCCCGCCGGAGAGCACGTCCCCGGCGCCGGCGGCCGGCACGTCCCCGGCCAGGTCCAACGGGTACGGCCCGACGTCGCCGATCCGCGGGGTGCCGTTGTCCCCGACGATCCGGTCGACGCCCTCCTCGCCGTAGACGAAGTCCCGGCCGTCGGCCGCGCCGGCCACCCGGCCGCCGCCGTAGAGCACGTCGTCGTCCGGGCCGCCGAGGACCTGGTCGGCGCCCTCGTTGCCCTCGGCGGTGTCCACGCCGGTGCCGCCGTACAGGCCGTCGTCGCCGGTGTTGCCGAAGAGCAGGTCGATCCCGTCGTCGCCGTGCAGTTGGTCGACGCCCGGACCGCCCCAGGCCCGGTCGGCGCCGCCGCCCAGGTGCAGGGTGTCGTCGCCGAGCTGGCCGCAGGCCCGGTCGTCGCCGCCGCCGAGGTCGGCACGGTCGTTCCCGCTGCCGGAGGCGACCACCTCGACCCCGGCGCCGCCGAGGATCAGGTCGGCCGCGCCCTGGTCGGTGGCGGGCGGCTGGTCGCCGGCGAGGGTGGCGTCGGCGCAGGTCTCGGCGGTCAGCCGCTTGTCGCCGAAGACGATCGCCCCGCCGTCGCCACCGATCACGTGGTCGCTGCCCAGGCCGCCGACGAGCAGCTTGGTCTGCGACCGGGTGTCGGCCGGCAACGGCTGGTGGACGACCTGGCGGGCCGGGCCGTAACCGTCGGTGCCGTCCGGTTCGCCGACGCTGGACGGCTCGGCGATCACGTAGTCCTCGTCCGGGCCGCCGAACAGCTCGTCGGTGCCGTACCCGCCGACCAGCACGTCGTCGCCGCCGTAGCCGTACACGTGGCCGGTCTGCCCGTTGGCCGAGTGGGACACGACCAGGTCGGTTCCGGCGCTGCCGTGCACGGTGTCCTCGCCGGAGCCGGTGTCGACCTTGTTGGTCAGCCCGGCGTCGCCGCTTCCGTCCGCGTCCTGGTCGGCCGGGAGGGCGCTCCCGGCGGTGTGGATGGTGTCGTCGCCCTTACCGCCGTTGACGATGTCCCCGCCGGGGCCGCCGACCAGGCGGTTCTTCCCGTTCGGCCGGTCGTCGAGGACCACGCCGAGCACGTCGTCGCCGCCGTTGCCGTAGACGGTGCTGGCGCCGTGGCCGACGGTGACGTGGTCGGCCACGCCGGAGGTCGCCTCGGCCGGGTCCGCCAGCCTGGTCCAGTCGACCAGGCCGTCGAGGCTCTTGTCCCCGACCGAGGTGTGCACGGTGGTGGCGCCGGCCCGGTCCACCGCGCCGAGGCCGCTGTCGCCGGCCACCACGTCGTTGCCGTCGCCGGTGGTGACGCTGTCCTGCCCGCCGCCGCCGGCCACCCGGCTCACCTGGCCGGCCGCCTCGGCGGTGACGATCACGTCGTCCCCGTCGCGCCCGTCCACGTACGCCGGGCCGGTGCCGGTGCGGATCTGGTCCCTGCCGTCGGAGCCGAGGACCACGGCCGCCTTGTCGAACGCGGAGGTCTTCGTGCCGTCACCGCTGGTGTCACCGTCGCCGAGCAGCAGCACCGACAGGGAGACCTTGTCCGCGTCGGCGACCTGGTAGTCGCGCCCGTCGACGACCACCCGGGCCAGGTTCGGGTCGAGGAACTCCTGCTTGCGCCCGAGCGCCTCGACCGCGAAGCCGTCGAAGTCGTCGGTGGCGCCCTCGGTGCCCGCGTCGGCGTAGTGCAGCGCGTACACCTTCACCACATCACCGGCGTAGGTGCCGGCGCCGTTGTCCCACGCCTTGTCTCCGCGCTGCTCCTTCTTGCCGAACTTGCCGGCGAAGACGACCAGGGTGTCGCCGACCGTGCCGCCCAGCTCGGGTGGCTTCGGTTTGCAGTCGGGTTGGGCCCGGAAGTCCAGCAGGGTGGCGTCGACCAGGGTGAAGTCGAAGGTCTTGGAGAACAGGAACAGGTCGATGGTGATGTAGACCTTGAGGAAGACCGAGAGCTGGCCGCTGGTGGTGAAGAGGCAGACCGGGTTCACCAGCAGCGCCTGGAGGAACTCGCTGGTGCGGAACTTTCCGTCGTTGTTCGGATCGTTCCAGCTGAATCCGACCGTGAGCCGGATCCCGCCCTGGATGCCCGCCTTGACGATGAGCACGCTGACCTCGGCCCCCGCGGCGATCTCGCCGCGCAGGGTGACCACCGGGACGGGCTTGCCGCTGCTGTCGCTGGTCTTGAAGTAGAGGCCGTCGAGCAGGCTGACCGCGTCGAGGGCGGTGCCGTCGGTGGCGGCCTCCACCGCGTGCCGGATGCCGGCGGTGTCCAGGCCGGCGATGAACCGGGCGGTCACCGAGGCGCTGCCGGAGAGGGTGATCAGCACCGGCGGCGGGGCGTACACCGGGCCGAAGGACTGCCGCCAGCTGAACCCGAGCGACAGCGGCCCGGAGTCGAAGCTGACCAGCTCGACGTCCTGCCCCATGAGCAGCCCGAACAGCGAGCCCGGGTTGTCGAAGATCGGGAAGCTGAAGCCGGTCTTCTGGGCGTTGGACTTCCCGTCGGAGCCCGGCGCGAACAGCTTCTCCCCGTCGTTGCCGGCGGCGGTGTCCACCGCGGACTTCACCTCGTCAGCGGTCTTCGCCTTGGTGAACGGGTCGTCCCGCTTGATCAGGCTCTCGGCCGACGCCGGGGAGGCCTCGGTGGTGAGCGCCTTCGCCGGGTCGACCAGGAACTGGCCGAGCGGGATCGAGCAGCCGGCGTCGCAGTCCGGTATCCGGTTCACGAAGGTGATCACCGCGCGCACGGTGTCGACGAAGTCGAGCTTCGGCCCGCCGGTCAGGGTGCTGAACGTCTTGGCCAGCCACACCAGGGTGATGTCCGGTCCGCCGGTGGCCTTCGACAGGTCCGACAGCACCGGGATGGGCGCGTACAGGGTGTCGATGACCGGCTGGAGCGGGCCGGTGACCGCCTTGAGCTTCTCCACCACCGGCTTGAGGATCTTGCTGAAGAAGGCGCCGGCGTCCAGCGCGACGTCGGTGAAGGTCACCTGGAGCGGGGTGGTGACCCCGCCGCCGGTGGCGCTCAGCCCGCCCTGCTTGTGCTCCAGGCCCCACTTGAGGCCGAAGCGGGCGCTGATGCCGGGCAGCGCGGAGCCCACCTCGTCGCCGGTGTTCACCGCCGCCGCCAGCTTCCAGTCGATGTTCACCTGGGCGGTGAGGTCGGTGGCGAGCAGCGAGCCCAGGTCGGCGAACTCGGCGAGGGTGAGTTTGGCGTCCGCGTCGGCGGCGCAGTCCGCGGCCACCGCCGGGTCGAAGCAGCTCTTCTCCCCGGCGGAGCCCTTCAGGTCGACCCCGAAGTACGCCCGCACCAGCGGCGCGGTGCCCTGCTTGGTGGCGTTCACCTGGATGAAGGCGAGCTGGGCGGCCAGGTCGCCGGTCATGTCGAAGTTGGCGCCGATCTGCACCTCGGGCGCGGTGTCCCCGTCGTGGGTGGGGACGTAGAAGCCCTCGTCCCGGTCGAGGACCAGGTCCAGGTGCAGCTTCCAGCCGAGCTTGGCCTGGATGCCGTCGGGGGCGCCCTTCTTCGCCTTCAGCGACAGGCCGGGGATGCCCAGGTCGAGCGGGACGTTGACGCCGAGGCACTTGTCGCTGTCGCCGGCGTCCTTGCAGCCGTCCGCGGCCGAGGGCGCGCCGCGCGACGCGGTCAGCTTGATCCGGATGGACTGGAAGTCCTCCGGCTGGCAGGGGGTGGCCACCCCGCTGCGGCAGCCGACCACCGCGCTCACGCCCGGGTCCAGATCCTTGAGCACGTCGTTGAGCGCCGTCTGCATGCCGGCGCTGTCCAGCGTGGCGTTGGCCAGCACCGGGCCGATCGCCGCCTTGACGTCCGCGCGCAGTTGGGCGACGAACTTCTGGCCCTGCTGCAGGTCGTCGCCGACCAGCGGCAGCTTGCCGTCGAAGCTGGCCAGCCGGAGCGCCTCCTCCACCTTGGCCAGGTAGCCGTCGATGCCGACGTTGAAGTCGGTCAGCTTCAGCGACAGGTTGGCGAAGCAGGAGGTGAGGTCCGGGGTCTGCGCGTGCGGCAGCAGGTCCAGCCCCATTGCGAAGGTGAGCAGATTGGTGTCGTCGGCGGGTTCGCAGTTGTTGACGAACAGCGGTGCGCGGGCGCAGACCGGGGTGGTCGTGCCGCCGACCCCGCCGCCGCAGTCCACGCCGGCGGTGGTGAACGTCGGCGTCAGGCCGAGCAGGTCGGTGACCGGCCCGTCGGCGGCGAGCCCGCCGAGGCCCACGCTGAGGTTCGCCTTGACGGTGGCGAAGTCGGGGTCCTTGCCGAGGTCGAGGGCGAGCGGGCCGACCCGGGCGGCCAGCGCCGCGTCGTCCACTCCACCCTTGACGCTGACCTTGGCCGAGGAGGTCTTGTCCAGCAGCGGCGCCGCGTTGAGCTTCAGCGGCAGCAGCAGGCCCAACTTGGCCTGGGCGTCCACGTCGAGGGCGAAGGTGCCGGAGCTGTCGAGGCTGACCAGCTCGCGGGCGCCGTCCCAGGCGAAGGCGAGCGGCCCGGCGGTGCGGACGTTGCGCTTCCAGTCCAGCCCGACCCGCAGGTACGGGCCGCCGGCCCGCTCGTCCAGGGTGAACTGGATGCCGCTGTCCGCGCCGATCGCGTTGTTGAGCTGGTCGAGGGCGTCCTGGAGGGTGTCCGGGGGTGCGGCCAGCAGCTTGTCCAGCGCGTCGGCCAGTTCGGGGCGCAGCGCGTACGCGGTGCCGTCGGCGGGCTTCGCCGTGCCGGCCGCGTCGATCCGCAGGGTCTGGTCGTCCACGCGGTCCAGCACCCGGTACGCCTTGCTGCCGATGACCACGGTCCGCTTGGCCAGGCGGGGGTCGAAGGCGGCGTCACCGCTGCGGTTGCCGTCCTTGAGCAGGAAGTTCGCCCCGTCGGCGGTGAAGGTGACGCCCTTGCCGACGCCGCTCTCGTCGGCGCCGAGCAGCTCTCGGGCCGAGCGGCCGAGCAGCGGGATCTCGGTGTTCAGCGGCCCGCTGCCGCCGCCGGGCTGGGTGAGCGCGGCGTTGACCAGCCGCAGCGCCTCGACCACGACCGCGAAGAGGGCCTTCGGGTCGTCCGGGTTGAAGTCGACGGCGAAGATGCCGTCGAGGCTGCTGGTGTCCACCACCGGCTGCTCGCCGGCCTTCCAGCTGACGTCCACGCCGACGCCCTGGCCGAGGGCGCCGGTGGCGCCCGGGACGCTGACCGTGACCCGGCCGGTGGTCTTCACCGAGGAGGAGACGGCGAGCAGGTCGCCCGGCTCGGACTGCAACCGGCGGAACAGCTCGCCGAGGCTGAGGTCCTGGGCCTGCTTGAAGCTGACCTGGAGCATCCGCTGCCCGGCGGCGGCCGGGCCGACGGAGAGGTCGCCACCGAGCTTGACCTTGAGGAAGCCGGCGGTGGCGAAGAAGTCGACCGCGGTGGTCACCGGGAAGTCGGCCGCGAACAGCGGCGTGGCCGGGTCGGTGCGCAGCAGTACCCGGTCCGCGTTGGCGGCCGGGCTGCCGAGGTCGTCGCGCAGGTCGAGCACGAGGGTGACCCCCGCGCTGTAGCGCGGTTTCACGGTGGCGAAGCTGGCCTGGGCGTTGGCCGTCCGGAGGCCGACCTTCTTGTCCCCGCCGGCCGGCTTGGTGAGGGCGCCGGCCAGTTCGACCGCGCCGATGTTGGGGCTGGAGCCGCTGATCACCCACACGCTCTCGGGGCCCGGCTGGCCGCCGATCCAGTTCTCCGTCAGGGTGACCGTGGTGGCGGTGTTCGCGGCGATGGTGCCGGCCGAAGTGCCCGCGACCACCCGCTGGCCGACCAGCTCACCGGGGGTGAACCGGTTCTCGGCGACGCTGAAGCCCTTGGCCGTGAAGGTGGCGCCGCGGCCGGAGACCGAGGCGGCGACCGGGTCCAGCGGCACCGCCACGGTGGACTCCCGCTCCAGCTTCAGCCGGAAGACCAGCTTCTCGCCGGCGAAGGAGAGGTTGTCGACCGGCAGCCCTTCGGCGGCGAGCAACGCCACGAGCTGCTGGATCGAGCTGAACTTCGGCTGGCCGGCCTTGGCCGGGTCGTCGGTGGCGGGGTCGAACTCCGGGTCGTCCGGCTTGGGGTGCACGTACTTCTTGAGGAAACCGGTGAGCTTCTCGTTGACCTTCACGGCGTCGGCGAAGGTGCCGCGCAGGAAGGGCAGGCTCAGGTTGCCGGCCGGCCCGCTCTGCTGCACCCCGCTGAGCAGGGTGGCGAGCTGGGCCAGCCCGGAGGCCAGGTCCAGCGGGCTCATGTTGCGGAACTTCGCGATGGTCTCGTCGAGCCCGGTGGTCGTGACGGTCGGGCTGCCCACGCTGATGTCGTTCCAGTCGACCTTGACGGTGGCGGCGACGGCGGGCAGGTCGAAGGGGGCGCCGGCGGTGGCCGCGCCGAGGTTGACCTGACCGTGCACCGAGCCGGGGCCGGGCTCGGTCTCGGTGTCGGAGATCCGGCCGCCGCCGGAGTTGTCCAGCGCCACCTGGACCAGACCGGCGAGGGAACCGGCCGCGCCCAGCTCACCGGTCCCGGCGCCGGCGCCGGTGTCGAAGGCGAGCCGGCCGTCGCCGTTGGGGTCGGTGACGGTGGCCTTGACGTGGGTCCGGGCGGCGAGGGTGCTGCCGGCGGTGAGCGTGACGCCGAGGATGCCGACCGAGGCGGTGGCCTGGTCCAGGTCGGCGCGGAGCGTCGCCGCCGCGTCGATGTCGAGGCGCGGGGTGTCCCCGTCGCGGACCAGGTAGGTCTCCCCCGCGGCGGTGTGCCGGGCCCGCAGGTGCAGGGTCGCCCAGCCGGTGACGTCGACCGCCTTGGCGACGGTCACCCCGCCGACCGCCAGGTCCTTCGCGGTGACCTGCCGCTTGGTGGTGACCACCACGTCGAGCAGGTGGTCGCCGCCCGTGGTGGTGACCGTGCTGGTCAACCGGGTGCCGCCGCCGAGGTCCACGTCTTCCCTGGTCAGGGCGCCGGCCAGGGCGTCGGACGCCTTCCGGGCCAGCTTGTCGGTGTCCACCAGGGCGCCCGGACTGACGCCGAGCAGCGGCAGCGGCTGGCCGAGCCGGCCGACCCGGGACAGGCCGCCCTCGGTCCAGGTGGCGGTCTTGGACATCAGGGTCTTGAGCGCGCTTTCCCACGCCTCGTCCGCGTGGGCCGGCGTCGCCGTCCACACCAGGGCGAGCGCGGCGGTCACCACCGCCGCGGTCAGTCCGGCGAGCAGCCGCCGTAGAGCCACCATGAGCCACCTCTTCCTCGACGCCCGTCACCGACGGCGCTGGTCCCGCGCCAGCACATCGATCGCGGAGGAGACCCACAACTTCTGTGTCGAGATCGTGACACAGCGTTAAGCCGATCAGTCGACGTCACTACGCCGGGCGTCCTGACCGGACTGAGCGGTCAGCCAGATCGACACACCGGCACGGACGCAACCCGGCGAGGCGTGTAACGAAACGGCCGGTGCCGACGCTGGTGAAGAGCGCTCCGCGCGGGGCGCCGGCGCGCGGCCGGTGGTTCGCCCGGGTCAGAACGGGGCGTCGACGGCCAGCCGCCGCACCTGGGTCAGGTACGGGTCCAGCTCCCCCACCTCGAACCGGCAGGTGCCGATGACGTGCCAGAACTGGCCGCCCGGATCACCGTCCAACTTGTACCGGCCGTCCGGGCTCACCGCCGCCCAGCCGTCCGGCAGGCCGATCAGGGTGGTCCGCAGCTGGGCGTGCTCCGGGTCCGCGACGTCCCACAGCCGCACGGTGCCGTCGTCGCCGGCGCTGGCCAGCAGGCTGCTGTCGGGGCTGAACGCCACCGACCAGACCCGCCGGGTGTGTGCCGCCAGCGTGCCGTGCAGCCGACCGGTGCCCGGGTCCCAGAGCCGGATGACGAGGTCATCGCCGGCGGTGGCGAGCAGGTTGCCGTTGGGGCTGAACGCGCACGACCAGAGCCGGCCGGTGTGCTCGGTGAGCACAGTGCGCCGCTCGCCGGTGAGCGCGTCCCAGACCACGGCGACGCCGTCGTTGCTGGCGCTGGCGAGCAGCGTCCCGTCGGTGTTGAAGGAGACCGCGTACACCCGGTCGGTGTGGTGTTCGAGGGTGAGCCGGCAGGTCGCGGTGGCCGCGTCCCAGAGCCGGACGAGCTGGTCGTCGCAGCCGGTGGCGATGGTCTCGCCGTCCGGGCTGAACGCCATCGCGCGCACCCGGCCCCGGTGCGGGGTGAGGGTGGCGAAGTGCCGGCCGGTACGCCTGTACCACAGCCGCACCGTGTCGTCGTCGTTGGCGGTGGCGAGGGCGTCGCCGTCGGGGCTGAACGCGGCCGCCCAGACGTGGTCGGTGTCCACGTTGAGCTCCCGCTCGTCGACGCCGGTGTCGGTGTTCCACAGGTGCACGCCGCCGTCGCCGCTCGGCGCGGCGACCAGCGACTCACCCGGGCAGAAGACCGCCGACAGCAGCCGGTCGGCGGGGCTGGCGAGCTGCCGGACCAGCCGGCCGGTGCGCGGCTCCCAGAGCCGGACGACGCCGTCGTTGCCGCAGGCGGCGAGGACGTCACCGTCGTCCCGGAAGGACAGCGCGGTGACCCGCCGGCCGTGCCCGCGCAGGGTGTGCTGGAGCTGCCCGGTGCGCACGTCCCACAGCCGGGTGGTGCCGTCGTTGCTGCTGGTCGCCACCTGCGCCTGGTCGGGCCGCCAGACCACCGGCCAGACCGAGCCGCGGTGCCGGGTCAGCTCGTGCCGCAGTTGACCGTCGGCGCTGTCCCAGAGCTGGATCGCGCCGTCGCTGGCGGCCGTGGCGAGCAGGCTGCCGTCGCGGTTGAACCGGACGCTGTAGATGGCGCCGCGCTGGCGGCCGAGCACCCGGACCGGGCGGCCGGTCTCCACCTCCCAGAGCCGCAACGCGCCATGGGTGTCGCCGGTCGCCATCAGCGTGCCGTCGGGGTGGATGTCGAGGGCGTACACGTCGGCCTCGTGGCCGCGCGGCTGGCGCAGCAGCTCGCCGTCAACGGCCCGGCGGATCCAGACCCGGCCGTGCTGGCCGACGGCGGCCAGCAGCCGGCCGTCCGGGCTGTGCACCACCCGGTAGACCACCTCCGGCTCGCGCACCTCGAAGGCGAGCCGGCCGGAGGGGATGTCCCAGCCCCGGAGCACGCCGGCGCTGTCCACCACCACGACCCGCCGGCCGTCCGGGCTGAACGAGGTGCCCCAGATCGGCGCCGCGTGGCCGGGCCACTCGTGGCGCAGCCGGGCGGTCCGGGTGTCGTAGAGCCGGACCACGCCGGCCGCGTCGCCCACCACCAGCCGGCCCCGCTCGCCGTCGGTGAGCAGCGGCCACACCCAGCCGGCGAAGACGTCCTCGATGACGTGCCGCACGTCGCCGTGGTCGGCGTCCCAGAGCCGTACGGTGAGGTCGGCCGCCCCGGTCACCAGCTGGTGCGAGGCGGCGTCGAAGCGGACCGCGTAGACCCGGCCTCGGTGGCCCTGGAGGGTCCGCACCGGCAGCCCGGCGGCGGTGTCACAGATGAGCACACCACCGTCGTCGCTGCCCACCGCGAGCACCGCGCCGTCCGGGCTGTACGCCACCGGCACCGGCAGCCGGCCCACCTCGAAGCCGTACGCCACGCCCACCGCGGGCGGGGCCAGGCCCGGCGCGACGGGACGGCCCGGGGCGACCACGGCGCCGCGGAGCTCCGGCGCGCGCAGCAGCGCCGCGTCGGCGCTCACGTCGATCAACGCGGTGCGGTGCCACCTGCTGCCGGCGATCCGGGCGCCGCGCAGGTCGGCGCGGAACAATCGGGCGCCGGCCAGCTCCGCGTCGCGCAGGTCCGCCCCGGCGAGGCGGGCCTGGTCCAGGCGGGCGCCGCGCAGCCGGGCGTGCTCCAGCCGCGCCTCGGTGAGGTTGGTGGCGACCAGGCGGGTGTCGGTCAGGTCGGCGCCGGTCAGGTCCGCCCCGGCGAGTTCCCGGTGGGAGAGGTCCTCGCCGCGCAGCACGGCGCCGCGCAGGTCGGCCCGGTCGGGCAGCCGCAGCCGCGCGCTGAGCCGCAGCGCGTTGGCCCGGACCGTCTCCCCGGCCGCCTCGTCACCCAGCACCCGGGCGGTCCAGGCGGTGCACCGGGCGGGGTCGGCCAGGTCGCCGAGGAACTCCACGGTCAGCGCCGACAGCGGGCGCACCGCCAGCGCGGGCGGCTCCTCGCCCCGGTTGAGCTGCTCGGCGATCCCCTCGGCGACCAGCCACTCCATCACCGACGTGTGGATGAACCCGAACAGCCCGTCGTCGGTGCGGACCAGCAGGCTGCCGGCGCCCACCGCGTGGATCGCCTGCGGCCCGGACAGCCGGGAGTCGGCCAGCCCGGCGAGCTGGCCGGCGGCCTCGGCCAGCTCGGCCAGCCGGAGGTGGGACTCGCCACTCTCCCAGAGCTGGAAGGCGAGCCGGCTCACCGCGTGCCACAGCTCGGGCCGGCGCAGGCTCACCGGCGCGCCCGGGATCCCCTGGGTGCGCCGCTCCTCGAAGTCCAGCCAGGACTCCAGGATCTCCCGGTAGAGCGCGGCCGCGCTGAACGTGCCGCCGGCCCCGGCCACCGCGGCCAGCCGCCCCTCGTCGAGGTTGGCGATGAAGCCGAGCATCCGCGGGTTGCGGGAGAGGCCGAGCAGGTCCTTCACCCCGGCCAGCAGGTCCAGCCGCTCGCGGGCGGCCCGCTCGTCGCCGCCGTAGCGGTTGCGCAGGAACGTCTCGATCTGGCCGGGGGTGAAGTCCTCGATGGCCAGCACCCGGCGGTGCGGCAGCAGACCCACCCGCTCGCCCAGGGCGGTCAGCACCTGCGAGTTGGTCTTGAAGTGCTGGGTCCGGCTGCTCACCACGATCTTCGCGTGGCCCTCGGCCGCCTGGAGCAGCGTCTCCAGGTGGTCGGCGGCCCGGTCGTAGGTCACCCGGGCGACCAGCTCGTCGAAGCCGTCGAAGAGCAGCACGATCCGGCCCTGGCGGAGCATGTAGCGGAACGCCTTGAGGTCGATCACCTGCTCGCCGTGGTTGGCGAGGTGCGCCGCGACCAGCCCGTCGACCGAGTGCGCCTTGTCCAGCGCGCGCAGCTCCACCAGGATCGGGATCAGGTCGGGGGCGGCGGTGGGCAGCCGGCGGGCCACCTCGCGCAGCGCGAAGGTCTTGCCCCGGCCGAAGTCGCCGAGCACCAGCACGAACCGGCCGTCGGGCGCGGAGATCAGCTCCAGCAGCTCGTCCACCACGTCCTCACGGACCCGCTGGTCGGCGCCGACCAGGTGCCGGTAGCGCTGCGGCACGTACTGGCCGGGCGGGTAGAGCCGGTCGGCCTGCAGCCGGGCGGTCTGCGCGGCGACGTATTCGCGCAGGTCGAGCAGGCCCTGGAACTCGGTGAGGTGCAGCACCCGCACACCGCGCCGCTGCGCCGCCTCGGCCAGTCCGCGCGGCACCCGGTCGCCGTCGTAGACCAGTTCGGAGGGGATGTCCGGATCGGTGGCGTGCACCCGGCGGGCGAAGTGGTCGACGTCGGCCGGGGTCGGGGTGCCCACGTACGCCCCGACCCGCTGCTGCCGGACCACGCCGTCGGCGCGGTAGGTGATGTAGAGGTGCGGCGGGTCGGCCTCGACCCGGCGGACCACCACCCGGTCGTGGCGGGCCTCGCAGACCTCGGCGAGCCGGTCGAGCAGGCGCTCCAGCGGGGCGGGCGCGACCACGGCCGGCGCGGCGGCCGACGCCTCGGCGGCGCCCTGGGTCGGCCCCTCGACCACGCTGGGCTGCCGGGGGTCGGGCACCTGGGCCGGGCCGGCCGCGCCGAACGTCGCCTCGGCGCGCGGCCAGCTCAGCCTGGTCGGCTCGCCGACGTCGTGCCGGTCGTCGCGGCCGAGCACCCAGCGGGTCATCCCGTCGGCGCCGAGCCGGAGCACCTGGGCGCGGCCGTCGCGGGAGGCGGTGGCCAGCGGCACCACCGGGTCGACCCGGGCGCCGGGCGCGGCGTCGGCGAGCAGCAGGTTGAGCATCGGGCCGACCAGCCGGTTGAACGAGCCGCGGTCGCGCAGGGACGCCGGGTCGGGCACGGCCAGCTCGTCGGCGTACGGGGTGCGCGGGCCGGGGGCGTGCGCCATCGCGCCGAGCCGCAGCCAGCCGGACTGCTGGTAGTGGCGCAGCCGCTGGGCGAACCAGGTGGACTGGGCCTCGCCGAGGAAGCCGTACCGGTCCTCCTCGCGGTGGGTGATCGCGACGGTGGAGTTCAGCCCGGCAACCACCACCCGCAGGTCCGGCACCGGGAAGAGGGTCCACGGCTGCTCGCTGTCGAAGATCCGGTCCTCGAGGCCCTGGTAGAGCTCGTCGAAGAGGCGCGCGTAGTGCCGCCACTTCGGCCAGTACGGCGGCTGCGGGTCGACGTCGTCGGCCTCGCAGGTGGCGAAGTAGGCCCGGCTGGCGGCCATGGTGACATCGCGAGGGCCGGGCACCACGACCAGCCGGTGCGGCTCCAGGCCGAGCAGCACCCGCAGCCCGGTGAGGAAGCTCAGCGCGTCGGAGAACTCCCGGGGGCTGCCCGACTCGGTCAGGTTGCCGGCCACCACCAGCAGGTCCGGCCGGGGCACCCCGTCGTTCATCAGCAGGGTGAGGTCGCCCATCAGGTGTTCCTGGAGCTCGCCGGGGGTGACCGGGGCACCCGGCTCGATCACTCCGCGGCCGAAGCGAGGCCCGGCCACCTGGAGCACGGTGAGGGTGCCGCGCGCCGCCGGCACGGCCGCCGCGGCGGGCGGGAACGGCGGCGGGTTGATCGGGGTACGTCGGGCGCGGCGGGGTGCGGGCGCACCGGCGGGCGCGGCGAGCACCCCGGCCGGGTCGGCGGGGTGGTGGGGGAAGGCCGGCTGCCGCATCGGCTTGGCCCGGCCGTCGAGCGCCTGCCGGATCCGGTCCAGCACCCGGGCCCGCGCCTGCGCCGGATCGGCCACGCCGACCAGGTCGACGTAGGTGATGGTGGCGAGCAGGCCGTCGATGGGACAGTCCTCGACCCGCACGGTGACCAGCTTGTTGCCGGTGCCGTCCGGGTCGGCGCGCAGCGCGGCCTGCCACTCCAGCTTGCCGTAGGTGGAGTGCAGGTAGCGTTCGGACAGCACCGCCACGACCACCTCGGCCTCGCGGACCCCGCGGTCCATGAAGTCGATGAAGTTGGTGCCGGCCACGAAGTCCCACGCCTGCAGCAGCGTGCGGTAGCCGGCGGCCTCGAACTCCCACGCCAGCCAGGTCGCCCAGCGCTCGTCGGCCGGGGAGTAGCTGATGAAGAAGTCGATGGGGCGGTCGGACCGGGTCGGGTGCGCGCCTACGGACACAGGATCATTATGGCCACCGACGGTCAATTCGTGGACACCCTCGGCAGCCGCTGCGCCGGCCGCGTCGGGCCGGTCCGGCCGGGCGACGGTGTGCGAGGATCATCCCTCGTGGAGACCGTGGGCCAGCCGCCGTCCGCCGCACCGGACCGGAGCCGCTGGGGGCGGCTGCACGTCCTGGACTGGATCGCGCTCGGGCTGGCCGCGGTGGGCGTCGTCTGTGTCCTCACCGGACTCCTCCCTCGCGCCGACGCCGAGGCCACCGTACGCCGGATCGTGCCCATCCTGATCTTCCTCGGCACGGTGGTGGTGCTGGCCGAGCTGACCGCGGTGGCCGGGGTCTTCGACGCGCTCGCGGCCCGGGTGGCGATCACCGCCCGGGGCAGCTACCGGGCGCTGTTCTGGCTCTGTGTGGGGTTCGCCTCGGTGACCACCATCGCGCTCAACCTGGACACCACGGCCGTCCTGCTCACTCCGGTGATGATCGCCCTGGCCCGCAAGCTGGGCGTGCCGCCGACCCCGCTGGCGATGACCACGGTCTGGCTGGCCAACACGGCGAGCCTGCTGCTGCCGGTGTCCAACCTGACCAACATCCTGGCCAGCGACCGGATCGACCTGGAGCCGGTGCCCTGGGCGGCCCGGATGTGGTGGCCGCAGCTGGTCGCCATCGTGATCACGATGCTGCTGCTCTGGTGGTGGTACTGGCGGCCGGCCCGCGCCGGCGCCGACCCGTTCGTACCGCCGCCGCCGCACGTGCCGCCCGACCGGGTGCTCTACCGCACCGCGCTCGCCGCGTGCCTGCTCTTCGTCGCCGGGATCCTGGCCGGGGTCGAGATCGGGCTGGCCTCCGGGGTGGCCGCCGCGATCCTGGTCGCCGGCTTCGCCGTGCGTGCCCGGGGCAGCCTGCGGCTCGCGCTGATCCCGTGGCGGCTGCTGGTCTTCGTGAGCGGGCTGTTCCTGGTGGTGCAAACCATCGGCCGGCACGGCCTGGACACCGTGATGGGCACCCTGATCGGCGCCGACCCCGGCGCGGAGGGGGCGCTGCGGGCCGGCGGGGTCGGCGCCCTTTTCGCCAACGTGGTCAACAACCTGCCCGCGTACGTGGCCGGCGAGGCGGTCATCGCCCCCGACCACCACACCCAGTTGCTGGCCCTGCTGATCGGCACCAACGTCGGCCCGCTCGCCACCCCGTGGGCCTCGCTGGCGACGCTGATCTGGTACGAGCGCTGCCGGGCCGCCGGGGTGGCCGTGCCGCTGGGCCGGTTCGTGGCCACCAGCGCCGCGCTCGCCGTCCTGGCCACCACGGCCACGGTGGCCGCCCTGCTGGTCGGCCCGGGGTCCTGACCCCAGCCCCCGGTGCCGCCGGAACCGTGCGAACCGGCCGTGTCCGTCGTACCCGCCGGGCAGGATCAGAACGACCCGCCACGACCCGGCAAGGAGCCAGCACCGTGAACACCCCGCCCGACATCATCCGCCGCTACTTCGCGCTCGCCGGCCAGCCGGACAAGGATCCCTACTTCGCCCTCTTCGCCGACGACGCCGTCGTCGAGGACGAGGGGCGGACCCACCGGGGCATCGCGGAGATCCGTGCGTGGCGCCGCGAGACGCCGCTGGTCTCCTACGAGATCACCGATGTCGAGGACACCCCGGCGGGCACGTCGTGACCGCCACCATCAGCGGCGACTTCCCGGGCAGCCCGTTCGCCGGCCTGCGGTTCCGGTTCGAGGACTACGACGACCGCCACATCCGCCGGCTGCGCATCGCCCCGTGACCCGTCAGCGGGCCCGGCGGACCAGCCGACGGGCGGCGTAGAGCAGCGCGCTCACTGCGAAGAGCGCGCCGCTGACCGCCAGCCACCGGCCGAGCATCGCCCGGGGCGCCAGGCCGGTCGCCGCCAGGTAGGTGCCGTCGCCGAGCCCGAGGACCCCGGGCAGGTAGACCAGGAACAGCAGGCCGGCGCCGAGCGCGGGGACCCGGACGTGGTTCAGCGGCGACGGGGTGCCGCCCCGCCGCAGGGGGCGGCGCAGCATCCGGTCGAGCGACGCGTACACCGGGAAGAGGACCAGGTCGTGCGCGATCACCGCGCCGAGGAACCAGAGCAGCATCCGGCCGGCCGACGCCGCACCGGCCAGCCGCAGCGCGATCCAGCCGGTGACCGCGAAGCAGCCGGCCAGGAGCAGCAGGTGCCAGGGCGCAGCGCCGTAGGCGCGCCGGAACCTAGCCATCGAACGCGATCTCCGCCACCCACTTCGTGCAGTGCACGCCGGGCAGCGCCGGCACGATGATCCGCGCCGGGTAGCCGTGGTCGGGGGTCAGGTCGACGCCGTTGACCCGCAGGGCGAGCAGCGCGTCCGGGTCGGTCACCTGACCGCCGTGCAGGACGGCCTCGCGGAACAGGCCGGCGCGCTCCAGCGACCGGACCCGGGCGGTGGCCGGATCGACCGCCCCGACCAGGGCGGCCAGGTCGCGCAGCCGGACCCCGGTCCAGGTCTGCGAGGTGGACCAGCCCTCCACGCAGGCGATGGGCAGGACGGCGGTGTGCTGCGCCAGGGCGAGCAGCCGGGCCCGGTCCAGGGTGACCGTGCGGTTTCGGGCGCGCAGGGTCAGCCGCCAGCCCGGGCCGGCCTGGTCCGGGGTCACCCCGGCCACGGCGACGCTCCGGTTGACCGGGAAGCCGGTCGGCCCGTCGTCGACCCGGCGGCCGCGCGGCAGCAGCAGCGCGGTGCCGCGCAGCGCGTCGACGCTCTGCCCGACGGTCAGCGCCGCCAGCAGCAGCGCGCCGCCGCCGACCAGGCCGAGCACCCCGCGCCGGCTCATCGTCGCCGGCCCGGGCCGCCGGGCCACCAGGCCGTCCGGATCCGCCGGCTCGGGCCGGGTCAACTCAACCGGGGTACGCGCGAAGCCCGGCCCGCGCAGCGCGGTGACCAGCCGGGGCAGCTTGATCGCCACGTGGGTGACCAGCGCGGCCGTGAAGATCCAGGCGCCGTACCAGTGTGCGGTGTAGAAGTCGAAGCCGAACAGGTAGGCGTACTGGATGTTCAGCAGGCCGGTGACCGTCTGGAAGAGGATGCCGCCGACCAGCAGCAGCAGCGACAGCCGCTCCAGCAGCTGGGCGGCCGAACGGGCCGGCGGCCAGTCGAAGAGCTTGGGCACCACCGACCAGAGCTTCCCCAGCACCACCGGCAGCAGCACGATCCCGAGCGTCACGTGCAGCCCCTGGGTGAGGCGGAACAGCCAGGCGGGTCGGGTCGGCCAGTCGAACACCGGCGGGTGCAGCCAGCCCACGTCCCGGGGGAACGCCTGGTCGAAGCGGGGACCGTAGGCGATCCAGTCGAGCAGCCCGGTCACGATCACCAGGGGCAGGGTGGCCAGCAGCACGGCGCCGAGCACCGAGGTCAGCCAGGGCCCCCGGACCGGGCTGCGCCAGGCGCGGTCGACGGCGTCCACCCCGGGCGGCCGGTGCCGGGCCAGCGCCGCCCACAGGGCCGCCGGGGCGGCCGACGGCGCGTCGTCCGGTGGGGGTGGGCTGGCGGGCACGTCTCCTCCTGGATTGCACGGTCCGGGGCCCCATCCGTCACGCCGGTGGTCCCTCCAGCAGGACGCTAGACGCCGCATCCGCGCGCCGGTCCGGTTTGCCGCATTACCGAACCCTTACCGCCGCCGTCATTACGGACCGCTGACGTGCACCGCGAACCGCCCGAACCGGACCCCGCGGTGCCCTAGCCTGGCCGCATGCGGGTACTGGTCACCGGCGCGGCCGGCTTCATCGGATCGCAGATCGCCGACCTGCTCGTCGCCGAGGGCCACGAGCCGGTCTGCCTCGACGCCCTGCTCCCCCAGGCGCACGGCGGCGCGCTGCCGGAGTGGTCCCGGCCGCACGACCCGGTGATCGGCGACGTCCGCGACGCCGCGCTGCTGGACCGGCTGCTGTCCGGGGTGGACGCGGTCTGCCACCAGGCGGCCATGGTGGGGCACGGGCTGGACCCCTCCGACGCTCCCGACTACGCCGGACACAACGACCACGGCACGGCGGTGCTCCTCGCCGCCATGCACCGGGCCGGGGTGTCCCGGCTGGTGCTGGCCAGCTCGATGGTGGTCTACGGCGAGGGCCGGTACATCTGCGCCCGGCACGGCGTGGTCCGCCCCGCCCCGCGCCGGCCCGTCGACCTGGCCGCCGGCCGCTACGACCCGACCTGCCCGGCCTGCGGCGGCACCCTCGACCCGGCCCTGGTCCCCGAGGACGCCCCGCTGGAGCCGCGCAGCACGTACGCGGCCAGCAAGCTCGCCCAGGAGCACTACGCCGCGGCCTGGGCCCGGCAGACCGGGGGCGGAGTGTGGGCGCTGCGCTACCACAACGTCTACGGGCCCCGGATGCCTCGCGACACCCCGTACGCCGGGGTCGCCTCGCTGTTCCGCTCGGCGCTCGCCGACGGCCGGCCGCCCCTGGTGTACGAGGACGGCCGGCAGCGCCGCGACTTCGTGCACGTGACCGACGTGGCCCGGGCCAACCTGCTGGCGCTCACCGCGCCCACCCCGGACGGCATGGTCCCGGTGAACGTCTGCTCCGGCGAGCCGCACACCGTCGGTGACCTGGCGGCGGCCCTGGCCCGCGCGATGGGCGGCCCCGAGCCGGACGTGGTCGGCGGCGCCCGGGCGGCCGACGTCCGGCACGTGGTGGCCGACCCGACCCGGGCCCGGGACCTGCTCGGCTACACCGCCCGGGTCGCCTTCACCGACGGCGTCACCGCCTTCGCCACCGACCCCCTCCGCGAACCCGCCGCCCTGCTCACCTGAGCCCTGAGGTTGGCGGTGCGATCCGCCCGATTCGCCACCGCCAACCTCATGATCGACGCGGGTGCCGGGAGATCTTGGCGAGTTGGCGTTCGGGGGGAACGGGAAGTCGCCAAGATCCGAAACGGTCAGGAGACCGTGAACAGCAGGTGGTTGACGGCGAGGGCGGTGAGCGCCTGGGCGGCCAGCCACCAGCGGCGGGTCGGCGCGGGTAGGTGTGCCACGGCGATCAGAAGCCAGACCGCGAACGGCAGCCAGATCCGCTCCACCTCGGCCTTGCTCATCCCGGACAGGTCGGCGGCGGCCACCGCCAGCGCGGCGGCGGCCGGCAGCAGGACGGTGGGCCCGAGCGCCGCCACCGGCGCCATCCACCGTCGGCCGAGCCGGATGGCACCGCTGAGCCCGCCGACCGGCCGGCCGGGCACCCGGTCACGGGGCCGGCCGCCCCGCGCGGCGCCGGGTGATCGCCAGGCGGCCCGGGCGGCGAGCGCCACGCGGCGCAGCGTCGGCCCGAGCACCGGCCGGGCGGCGAGCCCGGCGCGGCGCAGCGCCGGCCCGAGCACCGGCCCGGCCGAGAGCAGCAGCGCCGCCAGGTTCGCCCAGACCCAGTACCCGTACGGGCGGTCGGCCGCCCAGCCCTGGTAGTAGCGCTCGACCACCCGGTCGTACCCCTCCCACCAGCGGAAGCCGGCCAGCACGAAGAGCGCCGTGACGCCGGCGACGCCGGCCGTCGCGGCGAGCAGGGCGGCCCGGCGGCGGTCCCGGCGCAGCGCCAGCACGGCCACCGCCAGGGCGCCGACGAGCACGAACCCATACGACAGGTGCAGCGCGAAGCCGAGCAGCAGCCCGCCGGCCAGCGCGGCGGCCGGGCCGCGTACCGCCAGCAGGGCCAGCCCGGCGGCGACCACGCCGGTGAAGACGGCGTCGCCGGAGGCGCCCAGCCAGACCGCGCCGGGCAGCAGCACCAGGAAGGGCAGCACCGCCCGGGCCGCCTCGGCGGTGCCCAGCGCGCGCAGGGTGACCGGCACCGACACCGCGACGGTCGCGCCGACCAGCACGCAGCAGAGCGCCGCGGCGGCGCCCCCGCCCAGGCCGATCCGGTCCAGCCAGACGAAGACCAGCAGCGCGCCCGGCGGGTGCCCGGCGGTGTGGGTGGACCAGGAGTCCGGCTGGAAGTCGAGGATCCGGTCGGTGAAGCCGGCCAGCATCCGGGGGATGTCGGTGACGCCGGGCACCTCGTGCAGGTACTCCGCCTGCACGGTGAGCCGCCGGGCCAACCCGGCCGACCAGCCGTCCACCAGGGCCAGCGACAGCGTCCAGGCGACCGCGGCCAGCCAGCCGGCGGCCAGCAGCGGCCCCCAGCGGGCGGTCCGCGCCCAGCGCAGACCCGGCCCCAGCACGACCACCGCGACCAGCACGGCGAGCGGGGTGCCCCAACCGGCGTGCGGCCGCCAGGTGGCGTAGAGCGGCGCGGCGTCCGCGTGCAGGCCCGCGCCCCGGCGGTTGAGCACCAGCCCGACGGCGACCGCGGCGGCCAGCAGCACCGCCTCGACGGCCAGCGCGACCAGATCGCCCCGGTGCCCGGGGATGGTCCGCCGTGGGCCGGGAACGCGGGGCAGGGTGGCTGCGGATCTCATGACGACCGGACGGTACGGCCCGCCGGGCCGCCGGGTGGGCGGATCCGCCGGCACGTCACCGGATGGTAAGAAATGCCTGCTCGGTAAGGGTTCCGTAAGCACGATCCGGGCCTGGCGGGGCGCGGACCGGCCTAGCGTCGGCGGCATGCCGACACAGATCGACGTGGTGCTGCCGTGCCTGGACGAGGCCGCCGCCCTGCCCGGCGTGCTGACCGCGCTGCCGCCCGGTTACCGGGCGATCGTGGTGGACAACGGCTCCCGGGACGGCTCGCCGGAGGTGGCCGCCCGGCACGGCGCGCGGGTGGTGCGGGAGCCCCGCCGGGGCTACGGGGCGGCCGTGCACACCGGCCTGGAACACGCCGAGACCGAGCTGGTCTGCGTGCTCGACGCCGACGGCTCCTTCGACCCGGGCGAGCTGCCCGCGCTGGTCGCCCCGGTGGCGGCCGGCGCCGCCGACCTGGCGGTGGGCCGGCGCCGGCCGGTGTCCGCCGGGGTCTGGCCGTGGCACGCCCGGGCCGGCACGGCGCTGGTCGCCGCGCTGCTGCGGCAGCGCGGGGTCCCGCTGCGCGACCTCAGCCCGATCCGGGTGGCCCGGCGGGACGCCCTGCTCGCCCTGGGCGTCACCGACCGCGCCTTCGGCTACCCCCTCGAACTGATGATCCGGGCCGCCGCAGCCGGCTGGCGGATCCACGAGCGGGACGTCCGCTACGCCCCGCGCGCCGCCGGGACGCGGTCCAAGGTCTCCGGCTCGGTCCGCGGCACGGTCCGCGCCACCCGGGACTTCCTGGCCGTGCTGCGCAGCGTGGACGGCCCCCGGTGACCGTCCTGCTGGTGGTGGCCAAGGCGCCCGTGGCCGGGGCGGTCAAGACCCGGCTCTGCCCGCCGGCCGAGCCCGCGCAGGCGGCCCGGATCGCCGCGGCCGCGCTGCGCGACACCCTCGACGCCGTCGCCGCCACCCCGGGCGTCGTCCCGGTGCTGGCGCTGGCCGGCCGGTTCGCCGACGCCGAGGACGGGACGGACCTCGCCGCCGCGGTCGCCGGCTGGCCGGTGCTGCCACAGCGCGGCGACGACCTCGCCGACCGGCTCGCGTACGCACACGCCGATGTGGCCGCCGCCTACCCGGGGCGGCCGGTGCTCCAGATCGGCATGGACACGCCGCAGCTCACCGCGGCGCGGCTGGCCGCCGCCGTACGCCGGCTCGACGGGACGGCGACCGACGCGGTGCTCGGCCCGGCCGCGGACGGCGGCTGGTGGGCGCTGGGCCTGCGCGACCCCCGGCAGGCGGCGGCGCTACGCGGGGTGCCGATGTCCACCCCTGACACCGGGCGGCGCACCCGGGCCGCGCTGGCCGGGCGCGGCCTGCGGATCGGGACGCTGCCGGTGCTGCGCGACGTGGACGACTGGACCGACGCGCTCGCGGTGACCGCCCTGGCTCCCACGGGCCGGTTCGCCCGGGAGGTCGCCGCCGTGCGGCGGGCCCGGCCGGTCGGGGGCCGGCGGTGACCGCCGACGGTTTCGCCACCGCGCTGCGGCACCGGGACAGCGACGCGCACTGGCTGGTGCAGGGCGACGGGACGCGCCGCCGGCTGCCGGTGGAGCGGTGGCACGGGCCGGCCGAGCCGGCGACGGCCGCGGTGGTGGCCCGCTGCGCCGGCCCGACGCTGGACCTGGGCTGCGGTCCGGGCCGCCTCACCCTGGCGCTGGCCCGGGCCGGGCTGACCACCGTGGGGGTCGACGTCTCGGCCCGGGCGGTGGCCCTGACCCGGGCGCGGGGCGCCGTCGCGGTCCAGGCCGACCTCTTCGATCCGCTTCCCGCCGAGGGCCGGTGGCGGCACGTGGTGCTGCTGGACGGCAACATCGGCATCGGCGGCGACCCCGGGCGGCTGCTGCGCCGGTGCCGGGAGCTGCTCCGCCCGGACGGCACGGTTCTGGTCGAGCTGGACCCGCCCGGCAGCGGCACCTGGCAGGGCCGGGCCCGCGTGGTGTCCGGACGGCACCGGGGGCCGAGCTTCGGCTGGGCCCGGCTGGACACCCGGGCGGTGCACGAGCCGGCCGCGGCGGCCGGCCTGGTCGTCCGCGAGCTCCACTCGGCCGGCCGGCGCTGGTTCGCCGAGCTGGTCGCCGGGTAGCGCGGCCGTCGCCCGCCCACCAGGACCCGGGCCCCGCCGGGCCTCGGCGTCGGCCCCGGAAAATCCGGTACGGGTGCGGCCCGGCGGCGGGCTACCGTGCGCGGATGAGCGGCGTCCCGAGCCTGCAGTTCCACACCGATCCGGGCGAGTTCCTCGCCGCGGCCGGTGACCATCTGGCGGCGAACCCGGTGGTCGGCACGGTCGTGGCCACCGTCGCGCACCGGCTGCTGGCCCGGCGGGCCGACGGGGTCGCACTCCCCGAGCACGACTGGTGGCTGGTGGTCCGGGACGGGTCCGGCGCCGTCGTCGGCGCCGGGATGCGGACGGCGCCCTTCGCGCCGCGCCCGCCGTTCCTGCTGCCGATGCCCGACGAGGCGGCCGTGGCGCTGGCCCGGGTGTGGCACGAGCGCGGGGAGGAGGTGCGTGCGGTCAACGGCGCGCTGCCCGCCGTGCAACGGTGTGCCGACGAGGTGACCCGGCTCGGCGGCGGCCGGGTCGAGGTCGCCCAGCACACCCGGCTGCACGAACTCGGTGAGCTGGTCCGGCCGGCGCGGGTGCCCGGCAAGTTGGCCGTCGCGACCGAGGACGACGTCGACCTGGCCGCCGAGTGGTTCGACGCGTTCATGGCCGACGCCGACGAGCAGGCGGGCCGCCCGCGCGGGGTCAGCGCGCACGAGACCCCCGACCGCGCCGAGCTGCTGCGCCGGATCCGGGACGGGCGGTTGTGGTTCTGGACCGACGAGGCGGGCCGGCGGGTGCACCTCACCGCCGCCAACCCGCCGTCGTTCGGCGTCGCGCGCGTCGGCCCGGTCTACACACCGCCGGAGCAGCGCGGGCGGGGCTGGGCCGGCAACGCGGTCGCGGAGGTCTCCCGGCTCCTGCGGGCCGAGGGGGCCCGGGTCTGCCTCTTCACCGACCAGGCCAACCCGACCTCGAACCGGATCTACGCCAACCTCGGCTACCGGCCGGTGGTCGACATGGCCAACCTGGTCATCCTCCCCTGACGCCGATCCGGGCCGACCCACCCGCGGGCCGGCCCTCGGCACCGGACTCAGTCGGCGAGGCCGAGCGCGGCCAGCCGCTCCGGGTCGGCGATCACGTCGATGGCGACGATCCGCCCGTCGGTGACCGTGAACGCCATCACCGACAGCGGCCGGCCCCCCGCGCTGACCAGCACGCCGGCGGCGCCGTTGACCAGCACCGGCCGGGCGAACGGGGAGAACCGGCCGAACGTGGTGGCCTGCGCGGCCACCACCCGCGCGCCGGTGAGCACGGTGGAGTGCCGGGCCCGGGCGGTCCCGCCGTCGGAACGGAGCACCACGTCCGGGTGCAGCACGGCGACCAGCCCGTCGAAGTCGCCCTCCCGGGCGGCGGCCAGGAACGCGGTGACCACCTCCCGCTGGCGGGCCAGGTCCGGGTCGGGTGCGGGCGCCTGGCCACGGACCCGGCGGCGGGCCCGGCTGGCGAGCTGCCGGGCGGCGGCCGGCGACCGGTCGACCAGCGCGCCGATCTCCTCGAAGGGCACACCGAACATGTCGTGCAGCACGAAGGCGAGCCGCTCGGTCGGGGTCAGGGTGTCCAGGACCACCAGCAGCGCCAGCCCGACCGAGTCGGCCAGCACCGCGGCCTGCGCGGGATCGGCGTCCACCTCGGCGACGTCGACGACCGGGTCGGGCAGGCGTACGTCGAGGGGATCCTCGCGGCGGGTGGCGCGGGCCCGCAGGGTATTCAGGCAGACCCGGGCGACCACCGTGGTCAGCCAGGCGGCCAGGTTGTCCACCGCGGCGGCATCGGTCCGGGCGAGCCGCAGCCAGGTCTCCTGCACGGCGTCCTCGGCCTCGCTCAGCGAGCCCAGCATCCGGTACGCCACCGCCCGCAGCTGCGGCCGCTGCTGCTCGAACCGCTCGGCCAGCCAGGTGTCCTCGCCCATGTCCCAGTCCTTCCTCGCGGGGTTCCCGGTTGACCGACCCGCGCCGGCCCGCCCGTGTGACAAGGGGTGACGCCGGTCACTCCGGTCACACTTCCCCGCCGCCACGGGTCGAGCCGGTGAAGCCCGAAACCTAGCGGATCTCAACGGAGGACGACATGAACGCACCGATCCTGGTCACCGGCGGCACCGGCACCCTCGGCCGCCTCGTCGTGCCGCTGCTGCGCGAGACGGGTCACCCGGTGCGGGTGCTCAGCCGTCACGGCGGCCGGCCCGGCGACGGCCTCACGCACGTCACCGCCGACCTGCGCACCGGCGCCGGCGTCGACCCGGCGGTACGCGGGGTCGACACCGTGCTGCACCTGGCCGGCGGGCCCAAGGGCGACGACGTGGCGACCCGCCACCTGGTCGACGCCGCCCGGCGCGCGGACGTGCGGCACCTCGTGTACATCTCGGTGGTCGGGGCGGACCGGGTGCCGCTGGCCTGGCTGCGGTCCAAGCTGGACGCCGAGCGGGCCGTCGCCGGGTCAGGCGTGCCGTGGACCACGGTGCGCGTCGCCCAGTTCCACGACCTGGTGCTGACCATGATGGAGAAGATGGCGAAACTGCCGGTGGTCCCGGTGCCCGGCGGGATGCGGCTCCAGCCGGTCGACGCCCACGAGGTGGCGGCCCGGATGGTCGAGCTGACGCTGGGCGCGCCGGCCGGCCTGGTGCCCGAGATGGCCGGCCCACGGGTGTACGGCCTGAACGAACTGGTCACCGGCTATCTGGCCGCGGTCGGCCGGCGGCGGCTGCGGCTGCCGGTCCGGCTGCCCGGCAAAGCCGGCCGGGCGTACCGGAACGGGGACAACCTGGCCCGCCCCGGCGCCACCCTCGGCGTACGGACCTGGGAGGCGTTCCTGGCCGAGCGGCTGCCGCACCCGGCGTACCCTGCCGGCCAGCCTTCGGCCCGTGGCTAGGGCCGCCCGGCCGGGCAGTTGTTGCTGGTGAGCGTGACGCCGTACTCGGTGTCGTCGTGGGTGATGCCCGAGGCTGAACCGTCGAACCAGGTCTCGACCTTCTCCCAGCCCCGGTGCTGCTCGTAGTGCAGGTGCGGGGCGCCGGAGTCACCGGTGCTGCCCACCCGCCCGAGCTGCTCGCCGCGGGCGACCCGCTGGCCGGCCCGGACCAGCGGCGGTTCGAGCAGGTGCAGGTACTCGGTCTGCCACTTGCCGCCGTGGTCGATCTTCACCCAGTACCCTCCGCCGCGTCCGCGCGGACCCTTCGGGTTCTCCGGGGTACGCCCACCGAGCGACCCGTTGATCCCCGCCACGGTGACCGTGCCGGCGTAGGAGGCGAGCACCGGCCGCCCCCACGCGTCGCCCGCGGTGGGGAACAGGTCGATGTCGTAGTCATCGTGGCCGGGGTAGGTGCCCAGCCGCCAACGCTCGCCGCAGGGCACGGGGAGCTGGAACAGCGGGCGCGGACCCGGCGGCCACAGCAGGGGTACGACGATGGCGGCGACGGCGAGCACGGCCGCGACCGCGCCGACTGCGAGGGCGATGCGAACGGCACGGCGGCCGGTGCGGCGTCTGGGTGGCTGGCCGGTCGTCATCCCGCCGAGCATGGCAGGCACCGGCAAGGTCGCGGCGGCGTCAGCTACGCTGAGCACGGCACCCCGGTTCCCCACGCCGAGAATCACCGCTGGACCGGCTTCCAGGCCGAAGCGTCAGGAATGGGTTGGCTCGTCGGACATCCGGGTGGGATGGTGCGGCGCATGGAGAACGGTGAGCCGGTCGTGATGCAGGTGTACTGCCGGGTCGAGGTCGTCGTGGACGATCCGGACGCGGTGGCGGCCCTCGCGGTGCGACGGCTCCGGGACGCGAACATCGACTGGTCGAGCGAGCCGGACACCGTCGACGAGGCTGCCGCCGAACTCCGCGCGGATCTGCCGCAGGCGCTGGCGAGCCTGGTCGACGCGGACCGACTGCTGGATGGCGTGCCGGGGGTGCAGGTGCGGCGCGGGCGCTGGTGGGCCGAACAGGGTGAACCTTCCCGCCGGTTCCAGCCCGGGTTCGAGGACTGACCCTCACCAGCCCACGGTGGAGAGGCTGATCGGGGTGAGCTGGCGGACCTGCGGCTCGATCCACTGCGCCGCGGTGACCAGCTTCACCAGCCGGTCGATGGTCTCCGGCGGGCCGGCCACGAAGCTGCGCCGGTCCGCCGGGCAGCCGTACCGGTCGTCGAAGCAGCCGCCGTCGAGGGCCCGGACCACCATGCCGGCCTCGACGGCGAGCAGCATCCCGGCCGGCAGATCGACCGCCTCGGGGCGGTAGCCGACGATGCCGTCGATGTCGCCGCGGGCCAGCATCACCCAGGACAACAGCGGCGCCCACAGTTGCAGCACCCGCCGGGCGGTGGTGTCGAGCACGACCTTCAGCGCGCGGGCGGTGCTGTCGTCACGGCGTACCTCATGTCCCTGGGTCCAGGCCAGCACCGGCGCGGTCGGCACCGGGCGGTGGGGCGCCTGCAGCGGGCGGGCGGCCGGCCCGGACTCGTGCACGAAGGCGCCCCGGCCGCGCACGGCGGACCAGGTGCGCCCGGCGACCGGGTCGTGCACCACGCCCACCACCGGCGAGCCGCGGTCACACAGCGCGATCCCGACCACGTACGCGGGCAGCCCGATCGCCACGTTGTTGGTGCCGTCGAGCGGATCGACCAGCCAGGCCCAGGAGTTGTCGGCGGCGTACTCGCCGCCCTCCTCGGCGATCACCCCGTGCTCCGGCCAACGGGCCCGGATCCGGTCGACGATCAGCCGTTCGGCGGCCAGGTCCAGGTCGGTGACCAGGTCACCGGAGTCGTTCTTGGCCCGGGCGTGCAGCTCCCCCCGGGTCCCCCGGCGCAGCAGCCGCCCGGCCGCCTGGGCCGCCTCCACCGCGAACCGGTGCGCGTCGCGCAGGTCGGGCCCGTCTCTGCTCGACTCCACGTCCATGGCTCCTCCAGCCAGTCAGCCCCGTGCCACCAGTCGCGCTATCTCCCGCGCCATCCGTGCCGTCTCCGCCGCGTCGCAGCGGTCCCGGCGTATCCGGTGGCTGCGCCCGTCCACCGCGCCGAGGCTCAGGTCGCACACGCCGGGCGTGGTCCGGCCGAGCGCCACGGTCACCGCCGGCTCGCCCGCGCCGACTTCCGAGGTGTGGAAGCCGCCGGCGCGCAGCGCGTAGGAGTCGCCGGCGGAATGCGTCTCCACGGTGGCCGTCACCGCGGTGACCAGCCGGTCGGTGGCCGCCATCTCGTCGACGTCGCCGCGGCTGTGCACCTCGTAGATCCGCCAGGACGGGTCGGCGGAGGCGTCGGTCACCTCGATCAGCTCGTTGCGAACCGCGCCGTGCAGCACGTGGCTGAGCAGGTCCCAGCTGTGTGAGTGCATGGTCGAGGTGGTCGGCCGCACCGGCGGCGGGTCGGCCGGCCACGCGTGCACGCAGATTCCGTCCGGGCCGGTGCGCTCCACCGGCAGGCAGGTGAAGCCGAGCGGGTGCCGGACGGCCCGCAGTGGCCGCCGCCCCTCCGCGACGTCGTCGAGGACGTCGAGCACCCAGCCGCGTAGCAGCTCCGGCCGGGCGCCCCGGTCGATCTCCCGTTCGAGGTCGGCGTAGCTCATCATGCGTACGGGTTCCTCGCCTGGATGGCCCGGCTCACGATGTCGGCGACCTCGCGGTCGCCGAAGGAGCGGGGTAGCGGCAGCCCGAGGGTGGTGAACAGCCGGCGGACCTGCTCCACCGAGGGCTCGTCGTCGAGCTTCACCGGCGCGGCGGCCTCGACGGGCACCCGCCGGCTCTGCTCGCGGCTGTACTGCAACTCGATGTTGAACCGGTTGTAGTAGAGCTCCTTGCGGTCGATCCGCAGCGCCGGGGTCTGCGGGTTCTCCTGTGTGATGATCACGCACGTCGAGGAGAGGTCGTAGCGGAAGGTGGTCATCTGCGCGGTGAGCCGGACCTCGACGGTCAGCAGCCCGGAGCGTTGCAGGTGCCAGCAGGCGGCCAGCACCGTCGCGTACGACTCCTTGCGGGTGCGGTCGACGGTCCACCGCTCCCCCGGCGCGTCCGGGTCGAGGCTGCGCCGGAACCGCGCGTACCGCTCGCAGACGTCCTCGTCGGTCGGGTCGATGATCTCGATGGCGAAGCTCAGGGTGGCGTTGCGCCGGCGGGCGTGCTCCAGGCACTCCGGCAGGGTGACCGCCCGGGTGAAGGTGCCGGTGCCGCCCTTGAAGGTCCACCGGTCGGTGTGCCGGCGGGCCTCGGCCAGGGCCTGCCCGACCTCGCTGCCGTGCAGCACCCGCACCATCGAGACGCTGTCGATCGCCTCGCGGGCCCGGTTCAGCGCCCCCTCCGGGCCGGTGATCTCGTGCATCTGCGGGACCAGTTCGGTGAGCCGGTCGCGGGTGTCCCGCATCACCTCCCGCACCTCCTGCTGGGCGGTCTCCCGGCGGAGCCGGTCGCGCAGCACGGCCTGTGCGAGCACCGCCAGGACCAGCAGGATGGCGCTGTTGACCACGTCCTGGCTGACCGTGTTGGTCAGGCCGAGGACGGCCACGGTGACGGCCAGCAGCAGGCCGATGAACGCGTCGAGATTGTTGACGACCCAGGTGAACAGGCGCGCCATGACATCCCCCGGTCGACGACGGAAGCTTCATGATAGCCCTATGTCAATATCACCATCACGCCCTGTTCGGGTGCCCGGCATCCCTCGGTGACGGTGTCTCCGCGGTCCGCCTGGCGGCGCAGATCAGCGAGCCGCCGAGCCCCGGCGCGACCCGGGCCAGCAGCCGGGAGGCGACCCAGCGTCCACCCGGGAGCCGCCAACCGACCTCATTGGAGCGGATCGCCAGCGACGCGAACCCGGCCCGGCACAGAACCCGCCGCAGCAGCGACGCGGTGAACGGCCGGATGTGCAGCCACAGGTAGGGGTGCAGGGGGTCCACCTGGCGGGGCGCCCGCCCGGCGAGGAAGGCCAGCCGGTCCTGCGCGGGCGCCAGGTTGGGGGTGGTCAGCACCAGCAGGCCGCCTGGGGCGAGGACCCGGTGGCATTCGCGCAGCAGCGCCAGCGGGTCGTAGACGTGCTCGATCAGCTCTCCGGTGAGCAGGCCGGCGAAGCTGCCGGCGCGGAACGGCAGGCCACGGGTGGCGTCCAGGCAGACCGGCAGGGCGTCGCCGCCGACGGCCCGCCGGGCCGCGCCCAGCGCGGCCTCGGCCATGTCGGCCACCACGAGCGGGCCGGGCAGCGCCGCCGGGTCGAGCATGCTGCGCGGGCCACAGCCGAGCTCCAGCACCGGCCGTCCCGCCGGCACGCCGTCGACCATCAGCCGGGCCGCGACCGCGCGGCGGATCCGGTGGTACGGGTCGTCGACGTACCCGTTGACCTGCGCGCCGTCGTGGTAGCTGCGCCGGTTGGCGCGGCGGCCGTGCGCCTGCGCGCTGCGCGACGAGGACCCGGTCGGCGGCTCGGCCATCGCACCCTCCACTGCGGTCGTCGCCCCCGTCGGCGGCGCCCGCGTCCAGCCTCGCACCGCCACCGTCCGGTAGCGCGGCAATCCACCCCGGTACGCCGACGCGGCGGCCGGGATGCCGGCCGCCGCGTCGCGGGTCGTGGTCGAGTCAGATGGCGCGGGCCCAGTCCACCCGCATGCTGTCGTCGTACTCGTCCCCCGGGATCCACCACTGGTCGCCGAAGCCGCTGGTCGAGACGATGATGTTGCCGCCGTCCGGATACTCGTTGGTCGGCGGCACCGACAGCGCCCCGCAGTAGCGGCCGTCCGGAGAGAACACCGGCGACAGGTACATCCGCGGCTCGTCGGTGAGCTTCTTGAGGCCGGTGCCGTCGATCCGCACCGACGCCAGCGAGTCCTCACCGAGCGGCAGGTCGACGTCCCGGTACCAGCGGTTGGTGCAGAACACCACCCGCTCCGAGTTGGGCATGAAGACCGGCCAGCCGAACCGCTCGCCCTCCTCGGGCGCGTAGACCCGCCGCACCCGCCCGGTGGCGAGCTCCAGCATGCGCAGCTGGTGGCCCTCCGACCGGCTGATCCACTGCATGACGATCATGGAGCCGTCCCGGGACCAGTTGGGCCGGTACATCGTGTGCCCCTGGACGAGCACCCGCCGGCTGCCCGTGGCCACGTTCACCGCGACCAGCGTCTCGCGGTCGACGACCAGGGCGACCTCCGTGCCGTCCGGGGACCAGGTCGGCCACTCGTACGAGATGCCGAACGGGTCGCTGATCACCTTCCGGACCTCGCCGGTCACCCGGTCGAACAGCGACAGGTTCGACCCGGTCTCGCCCTCGTAGGTCAGGTTGTTCACGGCCACGTACCGGCCGTCGGGCGAGGTGGTGGCGTCGTAGGCGTGGGTCAGCAGCACCTGCGGCGTGGTGTGGCCCCGGTTGATCTGCAGAAGCCCCGCGCTGCCGGTGACGAGCCACGGCCCGTTGACCACCTCGGTGGACTCCGCCGCGGCGGCGGGCGCCGTGGCGGTCAGCCCACCGGCCAGCCCGGTCGCCGTGGCCGCCCCGGCCAGCACGGCGGCACGCAGCAGGGCCCGGCGATTCAACTCGGTCATGGAACACCCCCGTGATAGACGTCGATCCACCCTCCTGAACGGACGATCACGATGGCATCGGACGAGCGGCCGTTCCACGGTCGGCCACTCGGTCACCCCGTACGGTGATCGCCCCGGCGGCCGGTACCCTCGCCCCGGTGACCTCCGACGCGCTGCGCCGCGCCCTCACCGATCCGGGCGATCCGCCACTGCCGCCCCTGCCGGGCGTGGCCGCCGAACTGCTCACCGCCCTGCAGGCGCCGCCCCGGCTCGCCGCGCACCTGCGGCTGGTGCACGACGTCGCACGGCAGCTCACCGCCGCGTTCGCCGCGCGCTTCCCCCTGGTGCCGTTCGACCGGCAGGCGGTGCTGTTCGGGGCGGCGATCCACGACCTCGGCAAGGTCGAGCACCCGGAGGAGTTGTCCGGACCCGGCTCGGCGCACGAGGAGGCGGGCTACCAGCTGCTGCTGCGCTTCGGCGTCCCCGAGGAGCGGGCCCGCTTCGCCGTCACCCACGCCGCCTGGCACGCACCGGGCGTGCAGCTCGAGGACCTGCTCGTGAGCCTCGCCGACAAGGTGTGGAAGGGCAAGCGCGTCACCGACCTGGAGGAGCTGGTGGTCGACCGGCTGGCCGACATCACCGGCCAGCCGCGCTGGCAGGCCTTCCTCGACCTCGACGACGTGCTCGCCGGGCTGGCCGCCGACGCGGACCGCCGGCTCGCCTTCCAGGCCGAGCATCCGGTGCACGGCTGACGCCCGGCCTCAGCCGCCGACCGGCTCGGGCGGGCCGGCACCGGCCAGCAGCGACTCCGCCGAGCCGGTCCGGGCGTACAGCAGGAACCGCCCGGCCCGGTGGGTGCCGACCAGGCCGGCGTCGCGCAGCGCCGTCAGGTGGTGGGAGACCGTGCCGGCGCTGAGGCCGCAGCGCCGGGCCAGCTCCGTGGTGGCGGCGGGCACGGCGAGTTCGTGCAACAGCGTGGCCCGGGTACGCCCCAGCACCCGGGCGAGTGCCGCGCTGGCCGGGGCGGCGCTGCGCTCCCAGAGGGTCCCGACCGCGCGGGCCGGATAGCGCAGGAGGGGCTGCGAGGCCCGCTCCGACAGGTTGGACCAGACCCGCCCGCCGCCGAAGACCGACGGAACCAGCAGCAGGCCCCGTCCGCCCAGGTCGAAGGTCCCCGCGCGGGTCAGGTGGTCGATGTGCAACGTCCCATCGTCCCAGGAGACGTACGGGTCGATCCGGTTGAGCAGGCCGCGCCCGCCGTCGGTCGCCATCCGCCCGGCGCCGACGAGCACCTCGCGTTCCAGCAGGGTCCGCATCCGGGGCCAGTACGGGGCGATCGCCACCTCGACGTAGTCGGCGATCACCTGTGCGAGGCGGGCCAGCCCGGCCGGTGGGTCGGCGTACAGGGCGGCGAGCCGGGGCGGACGCGGCCCGGGCAGCTCGTCCAGGCCGGCCCGGACCACCTCCGGTGGGGTGGCGGCGAGCGCGGCCAGTTCCCAGTCGATGGTGGGCAGGGCGGACGGCGGGGGCGGGCAGACGAAGCTCGGAATCACCACGGTCGGCATCGGCACGAGGTCGGCGAGGAGCCGTCAGTCCACGGTGGACAGACGGGGCCGCACCTGCCGGTGCCAGAGCTGGTGGGCGGGGAACCAGTCGGGGCTCCGGAGCACCCGGACGCTGGCGATCGCCTCCCACAGCGGCGAGATCGCGAACCGGATCCCGGCCAGGTCCCGTACCCCCAGCGCGACGCTCAGCACCCGCACCTCCCGACGGATTCGACCTGGCTCAAACTTATCGACCGCGGCGGTGGCCGCCGACCAGGGTCCCTGTCATGACCACCACCGTTCCCCCATCGATCCGCTGGCCCCGCCCGTTCCGCTACGTGTACACGGCGAACCTGGCCGACAGCCTGGGCTTCCAGGTGGGCTACCTGGCCGTGCCGGTGCTGGCCGTGTCCGTGCTCGCCGCCACCCCCGGGCAGGTCGGCCTGCTCGCGGTGCTCGGCACCGCCGCCTTCCTGCTGGTCGGGCTGCCCGCCGGGGTCTGGGTGGACCGGTCGCCCCGCCGCACCGTGATGGTCGCCGCCGACCTGGCCCGCGCCGCCCTGTACGCCTCGATCCCGCTGGCCTGGTGGGCGGACGCGCTGACCCTCGGCCAGCTCTACGCGGTCGTGCTGCTCACCGGCGTCGGCACGGTCTTCGGTGACGTGGCCGCGCAGAGCTTCCTGCCGGAGTTGGTCGGCCGGGACCGCCTGGTGGCGGCGAACTCGCTGCTCATGACCACCAACGCCACCATCCAGATCGGCGGCCGGGGATTTGGCGGCGTGCTCGTGCAGTGGCTCGGCGCCCCACTCGCCCTGGCCCTGAACGCGGTCACCCACCTGCTCTCCGCGCTCGCCCTCACCCGGGTACGCCCCATCGCCACCGACGGGACCGGACAGGACCGGCCGGCGGGCGGCTTCGGCCGACAGCTCGCTGAGGGCGTCCGGCACGTGCTGGGCAACCGGCTGCTGCGCCCGCTGGCCGTCTCGCTGGCCGGCATCAACCTCACCGTGAACCTGATGACCACCATGCTGCCGGTGGTCTTCCTGCGCGAACTCGGCCTCGGCGCCGGCGCGCTCGGGCTCTTCCTCGGCGCCGGCGGGGTGGGAGCGCTGCTCGGTGCGGTGACCGCCCGTCCGCTGGCCGCCCGGATCGGGCACGGCCGGGCACTCTGGCTGCCCGGGCTGCTGGTGGCCCCGGCCGGCGCGCTGGTCGCTCTGGTCGACACCGGCGCGTGGCTGTGGCTGGCCGGCCTCGGCTGGCTGGCGCTGGCCTGGCGGACCGGGATCGGCAACGTGATCGGCGTCAGCCTGCGGCAACGGGTCACCCCGGACGCGCTGTTGGGCCGGATGAACGCCACCTTCCGGTTCCTGCTCACCGGCGCGATCGCGGTCGGCGCCGGGCTGGCCGGCCTGCTCGGCCAGTACGCCGGCGCCCGTACCTCGCTCTGGGTCGGCGCGATCGGCGCCGCGTTCACGTGGCTGCCACTGTACCGGTCCCCCGTGCGCACGCTGCCCGACCCGGACCGGCTGCCGCCCACCGCCGGGTGGCGCCCCCCGCTGTTACCCGGCGGTTACCCGGCTGCGAAGCCGCTGTGGCACGGCGCGCCGACCGTCGGGGCAGGGACGCCGGACGGGGTCCCGGCACATTGGCAGGGAGGGCACCATGAGACTGAGGAGAACACTGCTGGCGCTGGTCGTCGTGCTCGGCGGGCTGATCGCCGGCACCGGCGGCGCGACCGCGGCGTCGCCGTACTGCGGGATCACCTGGGGCAGCACGGCCAAGTCGGCCGGCACGCTCACCAGCGATCCGCTGATCGAGGTCCGCACCGGGCGGCACGACTGCTGGGACCGGGTGGTCTTCGAGTTCGCCGGGCCGGCGAACGGCTACTCCGTCGCCTATGGCGAGACGTACACCGAGGGGCAGGGGCTCGCGCTCAGCCCGTACACCGCCGGGGACGCGCTGCTGTCGGTGTCGCTGCGGGCGCCCGCGTACGACGACGCGCACGTCGCCACCCTGCCGTACCGCGCCGGTGAGCACGCCGCGACCGTGCTGGGCTACCGGACGCTGCGGGACGTCGTCTTCGGCGGCAGCTTCGAGGGCTACACGACCTTCGCGGTGGGCGTCCGCGCCCGACTGCCGTACCGGGTCTTCGTGCTCAGCGGCCCCGGCACGCACAGCCGCATCGTGATCGACGTGGCCCACCAGTGGCAGGCGTGACCTTTCCCGAGGTGAGAGGGGCCGACCGGCCCCTCATCACCGCCCGTTGCGCCCACGCCCCGCAGCGGCGCGCCGGACTACCCTGAGTGGTCATGGAGGGCCGTGTGCTGGTCGTCGAGGACGACGCCTCCATCCGGGAGGTGACGGCCCTCGGCCTGCGCCGGGCCGGGTTCCGGGTGGCCACCGCCGTCGACGGTCCGGCCGCCCTCACCGCGTGGCGGGCCGGCCCGGTCGACCTCATCGTGCTCGACGTGATGCTTCCCCGTCTGGACGGATTCGAGGTGTGCCGGGAGATCCGGCGCACCAGTCAGGTGCCGATCCTCATGCTGACCGCCCGTACCGACACCATCGACGTGGTGGTCGGCCTGGAGTGCGGGGCCGACGACTACCTGCGCAAGCCGTTCGACCTGCCCGAGCTGGTGGCCCGGGTACGGGCCGTGCTGCGCCGGACCGTCGCCCCGGCCCCCGAGACCACCGTGGCTGCCGGGCCGCTGGAGATCGATCCGGCCCGCTTCGTGGCCCGCAAGGACGGCCGGGAGCTGACCCTCACCGCCACCGAGTTCCGGCTGCTGCTGGAGCTGGCCCGGCGCCCCGGCCAGGTGTTCACCCGGGAGCTGCTGCTCGACCGGGTCTGGGGGCACAGCTACCTCGGCGACTCCCGGCTGGTCGACGTCGCCGTGCAGCGCCTGCGGGCCAAGGTGGAGGACGACCCGGGCGCGCCGACCCTGATCCGGACGGTCCGCGGGGCCGGCTACAAGCTCGCGACGGGGTGAGCGCGCCATGGTGGCCGGCAGAGTCGTACCCGGGCGGTTGCGGCGCCGGCTCGTCGTCGCGTTCGTCCTGGTCGCCGGAGTGTCCGCCGGCGCGCTGGCCGGCGGGTCCTACCTCATGCTGCGGCAGGCCCGGTTCGACGGCTCGCTGCAACGCGCGGCGGCCGACGCCCGCTACCAACTGGTGGTCGCCGCCCAGTTCCTGCCGCTGACCGACGCCCGCCGCGCCGACCTGCTGACCAGCTTCGAAGAGTCCGGCCGGCACGTGCTGCTGGTCGCCGGCGACAGCCAGGCGTCCAACCCCCGGTACGCGCCCAGCCCCGGCCCCGACCTGCGCGCCACGATCGCCGCCGGGCAGCTCGGCTTCCAGCGCACCCCCGGCCGGCCACACCTGCTGGTCGTCGGCGGCCGGATCCCCGGCTCCACCGCCGAGCTGTACGTGGTGACCGTCGAGGACGACCTCGTCACCGCCCTCGACCAGCTCCGCACCGCCTCGGTGGTCGGCTGGGCGGCGGTGGTGCTGCTCGCCGCCGCGGTCGGCAACGCCCTCGCCCGCCGCACCCTGGAACCCGTCGGCCGGGCCAGCCGGGCCGCCCGGGCCGTCGCCGAGGGGCTGCTGCACACCCGGCTGCCGGTGCGCGGCAGGGACGAGTTCAGCGCCTGGGCCACCTCGTTCAACGAGATGGCCCAGGCGCTGGAAACCAAGATCGAAGCGCTCTCCCAGGCGCAGGCCCGGGAACGGCGGTTCACCGCCGACGTGGCGCACGAGCTGCGTACCCCGGTCACCGCCCTGGTGGCGGCGGCCTCGCTCCTCGCCGACCAGCTCGACGCCCTGCCCGCCGACGCCCGCCGGGCCGCCGAACTGCTCGTCGCCGACGTGGTCCGGCTGCGCCGGCTCGTCGAGGAGCTGATGGAGATCTCCCGGCTGGACGCCGGGCGGGAGGTGCTCGCCACCCGCCCGGTGGACGTCGGCGCGCTGCTGCGCGGGATCGTCGCCGCCCATCAGGGCGGCGGCCGGGCCACCGTGGACGGCGACGCGCCGCCGGTGCTGACCGACCCGCGCCGGCTCGAACGGATCCTCACCAACCTGGTGGCCAACGGGGTCGAACACGGCGGCGGCGACCTGCGCGCGGAGATCCGGCACACCGGCGCCCAGCTCATGGTCGAGGTCGCCGACCGTGGCCCCGGCATCCCCGCCGCCCACCTGACGCACATCTTCGACCGGTTCTACAAGGTCGACCCGGCCCGCACCGGCCCCGGCAGCGGACTCGGCCTGGCCATCGCCCGGGAGAACGCCCGGCTGCTCGGCGGCCGGCTCGACGTGGCCAGCGAGGTCGGCCGGGGCACCCGCTTCCGCCTCACCCTTCCCCTCGACGCCGGGGGCACCTCATGCGACGCCTGATTCCGCCGCTCACCGCGCTGCTGCTGCTCACCGCCGCCTGCGCCCCGCCGCGCACCGGCACCCTCGGGCCCGCCCCGGCCGGCCCGTCGCCCACCACCGCCGCCGGCCCGACCGGCACGCCCGCGCCGACCCCGCCCGCGCCACGCACCCCGACCACTGCGGCCACGACCGGCAGGCCGACCACCGCAGCGCCGACCGAGCCGGACGGGCCGCTGACCGTGCAGCTCTGGTTCGCCCGGGACGGGAAACTCGTGCCCACCCGGCGTGCGCTGCCGGCCACCGTGGCCACGTCCCGCCTGGCGCTCACCGAACTGGCCGCCGGCCCGTCCCCGGCCGAGACCGCCACCGGCCTGACCACCCTGGTCCCGGCCGGCACGCGGGTGACCCGCATCGCCGGCGGGGTGGCGACACTGTCGCCCCCGGCCGGCTTCGACGCCGGCGGGGCGGCCACCGCCCGGCTGCGCCGGGCCCAGGTGGTCTGGACGCTCACCCAGTTCCCCACCGTGCGGCGGGTCGCCTTCGCCCCGGCCGACAGCGCGACCGGGCGGGACGACTACGCCGACCTGCTGCCCCCGATCGTGGTTACCGCCCCGGCGATCGGCGACCCGGTGGGCAGCCCGGTCACCGTGACCGGGACCGCCGACGTGTACGAGGCGACGGTGAGCGTCCGGGTGCTGGACGCCGCGGGCCAGGAGATCGGCACCGCGTTCACCACCGCCTCCTGCGGCTCCGGCTGTCGCGGCGGCTACCGGCTGGACGTCCGCTACCGGCGCGCGACGGCCGGACCGGGGACGATCGAGGTGTACGAGGTGTCGGCGCGCGACGGCTCCCGGATCAACGTGATCCGCATCCCGGTCCAGATGGCCGCCGCCCGCTGACGCGACCCACAGCGGACGGCGGTCGGAGCGGTGCGTGCCCCCGGCTGGACTCGAACCAGCGGCCTTCGGATTCGGAATCCGACGCGCTCTCCACTGCGCCACGGGGGCCTGGGCAATCACCCGGAACCTATTGACATTCGATAGGTAGCGAGTGATAGTCGATGCATGTTCACAGCTCAACGGGCGGTGGCTCCGCTCAAAGCCTTCCTCGTGCTGCTGTTCGGGATCCTGGTCCTGTTCCAGGTCATGTCACTGCCCGGGCAGTTCGCGCACATGGCCAGGGAGAACCCGGACATGGCCTACCTGAGATGGCCGGCGACCGCGGTGACGGTGTTCTGGGTGCTCTGCGTGCAGGTGGTGATCGTGTGCACCTGGAAGCTGCTCACCCTGGTCAAGAACGACCGCATCTTCAGCGAGGCGTCGCTGGGGTGGGTCGACGCGATCGTGTGGGCCATCGCCGCCGCCTGGGTGGTGCTCGTGGGCGTCTTCCTCTACGTCGGCTTCAACGCGGACGACCCGGGCCTGCCGATCCTGCTGTTCCTGCTGGTGACCGGGGTGACCGTGCTGGGGCTGCTGATGGTGGTGATGCGGGAGCTGCTGCGGCAGGCCACCACGCTCCGGACCGACATGGAAGCGGTGATCTGATGCCCATCGTGGTCCGCATCGACGTCGAGCTGGCCAAACGCAAGATGAGCGTCGGCGAGTTCGCCGAGCGGGTCGGGCTCACCCCGGCGAACGTCGCGGTGCTGAAGAACGGCCGGGCCAAGGCGGTCCGCTTCAGCACCCTGGAGGCCATGTGCCGGGTGCTCGACTGCCAGCCCGGCGACCTGCTCGAGTGGGTCGAGGAAGAGGGAGAAAACCGATGAAGTACGTACTCGGCCTGGTCGCGGTCCTCGCCGTCGCGCTCGGCATCGCCGGCCTGGTGTACGGGGAGGCCGACGACTCGCCCGGCCTCCAACTCCTGGCCGGCCTGCTCGTCATCGGCGCGCTCGCGATCGGCGTGCGGATCGTCCGACGCAGCCGGTAGGTATCGCTGCGAGCTGAGGATTCGAACCTCAATTCTCCGATCCAGAATCGGATGTGCTGCCTGGTTGCACCAGCTCGCATGGGATCCGCGTACCGCGGACCGTGCCCCGACCAGGATTCGAACCTGGGCTCTCCGGTTTCGTAGACCGGCGCGCTCTCCGCTGCGCCACCGGGGCGGACGACCGGCGCCCCTCCCCCCAGGGGCGCCGGTCGGTTCAACCCTTCACGCAGACGACCTGCTTGAGGTGGGCGACCACCTCGACCAGGTCCTCCTGCTGGGCCATCACCTGGGTGATGTCCTTGTACGCGCCGGGGATCTCGTCGACCACCCCGGCGTCCTTGCGGCACTCGACGCCGGCGGTCTGCTCGGCCAGGTCGGCGGTGCTGTACGTCCGCTTCGCCTGCCCCCGCGACATCCGCCGCCCGGCCCCGTGCGACGCCGAGCAGTACGCGTCGAGGTTGCCCTTGCCGCGCACGATGTACGACCCGGTGCCCATCGAGCCCGGGATGATGCCCAGGTCGCCCCGGCCGGCCCGGATCGCGCCCTTGCGGGTCACCAGCACCTCGACCCCGTCGTAGCTTTCCTCCGCCACGTAGTTGTGGTGGCAGGAGATCGGCTCGTCGTAGGTCACCTGCGGGAACTCGTCCCGGACCACCCCGCAGAGCAGCGCGAGCATGACGGCCCGGTTGCGGCGCGCGTACTCCTGGGCCCAGAAGAGGTCCCGGCGGTAGGCGTCCATCTCCGGGGTGCCGGCGAGGAACACCGCGAGGTCCCGGTCGGGCAGGTCGACGTTGTGCGGCAGCCCGCGGGCCACCGCCATGTGCCGCTCGGCCAGTTCCTTGCCGATGTTGCGGGAGCCGGAGTGCAGCATCAGCCAGACCCGGCCGTCGTCCGGGCCACCCTGCTCCAGGCAGACCTCGATGAAGTGGTTCCCGCCGCCGAGGGTGCCCAGCTGGCGCTGGGCCCGCGTCTCCAGCTGCGCCACCTTCCGGTCGAGGGTGGCGAAGCCCCGCCAGAACGCGTCCCAGCCACCCTGCTCCAGACCGCGGATCCGGCGCGTGTCGACCGCGTCGGTGCGCATGGCGAAGCCGACCGGGATGGCCGCCTCGATCGCCGTCCGCAGCGGGGCGAGGTCGTCGGGCAGGTCGGCCGCGGTGAGCGAGGTGCGGACCGCGGACATCCCGCAGCCGATGTCGACGCCGACCGCGGCGGGCGAGACGGCCTGCAGCATGGCGATGACCGAGCCGACGGTGGCACCCTTGCCGAAGTGCACGTCCGGCATCACGGCGACGCCCTGCACCCAGGGCAGCGCGCCGATGTTGCGCAGCTGCCGGGCCGCCTGCGCCTCGATCGTGTACGGGTCGGTCCAGACCCGGACCGGCGCCCGGGTACCGGCCAGCGGGGTGAAACCCATCGTCGTCTCCTCGGTTCAGGGGTGCTGTTCGAGCGGCTGGCCGGATTCGAACCGGCGATCTTCACCATGGCGAGGTGACGCGCTGCCTGACTGCGCTACAACCGCGTGGTGGTCCCGGGGTCGGGACCGGGCGTAGGCCGTACGGGACTCGAACCCGTAGCCTCCCGGGTGAGAACCGGGTGAGCTGCCAATTGCTCCAACGGCCCGTGCGGCGCGGCGGGTGCCGTCCGCGTGGTGTCCGGGACCGCGGAATCGAACCGCGTGTCTCTCGCGCCCAAGGCGAGCGGGTCAGCCAGCTCCCTCGTCCCGGTTGCCGGCCGGCGCTGGCGCGCCGGCCGGGCATCGTGCTCATGCCGTCCACTGTTGAGTTGAGAAGAAGCGACGTCGCCGGCCGGAGGTCGGGACGAGGATGTGCTGCGAGGTACGAGAACCCGGAGTGGGTGACGAAAAAGCCGCCCGGTCCCCGGTCACGGGGAGGGCGGCTGCGCGTGTGTGTCGCGCCGGCGCTAGTCGCGCCACCACCCCGGTTGCCACTGCTGCCGTCGGCAGCGACCCAGGCCCGATTCGGGCAGCAGGGCACCGCCGCGCGGCGCGGGCCGCTCGGCTCGGGTGCGGTTCTGCTGCGACACGGTGTGCTCCCTGGGTGGTGGTGCCGGTTGACGTTTGCCCGTTCACGGTACGGGCGGGGCCGGGAGCGCGGCAACGGATATTCGCGAGAACGTTTCGGCCGGCCCCGAACGGTGCCCGCCCTAGCCTTGCTGTCATCCGAAGCGGAAGGGGCACGGAATGGACTTGCGGCACCGGGTGGCGGAGTGGTTTCGGGAGGTCAACGGGGAGCACCCGATGACGGCGGCGGACGACGCGTACGTCAGCGCCCAGTTCGTGGTGCTCGACGCGCTGTGCGCGGCGACCGGGCGGGACCCGGACGGCGTACGCCGGTTGATGCTCGACCGGCGGCTGCCGCTGCCGGGCTATCTGCGGTCGGACGGCGCGGAGATGGTCCCGGCGGACCTGTTCGCGCTGGCCGAGCGGGCCGGCGGGGTGGACGCGCTGCCCGGCTGGTTCGTCGGGCACTGGGCGGACCGGGCGCGCGGCGCGGCGGAGTGGGACGCCTACCTCAGCGGGCAGTACGTCTGCCTGCGCTCGGTGACGCCGGAGTCGATCCGGCGCAAGGACGAGCTGACCGCGGCGATCGGGGCGGCGCCGGCCGAGCCGGACGCCGGGTCGGCGGCCTGGCTCGACCGGCTGCACGCGCTGGTCGACGAGTTGGACGCGCTGGAGCCGGCGTTCACCGGCTACGACCGGCTCCGGTTCGGCGGCCCGACGTCCCGGGACACCTGCGTGGACGCGGTGCGGGCCCGGTATCCGCGGCGGGTCAGCGCGCCGACCGGCCGGTGACCCGGCGGGCGACGGCGAGCAGGTACTCCTTGCGGTGCAACGGGTCGTGGTCCCAGCGGGGCCGGCTCGGGGCCGGTCCGCGGACCGGTCGGTAGTGGTCGAACTCGGCCTCCAGGGTGCCCTCGCCCCGGGTGAGCCCGGGCAGCCGCTGCTCCAGCGCGTGCACCCGCCCGGCCGGCACCTCCCCCTCGATCAGGTAGGACGTGCCGCGCAGGATGCTGGTGCGGGTCGCCGCGCCCAGCCCGGCGAGCACGGGCAGCACCGCACCCAGCAGGTCTGCGGGCAGGTCGAGCCGGAACCGGTGCACCGGCTCGTGGACCCGGGTTCCGGCACGGGTGAGCGCGGTCATCAGCACCAGCGGGGTGAGGTTCCGGAAGTCCCCGGCGGTGCTGGACATGCTCTTGTCGAACACGCCGTGGGAGTGGCTCTGCCGGGCCCAGTAGCCGCCGTGGGTGAGGGTGACCACGCAGTCGACCACCGCCCAGCCGCGCAGGCCCTGCCGCAGGGTCTCCCGGACGGTCTCCTCGACGGCCTTGAGGAAGGCCAGCGGCATCGAGCCCAGTTCGATGCCGAGCCGGAACTCCACGCCGCTGCCGAGCGGCCCGGGCTCGACGCGCAGACCGACCGTGCCGAGGAACGGGTTGGGATCCTTGCCGATCCACTCGACGGCGGCGCCCACGCCCACCACCCGCTCCACACAGACGGTGGTGGTCTCCCGGAAGGTGACCGGGACGCCGTAGTCGTCGGCGAGGGTGGCCTCGATGACCTCCTTCTGCACCTCGCCGTAGAGGGACACGGCGATCTCCTGGCGCCGGTCGTCCTGGCGCAGGTTGATCAGCGGATCCTGCTCGGCGAGCTCGGTCAGGGCGGCGTGCAGGGCCGGGCGGTCGGCCGGGTGTAGCGGCTCGACGACGGTCTCCAGCGTGGGCGGGGCGAAGTGACGCCGCGCGGCGGGGCGGTCGGGCGGGACGCCGAGCACGTCGCCGACCCGGACGCCGGCCATCCCGTGCAGCCGGACGATCCGGCCGGCCCCGGCCCCGGCCGCGTCGCCGGGCGTCGCGTCGCCGCCGTCGAAGACGCCGAGGGCGGTCACCCGGGCCTCCCGGCCGTCGCCGTGGCGGATCCGGTCGCGGACCCGCACGGTGCCGGCGAAGATCCGGGCGTACGCGAGCTTCTCGCCCGCCGGGCCGCGCTCGACCTTGAAGACGGTGCCGGAGAGCGGGGCCTGGTCGTCGCCCGCGGTGGCGGGGAGCAGCGCGGTGACCGCGTCGATCAGGTCGTCCACCCCGGCCCCGGTCATGGCGGAGCCGGCGAGCACCGGGTGCACCCGGGCGCGCCCGGTCTGCGCGGTGAGCGCCCGGCGCAGCCGGTCCGGGGTGACCGCCCGCTCGTCGGCCACGTACGCGGCCAGCAGCGCGTCGTCGTGCGCGGTGAGCAGGTCGACCAGGCGGGCGTGGTGGCCGGGGTCGCCCGGCGGGTGCGGGACCCAGCGGGCGGCCGGGGTGCCGGCGGCGTCGACCCGGCCGAGGGCGACGACGTCGGGGGTGAGCCGCTCGGCGAGCTGGTGCAGCACCCGGTCCGGGTCGGCGCCGGCCCGGTCCACCTTGTTGACGAAGAACAGGGTGGGGATGCCGAGGCGGTGCAGGGTGCGGGCCAGCACCCGGGTCTGGGCCTGGACGCCCTCGACGGCGGAGACCACGAGCACCGCCCCGTCGAGCACGCCGAGCACGCGTTCCACCTCGGCGATGAAGTCGGGGTGGCCGGGGGTGTCGATCAGGTTGACGGTGGTCCCGGCGATGGCGAAGGAGACCACGGCGGAGCGGATGGTGATGCCCCGCTGCCGCTCCAACGCCAGGGTGTCGGTGCGGGTGTTGCCGGCGTCGACGCTGCCGGGTGAGTCGATGACCCCGGCGCTGTGCAGCAGCCGTTCGGTCAGACTGGTCTTACCGGCGTCGACATGGGCGAGGATGCCGAGATTGAGGGTTTTCACGAAGCGTCATGTCCTCGGGGTAGGCGGTCAGTGCCTTCGGGTGGGACATCGACGCGGCTCGCATTCTCGGGCTCCTCCCCTCGGTGGACGTCGTGGTCGATTGCAGCAGCCGACGCGGGCGCCGGCAACCGATTAACCCGTTCGGGGTGGGGCGTTGGCTCGGCGGCGCAGCGGGTAGACGGCCCGGATGAGCCCAGACGATGCCGGGACGGTGGACGTCAACCAGCCGCTCGCGGTCGGCGTACCCGCGGCCCCGCACGATGCGAGCGGCGAGCGCGTGCCGACCCGCGACCTGTCGGGCCTGGCGCCGCCGCCGCGACCGGCCCGGCGGTGGACGCCGAAGCGGGTGGTCGCCACCCCGGCGGCGCTGGAACACCCGCACGGCCGGCGGATCGCCGAGCGGGTGGCGGCGCTCGGCATCGAGGTGGAGCGGCTGCGCGGAAACCGGGTCACCGGGCTGCGCGGGGAGACCGCGCGGGAGACGTACGCCCGGGCCAAGTCGACCCTGGCGATCGTGGTCAGCCCGCCGTCGCGGCGCCGCCTGCAGCCCATCGCGCCGAGCGCCGACTGGCGGGTGGACCTGGCCGAGGGCTGCCCGGCGCACTGCCAGTACTGCTACCTGGCCGGATCGCTCACCGGCCCGCCGGTGACGCGGGTCTACGCCGACCTGGACGACATCCTGGACGGACTCGCCGACTACGTCGGCCGCGGGACGGTGACCAGTCGCCGGGCCGCGCGGGCGGGCGAGGGAACCACCTTCGAGGCGTCCTGCTACACCGATCCGCTGGCCCTGGAGCACCTGGCCGGCAGCTGGCAGCGGGCTGTGCGGCACTTCGGCGGCTGGGCCGCACCCGTGCAGCTGCGCTGGACGACCAAGTACGACGACATCGACGGCTTCCTCGGGCTGCCGCACGCGGGCCGGACCCGGGTGCGGTTCAGCGTCAACTGCCGCCCGGTGACGACCCGGTTCGAGGGCGGCACGAGCCGGGTGGAGGACCGGGTCGCGGCGCTGCGCCGGCTGGCGCTCGACGGGTACCCGGTGGGGCTGACGATCGCCCCGATCATTCCGCTGCCGGACTGGCGGCGGCACTACGCCGAACTGCTGGACCTGGTCGCGGCGGAGGTGGACGGGGTGCCGGCGCTCGACCTGACCGCCGAGCTGATCACGCACCGGTTCACCCCGGGCAGCAAGGAGGTGCTGCTCGGCTGGTATCCGCGTACCCGGTTGGAGATGGACGAGGCGTCGCGCAGCCGCAAGCACGGCAGATTCGGCGCGGTGAAGTACGTCTACCCGCGGGAGACCATGGCGGAGCTGCGGTCCTGGTTCGACCGTGAGCTGGCCGCGCGGTTGCCGGCCTGCCGGGTGCTCTACTGGACCTGAGCCACCGGGGCCGGGTGGCGCTTCATCTCCTCCATGAAGGGGTAACGCGCGGTCAGCTCGGCGAGCGTGCAGCCGGCCCGCCAGGCGGCGGCCACCTGGGCGACCTGGAGCAGGTCGGTGGCGTCGCCGCGGGCCTGGACCTCGCCGTCGACCCGCAGGTCGATCATGAAGTAGCGGGCCTGGGCGCCGAGGCTGACGCAGACGACGCCCCGGTCGGAGGCCGCCTCGGCGCAGGTGAACCGGCTGCGCCCCTGCTCGGGCGCGGTCACCCGGCCGATGTCGAGCTGGTGCCGGGCCGCGGTCTGCACGAGTGCGGGAGCCAGGCCGCCCGGCTCGACCAGGTCCGGGTAGAGGCGCACACCCAGTGCCGTCGACACGTCGCTCATGACTGACTCCCACTTCCTTGTGACAGAGACCAGCAGCACGCAGGTTACGGGTGTGTTTCCGGCGCCTGATCATCCTGTCCCCCCTGGACGCCCGACGGCAATAGGAAGCGTCGATTCGACCACCATCGGGGCCGCATCCCGGGCCGGGTACGCTCCCGCCCATGGCCCGGATCCGCTGTGACTTCTTCTCCGCAGCGCTCGGTATGGGCACGTCGATGACGGTGCTGCTGCCCGACCACGGCTCGGCCGGGATCGGCATGGCCGGCGGGACCACCGCCGGTGACCCGCCGGTGCTCTACCTGCTGCACGGCCTGACCGACGACGACACGATCTGGACCCGGCGCACCGCGATCGAGCGGTACGTCGCCCCGCTGGGCCTCGCCGTGGTGATGCCGCAGGTGCAGCGGAGCTTCTACTGCGACGAGGCACACGGCAACCGCTACTGGACCTTCCTCAGCGAGGAACTGCCCGAGGTGTGCCGGTCCTTCTTCCGGCTCTCCGACCGGCGGGCGGACACCTTTGTGGCCGGCCTGTCCATGGGCGGTTACGGCGCGGTCAAGTGGGCGCTGCGCCGGCCCGACCGGTTCGCCGCGGCGGCCAGCCTCTCCGGCGTCCTGGACGTCGCCCGGCGACGCCACCACCCGACGCGCCCCATGGACCCCGCCGTCTGGCACACGGTGTGGGGTGACCGGGACGTACCGGGTCCGGACGACGACACGGTGGCGCTGCTGGAGCGGGCCGGCGACGACCTGCCGGCGCTCTACGTCGCCTGCGGCACCGAGGACTTCCTCTACGAGGACAACACCCGCTTCGTCGACACGGCACGCCGTCGGGGGCTGCCGGTCACCGTGGACTTCTCCCCGGGCGACCACGACTGGGCGTACTGGGACGCGAAGATCCAGGACGTGCTGGCCTGGCTGCCGCTGCGCCGCGACGGCTGACCCGGCCGGCGCCGCGCCTCCCAGGCGACCGGTCAGACGCCGACGGTGCCGTCGATGGCCTCGCGGAGGAAGTCGGCGTGACCGTTGTGCCGGGCGTACTCGTGCATCATGTGCAGCATCACCAGGCGCAGCGAGACGTCCTCGCCCCACCGGGCCTGGTGGCCGGTCACGTCGAGCGACTCGGCCTCGCGCTCGATGCGGCGGGCGTGCTCGACCTCCCGCTGCCACGCCTCGAACGCCTCCGACCGGTTCGACGCGCTCGCGTCGTACGCCTCCTGGAAGTCCCCGGTGGCCGACCAGAGCAGCGGAATGTCCTCGGCGTTGATCACCCGGCGGAACCAGGTGCGCTCGACCTCGGCCATGTGCCGCACCAGGCCGAGCAGGGACAGCGTCGACGGCGGCGACGACTGCCGCCGCAGTTCCTCGTCGGTCAGCCCCTCGCATTTCAGGGCCAGGGTGGCGCGGTGGAAGTCGAGGAACGCCCGCAGCGTCTCCCGCTCCCCGGCCAGCAGCGGCGGGCCGATCCGTTCGGTCTCCACGAGGGTCCCTCCCCGCAGGCCGGTCGGCCCGCTCGTGGTTGCTTGGCAGTGCCCCCCGGGGAGCCTAGTCTCAGCGGATCGATCCGCCTCCGAAGGGATCATGATGCACCCCCACTTCCGACGTTCCGCGCTGGTCGCCTCGGCGGTCACCGCGGCGCTGGCGGCCGGCGGCACCACCGTCCAGGCCGCCGGAGACCCCTACGACCACACCGCCACCGCGACGGTCTTCGCGCCGAACCCCGTCCAGCAACTGGGCGACCAGTCGCTGACCGACGCCAAGGACGCCGACCAGTCGGCGCTGGCCGGGGCGTACCGGTCGGTGACGCTGACCAACCTGGACGGCTCCGGCACCCTCACCGGCAAATACGTGGTGGTCAAGAGCAAGACCGGCACCCCGGCCCGCACGGTCGACGGCGCGTACCCGGCCTGGCACCGGGACGCCGACCAGTTCGAGCAGGTGATGGGCTACCACTGGGTGAACACGGCCCAGGCGTACCTGCAGTCGCTCGGCTTCGGCAGCACGCTGCGGCCGGTCAACCAGCGGCAGATCGAGCTGCGCATCGACCAGTACGGCGGCGACAACTCGTTCTTCCGCGAGGACAAGGCGAACATCACCCTCGGCAAGGGCGGCGTGGACGACGGCGAGGACGCCGAGGTGATCGTCCACGAGTACGGCCACTCGGTGCAGGACGGGCAGGTGCCCGGCTTCGGCACCACGCTGGAGTCCGGCGCGATCGGCGAGGCGTTCGGCGACTACCTGGCGGTCGCGGTGACCAGCTGGGCCACCGGCGTGCCGACGAGCACCCCGGAGGCCTGCGTGGCCGACTGGGACTCGGTCTCCTACACCCGCACCGCCCCGCACTGCCTGCGCCGCCTCGACGGCACCAAGGTCTACCCCGCCGACCTGGTGGGCGAGGTGCACGCCGACGGCGAGATCTGGTCCCGCGCGCTGTGGGACATCCGCACCGCGCTCGGCGACCGCCGGGCCACCACGGCGATCGTGGAGGCGCAGTTCGCCTTCACCCCGGACGTCACCTTCCGGGACGCGGCGCTGGCCACCGTGGCCGCCGCGCAGCGCCTTCACGGCACCCAGGCCGCGACCGCGACCCGGGCCGCCTTCGTCGCCCGCGGCATCCTCTGACCGCCGCGGTGGGCGCCGCTCCCCGCCGGGCGGCGCTCACCGCGGCGACGACCGGGCCATCGGAAGGTCCACCTACGTCCGCCGGCGGCAGCAGCAGGTTGGCCGTCTCGAGCGGGGCGGGACCGGCCGACCGAATCGAAGGAGACACGGGTGAGCGGGGACGACGAGCGCAGGGTGACCATCACCGTGATCGCGCGGGAGGCCGGTGTCTCGGTGCCGACCGTGTCCCGGGTGCTCAACGGGCGCTCGGACGTCGCCCCGGGCACCCGGGAACGGGTCGAGGAACTGCTGCGCCACCATGGCTACCGACGCCGGGGCAGCCGCGCGGTGCGCCGGGCGGACCTGGTCGACCTGGTCTTCAACGACCTCGACAGCCCGTGGGCTGTGGAGATCATCCGGGGCGTGGAGGACGTCGGCCACACCGTCGGGGTGGGCACCGTCGTCTCGGCGATCCACCGCGAGTCCACCTCGACCCGGCAGTGGCTGCAGAACCTGCGTGCCCGCGCCTCGGACGGGGTCATCGTGGTGACCTCCCACCTGACCCCGCCCGTGCACGCCCAGTTGCGCCGGCTCAACGTGCCGGTCGTGGTGGTCGACCCGGCCGCCGGGGTGCCGGGCACGGACGTGCCGGCGATCGGGGCGACCAACTGGTCGGGCGGCCTGACCGCGACCGAGCACCTGCTCGGCCTCGGGCACCGCCGGATCGGTTTCGTGGCCGGCCCCACGCACCTGCTGTGCAGCCGAGCCCGGCTGGACGGCTACCGGGCCGCGCTGGAGGCGGCCGGCGTACCGCTGGACGACCGGCTGGTGCAGCCTGGCGACTTCTACCACGCCTCCGGCTTCACCGCCGGCAGCAACCTGCTCGATCTCGACGACCCGCCCACCGCGATCTTCGCGGCCAGCGACCAGATGGCCTTCGGGGTCTACGAGGCCGTCCGCCGGCGCGGGCTGCGGGTCGCCGACGAGGTGAGCATCGTGGGCTTCGACGACCTGCCGGAGGCCCGGTGGGCGTCCCCGCCGCTGACCACGGTGCGCCAGCCGCTGGTGGAGATGGGCCGGCTCGCCGCCCGCACGGTGCTGCGCCTGGCCCAGGGCGAGGAGATCGAGTCGCCGCGCGTGGAGCTGGCCACCGAACTGGTGGTGCGCGACAGCACCGCCCGCCCCGCCGGCCGGTAGGACGAAGCCCTTTCAGTCGTCCTCCGGCATCTTCGCTCCCGGCACGGCCGCCCCGGGCGGCATCGCGGCGAGGGCGGCGGCGTGCCGGCGGCGCCGGCCCAGCAGCACCGCTCCCCCGGCCACCAGCACCACCCCGACGGCCACCGAGGGGCCGGTGCCCGGCCACGCGTCGGTGGCCGCGAAGCCGGCGCCCCCCAGCCCCGCGCCCTCGGCGAGGGCCGACGCCGCCCCGGTCGGCGACGCGGCGACCCGGTCCAGTTCGCCGGGGCGGACCAGCCGGCCGACCGCCGCGTCCCGCGGCAGGGCGAAGCCCCAGTCGAGCAGGGCGGCGCCCTGCTGCCAGCCGCGCTGCGTGGGGATCTCCGCGCCGAGCAGGGTCACCACCAGCCGCCGGCCGCCGCGCTCGGCCGCGCCGACGTACGTGTGCCGGGCCAGGTCCGTGAAGCCGGTCTTGCCGCCGATCGCGCCCGGATAGTGGTCGAGCAGCATGTTGTCGTTCTGAATCTGGAACGCCTTCTCGCGCAGCGCCGGCTGGGCGGGCACCTCCGCGGTCCGGGTGGCCGTGTACCGCCGGAACGCCGGGTCGGCGAAGCATGCCCGGGCGATCAACGCCAGGTCGTACGCGCTGGTGAACTGGCCCGGACCGTCCAGGCCGGACGGCGTGAACGCGTGGGTCTGCCGCGCGCCGAGCCGCCGGGCCTCCTCGTTCATCGCGCGGATGCCCCCGGCCGTCCCGTCCGGACCGCCGCCCAGCCGGGCCAGGGCGTTGGCCGCCTCGTTGCCGGACTTCAACAGCAGGCCCAGCCAGATCGTCTCGATCCGGTACCGCCCGCCCGCGGCCAGCCCCACCGCCGAGCTGCCCGGCTCGATGGCCAGGTCCTCGTCGGTCACGGTGACCTCGCGGTCCGGGTCCAGCCTCGGCAGCATGGTGGCGGCCAGCAGCAGCTTCTGCACGCTGGCCGGTACGCCGTACTCGTGCGGGCCGCAGCCGCCGAGTACCGCGCCGCTGTCCAGGTCGGCGACCACCCAGGAGGTCGCGGTCACCGCCGGCGGAGCGGGCGCGACCGGCGGCAGGACCAGGCCGGCGGTGGCCAGGGCGGCGCCGCCCACCGCCCGTGCGGCCGGGTCGGCCGCGGGCGGCGGCTTCGGGGGCCGGATCGCCGGGGCGGGCACGTTCGGGCAGGGCGGCGCCCCGGCGGGCAGCCGGCCGACCCGGACGGCCGGCCCGCCGGTCCGGGCGCCCGCCACAGCGGGCGCGGGCAGCATCGATGCAGGCACGAGCAGGGCGGCGGCGAGTGCCACCGACGGTCCCCAGGTCCTCATGAACCGGGACGGTAGCCACGCCGACCCGATCGGGTCGCCTGCTCGCCCATTCGCGTCCGGCGACCCGCCCGCGGCGGTAGGCTGCCCGGCCCGCCCGCTGGCGCGGCGGTGCCGCCGAGTGCGGCCTCGACCGCAAGCGGGTGGCCGGCGGCGTGCTGCGGCGGCTCTCACGGGACGCGGCCGGTGGACTGGAGCAGCGCGGCGACCACGGCCACCGCGTCGCCGACCGCGTCCAGCAGCCGCCAGCGGCCAGGCTCGTCGGGTCCGGCGGTCGCGGACCGGCTCGCCGCCTCCGCTACCAGCCGCGTCGGGTCGACGCACCGCTCCCGGTGACGGCCCGCCGGGTCGGTTCGGGCCGTGCAGTGGATGTCCACGCCGGGGGTGGGGCGGGTTACGGGGTCGGCACCGGAGGAGATGACCGGGACGCACAGCCGCCCCTGCCGGCGCAGCGGCCCCAGCAGCTGGTCGGCGATCGGGGAGGTCGTCACGACCGCCCGGGCGTCCGGCGGGATCGACCGGCGGACCCGGCGCCGGACCGGGCGCAGCAGCAACCGGAGCACGGCCGTGGACACCCGGAACCGGCTGGTCAGGAGCAGGCAACGCCAGGGCACCCGGGGCAGCAGCTCCGGGAGGCTCAGCCGGTCCACCGCGAAGCCCAGGCCGCGCAGCCGCCGGGTCAGCTCGGCGGCGTCCCGGTCGGGTCCGGCGCCCGGTCCCGCGGAGACCACCACGATCCGCCCCGCGTGCTCCATGCGCGGCGGATACCCGTGGTCACCGCGTCCACGCGCCGGTCGGTCAGACCGCGCCGCGCCGCACGAGCAGCCGTAACGCCACGTAGCCGGGCAGCGCCGGCAGCCAGAACGTGGCCAGCCGGTAGACGAGCACCCCGGCCACCGCGGTCTCGGTCGGGACGCCGTAGAGCAGCAGGCCGGAGACCAGGGCCGCCTCGGTGGCGCCGAGCCCGCCGGGGGTCGGCGCGGCGGTGGCCACCCCCTCCCCCACCACGCACACCAGCACCACCGGCGCGAGCAGCGCCGGCGCGGCGGACAGCCCGACGGCGAGCAGGGCCAGCCAGAGCGCGGCACCGTAGGCCAGGGTCAGCGCCACGCTCACGGTCAGCAGCGGCACGATCCGGCCGCCCTGGGCCAGCGCGCGCAGGGCGTCGGTGGCCTGGCGCCGGGCCGTCCCGAGCCGGGCTCGCCACCGCGGTACGGCGAACGCCACGGCGACGGCCAGCAGCACGGCGAGCACGGTGAGCAGCACGGCCAGTCCTCGCCCGGCGGCGGCGTCGGCCAGGTGCCGACGGGTCCCCCGGGCGAACGGCAGCAGGACGGGCAGCAGCAGGGCGACGGCCAGCACACCGGCGACCCGGTTCACGGCGACCGCGGTGGCCGCGGCCGGCACGGTGAGTCCCTGGCGGTGCAGGTAGCGAAGGCTCAGCGCCACGCCGCCGAGCGCACCGGGCGCGAGCCGGTTGACGAAGGCGGCGGCCACCTGGACGGCGACCGTGCGGCCGAGCGGCACCGGGGTGGCGACGGCGAGCCGCAGCGCGAGCGCGCTGAACAGGTAGGTGGCGGCCGCGGCGAGCAGCGAGCCGGTCACCGCGAGCGGGTCGGCGTGCCGCAGGGCGTGCAGCGCGGCGCGTACCTGGCCGAGCTGGGGCAGCAGGAAGTGCACCAGCAGGCCGAGCATGACCAGCAGGAAGACGTCCCGCCAGGTGATCCGCACGGCGTGGGCCGGGCGGCCGGACGGTGGGTGCCTCCGGCGCATCGCCGGAGTCAGCGGGCGGTTTCCGGGCGGCCGTCCACCGCTGGGGGCGTGCCCGGCGTGGTTGCGTCGGCTGGCCGGCTGTCCCGCATGATCCGACCATAGGGGGACCGGCCGCCGGGGCGGGCGGCATCGCCGCCGATCCGCCCGACCGGTACGCGGCCGGCGCCGGTCAGGCGCGGCGGCGACCGACCCGGCGGCGCCGACCACGGCGGGCGACCAGCGCGGTCACCAGCCCGCCCACGGTGAGGGCGAGCAGGCCGGCGGCGGGTGCGATGACCTGCCAGTCGCCGTCGGCCATCCGACGCAGCGCGGTCCCGGCCGGCCCCCGCCACTGCGGCGGCGGGGTCGGGCGGGCCGCTGCCGGGGAGGAGCTGGTGTCAGCCTGCTCGGCGTCCAGTTCGCCGGGGCCGACCAGCCGGCCGACCGACGCGTCCCGGGGCATCGCGAAGCCCCAGTCGAGCAGCTGGGCGCCCTGCTGCCAGCCGCGTACCGGGCGGGCCTCGGCGCCGAGCAGGGTGACCACGAGCCGCCGGCCGCCGCGCTGGGCGGCGCCGACGTAGCTGTGCCGGGCCAGCTCGGTGAAGCCGGTCTTGCCGCCGAGGGCACCCGGATAGCGGTAGATCAGCTGGTTCTCGTTCTGAATCTGGAAGCCGCCGGCCTTGAGCGCGGGCTGGGCGGGGATCTGGGCCCGCTCGGTCAGCGCGTAGCGGCGGAACCGCTCGTCGGCGAAGCACGCCCGGGCGATCAGCGCCAGGTCGTACGCGCTGGTGAACTGGTCGGGGCCGTCCAGCCCGGACGGGGTCACCGCGTGGGTCTGGCGGGCGCCCAGCCGGTGCGCCTCGGCGTTCATCTCGGCGACGCCGGCGCCCGCGCTGCCGGCGCCGAGCCGGGCCAGCATGTTCGCCGCGTCGTTGCCCGACTGGAGCAGCAGCCCCAGCCAGAGCGTCTCCACCGCGTAACGCCCGCCGACGAGCAGGCCGACGGCCGAGCTGCCCCGCTCGATGTCCAGGTCGGCCCGGGTCGCGGTGGCCACCTGCTTCGGGTCGAGCCGGTTCAGCATGGTGGCGGCCAGCAGGAGCTTCTGGGTGCTCGCCGGGGTGGCGTACTCGTGCGGGCCGCAGGCGCCAAGCACGGCGCCGCTGTCCAGGTCGGCGACCAGCCAGGTGGTGGCCGTGAGCGCCGGGGGCGCCGGGCTGCCGGGCGGCGTCACCAGGCCCGACGTGGCCAGCGCGTCCCCGCCGATGGCCTGCTGTTCCGGCACCGGCGGGGGCGGGGTGGGACGGGGCGGCCGGGTCACCTTCGGCGCCGGCAATCGCGGGCAGGGCACCGCCGCCCCGGCGGCGGCGGTCACCGGCGGCGCGGCGTCCGCCGGGGCCGGTGCCCCGGTGACGAGCAGGGCGACGACGGTGGTGGCGGCCAGGACCCGGGCTCTCATGGAGAGGCACCCTACCCAGACCCGTTCCGGGCGCGGCGCAGCCACCGGCGTTGCCGCACGCGTGAAGGTGCCCGCCGGACCTGGTCCGGCGGGCACCTTCACGATCGGTCCGGGCCCTGCCCGGGGTGCCTCAGGTCAGCGGGAGCCGATCCCGAAGCGATCGCGCCGACGCCAGGCCAGGGAGAGCAGCACGAGCACCGCGCCCGCACCGGCCAGGCCGCCGCCGAGCTTCACCGGCGTGCTGAGGCTGTCGCCGGTCACCGGCAGGTTGCCGCCGCCGTGCGGCGGCCGGTGCGGCCGCGCCGGGTAGACGATGCCCGTGGCGCTGTCCGACCGATTCCCCTGGGTGGCGGTGAAGCGGTACCGCCCGGTCCGGGTGGGCTTGTAGGTGACGCTGAACTCGCCCGCCTCGTTTGCCGTCACGGTGAACGCGGTCGGCGCGGGCTGCGGCTGCTGGTAGGCCACCGCACTCATCGCGACGGCGCTCCCGTCGCTGCGGCGGGCCGTCCCCTGGGCGGGTGCCGCGTTGGGGAGGCCGCTGATCGCCACACTGATGGTGACCGCGCCGGGCGCGAAGCCCGTGCCGGTCAGGGTGAAGGTTTCGCCGAGGAAGATGGCGGTCGGCTGGACGGTCAGCGACACTTCTTCCGCCGGCGGGTACACGGGCGGCTGCGGCTGTGCCGCGCCGGCCGCCGTCGGCATGGCCGCCACGGCCAGGCCGACCGTGAGTGCCATGAAGATGCGGGATAGCCGCATGATGGATTCCCTCCTACTGATCACAGCTTGGTGCGGAAACAACTTGGGTGGTCCATGGGGTGACGGTGGGTGTGAGCACCAGCTCGGCCGTGCCGGCGCTCGTCTTGCCGGTGAGCAGGGTGACGTCGAGGGTCCGGGTACGACCCGGCTTGACCTCCACGTTCACCACGGTCACCTGGCGACTACCGGCGGTCCCGCTGCCCATCCGGGCGTCCCGGCCGTCGAGCCGCCCGCCGAGCACCGCCCCTCCGGTCGGCGTGTACACCGACACGAAGGTGCGGGCGGTGTACGGATCGCCGGAGAGCGCGAGGCCGGTGACCGACTTGGTCAGGCCCGACTTCGGGGCGGTGGAGTGGACCGTGACCCGGAGCCGCAGCTCCCGGCGCCCGTCCGGCTGGCAGTCGCCGACCGTCACGGTTGCCGAGAACCTCAGGTAGTAGCCGAGCTTCGCGCCGCTGCCGTCGTTGAGGAACACGCCGACAGTGGGCACGGTGTCCTTCTCGCGGAGCTTCCCGGCCAACCGGCTGTCGCCGAGGACGCGCTGCTCTGCGGGGTGGACACTCCAGAACAATATCCGACGTTCTGCAATAGAACGGTTGAAAACGGTCAAAAGAGCCCTTGGATTCACCGCCTTGGTGAAGAGCGCGTCGAACACGGCGGACGCGGCCTGCGCGAAATAGGTGTCCTGCTCCCGGGTGTCGAGCGTCCGGTAGGCGTCGCTGAGCAGAGTCCGGACCACCGTGCTGCCGGCCAGACTCGGCCGGTCCGGCACGGTGACCGGCCCGATCACGCCGAGCAGATACGACAGCACCAGCGGATCCACCGCGAGCACCCCGTCCACCGCCGTGCCGGTGCGGCGGCGGACCATCTCCCGGTAGAGCGCCGCCGCGGTCGGGAAGTCCGGGCTGAGGTTGACATCCGCCGGGTACGTCCCGGGCAGGTCGTTCCAGAGCCGCCGCACCTCCTGGCTCACCGGCAGCGGCGGGGTGAACAGCCCCAGGCTGCTCGCGCTGTTCTGGCCGGACATCCGGATCCGGCCGTTCTCGGCCCGCAGCACCGCGTGCGCGCCGAACATCCCCCCGGTGGCGCGCAACTCGGCCGGGTTCTGGGAGACGAGCAGGTAGCTGCGGGGGCCGTCGGCTCCGAGCAGCGCCGGCAGCAGCCGGGCGCCCTGGTCCGCCGCGGCGGTGAGCTCGCCCAGCCGGTCCAGTTCGGTCCGCAACCCGGCGACCGCGTCCCGGACCTGTTCGACGAGGTCGTCGGTCGACACGGCGCGCAACCGGGCACCGGTGTCCCGCACCGCGCGGTCGGCGGCGGAGACCTCGGCCGAGACGGCGCGCAGCCGGCCCAGGTCGAGCCGCCCCTCCTTCGGCACCAGCGAGGCGAGGTCGACCCGGAGCAGGGTGGGGAAGGCCAGGCGGGCCAGGTCGTCCACGGCCACCGCGATCTGGCGTACGGCGGCCAGGTCGTCGCCCGCGTACGGGGCCTGCTGGCCGAGCCACCAGCCCGGGTCGCCCGTTGCGCTCCGGGCGGCGGCGGCCTGCTCCTGGAGCGCCGCGAGGGTGCGCTGGGCGCGGGCGGCGTCGCCGCCGACCACCTGGGTGCTGAGCTCCTGGGCCAGCCCGGCCGCGTTGAGCAGGTGCGCCCGGGCCTGCCACCCCCGGAACCCGACCCAGCCGCCGGTAGCCAGCAGCACCGAGACGACGACCAGCCCGACGAGCAGGAACCGGCGTACCCGGGCCCGGCTGCGACGCCGGGAACGCCGCCGCCGGCGGGACAACCCACCGCTTTCCGTCACACCACTCTCCCCAGGCTCGAAACCGGACACCAATGACGTTTGATCGCTTTCTAGCACGAATCTCCACGCGTTCGTGGCGCAATCAGGCACCTTGGTGTCAGGTGTCGGTTTCGTGAGGTTCGCTCCGGTCAGCGGCGGGCGTCGCTCCGGTCAGCGGCGGGCGTCTGCGGCGCGCGTCGAGACCTCGTGCAGCAGCCGCTCGATCCGGTCGACGCCGGCCCGCAGCGACATCTCCCGCAGGTAGGCGTCCCGCCCCCGGCGACCCATGTCCATCCGGGCCGGCGGCGGGATCGCCGAGGCGAGCCAGAACCGGTCCGCCAGCGCGGCCCAGTCCTCCGGCGGGCAGGACAGCCCGGCCCGGGCCCGTTCCACCAGGGCCACCGTGTCGCCGCCGGCCGAGGCGACCACCGGAGCGGCGCAGGAGAGCGCGGCCTGGAGCTTGCCGGGCACCATGCCGCGCAGCTCCGGCAGGTCACGCAGCATGACGAGCTGGTAGTCGGCCGCCGCGTACAGCTCGGGCATGTCCAACGGGGACCGTCGGTCGACGAACCGGACGTTGTCGGCCTGGAGTTCGGCGGCGAGCCCCCGCACCCGCCGCTCCTCGGCTCCGGAGCCGACCAGGACCAGGTCCATCCGGTCGTCGAGCGCGACCGCCGCGCGCACCGCGGTCTCCAGCCCCTGCCGTACGCCGATCGTGCCGGCGTGCATCACCACGCAGCGGTCGTCCCGGCGGATCAGCCGCCGGGCCGCCCGGCTGGGCTCGGTCGGGCGGAAGATCCGCTCGTCGGTCCAGTTGAGCACCACCCGGACCCGGTCCGGGTCGGCGCCCCCCGCGACCACCAGGTCGCGCATGGAGGGTGCGGTGACCGCGACGGCTCCCGCCTCCTGGTAGATCCGGCGCAGGGTGGCGTCCAGCCGGCCCGACCACCGGCGGGTCTCCCCCGCTCGGGACGGATCCTCCTCCCGCCAGAGGTCCTGCACGTGCAGCACGGCCGGCACCCGGCCGAGCAGCCGCAGCAGGCCGGCCGCGGCGAAGGTGACCGCCGGGAGCTGGAAGACGTACAGGGCGTCGACGTCGCCGAGGTAGCGCCGGCCGGTCAGCGCCACGCTGCCGGCGAAGGAGAGCCAGCTGGCCATCCGCGCCCCGGCGGAGCCGTCGCCGCCGGCGTACCGGGGCACCCGGCGGACGGTCAGCCGCTCGCTGTGCGTCTGGTGCCGCCAGCGCTGCTGCCAGCCGGGATAGACGTGGCCGCCGGGATAGTCGGGGAAGCCGGTGAGCACCCGGACCTCGTGGCCGCGGGCGGTTAGCTCCTCGGCCAGGCTGCCCGGGATGAACGCGGGCTCCGGCGGGAAGTGGTACGACAGGATGCCGATCTTCATGGCCGCGCTCCCGGCGTGGCTTCCCGGCGCGCGGGCCCCGGCACCCCGTACGATGCCAGCATCCCCTCTGCGTCCGGCCGCGATCGCCGGAACATCGCCGTCGCGGCGCCGTGTCCCGCGACCATGCCGACGAGAGGGGTGCAGATGGTCGACGGGGTGCTGTTCGTCTGCCACGCCAACATGTGCCGGTCACCGATGGCGGAGTTCATCGCCCGGCGGCTGCTCCGCGACCTGCCGGTCACGGTGACCAGCGCGGGCACCGACGCCCTCGACGGGGCGGCCATGCACCCGTATGCGGTCGAGGTGGCCGCCGGGACCGGGGCGGACCCGGCGGCGTTCCGCACTCGCCGGCTCCGCCCGGAACACCTGACCCGGGCCACCCTGGTGCTGACCGCGACCCGGCGGCAGCGCTCGGTCTGCACCGCGCTCGCCCCGGCGGCGCTGCCCCGGACCTTCACGCTCCGCCAGTTCGCCCGGCTGGCCGCCGCGGCCGCCACGGCCGAGCCGGCCGAGGTGACCGAGCCCGCCGCCACGCCCGAGCGCACCCCGCTGCGGGCCGCCGTGGCGGCGGCCGCCCGCGCCCGGGGGCGGCTGCAACCCGCCACCCCCGACGCGGACGACCTCCGCGACCCGATCGGCGGCTCGCCGGCCGACTTCCGGCGCTGTGCCGAGGAGATCGAGCGGTCCATCCGACCGGTGCTCGCGCTCATCGGGACAGCCGGCTGAGTTCCTGGGTGTGGTCGCCCACGGCGGCCGGCTCCCCGCGCCGGGCCGCCCCGGCCCGGTCGGTGGGGACGGACGGCGCGGCGGCCGGCACGACCACCTTGTACGCCTCGTACTGGTAGGCGTCCACCTTGGCCACCTTGGCCATGTTCAGCACGCAGCCGAGCAGGCGCACCGAGACCGAGTGCAGCGACTGGGCCGCCGCGGCCACCTGGCTGCGCGAGGTCCGGCCCTGCTGGGTGACCAGCAGCGCACCGTCGGCCTGCACGGCCACCACCACGCCGTCGGTGACGGCGAGCAGCGGAGCGGTGTCGATGATGACGATGTCCGCCGACTCGCGCAGCGCCACGAGCAGGTCCGCCATCGCCTTGGAGCCGAGCAGCTCGCTGGGGTTGGGCGGGGTGGCGCCGCTGGGCAGCACCAGCAGCGACTTGTCGCCCCACCGCTGCACCACGTCGCCGACCTGGACGTCGCCGACGAGCACGTCGGTGAGCCCCACCCCGCCGTCAAGACCGAGGTAGTCGGCGACCTTGGGACGGCGCAGGTCGGCGTCGATGAGCAGCACCCGCCAGCCCGCCTCGGCCAACGCGATGGCCGTGTTGCAGGCCATGGTGGTCTTCCCCTCGCCCTGCAGGGCGCTCGTTACCGCGATGACCCGGGCCGGCTCGTGCACGTCGACGAAGCGCAGGTTGGTGCGGAGCTTGCGGACCGCCTCGGCGCGCCGCGAGTTGGCCGCCTCGCCGACGATCAGCGGGGCCGCCTTGGCGCCGGACTCGAACGGGATCTCGCCCAGCAGCGGGCTGCCGGTCACCCGCTGGAGCGCGGCGGCGTCCCGCATCCGGACGTCGGCCAGCCCGCGCAGGACGGCCAGCCCGGCGCCGAGCAGCAGCCCCAGGAGGCCGCCGATGACCAGGTTCCGCACGGGCTGCGGCGAGACCGGGCTGGACGTCACCCGCGGACCGCTGACCACCTCGAGCTTGATCGGCGGCGCCTTGCCGTCCGGCGGGGTCTCCACCTTCTGCACCAGCTCGATGAACTTGGCCGAGAGCGTCTCGGTGGTCTTCAGCGCCCGGGTCTGGTCGGTGTCGGTGATGGTGGCCTTGAGCAGCACCGTGCCGGCCTCGGTGGAGGTGACGATCCGGCGCTGCACCTGGTCGGCAGTGAGCCCGAGCGGGGCCTCGGCGACCACGCTCTGCGCCAGCCGGTCGCTAGTGAGCAGGTCACCGTAGGACTTCACCCGCTGCTGGAGGAAGAGGCCGCCCTGGTAGGCGTCGGTGACGCCCTGGCTGGGCGTGGTGACGAAGAAGGTCACCGAGGCCTCGTAACGGGGCGCCGTGCGGACCGTCACGAGAGCGGCGGTGCCCAGGGCGATCATCACCGTGACCAGCACGATCCACCAGTGGCGTCGGACCAGGCGCAGGTAGCTGAGAACGTCCATCACGCTCCCCCTCGCGACGCGCCGGTCTGCCGATAAAACTGCACGAAAGCCCCCTAATAACCCCAGTACGCGTGCCAGGATCGAAACGCCTATACCTCACGGTAAGCGACTCGATGAATGTAAACGACCAGGACCGCACAGACGGTCTAAATCCTCCCATTTAGAGAGCACTCACCGAGGCAACCCGTGGATCGTCGGGCCACCCGGGGTGGCCGCCTTCTCCCTGTTAACGCTGGACACGGCCGCGTGGTGCGGCGGATTTCCGGCGAGTCGCGGGCGGGCCGGCGGCCGGATAGGGTCGGAACCGGTGTGCCGGGAAGCCTGGTCGGCGATCGCTTCGCCGACCCTGCTCCCGGAACGGACGCCGCATGACCGAACGCACCACCCCGCCCTCCTCCCGCCTGCTGTCCCGCCGGTCCTGGCCGGAGGCCCGCTTCCTGGCCGACGTGCTGCGCACGGAGACCGTCGGCGGCGGCCTGCTCCTGCTCGGCGCGCTCATCGCGATGGTCTGGGCCAACTCCCCCTGGCGCGCCGCGTACGCCGAACTTGGTGACTGGGTGCCGTGGCCGGGCGGCGCCGGGCTGCACCTGGACCTCAACCTCGCCACCTGGGCCGCCGACGGCATGCTGGCGATCTTCTTCTTCGTGGTCGGCCTGGAGCTCAAGCGGGAGTTCGTGGCCGGTGACCTGCGCGACCCGCGCCGTGCGGCGCTGCCGGTGGTGGCCGCCATGGGCGGCATGGTCGTGCCGGCGCTGGTCTACCTGACGGTGACGCTCAGCGCCGGCGGGGTGGGGCTGCGCGGCTGGGCGATCCCCACCGCCACCGACATCGCCTTCGCGCTCGCCGTCCTCGCCGTGGTCAGCTCGCACCTGCCGCAGGGGCTGCGCGCCTTCCTGCTCACCCTCGCGGTGGTCGACGACCTCTTCGCGATCGTCATCATCGCGGTCTTCTACACCGCCGACCTCCACCCGCTGCCGCTGATCGCCGCGCTGCTGCCGATCGCCGCCTTCGGGCTGCTGGTGCGGCGCCGCCACACCTGGTGGTGGGCGCTGCTCCCGCTCGCCGTGACCGCCTGGGCGCTGGTGCACGCCTCCGGCGTGCACTCCACGGTGGCCGGGGTGCTGCTCGGCTTCACCGTGCCCGTGCTCGCCCCCAGGGGCGGCGGGCCCGGGCTGGCCGAGCGGCTGGAGCACCGCTGGCGCCCGATCTCGGCGGGCCTCGCGGTGCCGATCTTCGCGTTCTTCGCCGCCGGGGTGACCCTGGTCGACGTCGACCTGGCCGCGGTGCTCACCGACCCGGTGGTGCTCGGGGTGGCCGCCGGGCTGGTCCTCGGCAAGACGGTCGGGGTGTTGGGCTCCACGTTCCTGCTCGCCCGTTTCACCCGCGCGGAACTTGACGAGGACATCACCTGGGCGGACCTGGCCGGGCTGGCCCTGCTGGCCGGCATCGGCTTCACCGTGTCGCTGCTCGTCGGCGAGTTGGCGTTCGGGCCGGGCAGCCCCGAGGACGAGCGGGTGAAGGCCGCCGTGCTGCTCGGCTCGCTGGTCTCGGCCGGGCTCGCCTCGACGGTGCTGGTCCGGCGCAACCGGGTCTACCGGCGGATCAGCGAGCGGGAGAGCCGGGACTCCGACGGCGACGGCATCCCGGACGTCTACCAGGGTTAGCCGGCCTGGCTCGCGCGCCGACCGCCACCGCGGCCGGCGCGCCTCGGGTTCAGCGGCGGCGGTCGGCCCGGCGCTCCTCGCCGCGCTCCTCGGTCTCCTCCTCCAGCGCGTCCGTGACCGGCTCGGTGAGGTCGTCGCCCGGGACCGCGATCGCCTCGATCCGGTCCTGCTCGTCGGAGCGCCCGCCGGCCGGCGGCTCCGGAGCGGTGGCGCCCCCGGCGAAGCCGTACTCGTTGGGTTCGTCGTGCCTGCTCATGCGCTGGACCTCCCGGTCGTCGGGGTTTCGTCTCGTGGCTCACGCTAGGCGGTGGTCGTCGCCCGCCGCAGCGTCGCCCGGATGTTCATACCCAGGGGACCCGGCTCTCGATCATCCGCGGCCGGTTCCGCCGCCGGGTACGTGCGGCGGAACCGGCCGGCGGGGGTCAAGTCAGTTCGGCGACCGCCTCGAGGATCAGCCAGAGGCCGGAGATGGCGAAGAGCACGGCGGCGCCGTAGCGGATGGCCTTCTCCGGCAGGTGCCGGCCGAGCAGGCGGCCCACCAGGATGGCCAGGGCGTCGGCGGCGACCATGCCGAGGGTGGAGCCGAGCCAGGTGCCGAACCAGCCGTACTTGGTGGCCAGGGTGATGGTGGCGAGCATGGTCTTGTCGCCCAGCTCGGCCAGGAAGAACGCCACCCCGACGGCGACGATGGCGTTACGGCTGCTCTTCTCCGCCTTGCGCTTCTCCTCCTCGGTCAGCTTGTCGCCGCGCAGCGTCCACGCGCCGAAGCCGAGGAACGCCAGGCCGGCGACGAGCGAGATCCAGCTGGTGGGCAGCGCCGCGTTGAGGCCGTATCCGATGGCGACCGAGGCCAGGTGCACGATCGCGGTGGCCACGGTGATGCCGATGAGCACCGGCAGGGTCCGGAACCGGGTGGCGAACGTCAGGGCCATGAGCTGGGACTTGTCGCCCAGCTCGGCGACGAAGATGACGCCGAAGCTGATCACCAGCGCGACGAGGAAACCGTCCATGTGAACCTTCCCGATCAAGCCGGGAGGAGGTACGGGGGCGCCCTCGACCCGGCTGCGACAGCCTGAGTCGAAGGTCTCGCCCGCCCCGGGGACCGGGGCCGCGTGGCCGGATGCGGAACGCATCAGTATGTCGACCACGACATTGGGGGCTACTCCCCTTCACGGCCCCAGCCTAGCGGATCATCACGGCGCGGGCCGCGACGGGTGAACAGGCTCACCCGCCGCGCCCCGGCGGCTCAGTCGGCCCGGGCCAGGCTGACCCCGAAGAGCCCGTCCGGGTCGGTCCAGAACGCCTGCCGGTCGAACCCCGCCGCGGCCAGTTCCCGGCCGATCCCCTCGGGGCGGAACTTGGCCGAGACCTCGGTCCGCAGCTCCTCGCCGGCGGCGAACTCGACGTCCAGGTCGAGCACGCGCACCCGGACCGGACGCTCGGCCCGCAGCCGCATCTCGATCCACTCGTGCTCCGGGTCCCAGACCGCCACGTGCCGGAACGCCTCCGGGTCGAAGTCCGCCCCCAGTTCCCGGTTGATCACCCGGAGCACGTTGCGGTTGAACTCGGCGGTCACCCCGGCCGCGTCGTCGTAGGCCGGGACGATCACCGACGGGTCCTTGACCAGGTCGGTGCCGACCAGCAGCCAGTCGCCGGGCTCCAGCGCCGCGCGCGTCGCGGTGAGGAACTCGGCCCGGTCCACCGGCAGCAGGTTGCCGATGGTTCCGCCGAGGAACAGCACCAGCCGCCGGCCGCCGGTGGGCAGCCGGTCCAGGTGCCGGGTGAAGTCGCCGACGATGCCCCGCACCCGCAGCCCGGGGTACGCGGCCGCGATCTGCCCGGTGGACCGGCGAAGCGCGCTGACCGACACGTCCAGCGGGACGAAGGTGCCCAGGTCGCCGTGGCGGGTGAAGGCGTCCAGCAGCAGCCGGGTCTTCCCCGACGAGCCGGAGCCCAGCTCGATCAGGGTCTTCGCGCCGGTCAGCTCGGCGATGTCGTCCGCGTGCGCGGCGAGCACCGCCCGCTCGGCCCGGGTCGGGTAGTACTCCGGCAGCCGGGTGATCTCCTCGAAGAGCTCGCTGCCCCGGGCGTCGTAGAACCATTTCGGTGGCAGCCACTTCGGTGTCGCGGTCAGCCCGACCCGGACGTCCTCCCGCAGGCCGCGGCTGAGGTCCTGCTCCTCCAGGTGGATCTCCAGTGGCTCCGCGCTCATCAGCTGTCCTTCCTGTTCCTACCGCTGTGGGAAAGGGATGTCAGGCGACCGTCAGCTTCCGGGTGTCCAGCCCGGTGGCGGTGGCCACCACCAGCCGGCCGTGCGGCAGCGCCCGCCAGCCGGGGTCGTCGTCGAAGGGCTCCGAGGCCAGCAGCACCGAGCCCGGGGTACGCCGTGCCGACAGGGCGTGCCCAGCCACGGTGGCCGCCACCGTGGTGCCATCGGTGAGCAGCAGGTTCAGCCGGGATCCCGGGGCGGCGGCAGCGACCGCCGCGACGGTCCCGTCCAGCGCGTCGCCGGGCGCCGCACCGGCCCGCAGCCGGTGCCGGACCAGCGCCCAGAGCAGCGCCGAATCGCTCGGCACCTCCAGGGTCAGCAGGTCGCGGACGGGCAGCCCGGCGGCGAGCGGCACCAGGCTGTCCGGCCAGCCCCGGACCACCCCGTTGTGGCTGAACAGCCACCGCCCCTCGGCGAACGGCGCCGCCGCCGTCTCGTGCAGCGGCATGCCCACCGTGGCGGACCGGACGGCGGCCAGCACCGCGCCGGCGACCGTCACGCCGGCCAGCTCCGGCAGGGTGGTGTCGCTCCACATCGGCTGCGCCCGCCGGTAGCGGACCGGGTCGCCGTCGCCCGGGTACCAGCCGACCCCGAAGCCGTCGGCGTTGATCGTGCCGCCGCCGCGCATGTCGCGCGGCGCCCAGGACTGCCGCAGCAGGCCGTACGGCGGGTCGAAGAGGAGGCTGCGCAGGCTGACCGGCGGACCGAGGTACGCCAGGTGGCGGCACATCAGGCGGCACCACCCGTCACGCCGCCTCCTCGGGGCGGGCGTCGCGGGCGCAGCGGAAGCCGCTGAAGATCTGCCGCCGGATCGGGTAGTCCCAGTTGCGGAAGGTGCCCCGGCACGCCGACCGGTCGGTGCCGAACGAGCCGCCGCGCAGCACCCGGTAGTCGTCGCCGAAGAAGACCTCCGAGTATTCCCGGTAGGGAAACGCCACGAAGCCCGGGTGGCCCCGGAAGGTGCTCGACGTCCACTCCCAGACGTCGCCGATGAGCTGGTGCACGCCGAGCGGGGAGGCGCCCTCCGGGTAGGCGCCCACCGGCGCCGGCCACAGGTGCCGCTGCCCCAGGTTGGCGTGCGCGCCGGTCGGGTCGGCGTCGCCCCACGGGTACCGGCGGGACCGGCCGGTCGCCGGATCCCAGCGGGCTGCCTTCTCCCACTCCGCCTCGGTGGGCAGCCGCTTGCCGGCCCAGGCGGCGTACGCCGCCGCCTCGTGGAAGCAGACGTGCACCACCGGCTCGTCGTCGCGCACCGGCGACCAGCGGCCGAACCGGCGGTACGCCCAGCCGTCGCCGTCGCGCCGCCAGTGCATCGGGGCGCTCAGCCCGGCCTCGACCCGGTGCCGCCAGCCGGCCTCGCTCCACCAGCGCGGCTCGTCGTATCCGCCGTCGGCGATGAAGGCGCGGTACTGCCCGTTGGTGACCGGCGCCGCGTCGATGGCGTACGCCGGCAGGTCGACGGTGTGCGCGGGGCGCTCGTTGTCCAGCGCCCACGGGTCGGTGGACGTGCCCATGGTGAACGGTCCGGCCGGCACCAGCACCTCGCCGCCGACCCGGGCCCGCGGCTCCGGGGGCGGCGGGGCGTGCAGCGCCGGGCCGCCGGCGCGCAACTGGTGGGTGGCGAGCATGGTCTCGTCGTGCTGCTGCTCGTGCTGGACGATCATGCCGAACGCGTAGCCGTCCTCGACCAGCTTCCGGTCGGTGAACCGGATCCCGTCCAGCAGGTCGTACACCTTCTCCCGGACGGTGCGCACGTACGCCCGCGCCTCGGCCGGCGGCAGCAGCGGCAGCGCCGGGCGGTCCTTGCGGGGCTGCTTGAACGCGTCGTACAGGTCGTCGATGTCGCGGCGCACCGGCTCGCGCCCGCCGACGTCGCGGACCAGCCACAGCTCCTCCTGGTTGCCGACGTGCGCCAGGTCCCAGACCAGCGGGGACATCAGCGTGGAGTGCTGCCGCACCAGGTCGTCGTCGTCCACCGCGTCGGTCAGCAGCGCGGTTCGAGCGCGGGCGCGCTCCAGCTCGGCCGCGATCCGGCCGCGCAGCTGTTCGCCCTCCGTGGCCGGCCGCTCGGTCGTGGTCACCGGTGTCCCCTTTCCGCGGCGGCGCGGCGCCGCCGGATCGCTCGGCTCGTCTCGTCGTGGAGCCCGGCCGGCAGGTCCAGCCGGGGCAGGGCCGCCAGGGCCAGGTCGAACAGGGTCGCCGCGGCGGCGGCCAGCGGTGGCTCGGCCAGCCCGTGCCGGGCCGCCGCGGACCAGCGGTCGGCGACCGGGGCGGCGGCGGCCAGCGCGTCCCGGGTGGTGGCCGGGTCGGCGAAGAGCGCGGCCAGCACCGCCAGCGGCACGGCCCACTCCCGGTCCGGCTGGGTGTCCAGGTAGCGGACCTCCAGGTAGCCGCGCGGGCGGACCGGCGGGAAGAGCGTGCTGAGGTGGTATTCCAGGTCTTCGGTGGTCGGCGGGCGCGGCAGCGCCCCGGCCAGCCAGTCGGCGAAGGTGACGCCCGGCGGCGGGGTCCAGTCCGGGCCGTCGCCGCGTACGCAGAGCAGCGGCGCGGCGAGCGCGTAGCCGGTCCAGGCGGCGACCGGGTCGCGGTCGGCGCGGCCGGGCGACCAGACCGGGCGGGTGCGCGCCGGGTCCATGGCCAGCCAGGCGGCCATCCGGGTGGAGGCCCAGCCGGTGCGCCGGCCGGCGTGCCGGTCGGCGGTGGCGAAGGCGGCCAGCAGCGGCGGCCCGACGGCGTGCGCGGCGGCCCACCGCTCGGCCACCCGGTCCGGCTCGCCCGCGTCCAGGCAGATCTGGAGCCCGGCGGTGCTGTACATCATCGCCCGACCGGCCGGCCCGTGGCGGTCGAAGACGCCGCGCATGGCGCGGTAGCGCGGGGTCTCCAGCACGGGATGCGGGGGGCGCCAGGGGTCCATGCCGGTGCGGCCCAGGACGAGGCCGGCGGCGTCCAGGAGGGCTCGCAGCTCGGCGAGGTCCGCCTCGGTGGCCAGGATGAGCGCGGCGACCGACGGTCGCGGCGCGGAGGAGATCTCCACCTGCCCGCCCGGCTCCACGGTCACGGTGCCACCGCGCCGGAGCCCGGCGGCCGGGCTGGTGGGGTCGAGGGTGACAGGGCTGTGCCGTCCCAGCGCCCGGCGCAGTCGGTCGCGGTCGACCGGGCGGGTCGGGTCCGCGGCGTCGTGCACCGTCCATTCCAGCTCGATGCCGGTCAGGGTGGGTGGCCCGGTCTTGAAGCAGATCCTGGCGATGTGCCCGTGGGCCCCCGCCTCGTCCCGCAGGACGGTGATCCGGTCCAGCTCCGGCGACATCACCAAGAGACGGCTCCTCTCCCCGGGCGGGCGACCACGCTGTCGGCCGGGCGCCCCTGCCGTGGCGGCCGGGCGTCCGCGGGTCCCACCATCTTCTGTCTAGCAGACGGAATCCGCGCGCCCGAGGAGATGAATTTTTGTCCGGAATCCGATTGCGGACGGCGGCCGGATCGGCTCAGCGACCGGGGGCGGTGGTCGGCCTGCCGGTCCGCCGGGTCGGGGCGGCGGGCGCGGACGGGGTCGCCTTGTGGGCCGACGGCTTCGGTGAGGCGGCCTTCGGCGAGGCGGGCTCCGGGGACTTCTCCGGCACCAGGGCCAGGCAGTAGTCCTCGACCCGGTCGGCGCCGCCGGCGGCGGAGACCAGGTCGGCGAAGACGTCGGTCTCCAGCGCCCGGGCCCGCTGCCGGTCGGATTTCGCCAGGTACGCGCGGCACAGCCCGGCGAGCTGTGCGGCGTCGGCCGGCCGGCCCGGTCCGCCGGAGCCGCCGGGTGCCGGCGCGGTGGACGGGATCCCGCCGGACGGCCCGCCGGACGGGGTGGCGCCCCCGGAGTGCGTCGGCGTGCCCGGACCGCTCGCACCGGTGCTGCCGGAGGTGGCCGGAACCGGCGGGGGCGCCGGTTCCGGGTTCCGGTCGAGGCTCACCGCGGCGAACGCCGCTCCGGCGGTGGCGGTGGCGGCGACGCCGGCCAGCACCGCGCCGACCCGGAAGCGGTGACGCGGTCGCGGCGCCGCGGCCGGGGCCGGGTTCGCCCGGGCGGCACGGAACGCGGCGACCGCTCGCTCCTCACCGGTCAGCGCGCCCGGGTCGGCCGGGGCGGTCGCCGCGGCGAGCAGGAGCGCCAGCGGGTCGGCCGTCGGCTCCGGGGGTGTCCCGGTGCGGGCCGTGTCGAGGAGGCGCTCCGACTCCGCCCGGTCGGCGGGCCCGTCGGACCGGCGAAAGTTCATCCCGTTTTCCTCCACGTCAACCGTCCGCCGGCTCGGCCTTGGGCGCCTGCGGCGCCTGCCGTCCCCGGCCGGTACGGGGCCGGGGCGGGGTCGCTCCCCCGGCCTGGTCCGACGACTGGTCCGCGTCGGTGCGCTGGAGCATGGCGGCCAGCCGGCGCAGCCCGCGGTGCGCGGCGGTACGCACGGCGCCGGCCCGTCGGCCGAGCACCCGCCCGGCGGTCTCCGCGTCCAGCCCGATCACGGCGCGCAGCAGCACCGCCTCCGCCTCGCGGGGCGGCAGGCTGGCGATCAGGGCCAGCGCGCTCTCGGTGCCGATGGTCTCGCCCGCTCGCTCGGCGGTGTCCGCGTCCCCGGCCAGTTCGCTGAGCGCCTGCACGGGCACCGGCAGGGCGGGCCGTCGCCGCTGCCGGCGCAGGTGGTCCATGGCGCGGTTGCGGGCGATGGTGACCGTCCAGGCGCGGAACTCCCCGCCGGTGAAGCTGGGCAGGTCACGGGAGATCTGGAGCCACGCCTCCGAGGCCACGTCCTCGGCGTCGGCGCCGACCAGGGCGGTGAGGTAGCGCAGCAGGCCGGGCTGGAGGCTGCGGTAGAGGAAGCGGAACGCCTCCTCGTCGCCCGCCTGCGCGGCGGCGACCGCCTCGTTCAGCTCACCGGTCATGGATCCGCCGTTCCCGCCGTGCCGACTCCCGGCACCGGCGCCCGCCGGTGCCGGTGTGCCCGACGCCCGCCCGGTCGGACGACCGGACCTCCACCCGCACCATCAGCCCCCCGCTGACCTGATCGGCGCCGGCACGGAAGGTGCCGGGCGCCGTATGGAACTACCGCCGTGAGGACGGTCGTCGGCGGACATACCGTACCGGCGGCATGGGGCGGCCGGGAGCCGGGCCAACGCTAGGAGCGGACGTTAGGTTGGACAAGGCGCCGCCCGCCGGCAAAAGAGTGAGAATTGTCTACGGACGGTCACGGCGCGTCGGTGTAACGAACGCCACCCGGAATGCGCTGCGCTTCGGTGAACCGGGACAAAACACCAGTCCGGAACTCGGACACACGAACTGTCGGACACATTTTCCTGGCCGATCGTACGCGGATCGTCACGGTCAGCCAATCGGTTCGGGCAGGCCCGACCGTTCGGCCGAGTCCCGCCGGGCCGCGCGCCGGTCGTGACGGGAGAGATCGCGGGAAATACTCCGGGGCCGCTCTGGGTACGGTAATGGCGTGTTGACTTCAGACGTCGTGCTCAGCGGTCGGTACCGCCTGGATGACCGTGTCGCCACCGGCGGCATGGGCGACGTCTGGCGTGCCACGGACCTGGTGCTCGGCCGTCCGGTCGCGGTGAAGGTCCTGCTGCCCGCCCTGGTCTCCGACCCCGACTTCATCGCCCGCTTCCGCTCCGAGGCGCGGATCATGGCGTCGCTGCGCCACCCGGGCGTGGTCCAGGTCTTCGACTGCGGCGAGGACGACCTGCCCGACGGCAGCCGGGCCGACTACCTGGTCATGGAGTTCGTCGCGGGCGAGCCGCTCTCCCGCCGGATCGAGGCGGCCGGGCAGCTCGAGGTCGGCGAGACGATGTCGATCGTGGCGCAGGTGGCCCAGGCGCTGCAAGCGGCGCACACCCGGGGCATCGTCCACCGTGACGTCAAGCCGAGCAACCTGCTCGTCCAGGACGACGGCACCGTGGTGCTGGTCGACTTCGGGGTGGCCCGGTCGACCAACGTCACCAGCATCACCAGCACGAACGCGGTGCCCGGCACCGCCCTCTACATGGCCCCCGAGCAGGCCGCCGGGCGTCCGGTCTCCGGCGCCACCGACCTCTACGCACTCGGCGCGGTGGCCTACTGCTGCCTCACCGGCAACCCGCCGTTCACCGGGGACAACCCGCTCCAGGTGGCGGTCCGCCACCTCGACGACGAGCCGCCGGAGCTGCCGGAGGAGATCCCGCAGCCGGTCCGCGACCTGGTGGCCCGGGCCCTGGCCAAGGACCCGGCGGACCGCTTCCCCACCGCCGCGGCGATGGCCGAGGCGGCCCGCGCGGCCGGCTCCGAGGCGCCCACCTCGATGGTGCCGGTGGCGCTGCGCGGCGCGACCGGATCCAGCCGCACCCGCGACGACCTGACCGCCGCGGCGCCGGGGGCGCTGGTTGCCCCGGCCCGCCGGCCGGGCCGGCGCGGCACGCTGGTCGGCGCCGCGGCCGCGGTGCTGGTGGCGCTGGCCGCGCTGGGCGCCGCCCTGGGCGCGGCGAAGAACGCCGACCCGCCGGCCACCCAGATCGACACGACCCCGCCGGCGGTGGCCCCGAGCAACTCGGTCGCGGACGCCGCGGTCACCGAGGCGCCGCCGACGGAGGGGGGTGGCCGCAGCTACCGCCCGGTGGGTCCGACCGGCCGGCCCTCGGTCTCGTCCTCGGCCACGCCGAGCCCCTCCGGGAGCGCCTCGGCCCAGCCGACCCCGTCGAGCGTCCCGTCGACCCTGCCCACCGCGCCGAGCACGGCGCCGACCACGAGTCCGCCGCCGGTGGAAACCACCGCACCGACCGAGACCACGACGACCACGACCGCCCCCGCGGGTGGCGGCGATGGCGGGGGCGACGGGGGCGGGGCCCAGCCGGCGTCCGACCGCTGACCCGGCGGCACCCGGAACAGATCGAGCCGGCCCCGCGCCTGTCGCGGGACCGGCTCGACGCGTCTCGGGCGCCCGGCGGTCACTCCGTGCCGAGGGCCGCCACCACCGGTCGGGACAGCGCGCGCCGGGCCGGCAGGACCGAGGCGGCCAGCGCGGCGACCACCGCCACCGCGACGATCAGGCCCAGCCGCCCCCAGGGCAGGACCAGGGTGAAGTCCCCGCCGAGCCGGGCCAGCACCGCCATCCCGCCGGCCGCTACCCCGGCGCCCAGCGCGATGCCGAGCAGGGTGCCGACCAGCGCGGTGAGCACCGCCTCGACGGCGAGCAGCGTCCGCATCCCGCCACGGCTCAGGCCGACGGCGCGCAGCACCGCGTTCTCCCGGGTCCGCTCCACCACCGAGAGGGTGAGCGTGTTCGCCACGCCGACCAGCGCGATCACCACGGCCAGGCCGAGCAGCGCGGTGACGAAGCCGAGCACCAGGTCCACGGTGCCGGTGAGCATCTTCTTGTAGGCGGCCTGGTCCAGCAGATTGACCGTCGGATAGTTGGTGAGCACCGACTCGACGGCGGCCCGGGCGACGTCGGCGCTGACCCCGTCGGCGGGGTCCACCTCGGCCAGGTGGCCGCGCTCGGCCGGGAAGAGGCGGGTGAAGTCGGCGTCGACGACGTCCACCACGTGTCCGGCGGGCACCGAACTGCCGGCCAGGGCCCGGTTGTCGTCGGCCACCACGGCGGCCACCCGGAACGACCGGCCGGCGAGCGGGACCGTGCTGCCGACCGACCAGCCGCGGGCGGCGGCCAGCTCGCGGTGCACCAGCACCGCCCCCGGGCCCAGGTCGGCCGGGTCGCCGGCGTCCACCGCGGACAAGGTCCGCCGGACCAGCGCCGGGTGCGCGGCGCGCACCTCGATCCCGTCGGCCACCCGGGTGCGCTGCTCGTGCACCATGCCCAGCTCCGGCCGGGCGGCCAGTTCCCCGGCCAACGGCGCCGGCAGGTCCCCGCCGATCCCGGCGACCAGGAAGTCCACCCCGATCCGCGCGTCGACCGCGCGCTCGATGCCGGCCTTCGCGCTGCCCGCGCCCACCACGAACGCGGAGACCAGGCCGATCCCGATGACCATGGCCGTGGCGGTGGCCGCCACCCGGCGCGGGTTGCGCACGGCGTTCGCCACGGCCAGCCCGGCCGGGACGCCGAGCAGCCGGCGGGCCGGCAGGCCGAGCACCCGCACCAGCGCCGGCACCAGCACCGGGCCGAACAGCACGATGCCCAGGAAGGCCAGCACCCCGCCCGCGGCGACCAGCGGCACCTGGCCCGTGGCCCCGGCACCGGCCAGCGCGGCCACCCCGGCGGCGAGGACCAGCGCGCCGGCCGCGAGCCGGACCCGGCCGGCCCGCCGGGCGGGCTGCACGGCGGCGTCGGTCAGTGCGGCCACCGGCGCCACCCGGGTGCCCTGCCAGGCCGGCACCGCGGCGGACGCCACGGTCAGCAGCGTGCCGAGACCGAGGGGGAGCAGCACCGTACGGGCGGTCACGGCGACCGCCCCGGCGACCGGCGTGTCGAGGGTGGACAGCAGCGCGCCGAGGCCCGCGGCCAGCCCCACCCCGGCCAGCACCCCGACCGCCGAGGCGAGCAGCCCGGTCAGCGCCGCCTCGCCGAGGGTGGCCCGGTAGACCTGGCCGCGGGTGGCCCCGACCAGCCGCAGCAGCGCGGTCCGCCGGGACCGCTGAGCGAGCACGATGGCGAAGGTGTTGGCGATCACGAAGCCGGCGACCAGCACCGCCACCGCGGCGAAGGTGCCGAGGAACAGCTCGAACTGCTGCCGGTCGCGCACCGCGTCCGCGACGGCCGCGTCGAGGATCGCCGCGCGGTCCCGGACCACGACCTGCCGCCCGACCGCCGCGCGGACCCGGTCGGCGAGCGCCGACCGGTCCACCCCGGGCCGCGCGGCCACCATGATGCGGCCGTCCCCGCTCACGGCCAGCGCGTCCGCGCCGGCCAGGCCGATGAACGGGCCGCCGACATCCCGCGAGCTGCCGGCCACGTCGACGGCGCCGACCAGGGTGTACGGCCGGGCCGGCCCGCCGTTCCCGCCGACCCGCACCGGGCTGCCCAGGGTGAAGCGCTGGTCGGCGACGGTCTCCTCGTCGAGCACCAGCTCGCCGGGCCGCTGCGGCAGCCGCCCGGCGACCACGTCGTACGACTGGAGGGCCGGGTCGGTGGGGATCGCGGCGAGGACGGCGTAGCCGAGCACCGGCCGACCGTCGGCGCCCATCACCCCGGCGGTGCCGGTCAACTCCCCCTCGGCGGCGGCCACCCCGTCGACCGCGCGCACCCGGTCGACCAGGGTCGGCGGCAGCGGCGTGGCGTCGGCGTACGCGGCCAGGTCGGTGTGCCGGTCGAAGGCGCCGGCCCGCTCGTACGCCCCGGCTCGCATGCCGTCGATGAACATCAGGGTGCCGGCGACGAAGGCGACGCCGAGGACGATCGCCAGCGAGGAGAGCAGCAGGCGCAGCCCGTCGGCGCGGACCTGGCGCAGGGTCAGGCGCAGCATCCCGGTCACCGCCCCACCAGCGGCGCGCCGGCCTCGAGCCGGGTGAGCGCGTCGAGGACCTGGCCGGCGGTCGGGGCGTGCAGCTCCTCGACCAGCCGGCCGTCGGCGAGGAAGACCACCCGGTCGGCGTGCGCGGCGGCCGTCGGGTCGTGGGTCACCATGACCACGGTCTGGCCGAGCGTGTCCACCGCCTCGCGGAGCAGCCGCAGCACCTCCGCGCCGGACCGCGAGTCCAGGTTGCCGGTGGGTTCGTCGGCGAAGATCACCCACGGTCGGGTGACCAGCGCCCGGGCCACGGCCACCCGCTGCTGCTGGCCGCCGGAGAGTTCGGCGGGCCGGTGCCGGAGGCGGTCGGTGAGGCCGACCGCGGCCACCACCCGGTTCAGCCACTCCGGGTCGGGCCGCCGGCCGGCGATGGCCAGCGGCAGCACGATGTTCTCCTCGGCGGTCAGGGTGGGCAGCAGGTTGAACTTCTGGAAGACGAAGCCGATCCGGTCCCGGCGCAGCCGGGTCAGCCGGCGGTCGTCGAGGCGGGCGAGGTCGGCGTCGCCGATGCACACCGTGCCGGCCGACGGCCGGTCCAGGCCGGCGAGGCAGTGCAGCAGGGTCGACTTGCCGGAGCCCGACGGGCCCATGACGGCGGTGAACCGGGCGGCGGCCAGGTCGAGGTCGACGCCGTCGAGGGCGACGACCCGGGAGAGCCCGGAGCCGTACTCCTTGCGCAGCTCACGGGCGGTGACGGCGACGCCGGTGGTCGGGGTTGCGGACAATGTGGTGCTCCCGTCGGACGGGGTTCGGCTGACCTCTCCGACGCTATGGGCGGCACCCCTCCGGTGATCTCCACCTGCGCGCTCGACCTCGGTACGCCGGTGGTCGCCCCCGACCGGGTGGACCCGTACGACCCAGGTCGTACGCCGGGTCAGCCGCCCGGGGTGACCAGCCCGCTCTCGTACGCCAACACCACGGCCTGGACCCGGTCGCGGAGCTGGAGCTTGGCCAGGATCCGGCCGACGTGGGTCTTCACCGTCGCCTCGGCGACGTGCACCCGGGCGGCGATCTCGGCGTTGGAGAGCCCCTGCGCGACGAGCAGCAGCACCTCCCGCTCCCGCTCGGTGAGCTGGGCCAGCCGCGGGTCCTCGGCCGGCCCCGGCCCGAGCTGGCCGGCGAACCGGTCCAGCAGCCGCCGGGTGACCGACGGGGCCACCACCGAGTCGCCCTCGGCGACCACCCGGATCGCGGCGAGCAACTCCTCCGGCGGGACGTTCTTGAGCAGGAAGCCGCTGGCCCCGGCGCGCAGCGCGGCGAACGCGTCGGCCTCGGTGTCGAAGGTGGTGAGCACCAGCACCCGCGGGCGGCTCGCGGCCGGCCGGGCGCAGATCCGCCTCGTCGCCTCCACGCCGTCCATGGTGGGCATCCGCAGGTCCATCACCACCACGTCGGCCTCGACCCGGTCCAGCACCCGCAGCGCGTCCGCGCCGTCGATCGCCTCGCCGACCACGGCGAGGTCGGGTTGGGAGTCGAGCACCATCCGGAACCCGGCGCGCACCAGCGCCTGGTCGTCCACGATCACCACCCGGACGGTCATGCCGCCGCCTTCCCTTCCTCGGTAGCCGGCGCCGACGGTAGCGGCAGCCGCGCCTCGACCCGCCAGCCGCCGCCCAGCGTCGGGCCGGCGGCGAGGCTGCCGTCGTACACCCCGACCCGCTCGCGCATGCCGACCAGGCCGTGCCCGCCGGACGGCGCCGGCCGGACCACCGGGCGGCCGCGCCCGTCGTCGACCGCCCGGACCACGACGGCGTCCGCGGACCAGTCGAGGCGCAGCTCGACGGCCGCGCCCACCCCGGCGTGCTTGAGCGCGTTGGTCAGGCTCTCCTGCACCACCCGGTAGACGGTCAGCTCCAGGCCGGGTGGCAGGGCGACCGGCGTGCCGGTGGCGGTGTCGGTGATCCGCAGGCCGGCGGCGCGGAAGCGGTCCAGCAGGTCGGGCAGCTCGACCAGGGCGGGCCGCCGGTGCGCCGGCTCGGCGTCGACCGCGGCGTCGGGCTCGGCCGCCGGCTCCGGCCGGCTCGGTTCCCGGAGTACGCCGACGAGGCGCCGCATCTCCTCCAGCGCCTGCCGGCCGGTGTCCGCCACCACCTTGGCCGCCTCCCGGGCGGTGGCCGGGTCCCGGTCGATGGTGAACCGGACCCCGTCCGCCTGCACGATCATCACGGCCATGCTGTGCGCGACCACGTCGTGCAGCTCGCGGGCGATCCGGGTGCGCTCCTCCGCGACCGCCGCGCGGGACTCGGCCTCCCGCTCGCGTTCCAGGGTGGCGGCCCGCTCCTCCAGGGTCAGCACGTAGAGCCGGCGGGTCCGCACGTTCAGCCCGACCAGCCACACCGCGCCGGTGACCAGGCCGTAGTAGAGCGCGCCCGCCCACCAGGGCGCCGGGCCGGCCATCTGCACGGCGGCGAGCAGCACACCGATGGCGGCGACGATCCCGGCCAGGATGCCGTCGCGCAGCCGGTCGGCGTACTTGACCACGCTGTAGAGGGCGATGAGCACGCCGATGTCGTAGGCCAGCGGGCCCCAGCCGACGATCACCTGGAGCAGCGCGAGCACGGCCACCCCGGCCGCCACCGCCGACGGGTGGGTCCGCCGGAACAGCAGGACCAGCGCCATCACCAGGCCGACTGCGGTGGCCGGGGCGCCGCCCTGCTGGGCGAAGATCCCCAGGAGGGCGAAGAGGGCGACCAGCCCGGAGACGGCGACATCGAACGCGACGCTGCGCAGCGGGCGCCCGAAGACGATGCGGTCCACGGTCACCCAGGGTACGGGCTGTCGGACTCGTCGATGCTCACCGAGTCACGAGGGCCGGTCGGCGACGAAGACGCCTAGACCCTGGTGTCCGTAAAGTTCGCCGGTCTCGATGAGGATCGTGATCGCCTGCCGGACGGTGGACTGGCTGCCGACGTCGTACAGGTCGGTCAGCGCCTTCGTCGACGGCAGCTTGTGGCCCGGCGGCCACTCGCCGGAGGCGATGCGTCCCCTGATGTCGGCGATGATGCGCCGGTAGTGCGGCTCGAACTTCCGTGGTGCGGGCATGCGAAGTACTCCCAGCTAGGCACGCCCATCTGATCACGCCACGCGGGAGAACTTCAAGAGCATCGTCGACTTTACCAGTATTGTCGGTAGAGTCTCGGAGCGAGGAGGCTCCCAGCTAGGCACTGCGGCGTCACCTCTCGGAGCGGCGTCCGACGGCCCGGCCGTTCCGCTGCTCCGACCACAGCACGGCACCACAGCCACACCGACAGGCCCGGGGCGGGTGCCGGGCTCCGGCCGGCGCGGGCGCGCGGTCGCGCCGGCCGCCCCCGCCCGCCTCGGCGCCGCCCTCCGTCGCTCCCAGGGAGAGCCATGGACTCCACCGACGCGGCGCCCGAGCCGCGCTGGATCATCCACCTGCCCACCACGCTCACCCGGCTCACCGAGGCCGTCGCGCTGGCCGTGGCGCTGCGCGAGTCGCTGGGCCACGTCACGCACATCGACTTCGGCGAGACCACGCTCAGCGAGGAGGACCGCCAGTTCGTCCGTACCCGGATCTGGTGCGACGCCCGGCTGCCCCACTGCCGCCGCTGCCCCCTCCCGGCCGACCACGACGGCCCCTGCGGCGGGTGAGCTCCCGATCTTGGACACTTACCGTTCCTCGCGAACGGCACGTGTCCAAGATCCGGCGGATCAGGGGGCGATCAGGTCGCGGAGGCGGGCGATCTCGGCGGACTGCTCGGTGGCGACCGAGTTGGCGAACTCCTGGAGCGTCTGGTCCGCGCCCACCTTCAGCAGGTCGGTGGACATGATCACCGCGCCCTCGTGGTGCGCGGTCATCATCTGCACGAAGAGCCGGTCGAACTCCGCGCCCCGGGCGGCGGCGAGCTGCCGCATCGCGTCGGCGGACTGCATCCCGCGCATTGCGCCGTGGTCGTGCCCGGGGACCTCCGCGTCGAGCCCGCGCGCGCCGAGCCAGCCCCGCAGCACCCCGATCTCGGGCCGTTGGGCGGCCCGGATCCGGTCGGCGACGGCGCGCACCCGGGGGTCGGCGGCCCGGTCGGGGGCCAGGGTGGCCACCTCCACCGCCTGCTGGTGGTGCGGAATCATCATCCGGACGTACCAGACGTCGAGGCCGTTGTAGCGCGGCGGCGCGCCGTCCCGGACCTCCTGCGCGGCGCGGGTGGCCGCCGCCTCCCCGGGCCGGCCGGGCACCACGACCGGCGGCGCGTCGACCGGGGAGACTGTTGCGGACGGGCTCGCCGCGGCCGCCGCGGGCCGCTCGTCACCCGACCGGGTCAGCGCCACGCCGACCACGACCAGGAGCGCCACCAGGGCTGTGACGGCAAGCCAGACGCGTCCCTGCCGGCCGGTCATACGACACTCCCTCCGGTCGAGGTGACAGCGATCCTATCCATAGACAATCCCGCTTAGATGTGATCGGGGTCACATTGATGAATGTCGTCGGCATGTAAGGTGTGGACAACCATCATCCCCTTTCGGAGGGTGCCGCCGGTGATCGCCAACCGCACGTCCCGAATCCGGATCGTCAGCCTCGCCGCCGCCGGCCTGCTAATCGCCGGCGTCGTCACCGCCCCACCCAGCAGCGCCCAGGAAATCTCCCGGGCACAGATCGCACCGGCCACCGTGGACAGCGCCGTCCCCGGGGTCGACGAGATCTCCAGCAGCCCCAACCTGCGGCAGATCGCCAACCTGCCGAAGCAGGCGCCATTCGACACCTCCGCGGCGTTCGGCACCGACATCGCGTTCCAGGGCCGGTACGCGTTCGTCGGCAACTACGACGGCCTCGTCATCTACGACATCTCCCGGCCGAGCGCGCCGACCATCGTGTCGCAGGTGCTCTGCCCCGGCTCGCAGAACGACGTCTCCGTCCACGGCAACCTGCTCTTCCTCTCCACCGACGCGCCGCGCAGCGACGACTCCTGCGCCAGCACCCCGGTGGACCGGACCGAGACCCGCTGGGAGGGCATCAAGGTCTTCGACATCAGCGACAAGACCAAGCCGCGGTACGTGAAGTCCGTGCAGACGTCCTGCGGCTCGCACACCCACACCCTGGTGCCGAGCAAGGACCGCCGCTCGGTCTACCTCTACGTCTCCTCGTACGGGCCGTCGGACACCTACGTGGGCTGTCCGCAGCCGCACGACTCGATCTCCATCGTCAAGGTGCCCGTGAAGGACCCGACCGCGGCCGCCGTGGTGGCCACGCCGAACCTCTTCCCGGACGGCGGCTACCCGGGCATCCCGGGTGAGAAGTCGGCCACCAGCGGCTGCCACGACATCACCGCGTACCCGGCGAAGGACCTGGCCGCCGGCGCCTGCATGGGCGACGGCATCCTGCTCGACATCGCGGACCGGGAGGCGCCGCGGGTGATCGAGCGGGTCCGGGACACCGAGAACTTCGCCTTCTGGCACTCGGCGACGTTCAACAACTCCGGCACCAAGGTGGTCTTCACCGACGAGCTGGGCGGGGGCGGCGCGGCGACCTGCAACGAGGCCACCGGGCCGAATCGCGGTGCGGACGCCATCTACGACATCACCGGTCGCGGCGACGACCGGCGGTTGACGTTCCGCAGCTACTACAAGATCCCCCGGGTCAACGCCGACACCGAGAACTGCGTGGCGCACAACGGCTCGCTGGTGCCGGTGCCCGGTCGGGACATCATGGTCCAGGCCTGGTACCAGGGCGGCATCTCGGTCTGGGACTTCACCGACTCCCGGCACCCCACGGAGATCGCCTTCTGGGAGCGGGGTCCGCTGGCCGCCGACCGGCTGCGCACCGGCGGTTCCTGGTCGGCCTACTGGTACAACGGCCACATCTACTCCAGCGACATCCAGAAGGGCCTGGACGTGCTGGAGCTGCGCGACCCGCGTACCTGGGCGGCCCGGCTGATCCAGGTGCCCGAGCTGAACGTGCAGACCCAGACGGGCTACCTGAGCTGGTGACCCTGAGCTCGTGACCCGTCGGCCGGGTCCGGCCCCTTGGCGGGGCCGGGCCCGGCTCAGCTCAGCTCATCGGCAGCCGGTAGCCGCGCTCGCCGCCGCCCGCGGTGACCAGCCGCACCTCGCCGGTGCGCAGCACGTACGTCACCGACCAGCGGGTGTGCGCCTGCCGCACGGCGTCCAGCAGGCGCAACGCGGCCGGGGCGTCCACCGACCCGCCGGCCCGGTCGAGCGCCTCGGCGAGCACACCGTAGCGGTGGTCGCGGCGTAGGTCGCGGTCGGCCACCCCGACGGCCGGCACGTTGGTCAGCGCCTGCCAGGCGCCCCGGCCCTTCTCGGCCCGCATCGCGCCGTCGACGAACTCGACCACGGCGGACGCGCCGGTGGCGTCGGCGATCAGGTAGTGCAGCGGCGGACCGCCGTCGAAGTCCAGGTTGTAGCGCCCGAACACGGCGATCGCCTCGTCCACCGTGGCGGCGGAGTCCAGCACCAGGCGCAGGATGCGTACCGAGCCGACGGTGGGCCGGCCGGGCACCGGCTCCGCCGTCGCGCCGTCGTCGGCGGCCAGCCCGACGGCCAGGCCCCGCTCGTTCATCCCGTCGAAGGGCAGCAGCGGCGCGTTCAGCAGCCGGCGGTCACCGGCCGGGTCGGCGGTGACCCCCAGGTAGGAGATGTCCACCAGGGAGATCGAGGCGTAGCCGTCCGGCGGGTCGGTGCGCAGCACCAGGGCCGGGTTCGCGTCCCAGTCGAAGTTGCGGGCGAACAGCGGCCGGCTCCGGTCGCCGCGGGCGGCGAAGAGCGAGCAGCCGAACGGTGTCGCCTGTGGCGTGCCCGCGACGCCGGCCGTCGGGTCGTAGTCGCCGACGTAGGTCATCTCGTACAGCGGCAGGTCGTCGACCCGGCGCAGGCTGGCCAGGGTCCGCTCGACCTGGCCGGCGTCCTGCCGGGAGGCGGTCGGCGTGCCGGCCCCGGCCGGCTCGGCGGGCCGGGGGCTCCCGGCGCAACCGGTGGTGACGACGAGCAGGGCGAGCCCGGTGGCGAGCAAGGTCCTCCGCATGTCCGCGACGCTAGAAGAGGCGGCGGCCGATGTCCATCGGGGACGTCAACGGTCCGGGATCCGGGCGAGCTGCGCCTCGATCGCCTCGCCGGTGAGGGCGGGCCGGCCACCGGGATGGCCCACGGTCGCGCCGGCCGCCGCGACCGCGTACCGGGCGAGCCGGGGGTACGGCTCGTCGCGGAGCAGGCCGGCCGTCACGGCGGCGACGAAGGCGTCCCCCGCGCCGGTGCTGTCCACCGTGGGCGTCTCGCTCAGCGGCACGAAGAGTTCCCCGTCGGGCCAGACGAAGGCGTTCCCCTCCCCCGCCACCTCGACGGCGACCAGCGCCGGCCCCCGGGCGGCCAGTTCCCGGCCGGCGCGCAGCCCCGCCTCGGCGTCCTTCGGCGGGTCGCCCCCGAGCAGCAGCCCGGCCTCCCGCGCGTCGGCCCGCAGCACGTCGGCCCGGGACAGCAGCTCCGCCGCGCCGTCCGGGTCCTCCGGCGCCCCGTCGAGCACCACGAGCCGGTCGGCCTCGCGAGCGGCCCGGGCCGCCGCGAGCGCCGCCGGCAGCGGCTGCTGGAGCTGGACGACCACCGCCCGGGCCGCCCCCAGCACCTCGGCCGCGGCGATCACGTCCGCCTCGGTGAGCAGGGTCGCCTCGGGGATGTCCTCCAGGTACCGCCAGCGGGCCAGGGCGTCCACCACGTCCACGATCAGCGCGCTCGGCGTGTCCGGCCGGCGCAGCACCGGGGCGACGTCGATGCCGTCGCTGCGGGCCTGGCCCAGCAGCCGGTCGCCGACCTCGTCCTCGCCGACCACACCGAGCAGGCCGACCCGGACCCCGAGCTGGGCCAGCCCGACGGCCTGGTTCGCCCCCTTGCCGCCGAGCAGCTCCCGCCGGCACCGCACCGGGGCCGTCCCGGACGGGCCGGGCACCTCGTCCACCAGCAGCACGAGGTCCCGTGCGACCTGCCCCACCACGATCGCGTCCAGTCCGGTCATGCCGGGCTGATACCCCGGCCACCGCCGGTCACGCCCGGCTCAGCCGCGGACCACGGCGAACATGTAGCAGCCGTACACCACGTTGCGGCTGTGCAGGCGGTCCACCGCCGGGTCGGCCAGCAGCTCCGCGATGACGGCGTCCGGGTCGTCGCCGTCGTGGTGCCGGCCACCGACGATCCGGCCCCGCCGGTCGTACGCCCGGAGTACCTGGGGCCGCCCCCGCCAGTCGGCCGGGTACGCCGTCGCCTCCGCCGGGCCGGGGCAGTCGACTGCGTGCGCGAAGATCGGCCCCACCTCCCGGTACGGGCCGGGCGGCAGCGGCGGGGCGTACCCGAAGAGCAGCAGCGGCTCGCCCGGGGTGGCGTCGCGGAGGCAGCAGCGCAGCGGCTCGCCGCCCTCGGCGCAGCACCGCTCGGGCGGCTGGCCGGAGGCGTCGCGGCCGGCGCGTCGCACGTCGGCCAGCACGTCGGCGGGCACGGGGCGGATCAGGTACCTGGTGCGCGTCCTCGTCATGCCGTCCAGCCTGGCCGGGAACGCGGCCGGTGGCTGGCGGCGATCGGACCTCGCGTGCCCCCGGTGGGACGGGCCGCCCGCGCGGGCGGCCCGTCCACGCGGTTCACCGCCGGGAGACCGGGATCTGCAGCTCGGTGACGCCCTTCTCCGGCGCGTCCGCGCAGTAGTCGAGGTAGACCTCGCGGGCGTACCCCTCGGCCCGCCAGCCGTTCTCCTCGATCCACCGGGCGAGCACCCGCATGCTGGTCTCCGCCTCGTCCATCGGGCCGTGGTGCACCAGCGTCGCGGCCGCGGGCAGGGCCGGCAGGTCGACCACGGCCACGTCCCCGGCGGCCGCCGGGTCGACGCCGACGGCCACCCCCGCGTGCACGACCACCGCCTCCCCCTCGCCCTCCGGCTCGTACCAGGCGATGCTCGGCCCGCTGGGGCGGACCCGCGCGGCCTCCAGGCGGCGGAACAGCTCCGGGTAGAGCGGCTGGATCACCGGGCTGATGTCCGGCGGCTCGTAGCTGGCGGCGACCGCGGTCAGTTCCGCGATCCGCACCGCGGGGATCTCCTTGAGTACGACGTCCTCGGTGGTCATGCGTCCCTCCGCATCGAGCATCCGGAGTCTCGCCTCGATCCCGGCCAGCCGGGCGGTGTCGGCGGCCACCTGCGCCGCGAGCTGGGCCCGGCGTAGCCGCAGCATGCCGCGTAGCTCGGCGACGTCCAGCCGGTCGTCGAGGATCGCCCGGACCTGGTCCAGCGTGAGGCCCAGCTCCTTCAGGGCGATCACCCGGTTGAGCCGGCCGAGCTGGTCCGCCCGGTAGTGCCGGTAGCCGGTGTGCGGGTCGACGACGGCCGGGCGGAGCAGCCCGATGCCGTCGTAGTGCCGCAGCATCCGGACCGACACCCGACCGAGTGCGGCGAATTCTCCGATGGTGAACATGGCCCCCTCACGCTCGCCCCTGACACGGTGTCAGAGTCAAGCGGCGGGGTCACGGACGGGACGCGACGCGCCGCACGGCGCGCGGGCCGACCAGCCGCCGGACCACCGGCACGGCGTTCCACTTCGCCGCGCCGACCAGGTCCCGGGCGTGCTCCAGCACGGTGTAGTCGGGGCGGGCCAGCCCGTCGGCGATGGCCCGGTCCAGGTCGTTGCCGCAGCGGGTGAGCACGCTGTCGAAGTCGCGCCGGACGGGTTCGAGCAGCTGGTAGCCGAAGGAGCGGTGCAGCCGGGCGAAGAGCGGCTTGTAGAGCCGGGCCCGCTCGTGCAGCCCCGAGGAGTACGACATCGGGTTCTTCGGCCGCCGACGGATGTAGCCGGGCAGCAGGTCGGCGAAGGCCCGCCGGACGATCCAGCTCGCGCAGTCGCCGGAAGAGCGGCACCGAGACCACCGCGTTGATGATGTCGCCGTACTCGGTCAGCTCGGCGATCCGGATCGCCTCGCGCACGTCGGCCAGCCAGATGTCCCGCGGGCGCAGCTCGATGACCTCGTGCGGCACGCCCAGTTCGGCGGCGAGCCGCCGGGCGTACGCCACGTCGGGGCTGTCCGGCACGCCGACCGTGACCGCCACGCAGTCCGGGTGCAGCTGCGCGGCGTGCAGCAGGGCCAGCGAGCTGTCCAGACCGCCGGAGAGCACCACCCCGACGGTGAGGTCGGTGTCCAGCCGTGCCCGGATGCTGTCGGTGAGCGCGACCCGGACGAGCAGGGCGGCCTCGTCCGGGTCGTCGATCACCGGCAGCCCGTCGCCGATGGTGAGCAGGTCGACGTAGGGGCGCAGCCGGACCGGCCCGTCGGGCTCGGCCCAGCCGTGGTGCCCCGGCGGCACCTCGCTGATCGGCGCGTCGTGCCCGGCCAGCGCCTTCACCTCCGAGGCCAGGTGCAGGCAGCCCGGGGCGCGGGACCAGTAGAGCGGTTTGACCCCGAGCGGGTCCCGGGCCAGGTACGCCCGGCCGGTGGCCCGCTCCACCACCACGAAGGCGTACTCGCCGCGCAGCCGGCGCACCGCCTCCTCGTCCACTGCCGGAAGGCGGCGAGCACCACCTCGGTGTCGCCGGCGGTGCGGAAGTCGTGCCCGAGCCGCGTCAGCTCCGCGCGCAGCTCGTGGTGGTTGAAGACCTCGCCGTTGTAGCAGAGCAGGTGCCGCTCGTCGGGCGAGACCCAGGGCTGCACCGCCCGCTCGCGGTCCACCACCCGCAACCGTCGTACGCCGGCGAGCAGGCCATCCTGCTGCCGGGTCTCGGTCACCTCGCCGCGCGGGGCGAGCACGGCCAGCATCCGCCGGAAGGTGGCCGGGTCGGCCTCGGGGCCGGTGCTCAGCGCGATGCCGCACATCGGCTCAGACCCCCATCTCGGCCTCGTACGCCCGCCGGAACCGCGGGCGGGCGGCGGGAGCGAGGCAGAGGTGCCAGGCCTGGCCCTCGTCGACCACGTTGATCTCGCCGGCCTCCTGCCGGGCCAGCAGCAGGTCGGCGAGGAGGTCCCGGGCGCCGAACCGTCCGTACCAGGCCAGTTCCACGTCCGCCGCCCAGCCGAGGCAGTGCCCACTGGGCACCATGGCGGCGTAGCCGAGGCGGCGCAGCCGGTACTGGTGCTCGGCGCTGCGGGCCAGGCTGGTCACCCAGAGCGGCGGGATGCCGGGCCCGGTGGCCGCGGCGAACTCCCGGCCCAGGTCGTTGAGCAGCGCGATCACCTCACGCCGGGCCCGGCGGAACCGCAACCCGGCGGTACGCGGGGTGGCGTCCGGGCGCAGCCGCCGCTGGACGGCGCGCAGCCCGCGACCGAGGACGGTGGCGGCCTGCTGCTGGTAGCGGAAGGCGAGCAGCCCGCGCCGGCGCAGCCACTCCAGGTCGACCAGGTCGGTGCTGGTGTCGACCTGACCGTCGGTGAGGAAGGTCCCGCTGTCCCGCCACCACATCACGTCGATCCTGGAGAGCAGGTAGATCCGGACCAGCGCGGTGAGGTCGTGCGCGGAGCTGCGGGCGTTGGGCTGGTAGCGGGCCATCTCCAGCAGCAGCGTCTCCCGGGCGCCGACGAAGCCCTGCGGGGTGGCGTCGAGGACGGCGGCGATGGCCGGCTCGCGCAGCCGCTGGTCGAGCAGCACCTGGCGGGCGGTGGTCGACGGCGCGTCCGCCAGAGCGCCCACCTCGACCAGCAGCTCCGCCACCGCCGTCCGGTACGCGCCCAGGTCCGGCTGCGCGGGCCCGGTGCGGCGGCCGGCGGCCGGGGGCAGCCGGCGGGCGGGGGCGGCGGACGCGACGGCGGACCCGGGCTGGTGGCCGGGGCTTCGGCTGGGCACTCGCATGGTCGGCCCCTCTCCGGGCAGGACACGGCGTGATCAAACCTGAACACACCGTAATCACCAGGATCGGTAGCTCTCCGAACAATCCTCCTATCTCCCTCCTAAGGTGCCTCATCCCGCCGAGAGGCCCTGCACCCAGGCGTAGTCCGGTGCCGCCGGCAGGCCGGTGTCGTGCCCGGCGCGCACCGCCTCGGCCAGGTGCAGCGCCGCGCCGAGGGCGGCGCGGAACAGCAGCGAGCCGGTGCTGACCCGGGCCACCCCGAGCCGGCCCAGCGCGGCCAGGTCGGGCCCGCCCGGCCGGTGCAGCACGTTGAGCGGCAGCTCCGCCTCGGCCACCAGCAACCCGACCGTGTCGTCCGGCGCCCCGGGGACGAACAACCCGTCCGCGCCCGCCGCCCGGTAGGCCCCCGCCCGGTCCAGCGCCGCCGGCAGCGGATCGGGCACGCCCAGCCACCAGGCGTCCGTGCGGGCGTTGACGAACAGCCCCGGCACGGCCGCCCGCACCGCCGCGATCTTGGCGGCGGCCAGGTCCACGGGCGCGAGCGTCCCGTCCGGGCGGCCGTCCTCCAGGTTGACCCCGACCACGCCGAGCGCGGCCAGCTCGGCGACGTACCCGGCCACCGCCGCCGGGTCGTCGCTGAAGCCGTCCTCGATGTCGACGGTGAGCAGCACCGGCACGTCCCGCAGCCGGCGGGCCAGGTCGAGGGTGTCCCTCCGGGTCGCCCCGGTCCCGTCCGGCTTGCCGGCGGCCGCGGCCACCCCGAGGCTGGTGGTGCCGACGGCCGGGTGGCCCCGGGCGGCGAGCGCCGCGGCGGAGGCGTGGTCCCAGGCGTTGGGCAGCAGGAGGGGCCGGCCCGGCTGGTGCAGGGCTCGGAAGGTCGCGGCGCGGTCGGTCATCGGAACATCACCTCGAGGTTGGTCGGGACACGGAGGGTGGGGTGTGGGGCGTAGCGCGGGGGCGGCCCGGCGGGCCCGCATCGTTCCCGCAGCACCTCGATTACGCCGGCGGCGAGAGCGAGGGCGTGCCGCTCCCCCGGGCAGCCCCGAGGCCCGGCGCCGAAGGTCAGCACCGCGCCCGGACGGCCGGCGCGGAACCGGTCCGGGTCCGGGTGGGCGGCCGGGTCCCGGTTGGCCGCGTCGAAGCGGAGCAGCAGCGGGGCGTCCGGCCCGATCTCCCGGCCGCCGAGGCGTAGCGCGCCGGTGGCGACCCGGCGGGTGGCGCGCACCGGCGGGTCCAGGCGCAGCATCTCGGCCAGCAGGTCCGCGGTGCCGAGCGCGGCCGGCGCGGCCAGCCCGTGCCGGACCGCGGCGCCGATCAACCCGGCGGTGGCGTCGGCGGCCTGCACCAGGAGCCCGATCCGGTTCGCGGCGGCCTCGGCCGAAGCCGGTGGCGACATCGCCAGCAGCGCGGCCACCGCCCGGTCGGCGCGTGCCATTGCCACCGGGTCGGCGCCCGGGTGGTAGGCGGCGGCCACCGTGGTCACCGCCGGCACGGCCGCCGCCGGGTCCGCCAGGCCGAGCCGCGCCGCCAGCACCTCCAGGGGTACGCGCCGCGCCAGCTTGCCCATCACCTCCACACGGCCCGCCGCCTCGACCCGGTCCAGCGTCGCCTCGGTCAGCCGGGCGGCCGCGTGGCGCAGTTCGTCCGGGTCGAGCTCGCCGAGCGCGGCCACCCCGAGCGCGCGCCGGCCCGGATGCCGGTCCGGGGCGCTGAACCGGCTGACCGTCCCGCGCAGCCAGGCCAGGGTGCCGGGCGGCCCGCCGGGCGCGACCGGCACCACGTACCGGGGGTCGGTCAGCACGGCGACGACGTCGGCGTGCCGGGTCACCACCCAGCCGCCGTCGACGGGCACCGGGGGCCCGCAGGCCGGCGTGTCAGGGGCGGGCGGGATCATGGCCAACTCATCGCCCGACTGTATTGCCGTTTCCCTTCGGCCCCGACCGAACTGTCGCGCGGTCGCCGGCTCTCGGACGCGGCGGCTTTCCGGCCGGAACACGTCGCCAAGGTGGAGTCGATCAGCGCACCCCGGTGACGGGGTCAGGCGCGGGCGGGGCCGCTGTCGCGGGAGGGGGGCGGTGCGAGGGCCGCCGGGTCGACGGCGAGGGCGGCGGCCAGGGCGGGGCGGCCGGCCGGGGTGAGGCGGAGCGCCCGGCCGGTGCCTCGCGCGGTCCAGCCGAGGTCGAGGAAGCGCCGGCAGAGCGCGGCGCCGAGCGCGCCGGCCAGGTGCGGGCGACGCTCGGTCCAGTCGAGGCAGTCGCGGACCAGTGGCCGCCGGGCGGCGCGCAGGGGCTCGACGGAGACGCCGAGGTCGGTCAGCCAGGCCACCCCGGTCGGGGTGAGCGCCAGGCCGCCGGCGCGGTCGAGCACGCCCCGGGCCAGCAGGGCGTCGTGCAGCAGCACGCCGAGCCGGCCGGCCAGGTGGTCGTAGCAGGTCCGGGCGTACGCGAGGGACGCCTGAGCCGACGCGGCGCGCAACGTGCGGGGCGGTGCCGCCGGGGCGGGCGCCCGGCCGGCCAGGTCCTCGATGAGCTGGGCCACCGACGGGTCGGCGAGGCGGACGTACCGGTGGCGGCCCTGCCGCTCCTCGACCAGCAGTCCGCCGCGGACCAGCCGGGTGAGGTGGTCGCTTGCGGTGGACGGCGCCACGCCGGCGGACCGGGCCAGTTCGCCGGCCGTCCAGGCCCGCCCGTCGAGCAGGGCCAGGCAGAAGCCGGCCCGCGTCGGGTCGGCGAGCAGCGCGGCGAGGCCGGCCAGCGCGCGGCCGTCGGTGCGGGTGGTCATGCCGCCAATGCTGGCACGGGAACGGTTCGGCCCCCACCGACCGGTGCGGCGGCTCTTTACATCGTTGTCTCCAACGTTGTAGAACGGGGGGCACCGCAGTGACTTCCGTCTACCTCCAAGGCAGGCCTGATGGGACACCTCCGCCGTGGCGGCGTGCTCGCCGCCGCACTCACGATGTTGCTGACCACGACCACGGCGGCCGCGCCCGCCGCCGCCGCCGCAGACCGCTACCGGAACCCGGTCTCGGCCGGCTTCGCCGACACCTTCGCCGACCCGGCCGTGGTCCGTGGGGACGACGGCCTCTGGTACGCCTTCGGCACCTCCGACCCGCTGCGCGAGGGCGAACGCCGGGCGCACCGGGTGCCGATCGCCCGCTCCGCCGACCTGGTCGACTGGACCTACGTGGGCGACGCCTTCGCCCCGGACCAGCGGCCGTCCTTCGCCGCTCCCGGTGCGGCGTTCTGGGCGCCCGACGTGCGCCGGGTCGCCGGCCGCTGGGTGATGTACGTGACCGTCACCGACACCACCGTCTCCGGCGACACCTTCGACACCGCGATCGGGGCGGCCACCGCGCCCACCCCGGCCGGACCGTGGACGTTCGCCGACGCGCCCGTGGTCGCCCCGCGGCCGGGCGGGGGCGGCGGCTACCTCTGGACCATCGACCCCAGCCAGTTCACCGATGTGGACGGCCGGTCCTACCTGTACTACGGCAGCTACTACGGCGGCATCTCGGTCACCGAGCTCTCCGCCGACGGGCTGCGCGCGGTCGGCGCGTCCACCATGGTCGCCGTCGACAACAAGTTCGAGGGCAGCTACGTGCTGCGCCACGACGGCGGGTACTGGCTGTTCGCCTCCACCGCGAACTGCTGCGCCGGGCCGGCCACCGGCTACTCCGTGCAGGTCGGCCGGGCGCGCGACCCGCGCGGGCCGTTCGTGGACCGGGACGGCCAGCGGCTGGACGTCTCCCGGGCCGGCGGCACGCCGGTGCTCACCCAGAACGGCAACCGCTGGATCGGCACCGGGCACCACGCGGTGGTCACCGACCTGTCCGGACAGGACTGGATCGCGTACCACGCGATCGACCGGGCCGACCCGTACCTGGACGAGCCGTTCGGGATCAACGAGCGGCCGATGCTGCTGGACCGCCTCGACTGGGTGGACGGCTGGCCGACCGTCAACGCCGGCGCCGGCCCCTCGGAGGGGCCGCGGCCCGCGCCGGTCACCACCGGCCGGGTCGACGCCCGCTTCGACACCGCCGACCTGGGCGGCTGGCGGGGCGGCGCGGGCCACTGGCGGGTGACCGGCGGTGCCCTGGTGGGCACCGGCACGCTGACCGCCCGGGCCGGGCTCGGCGGGGACGTGCGGGCCGAGGCCGACCTGCGGCTGGCCGGGGCGGACGCGGCTGGGCTGCGGCTCGGCGCGGTGGAGGTGCGGGTCGGCGACGGCCGGCTGACCGCCCGGGACGCCGGCGGCGCGACGGCGAGCGTGCCGCTGCCCGCCGGGCTGGACCTCGCCGACCGGCACAACCTGGCCGTGGAGGTACGCGGCCGGCAACTCGTCGCCGAGCTGAGCCCGGCCCGCCTCGGCGACCAGCTCGCCGTGGTGACGCTGACGCTGGCCCGGCCGGCGGCCGGCCCGCTCGCGCTGCGCGCCGACGGCGGCCCGGCCGAGTTCGACAACGTCAGCCTGGCCCGGCTGTACCGACCGGTCCGGCACCCGGTCGCCCCGCCCCGGGTGGGCCCGGTGCTGCCCGGCTGGTCGGACGAGTTCACCGACGGGCTCGACCCGGCCTGGCGGTGGATCCGGCCCAACCCGGCCGCCACGGTGACCGGCGGCGCGCTGCGCTGGCCGGTCGAGTCGACCGACCTGGTCGGCACCGGCAACACCGCCGGGGTGCTGCTGCGCGACGCGCCGACGGGCGACTACGTCGCGGAGACGAAGGTGACCCTCGACCTGGGCGAGGACAGCGTCCGCAACTACCAGCAGGCGGGCCTGGTGGCGTACGTGGACGACGACCGGTTCGCCCGGCTGGCCCAGGTGGCCATCTGGAACACCCGCCAGGTCGAGTACGGCTACGAGCTGCCCTTCGCCGGCCAGCCGGTGTACGGCGGCAGCATCGTCGGCACCCCGGCCACCACCACCTGGCTGCGGCTGGTCCACCACGTCGACCCGGCCACCGGCGAGCACGAGTTCCGCGCCGGGTCCAGCCGGGACGGCACGCACTGGACGTGGGGCGCGGTGTGGACCTTCCCGGCCGACACCACGCCCCGGATCGGGCTGGTCGCGCACGGCGGTGCCACCCCTGCGGTGACCGCGGAGTTCGACTACCTGCGGTTCCTCCGCTGACCCGGGCGACCGGGGCCGCCCGGCTGCGGTTTACCGCCGGCCGTGCGGCCCCGGTCAGGCGCCGGGGCGCGGGCAGGCCGGGGTCAGCTCGCTGACCGTCCGGGTGTCGCTGTCGTAGCTGCGCGCCGCCACGAACTCCCCGCCCGGCCGGTCCGGCCCGGCCACCGCCCGGGCCCGGCGGCGGTCGGCGGCACCGAAGCGCAGCGCCAGGCTCAGGTGCGGGACCCAGCGGCCGGGCAGGTGCCACGGGTGCGGCCCGGGCGCCCCGGCGAGCACGTCCCAGACCGCGCCGTGCAGGGCGACCAGCTGCGGGGCGGGGCGGACCAGCCAGACCAGCGGGGCGCTGCCGTCGAGGACGGCCACCCGGTCCAGCCGGGCCGGCAGCGGCAGCGCCGCGTCGCAGAGGTCGGCGAGGCGCTGCTCGGCGCCGGGCGGGAACTCGTCAACCGACGCGAGGGTCAGGTGCGGGCGGTTGGTCGGGTGCGCGTTGCGGGCCAGGCTGGGCAGGCCGGCGGCGGCGAGCCGGTCCCAGGCCGCCCGTACCGCCTCCTCCAGTTCCGGCGAGCAGAGCAGTTCGACCGTACGCACGCCGTCAGGCTAGCCGCCGCCGGTGTGCGGCGGCGTCCCGTGGGGAATGCCGGCCGGATGAGCGCGCTGACCGAGACCGACGAACGCCACCTGCGCCGGGCCGTCGAGCTGGCCGCCGCCGCCCGGGACGCCGGGGACGGGCCGTTCGGCTCGCTGCTGGTCGACACCGACGGGCGGGTGCTGGCCGAGGAGGTCAACACGGAGCGGACCGACGGCGACGTCACCGCCCATCCGGAGCTGAAGCTGGCCCGCTGGGCGGCCCGGCAGCTGACCCCCGAGGCGGCCGCCGTGGCCACCCTGTACACGAGCTGCCAGCCGTGCGGCATGTGCGCCGCCGCCATCGAGCGCGCCGGCCTGGGCCGGGTGGTCTACGCGCTCAGCGCCGAGCAGCTCGCCCGGCTGCGCCCGGCGCCCCCGGCCACCCCGGTGGCGTACGCCGGCCCGGCCCTGTTCGACGAGGCCCGGGTGCCGGTCCAGCCGGCCTGAGCCGGTCGGCACGGGTCAGAGCCAGCCCGCCTCGCGGGCCCGCCGGACCGCCTCGGCCCGGTCGGCCGCGCCGAGCTTCTGCACGCACGCGGCCAGGTGGTTGCGGACCGTCCCGGCCGCCAGGTGGGTCCGCCGGGCGATCACCGCGACCGGGGTGCCCAGCTCGGCCAGCCGCAGCGTCTCCAGCTCCCGCGGGGTGAGCGGGCACTCGGGCAGGGTCAGCGCCTCGGCCGCGAGGGCCGGGTCGACGTACCGGGCGCCGGCGTGCACCCGGCGGATCACGTCGGCCAGCGCGCCGCCGGGTGCCCCCTTGGCCAGGAACCCGCGCGCGCCCGCGGTCAGCGCCGGCCGGAGGTGGGCGGGCCGACCGTGCCCGGTGAGGATCACCGTGGCGCAGCCGGGCAGCACGCGGGCCAGCTCGGCGGCGACCTGGATCCCGCCGGGCGCCGGCATCTCCAGGTCCAGCACGGCGACGTCGGGCCGGTGGGCCAGCGCGGCGGCCAGGGCGGCCCGGCCGTCGGCGGCGTGCGCCACCACCTCCAGGTCGGGCTCCAGGTCGAGCAGGGCCGCGAGGGCGAGCCGGATCAGCTCCTCGTCGTCGGCCAGCAGCACCCGGATCACGAGGCCACCGGCACGGTCGCCACCAGGTGGAACACCCCGTCCTCGGCGTACGCGCGGACGCTGCCGCCGGCCGGGGCGAGCCGGTCGGCCAGCCCGCGCAGGCCGCCGCTGAGCCCGTCCGGACCGGCGCCGCCGGCCCCGTCGTTGCGTACGGTCATCGTCACCCGGCCGTCCTCCCGCGTCAGCTCGATCCGGCACCAGTCGGCCCGGCTGTGCCGCAGCACGTTCGTCCCGGCCTCGCGCAGCACGGCAGCCAGGTCGGCGGCGACCGGCGGGGGTAGCTCGCCGGCCGGCGGCACCACGGTGCACCGCACCCCGCTGGAGCGCAGCACCTCCCCCACCGCGGCCAGCTGCTCGGCCAGGTCGACGGCGCGGTAGCCGTGCACGGCCTCGCGTACCCGGGTCAGGGCGGACCCGGCGAGCCGGCGCACCTCGGCCGCCTCCCGGCCGGCCCGGGCGGCGTCGACCGGCGCGAGCCGTTCGGCCAGCTCCGCCTTGAGCGCGATCACGGTGAGGTCGTGGCCGAGCAGGTCGTGCACGTCGCGGGCGAAGCGCAGCCGCTCCTCGGCGGCAGCGAGCCGGGCCCGGGCGTCCTGCCCCTGCCGGGCCTCGACGACCAGGTCCCAGAACCAGACCTGGAGCCAGGTGACCGCGGCGCTCCCGGCGCCGATGCCGCCGGTGACGAGCAGGGCGGTGCGCAGCGGCCCGCCGGTCGCCTGGGTCACCGCGGCCGACGCGCCGAGCACCGCGGCCGACGCGAGCAGGGCGGGCAGCGGCCGGAACAGCAGCGGGGACATGCCGGCCAGGGACGCGCCCAGCCAGGCCCAGGTCGGCCAGGCGCCGGCGGCGACCGGGCCGACCAGCGGCAGGCTGAGCAGGGCGGCCAGCGCCAGCGCGGCGTGCCGGCGGCGCCGGCGGCGCCCGGCGAGCCAGGGGGTGACCGCCGCGTGCAGCACGGCCGCCTGGGCGGCGGCGAAGCCGGCCAGCCCGAGCAGGCCGAGCGCCAGGCGCAGCGGGTCCGGCTCCCGGGCCAGCCCGACGCCGGGCAGCAGCAGGGTGGTCCAGACGTTCGTCGCCAGCGACACCAGGGTGAGCTGCCGGGCCCGCCGCAGCCGGCGGTCCGGCGCGTCGACGGTCATGTCCGCCGATCCTAGGGCTAGTGGCCGCCCGGTTCACCCCTGCGGAATGTCACGCCGTACCCGTGCGCGACGCACGGTTTTCCGGTGACGGACGCGCCTGGTACCGGATGCGGGGCGCCGGCAGGGTCAGGGCATGACCGAGACGACGGTACGCGTACCCCTGCGAAACGACGCACGACGGCTGGCCGGCCACCTGGCCGGGATGGTCGTGGCGATGGTGGTCGGGATGCTGCTGCTCGGCCCGCTGTGGCGGGCCGGGACGGACCTGCTGGGCGGCGCGGACGTGCTGGCCCGGGCGGATGTCGGCGCGCTGGTGATGGCGACGGACATGGGGCTGGGCATGGCCGCCTGGATGTGGCACCGCGGCCACGGGTGGGCCCCGACCGCCGAGATGGTGCCGGTCATGTACGTCCCGTTCCTGCTGCTGCTCCCGCCCTGGTGGGCCGGACTGGTCGGGGACGACGCGCTGATGCTCGGCGGTCATCTGCTGATGCTGCCGGCGATGGCGCTGGCGGCGCTGCGGCACCGGCAGGCGCACCCGGCGCCGGCCCGCCGCCACCCGGTGGCCGCCGCCGTGGCGCGCCGGTGGCCGACCGGGTTGGCCCTGCTCATGACGGTGGACCTCTGGGTCGCGCCGACCGTGTTCTCCCCGTGGACGCTGCTGGTGCTGCCGGCCGGCTACCTGCTCATCGGCACCTGGCGGCGGCAGTGGGGCGACCGCCGGAACCTGGCCTGGCAGCTCGCCGGCCTGGCCGGCTGGGGCGGGCTGGCCGCGGGCGCCCTGCTCGCGCCGGGCGGTCTCGCCGGTGTGCTGGTCGGCCTCGGCTGGCTCGGGCACGCCGCCTGGGACGTGGCGCACCACCGCACGGGCCGGGTGGTGCCCCGCGGGTACGCCGAGTGGTGCGGGGTGATGGACGCCGCCGTCGGGCTGACCACCCTGCTGGCCGTCCTGTCCGGGTGATCGGGCGCAGGCACGGGGCCCGGCCGGACCACCCGCGACGTGGCGGGGTCGACGGTTTGCGACGGTCGCCGCGACGGCCGGGTGGCGGTGATGAAAAGCTTGCCCCATGAGTTCCGCACCAACCCCGACCGATCCCGCCAACCCCGCCGAGGACGAGGCCGCCGCCTTCGCCGACCTCGGGCTGCGCTCCGAGCTGCTGAACGCGCTGGCCGTCCTCGGCTACGAGGAGCCGACCCCGATCCAGCGGGAGGCGATCCCGCCGCTGCTCGCCGGCCGGGATCTGCTGGGCCAGGCGGCGACCGGCACCGGCAAGACCGCCGCGTTCGCCCTGCCGCTGCTGCAGCGGATGCCCGACGACCGTTCCGGCGGGGACCCGGTGTCGCTGGTGCTGGTGCCGACCCGCGAGCTGGCGGTGCAGGTCTCCGAGGCGTTCCACCGCTACGGCAAGGACCTTGGCGCCCGGGTGCTGCCGATCTACGGCGGCCAGCCGATCGGCCGGCAGCTGCGCGCCCTCGACGCCGGCGTGGACGTGGTGGTGGCGACCCCGGGCCGGGCGCTGGACCACATCGCCCGGGGCACCCTGCGGCTGGGCGCGCTGGCCACGGTGGTGCTGGACGAGGCGGACGAGATGCTCGACATGGGCTTCGCCGAGGACATCGAGGCGATCCTGGAGCACGCCCCGGCCGGCCGGCAGACCGTGCTCTTCTCGGCCACCCTGCCGGCCCGGATCGACGGGCTGGCCCGCCAGCACCTGAACGACCCGGTGCGCATCCGGATCGAGCGCGAGCAGCCGGTGGCCGGCGCGGCGCCGCGGGTGCGGCAGAGCGCGTACATCATCGCGCGGGCGCACAAGCCGGCGGCGCTGGGCCGGGTGCTGGACGTGGAGTCACCCACCGCGGCGATCGTCTTCTGCCGCAGCCGGGAGGAGGTGGACCGGCTCACCGAGACGATGAACGGCCGGGGCTACCGGGCCGAGGCGCTGCACGGCGGGATGAGCCAGGAGCAGCGCGACCGGGTGATGGGCCGGCTGCGGTCGGGCACCGCCGACCTGCTGGTGGCCACCGACGTGGCGGCGCGCGGGCTGGACGTGGAGCAGCTCACCCACGTGGTCAACTACGACGTCCCGTCGGCGCCCGAGTCGTACGTGCACCGGATCGGCCGGGTGGGCCGGGCCGGCCGGGAGGGCGTGGCCATCACCCTGGCCGAGCCACGCGAGCACCGGATGCTCAAGACCATCGAGCGGGTCACCGGCCAGCGGATCGCGGTCGACAAGCTCCCCACGGTGGCGGACCTGCGTACCCGGCGGCTGGAGCTGACCCAGGCGGCGTTGCGGGAGTCGCTGCTGGAGGACGACCTGGAGCCGTTCCGGGCGATCGTCGAGTCGCTGACCGACGAGTTCGACCTGGTGGAGGTCGCGCTGGCCGCGGTGCGGCTGGCCCACGAGGCCACCCTGCCCGGCACGGCCGACGAGGAGGAGGAGATCCCGCAGGTCGCGGTCCGCGCGCCCCGGGAGCCCCGACCGGGGTACGACGGCCGGGACCGGCGCGGCGCCGGCGCGCGTCCCCGCGCCGGGGGCACCACGCAGGTCTTCATCGGGCTGGGCCGGCGCGCCGGGGTACGCCCGCAGGACCTGGTCGGAGCGATCACCGGGGAGACCGGGGTCAGCGGCCGGGACATCGGCTCGATCGAGATCGCCGACCGGTTCTCCCTGGTGGAGGTGCCGTACGGGGTGGCCGACGAGGTGATCCAGGGGCTGCGCGGCAGCACCATCAAGGGCCGCAAGGCCACGGTGCGGCGGGACCGGGACCGGGAATCCGACGGCGGCGACCGCCGGCCGGGCCGGGACGGGCGCTGAGCCCCGACGCTCACCCCGAGCCGTCCAGCTGACCGGTCCGGCGGTGGCCGGACGCCCGGAAGCCCCCGCCGTCGGGGACGGCGGGGGCTTCCGGATGCGGGACCGGTCAGGCCGCGGCGAGCGGCTGGCCGCCCAGGGTCTCCGCGTCGACATCGGCCGGGCGCAGCGCCAGGGCGAGCACGTCGGCGACGTCGGCGAGGGTGTGGATGGTCAGCGCCTCGCGGACCTCGGTGGGCAGGTCGTCCAGGTCCGGCTCGTTGCGCTTCGGGATGATCACCTCGGTCAGCCCGGCCCGGTGGGCGGCGAGCAGCTTCTGCTTCACGCCCCCGATGGGCAGCACCCGGCCGGAGAGGGTCACCTCGCCGGTCATCCCGAACTCGGGGCGGACCGGCCGGCCGGTGACCAGCGAGGCCAGCGCCGTCACCATGGTGATGCCGGCGCTCGGGCCGTCCTTGGGCACCGCGCCCGCCGGGAAGTGCACGTGGATCCGCCGCCCGGCGAGGGCGTTCGGGTCGATGCCGAGGCGTCGCCCGTTGGAGCGCAGGTACGACAGCGCGATGTGCGCCGACTCCTTCATGACGTCGCCGAGCTGACCGGTAAGGGTCAGCCCCGGCTCGCCCTCCATGCTGGTCGCCTCGATGAAGAGCACGTCCCCGCCGGCGCCGGTGACCGCCAGGCCGGTGGCCACGCCGGGCACCGCCGTGCGCTCGGCCGACTCCGGGGTGAACTTGGGCCGGCCCAGGTAGCGGGCGAGGTTGTCGGTGTCGACGCGGACCGGCGCCGGGTCGGACGCCAGCGCCACGGTGACCTTGCGCAGGATCTTCGCCAGGGCCCGTTCGAGCTGCCGGACGCCGGCCTCCCGGGTGTACTCCCCCGCGATCAGGGCCAGCGCCTCGTCGGCGACGGTGACCTCCTCGGCGGTCAGCCCGGCCCGCTCCCGCTGCCGGGGCAGCAGGTGGTCCCGGGCGATGGCCACCTTCTCGTCCTCGGTGTAGCCGTCCAGGGTGACCAGCTCCATCCGGTCCAGCAGCGGGCCGGGGATGCTCTCCACCACGTTGGCGGTGGCCAGGAACAGCACGTCGGACAGGTCGAGGTCGACCTCCAGGTAGTGGTCCCGGAAGGTGTGGTTCTGCGCCGGGTCGAGCACCTCCAGCAGGGCCGCGGCCGGGTCGCCGGAGTAGCCGGCGGCCAGCTTGTCGACCTCGTCGAGGAGCACCACCGGGTTCATCGAGCCGGCCTCGCGCAGCGCCCGGACGATCCGGCCGGGCAGCGCGCCGACGTAGGTGCGCCGGTGGCCGCGGATCTCGGCCTCGTCGCGGACGCCGCCGAGGGAGACCCGGACGAAGTTGCGGCCGAGCGCCCGCGCGACGGACTCGCCGAGGCTGGTCTTGCCGACGCCGGGCGGGCCGGCCAGGGCGAGCACGGCGCCGGAGCCGCGTCCGCCGACCACGCCGAGGTTGCGCTCGGCGCGCCGGTTGCGCACCGCCAGGTACTCCAGGATGCGGTCCTTCACGTCGGCCAGGCCGGCGTGGTCGGCGTCGAGCACCGCGCGCGCCGCGGCCAGGTCGGTGTTGTCCTCGGTACGCGTGCTCCACGGCATCTCGAGGACGGTGTCCAGCCAGGTCCGGATCCAGCCGGCCTCCGGCGAGGCGTCGCTGGCCCGCTCCAGCTTGCCGACCTCCCGCAGGGCCGCCTCGCGGACCTTCTCGGGCAGGTCGGCGGACTCGACGCGGGCGCGGTAGTCGGCGGAGCCGTCCGGCTCGTCCTCGCCCAGTTCCTTGCGGATCGCGGCGAGCTGCTGGCGGAGCAGGAACTCGCGCTGCGACTTCTCCAGCCCCTCGCGGACGTCGCTGTTGATCTGCTCGGTGACCTCCTGCTCGGCCAGGTACTCCTTTACCCAGCCGACCAGCAGCTCCAGCCGGGCGGTGACGTCCGGGGCGGTGAGCAGCTCGGTCTTCTGCGCCAGGGTCAGCCAGGGCGCGTAGCCGGCGGCGTCGGCCAGCTCGGAGAGGTCGGTCATCCGCTCCATGGCGTCGATGACCTGCCAGGCGCCGCGCTGCTGAAGGACCGAGGTCATCAGCGCGCGGTACTCGCGGGCGAGCTCCCGGGCCCGGCCGGCCGGGACGGGTTCGTCGAGGGTGGTCGCCTCGACCCAGAGGGCGGCGCCCGGTCCGGGCACGCCGGAGCCGATCCGGGCTCGGGCGAGGCCACGGATCACGGCGGCGGGCTCGCCGCTGGGCAGCCGGCCCACCTTCTCGATGGTGGCGACAACGCCGACCGAGCCGTACTCGCCGTCGAGGCGCGGCACGGCGAGCAGCGTCTTGTCGCCGGTGGCGCGGGCCGCGTCGACCGCGGCCTGGGTGGTCGGGTCGAGGGTCACCGGGATGACCATGCCGGGCAGCAGGACGGCGTCGGTCAGAGGAAGTACCGGAAGAGTTGCCATCGAACACCTGCTATCACGTTGAGTTGAGCGTGTAAGGCTCAAGTAACAAACCGTCTCCCTTGTTCCGCCCTGTGACCCACGCCACTCCTTCCACCCGGCCGGGCACGCCGCCGCGTGTGAGCGGCCATTTGCGCCGCGGCGATATGCCGACTCGCCGAATGGCGAAGGGCGGGTATTGTTGCGAAATTGCCACGAGATACGTCAAACTCATAGCCACACCCCGCCCGACACAGGGAGTAATGGCGATGGCAAGGAAAGTAATCACCGTTCTGACCGACGACCTCGACGGCGGCAAGGCCGATCGGACCGTCGAGTTCAGCCTGGACGGTGTGGCGTACACGATCGACGTCTCCGACGAAAACGCCGGCGTTCTCCGCAAGGCGCTGGACCCGTACATCAGCGCTGGCAGGCGGATCGGGCGCGGCCCGGTGGAGGCCGGGCGGGCGGCGCGGGGCGTGACCCGCCCGAGCACCTCGGGAATGGACCGCGAGCAGAACCGCGCCATCCGGGAATGGGCCGTCAAGAACGGCTACGAGATTTCCGAGCGGGGCCGCATCCCCGTCTCGGTGGTGGAGGCCTACAAGAACCGCTGAACCTCCCGGTTCACCGTCGGGCACCCCGGGGTCACGCTGAGAAATCGGCCTGGCCCCGGTCGGCTTTTCCCGGCGTTAACAATTTTCAGCCGGGCGGGGAATCCCGGCAGGGGACTTCACCCCCCGCGTTCGGCCCCTGCCGAGGGCCCGCGACACCTGACCTGGGAGCGCATCAGTGCGCGTCAGCATGGCGACCAGCGCCGGCACGGCCGGCCGGCCGAACGAGGACTTCGCCGGCGCGGTTCCCGGCGCCGCGGTGCTGCTCGACGGCGCCGGCATCCCCGGAACGGAATCGCTCTGCTCCCACGGTGTCGCCTGGTACACGCACCGTCTCGGCGGTGCGCTGCTCGGCCGGCTGTCGCGGGGCGACGGGCGGGACCTCGCGACGATCCTCGCCGGCGCGATCGGCGAGATCGCCGCCGAGCACCGGGGCACCTGCGACATCACGAACCCCAGCAGCCCGCAGGCGACCGTGGCGATCGTCCGCGCCCACCGGGGCCGCCTGGACCACCTCCTGCTCGCGGACTCCTTCCTCGTCCTCGACCAGGTCCGGGGCAGCTCGCAGGTCATCACCGACGAGCGTGAGGTCGTCGCCAGGCGCGTCTGCTCCGCGCCCCTAGACGGCGTTCCCGAAGGAACGCCGGAGTACGACCGCATCCGGGCGTCCTGCGCCGAGGCGCTGCGCGCCCGCCGGAACCAGCCGGGCGGCTACTGGATCGCCAAGGACGACCCGCGCGCGGCGGAGGAAGCGGTGACCGGCAGCCGGCCCCTGCACGACCTGGACGGCGTCGCGCTGCTCAGCAACGGCGCCAGCCGTATCGTCAGCCCGTACGCCCTGACCGACTGGGCCGGCGTCCTCGAACTGCTCGCCGCCGACGGGCCGGCCGAGGTCGTCCGCCGCGTGCGACGGGCCGAAGCCGACAGCCCGGCCGGCATCGCCGCGCCGGTACCGGACGACGCCACGGTCGTGCACTGCACCGACCTGGCCCGCTTCGAGGTCGACGACGTGACCGGGCCGGCCGGAGGCCGCTGAGGCCGGCCCCGACACGGGAGGGCACGCCCGGAACGGCCGGAGCCGCCCGGGGCCTACCCCCGGGCGGCTCCGGCCGCGGTGCTCAGTTGACCCGGATCCGCACCACGTCGATGGCCGGGGTCTGGTTCGCCCGTTCCATCATCGGGATGCGGTGCGAGCCGTCACCGGCCCAGACCGCGCACTGCGCAAGGCCCGACTGGGGCAGGCCGGGGACCTGGATGGTCACCTGGTCGGCCTGGTTGCTGCCGCCGCCGTCCTCGGTCGCCACGAAGAACGCCGGAACGTCCTGCGGGTTCGACGGCGCCGCCTGGGTGGTCTGCAGCATCCGGCAGGCGGTGTGGAAGTGCCCGCGGACCAGGCCCTGGTCGTTGAGCAGCGAGCTCTCGACGTAGTAGCCACCCTGGCCGGCGGCGAGGAACCGGTCGCGGATCAGGTTCCGGGTGCTGACCCGGAGGGTGAACGGCTGGTTGCGCTGGACCCGGTTCGGGAACTGCGTGATGAGCAGCGAGGGGTTGTTGGCGGCGGAACCGACCTCACCGAACGCCGTGCTCACGCAGCGGTTGCCGTTCTGAAAACCGTCGTGCGCCTGGAGTTGGCTGTCGCTGCAGTCCTTGGCGAGCACGTTCAGGCCGTTGTTGCCGCCGTTCTGGCCACCGTTGTTGCCGCCATTGTTACCGCCGGTCTGCCCGCCGTTGTCACCACCGGTCGGCGTGCTGCTCGGCGCGCCGGTCTGCCCACCGTTGCCGCCGCCGCCGTTGTTGCCGCCGCCGTTCTGGCCGCCGTTCTGCGCATTGTCGGCGAGCGCGCACAGGGCCAACTGGTCCAGGCCCTGCGGGCGCTCGGCCACCCGGCCGATGGCCGTGGCGATCCGGTTCAACGTCGCGGTCCGCTTCTCGGCGAGCGGCCGCAGGATCACGTTCTCGATGAAGTCGCCGCCGTTGCGGGCGCCGTCCGCCGCGAGCCGCCGGTTGGCCTCGGCGATCTGGCTGTCCAGCAGGGCGAGGTTGCGGTCCACCTCGGCGCGCGCCCGGTCGGGCACCTGCGGCAGCTTGCTCCGCACGTCCGGGCAGGCCACGGTCGGGGTCCCGGCGTCCGCGCCGCCCCCCTTGGTCTGCTGGCACTCGGCGGACGACATCTGCCCGTCACCCCAGTGGTTGCGCACCCAGCGGCCGTTCTGCCAGGTCCGGGTGGTGCTCCCCCGGCCGTCCGGCGCGGTGGCCCCCGGGCTCGCGGCCACACAGGACGCCGAGGCGGTACGGACGGTGGTCCGCCGGTCCTGGGCGGACGAGATCTGGGTGACGGCGACGATTCCGCCGAAGACCGCGAGGGTGCCGACCACGGCCAGCAGACGCTTGCTCCGCGCGTTACCGGATGACCGGCGCGCCCGTGTGGACCTGCGCATCGAATTGCTCTCCTTCTCGATCCGGTAGTTGACTGGTGACCCCGGCGGACCGATGGAATTCGGGGTGAGGATCACTGCGACGTTCCGGTCGCACGTCGATGACCGACGATGCCCTTTCCGCACCGTCCCCGCGCCGTCCGGCGCGGCGGGGAAGCTCTGCGTCCATTCCCGCTTAGGTACGGAGCGAGGGCGGCGACGGTTCAACCGGGCATCGGGAGAATTCGCGGAGAAACCCGCGAGGGCCGGCCGGGGGCCGGAGAGGGCCGGTCAGTCGGCGCAGAGATGGTCGAAGGCGAAGCCGCCGTCGAACTCGTCGCGCCGGGCGGCCAGCCGCCGAATCTGCCCGCGCAACTCGTCCCGGTCCATCAGGGACGGCGCGGCGGCATCGAGGGCGCGCAACCGCTCCCCGACCGCCACGACGGCCAGGTCCTCGGCGAGCCGCCCCGGGTCCACCCCACAGGAGAAGCGCTGCGCGGCCAGATGCACACGCTCGACCAGGCAGCGCCCGGGGCGCACCTCGACCCAGCTCCAGCCCTCGGCCGGGCCGTCCGTCCACCGCACGTGCAGCCCGCGGACGATCGGGTCGGCGAGCCGGCGCTCCACGTACGCCTCGACGACGGCGGCCCGGGTCAGCGCCCCGAGGTCGTTGACCGGCCCGCGCCGCCCGTCCGGGAGCCGGCCGACGATGTCCCGGAACCCGACCGCGTCGCCGGTGTCCGGGTCGGTGCCGGCGGCGTAGCCGCGGGCGTCGATGACGTACTCGACGAGGCGGCGGGCGTGCTCGGCGCCACGCAACGTGGCCGACTCGATCCGCAGCAGCGGCAGGCCGACCGCCGCGCAGACGGCGCTGGTCATCCGCTCGGCCCGGCGGGCCGGCGACCCGGCGGGCGCGGGCTCGGCGAACTGCACGGCGAACAGCGGCAGGCCGGTGTCGGCGGCGCAGACCACCTGGTCGAAGCCCTCCCGACCGGCGGTGCTCCACTGGTGCCCGGTGACCCCCGGCGGCCGGCCCTGCACCAGCTCGCCGAGCCGCCGGGCCGGGTAGCCGACCTGGCCGCCGCGGGTGAGCTGCGGCGCGACCCCGGGCAGGATCGGACGCAGCCAGGAGGTGGCCACGCTGCCGGTGCTCGTCATCTCGCCAGATCCATCCGTCGCTGGTGTCGACGCCCGAGTCTAGGGCGTCGATCATGGTGGCCGCCTCGGCGGTGCGGCGGAATCCGGTTGCCCGGACCGCCCGGGCCCGCTGGAATCGGCCGCGTGCAGATCTTTCTGACCACCGGACGGCTGGTGCTGCGCGAGTTCACCCCGGACGACGCCCCGCTCCTGACCGAGCTGGACAGCGACCCGGCCGTGATGCGCTACCTGGCCGGCGGGCGGCCCACTCCGGCCGCCGAGATCCGGGACCGGGTACTGCCCACCATGCTGGCCGCCTACCGCCGGCCCCCCGGGTTGGGCTGGTGGGCGGCGGAACGGCGGACCGACGGCGCCTTCCTGGGCTGGTTCGAGTTCCGGCCGCTACGCGACGGCGACCCCCGGGAGGTCGAGCTGGGCTACCGGCTGCGCCAGGCCGCGTGGGGCGCCGGGTACGCCACCGAGGGCGCTCGGGCGCTGGTCGACCACGGCTTCACGGCGCTCGGCGTCGAGCGGGTGGTGGCCACCACCATGGCGGTCAACGCCGGGTCCCGCCGGGTGATGGAGAAGGCCGGGCTGGCATACCTGCGGACGTTCCACCAGGACTGGCCCGAGGCGATCCCCGACTCGGAACACGGCGAGGTGGAGTACGCGCTGACCCGCGCGGAATGGGCCGCACGCCGCGCGGCAGGCTAACCGGCGTCGATGCGCGACGATGGCGCGGACGAGGGAGGGAACGTCGTGCGGGTGGTGTCGCTGGTGCCGTCGTTGACCGAGGCGGTGGCGCTGACCCGCCCCGAGGTGCTGGTGGGCGCCACGGACTGGTGCTCCCACCCGGCCGGGCTGGACGTCGCCCGGGTGGGCGGGAGCAAGTATCCGGACCTGGACCGCGTACGCGCGCTCCGGCCCGATCTGGTGCTGCTCAACGAGGAGGAGAACCGCCTCGCCGACGCGGAGGCCCTGCGGGCGGCCGGCGTGCCCGTGCGGGTCACCTTCCCCCGTACCGTGCCGGAGGCGTTGACCCAGCTCGGCGAGCTGGTCGCCGCGCTCGGCGTGCCCGGCGAACCGGACTGGCTGCGGGCCGCCCACCGGGCCTGGGCCGCGCTGCCCGAGCCGGCGACACCGCGCGCGGCGGTGGTGCCGGTGTGGCGGCGCCCCTGGGTGGTGCTCGGCCGGGACACCTTCGCCGGTGACGTGCTGCGCCGGCTCGGCGTCGCCAACCAATACGCCGACCACCCGGAGCGCTACCCCCGGCCGAGCCTCGACGAGCTGCGCGCCCGCGAGCCCGAGCTGGTGGTGCTGCCGGACGAGCCGTACCGGTTCACCGCCGACGACGGGCCGGAGGCGTTTCCCGGCGCGCCGGCCGCGCTGGTCTCCGGCCGGCACCTCACCTGGTACGGGCCCTCGCTCGCGGAGGCTCCCGCGCTGCTCGCCGCCCAGCTCGCCGCAGCGGCCTGAGCCCCGTCGTTCGCGCGGCGGGCCGACCGGACCGGGCCGGAAGGGGACCAAGGTCCCGGTCAGGAGGGCACCGGTCGGCCCTGCTCGCCGACCGCCCACGGCGGTGGAATGAATGTGCCACCGGACAAGCGCGGTGCGAGGCACAGGAAGGGACGTGGACACCATGACCGTGACGATCGAGCGGATCACCGCCAACACCATCGCTCCGGCGGCCGAGACCACCGGGCACGTCGAGACCACCCGACAGAAGGCCACCCGGTACGTCTTCGCCGGGCTGCGGATCGCCCTGGGCTGGACGTTCCTCTGGGCCTTCCTCGACAAGATGTTCGGCCTCCGGCACGAGACCGCGGCGAAGAACGCCTGGATCAACGGCGGCAGCCCGACCAAGGGATTCCTGACCTTCGGCGCGGCCGGCCCGTTCAAGGGGTTCTACCAGGAGATCGCCGGCGCGGCGTGGGCGGACTGGTTGTTCATGCTCGGCCTGCTCGGCATCGGCGTGGCCCTGCTGCTCGGCATCGGCACCCGGGTCGCCGCGGTCGCCGGCGGACTCCTGCTGCTCATGATGTGGACGGCCGTGCTGCCCCCGGAGAACAACCCGTTCCTGGACGACCATCTCATCTACGCGGGTCTGCTGGCCGGCCTGGCCCTGGTCAACGCCGGTGGCACCCTCGGCCTCGGCCGGGGCCTGGGCGAAGCTCCCCGTCGTCCAGCGGCTGCCCTGGCTGAAGTGAGGTCACCGCGGGCAGTGCCCACCGGGCGGGCGTCACCGAGAGGCGGCGCCCGCCACTTTCGTGCCCTCCCACCGGTCCCTGCCGCCACGCCGCGGCGGGGACCGACGCGTATCGGCCGGCCGCGATCCGGCAGGATCGACGGGGACCGCACTTGTCAGCACCGAGGAGACCCGCTCATGGAGAAGCCCGAGGTTGGCCCGATCGAGGGCGCGCCGCCCGCCGATCTCGTCATCGAGGACATCACGGTCGGCGACGGCCCGGAGGCCCGCCCCGGCCAGCTGGCCAACGTGCACTACGTCGGCGTGGCCCACTCGACCGGTCGCGAGTTCGACGCATCGTGGAACCGGGGTGACACGTTCGAGTTCCCGCTCGGCGGCGGCCAGGTCATCGCCGGCTGGGACCAGGGCGTGGTCGGCATGAAGGTCGGCGGCCGGCGCCGCCTGACCATCCCGCCGCACCTGGGCTACGGCGCCCGGGGCGCCGGTGGCGTGATCAAGCCGAACGAGACGCTGGTCTTCGTGGTGGACCTGGTCGGCGTGCGCTGACCCGCGGACCGTTCGCCAGGGCCGTCGGCGCGCCGCCGGCGGCCCTGGGGCGTCCGGCCGGTCAGGCGGCGGCGCAGGTGACCAGCTCGTGGGCCGACTTGCGGGCCGACTCGCGGACCGGCAGCACCCGGTGCAGGCCGGTGGCGCGCAGCACCCGGGCGACCACCGGGTCGGGGTCGACCAGCACCAGCTCGCCGCCGCGGGCCCGGACCCGCAGGTGGGCGGCGACCAGCGCGCGCACCCCGGCCGCCGAGAGCAGCCGCACCCCGGACAGGTCGACCCGCAGCACCGGCCGCGCCGGCGCCGCCCAGAGCGCGGCCCGGAACGCCGCCACGGTCGCGATGTCGATCTCGCCGACCGCGCGCAGGTCCACCACGTGGTCACCCACGCTCATCGCCACGTGGAACCGGTCGCCGCTCTCTCGCATGTCCCCGAACCTATCCCCCACCACCGACAGTTCCACCGCTCCCGCCACAGGGTTCCGGGTAGGTCCCGGGTGACGACCCTGAGCGGCCTCCGGGTCATCCCGCAGGTGCCCGCGAGCCCGGGTCCGCGGCGGAACACGCCGCCGGGGACTCCCGTCCGGGGGCATCGGCGGGGAAGAATGGCCGGATGGTCGTCCCCCGCCCGCGAGCGCCCCTGCTGATCCGGCCGGTCCGTGAGCCGGCCACCGTGCCACCGCCGCTGGACGGGCCGTGGGCCCCCACCGACGCCCGGCTGGACCGGGCCGACCTGCTGCCGCTGCCCGACGGCGCGCACGGCCCGGAGGACGTGCTGATCGACCCGGACGGCCGGGTGGTCAGCGGCGACGAGGACGGCCGGCTCTGGTGGTGGTCGGCGGACGCTCCGGCCGGCACCCGCCCCACCCTGCTGGCCGAGACCGGCGGCCGGCCGCTCGGCATCGAGCTGGACCCGGTCGACGGCGGGCTGGTGGTCTGCGACGCCTACCGAGGGCTGTTGCGGGTCACGCCGGACGGGGCGGTGCACGAGCTGACCGGGACGGGGCCGCCGGTGCACCTGGCCGACAACGCCGCGGTGGCCCGGGACGGCACGATCTACTTCACCGACTCGTCGGACCGGTTCCCGCTCTCGCACTGGAAGCGGGATCTGCTGGAGCACCGGCCCAACGGCCGGGTGCTGGCGTACGACCGGCGGACCGGGCGCACCGAGGTGGTGGCGAGCGGGCTCTACTTCCCCAACGGGGTGGCGCTCACCCCGGACGAGTCCGCGCTGATGCTGGTCGAGACGGCCACCCACCGGCTGCTCCGGGTGGACCTGCCCGACGGGCGGGCCACCGTGCTGGCTGACCTGCCGGCCTACCCGGACAACGTCTCGGCGGTGGGCGACGGGACGTACTGGATCGCGCTGCCCAGTCCCCGGCTGCCGATCATGGAGAAGCTGCTGCCGCATCCCCGGGTGCGCCAACTCGTCGCCCTCCTGCCCGGGGCGGTGCAGCCGCAGCCTCGCCGCTACGGGCTGGTCGCGCTGGTGGACGGGACCGGGCGGGTACTGCACACGCTGCACGGCCCGAGCGGGGCGTACCCGATGGTCACCGGCGTGCGGCAGCACGGGCGGCGCCTCTGGCTGGGCAGCCTGACCGCGACGGGCGTGGCCCGGGTCGACCTGGACTGAACCGGCCGGGGGCCGGCCCGCCATTCGCGGGTCGGCCCCGGCCGTTCCTCCCCGTGGGTCAGCCGCCGGTGTTGCTCTTGGACGGGGCCGGGGCGGGCGCCGATCCGCCGGCCACCGCGCCCGGGTGCGGCGTGGCGACGTGGGTGGGCTTCAGCCCGGCCGGTACGGGCAGCGCGCTGCCCTTGATGAACTCGTCCCAGCTGACGTTCCAGGCCGTGAACCCGTTGCCCTGGTCCAGCTTCACCTCGGTGCCCTTGATGGTCACCAGGTCGCCGACGTGGGTGACGCCCATCAGCCAGTCCGCAGCCGCCGCGGAGACGTTGGTGCAGCCGTGTGAGGTGTTGGTGGAGCCCTGCTCCCCCTCCGACCACGGGGCGGAGTGGATGAACTCGCCACCCCAGGTGAGCCGCTGGGCGTCATCGACGTCGACCACGTAAGGATCGGCCGAACCCCGGGTGTCGAAGGTGGTCCGGTCGAACTTCTCCATGATCACCATCTTGCCGCTGGAGGTGGGCGTGCTCGACTTGCCCATGCTCACCGGGACCTTGCGGAGCAGCTTGCCGTCCTGGTAGACGGACATCTGCTTGGTGGCGTTGTCGATGTCGAGCGAGACCTGCCGGCCGATCTTGGAGGTCGCGCTGTGGTCGGCGTCGCCGATGGCGTCCTTGCCGATCGGCAGCCCCTGCAGCGCGCTCCGTACGCTGATCTTCGTGCCGGACTTCCAGTGGTCGGGCGCCCGGTACTCGACCTGCTTGCCGTCGGACTCCCAGGACCAGGCGCCCGGCTGCGGCGGGTCGGTCTTCACGAACAACCGGCGCTGTACGTCCGCTCTGGCCTCTTTCGGAATTGGCGGATCGAATGCGACGACCACCGGCATCGCCGTCCCGTACGTCTGATTCCCGGTGAAATAGAGTTCACTGGTGACGGTCGGCTTGGTGGATTTCGCCATCGTCGTGAACGTCGTCTTCTGCGTGGTGGTCCGCCCGGAATCGCCGGTCGCGGTCACCTCCGCGGTGTACGTCCGCGAATTCTCCAACGGCCGGTCCGGCACCCAGCCCGACCCGTCCTCGCGCGGCTGCGCCGGTACCGGTTGGCCCTTGTCATCGGTGAGCTTCACGGCGGTGACCTTCCCGCCGCTGACCGCGGTTCCCACCTCGGCGCTGACCGGCACGCCCTTCGTGCCCGCCGCCGGGGTGACGGTCACCGACGGCGCGGCCGCCGTGCCGTGACCGTGCTTGACGGCCTCCCGCTGGCCGGCGGTGCACCCGCCGACCACCAACGGTGTGGCTGCGATGGTTACCGCCAATAGCCTCAATCGCCGCCTTACGTCCATATTCCGCACCCCATTTCCACTCCCCCTTGGCTCACATTCTGTATCGCCGCCATGACGCCGTGGCATATTCGGCGGAATTGCCTGCGGCGACTGCCAGCGATTTCGACGTGGCCGTACGGAAATGGGAATCAGCGACCTCGACGGGTCGCTCGTCACGGACGCGAACGATTGCCCCGGACGAGGCCGGACGACCGGTTCACTCCCACCGGGGCGCGGCCCCGGCCCCGGGGGTGGTCGGGGCCGGGGCCGGGGCTCAGACGTTCGCCACCAGCAGGGCGGGCTGCTCGACGCAGTCCGCCACGTGCCGCAGGAAGCCGCCGGCCACCCCGCCGTCGCAGACCCGGTGGTCGAAGGTGAGGCTGAGCTGGGTCACCTTGCGCACGGCGAGCTGCCCGTCGACCACCCACGGCTTGTCCACGATCCGGCCGACGCCGAGCAACGCCGCCTCCGGGTGGTTGATGATCGGGGTGGACCCGTCGACCCCGAACACCCCGTAGTTGTTCAAGGTGAAGGTGCCGCCGGTCAGCCGCGCCGGGGGCAGGATGCCGGCCCGGGCAGCCGCCGTGGTCTCGGCGAGCGCGGCGGCCAGCTCCCGGGTGGTGAGCCGCTGGGCGTCGCGCAGCACCGGGACGACCAGGCCCCGGTCGGTCTGCGCCGCGATGCCCAGGTGCACCCCGGCCGACTGGACGATCCGCTGCCCCTCGGTATCCACGTGGGCGTTGAGCTGCGGGTACTTCCGCAGCCCGCTGAGGCAGATCCGGGCCAGCAGGGCCAGGATGCTGACCGGCGCGTCCGGGCTGGCCGCGTTGATCGCGGCCCGGGTCGCCAGCAGCCCGGTGGCGTCCACGTCCACCCAGATGGTCACCTCGGGAATCTCCCGCCGGCTGCGGGAGAGCTTGTCGGCGATGGCCTTGCGGATGCCAGTCAACGGGATGACCAGGTCACCGTCGCCGGCCGGGGCGAGCCCGACGTGCGCGGCCGGGCTGTCCGGCACCGCGGCGAGCTTCGCGGCCGGGGCGGCCGACGCCGCCTCCACGTCGGCGCGGCGGATCACCCCGCCCGGTCCGGTGCCGTGCAGGGCCGCCAGGTCGAGGCCGCGCTCCCGGGCCAGCCGCCGGACGATCGGCGAGATGACCAGCGGTGCGGTTCGAGGCGCCGGGTCTGGGCCCGCCGTCGGGGCGGGGGTGTCGGCGGCCGCCGGGGCGCTCGGCTCGGGGGCCACGGCCAGTCGGGGGCGGCGCCGCCGCCGGCCCGAGCCGCCGTGGCCGGTGCCGTACCCGATCAGGACGTTGCCGGAGCCGGCCCGCTCCTCCTCGCGGTAGGTGGCGTGCGGGTCGCCGTCGCCGTCGAGCGGGGCGATCGTGATCAGCGGCTGGCCCACCGGGCGGACCTCACCCGCCGCGCCGTGCAGGGCCACGACCCGGCCGGCGTACGGGCAGGGGACGTCGACCACGGCCTTGGCGGTCTCCACCTCCACCACCGTCTGGTCCACGGTGACCACGTCGCCGACGGCGACCCGCCACTCGACGATCTCCGCCTCGCTCAGCCCCTCGCCCAGGTCCGGCAGGAGGAAGTCGCGCGTCCCGGTCGTGGTGGTCATGCCGCCACCCACCGCTCGTCCGGCTGGTCGTCCCACTGGAGCCGGGCCACCGCGTCCAGCACCCGGTCCACCGAGGGCAGGTGGGTGTGCTCCAGCATCGGCGCCGGGTACGGGATGTCCAGGCCGGAGACCCGCAGCACGGGCGCGTGCAGGGCGTGGAAGCAGCGCTCCTGCACCCGGGCGGCGATCTCCGCGCCGACCCCGGCGAAGCCCTGCGCCTCCTGGATCACCACGCAGCGGCCGGTCTTCCGCACAGAGGCGGTCACGGTAGCGTCGTCGAACGGCACGATGGTGCGCACGTCGACCACCTCCAGGTCCCAGCCCTCCTCGCGCGCGGCCTCGGCGGCCTCGAGCGCGACCGGCACCGCCGGCCCGTACGCGACCAGGGTGGCGTCGGTGCCGGGGCGGCGCACGACCGCCTTCCCGAACGGCGCGGTCCGGGCCGGCAGTTCCGCCTCGGCGCTGGAGAAGTAGAGCTTCTTCGGCTCCATGAACACGACCGGGTCCGGGTCGTCGATCGCCTCGCGCAGCAGCGAGTACGCGTCCTCGACGGTGGCCGGAGTGACCACCTTCAGGCCCGGGGTGTGCGCGTAGTACGCCTCGGAGGAGTCGCAGTGGTGCTCCACGCCGCCGATGCCGCCGGCGTACGGGACGCGGATGACGATCGGCACGCTGAGCGCGCCCCGGGTCCGGTTGCGCAGCTTCGCCACGTGCGAGGCGATCTGCTCGAACGCCGGGTACGCGAACGCGTCGAACTGCATCTCGACCACCGGGCGCAGCCCGGACATGGCCAGGCCGACGGCGAAGCCGACGATGCCGGCCTCCGCGAGCGGGGTGTCGAAGCAGCGCTTGTCGCCGAACCGGGCCTGGAGCCCGTCGGTGATCCGGAAGACGCCGCCGAGCTGGCCGACGTCCTCGCCGAAGACGACCACCCGCTCGTCGTCCAGCATCGCGTCGGCGAGCGCGGCGTTGAGCGCCTTCGCCATGGTCATGGTGGCCATCAGGCGTCCCCCTCCTCGGCGCGGACCGCGGCCAGCTCGGCCCGGACCTGTTCGCGCTGCTCGACCAGTTGCGGGGTCGGCTCCGCGTAGACGTGGTCGAAGAGGCTGAGCGGGTCGACCTCGGGCTGGGCGTTCATCCGGTCGCGCAGCGCGGCGGCGTACGCCTCGGCCTCCTCGGCGATGGCCGCGACCGCGGCGTCGTCCAGCACGCCCCGGTTCCGCAGGTACGCCTCCAGCCGGGCGATCGGGTCGCGGTCACGCCACGCCTCGACCTCCTCGGCGTCCCGGTATCGGGTCTGGTCGTCGGCGTTGGTGTGCGGCTCCATCCGGTAGGTGTGGGCCTCGACCAGGTACGGGCCCTTGCCGGCGCGGGCGTGCTCGACGGCCCGGGTGAGCACGGCGAGCACGGCCACTGGGTCGTTGCCGTCGACCTGCTCGCTGGGCACGCCGTAGCCGACGCCCTTGTAGGCGAGGCTCGGCGCGGCGGTCTGCCGGGAGAGCGGCACGCTGATCGCGTACTTGTTGTTCTGCACGAAGTAGACGACCGGGGCCTTGAACACGGCGGCGAAGTTGACGCCCTCGTGGAAGTCGCCCTCGCTGGTGGCGCCGTCACCGATGAAGGCCAGCGCCACGGTGTCCCGCCCCTGGTACGACTCGCCGTAGGCCAGTCCGGCGGCGTGCACGCACTGGGTGGCGAGCGGGGTGCACTGCGGCGCCGTGTGCACAGCCGTCGGGTCGTACCCGCAGTGCCAGTCCCCGCGGAGCAGGGTGAGCACCTCGACGGGGTCGATGCCGCGCGCGGTCAGCGCCATCGACTCGCGGTAGGTGGGGAACACCCAGTCGGTGTCGCGCAGCGCCAGCACGCCGCCGACCTGGCAGGCCTCCTGGCCGCGCGAGGACGGGTAGACGGCGAGCCGCCCCTGCTTCGTCAGCGCGGTGGCCTGGACGTCGAAGCGACGACCGACGACCATCCGGCGGTACATCTCGCGCAGCGCCTCGACCGGCGGCTCCGGGTAGTCGTCCCGGGCCGGCAGCGGGGTGCCGTCCGGGTTCAGCAGTCGGACCGGCTCGCTCTTCGGCAGCAGCCCCTCGGAGGGGTCGGGAACGGCCGGGGTGGCCGGCCGGCGGGTGCGCGGGGATGCCCTGCGGACCGCCTGGGGTGTGGTCGTCACGGCGAGGACCTCCTGGACGTGTGGTGGCCCTATGCTCCTGCCGTCGGATGATTGACTCAACATTCGCCGTGAACGCGGGACGAATGGCACGGGAAGGCGGGCTTCATGAGCCAGGAGACCGGAACGGCACCGGGCACGGCGGGCGGAACGGGACGTTCGGCCGGGCCGCTCGACGAGGTCGACCGGCGGATCCTGCGCGAACTGACCGGGGACGCCCGACTCTCCATCCGTACGCTGGCCGATCGGGTGCACGTCTCGCGCACCAACGCGTACGCCCGGGTTGAGCGGCTGCTGCGCGACGGCGTGATCACCGGATTCCGGGCCCAGGTGGCGCCCGAGCCGGCCGGGCTGGGCACGTCGGCGTACATCGCGCTGACCATCGAGCAGAACACCTGGCGCGAGGTCTCGGCCGAGCTGGCCCGGGTGCGCTACATCGAGCACGCGGCGCTGCTCAGCGGCGAGCACGACGTGCTGGCCCTGGTCCGCGCGCCGGACAACGCCACCCTGCGGGACGTGGTGCTGGACCGGGTGCAGAGCATCGCCGGTGTGCTGTCGACCCGGACCTGGCTGGTCTTCGAGGAGTTCGACGGGACGCTGAGCCCGTGGAAGTGAGTTGCCGAACATGCAGCAGCCGCGGCCGCGCTCACATGTGCATGAGCTCGTCCAGCAGGCCGATCACCAGATCGGGGCGTCCGACGAACGGCGAGTGCCCCGTCGTCCATTCCCGGGACGTCCCGCAGCGTGTTGCCATCTTTCTCTGAAGTGCAGGGTCAATGGCCCGGTCAGCGGCACAGGTGACGTAGGTGGATAAGGTGTCCTGCCAGCTCTGACGCTCTGGGATTCCCCTGCCGCAGCCAGCTCGCTGGGGGCGCAGAAGCTCGACCGCCCACGCGGCGAGGTGTTCGGGGCAGTCGGCGTATAGGGCATCGACGGCGCGGTCCGGGTCGAGGTGCGTCGATCCGCCGGCTTCGGGCACGATGGCCGCCCGAAGTAGATCCGACGACCCGCCGAGGCTGGCGGCGCTCTCGTTCTTGTCGGGCACGAAGGCCGCCAGGTACACGAGGTGCCGCGCCCCGGTAAGTCCCGTGATCACCGACCCGCCGTAGGAGTGGCCGAGCACGAGTGGCCGCTCTCTCATCGCATCGACAGCAGCTTGGACAGCCGCCGTGTCCGCCGACAACGAGCCTCGGTGCAGGGCTGGAACAACGACCTCAATGCCCGCGGTCCGCAAGCCCTCGGCAACGAGATCGAAGTGACGAGGATCGTGATACAGGCCGTGGACGATCACCACGCAAGCCAATTCGCCTCCCGGTCCCGGCGGGACGATCCGCAGAGCACGCGCCGGGGTCAGAGCTGTCCTGGCAGACAACCTTCCGCCTGATTGACCACGAGTTCGCGGATCAGGAGCAGTTCTGCCGCCGTGCTCGTGCCTCCGAGGCGTTGAACATCGTGCCACCGGTCGAGGCAGCGAATCACGTACCTCCACTGCGCGCCGGTCAGCGACACCGTCACCTCGTGATCGTCGTGAGGCCAGTCGGTGGGACCTGTTTCCGGCGTCCAACCAGAGGTCTGGCGCCAACCCTCTTGAAGAATCTGGATTCCGGTCGCTACGAGACCGTGCGGGTCACCGTTCTCGGCCTCGACGTTGACCACGTTGTCGAGAACGCGATTGACCGTCCGCCATTGCCGTGCAGGCATCCGGACCGGACAGGTGCGTGGCTCAGCTGGCTGGTTGGGCATACGCGGCAGCGTGACCGACGGGCGGTCGGTGGTCAACGCGCGCTTCAACGCTCGGGTGGCGCCTCCAGGCCCTCCCGGTCGGCCAGCTCCAGCAGCGGTTCCAGGGAGAACCGGCGCTCGTCGAGGCCGGCGTGCGGGTCGCCCCGCTCGGCGAACCGGGCCGGCAGGCTGAGCACGTCGAAGTCCTCCGGCCGCGCGTCGTCCAGCTCGGCCCAGTCCAGTGGTGCCGAGACCAGCGCCCGCGGGGTGGGCCGGATCGAGTACGCCGAGGTGACGGTGTGGTCCCGGGCCATCTGGTTGTAGTCGACGAAGACCGGCCGGTCCCGCTGCTCCCGCCACCACGTGGTGGTGACCAGGTCGGGCAGCCGGCGCTCCATCTCGCGGCCCAGGGCCAGCACCGCGCGCCGGCAGTCGCCGAAGCTCCACCGCGGCTCGATCGACAGGTAGACGTGGATGCCCCGGCCGCCGGTGGTCTTCGGGTAGCCCACCAGGCCCAGCTCGTCGAGGAACGCGCGCACCTCGTGGGCGACCGGCACCACTTGGGCGTAGTCCACCCCGGGCATCGGGTCCAGGTCGATGCGGAGCTGGTCGGGGCGCTCGACGTCGCCCGCCGAGACCGGCCAGGGGTGGAAGCGCAGGGTGCCCAGGTTGGCCGCCCAGATCACCACGGCCAGCTCGCTCGGGGCAACCTCGTCGGCGGTCCGGCCGCTGGGAAAGGTGATGTGCGCGGTGCGCACCCAGTCGGGCGCGCCCGCCGGCAGGCGCTTCTGGTAGAACGCGTCACCCTTGTTGGTCTGCCGGGTGGCGATCTTCGCGCCCTCGAACACACCACGCGGCCAGCGCTCCAGCATGGTCGGTCGGTCGCGCAGCGCGCGCAGGATGCCGTCGCCGACGGCGAGGAAGTAGCGGACCACGTCCAGCTTGGTCAGGCCGCGCTCCGGGAAGTAGGGCTTGTCGGGGCTGGAGACGCGGACCAGCCGCTCCCCCACCCGGATCTCCTCGGCCGCCGTGGTCGCCACGCCTCACACCGTACGACGCGGACGGTCGCCACGCGGGGATCTCGTCACGTGATGAGCAGGGCCCCGACGATGATCAGCGGCACCGAGACGAAGAGGAAGATGCCGACGCCGGTGAGCACGCGCCCCCCGCCGCCGTCCCCCCGCTCCGGTGCCAGGCCGAAGGTGGACCGGGCGGGCAGCATGCCGATCCGGCTCAGGGTCAGGTCGCCAGTCATCCCGAGCACCGCGCCGACCAGCATGAACGCCACGCCCAGGCGGTGGACGAAGTCGCCGCCGCTGACCCCGACCCAGATGCCCACCGTGATCCCGATCACCACCGCGGCGACCAGGAAGAGGACCAGCGCCTCGCGCAGACCCCTGAGGACAGTCATCGATGGCTCCATCCCGTCGTCTCCGACAGGACATTCTGTTCCATCGACCGGTCCGGCCGCTGCCCCGCGGCGGGCTGGCGGCGGGTCGGATCGGTGACGTTCCGGGTTTCCCGCGACGGCGGCCGGCGGGACCGGGCGCGGCGCGGTCGCCGACCCGGTCCCGGTGGCGCCGGCGCTCAGCGCCCTTCCTGCTGCATACGCGTCATCAGCATCTGCTTGCCCTGGTCACCGGCCTTGCGGTTGTTCTCCTGGATCTTGCGGAACCAGTTGGCGAGTTCCGTGTCGCCGCGCTGATCCGCGTCGGCGATGTACGTCTCCATCCGGTAGACGTTGTGCAGGGACAGCTGCAGCGTGCGGATCAAGTCGTAGTTCTTGTCCCGCACGGGGCTCTTCTGCTCGGTCATGGTCGCCACGGCGTTACCTCCCCAGTCCGTGTTGGTGGAGCCAGCGCTTACCCGCCGCGGGCCCGTTCACGCCCGGCCACCCGCCGGGGCCGACGGTTACCGGGCTCAGGGCCGGGGTACCGGAGGCCGCATGGCGGAACTGGCAGCTCTCTGGATCGTCCGGCACGGCGAGAGCACGGCGAACGTCGCCGCCACGGCGGCCGAGGCGGCCGGCGCCGAGCTGATCGACCTCACCCACCGGGACGCCGACGTGCCGCTGTCGCCCACCGGCGAGGAGCAGGCCCGGGCGACCGGCCGGTGGCTGGCCGGGCTGCCCGAGGCGCGCCGCCCCGACGTGGCGGTGGTGTCGCCGTACCTGCGGGCGGTGTCCACCGCCGAGCTGGCCCTCGCCGGCACCGGGGTGCCGATGAGCCGGGACGAGCGGCTGCGGGACCGGGAGCTGGGCATCCTCGACGGGCTGACCGGCCACGGCGTCCGGCGGCGGTATCCGGACGAGGCGGCGCGCCGCGACCGGCTCGGCAAGTTCTACTACCGCCCGCCCGGCGGCGAGTCCTGGACCGACGTGGCGCTGCGGCTGCGCGCCCTCCTCGGCGACCTGCGCCGGGACCACGCCGGCGGCCGGGTGCTGCTGTTCGGCCACGACGCGCTGGTGTTCTTGCTGCGCTACCTGGTGGAGGGGCTCACCGAGGCGGAGCTGATGGCGCTCACCCGCAAGCAGGTCATCGCCAACTGCTCGGTCACCGGCTGGTCGGCCGACGCCGCCGGCCGGCTGACCCTGGACGTGTTCAACGACGTCGCCCACCTGCACCGGCAGGGAGCGCGGCCGACCAGGGAGGACGAGGTCCATGCCGAGCCGGTCTGAGGTCATCACCCCCGCGCTGCTGCGGGACTGGGAACTGCCCGTGCCGACCGGCGGTAAGGAGGCCCGGGGCACCGTGCTGGTGGTCGGCGGGTCCCGGTTCACCCCCGGCGCGGTGCTGCTCGCCGGGGTGGCCGCCCTGCGCGCCGGCGCCGGGGTGCTGCAACTGGCCGCCGCCGAGTCCACCGCCACCGCGCTCAGCATCCAGGTGCCCGAGGCGCTGGTGGTCGGCCTGCCGGAGACCGGCGAGGGCGCGGTCCACGGCGACCCGGGCGACCTCCTCGACGGCCTGGTCGCCGAGGCGGACGTGGTGGCGGTCGGCCCCGGCCTGAAGGACATCGACGCCACCCGGGCGCTGCTGCACCTGGTCCTCGACGCGGCCCGCCCGGAGACCTCACTGGTGCTCGACGCGTACGCCCTCGGCGCGCTCAGCCACGAGCCGGACCTGCTGGTCGGCTCGGGCCGCAAGGTGGTGCTCACCCCCAACCTCACCGAGGCCCGGCACCTGCTCGGCCGGAAGCCCGGCGACGACCTGGACGCCGAGGCGGTCGAGCTGGCCCGCCGGTACGACGCCGTGGTCTCCCTCTACGGCCACATCGCCACCCCCGACGGGCGGGCCTGGCGTGAGGAGAGCGGCGACGCCGGCCTGGGCACCTCCGGCAGCGGGGACGTCCGGGCCGGGCTGCTCGCCGGGCTGCTCTCCCGGGGCGTCGAGCCCGCGCAGGCCGCCTGCTGGGCCGCGTTCGCCCACGCGGTCAGCGGGCAGCGCCTGGTCCCCCGGTACGGCCGGATCGGCTTCCTGGCCCGCGAACTGCTGGACGAGATCCCCTACACGTTGGCCACCGTCTGACGGTTGTTGTTCGTCCGTTCGGATGTGTGTAACAACACACTGGCTCCCTACGCTGGTTGACCGAAGGCAAGCAACCTGCTCGTCTTCCGCCGGCCCGCTTCCCACCAGGGAGTGGGGTCGGCCGGATCGGCCCCCTGGGAGTCTGTGTGAAGAACCTCCGTCGCAAGACACTGGCCGCCGCGTCCGCCGCGACGCTCGGCGTCGGCCTCGCCCTCACCGGCGGGCTGGCACCGGCGGCGGCCGCCGGACCAGACACCTCGTATCTGGTCCTCGCCCCGCAGGGCGCCAACACCAGCAAGGCCGCCGCCCGCGTGGCGGCCGCCAAGGGCACCGTCGTGGCCACCTACGACCAGATCGGCGTGCTCGTCGTCCGCTCGACCAACCCGGACTTCGCCACCCAGGTGGCGGGGGCGGGCGTCGAGTCGGTCGCGTCCACCGCCGGCCTGGGCACCGCCCTCGACGAGGGCGAGACCGTGGAGGTCTCCGCGGCCGACGTCGCCAACGCCACCGGCGACCCGACCAAGGAGCCGCTGTACGGGCAGCAGTGGGACATGAACATGATCCACGTGCCGCAGGCCCACGCGGTCAACAACGGCAGCCCGAACGTCGTCGTCGGCGTGCTGGACAGCGGCATCTCCAGCACCCACCCGGACCTGGCGACCCAGATCGCCAAGGACAAGAGCACGTCCTGCATCGGCGGTGTCACCGACACCACCGAGGCGGCGTGGAACCCGACCACCAGCGACCACGGCACCCACGTGGCCGGCACCATCGCCGCCGCCGTCAACGGCGTCGGCGTGACCGGCATCGCGCCGGGCGTCAAGGTCGCCGCGGTCAAGGTGGTCAACAACGACGGCTACATCTTCCCGGAGGCCGCGGTCTGCGGGTTCATGTGGGCCGCCGACCACGGGATGCAGCTGACCAACAACAGCTACTTCATCGACCCGTGGGAGCTGAACTGCCGCAACGACGCCCGCCAGCGTCCGGTGTGGCAGGCCGTGCAGCGGGCGCTCCGCTACTCGCAGTCCAAGGGCGTGCTGAACGTGGCGTCCGCGGGCAACTCCAACTACGACCTCGCGCACAAGATCACCGACACCGGCAGCCCGAACAACGGGACGCCGGAGGTGCGCGAGAACCTCACCAACGCCTGCCTCGACCTGCCGGCCGAGGCGCCGGGCGTGGTGACCGTCTCCGCCGTCGGTCCGACCGGCGCGAAGAGCTACTACTCCTCGTACGGCCTGGGCGTGGTGGACGTGACGGCGCCGGGTGGTGACAGCCGGTTCCGTACCCAGGGCGTTAGCCCGACGACCACGGACCAGATCCTGTCGACCACCTTCAACACCGCCACCCGCACCAACGGGTGGGGGTACAAGCAGGGCACCTCGATGTCCGGCCCGCACGCCACCGGCGTCGCGGCGCTGGCGTTGTCGGCGCACCCGGGGATGACCCCGGGCCAGCTGGCGTCGTTCCTGGAGCGCACGTCGGTCGCGCAGTCCTGCCCGGAGGGCGTCTACAACCCGGCGCCGCTGCACGCGGACGGCCCGCACGCGTACGACGCCACGTGCTCCGGCGGGGAGCGCAACTCGTTCTACGGCGCCGGCATGGTCGACGCGTACAACGTGGTCAAGTAGCGGTAGCACCAACGAACAGGGCCCGGCGACGTGTCGCCGGGCCCTGTTCGTTTGTCCTGGTCGGGACGGGGGTAGGGGGGCGTCATCAACCGACTCTAGGAGGTACCCCGGTGTCCACCGATGCGATCGTCCTGCTCAAGGAGGACCACAAGGAGATGCGCCGCCTGTTCAAGGCCTTCCAGGACGCCGAGGAGGGCCCAGCGGCGGAACGGAAGAAGCTCGTCACGCAGATCCTCGAGGCGTTGACGGTGCACACCTACCTCGAGAACGAGGTGATGTACCCGGAGGTCCGCAAGCTCGTGCCCGACGTCGAGGACGACATCCTGGAGTCGTACGAGGAGCACCACGTCGCCGACGTGCTCTGCTTCGAGCTGTTCACGATGGACGCGGACGACGAGCGCTACAACGCCAAGACGACGGTGCTGATCGAGAACGTGCTGCACCACGTCGAGGAGGAGGAGCAGGAGTGGTTCCCCAAGGTCCGCGAGGCGCTCGGCCGTAACCAGCTCCAGGAGATCGGCCAGCGCATGATCAACCTGCGCCCGAAGGCGCCAAAGACCCCGACCGCCCCGAAGGCGCTGAAGAAATCGCTGGACGCCGTCGTCGCCTGACCAGGCGCGACGTGACGGCGGGACCCGGCCGAGGCCGGGTCCCGCCGTCGTTTCCGCCGCTCAGCCACCCGAGCCCGGCTCGGCCATCTTCCGGTGCTGCTCCGCCTTCAGCCGGTCCGGGACGATCTTGCCGGCCGCGGTCTGGAGCTTGTTCACGAACGAGCCGGCGGACACCTTGTGCTCCCCCTTCATCAGGGCCTCGAAGGCGTCCTCGGCCACCTTCCGGGGGTCGTCCTTCTTCCCCTGGCCGACCCGGGTGTCCTCCATGCGGGCCCGCTCGAAGAACTCCGTGTCCGTCGGGCCGGGCATCAGCGAGGTGACCGTGACCCCGGTGTCCTTCAGCTCGTTGCGCAGCGCCTCGGCGAACGACTGCACGAACGACTTCGAGGCGTTGTAGACCGCCTGGAACGCCCCCGGCATCGTCGAAGCGATCGACGAGGTGAACAGCACCCGCCCCCGGCCCCGCTCGACCATGCCCGGCAACAGCCGCTTGGCCAGGTGCACCGTCGAGCGCACGTTCAGGTCGACGATGTTCAACTCGTCCTCTAGATCCGTCCCGCCGACGAATTCCCCGCCGGCGCCCCGGCCGGCGTTGAGCGCCAGCGCGTCGACCGGCCGGCCCAGCTCCGCCACGGCCGCGGCCAACTGCTCCACCCCATCGGGCGTGGCGAGGTCCACCCGGACCGGGTACGCCTCCGGGCCGTCGTCGCGGCGCAGGTTCCGCGCCGCCGTCGCGATCGCCGGATCCTCGGCGGCCACCACCACGTCGTACCCGTGCTCGGTGAACTGGGCGGCCAACTCGTACCCGATGCCGCTGGACGCGCCGGTCACCACGGCGAGCGGACGGCCGGTCGGTGTGCTCATATCTGCTCACTCCCCTCGTCGTCGGGCGCGGTCCGCACGCACCGTGACCGGCCCCGATGGTGACGTGCCCACCGCACGGGCGGCTAATCCCGCGTTCCGGGCCGGGCCGACACCCGGGTGGCCCGGTCACCCCCGGCGGCCCGCGGCCCACCCGGTAGGATCGGCGCGGGCCGTTACTGGCGCGTGGGGATGAAGAACCATCGGGGAGCGGTCCCGTCACGAGGACGCATGCCGAGCGCCTGGGCCTTCCGCACGTCACCAGGAGGTCTCATGTCGCTGAACGCCGAATCCACCGCCTTCCGCAGCGCGCTGGAGGTGATCCGCGCCGTCGAGCCGCGGGTGGCGGACGCCATCGGGGCCGAACTGGCCGACCAGCGCGAGTCGCTCAAGCTCATCGCCAGCGAGAACTACGCCTCCCCGGCCACCCTGCTGGCCATGGGCAACTGGTTCAGCGACAAGTACGCCGAGGGCACCATCGGCCGCCGCTTCTACGCCGGCTGCCAGAACGTCGACACCGTCGAGGCGCTCGCCGCCGAGCACGCGAAGGAGCTGTTCGGCGCCGCCCACGCGTACGTGCAGCCGCACTCCGGCATCGACGCCAACCTGGTCGCCTTCTGGGCGATCCTGGCCGACCGGGTCGAGTCCCCGGCGCTCAAGAAGGCCCAGGTACGCCAGGTCAACGACCTCACCGAGGCGGACTGGTTCGCGCTGCGCCGCGAGCTGGGCAACCAGCGGATGCTCGGCATGTCGCTGGACGCCGGCGGACACCTCACCCACGGCTTCCGGCCGAACATCTCCGGCAAGATGTTCGACCAGCGCAGCTACGGCACCGACCCGGCCACCGGCCTGGTCGACTACGACAAGGTCGCCGAGGCGGCCCGCGAGTTCAAGCCGCTGATCCTGGTCGCCGGCTACTCGGCGTACCCCCGGAAGGTCAACTTCCGGATCATGCGGGAGATCGCCGACTCGGTCGGCGCCACCTTCATGGTCGACATGGCGCACTTCGCCGGCCTGGTCGCGGGCAAGGTCTTCACCGGCGACTTCGACCCGGTGCCGCACGCGCACATCGTCACCACCACCACCCACAAGTCGCTGCGCGGCCCGCGCGGCGGCATGGTGCTCTGCGGCCCGGAGCTGGCCGACCAGGTCGACCGGGGCTGCCCGATGGTGCTCGGCGGGCCGCTGCCGCACGTGATGGCCGCCAAGGCCGTCGCCCTCGCCGAGGCCCGCCGCCCCGACTTCGCCGACTACGCCCAGCGGATCGTCGACAACGCCCAGGCGCTCGCCGAGGGGCTGCTGCGCCGGGGCGCGAAGCTGGTCACCGGCGGCACCGACAACCACCTGGTGCTCATCGACGTCTCCGGGTACGGCCTCACCGGCCGGCAGGCCGAGCAGGCGCTGCTCGACTCCGGCATCGTGACCAACCGCAACGCCGTCCCGCAGGACCCGAACGGCGCCTGGTACACCTCCGGCATCCGGATCGGCACCCCGGCGCTGACCACCCGCGGCCTGGGCGCCACCGAGATGGACACCACCGCCGAGCTGATGCACACCGTGCTCAGCCAGACCACCCCGGGCGCGAACGCGGACGGCACCCCGTCCAAGGCCAAGTACGTCCTCGACCCGGCCCTGGCCGAGACGGTGAGCAAGCAGGCCAGCGACCTGCTGAGTGGCTTCCCCCTCTACCCCGCCGTCGACCTCGGCTGACCCCACCCACTCGGTTCCCGACGCCCCGCCCGGCCCCGGCCGCGCGGGGCGTCGGAGGGCGCGGTACTCGGCGTACAGCTCGTCGTAGGCGGCCGCGCCGGCCGGGTCCGGGTGCCAGGTCTCGCGGCGCGGCGCGCCCATGGCCGCCGACGCGCTCTCCACGTCCGGGTACGCCCCGGCGGCCACCGCGGCGTGGATGGCCGCGCCTAGCGCCGCCGGGTGCGCGGCGTCCACCACGTGCAGCGGGCGGCGCAGCACGTCGGCGTAGATGCGCAGCAGGAGGCGGTTGGCGGTGAGCCCTCCGGCGGCGGTCAGCTCGTCGACGGGTACGCCGGCGGCCTCGAACGCCTCGACCACGGTGTGGGCGCCGAACGCGGTCGCCTCCAGCAGCGCCCGCCAGATCTCCTCGGGCCGGGTGGCCAGGGTGAGCCCGACCAGCACCCCGCTCAGCTCGTGGTCCATCAGCACCGACCGGTTGCCGCTGTGCCAGTCCAGCGCGAGCAGCCCGTGCCCGCCCACCGGCTGGTCGGCGGCGAGCGAGTCCAGCAGCTCGTGCACCGACACTCCGCGGCGGACGGCCTCCTCGGCGTACGACGCGGGCAGGGCACGCGCGACGTACCAGGCGAAGATGTCACCGACCCCGCTCTGGCCGGCCTCGTAGCCCCACCGGCCGGCGGTGACGCCGCCCTCGACGACGCCGCAGACGCCGGGCACCTCGTGACAGGTCCGCGCGTTCATGATCAGGCAGGTGGAGGTGTCGAGCACGGCGAGCATCCGGCCGGGCGCCACCGACCGGGCCGCCGCCGCGGTGACGTGCGTGTCGATCGCCCGGGCGGCCACCGGGATCCCGGCGGGCAGGCCGGTCCAGCCGGCCGCCTCGGCGGTCAGCCCGCCGGCCCGGGCGGCCGGCGGCAGCAACGGCCCGTCGATCTTCGCCAGCAGGTCGGGCAGGTCCGGGTCCAGCGCAGCGAGGAAGTCGGGGGCCGGGTGGTGGCCGTCCTGGCGTAGCCGTTGCCTTTCATGAAGCGCTAATAAGCGCATGATCGGCAGTCCCGCCTTGCGGTGGGGCGGTCCCGGTCTGACCCGCCGAGGCGGTGCCGGGTAGACGCTTCACAGCCACCGGCCCGCCGGGGCGGGTCTTACGGTCGGCTCCACGTCCGTTTACAGTCTCCGAGCCACTCCGGGCGACCACGAGTTGTGCGAGGTTGCGTGCGGCGTTGAGATCCCGGTCCAGGACCAGAAGGCACGCCTGGCAGGTGAAGGTCCGGATCCGCAGCGGCAGTTTGGGTTTCACCGCGCCGCAGCCCGAACAGGTTTTGGAGGATGGATACCACCGGTCGGCGGTTACGAGCTGGCCGCCGTTCCAGACGGTCTTGTACGCGAGTTGCCGGCGGATCTCCCCGAACCCGGCGTCGCTGATGACCCTGGCCAGGCGACGGTTGCGCACCATCCCGGCCACGTTGAGGTCTTCGACCACGATCGTGGCGTACTCACCGGCCAACCGCGTGGTGAGTTTGTGCAGTCCGTCGCGGCGCAGGTTCGCCACCCGCGCATGTTGTCGGGACAGCCGCTTCGATGTCCGCTCCCACCGGCGGGAGGCGGTGATGGGGGTGCGGGTGGCCGGGTCGTAGGGGCCGCGTTTGCGGGCCACGGCGCGTCCGAGGCGGCGAAGGCTTCGCTGGGCGGCATACAGGTGGCGGGGTTGGGTTCGACGTCGCCGGTGGACAGCACCGCCAGACGGTGGATGCCGACGTCGACACCGACCATGCCCGTCGGTCTGCTCGGCTTACGATCTGATCGTTCGACCTCGCAGGTGAACGCCACGTGCCAGCGGCCCGCCTCGCGCCGCACCGTGGCGGACAGGATTCGGGCGGTGCCGGCCTCGAGCCGGCGGGCCAGCTTGCGGGCGGACTCGTGTAGCTTGATCGTTCCCAACCGGGGCAGGGTCACATGCTTGCGGTCGGGCGCGACGCGGATGACCCCGGTGGTGAATCGCACGGACGGGGTCGTGCGGCGCTTCGACTTGCGCCGCGGGAAACCGACCAGCCTACCGGCGCGCTTGCCGCAGCGGGAGTCGGACCAGTTCTTCAACGCGCGGGCTAGCGCATCCAGGCCGGTGTTGTGCGCCTCCTTCGAGCACTCCCGCCACCACGGCGCCACCTCGTCCTTGGCTTGGTTCCACTCACGGCGCAGCGCCGGTAGCGTCGAACCAACGGCCGGGGTGAGCTGATCGTCGCCGATGCCGTAGGAATGTTCGGCGGCCCGCTGCGCCATCACCGCCTTCACCCGGTCCAGGGCCCAGTTGTGAGCCTTCCTTGCCGCACCAGCGTGACGGGCCAGGTCCCGCTCCTGAGCGGGGGTTAGGTCCAGGGCGAAGCGGTACGCCTGCATCACCTTCACGCGACGCCACCCACGGCCTCGTCGACGATCTGCTTGGCCTGGCCGAGAGCCATGATCGCCCGAGCACGAGCGATCGCGTCCATGTCCTCCTGGATCGGCACGACGTCACGCCAACCCCAAAATCCGCCGGCAGCGTTGATGATCTGCTGACGTACCAGCCCTGGGGGCTGGTCATCCTTCGGCCCGTGCTCGGGTGTGCAGTAGTAGCCGTCACACGGCTCAATCTTGGACGGTCTGAGCGTCTGCGTCTTCGCGCAGCCATTGCACCTCACCACGACCTTCCCTGCAGCCATCAGCGCGCGCCCGGTCCGGTGACGGCCTGAACTGCACGGCGGGCACGGTTCGCCGCCGCACGACGCCCGTACAGGCGGGCGCAGAGGCTGGTCAGAATCTCGGTCACGTCCCGGACCAGGTCGTCGTCAACCTCCGCGGGGTCGACGACCAAGAGGCGCCGCCCCTGCGCGGCCAGCGCCGCCTCGACATACTCGGCACCGAAGCGAGCGAACCTGTCGCGATGTTCCACCACGATCGTGGTGACCGACGCCTCACGCAGCAGGGCGAGGAACTTCTTCCGGTGTCCATTGGGTGCGGAGCCGACCTCGGTCACCACACGCGACACCACCAGCCCTTGGCCAGTGGCCCACCCGGTCACCCGGGCAACCTGGCGATCCAGGTCGGCGCGCTGGTCCGCCGAGGACACCCGCGCATACACAACGACCGACTCCGTGACGGGCTCCGTCGAGCCCGACACCTCCACCAGGATCAGCCGTCCGACTTTGCGAGCGGGGACGGGTACCGGCCTTCCCGGAACCACCGGTATGCGGTGACGTGGTGCACGCCTTCGCGCTCCGCCCACTGCTTCAAGTTCACTCACGCATCATAAAAGCGTCATCAGTTGACAGCTGCTGACAGCCCCTTGAAGCCGGCGGCGGAGGCGTTGCGCGTCTCCCGGCCGCAGAGCCGTCGGACCAGCCAGTCGGCGGTCTCGACCCAGCGCTCGGCGCGGTGGAAGACCTCCGGGTCCTCCTCCAGCAGTTCGAGGGCCTTGGCGAGCTGCCACTCGGCGGAGACGCGGCCGCCGTACCGGGCCAGCCAGGGCTCGCCGCGGGCGGCGGCCAGCGTGTTGATCCGCTCGGCCTGCCGCTGCGCCGAGTGGTGCTTCCAGAGCTTCGGCCAGGCGTGCGGCCGGTCCCGGAACTCCGGCAGCTCGGCGAGCGGGGTGCCGTCGGCGCGGGTGGGCAGCACCGTGCAGGAGGTGGCGTCGAGGCCGACGCCGATCACCTCGGTCGGGTCGATCCCGGCGGCGCGGACGGCGGCGGGCACGGCGGTGCGCAGCACCTCGATGTGGTCGGCGGGATCCTGGAGCGCCCAGCCGGGCCGCAGCGCCGGCCGGCCGGGTAGCCGCTCGGTGATCACCCCGTGCCGGCGTGCACGGCGCTGCCCCGCTCGGCGCCGTCGGCCACGTCGACCACCACGGCCCGCCCGGAGAGCGTGCCGAAGTCCACCCCGACGACGTACCGGCCCACCCGCTGCTCCTCCCCGACCTGGGAGGCCACGCTAGCCGGTCAGCGCAGGGGGCGCTTGAGGTGGTAGCGGTGCACCTCGGTGCTGCCCTGCACGTTGTTCACGTCCTCGGCGGCGGAAACCAGCTCCCAGCCCTCCCGGCCGACCCGGTTGAGGTGCGCGATCGCGGTGTCGCCGTACGCGGTCACATCGGTTCGCGACCCGTCCGGGGCGTACCAGACGAACGTGACGTGGAAATTGCGGCCCTGCCCCTGATAGCGGCGGACCAGCAACGCGTACTCCCAGGCAACCATCCGTCCATTATCAACGGTGGCCGTCCCGCCCGGGAACACGGGTGGTGGCGGGACGGCGACAGCGCGGCGTCAGGCCGGGACGCGCCGGGCGGTCAGCTGGGCCCGGGTGGGCGGATCGGCTCCCTTCCGCCCACACGTCCAGGCGGCCACTCGTGCGGCGTCCCGGAGCACGCCGGCGATCGTGGCCGGGTCGGCGGTGTCGAGGGCGGCCCGCCGCGCGGCGCCGAGCAGGTCCCGCTGGGCCAGCGCGGCCAGCACGCCGGCGGTGAAGGCGTCCCCTGCCCCGACGGTGTCCACCACCCGCACCGGCAGGGCGTCGACCCGCACCTCGCCGTGTCGGGTACCCGCCCACGCTCCACGTTCACCGCACGTCACCACGACGAGGACGGCGCCTCGCTCGAGCCACTCCCGTCCGACCCGTTCGTGTGCGCGTCCCGGGTGGAGCCAGGCCAGGTCCTCCCGGCTGACCTTCACCACGTCGCTCGCCGCCACCAGCTCCTCGACCCGGCGCAGGACCGTCGCCGGCTCGCCCATCAGGGACGGCCGGCAGTTCGGGTCGTAACTGATCATCGTGGTGGCCCGCCGGTCCTGGACCAGCGCCAGCACGTCGTCCGCGCCGGGCGCGAGCACGGTCGCCAACGAGCCGGTGTGCAGGCAGTCGCTGCCGGCCCCGACATCGGTCAGGGCCCGCTGCGGGAAGGAGCGCCAGTCGATGTCGAAGTCGTAGCCGGCCTGGCCGTCCGCGCCCACCCGGGTCCGGGCCACGCTGGTGGACGGCAGGTCCGACAGCGACGCCGGATCCAGCCGTACGCCGCTGCCGGCCAGGTGGGCGCGGAGAAGCCGCCCGTACGCGTCGTCACCCAGCTGGGTGAGCAGGGTGGCGGGCTGGTCGAGGCGGCCCAACGCCACCGCCACGTTCGCCGGGCTGCCGCCCGGGTGGGCGGCCGCCACGCCCGAGGGATCCTCGATGAGGTCCACCAGGCTCTCGCCGACAACGGTGATCACAGTCTTCCTTTCCTGGGGCCCGCGCCACCCCGGTCACGTGCACGGCGGTTCAGTCCGCCGTCCGGCCCGGCGTCTCCTCGAGGGTGGTCGCGCCGGTCATGACGGCCACCACCTCCGGCATGGTGTGGGAGGCCGGAGTCACCACGCCCGCGCACCGACCCAGTCGCTGGATGTGGATGCGGTCGGCCACCTCGAACACATGGGGCATGTTGTGGCTGATGAGGATGACCGGCAGGCCCCGGGAGCGCACCTCCTCGATCATCCGCAGCACCTGGTTGGACTCTTTGACACCGAGCGCGGCGGTCGGCTCGTCGAGCACGATCACCTTGCTGCCGAAGGCCGCGGCCCGGGCCACCGACACGGCCTGACGCTGGCCGCCGGAGAGCGTCTCGACCGCCTGCGCCACGTTCTGCAGGGTGCCGATCCCCAGGTCGGCCAGGGCCTGCGCGGCCTCCCGACGCATACCCTTGTGGTCGAGCATCCGGAAGACCGAACCGAGCACGCCCGGCCGGCGCTTCTCCCGACCGAGGAAGAGGTTGCTGGCGATGTCCAGGGCCGGCGCCACGGCGAGGGTCTGGTAGACCGTCTCGATACCGGCGTCCCGGGCGTCCTGCGGCCGCTTGAACTGTGCCGGCTTCCCCGCCAGGAGGATCTCCCCGGCGTCGGGCGTTAGCGCGCCGGTCAGGCACTTGATCAGGGTGGACTTCCCGGCGCCGTTGTCCCCGATCACGGCGAGCACCTCGCCCGGGTACAGGTCGAGGTCCACCCCGTCCAGCCCGACGACCCTGCCGAACGTCTTGACCAGGCCCCGGGCCGACAGCACCGGTGACCGTTGGCCGCTGTCGGCGGCGCCGGACCGGCCGGCGGGGGCGGGCGTGGTGGTGGCGGTCATGACCTCACCTTCCTGATCCACTGGTCCACGGCCACGGCGAGGATCACCAGCAGGCCGACGGCGAGTACCCGGTACTGGTCGTCCACTCCGGCGAGGGACAGGCCGCTCCGGAAGAAGCCGACGATCAGCGCGCCGAGCAGGGTGCCCAGCACCGCGCCCCGGCCGCCGAAGAGGCTGGTGCCACCGATGACGACGGCGGTGATGCTCTCCAGGTTGGCGTCCGTGATGGCGTTGGGGCTGGCCGCGCCGGCGCGTCCGATGAGGATCCAGGCGGTGAGGCCGTAGATCGCGCCGGCGACGAGGTAGACGCTGAGCAGCACCCGGTCGACCCGGATGCCGGCCAGCCGGGCGGCCTCCTTGTCGTCGCCCACGGCGTAGACGTGCCGTCCCCAGGCGGTCTTGGCCAGGGCGTAGCCCACCGCAAGGTAGAGGACGAGGACCGCGACGACCCCGAAGGTGACCCGGAACCGACCCATCGGGAACGACTCACCGGTCCAGCTCAGCACCGCCGGGAGGTCGGTGGCCTGGACGCTCTGGCCGCTCGAGTGGAGCAGCCCGAGGGCGGTGAAGACGCTCAGCGTGCCGAGGGTGACGATGAACGGCGGCAGCTTGAGTCGGGTCACCAGCGCCCCGTTGAGCGCGCCCGCTGCGGCGCCGACCCCGATGGCGAGGACGATGGCGAGGGCACCCGGCAGTAGTCCCTGCCCCTCGGCCAGCTTCGCGGAGAGCATCATGGCCAGGATGACGATGGCGCCGACCGAGAGGTCGATGCCGGCGGTCAGGATGATCAGCGTCTGCCCGACGGCGAGCGCGCCGATCACGGCCACCTGCTGGAGCACCAGCGAGAGCGAGTTGGGTGACGCGAAGCGCGGGTTCAGCGTGGAGAAGACGACGAACGAGATGACCAGCACGAGGAACGGGCTGATCGCGGGGTGCGCGTGCAGCAGGTGCTGAACACGTCGCAGTGGCGTGTGCCGGCGCAGCGCGAACTGCTGGGCGGCGGTGGTGGGTGGGGTCGTGGCGGTCATCGGAGGCTCCCTGCCGGATTCGGCGGTGGCGGACGGACTGCCCGGCCGAGGGCGCGGGGCGGAGGATGCCCCGGGCCCTCGGCCGTGGCGGGGATGGTCAGCCCCAGCAGCGCTGGGCGCCGTCGGCGCTGGTGATGGTCTCGACGCCGGCGGCCGGCTTGTCGGTGACCAGGGCGACGCCGGTGTCGAAGAAGTCCAGGCCGTCGGAGACCTTCGGCTTCTCCCCGTCGTTCGCGATCTTCTTGATCGCCTGGACGCCCAGCTCGGCCATCTTCAGCGGGTACTGCTGCGAGGTGGCGCCGATGACGCCGTCCTTGACCTGCCGTACGCCGTCGCAGCCGCCGTCGACCGAGACGACCAGGACACCCTGGGTCTTGCCGGCCGCCTGGAGGGCCTTGTGCGCGCCGACCGCGGCCGGCTCGTTGATGGTGTAGACGACGTTGATGTCCGGGTTCTTGGTCAGGCAGTTCTCCATGGCCGTCCGGCCGCCGTCCTCGGCGCCGTTGGTCGGCTCGTTGCAGGCGATCGTGTAGCTGCCGCCCGAGTAGCTGCCCGTCTTCGCCTCGTCGCCGTTCTTCTTCTTGTCGCCGGTGTCGATGCCCATGCCGGTCAGGAAGCCCTGGTCCCGGTTGTAGTCGACGGAGACGATCTTGTCATTGAAGAGGTCGAGCAGGGCGATGGTGGCCGGCTTGCCGGCGAGCTGGGTCGCCGTCCACTTGCCGATCAGCTCGCCGGCCGTGAAGTTGTCGGTGGCGAAGGTGATGTCCACGGTGTTCGCCGGGTCGGGCGGGGTGTCCAGCGCGATCACGTAGAGGCCGGCGTCACGGGCCTTCTTGATGGCCGGGTTGACGCCGGGACCGTTCGGGGTGATCAGGATGCCCTCGTCACCGCGGGCGATGGCGTCCTCGATCGCCTGCACCTGGCCGGCCTCGTCGCCGTCCTCCTTGCCGGCGGCCAGGGTCAGCTTCACGCCCTCCGCCTCGGCGGCCTTCTTCGCGCCCTGCTGCATGGTGACGAAGAACGGGTTCGTGGAGTTCTTGGTGATCAGGGCTACCGCGACGCTCTCGTCGCCGGAGCCGCCGCCACCCGAGCTGTCACCGCAGCCGGCGACGACCATGCCGGTCGCCGCTACGGCGGCCAGCAGAGCGGCGCGACGGCGGCCGATGCGCTGGATCATGTGTTCTCCCATCAGGCACCCACGAGGGCCGGGGCAGATTTGACAACGATGTCAGGGCAGTTTCGACGCAGTAGCCGGGAGATGTCAATGCCTTTGCCGGTGGTTTCCTCCAACCGCCAGGTAACTCGCACGCCCCACTTGACATCGATGTCAAAGCCGGCTCAGGATTCGCCCCACGGTCATGCCCGACGTCGACCCGGTCGGCCCGGGCGTCCTCGATGGACGGAGGATGGGATGAGGATCCGCCGATGGTTGGCCGCCTGCGCGGCCGCGGCTCTCGTGGCGGCGGCGCCGGGCGCCGCTGCCGCGGGAGCGACGACCAGGGACGAGCCGTATCGGCCACAGCTGCACTTCAGCCCGGCGCGCAACTGGATGAACGATCCGAACGGGCTCGTCTGGTACCAGGGCGAGTGGCACCTCTTCTACCAGTACAACCCCGAGGGCGCGCAGTGGGGGAACATGTCCTGGGGGCACGCGGTCAGCGAGGACCTGCTGCACTGGGAGGAGCTGCCGCTGGCCATTCCGTACTCGGCCGACGAGCACATCTTCTCCGGGTCGATGGTGGTCGACGAGCGGAACACCTCCGGCTTCGGCCGCCCCGGCGCGCCAGCGATGGTCGCCGTCTACACCAGCTGGTACCCGGCCACCGGCATCCAGGCCCAGTCGCTGGCGTACAGCACCGACCGGGGTCGCACCTGGACCAAATACGCCGGAAACCCGGTGCTGGACCTCGGTTCGCGGGAGTTCCGCGATCCCAAGGTCTTCTGGGACACCAGGTCCGGTCGCTGGACCATGGCGGTGGTCCGGGCCACCGAGCACAAGGTGAGCTTCTACGGCTCGGCCGACCTGCGGTCGTGGACCCACCTGAGCGACTTCGGCCCGGCCAACGCGGTCGGTGGTGTGTGGGAGGTGCCGGATCTGTTCGAGCTGCCCGTCGACGGCGACCCGGCGCACCCGAAGTGGGTGCTGATCGTCAACCTCAACCCCGGCGCGGTCGCCGGCGGTTCGGGCGCGCAGTACTTCGTCGGCGACTGGGACGGCACCACCTTCACCGCCGACAACGTGGTGACCGGCGAGGCGGAGCCGCCGGCCGGGACGCTCTTCGCCGACTTCGAGGACGGTTACGCCGGCTGGACGGTGGAGAACGACCCGGTGCTGGGACCGGGGCCGTTCGGCGGCGCCCCGTACCCGGGCACGGTGCCGGGCCAGCAGCAGGTCAGCGGTTTCCGGGGCGGGGCCTTGGTGAACAGCTTCCTCGGCTTCGACGCCCCCCGGGGCCGGCTCGTCTCCCCTGACTTCACCATCGACCGGGGCTACCTCAACCTGCTCGTCGGCGGGGGCGCGCACCCGCACCTGCCGGACACGACGACAGAGTTCGTGCCGGCCGGCGCCGAACCGGTGATCGACTTCGAGCTGCCCGACGGCCGGACGTACGAGCAGGCTGGCTGGACGGCGACCGGCGGCCTGCGCGACCGCGCGCCGGTGGTGGGCCCGGCCCGGTGGGAACGCGGCCACGTCGGCGACAAGCTGCTCACCACCTTCTTCGAGGCCGACTCGACGACCGGCACGCTGACCTCGCCCGCCTTCACCGTCGACCGCGACCACCTCGGCCTGCTCGTCGGTGCCGGCGGGCACCTCGACGACGGCACCGGGCGGACGGTGGTCGAGCTGCTGGTGGACGGCCGGGTGGTGCGCACCGCCACCGGTAACTTCTCCGGCTTCATGAACTGGCGCGACTGGGACGTGACCGAGTTCCGTGGCCGCAGCGCGCAGCTGCGGATCGTGGACGAGAACACCGGCGGCTGGGGCCACCTGCTGGTGGACCAGCTCGTCGCCAGCGACGAGCCCGTCCTGCCCCGCGCGGTAGAGACCGCGGTGAACCTGGTCGTGGACGGCCAGGTGGTCCGGACCGCGACCGGCGCGGACAGCGAGCGCCTCGACTGGGTCGCCTGGGACGTCCGCGACCTCACCGGGAAGCGGGCCCACCTGGAGGTCAACGACTTCAACTCGGGCGGCTGGGGGCACATCCTCGTCGACCACGTGATGTTCGCCGACCGGCCGGCGCCGCGCGAGCTGGACCGCTACGACTGGCTCGACCACGGGGCGGACTACTACGCCGCGGTCACGTATAACAATGCCCCGGGCGGGCGGCGGGTCGCGATCGGCTGGCTGAACAACTGGCAGTACGCCGGCAGTGTCCCGACCGCGCCCTGGCGCGGCGCGATGGCCCTGCCCCGGGAACTCGCCCTGCGCACGATCGACGGCCGGGTCCGCCTGGTCCAGTCGCCGACCGCGCAGCTCACCTCGCTGCGGGGCGACGGCCCGGCGTACACCCTGCGGGACACCACCGTCCCGGCAGGGGTGCGCGACCTGCCCGCGGCGGCGGACGGCACGGTGCTGGAGATCCGGGCGGAGTTCGAGCTCCGCAACGCCCGCCGGTTCGGCCTCCAGGTACGCGCCGGTGGCGACGAACGGACGCTGATCGGGTACGACGCGGGGGCAGGCCGCCTCTTCGTCGACCGGACGCGCTCCGGCCAGCAGGCCGCCCCACCCTTCCCCGCCGTGCACTCCGGTCCCCTGTCGGTGGACGGCAACCGGGTACGGATGACGGTGTACGTGGATCGTTCCTCCGTCGAGGTGTTCGGCGGCGCCGGGCAGACCACCGTGACGGACCAGATCTTCCCGGCGCCCACGAGCGATGGGACGGGCCTGTTCGCCGAGGGCGGCGCCGTGGTGGTGCGCTCGCTCACGGTCCGGCCGTTGCAGTCGGTGTGGCGCTAACCTGGCAGACGATCAACGGCGGGTGGGGCTGGGCGTTTCGCCGTGGCCCCACCCGCCACCGCACGCACTTCCTTCCGGTAGGAGCGCCCATGCACGCTGCCGCCTCCGCCCCGCCGGCCGGCGTCAAGGCCCGGCCCACGCTCCGAGACGTCGCGCTGCTGGCCGGGGTCAGCACCAAGACCGTCTCGCGGGTGGTCAACGGAGAGGCGGGGGTCTCCGCGCCGAAGCTCGCCGCGGTACGCCGGGCGATCGCCCAGCTCGACTACCGGCCGAACTTCACCGCGAGCAGCCTGCGGCGGTCCAGCGGCCGCAGCGCGGCCATCGCCGCGGTCCTGGAGGATCTGGCCAACCCCTTCTCGGCCGCCCTGCACCGGGCCCTCGAGGACGCCGCCCGGGACCGGGGCGTGCTCATCTTCGCCGGCAGCGTGGACGAGAGCCCGGAACGGGAGCGGGAGCTGGTGCACGCCTTCACGATGCGGCAGGCCGACGCCCTGGTCGTGGTGCCCGCCACCGACGACCAGAGCTACCTGGCCGGGGAGGTCGCGGCCGGCACTCCGGTCGTGTTCGTGGACCGGCCGCCGGTCGGCCTGGCGGTCGACGCCGTGCTGTCCGACAATCACCACGGGGCCGCCACCGCGGTGCACCACCTCGTCACGCACGGCCACCGGGACATCGCGTACCTGGGCGACCTGCGGACCATCGCGACGGCCCGGCAGCGCGCGCAGGGCTTCAAGGAGGCGCTGAGCGATCACGGCATCCGGCCGGCCACCATGGTCCACGACCTGCACACCGAGCACGACTCGGCGGAGGCGGTCCGCCGGCTGCTGCGCGAGGACCCGGCCCCGACGGCGCTGTTCACCTCCCAGAACCTGGTCACCATCGGCGCCATCCGCGCCCTGCAGGAACTCGGCCGGCAGCACGAGGTGGCCCTCGTCGGCTTCGACGACTTCCCCCTGGCCGACCTCCTCCAGCCGGCGGTTACGGTGGTCGCCCAGGACCCGGCCGAGATGGGGCGGGTGGCCGCCTCGCTGATCTTCCGGCGGCTGGACGGAGATCAGTGGCGACCCACAATCCACCCGGTCGCCACCCGGCTGGTGGTGCGCGGATCCGGTGAGATCAGGGGGCCGCACACGCGCTGACGGCGCTGCCGACCGCACCGGCCGACTCGTCGGTGATCAGCGCCGTGAGCCGTTCCAGGCCCAGGTCGATCTGCTCCGGGGTGACCGCGCTGACCGACAGCCGAAGCGCGTTCACCGGGGTGCCGGCGTCGTAGAAGTGCGCCATCGGGGTCCAGAGCACGCCGTACTCGCGGGCCGAGCGGTGCAGCAGCGCGTCGTCCACGCCGAACGGCACGGTGACCACCACGAAGAAGCCGCCGGCCGGGACGTTCCACCGCACCGGCCCGCCGGGCGGGAAGCGGCGGGCCAGCCCGTCGACCAGGTGTCGCAGGTTGCGGGCGTACGCGGCCCGTTCCCGGACGTTCGCGGCGACCAGCGAGCAGCCGTGGGCCAGCAGCACCCCGCCGATCACCGCCTGGCTGATCGGCGAGGTGTTCACGGTGACCATGCTCTTGATCTTCGCGAGCTGGTCGGCGAGGGGGCCGACCGTGCCGTCGGAGCCGGCCACCCGCTGGTCGGCGACCACGTAGCCGACCCGGGCGCCGGGCAGCACGGTCTTGGCGAACGAGCCGAGGTACACGACCCGGCGACGGGTGTCGAGCGCCTTGAGGGTGGGCAGCCGCTCGGAGCCGGTGGCCGGGAAGAGTCCGTACGGGTTGTCCTCGATCAGCAGCAACTCCTCCTCGGCGGCCAGGTCGAGCAGCCGCCGACGCTGGGCCAGGTCCATCCTGACGCCGGACGGGTTGGCGAAGTCGGGCATCACGTAGCAGGCGCGCGGGCGGAGCCCCTCGGCCCGGGCGCGGTGCACCTGGTCGCGCAGGTCGGCCAGGTCGATGCCGTCCGGGCCACCGGTGACCGGGCGCACCGGCAGGTCCACCAGGCGGGCCGCGCCGGTCAGCCCGACGTACGTGGGGGCGACGGCGAGCAGCACGTCCCGCGGCCCGGCCCGCAGCGCGCGCAGCACCAGGAACATCGCCTCCTGGCACCCGACGGTCACCACGATCGCCTCCGGGTCGACGCTGAGCTGCTCGTCGACGGCGAGGTTGCGGGCGATCAGGTGGTGCACGATGCCCTTGGTCCGGCCGTACTGCAGCAGCGTCCGGTCGACCTGCGCCGGGCTCAGCCCGAGGTCGTCGGCGAGGTGCCGGCGGAAGGTGGCCAGGTGCTCGGGCAGCACCGCGGAGTCGAAGAACTCCTCGTAGGGCCGGCCGGCGGCGAGCGACACCGCGTCCGGGTAGTGCTGCGCCACCTCGTTGAGGAAGTTCATCGAGTTCAACGCGGGGTCGTCCACACTCGGGTGCAGGGCCGTGACGGCCAGGTCCACCGGCTCCACGTCAGCCTCCGGTCCGGGTGCGCAACTGGCGGGCGGCGGCCGGGTCGGCGCAGCCGCTGAGGATCAACGCGTCGCGCAGCTCGGCGGCGAGCAGCGCCAGGGCCGCCTCGGCGCCGGCCCGCCCGCCGGCCCCCAGGGCCCAGAGCAGCGGCCGGCCGACCAGCACGCCGGCCGCGCCGAGGGCGAGGGCGCGCAGCACGTCGGTGCCGCCGCGCACGCCGCTGTCCAGCAGCACCGCGCAGCGCTCCCCCACCGCGGCGACCACCTCGGGCAGCGCGGCCGCGCTGCCCGGGGCGCCGTCGAGCTGCCGGCCGCCGTGGTTGGAGACCACCACGGCGTCCACTCCGATCTCCGCCGCGCGGACCGCGTCGCGCGGGTCCAGGATGCCCTTCACCAGCAACGGCACCGGGGTACGCTCCCGCAGCCAGGCCAGGTCGGCCCAGTTCAGCGCGGGGGCGAACACCGCGCCGGTGTGCACGGCCACCGCGGACACCCCGGGGGTGCCCTGGTGGGCCAGGTCGTCCCGGCCGCCGGGCAGGTTCGCCGCGGTGACGTGCGGCGGCAGCGTGAAGCCGTTGCGCACGTCGCGCAGCCGCCGGCCGAGCACCGGCACGTCGACGGTGACCATCAGTCCGGCGCAGCCCGCGGTCAGCGCCCGGTCCAGCAGGTCGGCCACCATGTTCCGGTCGCGCAGCCAGTAGAGCTGGAACCAGACCGTGCCGCCGACGGCGGCGACCGCCTCGATCGGCGTGCTGGCCAGGGTGCTCGCCACGTAGGGCACGCCGGCCGCGCGGGCCGCCGCGGCGAGGCCCAGCTCGCCGTCCGGGTGCAGCAGTTTCTGGTACGCCATCGGCGCGACCGCCACCGGCAGGGCGTACCGGCCACCGGGCAGTGGCGCCTCGGTGGACGGGACGTCCACCCCGGCCAGCATCCGGGGCAGCACCGCCACCCGGTCCAGCGCGGCTCGGTTGGCGGCGAGGGTGGTCTCGGTGCCGCTGCCCCCGGCCACGAAGTCCCACACCTCGGCGGGAAGCGCGGCCCGGGCCAGCTCGGCGAAGTCGGCCAGGCTGGCCGGCGGCACGAACGCGGGCCCGCGCCCGTCTTCCCGGCCGCCGTCCGGTCGCGGCCCCGGCGCCGCCGGACCCACCGTGGGCGCGTTCGGTCCGGCGTCGGTCGTCGCGGGTTCAGTCACGATCCGACCCACCCGTCTGCGAGCCGGAGGCCGACCCGACCGGGGCGAGCCCGAACCGCGCTCGCAGGAACGCGGCGGCCTGCTCCTGGGCCCGCTTCCCGGCGTCGAACACGCCGGGCATGGCGAAGAAGCCGTGGACCATGCCGTCGTACCGGGTCGCCTCGGTGGGCACGCCGGCCTCGGCCAGCCGCTCGGCGTACTTCTCCCCCTCGTCGCGCAGGGGGTCGTGCTCCGCGGTGATCACCAGCGCCGGGGGCAGGGCGGCGAGGTCCTCGGCGAGCAGCGGCGAGGCGAGCGGGTGCGCCGCCTCGCCGGGGTCGGCTAGGTAGTGCCGCCGGTACCACTCGACCGAGTGCCGGTTGAACAGCAGCGCGTCCTCCTCGCCGGTGGGCGCGCGGCCGGGCCGCTGGTCGGTGTTCGGATAGACCAGCAGCTGGGCGGCGAGCCGGGGGCCGCCGTCGGCGCGGGCCAGCAGGGTCACCGCGGCGGCCAGGTTGCCGCCGGCGCTGTCCCCGCCGACGGCCAGCCGGTCCGGGTCGATGCGGAACTCGTCGGCGTGCCCGGCCAGCCAGCGCAGCGCGGCGTGGCAGTCGTCCACGGCGGCCGGGAAGCGGTGCTCGGGTGCCAGCCGGTAGCCGACGGTCACCGTCTGGCAGGGCGTGGCGTTGGCCAGCCGTCGGCAGATCCCGTCGGCGGTGTCCACGCTGCCCAGCGTCCAGCCGCCGCCGAAGAACCAGACCAGCGTGGGCAAGGGGCCGTCGTCGACCGGCCGGTGGATGCGCACCGGCAGCGGCCCGTCCGGGCCGGGGACGTGCGTGTCGCGTACCTCGTGGACCGGCTCGACCGCGCCGGCGCCGGCGCGGATCGCGGCGAGGTCGGCGGCGCGGGCCTCGGCCAGGGTCTGGGTGTAGAGCGGCGCGGTGCCGGCGGCCGCACGCGCGGCCCGCCAGGCGACCACCTGCGGGTCGAGCGTCATCGGGCCTCCCCGGTGGTCACGAAGAGCTTGTCGATGCCGCGCAGGAAGAGGCTCCCGCTGTAGGAGTAGGGCTGGGTGACGGCCAGCCCGGGGAAGCGGGCGAAGAGCCGGGGCAGGGCCAGCCGGCCCTCCAGCCTGGACACCGCCGAGCCGAGGCAGAAGTGCAGCCCGACGCCGAACGCGAGCGAGGGTGGTCCCGCGCGGTGCGGGTCGAACCGGTCCGGGTCGGGGAAGCGGGCGGGGTCGCGGTTGGCCGCCGCGATCAGCAGCAGAACGTTCTCGTCCCGAGCGACCGGCACACCGCCCAGCTCGGTGTCGTGCGGCGCGGCGCGGGCCAGGAAGTGCACCGGGCTCTCCATCCGCAGGACCTCGTCCACGCAGCCGCGGGCCAGCGCGTCGTCGCCGGGCAGCGCGGCGACCACCTCCGGGTGGGCCAGCAGCAGCGGCAGGCCGTTGCTGAACATGTAGACGGTGGTGACGAAGCTGGCGTTGAACAGCACGATGAGGTTGCTGATCAACTCCTCCTCGGTCAGGTCGACGCCGCCCGCGTCCAGCACCTCGACCAGCCCGCTGATCAGGTCGGCGCCGGGCTGCCGCCGCCGGTGGGCGAGCAGGTCCCGGTAGTAGCCGCGGAGCTCGTCGGCGGCCTGGTTGGCCCGGGCCAGCCGCTCCGGGGTCTTGCCGGCCACGTCCATGTACTCGTCGATCCAGTCGACCCGCTGCCGGTACCAGGCCAGATCCGCCTCGGGCAGGCCGATGAACTCGGCCATCACCAGCGCCGGGACCGGGTACGCGAAGTCGGCCACGAAGTCGACCTCGGCGCCCTCGGCGCCGGCCTCGGCCATCCGGTCCAGGCGGTTTTCGACGATCCGGATGATCACCGGTTCCAGCGCGCCCAGCCGGCGCGGCGTGAACGTCTTGGCGAAGACCGCCCGCATCCGGGTGTGGTCCGGCGGGTTGACGAACATCATCGAGGTCAGGAAGGTGCGCAGGATCTCCTGGTCCTGCCAGCCGGGCGGGGCGCCCTTGTACCAGCCCGGGTCGCGCAGCACCTGGTCGACCAGGTCGTAGCCGCCGGCCACGGCGGTGATGGTGCTGTGCTCGGCCCGCTTCGGGACCGCGTTGATCGGCCCGTGCTCGTGCAGGGCCGCGTACCACGGGTAGGGGTTCTGCCGGCCCTGCTCGCTGTACAGGCCGGTCAGGATCTCGTCGACGTCCACGGTTCCTCCCCAGGAAAGACGGCGGGGGCGGCGACGTGCCGACGCCGCCCCGCGCCGGTGTCACAGACCGAGCAGTCGCAGGGGGACGGCGTCCGCCATCGCCTGGGCGCCGGAGTCGTTCGGGTGGATGTGGTCCCCGGCGTCGTACGCCGGCAGCAGCCGGCTCGGGTGCGTCGGGTCACGCAGCACGGCGTCGAAGTCGATCACCCCGTCGAACTCCGCGCCGCCGGCGCCGCGCAGCCAGCTGTTGACCGCCTGCCGGGTGGCCTCCTTCTCCTCGGTCCACACTCCCGGGCCGCCGTTGCCCTCGTAGGGGGTGATGGTGCCGACCAGGCTGGTCAGGCCGCGCTCCTGGGCCTGCTGGTTGAGCTGGCGCAGCGCGGCGATGACGGCCTCCGCGCTGTCGCAGTTCATCCAGATGTCGTTGATGCCCAGGTGGGTGATGACGGTCCGCACCCCGGTCTGCGGGAAGACGTCCTCGTTGAGCCGGGCCAGGGCGTTCGGGCCCAGCTCGTAGTAGCCGGGGAAGCCGCCCGCGCCGGGCTCGGTGCCCTCGTGGTTGAGCCGGTTGCCGGAGAGGCTCAGGTTGAGCACGCCCGGGGTGCGCGCCTCGGGGCGGGCGTCGATGAGCCGCTCGGCCAGCAGGTCCGGCCAGCGCCGATCGGCGTTGACCGTGCTGCCGTTGCCGTCGCCGATGGAGTCGCCGAGCACGACCACCGAGCCGGGGCTGAGCCGGCGCTCCACGTCGATGCCGGAGAGGAACATCCAGCAGCAGTTGGGCTTGATGGTGAAGCCGGCGCCGCCGGCCGCGGTGGTGAGGTCGGTGGCGCCGATGAAGTTGGTGACCCGGGACTGGCCGTGGAAGGTGACCGGGCCGGTGAGCACCGGGAAGTAGAGGGTGACGACCAGGTCCTCCTGCTCCGCCACGGGATAGGCGAGCGGGTCGCTGAGCAGCTCGGCGCCCTTGTTGATGGTGGCCGAGGAGGCGCCCTGGAAGGTCAGCTCGCGAACGCTGGCCGGGTCGATGTCGGACAGGTCGTCGGCGGTGGCGGTGTTGGGTCGCGCGACGGTGGCGTGGCCGACCTTGACGGCCTGCTCGCCGTAGAGGTTGGTGAGCCGGACCCGGAGCCGGTCGCCGCCGACGGTGGTCTGCACCGGCATCCGGATGCTCTGGTTGTTCAGGCCGGTGTTGGTCAGGCCGACGGTGTTCCCTCGGGTCACCGCGGCGGCCCAGGTCCCGGCCCACTCCGCGCGCCCGTGCCGGGCGCTGTCGGTGTCGGTGGGGCCGGCGCTCGCGGTGACCGCGGGGGTGCCGGCGATCAGCAGCGTTGCGGCGGAAGCTATGACGTGCCATCTCTTCGGGGTCGGCATTGAACCTCCATCGTTGGCAGCCCCGGGCGCGGCGCGATCGGCGCCGCCGCCGGGCGATGGACCGGAAACTAACCGTCCACGGTGACGAGCGTCAATCGACCTGATCGACATGATCGAATGTCTTCGGGGTGTCACCGAACGCCGTTCGGGCGCTGTCCTCTGCGGACTCGACCTGCCTACGCTCGGCAGTGGCGGCGGTGCGGTCGCCGACCCTGGCACCTGCCGTCGCGTCCCGGTTCCGACCTGCCCGGACACCGTTCCCGGACCACGATGGGAGCTGCCCGATGACCGACCGGCCGAACTACGTGCACGAGGCGCTGGACCTGTTCGCCGGGTTCGGCGACCGGGAGGCGTTCGTCGGCGGGGGCCGCCGGCTCACCTACGACGAGGTCGCCGCCGAGGTGCGCGGTCTGGCCGGCGCGCTGCTGCGGAACGGCGTACGCCCCGGCGACGCGGTGCTGGTGATGCTCGGCAACACCCTGGAGGGGCCGCTGCTCCAGCTCGCGCTGCACCTGCTGGGCTGCCGGAGCATGTGGGTCGCCCCGGTCACCTCGAGGCGCGAGGTCGACGAGTTCGTCGCGCTGGCCCGCCCGGACGCCTTCGTGCACGACCCGCGTGACCCGCTCGGCGCACGGATCGCGGCCGGGCTGACCGGCGTACCGGTGCTCTGCCTCGGCCCCGGCGGCGCTGGACCGGACCTCACCGCCGCCGGCGGCGAGCCGGCCGACCTGCCGGTGGCGGCGCCGGCGCCGGAGTCGTTCCTGCAGACCAGCGGCACCACCGGCACGCCGAAGCTGGTGCACCACCGGGAGATCTTCTACCGGCAGATCCTCGCCCTGGCCGCCGACTTCCGGGCGGCCGGCTTCCCGCTGCTGCGGCACCTGTCGCACTCGCCGATGTGGCTGGCCAGCGGCCAGATCACCACGCTGTTCAACCTGTTCACCGGTGGGGTGCTGTTCCTGCGTGAGCAGTGGGACCCGGCGGCGTTCATCCGCACCGTGGACGCGGAGAAGCTGACCTCCACGTTCGTCACCCCGCCGATGCTCTACGAGGTGCTCGACCACCCGGACCTCGACGGCGCCGACTTCTCCGCCATGTTCATGTTCAACGTGGGCGCCGGGCCCGCCGCGCCGGCCCGGCTGCGCCAGGCGATCGCCCGCTTCGGGCCGTGCCTGCGCGTCGTGTACGGGCTCAGCGAGGCCGTGGTGATCTGCGCCCTGCCCGGGCTCACCGAGGACCCGGAGCACCCGGAGCGGCTGCGCTCCTGCGGCCGCCCGTACGGGGACGTGGCCGTGGAGATCCGCGACGCCGACGGCCGGGTGCTGCCGGCCGGCGCGGACGCCGAGGTGTGGGTGCGCACGGAGCTGAGCTTCGCCGGCTACCACGGCCAGCCCGAGCTGACCGCCGAGACGCTCGTCGACGGCTGGGTCCGCACCCGCGACATCGGCCACCTCGACGACGACGGCTACCTCTACCTGGTCGACCGGCTCCAGGACCGGATCCTCACCCGGCAGCGCAGCTGGCCGATCTACTCCCGGCCGATCGAGGACGTGCTCGCCGGCCACCCCGAGGTCCGCGCCGCCGCGGTGATCGGCGTGCCGGACCCGGTCGCCGGGGAACTGCCGCACGCGTACGTGGTGGCGGCGCCGGGGGCGACGGTGACCGGGGAGGAGCTGATCGCGCTGGTCACCCGGGAGCTGAGCGAGACCTGGGCGCCCGGCGCCGTGGAGTTCCTCGACGCGCTGCCGCTGAACCGGTCCGCCAAGGTCGACAAGCGCGCGCTGCGCGCCCGGTACGCCGCCGCCCACCCGACCGACGCCGAGTCGCTGGGCACGGCGATCGGCAGTCCGGCGTGACCCCGCGCCGGGAGCTCTACACCCTGGTCGGCGCCGACCTGCTGTCCAACCTGGGCACCCGGATCTCGGTGGTGGCCATCCCCTGGCTGGTGCTGGAGACCACCGGCAGCCCGACCCGGATGGGTCTGGTCGCGGCGGCGGAGACGCTGCCGTACATGCTCTCCAGCGCCCTCGCGACCCCGTGGGCGGACCGCTTCGGGGTCCGCCGTACCTCGGTCGCCGTGGACGCGGCCAGCGCGGCGGCCATGGCGGTGGTGGCGCTGGCGCCCTGGCTGGGGTTCGGCACGCTGCTGGTGCTGGTCGCGGTGGCCGGCGGGCTGCGCGGGATCGGCGACCGGGTCAAGCACGTGCTGTTCAAGCCGGCCGCCGAGCGGGTCGGGGTGCCGCTGATCCGGCTCACCTCCGCCTACGACGGGCTGGCCCGGGGCATGACGCTCTTCGGCGCGGTGCTCGGCGGGCTGCTCATCGACTGGGTGGGGGTGACCCGGGCGATCTGGATCGACGCGGCCACCTTCGCGGCGTGCGCGCTGCTGATCGGCCTGCTGGTCCGCCCGCCCGCGGCGGCACACCCGGCGCCCCGGGAGAGCTACCTTCGGGCGCTGCGCGGCGGCTTTGCCTACCTGCGTACCGACCGGACCCTGCTGAGCATGCTGATCGTCGTCTCCACGTCGAACATGTTCGCCAACGCCAGCGTCGCCGTCTGGATCCCGCTCTGGGTGGACCGGGAACTCGGCGACCCGGCCGGGTTCGGCCTGCTGCTGGGGGTGTTCTCCGCGGGCGCGCTGCTGGGCAACCTGCTCTTCACCGTGGCCGGAACCCGGCTGCCCCGGCGGGCCACGTTCGCGCTGGGGCTGGCGCTCAGCGGCGCGCCCCGGCTGCTCGCCCTGGCGCTCAGCGACGACCTGGTGGTGGTGCTCGTCGTGACGTTCGTGTCCGGCATCGCCATCGCGGCGGTGAACCCGCTGCTCGGCGCGGCCCTCTACGAGCGGGTGCCGGAGTCGTTGCAGACCCGGGTGCTGGGCATCTCCGGCTCGGTGGCCTTCCTCGGCCTGCCGGTCGGGGCGCTGCTCGGCGGCTGGTCGGTGGCGGTGCTCGGGCTGACCCCGGCGCTGCTGGTGATGGCGGTGGCCTGCCTGGTGCTCACCGTGGCGCCGCTGCTGGTGAGCCGCCCGCCGGTGGACCGGCCGACGGCGGAGCCGGTGGCCTCCACCCCGGCCTGACCGTCGGTCAGCGGTAGCGGAGTTCCACGACGCCGTTGCCGAAACGGCGCTCGGTGATCAGGTCGAGGTCGAGGCGGGTGCCGGCCGGGAAGAGCGGCCGGCCGGCGCCGAGCACGACCGGGACGACGTAGAGCCGCCACTCATCGACCAGGCCGTGCCGGGCGAAGGCGGCCGCCAGTTCGGCGCCGCCGAGGGCCATGTCGCCGCCCGGCTGCTCCTTGAGGGCCCGCACCTCCTCGGGGACGACCTCGCGCACCACGGTCGAGTTCCAGTCGGCGCTGGCCAAGGTGCGCGAGTAGACGAGCTTCGGCATGTCCCGCCAGATGCCGGCGAACTCGCGCTCCTGCGGCGTGGCGGCCGGATCCTGGTCGGCGGTGGGCCAATACGCCGCCATCAGCTCGTAGTTGCGGCGGCCGTCGAGGAAGGCGGACATGCCGCGCAGCTCGTCGTTGAAGTGCTGGTGCAGCTCCTCGTCGACCCGGTGCCAGCTCAGGTCGCCGCCGGGCCCCTCGAAGTAGCCGTCGAGGGAGACCGACAGCGCCACGATGATCCTGCGCATCCCCACCCCGATCCGGTCGGCGGTCCGTGCCGCCAGTCTGCCAGGATCTCCCCTCGTGCAGGGGTGACAGGTGACCGCGTTGCTCGCCGAGTTCGACGCCGCCGGCCTCCGGGCCTGGCTGGCCGGCGACTGACCGGGCCGGACGGGCGCGCGATCGACCTGCACCCGGTGGCGGAGCCCGGGGACGGGCGCCGGTGTCGGTGGCTCGGCGTAGGGTCGGCCCATGGCGACCTGGGACGACGTGCGGCGGATCGCGCTCGCGCTGCCGGAGACCACCGAGCGCGGCTCGTACGACGGGCTGCCGGCCTGGCGGGTCCGCGACAAGTCCTTCGTCTGGGAACGCCCGCTGCGCCGCGCCGACCTCGACGCGCTGGGCGACGCCGCGCCCGACGGCCCGATCCTCGGCGCCCGGGTGCCCGACCTGGGCGCCAAGGAGGCGCTGCTCGCCGACGACCCCGAGGTCTACTTCACCATCCCGCACTTCGAGGGCTACCCGGCGGTGCTTGTCCGGCTCGACCGGATCCGGGTCGACGAGCTGACCGAGTTGGTCGCCGAGGCCTGGCACGCGCGCGCCCCGAAGCGGCTGGCCGCTGCCCACCGGGCGGAGGCCGGATGACCGGGCCGGTGGCCGGGATCGTCTTCGACATGGACGGCACGCTGATCGAGTCGCACGAGGTGGTGCCGACGGCCTACCGCGCGGCGGTGCTGGCCGGCGGCGGTCCGGAACGCACCGACGCCGAGGTCATCGCGGGCTACCCGATCGGCTCGCCGGCCGACCTGCTGACGCACCTGCTCGGGCGGCCGGCCACCGACGCCGATCTGGCCGCCTACCACGCCCACCTGGCGGCGCTCGCCGAGCGGGTTACCGTCTACCCCGGGATCGCCGAGGTGCTCGCTGAGGTCGCCGCCCGGGTGCCGGTGGGCGTGTTCACCGGCGCGAGCCACCGCGCGGCCGAGATCCTGCTCGACCGGGTCGGGCTGCTCGGCCGCTTCCGGGTCGTCCTCGGTGGCGACCAGGTGGCTCGCCCCAAGCCGGCGCCGGACGGTGTCGAGCTGGCCTGCCGCCGGCTGGGGGTGCCGGCGGGCCGCGCCGCGTACGTGGGCGACTCGCCGTTGGACCTGCGCGCCGCCCGGGACAGCGGCGCCGTGGCGGTCGCCGCGGCCTGGGGTCACCAGTACGACCCGACGGAGGTGGCCGACGTCAGCGCGGCCCAGCCCGGGGATCTGCTGGCGCTGCTCGGCTGACCGGAGGCCGGGCACCCGTCGGGGTCACTCCTCGGGGAGCGGCCCGGGAGTTCACCCGATGTTCACGGCCGGGCCGTCGCCGAGCATTGTGGGGTGGGTACTCGGCACGCGCCGGTCCGGCGACCGCTCCTGATCCGTTCCGCGGCCGGAACGGAACGCGTCGAACTGTTCCTTCTCAGCGCGGTGCTCTGCATCGGGGTGGCCCGCGCCGTCCTGGCGGCGGCCGACTACCCCCAGGTCGGCTCGGGCGGTCTGCACGTGGCGCATGTTCTCTGGGGTGGGCTGGGCATGCTCACCGGCCACCTGCTGTCCCTGCTCTTCCTCGGTCCCCGGATCGCGCGGCTCGCCGCCGTGGTCGGCGGGGTCGGCTTCGGGCTCTTCATCGACGAGGTCGGCAAGTTCGTCACGGCGGACAACAACTACTTCTACGAGCCGGTCGCCGCGATCATCCACGGCACCGTCGTACTCGTCTGGCTGGTGGTCCGCCTCGCCGTGCACCGCCGTCCACTCACCGACGAGGAGCGCCAGGTCAACCGGCTGCACGACCGGGCCGACGGGGTCGCCGGGTCACGGTCCGGCGGGGAGGCTGTGGCGGTCGCACCGGCGCGGAGGTTCGCCGGGCTGCCGCTGGAACGGCTGACGACCGGTGTGGCGCTGCCGTCGGCACCGGCCGTCCTCGTGGCGGCGACGCTGTTCGTGCTCTTCGCCCTGGGGCGGCCGCTCGTGCTGCTGGCCCGGGAGCCGACTGTCGCACACCAGGTGCACGCGGTGGCGGCCGCCGCGTCGGTGCTGCTCACCGTGCTCGGGCTGGCGCGGTGGCGCGCCGGTCGGCGGCGTGACGCGCTGCGGCTCGCGGTCGCGGCGCTGGTCCTGCAACTGCTGGTGGTGCAGGTCTTCTGGCTGCTCGACAACGAGTTCGCGGGATTCCCGCTGGTGCTCGTGAACCTGCTGCTGCTCGTGCGGGTCCGCGCGCTGCGGGGAACGGATGCGCACGCCGACCGGGCGAGGCCGTGAGACCTCGTCCCGGCGGCACCGACGCCCATCCGCTGACGACCACCGCACGACCGGTCCCGGAATGCCGGCGCGCCGGCATTGGCGTATCCGCGCGACCGGCATCGGCCGTCAGGTCGCGGTCGGACCGGAAGGGGTCTGTTCCGGCCGGTCACCGAGGGCCAGGCGCACGGCGTCCTCGGGGGTGGCGGCCTGGACCGGCCCGGGGACCGGATCGCCGTAGGCGTCGACGACACGCCAGCCGCCGAGCACCACCACCGGGATCCCGCCGCGCCGCAGGGCCAGGGCCACCTCGCTGAGCGTCCCCCAGGAGCCGCCGACCGCGATCACCGCGTCCGCGCTCCACTCCAGGATGGCGTTGCGGGCCTGGCCCATGTTGGTCACCACCGAGGCGGACAGCTCGACGGGGGCGGGCTCGGTGCCGTCGTCGGGGCGTACCCCGATGACCAGGCCGGCGCGGTCGCGGACGCCGGCGGCGACCGCGGCCATCACCCCGCCGCCCCCGCCGCAGAGCACGGTGGCCCCGCGCTCGGCCAGCAACTCCCCCACCCGCTGGGCCTGCGCCAGTTCCTCGGGGGTCGCCGTCGCCGGCCCGCACACCGCCACCTGCACCCCGCCATCGTCCCGGGTACGGGGCCGTCCACTCCATGATCGACGGATCCGGTGCGGCTGGGTTAGCGTGCGGGGGTGGGATCGACGGTGACCGAAGCGACGGATCCGTGGTGCCTGCGCCCCGGTGAGGCCGGCGAGCTGCTGCGGGGACACCCGTGGCAGCGGTTCGTGGTGCTGGGCGACAGCGTGGCCGAGGGCATGTGCGAGCCGGTCGACGGCTACCCCGACCTCCAGTGGGCCGACCGGATCGGCGCCGAGCTGCGGGCGGTCCGGCCCGAGCTGGCGTACCGGAACCTGGGGCGGCGCGGGCTGCGGGCGCACGAGGTGCGGGCGACGCAGCTGGCGGCGGCGCTGGAGTTCACGCCGGATCTGGCGCTGGTGGTGTGCGGCGGCAACGACGCGTTCCGTCCCGGGTACGACCCGGAGGCGGTGGACGCGGAGCTGACCGCGATGGTCACCGCGCTCCAGGCTGCCGGCGCGGATGTCATCACGGTCGGCATGTTCGACGTGTCGCACAGCCCGGCCGTGCCGGACCCGGTGCGGGCGGCACTGGGCGAGCGGATGCGGCGGCTCTCCGCCCACACCGGGCGGCTGGCGGAACGGCTCGGCACGCTGCACGTGCACCTGACCGACCACCCGCTCGTCGCGGATCCGTCGCTGTACAGCAGCGACGGCCGGCACGGCAGCGCCCGCAGTGACGCCATCGCCACGGCCGAGACCCTCCGCGTCCTGGGCCGCCACCTCGCCGCCGGCTGAGCGGGGTCAGGCCGGGTCGGTGGTGAGCAGGCCGGTCAGCAGGCTGCGCAGGGTGCGTTCGAAGAGGTCCCCGTCGGGCGGGGCGGATGGCGGTTCGGCGAACGCGGCCGCCAGGTGGGGGTACGCCGCCAGGTCGACGTGGTCGAAGGTGACCGTGCCGGCGGTCGCCGCGCTGCGGGCGAAGAGCGACACCACGCCGGTGACCATGGCGATCGCCTCGAACTTCGCGGCGACCCCGGCCCGGACCGGTTGCAGGAGGCGCAGGCAGGCGTCGAACCAGGCGAGGGTGTTGGGGCCGGGCACCGCGCGCCGGGCGATGGCGTCGGGCAGCCAGGGGTGGCGCCGGTAGAGCGCCAGCTGGCGGCGGGCCAGCAGGAGGAACTGGTCCTGCCAGCTCCCGCCGTCCGCGGGGTACGGCCGCAGCTCGCCCACGCACCGGTCGACCATCAGGTCCAGCAGGTCGTCGCGGGACGACAGGTGCCGGTAGAGCGAGCCGGCGGCCATGCCGAGCGCCCCGGCGACCGCGCGCATCGACACGGCGGCCAGCCCGTCGGCGTCGGCCAGCTCGACGGCGGCGGCGGCGATCTGGTCCCGGCTGTGCGTCGGGGCGGGACCGCGGGCCCCGCGCGGCGGCCGCGTCCAGACGGACGGCCGGCCGGGCTCCTCGGAACTGGTGGGTGCGCCGCTCACCAGACCACCGTAAACTGCAAACAGCGTTCGCGGTTTTGCGGGGGCGGGAGGGAGCAGTCATGCAGCGGATCACGGCACCGGACGGCGCGGGGATCGTCCTGCACACGACGGGCACCGGACCCGATCTCGTCGTGGTGCACGGGGGCGGAGTCACCATCCACGAATACCGGCGGCTCGCCGCGCGGCTCGCCGACCGGTTCACCGTGCACCTCTACAACCGGCGCGGCCGGGCGGACGCCGCGCCGCGGCGCGAGCCGTACACGGTGGAGCAGGAGATCGAGGACCTGGGCGCCGTGCTCGCGCACACCGGGGCCCGGCGGGCCATCGGGCACAGCTACGGCGCGTTCGTCGTGCTGCGGGCCGCGCTGCGGCTGCCGCTGGACCAGATCGCGGTCTACGACCTGCCGCTGCGCCTGGCCGGACACGGCCTGCCGACCGCGTTCCTGGACCCGGCCGAGGAGGCGATCCGGGCCGGGGACACCGCACGGGCGCTGGCGATCGTGGGGGCGGGCGTCAACCCGCAGTCGCCCGCGTCGAGGCTGCCGCTCGGCGTGCGTACGGCGATCTGCCGGGCGTTCCTGCGCACCTCGATCGGCCGGACGATGGGAGGCCTGGTGGGGATGACGCTGGCCGAGTCGCGGCAGGTCGAGGCCCACGAGGGACCGGCCGAGGAGTACGCCGGAATCACCGCCGAGGCGTTGCTGGTCAGCGGCGCCAAGGCGGCGCCCTACTTCACCGAGATCAACGAGCGGCTGGCCGCCGTCCTCCCCCACGCCCGCACCCTGCGGATCCCCGGCAGCGCCCACAACGGCATCGCCGCCGCACCCCCACACGTGGTCGACCCGATCGCCACCTTCTTCACCACCGCCACGGACCGGGGTTGATCAAGAGGTTTGCGTCGGAATCCGACCGCCACACGACGCAAACCTCTTGATCAACGCCAGCGGAGGGGGTCAGTCGGTGAGGAGGATGCCGGTCATGAGGACGCCTCTCGCCAGGTTGAGGACCTCCTCGCAGCCGGGGTAGCCGACCCGGGCCAGGGCGCCGGAGCCGGTGCGGCCGAACAGGTACGGGGCGAGGCTGTAGGGGACCTCGGCGGTGACGGTCTCCCCCGTCTCGATCTGCACGAAGTCCATGGCCACCCGGTCGGCCTCGTGGTAGCGCTGGAGGATGTTGCCGCCCGCGTCGATCGCCGCGCGGACGCCGTCCTCCCAGGCCACCGCGCTCATCTCCCGGCCGATCAGCACCCCGTGCCCGGCCGAGCCGCCGGCCGGCTTGGCGACCAGGTTGGCCTGCTCGGCCAGGGCCCGGTCGAGCTGGTCGGCGGTGAGCGCCACGGTGTGCGGCACGTAGCGGCGGATCAGCGCCCGGTCGGTCTCGGAGAGCAGGTCCAGGTCCGCCCAGAGCCAGGCGTAGTTCAGCTTGTTGCTGAGCAGCCAGGCCGCGGTGCTGACAAACATCGGCAGGGTGCCGGCCGCGAGGGCGCCGGCCACCGCGTCCAGGCCGGCGCTGGGGGTGACCCGGTTGGGCACGAAGAGCCGGAACAGCGCGTCCACCGAGGCGCCGCCGACCACGAGCCGGCGTTGCTCGTCGAGCGTGGCGGTGGAGACCGGGGCGATGACCAGGTCGATGCCGAAGCGCTTCGCCTGGTCGGCGAGCGGGGAGAGGATCCGGATGAACGTCTCCGGGTCGTCCAGGCCGGGGTACTCGGCGTCGAAGTCCATGAGCAGCGCCACCCGGGCCCCGTCGGGCAGGCCGAGGGTGTCCCGGATGGCCACGAACCGCTGGTCGAGCAGGGACGGGGCGGGCCGGACCGGCAGCCCGTCGAGCAGGCCGTGCTCGCGGTAGAGCTCGGCGTACCGGTAGATCACCGTGTCGGCGTCGAAGCCGCCGCCGAGGCTGCTGTCGATGTTGTACTCGACGATGCATGGCACCCCGCCGGAGAGCAGCACGTCCGGCCGGTACGCGGCGAGCAGCCCCTCGTGCAGCGGCTCGTCCTCGTCGAGCAGCCGGGTCTCCCCTTCCGGCACGTCGAGCAGCCGGCGCAGCTCCCCGGCGGTGCGGGCCCGGCGGCGGCAGGCCTCGAGGATGAGCTGGGCGATCCGGTCGCAGACCTCGTTCAGTTCGCGGAACGCGTCGGCGGTGAGCACCGGGGGCCGGGCCAGCCGCCACTGCTTGTTGTACGTGGCCCGGCCGTGGAAGATCTTCTCCCAGGCGTCGGCGCCGGCCGCCACCATCGCCGTGCGGGTCGACTCGGGCAGGTCGGTCCACGCCTGCCCGGCGGGCGGCCACGGGTAGTTCGGGTCCATGGTTCATCCGTCCTTACACGTCAGTTGGATGGCGGCGGTGAGCTGGTCGCGGCTTGGTTGCACGGCCCGGTCCAGGGCCGGCGCGAAGGGCAGCACGGCGCCGTCCGGGCGGGTGACCCGGCGGGGCGGCGCGGCGAGGGGGACCCGCTCGACCACGGCGGCGATGATCTCGCCGGCGATCCCGCAGGACCGGTTCGAGTCGTCCACCACGACGAGGCGCCCGGTGCGGGACACCGAGCCGAGCAGCCCGTCCCAGTCGAACGGGTGGAGCGTGCGCGGGTCGAAGACCTCCACCGAGACCTGGTCGGCCAGGTCGTCGGCGACGGCCAGGGCGTCGTGCACCAGGTGCCCGACGGCGACCACCGTGACGTCCGTACCGGCCCGGCGCACCACGCCCCGCCCCAGCGGCATCGGGGCGAGGTCGGCGACGTCGGCCCGCACGTCGAGGGCGCCGGCCGGGGCGAAGACCACCACCGGGTCGTCGCAGCGGATAGCCGAGACCAGCAGCCCGTACGCGTCGGCCGGGGTGGCCGGCACCACGGTGGTCACCCCGACGTGGGCGAAGAGGCTGTACGGGTGGTCGGAGTGCTGCCCGGCCCAGCCGGTCCGGGAGCCGGAGCCGGGCACCAGGTAGGTGACCGGCACCGCGCACTGCCCGCCGGTCATCAGCGGGAACTTGTGCGCGTGGTTGACGATCTGCTCGAAGACCAGGAAGAGCAGCGACGGGATCTGGAACTCGATGACCGGCCGCGCCCCGGCCAGCGCGGCGCCGGTGGCGAAGCTGGTGAACGCCTGCTCCGACAGGGGTGTGTCGAGCACCCGCTCCGGGCCGAACTTCTTCAGCAGGCCGGTGGTGACGTTGGCGGCGGCCACCCGGATGTCCTCGCCGAGCAGGAAGACCGACTCGTCGCGGGTCATCTCGTCGGCGAGCGCCCGGGTGAGCGCCCTGCGGTAGGAGAGCCGGGGCATCAGCCACCTCCGGTCCGGGCGGTGAGCCCGCTGGCGTACAGGTGGTCGAGGGCGGTGGCGGGGTCGGGCGCGGGGCTGGCCAGGGCGAAGTGCACCGCCGTGTCGAGGGTGGACTCGACCTCGGCGTCGACCTCCGCGCGGACCGCGGCGGGCAGCCGGTCACCCTGGATGAGCACCGGGTCCCGACGGCGGGCGGAGGCGACCTCCTCCGGCGGGCGGTAGTCGAGGCGTACCCGGTGTTCGAAGGTGTGGTGGGCGTCGAACCGGTAGGTGCGGGCCTCGACCAGCTCGGGGCCCCCGCCGGCGCGCATCCGCGCGACGGCGGCGGCGGTGACCTCGCGTACCCGCTCGGGGTCCTGACCGTCGACGGCGGCCGCCGGCATGCCGAAGGCGGCGGCCCGGCCGGCGACGGTGCCGGCGACCGCGCCGTCGACCGGCATGGTGGTGGCGTAGCCGTTGTTCTCGCAGACGAACAGGACCGGCACCCGCCAGAGCGCGGCCAGGTTGAACGCCTCCAGCAGCATCCCCTCGTTGACCGCGCCGTCGCCGAAGAAGGTCGCCCCGACCACGTCGTCGCCGCGCCGCCGGCGCGCCCACACCGCTCCGGTGAGGATCGCGCCGGCAGCGCCGACGATGGCGTTGGCGCCGAGCACCCCGACGCCGAAGTCGGCGGCGTGCATCGACCCGCCCCGGCCCCGGTTGAGCCCGGTGACCCGGCCGCAGAGCTCGGCGAGCATCCGGGCCGGGTCGGCGCCCTTGGCCAGCACGTGCCCGTGCCCGCGGTGGGTGCCGGTGACCAGGTCGCCGGCGCGCAGCGCCGCGCAGACCCCGGCGGCGATCCCCTCCTGACCGAGGTACGGGTGGATGCCGCCGACGATCTCCCCGGCGTGGACCAGCTCGACGGCCCGCTCCTCGAAGCGGCGGATCAGCCGGACCGTCCGGTAGAGCCGGACCGGGTCGGAGTCGGTCACGCCGGACGACCCGGCCCGGCCGCGGTGCGGTCGCGCCAGATGACCGGGCAGAACTCGGGGTCGGCGTAGTCCGGCCGGCCCTCGGGGGTGCGGCGGACCAGCACGTCGTGGTTGTACGCGGCGGGCGTGCCGTCGGAGAGTGGATACTCCCGCCAGGCGTTGGCGCCGTCCTGCAGGTGCAGCGAGATGGCCTGGCGGGGCCGGCCGCTGACGTTCGCGCCGCTGCCGTGGTAGATGCGGCAGTGGTGGAAGCTCAGGTGTCCTTTCGGGATCACCATGGGGATCTTGCGGATCTCGGCGTCGTTGTGGGCGGCGTTCTCGGCGAGCATCGCCTCGAGCTGGTCGCGGTCCCGGTCGGCGAAGTGCCGGACCACGGTGTCGTCGGCGCCGATCTCCCGCCACCGGTGCGAGCCGTCGACCACGGTGAGGGTGCCCATCTCCTCGCCGCAGTCGTGGAACGGGATGAACGCGGTGAGCATGTTCTCCGAGGAGGAGGACGCCCAGTAGTGCTTGTCGAAGTGCCAGGGCACGATGTTGGACGGCTCGCCGGAGATCGGCGGCTTGTAGATGAGCGTGGACTGGAAGAGGCGGATCTCGTCGGCCCGCGCGAGCCGGGCGGCGACCGCCCCGATCAGCGGCTTGCGCAGGATCCGGCCGAGCACGTCGTGCTCGTAGTGCACGTAGTCGTTGTGCCGCTGCACGTCGCCCCGGGCGGGCTCCCAGTAGGCCAGCTTCGGCGGGCGGACCGGCAGCCGCCGGTCCCGTTCCCCGGCGTAGTAGCGGTCGGCCGCCGCGACGAGGGTGTCCACCTCGTCGTCGGTCAGCAGCTTCTTCGTCAGGTACCAGCCGTGTTCGGCGTAGTGCCGCACGTCCTCCTCGGACGGCAGCAGTGCCTGCTCCTCCGCGGTCGGTTCCGGATGTGTCGTGGTCATGCCCGAACCCCTCCTGCCGTCCCGGCCGCGACGGCGGGGGTCGCCCCCGCCGCGGCGAGTTCGCGTTCCTTGGCCTCGTAGAGCGCCTTGATGTTGCCGCTGCCGAAGGTGCGCGCCCCGCGCCGCTCGATGAGTTCGAGGAAGAGGGTGCGGCGCACGTGCATCGACTCGGTGAAGATCTGCAGCAGCTGGCCGTCGTGGTCCGAGTCGACCAGGATGCTCAGGTCGCGCAGCCGGTCCAGCGGCGCGTCCACCTTCCCGACCCGCTGTTCCAGGCCGTCGTAGTAGGCGTCCGGGGTGCCGGCGAAGCGCACCCCCCGGCCGGCGAGGGCGCCGACCGCGGTGACGATGTCGTCGGTGCGCAGCCCGAGGTGCTGCACCCCGGCGCCGGCGTGCCAGCGCAGGAAGTCCTCGATCTGCCCGGGCCGCCGGCCGGTGTCCGGCTCCAGCAGCACGAGGGTGACCCGCCCGGACGGGCTCTGCACCACCTTCGAGTTCATCGCCTGCCCGGCGACCTCGATGTGCTCCTCGAAGATCTGCGCGAAGCCGAAGACCTTCTCGTAGTGCCCGATCGTCTCGTCGAGCTGGCCGGGCGGCACGCAGACCGCCAGGTGGTCGATCTCGGCGAGCAGCGGGGCGTCGCCGCCGCCGGACACCGCCTCGATGGCGCCGGGCAGGAACTCGGTCCGGTCGCCGCGCCGCTCGACCAGGCGGTGCAGCACGTCGCCGAAGCCGCCGACCTCGGCGGTCACCACCTCGGCCACCGCGCCGGTGAAGGTGCGCGGCGGGGTCACCCCGGTCGCGCCCCGGGCCACCAGCTCCGCGTACGCCCCGGCGGCGTCGTCGACCTCCAGGGCGACCACGGCGATGCCGTCGCCGTGCCGGTGCACGTACGCCGAGGCCGGGTGCTCGGCGGTCAGCCCGGTGGTGAGCACCATCCGGATGTCGGCCTGTTCGAGCAGCAGCGAGCGCTGCCCGGCCAGCCCGGTCTCCGGGCCGCCCTGGCCCCGCAACCGGAAACCGACGGCGGTGTCGAAGTAGAAGGCGGCCTGCCGGGCGTCCCCCACGTACAGTTCGATGTGATCTATTCCATTGATGTCCATCGGTAGCCTTTCCCCCTGTTCCCCCCGTGACTGCGACCCGGGCGTCCGCCCGGGATGGAGTCCGATCAGCTCGTCGCGGCCGGTGCGGCTGGCCCGTCGGCCCGCCGGGCCGCTGACGAGACCCGGCGCAGCAGCAGGCTGACGTTCTGGCCGCCGAACCCGAACGAGTTGGTCAGCGCGTGGTCGGCCCGGGTGGCCCGGGGCGCGGCGCGGACGTGGTCCGCCTCGCAGTCCGGGTCCGGGTCGTCGAGGTGGTAGGTGGGCGGAAGCAACCCGCGCCCGAGGGCGAGGGCGGTGGCCGCCGCCTCCAGCACACCGGAGGCGCCGAGCAGGTGCCCGGTGAGCGCCTTGGTGGAGCTGACCGGCACCCCGCCGACGCCGAACACGTCGGCGAGGGCGGTGGTCTCGGCGATGTCACCGAGCTTGGTGCCGGTGCCGTGGGCGTTGACGTAGCCGACCTCGGCCGGCGTCACCGCACCGCAGGCCAGCGCGCGGCGCATGCAGGCCGCCGCGCCGGCGCCGTCCGGCCGGGGCGCGGTCGGGTGGTACGCGTCGGTGTTCACCCCGTAGCCGGCGACCTCGGCGTAGCCGGCGACCCCCCGGGCGGCGGCGTGCTCGGCGCGTTCCAACACCAGCAGCGCCGCCCCCTCGGCGAGCACGAACCCGTTGCGCCGCTTGTCGAACGGGCGGCTGGCCTCGGTGGGCTCGTCCCAGCCCCGGGCCAGGGCGCGGGCGTTGCCGAAGGTGTCGGCGAAGGTCGGGAAGAGCGGCGCCTCGCTCGCCCCGCAGACCACCACGTCGGCCTCGCCGGCCCGGATGAGGCGTACCCCGTCGGCCACCGCCTGGGCGCCGGAGGCGCAGGCGGTGCCCACCGAGGAGCTGTAGCCCCGGATGCCGTGGGCGATGGCGATCCGGGCCGACGGCATGTTCGGCAGGATCCCGGTGAGCAGGTACGGGCTGACCGCCGCCCGGCCGCGCGCGGCGCGGGCCAGGACCTGGCTCTCCAGGGTGGACATCCCGCCGACGCCGCCGACGATCACTCCGATCCGGTCCGGGTGGACGTCCCGCCCCACCTCGATGCCGGCGTCGGCGAGCGCCTCGGCGGCGGTGAGGAGGGCGAGCAGCACCACCCGGTCGAGCACCTTGGTCTCCGGCCCGGAGGCGACGCTGCGCGGGTCGATCTCCGGCAGCACCCCGGCCACCTCGAGGCTGTCCCGCGCCGGGTGCCCCTCGGGCGGCCGGCGCAGCCCGGACCGGCCGGTGGTGAGCGCGGCGAAGGTCTCCTCGACGCCCAGGCCGGCCGGGGTGAACAGCCCCATGCCGGTGATGACGGCGCTCATGACGGCGACTCGGCGAGATAGCGCTCGCGCAGCGCCACCTTGCGGACCTTGCCGGTCACGGTGACCGGGATGTCGTCGGCGCGGACCGGCACCACCCGGCGCAGGGTGGCGGCCAGGTCGGGCCCGAGCGCGGCCCGGACCCGCGCGCCCCGGTCCTCGGCCGGGTCCGCCCCGGCGGCGAGTTCGAGCAGCACGTCGGTCACGACCGTGCCACCGTCGGAGACGATCACCACGGTGCAGTCGGTGACGTCGGCGCAGGCGGCGAGGATCCGCTCCTCGGACAGCGCGGTGAAGAACCGCCGCCCGTCGCCCGCCTCGACCGAGTCCACCGCCCGGTCCAGGTGGTAGTAGCGCCCGTCGGCGTCGGCGTGGACCAGGTCTCCGGTGAGGTACCAGCCGCGCAGCCGGGACCGGTAGGTGGTGACCGAGTCGTTCCAGTAACCCCGGAACAGCGACGGCGAGTCGATGCCCAGCCAGCCGACCTGACCGGGTGGCAGCTCGTTGCCGGCCGGGTCGAGCACGGCCACCTTCGCGAACCGGTAGGGGCGGCCGATACAGCGGCCGTACCGGTCGGTGTCGACGGTGTGGGTGATGTGGAAAATCGAGTGCCCCATCTCGCTGGAGCCGAGCCCGTCGATGAAGACCGAGCCGGGCACCCGGGTCACCCCGTCGCGGGTCATCACGTCCCGCGAGCCGACCCTGACCAGCCGGCGTACGTGCGGCTCGTGGGAACAGTCGCCAGTGTTGAACCACAGCCGCACCGAGTCCAGGTCGTACGCGCCGAGGTCGAAGCGGGCCAGCTCCGCCCAGGTGACGGAGAACCCGAACACACCGTCCGGCCGCCAGCGCTGGATCGCGTCGAGCACCCGCTCGCCGCCCTGCTCGGAGAGCAGGTACATCTCCGCCCGGTTGCCCAGCGCCTGGTTGACCATGAGCACGGTCGCGGTGTGCGGGGCGGGCAGCGCGTTGAGGATCCGGGTGGTGCCCTGCGCCTGCGGCATGGCGAGCAGGTGCCGGGTGGCGGCGAAGAGGCTGGCGTGCGAGTGCAGCACCGCCTTCGGCACCCCGGTGGTGCCGGAGGTGTGGGTGATGACGACCGGGTCCTCGTCGTGGTGCCGGTAGTGCGGCGGGGCCGCGGCCGGGTCGCCGGTGCCCGCCTCGGCGGGCTCGCCGAGCAGGGGCGCGCCCAGCTCGTGCCCTGCCAGGGCCGCGGCGTGCGCCGCGTCGGCGAGCACCCCGGCGGCGCGCAGCCGGCGGATGTACTCGGCGGCGATCTCCGGGCGCAGCCTGCCGTTCATCAGCGCGGGGATCGCGCCGAGCCGGGTCAGCGCCAGGAACGACAGCACCATGTCGGCGGCGGCGCCGGCCCAGACGGCGACCGGGTCGCGCGGCTTCACCCCGCGCTCGTGCAGCCAGGCAGCCCGGGCGGCGACCAGCTCGTCGAGCCGCCCCAGGGTCAGCGGGGCCTCGGCCGGGTGGCCGTCGACCGCGGTGTCGAAGGTGAGTCCCGGCCCGTCCGGGTCGGCACCGTGGGCCAGCACCCGGGCGAGCACGTTGCCCGCGCCCAGCTCGGTGTCGGCCGCCAGGGCGCCGCGCAGTCCCGTCGTCCTCATTGACGTGTTCCCTCCCCCAGCAGCACCGCGGTCGCCTCGCCCGGCGTACCGTCCGGTGCCTGTTCGATCAGGACCAGCAACACCTGCGCGGCGTCGCCGTCGTACAGCAGCAGGTCCGCCTCGGCGGTGCCCTCGGCCCGTGGGTCCCCCGTCGGGCTCAGGCACACCACCGGCCCGTCCAGTCCCCAGCGCGCCGCGACGTGCCCGGCCACGCTGTTCGGCACCGACTGGAAGAAGAACAGCGGACCGACCCGCCCGCCGGCGCCGACCGTGGCCCGGACGTGCGCGGCGCTGGCCCGGTCGCCGCTCGCGCTGACCAGCACCACCGCCGTCCGATTCCCGACCGGCAGCGGCCCCTCCCCGTACCGCGCCCGCAGACACCGCTCAACCACCGCCACCACCAGGGGCGCGAACCCCGAGTGAACAAACCCCGGCACCGCCGGAGGCAACCCATCGCAGCCCCCACTCCACCGCGCCTGAGCCAGCACGACTCCCCCTTCGCGCGATCTTGCAGTTTGTGCCGGTGGAAGGGGCCTCATGCCCGAGTTGTCGGGGCGGAAGGTGCACGATCGCGGGTCGGGATGGGTGGCGGTCACGGCGCACCGACCAGGAGCGCGGTGTTGGCGCCGCCGAAGGCGGCGTTGAGGGTCAGCGCGTGGGCGGTGAGGGCTGGGCGGGGCGCGTCGGTGATGACGTCCAGCGGGCAGCTCTCGTCGGGGGCGAGCCAGCCGGCGTTGACCGGCAGCTTGCCGTGCCCCAGCGCCAGCACGGTGACCACCAGTTCGAGCAGCCCGGACGCCTCCAGCGCGTGCCCGTGCACCGACTTCGTGGAGCTGACCGGGATCCGCCCGCCCGCCGCGCCGAACACCTCGCCCAGCGCCGCCGCCTCGGAGGCGTCGCTGTACGGGGTGCCGGTGGCGTTGGCGTTGACGTAGCCCACCGCCGCGGCCGGCAGCCCGGCCCGGCGCAGCGCCGCCCCGACCGCCCGGGCCAGGCCGCGCCCCGCCGGGTGCGGCTGGCACGGGTGGTACGCGTCGCCGGCCCGCCCCCAGCCGGCCACGGTGGCCAGCGTCGGGGCGCCCCGTCGGGCGGCGGCGCGGGCCGACTCCAGCACCACCGCGACCACCCCGTCGCCGAGCAGCAGCCCCTTCCGGCCGGCGCTGAACGGGCGGACCGCCCCGTCGGCGGCCAGCGCCCGGCCGGCGTCGAAGAGGGCGTACTGGTCCGGCTCGACCAGGTAGCCGGCCGCGACGACGACCCGGTCCAGGTCGCCCCGCCCGATGAGGGTCGCGGCGTCGGCGACCGCGGTGCTCGCCGACACGCAGGCGGTGGTGTAGATCCGGGTGCGCTCCCCCAGACCGCAGCGGCGGGCCAGGTGACCGGCGAGCGCCGGCACCTCCGGCCCGGCGTCCCCGCCTCCCCCGGTTGGTTCGCCGGTCGGCACCGGCAGCGAGTGCGGGCCGCCGTGGGTGGCCAGGAACAGCGCGGCAGCGGCCCGGTGCGCCCGGTCCAGGCCGGCCGCCCGGCACGCCCGGTCGACCGCGTCGGTCAGCTCGTCGGCGAGGGTGCCGACCTCCGGTAGCGTGGCCGCCACGGTGACCCGGCGGCCGGCGGTGTCGAAGCGACGCACCGGCGCGAATGCCGGGGTGCCGGCGAGCACCCCGGCGAGCAGCGCGTCGGCGCCCCTCCCGAGGGCGCTGAGCGCGTGGACGCCGGTGATCCTCAGATGCTCCCGCTCAGCCATCTGCGGGAACGGTCAGCGAGGTGCGGAACACCGCCAGCGCGTCGTCGACGGTGCGGATGCCGGCGAGCTGGTCGTCGGTCAGGTCCAGCCGGCGGTCGTAGCGTTGCTCGACGAGGTGCACCAGCCAGGCCAGCTCCATCGAGCCGATCCGGTCGGGCACCTGGTCGACGGGTTTCGCGGTCAGTTCGGCGAGCATGCTCACCAGGTCAGCTCGCCCCAGGTCGGGCCGACCGGTCATCAGGACTTGTCGCTGTTCGCGGCCGCCCGGTCGGCGACCATCGTGGTGAACTCGCCGACCGTCATCAGGGCCAGCTTCTCCGATTCGTCGTCGGCGAACTTCAGGCCGTACCGGTCCTCGACCCGGACGGCGAGGTCGGCCAGGGCCAGCGACTCGAGATCGACGCCGGAAGGGCCGAGCGTGGTGTCGTCGTCGATGTCCTCGACGTCGTAGTTCATGTCGGCGAGCTGCTCGATGACGAAGGTGCGGACCTCGTCTCGCATGGCGTTAACCTCTTTCCGTGAGCCAGCTACCGGTGCCCGGTCGGGACACCGTGTACGTGTGGACCGGCCGTACCGCCGGCGACCAGCGGGAGCTGGCGCGGCGGCTGCTGAGGCGCGCGGGTGGCGCGTTGCTCGACCGGCCCGAGGCGGAGATCGGGGTGGGACGGGCGCCCGGCGGGCGCCCGGAGGTGTGCGCCGGCGACGGGCTCACGCTGCCGGTCAGCGTCAGCCACACCGACGGGGTGGTCGTGGTGGCCGCCCGGATCGGCGGACCGGTCGGGGTGGACGTGGAGCGGCGCCGGCGGCTGCCCGCCACGCCATTGGCCCGCCGCTGGTACGACCCGGACGAGGCGGCCTGGCTCGCCGCCCGGGACGAAGCCGGCCGGGAGCTGGACTTCCTGCGCCTGTGGACGGCCAAGGAGGCGGTGGGCAAGGCGCTCGGCACCGGGCTGCGCGATGGTGGGCTCCGCCGCCGGATGCCCCCGCCCGACGCGGGCGGCGAGCTGCTGCGCCCGGTCCCCGGCTGCCCCGGGGTGCGGGTCGGCCATCCTGACGGCGGGGACGGCCTGGTGCTCGCGGTCGCGGTCGCCGGGGCGGCCGGTCCGGTCGAGGTCCTCCTCGAACAGCGGGCCGGTCATGATGCCGCGTCCCGCAGCGCCGGCGCGGAGCGGACCAGCTTGCCGGTGGTGGTGCGGGGCAACTGATCGAGCAGGTGCAGGGTGCGGGGCCGCTTGTAGCCGGCGAGGCGCTCGACGAGCAGCTTGTCCAGGGTGTCCTCGGAGAGCGAGCCGTCGGTCTGCACGTACGCGGTGATCCCGTCGTCCCAGACCACCACGGCGGCGGTCACCCCGGGCAGCTCGGCGACGGTGGCCTCCACCTCGGTCAGGTCGACCTTCATGCCGCCCACCGAGACCTGCGAGTCGAGCCGGCCCTTGATGGTGACCAGCCCGGTGCCCGGGTCGACCACGCCGGCGTCGCGGGTGTGCAGCCAGCCGTCGGCCCAGCGGGTCGGGTCGGCGAGCCCGACGTAGGGGTTGGCCGGGCAGCTCACCCAGAGCTCGCCGCCGGATTCCCGAACCCGGATGCCGGGGGCGGGGGCGATGGCGGGCCGGTGCGCGCCGTACAGGTCGGTGCCGATGACGCCGACCTCGGTCATCCCGTACATGTTGCCCAGCGGGACGCCGTAGCGGTCGGTGAAGGCGCGGGCGACGGCGGCCGGGACCAGCTCGCCGCCGGTGGTCATCCGCTTGAGCTGGGGCAGCGGCCGGGACGGCACGGTGGAGGCGAGCAGGCCGATGTGGAACGGCACGCCGAGCACGGTGGCCGGGCTGTCCTGGGCGGCGACGGCGGCGAGGATCGCGTCGCCGCTGAGCCGCTCCGGCGGGCACAGCTCGACGCCGGCGTGCAGCCCGTAGAGCAGGCCGCCGGCCAGGCCGAGCACGTGCACCATGGACGGCAGCAGGACGATCCGCTCGCCGGGCAGCGCCACCCCGTCGATCTTCGTGTAGCGGTGCACCTCGCCGACCAGGTCCTCGGCTGTGCGGCCGATCACCTTGGACGGTCCGGTGGAGCCGGAGCTGAGCTGGATCACTGCGTGCGGGCTGCCGGCCGGGCGGTCCGAGTACGACGTGACACCCGCGGTGACGTCGACGAAGATCCGCAGCGCCCCGCCGCCGGTGCGCACCGGGGCGACCACCACCTGCGGGGTGAGCCGGTGCAGCGCCCTGTCGACCTCGTGGTCGGTGAGCCGGTGGTCCAGCAGGATCGCCTGCGCGCCGCTGCGCCAGGTGGCAAGCAGGTTCACCACGTACGCCAGCGAGGGCGGCAACCGCAGCGCGGCGGCGCCGCCGGGGCGCAGGCCGGCCTCGGCCAGCCGGGTCTGCGCCTCGCCCACGAGGCGGCGCAGGGAGCCCTTGTCGATCGGCTCCGGCAGGCGGAGACAAACGTCGGTGTCGCGCCCGGTGAACAGAATGTCGTCCACCCAACTCACCGCTGTCGACGCAGATTCTTCCGCCATAGGATGTGCTGTCACGACCGCCCACCGTCCAGCCTCGAAGTGGGCGAAATCCGCCCAACAGGTGCGTGCTCCGGGGTGCTGACGGAACAGTACGACAGCCCTTCGATGCATTGCTACATGCAAATGGGTAGATCAATAAGGGCGGCCGGACGGATTGCTCAGGCTCGATCGGACAGGCAGGATCGACGGCACGCCGGCTCGGTAGCCCGCCGGCCGTCCGACGCTGTGCTCGGGCGCTGTGCGGTGCGGTCCGGCGGGTGTCTACGCTCGCGGCATGTTCCGTGCGGCCCGGCTCGACGACTTCCCGCAGATCATCCACCTCTACCGGCAACTGCAACCCGGCGATCCGCATGTGACGGACGGATCCGACGCGCGGGCCTTCGCGCAGATCCTGGCCACTCCGGGATTGCATCTCTTCGTGCTCGAAATGGACGGGATCGTCGTCGCCAGCACGTACCTCAACGTGATTCCCAACATCAGCCGATCGGCATCGCCCTACGCCGTCATCGAGAACGTCGTGGTCGAGGAATCGCGGCGCGGCACCGGTCTGGGCAAGCAGATCATGGCCGGCACGCTCCAGGCCGCCTGGGACGCGGGTTGTTACAAGGCGATGCTCATGACGGGATCGCGCCGGCCCGCGACCCACGCCTTCTACCGAGCCTGCGGGTTCTCCGGCGACGTCAAGACGGCGTACCTGGCACGACCATCGTGACGCGGCACCGGAAGGTGTACCGGGCCGGCCCCGTCACCTCTCGCCCGCCGGCGGGGGTGCGGCGCCGCGGAGGACCACGGCGCTGTTGAAGCCGTCGAAGCCGCGGGCCCCGACCAGGGCGATCCGGCTACGCGGCGCGCGCGGCCGGCGCAGGAAGGTCAGCTCACAACCGGGCGCGGGCTGCTCCGGGCCGGCCGAGGCGGGCAGCAGGCCGTGGTGGAAGGCGAGCAGCGCGGTGGCCGCGTCCAGCGCCGAGCCGCCCTGGTGGGCCCGGCCGGTCAGCGGCTTCTGCGTGGTCACCGGCGGGGTCGCCGCGCCGAAGACCGCGCGCAGGGCGGCCGCCTCGGCCCGGTCGTACGCGGGCACGCCGAGCGCGTCCGGCCAGATGACGTCCACGTCGTGCGGGCGGACCGCGGCCCGGTCCAGGGCCAGCCGCAGCGCCCGGGCGTAGTGGGTCGGGTCGGGGCCGGCCTCGGCGTCGGTCGGCGCGGCGTCGTGGGTGGCCGCCCAGCCGGTGATCTCCCCGTAGATCCGGGCTCCCCGGTCCAGCGCGTGCCCCAGCTCCTCCACCACGAACACCGCGCCGCCCTCGGCCGGCACGTAGCCGGTGGCGCTGGCGTCGAACGGCCGGTACGCCCGCTCCGGGTCGGCCACGTCGCTGAGCAGCCCGGAGCGGAGCTGGCAGGCCAGCGCGTACGGGCTGAGCGGGCACTCGGTCGCCCCCGCCACCACCAGCGGGGTGCCGCGGCGGATGGTCCGCACCGCGTGGGCGAGGCTGTCCAGCCCACCGGCCGACTCGGAGACGGTGACCCCGCACGGCCCCTTGAGCTGGTGCCGGATGGAGAGCTGGCCGACGCTGGCCGCGTAGAACCAGGCGATCGACTGGTACGCCCCGACGGTCCGGGTCGGCCCGCCCCAGAGCCGTTGCAGCTCCTTCTGCCCGAACAGGTTGCCGCCCGAGGAACTGGCCAGGGTGACCGCCCACCGGTACGGGTCGGGGGCCTCCTCGGGCAGGCCGGCGTCGGCCAGCGCCAGCCGGGTGGCGGCGAAGCCCAGGTGGGTCCACCGGTCGGTCTGCACCCGTTGCCGGGTGTCGGTGAACCCGGCCGGGTCGAAGTCGGGCACCTCCCCGGCGATCCGGGTCGGGTAGCCGGCCGGGTCGAACAGGGTGATCGGCCCGGTACGCCGGGTGCCGGCGAGCACCGCGTCCCAGTGCGCCCGCGCGCCGACCCCGGTGGGCGCGACCACACCGATCCCGGTCACCACGGCCCGCGCCGTCATGGGTTGACCGCCATCCGGCGGAAGATCATCGCGGACTGGAAGCCGCCGAAGCCGCTGCCCACCGACAGCGCCACGTCCACCGGCACCTCCCGCGCCTCGTTGGGCACGTAGTCCAGGTCGCACTCGGGGTCCCGGGTCGCCCAGTTGGCGGTGGGCGGGACCACGCCGTACTCGATGGCCAGCGCGCAGGCGGCCATCTCGATCGAGCCGATCGCGCCGAGCGAGTGCCCGACCATCGACTTGATCGAGCTGATCGGCACCCGGTACGCGGCCGGGCCCAGCGCCCGCTTGAACGCGGCGGTCTCGTGCCGGTCGTTCTGCCGGGTGCCGGAGCCGTGCGCGCTGACGTACGACACGGCCGACGGGGCGAGCTGGGCCTGGCGCAGAGCGTCGCTGATGGCCACGGCCATCTCCGCCCCGTCGGGGCGCAGCCCGGTCATGTGGAAGCCGTTGCTGCGGCTGGCGTAGCCGGCCACCTCGCAGTAGACGTGCGCGCCCCGGCGGCGGGCGTGCTCCGCCTCCTCCAGCACCAGCACGGCCGCGCCCTCGGCCAGGACGAAACCGTGCCGGTCGGCGTCGAAGGGCCGGGAGGCGTGCTCCGGGTCGTCGTTGTCCGGGCTGGTGGCGCCGATGGCGTCGAACGAGGCGACGGTGACCGGGGAGATCGGCGAGTCGGACGCGCCGGCCAGCACGATGTCCGCCTCGCCGTCGACGACGAGCTGGTGGGCGTAGCCGATGGCGTCGATGCCGGAGGTGCAGCCGGTGGAGACCACCTGGGCCGGGCCGTGCAGGCCGTGCCGGCAGGCCACGTCGGCGGCCAGGCTGCTGGGGATCAGCGCCTGGTACAGGTACGGCCCGCCGAGGGTGTGGTCGACCAACCAGCGCCGGCCGGAGTCGCTGACCCGGACGTACTCCTTCTCCAGCGCCATGGTGCCGCCGACGGCGGTGCCGAGCACCACGCCGGCCCGTTCCCGGTCGGCGTCGGAGAGGGTCAGGCCGCTGTCGGCGAGCGCCTCGGCGGAGCAGGCGAGGGCGAACTGCACGTACCGGTCGGCGCGCTGCCGCTCGGCGAGGGTGATGCCGGCGGCGTCCGGGTCGAAGTCGCACTCGGCGGCGATCTGCGAGCGGAACGGCGACGGATCGAAGAAGCTGATCCGGCGGGTGGCGGTGCGCCCCTCGGTAATGGTCTTCCAGAACCGGTCCCGGGTGGCGCCGCCGGGGGCGACGACGCCGACACCGGTGACCACCGTGCGCCGCCCGGTCACGACGGTTTCCGGGGTGGTGGGGCGCCCTCGGTGTCGACGTGGCCGAGTTCCGGGCGGGGGGCGAGCGGTCCGAGGTGGAAGACCACCTCGGCCGGTTCGTCGCCGGTGTTGCGGAGCCGGTGCCGCACGTCCCGGGGCACGAAGAGCGCCTCGCCCGCGGCGAGGGGCACCGGCTGGTCGTCCAGGTCGACGGTGATGACGCCGCGGGCCACGTAGAGGAACTCCTCGCTGTAGGGGTGGTAGTGCTCGGCGATCCGCTCCCCCGGCGCCAGCGTGGCCACCCCCATGAAGCCGGAGGTGCTGCCGACGGTCTTCGGGCCGAGCAGCACCCGCAGCTCGCCGCCGCGCCGCCGGTCGGCGGTGACGTCGTGGACGGAGACCCGGGCGGTGGTGGTGTCGGTCATCGCGCGCCTCCCGCGTGCGCCCGCTCGATCCGCTCCTTGATGACGGCGAGCTGGACCTTGCTGTTGGTGTTGATCCGCTCGGTCATGCCGGCGTTGTCGACCGGCGCGGTGGGCTTCATGGCGAAGTCCTGCACCCAGGTCATCCGGGTGCCGCCGGGGATCTCGTCGTAGCGCCAGTGGATCCGCATGTACTCGAACGGACCGGTCTCCACCCGCCGGGCGTGCACCTCGCGGGTGGCCGGGTCGGCCGTGCGTTCGCTGACCCAGCTCCACGACGTGCCGTTCTCGTCGGGGTGCATGGTCAGCCGGAACCGGACCGTGTCGCCCTCCCGGTGCAGGATGTCGACCACCGCGTACTCGGTGAACAGCTCGGTCCACCGGGCGACGTCGTTGGTGATCTCCCAGACCAGCGGCAGCGGGGCGGCGATGTCGACGGCGTTCTCGGTGTGCCCGGGCTGGTCCGCCTTCCGGGCCACCAGATCGGCCACGCCGGCGATGCTGAGCTGCCCGGCCTGCTCCGGGATCTTCACCCGCCACCGGTCGGCCACGACCGCGGAGAGTTCGAGCAGCGCCAGCGAGTCCATGCCCAGCTCCTCCAGGCTGGCGGCCGGGGTGCGGGCGGCCGCGTCGGCGTCCAGGCCGCAGTGGGTCACCAGGATGTCGGTGATCTCGTTGGCGAGCGGTCGGTCGGGAGCGACGGTCATCGGTTCCTCCAGGCGTTCGGGCCGGCGGCGGGCACGGCCGTGACGGGGGTACGGCCGGCCGGGTCGGCGTCGGCTCGGGTGTCGGTCACCGGGACGGGCGTGACCGGCCCGGCCCGGTCGGCGACCGGCGGAACATCGGCGACCGGCGGGCGATCGGCGGCGGCTACGGCGGCGGCGGGCGGCGTGAGCAGACGTTCCACCAGGGCGGTGGTGTGCCGCGCGGCGCGGAAGGCGGCGTCGCGCAGCACCCGCCGGGCGAACGGGATGGTGGTGCGCACCCCCGGACCGGCCACCTCGAACTCGCCGAGCGCCCGGTCGAGCCGGTCCAGCGCGCCATCCCGGTCCGGCGCCCAGACCGCCACCTTGGCCAGCAGCGAGTCGTAGTGCGGGCTGACCAGGTAGCCGACGTGGCCGTGGGTGTCGACTCGGGTGAACGGGCCGCCGGGCGGCCGGAACCGGTCGAGCCGGCCGGGCGCCGGGGCGAAGTCGCGCTCCGGGTCCTCCACGTTGACCCGGCACTCGACCGCCACCCCGCGCAGCCGGACGTCCTCCTGCCGCCAGCGCAGCGGCGTGCCGGCGGCGACGTGCAACTGCTCATGGACCAGGTCGATGCCGGTGACCATCTCGGTCACCGGATGCTCCACCTGGATCCGGCAGTTGATCTCCAGGAAGTGGCAGCGCTCCGCCTCGTCGACCAGGAACTCGACGGTGCCGGCGCCGGTGAAGCCGACCGAGAGGGCGCCGCGCAGCGCGGCCTCGGCCAGCGTGTCGAGGGTGGCCGGTCGCAGCGCCGGGGCGGGGGCCTCCTCGATCAGCTTCTGGTGCCGGCGCTGCACCGAGCAGTCCCGGGTGCCCAGGTGGATCCCGTTGCCGTGGCCGTCGCAGAGCACCTGCACCTCAACGTGCCGGGCGTCGGCCAGGTAGCGCTCGACGTACACCCGGTCGTCGCCGAAGGCGACCTGGGCGGCGGCGCGGGTGCGGGCGTACGCCCGGGGCAGTTCGGCGGCGCACCGGACCACGGTCATCCCGCGCCCGCCGCCGCCGGCGGCCGCCTTGACGATCACCGGGTAGCCGACCTCGGCGGCCACGGCGAGCGCGTCGGCGGCGGTCGGCAGGGTCCGCACGCTGCCCGGCGGCAGCGGCAGGCCGGCCCGGCTCATCAGCGCCCGCGCGGTGGACTTGTCGGCGAGGGCGGCCATCACCTGCGGCGGCGGGCCGACGAAGGTGAGCCCGTTCTCCGCGCAGATCTCGGCGAAGTCGGCGTCCTCGGAGAGGAATCCATAGCCGGGATGCACGGCCTGGGCGCCGGTCTGCCGGGCCGCCTCGACGATCGCGGCGGCGTTCAGGTAGCTCTGCCGGCTGGCCGCCGGTCCGATCTGGACGGTCTCGTCGGCCAGCCGCACCGGCAGCGAGTCGGCGTCGGCGCTGGAGTGCACCACCACCGTCCGGACGCCCAGCTCCCGGCAGGCGCGCAGCACGCGCAGCGCGATCTCGCCCCGGTTGGCGATCAGCACCTTGTCGAACATCAGGCGTCCCGTCCGGTGAGCGGTTCCAGGGCGATCAACGGCTGGTCGTACTCGACGGGCTTGCCGTCCTCCACCAGCAGCTCGACGACCCGCCCGGCCTGGCCGGCGGTCACCTCGTTCATCAACTTCATCGCCTCGACGATGCCGACCACCTGGCCGGGCCGGACCACGTCGCCGACCGCCACGAACGGGGCGGCGCCGGGCTCGGGGGACCGGTAGAAGGTGCCCACCACGGGCGCCCGCACCACCGGCCGGTCCGTCGCCGGCACCGCCTCGACCCGCGGCTCGGTGACCGGCTCCGCCTCGGCACGCGGCGCGGGCGCCGGCCGGGCCGGGCCGTGCCACTCCACCTCGAGCACGGTCTCGCCGCTGCGCAGCCGTACCCGGCGCACCGGGCCGGCCAGTTCGGCGACCAGCTTGCGGGCGTGCCGGCTCAACCCGTCCAGCACCTCCTCGGGCCCCGCCTCCGCGCTCACCGCGCCACCTCCGTTCGTGTCCGACTCCCGATCGCCCCGCCCGGCGGGTTCGTGGCGGCCGAGCGCGCGGCGCCGAAGCGGCGGAAGCGCTGCCGGCGGCGGCGGACCAGGGTGGCCGGCGGCACGGCGAGCAGCGGGGCGAGGTTCGCCGCCACCGCCCGGCCCAGCAGCTCGGCCGCGCCGGCCGGGTCGCCGTGGGCGGCGGGCCGCGGCTCGGGCACCACCTCGTCGACCACCCCCAGCCGGCACAGGTCGGCGGCGGTGAGCCGGAGCGCCCGGGCGGCCTGCGGCGCGGCCGAGCTGTCCGGCCAGAGGATCGCGGCGCAGCCCTCCGGGCTGATCACCGAGTAGACGGCGTGCTCCAGCATGAGCACCCGGTCGGCGACCGCGAGGGCGAGCGCCCCACCGCTGCCGCCCTCGCCGGTGACCACCGCGACGACCGGCGTGGGCAGCACGCTCAGCGCGAGGATGTTCTCCGCGATGGCGGCGGCCTGGCCCTGCTGCTCGGCGTCCACGCCCGGGTCGGCGCCCGGGGTGTCCACCAGGGTCACCACCGGCAGGCGGAGCCGGGCCGCGAGGCGCATCAGCCGCAGCGCCTTGCGGTGCCCGGCCGGGCTGGCCATGCCGAAGTTGCGGGCCACCAGCTCGGCGGTGGTGTGTCCCTTCTGGTGGCCGATCACCATCACCGGCCGGCCGTCCAGCCGCGCCACCCCGCCGACGACCGCGGGGCAGTCCGCGCCCAGCCGATCGCCGTGCAGCTCCACGAAGCCGTCGAAGGCGGTCTCCAGGTAGTCGAGGGTGGTGGGCCGGCCGGGGTGCCGCGCCGTGCGTACCGTCTCCCACGCGTCCCGGGCCGGGCCGCTCGCCGCGGGCGCGGCGGCCGGTCGCGGCGCCGGCTCCTGCCGGGGTACGGGCACCCGCCGGGCGGCCTCGGCGGCGGCGAGCAGCGCGGTCAACCGGCCGCGCAGCGCGTGCCGGGGCACCACCAGGTCGACCTGACCGTGCCGGAGCAGGAACTCGGCGGTCTGGAAGCCCTCCGGCAGCGTGGCGCCGGTGACCTGGCGGATCACCCGGGGCCCGGCGAAGCCCAGCCGCGCGCCGCTCTCGGCGAGCACCACGTCGGTGTTGGTGGCGAAGGAGGCCGCCACCCCGCCGTACGTGGGGTCGGTGATGACGCTGACGGTGAGCAGCCCCGCCTCGCGCAGCCCGGCGACGGCCTGGCTGACCGTCGCCATCTGCATCAGCGACAGCGCGCCCTCCTGCATCCGCGCCCCGCCGGAGGCGGTGACCAGCACCAGCGGCGTGGCGTCGGCCAGCGCCCGCTCCGCGGTCCGGGTGATCAGCTCGCCGACCGCGCAGCCGAGGCTGCCGCCGAGGAAGCGGAAGTCCATCACCGCCAGGGCGACCGGGTGGCCGCCGACCCGTGCGGTCCCGCAGAGCACCGCCTCGTCCAGGCCGGTGGCGGCGCGGGCCGCGCCGAGCCGGTGCGGGTAGGGCAGCGCGTCGACGAACCCGATCGGGTCGACCCGCACCGCCGGCTCCGGCAGCGGGGTGAACGAGTCCGGGTCGACCAGCTGTGCCACCCGGTCCGGCGCGTCGAGCCGCGCGTGCGACCCGCACTCCGGGCAGACGTCGAGGTTGCGCCGCAACCGCTTGCGGTAGAGCAGGGAGGCGCAGCCGTCGCAGCGGGACCAGAGCTGCTCGTCCTGGGGCGCGGTGGTGGTCACGACTGCCGCCCGGGGGCGTCGTATCGGTAGAAGCAGTGGGCCATGGCGTCGCGCGGCGAGCGCCAGGTCGGCAGGTACGGCGAGATGTACGGCCGGAGCCGCTCGCTGACCCGGACGAACTCGGGATGGCCGCGCGCCTCCTCCACCGCCCCCTGCGCCGGCGCCTCCGTCTCCAGGAGATGCACGTAGAGGTCGTGCAGCCGGTAGAGGGAGCGGTGCCGGACGCCGACCAGGCCGGGCAGTTCGGTCGCGTCGGACGCGGCGAAGATCTCGGCGACCCGATCCTCGGCGGTCGGCACCACCTTGGCGACGATGAGCGAGCGGTCCATGCGCAGCCTCCCCTGAGTGCGTCCCGGTGCGTGACGACCGGTCTCGCCGGACGACTGGCGACACGGTGCCGCCGGCACCGTCAACGCGGCGTCAACCGGCCACCATCGGCCCGGGAAGTCGGTGACGCTGCGTTGACGCAAACTGTGCGGTAGCTGTGGGAAGATCGAATTCGCGAATAGATGACGACACTTCTTCGCAGTTCACAGGGCGTTCGTTCGGCCATTACGGACGGTCAGCAAACCGACGCGCCGTTGACGCAGAGTAACAAGTGTTGATATCCTCCGTACCGGCCAGCCCGGCCACAGCGGGCTTTCTCCGCCACGGCGGAGCCGTTCCGACACCGGCGTCGCGGGCAGCCGAGCCGGGCAACAGAGGACGGTCGGGACGAGGGTTCCGTGCAGGGGGTGCACCCGTGTCCGGTGGATCGAGGATGCCGACGGCGGGAGACCCCGTCCCACGGGTGTCGCTGCACCTGCTCGGCGGGTTCCGGCTGCTCCACGACGACGACACCCCGGTGGTGGTGCCCCGGGGGCTGCAACGGGTCATCGCCCTCATCGGGCTGCGCCCGGGCGCCACCCGCAGCCACCTCGCCGGGCTGCTCTGGCCCGAGACCTCCGAGGACCGGGCACTCTCCTCGCTGCGCACCGCGCTCTGGCGGCTCCGGCAGGATCCCTGCTGTCCGCTGTGCACCGACGGTGACACCGTCCGCCTCGGCCCCACCGTCCACCTCGACGTCGACGAGCTGGTCGCGACCGCCGCCCGGGTACGCGAGGGCGAGGTGCCCCGGGGCGCCGCCGGCGCCGGCCGGCACGATCTACTCCCCGGCTGGTACGACGACTGGGTGCTGCTGGAGCGGGAACGGCTGCGTCAGCTCCGGCTGCACATGCTGGAGGAGCTCGCCGGCAACCACCTCGCCGCCGGCCGGCACGGCGAGGCGCTGGAGGCGGCGCTGGAGGCGATGGCCGCCGAACCGCTGCGGGAGACCCCGCACCGCCTGGTGGTCCGCATCCACCTCGCCGAGGGCAACGCGTTCGAAGCGGTGCACGCCTTCTACGTCTACCGGGACCTGCTGCTGCGCGAGCTGCGCCTGGAGCCGTCCCCGGCCATGTGCGCGCTGCTCGACGACACCCTCGCCCCGATCCGGCGGGCCAGCCGGCGGGAGGCCCCGCCGCGGCGCGCCGACCGGACCAACGCCCCCGGCCGCCCGGCCGGCCCCACGTCGCGCGGCGCGGCCGCACCCACCACGCCGCACCCCCGCTGACCCTCACCGGCGTCACCATGGCCATCAATGTCACGGGACGGGCCGTGACGGCCAGGTGACAGCCGGCCCGCCAGGGTGGACCGCACGGTGACCGACCCCCTGGGCCGGGGTCGGCGCACCCAGCGGCGGAAGGGGGCCCGATGAGTCGACTGTTGGTCGTCAGCCGGATCGTGCCGGGGGCGCAGGGCCGGGTGGCACAGATCTTCGCCGAGTCCGACGCCACCGAACTGCCCCGCCTCACCGGCGTACGGCACCGGTCGCTGTACTACCTGCACGACCTGTGCGTGCACCTCATGGAGACGGTCGACGTCGACCCGGACGTGGCCGCCGAGGTTCGCGACAACCCGTTCTACCAGCAGGTCAACGAGCGGCTGTCGGCGCACATCTCGCCGTACCTGCGCACCTGGCGCTCCCCCCGCGACGCCGTGGCCGGCTGCTTCTACAGCTGGGACGCGGCCGGCCTGCCCGCGCCCGGCCGGATCTGCTGAGCGATCCGCGGGAAGACCGGGGCGTCCCGGACCCTCGAACGGCACCAGGGTCCGGGGCGCCCCTTTCCGCGCCCCGCGCGGCACACGCTCGGTCATCCCGCGGCCACCGGCCGGCACCGCCCGTCCCACCAGCGACGGCAGCCGCCGACCACCCTGTCGCCGCGCGCGTACGTGTGCGAAGCTGCCCCGGGTTTTCTCGCGATTGTCGTTCACGTACATAGGAGGAGGTTGGCCATGCCGACGAGCTTCGGGCAGTGGCTGGTCGTGATCCTGGCCCTGCTGGTGGGCCTGGTCATCGGGTGGGTGGTGAGCGGCCGTCGGAGCGCCGCCGGCACCGGCACGCCCACGGTGGAGGGTGCCGCCGCCCCGGCGCCCGAGGTGACCGCCACGGTCGACCGGGAGCGGCCGGAGGCGGTGGTCGACGAGGTGCCGGCGCCCGTCGCGGTGACCGAGGAGGCGGCCCCGGTCGAGCAGGACGCTCCGCCGGCCGCCGCCACGCTGGCCGCCGAGGCCACCACCCTGCCGTCCGCCGAGCCGGTGACGGTCGCCGAGCCGGCCGGGATCGACGAGGAGCCGGCCCTCGCGGCCGAGCCGGTGGCCGACGAGGCGCAGCCGGTGACTCTGGCCGGCGCCGAGCCGGCGATTGCCGACGAGGCGACCGAGCCGGCCCGGACCGCGCCGGAGCCGGTCGCTGCCGACAAGGAGCCGGTCGCGCGTCCGGCCGCCGTGACCGAGCCGGAGCCGGCCGCGGAGCCGGTGACCGTGCCGGCCGACGAGCCGGTCGCCGAGACCGAGCCGGTCGCGCCGGTGGCGGTGCCCGCGCCGCGCGCCGCGGTGGAGGACGCGGCTCCGGCCCAGGTGGACGCCGCCGGCCCGGACGACTTCCGGCGGATCCAGGGCATCGGGCCGAAGATGGCTGCGGCCCTCCAGGCCGCCGGCATCCGCACCTACCAGCAGCTCGCCGAACTGGACGAGCCGGTACTGCGGGAGACCGTCAAGGCCGCCGGCCTGCGCGCCGCGCCGGGCCTGGCGACCTGGTCGCAGCAGGCGAAGGTGCTGGCCGGTGCCCGCGCCGAGGCCGAGCGGGTGCTCCCGGTCGGCACCGGCGAGGACGCCTGATCCGACGCCCGGGCCGGTGGTGACCGACGGTCACCGCCGGCCCGCGGCGTGTCCGGCGGCCGTCGGCCCGGGCGGGCTGATCGGCCGGTCACCGGCGCGGCGCCCCGGACGAGCGTGAATGCCGGAAACCCGGCACGGGTGCGGGCGGGCTCGCTACGGTCGGGTGCGGGGCCGGACGGGCCCGCCGCGCGATCCCGCCACCGCAGGAGCAGCTCGTGCCCACCGCCACGCCGGAGCAGCCCGCCGAGCGGCGGCCCCCGGTCCGCGATCCCGAGGCACCGCGCCGGGTGACCCTGCTGGAGCTCTTCTTCGACCTGGTGTACGTGGTCGCGCTCTCCCTCATCTCGCGCGGCCTGATCACCGAGGTGAGCTGGGAGCGGGGCCTCCAGTCCCTGATCATGCTGATGGCGATGTGGTGGACCTGGGCGATCACCACCCTGGTCACCGACATGTACGACCCGCAACGCCCCGAGATCAAGCTGCTGATCATCGCGGTGATGTTCGGGGCGCTGCTGATGACCACCGCCATCCCGGAGGCCTTCGGCGCCCGCGGGCTGGTCTTCGCCGGGACGTACGTGGCGATCCATCTCGGACGCGGGTTGTTCCTCATGCCGACGGTCCGGCGGGACCGGCAGACCCAGCGCCGGGCGGCCCGCATCTTCCTCTGGTTCGCGGTCTCCGCGATCCCCTGGATCATCGGCGCCAAGGTGGGCGGCCACGCGCGCGAAGCGCTCTGGGCGCTGGCCCTGGGCATCGACTACCTCGGTTTCCGGCTCGCGTACCCGGTGTTCGGTCTCGGCGTGGTGCCGGACGCCCAGCGCAACGTCACCGCCGAGCACCTCTCCGAGCGTTACCAGCAGTTCTTCATCATCGCGCTGGGCGACGCCATCCTGGTCACCGGCACCGTCTTCAGCCTGCACCACTCCGAGGCGGAGAACCTCGCGGCGTTCGCCACCGCGTTCGGCACCACGCTGCTGCTCTGGCGGATCTACGTGCACAAGTCCGGCGAGCTGCTGCCGCACGCCATCGCCATGTCCAGACAGCCGAGCAAGTTCCTGAACACGGCCCCCTACACCCACCTGCTGATGGTGGCCGGGGTGGTGACCAGCGCGGCGGGCTTCGACCTGGTGCTGCTCGAGCCGACCGGGCGCACGCCGCCGGCCTGGCTGGGGGTCATCCTCGGTGGGCCGGCCCTCTTCCTGGCCGGTCGCGCAGCCTTCGAGTACGAGGTGTTCAGCCGGGTGTCGCTCTCCCGCCCCGGCGGCGTCCTGGCGTTGGCCGCCATCGCACCCGGCCTGCTGTTCCTCGCGCCGATCTACGCCGCTCTCGGGGCGATGCTGGTGCTGGGCGGGGTGGCCCTCGCCGACCACCTGCGCAGCCGGGGCCGGCCGCCGGAGGACCCCACGCCGCCGCACTGAGCCACCCCCGATGGTCGAAATCGGCCGCGCCGCAACGGCGGCGCCGTTTGACCGTTCACCCGATCTGGGTACATGGCCTCCACCTCGAACCCACCACAACCCCAGTGGAGGCAACCCATGCGCGGCACCTCGATAGTCGGCGTCCTGGTCGTCATCTGGCTCATCATCGGCGCCATCGCCGCGGGCCAGCGCGGTTACTACGGCAACGACGACACCAACTGCGCCGAGGCCGGCACCATCCTGGTCACCATCGTGGCCGGCCCGCTGAACTACATCGGCGCGAACCCCAAGGTGGACTGCGAGCTCCCCCAGCCGTCCAAGTAGGCCTGACCCCGCACCATTCCGGCCCGCGCCCGCTCCCCCGGTGCGCGGGCCGTTCCGTGCCCGCCGTACGCCGGGTCACCACGCCTGGGCCGTCCTAGGAGGCTGGGTCCCTCCCGTCGGCGGTCGGTGGCGGGCGGGCGTTTGCCCCGCCGCCGGGTGGGAAGGGCAGCGGTCCAGCGGCGCGGGGGACGGGAGACCAGGGCGATGCAGATCGGCTACAAGCTGGCCTCGGAGGCCTTCGGCCCGCAGGAACTCATCCGCCAGGCGGTCCGCGCCGAGCAGGCCGGCTTCGACTTCGTCGAGATGAGCGACCACTACCACCCCTGGCTGGAGGTGCAGGGGCACTCCTGCTTCACCTGGAGCGCGCTCGCCGCCATCGCTGCGAAGACCAGCACCCTCGGCCTGGCCACCGGGGTCACCTGCCCCTCGGTCCGCTACCACCCGGCGATCATCGCCCAGGCCGCGGCCACCATGGCGCTGATCTCCGACGGGCGGTTCACCCTGGGCGTGGGGGCCGGCGAGCGGCTTAACGAGCACGTGGTCGGGCAGGGCTTCCCGAGCGTGCGCGGCCGGCACGAGCGGCTGCGCGAGGCCCTGGAGATCATCCGGCTGCTCTGGCAGGGCGGCTACCAGTCGTACGAGGGCAGGCACCTCCAGCTGGAGGACGCCCGGGTCTGGGACCTGCCGGAGACCCCGCCGGTGATCGCCGTGGCGGCCAGCGGACGGTCCTCCGCCGCGACGGCCGCCGAACTGGGCGACGGGCTGTTCGCCACCGAGCCGAAGTCGTCGATCGTGGCGCACTACCGCGAGGCCGGCGGGCAGGGGCCGCGCTACGCGGAGGTGCCGCTGGCCTGGGCCGCCGACGAGGAGCAGGCGGTTCGCGCGGCGAAGGAGACCAGCCGGTGGGCGGTCACCGGATGGAAGGTGATGAGCGAGCTGCCCAACCCGGTCAACTTCGACGCGGCGACGGTCTGGGTGGAGGACCAGCACATCCGGCAGCAGTTCTCGGTCGGGCCGGACCCGGCGCCGCACCTGGCGAAGGCGCGCGGGTACGTCGAGGCCGGCTTCGACCACATCGTGCTGCAGAACGCCGGCCCGGACCCGGACGGCTTCCTCGACTTCTGCGCGGACGGCTTCCTCGCCCAGGTACGCGCCCTCGCCTGATCGGCCACCGGTAGCCGGGCGCAGCCCGGGGCGGCGGGCGGTCGGCGTACCCGCTCCGGGGTCGGAGCGGGACGGAGCCGCCGGCCCGCGGCGGCGCTCAACCACCGACGTGGATGCCGGGGCGGCGGCTGGGGTCCGGCTCGGACTTGCGGATGATCTCCCGGACCACCGGCGGGGTGTCGCCGCGCCCGAGGATCAGGTAGCGCAGCAGGTGCGCGATCGGGTTGCCCTCGGACCACTCGAAGTGGCAGTGCGGGCGGACCCCGGTGGCGTCGCGCAGTGCCAGCAGGATGGCCGCGATGGCGTTGGGCGCGGCCGGGCTGTTGGCGCGCAGGATCCGGTATCCGCCGACCTCCACCCCGTGCACCCGCAGCACCTCGCTGAACCGCGAGGGGTCGCTGATGTCGATCTCCAGGAAGAGCACGTCGGCGGCCCCGGGCACCGGGTTCATGCCGCGCTGTGCGCGCTCCTTGAGCCGGTACTCCTTCAGCGAGCCGCTCTGCCGCTTGTTCGCGATCAGGTGCAGCCGGCCGTCGTGGGCGATCGACTCGGCGATGAAGCGCCGCGCCGCGTCGTCGAACTCGATCCGCTCGGCCCGCAGCTCGGTGGTCCGGGACACCCGGGAGATCAGCGAGACGGCCACGATGCCGGCGATGAAGAACCCGGAGATGGTGATGCCGTCCGGCTTCTCGATGACGTTCTCGGTGAGCGCGTAGAGCAGCACCAGGGTGAGCACCGCGAAGCCGCCGGCGGCGAGCCGGTGCCGCGCCCGGTAGGCGGAGATGGTCACGGCGATCGCGCCGGAGACCATCATGGCCAGGATGCCGGTGGCGTACGCGCCGGCCTGGGCGTTGACGTCGGCCCGGAAGGCGAGCGTGATGGCGATGCTGATCGCGGTGTAGACCAGCACCACCGGACGGACCGCCCGGCCCCATTCGGGCGCCATGCCGTAGGAGGGCAGGTAGCGGGGCACGATGTTGATCAGGCCGGCCATCGCGGAGGCGCCGGCGAACCAGAGGATCAGGATGCTGCTGATGTCGTAGACGGTGCCAAACGCCTCGCCCAGGTGCTCGTGGGCCAGGAAGGCCAGCGCCCGGCCGCTGGCCTTCCCGCCCGGCGCGAACTCGTCCGCCGGGATCAGCACGGTGGTGACGAAGGTGGTCGCGATCAGGTAGACCGACATGATCAGCGCGGCGGTGGTGAGCAGCCGGCGGGTGTTGCGGATCCGGGCGGCGAGCCGCCGCTCGACGTCGCCGCCGTCCCCCCTGACCAGCGGCATCATGCTGACCCCGGTCTCGAAGCCGGAGAGGCCCAGCACCAGCAGGGGGAACGCGAGCACGCTGGTCGCCAGCACGTCGCCCCCGCCGCCGACCCGGGTCAGCCGGTCGGTCCAGTCGCCGAGCGTTCCCGCGTCGGCGGCGACCTCGGCCAGGCCGGCCACCACGATCACCGCGTTCAGCGCGAGGAAGATCGCGACGAGGGGGATGGCGACCTGCACGGCCTCGCTGAACCCCATCAGGAACACCCCGCCGAGGATGAGCAGCAGCACCACGGTCACCAGCACCGCGGCGGTGGTGCCGTGCGGGAACGACTCGGGCAGGATCGGGTTCTCCAGCAGGTGCACGGTGGCGTCCGCGGCGGAGAGCGTGATCGTGATGATCCACGAGGTGGCCACGAAGCCGAGCAGCACCAGCACGAAGAGCTTGCCGCGCCAGAACGGCAGCAGCCGCTCCAGCATGGCCACCGAGCCCTGCCCGTGCGGGCTCTCCCGGGCCACCCGCCGGTACATGGGCAGCATCCCCAACAGGGTCAGCGCCACGATCAGCAGGGTCGCGAGCGGGCTGAGCGCACCGGCCGCCACGGCCGCGATGCCGGGCAGGTAGGACAGGGTGGAGAAGTAGTCGACGCCGGTCAGGCACATCACCTGCCACCAGGGGTGCCGCTTGGCCTGGGGCTCACGGGTCTCCGGGCCCTCCGGCTGCACCCGGTGCTGGAACAGCCAGCGGGTCAGCCGGTTGGCCGGCTCGGCCGGCCGGACCGGGCTCGCCACTCGCGCCGGGACCGTCGGGGCTCCCCCGCGGACGCGGTCGCCGCGCTCCGGGTCGCGGGCGGCGCGCAGCGCCCGGTCCGCCGGTGTCGACTGCGCGTGGTGGCGGCGCCCCCGCGTCCGCCGGGGCTGCGCCCCGTCCCGTGCCTCCGCCATGTGCACCCCTTCAGGCCCTGAATCGACCGTAGGCGGTACCCAGGGCGCGACCCGGCCGAACCGGGCAAGCGGAGCAGCGGATCAGGACGGGCCGGCCAGGGCGTCGCGCAGCGCCTCCGGGTCGGTCACCGTCACGGTGACGGCCGGGTGGCGCGGCCAGGGGCCGGGGGCGAGCGCCGGCACCGGGACGGCGAGGCGGATGCAGACCCCGGCGGCCACGCCGGTGCCGAAGGTGACCCCGCCGTCGGCCAGGGACAGGTGCGGGCCGACCGCCCGCCACCAGCGGTACGGGCCGCCGAGCTCCACCCCGCTGACGTTGTCCCGTGCGGTGCGCAGCCGCCAGGGGCCGAACCGCACGGTCAGGTCGTCCGGGCCCAGCTCGACGCGGGCGGTCTCCGGCCGCACACCGAGCAGGGCCAGGGGCAGCCGGAACGCCGGGTCGAACCGGAAGGCGAAGCGGCGGACCGGCTCGGTGTGCGGCATGGCCGCCGGGTACCCGGTCGGGCCGCGCCGACACCCGGCCGCGCCGGCCCGGCCGCTCCCCATCGTCAGCCCGGGCCGGCCCAGCCGCTCCCCCGCGGGCCGGGACCGGCCGGCGCCCCCCAGCGCCGGCCGGTCCCGTGGTCGCCTCGGGTCATCCGCGCAGCCCCAGCCGGCCGGCCAGCCAGGCCAGCCGGTCGTCCCGGGTGCGGGCGGCGCCCAGGTCGTGCTCCTCCTGCGGGTAGAGCGACACCCTGGCCTGCGGCGCCGCCGCGGCGAAGGCCGCGCGGGTCTCCGCGCCGACGAACCGGTCCGCGCCGGCGAACTGGAGGTACGCCGCGGCGCCGAGCCGCCCCACCAGGTCCACCGGGTCCAGCCCGGCGAAGACCGCCCGGTAGGCCGCCCGCTCCCCGGCCGGCAGCTGGAGCCAGTAGCGGTCGAACCAGTTGGCCCAGGTGGCGTCCGGGGCGAGCAGCACCGCGGTGCGCAGTCCCGGCTCGCGGGCGGTCAGGTCGACGGCGTACATGGCGCCGTAGTCGTGGCCGACCACCGCGGTGCGGTTCCGGTCCACTCCCGGCTCGGCGATCAGCCGCCGGTACGCCGCCTGCACCGCGTCGAGCTGGGCGGTGACCGCGGCCCGGTCGCGGGCGTCGCCGACCGGGTCGCCCGCCCAGGGGAAGGTGAGCTGCGGCAGCACCGAGACCACGCCGCGGCCGGCCAGAACGGTCGCCTCGGCCAGGAACTCGCCGCGGTCCTGGCTGGCCCGGCCCGGCTCGAACCAGTGCAGGTCCAGCACCCCGGCCAGGCCGGCGCCGGAGCGCTGCGGCCGGACCAGCCAGGCCCGGACGGCCGGCTGCCCGGCCACCGGGATCTCGATGTCGCGGACCACCGTGGCCGGCACGTGGTCTGCGGCCGCCGGGGCCGGCTCGGCGGGCGCCTCCGCGTAGGCCCCGCCGGCGCCGGCCACCGCGCCGGCGACCAGCAGCGCCGCCACGGACACGAGGACGGGCAGACGTCGCATACGCCACCTCCATAAGTTTTTAACGGAGTTTTATAACTGACGACGCTAGGATGGCGGGCGGCGATCGGTCAAGCGCGGAGGGACGGCGGGCGTGTCGGCAACCGGACGAGCGAGAAGGCGCCGATGAGCGCCGTGCCACCCCTGGAGCCCGCGCTGCGCCTGGCCATCGCGCTGCTGCACAGCTACTGGGTGCTCCAGGACCCGGTCGATCAGCTATCGGTGGCCCGGCTGCGGGCCACCGCCCGGGAACTCGGCCTCGCCGAGGTCGCCGACCCGCTCACCGACGCGGACCTGCCCCGGCTGCGCGAACTGCGCGACCGGCTCCACCGGGTCTTCGCCGCGCCCGACCCGGCCGCCCGGGTGGCCACCCTCAACGGGGTGCTGGCCGAGGTGAGCGCCGGCACTGCGGTCGAGCCCGGGCCCGACGGCACTCTGCGACTCACCCCGCTGCCCCGGCCCGGCCCGGTCGGGCCGTTCGCCGCCCTGGTCACCGGGGCGCTCGCCCGGGCCGCGGCGACCGGCGGGGCGGAGCGGTTCGGCGTCTGCGCGGCCGACGGGTGCGACGCGCCCTACCTGGACCGGACCCGGGCCGGCCGGCAGCGCTACTGCTGCGAACTGTGCAACAACCGGGCCGCCGCCGCGGCGTACCGGGGGCGGTCCCGGCGCGGCTGACCGGTCAGGCCAGGGCGGCCGTCCAGCGGTCCACCCCGGCGTCCAGCAGCGCGGCCGTGGCCCGCCAGTACGCCCCGTCCTCGGCGTGGATCCGCGCCCAGGGCTGCACCCCGTCGCGGGCGCCCGCCGCCAGCAGGTCGACCATGGCCCGGGCCCGGCGGCCGAGCAGCGCGGCCAGCGCCGGCCGGTCCGCCGCCGGCAGCCCGTAGCCGTCGACCAGGGCGCGCAGCCGGGTGGCGGACTCGTCGAGCGGGCGGTCCGGGCGCATCCCGGCCATGCTCTGCCCCGCGTACGCCAGCTCCCAGAGCCGGGTGCCCGGGCCGGCCGCGTCCCAGTCGATGAGGACCCACCCCCGGTCGGAGCGGACCAGGTTCCACGGCGCCACGTCGTGGTGGCAGATCAGCTCCGCGCCGTCGGGTGGGATGGCCGGCTGCCACACCGCGCCGGGCGGGGGCGGGAAGGAAGCCGTCGCGCGGTGCAGGTCGGCCAGGAACGCGCCGATCGAGGCCAGCTCGTCGAGGGAGTAGGTGCCGGCCGGATCGCCCGGCTCCCCCGGCACGTACTCCAGCACCTGGCGGCCGCGGTCGTCCTGGCCGAGCGGGCGGGGCGCGCCGCGGAAGCCCACCTCGTGCAGGTGGCCGAGCAGGGCGTCGACGGCGGGGGTCCACGGGCCGGCCGGGCGCCGGACGGTGTCGCCGACCCGGACCACCCCGGCGGTCACGTTGCCGGGGAGCGCCTCTTCCACCGGCCCATCCTCGCACCGCGGGCGGCGTCCCCGCGTCCCGCGCCCGGACGGCGGGACGCGGGGACCCCCCGTCCCGGCTACTGGAGGAACGCCCCGAGGGGCGACAGCAGCAGCCGGCCGAGCAGCGCGGCGTTGTCGTCCAACCGCATCCGCTCACACTCGCGGGCGTCCGGGTCGTGCCGGCAGCGCCAGATCTTCTGCGCGTTGCGCCAGGCCACGTTCCGGGTGTATTCCACCAGTTCGCCCTGGTACCAGTCGTCGATGTCGCCGTTCACCATGTCGATCATCAGCTGCCAGTGGTCCAGGTAGCCGCGGCGCAGCTCCGGGATCCGCTCGGCGAAGATCTTGTTGATCTCCAGGTAGTCGTGGTGCTGGTCGCTGCCGTCGACCGGCTCGGACTCCAGGCTGTCGAAGGTGGTCACCAGCGCGAACGGCAGGTCGTAGTTGATGTGGGCGTTCACCCCGGCGGCGGCCGACGGCAGGGGCCGGGCGTCCGGGCCGCGCATCCGCTGGAACAGGCACGACCACGCCTTCGGGGTGCTCGGGTGGGAGTCGGTCCAGAACCGCAGCGCGTCGAAGTAGCGGGCGGCGAACTCCACGTCGAGCCGGGCCAGGAAGGCCGGGTCGGTGAAGCGGTCGTCGTACAGGCCGTCGAGCACCGTGGACGTGATGACCAGGTAGAGCTTGTTGAAATCGGCCAGCGGGCAGCTCTCCTCCAGCGGAGGCAGCCGGACCAGCAGGTCCTGGAGCTTGGTGAGATGGTCGACGACCGCCGGCACGTCGGCGGGGTGGTCGGCGAGCAGCCCGACGATGTCCTGGTGCACGGGACCCCACACCGGTTCGGTCATCTCTCCTCCACAGTGGTCGGCGCCCCCACGACGCCACCCGACGCTGGACAGCCTTCCAGCCGGCGTACGCCGGCCGGATCAGTAGAACGACGTATTGCCGACGTACGGCTACTCGGGACCGTTGCGCAGGAAGATGGCGCTGGCCTGGACGCGGGTGCGGACCTGGAGCTTGTCGAAGATGTGCGACACGTGCACGCCGATGGTCCGCTCGCTGATGAACAACCGCTGGCCGATCTCGCGGTTGGTCAGCCCTTCGGCGACCGCGGCCAGCACCTCCCGCTCCCGGGCGGTGAGCACGTCCAGCTCGTCCACCGTGGACGCGGCCGGCGCGGCGGCCCGGGGGCGGGGCACGGGACGGGCGGCGGCCGGACCGTCGTCCAGGGCCACCCGGGCCCGCCCGGCCAGGGTACGGATCTCCGCGCTGAGCGGCACCGCGCCGAGCGCCTGGGCCGTCTCGTGGGCCTGCCGCAGCAGCTTGCCGGCGGTGGCCACCCGGCTGCGCCGGGCCAGCAGCGCCTCGGCCTGCCGCAGCCGCGAGTAGGCCGCCGGGTAGGGGTGGTGGCGCCGGTCCCACTCGGTGGCCGCCCGGGCCCACAGCTCCGGGTCGCCCCGGCCGTCGTCCAGCCGGCTCAGCTCGGCGGCGCAGAGGGCGAGGAACGCGTCGGCGACGTACCGCACCGGGGCGCCGGCCTTCCCGCTCTTGCGGGCCACCCGGTCGACCACCTCGCGCAGCCGGCGGACCGCGTTGGGGTCCACCTCGACGGTGCGGCTGGCGGCCGCCTCCGCCTCGGCGCGCAGCCCGTGCCAGGCCAGGGTGGCCAGCACGATGACGTCGTCGGAGCGGCTCTCGGTCAGGCCCCGCTGCACCGCCTGCCGGGCCAGGTCGTGCCGGCCCTGCCACATGGCCAGCCCGGCGCGCAGGATGAGCATCGGCAGCACGTGCCGGGCCCCGCCGCCGGCCAGCACGGTGGCGACCGCCTCCAGGTCGCGGTCGGAGGCCTCGACGTCGCCGTAGCCGACGGAGAGCCGGCACCGGGCGAGCAGCAGCTCGACCGCGTCGGCGCCCGACGGGCGGTGCCGCAGCGCGGCCGCGACGACCTTCTCCGCCTCGGCCCACTGCCCCACCCGGAACAGCCCGTTGGTGGCGATGGCCAGCAGCCGGGTCTCCCAGGTGCGGCCGAGCCCCAGCTCGGCGACCCGTTCGGCACCCCGGCGGGCCACCACGACGCCCTCCTCCAGGATGTTCAGCGGCCCGGTGAGCAGCTCGGCCAGGTGCAGGTACGCGCAGGCCACGTCCTCCGGCCGGCCGGAGCGCTCGGCGGTGTCGAGCGCCTGCCGCATGACGGCCAGCCCGGCGTCCGGATCCTCCAGATAGGCCTCACTGAAGCCGAGCGCGGCGCTGGCCAGCACCACCTCGGAGGCCGCGCCCTCGACCTCGGCCGCGAGCCGGAGCGCCTCCCGGGCCTGGTCGCCGGCCTCGGCGTAGCGGCCCAGATGCAGCAGCAGCTCGGCCAGGTGGGCGGCGGCGGTGGCCCGTTCCCGGGGCGTGCAGTCGGCCGCCGCGAGCACCCGCCGGTATTCGGCCTCGGCCGGGGCGGAACGGCCGGCGGCGGCCAGGTAGCGGGCCCGCCGGATGTGCAGGGCGCAGGTGGGCGGGCCCCCCGGGTCGGCGGCCAGCTCCTCCAGCAGGGCCAGCGCGCGGGCGTGCTCGCCGCAGTGGTGCGCCGACTCGGCGGCGTGGGTCAGCAGCTCGGCCCGGTCCACCTCGACCGGCTCGGGCCGGCCGCCGTCGGGCGGCACGGCGGCCGGAGTGCCGGCCAGGCTCAACGCCGCCGACCAGTGGCGGTGCGCCTCGGCGTAGCCGTGCAGCCGCTCGGCCTCGCGCGCGGCGGCCATCGCGGCCGGCAGCGCTCGGGCGGGCTCACCGGCCAACCGCCAGTGGTGGGCCAGCCGGGCCTGGTGCAGCTCGGCGGTGGCCGAGGTGAGCGCCTCGGCGTAGCGCCGGTGCAGGGCGGCCCGCTCGGCGGGGAGCAGCTCGTGCGCCAGCACCTCGGCGACCAGGCGGTGCCGCAGCCGGTAGCCCTCGTCGGCGCCGACCAGAAGCCGGTGCGCCACCGCCTCCCGGACCGCCTCGATGAGCTGCTCCTCCGGCAGGCGGACCACCTGGGCCAGCAGCCAGTGCTCGACCGGCTCGACACCGGCGGCGACCGCGTGCACCACGGCGTGCGCCGGCTGCGGCAGGGCGTCGACCCGGGCCAGGAAGACCTCGCGCAGCGTGTCGGAAAGGCCATCGTGGCCGTCGCGCAGGTCGCGGGCCAACTCCTCCACCACGAACGGGTTCCCGCCGCTGCGCTGCCAGAGCTGGTCGGCGGCCTCCGGAGCCAGCGGCGCGCCGACGACCGCGGCGGCCAGCTCGTCGGTGCCGGCCCGGTCCAGCGGCGCCAGGTCGACCACCCGGACCGAGCGCAGCCGGCGCAGCTCGGTGAGCACCCGGCGCAGCGGGTGCGCGCCCTGCAACGACTCGGCCCGGATCGCGGCGAGCACCGACAGCTGAAGGTCGCCCAGGCCGGCGAGCAGATAGAGCAGGAGCTGGCGGGTGCTCCGGTCGACCCACTGGAGATCGTCGAGGACGAGCACCAGCGGCCGCCCGCCGGCGACCAGGTGCAGGCCGCGGGAGACCCGCTCCAGCAACGCGCCCGCGCCGTCCGGGCCCGGAGTCTCCTCGTCGAAGACCTGGAGCAGGCCGCGGACCGCGGAGGAGGTGCGCGCCTCGGTCAGGTCGGCGTCGAGGCGGCGCAGCGCCTGGCGCAGCGGATGCAGCGGGGAGGCGTCGCCGATGTCGAGGCAGGCGCCGGTGAGGACCAGCGCGCCCGCGTCCCGCAGGCGCTCGACGGCCTCGGCCAGCAGCCGGGTCTTGCCCACCCCGCTCTCGCCGGTGAGGAACACCGCCGCGGTCTGCCCGGGGGCGACGTCGTCGAGCAGCGCCGACCGGAGCGCCGCCACCGTGTCGGCACGGCCGACGAGCGGCGCGGTGTCCACATCGCTGGCCATGTCTCGCAGCCTAGTCACAGCTCCCCGCACCGTTCTACGGGCTCAGCACCCTTGTGGTACTCCTCGCGTCGACATTGCGACTAATGGTTGCGGGTGGTCGACATACGTCGTCCTACCGATCCCCGGAGGACCCGGTGGTGAAAGTCTCCGGAGGTCGTCAGGCACCGGACCGGGGAAAGGGGGGTGCGATGCCCATCACCACGCCCGTGGGCAGTCGGGAAGGCGTCACCGTCGCGCGCTGGCCGGTGCCGGTGGAGCGCCGTACGGTCACCGTGCTCTTCGCCGACATCGTCGGGTCGACCGCGCTGGTCGAGCGGCTCGACCCGGAGGACGTCCGGGCGCTGCAACAGGCGTACTTCGGCACGGTGGCCGCAGTGCTGCGCCGGTGGCACGGCGTGGTGGAGAAGTACGTCGGTGACGCGGTGATGGCGCTGTTCGGGGCGCACGGCTCCGACGGGTTCGACGCCTACCGGGCGGTACGCGCCGGGCTGGAGATCCAGGCCGCGCTGGACCGGCGGCTGCCGGCCGGCACCCGGCTGCGGGTGCGGGTCGGCGTGGCCACCGGCGAGGTGCTGGTCGACCTGGCCGCCACCCGGGACGGCGGGCACGGCGCGGCCAGCGGCGCGGTGATCACCACGGCCGCCCGGCTCCAGGAGTACGCCCCGCCCGGCGGGGTGGTGGTCTGCGCGGCCACCCGGCGGGCCGTCGCCGGCCTCGTGGACCAGCGCCCGCTGGCCGCCATGACGGTGGCCGGCAAGGCGGTGCCGCTGGACGTCTGGCGGGTTTCCGGGGTGGCCCGGCACCGGCCGGCCCGGCACCACGGCCCGCTGGTCGGCCGCCGGCGCGAGCTGGCCACTGCCGGTGACGAGATCACCCGCGCCGTGCGGGAGCGGCGGCCACGCTGGATCTCGCTGGTCGGCCCGGCCGGCAGCGGGCGCAGCCGGATGCTGCACGAGCTCGTCCGCTCGGTGTCGACGGTGGACGGTGTCCGGGTGCGCTGGTGCGTCGCGCACTGTCCGCCGTTCCCGGACGGCGAGCTGGCGCCGCTGGCGGACATGGTCCGCGCCCTCGCCGGGCTCCGCGACACCCACCCGCCGGAGACCGTACGCCGACGCCTGGCCACCGCACTGGACGGACTGCCGCCGGCCCGGCGCGGCACGGCGGCGCACGCGTTGGCCGAGTTCCTGGCCGCGCCGCGTGACGCCGGGGCGGCCGCCCGCGGCGCCGAGGTGTGGCGGGAGGTCCTGCTCGACCTGGCCGCCGGCCAGCCGACGGTGGTGGCGGTGGACGACCTGGACCGGGCCGCACCGGCGCTGAACCGGTTCCTGCACCGGCTCTTCGCCGCCGCGAGCGAGCGGGGGCTGCCGCTCGCGGTGGTGGCCACCCACGGTCCGGGCTGGGCCGATCTGCTGCCCGGGGCGGCCGGCCGGCGGCGCCGGGTGCCGCTGCCCGCGCTGGGCACCGTCGACACCGGACGGATGCTGCGGCACCTGCTCGACCGGGCCGGCCGGCCCACCGCGCCGGCCGCGGAGCTGCTGCCGCTGGTCGGCGGCAACCCGGCCGTCGCGACCGCGTACGCCGGCGCGGCCGACGCCGACGGCGAGCCGGCCGGGGTGCCCGAGCCGGTCCGCCGCCTCGTCGACGCGCGGCTGGACCGGCTGGACGGCGAGCAGCGGGCGGTGCTGATGGCCGCCGCGGCCCCGGGCGCGGAGGTGGCGCCCGGCACGGTGGAGCGGATGCTCGGCTGGACGGCCGGGCGCACCCGGCCGCTGCTGCGGGCGCTGGTCGACGCGGGCCTGCTGCGCCGCACCGCCGCCGGCCGGTACGCGGTCGCCGAGCCCGCGGTGGCCCGGGTGGCCGCGCACCGGCTGCCCCGCGCGGTCCGGGCGGAGTTCACCCGCCGACTTCGGGCCGCCGAAACGGCGGTCCGCCCGGCCGGGACGGGGCCGGACGGCGTCGCCGCCCGAGTCGCCGCCGGCCGGGCGGCCTGCCCGGCAGGGACGGGGCACCGGTCGGGTGGAGGGGCCCGACCGGCGCCGGTCCCGCGGGCCGCCGGCCCGGCGTCGGGTGCGACGGCAGCGGGCGGACCGGCAGCGGGAACCGCCGCGCCGGCCGCCGTCGTCGTGCCGGACCGGGCCGTCGTCGTGCCGGAGCGGGCCGCCGTCGTGGCGGCGCGAGCCGCCGTCGTGGCGGCGCGAGCCGCCGTCGTGGCGGAGCCGGCCGCCGTCGTGGCGGAGCCGGCCGCCGTCGTGGCGGAGCCGGCCGCCGTCGTGGCGGGCCGGTCGGCGGGGGTGTCGGGGGGCGCCTCCGCCGGGCGGTCCGGCGAGCGGGGCGGCGCGGCGCCGGCCGGCGGGAACCGGTCGGGCCGGCCGGTGCGGGGGCGGCTCGCGCTGTTCCCGGGGCTCGTGGACGCGTTACCGGGCGGGACGTCGCGGGAGCCGGACGGACAAGTCGGACCGCTGAGCGGCCGACCGCCGACCGTCGGGCCGCCGAGTCCGCGTCGCGCCGTCCAGGGACGGCCGGTCGCCGTGCCCGCTCCGGCCCGACCATCGCGAGCCGACGGAACCGGCGTGCCCGTGCTCGCGGCCTGAACGCGACGTCCGGGCCGGAGCGGGCACGGGGCCACTCCGGCCCGGACGTCGTCGCGGACCGTCGAGCCGCGGCGCAGCTCGCCACGAGGGCGCCGGCCGGCGAGGCGGCCGGCCGTGAGTCAGTGTTCGGCGAGAAACGCCAGGACGCGGTCCCAGGTGAGCGCGGCGGCCCGGGCATCGTGGTCGGGCGTGTCGGGATCGGTGAACAGGTGCCCGGCGTCCTGATAGCGGTGCACGGTCAGCTCGGCGCCGGCCGCGGTCATCGCCCGCTGCCACTCGTCCACCTCGTCCGGTGTCTCGTACTCGTCGGGATCGGCGAGGTGCAGCTGCACCGGCAGCCCGGGGCGCACCGATTCCGGCGCGCCGCCGGTGCCGTGCAGCAGGAGCAGCGCCGCCGCCCGCGGCCGCTCGGCGAGCAGCGCCCCGGCGACGCCGGCGCCCATCGAGAAGCCGGCCAGCACGGTCTCGGCGGGCAGTTCGGCCGCCGCCGTCCGGGCCCGGTCGAGGACCGTGTCCTGGCCGATCTTGTCGAACAGCGCGAAACCAGCCTCGACGGACTCCGCGGCCGGCACCTCGTACAGGTCGGGGGTGGCGACCCGGTGCCCGGCGGCGCGCAGCCGGTCGGCGGCGGCCAGCACGGCGGGCCGCAGCCCGTAGACCGAGTGCAGGAGCAGGATGTGTGCCATGGCCCATCCTGGCCCGCGCCCGACGGGTGGACCGCTCGGCGCGCCGGTCAGTCGCGGGCGATGGTGCGGCTGCGGCCGCGGAACTCGGCGACCACCTCGCCGTCCCGCGACACCGTCACGTCGTAGATGCCGCTGCGGCCGTAGCGGACCCGCTCGCTGGCCCGGGCCTCCAGCAGGTCGCCCTCGCGGACCGGGCGGAGGAAGCTGATCTCGCCGCCGGCGGCCACGGTGGCCGGGCCGTGGCTGTTGCAGGCCAGCGCGAACGCGGTGTCGGCGAGCAGGAAGACGAAGCCGCCGTGGCCGATGGCGTGGCCGTTGAGCATTGCCGCGGTGACCCGCATCCGGGCCACCGCCGCGCCGTCGCCGGCCGAGACCAGCTCGATGCCGAGCCCCTTGGAGGCCACGTCGGCGTCGAACATGTCGTGGGCCGCGGTGCGGCCGTCGTCGCCCGCCACGTCAGCGTCCCCGCCGCTGGTCGACGATCCGGCGCATCTTGCCCATCGAGCGCTCCACCCCGTCCGGCTCGATGACCTGCACCGCCACGCTCACCCCGATGGTGTTCTTGACCTGCTCGACCAGGGCCATTCCGGCCCGCTCGGCCTCGTCGACGGCCACCCCGGCCCGCCGCTCCACCTTGACGGTGAGGGTGTCCAGCCGGCCCTGCCGGTCCAGCACGCACTGGAAGTGCGGCGACAGCGCGGGTGTGCGCAGGATCAGCTCCTCGATCTGGGTCGGGAAGACGTTGACCCCGCGCACGATCATCATGTCGTCGGTCCGGCCGGTGATCTTCTCGATCCGGCGCATGGCGCGGGCGGTGCCGGGCAGCAACCGGGTGAGGTCGCGGGTGCGGTAGCGGACCACCGGCATGGCCTCCTTGGTGAGCGAGGTGAGCACCAGCTCACCGCGCTCGCCGTCGGGCAGCACCTCGCCGGTGACCGGGTCGATGATCTCCGGGTAGAAGTGGTCCTCCCAGACGTGCAGGCCGTCCTTCGTCTCCACGCACTCGACCGCCACCCCGGGCCCCATCACCTCGGAGAGGCCGTAGATGTCCACGGCGTGCATGTCGAGGCGCTGCTCCATCTCCCGGCGCATGTCCTCGGTCCACGGCTCGGCGCCGAAGATGCCGACCTGGAGCGAGGTGGACTTCGGGTCGACGCCCTGGCGCTCCATCTCGTCGACGATGGCCAGCATGTAGCTGGGGGTGACCATGATGACGTCCGGCGCGAAGTCGCGGATCAGCATGACCTGCCGCTCGGTCATGCCGCCGGAGACCGGGATGACCGTGCAGCCCAGCTCCTCGGCGCCGTAGTGCGCGCCGAGCCCGCCGGTGAAGAGCCCGTAGCCGTACGCCACGTGCACCCGGTCGCCGGGGCGGCCGCCGGCGGCCCGGATCGAGCGGGCCATCAGCTTCGCCCAGGCGTCCAGGTCGGCGCGGGTGTAGCCGACCACGGTCGGGCGGCCCGTGGTGCCGGAGGAGGCGTGCAGCCGGGCGACCCGCTCCCGGGGCACGGCGAACATGCCGAACGGGTAGTTCTCCCGCAGGTCGGCCTTGCCGGTGAACGGGAAGCGGGCCAGGTCGGTCAGCTCGCGCAGGTCGTCGGGGTGCACGTCGGCCGCCGCGAAGGCCCGGCGGTAGTGCGGCACGTTGTCGTACGCGTGCCGCAGCGACCGGCGCAGCCGGTCGAGTTGCAGCGCCCGCAGCTCGTCGACGCCGGCCCGTTCGACGGGTTCCAGCTCATCCGGACGAGGGGTGCGGTCCTGCACGGTGGCCTCCTGCGCGACGGGACCCGGACGCCGCGTCGCGCCGGGCGATGCGGATCACCGTACGCCCGTACGGCCCGTCCTGCCAGGTCAGGTCCCCGATGCGGCGGACCGTCAGGGGTTGTCCGGGTCGAGCCCTCGCTCGCGCAGCAGCGCGTCCAGCTTGGCCTCCATCCGGTCGTCGGACTCCCGCGACTGCGACGAGCCCCAGTAGTAGAAGAGGGCCAGACCGGCGGCCTGCCAGATCAGCTGGAGGAACTCGGACTGCCAGTTCTCGAAGGTGCTGGCGAAGAACTGCGGCAGGAACTCGCTCCAGGCGAAGCTCTGCCCGTGCTGGCCGGCCTCGTTGCTCTCCACGGCCATCTGGAAGAGGAACTGGCCGAGCCACGAGAAGAGGAAGAGCGCCCCCGTGACGAGGGCGAAGGAGTACGCCTTCGGCCACGCCGGCTTGCGGAACGGTGGGCCCTCCGGCCGGCTGCGGCCGCTGCCTCCGTTGCCGGCGGCGCGGGACCGCGCCGAACGTGTGCCGGCTGTGCTGCTGCCTCCGGCCATCACGAACCCCCTTCCGTCGCAGGTCGATCGACTCGGGGGAATGCCCCGGGCCGGCGCGGTCGAAACCGACGCAACCGGCGGCGGAGGCGCCGACCGGGAAATCGACGCAACCCGTGGCGGCGGCCGGCGGACCGGGCGGCCGACGGGCGGCGCTATGCTCGGGGGCGGAACCGGCGGTGGGGCCCGCCGTCCCGCAACCGCCGGGAGAACCGCGACACGCTCGCCAACGGTCCCTGCCAGTGATGCCCGTGCTGGTGGGAGGCACCGTGACCGGACCGTCCGAGTTCCGCGTCGACCCCGACGTCGACCTGCGCGTCCCCGCCGACCGGCGGGAGCTGGCCGCCCACCCGGCGGCGGTGCTCGGCGTCATCGCCGCCGGCGGGGTGCTCGGCGCGCTGGCCCGGGCCGGGCTCCAGGCCGCGTTCCCGCACCCGCCCACCGGCTTCCCGTGGGCCACCTTCGGCATCAACGTCGGCGGCTGCCTGCTGATCGGCGCCCTGATGGCGGTGATCAGCGCCCGGCCGCCCGGCCCCCTGGTCCGGCCGTTCCTCGGCGTCGGCGTGCTCGGCGGCTTCACCACCTTCTCCACCTACGCGGTCGACGCCCAGCGGGCGATCGCCGCCGGGGCGCCGGGCATCGCGCTGGCGTACCTGGCGGCGACCGTGGCCGGCGCGCTGCTGGCGGTCTGGGCCGGGGACGCGGTGGCCGGCCGGCTGCTGGCCCGGGCCGGGGGCGGGGCGACCCGGTGACCGTCCTGCTGATCGCGCTCGGGGCGGCGCTGGGCGCGCCCCTGCGCTACCTGACCGACCGGGCCGTGCAGGCCCGCCACAGCTCCCCCTTTCCCTGGGGCACCCTGACCGTCAACGTCTCCGGGTCGCTGCTGCTCGGCGCGGTGGCCGCGGTGCCCGCCTCCCCCGCGGTGACCGCCCTGGTCGGCACCGGCTTCTGCGGGGCGCTGACCACCTGGTCCACGCTCAGCTACGAGACGCTGCGGCTGCAGCGCGCGGGCCGTCGCGGCCACGCCCTGGCCAACGCGCTCGTCAGCGTCGCCGCCGGCCTCACCGCGGCCACCGTCGGCTACACGCTGGCCGGCGCGCTCACCGGCTGACCGCGACCGGCCCTTCCACCCTGGTCGGCCGGCGAACCGCCGGCCATCCGGTGCGAGCGGCGGCTCGGCGTGCGGTCCGGGTCAGGCCGGGGCGGGCGTCGCCGCCACGACCGGCTCGGCCGCGGGCGCCAGCGCCACCACCGGTCCGACCACGAAGACCGCCGGTGGCCGGACCTCGTCCCGCTCGGCGAGCGCGCCGACCTCGTCCAGCCGGCACCGGGCCGTCCACTGCTCCGGCTGGCCGGCGTCCCGGACCACCAGGACCGGCGTCTCGGGCGCGCGTCCGTGGGCGAGCAGGTCGGCGGCGATCCGCCCGACGGTGTCGACCGCCATGAGCAGCACCAGCGTGCCCCGGGCCCGGGCCAGCGCGGCCCAGTCCACCAGGGAGTCCGGGTGCCCCGGCGGCAGGTGCCCGGAGACCACGGTCACCTCGTGCGCCACGCCGCGGTGGGTCACCGGCACGCCGGCCAGGGCGGGGGCGGCCACCGCGCTGCTCACTCCGGGCACCAGCACCGTCTCCACCCCGGCCGCGGCGCAGGCCAGGACCTCCTCGTGGCCGCGGCCGAAGACGTACGGGTCGCCGCCCTTGAGCCGGACCACCCGCCGGCCGGCGCGGGCGTGCGCGATCAGCGTGTCGTTGATGGTGTCCTGGGCCATCGACGGACCCCGGGGCACCTTGGCCGCGTCCACCAGCAGCACGCCGGGGCGGAGCCGGCGCAGCAGCCCGGCCGGGGCGAGCCGGTCGGCGACCACCACGTCCGCGGCGTCGAGCAGTGCCCGGCCGCGTACCGTGATGAGGTCGTCCGGGCCGGGCCCGCCGCCCACCACGGCCACCTGCCCGGGCCGCAGCGCCGGCTCGTGGTGGTCGGCGTCGTGGTGATGGTGGTGGTGGCCGTGGCCGTCGGCCGGGTCGTCGGGGTGGTGGTGCGGGGTCTGCGGCCGCCCCACCTTGTCGGCGAAGCCGGGCAGCGCCACCCGGTACGCGCAGGTGTCGCAGTTCATCCGGATGTCCCCGCGCAGCGCCTCGGCGTGCCGTTCCAGGACCAGGTCGGCGAGGGCGTCGCAGTCCCCGATCACCTCGGCCACCCGCACGTCCAGGCCGGGATGGTCGGCGGCGAACTCCCGGCTCTGCGCCACGATCCGGTCCGGCAGCACCCCGGCGAAGAGGAAGTACGGGGCGACCACGATCCGCCGGGCGCCGAGCCGGCGCAGGCGCTCCAGCACGGCCGGCACGGACGGCTCGGCGAGCGAGACGAAGCCGGGCTCCACGCCGGCGTAGCCGCGCCCCTCCCAGAGCAGCCGGGCCACCTTGGTCACCTCGGCGTTGGCGTCCGGGTCGGTGGAGCCGCGCCCGATCAGCGCGACCCAGGTGCCGGCCCCGTCGGCGCCGTCGAGCGCCGCGTCGATCCGCCGCGCCAGCACCTCCTGGAGCAGCGGGTGCGGCCCGAGCGGCCGGCCGTACGCGTACCGCAGGCCGGGGTGGCGCTGCTTCTCCCGGGCGAGGGCGGCGGGGATGTCCCCCTTGCCGTGCCCGGCGGCGGCCAGCACCAGCGGCAGCGCCACCAGGTGGCGGTGGCCCCGATCGACCAGCGCGCCGACGGCGTCGGTCAGCGGCGGGCGGGACAGCTCGATGAAGCCGCCGTCGACGTCGGCGAGGGCGCCCCGGCGGCGGATCCGCTCGACCAGCGCGGCGAACTGGGCGACGCCCGCCGTGCTGCGGGTGCCGTGCCCGACGATCAGCAGCGGGGGAAGGTGCTTCACTTGTCCTCCAGGTACAGCAGGGCGTTGAGGGCGGCGGCGGCCACCGCGGAGCCGCCCTTCTCCCCCACGTTGGACACGGCGGGCAGGGCGCTGGCCCGCAGCGCCGCCTTGGACTCGGCCGCGCCGACGAAGCCGACCGGCAGGCCGACCACCAGCGCCGGGGCGGCGTCGAGGCCGATCAGCTCGACCAGCGCGGTGGGGGCGCAGCCGACCACCCAGGCCGCGCCCGGGCCGACCCGGTCGTACGCGATCCGCATCGCCGCGGCCGAGCGGGTGAGGCCGGTGGCCCGGCCCAGGTCGGCGGCGGCCGGTTCGGCGACCGGGCAGACGATCTCCCGCCCGGCCCGGGTGATGCCGGCGGCGACCATCCACACGTCGGTGACGATCGGCGCGCCGGCCCGCAGCGCGGCCAGCCCGGCGGCCAGGCCGGCCTCGTCGCAGACCAGGTCGGTGACGTAGTCGAGGTCGGCGCTGGCGTGCACCACCCGTTCGGTGACCGCCCGGGTCAGCGGCGGCAGGTGTGACAGGTCGACCCGGTCGCGCAGGATCCGGTAGGACTCCGCCTCGATCGGGTGCACGGTGCGGGTCATGATTCCGCCCGCCCGTAGCGGCGGTCGTAGCCGCGCAGCCGCCAGACCAGCACGGCGCCGCCCCAGGCGAGTGCGAAGAGGCCCACCACGGCGTAGCCGAGCTGCTCGAAGTGGTCGGCGATCGAGGCGTACCCGGCCAGGGCGGTGGCGCCGAGGTGGTCGGCGAGCAGCCCGGCCAGGTAGACGCTGGCGACCAGGCCGCCGACCAGCACGGTCATCGTGGTGGTGGCCAGGTTGTACCAGAGCCGCCGGGCCGGCTGCCGGTACGCCCACGAGTAGGCGCGGCTCATCAGCAGGCTGTCCGCGGTGTCCATGGCGGACATTCCGGCGGCGAAGAGCAGCGGCAGGGTGAGCAGGGCCAGCACCGGCAGCCCGCCGGCGGCGGCGGTGCTCGCCGAGAGCGCCAGCAGGGTCACCTCGCTGGCCGTCTCCAGGCCCAGCCCGAAGAGGAAGCCGACCGGGGCCATGTGCCAGGAGGAGCGGACCAGGGTGCGGGCCCGGGCCCCGAGGATCCGGTGCATCAGTCCCCGGTTGAGGAGCATGAGGTCCAGCTCGGTCTCGTCCAGCGCGCCGGCGCGCAGCCGCCGCCAGAGCCGGGCCAGCCCGGCCAGCACCACCGCGTTGAGGGCCGCCACCAGCAGCAGGAAGCCGGTGGCGGTGACGACGGCGACGGTGGCGCCGACCTCGCGCACGCCGGCCATCCGGGCGCCGGTCAGCCGGGTGGAGGCGAGACCCACCACCACGGCGAGCAGCAGCACCACGGCGCTGTGCCCGAGGGCGAAGAAGAAGCCGACACCGACCGGCCGCCGGCCGCGCAGCAGCATGAGCCGGGTGGTGTCGTCGATGGCGGCGATGTGGTCGGCGTCGAAGGCGTGCCGCACCCCCAGCACGTAGGCCAGGGTGCCGGCGCCGGCCAGCCCGCCGGCCGCCACCGGTTGGTGGTTCCAGTACAGGTAGAGGGTCACGCCGGCGACGTGCAGGGCGGCGACCGCGCAGACGATGCCGCCGAGGCGGGCCCGCTCGGCGCGGCTCCAGCGGCCGAGGGTGGGAGCGGTCGTCGGGGCGGCGGTCGGGGTCGAGGTCATCGCTCTCCTCCGGGTTCGGGGTCGACGCGGATGGCGTCCACGGGGCAGATCTCCAGGCATTCGAGGCAGCCGGTGCAGCGGTCGGTGACGCGGAGGCCGGCGGGGGTGGGGCGGATGGCGTGCACCGGGCAGGTGAGCAGGCAGGCGCCGCAGCCCTGGCAGGGGCCGATGGTCACGACCGCCACCGGTACCCCCGGGGCGTGACCATCCGGCCGGCGACCACCCGGGTCTGCGAGCTGCCGACCACCACCACGCTGTACATGTCGACCAGCGCCGGGTCGAAGGTGGCCAGGCTGGCCAGGTGTACCCGCTGCCCGGGCCGGCTGGCGTTGCGCACCACGCCGACCGGGGTGTCCGGCGGCCGGTGCGCGGCGAAGGTCGCCAGCGCCGCCCCGAGCTGCCAGTCCCGGGTGCGGCTGCGCGGGTTGTAGAGCAGCGCCACCAGGTCGGCCTCGGCCGCGGCGGCGATCCGGCCCACGATCACCTCCCACGGGGTGTGCAGGTCGGACAGGCTCAGGTAGACGTGGTCGTGCCCGAGCGGCGCGCCGAGCAGCGCGGACGCGGCGAGGCCCGCGGTCACCCCGGGCACGCCGACCACGTCGATCCGGTCGTCGGCGTACTCCAGGGCGGGGCTGGCCATCGCGTACACCCCGGCGTCGCCGGACCCGACCAGGGCGACCGCGTGGCCGGCGGTGGCCTCGGCCACCGCGGCCCGGGCCCGCTCCTCCTCCGCGCCGAGCCCGCTGGCCAGCACCCGGGTCCCGGGGCGGAGCAGGTCGCGGACCTGGTCGAGGTACTGGTCCAGGCCGACCACCACGGCGGCCCGGCGCAGCTCGGCCACCGCGCGCGGGGTGCGCAGGTCGGCGGCGCCGGGGCCGAGGCCGACCAGCGCGAGCCGGCCGCGCGGGGCGCGCCGGGCCACCGCGACGGTGGCCATCGCCGAGGCGGTCTTCGGCACCAGCAGCGTGCCGTCGTGGCGCAGCGCCGCGGCCTCCGCGACGCTCGGCGTGCCGACCGCGGCGCGGACCACCTCGCTGGGGTGCGGCACGTCGACCGCCGCCAGCTCCGCCGCCGGCCAGGTCTCCAGGGGTACGCCGTACGCCTCGGCGGTCGCCCGGATGCCCGCCTCGTCGGCCTTGAGGTCCACGCTGGCCAGGCAGCGCAGGCTGGCCGGGCTGAGGCCGGCGTCGGCGAGCACCCGGCTCAGCAGGTCGGTCACCTCGGCGCCGGGCACGCCCCGGCTGGAGCCGACCCCGGCGACCAGGGACGGCGGCCGGAGCACCACGGTCCGCCCGTCGAGCGGGACGAGCCGGTCGGTGACCAGGATCCGCCAGCCGCCCGCGCCGTCCCCGTCCCGTCCCGCCGCACCCGGGTTGCCGGCGCCGGCCGGCGGGGGCGTGACCTCGACGCGGACGTGCTCCGGCAGGGCGGGCAGCGGCCAGGTGGCGTCGGCGACCAGCCGGACCGGCTCGCCGTCGAGCATCGCCCGGGACACCGCGGCCACCGCGCCCTCCACCGGCCAGCCGAGGGTGTCCAGCCCGGGCAGGCCGACCGCGTCGGTGGCGGTGGTGACCACCGGCCGGGCGTCGAGCAGCGCGCCGACCTCGGCGGCGAGGGCGTTCGCACCGCCGGCGTGCCCGCCGAGCAGGGCCACCGCGTGCCGGGCCGCCTCGTCGACCACCACCACGGCCGGGTCGGTCCGCTTGTCGGCGAGCAGCGGGGCGAGGATCCGGACCACCGCGCCGGTGGCCAGGAAGGCGACCACCGCGTCGCACTCCCGCCAGGCCGCCCGCAGCGCCTCGGCGACGCTCTCCGCCTCCACGGGCCGGGCGTGCGGCCAGGCCGCGGCGAGGGTACGCGTGTGCCGCCGGCCGGCGGCGGTGGCCGCGACGAGTCCGATGCAGGTCATCTGCTCCCCCGTGGGTGCGGTGTGGACGGTCATGGCAGCTCCCCGGTGAGCACGACGACCGGGTTGGCGGCGGCCAGGCGCAGCGAGCCACCGGGCAGGTCGGCGAGACGGGCCGCGGCGAGCTGGCAGCCGTCGACCGCGTAGCCGGCGGCGCGCATCAGGTGCACGGCCGGGGCGACCCGGTCGAGCGCGGCGAGGGTGACGACCACCCGGGGCGGGCGGCGGTCGGCCACCGCGGCGAGCACGTCCACGCCGCCCCCGCCGACGAAGACCGCGTCCGGGTCGGGCAGCCCGGCCAGGGCCGCCGGGGCGGTCCCGGTCACCACCCGGACGTCGACGCCGTGCCGGGCGGCGTTGGCCCGGATCGGCGCGTCCGGGTCGCGTTCCACGGCGAGCACCGCCGCGCCGAGCAGCGCGCACTCGATGCCGACCGAGCCGCTGCCGGCGCCGACGTCCCAGACCAGCCGGCCCAGCCGGGGCCGCAGCCGGGCCACCACGAGCGCCCGGACCTCCGCCTTGGTGATCATCGAGTCCCGATGGCCGTACGCGGACTCGGGCAAGGCCCACCCCCCGGCAGGCGCGGCGGCAGGCTGGTCATCGCGACGCATCCCGGCGTCGCCCCCCGCGATCTTGCACTTCGTGCCCGGGCAAAAGGCCCGAACCGGACGCGCGTCGGGCCGTAAGTGCAAGATCGACGCGGCCGCGTCCTCGGCCGTGACGGGGACGGTCTCCGGGGCCAGGCTCAGGACTACGTGCGGGTCGGACCAGGTTGTCGCGGCGGCCTCGGCCGGGGTGGTCCAGGTGACCCGCTCGTCAGGGGTGCCCAGGTGTTCGGCGACGACCAGGCGGCGGTCCCAGCCGGCCAGGCCGGCGCCCAGCTCGGCCGCGCCCGCGCCGGGGGCGGTGAGCACCGCGACGGCGGGCAGCGCCCGGCAGGCGTTGAGCGCGGGACGTGGGTCCCGGCCGTGCGCGGTGACCACGGCCGCGCCGTCCCAGGGCAGCCCGGCGCGGGCGAACGCGGCGGCGACGCTGGAGACAGCGGGCAGCACCCGCACCGGCAGGCCGGCCGCCCGGAGCCGGCGGACGATGCCGAAGAACCCGGGGTCGCCGCTGGCCAGCACCACGGCGGGCGTGCCGGCGGCGACGGCGGCGGCGAGCCGGTCAAGGGCGGGGGCGAGGGGGCCGAGCACGACGGTGGCGCAGCCGGCCGGCACCGGGACGGCCGCGAGGTGCCGGGCCGCGCCGACGACCAGCCCGGCGTCCGCCAGCGCGGCGGCGAGCGCGGGGTGCGCCGGCCGGCCGGCGGCGTCGATCCCCGCCACGAGCACGGTCGGCGTCACGCGGCCCACCGCCCCGAGGAGGCGACCACGCGGGCGCCGGCGAAGTCCACCATGGCCACGTCGACGGTGACCGCGTGGCCGGCGAAGCGGCGCAGCACCTGCCGGACCCGCCGGCAGAGCAGGTCGCCGGCCGGGCCGAGCAGCCCGGCGGCCGCCCACAGCTCGTACGCGTGCCGCCCGGTGTTGGCCGCGGCGACGGCGGCGACCAGCTCCGGATCGCCGCCGGCCTCGGCGGTGACCGCGCCGAGCAGCGACAGGTCCACCTTCGACCGGGTGTAGTGGGTCATCAGGATCCCGGCGGCGAGCTTGGCCAGCTTGCCGGCCATGCCGACGAAGACCACCCCGGTCATCCCGTCGCCGACCGCGGCGGTGACCGCCGCGCCGGTGAAGTCGCCGACCTCGACGAAGCACACCTCGGGCAGCTCCGACAGGAGCGCCCGGGCGGCCCGCTCGGTACGCCCGCCGGTGCAGAGCACCACGGTCCGCTCCCCCTGGGCCGCCATCACGTGCACGGCCTGCACCACGCTGGCCCGCCAGGAGGCGGTGGAGAACGGCCGGACGATCCCGGTGGTGCCGAGGATGGAGATGCCGCCGAGGATGCCGAGCCGCCGGTTGGTGGTCTTGCGGGCCATGATCTCGCCGCGCGGCACGCTGATCACCACGCGGACGCCGGTCTCGCCGAGGTCGACCACCTCGGCGACGGCCTGGCCGATCATGCGGCGCGGGGTCTCGTTGATCGCCGGCCCGCCCACCTCGAGGCCGAGCCCCTGCCGGGTGACGGTGCCGACGCCCGGCCCGCCGTCGAGGCGCAGCCCCGGCTCGTCCCGCCAGGTCACGGTGGCGGTCAGCTCGGCGCCGTGGGTGACGTCCGGGTCGTCGCCGGCGTCCTTGACCACCACGGCCTCGGCCCGCTGGGCGCGTTCCAGGTCGCAGCGGGCCACCGCGAAGGTGACCCGCCGGCCGGCCGGCAGGCCGATCTCCACCTGGCGCTGCGGCTCGCCGGTGACCAGCGCGGTCAGCGCCGCCTTGGTCGCCGCGGTGGCGCACGCGCCGGTGGTCCAGCCGGTCCGCAGCGCGGTGGGCCGGACCTTCGCCGTACGCGGCAGGTCCGGCTCGCGCAGCGGCGGCTCGGGGTACGTCACCGGCCGTCCCCGGTCGGGTCGGCGGCGTCGCCGGACCGGTCGGCGCGGGCGCGGCGCAGCGCGGCGCGGGCGCCCGGCTCGGCCCGCCGGTAGGTGTGGAAGTGCCCGGGGTGGTAGAGGTGTGAGCGGGTGCCGGTGGCGGCGAGCGCCGGACCGACCAGGAACAGGGTGTGCTTCCAGAGCTTGTGCGCCTTGACCGTGGCCTCCAGCTCGCCCAGCGCGCACCGGACCACCAGCTCGTCCGGCCAGGTCGCCTGGTAGGCGACCACCACCGGGGTCTCCGGCGGGTATCCGCCGGCCAGCAGTTCCGCCTGCGCCTGCCCGGAGCGGGCGGCGGAGAGGAACAGCGCCATGGTGGTGCCGTGCCGGGCGAAGTCGCGCACCCGTTCGCCGTGCGGCATCGGTGTCTTGCCGCCCTCCAGCCGGGTGAGGATCACCGACTGGGCGACCTCGGGGATGGTCAGTTCCCGGCCGACCAGCGCGGCGACCGCGGTGAACGAGGACACCCCGGGCACCACCTCCACGGCCAGGCCGAGGTCGCGGCACAGGTCGAGCTGCTCCTGCACGGCGCCCCACAGGGCCGGGTCGCCGGAGTGGATCCGGGCCACGGTCAGCCCGTCGGCCGCGGCCCGCTCGTAGAGCGGCCGGACCCCCTCGATGGGCAGCTGGGAGGAGTCGACGATCTCGGCGCCGGGGCGGGCGTGGGCGAGCACGTCGGCGTGCACCAGGCTGGCCGCCCAGATCACCACGTCGGCCTCGGCGATGACCCGGGCGGCGCGCAGGGTGAGCAGGTCGGCCGCGCCGGGGCCGGCCCCGACGAACCAGACCTTGCCGGTGGTGGTCACAGTTTTCCTCCCCGGCCGTCCCGGCGGGCCGGGACCAGCAGCGTCGACAGGTACGGCAGGTCGGTGGCGGTGGCGTCCACCGGCCCGATCCGCTCGCCGGGCAGGCCGAGCGACCGGCCCAGCACGGCATCCGGCAGCCGGCCCTGCCGGCGCAGCTCGTCGACCAGGTCGGGGTGGCGGCGCCAGCCCTTGTAGACGACGACGGTGCCGGGGCCGGCGAGCGCGTCGGCGACCGGCGTGAGCCCGGCGGTGGCCGGCAGCAGGGTGAGCGGTTCGCGGCCCTCGCAGAGCGGCACGCCGGCCCGGGCGGCCAGCTCCTGCATGGCGGTGATGCCGGGCACGGTGCGCACCTCGACCCCGGGCCGCCGCGCCCGGACGCCGTCGGCGAGGTAGCCGAAGGTGGAGTAGACGTTGGGGTCGCCGATGGTGGCGAAGGCGACCGACCGGGCGCCCGCGTCGACGGCGCCCACCACGGCCGCCGCCGCGGCGTCCCACGCCCGCTCCCGGCGGGCGGTCACCCCGCCCCGGTCGTCGAGGGCGAACGGCAGCCGGCGCAGCCGGTCCGCGGGCACGTGCGCCCGCACGGTCGTCTCGGCCCGGCCCGCGGGCGCGTCCGGGTCCGCGGCGTGCCGGTCCAGCACGGGTACGAACACCAGGTCGGCCTCGCCCAGCAGCCGGGCGGCCTTCAGCGTCAGCAGTTCCGGGTCGCCGGGTCCGACCCCGATCCCGGTCAGCACGGCGGCGGGCGGGGCGGACGGTCGCTCCACGCGCCCCGGCCCGGCGGGCACCGGCCGGCTGGGGGTGGGGCCGGTCGGGGCGGCCGGCGGGTGGCTGGGCGTGGGGCCGGTCGGGGCCGCCGGTGGGTGGCTGGGCGGGTTCACCGGCTCGCCGCCTCGACCAGCCGGCGGGCCGCCTCGGGATGCCCGGCCCAGTGGGTGTGCAGGTAGGACGCGTGCACCGGGCCGGCCACGAAGCCGTGCGGGGTGCCGTCCCAGTGCCAGGCGGCGCGGTCGCCGTGCCCGGGGTCGGTGACGGTGCGGTGGAACTCGTGTCCGCGTACCGGGTCGCCGGCGCGGTGCACCGGGGAGTCGGCGGCGGCCACCGCCTCCCGGTAGCCGAGGGTGAGCCGGCCGGTCATCCGGGCGGTGTGGTCGAGCCGCCCGCACATCGGCACCCCGTCGAGGGCGCGCCCGAGGTAGAGCAGCCCGGCGCACTCGGCGACCACCGGGCCGTCGAAGCCGGCCAGCTCGGCGCGGAGCGCGGTGTTGCCGGTCAGGGCGTCCGCGTGCAGCTCGGGGAACCCGCCGCCGATCACCACGGCCCGGGTGCCGGACGGCAGGGCCTCGTCGCGCAGCGGGTCGAGGGTCACCACCTCCGCACCGGCCGCGGTGAGCAGTTCGGCGGTCTCCGCGTACGAGAAGGTGAAGGCCGGCCCGCCGGCGACGGCGACCACCGGGCGGGCGGTGCCGGCGGGACCGCCGACCGCGGCGGCCGGGGCCCAGGCGGGCGCGGTCAGCGGCGGCGCGGTGCGGGCCAAGGCCAGCACGGCGTCGAGGTCCACGGTGGACTCGACCAGGTCGGCCAGCGCGGCCACCACGGCGACCGACTCGGGCGCCCGTTCGGCGACCGGCACCAGCCCGAGGTGGCGGGACGGCGCGGCCACCTCGGCGGCCCGGGTCACCGCGCCGAGCACGGGCACGTCCACCTCGGCGAGCGCGTCGCGGAGCAGGGTCTCGTGCCGGGGCGAGCCGACCCGGTTGAGGACCACCCCGCCGATGCGCACCGCCGGGTCGAAGGCGCGCAGGCCGAGCACCAGCGCGGCGGCGGAGCGGCCCTGCGCGGTGGTGTCGAGCACCAGCAGCACCGGCGCCTCGATCAGCCGGGCGACGTGCGCCGTGGAGGCGTACCCGCCGTGGCCGACCGCGCCGTCGTGCAGCCCCATCACCCCCTCGACCACGGCCACGTCGGCCGGGCTGGGCACGCTCGCGCCGCGGCGCAGCAGCGGGGCGATCCGCTCCGGGCCGACCAGCCACGGGTCGAGGTTGCGGCCGGGACGGCCGGCGGCCAGCGCGTGGTAGCCGGGGTCGATGTAGTCCGGGCCGACCTTGTGCGGGCTGACCGCCAGACCGCGGCGGCGCAGCGCGGCGAGCAGCCCGGTGGCCACGGTCGTCTTGCCGTGCCCGCTGGCCGGGGCGGCCACCACCAGCCGGGGCAGCGCCCAGGGGGTCACCATTCGATGCCCTTCTGGCCCTTCTGGCCGGCGTCCATCGGGTGCTTGACCTTGGTCAGCTCGGCGACCAGGTCGGCCGCCTCGACCAGCCGCGGGTCGGCGTCCCGGCCGGTGATCACCACGTGCTGGAAGCCGGGCCGGTCGCGCAGCGTGGCGACCACCTCGTCGACGTCGACCCAGCCCCACTTCATCGGGTACGTGAACTCGTCGAGCACGTAGAGCCCGTAGCGCTCGGCGGCCAGGTCGCGCTGGATCTGCCGCCAGCCCTCGCGGGCGTCCTCGGCGTGGTCGGCCGCGCCGCCGCGCTGGATCCAGGACCAGCCCTCGCCCATCTTGTGCCAGGTCACCGGGGCGCCCTGCCCGGTCCGCTCGTGCACCTCGCCGAGGGCCCGGAAGGCGTTCTCCTCCCCCACCCGCCACTTGGCGCTCTTGACGAACTGGAAGACGCCGATGGGCAGCCCGGCGGTCCAGGCCCGCAGCGCCAGCCCGAACGCGGCCGTCGACTTCCCCTTCATCTGTCCGGTATGGACGATCAACAGCGGCCGGTGACGCCGCTGCCGAGTGGTCAACCCGTCGGCGGGCACGTGGCTCGGCTTCCCCTGCGGCATCAGGCAACGCTCCTGTTCGGTCCTGGATGGACGTCCGCGATCTTGCGGTTGTGGCCCCGCTCCTGGGCGCTTCCGTCCCTTGTGTCGGGGCCGAAGGTGCAAGATCGCCGGGATGGTGGGGCTGTGGTGAGGTCGGAGAGGGGGTGGTGGGGGGCCCGGAGTTGGGTGGCGAGGCGGCGGGCCAGGTTGAGGCGGACCGGGCCGGACTCGCAGTCGACGACCACGCAGGGGGCTCCGGTGGCGGCGAGTACGGCCGCCGCGCGGGCGGCCCGGTCGAGGGGGCGGGGGCCGGCGGTGGCCCGGCCGTCGGTGACCACCAGCACGAGGGGGCGCCGTTTCGGGTCGCGCAGCCGCTCCACCCGGAGCAGGTCGGCGGCGGCGAGCAGCCCCTCGGCGAGCGGGGTACGCCCGCCGGTGGGCAGGTCGGCCAGCCGCGCCGAGGCGGCCAGCACCGAGGAGGTGGCTGGTAGGAGGGTCTGCGCGCCCGTGCCGCGGAAGGCGACCACCGCCACCTTGTCCCGCCGCTGGTACGCGTCGGTGAGCAGCGCCAGCACCGCGCCCTTCACGGCGGACATCCGCTCCCGGGCGCCCATCGACCCGCTGGCGTCCACCACGAACAGGACCAGGTTGCCCTCGCGCCCCTCGCGGACCGCCTCGCGCACGTCCGACGGGCGCAGCCGCAGCGGGCCGCCGGCCCGGCCCCGGACCGCCTGGTACGGGGCGGCGGCCCGGACGGTGGCCGGCAGGTGCAGCGCGTCGGCGCGGCCGGCGGGCACCCGGGCCCCGGTGGTGCGGCCCCGCCCGGTGCGGGCCCGGGAGCGCCGGCCCGGCACGCCCTCGCCCAAGCCGGGCGCGGTGAACAGCCGGGCGCGCAGCCCCCGTTCGGGCACGGCCACGGTCCCGGGCCGTCCCTCGGCGCCGTCGGGATCCCCCGGACGCCCGGCGGCAGCGGACCGGCGCGCCCGCGGCCGTCCCCGGCCACCACCGCCGTCGCCGGACCGGTCGACGTCGGGGCCGTTCCCGTTCTCGTCGCCGGACCGGTCGTCGTCGGGATGGCCGGACCGGACCGACGAGGCGGCGTCGCGGCCGGTGGGGCCGTCGCCGGACCGGTCGTCGCCGGACCGGTCGTCGGCGCCCGTCCCGTCGGGATGGCCGGCGCGGCCGTTGGCCGGCCAGCGGCCGTCCCGGCCGGCCCCGCCACGCCCGTCATCTGACGGCCCGTCGTTGGACGCCCCGGGCCGGTCCCGGCCGTCGGCACCGCCCTTCCCGCGCGCGGACCGGCCGGCACCGTCGGGGTCCGGCCCGGCGCCACCCGGCCCGGCCGAGCCCCGGGAACCGCCGTCCGGGCCGGACCCGCCGCCGGGGCCGCCGTCCGGGCCGGGCCCGCCGCCGGGGCCGCCGTCCGGGCCGTCGTCGTCCGGGCCGTCGTCGGGGTGCTGCTCGCGGGCGCGGCGCAGCACGTCGTCCAGGCGCTGCTCGTCCAGCCCCGGGGTGTCGAACGGGTCCCGGCGGCGGCGGTGCGGCAGGGCCAGCCGGGCGGCGACCCGGACGTCGTCGGCGGCCACCCGGTCCCGGCCCTGCCAGGCAGCGTGGGCCACCGCGGTGCGGGCGGTGACGATGTCGGCGCGCATGCCGTCCACGTCGAACGCGGCGCAGACCTCGGCGATCTGCCGCAGCGCCGCGTCGGGCAGCGCCACCCCGGGCAGCCGGAGCCGGGCGGCGGCCACCCGGCGGGCCACCTCGGCGTCCGCCTCGGCCCAGCCGGCGGCGAAGCCGGCCGGGTCGGCGTCGGCGGCGAGCCGGCGGCGGACCACCTCGGCGCGTACGGCGGGGTCGCGGCTGGCGGCCACCTCGACGGTGAGCCCGAACCGGTCGAGCAGCTGCGGGCGCAGCTCCCCCTCCTCCGGGTTCATGGTGCCGACCAGCAGGAACCGGGCCGCGTGGCTGACCGAGACGCCCTCCCGCTCGACGTGGCAACGGCCCATCGCGGCGGCGTCCAGGAGCAGGTCGACCAGGTGGTCGTGGAGCAGGTTGACCTCGTCGACGTAGAGCACGCCGCGGTGGGCGGCGGCGAGCAGGCCGGGCTCGTAGGCGCGTACCCCCTCGGCGAGGGCCTTCTCCAGGTCGAGCGAGCCGACCACCCGGTCCTCGGCGGCGCCCACCGGCAGCTCGACCAGGCGGGCCGGGCGGCGCTCGGCCGCCGACCCGGCCGGGTGCGGCCCGTCCGGACAGCCCGGGTCGGGTGCGGCCGGATCGCAGGCGAAACGGCAGGCGGCGACCCGGTCGACCGGGGGCAGCAGCCCGGCGAGGGCGCGTACGGCGGTGGACTTGGCGGTGCCCTTCTCGCCCCGGACCAGCACCCCGCCGATGGCGGGGCTGACCGCGTTGAGCAGCAGGGCGAGGCGCATCTCGTCCATCCCGAGCACCGCACTGAACGGGTACGACGTCATTGCCGGTCCTCCAGGTCGCCCTCGCTGGCCAGGTACGTCTCGTGCAGGCGGTCGAGGGTGGCCGGCTCGGGTGCGGCCCACAGCCCCCGGTCGGCGGCCTCCAGCAGCCGTTCGGCGATGCCGCGCAGCGCCCACGGGTTGGACCGCTCCAGGAACTCCCGGGTCTCCGGGTCGAAGAGGTACGCCTCGGCGAGCCGCTCGTACATCCAGTCGTCGACGACGCCGGCGGTGGCGTCGTAGCCGAACAGGTAGTCCACGGTGGCGGCCAGCTCGAAGGCGCCCTTGTAGCCGTGCCGGCGCATGGCGGCGATCCAGCGCGGGTTGACTACCCGGGCCCGGAACACCCGGCGGGTCTCCTCGCCGAGGGTGCGGGTCCGCACGTCGTGCGGCATGGCCGAGTCGCCCACGTACGCGGCCGGGGTGTCGCCGGTGAGGTGGCGGACCATGGCCACCATCCCGCCGTGGTACTGGAAGTAGTCGTCGGAGTCCACGATGTCGTGCTCGCGGGTGTCCTGGTTCTTCACGGCGACGGCGATCCGGGCGAAGGAGCGTTCCATGTCGGCCCGCGCCTCCCGCCCGTCCAGCCCCGGCCCGTACGCGTAGCCGCCCCAGACGGCGTACACCTCGGCGAGGTCGGCGTCGGTGCGCCAGTTCCGGGCGTCGATGAGCGGCAGCAGCCCGGCCCCGTACGCCCCGGGCTTGGAGCCGAAGATGCGGGCGGTGGCCCGGCGCCGGTCGCCGTGCTCGGCGACGTCCGCGTCGACGTGCGCCTTCAGGTAGTTGTCGGCGGCCGGTTCGTCGAGCGCGGCGACCTGCCGGACGGCGTCGTCGATGAGGGCGACGACGTGCGGGAAGGCGTCCCGGAAGAAGCCGGAGATGCGCACCGTGACGTCGACCCGGGGGCGGCCCAGCTCGGCCAGCGGCAGCACCTCGACGCCGGTGACCCGGCGGGACCGGTCGTCCCAGGTCGGACGGACCCCGAGCAGCGCCAGCACCTCGGCGATGTCGTCGCCCTGGGTGCGCATGGCGCTGGTGCCCCAGACGGTGAGCCCGACCGAGCGCGGGTACGCCCCGGTGTCGGCGAGGTGCCGGGCGAGCAGCGAGTCGGCGAGGGCCACTCCGACGTCCCAGGCGTTGCGGCTGGGGATGGCCTTCGGGTCGACCGAGTAGAAGTTGCGCCCGGTGGGGAGCACGTTGACCAGCCCGCGGGTGGGCGAGCCGGACGGGCCGGGCGGGACGAACCGGCCGGCGAGCGCGCCGAGCAGCCGGTCGATCTCGTCGGTGGTGCGGTCCAGCCGGGGCACCACCTCGCGGGCGGCGAAGCGGAGCACCTCGGTGGCGTCGGGCACCGGCCCGCCGACCACCTCCTCGACCACGGCGCCGGCCTTGGTGTCGTCCCAGCCGAGGGTCTCCATGCCGAGCACCAGCCGGCGGGCCAGGGCCTCGATCAGGTCGACGGCGTCGGCGGCGGTGGCCGCCGGCCCGTCGACGGCCTCGGTGAGCACCGCCGGCACGGCGATCCGCGCGCCGGGCGCGGCGAGCAGCGCCGCCTCGTCGAGGCTGGCGTGCGCGGCGAGGGCCTGGCGCAGCCCGGGCAGCGCGCGGACCCCGCCCCAGACCTGCGGCGCGCGCAGCACGGCGAGCACCAGGTTGACCCGGGCCTCCCCGGCGGGCGCCTCGGCGAGCACGTGCAGGCCGTCGCGGATCTGCACGTCCTTGACCTCGCAGAGGTAGCCGTCGAGGTGCAGCACGAAGTCGTCGAAGTCGTCGTCGGCGGGCATCTCCGCCTGGTGCAGGTCGTGGTGCAGCTCGGCGGCGCGAACGAGGTCCCAGATCTGCCGCTGCACGGTGGGCGCCTTGGCCGGGTCGAGGGCCTGCACGGTGGCGTACTCGTCGAGGAGCTGTTCGAGTTTGGCCAGGTCGCCGTACGTCTCGGCGCGGGCCATCGGCGGCACCAGGTGGTCGACCACCACGGCGTGCGCCCGCCGCTTGGCCTGGGTGCCCTCGCCGGGGTCGTTGACGATGAACGGGTAGACCAGCGGCAGGTCACCGAGGACCGCGTCGGGCGCGCAGTCGGCGGCCAGCCCGAGGCCCTTGCCGGGCAGCCACTCCAGGGTGCCGTGCTTGCCGAGGTGGACCACGGCGTCCGCGCCGAAGCCGCCGTCGGCGACCGGCGCGGCGAGCCAGCGGTACGCGGCCAGGTAGTGGTGGCTGGGCGGCAGGTCCGGGTCGTGGTAGATGGCCACCGGGTTCTCGCCGAAGCCGCGGGGCGGCTGGATGAGCAGCGCCACGTTGCCGAAGCGCAGCCCGGCCAGGACGACGTCGCCGCCGTCGGTGTAGAGGCGGCCGGGCGGCTCGCCCCAGTGCTCCCGCATCCGCTCCCGCAGCGGGGCGGGGACCGCGTCGAACCAGCGCCGGTAGGTCTCTCCCGGCACCCGCGCCTCGGCGGCGGCGAGCTGTTCGGGGGTGAGCCACTCGACGTCGTGGCCGCCGGCGGCGATCAGGGCGTGGATCAGGGCGTCCCCGTCGTCGGGCACCGGAGCGTCACCCAGGTGGTAGCCGGCCTCGGCCAGGGCGGCGAGCAGCCGGACCGCCGAGGCCGGGGTGTCCAGCCCGACGGCGTTGCCGACCCGGGAGTGCTTTGTCGGGTACGAGCTGAGCACGACGGCCAGGCGCTTGTCGGCGTTCGGGACGTGCCGCAGCCGCGCCTGCCGGACGGCGATGCCGGCGACCCGGGCGGCGCGCTCCGGGTCGGGCTGGTAGACCGAGAGCCCGTCGGCGTCGATCTGCTTGAACGAGAACGGCACACTGACGATCCGGCCGTCGAACTCGGGGATGGCCACCTGCATGGCGGCGTCCATCGGGGACAGTCCGGCGTCGCTGGTCGCCCATCGGCCGCGGTCGCTGGTCAGGCAGAGCGCCTGGACGATCGGCACGTCCAGGGCGGCGAGCGCGCCGACGTCCCAGGCGTCCTCGTCGCCGCCGCCGGAGGCGTCCGCGGCGACCGCCCCGCCGGCCGCGAGCACCGTCACGACCAGGGCGTCGCAGCGCGCGAACAGGTCGAGCGGGGCCGCGCCCGGGGTGAGCCCGCGCAGCGAGCCGCAGAACACCGGCAGCGGCTGCCCGCCGGCCGCGGTGACCGCGTGGGCCAGGGTCTCGACGAAGGCGGTGTTTCCGGCGAGGGCGTGCGCCCGGTAGAAGACGATGCCGATCACGGGCCGGCCGTCGGGCGCCGGGTCGGGGCCGAGGATCCCGTGCGGCGGGGTGGGCACGGGAGGGGCGAAGCCCTCGCCGGTGAGCAGCACCGTGTCGGAGAGGAACCGGGCGAGCTCGGCGAGGTTCTCCGGGCCGCCCTCGACCAGGTAGGCGAGCGCCTCGGCGGCCACCCCGGCGGCCACCGTGGACGCCGCCATCAACTCCGCGTCGGGCACCGCCTCGCCGCCGAGCACGACGGTCGGCACGCCGGAGGCGAGCACCGCGGCGAGGCCGTCCGGCCACGCCTGCCGGCCACCGAGCAGGCGTACGACGGCCAGGTCGACGCCGTCGAGCAGCGCGGGCACGGCGTCGGCGGCGACCCGGGCGGGGTTGGCCAGCCGGTAGTCGGCGCCGCTGGCGCGGGCGGCGAGCAGGTCGGTGTCGGCGGTGGAGAGCAGCAGGATGCGCACGGACGGCTCCGGAGCGTGACGCCCGGCGGCGCGGTGGGACCGGCGGCGGGCGGGGCGGGTGCGGGGTTCGGCGGGTACGCGGGTCCGGCGGACGACTCAGCGACGGAACGTCGGCAGCGGCGCCCGGCCGGGTGCGGATCCCGGCGGGACGATCAGCGGCGGACGGCGCGGGTCCGCCCGGCGCGCGGCGCGGCGGCCGGCGGGGCGGGGTGAGCGGTCAATGGCGCGTCGGTGCGCGCCGGCCGGATACGACGACAGTCGTCGATGGCGGAAAGGCCGTGCATCGGTTCCTCCTCGGGTGTCCACGCCCTGGGGCTCTCCGACGGCCGAAGTATCCTGGCTCCCGGATCGACGCTCACCCCCGGCCTTCCAACCGCGCACGCACGGCCGTGACTCACGAGGGGGGATCGCTCCCCGGTGACAGTGGCGGGACCGCGCCGGAATCGCACCGGCTTCCTTCACTGCCGTCAGGCCGCGAATGCTGCCACAGCCGCCCGGCGTGGGTCAACGCCGGGTCCCCCGCCGTCCCGCCCGGCCGGCGACATCCGCTACGGTCGATGGGCCGGTGGCATTCTCCGGCCCGGATGCAATGAGCCTTTCCGCGTAACGGGTCGTGGCGTTGGGTGATCAGGTTGTGCGGTTGTGCTCGACGTGCAGGAGTACGAGGGCCGCCGCGGTGATCCTGCCGATGCTCCAGGGGCACAGGCTGACGTTGCGCAGCGCTTTGAAGGTGGTCTTGAGCAGGGAGTTGCCGCGTTCGCCGATGGCGCGGACGCCGTTGTGTGCCTTGTTGAACTGCTGCTGCACGGTGGTGCAGGAGCCGTTCTTCGGCTTTTTGAACGCGGTCGTGATCGTGTCGGCTTCGCCTTCGTAGCCGAGGTCGCCGAGTACCCGCCGCTGGTCGTTGGTCCAGGTGACCAGCAGGGGCAGGATGTCGTGTTCGCGTAGGGCGGTCGTGTCGTGTTCCCGGCCGGGCCGTACTGGTGAGGTCCACAGCGGCCACCCGTCCGGAGCGGTCACGACCTGCACGTTGCCACCGTGGTTGTCGTGTTTGCCGGACCACCACAGGTCCACTCCCGGCGTCGGTCCGGGGGTGCGACACCGGTCGGTCTCAATCAGGGTCCCGTCGATGTTCACGTGCGCGTAGCCGGCCATCTTCGCGGCCAACAGCACCGATTCCAGGCCCGGCGCGTGCGCGGCGAGGACCCGGATGCCCTCGTGCAGGTAGGCGTAGCCGGTCGATGAGCTGACCTGGTTGTCGATGGCCAACTGCTTGACCCGAGTGCCGTCAAGGAACCAGCGGATCACCAGGATCGCCTGCTTGAAGCAGCTCAGCGACCGCGTCCCGGTACGGGTCCCGAGCCGCTGCCGTTGCCCGTGCAGGAGCCCGGACAGGAACAACACGGTCTCCTCGCGCACGGACAGCTCGGCGGTGTATGTGACACTCATGGCGACGCAGGACCCCTACTGAAGTTGATCTGTGAGAGGACCACTTCATACCGGGGTTCTGCGTCTTTCCCTCGCACCGCAACAGGTTCGGGCGTGTCCGCACCGACCGCCAAGGCGGCTACCCGCCGCACTCACACCGTTACGCGGAAAGGTTCAATGGCGTGAGTCGTTGGGAATGGCGGCATTCCCACGGCCCGTGGCGAGCATTCCCGCCGTGCGTCATTCCGCGTCCGGAGATCGCGTCGCCGCAGCCGGGCAGCCTGGATCGGCACCCGCCCGATAGCATCGCGGTCGACCGTGGACCGGGTGTCACGGAGCGGGGAGGAATTGCCGGTGGCGCTGCGACATCTCGCCGGTCGGGTCTGGTTGTTCCCCGGCGATCCCGACCCGCTCGCGGTCCGCCCGACCGTGGCGGTGGTCGCCGACGACCGTGGAAGTGTGATCGTCGACGCGGGACAGAGTCCCGCCCACGCCCGGGAGATCCAGGCGGCGCTGAGCGCGGCCGGGCTGCCGGAACCGCGCTGGCTGGTCTAACACCCACCACCACTGGGACCACGTCTGGGGCGCCTGCGCCTGGCCGGGCGTGGAGATCGTCGGGCACGAGTCGGCGGTGGCCCTGATGCGCGCCGAGGCGACCCGGCCGTGGAGCCACCGCTACCTGCGCGAGCAGGTCCGCGAGAACCCCCGCCTCGGGCACAGCTTCCGGGCCCGGGCCCTGGCGGTCGACTCCTGGGACGGCTTCGCGGTGCTGCCGCCGACGCGCACCTTCGCCGACGATCTGACCCTGCCGACCGGGGTGGTGGTCCGGCACGTGGGCGGCCGGCACGCGCCGGACTCCGCGGTGGTGCTGGTGCCGGATTCCGGGGTGCTGCTGCTCGGTGACTGCTGGTACCCGCCGCCCGCGCACCTGCGGACCCCGGCGGACGGCCCCGACCTGGCCCTCGCTACGAGCCTGCTCGACGACGCCGTCGCCTGGTACGTCTCCGCCCACGACGAGCCGCTGCGGCTGGCCGAGGCGCGCTCCGCGCTGGCCGGCGGCGACGCCGGCTGACCACGCCGGGTCAGCGGGCGCGCCGCTCCGGGTGGGCCCGGTTCCAGGTCCGCATCCGCTCGGGGTAGCCGGTGCGGGCGGCCTCGTAGAGCGGGACCGCGTGCTTCTGGGCGATCTTCGCGGCGGCCCGGGGCGAACCGGTGCGGCGACGGATCCACTCCCCGTCGTGAGCGATCGCCACCACGGTCGTGTCGGTGGCGGTGGTCTCCGGTTCCAGGTAGAACTCCACCCCGCGCCGGCTGGCCACAAAGGCCTCCAGCGCGGCCAGGTCGTCCCGGTTCCCCTCCCGGTCGAGCTTCGTCGGGGTCGTCGGGTCGGCGGCCCGCCGGCTGAACCACCCCATGCCCGCCTCCTCTCCTCGGCGTCCCACCCAGTGCAGCACCCGTACCTGGCAACCGGCTGCGAGCCGGGTGGGAGTCCGCTGACGGCCCGCGGGGCGGCTACCCGTCCCGGGCCACCGGTCAGCGGGCCGGCGGGCGCAGCACCGGGACCAGGGCGAGGGTCGGCAGCAGGAGCAGCGGGACCACGCCGAGGGCGTCCAGGATGCCCAGCCGGTCGCCGAGGAAGCCGAGCAGCGGCGGGCCGCCGAGGAAGGCGGTGTAGCCGATCATGGCGACCACGCTGACCCGGGTCGGCGCCCGGTCCTCGTCGTCGGCGGCGGCGCTCATCCCGACCGGGAAGCCGAGCGACGCCCCGACGCCCCACAGCGCCACGCCGGCCACGGCGAGCGGCCCGGAGCCGGCCAGCACGGCGCACGTGGCCCCGGTGGCGGCCAGCCCGATGGTGCCGAACAGCACCGGCACCCGGCCCCACCGGTCGATCGCCACGGTGCCGGCGGTCCGGCCGAGGGTCATGCCGACCACGAAGACCCCGAAGACGGCGGCGCCGGCGGCCTCGCTCACCCCGTACCCGTCGACGAAGGCCACCGCCAGCCAGTCGTTCGCGCTGCCCTCGGTGAACGCCATCACCAGCACGAACAGGCCGATGAGCAGGGTGCGCGGCTCCCGCCAGGTGGCCAGCAGGGCGCGCCGGTGGGCGGCCGGGTCGGCCGAATCGGCCGTCTCGGCCGGGGCGGGCAGGAAGGCGCGGGCGCCGAGCAGCGTGCCGGCCAGGACCACCGCGGCGATCACGGGCAGGTGCCAGCCCACCGGTACGCCCAGCCGGGCCGCGCCGGCGCCCATCCCGGCCCCGGCGACCGAGCCGAGACTCCAGGCGGCGTGAAACCGGGGCATGATGGTTCGGCGGAGCCGCTTCTCCACCGCCGCGCCCTCCACGTTCATCGCGACGTCACAGCTGCCGGAGCCGTAACCCACGGCGAAGAGCCCGACCACGACGCCGACCAGCGAGCCGGCCAGGCTGGCGGAGAGGCCGGCGCCCGCCAGTCCGAGCGCGACCAGCACGGTCGAGGCCACCACGGTGCGGGCCGGGCCGAGCCGCAGGGTGACCAGTCCGGCGGTGGACATGGCCACCAGCGCGCCGGCCGACATGGCCAGCAGCAGCAGGCCGAGCCGCCCCGCGCTCAGTCCGAGCGTCTCGCGGATCGCGGGCACCCGGGAGAACCAGGTGGCCACCGCCAGCCCGTTGAGGGCGAAGACGACCGCCACGCCGTTGCGGGCGGCCAGGACCGCCCGCGGCGCGACCGACCCCGCCTCGGCCGGCGCGTTGATGGTGCTGCTCACGGTGTTCAAGTCCTTTCCCCCGTGGTCGTCCGACGACCATCGCACACCTGAGAGCGTTATCACGACAAGCTCTCCCAGCCCTTACCCCGGCGGGCCCCGAGCGGGCATGATGCCGACAGAACGGCCCCCAGGGGAGGACGAGACATGAACACGCCGACCAGCCGCGCGGTGACCCTCGACGACGTGGCCCGGGCGGCCGGGGTCTCCCGGGCCACCGCCTCCCGGGTGCTGGGCGGCTACGGGTTCGCCTCGGTGGACGCCCGGGAGCGGGTCGGCGCCGCCGCCGACCGGCTCGGCTACGTGCCGAACACCACGGCGCGCGCGTTGGTCCGGGGCGCCGGGGTACGCCTCGTCGTGGCGGTCGCCGGCACCGACGCCTCCGTGCTGGACGACCCGTACGTGGACCGGCTGGTGAGCGCGGCGGCCCGGGTGTGCGCCCCGCACGGGGTGGGGGTGGCCCTGGAGTGGCTGCCGCTGGACGCCCCGGCCGGGCTGCCCCGGCTCGGCGACGACCGGAGCGTCTGCGGGGTGCTGCTGGTCAACACCACCGCGCGGGTGCTCGACGCGGTCCCCGCCCGGCTGCGCGGGCGGGTCATCTCGATCGGCACGGGCTCGCCGGCCGTCCCCTCCTTCGACGTGGACAACGCCGCCGGCGCCGGCGCGGTGCTGCGCCACCTGTACGCGGGCGGCCGCCGCCGGATCGCCATGGTCACCGGCCCGCGCTGGCTGAGCTGCGCGGAGCGGTCGGTGACCGCGTACCAGGGGCTGATGCGGGCGGCGGGGCTGCCGGCGCGACTGGTCAACGGCGACTTCACCGCGGCGCGGGGCGGCCGGGCGGCGCTGGAGGTGCTGAGCCGCTGGCCGGACACCGACGCCATCTACGCGGCCAGCGACGCCACCGCGCTGGGCGTGATCGCCGCGCTGCGCGGGCGCGGGATCCGGGTGCCGCACGACGTGGCGGTGGGCGGCTTCGACGACATCCCGTACGCGGCGGTGAGCAGCCCGGCACTGACCACCGCCACCCACCCGGTGGCCCGGATCGCCACCGCGGCGGCGACCGCCGTGCTCGACGGCCGGCCGGTGCCCCCGGTGACCGCGTTCCCGTCCCGGCTCGTGGCGCGGGAGAGCGCCTGAGCGGCGGCAGGGCGGTTGAGTCGCCGGGAGCCGGGTATCCGCCGCCCGATCCGACCGACGACAGGGGGGCGAGGTGACCGAACCCGCACCGCCGCACCGGCAGCCCGAGGAGGGGTACCGGCACGGCCGGCTGACCGCCCGCCCCACCACCGTGGCCGCGCCCGGCCCGACCGGGCCGGCGGAGGTTCCCGACCCGGCGGGCGGGCCGCCCGTGCTGCGCCATGTGCCCACCGGCGGCGCGGGACCGTACCGGCTGGTGCTGCTGCTGCACGGCGCCGGCGGCTCGGCCCGGCAGGGCCTCGACCTGCTGCTGCCGCTGGCCGACACGCACCGGCTGCTGCTGCTCGCCCCGCAGGCGCTCGCGAGCACCTGGGACCTGATCGCCGAGGGGTACGGCCCGGACGTGGCCCGGATCGACGCGCTGCTGGCCGCGACGCTCCGCGCCTACCCGGTGGCCGGGGTCACGGTCGGCGGCTTCTCCGACGGGGCCTCGTACGCCCTCTCCCTGGGCCTGACCAACGGCGACCTGGTCGACGCGGTGCTGGCCTTCTCGCCCGGCTTCGCCGCGCCGCTGGTCACCCACGGCCGGCCCCGGCTGTTCGTCTCGCACGGCACCGACGACCGGGTGCTGCCGGTCGACGTGTGCAGCCGGCGGCTGGTGCCCCGCCTGCACAGCCTCGGCTACCCCGCCGAGTACGCCGAGTTCACCGGCGGGCACGAGGTGCCGGCGGAGATCCGGCGGCGGGCGGTGGACTGGCTGGTGGGGTGAGCCGGGTCAGTGCCCCGGCCCGGTGACCGCCGCGTCGACACGGGTGAGCACGGTCGCGTCGTCGTCGCCGCGGACGCCGCGCAGCAGGTCGATCGCGGTGGCCCGGACCTGCCCGATGATCATGGCGAGCGGCAGGGTCTGGCCGGGGGTGAAGAGCCGCCCCGCGACCCGGACCGCCGCCAGCGCGGCGACCTCGACCCGCTCGGCGTGGGCGTCGGCGACGGCGTCCTGCCCGGTCAAATCGGCGGCGAGTGCGTCACCGGCCGAGCGCACCGCCTCGGCGAGGGTCCGTACGGCGTCGCCCAGCTCGGCCGGGATCGGCGCCGGGCCGCGGGTCAGGGTGACCGCGGCGCGGGCGAGCACTCGGACGTTGCGAACCGCGTAGTCGATCTGCCGGATCGAGCCCTCCACCGAGCGCAGCCGGCCCAGGTGCCGGCGGCGGCGCACGTTGAGCCGCAGCGCCTCGCCGGCGGCCTGCACGGCGCCGCGCAGCCGCTCCACCCCGGCGTCGGCGTGCCGGGCCCGCTCCAGCGCGGCCAGCGCCGCCCCGTCGTCGCCCCGGTCGAGCGCCTCGGCGACCTCACCGAGCACCCCGGCCAGCTCCTCGAAGGTGTGCCGGAACTCGTTGACCAGCGGGGCGAGCGGCCGGCGGGCGTCGACGAGCTGGCTGGCCACCACGGCCACCGCGCCGCCGATCAACGCGTCGACGAACCGGAACGGGACCAGCGACTCGGTCGGCGGGGAGACCACCACCAGGTAGAGCGCCGAGACGGCGGCCTGCACCACGGTGACCGAGCTGGCGCCGATCGCCACGGCCAGGGCGACGGTGAGCAGGATGACGGTGAGCACGGTCCAGGTCGTCCGCGGGCCGAGCGCCTGCACCACCAGGTCGGCGACGAGCACGCCGGCCGCGACGCCGAGCACCACCTCGACGGCCCGGCGCATCCGCTGGCCGCGGGCCTGGCCGAGCACGATCAGCGCGGCGGCCGGGGCGAAGAACGGCTGCGGGTGGCCGACCAGCCGGGTGGCGAGGATCCACGCGAGGGTGGCCGCCAGGGTCGCCTCCACCACCGGCAGCCAGCCGCGCCGCAGCCGCCCGGCCGCCTCCCGGACGGCTGCTCCGGGTCGCGGCGTGGCGTCAGACACGCCGGACCGGAGTTGCCGGACCCTGTCCAACCCCGCCATCGCCCGCCTCCCGTCGCCCTGCCCACCCCATCCTCCGGCCCGGCGCGCCGGCCGGCAGCGGTGGGCGCCACCCCGAACCGGTGGCGGCGGTCACGCCGGTCAGGCCCCGGTGAACGCCCGCAGCAGCGTACGCACCGCGGCCCGCAGGTCGTCCCGGCTGGCCGGGGTGCCGGGCGGCGGCGCGCTGAGCGCCCCGGCGCCGACCAGGCGGTCGAAGAGCAGCCCGTCGACGAACGCGACGAACTGGTCGCCCTGCCGGCGCGGATCCGGCGCCCCGGCGCGGGCCAGCAGGTCCCGGGCCTGGACGCGGAGCACGGTGCCGTGGTCCAGGATCCGGCGCAGCTCGGGCCGGTGCACCGCCTCCAGCAGGCAGGCGTACCGGGCGAGGGCCCGGGTGCGTCCGGTGGTCAGCCAGCCGTCGAGCACCTCGGCCACCCCGGTGGCGAGCTGGTCGAGATCGCCCGGCCCGAGCGCCGGGGCGGCGCGGGGCGGCTCGGTCGGCAGCTCGTGGGCCGCCAGGTCGGCCCGGTCGAGGTCGGCCAGGCGCTGGACCACGGCCTCGATCAGCGCCTGCCGGGTCCGCAGGTACGCCGAGGTGGTGCCGGGCGGCATCGCGGCCCGCGCGTCGACGGCACGGTGGGTCAGCGCCCGCATGCCGCCCTCGGCCAGCAGCTCCACGGCCGCGTCGGCCAGCCGGGCCAACCGGTCCGCCCGTCCGCTCACTGTCGCCCCTCCTCGTCTCCGTTCTACGGATGTAGTATGACTTTCTACAGGCGTAGAAGGGTGGTCGGCATGGGCGAGCCGCACGCGATCGTGGTCGGCGCCGGCATCGGCGGACTCGCGGCGGCGCTGGCCCTGCACCGCCGGCAGTGGCGGGTCACCGTGCTGGAACGCGCCACCGAGCCACGCGAGCTGGGCACCGGCCTGACCCTGATGGCGAACGCGCTGCGCGGGCTCGACGCGCTCGGCGTCGGCGACGCGATCCGCCGGCACGGCGTGCCGGACACGCCGGGCGGGCTGCGGACCCGGGACGGCCGGTGGCTGTCCCGGATCGACGGGGCCGAGCTGGAACGGGCGCTCGGCACCACCGGCGCTCGGCATCCACCGGACCGCGCTGCACCGCCTGCTCCGCGCCGCCCTGCCGGCCTCGGCGCTGGTCACCGGGGCCGACGTGGTCGACGTCGACACGGACCTCCCCGCGGTGACGTACCGCCGGGACGGCGCGCCGACCACGCTGCGGGCGGACCTGGTGGTCGGGGCCGACGGGCTGCACAGCGTGCTGCGCCGGCGGCTCTGGCCGGACCTGCCGGCGCCGGCGTACTCCGGCTCGACGGCCTGGCGGGCGGCGATCCGCTGGCCCACGCCGGTGGCGACGGCGGTCACCTGGGGGCCGGGCCGCGAGTTCGGCACCGTCCCGCTCGGCGACGGCGGGCTCTACTGGTACGCGGCGGAGACGGCCCCGCCGGGCGGGCGCGAGCCGGACGAGCTGGCGGCCGTCCAGGCCCGCTTCGGCGGCTGGCACGACCCGATACCCGCGCTGCTGGCGGCCACCCCGCCGGAGGCGGTGCTCCGCACCGACCTGTTGCACCTGGTCACCCCGCTGCCGTCGTACGTGCGGGGCCGGGTGGCGCTGCTCGGCGACGCGGCGCACGCGATGACGCCGCACCTGGGGCAGGGCGCGGGGCAGGCCATCGAGGACGCCGTGGTGCTCGGCGCCGTCTGCGCCGGCGTGCCCGCCGACCTGGCCGGGGCGCTGGCCGCGTACGACCGCGAGCGGCGACCCCGCAGCCAGGCCGTCGCCCGGGCCTCCGCCCGGACCGCCCGGTACGGCCAGCAGCTGCGCCACCCGGCGGCGGTGGCCCTGCGCGACGGGGTGCTCCGGCTGACCCCGTCCCGGGCGGCGCTGCGCGGCATGGCCCGGTACGCCGACTGGCAGCCGCCGCCCGGCTGAGCCGCTCAGCCGGCGACGAGTTCGGCGTACTCCGGGGTGGCCACTCCTCCTGCCGAGCGCACCGTAGTGCCACCGACAAACGGGAAATGAACAACCCTCCAGAATATCGATCGTACGAGATTTCCGGGCTCGGCCGAATGGGAGAGCGGGCCGGTAAGATCGGCGACAGGCCTGTGACTGATCGCTGACTGCTGGACGTGATAGCGATCACACACACTGTGCCCATGAATACGAGACTCCGCCGCAGCCGGGCATTGCGCCTCGCGGTGTGTCTCGCCCTCGTGGCGGCACTGAGCGGCTGCATGCAGCTCAGCCTGGGGCTGACCGTGAACACCGACGACACGGTCACCGGCCAACTCCTGCTCACCGCCGAGAAGTCCCTGCTCAAACGGCGGAACCCGGACGTCGCGACGGCCTTCGCCGAGCTGCGGCAGAACATCCCCTCCCTCCCCGCCGGCGCCGAGAGCCGCTACGAGGACGCCAACTACTACGGCATTCAGATCGCGTACCGGAAAACGCCGTTGTCGCAATTCACCAGCGAGAGCGTGAATCTGGTCCGGGACGGCGATCTCTACCGCTTCTCGCTCCCTCTCGATCCGAAGAAATACGGCGGAAAGGTGGCCGAGCAGGATCCGCGGAACCAGCAGGCTTTCATGACCTTGATGTCGTTCGAGATCTCGGTGACCTTCCCCGGTCGGGTGCTGGACACCAACGGCACGATCAACGGCCGGTCGGTGAGCTGGAAGGTGGTCGCCAACCAGGCCAAGCCGGCCGAACTGCGTGCCGTGGCCGAGGCGCCGGCGGCACCTTCTGCCTCGGTCTCCTCGGCCGCCGCGGCGGCCGCCGGCGGCTCGTTCCCCTGGCTGCTGGTCGTCGGCGGGCTGGTCGTGCTGCTGCTGGTCGCCGTGGTCGTCGTCCTCCTGCTCCGCCGCCCACGCGGCCCGGTCGCCACCGCACCGGCCGCCCCCAGCCCCGCGCCCACACCCCCGGCCGACCGGCCGGCCTGACCCGGCGCGACGCCGCCACCCGGGCGGTACCCGGAGCCGCAGCAGCCGGGGCCGCCGCACCACCCCACCCCGATCGCACCACCGCACCGTCGAAAAGGGGGATCGCCGTGAACGATCTCTTCACCTGGGCCGCCCTGGGCAGCCTCACCGGCGCCAGCGCCGCCACCCTGCTCGCCACCAACGTCATCGGCGGCCTGCTCGGGCCGAGCGGCGACAAGGCGCGCAAGTGGATCGCGCTGGGCTTCGCGCTCGTGCTGTCGTACCTGACCGCGGCCTTCGCCACCGACGCCGGTCCGGAGAAGTGGATCATCGCGTTCTTCAACGGGCTGGTCATCTTCTCCGCCGCTCTCGGCATCAACCAACTGCCCCCGGGCAACCGGCAGGCGACGAACGCGTCGCCGACCCAGCTCGCCCAGGGCCGCGAGCCCCGCTACATCCGCTCCTGGGTCTGAGAGAGGTGACCCCCATGGTCCTCGGAATCATCAGCGCCGCCGTCCACATCGTCCTCGGCGCCGCGCTCGGCGGCGCGGCCGGCGGCACCATCGGCCTGCTGATCGGCGCGGTGGTCGGGCTGCTCGTCGGCGCCCCGTTCGGCTGGGCGGTCGCCGCGGCCGGCACGTACGGCCTCGACCCGAAGGGGATCTTCCTCTTCGTGGTCGACCACACCTGGAGCCTGCTCAACACCGTCGCCGGCGCGCTCTACCTGACCCTGCACCTGGTCTTCGGGCACCAGCTCGACCGGGTGGTCTCCCAGGCCAGCGGGCGGGTCAACGTGGTCGAGGGCGTCTCGCCCCGCTACGCCACCACCATCGGCACGGTCTGCGCCGGCTCCAGCCCCGGCATCCAACGGCACGAGGACGTGCACATCTTCCAGGCGCGGCTGCTCGGCCCGCTCTACCTGCCGTTGGTCGCGCTCAACTACGTGCTGTTCACCATCGCCCCGGTGTGGCTGCTCTGGCACGACCACGGCAACGCGCCGATCAACCGGTTCACCCGCTACTTCGAGATCGGCGTCTACCCGCACGTCTGGAACGAGGCCATCGCGTACCGGATCCAGGGGACCCCGCCGCGATGACCGGCGCGATCGAGGCGGCCGTCGCGGACCTCGCGGCCTGGCTGACCGGGGCGGCGGGTGACCCCGTCCCGGTCGGCCCGCCCTGCGACGACCCCGACGGCGGCCTCACCCTCTGGCCGCTGGAGCTGCGGCCCGCCCGGCAGACCGCCGGCAGCGGCGGGGCGCGGGAGCCGTACCGGTTCGTGGTCCGGTTGCTGGTCAGCGGCGGCGGGCCGGCGGCGCTGCCGGCGCTGGACCGGGTGCTCGCCGCCGCCACCGCGGCCGGCCAGCCGGAGGTGGTGCTGGCCGCCGGCGACCCGGAGCTCTGGCGGGCCCTCGGCGTGGCGCCCCGGCCCGCGCTGCTGCTCGACGTGCCGGCGCGGATCGACCGGCCGGTGCCGGCCGCGCCGCCGGTGCGGCAGCCGCTGCGGCTGCGGCAGCTCGACATGCGCACCCTCGCCGGCCGGGTGGTCGGGCCGGAGCGCCAGCCGCTCGCCGCCATGCGGGTCGAAGTGGTCGGCACCGCCCAGGCCACCGAGACCGACGCCGCCGGCCGGTTCCGGCTGGTCGGCGTCCCGCACGACCCCGACGCCCCGGACCGGCCGGTGCGGATCCGTCTGGTCGGCCGGGGCCGCACCCACACCGCCGAGCTCGACCCCGCCGACACCGACCCCGTCGTCGTCTGCGCCCCCGACTGACTCCTCGAGGAGGACCGATGCCCACCTACTTCTCCCCCGGCATCTACGTCGAGGAGGTGCCCAGCGGCGCCCGCCCGATCGGCCCGGTCGGCACGAGCACCGCCGCCTTCGTCGGCCTCGCGCCGAACCGCACCGCCCACGTCGACCAGGCGATCGCCGTGAACAGCTGGTCGGAGTTCCTCCGCCTCTACGCCGACGGCGAGCACCTGGAGAGCACCCCGCTGGCCCGCGCGGTCTTCGGCTTCCTCGACAACGGCGGCACCCGCTGCTGGGTGGTCAACGTCGGCGAGGGCGGCCAGCTCACCGGCACCGGCGGGAAACGCCGCGGCCTGCAACTGCTGGAGGCCATCGACGAGATCTCCATCCTGGCCGCGCCCGGCTACCACGACCCGGTCTCAACCGAGGCGCTGATCAGCATGGCCGAGCGTCTGCGCACCATGGTCGCCATCTGCGACCCGCCGCCCGAGGTGGAGGACATCTCCCGGCTCACCCGGGTCGCCACGCCGCCCAGGTCGTCCGGAAAGCCCGCCGAGGGTACGCCGAAGCCGGACGACGACGGGCCCGGCGGCGACCGGCCCCGGCAGTCGGACTTCGCCACCTTCTACTTCCCGTGGATCCGGGTCCGCGACCCGCTCAGCGGCGAGCTCGTGCTCACCCCGCCGAGCGGGCACGTGGCCGGCATCTGGGCCCGCACCGACGCGCTGCGCGGGGTGCACAAGGCGCCGGCCAACGAGCCGGTGCGCGGCGCAGTCGACCTGGCGTACCTGGTCACCCGCCCCGAGCACGACGTGCTCAACCCCAAGGGCGTCAACGTGATCCGCTTCTTCGCCGGCGAGGGCATCCGGCTCTGGGGCGCCCGTACGCTCGCCGCCGAGGCCAGCGAATGGCGTTATCTGAACGTACGGCGGCTCTCCATCGCCATCGAGCAGGCCATCGCCAACGGCACCCGCTGGATGGTGTTCGAGCCGAACGACTACACCCTGTGGCGCTCGATCCGGCGGGACATCGGCGCGTTCCTCACCCGGGTCTGGCGCGACGGCGCGCTGCTCGGCCGGACACCCGAGGAGGCGTTCTTCGTCAAGTGCGACGAGGAGACCAACCCGGCCGACGTGCGCGACGCCGGGATGGTGGTGGCGCACATCGGCATCGCGGTGGTCAAGCCCGCGGAGTTCGTGGTGTTCAAGCTGAGCCAGTGGGCCGGCGGCACCGAGACCGAGACGATCGGAGGCTGACATGCCCACCACGGCCACCCCGCAGCCGGGCGCGCCCGTCGACCCCTACCGGGCGTACCACTTCAAGCTGCTCATCAACGGCATCACCAACGGGCACTTCACCGAGGTCAGCGGCTTCGAGGTGGCGATACCGTCGCTGGCGTACCGGGAGGCCGGCAACGAGCGGATCCGGGCGGTCCCCGGCCAGGTCGAGTACGGCCCCGTCACCCTCCACTTCGGCCTGACCGCGTCGCGCGAGCTGTGGGACTGGGTGAACGCGGCGGCGAAGGGCACGGTGAACCGGCGCAACGTCTCGGTGGTGCTGCTCGACCCGGCCGGCACCGCCGAGGTGCTGCGGTGGAACATGATCAACGCGTGGCCGACGCGGTGGCGGGGTGCCCACCTGAACACCCTGTCGCAGGAGATCGCCATCGAGGCGCTGACCCTGGCGTACGAGGGGCTGGAACTGGAGTCCGGCAGTGCCGCCGCCCCGACGACCGCGTGACTGGCTGGCCCGCGCCCTGCGGACCACCGCCGACCGCCTCACCACCCCGCACCCGGCTGGTCGCCATGACGGGGTGCGGGACGGGTGGCCGCAGCCGCACGGCCTGCCCGCCGAACCGGCACCGCGCCGCCCCGGCGAACCCCCCGAGCACTGGCTCCGCCTGGTCGCCACCCACGCCCCCGGCCTCCTCCACGACCTCCCCCACCGTGCGCCCGTCCTTCCCTTCCCTGTTGATCAAGAAGTTTGCGTCGGATTCGACGCCTTCGCCGACGCAAACCTCTTGATCGACGAGGAGAGGGCGAATGGACGGGGTGGAGTTGAGGGCGGTGGTTGGCGGTCCGGGGTCTGGGAGCGGGACGGGGGTGTGCTGGGGCTGCCGCTGCGGCCGTCGGTGCCGGCGGAGCGCGGGTGGGCCGGTGCGGCGAGCGGGTTCTCCGGGGCGAGGGTCGGCGGGGCAGCGGGAGGCTTCGCCCGGTGGCGCGGGAGCTTCCGGGCCTGGCTCGGTTTCGGCCGAGCCGGGACCGCCATTTCCGACGGACGTGCCGAGTCCGTTGGGGGTGCCGGCCGCCGCGCAGCTTGGTCGGGTGGCGACGGCGGCCGGGGCGGCTTCACGCCGAGCGACAGCGAAGTCCGGCACCGGCTGCTCGACCTCCACGGAGGATCGGCCGCACCCGACCCCACAGCGCACGGACCGCTGGTCGGCCCACCGGGTGCCTCGTCGGCTGATGACGCCGGCCGTAGTGGCTGGTCGGACGACGCAGTCGTCCCCCGCAGGTCCTCGTCCCGGCAGGCCGCACGGGCGCACTGGTCGGCGGGCGAGGCCGGCGGGTCACCGGGATGGTCAGCCGGCCAGATCGGCGCCCCGCCGGGATCATCGCCCCGCGCGATCGGCGCCCAACCGGGCTCTTCGCCCCGCCAGACCGCCCCACCGGGATCATCGCCCCACGCGATCGGTGCTCAACCGGGCTCATCGCCAGGCCAGACCGCCGCCCCACCGGGATCATCGCCCCGCCAGACCCGCGGCCCCCGGGGATCGTCGCCCGGCGCCCTGTCGACAATGTCGCCCCACGGGGCCGGCGCCCCATCCGGATGGTTGGCCGGCAGGCCCGGACTGCGCGGCGCGTGGCCCGACGGCAGCCCGTCGGGATGGGGCACCGTCGCGGGCCACGGGGCGGAGGCGGGACCGAATGGCCCTACCGCCCGAATCTCCCGGGCACCCGACGCCGGTCCCCCGGCACCCACAGGCCCGCTCGCCGGCCCGGTCACGAACCCCGTCCGGTCCGGACGGCCCGCCGGCGCACCGGGGACCGGCACCGCCGGAGCGGCGGCGTCCCGGGCCGACGACCTTCGGGTGCACCTGTCGCCGCTGGGACGACAACAGACGCACCCGAACCGGGTCGCGCCCGCAGCGGCGAGCGGAAACGGCACGGCGGAACGACCGACGCGAGAACGGACCGCTGCGGCGGCCGGTCCCTGGCCGGCGCTGCCACCGGAGGCCGACGACGCCGCGCAGTGGCGGGCGCTGCCGCAGGCGGCCGGCGAACAGGCCGCGGGCGTGGCGCAACGGGACCCGTGGCCGGCGCTGCCCGACGACCGGGGGCTGTGGGGGCCGGCAATTACGGCGGGCGACGCCGACCGGCTGGCCCGGCTCGACCGGGAACAGGCGGGTGACTGATGGAACGTGTCGCCTTCCTCGTGGACGAGTCCGGCACCCGGGTGGACTGCCTGCTCAACCCGGAGACCGTGCAGGTCACCCGGTTGGCCGGGGTCCGCCCCCGGGGCGCCCCGGACGGGCAGCTCACCGGGGTCGGTCTCGCCGACGACCCGCTGGTCTTCACCGGCGGCGGGCGTACCGAGCTGGTGCTGGACCTGCTCTTCGACACCGACTTCGTGGAGTCCCAGGTACGCCCCGAGGACGTCCGCGCGCTCACCCGTCCACTCTGGATGCTGGCGGAGAACTCCGCCGTCGAGCACGGCTGGCTGCGCCCCCCGCTGGTGCGCCTGGTCTGGGGCAAGACCTGGAACGTGCCCGGCGTGATCGTGGCGATCGCGGAACGCTTCGACGCGTTCAGCCTCACCGGCACCCCGCGCCGCTCCTGGCTGCGGCTCAAGCTGGTCCGGGTGGCCGAGAGCGCCGAGGTGGCCCGGGCGGGCTTCGAGGAGGAACTAGCCGCGGCGAGCACCCCGACCGTGCCGCCCGGGTCGGCGGTGGTCGCCGCGGCGGACGGGGCGGCCGAGCCCGGCTGGTCCGGGGTCCGCTTCGACCTGCTCGCCCACGACGCGCTCGGCTCGCCGCTGCGCTGGCGGCTGCTCGCCGAGCACAACCGGATCAGCGACCCGCTGACCGTGCCGGCCGGCACCGCCCTGGCCGTGCCGACCAACGCCACCACCGCGCCGCCGCCTTCCGACGGCCCGACCCGGACGGGAGGTGCGCCGTGATCCGCGCCGCCGCCGTGACGATCGACGGCACCCCGCTCGCCGAGCCCCGCCGGCTGCGCGGTGTCCGGGTCGCCGCCCGCCTGGACCAGCCGACCCAGTGCGAACTGACCCTGGCCACCGCGCCGGGCGCCGCCGCCCTCGACCCCCCGGTACGCCCCGGCGCCGCCCTCGAACTGCGCGTGGACGGCCAGCCCGACGCCCTGTTCACCGGCGAGGTGACCGCCGTCGAGGTGGACTACGCCGGCGACGGCGCGGCGCTGCTGCGGGTCCGGGCGTACGACGCGCTGCACCGGCTGCGCAAGCGGCAGGAGCTGCGGGTGTTCGAGTCGGTGACCGCCGCCGAGCTGGCCGGGGCGCTCTGCGCCGACGTGGGACTCACGGTCGATGCCGACACGGACGGGCCGCGCCTGGACCGGCTGCTCCAGCACCGGCACACCGACCTGGAGCTGCTTCGCGAGGTGGCCGGCCGGGCCGGGCTGCACCTGGCCGTGGAGGGTGACCGGCTGCGCCTGCTGACCCTCGACGGCCATGGCGACCCGGTCCCGCTCACCCTCGGCGGGAGCGTGCACGCGCTGCGGATCACGGAGAACCTGGACCGGGCCGGCGGCGGGTGCGCCGCGCTGGGCTGGCACCCGCAGCGCGCCGAGCCGCTGCGCCAGCAGGCCGACGAGGCGCGTTCCGGGCGGCGCATCCCGCTGCGACCGGACCCGGGCGAGGTGGGCGCGGACGGGCTGCGCACGGCCGTCGACCAGCCCGGCCGCAGCGACGACGAGCTGGCCGCCCTGGCCCAGGCCGGGCTGGACGCCCGGGTCGCCGCGCTGGTCACCGCGGAGGGCACGGCCGAGGGTGACCCGGCGCTGCGGCCCGGCCGGCGGATCGCCCTGGCCGGCGTTCCCGACCCGGTCGCCGGGGTGTACGTGCTCACCGAGGTGGTGCACACGCTCGACGCCAACGGGCACCTGACCCGCTTCTCCACCGTCCCGCCCGCGCCGCCGCCGGCTGCCGCGCCGGTCGCCGCCACGGTCACCCTCGGCACGGTCACCGACGTCGACGACCCGGACGGGCTGGGCCGGGCCCGGGTGACCCTGCCCGCCTACGGGGACCTGGACGCCGGCTGGCTCGCCGTGCTCTGCCCGGGCGCGGGGCGGGGCAAGGGCATCGTGGCGCTGCCCGACCCGGAGGACACGGTGCTGGTGGCGCTGCCCGGCGGCGAGCCGGCCTCGGGCGTCGTGCTCGGCTCGCTGTTCGGCGCGGTCGAGCCGTACGACGCGGGGATCGTGTCCGGGCGGTCCCGGCGCTGGTCGATGCGGACCGGCACCGGCCAGTCGATCGTCATCGACGACGACGGGCGCGCCCTGCGGCTGGCCACCGACGGCGGCAGCTTCGTCGAGCTGCGCCCCGAACTGACCACCGTGCACGCGGCCGGCGACCTGGTGCTCTCCGCGCCCGGCCGGGCCATGGTGGTGCGCGCCCGCACCGTCGACTTCCTGCACGCGGAGGCGGCCGAGGACGCCGAGACCGCCGCCGCCCAGGCCCGTACCCTCGTCCGCGCCCACGGAGGTGGCTGATGCGCTGGATCCACCGCGACTCGCTGATCACCTGCGACCACGACGGCCGGGTGGCCAACCGTCCCTCCCAGCGGTGGGTGACCGTTGGGGGCGTGCCGGTGCTGGTCGAGGCCGACCCGGAAGGGCGGGACATCACCGCCTGCCCGAACTACGGGCCGACCATCAAGCCCTGCGCAAAGACGCTGCGGGTGACCGTCGGCTACAGCGCCTGGCTGCGGGTGGACGGCCACCGGGTGGTGCTGTCGAACCTGGACGGGCTGACCGACGGCACACCGCCCGGGCTGGTCCACCACACCGTCCGCGACCCGCGGCAGACCTTCCTGGGGGCGGACGCATGAGGGCCTTCCGCTTCGTCGGCGCCGGCTTCGACGCGGGTCGCACCGGCGGTCTGGCGCTGACCGCCGCCGGCGGCCTGGCCATGACCGACGGCGACGAGACGGTACGTCAGGCGCTGTTCCTGCTGCTGTCCACCACGCCGGGCGAGCGGCTGATGCGCCCCGGGTACGGCTCCCGGCTGCACCGGCTGGTCTTCGCGCCCAACGACGACACCACCGCCGGCCTCGCCATCCACTACGTCCGGCAGGCGATCCGGCGCTGGGAGCCCCGGGTCGAGGTGCTCGACGTGGACGCCGGGCCGGACCCGGACGATCCGTGGCGGCTGGTGATCCGGCTGGACTACCGGGTGCGGGCGAGCCTCTCCCCCGGCCAACTGGTCTTCTCCGTCGACCTGCTGCCCGTCGACGACGAACCCGGCGAGGAGGCGACCGCATGACGCTGCCGGTGCCGCACCTGGACGACCGCGCCTTCCTCGACCTGGTCACCGAGGCGCGGGAACGGATCCACCGGTCGTGTCCGGACTGGACGGACCTCTCCGCGCACGACCCGGGGATGGCGCTGCTGGAGGCGTTCGCCTACCTCACCGAGGTGATGATCTACCGGCTGAACCAGTTGCCGGAGAAGGCGTACGTGGCCTTCCTCAACCTGCTCGGGGTGACCCGGCACCCGCCGGCCGCCGCCTGGGCGGACGTCCGCTTCACCCGGACCGGCCCGGACCGTGGCGCGGTCCGCGTCCCGGCCGGCACCCGGGTGGCCGCGGCCCGCGGCGCGGATCCTCGACCGGTCGTCTTCGTGACCACCGAGCCGGCCGTGCTGCCCGCCGGGGAGACCGAGGTGACGGTACGCGTGCACCACTGCGAGCCGGTCGACGCGGAGCTGCTGGGCACCGGCACGGGCCAGGCCGGGCAGGTGTTCCGGGCGGCCCGCGCGCCGCTGGCCCGGACCACCGAGGCGCTGGACCTGCTGCTCGGGGTGGAGGTGCCGACCGGGTCGGTGGAGCTGGGCGCGGCCGCCCGGGAGCACGAGGGCCGCACGTACGAGATCTGGCGGCCGGTGGACAGCTTCGCCGGCGTCGGCCCCCAGGCCAAGGTCTACCTGGTCGACCGGGCCTCCGGGGTGGTCACCTTCGCCCCGGCGCTGGACCTGCGGCCGGCGGACGGGGCCGGGCCGGGTGTCGAGGGGGCGCCCGGCCCGGTGGCGGCCGTGCCGCCGGCGGGCCGGCAGGTCCGGCTCTGGTACCGCTGCGGCGGCGGGCCGGCCGGGAACGTGGCGGCCGGGACGCTGACCAGCCTGCGCGACCCGCTGCCCGGGCTGCGGGTGGACAACCCGGTGCCGGCCGCCGGTGGCCGGGACCTGGAGTCGCTGGAGTCGGCCCTGGCCCGCGGCCCGTACGAGTTCTTCGCCCAGCAGCGCGCGGTGACCGCCCGGGACTACGAGATCCTCGCGGCCGGCTCCGGGGCGGTGGCCCGGGCCCGGGCGTTCACCCGGGCGGCGGTCTACAGCTTCGCCCGCCCCGGCGAGGTCGAGGTGGTGCTGGTGCCGTACGTGCCGGAGCAGGCCCGCCCGGGCGGCCGCCTGCCGGTGGCGGTGCTGCGCGAGCACGAGGTCGAGGAGGCCCGCCGCCGGGTGGAGGCCGACCTGGAGCGGCGCCGGGCGCTCGGCACGGCGGTGCGGGCCGGCTGGGCGCGCTACAAGGCGGTCTCCATCCGGGCCCGGGTGGTGGTCCGCCGCGAGGAGGACGTGGACGCGGTCCGCCGGCGCATCCACGACCGGCTGCACCAGACGCTGAGCCCGCTGCCCACCCCGCTCAACCCGGCCGGGTGGGCGTTCGGGGAGCCGCTGCGGGCCTCCAATGTGTACCGGATGCTGGAGCACGCCGAGCCGGGTGTGCGCTACGTCGAGTCGGTCCGGTTCGTGGTCGACGAGGCGCCGGACGCCCAGGTCCGGGCGGTGGCCGTCGACCAGTACCAGCCGGGCACCTGGTACGCCGGGCGCGGCCCGGTGCTGTTCCGCTCCACCAACTCGGGAGCGGGCTGGGAGCCGGCCGGCCGGTTCGACGGCGAGAGCGTGGTCCGGGTGGTGCCCGCCCCGGCCCCGGTCCGCCCCGGCGTGGTGCCCCGGGCGGGTTCGGTGGCCGTGGTGACCGCGCGCGACGCCGGCGGCTCCCGGGTCCGGTTGAGCACCGACCTCGGCGAGACCTGGACGCTGCTCACCGACCTCGACTCCGGCGTGCGCGACCTGGCCTGGATCGACCGGGACGGCGCCGGGGCGCTGCTGCTGGCCACCGACGCCGGCCTGTACGAGGTGTCCCTGCTGCCGGGCGCGGTGCCGTTGCAGATCCTGGTCGACCCGGCCGACGCCGACCGCGGCTTCTACGCGGTGCGGTCGTTCGTCTCCGAGCGGGGCGCGCCCGGGGTGGCGGTGGCCGCGCAGGCCGGCTTCGGGGTCTACCTGTCCACCGCCGCCGGCCGCCCCGGCACCTTCGGCCACGTCGGCCTCGCCAACGTGGACAACCGGGTGCTCGCCGTGCAGTACGACGGCCCGGCCACCCTGCTGTGGAGCGGCGCCGGCGAGCCGGACCCGAAGAAGCCCGGGCAGGGCTGCCACCGCACCCGGCTGTTCGAGTCCGACGTGAAGTGGCAGTCGATGGCGAGCGGCTGGATCGGCGGCACCTGCCGGGACCTGGCGTTCAGCGGCACCCTGGCGCTGGCCGCCACGCAGAGCGGCGGGGTGGTCCGCCTGGACACCCTGGCCGCACAGCCGCAGTGGCAGCCGGTGATGGTCAACTGCGGGCTGCCGCTGCGGGACCGGACCCGGTTCGTCCCGGTCGACGCGATCGCCGCCACCGCCCCCGCCGGTGACGCCGCCCGGCTGATCCTGGCCGGCGGCGAGCGCGGCGTGTACCGCAGCGGCGACGCGGAGGACTGGACGGCCAGCGCCAACCAGGCCACCGCCGACGTGGTCACCGTCCCCGGCACCTGGCTGCTCTGCTCCGGCGAGCACGACATCGAGGTGGTGCGGCAGGATGCGCCGAACGGCGATTGAGCGGCTGCTGCCGGCCGCCTACCAGCGGGCCGCCGGCCCGGGCAGCGTGCTGGGCGCGCTGCTGGACGTCATGGAGGCGCTGCACGCCCCGGACGAGGCGGTGCTCGCCGACGTCGACGCGCTGTTCGCGCCGTACCGGACGCCGGACGGGTTCGTGGCCTACCTGACCCGGTGGGTCGCCATGGACCACGTGGTCGCCACGCCCCGCGCGGACGCGCCGCTGCCGCTGCCGGTCGGGCGGCTGCGGGACCTGGTCGCGCACGGCGCGCTGCTGGCCCGGTGGCGGGGCACACCGTACGGAATGCGCACCGCGCTGGAACTGGCCACCGGAGTCACCGGGTTCGAGCTGGAGGAGCCGGCCGACCGGCCGTTCCACGTGGTGGTCCGGGTGCCGCCGGCCGCCGCCGACCGGCTCGCCCTCGTCACCCGCATCGTCGAGGCGGAGAAGCCCGCCGCGGTCATCGTCGAGGTCACCACCGACCCGGCCCCCGCATCCCAGGACCACCAGCCGTCAGAGGAGCCGTCTTGACTTCCTCCTCATGCCTAAAGGCGGGGGATTCCCTGGGTCGCCCCAGGGGTTTCCTGCTTCACCGGCGACTGCCTCGTCCGGGCGTGCGTCCGTTGAGGTCTTACACCGCCTCCACAGGCAGAGACCGAAAGCCCTTCGGCCTTGATGTTGAGGGCCGCGTTGACGTCGCGGTCGTGGATGGCACCACAGCGGCATGTCCAGTTCCGTACGGTGAGCGGCATCTTCTCGGCGAGCGCGCCGCAGGCGGAGCACAACCTCGACGACGGGAACCAGCGATCAATCGTGATCAGGTTCCGGCCGTGCCAGTCGGCCTTGTACTCCAGCATGGTGCGGAACTGCCGCCAGGCCGCGTCGCTGATGGCGCGGGCCAGGCTGTGGTTGCGGAGCATGTTTCGCACGGTCAGGTCCTCGATCACGATCGTTTGGTTCTCACGAACGAGCCGAGTTGTCAGCTTGTGCAGGTGGTCCCGTCTGCGGTCGGTGATTCGGGCGTGGACGCGGGCGACCTTGACCCGGGCCTTGGCCCGGTTCGCGGAGCCCTTCTCCTTCCTTGCCAGGTTGCGCTGGGCGCGGGCGAGAGCGGCCCGGTCGCGGCGTTCGTGCTTCGGGTTGGTGATCTTCTCCCCGGTGGAAACGGTGAGCAGGCTGTCCAGGCCGGCGTCGATGCCGATAGCGGCGTTGACGGCTGGGGTGGGCTGGATCACGTCGTCGCAGAGCAGGGACACGAACCAGCGTCCGGCCGCGTCCTGCGAGACGGTCACCGTGGACGGCGACGCGCCGTCGGGCAGCGGCCGCGACCACACGATGTGCAGGGGTGCGGTCATCTTCGCCAGGGTCAGCCGACCATCGCGCCAGCGGAACGCGCTGGTGGTGTACTCCGCCGAGCGGCGGGACTTCTTCTTGCTCTTGAACGTCGGGTGCTTCGCCCGTTTGGCGAAGAAGTTGGTGAACGCGCCTTGCAGATGCCGCAGCGCCTGCTGCAACGGCACGGAGGAGACGTCGTTGAGGAACGCCAGTTCCTCAGTCTTCTTCCAACCGGTGAGCAGCGCGGACGTGGCGTTGTAGTTGACCCGCTCCTGGCGCCGCGTCCACGCCTCGGCGCGAGCCTGCAACGCCATGTTGTAGACCAGCCGGACGCACCCGAACGTCCGGGCAAGCTCACCGGCCTGCTCCGGGGTCGGGTAGAAGCGGTACTTGAACGCCCGCTTCACCGTCCCCGCGGTCATGCCTCACAACCTAGCAGGCCATCTTTTGAACACCGGGGCGACGTGCCGGCCGGCCGTGGCCCTCGTTTCCTCCCCACGGCTAAAGCCCGGGGTCTCCACGAAGGAGTTTCGATGACCACCGAATGGGCCGTCGTCGCCGCCGCCGAGCAGTTCACCCTGGACCCCCGCAACTGCGGCGAGCTGACCTTCACCGTCTCCAACCCGGGCGAGGCGCCGGACACCGTGGTCTTCGACGTCGCGCCCGGCGAGGGCAGCCAGCGCGGCTGGTTCACCGTGGCCGAGCCGCAGCGGGTGGTGCCCGGGCAGGGCTCGGTGTCGTTCCTGGTCCGGCTCGCCGTGCCGCCCGGCACCCCGCCCCGGCGCTACGACATGACCGGGTTCGCATACTCGGCGAACACCGCGCCCGAGGAGAGTTCCCGGTCCAGCGGCCGGGTGACGTACGACGTGCGGGCGGTCGTACCCCCGAAGCGCGCGCCGTGGCCGTGGCTCGCGGCCGCGGCGGCGCTGCTGCTCGTGGTGGCCGGGGTGGTGGCCTGGCTGGTGACCCGCGGCGGGGACCCGCCGCCCCCGCCGCGGGCCCAGGTGGTCACCGTGGAAGCGGAGAGCCTGGTCTCCGGCGCGACGGTGCAGTCGACCACCGCGGCGGCCGCGCAGGTGGAGTCTCAGCCGAACTGCTGCGAGGTGGTGTGGTCCGGCGACGCCCAGCTCTTCTTCCAGGGACGGGCCGTGGGCGACCGGGTGACCGTCCCGGTGGACCTGCCCGCCGACGGCACCTGGCGCCTGTCCACCGTGCGCACCACCTCGTTCGACTACGCGAACACCATCTGGCTGGTGGACGGCCGGCAGGTCGGCGACACCTTCTTCGGCTTCACCCCGACGGTGGTGCGCACCGACTTCGTGGAGGTGGGCACCGTGGAGCTGGCCCGGGGCCCGCACAAGCTGACCCTGGTGGCGGTGAGCCGGACGCAGGGCACCGACCGGTACTTCGCCGGGGTCGACCAGATCCGGTTCACCCAGCTCCTCGCGCCGTGAGCGGGCGGCAGAAGGTGCTGCTGGCGGCCCTCGCCGGGCTGCTCGTGGTGCTCTACGTGGTGGCGGTGGGCGGCGGCCGGCACGACCGGGGCGACCCCGCCGCCGGGCCCGGCTGGCTGGCCCGGTTCGGCGGGGACGCCGGCACGGTGGACCCGGCCACGGTGACCGTGGCGTGCCTGCCGCCCGCCACCGAGCCGAGCCCCTCTCCCGACGGGGTGGTGGTCGGCTTCGGCATCGCCTGCCGGCTGCGGGTGGCCGACCCCGGCGGCCTGCGCAGCCTGGTGCTGCGCAGCGGGGCGCCGTTCGTGGTGAGCGCACCGGCGCCGGGCGACGCCGACGTCACGGTCACCGACGAGGTGGCACCCGGCGACGACGGCACGGCGGTCGCGAAGGTGGCGGTGGACGGGGAGACCGAGGTCGCCCTGCGGTGCCCGGGAGGTGGCGGATGCGTGGTCACCGTCGCCCGGTCCTGAGCGGCCCCGGGCCGAACCGGCCGGCACCGGCCGGTGGGGAGGTACGCCATGGGTGAGCTGCGCAAACCCTTCCTGCTGCTGGCGCTGCTCGCCATCGGGCTGGTGGTGGGGCTGGAGTTGGGGGCGGCGGCGCTCACCGGCGGCGGAGACGCCGGCGGCGCGCTGCGGGACAGCGCCGGGCAGCTCGGCGTCGACCTGGGCGACGTCGGCACGGTGACCGAGCCGTCCGGCCGGGGCACCGGCCACCTGGCGCTCATCGACGTGGTGGCGCTCTGGACCACCGGGCTGTTCTGCCTGAGCCTCGTGGTGCCGGAGCGGGTCCAGGGCCGGGTGCAGGGGGTGGCCACCCTGGTCTTCTCGATCCTGCTGCTGCTCGCCTCACTGGTCCTGCTGATCGTCGCCTTCGTCGAGCTGACCGTGATGGTCTCGCTGTTCCTGGCCGCGCCGTTCGGCACGCTGGCGTACCTGGCGGTGTGGGGGTTCTTCCCGGTCGGCGACGCGGCCGTGCTGCTCGGCCTGGTGCTGCTGCTCAAGCTGGTGTGGGCGGCGCTGCTGCTGCTCGCTCAGCCGCGCTTCCTGCAGAACAAGGGCCTCGTGCTGCTTGCGCTGACCACGTTGCTGTGCACGGTGGTGCTGGAGTTCCTGCACCAGTTGGTGCCGGGCATCCTGGTCAGCATCACCGACGACCTGGGCGCGGTGGTGTTCGCCGTGGTGGCGCTGATCTGGGCGCTGGTCCTGCTGATCGGCTCGATCCCCGCCATCGTCAAGGCCGTCCGCACGACCGCGACCACCTCCCGCCCCACCGCGCGCGCCCGGTGAGCGCCGCCTCCGCCGATCAGGGCAGGGCTTTCCCGGCGGTGCTGCGGTAGCCTCTCGGCCACCGGGGTGTGCGAGGGGGTGCGCATGGCGACGTTGGCCGATGTCGCCCGCCGGGCGGGCGTCTCCCCCGCGACCGCGTCGCGGGTCATCAACGGCAGCAGCAAGCCGGTCGCCGACGAGCTGCGCGAGCGGGTGCTGAAGGCCGTCGCCGAGCTGCGGTACGTGCCGAACGCGCACGCCCAGCTGCTGGCCCGGCCGCAGCGCAGCGTGGTCGGCGTGCTGGTGCACGACGTCTCCGACCCGTACTTCGCCGAGGTGACCCGAGGGCTGCAACGGGTCGCCACCGAGCGGGGCCGGCTCGTCATCATCTGCAACAGCTACCGCGACCCGGAGCGGGAGGTGGAGTACGTCGACCTGCTCCGCGCCCAGCAGGTCGCCGCCATCGTGCTGGCCGGCTCCGGCTACCACGACCCCACGGTCAACGCCCTGCTCGACGAGCGGCTCGCCGCATACGCGGCCACCGGCGGGCGGGTCGCGGTGATCGGCCGGCACCGCCACCGGGGCGACGCCGTGCTGCCGGCCAACGAGGAGGGCGCCCGCCTGCTCGGCGCGGAGCTGCGCCGGCTCGGTCACCGGGCCGTCGGCGTGCTGGCCGGCCCGCGCGCCCTCACCACCACGAGCGACCGGCTCACCGGGCTCGCCGCCGGCCTGGGCGAGCCGCTGCCGGAGGCGCGACTCCGGTACGCGGACTTCACCCGCGACGGCGGGTCCCGGGTCGCGGCCGAGCTGCTGGACGCCACGCCGGGGCTGACCGCGATCGTGGCGATGAACGACTCGATGGCCGTCGGCGCGCTGAACCTGCTGCGCGCCCGCGGCGTGCGGGTGCCCGCGGAGGTCTCCGTGGTCGGCTTCGACGACATGCCGATCGCCGCCGACGTGACCCCGGCGCTGACCACGATCCGGCTGCCGCTGGCCGAGCTGGGCGCCCGCGCCATGACCCTGGCCCTGGACGCGCCCGGCGGCCACGAGCGGGTGGAGACCCTCCCCGCCGTACTGGTCCACCGGGACAGCCTCGGCCCGGCCCCGGCCTGACCGGCCTCAGCCGGTCAGCTCGGCGCCCCCGGCCCGGACGGCGGTTCCGGCCGCCCGGCGGATCTCCCGGTTGGTCCACGAGCCGCGCGGGACGCCGAGCAGCGCGATCCGCCGATGGCCCAGGCCGAGCAGGTGCTCAATGGCCAACCGGGCTCCCTGGCCGACGTCCATCATCACGCAGGGCAGGCCGGCGACCTGGCGGTTTATCACCACCACCGGAGCCTCCCGGCTGAGCTGCTCGATCAGGCTGACGGGTTGGCGATGCCGGAGACGATCAGGCCGATGTTGTGGGTACGGCCGGCGATCAGAGCGCTGGCGGCCCGGTTCGGCCGGTAGCAGAGGTCCTCCGCGCAGGCCAGCACCCGGACCCGGATCTCGGGGTTGACCAGGACGGGGCCGAGAACGCGCGGGACACGGTGGAGACGTGCACGCCCGAGGCCCGCGCGACGTCCCGGATGGTGGCTGGCACGGCGGGCTTCCTCGTCCAGTGTGGTGGCGGTCACTCGGGTGCCGCCATTTGATGCAAACGGTTGTTCCGGTGTCAACGTCGTCATGGCTCGATTGCGGAACCGCTCCCAGCACCCCCATTTTCGCCATCAAAGCGGATCTAAGTAACGGGTTTGCCATCGATCGTTGACGCGGTATTCCTCGGCGTGGTTTCTTCGCTGCAAACCTTTGCAGCTCTCCGGGGAGGCCGACGCATTCTCGACACCGGCTTCCTCGCCCGCCTCGTCGCCGAGCACCGGTTGCCCGCCGACGAGGCCGCCGAGACCATCGTGGACCTGGCCTACCGGCTGCCGAAGCGGATCTTCAAGTTCGGGGAGGACTCATGACCCCCATCACCGACGTCCAGGTGCACGACGTGCGGTTTCCCACGGCCGCCAGCGGTGACGGCTCGGACGCGATCAACCGGGGCGATTACTCGGCCACCTACGTCGAGCTGACCACCGACGGCGGCCCCACGGGCGCCGGGTTCACCTTCACCAACGGCCGGGGCAACGAGATCACCTGCGCGGCCGTGCGGGCCCTGGCCCACCACGTCCGCGGCCGGACCGTCGCGGAGATCGCCGCCGAGCCGGTGGCGTTCTGGCGCTCGCTCACCGCCGACGTGCAGCTGCGCTGGCTCGGCCCGGAGAAGGGCGTCATCCACATGGCGACCGGCGCGCTGGTCAACGCCGTCTGGGACCTGCGCGCCAAGCTGGCCGGCAAGCCGCTGTGGCGGTACCTCGCCGAGCTGCCCACCGACGACCTCGTGGCCACCGTCGACTTCCACCACATCACCGATGCGCTCACCCCCGACGAGGCCGCGGCCATCCTCGACAAGGGACTCGACGGGCTCGCCGACCGCCGCGCCGAACTGGAGCGGGACGGTTTCCCCTCGTACACCACCTCGGTCGGCTGGCTCGGCTACCCCGACGACAAGGTGCGGGCGCTGACCCGCGCCGCGTACGCCGAGGGCTGGCGGGCGATGAAGATGAAGGTCGGCGGCCCGCTCGACGACGACCTGCGCCGGGCCCGGGCCATCCGCGCCGAGATCGGCCCGGACGCGCTGCTCATGATGGACGCCAACCAGGTCTGGGACGTCGACCAGGCGATCACCGCGATGACCGCGCTGGCCGAGGTCGACCCGTACTGGATCGAGGAGCCGACGCACGCCGACGACGTGCTCGGCCACGCCCGGATCGCCCGCGCCGTCACCGAGCTGACCGGCGGGCGGTGCCGGGTCGCGACCGGCGAGGTGGCCGCCAACCGGGTGATCTTCAAGCAGCTGCTCCAGGCCGAGGCGATCGGCGTCATGCAGGTCGACGCCTGCCGGGTCGGCGGGGTCGACGAGGTCCTCGCCGAACTGCTCATGGCGGCCAAGTTCGGCGTGCCGGTCTGCCCGCACGCCGGCGGCGTCGGCCTCTGCGAGTACGTCCAGCACCTGACGATCTTCGACTACCTCCGGGTCGGCGCCAGCCTCGACGGCCGGATGGTGGAGTACGTCTACCACCTGCACGAACACTTCGTCGACCCGGTCCGCACCCGCGGCGGGCGCTACCTGCTGCCCACCGCCCCCGGCTACAGCAGCACCATGAAACCGGCCTCCATCGCCGAGTTCCGCTTCCCGGACGGCCCGGCGTGGCGCTGACCCTCGGCACCGAGCGGCTCGGCCTGGCCACCCTGCGGCGGTTGCCCGTCGAGTGCCGACCGCTGCTGCGCCCCGGCACCGTGCCGGCCGGCATCCTCCACCTCGGACTCGGCGCGTTCCACCGCGCCCACCAGGCCGTCTACACCGAGGCGGCGGTCGGCGCGGCCGGCGGGGACTGGGGCATCGTCGGGGTCGCCCCGCGCAGCGCCGCCGTGGTCGACGCGCTCGCCGCGCAGGACGCCCTGTTCAGCGTCACCACCCTCGCCGCCGAGGGCGCGGCCACCCGGGTGGTCGGCGCCCTGGCCGGGGTATGCCACGCGGCCGGCGACCCGGCCGCCGTCGTACGTCTGCTCGCCGACCCGGCGATCCGGGTGGTGACGCTGACCGTGACCGAGAAGGCCTACCAGCTCGACCCGGTCACCGGCGAGCTGCGCGCCGATCCGGACCTCCTGGCCGACCTCACCACCGACCGGGCCCCACGGACCGTGCCGGGGCTGCTGGTCCGCGGGCTGCTCGCCCGGGCCGCCGCCGACGCCGGCCCGATCGCCCTGGTGAGCTGCGACAACCTGCCGGCCAACGGCCGCCAGCTGCGCGGCCTGGTGACCCAGGCGCTCACGCTGGCCCGGGTGCCCGACGGGCCGGCCGGCTGGATCGAGCGGCAGGTCAGCTTCCCCAGCACCATGGTCGACCGGATCGTGCCGGCCTCCACCCCGGAGACCCTGGACACCGCCTTCCGGGCGCTCGGGGTGATCGACCTGGCGGCGGTGGCCGCCGAGCCGTACGCCCAGTGGGTGGTCGAGGACGACTTCCCCGCCGGGCGGCCGGCCTGGGAGCGGGCCGGGGCGGTGCTCACCGGCGACGCCGGCCCATGGGAGCGGCTGAAGCTGCGCACCCTCAACGGGGTGCACTCGGCGGCGGCCTACCTCGGCGCCCTGGCCGGCGCGGAGACCGTCGCCGAGACCCTGGCGCTGCCGCAGCTGGACACCGTGCTGCGCCGGCTGGTCGCCGAGGACGTGACGGCCAGCTTCACCCCGCCGCCCGGCGTCTCCGTGCCGGCCTACGGTGAGGAGGTGCTCGCCCGGTTCACCAACCCGGCGATCCGGCACCGCACCCTCCAGATCGCCATGGACGGCTCGCAGAAGCTCCCCCAGCGGGTGCTGCACACCATCGCCGACCTGCGCGCCGCCGGCCGGCCGGCCCGCTGGGCCGCCCTGGTGGTCGCCGCCTGGCTGCGCTTCCTGCTCGGGTACGCCGACGACGGCCGCCCGCTGCCGCTGGACGACCCGCTCGCCGACCGGATCCGCGCCGCCCTCGCCGCCGCCCCGGGCACCCCGGCCGAGGTGGTCGACGCGCTCTTCGCCCTGCGCGAGGTCTTCCCCGCCGACCTGGCCGCCGACGAAGAGGTCCGGGCCGACGTGACCGGCTGGCTGACCGACCTGGAGCGGCACGGCGTCCGGGCCACCCTGGCCGGTGCGGCATGACCGGCCCGGGCGCAGCGCGACGCGGCGAGGCCGGGGCGCACCCGCCCACGGTCGCGCTGATCGGCGCCAACGGGCACGGGCGCTGGCACCGGCGGGCCATCGCCCCGCTGCACGCCGCCGGCCGGGCGCGCCTGGTCGGCCTGGTCGACGTCCGCCCCCTGGAGGACGAGCCGGCCGCCCCGGTCCCGCCCGAGGCCCGGACCTTCACCGACCACCGGGCCATGCTCGCCGCCGTCGAACCCGACGTGGTGGTGATCTGCACCCCGCCGCACACCCACCTGCCGATCGCCCTCGACGCCCTCGACGCCGGGGCGGACCTGCTGCTGGAGAAGCCGCCGGTGCTCGACCTGGCCGAACACCGGCGGCTCGCCGACGCGGCGAACGCGGCCGGCCGGGCCGTGCAGGTCGGCTTCCAGGCGCTCGGCTCGGCGGCCCTGGCCGAGCTGACCGCCGCGCTGGCCGCCGGCCGGCTCGGCACGGTCACCGCCGTCGCCACCGTGGCGGCCTGGCAGCGATCCGACGCCTACTACGCCCGCTCCCCCTGGGCCGGCCGGCGGATCCTCGACGGCCGGCCCGCGCTCGACGGGGCCCTGGCGAACCCGCTGGCGCACGCCGTGATGCAGTGCCTCGCCGTCGCCGAGGCCGTGAGCGGCACGCCGGTCCGGCCGGCGCGGATCGAGGTGGAGCGCTACCGGGTGCGGCCCATCGAGGTGGACGACACCGCCGTGCTGCGGGTGACGCCGCGGACCGGACCGCCGGTGCTGGCCGCGGTCACCCTGGCCGGCGAGGGGTACATTGCCGGCGAGGTGCACGTCACCGGCGACCGGGGCCGGGCCGTGCTGGAGTACCCGACCGACCGGCTCCGGCTGCCCGGCGACCCCGCGCTGCGCGAGGTGCCCGGCCGGCGGGACCTGCTGGAGAACCTGCTCGACCACCGGTCGACCGGCGCTCCGCTGATCGCGCCCCTGGCGCGGACCGCGCCGTTCACGGCGGTCGTGGCGGCGCTGCGGGACGCGCCGGAGCCGACCCTGCTCGGCGGCGGGCTGGTCCGCACCGAGGGCGACGGGCCGGAGCGGATGCGGGTGATCCGGGGCGTCGACGCGGTGCTGCGCCGGGCCGCCGAATCCGGGGCGCTGCCGTCGGAGTCGGGGGTGCCGTGGGCGGTGCCGCCGTACCGGATCGAGCTGCCGGACGGGGAGGCGCCGCAACGGTAGTGCAAACCCCGGCAGGGCCGGGTCCAGGCGATCCGGACAGAAGCCCGCCTATCCCGATCGGAACCGACCGGGCAATACCGTTTGCATTGCTCCATTGCAACAAACCTGCACACAATACGCATTGACTCATATAAAAGAACGTCTTTACCGTCGCAGATATCGGCCACCAAAAGCTGACAGGACGGTAAGAGTCATGCGTAGAACAGCAGCGGGCGCCGCGCTCCTCGCCGCCGCGCTCGCGGTCACCGGCGCCGCCCCCGCGCCGGCCGCCCCGACCGACCCGGCCCTGTCCCGGCCGGCCCGGGACCTCGGCCGCCAGGCGCTCCCCGCGAACGACGGCTGGGCCGCCGAGGGCGCCGGCACCACCGGCGGCGCGGCCGCCGCCCCCGACCGGATCCGGGTGGTACGCACCCGGGCCGAACTGGTCGACGCGCTCGGCGGCGACAACGCCACCAACGCCGCCGACGCCACCCCGAAGATCGTTCGCCGCGCCGGCCGGCTGACCCTCTGATCCCCAGGGCCGCGCCCGTCCCCCACGCGGCGCCCGGCCATCCCACCCCCCACCCACCTGGAGGAAGCACCGTGCGACTCCGACCCCACCACCGAGGAGCGCTGGCCGCGGCCGGCGCCGGCCTCACCGCCCTGCTGCTCGCCGTCGCCATGACCGGCAACGCCGCGGCGGCGACCCTGTTCGGCGACACCTTCGACGACGGCAACGCCGACGGCTGGTCCAAGTCCGGCGGCGACTGGACGGTGGTCACCGACGGCTCACCGGCCTACCGGCAGGGCAACAACGCCAGCGAACTGGCCCGCGCCTTCGCCGGCCAGACCGGCTGGACCGACTACCAGGTCCAGGCCCGGGTCAAGCCGCTGCCGTTCAACGGTGCCAACCGGCTGGTCGGCCTGGCGTCCCGCTCCACCAGCTCGACGAAGATGTACCGGCTGGCGCTGACCAACGCCAACCGGGCCGAGCTGCAGATGGTCAACGGCAGCCAGCTCACCGTCCTCGGGTCCGCCGCGCTGACCGTCGCCATCGGCACCTGGTACACCCTGCGGATCGAGGCCAGCGGCAGCACCATCAAGGGCTTCGTCAACGGCACCCAGATCGCCGCCGGCACCGACACCGCGTACGCGGCCGGCCGGATCGTGCTGGTCACCGCGTACGCCGGCGCGGTCTTCGACGACGTCACCGTGGACGGCGCCGGCGGCACCCCGACCACGCCGCCGACCACCTCCTCCCCCACGACGTCGCCGACCACCTCGCCGACCACGCCGCCGCCCACCGACCCGCCGCCCACCACGGGGCTGGTCGGCTGGGCCACCCAGAACGGCGGCACCACCGGCGGGGCCGGCGGCGGCACGGTGACCGTGAGCGACCAAGCGGCGCTGGCCGACGCGGTCGAGGGCGACGTGGCGACCACCGTCCGGGTGAACGGGACCTTCACCTGCTCGACCGAGATCCGGGTCGGCTCGAACAAGACCGTCATCGGGGTCGGCGCCGGCTCCGGGTTGACCGGCTGCGGCCTCAACCTGCGCGACGCCCACAACATCGCGTCCGCAACCTGAGGATCGCCGAGGTACGCGCCGGCGTCGGCAACGGCGACGCCACCACCTGGACAACTCCACCAACGTCTGGATCGACCACAACGACCTGTCCAGCGACACCACCAGCGGCACCGACTACTACGACGGGCTGCTCGACGTGACCCACGGGTCGAACTTCGTCACCGTCTCCTGGAACCGGCTGCACGACCATGTCAAGTGCTCGCTGGTCGGGCACAGCGACAGCAACTCCGGCGAGGACACCGGCCGGCTGAAGGTGACCTACCACCACAACGCGTTCAGCAACTGCTTCCAGCGCAACCCGCGGGTCCGCTTCGGCAACCCGGTGCACGTGTTCAACAACTACTACGTGAACACCGCCAACCCGTCGTACAGCTACGGCATCGCCACGACCTGCGGGGCCGGCGTGCTGGTCGAGGGGAACTCGTTCGAGAACATGACCGACCCGACGCACGTGGGCGAGGGCTCCTCGCCGGCCGGCAACCTGGTCGAGCGGAACAACCTCTACGTCAACTCGGGCGCGCCGCAGACCGCCGGCAGCGTGGCCTCGATCCCGTACGCGTACACCCTCGACGCCGCCAGCACGGTGAAGGCCACGGTGACCGCCGAGGCCGGCACCGGGAAGATCAGCGGCTGACCCCACACCCCTCGCCGGGCCGGCGCTCCCTCCTCGGGGGCGCCGGCCCCGGCCGATAATCGCGTTGCCGGTCCGGGCGGATCCTGTCACCATCGCTTTCATGATCGAGAGAAAGGGCGTGACCGCCCTCGCGCGATGAGCGCGCGCAACCGGCAGCGGGCCCGACGCCGCGCCGGAATCAACCGGAATCTGACCGATCAGCTCGACCACTGGTACCGGGCGGCGGAGCTCCGCGACGACTGGCTCTGGACCGCGCTGAGCACCGCACCCGCCGATCGGGACCGCGCGGAACGGGTCATCACCGGCCTCTACGCCCGGCTCGGCCGGCCCCGCCCCCGCTTCCACTGGGCGGCCAGTCCCCGGCAGGCCGTCGACCTGCTGGACGAACCCCGATCCGCTACGGCGGCCCGCTCGACCCGGGCTCCCCGTGGCACCTGGCGCAGCAGCTCGCCGACGAGGTGCACGCCCTGCGCCGCCGGCTCGACGATCGGATCGGCAGCCCCGGCGACGCGCCCTGGTGGGTGGGGCGGGATCCGCTCGTCGCGACCCGGCCGCCGACCGAGGCGCTCGACGCCGGGGCTCGGCTGTCGGACGTGCTCGACGTGCGGGTCCGCGACTCGCTGTACTGGACGGTGCGCGACGGGGTCCGGGCGGTGGTGCTGAGCGGGCTGGTCGCGGCGGTTCCGGAGCCGCTCGGCCTGCGCTGGCACGGGCAGCACGACGCGCCCTGGCTGGCGCACTACGACGTCCGCCGACGCCTCTGGCCGGGCCGCTACCACCCGGCCGACGACCGCCAGCTCGACCTCTGGGCCGAGGTGGCCCGCTCCTGCGGCTGGTGGTGGCCGAGGGAGGACGTCTGCGTGGTCACCGAACGGACCACGGTGGCGCACACCGAGCCGGTCCCCGGCGCCTACCACGGCGAGCGGCGCAGCCACAACGGACACGGCCCGGCCGCCGGATACGCCGACGGGACCGGCGGTCACGCCTGGCACGGCACCGCCGTGCCGGAGTGGGTGGTCCACGGGCCGACGGTCGAACGGATCGCTCGGGAACGCAACGTCGAGGTGCGCCGCTGCGCGATCGAGCACCTCGGCTGGGACGCGTACCTGGCCCAGGCCCGGCTACGGCTGCTCGCCGAGGCGCCCGACCCGGGCAACCCGGGCTGCCGGCTCCAGCTCTACGACCTGCCCCGCCAGGTGTGGGGGCGGCCGGCCCGGGTGCTGCTGGCGGTCAACGGGTCCGTCGAGCGCGACGGCCGGCGCCGCCGGTACGGCCTTACCGTGCCCGCCCACCTCGACGACGCGGTCGCCGCCGCCGGCTGGTCCTACGGCCTGACCGGCGACCAGTACGCCCGACTCCTCCGCCGAACCTGAAGGTGATCACCATGACCATGGCCATGACCCTCGCCGAGCTGACCGGCCGCACCGGGCTGACCGTGCTCGACCACCTCGAACAGCAGGTCCGCATCCCCGTCGTCGACGGCCTCCAGGCCCAGGGCGACCTGATCGTCATCCCGCTGCAGGTGCTCGACGACGTGCAGCCGTCGCCCCGGGCGCGCTGGTGTCCGGTGCCGCCCGGCGGCGTCGAACTGCTGCGCGGGGCGGCCGGCGGAAACCCGCACACCCTGGTCGCCGGGCCGGGCGACGCCGAGTGGACCACCGACGTCGCCGACCCGCAGTTCCTCGCCGTCGGCGTGCTGCGGAACGCCCGGCCTGCCCATCCACCCCTCCGGCATCGCCCCCGGCACCTACCTGGTCCGGCGGCAACGGGAACGCAGCACGCAGTGGGGCGGCGGCGACCACCTGGTCGCCGACTGACCCGCTCCCCCGCGGCCGCACCACCGGCCGCCCGGGGATCAGCGCGACTCGGCGGTGCCCGCCCGTTCGCGGCGGGCGGCCCGCCGGACCCGGACCAGTCGCACGACCACCACCAGCGCCACCAGGGCGAGCAGCGCCTCGCCGCCCCAGCCGAGCCGCCGCTCCAGCAGCCGGAACGACGCCCCCGCCAGGTAGCCGAGCAACGCCACGGTCACCGCCCAGAGCCCGCCGCCGGCCAGGTTCGCCACCGTGAACGCACCGCGTGGCATGCCGCTCATCCCGGCCAGGCCGGGGACCAGGGCGCGCAGCGCCGCCGCCCACCGGCCGAGCACCACCGCCACCGCGCCCCGGCGGCGGACCAGCTCCAGCGCCCGCGACAGCTCCGCGGAACGGACGAACCGGCCGGGCACGCGGGCCAGCAGCCGCCGGCCGTACCGGCGGCCGACCAGGTAGCCGACCTGGTCGCCGAGGGCCGCGCCGGCGACCGCCGCGACCACCACGGCCCAGAGCGGCAGCCGCCCCTCGTGGGCGAGCACCCCACCGACCAGCACCGCGATCTCGCCCGGCACGAGCAGCCCGAGGAACGTCGACGCCTCCAGCGCCGGCAGCAGGAACACCAGGGCCAGGACGAGGGCGGGCGGCAACGCCACGAGCAGGTCCAGCACCCGGTCCACCCGCCGATTGTGACCCGCGACCCCGCGGCACCGCGCGTGCTCCGGGCGGACCGCCGGCAGGCCCGGACATCCGGTCGGAATCAACCCCCGGGTCGAGGAATACCGCCGGGCCCAACCGGGGACAATGACGGACAGGACGGGACGGTGACGGCGAGCGCCTAGGCCCGGCAGGTGCGCGGGACGGGGGACCGGACGTGGAGGGTGGGACAGCCGCCGGGCTGGTGCCGGGCGACGACCCGGCCGGCACGGCCCCGGTCTTCACCCTCGACCTGCCCGCCGACCCGGGACGGCTCGCCCCCGCCCGGGAGCGGCTGCGCCGCTGGTTGCGCGCCCACGGGGTGACCGAGTACGACGTCGAGACGGTGCTCATCGCCGCCGGCGAGGCGTGCGCCAACGCCATCGAGCACGGCTACCGCTTCGCCCCGGAGGGGCTCACCACGCTCCGCGCCGAACTGTCCGACGACCGGCTCATGATCGAGGTACGTGACCGCGGCGGCTGGCGCGAGGACGCCGGCGTGGACGGCGCCGACCGGGGCCGGGGACAGCTGATCATGGCCGGGGTGATGGACGAGGCGAGCGTCGTCGGCAGCCCGGAGGGCACCACGGTCCGCCTGGTGAAGCGGCTGACCGGAAGCTGAGCCGGTGCGGTCGGGAGGCCGACCGGGGCGACCCTTCCTGGCGAAGATCAGCTATAAGGGAGGCATGGAGTTCCCGGCCTACCTGGCGACCATGCCGATGCACGCGATCACCGAGATCCACGGCGAGCCGGGCCTGCTGGCGCGCTTCCGGCTGGAGATCGAGGCGTTCGACGAGCCCGCCCGGCAGCGGCTCACCGCCGCCCTCGACCTCGCCGCCGAACTGCACCGCGACGACCGGCGGGTGCGCGAGCCGTACCTGAACCACCTGCTCCGGGTGGCGATCCGGATGATGCACCACTACCAGGTGCGGGACGCGGACGTGATCGTTGCGGGCCTGCTGCACGACGCGGTGGAGGACCACCCGGCGGAGCTGGCCGGCCCGGACGCTCCGGCCGATCCGACGCCCGCGGCGCTGGCCGCGCTGGCCGAGCGGTTCGGGCCGCGGGTCGCCCGGCTGGTCGGCGCGGTCACCAACCCGGCGTACGACCCGGGGCGCGACCGGCACGTCCAGTACCGGGAGCACGTGGCGGCGAGCCTCGACCGGGAGCCGTGGGCCCGGGTGATCAAGGTTTCGGACTTCACCGACAACGGGGTGGGTGTGATCCACACGGTCGGGCCGAAGGTGGCCCGGTCGGCGGCCAAGTACCGGCCACTGGTGCCGGTCTTCCGCGACCTCATCGCCCGGCCGGACACGCCGCTGTCCGCGCCGGTGAAGCGGCACATCTTCGCCCAGCTCGACCTGGCCGAGGAGCGGTTCAGCGCCATCCTCGACCAGCCGAACTGACCGGATCAGTCGGCGTCGGCGGGTGGGGCGCCGACCCGGCCGCCCATGGCGGCGGTGATCCGGGTCCGCAGCGCGGGCAGCCGGTCGGGGTGGTCGCGCAGCAGCACGCGCAGCGAGTGGTGGCCCCCGGCGGCGACCCCGCCGAGCACGTCGAGCAGGGTGCCGAGCTGGGCCGGCGGCTCGTCGGCGAGCAGGTCCGCCGCGTCCCGGACAACGAGGGTCAGCGGGCCGGTGTCGAGGCGGTCGGCGAGCACGTCGGCGAGCGCGTCCCAGTTGCGCCCGAACCAGTCGGGCAGGGGCAGGGCCGCGGCCAGCGCCTCGTGCAGCCCGGCCCGGGTCCGGGCGGCCGTCGCGGCCACCGACACCTCGGCCGGCTCGGGCTCCGACCCGGCGTCGAGCACGAGCCAGGCCGGCGGCTGCGGGGACGCTGCGCCCATGGGTCCATCCTTCCCGGTCGACGCGGGCCGGGCCCCGCCGGCCCGACCCGCCCCGACGCCTGTCAGAGCCGGTAGAAGTTGGCGTAGTGGTCGGGCGAGAACCAGGTCACCCCGGTGCTCTTGTTGACCACGATCCGGTACGCGTCCCGGGCGGCGCCGCAGGCGCGCGGGTAGACGTCGTACTCGTAGTAGGTGGCGTTGGTGGGAAGCTGCCCCTCGTAGTTGTAGAACCGGCCGCCGGCGAAATTGCACAGGCCACCGCTCCACGAGTACCAGCCGCGGCTGGTCGGGAAGCTCCTGGCCGACCAACCCGAGCGCGCCGTGCGGGCGTCCGCGCAGCGGGTCATCGTGCAGGAGCTGTAGACGGCGGCCTGGGCCGGCTCGGCGAGCCGGGTGGAGACCGCCGGCGGGCCGACGAGCGCGGCGGCGACCATGGCGGTGAGCAGGGCGCAAGCGGCGAGGGCGCGGCGCAGGCGGGTGCCGGTGGAGCGGAGCGGGGTCGCGAGCGTGGTCAAAGGGTCCTCCCTGAACTGGGCGACAGTATCGATCGGCGTCGTTGTCCGATCGCGCCCAGTCTGGCGGTGATCCTTCCCGACGTACAGACCCCGCGCGGCGACCGTGCTCCAAAAACCGGGTGAACGCTGGATGATCGACCGCGGCCGGGCGGCCCGAGGGACCGCCCGGCCGCGGCCGGTCAGCAGCCGATCCGGGTGGCGCCCAGCGCCACGTCGTCGAACCAGAGCCTGTCGGCCGCGCCGCCGTAGCTCTCCCAGCCGAGCTTCAGGTCGGTGAGCTGCGGACGCCAGGTGCGGCCGTACCACTGCCCGTCGACGTCGTGGGTCGGGACACCGTCGGCGGTCAGCCCGGCGACCGTCATACCGTCGAGCCAGGTGCGCAACTGCCCGGCGCTCCCGTCCACCATGAACTCCACACAGGACCAGCGGCCGGTGGGCAGCGGCACACTCAGCGCCACCCCGGCCGGGCTCTGCTCGGGCAGGGTCGCGTCGTCGGACGCCCGGTTCCACTGCAACGCCCCGTTCTGCCCACCCATCCGCAGGTCACGGTTGCCGTCGGCGGCGTCGGCCATGGCCAGGAAGGTGACGTGGTCGGCGGGGAGGGCGGTGGTGTGGCGGACCCAGAGCCGGCCGTAGCGGACCGCCCCCACCGCGAACAGGTCGCGGTTGGCCCGGACAAAGACGTGGTTGCAGTAGCCGCCCCCGCCGTCGATCCGGACGGACCGGCCCCCGCCGTGGGCGGTGGCGGTGTCCACGGCGGCGGCGCCGGTGCCCGCGCAGTCCGGGTGCACCACGGTCCAGTCGCCGGCAGGCGTGGACCCGGTCTGGTTCTCGAACCCGTCGCAGAGCGCGGCGCCGGCGCAGCCGGCCGGCGGCGGTCCGGTCGGGGTGGGCGAAACCGTCGGACTCGGGGAGGTGGTCGGCGTCGGGCTCGGCGAGATCGTCGGGGTCGGCGAGATGGTCGGCGAGGGCGGCGCGGTGGTCGGGCCGGGCGGCGCGCCGTTGCAGGGAACGCCGTTGAGCGCGAAACCGGTCGGCGCCGGTGCGGCCGAACCGCCCGTGCCCTGGACGCCGAACTCGGTGGCGCCGCCGGCCGGCACGCTGCCGTTCCAGGCGGCGTTGCGGGCGGTGACGGTGGCGCCGGACTGGCTGACCGCGGCGTTCCAAGCGCCGGTGATCCGCTGATCGCCGGGGTACGTCCAGCTGACCGTCCAGCCGTTCAGGGCGGTGTCGCCGGGGGCGACGCGGACGGTGGCGGTGAACCCGCCCGGCCACACGTTGGGGCGGTAGTCGACCTGGCAGCCCTGCGCGGCGGCGGCCGGGCCGGCCACCAGCGGGGTGACGACAGCGGCGGCGGCCAGGATGGCGACGGTCGCCACGACCGGGGCGAGACGGGGGTGGGAGATCCTCATCGGGGTCCTCTCGGCGGGCCGCCGGTCAACGGACCGGCGGTGCGAAAGCTGCGGGGACCTCGCGTGCCGACGCGCGCGACGGCGCGTACCGGAACTGCCCGGCTCGGGCGGGACGTTCAGCCGCCGTACGGCGGCGCCCGCCGATCAATGTAGTGATGCCTGACGATGCATGGCAAGGGGCGCGGGCAGACGCCGCCCGCCCGCACCCCGTCGCCTACTGCGCGAACGCCTGGAACTCGGCGATCCGCACGTTGGTCGCCTGCGGGCTGGCGGTGGCGCAGTCGGTCTCCGCCCGCGGGTCCGCGTCCTGCTCACCGGCGTAGTCCGGCGCGCCGGTGCACTGGTTGGTCACCACCTCGATCCGCAGGTGGGTGGCCGTGGTCCGCGGGATGTCGAAGGACCGGACGATCAGCTCCGGGGCCCGCGGCCGGGGCGCCACCGACGGGAAGGCGTCCGCCGGGCTGGTGTAGACGGCCCGGAAGTACGCGGCGTCGGCGCAGCTCACCCCGTCCCCCGCCGTGCAGGCGAGGACCCGGAACTGGCGCAGCGCGGAGAACCGGCTCTGCGTGCCGGCGTCCGCGTCGCCCACGACCGGCGGGCGCAGCATCGCGCTGACCTGCACCCGGCGGACCTGCTGCGTACCCCCGGCAAGGTCGACGGTGACCTGCCGGCCGGCGACCGGCGCGCCCAGCGAGGCCCAGTTCGTGGCCTCGTCGTCATCGGCGATCAGAGCCAGGTTGATCCCGTCCCCGCCGACCGTCGCGCCGGCGGCGGTCGAGGCGAGGTTGGCGGGTACCCGGACCGGCAGGTCGCGGACCTGGCCCGCCTTCACGGTCACCGGGCCGACCCGGACGTGTCCGCGACCCGGGGCGCGAACGACGAACTCGTACGTGCCGGGGACCAGGCGCACCTGGTCGGTGAGCGGCGTGGCCGCGTCGGTGTCCGCCACCGGCACGGCCCGGGCCTGGTAGCGGCCCACGAACAGCTGCGCCCCGGACACCACCGCGTCGTCGTCGACCGGCTTGAAGGTCAGCGTCGCCTCGTCCGCGTACGGGGAGGTGAAGCCCGGCCTCGGGTTGACGTCGGCGTTGCCGGTGCTGGCGGCGGTCTCACCGAGGCCCCGGGCGGCGAAGGCGTTCCAGAGCAGATCCTGGTTGGCCCCGCCGAAGCGGATCCGGTCGGCGGCCAGCATCGCGTCCCGGGCGTCGACCATGCTGACCTGGCTGACCGCCATCAGCAGGAACGAGTCGAAGACCAGCTGGATCCAGCGCCGGTTGCCCGGGCACGCGGTCACCGGCGTCGTCCCCTCGGCGCAGGACTTCTGCAGGGCCGCGTCGCCCGCCCCGTACCGGCGCATCAGGGCCGCGCGGATGTCGTAGTTGGTGGCGGTCCACACCTCGCCGGAGGCGTGCACCTGGAGACCGACGAAGTCGTAGTCGATCGCGCTGTAGTTGAGCGGGCTGTCGCTCATGTTGTAGTTGCGGATACCGGCGTCCGGGTCACCGGTGGTGTACTCGCCGATGGTGAAGCCGCGCCGGCCGGGCGCCGCGTACCCGTGCTCGTACAGGTACTCCATGGCGAGCTGGTCCGACCAGCTCTCGCTCATCCCCTGCGGCGAGCTGACCCCGGCGTTCGGGCCGGCGATCATGCGGTTGCTGACCGCGTGGCCGTACTCGTGGGCGATGACCGACATGTCGAAGTCACCGTCCACGCAGGGCGCGTAGAAGGAGCCGGCGATCGGCTGCCACAGGTACATGTTGGTGATCGGGGCGATCCCGTCGCCCGGGGTGATCTGGTTGGCGTTGTCCCGAGCGGCGAAGTTCGGCGGGCCGCCGCTGACCCCGCCGGCCTGGGCGTTGCCCTGCTCCGGATCGTTGCCCAGCCCGCCACCACCGAGGTTGTCCCGCTGCATGTTCCAGGTCGCCTCGGTGAAGCCCAGGCGGTAGGACCAGTCGTGCATCCGGTTGTGCATCCCGAACAGGTTCGCCCGGGCCGCGTCGATGTCGTTGGCCTGCGGCGAGGTGAAGGTGTCCGGGCTACACTTCTGCTCGAACCACTGGTTGGTCCAGGGGTACGCGTAATTGCGGTCGGGGCGCGGCGTGGCCGTTTCGGTGCCCACGCTGAACGGGTCGTTGCTGAACCAGTTCTGCACGGCGATCGCGTTGTTGCCCTTCGTCGTGGTGGTGGACGCCCCGGTGGCGGGGTCCACGTCCCACGCGGGATGCCCGGGCACACCCACCACCTCGTCGCATCCGTCCGCCGGCCGGGCGCACCAGCGCACCCGGGTGTCGGTGGAGGACTTGTCGACCGACGGCGAGTTCGGGAAGACGTCCCAGGACGGGTTGTCGGCGTCGTGGTCCACCAGGTCCTCGCGGACCAGCACCGTGCCGTCCCGGGCGTCCACGTAGGTGGCGTAGGCCGCCGGCTCGACGCCGGTGAGGTCCGCCCCGAGGGTCACCTCGTACGCGGCCCGCGCGCCCCGGTCGGCCGTCGGCACCGCGACCAGCGCGGTCCGCAGGATCGCCGGGTCGGTGAAGCCGGCGTCGGCGGCGGCCGCCCGCTGCGCCTGCTCGGCGGTGAGCGTGGCCGGGGCCGGGGCGGCGGCGCCACGGGCCAGCGACGAGCTGACGTGCCACACGACGCCGTCGCGGACGCCGACCGCGAGCATGCCGTCCACGGCGGCCGGCAGGTCGCCGAAGCGCTGACGGAACAGCACGGTGGCGCCGTCGCCCATCGGGGCGACGGTCAACTGCTCCAGCGCCGCGGCGCCGTCGGCGGTCAGCCCCAGCAGCTCCCGGTTGGCGGCCACGTACGCCCGCGCGGCGGCGGCCGGGTCGGCCGGCAGGCCGGTGGCGAGCGGCCGGCCCGTCGAGGTGAGCGTGGCGGGCGTACCGAAGTCGGTCCAGCGGACCCGGGCGCCGAGCGCCGCGGCCCGGTCCTGCTGGCGGTCGGTCGGCGCGGTCCGTCCCTTCCGGTTGTCCTTGGCCTTGCTGTCGTGGCTGTCGCCCGGCAGGTGGCCGGGCGGCGCCTGGGTCGGAATCTCGTTCCGGGGTGCCGCCTGGCCGCCAGCTCCTGCGGTCAGGACCATTCCGGCCGCGAGTAGCAGCGCGGTGGCCCCCGTCGTCGTACGCGATGGTGTGCGCACGGTCCCTCCTGTCGTCGAACGGCAGTGTCCGTATCCGCCATCCGACCAGTTCGCCGGCACCGCGGACACCATCCGAACATCTCTAAGTGGCATTGCGTCGATGCGTGTGGGTCGGGATGTCGCCTGCGTCCGGACGTCCGATACGGCCGAAGGGTGCTGATCGCCGCCGTTGCCGACGGATCATCAACACCCTTCGCCCGTTCCTGCTGCCCGACGCTTTCGACCTACGCATCCAGCCAGCCTGCGTGGCCTCAGCCGTTCAGGTCGACCTCCGAGTACGGCCCGATCAGCTCATCCCTGGTGTAGAGCCGGCCATTCTTCATGACCATCTGAACGTTGGCGGCGCTGTGGACGTCCTGCAACGGGTTGCCCTGAACGAAGCTGAGGTCCGCCAGTCGCCCCTTCTGTACGGTTCCCAGGTCCGACTCCAGACCCAATACCTTGGCTGGCAGAGCCGTCACCGTCAGCAGTGCCTCGTACGGCGTGAAGCCCCACTGCACGAAGCCGGCGAGCGTGGGCTGCAGGCCCCACACGTTAAGCCCGAGGGGCTCGTCGGTGCCGCCGAGGACCGTGCCTCCGGCGCGGAGGATCCTTGCGTGGTTCTGGACGAACTGGCTGATGGACGCTTCCTCGGTGGTTGTCAGCTCCGTGTCGTACTGGCTCTGCATGGCGGTGTACTGCCAGGGATTGAGCAGCTTCCGTGTCCGCTGATCCTGCATCCAGCCCGGGTACGTACCGACCATCGCGGCGGTGCCCCGCGTGAGTTCGACCGCCATTCCGGACTTCGCGTGCAGCTGGATCGTGTCCTCGTACGCCCTGTTCGATGCGGACACCGGAAGCTGGTATCCTAGCCGTTGGGTCGCGTAGTGGGAGCAGGAGTCCTGACCGTTGGCCGCGGCAGGCCAGACGTAGTGGGAGAAGGACGGAATTCCGATCTCGTGTCCGGCCTGGATCGCCTTCGCCTGCCAGTCGTTGCGCAAGCGCACGTACGTCTTGAGGATGTTGGGTCGCAGTGCCTTGATGCGCTCTACCTGGCGTTGCAGTGACTTCTCGTTCGCGGTGACCCGCATGAAGTCGTAGTTGACCCGCTCGCCGTCGATGCTCTCGGCCGCCCAGAAGTAGCGGGGCGTGAGACGCACTCCGGACAGCTCTGACTCGCTCTGCTCCAGGGCCTCGTACGCCGGGTCGCCCATGCCCATCACGCTGGTGATACCCATCGCCAGCATGAACCGGCCCTTCCGGCCCCCCACGTACGGCTGGTCCATCTGCTCGTGCCCGTGCGCTTCGAAGAGCCCGGGCATCACGGTGAGGTCGGACGCGTCCACGAACGTGGCTCCGGCCCCGTAGCGCTCTCGTGGCTGCCGTTTATCGACGCTGACGATGCGGTTGCCCTCGACAACGATGTCGACGTTCCTGCGCAGGGTTTGGCTCATGCCGTCCCAGAGCGCCCCCGCCTGGACGACCTGGACGCCCGTGGGCAGGTCCCGCTTCCACGTCAGGTCCACCGGGACCGTCGTCGGTTCGCCGCCGGCTACCGGCACCTTGCGTAGCCTGCCGTCCGACAGGTACAGCAGCGTGCGCGAGTCCCCGGACCAGCTCACGGCGTCCGCGTTCTCCTCGGTCACCTGCCGCTGCTCACCCGTCGGGCGGCCACGGGAGTCGACGGGCAGAACCCACAGCACGCCGTCGAGCACGTACGCCATGAGCTTGCCGTCGGGGGACCAGGCCGGACCGTCGTCGCCCTTGCGATTGCTGATGGAGTTCCACGGGTAGGGGTTGTGGGCCTGCTTGGCGCCGGTGGTGACGTCCACCGTCAGGATAAGGTTCTGCCCCTCCCGATACCGGTTGGAGTACGCCTCCCAGGAGGCGAGCGCCAGCACCTTGCTGTCCGGACCCCACGTCGGCCGCCCCGGCTCGAACAGTGGCGTGAGGACCTCCCGGATCTCACCGGTGGCGACCTCGGCCACGTAGGTGGAGGCGTTTCCCGAACCCGTCGTCGCCGACAGGAACGAGATCTTGCTGCCGTCGGGCGACCACGCGCCGCGCACCTGCGAGCCGCTGAACGGACCGGTCAGCTTGCGCTCCTGACCGGTGCTCATGTCCCGGATGTAGATCGCTTCCGGTCCGTTCTTGTCGGACGAGTAGGCGAGGTACCTCCCGTCGGGCGACCAGAACGGCGTCGCCTTGTAGTAGACGTCGTCGGTCACCTTGACGGGCTTGCGGCCGAGCTGCATGGTCCACAACTGGTTCAGCGCGACGAACGCCACGGTGGTTCCGTCAGGCGAGAGGACCGGGTTGGCGATGCCCTTCACCGCCTGCTGGGTTGAGTCCTCGAAGTTGTACTGCCGCTTCTGGTAGGCGGGACGGTTGAAGCTCACCGCCGCGGTGAAGGGGACCTCGTGCAGCCCTCTGTTGGTGAGGTCGCGCTTGCGGAGCTTACCGTCCGCCGCGTACAGCAGCGTGGCGTTCCCCAGCCACTGCGGCCGGAAAGTGAACACGTCCTCCTTGTCGGTGACCGGCGTGCCGTTCACCAGGAGACTCGGCAGTGACGGCTTGTCCGGGTGGTGCTCGTTGGGCGGCGGCCCTCCTTGCAGGACGTACGCAATGGATGCGCCGTCCGGTGACCAGGTCGGGCAGTAGATCGTGCCCGAGGTGTGCGCCTGGAGGACGCGGGGGACGCCCTGCCCCGACGAGGCCATCGCTTTGATCAGCTGGCTCCCCGACGCACTCTCGACGTACGCGATCTCCGAACCGTCCGGGGACCAGGTCGGGAAATAGTTCGAGGCGCCGGTGGCGGCGTTGGTCAGTTGGCGTACGGTGCCGCTGGCGACGTCGAGAACCCAGATGTTGTACTGGCCACCACCACGGTCGGACGAGAAGGCGATCTGCCGGCCATCTGGCGAGTAGACCGGTTCTCGGTCGTCCCAGCCTCCCGACGTCAGCTGGCGCAGCTGGGATCCGTCGGGCTTCATGGTCCAGATGTGGTACGTGCCGCCGATGTAGGACTGGAAGGTGATGCTGTCGCCGGCGGGTGACCAGCTCGGGTAGGCCGGGTCGGTGTCCAGGCCGGTGACCTTGGTTGCGACACCGCCTTCGGCCGGCAGCGTCCAGAGCATGCCGAGCAGGTTCATCATGATGGTGTTGCCGTCTGGTGACACAGTCAGCTGGATCATCGATCCTTCGCTGAGCGTCAGCGTGCCGGATCTGCCACTGGCGGCCGCTTTCGCCTCGTCGACGTGGAGTTGGCGGGCGAGTGCAGGGCCTACGGCCAGAGAAGCAGCGACCCCACCGGCACCGACGAGGACTGCTCGCCGACTGACGTGGACCGACCTGCCTCCCGGGCCGGCTTCCTCCGAATGCTGCTGTCGTTCGTCTCCGGCGGGGGTCTGGACATCGTGGGCCATCGGCTGGGACTCCTTCCCGTCTGCGGGAACGTGTGACAATTGACACTCGTCGTGCAGGAATCGAAGGTCAACGACGTCATCGTTCAGCGGCAGGGAACGGTCGGTAAGCGGTAGTAGTTCTTCCTCGAACGGTCGAACCTCGTCCGTGAGCGGCAATCACGTGGCCGCTGAGCGGCGCAAACGCCGTCAGCACATCGAGGACTCGACATGAGCTGACGTCTTCCGGCGCCCAAGGATCTCCCCTAGCATGCGACCCATGAGGACCGCCCAGCGATCACGGCAGGTTGGGTCACTCGTGTTGGCGATTCTCGTGAGCGCCATCGCCCTACAACTCGTCGGCGCGGGCGAGGCGGCGGCACACACCAGGCTCGTCTCATCGTCACCACACATGAACGCCAAACTGGAACACCTGCCCGAGGCCGTGAAGCTGACCTTCAGCGAGGCGGTGGCGCAGCCCGTCGCCCTCACCGTCACCGGGCCCGACGGGTCGATCCGGTCGACCGGGAAGGTCAGCCTGCGCAAGGCGAGCCTGTCCCGCCCTCTCGCGACGACCGGCGAGGCGCCGGCGGGCAGGTACACCATCAGCTACCAGGTGACCTCCACCGACGGCCATCCCCTGTCCGGAACGGTGAGGTTCACCCTCGCTCCCCGTGCCGGAACCGGGACGACCGAGCCCCCGATCGGCGGAGACGCGGCGAACGCCAACCTGGCGTCGTCCTTGCCGGACAACGGCAGCGAAGTGGGACGGCTCCCCGAGGTCGCAGTGCTGAACTTCAACGAGGTGATCGCGCAACCAGCCGAGGTCAGGGTCACCGGACCCAATGGCGTAGAAGTCTGCACAGAAGACATCTCCATCGTCGACGCGACTCTCCTCTGCCCCCTGGATGCAACGGTCGGTCCAGCGGCCGGCACGTACACCATGAGCTACCAGGCCAGGTCGAGCAAGGGACAGCGCCTTGCCGGTACCGTGCGGTTCACGCTGTCCCCCAGCCCCGTCCTCTCCGCAGCCGACGTCGTGACACCCGCGGCCGGTCGAGACGCCGAGCAGAGCCACCCGCCTTTCGCCATCGTCGCTCTCGTGATCGGTCTGGTCGCCGCCCTCGGTGTCGCGCTGCTCGACGTCAAGCGTTTGGTGCGCAATGGTCTCCTCGACTGACACCAGGATCGCCCGTCCGCCCGTCGGTCTCCTCGCGGGGAGCGCGACGGCGGGATTGTTCGCCCTCGCTCTGGCCCTGCTACTCGGTGGCGGCGCTCCCCAACCCTCACCGATCGATCTCGACAGCGCCGGTCCGGTAGTGGATTGGGCGCTGGTCATGGTGCCGTACCTCGTCACCATCACCGCGCTGGTCAGCGTGGGGTTCGGGCTGCTCCACGGCATCTCCCAGCGACACTCACCGACCACGCAGGTGCGGGTGCCGGCACGTCGCATCACCGTCCTGGCCGCGCTGCTCTGGGCCGCCCTCTGCCTGCTGATCGTCGTCCTCCTCGCCGTGCGGTACCGCGCGATGGCAGGTGACCTACGAGGACTACTCGATTCGGTGCAGGTTCGCGCGTTGCTCGCCGAGGCGGCACTCGCTGGCGCGGCGGCCGTGACGGCGAAATGGTCGCCGCGACTGGCCCTGCCGTTCGCCCTCGTCGCGCTGGTCCCCGGTCCGCTCACCGGTCACAGCCTGACCGCGGACTCGCCTCTGGTCGCTCGGGCCGCTCTCGTCGCCCACGTCGTCGCGGCGTCAGTGTGGGTGGGCGGGCTGCTTGCCCTGGGTTGGCTCGCGCTGCGCAATCGTGCCGCCTGGGCGGCGGTATTGCCGCGGTACTCCACGCTTGCCCTGGCGTGCGTCGTCGTGCTGGCGGTTTCCGGGATGCTCGCCGCTCTGCAGGAACTCCACTCGTTCGATCAGTTGCTGAGGAGCGGATACGGCGCACTCGTCATGCTCAAGTCGGCCGGTCTGGCCGGGCTCATCGCTCTCGGCGCACTTCAGCGCCGGCGGGTGGTCCGCCCGGGCGTCGATGCGAGCGGGAGGGATGTTCTGCTGCTGCTCGGCAGCGAAGCGATCCTGATGATGCTGGTCGTCGCCCTCGCGACCGGTTTGTCCCAGACTCCCCCGCCCAACTGAAGCGTTATCTCGCGCTCGCGGATTCAGGTCGTGGGGTCGGCCCATTGGACGCTCGCTCCCGTGCTGCACTAAGCCAGATAGGCCGTGCGCACCGGCTCGGCGAGCACCGCCTGCGACGCGGGCACGTCGGCCAGTCGCGTGGCCAAGGTGGCAACTGCCAGACGGTGCGGCAGGGCGGCGCTGAACTTCAATCCTTCCAGTGCCTTCTCGTTGACGTCCGGCTGGCAGATCCGGCCAGCCGCGTCCGCCACCGCTCTGCCTACCATCTCGCGGTCCAGGTCAGGGCGCAGCCGGATTGAGTCGTCGTCGTAGCGCTGGGTGGGGTCGGCCAACTCACTGAGGGTGGAGATCAACGTGGCGTTGGCGCGGAAGCCGGCAAAGGTCCACCACCGCACGTCGCCGTCACCGTCCCGGACCACCAACGTGCCGCCGGGCTGAACCACCGAGGCGAACTCCTCGCGTGGCAACGAGTTCGGCTCATCCCCCTGGTCGGGGCGGGTGCGCGTGCCCGTCCCGACCCACCGACTGCTCCGCTGTCGTACCGCTGATCTCAAGCTGCGGCGGCGGAGCGGGCGGGCCGCCCGCGGCCAACGTGCGGACGGCCCGCCCTTCCAGACCCACCGCACCGACCCTCCGCGCTCCGCCTGCCCCGGAAAGGACCGACGTGACCCAGGTGTATCGATCCGGCCAGCTCTACGGGACCGGCCTGCCCGCCGGTTGACCCCGCACGAGGTGCGGGCCCGCACGTTCGACCCGCGCCGCCGGGGCGTCGACCCCGATCAGGTACGCGAGTTCCAGGCCCTGGTCGCCGACGAGTTGACCGACCTCCACCGGCGGGTACGCCAGCTCAGCGAGGAGAACGAGCGGCTGAAGCGGGCGCTGCGCGACTGGCAGACCATGCACGCCCGCGAGTGCCGGCCACCGAACCAGGGCCACTGGTAGCGGTGCGACCGCAACCCGGTGACCTGCTGCGGGTCGACGGCCGCGCCTCGGTGCAGTTCGCCGGCGACCGCGCGCTGACCTTCCGGGTCGTCGGTCTGCCCCAAACCGACGTACACCGGCTGGGTGTGGCTGACCGGCTACGTCATCGACCGGCGCGGCCAGGCGGTCGACCGGCGCGAGATCTTCGTCCAACTCCCCGGCCTCTGCCCCGCTCGCGCCCCAGGGCCCACGGCTCAGCGCAGCGTCCGTCCCCGGTCCGCCACGTCCAATGCTGCACGGCATGATCAGGACGGGGCCGCCACTGGCGACCGCCCGAGGGTGCGTGCTCGGGCTGATGCTGGGTGACGCGATCGGCGCGACGGGCGGCACAGTGCCGGCGAGTGGACCGCTACGGGCGACGAGCGCCGGCCAGCTCGCCTGCTTCACCGTCGACGGCCTGATCCGCGCGCACATTCGAGGCATGCACAAGGGGCTCACCCACCCGCCCGGAATGATCTGGTACGCGTACAACCGGTGGGCGGTGCTTCAGGGCATCGCGGGCGTGAAGCCCGCGTATGGGAGCGATCCGCCGACGGGCTGGCTCGCGGAGGTGCCGGTGCTGCGCGAGCGTCGGGGCTCCGCACCGGCCACGGTCGCCGCACTGCACAAGGGCGTGCTGGGTACGGTGGAGCGCCCGGGCGGAGCCAGTATCGGGGCGCACGGCCTGACCCGCGCTCTGCCAGCCGGGCTCTGCACCTGGTGGGAGTCGCCTGGTTCGCTGGGAGCCAGCCTCGCGGCTCTCAGTCACGGCGGCCCGGCGTTGCCGGCGGCGGCACTGGGTGCCACGATGATCCACCTGATCGGCCTGGGCAACGACGTGGCCGGTGCCGCCATGAGAGCGCACAGCGTTCCGCACGGAAGTTGGCCCGGTACCAGCGGCGATGTGCTGGCACCCGCGCTGGCCGCAGCGAAGGTCAGGCCCGCCGACCCGCCGGAGTTAGCTCGTCTCGCCGCTGGCGACACGGCCCAGGCCGCGCTGCTCGGCGGCGTCTACGTAGCTGTGTCCTTCCCGGAACGGGAGCAGGTGCGGGAGGCGCTGCTGTTCGCGTCGTCGGCGGGCGCCAAGCACGCGGCGACCGTGGCCGGTGCACTTCTCGGCGCCGCACATGGTGCGGACGCACTACCCGTGAGCTGGCTCTCCCGGCTGGAACTGGCCTGGGTCGCCGACACTCTCGCTCGGGACTACGTGACACAGGTCGAGCACAGCCCGTCCGGCGCCGACTACGTCGAGGCGACCGACCCCTACTGGATGAGCCGCTACGGCGGCTGACCTTACGTGGTCGTCATCGCCTGACGCGCGGCCTTCAGCGCTGGGACGACCGTTCTGTACAGGTATGGCGCGCTGGTCAGCCGCCCCCAGTGGTCGGTCAGCCGCATCGCGGACGGATGCGCGAAGGCGGCGACGAGCGTGTCGACACCGGCGATCCGAGCCCGTTCGAGCTGCGGGGCGCGCTGACGCCGGCGGCTCATGAGCGCGGTGAGCGCCTTGTAGACCTCACGGCCCTGGACGATGCAGAGAGCCGGCTCGAGAATCCTGATCGTCGCCGCCAGGTGCGGGGCGCAGTTCCGGCTCATCGTCGCGTTGCCCAGCGACTTGGTCGAGCCGGTGACGAAGGCGGAGCACAACCGCATCTTGGCCATCGCGTAGGCGTCGAAGAGGTGGACGGTGTCACGGACGCCTGCCAGGCGGAGTTGCTCACCCTCCCGGTCATTCCCGGGCTCACGTCCGACAGCGAGCCGCAGGGCGCTGGTGACACCGCGCATGTGCGGGTTCCGCGCGGTGAACGCGAGGCTGGCGGACTTCATCACCTCCGCATGGCGCTCCTTGAGCGTCACGCCTTCTCGCGCCCGCCCGGTCTCCATGGCGATGACCAGGGTGCGCGACGGCAGGCCGTTGATCATCAGGTCGTAGTGCTGGCCAATGTGGGAGAGCTGCCCGGCGGCAAAGGCCGCGCCTGGACGGGGTGCCCTACCGGGACCGCCCAGCGCGCTCTGTCGACAACTGCCGAGCCGCCGGCACACGCAAACACCGGAGGGACTCAGCACCTGCTCGGCCATGTACTGACCGAGCTCGTCGATCCGTCGGGCGGTGGTGATGGTGTCGCTGACGATGGTCACGGCTGCTCCCCTGGCACGAGGATCGAGGCGTTCGAGGCTCCCGTCCGAGGGCGGGGCGTTCCGCCAGCCTCGCCGGTTGCCGTTCCCAGCAGCGCACGGCGGAGGATCCCGGTCTCCTCCGCACTCGGCGGACCGGCGGAACCGGGGTGCCACTCGACCACGAGCCGCTGGCCCGAAGGCAGCGAGTAGATCCGCACCGCCCGGCTTTTCACCTTCGACCCGTAGTCCATGCCGCCCGACCCCAGCACGGCGGTCAACGGAAGCCGTAGCGCCTGGGCGACAGCGTCCCACGGGCGGCCGAACGCGAAGACGTCCTGCACGGGCAGCTCGGCGATCGGCTCCCACACGTACTCCTCCATGACCTCCGCCGGTGGCCGAAGCGGTGCGGTGATGGACTTCGAATGCCACGGATAGCACTCGAAGATCAGCAGGTCGCGGTGGCTGGCCGTCGAGTCTTGGAGCCAGTTGCGGGTGAACTTGAGCCGAGCCTGATAGTACCGGTTTCCACCCATGACATCCGTCCATGCAGGACGGTTGTATGGGCAGGTCGTCTGCCAGTTGCTATAGGAGCCGTACTCGTTGATCTCCATCGCGAAGATGCCATTCCGTGACTGGAACTCAGGACGGTACGCCCCCGGGTTCAGCCCGAGGACAACCATCCGCGGCGTGTGCACTCGGCCGAGGAGGTCTCCGTGGTACGGCTCCGGAAATCCGTCGCGTGTCGGCTTCCCCTGCCCCACGCCCTTGTAGGACTCGAACCACTTCGGGAGCGGCGACGGCATCGGGTCCTCGCCGCTTAGCCACGCCCCGATGTGGGTGTCCCAGAAGGCTCCAATCCGCTCCCGTGCAGTGGTCGTCATGACAGAAAGCTAGCGAGGAGTCACTGGCGAGGCCAGCGTGCAACCGAAGTATCAACCACCTGGCCGGGAGTTTGCATCAGCAGGCAGGAGTCTGCTGCACGGGTCAACAGGAGTCACACGTGCCGCTCACGGGAAGCTGGACGAAGCAGGTGGGGCAGACCGGCCAGCGGGGCGGCGGGGTCTGGGCGCGACGGCGCTGGACGGCTGCCTGCAGCTTCGGCGCCAGCGCTGGCACCCCTCCATCTGGCGGCAGTGATGCCCCGAAGTGGTGGTAGCAGACCAGTCGGGAGCCGGCAGCGTGCTCCTCCCGCGCCATCTCGTCTTCCGCTGGTGGCTCGCCAGTGACCCGGAGCACCTCGTCGTACCCCCCGCCCACCATCCCGTCCTCCATTCGGACGACGAGCGACGACAGCGGCGGGTCGCCACGGCGGCGGGACTCGTGGATCACCCGGTTGAGCACCTCTCCGATCCAGTTCTGCAGAAGAGCCGAGGTCCGGATGCCGGAGGCAGCGAAGAGCCTGTCGCGAAGCTCACCGTAGGTGATCGTGGAGTGGTACGTCTGGGCAACGTCGACCAGAATGCCGTAGGCGTGGCGTGCCCAGATGTCCCATGCTTCCCGCGCACTGATCCGCTCACCGCCTTCCCGCCAGTACCCACGCTGCTGGGTCATCACTGCCTCCGTTCGCCACGCTCGCGGCCTCCAGCGGAGAGTACGGCCCCCGTACGACCGCTTGCCGAATCGGCAATGCCGACCCGTGTTTCACCTCGCTTGGCAGGCCGCAACGCCAGAGGCGGTCAATCAACGTCACCCGGCACGGCTCGGGGCACTATCCGCAGTGCACGCAGGGCTTCAGCGGGCCGCCGACCACGTTCTGGGCCCAGCGCTCAAGTTCGGCGCGGTCACCACAGACCTTGATGTAGTCCCCAGTCCATCTACCACCGTTCGCCGGACCTTCCGCGATCGTCCTACACGTGGCCCGATGCATGATCAGGTAGCCCGGACTGGGGCTGCGGTTGGCGTTCACGACATATCCATCCGGGTTGCGGGAGATCCAGCTCAGGTATCCGGCGTCATCATCCGCGAAGCGCTGCATGCCAGACATGATGAGCCCGAGGAACCTGGCCTGGAAAGAGCCTGCTGGCCCGAGCCCAACCATCCGCTCCCTGCACTACCGATCGGAGTCGTCAAGCGCAGAAGATGCCGGCGCGTCGCCGTGGACGTCGTCGAGGCGGACCCGACGTGGCCCGAGGGGGATATCAACAACCGACGTTCCTGATATCATCGGTGCTGATCGGCTGCCGACAGAGAGGTCGCATGATGTCGCGAACGATCCTGGACGTTGACGACGATCTGCTCGCAGAAGCGGCGAAGATCCTGGGCACGTCGACGAAGAAGGCGACGGTCAACGCGGCTCTTGAGGCCGTCGTCAAGCGGGAGAAGCGGCGCAAATTCGCCGACTGGCTCAAGACCGGTGGCCTTCCCGACCTGACCGGTGGAGCGGGCGCGGCCAAGCCGGACGCGGCGTGAGCCGGGAGCTTTATCTCGTCGACAAGTCGGCGCTCGCCCGCTGGCCCAAGCCCGCCGTAGCGCCCGTGCTCGACGAGTTGTCCGACCGGGGGCTGCTGGCGGTGTGCGGCGCGGTGGAGATCGAGGTGATCCACAGCGCCCGCACGGCCAAGGACGCGCAACGCGCGCGGTGGCTGCTCGGCGGCTTCGAGTGGCTGGCC